>NZ_WLYW01000001.1:0-4837400 GCF_009707605.1 Conexibacter sp. W3-3-2 | reverse complement strand
CCCGGGTGCTCGCGGCGCCGGCCCGTCTCGATCCGCTGCGCCGCGAGCTGGAGGAGTACTTCGACGGCCACCGGACCGCGTTCGCGGTCCCGCTGGACTGGACGCTCGTGGTCGCGTTCGGTCGCCGGGTGCTGCGGGCCACGGCGGCGATCCCGTTCGGGCAGACCTCGACCTACGGGCGGGTCGCCGCGGCGGCCGGCAACCCGAAGGCGGCCCGGGCGACCGGGAACGCCCTGGGTCAGAACCCGATCCCGATCGTCGTCCCGTGCCACCGCGTCCTGGCCGCGGGCGGCCTGGGCGGCTACACGGGCGGCACGGAGCGCAAGGAGCTGCTGCTCGGCGTCGAGGGCGCGCTGCCCCCGCGGCTGCCGGGGTGAGCGGCGCTCAGGAGCGCGGGCGGTGGACCATCCCCTGGCCCTGCCCGGTGCGGTCGCGCGGCGTGCCGGCGGCGCCGACCGACCGGTCGGTCGGGCTGCCTCCCCGGCGTCCGAGGTCGACGACGAGCAGGACGAACGGCACGATGATCAGCAGGGCGATGACGACGAGAGCGAAGCTCATCCAGGCCTCCCGGTCTGGTCTGACGGCGATGGTCGGGTCGAGCGTGTCGGTCGTCCCTGCCCGGCCTACCGCACGTCTGGGTCCATTGACGCGCACGACGCTACGACGGACCGCCGTCCGGCCCGAACTGCACCGCCTTTCGGGCGGAAGCTGCGCAATCGCACCGCGCCGCAGGGAGGAACGGCGCCCGTCGTGCCGTACTCCGGAGCATCGGCGGGCGCCACGGGGCGCCCGAGCTCCGTCCTCGGGGGCCTTCCATGGACGCCACACCCACGCACCAGTTCACCTATCCGACCGTCGTGCCGATCGTCCGCACGGGCGTCGGCGGTCCGCTCGGCGCCGCCGCGGGCACGTCCCGCCCCGGCCCGCGGCGCTGACGGCGGCGCCCCGCGGCCGGCCCGCGCCACGGCGGCGCCCCGGGTAGCGTCCCGGCCATGGCCCAGCCGCGCCCCGGCACCCTCGAGGCCCTCGCGGCCGCCGCCCCCGACCAGGTCGTCCTGCGCGAGCACGGCTCGGGCCGCACCCGCACCCGCGCGGCGTGGGACGAGCAGGCGGGCGCCCTCGCCGCCGTGCTCGCCGACCGTCACGGGGTCGGCCACGGAGCCCGCGTCGCGATCCTGCTCGCGCGCCCGCGGCTGGAGCTGCTCGACCTCGTCCTCGCGCTCGCGAAGCTCGGCGCGGTGCCGGTCCTGCTGCCGCCGGGTGCCGACCCCGCGCCCGCCGACCCGGCGGTGGTCTTCGCCGCGGCCGGCGACGGGCCGCCCACCGGCGCCCTCACGCTCGAGGAGGACCTCCCCGCGCTCGTCGCCGGCGCCCCCGCGGGGACGCGGCCGCTCAGCGGCTTCCGCACCGCCCCGCGGACGGTGCTCGCCACCGCGGGCATGCCGACCCGGCTGCTGGAGCGCGACGACACCCACACCGACGCGACTGCCCTGGCCACCGTCGCCGGGGACCTGCTCGTGCGGGCGGGGCACCGGCAGGGCCGCGGCCACCTGCTCGCCGCCGCGCCCTGGCTTCCGGCCACGCTGCTGCACGCGAACGTCGCCGCGCTCGCGGGCGGCGAGCTGACGATCGTGCCGTCGGGGCGCCCGCAGGACTGGCTCGACGCCCTCGGGACCCACGAGCCCGGGACCGCCGTGCTGACGCCCGCCGACCTCGCGGCGATCCTCGCGCTCCCGGCCGCGACGCTCGAGGCGGCCGACACCACGGCGCTCGACGCGCTGCTCGTCGCCGGGGACCACCTGCCGCTCCCCCACCGGCTCGCCGCGGCCGATCTGCTCGGCGAGGAGTCGGTCGCCCCCCTCTACGCGACCGCGGAGCTCGGCCCCGTCGCCCTGCTGCACCGCGAGGCGCTCACGGCCGACCCGGGCACCGCGGGCCTCCCGCTGCAGGGCGTCGAGGTGACCGTGCGCGGGCCGGACGGCACCGCGGTCGGCCGCGGGACGGTCGGCCGGATCGACGCCCGCTCACCGCTCCGCGCGGGCCCCGCCGACGCGACGAGCGGCGACCTCGGGCTCCGGGACGAGGACGGGCGGCTCGTGGTCCTCGGCCGTCGCTGGGACGGCTGGACCGACGACGACGGCCGTCCCGTGGGGCCGCTGCGGGCGCAGGACGCCGCCCTCGGCGACCCGGCCGTCGCCGCAGCGGTCGCCACCGCGGACGCGCTGCTGGTGCAGGCCGCCGCGGACGCCACGCCGGACCCGGGCGCGCTCGCCGACCGCGTCCGGGCCACCTGCGGGGCCGACGCGGCCCGTGACCTCGAGGTCCGCGTCGTGGCCCGGCTGGCGCGCGACCCGCTGGGTCGCCCGGTGAGCGCCTAGGCGGGGCGCAGCACGCCGGCGTTGACGCCGCCGAGCAGGAACGCGCCGCGCAGCGACCACGCGCGCGGCGCGGGCACGAGCTCGGCGACCGGGAGCACGGTCCGCCACCGCGGGTCGGTGCGGTGGGCGTCGGCGACGGCACGCTCGAGCACCATGCTGTCGTGCTGGTCCAGCGCGCTCTCCGCGTCGGCCCCGACGAGCACCTCCTGGCCGGTCGCCTCGACGCGCTCGCGCAGGCCGGGCGAGCGCGACAGGTGCGGGTGCCAGGCGTCCGCGACGTGGCCGTTGCCGGAGACGACCCAGACGCCCTCGCGGGTGGCGAGCGCGAGCGAGCGGTGCCCGGCCGTGTGGCCGGGCGTCTGCAGGACCGCGACGCCCTCGCCGAGCAGCAGCGAGCCCTCCGTCTCGCGCAGGAGGTCGGTGCGCACGCCGTGCATCGCGCCGGCGTAGCGCGGCCGCTGCGAGGGGTGCGGAGCGCGCAGCGTGTCGGTCTCCGCGCGCGCGACGAGCACCTCGGCGCGCGGCAGCAGCGGCGCCCGGACGGCACGGTCGGTGCCGATCGGCACCTCGGTGCCCAGCAGCAGCCGTGGGTCCTGGCCGTGGAGGTGGCCGATGCCGCAGACGTCGACGTCCTCCGGCGTCAGGCCCAGGAGGTGCAGCGCGCTGGTGACGGTGTCCGGACGGGTGAGGGCGGCGGGCAGCGTCGCGCCGTCGGCGGCGGGCGAGTCGGGCACCCGCGGGTCCCAGACGAGCACGCGATCGGCGCCGGCCAGGTCGGTGAACCGCACGACGACGAGCCGGTGCACGACGGGCACGGTGCGCACCGGTGCGCGCCGCACGCCGGGGATCACCGTGCCGGCGGGGAGCGGCTCGACCACGAGGTCGAGCGTCCGCACGGCGGCGACCGGGGCGGCCGCGGTCAGCCGCGCCCGAACCTCCGTCGCGGCGGCCCGCAGCGCGGCGGGACGGTCCCCGCGCGGCCAGGTCGCCCAGGCGTCGTCGACCGCCTCCAGCGGTCGGGTGGGCAGATCGGTCCGGGTGGTCGGGCTCACGCCCGACCGACCCTACTTCCTCACTGGGCGGGAGCGCTCCACTGTGCCTCGGCGAGGTCGTCCCCGGCCTGCGCGAGCGCGGCGGGCGTCTCGACCTGCGGGGTGTCGCGGAGGTACCACTCGGCGTCCAGCGCCGCCTGGCAGCCGCTGCCGGCCGCGGTGATCGCCTGCCGGTAGGTGTGGTCGACGAGGTCGCCGGCGCCGAACACGCCCGGCCGGTTCGTGCGGGTCGAGCGGCCCTCGACCTTCACGTAGCCCTCGTCGTCGACGTCGATCTGCCCGCGGACGAGCTCGGACTGGGGCTCGTGGCCGATCGCGATGAACGCGCCGCCCATCGGGAGCTCCTCGATCTCGCCGGTCTCGGCGTGCTTGAGCCGCGCGATCCGCTCGAACGGTCCGTCCCCCTCGAGGAACGCGTCGACGTGGTACGGCGTGCGCCACTCGATGTTCTCGATCTGGCGGGCGCGGTCGAGCATGATCTTCGAGGCGCGGAACTCGTCACGCCGGTGCACGACGGTGACCTTCGAGCCGAACTTCGCGAGGAACATCGCCTCCTCCATCGCGGAGTCGCCACCGCCGACGATCACGATCGGCTTGTCGCGGAAGAACGCGGCGTCGCAGGTGGCGCAGTAGGAGATCCCCTGGCCGGAGAGCTCCTCCTCCCCCCGGGACGCCGAGCTTCTTGTGCTCCGCGCCCATCGCGAGGATGACGGTGCGCGCGCGGTGCTCGTCGTCGCCGACCTTCACGACGTGGATGCCGCCGGGCTCCTGCGCGAACCGGACCTCCTCGGCGAGATCGGTCACGAACCGGGTGCCGAACCGCTCGGCCTGGTCGCGCATCGTCTGCATCAGCGCGGGGCCGTCGATGCCGTCGCGGAAGCCGGGGTAGTTCTCGACCTCGGTGGTCTGCTGCAGCAGGCCGCCCCAGGCGAACCCCTCGATGACGAGCGGCTCGAGGTTCGCGCGCGCCGTGTAGAGCGCCGCGGTGTAGCCCGCCGGGCCGCTGCCGATGATGATCACGTTCTCGATGTCCGCCATGGTGCTCCGTCCGCTTTCCGAGGTCACTTCACTTTGTATAGTACCGGACCGGTCCAGCGGTCCGGACGCCGCTCACGCCGTCTGCGCCCCGTCGAGCGCCGGCGCGCCATCGGCTCGCTGCTCGCGCCAGCCGGCGACCGTTCGCCGCAGCTGGAAGTAGGCGACGATCCCGGGGATCGTCGGCAGCCAGAACGCGAACACGCGGTAGGCGAGCACGGCGACGAGCGCCAGCGACCCGCCGACGCCGAAGGCGACGAACGCCCCGATCATCCCGCCGTCCACCCCGCCGACACCGCCGGGCAGCGGCAGCAGGTTGCCGAGCATCCCGACGAAGTACGCCATCACGATGACCGCCCACGGCGGCGCCTCCCCGAAGGCGTGGAAGCACGCCCACAGGATCGCGATGTTGAAGCCCCAGTAGGCGATGACGCCGACGAGCGCCGGGTCCCGGCGCCCGATGTGCCGCAGCGCGATGCGCACGCCGGAGGAGATCGCCGCGGGCACCGTCGACAGCCGCACGGCGACCCGCGACAGCCGGCCCGAACCGCCCGCCCAGCGCTCGAACCGCCGCTCGACGTCCGCCGGGACGAACGTCATCAGCAGCGCGATCGTGATCACCGCGAGCCCGAAGACCGCCGGGATCACGGTGACCCCGAACGGCGCCGGACCCTCCAGGAGGTTCCAGCGCAGCCCGTAGCCGCAGAGCACGAGCGCCGCCATGTACACGGCGTAGGTGAGCACGAGGAACGCGATCGAGCGGTCCGCCACGTCGCGCCGTGACATGCCGCTACGTCGCAGCGCCCAGGCGGTCAGCGCGATCCCGCCGGCGCCGCCCGCCGCGAACAGCCGCGTGGCCGCCAGCCCGGCCATGGTGATCTGGTAGCTCTCGCGGTAGCCGATGCGGTGCCGTGCCTCGCCCGTGACGTAGACGCCCTGGAACAGCCCGACGTACCCGGCGAACGACAGGACGCTGAACGCGAACGCGAGCGCCAGCCACCACGGATCGCCGTCGCCGAGCCGGTTCCAGGTGTCCTCCAGGCCGCTGAGCTGCGGCAGCACGAAGTAGAAGAACGCGACGGCCCCGAGGATGAAGACGACCCCGAGGATCAGGGAGCGCCGGTCGAACTGGACCCGCGGCATCTCCTCGTCGAGGTGGTCGTCGTCGAGCTCGGCGGTCGACAGGGCCTCGCCGGCGAGCTCGGCCGCGACGCGCGGCGCGTCCTTGACGCCCATGCCGCCGAGCTGCGGCTGGGTCCGCGCGGGCCGGACCGGGCCGGCCGCCGGGACGTGCGGCGGCGCGGGTGGGGCGGCGGCGGCCGTCGGCGCCGGGGGCTCGGGGACGACCGGGTCGGGCGCCGCGGGCGGCAGGTCCGGGGCCGGCGGCACGTCGCCGACCGGTGGCTGCTCGCCCTGGCTCATGGGTGGGCGGCGGCCTCCAGCCGCTGCACCCCGCGCGAGAACGCGCGCAGCGCAGGTCCGGCGCGCGGGCCGACGCGCCGCACGCCCTCCGCCAGCCCCAGGCCCGCGAGGAGATCCACGACGTAATGCTCCCCGAGGTAGACCAGGCCGAACCCCAGGGTCAGCGCGTAGGTCCAGCCGACCGTGCCCGCGACCCGGCCGGTCTCCGCCAGGAGCCGGGCGGCCATCACGGATGTGGCGAAGTGCAGGGACGGCATGGCGGCCAGCGGATTTCCTCCGAGGAAACCGTACAGCGGCCCCCACCCGTCCTTCCAGAACTCCTCGCCGTGCTCGACCATCATGCGCCGCATCGCGGGCGCGCGACCCTCCTGCGCCGCGTACCACGGCGGTGCGGTGGGGATCGCCCAGTAGCCGATCAGGCCGAGGTCGAACACGCCGTACATCCTCGCCGCCCCGGCCGGGAACCGCTCGGGGTGTCGCACCAAGAGATAGGCGACCGTTCCGTGGGGGACGAGGAACCACAGCCAGTGGGTCCAGACGAGCGCCTGCTCGGCCGGACGCACGACGCCCTCCCGCCCCAGCGCCCGCTGGAGGCGCACGCCGGGCAGCTCGCCCAGGCCGATGACGCGGTCGATCCGCACCGGGTAGTCGATCCGCACCCGCTGCGCCTGGCGCTCGGGGTCGTCGGCGGGCATCTCGTAGGTCGCGATGTACGCCCACATCTGCAGCACGCAGGTGGCGACGTCGCGACCCCGGCTGCGGGGCAGCGCGACGCAGACCGCCACGGGGGCGGCCGCGGCCGTCGCGGTGACGACCGGCGGGGGCAGGCGCAGCCTGCGACGGACGAGCGGCGCCGCGACTCCGGCGACCACCGCTCCCCAGGCTGCCGCCTTGATGGCGCTCGACACGCGCACGGCGCGGCCAGTATAGGTTCGGCCATGGACGACGGGACGCGCGAGGGCGCAGAGGGTCGGCGCATCGTGGTCACGGGCGCGGGCGGGTTCATCGGCGCGGCCCTGTGCCGTCGGCTGGTGGCCGACGGCGACGAGGTGGTGGGCCTGGACCGCTCCCCCGCCGTCGCGGACCGCGTGCAGGCGACCGGGGCGACGTTCCGGGCGGCCGACGTCACCGACCCGGCCGGCGTCGCCGCCGCGGTGGAGGGCGCCGACGGCGTGATCCACACGGCGGCGCTCGTGTCGGACTGGGGCGCGATGGCGGACTTCGTGCGCGTGAACGTCGGCGGCACGCGCACCGTGCTGGACGCCGCGCAGGCGGCGGGCGTGCGCCGCGTGGTGCACCTGTCGTCGGTGGCGACGTGGGGCTACGAGTTCCGGGGCGACCTCGCCTCCGAGGACGCGCCTGCCCGCGTGTGCGGCGCGCCCTACGTGGACACGAAGACGGCCTCGCACCTGCTCGCGCTCGGGCGCGGGGCCGCGGTCGTCCGTCCCGGGGACGTCTACGGCCCGCACTCCGAGCCGTGGACGAGCCGGCCCGTGCGGATGCTGCGCGCCGGGCGCTTCGTGCTGCCCGGCGACGGCGGCGGCATCCTGACCCCGGTCTACGTCGACGATCTCGTGGACTGCGTCGTCCTCGCGCTGCGCCACCCGGACGCGGGCGGCCGCGCGGTCACGGCCCACGACGGCTCCCCGGTCACCGCGCGCGAGTTCTTCGGCCACTACGCGCGGATGCTCGGCCAGGGCCCGGTGCGGACCCTCCCGGCGCCGCTGCTGCGCGCCGCCGCGCTGGCGTTCGAGACCGTCGCGCGCCGGACGGGCGGCACCCCGGACGTCACCCGCCAGGCGCTCACGTACATCACGCGCCGGGGCGCGTACCCGAACACGGCGGCGCGCGACCTGCTCGGCTGGGAGCCCCGCGTCGACCTGGCCGAGGGCATGCGCCGGACCGAGGCGTGGCTGCGTGACGACGGGCTCCTGGGGTAGAACGGGCGCGTGACGCCCACCGAACTGCCACACGGGACGCTCTTCGCGGGCCACGAGATCCTCGGGGTCGCCGGGCGCGGCGGCATGGGCGTCGTCTACCGCGCGCGCCAGCTGGACCTCGACCGCACCGTCGCGCTGAAGCTCATCGCGCCCTCGCTGGCGGAGGACCCGTCGTTCCGCGAGCGGTTCATCCGCGAGTCCCGCGTGGCGGCGTCGCTGGACCACCCGAACGTCATCCCCGTGTTCTCCGCGGGCGAGGAGGACGGCGTCCTGTACCTGGCGATGCGGTTCGTGCAGGGCGACGACCTGCGGACGCTCGTGCGGCGGGAGGGCCCGCTCAGCGGGCCGCGGGCCGCCCAGATCGTCCGCCAGGTCGGCGCGGCGCTCGACGCCGCCCACACGCGCGGCGTCGTGCACCGGGACGTCAAGCCCGCCAACGTCCTGCTCGGGGAGGGCGACCACGCGTACCTGACCGACTTCGGCCTGACCAAGCGCGTGGACTCCGCCGGCGGCCAGACCCGGCCGGGCGGCTGGGTCGGCACGCTCGGCTACGTCGCGCCCGAGCAGATCCGCGGCGAGCGCGTCGACGCCCGCACCGACGTGTACGCGCTGGGATGCGTGCTGCACCACGCCCTCAGCGGCGAGGCGCCGTACCGGCGGGACTCCGACGAGGCGACGATGTGGGCGCACCTGCACGACGACCCGCCACCGCTGGTGGTCGAGGGCCTCTCCCCCGCGTTCGACGCGGTGGTCGCCCGCGCGCTGGCGAAGGACCCGGCCGAGCGCTTCCCCTCCGCGGGCGACCTCGGGCGGGCGGCCCTCGCCGCCGCCGACGGCCGCGCGGACCTCGCCGCCGCCGCCGGCCGCGTCGTGGCGACCGGGGCGGCCGCGCCGCAGGGGCGCGACGACCGGCCCACCGCCGCCCCGCAGCCGCCGGCCCCCGCGACCGACCCGGACGCGACCCGGACCGGCACCCCGGCCACCGATCGCGTCCCCGGCGGTCCTCCCACCCCGGCCACCGACCAGGTGACGCCCACGGGTCCGACCGCCGCCGGCCCGACCGCGACCGGCGGGCGCGCGGGCGGCGCCCGTCGCCCCGTCGCGATCGCCGCGGCCGCGGCCGTGCTGCTGGCGGCGGGCGGGATCGGCGCCGCGCTGCTGCTCGGCGACGGCGACGAGCCGACCACGCCGCGGACCGCGACGACCGGGTCCACCACGACGACCACGGACCGACCGCGGGTCGCGCGGGTGACGGCGACGCTCAGCGCGGGCTCGCGGCCCAACGACGTGGCCGCCGGGCCGCGCGGGCTGGTGTGGATCGTCAGCAACCCCGACCGCCGCATGAGCCTCGTCGACGGCGACCGCGACCGCCGCGGCGACCGCCAGCCCGAGATCGGCCCGGGCGCGCAGAGCGTCGCGGCGGGCCTCGGGCGGATCTGGGTCGTCAAGAACGGCACGAACTCGCTGATCCAGCTGAGCGACCGCAGCGGCGTGCGGACCGGCGCGGCGACCGTGCGGCTGCCCGCCGGGGAGCCGGTGCGCGTGCGGACCGGCGAGGGCGCCGTCTGGGTCGGCATCCGCGGCAGCGCCCCGGTCTCGCCGGACATGGTCGAGACCGTCGTGAAGATCGACCCCTCCAGCGGCACGCAGCAGTCGATCGCCGTGCGCGGCGGGGTCCAGGACCTCGACGTCGGCGCGGGCGCGGTCTGGGTCACCGGCCGCGGCAGCGAGACCGTCACCCGCATCGACGCGCGCACGGGCGCGCAGCGGCGGTCCTCCACGGGCCGGATGCCGCGCGGCGTCGCCGTGGGCGGCGGCAGCGTCTGGGTCGCCAACAGCGCCGAGGGCTCGGTGACGCGGATCGCGGTCGACGACGCCACCGACCGCGACCGCGTCCGCGTGGGCACCGCGCCGCGGGGCGTCGCCTACGGGGCGGGGGGCGTCTGGGTGACCAACGAGCTCGACGACACCGTCACGCGGATCGACCCGCGCAGCAGCGAGGTCGTCGGCGAGCCGATCGACGGGGTGGGGCGACGGCCCGCCGCGCTCTCGGCCCGCGGGGACCGCGTCTGGGTCGTGTCGCCGCAGGACGGCACGGTCGCCGAGATCCGCGTGCCCTGACCGTCAGAGGTCGCGGACGGCGATGACGCCGCGCTGCAGCGCCTCGGCCACGAGCCGGGAGCGCTTCTGGTTCTGCGGCAGGTGCTCGATCCCGAACCGCTGGAACAGGCCGCGCAGGTGCGCCTTGACCGCGTCGACGCTGAGGTGCAGCGCGTCGGCGATCTCCTGGTTGGTGGCCGGGACGGCGAACTCGTCGTGCTTGTACGGGCGCGCGAGCGCGAGCAGGACCTGGCGCTGGGTCGCCGACAGCTCGGCGGGCGCCGCGCCGTCGCTGGCGACCTGGGTCGGCCGGGACTCCTCCAGCTCCGGCCGCCGGTAGGCCAGCAGCGTGCGGCCGACCCGCACGACGTCGCCGTCGCGCAGCCGGTACCGGCCGCTGATCCGCTGCTGGTTGACGTAGGTGCCGTTGCGCGAGAGGCCGTCGTCGCTGATCGTCCACTCGCCGGCGATCAGCTCGAGCTCGGCGTGCAGGCGGCTCACCTCGTCGTCCCAGCCCAGGGCGACGTCGCAGGTCGTGCCGCGGCCGAGGCTGAGCCGCTCCCGCGCGCCGTCGAGCTCGACGAGCGTCTGCGCGCCCTCGCCGTCGCGCAGCACGAGGAACGGGCGCCCGAGCCGCTCCGCGTCGATCCGCGCGCGGAGCTCGGCCGGCGAGGCGGCGTGCGCGGCGAGCGGCGAGCGATCGGGCATGCGGCAAGGGTCGCACAGCGTCCGGCCACCTCCACACCTGGGTGTGGGATCCCGCCACCCCGGGGGTGGGAGGTGTGACCCCGGGGTGCCTGGGACGGGAGGGCGTGCGGGCGGAAGCTGCTTCCACCACCCGACGCGACGAAGGACGACCACCGTGACCACCCTGCTGCTGCACCCCACCACCGCCCGCACCGCCACCGACGAGGAGCTCGTCGCCGCCGTGCGCGACGGCGCCCACGGCGCGTTCGAGGCGATCCACGCCCGCTACGCCCACGCGCTACTGGGCTACGCCCGCAACCTGCTCGGGGGCGCGCACCACGACGCCGAGGAGTGCGTCCAGGACGCGTTCGTCCGCGCGCTGCGCGCCCTGCGCGCCGACCCGGACCGGGAGATCACGCTGAAGGCGTGGCTCTACACGATCGTCCGCAACGCCTGCCTGGACCGGCTGCGCAGCCGCACGAACCGCTCGACCGTCGGCCTCGACGACCTCGGGGCGCTGCTGTCCGACCGCAGCGGCGACCCCCACGACGTGCTGGCGCGGCGCGAGGCGGTCCGCGAGGTGGTCGCCCACGTCCGGGCGCTGCCCGAGCGCCAGCGGCTGGCGCTCGTGCGCCACGAGCTGGAGGGCCACTCGCACGTCCACGTCGCGGCGAGCCTCGGCGTGACCCCCGGGGCCTCGAAGGCGCTCGTGCACCGCGCCCGGCAGGGCGTCAGCGCCGCGGCGGTCGCGGCCTGACGGCCGCCTGCGCGTCGCGCAGCGCGGCGACCTCGCGCACGAACGCGGCGACGACCGGGCTCCCGGGATCGACCTCGGGGTGCCACTGCACCCCAACCGCGAGCCGGCGCCCCGGGTCCTCGATCGCCTCGACGAGGCCGTCGAACGGCGCCCGACCGCTGACGACGAGGCCGGCGCCGAGCGCGTCGACCGCCTGGTGGTGGTGCGAGAAGGTCCGGTGCACGGTCTCCCCCGCCAGCCGCGCCGCCGCCGAGCCGGGCTCGAGCGCGACCTCGTGCTCGTTGCCCGCCCACGCGCCGACGGTCCGCCGGTGCTCCTCGGTGCCGAGCACGTCGGGGAGGTGCTGCACGAGCGAGCCTCCACGCGCCACGTTGAGCACCTGCATGCCGCGGCAGATCCCCAGCAGCGGCAGGTCGCGCTCCAGCGCCCGGCGGGCGAGCGCGAGCTCGTAGGCGTCGCGCTCCGGCGTGGTGACGGTGACCGCCGGGTCGCGCTGCGCCCCGTAGGACGCGGGGTCGACGTCGGTGCCGCCGGTGAGCAGCAAGCCGTCGAGGAGGTCGAGCACCTCGTCGGGATCGTCGCGGTAGGCGGGGTCGGGCACGAGCATCAGCGCGTGCCCGCCACCGCGCTGCACGGCCTCGTGGTAGACGGACGGGTTGAACGCGGCGGGCTCGTTCCAGGCGCCGTAGCGGATGGGCTCGACCGAGGACGTGATGCCGATGACGGGGCGCGACACACGGCGATCCTACGGTCCATAGGATGCGCGCCCATGAGCGACTACGTGCTCGCGCAGGAGACCCCGACGGTGCGGACCTACCGCAACGGCTCCGCGCTGAAGATCGAGCTCAACCGGCCGGAGGCCCTGAACGCCTTCAACGGCGCGCTGGCGCGGGAGCTCCAGCAGGAGCTGACGGCCGCCGCGCAGGACGACGAGATCCGCGCGGTGATGCTCACCGGGGCGGGGCGCGCGTTCTCCTCCGGAGCCGACCTCATGTCCTTCCAGGACACCGAGGACCCGGTGCCGGTGACCGAGAACGGCCGGCCGGACCTCCGCAAGACGCTGCACGACCGCTACCACCCGATCATCGAGACGCTGCGCTCGATGCCCAAGCCGGTCGTCAGCGCCGTCAACGGGCCCTGCGTCGGGGTCGGGCTGGGCATCGCGCTCGCCGGCGACCTCGTCGTGGCGCACGAGAGCGCCTACTTCCTGCTCGCGTTCGTCAACATCGGGCTCGTGCCCGACGGCGGCTCCTCCCTCTTCGTCCCGGCGCGCATCGGCGCCGCCCGCGCCGCCGAGATGGCGATGCTCGGGGAGAAGGTCCCCGCCGCGCAGGCCCTGGAGTGGGGCCTCGTCAACCGCGTCCACGACGACGCGAGCTTCATGCCCGAGGCCGAGAAGCTCCTGGAGCGCCTCGCCACCGGGCCGACCCGGTCCTACGCCGGGACCAAGCGCCAGCTCAACGCGCACGCGATGCACAGCCTCACCGCGCAGCTGGCCCTGGAGGCCGACATCCAGCAGGAGATGGCCGATACGGCCGACTTCATCGAGGGTGGCATGTCCTTCGCGCAGAAGCGCCCGCCCGCCTTCTCGGGTCGCTAGGGCGCCAGGCAGGACTCGATCCGGCCGATCACCAACTAATATCCCCGCCGCCGTGAGTGCCATGAACCTGATCTCCACCCGCCGCCGGACGCTCGTCCTGGCGCTGCTCGCCATCTTCGGCCTGACGCTGGTCCTCTCGGGGACCGCCTCCGCCGACCTCCTCACGCCGGAGGACGGTGGCTCTCCGAACGCCGACAAGATCGACGATCTCTACAAGTTCGTCCTCGTCATCGCCGTCATCATCTTCGTCGTCGTCGAGGGCGCGCTGTTCTACTCGATCTACAAGTACCGGGCCCGCAAGGGCGCGGTCGCCGCGCAGATCCACGGCAACACGCGCCTGGAGATCGGCTGGACCGCCGGCGCCGCGGCGATCCTCGTCGTCCTCGCCGTGCTGACGTTCGTCCAGCTCGGGGACATCCGCAACCCGGAGAACTCCGGGCCCAACGGCCTCCCGCTCGCCGACGGCGTCCAGACCGCCAGCGTCACCAAGCGCCTGCCCCCGAACGGCAAGAGCCTCAACATCGAGGTCAACGGCCAGCAGTACGTGTGGCGCTACACCTACAACGGCGACAACGACGGCAACCCGCTGAACGACCCCTTCGCCTACGAGGAGATGGTCGTCCCCACCGACACCACGGTGACGCTCGACATCCGCGCACAGGACGTCGCGCACTCGTGGTGGATCCCGGCCCTCGGCGGCAAGTTCGACGCCGTCCCGGGCTACACGAACCACACCTGGTTCAAGATCAGCAAGCCCGGCGTGTACACGGGCCAGTGCGCCGAGCTCTGCGGCCGCAACCACGCCAACATGACGGCCCGCGTCCGCGCCGTGCCGCCCGCCGAGTACGAGCGGTGGATCGCCCAGCAGACCACCGCGATCCAGGACGCCAACAAGGCCGCCCAGGTCAAGCGCCGCCAGGTCGAGAGCGAGCTGTCCGGTGACAGCGCCGCCGCCGGCTCGGGCGCCTCCACCACCGAGATGCCCTGACCCCTCGAGGACCCTCAGCTCTTATGGCCACTGCCACTGCCACGAACACCACCGCTGCCGTCCCGCAGATCGTCGCCCACGGCGTCGAGAAGCCGAACACGGGCTGGACGTCGTGGGTCACCACGACGGACCACAAGAAGATCGGGATCATGTACCTGGTCTCGACGTTCGTCTTCTTCATCCTGGGCGGCGTCGAGGCGCTCATGATCCGCCTGCAGCTCTCGCAGGCGGACAACACCCTCCTCTCCCCGGAGGTCTACAACCAGCTGTTCACGATGCACGGGACGACGATGATCTTCCTGTTCGTCGTGCCGATCATGGCCGGCTTCGGCAACTACTTCGTGCCGCTCATGATCGGGGCCCGGGACATGGCGTTCCCGAAGCTCAACGCGCTGTCGTTCTGGATGCTCACCGCCGGTGGCGTCGTCTTCTACGCGTCGATCTTCTTCTCCCCCGCCGGAGTGCGGTTGGACCTGCTACTCGCCGCTGTCGGACGACACGTACCTGCCGTCCGGAGGCGTCGACGCCTGGATCTTCCTGATCCACCTCACGGGCATCAGCTCGCTCGTCGGTGCGATCAACTTCTACGCGACGATCGCGAACATGCGCGCGCCCGGCATGGGCTGGGGTCGCATGCCGCTGTTCTGCTGGGCGATCCTCGTCTACGCGATCCTGCTGATCCTCGCGCTGCCGGTCATCGCGGGTGCGGTCACGCTGCTGCTGACCGATCGCCACTTCGGCACCCACTTCTACGACGCGTCCCAGGGCGGCTCGCCGCTGCTGTGGCAGCACCTGTTCTGGTTCTTCGGTCACCCCGAGGTCTACATCATGGTGCTGCCGGGCTTCGGGATCATCTCCGAGATCCTGCCGGTGTTCAGCCGCAAGCCGATCTTCGGCTACAAGGCGATCGCCGCGTCGACCGTCGTCATCGCGTTCCTCGGCCTCCTGGTCTGGGCGCACCACATGTTCTCGACGCCGAGCCCGACGATCGTCCTCGTCTTCTTCATGCTCAGCTCGTTCCTGATCGCCGTCCCGACCGGCGTGAAGATGTTCAACTGGATCGCCACGCTCTGGCGCGGCACGATCGAGTTCACGGTCGCGATGCTGTTCGCGATCGGCTTCCTCTTCACGTTCCTCATCGGCGGCATCACCGGCATCTTCCTGGCGATCTTCCCGGTCGACTGGCAGCTGACCGACACGTACTTCGTCGTGGCCCACCTGCACTACGTGCTGGTCGGCGGCGCGGTCCTGTCGATCTTCGCCGGCATCTACTACTGGTTCCCGAAGATGACGGGCCGGATGCTCGGCGAGGGCCTGGGCAAGCTCAGCTTCTGGCTGATGCTCATCGGCTTCCACGTCACCTTCCTCATCCAGCACTCGATCGGCCTCGACGGCATGCCCCGTCGCGTCTACGAGTACCCGGACGTCGGAAACCTCGAGCTGTACAACCTGATCTCCACGATCGGCTCCTTCATCCTCGCCCTCGGCGTGCTCGTGACGATCATCAACGTCGTGATCTCGCTGAAGAAGGGCGCGGTCTCCGGGCCCGACCCGTGGAAGGGCAACACGCTCGAGTGGTACACGACCTCGCCGCCGCCGGTGAACAACTTCGACTCCGTGCCGCGCATCCGCTCGGTCGAGCCGATGAAGGACATCCGCCGGCAGGTCCTGCGCCAGCAGACCGAGAAGGCGCCGGTCGTCGACGCCGAGGCGCCCGCCACCGCGTAGGACCGTCGCGGGGCGCTCAGCTCCCCGCGCGTCCCTGCCCGTCCCGGTAGGCTCGCCCACCCATGGCCTCGACCCGTGCCACGACCGTCCCGGCCGCGGCCGCTGCTCCCAGCGCCGCGCGCCAGCTGCTGTCGGACTACCTCGAGCTGACGAAGCCGAAGGTCCAGTCGCTGCTGCTGCTGACGACGGTCACGACGATGCTCGTCGCCGGGTCGCCGTCGGTCGGGCTGATCCTGCTGACCTGCCTGGGCGGCTACCTCGCCGCCGGCGGCGCGGGCGCGGTCAACCACTGGTACGACCGCGACATCGACCTCGCGATGGCGCGGACCGCCGACCGGCCGATCCCGTCCGGTCGTGTCAGCCCGCGCGCCGCGCTGATCTACGGCTGCTCGCTCGCGGCCGCGTCGTTCGTCCTGATGTCGCTGACGATCAACGTGCTCGCCGCGAGCCTGTCGTTCTCGGGCTTCCTCGGCTACGTGTTCGTCTACACGGTGTGGCTCAAGCGCCGCACGCCGCAGAACATCGTCATCGGCGGTGCGGCCGGTGCCGTCCCGCCGCTCGTCGGCTGGGCCGCGGTCGAGGGGTCGCTCAGCGGCACCGCGATCTACCTCTTCGCGATCGTCTTCTTCTGGACCCCACCCCACTTCTGGGCGCTCAGCATCCTCATGAAGGAGGAGTACGCCAAGGTCGGCGTGCCGATGCTGCCCACGGTCCGCGGCGAGCAGGAGACGCGCAAGCAGATCCTGCTCTACACGGTCCTGCTGTACGCCGTGACCCAGCTCCCGTTCTGCGCGGGCGGGATGGGCGCGATCTACCTCGTGTCCTCGCTGGTGCTCGGCGGTCTGTTCATCGCCGGCGCGGTGCGGCTGTACCGCCGGGCCGACCGGCAGTCCGCGCTGAAGCTGTACCTCTTCTCCCTCGCCTACCTGGCCCTGCTCTTCGCCGCGATGGTCGCGGACGCGAAGATCTGAGACACCCACTAGATTTCCAGGAACCTATGGATCGCAAGCTCGCACGCAAGAACGTCCGGTCGGGGCTCATCACCACCGCCGTCGTGTTCTTCATGTTCGGTATGACCTTCGTCGCCGCCTACATCTACGTCGCATGAGCGAGAACGAGCAGAACGTCCCGCCCGTCGGCGAGGAGATCCACCTTCCCGGTGGCAGCCTGCAGCCCCTGCTGCTCACGATCGGCACGACGCTCGCCCTGCTGGGCATCACCTTCAGCTGGTACGTCTGCGCGTTCGGCGTGATCCTGTCCGTCGCGGTGATCGTCCGCTGGATCCAGGACACCCGCAAGGAGATCGAGTCGTTCCCGGCGGACCTCGGCCACCACTAGCGCCACCGTCAGCACCAGTCGTCTCGCCGAGGGCGCCCGTCACGGGCGCCCTCGGTCGTTCCGGGCCCCCGCGCGACAGTCCCACATGAACGTCGCCGTTCGCATAGGCTCGCACCATGTTCCGTCCGATCGTCGCCGCGCTCGCCGGCGCGGCGCTCCTGTCCCCCGCCGCCGCCGCGGCCGCCCCCCCGCTACGACGTCACCGTCGCGCGCACCGCGTTCGGCATCCCGCACATCAAGGCGAAGGACTACGCGTCGCTGGGCTACGGCTACGCGACCGCGCTGGCGCAGGACACCCTCTGCACGCTCGCGGAGTCCTACGTCACCGTCAACGGGGAGCGCTCGCGCTGGTTCGGCCCCGACAAGGGCTACCCGATCCGCGGCAACGGCTCGACCGCCAACAACCTGAACTCCGACCTCTTCTACCAGCGGATCAAGGACCGCGGGACGGTCGAGCGGCTCGTGGCGCAGGAGCCGCCGGTGGGCATGAAGCCGGAGATCCGGCGGGCGATCGAGGGCTACGTCGCGGGCTACAACGCGCACCTGCGCGAGATCGGTGGCCGCGACGGCGTCGACGATCCCACCTGCCGCGGCGAGGAGTGGGTGCGGCCGATCACCACGATGGACGTGTTCCGCCGCTTCCACTCGCTGGCGATCCTCGCCTCGTCGGGGGTCGCGATCGACGGCATCGCCGCGGCCCGCCCGGTCACCGGGCCGGTCGACGCGCAGGCCACCGCGCGCGGCATCGCCCCCGGGGGAGCTCGACCGCCGGCTCGGCGGCCTGGGCTCGAACGCCTACGCGATCGGCCGCAAGGGCTCCCGCGACGGGCACGGCCTGCTCTACGGCAACCCCCACTTCCCCTGGCAGGGCCCGGAGCGCTTCTACCAGGCGCACCTCACGATCCCGGGGAAGGTCGACGTGACCGGCGGGTCGCTGCTCGGCGTCCCGATCGTCCTCATCGGCACGACGAAGGGCATGGCCTGGAGCCACACGGTGTCGACGGCGCGCCGGTTCGTCCCGTACCAGCTGACGCTCGTGCCGGGGTCGCTGACCTCCTACGTCGAGGACGGGAAGGTCAAGCGCATGCGGGCCGACCGCGTGACCGTGCAGGTCCGGCGCGCCGACGGGTCGCTCGAGCCGCGGACGCGGACCCTGTGGTCCTCCGAGCACGGCCCGATCCTCACCTCGATCCTCGGCCTCCCGGTCTTCCCGTGGACGCCGGCGACCGCGTACGCGCTGTACGACGGCAACGAGGAGAACTTCGGCCGGCTCATGAACCACTTCTTCGACATGAACCACGCGCAGACCGTGGACCAGGTCGACGGCATCCTGAAGAAGTACCTCGGGATCCCGTGGGTCAACACGATCGCCGCCGACACGGCCGGCAACGCCTACTACGCCGACGTCGGCTCGATCCCGAACATCAGCCGCGAGAAGTACACGGCCTGCAACACGGTGCTCGGCCTGGCGCTGGACCAGCTGCAGCGCCTGCCGGTGCTCGACGGCTCCCGTGGCGCCTGCCGCCCCGCCACCGATCCGGAGGCGATCGCGCCGGGCATCCTCGGCCCCAAGGACCTGCCGACGCTGCGCCGGGAGGACCACGTCTCGAACATGAACGACTCCTACTGGCTGACCAACCCGGAGCAGCCGCTGGAGGGCTTCAGCCGGATCATCGGGGACGAGCGCACCGCACGGACGCTGCGCACGCGGATCGGCATCACGCAGCTCCAGCAGCGCCTCGCCGGGACCGACGGGCTCGAGGGCACGGGCTTCGACCTGCAGAACCTCATGACCGTCGGGCTCGCCAACCGGGTGTACTCGGCGGAGCTGTGGCGCGACGACCTCGTCGCCGGCTGCGGCAGCGAGGCGTGCCGGGTGCTGCGGGCGTGGGACATGCGCAACGACCTGGACTCCAAGGGCGCGGTGCTGTGGCAGCGGTTCGTGACGCGGCTGACCGGCGCCACGCCGATCCCCCTCCCCGGTCCGGCCGGCCCGTTCGCGGGCGCGTTCGACGCCGGCGATCCCGTCAACACCCCGGCGGGCCTGAACGTCCTCAACCCGCTGGTCCAGACGTCGCTGCTGCAGGCGGTGAACGACCTCGGCGGCGCCGGGCTGCCGCTGGACGCGACGCTGCGCCAGGGGCAGACGGTGACCCGCCGCGGCGAGGTCATCCCGATCCAGGGCGGCCCGAGCCCCAGCGGCCTCTTCAACGTCATCACGCCGGTCTGGGACCCGAAGAAGGGCTACACCGAGGTCGTGCACGGCTCGTCGTTCATGCAGGCCGTGCACCTGAAGCCGGGCTGCCCGGAGCTGCGCACGTTCCTGACCTACGGGCTGTCGACCAACCCCCGGTCCGAGCGCACGAGCGACCAGACGAAGGAGTTCAGCGCCAAGCGCTGGATCAGCCCGCCGTTCTGCGCCCGTGACCTCGAGGCGGACCGCTCCGCGGTGCGCGTGCACACCGCCGACCTGGGGTCGACGACGGTGACCGTGCGCGAGGGCCGCGGGTCGGCGCGCCCGCGGATCGTCGTCGAGCGCGCGACGGGCAGGCCGGCGCGCGTGACGGTCCGGGTGCGTCGGGGCGACGCGGTGGTGCGGCGGATCGCGCGCCGTGGCACCCGCGTGGCGGTCTCCCCGCGCGTGCGGCGCGGCGCCTACCGGGTGGACGTGACGGTCGGGAGCCGCACGGTCCGCATCGCGGCCAAGCAGCGCTGAGCGCCCCGGCCCTCGCCCCGTCGCCCGGTGGAGCACCGCACGGGCGACGGGGCCTGCGTCGGCGCCGACCACCGGGGCGTCGCAGGTCGCCCCGGCGGTCGCTCAGGCGCCGGCGCCCACCGCCGGGACGTCGCAGGTCGCCCCGTCGGTCGTCCAGACGCGCACGACGTCGCGGACCGACAGCACGCCGGTGATGTCGCCGCCGTCGAGCACGATCAGGTGGCGGAAGCCGCCCTGGACCATCGCGCGGGCCGCGTCCTCCAGCGACCAGTCGGGCGCGGCGTAGACGATGTCGGACGTCAGGTGGTCGCCGACGAGCTCGGTGTCGGGGTCCTTCCCGGCGCCGATCGCGCGCAGGACGTCCCGCTCGGTGACGATGCCCGGGCCGGCGGCGTCGGGGTCGTGGACGACGGCCGCGCCGACCGACCGCTCGGCCATCAGGCGGGCGGCGGCGCGCAGCGTGTGCCCCGGCCCCACGGTCAGGACCACCGTGCTCATGCCCTCTCGGACCTGCATCTGCACCCCCTGGGAGCTTGTGCTGTTTCTTGCAAGCGAGCGTACCGCCAGGTCGAGAGCGTCGACGCGCCAGGTACGAACGGCGTCGCAGGGTGTGGGATCCGGTGCTGCGAAGTCGGCGTAGGAACCACCGATGCAGCGTCCCGCCACCGTCCGCCACCGCACGAGCCTCTTCGACGAGGCCTGCGCCATCGTCGAGGCCGAGTTCGGCCAGGATCTCGCCCTCGACGACATCGCCCGCCGCGTGGCGTCGTCCCGCCGCCAGCTCCAGCGCGCCTACGCCGAGATCGGCGACACGACCTTCCGCGACCACCTCACCGCGGTGCGCATGCGCCGCGCGGCCGAGATGCTCGAGGGCCGCACGCTCACCGTGCGCGAGATCTCCCACCGCGTCGGCTACCGCCAGCCGGCGCAGTTCGCCAAGGCCTTCCGCCGCCACCACGGGCTCGCCCCGTCGGACTACCGCGCCCGGGCGCGGTTCGGCCCGGCCCCCGTCGCGCCCGCCGCGACCGACGCCCCGGTGGCCCTCGTGCCGCCCTTCACCGCCCGCGCCGCCTAGCGGCGCCGCGCCACCGGGCGCCGTCCGTCCGCCCTACGGGCGGAGGTTGTGACAGCTGTTGCTTTGCGTCGGCCGATCTGGTTATGGTCGGCCCAATGGGTGGAGAGACGCGCAAGCCGCGGCGTGAAGCGATCCTGCTCACGGCCGCGATCGGACTGGTCCTGTCGGCCGTGGGGATCCTCATCGGCCTCTGGATCGACTGGTTCCCGGCCCAGGGATCCACCCAGGCGGACGACATCGACACCCTCTGGGACGTCCTCGTCATCTGCTCCGTGCCGATCTTCGTCGGCGTCACCGCGGTCGTCCTGTTCTGCGCCCGCGAGTTCCGCCAGAAGCCCGGCGAGGAGCACCTCGACGGCCCGCCGATCCACGGCAACACGAAGCTCGAGGTCGTGTGGACCGCGATCCCGGCGCTGATGCTCGTGACGCTCTGCGGCTACGCGGCGGTCGTGCTCTCCAACATCGAGGAGGCGCCCGCCAGCGGCCAGGAGAACCGGGTCGCCGTCACGGGCGAGCAGTTCACCTGGACGTTCGAGTACACCGGCGCCGACGGCACCAAGTTCTCGACCAACCAGCTCTACGTCGAGCAGGGGAAGAGCGTGCGCTTCGACGTCCGCTCCAAGGACGTCATCCACGACTTCTGGGTGCCCGAGTGGCGGATGAAGATCGACGCGGTCCCCGGGATCACCACGAACTACCGCGTCACCCCCACGAAGACCGGGATCTACCCCGTCGTCTGCGCCGAGCTCTGCGGCCTCGGCCACGCCTTCATGCGCCAGAGCGCGCACGTCCTGCCCCCCGAGAAGTACGCGGCGTGGATGCAGCGCATGACCGAGCGCCAGACCGCCGGTGCCGCCCCGGCCGCCGACGGCGCCGGCGGCCAGACCGCCTCGGCCGACGGCAAGGCCGTCTTCACCCAGGGCGTCGGCGCCACCGGCGCCACCGCGTGCGGCGCCTGCCACGCGCTCGCCGACGCGGGCACGAGCGGGGCGACCGGACCGAACCTCGACGAGGCGCTCGCGGGCCAGGACGCCGCCGCGATCAAGGCCTCGATCGTCGACCCCAACGCGAAGATCACCGACGGCTTCGGCGAGGGGATCATGCCCGCCAACTACGCCGAGACCCTGACCCCGGCCGAGCTCGACGCGCTCGTCCGCTACATCGCCGACGCGACCAAGAAGTGAGGTGCGCCTGATGCTCCCCGACTCGCTCCGTCACGCCGGCTGGACCCGGGCCACGTTCTTCACCGGCCTGGGCATCGCCTTCGCCTACGCCCTCTCGCTCGGCGCGCGCGCCGGCCTCGGCTACGACCCCGTCCTCGACGGCGAGGCCGTCCTGCAGGTCGCGCTGATCGCCGCACCCCTGTTCTTCCTCGTCGGGCTCGGCTGCTTCGACTACTGGTTCTACTGGGCCTCCGGGCGGCCCGCCCGGCCCGAGGACCACTCCGGCCACGGCGCCACGAGCTGGAAGAGCTACTTCTACCCGAACACCGACCACAAGGTCATCGGGATCCAGTACGTCGTCACGTCGTTCTTCTTCCTGCTGGTCGGCGGCCTGATGGCGATGCTGATGCGCGCCGAGCTCGCGCAGCCCGGCCGCCAGTTCGTGGATCCCGGCACGTTCAACGGGCTGTTCTCCGTCCACGCGTCGATCCTCATCTTCCTGTTCATCATCCCCGTGTTCGCGGGCCTCGCGAACTACGTGCTGCCGCTGATGATCGGCGCGCCGGACATGGCGTTCCCGCGGCTGAACGCCCTGTCGTTCTGGCTGCTGCCGGTCGCCGGCGTGCTGATGATGGCCTCGTTCTTCGCGCCCGGCGGCTCGTTCGCCAGCGGCTGGACCGCCTACGCCCCGCTGTCCAACAGCGCGCCGATAGGCCAGGTGTTCTTCACCATCGGGGTGCAGTTCGCCGGGGCGTCATCGATCGCCACGGCCCTGAACTTCCTGGTGACCATCATCACCATGCGCGCCCCCGGGATGAGCTTCTTCCGGATGCCGCTGCTCGTCTGGGCGAACTTCTCGACGTCGCTGCTCGTCGTCATCGCCACGCCGTTCATCGCCGCGTCGCAATTCTTCGTCCTGCTCGACCGCGCGCTCGGCTTCAACTTCTTCAACGCGGCCGGCGGCGGCGACGTGCTCATGTACCAGCACGTCTTCTGGTTCTACTCGCACCCGGCCGTCTACATCATGATGCTGCCGGGCTTCGGGATCATCAGCGAGATCCTCGCCGTGAAGTCCCGCAAGCCGATCTTCGGCTACCGGATGATGGCGTTCTCGCTGCTGGCGATCGTCGTCCTGGGCTTCACCGTGTGGGCGCACCACATGTTCGTCAGCGGCATGCAGAGCTGGATCCGCGTGCCGATGATGATCACCACCGCGATCATCGCGGTGCCCACCGGGATCAAGATCTTCAGCTGGCTGGCGACGATGTGGCGCGGCGTGCTGAAGCTCGACACGCCGATGCTGTTCGCGCTCGGCTTCCTGACGATGTTCACGCTCGGCGGGATCTCCGGCGTGATGCTCGCGATGATCCCGCTGACCATCCACGTCAGCGACACGTACTTCATCGTCGCCCACATCCACTACGTCCTCTTCGGCGGCTCGCTGTTCACGATCTACGCCGGGGTCTACTACTGGTTCCCGAAGATGACCGGCCGCATGTTCGACGAGCGGCTCGGCAAGCTGCACTTCTGGTCGACGTTCGTCTTCTTCAACGCGACCTTCGCCCCCATGCACCTCATCGGGGTCGACGGCATGCCGCGCCGCGTCGCCGACTACGCCGAGAAGTACGCGGGCTGGAACCTCGCGATCTCGCTCGCGTCGTTCGCGCTCGGCCTCAGCACGCTGATCTTCGTCTACAACATGGTCGTGTCCTGGCGCGGCGGCCCGCGGGCCGTCAGCAACCCGTGGCGCGCCCTCACGCTCGAGTGGCAGGTCACCTCACCGCCACCCGTCTTCAACTTCGACCGCATCCCCACGGTCGTCGGCGGCCCGTACGAGTACGGCATCCCGGGAGCGGTCCACGGGATCCTGCACGACGGGGCCGAGGTCGCACCGACACCCGCCGGGACCGCAGCCCAGCCGAGCAAGGAGTAGCACGCGCATGAAGACCATCCTCGTCGTGGCCAACGAGACCCTCGGCGGCACCCCGCTCGTCGAGCGGGTGCAGTCCAAGATCGACGCGGGCGAGGAGTTCCGCGCGGTCTTCTGCATCCCGCGCACGAACCCCCGGCACGGCAACGTCATCTACGACGACGCCGTCTACGACGCCGCGCAGGTCCGCGTCGACCTCGCCCGCGCGTACCTGCGCGAGCGTGGCATCGACTCGATCGGCGAGGTCGGCGACCCCGACCCGTACACCGCGACGATGGACGCGATCGCCGAGCACCACCCGGACGAGATCATCGTCGCGACCCACCCGGCGACCTCCTCGGGCTGGCTGCGCCGCGACCTGATCGAGCGGATCGCCGACGCCTCCGGGCTGCCCGTCGACCACGTGGTCGTCGACCTCGAGCGCGAGGGCCGGCCGTTCGCCGTCACGCTCGTCGTCGCCAACCGCACCGCCAGCCGCGACGAGCTCGTCGACCAGCTGCGGCAGAAGTTCGCCGAGGGCGGCGACCGCATCTTCATCGCCGTGGTCCCCCAGGAGGGCGGCGAGGGCGTCGCGGTCAAGCGTGCCCAGGCGCGCCTGTCGCAGCTCGTCGACCGGATCCGCGAGGCGGGCCTGCGGGGCGCCGGCATGATCGGCGACCCCGACCCGTACACCGCGACGATGAACGCGCTGCAGTTCTTCCACGTCGACGACATCGTCGTGTCCACCCTGCCCGCCACCCGCTCCGGCTGGCTGCGGGCCGACCTCATCGAGCGCGTGCGCAAGGCGACCGGCCTGCCGGTCGAGCACGTCGAGTCGAGCGTCGCGGCCCCCGCCGTGGCCTGACCCACCCAGGAAGAGGCCAGCGTATGGAAGCCGCCGCGATCCCCGCCGCCCCCGGGCACGGGCACGACGACCACCACCATCACGGACCGCCGCCCGCGAACCGCAGCTCGCGGGCCGAGCCCGCGATGCTCGGGATGCTCCTGTTCATCATCTCGGAGATCATGATCTTCGGGGCCTTCTTCACGGCCTACTTCTTCATCCGGGTCGTGCAGGACGGCGCCTGGATGCCGGAGGGAGATCACCTCCCGGTCGCGATCGCGGGCGTGAACACGGCGATCCTGCTGTCGTCGTCCCTGACCCTGCACTGGGCGGAGACCGCCCTGAAGGCGGGGAACCACCGCGGCTTCCGCGTCGGCATGCTGACGACGTTCCTGCTCGGCCTGACGTTCCTGTTCATCCAGGTCAACGAGTACGTGCACATCGGGTTCGCGCCGCACGACCACGCGCAGGGCTCGATCTTCTACGGGCTCACCGGCCTGCACGGCGCGCACGTGTTCATCGGCCTGCTGCTCCTGGGGATCGTGACGCTGCGCGCGTTCCGCGGGCACTTCAGCGCCGACGACCACCGCGGCGTCGAGATCCCCGGCATCTACTGGCACTTCGTCGACGTGATGTGGATCGTGGTCTACACGACGATCTACGTGGTCTAGGGGGAGCCGCGCGCCGTGATGAACCCGCTGAAGTCCGAGGACGCCGCGTTCCGGCTCCTCCTGCTGACCGCGGCGGTCGCCGCCGTGGTGATCGCCCTCGTCCTGCTCGGCCGGGCGCTGTGAGCCGCCCGCGACCCGTGAACCCTGCGCCCGGAGGACCGTCCGTGAACCCGCTCTCCCGCACCGTGCGTCCGCTCCTGCTCGGCACCCTGCTCGGCGGGGCGCTGCTCGCGTCCGGCTGCTCGGTCAACAACAACGGGGACGACCAGGTCGCGGGCAAGCAGCTGTTCGTCTCCAAGTGCGGCTCCTGCCACATCCTCGGGCGGGCGGACACCAAGGGCGTCACCGGCCCCAACCTCGACGAGGCGTTCAAGCGCCCGCTGAAGGACGGCTTCGGCCGCGACGGCGTGCGCGGCGTCGTCTACCAGCAGATCAAGCACCCGCAGATCGGGAGCGTCATGCCGCGGGACCTCGTCGACGACGAGGGCGCCCGCGACATCGCCTCCTACGTGGCGGCGGTCGCGGCCGCGGGCGGCAAGGACGGCGGCGCGCTCGCGACGGCGGTCAAGTCCTCGGCCTCCGACAAGCCCGCCGTGGCCGAGAACGGGGTCCTGACGATCCCGGCCGACCCCGGCGGCCAGCTCCTCTACGTCAACGCCACCGCGCAGGCGCCCGCCGGGTCGCTCGAGGTGAAGATGCCCAACGAGTCCTCGGTCCCGCACGACATCGTCATCGACGGCAAGGGCGAGTCGCAGCAGGTGACGGGCGGCGAGGCGGGCTTCACCGCCGACTTCGCGCCCGGCAAGTACACCTACTACTGCTCGGTGCCCGGTCACCGGCAGGCCGGGATGGAGGGGACGCTCACCGTCCAGTAGCGCGCCCGGACGCCCCGCACGGGGCGTCACCGGGGCCGTCCGCGGTAGAGTCCGGGCACGATGAGCCAGCGTTACCGACTGCGGACGCCGTCCACCGGACGGGAGATCTTCCTCGAGGCCGAGCCCAACACCGTCTATCGCGACCGCGAGACCGGTGAGGAGCTCGAGGTGCTCGGCAAGGTGCTGCCGCTCGCCCCGTCGAAGTCGAAGCTGCCCTGGGCCGTGGAGAACCTGCGCTTCTGCCCCTGGTGCGACCAGCTCGCCCAAAAGGACCTCAACGACTGCCCCACCTGCGGCCGCCGGATGGCGCCCGCCAGCTGATGCCGCGCCGCTCGACGGCCGTCGCCCTGCTCGTCGCCGCCGCGTTCGGCGTGACGGCGTGCGGCGGCAGCGAGCAGACCGGGGACGTCGTCCCCTCCTCCGCCCCCGAGCTCGTGCCGCCCGGCGAGGGCTCCGGCACGCTGCCCGCCGCCCCGACCGGGGACACGGGCACGACCGCCGACGACGGCACGACGACGACCGACACGACCGGCACGACGTCCACGGACGACGGCACGACGGTCACGCCGAGCACCCCGTCGACCGGCGGTGCGGCGGCGACGCCCGCCCCGCAGGCCACCGCGGTCCCGCAGGCCACCCCGACCCCCGCGACCGGCGGTGCCGGGACCGGCGGTGCGGGCGGCGGAACGGCGGGCGGCACCGGCAGCGAGGCCGGCGGCTTCCAGGACTTCTGCACGCAGAACCCCGGGGCCTGCGACCAGTAGCGCGGCCCGCACGGCCGCGGCTCAGCGCAGGACGATGCGTCCGCCCCGGGCGGGCGCGAACGTGATCGCACGCCGCGTCGTCCCCTCCCCCGCCCGGTCACCGCGGGCGGGCGCGAGCTGCGCCGCGTCCAGCAGGGCGCCGAGCACCACCCGCATCTCCAGCAGCGCGAAGCTCGCCCCCAGGCAGCGGCGCACACCGCCGCCGAACGGGATCCACGTGGACGACGACGGCGCCGCGTCGAGGAACCGCTGCGGTCGGAACGCCAGCGGCTCGGGGTACAGGTCCGCGCGGCGGTGCAGGAGGTAGATCGACGGGGCGACGTGCACGCCGGCCGGCAGGTCCCAGCCGCCCAGGCGCAGGTCGCGGCGCAGCTGCCGCACGACCGCCGGCACCACCGGCCGCAGCCGCAGCGTCTCGCGGATCACCGCGTCGAGGTACGCATGGCCGCCCGCACGCCGCTCCGCCACAGCCGTCGCGAGCACGTCGGGGTGGCGCACGAGCCGCTCGACCGTCCAGGCGAGCGCGGTCGCGGTCGTCTCGTGCCCGGCGATCAGCAGCGTCATGAGCTCGTCGCGCAGCTCCGCGTCGGTGAGGCCCTCCCCGTGCTCGTCGCGGGCCTGCAGCAGCAGCGACAGCACGTCCTGCCCGGGAGCGGCGTGACGGCGCGCGGCGAGCTCCTCGGTGACGACGGCGTCGGCGGCCGCACGCGCCGCGAGGAACCGCCGCCAGGGACTCAGCGGCCCGGCGTGGCGGCCCTGGGTGAGTCCGAGCGCCACGACCCGGCCGCGCGTGCCGACCTGCGCGAGGACGCGCCGCAGGGGCGCCCCGACCCGCGCGACGTGCGCCGGGTCCTCGACGCCGAAGACCGTGCGGACGATGATCTCGAGCGTCAGCGCCTGCATCCGCGGCAGCGCCGGCCCCGCCTGCCCGCGCGGCCACGCGGCGACGTGGCGGGCCGCGACCTCCTCCATCACGGCGGTGCTCGCGCGCAGCCGGTCCCCGTGGAACGGCGGCAGCAGCATCCGCCGGTGGCGCAGGTGCTCGGCGCCGTCCAGCAGCAGCGTCGACCCGGGGCCCAGGACCGGGGCGAGGACCGCGTTGCCCGCCCCGGCGTGCAGCACGTCCGGGTCCCCGCGCAGGACCTCGCGGACCGCGTCCGGGTCGGCGGTCACGACGAGCGTGCGGCCGGGCGCGGGCCGCAGCGTGAACCAGTCGCCGCAGCGCGCGTGGCAGGCGTCGAAGAACCGCGTGGGCGTCAGCAGGAAGCCGACGCCCATCATCCAGCGCGACAGGTCCGGCCGGGGCGGGAGCGCCCCGGCGGCCGTCGCGTTGGGCATCAGGGCGTGGAGACGAGCGTGGCCGAGTAGGTCAGCCGCGCGGTGAGGTACAGGCAGTAGAACTGGGAGATCCCCATCTCCTTCGTCTGCGCGGTCTGCCGGTCGAAGTCGTTGCACTTGCCCTTGCCGCGGCTCGCGCGCCACGAGGTCGTGCCCGGCTGGTTGACCGCGAGCGCGGGCGCCCAGGTCGGCACGGTGAGCCCGACGACCCAGCCCTTCTTTACCGGGATCGACCGCTCGAGCGGGAACTGCACGGTCTGCCCGAAGTACTTGGAGAGCTTCTGCGGCTCGCCCTGCGCGACCGCGCGGTAGTAGAGCTTGTTGCCGGGGCGCAGGATCGTGATCTGCGCCTGCGGCTCGCCGCCGAGGCCCTCGTTGAAGAACTTCGTCTGCTCCTTGCCCGGCTTGCCGAGCGTGATCGTCCAGGCGACGATGCGCCCGTCCTTGGGGATGACGTGCACGCTGCGGTTCGTGTCGACCTTCGCCTGGTAGCCGGTCGTCTTCGGGATCGCCTGGCACGGACGGTCCGGGCAGGAGGGCGCGGGGGCCGGTGTGCCCTGCAGGACCCCCACCTCGTCGAGCGTGCCCAGGGCGGCCGCCGGGACGGCGAGCGCGAGGGCGACCGCAGCCACCGTGACCTTCGTCGAACGCTTCATCACGCCCCATTGAACACGACACGTCGCCGGAAGGTGCGGATACGACCGCCGGGAAGTTGCGGGCGCAATAGACTCGCCGCCGGGATGAGCGCGATCGAGACGGTGGGGCTGGAGCGGGAGTACCGGGACGGCCTGAAGGCGGTGGCGGGCGTGGACCTCGCGGTCGCGGCGGGCGAGGTGTACGGGTTCCTCGGCCCCAACGGTGCCGGGAAGACCACGACCGTGCGGATGCTCGTGACGCTCCTGCGGCCCACGGGCGGGCGGGCGACGGTCGCCGGGCACGACGTCGCCACCGAGCCGGCGAAGGTCCGCCGGCGCATCGGCGTCGCCCTGCAGGAGGCGTCGCTGGACCTGCTGATGACCGGCCGGGAGCTCGTCGAGCTCCAGGCCACGCTCCACGGGATCCCGCCGCGCACGGTCGCCGGGCGTGCCACCGAGCTGATCGAGCGCGTCGGGCTCGAGCAGGCCCAGGACCGGCGCGTCGGCACGTACTCGGGCGGCATGCGCCGCCGCCTGGACCTCGCGATGGCGCTGATCCACGAGCCCGAGGTCCTGTTCCTCGACGAGCCCACCACGGGCCTGGACCCCGTCTCGCGCCTGACGCTGTGGGAGGAGGTGCGACGGCTGAAGGCCGAGGGCACCACGGTCTTCCTCACCACCCAGTACCTCGAGGAGGCCGACCAGCTCGCGGACCGCGTCGGGATCATCAGCCAGGGCCGCCTCGTCGCCGAGGGCACCCCGGCGAGCCTCAAGGCGGAGATCGACCGGCCGCGGCTGAACGTGTCGGTCGTCGACCAGGACCGGCTGGCGCAGGCGCGCGAGATCCTCGCCCGCTTCGGCGACGAGCGACCCTCGACCGAGAACGCCGATCTGTCGTTCGCCGTCGACGGCGGCGCGACCGCGATCGCCCCGGTCGTCCGGGCGCTCGACGAGGCCGGCATCGCCGTCGCGGCGCTCCAGGTCGTCGAGCCGAGCCTCGACGACGTGTTCGTGCAGAAGACCGGCCGGCACCTCGAGGGCACCGACGCCCCGGCCGCGGAGACCCCGGCGTGATCCGCGCCGTCGTCGCGCTCGCCCGTCGCGCCCTGCGCAACGCGTTCCGCCGTCCCCAGTTCCTCGCGCCGCTGCTGATCTTCCCGACGCTCTTCCTCGCCGTGAACACCGGCGGCCTGAACCGCACGACCGACCTCCCCGGGTTCCCGCAGGTCGACGGGTTCCTCGACTTCCAGCTCGCCGCGGCGATGACGCAGTCGCTGCTGCTCGGCGGGGTCGCGGCCGGGATCGCCCTGGCGCTCGAGATCGAGGGCGGCTTCTTCGACCGCCTCGTCGCCTCCCCCATCCCGCGGGCGGCGATCGTGCTCGGCCGGCTGGCCGCGGCGGGCGCGCTCGCCGCGATCCAGATCGTCTACTTCACGGTCCTCGGCCTCGTCTTCGGCGCGAGCATCCAGGGCGGCGTCCTCGGCTTCCTCGCCGTGCTCCTGATCGGGGTCGTCGCGGGCATGGGCTTCGGCGCGATCGGGACGACGCTGGCGTTGCGGGCCCGCAACGCGAGCACGGTCCAGGGGATCTTCCCCCTGGTGTTCGTCGTCCTGTTCATCAGCTCGGCGTTCTTCCCGCGCGATCTGCTCTCCAGCCCCGCCGACACGATCGCCCGCTACAACCCGCTGAGCTACATCGCCGACGGGATGCGCGACCCGATCATCTCCGACCTGTCGGCGACCCCGTTCCTGGAGGGGCTCGCTGCCGCCGCGCTGGTCGCCGCGGGCGGCATCGCGCTCTCGGTCGCGGCGCTGCGCGGAAGGCTGCGGGACGCATGACCGCCGAGCTGATGGTCGTCCGCGCGCTCGTCCTGCGGGCGCTGAACGAGATCACCCGCGTCCCGGGCGCCGCGATCCCCGGGGTGCTCGCCCCGACGATCTTCATGGTCGGGCTGGCGAGCGTCTTCGGGAAGGCCGCGGAGCTGCCCGGCTTCACCTCCGACGACTTCCTCACCTTCATCGTGCCGGTCGGCCTGCTCCAGGGTGCGGGCTTCACCGGGGCGGCGACGGGCGTCAACCTCGCCCGCGACATCGAGCAGGGCTGGTTCGACCGGCTGCTGCTGTGCCCCGCCCCGCGCGCGGCCCTGCTCGCCGGGATCATCGCGAGCGCCGGGCTGCGCGCCATGCTGCCCGGCACGTTCCTGTTCGGCGTCGCGCTCGCGCTCGGCGTCGACTTCCCCGGGATCGACGGGCTGCTCGTCGCCGTCCCGCTCGTGATGGGGTTCGCCTGCCTGATGGCGTGCTGGGGGGTCATCCTCGCGCTGCGCTTCCGCTCCCAGCAGGCCGCGCCGCTGATGCAGATGGGCAACTTCGTGGCGGTGCTGTTCTCCACCGCCTACGCCCCGAAGGAGCTGCTGGCCGGCTGGCTCGAGACGTTCGCGACGGTCAACCCCGTCACGCTCGTCCTCGAAGGGGTCCGCCAGGGCTTCGTCGGCGACGTCACCTGGGCGGACACCTGGCCGGCGTTCCTGGCGCTCGGCCTGCTGCTGGCGGCGTTCGGCGCGCTCGCGGTGCGGGGCCTGGGCCGCTACGGACGCTGACTCCCGACTTCTGGGGAGGCGCCCGGCGGCCATCCGTCCGCGGGGGGTCGGGTCGTGCGGTCCGCGCGCCGAGGAGAGGAGCGATCCCGAGCCACGGAGGCTGCCATGCACCGCGCACGGAAGGCGCGCACCCTGTCCACGACGGTCGTCGCCCTGACGCTGCTTGCCGTCGCCACCCTCGCCCCGTCCGCCTCGGCGACCTACGGCTCCTCCCGGGGCGCCCTGTGCAAGCCGTCCGGCGCCCGCAGCGCGCTGCCGACCTGCCCGACGACCACCGACTACCGCTGCTCGACGACCTCGTCGCGCTGGGCGTCGCGCTACCGCGCCGCCGGGCTGCGCTGCACGAGCAGCCGGGAGCTGCGCCGCAGCCCGCGCCAGGGCCACGGCCACGGCTGGCGCCCGCCGCACAGCGAGGAGCCCACCCCGACCCCCACGCCGACGCCGACCCCGACGCCCAGCGGCCCGCCGGTGAGCAGCGGCCCGTACGCACTGGTCCTGCACCGCGGCGGCGAGGTCTGGTCCGGCAACGACCGCGACGGCGCGCTGGCGCGGATCTCCCCGGTGGTCGGCGACCACTACTACGACAACCCGGCCCTCAGCGCGGACGAGACCGCGGTCGTCTACGACGAGGACAACCACGCCGTGCAGATCGACGCCTTCGCCGGCGGGGACCGCACCGTGCTGTTCGCGCCCGCCGACCCGACCGACGACGCGTGGCAGCCGAGCTTCCACCCCAGCGGTGACACGGTGCTCTTCACGTACCGCAACGACCTCTACACGATCGGGGTGGACGGGACCGGCCTCACCGCGGTCACGAGCACGCCCGACGCGCTCGAGCAGGACGGCGCGTTCTCCCCCGACGGCTCGACGATCGCGTTCAGCGACCGCGGCCGGCTCGGCCTCGTCGACGCGGACGGCACGAACGTCCGGTACCTCACCGCCGCGTTCGACTGGAGCTCCTGGGGTCCGCGCTGGTCCCCCGACGGCTCCAAGCTCCTCTTCTACGGCTTCGACGCCTCCGGCTCGGACATCTACGAGATCCGCGCCGACGGCACCGGGCTGCGCAACGTGACGAACTCCACCGGGGACGAGCAGCTGCCGGACTACGCCCCGGACGGCGCGTCGCTGGTCTACGACCGGGACGCGGACGCCGACTTCCTGTTCGGCCTCTGGCACGCGGCGATCGACGGCTCGGGCGCCCAGGAGATCGTCGCCCAGTCCGCGTTCTCCGGCTCCTACCGGCAGCCGACGACCGCCACGACGGAGCCCGACCCGGAGCCGACCCCCACCCCGACGCCCACGCCCACCCCGGGGACCGGTGGCGGTGGCGGGCACAGCGGCGGCGGGCACGGCGTCTGCCGCGACAAGCGCAGCAGCGCGCAGAAGCGCCGCCGCTAGGCGCTACGGACGGTTCGTGGTCGCCGCCGGCTCACGCAGCGTGAAGGTCCCGACCTTCGGCGGCGTGGGCGCGGCGTCCACGCAGCTCGTCCGCACGCAGCCGGGGCGGGTCGCCTCGGCGGAGAAGCGCACACTGGCGGGCTTGCCGATCGAGCTCTGCGAGAACCGCAGGACGATCGTCGTGTCGCTCGAGCGGGAGACCGAGACGGTCCCGGTGCGCGTCGGCAGGTCGTTGGCGCGCTCCTTCAGGACGCTGCCGCGGAGCTTCTCCCCGGCGGCGTCGGCCGTCACGCACGCGAGGTGCTCGGGGATGCTGCGCTCGATCTCCGTCGTCACCGTGTAGAGCCGCAGGCAGATCGAGCCGGGCGGCCCGCCCTTCTCGGCCACGAGGTCCTCGGCGGTGAACGCCTCCGACGCGGTGATCGCCGCGCGCAGGCGCCCGTCGGGCGCCTTGCCGAGCTGGACGCGCCGCAGGTCGATCGCGCCCTCGGCCGCGTCCGTGCGCGAGTCCGTGAGCACCACGGGCTTCGTCGAGACGGCGGCCACCGCGACGCCGGTCAGGAGGCTCGCGACGGCGGTGCCGGCGATCAGCCGACGGGTGTGCCGCGGACGGCGACCCGGTCCAGGTGCGCCAGCACGGCGTCCGCCGTCGGCTCCTGGGCGTCGGTCGTCATGAGATGGCCGCATCCCCCAATCATGACGAAGACGGCGCCCGGGATGCCCGCTGCAAGGGCGCGCCCGCGGGCCGGGGCGACCAGCCGGTCCTCGTCCCCGTGCACGACGGTGACCGGGAACCGGCCGAGCTCGGCCAGCCGCGCGCGGACGTCGTGACGGGCGATCGCCAGCAGCTGCGCGGCGATCGTGACGGTCGGGGTGCCGTCGCGCAGGCGCAGGTCGCAGTCCTGCGCGATCCGCTCGGGCGCCTCCTCGAAGGTCCGTCGCGCGTAGAGGACGCGGGACATCACCGGCCAGGAGCGGCCGGGCCCGAGCAGCGGGCGCAGGCCGCTGCTGCCGATCAGCCGCCACGGCGGCGGCCCCGAGCGCGCCTGCGCGGTCGTGCTGCCGAGCAGCAGCGAGCGCACCCGCTGCGGGTGGTCGAGCGCGAGGTGCTGGGCGACCATGCCGCCCATCGAGACGCCGTGGACGTCGGCGACGGGGACCTCGGCGTGATCCATGACCGCCAGGACGTCGGCGACGAGGTCGCGCAGCGACAGCGGCCCGCGGATCGGGGAGCTCTCCCCCGTGCCGCGGTTGTCGATGACGAGCAGGCGCGCCCGGTCCTGCAGGGACGGCAGCAGCCGCCACCACGCGTTGCCGCTGCCGCCGAGCCCCATGATCAGGACGAGCGGGGGCCCGGCGGGGTCCCCCTCGTCGCGGTAGTGGATCCGGACGGACCCGTGCTGCGCGACCGGCACGCGCGCGGCTCAGCGGCCCTCGTAGGTCGCCTTCCCGGGGCCGTCGGTGAGGAACGAGCGCACCGCGTTCTTCAGGTCCTCGGTGGCGAACAGCGGACCGCTGACCTCGCCGACGATCGCGTCGGCCGCGCGCGGGTCCTGCCGGACGCCGGCCCCGACCAGGAGCTTCGTCGCCGCGTGCGCCTTCGTCGGGCCCTCGGCGATCCGGCGGGCGAACGCCCGGGCCGCCTCGTCGAAGCCCTCGAGCGGCAGCACGCGGTTGACGACGTTCCACGACGCGAGCGTCGCGGCGTCGTAGAGCTCACCGGTGTAGATGAGCTCCTTCGCGCGGGCGGGGCCGGCGCGCTCGGCCAGCCGCTGCGGGCCGCCCATGCTCGGCGTGAGGCCGACGACGATCTCCACGAGCCCGAACTTCGCCTTCTCGGAGGCGAGCAGCAGGTCGCAGGCGAGCGAGATCTCGAACGCGGCGGTCAGGCACAGCCCCTGGGCGGCGAACACCGTCGGGCACGGCAGGTCCTCGAGCTGCTGGATCGGCACGAGCCAGCGGTCCCACAGGTCGGCGCCCTGCTCGGGTGTGAGCCCGTCGAAGGTGTGAACGTCCACGCCGCCGCTGACGACCTTGCCCTCGGCGCGCAGCAGCACGCCGCGCGGCGGGGCGGCGACGAGCTCGGCGACCGCGGCGCCGAAGCCGTCGATCATCGCCTCGGTGAACAGGTTCAGCGGCGGGGCGTCGAACGTCAGGACCGCGAGCGGCCCGTCCTGCTCCAGGCGCACGGGCCCGAACTCCTTCGTGCTCACGAGAGCTCCTTTCCGGCAGCGGCGATGTCGTCCATGTCACCCGGTGCGGGCACCCACGGCAGGCGCAGCGCGTCCTTCTCGGGCTGGTCCTTGTAGCGGGGGATGACGTGGAGGTGGAAGTGGAAGACGGTCTGCCAGGCGTCGGCGCCGCAGCAGTTCAGGAGGTTCACCCCGTCGGCGCCGAGGCGGTCCTTCGCCCGCCCGGCGATCTCCTGGGCCAGTGACGCGCAGGCGGCGAGGTCGTCGGGCGCGATCTCGAGCAGGTCGCGGGAGTGCTCGCGCGGGATCACCAGCGCGTGCCCGCGGGTGCCCGGGTTGATGTCCATGAACGCGATCGCGCGCTCGGTCTCGGCGATCGTCGTCGAGGGGAGGTCCCCCGCGACGATCTTGCAGAAGATGCAGTCGGGATCGGCCGGCATGCGCGGACCCTACCCCTCGCGGGCCGCGAGCCACGCGCGGGCGTGCGCGACCGCCCCGTCGCGGTCGGTCACCTCGCCCGCGTAGCCGGCCGCGGCGAGCTCCGCGAGCAGCTCGCCGAGCAGCGGGCCGGGTCGCAGGTCCAGGGCGGCGGCGAGCTCGTCGCCGCGCACGAGCGGGGCGGGCCGGTCCCCGTCCTCCCAGGCGCGCACGGCGGGCAGCAGCTCCCGGGCCAGCTCGAGGTGCACGGCGATCGACCGCTCGGCGTCGCGGCCGGTGGTCGCGAGGCGGTCGGCGACCGACAGGAGCGTGACGTCGAGCGCGACGGGCCCGGTGGCCACGAGATAGGCGTGCAGGCGCCGGCGCTCGACCGGCCGGTGGTGCACGAGGAACCCGAGGCGCAGGTGGTGGCGGGCCAGCGCGGCGACGTGGGTGCGTAGCCGGTCGCTGGTCCGCAGGCGCTCGAGGATCGCGCGGGCGAGCCGCGCCCCCTCGCGGTCGTGGTCGGGGAAGCCCAGGACGGTGCCGTCGTCGCGGACCGCCTGGCAGGTGGGCTTGGCGATGTCGTGCAGCAGCGCCCCGAAGCGCAGCGCGGTCCCCCGGGTCAGCTCGTCGGAGAGCGGGCGCGCCAGGAACGCCGTGAGCGCGGCGCCGTGCTCCTCCCCCAGGACGGCGCCGGGGTCGGCCTGCAGCTCGCAGGTGCGGCGCAGGACCGTCATCGTGTGGTCGTGGACGTCGGCGTCGTGGAAGACGTTCTGCTCGACGCCGTGCAGGGCGGCGAGCTCGGGCAGCACCCGTGCGGTGAGCCCGAGGTCCTCCATCAGCGCGAGGCCCTCGACGGGCCGGTCGCACGCGACGATCCGCCGCAGCTCGGCGAAGACGCGCTCGGCGGCGACCCGCTCGATGCCGGGCGCGTGCTCGCGCGCGGCGGCGACGGTCGGTGGCTCGGGCTCGAGGTCGAGCTCCGACGCGAACCGCGCGAGCCGCAGGACGCGCAGCGGATCGTCGGGGAACGAGGCCCGGCCGACCATCCGCAGCCGCCGGCGCACGAGGTCCTCCGCCCCGCCGTGGGGGTCCAGCAGCGGCCCGCCCTGCAGCGGCTCGGCGATCGCGTTGACGGTGAAGTCCCGCAGCGCGAGGTCGGCCTCGATCGTCCCGTCGCGCAGCGGCGCGAGGTCGATCTGCCACGCGCGGTCGGGCCCGTGCACCCGCCAGGCGCCGTGCGCGTCGGAGAGCGGGAACGACGGACCGCCGGCCTGCAGCGCGAGGTGGCGGGCGGCGGCGCGCACGTCCCCGTCGACGACGAGGTCGATGTCGTCCAGCGGCCGGCCGAGCAGCCGGTCGCGGACCGCGCCGCCCACGACCCACGCGCGCTCGCCGCGCAGGGCGTCACGGGCCGCGTCCAGGGCGGCGCTCACGTCGCGGCGCCGACCGTGCGGCGGGTCGCGCGGGGCAGCAGCCCGCAGGTGACCTCGTAGTTGATCGTGCCGAGCGCGGCGGCGACGGTCTCCGCGAGGATCCGCTCGCCGCCGTCGGCACCCAGCAGCGTCACGGGGTCGCCGACCGTGACGCCGCCCCCGTCGGGCCCGAGGTCGACGGTCACGTTGTCCATGCTCACGGTGCCGACCTGCGCGAAGCGGCGGCCGCCGATCAGGACCTCGGCCCGGTTGGTGAGACCGCGGCGCCAGCCGTCCCCGTAGCCGATCGGGACGGTGGCGAGCACGGTGTCCCGCTCGGCGACGAAGCGGCGCCCGTAGCCCGCGCTCTCGCCCCGCGCGCACGGCTTGACCGCGGCGACGACCGAACGCAGCGCGAGCGCCGGGACGAGGCCGTGCCGCTCCGGGTCGCGGTTGGCGGGGTCCATGCCGTAGATCGCGATGCCGCAGCGCACGAGGTCGAGGTGCGTGGCCGGGTCGCGCAGCGTCGCCGCGCTGTTGGCGACGTGCCGGACGAGCCCGGGGTGCACGGCCTTCAGGGGCTCCGCCCAGGCGCGGTAGCGGGCGAGCTGCTCGTCCATGAAGCGGTCGCCCTCCTCGTCGGCGGTGGCGAAGTGCGTCATCAGCCCGACGGCGTGCACGCGGTCGTCGGCCACGGCGCGCCGCACGAGCGCGGTCGCGAGGTCCGGGTCGCGCGTGCCCAGCCGGCCCATGCCGGTGTCGAGCTTGACGTGCACGCGGGCGGGCGGTGCGTCCGGCCGCGGGCGCGCGGCGGCCTCGAGGAACTCGGGCGTCCACGCGACGACGTCCGCCGCCGCGCCGAGCGCGAGATCGAGCTCGTCCGGCGTCAGCGCGCCCATGACGAGCAGCGGCCCGTCGATGCCCGCGTCGCGCAGCGTCCGCGCCTCCCGCGCGGAGACGACGGCGAGCCAGTCGGCCCCCGCCGCCTGCGCGGCGCGGGCGGCGGTGAGCGCCCCGTGCCCGTACCCGTCGGCCTTCACGACGCCCGCGAACGCCGCGCCGGGCGCCAGCCGCCCGCGCAGGGTCCGGACGTTCGCCCCGATGGCGGCGACGTCGACGAGCGCCTCGACGCGCTCCACCGCTCAGTCCTGGTGGGCGAGCGCGTCGAGCACGTCGACGCGCGTGACGAGCCCGACGAACCGGCCGTGCTCCACGACCGGGAGGCGGTTGTGCCCGCTGCCGGCGATGAGCTTCGCGGCCTCGCGCACCGTCGCCGTGCTCTCGATCGTGTCCGGGTCGGCGGTCATGAGGTCCTCCACCCGGGCGGCGAACGTCTTGCGCAGGCGCTCCTCGAAGCGCCGCAGCGGCTCGAGGTAGATGATGCCCCCGAACAGCTCGATGTAGTGCGGGAGGTGCAGGTCGCCCTGCTCGTCGCGGATGACGAGATCGGCCTCGGTGACGATGCCGACGCAGCGGCCGCCCTCGTTGACGACCGGCACCCCGGGCACGTCGGTGGAGCGCATCAGGCGGATCGCGGACTCGACGTCGGCGTCCGGCCCGATCGTCACCGCGTCGGGGTCCATGATCTCGGCGACGGTCAGGGCGGCCATGCGGTCCAGCCTACCGACCGGCGCCGCGGTCCCCGTCGCGCAGGCGCGCGCGGCCGAGCGCGGCCGCGACGTCCCCGGCGACCACGCCGTCGGGGCCGTGCTGCTCGGCGGCGAGCCGTCCGGCGCGCGCGTGCAGCTCGACGGCGGCGCAGGCGGCGCGGAACGGCTCGACGCCCTGGGCGAGCAGCGCGCCGACGAGGCCGGCGAGGACGTCCCCGGTCCCGGCGGTCGCCAGCGCCGGAGCGCCACCCTGGCTGATGGCGACGCGACCGTCCGGGTCGGCGACGAGCGTGTCGTCGCCCTTGAGGACGACGACGGCGTGCGCGTGCTCGGCCGCGGTGTGCGCGTGCTCGAGCCGGGCGGCCTGGACGCGCTCGCTGGAGGTGTCGAGCAGCCGCGCGAGCTCGCCGGCGTGCGGGGTCAGCACGGTCGGCGCGGTGCGCGCGGCGAGGTCGGCGACGCGGCCGGCGTGCGCGCCGAGCCCGTCGGCGTCGAGGACGAGCGGCACGTCGGCCACCGCCGCGAGGCCGCGGGCGAACGTGCGCGAGGCGGCGGCGGTGCCGAGCCCCGGTCCGAGCACGAGCGCGCCGCCGCGCCGGGCGGCCCGCTCGGCGACGAGCGCGGCCCCGTCGGCGACGAGCGCGCCGCCGTGGTCGGGCAGCGGGACGGTCATGGCCTCCATCAGCGCGATCGCCACGACCTCCTCGAGCGACCCGGGCACGCAGGCGGTGACGTAGCCGGCGCCGCCGCGCATCGCGCCGAGCGCCGCGAGGCACGGCGCCCCCGTGAGCCCGCGGGAGCCGCCGGCGACGAGCACGTGCCCGCTGGTGAACTTCGTGCTGGCGGCGCCGCGTCCGGGCAGGCCGTCGAGCACCCGCTCGGTGAGCAGCCCGACGTCCGCGGGCTCGGTCGGCGCCCCGGCCGGGATGCCGATGTCGCAGACCGCCAGCACCCCGGAGCGCTCCTTGCCGGGGTTGATCCACAGGCCGGGCTTGGCGGCGTGGAAGGTGGCGGTCGCGACGGCGCGGATGGCGACGCCGGCGGCCTCGCCGGTGGAGGCGTCGACGCCGCTGGGGACGTCGCACGCGACGACGGGCACGCCGCTCTCGACGATCGCGTCGATCGCGTAGCGGGCGGCGCCGCGGGGCTCCCCGGTGACGCCGGTGCCGAGGATCGCGTCGACGACGAGCGTGACGCCGTGCAGCCCGGCAGCGGCGAACGGGACCGGCCCGGGACCGGGCAGGAGCGCCGCGTGGTGGGCGGCGTCGCCGCGCAGCTCCGCGACGGGCGCGGTGACGAGGACGCGGACGTCGCGGCCCTGCTCGCGCAGCAGCCGCGCGAGGACGTAGCCGTCGCCGCCGTTGTTGCCCTTGCCGCAGACCACGGCGATCGTGCCCTGCGGGGCGACCCGCTCGACGACCGAGGCGAGCGCGGCCCCGGCACGGTCCATGAGGTCGACGCCGGGGATGCCGAGCTCGTCGATCGCCCAGGCGTCGGTGGCGCGCATCCGTGCCGCGTCGGGCAGCGGGTCGAGCCAGTCCGGGAGCGCCGGGCGGGTCATGCGGCGGGGACCGTCAGGGCGACGGCCCCGGCGGTGTCGCGGGCGTGCGTGAGACTGACCTGGACGGCGGTGACGCCCTGCGCCCCGGCGCGCGCGGCGACGTCGCCGTGCAGGCGGATGCTCGGCGGACCGCCGTCGGCGACGACCTCGACCTCGCGCCAGGCCCAGCCGGCCTCCAGCGCGAGCGCCTTGGCGACCGCCTCCTTGGCGGCGAAGCGGGCCGCGAGGTGCTCGCCGGGGCGGCCGGTGCCGTCCGCGTAGGCGAGCTCCGCCTCGGTGAAGAGGCGCTGCGCGAGCCCGGGCCGGCGCTGCAGCGCCTCCTCCACCCGGGTGATCTCGACGAGGTCGATGCCGACGCCCACGCGACCCGCCTACTCGACCGTGACGGTCTTGGCGAGGTTGCGCGGCTGGTCGACGTTCAGCCCGCGCAGCCGCGCGATCCGGTAGGCCAGCAGCTGCAGCGGGATGACGGCGAGCAGCGGCTGCAGCATCCAGTCGGTCTGCGGCACGCGGATGACCGACTCGCAGTGCTCGCCGATCTCGACGTTGCCCTCGCTGGCGACGCCGATGACGTGCGCGCCGCGGGCGCGGACCTCCTGCATGTTGGAGATCATCTTGTCGAGGATCGGCGAGTCGGTGGCGATGCAGATCACCGGGGTCTGCTCGTCGAGCAGGGCGATCGGGCCGTGCTTCATCTCCCCGGCGGCATACGCGTCGGTGGCGATGTAGGAGATCTCCTTGAGCTTCAGCGCGCCCTCGAGCGCGACGGCGCGGCCGGCGTGCCGGCCGAGGTAGAGGAAGAACTCGCCCGCGTGGTGCTGCTGGGCGATCTCCTCGACGTCCATCGAGTCGAGCAGCTCGCGGATCATGTGCGGGAGCCGCTTGACCTCGCCGGTGAGCCGGACGAGCTCCTCGCGCGGCAGCGCGCCGCGCAGCTCGGCGAGCCGCAGCGCCAGCAGGTAGAGGACCGCGACCTGGCAGACGAACGTCTTGGTGGCGGCGACGCTGACCTCGAGCCCGGCGCGGGTGAAGAGCACGCCGTCGGCGTCGCGGGTGGCCTGCGAGCCCATGACGTTGGTGATGGCCAGGACGTTCGCGCCGCGCTCGCGGGCGAGGCGCATCGCGGCGAGCGTGTCGGCCGTCTCGCCGGACTGGGTGATGCCGATGACGAGGTCGCGCGGCCCGAGGATCGGGTTGCGGTAGCGGTACTCGGAGGCGACGTCCATCTCGACGGGGACGCGCGCCCACTCCTCGATCGCGTAGCGGCCGATGAGCCCGGCGTTGAACGAGGTGCCGCAGGCGACGATGACGATCCGGTCGACGTTGGCGAGGATCGACTCGTCGAGCGCGCCCTCGTCGTCGAGGTCGACGCCGTCCTCGCGCAGCGTGCGGTCGGCGAGCGTCTCGGCGACGACGTCGGACTGCTCGTAGATCTCCTTGAGCATGAACGTCTCGTAGCCGCCCTTCTCGGCGGTCTCCTCGTCCCAGTCGATCGTCGTGACCTCGCGGTCGATCGGGGCGCCGCCGGGGCTCATGAACGCGACCTCGTCGGCGGTGACGACGACGAGCTCGCCGTCCTCGATGACCTGGACGTCGCGGGTGTGCTTGAGGAACGCGGGGATCGCGGAGGCGAGGAACGTCTCGCCGTCGCCGCGGCCGATGATCAGCGGGCACTCCTTGCGGGCGGCGACGAGCGTGTCGGGGTCGTCGAGGCCCATCGCGACGAACGCGTAGTGCCCCTCGAGCTCCAGGAACGAGCGGCGGACCGCCTCGGCGAGCGTGTCGCACTGGTCGCGGTGCGAGGAGACGAGGTGGGCGATGACCTCGGCGTCGGTCTCGGAGGTGAAGTGCGCGCCGCCGGCGATGAGGCGCTGCTTGAGCGCCATGTAGTTCTCGACGATGCCGTTGACGACGACGTGGATCCGGTTGCGGTTGTCGTAGTGCGGGTGCGCGTTCTGCTCGTTGACGCGGCCGTGGGTCGCCCACCGCGTGTGGCCGATGCCGATCGTGATCGGCGCCGCGGTGACGGTGCCGGCGAGCATCTCTGGGGTGATCGCGGCCCAGGCGCCGGTGGCCTGGACGAGGGCGGCCTCGAGGTTGTCGAGGTTGCCGACGGCGCGGACGGAGGCGATGCGGTCGCCGTCGACGACCGAGACGCCGGCCGAGTCGTAGCCGCGGTACTCGAGCTTGCGCAGTCCGTCGAGCAGGACGGGCTGGGCGTCCTTCTTGCCGACGTATCCGACGATGCCGCACATGGCGTGGATCCTTCCGGGACGGGGTCCGGTCGCGGGCGCGCAGGGCGCGCCGACTGGCCGGGGTTTCGCTGAACCTAGCGCCGGATCCTGCCCCGGTTACCGCATTCCGTACACATGTGCGACTTTTCCCGTACAGTCGTACGATGAGCACGCCGAAAGGCACCGCCCGTCGCGCCGAGATCGTCGCGGCCGCCGGCCGCGTCCTCGTGCGCGACGGCATCGATGCGGTCCACCACCGTGCCGTCGCCGGTGAGGCGGGGATCGGCCTGGGGACCGCGACCTACCACTTCCCCGCGGCGGAGGAGCTGCGCGCGGCCGCCCTGCGCGCGCTCGCCGACGCCGACGTCGCCCGCATGGCCAGCGCCGCCGGACGGGTCCCCCTGACGCGCCGCGACCCGCGCGACGCCGCCGCGGTCCTCGTGGGCCTGCTGCTGCCCGAGCACGACGACGAGCTCGTCGCGTGGTGCGAGCGCTGGGCACGCGGCGCCCGCCGTCCCGGCGGGGGCGACGACGCCCGCCGCGTGCGCACGGCCGCCCGCGCGCTCGTCAGCGACGTGCTCGGCCGCTCGGGACGCGCGACCGCCCCGCCCGCCGACCTCGTCCTCGCGATCGTCGACGGGGCGGTCCTCGGCGCGCTCGCGGAGGGCCAGGACGCCGAGCGGGCCCGCGCCCGCGCGGTCGCGGCGCTCGCGTTCGTGCTGCACGAGCGCTGAGCGGCGGGCCGACCCGACCGACCGGTCGGTCGGGTGGTCTAGGCGGAGCGCTCGACGACGGCGACGAGCCGCGCGCAGACCGCGTCGGTCTCGTCCTGCGTCGGCGCCTCGACCATCACGCGCACGAGCTGCTCGGTCCCGGAGGGCCGCACGAGGACGCGGCCGCGCCCCTCGAGGTCGGCGTCCTCGGCGGCGATCGCGTCGGCGAGGGCCGGGTCGGCCATCGCGGCGTCACGGTCGGGCACCGGCACGTTCACGAGCCGCTGCGGGAGCTTGCGCATCGCCTGCTGCCCGGCGAGATCGCGCCCGTCCAGCGCCTCGAGCGTCAGCAGCGCGCTCGCGATGCCGTCACCGGAGGGGACGAACTCCATGTCGATGATGTGCCCGGACTGCTCGCCCCCGAGCCGCCAGCCGCTGCGCTTGAGCTCCTCCAGCACGTAGCGGTCGCCGACGCTCGTCACCGCCACGTCGACCGCGGCGTCGCGCATCGCGTGGTGGAAGCCGTAGTTCGTCATCACCGTGACCGCCACCCCGCCGCCGAGCCGCCCGCCCGCGTGCAGGTGCGTGGCGACCAGCGCGATCAGCTCGTCGCCGTCGACGACCCGGCCGTCCCGGTCGGCCGCGAGCACCCGGTCGCCGTCCCCGTCGAACGCGAAGCCGAGATCGTGCCCGCCCGCGACCACGCGGGCCGCGAGCGCGTCCACGTGCGTGGAGCCGCAGCCCTCGTTGATGTTGCGCCCGTCGGGCTCGTGCGCGACCACCGTCACGGTGGCCCCGAGCCGCCGGAAGATCTCCGGAGCGGCACGGAACGTCGCGCCGTTGGCGCAGTCCAGCAGCACGTCGAGGCCGTCGAGGCCGAGCGACGCGAAGCGGGTGTGCAGCTCGCGCAGGTAGTCCTCGAGCGTGCCGTGGAGCGTCCGCACGCGGCCGATCGCCGCGGGCGCCGCAACCGGCTCCTCCAGGCGCCGCTCGATGGCCAGCTCGGTGGCGTCGGAGAGCTTCATGCCGTCCGCGCCGAAGAACTTGATGCCGTTGTCGCGGAACGGGTTGTGCGAGGCGCTGATGACCGCGGCGACGTCGAACCCGTAGCGGCGGACCAGGAGCGGCGCGGCCGGGGTCGGCAGGATCCCGCCGAGCAGCACGTCGCCGCCCGCCGAGGTCACCCCGGCGGCCAGCGCGGCCTCGAGCATCTCGCCCGACTCCCGCGTGTCGCGGATGACGAGCACCTGCGGCCGCTGCGCGGCCGCCTCCAGCGTGACGGCCCGGCCGAGCCCGAGGGCGAGCTCGGCCGTGAGCTTCTCGCCGGCGACGCCACGGACGCCGTCGGTGCCGAACAGCTTGCGAGCCATGGCTCGTGCGGCTGTGCGCTAGCGCTTGCTGAACTGCGGGCGCTTGCGGGCCTTCTTGAGGCCGGCCTTCTTGCGCTCCTTGACGCGCGCGTCACGCGTCAGGAAGCCGCGGCGCTTGAGCTCGCCACGGAGGTTCGGGTCCGCCTCGAGCAGCGCGCGGGAGATGCCGTGGCGCAGCGCGCCGGCCTGCGAGCTGACCCCGCCGCCGTGCATGCGGGCGACGACGTCCATGCGCGTCTCGAAGCCGACGGCCTCGAGCGGCTGGCGGATGTTGCGCTGCAGCGTGTCGCGCGGGAAGAACTCCTCCAGCGACTTGCCGTTGATCGTGTACGCGCCGGTGCCCGGCTTCAGGATCACGCGGGCGACCGCGGTCTTGCGCTTGCCGGTCGCGCGGTAGCGCGCGCCCTCGGCGAGCACGATCGACGCGGCGATCGGCTGGTCGTCGACGACGTCCTCGTCGACCTCGTCGCCGGTGGCCGGCTCCTCGCCGTCCTCCGCGTACGGGTCGGCGGCGCCGCTCTCGCCCTCCAGGACGATGTCGACCTCGAGATCCATGCCGGGGATCGCGGGCTTCTCGCGCGGCGTCTCCTCGACGTACTCGACGTCCTCGTCCTCGTCGGCGACCTCGGCCTCCGCGACCGGCTCGGCCGGGGCGTCGGCGGCGGGCTCGGCAGGCGCGTCGGCCGCGGGCTCCGCCGGGGCCTGGGCCTCCGGGGTCACCTCGGCCGGCGTCTCCTCCGGGGCCTGGTCGTCGTTGGGCGTCTCGTCGATCATCAGGACTGGATCTCCATCGGCTGCGGCTTCTGGGCCTCGTGCGGGTGCTCCGGGCCGGCGTAGACCTTGAGCTTGGTGAGCTGCTTGCGCGCCAGGCGGTTCTTGGGGAGCATCCCCTTCACGGCCTTGCGGATGACCTCTTCGGGGCGCCGGTCGATCATCTCCTCGAACGTGCGCGACTTGAGGCCGCCCGGGAAGCCCGAGTGGCGGTAGTACATCTTGTCGGTGCGCTTGTTGCCGGTGACGACGATCTTCTCCGCGTTGATCACGACGACGAAGTCGCCGGTGTCCACGTGCGGGGTGTAGTCCGGCTTGCGCTTGCCCCGCAGCTGGTCGGCGATCTGGGTCGCGAGGCGACCGAGCGTCTGCCCGGAGGCGTCGACGACGACCCAGTTCCGCTCGCGGGTGGTGGGGTTGGCGACGTACGTCTTCATAAGAGAGAGGGCGCAGCACGACAGGGCGCGCGGCGGCGGTGAAGTGTAGGGGATCGCGCCGCGCGACGACGTCCGCCCCCTCACCGCCCCGGACGGACGTGTGGCTGACAGCGACCGGCGCCGCCGCTATCGTCCCCGACGACGTCTGCAGCAAACGCCGAGTCCGTCGCTCCCGCCCGGGGAGCGGTGGAGCGGGGGACCCAACGGATCCATGATCCAGGGGCGAATCCGGACACCCGTCCGGTAGCGCGGCACTCGACCGCGCGAGCCCGTCAGCTCACCCCGTAGGCCGTCATACGAGGAGCTGAGGACCCATCCATCGCGTCCATCTGTCGTTCGCCGTGCTGTCCGCCGCGTTCCTGGCGGGCCCGGCCGTCGCCGTCGCCGCCAGCGGCTCGGGCGGGTCGTTCGCGTCCGAGACGCCGCAGGTCACCGGGATCGCGTGCGTCACCGCGTGCACGGGCCTGGACAGCGCCGGCCCCGGCAGCGTCGTGCGGCTCAGCGGCGAGGCGCTCGACCGGGTGAGCGCGGTCGCGTTCCTCGGCGCCGACGGCATCGCCGACGACCGCATGGCCGCGCCGACGGCGACGGGCCCCGGGTCCGTCACCGTGACCGTCCCGGCGGGCGCCGCCAGCGGGCCGGTCGCGGTCGCCAACGACGACGGGAACGCGTCCGGCCCGTCGCGAGCCCGGCTCGCGGTGGTCTCCCCCGCCACGGCCGTGTCGAGCGGCGGCGTCGAGGCCCGGGTCGAGGCCCGACGGGTCTTCTACGCCGGACGCCGCAAGGCACGGCTCAGCTACTTCGTGCGCAGCGCCGGGCCCGCGAGCGCCCGCGCCGAGCTCGTCAAGGCGCGCACCGGCACGGTCGTGCGCTCCTACCCGGCGGTCACCGTGCCGGGCCGCACCGTCCAGAGCCTCGAGTGGGACGGCACGGTCGGCGGCAAGGTGCCCAGCGACGGCACCTACCTGTGGCGGCTGCGGCTGCGGCCCGCCGGGACCACCGCGACGATGGCCCAGTCCGGCGAGACCGTCGTCGAGCAGCCCTTCGAGTTCGTGCGCGACCGCTTCCCGATCCTCGGCCGCTACCGGTTCGGGACGGGGGCCGGCGAGTTCGGTGCCGCGCGCGGCGGGCGCTCCCACCAGGGCCGCGACGTCTTCGCCGCCTGCGGCACGCCGCTGGGCGCCGTCCGCGGCGGCCGCGTGAAGTTCGCGGGCGTGCAGGCGCGCGCCGGGAACTACCTCGTCATCGACCCGGACGGCACCGGGCAGGACCACGTCTACATGCACCTGCGCCGCAAGGTGACCTTCCGCAAGGGCGACCGGGTGTTCACCGGCCAGCGGATCGGCGAGGTCGGTGACACCGGCGTCGCCGACGGCTGCCACCTGCACTTCGAGCTGTGGACCGCCCCGGGCTGGTACTCCGGCGGGCGGCCGATCGACCCGTCGTCGGCGCTGCGCCGCTGGGAGCGCCGCTCCTAGGAGCCGCAGGACGCTAGGCCGCGACGGGTGCGCGACGCCGGGCGCGGTCGAAGCCCGCCAGGAGCCGGCCCATCGCCACGACGTGCGCCCCGGTGCCGATCACCAGGGCGCGGTACACGCGGCCGCGGCGGCCGCGGAACGTGGCGAGCGTCCGCACCCGCACGACGACGCGCCCGTCGGCGGGCGGGTCGAGCAGCACCTCCAGGCGGTAGCGCGCGAAGCGGTGGTGGCCCGAGAGGTCCAGCCGCTCGCCGGGCTCGAACGCGGTGACCGTGAAGCCCGGCCCCCAGGAGCCCACCTGCAGCGGCCGCGGGCCGCCCGGCCGGGGCGGCTGGAAGCCCCACACGTGCGTCAGCGGGCCGAGCGACCGGTCCAGCGCGCGCCCGAGGACGGCGACGACCGCGTCCCACGCCTGCGCCGCGTCGCCGGGCAGCGCCCGCACGTGCTCGTCGATCAGCGGCAGCGGCGCAGGCTCCATGCCCCGGCTACGTCCGCCGCGCACGGCGGGGATCAGCCCCCGGCGCCCGGCCCGCGCCGGGCGGCGCCTCAGCCGCTCACTCCCACTCGATCGTGCCGGGCGGCTTGGACGTGATGTCCAGGACCACCCGGTTGACCTCGCGCAGCTCGCCGATCATGCGCGCGGCGATCTGCTCGAGCAGGTCGTAGGGCAGGCGGGCCCAGTCGGCGGTCATGGCGTCGTCGGACGTGACGGCCCGGATGACGACGACGTAGCCGTAGGTGCGCTCGTCGCCCTGGACGCCGACGGTGCGGACGTCCGGCAGGACGCAGAACGACTGCCACAGGTCGCGGTACAGGCCGGCCTTGCGGATCTCGTCCTGGAGGATCGCGTCGGCGTCGCGCAGCAGGTCGAGCCGCTCCTTGGTGGCCTCCCCGCCGACGACGCGGATGGCGAGCCCGGGCCCCGGGAACGGCTGACGCCAGACCAGGCGCTCGGGCAGCCCGAGCTCGGCACCGACCGCGCGGACCTCGTCCTTGAACAGGGCGCGCAGCGGCTCGACGAGCTCGAACTGGAGGTCGTCGGGCAGGCCGCCGACGTTGTGGTGCGACTTGATCGTCGACGCGCCGGTGCCGCCGCCGGACTCGATGACGTCCGAGTAGAGCGTGCCCTGCACGAGGTACCGGGCCCCCTCCTCGCCCTGGGCGAGCTTGGCGGCCTCCTCCTCGAACACGCGGATGAACTCGGTGCCGATGATCTTGCGCTTGGCCTCCGGCTCGGTCGTCCCGCGGAGCTTGGTGAGGAAGCGCTCCTCGGCGTCGACGGCGACGAGCGGGACCTTGAAGGTGTCGCGGAACGTCTGGACGACCTGGTCGCCCTCGTTCTTGCGCATCATCCCGTGGTCGACGAACACGCAGGTGAGCTGGTCGCCGACCGCGCGGTGGACGAGCAGCGCGGCGACCGAGGAGTCGACGCCCCCGGACAGGCCGCAGATGACCTTCTTGTCGCCGACCTGCTCGCGGATCCGCGCGAGCTGCTCCTCGACGATCGACGCCGCCGACCAGGTCAGGTCGCAGCCGCACACGTCGCGGAGGAAGTTCTTGAGGATGTCCTGGCCGAACGGCGTGTGGACGACCTCGGGATGGAACTGGATGCCGTAGATGTCCCGCTCGGTCGACTCGAGCGCGGCGACCGGCGAGGCGGTCGACGCGGCGAGCGCGGTGAAGCCGGGCGGCGGCGCGAACACCGTGTCGCGGTGGCTCATCCAGCAGGGCTGCTCGGCCGGGGTGCCCGCGAGCAGCCGGCCGTGCTCGCGCACCGTGAGGGTGCTGCGGCCGTACTCGCCGACCTCCGCGCTCTCGACGGTGCCGCCGAGCTCGAGCGCGACGAGCTGCATGCCGTAGCAGATGCCCAGCACGGGGATCCCGAGCTCGAGCAGGCCCGGATCGAGCTTCGGCGCGTTCGGCGCGTACACCGACGCGGGCCCGCCCGAGAGGATCAGGCCCTTGGGCTTGCGCTTGGCGACCTCCGCCGCACCGACGTGGTGCGGCAGGAGCTCGCTGAACACCCCGCACTCCCGCACGCGGCGGGCGATGAGCTGCGAGTACTGCCCGCCGTAGTCCAGGACGACGACCTCGTCGACCGACCGCGGCGCCTCGATCGGCGCCGACTCGTCGGCCAGCTCGGTCACCGCCGTCGCGGCGGTCGGGAGGTTGTCGGTGCTCAAGCCGGTCCCCGCCCGCGCCTACGCCTGCGCGAGGGTCGGGGTCTTGCCGCTGCCGTTGGAGCCGTCCTCGCCGGTGGAGTGCGCGCCGACGGCGGAGCCGCGGGAGCCCATCCCGACCTGCTGGGAGGTCTGCAGGAGCTTGCCCTCGGTCTGCAGCGCCGGGGCGACGAGGACCTCCGCGCGGTTGAACTCCGCGAGGTCCTGGTAGCCGCAGGTCGCCATCGAGGTGCGCAGCGCGCCCATGAGGTTGAACGTGCCGTCGTTCTCGTGCGCGGGACCGCTGATGATCTCCTCGAGCGTGCCGTTCTGCACCGTCTGCACGCGCGCGCCGCGCGGGAGCGTCGGGTGGAACGTCGCCATGCCCCAGTGGAAGCCGCGGCCCGGCGCCTCGTGGGCGCGCGCGAACGGCGAGCCGACCATCACGGCGTCGGCGCCGCAGGCGATCGCCTTGGAGATGTCGCCGCCCGTGCGCATGCCGCCGTCGGCGATGACCTGCACGTACTCGCCGGTCTCGAGCATGTGCGTCGAGCGGGCGCCCGCGACGTCGGCGATCGCCGTCGCCTGCGGGACCCCGAGGCCGAGCACGCCGCGCGTGGTGCACGCCGCGCCGGGACCGACGCCGACGAGCACGCCGGCCGCGCCGGTGCGCATCAGGTGCAGGCCCGTGTGGTAGCTCGCACAGCCGCCGACGACGACCGGGACGCCGACCTCGCGGATGAACTCCTTGAGGTTCAGGGCCTCGGCCGTCTGCGAGACGTGCTCGGCGGAGACGACGGTGCCCTGGATGACGAGGATGTCGAGACCGGCCTCGAGCGCGAGCTCGTAGTACTCGGTGACGCGCTGCGGGGTCAGGGACGCGGCGGTGACGACGCCCTGGTCCTTGATCTCCTTGACGCGCTGCGCGATCAGGTGCGGCTTGATCGGCTCCTGGTAGATCGCCTGCATCTCGCGCGTGGCGAGGTCCTTCGGCAGCTTGGCGATGCGCTCGAGCTGGTCCTCGGCGTCCTCGTAGCGGGTGAAGATGCCCTCGAGGTTGAGGACGCCCAGGCCGCCGAGCTTGCCGATGATGCCCGCGGTGCGCGGCGAGACCACGCCGTCCATCGCGGAGGCGAGCAGCGGCAGGTCGAAGCGGTAGGGACCGAGCTTCCAGCTGATGTCGACGTCGTCGGGGTCCCGGGTCCGGCGCGACGGCACGATCGCGATGTCGTCGAATCCGTAAGCCCGGCGGGCCTTCTTCCCGCGTCCGATCTCGATGTCCATAGAGCGCCCGATCCTAGGTCTGAGGGGTGACGAAAAGACCCCGCGCAGGCGGGGTCACGATGGGGTTGAAGCAGGCTGTGAGGCGGCAACTCACTGCCAGCGGCACGATAGCACCGGGGCCGGACGGTTCGGGGGCGAAGGAAGACCCCCGCCCCGGACCGGTCGGTCAGCCGACCTCCGCCGGGGCGACGATCCGCTGCACGTCGACCTCCGCGGTCAGCTTCTCGACCTCGCGCGGGTCGATCAGGCCCGCCCCGAGACGCTTCGTGGACTCCGCGCCGCAGGCGACGCCGAACCGCAGGCAGTCCTCGACCGAGCCGCCGCCGTAGCGGGACGCCACGTAGCCGGCGAGGAACGCGTCGCCCGAGCCGACGGCGGCGACCGTCTCGCGCGGCTCGACCGTGACGCGCAGCAGCTGCCGCTCGCCGTCGACGTGCATCGCGGCGACGCAGCCGTCGGGGGCGGTCATGATCGCCTCGCGCGCGCCGAGCTGGACCATCTCGCGCACGGCGATCGCGCGGTCCTCGTCGTCGTTGAACTCGTGGCCGACGAGCTCCTCGGCCTCCAGCACGTTGGGCGAGATGAGGTCGGGCTCGGCGCGCACGGCGTGGCGCAGCGGCTCCCCGTCGGTGTCGACGATCACCAGGACGTCCATGCGGCGCAGCTCGCGCACCAGCCCGGCGTAGACGTCGACCTCGACCCCCCGGGGCAGCGAGCCCGCCAGCACGACGATGTCGGCGCCGCGCGCGAGGTACAGGAGCTTGTCGCGGAACAGCTCCACCTCCTTGGCGGTGATCGCCGGGCCGCGCTCGTTGATCTCCGTCATCTGCCCGTTGGTCGGGTCGTAGACGGCGGTGTTCGTCCGCGACTCCTCGCGGATCCGCACGAAGTCGTTGAGGATCGAGTCCTCGGTGAGCTGCTCGACGATCCGCGTGCCCGTCGGCCCGCCCTGGAAGCCGGTGGCGATCACGGGCTGCCCGAGCGTCTTGAGCGTGCGCGCGACGTTGACGCCCTTGCCGCCCGCCATCGTCGTCTGCTCGACCGTCCGGTGACGGCGGCCGAGCCGGAAGCTCGGCACGTTCAGCGACTTGTCGATCGCCGCGTTGAGGGTGACGGTGATGATCATGCGATCTCGGTCCCGCTCGTCTGCCGGCCGGTCCGGGCGCCCATGCGACGCCGCAGCAGGACCAGCAGGAGGCTACACCCGACGAGGGCCCCGAGCAGGATCTTCGTGCCCGGCCGTCCGGCGAAGTCCTTCAGCCGGTCGGTCGCCGTCGCCTCCACCACCTCGGTGGCGGTGACCAGCGGGACCCGGTCGACGACCCGGCCCCGGAAGCGGACCTCGACCGTGCCGACGCGCGAGCGGGCGGGCAGCGGGCCGTCGAGCACCTTCGGCGCGCCGAGCACGCGGGTGGTCAGCCGCTCGTCGCGGCGCGTGACGCGCGAGGAGGAGCGGGCGGCCACCAGCTCGACGCGCTGGTCGTCGCGGTACTCGAGCGTGGCGCTGCCCAGCGGCTGCCCGGTGCGCAGCGCCCGCGTGACGCGGTAGCGGCGCAGGCCGTAGCGCAGCAGCGCGGCGGAGTCCCGCACGCGGGCCTCCTCGCTGGGCTCCCCGAGCACGACGCTCACCACCGAGACGCCGTCGCGCGAGCCGCTGCCGACGAGCACGAAGCCCGCCTGGCTCGTGCGGCCGGTCTTGACGCCGTTGACGAAGTCGAAGCGCCGGACGAGCAGGTTGCGGTTCTGGACCACGCGGCGGCGGGCGCCCGAGCGCAGCGTCGCCTGCTCGAGGTTCATCGTCTCGCGCGCGAACGCGTTGCGGCGCAGGACGAGCGCGAGCTTCGCGAGGTCCGTGGCCGTCGAGTAGTTGTCCGGGTCGTCGAGGCCGATCGGGTTGGCGAAGCGCGTGTTCGTGAGGCCGATCTCGCGCGCCTTCTGGTTCATGAGCCGCACGAACCGCTCGCGCGAGCCGCCGATCCGCACCGCCAGCGTGACGGCCGCGTCGTTGCCGGACGCCAGCAGCAGGCCGCGCAGCAGGTCGCGGACCGTCAGCCGCTCGCCCGGCTGCAGCCCGATCTGCGACTCGACCGGGGCCGGACGGTAGTCGGTGGTCGTGAGGACGTCGTCCAGCGACGCCCGCTCGAGCGTCACCAGCGCGGTCATCATCTTCGTCGTGGACGCGATCGCCCGACGGGTGTCGGCGCGCTTCTCCACGACGATGTCGCCGGTGGCGGGCTCGACGAGGATCGCCGAGGAGGCCGACCGCAGCGACGGCTCGCCGTCCTGCGCGCGCGCGGGACCGGCGGCCACGAGGGCGCCGAGCAGCACCACGAGCGCGGCGAGGACCGCCGCGCCCGGCCGGGACGTCCGCGACGTCATCGCCGCAGCTTGATCTTCTGCCCGGCGCGCAGCGCCTGCGGATCGAGGTCCGGGTTGAGCTCGATGATCCGCTCGAGCGGGACCCCGGTGCTCTCGGCGATCGCCGAGAGGACGTCCCCGGACTTCACCGTGTAGCTCTTGCGCGTCGTCCCGCCGCTGCCCGAGCCGGACGTGGTCCGCGTCGTCGAGGTCGTCGTGGCGGGCTCGTCGGACTGCTCCTCGGAGCTCGGCTTGACCACGAGGTAGACCGACAGGAACGCCGCGACGAGCGCGAGCGGGGCGAGGAAGCGGGCAGGACTGCGGTACGGCACGGTCCAGGGATTCTAGAGCGGCGGGCGCCGCGACCGGCGTCACGCAAGCGACCATGCGGCGTCGCGCAGACGCTCGGCCTCCGCGCGGGCCGCCGCCGCCGGGGTCCCGACGCCGCCACGCTCGGCCGCCTGCACGATCGAGCGCGAGGCCGTCGCGAGGCCGCCGGCGGGACCGGGCGCCCAGGCGGGCGCGAGGTCCTCGACGCGGCCGCCCTGGGCGCCGACGCCGGGGAGCAGGAACACGGCGCGCGGCATCAGCTCGCGCATGCGGGCGACGTGCTCGGGCCGCGTCGCGCCGACGACCGCGCCGACGTCGTGCAGGGCCGCCCCGTCGCCCTCGCCGAGCCGGTCGACGATGCGCGCCACGTGCTCCCACAGCGGACCGCCGCCGGCGAGCTCGAGGTCCTCGACGTCGGCCGCCCCGGGGTTCGAGGTCCGCACGAGCACGAACACGCCCGCGCCCGCGGGCCGCGTGACCGCCAGCAGCGAGTCGATCGTGTCGACGCCCATGTAGGGCGCCGCGGTCAGGGCGTCGGCCCCGAGCCCGGGGACGTCCCCGTACGGCGTCGGCGTCGTCCCGACCAGGGACTGGGCGTACGCGGTAGCCGACACGTCGATGTCGCCGCGCTTGCCGTCGGCGAGGACGAGCAGGCCGTGCTCGTGCGCGGCCTCCACCGCGGCGCCGAGCGCGGCGCGGCCGGGCGCGCCGAGCCGCTCGAAGCAGGCCAGCTGGGGCTTGACCGCCACGACCGCCGGGGCGACGGCGGCGATCACCGCGCGGCAGTGGGCGGCAACCGCGGCCGCCGCACGGGCGGCCGGCGGGCCGTCGGCGGGCACGCCCTCGCCGCTCCCGGGCCACAGCCGGGAGGGGTCGGGGTCGAGGCCCAGGACGATCTGGGACTCGCGCGCGGCGACGTGGTCCGCGACCCGGTCGCCGAAGCGGCGACCGGTCGCGGCGACTGCCGACGGACCCGTCAGGACTTGACGGCCTTCTTGAGCGCGGTGCCCGCGGTGAACTTCGGGGCCTTCGACGCGGCGATCTGGATCCGCTCGCCGGTCTGCGGGTTGACGCCCTGGCGGGCGCCGCGCTCGGTCACGTGGAACTTCCCGAAGCCGGAGAACGTGACCTCACCACCGTCGGCGAGCGTCCCCTCGATCGTCTTCAGCACGGCGTCGACCGCGGCCGCGGCGTCCTTCTTGTCGAGTCCTGCCGTCGTGGCGACGGCGTCGACGAACTCCGACTTGGTCACTGGGTGCCTCCCTCGGGAATTGGTCGGGCACGGCGACGCTAGCAGCGGGAACGGACGAAAACCCCAGGAAACATCGGGCCGCGCCGCCGGGATTCCCGCACGTTGCGGAAATCCGGGGATCCGGGACGTCTGGCACGATGCGCGCATGTCCCTGGACCGCATCGCGTGGAGCGCCACGGTCGGCGTCTGCGCCCTCACCGTCGTCCTGCTGCTGCTCGCCGGCTACCAGGGCTACGCGGCCGTCGCGGGCGCCGTGGGCCTCGCGGCCGCGGTCAACCTGCGCTGAGCGGCGTCAGCCCGCGACGCGGCCGTCGAGCCACGCCAGCAGCAGCCGCGCCGCGTGGCCGCGGTGGCTGATCGACGCCTTCTCCTGCGGGGACAGCTGGGCCATGGTGCGGGGGCGGCCGTCCGCGCCGGCCGGGTCGCGCGCCAGCGGGTCGTCGGGCACGAACGCGGGGTCGTAGCCGAAGCCGCCGGTGCCGCGCGGGTCGTGGTCCAGCGTCCCGGTGCAGCGCCCCTCGAAGACCCGCTCGGTGCCGTCGTGCGGGTCGACGAACGCGATCGCGCAGACGTACGCGACGGCGCTGCCCCCCGGGGCCTCGCGCAGCAGCTTGGAGAGGTTCTCCGCGTCGGTCGCGTCCGGGCCGGCGAAGCGGGCGGAGCGCACCCCGGGTCGACCGTCGAGCGCCGCCGCCTCGATGCCCGAGTCGTCGGCGATCGCGGGCACGCCCAGCGCGGCGGCGGCCGCCCGCGCCTTGCCCAGCGCGTTCTCGGCGAACGTGTCGCCGTCCTCGGGCGGCAGCACGACCGCGTCGGGCAGCGGCGCGACGGCGTGCGGCGCGAGCAGGTCGCCGAACTCGCGGGCCTTGTGGTCGTTGCGGGTGGAGAGGACGAGCTGCAGCGGGGTCATGCGGGGCTCCCTGCGGTGATCGCGGTCCGCTGCGCGGCGCGCAGCGCGGTGATGCCGGTCTCGGCGAGCGTCAGCAGCTCGTCGAGGTGGGCGCGGCTGAGCGGCGTGCGCTCGGCGGTGGCCTGGACCTCGACCAGCCCGCCGTCGCCGGTCATGACGACGTTCGCGTCGACCTGGGCGCGCGCGTCCTCGCGGTGGTCGAGGTCCAGCAGCGGCCGACCGCCGACCACCCCGCACGAGACGGCCGCCACGGAGCCCGTGAGGGGCGAGGCGTCCAGGCGCCCGTCGGCGCGCAGCACCTCGACCGCGAGCGCGAGCGCCACGTACGCGCCGGTGATCGACGCGCAGCGGGTGCCGCCGTCGGCCTGCAGGACGTCGCAGTCGAGGTGCACGGTCCGCTCGCCGAGGCGGTCGAGGGCGACGACGCCGCGCAGCGAGCGGCCGATCAGCCGCTGGATCTCCACGGAGCGGCCGTCGGGCCGGACGCCGTCGCGCCGCTTGCGCTGCCGCGTGGACCCGGGGAGCATCCCGTACTCGGCGGTGACCCAGCCGCTGCCGCGGCCGCGCATCCAGACCGGCACCTGCTCCTCGACGGTCGCGGTGCAGATGACGCGCGTCTCCCCCGCGCTCATCAGCGCGGAGCCGGTGGCGGTACGCACGAACCCCGGCTCGATCGTCACGGGACGGAGCTCGTCGGCGGCCCGGCCGCCCGTCCGCTGGGCGCTCACGGCAGCAGCAGCGCGCCGTCGGCGGTCGGCAGGACCTGCTCGACCGGCCCGAGCGGGAGCTGCAGGAAGCGGGTCCCCAGCGCGCGGAACGCCTCCGGGTCACCGGTCGAGAGGAACGAGTAGGTCCCCTCCCCCGTGCGCCGCGTGTCGAGCCCGCGGGACGTGAGCGCGTGCTCGGCCTGCCGCGCGAGCGCCGCGCCCGAGCTGACGATCGCCACGCCCCGCCCGAGCGCGCGCTGCAGCAGCGGCCGGATCAGCGGGTAGTGCGTGCAGCCGAGGATGACCGTGTCCACCTCCGCGTCGCGCAGCGGCGCGCACGAGGCACGGACGACGTCGACGAGGTGCTCGTCGAACAGGTCGCCGCCGGCGCCGCCCGCCTGGATGATGGGCGCGAGGTCGGGGCACGGCACCGAGGTCAGCGTGACGTGCGGGTCCGCGCTCTGCACCGCCCGGTCGTAGGCCCCGGAGTCGACCGTCGCCGGGGTGGCGAGCAGCCCGATCCGACCGCTGCGGGTCGTCGCGACGGCCTGCAGCGCCTCGGGGCGCACGACGCCGATGACGTCGACGCCCAGCGTCGTCTGCAGCATCCGCGACTGGAGCGCCGGCAGGGCCGCGGCGGTCGCGCTGTTGCAGGCGACGACGAGGAGCTTCACCCGCCGGCGCAGCAGCTCCTCGGCGATCTGCATCGCGAATCCCTCGAGCTCCTGCGGCGTGCGCTCGCCGTACGGGAAGCGGGCCGTGTCCCCGAGGTAGACGAAGTCCTCCTCGGGCAGCGACACGAGCAGCTCGTGGAGCACGGTGAGCCCGCCGACGCCGGAGTCGAAGACCCCGATGGGGCGGTCGCGGGGGTGCGGGGACGCGGGGGGCCGGCACGGGGCCAGTGTAGGCCCCGCGCCGGTGGCGCCTACTTCTTGCCCGGGGCCTCGCCGACGCCGTCGACGGAGTCCTTGAGCTTGCCCATGATCGTCTCGCCGAGGTCGAACTCCTTGCCGACGCCGGCCGTCACGACGGCCGCCAGGACGCCGGCGACGAGCAGGATCAGCGCGACGTACTCGACGGTGCCCTGCCCCGTCTCGGCGGCGAGGCGACGGCGCAGGTCGGTGGTGCAGTGGTGCAGGGCGGCGTGGGCGCGGCCCATCATGCGGTGTCCCATGGGGGTCCTCCAGGGGTCGGTGGCTGGTCTGCACCGCAGTCAAGGCGAGGGCGCGTGACGGCGAAAGACGCACCTGTGGAGAATCTGCGACGGGATGCGAACGATCGTCGTCACGAACATGGCCGCGGCGCCCGAGGCGCCCGGACGCGGCATCTTCGTGCGCGACCAGGTGGCCGCCCTGCGGCGGCTGGGCGCCGACGTGACGCTCACCGAGTTCGCGCCCGGCGACTACGCACAGGCGGTCCGGCGGCTGCGCGGGCTCGCCCGCCGCGAGGGGCCGTTCGACCTCGTGCACGCGCACTTCGGCCTCACCGCGTTCCCGGCGCTCGCGATCCCGGCCCGGGCCCGGGTCCTCACCGTCCACGGGACCGACGTGCGGCACCCGCGGACCGGCCGCCTGACGCGGCTCGTCGCGCGGCGCATGGACCTCGTCGCCGCGGTCTCGCACGACCTCGGCGTCGACCTCGCGGGTCCCGCCCCGCGCGGGACGCCGCTGCCGTCGCTGGGGCGTCGCGGGCTGCCCACCGCGGTGCTGCCGTGCGGCGTCGCGGTCGACCGCTTCCGCCCGATCCCCCGCGCCGAGGCCCGCGCACGCCTCGGCCTCCCGCCCGACGAGCCGTGCGTGCTGTTCCCCGCCGATCCCGGCCGCGCCGGCAAGCGGTTCGACCTCGCGCAGGAGGCCGTGGACGGCGCGCGCCTGCACACGCTCGGGACCGTCGACCCCGCGGACGTCCCCCTCTGGATGAACGCCGCGAGCGTCGTCGTCCTCCCCAGCGACGCCGAGGGCTTCGGGCTCGCGGTGCTCGAGGCGCTCGCCTGCGACGTCCCGGTGATCACGACCCCGGTGGGCATCCACCCGCAGGCGCTGCAGGGCGTCGCCGGCGCCCTCTGCGCGCCCTACGAGCGCGACCGCTGGCGGCGGGCGATCGCGGCGGCGCTGGCGCAGCCCGACCCGCGCGTGGACGGGCGCTCGGTCGTCGCGCCGTGGTCGGCCGACCGGATGGCCGAGCGGGTCCACGACGCCTGGCGGGCGCTGCTGCCCGACGTCGGGTGACCGCGGGCACGCCGCATCGATCGGGCGCGTCGCGGGTATAGTGGCCGCAGGCGCCGACATCGGCGCCGTCTGCGTATGAGAGGCCTCCTGAACCGTCTTCGCCGGCCCCGCACTGCGGACCCGGCCCCCGTCGTCCCGCCCCCGGGCGGTCCCGCCGGGCTGGCCCCGCAGGACCCCGCGGCGCCCCCCGAGCCGAGCTTCCGCGACCGCGGTCGGCTGCGCCGCCGCCTGCGGCACCTGCGGCGCGTCCGCGAGCTCGGGTTCCGCGACCTCGGCGGCCTCGTCTTCGACCTGCACCGCTTCGGCCGCCGCGGCGACGAGCTCGTCGCGCAGAAGCTCAACGCCCTCGCCGCCGTCGACCTCGAGCTCCGCGCGCTGGAGCGCGCGCTCCAGGACCAGCGGCCGTTCCACGAGCTGCGCGAGCCCGGGCTGGCGGCCTGCCCGCGGTGCGCGGCGATCCACGGCAGCGACGCGCGGTTCTGCCCCTCCTGCGGCATCGGGCTGCGCGGGCCGCTGGCGGTCGGCGAGGTCGGCGACGCGACCGCGCCCGCCCCCGCCGGCACGCCCGCCGCCCCGCAGGTCGTCGTCAGCGCGGCCGCCGGCGGCGCCACCGCACCCGCGCCGCCGCCCACGCCCGCCCCCGGCCCGACCGCCCCCGAGGCGCCGGTGATGCCCGCCGTCAGCGCCGCCGAGACGGGCGCCACGCCGGTGTCGGCGACGCTCGCCGCCGAGGCGCAGGCCACCCAGGCGATCCCGACCACCCCCGCCCCGTCCGCGCCCGCCGCCGACGCGCCCCCGACGGCCGCGGCGGAGCAGGCCGACCAGCCGACGACCGAGGCCCCGGCGGACGACCTGACCGTCGTGCGGCGCCCGGACGACCAGGCCTCGTGAGCACCCCGCCGCTCCCGCCCGGGACGGTCCGCTGCCCCCGCTGCGCCGCACCGGTCGGGCCGGAGCAGGACTGGTGCCTGAACTGCGGCGCGGCGGCGCGCACCCGTCTCGCGCCGACCCCGAACTGGCGGCTGCCGATCGCCGGGCTCGCCGCGGTCGTCGTCGTCGCGGTCCTCGCCCTCGTCGTCGCGTTCGCGGCGCTCACCGACACCGACGACGGCACCGTGCCGGGCGTCACCCCGACGGAGACGGCCGCGTCGACCCCGCCCCCGGGCGCGGCCGGCGGGGCGCCGACGACGACCCCGGCGGTCACCGCCGTCACGGGTGCCACCGGCGTGACCGGGACGCCCGGCGCCCCTGGTGTGACCGGGCCGACCGGCTCCTCGGGCCTGCCGCCGGTCGCCACCGCGACGCCGCAGGCCGACGACGGATCCGGCGCGGACTCCCGGACGACCACGACGGACGGCGACGCCGACAGCGGCGGCGCGTCGGGCCCGTAGCGCTCAGCCCAGCGCGGGCCAGTGCGGGGCGAGGCGCGTGCGCGCCGCCTGCGCGAGCGGGTGCTCGTCGATCGCGGGCGCGGGCGGGGCCTGGTCCGCGCCGAGCACCTCCAGCGAGCCGACGACGCAGCGCGCGAGCGCCGCGACGTCGTAGCCGCCCTCCAGCACGAGCCCGAGCGGGACCGCGAGCTCGTCGGCGAGGCGGCGCACCGAGCCGGTCATCGTCGCGAAGCCGTCGTCGCTGACGCGGCAGCCGGCGAGCGGGTCGTCGGCGTGCGCGTCGTAGCCGGCGGAGACGAGCAGCAGCTGCGGCCGGTAGGCGCGCGCCAGCGGCAGCGCGACGTGCTCGACCAGCGACGTGAACGCCGCGTCGCCCGAGCCCCCCGGCACCGGCAGGTTCACGGTGTACCCCTCCCCCGGTCCGCGTCCGATCTCCGACGCCGGCCCGGTCCCCGGGTACAGCGGCGACTCGTGGATCGAGACGAACAGGACCTCGGCGCTGTCGCGGAACACGTCCTCGGTCCCGTTGCCGTGGTGGACGTCCCAGTCGAGGACCATGACCCGCTCGAGGCCGTGCGCGTCCCGCGCGTGACGGGCGGCCACCGCGACGGTGCTGAACAGGCAGAAGCCCATCGCGCGGTCGACCTCGGCGTGATGGCCGGGCGGACGGTGCAGCGCCGCCCCGGTCGGGCGCCCCTCGCCCAGCAGCGCGTCGACGAGCGCGCAGGCACCCCCGGCGGCGTGGGCCGCGGCGGCGAACGACTGCGGGCCGCAGTACGTGTCCCCGTCGATCCAGCCGCCGCCGCGCGCGCTGAGGGCCCGGATGCCCGCGACGTGCGCGGGCGGGTGCACGGCCGTCAGCTGGGCGTCCGTCGCCGCCGGGGAGTCCCGCGCCTCCCAGCCCAGGTCCGGGCGGGCCGCGACGGCCCGGTCGATCGCGCGCAGGCGCTCGGCGCGCTCGGGGTGGTCGCCCGTGTCGTGCTCCAGCGAGGAGGGGTGGCGCAGGAGCACCGGGGCGGGCGTGCGGACGGTCATCGCCGGAACCGTACCCGGCACCCACCGCTCCCACCCGGCCCGCCGGTCGTGGCGCGCGCGACGGGCCGCCGTGGGGACGGGGCGCGGTCCAGCGCCCGGCGGCGGATACGCTGCGGCGGTGCCCGATCCGCACCTGCACGAGACCGAGATCGCCGTCGTCGGCGCCGGCGGCGCCGGCCTGTACGCGGCGCTGACCGCCGCCCGCGCCGGGGCCCGCGTGACGCTCGTCTCCGCGACGCCGCTGGCGTTCACGGCGAGCTACTGGGCCCAGGGCGGGATCGCCGCCGCGCTGGCCGCCGACGACTCCCCGGACCTGCACCGCCAGGACACCGAGGTCGCCGGCCGCGGCCTCGTGCGCCGCAGCGCCGCGAACGTCCTCGTGCGCGAGGCGCCCGGGGTCGTCGACGACCTGCAGCGACTCGGCGTGCGCTTCGACGCCGACCGCCACGGCCGCCTCGCGCTGGGCCTGGAGGGCGGGCACTCCGTGCGGCGCGTCGTCCACGCGGGCGGCTCGGCCACCGGCCGCCGGGTCGTGCGCCAGCTGTCCGCGGTCGTCGCAGAGGATCCGCGGATCACGGTCTTCGAGGGCACGCGCGTCTCCGCGCTGTGGACCGACGGGGGCCGCGTGGTCGGTCTCGCCTGCGAGGACGGGCGGGCCGTGCGCGCCCGGGCGACGATCCTGGCGACCGGCGGCGCGGCGGCGCTGTGGTCGCGCACGACGAACCCGCCCGGCTCGCTGGGCATCGGGCTGATGCTCGCCCACGCGGCGGGCGCCGCGCTGGCGGATCTCGAGTTCGCGCAGTTCCACCCGACCGCGGTGACCGGGATCCCGGGCCGCGAGGGGTTCCTCGTCACCGAGGCGATCCGCGGCGAGGGCGCCCGGCTGCTGGACCGCGACGGCGAGCGGTTCGTCGAGGAGCTCTCGCCCCGCGACGAGGTCTCGCGCGCCGTCTGGGCGACGATGCGCGCGCAGGGCACCGACCACGTCGACCTGGACATGCGGATGGTCGACGCCGGGAAGTTCCCGAACGTCGTCGGCGCGCTGCGGGAGTCCGGGCTCGACCCGGCGACGACGCTCGTGCCGGTCGCGCCCGCCGCCCACTACGTGATGGGCGGGATCGTCGCCGACCTCGACGGGGCCACCACCGTCCCGGGCCTGTACGCGGTCGGCGAGTCCGCCTGCACCGGGCTGCACGGCGCCAACCGCCTCGCCTCCAACTCGCTGACCGAGTGCTTCGTGCTCGGCGGCCGCGCCGCCCAGGCCGCGCTCGGGGAGCCCGCGCCGCGCCCGGCCACGGCGCTGCCCGCCCCGCCCCGTGAGGCGACGATCGTGCTGCCCGAGCGGGCCACCCAGGAGGCCCTGTGGACGCACGCCGGCATCGAGCGCACCGCGGAGGGCCTGCGGACGCTGCTGGACGATCCCCACCCGCTGGCGCGGTTCGTCGCGCGCTGCGCGCTGCTGCGCGAGGAGTCGCGCGGCGCCCACCGCCGCACCGACTTCCCGGAGCTCGATCCGGCGCTCGACGGGCACCACGCGGTCGTGCGCGGCGATGACGAGCCGCGCCTGGAGCACTGGGCCTGAGCGCAGCTGCGACGTGGCGCGCAGGCGTGCGCAACGTCGGCGGACCTCGCGTGTTCGGGAGGGCAGGTCGGTGAACGGCCGGTCAGCCGCTTAACGCGAAGTCAACAGAAGGCCGGTTTCAGCGTTCATACACCCTCGGCACGATCCGTGTCGCACCAGGGTTGGACGGGAGCCAGCCGGACGAGGAGAGCAAGGGTCCGCTCATGTACCAGTTCAGTCGAGCCATCTACCGCGAGCTCGCGCCGCTCGTGCACGACCACGCCGGCGACGCCCGCGTCGCCCACGCGTCGGTCCTGCGCTCGTGCGAGAGCGCGATGAACCGCCTCGCGACCGACCGCCACTACTTCGCGCGGCCGGCACGGACGCTGTTCAACGACATCCGCATCCACTTCCCGATGGCCGCCCAGGCGCGCGTCTGGCTCGTCGTGCAGCGCTACGTCGCCTGCGCCGAGGAGTTCGTCGCCCGGCAGCCCCGCCACGGGGTCGACGCCAACGGCGACCCGCTGCGCTGCCGCGCCACGACGCGCCGAGGCACCGCGTGCCAGCGGGAGCCGCTCGCGCACAACGGCTACTGCCCGTCGCACCAGCACCTCGCCGAGACCGAAGAGGTCGAGGCCGCCCCGCTCGCGGCCTGAGCCCCGCCTCCGGGCGCCCCGGTCTACGCTGCCGGGGTGCTCCTCGGGGTCGACGTCGGCGGGACCTTCACGGACGCCGTCCTCGTGGACGGCGACCGCGTCCTGACCGCGAAGTCCCCGACGACGCCGCAGGACCAGTCGCTCGGCGTCCTCGCCGCCGTCGAGGCGGTGCTCGCGCTCGCCGCGGCCGCGCCCGGCGCGGTCACCGGCTTCGCGCACGGGATGACCGTGGCGACGAACGCGCTCCTCGAGGGCCGCGGCGCGCGGACGGCGCTCGTGGCGACCGAGGGCTTCTGCGACCTCGTCGAGCTCGGACGGCAGGACCGCGCCGACCTCTACCGGCTCGACGCCGCGCACCCCGCCCCGCTCGTCCCGCCGCAGCGACGCGTCCCCGCGCCGGAGCGCCACGCGGCCGACGGCACGGTCCTGCGCCCGCTGGACGAGGCCGCCGCCGAGCGGGTCGCGCAGGCGGTCGCCGCGCTCGATCCCGAGGCCGTCGCCGTCTGCCTGCTGCACGCCGACCGCCATCCCGCGCACGAGCAGCGCCTCGGCGCGGCGCTGCGACGCCGCCTGCCCGGCGTGCACGTGTCGCTCAGCCACGAGGTCGTCGGGACGTTCCGCGAGGCCGAGCGCGCCGCCACGACCGAGGTCGACGCGGCGCTCTCGCCGCTGCTGCGCGACTACCTGCGGCGGCTGCTGGACCGCGCCGGCGCCGCCGGGCTGCCCGAGCCCTCGATCATGCAGAGCAGCGGCGGGCTGACGACCGCCGCCCACGCGGCCGGGCACGCCGCGCTCACCGTGCTCAGCGGCCCGGCGGGCGGGGCGGCGGCCGCGGCGCTCGTGGCGCGCGCGACCGGGGTGCGCGATCTCCTGTGCTTCGACATGGGCGGCACCTCGTGCGACGTCTGCGTCGTGCAGGACGGCCGGGTGCGCGAGACCGCGGGGCGCGAGGTCGGCGGCCGTGAGATCGCGTTGCCGATGGTCGACATCCACACCGTCGGAGCGGGCGGCGGCTCGATCGCCTGGTGCGACGCCGGCGGCGCGCTGCGCGTGGGTCCCCGCTCGGCCGGCGCCCGGCCCGGGCCGGCCGCGTACGGGCACGGCGGCACCGAGCCGACCGTGACCGACGCCCACGTCGTGCTCGGGCACCTCCCCGGGGGGACGCCGCTCCCGGGCGGCCTCACGATCGACGCGCAGGCCGCCCACGCCGCGGTCGCCGCGCTCGGGGACCGGATCGGGCTCGACGCGCGCGCGACCGCCGCCGGGATCGTGCGCGTCGCGGACGCGGAGATGGTCCGCGCGCTCCGGGTGATGACGGTCGAGCGCGGCGTCGACCCGCGCGACTTCGCGCTGCTGGCCTTCGGCGGCGCCGGCCCGCTGCACGCGGTCGGGATCGCCGAGCAGCTCGGGATCCGCCGCGTGGTCGTGCCCCGGGCCGGCGGCGTCCTCAGCGCGCTCGGGCTCGCGGCGGCCGACCGGCGGACCGACGAGGTCCGCACGGTCCTGCTGCGCGGGCCGGACGTGACCGCCGCCGCGCTGCGCGACGCGGCGGGCGACGCCCGGGAGGTCGCGTGGGACGCCCGCTACGCCGGCCAGTCCTTCGAGCTGACGCTCACCGACGTCCCGCCGGATCCCGCGGCGCTGCGCCACGCCTTCGACACCGAGCACCACGCCCGCTACGGCTACGCCGACGCGGAGGCGGCGCTCGAGGTCGTCGCGGTGCGGCGCACGCGGCGCGAGCCGGGCCCGGCGATCGACCTCGCCGCCGGGGACCCCGACCGCGCCGCGGTCCGCGGGCCCGCGGTCGTCGGGCTCCCGGGCGCGACGCTCGTCGTCCCGGCGGGCTGGAGCGGCGCGCCGGACGCGACCGGGACGCTGCTGCTGGAGCGGGCGGCATGAGCCTCGACCCCGTCGCCCTCCAGGTCACCGGCGGCGCGCTGCGCGCCGCGTGCGAGGAGATGGGCGCGGTCCTGATCCGGGCGGCGCACTCCTCGAACATCAAGGAGCGCCGCGACTGCTCCACCGCCCTGTTCGACGCCGCCGGCGCGATGGTCGCCCAGGCCGAGCACATCCCGGTCCATCTCGGGGCGATGCCCGCCGCGGTCGCCGCGGTGCTCGCGGAGGACCACGCCCCCGGGCGCTCCTGGGTGCTCAACGACCCCTACCGGGGCGGCACGCACCTGCCGGACATCACGGTGATCACGCCGGTGTTCGAGCGGACGGACGGCGGGTCCCTGCTGGGCTTCGCGGCGAGCCGCGCCCACCACGCCGACGTCGGGGCGCGCGTGCCCGGCTCGATGCCCGCGGACTCGCGCACCCTGGACGAGGAGGGCGTGGTGATCGCCCCGCGGGTGCTCGACGAGGCCGCGATCGACGAGCTCGTCGCGCGGATGCGCGGTCCGCGCCAGCGCCGGGCGGATCTGCGCGCGCAGCTCGCCGCGGGCGCCGTGGGCGTGCGACGGCTGCAGGAGCTCGCGCAGCGGCTCGGCGTCGACGGGCTGGCCGCCGCCACCGCGGCCAGCCTCGACTACGCCGAGCGCCGGGCCCGGGCGTCGCTCGCCGCGCTCCCGGACGGCACCCGGTACGCCACCGACGTGCTCGAGGCCGCCGACGGGGATCTCGAGCTGCGGCTCGCCGCGACGGTCGACGGCGACCGGATCGTCCTGGACTTCACGGGCAGCGCCGCGCAGCACGACGGCAACCTCAACTGCCCGCTCGCCGTGACCCGGTCGGCGTGCGTGTTCGCGGTGAAGGTCCTGACCGACCCGGACCTCCCGGCCAGCGCCGGGGCGCACCGGCCGATCGAGGTCGTGGTCCCCGAGGGCTCGCTGCTGCACGCGCGGTCGCCCGCCGCGGTCGCCGCCGGGAACGTCGAGACGTCCTCGCGGGTGGCCGACCTCGTGCTCGCCGCGTTCGGTCGCGCGCTCGGCCAGGGGACGATGAACAACCTCACGCTCGGCAACGACACGTTCGCGTACTACGAGACGGTCGGCGGCGGCCAGGGCGCGAGCCCGGACGCCGACGGCCCCAGCGGCGTGCACGTGGCGATGAGCAACACCCGCAACACGCCGGTGGAGGCGCTGGAGCTCGAGTTCCCGCTGCGCTGCACGACGTACGCGGTCCGGCGCGGCAGCGGCGGCGCCGGGCGCCACCGGGGCGGCGACGGCGTGGTGCGCGAGTTCGAGGCGCTGGAGCCGATGACCGCGTCGCTCATCACCGAGCGTCGCCGCCACGCCCCGCCCGGCGCCGCCGGCGGCCGCGCCGGCGCGGCCGGCCGCACGCTGCTCAACGGCCGCGAGCTGCCCGCCAAGTGGACCGGGGAGCTCGCCCCGGGCGACCGGCTGCGGCTGGAGACCCCGGGCGGCGGCGGCCACGGGACGGCGGGCCCGGAGGCGTAGGATCGGCCGATGGAGATCGGCTTTCTCGGACTGGGGATCATGGGCTTGCGGATGGCGGCGAATGTCGCCCGCGCCGGCCACCAGGTCACCGTCTACAACCGCACGACCGCGACCGCGCAGGCCTGGGTCGCCGAGCACGGCGGCACCGTCGCGCAGACCCCGGCGCAGGCCGCCGCGGCGGCGGACGTGGTGATCTCGATGGTCGTCGACGGCGCACAGGTCGAGCAGGTGCTGCTCGGGCCCGACGGCGCCGCCGACGGCGCGCGACCCGGTGCGCTGTTCGTGGACATGTCGACGATCTCCCCGGACGACACGCGGCGCATCGGCGCCGGGCTCGCCGAGCGGGGCGTGGCGTTCGTCGACGCGCCGGTGACCGGCTCGAGCCCGAAGGCGCAGGACGGCACGCTGACGATCATGGCCGGCGGCGCGGAGGAGGACGTGCGGCGGGCGTGGCCGCTGTTCGAGGCGATGGGCTCGCTCGTGCTGCACGTCGGCGGGCTCGGCCAGGGCGAGATGGTCAAGCTCATCAACAACGCGACGGCGGCGGCGAACACGCTCGCGGTCGCGCAGGCGCTGGTCGTGGGACGCGCCACGGGCGTCGATCTCGGCGCGCTCGTGCAGGTGATGTCGGCGGGGTCGGGCGGCAGCGCGATGCTCGACCTCAAGGCGCCGGTGATGCAGGAGCACGACTACACCACGCTGTTCAAGCTCGAGCACATGCTCAAGGACGTGCGCCTGTGCCTGGAGCAGGCGCGGGCCGCCGGGGTCGGCTTCGACGCCGCGGCGGCCGCGGGCGGTGCGCTGGAGCACGGTCTCGAGCGGGGTCTGGGCGAGGCGGACTTCGCGGCCCTCCTGGAGGCGGTCGAGGCGGCGTCCGGGGTACGTCTGTAGCGCCTGCCATCCGGTCGGGGTGCGGTTGTCCACTCGGTCGACCCCGAGAGCGTCTATGCGCCAGTTTGAGCGTCTACGCGCCAGCTCGAGGGGGCACAAAACTGCTTATTTGCAGGGACATTTGAACTTCGCACGATCGTTTGCGAACATCCTTCACATCCCGCGCCGTCGTCCTGCTGGTTCGGACGCGCTCTCGCGGGATCTTCTTTGTCCTCCTCTCCCCCTCGGAAACCCTTATGCCTATCGCGTTCAAGGAATGGGCTGTCACCGTCCGCGCCCTCGCAGAGGGTGAGCAGCTGCTCACCCTGCGGAAGGGCGGGATCCGCGAGCCGGAGAAGCACTTCGCGCTCGACCACGACCGCTTCTTCCTCTACCCCACGTTCGACCACCAGAAGAACGACCTGGTGCGCGACTCCCACCTGCCCGAGCTGCGCCGCGCGCTCGAGGAGGGTGTCTGGGCCGACGGCGAGCCGCCCGTGCACGCGCTGACGCGCGACGGTGGCATCGCCCAGCCCGAGCGCGTCCGGATCCGCGCGTGGGCCGAGGTCGCCGGCCACTTCACGATCGACGACCCCCGCACGGTCAACGACCTGTCGCCGTTCTACGTGTGGACGACCGACTACGCCGAGAAGCGCCTCGCGTGGAAGCGTCACCACCCGCTGCACGTGCTGCTCCTGCGCACGTACCGCATCCCGCGCCCGGTCACCGTCAAGGTCCGTGACGACTTCGGGGGCTGCCGCTCCTGGCTGGAGATCAACCGCGACCTCCCGTTCGAGGGCACCCCGGTGCTGTCCGACGAGGAGTTCGAGCGCGCGACCGAGACGATCGCCGAGATCTGCGCCGGCCGCGTCCCCGCGCTGGTCTAGCCGCATCCGCCTGACCGCAGCAGCCGTGCCCGTCGATCCCCGCCCGTCCCGGTGACGAGCGGGGATCGCGCGTTTCCGGCCCCGACCTGGGCCGCCGACCGCGTGCGCTCGGCCGACCGCCTGCTCGTCGTCGGCATCGGCGGGGGCGGTGACGTCGTCGGCGCCCTGGCGGTCGCCGAGGCCGCCCGGGCGCTCGGGACCGCCGCGGTCGTCGGCGGCCTCACCTGGGAACGACGCCCCGTCGACCCCCTCCCCGGCCCGCGGCGCATCGACGAGCTCGTCGACGCCCGGACCGTCCTGCACCCCACCGTCGCCCTCGCCGGGCCCGAGACCACCGGACCGGGCGGCTTCGCGTTCGCCGAGAGCCGCATGGCCGCGTTCCTGCAGGCCGACACGGTCCTCGTCGACCCGGGCCCCGGCCCCGCCGCCGTCGGCGACGGGCTCGTCGCCGCGACGCAGGCGCTCGGCTGTGACCTCGTCGTGCTGCTCGACGTCGGCGGCGACGTCCTCGCCCACGGGGACGAGGCCGGGCTCGCGAGCCCGCTGGCCGACGCCGTGCTGCTCGCCGCCGCGCCCGTCCTCGCCGCGGTCGGCATCCCGGCGATCCTCACCGTCTTCGGCGCCGGCTGCGACGGCGAGCTGCGCCCCGACGAGGTCGCCACCCGCCACGACGAGGTGACCGCCGCCGGCGGCGACCTCGGCGACCTCGAGCTCACCGCCCCGATGCTCGACCGCCTCGAGTCCGCGATGGGCACCGTGGTGACCGAGGCGAGCGCGATGGCCGTGCGCTGCGCGCGCGGCGAGACCGGCACGGCGACGATCCGCGACGGGCGCCGGACCGTCGAGCTGACCGCCGACGGCGGGCGCCTGCGCTGCGTCGACCCCGTGACCGCGATGCGCAGCGCCGCCCGGCTGGCCGCCGCCCTCGACCCGCACGAGGACCTCGCCGCCGCCCACGAGCGGCTGACCGCGATGGGCGTGCGGACCGAGCTCGCCCACGAGCTCGACGCGGCCGCCGACGACGCCTGACCCTCGCCCCGGTCACGCGAGAGGACCGCCGCCGTGCGCGGCGAAGTCCGCAGGGATGCCCTGGGTCGAGACGAGCAGCCCGAACTTCGCGGCCCGCCACGAGCTGCGCGACGAGGACGACGTCGCCGGTGTCCTCGAGCTGCTCGAGGACACCCGCGAGCGGCTCGTGCAGACGTTCCCGGAGCCCGAGCACGAGATCACCGTCGTCGTGCACGGCTCGACCGGCTCGCTCGCGCTCGCCCAGCCGTACCTGCCGCTGCTGCAGCGGCTGACCGCCCCCGCGTCCCGCCGCTACCTCGCGGGCTGGCCGGGCGCGCGCGAGCTGCACCTGCTCGCCCCCCGCCGGCTCGAGGCGCGCGCGTCCTCGGTCCCCGGGTCCCGCGAGATGGCGCTGCTGGCCCCCGCGGGCCTCTACGCGCAGATGCTCGTCGGGCTCGCGAACCCGCGCCTGGCGCCACCCTGGCGGCCCGGGCCGACCCGCCGGACGCTGCAGTGGGCGTGGCTCGCGCTCGGCGCCGGCCAGTACTTCGGCGGCCAGACGGCGTTCGCGCGGCCGGCGGTCGGCCGGCGCCTGCGCGAGGGCGACGAGCCGTCCTTCCCCCCCGGGCCTGCGCGACGCGGCCCTGCTCGGGGGCACCGTCCTGGACCTGCTGGCCCGTGAGCGCGGCGAGCACGCCGTGGTCGAGCTCGTCCTGGGCCTCCACGAGGACGGCCCGCGGGCCGCGCTGCAGCGCGCCTTCGGGCGCGAGCTCGTCCACACCAGCGGCGTCTGGCGCGCCCACCTCGCCACCATGGGCGGGCAGGCCTGAGCGTCAGCCGGTCGCGAGGTCGAGCACCCAGACGATCACGCCGACGACGCCCAGCACGGCGAGCAGCCCGCCCATCAGGCGGGCGGGCGTCGGGCCGACGGGCCCCGGCTCGGCCAGCAGCTCGGCCTCGAGCAGCACCTCGCGGGCGGCGTCGACGCCGGAGGCCGGGACCAGGACGTCGCGCGGACCGGCCGCGAGCATGTCGGGCACATCGAAGCCGCGCGAGCGGCGGACGAGGCTGGGGATCCCCTCCTCCAGCAGCAGGCCGCAGAGGAACTCCGCCTCCGCCTGGTGCCGGCCGCCGGCGACGCGGACGAGCTCGCCCTCCGCGTACTGGGGCTTGATCTTGCGGGCGCGGGCGTGCCGGTCGGTGACCTGCGGGTCGTCCGGCGCCCCGGCCCACGTGAGCGGCATCGCGCACGCGGCGCAGAAGCGGGCGGGCGGCGCGTGGAGGGCGCCGCACCGCGGGCAGACGAGCGGGGGCGCGCCGCCGCCGTCCACCGGCTACTCCGACGTGAGGGCGACCTCGCGGTAGTCCCCGTCCTCGATCAGCCAGGACCGGACCTCGGGCTCGGCGTCCTTGAGGCCGACGATGATCCACTCGACACCGGGCCACAGCGCGCCGAAGTTCAGGTCGGTCTGGGACGGCTCGGGCGCCGACATGACGTGCGAGTGGTAGATCGCGCCGAGCTCCTCGCCGCGGTCCTCGAGCTCGTCGACGAGCCGCAGCAGGACGAGGCCGTCGATCTCGAAGCGGCGCTTGTCGTGCGCGGTGTTCTCGAGCTCGTGCACAGCGACCGCGACGCCGTCGCGCGTGGCGACGACGCCGCAGCACTCCTCGGACACGTCGCGGCGCGCGTGCTCGACGATCTGCTCGAGCAGGGCGGGAGCGATCTGCATCCGTCGGGGCGCTCAGTCCGCCTTGAGGGCGCGGCGGTCGTCCTCGTCGTCGCGGCGCTCGCCCGAGATCGACTCCTTGAACTCACGCAGGCCGTTGCCGACCGAGCGGCCGACCTCCGGGAGCTTCTTGGGGCCGAGGACGATGAGGGCGATCGCGAGGACGATCACGAGCTCCATGGGACCGACGTTGGGCATCACTGGCTCAGTTCTCCGTGGGTGAGGGGGGTGCGCGGACGGACTTCCCGGGTTCCTACGTGGATTACCACCAGACGGTTGAGTCGAGGTTCTCGACCTCGTCGACCGGCAGCGTGTAGATCCCGCTGCTCAGGTACTTCCAGCCGTCGTCGCAGATGATGAAGACGACGTTGCCCTCGTCCATCTCGTTGGCGATCCGCACCGCCACGCGCGCGATCGCCCCCGAGGAGACGCCCGCGAACAGGCCCTCCTCGTCGAGCAGCTTGCGCGTCCAGATGATCGCGTCGCGGTTCGTGACGAAGATCTTCCGGTCCAGGAGGGTCAGGTCGATGATCTCGGGGATGAACCCGTCGTCGAGCGAGCGCAGCCCCTGCACGGGCTCGCCCTGCATCGGCTCGGCGGCGACGATCTTCACGCGGTCCCCGAGCTCCTCCTTGAAGCGGCGGGCGTTGCCCATCAGCGTGCCGCCGGTGCCGAGACCCGCAACGAACGCGTCGACGTTGCCGTCGAGCTCGGTGAGGATCTCCCGCGCGGTGCCGTTGTAGTGCGCCAGCGGGTTCGCGGGGTTCCCGTACTGGTAGGGCATGTAGTACGAGGCGTCGGCGTTCGCCATCTCGACGGCCATCGCGACCGCGCCGTTGGAGCCCTGGTTGCCCGGCGAGTAGACGATCTCGGCGCCGTACATCTGCAGCAGCTGCGTGCGCTCGGGCGTGACGTTGTCGGGCATCACGACCTTGAGCTTGTAGCCCTTGCGCCGACAGATCATCGCCAGTGCGATGCCGGTGTTCCCGGAGGTCGGCTCGAGGATCGTCTGGCCGGGGCTGATCGCGCCCTTGGCCTCCGCGTCCTCGATCAGCGACTTCGCGACGCGATCCTTGATCGACCCGGTCGGGTTCGCCGACTCGAGCTTGGCCCAGATGCGGACGCCCGGCTTGGGCGAGAGCCGCTTGAGCTCCACGAGGGGGGTGTTCCCGATCGCCTCGACGATGTCGCCGTAGCGACCGCCGCAGGGTCGGGTCTCCAGGGGCGGGAGAGCCATGACTTCACGAAGTGTAGCGGGGCTCCGGAAGCGGCCCCGGAGGCGGCGGCGCGCCACCTCCGGGGCCCGCGACCTAGCGACGCCTGACGCGCACCCAGCGGCCCGCGTTGCCCGCGCGGTCGACGACCCGCACGTACGGCCGGCGGCCGAGCTTGCGCGACACCTTCACGGCCTTGCCGTAGCGCGCGGTCAGGCGCCGCGAGCGCGCCGTCGTGCCGGTCGCGACCTGGACGAAGCCGACGCCGGAGACCGCGTCGCGGGCGCTGACCCGCAGCGTCGTCCCGCGCAGCGAGACGGTCCGCACCGCCGGCGCCGTGGTGTCGAGCACGATGTCGTCGGTAAAGGTCTGCGTCGGGTTCGCCGAGCCCGGGAAGCGGACGTACACAGTGCGTGGCAGGCGCTCCGCCAGCCCGCTGACGGGCAGCCGCCAGGCGTAGCGCTGGTCGGCGGCGATCGGCCGCTGCTCGGCGAAGTCGAAGCCACCATCGTTGGAGATCAGCACCGAGGTCGCGCCCGCGGGCGGGCTGATGCGCAGCTCCACGTCGCGGCTGTTGACGTACGCGGCGTGGAACTCGATCGTGACGCCGACGGGGCGGCCCGCACCCGTGCCCGGGTCGGGCGTGGGAGTCGGGGTCGGCGTGGGCGTCGGGTCGGGCGTCGGCGTGGGCGTCGGCCCCGGCGTCGAGGTCGTGTCCAGCGGCGTCGCGTAGAACGTGTAGCCGCCCGAGCTCCACCGCTGCACGCGCGCGTTGGAGTACTCGCCGACGAACACGTTGCCCGCGAGGTCGCCGCCGTACTGGCCGAAGACGTCGATCGCGAGCGCGTTGTCGAGCTTGCCGGGCGCGGACCCGAAGCCGCCGAGGGTGCGGAACTCCACGCCGTCGCAGCCGATCAGCCGGACCGTGTGGCTGTCGATGTCCGACGCGAAGACGACGCCGAAGTCGTCGAGGTAGACGTCCGGGACGCGACCGCCGATGACGCGGCTGCCGACGCGGTCGAGGTCGGTGTCGTAGAGCGTGACCTCCTTGCTGCCGTGGCCGGCGACCGCGACGCGGTAGCCGCAGGAGGCGTACTGGTTGTAGGAGATGCCGTCGGGGTTGTCCAGCGTGACGGAGCGGCGACCGGCGAGCGTCGCCTTGTCGAGGCGCACGACCTCGTCCGAGCAGACGCTCGCCGCGAACACGTACGCGCTCGAGACGTCGAGTCCGCCTCGGCTCCAGGTCTCGGCGGGCTCGGTGCACGGGGACAGGGTGAAGCCGCGCTGGTAGACGCCGTCGCGCGTGAACTCCTGCACGCGGTTGGCGCCGTCGAGCGTCCAGACGCGGTTCTGCGGGTCGACGCTGATCGCGGCGATGCCGCCGCTGATCTGGCCGGGCGCGTCGCCGCTGCTGCCCCACTGGCGCAGGAGCGCGCCCGAGGGGCTGAGGACCTTGACGACGCCGTCGAGCCCGGCGTAGGCGTTGCCCTCGGTGTCGACGCCGAGCGCCTGCGGGGGATACGGGGCGGCGTGCGCGCTGCCGGCGACGCCGAGAGCGAGCGCGGCGGCGGTGAGCGCCACGCCCGTCAGCTTCCTGCGATGACCCTTCACGGGGGGTGCCTCCACGAGTCGAAACGGGAACGTTCGACCCTGCCCGCGGCGCAGTCTACGGGTTCAGCTGCGACAGGTGCGGCTTTTCGGTGGGCCGCCCGCGACGGCGGACGGCCCGCGAGCGGCTGATCAGGCGGCGCCGCCGGCCATCGCCGGCAGGATGACGAGGCTGTCGGACGCGCCGACGGCCGTCTGCAGCCCGTCGAGGACGCGGACGTCCTCGTCGTTGAGGTAGACGTTGACGTACCGGTTGAGGTCGCCGTCGGCGCCGAAGATCTGCGCCTTCGTCTCGGGGTGCTGCTCGGTCAGCGCGGTGAGCACCGCGCCGACGTCGGCACCCTCGGCGACGACCTCGCGCTCGCCGCCGACGGCGGGACGGAGGACCGGGGGGATGCGAATCGTGGCCATAGGTTCAGGAGATGATTCCGGAGTCGGGGTCGGAGTGCCGGCCGGGGCCGGCGGGGGGGGCGCCGGGCGGTCAGCCCGCCGCGGCGCAGAACGCCTCGTAGTCGGGGAAGACACCGAGCTCGTCGTCGGAGATCTCCTCCGGGTCGCGCGAGCAGATCGGGCACTCCGGGTCGCGGCGCACCTTCAGCTCGGTCGTCGACGCGTCGAGGGCGTCGTACATGAGCAGGCGGCCGATCAGCGGGTCGCCGGCGCCGAGGATGAGCTTGATGACCTCGGTGGCCTGGAGCAGGCCCATCGTGCCCGGCAGGACGCCGAGGACGCCGTTGGCCCCGCACGACGGCGCGAGCTCGGCCGGCGGCGGCTGCCGGAAGAGGCAGCGGTAGCACGGGCCCTCGTAGGGCTTGAAGACGCTGAGCTGGCCCTCGAAGCCGAGGATGGCGGCGCTGACGACCGGGATCTTCAGCCGCACGGTCGCGTCGTTGAGCAGGTACCGCGTCGGGAAGTTGTCGACGCCGTCGACGATGATGTCGTAGTCCTTGATGATGTCGACGATGTTCGAGGCGTCCAGGCGCGTCTCGTACTTCACGACCTTCACGTCGGGGTTCAGCGCGTTGATCGCCTGCTCGGCCGAGTCGACCTTCGCGACGCCGACGGTGTCGGTGCGGTGGATGATCTGGCGCTGCAGGTTCGAGACGTCGACGGTGTCGTCGTCGACGATGCCCAGCGTGCCGACGCCCGCGGCGGCGAGGTAGAACGCGGTCGGCGAGCCGAGCCCGCCGGCGCCGAGCAGCAGGACCTTCGACTCGAGCAGCTTCTGCTGGCCGTCCTCCCCGACCTCCGGGAGCAGGAAGTGCCGGGAGTAGCGCTGGCGCTGGTCGCCCGTCCACTGGAACGGGACCTCGACGTCGTAGCCGCGGTCCTTCCAGAGGGTGTAGCCGCCGGTCATCGACTCGACGTGCTCGTAGCCGAGATCGTCGATGAGCGTCTTGGCGGCGAGCGCCGAGCGGTTGCCGGAGGCGCAGTAGAGGATCACGCGCTGCGAGCGGTCGGGGGCGACCGACTCGATGCGCGACTCGAGGAACCCGCGGGCCACGTGGGCGGCGCCCGGCAGCTTGCCGGCACTCACCTCGTCGGTCTCGCGGACGTCGACGATCGCGACGTCCTCTCCGAGGAGCTGGGCGACCTCGGAGGGGTCGACCTCCGTGATCTCGCTCTTGACCTGCTTGATGAACTCGCTGCCCGAGGGGGTCATCCCGTTAATCACCTGAATCGCGGTCGGGTATTCGACTTCAGAAAGTATAGCGACACCGTTGCGCCAACGACACGAGCCCGGAGCGCCGGTCCTTCCGGCGCTCCGGGCTCGTCGTGTCCACAGGCCCACGCGCGTCTCCGTCGGCCGCAATCCGGCGGGCGCCTCCCGGTCCGCTACGGGCAGGTCTCGGGTGGTGGGGGGGCGCGATCTCCGTGGCGCGCCCACCAGGGGTATCGGACCGCGGCGGCGGCGCCGATATGGGGTGCAGACCCCATCCCATGCTCCGCCGCTCCCCCACCCGCCGCCGCCCCTCCCTGGCGGCCCAGGTCCCTCGCCGTCAACGCGCTGCTCGTCTGCGCCGCCATCCTCGCCTCCGCGGTCGGCGACGACGTCCGCATCCAGGACCTCGCCTCCACCCAGAGCCAGCTGCTGCTCACCGCCGCGATCCTCGCGTCGATCCTCGTCAACGGCCTCGTCCTGCGCCGCCGCTTCGCCCCGCTGGAGGAGCTCATCGCCACGATGGAGCGCGTCGACCTCGCCCACCCGGGCGTCCGCGCGACGGTCGGGCACGCGGACACCGAGGAGGTCGCCCGACTGCAGCAGGCGTTCAACCGGATGCTCGCGCGCGTCGAGGAGGAGCGCGCCACGACCTCGCGCGCCGTCCTGCGCGGCCAGGAGGCCGAGCGCGCCCGCATCGCCCGCGACCTGCACGACGAGGCCAACCAGTCGCTCACCGGCCTGCTGCTGCGGCTCCAGGCCGCCGCGCACGACGCGCCGCCGGCGCTGGCGGCCGAGCTCGCCGAGACGCGCGAGCTGGCCTCCCGGGCGATGCACGAGCTGCTGCGGCTCGCCCGCGAGCTGCGGCCCGCCGCGCTCGACGACCACGGACTGCACGAGGCGCTCCACGGCCAGGTCGACCGCTTCCGCACGCCGGGCGGGGCGCGCGCCCGGCTCGACCTCGCCCCCACCGTCGACCTCGACGCGCTCGACCCCGACGAGCAGCTCGTCGTCTACCGGGTCGTCCAGGAGAGCCTCTCCAACGTCTTCCGCCACGCCCGCGCGCGCCACGTGACCGTCGAGGTCACCCCGGGCGCCGCCGGTCCCGTCGTGCGCGTCTGCGACGACGGCTGCGGCTTCGCGCCCCGGCACGCCGACGGCACCGGCCTGGAGGGCATGCGCGAGCGCGCGCGGCTCGTCGGCGGGCGCCTGTCGGTCCGCTCGCGCCCCGGTGCGGGCACCACCGTCGAGCTGGCCCTCGCCGTCCGCGCCCCCACCCCCATCCCGATCGGAGCCCCGTGAAGCTGCTCGTCGCCGACGACCACGGCGTCGTCCGCGGAGGCCTGCGCCTCCTCCTGGACCGCCAGCCCGACATGGAGGTCGTCGCCGAGGCGGCCGACGGCGCCGAGGCGGTCGCGCAGGCGCTGCGCCACCGGCCCGACCTCTGCGTGCTCGACGTGTCGATGCCGAAGCTCACCGGGCTGCAGGCCACGCGCGAGATCAAGGCGCAGGCGCCCGCGGTCCACGTGCTCGTGCTGTCGATGCACGACGACGAGCGCTACCTCTTCGAGGCGCTGAAGGCCGGCGCGGGCGGCTACGTCCTGAAGACCGAGGCCGACCACGACCTCGTCGACGCCGTGCGCGCCGTCTCGCGCGGCGAGCCGTTCCTCACCAGCGCCGGGCAGCGGCGGCTCGTGCGCGAGTGGCTCGCCGACCCCGGGTCCGGGCCGAGCGAGCCGCTCTCGCCGCGCGAGCAGGAGGTCCTGAAGCTCATCGCCGAGGCGCACACCAACCGCGAGATCGGGGCGATCCTCCACCTGTCGGAGAAGACCGTGGAGTCCCACCGCGGGAACCTGCTGCGCAAGCTCGGCATGCGCGATCGCGTCGAGCTCGTGCGCTACGCGATCCGGCGCGGGCTCGTCGAGCCCTGAGCGGCCGTCCTCAGGACGGCTCGGCCTCGAGCTTGGCGATGTCGTGGGCCAGCGCCTCGGGGGTCAGCTGGTCGATCGGGAACGCGATGCGCTGGCGGCCGCTGCGGTCGATCAGCAGGACACGCGCGGTGTGGTCGAACTCGTCGCCCTGCGGGGCCACGCCGTAGAACTTCCAGATCGGCGCGAGCGTCTGCCGGTCGCCGAGCAGGAACCGCATGCGGCCGTTCGTCAGGCGCCGCTTGAGCAGGAACTTCCGGGCCTGGTCGGCGTCGTCGTTGGCCGGGTCGACGGACACCGCCAGCGCCGGGACGTCGTGGCCGAGACGATCGAACGCCGCGCGGATCTGGTCGGCGGCGATCGGGCAGGTGTCCTCGCAGGTCGTGTAGAGGAACGTGAGGGCGACGACCTTCCCCCGGTACTCCTTCAGCGACGCGACGCGGCCGTCCTGGTCGCGCAGGCGGAAGTCCTTCGGCGGCACGTCCGCGGGCGCGAGCGCGCCGCGGAAGCCCAGGGCCTGCGTGGGCTCGTCGTCCTGCCCGGCGGTGGCGAGGAGCGCGCCGCACAGGGCGGCGAACGTGCACGCCAGCAGCGTGGCGAGCGCGAGGTGGAGGCGCGTGACCCGCATGCCCACAGGGTACGCAGGCAGGACCGCGGGCGCGCGCCGCGAAGCTGCGACACAACTTCTGAACCGTCCCGGGGTTCGATCCGTTCTAGAGGAAGAACGATGCGCCGATCGACCATCCACGAGCTGCTGGACGAGCTGCACGACACGTGCGAGATCGTCGTGCGCCACTGGCGCCCCGGCTGCGAGCTGCACGACGCCTGGCGCGCCGCGCAGGACGAGGCGCTCGACGCGTACGCCGCCTGGGCCGCGTCCCCGGGCCGCACCGCCTACGCGGTCTACGTCGCGGCGGCCGACCGGGCCGACGCCGCCGCCGACGCGTACGCGGCGGCCGTACGGCCGCTCAGCGCGGCGCCCGCGGGCTGAGGTCGTCGTCGAAGGCCCCGTCCGCGAAGACGGGGTCGTCGCCGTCCTCGAGGCCCTCGTCGCGGGCGCGCGCGACCATCAGCGCACCGACGAGGATCACGACGGGCGCGAGGTAGAGCAGCGAGACGAGCCAGTGGCCCGCGTGGGCGATCGGGAGGGTCATGAGGCCTGCGCGGAGAGGGAGCCAGAGCCCCAGGCTGGTGAATCCGACCATCACCGCGAGCATCCAGTATTGACTGCGGGTGGCATCGCGTGCGCGCCGATAGAGCACGAGCGCCCGCTCGTGCGCCAGCACGAGCCCCGCGACGTGCCCGAGGACGAGCGCCCCGACCTGCACGTACCAGATCGCGTTGGCGGTCAGGATGCCGTAGTCGATCGTCGCGGTCGCGGTGCCGAAGAGGTCGGAGCCGTCGCCCAGCGGGTCGGAGGCGAGGTAGGCGATCGACTGCCCGTTGTAGGCCAGCAGCGAGAAGTAGTGGGCGATGACGTACGCGAGCGCGATCGGCACGAGCGTGTGGGCGAAGCGGCGCGACAGCATCTCGGCGTCCATGCCGCCGCCGATCGAGCGCATGCCGACGACCCCGAGGCGGTAGAGCCCGGCGACCAGCAGCACGACCGCGGCCATCCCGATCGAGAACGCCACCTCGAGCGCCGCCCCGCTGGACAGGCCGAGGTCGATGAACGCCTGCTGCAGGTCGGGCGCGAGGTCGGTCCAGACCTCGCCGCCGCTGAGCCCGTCGAAGCTCGTCGTGCCGATCATGACGGCGAGCAGCGCGACGGTCCCGGGCACCGCGACGATCCGCGTCGCGCCGACGAGCGGCCGGCGGCGACGCAGCGTGCGGCCCTCCCAGTGCAGCGGCGAGAGCGTCGCGAAGAGCGAGAAGTAGACGGAGAAGCCGTCCGCGTTGCGGGTCCACGGCTCGATGCCGTAGAGGCTCATACCGACGAGCTGGAGCGCCGCGTAGGCGAGCGCGAGCAGCGCCAGCGTCGACGGGTCGCCGCCGTTGCCGTACACGAGCTCCACCCACGTGAACGCGAGGATCACGACCGCGGCGGGCCACTGGCCGAGCCGCGCCGGGTAGGCGGTCGGCTCGGGCAGCTCGCCGCTCCCGGCCACCCGGCCCGCGACCCAGGACGCCGCACGGGCGATCGCGCGCCACGGGTTCAGCGCCCGGAACACGTCGCCGAGGACGAGCGACAGCACCGGGATCCCGACCCAGAAGTAGACGTAGACGAGCGTCGGGGCGAGGTTCGCGGACTCCGTCTGCGTGCCCGCCAGGCCCGCGTAGACCGCCAGCACGAACAGCAGCACGCCGACCGCCCCCGCGAGCACCTCGAGGACGACGGGCACCGACAGGACCCGCGTGCCGTCCGCGTCCTGGCGCTCGAGCCGCGGCTTGGGCCACAGGACCGCGAGCGCGACGAAGCTCACGACGAGCACCACCGCGGCCGCCCAGGTGAACAGCCAGCGCGGGATCGGCAGGTCCTGCTTGCCGACGAGGCCGTGCGCGGCAGCGACCTCCGGTCCGAGGACGGAGAGGAGCAGCAGCCCCGCGAGGAGGACGAGCGTCGTCGGGAGCCGGCGCATCCACCCGATTCTAGGAAGCGCGAGGGGGCGGGGTCGCGCCGACCCCGCCCCCTCGGTGCGTCAGGCCCTCGGGGCCCGGCGCGCGGTCGCTACTTCTTGCAGGCCACCGAGTCCGTCGCGGAGGCCTTCGTGCCGTCGCTGAAGACGAAGTCGCCCTTGAACGCGAGCTTGCCGCCCGAGCAGCCCTTCAGGCCGACGTACGGCTTGCCCTTGGAGGTCTTCTTGTCGATCGTCGTGACGAACGAGGTCAGCGTCGCGAACACGCCCGGCAGCGGCTGCTGCAGGGTCGTCGGGATCGTGACCGTGAGCTTCGTGCCGTACTTACCCGACGCCTTGCCGAGCTTGCCGACGATGACCGAGTCGATCGCCAGCGGCGCCGAGCCCGTCACGTGCAGGTTCAGCGTGCTCTTCGGGCCGTTGAAGGCGGAGACCTTGAGGTTGGCGACCTGGCCGAGGGCCTCGCCGACCGCGGTGCCGCTGCCGACCTTCGAGCCCTTCGCGCAGCCGGCCTCGTTGGCCTGGACGGTCGCCTGGGTGCAGGTCGCGAACGACGACGGGTTGAACACGAGGTTCTTGTCGAACGAGATGACCGCAGAACGGGTCGCGAACGTCTCCGACGCGACCTTCTTCTTCGTCTTGATGTCGACCTTGAGCTTCACGGCGGCCGGCTTCTTCGCCGTGCCGGCCTTCGACGGGCTGACCGTCACGTCGATCGACTGGTCGACGGTCGCCGCGTAGGCGACGCCGGCGACGGGGACGGCGACGACCGAGAGGGCCGTCGCGAGCAGCGCGGACTTGCGCATTCTTCCTCCTGCTACTGGGGACTGATGGGGATGGGGTGGGTGACCAGCTCTACCAGGGTGGGAGACCCCGGTGGGAAATCCCGCCGGCCGGCCCGCTGCTTCCGTATCGGACATGCGTCCAAGAACCTTGAGCGCGGATCCAGAGCACGGCGCCCACGGGCGAGATGCTGCATCCTGAACGCCCCGACCGCGTCCGTGTTGCGGGCCCCGGCCCGCGCGGACGGATGTACTACGGTCCCGGCCCTCCCATGCGTGCCCCCGTCGACACCATCGCCGCCCCGCCGTTCCCCGCTCGCCTGCCGTGGGTCAACGTCGCGCCGCTGCGGATGGACAAGCAGATCGGCCGTCCCGTGCTCATCGAGTTCTGGGACTTCTGCCGGCCCAACTCGCTGCACACGCTCCCGTACGTGCAGGCCTGGCACGAGCGCTACGAGGCCGCGGGCCTGCGCGTCATCTCGGTGCATGCCGCGGGCTTCCCGCCCGGGCACGACGAGGACGCGGTGCGCGCGGCGGTCGCGCGCCTGGGGATCGAGCACCCGGTCGTGCTCGACCCGCAGCTGGAGATCTGGACGTGGTTCGCCAACCGCGGCTGGCCGTCGCGCTACCTGTTCGACCAGCAGGGCAAGCTGTTCGAGTACCACCACGGCGAGGGCGACTACCACGGCACCGAGCGGGCGATCCAGGAGCTGCTCGGCGTCGAGCGCGAGCCGGTCCCCTACGTCCGCCCGCAGGACGACCCGGCGGCGATGGTCGTCGTGCCCACGGCGGACGTGGAGGGCGCCTACAGCGGCCCCTACGAGGCCGGCGAGGTCTGGGCGGTCGTGTCGGGCGCCGGCGCCCTGCACGTCGACGGACGCACGGTCGCGGTCGAGCACCCGGGCGCGGTCCTGCTCGTCGAGCACGACCGCCACACCGAGGGCGTCCTGGCCCTCGAGCCCGGCGACGGCGTGACCGTGCACGCCACCTGCTTCGGCGCCGGCCTCGCCGCCTGAGCGCCGGGCCGCCGGGCCGCCGGGCCGGACGGTCAGTCGAGCGCGGCGACGAGCCGCTCCAGGCGCGGCGGCGCGTCGTCGTCCAGGACGACGGCGCGGCCCGCGAAGTACGGGCCGTCGGGGTCGCCGCCGGAGAAGACCGGCTCGTCGACCCAGCTGCCCCCGTTCCACAGCCGCGCGCCGGTGCCGGGGACGAGCCACTCGTGACGGTGATCGCCGGGCAGCGGGCCGGCACGGTGGGTGTGGCCGAAGATCACGTGCTCTGCCGTGATGCCGAGCCGCCAGACGACCTCGCCGATCGCGCCCAGGCCGGCGCGGCGCAGCTCCGGCGCGGAGATGTCGGCGCTCAGCGGGCCGATCCGCGCCCGGTTCAGCGCGCCGACCGCGAGCGGGAACGCGCGGGTGAGCAGCAGCTCGCGCGGGCTGCGGCGGCGGTCGCCGAGGTCGCCGGCGAGGACCTTCCAGGTCGAGGCCGAGGTCTTCTGGGTGCCCGCCGACCAGGTGCCCGCCGGGCTCTGCGCGAGCGCGTGCATCCACGCGTAGAGGGGCTGCAGGCCCGCCTCGAAGTCCTCGGCGGTCGCCGCGCCGCGCCCCTCGGGCACCTCGCCGACGACGCGCGCCATCGCCCCGAGCGCCAGCCGCTCGAAGCTCGGCAGCGTCGTGACGCGGTCGAGGTAGTGGCCGTGCAGGGCGTACACGTCGTCGCGCAGCGCCACCCCGGGGAACGCGACGACCAGGCGGGCGGGCCGGACCGCGTCGCGGATCGCCCGCAGCGCCGGGACCCGCTCGAGCTCGCGCACGGTCAGGCGTCGCTCGAGCCCGAGCGGCGGCGGTGGGTCGGGGACCGCGCGCGCCTCCAGCCACGGGGCGATCAGGTGGTGGTCGTGGTTGCCGGTGACGAGGAGGATCTCGCCGTCCGGGCCGAGCGTCTCGCCGAGTGCGGCGAGGACGGGGAGCGCCGCGGCGAGCGCGTCGCGCAGCGGGCCCTGCCGCAGCTCGACGACGTCGCCGAGCAGGACGAGCCGGTCGGTCCCGGCGAGCGCGGCCCGCAGGCCCGCGAGCGGGCCGGGCCGGCGCAGCACGTCGACCGCGCGATGGGCGCCGAGGTGCAGGTCGCTGATGACGGTGGTGCGCACGCGGCGAGGGAGGCTACCCGGCGGCGCCCGACCGCCCGTAGAGGACCGCGGCGACGGACGTGGCGAGGTTGAGGCTGCTGACCCCGGCCCGCATCGGGATCGCGACCGTCCGGTCGGCCCGGGCGCGGACCGCCGCCCCGAGCCCGTGGCGCTCGGTGCCGAAGGCGAGGACCGGGGCGGGCGGGCCGGCGGGCTCGTCCGCGAGCCGCCGGTCGCCGTCGGCGTCGAGCGCCACGAGCGGCCGTCCGGCGAGGTCGTCGGGGAGCGCGTCGAGCCGCAGCACCGGCTGGGCGAACTGGAGCCCGGCGCCGCCGCGCAGGCACACCGGGTGCCAGGGGTCGAGCCGCCCGACCACGAGCACGGCGGCGACCCCGGCGGCCGCGGCGACGCGCACCGCGGCACCGACGTTGCCCGGGTCGCGCGGGTCGTCGAGCAGGACGACCGGCCCCGGGGCGCGCAGCGCGTCCTCGAGCGTCGGCCGCGGGCGCCGGGCGCGGGCCAGCACCCCGGTCGGGACGGGCCGCGCGGTGGCGGCGGCGATGCCCGCCTCCCCCACCTCCTCGGCGGCCTGCAGCAGCGGCACGAGGTCCGGGGCGAGCGTCGCGGCCAGCTCCAGCGCCGCGGGGCGCGCCGCGACGCGCACGTCGGTGATAGCCGCGCCGAAGCGCCGCGCGTGCTTCAGGGCGTGCAGGCCCTCCAGGAGGACGTCGTCCACGCGCGCATCATCGCGCGCGCGGTCAGCGTGCGGCGACCGGCTCGCGCCGGTGGGCCTTCTCGCGGCGCAGCGCGTCGTCGGAGCGCGCGAGCAGCTCCTCGACGGTGGTGCCGTCCTGGGGGTAGACCGCGATGCCGATCGACGCGCGGACCTCCTCGCGGTCCTCGACGCGGATCTCCTGCAGGGCGCGCTCGATCCGCGCCGCGAGCAGCTGCGCGCCGTGTTCGTCGGTCTCGGGGGCCAGCACGGCGAACTCGTCGCCGCCCTGGCGGGCGACGACGTCCTTGCCGCGGACGTTGTCGACCAGCGCGCGACCGACCTCCCGCAGCAGCCGGTCGCCCTCGAGGTGGCCGTAGCGGTCGTTGACCGCCTTGAAGTGGTCGACGTCCATCGTCAGCAGGGCGAAGCGGCGCGGGTCGCGGGCGACGGTCTCCGCGAGGCGCTCGTGCAGCCGGCGGTAGTTGCCCACGCCGGTGAGCGGGTCACGCCGGGCGAGCGCCCGGTAGGCGAGCTCGCGGCGGATGGCGTGCTCGTGCAGGACGGCGATGAGCACGCCGACCGCGGCGACCGCGGGCGCGAGGCCCAGGGCGGTCGGCAGCGCGTCGGGCGCGCGCTCGGGAGCGAGGCCGGCGATCAGGACGGGGGCCGTCGTAGCGACGGCCACGTGGAGGCCCGCGAGGACCGGCGGGCGCAGGACCGCGCCCGCGAACGCGGCGGCGAGGACGAAGCCGCCGACGGTGGCCGCCCCGGAGCCGTCGAGGGCCAGCGCCGCGGCCGCGGCGTGCAGCGTGACGGTGCCCGCGAGCACCTGGCGGGCGGCGCGACCGTGACGGACGGTGCGGGCCCGGCACAGCAGCGCGCCGATGAGCGTGCCGGTGGAGGCGACGACGAGCGCGAGGTCCGCGGCCGGGGCGGGATCGCCGCCCAGCAGGGCGCCGCAGAGCGCCAGCAGCCAGACGAGCGCGACGAGGCGCCCGGCGACGGCGCCGAGCCGCGCGACCTGCTCGTGCTCGGTCTCGACGTACGGGAGGTCCAGGGACGGGCGGCGCTCGGTGGGCTCGGTCACGCCCCGGTCGTCGGCGCGGACGGGTCGCGGTGCGATCCCCCTGGACGGATGACCGATGTGGCGGGCGCGCGGTGCGGCGACCGCGCGCGGGCCGTCAGCCCTTCGCCGCCGCCATCGCCTGGCGGATCGGCTTGGGGAGCATGAAGCGGACGTCCTCCTGCATGACCTCGAACTCGCTGACGTCCTGCACCCCGTGGGAGCGGAAGAACGCGACGAGCCGCTGCACGAGCTCCTCGGGCGCGCTGGCGCCGGAGCTGATGCCGACCGTGCGCGGCCCGTCGAGCCACGCCTCGTCGACCTCGGACTCGTTGTCGATGAGGTACGAGGCCGCGCCGTGCTCCTGCGCGACCTGCACGAGCCGGTTGGAGTTCGACGAGTTCCGCGAGCCGATGACGAGCACGAGGTCGCAGTGCTGCGCCATCTGCTTGACGGCCGCCTGCCGGTTGGTCGTGGCGTAGCAGATGTCGTCGGTGCGGGGCCCGGTGATGTTCGGGAACCGCTCGCGCAGCCGGTTGATGATCTGGCGGGTCTCGTCGACGGACAGCGTCGTCTGCGAGATGTAGGCGAGCCGGTCGGGGTCGGCGACCTCGAGCGCGTCGACGTCGGCCTCGGTCTCGACGAGGACGATCGCCTCGGGCGCCTCGCCCATCGTGCCCTCGACCTCCTCGTGGCCGTCGTGGCCGATGAGCACGATCGTGTAGCCCTCGGATGCGAACTTCACGGCCTCGCGGTGGACCTTCGTGACGAGCGGGCAGGTCGCGTCGATCGTGCGGAGCTTGCGGCGCTCGGCGTCGGCGTGGACCATCGGCGAGACGCCGTGGGCGCTGAAGACGGTGATCGCGCCCTCGGGGATGGAGTCGTCGAGCTCGTCGACGAAGATCGCGCCGCGCTCGCGCAGCTGCTCGACGACGTGCTTGTTGTGGACGATCTCCTTGCGCACGTAGACCGGCGCGCCGTGCAGCTCGAGCGCGCGCTCGACGGTCTGGACCGCCCGGTCGACGCCGGCGCAGTAGCCGCGCGGGGCGGCGAGCAGGAGCTTCTCGACGGTGCTCGTGGCCATGTGCCCAGTGTACGGACGGGTCGGGGTGGCACGACCACCGCGGCATTTCTGCGCTCAGTGCAGGTCTGCAGCCGCTGCACGATGCTACGGTGACGGTGATGAGCGACACCGGCGGACTGCGGGAGCGCAAGAAGCGCCAGACGCGCGAGACCATCGCGCGCGAGGCCCTCCAGCTGTTCCGCGAGCGCGGGTTCGACGGCGTCACGGTCGCCGATATCGCGGCCGCCGCGAACATCGCCCCACGCACGTTCTTCGCCTACTTCCCCACCAAGGAGGACGTGGTCTTCGCCGACCACGAGCAGGCCCTCGACGGCTTCTCCGCGCTCCTGCGCGAGCGCGAGGACGCGGAGTCGACGATCGACGCGCTGCGCCGCTGGATCGCCGACCTGCTGGCCGACCACGACCCCGACGACCCCGCGGAGACGTGCCGCAAGGAGCTGATCCGCGGCACGCCGTCGCTGGCGGCCCAGCGGCTGTCGAAGATGAGCGAGTTCGAGCACGTGCTGCGCGAGGGCATCGCCCGCGACCTCGGGGACGACCCGGACGGCATCCGCCCCCGGCTCGTCGCCGCCGCGGCGGTCGCCGCGCTGATGTCGCTGGACGAGCTGGACGCCGACCACTGGGAACTGCTCGGCAGCGAGGACCCGCTCGAGGTCCTCGACGTCGCCCTGGCGTTCCTGCGCGGCGGCCTCGACGCGCTGCAGTCCGGCGACCGCCGCCCGCCCCAGTAATTCTGCACTCAGTGCAGTCTTGCACTGAGTGTGGTACTGTCCGCGTCGCCGTCCACCCCTCCCCCCTCAGGAGCCCACATGTCGTCCCTCCTCGCGCGGATCGCCCGTGCGATCTCCCACCGCTGGAAGCGCTCGCTCGCGTTCGCGCTGGCCACGCTGGTCGTCCTCGGCGTCCTCGCCGGCACGGCCAACCCGCCGGCCGACAGCTTCGACGTCCCCGGCGCCGACTCGCAGAAGGCCTACGACCTCTTCCGCGACCACACGCCGGCCTTCGCCGGCGGCGACGCGACGCTCGTCTACACCGTCGAGCAGGGGCGCATCACCGACGCCCGCCCGAAGGCCGCGGTCCAGGCCGCGCTGGCGAAGGTCAAGCAGCTCGACGGCGTCATCTCCGTCGCCGACCCGTTCGCCCAGGGCGGCGCGCTCTCGCGCGACGGCCGGCTCGCGTCGGTCGACGTGCGGTACTCCACGGAGGCCGCCGACATCAAGAAGAAGGACGGCGAGGACCTCGAGAAGGCCGCCGAGGTCCCCGAGGCATCCGGCGTGCAGATGTCCCAGCGCGGCATCGTCGTCGACACCGCCCAGCAGCAGGCCCAGGCCCCCGTCGGCGAGCTCGTCGGCGTCGGCATCGCGATCATCCTGCTGACGCTCCTGTTCCGCTCCAAGGCCGCCATGGGCGCGACCCTCTTCGGCGCGATCATCGGCGTCGCCGTCGGGCAGATGCTCCTCGCCGCGCTCGCCGAGCCGCTCGGGCTGCCGAGCTTCGCGACCACGATCGCGATCATGCTCGGCCTCGGCGCCGGCATCGACTACTCGCTGCTCATCATCGGACGGTTCCGCGAGCAGCTCGCCGCCGGCGACTCGACGCGCGACGCGGCGGCGAAGGCCGCCGCCACCGCCGGCACCGCCGTCGTCGCCGCGGGCCTCATCGTCATGGTCGCCATCGCCGGCCTGCTCGTCGTCGGCATCCCGGCCATCGGCAAGATGGGCCTCGGCGCCGCGATCGGCGTGTTCGCTGTCGTCCTCTCCGCGCTGCTGATCCTCCCGATCATGATGGGCGCGATCGCCAAGCGCCTGCGCCCGAAGGAGGCCGCGCACGTCGACCCCTCCCCCGGCTTCGCCCGCTGGGGCTCGATCATCACGGCGCGCCCGTGGCTGGCGATCGCCGCCGGCACGCTCGCGCTGCTCGTGTTCGCGTTCCCCGCACTCGACCTGCGCCTCGGCCAGCCCGACGACGGCAACCAGCCGACCTCCAAGACCCAGCGCGTCGCCTACGACGCCCTGAGCGAGGCCTTCGGGCCCGGCTCCAACGGCCCGCTGCTGCTCGCCGTCGACACCCCGGACCGCGGCGCGCAGACCGACGCACAGGTGCAGCGGATCTCCGCGGCCGTCGCCGCCCAGCCCGGGATCGCCAGCGTCCAGCCGCCGATCACCAGCGAGGACGGCGAGATGGCGACGATCTTCGCGGTCCCCACGACCTCCCCGCAGGACGCGCGCACCAGCGACCTGATCGAGCGCCTCCGTGACGACGTGCTGCCCGCGGCCACCCGCGGCACCGGGCTCGACGTGTACGTCGGCGGCACCACCGCCACGTTCGAGGACTTCTCGGCCAAGGTCGCGTCGCGGCTGCCGCTGTTCATCGGCGTCGTCGTCGGCCTCTCCGTGCTGCTGCTGGTGATGGCGTTCCGCTCGCTGCTGATCCCGCTCCTGTCCGCCGTGCTGAACCTGCTGTCGATCGTCGCCGCCTACGGCGCCGTGACCGCGGTCTTCCAGGACGGCTTCGGCGCGAGCCTCATCGGCGTCGACAGCGGCATCCCGATCGTGTCGTTCGTGCCGGTGCTCATGTTCGCGATCCTGTTCGGGCTGAGCATGGACTACAACGTCTTCCTGCTCTCGCGGATGCACGAGGCCTACAACAGCGGCGACGGCCCGCGCGACAGCGTCGTGCACGGCATGGCCCGCATCGGCAAGGTCGTGCTCTTCGCCGGCCTGATCATGGCCGCCGTGTTCCTCGCCTTCGTGACCACCGACGACGTGATCTCGAAGATGTTCGGCGTCGGGCTCGGCCTCGCGATCCTCATCGACGTGCTCATCGTCCGGCTCGTCATCACCCCGGCCGTCGTGCTGCTGCTCGGCGACCGCGCCTGGTGGCTGCCCGGCTGGCTCGACCGGCTGCTGCCGAACGTCTCGCTCGAGGGCCACGCGGTCGAGAGCGTCGACCCGCAGGCACCCGCGGCGCCGCGCGAGAAGGTCCTCGCCTGAGCCGTCAGTAGCCCGAGGCGTCCAGGCCGCGCAGGAGCTCGACGACCGTCTCGCCGACGGCGTCGAGCGCCTGCTCGGAGGTCTTGTCGGGCGTGTCCTGCACCGTGTCGCGGTGCTCGTAGGTGAAGTCGATCAGGTCGATCGCCGGGATGCCCTCGTTGAGGAACGGCGTGTGGTCGTCGAACAGCGTGGCGCCCGTGCCCGCCGGGAAGACGTCGAGGACCCCGGCGCGGCGTGCCGCGACCCGCAGCCGCCGCCACAGGCCCTCGTCGCTGGATCCCTCGCGCGGGATGCGCTGCCCGATCCCGGCGACGTAGTCCAGGAGGATCATCGCGCGCGTCGAGCGCGCGTTGGCGCGCGCGTAGGCCTTCGAGCCGCGCAGCGCGACCTCGTAGAAGTCCGCGTCGGACTGCCCCAGCGGCTCCTCCTCCCCGTCGAACAGCACGAACCGCAGCTCGCGCGCGTCCTTCGGCCGCGACAGCTTGCGCATCGCCCGTGCCACCTCGATGACCCCGGCGGTCCCGGCGGCGCCGTCGTTGGCGCCGACGAACCCCGGTGGCTGCGCCTCGGTGTCGTAGTGCGCGCCGATGACGATCGCGGGCCGGCGGCCGGGGATGCGACCGACGACGTTCTGCAGTCCCGGATGGCCGGGCACCGGGACGAGCCGCCCGCGGGGCAGCCGCCGGGCGAGCTGCGGCGCGAGCTTCCGCAGGGCCGTCGAGCCGGCGGGCCGCTGCCCGAACGAGACCTGGTAGCGCAGCAGCGACATCGCCCGCGCGCCGTCGAACCGCGTGAGCGTCGCCGTCGGGACCGCCGGGTCGGGGTCCGCGGCGGACCGGGCGGCGGTCGCGGTCGCCGTCGGGGCCGTCGCCCGCGCCTCCCCGTCGGAGGAGTCGCCGCAGGCGGCGAGCGCGACGGTCGCCGCCGTCGCGGCCAGGACGGCGAGCACGGTCGAGATCAGGGGGCGGGGCACGGGCGGATCATCGCGCACGGGTCCATCCCATCTCCCAGAAGCCGAGCTCCAGGCGGGAGCACCCGGCGAACGCCGCGTGCATCCGGGCGCGGTGGGCCTCGGGCAGGCCGTCGGCCGCCCGGTCGACGAGCGCGCGGCTCCACGCGGCGAGCCGCTGGAACTCCGGGTCGGCGTACGTGGCGATCCAGGCCGTGTACGCGGCCGGCCGGTCGGCGGGCGTGGGCTCCTGGGCGAGGCGCTCCCCGATCTCCGCGTAGCCCCACATGCACGGCAGCAGCGCCGCGGCGAGCTCGGCGAAGTCCCCGAGCGTCGCGGTGCGCAGCAGGAAGTCCGTGTAGGCCCGCGTCGCGGCCGCCGGCTCCTCGCGCTCGAGCGCGGCGGCGTCGATCCCTAGGTCGCGGGCGACCCCCGGTGCAGCTCCATCTCCTCCCCCAGGATCGCCTGCGCGAGGTCGGCGAAGCGGCGCATCGTCTCCAGGTCGGGCGCCCGGGCCGCGCCGAGGGCCAGCAACCGCGCGTACTCGATGAGGAACACGTAGTCCTGGCGGACGTAGTGCTCGAAGCACCGCGGGTCGAGCGTGCCGTCGGCGATCCCGCGGACGAACGGGTGCGCGTGCTGGGCCTCCCAGAGATCGGCGCTCCGCGCGCGGAGCTCGTCGCTGAAGCTCACCGGCGCGGCTCCCGTGCGGGCACGCGCACGCGGGTGTCCGGGCGCGGCGGTGGCGCCTCGCGGTTGCCCGCCCGGTCGACCGCCACGGTGTAGAAGGCGTAGCGACTGCCGCGCGCGACCCGCACGCGCGCGCTGCCCGTGCGCGAGCTCGCGACGCGCCGCGCCGGACGCCCGTTGGCCGAGCGCCAGAGCTCCACCCGGGCGACGCCGCTGGCGGTCAGGCGGGCCGGTGCGCGATCGGCGCTCGTCCAGCGCAGGGTCAGGCGGCCGTCGCGCGGGCGACCGGGGCGGCGCAGCCGCGAGGTCGGCGCGGCACGGTCCAGGCGGCGTGCCGCGGTGACCGCGGCTCCCGCGTCGACGATGCCCCAGCCGAGCTCCGCGGTCCAGCCGGTCCCGGCCGGCCGGCGCGCGGTCTCCTTCAGCAGCCGCACGACCTCTGCGACCGACAGGTCCGGGTTGAGGTCGCGCACGAGCGCGGCGACCGCGGCCACGATCGGGGTCGCCATCGAGGTGCCCTGCAGGTAGGCGTAGCGGTCGTCCCCGTTGAGGGTCGCGCGGCAGCTGCAGCCGGCGTCGAACAGGCCGCCCCGCTCGAGCTCGGTGGTCTGTCCGGGGAACGCGCCGAAGAGGCCGCGCGGCCCGCCGCTGACGTTGTACGCCCCGTAGGCGGCGAGGGAGATCTGGGAGCCGAAGCCGGCGAAGCTCGCCCGCTCGTCGAGGAAGTTCGCGGCGGTCACCGACAGGCCCAGGCCCTGGGTGATGTCCGGCCCGGTCCCGGTGGGCTGCAGGACGTTGCTCGGGTCGCCCTGCTCCTGCACCGGCTCGTCGGCGGCCGCGGCCACCGGCACCGCGCCCTGGTCGACCGCGTACCGCAGGGCCTCGACGAGGACGCGTGCGGCGGGCTGCCGGCCGTCGGTGCCGAAGCTCATCGTGATCGCGTGCGCCCCCGCGTCGGCGGCCGCGACGATCGCCCGGGCGATGCTCGAGTCCGACAGGTCGGACTTGTAGACGAGCATCCGGCAGCCGAGCCCCGCGCCGGTGATGCCGATCCCGTCGTCACCGGCCGCGCACGCCATCGAGGCGACGTGGGTGCCGTGCCCCGTCTCGTCGGTGCGCGCGTCCCCACCGCCACGGTCGTCGAGGTCGACGGCGTCGATGATCCGGCCGGCGAAGTCCGGGTGCGCGGCGTCCACGCCGGTGTCGATCACCGCGACGCGCGCGCCCTCGCCGCGGGTGACGTCCCAGGCCGCGAACAGCCCGGTCCGCGCGACCCACCACTGCAGCGGCGTGTCCGGTGACGCCCGCGGCTCGGGCGTCACGAGGGCCGGGTCGTCGGGCACGAACCGCGGGGTGTGCCGCTGCTCGGCCTCCGCGTGGGCCACGCCCGGCAGGGCGCGCAGCCGGGCCGCGAACGCCGCGGGGCCGACCCCGGCCGGCGGGCGCACGACGACGGTGTCCAGGTGCGGCACCGCGATCCCGGTCGCGCGGGCACCGGCGCGCGCCGTGAGCGCCCGGACCGCCGCGGCGGTCGCGCGCGGGCCCTCGGCCGACCCGGCGGGCCGGTCGAGCGCCACGAGGACCCGGCCGGTCGCGGTGCTCGCGATGGCCGTCGGCGCCGGCCCGAGGACCATGGCGATCAGCGCGAGGACCGTGAGCGTTCCTCCGCGCTGTCGGGACGGGCCGGGCATCTGCACGAGCACGATAACTCCGCGGCCGGGTGTCCCGCAGCGGTTGCGGGCGGCGCGCCCGCGACCGCTCAGCTCAGTAGCCGAGCGCGAACTTGGCGTCCTCGCTCATCCGCTCCGCCGTCCACGGCGGCGTGAAGGTCATCTCCGACTCGACGGACTCGACGCCCTCGAGCTCGCTGACGAACTCGTCGATCTGCTCGATGACCTGCGGGCCGATCGGGCAGCCGGGCGAGGTCAGCGTGAACGTCACGTGGACGTGCCCGCCGTCCACCGAGATGCCGTAGATCAGACCCAGCTCCGGGAAGCTCAGCCCGAGCTCCGGGTCGATCACGTTCTCGAGCGCGGCCTCGACGTCGTCAACGGTCACCATGCGCCCAGTCTAGCTTGAGCGGTCGGCGGGCTCCGGGATAGGGTCGCGCCATCGTCGACTTCCACGATGAGCCCCCGTTCCTGCGCTGCTCCGGCGACGAGGACCGCACGACGCAGAGCCGCCGTCGCCGGGCGCTCTCGCGGGCGCTGCGCGCCCGCGGCGAGCTGGTCGTCGACCTCAGCGAGCTCGCGTGGGCCGACGCGTCGCTGATGCTCGACCTGATGATGGTCGCCCGCCGCCTGCGCCAGGTCGGGCACGGCATGGTGCTGCGCGGCGCGCAGCCGCAGATCGCGCGGCTGATCGAGCTCGTGGGACTGCACCGGCTGCCGGGCGTCCGCGTCGAGCCCGCGCCCGCCTGAGCGCGGCGCCACGCCGCGGGGTGGTCGCGCGCCCCGCTGCCGTAGCCTTGACGGTGCGCATGCCGCTCCTCCTGGTCCTCCTGTTCCTGCTCGTCCCGATCGTCGAGCTCTACGTGATCATCCAGGTCGGGCAGGCGATCGGCGTCCTCAACACGATCGGGATCCTGATCCTCGACTCGGTGCTCGGCACCGTGCTGCTGCGCTCGCAGGGCCGCGCGGTCTGGCGGCGCTTCAACGAGGCGCTGGCCGCGGGCCGGCCGCCGGCCCGCGAGGTCCTCGACGGGACGCTCGTCATCTTCGGCGGCGCGCTGCTGCTGACGCCCGGCTTCCTCTCCGACGTGCTGGGCATCGTGCTGCTGCTGCCGCCCACGCGCGCGGTCGTGCGGCGCATCCTGCTGCGCGGCGCGCTGAACCGGATCGCGTTCACGGTCGGCGGCCCGTTCGGCGCGGCCGGCGCGAACGCGGCGATGCGCGGCCGTCCGGGACCGCGCCGTCCCGCCGAGGACGACGTCGTCGAGGGCACCGCGCACGAGATCCACGACCCCCGCAAGGAGCTCCCGTGACCGTCACCGCCGAGCACGAGACCCCCCGGCCCGGACAGGGCGCCGCGTTCAGCGACGCCGTGACGTTCGCGTTCGGCGACCCCGCCGCGGACGTCTACGGCCTGGCCCGCATCGGCCGCTCCCCCGGCGAGGACGGCGCCCCGCAGGGCAGCGGCCTCGCGGTCCTGTTCTCCGGGCGCGAGCCGGTCGCGGTGCGTGCCGCGGGTGGCCTGCCGGTCGCCGGGGACGGCTGGGAGGGCGTCGACGCCGCCGGGGTCCGGACGACCGTCGAGGAGCCGCTCGCCGCCTGGACCGTGTCGTTCGAGAGCGAGGACGGCAGCTCGGGCTTCGAGCTGCGCTTCGAGGCCGCCAGCCAGCCGGGCGAGCTCGATCCCGAGAGCGACGCCGCACGGCTGGGCGGCATGACCGGCTACGACCAGCTCTGCCGCGTGACGGGGTCGGCGCGGGTGCGCGGCGGCCTGCGCCGCGTCGACTGCCTCGGGCAGCGCGGCCACTCGTGGGGCGCCCCGGACTGGGACGACGTGGCGCTGGCCCGGACGGTGAGCGCGTGGATCACGCCGACCGACGGCGCGACGCTGACCGCGATCCGTCCCAGCGACGGGCGCCGCGGCACCCGGACGCACGCCGACGAGGCGCTCGCCGCGACACTGTTCGCGCCCGACGGGGACGGGCCCGCCGTGGCCCTCGCGGTCGAGGAGCCCCGGCTGTCGACGACGATGGACGGCGAGCTGCGCCAGCGACGCGCCGGCCTGGAGCTGTGGGTCGATCCCGAGGGCTACCCGGCCCGGATCGCGGGCGAGGTGCTCTGCGGGACGTCCCTGGACCTGGGGCGGCTGCGGCTGGACTGCGCGTTCTTCGCCTGGTCGATGGACGGCCGCCACGGCGTGGGCCGCTACGACGTCGTGCGCCGGGTGGCCGCATGAGCCGCGGGATCGTCTGCGACTTCGGCGGCGTGCTCACCTCGCCGCTGCAGGAGGCCTTCACGGCGTGGGAGCGGCTGTCGGGCGTGCCGCTCAGCGCGCTCGGCATAGCGATGACCACGCTGACGGAGCGCACGGGCCGCCATCCGCTGTACGAGCTCGAGTGCGGCCGCGTGACCGAGGCGGCCTTCCAGGCCGACCTCGCCGCGCAGATGACCGTCGACCTGGGGCGCGAGGTGACGATGGACGGCTTCACCGAGACGTACTTCGCGAACCTGCACCCCAACGCCGAGCTGCTCGACTACCTGACGGTCCTGCGCGGAGAGGGCGTGCCGCTGGCGCTGTTGACGAACAACGTCCGCGAGTGGGGCCCGTACTGGCGGGCGATGTTCCCGGTCGACGACCTGTTCGAGGTCGTCGTCGACTCCGCGTACGTCGGGATCCGCAAGCCGGACGAGGAGATCTACCGCATGACGTGCGAGCGGTTCGGCCGTCCGCCCGAGGCGTGCGCGTTCATCGACGACTTCGCGCACAACTGCGAGGCCGCCGCCGCGGTCGGCCTGCATCCCGTCTGGTACCAGGGCGACGTGCCCGCCACGATCGCGGCGGTCGACGCGTTCCTGGGACGCTAGTTGTCGGAGCCCAGCCGGTCCCAGAGGTAGAGCTCGAGGCACTCGCTCGCGAGCTCGGTCGCGCGCTCGCGCGACAGGCGCGGCAGCACGGTCTCCAGCGCCTGCTCCTCCGCGACGCCGGCGTCGAACGCCTCCTCGCCGCGGAAGCCGGCGGCGATCTTCAGCGCCTCGCGCCGGTTCTCCCCGAGCTTCGGGAAGACGCCGGTGAGGAACTCGCGGTTGGCGATCGGATGCCCGACCTCCAGCGACGCGTGCCACGCGGCGAGCATCGACAGGTCGTGCTCGTCGAGGTCGGCGACCGCCTTGGCGTAGTGGGCCTCGAGGTCCTGCTCGGGGATCTCGTCGACCCACGCGCGGACGAGCTCGCCGAGCAGCTGCCGGCGGGCCTCGCGGCCGACGGATTCGGCGATGACGCGGATCGCGTCCTGGGGTTCGATGAAGCAGAGGGCCATTGCAGCTTCCTCAAGCGCTCGAGGGACGGTGCGGACGTGCTGCACCGTAGGCCGCGGACCGGACGGCAGATCGGTACGGACCCGTACGGTCGCGGCGGGATTCCCGCACGTTGCGACAACGCCGCCGGCCGGGGCCGCGACGGCGTTTCCCGCAGGATGCGGGGTGATCGTCGCGCGCGGTCGGGGGACCGTCACGGCAGGAGGTCCCCGGAGTCGCCGCCCGACGGCGCGCGGCGCGTGGGTGCGCGCGCGGCGGACGGGGCCGGCGCGACCGCCGCGCCGGACGCCGCCGGGGCCGGTTGCGCGGCCCGGGCCGACGCGACGGCGGCGCGCGGCACGACGGCCGGCGCCGGGCGCTCGGCCGGCCCAGGGTCCTCCAGCGTGCCGGGGCCGAACTCGCCGCCGCCGCTGCCACCGCTAGAGGCGGTGGCCGCGGTCCGCCGGGCGCTCCGACGGGTGCGCCCCCGATCAGGGTCCACGGTCGGTGCGACCGGGCGGGACACCGCCGTCCGCGCCGCCGTCGCCACGGTCGCGGCCGGCACCGTGACCGGCCGCGCGCGGGCCGCTCGCGCCGGCGGCTCGGTGGGCGGGCCCGGGTGCGCGGCGCGCTCCTGCTGCGCCCCGCGCGGCGGGACCACGACGCGCTCGACCGCGACCGCCCCACCACCCGCGATCGCGGCGGCCGACGCGGCGACCGCGGCGGCCTTGCCGCCGGTGAGCGCCTCGACCGCCGCCTGGGCCCGCGCGGCGGAGCCGACCGCGCGCTCCTGCAGCGCCACCCAGAGCCCGACCGCCAGCGGGGCGAGCGCCAGCGGCCCGCGGGAGCGGTGCGCCGTGCGCAGCTCCGCGCGGCAGGCCGGGCAGTTGCGCACGTGACGCCGGGCGGCGACGAGGTCCTCCGGGGCCGCGCGTCCGGACCGCAGCGCCCCGAGCAGCGGTCGCCAGCGGTCGCACTCCTCCCCGGACTCGATCCCCGCGATCCGGGCGCGCAGTCGCGCGCGGCCCTCGGCGAGCGAGCGGTTGACCTTCGTGCGCGTCCAGCCCAGATCGCGGGCGATCTCCTCGTAGCTCGCACCCGCGGCCTTCAGCCAGAGCGCCTGCAGCTCTGCCGGCTTGAGGTGCCCGAGCGCCTCGGTCGTGCGGTCCAGGCGCTCGCGCTCGAGCAGGCGCTCGTCCGGCGGCGGGACGTGCCGGGTGTCGCTGCGGTCGACCTCGTCGGCGCTGCCCCCGGGCAGCAGCCGCTGGCGCTCGGCGCGGACCGCCCACGCCTCCCGCTTGGTGACGGTGAAGAGCCAGCGGTGCGCGTCGGCAGGCTCCAGCCGGGCGGCGTGGCGCAGGAACAGCTCCAGCGCGCGCTGCAGCGCGTCGGCGGCGTCGTCCTCGCAGAGGCTGTGCCGGCGCGCGGTGCGCCGCAGCTCGTCGTGGTGTGCGGCGAGCGTCCGCGCGATCAGCGCCTGCGCCGCGTCCTGCCGGTCCTCCGTCGTCGCCACGTCCTGCCGTCCTCCGGGTCCCGGGACCGCCCCCACGACGGTCCCTGCACCCCCTCCGAGTCGACGGCCGGCACGGCTGCCGGAAACCTCGCGGCGGGGAACGCCGCGTCAGGATGCAGCGTCGGAGGGCTCCTCCGGGGCCGGGGCGGCGCCGAGCACCCGGGCGACGCGGGCGCGGACCTCGTCGTCGACGCCGACCGTGGCCGCGGCCCGCAGCCGCGGGGCCGTCGCCGGCTGTCCGAAGTTGCGCAGCGCGAGGTCCAGTGCCGCGGCGGGCACGCCGGCCTCCGCGCAGAGCTCCGAGGACCGGCGCGAGAGGTTGATCGCGTCCCCGATCCCGAACACGCGCTTGGCGGCGACGACGACCGGATCGGTCGCGTCGGTGCCGTACATGAGCGTCCAGGGCTCGAGCTCGACGAGCCCGAGGCGGCTGACGAGCACGAGCAGCTCGAACCGCGGCGAGCGGCCGAAGCCCGGCAGCCCGAGCCGCTCGAACGCCCGGTCGAAGCGCCGCTGCGGCGTCCACGCCGCGTCCCCGGCGAACGCCGCCTCCTGCGAGCCGGCACGCTGCGCCCAGGCCCGGTACGCCGCGAACGTGGCCGCGGCGCCCCGACGGCGGTCGATGCCGGCCCGCGGACCGAGCGGCAGCTCCCCCGGCTCGGGATCCGCCCCGTCCGCCCAGGTGGTCCGGACGGCGTCGATCGTCGCCCACGGCTCGTCGGTCTCCAGCGGGCCGAGCGCCGCGATCTGGAACGCGAGCCAGAACGCCTCCTCGCGGTCCTCGCCCGCGAGGCGCGCGACCTCGCCGTAGCGGCCGGGCGCGGCGAGCTGCAGCTCCTCGACCCGGGCCACGGCGAACCCGAGCTCCTCCGCCAGCCGTGCGGCGTCCGCGGTCGCGCGCAGGCCGGGCACGAGCTCGTTGGCGTAGCCGTCCTCGGCCGCGCGGGCCTCCTTGCGGACCACGACACCGGGACGCGTGCGGGTCGCGCCGCCGGACGCGGTGCGCGGCGGGCGGCGCGGGGCGCTGCTCGTGCGCCGCGGCGCGGCCTCGCCGCTCGCCTTCTTCGCCTTCGCGACGCAGACGGGACAGCGCTCCTCGAGACGGCCGTGGCGGCAGAAGGTCGGCATGCCCCGCAGTCTAGGAGTCCGGCCCGCCCGGCCCTCCCCGGGCGGTGCTCAGCGGTCGTCGTCGGCCCCGGTCCGCACGCCCCAGCTCGCGGCCAGGAGCGTCGGATCCTCCGCATACGGCGGGGCGACCTGCGCGCGCGTCCTGCGGGTCGGCCGCTCCCCGGCCCGCCAGCGCCGGCGCAGCTCCGGCGCGGTGCGGGTCGAGAAGGAGCCGAGCAGCTGGGCGCCGAGCACGGGCGCCAGCAGCAGGATCACCGACGGCAGCACGGACTTCTGCAGGTAGCAGTAGCCGTAGCCCTCGCCGGACGGCGGGCAACGCCCCTCGACGCCCTGCAGGGGCAGCGCCCAGCGAACCCCGAGCAGGACGCCGAGGGCCAGCAGCCCCCAGCGCACGATGGACGCGACGGTCGCCGCACGCGGACGCGGCAGCCGCCGGACGAGCCCGACGACGGCCCGCAGGACCGTCGCGGGCCGTGGGAGCGCGGGGCGCCGGCGCCGCGCCACGCGGGCCCGGACCGCCCCCGCGGGAGGCGACGGCGGGTGGCCGACCGGGGCCAGCGCGGCGTGCCGCGCGTGGCGCCGGGCGAGGTCCGCCGTCTCCCAGCAGGCCGCCAGCAGCGTGGCGTCCTGGCCGCGGCGACGGGCGCCGCAGCGGCGCACCACGCCCCGGGCCGCATGCGGGCCGGTGGGTGCGCGCCCGATCCCGACCGGCGCGCCGGACGCGCACCGCCCGCGGGGCGGGTCGTCCCAGGGACCCAGTTCCGCGAGCGTCGACGCCCGCTCGCCGAGCACGTCGGCGAGCCGGTCGAGGGGGACGCTCCGGGCCGCCAGCTCGGGCGCCACCGGAGCGGGTCCCGCGTCACGCACGTCGCCCCACGAGGCGGCGTTGAGCAGGACACGGGGTGCCACGGAGCGACGGTCGGCGCCGGTGCGCCCGTTCTCGGGCGCACCGATGCGGACCCGCGGCTCCGCCGCGACGTGACCTCGGTCCTCTCCGGTCCTCCCCGTCATCCGTGACATGCGAAGCGGATCGGCGACCGTCCGCGCCCACGCAAGGGGCCGGGCGAAAACTGGACCCGGACGCACGAGCGCCCTCCCCAGAACTGGGGAGGGCGCGGTGTGACGGATGTCGAGGCGGCTACTTGCCGCGCTTCACGGCGACGGTGTACGCCGGGCGCGGGTTGCCGGAGGCGTCGACGAGGCCGGAGTCGAAGCGCCCGCCCTCGTTGGCGGTCCAGTTGTAGAGGTAGAGCCGCTTGATCTGCTTGACCTGGCCCGCGATCTTGAACGCCTGCTTGACCGAGCGGGCCTGGCGCTGCAGGTCGAACGGGAAGCTGCCGCCGAACTGGGCGATGCCGCCGGTCTCGGTGACCCAGACCTTGGCGTTCTTCGGCAGGCCGTTCTTGACGATGAACTTCGTGCGCGTGGCGCTGCTGCGGTTCGTGTCGGAGTAGTTGTGCAGGCCGAAGACGGTCGGCTTGCTGCTCTTCGCGAACTTCACGAAGTTCTTCGCGTAGGCGGCCGTGCCACGGTACGCCTTGGCGTTGTTGCCGTCGAGCAGGTCGACCGCGACGATCGTCTTGCCCTTCGCGCGCTTCTTCAGCTCCTTGAAGAGCGCGGCGGCGCGCTTGGCGCCGGTCGCGCCCTTGCAGAGCGCGGCGGGCTGCGAGCCGCAGTGGTTGATCTCGTTCCAGGTCTGGTACGCCTCGACCTGCGACTTGAAGGCGGCGTGGAACTTCGCGACGGCCTTGCCGTAGGCGGCGGGCGAGGGCGCGGCGGACTTCTTGCCGAAGCGCGAGTGGTTGAACGCGACGAGGACCTTCGCGTTGCGGGACTTGGCGGCGGCCATGAAGGTCGCGACCTCGCGGACCTCCTGGGGGTGGTTCATCGCGTCCCAGGACACGATGTAGCGGACGTGCGTGACCTTCAGCGCCGGGAAGAACGGGCTGGAGAACATGCTGGGCTGCTGATCACCGATGCCGGTGGTGAACGCGGCCTGGCCGGTGGCCGGGACGGCGAGCAGGCCGGTGGCGGCGAGGCTCGCGAGGAGGGCGATGCGGCGCATACGGGTGGGGTACCTCTTCTGGGGTCGGGTCGGTCGGTCCGTCGAACGAGGCCAACAGCCTAGCGGCGGCGGAGTTGCGGCGTGCCGCGTCCGATGGACGGACGGGCCGTCCGTCGACGGACCGTCAGGTGGTGCGCCGGGAGAGCTCCCGCAGCCCACCGACGAAGATCGCGGACACGAAGGCGACGGCCGCCTCGACGTCCGGCGCGTCGTCGTCGAGCATCCGCACGCCGATCTCGAAGCCCGCCCCGACCATCGCTCCGGCGAGCACCTCGGGGTCCACGTCGGGCAGGTAGCCGGCGGCGATCCCGCGGCGGATGTCGTCGGCGAGGTCCTCGGTCGCGGAGCCCAGCGCGGGCTCGTCGATCATCGAGCGGATCGTCCCGGCGTTGCGGCGCAGCACGGCCAGCAGCCGCCGGTCCTCGACGAGGAACGCGTAGTAGGCGCGGTAGCCGTTGGAGATGAACTCCTCGACGCTGGTGCCCTCGAGACGGGCCTGCCGCACGCGCGCGCGGGCCGCGGGCGCCGCGTCCTCCAGGAGCGCGCGCAGGACGCTCTCCTTGTCGGGGAAGTAGTTGTAGAAGGTGCCGGTGGCGAGCTCGGTCCGGCGCACGATGTCGCGCACGGTCGCCGCGCCGTAGCCGAGGTCGCCGAAGACCTCGAGCGCGGCGTCGAGGATCGCCCGGCGGTTGGCGGCCTTCGTGCGCTCGCGCTTGCCGGCGGGGGGTCCTTCGGCGGTCGTCACGATCGCCACCCTAGCGATCGTGACGCCTGCGTCAACTTCGTCGCGGGTCAGCCGGCGACCGGGATCCGCGGCTCGGGCGGACCCGGCGCCACGACGCCGCTGCCGCCGTCGCCCCCGTGCCCGTCCTCCGGCGGCTTGCGCAGCGACACGACCACCGACACGACGAGCGTCAGCACGATCACGCCGAGCGAGAGGCCGATCGGGATGTGCCAGAGGTCCTCGATGAGCATCTTGACGCCGATGAACACGAGCAGGAACGCCAGGCCGTACTTGAGGTAGTGGAACTGCTCCTGCGCGCCGTCGAGCAGGCGGTACAGCGCGCGCAGGCCGAGCAGCGCGAACGCGTTCGCGGCGAACACGATGAACGTGTCGGTGGTGATGCCGAAGATCGCCGGGATCGAGTCGACCGCGAAGATGACGTCCGCGGTCGCGACCGCGACGACGACGACGAGCAGCGGGGTCGCCATGCGGTGCCCGCCCTCGCGCACGAACAGCTTGTCGCCACGGTAGCCCTCGGTCACCGGGGTGAAGCGGCGCACGAGGTTGACGCCCGGGAGCTTCTCCGGATCCGGCTCGGAGTCGTCGGTGATCGCCATCCGGATGCCGGTGAACAGCAGGATCGCCCCGAAGACGTACAGGACCCAGTGGAAGGACTCCACGAGCGCGGCGCCCGCCACGATGAAGATCGTGCGCAGGATCAGCGCGCCGATGATGCCCCACAGCAGGACCGTGGAGCGCACGACGGTCGGCACCGCCATCGCGCCGAAGATGATCGCGAAGACGAAGACGTTGTCGAGCGACAGCGACCGCTCGAGCACGTAGCCGGTCAGGAACTCGGTGCCCGCGTCCGACTCCCCGGCGACGATCAGGCCGAGCCCGAAGAGGATCGCCGCGGCGATCCAGACGATGCTGAAGACCACCGACCGCCGCATCGTCGCGACCTCGTCGCGCTTCTCGAACAGCAGCATGTCGACGGCCAGGCTGATCAGCACGAAGGCGATGAGCCCGGCCCAGAGGGCGAATCCGGCGTCCATAGGTGTCCTTCAGTATGCCCGGCGGACGCCGGGTCAGGCTTTCACGAAGTCGCGGTACGGCACCGCCGGGCGACTGGGCGCACCGGAGCGCGCCGCGCCGACCAGCCGGCCCGCCACCAGATCGGCCGCCTCGTCACGGCGGCGGCGCCCGACCGCCAGCAGGGCACGCGAGACGAGCGTCGCGCCGAGGGCCCCGGGAGCACCCGCCACCGTCCGGACCTCGGCGTGGCCGAGCGCGACCTCCGCCACGGCCCGGGCCAGCGGCGCCGCCCGGTCCGCCGGGGCCTGGGCGAGCAGCGACTCCGACAGCACGAGCGTCGAGGCCCGGCGCGTCCGCGCGACCGGCGTCACGTCCGCGACGCCCTCGCCCCCGATCAGGAGCTCGGGCTCCGGCACGTCGGCCGCCGCGCACAGCGCCCCGACCTGCACGGACACCGACCGCAGCTGCGCGCGCTCGGCCGGCAGGCCGACCCGGGCGCGGAGCTCGCGCAGCATCACGTGCTCGGCGCGTCCGACGAGCACCGCCCCGGCGAGGGCGGCGAGCAGGACCGCGACGACGGGTGGCGTGCCCACGACCACGAGCATCGCCGCCACGAGGGCGAGCAGGCCCCCGAGCAGCAGGACCGGGACCGGCGCGGAGCGCTCGAGGTCGGCCGCAGGTGGTTCGGAGTGCGCGGGCACGGAGCGGTCTGTCCTTCCGTGGGTCGGGCGGGAGAGGGCGGGCCGCCCGTCTCTGGTCTCGAGCACAACCCCGCCCCGGCGCCGGAGCGCCGGGGCGATGGTCGGGTCAGCGCACGGGAGAAGTGTCCCGCCGCACCGCCCGCACCGCCACGGGCCGGGCGGAGGGAGCCGCGACCCGATCGCGCCCCGTCGATCGGTTCCCCGCCGATCGTCGGGCGGCGAACCGCAGGCCCCCGCACGCCGTACGCTCTGGCGATGAGCCCCGTCGGCGACCGCATCCGGATCCTCGTCGCCGAGGACCATCCGCTGTTCCGCGAGGCGCTCGTGGCCACGATCCGCAGCCGCCCGGACTTCGAGCTGGTCGGCGAGGCCGCGGACGGGCGCGCCGCGCTCGAGCGCGCCCGGGAGACCCGGCCCGACGTCATCGTCCTGGACCTGAAGCTGCCCGAGCTCGACGGCCTGCAGGTGCTCGCCGCGCTGCGCCGCGAGAGCAGCCCGGTGAAGGTCGTGCTCCTCAGCGCCTTCCTCGACGGGGCGATCGCCTACGAGGCCGTCGCGGCCGGAGCCGAGGCGTACCTCTCCAAGGACGCCGACCGCGACCGCGTCTGCGACACCATCGCGGCCGTCGCGCGCGGCGAGACGGTGCTCGCCCCCGAGATCCAGGCGGGCATCGCGCAGGAGATCCGCAGCCGCGGCACGACCTCGCGACCGGCGCTGTCCCCCCGCGAGCAGGAGGTCCTCGCCCTGGTCGCCGAAGGCCACAGCGCACCCGACATCGGCAAGCAGCTCTACCTCTCCCCCGCCACCGTCAAGGGCCACCTGCAGAGCCTCTACGAGAAGCTCGGCGTCTCCGACCGGGCCGCGGCGGTCGCCGAGGCGATGCGGCGCGGCCTGCTCGAATGAGGTCCGCGGCGCTCCTGGACCACCCGGCGCGCGTCGTCGCGCTCGTGCGCCTCGCCGCCGTCCCGGTCTTCTTCTTCGGCGAGCGGCTGATCGACCACCCCGAGGCGCACAGCGGCGCGTTCCGCTTCGTCCTCGCGTTCGGCGTCGTCTACGCGGCGGTCCTCGCCGGCATCGCGTTCGCCCCCGGCCGTCGCCCGCTGCCGCTGCGCGTCACCGCCACGATCGACCTCGCGCTCCTCGGTGGCCTGACGTACACCTCCGGCGGCCCGTTCTCGCAGCTGCGCTACGGGTTCTTCGTCGTGCCGGTCGCCGCCGCGCTGCTGCGCGGCCCGCGCGAGACCGCGATCGCCTCCGCGGCCGCCCTCACCTGCTACCTCGTCGCGACGATCGCCTACCCCGACTCGCGCCAGGACGCGGTCGCCTTCGAGGCGACCCAGTCGCTGTACTTCGTCTGGCTCGTCATGGCCTCGACGCTCCTCAGCGCCGTCCTCGTGCGCCGCCAGCGGCAGATCGTCAGCCTCTCCGACGAGCGCGGTCGGCTCGTGGCGCGCGCGATCGAGGCCGAGGAGCGGGAGCGCCGCCGCCTCGCCGAGGCGCTGCACGACGACGCGATCCAGAACCTGCTCGCCGCCCGGCAGGCGCTCGGCAGCGGCGACGACGACCGCCCGGCGGACCTCGGGCTCGTGCGCACCGGGCTGGACCGGACCGTGTCGCAGCTGCGCGACGCGATCTTCGACCTGCACCCGCACCTGCTGCGCCACGCCGGACTCGCCGCCGCGCTGCAGGCCGTCGCCGACCGCTTCGCCGACCGTCTGCCCGACCGGTCGGTCGCCTGGGAGATCACGGTCGCCGACGACGCCACGGGGGCGACCGACGAGGTCGTGTTCGCCATCGCCCGCGAGCTCATGACCAACGCCGTCCGGCACGCCGACGCGCGCAGCGTCGCCGTCGAGGTCCGCCGGCGGCAGGGCGGGATCGCGCTGACCGTCAGCGACGACGGGCGCGGCATCGACCGCGGGCGCGCGCGTGACGCGCCGCTGCACGGCCACATCGGACTGGCCTCGTGCGCCGAGCGCGCGGAGGCGCTCGGCGGTCGGCTGCAGCTCGCGAGCGCCCCCGGTGAGGGCGCCCGCGTCGAGGTCTGGCTGCCGGCCGGCCCACAGGCCTGACCGGCGGCGGCGTCAGAGGCCGGGCTCGGCCTGCTCGGGCGGCTCGGCGCCCGCGTGCGGCAGGGCGTCGCCCGCCGCCTGGTCCCGGTCGCCCGGGCCGGGCTGGTCGGAGCCCTCGACCGGGCCGAGGCCGTGCAGGTAGCGGTCCGCCATGCGCGCCGCCTGGCGGCCCTCGTTGATCGCCCACACGATCAGCGACTGGCCGCGACGCGCGTCACCGGCGGCGAACACGCCCTCCTCGGAGGTCGCGTACGTCGGGGCCTTGATGTTGCCGCGCTGGTCCTTCGCGAGGCCGAGACCGTCCACCAGCTCCGGCTCGGGGTGCAGGAAGCCCATCGCGAGGAACACGATGTCGGCCTTGATCTCGCGGGTCGTCCCCTCGACGGGGCCGAACGGCGGGGCGGGCTGGGCGTCGGCGACCTCGATCGCCGTGACCTTGCCGTCCTCGCCGACGAAGCGGGTCGTGACGACCGAGAAGTCCTGCTCGGCCTTGTCGACCGCCAGGCCCTCCTCCATCGCGTAGGAGAGCCGGAACTTCTGCGGCCACAGCGGCCACGGGGTGCGGTCGTCCGGGCGCTTGGCGGGCGGCTCGGGCAGCAGCTCCAGCTGCGTGACCGACAGGGCGCCCTCGCGCAGCGAGTTGCCGACGCAGTCGGCGCCGGTGTCGCCGCCGCCGATCACCACCACGTGCTTGCCGGCGGCGCTGATCGCGTCGGGCTCCGGCGCCTGCGAGCGCGGCGACGGCTGGTCGGGCTGCGTGGCCGCGACCCAGCGGTTGCGGACGTACAGGTACTCCATCGCCGAGTGGATGCCGTCGAGCTCGCGGCCCTCGACCGGCAGGTCGCGCGGGACGCGCGAGCCGATCGACAGGACGACCGCGTCGTGCTCGGCGCGCAGCTGCTCGAGCGTGACGTCGGTGCCGACCTCGACGCCGCAGCGCAGCTGCACGCCCTCGGCCACCAGCTGCTCGACGCGCCGCTCGATGACGCCCTTCTCGATCTTGAAGTCCGGGACGCCGAAGCGCATCAGGCCGCCGGGCGACTCGTCGCGCTCGTAGAGCGTGACGGTGTGGCCCGCGCGCCGCAGCTGCTGGGCGGCGGCGAGGCCCGCCGGGCCGGCGCCGACGACCGCGACGGTCCGCCCGGTCTCCTTCTCGGGCGGCTCGGGCACGACCCAGCCGTTCTCCCAGGCGGTGTCGATGATCGTGTTCTCGATCTGCTTGATCGTGATCGCCTCACCCTCCCGGATCTCCATGACGCAGGCCGCCTCGCAGGGGGCGGGACACAGGCGCCCGGTGAACTCCGGGAAGTTGTTCGTGCTGTGCAGCTGCTTGATCGCGTCCTTCATGCGACCCCGGTAGACGAGGTCGTTCCAGTCCGGGATCAGGTTGCCCAGCGGGCAGCCGTTGTGGCAGAACGGGACGCCGCACTCCATGCAGCGCGCACCCTGCTCGGCGACCTCCTCGACCGGCCGCGGGGTGATGAACTCCTTGTAGTGCTCGAGCCGCTCGCCCGGGTCGTCGTAGCTGACGCCCGACCGCTCGATCTTCAGGAACGCTCCCAGCTCGCCCATCAGGCCGTCACCTCCGAGCCCGCGTTCGCGGCCTCTTCCTTCGCGAGCTCGGCGAGCACGCGCTTGTAGTCGGTCGGGAACACCTTCACGAACTTCGTGCTCAGCGTGTCCCAGTCGTCGAGGATCCGCCGCGCGACGGCCGAGCCGGTGCGCGCGAGGTGCTCCTCGACGAGCTCGCGGACCTCGATGCGGTCCGCCTCGTCCAGCGGCTCGATCTGGTCGACCATCGTCGGGTTGATCCGGTGCTTGAAGCCGCCGAACTCGTCGAACACGAACGCCAGGCCGCCGCTCATGCCCGCCGCGAAGTTGCGGCCCGTCGGGCCGAGCACGACCGCGCGGCCCCCGGTCATGTACTCGCAGCCGTGGTCGCCGACGCCCTCGACGACCGCGGAGGCCCCCGAGTTGCGCACGCAGAACCGCTCGCCCGCGAGACCGCGGAAGAACGCCTTGCCCTTCGTGGCGCCGAACAGCACGGTGTTGCCGACGATGACGTTCTCCTCGGCGGCGAACGTCACGCCCTCGGGCGGCCGCACGGCGAGCGTGCCGCCGGACAGGCCCTTGCCGGTGTAGTCGTTGGCGTCGCCCGAGAGCGTGAACACCACGCCCGGGGCGAGCCAGCCGCCGAAGCTCTGGCCGGCGGAGCCCGTGAAGCGGACCTGGACCGTGTCCGCGGGCAGCCCCTCGACGCCGTGCTTCTCGGCGATCCTCGACGACAGCATGCCGCCGACGGTGCGGTTGACGTTGCGGACCGCGATGTCGAGCTCGCACGCCTCGCCCGCGTCGACCTGGTCGCCGATCGCCGCGAGGATCTCGTGGTCGAGATGGTCCCCGAGGGCGTACGGCGGCGCCTCGATGCGGTGCAGCGCGGTGCCCGCCGGCAGCTCCGGCCGGTGCAGGATGTGCGTGAGGTCGATGCCGCGCGCCTTCCAGTGGTCGATCGCCGCGTCGGCCATCAGCAGGTCGCTGCGGCCGATCAGCTCGTCGAACGTCCGCACGCCGAGCGAGGCCATGATCTCCCGGACCTCCTCCGCGACGAAGAAGAAGAAGTTCACGACGTGCTCCGGCTGGCCGCGGAACCGCTTGCGCAGCTCCGGGTCCTGCGTCGCGATGCCCACCGGACAGGTGTTCAGGTGGCAGGCGCGCATCATGATGCAGCCCGTCGCGATCAGCGGGGCGGTCGAGAAGCCCATCTCGTCGGCGCCCAGCAGCGCCGCGATCGCGACGTCGCGACCGGTCTTCAGCTGGCCGTCGGTCTGGACGGTGATCCGCGAGCGCAGGTCGTTGAGCAGCAGCGTCTGCTGCGTCTCGGCGAGCCCGAGCTCCCACGGCGTGCCCGCGGACACGATCGAGCTCAGCGGCGACGCACCGGTGCCGCCGTCGTGTCCGGCGATGACGACGTGGTCGGCGTTGGCCTTCGCGACGCCCGCGGCGACCGTGCCGACCCCGACCTCGGAGACGAGCTTGACCGACACGCTCGCCTTCGGGTTCGCGCAGCGCAGGTCGTAGATGAGCTGCTTGAGGTCCTCGATCGAGTAGATGTCGTGGTGCGGCGGCGGCGAGATCAGGCCGACGCCGGGCGTGGTGTGCCGGACGCTGCCGATGTACTTGTCGACCTTGTGCCCGGGCAGCTGGCCGCCCTCGCCGGGCTTGGCGCCCTGCGCCATCTTGATCTGGATCTGGTCCGCGTTGACGAGGTAGTGCGCGGTCACGCCGAAGCGGCCGGACGCCACCTGCTTGATCGCCGAGCGGCGCAGGTCGCCGTTCTCGTCGCGGGTGAAGCGGCGCGGGTCCTCCCCGCCCTCCCCGGTGTTCGACTTGCCGCCGATCCGGTTCATGGCGATCGCGAGCGTCTCGTGCGACTCGGTGGAGATCGACCCCAGCGACATCGCGCCGGTCGCGAACCGCTTCACGATCTCGGAGACCGGCTCGACCTCCTCGAGCGGGATCGCCTCGGCGTCGGTGCGGAAGGTGAGCAGGCCGCGGAGCGTCGCCTTGCGGGCGGCGTCCTCGTTGATCGCCTTCGCGTACTCGCGATACTTCTCGCGCGCGTCGAGCTCGTCGTCGGTGCGGACCGCGTGCTGCAGCAGCGAGATCGTCTGCGGGTTCCACTGGTGGTGCTCGCCGTCGCGCCGCCACGCGTAGACGCCGCCGACCGGCAGGAGCTCCTCGTCGTCCTCGGTGCCCGCCCAGCCGTAGCCGCGGGCGTGACGGTCCAGCGCCTCCTGGGCGAGGACCTCGAGGCCGACGCCGCCGATCCGCGACGCGGTCCCGGTGAAGTGCCGCTCGACGAGCTGCTTCTCGAGACCGACGGCCTCGAAGATCTGGGCGCCGCAGTAGGACTGCGTCGTCGAGATCCCCATCTTGGAGATGGTCTTCAGCAGGCCCTTGCCGATCGCCTTGACGACGTGCCGCTCGGACTCCTCGAGCGTGTCGGTCGCGAGCTGGCCCTCGTCCTGCAGCTCGGTCAGCGACTCGAACATCAGGTACGGGTTGATCGCGCTGCAGCCGAAGCCGATGAGCGTCGCGAAGTGGTGCACCTCGCGCGGCTCCCCGGACTCGAGGACGAGCCCCGCCTGCAGGCGGGTGCCCTCGCGCACGAGATGGTGGTGGATCGCGGCGACCGCCAGCAGCGCCGGGATCGCGGCCCGGTCGGCGCCGAGGTTGCGGTCGCTGAGGATGATGATGTTGAAGCCGGCCTCGATGAGGTCGTGGGCCTCGTCGCAGGCGTTGGTGAGCCGCGCCTGCATGCCCTCGGGGCCCTCGGCGACCGGCCAGGTGATGTCGATCGTCCCCGAGCGGAACGCCGGGTGCTCGATCTGCTTCAGCGTCTCGAGCTCGTGGTTGCGCAGGATCGGCTGCTCCATCGCGATCTGGCGGGCGTGCGCCGGCGTCTCGGTGAGGAGATTGCCCTCCGCGCCGATGCCGGTGCCCAGCGACATGACGATGGCCTCGCGGATCGGGTCGATCGGCGGGTTGGTGACCTGCGCGAACAGCTGCTTGAAGTACGAGTACAGCGGCGGGCGCTGGTCGGAGAGGACCGCGAGCGCGTTGTCGTTGCCCATCGAGCCGATCGGCTCCTCGCCCTTGTTGGCCATCGGGGCGAGCAGGACCCGCAGGTCCTCCTGGCTGAACCCGAAGGCGAGCTGGCGGGCGCGCAGCGGCTCGGTGCGCTCGACGCGCGGCTCCTTCACCGGCAGGTCGTCGAAGTGGACGACGTTCTCCTGGAACCAGTCCGCGTACGGGCGCTGGGTCGCGACCTCCTTCTTGACCTCCTCGTCGGCGATGATGCGGCCGCGCTCGAGGTCGACGAGGAAGAGCTTGCCCGGCTGCAGGCGGCCGAGGCGCTTCACCTCGCCCGGGGCGACCGGCAGCATGCCCGTCTCCGAGCCGAGGATCACGTGGCCGTCCGTCGTCTCGACCCAGCGGCCGGGACGCAGGCCGTTGCGGTCGAGCGTCGCGCCGACGACCTTGCCGTCGGTGAAGCAGACCGCGGCGGGGCCGTCCCACGGCTCCATGAAGCACGAGTGGAAGGCGTAGAAGCCCTTGAGGTCGTCCGGGAGGTCGTCGCGGTCGGCGTAGGCCTCCGGGATCATCATCATGATCGCGTGCGGCAGCGAGCGGCCGGCGAGCATCAGGAGCTCGAGGACGTTGTCGAACGTCGCCGAGTCCGACCCGCCGACGCGCACGACCGGCAGCACCTTCTGCAGGTCGCCGCCGAACAGCTCGCTGGCGAGCTGCGACTCGCGGGCGCGCATCCAGTTGATGTTGCCCATCAGCGTGTTGATCTCGCCGTTGTGGGCGATCACGCGGAACGGGTGCGCGAGCTCCCAGGACGGGAACGTGTTCGTCGAGAAGCGCGAGTGGACGAGCGCCAGGGCGCTCTTGAACCGCTCGTCCTGCAGGTCCGGGAAGAACGTGCGGACCTGGTCGGAGATCAGCATGCCCTTGTACACGCACGTGCGCGAGGAGAACGAGGGCGCGTAGAAGTCGGGGCCGGCGGCGATCTCGACGATCCGGCGGATGACGTAGAGCTTGCGCTCGAACGCCATCTGGTCGTGCGTGAAGCCCGGCCCGGCGGCGATGAACAGCTGCGCGATGTGCGGGCGCGACTGGTTGGCGGTGACGCCGACGTGGTCCTCGTCGATCGGGACCTCGCGCCAGCCCAGGACGATCTGGCCCTCGACGCGGACGTTGAGCTCCAGCAGGCCCTCGACCTTGGCGCGCAGCGCCGCGTCGCGGGGCAGGTAGCACGTGGCGACGCCGTACTGGCCGAGGTCGGGCAGCTCGAAGTCGCAGACGCCGCGGAAGAACTCGTCCGGCATCTGGACGAGGATCCCGGCGCCGTCCCCGGTCTTGGCGTCCGCCCCGGCCGCTCCGCGGTGCTCGAGGTTCTCGAGCGCCGTCAGGGCGCGGTCGACGACCTCGTGCGTGGGCGTGTTGTCCAGGCGTGCGACCATCGCGACGCCACAGGCGTCGTGCTCGTTCGCGGGGTCGTACAGGCCTTGGGCCGGTGGGCGCTGGTGATGCAGAGTCATAGAAGGCTCCCGGTAGACGCGGGGGTGCCCGGAGGCGGAGCGAGCGCCGAAGGGTAGCAACGAGGGGGCCGACGATCACCGTTGCGGCGCGTCGGCGACGGCTGCGGACGCGCCCGCGCAGGGACCCGCCCGCGGGCTCGAACCCCCTGCTCAGGTGCTCTCGGCGGCCGTCTTCTTCTTCGCGGCGGGCTTGGCGGCGGCCTTGCCGCCGCGGCCCTTCGGCTTCGCCGGTGCCTCGGTGCCGCGCACCGCGTCCAGGGACGCCTTGAGCGCGGCCATGAGGTCCGGGACCTCCTCGGGCGCCTCCTCGGGCGTCTCGACGACCGCGATCTCCTCGCCGGAGGCCTTCGCCTCGATGAGCTTGAGGACCTCCTCGCGGTAGCTGTCCTCGTAGCGATCGGGCTCCCAGTCGGCGGCGAGGGACTCGACCAGCTGCTTGGCGATGTCGAGCTCGCGCTTGGTCGTCTTCACCTCGCCGGCGGCCTCGAGCTCCTCGAGCGAGTCGGCGGGGACGACCTCGTCGGCGAAGACCATCGTCGAGCAGCCGATGACCGAGCCGGCCGCCATCGGGCGGATCGCGACGAGCGCCTCCTTCGTGCGCAGCACGACCCGGGCGATCGCGACCTTGCCGGTCTCGTTCATCGCGTCGAGCAGGAGCTTGTAGGGCTTGGCGCCCCCGACCGCGGGCGCGAGGTAGTACGGCGTGTCGAAGTGGACCGGGTCGATGTCGGCCAGGTCGACGAAGTCCTCGATCTCGATCGTCTTCGTCTTCTCGGGCTGGATCGCCTCGAGCTCCTTCGGCTCGATCACGACGTAGCGGTCCGGGGACAGCTCGTAGCCCTTGACGAGGCGGTCGTACGGGACCTCCTCGCCGGTGGCGGCGTTGATCCGCTGCTGCTTGATGCGGGAGTTGTCCGCGCCGTCGAGCTGGTTGAAGCGGACCGTCTTGGCACGGACGGCCGGGTACATCTTCACGGGCACCGTGACCAGCCCGAAGCTGATCGCGCCACTCCACATCGCGCGGGGCATGGAGGGAGTCTTCCCGGCGCAGCGCCCGATGCCTACACGTGCACGCGGCTATGCGCCGTAGTGCCGGCGCGTGTCCTTGAACAGGCTGCCGAAGATCGCGCCGTTCAGCGGCCCGCCGGGCCGGCCGGCCGCGGTCGGCTCGACGGCGATCGTCCAGTCGAAGCGGCAGCTCGAGTCGCCGGTCGGGGTCACGACGTAGTCCTCGGCGATCCGCTTGATCAGCGGCAGGTTGCTGCGGTCGCCGACGAAGGCCTTGCGCGTGCCCTCGTCCCAGGCGATGTAGCGCTCGTCGAGGCTGATGAGGCCGAGGACCTTGACGGTCTTCGTCGCGCCGACGCCGTGCGGGCGCGGCGAGGTCCAGCGCACCGTCGTGAGCGCCTTGCACCAGTGCAGCGCGCTGTCGGAGGTCAGGTCGGCCCAGACCGCGGCGGCGGGCAGCGGGATCGCGAAGCTGTCCCGGTAGATCTTCGGGGCGGAGGTGAGGAACGACTCGTCGGTCGGCGCGCAGGAGAAGGCCATGGCGCGCACCCTAGTGGGTACGCGCCACGGCGTTCAGTCCTTGAACGGGTCGACCGTGTCCGCCGCCGCCATCGCAACCCCGATGGGGGTCAGGCGATGGAGGATCTCGACCGTGTCGGCGTGGGCCTGCAGCACCACGTCGAGGCGCTTGTAGGCGTCCGGAGCCTCGTCGGCGGCGCCGCCGCGGAGCTCGATCCCCTTCGTGGCGAGGTCCGCCTGGACCGCGGCGAAGTCGATCAGCCCGTCGCGGATCCGGCCGCGGCGCTTGCTCATCCGCCCGTCCGGGTGGTCGGGGCAGAGCGTGAACCGGTCGTTCGTCGCGCCCGCCCGGTCGCGCTCGTGGCGGAACTCGCCCCAGGTCACCCAGAACGAGCAGTCCCGCGCGTTGCACTCCGCCCGGGTCCCGACCTTGCCCGCTGCCTGCGTCCGCGACATCACGCGACCCGCCCCGTGGACCGTCGAGTGCAGGAGCCCGGCACCGGCCGCGGCGTCGGTGCCCCGCAGGATCACCGCGTCCTCGCCCATGCTCGCGCCCACGAAGCCCTCCTGCCCCGGGAACGCGGGGGTGCAGCCCTTGCGGACGACCCAGCAGTCCACGCCGTGGTGCTCCTCGCGCCAGGCGTAGTTGTGGTGGTTGTGGACCTCGTGCAGGGAGCGCGCACCGAGGATCTCGAGCACCTTGTCGACGACGACGTCGCGGCCCGCGTACGCGTACGCGCCCGCCAGCTCCATCGCCGCGATGTACGACTGCCCGATCTCCGAATCGACGTGGAAGAGCACCGGCGGGGAGTCCATCTCGCCGTCGCGGCCCCGCTCGTCGAAGCGGCCGCCCTGCGCCATCGACAGGAACCCGCTCGCCGTCTTGTGCCCGAACCCGCGGGAGCCGAAGTGGACGCCGACCCACACGTGGCCGTCGTCGCCGGCGAACAGGTCGACGTAGTGGTTGCCGGCGCCGACCGTGCCCAGCTGGTTGCGGGCGCTCTGCACCAGCTTCCGCTGCGGGCGGAAGTCGGCGTGGAGGATCTGGTCGAGGACCGGGTGGTCGACGGGCTCGTCGTTCTTGCGGCCCATGCCGAAGCTGACGCGGGCTGCGACCTCGTCCATCAGGCGCGGCACGTCCGCGCGGACGTCCTCGGTCAGGAGATCGGTGCGCACGGCCTTGTTGCCGCAGCCGATGTCGTAGCCGACGCCCGAGGGGCTGATGTGGTCCGGGTAGGCGATCGCGCCGCCGATCGGCTGCGAGTAGCCGACGTGGCCGTCGGCGCACAGCACGCCGGCGACGGCGTCACCGGCCTGCGCGCAGCGGCGCAGCTGCTCGATCGCGCGGGCGTCCACGTCCCCGCGGACCTCGATCCTCATCTCGCTGCTCATGCGTCGATCCTCGCGGTCGGCGGCGTGCGGTGCGCCACGCCCTCAGCGGCGCCGCGGACCCGAACCGCGGAGGTTCCACTCCTCTGCGACCGTGGCGTTCGGCGGCGTGGCCGCCCATCGGGCTGCGCCCGCCTGCAGCGCACGACCGGCGCGCTCGAGCCGGTCGGCGTCGAGGCCCGGTGGCGCGCCGAGGTCGCCGAGCAGGGGCACGAACGTCGAGACGTCACGCAGGCGTCGCTCCAGCGCCGCGTCGCTCACGGCCCGCACGAGCAGCTCCGCGTGCGCCAGACCGGTGCCGGCGGCGCGCACGATCTCCAGCGCGCGGCGGTCGGCGTGTGGCTTGCGACGCCCCTCGAGCACCAAGCAGTGGTCGAACATCCCGCCGCGCTCGAGGACGCCCCAGAGACCCTGGTCGAGCTGCAGTTCGCGCTCGACGAGCAGGTGCGCGAGGTCGTGCGGGACCGGGCCCTCCCGGGCCCCGACCTTGTTGTAGCCGCCGCCGTCGAGCTCGACGAGCAGCCCGTCCGCGGTGCGGTCGGTCGCCCGGTAGCGGGTGCCGGAATCGGGCTTGTGGAACGTGACGAGCATTCGAGATTCGAACCGCGAACCGCGTCCGCGGACGTGGAAGAGGGGTTGCGGGAGACGGGTCGCTCCCCTAGGTTGATCGAACCATGTTCACCACCTGGCACACCCCCACGCGTTCGAAGAGCGCCGCGTTCCGCGGTCGGCTCTTCGTGCCCGTGTGCCCGACCGTGGACACGGACATCGTCGCGTCGCCGAACCAGCTCCAGCTGAGCTAGCCGGGAGGTCCACATGACTCCCGCGAGCTTCGCGGGAGTGCAGACGCCGAAGGCCCGGGTGGGCCGGAAGGCGCTGTGGGACCGCGACACCATCATCCAGGCCATCCAGGAGTGGGTGGCCCTCTATGGCGAGCCGCCCCGTGCGGCCGACTGGAACCCGTCCTCGGCGAGGTGGTCCGGCCAGGAGTGGCGCGTGGAGCGCTACCGGGCCGGCCGTGCCGACGGCACGCCGTGGCCGGCGCTCAACGCGGCCAAGCGGCCGTTCGGCGGGTCCCTGGTGGCTGCCGTGCGGGCCGCGGGCTTCGAGCCGGCCAAGCCGGGACCGAAGCGGCGTACCGACGTCGACCTCGCGCAGGCCGACCGAGCTGTGATCAGCCCGGAGGGCCGCGCGATGCTCGAGGCGGCGCTGGCGGAGGCCCGCGAGGCCGGACGGAGCGTGGCTGCCCTGGAGGCGAAGCTCGAGCGTGCGCAGGCGCGCGCCCGGGACCTCGCCGACCAGCGGGATGCCGCGCGCCGCGAGGCCCGTCGCACGCCGAAGGTCGTGCGCGAGCGCGTCGTCGACGACGCGGAGCTGCGCCGTGCCCGGACCGCGGCCGAGAAGGCCGCGGCCCGGGTGGCGACGCTCCGCGACGAGCTGGCGAGCGCCCGCATGGACGCGGCGGAGGCTCGGACGGCCGCCGGACGCCTCGCGTCCCGCCTCGAGCGGGCGGAGGCGACCGTGGCCGACCTGCGGACCCAGCGGCGCGACCTGCGCGCGCAGCTCGACGACGCCCTGCACGAGAGTGCGGGCCTCGACCGGCTGCTCACGGAGGCGCGGGCCGCCGGCGCCGCAGCCGCGGCGGAGACCGTCGTCGTGCAGGCCGAGGCCCCGGAGGCCGCGGTCGTGCGCGAGGCGCTCGCCGACGCAGCGGCCGCCCGCCGCGCCGCCGAGCAGGCGGACGCGCGGGCGGCCCGGGCCGATCGCGAGCTGCGCGAGACGGTCGCCGCCGTGCGCGGCGAGCCGCGTCGCCTGGCTCCCGAGGAGCTCGCCGAGCTCCGGGCCGACGGCCCGGCCGGCCCCGCCGTCCTCGCGGCGGCCCTGCAGGACCTCGCCGCCGCGCGCAGGCACGGCGGCGAGCAGCGGCTCGCGGCCGCGCTGCGGCGCGTCGCGGAGGCCGCCGTCACGTGGCAGGAGCGGATCTGAGGGATCCCGGGCGACCGGGGTCCCTCGGGTCCGGCCGCCCGACCCGGACCCCCGATCCCGATGACCCGCGACGCCCTCCTCACCACCTACCTGCGCGACGACGCCGGCACCCCGCTCGGCCCCGGCATGCCGGGCGGTCGGCCGCTGCGCCGGGACGGCGAGCGCCACTACGACGCCTGGCTCGCGCTCGTGCGGCTCGACCCGTGCGCGTACTGCGGCGTCGTGCCGGCGGGCACCGTCGACCACGTCGAGCCGCGCTCGCGGAGCACGCGGGGGCTCGGTGGCGCGCACGGCTGGACGAACGTCGTCGGCGCCTGCGAGCGGTGCAACGGCCGCAAGGCCGACCGGCCGCTGCTGGCGTTCCTGCGCGCCCGGCGTGTGCGCTGACGCACGCCGACGTTCCGCGCGGCGGGAGGCGGGTATCACGGAGGGAGCACCCCACGAATCCGGAGGGACCACCCCACCATGACACCCGCCACCCGCACCGCCGGCCACGGCATCCTGTCCGACGACAAGGCCGAGGCCCGTGAGCAGCTCGTCGAGATGCTGAAGAAGGCCTACTGGATGGAGATCGAGACGGTGATGAGCTACATCACCAACTCCACCAACCCCGACGGCATCCGCGCGCAGGAGGTCATCGAGAGCCTCCGCGGCGACATCCAGGAGGAGCTCGGCCACGCCCAGGAGTTCGCCAAGCGCATCAAGGAGCTCTACGGCGTCGTCCCCGGCTCGCTGGAGTTCTCGGCCGAGCAGAGCTTCCTGCAGCCGCCGGAGCAGCAGACCGACATCGTCCACGTCATCAAGGGCGTGATCGAGGCCGAGTCCGGCGCCATCGAGTACTACAACCAGATCATCGAGTTCGCGGGCGAGCACGACCCGGTCACCGAGGACATGGTCATCGCGATCCTCCGCGACGAGGAGGGCCACCGCCGCCTGTTCGAGGGCTTCCTGCGCGAGTACGAGGCCGAGGGCCTGGCCTAGTCGTCCGCCGCTGCGCGGCCCCGAGCGAGGCCGAGCACGAACCAGAGCAGCACGAAGACGCCCGTGGTCGTCCCGGCGAGGACCGCGGGCGTCCGTCCGTCGAGGATGAAGCTCGTGACCACGAACACCGCGCTGTTCATCGCCACGAGCAGCATCGCGAGACCGGCGATGACCATCCGGTTGCCGAGCGCGACGAGGAACGCCTTGTCCCGCCGCCGGAAGCGCAGGCGGTGGAACGCCGACGGCGTCACGAACAGGGCGGTCGCAGCCGCCGCGCTCAGGAGCGCCACGACGTACGCGTCGCGCTCGAGTTCGGAGAGGTCCGTGAAGCGCTGCTGGAACGGCACCGCCAGCAGGAACGCGAACAGCACCTGCACGCCGGGCATGGCGACCCGCGTCTCCTCGAGCAGCTCGCGCAGCCGGCGCGAGTCCCGTTCGTGCGGGGTCTCCCCGGCGGTCCCTCCCGGTCGTCCATGGACGCACGCATGCCCGGAACCGGGCTCGGCACCCGGGCATCGCGCCGCGAGCGCCGATGGTGCGACGCGGGCCTCGCCGGGTACCGTCACGGACGTGAGCACGATCGCCGACCGCGACAGCGAGCGCCCCGCGCGCGAGCCCGGCACGCACGACGACGCCGACGGGGCCCTGCGCCCCTGGCCCGTGCTCGTCCGGACGGTCCGCAGCTACCTCGACCACAACATGACCGACCACGCGGCGTCGCTGACGTACTTCGCGATGATGTCGCTGTTCCCGTCGCTGCTCGCGGGCATCGCGGTGCTGTCGCTGGTCGGCGAGGTCGGCCTCGCCCAGGACGCCGCCGACTACCTCATCGACCGGGGCGCCGACGCGTCCACCGCGGAGGTCGTCCGCTCGACGCTCGCGCGGATGATCGAGACCAGCGGCGGGGCCGCGGGCTTCGCGCTGCTGCTCTCCTTCGGCCTGGCGCTCAACGGCGCGTCGGGCGCGTTCGGCGCCGCCGGACGCGCGCTGAACGTCGTGTGGGCGGCCAACGAGGACCGCGGGTTCGTGCGCCGCAAGGCCCAGGACATCGCGATGGCGCTCGTCGTCATCCTGCTGTTCGCGATCGTCGTGATCGCGATGTTCCTCGGCGGCGGGGTCGCCGACGACCTGCTCGGCACGATCGGGCTCGGGGAGACCGGGGCGGCGATCTGGAGCATCGCGCGGTTCCCGCTGGCGATCGCCGCCGCCATGGTCGGCTACTCGATCATCTACGCGTACGCGCCCGCCGTCGAGCAGCGCCGCTGGCGCTGGATCACCGTCGGCTCCGCCGCCGGCGTCACGATCTGGATCGTCGCGTCCGCCGCGTTCGCCGTCTACATCCGCAACTTCTCGAGCTACGGCGCCGCGTACGGGGCGTTCGGAGCGGCGATCGTCCTGCTGCTGTGGCTCTACGTGTCCGCCAACGCGTTCCTGCTCGGCGCCGAGCTCAACGCGACGATCGAGCGGTCCCGCGCCGCGGGACGCGGCGGCCCCCCGCCGCCGATGGTCGGGGCGCCCGAGCCGCCCACCGGCCCGGACCGCGACTAGAACAGCGTGTCCTGCCCCGGTGGGGGCGTCGCGCCGCGCGCGCGGCGCGGGCGGGGCGCCGCCGGGCCCACGGCGGCGGCCGGCGCGGCGCCGGAGTCCTCCGGCGCGGGCGCGGGCGCAGGCGCCGACGCGAGGGTCCGCTCCAGCGGGACGGGGCACAGCCCGCCCCGGCCGGGACAGCCGCCGCACACCGACGGTCCCGGCGTGTCGGTCGGGCGGAAGTCCCGGCGCAGGATGCCCGCGGCCCGCCCGCGCAGGTCCTCGCGCAGCCCCGGCGCGTCCGCGGCGGCGAAGCTCGCCAGGACCGGCTCGTCGGGCCGGTCGAGGTACAGGTGCGCGACGTCCACGCGCGCGGCCCCGGCCTCGAGCGCCGCCAGCGCGTAGACGGTGCGCTGCAGCTCGTAGCCGTCCGCGACCAGCGCGTCGAGGTCCGCGTCGGAGGCCACCCGGTCGGTCTTGTAGTCGACGACGAGCGCGGTGCCCGCGGCCTCCTGCGCGACGACGTCGACGACGCCGTGCAGCACCGGGACCGCCGGGTCGCCCGCCACCAGCGGGATCGTGAAGCTCGTCTCGCGGCGCACGCGCACCGCGTCACGCAGCCGGCCCAGGAGCGGGGTCGCGAGGGCACGACCCACCAGGCCGGCGAGCGCGTGCGCCTCGGCGTCGCGCAGCTCCACCTCGTGCTCGGCCGCGGCGGCGTGCACGGCCTGCGGTCCGGGCGGCGGGCCGTCGAGCTCGTGCAGCTCGAGGACCCGATGGACGATCGAGCCGCGCGCCCGCCCGTCGAGCCCGCCCGCCGCCGTGCGGCCGCGGAACGGGCGCTCGCGCTCGCGCAGGCCGGCGATCCGCTCGAGGTCGAACCGCAGGCCGCAGCGCGCGTACTGCCGCAGCGACGAGTAGGACAGGTGCGCCACCGGCGCCGGCCCCGCGCCGGGCGCGGCGCCGGTCACGGTCGCGAGCACCGGGGCGAGCGCCGCGAGCGGGTCCGGGGCGCCCTGCGCGGCGGACCCGGCGGTCAGCGGCGCCGCGTCCGCCGGCGGCAGGACCGCGCGGGCGGCGCGGGCGTCGATCCAGCGCACGTCGACCCGCACGGGGTCGTCGACCCCGGGGCCGACGAGCAGCCGCCCCTCGGCCAGCAGCTCGGCGGGCGGCACGCGGCTGCCCAGCACCCCCTCGGCGATCCAGCCCGAGGGCTTGCGGGCCTCGATGTCCCCGTCGCGGCGGCGCTTGGCCACGGCGCTCATCACCAGCCGCCGCTCCGCGCGCGTGAGGCCGACGTGGAGGATGCGCCGCTCCTCGGACTCCGCCGCCGCGGCGCGCTCGGCGTCGAGCTCGGTGAACGCGAACGCGCGGCCCGAGTCGCCGCCGTGTCGCGGGACCCGCAGCCCGAGCCGGTCCCCGTCGACGAGCACGTCCGGCCCGACCGCGGGCGCGGTGCGAGCCAGGTCGCAGGCGACGACGACGGGGAACTCGAGGCCCTTCGCGGCGTGCACGGTCATCAGCCGCACCGCCGGGATCCCCGGCAGCTCGACCGGGGCCTCGGGCTCGCGCGCGCGGGCCTGGGCCTCCTCCTGGGCGCGGTCGATGAACGAGCGCAGGTCGCGGCCGGCGAGCGCCTCGTGCTCGGCCGCCAGGCGCATGAGCTTGTGGACGTTCGCCAGCCGGCGCGGCCCGCCGGGGAGCGCGAGCACGTGCGCGTCGTAGCCGGTCTCCTGCACGACCCGCTCGATCAGCTCGTCGAGGCCCAGCCACGGCAGCCGCTCGCGTGCCGCCCGGAACCGTGCGGTGAACGCGGCGAGCGCCACGTCGGTGGGTCCGTCGACGCGGCGGCGCAGGTCCGCCGCCGCCGGGGACGGCGTGCCCGGCACGGCAGGCGGGTCGGGGTAGGTCTCGTCCAGCAGCCGCCAGACGTCCCCGGCGGTGCCGCGTCGCGCGACCGAGGAGCAGATCGCCAGGCCGTCCGGGTCGATCCCCCCGAGCGGGGAGGCGAGCGCGCTGAGGACCGCGTGCCCGTCCTGCGGGTTCGCCAGCGCCGCGAGCCAGGCGGTCAGGTCCTGGACCTGCTGGCGCAGCCAGAACCCGCGGCCGCCCGAGGCGAGCGTCGAGAGGCCCTCGAGCTCCAGCGCGCGCTCGTAGACGGGCATGTCGGTCGCGGCGCGCAGCAGCAGCACGACGTCCTGCGGCTCGTGCTCGCCCGCGTCGACCCCCGCCCGGACCCAGCGGGCCACCGCGCGGGCCTCGAGCGCGGTCGGCACCGAGGTGCCCGCGGGCAGCCCGGCGACGACCGCGGCGAGCGCATCCTCGTCCTGCGGCGAGGGGTCCTCCGCGACCGCGGCGTCGACGAGCAGCAGCGAGGTGGCGGGACGACCGGCCTGCGCCGCGTCGGCCCGGCCGGCGACGAAGCCGGTGTAGTCGTCGTGCCCGTGGCCGAGCGCGTGGTCGAGCGTGCGGAGGATCTCGGGCGCCGTGCGCCAGTTCGTGCGCAGTTGGGCCTCCGTGCCCGCGATGCGGTGCCGGGCGCGGGCCTCCTGGAACACGCGGACGTCCGCGTGGCGGAAGCCGTAGATCGACTGCAGCGCGTCCCCGACGACGAACAGGTCCTCGTGGCCCAGCAGCTCGAGCAGCTCGAGCTGGCGCGGGTTCGTGTCCTGGAACTCGTCGACCATCACGCGGCCGAAGCGCTGCGCGAGATGACGGGCGATCGCGGGCTGGTCGCGCAGCAGGTCGCGGGCGACGAGCTCGAGGTCGTCGTAGTCGAGGCCGGCGCGCGCGGTCTTCGCCGCCTCGTAGCGCGCGGAGAAGTCGCGCAGGAGCGCGTCGAGGAGCGCGTGGTGACGGACGCCCTCCTCGTCGTCGTGGACCTCCAGCAGCGCGGCGAGGGCGTCGCGGTAGGCGTCGGCCGCCGGGGTCTGCAGCGCCCTGCCGCGGCGGGGCGCGCCGAGCTCCCGCACCGTCACGTCCCCGAGGTCGCCGCCGCGCTCGAGGACCTCCGCGCAGCGGCCGAGCGCGTCACGGACCTGCAGGACGGTCGCGTTCTCCGGGGCGGCGGCGAGCTCGGCGGCCAGCGCGTCCCGGGCGGCGGCCAGCGCGCCGCAGGCCGCGGCGCGGGTCCGTCGCGGGACGGCGGCCGGCAGCCGCGGGTGGCGCTGCCCGCGGCTGCGCAGCGCGTCGTGGACCTCGAGGACCGCGTCGGTCAGGCGGTCCGCCCCCCACGTCGCGACCGTCGCGAGCATCACCGGGTCGGCGGTGTCGAGGACCGCGGCGAGCGCCGCGTCGAACGCGTCGGCGCGCAGCCGCCGGGCGACGCTCTCGTCGAGGACCTCGAACGCCGGGTCCACGCCGGCCGCGGCGGCGTGCGCGCGCAGCACCCGCGTGCAGAACCCGTGGATCGTCGAGATCCACGCCTGGTCGGCGGCGCGCGCCGCCTCCTGCGCCCCCAGCTCAGCGAGCCGCAGACGGATCCGGTGGCGCAGCTCGCCGGCCGCCTTGTCGGTGAAGGTGATCGCCAGCAGCGAGCCGGGGTCCAGGCCGTCCTCCACGACCGCGCGGGCGAAGCGCTCCGCCAGGACGGCGGTCTTCCCCGAGCCGGCGTTGGCGGCGAGCAGCATCGGCCCCTCGCGACGCAGCACGGCGACCGCCTGCTCGGCGGTGAACGCGAGGCCACCGCGGCCCAGCGGCCGGCCCTCGGGGTCGTGCAGGGGGACGGCGGTCATGCCTCGCAGCGGCAGATCGACGGGTACTGGCAGCCGTCCCCGCGGAAGCCGCAGGTCGCGGGGCGCGGCTCGAGCCGGCCGGCGCGGATCTCCTGCAGCGCGCAGCCGGCGAGCGTCGCCGCCTCGCCGATGAGCGCCGCGTACTCGTCGGCTCCGAGCAGGTCCGCGTCGCGCAGCGCCCCGGTCCCGGCGTCGTCGCGCTCGGCGCCGCGCGCGCGGGCGTCCCGGGGGCGCGCGGTCGGCTGGTAGACGCCCGCGACGGTCTCGACGTCGAGCAGCTGCTCGACGACGCGCGCGTAGAGGGCGACCTGGATGCGCCCGTCGGGCAGCCACTCCTTCGCCGGGTAGGCGGTGGCGCCCTTGTAGTCGACGATCATCGCGCGCGTGCCCGTGGCGTCGACGTCGACGCGGTCGATCCGGCCGCTGAGCCGCAGGCCGGGCGCGACCTCCACCGCGGGCCACGGGTCGTCCCGGCCGCCGAAGCCGAGCTCGAAGTGCGCGGGCCGGTAGCGCCAGCTCGCGTCGGCGAGGTGGTCGACGAGCGCGAGCAGGTCCGCCTCGACGCGGCGCCGGGCGATGCGGTCGCGCTGCGGGTCCACGCTCAGCCGGTGGCGGGCGCCCTCGACCTCGAGCGCCTCGTGCACGAGCCGGCGCGCCTCCTCCCGACGCGCGGGCGTCAGCGGGCCGGGACGCGCGTCGCGCAGGGCGGTGAACACGTGCTCGAGCACCGCGTGCGCGAGCCGTCCGCGGCCGAGCGGCTCGGGCTCGGGCAGGAGGTCCGCGGGTTGCAGGAGGCGGTCGACGAACCAGCGCACCGGGCAGGCGAGCCAGGTCTCCAGCGACGACGCCGACCAGACCTCCCGGCCCGCCAGCTCCGCGAGCACCCCGGGGTCGCGCAGCGGCGGGATCGGCGCGGGCGTCTCCCCCACCCGCCGGCCGGCCGCCGCCAGCGCGCGCTCGCGGTCGGTCGTGGCCAGCGCGCCGTCGAAGCCCGCCGCGCCGAGCGCCCGCGTCACGATCCGGGTCGGCGCGTCGGCGGGCAGCAGGTCCAGGACGTCGTCGAGGAACGGGGACGGGACCACCGGGTTGCCGCGGTCGTCCGCCGCGTGCCAGGAGAGCGCGAGCAGCGCCTCGGGCCGCGACACCGCCGCGTAGAACAGGTGGCGCTCGCGCCCGGCGGCGTCCTGCGGCCCGGTGAGCCGCAGGCCCAGGCCGCTGGCGGCGTTGAGCGCGCGGCGCTCCGCGTCGCCGAGCAGCGCGTCGGGACGCGCCGCCGCCGGGAACGAGCCCTCCTGCAGGTCGCAGAGGAACAGCGCGCGCACGCGACGGGCGCGCAGCTGCAGCGGGTCGGCGACGACCACCCGGCCGTCCCCGGGCGGATCGCCGACGCGGACGCCCACCGCGGTGAGCAGCGCGGCCAGCCCGTCGGGGTCGGGGACGAGCTCGGGATCCTCGGCGGCGAGCGTCGCGAGGTCCTCGAGCGCGGCGGCGAGCTGCGCGGTGACCCGCGCGTCGAGCGTCTCGGTCGCGGTCGGGGGCGCCCAGGGCGCACCGGCCTGGCGCGGCGGCCCGGCGGCGCGCTGGCGGTCGAGGGTCCGGACGAGGCGCCGGCAGAGCGCCTCGCCCCCCTCCTGGGCGGCGGCGGCGACCGCGTCGAGCTCGGTCAGCGGGAAGGTCGGCGTCAGCGCCTCCCAGCGCGCCCGTGCCGCCGCGACCTCGCGCAGCCCGTCGCGCCTGATCTCCGCCTCCAGGCGGTCGACGAGCGCGACCGAGGTCACGAACCCGGGCGTGCGCAGCCAGGCGACGAGGTCCTCGCTGCTCGCACCCGCCCCACCGGTCGCGGCGCGCAGCAGGCCGAGCAGCCCACGCCCGGGGGCGGTATGGCCGGCCGGGACCTCGCGCTGCAGCGAGACGGGGACCCCGGCCGCGGCGAACACACGCTCCACGAGCGCCGCGACCGCCTCGGGGCGGCGCACGGCCACCGCGACCTCGTCGGCGGGCACCCCGCGCGCGAGCAGCAGCCGCACGTGCGCGGCGACGAGCTCGAGCTCCTCGCGCGCGCCACCGCCGCGCAGCAGCAGCACGCCGCTGTCGGTCCCGGCGCGCGCGGCGTCGGGCTCGAAGAGGCCGCGCTCGAGCCGGTGCAGGACGGTACGCGCCCCGTCGGCGTAGTAGCCGGCGTTGGCGGGGAGCGCGAGCGTCGCGCCCGCGGCGATCTCCGCGAGGCGCGCGGCGGTCGCATGGCGCCCGTCGAACGCGGCGCGCGCGGCGCCGGCCTCGTAGGGCAGCGACACGACGAGCTCGGCGCCGCAGCGCACCGCGAGCGCGTCGACGGCGTCGAGCTGCAGTGCCGTGAGGTCGTCGAAGCCGTAGAGGGCGACCGGTGTCGCGCCCCAGCGGTGCGGGTCGGTCCGCAGCGCGTCGAGCGTCGCGGCGGCCTGCAGGGCGGGGTCGCGGCGCCCGAGCCGCCCCAGCAGCCGTCGGTAGGACCCGTACGCGGTGGCGAGCGCCCGGGCGTAGGCGGCGCGTCCCGGCTCCTCGCGCGCCCAGGCGTCGAACGCCACGTGCACCCGCTGCGGGGTCAGGCCCCGTTCGCCGAGCTCGTCGCACAGCCCCAGGAAGGCGCGCACGAAGCCGGGGGCGGCGGCCAGCGGCGCGAGCTCCCCGAGGTCGGCGCGCCGCAGCGCGAGGGCGGCGACCCGCTCGCGCGCGAGCCCGCGGACGGGCTCCCCGCGCACGCCTGCGCGCTGCGCGGCGAGGCCGAGCAGGCCGTCGAACCGCAGGACGGTCGCGTCGTAGACGAGCCCGCGCTCGGCGAGCTCGCGCCGGTAGCGCGCGACGTCCGCCACGGTCGGGACGACGAGCAGCGGCGCGCGCCCCGCCTGCGCCCAGGCGGCGAACGCGTCGAGGACGACGGCGGCCTTGCCCGCGTTCGCGGGACCGGTGACGAGCTGCAGCGGCACGACCACCCAGGGTCGCAGCCGGACCCGACGACCTGACGGCGGCCGGGCCGGGCGCGGCCCGGATCGGATCAGGCGGCGGCGTCGTCCGCCGGGCGCGCCGCGGCGGCGGCGTTCGCCGCAGCCTCGGCGTTGGCCTGGACCTCGGCCTCGTCGGTCTCCGGGGGCTTGGCGCCCTCCTTGGCCCAGGGCTCGTCGAACTCGACGCGCCAGCGGCCCTCCTCGTTCTGCATCAGCGCGAGCTTCGCGCGGAACGAGCGGCCGGAGCGGCCCTTGAAGCCGGTGACCGGGCGGGCGGTGCGGCCCGTGGCGATGAGCTCGCGCGCGACCGCGGCGGGCAGCTGCTTGCCGGCCTTGCCCTTCCAGATCACGAAGCCGCAGCCCGGGTCCTCGCGCGACCAGCACGAGAAGCCCTTGCGGTTCTCGATGATGTGCTGCCCGCAGACCGGGCAGGGTCCGAGGTCCGCCCGCGGGATCTTGACGTCCTTGAGCTTCGTGTCGAGCTCGCCGACGGTGGCGCCCGCGAACTTCGCGATGTCCGCCATGAACGCCTTGCGGGTCTCCTCGCCGGACTCGATCCGCTCGAGCCGGTGCTCCCAGTCGCCGGTCAGCGACGGGGAGGTCAGCTGGTGGTCGCCGAGCAGCCGGATGACGTTCAGGCCCTTCTCGGTGGCGACGAGCGACCGGGCGTCACGCTCGACGTAGCCGACGTCGATGAGGCGCTCGATGATCGCGGCGCGGGTCGCCGGCGTGCCGATGCCGGACTCCTTCATCGCCTCACGGGCCTCCTCGTCGTCGACGAGCTTGCCCGCGGTCTCCATCGCACCGAGCAGCGAGGCGTCGGTGTAGCGCCGCGGCGGCTTGGTCTCCTTCTCCAGCGACTCGACGTGCGTGACGCCCGCCTCCTCGCCCTTGACGAGCTTCGGCAGCGTCTGGTCGCGGCCCTCGTCCTCCTGCTCGGCGGAGCGCTCGCCCTCGGGCATCTCGCCGTAGACGCGGCGCCAGCCCGGGACGATGAGGACCTTGCCGCGTGTGCGGAAGACCCGCTCGGCGACGGTGGTCTCGATCCGCGTGTTCTCGAACTCGGCCTCCGGGTGGAAGGCGGCGAGGTAGCGGCGGACGACCATGTCGTAGATCTTCAGGTCGTCGCCGTCGAGCTTCGCGACGTTGTGCGGGCTGTTCGTCGGGATGATCGCGTGGTGGTCGCCGACCTTCTCGTCGTTGACGATCCGGCCGAGCGGCAGCACGTCGAGGCCCATGACGTAGCGGGCGGCGGTCGTGTACTCGGCGCCGCTGCCGACCTTCTCGGCGATCTCCTTCAGCTCGCCGATCATGTCGCTCGTCAGGTACCGCGACGAGGTTCGCGGATAGGTGAGGACCTTGTGCTCCTCGTAGCAGCGCTGCGCGGCGCCCAGCGTGCGGCGGGCACTGAACCCGAAGCGGGTGTTCGCGTCGCGCTGCAGCGACGTCAAGTCGTAGAGCAGCGGCGCCTTCTCGGTGCGCTTGGTCTTCTCGAGCTTCGTGATCGTGCCGCGGCCGTCGCGGACGGCGTCGACGATCGCCTTCGCGGTGTCGGCGTCCGGGATTCGGGGCTTGGCGCCCTCGTGGAAGCGGCCCTCGTAGCGGCGCCCGTCGTCGGTGGCGAACTTCGCGTCGACGAGCCAGTACTTCTCGGGGACGAAGGCCCGGATCTCCTCCTCGCGCCGGGCGATGATCGCCAGCGTCGGGGTCTGCACGCGACCGAGCGAGACCGCGCCGTCGAACGAGGACCGCAGCCGGATCGTCGCGGCGCGCGTCGCGTTCATGCCGACGATCCAGTCCGCCTCCGAGCGCGACCGGGCGGCGTCGGCGAGCTGCTCCATCTCCTCGCCGTCGCGGAGGTTGGCGAGCGCGTCCTTCATCGCCTGGTTCGTCATCGACGAGAGCCACAGGCGCTTGGTGGGCTTCTTCGCCTTCGCGTGCTCGTAGAGGTAGCGGAAGATGAGCTCGCCCTCGCGGCCGGCGTCGCACGCGTTGACGACGAGGTCGACCTCGGCGGAGTTCAGGAGCTTCTTGACGACGCTCATCTGCTTCTGGCTGCGCTCGTCGCGCACGATGAGCTTGAACTTCGCGGGCACGATCGGCAGATCGGCCATCCGCCACTTCTTGAACTTGTCGTCGTACTCGTCGGGCTCGGCGAGCTGGACGAGGTGGCCGACGGCCCACGTGATGATGTGCTCGGGACCCTCGAGCCAGCGGGCCGTGCGCTCACCGCTGCTGCCGGTGTGCTTCTGGAACGGCCCGGGGAGCACGCGGGCGAGGTCCTGCCCGACCGACGGCTTCTCCGCGATGACGAGGGTCTTGCCCATGGACGGCGCACAGTAGCGCGTCGCGGCCCGGACCCCTCCGGCGGCGCCGACCGGACGCTACGGCGCGCAGGGACCGGTGCCGACCGGTCCGTCGGCCCCGCGCAGCAGGTCGCGCACGATGTCGTTGGGGACGGCGAAGCCGCCGCGCGGGGACGATCCGCGGGTCGAGGCGAAGACCGTGGCGGCGACGCGACCGCGCGCGTCGACCAGCGGCCCGCCCGAGTTGCCGGGCCGCACGGTGCCGCGGAACGACGTGATCGTCCGGCGGATCGGCCCGCGGCCGTAGGCGTCCGGCGAGAGGACCCGCTCGGTCTCCCCCAGCCGCGCGGCGCGCACGTCGTAGGGGCCGTTCTCCGGGAAGCCGAGGACCGCGCCGGCACGCCCGCGCGGCGCCTCGTCGGCGATCGGGAGCGCCGGCGCCCCGAGGCCGGGGACGCGCAGGATCGCGATGTCGTCGCGGGCGCTGAAGCCGATCACCTCGGCGTCGAGCTTCTCGCCCTCCCCGCGCCGCTGCACGGCCGTGTCCTCCTGACCGGCGACGACGTGGGCGTTGGTTACGACGATCCCGTCGGAGGCCACCCAGCCGGAGCCCGTGACCCCGAGGCCGCACGCGGTCCCGACGACGCGCACGACGCTGGCGGCGGCCGCGCGGACCTGCGGGTCGCGGGCGATCGCGGCGCGGGGCGCGGGGACCTGCGGTGCGGGCCCGTCGAGCTGCGGGAACGGGTCGAACCGCGCGAGCGCGTTGAGCAGCGGCCCCGAGGGCGGCAGGACGGCGTTGAGCTCCTTGAGGATCGCCGAGCGCTGGATGTCGGCGCGCAGCTCGCGGGCGCCCGGGGTCTGCAGCGCGACGGCGCCCGCCACCCAGCTGATGCCGAGCGCCACGCACGCCGCGAGCGCCGCGCCGAGCAGGCCGTCGACGGCCGCCAGGCCCGGCAGTCGCAGGCCCTGGCGCAGCCGCCATCCGAGGCCCTCGAGGCCGGTCGAGAGGATCGCGCCACCGAGCAGCGCGCCGCCCATGCCGAAGATCGGCGCGTAGGGGGAGCTGCTGCCCTCGCTCAGGAGCTGCGGGCCGAGGCGCGTCCCGATGATCGCCCCGACGACGAAGCCCGCCAGCGACAGCGCGCCGACGACGAACCCCTGCCGCCAGCCGAAGGCGGCCATCAGGACCGTGAGCCCGAGGATGATCACGTCGATCGTCGTCATGCGCGCGCCAAGCGTACGGCCCGCGCGGAGCGACCGGCGTCGTGCGGGCCGCTCCGTCGCCTATTCTCCCGCGCGCAATGAACGATCGGCAGGGAAGGTCCGGTCAGTCCCGCGGCCGTGCGCCCGCACGGCAGGCCCCCGCGCGCCGCGCGGGCTCCGCCGCCCAGCGCCGCCGTCGCACCGTCGCGGTGGTCGTGTTCGTCGCGGGGGCGGCCTCGTTCGGCGGCGGCCTCGTCGTCGGCGCCGCGCACGTGCCACAGGAGCGCACGCTCGTCGAGCGGTTCGCGGCCGCCTGGTCGCGCGGGGACTACGCCGCGATGTACCGGGACCTCAGCGCCGCGTCGCGGGACCGCTTCACCCGCGAGCAGTTCTCCGCCGCCTACCGGACGGCGCGGGAGACGGCCACCGCGGTGACGCTGCGCACCGGCGAGGTCCGCGAGCAGGACGGGTCCTACGTCGTGCCGGTCGTCGTGCGCACCCGCATCTTCGGCACGATCACCCGCCCGATGACCCTGCCGGTCGAGGGCGAGGGCGAGGACGCGCGCATCGCCTGGGGCCGCGAGCACGCCTTCCCGGGACTCACCCCGGGCGCGAAGCTGCGCCGTGAGACGCGCATGCCGCCGCGCGCCGACATCCTGGCGCGCGACAACACGCCGCTGGCCACCGGCCCGGACCGCACCTCCGACGTGCCCGACGTGGCGATCAACGTCGTCGGACGGGTCGGGGAGGCGCCCGCGGAGCGCCGCGACGAACTGCGTGAGCGCGGCTGGCCGAGCGACGCGACGGTCGGGCTGAACGGCCTCGAGCGGGCGCTCGACATCCAGCTGGCCGGCACGCCGGGCGGCACGCTGCGCGCCGGCGACACGGTCCTCGCACGGACCGAGCCGCGCGCGGCGGCCCCTGTGCGCACGAGCATCTCGATCCCCGTCGAGCGCGCGGCGGTCACCGCGCTGGCCGACCGGCTCGGCGGCGTCGTGGCGATCGCCCCGCGTACCGGCGAGGTGCTCGCCTTCGCCGGGATCGCGTTCAGCGGCCTGCAGCCACCCGGGTCGACGATGAAGATCATCACGGTCACGGGCGGCCTCGAGCAGGGCATCGCCGACCTGTCGTCGAGCTACCCGGTCGAGACCTTCACGACGCTCGAGGGCGTCGAGCTCGAGAACGCCAACGGCGAGGCGTGCGGCGGCACGCTCACCCAGGTGTTCGCGGAGTCGTGCAACTCGGTGTTCGCCCCGATGGGCGCCCAGCTCGGGGCCGAGAAGCTCGTCGACATCGCGGAGCGCTTCGGCTTCAACCGCCAGCCCGACATCCCGGGCGCCGCGATCCCCACGATCCCCGCCGCCGGTGAGATCGGGGACGCCCTGGCCGTCGGCTCCTCCGCGATCGGGCAGGGGCGCGTGCAGGCGACCGCGCTGACGATGGGCACGGTCGCCGCGACGATCGGGCTGCGCGGCCGCCGGCCGCGGCTGTCGCTGCTCTACGACGAGCGTCAGCGCGCCGCGCCGACGACGCGGGTGACGCGCACCGAGGTCGCGCGGACGGTCGAGAAGCTGATGCTCGCGGTCGTCCGCGAGGGCACCGGGACGCTCGCCGCGATCCCGGGCGTCAAGGTCGCCGGCAAGACCGGGACGGCCGAGCTCGAGACGACGAAGCGTTGCGAGCCGACCGAGGAGAACAACCCCGAGTCCTGCAGCGACGAGGCGGACCCCACGGACACCGACGCGTGGTTCTCCGCCTACGCGCCCGCCGGCGAGCCCGAGGTCGCCGTCGGCGTCATGCTCGTGCGCGCCGGAGCCGGCGGGGACACCGCCGCGCCCGTGGCGCGGCAGGTCATCCAGGCGGCGCTGGACCGCTGAGGTCCGGCCGGGTGCGCCGCCGGGAGGGCGGCGCGTGCGGGACCGCGACGCGCGCGGTCCGCGCGACGATCAGATGTCGAGGTCGACCTCGGCGTGCTTGGCCGGATCCTCGGGATCCTCGATCACGAAGGCGAGCGGCCGGTTCTCCAGCGCCGCGCGGGTGATCTGGAAGAGCAGCATCGAGCCGTTCGTGTTGAACGACGAGGCGACCGAGTCCGGGGGCGGCAGGATGCCGTCGGCGGGCACGACCTCGGGCTTGTAGGCGATCGGGTTGTCGACCTCGATCGGCTCGAACTCCGCACCGAGGGTGTCCTCGATGACGAACTTCTCGGCCGAGGCGTGCGGCTCGTCCCGGTTGTTGCGGGCCTGGACGAAGACCGCGAACCACTCGGCGCCCTCGGGGAGCGTCTGCTTCGCGATCGGCACGCCCTGGAGCAGGCCCTTGTCCTCGACCTCGGACGGGTTGAGCACGCGGGACATCTGCACCTGGTACTGCAGGTCACCGACGGTGACCTGGATGCCCTCGGTCTCGCCCTCGGACGTCTCGCCCTTCTTGTCGCTGCCGCAGGCGGCGAAGGAGAGGCTCAGGGTGGCGGCGGCCGCCAGTGCGGAAAGTCGACGAGTCACGGCGCGTGAGTCTAATGAAGGTCCGCGCGGATCGGCGCCCGGTGGCCCGTCGCGCCTAGAGGCGGAAGTTCGAGGCGGGCTTGCGCGCCCCGCCGCTGATCGTCGTGCGCTGACCGCGGTCGCGGCCGTCCTCGAGGATCGACTGCAGCCGCCGCAGCGCCTTGGCGTTCTTGCGCTTCACCATGCCACGCACGCCGAGCGACTCCAGGAACTTGTCCGTCAGCAGCTTCGGCTCGGTCTCCGACGTGAACGTGACCCGGGTGGAGCCGCCGGGACCGGGCGTCAGCTCGTACACCCCGACCGTGCGGATGCGGTTGAACTTGCCCGTGCGCCCGACCTCGACGATCCGGTGCGGCCGGACCGCCTCGGCGATCGTGACGTCCATCCACGGGAACCGGTTGCCGCGCATCTTGATCTTGAAGCGCGCGCCCGCCCCGACGCCGTAGGAGTCCTCGCGCGTCAGGTGCCAGTCCACGAGGTAGTGGTCGGTGAACTCCTGGTGGTTGGCGATGTCCAGGAGGTACTCGTAGACCTCCTCGATCGGCCGCGAGACGACGGTGCTGGTGCTGACGGGATCCACGCCGGGCAGTCTAGTGCGCCCGTCCCCCGGCCCGCCGCGCGGCGGGCACCCGGACGCCCCGGCGCTACAGCGCGCGGGCGCGCAGGCGCACGGCCTGGCCGCGCTCGCTGTGGTGCACGACGACCGTGCTCTCCGGCTCGGCGCGGCGGTGCGGCCGGCACAGCTGGCACACGGTACGGCTCCCGTAGAGGTGGACGTGCTCGCCGACGAGCGGCGTGCGGCCGCAGTCCGCGCAGGCGTGGCGGTCGGCCCGCAGCCGCCCCACGCTGTTGCGCAGCAGCTGCCGCTCGAGATCCCGTTCGGAGAGGCCCAGCAGCGGTCGGAACATGCCGTGGGGTTCGCCGCCGGGACGGTCGTCCCCTTCCCCTGCACGGATCCGCCCGCAGGTCGCGGATGGTTCGACGGGCGCCGCCCCGGGAAGGACGAGGGGGCCGGCCGACCGGGGCGTTCGCACAAGCGGATGCACCGCAAAGCAGGCGGCTTTAGGGCCCCAGAAGGTTGGGCGCCTACGCTCGCGACACCGCACTCGGTGGAGCGGTCTCCGAAGAAGCGCCCCGTCCCCAGTCCCGTCCGAGGAGTCGCAATGGAGTCATTCACGACAGGCACGATCGCCGGTGACGGCACGTTCCGGTGCGAGAAGTGCGGCGCGGTGGGCCCGCTGGCCCGTTCCGCCGACGTCCCCGCCTGCCCCGAGTGCGGCAGCACCCAGGTGTCGCGGACGTCGCTCTTCGGCGAACGGCTGCGGCAGGACGCCGGCGGCGACGACCAGCGCGAGCGTGAGCTGCTCGTCGCGGCGGCCGTCGAGCACGCCCCCACCCCCGGGACCTACCTGGCGTTCCGCGACGGCGACGACGTGCGCGTGGTGACCCTCGACGCCGAGCACGTGAAGATCGGGCGCAGCCTGACCGCCGACGTGCGCTTCGACGACCCGACCGTCTCGCGGCGCCACGCGCTGCTGGTCCGCCAGGACGAGGGCGTGCGGGTGGTCGACGACCGCAGCATGAACGGCGTGTTCGTCAACGGCGAGCGGGTCGAGTGGCGCGTCCTGCGCCACGGCGACGAGCTCGTCGTCGGCCGCCACCGGCTGATGTTCGTCGACACCGCCGTGCACGCGGCGTCGGGCGCGGCCGCGGCGAGCGCCGGCAGCGCCTGACCGGGCTCGGGCGCCCGCAGTGGCGCCCGCCGGTCCCCGGGCGGTCCTAGACTCGCCCGGTGACCGAGATCCTGCGCTACGCCGCGTTCACGACCACGCCAACGGGAGGCAACCCGGCCGGCGTGGTCCTCGACGCGCGGGGCCTCGACGAGGCCGCGATGCGCATGATCGCCACCGACCTCGGCCACCCCGAGACCGCGTTCGTGGTGCCCGGCGAGGACGGCGCCCTGCGCGTTCGATACTTCTCGGGCGGCTCGGTGTCGATCGAGGTGCCGTTCTGCGGGCACGCGACGATCGCGACCGCGGTCGCCCACGCCGAGCGCCACGGGCCGGGACGCCTCGACCTCGACACCGTCGCGGGCCGCGTGGTCGTGCGCACGACGCCGGGCGCCGCAGGCGCGCCGCCGAGCGCGACGCTGACGAGCGTGCCCCCGCGCGTGGACCTCGTCTCCCGCTCGCAGCTGCACGAGGCGCTGGCGGCGCTGCGGTGGGACCCGACGGACCTCGACCCGCGCCTGCCGCCGCGCATCGCCGACGCCGGCGCCCGCCACCTCGTGCTCGCGGCGCTCACGCGGGCGCGCCTGGCGGCGCTGGACTACGACGTGCCGCGGCTGCGCGCGTTCCTGGAGGAGCTCGGGCTCGTGACCGTCGCGCTCGTGCACCGCCGCCGGCCCGACGGGCTCGTGTTCGACGTGCGCAACCCGTTCCCGACCGGCGGCATCCACGAGGACCCCGCCACGGGGGCGGCGGCCGCGGCGCTCGGCGGCTACCTGCGGGAGGAGGAGCTCGTGGCGGTCCCGGCGCGGCTCACGCTGCACCAGGGCGTCGACCTCGGCCGTCCGAGCCTGCTGGTCGTGGACGTCCCCGCCGAACGGGGGTCGGGCATCGACGTCACCGGGACCGCCGTGCCGATCGGCTGACCGGGCGCGATAGGGTCCGCCCGTGGCCCAGAAGATCGCGATCCTCTCCCAGAAGGGCGGTACCGGGAAGACGACGGCGGTCCGCACCATCGCCGACGTCCTCCGGCGCACCGGCCTGCGGGTCCTGGCGGTCGATCTCGACCCGCAGGGCAACCTCTCCGACTACCTCGACGTGCCCCCGGACGCGACGCCGACGATCGGCGACGTGCTCGCCGGTCGCGCGAAGGCGCCCGCCGCCGTGCACCCGGCACCCGACCACGGGGAGCCCGCCGACCCGCCGGTCCCGCCGATCCACGTCATCCCCGCGAACCTGTCGCTGGCCGAGAGCGAGCTCCTGCTCGCGGGCAAGATGGGGCGTGAGCTGACGCTCCGCAAGGCGCTCAAGACGGTCGACGAGGACCACGACGTCGTGCTGATCGACTGCCCGCCCGCACTGGGTCTCCTGACCGTGAACGCCCTCGTCGCGGCCGACTACGCACTGCTGAGCTCGGAGGCGCAGTACTTCGCCCTGCAGGGCGTCGAGCAGGCGCTCGAGGTGATCGAGCTCGCGCGCGACGGCCTGAACCCGGATCTCGAGTGGCTCGGCGTGTTCTTCAACATCGCCGACATGCGGACCGTGCACTCGCGCGAGGCGTTCGACTCGCTCAAGGAGCACGTCGGCGACAAGCTCTTCGACACGACGATCCGGTCGTCGATCGCCTACGCGAACTCCGCGGAGCGCGCGACCTCGATCCTCGACCACCGCCCCGACCTCGGCGCCGACTACCTGCACCTGACCGACGAGCTGCTCGCCCGGCTCGGCCGTCCGGCGCAGCGCCGCCGGCTCAAGGCGCTGCTGCCCGACCCGGCCTGAGGGTCACGGGCAGAGCGCGGCGGTCCGCACCCAGCCGGTCAGCCGGAACTCGGTCTCGATCTGCGTCCAGGCGCCGCTGGCACTGCGGCGCAGCACCACGACGCGGTCGCCCGCGACGACGTTGCCGATGAACTCGCGGCCGGGGCTGCGCAGCACCGTCTGGCGCTCGCAGAGCCGACCGGCCTCCTCGCCCGGACCGGCGCGACGCGGGTCGGCGATCGTCGAGCCCAGGGCGTCGGGCTGCTTGCAGACGACGCCGATGCGGGTCCGCAGCGCCTCGTCCAGGACGGTGTCGGCGAAGGTCACCGTGACGCCGCGGCTGCGGCCGTCGATCGCGGGGGCGAAGCGGTAGCGGACCGGCAGCTCGCGGTCGGGCACGGCGAGGCCGACGGCGCGCATGCGTCCCGGACAGCCGAGCCGCACGACGCGCTCGCCCGGGCGCTCGACCGGTCCGGCGGGCAGCTGCACCTTCGCGTAGGTCACGGCGACCCCGGCCGGGAGCCGCTCGCCGAGGGAGATCCGCTGGCCGGTCGCCGCGCCGGCCCCGAGGATGCGCAGCGGCGTGGCCTCGCCCTCGCGGACGACGTCGCGGTCGAGGACCACGATCCCGGCGCCCGCGACGACGAGCGTCGCGGCGGCGGCCCCGGCCGCGACCTTGCCGCCGCCCCCGCCGCCGAGCTTCGCGGCGAGGGCGGCGGGGAGGATCCACAGCGGCGGGGTGAGCGCGCGCAGGCGCCGGTCGACGCGCCGCAGGTCGCGGCGGTACCCGGTGCAGCCCGGGCAGCCGCGCGTGTGACGCAGCGCGTGCTCGGCGGGTCGGGTGCCGCGCTCGTGGGCGAGCATCAGCTGCTCGCGCACGTCGTGGCAGTCGGCGTCCCGCGCCTCGCGCGCGCGGACGAGTGCCCCGCGGGCCCGGGCGACGAGCATCTGCGCCGCCGCGGGGCTGACGCCGAGCTCCTCGCCGACGGCGGCCGCGTCACGGCCGTCGAGCTCGCGCAGCAGCAGCGCGGTGCGCTGCTGGTCGGGCAGCGCGGCGATGTCCTCCACCAGCCGCCGGACGGTCTCCTTGCGGGTGAGGATCATCGCGGGATCACCGCCGCCGCGGTCGGTGGTCTCGGCCGGGAGCTCGGCTTCGCCGTACCGGGCCCGCCGCGTCTCGTCGATCGCGCCGTTGCGGACCAGCGTGTACAGCCACGGCTTGATCTCGCGGACCGCCGGGCGTGACGGGTCGGCCAGGACCGCGTGCGCCTTGACGAGCGCGTCCTGGACGACGTCCTCGGCGTCGTGCTCGGAGCGCAGCAGCCGCCGGGCGTACGCGACGAGCGCCCGGCGGTGGCGGCGGTCGAGCTCGGCGAACGCGGAGCCGTCGCCGGCCTGCAGCCGGCGGACGAGCTCCGTGTCACCGCGTCGGGACATGCGTCGTCAGCCGCTCCTACCGGCTGCACAGCGCGTACATGGTGCCGCGCGTGTCCCGGCCGGCCTTGCCGTCGGCGCGGAGCTTCACCACGCGCGTGCCGACGTAGTCGCTGCGCTTCTGGGCGAGGTTGAAGATCGGGCCGCCCTCGCTCGGCGCGAGGCCGCGGTGGACGTAGCCCGCCCCGCAGCTCAGCGTGAAGCGGGCGGTGTCCCCCGGCTGGACCTCGACGGTGCGGAAGACGATCTTCTGGTTCTTCTTCAGGGTCGTGCCCTTCTTGACGGACGTCCCGAGGATGTCGATCGGGGAGGCCTTGCCGGCCGCGATCGTCTGCTGCTTGCCGACCTCGGGCGCCTGGGCGGCACCGGCCTGGGCGGCGGCCGCGACGCCCGGGGCGACGGCGGCGGTGAGCGCGATGGTGGTGAGGGTGGAGCGGATCTTGGTGGTGGTCATGCCCCTGGGACGGGCCGTCGCCACGGGGGCAACGGCACACCTCACGGTTGGCGCGTCAAAGCTCGCTGACGCGGGCGCCCTGCACCTCGAACGGCACCCGCAGCACCTCGGCCCAGCCCGCCGTCTCGGCGCGCAGCGTCTCGAACAGGCGCCCGGTCTGCTCGTAGTGGCTCCAGAACAGCACGGTCGGTCCGGCCCCGGAGATCGTCGCCCCGAGCGCGCCCAGCTCACGGGCGCGACCGAGCAGCTCGGCCGAGCGCGGGAACAGCGGGGCGCGGCGGTCCTGGTGCAGCCGGTCGGCCAGCCCCCGGGCGACGAGGTCCCAGTCGCCGCGGGCGAGGCCGAGCGTGAGCAGCGCGCCGTGGGCGACGTTGAAGACCGCCTCCCCCATCGGCACCTCGGCCGGCAGCGCGGCGCGCGCCTCCTTCGTGCGGACCGCCGTCTCAGGGACGACGAGCACCGCCTCCAGCCCGGTCGGCGGGTCGAACCGGGTCGCCTCGTCGTCGGCGCAGATGACGAAGCCGCCCAGCAGCGCGGCGGCGACGTTGTCGGGATGGCCCTCCAGCTCGGTGGCCAGGGCGAGCAGGTCGGCGTCGAGCTCGAACAGGTGGTCCGCGGCCATCAGGCCCGCCAGGTACGCGGCGGCGCTCGAGCCCAGGCCGCCGGAGAGCGGGATCTCCGACCGGATCCGGAAGGTGAAGGCTTCCGGCGGGGCGAGCCGCTCGAAGCCGCGCACGACGAGGTTGCGCCGGTCGCGGGCGATCTGCAGGTCGGTCTCGACCGCGAAGCGGCCGGTCTCCAGGACCTCCACCTCGACGTGGAGCGCGAGCGCGGCCGCGAAGGTGTCGAACCCCGGACCGAGGTTGGCGCTGCTGGCGGGGACGCGGACGACGCGGCGACGCTGCATGGCGCGCCACGCTACGCGATCCGCCGGGTTCCCGTCCTCCGTACCCTCGATCGATGAAGGCCACCTGGAACGGCGCCGTGATCGCCGAGAGCGACGACACCGTCGTCGTCGAGAACAACCACTACTTCCCGCGGGCCGCGCTCGCGGATGGGCTGTTCACCGAGTCCGACACCACGAGCGTCTGCCCGTGGAAGGGCACGGCGAGCTACCTGAACGTCGTCGTCGACGGGAAGACCAACGCGGACGCCGCCTGGTACTACCCGACGCCGAAGGACGCGGCCAAGGAGATCGAGGGCCGCGTCGCGTTCTGGAAGGGCGTGGAGGTGAGCGCCTGAGCGCCTGAGCGCTACCCCAGGACGGCGGACTCGACCGCCGCGAGCTCGGGCTCGCAGGGCACGACCCCCCGGCCTGCTCCAGCGCGGTCTGCGGGTCCTTCAGGCCGTGCCCGGTGAGCACGCAGGCGACCCGGCCGGCGTCTCCGGCCCCGTGGACCATCAGGCCCGCGACGGAGGCGGCGCTGGCCGGCTCGCAGAAGACGCCCTCGTTGGCGGCGAGGAAGCGGTACGCGTCGAGGATCTGCTCGTCGGTCACCGCGGCGATGCGCCCGTTGGAGGTCGTCATCGCGGTCATCGCCTCCTCCCAGCGGGCGGGGTTGCCGATCCGGATCGCGCTGGCGACGGTCTCGGGCTTCTCGACCGGGGCGCCGTTGACCAGCGGCGCCGCCCCGGCGGCCTGGAAGCCGAACATCATCGGGCTGTGCCCGGCCTCCTGGAAACCCTTCCAGTAGGCGGTGATGTTGCCCGCGTTGCCGACCGGGATGCACAGCGCGTCGAGCGAGCCGAGCTCCTCGACGAGCTCGAAGGCCGCGGTCTTCTGCCCCTCGATCCGGTACGGGTTGACCGAGTTGACGAGCGCGATGGGGTGCTCGGCGACGAGCTCGCGCACGAGCTGCAGCGCGACGTCGAAGTTGCCGCGCAGCGCGATCACGCGCGCGCCGTGCATGAGCGCCTGGGCGAGCTTGCCGGTCGCGATCTTCCCCTCGGGCACGATCACGGCGGGCTTGAGGCCCGCGCGCGACGCGTAGGCCGCGGCGCTCGCGGCCGTGTTGCCGGTGGAGGCGCAGATGACGGCCTTCGCGCCCTCCTTCTTGGCCTGCGTGACCGCGCAGCACATGCCGCGGTCCTTGAACGAGCCGGTGGGGTTCGCGCCCTCGATCTTCAGGTAGACCTCGGCGCCGACGATCTCGCTGACGCGCTCGGCGAGCACGAGCGGCGTGGAGCCCTCCTGGAGCGTGACGATCGGGTCGTCGGCCTCGAACGGGAGGCGGTCGAGGAAGCGGTGGATGAGGCCGGGGTGGCCGTGGCCGCCGCGCTGGGCGCAGGGCGGACCGGACGGGTACGTGGTGCTCACGCGGCGAACTCCTCGTCGAGGACGCGGATCGCTCGGGGCGTTCCGCGCAGGAAGTCGAGCCGCGAGATGAGGTCCACCGCGGCGAAGAACTTGGACTCGAGCATCGGGTGCACGACCATCACGAGCCGCGCGCCGGAGCCGGTGCCCTGCTGCACGACGCTCTTGATCGACGCGCCCTGCAGGCCGAGCAGCTGCGCGATCTGCGCGAGCACGCCGGGCCGGTCCTCGACCTCGAGGTGCAGGTAGAACGCGGACTCGGCGTCGGCGACGACCGGCAGCTGCTGGGTCGTCTCCGGCGTCGAGGCGGGCGGGATCATCGCGCTGATGACGTCGCCGAGCACCGCGCTGGCGGTCTGCGGCCCTCCGGCGCCCGGCCCGGACATCGTGATCTCGGTGATCGCAGGCGACTCGACGGTGACGGCGTTGAACGAGCCGTTGATCGAGGCGAGCGGATGGCCCGCGTACAGGAACGCGGGGTGGACGCGCACCGAGATGCCCTCCCCCACGCGCTCGGCGGTCCCGATGAGCTTCAGCGACAGCCCGAGGTCGCGCGCGTAGGCGATGTCCTCCTGCGTGATCTGCTCGATGCCCTCGTAGCGGACGTCGTCGAGGTGCACGGGGGTGTCGAACGCCAGCCGCGCGATGATCGCCATCTTCGCCGCCGCGTCCTTGCCGTTGACGTCGTCGGACGGGTCGGCCTCCGCGTAGCCCAGGCGCTGCGCCTCGGCGAGCGCGTCGGCGTACGAGGCGCCGGTGCTCGCCATCTGCGTGAGGATGAAGTTCGTGGTGCCGTTGACGATGCCGTGCACGCGGTCGACGTGGGCGGCGGCCAGCGACTCCTGCAGCACCCGGATGACCGGCACGACACCGGCGACCGCGGCCTCGAAGCGCAGCTGCACGCCGTGCTCGCGCGCGGCGGCCCACAGCTCCTCGCCGTGGTGGGCGAGCAGCTGCTTGTTGGCGGTCACGACGTGCTTGCCCGCCGCCATCGCCGCGAGCACGTAGCCGCGCGCGGGCTCGAGGCCGCCGATCAGCTCGACGACGAGGTCGCTGTCGGCGAGGATCTCCTCGAAGGTCCCGCGGGAGGTCGTGAGCACCCCGGCGATCTCGGGGCGCAGGCCGGTGGTCGCGGCGATCTGGTCGGCGCGCTCGGGCAGCAGCTCGGCGAACGCGGCACCGACGGTGCCGTGGCCGAGCAGGCCGATCTTGAAGGGCTCAGCAGTCACGGGCGTAGAGGTCCTCGTAGGTCTCGCGGCGGACGACGACGGTGGCCTCGCCACGCTCGACGAACACGATCGGCGGGCGCAGCGCGCCGTTGTAGTTGTTGGCCATGGCGTGCCCGTAGGCCCCGGTCACCGGGGTGGCGACGACGTCCCCCACCTGCGGGGTGGGCAGCGCCGCGCCGTCGACGATGACGTCGCTGCTCTCGCAGTGCTTGCCGGTGAGCTTCACGGTGGCCTGCGGCTCGGCGGCGGCGCGGTCGGCGAGGACCGCCTCGTAGCGGGCGCCGTAGAGCATCGGCCGCAGGTTGTCGGACATGCCGCCGTCGACGCCGACCCAGGTGGAGACGTTCTGCTTGATCGTCTCGACGGTGTAGAGCGTCACGCCGGCGTTGGCGACGAGCGCGCGGCCGGGCTCGTCGACGATCCGCCGGCCGGGACCGAGCAGCTCGCGGACCGCGGAGACCTTCGCCTCGACGTAGTCCTCGATCGACGGGGGCCGCTGGTCGGCGGTGTACGCGACGCCGAGGCCGCCGCCGAGGTTGTAGGTGCGGAAGTCGCCGAGGCCGGCGATCGCGCGGACCGCCTCCCGGAACGGCGCGAGCTCGAGCAGCTGCGAGCCGATGTGCAGGTGCAGCCCGTCGAGCTGCAGGTGCGGGCTGGCCTGCGCGCGGGCGATCGCGTCGGCGGCCGCGGCGAGGCCGAGCCCGAACTTCGAGTCGGCCTGGCCGGTCGAGATGCCGGCGTGCGTCTCGCCGCGCACGTCGGGGGTGACGCGCACGAGGACGGTCTGCGGGCCGCGGCCGTCGGCGGCGACGACGCGCTCGAGCCGCTCGAGGTCGTGCAGGGAGTCCAGGACGACGGTGCCGACGCCCGCCTCGCGGGCGAACCGCAGCTCGCCCTCGCTCTTGGCGTTGCCGTGGAGCGTGATCCGCGCGGGCTCGAACCCGCCGCGCAGCGCGAGCGCGAGCTCGCCGCCCCCGGCGACGTCGCAGCCGATGCCCTCGCCGGCGAGCAGCCGGTAGACGGCGGTGCACGGGAACGCCTTGGACGCGAACGTCACCTCGAAGTCGTCGCAGCGCGCGGCGAACGCCTGGACGAACGCGCGTGCCCGCGCCCGGACGTCCTCGACGACGACGACGTAGGCGGGGGTGCCGTGCTCGCGGGCCAGCTCCACGGCGTCGCAGCCACCGAGAATCAGGTGACCGCGCTCGTCGACCGTGGTGCCGAGGGGCCAGACGTGCGAGAGCTGCTGTGCCGCGGCCATGGGCGGCGGATCATGCCAGCCTGCGACGCTTCCCGGATGCCACGCCCCGGGACACGCATCGTGACGGTCGACGAGCCGCAGGAACGCGGGCGGCACCGCGGGCTCGCCTACACGCTGTTCCTGCCCGCGGAGCCGCGCGTCCCGGCGGGCGCGGTGCTCGTGCTCCACGGGGCGGGATCGACGAAGGAGTCCCACCAGGACTTCGCGCGCGCGTGCCGCGAGGTCGGCGTCGCGGCGCTGTGCGTGGACCTGCGCGGGCACGGCGAGAGCGACGGGCCCATGGACGGCCGCGCGGTCGAGGACGTGGTCGCGCTGGCGCAGCACCTCCGCGCCCGTGTGGCCGAGCGGTGTCCGGCCGCGCCCGCCCCGCTGCCGCTGGCGCTGCGCGGGTCGAGCATGGGCGGCTGGTTCGCGCTGACCGCGGCGGCGGGGGCGCGGGCCGACGCGGTGGTCGCGATCTGCCCGGCGTCGTCGGACGGGCTGCGCCGCGGGCTGCAGGAGGGACGGTTCGCCTTCGCCGCCGACGAGGAGCCGCTGCTGCAGCTGCTCGCGGAGCACGACCCGTACGTCGCGGCCGGCGATCTCGGGGAGCGGCTGCTGCTGCTGCATGCCGAGGGCGACGAGACCGTGCCCGTCGAGCACTCCCGGGAGCTGCACGCGCGGGCGCCGGGGAGCCGCCTGATCGCCGTCCCGGGCGGGCACCACCGGTCGATCCAGCACGACGCGGAGCTGCAGGGCGTCGCACTGCGGTTCGTGGCGCGGCGGTTCCGGGCCGTCGCCGACGGCGCTCAGGGCAGCCGCTGAAGCGCCTGGGCGACCGCGTCGGCCGCCCGCTCGACCGTGCGCGCGGCACGGTCGGAGGTCTCGGTCGTCGCGTCGCCGGGCCGGCCGCCGAGCGCGGTGCCGAGCGCGGCGCCGGCCGCGCGGGTCGTGTCGGCGAGGACGCCGCCCGCCTGGACACCGGCGCCACCGAGGACCGGGCCGATCGCGGGGGTCGGCTCCGCCGCCGGGGTCGCGGGCGGGCGCTGCGGGCCGGCCCCCGCGTCGGGCGGTCGGGGGTCGGCCGCGGTCCGGCGGTCACGGGTGCGGCGGCGGGCGCGGACGGGGCGGCGCTCGCGTCCCGGCGGTCCGGCGTCGCCGCCCGGTCGGACGTCGTCCGGGGCCGCGCGTCGACGGGGGCGCGGCCGGGCGCGGTCGGGGCCGGGCGGGCCACGGCGGTCGTCGCCGTCGGGGTCGTGGGCCCGGGGGCGAGCGGCAGCGCTGCCGGGTCGCGCTCGCCGTCGGCCGCGGGCCAGGAGTCGAACGCGACCATGGCGGTCCCGAACAGGCCGACGGCGGCGACGGCGGCGATCAGGGCGACCGTCGACCCGGCTCCGGCCACGAGCACCCGCCCGCGCCACCACCGTGGTGACCGCCGCCCGCCGGTCATCAGGTCGTCGCCGGCCTCGGTCGGGCTCCGGAGGCCGCCCCACCGCCCGCGGCGCGCAGGCCGCCGCCGCGCAGCAGCACGACGATCCAGACGAGTCCCGCGACCATCATCACGAAGCTCTCGACCTGCGCGGTCGTCAGGCCCAGCAGCACGCTGTCGTTGCGCCGGATGAACTCGACGAGGAACCGCTCGAGACCGCCGAACAGCAGGTAGAGCGCGAAGATCGCGCCGGGCCGCACGCGATCGCGCAGCGTCCACAGGGCCCAGGCCAGCAACCCCATCGCGACGGTCTCGTAGATCGGCGTCGGATGCACGTCGTCGGTCGTCGGCACGGTGCCGTCCGGGTAGGGCATCCCCCAGGGCAGGTCGGTCGGCTGCCCGTAGTCGCCGTCCCCGGAGATCTGGCAGCCGATCCGGCCGATCGCGTAGCCGAGCGCGAGCGCCGGGGCGCAGAGGTCCAGCAGCGACAGGTTCAGGACGCCGCGTCGCCACGCCCACGCGCAGACGAACAGCGCGCCGCCGATCGCGCCGCCGTACCAGACGAGGCCGGAGCCGCCGAAGAGCGCGTCGACGAGGTCGTCGGAGGCCTCGTCCCAGTTCTGGAACACCCATGCCAGCCGCGACCCGATCAGGCCGCCCGCGAGCGCCACGAAGATCAGCTCGTAGGCCCAGTCGACCGGCTGCCCCGTCTCCTTGAGGCGGCGGGACAGAACGGCGCCGGCCGCCAGGAACCCGAGGGCGAACATCAGCCCGAAGGTCTTCAGCGGGAGGCCGAGGAGATCGATCTCGGGCTGCATCGGCCCCGAAGACTACGCGGACCGGCGGCGAGGGCTAGAGGTAGCCCATCGGGTTGACCGGGGACCCGTTGATCCGGACCTCGAAGTGGAGGTGCGGGCCGGTCGAGTTGCCGGTGTTGCCGACGAGGCCGATGACCTGCCCGCGCCGCACGTTGGCGCCGACCGAGGTCTTGAACGCGGACTGGTGCGCGTAGCACGTCGACATCGACGCGGTGTGCTGCACGCAGGTGTAGTTGCCGTAGCCGCCGGTCGGGCCCATGAGCACGACCTTGCCGCTGTCGGCGGCGTAGATCGGGGTGCCGACGGGGGCGGCGATGTCGATGCCGGCGTGCAGGCGGCCCCAGCGCATGCCGAACGGGCTGGTGAAGGTGCCGTTGGTCGGCATCGACAGCGGGCCGCCGCTGCCCTTGAAGCCGCCCGCGGGGGGCGTCGTGGCGGCCGGGCCGCGCAGCGCGCGCTCGATCTTCGCCTGCTCCTTCTCGAGGCCCTCGAGGTGCCCCTCGAGGTCCTTGCGCTCGACGCGGACCTTGGTCAGCGCGGCCTGCTTGCCGGCGCGGGTGCGCTCCTTGCCGACGCGCGTGTCGATGATCGCCTGCTTGATCTGGGCGATCTCGTCGCGGCGCTGCTGGATGCGGCTGGTGACCTTCGCCTGCCGGCCCTCGAGCCGGTCCAGGCGCGCGGCGGTGCTGGTGGCGTCCTTCTTGGCGTTCTTGACGAGCGTGACGATCGTGCGGTCCTGCTCGTGGATGCGCTCGAGGAAGTCGCCGCGCTCGACGAGGTCGGCGAAGCCGTCGGCGTTCAGCACGACGGTGACGAGGTCGGGCGTGTCGGCCTTGTAGAGCTCGGCGAGCCGGTTGGAGAGCACGACGCGCGCCTCGGCCAGGCGCGCCTTGAGGCGCACGAGGCGACGGCGCTCGGAGCGCAGGTCGGCCTGGATGCGGGTGAGCGCGGCGCGCTGCGTGTCGAGGTCGCTCTGGACGACGGCCTGCCGACGGTTGTAGCGGTCGATGCGGTCCTGCAGGCTCTCGATCCGCTGCGTGTACTGCGTGATGTCGCGCGACAGGACCCGCTCGGTGCCCTTGCGCTTGCCGATCTTGCCGCGGGTGACCTCGATCTTTTTCTGGATCGCCTGGGCGCTGCGCGCGGTCGGCTCCTCGCCGCTGGAGAGCACGGGCAGGGCCGCCCACAGCAGGAGCGGCAGGAGGACGGAGACGAGCAGCAGGCGCAGACGCACGGCGGTTCACGCTAGCAACGGTCCGGCGGAGCCCGAGCCACTGCAAGCAGTCCTGCGCGGCGGCCTGCGGGCGCGTCGGTGCGCCCGCGTCGGTCCCCTTTACCGATCGTGAAGCCGGGCCTGTCACCATCCACCCATGAGACCGACCTCCTTCGGCAAGGACACGGGCCTGCAGGCCCGGATGCTCCTGACGATGTTCCTGCTGGGCGCCGTCTACGTGGTGTTCATGGGCGTCCTCTTCGCCGCCGGTGCGTCCGGCGTCATCATCGCCGTCGTCGCCGGCGGCCTGGTGTTCCTGCAGCTGTTCGCCTCCGAGGCGATCGGCCTGCGCGCGATGGGTGCGCGCGAGGTCTCGCCGCAGGAGGCCCCGGAGCTGCACGCGATGATCGAGCGGCTCTGCCTGCAGGCGGACCTGCCCAAGCCGAAGGTCGCCGTGGCCTACACGGACATGCCCAACGCGTTCGCGATGGGCCGCTCCAAGAAGCACGCGACCGTCTGCGCGACCACCGGCATCATGGACCTCCTCACGCCGGCGGAGCTCGAGGGCGTCATGGCGCACGAGCTCGCGCACATCGCCAACCGCGACGTGATGATCATGACCCTGGCGAGCTTCTTCGCCTCGGTCGCCTCGATGATCCTGCAGTTCGGCTTCATGTTCGGCGGCGGGCACAGCGACGACGACGACGGCCCGGGCTTCCTCGCGGTCATCATGGTGTCGCTGGCCGTGTACGTGATCTCGTTCTTCCTCATGCAGGCCCTCTCGCGCTACCGCGAGTTCGCGGCCGACCGCGGCGCCGCGGTGCTGACCGGCCGCCCGAGCGCGCTGGCGTCGGCGCTGATGAAGATCAGCGGCGGCATGGACCGGATCCCGCAGAAGGACCTGCGGGCGAGCAGCGAGATGGCCGCGTTCTACATCTTCCCTCCGGGGACGAAGTCGGCGATCGGCAGCCTGTTCTCCACGCACCCGCCGATGGACAAGCGGATCGACGCGCTGATGCGCCTCGAGGGGCAGCTCCAGGGCACCCGCTGACATGGGCTTCTTCGACGCCCTGCTCGGCAAGCGGAAGGTCGCGCAGCCGGCCGCCAAGGACCGGCTGTTCGCGATGTCCACCGCGCACATCGCGATGGACGTCGACGGCCTGCGGGCGCGCGGCCGGGCGGGGATCGTCTTCCAGTCCCTGGGGACCGCGGACTTCTCGCGGGTCGTCCAGGAGATGGAGGAGGTCCTGCACGGGACCGGCGAGGAGACCGGCACGACCGTCTCCTCGCAGGACGACTCGTTCGGCTACCGCTGGATGATCCTCGAGGACCCCGACGTCGAGGACCTCGTCGTCGGCGTGCACGCGGTCAACGACGCGCTGGCGATCGCCGGCTACGGCGACCGCACGCTGGCCGCGGTGTTCGCCTACGAGGACGGCAGCCAGCCCCTGTACTGGATCTACAACATCAAGCGGGGCTCCTGGTACCCGTTCGTGCCGGCGGGCGGCGAGCAGGCCCGGTCCAACGAGCGCGAGCTGCAGCTGAAGGCCCGCTACGGCGGCGACCTGCCGATCGAGCCGGAGCTCGAGCGCTGGTTCCCCCTGTGGGGCGTGCCGCTCTAGGAGCGCTCAGCGGTCGCGGTAGGCGCGGACCTTCGCGCGGTTGCCGCAGACCTCCATCGAGCACCAGCGGCGCGAGCGGTTGCGCGAGACGTCGTAGAAGGCCCAGCCGCAGTCGTCGGCCGGGCAGATCTTCAGCCGCGTCCAGGTGCCGTCCGCCTGCGCGGCGGCGACGACGGCCAGCAGCCGCCCGAACGCGCCGAGCACGCCCGGGACGCCGCAGGCGACGACCGACCAGCCCTCCGGGGCGAAGCGCACGCCCAGGTCGGCGTCCGCCGCGGTGGCGTTGAGGACGCGGACCGCGGACGGGTCGGGCGTGCCGCCGTCGTGGTTGCAGGCCAGCAGCGCCCGCAGCGCGTCGCGCAGGGCGCGGGCCGCCTGCACGTCGGCCGCCGTGGGGACGGCCTCGGCGGCCAGGCCCACGGTGCCGCGCAGCGCCTCGACGAGCCCGTCGGGATCGGTCAGCCCGTCGGTGCCCGCGTCGAGGTCAAGCGTGTTGACGAACACGCGCACGGGCTCCAGCGCCGCCGGGGCGCAGAAGCCGTCGTGATGGCCGCCATCAGGAAATGTCACCGCCATGGGCAATTGACAGGTTACACCTCGCCACCTAGGTTGGTCACCACTGTCATCGCAAGACCGGTTACGACCTACCGGTCGGTCGGGAGGCCACCATGCTCCACCCCTCGTCGCTCACCCACGACCTCGCCGCGGCGCGGCACGCCGACGTCGCCCGGCGCGCCCGGCGCGTACGCCTCGTCCGCCCGCGGCCCGACCGCCGCACCTCGTGAGCGCCGCGATGCGCGTCCTGCACCTCGACGAGACGCCGCCCGTCGACACGCCGTGGGACGGCGTGCCCGCCTGGACGCCCGTCCGGCGCCTCCTCGACGTCGGCGCGTTCGGCGTCAACGTCCAGACCGCGGCCGCCGTCGGCGACCCGCTGATCGAACCGCACGACGAGACCGCGAGCGGCCACGAGGAGCTGTACGTCGTGCTGCGCGGCAGCGCGACGGTGACGGCCGGGGACCGGACGGTCGACGTCCGGGCCGGCAGCCTCGTCTTCCTGCCCGATCCGACCGTGCGCCGGTCGGCGACCGCGACGGCGCCGGCCACGGCCGTCCTGGCCGTCGGCGCCGCGCGCGGGACCGCGTACGCCCCACCTGCGTGGGAGGAGCGCTGGGCGCGCGAGCTCGGCCTCCCCTGAGCGGGAGGCCCACACGCGCGCCCGGGCGATCAGTCCGGGATCAGGCCGTCACCGGTGAACTCGGCGGCGGCCTCGGTGAGCGTGAGGTCCGCGGGCGGCACGATCACGTCCGAGGACTCGATCTCGTCGTCGCCGACCGCGACCCCGTTGGTGCGGATGAACTGGAGCAGCTCCTCGAAGGACTCGTGGAAGCGGTCCTCGTCGTCGGCCTCCACGGCCGCGACGACCGCGTTGTCGAGCTCGTTGAGCGGGCCCTGGTGCTCGTCGGGGATGCGGTACTGCCCCTCGTTGGAGATGCGGACGATCACGGCTTCTCCTCCTGCGCGGGCTCGGCCGCCGGCACGTCACCGGTCGGGGCCGCGGCGCCGCCGGCGCCGGCCTCGAGCTGGCCGGGAGCGGCGCCCCCGCCGACCCCGAGCTCGGCCCGCATCTTCGCGAGCTCGTCGTCCACCATGCTGCCGCTCGTCAGCTCGGCGAGCTGCCGGTCGATGTCGTCGGCGCCACCCTCCCCCAGCTGGGTGAGGTCCTCGAAGGTGCCGGCCGCCTCGAGCTCGGCGACCGCGTCGGCGCGCGCCTTCATGTTCTCGGTCTTGTCGACCGCGCGCTGCATCGCGAGCCCGACGTCGGCCATCTCCTCGCCGACCCCGGTCGCAGCCTCGGAGATCCGGACCTGGGCCTCCGCAGCGGAGTACTGGGCCTTGATGACCTCCTTCTTCGTCCGGAAGGCCTCGATCTTCGCGCGGAGCTTCTTCTCCGAGTCGATCAGCTTCTGCTGCTGGGCCTCGAGCTCGGCGACCTGCTGGTCGAGCGACTGCAGCTCGGTCTGCGCGAGCTGCTTGCGCTCCAGCGCGGTGCGGGCGAGCTCCTCGTTGCCGGCGGAGAGCGCCTGACGGGCCTGCGTGTCGAGCTTCACGACGGACTGCTCGAGCTTCTGCGACTGCATCTGCAGGCGCTTCTTCGAGGTGACGACGTCGGCGATGCCCTTCTTGACGTTCTGGAGGGCCTCCAGCTGCTTCTGGTAGCTGTAGTCCAGCGTCTCGGCGGGGTCCTCCGCCTTGTCCAGCATCTTCGAGATCTTCGCCTTGATGACGGTGGACATGCGTCCGGTCATTCCGGCCATACGGTCTCCTCGGGCTCAGGTGGAACGTGCCCCCTGAGCGTACTGGACGCGCCCGGTGTGCCGAGCGCCTACAGGCCGACCGGCCGGCGCGCCTTGAAGCCCCGGTTGGACTTCCGCAGCGGGCGCCAGCGCGGGCCCTTCAGACCGCCGCGGTCGTCCGCGGCACTGGTGTCGAGGCGGATGCCCGCGACCGTCATGTACGCGTGGTCGGACGCCGTGTAGACCGTCACCCACTTGCCGCGGCCCGCCTTGCCCCAGGTGAAGAACGAGCGCGAGTCGCGCGGGCGCCGCAGCAGGTCGGCGCCGGCGAGCGCGAAGGAGACCGTGCCGGAGCAGTCGTAGGCGGTGTCCTCGAAGTCGCCGTGGCCGCCGCCGTACCGGTACGGCAGGCCGACGATCCCGTTCGCGGCCCAGATGATCTGCTTGACCGCGTCCGGCGCGTTCTCGGGCGCGGACGCGATGCCGTCCTCGTCGATCACCGCGACGTCCCCCGGGACGGTCGGGAAGCTCGTCGGATCGACCGTGCCGAACTCCGCGCCACCGGCCTTCGCCGACGCGTCGGACTGGACCGTCGGGGCCTGCTCCTCCTGCGCGGCCTTGCCCTTCTTCGCGGCGGACGCCCCGGACGGGACGACGAGCGCGAGGCCGGCGAGAACGGCTATGAGAAGGAATGCCCGGAGTCGGAGCACAGACGGACTGCTTTCTTTCGACGGCCTCCGGGGTTAGCTGACGGGCTCGCGCAGAAAGAACCAGCGCGTCCGATCACGATCGGATTCGCCCCAACGACGTGGGTCCCCCGTCCCTGGTGTTCCGTCCAGGGTTCGGCAATTCGCGGCAGCGTAGCGAACTGCACGACGGATTGCAGCCTTTCGTGCTGCCAGCGTCCGTGCAGCCCCGACAGGCGCGTGCCACGGGCGTCGTGGATATGGTCGCGCCAGCATGCTCCGTCCCGCCCTGCCCGCCGCCCTCCTCGTCCTCGCGCTCGCCGCCGCCGGTTGCGGCAAGGGCGACGGTCCTGCCACGGGATCGACGACCGCGGCCCCCGCCGTCGGCGCGAAGAGCGACGAGAAGGACGCGGCCACCGACCTCGGCTTCCCGACGTTCGCGACGAAGAACACGACGCGGGTCGGCGGCGGGGACGCCCCGACGATCGCCGCCGCGGTCGCCCGGGCCGTGTACCCCGGCGGCGAGCGCGGCCAGCGGCCCGCCGCCGTCGCGCTCGCGCCCGCGAAGGACTGGCGCGTCGCGCTCGCCTCCGCCTCGCTGATGGCCCCCCGGTGCGCGCCCCGCTGCTGCTCTCCGACGGCGACGGGCCCGACGTGACGGTCGAAGCGCTGCAGGCGCTCGCCCCGACGGGCTCGGCGCAGGCCGGCGGCGCGCAGGTCGTCCGGGTCGGCGACGTGTTCCGTCCGGCCCGCCTGAAGACCACCGACGTCGGCGGCCGCAACCCCGCCGCGATCGCGCGCGCGCTCGACGCGTTCGGGCGGGCGGTGCGCGGGTCGGACACCGGCCGCGTGCTCGTCGTCAGCAGCGACGCGCCCGAGTACGCGATGCCGGCCGCCGCCTGGGCCGCGAAGTCCGGTGACCCGATCCTGTTCGTCACGCGCACGACGGTTCCCGCGGAGACGCTCGCCGCGCTGAAGACCCACAGCAAGCCGAAGATCTACGTGCTCGGGCCGTCCAAGGTCATCGGGCCGGCGGTGACCAGGCGCTGCGCGCGACCGGCACGGTGACGCGGATCGGCGACCAGGACCCGGTCACCAACGCGATCGCCTTCGCGCGCTACCGCGACGGCGAGTTCGGCTGGGGCATCACCGATCCCGGCCACGGGCTCGTGTTCGCGGGCACCCGGCGCCCCGCCGACGCGGGTGCCGCCGCCGCGCTCTCGGCCAGCGGCACCTACGGCCCGTTGCTGCTGCTGGCGCGCGGCGACGCGCTGCCCAAGCCGCTCGAGCAGTTCCTGCTCGACATCCAGCCCGGCTACGACCGGGACCCCGTGCGCGGGGTCTACAATCACGGCTGGATCGTGGGTGACGACCAGGCCGTCGAGACCGGGGTCCAGGCGACCGTCGACGGTCTCCTGGAGATCGCGCCGGTGAACGCCGCCGCACCGGAGCCCACGGCCACCACGACGCAGCCGACGGCGACCACCAAGGCGCCGCCGACCCGCACCACTCCCACCACCACCACGACGACCCCCCGGAGCGCCCCGTGAGCGAAGCAGAGTCCCCCGAGCGCAGCGACCGTCGCGGCTCCGTCCCGGACGTCACGATCGACGACGTGCGCGAGCTCATGGGGGCCTCCACCCCGCACTTCGCGCTGCAGATCCGCAACCGGATCGCCAAGCTCGTCCGCGACCTGCCGGCCGAGCACCCCGCCCGCATCCTCGGCGAGCAGGAGATCGCCCGGCTGACCAAGCTCGGCTTCTCCGGCGAGACGCGCGGCACGCAGCGCGAGGAGGGGATCGCCCCGCTCGCCTCCGTGTCCGAGGACCTGCGCTGACGCGCTAGCGGCGCAGGCTGCTGCGCCGGCAGCGCGGCGTGAAGACGCCCGCGTGGCGCAGGCAGATCTCGACCTCCGCCGCCTTGCCCTGGACCGAGAACGAGCCGTCCTTCACGCCCCCGCGGCCGGAGGCCGGCCACTCGTTCCAGCTGATCCCGCGGAACCAGCCGCCGTCGTAGGCGATCGGCGTCCAGACGTCGAACGCCGCCCGCACCGGGCGGGCCTGCGCGGACTCGCGCACGACGCCCCCGGCCTGCTGCTGGTCATAGTCCGACTTCTCCGGGAACGCCGCCGTGCCGGTGCGGGACAGGTACCCGAGGCTCAGGCCGACCGGCTTGTCGTACTCGGCCTGGATGTTGCGCACGAGCTGGGCGGGCCCGGCGGGCAGGCCCGTCGTCGACGACGCCCACGCGGCGGTGAGCGCGCCGATCGTCGGGTCGGGCGGCTCGGCGAGCAGCGGGAACTCGGCGGAGATCGACACGAGGTCGAGGGCGTCCCAGAAGAACAGGTGCTGCTCGGGGTCCTTGGCGTCCTCGACGATCGAGTCCCACGCCGCCGTGTAGGTCAGCTCCCCCCGGTAGCCGCGCCCGTCGCCCATCAGCGCCCCGGAGCGCAGCTCGGCGATGATCGCCCGCCACTCGGCCCGGTCGTCCTCGCTGTCGGTCATGCCCGACAGCCCCGTGCCGATCACCAGGCCCTCGGCGCCCGTGTCGCGCGCGATCCGCGCGTAGGTGCTGAGGAACCGCTTGTAGCTGTCGAACCACGCGCGCTTCTCCCCCGGCCCCTTCTGGACGAGGTCGCGGTCGGTCGCGGTGCGCGCGTTGCGGCCGACCTCCAGCTGCGGGCGCAGCACCACGCGCAGCCCGAGCGACCGGGCGCGGCGGACCGCCGCGGCGACCGCCGCGTCGCTGGGCGTCTTGCAGCGCGTGAAGCTGCTGCCGATCCGCCGGCAGGTGCGGGCGTCCCCGGGCGAGCGATGGATCTCCGTCGCGTTGAGGTGGTCGCTGCGGTTGCGGTCGGAGAAGTACTGGAACCACGGGATCACGAACGTGACCTCGCGCGCGCGGGCGCTCGACCGGGCACGCCCCAGCCAGGTGCGAAAGCGCGGCCCGGAGAGGTCCTGCCACCAGAACGCGGTGACGTTCAGCCCCTCCCGCCAGGTCGGCGGGAGCGGCGTGATCGACCGCGCGGCGCCCGCCGGGGCGGGCACGGCGAGCGCGAGGACGAGTAGGAGCGGCGGCAGCAGGCGGGGACGGACCGGGCGCATCGCGGCGACCGTACCCGCCCGGACGGGCGGGTACGCCGGTCCGTCGCGCTCAGACCGCGACCGCGACGCGCCCGCGGATCAGGTCCGCCGCGCGCTCGGCGACCGCCTGCACGGTGCCGTGCGTGTGGCCGCGGGGCAGCGACGGGAACACGGACGCGTCGACGACCCGCAGGCCGTCGACGCCCTGCACGCGCAGCTCGGTGTCGACGACGCCCTGACCGCCGCCCCCGATCCGGCAGGTGCCGACCGGGTGGTAGAGCGTGTGGGCGATCGTGCGGATGCCGGCCGCCAGCTCCTCGTCGGTCTGCAGGTGCGCGCCGGGCAGCCGCTCGCTGCCGCGGTGCTGGGCGAAGGCCGGTCGGTCGAGGATTGCGCGGGCGCGGCGCAGGCCGGCGACCATGACGGCCATGTCGTGCCCGTCCGGGTCGCCGAAGTAGTTCGGGTCCACGACGGGCGCGACGCGGGGGTCGCGGGAGGCGAGGCGGACGCGGCCGCGGCTCTCCGGGCGCAGCAGGACGACGCCGACGCTGACCCCGTGCTCCTCCGCGTCGACGAGGCCCTCCCCCTCGAACAGGACGGGCGCGAAGATCAGCTCGTAGTCCGGGGCGGGCAGGGACGGGTCGCTGCGCACGAACGCCGCGATCTCGCCGACGTTCGAGGTCAGCATGCCGGTCCGGCGGGTGAGGAACTTCACGAGCTCGGCGGGCTTCTCGGCCGCGAACAGCGACGTCGGGGTCGACGTCCGGGCGGTCGTGAGCGCGACGAGGTGGTCCTGGAGGTGCTCGCCGACGTGCGGGCTGTCGAGGACGACGTCGATGCCGTGCTCGGCGAGGTGGTCGGCGGGCCCGACGCCGGAGCGCAGCAGGATCTGCGGCGTGTTCAGGGCCCCGGCGCAGAGGACGACCTCGCGGGCCGCGTGGACGGTCTGCGGCGCGCCGGTCGCGTCGAGGTAGGTCACGCCGGTCGCCCGGCGGTCGCCGTCGAAGAGGACCCGGTCGACGAGCACGTCGGCGCGGATCTCGAGGTTGGGGCGCCCCTTGGCCGGCGTGAGGTACGCGTCCGCGGCGGTGCGGCGCATGCCGCGGCTCTGCGCCAGCGGCGTCACCGCGACGCCGTCGGGCTCGTCCCCGGTGAGCGGCTTGGACAGCGGCAGGCCGTCCTGCTGCGCGGCCTCCAGGAACGCCGCGGAGAGCGGGTTCAGCGAGCGCGGCGCGCGCGGCTGCTGGGCGCGGTTGTGGCGCTCGCGGTAGGGCGCGAGCTCTCGCGGACCCCAGCCCTCGGCGCCCTCCTGGACCCAGTCCTCCTGGTCCTGGTGGTGGCCGGGGATCTGCATCATCGCGTTCATCGCCGAGCAGCCGCCGAGCATCTTCCCGCGCGGCGTGAACACGCGGCGGCCGTCGAGGCCGGGCTGCGGCTCGGTCTCGTAGTTCCAGTCGCGGTCGGTCTTGAAGAGCTTCGGGAAGGCGGCCGGGATCCGGACCTCCTTGCTCGGCTTGGGCGGTCCCGCCTCGAGCAGCAGCACCCGGGTGCCCGGGTCCTCGCTCAGCCTCGCCGCGACCACGCAGCCGGCGGATCCACCGCCGACGACCACCACATCGAACTCGCTCATGCCTCCCAGCGTACGACACTCGACAACGTGTCAAGTCAGGGGCGCTGCAGCAGCACGACGGCCCCCGGGCCGAGGGCTCCGAGGGCGCCCGGGTCCACCGCCGCACCCGCCGGGTCGGCGGGCGCGTAGGCGGCCGCCGACCACGTGCTCCCGCGGCGCACCGTCGGCGGGGCGAAGCCGGGGACCTGCCCGGGCGGGGCGGGCGCGTCGGTCCGGCCCCCCGCCGAGGTGCCGGCCACGCCGAGCACGACGAGGCCGTCGACGACCTCCGGGCGGCGCAGCAGCCGGGAACCGGGGAGGTAGTGCTCGACCGCGACGCGCCCGCTGCCCGGCAGCACGACGATCGCGCGACCGCGCCCCGTCGCCTCGTTACCAAACGCCGCGGTCGCGTCGCGCCAGTTCTCCCGCTGCGACCCGTCGTCGACCTGGACGGCGATCGCGGTCGCCGCCCCGACCGTCGCGAGCGCCACCCCCACCACCGTCCCCGCCCGCGGCGGCAGGCCCGCGGTCCCGACCGCCAGCAGGACGAGCAGTGGCACCGCGACGGCGAGCAGGTTGCGGGTCACGAGGTAGTCGTCCCCGGCCACGACGAGGAGCAGCGGGACCAGCACCGAGGCGGCCGCGACCGCCGCGAGGGCGCGGACCGGTCCCCGGGCCCGGCGCAGGCCCGCGAGCGCCGCGAGCGCGAGCAGGCCCGCGAGGACCGCGGCGACCACCTCCCCCGGCGCGTCGTAGCCGACGAGGAGCTGCTTGGGCACCTGCGCCAGCCGGGTGCCCAGCGCCTCCTCGCCGATGAACGACGCCCGGCCGGCGGAGCGCTGGTCGAGCGCCAACGGCAGCAGGGCCAGCCCGAGCACCGCGGGCGGGGCGAGCGCCGTCGCCAGCAGCCGGCGGTCGGCGCGCAGCGCGACCGCCAGCCACACGACCTCCCCGGCGACGAGGAACAGCGCGAAGAAGTGCGTGGCGAGCGCCGCGCCCGCGCAGGCGCCCCACGCGAGCAGCCGCCCGCGCGACGGGACCTCCAGCACGCGCAGCAGCAGCAGCACCGAGGCCCCCGCCAGCAGCACGAGCAGGGCGTAGGCGCGCGCCTCCTGCGAGAACCAGACCAGCAGCGGGCTGGTCGCGACGAGCGCCGCGGCGGCCAGCGCCGCACGTGTCCCGCCGAGCCGCGCGCCGATCGCCGCGGCGACCGGGACCGTCGCCAGCCCGAAGACGGCCGAGAGCGCGCGCAGCGCGGCCTCCGAGTCCCCCCAGCGGCTGCGTCCAGACCCAGGCGAGCACGTAGTAGAGCGGCGGCGTGGACTCCTGGTCGCGCACCGCGCCCAGCAGCTCGCCGAGCGGGTGACGCAGCACGTCGACCGTCGCCGCCTCGTCGGCCCAGTAGGACTGCGCGCCGAGCGTCGGGAACCGCAGCGCCGCGGCCAGCAGCAGCAGGCCGAGCAGCGCGGTGCGGGTCCGGCGGTCCACGTCCGCAACCTACGCCACCCGCCGGGTCGGGCGGCGCGCCGCGGGCCCGGCCGGGGCTATGCTCGCAGGAGTGCCCCGGGTCCTCCGTCTCGTCGCGGCCTGCGCCCTGACGGTCGCGGCCGTCCTCCCCTCCAGCGCCGCCGCGAAGGTGCCCCAGGGCTTCTTCGGCGTGATGGTCGACGGCCCCGCCACCGAGACGCCGGGGATCCTCGAGCGCGAGGCGCCGCGGATCCGCGCCGCGGGCGCGCAGACCGTCCGGTTCGCGATCGACTGGGCGTCGGCGCAGCCGTACGCGACCGCCGCCGACGTCCCGGAGGCCGAGCGGGCACGGTTCACCGACGTCGACGGCGTCCCGACCGACCTCTCCCGCAGCGACCGGATCGTGCGGCTGCTCGCCGCGCAGGGCCTGCGCCCGCTCCCGGTGATCCTGCACGCCCCGGACTGGGCGGCGAAGTTCCCGGGGTCGCTGCTCACCGACCCACGGCGCTACGCGTCCCCGCCGAGCGGCCCGGAGCCCTACGCGCGGTTCGTGGCGGCGCTGGCGCGCCGCTACGGGCCGACCGGATCGCTGTGGAGCACCGTGCCGCCGCAGCGACGCCGGCCGATCCGGACCTGGCAGGTCTGGAACGAGATGAACCTCAACGTGTTCTGGAACGAGCCCGACTTCCAGAAGGGCTACGTGCCGCTGCTGCAGGCGACCCGCGCCGCGGTGCGGGCGGTCGACCCGCGCGCGCTGATCGCGACCGGCGGGCTGACGAACGGCTCGGTGCCCGCCTGGACGGCGCTGCGCCGGATCTACGAGGCCGGCGGGCGCGGCAGCTTCGACGTCGTCGCGATCCACCCGTACACCCGTAGCGCCGCCGGCGTGCTCGCGACCGTGCGCGCGACCCGGCGCGTCACCGCGGCGCGCGGGCAGCGCACGATCCCGATCGTGCTCACGGAGGTCGCGTTCTCCTCCTCGGCCGGGGACTCCCCCGACGCGCGACGGTTCGCCACCTGGGACACCACCGAGCGCGGCCAGGCGGACCGCCTGCGCAGCACGTTCCGGCTGCTCGCCCGCCAGCGCCGCGCGCTCGGGATCGGCGGGGTGTCCTGGTACACCTGGCTCTCGCCGCAGGCCCGCCGGGCGAGCTGGTCCTCCTACGCGGGCCTCAGCCGCCTGTCCGGGGACCGCATCGTCCGCAAGCCTGCGCTGTTGACGTATCGGACCACCGTGCGCGAGCTGTCGCGCTGACCTCCCCCATGCCCACGCCTCGTCTCCTCCTCCTGCCCGTCCTGCTCCTCCTCGCGCTCGCCGCGGCCGCCCCCGCGGGCGCGTCGACGACGCAGGAGTCGATGTTCCAGGACGATCCGCTGCTCGTCTACGGCACCGAGACGACCGGGGCGCTCCCGACGGGCCAGAGCTTCAGCGCCGCGCAGGAGACCGTCCAGAAGCGCACGCTCGACAAGCTGAAGCGGCTCGGCGTCGACCGCATCCGCGTGTCGGTGTTCTGGGCGCTCGTGGCGCCGGCCAACGCGTCGCGGACGAAGCCCGCCTTCAACGCCGCCGATCCCGGCCAGTACGACCCGGAGGCGTGGACGCGCTACGACAAGCTGCTCGTCAACGCGGCGAACCGCGGCATCGCGGTGAACATGAACATCACCTCGCCGGTGCCGCGCTGGGCGGCGGGCAACCCCGAGCGCGAGGACCTCGTCGGCACCTATGAGCCCGACCCGGTGGAGTTCGCCCGCTTCGTCACCGCGGTCGGCACCCGCTACAGCGGCACCTACCGCCCGGTCGCGGGCGGGCCGGCGCTCCCGCGGGCGGACTACTGGTCGATCTGGAACGAGCCGAACCAGCCCGGCTGGCTGACCCCGCAGTGGGTGCCCGACCGCTCCGCGCCCGGTGGCTTCGCCGAGGCCGCGCCACGGATCTACCGGGCGCTCGCCGACGCGATGTGGTCCGGCCTGCAGGTCAGCGGGCACGGCGGCGACACGATCCTCGTCGGCGAGATGGCCCCGAAGGGCCAGGTCACCGCCCGCGGCATCAGCCGGGCGATGAAGCCGCGACGGTTCATCCTGCGCGTCTACTGCCTGGACGACAACGCGGTGCCGCTGCGCGGCGCCGACGCGACCCGCAACGGGTGCCCCACCGACGGCCCGGTCGAGGCGTTCCGCGACGCGCACCCAGGGCTGTTCAAGGTCACGGGCCTGGCCCACCACCCCTACGAGGTCTCGCAGCGTCCCGACGCGCCACCATTGGACCCGGAGTTCTTCACGACCGCGAACCTGCGGGCGCTCGGCTCGCTGATGGGCCGGATCTTCGCCCGCTACGGCGCCCCGGTCCCGGGGAAGCTCCCGGGGAGCTTCCCGCTCTACCTGACCGAGTACGGGTACCAGACCTCGCCGCCGGACCCGCTCGGCGTGACGCTCGCCCAGCAGGCCGCCTACCTCAACCAGGCCGAGTACCTCACCGCCCGCAACCGGGCCGTCAAGACGCTGTCGCAGTTCCTGCTGATCGACGACCGGCCGGTCGCCGGGAAGACGGCGGCGGCGCGGTTCGGCGCGACCTTCCAGAGCGGGCTGCAGACGCTCCAGGGTCGGCGCAAGCCCGCCTACGCCGCCTACCGGTTCCCGCTGCACGTCGTGCGCTCCGGGCGCGACGCCAAGGTCTGGGGACTGCTGCGCGTCGGGCGGCCGAACACGCGCGAGACCGTCCGCATCGAGGGCCTGGCCCGCGGCGCGAAGCGCTACCGGACCCTGCGGACCGTGCGCACGGAGCCGCGCCGCGGCTACCTCGAGGCGGCCGTGCGGCTGACGCGCACGACACGCGTGCGGCTGGCGTGGACCGATCCGGCGACGAAGGCCGTGGTGCGCTCCCGCAGCGCGGTCATCGGCGTCCGCTGACCGGCGCTCTACGCTGACCGGGTGGACGCCCACCCCGCACCGACCTCCGGCGTCCCGGGCTCCGCGCTCCCCGGCCCCTACCCCGTGGGCCGCTACGCGCTGCGGCTGCGCGAGCGGCTGCGGGAGTTCGCCCGCGTCCAGCTGACCGGGGAGGTCACCGGCCTGCGCGTGCGCGCGCGGACCGTGTACTTCGAACTGCGCGACGGTGACGGCGCCCTGCCGTGCGCGATGTGGCGCGACGACCACGACCGGCTCGGCCTGCCGCCCGGGGCGCTGGTCGACGGCGCGCACGTCGTCGTCGCCGGCGGCGTGGACTACTACCCGGGCTCACGGACCTCGTCGGGCGCGTTCAGCTTCCGCGTGCAGACCCTGCGCGTGGCGGGCGACGGCGACCTGCTCGCCCAGATCGCGCTGCTGCGCGAGCAGCTGCGCGCCGAGGGCCTGCTCGAGCCCCAGAAGACGCTGCCGCGCCCGGCGCTGCCGCGCACGGTCGGCGTCGTCACGGCGGAGACCGGCGAGGCGCGCCACGACGTCCTCGCCGGGCTGCGGCGACGCGGGTACACCGGCCAGGTGGTGTGGGCGTTCGCGCCCGTGCAGGACCGTCACGCCGCGCCACGGATCGCCCGCGCGCTCCAGGACCTGGCGGCGACGGGGGCGGTCGACGTCATCGTCGTCGCGCGCGGCGGCGGCTCGGTCACCGACCTGCTGGCGTTCAGCGACGAGACGCTGTGCCGCACGGTCGCGCTGCTGCGCACGCCGGTCGTGGCGGCGGTCGGGCACCACGGCGACCGCACCCTGCTGGACGACGTCGCCGCGGTCTCGTGCTCGACCCCGACCCACGCGGCGGAGGCGGCGGTGCCGCTGGACGCCGCGGCCGAGCGCGGCCGGGCGCTCGCCGCCGCCCGGCGCCTGGAGCACCACGGCCGCCACGCGGTGCTCGGCCGTGCCCGGATCCTGCAGCGCCTGGCGCGCGCGCCCGCGGAGCACGTGCTGCGCCACCGCGTGCGCCTGCACCAGCTGCTGCGCGAGCTGCGGGCCAGCGGGCGCCGGCAGCTCGACGGCGCCGCCCGCGAGCTGCGCGCGTCGGCCGACCGGCTGGAGGGTCGCGGCACCAGCGCCGCCGGCGCGCAGCAGGCGGCGCGGCGCGCCCGCCTGGACTCGCTGGCGCTCGCCCTCGCCGCGCACGATCCCGAGCGGGTCGTCGGCCGCGGCTACGCGATCGTCCGCGACGCCGACGGCGCGATCGTCACCACCGCGGCCGCCGCCCGCGCCGCCGGGCGCCTGCAGCTGCGCTTCGCCGACGCCGCGGTGGACACGCGCGTCGAGGAGCCCCCGTCCCCGTCCTCCGAGGAGGAGCCCACCGCATGACCGAGCCGGACCCGACGACGAGCTACGAGGACGCCGCGGCGCGCCTGGAGGCGATCATCCGGCGCCTCGACGGCGGCGAGGCGGGCCTGCGCGAGACGCTCGACCTGTGCCGCGAGGGCAAGCTGCTCGTCGAGCGCTGCGCCGCGGAGCTCGAGGCGGTCGGCGAGAGCCTGCAGGAGCTGCGGCTGGACGAGCTCGTCGCGCGGCTGGAGCGGGGGCCCTCCCAGCCGGGCGCCGCGACCCCGTAGGCTCGCCCCATGGCCACCTGGGACCGCATCAAGGACCTGCCGCTCACGATCGAGGAGTACGCGCTGGAGCGCCTGCAGCGCGACGTCTCGACCGGGTTCCTGCGGGTCACGACCGTGATCCGCCTGCAGGGCGGCGGGCACGACGGCGTCGGCGAGGACGTCAGCTACGAGGCGGAGGACCAGGACGCGCTGCAGGCCGCCGGGCCGGTGCTCCCGCTCGCCGGGACGTGGACGCTCGAGTCCTTCTGCGACCACCTCGCGACGCTCGACCTGTGGCCCGAGCCGCCGCGGCACGAGGCCTCGCGCCTGTACCGCGTCTGGGCCTACGAGTCGGCCGCGCTGGACCTCGCGCTGCGCCAGGCCGGCCGCGCGCTGCACGAGGTCGTGGGCCGCGAGCCGCGCCCGCTGACGTTCGTGATGTCGCTGCGGCTCGGGCAGCCGTCGACGATCGCGCCGCTGCGCGCCCGCCTCGACCCGTACCCGACGCTGCGGTTCAAGCTCGATCCGACCGCCGACTGGGACGACGCCCTGATCGCGGAGCTCGTGGCGACCGGCGCGGTCGACTCGGTCGACCTGAAGGGCCTCTACGAGGGGTCGGTCGTGGACAACGCGGCCGACCCCGACCTGTACCGGCGCGTCGCCGAGGCGTTCCCCGACGCGTGGATCGAGGACCCGAAGCTCACGCCCGAGACCGATCCGGTCCTCGCCCCGTACCGCGACCGGATCACCTGGGACGCCCCGATCCACTCGGTCGCGGACATCGACGCGCTGCCGTTCCCGCCGCGGATGGTGAACGTCAAGCCGTCGCGCCTGGGGGCCTGCGGCCGCTGCTGCACTGCTACGACACCTGCGACGAACGCGGGATCGGCATGTACGGCGGCGGTCAGTTCGAGCTCGGTCCGGGCCGCGGCCAGATCCAGTACCTGGCGTCGCTGTTCCACCCCGACACGCCCAACGACGTGGCGCCCGGCGCCTACGACGAGGACCCGCCCCCGGCGGGCCTCCCCACGAGCCCGATCCCCCCGGCGCCGTCCGCCGTGGGCTTCCGCTGGGACGGCTGAGGACCGGCAGGCGCGCGGCGCCCGGTCGGGCGGCGCGCCGGTCCGGCGGGCGGTCCCGTACAGTTCCGCACCGCAGTTGACTGACTCGTCGATCAAGGGATCTGAATCTCGTGAGTGAACGTCTGGGAATCGCCGGCAGCGGCGCCATCGCAACCGGCCTGGCCGCCACCGCCTCGGTGCTCGGCGACGTCGTGCTGGTCGCGCGCAGCGACGCGTCGGCCGATCGGGCCCGCGCGACCATCGAGAAGCTGTGCGGCCGCGTCGAGGGCGCGGACGCCTCGCGCGTCACGGTCACCACCGACAGCGCGCTGCTGGCCGACCGCACCTTCGTGGTCGAGGCCATCGCGGAGGAGCTCGACGCCAAGAAGGAGCTCCTCGCCAAGCTGGCCGGGATCATCGCGCCCGACGCGGTGCTCGGGTCCACCACCTCGTCGCTGTCGGTCGCCACGCTCGCGCAGGCCGCGGGCGTCGCCGACCGCTTCGTCGGGCTGCACGTCTTCAACCCGGTCACGATGATGAAGCTCGTCGAGCTCGCGTACGCGGACGCGGCGACCTCCGAGACCCGCGGCCGCGCGTTCGCGCTGTGCGAGGCGCTCGGCAAGACGCCGGTCGACGTGCCGGACACGCCCGGCTTCGTCGTGAACCGCCTGCTGTTCCCGTACCTCTTCAGCGCCGCCGCGTTCCTCGAGGAGTCGGGCATGGAGCCCAAGGACGTGGACACCTGCATGAAGCTCGGGGCCGGGCACCCGATGGGCCCGCTCGCCCTCCTGGACTTCGTCGGCCTCGACGTGTCGATCGCGATCGGCGAGACGATCGGCGCCGACATCCCGGCGAACGTCCGCGCGCTCGCCGCCGAGGGGCACCTCGGCAAGAAGTCCGGCAAGGGCTTCTACGACTACGCGCGCTAGCCCGCGCACTACACCACCGCACGTCACGGAGCCGCGGGCCGCACGGGCCGCGGCTCCGTCGCGGTCACCCGGCCGGTCCGCGTGGGACCCTGCCGGCATGGACCTGCGCGTGCACCGCATCCCGTTCAGCACGAACGTCGAGCGCATCGCGCTCGCCGCGGGGATCAAGGGGCTCGCGGTCACCTGGGTCGACCACGACGCCACCGACCGCGCAGCGTTGCGGGCGCTCTCCGGGCAGGAGCTCGTCCCGGTGGCGGAGCTGCCCGACGGCACCGTCGTGACCGACTCGCCCGAGATCCTGCGCGAGATCGAGATGCTCGCCCCGGAGCCCCCGCTGTGGCCGGCCGATCCCGCGGAGCGCGCCCGGGCCGAGATCTTCGTGGCGTGGTTCAACCGCGTCTGGAAGCTCGCGCCCAACGCGCTGGAGGCCGAGCTCGCCCGCGCCGCACCCGACGCCGAGCGGGTGACGGCCCTCACCGCGGAGCCGCGCGGCTCGCTGCCGTGGTTCGAGGACCTCCTGCAGGACCACGACCACCTGCTCGGCGACCGGGTCGGGATCGCCGACGTCGTCGCGTTCCCGTTCCTGCGCTACGCGCTGCTGCACGACCCGGCCGACGACGAGCCGTTCCACCGCGTGCTGATCGAGCGGCTGGCGCTGCACGACGGGTTCCCCGCGCTCGCCGCCTGGATCCGGCGGATGGACCGGCTGCCGCGGGCCTGAGCGGCCCGGTCAGGCGGTCGCCCGCAGCGCCAGCTGGAGCGCGAAGCGGCCGTCCGGGTCGTCGAGCGCGTCCCCGAGCAGCTCCCGTAGCCGCGCGAGGCGGTAGCGGACGGTCTGCGGGTGCACCTCGAGCGTCCGGGCCACGGTCTCGACCCGGCCCTGGTGGTCCAGCCAGGCCCGCAGCGTCGCGGTCAGCCGCTGCGCGCTGGCCGGGGTCTCCTCCTGCAGCGGGGCGAGTGCGCGGGCAGCGAGGTCGGCGGCGAGCGCCGGGTCGCGGCGCAGCAGCAGCGCGGGCAGGTGCGCATCCGCGGCGACGACGGGGCTGTCGGTGTGGCCGGTCTCGCCGAGCCGTCGTGCGGCACGGGCGCGCCCGGCGCTCGCGGCCGCCTCGGCGGGCGGGAGCGCGGAGCCGAGCCCGAGGACGTCCCCGGGACGCACGGCGGCGGCGAGCCGCTCCTCCAGGCCGGGGGCGCCCGGGTCGGCGACGACCGCCACGACCTCGTCGTCGAGCACGGCGAGCAGGTCCTCGGGCTGGAGCCGGGCGACGAGCGCGCCGGCGGCGTCCGCGGGACCGACGACGACCGCCAGGCGCGCGGGCGGCGTCCAGTCGAGCTCCGCGGCGGTCGCGGCGACCTCCGCCTCGGACGGAGGGCGGGCCAGGAGCGCGCGGACGCAGGCGCGGGTGCGCCGCGACCGCTCGCCCGCCTCACGCGACTGCTCCTGCGCGTAGCCGTCGGCGCTCTCGGCGCTGAGCTCGTCGATGTAGGCGAAGATCGCCTCGCCGAGCGCGTAGAGGTCCTGCGGGTCGAGCCCGCCCGCGACGCCCGCCTCGACCGCCCGGCGCCAGGCGATGCGCGCGCCGGTGCGGTAGGCGGAGAGCAGGGCGTCGAGCGAGCGGCCGGAGGCCCGCTCGCCGCGGCCGAGGCCGACGTAGATCTCGCGCCCGATGCGCTGCGAGCGCGCCGGGTCCTCGACGATGTCGGCGAACCGCTCGAGCGCCTGCGCGACGCCGAGGCGCACCGCGTCGCCGAAGGGCCCGCGCAGCGGCCGGTCGTACTCGGGGACCTCCTCGCGCAGCGCCGCCATGATCTCCGCGGAGATCGCGGGGAGCACCGGCCGCAGGACCGCGGCGGCCCGCGGGTTGGACTCGACCTGCATTGGCACAAACCTACAAGTTCTGCGCGCCGTCGGCGACCAATACCCACAAGCGCCCGTCGTGCTCTGTGACTTACGGTGGAACCATGTCGACTCCGACCACCTCCGCGGACCCGACGCCCGCCCAGGGCGCCGCCGCCCGGGCCGCCCGCCGGCCCGACCACGACCGCGACTACGAGATGCCGCGCTCCCAGCAGATCGCCAACCTCATGGCCGTCGTGCTGCCCTTCGTCGCGTTCCTCGTGGCGATCTACGCCGGCTGGAACGCCTGGGTCGACGGGATCGACCTCGCAATCTTCGCGTTCATGTACGTCATCACGGGCTTCGGCGTGACGATCGGCTTCCACCGCCTGCTCACGCACCGCGGGTTCACCGCCCCGAAGTGGGTCGAGTACTCGCTGGCGATCGCCGGGTCGATGAGCATCCAGGGCCCGGTGACGAGCTGGGTCGCCGACCACCGCAAGCACCACGCGTTCACCGACGCCGAGGGCGACCCGCACTCCCCGCACGTCGGGCACGGGTCCGGCCTCAAGGGCCTGATCCACGCGCACGTCGGCTGGATCATGACCGACCAGGGCTCCGCCCAGCGCTCCAAGTACGCGAAGGACCTCGTCGAGGACCGGGGCATGCGCCGCATCTCCAAGAACTTCGAGCTCATCGCGCTGGCGAGCCTCCTGATCCCCGCCGTCCTGGGCTTCCTGCTCCACGGGTTCACGCTCGAGGGGTTCCTGCGCGGCCTGCTGTGGGGCGGCTTCGTGCGGATCTTCCTGCTGCACCACATCACGTGGTCGATCAACTCGATCTGCCACTTCCACGGCAAGCGGCGCTTCGACATCGACGACCACTCCACGAACGTCGCGTGGCTCGCCGTGCCCTCGCTGGGCGAGGCGTGGCACCACAACCACCACGCGTTCCCGCGCGCCGCGGTGCACGGCATGGGCCGGCGCGAGATCGACATCACCGGCTGGGTGATCGCCGGGATGGAGAAGGTCGGCCTGGCACGCGACGTCGTGCGGATCAGCCCGGAGCGGCAGGCCGCGAAGGAGCTGCGCCCGTCCTGAGCGGCCGTCACGGAGGTTTTAGCCCGCGGTAAGGATGCGGGCCGATACTGCTCCTGCGAACGAATCCCTCGCAGATGTGCACCTCCTCCCAGAAGCACTGACGGCCCGCCTTTCGGCGGGCCGTCTGCGTTCTGCTGATGCTTGGTGGACCCACCCCGGCCCACCGCTGCTCTCATCTCCCCGACCACCGTCCCACGGGAGGCGGGGAGTGTCCTGCAGGGTGCCTCGCGTCGTCCCACGGACACGGTGCACCAGCAGCAACGAGACCCGGGCCGCGAAACTTGCGGCGGCGACCGGACACGGCGTCAACCTGGCGTACTGACGCTCGTCAGGTCGGGCTGGGTCCACTCGAGCACGAGCGCCGCGGTCTCCACCGGGACATCGAGCTGCGGGCAGTGACCGACCCCGTCGAGCTCGACTCAGTCGGCCCCGACGAGCTCGCGCTGCCAGCGCCGTGCCGCCGACGGCCACGGCAGCAGCCGGTCCTCCCGTCCCCACACCACCCGCACGGGGCACCGCACCGCGGCGGCCTGCAGCGGCCAGCCGTGCTCGCGCGCGGCGGCGATCAGCGCCGGACCGCCCGTGCACCCCGCCGGGGCCCGCACGAGCGCCGCGACGAGCCGCGCCGGCAGGTCCTCCCCGCGCTCGCAGACCAGGGCCGTCGCGCGGCGCCGCCCCTCGGGCGTGGCGGCGATCACGTCGGCGTGCGCCGCGCCCGCGCGCGCCAGCGCCAGCAGGCGCGCCTGACGGTCGAGGGTCGCCGCGGGGCCCGGCCCCTCCCCTGCGCCCCACCCGCCGGCCGGCGCCAGCGCGACGACGCTGCGCGCCCGCCCGCGCTGCGCCAGGCACAGGGCCAGGTAGCCCCCGAGCGAGGACCCGACGACGTCGACCGTCCCGTGCCCGGCCGCGTCGAGCTGCGCCTCGACGGCGTCGACGAGCGCGTCGGCGGACGGCGGATCCGGCAGCGGCGGCCCGCCGAGGTGCCCGGCGAGAGCGGGCGCGAGCAGGGTGTGGTGCGCGGCCAGGCGCGGCGCGAGCAGGTCCCAGGTGCACGGGGCGTCGGCGAACCCGTGCAGGAGCAGCAGCGGCGGCCGGTCGGCGCGCACCGCGGGCGGCGTCAGTCGTCGTCGCGGCCCGGGGCCGCCGGTGCGCGCCGCTGACGGATCCGGACCGCCTCGATGCGGTTCTCGCGCACCGACTCGACCCGGATCGAGAAGCCGTTGGCGGTGATCGTGTCGCCGCGCTTGGGCAGCCGTCCCAGCTCCGCGAAGACGAACCCGCCGACCGAGTTGTAGGCGTCGGTGTCGACCGGGAGCTCGAGCCCGTGGTCGGTGAGATCGGTGACCGCGACGTGCCCGCGCACGAACCAGTCGCCGTTGGCGAGCTGGCGGATCTCGCCGCCCGCCGGGTCGGTCTCGTCGTCGATCTCCCCGACGACCTCCTCGACGATGTCCTCGACGCTGACGATGCCGGCGACGCGGCCGTACTCGTCGACGACGACCGCCAGCGACGAGCGGCTGCGCTGCAGGTCGTCCAGGGGCTTGGTCTCCGGCACGATCGGCGCGTCCTTGACGAGCCCCTCGATCGACGCCTGCGGCCCCTCCGCCATCAGCTGGCGGGCCAGCGAGTTGGAGTGCACGATGCCCTTGACCCGGTCCTGGTTGTCGTCCTCGGTGACGAGCAGCCGCGTGTGGCCGGAGCTGATGCAGCGCCGCAGCGCGGTCTCGACGTCCTCGCTCGTGTCCACGGTGACGACCGCGGGGATCGGCGTCATGACCTGACGGGCCTCCTGCTCGTGGAGGTGGAAGACGCCCGAAAGCATCACCGCCTCCCCCGGGTCCAGGCGGCCGACGTCGCCCCACTTGTCGATCAGGACCCGCAGCTCCTCCGGGCTCGGACCGTCCTCGAGCTCGGCGTCCGGGTTGATCTTCACCGCGCGCAGCATCCCGTTGGAGGCCGAGTTCAGCGCCGCGATGAACGGGCGCATGCCGATGTTGAACCAGCGCAGCGGCCGCGCGATCCGCACCGCGATGTCCTCCGGACGGACGATCGCGTAGATCTTGGGCACCTGCTCGCCGACGGTGATGTGCGCGGAGGTGACGATGATGTACGCGATCGCGATCGACAGGCCGACCGCGACGCCGTGGGAGAGCGCGTCGCCGAACAGCGGCTCGACGAGCTCGGCGATCGCGGGCTCGCCGAGGAACCCGATGCCCAGCGACGCGAGCGTGATCCCGAACTGGCAGGCCGACAGGTACTCGTTGAGGTCCTCGTGGACCTTGAGCGCCAGCGCGGCGCCGCGGCGGCCGTCCTGCGCCATCTCCTCGAGCCGGTTCGGCCGCACGCGGACGAGCGCGAACTCGGCCGCGACGAAGAACCCGTTCACGAGGACGAGCAGGAGGACCGCGACGAGCAGCAGCGCGGTCATCGGGCGCTGGCGCGGGCCTGCGGATCAGGCGGTCCGGGGGTCGGCCCGGACTTCGAGGGCGATCGTCGTTCATGGAGCGACGCGGCAACGGTACCGCAAAGCCCGGGTGGCCTCAGCGCACGCGCGACGGGGCCGCCCGGGTCAGGTAGATCTGCGACGGGCCGTCCCGCTCGTCCTCCCAGGCGACGATCACCCGGCGGCGGGTGACCGCGACCGCGGGGCGCCACTGGTTCGTCCCCGCGCGGCCGGTGTCGTCGACGCGCACGGGCCGCCGCGCGGTCCGTCCGGGCGTGAGCCGCGTGATCCGCACGTCACCCGGCCCGTCGGCGTGGTCCTGGAAGGCGACGAGCACGTCCCCGCCCGGGACGGCCGCGATCGCGGGCGCGAACGCGCTCGCGGGGGTGCGCCCGCGCCCGTCGACCTGCACCGGGAGACGGTCGCCGGCCGCGGCGACGACGTCGTGCTGGCGCGAGGCGACCGTCGCGCCGCGCAGCTCCTTCTCCCAGCGGGTGTGGGCGATCACGACGGGGCCGCCGCCCGCCGGGTACGCGGCCCGGGGCGTGTCGTCGAGCGCCTCCACCTCGGCCGCCGTCCGGGAGACCGGGCGCAGCGGCCCGAACGTCGCGCCGCCGTCGGCGGACTCGCGCGCCACGGTGCGCCAGTCGTAGGTGCGGAAGTCCAGCCAGGCGACCGTCACGCGGTCGCCCGCGGCCGCGACCGTCGGGGCCCAGGCGTGGTCCAGCGACGCGGCGAGCGGGACCGGCGCGGGCGCGTCGTCGAGCCGGCGGGCGTCGAGCACCGCGCCGCCCTCCAGCCGCGCGGTCCACAGCTGCGCCTGCGCGCGGTCCTCGGTCGCGAAGCGGCCACGCTCGTCGATCCAGGCGACGACCGCCCGTCCGGGGCCGGTCGCCGCGATCGCCGGACGCCACTGCGCCGCCCCCGCGGGCGCGTCGGCCCCGACCGCGACGGGGGCCCGAAGCGCCGTCCGCCGTCGTCCGAGCGGCTGACGTAGACCCGCCAGGTGCCGCTGCTGTCGTCCTGCCAGGCCACCCAGACCGTGCCGTCCGGACCGGTGGCGACGGCGGGCCACCACTCGCGCACCGCCCCGGCCGGCCGACCGGTCGGCCGCACGCGCGCCGACCAGCTCGCCCCCTCGGTGGTGGAGCGCACCAGCGCGATCTGGTCGCGTCCGGCGCCCTGCTCCTCGAAGACTGCCCAGGCGGCACGGCCGCGGGCGGCCAGCGCGACGTTGCGCTGCGCCGTGGCGGCACGCGCCAGCGGACGGTCCGCGGTGAAGACGCGCCCGCGGGCGCGCGGGCGGCGCGGCACAGGACGCAGCCGCGGCGGGTCACCGACCTGGACGTCCGCGAACAGGACGCCCTCGACGTGCCCGTTCTCGCACGGGGCCGGGACGGTCCGGGAGGCGCAGCGCACGCCGCTGCCGGGCAGCAGCGCCTCGCCTGCCTGTCCGAGGCGCGCGCGCCGCTCCACGAGCGGCTCGCCGGGCCGCGCCGGGTCCGGCACGACCCACGGCGACACGGCGACGAGTCCGGGCATCCGGTCCTGGCCGAGCAGCGCGCCGCCGGGCTCGGTCCGCGACCGGGGCTTGCGCATGATCGCCTGCTGGTTGTCGGCGGAGAAGTCGAACAGGTTGCCGGTGAGCTCGGGCAGCACGAGCGTCTCGATCGACGGGTGGCGCAGCACGTCGCTGTAGCCGGAGGCACGGATCGTGTCGGGCGCCCAGGGACCGTCGCGCCGCACCGTGTCGCCGACGAAGAACTCGGGCTGGACGAGGACCTCGACGCGGTCCTGGTCGAGCTTCGCGGTGACGTCGGGCATCCACGCGTCCTTCGACGTCACGACGCCGAGGCGGCCGACCGGCGTGGCGACGGCCCGCAGGCCGCTCACCGGACCGGGCGCGAGGTCGAGGGAGCCGGGCAGCTCGACCGGCGTCAGGTACGCCTTCACCTGCCGGGAGATCAGCCGGCCGTCCGGGTCGAAGACGAGCGCCATGTTCACGGGCTCGGGCGTCGTCGCCTCGTACGCGTAGGTGCGCGTGAGGTCCTCGGGGGCGCGCAGCAGCGCGACCGCTGCCGGGTCCTCCTGCGCGCACGGCTCGCCGCCGGGCGGCGGCACGTACGTGGCGCGGTCGACGCAGACGATCCGCCAGTCGCGGGCCATGTTCACGCCCGCGACAAGATAGGCGTCGCTGCGGTCGGCGAGTTCGGCGAACGTCTCGACCGCGACGTGCGCGAACGTGTCGGTGAGCGCGGTCGCGAGCAGGCGCGTCGGCGGGAACGGCCGACCCGCCAGCGCCGGGAACCGCGACTGGTAGTAGGCGGCCTGCGGCGCGTAGGTGGCGAGCAGCCCGACGATCGAGGTGGCGATGTCGGTCGCCGAACGGGCGGTCACGCCGCGCACGCCGGTGAAGGCGGCGAGCAGCCCGAGGTCCTCCGGCAGCGTGACGAGGTCGCGCGCCGTCGCGACCGCGCGCGCCGGGTCCGCGGGGCCGAGGAGGTGCGAGGCGACGTCGTCGGCCCCGTCCTGGATCGGGACCCCGGCGGCCGCGGCCGCCGGCCGCTCGCGCGCGTCGGCCAGGCCCAGGAGCTTCGCGCGGAACGTCGCGCGGTCCTGCAGCCACGACGGGTCGATCTTCGGGCCGACCGCGAAGACCCGCACGCGCTTGGCGTCCGCCGGACCCGCCGCGAGGGCGCAGAGGACGGCCGCGGCGACCGCGGCGAGGACGACGCGCACGCTCACCCGAGCTCGTCGATCGCGGCGACGAGCGCGAGATCGGCGGCGGTGATCCCGCCCTCGGAGTGGGTGGAGACCCGCAGCCGCACGGTGTTCCAGCCGTGGACCTCGAGATCGGGATGGTGGTCGCGCGCCTCGGCGACCTCGGCGACGCGGTTCACGTACGCGATCGCGGCGGCGAAGTCCGCCACGGTGCGCTCGAGCACGAGCTCGGCGCCCGCCCGGCGCCAGTGGGGACGGTCCGCGAGGGCCCGGTCGATCTCGTCGTCGTGCAGCAGTGCCATATCGTGTGGAGGGTATGCGGATCGTCAGCCTCGTGCCCCACGCGACCGAGCTGCTCTTCGCGCTCGGGCTCGGCGACCAGGTGGTCGCCGTGACCCACGAGTGCGACCACCCGCCGCAGGCGCGGGAGTTGCCCACCGTCACGCGCGACCGCCTGCCCGCCGGGCTCTCCCCGGGGAGATCGACGCGGCGGTCCGCGCGAGCACCCAGGAGGGCGAGGCGATCTACACGCTCGACGAGGAGCTGCTGCGCGAGCTCGAGCCCGACCTGATCGTCACGCAGGAGCTCTGCCCCGTCTGCGCGGTGAGCTTCGACGAGGTCGAGGGCATCGCCAAGGAGCTGCCCAGCTGCCCGAAGGTCCTCGCGCTCGACCCCAAGACGTTCGGCGAGACGATGGGCGACATCCGGACCGTCGCGCAGGCGACCGACAGCAAGCGGGCCGCCCTGGACCTCGTCGAGCGCCAGCGACGCCGCGTCGACGCCGTGAAGATCGCGGTGAAGGACGCGCCGCGGCGCACCGTCGTGGCGATCGAGTGGTTCGACCCGGTGTACATCGCCGGGCACTGGACGCCGCAGCTGATCGAGCTCGCCGGGGGCGTCGACCTGCTCGGCTTCGCCGGGGAGCACAGCGAGGTCGTCACGTGGGAGCAGGTCACGGCGGCGCAGCCGGACGTGATCATCTGCATGCCCTGCGGCTACGACGCCTACCAGTCGCTCGAGCAGGCGCAGCCGTTCCGCGAGCAGCTCGCCGCCACCGGGGCCGACACGATCGTCGCCGTCGACGCGGCCGCGTACTTCTCGCGCCCGGGCCCGCGGCTCGTCGACGGGCTGGAGCTGCTCGCCCACGTGCTGCACCCGACGTGCGTACGCGAGGCACCGGGGGTCGCGCTGCCGGTGCTCGACGGCGCGCCCGCGTGACGCGGACCGCGCTCTACCTGCACTCCTCGGCGGGCCGCTACGGCGCCGACCGCCAGCTGCACGCGATCGCGACCGGCCTGGACCCCGACCGCTGGCGCGCGCTCGTGGTCCTGCCCGAGGAGGGCGAGCTCGCCGAGGACCTGCGCGCCGACGGGGTCGAGGTGCTCGTGCGGCCGCTCGCGGTCCTGCGCCGCTCGATCATGTCCCCCGCCGGCGTCGGACGGGTCGCCGCGGCGTGGGCGGCGGACGCGGGCGGCCTGGGCCGGCTCGCCCGCGCGCGCGACGTGGCGCTCGTGCACACGAACACGTCGGTCACCCTCGGCGGGGCGGCCGCGGCGCGCGTCGCGGGCGTCCCCCACGTCTGGCACGTGCGCGAGATCTACACGGGGTTCGAGCGCTGGTGGCCGGGCTACCGGCGGCTGCTGCTCACCGCCGACGCCCTGCCGTGCGTGTCCCGCGCGACCTGGGTGCAGTTCGAGGGCGCCCCGGAAGCCTCGATGCTGCCGGACGGGCTGGCGATCGACCCGCAGCGCGCCGAGCGGGCCGCGGCGCGCGCGGCGCTCGGCGTGCCGCAGGACGCGGTGGTCGTCGCGGTGCTGGGTCGCATCAGCGGCTGGAAGGGACAGGACGTCCTCGTCCGGGCGCTCGGGCACGGGCCGCTCGCCGCCCGCGGGGACGTCGTCGTGCTCGTCGCCGGGGAGCCGTGGCGCGGCGAGGAGCGCCACCTGCGCGAGCTGCACGAGATCGCGGCCGGGCTCGGCGTGGGCGGGCGCGTCGTGCACTGCGGCTTCCGGCCGGACGTCGACACGGTCTACGGGGCGGCGGACGTCGTGGTCGTCCCCTCCAAGCAGCCCGACCCGTTCCCCAACGCGGCGCTCGAGGCCGCCGCGGCCGGCTGCTGCGTCGTCGCCAGCGCGCACGGCGGCCTGCCGGAGATGCTGCGCGACGGGGGAGACCGGCGTGCTCGTGCCCCCGGGCGACCCGGCCGCGCTGGCGGCCGCGCTCGGGGACCTCGTCGACGATCCGGCACGCCGCGACGCGCTCGGCGCGGCCGCCCGCGAGGACGTGCGCCGCCGGTTCTCGACGCAGCTGATGCTCGACCGCATCCAGGGGCTGTACGACCACCTCGCGCGCCGCTGAGCGCGGCGCCTCGCGGCCTCAGCCGCGCACGCCGGGCGGCAGGCCCGCGTCGGCGGCGACCACGCCGACGACGGCGAACACGACGCACAGCACGATCAGCCCCGCGATGCCGTACGGCCGACGCTGCTTGCTGGAGGTCTGCTGGATCAGCGTGATCGCGATCGCGCCGCCGATCAGGCCGCCGATGTGCCCGCCGATCGAGATGTTGAAGCCGGGCACGAAGGTGATCACGAGGTTCAGCAGGATCAGCGGTCCGATCCCGGACGCCATCGGGTCGAAGCCGCGCTGACGCAGCTCCAGGAACGCGGCGGCCATCAGCCCGAACACCGCGCCGGACGCGCCGACGGTCACCGCGTTGGGCTCCACGAGGAGCGCGCCGGCGGACCCCGCCAGCAGCGAGGTGAAGTACAGCAGCCCGAACCGCACCTGACCGAGCGCGGGCTCGAGCAGGTTGCCGAGCATCCACAGCAGGTACATGTTGAAGCCGAGGTGGATGAGGCCCGAGTGCAGGAAGCCGCCGGTGATCAGCCGCCAGTACTCGTGGTCCAGCGCGATCAGCGGGCCGAACAGCGCCCCGCGCTCGAACAGCTGGTTGCCGGCGCCACCGGCGCCGACGGAGCCGCTCGCCAGCCCGGCGATGACGCACACCGCGATCAGGACCGGGGTGAGCTGCACCGCCGCCTGCACGTTCTGGATCGTGCGGACCTGGGTGCGGTCGCGGCTGCACTCCGGGCAGCGCATCCCGACCGGCGTCGAGGTCATGCAGTCGGGGCAGATCGGCCGCCCGCAGTTCGAGCAGGAGACCCGGGTCTCGCGGCTCGGATGCCGGTAGCACGTCTGCGCGGACGTCGAGGTCGCCATGCGCGACTCAGCGTAGCCGTGGGGGCGTCACGCCGCCGTCACGCGAGCGTGGCGGCGACGATCGGCGCCGAGGTGGGCGCCATGCTGCCGCCGCTCGGCTCGGCCGTGACGAGCAGCTGGTCGACGCCGTCGACGCCCTCGTCGATCTTCACCGCCGCCCGGCCGTCCGGCCGCACCGTGAAGAGGGTGTGCGTCGGCAGCGGATCCTGGCCGGAGCGCTTGAGCCACACCTGGTAGACCCGGCCCGTGGGAGCCGCCGGGAGGCCGCGCACGTGCAGCGTGGCACGGCCGTCCTGCAGCGCGACGTTCGCGGTCGCGCCGGGTGCGGCGGCGACCTGGGCGGGCACGGTGCGGATCGGGCCCGGACCGTCGTCGCCGCCGAGCAGCAGGCCGCCCCCGACGCCCGCCAGCACGAGCACGGACGCCGCGGCCGCGGCGAAGCCGGGCGAGACGCCCCAGCTCGGCCACCAGATCCGGTCGCGCAGCCGCATCGTGTCGCGCGGCGGCGCCACGCGGTCGGCCTCGGGGCCGGCGGCGCGCAGGAGCTGCGCCTCGGACTCCACGACCGCCATCAGACGCGTGCGGATGTCGGTCGGGGGCACGAGCTGCGGGGCCGCCATCGGCAGCTGGTCCGCGACGATCTGCAGCTCCTCGACCTCGGCCCGGCACGACGCGCAGGACTCGAGGTGCCGGGCGAACCGGAGACGCTCCCCGTCGCTCAGCGCCCGCAGGACGTAGGCGCCGGCCTCGTCGCCGAACTCGCAGGTGCTGCCGAAGATGCCGAAGGGCTCGCTCATGAGGGGATCTCCTGCAGGCCTCCGAGCTGCCCGCGCATCTTCTCGAGGCCGAGCCGCATGCGGCCCTTCACGGTCCCGATCGGGGTTTCGAGCATCGCGGCGATCTCGCTGTGGGTGAAGCCGCCGAAGTAGGCCAGCTCGATGACCTTGCACTGCTCGGGCGGCAGGGTCTTGAGCGCGCTGCGCACCTCCTGGGCCTCGCTGCGGCGCGCGACCTCGACGTCGGTGCGGTCCTTCGCCTCGAACCGCTCCTCGATGCCCTCGTCCGACGCGCGGCGCCGGTCGTGGACGACGCTGCGGCGCAGCGAGTCGATCGCGCGGTTGTGGACGATGCCGAGCACCCAGGTGCGGACGCTGCCGCGGCTGCGGTCGTAGCGCGCGTTGGAGCGCCACAGGCTCAGGAACGCCTCCTGGACGACGTCCTCCGCCTGGTTGCGCGCGCCGGTCATCCGGTACGCGAGCGAGAAGGCGGCCGTGGCGTGGCGCTGGTAGATGAGGTCGAACGCTCCGGGCTCGCCCTGGCGGACGAGCTGCATGAGGTCCTCGTCGGCGAGGTCGCTGAACGGGGCGCTCACCGGGGATTGGCTACGTCGGACGAGGGGCATCCTGCGAGTTCTTCGCGTCGGGCCGTCGCCCGGATCAGTGGCATGGTGCCAAGTATCGCGGGTTGCGCCTCAGGCGGGGTCGGGCTGGCGCACGATGCCCTCGAGCTGCTTGATCGCGCGGTGGATCAGGACCTTCGTGGCCCCGTCGGTGCGACCCATCGCCCGGGCGATCTCGCGGTTGTCCATGCCGAGCGCGAAGCGCATGATCAGCGCCTCCCGCCGGTCGTCCGGCAGCTCCTGGATCCCCTCCAGGATGCGGGCCAGCTCGTCCCGGCCCTCGACGAGGTCCTCGGTGGTGTGGACCGCGGAGATCACGGTCGTGTCGTCGATCGGCGTCTGCGGCTTGCGCGAGCGGTCCCGGTAGAGGTTGGCCGCGAGGTTGTGCGCGATGCGGATCAGCCACGGGCGCAGCGGCCGCCCGTCGGACTCGGCCAGGGCGCGCTCGAAGTGCCGGTAGGCCTGCAGGAACGTCTGCTCGGTGAGGTCCTCGGCGTCGTGGTGGTTGCCCACGCGGTAGTACGCGTACGAGTACACGTCCCGCAGGTGCGCGCGGTAGAGCTCGGAGAACTCGTGGTCGAGCTGCGCCTTGTCCACCGGCGCAGCCTATCCCGCGGGCCGGGACGCCGCTCAGCGGCGGTCGAGCAGGCGGCGCGCGTCGTCGGCGAGCGCGCGGGCGGTCTGCTCCACGAACTCGAGCGCGTTGTCGGAGCTCGCGAGCCGCGCCTTCTGGCGGTTGCGGACCCGCAGCACGACGAGCGCGGCACCCGCCGCACCACCGATCGCGGTCGCCGCGACGGGGCGCACCCAGTTGCGCGGGTCGCGCATCGCGCCGAGCTCCCACGCCTCGAGCTCCTCCCCGGCGAGGCCGGCGAGGTTGCTGAGCGTCTGCTCGAACCGCTCGGAGAGGTTCGGCGGCGGCTCGACCGGCGCGAGGGCGCGGGCGAGCAGGTGCTCGAAGTCGATGTCGCTGAACGCGGTCTCGCTCATGGGGGGATCTCCTGCGGGCACGCGTCTCGCTCCGGGACGGGGCTTACGCCGCGCGGCGCCTCGTGGTCTTCGTGGGGGTCGTGACGCCGCGCGCCCAGGCGTCGGCGTCGGCGCGACCGTCGACGACGGCCGCGAGCCCTGCGAGCGTCGGGGCCTCGAGGCCCTCGGCGGCGATCGCGGTGGCCAGCAGCGGCAGCGCGTCGAGCGACTCGACGGCCTGGCCGAGCCGCGGCGCGATGTCGTGGCCGGGCACGCCGGCGGCGAGCAGCTCGCCCGCGCGGCGGTTGCGGCTGCCGGCCGCGACCACGGTGGCGACGAGATCGCCGGCACCGGCGAGGCCCGCGAACGTCTCGGGCCGCGCGCCGCGGCGGCGCGCGTACGCGTCGACCTCGGCGAAGACCTTGCCGGCGGCGGCCCCGGCCGCGTTGGGCCCGGCCGACGCGGCCGCCGAGGCGGCCAGCACCGCGGCGTTCTTCGCCGCGCCGGCGAGCTCGGCGCCGGTGATGTCGGTGGTGGTGCTCACGTCGAGGTCGCAGCGCTGCAGCAGCTCGGCGAGCTGCCGGGCGAAGCCGCGGTCGGCGCTCGCCGCGACGAGCGAGGCCCCGGCGGCCAGGGCGTCGGCGGCGTGGCCGGGACCGGCGAGGCACGCCACGGCGCGGGCCGAGCAGCGCTGCGCGACGTAGTCGCTCGGGGAGACCGGGTGCTCGGGGTCGTGGCCGACGAGCCCCTTGGAGAGGACGAGGACGCCCGAGCGCGCGGTGATGTGCTCGCCGTGGGCCGCGATGGTCGCGGGCAGCGCGCGGGTCGGGACGGCGAGGACGACGAGGTCGTGCGCGGTCAGGTCGAGGTCGGCGGCACGACCGACGGTGATGCCGGCGTCGAGGGTCACGCCGGGCAGGTACGCGGCGTTCTCGCGCGCGCCCGCCAGCGCGGCGGCCTGGTCCGCGGTGCGGCAGCCGAGGTCGACGGCGACACCCGCGCGCTGGAGCGCGACCGCCATCGCCGTGCCCCAGGAGCCGGCGCCGATGACCGCGGCGCGACGGATCGGCGGGAGGCCGCCGAGCCACTCCCACTGCAGCGACACGCACGGCCAGATCCGCTCGGTCACCGCGGCGGCGAGCTCGGGCGACGGGGTCTGCACGGTCGGGAAGCGCAGCGGGCTGCCGGCACGGACGCGGACCTTGTGCGGCCGGATCCGCCAGCCGCGGCGGATCGTCTCGGTGCCGATGATCGCGACCGGCACGACCGGGGCGCCGGTCTCGAGCGCGAGGCGGCCGACCCCGCGACGCGGCGCGCCGAGCGTGCCCGGGCGGACCCGCGTGCCCTCGGGGAAGATCAGGACGCCGTCGCCACGCTCGAGGATCGCGCGGGCCGTGGCCATCGCGTCGCCGTCGCCGTTGCCACGGTCCACGGGGAAGGCCCCGAGGCTGTTGAGGAACCAGGCGGTGAGGCGCTTCTCGAACAGCTCCTTCTTCGCGACGAAGTAGATCGGCCGGCGCGCGAGCGTCGCGATGATGAACGGGTCGAGGAAGCTGCGGTGGTTGGCCGCGAAGATGACCGGCCCCTCCTGCGGCACGTGCTCCCGCCCGACCCGGCTGAGCCGGAAGTAGAGGTGGAAGAACGGCTGGAAGAGCGCGCGGACGATCCAGTACACGAAGGGATTGACCCCCTTCGTCCGGGCGCGGTCCAGGAGGGCGGAGTGATCCATCGCTTGGACTACCCGCCGTGATCGCCCCCGGTTACAGGGGAGTATGCGGGGTATGCCGACCGATCCTGCCCGCATCGCCCGCGGCGCCGCCGCGGGCGCCGTCGCCGCCACCGTCTGGGCCCTGCAGCAACCCGCCGATCAGCGGGTGTTCGGGGTCGCCTACGACGACACGGAGCTGCTGGGCAAGCTCGTCACGCGCGGGCCCGCGTGGCGCCCGGTCGGGTTCGCGATGCACGTCGCCAACGGGGCGGCGTTCGGCGCCGGGTACGCGGCGGTGCGCGACCGCCTGCCGCTGCCCGCGGCGGCGCGCGGCCCGTTCGTCGCGATGGTCGAGAACGTGGCCTCGTGGCCGGGCGTCGCGGCCGCCGACCGGCTGCACCCGGCCCGCGACGAGCTGCCGAAGCTCTGGCGCACGCCGGGGGCGTTCCCGCAGGCGACCTGGCGGCACCTGCTGTTCGGCGTCGTGCTGGGCGAGGTCGAGCGCCGGCTCAACCGGTAGCGCGCTGCGCGTCGTCGTCGTCGCGGACGGCGCGCGGCTCCATCCCGTCGGCGACGTTGCGCTCGATCAGCGCGGCGGCGTCCGGCTCGAGGTCCCCGAAGGAGAGCTTGCGCCCGGCGTGGGTGACGAGCCGGACGACCGCGCGGCGACGCAGCGGCCGACGGACGCGGTGGCCGACCTCGGCCACGTCGGCGAGCCGCAGCACGTGGACGCGCGGGCTGAACGTGTGCACCGGCGCCCAGAGCAGCCGGCCCGCGGTCACCGCGAGGACGACCTGCGGGCTCTGCCAGGTCGACGGCCGGGCGACGAGGCGCACGTCCTCGAACGGGTGCAGCGCGCCGAGCAGCTCGGGCGGCAGCGCCTCGCGCATGCGCTCCGACAGCCAGCTGCCCGGCGCGGGGCGCCGTCGCGGCGGCTCGGGTGCGGCGGGACGGTCGGGCTCCTCGCCGGCCGAGCGGATCGCGTCGTAGGCGGCGTTGATCTGCGCCATCCGGGCGTGGGACGCCGCGCCCCCGGCCCCCGGGAGGTCCGGGTGCCACTGCTTCGCGAGCTCCTTGTAGGCGCGGGCGACGTCCTCGTCGCTCGCGTCGGCGGTGAGGCCGAGGACGGCGTAGGGATCCAAGGAGCCGGAGGACGGGTTCGAACCGACGACCTATCGCTTACAAGGCGATTGCTCTACCAGCTGAGCTACTCCGGCGCGGCCGGTCCAGCGTACCGCCACCCTGCAGCCACCCCCACCCCCGCGACGGGTCGTCCCCCCTTCCCGTCGCGCGTCCGCGCGCCTAGCCTGCAGACGTGGTCAGCACGCATCCCGGTCCCACCCCGCTGCCGTCCTCGGCGCCGCAGGACCCGCCGAAGCCCCGGCTGCGCGGGGTCTTCCACCAGTGGTCGTTCTTCGCGGCGGTCGTGTTCGGCGTCCTGCTCGTCGGCGCGGCCGACTCCACGCGCGCCACGGTCGGCGCGTCGATCTACGCGGCGGGCGTCTGCGGCCTGTTCGGCATCAGCGCGCTGTACCACCGCCGCACGTGGGCGCCCGCGCACCGGCGCTGGATGCGCCGGGCCGACCACGCGATGATCTTCGTGTTCATCGCCGCGACGTACACGCCGATCGCGCTGCTGGTCCTCAGCGAGCCGCTGCAGACGATCATCCTCGCGATCATCTGGGCGTGCGCGGCGGGCGGGGTCGCGCTGCAGCTCATCTGGGTCGACGCGCCGAAGACGGTGCAGGCCCCGATCTACATCGCGATGGGCTGGGTGTCGATCGCGACGATGCCGCAGATCCTCGACCGGCTCGGCGTGCTGAGCGTGGTCGGGCTCGCGGTCGGCGGCGTGCTCTACACCGCCGGCGCGATCGTCTACGCGCGCGGGCGCCCGGACCCGCGGCCGCTGGTCTTCGGCTACCACGAGATCTTCCACGTCGCCGTGGTGCTCGCGGCGCTCTGCCACTACGCGGTCATCGCGTTCGCCGTGCTGCCGCGCGGCTGAGGGGTCGCGGGCGCGGGGACGCGCCGCAGCAGCAGCGCGACGCCGGCCGCGAGGAGGACGGCGACGATCGCCACGAGGTAGCCGCGGTGGGCGGCGTCGAGCGCGTCGGCGGGCGCAGGCTCCCCGACGACGGCGACGAGCAGCGCGGTCCCGATGACGGCGCCGAACTGGCGGAAGGCGCCGTTGATGGCGCTCGCCGCACCGAAGCGGTCGGCGGGCACGTCGGCGACGGCGGCGGCCCCGAAGGTCGGGAAGACGAGCCCGATCGCGATGCCGTTGAGGACCATGCCCGGCAGCCAGTGGCCGACGTAGTCGGGCTCGGCGGGCGCGGAGCCGAGCACGAGCAGGGCGGCGACGTAGACGAGGCAGCCCGGGACGATGACGGCGCGGTGCCCGAAGCGGTCGGCGAGCCGGCCGGCGGGCCCGGAGACGACGACGGTGGCGAGCGGGCCGGGCACGGTGCCCAGTCCGGCGTCGAGGACGCTGTAGCCCCAGATCTGCGTGAGGAACAGGATGTTCCCGAGGATCACGCTGAAGAAGGCGGTGGCGACGAGCAGCGTCCCGATGCTGCCGAGCCGGAACGAGCGGATGCGCATCAGCGCGGGGTCGATCACGGGGACCGGGTGGGTCAGGCAGCGCCGCACGACGACGGCCAGCGCGACGGCGGCGATCGCGAACGACGCGGCGCTCTCGGCACCGGTCCAGCCCCATTCGCGGCCCTCGACGAGCGCGAGGGCGAGGGCCCCGAGGCCGACGACCGCGATCGCGGCCCCGAGGAGATCGGGCCGGCCGCTGGCGTGCTCGTCGCGCGACTCGCGCAGGACGCGGGCACCGAGGACGACGAGCAGCGCGGTGACCGGGAGGTTGACGAGGAAGATCCAGCGCCAGTCGGCGACCTCGACGAGCAGGCCGCCCAGCGGGGGACCGCAGGCGGCGGCGAGCGCAGCCGCGGCGCCCCAGATGCCCACGGCGGTGGCGCGCTCCTCGCGCGGGAACTCGGGCAGCACGAGCGCGAGCGAGACCGGGGCGATGATCGCGGCGGCGACCCCCTGCAGGACGCGGGCGGCGACGAGCGTCTCCCAGGTCGGGGCGATCGCGCAGAGGAGGCTCGTGACGCCGAACAGGACGACGCCGACGAGGAACGCGCGCTTGCGGCCGACGCGGTCGGCGAGGAGCCCGGCGGGCACGAGCAGGGCGGCGATGACGATGAAGTAGGCGTCGAGGATCCACGACAGCTCGGAGCGGCCGGCCTCCGGGAAGGAGGCGGCGATGTCGGGGAACGTCGTGTTGACGATCGTCGTGTCGAGGAACGCCAGGAAGCCGGCGCCGGAGGCGATCGCGAGGATCGCGGACCGGCTGCGGGCGGGTGTCGGTGCGTCGGTCGTCATGGTGCCTCCAGACCCGTCGTTGCAAAAAGCAACGGGCACGGTAGGGCACGTCGTTGCGTTTCGCAACTGCGGGGTCGGACGGCGCTACGATCGGTCCGTGCGACACGACGAGCTCTTCGAGACCAACTGCGCCATCTCGCGCACCGCGGGCATCCTCGGGGAGCGCTGGATGATCAGCATCCTGCGCGCCGCGTTCTTCCGCTGCCGCACGTTCGAGGAGTACCAGCGCGCCACCGGCGTCGCGCGGAACATCCTCACCGACCGCCTCAACCGGCTCGTCGACGTCGGCGTGCTCGAGCGCCGCGCCTACGAGGAGCACGCGCGCCGCACGCTGCACGAGTACCGGCTCACCGAGGCCGGCATGGACCTCTACCCCGCGATCGCGATGCTCATGGCCTGGGGGAACAAGCACGCCGGCTTCGTGCACGGCCCGCCCGTGGAGCTGGTGCACGACGGCTGCGGCCGGGTGACCGAGCCGGTGGTGACGTGCTCGTGCTGCGGCGAGCCGCTCGACCCGCGCGAGGTCACGCCCCGTCCCGGCCCCGGGGCGACGAAGCTCGCCCCGCCGCTCGGCACGGTGGGCGCCGACGCGGCCGGCTGACGCCCGCCCACCCCCCGACCGGGGGTGTTACAGTTTGACGCGGGATGTCACAGCGTCACGCACAGGAGTTGGACCACACCCGGACCGACCCGGCCGACGACCCGTACCTCGACGCCGTCCGCGCCTGCGTCATGGCCGTCGGCGTGCGCCGCACGACCGCCACCGACGTCGCCCGCCGCGCCGGCGTCAGCCGGATGACGCTCTACCGCCGCTTCGAGGACGTCGCGGCGATGATCGCCGCGCTGATGACGCGCGAGTTCACCGGCGTCGTCCGCGACGCCGCGCTCGCCGCCGCCCACCTCGAGCCCGCCCGCGCCCGTCTCGTGCGCGCCGCCGTGCAGGGCGCCGAGGACATCGCCTCCAACGACCTCTGGCGGCGCATCCTCGACATCGACCCCGAGCTCGTCCTCCCCTACGTCACCCAGCGCCTGGGCGGCGTGCAGGAGGCCGGCCTCGCGATGCTCGCCGTCCAGGTCCAGGCCGGCATCGACGACGGCTCGATCCGCGACGAGGACCCGGCGCGGCTGGCGGCGACGATCGAGCTGACCCTCCGCGGTCACGTCCTGGCCGCCCACGCGTACACGGCGCCCGAGCGCGCCCGCACCTGCCAGGAGCTCGAGCGGATGCTCGACGGCTACCTGCGCCCCGACCCGCCGACCACCACCGGAGGCCGCTGATGCACCGCCCCGAGCGCTCCCCCACCTCGACGCCGACCGCCGCCGCCGCGACCTCGACGCGCTCGCCGACGGGCACGAGGTCGACGTCCTCGTCGTCGGCGGCGGCATCACCGGCGCCGGCGTCGCCCTCGACGCCGCCACCCGCGGGCTCAGCGTGGCGCTCGTCGAGCGCCACGACCTCGCGCACGGGACCTCGCGCTGGTCGACGAAGCTCGTGCACGGCGGCCTGCGCTACCTGGCCACCGGGGACGTCGGCGTGGCCTGGGAGTCCGCCACCGAGCGCGCGCGGATCGTCGAGACGATCGCCCCGCACCTCGTGCGGCCGCTGCCGTTCACCGTCCCGCTGACCCCCGACATCTCCCGGACCGAGGCGGCGCTCATCGCCACCGGGCTGCGGCTCGGCGACGCGATGCGCGCGGCCGCCGGCACCAGCGCCAAGCAGCTGCCGCGCACCCGCCGGATCACCGCCGCCGAGGCCCTGCGCTGGGCGCCGGCCCTCGATCCCGACGGGCTCCGCGGGGCGTACCTGCACTGGGACGCGCAGCTCGAGGACGACGCCCGGCTGGTCGTCGCGGTCGCCCGCACGGCGGCGGCGCACGGCGCGCGGATCGTCACCTACGCGGAGGTCGAGCAGGTCCGCTCCGGCGGCGCGACCGTGCGCGACACGCTCACCGGCGACCGGTTCGCGCTGCGCGCCCGGCACGTCGTCAACGCCACCGGCGTCTGGTCGGACACCCTGCACCCGGGCCTCGCCCTGCGCCCGAGCGCCGGCGCGCACCTGCTCGTCCCGGCCGCACGCCTGGGCGACCCGGCCGCGTCGGTGTCGGTGCCCGTGCCCGGGGCGTTCGGCCGCTTCGTCTTCCTGCACCCGCGGCCCGACGGGCTCGTGCTCGTCGGCCTCACCGACGAGGCGCACGCCGGCCCGATCCCGGACGAGCCGGCGGTCACCGCGCAGGACGAGGCCTTCCTGCTGCAGACCGTCTCGCGCGCGCTCGCCACCCCGCTGGGCCCGCAGGACGTCGTCGGGCGCTTCGCCGGGCTGCGCCCGCTGCTCGACCTCGGCGCAGCGGACGGCGCCACCGCCGACGTCTCGCGCCGCCACGCGGTCCTCGAGGACGCGACGACCGGCCTGGTGACCGTCGTCGGCGGCAAGCTCACCACCTACCGGCGCATGGCCCAGGACGCGGTCGACGTGATCGCGGCCCGGCCGGGCGTCGCCGCCGGGCCGTGCCGGACCGCGGCGCTGCCCCTCGTCGGCGCGCCCCCTGCCGGGTCGGCGGTCGCGCGCGGCGACCTGCCCGCGCGGCTGCCGCGTCGCTACGGCACCGAGGCCGCCGCGGTCGCCGCGCTCGCCGACGGGCGCCCGGAGCTGCTGCGGCCGCTCGTGCCCGAGGTGCCGGTCACCGGGGCGGAGTTGCTGTTCGCCGCCCGCAGCGAGGGCGCGATGACGCTCGCCGACGTGCTGGACCGGCGGACCCGCGCGGGCCTCGTCCCGGCCTGGCGCGACGCGCTGCACGACGCCGCGGCGCAGCTGCTGCCGCAGCTCGCCGCCACCGTCCCGGCGACCGCGCCGCGCGCGCGGGTCGGCGCATGAGCACCGACACCGCCGTCCCGGCGGTCACCGCGATCACCGCGATCACCGAGCGATCGGTCACCCCGGTCGGGACCGGCCCGGCCGCCGATCCCACCGCGCCGCGGATGCGGTTCTGGGGCTGGGGCACCGACGGCCACGACGAGCCGCTGCCCGCGGGGGGCGCTCGAGCTCCTGCGCCGCGAGCTCGGGGACGCCGCCGCCGACGCGACCCCACGGCCCCCCCGTTGCGCTCGAGGACGTCCGGCTCCCGGCCCCGACGCTGACCGACCAGGCGCGAGCGGCGCTCGTCGCGGCGGTCGGCGAGCCGCACGTGCGCGACGACCACGCCACGCGGGTCCTGCACGCCGCGGGCAAGAGCTACCCGGACCTCGTGCGGCTGCGCGCGGGCACGGTGCCGTCCGCCCCGGACGCGGTCGTCTACCCGGCCGACCACGACGAGGTCGCCGCGGTCCTGGCGGCGTGCGCGGAGCACGCCGTCGCCGCGGTGCCGTTCGGCGGCGGCACGAGCGTGGTCGGCGGCGTCGAGGCACTGCGCGGCCCCGGCCACGCGGCGGTCGTCACGGTCGACCTCGCGCGGCTCTCGTTCGTGCGGGAGGTCGACGCGCGCTCGCAGCTGGCCACGGTCGGCGCCGGGACGACGGGCCCGGAGGTCGAGCGGCTGCTCGCCGAGCACGGCCTGACGCTCGGCCACTACCCGCAGAGCTTCGAGTTCTCGACCCTCGGCGGCTGGGTCGCGACCCGTTCCGCCGGCCAGGCGTCGACCGGGTACGGCCGCATCGACGACCTCGTCGCGGGCCTGCGCGCGGCGACCCCGTCGGGCACGATCGCCACCTCGGCCGTGCCCGGAACGGCCGCGGGCCCCGACCTGCGCGAGCTGCTGGTCGGCAGCGAGGGGACGCTCGGGGTCATCACCGAGGTCACCGTGCGCGTGCGGCCGCGCCCCACGACGGCGCGCTACGAGGTCTGGGCGCTCCCCGACCTCGCGGCCGGCATCGAGACGCTGCGCGAGCTGCGCCAGGCGGGGATCGCCCCGGCCGTGTCGCGGCTCTCCGACGAGGAGGAGACGCGCCTGCAGCTCGCGATGGCGGGCGACTCGTCGACGGCGAAGATCGGCCGGGCCTACCTCGCCGCGCGCGGACGCGCCCACGGCTGCACGCTGACGCTCGGCTTCGAGGGCGGCGCCGACGGCGTGGCCGACCAGCGCGCCCGGGTCCACCCGGTCGTCCGCCACCACGGCGGCGTGGCGCTCGGCTCGCGGGCCGGCGAGAAGTGGCGCGACGGCCGCTTCCACGGCCCGTACCTGCGCGACGAGCTGCTGACGCGCCGCGTCCTGGTCGACACGCTGGAGACGGCGACGACCTGGGGCGACCTGCTCGACCTGTACCGGGCGGTCGGCGCGGCGATCCGCCGCGCGCTGCGCGACCGTGGCACCCCGCCCCTGGTCATGTGCCACGTCTCCCACGTGTACGCGACCGGCGCGAGTCTCTACTTCACGTTCGTCGCCGCCCAGGAGGACGGGGCCGAGCTCGAGCAGTGGCACGCGGTGAAGGCGGCGGCGGGCGACGCGATCGCGGCGGCCGGCGGCACGATCACCCACCACCACGCGATCGGCCGCGACCACGCCCCGTGGCTGGGCGCCGAGGTCGGGCCGCTCGGGCTCGACCTCCTGCGGGCGGCGAAGGCCCGCCTGGACCCGACGGGGGTGCTGAACCCGGGCAAGCTCGTCGACGCCGGGCCGCTTCCGGGCGCGGGCTGAGCTACCGCGGTCCCTCGCGCCGTCAGGCGGCGGACCGCTCGGCGGCGAGCTCGCGCACGAGCGCCTCGGCGAGCGCGGTCGCGTCGGCGACCGTGTCGTAGTCGACGTTCGCGGCGGTGTCGCTCATCAGGTGGTAGTTCGACAGCGCCTTGGTGTCGTCGACGCTGGCGATCGTGGCGGTCGGGTAGCCGCCGCGGCTGGTGATGACGCTGTCGGTGCTCGTGCGGGCGCGCAGACCGCGGCGCAGCGGGACGCCGATGCGCTCGGCGACGGCGGCGACCCGGTCGCGCCACGCGGGGTCGGTGTAGTCCTCCATGACGAACGGACCCTCCCCCTCGAGCATCACGAGGTGCGGCGAGCCGATCGTGTCGAGGTTCAGCACCGCGGTGCGGGCCGGGTCGAGCGTCGGGAAGCGGCGGGCGGCGAACGCCCGGATGCCGCCCTGGAGGCTCTCCTCCGCCCCGCAGCTGACGAGCATCACGCGCAGGCCGTCGACGGGGCGCTCGCGCAGCGCGGCGGCGAGGGCGAGCAGCGCCGCGACCGCGGTGAGGTTGTCGTTGGCCCCCGGGACGGTCGGGCTGCGCTCGATGTCGACGAAGGTCAGGACCGACAGCGCGCCGAGGCCGGCGCCCGTGCGGGCCAGGCGCGGGCGGCCGCCGAGCGCGCCGGCGACGGCGAGCAGCGGCCCGGCGACGACGGGCCACCACAGCGGCAGCGAGGTGTCGATGCGCTCGACGACGCCGGGGAAGCGGGCGGCGAACGCGCGGTGCCCGGACTGGTCGAAGACGAGACCGGTGGAGGCGGCGTCGTGGTGGGCGAGGACGACGAGCGTGCGGTCGGCCTCCGCGTCGCCGGTGACGGCGACGACGTTCTGGGTGGGCCGGCGGCGCATCGTCAGGCGGCGGAACAGCTGCGGTCCGTTGCTGACCTCCTCGACGATCCCGGCGATCGCGACGACGCCGAGCGCGGCCCCGAGGGCCCGCGTCCGCGGGCGGGGCGTGGCCGCGAGCCCGGCGGCGAGCAGGCCGACGGCGCTCTGCCCGGCGAGCGAGCGGGCGTAGCCGCCGTAGGCGGTCTCCTCGTCGACCTCGACGGCGCAGCCCGCTTCGCGCAGCCGGTCGGCGATCCAGGTCGCGGCGCGGCGCTCGCCGTCGGAGGCCGATGGCCGCTCGATCGCGGCGAGCAGCTCCACCGTGCCGCGCAGGCCGTCCCGGTCGATCGTGGTGCGCACCGCGCGACCGTAGAAGAACCTTGGACGTTTGTCCAGGTTGCTGCTAGGTTCGCCGCGTGGGGACGGAGGTCAAGACGCGGCGGGCCCGCGGGGAGCGCCGGCGCGAGGAGCTGCTGCGTGCGGCGCTGCGCGTGATCGGCGAGCGCGGCGTCGGCCAGACGACCCACCGCGCGGTTGCCGAGGAGGCCGGCGTCCCGCCCGCCACCACGACGTACTACTTCAGCTCGATCGACGAGCTGCTCGAGGAGGCGCTGCTGCTGTTCGTCCGCGAGGAGGTCCAGCGGCTGCGCGCGCTGGCCGAGCGGCTGGACGGCGGGGTCGGGACGGTCGACGAGATCGCGGCGCTGTTCGCCGTCGAGCTGCTCGGCGACGACGACGCGGGCGACCCGATGTCGCGGACGCAGACGACCGCCCAGTTCGAGCTGTACCTCGAGGCGACGCGCCGCCCCGCGCTGCGCACGGTCGCCCGCGACTGCGTGCAGGGCTACGTCGACGTCGCCGTCGCGGCGCTGCGCGCCACCGGCATCGCGGACCCCGAGCGCGCCGGCCCCTCGTTCCTCGCCCTGATCGACGGGCACGCGCTGCAGGGCCTGGCCTCCCCCGACCACGCGATCGGGGCGGACGACCTGCGGGTCGCGCTCGGTGCGCTCTGGGCGGGCTGGGCCGCGCTCGACGCGGCCTGAGCCGGCGACGCCGCGCGGGTCAGCGGGCGACCCAGGCGCCGTCCCGGCGCCCGAGGGCGACCTGCGTCTCGGCGCCGCCGGACACGACGCGGAAGACCGCCTCGTCGGCGTCGGTCCCCGGGAGGTCGAGGACCTGGACGAGATGCAGCTCGTCGATCGGCCCACCGCCGGCGGCGGCGTGGACCTCGCGGGCCGCGGCCTCCATGGTCGCGCGGTCCCAGCCCTTGTCCTGCGCGTGGGCGAGCGCGAGCTCCTCGTTGGCGCGCTCGAGGCGGGCGCGCAGGGCGCCCTCGGTCGAACGGGCGCGACGGGCCGCCCCCACGAGGCCCCCGGCGAACAGCCCCAGGACCACGACGGCGACGACGATCAGCACGACGGCAAGGACGCTCACGCTCCGGATGGTAGGGCGTCCAGGGCTCCGGTCGGCGCGCGGCCCGGGGTCTCCCCGACCCGGGCACGGCCTGACATCACGTTCGGCGCACGCCGACCGGGGCGCGCTAGTTCATGACGTTGCGCGACACGAGGTGCGTGCCGACCTTGCGCTTCACGCGCTGGAGCGCGTTGTCGACGGTCTTGGCGTCGCAGCCGAGCCGCTCGCCGATCGCCTCGTAGCTGTTGCCGTCGAGGTAGAGCGAGAGCACGCGCGACTCGAGCTCGCTGAGGACCGAGGAGAGGCACGAGACGAGCGCCTGCAGCTCCTCGGAGCTGATGACCTGGTTGACCGGGTCGTTGACGGTCGGGCCCGGGATGACCTCCTCGAGCGTCGGCTCGCCCTCGGTGGCGCTGGCCGGCGACTGCGAGAACGAGACGTACTGGTTCAGCGGGCTGTGCTTGTTGCGCGTCGCGGTCTTCACCGCGGTGATGATCTGTCGGGTGATGCAGAGCTCGGCGAAGTTGCGGAAGCTGGACTCGCGGTCGGAGCGGTAGTCGCGCACGGCCTTGTAGAGGCCGACGAGGCCCTCCTGGATGAGGTCGTCGCTGTCGCCACCGGCGAGGAAGTACGACGAGGCCTTCATCCGCACGAAGCCGTGGTACCGGCGCACGATGCGGTCGTAGGCGAGCGGGTCGCCCTGCTTGGCGAGGGCGATCAGGTAGTGGTCGTCGACCTGGACCTGACCCTGAGTTGCTGCGGAGAGACGTGCCACGAGTAGTCCTTTCGTGCCCGTCAGCAGGTGCTTCCGGGCAGGCGGAGTAACTCAGTGACGCACTCCTCCCCTGGCGCCATCTGAAACTGAATGTTCCCTGAAGCTCGCTATTGCTCGACCTCAGGTTGAACGTGATGTGGCGCGAACCTATGGCGGTTATGGGCCCTTGTCAAGGGCGGTGGACGGAATGCACGCGTCCTTGCAGACGCAGGACTACGCGGAGGTCGTGCGTCCCCGCACGATCTCGTAGAGCAGGGCCGCCGCGGCCGCGCTGACGTTCAGCGACGAGATCCGGCCGGCCAGCGGCAGCGCCACGAGCGCGTCGCAGGAGTCCGCGACCCGCGGGCGCAGGCCGGTCCCCCTCCGCGCCCATCACGAGCACGATCCCGCCCGCGTAGTCCGGGGTCGTCCACGGCACGGCCTCCGCCGTGCCGGCCGCCCCGTAGATCCAGCAGCCCGCCGCCTTGGCGTCGGCGAGGAAGTCCGCGAGGTTGCGCACGCGCGCCACCGGCAGGTGCTCGACCGCGCCCGCGCTCGCCTTCGCCGCCGCCGGGGTCACCTCGGCGGAGCGCCGCTCGGGGATGACGAGCCCGGTCGCCCCGGCGCACTCCGCGGTGCGCGCGATCGCCCCGAGGTTCTGGACGTCCTGCACCTCGTCGAGCGCGACGATGAGCGGCGCCTCGGCGGCCAGGAAGCCGGCGGCGTCGGCGTAGGGGTAGCCGTCGGCCCGCGCGCAGACGCCCTGGTGGGCGTCGGTGCCCGCCAGGCGGGTCAGCTCGTCGGCGTCGACGACGTCGACCGTCCGCGACTGCAGCCAGCCCTCGGAGCGCAGCGTCGACTGCGTCGCCCAGATCTGGTGCACGGGCCGGCGCCGCGCCCGCAGCGCCTCGTGGACCGCGTTGCGGCCGTAGAGGATCGGCCGCCCGTCGGGAGCCGTGCGCTCCTCGCCCCAGGACCGGCCGCCCGGTCCCCGCGCCTCGCCGTCGGGACGTCCACCGCCGCGCCCGGCCGGACCGCCACGGCCCGGACCGCCGCCCGGACCGCCCGGCCGTCCGCCCGGCGCTCCCGCGCCACCGGGACGACCGCCGCCCCGGGGCCCCGCCGCGCCGCCACGACCCCCAGAGCCGCCGCCGCGCGCGCCGCCACCGCCGCCGGCACCGCCGCGGCCGCCCGGCGAGCCGCCGGAGCGTCCCGCGCCCGGGGCGCCGCCACGACCGCTCCCACCACCACGGCCTCCGGCACCGCCGGAGCGCCCGCCGCCCGACCCGCCGCCGCGGCCCGACCCGCCCCGTCCACCGCCACCCCGGCCCGCGGCCGCCATCACGCGCCCCGCACGAGCTCGGCGCCGCCGGCCCCGTCGCGCACGACCCAGCCGCGCGCGGCGAGCTCGTCGCGCAGCCGGTCCGCCAGCGCCCAGTCCCGCGCCGCGCGCGCCTCCTCGCGCCGGGCCAGCAGCGCCGCGGCCTCCGCGTCCGGCCCGTCGCCGTCGCCCGCGGCGTCCAGGACGTTCGCGAGCCCGAGCACGTCGAGCATCGCCCGCAGGTCGTCCGCGCCGACCGCCTCGCCGGCGTCCAGGCGCCGGTTGGCCTCGCGCACCCAGGCGAACACGGCGGCGAGCGCCTCGGGCGTCGTGAAGTCGTCGGCGAGTGCGGCGAAGAACCGCTCCCGCTCGCCCGCGAGCTCGGCGGGCGACGCGCCGGGCGTCAGGCGGCGGCCGAGCTCGCGCAGGCGGCGGACCGTGGCCTGCGCCTGCTCCATCGCCTCGGGCGTGTACTTCAGCGGCTGGCGGTAGTGGGCGCTGCAGAAGAACGCGATGACCGCGTCGCGGCCGTAGCGCTCGAGCACGTCGGGCAGCAGGGCGATGTTGCCGGCGCTCTTGGACATCTTGTCGTCCTCGCCGCCCCCGGCCATCTGCAGCATCCCGTTGTGCATCCAGATCCGGGCGAGCTCCTCGCCGCGGCCCGCGCGGGTCTGCGCCGCCTCGTTCTCGTGGTGGGGGAACGTCAGGTCGTTGCCGCCGCCGTGGATCTCGAAGCCGAGGCCGAGGATCTCCTCCGCCATCGCCGAGCACTCGATGTGCCAGCCCGGGCGGCCGCGGCCCCAGGGGGCGTCCCAGGCGGTGTCCTCCCCCGGCTTCTGCGCCTTCCACAGCGCGAAGTCCAGCGGGTCCTCCTTGAGGTGCAGGCCGTCCCCGCCCTCCCCCCTGGTTCATGTCGTCGACCTGGCGGTGCGACAGCGACCCGTAGTCGCCGTCGGCGCGGACGCGGAAGTAGACGTCGCCCTCGGCGGCGTAGGCGGCCCCGCGCTCGATCAGCGCGGCGATCAGGTCGACGATCCCGTCGATCGTGTCGACGACCTTCGGCTCGTGGTCGGGCCGGCCGAGCCCGAGGCCGTCGGTGTCGGCCTCGTAGTGCGCGGTCATCTCGGCGGCGAGCTGCTCGCTGGGGACCCCGGCGGCCGTCGCGGCGGCGTAGATCTTGTCGTTGACGTCGGTGACGTTCGCGACGAACGTCACCGCGTAGCCCTCGTGCTGCAGGAACCGCTTGAGCAGGCTGAAGACGACGAACGGCCGCGCGTTGCCGAGGTGGATGCGCGCGTACACCGTGGGTCCGCAGGCGTAGATCCCGACCTTCCCGGGCTCCCGGGGCTCGAGCCGGGCCAGGCGCCCGGTCTTCGTGTCGTGCAGGTGGATCTCGCGCGGCATGACCCCCGATGATGCCTAGATCTCCAGGCGGGTGTGCTCCAGGTCGAGGTCGTACATGATCCCCCGCATCACCTCGTCGTCGATCTCCCCGCGGTTGCGCAGGCGGATGATCTCGGCGTACTCCGCGTCGAGCACCTCGCGGCGCAGCCGCTGGTAGGCGAGCGAGCCGCGCTCGATGTCCCCGTCGTCCTCGTCGTCGAAGCGCGCCTCGAAGCGGCGGATGCGGAACTCGTACAGGCCGCGCATGCGCTGGTGGGTCGGCCGGCGCACCCAGTCCTCGGCCTCGAGCTGCTCCAGCCGCTCCAGCGCGGCGCGGGCGGCGGCGATCCGCGCCCGGGCCTCGTGCTCGGCGTGGCGTGAGCCGTCCTCCTCCACCCCGAGCCAGCGGATCACGTACGACAGCGACAGCCCCTGCACGAGCAGCGTCGCCATGATCACCGCGTAGGTGCAGAAGACGACGATCTCGCGGCCGGGGAGCGCCTCGCCCGCGTCGGTCTCCAGCGGGATGGCGAGCGCCGCGGCGAGCGAGACCGCGCCGCGCATGCCGGTCCAGCTGACGAGCAGCGGGTACTGCCACGGCGGCGTGCGCCGGGCCGGACGCCCGGAGCGGGGCCGCCAGAGCTTCTGCGGCAGGTAGGTCATCGGGAAGACCCAGACGAGCCGCAGCACGACGACCGCGGCCGTGACCGCGAACGCGTACCAGGTGAGCTCGAGCGCCCCGTAGCCCTCGAGGCCCTCGACGACCGCGGGCAGCTGCAGGCCGAGCAGCACGAACAGCATCGCGTTGAGGACGAAGACGACGATCTCCCAGACCGCGAACGCCTGGATCCGCGTCTGCGGCGTGATCAGGTGCGGCGAGCGGAAGCCGAGGAAGATGCCCGAGACGACGGCGGCGAGCACCGCGGACACCCCGGCGGCCTCCGCGGGCAGGTACGCGAAGTACGGGGTGAGCAGCGAGATCGTGATCTCGGTCGGCGCGTCGTCCAGGCGGGCGCGCAGCTGCGCGACGAGCCAGCCGACGGCGAGGCCGATCGCCACGCCGGCGACCGCCCCCCAGACGAAGGCGCCGGAGGCCTCCATCAGCGAGAAGCTGCCGCCCGCCGCCGCGGCGACCGCGAACTTGAAGCAGATCAGGGCGGTCGAGTCGTTGACGAGCGACTCGCCCTCGACGATCGACACGAACCGCCGCGGCGCCCCCACCCGGCCCGCGATCGCGGTCGCCGCCACCGGGTCCGTCGGCGAGAGCACCGCGCCGAGCACGAACGCCGCCTCCCACGACAGGCCGTCGATGATCGTGTGCGCGACGACGGCGACGCCGAGCACCGTGATGATCACGGCGCCGACCGCGAGCAGCGCGATCGGCTGCACGTTCTCGCGCAGGTCGCTGAGCGACGAGAAGAACGCCGCCGAGTACAGCAGCGGCGGCAGGGCGATCACGAGCACGAGCTCGGGCGCGAGCTCGACCTCGGGGATGCCGGGCACGAGCGCCAGCAGGGCCCCGCCGACGACGAGCAGGATCGGGTAGGGCAGCGCGGTCCGGTACGCGGCGAGCAGCAGGACCGCGACGGCGACGAGGATCCCGAGGAGCTGGAGGTCGAACGCGGCCCCGCCCTCGGTGGCGGCGAGCAGCCCGCTCATCGGCCTAGACGGGGACGCAGGTGACGACCGCCTGCGCGACGGCGCCCTCGCCGCGGCCGACGGGCCCCATGCCCTCGCCGCGGGTGGCCTTGACGTTCACGGCGTCCTCGCCGACCCCGAGGCCCGCCGCGAGGTTCGCGCGCATCGCGGGCTTGTGCGGCAGCAGCTTCGGGCGCTCCAGCAGCACGGTGGCGTCCGCGTGGACCGGGCGCCAGCCCGCGGCCGCGCACCGCGCCACCGCCTCGCGCAGCAGCACCATCGAGTCCGCGCCGCGGAACGCCTCGTCGGTGTCGGGGAAGTGCTCGCCGATGTCGCCGAGCCCGGCGGCGCCGAGCAGCGCGTCGATCACCGCGTGGGTCAGCACGTCGGCGTCGGAGTGGCCGTCGAGGCCCAGCTCCGACGGCACGGTGACCCCGCCGAGGACCAGCGGCCGGCCGGCGACGAGCCGGTGCGTGTCCCAGCCGATGCCCGTGCGCGGGACGGCGGCGTCGGGCATCAGGTCGGCCCGATCTCCACGAGCGTCCGCTCGCGACCGGAGAACACGCACAGCTCGGTCACGCCGACGGAGGCCAGCAGCTCCTGCGCCTGGTCGTAGCCGTGGGCGACGTGCTCGGGCACGTGCGCGTCGGAGGACAGCGCGACCGGGACCCCGGCGTCCACGAGCATCTCCAGGAACGCCAGCGACGGGTAGATCTCGCCGACGGGCTTGCGCAGGCCGGCGGTCGACAGCTCGAACGCGGCGCCGCCCTCGACGATCCCCTCGAGCGCGATCTCGTAGTAGTAGCGCAGGTCCTTCTCGGGCCACGGACGCGTCTGCCCCCAGACCTTCACGAGGTCCGGGTGGGCCATGACGTCGAACATGCCGCTGGCGGCCGCCTGCCCGAGCACCTCGAAGTAGCGGCGCCAGACCTTGTCGGCGTTGTCGGCCCGGGTCCACACGTCGTACTTGTCGTAGTCGACGGCGTCGTCGCCGAGGAAGTGCACGGAGCCGATGACGTAGTCCCACGGCCGCCCGTCCAGGAGGTTGGCCATCCGGTCCTCGCGGCCGGGGATGAAGTCGGCCTCGATCCCGAGCTTCAGGTCGGTCTCCTCGCGCACGAACGCGCAGTACGCGTCGAGGTCGTCGAACGCGCTGTCGCGCCAGTACTCGTGGTCCCACACGTCGAGCGCCTGCACGAAGCGGTAGACGTGCTCGCTGACGCCGAGCTCGGCGACGCCGCGGTCGGAGGCCGCCTCGCGGAAGCGGTCGACGTTGGTCGTCGTGAAGTAGCGGGACGACGGCGTGTCGGGACCGTCGGGGCGCAGGTGGACGTGGTAGTCGGTGAGCATCAGGGGGTGGCGGCCTCGCGGGCGGTGAGGAGCAGCTCGGCGAGCTGCAGGTCCTCGGGGGTCGTGACCTTCAGGTTCGTGCGCGGTGATGGTACGAGGACGACGGTCCCGCCCGCCGCCTCGACGAGCGAGGCGTCGTCGGTCGCGGCCGCGAGCACCGCGTCGGGCTGGGCCAGGACGCGCTCGAGGACCGACCGGCGGAACACCTGCGGGGTCTGCACCGCCCACAGCCGCGAGCGGTCGAGCGTCCCGGCGACCCGGACCTGCCCGTCGACCCGGTCGGCCTCCTTGACCGTGTCGGTCACCGCCGCGGCGGCGATCGCCGCGTCGACGGACGGGTCCTCCATCGCCGCCAGGCAGTCCGCGACGATCGCCGCCGTGAGCAGCGGCCGTGCGGCGTCGTGCACGAGGACGAGCTCCGCCTGCGCGGGCGCGGCCGCGAGCGCGTTGCGGACCGAGTGCGAGCGCTCCGCCCCACCGGGGACGGTGCGGACCCCGTCGGCGGCGAACGGCGTGTCGGCCGGCAGCGCGACGACGACGTCGTCGACCGTCGCGCGGAGGACCTCGAGGCTCCAGCGGAGCATCGGGCGGCCCCCCAGCACGACGAACGCCTTGGGCCCGTCGGACCCAAGGCGCTCACCCTGCCGGCGGCCACGACGAGCGCGACCGTGGCGGTCATCCGGGGCGGCGGAGGCGGCCGTCGGGCCGCCGTGGCTGGGTCCCGGTCCTCACCGCCTCAGCCCTTGGCGCCGATCTTCTCGCCGGCGGACTCGGCGAGCAGCGCGTCGAGGTGCGCCTCCGCCTCGTCCTCGGTCTTGTCGAGCGCGTACATCAGCTCGGACGCGAGGATCTTCTTCGCGCGGGTGAACATCTGCTTCTCGCCCGTGGACAGGCCCTTCTCGTGCTCGCGCAGCGCGAGGTTGCGGACGACCTCGGCGAGCTCGTAGATGTCGCCGGTCTTGATCTTGTCGCGGTTGTGCTTGAACCGGCGGTTCCAGTTCTTGGGCATCTCGGACACGTCGTCCTGCAGCACGCCCAGCACCTTCTGCACGGTCTCCTCGTCGATCACGCGACGCAGGCCCGCGATCCCGGCGTTCTCGCACGGGACCATCACGGTCATGTCGTTGTGGAGGATCTTGATGGTGAGGTACTCACGCTCCTCACCGAACATCTTGCGCAGCTCCTTCTTGAGGACCTTGCCCGCGCCGTGGTGCGGGTAGACGACGTTGTCGCCACACTCGAACTCGATGTTCTCGATGACATCGGGCTCGAGGTCCTCGAGCAGCTCCGCCTCGTTCAGCTCCGTCTCGGAAATGGTGATCTCTCCTTGGAATGTCAGCCGGTCGCGGGGGTCCGCGGCCGGGTACGGCGTCACGTCTGCAGGTACCGGTCCACGAGGTTGATCTCCTGAAGCCGGCGAAGGCCCTCGCGGATCTCCTTCGCCCGCATCTCGCCCACACCCTCGACGGATTCCAGCTCCGCGTCGGTGGCGGCGAGCATCTCGTCGAGCCCGCCGAACTCCTGCACGATCTGCTGGACGACCAGCTTCGGCAGGCGTGGGATGCGCCCGAGGATCCGGTAGCCGCGGGGCGACACCGGATAGTCGAGCGTGTTGAGCTTGCGGTCGTACCCCATGACCTCGCCGAGCCGGCCGAAGTCGAGGAGGTCCTGGTGCGGCAGGCGACCGATCTGGTCCAGCGCTGCCGCGAAGGCGTCGTCGGTGTGCTCGGCGAGGTAGTCGTGCACGAGCGCGGACTTGTCCGCGGCGGTGCCGACCATCGTCTCCTCGAGCTGCATCTCGATGAGACGGCCCTCGGTGCCGAGCTCGACGATGTAGCGCTCGATCTCGACCGCCATGCGGGTGACGAGCTCGGAGCGCTGCAGGACCGTGAGGACGTCGTGGAGCGTCGCGCCGCCCTCGAACTCCAGGGCGGTGAGGCGCGTGGAGACCTGGTCCAGGCGGGTGCGGTACTTGTCGAGGGTCGCGAGCGCCTGGTTGGCCTTCGCGAGCACCACGGGGATGTCCTCGAGGATGTACTTCGCGCCGTCGACGTAGAGCGAGACGACCTCGCGGCGCTGCGAGATCGCGATCACGAGCGCGTCGGTCTGCTTGGAGACGCGCTCGGCGGTGCGGTGGCGGGTGCCGGTCTCCAGCGAGAGGATCGTCGGGTCCGGCATCAGCTGGACGTTCGCCATCGCGATCTTCGTCGCGTTCGCGTTCAGCGTGATGCCGCCGTCCATCTTCGCCACCTGGTAGAGCAGCGCGGGCGTGTAGTCGACGTCGAGCTTGATCCCGCCCGAGAACAGGAAGCTGAGCTCGTCCGTGTCGCCGATGACGATGAGGCCGCCGGTGCGCGCGTGGAGGATGTTGTCGAGGCCCTCGCGGAGTGCGGTGCCCGGCGCGACCATCTCCAGCGCCTTCACGAGGCGAGGTTCTTGACGACCCTCGAGCTCGTTCGGGTCATCGCTGGAACGCTGCGCCATCACGGCGATTCTACCAGGGAATCCGCATTTCCCTTAGCTCGTCTTGAGATTCGGCGCCGGGACCCCGAGCGCCGCCTTCAACGCCTGCCGCAGCGTCGGCGCCGACTCGGGCGAGATCACGGGGTCCAGGCCGAACTTGCGCGCCTCCTGGCGGCGCCGGTCGCCGTGGCCGACGCTGCGCAGCTCACCGGTGAGCCCGACCTCCCCGAAGCACGCGAGCGGGAGCGGCCGGTCCTCACCCCCGGCGGTGACGCCGCGCGCGGCGCTGGCGACCGCGAGCGCGACCGCGAGGTCCGCCCCGGGCTCGTCGACGCGGACCCCGCCGACGACGTTGACGAAGACGTCGGCGGTGCCGGTCCCGACCCCCGCGTGGCGGCCCAGGACGGCGAGCACGAGCGCCAGCCGGTTGCGGTCGATGCCGTTGCAGACGCGTCGCGGCGGCACGATCTCGCTCGGCGACACGAGCGCCTGCACCTCCACGAGCAGTGGCCGCGTGCCCTCCATGGCGGCGAGCACGACGCTGCCGGGCTTGCGGGTCGCCTCCCCGACGAAGCGGGCGCTGGGGTCGAGCACCTCGACGAGGCCGCCCTGCGCCATCTCGAACACGCCGGTCTCGTTCGTCGACCCGAAGCGGTTCTTCAGGGCACGCAGGGTCCGGTAGGTCCGCTCGCGCTCCCCCTCGAACTGCAGGACGCAGTCGACGAGGTGCTCGAGCACCCGCGGGCCGGCGAGCGCGCCCTCCTTCGTGACGTGGCCGACGAGGAACACCGCGGTCCCCTGCCCCTTGGCGACGGCCATGATGCGGGATGCGACCTCGCGGACCTGGCCGACCGACCCCGGCGCGCCGCTGAGCTCGGCGGCGTGGAGGGTCTGGACCGAGTCGATGACGCAGACGTCGGGCTTCTCGGCCACGAGCGTGGCCAGCACGGTGTCGAGGTCGGTCTCGGCGAGGACCGGCACGTCCAGCGCCGCGCAGCCCTCCGTCTCCAGGCGCTCTGCGCGCAGCCGGATCTGGGCGGCGGACTCCTCACCCGACACGTAGAGCGTCCGGCGGCCGGCCGCCGCGAGATGCCCCATGACCATGTTCGTCAGCGTCGACTTGCCGATGCCCGGCGAGCCGCCCAGCAGCACGAGCGAGCCCGGGACGATGCCGCCGCCCAGGACCCGGTCGAGCTCGCCGATCCCGGCGGGCAGCCGTGCGACACGGACCTGCTCGACCTCGCGCAACGGCCGGACCGCGACGGCCCCGGCCGTGCCCGCGCCGCCGCGGCCCGCCGACCGGGAGCCGCCCGCGCGACCGGTCAGGGCGGCGACGGGCCGCTCCTCGACCAGCGTGTTCCACGCCCCGCAGCCGGGGCACTGCCCCATCCATCGGGGCTCGCTGTGCCCGCAGTCGCTGCAGACGTGGAGAGTGGCGGTGCGGGGCATGGCCCGCACACGGTAGGCCTCGGCCCCGACGGGACGGGCCCGTCAGGTCGCGGTGAGGCCGATCAGAGGCCCGGGCCGCCGATGAGGGCGGCGAGGACGCCGAACACGCCGCAGACGGCGACGAGGACGGCGAGGGATGTTCCGCTCTGGGTGCGCATCTGATCTACCAACGGACGGGGTGCCCCGAAGTTCCGCTGCACAAACGCGGTTTCGCGAGCGTCAGCCCGCCAGGTCCAGGGCGGCGAGCACGTCGGCGACGACGTCGGCGGTGGCCTCGACGCCGACGCTCAGCCGGATCCAGCCCTCCGCGACCGCGTCCGTGCCCCACCGCGCGCGCCGCTCGGCGCTCGAGTGCACGCCGCCGAAGCTCGTCGCCTCCGCCACCAGCCGGCAGTGCCCGAGGAACGCGCGGGCCGTCGCCGCGTCGCGCAGCGTGAAGCACACCACCGGCCCGACCTGCGGCCAGCGGACGTCGGTGACGTCCTCGCGTCCGCGCAGCGCCGCGACGAGCGCACGGGCGGTGTCCTCCTGGCGGGCGGTGCGCACCCCGAGCGTGGCGAGCGAGCGGTGCGCGAGCCACGCCTCGACCGCGCCCGGGATCGCGCCGACCGTCGTGCGCCACGCCCGCAGGGCCGCGAGCCGCGCGGGATCGCGGACGGTCACGGTGCCGAGCACCAGGTCGGAGTGGCCCGTCAGCTGCTTGGAGGCGCTGAGCATGCTGACGTCGGCCCCGAGCTCCAGCGGCCGGACCCGCAACGGCCCGGCGAGCGTGTTGTCGACGAGCAGCACGGCACCGGCGGCGTGGACGTCGGCGGCCAGCGATGCGAGGTCGACGACGTCGAGACCCGGGTTGCTCGGGCTCTCCACCCAGACCGCGGTGGCGCCCGGGAGCGCGGCGCGGATCGCCGCCTCGTCGGTGGGCACGAGCCGGCACTCCACGCCGATCGGCTCGAGGTGGTCGTGGCAGATCGCCCGCACGCCCGGGTAGGCGTCCGACGGGGCCACGAGCACGTCGCCGGGCCGCAGCGCGCTCAGCAGCGCGGCCGACAGCGCCGCCATCCCCGACGGGAACAGGACCGTGCTGCCGCCCTCGAGCTCGCCGACCGCGGCCTCGAACGCCTCCCAGGTCGGGGTGGTGAAGCGCGCGTAGCCCTCGCGCGTGCGCAGCTCGGGGTCGCCGCGCAGGTGGAAGGGCGCCGCGAGCACCGGTCCGGGCAGGAACGGCGCGCCGTCGACGGGCGCCGGCAGGCCGGCGTGCACGACACGGGTCTCGGGATCGTCCACCCGGCACACCGTAGCTCGGCCGACCCGCGGCCGCCCGGCTAGGCTCCGGCCATGCCGCCCAGCGAGCCCGCCCGCGTCGGCCGCCGCGCCCTCGCGCACCTCCTCGACGTCCTCCTGCTGTCGGCCGTGCAGCTCGCGGTGTTCTTCGCGATCGCCGACCGGGGACCCGCCGACGGCGGCCCGGCCACCGGCGGCACGGGCGGTGTCGAGGCGAGCGCGACCGCGGAGATCACGCTCGGGGACGACCGCTGGTTCCTGGAGGGCGGAGCGGCGGCGCTGTACCTGCTGGGCGTCCTGGCCCTCTGGTCGCTGGTCTACGTGCTGCTCCAGGGCCGCACCGGGCAGACGCCGGGCAAGCGGCTGCTGGGCCTGCGCGTCGTGGACGAGGCGGGCACGTCGCCCGGTCCGGGCCGGTCCGCGATCCGCTCGCTGCTGTGGGTCGTCGACGCGTTCCCGTTCTTCGTGCCGTGGCTGACCGGCTTCCTCGTCGCCCGGGGCGACCGCGAGCGCCGGCAGCGGATCGGCGACCGCGTGGCGCGCACGTTCGTCGTGCGCGCCTGACGCGGCACCGTCGCTAGGCGTGGTCCTTGCGCTCGGAGATGAGCGCCTTGAGCTTCTCGGCCACCGACGGGGCGGCCTTCGCGAGCTTCTTCGCGTCCCAGCGGTCGAGCGTGACGAGCAGCATCGACGAGGTCGCGGTGACCGTCGCGCTGCGCTGGCTGCGCTCCAGGACCCCCATCTCGCCGATGATGTCGCCCGGCCCGAGCTCGGCGATGACGGTGCCGCCGCGCTCGACCTTGGCGGTCCCCTCCTCGATCGCCAGGAGCTCGTAGCTGTAGTCCCCCTCGCGCACGAGCTCCTTGCCCGCCGGGACCGAGACCTCCGCGGCGAGCCCGGCGACCGCCTCGAGCTCCGCCTCGCTGAGGTCCGCCAGGACCGGGATCCCCTTCAACCGTGCTGCGTCCACTGCGTCTCCCTCGATGTCGAACCTGAACGACCGAATCCTCGCTCATCGGGCGGTCGGTTGTGAAGTCGGGCTCGTCGACGCGCCCACGGCCCGGCTCACCCGCTCTAGACTCGCGGCCAGGTGGGGACCCGCAGGGACGAGATCAGCACGCCGGTCGGCGGGCACGCGCGCGCGACCGCGTCGGCGGGACGGGTGCTGGTCGTCTCCTCGCTCGGGGCGACGCTCGCGTTCGTCGACGCCACCGTCGTGAACGTCGCCTTCCCGGACATCGCGCGTGACCTCGGCGGCCGCGACCTCGCGACCGTGTCCTGGGTCCTCAACGCGTACAACATCGTCTTCGCCGCGTTCCTCGTCACCGCGGGCCGCGTCGCCGACCTGCTCGGGCGCCGGCGGCTGTTCAGCGCCGGCATCGTCCTGTTCACGGGGGCATCGGTGCTCTGCGCGCTCGCGCCCGGGCTCGGGTGGCTGATCGCCGCGCGGGTGCTGCAGGCGCTCGGCGCCGCGATCGTCGTGCCCGCCTCGCTGGCGCTCGTCGTCCACGCCTACCCGGCCGAGGAGCGCGGCCACGGCGTGGCGCTGTGGAGCGCGATCGCGGCGCTCGCCGCCGGGCTCGGCCCGACGATCGGCGGCCTGCTGGTCGAGCTCTCCGGCTGGCGTCTGGTGTTCCTCGTGAACCTCCCGATCGGCGCCCTGGCGCTCGTGCTCGCCCGGCGCACCCTGGTGGAGAACCGCGCCCCCGGCCGCCGCAGCCTCCCCGACCTCGCGGGGGCGTGCTGGCTGGCGGCGGCGATCGCGCTCGTGACGCTCGGGCTCGTCCGCGGCGAGGGCTGGGGCTGGACCGACCCGCGCACGCTCGGGAGCTTCGCGCTCGCCGCGCTGCTGCTGGCCGTCGTGCTGCGGCGCTGCCGCTGGCACCCGTCGCCGATGCTCGACCTCGACCTGCTGCGCGACCGCACGACCGCGATCGCGAACCTGCTGACGCTCGTCGGGGCGGCGGGCTTCTACGCGTACGTGCTCTGCAACGTCCTGTTCCTGACCGCGGCGTGGGACTACACCGTGCTCGAGGCGGGCCTCGCGCTCACGCCCGGCCCGTTCGTCGCCGCCGCGGTGGCACGCCCGGCCAGCCGCGTCGCGGAGCGGCTCGGGCCCGGACCGGTGCTCGCGGTCGGTGCCGCGACCTGGGCGGCCGGGGTGCTGCTGCTCGTGGAGGCCGTCGGGCCCGATCCGGCGTTCGTGCGCGCCTGGCTGCCCGCGATCCTCGTCCTGGGGGTCGGGGCGGGGGTCACGTTCCCGGTGGTCGGGGCGACGGCGGTCGCGGGCGCCCCCGGAGACCGCTTCGGCAGCGCGACGGGGCTGAACGCGGTCGCCCGGCAGCTCGGCGCCGTGCTCGGCGTCGCGCTCGTCGTGGCCGTCCTGGGGGTGCCCGAGGGTGCCGCCCCGGACGTGACGCCCGCGTTCGACGACGGCTGGCGCCTGGCCGGACTGTGCTTCGTCGCGACCGCGCTCGGCGCCGTCCTGCTCGGGCGGGCCGTGCCGCTCGCGCCCGCCGCGGCACCGGCCGCGGCCCCGGTCACGCCCGCCGTCGCGCCGCGCGCCCGCGCGCCCCGCCCGGCCGCCCCCGCCCCGGTCGCCGCCGCCCCGGACGCCGACGACGACGCGCTCGCCGGCGTGGGCCTGCTCGCCGACCTCCCGGCGGACGTGCGCGAGCAGCTGCGCCCGCTGCTGCGTCGCCGGCTCGTCCGCGCCGGGGAGACGGTGCTGAGCCAGGGCGCACCGGCCGACGCCCTGCTGCTCGTGGCCTCCGGGCGGCTGGACGTCGTCAAGGACGGGCAGCCCGCCGGCGCCGTCGGACGCGGCGCGGTCCTCGGCGAGCTCGGCCTCCTGACGGGCGCGCCCCGCAGCGCCACCGTCGTCGCCCGACGCGACAGCGAGCTGCTCGAGCTGCCGCGCGCGGCGTTCCTCGCGCTGCTGGACCGCGAACGGAGCGTCGAGCGGGCGCTGCTGCGCACGCTGGCCGCCCAGGTCGCCGCGCTCCCCGCCGCCCCGGTCCCCGCCTCCCCCGCGCGCTCCGGGACGCTCGCGGTCGTCGAGCGGCACCCCACCGGCCTGCACGACGCGCTGCTCGACGCGGTCGCGCACGAGCTGACCGGGCACGGGCCCGTCGCGCGCCTGGGGCCCCGGGACGGGGGCACCGACCCGCGTGCCCGCCTGGACGCGCTCGAGCGCACCCACGGCACCGTCGTGCTGGCCGTGCCCCACGACGCGCCCGAGGCGTGGCGGACCTTCGTCACCCGGCACGCCGACCGCACCGTGCTGCTGGTCGACGCGGACCGGGACCCCGACCCGGCCGACGCGCGCACCGCGGGCGCCGGCCACCTCGTGCTCGTCGACGCCGCCCCGGGAGGCGCGGCGACGCGCTGGCGGGCCGCGCACCCCGGCTGGGCCCACCACCACGTCCGGCGCGCGGACCGCTCCGGCACGCTCGGGCGCGCCGCCCGCCGCATCGCGGGCACCTCGGTCGGCCTCGTGCTGTCCGGCGGCGGCGCCCGGGCCCTCGCCCACATCGGCGTGCTCGAGACGCTCGCGGCGCACGGCGTCGTGGTCGACCGCGTCGGCGGCTGCTCGTTCGGGGCGTTCGTCGGGGCACTGCTCGCCGACGGCCGCAGCCCCGCGGAGATCGACGCCGTCTGCTTCGAGGAGTTCGTCCGGCGCCGCCCCGCCTCCGACTACACGCTCCCCCGCGTGGCGCTGGCGCGTGGACGGCGGCTGCGCGCGCTCGGCGACCGGCTGCTCCCCGGGCTCGTCGAGGACCTCCCGCTGAGCTTCTTCTGCAACTCCGCGGACCTGCAGAGCGGCGAGCTGCGCATCCACCGCGACGGCCCGGTCGCCGACGCGCTGCTGGCCAGCTCCGCCGTCCCCGGGCTGCTGCCGCCCGTCGCCAGCCACGGGCGGCTGCTCGTCGACGGCGGCGTCCTCAGCAACCTGCCCGTCCTGGAGATGCGCCGGTCGGGCGAGGGGCCGGTCATCGCCGTCGACGTGTCCTCGCGCTTCGATCCGAGCACCGCGCGCCCGCGCACGACCCGCCCGCGACGCGGTCGCGCCCCCGAGGACGCCGACACGCTCCCGGCGATCGGCGACACGCTCACCAGCGGCCTGCTGCTGGGCAGCGTGGCGGAGCTCGAGGCCAACCGGCGCGCCGCCGACCTGCTCATCGAGCCGCGCCCCGACGGCGTCGGGCTGCTCGAGTTCCACCAGCTCGACCGGGCGATCGCCGCGGGCCGCGAGGCCGCCGAGCGCGCGCTCGCGGCCGCACCGCCACCGGGGCGCTGATCCCCACGACGACCGAGGGCGGCCCGTGCGGGCCGCCCTCGTGACGGAATCCTGCGGGAGCGGCGGGGCCGCTACTCGTCGCCGGCGGGCTCCTCGTCGGCCGTCGCGTCCGCCTCCGGGGCGTCCGCGACCGGGGCGTCCTCGCCCTCGGCCCCGACCGCGGCCGGCACCTTCTTCGGGTGCTTGGGCGCGATGACCGAGAGCTTCACCGGCTCCTCGTCCTCGCCGTCGCCACCGCGGTCCACCATGACGGTGCCACCCGGCTCCAGCTCGGCGCGGAGCACGAAGTCCGCGAGCGGATCCTCGATGTAGCGCTGGATCGCGCGGCGCAGCGGCCGGGCGCCCATCGACGGGTCCCAGCCCTTCTCGACCAGGTACTCCTTGGCCTCGTCGGACAGCTCCAGCTGCAGCTCCCGCTCCGCGAGGCTCTCGCGGATGCGGCGCAGGAGGAGCTCGACGATCGTCTTGATCTCGTCCTTCTGCAGCTTGTGGAAGACGATGACGTCGTCGATGCGGTTGATGAACTCCGGGCGGAAGACCTTCTTCAGCTCGCCCATCACCCGCGCCTTCATGTCGTCGTACGTCATGCCGTGGTCCTCGTCGCCGACGGAGAACCCGAGCGGGGTGTTCCGGGCGATCTCGGACGCACCGATGTTCGACGTCATGATCACGATGGCGTGGCGGAAGTCGACCGTGCGGCCCTGGGAGTCGGTCAGGCGACCGTCCTCCAGGATCTGCAGGAGGATGTTGAAGACGTCCGGGTGCGCCTTCTCGATCTCGTCGAGCAGGAGCACGCAGTACGGCTTGCGCCGGACCGCCTCGGTGAGCTGGCCGCCCTCGTCGTAGCCGATGTAGCCGGGGGGCGAGCCGACGAGCCGCGAGACCGCGTGCTTCTCCATGTACTCGGACATGTCGATGCGGATCATCGAGTCCTCGTCGCCGAACAGGAACTCGGCGAGCGTGCGGGCCAGCTCGGTCTTGCCGACCCCGGACGGGCCGAGGAACACGAACGAGCCCGTCGGGCGCTTCGGGTCCTTCAGGCCGGCGCGGGACCGACGGATCGCCTTCGAGATGACCTCGACGGCGGCGTGCTGCCCGATGACGCGCTTGTGGAGCTCGTCCTCCATGCGCATGAGCTTCTGGGTCTCGGCCTCGGTGAGCTTGAAGACCGGGATGCCCGTCCACATCGAGACGATGTCGGCGATCTCCTCCTCGCCGATGGCCGGACGCTCCTGGCCCTCGGCCTCGCCGGCCTCCCACTGCTCCTCGAGCTCGCGCTTCTTGTTCGTCAGGCGCCGCTCGGCGTCCCGCAGGGACGCGGCCTTCTCGAACTCCTGCGCCTCGATCGACGCCTCCTTCTGGCGGCGCGTCGTCTCGATCTCCTCCTCGAGCTCCCGGTACACGGGCGGGGAGGTCATCGACTTGATGCGCATCCGCGAGGCGGCCTCGTCGATCAGGTCGATCGCCTTGTCCGGCAGCTGCCGGTCGGCGATGTACCGGTCGGCGAGCTCCGACGCGGCCTCGAGGGCCTCGTCGGTGATGTCGACCTTGTGGTGCTCCTCGTAGCGGTCGCGCAGGCCCTTGAGGATCTGCACGGTCTCGTCGATCGAGGGCTGCTCGACGCGGATCTGCTGGAAGCGACGCTCCAGCGCGGAGTCGCGCTCGAGGTACTTGCGGTACTCGTCGAGCGTCGTGGCGCCGACGGTCTGCAGCTCGCCGCGGGCGAGCGCCGGCTTGAGGATCGAGGCCGCGTCGATCGCGCCCTCGGCCGCGCCGGCACCGACGAGGTTGTGGATCTCGTCGATGAACAGGATGATGTCGCCGCGCTGGGTGATCTCCTTCATCACCTTCTTGAGGCGCTCCTCGAACTCGCCGCGGTACTTCGACCCGGCGACGAGCGCCGCGAGGTCGAGCGTGTAGATCTGCTTGCCCTTCAGCAGCTCCGGCACGTCGGCGTTCGTGATGCGCTGGGCGAGGCCCTCGACGACGGCGGTCTTGCCGACGCCCGGCTCGCCGATGAGCACCGGGTTGTTCTTCGTGCGGCGCGAGAGGATCTGCATGATCCGCTCGATCTCCTTCTCACGGCCGACCACGGGGTCGAGCTTGCCGTCGGAGGCGAGCTTCGTGAGGTTGCGCCCGAACTGGTCGAGCAGCTTGGAGCTCTTCTTGCCCTCGCCCTGGGCGGTGCCGGAGCCGGAGCCCGACCCGGAGCCCGAGCCGGAGGCCTGGCCCGCGCCGGAGCCCGAGCGGCGACCGCCGGGACCGGACAGCATGCGGATGACCTCGTTGCGGATCTTCTCGCTGTCGGCGTCGAAGTCGAGGAGGATCCGCGCGGCGACGCCCTCGTTCTCCCGGACGAGCCCGAGCAGGATGTGCTCGGTGCCGATGTAGTTGTGGCCGAGGCTGAGGGCCTCGCGGAGGGCGAGCTCGAGCACCTTCTTGGCGCGCGGGGTGAAGGGGATCTGCCCGGAGGTGACCTCCTCGCCCGAGCCGACGATCCGCACGACCTGTGCGCGGACGCGCTCGACGGTGATGTCGAGGCTCTCCAGGACGCGGGCCGCGAGACCCTCCTCCTCGCGCAGCAGGCCGAGCAGGATGTGCTCGGTCCCGATGTAGTTGTGCTTGAGCGTCCGCGCCTCTTCCTGCGCGAGAACGACGACCTGGCGGGCCCGTTCGGTGAATCGCTCGAACATCAGTGCTGATCCTTCCTGCTGGCGGCGTGCGGGTCGTCAGCGTGGCTTCGTGCGTGGTCCGGAACGTCGGGGGTGATCATGGGGACGCCGAGGCGCCCGTCACTCATGTATTCGGCCGCGAGGGCGCAAAGGATGAGTTCCGGGACCGGATCGACGCGCATGGGTCATCCTACCAACCGGCCTGCACCGGTCCGACATCTACCGCGGGGAGAGAACCCGCAACGTGCGGGTGGCCCGATCGGAGGGCGGCCGGCGCGCCAGCCCGGCCGCGCCGCCCGCTCAGCGCGCGGCCGCCTCCTCGTCGGCGGGCCGGTGCCACACGGTCTGCTGCGGGAACGGGATCTCGATGCCCGCCGCGTCGAAGCCGGTCTTGATCTGCTCGCGCAGCATGCGGCTCACCCGGTACTGCTCCGACGGTCGCGTCTTGACGACGATCCGCAGCGTGATCCCGGAGGCGCCGAGCGCCTCGACGCCCCACACCGACGGCTGCTCGAGGATCGCCCGGTCGGCCTTCCAGGCCCGGTCGGCGACCTCCTGCAGCACCTCCTTGGCCTGCTCGAGGTCGGTGTCGTAGGCGACCTCGACGTCCAGCAGGGCCCGCGACCAGTGCTGGCTCTGGTTGCCCGCCCGGCGGATCTCGCCGTTGGGGACGTGCCAGACGGTCCCGTCGACGCTGCGCAGCCGCGTCGTGCGCAGCGACACCGCCTCGACCGTGCCGCTGGTCTCGTTGTCGAGGCTGACGATGTCGCCGACCCCGTACTGGTCCTCGATGAGGATGAAGATCCCCGAGAGGAAGTCCTTGACGAGGGTCTGCGAGCCGAAGCCGAGCGCGACGCCGACGATCCCGGCGCTGGCCAGCAGCGGCGCGAGGTCCACCCCCATCCGCCCGAGGGCGACGAACCCGGCGACGAGGAACACGACGAACGAGGCCACGCTCTGCAGCACGCCGCTGAGCGCGTCGATCCGCTGCTCGGCCCGCAGCGACGTCTCGCGCGTCTCGAGCAGCGCGTCCGGGGTCATCCGGCGCATCCGCCCGCCGACGCGCTCGGCGACCCCACCGGCGTGCAGGCGGCGCAGGAAGCCCTTGATCGAGCGGCGGATGACGCGGTTGGCGACCAGCGCGACGAGGAAGATGCCCAGGAGCGCCAGCGGGGTCCCGACGAACGTGTCGGCGAGCCCCGCCAGGGTGCGGTCCTCGGTGGCGTTCATCACCTCCCGGCACCAGAACGAGGGGTCCTCGCCGCAGGCACCACGCAGGCGGCCGGCGGACACCTCGGCGAGCGGGACGGACAGCGTCGAGAGCATCCCGGGAGGCGTTCCCGGAGTGCCCGTGCGCCCAAACGTCGGGCGCCGGGCGGCCCGCGACCTCAGTCGCGCATGGCCGGGAAGAGCACGACCTCGCGGATCGAGCGCTGCCCGGTCATGAGCATCACGAGCCGGTCGATGCCCAGGCCCAGGCCGCCGGTGGGCGGCATGCCGTGCTCCATCGCCTGGACGAAGACCTCGTCGTAGGGCTGGGCCTCCTCGTCGCCCTCGCCGGCGAGGCGCACCTGCGCCTCGAACCGCTCGCGCTGGACGTCGGGGTCGTTGAGCTCGGTGAACGCGTTGGCGATCTCCATGCCGCCGCAGAACGCCTCGAACCGCTCGGTGAGCCCCGGCTCGGAGCGGTGCGCCTTCGCGAACGGGGAGATCTCGACCGGGTAGTCCATGACGAGCGTCGGCTGCTGGAGCGTCGGCTCCACGTACTTGGACAGCAGGTCGTCGACGAGCTGCGGCCACGTGAGGTCGGCGGTGGGCAGGTCGACCCGCTCGGACCGCTCGACGGCGGCGCGCAGGGCGGCCGCGTCGCGGTGCTCGAGGATGTCGATGCCGGTCTCGTCGCGGATCGCGCCGACGAACGTGACGCGCCGCCACGGGGTGCCGAACTCGAGCTCGCCGGTGTAGCCGACCGCCTCGGCGACCGCGCCGACGATCGTCTCGAGGCGGCGTGCGGCGTCCTGGTAGTCGGCGTACGCCTCGTACCACTCGATCATCGTGAACTCGGGGTTGTGCTTGAAGCTGACGCCCTCGTTGCGGAAGTCCTTGCCGAGCTCGTAGACGCGCTCGAGGCCCCCGACGATGCACCGCTTGAGGTACAGCTCGGTGGCGATCCGCAGGTAGAAGTCGCGGTCGAGCTGGTTGTGGTGCGTGACGAACGGCCGGGCCATCGCGCCGCCGTAGAGCGGCTGCAGCATGGGCGTCTCGACCTCGACGAAGCCGTCGTCGTCGAGCATCCGGCGCACGGTCGAGATGACCTTCGCCCGCGTCAGGAAGATCGCGCGGGACTCCTCGTTGGCGATCAGGTCGAGCTCGCGGCGGCGGAAGCGGGTCTCGACGTCCTGGAGGCCCGCGTGCTTGTCCGGCGGCGGGCGCAGCGACTTCGCCAGGACGGTGAAGCCGTCGACGCGGAGCGTCAGCTCGCCGCGGCGCGACATGAACGCGGTCCCGTCGATCCCGAGCAGGTCGCCGAGGTCGAGGCCCAGCAGGCGCTCCATGAGCTCGGGCCCGAGGACGTCGAGCTTCGCCTGCAGCTGGATGCGGCCGCTGCGGTCGACGAGGTCCAGGAACGCCATCTTGCCCTGGCCGCGCCGGGCCGCGAGCCGCCCGGCGACCCGGTGGGTGCTGTCGGTCTCGGCGCCGTCCTCGAGCCCGGCGTGCGCCGCGCGGACGTCGCCGATCGGCTCGACGTCGGGGAAGGCGTGCGGGAACGGCTCCACGCCGTCGGCGCGGAGCTGGTCCAGCTTCTGGCGGCGGACGGCGAGGAGCTCGGCCTCGGTACCGCCCGCGGGCTCGGTCAGAGCCCGACCTCGATCTTGGTGATCTTGAGCTTGCGCGCCGGGCCCTTGGGCACCTGCACGGAGACGACGTCGTTCTTCTTGTGGCCGATCAGCGCCCGGCCGACCGGGGACTCGTTGGAGAGCTTCATCTCGGCCATGTCCGCCTCGGCGGAGCCGACGATCGTGAAGGTCTGCGACTTCTCGGTCTTCTCGTCCTTGATCGTGACGACCGAGCCGATGCCCACGACGTCCTTGGAGACCTCGTCGGCGTCGATGACCTGCGCGGAGCGGAGCTTCTCCTCCAGCGCGAGGATCCGCGACTCGAGCATCGCCTGCTCGTTCTTGGCGTCGTCGTACTCCGAGTTCTCGGAGATGTCCCCGAACTCCCGCGCCTCCTTGATGCGCTCGGCGACCTCGCGGCGCTTCTCGGTCGAGAGGTGCTCGAGCTCCTCCTTGAGCTTCTCGAGGCCTTCGGGGGTGAGGATGACGTCCTTCGGCATGGGGCTACCTGGCTTCGCGGATTCCACCGGCCCTCAGGGCGACAAAAACCCCGCACCTGGCGGGGTTCGCCGTCCCGACGTGGGCCGGGCGAGCGGCGGAGTATAGCGAGTGCGTCAGCGGCCTCAGGCCGCAGCCGCCGCGGCGTCGCGCAGGGGCGCGAGGACGGCTCGCGCCTCCTCCACCGTGCTGGTCTGCTGGAGCGCCTGCTGCAGCGCCGTGCCCTCCCCCAGCGTGGTCACGTACCAGGGGTAGAACTTGCGCAGGTAGCGGCCGCCGCGGTCCGGCCCGAGGTGCTCGACCGCGCGATCCATCACCCAGTCGAGCTCGTCGAGGACCTCGGCGCGGGTCGGGGGCTCCTCGCGCAGGCCGAGCACCTGCGCGAACAGCCACGGGTTGCCCAGGCAGCCGCGCGCGAGCATCACGGCCTCCGCGCCGGTGTACTCGAACGCCGAGCGGATCGAGGCGACGTCCTGCAGGCCACCGGTGAGGATCACCGGGGCCGGCAGCGTCTCCACGAGCTCCCGGGCGAGGTCGTAGTCCGGCACGCCCTTGTGGTGCACCTGCGCCGAGCGCGGGTGGAAGGTGATCGCGGCGACCCCGGCCTCGGCGACGAGCCGGTGGGCGAGGTCCAGGCCGCTGCGGTCCCCCTTGCGCTCGCCGGAGCGCAGCTTGACGGTGACCGGCAGGCCGCTGCCCTCGCGGGCCGCGGTGGCGACGGCGACCGCCGTGTCGGGGTCCTTGAGCATCGCGGCGCCGGCCCCGGTCTTCATGACCTTCGGGACCGGGCAGCCCATGTTCAGGTCGATGATGTCGACGCCGCCGACCCGCGCGACCGAGGCGGCGGCCGAGCGCATCACGTCGGGGTCCTGGCCGAACAGCTGCAGCGAGGTGACCCCGCCCGAGCCGTCGGTGCCGACGCGACGCTCCTCGGGGTGGATGCGCAGCATCTCGGTGCAGGTCTTCTCGTTGCCGTGGTGGATGCCGAAGCTCGACACCATCTCGCTGACGGCCATCCCCGCCCCGTAGCGCTTGGCCTGCAGGCGCACGAACCAGTTGCCGATGCCCGCCAGCGGCGCGAGCATCACGCGGTTGGGGACGTGCACGCCCCCGAGCTCCCAGCTGTCCGTCAGGCTCCGCATCACCACGGATGATGCCAAGCGGCGCGCCTCAGGCGTTGCGCGCGTGCAGCAGCCGCAGCCCCTCGAGCGTGAGCAGGTCGTCCTGCTCGTCGATCGAGCGGCAGTACGGCACGACGGTGCTCGCCAGCCCACCGGTGGCCAGGACCGGCGCCGTCGCCTCGAGCTCCTCGTGGATGCGCTCGATCAGGCCGTCGACCGCCGAGGCGTAGCCGTAGATCACGCCCGCCCGGATCGCCTCGACCGTCCCCTTGCCGATCGCCCGGCGCGGCGGCACGAGGTCGATCCGCGGGAGCTTCGCGCCGCGCGAGGTCAGCGCGTCCAGCGAGATCTCCACGCCGGGCATCAGGACGCCACCGACGTACTCGCCCTCGGCGCTGACGACGTCGAAGTTCACCGCCGTGCCGAAGTCGACGGAGATGCACGGGCCGCCGAGCCGCTCGAACGCGGCGACCGCGTTGACGAGCCGGTCGGCGCCGAGCTCGCGCGGGTTGTCGATCTTGATCGGCATGCCGGTGCGGATCCCGGGGCCGACGGCGAGCATCTCGTGACCGAGGTAGTGCCCGGCCATGCGCACCCACTCGGGCTCCAGCTGCGGGACCGTCGAGGACACGATCGAGGCGCTGAGGTCGGCCAGTCCGACCCCGCGCAGCTCCAGCAGGTTGCGCAGCGCCGCCCCGAGCTCGTCGGCGGTCGACGAGCGCACGGTCGCGAAGCGCCAGTGCTCGACGAGCTCGCCCTGCGGCGAGTAGGTGCCGAAGTGCGTCTGCGTGTTCCCGACGTCGACCACGAGGAGCATGAGGCCGACAGTATGCTCGCCCGATGCCGAACAAGCTCTTCATGATCGACGGCTCCCATCCGTGCGCGACGGTCGAACGCGCCCTGACGATGAAGGGCATCCCGTACAAGACGGTCGAGCTGGTGCCGCCGCTGCACGCGCCGGTCGCCAAGGCGCTGTTCGGCGTGCGCACCGTTCCGGCGATGACGTTCGAGGACGGCCTGAAGGTCAGCGGGTCCCGCGCGATCCTCGCCGAGCTCGAGCGCCGCGTGCCCGAGCCGTCGCTGTGGCCGACCGACCCGGAGCGCCGCGCCGCGGTCGCCGCCGCCGAGCGCTGGGGCGACGAGGTGTTCCAGTCGATCCCGCGGCGGATCCTGTGGCCCGCGTTCCAGCGCAACCCCAAGGCGCTGCCGTCCTTCACCGAGAACTCGAAGATCCCGGCCCCCGGCGCGGCGCTCGTCGCGGCCGCCCCCGTGCTGACGCGGATCGAGCGGCGGATGAACGGCGCGACCGACGCGGCGACGCGCGCCGACCTGCTCGCGCTCCCCGCGCACCTCGACCGCATCGACGCCTGGATCGCCGACGGCACGCTCGGGGGCGAGCCGCCGAACGCCGCGGACCTGCAGATCCTGCCGTCGGTCCGACTGCTGATGACGATCGGCGACGTCGCCCCGCTGATCGAGGGCCGGCCGGTCGCCGACCTCGTGCGCCGGGCGCTGCCCGCCATCGGCGGGCACGTCCCGGCCGGGACCTACCCGGCCGAGTGGCTGCCGGCGCCGGCCGCGACGGCCTGAGCCGCGGCGAACGCCCGGATCTCGTCCGCGAGCCGCTGCGGCTGATCCCACGCGACGAACGTCTTCGCGTCGGGGATCTCCACCAGCCGCGCGTCGCGGCAGGCGTCCCGCAGGCGCCGGGCGAGCCCGATCGTGAAGAAGCGGTCGGCCGGGGCCCAGGCCAGCAGGACGGGACCCTCGAAGCGGTGCAGGCGCGTGGAGGCCTCGACCAGGTCGCGGGGCCAGGCGGCACGCAGGAACGTCAGTGTTTCGCGGCGGATCGCCCGGTCGGTGAGGAACGGCTCGCTCCACGCGCGCAGCAGCTCGTCCGGGATCCGCGTGCGCGCGAGCGTCCCGAGCGCGATGTGGCGGCCCAGCCGCAACCGCATGGGCGCCAGCGCCACCTCCACGCCGCCGGGGACGCGCTTGAGCAGGTGGACGAGGTTGAACGGCGCGGGCGGGAACGTCTCGAAGCCATCGCAGTTGGTCAGGACCAGCCGGCCGACGCGGGACGGGCGCTCGTCGAGGACGAACTGGCAGATCGCGCCGCCGGTGTCGTTGCCCACGAGCGTCACGTCCTCGAGGTCGAGCGCGTCGAGGAGTTCGAGGACGAGGCGGGCGACACCGCGCGGAGAGAGCGCGGCGGACGTCCCGATCGGCGTCCGGTGCGCGCCGAGTGGCAGGTCGGGGCGGACCACGCGATGGTCGTCCGCGAGGGCCTCGGCGGTCGCCTCCCACAGCCGGGAGTCGACGAGGAAGCCGTGGACGAACACGACCGCGGGGCCATCGACGGGACCGTCGTCGTGCACGACGAGGGGGCCGGACGGGAGCTTCAGGGTGGACGGGTGGCTCATGGGTGTCTCCTGGTTCCGGTAGCGTCACAGTGATGCGTACAAGCTGTACGGAAATTACATACAGACAGTCTGCATGTCAATGAGCGGCTCGTCGGACCCTGCCCCGACCAAGCACGCGGCCCGCTCCGCGGCGACCCGGTCCGCGCTCATCGCTGCAGGCCGCGAGCTGTTCGCCACCCGCGGCTACGCGGAGGTCGGGACCGAGGAGATCGTCCGGACCGCCGGGGTGACCCGGGGGGCGCTCTACCACCAGTTCGCCGACAAGCGCGAGCTGTTCGCCGCCGTGTACGAGGAGATCGAGGCGGAGCTGACCGCCCAGCTCGCCCCCGGCGCCCTGGAGGCCGCCCGGACCGGCGACCCGCTCGACGCGCTCGGCGCGGCCGCCCGGGCCTTCTTCGCCGGCGTCCGAGACCCCGCCGTCGAGCGGATCGCCCTGGTCGACGCACCCGCCGTGCTCGGGTGGGACCGCTGGCGCGCGATCGGGCTGGCCCACGGCCTCGGGCTCACCGAGACCGTCCTGCAGGCCGCGATCGACGCCGGGGTGCTCGCACCGCAGCCGACCCGCCCGCTCGCGCACGTGCTGCTCGGCGCGCTCGACGAGGCGGCCCTCTACGTGGCCCGTGCCGCGGACCCGGACGCGGCCGCCACCGAGGCGATCGCGGTCGTGGACGCCCTCATCGCCGGACTTCGCCGACCCGCATGAGCGTCCAGCGCCTGCGCGGCTACCTCGCCACCGCCGCCACCGCCGCGCGCGAGGGCCGCGACGCCGACGCCCTCGCCGCGCTGCGGCTCGCGCAGGACGCGGCCCGGACGCTGCCGGCGACCGCGCCCGAGCGCGCCGAGCTCGCCGTGGCGCGCGCGGAGCTCGCGCAGCGCGCCGGGGATCCGGCCGCGACGGCCGCCGCCTTCGCGGAGGCCTGCGAGGTCGACCGCGCCGCCTCACGGGTCGACGGACTCGCCGTCATCCGGCGGCTGCGTGCCGCGCTCGCCACCGACGCGGCCGGGGACCGCGACCGGGCACGGGACCTGGCCGACGAGGCGGTGCGGCTGTCCGCCGGCCTCGGGGACGCGCTGCGCGCCGAGGCCCGCACGGTCCGCGACCGGCTCGAGGGCGGCCCGCCCCCGGCGCCCGTCCGGCGCGCGGCCCCGCCGGCCACGCCCGCCGCGCCGGCGCCGGACCCCGCGACGGTCGATCAGCTGCTCGCCGAGCTCGACGGCCTGATCGGCCTCGCCGGCGTCAAGGCCGAGGTCCGCCGCCTCGTCGCGCTCGCGCAGGTCGCGCAGGCCCGCGGCGCCGCCGGCCTGCCCGTCGGCGTGCGCACGCGGCACCTCGCGATGGTCGGCGCGCCCGGCACCGGCAAGACGACCGTCGCCCGCATCGTCGGGCGCCTCTACGGCGCGCTCGGCGTCGTCGGCAGCGGACACCTCGTCGAGGTCACGCGCGCCGACCTCGTCGCGGGGTTCGTCGGGCAGACCGCGCAGCGCACGAACGCCGTCTGCGACCAGGCGCTCGGCGGCGTCCTGTTCGTCGACGAGGCGTACAGCCTCGTGTCCGGCGGCCAGGAGGACTTCGGGCGCGAGGCGCTCGCCGAGCTCGTCAAGCGCATGGAGGACGACCGCGACCGGCTCGTCGTCATCCTCGCCGGCTACCGGGACGAGATGGAGACGCTGATCGCCGCCAACACCGGCCTGCGCTCGCGGCTGCAGGCGACGCTCGAGTTCGCCGACTACGACGCCGCCGAGCTCGCCGCGATCTTCGACCGGGTCGTCGAGCGCGACCACTGGACGCTCACCGCCGGCGCCCGCGAGCGCGCGCACGCCGCCCTCGCCGCCCTGCACGCCGACCGTGGCGCCGACTGGGCCAACGCGCGCACCGCGCGGAGCTTCTACGAGCGCTGTCTCGCGCACCAGGCGCTGCGCGTGACCGCCGACGGCGTCGTCGCGGGCCCGGACCTGGACACGATCGACGAGCAGGACGTGCCCGACGGTCCCGGGTGGGCGACCGGGCCGGGTCGGTAGCCTTCGCGTCCGTGCCGACGTTCCAGGGCCTCGAGTTCGACTACGCGCTGCACCTGCTCCCGCCCGGCCGCATGGGCTTCAGCCGCTGGCGCTGGGAGCTGTGGCACGGCAGCACGCTGCTGGCCACGGGCTGGCGCACCGACCGCGGCGCCGCCGTGCGCGCCCTCCAGGGCCACGGGGCGCGCGTCGCGCTGCGGATGTTCGGCCTGCGGCGCGAGCCGCCCGCGCCCGCGACGCTCACGCGCGACCTCGCGCCCGGCCGGGCGCTGAAGGTCGAGCTCGGCGCCGTCAGCTTCACGCTGATGCCGCGCGGCCTGGACCGGGACCTCGTCCCGGTCGCCGCCGGCTGACGCTCAGCCGGCCGGCGGGACCTGCAGCGGCGCGCCCTCGCGGCGCACGCCCTCGTCCAGCGGCAGCGCGGCGAGCGCCTCCGCCAGCGACGCCCCGTCCGGGGTGCGCAGCTCGAGGTCGAGCTCCAGCAGCGGCACGAGCACGAAGCGGCGCGAGGTCACCTGCTCGTGCGGCAGCGCCAGCCGCTCGCTGCGGTACGGGGCGTCCCCGAGCAGCAGCAGGTCGACGTCGATCGGGCGCGGCCCGTGACGCACGTAGCCGTCTTCCCCGGCGAGGATGCGACCGAGCTCCCGCTCGACGGCCTTGCACGCGTCGAGCAGCGCCTCGGGCGCGAGATCGGTCTCGATCCGCACGCACGCGTTGAGGAACGACGGCTGGTCGAGGACCTCGCCGACCGCATCGGTGTCGTAGGTCGAGCTCGCCGCCGTGACCGTGACGCCCTGTGCGGGCAGCAGGTCGACCGCCCGCTGCAGGTTGCCGCGCCGGTCGCCGACGTTGGAGCCCAGGCCGAGGTAGCCGGTCACGCGCCGGTCCCCTGCTCCTGGAGCGCGGCGAGCGCGCGGCCCATGCCCTCGACGACGGCCTGCAGGCCGCTCAGCGGGCGGATCATCACCGTCAGCTCCGTGACGAGGCCGTCCGCGCCGACGGTCAGCAGGTCGACGCCCTCGATCTCGCGGTCGCCGACGGTGGCGCGGAAGCGGAGCACCGCGCGGTCGCCGTCGTGCAGCTCGTCGACGTAGCGGAAGTCCTCGAACACCTGCAGCACCCCGGCGAGCACGAACGCGGTCGCGTCGCGGCCCGCGTAGGGCTTGTGGACCGCCGGGGAGCAGAAGACGACGTCGGGCGCCAGGGTGGCGACCAGCGCCGCGTGGTCGTGGGCCACGACGGCGTCACGGAAGGCGAGCGTGCTCATGCGCAGACCCTCTCACGTCTCAGCGGTCGCGTCGCGCCCGCAGCAGCGCCAGCTGCCGGCCCTGCACCAGCAGCGTGCCGTCGGGCGCCCAGATCTCGGCGTCCTCCTCCGACAGTCCGTCCCGGGACGTCCCGGAGCGGTAGCGGCCGATCAGCGGCGTCGCCGGGTCGAGCGCGAGCGCGACCTCGGGCGCCCGGAAGTGGACGGTGAGGTCGAGGGTCGGCGCGCCCGCGACCGCGTCCAGGCGGCACCACGGGGCGGGCAGCCAGGCGTCGACGAGCAGTGCCAGGACCCCGGCGTCGTAGGCCACCGGGTTCGCGAGCCGCACGTAGCCGCCGGTGAGCGCCTCCGGGGCAAGGCTGAACGGCGGGTGCCCGAGGCCGTAGCGGATGTCGAGGCGGTGGGCGATCTCCGGGGCCTGCTCCGGGAGGTCCACCGCCGGGAGCGCCGCGTAGGGCGGCAGCGTCGGCGGCGCCGTCGCGTAGTCGGCGGCCGGCGGGAACGGCAGCGAGAGCGCCGCGAGCGCGAGGATGCAGAGGTCGTCGTCCTGCACGAGCCGCGCCGTGACCGTCGTGACCGACCGGCCCGACCGCTCGACGGTCACGTGCACCTCGGCGTCGCGGTCGACCGCCGGGGAGCGCAGGTAGTGCAGCGTGATCGACCGCAGGTGGCGGGCCGGGTCGGCGACCTGCGCCTCGATCGCGTGGATGACCATCGCCGCGATGTAGCCGCCGTTGGGCCCGACCGGCGCCGACCAGCTGGGCGTCACGAATGCGCGGTAGCGGCCGTCGCCGAGCGGCTCGACCGCGGAGTCGCGGCCGAAGTGCGGGTCCTCCCCGGCCATCGCGGCTAGCGCTCGCGCGCGGTCCGCCAGACCTCGACGCTGACCTCGTCGACGGGCAGCGCGATCGGGGGCTCGGGCTTGGCGGCCTTCACCGACACCTCGTCGGCGGCGAAGCGGTCGAGCAGCGCGTCGGCGATCGCGGAGCAGAGCCGCTCCAGCGTCTTGTAGGAGCGCTGCTGGGCCACGAGCGCGCAGACGTTGCAGACCTCGCCGTAGTCGACGGTGTCGTCGACCATGTCGGTGACGGTCGCGTCGCACTCCCCGACCTCCATGCGGATGTCCAGGACGAGCCGCTGCCCGATCTCGCGCTCCGCGGCCGTGACCCCGTGGTGGGTGTACAGCGACAGGCCGCTGACCTCGATGGTCACCTCGGTCTGCGGGCCGCCCTCCTCGTCGAAGTCGTGCTCGTCGAGGTCGTCGTCGTCCAGGTCGTCCTCGAGGTCGTCCTCGTCGGGCCCGTGCTCGTCGCTGATCACCGCGGCAACGTAGCAGCCGCCACGGTGAGCGCGTCCACGTGCTCAGCCACGTCGTGGACGCGGAAGACCGACGCACCGCGCTCGTACGCCAGGACGTTCGTGGCCAGCGTGGCGGCGACGCGCCGCGCGGGCTCGTCGCGGCCGGTCAGGCGGCCGAGGAACGACTTGCGCGACGTGCCCACGACCACGGGGAACCCGAGCGTGCAGAACGCGTCGATGCGTCGCACGAGCTCGAGGTTGTGCTCGATCGTCTTGCCGAACCCGATGCCGGGGTCGATCTGGATCCGGTGCTCGGCGACCCCCTCGCCGACCGCGAAGGTGATGCGCTCCTCCAGGAAGGCGAGGATGTCGTCGACGACGTCGTCGTAGCGGGGGTCGCGCTGCATCGTGCGCGGGTCGCCGAGCATGTGCATGAGGCAGCAGTCCACGCCGCGGTCGGCGACGAGCCCCGCGAGCTCCGGCTCGGCGCGGAACGCGGTCACGTCGTTGACGTACACGGCCCCGGCGTCGAGCGCGGCCTGCGCGACATCGACCTTCGACGTGTCGATCGAGACGCGCGCGACGCCGTCCGCCGCCAGCGCGGCGACGACCGGCCGCACGCGCCGCAGCTCCTCGCCCGCGTCGACGGCGGCCGCTCCGGGCCGCGTCGACTCGCCGCCGACGTCGAGGATCGCGGCGCCCTCCGCCGCGAGCCGCCGTCCGTGCGCGATCGCGTCGCGCTCGTCGAGGAACGCGCCGCCGTCGCTGAACGAGTCGGGCGTCACGTTCACGATCCCCATGACGGTGAAGGCCACGGCCGGATCCTGCCACGTCGCCGCGGCGTCCGGATTCCGTCCGGACGGTCGGAGATGGTGCGGGTCGGAGCCGGTCCCCGTCCGTCCGGTCGCGGCGTGCCGCGACGAGCAGAAAGCAGATCAGCGCCCGTGCACACCGTCGCCCTCGTCCTCGCCACCACCGCCGTGGTCGGCCTGCTCACCGCCGCCTCGCTGGGCGTCGCCCGCGTCGCCGACGCGCTGGCGCCGTCCGCGCAGGAGCCCGCGGCCGTCCCGGCAGCGCGGATGGCCGCGACGACCGGCACGTGGGACGGGATCGAGCGGCGGACGGGCGTGGACCGCCGGTGGCGCGCCGACGGCGGGCCGGGCGCGGGCGGCGAGCGCCGTCGCGGCGGGCGCCGGGCGACCGACCACCCGCAGGTGCGGGTGGCCTGAGCCGGGCCGGCGGCCGCGAGCGGCCGCCGGACGCTAGAGCAGCGGCTTCTCGGGGCTGTCGAGACCGCGCGCCTCGACGCCGCCACCGGCGAGGCCGGGACGCGGCAGCGAGCGCGGCGCGTCGCGACGCTCGGGGGTCGAGGACGCGGTCGGCGTGGAGTCCGCCGGCGGCTCGACCTCGTCGGGCCCGAAGACCTCGAGCTCGGACTTGCCCTCGAGCAGCGCCACGAACTCGTCGCGCTCGATCGTCTCGCGCTTGAGCAGCAGCTCGGAGATCGTCTCGAGCGACTCGCGGTGCTCGTTGAGGAGGTCCTTGGCGCGCTGGTGCGCGGACTCGACGATCCGACGGATCTCCGCGTCGATCTCCTTGGCGATGTCGTCGCTGTAGTCGGGCTCGGAGCTGAACTCGCGGCCGAGGAACGGCTGGCCGTGGTCGTGACCGAACACGCGCGGCCCGAGCTTCTCGCTCATGCCGAAGCGCATGACCATCTGCTTGGCGGTCGCGGTGACCTTCTGCAGGTCGTTCGACGCACCGGTCGTGATCTCGCCGAAGACGATCTCCTCCGCGGCGCGACCGCCGAGCGTCATCGCCATCGTGTCGAGCAGCTCCGCACGGGTGGTGAGGAACTTGTCCTCGCCCGGCATCGAGATCGTGTACCCGAGCGCCTGGCCGCGGCTGACGACCGAGATCTTGTGGACCGGGTCGGCGTGCTCGAGGAAGTGCCCGACGAGCGCGTGGCCCATCTCGTGGTACGCGGTGACGAGCCGCTCCTTCTCGCCCATCACCCGGGTCTTCTTCTCGGGACCGGCGATCACGCGCATGATCCCCTCCTCGAGCTCCACCTGGGTGATCTCGCGCTTGCCGGTGCGGGCGGCGAGCAGGGCAGCCTCGTTGACGAGGTTCGCGAGGTCGGCGCCGGTGAAGCCCGGGGTCTGGCCCGCGAGCGTGTCGGTGTCGATCTCCTGCGCCAGCGGCTTGCCGCGCGTGTGGACGTCGAGGATCTTCGCGCGGCCCTTGCGGTCGGGGCGGTCGACCATGATCTGGCGGTCGAAGCGGCCCGGGCGCAGCAGCGCGGGGTCGAGGATGTCGGGACGGTTGGTGGCCGCGATGAGGATGATGTTGTCCGTCATCGTGAAGCCGTCCATCTCGACGAGCAGCTGGTTGAGCGTCTGCTCGCGCTCGTCGTGACCGCCGCCCATGCCGGCGCCGCGGTGGCGGCCGACGGCGTCGATCTCGTCCATGAAGATGATGCAGGGCGAGTTCTGCTTGGCCTGCTCGAACAGGTCGCGCACGCGGGACGCGCCGACGCCGACGAACATCTCCACGAAGTCCGAGCCGGAGATCGAGAAGAACGGCACCCCGGCCTCGCCGGCGACCGCGCGGGCCAGCAGCGTCTTGCCGGTGCCGGGAGGGCCGAACAGCAGGACGCCCTTGGGGATCCGGGCGCCGAGCGCCTGGAACTTCTTCGGGTTCTCGAGGAACTCCTTGATCTCGTGCAGCTCCTCGACGGCCTCGTCGGCGCCCGCGACGTCGCGGAAGGTGATCTTCGGCGAGTCGACCGACATGCGCTTGGCGCGGGACTTGCCGAAGGACATGACCTTCGAGCCGCCACCCTGCATCTGGTTCATCAGGAAGATCCAGAAGCCGATGAAGATCAGGAACGGCAGGACGTAGGTCAGCAGCGACAGCCAGCCGTTGCTCTTGCGGCCCTCGACGTCGAAGCTCTGGAGCTTGCCCTCCTGCACCGCGGCGGTCAGCTGCGCCTCGAGGCGCTCCGCGTTGCCGTCGGTGAAGCCGGTCTCGCCCTTCTTGGCCTGGTCACGGCCCGGGGACTCGCGCAGCTCGTACTTGAGGACGTTGTCGCGCGTGCGCAGGTCGACCGTCTTGACCTGCCCGGCCTCGATCTTCGTGATCAGCTCGGAGTACTGGAGCTTCGCGGGCTCCTCCCCCGGGCTGATCAGGCGCTGGGCGAAGAACGCCAGCACCACCACGATCAGGATCGGGAATGCAGCGCTCTTGAAGAACCGGCTCATACGGCGAGAACCTCCGCCGCGAAGGCGGCGTGTGGACGTCGTGCGTGGTGACGCAAGGTCCCCGATCCTACCACGGTGCTCTCGGGGCCAAGCCGGGTGGGGCGGGTCTCGGGGCTGCGCATCTTCAGGGGATACGCAGCCCGGCGCCCCGTGGCCTACACGTTCAGCGAGGCGACGTACGGGAGGTTGCGGTACCGCTCGGCGTGGTCGAGCCCGTAGCCGATGGCGAAGCGATCCGGGATCTCGAAGCCGACGTAGCGGGCCTCGAGCTCGACCTTGCGGCGCTCCGGCTTGGTCAGCAGCGCGCACACCTCCAGCGAGGCGGGCTCGCGCGCACCGAGGTTGCGCAGCAGGTACTGCAGCGTCAGGCCCGAGTCGACGATGTCCTCGACGATCAGGACGTGACGGCCGTCGATCGCGCGGTCGAGGTCCTTGATGATCCGCACGACGCCGCTGGAGTCCGTCGCGCTGCCGTAGCTGGCGACCGCCATGAAGTCGACCTCGCAGGGGATGTCGATCCGGCGCATCAGGTCGGCGAGGAAGAACACCGCGCCCTTCAGGACGCCGACGAGGAGCGGGTCGCGGCCCTCGTAGTCCCGCGAGATCTCCGCCCCGAGGTCCCGCACGCGCTGCGCGAGGGCGTCGGGCTGGACGAGGATCTCGCCGATCTGGGGGTCGCGCATGGCGCGGAGGATAGGGCGGCGGGCGGTCAGCGGGGCGGGAGCGGCGGCGTGCGGCCGATCCGCAGCACCCCGTCACGGACCTCGGCGCGCGCCCCGTCGCCGAGGTCCAGCGCGCCGTCCCGCAGCGCCAGCAGCTCGTCCAGGCGCCCGGGCGCGCGGGCGCACAGGCCTCCCGTGGCCGCCTCGGCCAGGTGGCGCACGACGAGCCGCGCCAGCGCCGGCGGGGCGGCGGCCAGCCGCGCGACGGCCACCGCGTCCTGCCCGTCAAGCAGGCCGGCGACGGCCGCGTCGAGGACCGCGGCCTCGTCGCGCAGCAGCTCCACGGTCCGCAGGACGTTCTGCTCCGCGGCCGGATGGACGGCGCGCAGCGCCGGCAGCAGCCCGTGACGCACGCGGCTGCGCGCGAACCGCGGATCGTCGTTGCCCGGGTCGTCGCGGACGGCGAGCCCGCGGGCGGCGCAGTACTCGCCGGTCTGCTCGCGGGTGACCGCCAGCAGCGGCCGCGCGACGACGGTCCCGCGGGCGGGCATCCCCAGCAGCGCGCGCCGGCCGGGCGAGGCGGCGAGCCGGTAGAGCACGGTCTCGACCTGGTCGGAGGCGGTGTGGGCGGTCACGGCCGCGAGCGCGCGGGCCGCCGCCTCCCGGCCCGCGGCGGCGTACCGCTCCTCGCGCGCCCAGGCCTGGACGTTGCCCGCCCCGGTCCCGGGCGGGGTGAGGCGGTGCACGGTCAGCCCGACCCCGAGGGTCCCGCACAGGTCCGCGCAGTGCTCGGCGTCGGCGGCGCTGTCGGGCCGCAGCCCGTGGTCGACGTGCAGCGCCCGGACCCGGTCCGGGCCCGCGAGCGCGACCGCGACGTCGAGCAGGCAGACCGAGTCGCGGCCGCCGCTGAGCAGCACCAGCGCGCCGTCGGCCAGGAGCCCCGTCGCGTCGGCGAGCCGGCGGACCCGGTCGACGACCGTCGCGGCCATCTAGGGCGCGCCGACCCCGAACGCCCCGCGCACCCGCGGCGGCACGGCGCCGCGCATCGGACCGGGCAGCCGCCGCAGCGGCGCGCCGGCGGTGGTGCGGACCCCGGTGAGGTCGCGGCCGGTCGGGCGCGCACGCAGCTGCACGCTGCCGCGCCCGCCCCCCGGCGATCCGCACCCGCGCGACGAGCAGCTCGACGCGCCCGTCGGGACCGATGTCGACGCCCATCTCGGCGCTCTCGGGCCCGCGCCCGCGCCGGGCGGGATCGCCTCCGGTGACGCTGCCCACGAACGACCGCAGGTCCTGCAGGAGCGCGACCGCGTCGGCCTGGCCCTCCAGCCGGTCGGTGTCGGCGTCCGGGCCCGCGACGCGGGAGAGCTCCCGCGGCCACACCGTCGGGTTCAGCGTGTCGCGGTCGTAGGGCGCCAGGACGAACGGGCTGTCGAGGACCCGGCGCGGGAGGCGCGACGCGAAGGTCACGCGCCGGCCGACCTCGGGGGGGATCGGCTGCGTCGCCGTGCGGCCGACCCCGACCGAGACGACGTCGTCGCGGGCCGCGCTCTCCACGACGTACGGGTCGCGCCCGGCGATGTCGACCTCGTAGGTCGCCCGCCACGCCCCGGACGGCCGCGGGGTCGTGCGGGCGTCGACGACGAGCTTCACGATCCGCCGCCGGCCGCCGGGCTCGCGCAGCGCGACCCGCAGGTCGTAGGCGTCGGCGATCGGGACGCGGGCCAGCGCCTCGGTCAGGCGCGCCTGGTCGTCCGCGCCGGCCCCACCGCAGCCCAGCACCGCCCCCGCGGCCCCGACGGTCAGGACCACGCCGCCCAGGACGAGCCGTGAACGTGCGGTCTCAGTCATCGTCGGCCACCCGGGCGAGGAACAGCTCGGTCGGCTCCTTGAAGCCCTTGAGGCGGACCTCGCCGATCAGCTCGAACTCCAGGTGCGAGCCGGCCTGCTCGACGACCGAGCGGGTGACGATCACCTCGCCGCCCGCGGAGCGCGCGGCGACACGGGCGGCGAGGTTGACCTCCCGCCCGTAGTAGTCGCCGTCGCGGTAGAGGGTCTCCCCGTAGTGGATGCCGATCCGCGGCAGCGGCCGCTCGGCCACGAGCGTCTGGAAGCCGACCGCCCAGTCGGTGAGGGCCGCCGGGTCGCTGCCGACGACCATCACCTCGTCGCCGATCGTCTTGATGACGCGCGCGTCGTCCGGGAGCGTGTGCTCGACGTTCTCGACGAACCGCTCGACCGCGCTGACGGCCTCCTCCTCCCCCTCCTCCTCGGTCAGGCGGGTGTACCCGGCGAGGTCCGCGAACGCGATCGCGACGCGCAGCCGCCCGAGGTCCAGCGGCTGGCTGTCGCCGAAGTCGCTCTCCAGGTGGCCGATGACGTCCTGCTCGACGAAGTGCTGCAGGAAGCGGCGGTGGACGTGGTCCATCATCGGCGAGGCGAGGGGCAGCAGCTCGCGCGCGAGCCCCTCCATCTCCTCCGCCATCTCCAGGCCGGGCACGCCGTCGCGCATCAGCGGCTCGTGCACGTAGAGGTGGAACAGCCGCACCTCGGCGTCCGCGACCTGGGCGAGCGCCTGACCGTAGACCCGCGACATCTGCAGGAACGCGACGAGCGGGAAGCCGGCCGCGAGCACCGCGGCGCAGTAGCGCAGGAACTGGAGGTCGTCGGCGCTGATCTGGCGCAGCGCGTGGGCGTTGAAGCCGACGGTCGAGTAGATCCGCTCGATGAGGGCGGGCTCCAGGCCGGTCTCGCGCGCGGCCTCCTCGAGCGTGTGGTCGGAGGTCGCCGGCGGCAGCAGGTCCTCGATGTAGCCGAAGGCGAGACGTCCCTGGGCGGTGGCCTCGCGCAACTGGGCGAGGCTGTGGCCGCGCTCCCGCATGCGGGCGACGAGCCGGGCGTGCGAGATCGCGGCGGCCGTCCAGACGCCGTCGGTCGGGCCCGGGACGACGCCGGTCTGCACCCAGCGGCGCAGGGTGGCGGCCTTGACGCCCGCCCGCCGGGCGACCTCGGCCAGGGTGATCCGCTCGGGCTCGCTCACGCGACCAGGTGCGGGTACTCGGCGGCCAGGATGTCGCGGTAGCGGGCGTGCACCGGCTTGGTCAGCGGCACGAGCGCGAGCGCCGCCCGGAGGTCGCCCGCGGTGCGGATGCGCCGCCGGGCGATGGCGACCGCGATGTTCTCCTTGCCCTGGAAATAGCGGTTGGCGATCTCGGAGTCCATCGCCATCTCCACGCGCGGCGTCCAGTCGACGTCGTCGGACCACTCCCACACGAGGTGGTGGTCCTCGTCCGGCCGGCCGGCGCGGATGTTCACGACGAGGCCCAGGTCGGCGTACTCGTGACGCTGCGGCACGTCCGCCGCACGCAGCCGTGGTCCCATCTCGGGGTCGTCGCGCATCAGCCCGAAGACCCGGTCCATGACCGCGCGGAACTCCTCGGTCGAGGCGAACGCGCCCACCGTCGCGTGAACCCCCGGGACTACGAGCTGCTCGTCGACGCGGGCGGCGTGGTGCCGCCGTCGGTCTTCGTGGCGGTCGACGTGCGGGCGGCGGCGGGCTTGGCCGCCGGCTTCGCGGGCGCGCGCCGGGCGGCGGGCTTGGTCGCGGCGGGCTTGCTCGCCGCAGGCTTCGCGGCGGCGCGCTTGGTCGCGGCAGGCTTCGCGGCGGCGGGCTTGGTCGCGGCGGGCTTCGCGGCGGCGGCACGGCGCGGCGCGGGCTTCGCCGCGGCCGGCTTCGCGGCGGCCGCCGGCTTGCGCGCCGGCGCGCGACGGGCGGGCGCCGGCTTGGCCGCGGCGGCCTCGAGCGCGGCGACCTTCTCCTCCAGCGCGGACACGCGCTCGGTCAGGCGCTTGACCTCGTCGCCCGCCGCAGGACGCAGCTCCTCGAGCGCCTCGCGGACCCGGGTGGCGGCGTTGGCCAGCTCGTCGGCGAGCGCGTGGGCGCGCTCGCGGGTCTCCTGCGCGCCCTCGGCGGTCACCTGCGCGGTGGCCTGGAACGCCTGGTCGACCGCGGTCCGGACCTGCTCGGCGCGGCTCTTGCTCTTCTTGTTCTTCTTGGCCACGCCCCGCAGACTATCCTCCCTCGCCGTGCCGGTGCCAGGGATCCACGTCCACCCGACCACGGAGCTCGCGCCGCGCGTCCTGCTCCCGGGGGACCCCGGCCGCGCCCTCGCGCTCGCGCAGCTGCTGCTCGACGGGCCGAAGATGTTCAACCACCACCGCGGCCTCTGGGGCTACACCGGCCCCGCGGCGGACGGCGAGCTGCTCACCGTCCAGGCCACCGGGATGGGCGGACCGAGCGCCGCGATCGTGCTCGAGGAGCTGATCGACATGGGCGTCACCGAGGCGATCCGGGTCGGCACCTGCGGGGCGCTCGTGCCCGAGCTGGCGCTCGGCGAGCTCGTCGTCGCCGCGGGCGCGCTCGCCGCGGACGGGACCAGCCGCGCGCTGGGCGCCGACGGCGTCCTGCCCGCCGACCCCGGGTACGTCGCCGCGCTCGCGCAGGCCACCGGCACGACCCCGCGCGTGGCGGTCAGCACCGACGTCTTCTACGAGCGCGACCGCTCGACGACGCCCCGCTGGCGCGCCGCCGGGGCCGACGTCGTCGAGATGGAGGCCGCCGCGCTGCTGCGCGTCGGGGAGCTGCGCGGCATCCGCGTCGGCTGCGTGCTCGCGGTCAGCGACCGGCTCGCCGACGGCGGCCGCGAGCGGCTCGACGCCGACGGGCTCGTCGCCGCCGGCGCCGCGCTCGGGCACGCCGCCGTCGCCGGGCTCGGCATCCCGCCCCTCGAAGGCGCACCCGCCCGCGGCCTCGTCGACCCCGAGCTCGAGGCGCAGAAGGCCCGCCGCGAGCGCGCCGCCGCGACGGACGGCGCCGGGTGAGCCTCTCCGTCCAGCTCGGGCTCGTCCTGTCGGTCGCCACGGCGTTCGTCTCGATCCTCGGCTTCCTCTTCAAGCACCGCGGCGCGATCCACGCGCCCGAGGTGCAGTGGCGCACCCCGATCGCCTCCACCCGGGCGCTGTTCGCCAACCGCTGGTGGACGATCGGGATCCTCGTGGCCATGGGCTCGTGGGTCTTCCACGTCGCCGCGCTCGCGCTCGCCCCCATCACCCTGGTGCAGACCGTCATCGCCGGGGGTCTCGTCCTGCTGACCGTCGTCGCGGACCGCCTCTTCGGCCTCGAGGTCCGCCGGCGCGAGTGGATCGGGGTCGCGCTCACCGCGGCGGGCCTCGCGATCCTCGCCGCCACCCTCGGCGGCGAGGCCGCCGACAGCGCCCACAGCGACTACGAGGGCGCGACGCTCGCCCTGTACGTCGGTGGGCTGACCGTGACGTCCGGTGTCGCGATGGTGCTCGCCTCCCGCATCCCCCGCCACGCCGGCGTGATCCTCGCGGCGGCCGCCGGGCTGCAGTGGGGCGGCTCGGACGTGTCGATCAAGGCGCTCACCGGCCACCTCGAGGACGACGGCCTGCTCGTGCTCGTCCACCCGCTCGCGCTGGTCATCCTCGTGCTGTCGCTGATCGGGCTCGTCGTCTCCGCCCGGTCGCTGCAGATCGGCGACCCGGTGCCGGTCATCGCGGTGACCTCGGCGGCGGCGAACCTCAGCACGATCACCTCGGGCCTCGTCGTCTTCGGCGAGCCGCTGCCGGAGGGGACGCTCGGCGTCGTCCTGCGGCTCGCGGCGTTCGCGCTCGTCATCGGTGCCGCGGCGCTCACGCCCGCGCCGATGCCCGTGCACGAGGAACGCGCGGCCACCTGACCGTCCGCGCCCGCCGCGGACCCACCACCCCGTCGCGTCAGCCGAAGCCGAACGACGTCCGCAGCCGGACGATCCCCTCGACGAGCCCGACGACGCGCCGGACGTCCTCGACGGTCTCCTCGTCCAGCCCGCCCTCCAGGGCGCGGTTGGCGGCGGCGCCGACGGCGCGGCGCTCCGCCCGCAGCGCCTCGAGCCGGTCGGCGATCTGGGCCCGGTCGGCCCACGGGGCCAGCTCGGCGATCGCCGCCTCCAGCGCGACGCGCAGCTGCAGGGCCGCCTCGCGCGTGCGGTCCCCGTCGAGGTCCAGCCGGGCGCGCAGGATCAGCTCCTCGCACGCCAGGGCGACGTCCCGCCCGCCCAGCAGCGCCGCAAGACGCTCCTGCGGACGCAGCGCCGCCTCGCGACCGGTCTGCCGCCGGCGCGCCTGCGGCGGCAGCTCGACCGCCTCCGCCCAGCGGCTGTGCGCGAGCTGCTCGCCCTCCCCGGTGCCGACGCGGACGACCAGCGTCTGCGGACGCGAGACCTCGCGGACCGTCGGATCCGCCGTCGCGGTGCGGTGCAGGTGCAGCATCCGGTTGAGGACCCGGATCGCCTCGGCGGCCTCCTCCTCGCCGTCGACCTCACGGCGCCAGCGGGCGGCATCGTCCAGCGACGGGAACGGCTTCGGGCCGACGACCGTCACGCGGCTCACGGGCACGGGCGTGGCGGGCGGCTCGGACGGCACGTCCCTCGCCCGCCGGTTGCGGACCAGGCCGCGACGCTCGGGAGCCCCGAGCGTCTGGAGCACGACGACCTGGTCGACCTCACCGGCGTGGCCGCGGACGACGTAGCGCCCCTCCTCCGGCCCGAGCTCCCAGGGGAACTCGAGCTGGACGAACTTGAAGTGCGGCAGCGGCGCGCCGGCCGGCTCGGACACTACTTCCCGCGTCGTGCGCTGTTCGCGCGCTCCGCGGCGGTCGGCACGTCCTTGCCCGCGGGGATCGCGTACTTCGACGGCTCCGTCGCGACGGTCGGGTTGTCGATGTTGCCGATCCGGTCGATGAGCTTCATCCACTGCGACGGCTTGAGCGTGCTGTTCAGCTGCTTGGCGAGCTTGCCGTTCTCGCTGTAGAGCGGGCTGAAGCCGACGTGGATGTGGTCCGCGTGGTCGGGCAGCGCGATCGTGTTGTCCGCGCCGTCGAAGGTCATCAGGCTGATGATCTGGTTCGGCCGCATCGTGCCCTGGAGCGTGAGCAGCCGGCGGATCGTCAGCTCCGTGACCGAGCCCGCGCCCTGGTTGCCGATGATCGGGATGCCGTTGATCTTCGCGATGTCGAGCGCCGACCCGGACGGGTGGGCCGACAGGTTGCCCGAGGCCGTGAAGATCGACGAGCGACCGCAGCGCAGCGACGTGACCGTCGGCTTCAGACCGGACGCCGAGAGGAACGCCATCGTCGCGAGCACGCGGCGGTCGACGAGGCCCGCCTTGATGTCACGACGGCCGCACTCGTAGATCTCGATGCGCGGGTCGTCCAGGACGCTCTTCTGCAGCGCCTCCTTGGACATCAGGAGGATCTGGCCGATCGTCGGGTTCTTCGAGTCGGGACCGAAGAACGGGTTCTTGCCGGCGGCGCGGTAGACCGCGGTCGACTCGAGCAGCTTCCAGCCGTCGAGGATCGGCTTCGGGTCGATGCGCGGCGCGCCGCGCCCGGCCGGGCGGATCTCGAACTTCACGTGCGAGGCCGCGCGCGAGGTGCCCTTGCCGATGCGGCCGAGGACGGTGCCCGCGATGACCTTCGAGCCGACCTTGAGGTCCTTGAGGACGACGTCGTCCTTCTTCAGGCCGTAGACGTCGGTGAAGTACGTGTCGAAGGTCGACGAGTCGGTGAGAGCCTCGCCCTGGTCGGCGACCTGCTTGTCGCCCCCGGCCTCGTACGCCTGCGGGCGCGCCGGGTTCGCGAACAGGCGCTCCTTGCCGGCCTTGACCGAGTCGGTCGCGGTCTTGGCGACCCGCTCGACGACCTCGGCGGCCTTCTGCGTCCCGGCGGACGCGGGAGCCTTCGGCGCCTTGTCCTTCGGGAGCTCGAGCTCCTTGGCGACGGCGGACTCGGAGACGCTCGCGGCCTTCGGCACCGGATGCTTGCGCGCGACGCTGCCGAGCTCCGCGTACGTGTACGTGTTGCCGTAGGCGTCCTCGAGCTGGAGGAAGCGGCCCAGCCGCTTGCTCTTGCCGATCTTCACGATCTTGCCGTCCTGGACGGCGATGACCGAGCTGCCGGCCTTGGCGAAGATGTCGATGCCGCGACGGGCGGTCGACTCGACGACGTTCGCGGCGTTCTGGCCCTTGGCGACGCGCTTGACCGCATCGGCCTCGGAGAGGTCGTCGGCGTAGGTGGCCTTCGCGTGGACCGGGAACTGGCCCTGGGTCAGGCCGGTGAGCGAGCCGACGAGGTCGGCGGGCAGGCCGCCGATCAGCCGGGCGCGCATGAGCACGCTGTCGACGTACCAGTCGGCGTGGTTGTAGGCGAAGATCGCCTTGCGGATGTCCTCGTCGGCGCCGGCGGCCCTGAGGTACCGGGCGGCGGCGAAGATCGCGTCGACCGGGTTGTACGGGTCCTTCTTGCCGTCGCGGTTGGCGTCGACGCCGTAGGCCTTCCACGAGGACGGGATGAACTGCATCCAGCCCAGCGCGCCCGCGGAGGACACGTTGAGGTTGCGGCCGTAGTCGGTCTCGATCTCGTTGATCGCCGCGAGGATCTCCCAGCGCACCCCGTACTCGATCCCGGCCGCCTGGTAGATCGGCAGCAGGAACGGCGGGATCCGGAACTTCTCGATGAAGAAGTTGGGGACGCCGATCGGCGCGACGCCGGGCAGCGACATCGCGAAGCCCGGGTTGACCTCGGTCGGCGACCCGTCGCTGTTGCGCAGCTTCGTGGCCTGCCGGCGCTCGGCCGCGTCCTTCTTGGCGGCGGCGAGCTGCTCGGCGGCCTGCTGGACGGCCTTCGTGCTCTTCGACGGGGTGCGGGTCTTCGTGCCCGAGGTCTCCTGCTCGGCGGAGCCGGCCTCCTGCACGACCTGCGGGGCACCCTCGATCGTCGTGACCTCGCCACCCGGAGCGGGCTCGGGGGTCGGCGCCGGCGTCGCGGTCGGCGACGGGGCGGCCGGCGTCCCGCCGACCTCCTGGATGCCGAGGATGGGCAGCTCGATCCCGGGGATCTTGATCTGGCCCACCGGCGTGCCGGGAGGCACGTCCAGCGTGACCGTGATCACCGCGCCTCCGAGCAGGGTGACCTGGAACGTCCGAGGGTCCGCGCTCGCCGAGCCGACGGTCGAGCCGAAGCCCGCCGCGACGACGCCAGCAGAAGTGAGACCCAGAAGCAGCTTGCGCTTGTTCATGCGTGTTTGCGGGCTCCTCCCCCCGCTGTGCCGGTCACGTCCGTCATCCGCCGCCCGGCGCGGCGGACCCTACCACGGACCCCTCGACCGGAATGCAGGCACGCTATCCGGCCGCTCAGCCGGAATGCAACGCCCAACCGGCGCCGTCCCTCGCCCGAAAGGGGGTAATCCACCCCCATCCGGGTCGAGCGGTCGGGAGCAGCCGGTTTTCCCGGCCGTTTCCAGCGGCTTCGGGCCGCCCGCTACGCTCGGAGGACGATGAGCGAGCACCCGTCCGACGACCGCGACGACGTCCCGCGCAAGGGCGAGGACCCGCTCGGGCGGATCGCCCAGGAGCTGCTCGGCAGCCCGCTGGTCAGCGGCGCGCTCTCGCGCGCCTTCGAGGCCCGCGAGCGCGCGGTGCACGCGCAGGAGGCGGCGATGGGCGCGCTGAACATCCCGTCCGCCGCCGACGTCGACCGGCTGTCACGCCGGGTGCGGTCGCTGTCCCAGCGGCTGGAGGGCATCGAGGACGGCGTCGACCGGCTCGACGACCGGCTCGCCGCGCTCCAGGGGGACGGCCGACCTCGACGCGCGCCTCACCCGCATGGAGGCGACGCTCGAGGAGCTGCTGCGGCGCCTGCCGCCCCCCGCGACGGACTAGGCGATCCCGAGCGCGGCCACGACCGCCTCGAGCTCGGCGACCACGTCGCCGTCGAGCTTCAGCGCCGCCCGGCCGTCCCATGGCGTCGGCCCCTGCGTCACCACCACGACGGTGCCGCCCGCCGCCTGGGTGATCCCGGGCAGCTGGGCGATCGGGTGGACCTCCAGCGACGTGCCGATGCACAGCAGCACGTCCGCCCCCGCCGCCAGCGACGCCGCCCGCTCGAGCGCGCCCTCCGGCAGGAACTCGCCGAAGAGCACGACGTCCGGCTTCAGCGGGCGGCCGCAGTCGCAGCCGGGCACGCCGTCCGCGGCGGCCGCGAGCCGCTCCCGCACGACGTCGACCGGGTAGCGGCGCAGGCACGACAGGCACGAGGAGTGCTCGATCGTCCCGTGGACCTCGACCAGCTCGGCCGTGCCCGCCCGCCGGTGCAGCATGTCGATGTTCTGCGTCACGACGGCCTCGAGGTGGCCCGCCCGCTCGAGCGCCACCAGCGCCCGGTGGGCGCCGTTGGGCTGCTTCTCGCGCAGGGTCGTGAAGCGGTCCCCGTAGAAGCGCCAGAACCGCGCGGGGTCGGCGCGCCACGCGTCGATGTGCGCGACCTCCATCGGGTCGACGTTCTCCCACAGCCCCGTCGCGGGGGAGCGGAAGTCCGGGATGCCCGACGGGACGGAGATCCCCGCGCCGGTGAGCGCGACGACGGAGCCGGCCCCACGGACGAGGTCGGCGAGCGCGGCGGCGCTCACCGGACGGGACGCGTGCGGCGGACGGTCATGGGCGCGATGGTGGCAGACCGGGTCCGGGCTCGAGGTCGAGCTCGGCCTGCAGCCGGGTGACCGCGGCGGCGACCGCGGCCAGCCGCGGCTCCAGCGCCGCGCGCAGCCGCTCGTGCTCCTGCGCGCCGGCCGCGGTGCGGCGGTAGAACCGGCGCGAGCGCCGCTCCGGGTGCTCCCACTCCCCGGCGATCAGCCCGCGGGCCTCGAGGTCGCGCAGCAGCGGGTACATCGTGTTCGGGTTGACCGTCACGAGACCGGCGGTCACCTCGGTGACGCGGTCCATCAGCTGGTTGCCGTAGGAGCGGTCGTCGGCGAGCAGGTGCAGGACCAGGGCGGGCAGCAGCCCGGCGCGCCGCAGCTCGCCGACCAGCGGGTCGCCCCCGCCCGCCGCCCGGCCGCCACCGCGGGCCCCGGCGGCCGCCTGGGCCTCGGGCAGGGGCGCCGCCTGGGCGACGGCGTCGCGGGTGGAGCGGTCCGGCATCCCTCAAGGATCGCAGCGGGCGCCCGCGGACGGCGCGCCGTCCCGCGGTCGTCTCAGCCGTCGAGGACGACGGTCAGGACGAACACGACGCTGCCGACCAGCGCGACCAGCGTGACGGCGAGCAGCGGCCACTGGTCGCCGTGGACCGCGGGCCGGCTCGGACCCATCGTGCGCCGTCTCAGCCGTCGCCACATGCGCAGAGCCTAAGCTGGGACGGTGCAGGAGGTCTTCGGGATCGTGCTGTTCGCCGTCGTCGGCGTGGGGATCGTCATCGCGGTCCTGACGCTCGCGACGAGCGACCGCAGCTACGACCAGATCGGCCAGGGTGGCTTCCACGAGGAGCGTCCCCGGCCCGCCGCGGCCCAGGGCGCGGCGCTCGCGCGTGAGCGCGACGAGGAGATCCGGCAGATGCTCGAGGCCCGCAACGTGCGGCGCGTCCGCCGCGGCGAGGCGCCGCTGGACGTCGAGGAGGAGCTCGCCGCGCTCACCGCGACGCGGATCGACCCGGAGCTGCTGGACGAGATCCGCACGCTCGTGGAGGCACGCAACCGCCGCCGCGTGAAGGCCGGGCAGGAGCCGCTGGACGTCGAGGCGGAGATCGCCCGGCAGGTCCGCGAGCTCGAGGCCTGAGCGACGCGATCAGCGCGCGTCGTCCTCGGGGGCCTCGAGGCCGCCGCCGTCGCCCGTGACGTCCGGGTCCTGGACCGTCGCGGTGGTGGTCGTGGTCGTCGGCGCGAGGGTGGTCGCGGCGGGCATGGCCGCGACCGACGGCTCGGCCGCCGTGGGAGCGGCGGGGTCGCGTGTCGCGCGCCGGATCTCGACGATCCGCCGGTCGGCGCCCTCGCCGTACACGTGGAACGTCCGCCCGCCGCGCTCGACGAGCGCGAACGCCTCGCCGTGCCGGGCGTTGCCGCTGGTGTTGACGTAGCTGCCCTCGCGCACGCCCGCGGTCACCCGCACGTAGCGGTGCCCGGCGACCTGCTCGTGGCGCTCGGCCGCGGTCACGCCCGCGGCGACCCCGGAGCGGGCCCGGCCCTCGGCGGCCGCCTCGAGGACGGTCTTGAACGAGGTGCTCGTCGGCGAGACGCCGCCGGTGCGGGCGGACAGCTCGTCGCTCGTCACCCGGTCCGCGCGCGCGACACCGGTGGTGTCGCGCGCGGCGGTGGTGGCGGTGACCGGGTCCATGACACCCCGATCGTCGGCCGACGCGGCCCGCGCTTGACCCGGCGGCGCTCCCGTTCCCCGAACGGTCACACCGACCGGTCCGCGGGCAAGGACCCTGCACAGCGGCAGATTCCCGTCCGTCCGACCGCCCAGGAGCGCCGTGACCGCCGCCGTCCGCCTCGCCGCCGCCACCGTCCCGCTGCCCGACGGCCGCCGCCTCGCCTGCACCGCCCTCGGCCCGCCCGACGGCCTGCCGCTGGTGCAGTTGCACGGCGCGATCGGCACGCGCCCCGCGCGCTGCCCATGGACCGAGCAGGCGCTCGAGGACGCCGGTGTGCGGCTGCTGCTGCCCCAGCGGCCCGGCTTCGGCGGCTCGGACCCGCACCCCGGACGGACGCTGCGCTCGTTCGCCGAGGACCTGGGCGCGCTCGCGGACGCGCTCGGGCTCGCGCGCTTCGCGGTCCTCGGCGTCAGCGCCGGCGGCCCCTACGCGGCGGCGTGCGCCCACCGCCTCGGCGAGCGCGTCGCCGTCACCGCCCTGATCTCGACGACCGTGCCGCTGCGCGGACCGGGGGCCGCGCCCGCGGCGACGCCGCTGCTGGCGCTCGGCGCGCGGACCGTGCGCCATCCGCGCGCGGCGCGTGCCGCGGCCCGGGCGCTGGTCGCCGCCGTGCGCGCGCGGCCGGACGCGCTCATCGGCCTGATCGAGCGTCGCGGCGCCGCGGCCGACCGGGCCCATCTGACGCCCGAGCGTCGCGAGCAGATGACCGCCGCGATCCTCGACGCCGTCGCCGGCGGGCCGGACTGCGTGCTGGAGGACCTGCGGCTCGCGCTCGGCCCCTGGGGCTTCTCCCCGGCCGCCGTGCCGGGACCCGTGCTCGTCTGGCACGGCCGCGACGACGCGACGGTCCCGGTCGGGCACGCGCTCGCCCACACCGCCACGATCAGGGACCGGCGCACGACGGTGCTGCCGGGCGACGGGCACTTCTTCCTACGCGCCCGGCTGCCCGCCGTGCTGGCGGCCGTCCGTGCGGCGTGGTCGCCCGTGGCGGCGGCCCCGGCGCGGGAGGCGGCCTGACCGACGCGCGGCGACCGGGTCAGGCGAACGCGAACGCCAGCGCGATCACGAGGTACACGAGCAGCAGCTGCAGGCCCATGAACCAGGTGCTCTCGCCCTCGCGGGCGACCTGCCCGGCGATGAGCACGGCCATGAGGATCGCCCCGAGCTCGAACCCGTTGAGCACGAGCGCCATCGGGTGCGGGCCGAGCACGAAGCTCGCGATCACCAGGACCGGCGCGACGAACAGCGCCACCTGCGCGCTGGAGCCGATCGCGATGTTCACCGCGAGGTCCATCTTGTTCTTCATCGCGACGAGCACCGCGACCCAGTGCTCGGCGGCGTTGCCGACGATCGCGACGACGATCGCCCCGACGAAGAACTCGCTGAGGCCGATCGAGCCCGCCGCCTCGGTGATCGACCCGACGAGGATCTCGCTCATCGCCCCCACCGCGACGCCCGCGGCGAGCAGCGCGAGCACGCTGCGGCGGACCGTCCACGGCTCCTCCTGGTCCCCGTCCTCGTCGTCGTCGGGGTTGAACAGGTCGCGGTGGGTGACGAGCGAGAAGACGAGGCCCGCGGCGTAGCTGACGATCAGCACGAGCGCGACGAGCAGCGACAGCGTCTCGACGTCGCCGCCGAAGTTCACGCGCTCGTCGCCGGGTCGCGGCAGCCCGTCGGCGTCGACGAGCTGGAAGATCGCCGGCATCACGAGCGCGACGATCGCCAGCAGCAGCATCGAGGACTGCGCGGAGGCCGCGGCGGCGCTGAAGTACTGCCGGTCGCGGCGCAGGCCGCCCGCGAACATCGCCGCCCCGAGCACGAACAGGGTGTTGCCGATGATCGAGCCGACGATCGACGCCTTGACGACCTCGTGCAGGCCGGCGTTGAGCGCGAACAGCGCGATGATGAGCTCGGGCGCGTTTCCGAACGTGACGTTCAGCAGGCCGCCGATCCCCGGCCCGCTGCGCGCCGCGAGCTCCTCGGTCGCGCGGCCCATCAGCGCCGCGGTCGGGATGACCCCGGCCGCGGAGGCGAAGAAGACGAGGACCGGGTCGAGCCCGGCGAGCTCGAACGCGACGGCCGCCGGGATGAACGGGACGAGGAGGTAGGGCCACCCCTGCGGGGTCAGCAGTGCGCGCGGATCCACCGCGCCGAACCTACCCGGTCAGCGCCCCGGCACACTCCTGGACCTTGCGCAGGTCCGTCCCGGCCCGGTCCAGGCACTCCAGGTACTCCGGGTTGGCGGCCGGCGCCCCGCCCGCCTCGCTCGCCGCGCCGCCCGCACCGGTGGTGCCGGACGCGCCCGCCGCACCGGTGGTCGCGCCGCCGCCGAGCTGGCCGGTGAGCTCCTCCAGCGGCCGCGCGTTCGCGGGCGCGGAGATCTTCTGCTCCTCGTTGAGGTCGGCGATCGTGAGGTCGAGCTTCAGCGTGCCGCCCTCGAGGCCGCCGACGCCGGCGCGCTCGGCCTGCGGCACGTCGAACTGGACCGCGACGACCATCCGGCGCAGCAGCTGGTCGTCCTGGCCGGAGTAGACGTCGACCTTCGCGCTCTTGACCGCCTCGGCGATCTGCGTGCGCTGGGCCTGGGTCAGCGTGGCGGGCACCTCGGCGGGCGCCTGCTGCGCGACGCCGAGGTCGTCGGCCTTCTCCAGCAGCGTGTTGATGTCCAGGAGGAACTTCGGGACGTCGACGGTCGCGGTGATGTGCGTCGTGCCGGTCCCGCCCGTCTCGGCGGTGCCGGCCTTCTTCGCGCCGCTCAGCCAGCGCAGCGGGTCGATGCCGAGCGCCTTGAAGGTCGGGCCGTCCTCCTGGCTGCCCGCCTCCTTCTGGGCCTGCTGGTAGCCGGTCTTGAAGCTCTGGAAGAGCTCGTCGCCGACCGCGAAGTTCTGGTTCTGGAAGGTCAGGAAGCCCTTGTCGCCCGTGCTCACGGCCCCGGCGGTGAACGACTGGCCGGACGCGTCGAGCGACAGGTCGAAGTCGAACGCGGGGAGCTTCTCGCTGCCGTTGCTCTGGAACGGGCCGGTGAGCTTCAGCGCCACCGGACCGGTGAGGCTCGGCAGGCCCTGCGCGTCGAGCGAGACCGCGACGTCGAGCTTGCCGCTGCGGATCGGCTTGTCCGATCCGAAGGTCGAGGTGAGGATGCCCGAGACGCTGTCGTCCCCTCCGCCGCCGTCGTCGCCGCCGCCGCACGCGGCGAGCGTGAGCCCGCCGGCGACCAGCGCGAGCAGGGTGAACAGGACCTGGACGGCACGACGGGTGGACGGCACGGTCGGACTACTCCCTCAAGAATCGGACGTGCAACGCAGGCTGCGGCCCGCGGCGGCGGCGAGCGTAGCATCGGTCCCGTGCGCGCCACGCCGATCGCCCTGCTCGCGGCCGCGCTCGTCGCCCTGGCCCTCGCCGGCCCCGCGGCCGGCGCCCCGCTGCTCGTGCTGGAGCCCGACGGCCAGGTGACCGCCCGCGACGACCGCTTCCTTCCCGCTCCCGACCGACCGGTCGGTCGGGTCACCGCCCCGGCCTCCGCGACGGCGCCGGACGGGGCGGTCGGTCGCGCGGCGCGCTCCCGGCGGACCGTGCGCGGCGAGCTCGCACGGCTGCGCGACGCGGGCGCGATCGACGCGGCGACCCACGACCGCCACCGCGACACGTGGGACGCCGCGCAGCGGACGCTGCGACGGCTGACCGGCCGCCGCGCGGTCGAGCTGCGCGGGGTGCTGCGCACGGTCGACGAGGTCGCCGCGGCCGGCGCGCTCACGGCCGCGCGGCTGCCGGCCGTCTTCCAGACCGTCGCCCGCAACCGCCAGTGGTGGGCGGCCGGACGGCTCGTCGGGTACGGGCAGCGGGTCGCGTTCTCCGGCAGCCGGCTCGTCTGGCAGAGCTACCCCGGCCAGGGCATCCAGCTGCAGTGGCTCGGCACGTTCGGCAAGGCCAACGGCCTGTTCCTCTCGGGCGACCACGATCCCGAGCTGCGCGCCCTGCTCGACGAGGCGGTCGCCCTCGCCACCCCGCGGGCCGGCGGCCTGGCCTGGGAGTCCTGGTTCCGCTTCGACGGCGGCCGGCCGCCGTGGGTCAGCGCGCTGTCGCAGGGGACCGCGGTCCAGGCGCTGTCGCGCGCCGCGATCCGCCTCGGGCACGGCCCGTACTTCGACACCGCGCGGGCCGCGCTGGGGATCTTCCGCACGCCCCCGCCCACCGGCGTCCGGGTCGCGACCGACGCCGGCGCGCACTACCTCATCTACTCGTTCGCCCCGCGGCTGCGGGTGCTCAACGGGTTCGTGCAGTCGCTCATCGGCCTGCGCGACTTCGCGACCTTCGCCAACGACGACGGGGGCCGCGCGCTGTTCGCCGACGGCGAGGCGCAGCTGCGGCGCGAGGTGCCCGCCTACGACACGGGTGCCTGGTCGATGTACTCGCAGGCGCGCGAGTCGGACCTCGGGTACCACACGCTGCTGCGGGACTTCCTGCGCAACCTCTGCGGCCGCCTGACCGACGACACCGCGCGGGCCGCCGCCGCCCAGGCCGCGGGCGGCGCGACGGCGACGCCCGCCGTCCCCGACCCGGCGCTCTACTGCGGGACCGCCGAGCGCTTCACCGGCTACCTGCGGACACGGCCGGTGGTGACGCTGCGGGCCGCCCGCCCGGCGCGCGCCCGCGCCCGGCGCGGGGTGACGGTGCCGTACGTGCTGTCGAAGATCTCGACGGTCACCACGCGCGTCACGCGGGCCGGCCGCCCGGTCGCGGGCCGGACCGTCCGCCTAGGGCGCGGCACGCAGGCCCTGCGCTTCACCCCGAAGGCTCCCGGGTCCTACGCGATCAGCGTCCGGGCGGTCGACCTCGCGGGCAACGCGACGATCGTCTCGGGCGCGGTGAAGGTGGCGTCCGCGAAGTAGCCTTGCGGGCTCGATGCCGCCGCGCACCATCCTCTACACGGGCAAGGGCGGGGTCGGGAAGACGTCGGTCGCCGCGGCCACGGCGCGCGCGTGCGCGGCCGCCGGCCGACGCACGATCGTGCTCTCGACCGACCCCGCGCACAGCCTCGCCGACAGCCTCGGGCAGGACGTCGGCGGCGAGCCGACCCCGGTCGGGCCGCTGCTGGACGCCCAGCAGGTCGGCGCGCAGGAGGAGATGGAGCGCAACTGGGCGGCCGTGCAGGCCTGGCTCGGGCAGATCCTCGTGGAGCGCGGGGTCGACCGGATCAGCGCCGAGGAGCTGACCGTCCCGCCGGGCCTGGACGAGCTGTTCAGCCTGCTGGCGCTCAAGCGCCACTACGAGGAGGGCGCCTACGACGTCGTGATCGTCGACTGCGCGCCGACCGGGGAGACGCTGCGCCTGCTGTCGTTCCCCGACGTCGCCCGGTGGTGGCTGGAGAAGGTCTTCCCGCAGCAGTCGCGCCTGATGGACGCCGCCCGGCCGTTCGCGCGCGCCGTCCTGGACGTCGCACTGCCCGGCGAGGCGGTGATGGAGGACGTCCAGCGGCTGATCCGCAACCTCATCGCGATGAACGAGATCCTCCGCGACCACGAGCACGTCTCGCTGCGGCTGGTCATGAACCCGGACCGGATGGTCATCGACGAGGCACGCCGGACGTTCACCTACCTGAACCTCTACGGCTTCCTCACCGACGCGGTCGTCGTCAACCGGGTCTTCCCGCAGGACGTCGGGGCGTACTTCGGCGCCTGGCGCGACCGCCAGCAGGAGCAGCTCGTCGAGGTGCAGGAGGCCTTCTCCCCCGTTCCGGTGCTGCGCGCCCCGTACTTCGACCGCGAGGTCGTCGGGCCCGCGATGCTCGACGAGCTCGGCGGGGCGCTGTTCGGCGACCACGCCGCGGACGGCGTGCTGCACGGGTCCGTCTCGCAGGAGCTGACGGTGCGCCGCGACTCGGCGACGCTGCGGCTCGACCTGCCGTTCGCCGAGAAGGGCGACATCTCGCTGAAGAAGATCGGGCTCGAGCTGGTGGTGCGCGTCGACGGCCACAAGCGCACCCTCCTGCTGCCGCCGGCGCTCGCGGACTATCGTCCGTCGGGGGCGTCGTTCGCCGACGGCGCCCTGCACGTGACGTTCGCCCATGACTGACCGCCCCGACGACGACCCGCTCGACGAGCTCCGCCGCCGCATCCAGGACACCCAGGAGGCGGCCGAGCGCCCTCGCGGGCGAGGCCGCGGACGCGCGGGCAGCGCACGAGCAGGGGCGCACCCCGCCGGCCGGCTGGCGCACCGGCGGCGACCGCGAGGCCCGCGCCGGGGAGCTGCAGGCGCTCGTCGCCCTGCTGGAGTCGCTGCGCGCGCTCGTCCCCGCGGAGCTGCAGGAGCAGCTCACCGAGGTCGTGCGTCAGGTCCTGCTGCTGGTGCGCGCCCTGATCGACTGGCTCGTGGAGCGCATGGGTCCGGCGTCGGCGACGCCGCGACCGGCAGGCGCCGGGCCGGACGTGCAGGACATCCCGATCGTCTGAGCGACGGTCGGCGGTCCCGCGTCAGGGACGAGGCGCGATCCAGGCGTCGTAGATCATCGCGGCGAACGTCTCGTCGCTCGGCCAGGTGAGCTTCGGGTCGTCGTCGATCGTGCACAGCATCGCGAAGCCGTGCATCGAGGACCAGACGCCGATGCCGAGCGCGGCGGGGTCCCCGGGGCGGCCGAGTCCCGCGGCCTGGCAGGCGGCGATCGCGCCGACGAGGTCCTCGAAGGCCGCGCTGCCGGAGCTCGACGTGTGCTCGGGGCTCTCCGCGTGCTGGCGCTCGTGCTCGTCGCCGAAGATCACGCTGTAGATCGCGGGCTCCTCGCGCGCGAACCGCAGGTAGGCGATGCCGAGGGCCTGCAGGCGCCCGACCGCGTCGTCGGCGGGCACCCGCTCGGCGGCGTCGTGCAGGGCGGCGCGGAAGCGGACGAAGCCGTGCTCGATCAGCTCGTCGATCAGCGCGGGGAGCGACTCGAAGTGCAGGTAAAGCGCCATCGGCGAGACCCCGGCGCGCTTGGTCACCTGGCGGATCGAGAGCTTCGCCGCCGTGCCCTGCTCGTGGACGAGCTCGCTCGCGGCGTCGAGCAGGTGCTCGCGCAGGAGCTCGCCGTCGCCGCGGGCGGCGCGAGGCCGGGCGGCTGCGGTGGGACGGTCGGACGGGGCCACAGGTCGACTATACCCACAACCCGGACAACTTGACACCTGTATATCTACGTCTGTATATGTACGGCCGTCCAGTCGCCCCTCCTCCTCCAAGGACCTCCATGTCACGCCTGCTCGACCTGCTCATCACCCGACCCCGCCGCGCCCTCGTCGGCGTCGTGCTGCTCATCGCGTTCGCCGGCGCGCTGGGCGGCCCCGTCTTCGGCGCCCTCCAGGACGACGGGGGCTTCGTCGCCCCCGACGCCGAGTCCGTCGCCGCCGTCGAGCGGATCGAGCGGGCCACGCAGACCGAGGTCTCCCCCTCGGTGATCGTGCTCCAGGAGACCCGAGACCGTGCCGCGGTCGCCGCCCTGGACCGCGAGCTGCGCACCGTGCCCGGCGTCGCCGCCGTCAGCTCGTTCGCCACCTCCGGCGACCGCGCGCTCCTCTCCCGCGACGGCGGCACCGCCGCGCACGCGGTGCTGCTGCGCGCCGACGCCGACGACGACCTCGTCGTCTCCACGCTCGAGTCCCGCTTCGGGGACCGCGAGGGCGTGCTGCTCGGCGGCAGCCTCGTCGCCCAGACGCAGATGGGCGACCAGATCTCCGAGGACCTCGGCCGCGCCGAGACGATCGCCTTCCCGATCCTCGTCCTCCTGTCGCTGCTGTTCTTCCGCGGCCGTCGCGCCGCCGTGATGCCGCTCGTCGTCGGCATCGCCACCGTGCTCTCGACGTTCCTCGTGCTGCGGCTCGTCAACGCGGCGACCGAGCTGTCGATCTTCGCCCTCAACCTCGTCATCGGCCTCGGGCTTGGCCTGGCGATCGACTACACCCTGCTGCTGCTCACCCGCTACCGCGAGGAGCTCGCCGAGCACGGTCCCGGCCGGGCCGCGATCGCCGCGACGCTCGCGACCGCCGGCCGCACCGTCGCGTTCAGCGCCGCCACCGTGGCGATCGCCCTCGCCGCGCTGATCGTGTTCCCGCTGAACTTCCTGCAGTCGATGGGCATCGGCGGTGCCGTCGTCGCGATTGTCGCCGCCGTGCTGTCCCTGCTCGTCACCCCGGTCTTCCTCGCGCTGTGGGGCGAGAAGCTCGCCGTGCGCGACACCGGCGAGGAGGCCGCCACCCGCTGGTACCGCATCTCCCACGGGGTCATGCGCCGCCCCGGGCTGATCGCGCTCGCCACCGCCGCGGTCATGGTCGTCCTGACCCTCCCGTCGCTCGGTGCGCAGTGGGCGCCGGTCGACCAGACCAGCGTCCCGACGTCGCTGAGCTCCCGGCAGGTCGCCGACACGCTGCAGCGCGACTTCACCGCCACCGACAACGACCCGATCACCGTCGCGATCGGCGGCACCGACCGCCAGGCCGTCGGGGCGCTGGCCCGCACCGTCGCCGACCTGCCCGGCGTCGTCCGCGCGCAGGCCCCGGTGCAGCTGGCGCCTGACACCTGGCAGCTGACGGTCACCGCCCGTGACGGCCGCGCCAGCGACACCGCGCAGCAGGTCGTGCGCGAGATCCGCGAGCTGCCGACCGCGCTGGAGGTGCAGGTCGGTGGCGTCGCCGCCGAGTTCCTGGACCAGCAGGCCTCGATCGGCGACCGGCTGCCGCTCGCGCTCGGCATCCTCGCCGTCCTGACGTTCGTCGTGCTGTGGCTGATGACCGGCTCGGTGATCCTGCCGCTGAAGGCGCTGGTGATGAACGCGCTGACCGTCGGCACGACCCTCGGCGTCCTCGCCTGGATCTTCCAGGACGGTCGCCTGGAGGGCCTGCTGGGCTACACGAGCAACGGCGGGATCGAGGCCACCGACTTCGTCGTGACCGCGACGCTCGTGTTCGCCCTCTCCACCGACTACGGCGTGTTCCTGCTCGGCCGCATCAAGGAGCTGCGCGACCGGGCGCTGGCCTCCGGCGAGCCGGTGGACGAGCGCGAGGTCGTCGCGATGGGCGTCGCGCGGACCGGTGCCGTCGTCACCGCCGCGGCGATCCTCCTCGCCGTCGCGATCGGCGCGTTCAGCACGTCCTCGGTGCTGTTCATCAAGCAGATCGGCGTCGGGGCCGCGGTCGGCGTGCTCGTCGACGCGTTCATCGTCCGGACCCTGCTCGTGCCGTCGCTGATGGCGCTGCTGGGCCGCTGGAACTGGTGGTCGCCCGCCCCGCTCACGCGCCTGCACGCGCGGATCGGGTTCTCCGAGGAGGGCCCGGCCCGCAGCGCCGTCCGGCCCACCGCGACGCCGAGCCCGACGAACGCCTAGCGGCGCGCGCAGAGACGGTAGGTCCCCGTGCGGGTGATCGTCCGGTCCCGGGAGGTGCGCAGGCGCACCCGGACCCGGACGGTCCCGCGTGGGAGACCCGCCAGGACGACCGTCGCGCGCAGCGACCGGCCGCGACGGACCGTGCGCCGCCGCCCGTCGACGGTCGTCTCGACCCGTGTGATCCGCTCGCCGCGGCGCAGCGGCACGCGGAACGTGACGGTCCGGCGGCTCGTGCAGGTCCGCGCCGCCGCCCGCTCGGCCTCCAGGCCGGTCGGCAGGCCCCGGTCCCCCTCGACGGGGAGCACGAGCGTCCCCGGTGTGGTCGCGTCGGTGAGGACGCGGACCGCCATCGGGACGGTCCCGCCACGGTAGGCGGCGTCGCCACCGGCGAGCACGAGGCGGATCGTGTGGCCGCGCCGGTAGCGGTGCACGACCCCCGGCAGCTCGATCTCGACCGGCTGCGACGGGTCCGCGATCCGCACCGGGGAGATGAGGCGATGGGTGAGCTCGACGGTGCCGTCGGGCGCGACGTCGTAGAGCTTGGCGAACAGGACCGGCATGAACGCCGGGTCGGCGGAGCGCGGGGCCTGCACGCGCACGGTCAGCCGCGGGACGCCGACCGAGGTGACGTCGTCCGGCAGCGGCGCGGTCGACCACGCCGCGAAGGTCCCGTCGAGGTCGCGGACCGGCGGCGACTGCGTGAGCGCGCTGAGCTCGGTGAAGCTCGTCGGCAGGCTCGCCACCGTGGTCGTGAAGGCGGCGGCCCCGGCCCGCACCGGCTCGCCGCCGGGCACGAGCGCGTCCGTGCCGCTGAGCCGCAGCGTGCGCGTGGCGCCGACCGGATAGGCGGGCGCGGCGGCGTAGGCGGCGCCCGCGTCGCCCTCGTAGTCGACCCAGTCGCGGAAGAACTGGAAGTCCTGCGGCGGCCGGGGACCGCGGTCCTTCAGGTAGTGCTCGAACCAGGCCAGCGACTGCCGCGTCTCGTAGCCGCGCTCGGGCTCGGCGGGGTCGATCTCCCCCGGGGCGGCGCCGCCGCTGTGGCCCCAGCGGTGCCAGAACAGGCGCACCGGCACGCCGCGCGCCCGGAGCCCGCGGTAGGTCGCCAGCGACTCCTGGAGGTTGAAGAGGGTGTCGGCCTGCCCCTGCTGCAGGAACGTCGGGATGCGGACGCGGTCGAGGTACGTGGCGACCGAGGCGTGTCGCGCGAACGCGACGGTCGCCGGGCTTGGATGGCCGGTGGCGTCCATCTCGAGCTTCGCGCGGCAGGCCTGGTCGGCGAAGTTCGGGCACGGCAGCAGCCGGGCCGGGTCGTCGAGCGCGTACTCGACGCCGCGGAGCAGGCCGACCGAGAAGAACAGCGTCGTCCAGAGCGTCTTGTGGACGCCCGGTGTCGCGGCGCTCACGCCCTCGGCGAGGCTCGTGTTGTTCGGGGCCAGCGCGTAGGAGAGGTCGTTCCAGGTGATCTGCGGGACGATCGTGTCCAGCCGCGGGTCGACGCCCGCGACGGCGAACTGCACCTGCCCGCCGTAGGAGCCGCCGATCATCCCGACGCGCGGGTCGTGCTCGTACGGCCGGCCGTCGCTGCCGCGCGCGTCGCGGCGCACGACCTCGATGCGGGTCCCGTCGGTCGCGGCGCTGCCGCCGCCCAGGAACGTGATGAGCTGCTGCCCCGCACGTCCGTCGAAGTCCGGATCGTCCAGCGTGATGCGGCAGCGGGAGCCGCCGAAGCCCAGGCCGGAGTAGGACAGCACGACGTAGCCGCGGCGGGCGAACGCGCGTGCCGCCGGCGCCTGGTCGTCCTTGGACCCGCCGAAGCCGTTCGTGGTGAGGATCGCCGGGGCCGGGGTCGCCGCGGTCGCCGACCGGGGCACGTAGAGGTCCCCGACGACCTCGCAGCGCTGGTCCCCCTGGGGGCCGACGCGGGTGTCGAAGCGCAGCGTCTTGACCGTGAACGGCTCGTCCTGCGCGCGGGCGGGGGCGGGCGCGCAGGCGGCGACGAGCGCGGCCGACAGCAGCGACAGGGCCGCGCGGCGCGGTGCAGGACGGGACCCGGGGGTGCGCATGAGGGTGAACGCTAACGTTCAGACAGGTGGCCGTGCGGGCGACGTCGCGGGCCGCTGCAACGACGCGTTCGTGCCGCCGAGGCCCCGCGCTACGATCGAGCCGTGTCCGCCGCGCCCGCAGATCGCCTCCGCACCCTGCTGCTGCGCGCCGACAACCTGCTGAAGAACACGCCCGACGCCACCGTCGCCGACGACCGGGCCGAGCGCGCCCGCGAGGCGCTGCTCGAGGCCCGCGAGGTCGCCCGCGACCCGTCGGTCGACGACCGCGTGCGCGACCTCGTCGAGCGGCGACTCGCCGCCCTGTCCGCCCTGACCGCCGACGCCGATGGCTGAGCCGGGACCCGCCAGGACATCGGGCTCCGGCGGGGCGGCACAGCGCGCCGGGCGCTTCGCCGCCGGGCTCGCCGGGCGGATCGCGCGGTCGTTCGCGCAGCTCGAGCCTGCGCAGCGCCTGGCGGTCTACGGCGCGCTCGCGATGGTCGTGACGATGTTCCTGCCCTGGTACTCGAAGTCGGTCACCGCGATCGTCACGCAGGGCCGCGACCAGGCGCTGGCCAAGAGCACCGACACGCTGTCGGCGTGGACCGCGTTCTCGTTCGTCGAGGCGGCGACGCTGCTGGTGGCGGGCTCGGTGCTGCTGCTGCTCTTCCGCCGCGGCGAGGGCCGCGCCTTCCACCTGCCCGGCGGCGACGGGACCGTCATCGCGGCCGCGGGCGGCTGGGCGGCGTTCCTCATCTTCTACCGGCTGCTCGACCAGCCCGACGAGGAGACGACGCGCACGCTCGTCACGACCTACGGGCTGCGCTGGGGCATCTTCCTGGCGCTGGGCGCCGCGATCTTCCTCGCCTCCGCGGGCGTGCGGCTGCGCGCCGCGCGCGTGCTCGAGCCGCCGCTGCCCGCCGCGGTGCGCACGCCGCGACGCCCGGTGCCGCCGGTGATCGACGCCGACCCCGTGCCCGCCGCGGCTCCCGCGCCCGCCCCGGCCGCGCCGCCCGGGGCACCGGTGGCGGAGGACCCGCCGACCGGGGCCACCCGCGTGGACAGCTCGCTGCAGCCGACGCGGGTCGCCCCCGACGGGCGGCCGCGCGCCCGTGCCACGGCGCCCGCCCCGCCCGCGCGCCCGCCGGCGGCCCGCCGCGATCCCGCCGATCCGGGCGACGCCGGCGGCCAGCTGAGCTTCGACGAGCGCGAGATGTGAGCTGCGGCGCCCGCCGACCCGCGGGCGCCTATCGTGCAGGCATGCGCCGCCCGCTGCTCCTCGCGCTCGCCGCGACCGCCCTGCTGGCCCCGGCGACGCCGGCGCACGCGATCGTGGGCGGCGGCCCGCCGACCCGCGCCTATCCGGCGATGGCGGCGATGGAGCAGGAGGGCCGGTTCATCTGCGGCGGCTCGCTCGTGCGGCCGACCTGGATCCTCACCGCGGCGCACTGCGTCGACGACGGCTCGCGCGTGACCCCGGCGACCGATCTCGCGTTCGTCCTCGGGACCGCCGACCGCACCGACGTGCGCACCGGCGAGCGGATCCCGGCCCGGCGCGTGATCCGCCACGAGTCCTACGGGACCCCGGTGGGCGCCAGCAACGACGTCGCGCTCGTCGAGCTCGAGCGCGCCCCTCGCGGCGCGCCGATCCGCGTCGTCCAGCCGGGACAGGAGTCCCGGTGGTCCGCCGGCACGACCGCGACGGTGATCGGCTGGGGCAGCGCGAGCTTCCAGGCGCCCGCCACCAACCCGAACCTGCAGCAGGTCGAGGTGCCGATCCAGAGCGACCGCACCTGCAACGCGACGTACCAGAACACCTTCGGCTACGACCCGGCGACGATGCTCTGCGCGGGCAACGGCCTGGGCGGCCGCGACTCCTGCCAGGGTGACTCGGGCGGCCCGCTGATGGTGGAGGACGGCGGCGCTCCGCTGCTCGTCGGGGTCGTCTCGTTCGGCCTGGGCTGCGGCTTCCCGACGCAGTACGGGGTCTACGCGCGGATCGGCGCCCCCGACCTCGCCGCCTGGATCGTGCGCAACGCGGGCCCCGATCCGTCGGCCGTCCCGACGGCCCCGGCGCCCACCCCCTCCCCCGCGCCCGCCAGCCCGACGCTGGCGGCGGAGCGCGTGCTCGGCCTGCGCCGCGCGAACCGCTCCCGCACCGGCGCGCTGCGGCTGAGCCTCGCGGTCCGCCTGCCGGTCACCGACCTGCGGATCACCGTCCGCCGGGTGCGGGGCGGGGCCGCCACGACGATCGCCACCGCCCGCCGCAGCCGGGCCACGCGGTCCTTCACCGCCGCCGTGGCGCTGCCGCGCGCGACGCGGCCCGGCCCGCTGCGCGTCACCGTCCGCGCCCGCGACCTGACCGGCCGCGTGGTCGGCTTCACGCGGACGCTGCGCACCCGCGGCTGAGCGGCCGCGGCGCGCTCAGCGCTTGCAGAACTGCGCGTAGTCCGGCTCGTCGCTGCACTTGCGCGGGTCGCGCTTGTCGTCCTGGTAGGACGCGAACCCGAGCACCATCATCAGGCCGGTCGCCAGGAACAGCGCCCCGATCCCGAGCGCGGCGACGCGCATGTTGCGCGCCATGTGACCGGCGATGGCGAGGACGACCCCGAACGCCATCAGACCCAGCACGGGGGCCGCCGAGATGGCGGCCGTCACGACCACGGCGCTCGGGGACACGGTCCGAGGATCGCACACCGATATCGTGTCGCGTCTCATGCCGACTCCCGTCACCCCTGAGTCCGTCGAAGCGCTGTCCGCAGGCCTGCTGGCCACCGGCTACCTGCCGGGCGAGTCGACCGCGCTCGTCTCCTACCTGGCCGCGCAGCTCGGCAAGCCGATCCTCGTCGAGGGTCCGGCGGGGGTCGGGAAGACGCAGCTCGCGAAGGCGCTCGCGCAGTACACGGGACGCGAGCTCGTGCGCCTGCAGTGCTACGAGGGCCTGGACGAGTCCAAGGCGCTGTACGAGTGGAACTACCGCAAGCAGCTGCTGCGCATCCAGGCCGAGGGCCGCGACGAGTCCGGCTGGTCGACGGTGCAGGACGACATCTTCGGCGAGGAGTTCCTGCTCACCCGCCCGCTGCTGCAGGCGATCTCCAGCGAGCAGCCGGTCGTGCTGCTGATCGACGAGATCGACAAGACCGACCAGGAGTTCGAGGCGATGCTGCTCGAGATCCTGTCGGACTTCCAGGTGTCGATCCCGGAGCTCGGGACCGTCACCGCGAGCTCGCGGCCGATCGTGCTGCTGACGTCCAACAACTCGCGCGAGCTCACCGAGGCGCTCAAGCGGCGCTGCCTGTACCTCTGGCTCGACTACCCCGAGCTCGAGCACGAGCTCGAGATCGTGAAGCTCCACACGCCGGAGCTGCCCGACGCGGTCGGCCGCCGGCTCGTCGAGATCGTCCAGCTCGTGCGCGACCTCGACATCAAGAAGCCGCCGAGCATCGCCGAGTCGATCGACTGGGCCCGCGCGCTGCTGCTGCTCGGGGCCACCGACATCGACGCCGAGACGTTCAAGAACACGATGTCGATCATCGTCAAGCACCGCACCGACCTCGACGTCGTCAGCGAGCGCGTCGGCGTGAAGCTCACGCCCGGGCTCGCCTCGTAGGCGGCGACCGTGCCCGCGCCCCCCGCCCCCGGTCCCGGCAAGCGGACGCCGAACCCGCGCCAGGCCGCCCTGTACGCCCGCAGCGCCGAGCGCCAGGACGGGATGGCGGCACGGCTGCTGGAGTTCGGCGAGGAGCTGCGCGGCGAGGGCGTCGCGGTCGGCACGTCCGAGCTGCTCGACGCGTTCTCGGTGCTCGACCACGTCAGCTGGACCGAGCGCGACGTGTTCCGCGAGGCGCTGTCGACGACGATCGCGAAGTCCCCCGAGGACCGGCGGATCTTCGGCCAGGTCTTCGACCGCTTCTTCTTCCGCGCGGCCGAGGTCGCCGCCATCGAGGAGGGGGTGCGCGAGGAGGGCGGCATCGACTTCGAGGGCGCCGGCGAGTTCGACATGGAGGAGCTGCGCAAGCTCATCGCGCAGGCCATCCAGGACGGCGACGGCGACGCGATGTCCGACCTCGCGCGGGTGGCGATCGCCGCGTTCGGCCAGCAGGGCGAGGGCTCGGGCGTGGTCGGGGTCGACGTCCAGCGGATCCGCCGCCAGCTCGGCCTGCGCGCCGAGCCGCAGCCGGAGCTGCCACAGGACGACCCGCGCCACGAGGGGCTCCCGCGCGACGAGATCCGCCGCTTCGAGCAGCTGCTGCGCCGCGAGCTCGAGCGCAGCCAGATCGAGCGGACCGAGCAGCTGCCGCCCGCCCGGCCGCTGAACGAGATCGACCGCGCGCTGCCGTCCGGCCCGCTCCAGGACCTCGCCGCGGTGCACCGCACGGTGATGCAGCTCAAGCGCCGGCTCAAGACCCAGGGCCAGGAGCAGCGCGGCTCGCGCCGCCACGCCCAGGTCGACGTGCGCAAGACGATGCGCGCGTCGCTGCAGACCGGCGGCGTGCCGGTCGAGCTGAAGTACAAGCCCAAGCGGCCGCGCCGCCCGGAGATCTACGTCGTCTGCGACGTCTCCACCTCGGTCGCGAGCGCCTCCGTGTTCTTCCTCAGCGTGCTGCACGCGCTGCACGACTCGTTCCGCAAGATGCGCTCGTTCGTCTTCATCGAGCGGATCAGCGAGGTCACCGAGGTCTTCGAGAAGGAGCGGAACTTCCGCGCCGTCAGCGAGGCGATCGGCCGCGACGCCGGGGTCGCCGACGTCTCCGGCTACACCGACTACGGGCGCGTCTGGCGCGAGTTCCGCGAGCAGGTCGAGGGCGACCTGCACCCGCGGTCGACCGTGATCGTGCTCGGGGACGCCCGCACGAACGGCCGCGACCCGGCGGCCGACACGTTCGGGCAGATCGCGGCGAAGGCCGGCCGGACGTTCTGGCTGAACCCCGAGCCGCGGCTGTACTGGAACTACGGCGACTCGGTGATCGCGACCTACGAGCAGCACTGCGAGGCGTTCGAGTGCTGGACGACGGCGCACCTCGAGGAGTTCGTCAAGGCGCTGACGCGCCCCGTGCACAGCGCCTGACGGGCGCCGTCACCACCTGATCACATGCGCGGCCTGTCGCACTTGACAGGCTCGCGGGCATGTCGATCACCGGAACCTGGGACCACCGCCCCATCAACCGCCGCCAGCTGCTCGGTCGCGCCGCGCTCGGCGCCGGCGCCCTCCTCGCCGCCCGCCCGCTGAGCGCCGGCGCGCTGACCCGCGGCCCGTTCTCCGACCCGCTGTTCACCCTCGGAGTCGCCTCCGGCGACCCGCTGCCCGACGGCGTGGTCCTGTGGACGCGCCTGGCGCCCGTGCCGCTGGCCCCGGACGGCAGCGGCGGCCTGCCCGCCCGCCGCGTGCCGGTCCGCTGGGAGGTCGCGCACGACGACCGCTTCCGCCGCGTCGTCCGGCGCGGCGTGACGCTCACCGGTCCCGAGGTCGGGCACAGCGTCCACGTCGAGGTCGAGGGACTCGACCCGGCGCGCGAGTACTTCTACCGCTTCCTCGTCGGGCCCCAGGAGAGCCCGACCGGCCGGACCCGGACCGCGCCCCGCCCGGGCCGCGGCGACCGCGTGCGGTTCGCCGTCGCCTCCTGCCAGCACTACCAGGACGGCTACTTCACCGCCTACGGCCACATGGCCCGGGAGGACCTCGACCTCGTCGTGCACCTCGGCGACTACATCTACGAGGGCGGCCCGGCGCCGACGAAGCCGCGCCAGCACGACGGCCCCGAGCCCGAGACGCTCGCCGGCTACCGCAACCGCCACGCGCTGTACCGCACCGACGCCGACCTGCGCGCCGCGCACGCCGCCGCCCCCTGGGTCGTGACCTTCGACGACCACGAGGTCGACAACGACTGGGCGGGCCTCTCCCCCAGGACCGCATCGGCGTCAACGCGACGACCGAGTCGTGGCTGGCCCGCCGCGCGGTCGCGTTCCAGGCGTACTACGAGCACCTGCCGCTCCGTCGCGCGCAGGTCCCGCGCGGGTCCGACATGCTGCTCTACCGCCGCGTCGGGTACAGCGACCTGCTGACGCTGAACGTGCTCGACACCCGTCAGTACCGCGACGACCAGGACGGTGCGCGCCGCCTCGACCCGGCCCGCACGCTCACCGGCCCGCAGCAGGAGCGGTGGGTGATCGACGGCCTGCAGCGCTCGCGCAGCCGCTGGAACGTGCTCGCGCAGCAGGTGTTCTTCGCCCAGCGCGACCTCACCGCCGGTCCCGCGCAGGGGTTCAGCGCCGACAGCTGGGACGGCTACGTCCCCGCCCGCGAACGGATCACGCGCGCCGTCCAGGACGGCCGCGTCGAGAACTTCGTCGTGCTCACCGGGGACGTCCACAAGCACTACTGCGCCGACGTCCACGCGGCACCGGGCGACGTCGCGAGCCCGACCCTCGGCAGCGAGTTCGTCACGACCTCGATCGCCACCGGCGGCGACGGGCAGGACATCAGCGCGGGCGGGCGCGCCGTGCTGGCCGAGAACCCGCACATCCTGTTCACCAACGAGCAGCGCGGCTACCTGCGCTGCGAGGTCGACCGCCAGACCTGGCGCGGGGACTTCCGCGTGGTCCCGTACGTGCGGACGCCCGGGGCGCCGATCACCACCCGCGCGTCCTACGTCGTGCAGGCCGGCCGGCCGGGGGCGGCCGCCGCCTGACGGCGGACCCCCGTAGTACGCTGACGGCGCATGTACACAGGGGTGCTGGGAAGATCGCCCGGCTGAGATCGACCCGCGCTGGGTCCGGACCCTTCGAACCTGTGGGGTAATGCCCGCGGAGGGAGCCGATGACCACACGCAGCGACGCCGGGGCGCAGACGCCGACGGCCACGGGCGCCCCGGGCGGCCCCGGGGCGGTCCGGCTGGACGGTGTCGCGTTCGCGCACCGGCCGCGTCGCGGCGGGCCGGTGCCGGCGGTCGACGGGCTGTCGCTGCACGCGGCGCCCGGTGAGGTCGTGGCGCTCGTCGGCCCCTCCGGCTGCGGCAAGACGACGCTGCTGGAGCTCGTCTGCGGCCTCGTCGCCCCCGACGCGGGGACGGTCGCCGCCGACCCGGCGGTGCTGATGCCCCAGCGCGACCAGCTGCTGCCCTGGCTGACCGCGCTGGACAACGCGGCGCTCGGCCCGCGGCTGGCGGGCGTGGGCCGGGACGCGGCGCGGACCGCCGCGCGGCCGCTGTTCGAGCGCTTCGGCCTCGCCGGCTTCGAGCAGGCCCGCCCGGACGAGCTGTCCGGCGGCATGCGCCAGCGCGTCGCGTTCCTGCGCACGCTGCTCGCCGGCCGGCCGGTGCTGTGCCTCGACGAGCCGTTCGCCGCCCTGGACGCCCTGACGCGCGAGGAGCTGCGCGCCTGGCTCGCCGGTGCGCTGGCCACGGAGCCGCGCACCGTCCTGCTCGTCACGCACGACGTCGAGGAGGCGGCCGTGCTCGCCGACCGCGTGCTCGTCCTCTCCCCCCCGGCCCGCGCGCGTGGTCGCCGAGGTCGTGGTCGACGCGCCACGGCCCCGGACCGGCACCGACCGCGCGGTGCTCGAGGTCCGCTCCGCCGTCCTGGAGGCGCTGCGCTGATGCTCGCCGCGCTGCTCGTGCTCGCGTTCCTCGGCGTCTGGCAGGCCTACACGTCGATCGGCGGGCCCGGCGAGCTGATCCTGCCCTCGCCGCTGCAGATCGGCGAGGCGCTCATCGACGACCGCGACCTGCTGTGGGACGACTTCCTCGTCACCGCGACCGAGGTCGGACTCGGCGTCCTCTGCGCCCTGGTCGTCGGCTTCGTCGCCGCGGTCGCGCTGCACCGCAGCCCGCTGCTGCGCCGCGCCACCTACCCGCTGCTCGTCGGCTCGCAGGCGGTCCCGATCGTCGTGCTGGCGCCGCTGCTGGTCTTCTGGCTGGGGTTCGGCCTGGGCCCGAAGCTCGCCATCATCACGATCATCTGCTTCTTCCCCGTGGCGGTCACGACCCTCGACGCGCTCGACCGGACCGACCCGGACCGGCGCAAGCTCCTGCGCACGCTCGGCGCCAGCCCGCGCCAGGTGTTCTGGTGGGCGGAGGCGCCGGCCGCCGCGCCGGCGGCGCTCTCCGGCGCCCGGATCGCCGTCGCGATCGCGGTCATCGGCGCCGTGCTCGCGGAGGACTCCGGGTCCAACTCGGGCCTCGGCCACCTGCTCAAGCAGTCCAACGGCCAGCTCGAGACCGCCCGCGCCTGGGCCGCGGTCGTCGTGCTGGCCGCGTTCGCCGTCACCCTCTTCTACGCCCTGGTCCTCGCGGAGCGCCGTCTCCTGCCGTGGGCCGCCCGACCCGGAGGATCCCCTCGATGACCCGCCGCTCCCCCGCCGCGCTGCTGTGCCTGCTGCTCCTGCCCGTCGCCCTCCTGCTGTCGGCCTGCGGGTCCAAGGAGGACGACATCGCGGGCACGCCGCAGACGCAGAAGCTGACGCTGATGCTCGACTACTTCCCCAACGCCGACCACGCGGGGATCTACGCCGCGCAGGCGTCGGGCGCGTTCGCGAAGGTCGGCCTCGACGTCGACATCCAGACCCCGTCGGACCCGTCGGCCCCGCTGAAGCTCGTCGAGGCGGGCCGCGCCGACCTGGCGATCTCCTACGAGCCCGAGCTGCTGCTCGCCCGGGACAAGGGCGCGAAGCTCGTGGCGGTCGGGGCGATCGTCAACAAGCCCCTGACCTCGCTGATGGCGTTGGGCAAGGAGAAGATCACGCGCGTGGAGGACCTGCGCGGCAAGACGGTCGGCACCGCCGGCATCCCGTACCAGGCCGCGTACCTGAAGACGATCCTCGAGGAGGCGGGCGTGCCGCCCGAGGACGTGAAGACCGTCGACGTCGGCTTCAACCTCGTGCCCGCGATGATCTCCGGGAAGGTCGACGCGACGCTCGGCGCGTTCTGGAACTACGAGGGCACGCAGCTGCAGCGGGAGAAGAAGGACCCGGACATCATCCGCATGGAGACCGTCGGGGTCCCGACCTACGACGAGCTCGTCGTCGTCGCCTCCGAGGAGACGACGAAGGACCGCGGCGCGCTGGTGCGCCGGTTCTTCCAGGCGCTGCGCCAGGGCACCGAGCAGGTCCGGGCCGATCCGGCGGCGGGCGTCACGCCGCTGCTGAAGGCCAACCCGGACCTCGACCGCGGCCTCCAGGAGGCGGTCGTGCGCAAGACGCTGCCGGTGTTCTTCCCGGCCGACGACGAGGACCCGTTCGGCTTCATGGATCCGTCGCAGTGGCGCGCCTACGGGCGCTGGATGCTCGACCGCGGGCTGATCACCAAGGAGATCGACCCGACGTCGCTGACGAACGAGTTCCTGCCGGGCGCCCCGATCGGCAACGAGCGCGAGGGCCTGGACTGAGCGACGGGACCGTCGCACCGCTCGCGGCCGGCTCAGGCCGCGAGCGCCTTCGGGCCGCTGGTGAGGACGTGCAGCAGATGCACGCCGGCGAGGCCCGCCCACGGGTCGTAGCGCGCCATGTGCACCCGCACCTCCTCCTCGGTGACGCGGGCGCGCGGGTCGCCGCCGGAGGTCAGGGCGCCGAGCGCCTTGAGGAAGCCGAGGTCCCCGGCGGGCACGACGTCGTCGCGGCCCTGCCCCAGCAGCGCGAGCACCTCCACGGTCCAGGCGCCGATCCCCGGGATCGCGCGCAGCCGCGCCCAGCCGCGCTCGTGGTCGGGGTCGTCGAGGTCGACGCGCCCGTCGGCGACCTCGCGCGCGACGCGGACGAGCGCCAGCGCGCGGCCCGCCGCGAGGTCGTAGGACTGCAGCCGCGCCGGGGAGAGCTCCGCGACCGTCCGGGCCGACGGGGCGTCGCGCAGCCCGGGCCACGCCCACGCCGGGGCGGGGCGGCCGTGCGCGCGGACGATGCGCCGCTGGATGCGCACGGCGCGGTCGTACTCGATGAGCTGCTCGGTGACTGCCCACGCGAGCGCCTCGAAGGCCACCGGACGGCGCCGGGCGCGCAGCCACGGGCGGCGCCGCACGCTCGCGCCGATCACGGGGTCGTCACGGAAGCGGGCGTGGAAGTCGGCGAGGTCGTCGTCGACGCCGAGCGCGAAGCGCAGCCGCTCCAGCCCGTGCTCGGCGTCGGCGCGGCGCCGCGCGCGGGCGCCGAGGACGAGGCGCCCGGGCTCGGGCTGCGCGGCCCGCAGCTCGACCGCCGACGGGCCGACGTGCACGAGGCGCAGCCAGACGTCGCCGCGGCGCAGCGCGAGCCCGTCCATGCCGCCACCGGGGAGCCGGACCGGCCAGGCCGGCCGGACCTCGGCGCGGACCTCGACCGGGACGGCCGCGCTCACCGCCGCCCGAGGACGTGCACGTCGACGACGTAGGTGCGCGTCTCGAGCACCTCGACGCCGTCCTGCCGCGCGCGGCCACGAGCCCGGCCGGCGGCGCGACCGCCGCCCCGGGCGGCGCGCACGAGCGCGGTGGTGGCGGCGCCGGCGACCACGGCGGTCGCGGCGACGGCGGCGGCCTGCACCGCGAGCTGGCGGGTGGTCGCGGGCGCGCTCACGGCACCGGAGGCCGGGTCGACCGCGGCCGGGGTGCCGGGCCGCCGGACGGCGGGGCGGGCGTCCCCGAGCACGGGCTCGGCGGTGACCTCCTCGGCCTCGTCGAGCGTGTCCTCGTCGGTCCCCGTCGGCGGCTGCGGCGGCATGCTCGCCCGAGTGTAGTCCCCGCGGCAGACCGCACGGGCCGGGTGACGCGCCCGGCCACGGAGGGCCGCCGCAGCGGTCGGTATTCTCCCGTACATCGATGCCTGAGCCGGAGCGGACATCGGTCACGTACGCCACCAGGGCCGAGGAGCTTCGCGCCTCGCCGCCCATGTTCCGCTCGCCGCTGCTCGACAAGGTCACGCGGGTGCACCCGGCGGTCGTGCCCACCCTCTTCGTCCCGATCATCGGGGCGTTCCTGTACTTCGCGGTCGACCGCGGCCTCGGCTCGCCGCTCGGGCTCGTGCTGTGGGTGGCGATCGGCTACGTCGCCTGGACGCTCACCGAGTACTGGCTGCACCGGATCGTCTTTCACTTCGAGCCCGAGAAGGGCATCGGGGCGCGGCTGCACTGGATGATCCACGGGGTCCACCACGATCACCCCAACGACCCGATGCGGCTGGTCATGCCGCCGTCGGCGAGCCTCCCGCTCGGGGCGCTGTTCGTCGGGCTCTACCACCTGCTGCTGCCCGCGGGCCAGGCCAACGCGCTGTGCGCCGGCTTCTTCGCCGGCTACCTCGCGTACGACATGACGCACTACCTGCTGCACCACCGGGTGCCGCGGTCGCGGCTCGGGCGGCGCCTGCGCGAGCATCACATGCGCCACCACTTCCAGGACGACACCGTCGCGTTCGGGATCAGCGCCCCCTGGTGGGACACCGTGTTCGGCACCGCGCCCGCGTCGCGTCGCGCTCAGGCGTCCTCGCCGGTCGCCGAGCCGGCGCCCCAGACGCGCTCGTAGACCCGGTAGCGCTTGACGATCGTCCCGCCCATGGCCTCCATGGCGCGGTTCATCGCCTTGTTCGTCTCGAGGATCCAGCCCATCTCGCCGCCCTTCTGCGGCCGCACCTCGGCCATGTCGAAGTGCTCGACGTACATCTTCGCGGCGACGCCGGTGTGCTGGAACTCGGGCTTGACGCCGAGGAAGCCGACGCGCACGCGGTCGATCCGCCGGCCCTTGGTGAGGAACTTCCACCAGCCCAGCGGCAGCAGGCGGCCGTTCATCTGCCGCAGCACCTGGTTGACGTCCGGGACGGTGATGGCGACGCCGACGGTCTCGCCCTCGGCGGTCTCGGTGACCATGAACCAGTGCTTGTCGAAGACGAGCTGGAGCTCCTGCGCGTACTGGTCGAGGTCCTTGTCGTCGTAGGGCGAGAAGCCCCAGTTGCGCGACCAGGCGCTGTTGTAGACCTCCTTGAAGCGGTCCACGTCCTTGCGCAGCGAGCGGCGCGACATCTTGCGCAGGCGGATCCCGTGCTTGGTCTCGACCTGGTCGGCGAGCTCGAACAGGATCGGCATCATCTTCGAGCGGTCGGAGACCTCGAGGTTCCACATCCAGAGGTCCATCGCCTTGTCGAGGCCCGCGGCCTCCTCGCAGCGCGCGAAGACGTAGGGCGGGTGCCACGGCTGCTTGATCATCGGGTCGAGGTCGTAGCCCTCGTACAGCACCCCGGACTCGTCGTTCATCGTGAAGTCGGCGGGCCCGACCATGCGGTCGCAGCCCTTGCCGCGCAGCCACGCCTCGGCGGCGTCCAGCAGCGCCGGCAGGACCTCCGGGTCGTCCTCGATCTCGAGGAAGCCGAACCAGCCCCAGGACGTGTCGTGGTAGCGGTTGTAGGCGTGGTCGACGTGGGCGCTGAGGCGCCCGACGACGCGGTCGCCGCGCACGGCGAGCAGGTACTCGGCGTCCCCGTGCTTGAAGAAGGCGTTGAGCCGGCGGCTCAGGAACAGCCGCCGCTCCAGCCGCAGCGGGGGCACCCAGCGCGGCGAAGTAGCATGGAGGCGGTACGGGAGCTCGACGAACTCCCGCAGGTCCCGACGCGAGCGGACGGGACGGATCTCGACGGTGCTCATCGAAAGAGGACCCTATATGTCGCACACCGCCATCGACGTCTTCGCCAAGGTCCGGGGTCACGAGCGTGAGGCGCAGCTGCGCGCCGCCCGCGACGCCGACCTGCTCCCCTACTTCCGCACGCTCGACGGCCCGGCGCGGCCGGTCGTGCGGATGGAGGGCGCGGAGCGGATCATGCTCGGCTCCAACAACTACCTGGGCCTGACCGAGGACGCCCGCGTCCTGCAGGGCGCCCGGGACGCGCTGGAGCAGTACGGGACGGGTCTGACGGGCTCACGGCTGCTGAACGGCACGATCCCGCTGCACACGCAGCTCGAGGAGGAGATCGCCGACTGGATGGGCACGGAGGACGCGATCGTCTTCACGACCGGCCACCAGGCGAACGTCGGCACGCTGGGGACGCTGCTGGCCCCGGGCGACACCGTCGTGGCGGACTCCGGCGACCACGCGTCGATCCTCGACGGCTGCCTGCTGTCGAAGGCGAAGCTCCGGCCGTTCCGCCACAACCGGCTGGACAAGCTCGAGCGGACGCTCGAGAAGGCCGCGGGCGACGGCGGCGGCGTGCTGGTCGTCGTCGACGGCGTGTTCTCGATGGAGGGCGACATCGCCCAGGTGCCGGCGATCTGCGACCTCTGCGAGCGCTTCGGCGCACGGCTGATGGTCGACGAGGCGCACGGCGCCGGGGTGCTCGGGCCGACCGGGGCCGGGACGGCCGAGCTGTTCGGGGTCGCCGACCGGGTCGACCTGCGGATGGGCACGTTCTCGAAGTCGCTGGCGTCGTGCGGTGGCTTCATCGCGGGCTCGCGCGAGGTCGTCGACTACCTGCGCGTGTCCTCGCGCGCGTTCCTCTTCACGGCCGCCGCGGTGCCGGCCGCGGTCGGGGCGGCGCTCGCCGCGCTGCGGGTCCTGCGCTCCCCCGACGGGCCGCCGCTGCTGGCCGCGGTACTCGACAACGCCCGCTACCTGCGTGACGGGCTGCAGGAGCGTGGCTTCGCGGTCGTGCAGCCCCAGCCGCTCGGGGACGGCCGTGACGTCGTCACGCCGATCGTTCCCGTGCTGGTCGGGGACGACTGGAAGGCCGTGCTGCTGTGGAAGGCCCTGTACGACGCGGGCGTGTTCGTCAACACGGCGCTGCACCCGGCGGTGCCGCCCGGTGGGGCGCTGCTGCGCACGAGCGTCATGGCCTCCCACGACCGCGCGACGCTGGACCGCGCGCTCGACGCGTTCTCGTCGGTGAAGGCCGCGTTCGAGGCCGAGCACGGGCCGCTGCCGACGTCGTTCCACGGCTGAACCGCGCCGTTCATCTGACCCTCGACCCGAGGTCGAGGGCGGTCAGGACCGGTCGGTTCGGACGGGCGTACCAACCGGATCACGGGGCGTCACAGGGCGGTCACGAAAAAGGCGCTCTGAGCGGATGTTGTCGAGGTTCACACGTTGACCAGGCCCGGCGACCTGACGTAGTTTCGAGGGGCGTTGCCGACGCGTCGACGGGGCGGGCACCGCGCAGAGGCCGGGTCTCGTGGGACGACCTGCCGCCGCTACCTGCGCGATCCGCCGAGGGACCCGACGTCGCCGGTGCACGCGGACGCCCAACACGAGGATTTCCCGTCGTGCCACCCCGACGGGAGGGAGGACATCTCACCCATGCAGCATCCGACGACCCCTGGGCCGCAGCATCTGCGCGCCCTCGCCAAGGCCAACGAGGTCCGCCTCGCCCGGGCCGAGCTCAAGCGCCGCGTCCTCGCGGGCGAGCTCCGTGCCGCCGAGGTGATCCTCGAGTGCTCGTGGGAGGCGGAGTCGATGACGGTCGCCGACCTCCTGATGGCCCAGAAGCGCTGGGGTCGCACGCGCTGCCGCACGTTCCTGCAGCGCGTCCCGCTCTCGGAGACGAAGACGGTCGGCTCGATGACCGAGCGTCAGCGCCGCGCGGTCGCCGCCATGCTCGACGGCTCCGCCCCCACGTCCGGCACGCCGGACCGCAGCGGGCGCTTCGACCGCTCCCGCGAGGCCGCGCTGGTCTAGTCCGCCCGGGGGCGCGCCGCGGCCTCAGGCCGCGGCGATCTCCAGCAGGTGCCCGTCGGGGTCGCGGAAGTACACCGACCGCAGCCCGGAGCGCTCGAGCACGTCGCTGCAGGGCACCCCGGCCCCGACGAGGTACTCGCGCCACGCGTCGAGCTCCTCGCGCGAGGACACGTGGAAGGCGAGGTGGTGCGTGCTGCCGCGCCCGACGCGCCCCTCGTCCATCTGCGGGTACTCCAGGAACGTCACGAGCGTCCCCGGGCTCCCGCCCGCGTCACCGAACCAGACGTGCTGCGCGCCCGGGTCGTCGTCGTTGTCGCCCTCGCGGACGACCCCGAGGCCGAGCAGGTCCCGGTAGAACGCGCGCGTGCGCTGCAGGTCCGCGCAGATCATCGTGACGTGGTGGATGCCGCGCAGCTGCATGCGGCGCGGCGCGGGAGCGGCGCCGGTGAACGGGTCGGTCATGGGTCTCCTGCCGGGTCTCGGGTGGGGATCGCGGAGGTCACGCGCGGAACGTGAGCCCGCCGGCCTGCCGCGCGAAGGCGGTGCGCAGGACCTGGAACGCGCCGGCGCCGACGAGCGCGGCGACGACGAGCAGCGCCTCGCCCGGGAGCGAGGTGAAGTAGAGCGGCAGGGCCACCAGCACGCCCGCGAGCGCGGCGAGCAGGGAGCTGTGCGAGCGGTAGCCCGCGAAGTGCTCGCGGATCGCGAGCTCGACCGCGGCGACGGACACGAGGCCGATGCCGACGAACAGCGCCGGCGGGGTCTGCGTGAAGAAGCCGTAGAGGACGCCGATGAGGCCGAGGAAGATGAGCGTCTCGGTCACCGGCAGCGGGTGCCAGAGCGCGTCGGGCGCCTCCGTCGGCCGGGCCTTGCGCGACACCGGACGGCCGCGCTCGGGCGTGCCGGGCGCCACCGTCGGTGCGGCGGGCCGGGGGGCGCCGGGCGCCGCTCGCTTGCGTGACCGCTTCCCCATCGCCGTCGGATGCTAGACGAGCGTCCGGCCGGGCGACGCGGCGCGCAGCGGGGTAACGGGCACCCGCTGGAGAGCTTGACGTGCCACCAGCCCGCGAGCATGCCGATGAGACCGAGCCGCGGACGGACCTGCCAGACCCCACACCCGGACTCGCCGAGGTCGCGGTTGGGCAGGCGCGCGAACTTGTAGCGCTTGGGGTCGCGCAGCATGCGCTCGAGGAGGTCGCGGTTGCGCTCCTCCTCCTCCCCACGCTCGTGGACGACGCGGCGCGCCTCGCGGAGCTTCTCGGCGAGGTCGTCGCGGAGGGCCTCGAGCTCGGCGATGCCGAGCAGCTGCGGTCCGCGGTGGACGGCCGGGACGCGGACGTCGACCGCGGTGCGCGGGAACGCGGCGATCAGCGCGTCGCCGAGCTCGCGCTCGAGCCGCTTGACCTGCGCCCGCAGCGTGCGACGGGCCGCGTGGTCGTCGCCACCGCCGTGACCGGGCGAGCCCTCACCGGGACCGGCCGGCGGACGGCCGGGCGCGTGACGCGGGATCTGCTCGATGTCCTCGATGACGACCACGGTACGGTGCTCCTCCGCGGACGAGCCTAGCAGCGTGTGCCGACTGTCACGACCGGTTGGTCATCGCGTTGGCGCACGCCCACAACGACTCCTCGACGTGGATCGAGGGCACCCCCGCGACCTGCACCGTGAACAGGCGCAGGACAGCGGTCTCCGGGGTCGGCGCGCGGTCGTGCGCCAGGTCGCCGAACAGCACCGCGACGGGCGCGTCGGCGTCCGCGACGACGAGCCGGCCGGCCGGCAGGTCGGTCCCCAGGTCGCCGCCGCCCAGGCGCTCCCCGTCGCGCGCCGGACGGATCCCCAGCGGCCCGTCGAGGCGGTCCGCGTCGAGCGCCCAGACCGGCACGCCGGTCTCGACGAGCGCGAGCAGCATCGCGTCGTGCGCCCACGAGCGCGACTCGAAGCCGCCGAGCATCAGCCGCTCCATCGCGGCCGCCTCGATCGGCGTCCGGGTGGTGTCGGGGTCCAGGCCGATGTGGCGGAAGAACACCCGGTAGGCGTGCGGGATCGGCTGGCGGCGCATCGTGATCGCCGCCGCCCCGTTGAAGCGCGAGCTGAGGGTGCGCAGCTGGCCGCGCAGCGCGGGCGGGCTCTTGCGCGGCGGGGCGAGCACCTCCATCGTGAAGACGCCCAGCTCGGGGAACTCCGCCAGCAGCTCGGCGTCGACCCATCCCTCGCGGCTGAGCTCCTCGTGCGTCACGGCGTCGCCCCGGACGCTCCGGTGGTCCCGGTGGGCGCCTCGCCGAAGCGGGCGCCGCCGCGCTCCAGGGCGGTCACGTACCCCTCGAGGTCACGCTCGCGCAGCGTCCCCAGGGAGGTGTCGAAGGTCCGGCCGCCGCGGCGCAGGTAGGCGATCTGCGGGCACACGGCCACACCGTAGAGGTTCGCGAGCACCCCGTCGCGGTCGTAGGCGATCGGGAACGTCCAGCCGCGGCGGCGGATCAGGTCGCGCAGGTCCCCGCGGTCGCCGCGGATCGACACGCCCACGAACGCGACGCGGGGATGGCGGCGGCTGACCGCCTCGACGGCGTCGAGCTGGTCGACGCAGTCCCCGCCACGGGTCGCGAAGAACGCGAGGACGACCGGGCGGCGCTCGGTCAGGGCACACAGCGTCACGACGTCGGGGCGGCGGATCGAGCAGGCCGGCACGTCGCCCGCGTCGCCCTGGTCGGCCTTCGTCGCGACGTTCACGTCGCCGTCGAGGTCGCCGAGCGCGAGCGGCGCCGCGAAGGTCGGGGCCTCGCTCTCGCGTTCCAGTCCGCGCGAGGACACGCCGTCGCTGCCGATCGAGTTCAGGGTCACCAGGCCGAGCAGCAGCACGAGCACGACCCCGACGAACCAGCCGTAGCGGCCGCGGCCGCCCGGCAGCGACGGGCGTCGCTCGCGCCGGCCGGGCCGGGGCAGGTCGGGGTCGGACGCGTCACCGGCGGCGAGCCGCTCGGCGGCGGTCGGCCGGTCGGGGTCCCGGTCCCGGGCCGGCGGCGGCACCGACGGGCGCGCCGGCTCCTCGTCGGCCGGGCCGAAGCCCAGCGGCCCGTCGTCGCGTCCGTCCTCGCTCACGTGCCCTCCCCCGGGGTCGCCGTCGCCACCTGCTGCTTGCGGCGCAGCAGCGGGATCCGCGGCCGGCCGGTCGACGCGGCGCCGGCCCGCGTGCCGCGGCGCAGCCGAGCGGGGACGAGCTCGCCGCGCTCGGCCAGCAGCAGGACCGCGGGCAGCACGAGCAGCACGCCCAGCAGCGAGACGGTCAGGTCGATCACGGTGACGGCGCCGAAGTCGCGCAGCATCCGGATGTCCGACAGCACGAGGACCGCGAACCCGGCGATGGCGGTGATGCCGCTGGCGCGGACCGCGGCGCCCGTCGAGGCGTAGGTCCGTCGCAGCGCCTCCTCGGGCGGGTGTCCCGCGAGGCGCTCCTGGCGGTAGCGCTCGGACAGCAGGACGCTGAACTCGGTCGAGATCGCGATCACGAGCGCGCCGAGCGTCACCGACATCGGGTTCAGCGGGATCCGCGTCAGGAACAGGATCAGGGCCGACCAGCCGGTCGCGAAGGCGATCGGGACGAGCGGGACCAGCGCCCGGCGGCGGTCGCGGAACGCGGCGAGCAGCACGAGCGCCACCGCGACGAGCCCGGCGATCAGCGTGCCGGCGCGGCGCCACGGCGAGGCGACGGCCGCGTTGGCCTCCGCGGCGAGGACCGGCAGTCCGGCGAGCTCGGCGCGGACCCCGGCGGGCGGGTCGAGCGTGTCGCGCATGACGTCGATGACCTCCTGCTGGCGCTCCAGCGACATCAGCCGGATCCCGAACGCGAGGCTCGCGGTGCGCTTGTCGGCGGTGATGACGCCCTGCGAGAAGTAGGGCGGCACGGCGTCGAGCAGCGCCTCGATCTGGGCGCGACTGCGGTTCGCGGTCCCGGAGCGGAAGAGGTCGGGCAGCGAGAACGCCGGACACAGCTCGGCCTTGCCGCAGCCCCGCTTGGCGCTGTAGCCGAACCGCTTCAGCAGCGTGTCCTGGTAGCTCGTCATCCAGCGCACGACCGCCGGGTCGGTCAGGCGGTCGCTGGTGATGACAACGTCGATCTCCCCGCCCACGCCGGTGGACTCCTGCAGGGCCTGCAGGTCGGTGATCGCGGGCAGGTCGCGCGGCACGAGCTTCTGGATGTCGGACTCGACCTCGGCGCCCGTGTCGATCGCCCACCCGGCGACCGCGACGGCGAGCGCGACCGCCACGACGCGTCCGGGCCGGGCGGTGGCCAGGGCGAGGCCCCGGCGACCGGTCCGGGCGGCCCGCGCCCGCAGCGCCCGGCCGCCGCGCCGCACGCCCCGGCCGACCGGGTTGTCGACGACGAGCTCCCCGGCGCCGCGCAGCGCGGCGCCGAGCGGGCCGCCGTCGGGCAGCCGGCGCCCGTCGGTCCCGGCGAGCACCGCGGTGCCCAGGACGAGGGCCGCGAGCAGCGCGAGCGCGATGCCGAGCACGAGCAGGATGCCGAAGCCCCGCACCATCGGCACGGGGCTGAGCACGAGGACGAGGAAGCCGGCGGCGGTCGCGACCGCGGCGGTGACCACGGTCGGGGCGCCCGCGGCGGCGACGCGGTCGATCGCGCGATCGAGGTCGCCCCCGGCGGCCCGGCGCTCCTCCTCCAGGCGCGCGTGCAGCTGGATCGCGTAGTCGACCGCGAGCCCGATGAGGATCGGCAGCACCGCGATCGAGGCCATCGTCAGGCTCGCCCCCACGAGCGAGAGGACCCCGAAGGTCACGGCGGTCGCCGCGAGCGCCACGACGAGCGGCAGCAGCCGCAGGCGGGCGCGGAAGACGAGCGCGAGCGTGAGGGCCATCACCGCGAGCGCGCCGACGATCAGCCAGATGATCGAGTCGGTGATCGCGTCGGTGAGGTCGGCCACGACGACCGGGGCGCCGGTCACCACGTAGGTGCCCTTGCCGTTCTCCAGCCGCCAGTCGGGCATCGCGACCGCGGCGCGGATGTCGGCGATCGCCCGCTGCTTGTCGCCCTCGGAGAGCCCGGGGTTGAGCCGCACGGTGATCAGCGCCGTGGTGCAGCTCGGCAGGATGTAGGCGAAGCGGGCCTTCGGGCAGCCGACGGGCCGGCTGTCGTCGAAGATGATGTTCGAGACGAAGTCCGGGTTGTTCAGCTGCGGCAGCGACGTGACGCCGTACTTCGTGGCGAGCAGCAGGAGGTTGCGGGTGAACTCGGCGTTCACGAGCTCGCGGGCCTGCTCGCCGAGGCGTCGCGCCTCCGCGGTGCTCTTGCCCTGCGAGCGCGCGAGCCGTCGCGCGGCCTCGGCCGCGCTCGCCCCCCGCTCGGCGGCCCGCTGCTGCTCGCGCCCGAACTCCTCGGCGATCTGCGTCACGGCCGTGTTGAGGAACGTGCCGGGCCCGAAGACGACCTTCGTCGGCTTCGTCCGCGCCAGCCGTGCGCACGGCCCGTTCTCGCCCCCGCGCGGCACGACGCCCGCGGGCCGGTTGCCCGACAGGCAGCCCTCGAGGCCAAGGACCCGCTGCAGGTCGGCGGTGAGCGCCAGGTACTTCAGGTCCTCGCGGACGACGACGAACACGGCGTCGTCGCCGAACCGCTCGTAGAACCGCTGGGTCGCCTCGTAGCTGTCGGAGCTCTTGCCGACGAGCGTCTCGGTCGCCGCGGTGGGCCGCAGCTGCAGCGCGAGCACGGTGCCGGCCGCGACGAGCACGGCGACGAGGATCGAGGCGGCCAGCGGGCGACGCGCCGCGCCGCGCATCAGCGCGGTCAGCCCTCGCACGACCATCAGCCCGACGTCTCCCTCACGGCCCCGTCACCGTACCGACGCGACGGGACGTGGGCGCCGCCCCTCGACGGCACGGGCTACTTCGTGGTGGCGCGCGACGCGCCCGCGGTGGCCGACGTCGACGCCCCGATCTGCGGGAAGTCGGTGGTCTTGCCGCCGATCGTGAACTGGCCCTGCTTCGTGCAGGGTGGCGCGACGACGTCGGCGATCGCGCCGCCGAAGACGAACTTCACGATGTTCGCGCGCAGCGCGGGCGGCACGAGACCGGAGAGCGTGTCCCCGAGCCCGCCGAGCGTCGGCACGAGACCGTTGCGGCAGTGGCGGTCCTCGAAGACCTTCAGGCCGTCCTTGATGTCGTTGAACGCGCCAGGGAGCGGGTACGGGTTGGACCGGTTGGTGCTGAGCCGGCGCGGATAGACGGCGAGCACCTCCGGGTTCAGCGGGTTCGTCGTGCGGAGGTAGTGGACCTTCGTGGTGACGTCGCCGCCGGGCGGGATGTTCGACGCCTGCGTCGCGGCGACCGTGTTGGCGAAGAACGCGCCGACCTCGTTGCGGTACATGCCGAGGAAGTCGAGGATCGGGTTCAGCTGCCGCGTCACCGGGTCGGACTCGCCCAGGAACGGCTTGAGGTCGTCGAGGAACCGCTCGGTGGCGGGCAGGCCGCGACGCGACGCCGTGATCAGCGGGTCGAGGTCGCGGAACAGCGCCTTGAGGTCCGGGGCGAGCGCCGACAGGTCGATCAGCGTCGGGCTGAGCTGCCGGGCGGCGGGCCGCAGCTGGTCGATCAGCGGGTCGGTGTCGTCGGCGAAGGTCGTCAGGCGGCGGACCGTCCGCGTCGCCTCGCGCTGGAAGGTCGGCAGGATCCGGAACGTGTCGGCGAGCTCCGCGTCGCGACGCGCGGTGGTCTCGAAGACGCGGTTGCCGTTGGTGATCAGGCCGGCGAGCTGGCCGCGGCGCTCGCTCAGCGCGTCGAACACCTCGCCGCCGTTGCGCACGAGGCGCCGGACGGTCGCGGACTGCGAGTTCAGGATCCGCAGCAGCTCGTTGGTGTCCTGCGAGAACGGCGCGAGGTTGCCGAGCGCGTCGGAGATGTCCCGGCCCCGCCCGTCGCTGGCGACGGCGAGCGTCTGGATCCAGTTCTGGAACGCGGTCCGCGTCCTGGGGTCGAACGCGCGGAAGATCTCGTCGAGCTCGACGGTCGGCGAGACCTGACCGGCGGGCAGCCGCCCGCCCTCGGGGACCGTGCCCGCCCCGCGGGTGCCCGGGGTCAGCTCGACGTAGGTCTCGCCCAGCAGCGTCTTCTGGCGCAGGATCGCCTTCGTGTCGCGCTTCAGCGGCGCGTAGCGGGGCTCGAGCTCGATGACCGTGTCGGAGCGGCCGGTCGACTTGTTCGGCGTGATCTCCTTGACCTTGCCGACGGAGACGCCCGAGATCCGGACGTCCGCCTCGACGGCCAGCTGCGTCGCCTCGCCGAACGAGGTCGTGAAGCGGTAGCCCTGCGGCTTCAGCGGCGTCGGGCCGCCGAACGCGACCCAGAGGAACAGCAGCAGGCCGAAGCAGGACAGCGCGAAGCCGACCATGACGAGGAGCCGCCCGACCGTGGGTGCCTGCTTGACCATCTAGCGCCCCTCCCCCGCGGTGGCGGTCCCACGGGAGGCGGCGACCGGCTCGGTCGTCAGCTCCTGCGTCGGCGTCTGCGGCACGACCGCGTCGGCGCCGCGCGCCCGGGTGGTCGTCGTCCCGGTGCCGGCCTGACTGGTCGTCGGGCAGACGTCGCTGGTCAGCGGCACGCCGGCGAGGTCGACGAGCGTGCCGAGCTGCGGGTTGACCGGCTTGAGCGAGTCGAGCGTCGCCAGCGTCGAGCAGGACAGCTGCAGCAGGCCGCGGCGGATCGGGCCGTGCGCGTCCTGGGTGCCGAACACCGTGCCGGCGGCGTGGTTGGCCCACGCGGTCCAGAACAGGTAGCCCTCCTCGGCGTCCCCGGGCGGGTTGTAGGCGAGCGTGTTGAGCAGGTAGTTGACCGTGGTGAGCGCGCTGGAGAGCTTCGGCGTCACGACCGCGAGGTCGCGGGCGGTGGGCCGCAGGACCCGCACGACCGGCCGCACGTCACGCGCGAACGGGCGCAGCTGGTCGCGGATGACCGGGGTCGTGGTGCGCAGGAACGGGCGGGTCTGGCGCAGCGCCGGACCGAGGTTGCGGGCGGCGGGCCGCAGCGCGCCGAGCGTCGGCCCGAGCTGGCGGGCGAGCCGGTCGGCCTTGTCGAGGGCGGTGCGGGTCTCGCCGAGCGTGTCGGGCAGCAGCTGCAGCGTCTCGCGCAGGCGGGCGTCCTGGCGGGCGAACGCGGTGAAGACGGCGTTGGAGCTCGAGACGAGGTCGCCGAGCTGCTCGTCCTTCTCGCCGAGCGCCTCGCTGACGAGCCGGAAGTTGTGGACGACGCGGCGGATGTTCTCGCGGCGCTTGGCGAGCTCGGTGGCGATCCGGTCGGTGTCGCGCGCGGTCGGCTCGAAGCGGCGGATCGTCGAGGACAGGCGCTCGCCGTTGCCGCGCAGGCCCTCCCCCGCCCCGCCGAGCAGCAGCTGCAGGTAGGACCGCGTGTCGCCGTCCAGCGACGCGAGGATCTCGTCGGCGTTGATGTTCGGCAGCGTGCTGCGGACGTCGATCGGCTCGTCGCGCGGCAGCTCCCCGGCGGCCTTCGTGCCGGGCGACAGCTCGACGATCATGTCGTTGAGCCCGGTCTTCGGCCGCACGAGCGCGCTGGCGTCCTTGTAGAGCGGCGCGTACCGGCGGCGGATCTTCAGCGTGACGATCGCGCGGCCGTCCTTCAGCTGCACGTCGGAGAGCTCGCCGACCGGGACGCCCGCGATGTTCACGGTCTGGCCCTGGCCGGGGGTGATCGACTGCGCGGTCTGGATCTCGGCCTTGTAGTCGACGAAGTCGCTGCCGAGGACCGGCACCCACTTGGGGAGGTAGAAGCGCTGGTTGGAGAGGATGTAGCCGCCGACGACGCTCGCGATGAGCGCGAGGCCGGCGATCGCCCCGATCCAGCGGAGGTTCTTGCTGATCGCGCGCCTCACGACGTCACTTCCCCACCGTGGCGCCGCGGAACGGGTTCAGGCGCTCGGCGAGCGCCCCGGCGACGGAGTCACCGGTCGACGGCGCGGCGTCGCGCTTGCGGGACTGCGCGGCGCGCAGCTGCTCCCCGATCGCCGACCGGGCGGCGCCGGCCGAGACGCCGCCCTCGGCGCCGCCGACCTTCGCGCCGTTGAGGTCGGGGATCTTCTGCTCGAAGCAGGGGGCCGTGGAGTTGTACGGCGGCCGCTTGCCCGGGAACGCGGGCCGGGTGCCCAGCGGCTTGGACGCGGCGTTGGCGAACAGCACGTCGCCGGCGGCGCCGCCGACCTTGCCGGTCGACACGGTCTGGCTGCCGCCACCGGTCTGGAAGCGGACGTAGCCGCCGTTGCCGTCGAAGTTCTGGCCCTCGCCGGCGAGCCCGACCATCGCGTACCAGAACTCCTTGTAGTTCTCGCGGTCGGTGGACAGCGTGCCGTCCTGGATCTTGATGTCCCCGGTCGGCAGGATCACGCGGGTCGCGCACTTGGCGACGAGGTCGGCCTGCGGGAACAGGGTCAGCGAGGTGTCGACGACCTTCGACAGCGCCGCGGTCGTCGGGCGCAGGTCACGGGCGAGGCCCTGCAGCTCGGCGGGCCCGAGCAGCCGTCGCGTCTGGGCGATCCACGGGAACGAGGCGGTGATCGTGCCGGGGGTGGCGCGGACGCCGGGCAGGATCTCGCGGGCGAACGCGCGCGTGTTCGGGAACGCGGCGTTGAGGCTCGCGAAGGCGCGGTTGGCGCTCGCGAGCGTCGGCGCGAGCGTGCGGACCGTGGCCCGCAGGTTCGTCTGCTCGGCGGCCAGCGCGCCCATCGTCGTGTTGAAGCTCGTGACGAGCCCCTTGAGGTCGTCCTCGCGGGAGGCGAGCGCGGTGGTGACGCGCCCGAGCCCGGCGATGAGCTTGGAGAGGTCGCGCGGCTCGGTCCCGAGGGTCGCCTCGTTGACGATCGCGAGGTTCTTCAGCGCGCGACCGCCGCGGTCGTAGGTGTCGTTGAACGCCTCGGCGGCGGTCTCGCCGCGCACGTCGGGGTCCTGGTCGGCGTCGTCCTCGGCGGTCGGCTCGTACGTGAGTGCGGTCCCGAAGCCGTCGAGCGCCGCCTTGAGGTCCTCGCGCGTGTCCGACTGCAGGGCCGTGAGGACCTCGTCGAGCTGCACCGGGGTCGCGGTCTGCGTGATCGGCAGCGTGTCCCCGTCCCCGACCGTCGGGGTGCCGGGGGTGCCGGGCTGCAGGTCGAGGAAGAAGTTGCCCTCGAGGAAGATGCGCGGCCGGATCTTGGCGGTGGCGTCCTTGTGGACGGGCAGGCCCTTGTCCTTCAGCTCGAACGTGACGACGGCGGCGTCGGTGCCGTCCTGGCGCTGGACGTCGACGACCTTGCCGACGTTGACGCCCGCGATGCGCACCGGCGAGTTCTTGCGGATCGAGTTCGCGGACTCGAACACCGCCTTCATCCGGAAGTCCGAGGTGAACGGCAGGTCCTTCGCGAAGCCCATGTACGTGCCGACGCCGACGAGCAGCAGCACGAGCGCCCCGACCACGAAGGCGGACGGTCCGGAGGTGCCGCGACGGCGACCGGAGGATGCGCGACGGGCCACGTCAGTTGTCCTTCTGAATGGTCGTCTTCTCGGTCGACGTGCCCTGGTTGCCGGGCACGTTGCCGATGACCTGGCGGCCGGCGGCGTAGCGCTCGTTCCCGGCCTCGCACTCGAGCGTCTGGCCGGGCGAGGCCGTGTTCGGGTACGGATTGGTGTGCAGGTAGTTGTCGCGTAGCGGGCCGTTGGCGGGACCGCTGGAGGGCGCGCCCTCGGCGTTGGGTCCCTGCGGCGTCGCGATGATGATGAACCGCTGGCCGGTGCCGTTGTTGTCGCCGACGCTCAGGAGGCTCGCGACGTTGCGGAACCACAGCGTCACGTAGTTGCAGACCGTCTGGACGGGCGTGAGGTGCGCGATCGTCGGGTTGGCGATCTTCGCGAGGTTCGTGAGGTCGGCGACGCCGAGCTTGACCGCGGGGTCGGCGGCGAACTCCTGCAGGGCGGTGAAGGTCGGCTTCAGGCGGCGGTTGAGGTCCAGCGAGCGGCGCAGGACCGGGGTGCCGATCTGCAGCGCGTCGGCGAGGTCGGGCGCGGCCCCGGACAGCGCGCGGATGCCGGGACGCAGCTCGCGCGCGAAGCTCGCGGTGTTCGCCAGGAACGGGCGCTGGCGCGGGAACCCCTGGATGCCGGCGTCGAGCGCGGCGGGCCCGCCGGAGATCGTGTCCTGGATGAACGGGCGGGCGACGCCGGCGAGCGCGACGAACGTCGTGTCGAGGTTCGCGAACAGCGCGGCCTGCGTCTGCGCGACGGGGGCGACCTCCGCGGAGGTGCGGCCGAGCACGCGGACGAAGCGGCCCAGGCGCGTGCGGCGGTCGGCGAGGTTGTCCATCACCGGCGCGAGGTTGCGCAGCAGCGGCTGCAGCTCCTGCAGCGCGATGTTCAGGTCGCCGCCGCGGCCGGCGAACGCGGTGCCGAACTCCTCGATGTTCGTCCGCGACGCCTTGCGGGTCGGCAGGTCGAAGGTGTTGATGACGTCGTCGAACTCGACGGGCGTGGGGGTCGCCTGCGAGAACGGGACGGTCGCGCCGTCGGCGAAGCCGCGCTTGGAGGTGCCGCGCGTGATCTCGACGTACTTCAGGCCCAGCGCGGAGCGCGGGCGCACGAGGATCGTCGAGTCGACGGGCAGCGGCTTGACGGTCGTCTCGAGCTTCAGGTCGAGCTCGGCGATGACGGACCCGTCGGGCCGCCGGACCGGGGTGATGTCCTGCACGACGCCGACGCGCGCGCCGCCGAGGCGGACCTCGTTGCCGGGCACGAGGTTCGCGGCCGAGGGCACGAGCGTCTTGACCGAGTAGCTCGGCACGAACGGCAGGCCGCTGTTGGCGTTGTACGCGAGGAAGACGGCGACGATGACGATCAGGGTCGTCGCGGCGCCGATGAGCACCGGGTTGGCGGCGAGGGACGGGCTGCGACGCTGCATCAGCCCCCCCCGCCGAGCAGGTAGTCGAGGAGGCCCTCGGTCGCGGGGGACGCGCTGCCCGGCGTCGCGGACGGGGCGGGCGCGGGCGCCGCCTTCTGCGGCGTGGCCTCGCCGGTCGAGGGCAGGAACGCGGGCAGCTGCAGCGGTGCCTCGCCCTTCGCGGGGCGGGCGGGCAGCGGGGCGAGCGCGGGCCTGGCCTCGTCGCGCTGGCGCGCGGTCGTGGTGGCGGCGCGCACGTCCTCGGGGCTCATGCCGCGCAGCACCGCGTCGGTCTTGGCCAGCAGCGGCGAGCGGCCGTCGTCGATCGCGTCGAGGGCGCTCTGGGCGGAGCGCGTCGTGACGCTGCGCGACGCGGTGCCGGTGAAGTTCGCGCTGCACGCCGGGTCGTTGGTGACCGCGTACGTGGAGCAGAGGTTCACGACGAGCTGTGCGCGCAGGTAGTGCCCGAACTGGTCGAACCCGTTGATCGCGGCCACCTGGTAGAAGAGGTAGTCCATCAGCCGCTCGACGCCGCCGGTCTCCTTGAAGCTCGTCAGGAGCGCGTCGAGGTTCGTCGACAGCGGCTTCGCCTGGATGCCGAACTGGCGTAGGTCGTCGATGATCGGCTTGCTCTTGAGCAGCGCGTCGCGGCCGACCACGGTCGTGTCGCCCAGCGACGTCAGCGACGTCGTGGCCGAGCGGGTGAACGGCCCGAGCTGGGACACGAAGCGGTTGACGTCGGGCGCGACCCGGCCGAGGTCCGACAGCACCGGGGTGAACTGGTCGCCGAGCTCGCCGAGCCGGGCCATCGTCGGCCGCAGCTCACGCAGGAAGGCGGGGAGCCGCTGGAGGTTGCGCTCGAGGTCGACGCGCCGCTCGGCGGTCGCCTGCGCGGTCGTGTTCGCCTGCTGGACGAAGTCGGCGACGCGGCCGCGCTCGCGCGCCAGCGGCCGCATGACGGTGTCGGAGTCGCGGGCGAGGTCGGCGAGGACGCGGTTCTGCGACGCGAGGATCTTCAGGACCTTGTCGGTCGCCTTCAGGCCCGGGTCGGCGTCGCGGATGATCGCGTTGAGGTCCTGGCCGCGGCCCGCGAGGCCGGCGCCGAGCTCGTTGAGGATCAGCGAGAGCCGCTGGCGGTACGGCAGCCGCAGCGTGTTGTTGACGAGGTCGAGGTCGACCGGGCTGGCCTGCAGGCCGGGAAGGCGGTACTCGCCCTCCCCCTCGCCGGAGGTGATCCGCTGCAGCTTCGGGGACGGGGCGGCGCCCTGCGCCTTGGGCTGCGTCGGGGTGCACTCGACGAACTTCTCGCCGATCAGCGACTGCGGCCGGATCGTGCAGGTGGCGTCGGTGCGGAAGTCCTGGAAGCCGGGCTCCTCGATCTTCAGCGTGACGGCCGCGGTCTGCCGGTCGGTGACGTCGAGCGCCTCGATCGAGCCGACGCGCACGCCGGCGATCTTGACGTCCTCGCCGGGGATGACGGAGAAGGCGTTGCGGAACTCCGCGCGCACGAGGTACGCGTCGCCGTCGCCGGCGCCGCTGCCGAAGACGGCGAACGCGGCGGCGAGGACGCCGAGGGCGAGGATGGCGGCGAGGCGCTTCACGGGCCGGGGAGGGTCAGGGACGGGTCGCAGTCGAGCTTCCCGTCGGTGTCACGCCAGTTGTTGGACCCGTCGGGACGGGTCTGGCTCGCGGCGCCCGGGCAGCGGCGCACGACCCCGTTCTGGAACCCGTCGAGCGGGGCGGCGCTCTGCAGCGGGTTGAGGACGTTGTCGGTGAGCGAGTAGAGGTTCGCGATCGGCGAGATGCGCGCGTAGTGGCCGTTGGCGTCGTAGTTGGAGGCGCCCTGGCCGAAGTCGCGGATCCAGCCCGCGAGGTCGGCGGTGTAGGGACGGATGAACTGCAGGACCGGCGTGGTCTTGCGGAACGCCTCGATGCCGTTGGCGAGCGCGGGCCTGGCGACGCGCTCCAGGCGCGGGGCCTTGCGGACGAGCTCGATGAGGTCGTTCCCGGTCCCGGGCTTGCGGATCAGGGTGCGCAGGTCCTTGATCGTCGGGCGGGCGTCGGCGACGAGCGGCCGCAGCTCGCGCAGGAAGCGGGCGAGCTCCTTCGTGGCGGGCTTGCTCTCGGCGACGAGCGTGTCGAGGTCGGTGATCGTCGAGCGGAGGTTCACGAACGTCGTGTTCGCGCGGCGCAGCGTGTCGGGGAGCACGCCGAGCGACGTGTCCAGCGCGACGCGCTCGTCCCCGATGGCGGCGGCGGTCTGGTTCGTGTTGGCGATCAGCGAGGCGAGCTGCGGGCGGCGCTCGGCCAGCGCGGTGACGACCTTCGAGCTCGAGACGAGGAAGTCGGTGAAGACCTTCTGGTCGCGCGTCAGCTCGTTGACGAGCCGTGCGGTGGTCGAGATCGCGGGGTTGAAGTACTTCGCGCCCTCGTTGGCCTGTCGCCCCTTGCCGTTGTACTGGACCGAGGATCCGCGGATGACCTCCTGCAGCGAGCGGCGCGCCTTGGGGTCGAGCGTGTTGAAGAGCTGGTCGAGGTCGACGATCGTCGTCGAGCTCTCCGCGGACAGGGTCGTGCCCTCGGGGATCTCCGGGTTGGAGTTCGCGCCCGGGGAGATCGCGATGTAGCGGTTGGCGATGCCCGACAGCGAGGTGGCGCGGATGACGGCGGTCGACCCGACGTGCAGCGGCGCGTAGGCGTTCTCGAGCTCGATCCGCACCTCGGCCTGGTTGTCCCCGGTGAGTGTGATCTCGCGGATCGAGCCGACGCGGCGGCCGCCGATCTGGACGTCGTCGTCCTTCACCAGCTGGCCGGCGTTCTCGAACCGCAGGGTGTAGCTCGTGACGTCGTCGCCACGCGTGAGGACGACCGCGACGACCGCGAGCGTGACGACGAGCAGGCCGACGATCCCGGCGCGGGCAGCGGTCATCGCGCGGTCCTGCGGGGATCGGCGAACGGGGGAACGACAAGGGGTGTGCGGCGCTGGTGCAGAGGTGCCCTCGAAGTGGGACTGGGGCGAGCGGGGCGGGCATCATGCCCGAACGACTGTTGATCTTGCGTGAAGGTCGTCTGCGGCTTCTCGGGCCGGTGACCGGCCGGCCCGATGGATCCGCGGTGGGTGCCGCGGACCCTGGACGGATGGACGATCCGTCAGTCCATGGTGAGCGGGCCCATCGACTCGCCCGCGAGGAACTGCCGGATGAACGGGTTGTCGCTGTTGAGCATGTCCTGCGCCGGACCCGCCTCCACGATCTTCCCCCGCCACAACACCGAGATGTACTCCGCCACCCGACGGCAGGTCATGATGTCGTGACTGATGATCGCGAACGCCGGCATGTGCTTACGCCCATCCGCCCGCGCCTCGTTCATCACCGTCTCGTGGATCTCCTGGATCAGCTCACCCAGAAGCGCCGTACGCACCGGATCCAGACCCGAGTCCGGCTCGTCGAACAACACGATGTCCGGATCCAGCACCAGCGCCCGCGCAAACCCCGCACGCTTGCGCATGCCACCCGACAGCTCGTTGGGGAACTTGTCCTTCGCCGCCCCGAGACCGACCTCCTCCATGCGCTGATTGACGATCTGCGCGATCTCGTCCTCGGACTTCTCCGTGTGCTGCCGCAGCGGGAACGCCACGTTGTCGAAGATGTTCATCGACCCGAACAACGCGCCGTCCTGGAACAGCACCCCGAACTTCTTGCGCATCTCGAACAGATCGTCGTCGGGCATGTTCGGCACCGACTCCCCGTGCACCAGCACATCACCCTCGTCCGGGTACAGCAACCCGACCATGTGCTTGATGCACACCGACTTCCCCGTCCCCGACGGCCCCAGGATCATCGAGATCTTCCCCTCCGGAAGACCCATGTTCAGACCCCGCAGGATCTTGTTGCGCCCAAACGCCTTGTGCACATCGATGAACTCCACCGCATCCGGCGTCCCCGCCGGGGTCGCGAGGCCGGTGTGCCACTTGTACTCGTCGTCGTCGAGACGGCCGGCCGGGGGCTCGGGCTCGCTGACGACCTTGACCGGGGCGGGCTCCGGCGCCGCGGCGGCGGCCGGGGCGGGCGCCGGGACGTCGATCGGCGGGACCTCGACCGGCGGCGCGGGCGGGGTCACGGCCGTGGGCTCGTCGACGCGCGGAGCGTCGTCGCTGAGCCAGTCGTCGGCCGGCGGCTTGGGGGTGTCGTCTCCGGAGCCTCCGCCCCGTCGAGGAATGCGCGGCATGGGGGTCAACCTCCGATCGGGGCCCGGGGATTCGCACCCCAGAAGAGCTGCGTGCCGAGCATCCCGATGAGATGGACGAGCACGATGTTGAGGACCATGGACTTCGCGGTCGCGGTGCCGACGCCCACGGGTCCCCGCTGGCGTGGTAGCCGTAGTAGCACCCGACGAGCACGATGACCGTCGCCATCGTCATCCCCTTGATGACGCTGTAGAGCAGGTCGGGTGGGTTCTGGAACATCCAGAAGATGAGGAAGAAGCCGCCGGAGCTGACCTCGCCGATCTGCTCGACGACCGCGAGGTAGCTCGCGAAGAAGCCGGCGCCGACCGCCGCGATGTACATGAACGGCAGCACGAGCCAGGCGGCGAGCAGGCGCGTCGCGCAGAGGAACACCGTGGAGTCGATGCCCATGACCTCGAGCGCGTCGATCTCGTCGGAGATCCGCATCGATCCGAGCTCGGCGACGATGCCGGTCCCGACCTTCGCGGCCATCATGTAGCCGAAGGCGTAGGGCACCAGCTCGCGCAGGTCGCACCAGGCGGAGAAGACTCCCGCGTAGGCCGGGGCGCCGACCGAGCGGTTGAAGTACGCGCCCTCGATCCCGCACTGGAGGCCGATGATGAAGACGAGGCCCCAGATGACGAGCGTCGAGCTGAGGATGAGGATCCCGCACTGCCGCAGCGCCTCGCCGAAGAAGCGCAGCACGCGCAGGCTGTAGACCTGCCCGGCGATCTTGCCGCAGAACTTGGCGATCTCGCCGAAGTTCGCGATCCAGTCCCGGGGGACGCTGAGCCAGCCGGTGTTCATCGGATCACCGTGATCTCGGGGTGGGTTGCCAGGAGTGTCTGGGTGAACACGTAGTTGAACGCGAACACCCCGAGGAAGGCGATGACGACGGCCTGGTTGACGGCACGTCCCACCCCCTCGGCACCGCCGGAGGCGGTCATGCCCTTGTAGCAGCAGACGATCGCGATGATCGCGCCGAACATGGTGCACTTCAGCACCGACCCCCAGAGGTCGGTCACGGACGCGTTGGTGAAGAAGGTCGCCCAGAACGGGCCGAGCGGCGCGCCGTTGACGAGCGTGGCGAGGATGCCGCCGAAGATGCCGAACAGCAGCGCGTAGATGTCGAACAGCCCGGTGACGAGCATCAGCGCGAGGAACCGCGGCACGACGAGGTTCTTCACCGGGTCGACGCCGAGCACCTGGAGCGCGTCGAGCTCCTCGCGGATCTTGCGGGCGCCGAGGTCCGCGGTGATCGCGGTGCCGGCGACGCCGGCGAGCACGATCGCGGTCACGAACGGCGCGAACTCGCGGATCGACGCGAGGACGAAGAACCCGCCGAGGCGGTCCAGCGCGCCGAACAGCACGAGGAAGTTCGCCGCCTGCAGACCGGGCGCCCCGTAGCCGAAGGCGATCGTGGAGACCAGCAGCGGGAACCAGCAGAGCCGCAGCGTGAACAGGAACTGCTGCACGAACTCGCCGCCGTACGGGTACGGCGGGCGGAGGGCCGACACGATGGTCTTCCCCGTCAGGATCATCATGTCCCCGACCTCTTCGAGGACGTTCTTCGTCGGAAGAAACGCTCGATCGGCGACGTTACGTACCACGGACAGCCCCTCCTCAGGGTCATGAGTCACCGGACCCAGTGACGACGCCGGAGTCTATGCCTTTCGCCGGACCTCTGACAAACGGGAACGTTCGGTCCGGCGCGCCGCCGGTGCCCCGCGGTCACACGCGCGCGGAAACCGTCCCGCGGACGCCCCTGCGTCTGGTACGTTGCGGCGCGCTGTGAGAGGGAGCTTCCAGACCAGCGCGGTGCTCACCGCGGCCACCCTTGTGATCGCCGGCTGTGGCGGTGGCGAGCGACAGGACGCGGACGAGCCCTCGGGCACGTACGCGCTCGAGGTCGTCTCCGCGTCGTTCCCCGAGCGCCAGTCGCTCGCGTCGGCCAGCGAGATGAAGATCACGGTCCGCAACGCGGACACGAAGGCGGTGCCGGTCGTGGCCGTCACGGTCGACTCCTTCTCCAAGGACTCCGAGCAGCCCGGCCTGGCCGACCCGTCGCGCCCGGTCTGGGTCATCGACCGTCCGCCGGTCGGCGGCGACACCGCCTACACCAACACGTGGGCCCTGGGCTCGCTCCCCGCCGGCCAGACGCGCACGTTCTCGTGGCGGGTCACCCCGGTGCAGTCCGGCACCCACACGGTGAAGTACCGCGTGGCCGCCGGCCTCGACGGCAAGGCGAAGACGGCCAGCGAGCAGGCCGGCGACTTCACCGTCGACATCTCCGACGCGCCCGCCCGGTCGCGCGTCGACCCGGAGACCGGCAAGGTCGTCCGGGACACCGACGAGCGCTAGCCGCGCGCAGCGCCCCCGGCTGCGGCGGGGCTCGGCGGGCGCCCCCGCGAGCGGCATCCGGTGCGAGGCCGGAGGCCGAGTGCCGGAGCGAGCGGGGGCGCCCGTCAGCCCCCGCCGCCCCCCACCCTCACTTGGGCAGCCGCGGCGCGATGATCCGGTACGCCTTGAGGCCGAGGCCGAGGCGCTCGCGGTCCTCGGAGAGCATGGGGTCGAGGCCGGTGAGCTCCTTCACGCGCTCGAGCCGGTACGCGACGGTGTGCCGGTGGGCGTAGATGGCCGCGGCGGTCGCGTTCATGTTGCAGTTCTGCTCGAGATAGGACTCGAGGGTGCCGACGAGGTCGGTGCGGTACTGGTCGTCGTAGCGGACGATCGGCGCGACGGTGTCCTCGTAGAAGGACCGGACCTCCTCGGGGTGCGAGGCGAGGACCCGGAACAGCAGCCGGTAGGTGCCGGTCCCGATGTCGTGGCTGTCGAAGCCGCCGGTCCCGTCGCTCTGGCGCAGGACGTCGAGGACGAGCTCGGCCTCCTGGATCGCGCGGGCGAACTCGCCGGGGTCGGCGTAGAAGCTCGAGAGGCCGACGGTGCCGTACTGGCCGAGCCGCTGGGCGAGCCGGCGCGCACGGTCGAGCGTCGCCTCGGGCGCGTCGTCGCCGCCGGCCGCGGGCAGCAGGGCGTAGACGCGGTCGTCGATGAGCTGGGCGAGGGCGCCGGGCTCGTCGCCGTTGATGATCGCGACGACGTGGCGGGGACGGTCGGTCTTCAGCTCGGCGCAGAGCACGACCGTGCCGCGCGACAGGTCGCAGCCGAGCCGGCCGGCACGGCGCACGATCTCGCGCGGCTCGAGGTCGGGGCGCGAGCGCAGGTCCTCGAGGAAGGAGCCGCGCAGGTTCTGCTCGACCTCCTCCTTGGCCTCCTCGATGGCGACCTCGGTCAGCGAGGCGACCGCGGCGAGGTGCAGGTACTCCCCGGCCTCGTCGGCGGGGGTGGCGTCGGCGGCGGCGAGCAGGACGACCGCGCCGACGACCTCGTCACCGGAGCTGATCGGCACGTCCATCAGGACGCCGTCGGGCGCGGGGACGGGGCGGCCCTTGACGCGGTCCGCGACGTAGCGCTTGACGGCGTCGAGCGTCTCGGGCGGCGCGGACGGCCCGCCCTGCGCGAAGGCCTGCAGTCGGGGGATGGCGACGACGACGGCGCCGCCGGCCGCGTCGGCGGCGAGCCGCGCGACGCGGTCCAGGCCGTCGCCCCCGAGGACCGCCTCGACCATCTGGAGGTGGATCGCGCGGAGGCGCTCGACGAGGCCTCCGGAGTGCGGGTCGGGCTGGTTGCGTGCGGGCGTGGCGGACATGTCTCTCAGGGGGATCGGCGTGGCCATGGGTTCCTCCGGTGAACGCAGGCGGGGCGACGGCACTGGTGTGCGCCGCCGCCCCGGCCAGGCGCTCTGCTGGGTCGGTCGGACTAGGTGGTCGCTGCGGCGTCCGGGTGCGCCTGCAGGATCTCCTCGCCCGACTCACCGGTCCGGACGCGGTACGCGTCGTCGACGGGCTGGACGAACACCTTGCCGTCGCCCACCGCACCGGTGCGGCCGTGCTTGAGGATCGTGTCCACGATCGTCTGCACGTCCCGGTCTGAGACGACGCACTCCAGCTTCAGCTTCGGCCGGAGGTAGTTCGTCAGCTCGGCGCCTCGGTAGCGCTCCGTGATGCCCTTCTGACGGCCCGAGCCCTTGACCTCGCTGATGCTCAGCGAGGGGGAACCCGAGCCCGAGGAGCTCGAGCCGGATCGGCTCGAACGCCTCGTGGCGGATGAACGCCTCGATCTTCTTCACGCGGTGGCCTCCTTCGTGGTCGCAATGGGGGCCCCCGCCTTCGCGGACGCCGCCGGGGCGGCACCGTAGCCGACGAGCTCGGCGGACGGGATGAACTGCTCCGGGTAGCCGTACATGCCGTGCTCGGAGATGTCGAGACCGGCGTCCTCCTCGGCCTCCGTCACGCGCAGGCCGTAGGTCTTCTTGATGAGCCAGAAGGTGCCGTAGCTCATGAGGAAGACGAACGAGAAGGCGATGAGGAGTCCGACGACCTGGGCCAGCAGCTGGTCGAACGAGCCGCTGTAGATCAGGCCGCCGTTCGGATCACCGAACGCGTTGTACTGGGCCAGGCGCGGCGCGGTGAAGATGCCGCACGCGAGCGTGCCCCAGATGCCGCAGATGCCGTGCGCGGTCAGCACGCCGACCGGGTCGTCGACCTTCTTGTCGATCGCGATCACGCAGATCGGCACGAGCAGGCCGGCGATGACGCCGATGATCGGGGCGGTCCACGCCTCGACGTAGCCCGACGGGGCGGTGATGGCGACGAGCGCGCCGATCGCGCCGTTGCCGGCCATGCCGATGTCCAGCGTGCCCATCTTGATCTTGGACATGAGCAGGGCGCCCAGGACGCCGGAGCCGGCGGCCAGGTTGGTGATCAGGATGATCTCCGGGTAGCGGCCGTCGAGGCCGGACAGCGCGGTGCCGCCGTTGAAGCCGAACCAGCCGAACCAGAGGATCAGGACGGACAGGCCGAAGAGCGGCATGTTGTGGCCCGGGATGGCGCGCGGCTTGCCGTCGGGGCCGTACTTGCCCTTGCGCGGCCCGAGCAGCAGAAGCGCCGCGAGGGCGCCGGTGGCGCCGATCAGGTGGACCGCGGTCGAGCCGGCGAAGTCCTGCATGCCGACGAGGCCGAGGCCGAGGTAGTCACCGTTCTGCAGGAAGCCACCGCCGAACACCCAGTGGGCGCCGAGCGGGTAGATCAGGCCGGCGAAGACGATGCCGTAGATGATGTAGACGCCGAACTTGATGCGCTCGAGCGTGGAGCCCCAGACGATCGCCAGGGACACGGCGCAGAAGACGAACTGGAAGAAGAACTTCGTCTCGACGGTGACGTCGAAGATCCCGAGCACCGGGAACGCGGTGGCGGGATCGCCGAAGCCCTGCAGGAAGAAGCCCTCCTTGCCGGCGACGTTGAACGAGTCGCTGACGGGCGCGCCGAACGCGAGAGCGAAGCCGCAGGCCCAGAACATGATCCCGGCGATCGAGAAGTTCGTGAGGATCTTCGCGACGATGGTGCCGGCGTTCTTGCCACGGGAGAACCCGATCTCGAGGAACATGAAGCCGACCTGCATGAGCATGACGAGCAGGGCGGCGACCATCACCCACATGGTGTTGATGGCGCGTGATTCCGGGAACTGGCCGTTGAGTGAGGCCTCGAGCGTGTCGGCCATCGAAACGGCCGGCACGATCAGTGCGGCGAGCACGCTCAGCATGAGCGCCCCCGCCAACGACGAACGTCGCATACATCCTCCTGGGTCGAAGTGCTCGACCATGGTGCGACAGCCGGTCCACAACCTCTTTAGCCATGTGTCGGAACATCGTCGGGGGGGATTCGCCAGCCTGTCGGGGGCGTCGTGAGTCAAGTCGCGTGTTGTGGTGTAGCTCGCTCGTCGGGTACATCGCGGCGTGTCAGGCCGTGTGGAGGGGGCTCTTCTCCTCTCGGATCGCGTTGGGGGTGTCGCTGAGGTGAGCCCGGAGGGCGAGCCGAGGCGAGACCCCCAACGCGTGCAGCCTCCAGCGGAGGGGGTCAGGCCGCAAGGCTCGCGACCTCCAGGTCGTGGACCTCGTCGGCGTCCTCGATGGGGCCCGCCAGGACGACCGCCATCGACTCTTCGGAGAGGTAGCGCCGGCAGGTCAGCCACTCGTCGTTCTGCTCGATCAGGACGGCGCCGCAGAGCCGGATCGCGGACGCGTCGTTGGGGAAGATCCCGACGACATCCGAACGCCTGCCGATCTCCTTGTTGACCCGTTCCAGCGGGTTGGTCGAGCGCAGCTTGCTCCAGTGCGCTTTCGGGAACGCGTAGAACGCCAGGAGGTCCTCTTCGGCAGCATCGAGCAGCTCGCAGACCTTCGGAGCGACCGGTGCGAGGCGATCGAGCAGTTCGCCGACGCGGCGGCGCGCCTCGGTGCCGTCGGCGGCCTGGAAGACCTCGCGCAGGCCAGCGCTGATCAGGCCGCGCTCGTTGCGGCGGCAGTGGCCGTGCATGTTGCGGACGAAGTGCACGGTGCAGCGCTGCCACGGCGCGTCCAGGACCTGCGCGATCGCCGCCTTCAGGCCTTCGTGGTGGTCGCTGATCGCGAGCTGCACCCCGTGCAGCCCACGGGCTTTCAGCGAGCGCAGGAACGCCACCCAGAACGGGCCCGACTCGACCTGGCCGATATCCAGGCCGATCACCTCCCGCACCCCGTCCTGATTGACCGCGTAGGCGACCACCAGCGCCTTCGAGACAACCCGGCCGCGCTCGCGGACCTTGACGTGCTTGGCATCCAGCCACAGGTACGGATAGGCGTCCGTGAGCTCGCGCTCACGGAACTCGGCCACCAGCTCGTCCAGATCACGACAGAGCCGGCTGACGCGGTCCTTGCTCATCGCCCCGATCCCCAGCTGCTCCACCAGCCGATCGACCTTGCGGGTGCTGACGCCGTTGACGTAGGCCTCCATCACCACGCTCACGATCGCCTGCTCACACCGGCTCCGAGGCTCCAGGAAGCTCGGGAAGTACGACGGCCCGGACCGCGTCCTGGGGATCGCCAGCTCGATGCTCCCCACCCGGGTGTCCCACGCCCGCTGGCGGTACCCGTTGAGATTCGCGACGCGGTCCTCGGACCGCTCACCGCGGCCCGCCCCGGTCAGCTGCGCGACCTCGGCCTCCATCAACTCACGCACGACCAGCGCGACCGCGTCGCGCAACAGATCTCCGTGCTCGCCGCTCATCGCTCGCGCAACGACATCGGCAGGGGTCATCATCCGGTCCTCGGCCATCGTGGTGCTCCATTCATCGATCCTGTGGAAGGGACCGACGAGCATGGACACCACGGTGGTCGGACTACGTCCGGACCCGGTGTCCTCCTACACCACTTCTACCGACGTGACCGCGTCGTGACACACGGGCGAAACCCTTCACCGAGGGTTTGGACATCGGGATAAGGTGGCGGGACGTCGCGCGGCATACCTTGGTCGACGCAACCCGCGCGCGTCGCTTCTGCGCGCGCGCCTCTACCCCCGTCGTTCCCTCAGGAGGACATCGAACAGCTCATGAGCCGCACCCGTCAGCAGAACGTCACGGCCGCCCAGTGGAGCTCCAACGGCGGCGCGCTCGGCGCCGCGGACCTCACGGTCCCCGGTGCCTCCAACTTCGGCGACAACGTCTTCTCCGTCGCCGTCCAGAAGGCCCGGCTGCCGAAGCACATCTTCAAGGCGCTCCAGGCGTCGCTCGCCGCGGGCGAGCCGCTCGACGCCTCGCTCGCCGACTCGGTCGCGCAGGCGATGCGTGAGTGGGCGATGGAGAAGGGCGCCACGCACTACACCCACTGGTTCCAGCCGCTGACCAACCTGACGGCGGAGAAGCACGACGGCTTCTTCGAGCCGGTCGGCGACGGCACGGCGCTCGCCGAGTTCTCCGGCAAGGAGCTCATCCAGGGGGGAGCCGGACGCCTCCTCGTTCCCGTCGGGCGGCATCCGCGCGACGTTCGAGGCGCGCGGCTACACCGCCTGGGACCCCACCTCCCCCGCGTTCATCCTCGAGAACCCCAACGGCGCGCTGCTGTGCATCCCGACGGCGTTCGTCTCGTGGACGGGTGAGGCGCTCGACGCGAAGATCCCGCTGCTGCGCTCGATGGACGCGCTGTCGAACGAGGCGATCAAGGCGCTGAAGCTGCTCGGCGACGAGACCGCCACGCGCGTCTTCACGACGGTCGGCCCGGAGCAGGAGTACTTCCTCGTCGACGAGCAGTACTACTTCGAGCGCCCCGACCTGTACACGACCGGCCGCTCGCTGTTCGGCGCCAAGCCGCCCAAGGGCCAGGAGCTCGACGAGCACTACTTCGGGTCGATCCCGGAGCGCGTCCTCTCCTACATGCTCGAGGTCGAGGAGGAGCTCTCCAAGCTCGGCGTCCCGATCAAGACCCGTCACAACGAGGTCGCCCCGGGTCAGTACGAGCTCGCGCCGCTGTTCGAGAACTCGAACATCAGCTCCGACCACCAGCAGCTGACGATGCAGATCCTGCAGAACGTCGCCCGCCGCTACGGCATGGTCTGCCTGCTGCACGAGAAGCCGTTCGCCGGCCTCAACGGCTCGGGCAAGCACAACAACTGGTCGATGGGCACGGACACGAAGGTGAACCTGCTCAACCCGGGCGACACGCCCGAGGCCAACGCGCAGTTCCTGTTCTTCGCGTCGGCGGTCATCAAGGCCGTCAACAAGCACCAGGCGCTGCTGCGCGCGTCGGTCGCGAACATCGGCCAGGACCACCGTCTCGGCGCCAACGAGGCGCCGCCGGCGATCATCTCGATCTTCCTCGGCGCCGAGCTGCAGACGGCGTTCGAGAAGATCGCGACCGGCAAGGGCACCGTGCCGAAGAAGTCGTTCCTCGGCCTCGGCACGAACATGCTGCCGCAGCTGCCCAAGGACGGCGGCGACCGCAACCGCACCTCGCCGTTCGCGTTCACCGGTAACCGCTTCGAGTTCCGCGCGGTCGGCTCCAGCATGTCGCTGGGCTTCGTCAACACGGTCCTCAACACGATCACCGCCGAGGCGATCTCCGAGCTCAGCGGCCAGCTGGCCAAGGAGCTGAAGGCCGCCAAGGGCGACGTCTTCGCGGCGGTGTCCGCGGTCGTCAAGACGGTCTGGGAGGAGGACGGCCACATCGTCTTCGACGGTGACGGCTACTCCGAGGCGTGGCACAAGGAGGCCGAGAAGCGCGGCCTGCTGAACCTGCCGACGACCCCCGACGCCCTGCCGTGGATCGTCAACAAGCAGACGGTCGACACGTTCAAGAAGTTCAAGGTCCTCTCCAAGCGCGAGCTCGAGTCCCGCTACGAGGTCTTCGTCGAGCAGTACTCGTCGAAGGCGAACATCGAGGCGGAGACCGCGGCCTCGATGGCGCGGACGATGATCCTGCCGGCGGCCCTGCGCCACGCGGAGCTGCTCGACGACGGTGGCGACAGCCCCGCGATCGAGAAGCTCAAGGAGGAGCTCGACGGACTCATCACCGAGCTGGTGGAGGCGATCTTCGCGCTCGAGAAGGCCAACGACCACGACGGCCCCGACGGCGGCGTGAAGCACGCGGCCTACATGCGCGACGTCGTGCTCGCGGCCGCCAACGACGTGCGCGTCGCGGCGGACAAGCTCGAGAAGGTCGTCGCCGACGACCTGTGGCCGATCCCGAAGTACTCGGAGATGCTGTTCATCAAGTAGCGCTTCAGCAGGACCTTCGTCGGACACGAGAGCCCCAGAAATGGGGCTCTCGTGCGTTCTCGGCAGGGTTCATCGCCACGATGGCAGCCGGTTATGGCAGCGTGAGCACCCCCGGCCCGTTTCCTGTCGCGGGACTCCGCTGTGGCAACCGCCCGGACGGTCCTCCCCCGGTGTCGAGCAGCCGCGTTCGCCCCTTCGTATGTTCATAAGGGCCGCGCTGCCTGCGCCGCGCCTTGCCCGTCGGCTGCCTTCTCTAGGGTCGTGCCCGTGTCGACGCAGAACGACGGATCGAAGAACAGCCACCTCGGCGCTGCGAAGGCTGCCAAGAACGACGAGTTCTACACGCAGTGGGCCGACATCGAGCGCGAGATGAACGCCTACCTAGAGTACGACCCCGATGTCTTCCGAGACAAGGTCGTGCTGCTCCCGTGCGACGACCCCGAGTGGAGCAACTTCGCGAAGTTCTTCGCGCTGCACTTCATGGACTTCGGCCTGAAGAAGTTGATCTCGACGTCCTACGCCCCGGACAGCAACCCGGCCAAGATCAACTACCAGCCGACGTTGTTCGAGTCGGAGAGCCCGGCCTTCGACGCCAACAAGACGCGCACCAACGGCAAGAAGTTCACGTTGGAGGCCAAGGACATCAGCGGCGACGGCGTCATCAACATCGACGACCTTCAGTGGGAGTACCTCGACGGCGACGGGGACTTCCGCAGCCCTGAGGTCACGGCACTGCGTGATGAGGCTGACTTCATCATCACGAATCCGCCGTTCAGTCTCTTCCGCTCCTTCATGACGTGGGTACTGGGAGGCGGGCGAAAAGTCTCGGTCATCGGGAGCAACAACGCGATCACCTACAACGAAGTCTTCCCGCACATCATGGCGAACGAGCTATGGAAGGGGGGCCACGGGCAACAGCAGTGACATGGTGTTCGGCGTCCCGAAGGGCGCGAACGTCAGTGACGCCGACCGGCTCAAGGCAGAGAAGCTCGGCTACCCGCCTGACGCTGAGCGCGACTACACGCGACTGGGGAACTCGTGCTGGTTCACGAACATCGATCACGGTCGGCGTCACGAGCCGTTGCAGCTCATGACGAAGGCAGACAACGTCAAGTTCAGCAAGCACAAGGAAGTGCGTGGCGTCGGCTACCCGATGTACGACAACTTCGAGGCCATCGAGGTTCCGTTCGTTGACGCGATCCCGAGCGACCACGACGGCCTGATGGGCGTCCCAATCACGTTCTTGGACAGATACAACCCGGACCAGTTCGAGATCGTCGGCAGCAGCGAGGGTGACTACGCGCCATCGCGAACCTACGGCCCGAAGGAGAAGGTCGTCGACGGTGTCCACATGAAGTCGAAGACCGGAACGCTCGGTTGCTTCGTCCGCACGGATTCTTTCGGCCCTGGGACGTACTTCGATGTTGGGTATCCCGTCAAGCGCATCTACAAGCGGCTGTTCATCCGACGGAAAGCTGGCTCGTGAAAACCGACCTGAAGCACTACACCGTCGCAGAAGTCATCGACGGATTCGTCTACAACGAGCTTGAAGGGAAGGGCTTGTTCGGCTTGGCCGGCAAGCTCGTGATCCAACCCGAATACCAGCGCAACTACATCTACAACGACGGCAAGAAGGACGTCGCCGTCATCGACTCGCTGCTGAAGGGCTATCCGCTCGGGCTCATCTACTTCAACGTTGTCGGCGACAGCCTCGAAGTGCTCGACGGGCAGCAGCGGATCACGAGCGTCGGGCGGTTCGTGACTGGCAAGTTCGCGATTCGCCAGGACGGCAAGGAGCAGACGTTCTCCTCGCTGCCGGTCGACGAGCAAGAGAAGCTCCTCAACAGCGTGCTGCTCGTGTGGGAGTGCCGAGGAACCGAGAAGGAGATCAAGGACTGGTTTCGCACCATCAACATCTCCGGCGTCGAGCTGAAGCCGCAAGAGCTTCTAAACGCGATCTACTCCGGGCCGTTCGTCACGAAGGCCAAGGCGGAGTTCAGCAACTCGCAGAACGCGAACATGCAGAAGTGGTCGTGGTACGTGAAGGGTGACCCGAAGCGACAGGAGGTTCTTGCGGTCGCGCTGGGTTGGGTTTCCGAGTCCGACGGGATCGCGGTCGACTCCTACCTTGCTCAGCACCGATGGGACACCGACATCGCAGAGCTGAAGACCTATTTCACGTCGGTTATCGACTGGATCGGCAGCGTCTTTCCGCGAGCGCCCGACAAGGAGATGCGGGGGCTCCCCTGGGGCAGTCTCTACGAGCGTTTCCACTCGACCGCCTACAACGCGGCAGCGCTAGACGCGGACGTCGAAGAGCTTCGTGGGGATCCTGCCGTCCGCGACAGGAAGGCGATCTACGAGTACGTCCTGGGCGGCAAGACCGCTACGCAGCTTCTCGGGATCCGCCTCTTCGATGACCCAACGAAGCACGCCGCGTACAAGCGTCAGACGGACAAGGCCAAGAAGGACGGCGTGTCGAACTGCCCGCTCTGCGCAGTCGGAGACAACGCCAACAAGACGCGGATTTACGCCATCGGCGAGATGGAAGCCGACCACGTAACGGCGTGGTCCAAGGGCGGCGACACCGACCTGAAGAACTGCGAGATGTTGTGCGTCACGCACAACCGAGCGAAGGGCAACCGGTAGGGCGGCTCCGTCGGGAGGTGGCCGTACAGTCGTGCGATGCCACGTCGCAGCTCCCGAACCATCTGGTTGGCCAAGGTGAGCTTCATCGACCGCCGTCCTTCGCAGCTCGCGTTGATGCACGAGCGGTTCCCGGAGGCCCTGGAACGCGCACTCGATGCCGACCGCCAGGAGTCCTACTACGGTCGAGAATGGCGCCTGTCGGAACCAGCCTGGGACGAGCGCGACGGCGTTGTCTACGCGCAGCTCGGGTTTCGTCGCCGTACTCGGCATGCCGAGATCGACTACGACGACGAAAAGCACGTCTGGATCAGCTCAGAGTCTCCGGCGCGGCAAGGCAACTTCGCGCACTTCGTCATCGACTTGAACTCGCAACTTCTCGCCTTCGAAGATCGTGGGACCGATCTCAAGCGCGATTCCTTCCTTCACGTCCTCAAGCAGTTCTTGGCGAAGGCGGGCCTGGAAGCCAATCTCCTTTCGGACGCGCGCGAGTTCGAGGCATGGCTCAGCGAGGTCGACCGCGTGACTCGATTCCGCGTCACGTTGCGGCAGCCAAACCCCGGCTACAGTAAGCGAGCCCGCCAAGTTCGCGAGTTGGCCGGCGAGGTCGAGGCCGAGCGTCTCACGATTGAGGCCGAGTCAAGCGCCGGGCTCAACGTCCGCGACACATTGCTAGACGGCGCTGCCGACACCGCGTCGCTAGGCAACGGCTCGTATAGGGCGACGGGCTTCGTTGGCGACAAGCGCCGCTTCTTCGACTCAGCCAAGCGATTCGTCTCCGGGGTCATCGAGGTGGTTCAGGGCGACTCCGCTCAGACCATCGGATCCAAGATCCGGGACCTGATGAACGAGATCGCGCCGGAGGTCCCGAGGCATCGCCCCGACGAAGACGCCCACCCTGACGGCGATGTCTGAGGACATCGCGAGCGACACGCCGCCACCCGTCAAGAACCTATTCGCCACGACGTGGGAGCAGCGGCAGCATCTTCTGGGATGGGACCTCGCTGTCGCCGTCATCGTGACCGCCGCGGGGACAACGCTCGTGAAGTCGAGCACGCTCAGTGCGACGTTGCCCAACCTGCTGATCGCCGAGTTCGGGTTGATCGGTGCCGTCCTCGGCGTCGTCGTGGCGGGGCTGGCAATCGTGGTGGCATTCCTCTCGCGTGAGTACGCCGTGGTCTTGGACCGCGACACCGAAGGCCCAATCGCGGAGTTCTGGCCCTTTTGGTTCGTCGCGGCAATTGCTGCGTCCGCCGTCGTGTGCGCCGGGGCCGGGCTGATCGTCGCCGAGCAGGTGCCATGCGCCCGACGCGCCGTGTTCGGCGTGACCACATTCTTGTCCGTCTACGCGGTCGCAGCGACCGTGAACCTCGTGGCCTTCGTCGCGCAGCAAGGCGTCACGCGCGCGTGGCAACTCGCACGACGCGCTAACCCGCGCTGAGCCGTCGTGGCGGTCGATCAGTCGCCGATGCGCAGCAGGTCCGCAGCGGGAACCCCGAGGCCCTCAGCGAGACGATGAAGCACCCGTACGCCCGGATCACGTCGCGCCGTCTCCAAGCGCCTGATCTCGGCTGCGTCCATGTCGGCGCGGTCGGCAAGCTCGTCTTGAGTCAGACCGTGCTCGACCCGCAGCGGAGGATGTCCCGGTCGCCGTGGAACTTCTCGGCGGCGGTTCGGTGATCAGTGAGCGGGTGCGAGCGTAGCGGCCGGCTCGGGGGTCGTGGTGGACATGGTCGGCGAGGCGGTTGCGGAGCGTCGGGCGGCGAGGTCGCGCTCGACGGCGATCGTGAGTGTGGCGAGGTGGTCGACGCCGATGATTTTCCGGAACTGCTGTTCGGCTTCGAGCATGCCGGCGGCGGTCCATCTGAGGCACATGTCGCCGGACTGCCAGCGCTTCACGTTCCTGGAGGTGCGGCGGACGAACTCGATCATCGACTCGATCGGGTTCGTCGAGGCGAGGGTGCGGCGGAGTTGCTCGGGGCAGCCGAGGCGCTGCAGTGTGAGCGTCTCGGGGAGGCCTTCGCGCAGCGACGCCGCGGCTCCGGGATGGGAGTGGGCGAGTTCGTCGGCGAGCCGGTTGAGGCCGTCGAGCGCGAGCTCGTAGTTGGACTGCTTCCAGGCGGTGCGCAACCTGCGCTTGACGAGGTCGCGATCGGCCTCGGGGAGGTGGTCCAGGACGTTCCTCTCCTTGTGGCGGATGCATCGCTGGACGGGGACCGGGCCGAGGACCTGGTCGACCGCCGCGCGCAGCGCCTTTCCGCCGTCCAGGACGACCAGGACGCCCTGGTCGAGGTCCAGGCCACGGTCGACGAGGTCGGCGAGGAGGTGCCGGGCGACCGTCTGGTTCTCGGTGCTGCCGTCCCAGAGGCCGAGCGGGACCTTCACCCCATCGGTCGTGACCCCGAGGGCGACGACGCAGCAGCGGCCTTTGAGCTCGATCCCGTCGAGCATCAGCGCCGCCAACCGCACGTCGCCCAGGTCGCGCGACATGAGCGCGCGCAGGTGCTCGGTCGTGCGCCCGACGAACTCGCGGCTGACCGCGCTCTTGGAGGTCGACCGCTCGGCCGCGGTCACGTGCTCGCCGACCGGCTCCCGGGTGCGCGCGAACCGTCGCGTGGAGACGCCGGCGAGCATCTGCTCGAGCACGACCCGGGTGAGTGGGTCACGGTCGGCGAAGTGCGCGTAGGTCTGAAGGCGGATCTCGCCGCTGCCGTCAGCGGCCCGCACCCGCGGGCGTTGCACGCCGACACGCCGGCCGCCCAAGGTGACCTCGCCCGGTTCGTGGCCGTGGCGCACCGCGACGCGGTCCGGGTCGCGTCGGCCTTTCGGGCCGACGACCTCGGTGACCTCTTCTTCCATCAGCGTGTCCAGCACGCCGAGCCCGACGCCGACGCTCAACGCCAGCAGCCCGTCCTTGGCGGCATTGACGAGCTCTCCGAGCGCCTCCTGCACAGCGGGCGGCAGCGCGAGCTCGCGGCCGTCGGGGTCCTGCTCTACGTTCCTCACGGCGGTTCTCCTGTCTCGGATGGACTTCAAGCACCCGTCACGCTCCCAACGGGAGCGGACGAGGCGGGAGAACCGCCGCCTACAAAGTTCTACGAGCTACGGGACAACCTCCTCACCGCGATCCAGGGGGTCTACCGCGACCACGCGTCGCTCGTGCGCGCGGTCGTCGAGGCGGCGGCCGGCGGTCCGGAGGTCGCCGCGTTCTGGCGCTCGCTGCTCGGCCGCTTCGTCGACGCGGCCGCCGAGCGGATCGCCGCCGAGCGCCCGGAGGGGACGGTCCTCGGGGCCCCGCACCCGACCGCGTTCGCGCTCGTGTGGATGGTCGAGCGCGCCTTCTACGAGCAGCTCGCCCAGGGCGAGCCGTACGCGCCCGAGGAGCTCGTCGACGCGCTCTGCGGGATCTTCATGCGGACGGTGTACGGGGTCCGCTAGGACCGTCGTCCGCCCGCAGCGCCTGGAACTCGCCGGTCTCCATCGCCCGCGCCACCTCGGCGTCGACGTCCGCGGCCGCCCGGCCCGTGCGCCGCCGCAGCGTCACCCGGAACTTCAGGATCTCGAGCGTGTAGACGAGGTACACGCTGGCGGCGAGCACGAGCAGCCCGAGCCCGGCCATCACCGCCGTCCAGCCGGGGTCGAAGCTGCCGCCGTTGTCGGAGTAGGGGACGAACCGCAGCGCCACCGCGAACCCCGCCAGGCAGACCGTCCACGCGTAGAGGTACAGGACCGTCCGCCGCTGGCTGAAGCCGATCGCGCTGAAGCGGTGGTGGAAGTGGTTGGTGTCCGCCGCGTAGATCGGCCGGCGGTACTTCAGCCGCTTCAGGACGACGAAGGTCGTGTCCAGGAACGGCACCGCCAGGACGACGAGCGGGAACAGCAGGGCGAGGATCGCCTGCGTCTTGACCGCGCCCTCCACCGCGACGCAGCCCAGCAGCAGCCCGAGCAGGTTCGACCCGCAGTCGCCCATGAAGGCGCTCGCCGGGTGGAAGTTGTGCACGAGGAAGCCGAGCGCCGCCCCGCAGGTGATCGCCGCGAGCACGCCCGCGTGGTCGCGCTGCAGGTCGAACGCGATGATCGCGAACGCCGCCGCGGCGATCGCGCAGACCCCGGCCGCGAGGCCGTCGATGCCGTCGGAGAGGTTCACGACGTTCATCACCGCCACCAGCCCGACCACGGTCAGGGGCGCGCCCGCGCTGCCGAAGTCGACCGCGCCGAGGAACGGGAACGTGATGTTCGTGACCTCGACGCCGGCGGCGACCGGCACGCTCGCCGCCCCGACCTGGCCGAGCAGCTTGACCGCCGGGTGCAGGTCGAAGCGGTCGTCCAGCGCGCCGACGAGCGCGATCACGACCGCCCCGGCGAGGATGCCGTGCAGGCGGTCGCCGAGGATGCCGCCGAAGTCGAGGAACAGCAGGCCCGCGACGAGGACCGCCGCGAGCATCGCCAGGCCGCCGAGCAGCGGCGTGCCACCGGCGGCCAGTCCGCGGTCGCGCGGCCGGTCGACCGCCCCGACGGCCCGGGCCAGCCGGGACGTCAGCGGGGTCGCCAGGGCCGCGACCACGAAGGCCGCCACCAGGGCGAGGATGGCGTCTTCGACGGTCATGGCCGCCGGGAAGCCTACGCCCCGGAGCGGCCAGGCGGCCCCGGGGCGGCGTGGGGCTCAGACCGCGGCGCGGGCGCCCAGGTGCTCGTAGAGCGGGTGCTTGTCGGCGATCGCGACGACGCGCTCGGCGAGCTCCGCCTTGCGGTCCGCGAACTCGGGGGTCAGCGCGGTCGCGATGATCTCGCCGACCTCGGCGAAGTCCTCGACCGACAGGCCCCGGGTGGCGAGCGCCGACGCGCCGACGCGCAGGCCGCTCGTGACCATCGGCGGGCGCGGGTCGAACGGGACCGAGTTGCGGTTGACCGTGATGCCGATCTCGTGCAGGCGGTCCTCGCTCTGCTGGCCGTCGATCTCGCTCTCGCGCAGGTCGGCGAGCACGAGGTGCACGTCGGTGCCCCCGGTCAGGACGTTCACGCCGTGGCTGCGCGGCCCCTCGGCCAGCAGCGCGTCGGCGACCGCGCGGGCGCCGGCGATGGTGCGGACCTGGCGCTCCTTGAACTGCTCGCTCATCGCGATCTTGAACGCGACGGCCTTGCCGGCGACGACGTGCTCCAGCGGGCCGCCCTGCTGGCCCGGGAAGACGGCGCTGTCGATCTTCTTCTGGTGCTCCTCGCGGCAGAGGATGAGGCCGCCACGGGCGCCGCCGAGGGTCTTGTGGACGGTGGTCGTCACGACGTCCGCGTGCGGGACGGGGCTCGGGTGCACGCCCGCGGCGACGAGGCCGGCGAAGTGCGCCATGTCCACGAGCAGGTAGGCGCCGACCGCGTCGGCGATCTCGCGGAAGCGCGCGAAGTCGAGGTGGCGCGGGTACGCGGACCAGCCCGCGACGATCATCTTCGGCTTGCGCTCGTGCGCGATCCGCTCGACGGCGTCCATGTCCACGAGCCCGGTCTCGGCCGAGACCTCGTACGGGGCGATGTCGTACAGGCGACCCGAGACGTTGAGCTTCATGCCGTGCGAGAGGTGGCCGCCGTGCGGGAGCGCGAGGCCCATGACGGTGTCCCCGGGCTGCAGCAGCGCGTGGTAGACGGCGGTGTTGGTCTGGGCGCCCGCGTGCGGCTGGACGTTGGCGTGCTCGGCGCCGAACAGCTGCTTGGCGCGGTCGATCGCCAGCTGCTCGATGACGTCGACGTGCTCGCAGCCGCCGTAGTAGCGGCGGCCCGGGTAGCCCTCGGCGTACTTGTTGGTCAGCACGCTGCCCTGCGCGTCGAGGATCGCCTGCGGGACGAAGTTCTCGCTGGCGATCATCTCGAGCGTGCGCTGCTGGCGCTCGAGCTCGAGGCCGATCGCGTGCGCGACCTCGGGGTCGACCTCGGCGATCGGGCGGTTGAAGAAGTCGGACGGCAGGTCGGACACGGGCGTGCTCCCTTGCGGTGGCGGCGGACGTTGCGGGTGGTGCCCAGGCGCGCGGCGGTGTGGCTCTCGTCGCTCCCCGGTGGTCGTCTCCACCTCGTCGACCGGACGCCGTCCGGCCGCGGCTGCGCCAGTCGCGACGCCCCCAAGGTACCACCTGGGGGTGCGTGCTCCTACGCCTCGATGTCGGCGATCTGCCCGACGCGGCGGGCGTGACGGCCGCCCTCGAAGTCGGTGTCGAGGAAGGTGCGGACGATCTCGTCGGCCGTGCCGGGCTCGAGCCGGGCGCCCGACAGCGTCACGACGTTCGCGTCGTTGTGGCGCCGCGACATCTCCGCCTCCTGCGGGTCGTGCGCGTTGACCGCCCGGATGCCGCCGACCTTGTTCGCGACGATCGCGACCCCGACGCCCGACCCGCAGGCCAGCACGCCGCGCTCGGCCTCGCCGCCGGCGACGAGGGCGGCGGCGTCGCGCGCGAAGCCCGGGTAGTCGACGGAGTCCGGCGAGGTGGTGCCCACGTCGACGACCTCGTGCCCGGCGGCACGCAGCGTCGCGGCGACGTGCTCCTTGAGGTGGAACCCGGCGTGGTCGGAGCCGACGGCGATGCGCATGGGCGCGATCGTAGTGCTCAGACCAGCGCGGCGGCGACCTCGTCGGCGGCGACCAGGCCCTGCCGGACGATCCGGTGGTCGCCGTCCTGCTCGTAGGTCGTGAGGTCGACCACGGTCGACGGCGTGCCCGGCAGCTCCCCGGCGTCGAGGACGAGATCGGCCTCCTCGCGCAGCACCGGGTCGACCTCGTCCAGACGGCGCGCGTCCGGCCCCCCCGGCGAGGTTGGCACTGGACTGCAGCACCGGCCAGCGGACCTCGTGCAGCGCCGCGGCCTCCAGGCCGAGCGCGGGGATCCGCAGGCCCAGCACGTCCGGGGACGGCCCGCAGGCCAGCGGGAAGCGGTGCGCCGGGTTGGGCAGCAGCAGCGTCACCCCGCCCGGGGTCAGCCGGCGGACCGCCTCACGGGTGCGGTCGCCGAGCTCCGGCAGGGCGGTGAGCGCGAGCTCGCTCTGGAAGAACATGACCGCGGCGGGCTTGTCCGGGCGGCGGCGCTTGAGCGCGTAGAGGCGGCGGACCGCCTCCTTCTCGTCGGCGTCGCACGCCAGGCCGTAGACCGTGTCGGCCGGGAACACGGCGACGCCGGCCACGCTCATGCAGCGCTCGAAGGTCTGGGCGTCGGCGGAGGTGAGGGCCATCTGCCGAGGGTACGGACCGCTCAGCGCCGGGCGACCACCACGCGGTCGATCCCCGCGAGGTCGTCGTGCACGTCGGCGTGCGGGTAGCCGGCCCCCCGGGCGAGTCCGACGACCGCGCCGCGCTGCCCGATGCCGTGCTCGACCGCGACCCACGGCACGGCCACCGCCGCGCACGCCGGGAGCAGCCGGCGCAGCACGTCGAGCCCGTCCGGCCCGGCGAACAGCGCGTCCCCGGGCTCGTGCTGGACGACGTCGTGCATCATCGTCGCCCGGTCGCCGTCGGGCACGTAGGGCGGGTTGGAGACGACCGCGTCCCACGGGCCGTCGGGCGCCCCGTCCAGGAGGTCGGCCGGCGCGAACGCGACGTCGAGGCGCAGCCGCCGCGCGTTCGCCCGCGCGACCTCGAGCGCCGCGGCGCTGGCGTCGACGGCGTGCACCTCCAGGTCGGGCCGCTCGTCCTTCAGCGCGAGCGCGATCGCGCCGCTGCCGGTGCCGACGTCGAGCACGCGGGCCCCGGGCGGCAGCGCGGCGACCGCGAGCTCCACCAGCAGCTCGGTCTCCGGCCGCGGGATCAGCACGCGCGGGTCGACCGCGAGGTCGAGGTGGCGGAAGCCGCGCGTGCCCAGCAGGTAGGCGACGGGCTCGCGCAGCACGGTGCGGCGCCGCACGAGGTCGCGGAAGACCCGGATCGCCGCCCCCTCGACCGGGGTGTCGCGCTCGAGGAACAGCCGCGTGCGGTCCCAGCCCAGCGCGTGGGCGAGCAGCAGCTCGGCGTCGAGCTCCGGCGTCGCCGAGCCGCTGCCACGCAGCGCGACGAGCGCGCTGTCGAGGGCCTCCCGGACCGGGACGCCCGCGAAGCTCACGACCCGGCGCCGGCGGTGGTCTGCGCCTCGAGCCGGCGGCGCTTCTCGTCGGCGGTGAGCGCGGCGGTGAACTCGTCGAGCTCGCCCTCGAGGACCGCGTCGAGGTTGTGGGCGGTGAGCTTGATGCGGTGGTCGGTGACCCGGCGCTCGCCGTAGTTGTAGGTGCGGATCTTCTCGGCGCGGTCGCCGGTGCCGACCTGGGCCTTGCGGTCGGCCGACCAGGCGGCCTGCTGCTCGGCGAGCGCCGCCTCGTAGATCCGGGCGCGCAGCACGCGCATCGCCTTCTCGCGGTTCTGCAGCTGGCTCTTCTCGTCCTGCATCGCCACGACGATCCCCGTGGGCTTGTGCGTGATCCGCACCGCCGAGTCGGTCGTGTTGACCGACTGGCCGCCCGGGCCGCCGGAGCGGTACACGTCGATCTGGAGGTCGGACTGGTGGATCTGCACGTCGACCTCCTCGGCCTCGGGCAGCACCGCGACCGTGGCGGTCGAGGTGTGGATGCGGCCCTGGGTCTCGGTCGCGGGCACGCGCTGGACGCGGTGCGTGCCGCCCTCGAACTTGTAGACGCTGAACGCGCCGTCGCCCTTGACCGCGAAGGTGTACTTGCCGTCGCCGACGTCCATCGGCTCGACCGTGAACTTCAGCCGCTCCCCGTACTTCGTGAGCATCCGGTAGAGGTCGCCCGCCCACAGGCCGGCCTCCTCCCCGCCGGCGCCGCCCTGGATCTCGACGATGACGTTCTTCTCGTCGTTGGGGTCGCGCTCGACCATCGCCAGGCGCAGCTCCTCCTCGAGCTCCTCGAGGCGCGCGCGGCCGGCGTTCAGCATCTCGCGGACCTCGTCGTCCTCGCCCTCGGCCAGCAGCTCCTGGGCGCCGGCGACGTCGTCGGACGCGCGGCGCCACTCCTCGGCGAGCTTCGCGGCGACCTCGAGCTGGCGGTACTCGCGGCCGGTCTCGGCGTAGCGCTGCCGGTCCCCGATCACCTCGGGGTCGACCATCATCCGCTCGAGGTCCGCGAAGCGCGCCTCGATCTGCCCGACCAGCTGCTCGATCACCCCACGAGCGTAGAGGGAACCCGCGCGCGCGGGCGTCCGCCGCCCGGGACCGGCCCGTCAGGGCCCCGGACGACGAACGGCCCGCCGGGGTGGTCCCGACGGGCGCGTGGTGTCGCGGTGTGCGGTGGGCGCTAGCCCTGCGAGACGCGCTGATCGGCAGCGCGCTTGGCGGCGCGGCGCTTGAAGCGCTCGACGCGACCGCCGGTGTCGACCAGCTTCTGCCGGCCCGTGTAGAACGGGTGACAGTTGGAGCAGATCTCCACGTGGATCTCGGGCATGGTGGAGCGCGTCGTGAACTCGTTGCCGCACGTGCAGCGGACGTGCGCCTCGACGTACTCGGGGTGGATTGCGGTCTTCATCTCATCTACGAGTGTAGGGAACGCGTCCAGCGGGCGGTCAGCCGCACGGACGGACGGCGACGTTGTCGGTCTCGGAGACCTCGTCGATGCCGTCGGCCGGATCGACCTCGGCCCGCAGCTCCTGGCCGGGCGCGCAGCCGGCCAGCGGGAACGTCACGATCGCGGTGACGCCCGGCCCCAGCGGCGGCACGGTCTGCGACGGCTGCTCGACGCCGGCCACGCGCAGCGTCACCACCGCGGGGGCGAGCGTGTCGGTGCGACCGCCGTTGCGGACGGTGACCTCGGCGACCGGGCCGCCGTCGCCCATGGCGGGCCGCAGCCGCACGAGCTCGAGGTTCGGCCGCGGGTCCGGCTGCCGGCAGGCGGGCGTCGTGCGCTGGGCGCGGCGGACCGTGCGGCCCTCCGCGTCGACCCAGCGGAAGCGGACGACCGCCCGGTAGGCCCCGGGGGCGAGCCCCTCGACCCGCTTGGCGTAGACGAACCCGGAGACGCCGGGCCGCGACTTCTCCCACTCGCCGAAGGTCGGGGCGGCGACCCGCTCCCAGCCGCGGCGACCGGGCGCCTGGCGCTCGAGCGCGAAGCGGATCCACAGGCGCGAGGCGCCCCGGCGTGCCGGCATCGACGCGGTGAACGCGGCGCTGCCGCCCGCGACGTCCGTCGCCGGCTCGCAGGCGGTGAGCTTCGCGGCGAGCGTCGGCCGCGGCCCGGGATCGGTCGCGGCCGACGTCGGGGTCGCGGCGGACGCCACGGCGGGCGCCAGCAGCGCGACGGCGCCGGCGACGGCGCCCAGGACGGGGGGACGGAACGGCATGGTCACCCCCACGAACAGGCGAGGGGCGCAGATGTTGCGCCCCTCGCGGTCCTGCTCGATCGTGCTCGTGCCCGGATCAGGTGATCTGGTAGAGCGGGCCGTCGCCACCCTCGGGGGTGGTGAGGCGACCGCCCTTGGCGGTGATCGCACCGCACTGCACGCAGTTCGTGTAGTTCACGACGACGTTGACCTTGCCCGTCTCGGGCTCGTCCTCGGGGATCTCGTACACGCCGGCCGGGCACATCCAGACCCACGTCTCCGCGACCTCGCGGGGGACGTTCTTCTGGACGCGGATGTGGTTCGGCGCGTCGTCACGGGTCGCGTTGCCCGTGATGTAGACCGAGGACAGCTTGTCGAACGTGTACTTCCCGTCCGGCTTGACGTAGCGGTCCTTCGTCTTGCCGATGAACATCGGCTTGTGGTCGTTGCGGTGCCACGCCAGGCGCCCGGGCAGCTTGCCCTTGGTGACCTGGTGCAGGCCGGAGATCGGGCCGCCGATCAGCAGGCCCTTCTGCAGCGGCTGGCGCGCGTTGCGCACCTCCCACAGCTCCTTGCCGACCGTCGACTCCTCGATCGCCTGCTCGTAGGACTCGAGGCTGCTCTCGCCGGTCTTCAGCGCGTTGAAGATCGCCTCACCCGCGAGGATGCCGGACTTGATGCAGTGGTGGACGCCCTTGAGCGCCAGCGTGTCGACCATGCCGCCCGCGTCGCCGACGATCAGCGCGCCGGGCATGCTGAGCTTCGGCATCGACCAGTAGCCGCCGCCCGGGAGCGCCTTGGCGCCCCACGCGACGCGCTCGCCGCCCTCGAGGATCTTGCGGACCAGCGGGTGCGTCTTGAACGTCTGGAGCATGTCGTGCGGGGACGTGGTGGCGTCCGCGTACTCGAGCTCGACGACGAAGCCGATCGAGACCAGGTCCTCCCCGGTCTTCTCGTCCTTCATCGGGTAGATCCAGGTGCCGCCGACCTGCCCGTACTTCGGGCTGATCGCCAGCGGCCACGGGCCGAGCGTGTGGATCAGGCGGTCCAGCGGCTTCGGGACCTTCCAGACCTCCTTGACGCCGAGCTCCCAGACCTGGGGCTCGCGGTTCTCCGCGAGGTCGAACTCGCGGATCGCCGCACCGGTCAGGTGGCCCCAGCAGCCCTCGGCGAGGACCGTGTGCTGGGCGACGATGTCGGTGCCGGGCTCGAAGTTGCCGAGCTCCTGGCCCTCCTTGCCGCGGCCCTTGTCGCCCGAGCGGACGCCGCGGACGCGGCCGTCCTCGACGAGCAGCTGGGTCGCCGCGGTCTCGGTGAGGATGTACGCGCCGGCCTCCTCGGCGACGCGCGCCTGGTAGCGGGCGAGCGCCGAGACCGAGATGACCTCGTTGCCGTGGTTCTTGAAGTTCGGCGGCGTCGGGACGCGCAGGGAGATCTTCGAGGTGGGCGTCGCGTAGACCGCCTCCTTCGTGACCTCGCCGTAGGCGAAGCCCTCCTTGCGCCAGTCCTCCCGGGTCATGTCCGGGAAGAGCTCGAGCAGCGGGTCGGGGCGGACGACCGCGCCGGACAGCGTGTGCCCACCGCAGACCTTCGCCTTCTCGACGATCGCGACGGGCACCTCGCCGAGGCGCTCCATCACGTCGCCGCCGTTCTCGGCGTCCTCGTGCAGCAGCTGCAGGAGCCGGTTCGCGGTCGCGAGACCGGCGGTGCCGCCACCGACGATGGCGACGCCGACCTCGATGATCTCGTCCTCGGGGTCGACCTCCCGCTTGATGAACTCCTGCTGGGTGTTCACCGGCGGCGGGTAGGCCGCGGGCGCGGTCTTCCCGTTCTTCGTGGTGGCGGCCATGCCGTGCTCCTTAGCCCTTCTTCGCCTTGATGGCCTCGGTCAGCTTCGGGAGGATCTTGTTCAGATCGCCGACGATGCCGAGGTCGCTGAACTCGAAGATCGGGGCGTTCGCGTCCTTGTTGATCGCGACGATGTTCTCCGAGGACTGCATGCCGACCTTGTGCTGGATCGCGCCGGAGATGCCGGCCGCGAGGTACAGCTTCGGCGCGACCGTCTTGCCGGTCTGGCCGATCTGGGCGGCGTAGGGGTACCAGCCGGCGTCGACGACCGCGCGGGTCGCGGCGACGGCGGAGTTGCCACCGAACGCGGCGGCGAGCTGGTCGCAGAGGTCGAAGCCCTCCGCCTTGCCCAGGCCGCGACCGCCGGCGACGAGGACGTCCGCGCCCTCGATGTCGACGTCGGCGCCGCGCTGCTCGCCACGGGTACGCAGGGTGGCCTTGCCGGCCTGCGGGGACAGCTCGACCGCGACGTTCTCGACGGCCGCGTCGCCGCCGGACTGCTTGATCTCGAACGCGTTGAGGCGGCCGATGATGATGCCGATGTCCGAGCGGAACTTGATCTCGGAGATCGAGGAGTCGCCGAGGATCGGACGCTCCGCGACGAGCTCGCCGCCCTGGACGGTCACCGCGGTGACCTCCATCGCGACGCCCGCGCCGAGGCGCGCGGCGAGGCCGGCGCCGATCTCGAAGCCCAGGAGGCCGCCGCCGAACAGGACGTACTTGTAGTCGCCGCCGTTCAGGACGCCCGCCATCGCGTCGATCGCCGGACCGGCCAGGCCGGCCGGGGCGTCCGCCACGAAGACCTTCTTGGCGCCGTACGCGCCGAGCGAGCCCGCGACGTCGGCCGCGCCGTCGCCGATCAGGATCGCGTGCGCCTCGCCGCCGAGCTCGCCCGCGAGCTTCGCGGCCTCCGACACGGCGCCGAGGGAGTTCTTGTTGACCGCGCCCTCGTAGTGGAGCGCGTAGACCAGGATGTTCGCCATGGTGATGTCTCCTTAGATGAGCTTGCGCTCGTCGAGCCAGGCGACGATCTTCTCGACCGTCTCGGCGGTGTCCTCGTCCTCGATGATGGTGCCGGCGGCCTTCTGCGGCGGGGCCTTCGCGGCGGTCCACTGGGCGGCGGAGTTGTCGGCGCCGACCTTCGAGGTGTCGATGTCGACATCGCCGGTGGCGACGGTGTCGAGCGGCTTCTTCTTCGCGCCCATGATCGCCTTCAGCGACGGGTAGCGCGGCTCGTTGATGGCGTCACCGACGGAGATGACGGCCGGGAGGCCGACCTCGACGGTGTCGTAGCCGTACTCGGCCTGACGCTCGCACACGAGGGTCTCGCCCTCGACGTCGAGCTTGATGACCTGCGTCAGCGAGGGGGCGCCCAGGTGCTCGGCGACGACGGCGCCGATCGTGTAGCACTCGCCGTCGTCGGACTGCTGACCCAGCAGGACGAGGTCGGGGTTCTCGCGCTTGAGCGTCTGCGCGAGCGCGTAGCCGGTCGCGGCCACGTCCGAGCCGGCGACGGCCGGGTCGGTCAGGTGGACGGAGCGGTCGGCACCCAGGGACACGGCCTTGTGGAGCGCGCGGACGGCGGACTCCGGGCCCATCGTGACGGCGACGATCTCGTCGACGGCGACGCCGCCTTCCTTGATCTGCATCGCGGCCTCGATGGCGTGCGTGTCGTACGGGTTCAGGTTCTTCTCACCACTGCGATCCATGCGACCCGTGCTGGGGTCGACACGCTTCTGGACAGCGGCGTCCGGGACCTCTTTGACCAGGACGGCGATCTTCACTGCGGCCTCCTCGGGGGGAAACGAACGTTCGGGAGTGTACCTGCGTGATTGACTGACGAGTCAATCGAGGCGCGACGGCATGACATACCCCCGCGCCATGGGCGACGTTACGAGCGGGATCTACTCCCGCTCGGCGACGGCGCCCTGGATGAAGTCGATGATGTCGCTCGTGGGCGCGCCGGGGGTGAACACCTCCGCCACACCGAGCTTCTTCAGCTCCGGGATGTCGTCGGCGGGAATCGTCCCGCCGACGGTGACGAGCACGTCGTCGATGCCCTGCTCCTTCAGCAGCTCGACGATGCGCGGCACCAGCGTCATGTGCGCGCCCGACAGGATGGACAGACCGACCGCGTCGGCGTCCTCCTGGATGACCGTCTCGACGATCTGCTCCGGCGTCTGGTGGAGGCCGGTGTAGATGACCTCCATGCCCGCGTCCCGCAACGCCCGGGCGATGATCTTCGCGCCACGGTCGTGGCCGTCGAGTCCCGGCTTGGCGACGACGACGCGGATCTTCTTCTGGGCGGTGCTGGTGGACATGCGATGGAGCTCCTCGGCGGGCGGACGGGCGCGGTCGGAAGTCTAGTCAGGTGGACGTCCACGTGACGGCTGGGCGCGCGCGCGTGTTACTAGGTAGGCCGCGCCGACGTCGCACGGCTCGACGCGGCGGACGGGCACGGGGCCGCGGATCTGGACCGGGTGTCCGTGGCGCGCGGGCCGCGCCGGCGCGACGATCGTCCCACCATGCCCCGCTCCCGCCTCTCCACCCTCGACGCGTCGTTCTTCCGGGTCGAGACGGCGAGCGCGCACATGCACGTCGCCTGGAAGGGGCGCTTCGCCCCGCGCGCCGACGGGCGACCGGTGACGATCGAGGCGCTGCGCGCGTCGGTGTCGGCCCGGCTGCGGTACGCCGAGCGGTTCCGTCAGCGCGTCGCGTTCCCGCCCGCCGGCTTCGGGGAGCCGGTCTGGATCGACGACGAGCGGTTCGACATCGCCGCGCACGTCGTCCCGATGTCGGCCCCGGACGAGCCGCTGTCGCGGGCCCGCTTCGACGAGCTCGTCGACCGCTGCCTCTCGACGCCGCTGGACCGCGCCCGCGCGCTGTGGCGCATCGAGCTCGCGCCGCAGCTCGAGGACGGCACGATCGGCATGGTCATGAAGATCCACCACGCGATGGTCGACGGCAAGAGCGCGGTCGAGCTCGCGCTGCTGCTGCTCGACGTCAGCGCCGACGCCGACCACGGCGACCCGGACGAGTGGACCGCCCGGGCCGCGCCCGGACCGACGCGCCTGGCGCTCGAGGCGCTCGCCGACGGCGGCCTCGAGTCACTGCGGGCCGCGGGTGGCCTGGCGCGGATGGCGCGCAGCGGACCCGGGGGCCTGCGCTCCGGCGTGCGGCTGGCGGACACGCTGCGCCGCGCGGCGCTCTCGGTCGGCGAGGACGTGCTGAAGCCCGCACCGTCCTCCTACGTCAACCGCCCGATCACCGCGCACCGTGCCCTCGTGCACCACACGACGGCGATCGGGCCGCTGCTGGACGTCAAGCGCCGCCACGGCGTGACGCTCAACGACGTCGCGCTGTGCGTTGTCAGCGGGGCGCTGCGCGAGCTGTCGATGCGCGCCGGCCGGGTGCCGGCCCCGCTGAAGGTCATGGTGCCGGTGAGCACGCGCGCCGCGGAGGAGGCGGGCGACCTGGGCAACCGGATCTCGTTCGTGTTCGTCGAGCTGCCGGTGCAGTTGCACCGGCCGGCGGAGCGGCTCGCGGCGATCCACGCGGAGACCTCGCGATTCAAGGACCAGGGTCGTGCGGGCGGCGGCGAGACGCTGATGGGGGCGCTCGGCGTCCTCCCGGAGCCGCTGAAGGAGGCGGCCGCCCGGCTCGCGGCGAGCCCGCGGACCTACAACCTGACCGTGTCCAACGTGCCCGGGCCCCGGATGCCCGTCTACCTGCTCGGGGCGGAGCTGATCGAGGCGGCACCGGTCATCCCGATCACCGACGGCCACGCGCTGTCGATCGGCATCTTCACGGTCCGTGACGAGGTGACCTTCAGCGTCTACCTCGATCCGACGGCGCTGCCGCAGGCGCTCGAGCTGCCGCAGGCGCTCAGCGCCGCGGCGCTCGAGGTCGGCGCCATCGCAGGCCCGCGCCGCGCCCGCAGCGCGGACGCGGCCTGAACCGCGGACCCGCGACGGGGCGGCTCAGGAGGCCTTGACGGTGATCTTCATCGTGCCCGGGTGCACGTCGCACACGAAGCGGTAGGTCCCCTTGGCGGGCACCTTGAACGAGCCGCTGCCCTTCTGCGAGATGCCGGTGCGCAGCGCCTTGCCCGCGCCGGAGGTCTTGCGGACGTTGTGCGGCGCGGAGGTGCTCCACGTGAATCGGACCGTGTCGCCCTTCTTGACGCTCAGGCTCTTCGGCGACCAGGTGTTCGCCGAGGTGGCCTTGACGGTCTTCGTCGCGGCCATGGCAGGGATGGCGACGACGCCGGCGCCGGCGGCGACGAGCGCGGCCGCGGCGACGAGGGACGGCTTGGTCATGTGGACTCCTGTGTGGTGTTAGAAGACGGGCGCCTCGGTGTACTTCCCGAACACGTCCTGGAGGGCCTCGATCATCTCGCCCTCCGTCGCGTGCACCCGGGCCGCCTCGATGATCGGCGGCATCAGGTTGGCATCGTCCTGTGCGGCGAGTTCCTTCAATCGGATCAGTGCCGCCTCCACCGCACCGGAATCCCGGCGCGCGCGGACTCCCTGCAGGCGGTCGACCTGCTTGCGCTCCAGCGCCGGATCGACCTTGAGGATCGGGGTGTCGCCGTCGTCGCCCTCGGTGTAGCGGTTGACGCCGACGACGATCCGCTTCTGGGCCTCGATCTCGACCTGCAGGTCGAAGCTCGCGTCGGCGATCTCGCGCTGCGGGTAGTTGCGCTTGACGGCCTCGACCATGCCGCCGAGCTCGTCGATCTTCGCGAAGTACTCGTAGGCCATCTCCTCCATGCGGTCCGTCAGGGACTCCACGAAGTAGCTGCCGCCGAGCGGGTCGATCGTGTTCGTGACGCCCGTCTCGTGGGCGATGATCTGCTGCGTGCGCAGCGCGATGCGGACCGCGTCCTCGGTCGGGAGCGCGAGCGCCTCGTCGTAGGAGTTGGTGTGCAGTGACTGGGTGCCACCGAGCACGCCGGCGAGCGCCTCGATCGCCGTGCGGGTGATGTTGTTCAGCGGCTGCTGCGCGGTCAGGGAGACACCGGCCGTCTGCGTGTGGAAGCGCATCAGCCACGACTTCGGGTTCTTGGCGCCGTAGGTCTCGCGCAGCTCGCGCGCCCAGATCCGGCGGGCGGCGCGGTACTTGGCGATCTCCTCGAAGAAGTCGATCTGGGCGTTGAAGAAGAAGCTCAGACGCGGCGCGAAGTCGTCGACGTCGAGGCCGCGGTCGATCGCCTGCTCGACGTAGGTCAGGCCGTCCTTGAGCGTGAAGGCGAGCTCCTGCGCGGCGGTCGCCCCCGCCTCGCGGATGTGGTATCCGGAGACCGACACCGAGTTCCAGCGCGGCATGTTCTGCGTGGAGTACTCGATCATGTCCCCCAGCAGGCGCATCGCCGGGTCGATCGGGAAGCACCACTCCTTCTGGGCGATGTACTCCTTGAGGATGTCCGCCTGGATCGTGCCGTTGAGCTTGTCCGGCGTGATCGCCCCGCCCGCCTGCCGCTCCGCGGCGACGACGTAGTAGGCGAGCATGATCGCGGCCGGGGCGTTGATCGTCATCGACACCGAGACGTCGCCGAGGTTGATGCCCTGGAACAGCGTCTGCATGTCGTCGACGGTGTCGACGGCGACGCCCTCGCGGCCGACCTCGCCCAGCGACAGCGGCGAATCGGAGTCGTGGCCCATGAGCGACGGCATGTCGAACGCGGTCGACAGGCCGGTCTGGCCGTGGTCGAGGAGGTAGCGGAACCGCTCGTTGGTCTCCTCGGCCGTGCCGAAGCCCGCGAACTGCCGCATCGTCCACAGCCGCGTGCGGTACATCGACGGGTAGACGCCACGGGTGAAGGGGTACTGGCCCGGCAGGCCCAGGCCCGCCTCGTCGTCCTTGCCGGCCCGGTCCTGCGCGGTGTAGAGCGGCTTGACCGGCTCGGCGCTGAGCGTCGTGAACGGGACGTCGCGCTCCCCGGCGAGGCCGTAGGCGGCCTTCCACTCGTCGAGGGTCGTCGGGGTGCTCGTGGGCGTGGCCATGAGGAGGCTCCGGGATCGGGTTCCAGGGAGATAGGTGGAAGTCCGCCTATCTCGACGGCGACAATGGTACCGGATAGGTGGACGTCCACCAACCGCGGCGGGGCCGGTCAGGCGGCGAAGTCGCCGGCGTCCGCGCGCAGCGTGGTCAGCACGCGCGTGAGCGCCTCGCGCTCCTCGACGCTCAGCGCCCCGACCGCGAAGTCCTCGGCGTTGAGGACCTCGGTCGCCCGCGTCGCCACGTCACGCCCCGCGTCGGTGATCCGGATGAGCGTCGTGCGCCCGTCGGTCGGGTGCGGCACGCGCTCCACGAGCCCGTCGCCCGCGAGCTTGTCGACCGCGTTGGTCACCGAGCTGCGGTGCACCTGCAGCCGCTCGCCGATCTTCCCCACCGGCAGCTCGCCGCTGCGCGTGAACAGCAGCAGCATCAGCGCCTCGTAGCGGGCGAACGTGATCCCGAACGGCTTCAGCAGCTCGTCGTAGCGCGCCAGCAGCAGCTGCTGGGCGCGGACGATCGAGGTGATCGCCGCCATCGCGCGGCCGGGCTCGGCCCCCAGCGCGCCTCCCAGTGGCGGCGCGCCTCGGCGATCGGATCGATCCGCAGGGTCACGGCCCGCAGGATAGGCGCTCACGGCAGCAGCGCCGCGAGCAGCCCGGCGCGGTCCAGGGCGACGGCCAGCAGCGGGGCGGCGAGCGCCAGCGCGCGGGCGGGCGGCGCCGCCCGCCGGGCCACCGCCCCCGCGGTCCCGAAGACCACGCCGGTGAGCACGCCCAGCAGCAGCCAGTGCAGCGGGGCGCCCAGCGGCGTCCCCGGCTCGGTGGCGGCGATCCACGCGTAGTACGCGCCGTTCGCGGCCGTCAGGACGAGCACCCCGGCCCGCGCCCCGGCCGCCGGCAGCAGGAGCCCCGCCAGCACGGCGGCCCCCACCCAGGTCGCGTTGTCGCTCAGCGGGACCGCGGTCGGCGTCGTCTCGTCGAGGCGGCTGAGCACCCCGAGCAGGAGGCCCGCCGGCAGGAGGACCCTCACCGCGCGCGCCACCGGGCGAGGTTCCAGCCCGCGGCCCCGTCGGGGCGGCGCAGACGGGCCTGGAGCGGCGCGACCGCCGCCGCGCGCAGGCCGACCGGCAGCGTGCGCAGCGCCGGCAGCGCGTCCGCGCTGAGGGACTGCAGGAACGGCAGGTCGACGGGCTCCCCCGCACGGGCGCGGTCGGCCGCGCGCTGCGCGATGCGCCTGTCCGGGTTCGCCAGCGAGAACGCGGCGACGGACCCGAGCGTCAGCAGCAGCGCCGCACGGGGAGCGTGCCGCGCCACGCGGGGACCGGTCCCGGCGGCGAGCACGAGGCCGACGAGCGCCCCGAGCCAGACGACGAGCGCGCCGCCCGCGAGCCGCACGCGCGTGAGGCCGTAGGCGTCCTGGACCAGGACGACCCGGTGCAGGGCGCTGGCCAGGACGACGAGGACGAGCAGGCAGATCGTGCCCAGCAGCGCCCGGACGACGGGATCGCGGCGCCGCGCCGCCACCGCGACGACGGCGAGCGTGAGCGCCGCCACGAGCAGCAGCTGGACGACCCCCTGGCGGGCGTAGTCGCCGTAGCCCAGCCCGGTGGTCCGCCGCACGTACTCCGCGCCCCCGAACAGCACGCGCAGCTGGACCGCGACGAACAGGGCGAACAGCAGCGTCAGCGCCCCCAGCGCGACCCGCAGCTCGATCCGCCCGGGTGCCGGGCCCCGCGGCGCCGGCCCGTGCTCGGTCCCACGGGCGGCGGCGTGCGCCAGCGCCCCGCACGTCGCGAGCACGACCACCGCGAGCACCCCCCGGGCGACCAGCACGCCGGTGCGGACCTCGACGTCCGCGAGCCCGCCCGCGAGCTGCGCGAACGCCCCGTCGGCCGAGACGAGCAGCGTCCCGAACGCGGCCACCAGGGCGGCCGCGAGCGCGGCGCCGCGCAGCAGCGGCCCGACGGTCCCGGCCGCGCCCGACCCGTCCGGCAGCGCCCGCCGCAGCGCACCCGCGACGAGCGCACCACCCCGCCCCCACCGCAGCGGGACCGCGGGCAGCGCGCGCAGCGCCGCCCAGCCGCCCGGCGGCCGCACGATGGCGGCGCAGGCGAGCGCGAACGCCGGGACGGTCAGGGCGAGCACCCATGCGGCGTCGCGCAGGACCGGCTGGACCGCCAGCAGGGCCGCGATCGCGCCGAGGCCGACGGACCGCCGCGGCGCCGCCGCCAGCGCGGCGCCGAGCACGAGCAGGAGCACGACGGCCAGCGCGAGGCCGACGCGGTGATGGGCGACCGCGACGGCGGCCAGCAGCGCGGCCGCGAGCGAGCGGCACAGGACGGGACGGGACATGCGGGGACCTCCCTGAAGGGGTCGGGTTCGACGGACGACGGGACGGGCGGCGGGCGAGACCGGCCGCCGGCGGGGCTAGCGCGCCGCGGGCAGCTCGAGCACCATGCGGCACCCGTGCGGGGCGACGGGCTCGGCGCGCAGCGCGCCGCCGTGCAGCTCGACGATCGAGCGCGAGATCGCGAGGCCCAGCCCGGAGCCCGCGACGGTCCGTGACCGGTCGGCGCGCGCGAAGCGGTCGAAGAGCCGCTCGGCGTCGCCCGGCGGCAGCCCCGGGCCACGGTCCTCCACCTCCACGCGGACCCCGTCCCCCGCGGGCTGCGCCCGCACCACGACCGGGCTGCCCGGCGCGTGGCGGGCCGCGTTCTCCAGCAGGTTGTCGACGACCTGCAGCAGCCGGTCGGCGTCGCCGTGCAGCACGAGGTCGGCGGGCGCCTCCAGCGCGACGTCGCGGCCGGCCACGAGCTCCCCCACCGGGAACGGCCGACGGCGCAGCGCGACCGAGCCGGCCTCGAGCGCGGACAGGTCCAGCAGCTGGTCGGCGAGCCGCCCGAGCCGCTCGACCTGCGCGAGCAGCGCCGGGAGGTCGGCGGGCTGGACCCCGTCGACCGCGTTCTCCAGCGCGGCGCGCAGGGCGCTGATGGGCGTGCGCAGCTCGTGTGCGGCGTCCGCCACGAGATCGCGGCGGGCACGGTCCAGCGTCTCGAGCTCGGCGGCCATGACGTTGAAGGCGGCCGCGAGCTGCCCGACCTCGTCGCGGGAGGTCTCCGGCACGCGCTGGCCGTGCTCGCCGCGCGCCATCGCCTCCGCCGCGCGGGCCATCGCGCGCAGCGGCGACGTCAGCCCGCGGGCGACGAGCTGGACGGAGACGAGCGACAGGACCAGGGCCGCGAGCGCGCCCCAGCGCAGCCGCAGGCCGAGCTTCGCGGCGACCACCATCGTCGCCAGCGTCACGAGGATCGCCAGGACGATGACGAGCCCGAGCTTCAGCTTCAGCGAGGCGATGCGGGCCAGCGGGCTCACGTCGAGCCGTCCCCGAGCGCGTAGCCGTGGCGCTGCACCGTGCGGACGATCCCGGCGCCGACCTTGCGGCGCAGGCCGGCGACGTGCGAGTCGACCGTCCGGGTGGTGCCGCCCGCGCCGTGCCAGTCCCACACCTCCGCCAGCAGCTCCTCGCGGGAGAACGCGCGCGACGGCCGGCGCGCGAGCGTCGCCAGGAGGTCGAACTCGGTCGGCGTCAGGTGGATCTCGCGGTCGTCGCGCAGCACCCGCCGGCCGTCAAGGTCCACGGTCACCGCGCCGAGGCGCAGCGGTCCGTCCGGCGTGGAGGCGGCCCGGGCGCTGCGACGCAGCACCGCGGTGACGCGCGCGACCAGCTCGCGCATGCTGAACGGCTTCGTGAGGTAGTCGTCGGCCCCGACCCCCAGTCCCACCAGCAGGTCGGCCTCCGCGTCGCGCGCGGTGAGGAAGAGGACCGCGACCGGGCGCTCGGACTGGATCCGGCGGCAGACCTCGATCCCGTCGAAGCCCGGCAGCATCCAGTCCAGCACGACGAGGTCCGGGGCGTGCGCGGCACAGGCCTCGACCCCGGCCGGGCCGCTGTGGGCGACCTCGACCCGGTGCCCCTCGGCGCGCAGCCGGGCGGCGACCGCGTCCGCGATCTGCTCCTCGTCCTCGATCACCACGATCGTCGCGCCGCTCATCGCCGACGATGCTAGGCGCCGCAGGTGCGCGTCGTGTCGCGCACGTGTGCGGATCGTGTGCAGGTCAGGCCGGCGGCACGCGGCGGCCGCGTGCCGCCGTGGCGCCCGCGGTCCCGACGAGCGCGGCCGCGCCGACCGCCCCGAACGCCTTGAGCCGACGGCCGAGCTGCTCGAAGCGCAGGACCTCCCAGCCCTCCTGCTCGGCGATCCGGCCGAGCGGGACGTCGGGGTTGACGGCGACGGGGTTGCCGACCGCGCGCAGCAGCGGCAGGTCGCTCTCCGAGTCGGAGTACGCGTACGACGCGGCGAGGTCGATGCCCTCGGCGGCCGCCAGCTCGCGGACCCGCTGGGCCTTGCCCTCGCGGTAGGAGAACGGGCCGTCCTCGCGGCCCGTGTAGACGCCGTCGGCGTCGACCTCGTAGCGGGAGCCCAGGCCGCCGTCGAACGCGAGCACCTGGGCGAGCAGCTCGGCCAGGCCCTGCGAGGCGGCCGTGGCGATGTAGACCTGCCGGCCCGCGTCCTGGTGCCCGTAGGCGACCTCGAGCATCTGCGGGTAGATCCGCGGCAGCACCCCGGCGAGCACGCGCGGCGCGAGCCGCGCGAACTCCTTCTCGTGGTGCCCCTCGATCATGCGGCAGACCCGCTCGCGGACCTCGTCGGTCGCCGCGTCGGTGGAGCCGTTGAGGCGGAACTTGACGTTCGCCCAGCCGTCGGAGGCGAGCTGCCGGCGGCCGATGACGCCGGTCTCGTAGGCCGCCCGGGCCCAGAAGAGCCCGGACGACCCGGCCATCAGCGTCCGGTCGAGGTCGAAGAAGGCGGCTGGACGCCGGGCGTCCGGCGTCGCCGCGATCTCCTCACCCGGACCGCTCGTCATCAGGCGGCCGGCACCCGCACGATGATCGCGTCGCCCTGGCCGCCGCCGGAGCAGATCGCCGCGCAGCCCAGGCCGCCGCCGCGACGGCGCAGCTCGAGCACGAGCGCCCCGATGATGCGGGCGCCGGACGCGCCGATCGGGTGCCCGAGGGCCACCGCGCCGCCGTTGACGTTCACGCGGTCCTCGTCGAGGTTCAGCATCCGCGAGGAGTGCAGGGCGACCGAGGCGAACGCCTCGTTGATCTCCCAGAGGTCGATGTCCGAGGGCTGCAGGCCCGCCCGGTCGAGCGCCTTGAGCGCCGCGGTCGCGGGCGTCGTGCCGAGGATGTGGAACTCGTTGGCCGACTGCGCGTGCGTGACGATCTCGGCGAGGACCTCCTTGCCGTTCGCGGCCGCCCACTCGTCGGAGGCGAACACGAGGGCGCCCGCGCCGTCGTTGACCCCCGGCGAGTTGCCGGCCGTGTGCGAGCCCTCCTTGGAGACGAGGCCCGGCAGACCGGCGAGCGACTCGAGCGTGGAGCCGCGGCGCGGCGCCTCGTCGGTGTCGACGACCGTGTCGCCCTTGCGGCCCTTGACGGTGACCGGGACGATCTCCTCGGCCATCTTGCCCTCGTCGATCGACTGCAGCGCGAGCTCGTGGGAGCGCAGCGCCCAGCGGTCGAGGTCGGGACGGGTGATCTCCATCTCGTCGCCGACCTCGGTCGCCTCGACGAACATCTGCTTGCCGGTGAAGGCGTTGGTGAGCCCGTCGTGGACCATCGCGTCGAGGGTCTTGGCGTCGCCCATGCGGTAGCCGAAGCGCGCGTTGGGGAGCAGGTACGGGGCCTGGCTCATCGACTCCTGGCCGCCGCCGACGCCGACCGTGACGTCCCCGGCGCGGATCGCCTGGTCGAGGATCACCGCGGCGCGCACGGAGGAGGCGCACACCTTGTTGATCGTCTCGGAGGAGACCTCCTTCGGGATGCCGGCCTTGATCTGCGCCTGACGCGAGGGGATCTGCCCCTCGCCGGCCTGCAGGACCTGGCCCATCACGACGTGGTCGACCTGCTCGGGAGCGACGTCCGCGCGCTCGAGGGCCGCGGAGATGGCGACCGCGCCCAGCTCGGGAGCGCGGAGGGTGGACAGGCCGCCGCCCATCTTGCCGATGGGGGTGCGGGCGGTGCCGAGGATGACGGTCTTGGGCATAGAGGCGGGATGGTACGCCCATGTGGCGCCGCGGCACCCGCAGGGTAGGTTGGACGGCATGGAGATCACCCCGACCACGTCCGCCCCGCTGGAGACCGGCGCCGACACGATCGTCGTCGGCCTCGTCGAGGGCGAGGGCGTCCCCCACGACCTCGAGGGCGGCGAGCTCGGCGCGCTGCTGGCCGCGGGCGAGGCGAAGACGACCCGCAACCACCTCGCGGTGACCCACGCGGCCGGCGCCCGCTGGATCCTCGTCGGGCTCGGCGCCCGCGACGGCCTCACGGCCGAGCGCGCCCGGGTCGCGGCGGCGAAGGTCGTCGGGCGCGCGAAGGAGCTCGGGACCTCCTCCCTGTGCTGGGAGATCCCCCACCACGTCGGCGACGACGTCGTCGCCGGGCTCGTCGAGGGCACGGTCATGAGCCTCTACCGGTTCACCGCGTTCAAGTCCTCCGACGACGGCGGCGGCTCGATCGGCCGGCTCGTGTTCAGCGACCACCACGACCGCGGCCAGGCGGTCGCGGCGGCCGCCGTGGTCGCCCGCGCGGTGAACGCCGCGCGCGACCTGCAGAACACGCCCGCCAACCACATGACGCCGTCGCTCCTGGCCGAGCGGGCGCGGACCCTGTCGACCGAGGTCGGCGGCCTCGTCGTCGAGGTCGAGGGCCGCGAGGAGATCGTCGGCCGCGGCATGGGCGCGTTCGGCGCCGTCGCGCAGGGCTCCTACGAGGACCCGAAGCTCATCGTGCTGCGCTACGCGGACCCGGACGCGACGGGTCCCCGCCTGGGCCTCGTCGGCAAGGCGGTGACGTTCGACACCGGCGGGATCTCGCTGAAGCCCGCAGGGAAGATGCACGAGATGAAGTTCGACATGTCGGGCGGCGCCGCGGTGATCGAGGCGATGGGCGCGATCGCCTCGCTGCGGCTGCCGATCGACGTGATCGCCGTGGTCGGCGCGACCGAGAACATGCCGTCGGGCCGCTCGATGAAGCCCGGTGACGTCGTCACCGCGATGAACGGCACGACGATCGAGATCAACAACACCGACGCCGAGGGCCGGCTCGTGCTGGCCGACTGCCTGGCCCACGCGGTCGCGCAGGGCGCCGAGCGGATCATCGACCTCGCGACGCTGACCGGCGCGATCGTGTCGGCGCTGGGGTCGACCTACATCGGCCTGATGAGCAACGACGACGACTGGGCGTCGACGGTCGGCGCGGCGGCGGACCGCGCGGGCGAGCTCGCCTGGCGGCTGCCGCTGCACCAGGAGTACGCGGACCTCATCAAGGGCCAGTACGCGGACATCGTCAACGCCGTCGAGAACCGCAAGGCGGGCTCGATCACCGCCGCGGAGTTCCTGCGCCGGTTCGTCGGCGACGTGCCGTGGGCGCACCTGGACATCGCCGGGACCGCCTGGAACACCGGTCGGGCGTACGCGCCGAAGGGCGGCAACGGGGTCGGCGTGCGGCTGCTCGTCGAGCTCGCGCGGGCGCACGCCGCCCAGGACTGAGCGCGGGCCGATGGGCCGCTGGCGCCGTCGGCTGCTGCTGTTCGCCGTCCTGCTCGGGGCCTACGGGGCGACCCTGGCCCTGAGCACGGGCGGCCGCGACGCGCGCACCGACGACGAGGCGCACGTCCTGCTCGTCGCGGAGTCGATCGTCTCCGACGGCGACGTCGACCTGCGCGACGAGTACCGCGCGCGGGCGTGGCGGGCGTTCACCGACGGCCCGGTGGAGCCCGCCGGCACGCTGACGAACGGGCGCCTGCACGAGCCCTACGGGGTCGCGCTCGGGGCGCTCGTCGCGCCCGCGTACGCGCTCGGCGGGGCGCTGGGCGCGGAGCTGCTGCTCGCGGCCCTGCTGGCGGCCGCGTTCGTCGTCGCGGCCGGGGTCGCGCGGCGGCTCGTGCCCGACCCGTGGCCGACCGGCCTGACGCTGGCGGTCGGGCTGTCGCCGCCGGCGTTGCTGGCCGCCGGGACCGTCGCGCCCGCGACGCCCGCGGCGCTGCTGCTGATCGCGGCGGTGGCGCTCGCCCTGCGGGTCCGCGACCGTCCGCGGCTGGCGCCGACCGCGGGCTGCGCGGCGCTCGTGGCGCTGCTGCCCTGGCTGGCGATCGGGCTGCTGCTGCCGGCGCTCGTCGTGGCGCTCGCGCTCGCGCGCTGGCTGCGACGGCGCAGCCGCGGGCTGGTGGGGTTCACCGCGCTGGAGGTCGTGCTGACCAGCGGCGTGTTCTTCGTGGCGGTGAACGACCGGCTGTTCGGCGGCGCCGTGCCCGACGCGGCGCGGGCGACGGGCGCCCCGCCGGTCGGCGTGTGGGACCTCGAGCAGGCGGGCGAGCTGCTGCGGGCCCCGGTGCTCGCGCTCGTGCTCGTCGCGGCGGGGCTGCTCGTGCGGTCGCGTCGCGAGCGGCTCGCGGTGGCGCTGCCGGAGCAGCTCGATGTCGAGATCGCGGTCACGCTGCTGCTGCTCGTGGTGGCGGCGTGCGTGCTGCAGCCGGTCGCCGCGCTCCCGGTCGCGGCGGCGCTCGCCGCCTGGTCCGCGCGGCGGGTGCCGCGGACGGCCCGGGGGCTGGTCGCACTGACGGCGGTGGGCTCCGTGTGGCTGCTCGCCGCCGGCCCGCTGACCTGAACGCGCCATCTCCGACGTCCACGGTCGGAATGCCGTACGCTTGCGACCACCAACGGCAGGTGGCCCTTACTTAGCGCAAGCGGCCGCCCCTACATCAGCCCCCACGGAGTCATCGCACCATGAGCCGTCCCCGCCCCGCGCGCCGTCGCGCAACCCTCGCCTGCGCCCTCGTCGCCACCGCCCTGCTCGCCGCCGGATGCGGCGACGACGGCGACGACACCGCCGCACGCCCGGCCACCACGGGTGCCGCCGCCGGCGCCGACCTCGGCGCGGTCAAGACCTACCTGCTCGACCACACCCGCGAGCTCGTGCGCGAGACCGGCACGCTGCGCACCCAGGCCGAGCGCTACCACGCGCTCGCCGCCGCCGTCGACTTCGACCACGCCCGCCTGCTGCGCACCCGGCGCGCCGAGGTCCGCACGCTGCTGCGCGACGCGCAGGCGACGTTCCGCCGGGCCAACCCGGCCTACGAGCAGGCCGAGGGCGTCGTCGCGGGCGTGCCCGTCCTCGCCGACTACGACGTCATCCTCGACGCCGGCAGCGACGCGAGCGACCCCGCGAGCGCCGTGCCGTTCTCGATCGAGACGCCCGCGGGCAGGACCTACGAGCAGCCCGGCAACTTCTTCTTCCTGCTCGAGTCCTCGCTGTTCGGCACCGAGCCGAGGTTCGCCGCCAAGGACGTGACGCCCGACCTCGACGGCGACGGCACGGTCGAGTTCGGCGAGGCGCTCCCCGACGCCGACTTCTACGTTGCCGCCGCACGCGACTTCGAGAAGAACGCCAAGGAGCTCGACGCCGCGGCGAAGGCGTGGACGCCCGCACCGGCCGACGCGTTCACCGCCGTCGTCGTGATGACGCCGACGATGAGCGAGTACTTCGAGGCATGGAAGAACTCGCGCTTCATCGCCGGCGACGACGCGTCGGAGAAGGGCTTCGTCGCGACGTCGCGCCTGGCCGACATCACCGACATCCTCTCCGGCCTCGTCCTCGTCTACGACAGCATCGAGCCGGCGATCGGCACCGTCGACCCGTCGCAGGCCGAGCAGACCGGGCGGGCGCTGACCGACCTGCGCGACTTCGCCGCCAAGCTCCGCAAGGAGGAGCAGGCCGGCAGGACGTTCACCGCCGAGGACGCCGAGACGCTCGGCGGCGAGGCGCAGACGCGCGCGGAGGCGGTCGCCGGCCAGGTCTCGCAGGCCGCGGGCAAGCTTGGCATCACGCTGGAGGACTGAGCCGTGCGGTCCCGGACGATCGTCGCGGCACTCGCCGCGCTGCTGTCGCTCCTGGCGCTCGCCGGCCCGGCGCGCGCCGCCGATCCGGCGTGGCGGACCGCCGAGCAGGTCCGCGACCGCCTCTTCGACGCCCAGCAGGCGCTGATTCTCGACGGCCCGCGCGAGGCGGCGAAGGCCGCCGACGCCGCGGCCGACGCGTACGCCGGCGCCCTGCGCGACGGCATCGCGCAGGCGGATCCCGCCGCCGACCGGACCGTCCGCTCCGAGCTCGCCGCCGCCCGCCGCGCGGCGGCCGACGGCGACGCCCCGGTGCTCGCGGCCGCGCGCGGCGCCATCCGCGCCGCGCTCCTGCGCGGCAGCGCCACCGTGACGCTGCGCGCCGTGCGCGCGGGAGACGCCGACACCGCCCGCGAGTGGCTGCTGCTGCGCGAGTTCCGCACCGCCACGCGCTTCACCCGCGCGGGGGCCGACGGCACGCTCGCCGTCGAGCAGCTCGACACCGGGAAGCTCTCCCCCGCGAAGGCCGAGCAGGCCGTCCGCAAGGACCTCCTGGACGCCTACCAGGGCCGGCTGCGCGAGCTGCTCGCCGACGCCGCGCGCAACGCCCAGCGCGGCTTCCGCGCCCCGTGGGCCGAGGCGGCCGCCCAGGCCGACGGCTCCTGGCGCATCCTCGCCGGCCGCTACCGCGAGGACCGCGGCGAGGCCGCCACGCAGACCGCCGACCGCGCCTTCGCCGCGCTGCGGCGCGCCGCGTCCGCGGGCGACGCGACCGCCGCGGCCACGGCCCAGCGGCGCGTCGCCGCTGCCCTGGACGGCTTCACGGCCGCCCCGTTCACGGCGCAGGAGTCCGCCCGCCGCGCCCAGCAGCTGCTGCGGTTCGTCGCCCTGATCCCGGTCGAGTACCGCCGCGGCACGAAGGACGACGAGGTCACCAAGGACTTCGAGATCCAGGAGGCCGTCGCCTTCCAGGCGGGCGCGGTCGCCGCGTTCGCCGACCTCCAGGACCAGCTGACCCGCCGCGGGCGCGCGCAGACGCTGCGCGCCAAGGCGGACCTCGAGACCCTCGGGACGATGGTCGATCGCGCGGCGACGACGACCCGGGGCGTCCCCACCGCCGACGAGGTCGAGGACGTCGAGGACCGCATCGACGACGGCCTGCGCGCGATCATGCCCGACGCCTGGACCGAGCCGACCGACGAGTCCGACTACGACCTGATCGCGCTGACGCTCGACCGCATGGAGGCGGCGGTCGGCGCCGGGCAGTACCGCCAGGCCGAGCAGGCCCGCCTGGAGGCCTACGCGTTCTTCGAGTTCGGCCCCGAGCGCCGGCTGAAGTCCTTCGACCAGGGCCTCGCGCTCACCGTCGAAGGGCTGATCTGGTTCGGCGCCGACGACAAGGACGGCCTCGCGACGCTGATCGCCGACCGCGCCCCGCGCCGGCAGATCCGCGAGACGCGCGTGCAGCTCGACAAGCGCCTCGGCGACGCCGCCGCCACGCTCGGCGACTCCGCCAACCGCGCGACCGTCGTCACCAACGCCGCGATCATCGTGTTCCGCGAGGGTCTCGAGGGCGTCCTCATCCTCGCCGCGATCACCGCGTCGTTCGTCGGCGTGCGGCGCCGCAACCGCCGTCCCGTGTTCGTCGGGGCGCTGCTGGGCCTGCTCGTCTCGCTGATCACCTGGGTGCTCGCGCAGACGCTGCTGCGGTCCCTGGACCAGTACGGCGAGAAGCTCGAGGCGGTCGTCGGCCTGATCGCGATCGGCGTGCTGCTGCTGATCACCAACTGGTTCTTCCACCGCGTCTACTGGAGCGAGTGGATCGGCAAGTTCCACCGGCAGCGCAAGAAGATCGAGACGATGGACAAGGTCGGGTTCTTCTCGGCCCAGGTCCTCGGCCTGGGGCTGCTCGGGCTGACGAGCGTCTACCGTGAGGGCTTCGAGACCGTCCTGTTCCTGCAGTCGCTGCAGCTCAGCGCCGGGACCGCCGCGGTCGTCGAGGGCGCCGGGCTCGGCCTCGCCCTCACGTTCCTCGTCGCGGTCGTGACCTTCGCCCTGCAGCGCAAGCTCCCCTACAAGAAGATGCTGATCGTCACCGGGGTGATGATCGGCTTCGTGCTCGTCGTGATGGTCGGCCAGACCGCCCGCACGATGCAGGGCACCGGCTGGCTGCCGATCACGCCGCTCGACGTGGACATGCCCTACTGGTCCGGCCTCTGGTTCGGCGTCTACCCCACGTGGGAGACCGTCGGCGCCCAGGTGATCGCCGCGGTGTTCGTGATCGGCTCCTACTACCTCGCGCGCGAGGTCAAGGTGAAGCGCCCGGTCCGCAAGGCCGTCGAGCGCGGTGATCTGCGCGCCGAGGACGCCAAGGCCGCCGAGGCCGACCCGGAGATCGGTGCGGGCGGCGTGCCCGCCGAGCCGGCGGTCATCGGCGACCGCTGAGCCCTAGGCCCGCGCGTCGGGCGCGTCGAGCTCGGCCAGCACGCGGGTCGCCGCGGTGGCGGGGTCGAGCTTGCGCGCGACGACCTCGTCGAGCATCGCCTGGAACCGCTCGTCGGCGGCGAGGCGCTCCTCGAGCGCGCGGCGCATCCGCGCGGTGCAGATCGCGAGGACCTCGTTGCGGAGGTTGCGCGTGCGGCGCTCGCTGAGCGTCCCCTCCTCCTCGATGTAGGAGCGGTGCGCGTCGAGCTGCTCGAGCAGCTCGTCGACGCCCTTGCCGAACGCGGCCTCGGTCTTGACGATCGGGACGCGCCAGCCGCTCTCGGGCGCCAGCGACAGGACCGACCGGATCTCCCGGACCATCGTGTCGGTCATCGGGTGGTCGGCCTTGTTGACGACGATGATGTCCGGGATCTCCATGACGCCGGCCTTCAGCGCCTGGATCGAGTCACCCGAGCCCGGCATCAGCACGAGCACGACGGTGTCCGCGTGGTCGATGACGTCGATCTCGGCCTGGCCGACCCCGACGGTCTCGAGCAGCACGTCCTGCTTGCCCGCCGCGTCCATGAGCAGCGCCCCCTGCAGGGCGGCCTCCGAGAGGCCGCCCAGGGCACCGCGGTTGGCCATCGAGCGGATGAACACCCCGGGGTCGAGGAAGTGCTCGGTCAGGCGGATGCGGTCGCCGAGCAGCGCGCCCTTCGTGAACGGGGACGACGGGTCGATCGACAGCACGGCGACCTGCCGGTCCTGCTCGCGGCGCAGCTTCGTCAGCGCGCTGATGAGCGTCGACTTGCCCGCGCCCGGCGCCCCGGTGAGGCCGACGATCGCCGCCCTGCCGGTGTGCGGGTACACCTCGCGCACCAGCTCCCAGCCGGCCGGGTCGTCGTTCTCGACGAGCGTGATCGCGCGGGCGAGCGCGCGCTTGTCGCCGTCGAGCAGCCGCTGGGCCAGCGACCGCTTCTCGGTGGGGTTCGGCGCATCGGACATGGACGGGGCAGATTACCCTTGCGCCTGTGGATCCCGCCCTCTCCCCTCCCGTGGCGACCGACGCGTCGCCGCCGACGGTCCGCGGCGAGCCGCCGCCCCTGCGCGGCGGGATCGGCACGTTCCTGCGGTTCGCGCGCGAGCACGGGATGTTCCGCCCCCAGTACCTGCGGATGGGCCTGCGGCTCGCGTGGCTGAAGCTCCGCTTCGGCGAGCGGCTGCAGCTCGACGGGGTCGCGTTCGTGTGCCCGAAGGTCACGTTCGAGATCGGGCCGAACGCCGTCGTGCACCTCGGGCGCTGGTCGTGGCTGGGCCACGGCACGAAGGTCCGCGCGCACGAGGGCGAGGTGCGGATCGGCGCGAAGACCGTTCTCGGCCAGGAGTGCACGGTCAGCTGCTACCAGCACGTGTCGATCGGCCGGGAGTGCATCGTCGCCGACCGGGCGATGTTCATCGACTTCGACCACGGCGTCGTCGACGTGGAGCGTCCGATCCGCGCCCAGGGCATCTACATGCGCGACGTGCGCGTCGGGCACAACGTCTGGGTCGGCTACGGGGCCTGCTTCCTGCGCGGCGTGACGGTCGGCGACAACGCGGTCGTCGGCACCAACAGCGTCGTCACCCGCGACGTGCCCGCCAACGCGGTCTCGGGCGGGGTCCCCGCCCGCGTGCTGCGCATGCGGGACGCACCGACGCGGCTGCGCTGGTCGTGAGCGGCCCGTCGGACCGGGCGATCGAGGAGACGATCCTCGCGCTGCTCGACGCGCGCGGGAGCGCGACGAGCGGCAGGACGATCTGCCCGTCGGAGGCCGCGCGGGCGCTCGCGGGCGACGACGGCTTCCGCCCGCTCATGGAGCCGGTGCGCGCGGTGGCGTTCGCCCTGGCCGACCGGGGCGTCGTGCAGGTCACGCAGCGCGGTCGGGTGGTGGACGGTCGCGCGGCGCGCGGACCGATCCGGCTGCGCCGGCCCCCGGAGGCCTGAGGACGGCGCGGGGTGCTGCGGTCGGTCAGCCGCGGCGGGCCGCGGCGGCGGCCTTCGGGCCGCAGACCGGCCAGGGGTCGACGCCCTGGCGGTCGTAGAGCACGTAGGCGCGCTTGTCCTGCTCGTCCTCGGGCGCGGCGGCGGGATCACCGGAGCCGCCCATCGCGGCCCACGTGTCGACGTGGAACTGGTACTTGCCGCGGTAGGTGCCGTCGGGCGAGACGATCGTCGGATCGCCCCCGGACTCGCACTCGGCGATCTGCTCGAGGACGCGCATCGCCTTGGCGGGGATGGTGTCGGGGAGCGTGACCTTCGCCGGCGGGTTCTTCGAGCCCACCGGGCCGGCGGAGGCGGACGTCGGGACGAGCCCGAGCGCGCGCAGCGTCGCGGGGCCGGCGATGCCGTCGACCGTGAGCTTCTTGCGGCGCTGGAACCGCATGACGGCGATCTTCGTCGTGCGCCCGTAGACGCCGTCGACGCGGATCTTCAGGCGGCGCTGCAGCGAGCGCACGCGGCGGCCGCGCGAGCCGGGCTTGAGCGTGCGCACCGCCGACGGGCCGGCGGCCGGCGTCGTGGTCGCAGGCGTCGCGGCCTGCGTGGTGGCGGGCGCCGGCGCGGCCTGCGGCGTCGCACCCCCGGTGTTGGCCGGGGCCTCGGTCTGCGCCTGGGCGGCGCCCGGGACGGCGAAGGCGCACGCGAGGGCGAGCAGCGGTCCGGCGGTCCGGCGGTTGAGCAGCGTTGTCACGACGTCCAGCACCCCTTGGGTTGTCTCGTCGCCTACGGGGTTAGCTGTCGGGCTCGCGCGTGAGACTGCGCTACGCCGCATCGTGCGGCGATTCGCCCCAGGACCGTGGTCCACTGGGTCCCCCGTTCCCCGCGGCACAGGGCGGCGGGGACTCGGCGTCTGGTTCGGCCGCCTCTGACGGCCGCCGAGAACAGTAGCAACCGAACGCGGGTTCGCGACCCCGTCGCGTTACGGATCCACATCCAGATAGCTCGACCTCATGTCGAGCTTGAGGGTTACGGACACGATGTCCGACCCCGTGAGGGTCGGAAATTCCGTGATCATCACGGGAGTTCGGTCAACTCTCGACCATTGCTGGAGGGTTTCGGCGTTCGCGGTCGACGGCGACATAACCACCCGCGACCATGGCGCGTGGACGCTTACCGCCGCGGGCTGCGCGGACGGGTCCTCGGCGGGTCGCGAGCGCCTAGGCGCGGGCGTGGGCGTCGACCGCGGCGCGGTACACCGCGGCGGTCTGCCGGGCGATGTCCGCCCAGTCGAAGCGACGGACGTGCTCCATCGCCTCCCCCACGAGACGCTCGCGCAGCGGCTCGTCGGTGAGCAGCCGCTCGACCATCACGCCGAGGTGCTCGGCGTCGCCGCCGTTGAACCGCAGGCCCACGCGCTCGTCGGCCGGGACGACCTCGCGCAGCCCGCCGGTGTCGGCCACGATGCAGGCGCAGCCCGAGGCCATCGCCTCCAGCGCCACGAGCCCGAACGGCTCGTACAGCGACGGCACCACGCAGAGGTCGGCGATGCGGTAGAGCGAGTGCAGCACGTCGTCCCCGATCCAGCCCAGGAACGTGCCGGCCCCGTCGATCCCCAGCGCGGCCGCCTGCGCCTTCAGCTCCGCCTCGTGCGGCCCGGAGCCCGCGACGAGGTAGCGCGTGCGCACGCCGTCCCCGAGCCGCTCGATGACCCCCGCGATCGCCTCGAGCGCCAGCTGGAAGCCCTTGTAGTAGTCGAGGCGGCCGACGAGCAGGACGAGCTTCTCGTCCGGCGCGGCGAAACGGGCACGCAGCGTGTCGAGGTCCTCGATCGGCTGCAGGTCGTGGGGGTCGATCCCGTTGGCGATGACGCTGACGTGGCCCTCGTCGAGCCCGTAGACGTCCAGGACGTGCTCGCGCATGTAGTGGGAGCAGGTGATCACGTGCTGCGCGCGGTGCGTCATCCACTGCTCGACGCCGTGGATGTAGCTCTGGGGGTGCTGGTCGACCCAGCCCTGGTGGCGGCCGTGCTCCGTCGCGTGGACGGTCATGACCATCGGGCAGCCGAACCGCTTGGCGAGGTGGTCGCACGCGTTCGCGACGAGCCAGTCGTGGCCGTGGACGACGTCGAACGTGTAGCGGTCGCCGAGCTCGACGCCCGCGGCGAGCATGTCCGCGTTCATGTGCTCGATCCACGTGACGAACTCGCCGAGGTCGCGCGGGCGAATCGGCTCGCGCACGCGGTGCACGTGCACGCCCGCGACGAGCTCCTCGGCCGGCATCGTCTCGTCCCCGCGCGTGAGCACGTGCACCTCGACGTCGGCGGGCACGAGCTGCTCGGTCAGCTTGCGCACGTGGCGGGCGAGGCCGCCCTCGACGACCGGCGGGAACTCCCAGGACAGGATGAGGGTGCGCAGCGCGGACATCAGGGCTCGAGCAGGGGTGCTGCGGTGGCGTGCGGCGCCAGGTGCCGCACGGTCGGCTCGGACGAGCCTACCGACCCGAGCGCGGTGTCGAGCGCCTCGCGATGGCCCGCGGCACGCTCCAGCGGGTAGGTCCCGGCGAGCTCGCGGGTCACCATGAAGGCCCAGTCGCTGGACTGCAGCGCCAGCAGCTCCCGGACCGCGCGGGGGTCCGCGTCGGCCCCTGCCGCAACGACCCGCAGCTCCGCCTCGCGCATCTGCCAGGCGAGCTCCGCGACCCCCGGGGCGTCCCAGGTGGACAGGTCCCGCGGGGTCCCCCAGCTCGTGACCCGCCGGTCGTCCGGCGGCAGCGGGGCCGCAGGCCCGGGATCTCCCTGGGCCAGCGCGTCGTCGAGGTGGACGAGCCCCAGGCCCTGCGCGACGCACTCCTCGAGCACCGCGCGCAGCCACCAGACGCCCTCGTACCACCAGTGGCCGAGCAGCTCGGTGTCCAGCGCGCAGACCGCCAGGCCGCCGCCGGCGACCCGCTCGCGGGTGCGGGCGACGAAGTCGGCGGCGTCGACGCGCACCCGCGCCCGCGCGCGCTCCGGGTCGTAGACGCTGCCGTCCACCGCCCAGGGATGGTGGTCGTGCGTGGTGCGGTGGTGGTAGTCGCGGTAGTGGCCGTGGGCGGGGTAGCCGTCCGCGCTCCAGACGAGCTCCATCGTCTGCCGGTCGATCGGCACGAGCAGCGGGCCGGCGTCGGTGCGCAGCGGCCGCAGGTGGCGCGGGTCGCCGTACCCGAACACGTCGGTGAGATCGACGCAGGTCGCGTGGACCCCGGCCTCCTCGAGCAGCGGATCGAGCCAGGAGGCGTGCGCGCACTCCGGCAGCCACAGCCCGCCGCGCCAGCCGTGGCCGCCGCGGACGGCGGCGTCGAAGCGGCGGCGGTGCGCGTCGATCCCGGCGCGCAGCTGCAGCCGCACGCCCCCGTCGGTGGCCACCAGCGGCAGCACCGCGTGGGTCGCGCTGCTGCACCAGGCCGCGTGCGGCGCGAGCGCCGCGAGCAGGTCCTGCCCGGGGAGCGCCCGGAAGCGGTCCGCGGCCCACTCGTAGTCCCCGGCGGCCCGGGCGAGCTCGTCGGCGAGGTCGTCGCGGCCGCTGGCCCGGCAGCCGTCGACGTCGAGCCGGTGGGAGGCGCGGCGCACGTCCCGCAGGAACGCCAGGAACCGCTCCCCCGCCCCCGGCGCCGCGAGCTGGTCGCACAGGACCGGGGTCAAGGACAGCGTCACGTCGCGCCCGCCCGGCACCCCGTCGAGGACGTCGAGCAGCGGCAGGTAGGAGGTGGCCATCGCCTCCCACAGCCACTCCTCGCCGAACGGCCACGTCCCGAAGCCCTCCACGTAGGGCATGTGGGAGTGCAGGACGATCGCCAGGCGACCGCTCATGGGGCGGCGGTGCGGCAGACCGCGACGAAGTCGAGCGCCGCGTCGAGGTCGCACGTCCCCGCCGGGCGGAGCACGAAGTCGCGCTCGCTGATCGCCGGGGTGAAGCGGTCGTAGAACGGCTTGGTGAACCGCAGCGCCTTGTGCAGCTCGTCCCAGAAGAGGTGCTCGATCGCGAACGCGTGCACCGCGAGCTTGCGCGCGTGGAACAGCCCGAGCAGCTCGACGTGCGGGAAGTGCGCCTCGCACAGCGCCCGGAACTCGTGCGCGCGGTACTCCTTGACGTGCCACGGGTTCTCCGACTTCTCCGCCCCCTCGGGCGCGAGCGTCAGGAGGTTCGGCGTCGAGATCCAGGCCACCCCGGCGGGGCTGTCGGCCAGCAGCGTCTTGAAGTGCTCGAGGATCGCGCCCGGGTCCTGGACGTGCTCGATCGTCTGCAGGAAGACGACGTCGTCGCAGGGCTCGGAGAACGTCTCGACGAGGTCGCGCGCGAAGCGCACGCGGCCGTCCGGGGTCGTGTACTTCAGGCGCGCGTGCTCGTGCGCCTCCGGGTTGGCGTCGACGCCGACGGCCGACGCCGCGGTGCGGCCGAGCGTCGCGGTGCCGTAGCCCTCGCCGCAGGCCATGTCGACGACCCGGCGGCCGCCGACGCGGGCGCGGATGTGCTCGTAGACGATCAGGTGCCGACGGAACCAGTAGTTCTCCTCCGGCACGTCGGGCAGCGTGCGCTCCCCGGTGAGGGCCAGCGGCGGGACGCCCTCGGGCTGGTCCTGCTGGAGGTAGACGGTCGGCGACGACATGGCGGCGAAGGGTAGAGCCCCGCTACCCTCAGCGGCCTCATGCCGTCCCCCGCCACCGCGACGCCCGAGGAGATCCGGGACGTCAACACCCGCTACCACGACGGCGCCGCCGCGCAGTACGACGCCAAGTGGGGCATCGACTTCGGCGCGATCGGCCAGCGCCAGGTGCTCGGCAAGCTCGAGAAGGCGCTCGGCGCCCCGCTGCCCGTGTACGACCGGGCGCTGGAGATCGGCGCCGGCACCGGCTACTTCACGCTGAACCTCATGCAGGCGGGCGTCGTGCGCGCCGCGGTCTGCAGCGACATCTCGCAGGGGATGATGGACACGTGCGCGGGCAACGCCGCGCGCCTCGGGCTCGACGTGGAGACGGTCGTCACCGACGCCGAGAAGCTGCCGTTCGAGGACGCGTCGTTCGACCTCGTGCTCGGCCACGCGGTGCTGCACCACCTGCCCGACCTCGACCAGGCGTTCCGCGAGTTCTTCCGCGTCCTGAAGCCGGGTGGCACCCTCTACTTCGCCGGGGAGCCCTCGGAGATCGGCGACCGGATCGCCGCCTACCCCAAGCGCGGCGCGACCCGCGTCGCGCCGCTGTGGCGCGCGGTGCTGCGCGCCCGCAAGGCGCCGGAGGGCCACACCGACGGCGGCGCCGAGAACCACCAGCTCGAGAGCGTCGTCGACGTCCACGCGTTCGTCCCCGACGACCTGCGCGGCCACGCGACCCAGGCCGGCTTCAGCGCGGTGAAGGTCCGCGGCGAGGAGCTGCTGGCCAACTGGTTCGGCTGGGCCAACCGGGCGCTGGAGTCCTCCGCCGAGCAGGAGGACGTGCCGTGGCTGTGGCGCCAGTACGCCTACCGCGGCTACCTCGCGTTCCAGGCCGTCGACCGCGCGCTGCTCGAGTCGCGGCTGCCGCCGCAGATCTTCTACAACCTGATCGTCAGCGCCCGCAAGCCCGACTAGTCCGCGAGCTGCGTGGCGAGGTGGCGGTGCCCCGCCACCTCGTAGCCCACGACCGTGACGATCGGGGCGAGCATCAGGACCACGAGGCAGACCGCGACGCTCACGCCGGCCGCCGCCAGCCCGACCCCGGCCAGCAGGACGACGACGGTCAGCGCGACGAGCAGCAGGTGCAGCGGGTCGTGCGAGCGGAAGATCGCCGTGACCATCGCGTAGAGCGCCAGCAGGAACAGGGCCAGCGGCAGCGCCACGCTGAGCACGACGCCGACCTCGCCGATCTTCGCCTTGCCCTCCAGCAGGTAGGCGACGACGTGCAGCCCGCCGCCCATCGCGGCCAGCCCGCCGAACACCGCGATGTGCCCGTAGCCCCAGCCGAAGGATCGGTCGCGGTGGCGCTCGAGCGCCTGCGCCCACGGGACCGAGAAGTACGCCCACCAGGCGGCGAACGTCATCCCGATCCCGGCGAACACGACGACGGCGGCGGTCGTGGTCCAGCCGTCCTCGCCGTGGACGACGGCGTTCATCGCCGCGACCGTGCCGATGATCCCCTCCCCGAGCGTGATGATGACCAGCAGGCCGTAGCGCTCGGCGATGTGGTGGGCGTGCCACGGGGTGCCACCCCGGCGCTCGGCGAGCGTCGGGCCGCTGACCTCGACGGCGATCAGGACGGCGCTCGCGGCGAACGCGGTGGCCAGCGGCAGCTCGAGCACGATCAGCGCGACCCAGCCGACCTGGGCGAGCGCCAGCGTCCGCACGTAGACCATGATCGTCGGCCGGCGCGCGGGGTCGTGCCGGGCGGCCTGCAGCCACAGGAAGAGCAGCGCCACGCGCATGACGACGTACCCGAGGACGAGCACGGTGTTGTCGAGCGTGTCGCCCTCGTCGATCGAGTCGAACACGGACTCGATCCCGAGTGCGACGACGACGACCCCGGCCATCTGGACCATCACCGCCAGCCGGCAGATCCAGTCGTCGGTGTCGTACGCGGAGGCGAACCAGGAGTAGTTGATCCACGCCCAGCTGACCGCGAAGACCGCGAACACGAAGCTCAGCAGGGCGGTCCGCACGTGGTCGTCGGCCACGTAGTGGGCGAACTCGTCGGCGGCCACGCCGAACGCGACGACGAACGTCAGGTCGTAGAGGAGCTCCAGCGGCGTCGCGGTGCGGTGCGTCTCGCCCGGGTCGCGGCCGGTCAGGCGCTGACGTCCGCGCGGGCGGGCGGCCGTGCTCATGGCCGCGCAGCCTAGCCGCCGCCGGTGTCGAGCTCCTCGCGCGCGTCGTCGGCCCGGGCGCGGATCGCGGCGAGCTCCGCCGGGTCGAAGCGCCCGAGCGTCTTCAGCGGCATCGCCATGCGGTGGTTCCCGGTGAAGCGGTCGCGGTGGCGGTCCAGGAAGTCCCAGTAGAGCGCCGACAGCGGGCAGGCGTCCGGCCCGGTCCGCTGCTTGGGGTCGTAGCGGCACGACGGGCAGTGGCGGCTCATCTTCGAGACGTAGTTGCCGCCCGCCGCGTACGGCTTGGTCATCATCTCGCCGCCGTCCGCGTAGAGCGCCATGCCCATCGCGTTGGGGGCCATCACCCACTCCGCCCCGTCGATGAACGCGGTCTCGAACCAGCGCAGCGCCTCGACCGGCCGGGTGCCGTGCAGGAGCATGATGTTGCCGAGCACCATCAGCCGCTCGATGTGGTGCGCGTAGGCGTCCTCCCCCACCGCGGTGAGCGTCGTGTCCAGGCAGTTCCAGCCCGTCTCGTGCTCGCCGGGCGCCGCGATCGCGACCGGGAGCGGCCGGTCGGCCTCCAGGGCGTTGCGCTGCGGCCACTCGTCGGCGCGCAGCCAGTACATGCCCCACACGTACTCGCGCCAGCCGATGATCTGGCGGACGAACCCCTCGACGCTCTGCAGCGGCACGCCGTCCTCGCGGTGCGCGCGCTCGGCCGCCCGCACGACGGTCAGCGGGTCGAGCACCCCGAGGTTCAGGGGCGCCGACAGGTTCGCGTGGAAGAGCATCCGCTCGCCCGGGACCATCGCGTCCTGCCACGGACCGAAGTCGCGGAGCCGCTCGTCGACGAACGACCGCAGCGCCCGGCGGGCCTCGTCGTGGGTGACGGCGACGTGCCGCGGACCGTCCTGCCCGATCGTCGTGATCGCCCCGGCGGCGACGAGCCGGTCGAGGTCGTCGCGGACCGCGGCGTCGAGCTCGCCCTCGCGCGGACGGTACGGGGCGGGCGCCGACAGGCCCTCCTTCGGCGGGCGCCGGTTCTCCGCGTCGAAGTTCCAGCGTCCGCCCAGCGGCTCGCCGGCGTCGTCGAGCAGGACCCGGTGCTCGCGGCGCATCTCGCGGTAGAAGTGCTCCATCGTCAGCGTGCGCCGGCCGCGGGCGTAGGCGGCGAACCGCTCCGGTCCGACGAGGAACTGGGTCGAGTCGACGAGCTCGACCCCGAGGTCGTCGCGCAGGTGCCGGACGGCGCTGCGCCGGTTGGGGTGCGCGGCGACGAGCCGCTCCCCCTCGTGGGCCGCCAGCGCGTCGGCGAAGCTCGCCGCGCCGCGGTGCTCGACGACCTCGAGGTCCGGGTGGCGCTCGCGCAGCTCCTGCGCGTAGGCGCGCAGCGCGACGAGCACCGCGTGCAGGCGGCGGCGGTGCACGGGACGCCGCCCCATGAGGGCGGTGGACTCGACGAGCACCGCGCGCGACGCCCCGTCGAGCGCGGGGTGGTCGCGCAGCAGCTGATCGCCGAGGATGACCGCGGTGTGACCCATGGCCGGGGTACGGGCCGCGACGGCGCGCGGGCTTCCGGGCGCCCGGTCAGTCGGGCGTGGCGGCCCCGCCGGCGGCGGCGAGCTCGGCGTCCCGCTCGGCGAGGTAGGCGCTGCGCGCGGTGAACGTCTCGCGCATCTCCTCGGTGACCTCCTCGAGGAACTCCTCGCGGTAGGTCGAGTCGGTCAGCACCGCGATCGAGTAGTAGAGGCCGCTGAACGAGGCGATCGCGGTGGCGACCCGCAGCAGCTCCTCGGTCAGGTGGATCTCGATCCCGAGGATCTCGGTGTCGCCGAGCACGGGGACCGGGCTGCCGCGGCTGCCGGTCCAGCTCTCGAGCACCTCCGGGGAGATCGCCAGCAGCCCGAAGACGACGAAGAACCCGGCGATCGCCAGCGACACGACGAGCACCTGCAGCGCCTGGCTGACGAACAGGACGAGCCCGACGTTGAACAGCTGGGAGCGGCGCAGCGGCGGCCCCTCCCCGCCTGCCTCGCGCTCGATCGCCGCGACCTCGCGGGGGATCCGCGCGACGAGGAAGCCGGTGCCGATGAGGACGAGCAGCCCGACCATCGCGCCCAGCGACGGGTCGCTCATGGCCGAGAACACCTGCCACATCTCGGTGTTGATGAACAGGACGACGCTGAACAGCAGCAGCAGCGGGACCGCGCGGGCCAGGAGCATCACCGACCGGCCGAGCTGGCCGACGAGGCGCCGCGCCGCCCACACGACGATCGACACGAAGCCGAGGCCGAGCACCCCGTAGACCAGGGCCAGCAGGACGGTGTTGCCGACGAGCGTGACCACCGCGCTGACCACCTGGCCGCCGAAGATCAGCGGCAGCAGCGACGGCAGGACGACGAACGCGGCGAGCTCGGCGCGGCCGAGCGACTCGGGGATCGCGAGCATCTCGCGGCCGCGGAAGCGGTTGACGAGCGCGACCCCGACGAGGATCACGGCGAGCGATCCGAAGACCGACGCGATGTTCGCGGCGACGCCCCAGTCGAAGTTCAGGCCGTTGAACACCTGCGCGAGGAACACGAGCGCCAGCAGGGGGAACGCGCGGTTCCAGATGTCGGTGTCGGCCTCCCGGTCCTCGATCAGCAGCGGGAGGCCGGCCCGGTGGAACTGCTGCTCGTACTCCGCGCGCACGGCGCGGAAGACTACGCCGCTCAGCCCTCGCCCACCGCGCGGTAGCGGTCCATCGCGACCTGCCGCTCGTGCTTGTGGTCGACGACCGGGGACGGGTAGTCGCGGCCGATGACGCAGCCCGCGCGCTCCTGCTCGGCGTCGCTCATCGTCCACGGCTCGTGGATCCGGGCGTCCGGGACGTCGGCGAGCTCGGGCACCCAGCGGCGCAGGTAGTCGCCGTCAGGATCGAACTTCTTGGACTGCAGCACCGGGTTGAAGATGCGGCGGAAGTACGGGGCGGGGTCGACGCCGGTGGAGGCGATCCACTGCCAGTTGCCGTTGTTCTGCGACGGCTCGGCGTCGAGCAGGAGCCGCTCGAAGTGCGCTTCCCCGGCGCGCCAGTCGAGGTGCAGGTCCTTCGTCAGGAACGAGCCGACGACCATGCGGGCGCGGTTGTGCATCCAGCCGGTGCGCGCCAGCTGGCGCATGCCGGCGTCGACGATCGGGAAGCCGGTGCGGCCCTCGCGCCAGGCGTCGAGCAGCTCCTCGTCGTCGTCCCAGCTGAGCTTGCGGAACCGCTCCTGGTACTCGTGGCGCAGGTTGTCCGGGTGGTGCAGCAGCACGTGGGCGTAGAAGTCCCGCCAGGCGAGCTGGCGCACGTACGCGCGCGCCCCGTCGGTGTCGCGCTCGCGGGCGAGGACCTCCATCTCGCGCGGCGAGACGCAGCCCCAGCGCAGGTACGGCGACATGACGCTCGTGCCACCGCTGAGCCGGTCGTGCAGGTCGGCGTAGTCGTCGACGGGCCCGCGCAGCCAGTCGTGCATCGCCGCCCGCGCGGCGCGCTCGCCGGGGGCGACGACGGGCTCGGGGACCTCGTCGGTCAGGCCCAGCGCCTGGAGCGATGGCAGCCGGCCCTTGCGCAGGCCCGACGGCAGCCCGCCGAGATCGCGCGGGGTGCCGTGGACCTCGCGACGCGGGAGCGTCTCCCACACCTTCGAGAACGGCGTGAAGACCGCGTACGGCTTGCCACCCCCGGTGCGGGGCTTCGACACGTCGGCGCAGTAGCTGCCCGGGCACGGGACCGGCTCGATGCCCGCCTCGCGCAGCGCCTCGGTGACCCGACGGTCGCGCGCCCGGGCGTACGGCGCCGCGTCGCTCGTCCACAGCACCGCGTCGGCCCCCGCCTCGCGGGCGACGTCGACGAGCTCCGTCGCCGGGTCGCCCTCGCGGACGACGAGCCCGGAGTTGCGCTGCCCGAGCGCGTCGTCGAGCTCGGCGAGGCAGTCGAGCATGAACCGCGTCCGCGGACCGGACGCGAAGCGCCCGCCGATCAGGCGCGGGTCGAGCACGAACACCGGCACGACGCGGTCGTGGTCGGCGCGCGCGTCGTGCAGCGCGGGCAGGTCGTGGACCCGCAGCTCACGGCGGAACCAGACGATGGCGGTGGATGGGCGCGAAGACATCATGGGTCCTACGACTAGACTCGGTGCGGAGGTCATGCCCGGAGACGTCCAGCACCAATTCCCGCTCTTCCCGCTCGGCATGGTCGCCCTGCCGAACGAGCTCGTCCCGCTCCACATCTTCGAGGAGCGCTACCGGACGATGATCGCCCAGTGCCTGGAGGGCGAGGGCGAGTTCGGGATCGTCTGGTCCGGCGACGACGGGCTGCGGACCGCGGGCTGCGCGATGCGGATCGAGCAGGTGCTCGAGCGGTTCGACGACGGCCGCGTGAACATCCTCACCCGCGGCACGCGCGTGTTCGAGCTGCTGGAGCGCACCGCCGACGTGCCCTACCCGACCGGGGACGTGCGGTTCGAGGAGGAGGAGCCCGAGGACGCGGACGCCGACGCGGCCGCCGCCGCGCACGAGGCGTACGCCGAGCTCGTCCGCGAGGCGACCGAGAAGGAGCTCGAGCGCGACGAGCTCGACGCGATGGACGCCTACGAGATGGCGGCGACCGTCGACTTCGGCCTCGAGGCCAAGCAGGCGCTGCTGGAGCTGCGCTCCGAGAACGCCCGGCTGCGGCTCGTCACGCGCCTGTTCCGCGCGGCGACCAAGCGCCTGGACTTCATCGAGCGCGCGCAGGTCCGGGCGAAGTCGAACGGGAAGGTCCGGTTCGGCTGAGCCACCGGGGCGGCCGACCGCCCGCCCCGAGGTAGCTGCCGCCGAGGATCAGGGCCAGCCCGGCGACCGTCGCGACGGAGATCGCCTCGCCCAGCAGCGTCACGCCGTAGAGGACCGCGAAGACCGGCGCCAGGTAGGCCACGAGCGAGGCCTTCGACGCGCCCAGCTCGCTGATCAGCGAGTAGAAGAGCAGGAACGCCACGCCGGTCCCGAGGACGCCGAGCGCGAGCACCGCCGCGACGCTGTCGGCGCCCGCGGTGCTCGGGAACGACACGAGCGCGAACGGCGCCAGCAGCAGGGCGCTGACGCCCATCGTCGCGGTCGCGATGCCGGCGGGCTGGAGCGTCCCGAGCCGCGCCTTGAGGTAGAGCGCGCCGACCGAGTAGCCGAGGCTGGCCACGAGCACCATCAGGCCGCCGAGCAGCGTCTCCGTGTCCCCCGACAGGTCGACGCCGAACAGCAGCACGACCCCGACGATCCCGACGAGGATCCCGACCAGCGCCCAGCCGGTGACGCGCTCGCTCTCGGCGAAGCGCAGCGCCAGCAGCGCCGTGTAGATCGGGGCGGACGCCACGAGGATCCCGGCGAGCGCGCTGGGGATGTGGTGCTCGCCCTCGGTGATGAGCAGGAACGGCACCGCGACCTGGACGACGGCGAGCACGACGATCGCGCCCCACGCGCCCTGCAGCTCGCGCAGCGCCCCGCGCCGGTACGCGATCGGCGCGAGCACGGCGGCGGCGAGCGCGGTGCGGGCGAAGACGAGGAACGAGCTGGAGAAGTCCCGCAGCCCGACCTTGATGAACAGGTAGGAGGCACCCCAGGTCGCGGCCAGGACGGCGAGCACGAACAGGTGGCGGCGGGACACCGGTGCACGATCCCACCGCGCGACCGGCGGCGCCAGTCGGTCTTCTGGGGACGGGGAGAAGCCGCGCTGATGGCCCTAGCGCGGCAGGCCGCAGGGGCCCTTGGCGAGGGCGCGCACGAGCGCCGCGAGCTTCAGGTACGCCTCCGGGGCGTCGGCGGCGTTGTCGGCGAAGCGGGCGCTGCCGTCCTCGGCGCGCACGACGTAGCGCAGCTGCGACCCGGGACGCGGCGGCAGCGACGGGCGGGTGCGCAGCAGGCCCGGGGTGTCCTCGCGGTCGTCGTCGTTGAGGTCGCGGACGATGTCGCGCGCGTCGATCAGCTGGTCGGAGCTGATCGCCCGCTCCGGGCCGCCGTTGCAGCTGACGAAGCCGCCGTCGGTCACGCGCAGGCGCAGCTGCGCCCCGGGGTTGGTGCCGCTGCGCTCGACGACGAAGAGGTCGGGGGACGGCGTGCCGCCCGCGCACCCGGCGAGCACGGCGCCCAGCGCCAGCGCGGCGACGAGCCCCCGACGGGTCATGCGTGCACCGCCGCGCCGCCGCGGCGCGGGTCGCCGCCCGCGGTCGTGCGACCGCTGTCCGGGTCGTGCTGGACCGCCTGCACGCCCCCGAAGAAGAGGTTGCGCGCCCGGAACGGGGCGACGGTGCGGCCCGCGGCGCGCAGCGCGTCGAGGTCGATCCCCGGCTCCGCGTAGACGGTGTCGTCCTCGAAGTGCAGCCGCGGCGCGACCACCGCCTCCTGCGCGTCGAGGCCGCGGTCGACGACCCCGATCACCGTCTGGAGGATCGCCGAGCGGATGCGGTTGGACCCGGCGCTGCCGAGGACCAGCTCGACGCCGCGGTCGCCGCGGACCACGGTCGGCGCCATCATCGACGGCATCCGCCGCCCGGGTGGGAAGGCGTGGAAGCCCAGCGGGTTGAGGTCCTCCTCGCCCATCATGTTGTTCGGGTGCATGCCGGTGCCCGGGACGACGATCCCCGAGCCCTCCCCGTTGGTGGCGGTGATCGCGCACGCCAGTCCGTCGCCGTCGAGGACCGAGACGTGCGTGGTGGAGCCGAGCTGCGTGGCGAGCAGCTCCTCCGCGAAGCCGGGACGGTCCAGGCCCTCCACGAAGGCGGGCGTGCGCCGCGCCTGCACGGCCTCCATCACCTCGACGAGCCGGGCCGGCCCGGGTGCCCCGGCGCGGTCGTCGCGCTCGAGCGTCGCGAGGGCCAGCGCGATCAGCGCCCCGCCCGCCGACGGCGGCGGGTTCGTCGCGATCTCCCGGCCCCGGTAGGCGACCCGCACCGGCTCGCGGGCGATCGCACCGTAGTCGGCGAGGTCCTGCGCGGTGAGCACTGCCCCGCGGTCGGCCAGCCACGCGAGCACGCGCCGGGCGATCTCCCCGGTGTAGAACGGCTCCGCGCCCTCGGCCCCCAGCCGCTCGATCGCGTCGCCGAGCTCCGGGAACGCGAACACGTCGCCCTCGCGCAGCGCCCGGCCCCCGGGGGCGAACAGCGCCGCGGCCTCGGGCGTCGAGACGAGGATCGCCTCGAGGATCTCCGACACGTAGCCCTGCGGCGCGTTCAGCGGCACGCCGGCGCGGGCGTGTGCGGCCGCCGGGGCGCACAGGTCCGCCAGCGGCACGGTGCCCCAGCGGTCGATCGCGGTCGCCAGCCCGGCGGGCATGCCCCACGCGCCGATCGACGCGGGCCCGACGTTGAAGACCTGCTCCGCGTCGCCGAACGAGACGTGGACCGGCAGCAGCGCGGCGCGCGGCGCGTCACCACCGCCCTGCCCGGGCGCGGCGACGAAGAAGTCCAGCAGCACCGGCTCGACCCCCGGTCCGGCCACCAGCAGGTAGCCGCCCGCCCCCGGCCCGGTGAGCAGCGGCTCGGCCGTGAACGAGGTGAGCATCGAGGCGACCGCGGCGTCCACCGCGTTGCCGCCCTCGCGCAGCACGCGCGCACCGGCCTCCGCGCTGAGCGGGTGTCCGGCGGCGACGACTCCGCGGCTGGGCATCGCGGCATCCTCCCAGGAAACCGTCCCGGAACGACATCGGCCCCGGAACGCGGGTTCCGGGGCCGACGGCACGCTCTCCCCCTCAGGAGACGGACTGTGAATATAGCCGGATCCGTCGCGGCGTGCGTCGCGACTGACCGTCCGGTCAGATCACCCGCGGGGGATGAACTCCGGGACGTCGAGCTCGCCGACGCCGAGGCCTCCCGAGCTGCGCCCGGGACGGCGCGTGTCGACCGCGCGGAACTCGCCGGTGCGACCGCTCGCCGTGCGGCGCTCGACGCGCGGCTCGCCCCGCGGCTCCTCGATCGGACGGCGGGCGGCGGGCCGCCCCGGCGTGTCGCCGAAGCCGGTCGCCACGACCGTGACCCAGACCTGGTCCTCGAGCTTCTCGTCGACCATCGCGCCGAAGATGATGTTCGCCTCCGGGTGCGCGGCCTCGGCCACCGCCTTGGCGGCCTCGTTGACCTCCCACAGCGAGAGGTCCCGGCCGGCGGTGATCGACAGCAGGATCTTGCGGGCGCCCTCCATGCTCGTCTCCAGCAGCGGCGAGCTGACCGCCTGCTGGGCGGCCTCGAGCGCGCGGTCCTCCCCGTCGCCCATGCCGATGCCCAGCAGCGCGTTGCCGGCCTCCGACATGATCGTGCGGACGTCCGCGAAGTCGAGGTTGATGAGCCCGGGCAGGGTGACGAGATCGGAGATGCCCTGGACGCCCTGACGCAGCACGTCGTCGGCGACCCGGAACGCGTCGACCATCGAGATCTTCTTGTCGAGGACGTCGAGGAGCCGGTTGTTCGGCACCACGATCAGCGTGTCGACCTCGTCGCCGAGCGCCTCGACGCCCATGTCGGCGGCCTTCATCCGGCGGTTGCCCTCGAAGCCGAACGGCTTCGTGACGATCCCGACCGTGAGGGCCCCGATCTCCCGCGCGATGCGCGCCACGACCGGCGCGGCGCCCGTGCCCGTGCCGCCACCGGCACCGGCCGCGATGAAGACCATGTCGGAGCCCTTGAGCAGCGCCTTGACCTTGTCGTACTCCTCCATCGCGGAGGCCCGACCGAGCTCCGGGTTGGAGCCCGCACCGAGGCCACGCGTGATCTGCGGGCCGATGTGCAGGGTGATGTCGGCGGTCGACTGCTGCAGCGACTGCACGTCGGTGTTGACGGCGATGAACTCGACGCCCTCGACCTCCGCCTCGACCATGCGGTTGACCGCGTTGACGCCGGCGCCACCGACGCCGACCACGCGGATGACCGGCTGGCCGACCGGCTGCGCCGAGCCCCACGCCGAGCCGCGGTCGCGGGCGTACGGGTCGTGCTGGATCGGGGCGGGCGGCGGCGTCACGTCCGGGGCCACGGTGTGCGGCGCCTGCGTGGCGGGCTGCCGCGCGTACGGGTCGGCGGCCGCGAACGGCTCGGCGACGGGCAGCGGCGCGGGCTCGGGGACGGGCAGCGCCTGCGGCTCGGCCGGGACGGCGCCGAGCGAGGGGTGCGGGTAGTCCCCCCGCGCACCGGCCTGGGCGCGGGCCGCCGGCGTCGCCGGGGCGGGAGCGAGCTCCTGCTGTCCGGGGATCGGCGCGGGCGCGGCCGGCGCGGGCGCCGGCACCGCGGCCTGCGGCGGCGGGACGGGCGCGGACGCCTGCGGCGCCTGCGGCTCGGTCGCGGCGCCCTCGGCGCGCGCGATGTTCTCCTGGACCTCTTCGGTCTTGCGGAACAGGGCCGCGAGGGGGCCCTCCCGCATCGACGCGCGCTTACCGCTCTCCATGGGTGAGGACCTCCTTCGCGAGATCGCGATAGGACTGGGCGGCCATGCCGTCCGGTTCGTACTTGAGCACCGACATCCCCTTCACGGGCGCCTCGGCGAAGCGGACCGTCTTCTTGATCCGCGAGGCGAAGACGCGATCCCCGAAGTTCTCCTCGAGGATCTCGATCGCCTCCTTGGCGTGCACCGTGCGGGTGTCCATCAGCGTGGGGAGGATCCCCTCGATCTCGACGTGCGGATTGAGGTTCTCGCGGATCATCGCGAGGGTGTTCTGGAGCTGGATCAGCCCGCGCATGGAGAGATACTCGCACTGGACGGGGACGATCACCTTGTCCGCGGCCGTCAGGGCGTTGATCGTGAGCAGCCCGAGGCTCGGCGGCGTGTCGATGCAGATGAAGTCGTAGTCGTCCTTGATCGCGCGGAACGCCTTCTCCAGGGCGCGCTCGCGACCGATCATCGTCGACATCGCGATCTCCGCCCCGGCGAGGTCGATCGAGGCGCACGCGACGTCGATCTCGCGCTTGCGGATGATCTCGCGGATCGGCAGCTGGTGGACGAGGACGTCGAACATCGACTGCTCGAGCCCGTCGGGGTCGATGCCCTGCGACATCGTCAGGTTGCCCTGCGGGTCCATGTCCACGCACAGGACGCGGTGGCCGCGCTCCGCGAACGCGACGGCGAGGTTCAGGGTCGTCGTCGTCTTCGCGACGCCGCCCTTCTGGTTCGCGAAGACGATGACCTTGGGCTTGTGCTCCACGCTCTCCACGGTGGCTCCGATGGCTGAAACGGTGCGCAGCCCCCCGGCTGGAGGCTGCTCCGCCCCGTGTTTTCGCCCTGCACGCGATGTTTCCTTCCGTGACGCGTGCGATAGCGTCGGCGCCGGATGGAGTGCGAGGGGCATCCCAACGTCACGCACCGGGACGCCGTCGCGACCGTCGCCGTCGCCGCCGGCGAGCTGCGCTGCCACGAGCAGCGGCTCGCGCGGGACATCGGTGCGGTGGGCGCGGGCGTCACGCGGTTCGTCGTCCCGCCCGGCGGCCGGACGACCCCGGCGCACGTGCACGGCGACGAGGAGGAGCTCGTCTACGTGCTCGCGGGCGGCGGGCTGAGCTGGCAGGACGGCCGCACGCACGCGATCGCGGACGGCGACGTGCTGCTGCACCGCGTCCACGCGGAGGCGCACACGCTGATCGCCGGCCCCGACGGCCTCGACGTGCTCGTGTTCGGGCCCGCGAGCGACACGAACCTCACCTGGCTCCCCCACGCGGGCGTGATGCGCGTCGGGCCGCGCTGGCTGCCCGCCGAGGTCGCCGACCCGTACGCCGCGGAGGTGGCGGCGGGTCCGCTGCCGATGCCCGCCGGCGGGCCCGAGCTGACGCGGCCCGCGACCGTCGCGCACCGCGACGACGTCGCGGCCGAGCGCTACGACCGCCCCGGGTACGAGGGCGTCGAGCGGCGCCTGGGCGAGCATCTCGGCGCCCGCAGCACCGGCCTGCGGCACACGTGGATCGCGCCCGGGGCCCTGAGCTGCCCGCCGCACTGGCACAGCGCCGAGGAGGAGCTGTTCGTCGTGCTCGACGGCGACGGGCACGCGCTGCTCGGCGACGACGAGGTGCCGCTGCGCGCCGGCTCGGTGCTGGCCCGCCCGCCCGGCACCACGGTCGCGCACGCGCTGCGCGGCGGGCCGCAGGGCATGACGTACCTGTCGTGGGGCACGCGGGTCCCGGCGGACGTCGTGCACTACCCGCGCTCGGGGAAGATCGCGATCGCCGGGCAGTGCTTCCGCGTCGAGCCCGTCGACTACTGGGACGGCGAGTGAGCGACCTGCCGCTGCTGGACCGGCGGCTCGTGGTCGTCACGGGCAAGGGCGGGGTCGGCAAGACGACGGTCGCGACCGCGTTCGCGCTGCACGCGGCGCGGCGTGGCCGGCGGGTCGCGCTGGTCGAGGTCGCCGCCCGCGACCACGTCTCCCGCGCTTTCGGCCTCGGCCCCGCCGACGTCTTCCGCGAGCGCCCGCTGACCGACGGGCTCGCGCACGTCTCCGTGGACGCCGAGCCCGCGCTGCGCGAGTACCTCGCCGACCAGCTGCCGGTGCGCGCGATGGCCGACGTGCTGACCGGCAGCCGCGCGTTCGCCTACCTGGCCGCCGCCACGCCGGGGTTCCGGGAGCTGCTGACCGTCGGGAAGATCTGGGAGCTCGCGCAGGACACGCGCCGCACGCCCGGCGCCCGCCCGTACGACCTCGTCGTCGTCGACGCACCGGCCACGGGGCACGCCGTCGCGCTGCTCGACGCCCCCCGCACGTTCGCGGACGCCGCGCGCGTCGGTCCGATCGCCCGACAGGGCCGTACGATCAGCGAGATGCTGCTCGATCCCCGCCGCACCGCCGTGCTCGCCGTCACCACCGCGGAGGAGCTGCCCGTCGGCGAGACGCTCATGCTCCGCGACGACCTGCGCCGCGTCCTGGGCGCCGAGCCCGCGCTCGTCGTCGCCAACGCGGTGCGCGCCGCGCGCCTGACCGGCCCCGAGGTGGAGCGCGCGAGCGCCGCCGCGCCGGCCCCGGTCGCGCGGGCCGTGCGCCGGGCGCACGACGTCAGCCGCGAGCAGCAGGCCCAGCTCGGGCGGCTGCGTCGCGCGCTGCAGGGCAGCGACGTGCCCGTGGTGACGCTGCCGTTCGCCGGCGACGGCGACCTCTCCCCCGCCCAGCTCGACGGCCTCGGCGGGCTGCTCGGCCGTCGGCTGGAGCGGACGGCCGCGGCGGTGGCGTCGTGAGCGTCGCGCGCCGCCTCGAGGGCAAGCGGGTCTGCATCGTCGCGGGCTCCGGCGGGGTCGGCAAGACGACGACGTCCGCCGCGATCGCGCTCGGCCTCGCCGCCGAGGGCAAGCGGGTCGCCGTCGTGACGATCGATCCCGCCCGGCGGCTCGCGAGCGCGCTCGGGCTCGAGGAGCTCGGCAACGAGCCGCACCGCGTCGACCCGGCGCTGTTCGCGCAGGCCGGTGTCGAGGTCCAGGGCGAGCTGTGGGCGATGATGCTCGACGCCAAGCGGACCTTCGACGAGCTGATCGAGCGCCTCTCCCCCGACGAGCGCACCCGCCGCGAGATCCTCGACAACCGCATCTACCAGGAGCTCTCCGGGGCGGTCGCGGGCACCCAGGAGTTCACCGCGATCGCGAAGCTCTACGAGCTCGACCGCGACGGCAACTACGACGTGGTGATCCTCGACACGCCGCCGTCGCGCAACGCGCTGGACTTCCTCGACGCCCCGGACCGGCTCACGAGCTTCTTCGAGGGCCGGGCGCTGAAGCTCTTCCTCGCCCCGTCCGGGATCGCGGCGAAGGTCGCCGCGCGCGGCACCGGGGTCGTCTTCAGCGTGCTCAAGCGCGTCACCGGCGTCGACCTGCTCCAGGACCTCAGCGTCTTCTTCCGGGCGCTCGGCGGGATCATCGACGGCTTCACCGAGCGGGCGTCCGGGGTGAAGGCCCTGCTCGCCGACCCGGGCACGACGTTCCTCATCGTCACCTCCCCCCAGCGCGAGCCGGTCGACGAGGCGATCTTCTTCCGCGGCAAGCTCGACGAGGCGCGGATGCCGTTCGGGGGGCTGATCGTCAATCGCGTGACGCCCGGTGCCGGCGACGAGGAGGTCGACGTCCCGGCGCTGACCGCGTCCCTGACCGAGGGGCTCGGCGGCTCGCTCGCCGGCAAGGTCGCCAAGACCTACGCGGAGGCGCAGGCGCTCGCCCGCCGCGACCGCCGCGCGATCGCCCGGCTGCAGGAGGAGCTGCGGGTCAGCGACCCCGTGCTCGTCCCGCAGCTCGACGGCGACGTGCACGACATCGGCGGGCTCGCACGGGTGCAGCAGCACCTGTTCGCCAGCGACGCCGAGCGCGAGCGACTGCTCGCGCAGGCCGCCGGTCTGGCGTAGCGGCGCTCGGTCCCGGGCATCCTGGGGGCGTGCTGCACGAGCCGACGCCCCCCGAGGGGGCCGCGGGCGACGGGACCATCGCGGCCCGTCCGGCGGTCCCGCCGCGCCTGGACGTGGCCGCCGCCTGGGCGTGGCGGCTGCTCGTCCTGGCGGCCGCGGTCGTCGCGCTCGGCTGGGTGGCGTTCCGGCTGCAGGTCGTGACGCTGCCGCTCGTCGTCGCGCTGCTCGTCACCTCGGCGCTGTGGCCGCTGACCGCCGCGCTGCGCCGGCGCGGCTGGGGCGCGGCGGGCGCGGCGACCGCGACGTTCCTGCTGCTCCTCGCGGGCCTCGCGCTGCTGCTCGCGCTCGTCGTCGTGCCGGCGGTCACGCAGGCCGGCGACCTCGAGGACAGCGTGCGCTCGGGCGCCGCGAACCTGCCGTCGGAGCTCGGCGGCCTGGGCATCACCCGCGAGGACGCGCAGCGGGCGGTCGACGGGGCGGCCGACGCGCTGCACGACAACGCCCGGGAGATCGGCTCGGGCGCGTTCCGGGTCGCGCTCGCGGCCGCGAGCCTCGTCGGCGCGGCGATCTTCGCGCTCGTGCTCGTCTTCTTCTTCCTCAAGGACGGCCCGCGCCTGTGGGGCTCGCTCGTGCGGCTGCTGCCCCCGGAGCGGCGGCTGGAGATCGACCAGGACGGACGAGCCGCGTTCGCGTCGCTGTCGGGGTTCATCCGCGCCCAGGCGCTCGTGGCGACGGTCGACGCGATCGGGATCGGGCTCGCCGTCGCGCTCGTCGGGGCGCCGCTGGCGCTGCCGATCGCGGTCCTGACGTTCGTGCTCGCGTTCGTCCCCGTCGTCGGGGCGATCGTCTCCGGGCTCGTCGCCGTGCTCGTCGCGCTGGGCTTCGGCGGCCTCACGGACGCGCTGATCGTGCTCGGCGCGGTCGTGCTCGTGCAGCAGCTGGAGGGCAACGCGCTGTTCCCGCTGCTGGTCGGCCGCAGCGTCTCGCTGCACCCGGTCGTCGTGCTCGTCGCGCTGGGCTGCGGCGGCACGCTCGCCGGGGTCGGCGGGGCGGTCGTCGCCGTGCCCGTCGTCGCGGCGGTCGCGGGCGTGCGGACCGAGCGCCGCTCGCGCGCGATCGCGCCGCGGCCCCCGGTGCGACCGCTGGAGGGGCCGGGCGCCCCCGCGCCCGCTCCCGGCACGCGCTGAGCGCGCGGCCGGGTCAGGCCACGGTCGGCTGCTCGAAGCCGTCCTGGGCCAGCAGCCGCTCGGCGAGCTCGCGCAGCTCGGGGTCGAGGTGGCCGCAGAGCACGTCGCGCAGGATCGCGCGCAGGTGCTCGGCGAGCTCGGCGGCGACGCCCCCGAGGTCCAGGGCCGCGGGCGCGGTCCCGGCGACCGCCGCGCGCTCGAGGTCGACGATCGCGGCGATCCGGTCGCGCAGCGCGGTCCGGCCGGCCGCGTCGGCGCAGAGCACCGCGACGCGCGGCGCCAGCCGTCCGGCGGACGGGCCCTCGGGCTCCAGCAGGGCGCGCAGCGCCAGCAGGTGATCGGTCAGCGCGTGGGCCGGATCGGCCTGCAGGCAGCCCTGCTCGAAGCGCGCCAGCGACCACGCGAGCGGGCCGCTGCGCGGCGTGCGCCGCGAGACGAGGCTGCAGAACGCGCGCAGCTCGTCCTCCTCGTCGGGCGTGACCGTGCAGGGCAGCGTGCCGACCGCGGCGGGTGGACGGCCGGGCAGGCCCAGCGGGACGCCGTGCCAGGCGCCGCCACCGGTCCGCGCCCACGCGGCCGCGCCGCACGCGAACGCGGCGTCGTCGTACAGGCGCAGGGCGACGAGCAGGCGGCGCAGCCGCACCCGCGCGTGGTCCAGCGGCGCGTCGTCCCCGGGCGCGGCCTCCCAGCTCAGCAGCGCGACCGTGTGCGGCTCGTCGCCGCTGCGCGGCCACGCGGCGTCGGAGGGCACGTCCTCGAGCAGATCGCCGCGCGCGAGCAGCAGCCCGTCCCCGAGGGCCAGCTCCTCGCCGAGCAGGCGCAGCCCGAGGATCGGGACGGCGACCTCGGTGAGCGTGCGTCCCTCGCCGCTGCGGCGCACCAGGTCCTCGACCGCGCGGTCGAGCCGCTCGGGCAGGAGCTGGAAGTCCGTGGAGTCCGCGAACACGGTCGTGAGGAAGACGCGCAGCGCGGTCTCGGCGCGGGCGCGGCCGCCCGCGGCGCAGCGCTCCTCCCCGTGCGCCGCCAGGTACGCGTCGAGACCGCCCGCGGCCGACAGCGCGTGGACGGCGGGCAGGTAGCTCGGGAGCCGCCCGAGCAGGCCGAGCCGCTCGCGGATGAAGTCGGCGGTGAGCGGCCGGTAGCAGTAGAGCGGCGTGTCGCGACGGTGCCCGCCGGACTCGACGATCTCGAACGGGACCTCCGCGCCGTCCTGGGCCGCCGCGGCGAGCTGCCAGGCGGCCTCCTCGGCGAACGCCGCGAGCGCGGCGTGCAGCTGGCGGTTGCGCATGGTGGGCGGTTCTGCGTGACGCGGACACCTTCCTGCCGACTGCAACGGTCGTTGCAGTCCGTCCGGGCTGCAGCTTTTCCCTGCGTGGCTGCAGGTTCGGGCCGATGACCCCGTGCAGAGCGCGGACCCCGCCGGGAGCCGGGAGGGGTCCGACGAAGCCCCGACCATGGTCCGCCCGCGCGTCCTCTGCCGCCGTCCCCTCGCCCTGCTGGCGGGGCTCGCCGTGTCCGGCGCGGCACTCGCCGTCCCGGCCCCCGGGCCGCTCGTCGCGGTCGTCGGCTCGCCCGTGGCGAGCGCGGTCGCCGCCACCCCGTCGACGCTCGGCAGCCGCGGCCTGCGCCACGGCGTCCGCGGCCGCGACGTCCGCGAGCTGCAGCGGCTGCTGAACCGTGCCGGGTTCCGCACGCCGATCACCGGCACCTACGCGCGCCACACGGTCCGCTCGGTGCAGGCGTTCCAGCGCGCGGCCGGACTGGACCCCAGCGGCGTCGCGGGCCGCCGCACGATCACCGCGCTGCGGGCCGCCGCGTCCAGCGGCGGGGCGGCGCCGATCGCGGTGCCGCCGGAGACGACGACCGCCTCCCCCGCCGCCGCGGCCGGGGCGCCGCGCACGCCCGCCCAGGTCGCGACGATCACCGCGGAGGGACTCGCCGTGGCGCCCGCCGGGGCGCCGCAGGCGGTGGTCGACCTGATCGCCGCGGGCAACGCGATCGCCCGGACCCCCTACCGCTACGGGGGCGGGCACCGCAGCTTCGAGGACGACGCCTACGACTGCTCGGGCTCCGTCGGCTACGCGCTGCGCGGCGCGGGCCTGCTCGAGCGCACCATGACCTCGGGCGAGCTCGAGTCGTGGGGGGCGGCGGGGACCGGGTCGTGGCTGACCGTGTACGCCAACGCCGACCACACGTTCCTCGTCGTCGCCGGCATCCGGTTCGACACCTCGGGCCAGAAGCGCGCCGGGACGCGCTGGCAGCCGATGGACCGCGGCACGGACGGCTTCGTGACCCGCCGCTGGCCGGGCCTCTGACGGGTCGCCTACCATCAGGGGATGGGTCATCCCGTCCCCGAGATCCCCTGGGCGCAGCTCGCGGCCGACCGGCTCGCCGACGCCGGGTACCGCCGTGGCGGGGCGCGACAGGCCGTGATCGACCTGCTGGGGCGCCAGCCGTGTGCGCTGTCGGCGTTCGAGATCGAGGACCGGCTGCGCGACGGCTCCCGGCGCGTGGCCCGGGCGAGCGTGTACCGCGTGCTCGACGAGCTCGAGAAGCTGAAGCTCGTGCAGCGGATCGAGGTCGGGCAGGGCATCACCCGGTACGAGGCGCACCATCCCGACGGGCACCACCACCATCACCACCTCGTCTGCGACGGCTGCGGTGACGTGACGCCGTTCGAGGACGACGAGCTGGAGCGCGCGATCCACCGCGTCGCCGACCGCGTCGCGTTCGACGTCACCGAGCACGAGATCGTGCTGCACGGCACCTGCGGCGACTGCACCGACGGCTGAGCGGGTCGCTCGCCGCGCATCGCGGTGGCGGCGCGGTCAGTGCCGCGGCAGGCCGTCGATCTGCACGAGCTCGTCGCGGTGCTCGTGGTCGACCTGCAGCGTCGTGTGCTCGAGGCCGTAGCGGTCGCGCAGGAACGCCTGGAGCTCGCGGCGCAGGGCGTGGCAGTCGTCCCCCGGGGCGACCCGCACGTGCGCGGCGAGCGCGGTGAAGCCCGAGGTGACCTCCCAGACGTGGAGGTCGTGCACCTCGCGCACGCCCGGGCGGGCGGCGAGCGCGCGTCCGACCTCGTCGGGGTCGATGCCGTCGGGCGCCCCCTCCAGCAGCACCCGGCTGCTGTCGCGCAGCAGCCCCCAGCCGCCCCAGAGCATGAGCACGCAGACGGTGAGCGCGGCGACGCCGTCGGCCGCCGCCCAGCCGGCGGTGACGACGAGCACGCCGGCGATCGCCGCCCCGATCGAGGACCACAGGTCGGCGAGGTTGTGCAGCGCGGCGCCGCGCACGTTCAGGCTGGCCCGGCTGGCCCGCGCGAGCACCCAGGCGACGATCCCGTTGACGAGCGCACCGGCCACCCCGATGGCGATGACGATCCCGCCCTCGACGTCGGGCGGGTCGGTGATCCGGCCGATCGCCTCGGTGCCGATCACCGCGGCGAGCACGAGCATCGCGGCCCCGTTGAGCTGGGCGCTGAGGATCTCGCTGCGGCCGAGCCCGAAGGTGTAGCGGCCGCCGGGCGGGCGGGCGGCGATCCGGGCGGCGACGAGCGCAATGGCGATCGCGCCCGCGTCGGTGACCATGTGGGCGGCGTCGGACAGCAGCGCCACCGAGTCGGCGAGCACGCCGGCGACGACCTCGACGAGCGCGAAGCCGAGGTTCAGGACCAGCGCGATCCACAGCAGCCGGCGGTCCGCGTCGCGATCGATCGCGTGCGAGTGCCCGCCGTGCCCATGGTCGTGGCCGTGGTCGTGCGCGCCGTGGGCGTGGTGGTCGTGGGCCACGCCCCGACGGTAGCGGGACCGTCGTGAGACAGCGTCCTACAGGCTCGACAGCAGCCAGAGGCCCAGTGCGGTGAAGCCGACCATGACGACGAGCATCACCTGCTGGGAGCGGGCGGCGGCGCGGTGGTCGCCGCCGAACAGCTCGAGCGCGCGGTCGTGGGCGAGCACGATCGCGGCGACGTGACCCGCGATGAGGATCGCGACCTGCACGTACCAGTTGCGCTCGGGCGGCAGGACGCCCGGGTCGGCGGTCCACCCCGCGGTCCCGAAGTAGTCGGTGCCGGCGCCGCGCGGGTCGGACAGCAGCGCCGGGAGCCGCTGCCCGTTGATCAGCAGCAGCGACAGGTAGTGGGCGACGAGGTACGCGGCGGCGATCGGGACGAGCGAGGGCGAGAACGCGTCCCAGGCGGAGCGCCCGGCCGGCCAGCCGCGGGTGCGCTCCGCCGACCGGCAGGCCAGCCAGTACAGGCCGCTGATCAGCGCGATGCAGACGACGATCAGCACGGCGGCGTAGACCGTGTACGAGAAGTCGCTGGAGAGCCCGCGGCGCACGAGCCAGCGCGTGACGTCGGGGGCGGTGTCGGCGTAGATCGAGCCGCCCGAGAGCCCGTCGTAGGTCGTCGTCCCGATCGCGACGAGCACGACGGCGGTGATGCCCGGGGTGGCGTCGTAGCCGCCCAGTCCGCGCAGCACGGGGCGCCGGCGGATGCGCGCGAGCAGCCCGAACAGGACCGAGAAGGCCTCCGCCCGCCGGTGCCAGGTCTCGACGCCGTAGACCGCCATGCCGACGAACGTCACGCCGGAGTAGATCGCGGTGGCGGTCGCGATGTTCGCGGGCCGGTCCCCGGAGGACGCGACAAGCTCCAGCCAGGCGAACGCGAGCACCCCCAGCGCCGCCGGCCACGCGCCGAGGCGCTGCGGGTAGTCGACGGCGGGCGGGCCCTCCACCCCGAGCCGGCGGGTCAGCGCGCCGACCCCGCGGCCGAGGGCGCGGAACGGGCTGAGCGTCGACCAGACGTCGCCGAACAGGATCGAGGCGACCGCCACCCCGACCCAGAAGACGACGAAGACGAGCGTCGGCGCGAGGTTCGCCTCCGGGACCTCGGTGCCCGACCAGCCCGCCCACATCGTCACCAGCCACAGCACGACGGCGAGCGCCCCGACCGGGATCTGCACGGCGAGCGGCACGGGGTCCGCGGCGTCCGGCGCGCGGTCGGCGCCCGGGGCGTCGGGGCCGGCGGGCCGCAGCTTGGGGGTGCGCCAGGCGGTCCCCAGCCAGACGAACGAGACGACGAGCACGATGGCGGCCGCCCAGCCGAAGAGCCACGACGGGACCGGCAGGTCCGGGGCGGCGTCGATGCCGTGCGCGACGGCGGGGGTGGCAGGGAGCAGGACCGCGGCGAGCAGCCCGGCGCCCAGGGCGGCGCGGCGTCGGCACATCACCGACTGGATGCTAGACGGCGCGTGGTCGCGCGACCGTCACGCGGCGCAGCGCCCGGGCCGCCGAGGCGCCGAGGGCGAGGAGCACGAGGCAGGCCGTGATCGACGCGCCCGCCGCGGTCTCCGCGTAGTAGCTGACGTACAGGCCGGCGATCCCGCCGACGACGGCGACCGCGGCCGAGGCGAGCATCATCGGCGCCATCCGGCGGCCGACGGCGCGCGCCGCGGTGGCGGGCGCGATGAGGATGCTGATGACGAGCAGGTTGCCCAGGCCCTGCACGGCGACGAGCAGCACGACGGCGAGCAGCAGCAGCAGCGCCGCGTCCACGGCCAGCGGCCGGACGCCGAGCGCGGAGGCGCTGAGGCGGTCGAAGCCCACGGCCAGCAGCCGCCCGTGCAGGAGGACGAGCGCGAGCACCGCCCCGAGGACGAGCACGCCGGCGAGGAGCAGGTCGGTGTCGGACACGCCCAGGACGTCGCCGAAGAGGAGGTCCTGCAGGCGCGGGGGTGCGTCCGGGGACAGGGCGAGCAGGACCCCGAGCCCGAGCATCGCGGTCACGACGACCGCGACCGCGGTGTCGCGGCCGAGCTCGGGGATCCGGCCGGCGAGCGCGACGGCGAGCGCGGCGGCCGCGAGTCCCGCGGCCCCGCCGAGCAGCAGCGGCAGGCCGGTCAGCGCGGACAGGACGAGCCCGGGCAGCAGGGCGTGCGCCAGCGACTCGGCGCTGTAGGACAGCTCGTACTGGATGACCCAGCAGCCGAGCAGCCCGCCGGCGATGCCGAGCAGGACGACCTCGAGGAACGCCCGCTGCATCAGCGGGTCCTGCCACGGCTCGATCACGGCCGGTGGTCGTGCCCGTGGTCGTGGTCGCAGTGGTGTGCGGGCAGGACGGTCCGCTCGGGCCCGTGCTGGGCGCAGTCGATGTCCACGAGGTCGGCGCCGTAGGTGCGCTCGAGCACGTCGCGGGTCAGCAGCGACGGGGCGCCGAACGCGATCTGCTGCTGGTTGAGGCAGAGCACGAGGTCGTTCCAGCCGCGCGCCTGCTGCACGTCGTGGGTGGCGATGAGGAGCGTGCGGCCCTCGGCGGCGAGCCGGGCGAGGACGTCCTCCAGCAGGGCGGCGCTCGTGGCGTCGAGCCCGCTGAACGGCTCGTCGAGCAGGATCACCGGCGCGTCCTGGACGAGGGCGCGCGCGACGAGCACGCGCTGGCGCTGCCCGCCGGAGAGGTCGCCGAAGGTCCGGTCGACGTGCTCGCCGAGCCCGACGGCGGCGAGCGCCTCGCGGGCCTGGGCGCGCTCGGCGCGGCCCGGGCGCCGCCACCAGGGCAGCCGGGAGATCGCGCCCATGAGCGCGACGTCGAGCGCGCTGACCGGGAAGTCCAGCCGCGAGCGCTCGGTCTGGGGCACGACGGCGGCGCGGGCGAGCTCGACGGTGCCCGCCCGGGGCGCGAGCTCGCCGAGCAGGACGCGGAACAGCGTGGTCTTGCCGCCGCCGTTGGGGCCGAGCACGGCGACGCGCCTCCCGGCCCCGACGGTGAAGTCGATCCCGTCGAGGATCGGGGGCGCCGGCGCGGGCCGGTAGCCCGCGGTGACGCCGCGGACGGCCAGCAGCGGCACGCCGGGAGCGGCGCCGACGGTGGGCTCGGCGGGGCTGACGGTCCTCATGCGCGGGCGACCTCCGGGAGCGGGCGGGCGCGGACGACGCCGCGGCGCAGCCCGGCGCGCAGCAGGGCGGCGAGGACGAACGCGCCGCCGGACAGGACGGCGATGGTCGCACCGGGGGGCGCGTTGGTCTCGACCGAGAGCCAGAGTCCGGCGACCCCCTCGACGGCGACGAGCAGCACGGTGGCGACCTGCCAGGCCCGCACCCGCCGGACGAGCAGCCGCGTGGTGGCGGCCGGGACGACGATCAGCGCGGTGGCGAGCAGCGCGCCGACCGCGGAGAGCACGGACAGCGCGACGAGCCCGACGAGCGCGAGCAGCAGCACGTCGGGGAGCGCGGAGCGGACGCCGAGGGCACGGGCGGACGCCGGGTCGAAGCCGGTGGCCAGCCAGCGCGGCTCGAGCAGCACGGTGGCGAGGAGCACGACGGCGCTCGTGACCCCGGCGAGGACGAGGTCGCCGTCGTCGATGACGAGGAGGCTGCCGAACAGCAGCGTCTCGACGCTCGCGGCGGAGCCGAAGACGTCGGAGGCGAGCAGCACGCCGATGGCGAGCGCACCGCAGAGCACGAGCGCGGTGGTGGCGTCGTGGCGCTCGGCGTCGCGGCCGCTGCGGGCCGCCTGGCGGCCGAGCGCGCCGACGCCCAGGGCGACGAGCAGCCCGGTCCCGGCGGCGCCGAGCGTCGCGGCGAAGCCGAGCCCGTCGGCGAGCACGAGGCCGGGGAAGGTGGCGGTGCCGACGGCGTGGGCGTAGAACGCCAGCCCGCGCAGGACGACCCAGGTGCCGATGAGCCCGGCGCCGATCGCGAGGAGCAGGACCTCCCAGACGCCACGCTGCACGAACGGCAGCTCGAAGACCTCGAACACGCCGACCATCGTAGCGGGAATGAGAACGGTTCTCGCTTTATGCAGGGGCGGGTCCACCGACCGCGAAGACGGATCCGTGTCCCGGCGCCTGCTCCTGCACACCCGTCCGGGCCGGCTGATGGCCGGCGCGGTCCTCGTGCTGTTCCTCGCGACCCTCGTCGGGCTCGTCGCGCTGTGGGCGCCCGACGACCGCGGCGGCGACCCGCGCGTGCAGCGCGTCACGACGCTCGCGGCCGAGGTCGTGTCGGTCCGCGAGGAGGCGTGCCCGGGCACCCGGCAGGCCTGCCGCTCGATCGTCGCGCGCGTCGACGAGGGCCCCGACCGCGGCGAGCGCACGCGGATCACGCTCGGCCCGGTCGAGGTCACCCCGGACCTCGACCCCGGCGACGGGATCCGCGTCAGCCGCGCCGAGATCCCGGAGGGCGCGACCGCCGAGGCCTACGCCTACGTCGACCGGGAGCGCCGTGGCCCGCAGCTGTGGCTGGCGATCGTCTTCGCCGTCCTGCTCGTCGGCATGGCCCGCGTGCAGGGCCTGTGGGCGCTGCTCGGCTTCGCCGCGAGCCTCGCGCTCGTCGTCGAGTTCCTCGTCCCCGCGATGCTCGAGGGGACCGCCCCGCTGCTCGTCGCCCTCGTCGGCGCGCTGGCGGTGATGTTCCTCACCGTGCTGCTGACCTACGGCCTCGCCGCACAGAGCCTCGCGGCGATCCTGGGGATCGCCGCCTCGCTCGCCGTCGCCGCGCTGCTCGGACAGCTGCTCGTCGACCTCACCGGCCTCGACGGTCGCGGCGGCGACACCGCCAACGCGCTGGCGTTCGCCGCCGGCGGCGTCTCGCTCCAGGGGATCGTGCTGGCGGGCATGGTGCTCGGCGCCCTGGGCGTCCTGGCCGACACCGCCGTCACCCAGGCCTCCGCCGTGCTCGCGCTGCGGCGCGCCAACCCGGACCTGACCGCGCGCGGCCTCTACGCCGGGGCCTTCTCGGTCGGCCGTGACCACCTCGTCGCGACGACCCACACGCTCGTCCTCGCCTACGTCGGCGCCTCGCTGCCGCTGCTGCTGCTGCTCGACGCGGGCGGGGTCTCGGGCGCCGACCTGCTCAACAGCCCGGAGATCGCCGAGCCGGTCGTCGCCACGCTCGTCGGCTCGATCGCCCTGCTCCTCAGCGTGCCGCTGACCACGGCGCTGAGCAGCGTCCTCGTGGCGCGGATGCCGGTCGACGCCCTGCCCGCGGGCGGCGGGCACCACCACCATCACGCCCACTGAGGCGGGCCTGGAATACTCGGGCGACGATGTGCGCCCAGTGCATGATGGGAGCGGCGACGGCCGCGACGGCGGCGACCGGCATGCGGTCGTGGCTCGCGACGCGTCGCTGGTCGTGGCTGACGCGGGAGCGGCTGCACCGCCTGACTGTCGTCCTGCTCGGCAGCGGCCTGCTGGCCTCCGCCCTGCTGGTCAGCGGCTCGGGCTGACCCCGCCGGAGCTGCCCGTCGGCCCGGCGCCCGTCGACGGTCCGGTCGTCCCGCCCGCCGTCGCCCCCGTGCCGCCCGTGGAGGTCGGCGCGGGCGTCCGGCGGATGTCGCGCACCGCGCGCACGAACAGCGGCTCGGCGCTCGTCGGGGTGCGCGCCGGCCCCGTCCGCACCGTGAGCCGGTAGAGGCCGGGCTTCGCCAGCCGCACCGCCTGCGCGAAGCGTCCGCGACGGACCCGCAGGGCGGTCTCGGCGACGCGGACGTAGCGGCCGTTTCCGGCGTCCCGCTCGACCAGGACGCGCGCCGCCGCCTGCGGCCGGACCTGCCCGGCGATCGCGACCGTGCGCCCGGCCTGGATGCGGGTCGTCGCCGCCTTCGCGGTCACGAGCGCCCCGACCGTCACCGTGGTCTGCGGCGAGCGCACCGACGCGGCACCGGGCGCCGGGCGCGCGGTGGCCCGCACGGCACCGGAGGCGCGCCACAGGGCGCTGGCCTGCCAGCGCCCGTCGCCGTCGGTCGTCGCGCGCGCGATCGTGGTGAACGACCCGGAGCCCCCCTGCTTCTGCAGGTTGACCCGCACGCCGGAGACCGGCCGGCCGTCCGCGCCCAGCAGCCGTCCGGAGAACTGCGCGCTGCGCCCGTACGGGACCTGCCGAGTGGCCGCGGCGACGGTCAGCCGCGCGGCAGCCGCGGCGGCGGGGCTCGGTGCGACCTTCGCGGCGCGCGAGCGGATCTCCGGCAGCTGCGCGTACAGCGCGTTGCCCGGGCAGGCGGTCGAGCAGCCGTCGCGGTGGCCCGCGATCCGCTGGAACGTCACCGCGCGCCCGCTGGGGAAGCGGTTGGTGCGCCCGCCGCCGCTGGTCACCGTCACGGTCCCCGACACGGGAGCGCCGTGGATCGCGAGCTTCCAGCCGATCAGCCGGGCCATCGCGTCGAGCGCCGCCGGGGACTGCGGCACGTCGCTGAACGTCCCGAGGTTCGCGATCCCGGTCGAGACGCGGTTGTAGCCCTCGGCCTGCGCGCCGATGACCGCCTGGTCGACCCCGCCCGCGCGGCCCTCGAAGATCTGGCCGAAGCGGTCGACGATGAAGTTGTAGCCGAGGTCGTTCCAGCCGTTGGTGTCGCGGTGGTACTTGCAGATCGACAGGACGATCCCGGCGGAGTCCGCGGCGGTGTACTCGTTCGCGGAGACCGTGTGGTGCACGAACGCCAGCTGGACCTCGCCGTAGCTCGGGTCGGTGCGCGGCGGGCAGCGGCCCGCCTCCCAGACGTCACGGCCGATGATCGGCGGCGCGCCGGAGGCCTGGCTGGCGGTGGCCGACACGCGCGCGGCGCGGGCCGTCGCGGCCGAGCGCGCGGCCGCGGGCACGGCGACGAACGACACGGTCAGGCCGCCCAGCGGCCGGCGGGCGCGCAGCTGCAGCTCCTGCGCGCCACCGACCCAGACCGGCTCGGTGGCCGCGAGCGGGCCGCGGTCGTCGGGGCCGTGCCGGGCGACGTCCAGCGGCGCCCAGCGCGACCACGCGCCGCCGAGGGGCCGCGCGCGCACCTCGAGCCCCGCCCCGCGCACCCCGGCGCCGCGGACGCCCAGCAGGTCGAAGCGGTGCGGGGCGCGCAGCACGCGCGTCGTGCGGCCGCCGGCGAAGGCGGCGCCGGTCACGTCCATCGAGAAGCTCGACGGGCGGCCGCGCATCGCCGCCCACAGCGGACCGGGCGCCCCGAACGACGGCACGACGGCGGCGGCCCCGGCGAGAGCACCGGTGGCGAGCAGGCGTCGGCGTGTCAGGCGGTCCGGCATCAGTGCCTCCAACCCGCTTCGACGGCCGGGGTTGCGTTCCCCACCCCTGCAACGAAGGCTGCGCGGCCCGGCGCGCCACTTCACTTGGTAAAGTCTTAGGAGTCATGGCCGTCGACGAGACCTGTCCCGTCTGCCGTACCGCGGAGATCGTCTGCGGGAAGTGGACCCTCCTGCTCGTGCGTGACCTGTCCGAGGGGCGCTCCCGGTTCTGCGAGCTCGAGCGCTCGCTCGCGGGCATCAGCCCGCGGACCCTCTCGCTGCGCCTGCGGGCGCTCGAGGAGGAGGGGATCGTCGAGCGCTGCACGTTCCCCGAGGTGCCGCCGCGCGTCGAGTACGCGCTGACCGAGAAGGGCCGCGCGCTGCTCCCCATCATCGAGGGGATGCGCGAGTACGGCACCACGTGGCTGGACGCCGGCGACTGCGGCGCCGACGCCGGGGAGTTCACGCTCGACGTGACCCCGGCGACGGCGTGAGCCGCGGACCCGCCTAGTTGCCCAGCAGGTTGCCGAGCGGGCTGTTGCTCCCGCCGCTCGTCGGCGGCGCGTAGATCCGGCCCTCCGACGGCTGCACCAGCACCCAGCCCTGGCCGCTGAACGCCATCTGCACGGTCTCGCCCGAGCCCTTGCCGATGAGGTTCTTCATCTTGAAGTCGGTCTTCATCGACGTGCTGACGCCGCTGGACCAGGTGACGACCGCCTGCGCGTCGGCGAACGTCGGGGCGGCGGAGACGTCGAGCAGCACCGGCGGCCCGTCGGTCAGGACCGCGACCCAGCCGGTGCCCTTCAGCGACGTGTTGAAGAGGCCGCCGCCCATCATGCTGCCGGCGCCCTGGACCCGCTCGATGTCCCAGTCGATGCCGGAGTCGAACGCCAGGAGGTTCGGGCCGTTGACCGTGATCTTGTCGTTCTCGAGGTAGAGCAGGTGGATGTCCTGGGCGGTGTCGGCGAGGAACACCTCACCGCTGCCGCTCATCTTCATGAGGCTCTGGCCCTCGCCGGTGACGGCCTTCTTCATGAACTTGCCCAGGCCACCGGACCCGGCGTGCTCGAAGCTCACGTCGCCCTGGTAGGCGACCATGGAGCCGAGCTTGGCCTGGATCGTCACCTGGTTGAGCTCCACCTTCAGCAGCTTGCTGTTCTGGAGGTGGAAGGACTCCGTGGACTCGATCTCGTTGAACTGCGACAGCGTCGTCTTCATGCCCGCAGCGTGGCGCGGCGCGATCCCCGGGTCAAGCTCGATCCGGTCTCGATCACATCACCGCAACGAGGCGGCGGCGTCCACGGGCGTGTCGCGCGCCGCCTGCGCCTGGGCGAGGTCGTCCATCGTCGTTCCGCGGCGCCCGTCGGAGGCGACGAGCAGCTTGAAGTCGTGCGGCGCGCTGGCGGCCGCCATCGCCTGGTCCATCGTGATGCGCCCGGCCTGCAGGTGGTGGAACAGCGCCTGGTCGAAGGTCTGCATCCCGTAGTAGCCGCCGTCGGCGATGACCTCCCCGAGCTTCCCGGTCTGGGTCGGGTCCATGATCATGTCGCGCACGCGCCCGGTCATCCGCAGCACCTCGCAGACCGCGACGCGGCCGCGACCGTCCGCGGCGGGGACGAGCCGCTGCGACACCGCGCCCTTCAGCGTCGAGGCGATCATCGCCCGGACCTGCTGGTGCATGTGCGGCGGGAAGAACTCGATCAGGCGGTTGACCGTCTCCGGGGCGTCGACGGTGTGGACCGTCGAGAACACGAGATGCCCGGTCTCCGCGGCGCTCAGCGCGGTCTGGACGGTCTCCTCGTCGCGCATCTCGCCGATGAGGATCACGTCGGGGTCCTGGCGCAGCACGCGCCGCAGCGCGCGCTTGAAGGAGGCGGTGTCGACGCCGACCTCGCGCTGGTTGATGACCGACCGCTTGTCCTGGTGCAGGAACTCGATCGGGTCCTCGATCGTCACCACGTGCCGGTGGCGGGTGGCGTTGATGTGGTCGATCATCGCCGCGAGCGTCGTCGACTTGCCCGAGCCGGTCGTGCCGGTGAGCAGGACGATCCCGCGCTCCTCCTCGGCGAGCTCGCGGATGACCGGCGGCAGGTCGAGCTCGTCGATCGTGCGGATCGAGACCGGGATCGCGCGGCAGACGATCGAGCACCAGCCGCGCTGGCGGAAGGCGTTGACGCGGAACCGCGCGAGGCCCGGGATCGCGTAGGAGAAGTCGACCTCGCCGTCGGCGGCGAACTCGGCGCGGCGGGTCTCGTCGGCGCCGAGCATGTGGTCGACCGCGGCGAGCGTGTCCGCCTCGGCCAGCGCCGGGAGGCCCTCGAGGGGGCGCAGATCGCCGTCGACGCGGACCATCGGGGCCGAGGGCACCTTCAGGTGCAGGTCCGACCCCCGGACTCCACGAGACGGACGAGGGCGGTGTCGATGTCGAAGGCCACGGGTCAGGGATCGGCGCGCGTGCACCGATCCTTGAGGCCCGCGGCCGGCGCGCTCAGCGCACGCGCAGGCGCCGGACGCTGCCGCGGTCGGCGGCGCGCCGGGTGCGCCCGGCGGCGTCCGTCGCCTGCACCGCGATCCGGTAGCTGCCGCGCGGCAGCCGGCCACGGCGCACGAACCGCCAGCTGGTGGTGCCGGTCGCGGGCAGGAACGTCGCGCGGGCGCACGGGGCGGCCGGGCCGAAGCTGCCGTCCTGACGCAGCGAGCGGCAGCGCGAGCCGACGACGCGCGCGACGCTGACGCGGACGATCGCGACCGTGCCGGTGCCGCGCGGGCCGCAGCCGCGGTCGCGGGCGGTGCCGCGCACGGTCACGCCACGGCGGGTGACGGTCGTCCGCGACGCGGTGATCCGCGCCACGGGCGCCCGGGTGTCGCGGCAGCTGCTCGCGGCGCGCGGGCCGCCGGCGTCCGGGAGGGCGTCGACCGGCGCGTCCGGGGCCGTGGTCCCGTCGGGGGTCTTCACGGCGCGCAGGAAGCCCCAGTCGCGCGGGGCGAGCCCGTCGGGCGTGATCGTCGCGCAGCCGTCGCGGAGGTTCTCGCAGGCGATCCGGCCGCGGCCGTCGAGCGCGGCGATGTCGAGCCGGCTGAAGTAGTACTGGCTGAACTGGTTGCCGTCGCGGGCCCCGTCGACCGCCGCGGCGAGCGGGTCGGCGCGCCAGCGGTCGGTGGTCAGCGCGCGCTCCGCCGCCGGGGCGCCCTTGAGGTAGCGGTCGAACCAGGCCCGCAGGTACCAGGCGTAGAGGTCGTTGCCGCGCAGGGTCGCGGTGAACGCGGCGTTCGGGATGAACGCGCCCTCGAAGTGCGTGCCGCCGCGGACGACGAGCGACCCGGTGTCGACGCCGAGCGCGCTGAGCTTCTCGGAGGCCTGCTGCTTGGCGCGCGGGTCGGGCAGCTTCGTCTTGGCCTGCTCGAACAGCGCGTAGTCGTTGGTGAGGCCGAGCGCGGGCTTCGTCAGCGGCGGGTCCTTCGGGCGCGTCTGCGGGGCCGAGGTGCAGACCGGGCCGCTGGTCGGGGCGCGGAGGTTGTCCATCGCGACGATCGCGGAGACGCGCGGGTCGATCTGGCCGACGTAGGAGACGGCGCCGGCGCCGAGCGACTGGCCGAGCAGGCCGATGCGGCTGGTGTCCAGCAGCGCGTGGTACGGGTTGAACGCCGGGTTGCGACCGTCGGCGACCCGCGCCTGCTGCTTGGGTCCGTGGTCGGTGCCGGTGGTGCAGGAGGGGCGCGGCCGGTACGGCGAGGCCGGCCCGGAGACGAAGAAGTCGAGGGCGTCCTCGGTGCCGTCGAAGAACGGGCGCCCCTCCTGGGAGGGGAAGCCGTCGCGGGCGTCGGCGCCCTCGCCGAAGGTGTCGGAGTAGCCCTGTCCCTGCGGGTCCCAGGTGAGGACGACGTAGCCCGCCTTGGCGAGGGTCTGGGCGGCGAACCAGTAGAGCTCCTCGGGCGCCTGCACCGAGCCGTTGGTGATGACGACGCCGGGCCGCTTCGCCGGGCCGGCCTTCGTGGCCCAGACGTGCCCGGAGATCGTCGAGCCGTTGCGCGCCGTCCACAGGACCGGCTCGACCGTGCCGTGGCCCTGGGCCTCCCAGTCGTCCAGGCGCACGTCGCCGGCGCAGCCGTCCATGTGGTTGCCGCAGAGGTTGCCGAGGAAGTTGCGGCCGAACGGGCGACCCGGGCCGTCCTCGAGCAGGATCTGCGTGCCCTCGACCTGCTTGCGCAGCCCGATCGTCCGCAGCGGGACCTGGTAGTCGGGCAGGAGCGTCAGCGCGAGCGCGCGCTCGTTCGTCTTGGCGAAGTTGCGCAGCTCGTAGCCGAGGTCGAACGACTGGCGCATCTCCGTCGCGGCGTGCGCCGGCAGCGGCGCGGCGATCAGCGTCGTCGCGACCGCGGCGACCGCCGCGAGCACCCTCCCACGAGCTCCCATGGAACGCACCTTACCTGGGATGAACGTCGACGTTCACACCAGTCCGGCGGGGCGCCGCGCGAACGGCGAGGGCCCCGGTCTCCCGGGGCCCTCGGTGCTGCCTGGTGTCGCGTCGCGCCTAGGCGACGTCGCGGAGCTTCTGGGCCTCCGCGAGCGACTGGAGCTTCTTCAGCGACTGGTTCTCGATCTGGCGGATCCGCTCGCGCGTCACGTTGAACGTGCGGCCGACCTCGTCGAGCGTGCGGGGGTGCTCGCCGCCGAGGCCGTAGCGGAGCTCGAGGACGCGACGCTCGCGGTAGGAGAGGTTCTCCAGCGCCTCGCGCAGCGCCTCCTTGGTCAGGATCTCCGCCGCGCGCTCGTACGGGGACTCCGCACGCTCGTCGGCGATGAACTGGCCGAACTCCGACTCCTCCTCGTCACCGACCGGCTTCTCGAGCGAGACGGGAGCCTGCGCCGAGCGCTTGATCGACTCCACCTCCTCGGGATCGATGCCGGTGACCTCGGCGATCTCGTCCGCCGTGGGCTCGCGACCGAGCTCCGTGACGAGCTTGCGCTCGGCGCGGCCGATCTTGTTCAGCTTCTCGACGACGTGCACCGGGATGCGGATCGTGCGCGCCTTGTCGGCGAGCGCGCGGGCGATCGCCTGGCGGATCCACCAGGTGGCGTACGTGGAGAACTTGAAGCCCTTGCGGTAGTCGAACTTCTCCGCCGCGCGGACGAGGCCGAGCGTGCCCTCCTGGATGAGGTCCAGGAACGGCAGGCCCTGGTTGCGGTAGTTCTTCGCGATCGAGACGACGAGTCGCAGGTTGGACTCGACCATCTTCTGCTTCGCGTCGAGGTCACCGCGCTCGATGCGCTTGGCGAGGTCGACCTCCTCCTGGGCGGTGAGCAGGCGGACCTTGCCGATGTCCTTGAGGAACAGCTGCAGCGAGTCCGTCGTCATGTCCGGCTTGAGGTCGAGCGCCGTCGACTTCTTGCGGCCGCGCCGCTTGTCGGGCGCGCGCTCGACGGCGTTCGCCGCGGTCGTCGCGGGGTCGATCTCCTCGACCAGCTCGATCTCCGACTTCTCGAGGAAGTTGTGGAGCTCCTCGACGTCGGACTCGTCGAGGTCGATCTCCGCGACCGCCTTGGCGATCTCGGCGAACGTGAGCACGCCGACCTGCTGGCCCTTGGCCAGGAGGTTCTTGATCTCTTCGAGTTCCTGCAGTTCCACTACTGACATGAGTGTCCGTTTCGTTCACCGGGGTCCTGCGAGACCCGGGATGGTGCTCTGTGCGACTGGTTCGAGGGCGGCTCGGCCGTCACGTGGCCCAACGTAGACCTCAAACGTATGTTCCATGGTACCGCTTTACTTTGTGAAGTCAAGGCGTCGCTGCCCTGGCCGCGCACGTCCTCATCGACTTCTACGTCCAACGCGCGGGTTCGTTTCAGGTCGCGGGGACGAGTTCTGCCCTTCCCGCGGTTTCGGCACCGCGCCGCTGCGTCTTGAGCCGTGCGGATACCCGCTGCGCATGGGAACATGCACCGCGTGACCCCGCCGAAGACCCCGAGTCCCGACGATCAGCCGGGCGTCCTGTCCGGGCTCTCCCGGACGCGTCCGCAGCGGCGCAGCACCAAGCGCCCGGGGTCCGGTCCGGCGCAGGACGCCGCGGAGCCGGCCGCCGCGCCCGCCGCCCGCCGCCCGGCGCGCGCGGCGACGGCCAAGCCCGCCGCCGGCGCCGCGAAGGCCAAGCCGGCGGCCGCCGCGAAGGCCAAGCCGGCCGCTGCTGCGAAGGCCAAGACCGCCGCGGCCGCCGCGAAGGCCAAGCCCGCCCCGACCGCCAAGGCCAAGCCGACCGCCACCGCGAAGGCCAAGCCCGCCGCCACCGCGAAGGCCAAGCCGGCCGCCAAGGCCAAGCCGGCCGCAGGCGCCGCCAAGGCCAAGCCCGCCCCCACCGCGAAGGCCAGCCCGAGCACGGCCCCGAAGCGCAAGCCCGCCCCGACCAGCCGCCGCGCCACCGCGGCGCCCGGGCGCGCGACCGCGACCCCGAAGCGCGTCGAGCCGGTCATGGCCCGCCCCGAGCCCGCCCCCGCGCCGAAGGACACGCCGCCGCCCGCCCCCGCGCGCGCCGAGCCGCCGAGCGGCGTCGAGCTCGTCGCGCAGGCCATCCAGGCCGCCGGCGAGGTCGCCACGCTCGGCGTCGGGATCGGGCGGCAGGTCGCCAAGGGCGTGCTGTCCCGCCTCCCGCGCCCCTGAGCCACCGGCGCCGTCCGCGGCGCCGATAGGCTGGCCCGGTCGGACCGGCCCCCGCGGGCGCGTCCGCGGGGACCCATGACACGCCGTCGCACCCTGTCGTCCTGCCTCGCCCTCGCGGCCGTCGCCGCGACGCCGTGCCCCGCCCGCGCCCAGGAGCCCGCCGGCGGCATCTCCTACGAGCCCGCCCCGCCGGCACTCGACGGGGTCACCGCGGGCGTCCTGCTCTCCCGCCGCAGCGAGCTGCTCGGCAGGCGCCTCACGTTCAAGGGCACGCTCGAGGAGCGGTTCGCCGGCCGCACCGTGGTGCTGCAGCGCCGCCTGCCCGAGGGCGGCTGGGTCGAGCTCGCCCGCACGGTCGCCGACGCCTCCGCGGCGTTCCGCACCGGCTGGCGGACCGACCGCATCGGCCGCCTCGACGTCCGCGCCCTGCCGATCGCCGCCGACGGCGCGCCCTCCCCCGCCACCGCCCCCCGGCGCATCACCGTCTACCGGCCGGCACGGGCGACGTTCTTCGGGCCCGGCCTCTACGGCCGGCAGACCGCGTGCGGGCAGACGCTCACCCCACGCCTGGCCGGGGTCGCGCACCGGACCCTGCCCTGCGGGACGCTCGTCGACCTCCTCTACGCCGGCCGGACCGCCACCGTGCCGGTCGTCGACCGCGGGCCGTTCCGGGCCGGCCACTCCTGGGACCTCACCGCGGCGACCGCGCGCGAGCTCGGCTTCACCACGAGCGACACCATCGGCGCGGTCCGCGTCCGCGACGAGCCGCCCGTCAGCCCGTGACGGGCAGGCCCGCGGCGCGCGCCAGGAACACGCCCTCGTCGGCCCGCTCGGCCAGCGCGTCGACCGCCGTGCCGTCGCGCGGGCACGCCGCCACCCCGACCGACACCGTCAGCCCCGCACCCTGCAGGACGGCGCCGACGCGGATCGCCGCGGCGAGCTCGCGCGCGATCTCGCGAGCCGCGGCCTCGTCCGGCTCGCCCAGCAGCACCCAGTAGCGGCCCGGCTCCTCCCGGACCAGCTGGTCGCCCGGTGACAGGCGCGCCTGCACCGTGCGCTCCAGCTCGTGGATGACGCCGACGAGCTCGTCCGCCTCATGGGCCGCCAGCAGCACGTGCAGGTCGTCGAGCTCCAGCAGCAGCAGCGTGAACGGGCGGCGATCCCGGACGTGGTGCTCGAGCCGCCGCTCGACCGCCGCGCGCCACGAGGAGCGCGCGCCCCGCACGTCCTGGAGCGAGACGACCCCCTCCGGCGGCGCGGCGGCGACCGGGTCCTCGGCCTCCTGCGGCGGCGCGACCGGCGCCTCCAGCGCCTCCAGCGCGCCGGCGGTCACGACCGCGGTGACGTGCGCCACGCGCTCGGCGAGCGCCGCGACCTCCGCGCCCGACGGCGAGCGCAGCTCGCCGAGCAGCGCGCCCAGGACCACCTCCCGCAGCACGTCGACCGCCTCGTGCAGCGCGGCGGGCGTCCGCGCGCCCGTCATCGCGGGGACGCGCGCGGCGAGCCCCGCGTCGGCGCCGGCGAGGTCGAGGCGGCGCAGGCCCTCGTCGCCCGTGACCGCCGCGCAGATCGCCCGGCACAGCGCGGGCGCCTCGTCCCCGAGCGTCGCGGCGGGGACGCGGCCCGCGTCCTGCAGCGGCAGCGCCTGCACCAGCGCCAGCAGCCACGCCTTCGCGAGGCCGGTCCCGCGCGCGTACGGTGCGACGGGCGCGTCCGGGACCGGGCGGGGACGCCGTCGGGTGCTCGCGTCCGCGTCGCGCATCGCGGGGGTTCTACCGGCCTGGGCGGTCGGAGCGCCACTAGATTGCGCAGATGACCTCGCTCCTGCCCGTCGACGCGGCGCGCGCCGCGGTGCTCGCCGCCGTCACCCCGCTGGGCACCGAGGAGGTGCCGCTCGCGCAGGCGCTCGGACGCGTGCTCGCCCGGGACGTGCGCGCCGGCGGGGACGTCCCGCCGTTCCGCAACAGCGCCATGGACGGCTTCGCGGTCGCCGCCGGGCCCGCCGACCGCCGGCTGCGCATCGTCGGCGAGTCGCGCGCCGGCTCGCCCGCCGCGGTCGCCCTCGGGCCCGGGGACGCCGTGCGGATCTCCACCGGTGCGGCGGTCCCCGACGGCGCCGACGCCGTCGTCATGGTCGAGCGCACCGAGGAGCACCCGGACGGCACCGTGACCGTCCACGACGAGGCGACCCCCGACCGCAACGTCCGCGGCGCCGGCGAGGACCTGCGCGCCGGGACCGTCGCGGTGCCGGCCGGCACGACGCTCGGTCCCGCCGCGCTCGGCGTCGCGGCCACCGCGGGCGTCGCGCACGTCACGTGCGCGCGGCGGCCGCGCGTCGCGCTGCTCGCGACCGGGGACGAGCTCGTCCCGATCGGCGAGCCGCTCCCGCCCGGCGGCATCCACGACTCCAACGCCGTCGCCCTGGCCGGGTACGTCGCCCTGGCGGGCGGCGAGGTCGTCTCCCGCACCCGCACCCCGGACACCGCGGAGGCGACGCGCGCCGCGATCCGCGAGGCGCTCGCCGACGCCGACGTGCTGATCTCGACCGGGGGCGTGTCGGTCGGCGCGCACGACCACGTCAAGGACGCGCTCGCCGCCGCCGGCGTCGAGGAGCGGTTCTGGCGCGTGGCGCTCCGTCCCGGCAAGCCCACGTGGTTCGGCGTGCGCGGGGAGCAGCTGGTGCTCGGGCTGCCGGGCAACCCGGTCTCGGCGATGGTCACGTTCCTGCTGTTCGCACGGCCGGCGCTGCTGGCCCTCCAGGGGGCTCCGGCCCTGGCGCCGCGCGACACCGCGGTCCTGACCCGGGCGGTGCCCCGGCACGCGGTCCGCGACGAGATGGTGCGCGTGACGCTCGACGGCGACCGCGCGACCCCGACCGGGCCGCAGGGATCGCACGTGATGACGTCGATGCTCGCCGCGGACGCGCTCGCGCTCGTGCCGATGGGCGAGGGGGAGCTGCCCGCGGGCGCGGAGGTGGCCGTCGAGCGCCTCTAGGGCGCTCAGGCCTCCTCGAGATACGCGACCACGCGGTTGGTCAGCGACGTGAGCGCCGGCGCGGGCTGCTCGACCGCCATCGGCCGGTCGTGCAGGAGCTCCTCCAGCCGCGCCCCGTACGCCGGGTCGGCGCGGCCGGCCAGCCGGGCGGCGACGTGCGTCGCGCGCCGCGTGACCTCCGGGTCGACGGTCCACAGCGACTCGTAGCGGCGACCGAGGTCGTGCGGCCCGCCGGGCTGCGTGTCGCCCGGGATCTCCCAGGCCAGCAGGCACGCCGCGTAGCCGGGCGAGTCGACGATGACCGCCCACTCGTTGCCCAGGGCGTCCTGGGGGTCGATCGGGATCTCCGACGGCCGGCCCTGCTCGTGACGGACCTCGTCGAAGTCGGCGAACACGAACGCGGCGTCGGCCTGGCCGGCGATCCGCGAGTAGCGCGGCTCGACGTCCCGGTAGAACGGGGTGCGCTGGAACGCGCCGACGAGGATCGGGCCGGCGGCGCGGGCGAGCGCCTCGTGCTCGATCGCCCGCGAGAGCGCGATCAGGGTCGACTTGCGCAGGGTCTGCGGCCGGGCCGACGGGTCACTGCCGGCGACCGCCGCGTAGATCGACGGCCGGTCGGACGGTCCACCGGTGTCCCGGGCCCGCGCGATCGCGGCGGGCACCGACAGGCCGCGCTGGCGCAGGGCGACGACGGTCTTGAGCGTCTCGACGTCCGCGGTGCTGTAGCGGCGGTACCCGGAGGCGGTGCGGCGCGGGACCGGGAAGTCGTAGCGCTGCTCCCACATCCGGATGGTGCCCGCGGCGAGTCCGGTGGCCTCGGCCACGTCCTTGATGGCGAGACCGTGGCCGATCTCGACGGGCGACTCGTCGTCCTGGGCAGTGCGGGCGTGCGTCATGGCTCCTCAGACATCAACGAAAGCTTCAACGCGATGTGGAAGGTCAGCGTACCGATCCACCTCGTGATTGCGGTACGCGCACTCCGGGAACCGGGGTCATCGACGTGGCGCCCCGCCACGTACCGCCCCTGTGACCTCCCCCCCAGACCATCCTGCTCACCGGCGCCACCGGCTACGTCGGCGGACAGCTACTGCCCGTCCTCCTCGAGGCGGGCCACCACGTCCGCTGCCTCGTGCGCGACGCGTCACCGCAGCGCCGTTCGCGGTTCCCCGAGCAGGTGGAGGTCGTCGAGGGCGACGTCCTCACCGGGGTCGGCCTCGACGCCGCGCTGGACGGGGTCGACGCCGCCTACTACCTCGTGCACTCGATGGGCCGCGGGAGCGGCTCCACGAGCTCGTTCGCCGACCGCGACAAGCGCGCCGCCGACACCTTCGGCCGCGCCGCCGCGCAGGCGGGCGTCGACCGCGTCGTCTACCTCGGAGGACTCGAGGGCGGGGACACCGAGGACTCCGAGCACCTGCGCAGCCGCGCCGACACCGCCGTCGCCCTGCGCCGCCACGTGCCCGGCGTCGTGCACGTGCGCGCCGCGATGGTCATCGGGTCGGGCAGCGCGTCGTTCGAGATCCTCAGCCACCTCGCGCGCCGCCTGCCGGTGATGCTCACCCCGCGCTGGGTCGAGACGCGCTCGCAGCCCGTCGCGATCGCGGACGTCACCGCGACGCTCGCGCGCCTCGCCACCTGGGAGGACCCGCCCGCCGAGGTCGAGCTCGGCGGCGCCGACGTCCTCAGCTACCGGGAGATGATGCGCCGCTTCGCCGACGTCGCGGACCGCCGTCCGCCGACGATCGTGCCGATCCCGGTGATGACGCCACGGCTCTCCTCCTACTGGGTCAGCCTGTTCACGCCGATCGAGACCGGGCTGGTCCGGCCGCTCGTCGACGGCCTCAGCGCGGAGACGGTCGTGCGGCGGCCGCCCCCCGCCGGGCTCAACGACGCGCCGCTCGGGTTCGACGCCGCGGTCCGGGCGGCACTGCAGGAGGCGTGAGGGGCGTTGTAGCCTCGAGAGCGATGCGACGCCCGTACGCGGTCCTGCTCGCCCTCGTCGGCTCCCTCGTCGGGGCCTTCGTCGTCTTCGTGCTCGGCGCGAGCCGCATCCTCAACCGGGAGAAGCGGTTCGGCAGCACCGTGATCGGCCGGCCCTACGACCGCACCGAGATCGCGCCGTCCGGCGCCGTGCGCTCGATCCAGGGCGCCGACGTCACGCTCAGCGACGAGGACTTCGCGCGGCTGTGGAACCCGGTGCACCTCGAGCGGCTCGCCCGCACGTACTGGGCGTTCCTGACGCGCGTGTCGCTCGGCCTGATCCGCGTCGAGTACACCGAGCGCGAGCGGCACGTCGTGCTCGTGCGCTCGCCGCTGCGGCTGCTGAGCTTCTGCGCCCCCGAGTACGAGATGGACAGCAACCGCGGGATCGTGCGGTGGCGCATCGAGAAGGGCATCCTCGTCGCACCGGGCGGCCGCGGCGGCGACGGCTACCTCGAGCTCGACGTCCAGCGGCTGCCGTCGGTCCTGCCGGGGAAGTCGATGATGCACGTCGACGTCGAGGTCGCGAACTTCTACCCGGCGATCGCCCACAGCCTCAGCAAGTTCCTGTACGCCAACACGCAGTCGCGGATCCACGTGATCGTCACGCACGGCTTCCTGCGCTCGCTGGCGAAGGGGAAGCTCTCGGAGTCGGTCGCCGGGCGGTTCGCGGTGCCCGCGACGCCGGAGGAGACGCCGGATCCCGTGCCCGAGCGCGAGAAGGCGACCTCGGCCGTCTAGGCCTCCTGCGCGCGGGCGACGGCCGCGCGCAGCAGCGCCCGCTGGCGGTCCGGCGCGGTCACCGCCGGGTCGAGCAGGGCGTGCAGGGCGAGCCCGTCGACGGCGGCGTGCAGCAGCTCGCCACGGGCCGCGTCGCCGCCCGCGACGCGGACGCACAGCCCGCGCAGCGCGACGTGGGTGCGATCGCGCAGCGCCCGCAGATCGGGGTCGCTCAGCGCGACCGCGGTGAAGGCCAGCCAGACCTGCGCCTCCGCGCGACGCTCGTCGTCCAGCGGCAGCGTCTCCTCGAGGATCGCGACCGGGTCGGGGTCGGGCCCGAGCGCGGCGATCCGCTCCCCCACGCGGGTGATGACGAGCTCCATCGCGTGGACGAGCAGCGCGTCGTGGGAGGCGAAGTAGTGGCGCACGGCACCCAGGGACCAGCCCGCCTCGGCGGCGACGCGGCGCAACGTCACGGCGGCCGGTCCCTCGCGGCGCAGGAGCGCCCAGAGCGCCTGCGCGATCTCGCGGCGGCGGGCGTCGTGGTCGACGATCTTCGGCATCCGGGTTTCTTTTTAGCGCAGTCGTGCTAGAACAGGGTCGTGCTCTACGCCGTCATCATCGCCTGCGAGATCGGCTTCTGGGTCGTCCTCGCCGCCGGGCTCCTTGCCCGCTACGCTCTGCGCCGCCGCCGGCTCTCGACCGCGCTGCTCGTCGCCGCCCCGCTCGTCGACGTCGTCCTCCTGGCCGCCACCGTCGCCGACCTGCGCGGCGGCGCCACCGCCAACGCCTCCCACGGGCTCGCCGCCGCCTACATCGGCTTCTCGATCGCCTTCGGGCACCGGCTCGTGCGGCGCGCCGACGCGCACGCCGCCCACCGCCTGGCCGACGGCCCGAAGCCGCCGAAGCCGCCGCGCGGCGGCCCCGCGCGGGCCGCGTACGAGTGGCGGCTGTGGCTGCACGCCGTCCTCGCGGGGGCGATCACCTGCGCGCTGATCGCCGGTGCGATCGCGCTCGTCGGCGACGCCGCCCGCACCGAGGAGCTCGAGTCCTGGTTCCCGCGCGTCGGGACGGTCGTCGGCGTCTGGGGCGTGATCGCGCTGAGCTACGTGCTCTTCCCCGGCGCCGACCGCGACCGTCCGCCTAGCCGTACATCTCCGGGTTGAGGTCGCGCAGCTTGGCCCGGTTGTGCTGGGCCATGATCCGCCGCACCGTGCCCGAGCGGGAGCGCATCACCAGCGACTCCGTCGTCCACGAGCCCGCGCCCTGGGAGCGCACGCCCTGCAGCAGGTCGCCGTCGGTCACGCCGGTGGCGCTGAAGAAGCAGTCGTCCCCGGTCACCAGGTCGTCCTGGCTGAGCTGGCGGTCGAGGTCGTAGCCGGCGTCGATCGCCGCCTGCTTCTCGCCCTCGTCGCGCGGCCACAGGCGACCGATCAGCCCGCCGCCGATGCACTTCACCGCGGCCGCCGCCAGGACGCCCTCGGGCGTGCCGCCGACGCCCCAGAGGAGGTCGATCGGGCGGTCGGGGCTGACCGCGACGAGCACCGCGCTGACGTCGCCGTCGGAGATCAGGCGCACGCGCGCACCCGCGTCGCGGATCTCCTTGATGCCGTCCTCGTGGCGCGGACGGTCCAGGACGATCACCGTCAGGTCGTTCACCGCGCACGCGCGGCGCTGCGCCATGAGCTTCAGCGTCTCGCCGATCGGCCGGTCGAGGTCGAGCAGGTCGGCCACGTCCGCGCCCGCCGCGAGCTTCTCCATGTAGACGCACGGGCCCGGATCGAACATCGTGCCCTTCGGCGACAGCGCGATCACCGACAGCGCGTTGGGCATGCCCTTCGCGCACAGGGTCGTGCCCTCCAGCGGGTCGACCGCGATCTCCATCTCGGGACCGGTCCCGTCGCCGACGGACTCGCCGTTGAACAGCATCGGGGCCTCGTCCTTCTCGCCCTCGCCGATGACGACGACGCCGTTCATCGCGACCCCGTCGAGCACGCCGCGCATGGCGTCGACGGCGGCCTGGTCGGCGGCGATCTTGTCGCCCTTGCCGGCGAGCTTCGCGGCGGCGAGCGCACCGGCCTCGGTCACGCGGACCAGCTCGAGGGCGAGGTTTCTGTCGGGACGGTTCGTCGTCGTGGTCACGACGCGGAGCCTATGGGGTGACGCTCAGAGCGTGCCGGGCGGCTTGCGCCGCATCTCGCTCTCCTGCTGGCGCATCACCGACCCGGCGAGCATCAGGACCGCCCCGAGGAAGGCCACGAACCAGCCGAACTTCAGGTCGATCTGCCCCGAGGGCTGCCCCGGCCGGTCGATCAGGCCGATGTAGGCGAGGATGCCGATCGCCGCGATCCCGACGATCGAGGTCACCTGGCCGCGCGGCCACGACAGCTCGTGGTCGCGGGCGATGATGTAGGCGAGCACCAGCGGGGCGACCGCGGCGGCGAGGAACAGCCACTTGAGGATCCCGAAGGTCTGCCACGCCGACAGCTCGAACATGCCGGTGCGCCCGGCGAGCTCCGCGTTCTCGTTGCCGCCCGCGTACCACTTGAGGAACACGCCCAGCAGGAGCAGCAGCCCTCCCGCGACCGCGATGTACTCGCCCCGGCTGACCCGCTTGAGATCCATGCGGGCGACCCTATCCGAGCGCCCGACCGTCCCGCGTCGATCAGCCGGTTTCGAGATCGACGGACGCGGCGATCGCCAGGACGGCGGGCAGCTCCCAGGGTCCCTGCGCCGTCAGCCGCAGGTGCAGGCTCGTGGTGCGCCAGCGCAGCTCCCAGACCGGGCGCAGCGACACGATCGCCTCCGGCAGCGGCGCGCGGCGCACGGTGACGTGCCGGCCGGCGAGCTCGATCCGGGTCGCGTCGACCTCGTCGTCGGGCAGCTGCCCGGGGGGCGGCTCGTGGCCCGCGTAGAGCGCCAGCCGGCCGGGGCTGCCCTCGCGGGTGTCGTCGAGGTTCCACTCGATCTCGACGCCCGCACCCGGGAGGCGGCGCACCTCGACCCAGCGCGCCAGCGGCAGCGCCGCCGTCGGCAGGGGGAAGCGGCGACCGAGGGCGGCGTCCGCCTCGGCGATCCCGGAGAGGGGCTCCATCCCCCCCACCCTAGTCCTGCCCGGCCGCCGGTCGCCGGACGTCCCACCCGCAGGGACGTCCGGCCGCGGGACTCAGAGCTCGAGGACGACCTTGCCCAGCGCGCCCCGCCCCTCGAGCAGCTCCAGCGCGCGGCCGGCCTCCTCCAGGCCGAAGCGGGCGCCGACCGGCGGGCGCACGTGGCCCTCGTCCATCAGCCGCGCGAGCACGTCGCCCGCCTCGGCCGCGTAGGCCATCCCGCCCGAGAACAGGTACTCGCCCCAGCCCGCACCGACGACCTCGGTGTTGCGCAGCAGCAGCCGGTTGACCTTCACCTCCGGGATCGAGCCGGCGGTGAAGCCGACGACCACGGCCCGGCCGGTCCGCGCCAGCGACCGCAGGCTGTCGGTGAAGCGGTCCCCGCCGACCGGGTCGATGACGACGTCGACCCCGCGGCCCTCGGTGAGCGCGAGCGCCTCGTCCTTCCAGGCCCCGTCGGAGCGCACGACCTCGTCGGCGCCCGCCTCGCGGGCGACGCGCTCCTTCTCGTCGCTGGAGACGACCGCGATCGTCCGCGCTCCGAGGCCCTTGGCGACCTGGAGCGTCGCGGTGCCGACGCCGCCCGCGGCGCCGTGGACGAGCACCGTCTCACCCGCCGCCAGCCGCCCGCGGGTCACGAGCGAGAAGTAGGCCGTGTGGTAGTTCAGGACGAGCGCCGCGCCCTGCGCGAAGTCGAGCGCGTCGGGCAGCGCGAACGTCATCGCGACCGGCGCGACCGCCACCTCCGCCCAGCCGCCGAGCACGCAGAAGCCCGCGACCCGGTCGCCCGGCGCGAACCCGCTGCCCTCGGGCGCGCTGCGCACCACGCCGCCGACCTCGCTGCCCGGCACGAACGGCAGGTCGGGCTTCATCTGGTACTGGCCGCGGGTCTGCAGCAGCTCCGGGAACGACACCCCGGCGGCACGCACGTCGATCACGACGCCCGCGCCCGGCGACATGAAGTGGGAGGGCTCCGGCTCGGGGACGTCGACCACGCGCAGCGCGGTCGAGGGTCCGGTCAACTCGACGATCTGGACGGCCTTCATGAAGGCGGACGCTACCCCACCGCCCCCCGGTCCGAAGACCCGCCTTGCGGCGCATGAAAGGGTTGCGCCATGAGCCAGACGGTGCCCGCCAACGAACGACTCTCCGCCCTGACCGCCGCCGGGACGAGCGCGTGGCTCGACCAGATCCGGCGGGACCTCCTCGCCGACGGGGAGCTCGGGCGGATGGCGCAGGCCTACTCGCTGCGCGGCGTCACCTCCAACCCGGCGATCTTCGAGAAGGCGATCCTCGGCTCCGACGACTACGACGAGCAGATCCGGTCGCTGGCCCGGGACGGCGCCGACGCGCACGCGATCTACGAGGCGATCGCCCTCCAGGACGTGCGGGACGCCTGCGACGTCCTGGGCCCCGTGCACGCCGCCAGCGGTGGCGCCGACGGCTTCGTGTCGCTCGAGGTCGACCCCGGGCTCGCCCACGACGCCGACGGCACGATCGTGCAGGCCCGCGCCTACTGGGAGGCGCTGGACCGCCCCAACGCGATGATCAAGATCCCGGGGACCGACGCGTGCGTGCCCGCGATCGAGCAGGCGATCTACGAGGGCATCAACGTCAACGTCACGCTCCTCTTCAGCGTCGCCGCCTACGAGCGCGTCGCCGACGCGTACCTGCGGGGCCTCGAGCGCCGCCACGCCGAGGGCCTGCCGCTCGACGTGCACTCGGTCGCCTCGTTCTTCGTCTCCCGCGTCGACACCGAGGTCGACCGCCGCCTGCGCGAGCGCGGCCGCGAGGACCTCGCCGGACGGGCCGGCCTGGCCAACGCCCGCGCCGCCTACCACCGCTTCCGCGCGCTCTTCGACGGGGACCGCTTCGCCCCGCTGCGGGCGGCGGGCGCCGCGGTCCAGCGGCCGCTGTGGGCGTCGACCGGCGTCAAGGACCCCGCCTACCCCGACACCCTGTACGTCGACGGGCTCGTCGGCCCCGACACCGTCAACACGATGCCGCTCGCGACGCTCGAGGCGGCCGCGAAGCGCTCGGACCCGGCCGCGTTCGCCGTCGACGGGACGCCGACCGCCGCGCTGGACCCCAGCGCCGACCTCGCCGCCCTCGCCGAGGCCGGGATCGACCTCGACGACGTCACCGACACGCTCCTGCGCGAGGGCATCGCCGCGTTCGTCACGCCGATGGAGCAGCTGCTCGCCGGGATCGAGGAGGCGCGCGCCGCCGCGGCCGCCGACCCGGTCCCCGCCGTCGGCGCGCAGCTGCCCGACGCGCTGGCGCAGGCCGTCGAGGAGCGCGTCGCCCGGGCCGTCGAGGCCGACGTCATCGCGCGGATCTGGGCGATCGACGACACCGTCTTCGGCCCCGCCGGACAGCCGGAGGTCGCCGACCGGCTCGGCTGGCTGACGATCGCCGACCGGCTCGCCGACGAGGTCGGCGAGCTCGTCGGCTTCGCGCGGGGCGTGCGCGACGACGGCATCGAGCACGTCGTGCTGCTCGGCATGGGCGGCTCCTCGTTGGCGCCCGAGGTCGTGCGCCGCAGCTTCGGCGACCAGGCCGGCTGGCCCGCGCTGCTGATGCTCGACTCCACCGACGCGACCGCCGTGCGCCGCGCGCAGGACGCGGTCGACCTGCGCCGCACGCTGTTCGTCGTGTCGACGAAGTCGGGCGGCACGATCGAGACGCTCAGCGCGTTCGAGCACTTCCACGCGGTCATGTACGACACGGTCGGCGCCGAGGCCGCCGGCCGACACTTCGTCGCGATCACCGACCCGGGGTCCTCGCTCGTCGACCTCGCGGCCGCGCGCGGCTTCCGCCGCACGTTCCTCAACGACCCCGACATCGGCGGCCGCTACAGCGCGCTCTCGTACTTCGGGCTCGTGCCCGCCGCCCTGATGGGCGCCGACCTGCCCGCGCTCGTGGACGGCGCGAGCGCCGCGGCGCGCGACTGTCGCGCCACGCCGCCCGCACCGGGCGGCGGCGGCTGGCTGGGCTGCGCGATCGGCGAGCTCGCCCAGCACGGCCGCGACAAGCTGACGTTCGTCGTCGACCCGCCGCTGGAGGCGTTCGGCCTGTGGGTCGAGCAGCTCATCGCCGAGTCGACCGGCAAGGAGGGGCGCGGCATCCTGCCGGTCGCCGACGAGCCGCTCGGCGACGCCGACGCCTACGGGCCCGACCGCGTGCTCGTGCACCTGCGCGCCGACGGCGGTGACGGCGCCCACGACGGGCGGCTCGCCGCGCTCGCCGCCGCCGGGCACCCGGTGCTGACGATGCCCGTCCACGGGCCCGGGGACCTCGGGCGCATCTTCCTGCTGTGGGAGTTCGCGACCGCCGTCGCCGGCTGGGCGCTCGGGATCAACCCGTTCGACCAGCCCAACGTCGCCGAGGCGAAGGAGGCGACGAAGGCCGTGCTCGCCGACGGGCTCGACGGCGCCCCCGAGGCCGACGCCGACGACGCCGCCCTCGGCGCGCTGCTCGCGGGCCTGCGCGACCAGGACGGCGGGTACCTCGCGATCATGGGCTACCTCGAGCCGTCCGCGGCCTTCGACGACGCCGTCGCCGAGCTGCGCGCGACGGTCCGCGACGCGACGGCCCGAACGACGACCTTCGGCTATGGGCCCCGGTTCCTGCACTCCACCGGCCAGTTCCACAAGGGCGGCCCGGCCGTGGGGTCGTTCCTGCAGCTCGTGCACGACCGCGGCGAGGACGTCGCGATCCCCGGGCAGACCTTCGGCTTCACGACGCTCAAGCACGCGCAGGCGCTGGGTGACCTGCGCACGCTGCGCGCCCACGGCCGGCCGGCCGAACGTCTCACCCTGGAGGGCGACGATCCCGTCGCCGCCCTGCGGGCCGTCACCGCACGACTGAAGGAGCTCCTCTAGCCATGGCATCGATCGGGTTCGTCGGCCTCGGCCGCATGGGCGGCAACATGGTCGCCCGCATCAAGCGCGACTCCGACCACGAGGTGGTCGCGTTCGACTTCGACAAGGCCGCGGTGAAGAAGGCGGTCGAGCACGGCGCGATCGGCGCGTCCTCGCTCGCCGACCTCGTCAAGAAGCTCCCCGCGCCGCGCCTGGTGTGGATCATGGTCCCCGCCGGCGACCCGACCCAGCAGACGATCGACAAGCTCGAGAAGCTGCTCGAGAAGGGCGACACGATCATCGACGGCGGCAACTCCAAGTGGACCGACGACAAGGCCCGCGCCGCCGCACTCAAGCCGTCCGGGATCTCCTACGTCGACGTCGGCACCTCCGGCGGCGTCTGGGGCCTGGAGGTCGGCTACTGCATGATGGTCGGCGGCCCGAAGACCGCGGTGAAGCGGCTCTCCCCGATCCTCGACGTGCTCGCCCCGAAGCCCGACGAGGGAGCACGGGCCCGGCTGGCAGCACATGGGCCCCGTCGGCGCCGGCCACTACGTGAAGATGGTCCACAACGGCATCGAGTACGGCCTCATGCAGGCCTACGCCGAGGGCTTCGACCTCTTCGACAAGAGCGAGTACGACCTCGACAACGCGAAGATCGCGCACCTGTGGATGCAGGGGAGCGTCGTGCGGTCCTGGCTGTGCGAGCTCGCCGCCCGCGCCTTCGAGCAGGAGGGCAACGACCTCGCCTCGCTCGACGGCTTCACCGCCGATTCCGGCGAGGGCCGCTGGACGCTCGAGGACGCGATGGACAAGGACGTCCCCACCCCGGTCATCACCGCCTCGCTGCACGCCCGCTTCTACTCGCGCGGCAACGGCGACTTCACCCACCGGATGCTGAGCGCCCTGCGCGCCCAGTTCGGCGGCCACGCGACCGTGAAGGCCGCGAAGAAGTGAGCACCCCCGGTCCGGACGAGAACCCGCTCGTCGAGGGGCTGGAGCGCCTGCCGGTCCACCCCACGTCGCTCGTCATCTTCGGCGGCCTCGGCGACCTCGCCAAGCGCAAGCTCCTCCCCGCCCTCTACAACCTCGCGCACGAGGGCGCGCTGCCCGAGCGCTTCCACCTCGTCGGGACCTCGCGCAGCGAGATGACCGACGAGGAGTTCCGCAAGGAGGCCGCGGAGGCGATCCGCGAGCACTCGCGGCGCGAGCCGGACGAGACCGTGCTCGAGGCGCTGCTCGCGGACGTCCGCTGGGTCGCGGGCACGTTCGACTCGGCCTCCGTCTACGAGGGCATCGCGAAGGTCCTGGGCGAGTTCGACGAGGGCGCGGGCGCCCTGACGCTGAACCGCGCGTTCTACCTGTCGACCGCGCCCGACTTCTTCCCCGTGATCGTCGAGCAGCTCGGCGCCCATGGCCTGCACGAGCTGCCCGACGAGGGCGAGGTGCGGATCATCATCGAGAAGCCGTTCGGCACGACGCTCGCCAGCGCGATCGACCTGAACCAGAAGGTCCTGTCGGTGTTCTCCGAGCAGCAGGTCTTCCGGATCGACCACTACCTCGGCAAGGAGACGGTCCAGAACATGCTGGCCTTCCGGTTCGCGAACCGGATGTTCGAGCCGGTCTGGAACCGCGACCACATCCAGTCGGTGCAGATCACCGCGTCGGAGGACATCGGGATCGGCTCGCGGGCGGGGTACTACGACCAGGCGGGTGCGCTGCGCGACCTCGTCCAGAACCACATGATGCAGCTGCTCTGCCTGCTCTGCATGGAGCCGCCCATCGACCTCGGCGCCGACGAGGTCCGCAACGAGAAGGTCAAGGTCCTCAAGGCGATCCGGCCGCCCGCGCCCGACGAGGTCGACCAGATGGCGGTCCGCGCGCAGTACGCGAAGGGCAGCGCCGGCGGCGAGGACGTGCCCGGCTACCTCGACGAGGCCGACGTCCCGGCGGACTCCAACACCGAGACCTACGCGGCCCTGCGGCTGCACGTGCAGAACTGGCGCTGGGCGGGCGTGCCGTTCTACCTGCGCACCGGCAAGCGGTTGGCGCGCAAGGTGACGGAGATCGCGGTGACGCTCAAGCCCGTCCCGCACGTCGCGTTCGGCGGATCGGACCCCGCCCACCCCACCACGCTCATGCCCAACCAGCTCGTGCTGACCATGCAGCCCAACGAGGGCGTCTCGCTGTCGCTCGGCGCGAAGATCCCCGGGACGCGCATGCGGATCCGGCCCGTGCAGATGGACTTCCAGTACGGGACCGCGTTCGTGTCGCAGTCCCCCGAGGCCTACGAGCGGCTGATCATGGACGCGATGCGCGGCGACGCGACGCTCTTCACCCGCAACGACGAGGCCGAGGCGCAGTGGCGCATCTGCGACCCCATCGTCTCCACCTGGGAGGCGACGCCCGGGCCGCTGCCGCAGTACGAGGCCGGCTCGCAAGGGCCCGTCGAGGCGGCATCGCTGCTGCGCGAGATCGACAGCTGGCGGCGGATCTAGCGCGATGGCCGGGAGCACGACCGACAACGTCTGGCGCGAGCAGGACACCACGCCGACCGCGATCGAGGCGGCGATCCGGCAGCTCGAGCACGACCGCGTCCAGGAGCACCCGGGCTACGTCCAGTCGCGCGTGCTCAACCTCGTGCTCGTCGTCGACCGCGAGTGGAGCGGCGAGATCGCCAACCGGCTGCGGAAGGTCGGCCGGTTCCACCCGTCCCGCACGATCGTCTGCTCGATCGGCCCCCGGCAGACCTCGCTCGACGCGCTGGTCACCGTCGCCGCTCCCGGCGACCTGCGCGACGGCGAGATCGCGCCGACCCGCGAGACCGTCGTCGTGGAGATGGGGTCGCGGCACGTGCCCGGCATCGACACGATCGTCGACCCGCTCGTCAAGACCGATCTCCCGACGCTCGTCTGGGCGCCGCACGGCCACCACGACGCGGTCGAGCAGCTGCTGGAGCTGTCGCAGATCGTGCTGCTCGACTCGGTCGACGAGCCTGAGCCCGGCGAGGCGATCCGACGGGCGCTCGCGCTCACCGAGCGGAGCTACCTCGTCGACCTCGCCTGGCTGCGGTCCACCCCCTGGCGCGAGCGGATCGCCGGCACGTTCGATCCGGCAAACCGCCGGCGCGACCTCGGCGCGCTGACCCGGCTGGAGATCCGCCACCACCCCGACTCGCTCGCCGCCGGGCTGCTGCTCGCCGGCTGGCTCGCCTCCCGCCTGGGCTGGGAGCCCAGCGCGCTCGTGCACCACGGCGGCGGCTGGCGCGGCAGGCTCCACGCCCGCCGGCAGGACGTGACGCTCGACCTCGTGCCCGACCGGTCGTTGACCGTGCCGGGCCTGGCGGGCATCACCGTCGAGACCGCGCGCGGCGAGACCCGCACGCTGGACCGGGGTCCTGGCGGCCTGTCCGCGCGGCTCACCCGCCGGGACGGCAGCACCCAGGACTGGACCGTGCTCGGCGCCTCACGCGGCGAGTCCGGGATCCTCGGTGAGGGCATCCGCCAGGCGCTCCTGCGCGACCGCACGTACCTGCCCGCCCTGCGGGTCGCGGAGGCCCTGGTGCGCTGACCATCGCGGTGGTAGCGTCGAGCCATGCGCGCAACCATCGATCAGGCAGGACCGCTGGTGATGCCCAAGCAGCTGCGCGACCACCTCGGCCTTCGTCCCGGGCCGATCGAGGTCCTCGCCGACGGCACCGACCTCCGCGTCCGCTCCGTGGCCGACGACACGCTCGGGGGAGCGGGCGATCGGCTCGTCATCCCGGTTACCGGCACCGCGGTGAGCGATGACGACGTGCAGGCGCTGCTGGATGCCGACCGCGGCTGACCGGGCCGCGACCTTCCCGCTCCCCGCCCAGCTCTCCCCCGATGCAGCCGCGACGCTGCTCGGCGAGCTCGCCGAAGCGGAGATCGGGGGCGGCGCGGTCTACGACGGACTCGTCGGCGCGCTCCCGTGTGCCGGACGTCGACGTCGAGCTGCTGGGATGACGACGTGAGGCGCCTGGCCACCGGTGTGGACGTCCCCCTGGGCGGCAGCCCGTTCCCGCCGATCGGCGACTACGCGTTCCTCTCGGACTGCGAGGTCACGGCGTTGATCGCCCCCGGTGGCAACGTCGAGTGGATGTGCCTGCCGCGGATGGACGGGCCCTCGGTCTTCGGGGCGATCCTCGACCGCGACGCGGGGTACTTCCGCGTCGCCCCGACCGGCGTCGCCGTTCCCGCCGGCCGGCGCTACGTCCCCGGCACGATGATCCTCGAGACGACCTGGCAGACGCGGACCGGGTGGGCGATCGTCCGCGACGTCCTGCTCGTGGGGCCGTGGCACCACGAGCAGGAGCGCTCGCGCACGCACCGCCGCGCACCCAACGACCACGACGCCGACCACGTCCTGCTGCGCACGATCCGCTGCGTCAACGGCCAGGTCGAGATGACCGCCGACTGCGACCCGAAGCTCGACTACGGTCGGGCGCGCGTGGAGTGGGAGTACGACGGTGACGGCTACGGCGCGGTCGTCGGGACGGCCGACGGCCACGACCTGGAGCTGCGGCTCACGACCGACCTGCGCCTGGGCATCGAGGGCGGCCATGCGATCGTCCGCACGACCCTGCACGACGGCGACGAGCGGTTCGTCGCCCTCTCGTGGACCGAGCACGCCGCCCCGACCGACTACGCGGACGCGTACGCGCGGCTCGTGGGCACGGCCGACTTCTGGCACGACTGGCTGTCCCGCGGTGAGTTCCCCGACCATCCGTGGCGCGCGCACCTGCAGCGCAGCGCGCTGACGCTCAAGGGCCTGAGCTACGCGCCGACGGGCGCGCTGACCGCCGCGACCACCACGTCGCTGCCGGAGACCCCGGGCGGCGAGCGCAACTGGGACTACCGCTACGCCTGGATCCGCGACTCCACCTTCTCGCTGTGGGCGCTCTACTCGCTGGGGTTCGACTGGGAGGCCAGCGACTTCTTCGCGTTCATCAAGGACGTCGCGTCCGAGGACGAGGACCTGCAGGTCATGTACGGCATCGGCGGCGAGCGCACCCTCACCGAGACGACCCTCGACCACCTCGACGGGTACGAGGGCGCCAAGCCCGTGCGCATCGGCAACGGGGCCTTCGACCAGCGTCAGCACGACGTCTGGGGCGTCTACCTCGACTCGGTCTACATCCACACGAAGTCGCGCGACCAGCTCCCGGAGTCGCTGTGGCCGGTGCTCTCGCACCAGGTCGAGTGCGCGATCGAGCACTGGCGCGAGCCCGACCGGGGGATCTGGGAGGTCCGCGGGGAGCCGAAGCACTTCGTCAGCTCCAAGGTCTTCTGCTGGGTCGCCTGCGACCGTGGGGCACGGCTCGCACGGCTGCGCCAGGACGGCGAGACCGCCGAGCGGTGGCAGCGCGCCGCCGACGAGATCCGCGAGGACGTCCTGACGCACGGAACCGACGACCGCGGGGTCTTCACCCAGCACTACGACACCGACGCGCTGGACGCCAGCTGCCTGCTGCTGCCGCTGCTGCGCTTCCTGCCGCCCGACGACGAGCGGATCGTCGCGACGGTCGAGGCGATCGCCCAGGAGCTCGCCGTCGACGGGCTGCTGCTGCGGTACAAGGTCGACGAGACCGACGACGGCCTGCACGGCGAGGAGGGGGCGTTCGTCATCTGCTCGTTCTGGCTCGTCAGCGCGCTCGCCGAGATCGGCCAGACGCACCGGGCGCGCGCCCTCTGCGAGAAGCTCCTCGGGTACGCCTCGCCGCTGCTGCTCTACGCCGAGGAGATCGACGCGCGCAACGGTCGGCACCTCGGCAACTTCCCCCAGGCCTTCACCCATCTCGCACTCATCAACGCCGTGCTGCACGTGATCCGGGCGGACACGCAGCTCGCGGCCGAGCACCCACACCTCGACGCCGCCCGCCAGGAGCGCCGTGACGCGGATCACCCCTGAGTCCTTCCCCGACGCGGAGTCGCTGGCCGTCGCGGTCGCGGACCGCCTCGACCGCGAGGTCCGCGCCGCCGTGTCGGCCCGTGGCGTCGCGAACGTGGCGCTGTCGGGCGGCCGCACCTACCGCCGTGCCTACGAGCTGCTCGCCGAGCGCGCGAGCGGCTGGCGGGACACGCACCTCTGGTACGCCGATGAGCGCTGCGTGCCGCCCGACGACCCCGAGTCGACCCATCGGCTCGTCGTCGAGACCCTCCTGGCGCAGGACCCCGCCGGCGTGACCGAGCACCGGATCCTCGGCGAGCTCGACGATCCCGACTCGGCCGCGCGCGCGTACGCGGGCGAGCTGCGCTCGACGATCCTCGACGTCGTCCTGCTCGGGCTCGGGGAGGACGGTCACACCGCATCGCTCTTCCCCTACTCGACCGAGCTCGACACGTTCACCGGCGGACCGCGCGTGCTGGCGGTGCGCGACGCCCCCAAGCCGCCGCCCAACCGGGTGACGCTGACGCTCGAGACGCTCGGCAAGGCCCGTGCGCTGGTGCTCGCCGCATCGGGCGAGGGCAAGCGCGACGCGCTGCGCAAGGCGCTCGGGTCCCCCTCGCCCGCGACACCGGCGTCGCTGCTGCGGCGGGACCGGCTCACGGTGCTGGCCGACGCCGACGCCCTCGGTCGCGCCGTCGGCTGACGGGCGGCGCTGGACGGTCGTTCGACCCACCCCCAGGGAGCGCTACACCGATCGTCCAGACCTGCCGAGACCTGCAGGGTGGCGTCGTCGTCCAGCAGCGTGAAGCAGGCCCGGGCCAAAGCCCGCAAGCGGGCTGCCGCGAAGAAGAAGGCGGCGCAGAAGCGCAAGCCGTCGAGCCCCGCCAAGAAGAAGCTCACCAAGCCGAAGGCGACCACCTGTCGCACCCGGCGGGTGACCACCAAGAGCGGCAGGAAGAAGACCGTCAAGGTCTGCACCACGAAGAAGAAGCCCGTCCCCGCTAAGCGGCCCGCCGGCGCCGCGCCCGCCCCGGGCCCGGCCGTCTTCACCCCCACCCCGACCGCCCCCGGCGCGGCCCCGGCCCCGCTGCCCGCACCCGCCGTCCCCCCGGCTCCCGACCCGGAGCCGCTTCCGGGCGAGCTGCCGGCGTCCCCCGGGGACTTCTCGGTCGCCGACGCCCACCGGCTGCTGTGGCGCGCCGGGTTCGGACCCCGGCCCGGCCAGGCGGAGGCGCTCGCGGCCGGCGGGCTGGACGCGGCCGTCCGCGCCCTGGTCCACCCGTCCGGCCCGGCGACGCTGACGGGACCGGAGCCCCGGGACGAGGACGGAGGCGCGCTGGCCCCCCGAAGACCTGTGGGGCCACGACCACGCCTGGTGGCTGGACCGCATGGTCCGCACCGACCAGCCGCTCGTCGAGCGGATGACCCTGATCTGGCACGACTGGTTCGCGACATCCCAGGGCAAGGTCAGCACCGCGTCGCTGATGCTCGCGCAGAACCAGACGCTCCGCACCAACGCGCTCGGGAACTTCCGCACGCTCCTGCGCGCGGTGACCGCGGACCCCGCAATGCTCGTGTTCCTGGACGGCGTCTCGAACAACCGCTGGCACCTCAACGAGAACTACGCCCGCGAGGTCATGGAGCTGTTCACCCTCGGCGCGAACCGGGGCGCGTACACGGAGCAGGACGTCCGTGAGGCCGCCAAGGCGTTCAGCGGCTGGCGCGGCAGCTGGACGGACCCGATCGGCTGGAACAGCTTCCGCTTCGACCCCAACCACCACGTCGCGGGCAGCAAGACGATCTTCGGGCGCACCGGCGCGTTCGGCTGGCGCGACGCCGCGGACCTCTGCGTCGACCACCCGATGCACGCCAGCTTCTTCGTCACGAAGCTGTGGTCCTACTTCGTCCCGGAGCCCCCGGACGGCGCGACGCAGGCGGCGCTCCAGGCGCTCTACGTCGGCAGCGGCCACGAGGTCGCGCCCGTCGTCGAGGCGATCCTGCGCCACCCGGCGCTCCTGCGCGGACCCGCGATGGTGAAGCCGCCGGTCGTCCAGCAGGCCGGGCTGCTGCGGGCGCTGGGGCGCGGCATCGACACGACCTCGTGGTCCTGGCTGGGCGACAACGCCGGTCAGCAGCTGTTCCACCCGCCCAACGTGTCCGGCTGGGGCGGCGACTGGCTGGACACGTCGCGCTGGCGCTCCCGCTGGGACACCATCGCCGCTGCGCTGTCCCCGACCACCGTCGACCCGTGGAGCGCGACGAGCCCGTACGACCCGCTGGAGACGCCCGCCCAGGCGGTCGACCGGGCCCACCAGCACTGCGGGCGGCCGCCGCTGACCGTCGAGACCCGCACGGCGCTCGTGCAGTTCGCGACGACGGTGATCCCGGCGGGGCTGCCGGGCTGGGCGCAGGGCCCCCGGCGCGGACTGCGACAGAACGCGCTGCGGCTCCTCATCCTGTCCTCGTCCGACGTCCAGACCTCCTGACATGAGCTCCCCCTCCCGCTGCTGCACCGGGTTCACCCGCGCCGAGATGCTCCGCAACGGCGTCGCGGAGGCCGGCAAGGGCCTCCCGCAGATCGAGCCGGGCATGCCCGCGCCCGCCGGTACCGGACTCACGCGCCGGTCCCTGATGGTCCGGGGCTTCGGGGCCGGGCTCGCGGTCTACGGGGCGTCGAAGCTCGGCGTCGGGGCCTTCGAGGAGGGCATCGCCGAGGCGGCCATGGGAGACGGCCGCGTGCTCGTCAGCGTCTTCATGGCCGGTGGCGTCGACTCCCTGAGCGTCCTCGCGCCCGTAGGGGACCCGCGCTACGCGACGCTCCGTCCGACGCTGCGCCTCCTCGACGGCGAGCGCCCCCGGTTCGGCGAGGACACGCGGCTGATGTGGGCGCCCCATGCCGACGGGCTGCGGACCCTCCACGGCGAGGGCAAGCTCTCCGTCCTCCCGGCGATCGGCTACGCCGGGCCGGACCAGTCGCACTTCACCTCGCAGCACTACTGGGAGGTCGGGGCGCTCGACGTCCACGCCCGCCACGGCTGGATGGGCCGCTACCTCGACCGGCACGGCAGCGCCACCAACCCGCTCCAGGGTCTGAGCGTCGGCTGGTCGCTCTCCCCCGCGCTGGCCGCGTCGACGAATCCGGTCGCGTGCGTCAACCGCGTCGACGACTTCGGCATGTGGCACCCCGGCGTGTACGACGGCGTCGACGACGCCATGTTCGAGGCGATCGGCACGCTCGGCCGGCTCCCGACCGACGACCCGCAGCGCCGCGTCGCCAGGACCGTCGCGTCCCAGGTCGACGACATCCGCCGCTCGCTCGCGCCCTACCAGGACGGCGTCACCTCCTCGATCACCTACCCGGCCGGGCAGTTCGGCGCCCGGCTGCGCGGCGTCGCCGCCGGGATCGCCGGCGGGCTGCCGCTGCGCTGCGTCGCGATCGACGCCCCGGGCGGCTACGACACCCACGCCGGCCAGCTGCAGACGTTCCCCGACGACCTGCGGGAGACGTGCGACGGGCTGCTCGCCTTCCAGCGCGACCTCGAGGCCCGGGGGATCGCCGACCGCGTCCTCGTCCACGTCTGGTCGGAGTTCGGGCGCCGCCCGCAGCAGAACGGCGACGGCACCGACCACGGCGCCGGGGGCATCGGCTTCCTGCTCGGCACCCGGGCACGCGGAGCGATGATCGGGGAGTTCCCCGGGCTCGCGACGCTCGACGCCCAGGACAACCTGCGCTCGACCACCGACTTCCGCAGCCTGTACGCGTCGCTGCTGGAGCAGTGGTTCGACGTCGACGCCGCCCCGATCATCCCCGGGGCGACGTCGATGGGCCGGTACCAGCTGCTGCGCTGAGCGCAGGAGCCGTCAGCCTGTCACGGGCCCGTTCACCTGCGAGGCGAGGTGGACGGCGATGATCTTGATGTGCGTCAGGCGGGTGGTCGGGGCGACGACGCCGCCGGCCTCCGGTGCGCACGTGAGCGTGACCTGCGCGCCCGGGTTCGAGTTCGCCACGAGCATCTGCGTGTTCAGGGCCACCGCGTCGACGGTGCCCGCCAGCGCGTTGTCGCTGAGCGGTCCGGCGGTGGCGGTGTCGCTCGCGGAGAGCGCGACCCCGACCAGGTCACACGTGATCTTCCCCGGCTCCCCGGAGGTGGCGGACGCCAGCGCCTTGCCGAAGACCACGTAGGGACCGCCGACCGGCAGCGTCAAGGTCGCGACGACCGTCGGGGTCGTCGACGTGAGGGTGATCGTGTCGCCGGAGACCGCGTTGCGGAAGACTCCGGCCGCCGAGGTCCGCGCCTCCGGCGCGAGGTCGGCGACGGCGACGCTCCCGTCGACGATCTCCGCCGAGCCGACGCTGTCGTCCGCCAGCTTGGCCAGCGTGACCGTGTTGTCGCCGATCTTGCCGGTCAGGACCGAGCCGTCCGCGAGCTTGGCCGTGGTGATCGAGCCGTCCGCGATGGTCTGCGGCGTGGACGGCCCGGCCGGACCGGTCGGGCCTGCCGGGCCGGCGGCGCCCGCGGCACCGCTCGGACCGCCGGTCCCCGCCGGGCCCGCCGGGCCCTTGGTCTTCTTGATCTCGGCCCGGATGAGCTTGGTGATCTGGGCCTTCGTCAGCGCCTTGGCCTTCTTCTTCTGCGCCTCGGCGGCCGCCGGGGTCATGGCGACGGCCAGGACGGCGAGCAGCGCGGTTCCCCTGCGCTTGTCCGTGGTCCTCATGGTGATGGTGCTCCCGTGGTTGGTGGAGGGTCGTGCGGCGGCGTCGTCGCCTCGACGACGGCCAGGGCGAGCTCGGTCCAGCCCGTGAACGACCAGCGGGTCCCGTCTCCCGCCGTGATCCGCCCACAGGGCAGACCGTTCTCGAGGGTGATGCTCAGACCGAGCTCCTGGGCGTGCGCCACGTCGCGCAGGCTCGACGCTGCCGCGGGCCGCGCCAACCCGCGCAACCCGAAACGCGCCCCCAGGGTTTTGGGTCTCAGCCGTCCGCCAAGGCGTCCGGAAGCTGGGCGCGACCCGGGACTCCGAGCTTGCGGTACGCGTTGGTGAGGTGGACCTCGACGGTCTTCACCGTGCAGAACTCGGCCTCGGCGATCTCCCGGTTGGACCGCCCCTCGGCGGCGAGCGTCGCGACCCGCCGCTCGCGCTCGGTGAGCGACGCGAGACCGCTGACGGCCGCCCGGCGCGGTCGGGCGCCCGAGGCGACGAGCGCCGCCCGTGCCCGGCTCGCGACGAGTGCGGCCCCGCCCGCCGCGGAGAGGTCCAGCGCCTCCCGCAGCTGCCCGCGGCCGCCCTCGAGGTCGCCGTCCTCGAGCGCCCGGCGTCCGCGGACGGTGAGGGTGCGCGCCAGCTCCACGCGGGCGTCCGCGCCCCGCAGCAGCTCGGTCGCCTCCTCGAGGCCGGCGCCGTCGCCGGTGACGACCGCCCGCCGGGTCAGCGCGCGGCCCAGGGCCGCCGGCAGCCCCGCGGCGCGCGCGACGGCGATCTCCTCGTCGACGAGCGCCAGCGCCTCCGTCGAGCGGTCGAGCTCATGGAGGCACAGGGCAGCCTCCGACCGCCACGGCATCTCGCCGACGTTGTGCCAGCGCCACTCCTCGGCGCCGGCACCGACGCGGAGCAGGCGTTCGAGCGCGCCGGCCGGGTCACCGCGGTGGCGCCGCAGCCGGGCGCGGACGATCTCGGGCACCAGCAGCTGCCCCGAGCCCGCGGGCATCGCCGAGGCGGCCGGGTGGGCCAGGGTCGCGGCCGCGAGATCCGGCTCGCCGGCCTCGATCTCGGCGGCCGCGAGCCAGCCGCTGGCGAGGGTCAGGCCGACGCTCCAGCCCAGCTCCATGCCGGTCTCGCGCGTGAACGTCCCGGCCTCTCGCGCACGGACGATGTCGCCGCGGGCCAGCTCGATCCGGGTCCGGACCTGCGCTGCGGCGACGATGCCGGAGCGGGACCCGGCGACGGCGACCCGCCGCTCGTAGTCGACGAGCGCCTCGGCCGCCTCGTCGAAGCGCTCGCCGAGCGCCATGACCAGCACCGACAGGTGCCCGATGAGCAGTTCGGGGGCGGTGAGCGGCGCCGGGTGGGCGAGCGCCGCGCGCGCCAGCGCGATCGCGTCCTGCACCGGGTCGTCCCCGTCGTCGAGCATCGCGATCAGGTTCATCGCCAGTGCCAGGGAGACCAGCGCGCCCGGATCCCGGGCGGCGCGGAGCCGGGCGACGCTCTCGAGCGCGAGATCGGTCGTCGCGACCACGGACCGGGCCGTGAGGGCGACGTGGGCGTCCAGCTCCAGGAGCAGCGCGGGTGGCAGGCCGCGCTCCGCGGCGTCGCGGCAGACGGCCGCCGCCTGCGCGTGCTCGCCGGTCGCGTTGAGCGCGGTGACGAGCGCCACGACGGCGGCCACGGCCGCCCCCGGATCCGTCGCCGCCTCCAGCGCCGCGCGCAGGTGGCCGGCCGCCGACGTCGCCTGACCGCCCAGCAGCTCGGCACCCCCCAGGGTGAGGAGGACGGGGCACCGCAGCGCGCCCGGCGGCGGCTCGCGCAGCGCGCGCTCGAGGACCGTGATGGCCTCGGCCGGGGCGCCGCGCGCGAGCGCATCCTCACCGGCGGCAAGCAGGTCGGCGGCAGCGTGCGGGTCCTCGCCCGCCGGCGATCGCAGCAGGTGCGCGGCGATGCGGGCGGGCCGCTCCCCGTCCGCCCGCAGGAGTTCGGCGGCCCGGCCGTGCGCGGCGGCGGCTCGCGCCGGACCGAGGTCCTCGCGGACGCCGGCGGCGACGATCGGATGGACGAACGCGAGGCGGTCGCCGGGCTCCAGTCGCACGATCCCCGCGCCGACGAGCGCCTCGACCGCCTCGACGCAGACGGCCGCGTCGAGGTCCGCGAGCCGGCGCAGTCGCCGCAGGGGCGCACCGTCGTCCAGCACCGCGAGCGCCCGGACCGCAGCGGCGGCCGCGGGACCGAGCGCGCCGATCCGCAGCCCGACGCTGCGGCGCACCGCCGCGGGGGTCAAGGCGTGGACCATCGGGGCCGACGGACTCCGGTGCCCGTCCAGCTCCTGGGCGAGCGCGACGGCGAAGAACGGCGTGCCCGCGGTGACCTCGGTGCACGCCGCGAGCGTCGACGCGTCGAGCGGGACGGCGGTGTGGGCGGCGACGACCGCCGCGACGCCGTCTGCCGACAGCGGTCGGAGCGCCTGTACGAGACACCGAGGGTCGGCGCAGATCGCGTCGATCGCCGTGCTCCTGGGACCGGGCTCGTCACGGGCGGCGAGGAGGAGCCCGACGGGCGCGTCGGACAGCCGGGCCAGCAGGGCGGTCAGGGCCCGGAGCGTCGCCTCGTCGGCCCACTGGGCGTCGTCGAGCGCGAGCAGCAGCGGCTGCCGCTGCGCCGCGGCCGCGAGCAGCTCGGCCGCGGCGACGTGGACGGCGTGGGCCATGTCGGGGTCGGGGGCCAGCGGCACCGGACGCGGCGCGGCGATCGCACCGAGCGGCCCGAGGAACGCGGCGTCGCGCGCGGCGGCGTCGAGCTCGCGCAGGACCGGCGTGAGGAGCTGCGCCAGTGCGCCGTAGGCGACGGCGGCCTCGAGGTCGAGCCCACGGGCCCGCAGGACCCGCAGGCCGCTGCGGGCGGCGACGTCGCAGCCGACCGCCAGCAGGCTCGACTTGCCCATGCCCGCCGGGGCCCGCAGGACCACCACCCCGCAGCGACCGGTCCCGGTGTCGTCGAGCAGCCGCTGGAGCGTCGCGAGCGCATCGGCGCGCTCGACCAGTCCCGCCTCGTCACCAGCCCGGTCGACGAGTCGGGATCCCCCCATGGCGCGAGCTTACCCCCGCGACTGCGCTCTGCGGGAATCCGGCGTGTCGGCGTTCCCGCACGTCGCCGCCCGCCCGTTGAGCCGGCCGTCGCGGTCCGCCATCCTTGGGGCGTGACCTTGACGCCAGACGGCTTCGCCGCCCATCCGCCGCGCCGCGGCGCCATGGACCCGTTCATGGACGAGAGCTTCGAGGCGGAGCCGACCCCGTTCGTGGAGCGACTGCCGACGCAGTCGCCGTTCCCGCCGATCGCCGACTACGGGTTCCTGTCGGACTGCCACACCGCCGCGCTGGTCGCCCCGGACGGCACCGTCGAGTGGCTGTGCCCGCCGCGGTTCGACGCCCCCAGCGTCTTCGCCGCGATCCTCGACCGCAGCGCGGGCGGCTTCCGCCTGGGCCCGTCGTCGATGGGCGTGCCCGCCGGCCGGCGCTACGAGCCGGGCACGAACATCCTCGAGACGACGTGGATGACCCCGACGGGCTGGCTCGTCGTCCGCGACGCGCTCGTGATCGGCCACTGGCGCGAGCGCACGCAGGGCGCGGCGACCGCGCACACGCGCCCCCCGACGGACTTCGAGGCCCACCACGTCCTCGTGCGGACGATCACCTGCATCCACGGGCAGGCGCAGATCGAGCTGCTGTGCGAGCCGATGTGGGACTACGGGGCGCTCCCCGCCACCTGGGAGCGCGCCGAGGGCGATCCGATGGCGGTCGACTGCACCGACGGCGGCGAGCGCCGGATGCGGCTGATCAGCGACCTGCGCCTGGGGATCGAGGGCGGCTGCGCCCGCGCCCGGCACCGCCTGGAGACCGGCGAGACGCGCTTCTGCGCGCTGTCGTGGTCGCGGCTGCTCGACGGCCCGCGCAGCGTGCTGGAGGCCGAGATCGCGCTGCAGACGACCTCGGAGTTCTGGCGCGGCTGGCTGGCCGACGGGAAGTTCCCCGACCACCGCTGGCGCGGGCACCTGCAGCGCAGCGCGCTGGTCCTCAAGGGCCTGACCTACGCACCGACCGGGGCGATGGTCGCGGCCGCGACCACGTCGCTTCCGGAGACGCCGGGCGGGGAGCGCAACTGGGACTACCGCTACACCTGGATGCGCGACGCGACGTTCACGCTCAGCGCCCTGAACTCGCTGGGCCTCAACTGGGAGGCCGACGACTTCATCCAGTTCGTCGCCGACGCCGAGCGCAACGCCGACGGCTCGCTGCAGATCATGTACGGGATCGGGGGCGAGCGCGACCTGCACGAGCAGACGCTCGAGCACCTGTCCGGCTACGAGGGCGCACGGCCCGTGCGGATCGGCAACGGCGCGCACGACCAGCGCCAGAACGACGTCTACGGCGCGGTGCTCGACTCGCTGTACCTGCACACGAAGGAGTACGGGCACAACTCCCAGCGGCTGTGGCCGGTGATCGAGGACCAGGTCCGGCGCGCGATCGAGACCTGGCGACTGCCGGACCAGGGCATCTGGGAGGCTCGCGGCGAGCCGAAGCACTACACGTCCTCGAAGCTCATGTGCTGGGTGGCGCTGGACCGCGGGGCGCGGCTGGCGTCCCGTCGCGGCAAGGACGCGCTGGCCGACGAGTGGCGCGAGATCGCCAACGAGATCCACGCGGAGATCTGCGAAAAGGGGGTCGACGGGCGCGGGGTCTTCACCCAGCACTACGACACCGACGCGCTCGACGCCTCGAACCTGCTGATGCCGCTCGTGCGGTTCCTCCCCCACGACGACCCGCGCGTGCGCAACACCGTGCTCGCGATCGCCGACGAGCTGACCGAGAACGGCCTCGTCCTGCGCTACAAGGTCGAGGAGACCGACGACGGCCTCAGCGGCGAGGAGGGCACGTTCCTGATCTGCTCGTTCTGGCTCGTCAGCGCGCTGCTGGAGATCGGGGAGCGCACCCGCGGCCGGCAGCTCTGCGAGCGGCTGCTGTCGCTCTCCTCGCCCCTGGACCTCTACGCGGAGGAGCTCGAGGCGGCGACCGGCCGGCACCTGGGCAACTTCCCGCAGGCGTTCACGCACCTCGCGCTCATCAACGCGGTCATGCACGTCATCCGCGACGAGGAGCACGCGCCGGTCTCCGAGACGGCGCACCCGCACGACCACTGAGCGCCCGCGCGCCAAGCGGCAGGACCGGGCTGCCGCCGGCGGGCGGGCGCGGCCCGACGTGCCGCGGGCACCGAAACCGCCCGTGGCGCCTGCCCCGGTGGCGGTCGGTCCGCGGGGCGCCCGGCCACGACCGACCGGTGAACAGCCGGTGAACGCGGTCCGCGGAGTGTTGGCGGACGCCGGATCCGGGCATAGGCTTCCCGACGGGCCCCGGCCCGCGTTCTCCATGGCGTCACCCAGCATCCCAGCGCACGCACCCGTCGCCCCGGCGGTCGCGACCCCCGAGTCCGTGACGGCCGACCTGGCCGCGGTCCGGGCGCGGACCCTCTCCCTGGTGGCGCACCTGTCGGTCGCCGACTGCGAGCGCCAGATCGACCCGATCCTCTCGCCGCTGGCCTGGGACCTCGGGCACATCGCCGCCTACGAGGACCTCTGGCTCGTGCACCGCCACGGCGGCGAGCCGCTGCGCCGCCCCGATCTCGCCGCGCTGTACGACGCGTTCGAGACGCCGCGCGCCGTTCGCGGCGACCTCGAGATCCTCGGCCGCGACGCCGCCGAGGCCGAGATGGCCGCCGTCCGCGAGCGGACCCTCGCGGTCATCGACCGTGTCGGCATCGGCGACGGCGTCCTGCACGAGATGGTCCTGCGCCACGAGCTGCAGCACACCGAGACGATGCTGCAGGCGATGCACCACGCGGGCCTCGTGCCCCCCGGACTCCCCGGCCCGGCCGCCGGCGGCGAGGGCACCTGGGTGTCCGTCCCCGCGGGCGTCCTGCACCAGGGCGCCGCCGACGGGCCGTTCGCCTACGACAACGAGCGTCCCCGCCACGCCGTCGAGGTCCCCGCGTTCCGGATCGCCTCGCGGCCCGTCACCAACGCCAGCTGGCTGCGCTTCGCCGAGGGCGGCGGCTACGAGCGGCGCGAGTGGTGGTCCGACGAGGGCTGGGCGTGGAAGGAGGACGACGACTCCACGTGTCACCGGGCGATCAGGGACGGGCACCCCGACGCACCGGTGTGCCACGTCTCCTGGTTCGAGGCCGACGCCTACGCCCGCGCGCACGGAGCGCGCCTGCCGACCGAGGCAGAGTGGGAGCAGGCGGCGACCTGGGGGCAGGACGGCGTGCTCGACGGGCGCGGCTCCGTCTGGGAGTGGACGTCGACGGTCTTCCACGGCTACCCGGGGTTCCGGGCGCACCCGTACCCGGAGTACTCCGAGGTCTTCTTCGACCGCGACTACCGCGTGCTGCGCGGCGGCTCCTGGGCCGCCGACCCGCGGGTCGCGACGACGACGTTCCGCAACTGGGACCTGCGTGAGCGCAGGCAGATCTTCGCCGGCGTCCGGCTGGCACAGGACGAGAGGTAGGACCCGCATGGAGCCGATCACCGACCCGGCGCTCGTCGCGCCGCCGACCCGGCGGATGGTCGTCGAGTCGTTCCTGGACGGCACGAGCGGCGGTGAGCGCGCGCTCGCCGACGACGTGCTCGACGGCCTGACGCGGCCGTTCAAGGAGCTGCCGCCCAAGCACTTCTACGACGCCCACGGCGCGGTCCTGTTCGACCGCATCTGCGAGCAGCCGGAGTACTACCCGACCCGCACCGAGCGCGCGATCCTCCAGGCCGACGCGGACGCGATCGTCGCCGAGACCGGGGCGACCGAGCTCGTCGAGCTCGGGTCGGGCACGGCGGCGAAGACCCGGGTGCTGCTCGACGCCATGGAGCGCGCCGGGACGCTGCGCCGCTACGTGCCGTTCGACGTGACCGAGTCGATGGTCCGCGACGTCGCCGCCGCGCTGCTCGACGAGTACGCGGACCTCAGCGTCCACGGGATCGTCGGCGACTTCGAGCGCCACCTCGACCGCGTGCCCGCGCCGACCCCCGGGGACCGCCGGGTCGTGGCGTTCCTCGGCGGCACGATCGGCAACTTCACGCCCGGCAGCCGCCGCCGCTTCCTCCGCCGCATCGCGGCGATGCTCGCGCCCGGCGACCACCTGCTGCTCGGCACCGACCTCGTGAAGGACCCCGCGATCATCGAGGCCGCCTACGACGACGCCGCGGGCGTGACCGCCGCGTTCAACCGCAACGTGCTGCGCGTGCTCAACCGCGAGCTCGACGCCGACTTCGACCTCGACGCGTTCGAGCACGTCGCCTTCTACGACCGCGAGCACGAGTGGATCGAGATGCGGCTGCGCTCGGTGCGCCAGCAGACCGTGGCGGTCCGCGCGCTCGGCCTCGAGGTCGAGTTCGCCCCGCGCGAGGAGCTGCGCACCGAGATCAGCGCGAAGTTCACGCGCGAGCGGCTGATCGCCGACCTCGCCGCCTCCGGCCTCGAGCTGGCCGAGCAGTACACCGACCCGGACGGGCTGTTCGCGCTGACGCTGGCGCGCCGACCCGGCTGAGCCACCCCGACGATCTGGGGATTGCCCCATCCCGAACGAGGGGCGGGGCATCCTCCGCGGCCGGGCGCGCACTAGGGTCGCGGACATGAACATCGAAGGCAGTGGAGCACTCGTCGTCGGCGGCGCCTCCGGACTCGGCGAGGCGACCTCGCGGCGGCTCGCGAGCGCCGGCGCGATCGTGACGATCGCGGACATCAACGAGGAGAAGGGCAAGCAGCTCGCCGACGAGCTCGGCGTCGGCTTCGTCCTCACGGACGTCACCAAGGAGGAGCAGGTCGAGGCCGCCGTCGCGGCGGCCGTCGAGGCCAGCAAGGACGACGGCGGGCTGCGGATCGCCGCCGCGTGCGCCGGGATCGGCTGGGCGCAGAAGGTCGCCGGCACGAAGGGCATGCACCCGCTGCGCCCGTTCGAGACCGTCATCCAGGTCAACCTCATCGGCACCTTCAACGTGCTGCGCCACGCCGCGCAGGCGATGGTCGCCAACGAGCCCGGCGAGTCCGGGGAGCGCGGGGTCGTCGTCAACACCGCCTCGGTCGCCGCGTTCGACGGGCAGATCGGCCAGATCGCCTACTCGGCCTCCAAGGGCGGCGTCGTCGGCATGACGCTGCCCGCGGCGCGCGACCTCTCGACCGTCGGCGTCCGCGTCGTGACGATCGCGCCCGGGCTCTTCGACACGCCGCTGCTCGCCGCGCTGCCGGAGAACGCCCGCCAGTCGCTCGGCGCCTCGGTGCCGTTCCCGTCGCGCCTGGGCGACCCGGCCGAGTACGCGGCGCTCGTCGCGCACATCGCCGAGAACCAGATGCTCAACGGCGAGGTCATCCGCCTCGACGGCGCCATCCGCATGGCCCCGAAGTGAGCTGAGCCGCCCGCCCCGGGCCGGGCGCCACCCCGACCGCGTTCGTGGTTAGGGTGGCGCCATGGCCGACGCGCTCTCCCCCGCGGACCGCTCGTCCCTCGCCGCCGAGCAGGGCCCGATCAACATGGCCGTCGGCGGCGTCCTCGTCTTCGAGGCGGGCCCGGGGATCGACCGGGCGTCGCTGATCGCGCGCCTGGACGAGCGGCTGCACCTGATCCCGCGCTACCGCCAGCGGCTCGCGTCGCCCGCCCCCGGGCTGACGAACCCGGTGTGGGTCGACGACGAGCACTACGACACCGGCTGGCACGTCAAGCAGGTGGCGCTCGCGACCGGCACGACGGAGGAGCTCGGGGAGGTCGTCGGGCACGAGATGTCGCGCAAGCTCGACCGCGAGCGGCCGCTGTGGGAGATGACGCTCGTCACCGGCCTGGAGGGCGGGCGCACCGCGCTGATCCCGAAGATGCACCACGCGCTGGTGGACGGGATGGCCGCGGTCGACATCGGCACCGTGATCCTCGACCCGTCCCCGGAGCCGCTGGACCTCGCGCCGGGAGAGCCCTGGTCGCCGCGCCGCTACGACCGCCGCCGGCACCTGGCGCGGCTCCCGCTGGACCTCACCCGCGACACCACCGGCCGGGTGCTGCGCGAGGGCACGCGCCGCTCGACGCGGCTCGTGCAGCCCGTCCGGGCGGTCAGCGAGGCCGCGTCGGACCTGCGACGCGCGACCGAGCTGCTGACCGAGCTCGCCCGCCAGCGCCCCGCGGCGCCGATGACGCCGCTGAACCACCCGATCGGCCGCAACCGCCGCTACACGCTGCTGCGCGCCGAGCTCGCGCCGCTGAAGGCGGCCGCCAGGGCGTCCGGGGGCACCGTCAACGACGCGATCCTCGCGATCGTCGCCGGGATGCTCTCGCGGTACTTCGCGGCCGCCGGGTTCGTGCCCGACGGGGACCCGGTCGCGCTCGTCCCGGTCAGCGTCCGCCGCGACGGCGACGAGGGCGGCAACCGGATCTCCACGGTGCTCGTCGACCTGCCCGGCGACGTGCCGGATCCGGCGGAGCGGATCGCGCAGGTCCACGACACGATGACCCGCATCAAGGACTCGGCGGCCGTGCGCGCCGGGGCGCTGATGGTCCACGCGGGCGGTCTCGCGCCGCCGCTGCTGTCCTCGCAGCTGGCGCGGGCGATGAGCGGCGTGCGGGCCTTCAACCTCGTCGTCTCCAACGTCCCGGGCCCGCAGATGCCGTTCTACCTGCACGGGCGGCGCCTGCTGGCGGTGCACCCGTCGGTGCCGCTGAACCCCTCGACGCAGGGCCTGAACGTCGGGGTGCTGAGCTACGACGGGGGCGTCTGCTTCGGCCTGACCGCGCACGCCGGCCTGGAGCCGGGCCTGCCGGTGGCCGCCGCTGCGCTGCGCGAGGCCGTCGACGAGCTCCTCGCGCTGGCCCCGTAGCCGGGTCGACGCGGGTCAGCGCGCCGCGGGAGCGCGGGTCAGCGCGGCGAGCTGCGCAGCCCACCAGTGCGGGCCGGGGCCGGCGGGCGCCTCGTCGACGAGCCGGCGCACGTAGTCGGGCGGGTCGCCGAGGCCGAGCGCCTCGACCGCGAGCTGCACGGCGACGAGGTCGACCGGCCGGCCGTCGTGGGCAGCGGCGATCGCGTGCACGCAGGCGAGCCGCTCGCGGCGGTCCCGGACGGTGGCCGGGTCGAGCTCCACGGCGGCGGGGCGGCGCAGCAGGATCCCGGCGAGCGCGCGCTCCAGCGGGATCCGGGAGGACGGGCGGCGCAGCCAGCCGCGCCGCCACGCGTCGAGCTCGGCGAGCGGCAGCTCCCAGTCGTCCTGCGGCGGGCAGACGGCCGCGTTGCCGAACACCTCGGCGCCGAGGTCCCACGCCATCTGCGGCAGCGGGACCTGGCCGGCGAGCAGCTCCAGCACGGCATCGGCGAGCACCCGGGTGGCGGAGGATTCCCAGCCCCACCAGACCCCGGGCACGCCGAGCGGACGCTCCTCCCCGGCCGCGTCGCGGAGCACGACCCGGCGCCGCCCGGAGGCGGGGCTGATCACGCCGACGAGGGTCCCGTCGTCCACGTGCTCCATGGAAGCGCACCGCCGGGGCCGTCGGCGGTGCTCCGGAGCGCCGACGCGCCCCCGTCGCCGGACCGGGCGCGACGGCGCGCGTGCGGCGCTCAGCCGCGCTGCAGCAGGGCCCGTGCCGCGTTGTGCCCGGGCACGCCGGAGACGCCGCCGCCACGCACCGCCCCGGCCCCGCAGAGCAGGAGGGCGGCACAGTCGGTCTCGACCCCCCACGAGCCGGGGGCGATGCCGCGACCGGGGTCGGCCCACGGCCACTGCAGGTCGCGGTGGAAGATGTTGCCGGCGGGCAGGCCGAGGTCGCGGTCGAGCTCCTGCGGGGTCTTCGCCTCGACGCACGGGGCGCCGTCGGCGTCGGTGAGCAGGCAGTCGGCGAGCGGCTCGGCGAGGTGGCGGTCGAGCTCGTCGAGCGTGCGCCGGACGGCCAGGGCCTTGCGCTCGTCGTGCGTCGCCGGATCGGCGAACAGGCGGGCGGGCAGGTGCAGGCCGAACAGCGTCAGCGTCTGCGCGCCGGAGGCGAGCAGCTCGGGCCCGAGGATCGACGGGTCGGTCAGCGAGTGGCAGTAGATCTCGCTCGGCGGCCGCGTCGGCACCGCGCCGCGTGCGGCCTCCTCGTAGGCGGTCTGCAGCGCGCTCGCGGACTCGCCGACGTGGAACGTGCCGGAGAACGCGTCGCGCGGGTCGACCGCGGTGTCGCGCAGCCGGGGAAGGCGCGACAGCAGCAGGTTGATCTTCAGCTGGGCGCCCTCGGGCGCCGGGTCCCCGGCCCGCGTCGCGCGCACCGCCGTGCCACCGGCCTCCAGGAGCCGGTCCAGGACCGCGGGCGCACAGCCACCGAGCACCGCCCCCGCCGCGACGGTCCGCACGGTGCCGTCGGCGCCACGGTAGGTCACCTCGCCACCGTCGTCGTCGACCGCGATCGCGGTGACCTCCGCGCCGGGGAAGAGCGCGGCGCCGGCGCGCCGGGCGGCGTGCGCGAGCGCGCCGGTGAGCGCGCCCATGCCGCCGACGGGCACGTCCCAGTCGCCGGTCCCGCCGCCGATCACGTGGTAGAGGAAGCAGCGGTTCTGCCGCAGCGACGGCTCGTCGGCGGTGGCGAACGTGCCGATCAGCCCGTCGGTGAGCGCGACGCCGCGCACGAGGTCGTGGGGCAGCCGGGCGGCGAGCGTCTCGCCCAGCGGCCGCTCCACGAACGCGTCCCAGACGGCGTCGTCGCCGACCGCCGCGCGGACCGCCTCGCGGGTCGGCAGCGGCTCGAGCAGCGTCGGCCAGACGGCCTCGGCGAGCCGGACCGTGTCGCGCGCCAGCGCCGTCCAGCCGTCGTGGTCGGCGTCCCCGCCGGTGAGCGCGCGCATCGACGCGCGCGTGCGGGCCGCGTCCTGCGCGTCGACGAGCAGTCCGCGGTCGGTTCCCGCGACCGGCGTGTAGGAGCTGATCCGCCGCCGCCGCACCGCGAAGTCGAGGTCGAGCTCGTCGACGATCCGCCCGGGCAGGAGGCTGACCAGGTAGGAGTACCGCGACAGACGCGCGTCGAGCCCGGGGAACGCGCGCACGCTGACGGCGGCGCCCCCGACCTCGCGGCCGCGCTCGAGCACGAGCACCGAGCGGCCGGCGCGGGCCAGGTACGCGGCGGCGACGAGCCCGTTGTGCCCGCCGCCGACGATCACAGCGTCGTAGCGGGCGGTCACGAGACGAGGCGCTTCTCGGTCTGGCGGACCGCCAGGCGCCAGCAGACGGTGCCGAACAGCAGCAACGCGCCGAAGTGCAGGAGGTCGGGGCCGAGGTCGATGCCGAAGGTCACGTCGCGCACGAGCTCGACGCAGTGGTAGAGCGGGTTGAAGTACGCGGCGATCTCGATGCCCCGCGGCAGCTCGTCGAGCGGGAAGAACGTGCCCGCGGTGAGGAACAGGGGCGTGAGCACGGCGCTCTGCACGTAGCTGAAGTTCTCGATCGACGAGGCCGACGCGCTGATCGTGGTGCCGAACGCCGCCCAGCCGAAGCCCGCGACCATGCCGATGATCGGGATCAGCAGCATCCCGAACGCCGGGTCGAGCCCGAACAGCATCGCGACGAGCACCGGCACGCAGCCGTAGATCCCGGCCCGCGCCCCCGTCCAGAGGATCTCGGCGGTGACGAGCTCCTCGGTGTCGACCGGCGTCGACAGGATCGCGTCGTAGGTCCGCTGGAACTCGCGCTTGATGAACGAGCCGTACATCGCGCCGAACGCGGCGCTGAACAGCACGGCGGTGGCGACCGAGCCGGTCCCGACGAACTGGATGTACTCGAGGCCGCCGACCTCGTTGACGAGCGCCCCGGAAGCCCAGCCCGAAGGCGAGCAGGTACACGGTCGGCTCGACGGTGGCGCTGAACGTCGCGCTGCGCCAGTACGAGCGGAAGTTGATGGTCTCGCGCACGAGCACGCCCGACAGGGCCGCCCACTCCAGTCGGCGGGTCCTCATTCGACCTCCTCCCCGGTCAGCATCACGAACACGTCCTCCAGGGCGGTCGCGCGGCGGATCCCCTCCGGCGGCACGACCCCGGCGGGCGCGTCCTCGGCGCGCAGCAGCGACACGCTCGTGCCGGTGCGGCGCGTGGCGACGCCCGCCTCGCGCGCGGCGCGCTCGACGGCGGTCAACCGGTCGGGTGGGCCGTAGACCTCGACGGCCTCGCGGCCCGCGTGCTTGGCGACGAGGTCGCGCGGGATCCCGGCGTCGACGGCGCGGCCCGCGGCCATCACCACGACGGTGTCGGCGAGCCGCTCCGCCTCCTCGATGTAGTGCGTGCTCATGAGGATCGAGACGCCCTCGCTCCGCAGCCGGTCGATCAGCGCCCACAGCTCCTGCCGGATCTGCGGGTCCAGGCCGACGGTCGGCTCGTCGAGCAGCACGACGCGCGGGCGGTGCACGAGCGCGCGGGCGACGAGCAGCCGCCGGCGCATGCCGCCCGACAGCTCGGTGACCTTCGCGCCCGCCCGCTGCGTGAGGTTCGCGATCTCGAGCGCCCGGGCGATCGCCGCCTGACGCTCGCCGCGCGGGACGCGGTAGAGGTGCGTGAAGACGCGGAGGTTCTGCTCGACCGTGAGCGTCGTGTCGAGGTTGTCGAGCTGCGGCACGACGCCCATCTCGGCCCGGGCGAGCTTCGAGTCGCCGGGCAGCACGTGGTCGAGGATCCGCAGCTCGCCCGCGTCGGCGATCGCCTGCGCGGTGAGCAGCTTCATCGTGGTGGACTTGCCGGCGCCGTTGGGGCCGAGCAGGCCGACGCAGGTGCCGGCGGGGACGTCGAGGTCGAGGCCGTCGACCGCGCGGATCGGGCCGAAGGTCTTGACGACGCCGCGGAGGTGGATTGCGGACGGGGAGGACACCGCCCGCCACCCTACCCGCGGCCGGACCCGGCGATGCCGGGCCCGGCCGGTCGGGCGCGGATCAGCGCAGGCGCTCGACGATCAGGGCCTCGCCCTGGCCCTGCGCCACGCACATGGTCTCGAGGCCGATCGTGCCGTCGGTGGCCTCCAGGCCGTTCAGCAGCGTCGTCATGATGCGGACGCCGGTCATGCCGAACGGGTGCCCGAGGGCGATCGCGCCCCCGTGCGGGTTGAGCTTGTCGTAGTCGAACCCGACCTCGTCGGCGATCGGGATGACCTGCGCGGCGAACGCCTCGTTGAGCTCGTAGAGGTCGACGTCGCCGATCGTCATGCCGGCGCGCTGCAGGGCCTTCTTGATCGCCCCGATCGGCGCGACGCCCATGAGCTCGGGCTCGTTGCCCCAGGTGGCCGCGGTGATGATCCGGGCGCGCGGCTGCAGGCCGAGCTCGCGGGCCTTCTCCTCGCTCATGATCAGCGCGGCGGCCGCCCCGTCGTTGAGCGGGCAGGCGTTGCCCGCGGTGACGGTGCCGTCCTCGCGGAACGCGGGCTTCAGCGACCCGAGCTTCTCGAGCGTCGTGCCCGGACGGGGGCCGTCGTCCTTGCTGACGACGGTGCCGTCGGCGAGCGTCACCGGGACGATCTCGCGGTCGAAGAAGCCGGACTCCTGGGCGGCGACCGCGCGGTCCTGCGAGGTCTTCGCGTAGGCGTCCTGCTGCTCGCGGGTGACGCCGTACTTCTCGGCGACGTTCTCGGCCGTGAGGCCCATCGCGATGTACGCGTTGGGCTGGCCGGGCTCGCGGCCCTGGAGCTTCTCGTTCTGGTCCTCGGGGTGCGCCGCCTCCTGCGCGGCGTTGTAGCGCGAGACGAACTCCACGCCGCCCGCGACGTACACGTCGCCCTGACCGGCGACGACGTTGTTGGCCGCGATGCGGATGGCGTCCAGACCGGAGGCGCAGTAGCGGCTGATCGTCGAGCCGTTGGTCTCCTGGCCGAGCTTGTCGCTCAGCAGCACGGCGAGCCGCGCGATGTTGTTGGCCTGCAGGCCCTGCGGCAGGCCGCAGCCCGCGACGACCTCCTCCACGGAGGCCGGATCCACGCCGGGGGTGCGCTCCAGGAGCGCGTCGATGACGAACGCGAGGGTCTCGTCGGGGCGCAGGCTCGCCATGGAGCCCTTGAACGCGCGCCCGACGGGCGTCCGGACCGCATCGACGATGACGGCATGTGACATGAGGGGTGTGTCCTTTCGGTGGTGATGCCCGGCGGTCTCACTCCACGGGCGTTGGTGTCCCCGGCGGTCTCACTCCACGGGGTCCGACGGGCCGGTCGTCGCTGCGATCGCGGCCCGTCCCCGATGCTAGCGCAGCGCTTGTGCGGAAGGACGCAAGCGCGCGCGGCGGGCGTCCCCGACGCCCGTGCGCTCGACGTTGCCCGACCGGTCGGTCGCCCGCGCCCAGACGCGGTAGCGGCCCGCCGGCAGCGACCGGACCCGCCGGTCCAGCGCGAACCGGGCGGTCCCGGTCGCGGGCAGGTAGGCGATCCGGCGGCAGTCGCGCGGACGCTCCAGGCGTCCCGCCGCGGTGAGGAAGCGACACCGGCCCGTGGTCTCGAGCGCGACCGCGACCGCGACCCGCTGCACCCCGCGACGGCGCGCGCAGCCCGGGTCGGTCGCCGTGCCGCGCACGGCGACCCGGCCGCGGGCGAGGCGCACCGTGGTGATCCGCGAGGCCGGGGCGCGGCGGTCGCGGCAGCCCGCGCGCTCGCGCGCGGCGGCGGCCTCCAGCGGCGCGGTGCCGCAGCGCACGAACCACGGCAGGCGGCCGAGCGGGGCGTCGACGGTCCTCAGCGCTGGGCCGTCGAGCCGCTCCCCGGTCTCCCCGTGCTCCCAGCAGCCGGACGGGACGGGCACCTGCCGGGTGGTGGCGCCCTCGGTCACGACCGGGGCGACGAGCAGGTCGGGTCCGACCATCCACTCCTGGTCGGCGGTCGCCGCACCGGGCGCGTCCGGCGCCGCGAGCCACAGCGGGGCCGCGACCGGGCGCCCGGTGCGCGCGGCGCGCCGGAACTGCTCGTGCAGCAGCGGGGCGGCGCGGACGCGCAGCCGCGACAGGTCGCGGTAGCGCGCGACGGTCTCCTCGTCGTAGTTCCACGGCACGTGCGTGCCGCTGTTGATCGACCCGTGCAGGCGGAAGTACGGCGAGAAGACCGCCCACTGCGCCCAGCGCAGCAGCAGCTCCTTCGTCGTCTCCGGGGTGACGAAGTCGAAGTAGCCGCCGATGTCGGTCGTGAAGCCGTACTGGCCGGCGATGCCGCGGTTGAGCATGTCCGGCGCCTGCGAGGCGAGGCCGCTGGAGCGGCTGAAGTCGGTGTTGCCGTCGCCGGCGAAGCTGCCGTGCTCGTGCCGGGCGCTGCCGTCGAGGCCGAGGTACCCGGCGCGCGTGAAGAACCAGACGGGTCCGCGGTCCGGGTTCGCGCGCTCCCAGGAGTCGAGCGCCCGGCGGGTGACGCCGTGGAACAGCTCCGGGTAGCGGTTGTGGAGCACGTCGCCGCGGCGGCCGTCGTGGAAGACCATGTCGCTGAGGACCTGCTCGCCGAAGTCCTGCATGAACCCCTGGGCGCCCGCGTCGAGCGCCGCGTGGATGCGGGCGGTCCACCACCGCACGGTCTCCGGGTTGGTGAAGTCCAGCAGGGCGCTGACCCCGAGGAAGTTCCCGGGGAAGAGGTACGGCTGCCCGAGCCCGTTGCGGACGACGAGGCCGCGCCGGATCGCCTCGTCGTAGACCTCCGGCTGCTCGGTGCCGGCCCCGTCCTGGCTGACGAACGGGCGGAAGTAGACGATCGGCCGGATCCCGCGGCGCCGCAGCTCGGCGACGAGCTCGCGCAGGTCCTGCGGGGCCAGCTGGGCGGCGCCCTCGATGCGGTACGCGCCGATCGGGATGTCGAGCTCGGCGAGCCGGCGCAGGTCGTCACGGACGCTGCGCAGGTACTGGGCGGCGTTGCCGGTGAACGCGACGGTGGAGCGGTCGAGCATCGGCTCGACCGCCCAGCGCGGCGGGACGCGCTGGCGGCCTGTGACGGTCGTCAGCGCGGCGATCGCGCGCGGCGCGTCGCCGGGGACGACGCGGGCGTCGAGCGCGCTGCCGTCGACCTCGACCTGCCAGGCGTCCGGTCGGTCGGACGCCATCCGCCAGTTGGAGAGCTCGTCGCGCTCGAGCAGGAAGCCGTACCCGCGGCTGCTGAGGAACGACGGGCTGACGCTGTACGCGGCGGTCGGCCCGTTGGGGAAGAGGTAGCGGTCGCCGCCGGTGCCCGGGACGGCGGCGACCCCGGGGCCGAGCGGGCCCGCCCCGAGGTTCTGCTGCTGGATCCAGCCGAGCAGCGCCTGTCCGCGCTGGTCCAGCGCGTTGTGGCGGCCGCCGAAGCCGCGGAACCGCTCGTCGCGGTCGGGGCTGGCGAAGCTCGCGGCGACCGCGGCGACCGGCAGCGCGCGGCCGAGCGCACGGACGCGCATCCGCACCGCACCGTCGGCGGCGGGCAGCAGCCGCAGCTCGACGGTCGTGCCGCCGGGGTCGTCGGTCGCGAGCTCGAGCGCGGCCCCGTCGCCCTCGGCGCGGGCGGCGACGACGCGCGTGGCGGCGACCCGCGTGCCCGCGAGCGTGCCGGTGAGCGTGTTGGCCTCCCACGGGCCGGCGGGCCACTCGGTCCCCAGTCGCGCGCCGAGCGTCACGACGAGCGGGGCGTAGCGCGTGGCGGTCGGCAGCAGCGGGTTCGAGCCGAGCGGCTGCGGGTCGGCGAGCGCGAGCACGGGCGTCGGGCCGCGGCCGTCGGCGGCGGTGGAGCGCAGCAGCACGGTCCCGTCCGCGTCGCGGACGGTCAGGCGCAGCGGGGCGCGGTCGACGACGAGGGTCGCGGGCCGGGGCCCGAGCCCGGTGACGGCGATGCGGTCGTCGTCGATCACCGGTGCGGCGAGGGCCGTCTGCGGCCCCGCGCCCAGCAGGCCCAGCGCGAGCGCGCCGCAGCACGCCCACCGGGCCGGTCCACCCCGCCACGTCCCCCGAAGCATGCGGGCGATCGTGACAGATCCCACCCCTCAGATGAACGCTGGCGTACGCCCGTCGGGGGACGGGCGAGCCGCCCGGACGGCCGGACCCCTAGATTCCCGTGGGTGAACTGGACCGTCGACATCCCGGTCGAGACCCTCCCGGACCTCCCCCCGCTCCCGCCGCACCTGCGGTCCGCGCTCGACGACGCCCTCTCCCGGCCCGCGCTCCAGCAGCCGTCGTGGCCCGACCCGGACTACACGGCGCGCGTCCGCGCGCTGCTCGAGAGCGTCCCGCCGATCACGGTCGCGACCGAGGTGGACCGGCTCCAGGAGCGGCTCGCGTCGGTCGCCCGCGGCGAGGCGTTCCTGCTGCAGGGCGGGGACTGCGCCGAGACGTTCGTCGACAACACCGAGCCGCACATCCGCGGGACGATCCGCACGCTGCTGCAGATGTCGGTCGTCCTCACCTACGGCACGTCGATGCCGGTCGTGAAGGTCGGCCGCATCGCGGGCCAGTACGCCAAGCCGCGGTCCTCCGACACCGACGCGCTGGGCCTCCCCCTCCTACCGCGGGGACATGGTCAACGCGTTCGAGGCGACCCCCGAGGCGCGCCGCCCGGACCCCGTCCGGATGCTGCGTGCCTACGCGAACGCGTCGGCGGCGCTCAACCTCACCCGGGCGATCACCGGCGCGGGCCTCGCCGACCTCCACCACGTCCACGAGTGGAACATGGACTTCGTCGCCGAGTCGGCGGCGGGCGAGCGCTACGAGCGCGTCGCGCAGGACATCGACCGGTCGCTGCGGTTCATGACCGCCTGCGGGGTCGACGACTCCTCGCTGCGCACCGTCGAGATGTACTGCTCGCACGAGATGCTCGTGCTCGACTACGAGCGCGCGATGCTGCGCCTCGACGGCGGGCGCTTGTACGACCTGTCCGCCCACCAGCTGTGGATCGGGGAGCGCACGCGCCAGCTCGACGGCGCGCACGTCGCGTTCGCGTCGCTGATCGCCAACCCGGTCGGCGTGAAGATCGGCCCGACGACGACGCCGCAGGACGCCGTGGCGCTGGTCGAGCAGCTCGACCCGCACCGCGTCGACGGCCGCGTGACGCTCGTCTCCCGCATGGGCAACGACAAGGTCCGGGACACGCTCGGCCCGATCGTCGAGGCGGTCCGCGACAGCGGCCACCTCGTCGTCTGGCAGTGCGACCCGATGCACGCGAACACCGAGGAGTCGCCCAGCGGCTACAAGACCCGACGCTTCGACCGCGTGGTCGACGAGGTCAAGGGGTTCTTCGAGGTGCACCGCCGGCTCGGCACGCACCCGGGCGGCATCCACGTCGAGCACACCGGCGAGGACGTCACCGAGTGCCTCGGCGGCGCGCAGGACATCTCCGACGAGATGCTCGGCTCGCGCTACGAGACCGCCTGCGACCCGCGGCTGAACACGCAGCAGTCGCTCGAGCTCGCGTTCCTCGTCGCCGAGATGCTGCGCGAGGAGCGCCCGAGCGCCCGCGCCTGACGCTCGGTCCACGCGCCGAACAGGGAGTTCTGCGCCGTGAGGCCGAACTTCTCCCTGTTCGACGGGTGGGGTCAGGTGGCGGCGGCGAGGAGGGGAGCCTCGTCGGGGGCGAAGACGAGGTCGGTCGGGAGGCGGCGGACGGTCTGACCCGCACGGACCCAGGCCGCGGTCTTGCGGGCGTCGAGCTCCTTGAAGCGGTGCCACTGCGGACCGTCGAGCTCGAGGATCAGCCTGCGGTCCGGCCAGTGGAAGTCCGCCTCCTCCCCGGCGACGCGGGTGTTGACGAGCGGGATCGGGATCCCGTGCCTGGCGAACACGGTCAGGGCGTACGCCTCGGCGTCGGACCGGCAGCGATCGAACGGGAGCGCCGACCACTCCCGCAGCAGCCGCCGCAGCTGCCCGACGCCCCGGCGGCCCCGGTGCCCGCGCAGCACGAGCTGCAGCCGCGCGACCGTGGTCCTGCGCGTCCGCAGCGCCTCGCGCAGCATCGTGCGGCGCTGCCAGGCCCCCAGGCGGGGCCAGCAGTCGATGATCGTCCGCTCCGGCGTCGTGATCGCGAAGCCCGCGACCCGCGCGACGTTGCCGCGCAGCAGCGTCGAGTAGTGGACACGCAGGCCGTCGTGGAGCTCGACGCCGTGCGCGCCCGGCCGCGTGACGACGTCCCGCCCCGGGAGACGGTCGAGCAGGCGCCACTGCAGGCAGGCGGACTCGTGGCTGAGCACGGTCCACGGCGCGGTGAGCGTCGCCGCCCACCGGCGCTGCTCGGGGGTCACCGGCGCCCAACCGGTCAGGTAGACCCCGGCGTGCAGCGCCCGCAGCTCCGCCACCCGGCCGTCGATCGTGCTCCGCGGGACGCCGTCGGCGAGCAGCTGCCAGCGCGCGACGAGTCCGAGCTGCCTCGACGCGCGAGCCCTGAGGGGATCCATGCCCCCTCTAGGCCGCCGAACAGGGAGTTGCTCCCCCCTGGGCCGAAGAACTCCCTGTTCGACGGCGGCGGCGGGGGGGCGCCGGGGGCGGCTAGAGGCCGAGGTCGCGGACGCCGAGCTCGTCGAAGCCGACGTGGTGGGCGAGCTCGTGCCGGACGGTGATCGTCACCTGCTCGCGCAGCAGGTCCGCGTCGTGCCCGAAGTCCCGGCGCAGCGTGTCGCGGTAGATGACGATGCGGTCCGGGACCTCGTCACGGGTCGCCCCGTCCCCGTGGTAGAGGCCGTACGCCTTGTTGCGCCGGCCACCGTCGGAGATGACCACCGCGACGTTGTGGTTCTCCAGCAGCGGGCGCAGCAGGTCCGGCAGGTCGTCCAGGGCGTCGCGGACGAGCTCCTCGAAGTCCTGGTCGTCGTACGGGTCGAGGTCGAGGAACTCCGACTCGTCGGGCTCGGCGGCCGTGCCCTGGCGGGCCAGCCGCTCGGCCTCCTGGACGACCCGCTCGAACTCGTCCTCGTCGGCGGGCTCCTGCCAGTCGGCGAGCTTCAGGCCGATCATGCCCATCGCGCCGAACAGCGCCGAGGCGAGGACGACCACGACCGCGACCCCCTCGACGAGACGGATCGCCCCGTTGGGGTGCCACCCGTCGAGCAACACGATCGCGGTCAGCCCCAGCGACAGGGCGACACCGGCCGCCAGCAGCGTCCGCTGGACGGGGAACAGCTCTGACGGTCGGCGGAACTTCACGGCACTCTCGCTCCCTGGCTCGTCACTTCGCCATCGCGCGGGCGATGACGACGCGCTGGATCTCGTTGGTCCCCTCGTAGATCTGCGTGATCTTCGCATCTCGCATCATCCGCTCGACGGGGTACTCGTTCACGTAGCCGTAGCCGCCCAGCACCTGGATCGCCTCGACCGTGACCTTCATCGCGTTGTCGGACGCGAACAGCTTCGCCATCGACGTGTACTTCCCCACGCCCGGGACGCCCCGGTCGACCATCGTGCAGGCCTTGTAGAGCAGCTCGCGCGCAGCGGCCGTCCCGGTCTCCATGTCGGCGAGCTTGAACTGCAGGCCCTGCAGCTGGTTGATCGGCTTGCCGAACGCGATCCGCTCCTTCGCGTACTCGTTGGCGTAGTCCGTCGCACCCTGCGCGATCCCCACCGCCTGCGCCGCCGCACCCAGCCGCGTGCGCTCCAGCGTGCCGAGCGCCACCGACAGGCCCTTGCCCTCGACGCCGAGCAGGTTCTCGGCCGGGATGCGGACGTCGGTGAAGGTCGGGGAGCCGGTCGGCGAGCCCTTGATGCCGAGCTTGTGCTCCTTCTTGCCGGGGTCGACGCCGTCGCGGTCGGACTCGACGATGAAGGCGCTGATCCGGTTGTTGTCGCGGTCGGTCTTCGCGAACACGATGTAGTAGTCGGCGATCCCGGCGTTGGTGATCCAGTTCTTCGTGCCGTTGAGGATCCAGTCGTCGCCGTCGCGCTTGGCGAACGTGCGCATCGACGCCGGGTCCGAGCCCGCCTCGGGCTCCGACAGCGCGAACGCCGGGGAGATCTCGCCGGTGGCCAGCCGCGGCAGGAAGCGCTGCTTCTGCTCCTCGTTGCCGAACAGCGTGATCGGGAGCGAGCCGAGCTCCTGGATCATGAGGATCAGCGAGCTCGACGCGCAGACCTTCGCGATCTCCTCGACCGCCATCTGCAGCATCAGGGTGCCGGTGCCGGTACCGCCGTACTCGGCCTCGAACGGGAGGCCCAGGACGTCCTGCTCGCCCAGGAGCTTGCGGATGTCCCACGGGTACTCGCCGGTGCGGTCGATGTCCCCCGCGCGCGGCGCGATCTGCTCCTGCGCCAGCTGCCGGACGAGATCCCGGAAGTCCAGGAGCTCCTGCGGGATGTCGTAGAGATCGGGGAACGCGGTGGCGGTCATCCCTGCATGGTACGGGGAGGATCCGGGCAATCCCGCCCACATGCCTCTCGGACCCGCCCTCTTCCTCCTCACCGCCGGCCTGATCCTGCGCTTCGCGGTCACCGACCGGATCGACGGCGTCGACCTGACGACCGTCGGCACGATCCTCACCGCCGTCGGCGTGCTCGGGATCCTCCTCGCGCTCTTCGACATGGGACGTCGCCGCGACGCCGTCGTCGTGCGCGACCGTCGCGACGTGTACTGACCGCTCGTCCGGGCGCGTGGCCGCTCAGGCCTCGCTGACGTCCCCGTCGAACTCCGGCAGCGCCGGCGCGTCGTCGGCGGGGTCGTCGGCGAGCCGGTACCACTCGGTGATGCGCCCGTCGTCGACCTTGATGGCGCACCGGGCGCGCTGCCCGGTGGCGCCCCCGCAGTCCCCGCCCGGCCGGTCGGAGAGCGCGAACTCGACGATGCTGTAGCCGTCCCCCGACCCGAAGCGGACGGGGCGGGCGCCGCACGGCAGCGCGAGGTTGAACGCGACGCGCGAGCGGAACGAGTCCAGCCGCACGACCGGCGTCCCGTTCTGCACCAGCGACGGCCGCGCGAAGAAGCGGGCGGCCCCGGCGACGTCGCCCGCGGCGAGCGCGCGCGCCCAGCCGGTGATGACGTCCCGGTCCTCCTGGGAGGTCCGCGGCCTGCGCGGCGTGCTCGGCACGCCCGGCGGCAGCTCCAGCGGGCTGCGCCCGCGCGGCGCGCGCGGTGTCGTGGTGCCCGGGTCGGGCGTCGGCGTCGCGGCCGCGGCGGGCGGGGCGGCGGCGCGCCCGCCGTCGTCCTCGTCCCCGCCGCACGCGACGAGCGTCAGGCTCAGGGCCACGGCGAGCAGGGCGGGCGAGCGGCGCATGCCCCTGGGATGATCGCAGGCGGTGAGCTCCTCCCCGACCGTCCCCGCGCCATCCCCCGACGCGCTGCGCGCCCGCTACGACCGGGCGACCGCGGAGCTCGAGCCGCCGCTGGCGATCGTCGACCTCGACGCCCTGGAGGCCAACGCCCGCGATCTCGTCGCGCGCGCGGGCGGCCGGCCGATCCGCGTGGCGAGCAAGTCCGTGCGCTGCCGCGCGATCCTCGACGACGTGCTCGCCCGCGACGGCTTCGCGGGCGTCATGGCGTTCACGCTGCCCGAGGCGCTGTGGCTCGCCGGCGCGGGACACGAGGACGTCCTCGTCGCCTACCCGACCGCGGACCGCCACGCGCTCGCCGCGCTCGCCGCCGACCCGGTCGCGGCGGGCCGGGTGACGATCATGGTCGACGACGTCGCGCAGCTGGGACTGCTGCCCGTCGACGGCGCGTACCCGATCCGGGTGGCCTTGGACCTCGACGCGTCCTGGCGGCCGCTCGGCGGGCGCGTGCACCTCGGGGTGCGCCGCTCCCCCGTCCACGACGCCGGCGCGGCGACCGCGCTCGCCCGGGCGGTCGTCGCCCATCCGGGGGCGCGCCTCGTCGGCCTCATGAGCTACGAGGCGCAGATCGCCGGGGTCGGCGACGCGCCGCCGAGCCGCCTCGCCGCCGCGGCGATCCGGCTGATGCAGCGCGGCAGCGCACGCGAGCTCGCCCGCCGCCGGGCCGCGGTCGTCGCCGCCGTCCGGGCGGTGGCCCCGCTGGAGTTCGTCAACGGCGGCGGCACCGGGTCGCTGGAGCGGACCGCGCGCGAGACCGCCGTCACCGAGCTCGCCGCCGGCAGCGGCCTCTACGCCCCGACGCTCTTCGACACCTACGCGGGCTGGGTCGGCCGGCCCGCGGCGCTGTTCGCGCTGCCGGTCGTGCGCCGTCCCGCCCCGGGGATCGCGACGGTGCTCGGCGGCGGGTACCACGCCTCCGGGGCGGCGGGTGCCGACCGGCTCCCCACCCCGGTGCTGCCCGCCGGCTTGCGGCTCGACGGCCGCGAGGGCGCGGGCGAGGTGCAGACCCCGCTGCTCGGCGCGGTCGCCGACCGGCTGGCGGTCGGCGACCGGGTCTGGTTCCGCCACACGAAGGCGGGCGAGCTGTGCGAGCGGTTCGACACGCTCCACCTCGTCCGCGGGGACGTGGTGGAGCGCAGCGTGCCGACCTACCGGGGCGAGGGCCGCACGTTCGCGTGAGCCCGCGGCCGCGGGCGCAGGCGAGCCCGCGCTACGGGCGCGCCTCGACCGCGAGGTCCGGCTGGTCGGCGAACACGCCGTCGACCCCGGCCGCGTAGAACGCGGCGAGCTCGGCGAGCACGTCCCCGTAGGCCGCCGGGTCGGTGCCGCGGCGCAGCTCGACCGGCAGGAACTGGTTCTCGGCGCGGAACGTGTACGGGTGCACGAGCAGGCCGGCGCGGTGCGCGTCGCGGACGAAGCCGGTCGCCGGGAGCGAGCGACCGGCCGCGTCCCGCGGGATCACGTAGTCCTTGGACGGGCCGACGCCGTCGGCGTAGCGCGCGACGCCGCGCAGGCCCTCGGCGGTCGCGAGCTGCCCGTAGGTCGGGCCGTCGGCGCCGACGTCCGCCGGCCGCGACGTGGCGCCACCGAGCAGCTGGACGAGCGGCACGTCGATCATGCGGTCGAGCCGCTGCAGGTTGCCGACCTCGAAGGACTGCAGGAACACCGGGGCGCGGCGGCCGTCGAGGCGGTTCGCGCGCAGCGTGCGCACGAGCGGCTCCTCGAGCGGCAGGCCGATCGAGCGGAAGTACGTCGGGTGCTTCGTCTCGGGGTAGACGCCGATCTCGCGGCCGAGCTCGCGCGACAGGCGGGCGCGCAGCGTCAGCACCTCCTGGAGCGTCGGGACCTCGAAGCGGCCGTCGAAGATCGTGTTCTCCTGGCGGACCGCGGGGATGCGCTCCTTCGCGCGCAGCGTCTTGAGCTCACGCAGCGTGAAGTCCTCGGTGAACCAGCCGGTCAGCGACACGCCGTCGATCGTCTTCGTCGTGCGGCGGTCCGCGAACTCCGGGTGGTCGGCGACGTCGGTGGTGCCGCCGATCTCGTTCTCGTGCCGGGCGACGAGCACGCCGTCCTTCGTGGAGACGAGGTCGGGCTCGATGTAGTCGGCGCCCTGACGCGCGGCGAGCTCGTAGGCGGCGAGCGTGTGCTCGGGCCGGTAGCCGGAGGCGCCGCGGTGGCCGATGACCAGCGGCCGGCGGTCGCCGCGGTCGGGGCCGCGGTCGCCGCGATCGGCGTCGCCGGGGGCGGCGATCGAGGAGCCGACGGTCACGCCGGTGATGATGAGGGTCGCCCCGGCCAGCAGGCCGGCGACACGGGTGGGGATCCTGGTCATGCCCCAACCCAATCGCGCGACGAGTCGCAGCTCGTGAACGTCCGGTGACGGTCCCGCGGGCGGCCCGTATCCTTCGGCGCATGAGCCATCCCCTCTCCGACCCGGACATCGAGGTCACGCCCGAGGGCGCGGTCGAGAAGATCGCCCAGGGCGCCGTCCTCGTCGACGTGCGCGAGCAGTACGAGGTCGACGCGGGCTACATCGAGGGGTCCCGGCACGTCGAGCTGGAGCGGCTGGCCTCCTCGGCCGACAGCTTCGACAAGGACACGCCGATCGTGTTCCAGTGCCGCGGCGGCGTGCGCTCGCTGATGGCCGCTCAGGCGTTCCGCCGCGCCGGGTTCGAGGCGTACTCGATGGCCGGCGGCATCCAGCAGTGGCACGACGAGGGCCGGCCGCTGCAGCCCGAGGGCGGCACGGTCGCCGACCACTGACCGTCGGCGCCCGCGCGTGCGTCCGCGTCCCGCCGCCCTCGTGGCGGTGCTGCTCGTGGCGCTCGGCGGCTGCGGCACGACGACCGAGCGGATCGACGTGACCGTCCGCGAGGGTCCCCTGCTCGGCCCGCGCTGGGAGCAGGGCATGAACCTCACCGCGTACGTGCCCGACGGCTTCTCCGGCCCCCGCGCCGGCGACGCGCTCCGGGCGCTGCGCGACACCGGGACCACCCACGCCGTGCTGGTCCCGGTCTGGTACCAGGAGAACGCGTTCAGCGCCGACATCGACCCGTCCCCGCTGAAGTCCCCCGACGACGCCGGGCTCCTGCAGGCCGCCCGGACGGCGCGCTCGCTCGGGCTGCGCGTCGTCGTCAAGCCGCACGTCGACCGCCTCGACGAGGGCTTCCGCGGCGAGCTCACCCCGGTCGACGTCGACGCCTGGTTCGCCTCCTACACGCGGATGGTCCTCCACTACGCGCGGCTCGCCGACCGGGTCCGGGCCGACACGTTCGTCGTCGGGACCGAGCTCGTCACGATGGCGCGCGAGACCGACCGCTTCCGGACCCTGATCGCCGCGGTCCGCCGGGTCTACGACGGCGAGCTCACCTACGCCGCCAACTGGGTGCAGGACGCCGAGCGGATCGGCTTCTGGGACGACCTGGACAGCATCGGCGTCGACGCCTACATGCCGCTCACCGCCGACCGCGACCGGACGCCGACCACCGCGGAGCTCGTCCGGGCGTGGCGGCCCTGGGAACGGCGCCTCGCCGCGCTGCGCCGCCGCGTCGGCGGCGACAAGCCCGTCCGCTTCACCGAGCTCGGCTACGCGGCCCGCCGCGGCGCGACCGCCGAGCCCTCGCGCGAGGACCGCGACGCCCCGGTCGATCCCGGGATCCAGTCGATCGCGTACACGGCGGCGCTGCGCGCCTTCCGCCGCGTGCCGTGGTTCGTCGGGATCTGGTGGTGGGACTGGTCGCTGGACGGCCGCCACGGCGACGGCGCGACCGGCGGCTACACGCCGCGCGGGACGAGCGCGGAGGCGGTGCTGCGCCGGTTCGCCGGGACCGCGGCGCGGCCGTCCGCCGGGCGGTCGGGCGCGGGCGCGTCCCCGGGCCGGACGACGAGCACCTCCCCGGGCGCGCAGCGCAGCAGCCAGGCGACGTCGTCGGCGTCGAGCCCGTCGTCCTGACCGGCGGTCGCGGCCGCCACGAGCATCCGGTCGAACCGCTCGTCCTCGAACAGCAGGCGGCAGGCGTGCCGCACGGTGCGACCGCGCACGATCCGCCCGTCGACCGGCACCCCGGCCCGGCTCCCGCGGATCTCCACCGCCTCCAGCAGCGCCACCGCCGTCTCGGCGCGTCGCTCGATCGGCGCGTCGAGCGCGAGGTGGCGGGGCAGCTCGGCGAGGTAGACGGGCACGAGCACCGCTCCCTCCCCGTGCGCGAGCCGCAGCGCGGCCTCCAGCGCCCGTTCCGACAGCGTCGTCCCGACGAACGGGAAGAGGATCCGGCGCGGCGCGCGGCCGAGCGCCTCCGCGGTCTGCGTGCGGCGGCGGTGCACGCCCGCCGCGACCCCCGCCACCGCGGCGGCGAGGACGAGCAGGACGACGATCTCGACGTCGACGGTCATCCCGATCATCGGCGCGCCCGATCCGCGACGACTCGGACGTCGATCCCCGGCAGCGCGACCACCAGCCGGTCGAGCAGGCTCGGTCGCAGGCGTCGCAGCCCGCGCGGCGGGTCCGGCACCCCGAGCAGCAGGTAGGTCGTGCCGCGCTCGTCGGCGACCCGGCGGCAGACCGCCACGAGGTCGTCGCCGGGCTCGACCAGCAGGTGCGCGCCGAGCACGCTCGCCAGCCGCCGCAGCGCGTCGAGCGCCTCCTGCTCGGCCGGCGTCGGGGGCCGGCCGGGTGCGGGCACGTAGAGGAGGTCGAGCTCGGCGCCCAGGCGGCGTGCGCTGCGCCACGCGCGCCGCACGACCCGCTGCGCCCCGAGGTGCGGCTGCACGAGCGCCAGGCACCGCTCGCCGACCGACTGCGGCCCGGCGGTGCGGGCGATGCGGTCCTCGCGGCGCGCGTCGGGCACGGCCGCGCCCGGCACGCGACGGCGCGCCTCGACGACCTCGGCCGCCTGCCGCAGCGCGACCTCGCGCAGCGACGCGAGCTGCTCGATCTTGAAGAAGCCCCGCAGCGCCGCCTCGATCCGCTCGGCCGGGTAGACCTCGCCGCGGCGCAGGCGGGCGATCAGCGCCTCGGGGGTGAGGTCGACGAGCACGACCTCGTCGGCGTCGCGCAGGACCGCGTCGGGGAACGTCTCGCGCACCCGGGTCGCGGTCAGGTCGGCGATCTGGTCGTTGAGCGACTCGAGGTGCTGGACGTTCACCGTCGAGAACACGTCGATGCCGGCGGACAGGACGACCGCCACGTCCTCGTGGCGCTTGGGCCGCTCCGAGCCCGCGGCGTTGGTGTGCGCGAGCTCGTCGATCAGGCACAGCTCCGGGGCGCGGGCGAGCACCGCGTCGACGTCGAGCTCCTGCAGCTCGATCGCGCCGTGCACCACGCGGCGGCGCGGCACGACCTCCAGGCCGGCAGCCTGCGCCGAGGTGGCCGGCCGGTCGTGCGGCTCGAGGTACCCGATCACGACGTCGCGCCCGGCCTCGGCCTCGGCGTGTCCCTCCTGGAGCATGCGGTAGGTCTTGCCGACGCCCGCCGCCATCCCGAGGAACACCTTGTGCCGGCCGCGGCCGGGCGCCGCCACCATCGTCAGGCTCCCAGCAGCCCGTGGACGACGAGGTCGATGAGCTTGATCCCGACGAACGGCGCGATCAGGCCGCCGAGGCCGTAGATCAGCAGGTTGCGTCGCAGCAGCGCGTCCGCGCCGGAGGGGACGTAGCGCACGCCGCGCAGGGCGAGCGGGACGAGCGCCGGGATGATCAGCGCGTTGAACACGATCGCGCTGATGATCGCCGACTCCGGCGTGCCCAGCGACATGACGTTCAGCTGGTCGAGCGGCCCCGTCGACCCGGCGTTCGCCGCGTAGGTCGAGGCGAAGATCGCGGGCAGGATCGCGAAGTACTTCGCGATGTCGTTGGCGATCGAGAACGTCGTCAGCGCACCGCGGGTGATCAGCAGCTGCTTGCCGACCTCGACGATCTCGATGAGCTTCGTCGGGTCGCTGTCGAGGTCGACCATGTTGCCCGCCTCGCGCGCCGCCTGGGTGCCCGTGTTCATCGCCACGCCGACGTCGGCCTGCGCGAGCGCGGGCGCGTCGTTGGTGCCGTCCCCGGTCATCGCGACGAGCCGGCCGCCGTCCTGCTCGGCGCGGATCAGCTCGAGCTTGCGCTCCGGCGTCGCCTCGGCGAGGAAGTCGTCGACCCCGGACTCCTCCGCGATCTTCGCGGCGGTCAGCCGGTTGTCGCCCGTGACCATGACGGTGCGGATGCCCATCGCCCGCAGGCGGTCGAACCGCTCGCGCATGCCGTCCTTGACGATGTCCTTCAGCTCGACGACGCCGAGCACCTGGCTGTCGCGCGCGACCGCCAGCGGGGTGGCGCCCTCGCGGGCGACCGCCTCGAGCGTCGCGGTCAGCTCCGGCGGCGCCTGGCCGCCCTCGTCGTCGACCCAGCGCAGGATCGCGTCACCCGCGCCCTTGCGGATGCGGTGGCCGCCGACGTCGACACCGCTCATGCGGGTCTCGGCGGTGAACGGCACGAACTCGGGGTGCGCGCCCGCCACGGCCTCCTCGCGGATGTCGAAGCGCTCCTTGGCGAGCACGACGATCGACCGGCCCTCCGGCGTCTCGTCGGCCAGCGACGAGAGCTGCGCGGCGCGCGCGAGCTCCTCCTCGTCGACCCCGGGCATCGGGTGGAACGCGGCCGCCTGCCGGTTGCCGAGCGTGATCGTGCCGGTCTTGTCGAGCAGCAGGACGTCGACGTCGCCGGACGCCTCGACCGCGCGGCCGGACAGCGCCAGGACGTTGCGGCGCACGAGCCGGTCCATGCCCGCGATGCCGATCGCGCTGAGCAGGGCGCCGATCGTCGTCGGGATCAGCGCGACGAGCAGCGCGACGAGGGTCGTGGTGGAGATGTCGGTCCCCGCCTCGGCGGCGAACGGCTTCAGCGTCACGACGACCACGAGGAACACGATCGTCAGGCCGCTGAGCAGGATGCCGAGCGCGACCTCGTTGGGGGTCTTGCGCCGGTCGGCGCCCTCCACCAGCGAGATCATCCGGTCGAGGAAGCTCTGGCCGGGCTCCTGCGTGATCTCGACGACGATCCGGTCGGAGAGCACCTTCGTGCCGCCCGTGACCGCGCTGCGGTCGCCGCCGGACTCGCGGATGACCGGGGCCGATTCGCCGGTGATCGCCGACTCGTCGACCGACGCGATCCCCTCGATGACGGTGCCGTCCCCGGGGATCGCCTCGCCGGCGACGACGACGACGACGTCCCCGGGGCGCAGGTCGGCGGCGGCGACGGTGCGCCCGTCGCGCAGCGTCGCGTCGGTCGTGGTGCGCAGCGAGCGCAACGCGTCGGCCTGCGCCTTGCCGCGCCCCTCGGCGATCGCCTCGGCGAGGTTGCCGAACACGACCGTGAGCCAGAGGAAGACCGCGACGGTGAACGTGAACCAGCCGGGGTCGCCGTCGGTCCCGACGAGCCACAGGATCGTCGTGAAGACGGCCCCGACCTCGACGACGAACATGACGGGGTTGCGGACCATCGCCCGCGGGTCGAGCTTGCGCAGCGACTGCAGCAGCGCCGCGCGCAGGAGAGGCAGGTCGGTCAGCACTTAGCGGCCCTCCAAGGCCAGGTTGAGCTCGAGGACGTTCACGCCGTCCTCGCCGGCGAAGCCGAGGAACGCCTGGTCGGTGGCGTCCGCCACGAGGTCCATGACGGTGGCCAGCGGCAGGCCGCGCGCGGCCGCGACGCGCCGGGCCTGGATCTCCGCGTTCTCCGGGGAGATGTGCGGGTCCACGCCGGAGGCGGAGGTCGTCACGGCGTCCGGCGGGATGTCCCCGACGGTCAGCCCGGGCGAGGTCGGCCGCTCGCGCTTCAGGTACGCGGCCGCGGCCTCCTTCAGCTGGGCGGCGAGATCGGCGCTGTTGGGGCCGAGGTTGTTGAAGAACGTGGCGCTCGGCGCGTAGCCGGTCGCCGACGGGCGATCCTGGAAGAACCGCGGGTCGCCGTCGTGGTCCTGCCCGATGAGCGAGGAGCCGACGACGCGGTCGTCGCGCTCCACGAGCGAGCCGTCGGCCTTGCCGGGGAAGACGGTCTGGCCGACCGCGGTCATCGCGAGCGGGTAGCCGACGCCGAGCAGGACCGTCAGGACGACGATCGCGACGACGGCGGCGCGGAGCTCCTTGAGCATGGTGCGCAACCCCCTAGAAGAGCTGGTCGGTGAGGGACTGGACGATCGGCCCGAGCAGCAGCGCGGGGACGAACGTGAGCAGCGCGACGAGCACGATCGTCGCGATGAGCAGCGCGGCGAACGTCGCCGTGTCGGTGCGCATCGTGCCCGGGCCCGCGGGGGTCACCCGCTTGCCGGCGAGCGCGCCGCCGACGGCGAGCACGACGAGCATCGGCAGGAAGCGGCCGAACAGCATGGCGGCTCCACCGAGCAGGTTCGCGAACGTGATCGCGAACGCGCCCTCGTTCGTCCCGTCGGGCTGCAGGTAGCCGGTGAAGCCGGCGAACGCGGAGCCGTTGTTGTTCGCCTGCGAGACGTAGGCGTAGAGGCTCTCGGCGAAGCCCTGGGGGCCGGCGTTGTAGACCGACGGGTCCCCCCACTTCACTGCGACGGCGATCCCGGTGCAGACGAGCACGAGCAGCGGCACGGCGAGCGTCCCGATGGCGACGAGCTTGACCTCGCGCGCCTCGATCTTCTTGCCGAGCAGCTCGGGCGTGCGGCCGACCATGAGGCCCGCGAGGAAGACCGCGAGCACCACGTACATGAGCATCCCGTAGAGGCCGGAGCCGACCCCGCCGAAGATGACCTCGCCGGTCATCATGTTCGCCAGCGGGACCGCCCCGCCGAGCCCGGTGAGCGAGTCCATCGCGGCGTTCACCGCCCCGCACGAGGCGACCGTGGTGATCGCGGCGAACAGCGCCGAGGAGCCGGTGCCGAAGCGCACGTCCTTGCCCTCGAGGTTCGCGCCGTGCAGGCCGGCGGCCTGCATCGCCGGGGAGGACTGGGCCTCCGCCGCGTAGACGACGACCACCGCGACGACGAACATCGCGAACATCGCGCCGAAGATCGCCCAGCCCTGCCGGCGGCTGCCGACCATCGTCCCGTACATCGCCGTGAGCGCCGCCGGGATCACGAGGATCAGCAGCATCTCGAGCAGGTTCGCGAACGCGGTCGGGTTCTCGAACGGCATCGCCGAGTTGACGTTGAAGTAGCCGCCGCCGTTGGTGCCCAGGAGCTTGATCGCCTCCTGCGAGGCGACCGGTCCGACGGTGATGAGCTGGTCGGCGCCCGCGAGCGTTCGGACCGTGGTCGGGCCGCCGAGCGACTGCACGACGCCCAGGCCCATGAGGGCGACGGCGGCGACGATCGCCAGCGGCAGCAGGACGTACAGGACCGAGCGCACGAGGTCCGCCCAGAACGAGCCCAGGCCGGTGCCGCCCCCGCGGCGGGCGAGGCCGCGCACGACGGCGACCGCGACGGCGATGCCGACGGCGGCCGAGGTGAAGTTCTGCACGGCCAGGCCGGTCATCTGGGTGACCTGGGTCATCGTGGTCTCGCCGCCGTAGAACTGCCAGTTCGTGTTCGTCACGAACGAGATGGCGGTGTTGAAGCTCAGGTCCCAGGTGGGGCTCGTGAGGTCCGTGTGGTTGAGCGGGTGCACGCTCTGCGTGCGCATCACGAGGTACACGGCGGCCAGCGAGGTCGCGGTGAACCAGAGGGCGGCGCGCGCGTAGGCGCGCCACGGCATGTCGTCGTCGGCGCGGACGCCGAGCAGCCGGTAGACGCCGCGCTCCACCGGTCCGAGGACCGTGGCGAGCGCGACGCGCTCGCCACCGTAGACGCGGGCCAGGTAGCGGCCCAGGACGGGCGTCAGCGCGACGAGCAGCGCGCAGTAGACGGCGATCTGGATCCAGCCGGCGGCGGTCACAGGTCCTCCCCGCGGACGAGCGCGTAGAAGAGGTAGCCGATGAGCGCGACCGAGAGGAGCAGCCCGACGAGGTCGAGGGCGCTCACACCCGGTCCAGTCCGCGCAGGGCGAGCCCCAGGAGTCCCATCATCAGGACCAGCAGCACGACGGAGATCGCGTCACCGGCCGAGTCGGGGATCCCGGCGAAGGCGAGAAAGGTCATGGGGACACTGTCGGTCCCCGTCCGTCAAGTCCCCGTGGGGATTCCCCCGGGCGCCATCAAGATTCCGTGAAGCGGTACCCGACGCCCGGGTCCGTGCGGATGTGCCGGAAGCCGCCCTCGGCGTCCCGGGACTCGATCTTGCGCCGCAGGTTCGCGACGTGCGTGCGCAGGGTCGCGGTGTCGTCGGCGTAGGCGGGACCCCACACCTCGGTGAGCAGCTGGCGGTGCGTGAGCAGGCGGCCGCGGTGCAGCACGAGCGTGCGCAGCAGGTCGTACTCGATCGGGGTGAGGTGGACCTCCTCGCCGCCGCGCCGCACGATCCGCGCGGCGAGGTCGACCTCGAGGTCCCCGGCGACGACGGCCGGCTCGTCGCTGGCGGCGGCCGCGCCCGCCCGGCGCAGCGCGGCGCCGAGGCGCGCGACGAGCTCGCGCGGGCCGAACGGCTTCACGACGTAGTCGTCGGCGCCCGCCTCCAGCGCGCGGACCTTCTCGTCCTCGTCGCCGACGGCGGACAGGACGATGATCGGCATCGCGCTCCACTCACGCAGCCGGGCGCAGACCTCGATGCCGTCCCCGTCGGGGAGGACGAGGTCGACGATCGCCGCGTCGGGCGGCCGGACCGCCGCGACGTCGAGCGCCTCGGTGGCGGTGGCGACCGCCACGGGCTCGTAGCCGGCGTCGCGCAGCACGACCTTCAGCGCCCGGAGGATCTGCAGCTCGTCATCGCAGATCAGCACGCGTCGGGGGGCCGGGGCGCTCATGCGGGCACCGGCGCGGAGAGCGGGAACTCGAGCACGAACGTCGTGCCCTGCCCGGGGAGCGACTCGACGTCGACGGTGCCGCCGTTGGCCTCGACGAAGCCCTTGACGATCGCCAGGCCCAGGCCGCTGCCCTGGTGCCCGTCCCCGCCGACGCGATGGAACGGCTCGAAGATCAGGCGCCGGTCGCGCTGGGAGATCCCCGGGCCGCGGTCGACCACGCGGACGACCATCCGCGCGCCGACGACGCGCGCCCGGACCTGCACGGTGTGCGGGGCGCTGTGGCGCGCCGCGTTCTCCAGCAGGTTCGCGAGCGCCCGCTCCAGCTGCGCGCCGTCGACCCGCAGCAGCGGCAGCTCGTCGGCGACCGACACCTGGAAGCGCGACGGGTCGGCCTGTCCCTGCACGGCGGCGTCGACGACCTCGTCCAGGGCGCACCAGTCCGGCCGCGGCGGTGCCGCGCCGGCCTCGAGCTTGGAGAGGTCCAGGAGCTTGTCGACGAGGCGGGCGAGCCGGTCGGTCTCGCCCGCGACGGTCGCCGCCAGCGCGGTGCGGTCCTCGTCGTCCAGGGTGGCGGAGCCGAGCGCCTCGCCGGCGGCGAGGATCGCGGTCAGCGGGCTGCGCAGGTCGTGGGACACCGACCGCAGGATCGCGGTCTTCATCGCGTCGCTGCGCCGCAGCGCCTGCGCCTCGACGAGCTCGCCCTGCAGGTGCTCGCGCTCGAGTCCGGCGAGCAGCAGCGCGCGGACCGCGAACTCGGCCTCGCGACGGCGGCGCTCGGCCTCCGCCGCGCGGTCGCGGGCGACGTCCGCGACCGAGGAGACGATCACCGCGGCGAGCAGGAAGACGACGAGCGCGACCCAGTTCTCCCCGTCGGCGATCGTGAACCGCCCCGTCGGCTCGATGTGGAAGAAGTTGAAGGCCAGCGCACCGCCGAGGGCCGTGGCGAGCCCCAGCGGCAGCCCCCAGCCGGTGGAGACGATGAGTACCGCCAGCAGGTAGAGCACCCCGGTGCTGACCGCGGGCGCGACCGTGCGCACCGGGTAGATCAGCAGCGTGATCGCGGCGATCGAGGCCAGCGCGACGACCGCACCCGACGCGATCCCGGCCGGGCGGTCACGCAGCAGCAGGCGGAAGGCGCGGACCGGCATGACATCAAGATGACACCAGTGGGTAGGCCGGTGTCGCTAGCGTCACGCCCGTCCGTTCCCGTGCGCACCGCGCGCACCCGTCCCAGGAGACCACATGACCACCCGACGCCTCGCTGCGCTCCTCGCCGCGACCGCCGCCCTCGGCCTCTCGGCCTGCGGTGACGACAACGACAGCAGCAGCGACCAGTCCGACGGGCAGACGACCCAGACGACCCAGACCACGACCGGCAACTCCACCGCGACCGACCTCCAGGAGAAGGGCCAGGCGCTGCAGGAGAAGGCGGCGGAGATCAGCAAGAAGGTGCAGTCCGGCGAGCTGACGCCGGAGGAGGCCGCCGAGGAGAGCCGCAAGCTCCAGGAGGAGGCCGGCCAGCTCGCGGGCGAGGCGACCGAGGCCGCGAAGGACGCGATCGAGGACCTGCCGGCCGGCTCCCAGGAGGAGGCCAAGAAGGCGCTCGAGGAGGCCCAGAAGCAGCTCGAGGGCGCGACGCCGTAGCGCCCCGCCGAGGCGGTGCCCCGCCGGCCCGCGCGGCCGCCGGGGCGCGCCGCGTTCTCAGCCGCCGGCGAGGACCACGTCGTGGCCCTCGGCGCGGAGGACCTCGACCACCACGTCGCGGTGGTCGCCCTGCAGCTCGATCACGCCGTCCTTGACGGACCCGCCGACGCCGCAGCGCTTCTTCAGCTTCCCGGCGAGCTGCTTCAGGCCCGCGTCGTCGAGCGGGACGCCGGTGATCGTCGTGGCGCCCTTGCCCTTGCGGCCCGCCGTCTCGCGGCGCACCTTCACGCGGCCGCCCGCGGCGGCGAGCTCCCGCGCCCGGACGACGTCGGGCGCCCGGCGCTTGCGCAGGTCCCCGTCGTCGGAGGAGTACACGACGCGGTTGCTCATCACAGCTCCAGCTTCATCTGCGCGGTCGGGCGGCGCCGCTCCGTGGGTGCGAGGCCGCCGCTCGACGGCGCTCCGGCGGGCTTGTAGACGCACAGCACGTCGCGCAGCGCGACCGGTCCTGCCGCGCGCCCGTCGGCGCGCTCGACGACGAGCCGGCCCAGCCGGCTCCCGGTCACCTGCGCCAGGTACGGGGCCGCGGCCCCGAGCCCGCGCACGAGGACGACGTCCCCGCTGCGCACCTCGACCTCGCCCGTCTCGCTCATCGGGCCGATCCTTCCACACCGGGCGGCGGGCCCCTGCCGGCCGCCCGCTCAGACCACCCGGATCCGCACGACGTCCGCGCGGCCCGTCGGGCGTCCGGACGAGCTGCGCGGGCTCACCGACAGGCGCACGGAGCCCAGCGGCAGGTCGACCTGCGCGCGGTAGCGCCCGACCGAGGTGCGGGCCATCCGCACCGTGCGGTCGACGGCGCGCCGCCCCGCGCCGCCCGACCGGACGATCCGCAGCACGACCGTGCTGGGGCGGCGCCCGCGGACCGCGGCCTCGACACGGCACAGCCGCCGGCAGGTGATCCGCTCGATCCGCGCGACCGGCGTCCCGGTGGCGGTCGCCCCGTCGTCGGTGGAGCCCGCGGGGAGCGCGGCCTGCGTCAGGATCCAGGGGACGAGCGGCGCCACCTCCGCGTACACGCCGGGGGCGTCGGGGTCCGCGCAGCGCTCGCCGCCGAAGCTCACGACGCCGACGAGGGTGGCGGTCCCGGCAGGGTCGCCGACGAGCGGGCCGCCGCTGTCGCCGCGGCAGGCGTCCCGGGCGGACCGCACGTCGTTGGCGCAGACCATCTCGCGTGGCGAGAACAGGAACAGGTAGGCGCGCAGGCAGGCCCGGTCGGAGCGGGCCGTCACCTCGGCGGCCTGCAGCGCGTCCGCGGTCGAGCCCGTGCGGTTGGAGCGCATGCCCCAGCCGCTGACCTGCAGCCGCCGGCCGGGACGGGTCGCGGCGGCGTCGTCGGCCTCCGGGAGCGTCGCGAGGGGCACGCCCTCGACCGGCTCGGCGAGCGTCAGCACCGCGATGTCCGGGCTCTCCCGTCGCGGCGTCCACCCGGGCGCCAGCGCGATCCGGGACGCGGCGACCCGGCGCCCGCCACTGCCGCTGAGGAACCGCCGGCCGGCGAGCACCTCGATCGCGCGCGGGACCTCCCCGGCGACGCAGTGCGCGGCGGTCACGACCGTGGCCGGACCGATCAGCGTGCCGCCGCAGAACTGCCCGCGGGTCGCGGGGACGCCGCGCTGGACGAGCGCGACCGTCCACGGCGCCTGGTCGACGGCCGCCGGGCTGCCGTTCACCACGCGCGGAGTCGCGGCGGCGGAGGCGGCCGCCGGCAGCAGCAGGCCGAGCACGACGGGCGCCGCGGCGAGCAGCGCGCGGCGGGCGGACGGGCGGGCGGGCATCCGTGCGGGCACCCCGCGATTCTCGCACCGCCCCTCGCGTCCGCGCGCCTCCTACCGAATTCCTCCCCGGGCCTTCCCGTCCCCCACCCGGGACGTCGCATGCTGCCCGTCGTGACCAACGACGCGACGGGGGTTGCGCGACCCGGGGCCCCGGCCCCGCCACCCGCAGCAGTCGCGTCCTCCCCGAGGCCGACGACGGCGCGTGCGCCCACGAGCGCCCCCGTCGTCGGCTCCGGGCGAGCCGTCCGCAGGCCCGTCGCCCGCCCGACCTGCGGGCGCCGTCGCCGAGCCCGGCGCTACGCTCGCCGCCGGTGAACCGCAACCTCATCACGCGCCTCGGGACGGCGTCGGGCGTCGTCGCGGCCCTGGTCGCGCTCGTCTTCGGCGTGCTGCTGCAGGCGGTCCGCGAGTCCGACCGCGCGACCGACCGGGTCCGGGCGGCCGAGGCGCTCGTCGTGCGCGAGGCGTCGCGCGCGCTCTCCCCGACCGCCGACCGCTCGCCCGCCGCACGGGCGGCCGCGCTCACGGCGATCCGTGCCCGCTCCCGGGACGCCGAGCGGCTGCGCCGGGACGCCGAGGACGACGTCCGGCGCGCGACGGTCATCGGGGTCGCGGGCATGGTGCTCGCCACGCTGCTGCTGTTCGCGCTCACCTCGTACCTGACCCGCTACATCGTCGTGCCCCTGCGGCGCGTCAACCGTGCGGCGTCCGCGCTCGCCGGCGGCGACCTCGACGCGCGCGTCGCCGAGGAGGGCGACGCCGAGCCGGTCGAGCTCGCCCGCTCGTTCAACGCGATGGCCACGAACCTCCAGGCCACCCAGGCCCGGCTCGAGGAGCAGAACGCCGCGCTGGCCGCCGAGACCCGACGGATCGAGGTCGCCTCGCGCGTCAACCGCGCCGTCCTCGACGCGACCCCCGACCCGATCGGCCTGCTCGACCGTGACGGGCAGCTCGTCGCCGAGAACGCCGCGATGGCGACGCTCTGGCAGCGCCACGCGCGCGTCGACGCGCCCGGCCTGGACCCCGACCGCGAGGTCCGCGACGAGGCCGTCTTCGACGAGCGCACCTACCGCCGCTACGCCGCGCCCGTCCGCGACAGCGAAGGGGAGCGCATGGGGCGCCTCGTCGCGCTGCACGACATCACCTCCGAGCGCGAGTCCGAGCGGCTGAAGGACGAGTTCTTCGCGCTCGTCAGCCACGAGCTGCGCACGCCGCTGACGTCGATCATCGGCTACCTCGAGCTCGTCCGCGACGAGGAGGACGACCTGCCCCCGGACGCGCGACGGTTCCTCGGGGTCGTCGACCGCAACGCCAACCGGCTCCTGCGCCTCGTCGGGGACCTCCTGTTCGTCGCCCAGGTCGAGGCCGGGCGACTGTCGCTGGAGCGCACCGACGTGACGCTCGCGGCGGTCGTGACGCAGAGCGCGGAGGCGGCGCGGCCGGCGGCCGAGCGCGGCCGCATCGAGCTCGGCGCTGACCTCGCCGACGTGCCCGCGCTCGCCGGCGACCCCGATCGGCTCGGGCAGCTCGTCGACAACCTGCTGAGCAACGCGCTGAAGTTCACGCCCGAGGGCGGCCACGTCACCGTGGCGCTGCGCGACGACGGGGACGCCGCGGTCATCGAGGTCGCCGACGACGGCGTCGGCGTCCCCGCCGGGGACCAGGTGCACCTGTTCGAGCGCTTCTACCGGTCCTCCAACGCGGTCAGCGCCGCGATGCCGGGCGCCGGGCTCGGCCTGGCGATCTGCCGCACGATCGCCGAGGCGCACCACGGCACGATCGCCCTGCGCTCCACCGAGGGCGCCGGCACCACCGTGACCGTCCGGCTGCCGTACGACCCGTCCGGGAGGGCGTCGTGAGCCTCGTGCTCGTCGCCGACGACGACCGCGACATCGTGCTGCTCGTGCAGATCGCGCTCGAGCGGGCCGGGCACGAGGTGGTTGTCGCCCACGACGGGGAGGCCGCCTGGGAGGTGGTCCGGGACCGGACCCCGGACATCGCCGTGCTCGACGTCATGATGCCGCGCCTCGACGGCCTCGCGCTGACCCGGCGCCTGCGGGCGCACCCGCCGACCGCGACGCTCCCGGTGCTCGTCGTCAGCGCGGCGGTGCAGGACCGCGACCTGCGCGCCGCGCGCGAGGCCGGCGCCGACGGGCACGTCCGCAAGCCGTTCAGCCCGAAGTCGCTCGTCGCGCAGGTCGACGCGCTGCTGCGCCGCTGAGCCGGCTCAGGCGTCGGGCGCCGACGGCCGCCAGCGGTAGCCAAAGCCGCGGACCGTCTCGATCGGCCCGTCGTCGTCCCCGAGGACCGCGTGCAGCTTGCGGCGCAGGTAGCCGACGTAGAGCTTCACCTGCTCGCCGGCGACGCCCCCGGTCGCGTCCCCCCCACACGAGCTCGAGCAGCTGGTCGCGGCTGAGGACCTGGTCGGGGTGCCGCACGAACGCGGTCAGCAGCCGGAACTCCAGGGGCGTCAGCGACACCGGCTGGTCGAGCACGCGGACCTCGGCGTTGGCCACGTCGATGCGCACGAGCGCGTCCTCGTAGGTCTCCCGGGGTGCCGCCTCGGCGGCGCGGCCGGTCGTCGAGGCGCGGCGCAGCAGCGCCCCGATCCGGGCGAGCAGCTCCTGGCGGCCGAACGGCTTGGTGACGTAGTCGTCGGCGCCCGCCTGCAGGCCCCGGACCTTCTCCATCTCGCCGGCGCGCGCGGTGAGCATCAGGACGGGCACGTCGGTCATGTCGCGGATCCGCTCGAGCGTCGCCCAGCCGTCGAGGCCGGGCATCGTCACGTCGAGCACGATGCACTCGGGCCGCGCGTCGAAGAGGACCCGCAGCGCCTCGCGGCCGTCGGCCGCCTCCCGGACCGTCATGCCCGCCCGCTCGAGCATCTCGCGCAGGAGGCCGCGGACGTCGGGCTCGTCGTCGACCACGAGGATCCGGGCGCCGGTCATACCCGTCTCATACCAGACGCTCGCACCGTTCCCTCCCACGGATGGAACGCTGACGGCCGTATGGCGAGGGTCGCGATCTTCGAGCCGGTGCAGGAGACGCGGGAGCTGCTGGAGCGCCTGCTGCGCCGTCACGGCCACGAGACCGTCACCGCGGACGCCGCCCTGGACCCCGCGGACGCCGACGCGCTCGTGTTCGAGGCGGGCTGCGCCTCCGGGGTCGCGCTGGCCCGGCTGCTGCGCGCCGCCCGCCCGGACGTCGCGCTCGTCGCCTGCAGCCCGGTGCCGCAGCCCCACGGGGTCGCCGGGCTCGCACCGCTGGAGCTGCTGGTGCAGCCGTTCTCCCCCGCCCAGCTGGGGCGGGCCGTCAGCGTGGCGCTCAGTCGTCCTGCGACGGCCGCGAGCGCCCGCGCTTGATCTCGCCGCGGCGCGCCTTCGCCTCGACGCGACGGCGCTTGGACGCCTTCGTCGGGCGGGTCGGGGTCCGCGACCGCGGGACGTGCAGGCCGGCGGCGATCCGGGCGGCGAGCCGCTGGAGCGCGAGCTCGCGGTTGCGGGCCTGACTGCGCGCGTCCTGGGCGACCGCGCGGACGACCGGCCCGACGCGCTCCAGCAGCCGCGCGCGCTGCGCGGCGCTGAGCGTCGCCGAGGCGCGCACGTCGAAGGCCACCTCGACCCGGGAGGCGGTGACGTTCGCGTGCTGGCCGCCGGGCCCGGACGAGCGCGAGACGCGGACGACGATCTCCTGCGCGGGGATCGTCAGCGCGCCGCTGATGCGCAGGTCGTCCGGCACGGGCTCACTCCGGCAGCGCCCACTGCTGCGCGCAGCCGTGGACGACGGTCCGGACGATCTCCTCGACGTCGTCGGTGACGACGAACAGCGCGGGGTCGTCGGCGGAGATCAGCGCGTCGTCGACGAGCCGCCCGCGGATCCAGTCGACCAGCGGCGACCAGAAGTCGACGCCGACGAGGACCACGGGGAAGTTGTCGATCTTCTCGGTCTGGATGAGGACGAGCGCCTCGAACAGCTCGTCGAGCGTGCCGTACCCGCCGGGGAAGACCACGAACGCGCTGGAGTAGCGCACGAACATGACCTTCCGCGTGAAGAAGAAGTCGAACAGCAGCCCGATGTCCTGGTAGGGGTTCGGGGCCTGCTCGAACGGCAGGACGATGTTGAGGCCGACCGACGTGGCGCCGGCGTCCTGGGCGCCGCGGTTGGCCGCCTCCATGAGGCCGGGGCCGCCGCCGGTGATGATCGCGCAGCCGGCCTCCCCGAGCCGCCGGGCGGTCTCGCGGGCCAGCGCGTACTCGGGCGCGTCCTGCGGCACGCGCGCCGACCCGAAGATCGAGATCGCGCGCCCGAGGTCGGCGAGGGTGCGGAAGCCGGTCTCCAGCTCCTCCGTGGCGCGCGCGGTCCGCTGCCCGTCGTCGAGGTCGGCGCGGACCGTCGGCAGCTGCGCGCCGAGCAGCTCCTCGTCGGGGCTGCGGGGCGCGCGGGCGGGGACGTCGGGGAGGCTCATGCGACCGCGGAGGCTATCCGTCGCGGCGCGGCCCGTCGCCGGCGGCGGCGAGCAGCGCGTCCGCCTCGGCGCGCCGCCGCTGGCTGACGAGCCGGCCGATCGCGACGCGGTTCGTCGCGACCTGCCCGTAGAGGAGCCGGCGCACCGGGCCGGGGAGCGCGCGGGCGCCGAGCCCCGCTGCGCGCCCCGTGCGGCCGCGCAGCAGCGGCGCCACCATCGGCGCCACGTCGCCGCCGCTGCGCAGGGCCTGTGGCGGGTCGCCGGCGCGGTGGGCGTGCGCAGCACGGAGGCGGTCCTGCGGGGGCACACCCGCCGCCTCGAGCAGCGCCTGGCCCTCTGGCGACTGGATCGTGCGCGGCACGATCGAGCCGGCCGGCACGTGGCGCAGGATCCACGCCACCGACCAGCGGCAGAAGCCGCAGTCGGCGTCGTACAGGACCGTCAGGGCGCGATCGCTCACGCCCCGGAGCGTAGATGACCGCCGCAGCGGGCCCTCGGGCCTAGAGACCCTCGGGGTGGCGGACCTCGTAGCCCTTCGTCGGGCGGCTGGAGGTGTGCCAGCGCGAGCCGCCGTCGTCCTTCATGCCGCTCGTGTCGAAGCGGATGCCCGCGACGACCGCGTACATGTGGCCGCCGTTGGCGTAGATCGTGATCCACTGGCCGGGGCCGTCCTCGCCCCAGGTCTCGTAGCCGCCGGACGGCATCGAGGACTTCACGAGGCCCGCCTTGTAGAGCGCGTAGCTCACGGAGCCGGAGCAGTCGTAGCCCTTGTCCTCCCACTTGCCGTGACCGCCACCGTAGATGTACGGCTTGTGCGAGATGGCGTTGCCGGCGGCGATGAAGTCCTTGACCGCCTGCGGGGCGTTCGCGGGGGCGATCGCCTTGCCGTCCGGTCCGACCTTCGCGCGGTCGCCGGGGGCGAGCTCGAGCGGCTGCGCGCCGACGGCGGCGTTCGGGCCGGCGTCGAGCTGGCCGCGCAGGACGGCGATGTCGTTCGCGTCGACGATTCCGTCGATCGTCAGGCCGTTGCCGCGCTCGAAGGTCCGGACGGCCTTGTAGGTGCCGGTGCCGAACTCGCCGTCGATCGTCGTGCGGGTGCCGGTGCGGGTGAGGAAGTCCTGGAGCATCTTCACGTCACGGCCGCTCATGCCCCGCTTGACGGGGATGCGCTCGCCGAGCCGGTCGGTGCTCGCGTTGCCCTGCGAGTCGAAGCCGCCGGAGGCGAGGTTCGCGCCGCCGCCGGTGGTCGCCTTGCGCAGCGCGGTGACCGTCTTGCGGCCGACGGTGCCGCTGGCCTCCAGGCCGGCGGCCCGCTGGAACTTCTGCACCGCGGACTTCGTGCCCGAGCCGAAGACCCCGTCGGTCGACGTCTTGATGCCGATCTGCACCAACAGCTTCTGGAGCTGCTTGACGTCCGCGCCCTTGGCGCCGACGCGCAGGGCGCGGTCCCCGAGCTTGGAGGACGCGGCCGACGCGGTCGCGGCCTGCGCGACCGGGACGACGAGGGCGGTGCCCGCCCCCACGCCCACGCAGGACGCGACGACGGTGACGGCGATCTGACGGAGACTTCCGGTACGGCGGCGGTACGGCTTCGGCACGGCAGGTAACCCTTTGCTCTCGACGCCTACGGGGTTAGCTGTCGGGCTCGCGCTGAGTGCTGCGCTACCCGGGTGGTTCCCGGGATTCGCCCCCGACCGATCGCTCGGTCCGTTGGGTCCCCCGTCCCGCTCCACTGGCGTGGGGCGAGCTCGGCTGGTTGCTGTTCGGCTGGGCGGGAAGGCTACAGAATCCCGCGGCGGGGGGTTACGTCAACCGACTCCGGGACCCGGAGCATCGGGCTGCTGCTGGCGCAGCACCGCGTCGGCGACGGCCAGGGCGACCTCCGCGCGCGACCGCAGCGAGTCCTCCAGCACGTGCTCGTCCGGCGCGTGCGCGCCGCCCCCGAGCGGCCCGAGACCGTCGATCGTCAGCGGGATCACGGTCGCGAGGTGGCTCGCGTCGCTCGCGCCACCGCGGGACGCGGGCACGATCGGGCGACCCAGTGCCGCGCCCGCGCGCGCGAGGACCGGCGCGGCGGGCTCGCGGGCGTCCATGCCGGGCCAGGCGCGCAGGTTGCGCACGGCGAGGGTGGCGCCGCCGACCTCGCGCGGGATCGCCGCCATCACCGGGTCGAACGCGTCGAGCCGGTCGGCGCGGACGTCGCAGAGCAGCTGCCCGCCGGCGGGGACGACGTTGAGGGCCTCGCCGCTGTGCAGCACGGTCGGCACGGCGGTCAGGCGGTCGGAGCCGGCCGGGTCGTGGTGCGCGGCGACGACGCGGGCGGCCTCGGCGAGCGCCAGGAGGGCGTTGCGGCCGTCGTCCGGACGGGCGCCGCTGTGGGCGGCGACGCCGGTGGCGGTGATCTCGAGGGTCCCGGCGGCCTTCCGCCGCACGACGACCGCGTCGCGGCCGTCGGCGTCGAGCTCGCCCGCCTCGAAGCACAGGCAGGCGTCCCAGCCCGCGAAGCGCGCGGCGTGGGCGAACGGCGCGGTGCGCCACTCCTCGTCGGTCACGAGCAGCAGCGCGACCTCGGCGAGCTCGTCGCGGCGGTCGTGCGCAAGTGCGCGCAGGACGCCGAGCGCGAGGACGTCGCCGCCCTTCATGTCGATCGCCCCCGAGCCGCGGAGCGCCCCTGGACGTCGGGGTCGGGGTGCAGCGGCTGGTGGAGCTCGTGCGAGATCACCGTGTCGACGTGCCCGACGAGCACGATCCGGCGGGATCCGGTGCCGGGCACGCGGATCAGGAGGTCGTCGGCGTTGCCGGCGGTCGAGCACGTCAGGCGCTCGACGAGCGCGTCGGCGGGCAGGTCGGCGGTGAGGGCCGCGACGCACCGCTCCGCGCCGGCACGGTCGCCGGAGGGCGAGCTGATGCCCACCAGCGCCTCGAGTTCGTGGACGGCCGTGGCGGCGATCCGGGCGGCGTGCGAGCGGGTCCAGTCGGGCATGCGAGGGGCGTACAGTAGATCCATGGGCCATCTCTCCGTCGGTGACGCCGCCCCGGACTTCACGCTCCCCGGCACGGACGGCGCCTTCACCCTCTCCGAGCACCGCGGCCGGCGGGTCGTGCTGCTCTTCTACCCCGGCGACGACACGAGCGTCTGCACGAAGCAGTTCTGCGACTACCGCGACCACGCGGAGGACCTCGCGGCGCTGCCGGCGGTCGTCGTCGGGATCAGCGGCGCCGACAAGGCGTCCAAGGACGCGTTCCACCGCAAGTACGACCTCAACGTCCCCCTGCTGGCGGACGAGGACGGCGCGGTCGCCGCCGCCTACGACATGGACTCGAAGGTCATGGGCGTCAAGCGCGGCACGGTGATCGTCGACGAGACCGGCACGGTCGCGTACGTGCACAGCTTCCGCTTCGCCCTGAAGTACAAGACGGTCGACGACCTGCGCGAGATCCTCGAGCAGCTCCCGGCCCCCGGGATTCCGTCAACCTGAGCGCCGGCCACCGAGCAACCCTCGACCACGGGTCGAGGGTCGGTCGCGGCCGCGAGGTGACCACGGGATCGCCGACGCCCGCTCGGATCCCCGGGTCACCCTGAACCCTCGAGCACTGATCGAGGGTTGAGCGCGGCGCGCCGGGCGCCATAACCCCGCGGTCCCCTCCCACCCGGTCCGCCACCACGCCCGAACTGGGTGATCGGGGACCCAGATATGGCATCCAGATCACCCAGAACGCCCGGGGCGGGGCGGCGCGGACGGCGCCGGGCCGCGCTTGGCGGTGCTGGCCGGCGCGGCCCCGGCGCGACCGTGCGCACACCCCGCACGCCCCGCCAGACCGGGCCCACCCGCCGACCGCGCCCGAACTGGGTGATCCGGGCCCCGGATATGGCACTCGGATCACCCAGAACGCCCCCGGGCGGGGGCCACGACGACGTGCGCCCCGGCAGAGCCGGGGCGCACGGTGCAGCGTGAGGTGGGGCGCGCGGGTCAGGCGCCGAGCACGGCGGCGAGGCGGGACTCGATCGCGCCGGTGACCTGCTCGCGGATCGGGCCCTGCTCCAGCCGCTCGACGGTCGCCTCGAGGAAGCCCTCGATGACGAGCCGGCGGGCCTGCGCGGTCGAGAGACCGCGGGAGCGCAGGTAGAACAGCTGGTCCGGGTCGATCTGGGCGATCGCGGCCGCGTGCGTGCAGCGCACGTCGTCGGCGAGGATCTCCAGGCCCGGGATCGCGTCGGCGTGCGCCTTCTTCGACACGATGAGGTTGCGCGACTCCTGGAAGGCGTCGGTCTGCTGGGCGCCCTCGTCGACCTTGATCATTCCGCGCCAGACGGTGGACGACCGGTCGTTGAGGATCCCGCGGAACGCGAGGTCCGACGTCGTGTTCTCCGCCGCGTGCTCCTGCAGCGTGTCGACGTCGAGGTGCTGGCGACCGCGCGACGCGTACGCGCCGGTCACCGAGGCGTGCGCACCCGGGCCCGACAGCGTCGTCTCGAGGAACACCTTGCCGTTCTTGGAGCCGAAGCCGAGCGTGACCCAGTCGACGTGCCCGTCGCGGGCGACCTCCGCCCGCTGCGCGCCGAAGACCCAGGTCTTCTCGTTGAGCTCCTGCGCGGACACGTAGCGCAGCCGCGCGTTCTGGCCGACGATCAGCTCGACGACCCCGTTGACGAGCCCGTCGGCCTCGTCGTCGGCGCTCACGAGCTGGTCCCAGACCTCTGCCTCCGCGCCGTCCTCGAGGACCACGAGCGTGCGCGTGTAGAGCGCGCTCCCGGCCTGCTCGTGCACGGCGGTGACGAGGATCGGGGCCTCGATCTGCACGCCGCGCGGCACGTACACGAAGACCCCGTCGCTCCAGTGCGCGTCGTTGCGCGCGACGAACGGCGAGTCCGCGACCAGCGTGCCCAGATGGCGCTCGACGAGCTCGGGGTGGCGCGCGGCCGCCTCGGCGATCGGCAGCACGATCGGGCCCTCCGACGTGGCGTCCGCGCTCGAGGCGACGGCGCCGCCGCCGACGCGGACCGCGCCGTCGAAGTCGAACACGGAGCGGTCCGGCGCCTCACCCGACCGCGCCGGAGCGAAGCCGTCGAGGTCGAGCCCGTCGATCGGGGTGAACTCCCAGCCGGGGACGCCGCGGAAGCTCGGGAGCTCCAGCTCGCCCGCCCGCTCCACCGCGCCGACCCGGCGGGCGGTGAGCCAGTCCGGCTCGGTGATCGCGGTGGCCATCTAGCCGATGCTCCCTTCCATCTGCAGCTCGATGAGGCGGTTCATCTCGACCGCGTACTCCATCGGCAGCTCCTTGACGATCGGCTCGATGAAGCCGTTGACGATCAGCTTCGCGGCCTCCTCCTCCTCGAGCCCGTGGGCCTGGAGGTAGAAGAGCTGCTCCTCGCCGACCTTCGTGACCGAGGCCTCGTGTCCGATGTCCACGTCGTCCTCGCCGATGCGGATCGTCGGGTACGTGTCGGTCCGGGACTGCGGGTCGAGCAGCAGCGCGTCGCAGACGACCTTCGACTTCGCGCCGTGGGCGCCCTTGGCGACCTCGAGCAGGCCGCGGTACGAGGACCGGCCGCCGTCCTTGGAGATCGACTTGGCGAAGATGTTCGACGTCGTGTTCGGCGCGGCGTGGATGATCTTGCCGCCCGCGTCCTGGTGCTGGCCCTTGCCGGCGAACGCGATCGACAGGATCTCCCCGTGGGCGCGCTCGCCCATGAGGTAGACGGCCGGGTACTTCATCGTCAGCTTCGAGCCGAGGTTGCAGTCGACCCACTCGACGGTCGCGTCCTTCTGGGCGACCGCGCGCTTGGTGACGAGGTTGAAGACGTTCTGCGACCAGTTCTGCACGGTCGTGTACCGGATCCGCGCGCCCGGCTTGGCGATGAGCTCGACGACGGCGGAGTGCAGCGAGTCACCGGAGTACGTCGGGGCGGTGCAGCCCTCGACGTAGTGCACGTAGCTGCCCTCGTCGGCGATGATGAGCGTGCGCTCGAACTGGCCCATGTTCTCCGTGTTGATGCGGAAGTAGGCCTGCAGCGGCATCTCGACGTGGACGCCCGGCGGGACGTAGACGAACGAGCCGCCCGACCACACGGAGCTGTTCAGCGCAGCGAGCTTGTTGTCGTTCGGCGGGATGACGGTCGCGAAGTGCTCGCGGACGAGGTCCTCGTGCTCACGGAGCGCGGTGTCCATGTCGAGGAAGATCACGCCCTGCTTCTCGAGCTCCTCGTTGACCTGGTGGTAGACGACCTCGGACTCGTACTGGGCGCCGACACCGGCGAGGAACTTGCGCTCCGCCTCCGGGATGCCGAGCCGGTCGAAGGTGTTCTTGACGTCCTCGGGCACGTCGTCCCACGAGCGCTCGGCGCGCTCGGACGCGCGGACGAAGTAGTGGATGTCGTCGTAGTCGACCTCGGCGAGCATCGGGGAGCCCCAGGTGGGCTGGGGCCGCGCCTCGAAGTACTCGTAGGCCTTCAGGCGGAACTCGCGCATCCACTCCGGCTCGCTCTTGAACTCGGAGATCTTCTCCACGATCTCGCGGTTCAGGCCCTTGGGGGCCTTGTAGAGGTAGTTCTCCGCGTCGCGGAAGCCGTAGCGCTCGGTGTAGTCGGCACCGAACCCCTTGAGCGCGGCCTCTTCCTCGGTGAGGACCTTCGTGCTGATCTCGGGCGTGGCCATAAGTGCGTGCTTCCTCGCAAGTCGTTTCCGTGCGAATACCGACTCGTGGAGTCGGCATTTCATTGTAGCGCCGTGTCCCTCTCGGCCCCCTCGCGCCCGGCGATTCTGTCAGCTGGTACGGGCGCATCGGCGCCCGCGATCGCGTTCAGCCCGCCAGGTCGCAGACGTAGTGCGCGCTCGTGGCGCGCGCACGCCCCGCGCGACGGGCCGCCGCGGCCGCCGCCGGCCGCGCGCCCGGCCCGGCGCTGATCGGCGCGTGGCTGCTCAGCAGCCGGTCGGTGCCCGTCTGCAGGTCGCGCACGACGACGCCCGGCACCCCGGCGGGCTTCCCGAGCACCCCGGCGGTGGTCGTGTAGGCGAGCACCCGGCCGTCGCCCGAGAGGACGGGCTCCCCCGCGCCGCCGGTCCGCCCGCGCGAGACGACCGTGGTGCGTCCCGTCGGGAGATCGACGTGCAGCACGGTCGAGCGGCGCCCGTCGCCGCGCTCGCGCGCGGTGAACACGAGCGCCCGGCCGTCCGCCGAGAGCGCCGGGTCCAGCGCGACGCGCCCGGCGACCGCGGCGACGAGACGCGTGGTCCCGGCGACGACGTCGCGCAGGTAGATGCGGGAGGCGCCGCGCGGGCCGCCACCGAGATTGCCCGCCGTGCTCGCGAACGCGACGAGCCGTCCGTCGGCGCTCGCCGACGGCTCGCGGGCGTCGCCGTCGGCCGCCCGCCCGTCGGGGCCGTCCGCCCGGCTCACCAGCACGGTCTGCCCGGTGGCGAGCGAGCGGCGGTAGACGAGGGCCCGCCCGTCGGCGCCGGCGTCGCCCGCCGTGAGCGTGACGAACCGGCCGTCGGCGGTGATCGACGGCTCGTACACGGTCCCGTAGCCGCTGCCGCCCGCGATCCGGCGTGTCTTCCCGGTCGCCCGGTCGAACAGGAGCAGCGCGTTCGTGGAGCGGCCGCCCGGCCCACCGTCCTGGGACATTTCGAAGACGACCCGCCGGCCGTCACCGCTGACCGACGGGTTGTACGCCGTACGCGAGGCGGACGGACCGTCCCGGTGGCTGATTTCGAAGCGCGTGTTCGTGACCCGGTCGATGCCGATGACGCGCATGTGGCCGTAGCGCTTGGCGAACGTGAGGTTGCCCGCGGCGCGCTCGGCGACGACCGTGCTCCCGTCCGCGGAGACCTGGCTGTTGTAGGTGGACTGCGGCAGCCGTGCCGGGGGCGTCAGCTCGGCGGGCGTGGACGCGGGGTCGGCGAGGGCGGCGGCCTGCACGTGGATCTCGCCGAGCGCGGTGGCCTGCGGGATCGTCGCGCGGTAGGCGTCGAACACGACCGTGGCGCCGTCGGCGGTGATCGTCGGGCGGTTCGCGTAGTCGTTGGGCGGCAGCAGCGGCCGCGACCCGGGTCCGGTCCGGGGCGGCCCGTTGTAGCGGCGCTGCCCGAGGAAGCGGGGCAGCTGGCGCAGCTGGCGGTCCAGGAGGATCGCCGCCTGCCGGGACGTGAACGCGCCGGAGCGGGTCCCCGCCGCGGCGGCGTCGCGGAGCGCCCGGGCGGCCGCACGCTGGACACTCGCCTGCGTGCGGCCATAGAGCCGCCCGATCTCGTTGGGGCTGAGCTCGGCACGGCGCAGCGCGAGGTAGCGGGCCTTCGACGGCGCGCCGAAGATGGTCGTGGCCCGGTCCGGGATCGCGAGCTGGTGCAGGGAGTGGAACAGCAGGTGCTGGCTGAGATGGCCCTGGTCGAGCGTCCGGCGCGCCCGGGCGAGCAGCCGCGAGGCGAGCGCCGGGGAGGCGGTGCGCAGGCGTGGGGCGACGAGCGCGCGGGCGGCCCGGTCGAGCGTGAGGCCGCGGCGGGTCGCGAGCTGGCCGAGGGTGTGGGCGCGGTCGTCGCGCAGGTGGCGCCAGATCCGTGCCCGGGTCGTGCCGAGCACCGCGTAGAGCCGTGCCTCGTCGTAGGGCAGCCAGTGCTGGTAGACCCACTGCTCGGTCGGCAGCCAGTGCGGCAGGGCGCCCGCCGGGGCGTCGGAGTCCTGCGCGACCGCGGTCGGGGCGAGGAGCAGGAGCGCGGCGAGCGCCGCGAGCACGGCGCGGCGCACGGCGTCAGTCCACGTCGACCTTGACGACGCCGTCCTCGACGAGGACCTCGAACCGCTCGACGGCCTCGTAGGCCGGGAGGTTCTTCGGCGCCCCGGTGCGCAGGTCGAAGACGGAGCCGTGCCGGGGGCACTCGACCGTGCAGGCGCGCTCGTCGAGCTCGCCCTCCGCCAGCGGTCCGTCGTCGTGCGAGCAGCGGTCCTCGATCGCCAGCAGCTCGCCGGCGCAGTTGAAGACGCCGATCTCGAGGTCGTCGTGGGTGACGATGCGGCACGTCCCGGGCGGGAGGTCCGCGAGCGGGCAGACGTCGATGATCGGGCTCATGGTCGCCCGGACCCTACCCGGCGGGCGGACGGCCCCGGCGCCGCGGCCGGTCAGAGGCCGCGGTACTTCACCGTCTCGTCGTTGACGACCTCGCTCAGCGGCTTGAGCTTGATCCCGTACTGCTTCTCGTACTGCTCGCGCATCTGCTGGCGCTTCTGCTCGGCCCGGCGCTCGAAGTTGACCTGGGCGAGGTCTCCGCCCTTCTCCTCGAAGAACGCCTTGTTGCGGCGGTCGTTGTGCTGGTTGCGCCGCTCCTGCATCTGCTTCTCCTGGAACTGGCGCCAGGGCATCAGCAGCTCACTGGCCTGCCGGTACTGCTCGTCGGTGACGAGGCCCTTCTTCTTCATCCGCTCGAGCAGCTCGATCATCCGCTTGCGCTCGTTCTCGACCTGGTCGGCGCGACGGAACTGCGCGGCGGCCATCACCTCGCCGCGCGTGCGGACCTTCTTCTTGTACCCGACGAGGTTCTTGGCCTGCGCGGTGCGCCAGGCGATCTCGTCGCGGTTGTGCTGCTTCTCCGCGTGGCCGCCGGCCCCGAAGTAGCGGCTGATCGTGCCGACGCCCTCGGAGACCTTCTGGCCGAGGTTGCGGCCGTCGCCGCGGCGCATCGCCTTGTTGATCAGCTCGCGGATGACCTTGGCGCTCTTGGTCTTGAGGTCGAGCTCGGTGACGCCGTAGGAGGCCAGCGCCTGCTTGGCGTTCGCGTCCCCGTCCAGGGCCTTCTGCACGATCGTCTGGGCGGAGTGCTCGCTGTGGAACTTCAGGACGTACTCGAGCGCCTCGGGCGAGCCGTCGCCGTACATCGCCTCGAGCTCCTTGGCGCGCGACTTGCCGCCGACCGACAGGTCGACGATCGTCTCGACGGCGTCGGCGGCGCCGGTGATCGCCATGCCGACGATCTTCAGGATCGGTCCGGCGGGGGTCGGTCCCATGAACGTGCCGATGGCGGTGAGGACCGAGCCGGCGGCCTTGATCCCCGACGCGGTCGCCTTGCCGCCGTGGACCTCGCGGCGGCCGAGCGCGCTGAGCCAGCGGGCCTCGTCCTCCTCCTTGACGCCCATGCCGGCGAGCATCCCGTGGGAGTAGGCCCCCTGACGCGCCGTGTCCTTCACGTGCATCATCGCCGAGAGGACGGCGACGGTGCCGCCGAGGCCCTGGAAGGCCTGCTCGAGCGCCGGGATCTTGTCGCCGTGGTTGAACGACTGCACGGTCCGCGCGATGTCGACGCCGCCCTGCCCGGTGGTGACCGTGCTCTGCATGGTCTTCGTGACCGCGTTGTACATCTGGTCGATGCCCTGCGAGCGGTGGACGCCGCCGAGCTTGATCTGCTCGCCGGCGTTGATCGAGTCGAGGATGCCGGTGGTCATGCCGGTCAGACCGCCGAGGCCCTTCATCCCGCCGCCGATGAACTTGCCGATGTGCTCGGTGTAGTGGGACTCCTGGAAGTTCATGCCGTCGATGTCCAGGAGCTCGGCGAGCTTCTGCCCGTTCTCGCCGAGCGCGGCGACCCCGAGGCCGAGGCCGCCGAGGACGCCCATGACGGTCTCGATGATCTCGGTGATCGCCTTGCCCGTCTCGGTGGACTGCGCGACCGTGGTGCCGGGCTTGCCCACCGACGGCCCGATCTCCGGGTGGCGCACGAGCCAGTCGGCGAGCAGGCCGATCGAGGAGCCGCGGCTGATCACGAGCATCGCCTTGAACTTCGACTTGCCCGAGAGGACGCGGAAGATCTGCTTGGTGCGGCGGTACTTCTCCTCCGAGAGGAGCCCCGCGTCGATGAGGCTGCCCCAGGTGATGAGCTCTGCGCGGCGCTTGCGCGAGGCGACCATGATGTCCTGGAGCGCCTCGGTGCGCTCGTCGGAGAACTGCTGGCGGTTCTCGGAGATCTGCGAGCCCAGCGCCGTCGCCCGCATCGGCCGGAACTGCTCCGGCACGCCCGAGAGGTTCCAGACCTCCTGGCGGGCCTTCGCGGCGGCGACCTTCGTGGCCGCGAGCGTCCGCTCGTCCGAGACGCCGGCGGACTCGATCACGTGCGCGTAGGCGAGGTTCGCGACCGTGGCGGCCTGCTGGACGACCTCTCCGGCCCTGCGGAGCTCCTCGATCGTGGCCGACCGCTCGACCTTCCGGCGGCCCGGTGAGCTGCTGAAGAGGTAGCCGACCGGGTTGGTGAGGTCGACGGACTTCGGGAGGCTCTCGAAGATCGCGGGGTCCACCAGTGGTTGATTGTTCGAACCCCCGTCACTTTCCGTGGCGGGGGTTCGAACGTTTCTTGGGGCGGTAGCCCGGATCTCGCCCCGCGCCTCAAGAGCCTCAACGGCGATCTGGCGGCTGGCTTCGAGCGCATCGGCGATCGTGGTACGCGTGGTTTCGCACACGACCTCGGCCGGCAGCAGCTCGATCGTGTCGATGTAGATGCGGCTCCACCAAGCCTGGTTGTAGGTCCGACGCTGGCCGGGTTCCAGACCCAGGTACGCGTAGGCGGGCTCGTAGATCAGATTGAGGATCGCGTCGAGCGTGGCTTCGGTGTCGATCCCGGCTCGCAAGATTGAGGCCATCTCGGCTTCAAGTGTCGCCAACTGGCGGGCAAGCTGTGCCTGCTTTTCGCGGGCGATATCGGCCGGGATCGTGCCTTCCATGGCGTGCTCGGCCCACTTGTATCGGTCGCGGCGGAGCTTGTCTGCTCGCTTCTGTAGCGAGCTGGCTTCGCGGTCCGACGAACTGCGGATTTCGCGGAGCCGTTCACGGAGTTCGGCGCGGATCGGCTGGAATGCCTCGTTGTGCCAGCGCGCGTGTTCGCTTCTCCATGTGCGCGCGACGGCGCCCTCAACGGTCTCGATCGCGACGTAGGGTGCCTGGCAGTCGTTGGACTTCGACAGGCGACCGCCGCATACGAAGTACTCGTAGGTGATGCCGCGTCGGCCGGTGTTCGCCGTGTAGATCATGCGCGACTGGCAGCGGCCGCAGTACAGAGAGCCTGCGAGGTAGTGCAGGTGCTTGAACTCGCGGTTGCCGGTGTGGCGGTTCTTGTCGAGCCGCTCCTGCACGGCATCGAAGGTCTCCTTGCTGATGAGCGGAGTGTGGGCGCCGGGGTACTCGACGCTCTTGAAGCGAACGACGCCCGTGTAGAACGGGTTGGTCAGCATCCGGTGGACTTGGGAGCGCTGGACGATCCTCTCCGGCTGCTTCGCTGTTGCGCGAACCGTGAGTCCGCGATCCTGCAGCAGCTCCGTCATGCGCGTGACGGTCATGTCCGGGTTGGTGGCGTACTCAGTGAAGGCCCACTGCACGTGGTGTGCGCGTTCCTCGTCGATCTCGATAGTGCGGCTCTCCACGCCGTTCACGAGGCCGCGGTGATTGACGTAGCCGACGGGCGCGCGGTTCACAGCGCCGCCGCGTCGAACCTTCTCCTCCATGCCCTTCATGACCTCGGCCGCGAGGTTCTTCGAGTAGAACTCGGCGAACGCACTGAAGATGCCGTGCATCAATTGGCCCTGCGGGGTCTCGTCGACGTTCTCGCTGACTGACACCAGTGTCGCGCCTGCCGATCGGATTTCGGCGGTGATAGCGACGTCGTCGGCTCGGTTACGAGCGAGCCGGTCGATCTTGTGGACGTAGACCGTGTCGACGCGGTTCTCGCGGATGTAGCGGAGCATGCGCTGTAGCTCCGGCCGGTCTGCGGTCTTTGCGGACTCTCCGGCGTCGATGAACTCCTCGACGACAGTGGCGCGCATTGATTGGGCCTTCGTATAGATGGCCTGTCGCTGAGCCGGGATCGAGAGTCCCTCGCTCAGGCCGCCTCGGGTCGCCTGGTCGGAGGTCGACACGCGCAGGTAGGCGACGGCGGTGCGGATGGGCGTCGGCGGCGAGGCGGACATGGGCGACTCCTGGGCTAGTAGTGCGTTCTGTCGAGGTGCGAGGTCGTTCATGTGGCTGTTCCTGCGAGCACGAGCTCGGCGAAGAGGTCCGCGAGGTACTCGAAGTGCATGTGATCCTTTGCGGAGCGTCGTGGGGCACGCATGCCGTGGTCGATCACGTGCTTGATCTCGTGCAGGGCAGTGCGCAGCTGGGCCTTGGGCTCCAGCGCGTCCGAGACATGGATCCGCCAACCAAGGCGGGTCCAGAAGGCGGTGCCGTCAACTGGCATGGCGGTGTCGATGTAGATCGTGAGATCGAGGGCTTCGGCAAGCACCTCTAGGTCGACCCGTCGGCCGGTCTGTAGAAGCAGGATCACGGCTTGCTGGCGTGTGCAGTGCTCGGCCCATCCCAGGTCGCCGGCGGGTGCCGACTCGACCCCGCGAAGGAGAGAGAGCAGATCTGTTGGTGGGGAGGCTGTGGGTGTTGGCATCGGATCTGCTTCCTTTCCGCCGCGAGGGCATTAATGGTCTGGGTTCGGCGCCTCGTAGTCGGGCTCGATGTAGTCGAGGCCGTGTTCCTCGATGAGCCGCTCGATGTAGCGGTTTCGCTCTTCGTCGAAGCTCGATGCCTCGATGAGAACTGGTGCTGGCTCCGCGTCGGGCTCGTAGCCGCGCACGATGTCGATGACGTCGTACGGGGTCAGGTAGCCAGCGGCGCGGAAGATCTCCAGCAGTGGGATGTTGAGTGCGCGAGCGACGCCGATAAGGGTCTTGGGGCTCGGCGAGGCGTAGCCGCCTCGCTCGAGCTTGTTCATCGTGTGGCTGTCGACGCCTGCCGCTTTGGCCGCCTGGCGCTGGGTCAGATCCGCAGCAAGGCGGTGACGGACGACGAGCTGGGCAAGCTCGATATTCTTCACGCTCTCATCTTTAGTCATAAATACTCCTGTTTACGCTCCTATTTTACGGGAATATGAGGGGAAATGCCAGCGAAAAGGCGTTTATTACAACACTTTGTGAATATGACTGAATATCGACTCTTGAATATTGATGCTCCTATTTCTCGAACAGATATAAGCGCTTGTTGTGGGGGACGATGTCCCAGCGCTGTCGGGCGAGCTTGAGGAGCAGACGCTGGTCTGGGCTGGCCACGTGGCTCAGTGACGCTTCTTCCAATAGTTGGTAGACCTCGTGGCTCTCCGCGACGTCTTGGGCGACGGCTTCGAGGCTGTCGAATGATCGGTAGTAGACCTCGTGGAAGCCGTGCAGTGCGTTGTTCTCGGTGACGTCCGGCAGCTGGAGGAACGCCTCGAAGGCAGGGCCGTGCTCGGCGATCAGGGCCCGAGTGGTCTCGGAGAAGTTGCCGGCGCGCTCCTGGTGGGCTTTGCGCTCGACAGTGATCAGGTAGGTCGCAAGCCGGTTGATGACCTCGCTCGTGACCTCAGTTCGATCCGGGTCTTCCCAGAGGACGTCGAGGTCTTGGCCGATCTGTTCGAAGGTGCCCTGTCCAGTGACGGCGAAGTGGTGGAGAGCGGACCCGGATTCACCAAGCAGGTTCGCCAGGAGACGCGCCATCGCGCGTGCTCCCCACTCAGGGACCTCGCCGTCGTCGCCAGCCTCGATGAGCGCGTCACCGATCACGTCCATCAGCGACTCCGTCTGCTCCACGACGCCGGTCAGATCGATTTCGCTCTCGTCGAGTTGGTCGTGCTCGGGTTGCTCCGCCGTGGCGGGAGTCTCCTCCTGCACGTCGCGGATGGTCAGTTCCTTGTTGGTGGTGTTGGCCGCACTGGTCTCGACGGTGCTGTCGTTCTCGGCGATGAGAAGACGGATGCCACGCTTGCCAAGTTGGCGGAGGACCTCGGTGAGGTCTTCGCTGCGCTGGGCGAGGCGCTCGGTCGATGCCACGGCGACGTAGTCGGTGACACGACCCTCGTTGGCTTCCCAGTCCAGCCAGCCGAAGAGCTTCCCGAGCCCAGGGCGGAGGAGGGAGGTGCCGCTGTCGTCGGTGTCGACGAACCCGGCGACGACGTCGATGCCGAGGCGGGTCGCGGCGGCGGCGCACTCCTGCTGCTGCCGATTGATGCTCACTTGCTCGTCATCTGACTCGTTCCGGGCGACCCGGGCGTAGACCGCTGCGACCGGCTTAGCGCGCTCCATCGCCGGACTCCTGATCGAGGTACATGTCGAGGGCACGCCACCAGGCGGGCGGGAGCTCGTTGATCGAGCCGTCCCAGAGTTCGACGCTGGCCTCCAGCGGGTTCAGGACGCCTGTAGCGGCGAAGCGCCCGAGGGCTGTCGTCTCGCCCCGGTGGATGGTGGCGGCGATCAGTCGCGCGGTGGCTGGTCCGATCGTGCCGTCGGGACCGGCCTGCTTGATCGCACGGTTGATGAGTTCGTGGGCAACGCGCTCGTTCTCCGGCTCGTTGACCGGGGCGGTGATTGCTCCCTTCGTGTTGATGGTTGTCATGAACGTGAGTTCCTTTCCTCTGTAGTTGTCATTGGTTCGCTGCCCGCTAAGACGGTGGGCAGGAACTGCTCGGCAGTGACGACCCGGTGGACGTCGGCCGTGAGGTTGCGGGCGTTGCGCAGCGCCTGCTCGATCTGTTCGCGGCGCACCTCGCTGGGCACGATCCAGAGCACGGCGGGCAGGACTCCGCCGTGCGCCTGTTGGTACGTCCCGGCGGCTGCGAAGCGCTCGTACACGAGGGCCTTGCGGGTGATCACGCTTTGGTGCTCGCTGCCGGTGTCCCACTCGAACATCCAGTGGTCTTCGAACTCGTCCGAGGCGGTCACGGCCAGCAGGTCGGGCTTGAGGATCTCGGACCGTCCGTGCTGTCCGAGGAAGCGCTGCCAGTTGGCGGGCTCACTCGTCAGCGCAAGCTCGGCGAGGGCACCGCGACGCTGTGCCTCGATCAGCTGCACGGCGAGTTCGGTCACGCCGACTGTGTGCTCGATGAACGCCCGTCGCGGCTCGATGTAGCGCCGCCGCTTCTCGGCATTGAGCACCGCCAAGAGGCGATCGCCAGCCACATCGAGCTGCCAAACGACACTGTCCGCTCCGCGCTGCTGCCCGCCGATCCGGTAGTAGAGCCGAGCGATGAGTCGGTGGCCCGCCAGCCGACGCAGTGCTCGTTGGGCGCTCCGCAGCGCCGTTGCAGAGTCCCCGAAGCCGTCGGTGTAGTGCCACCGCTGAAGCTGCCGGGTGGTCGCCAGCCGATGGGCGCGGAGCGTCCGAAGAACTCGGAGATCGCGCTCGTTCAGCTCCTTCGCGAGGGTCAGCGGATCGAGATCCCTCATGGCAGCACACCTCGGGTGGGTGATGGCTCGTGATCGTTCCGTCGATCGTTTCGGCGTTCGTTCCACATCGACTCGAATCGCTCGAAACCAGCCCCTGACCGGCGCATACGTTCGCCTGCCAGATGGGACTGACCCGCAATCCGCGGGTCTTCGCGGCGTCCGCGACGGCGCCAGGCGCTCATCGAGACCTCCGCTTCCGGCCCACGACCTGTCGCTCCGGTCGGCCAGCGCCTTCGACCTGTCCGTGCCGCTCAGGGCCGCTATTCGGGCCGCTCGGCTTCGGGGTGGCCCAGCGAGCCGTCGAGTGCGCCGAAACGCACTCAGGGCGCGACGTGCGAGCCGACGGAGGCAACGTCTGGACCAGAGCCCACCCTTGGGGACGACCGGCAGCAACCAGGTTGGCGTACGCCTGGTACTTGCCCAGCGACAGGAAGTCCTGAGCGATCAGGTCTTTGCTGCCGCGAGCGAAGTGGGCGGCGTCGTCGTACTCCGTGCCGAAGACGAGCTTCGTGCGCGCGTTCATGTCGATGGCCGAGCGAAGCTCCCGAGGGAACTGGCCGGCGAACTGCGCCGCGAGCCACCACCCGACGCCCATCGACCGACTGACTGCCAAGGCGTCGGCCATGGAGGCCGGGAGGTGGAGGAACCGCGGCGCTTCATCGACGTAGACGAAGCCAGGCCGGGACTCGGGTCTACGCTCGCTGGCTCGCTCCTGCACGGCCTGCCACAGGTCGGCGACGATCAAGCTGCCGATCATCTCGGCGGTGCCGGAGCCGATCAGGGCCTCGTTGAGGGGCACCAGAACGATGCGGTTCTCCCGCCAGATGTCGCGAAGCCGGAAGGGCGTTTCGCGCTGATCGAGCATTCGGACGAGGCCCGGTCGAAGGAGCAGTTGGCGGAGCTTGTTCAGCGGTGCTGCGATGGCGGCTGCCTGTGCGGCGGGCGACTGGTTCTCGTACCACGCCCAGAACTCGAGAAGCGCCTCGTCGTGGCGTAGGTGCGAGAGCAGTTCGCGACGGAACGGCGCCTTGGTGAGCACGCGCGGGATGTCGGCCAGCGTGGCAGGCTGTCCGGTGACGGCGCTCGCGCGGGCAAGGGTACGGAGCGTGCCGGAAAAGATGTCGAGGGTTCGGGGTCCCCACCCATCGGTGAACAGCCCGCCCAGGACAGCCATGATGCCGTCCACCACGACATCGGCGTCGCGGCCGGTGACGTCGAGTGGGTTGAAGCCGATCGGGTTGTCGGCACTCACGTCCAGCACGACAACGTCGTCCAGGCGCTCTGCTGGAACCCGAGCCAGCACATCATCGATCAGCTGTCGCTTGGGGTCGAGGACCGCGATGGCACGCCCGGCTCTCATATCGGCTTCGATCAGGTGCAACATCGCGGTGGTCTTGCCGGAACTCGTCGGGCCGTAGGCGACCCCGTGCAGCAGCGCGTCACTGGGCGCGACGCCGACCTGCCGGTCATCGCCCGGAGCCAGCGATGCGGCGAACACGCGATCCTTGGTGTGCACGCTGGGCGTGGGCCGCAACGGCTTGGGGTGCAACGGGGGCATGCCTGGGTACTCGCCGTCGCCGAGTGGCCAGGCCAGCACGCCGAGGAGTTCGGTCACACTCAGTTCCGGCGACCAGCGGCGCGGCAGTGCGGCGGAGTTGATCAGCCGGGGATCCTCGTGCGCGAACTCCATGCGTGTGCCGGTGCTCTTCGTCGTGGCCAGCGCGCTCTGCAGGGCGACGGTGAGGTGCCGTGTCCGGTCACGACCGGAACCCGTCGTGCCCACGCGCACGCAGGCAGCGAACCCGGCGTCCTCAGCCCGCTGTCGTAGTTGGCGGCGCTCGTCAGAGGTCGGCGGGCGGGTTCCGCGGGTGAGCAGCTCCCACCAGCCGATGTTCGGGGCGACGGCGTTGTGTGGGACCGTGCGAGGCGGGCGGCGCGGACCGAGCAGGATCTGCACGACCTGCACCTCGTCGGCCTGCAGTCGCGCGCCGACGGCCGACAGGAGCGACGTCACGCTCTGCTCGGGGGCGTCGACTCGAAGCGGCATACCGGGTGGCTGCAACATCAGGCGACCGGCCTCCTGCACGGGTTGGCGAGTCTCGACGCCCTGCATGGCGATGCCGGGGAGGTGGTCACCCAGCACGCGCTTGATGCGCTGCACGGCGGTGGCCTCGCAGCCGAGCAGATGCTGTACGCCATCTCGGTCTGCGCGGACCTCGAACGCGAGCGGAGGGGAGCGCCGGTCGCTGGCGAGGTTGGTCAGCAATGCCAGGACGCGTCCGCCATCGAGCGGCCGAGGCAGATGCAGCCGCGTCCAGACGAACTCAGGCCGCCTCATCGGTTCGCTCCTCGTTGACGATCTTGGTCTTCGCCTGTTCCGCCTCCTGAAGGGCGAGGTAGTACTCGAGCGATGCGCGCATCAGGCGCGAGATGTCGGGCTGCGGGCGGTGGATGCCACGGGCCACGACGCGGAAGTCGCTCTGGCGCAGGTTCCTGCGCTGGGGGCTCTTAGCCATGATCAGTGTCCTTTCTGGGTGAGAGTTGATTTCGGTGGTCACCACTGACGCCGGCGAAGGATCGCTATGTGGATCGCCAGCGCCACGCCTCCGATGACGAGCGCGCCGGCGACGAGCCACGGCCAGATAGCGGCCAACATCTGGAGCGCGAGGGTCAGCGCGATGGCGGTGCCCAGGACGAGCAACGCGGCGTTGAACAGCCACTCGAACGGCCCGCGCTTCACGACGTCCTCCTTGTCGCGACGTCGGCCGCTCATCACGCCGCCTCATCGCTTGCGCCAGCGACGGCGAAGCTGTAGGTCGGCACGGGGTAGCCGGGGATCACGACGCCGGACGCGATCTGGTTGCCCCAGACGCTCCAGTCGGAGGTGCTGAGTGGCTGGCGCCTGGCGAACAGCTCGAGGTACGGTCCGGGGCTCACCCGCTCGATGAGGGCGTACTGCTCCTCGGGCTTGTGGCTGTGGTCGGTTACGGGGGCGTTGATCCACGTCGGCTGGGCCCGGTACTGGACAGGTGCCTTTCCCCGCGTCGCGAACAGCAGGTGCTCGGTGCTGTTGCGCAGGTAGTTGCCCAGGCCGAGCCGGAATTTCACCCAGGTGAGCGGCGAGCGGACCGTGAAGCCCCACGCCTCGGCGACGTCGTATCCGTCGCGCAGTGTCGCGTTCGTCACCCAGAGCCAGAGGTGGGCGTCGTCTTCCATGAGGTCGGAGATCGGCATCGCCTTGATCCGGTCGAGCGTCATCAGGTCGTAGTGCTGCTCGGCGCCGCGGGCGCCCTTCTGCTGGATGTCCCACGGCGGATCAGCCAGCAGGGTCTTGAACTTCTTCTTCGGGGAGGGGGTGGTGGTCATGGTGGTTCCTTTCGTTGGCGGTGTTGGTGAGGGATCAGAAGGGCACTTCGCCGGTGGCCGGCCAGTCGTCCGTCGGCGGCACGCTGTGGAGGTGGCGGTGTCCGTTGGAGGACTCGGTGCGAAGCCAGCGACGTCCGACGGGGCCGGTCGGGGTCCGGGGGTCGACGGCGTGGCCGAAGATCTCTGGGTGGCGGCGCATGACGCCCTCGGCGAGGGCGTGGACGCCTGCCTTGGCTGCAGCGCCCCGGAGCAGGTGCTCCAGTTCGATCGACTCGGCGGTTTGGATTGCGCCGTCGCGGGTGGTGGGTGCTGGGTGCTGGGCGAGCTGCTCGTGCTGGGCTTCGGCCGTTCGGTAGGCGACCTCGTAGCGCTCAAGTAGGTCCGCGACTCGATCTGCGTGGGTCCACGAGTTCACGAAGGATGCGAGGCAGGTGGCCAGCGCCAGGCCTCCGAAGACGAGGCCCGCGAGCAGGCTGCCCTCGACGGCCGCTCGGAGCGCGAAGATCGCCGATGCCAGCGAGGCGGCGATGACAGCCGCTACCGCGACCGTGAGCCCGTACGTGTGCCGTTCGCTGGGAACCGGCGCAAACAGCGCCGGGTAGCGCAAGGTCAGGTCGTCCGCGAGATCGGCGTGTTCGGCGAGCTGGGCGCGCGCGGTGGCCTCTCGGCGGTCACGGACGTCGGCCCCGACCCAGCCTGCCGCCACAGCAGCCGCGCCGGAGGCGACGCCTTGGCCGATGGCGAGGAGCCAGATCTCGCCCCACATGAGAGCGGCACCGAGCACTCCGACGGCGTCGCCGAGCATCAGCAGGCCGAACCACGTGAGGTACATCCGGTGCGCGCCGGGAGCGCGTCGAGCGAACGGGCCGAGCCAGTGCTGGGCGTGGTCGCGATCTGCCTCGGTCTGCAGGAGCCGCTTGTAGTTGTCGCGCGCCCGGCTCTGCGCCATCTCGGCTGGCAGCGTGAGGCTGGCCGCTTGGGCTCGTGAACTGCGCGCTGCCGCGGTGCCGTCGGCCTGGTGCTTGTCCAGCTGCTCCTTGCCGTACAGGTCGAACTCGCGCTCGACGTACGACGTCGCGTTGCTCGGGCGGATCGACATGCCGGACGGCTTCTCGGGGCGTTCGATCCGGATGTTCTCGGCGTGGTCGCCGAGATCCTTGATGCGTCGACGCGGTCGATCAGGCCGGGGTCCGAACACCTTGGTCATCCAATCTGCGATGCGCATGTTCATCAGCCGCCGATCGGGGTGTAGTCGGTCGCGACGTCGCATCGCTTGGCTGCAAGGCGGTCGCAGATGACCCGGTAGAACGACTTGACGGCCTCAACCACGGCGGTGGGCGGGGCGTCGCTGTCGGTCGTGTTGCCGATGCCGACGAAGAGCACCTCGGCGTTCGTGCCCGACAGGTCCGCGAGGGCAAGGCCCTTCGCCTGCGCCTCCGCGGTGCCGGACTCCGTGAGCTTGCGCCACTGAACGCCGGCCGTCTGGAGGCCATCGGTCGCGGTGATCGACCACAACGAGTAGCCGCTACCCAGCTGCGCCGCGTACTCCTGATCGCCCCGGAGCTGGCCGACGACGTCCGTGCCGCCGGTCATCGTGGGGAGATTGGTGTAGCCCTCCGAGACCTGCTTCGTGATCGAGTCGATGAGCGCGGGGATGCGGCGGAGTCGAGCGGTCTCGGTCGAGCCCTTGAGGTGGAGCTCGTCGTCGTACAGCACGGCAGTCCCTGCGCCCGACCCGGCGAAGGCTCGGATCTGCAGGTGGCCACCGCAGGCAGCGGTCCTGCCGATCGCATCGCGAACGATGCCCAGGCGCTGGCCATCAACCTGGTCGGTGACGAAGCTGCCCGACACGTCGAGGTGGACCGCCGTGGCGAGCTTGGAGTGCTTCGGGCAGTTCTCGGCGTACGCCGCACCTTCGGACCCGGCGGACAGCTGGCACGCGGTCAGCGATCCAACCGCGAGCACGAGCCCGAGCAACATGCTGATGGCGTGCCGAAGACGGCTAACGTGAGTGTTGGTCATCTCGTTCTCCTGATCTCTCTGCTGGGAGTGGGGGTTTGGGTGATCGGGGTGGCCTGCAGTTGCACCTGCAGGCCACCCGCCCTGGTCGGCTACTTCTTCGCGTTCTCGCCGATCTGCTTCGCGACGGCGACGCCGCGAGCGAACTCGCGATGCGCCTTCGTTCGCCAGCGCTCGATGGGTCCGGCTCCGTCGGTGGCGTCCTGACCGGGCAGTTCGGTGCCCAGCCAGATTGCGGCGACAGCACTGAAGAGCACTCCGAGGATCAGGCCGATGAAGAGCCAGTCGTCGGTGCTCATGCTTGGGCCGCCTTCGTGAGCACCGTGGCGAAGACCGTGGTCTGGGGGTTGGGCTCCAGAACCGCGCGCATCGCAGACACCTCGAACGTGGCGTCGGCAAGCAGGCGCTCCACGTTCGCAAGCAGTCCCGCCATGCCGATCGTGCTGTGGCCTTCCGCGCTAATGCGCTGGCGCAGGTCGGACAGCCCGAAGGCTGCCTCCTGCAGATAGTCGAGGATGTCCTCCATCACTAGCTCCTGACCGTCGTGGCTGAGGTTCGTTCTCGGCCGGTGGATCGAGCGTGACATCGCGCGTGCGGCTGCAGTACGCCTCTTTGCTTGGGCAGGTGTGCCGGATATTGAGGGGTGTTCGTCCGCGTGCGATGTCGCTATGTGGTGTTGTTGTCCTCGTGCCAGGTCGTAAGCCCCTCGACGTTCCCAAAGACAGCCTCGAAGGCACCATTCGCGCGGAGCTCATGGCGATGCAAACCCGGGGGCTTGACCCGTGGTCGGTCCAGACGCATGGAGAGAACCTGATCGCTCTGCCGATCGTGGCGAACGAGGTTCGGCGGCTTCGCTACCGGGGACCAGCCATGCGCATCACTGCGGCTATGAACGTGATCGAGTGCGCGGTGAAGGCCGCACCCAGAGAGGTCTGGCGGGTCTCGTTGCAGTTCGCGCTCAAGATTGAGATCAACGACGAGCTGCAGGCGTTGACCATCGAGAAGCGCAAGGGGGAGGTGCTCAAGGCCCTGCACCGATCACCCAACTCGATGACTTGGCTGGAAGGGGAGTGGCGAGATGCTTTCGGACATCTCGCAATCGACCTCGTTCGACGGGACCGGTCCCGTTGTGAGGACGGCATCGATCCCCTTTTTCAGAGTCTTCTAAACGAGAGCCTCCGAGACGTTATTGAGGAGCTTGCCCGCAAGTTCGAACAACTTGAGGGTCTCCATCGGCGCGGGGCGCAGCTCACGGACGCTGACCGCGACATCCTTCGCCAGATTCGTGAGAGGTTTCCCGTCGCCTTCGACCACTTCGGCCCCGCCATGGGCGACGAAATCGCCTTCGCACTAATCGTCACCCGTGTGCTCGACACCTATTACGAGTTGGAGAGGCGAGGCGGATCCCGGTACTTTCCGATCTCTGTGGTCGCGAACTTCTTTCACGATGGGCGCGTCTCTGCGCCAGCCCGTTCCTACATTCCCCATGGTCAGGAAGACGCGGATGCGACGAGCGAGGTCTGGGCTGCGTCGCTTCTGCTCCTTGCGCGAGGCTTCGAGACGGCTCAAGCCCAGGGCTGGGTTATCCTTCAGGGCGATGCCCGGGCGGAAATGCAAATGAACGTAGATTTCTAGCCTATTTGCAATATCGACGCATTTATGGCATATTTGAACTAGCCAATCTCGTTGGAATTCGGCGTTCCCGCTGGGAGCTCAGCTCGCGGATGCAGCGCCCAATTCCAACAACGAGAGGGGCTGTCATGGCGAAGGAGCCGAATTGCGCAACCCGCCAGCGCTCGGGGTGCACGTCGCTCGACGGTGTCCCGGGAAAGGTGTGCTTTGTCGAAGCCGTATACATGGCTTCGCGGAGTCCCGACGAGTGGCCCGTCGAATCTCGCGCGGAGATCCTGGGCCTGCTTGACGAACTGATGGAGTACCGCGAGCGGCTGAGGTCTTCCGCGGAGGCCTGAGGCGTCACGACCGGCCCGGGGCCCAGACATTCGTCTGCGGCTCCGGGCCTTCTTCATTTCGCACCTCGACAACGCAAGAAGGAGTCGCTCGGGCGACTCCTTCTCGTGATGTGCGTTTCTTCGACGGGCCCACCGCTCCCGGTGCTCGCGATGTCTGAGCCCCCGGTGAGTCGGTGGGTCCGTCGTGTTGGAGGTGGTGTGGTTGCCCACTGCCTACGCGGCGATCACGCGGACCTTCTCGACTTCCTGACGGCGGATGCTGAGGTCCAGTGCCCAGCTGCCTGCCTCGAAGTAGTCGTCGAAGCCGGCCGGGTTCCGGTGCCACTTGTTCGATCCCATGACTCTGACCTCGACCGCGAAGGTGGAGGGCGTAAACAGGAGTTGCTGGATCGAGCGCGGCACGCTCAGCGTTGACCCACTCGGGTGGGTCGGACCGACCAGGACGACGTCGCCCGCGAGGAAATCCCGCTGGTAGGACGCGGCCAGGTGCAGCCACCAGTAGATGGTCGCTCTGCGGTTGATCCCGAGGCCAATCAGCTTGGCCTCGTCATTGGCGAAGAAGGACATGCCCCGTTCGCCGGCGTCGATGGATTCGACGTGGCCGCCGACTGCGGCTTGGTAGTCCTCGAGAGCGTCGTACTCATGGAGGGCCAAGGGTTGCCGCTCGTCGAGCGGGAAGTAGATGCCAGTCGGCATCGCGATCACCTCTTTCGTAGGCGTTGCTCTCCAGCCAGCGGTTGGCTGGAGAGTCCGGCTACGAAGTCCGGAAGGGAGTGGGGCCCCGGGCAGCGCACATAGACGTCTGCCCGGGGCCCCACCAAGGTGGTCACTGGGAGCGCTTGCTCGTACCAGTCGACCGGGTCGGGGAACTCTTGGTTCCTCCGGTGGTGCCATCACCTTCGAAGATCGCGGCGATAGCGTTGCGGCGAGTCTGAGCTTCACGCTCGATCTCAGCCTTGACCGCCTCGGCCTGCTTGAGCACGGACGGATCGCTTTTGTTTTTCGCGATCCAGTGCTCCAGCGCCAGGCGGATCTCTTCGGTGGTGCTGCGGCCGGTGAGTTGGGCGAGAACGTCCAACTGGGCGCGCAGATCCTCCGTGATCCGGACAGCCAGCGTTCGAAGCTGGCCGCCGTTGCCCACCGTCGTGGGCGGGATGTCGCCAGTCATGGCGTACCTCCTCGGTGCGTGCGGCCGATCACCGGATGGTGCTCTGAAAGCCGCAGTACATCGACGAGGAGCGAAACCAACAGCCGGAGGCGCATTGACTGTTGATTTCGCCCATCATTATGAATGATTGTTGGGAAAAGTCAACACATATAGCGTCAATTCGGCAGCCATTGACACCATATAGCCTGCAATTAACAGAGGTGGGACAGATCGCGCACGGCGTAGTGAAATAGACAACAGAACTCTGGGTGCGAAAATTGCTATAATGAAACGGTATGAAAAGTGAATATTGTGGCGAAGGTGTCCGTCCCGCGGTGGCTGGTGTCGCGTGGGGCGCGCGCCCGTCTTGCCAGCGCCGTGGTGTGCACAACGCCCTCCGACTGTCGGCCCTGGTCGGTAGGGTTCTGCCTGAGCCAGAGCCCACCCGTGCTGGGGTGGCCTGGCTCAATCCAGTCGAGGATGAGGTAGGGGGCATGACGGACGCTTCACAGGTGCAGGGTGCGACGACGGACGAGCGGGAAGTGTTGCTCGCCGCCCTTCGTGACCTTGTGCCATCTGCGTTCCCGGACGGCGATCTCGACGCGGGCCTGCTTCTCGCCGCACTAGGCGACGGGGATCAGTCGGCCGCGTCCTTCTCCTTCACGTGGCCCGGTATCGAACAGGCGCGCGCTGATGCGCGAGCCGCAACGACCGCGACGCTTGTGCCTGATCCCGATGCCTCCCTGAACTGGGACACAGCCCGCGACGTCCTCATCGAGGGCGACAACCTACAGGTGCTCAAGCTCCTGAAGTCTGGCTACTCCGGCGCGGCAAAGCTCGTCTACATCGACCCGCCGTACAACACAGGCGACACCTTCACTTACAACGACGACTACTCGGTCCCTGAGAGCGAGTACCTGAAGGCCACGGGCCAGGTCGACGAGCAGGGCAACGTGACCACCAGCAAGCTGGAAAAGGCTGGCAAGAAGCATGCGCCGTGGCTGAGCATGATGTTTCCACGACTCGCGGTGGCAAGACACCTCCTTCGACGTGACGGGGTCATCCTTGTCTCGATCGACGACAACGAGGTGCACCACCTGAGGTTGCTGCTCGACGCAGTGTTCGGGGCTGCGAACTTCGTCGACATGATGACGTGGCGAGGCGCCCGCAAGGGCGACGCCAAACTCACGGGTGGGGGCCAGGACTACATCCTCCTGTACGCCCGCGACCGTGAATATCTGAAGCAGCTCGATACCCGCTGGCGTGAGCGAAAGAACGGACTCGAGCCGATCTACGCCAAGGTCGACCAGCTGATGGCGAAGCATGGCGAGGACTACGCGGCCGCGACCGCAGACATGAAGGCTTGGTACAAGACCCTTTCGGACGAGGATCCGTCGAAGGAGCACGAGCACTACTGCCTCATTGAGCGCCGCGGCGTCTACTACGCAGGCGACATCGCGAGCCCGAATCCTCGCCCCAACCTCGTTTTCGACTGGAAGGGGTACGCCGTTCCGGAGAACGGATGGCGTTACCAAGAATCGAAGATGGCTGAGCTCGATGCCGACGACCGACTCATCTACCCAGACTCGCTCGAGAAGCGGATCACCGTCAAGCGGTTCCTCAAGGAGCACGAGGAATGGGCGCCGCCGTCCGTCTTTTACCGCGACCGACGCGCAGCATCCCGGGCGGTGAAGGACCTGATGGGCGCGTCCGTCTTCGACAATCCTAAGAACACCGACGTGCTCGGGCGCCTCATCCACTCGCTCACTGGAGACGGCGACTTGATCATCGACTTCTTCGCCGGATCAGGCTCAACAGGGCACGCTGTGTGGGAACAGAACCCCAGGGACGGCAGGACCCGAAACTGGGTACTCGTTCAGGCCCCAGAGAAGCCGGACGAGACAGAGAAGACGGGCAAGGCCGCCATCAAGGCTGGCTACGAGACCATCTTTGAGATCACTGCTGAGCGTCTCAGGCGCGCAGCCAAGGCGATCGGGGACGACTCGCTCGGCTTCCGGATCTTCCGTGCGCGCGAAACCAACCTGATCATTGAGAAGCCGATCGTGGCCGAGGCGGGTTTGACGGGCGAGGATTACGTGCAGGCATCGCTCGTCAATGTTCAGCAGGCGCCCGTTGTTGAGGGTGCGGACGATGCTTCCGTGGCGTGGGAGCTTGTCCTGAAGTCGACTGGGTCCAAGCTCGACTCGCAGGTCACGGAGCATGACATCGACGGCGTTTCCGTGTTCGAGTTCGTGCAGGCCGACGGCAAGGGCACCGGCCGGCTCCTCGTCTCTCTCGATGCGTTCACTGTGGAGACCGCTGACAAGCTCGGGGTCGGTGTCGACGACACCCTGATCCTGCGTGGCGACAAGGTCGATGACGCCACCACCCTGACTCTTGCGCCTCGCATGCAGAAGAACCTCGTGCTCCTGGAGCGGGTGGCCCGTGAAGTTTCGCTTTGAAGATCAGCCACACCAGGCGAGCGCTATCGCGGCAGTCACCGATCTCTTTGAGGGAGCACTGACTCCACCCGCGGGAGGCATTGTCGGCCAGGCGCCGGGCGCCAGTGGCCACGCTGGGTTCAAGCTCGATCGGGCGACACTCGTCGACCGGCTGGCAGAAGTGACTTCACGCGAAGACGGGGTTGACAAGCAGACCGAGCTGCAGCTCCTCGAAGTGGACGACGACCTTCAGGGCGAGTCGCGCGACTTCCCGAACTTCTCGGTCGAGATGGAGACCGGCACGGGAAAGACTTACGTCTACATCGCGACGGCGCTCCAAATGGCCCAGGCCCACGGCCTGCGCAAGTTCGTAATCCTCGTCCACTCCGTCGCCATTCGCGCCGGGGTGATCAAAACCTTCGAGCAGACCGAGGAACACTTCCGAGCGAAGTTCCCTGGGCTCCAATACCGATGGGGTGTGCTTGGTGAAGGCCCCGCGCTAGATGACTTCCTCGAGCCCAGCAGCACTGTGCAGTTCCTTGTAGCCAGCGTTCAGGCGATCGACAAGCCCGACACCGGTGTTGTCTACCAGGAGGCCGAGCAGCCTCAGCTCTGGGGCGAGTCGGGCTCAGGCATGGCGTCCATCGCGGGCGTGAACCCTGTCGTCATCGTCGATGAGCCGCAGAACTTTAAGACGGACCTTCGCAAGAAGGCCATCGCGACGCTGAACCCCCTGGTCGTGCTCCGCTACAGCGCAACCCACGCCGAGAAGTTCAACCTCGTTCACCGCCTCGGTCCTAAGGCCGCAACCGAGCTCGGCCTCGTAAAGCGCGTCTCCGTCAAAGGAATCGCTGCCGGAGACTCCGGCAAGCCATACCTGCGCATCGACAAGCTCCGCTCCAAAGCGCGCCGCCTCTTTGCTGAGGTCATGATCGACGTCGACTCCGCAAACGGGCCGAAGCGCACCGAGGCCGTCCTGCAGAACGGCGACGATCTCTACGACGTCTCCAACGGCCTCGACCAGTACCGGGGCATGGTCGTCGATCGCTTCGAGCGCAAGCCCGACCGCGTCATCTTCGAGAACGGTATGGAACTCCGTATGGGCGAGGAGACGGGCGTCGATCGCCTCACCGTCTGGCAGGACCAGATCCGTCACACGATCCGCGCCCACATCCAGCGTCAGTCCCACATCGACGCCGCGGGCCACGACGTCAAGGTGCTCTCTCTGTTCTTCGTGGAGCGCGTTGCTGACTACTGGCGGGTCGAGGACCAGCCGGCACCAGTGCTTCCGGACATCTTCGATGCCCTCTACCGCGAGGAGTGGCAGCGGGCAGGCAACGATCCGGCCGCGTGCCCGGACCCCGCAACGCTTCGGGTGCACTACTTCCCGTCGACCAAGACGGGCATCTTCAAGGACGCAACCGGCGCTTCGAAGGATGCGCAGGAGCAGCAGGCTCGCGCCTATGAGGAGATCGTTGCCAACAAGGAACTCATCCTGACCAAGGACAACCCGAGGGCGTTCATCTTCAGCCACTCAGCGCTCAAGGAGGGCTGGGACAACCCGAACGTCTTCCAGGTCGGGTTCCTCCGCCACAGCGGTTCAGAGGTGGAGAGGCGTCAGCAGATTGGACGCGGGCTGCGTCTGCCTGTCGACGAGACGGGGCGACGCGTCACCGATCCGGCAGTCTGCCGGCTCACTCTCGTGGTCGACGAGACGTTCAGCGAGTTCCGCGACGGCCTGAACAAGGAGTACGCCGCAGCCGGTGGCGGCGGAGGCCCCGAGCCTGACGACGCCGACAACACCGTCACCGTCAAGCGCCGCAACGACAAGTTCCTCAGCCCCGAGTTCAAGGAGCTCTGGGGCCGGATTCGCTACAAGGCGCGCTACCGCGTCACGATCGATCCCTCGGTGCTGCCTGCCGCCGTTGCGGACTCGGAGCACCTCGACGACATCCGCTTCCTCGCCAAGCGCACCAACATCGTCCAGTCGGCCGAGCTGCAGTACGACGATGACGGCAAGGTCATCACCACCGACACAGAGGTCGCCGAGAGCGCCGGAACCTCCATCACCATCGTCGGCCAGCGGCTCCCTGACGTGGTTCGCCTGGTCGAGGACCAGCTCCTGGCCACCAAGTTTCCGCTGCACCTGACACGCCCGACCATCGCGGCGATCATCGCGGAGGTGCCCGCGAAGCTGAAGGCCCGGGCCATCGACGACCCTGAGCGCTGGGCGCGCATCGTCGCGCACGCCATCCGGACCGTCACCATCGAGGAGATGGTCAAGCACGTCGGCTACGAACCCGAGAACGAAGACGATTGGTGGGATGCCGAGGTCGTGTTCCTCGAAGCCGAAGAGCAGAACCCGCCGCCAGCCCGTGGCGGAACCGATCCCAAGAACGGTGTCGTCAAGGCCCCCGAGGGCGGCCTGAACCTGTTCGACCACGTCATCTACGACAGCCATGTCGAACGCGAGTTCGCCGCCAAGCTCGAGAACAGCTCCGACAACGTCAAGCTGTTCACCAAGCTTCCCCGTCGTTTCAAGGTTCGCACCCCGGTTGGCGAGTACTCGCCGGACTGGGCGATCGTCTACGACGACAACGGCACCGAGCGGCTCTACCTCGTCCGCGAGACGAAGGGCACGATCAACCTCGACGATCTCGACTGGGACGAGGCGATGCGCATTCGGTTCGCACGCCATCATTTCGCCGCGGCGCCGGCCGGCAAGGTCGACTACTTCTTCACCACGGCGGAAGCTGGTCTGCGCGTTGCTGAGGACTGGGCGGAGGGCTCGGGTGACTGATCGCGACCATGGTGCCCACTTCCACCGCACCGACTTTCAAGTCCACACTCCGCGCGACGCGCGATGGAAGGGCCAGCGACCCAAGAACGAGGCTGAGAGGCAGGCGTACGCCGAGCGGTTCGTTCGACAGTGCCGCGTCCTCGGCCTTCATGCCGTGGCCATTACGGATCATCATGACCTTGTGATGGCGCCCGTCATTCGGGCGGCCGCGAGGGCGGAGACCGATGCGGACGGCAACGTGCTGCCGGCGGATCAGCAGCTCGTGGTGTTCCCGGGCGTAGAACTGACGCTCGGCGTTCCGTGCCAGGCGTTGCTCATCCTCGACGCGGACCTCCCCGACGACCGCCTGCCACAGGTGCTTGAAGCACTCGACTGCGAGGCTCATGACCCGGCTGCGGACAAGCTTCCCGATGTGAAGGTGCTCGAGCACATCACGAGCCTCCGCGACCTCTACGACATCCTCAACCGGCGTGACTGGCTGCGGGATCACTTCATCGTCCTGCCAAACGTGACCGATAAGGGTCATCAGACGCTCATGCGCAGCGGAATGGCGACGAAGTACAAGGAGATGCCCTGCGTTGGCGGCTATCTCGACGGCACCGTCGACAAGATCGGGACGGGGAACGCCACCAAGTTCGCGGGCAAAGACGCGTCGTGGGGCAACAAGTCAATCGCAATCTTCCAGACCTCCGATGCTCGCAGCGACGACTTCACGACTCTTGGAACACCCTCCACGTGGGTCAAGTGGGCTGAGCCGACGGCGGAGGCGGTCAGGCAAGCCTGTCTCGGGCCGGAATCACGCATCGCCCATGCCGAGCCTGAACTCCCATCTGTCCTCATCTCGCGGCTGACGGTCTCGAACAGCAAGTTCCTCGGTCCGATCGATGTCGCGTTCAACGCGCAGTACAACGCCGTGATCGGTGGCCGTGGAACCGGCAAGTCCACGATCCTCGACTACTTGCGATGGGGCTTGTGCGACCAGGCGGCACAGGCCGGCGACGAGGAACTCGCGAACCCGACCGTTCGTCGGGAGCGACTGATCGAGAACACCCTCAAGCCCATGGCTGGCCAGGTCGAGGTCCACTTCTCGATCAACGAGATCCCCCACGTCGTACGACGAGACTCGGCGAGCGGCGAGATCCTCCTCAAGGTGGGCCCAGAGGAATTCACCAAGGTCCGCGAAGACCACGTTCGGTCCCTGCTGCCGATCCATGCCTACAGCCAGAAGCAGCTCAGCAGCGTCGCTCTCAAAGTCGACGAACTGACCCGCTTCGTCACCGCCCCCATCCAGCGCAGCCTTGATGGGCTGGAACAGAAGATCACCGAACTCGCCGGACGCCTCCGGGAGAACTACGCAAAGGTTCAGCGCGCTCGCGACCTCGACCTTGCTGTCGAACGTCAGCGTCTGGCAGAGCGCTCACTCGCCGAGCAAGCCGCCAATCTCCGTAGCTCGCTCGCCGATCTCTCCGAAGACGATCGCAAGATCCTTGACTTGAAGCCGATGTACGACTCGGTGCGTCAGAGGCTGGACGCCCAGCAACGTGACCTCGATGCGCTGGAGGAACTTGGCCAGCGTTTCCTCGGCCAGATCGAGTCCACCAAGGAACAGTCCATTGCCGGGGAGTCGCCGGACGACCTTACGGACGTGCTCATGGCGCTCGCATCCGGTCGCCAGAGGCTCCTCGACGACCTCACCCGCACCGTCGCCGACGCTCTGAAGGCGATCGAAGGGGCTCGCGAGCCTGAGTCCGAGCTAGCAGGTTTGGAGCAGGCGGCCCGCACGTCGCTAGCCGAATTCAACGTTCTGTATGCAGAAGTGACGGGCAGGTCGACTGCCCACCAGGCGAAGTTGGACGAGCTCGCTGGCGTTGAGCGCCGACGCGAGGACAGTGCTCAACTGCTTGCCAGGCACCGGGAGGACCGAAAGGGCCTAGGAGACCCGATCGCAACGCACGCCAAACTGCGCGCGGACCTTGTCGATCTCTATCGCCAGCGAACGCAACTCCTGGTCGAGGAGAGTGAGCGGCTGTCCAACCTGTCTGATGGCCTCCTTCGTTCCTCGATCAACCGCGGACGAGGCCTCGCGGCGGTCGAGCAGAAGTTCAAGGGGTTCATTCAGGGCTCCGGAGTCCGCAGCGGCAAGGTCGAGCAGCTCTTCATGATGCTCGCCAAGGAGTCCGATCCCTTGGGTACGTGGGAAGCGGTCCTTGGCGAGCTGGAGGCAATCATGCTTCTGGAGGAGGACGCCGAGCACACGACCGAGGCGACCCCCGTGCTTAGTCGCCTGGAGTTCCCGCTTGCGGACCAGCAGCGCATCCGCAGCAGGATCACCGCGGATGGGTGGCTCGATCTAGCCTTGACACCGATCAAGGATGAGCCCGAGTTCGAATACCAGACCAAGGAGCAGGAGTACATCGCTTTCAGCGCTGCCTCGGCCGGCCAGCAGGCGACCGCCCTGCTGCGCGTCCTATTGTCTCAGGCCGGGATGCCCCTGATCATCGATCAGCCCGAGGAAGATCTCGACAGCCAGGTCGTACAGGACGTCGTCGCGCGCATCTGGGAAGCGAAGAAGAAGCGCCAGATCATCTTCGCCAGCCACAACGCGAACCTTGTCGTCAATGGAGACGCCGAGCTGGTCATCGCGTGCGACTACCGAAAGCAAGGCGACCAGTCCGGTGGCCGGATCAAGCTGGAAGGTGCTATTGACGTGCCCGCCGTGCGCGACGAGATCACGCGCGTAATGGAGGGTGGCGAGAAGGCGTTCCGCCTCCGGAAGGAGAAGTACGGGTTCTGATGGTGACTACATTCACGGGTCCGTCCAGAGGAGCTCTCGCGGGCGTTGGTAGTGCTGTGCTGGGCCAGCCGGTTTCATGCCACGTGACATGAAACCGGGAACGGGACAAGACGCCCGACGCTAACCTGCTACCTGCAGATCAGTCGGCCTGAGGAAGGGGAAGCGTGGACTACAAGCAGATCCGGCCCGCGCAGGCACTTCTGGATCCCGAGAACCCGCGTCTCCCGGACGGTACTTCGAACGACCGAGAGGCGATCAACCGGCTCCTGGCCGATGGCTACAGTCAGATGCTTGCGCTCGCCCGCGATCTGGTGGAGCGCGGGGAGGGAAACCCCACCGAGCTACCAATTGTCATGAAGGACGGCTCGAAGTTTGTTGTACTGGAGGGGAATCGCCGGTTCGCGGCACTGAAGCTCCTGGCTGACCCCAAGTTGGCCGATGACAAAGCGCATCAGGCCGCCTTCGAGCGGATCAAGAAGAGCAACGGCTCACCGCCGAAGTCGCTCTACTGCGCGGTAGCGAACGACCGCGAAGAAGCAGACCCATGGTTGACGTTGCGGCACACTGGCGCGAACGACGGTGTGGGCGTTCGCGTATGGAGTGCGGAGCAAACCGCTCGGCATCGCAAGCGCATGAAGGCACCCGTCGATAGCGGCACCCTGCGCTCCATCGCGATCGCTGACGAACTCACTGAGGCCTACCAAGCTGACACCGCGCTGGTTGAGCTGATCAAGCGGGTGCGCACCGATAAGCTCACTAACATCGGTCGCTTCTTCAGTGGCGTCACGCTCACGCGCATGCAGTTCGTGATGAAGCAGGTCACCGACGCCGGGCCGCAGACGCTCTGGGCGAAGCACACGGCTGACCAATTGCATCCCTACTTCAGCTGGGCGTTCGACTTTCTGGCGAAGAACTCGGTGGACGCCTTCAAGAACGACACCCTTCGCGGACACCTGCTGAACGAACAAGCTGATCTGGTTCCAGACGCTGGCGAATCCCTCCCCGACCACGTACGTATCGCCGATCACCCATATTCGCCTGACGCCGAGGCTTCGGAGGACGATGAGGACGCTCCCGGCGGGGAAGACGAGACCGACGCGACGACCGGAGCACCGCATCCCGACGCGGACGAGGACGACCCCGATCAGAGGGACGACGTCGACGACGAGTCAAACGCCGACGGCTCATCGGAGTCGGACAACGGCGGTGGTCGCAAGCGTGACCAGAAGGACGAGCGTTGCCTCTATTCCAGCGTCAAGCTGACCAACCTGTCGCCCAATATCCAGCGCCTCCTCAAGGAGGCGAAGCAGTTCCCGATCAACGACAACTACGCGGTAGCGTGTGTCCTTGCGCGCGTCATTCTTGAGCTGGCCGTATCGGACGAGAAGGTCCTCAAGTGGTCGGGCAAGAAGGAGGGCGACACCCTTGCCAAGAAGATCCGGGGCTGCATCCTGAAGCTCGACCCGGACATCGAGACGCCCAAGCGCACACGCAAGGATCTGGTCCAGGCGAACCTTGACGTCAAGGACATCGGCGTCGTGTACCTGCATCAGTACATGCACAACCCTTCGGCAAAGGCGAGTCCTCACGTGGCTCGACACTTCAGCGCGGTCTACACCCCACTTTTGAACAGCATCAATGAGTCGGTGAAGTGAGCACGCCGGCCTACCTATCGCCACTGCGGTATCCCGGCGGAAAGGCACGACTCGCCCCGTATCTCGCGCGAGTTCTGGCCAGCCAGACCATGACCGTCGATACCTACTGCGAGCCTTACGCTGGTGGCGCAGGAGCCGGTCTGCATCTGCTCGCAGATGGGCACGTGGACAAGCTCATCATCAACGATCTCAACCCTGGCATCGCAGCGTTCTGGCGCTCCGTCTTCTTTGACACGGACCGGTTCATTAAGCTTGTCGAGCACTGCGCCGTCGACATTGAGACTTGGCACTCGCAGCGAGCCATCTATCTCGCGCCCGACGGTCAGGATGACCTCTCCCTGGGATTCGCGACCTTCTACCTCAATCGAACGAATCGGTCGGGCATCCTCAGTGCCCGCCCGATCGGCGGCCTCGAGCAAACCGGCAACTGGTTGATCGACGCGCGCTTCAACAAGCCTGACCTGATCAATCGACTTCGGACCCTCAAGACGCTGGCACCGCACGTCGACGTGCGACAGGAGCGGGCGATCGACTTGATCCGAACGCTGAACAGGCGCACGCGGCCCGTGCTTCTCTACGTGGACCCGCCGTACGTGGTTCCCGGCGAGGAGCTCTACATGACCGACCACTCATGGAGCGAACATCAGAAGCTCGCACAAGTCCTGACGAAGTCCCCGCACCCCTGGCTATTGTCGTACGACGCCGACGATCGCACGCGTGATCTATATAGAGACTTCCGCTGCCTCCGCTTCGGCATCTCACACACAGCGCAGGTACAGAAGGTTGGCCGTGAGTTCATGTTCTTCGGCCGGGGCCTCCGCGTGCCGGACTTGCACGTGATGCGCGACGAGGGCGTCTGGGTTCCCGCGCGGACCGCAAGCACCAAGTAGCGCAGCGGGCCTCCGCGTCAACGCTCTCCATCGGACGTGCTCAGGCGGAGACTTCGGATAGCAACCTGAGCGCCTCCATCGCGCGCGTCTCAATTGCCGCAATGTCCTCCACCTGTTGGCTTGCGGCGACTAGGTACTTGGTGTCGCCGGTCGTGCCCGCTGCTTCTACCAACCCGGCAACGCTCGTCCAGAGCGTCGCCGACTCGGCGAAAAGATCCCGGCCCTCCGTCAATACTTCTGCGGCCGCCGTCCCTTCGAGTAGCTGGCAGCATTCGGTGAGGAAGTCGCGGTACAGGTTTCGGAAGAGCGCGCCGCCGGTGCCCGCCCGTTCCATTAGCAAGGCGATGACGGGCAGGTCCTGGCGAGGGTCATCGACCCGGTCGAACCAAGTCCGCATGCGCTTGGCGGCAGTGAGGATGCCCTGGTTGCCGAGGTTGGCGATGGGCGGGTTGAGGAAGGCTTCCGCGCAGGTCGTGATCGCTGGAGGGATGGCCACTGCTAGCCGCTCGTGGTCCACCTCGGCCGACGACTTCTCCACGATGAAGGACCGGTGGCGTGCCGCCATCGGTCCTCTCGCCGCACGTGCTCGTGCCAGGCTCTCAAGGCTCGTGGACACAGCTCCGCCCTGCTGCTGGGTGTCAATCAGGTAGGCGCGCTCCTCGTCGTAGCCGTACATCGCAACGACATGCCCAGCGAAGTGCACCCGGGTGTTGAAGTACTCGAGGTCATAGCTGTCGAGTTGAAGGCCCACGGGGACCCCACGATCGATCGCCTCGCGTGCGTGCTCCCAGGCGAGTCGCGAGGAGGTCGTCTCATGCACGCGCAAGTCCAAGCCCAACAGGCGCGTCAAGTTCTGGGTGAGTACGAACGGCTTAACCCTGCCGCCCAGGAACGGCAGTGTCTGCTGCTTCGAGTCCCAATAGACGAATGACAACCCGGAGCCAAGCCCGAAGCGCATCGGCTCCGAGAGTGCGATCCCCGCGTGGCTGAGGAGGACGCCGAGCGCCGTCGTTTCGCAGTGCGCGCCGCCGACCTTGGAGACGCCGTCGACGACGTGGCTCTCCGGCGTCGCGTTGTTACGCATGAGCCACCCCGATCCGCTCCGTGATCCATGCCTTTTCGGCCTCAAGATGGTTGAGGGTGTACGAGAAGACCTCCCGTGCGGGTAGTGGGAGCGGAGCTTGCGACTGCTCGGCCGCCCTGACTGCGGACAGCCGAGACTCAAGTTGTGTAAGCCGGCTCTGCAGGGCGGTGGTGTAGTCGTCATCGCCGATTAGGGTCAGATTCGCCAAGCCGACCAAGATCGGGTGCGGAAGTACTCGAAGGCTGGCGATGAATGCGCATGTCTCGTTGGTCGCGACCTCGACGCCTTCAGGAGTGGCCTTGAAGACCCTCCTTGACTTGGCTCCCGGGCGATCGCTGTCGCCATGGATAAGGCCCGCCTTCTCGAGTTTCGCGAGCACGTAGTAGATCGACGAGAAGCCGATATCCGTCCACCGACGGATCCCTCGCTGCTCGATGACCTGTTCCAGGTCATAGCCGTGCCGGGGCTGCTCAACGAGGAGGCCGAGGATTGTTAGTTCTGCGGGGGTCAAGTCCATTGGCTCTATTCTAGCACTAGAATAGAGCCAACGGAAGACCTCATGGGCGAGAGGACATTCGCCCCAGCGGCGCTGGTCGTGCCTCAGGAGTTGAAAGTTGCTGGACCATCACGTTTGCCGCCCATGCGTGTCGCGCATGGCTACCCCGCGTTCCAGCAGGCGCGCCCTGACCGTGCCGGGGTCCGCGCCGAGAGCCCGTCCGACGGTTGCTAGGGATTGGCCCTCGTTGTAGCGCCGGACCGCTTCGTCGATCAGATCGGGATGCAGGCCGCGCTGCGATTCAACTCCGTGGCGCTGCAGGATCTTGCTGACAGTGGTCCGGTGGACGCCGTAGTGGCCGGCGAGCTCACGCTGCGTGGCGCCAGCCTTGTACCGCTCGATTAGGTCGCGCTGATGTTGCGCGGGTAGATGAACCTGGCGTTGGCGCTGCGGGACGGAACCGGTCTGCTTCGGATGCGTCGTGACCTGGGCGCCCTCGCCCCGGAGCATCCGCAACAGGGGTCGAGGGGGGTTCGAAAGTTGTCCACTTAGGACCACCATGGTGGACGAGGCGCTCCCGAGATCCCGCTGGATCTTCTGGTCGCGCAGCTCGTCGAACCGGGTGCGGCTCGGCGGCGCCTTCTTGGTGCCCTTCTTCTTCGTGCCCTTGCCGCTCATGCGCCGCACCGTAGAGCGGCCTCGCGCGCGCGGGAAGGGCCCGCGGCAGGACCGCCCGAACGGCGGGGCGAACGGGAAGTCAGCGCTCGCGGACGGTCTCGTGGAAGCGCTCGAAGTCGGCGACGAGCACGAGTCGGCCGAGCTTCGCGTACTCGATTGCGACCCCGCGGACGAGGTGCTCCATGCGGATCGCCCCGCCCGCCTCGGCGGCCATCACCGCCGCCGCGAGCGCGGCGTTACGGATGCCACCGCCGGTGAGCTCGAAGCGCGCGGCGAGGAAGTCGAGGTCGATGTCGTCGTGGCGCGGGGCGCCCGGCGGGATCAGGACCTCCCACAGGCGACGGCGGCCCGCCTCGTCGGGCTCGGGGAACTCGATCACGGCGTCGAGCCGGCGCAGGAACGCCTCGTCGATGTTGCCGCGCAGGTTCGTCGCGAGCAGCACCGGTCCGTCGTGCGCCTCGATCCGCTGCAGCAGGTAGGCGACCTCGAGGTTCGCGTAGCGGTCGCGCGCGTCCTGCACGCCGGCGCGCTTGCCGAACACCGCGTCGGCCTCGTCGAAGAACAGGACGGCGCTCGAGCCCTCGGCGGCGGTGAAGATGCGGTCGAGGTTGCGCTCGGTCTCCCCCAGCCACTTCGACACGAGCGTCGACAGGTCGACGCGCAGCAGCTCGAGCCCGAGCTCGGCGGCGATCACGCGCGCGGCGAGCGTCTTGCCGGTCCCGGACGGACCGGTGAACATCGCCACGACCCCGTGCGCGCGACCGGACCCGGCGGCGAAGCCCCAGTCGTCGAGGACCTGCTCGCGGTGGCGCAGGAACGCGCTCACCGACCGCAGCAGGCCCATCGGGCGGGCGGGCAGCACGAGGTCGTCCCAGCCGAGGTCGGTGCGCGTGCGGCGCGCCGTCTCGTCCACCCGCGCCCCTGACGCGTTGCGCGCGGCGCGCGCCAGCAGCGCGGCGTCCGGCAGCGTGCCGGAGCGGTCCACGACCGCGAGGACGTCCTGCACCGCGTCGGCGATCCGCGCGACCGGCAGCCGGTGCAGCTGCGCGACCTCGTCGATGCCGGGGACCTCGCCGAGCCCGGCGGTCCACGCGGCGCGGCGGTCGTCGGGGCCCGGGGCGGGCACGCGCAGCTCGCGCACGGCGAGATCGTCGAGGCCGGCCAGCTCGCGGCCCGTGTGGCCGAGCACGACGGTGCCGGGGTACGCGCGCAGCTGCTCGGGCAGGGCGAGCGCCTGCTCGGGCTCGAGGTCCTCGACGCCCTCGACGACGAGGACGCGGTGCTCCAGGACGCAGACCGCGAGCGCGTCACGCAGCAGCGCGGCGTCGTCGAGGTCGCGGGCGCGGATCAGCGTCACGCCGCCCCCGGACGCCTCCGCGAGCAGGAGCGTGGCGTCGGGTCCGTGCACGAACAGCGGCGTCACCGCCGCGGTGCGCAGGGCGTCCTCGAGCGCCTCGACGGTCGCCGCGCGCCCGACGGGCAGGTCGCTGCGGCCGACGCGCCGCAGCCGCCCGCCACGGGTCGGGTCGTGCAGGTCGGCCGCCAGCAGGAACGCGGCGGTCGGCTCCGTCAGCGCGAACGCGCGCGCGGCCAGCGGCACCTCGGGGCCGGCGGGGAGCGCCCGGACGAGGCCCTTGCGGCGCAGCGCCCCGTCGGCGGCGACGCAGCGGTAGGTCTCCCCCTCGGCGGCGCCCCGGACGACGAGCAGGCGGGCCATCGCGCGGGCGCTGGCGTGCCCGCGGTCGGCCGGGTCGGTCGAGGCGACGGCGAGCGCGTGCTCGGGCGCGAGGTCGGCGAGCGCGATCAGGCCGAGGACGACCTGGTCGCCCCAGTCCAGGTCGGCGCGCTCCGCGACGAGCGCGAACCGGTCCTCCACGGTGCTGACGAGGTCGGCGAACCGCAGCGTGAGGTCCTCGGTGAGCGCGCCGTCGAGCTGGTCGGACCCGTCCCAGGCGGCCGCGAGCGAGAGCGCGTAGCGCAGAGCGCTGTCGAGCTCCGGGGCGGTGGGGTCCTCGGTCCCGGGCAGGGGGCGGTCCGCCGTGTCGGCCATGGGTCGAGCGTAGGCCGACGGTCCGGTCGGGGGTAGGGCGCGGGCGCGGTCCGCCCGAACGACCGCCCTAGAGGGCGTCGCGGGAGCCGGCGGGCGGGGCCGCGGGCTCGGGGGTGGCCGGTTCCCAGTCCACGTGGTCGCCCAGCGCGGCGCTCTTGAGCACCTTCAGCGAGAGCAGCGCGCACTTCATCCGGGTGGCGGAGACGTCGATGCCGAGCAGGTCCAGGATGAAGTCGCGGTCGAGCTTCAGCAGGTCGTCGACCTTCATGCCCTTGACCTCGTCGGAGGCCATCGAGGCGCTGGCCTGGCTGATCGCGCAGCCGTGCCCGTCGAAGCGGATGTCCTCGATCACGCCACCGTCCCCGACGCGCAGCATGACCGTCAGCTGGTCGCCGCAGAGCGGGTTGTTGTCGCTGGCCTCGAGGTCGGGCGACTCCATCGGGCCCCAGTTGTGGGGGCGCTTGTAGTGCTCGAGGATGTACTCGCGGTAGAGGTCGTCCATCGTCAGTCTCCGAACAGGTCGACGACGTCGCCCAGGGCGGTGACGAGCTGGTCGACGTCGTCGCGGGTGGTGTGGATGGCGAACGACGCGCGCGTGGTCGCGGCGACGCCGAGGCGCTGCATCAGCGGCTGCGCGCAGTGGTGGCCGGCGCGCACGCAGACGCCGCGTCGCGCGACGATCTCGGCGACGTCGTGCGGGTGCGCGCAGTCGAGCGTGAACGACACCAGCGCGCCGCGGTCGGCGGCGTCGGCCGGGCCGTCGATCGTGAGGCCCGGGACGGTCCGCAGGCGCTCGAGCGCGTAGGCGGTGACGTCGAGCTCGTGGGCGCGCAGCGTGTCCATGCCGAGGTCCTGCAGGTAGGCGATCGCGGCGCCGAGACCGGCGGCCTCGGCGATCGGCGAGGTGCCCGCCTCGAACTTCGCGGGGATCTCCGCCCAGCGCGAGCCGTCGAGGGTCACGTTGGAGATCATGTGGCCGCCGCCGAGGAACGGCGGCGTGGCCTCGAGCACCGCCGGGTCGGCGTGCAGGATGCCGATGCCGGTCGGGCCGTACGCCTTGTGCCCGGTCCAGACGTAGAAGTCGGCGCCGAGCGCGGCGACGTCCACGGGCAGCTGCGGGACGGCCTGGGTCCCGTCGACGACCGCGATCGCCCCGGCGGCGTGGGCGCGGGCGACGATGTCGGCGACCGGGTTGATCGTGCCCAGCACGTTGGAGACGTGCGCGACGGCGACGACCTTCACGGTGCCGGTCTGCAGCAGCCGATCGAGCTCGTCGAGCTGCAGGCGGCCCTCGTCGTCGATCGGCACGTACGCGAACGTCGCACCGCTGCGCTCGCACAGCAGCTGCCACGGCACGAGGTTGGAGTGGTGCTCCATCTCGGTCACCACGACGGTGTCGCCGGGGCCGACGTTCGCGCCGCCCCAGGCGTAGGCGACGAGGTTGATCGCCTCCGACGCGTTCTTCGTGAACACCGTGGAGCGCGCCGACGTGTTGAGCCACGCGGCGACGCGCTCGCGGGCGCCCTCGTAGAGCTCGGTCGCCTCCACGGCGATCCGGTAGACGCCCCGGTGGACGCTCGCCCGGTGCTGCTCGTAGTAGGCGTCCATCGCCGCGATCGCGGCCCGGTGCGTCTGCGACGTGGCGGCGCTGTCGAGGTAGACGACGCCCTCCCGGTCGAGGGTCGGGAAGTCGGAGGCGGCGGGGCGGTCGGCGGCGAGGGCCATGGTCAGACCGTGGCCGCCTCGGCCGTGCCGGTGATCCAGCCGTAGCCCTCGGACTCGAGCTTCTCGACGAGCTCGGGACCGCCCTCGTGGACGATCCTGCCGCCGTAGAGGATCGACACCTTGCTCGGCTGCACGAGGTGCAGGATGCGCTGGTAGTGGGTGATGATCAGGACGCCGGTGCCGTTGGCCTTCGCGACCTCGTTGACGCCGCCCGCGACGACGTTCAGGGCGTCGATGTCCAAGCCGGAGTCGGTTTCGTCGAGGATCGCGATCTCGGGCTTCTGGAGCGCCAGCTGGAGCGTCTCGAGGCGCTTCTTCTCGCCGCCGGAGAAGCCGTCGTTCAGGTAGCGGGAGGAGAACTCCTTCGGCACGTTCGTGAGCGCCATCGCGGCCTCGACGGTCTTGCGGAAGTCCTTCAGCGAGATGTCGTCCTCGCCGCGCGCCTGGCGGTGGGCGTTCATGACCATGCGCAGGTACTTCGCGATCGTCACGCCCGGGATGGCGACCGGGTACTGGAAGGCCATGAAGAGGCCGAGCCGCGCGCGCTCGTCGGGATCCGCCTCGACGATGTTCTCGCCCTTGTAGAGGATCTCGCCCTCGGTGACCTCGAGGCTGGGGTGCCCCATGATCACGTTTGCGAGCGTGCTCTTGCCGGCGCCGTTGGGGCCCATGAGCGCGTGGACCTCGCCCTTGTTCACCGTGAGGTCCAGACCCTTGAGGATCTGCTTGTCCTCGACCTGGACGTGGAGGTTGCGGATAACGAGGTCAGCCATGTGCGTGTGCGGTTTCCGGTTTCGTGGTGGTGGAGGGGGAAGGTCGGTCAGCCCGCGGCGAGCGGGAGCGCGGCACCGGTCGGCTCGCCGAGCCCGGCGAGGCCGGGACGCTCGGAGAACGCGACGAGATCCGCGAGGGTCGTGCCCTGCAGCGCCTTGACGACGCCGCCCTGCACGCGCATCCAGAGGATCTTCGTGGCGCACCCGTGGCCGCGGTCGGCCTCGTGGTTGCAGAGCACGCGACCGCTCTCGCTGTCGTCGACGAAGCACGTCATGGGGGCGACCGCGCCCTCGAGCGCCAGCACCGCCTCGTCCATGCGGATGTCGTCGGCGGGGCGGGCCAGGCGGTAGCCGCCGTGCGCGCCCCGGGTGCTCTCGACGAGGCCGGCCTTCTTCAGCAGCGCGACGATGCGCTCCAGGTAGGCGAGCGGCAGGCCCTCGGCCTCGGCGATCGCCTTCAGCGACGTCGGGGTCGGCTGCGGCTCGGCGGCGTGCCGACCCAGCTCGACGAGCAGGCGCACGCCGTACTCCGCCTTCGTCGTGAAGATCATGTGCGAATCCTACCAACGCGGTCGGAGTTGGCCCCGGCCGGGCGCGGGGCCGTCCGCTCGTGAAGACGGTGTTGCCGGGGCGTGACGATCCTGAGAACGCCCCTGGTGCCGGTGCATCGCGGCGGCCTAGCGTCGCCCGCTCCCGTCACCACCAGGAGGACCATCCGTGCCCCGCCGCTCCCTCGCGTCGGCCGGCGTGCTCGCCGCCGCCGCCCTCGCCGCCCCGACCTCCGCGTCCGCCGCGCTCGACCTCACCCACGGCGAGCGGTTCGGCGCCGCACCGAACGAGATCGTGGACCTGGCGTCCTCTGGTCAGTTCCTCGTCGCCACCCAGGGCAAGACGGTCGTGCGGTGGGATCTCGCGAACCCCGCGAGCCCGACGCTCGCCGCCACGTCCGCCACCCTCGTGACCGGCGACGGCACGGGCGACAACGAGCCCGGCCCGACCTCGGTCGCCCTGGTCCGCGACCAGTACGTGCTCGTCCCGTTCAACGACAACAACCAGACGGGCACCGACCCGGTCGACGGCATCCACGTCCTCGACGCCGCGACCCTGGCGGTCGTGCGCACCATCTCCTTCAACGGCGGCGCGGTGGCCGGCGCCCCCACGGGCACGCCCGGCACGACCCCGCTGCTGGAGGTCCCGGACTCGGTGAGCGTCAGCCCGGACGGCACCCGGGCGGTCGTCGCCGTGGAGAACGACCGCGAGGTCGGGGAGCCGTCCGGCGGCGTGCCCGGGTTCGTGCGCATCGACACGTCCGCCGCCGACCCGGCGCTCTGGACCGCCGACCTCCTGGCCCTGCCCGCGAGCTTCCTCGCCGCCGAGGGCGTCGACGCGCAGCCCGAGTTCGTCGACGTCCGCGCGGACAACACGGTCGCCGGCACGATCCAGGAGGCCAACGCGATCGCCGTGTTCGACCTCGACACCGCAACCTCCCCGCTGCCGGACTCCGCGATCGTCAGCGCCGGCAGCTCCTCCTTCCTGGCCGACGTCACCAACGACGTCCCGGCCACCTTCCAGTTCAAGACCCCGCTGGTGCGCGAGCGCCAGCCCGACACGGTGAAGTGGGTGGCCAACGGCACGCTGCTGGCGATCGCCAACGAGGGCGAGAACGGCGCGATCGGCGGCACGCGGGACTTCTCGATCCACCAGCCCGACGGGACGCTCGTGAGCCGGATCGGTTCGGCGTTCGACCGCGCGACGGCGGACTACGGGATGCTCGACGACACCCGCAACGACGTCCCCGACAAGGGCTCGGAGCCGGAGGGCATGGACGTCGTGACGATCGGCGGGACCGAGTACCTGCTCGTGCTCGGCGAGCGCTCGGAGTCCCTGTCGACCTGGGACATCACGTCGCCCGACGCGCCGCGGCTGATCTCCCACGTCCCGACCGGCGAGGCGCCGGAGGGGATCTCGGTGAACGCGGCCCGGCGGCTCGTCGTCGTCGCCAACGAGGAGTCCGCCGGAGCGGTCGGCCTGCCCGGCTTCTTCACGCTGCACCGCTTCGTCGACCCGGCCACGCTGCCGGCCGACCGCCTGACCCCGCGCGGCCAGGGCACGCCGTACTTCAACGTCCGCGGGCTCGGTGCCGGGACCTCCTCCTCGTCGCTGAGCCTCGTCGACGGCACGGTGCCGGCGCGCACCCTGCGCGTCGGCCTGGGCGGCCGCGGCTACGCGCCGCTGTCGGTCGACACCGACCTGACGGGCGCGCCGGCGGCGGCGACGCTCGAGGACGTGGCGCCGATCGCCGCGGGCGGCGCCTGGGTCGTGAGCACCAACGCGTCGCTGCGGCTCGCCCGGCTCGACGCGGCGGGCAACGTCGTCCAGACGGAGACGGTCCCGGGGAGCGGCGCCCCGTCGGGCGTGGCGACGAGCCCGGACGGCGGCACGGTCTACGTGTCGACGAGCGACACCGACCGGCTCTACCGCTACGACGTGGCGACCGACGCGTTCACCGAGGTGACGCTGTCGTTCTCGACCGCGACCGCGCGCCTGACGGACCTGGCGGTCGCCTTCGACGGGGACCTCCTCGCGGTCGAGACCGACCCGAACGCGAGCGTCTCGGCGGCGACCGTGATCCGGCTCGACGCACCGGCCGCGAAGACGACGCTCGCGGCGGGCGACCGCTCGGTCGTCGCGACGGTGCCGGTGGCCGACAGCCGCTCCTCGCGGGACATGACCGGTCTGGCGCTGCTGCCCGGCGGCGAGCTGTGGGCCGTGAGCGGCTCGATCGACGCGGGCAACCACCTGGGGACCTCGGACCTGCGCCGCATCGCCACCCTGGCACCGCCCGCGGTGAGCGTCGCCCCGAGCCTCTCGGGCGCCGGGTCCGTCGGGTCGACGATGACCTGCGACACCGGCAGCTGGAGCGGGTCGCCGGTGTTCACGCGCCAGTGGTTCCGCGGCAGCACCGCGATCGCCGGGGCGACGGGCACGAGCTACGAGCTGGTCGACGCCGACGTGGGCCGCGCGGTGACCTGCCGGGTCACCGCCACGAGCCCGGACGGTGCGACGAGCGCGTCCTCGGAGGCGGTCGTCGCGGTCCGCGACGGGGCCACCGGTCCGACCGGGGCGCAGGGCCCGACCGGGGCGACCGGGCCGACGGGCGCCACCGGCGCGACGGGCGCGACGGGCCAGACCGGCGCGACCGGTCAGACGGGCGCGACCGGTCAGACGGGCGCGGCCGGCGCCCAGGGTCCGGTCGGTCCGCAGGGCCCGGTCGGTCCGCAGGGCGTCGCCGGGCCGCAGGGGTCGGGCGGAGCCCAGGGCCCGGCGGGCGCGCAGGGTCCCGTCGGACCGCAGGGTCCCGTCGGGCCGCAGGGTGAGCGCGGGGCCACCGGCCCGGCCGGGCGCGACGCGCGCGTGACGTGCCGCGTCATCGGCCGCCGCGTCCGGTGCACGGTGACCCGGGCCCGCGCCTCCTCCCCGGTCGTCGCCAAGCGCGGCGGCAAGGTCGTGCGCCGCGCCACGGTCGGCCGCCGCGGGTCGGTGACCTTCACGGTGCCGACGGGATCGGGTCGCCTCGTCGTCACCGTCGCCGGGCGGCGCCTGACCCGCTAGACCGCCGGGGAGGGCGCCCGCCGGTCCGGCGGGCGCGTCACCCGTCCTGCAGCGTGCGTCGGCCGAGCAGGCCGGCGCACAGCAGCAGCCCGAGGCCGCTGCCGACGTCGATCGCGCGCAGCAGCCGCTCCCCCACCCGGCGGCGCGCCACGGCGAGCGCGAGCGACAGGACCGTGAACCACGTCAGCGTCCCGAGCCCCACGCCCGCCACGAGCAGGGCGGTGGCGCCCGGGCCGTCGGCCGCTCCGGCCGTCGAGGCGGCGGCGAACACCGCCGCCCACGAGGCGATCGTCATCGGGTTGGACGCCGTCGCCGCCAGGGCGGTCGCGAACGCGGCGCGCGGGCCGGCGACCTCCTCGGTCGCCTCGCCTCCCATCCGCACGCGGAACGCCGACCACAGCGTCCGCAGGCCGAGCGTGGCGATCACGGCGGCGCCGAGGAGCCCGAGCGCGAGCGCCAGCGCGTCGATCTGCAGCACCTGGCCGGCGCCGAGCGCCCCGAGCAGGGCGTAGGTCGCGTCGACCACGGCAGCCCCCGCACCGATGGCCACGCCGCCGCCCAGCGAGCCGCGCAGCACCGTGCGCATGCACAGCAGCGAGATCGGGCCGATCGCGGCGGCCACGACGAACCCGAGGCCGAAGCCGAGGACGAGCGCGTCGCTCATGCCCGACCGCCGGACCGCTTCGGGGTGCACGTCCGGTACTGGCGGCTGTCCCGCAGCGTCGTGCCGTCGGTGAAGCGGACGACGATCCGGACCGTGAAGCGGCCCTTCGGCAGGCCGCGCAGGTCGATGCGGCTGCGCAGCGACCGGCCGCTGCGCCGCAGCACCCGCCCCGCGTAGCGGACCTCGATCGACCGCGGCGTCCGTCCGGCGGTCCGAAGGATCCGCAGGACGAAGCTGCGGCGGCTCACGCAGCGCCGGATCGTCGGCAGCAGCGGGGCCGTGGCCTGCGGCGCGACCGGCACGACGGCGGCGGGAGCGGCCGGCGCCGGCGCGTCGCCGGCCGGAGCCGTGGGCGCCGGCGGATCGGGCGTCGGGGTCGGGGTGGCGGTCGGGGTCGGCTCGACGGGCGCCGGGGCGGGCGCCGTCCCCCGCCCGGTCAGCTGCACGGCCGCCGCGGCGTCGGCCGTGCGGACGACCAGCGTCGCCGGCGCGTCGCCGACGGCGACGGGTGCGAACGCCACCGTCACCCGGCAGCTGCCGCCCGCCGCGACCGGGCCGCTGCGGCAGCTGCCGGGGTCCAGGACGTACGGCGCCCCGGCCGGGGACAGCTCCAGCGCGGTCACCTCCAGCGGGGCGTCACCGCGGTTGGCGATCGTCACGTCCTCCCCGGCGGACGGCCCGCTGCCGACCGCCCGCGCGCCGAGGTCGAGCCGGGCCGGCCCCGCCTCGAGCAGGGGTGCGGTGCCCGTGCCGGTGAGCGCCACCGTGCTCCGGCCCACGTTGCCGAGCAGCTCGAGCGTCGCGGTCCGGCTGCCGGTCGCCGCCGGGTCGAACGCGATCGCCACCGTACAGCTGGCGCCGGGGTCCAGCGTGGTCGTGGCCGTGCACGTGCCCCCGGCCAGCGGGTACTCCGCGGCGCGCGCGCCCACCACGGCGAGCGCCGTGAGCTCCAGGCGGGTCGTCCCGGAGCTCGTGAGCGTCACGGTCCGCGTCGGCGAGGCGCCCGCGGTGACCGGCTGTCCGCCGAAGGCCAGCGGCGAGGGCGTGAGCGTGGCGGCCGGCTCGATGCCCGTGCCGGTGAGGGCCCCGATCGCGTTGCCGTTGCGAAACGGCGTCACGTTCCCGGCGTTCGAGCGCACGCGCACCGCGCCGGACCGCGCGCCGACGGCTCCCGGGTCGAAGCGCACGCCGACCGTGCAGCTGCCGCCGGGCGGGATCTCGACCGCGGTGGTGCACGTCCCGGCGTCCGCGCCCGGGGCGCGGGTGAACTCGCCGATCGCGGTGCTCGTCACGTCGATCCCGTCGAGGGTGAGCGGCAGCGTCCCGGTGCTGCGGACCGTGACGGTGCGCACGGCGCTCGCTCCGCGCACGATGGACCACTCCCCGAGGTCGATGTCGTCGACGGCGATCCGTCGGTCGAGGACCCCGGCGCCGCGCAGGCTCGTGCCGACGCTCCCCTCGGCCGCGAGCAGGTCGAGACCGACCCCCACGCCACCCTCCTGCGTCGGCTCGAAGACGACGACGACGGTGCAGGACGCCCCGCGCGGAAGCGTGGCCCCGCACGTCCCGCCGTCGACTCCGGCGAGGCGACGGACCCGCGTCGACGCGCTGACGAAGCGCACGCCGGTCAGGTCGCGCTCGCCGACGGCGCTGAAGGTGAGCGTGAGCGGCGCGCTCGTCCCGCTGACGAGGACGTTGCCGGCGTCGAGTCCGACGGATCCCGCCGGGTCCACGGCCAGCTCGGCCGGGGTCCCGGTCGCGGCGAGCGGGACGTCGCGGGTCGGCGCGCCGGTCCCGGTGACCCGCAGGGTCGCCTGCAGCGGCCCCGTGGCCTGCGGTCGCAGCAGCGCGGTCACGGTGCACGAGGACCCGACGGGCACGCTGGTCCCGGCGGAGCAGGTGCCCCCGCCCAGCTGGAAGCCCGTCGTCCCCGCGTCGGGGATCGTGATCGAGGCGATCGCGTAGGGCGCGTCCCCGGTGTTCGTCAGGGTCGTCGTGCGGCTGACGAGGTAGGAGGTCGTCGACACCGACCCGAAGTCGAGCGTCGCCGGCGCGGCCGTGAGCGCGGGCGCCGCGGACGCGGGCGCCGCCGTCAGCCCGCCGAGTGCGAGCAGCAGCACGCCGATGGACGACGCGATCGATCGCCGCATGAGACCTCTCCCCCGTGTCGGGCCGACGCCACCGCCGGTCCCTGGAACACCGACGAGCCTACGCGTCCGCCCCGGCGGCGTGCCGGACATGCCGCACACAGCGCCGGGTCCCGGCGCGCGTCAGGGTGCCACGTTCGCGGGGCGCGGCGCATCCGTGACCCCGGACCGCCATGATTCCCGCGCTCGATGTCGCGCCTGTCCCGCCCGCTCCTGCTCCCCCTGGCCCTCGTCGCCCTCGGCGGCTCCGTGGCGGCGTCCGCCGTCGCCCAGGACCCCGCTCCGACACCGGCGCCGACCCCGGTCGCGACGCCCACGCCGACCCCGACGCCGGCGCCCGCGGTGGATCCGAACCCGTGCCGGCGCCCGGAGCTGCGGCTGCGCTGCCCGGACCTCGTGATGCGCACGCCCTACGGCTTCCACCTGCTGCGCACGAAGAAGGGCCGGTCGCTGCTGGCGACGACCAACGCGATCGTGAACGTCGGGGACGGGCCGCTGGAGGTGCGCGGCCGGCGGATCACCCGCACGCGGATGTCCGCCCGGCAGGTGCTGCGCGGCCGGACCGCCGCGACGACCCGCGTGCAGCCGCCCAACGGCAGCATCCGCTTCTTCGACACGCGGACCCGCGGCACGTACTGGAAGTTCGAGGACGCGGCGGGCTTCGAGCTCTGGGCGCTCGACGCGCAGGGCTTCCGCACCCGTCTCGTGCGCACCGGGCCGAAGATCTTCTACTGCTACCGGGACCTCACGCGGGTGCGGTCGCTCGCCACCCGCCGCCCCTACCGCGGCTCGCCGCGGACGCGGCAGTACGGCGCCTGCTCGCAGAAGGGGCCGATCAGCCGCGTGACGCTCGGCACCTCGGTCGGCTGGGCGGACATCTACCCGTGGCGCTACCCGCAGAACTGGATCGACGTGACCGGGTTCTCGGGCTGCTTCGCGTACGTCCACAAGGCGGACCCGTCCAACCGCTTCGTCGAGCTCGACGAGCGCAACAACGCCTCGGCCGTCAGCGTGCGGCTGCCGTGGCGCGGGTCCGGCGGCCGCCGCGGCTGCCCGACGGTGCGGGCCGGGGCGCCCCCGCGCACCGCGACCGACCCGGTGCCGACCGAGGGCGACGTGCAGCCGCCCGAGAACCCGTACGGCGGGGGCTACTCCGCCGTCGGCCGCGGCACGTAGACCGGCACGCCGGCCGCACGGCCGCGCAGCGCGATCGTGTCGTGGAACACGAGCTCGGGGTGGTCCTCGAGGAGCGCCTGGTACGTGGCCCCGGCGACGAACAGGTCGTGCGGGGTCCCCTTCGTCGCGCCCTCGAGCCGGGCGGCGGTGTTCACCACGTCCCCGATCACCGTGTAGTCGAGGCGCCGCTGGCTGCCGACGTTGCCGGCCATCACCGGGCCGCTGTTGAGCCCGATGCCCATGCGGAACTCGACGTCGCGGCCCTCCGCGGCGAGCTCGGCGTTGAACGCGGCGCAGCGCACGAGCATGTCCTGGGCGGCCCGCACCGCCCGGTCGGCGTGGTCGGGGTGCGGGACGGGCGCCCCGAAGACCGCGATGATGCCGTCGCCGAGGAAGCCGGTCACGGTGCCGCCGCGGTCGAGGATCGCCTCGGTCATCGTCGAGAGGTAGCGGTTGAGGAGCTCGAGCACGACCTCGGGCCGGTTGCGCTCGCTGAAGGTCGTGAAGCCGCGGATGTCGCTGAGCAGCACGGTCGTCTCCATCCGCTCGCCGCCGAGCCGCAGCGAGCCGTCGCGCTCGGCGCGCGCGAGGACCTGGTCGACGACGTCGTCGCTGACGAACCGGGCGAACACGCGCCGGGTGAACTCGCGCTCGACCGCCTCGCGGACCGAGCCGGTCACGAGCGCCACGACGGTGCCGAGCGCGAGCGCGACCAGCGGCGCCGCGACGGGCAGCACGAAGCCGCCGGAGAAGGCGAGCAGCGCCGCGCCGACGAGGAGCCCGGCGGCGGCGAGCGCGACCGCCGCGAGGATCGCGGCGTTGCGCGCCCCGCCGCCCAGCCGCGCCCCGGCCGCGACGGGGAGGCCGGCGAGCAGCGCGGCGAGCAGGACCGCGAGCCAGCGCGGCGCGGTGCGCAGCGGGAAGCCGTCCAGGACGGTCGCGATCGCGTTGGCCTGGATCTCCGCCCCGGACATCTCGCCGGCCGACGCGAACGACGTCGGGTGCACGTCCTGCAGCGTCGTGGCGACCGGGCCGACGACGACGATCCGGTCGCGGAACGTGCCGCGGGGCACCGGGCGCGGCCCGACGACGGAGGAGAACGACACCTGCGGGACGGTGCCCGGGGGGCCCGCGTAGTCGATCAGGAACGGGTCCTGCGGGACCGTCGTGGGGTCCAGGCGCCGGCCGCGGACGACCTCGGCGGTCGCGACGGCGAGCGTCGGCAGGCCCGCCTGCCGCACGCGGCCGCGCCGGTACACGCCGCCCGGGTCGATCGGGAACAGCGCGATCCCGGGGCGGGCGCGCGAGAACGCGAGCGCCTCCGGGTCGCCGCCGAGCAGGTTCGGTCGCCCGGCCGCCGAGACCTCGGTGGTGGCGAGCACCACGTCGCCCGCCTCGCGCAGCGCGAGCAGCAGCGCGTTGTCGGACTCGATCGCCTCGATGCACGCGTCGGTGATGTCCGGGTCGTCGGGGTCGCAGTCCGGATCGGTCTCCTCGCTGAACTGCACGTCGTAGACGATCGCCCGGGGCCGGTCGGCGGCGATCCGCTCGATCGCCCGTGCGTGCAGCGAGCGCGGGAACGGCCAGCGCTGGTCGAGGTCGCTGAAGGTCCGGTCGTCGACCGCGACGACGACGAGGTCCTCGCGCGGCGTCTGCTCGCCGCGGACCGCGAAGCGGACGTCCCCCGAGGCGCGCTCGAGGCCATCGAGCACCGGGGTCGCGGCGAGCACGACCGCGACGGCGATCGTGCCGAGCAGCGGCAGCACGAGCAGGCGCTGCGCGCGCAGGCTCGCGCGCGCACGGCCCAGCCGGCCCGGTCCCCCGGTTGTGCCCCCCTGCGGTCCCACGCACGCGTCAGCTTCGCACAGCGGTGCGGGCCATCGGCCGCTCCGCCTGCGCCTGCGCGCGCACGACGTCCTCGTGCACGGCCCGCGTGAGCGCGCGGTCGCGCGGCTCGGGCGAGTCGAGCGCCGCCCGGACGAGCTCGCGCGGCAGCCCGAGCAGGACCACCCGCTCGCGGGCCCGGCACATGACGGGGCTCGGCCCGTCGTCGAGGACGCCGTTGTGGCCGACGAAGCGCCCGGGCCCGGCGAGGCGCACCCGCTGCGCGCCCTCGCCGCCGCGCACGCTGACCTCGACCGCGCCGCGGACGACGAGCAGCAGGTGCGCGGGCACGTGGTCGTGCGGGATCAGCGTGGTGCCGCGGGCCAGCTCGGTGCGCCGCAGCCCGTCGCAGAGGTCGGCGACCATGCCGGGGTCCGCGAACGAGCGGAAGCACAGCAGCCCGCGCAGGTACTCGGCGGACTCGGGCGCGGTCGGCGACGGGAGCGCGACGTCCTGCGGCTCGGGGTAGGACGGGCCGCCGGCCGCGAGCTGGAGCGCGGCGTAGCGCTCGCGCAGCCGCCGGACCGCGACGTCGCCGATGCGCCGCGTGAACGCGACGGCCCCGGGCCGCACGTCGGTGCGCAGCTGCTCGAACGCGCCACCGTGCAGGACCCAGCCCTCGACGTCCTCGAGCGCGATCGCGTCGGCGAAGCGCCGGCGCCGCCCGATCAGCGAGGTCTCGCCGAGCACGCCGCCCGGGCCGACCTCGCCGACGGCGACGCGGGCACCGCCGGCGCTGCGGTAGGAGATCTCGACCCGGCCGGAGCGGAGCACGTGGAGGTCCCCGGCGGCGGCGCCCTGCCGCAGCAGCAGCTGCCCGGCGGGGGCGGAGAAGGGGCGCACGAGCGCGGCGACGACCGCCGCCTCCTCGTCGCCCATGTCGGCGAAGCTCGGGACGTCGTCGCGCAGCGACGCCATCCGCTCCTGCACCAGGCCGCTCACAGCGGGAGCTCCCGCGTCTCGATGGTCAGCTCGGCGGTGGCCGGGTCCGGGAACGCACGGAGCATCGAGTACTCCGGCACCTCGATCCAGCCGGTGTGGTCGCGCGTGAGCGGCTCGGAGGCCACGACGATCGAGGTAGTCGGTCCGTCCCCCATCGCGTAGGTGCCGTCGCGCCCGGCGAACGCGCCACCGGTCGTGTACCAGAGGGTCGTGAAGTCGTGCTCGCGCTCGCCGGCGAAGAACGAGTCGTCGTCGGGGTACCAGCCGTAGTCGTAGGCGAAGCGCGTCGTCAGCAGCCACTCCCCGTCGGAGAGGACGAGGTTCACCGGGGACTGCGTGCGGATCCCGCGGCGCTCGCGGATCCCCCGCAGGACGGTGAGCGCGCGCTCGACCGCGACGGTCGCGTCGTCGATCGTCGCCGGGCCGAGCGGGTCGGGCAGGCCGGAGAGCACGAGCGCGTAGACCCACTCGGTGTCCGTGGTGCCCTCGATGCGGTTGGCGAGGTCGGGACCGACGTGCTCGAGCAGGTCGTAGCGCATGGCGCCGAAGTCGTAGAGGTCGCCGTTCTGGGCGAGCGCGACGTGCGCCCCGTCGAAGCAGAACGGGTGCAGGTTGTGCGGGCCGATCCGCTCGCGCTCGTCGTAGACGACGCCGCGGACGTGGGCGAGGAGCGCGCGGGCGCGGACCTTGCGGGTCAGCGCGCGCAGGTTGCGGTCGAAGTTCGGCAGCGTCGGCACGCGGTAGGTGAACGGCCGGGCCGGGTCGTGGCTGCCCGCGTCCCAGGCGGCGAGCCCGAAGCCGCCGAGGTTCAGGAGCGACATGAGCTCCGAGTCGACCGTCTGCCGCACCAGCGCGCGGTCCGCGCCGAAGAGGAGGTCGTCGACCACCGCCTCGTCACCGAGATACGCCGTGACCCTGCACATCGCCTGCCTCCATCGTGGAACCCCCCGGCGTCGGGTGACGCCGCCGTCGCGCAGCGTGTCACGCGCCGGGGCCGCCCGAAACCTCCATTCACCACAAACCGGTTGTCACCCCGGTCCAGGGTCAGCGGCGCCGCGCGAGCCGCTTCCTGGCCTTGGCGGTGAGCGTTCCGACGCTGGGGCCGCCACGGGCGATGCGCCGCAGCGTGGCGAGCGTGAACGGCGTGGTCACCGACTGGCCGGCGCGCACGAGGATCGTCGCCCCGGTCGCGCTGTCGCGGACGCTGACGACGCCCTCCCGGACCGTGATCCGGGTGACCGTGCAGGTGTCCTCGGTCAGCCAGCGGGTCCCGCGGACGGAGGCGGCACCGTCGCGCCCGACCGTGCGGTAGTCGCCCTTGCCGGATCCCCAGAGCTTGCGGACCTTGCCGCGCTTGCGCTTCTTCGCGGCCACGGTGGCGGTCGGGGCCAGTGCGCGGGTGCGGGTGGACGGGAAGAGCCGGCGCTGCTCGCTGATCCAGTCCTTGTAGCCGGGGCTCGTGCGGGGGCAGCCGGACAGGTCGCCGCCGACGAGCTCGGCGTCGACGAACGGGTTGCGCGCGGTCGGCTGGCGGACGAGGAACACGCCGTCGTAGAACTCCATGCGCTGGACGACGCCGGTGGCGGTGACGCGCACGAGCGTCGCGCGGCCCTGGGTGGCGTCGACGATCGTGCCGGTCGGGATCGAGGTGGCCTCCTCGATCCGCACGAACGTGGAGCTGCCGGGCAGCCGCACGAGGACGGTCCCCGCGGTCGGCTCGAGGTTCGCGGTCGTCGGCGCCGGGTCGGGCGTGGAGGAGGGCGGCGTGGTCTCTGCCGGCGGGGCGGGCGTCGGGCCGGTGGGCGCCGGCGTCGGGTCGGCGGGCGCCGGGTCCGGGGCGCGGACGGCTTCGCAGTCGGCGGAGACGAGCGTCTCGTCGGTGTCGCGCAGCCCGCCGTCGGTCCCGGTGCCGCAGATCAGCCGGTCGCGCCCGCCGTCGCGGGCCTGCAGCGTGTCGTCGTCGGCGCCGGCGTCGAGGTCGTCCTCGCCCGCACCGCCGTCGAGGGTGTCGGCGCCCGCGTCGCCGCGCAGGTCATCGGCGCCGGCGCGACCGGTGAGGACGTCGGGCCCGTCCCCGCCGATCAGGAGGTCCGCGGCGTCGCTGCCGGAGAGGGTGTCAGCGGCCGTGCCGCCCTCGAGTCCCTCGACCGTGGTGAGCGTGTCGGTCGCGCCCGTGCCGTCGTCGGTCGTCGTGCCCGCGGCGAGATCCGCCGTCACCGGGGCGGCTGCCGCGGCGTAGGAGGCCCGGTCGCGGCCGGGACCGCCGTCGAGCCGGTCGGCGCCGCCGGCCCCGACGAGCACGTCGTCCCCGCCGCCTCCGGCCAGGTCGTTGGCGGCCGCGTCACCGGTGAGCGTGTCCGCCTGCGGCCCGCCGACGAGGTGCTCGACCGCGAGCTGGTCCTCCGCTCCGTACCCGTCGAGGGTGGCCGCCCCGGACGCGAGGCTGGCGACGACCGGGCCGGGCGCCTCGTCGTAGCGCGCGGTGTCCGCGTCGGCGCCACCGACGAGCAGGTCCGCGCCGCCGCGGCCCTGCAGCTCGTCGTCACCGGCACCGCCCACGAGCTGGTTCGCTCCGCCGTCGCCGCTCAGACGGTCGGCGCCCGCGCCCCCGAAGAGCCGCTCGATCGCCACGAGCTGGTCGCTGCCCGCGCCCATCGCGGTCCCCGCCGCCAGGTCCGCGGTGATCGCGTCCGTGGCGGAGGCGAAGTTCGCGGTGTCCGCGTCCGCCCCGCCGTCGAGCAGGTCGTCGCCGCCGTTGCCGACGAGCATGTCGTCGCCCGGACCGCCGCGCAGCTCGTTCGCGGCGGCGTTCCCCACCAGCGAGTCGGGACCGCTGCCGCCCGTGACGTGCTCGACCGCGCTGACGCTGTCGAACTCCGCCCCGCCGATGACCGCGAACCCGGTGCCGGCATCGGTGAGCCCGAGGCTCACCGCCTGCGACCGGTCGGCGAACGAGACGGTGTCCGCTCCCGGGCCCCCCGCGAGGGTGTCGTTGTCGCCGCGGCCCTGCAGGAGGTCGTCGCCGTCGCCGCCGGTCAACGTGTCCGGGCCCGCGCTGCCGCGCAGCGTGTCCCCGAACGCGCTGCCGAGCACCTGCTCGACCGCGGTCAGCGTGTCGGTCCCCTCCCCCGTCGCGGTCCCCGCGGCGAGGTCCACGTCGACCGGCCCCGCCGCCCCGCCGAAGCCCGCCACGTCCGTGCCCGCATCCCCCTGCAGGTCGTCCGCGTCAGGCCCGCCGACGAGCGTGTCGCTGTCGGCCCCGCCCCGCAGGACGTCCTCGCCCGCACCGCCGTCCAGGCTGTCGTTGCCGCCGTCCCCCTGCAGCTCGTCCGCGCCGCCTCCGCCGACGAGGGTGTCGCCGGAGTCGCCCCCGATCAGGTGGTTGGGGCCGCCGTCCCCGGTGAGCGTGTCGGAGGCCGTGCTGCCCTCGAGGTGCTCGATCGCCGTGAACGTGTCGGTCGGCGAGCCGACGCCCGCGTTGCCCGTGCCGGTGGCGAGCGACGCGACGACCGTGCTCGGCGTGCCGAGGTAGCGGTAGAGGTCGGTGTCGGCGCCCCCGTCGGCGGTGTCACCGCCGCCGCGCCCGTGGAGCACGTCGTCGCCCGGTCCGCCGAGCATCGTCGTGGCCTCGCTCTGGTTTCCCGAGAGCACGTCCGCGCCCGGCCCGCCGTCCAGGACGCGACCGCCGGCCGTCGCGCTCAGCGTGTCCGCGCCGCTGCCGCCGATCACGCGCTTGAGGCCGCTCAGCGTGTCGTTCTCCCCCGCCTCGCCGGCGCCCGAGACGGAGGCGGCCGGGGTGGCGAGCGTCGCCGTGATCGGCGCGACGCGGTCGGCGTAGGTGACGACGTCGCGGTCGGCGAGCCCGCCGCGCAGCGTGTCGGCGACGACCCCGGGGCCGCCCGAGAACGTCACGGTGACGACGTTCAGCGCGTTGGAGTACTGGTTGCGCAGCGTGTCGGCGCCCGGTCCGCCGGTCAGCGCGATCGTGTCGTCGAACGTGCGGGCCGACCCGTCGGGGCCGAAGAAGCAGGTCGCCACCGTCTCGTCGCCGGTCGGCGAGCAGACGTCCGCGCCGGCCGCGGTGAAGGCCACCGCACCGTCGGCGTCGATGTCGACGCCCTGGGCCTGCAGCGGTCGGGTGCGCAGGTCCACCGCCTCCGCGGGCGCGCCGGTCACCGTCACCGTGAGCCCGTAGGTCGTCCCCGAGGGGACCGCGTCGATGAGGACGTCCGCGGACGCCGGTGCGGCGGCCGTCAGGCCGACGATGAGGGCGCTCGCCGCGAGCAGCCACGTGTGCAGTCTCTCCATGCCCCCCACCATCCCGCCCCCGGGCCCGGTCGTTGTGTGACCTGCACGCACACCGGACGTGCGCGTGCACACACGACGCTAGCAGCGCGCGCCGCCGACACCCCCGCTTCCGGCGGATCAGACGCGCACGGCCTCGCCGCGGATCAGCGGCCGCACGAGCGCCGGGACGCCCGGGAAGCTGTCGTCGCGCACCCCGCGCACCTCGAGGCCCGGGGCCGCGCGCAGCGCCGCGAGCGTGTCCCGGTTGGCGTTGCACCCACCGGCGAGGGCCCCCCAGGGCCGGTTGAGCCGGTCCTGCCAGGCGGCGTGGCGGTGCCCGTCGGCGCGGACGTGCTCGACGAAGCGAAAGCGGCCGCCCGGCTTCAGGACCCGGACCGCCTCGGCGAGCACGCCGGGCACGTCGGGGGCGGTGCAGAGCACGAGCGTGCAGACGATCGCGTCCGCCTCGCCGTCCTGCAGCGGCAGGCGCTCGCCGCCCGCCTGCGCCACGGTCACCCGCTCGGGGCCGCCACCCTCGCCCGCCGCGACCTTCGCGCGCAGGCGCTTGACCATGTGCGGGTCGGGCTCGGTGGCGATCAGCCGGTCGACCGCGGCGGGGTAGTGCGCGAGGTTCAGCCCGGTTCCCGCGCCGAGCTCGACGACCGTGCCGGAGAGGTCGCCGATCGCCTCGGCGCGCATCGCGGTGAGCCCGCCGCGCTCGGCGCGCTGGAAGATGACGTCGTAGCCGGCGGCGAACAGGCGGTCGAGGATCATGCGGGCGAGCCTAGTGGCGCCCGGGGCGGGGCGGGTGGTGCGATCCCCGAACCCCGTACCCTCCGTTGCCGCATGACCACAGCCGCCGCCACCGCCATCCGCTCCGATCTGCGCAACGTCGCGATCGTCGCCCACGTCGACCACGGGAAGACCACGCTGGTCGACGCCATGCTGCACCAGGCGGGCACCTTTAGGGAGAACCAGGAGGTCGCCGACCGGGTCATGGACTCGATGGACCTCGAGCGCGAGAAGGGCATCACGATCCTCGCGAAGAACACCTCGGTCCAGTACGGGGACGTGAAGCTCAACATCATCGACACCCCGGGCCACGCGGACTTCGGCGGCGAGGTCGAGCGCGGCCTGACGATGGTCGACGGCGTGCTGCTGCTCGTCGACGCCTCCGAGGGGCCGCTGCCGCAGACGCGCTTCGTGCTGCGCAAGGCGCTCGCCGGTCGCCTGCCGGTGATCCTCGTGATCAACAAGGTCGACCGCGACGACGCCCGCATCAAGGAGGTCGTGGACGAGGTCTACGACCTGTTCCTCGACCTCGACGCCGACGAGGACCAGATCGAGTTCCCGATCGTCTACACGAACGCCAAGCAGGGCTGGGCGTCGCTGGAGCTCGACGGGGACCAGGCGGTCCCGGGCACCGACCTCCGTCCGCTGATGGACCTGCTGGTCGAGACGATCCCCGCACCGACCTACGAGGAGGGCCACCCGTTCCAGGCCCTCGTCACGAACCTCGCCGCCTCCCCGTACGTCGGTCGCCTCGCGATCTGCCGCGTCAAGGAGGGCACCGTCCGCAAGGGCCAGGACATCGCCTGGTGCCGCGCCGAGACGGACGCCGAGGGCAACCGGATCGTCTCCCGCGCCAAGGTCACCGAGCTGTACGTCACCGACGGGCTCGAGCGGGTCGACGCCGCCGAGGCGGGCCCGGGCGAGATCGTCGCGATCGCCGGCCTGCCGGACGTCACGATCGGCGAGACGCTCGCCGACGCCGCCGACGCCCGGCCGCTGCCGGTCATCAGCGTCGACGAGCCGTCCCTGAGCGTCACGATCGGGATCAACACCTCGCCGCTGGCCGGCCAGTCGGGCAAGTTCCTCACCGCCCGTCAGGTCAAGGACCGCCTCGACCGCGAGCTGATCGGCAACGTGTCGCTGCGCGTCAACGACACCGAGCGCCCCGACACCTGGGAGGTCCAGGGCCGCGGCGAGCTGCAGCTCGCGGTGCTCGTCGAGATGATGCGCCGCGAGAGCTACGAGCTGACGGTCGGCAAGCCGCAGGTCGTCACGCGCGAGATCGACGGCAAGGTCCACGAGCCGATCGAGCGGATGACGATCGACGTGCCCGAGGACTACGTCGGCGTCGTCACGCAGCTGCTCGCGCTGCGCAAGGGCCGCCTCGAGCAGATGATCAACCACGGCACGGGCTGGGTCCGCATGGACTACCTCGTCCCCGCCCGCGGCCTGATCGGCTTCCGCACCGAGTTCCTCACCGAGACGCGCGGCACCGGGCTCATGCACCACGTCTTCGAGCGCTACGAGCCGTGGCAGGGCGAGATCCGCACGCGGCCGTCGGGCTCGCTGGTCGCCGACCGGCGCGGCACGGTCACGTCGTTCTCGTGCTTCAACCTGCAGGAGCGCGGGATCCTGTTCGTGTCGCCCGGCGACGAGGTCTACGAGGGCATGGTCGTCGGCGAGAACTCCCGCTCGGAGGACCTCGACGTCAACGCGGTGCGCGAGAAGCAGCTGAACAACATCCGCTCCTCGACCGCGGACGAGCTCGTCCGGCTGACGCCGGCCAAGCCGCTGTCGCTCGACGGGGCGATGGAGTTCCTGCGTGAGGACGAGTGCGTCGAGGTGACCCCCGACCACGTGCGGCTGCGCAAGGTGAACCTCGCGCAGACCGACCGCGTCCGCGCCGCGCGCCAGGCGCGCAACGCCGAGAAGTCCTAGTCCGCGGCGGCCGCCACGACGAGGAGGTCGGCGAGGACCCGCAGGCCGAGCGGGATCCGCGCCGGGTCCAGCCACTCCTCGAGCGTGTGCAGGCCCTCGCCGTCCGCGAGCCCGACGGTGAGGGCGGCCAGCCCGGCTCCCAGCGCCGCGTTGGCGTCGGTCCCCGCGTCCTCGAGGATCCACGCGCAGCCGTGCGCGTCGTGGGCGGCCGTCGCCGCGCGGGCGAGCGGGTGGTCGGTGGCGATCGCCCCGCCGGGCCGGCGGCCCAGCTCGGTCCACTCCCACGCGAGCCCGGCGGCGCCGGCGGCGACGAGCTCCCGGGCCCGGGTCTCGAGCGCGGCGAGCACGAACGTGCCGGGCGCCCGGATCTCGAGCGTGAACGACGCGTGCGCGGCGAGCACGTTGATGTCGCCGCCGCCGGTGACGGAGGCGACGTGCCAGGACCAGGCCTCCTCGCGCGTCGGGCGCTCCGCGGCGAGCAGCGCGATGGCGCGCGCCGCCGCGTGCACGGCGGAGTCGCGGTCCCGGTCGCTCCAGGAGTGCCCGCCCGGACCGTGCACGTCGACGCGGGCCCGCACGGAGCCGTTGCCGGCGAGGCTGATCCGGCCGAGCATCGCGCCCTCGACCGCGACGAACGCGGCGAGGTCGTCGTGGGTCGCCACCAGGTGCTTGGCGCCGCGGAGGTTGCCCAGCCCCTCCTCGCCGACGGTCGCCACGAGCCAGACGTCGTGCCCGTCGCCCTCGCCGGGGACGAGGTGGCGCAGCTCGGCCAGCGCGGCGACCGCGACCGTGTTGTCCCCCACTCCCGGCCCGTGCAGGCGGCCGTCGGTCCCGGTGCGCAGCGCGTGGTCGACGTCGGCGGGGAAGACGGTGTCGAGGTGGGCGGCGACGAGGACCCGGCGGCCGGTCGTGCCGCGCCGCAGCCGCGCGAGGACGTTGCCGACCGCGTCGACGTGCACGTCGCCGAGCCCGTCGGCCCGCCACCAGCCCTGCACGATCGCGGCGCGCGCCGCCTCCTGCTCCAGCGGCGCCGGCACGACCGCCAGCTCGTGCAGGCGGGTGAGGGTGGCGGCGCGGAGCTGCTCGTCGGTCACGCGTGGGACGCTACGGGGCATGGATCGCGCGCGACTGCGGCAGCTGTGGGACCGGGGACAGCACGGCTGGCCGCGGTCCTACCCCGTGGCGCAGTTCCCGAACGCGCCGCTGCTCGTGTACCTCGCGGCGTGGCTCGGGCGGCAGCTCAGCGACGGCGACACGCGCACGGCGTTCGACGCGCTCGGCCGGGTGGCGCTCGCGTGCTGGGCCTACGACGAGCTGCGCTACGGCGTCAACGCGTTCCGCCGCGGGCTCGGGGCGGTCGCGCTCGTGGCCATCACGGTCGGCCTCGCCGCCGACCTGGGCTGAGACGACGGGCTCCCGCTCGACGGGGAGCCCGGGGACCGGCCGCGCGCGGGGCGCGGCGGTCCGGCGGGCTACTCGTCGTCGAGGCCCGCGGCGTAGCGGTCGTTCTGCTCCTTCTCGCCGAGCGCCTGCGCGACGGCGAAGCCGATCAGCACGTGGGCGAGCGCCGGGAAGGCGACGAAGAACACGATCACGAGCCCGAAGGTCGCGGCGAAGGCATCCATGGCGATCATCGTCTGCTGATCCTATCCAGAATCAGGCCGGATAGCTCTCGGCCCCGAGGTCCCCGGCGCTCACGCGCTCGCCGCTGCGGATGAGCTGGCGCGCGCGCTCCAGGTCGTCGTGGCCGCCGACGGTCAGCGCGCCCCGCACGATGCCGCTGTCGACGTAGTAGATCGTGAAGCGCCCGTCGGGGATCGAGCCGACGACGAGCTCCTCGTTCCACGAGCGGGCCGGGCCGACGTACTCGAGCGAGGTCCAGTCCGCGAGGTCGCTGAAGAAGTACGGGACCGTGTCGTACGGGACGTCCTGCCCGAGCATGTTCCGGGCCGCGGTCGCCCCCTGGGTCATCGCGACGTCCTCGTGCTCGATGCGCAGCGCATGGCCGTGCACGACGCTGTCGTACTCGCACATGTCGCCGGCGGCGTAGACGTCGTCGGCGGAGGTCTTCAGCCGCGCGTCGCAGAGCACGCCGCCCGCCTCGCCCAGGGCCAGGCCCGCCTTGCGGGCGAGCATGACGTCCGGGGTGGCGCCGACGCCGCAGACGACCGCGCCCGCCGCCAGCTCGCGGCCGTTGCGCGTCGTGACCGCGCGCACGCGCGCGTCGTCGGCGTCCCCGTCGCCGAGGAACGCCTCGATCTCGTCGCTGCCGAAGATCTCGACGCCGTGGCGCTCGAGCACGTCGCGGAAGAAGACGCCCGCGCGCAGCCCGAAGCCCCCGGACAGCGGCTCGGCCTCCTGCAGGACGATCGCGACGCGCTTGCCGAGCGCCGTCAGCGACGCGGCGACCTCGCAGCCGATGTAGCTGCCACCGATGCAGACGACGCGGTCGACGTCCTCGACGTCGCGGCGGATCGCGTCGCTGTTGCCGAGTGCGCGGACGTAGTGGATGCCGTCGAGCTGCGCCCCGTCCACGCCGCCCAGCCGGCGGACCATGGCGCCGGTCGCGATCAGCGCCTTGCCGTAGGAGAGCGTCTGCTTGTTCGAGAGCGTCGCGGTGTGGGCGTCGGTGTCGAGCCCCATGACGCTGACGCGGCTGAGCAGCTCGACGTCGTTCTCGGCGTACCAGTCGGCGGGATGGACGAGCGCGTCGTCCTTGCTCTCCGCGCCCTGCAGATAGCCCTTGGTCGCGGGCGGCCGGTGGTAGGGCGGGTCGATCTCGCGGCTGACGATCGTGATCGAGCCGGTGGCCCCCTCCTCGCGCAGCGTCTTCGCGGCGGTCGCGGAGGCGACGCCACCCCCGATGAGCAGGAAGTCCACGTGTCGGTCGGCCATCGCCCGATCCTGACACGGTGTCAGGATCCGCGTCGTCCGCCTCGCTTGCGCGCCCCCGGGCCGACGGGGTTCAGCTGCGCTGCAGCGTCGCCGCGTGCGTGGCGACCCGCGGATCCCCGTCGGCGGTCGTCGCGCGGACGGTCACGCGCACCGCCCCGTCGGCGGACCGCAGCAGGGCGCGGCCCTCCTTCGTCACGCGCAGCCGCACGAGGCGGTCACCGCCGACCGGGACGCTGATGCGCACCGTGCCCAGCGCGCGTGCGCCACGGCGCAGCCGCACGAGGCTCACGCACCGCGCGCCCTCCGGGCCGTCGCAGCGCACGAGCAGCCCGACGGTCGAGGCCCGCGACAGGCGCAGCACGTCCGACAGGACGCTCAGCCGGACCGCGCGGGGCTCCGGCGCCGGGCTCGGCGCGGGGTCCTCGGACGCGTCCGGGAGTGCGACACCGGGCGAGCGCGGCGGGGTCGCGCCCGTGCAGTCGACGATCGCGGCCGGGTCGGCGGGCCCGTCGCGCAGCAGCGCGTGGCGCACCCAGCCGAGGGCGACCGGGTCGTAGAGGATCGAGACGTGCTCGGCGAGGTCGCCCGGGCAGCGGTCCTGGAGCATCACCGCGGTGGCGGTCGGGCCGTCGAGCGCCTGCGAGGACGGCGGCGTGACGACGACGTCGTTGCGGGTCGAGATGACCGTGTGGTCGATCTCCGCCGGGGCCTCGGGGGCGGCGTTGGCGCGGGCCAGGAACGGGGAGCCGACGGCCTGGTCGGCGCACGACAGGCAGCCGACGCGCGACAGCGGCCCGGCGAGCACCTGCGTGGTGCCGTGGTGGGAGGGCGCGAGCCCGACGATCTCCTCGGTGCGGTCGAGCAGGCCGCGGCTGCGGACCGTCCAGCGGGCCAGCAGCCCGCCCTGGCTGTGCCCGACGAAGCTCACCTTCGGCGCGCCGGTGGCGTCGAGCACACGCCGCGTGAAGGCGGCGAGCTCGTCGGCGGAGCGGTCGACCGGGTCGGTGCCGCGGCGGCCGTAGTCGAGCGCGAAGACGCAGAAGCCGTCGCGGCGCAGCAGCGGGGCGAGCGCCTGCCAGCTCGTCGTCATGTCGAGGAAGGTGCCGTGCACGAGCACGATCGGGGGCCGGTCCTCGCGCGGACGGCAGCCGAAGTCGTTGGTGCCGGGCGGGGCGACGCCGAGCACCGGGACGGCCTGGATCTGCGCGGTCGCGACGGCCGGGGCGGCGAGGGCCGACGCGAGCGCGGCCGCGCCCAGCGCGGCGACCGCGAGAGCTCTCCCCGGCGTCCTCATGCCCGCAAGCGTACCCTGCTGCGCCATGGCCACACCCCCGCTTCCCGACCCCCGGGTCACGCGCGATGTCTCCCGGCGGCTGGTCGGGACCGCGGGCATCCTGGGCATGACGTTGAGCGGGGCGCTCGTGCTCGCGGCGGCGGGCCTGGAGACGACCCCGGTGATCTTCGTGCTCGCGGTCATGCTCGCGATCGCGCCGGTGCCGCTGCTGGCGGCCGGGGTCCTGTGGCTCGACCGCTACGAGCCGGAGCCGCGGCGGATGCTCGTCTTCACGTTCGCGTGGGGCGCGACCGTGGCGTGCTTCGTCGCGCTCGTGCTCAACACGATCGGGCAGGCGGTCGTCGGCAGCAGCCTCGGCGCCGAGGCGGGCGAGATCTACGGCGGCTCGATCTCCGCGCCGGTCGTCGAGGAGACCGCGAAGGCCGCCGCGATCTGGGTCATCGTGCGGCGCCGGCGCACCGAGCTCGACGGCGTCCTGGACGGCATCGTCTACGCCGCGATGGTCGGCCTCGGCTTCGCGGCGACCGAGAACGTCCTCTACTACGGGCGCGGTGCGGTCGAGGAGGGCCTCGTCGGCGCGCTCGCGACGTTCGTCGTGCGCGGCGTGATGAGCCCGTTCGCCCATCCGGTCTTCACCGCGGCGACCGGCATCGGCTTCGGCCTGGCGGCCCGCTCGCGCAGCGGGTTCGTGCGCCGCGTCGCGCCGGTCGTCGGGCTGCTCGTGGCGATCGGCCTGCACTCGCTGTGGAACACGTCGGCGTCGACCGGCGCGTTCTTCGGCGTCTACCTGCTGTTCATGGTGCCGATCTTCTTCGGGATCCTGCTGGTCGCGCGGCTCGACCGGCGCCGGGAGCGCAAGGCGATCGAGCGGCACCTGCCCGCGTACGTGCAGGCGGGCTGGCTGCCGGCCGGCGCGGTCGGCGAGCTCGCCTCGCTGCCCGCCCGACGGCGTGCCCGAAAGCGCGCGAAGGCGCAGGGCGGGCGGCGCGCGCGCCGCGCCGTCGCCGACCAGCAGCTCATCGCCACCGAGCTCGCGTTCCTGCGCGACCGCCGCGAGCGCGGCCTCACCGACGATGCCTGGCAGGCGCACGAGGCGACGCTGCTGGAGCAGCTGCGTGCCGCCACCGCCGGGCCGGCCGTTCCCGGCGATCTCTCAGGAACTCCTTAGGTTTTCGGCGGGGCGTGACGGGAACGTCCTGTTCGATGTCCCCGCTGCGCGCCCAGCCGCCGGCGAGCGGGACGCGGCGGCTGGCCGGCCTCGACGCCCTGCGCGGGCTCGCGGCCCTCGCCATCCTCGTCCTGCACGTCTGGCTGTACACCCGCTCCGACGACGACGGACCCGTCGCGGCCGTCCTGCACGAGCTGCGGCTCGCGCTGCCGCTGTTCTTCGTCCTGTCCGGGTTCCTCATCTACCGCGCCTGGGTGGCCGCCGTCCTCGACGGGCGGCCGCTGCCGGACCTGCGCCGCTACCTCGACGCCCGCGTGCGGCGGCTCGTGCCGGGGGCGTGGCTGTGCCTGGTGGTGACCGTGCCGCTGCTCCTCGCGCTCGACCACGTCCGCGGGGTCGGGGTCCCCCTCGGCCGAGCTGCTGCCCCTGTTCGCGGTCTTCGCGCAGGCGCTGCACCCCGAGACCGTCGCGGAGCTGAACCCGCCGATGTGGACGCTGACGGTCGAGGCGACCTTCTACCTCGTGCTGCCGGTGCTCGCCGGCCTGGCCGTGCTCGCGGCGCGCCGGCGCCCGTCGCGCGCCGCGCTGCTGCTGCCCGCCGTGCTGCTCGCGGCCGCCGGGACGGCCTGGAACGTCTGGCTGGCGGGTCGCCCGGCCGATCTCGTGCTCGCCTCGGCGCTGCCGGCACTCGCGCCGTGCTTCGCCGCGGGGATGGCGGCCGCGGCGCTCGGCCACGGCCGCCGCCTCGGCCGTCCCTCGGTGCTCGCGCTCCTGACCGCGGCGGCGGGCCTCGTGGCGCTCAACGGCTGGTGGCACGGCAGCGGCACGGCGGGCGCCACCGACGCCGGCCGCATCTGGCGCGATGCGATCGCCGCCGCCGGCTTCGCGCTCCTGCTCGTCGCGGTCGCGCAGGCCGCGCGGCCCCTGCGGGCGCTCGAGGCGCGGCCGCTGGCGTGGCTCGGGGAGCGCAGCTACGGCGTGTACCTGTGGCACATGCCCGCGATCTTCGCGCTGCGCGGGGCGGGTCTCTTCCCGGAGGGCCGCACGACCGCGGCCACGCTCGCGGTCCTCGCCGTCGTGCTGCCGGTCGCGCATCTCTCGTGGACGCGGGTCGAGCGGCCGCTGCTCACCGCGGGCCGCCGCGGAGCGTCGCGCCCGCGCAGCGCGCCCGGTCGTCCCGCGGCCGCGCCGCGCACGTCCGGCCGTCCGGCGATGGCCGGCGCGTCGGTCAGTCGGTGATCGACCGCTGGTAGCGGCTCACCGCCAGCGGGGCGCAGATCGCGACGATGGCGGCGATCCAGATGAGCGTGTAGGCGATCGGGTGCGCCAGCGACCACGGCACGTCCGCGGGGGCGACCGCGCCCGGGTTGTCGAACAGCCGGCGCAGCGCGTCCGCGAGCGTCGTCGTCGGGTTCCACTCGGCGATCGTCCGCAGGACCCCCGGCAGCGTGTCGGTCGGCACGAACGTGCTGGCGATGAAGGTCAGCGGGAACAGGACCGTGAACGTCACGCCCTGCACCGCCTCGGGCGTCGCGAGCGTGCTGCCGAGCAGCACCCCCACCCAGATCATCGCGAACGAGAACAGGAACATGAGGCCGAAGCCGGCCACGGTGTCGAGCAGCGGCCCGTTGGGCGTCCAGCCGACGATCAGGCCGCAGATCGCCATCAGCGTGATCGGCAGGACGGTCTTGATCATGTTCGCCAGCGCGTGCCCGCCGAGCACTGCACCGCGGCTGATCGGCAGCGAGCGGAAGCGGTCGACCGCGCCGTTGCCGCGGTCGGCGGCGAGGCCCATGGCGACGCCGAAGCAGCTGAACACGAGCGTCTGGGCGAAGATGCCGCCCATCAGGAACTCCTTGTAGTCGCCGCCGCCCGGCACCGCGATCGCCCCGCCGAAGACGTAGGCGAACAGCAGGACGAACATGATCGGCTGGAAGGTGGCGTCCGCGAGCACCTCGGGCTGGCGGCGCATGTGCAGCAGGCCACGCCGGGCGATGACCCAGACGTCGGACAGCAGGGGGGAGCTCATGCGACGGCCTCCTCGTCGGGGGTGGGTTCGGCCGGCTGGCCCGTGAGCGTCAGGAAGACGTCGTCCAGCGACGGCTGGTGCAGACCGAGGTCCTCGACGGCGATGCCCTCGGCGCGCAGCGCCGCCGCGACCTCGGCGACCGCCGCGACCCCGGTGCTGCTGCGGGCGGTGACGCGGCGCGTCCCGGCGTCGACGGTGGCGGGGCTGCCGCCGATGCGCTCGAGCAGCGCGGCGACCGCGGGCAGGTGGGCGGCGTCGAGCGGCACGACCTCGAGCTGCTCGCCGCCGATCTGCCGCTTCAGCGAGCGCGCGTCGCCGCGGGCGATCGCGGTGCCGTGGTCGATGACGACGATCTCGTCGGCGAGCCGGTCGGCCTCTTCGAGGTACTGGGTCGTCAGCAGGATCGTCGCACCGCCGCCGACCAGCTGGTCCAGGACGTCCCAGAGGTCGTTGCGGGCACGCGGGTCGAGTCCCGTGGTGGGCTCGTCGAGGAACAGCACGTCGGGCCGCGCGACGAGCGTGGCCGCGAGGTCGAGGCGACGGCGCATGCCGCCGGAGTACTCCTTGGCGAGGCGCCCACCGGCGTCGGTGAGGGTGAACTGCTCGAGCAGCTCGTCGGCGCGCGCGTGGGCGGCGGCCCGGCCGAGCTTGTGCAGCTCGCCGATCATGACGAGGTTCTCCCGGCCGGTGAGCAGCGGATCGACGGTGGCGTCCTGCGCGGCCAGCCCGATGCGCCGGCGCACGTCGTCGGCCTGGGTGGCGACGTCGAACCCGGCGACCGTGGCGGTGCCCTCGGTCGCGGCGGTCAGGGTGGTGAGGATGCGCACCGCCGTCGTCTTGCCGGCGCCGTTGGGGCCGAGCACGCCGCACACGGAGCCCTGCGGCACGTCGAGGTCGACGCCCTTCAGGGCGGTGGTGGTGCCGTAGCGCTTCACGAGTCCGCGGGCGTGGATGGCGGTGGCGGTCATGGCGCATAGAGGATCACATCCGCGGGAATTTTGCAACGACTACAATTTTGTCACAGGTTCACGTTCGGCTAGGGTTCGGATCCGTGGACGAGGACCAGCCCGCACCCGGCCTGCGCGAGCGCAAGAAGCTCCGCACCCGTCAGGCGATCTCCGACATCGCCACCGAGCTGTTCGCCCGGCGCGGGTTCGAGGCCGTCACCGTCGCCGAGATCGCCGCGGCCGCCGAGGTCTCGGTCGGCACGGTCTTCAACTACTTCCCGGCGAAGGAGGACCTCTTCTTCGACCGCGCGGACGAGCTGCTCGACCGCCTGCGCACGACGATCGAGGAGCGCCCCTGCGGCCAGACGATCCTCGGCGCCGTCGACGCGCTGCTGCGCCCGACCGTCGCCCCCGTCCCCGGATTCACTTGGGCGGCGCTCGAGGACCCGGAGCTGTCGCGGCGCTTCGTCGCGTTCCGGCGCACGCTCGCCGGCTCGCCCGCGCTGCGCGCCCGCCGGCTCGTGATCGCCGAGGACTGGACCGCCGCGCTGCAGGAGACGATCGCGCGCGACCTCGGGCTGCGCCCCGACGACCCCCGGGCGGTCGGCCTCGCCGCCACGCTCGGCGCCGCGCTCGACGCGCGCGAGCGGACGCTCGGCCAGGCGGTGCTGGCCGGCCGCGCGCCGCGCACCGTCCGCCGCCAGGTCCACGCCGTCATGGACGAGACGTTCGGCCGGGCCGCGCGCGCCTTCGCCGACGTGGACCGACCGCGGCCCTGAGCGTCGGGGCCGAGAACGACGAAGGGCCCGGTCTCCCGGGCCCCACGCAGTGCTGAAGCGGCTCCGTCGCTAGACGGTGCGGACGTTGACGGCCTTGGGGCCCTTCTCGCCCGGCTCGGCGTCGAACTCGACCTTCGCGCCCTCGGCGAGGGTGCGGAAGCCGTCGGCCTGGATCGCGCTGTGATGCACGAACAGATCCTTGCCCGGGTCGTCCGGCGTGATGAAGCCGAAGCCCTTGTCGTCACTGAACCACTTCACGGTTCCGGTGGCCATTTGGTGTTCCTCCACGGGATGTTGTGTGCTGCGCGCGAAGGTGCAAATGAAGCAACGACGGCCCGGCACTGCTTGGGTTACGGCGCGAACGCTAGCAGCACTCAGCACCCTGATTGCAAGGAACTTCACGAACTCGTCACGGCACGCCGGACCGCGCCGCCGGGTGTCGTACGGTGCGGGGCGTGGATCTCGTCCCCGGCCGCCCGAACATCGAGCTGCGGCCGACCCCGTCCGGGGACCTCGAGGTCGTGCTCGCCTTCCCCTACCGGCCCGAGATCGTCGACGCCGTCCGGCGCATCCCCGACCGCCGCTTCGACTGGGACACGAAGGAGTGGTCGGCCCCCGCCGGGGACTGGGCGGGCGCCCACGTCGCCGACCTCATCGCGCGGTTCCCCGAGCTGCTCCCCAGCGGCGACGTCACCGAGTGGCTGCGTGGCGTCAGCAGCCGCTGGACCGGCACCGTCACCGCGGTCGAGCACGAGGGCGGCCCCGCGTTCGAGCTCACCACCCGGCTCGGCACGCTGCCCGGCGCGATCGCCGCGCTGGCCCGCGAGCTGCGCCGCGACGTCCACCTCGCACCGGTGACCGCGGCGGTCGCCGATGCGCTGATGGAGGAACGCGGCGCGCGCCTGGACGGCCGGGCGACGCGCTGCGCGACCTACGCGCGCGTCGATCTCGACCCGCCGCCGGCGCAGCTGACGCTCGTCCCCAGCGTCGACGGCCCGAAGCTGCGGCTCGACGTGCTCTGGCGGCCCGACCTCGCCGCGCTGTTCCTCGCCCTCCCCGGCGCCGACGTCGCCACCGGCACGCTGCCGGCCGACCCGTACGTCGCCGCCGACCTCGACGCCTTCTGCGCCGCGCACGGCGTGACCCCGGGTGCGGCCGCGATCCCGGTGCTCGAGGAGATGCGGGCCGAGCACGCCGCGGCGGTCGACGCGATCGAGCGGTCCCGCGCGCAGGACGCCGAGCCGCTGGGGGACGACGTGCGCCTCGGCGGCACGCTGCGCCCGTTCCAGGTCGCGGGCGTGCGTTACTTGCTGGCCCAGCGCCAGGCGTTCCTCGCGGACGAGCAGGGCCTCGGCAAGACCGTGCAGGCGCTCGCCACGCTCGAGGCCGACGGCGCGTACCCCGCCGTCGTGGTCTGCCCGGCGAGCCTGAAGCTCGTCTGGGAGCGCGAGGCGGGCATCTGGGTCGGCCACCGCTCGCTGCAGGTCCTCGAGGGCCGCTCGGGCGCCATCCGTCCCGCCGACATCACGATCGTCAACTACGACATCGTCGAGGCCCACGCCCAGTCGCTCGGGCGGCTCGGCCCGCGCGCCCTCGTGCTCGACGAGAGCCACTACGTCAAGAACCCGCGCGCCAAGCGCACCAAGGCGGTGCGGCGCCTGGCCGACGCGCTGCCGCGGACCGGGCTGCGGCTCGCGCTCTCCGGCACCCCGGTCCTCAACCACCCCGACGAGCTCATCAGCCAGCTGCGGGTGCTCGGGCGGCTGGGCGACTTCGGCAGCGGCGCGCGCTTCCACCGCCTGTTCGAGGGCAGCGAGCGCGAGGCGCGGCTGCACTGGCACCTGCGGCGGCGCTGCTTCGTGCGGCGGCTCAAGCAGGACGTGCTCCCGCAGCTGCCGCAGAAGGCGCGCGTCGTCGTGCCGATCGAGCTGAGCAACCGCACCGAGTACCGGACCGCGGAGGAGGACGTGATCGCGTGGCTGCGCCAGCAGCCGCTGGACCTGCGCGAGCTGGAGGCGAAGATCGCGGCGACGCTGCGCGCCGAGCGCCTGGCGCAGCTCGGGACGTTGCGGATGCTCGCCGCCCACGGCAAGCTCGCCGCCGCGATCTCGTGGATCCACGACTTCCGGCAGTCCGGCGAGGCGCTGGTCGTGTTCGCCCACCACGTCGACGTCCTCGAGACCCTCGTCGCCCGCAACCCCGACGCGCTGCACCTGCTCGGCCGCGACTCGAGCCGCGCCCGTCAGGCGGCGGTCGACGCCTTCCAGGACCCCGACGGCCCCGGGCTGCTGATCGCCTCGACCGGGGTCGCGGCGCAGGGCATCACGCTCACGCGCGCGTCGAACGTCGCGTTCCTCGAGCTCGAGTGGACCCCGGCGCTGATGGACCAGGCCGAGGACCGCGTGCACCGCATCGGCCAGCACGACGCCGTGACCGCCTGGTACCTGCTGGCCGCGCACACCGTCGACGAGGACCTCTCGCAGGTGCTCGAGCGCAAGCGCGGCCTCGTCGGCGCGGTCACCGACGGGCTCGAGGACGACAGCGAGGCGACCGTCGACGCGGTCGTGCGCGCGCTGCGCGAGCGACCCGCGTTCAGCCGTCTACGCGCGGTCTGAACCCGGTCTCGGGCGCTGGCGTTCCGCCGCGGGACGTGGTGGACTCGGCGCATGGGTGAGCGCGACGCCTTCGGCCGCGAGCAGGACGAGGACCCGCTGGCGGCGATGGGCTGGGCCACGCCGCCGACCCGCGAGCGGCGCGAGGCGGCCGTGCCGGCCGTGACCGCCTCGGCGACGACGCTGCCCGGCATGGAGCCGGGAACCGAGCGCGAGGGCATCCCCGGCACGCACGGGCCACCGCCCCGGTCCTTCCCCGAGCGCCGCGCCCGCCAGGCCGGGACGACCGACGCCGCCGGCCCGTCCGCGGGCGCGCGGCTCGTGCGCGCGCTGGTCTCGATCGGGATCCTGTTCGCCCTGCTCGGCGGCGTGATGAGCGCCGTCGTCGGGTCGATCACCGACGCGATCGACGGCCCCGACGTCACCGTCCCGCGGTTCACGGCACCCGTGCCCCCCACGCCGCAGACGCCCGCGGGCCCCGACGGCGAGGCCCCCGTCGGGCTCGAGCGCGGCTCGATGCTCCTGCGCTCGAGCTTCGCCGCCGCGAAGGCCACGATGCGCAGCGGCCGCTTCGGGCGCCTGAAGAACCTCAGCCTCCGCCCCGCCCGCATCGACGCGCAGTTCCTCACCGGCGGCGGGCGCCTGCGCAACGTCGAGTTCCTCCCCGGCGGGAAGGTCGAGCAGGTCAGCCTCGGTCCTCCCGGTTTCGGCGGCGCGCAGACGATCCCGGTCGCCCCGATCAACACCGCCGCCCCGTACCGGCTGACGGTCGCCGCGGCGAACCGCCTGGGCCGGCCCACCGCGGAGGTCGACTACGTCTCCTACTACGGCGAGGACTTCGTGGGCGGGCTCGTCTGGGGCGTGACGTTCCGCGACGGCACGACGTTCCAGGGCGACAGCCGCGGCCGCATCGTCCGGCAGCTCTGACCCGCCGGTCAGCGCCGGGGTCCCGGGCGCCGCAGGCAGGTCACCGCCAGCCAGCGGCCGGGCGTCCCGGTCGGCTGCAGCGGGAACGCGATGTCCGGCCCGGCCGCCCACAGGGGCGCGGACTCGCCGGTCGCCGCCCAGCCCGGCGGCCAGCCGGACACGTCGCACGCCTCGAGCGCCGCCAGCAGCGCCGCCGCGACCTCCGCGATCCCCGGCGCCCGGACGGGCATGCGCTGGCGGAACCGCTGGACGCAGTGGGCGGAGGGCACGATCTCGTGCACCGCGGGATGGTCCATGTGCGCCACGCCGATCTGCACGGTGACCTACGGTTTTCGCCCACGATGCGGGAGATCCTGCCCCCGCAGAGGATCTTGCGCGGCACCGCAGCTCGACACGCGACGCCGTGTTGCGATATCCAATGCGCATCGTCGGACGGATTCGTACCCTCCTTCCCGCCGCCGCCCTGGTCGCCTGTGCGGGCGCTCTCGCCCCCTCAGCGGCCGTCGCCGCCGACCTCGGCGAGCGCCCGCTCGCCCCCGGCGCGCAGGGCCGCGACGTCGAGCAGCTGCAGGCCTGGCTCGAGCGGCTCGGTCTCCCCGTCGGCCGTGACGGCCGCTACGGCCGCGAGACCGAGCTCGCCGTCCGCCGCTACGAGCGCGAGGAGGGCCTGCCCGAGGACGCGGTCGTCGACCGCGAGCAGGCCCGGCAGATGCGCCGCCGCGCCCGCCCGCGGGTGCGGACCGTCACCTACGCTTCGCGGACGCTGCGCAGCGGCCTGACCGGCACCGACGTCCGCGGGCTGCAGCGGTTCCTCATCGACCACGGCGTGAAGGTGACGCCCGACGGCGACTTCGGGCCGGCGACCGTGAAGGCCGTGCGAACGCTGGAGCGCCGCGCGAAGCTCCGCGCCGACGGCAGGGTGACGCGCTCGGAGGCCCGGCGGATCCGCACGCTGGCGCCCGCTCCGACCCCCACCGGGGCCGCGGCGCCGACGGTCGACCCGCAGCCGGTCGCCGCGACCGTCGCCCCCGGCAGCCGCGTGTTCCCGATCCGGGGCAGCTGGAAGTTCGGGGACGAGGGCACCTTCTACGGCGACCGCGGCGGGGCGCACAAGGGCGTCGACGTGTTCGCGAGCTGCGGCGTGCCGATGGCCGCCGCCGAGGGCGGCAAGGTCGTCTTCAAGGCGACCGACGGCCGCGCCGGCAACTACGTCGTGATCCGCGGGGCCGAGAGCGGCGAGGACCACGCGTACATGCACCTGCAGCGCGCGGTCACCCAGGACAAGGGCGACACGATCGCCACCGGCGAGGTGTTCGGGGCGGTCGGCCGCACCGGCAACGCGACCGCCTGCCACCTGCACTTCGAGATCTGGACCGCGCCGGGCTGGTACACCGGCGGGGCCTCCCGCGACCCGCTCCCGGACCTCAAGGCCTGGGCGCGGGCCGACCGCTGACGGCGGCCCGGACGGCCGGACCGCGCGTCGGCGGGTGACGACGCGCGCCTAGCGGCCGCGGCGCCCGCCCGGGGCGGCGCCGAACGTGCCGCCCGAGAAGGTCGTCTTGCGCCCCGAGCCGCCACCGGACCCCGAGCCCGAGCCGCCACCGGAGCCGCCGCGACCGGAGCGCTTCTTCGCCCCGCCGCCGCCGTTGCCGCCCGACGCGGAGCCCGCGCCGTGGCCGCCGCGCGCCGCCGCCGCCCTGGCCGCCGCGACGCTGCCCGCCGCCGGCACCCGCCGGGCGCTGGCCGCGCTGGGGCTTCGGGCGCGGCGGACCGCCGTTGGCGGCGGTGATGCCGGCGTCGCGCAGCTGGTCCTCGAGCTGCAGCTCGCGGGCGATCGCGACGATGTCCTTGTGCTGGTCGGGCGACACGAGCGTGATCGCCGTGCCCTCACGGCCGGCGCGACCGGTGCGACCGGAGCGGTGCACGTAGGTCTCGCGGTCCTCGGGGATGTCGAAGTTCAGCACGTGCGTGACGTCGCGGACGTCGAGGCCGCGTGCGGCGACGTCGGTCGCGACGAGCGTGTCGACCGTCCCCTCCTCGAACCGCGCGAGCGCCTTCTCGCGCTGGCCCTGGCTCTTGTCGCCGTGCATCGCGACCGCGTTGACGCCGCTGCGGGAGAGCCGCTTGACGAGCCGGTCGGCGCCGCGCTTGGTGCGCACGAAGACGACGGCCAGCCCGCGCTCCTCCCGATGCAGGAGCGTCGCGAGGAGGTCGAGCTTGTCCTCGTGCGGCACCGCCACGAAGCGGTGCACGATCTCCCCGCTGCGCTGCGAGACGGGAGCCGCGAGCTTGTGCTCACGGGCGTCGCGGGTGAACGCGTCGGCGAACGCGCGCGGCGCCCCGTCGAGCGTCGCGCTGAAGAACAGCATCTGGCGGTCGGACGGGACCTCGCGCAGGATCCGGTCGACCGCGGGCTTGAAGCCCATGTCGAGCATCCGGTCGGCCTCGTCGAGCACCGCGATGCGGACGTGGCGCAGGTCGACGTCACCGCGGTCGAGCAGGTCGATCAGGCGCCCCGGCGTCGCGACGATGATGTGCGCCTTCGCGGCGCGCTTGGCCTGCGCGACGATGCCGACGCCGCCGTAGACGGCCGCGACGGAGAGCGCACGGGCGTGCGCGAGCGGCAGCAGGTCGTCCACGATCTGGGTGGCGAGCTCGCGCGTCGGGGCGAGCACGAGCGCGGCGGCACGGCGGTCGGTCGCCTCGATCCGCTCGACGAGCGGCAGGCCGAAGGCGATCGTCTTGCCCGAGCCGGTGGGCGACTGGACGAGGACGTCCGCACCCTCCAGGGCGTCGGGGATGACCGCGGCCTGGACGGGGAACGGGCTGGTGATGCCCGCGCCGTCGAGCGCGCGGGCGACGGTCTCGGAGATGCCGAGATCGGCGAAGCTGGTCATGTCGTACTGCTCCTTCTGCGCGCGGCGTCGGTGCCGCGGCGTCTTCGGGGAGGCTGCCTCAGAACCCGAAAACGCTCCTCGTGGAGCACCCGCAGAACGGAGAACCTCGCGGAGGACGGCGCCCTCCGTGCCGTTGACGGTAGCAGCGCGCCGCCGCGGCGACCATCAGCGGCGCTGATGGCCGTCCCCAGCGATGCTCGTTGCGCGCCCCCCCGTCGCGGTGGAACGCTGGCGTGCGTGGCCCACCCGGCGGACCAGGATCCTCCCCGCGACGACGCGTTCGCGGCGGGCGTCCGTGCCGGTGTGCCGTTCGCCCTCGCGGGCTTCCTGCTGTCCCTGTCCTTCGGGGTCCTCGCCCGCGACGCCGGCTTCCCGGCGGTCGCCGCCGTGGTGATGTCGCTCGTGGTCTTCGCCGGGTCCGCGCAGTTCGCGGCGGTGTCGATCCTCGCCGCGGGCGGCGGGGTCGGCGCCGCGGTCGGGGCGGCGGCGCTGATGAACGCCCGATTCCTCCCGATGGGCGTCGCGCTCGCCCCCTCGCTCCCCGGCCGCGCCTGGTGGCGGGCGGCGCAGGGCCAGACCGTCGTCGACTCCTCGTGGGCCCTGGCCAACCGCGGCGACGGGACGTTCGACCGGGCGTTCCTGTTCGGCTGCTCCGGCGTCCAGTACGTGACCTGGGCGCTGGGCGCGGTCGCGGGCGTCGTCGGCGGCGACCTCGTGGGCGACCCGTCCGCGCTCGGGCTCGACGCGATCTACCCGGCCTTCTTCCTCGCGATCCTCATCGCGGAGCTGCGCGCGGAGCGCGACGGCGGCGGGCGCGCCCCGCGCGTCGCGGCGGCCGGGGCGCTCGTCGCGCTGGTGCTCGTGCCGCTGACGCCCCCGGGCGTGCCGGTGCTCGCCGCGAGCGTCGTCGCGCTCGTCGGCCTGCGCGACGCGCGCGGCACGGCGCCGGTCCCGACCGCCGCGGAGGCCGGGCCGTGACCGGCACCGCCTGGGCGACGATCGCCGGCTGCACCGTCGTCACCGCGCTGATCAAGGGCGTCGGGCCGGTGGCGTTCGGCGGGCGGGACCTGCCGCCGCGCTTCCGCGGCGTCGTCGTCCTGCTCGCCCCCGCCCTGCTCGCGGCGCTGATCGTGGCGAGCGCGCTCGCCGACGGACGGGACCTGCACGTCGGGGCGGACACGGCCGGCGTGGCGGTGGCCGGCGTCGCGCTCTGGCGTGGCGCCTCGGTGCTCGTCGGCGTCGGTCTCGCGGCCGGGATCACCGCGGGCCTGCGGCTGCTCGGCTGAGCCCGGCGCCGCCGGTCAGCCGCGCCGGCCGAACAGGCGCCGCAGGCGGTCGAGCAGCGCGCCGAGCACGAGCGAGAACCCCGAGACCGGCTTCGCGGGCGCCCGCGTCGCGCGCGGCGCGGCCGCGACGGGCGGCGCCTGAGGGGCGGGCGGCGCGTCCGCCCCGACCGGGACGGCGGCCGCAGCCGCCCCCGGATCGGTCGCGACCGCCAGCGGGTCGACCGAGGTCGCTGGGTGCTCGGAGTCTCCGGGGTCGGGGACCGCGGCGGGCGCGGGTGCCGGGGTCCCCGCCTGCACCTCCTCCTCGAGGTTCGCGGCGAACTCCTTGAGCATCCGGTTCGCGACGTCCTGGATCATCCCGCCGCGCCCGAACCGCGCGAGCTTCCCGGTGATCGTGAAGTCGGTGTCCACGTCGACGCGGGTGCCGCCGCCGTCCGGGTCCTCCGCGACACGCGACACGATCGTGGCGCTCGCCCCGCCCTGCCCGCGCCGGTCGGTGCCGCGCGCGCTCATCGTCGCGACGTGCGCGTCGGCGTCGACGTCGTCCATCTTCAGCGTGCCGGCGTAGGACGCGGTCGTCGGGCCGAGCTTCACGACGAACGCGCCCTTGAACGACCCGTCGCCGACGACCTCGGTCACCTCCGCGCCGGGCATGCAGGGGGCGACCCGCTCCACGTCGATGAGCGCCTCCCAGACCGTCTCGACGGGCGCGGACACGGTGAACGACTGCTCGAGCTTCATCGCAGGGCCTCCAGGCTCTCGGGGGTGTCGACGTCCAGGCCGCCGGGACCTCCGGCGGCCACCAGCACGACGGGCGCGCCGTCCAGCAGCTCACGGGCACCCTCGTCCCCGGTGAGCTCGCCGACCGCGGCGAACAGCTGCCGGGGCAGGACCACCGGATGCCCCGGGCGCCCGTCGTAGAGCGCCCGGACCGGGACGGCGGGCGGCGCGGCGCGCGCGGCGGCGAGGACCTCCCGGACGACGTCGGTCTCCAGGCGGGGCGTGTCGCCGAGCACCACGAGCACGGCGTCGAGGTCGTGCTCCGCGGTCGCCGCGGCGAGCCCCGCGCGCAGCGAGGCGGCCATCCCCTCCTCCCAGCCCAGGCACAGCGCCACCTGCGCGCGACCGGGATCCACGCGCTCGCGGATCGGCTCGTGATGGGCGCCGAGGACGAGGATCACGGGATCCAGCGCGGGGACCGCGGTGACCGCGTCGAGGACGTGGGCGAGCAGCGGCCGGCCGTCGAGCTCGGCCAGCTGCTTCGGGGAGCCGAAGCGCCGTGACGCGCCCGCCGCCAGGACGATCGCGCCGGTCCTCACGCGCCGACCTCGTGGATGCGACCGGACGCGTCGCGCAGCCGACCGCCCGGGTGGCCGCGACGGACCGCGACGAGCTCGGCCATGATCGAGAGCGCCGTCTCCTCCGCGGTCACGCCCCCGAGGTCCAGGCCGATCGGGGCGCTGATGCGCTCGAGGTCCTCGTCGGTCAGGCCACGCTCCAGCAGCCGCTCGCGCCGGGCCTCCTGCGCGCGACGCGAGCCCATCGCCCCGATGTAGCCCGCGTCGGAGGCGAGCGCGATCTCCAGCGCCGCGTCGTCGAGCTTCGGGTCGTGCGTGAGGACCGCGATCGACGTCGCCCGGTCGATCCCGCCGAGCTCCGCGAACGCCTCGGCCGGCCACTTGACGACGATCGCCTCCGCGTCCGGGAACCGCTCACGGGTCGCGAAGCGCCCGCGCGGGTCGACGACGAACGGGCGCCAGCGCGCCGCCCGGGCGAGCGTGCACAGCGCCGCGGAGTGGTCGACCGCCCCGAAGATGATCAGGCGCGGCGCGGGCGCGGTGACGTCGACGAGGACCTCGACGTCGCCCGTGAGCGTGCGGCGCTCGCTGCGCTCCGCCCACGCCAGCTCCTCGGCGACGAGCGCCGCCTCGTCGTCGAGCGCGGCGTCGCCGAGCCCGCCGAGGCGCTGCGCCCCGGGGCGCACGAGCAGGTGGGCGCCGTCGTCCAGGCGGGTGACGAGCGCGCCACGGCCGTCCTCGCGGGCGAGCTGGGCGAACGCGCGCCCGGGCGCGTCGTCCAGCGTGCCGACCCAGACGTCGATCTCGCCGCCGCACGGCAGCCCGACGTCCCACGCCTCCTCGTCGGCGATCCCGAAGTGCAGCAGCCGCGGCGGCCCGCCCGCCAGGACCTCCTCGGCGACGGCGACGACCGCGCCCTCGACGCAGCCACCGCTGACCGCCCCGGCGACCGCGCCGTCGTCGGCGACCGCCATCTTCGCGCCGGGCGGGCGTGGCGCCGAGCGCTTCACGCTGACCACGGTCGCGACCGCGCTGCGGCGGCCGTCCGCCGTCCAGGCGTCGAGCTGGTCGATGACGTCCCTCATGCTCCTCCGGGGGTCGTGTGCAGGCCGCCGGACAGCAGCGCCGCGAGCTCCGCGACGGAGCCGAGCGAGTGCCCGGGGATGAAGTGGTCGGTGTGCGGGAGCGCGGCCGCCATCCCCGCGGCGAGCGGCGCGTAGCCGGGCGTCGCCTTCAGCGGGTTGAGCCACACGACCCGGTGGGCGCTGCGGCGCAGCCGGGCCATCTCGGCGGCCAGCAGCTCGGGCTCTCCGCGGTCCCAGCCGTCGGACAGCAGTACGACGACCGCGCCCCGCCCGAGCCGCCGGCCGTGCTCGCGGTTGAGCGTGCCCAGGGACGCGCCGATGCGGGTGCCGCCCGCCCAGTCGTCGACCGCCTCCGCGGCCCGCTCCAGCGCCCGGTCGGGATCCCGGCTGCTGCGCAGCTCGAGCGTCAGGCGCGTCAGGCGCGTGCCGAACGCGAACACCTCCACGCGCGAGCGGGCCGCCGCCGCGGCCTGCGCGTACTGGAGCAGCATCCGCGCGTACGGGGCCATCGAGCCCGACACGTCGAGGACGAGGACGAGCGCCCGCGGAGCCGGGGTGCGCCGGCGGCGCGCCAGCCGCAGCGGCTCCCCGCCGGTGCGCAGCGCCGCCCGCAGCGTCGCCGCCGGATCGGGACGCCCGCGCCCGTGGGACGGGCGGGTGCGGCGTCCGAGACGGGTCGGACCGCGCCGGGCGAGCTCGCGCAGGACGGTGCGCGCGGCGGCGCGCTCGGCGTCGGTGTAGTCGGCGAAGTCCTTGTCGTGCAGCAGCTCGACGTCGCTGAACGCCGCGGGCACGACGACCGGCTCGAGCCCCGCGGTCCGGGGCGCGGGCGGCGCGTCCGGGACCGCGACGCGCGGCAGCGCGAGCGTCGAGCCGCCGCCGAGGTCGACGGGGGCGATCCGGGCGTCGGGCACCGCGGCGCCGAAGACCTCGGCGAACGCGGCGTCGAAGGCCGGCAGGTCGCCGGGCCGGCCGCAGAGCACGGCGCGCAGGGCCAGGCGCACGTCGTCCCGGGAGCCGGCGTCGACCACGCCGAGCGCGCGCACCGCGGTCACGACCTCGCCGCTGCCGACGCGCACGCCGCGGGCGCGCAGCGCGCCGGCGAGCGCGACGACGCGCCCGTCAGGCCCCATCGAGCACCCCCAGGGCGCGGACGCGATCGAGATCCTCGCGGACCTTCAGCACGGCACCCAGGGCGTCGTCGGGCGCCGCGTCCGGCCCGAGGGCGCCGAGCGCCCGGGCCCAGGCGATCGTCTCCCCCACGCCGGGCAGCTTGTAGAGCTCCTCGCCGCGCAGCCGCGCGACCGCGGCGCACACCCGCTGCGCGACCTCGTCGGCGACCTCGGGCGCCCGGACGCGCACGACCTCGAGCTCCCGCTCGGGCGTCGGGTAGTCGATCCAGTGGTAGAGGCAGCGGCGCTTCAGCGCGTCGTGCAGCTCGCGCGTGCGGTTGGAGGTCAGGATCACCGTCGGCGGCTGCGCCGCGCGGACGGTGCCGAGCTCCGGGATCGAGACCGCGTGGTCGGAGAGCAGCTCCAGCAGGAACGCCTCGAAGGCGTCGTCGGCCCGGTCGACCTCGTCGACCAGCAGCACCACCGGCCCGTCGTCGCTCGCCCGCAGCGCCCGCAGCAGCGGCCGCTCCAGCAGGAACCGCTCGGACCACAGGTCGACGTCCTGCTCGGCGCGCACGGCGAGCAGCTGCCGCGCGTGGTCCCAGTCGTAGAGCGCGTGGTGGACGTCGATGCCCTCGTGGCACTGCAGCCGCACGAGCTCGGCGCCGGTGGCGGCGGCGAGCGCCCGCGCCACCTCGGTCTTGCCGACCCCCGCCTCGCCCTCCAGCAGCAGCGGCAGCCGCAGCGTGCGGGCGAGGTGGACGGCGGTCGCGAGCGCCCGGTCGGCCAGGTACCCCTGGCCGGCGAGCGCGCCCGCGACCCCGTCGGCGCCGTCCATGCCCGGGGCCCTCAGCGGCCCGCGGCCTCGGTGAGCGCCTGCCGGGTCAGCACGCGCGCGAGGTGGCGCTTGTAGTCGGCCGACGCGTTGCGGTCGGCGGGCGGGTCGGTGCCCTCCGCGGCCTGCTCGGCGGCCGCGGCGATCGACGCCTCGTCGAGCGGGCCACCGCGCAGCGCCGCCTCCGTGGCGGTGGCGCGCAGGGGTGTCGAGCCCATGTTCGTGAACGCGACGCGGACGTCCTCGCAGCTGCCGTCGGCACCGCGCTTGACCAGGGCGACGACGCCGACCATCGCCCAGTCCTCGGCGCGGCGGGTGAACTTGCGGTACCCCCAGCCGTAGCCGTCGAGCGCGGGCACGCGCACCTCGGTGAGCACCTCCACCGGGTCCAGCGCGGTCGTGAGGTAGTCCTGGAACAGGTCGGCCGCGGCGATCTCCCGCGGGCCGTCCGCGCCGGTGGCGGTGACCGTCCCCTCCGCCGCGACGAGCGCGGTCGGCAGGTCCGAGGCCGAGTCGCCGTGGGCGAGCGAGCCGCCGATCGTGCCGCGGTTGCGGACCTGCTGGTCGGCGATCAGCGACGCGACCCGCTGCAGCAGGCCGAGTTCGTCGGCGTTCTGGAGCTCGACGTGCCGGGTCATCGCCCCGATCCGCCAGTGGCCGTTCTCGCGCTGGATGCCGCCGAGCCCGGGCACGTCGCGCAGGTCGACGAGCAGCGACGGGGCGGCGAGCCGCAGCTTCATCAGCGGCACGAGCGAGTGCCCGCCCGCGAGGAGCTTCGCGTCCTCGCCGCCGTCGCGCAGCGCGCCGAGCGCCTCGTCGAGCGTGCTCGGCCGGGTGTAGTCGAACGCCGCGGGGATCATGCGGCACCGCCCTTCGCGTCGGTCATGGCTCGCCAGATCCGCTCGGGGAACAGCGGCATCTGCAGGTACGTGACGCCGGTCGGCCGCAGGGCGTCCACGACGGCGTTGAGGATCGCCGGGGTCGCAGCGATCGTGCCCGCCTCCCCGATGCCCTTCACGCCGAGCGTGTTGACCGGGGACGGCGTCTCGGTGCGGTCGGTCTCGAACGACGGGAGCTCCGCCGCGGTCGGGAGCGCGTAGTCGACGAACGTGCCCGTCACGAGCTGGCCGTCCTCGTCGTAGGCGACGTGCTCGTAGAGCGCCTGGCCGATCGCCTGCGCGATCCCGCCGTGCACCTGGCCGTCGATGAGCAGCGGGTTGATCGCCGGGCCGCAGTCGTCGACCGCGACGTGGCGGACGACCTTCACCTTCCCGGTGTCGGCCTCCACGTCGACGATGCACGCGTGCGCGCCGAACGGGAAGACGAAGTTCTCCGGGTCGTAGAAGGAGGACTCCTCCAGCGCGGGCTCCATGCCCTCGGGCAGTAGCTCGGGCCGGACGTGCGCCATGCCGGCCACGTCGGCGAGGGCCATGCCCTTGTCGGGCGAGCCCTGCACGACGAACTTGCCGTCCTGGACGACGATGTCGTCGGGGCTGGCCTCGAGCGTGTGCGCGACGATCTCGCGGACCTTCTTGGCGACCTTCGCCGCCGCCCGGGAGATCGACTCGGTGCCGACCGCGGTCGACCGCGAGCCGTAGGTCCCGAGGCCCATCGCGCCGGTGCCCGTGTCGCCGTGGAGGATCTCGACGTTCTCGGGGTCGACGCCGAGCTGGTCGGCGACGACCTGCGCCATCGTCGTCTCGTGGCCCTGTCCGTGCGGGGAGGTGCCGGTGTAGACGGTCACGGCGCCGGTGACGGTGACGCGGACGATCGCCGACTCCCACAGGCCGGTCTGCAGGCCGAAGCCCGCGGGGCCGGTGATGCGGGACGGCGCGAGGCCGCAGATCTCCGTGTAGGTGGAGAACCCGATGCCGCGCAGGATGCCCTGCGCACGCAGCTCCTCCTTCTCGGCCTCGATCGCGGCGACGTCGACGTGCTCGAGCAGCTTGTCGAGCGACGCGTGGTAGTCGCCGGAGTCGTAGACGATGCCGATCGCGGTCTCCGCCGGGAACCGCTCCTTGGGGATGAAGTTCTTCCGGCGCAGCTCCAGCCGGTCCATGCCGAGCTCGGCTGCGGCCTGGTCCATCATGACCTCGATCATGTGGGTGGCCTCGGGGCGCCCGGCGCCGCGGATCGCGTCCGTCGGGCAGGTGTTGGTGTAGGCGCCGACGATGTCCGTGTGGACGGCCGGCATGTCGTACACGCCGTTCATGACGAACGCGCCGAGCGACGGGATCGTCGGCGTCAGGAGCATGAGGTACGCGCCGAGGTCCTGCGTGATCTTCACGTGGAAGGCGGTGATCTTCCCGTCCTTCGTCAGGCCCATCCGGCAGTCCGCGGTCTGGGCGCGGCCGTGGTGGCAGGTCGCCATGTGCTCCGAGCGGGTCTCGATCCACTTGACCGGCCGCTGCAGCCGGCGGGAGACCCAGGAGCAGAGCGCCTCCTCCCCGGTCATCTGCAGCTTCGCGCCGAAGCCGCCGCCGACCTCGGGGGCGACGACCCGGATGCGCTCCTCGCTCATCCCGAGCATCAGGCCGAGGAACAGGCGCACGAAGTGCGGCACCTGGGTGGAGCTGTGGATCGTCAGGTGCCCGGCGCGGTAGTCGGCGAGCAGGCCGCGCGGCTCGATCGGCGCGCCCGAGACGCGGTGGTTCTCGACCGTCCGCTCGACGATGACGTCGGCGGCCGCGAAGCCGCCCTCGAGGTCGCCGCCGCCGAGCGACCACTGGTGGCTCTCGTTCGTGCCGAGGGACTCGTGGACGAGCGGGCTGCCGTCGGCCAGCGCGGCGCGCGCGTCGGTCACCGCGGGGAGCGGCTCGTACTCGACGAACACGTCCTCGGCGGCGTCGAACGCGGCGCCGCGGTCCTCGCAGAGGACGACCGCGACCGGGTCGCCGACGTGCTTGACCTCGCCGCGGGCGAGCGGCCAGTGCTCGACCTGGCGCAGCTCGACGCCCTCCGGTGCCCAGGCACAGGGCAGCGCGGAGGCGAGGTCGGCGAGGTCCTCGCCGGTGAACACGGCGACGACGTCGTCACGGGCCTCGGCGGCGCTGGTGTCGATCGAGACGATCTTGGCGTGCGCCTCGGGCGAGCGCACCAGCACGGCGTGGAGCATGCCGGGGAGCACCATGTCGTCGACGTAGGTGGCGCGACCGGTGATGAGCCGCGGGTCCTCCTTGCGGCGCAGCGGCCTGCCGACGTGCCCGCCGGCGGCGTGGGACTGCTCGACGAGGCTCATGCCGTGGCCCCGTTCCTCGTCGCGGCGGCCTCCTGCACCGCGGCCACGATGTTGTGGTAGCCGGTGCAGCGACAGAGGTTGCCCTCCAGACCGGTGCGGATCTCGTCCTCGGTCGGGTCGGGATTGCGCTCCAGCAGGTCGGCCGCGGCCATGATCATGCCGGGCGTGCAGTAGCCGCACTGCAGGCCGTGCTTGGCCCAGAACGCCTCCTGCAGCGGGTGGAGGTCCCCCCTCGCGACCGAGGCCCTCGATCGTGGTGACCTGTGCCCCGTCGGCCTGGACGGCGAGCACCGTGCAGCTCTTCACCGACTCCCCGTCGAGGTGCAGCGTGCAGGCCCCGCAGTTGCCGGTGTCGCACCCCACGTGGGTGCCGGTGAGGCCGAGGTCCTCGCGGACGACGTGGACGAGCAGCGCTCTCGGCTCCACCTCCAGGGATCGGCGCTGTCCGTTGACCGTGACCTCGACTGCGACCTTCGTGGTGGTGCCCACGCGCGACTCCTTGGTTCGAGACTCTCCAGACCCTGCGGGCGACACTACGCCCGTCCGGAACGCCTATGCAACCTTGAGCGTCAAAGCGCCAGCTGCGTGCAACGTCGCCGCAACGTCGCGCCGTGAGAGGACTGTGAGAAGGGGCACGAGGCGCTACTTCTGGCGCACTTCGGGGATACAACGGTGATGCCACGATTCTCCCGAACCCTCATCCTCACCCTGCTCGCGACGCTCGCGGGCGGCACGGCCCTCGCGGGCCCGGCGTCCGCCAGCAGCAGCACGGTGCGCGTCGGGATCGCCAACCAGAACACCGACATGTTCGGTGCCCCGGCCTGGCAGGCGCTCAAGATGAAGCGCACCCGCCACGTCGTGAAGTGGGACGCGATCGACCACCCCGACCAGATCCGCGCGATCGACCAGTTCGTCGACACGGCCCGCGCCAACCGCGTCGAGGTGCTGCTGCACATCTCGACCGACAACTTCACCATCGGCAAGGGGAAGCTGCCCTCCACCGCGACCTACCGCAAGAAGGTCGGTGCCCTCGTCTCGCGCTACTACCCCAAGGGCGTGCGCGACTGGGGCGTCTGGAACGAGGCCAACGACCGCACCCAGCCGACCTACAAGAACCCCGCCCGCACCGCCGACTTCTTCAAGGAGATGTGGCGGCTGCTGGACAACAGCAACCGCTGCGGCTCGAAGGTCACGAGCCGCTGCCGGATCGTCGCGCTCGACGTCCTCGACGGCTCGACCTCCTCGCAGCTGGGCAACACGCGCAGCTTCATCAAGCGGTTCTACTCGCGCCTGAGCCCGACCTGGGACAAGCGCGCGCGGATCGTCGGCGTGCACAACTACTCCGACACGAACCGCAAGAAGCGCGGCGGCACGAAGAACGCCATCTCGACCGTCAAGAAGTACGTCAAGAGCCCGCGGATCTGGCTGACCGAGACCGGCGGCGTGCTGAAGATCGGCAACACCGGCTCGTTCACCTGCAACCCCGCCAGCGCCTCGAGCGTGCAGCGCGCCGAGTCGCGCGCCAGCAGCGCGATCAGCTGGATGTTCCGCCTGGCGACCGACTACAAGAAGGACGTCGACCGGCTCTACATCTACAAGTGGACCGGCACCAGCTGCGTCGACGAGGTCCGCTTCGACAGCGGCCTGACCCGCCTCGACGGCTCCCTGCGCCCGGGCTACGCCCGCGTGAAGAGCACCGTCGAGAAGTCGAAGCTGTTCAAGCCGTGAGCCCCGGCCGCGTGGCTCAGCCCCTGGAGGGCTGCGCCACGCCGGCCTCCCGCGCCGCCTTGGGGCCCAGCGTCGAGCTGGGGTCCAGGCGGCGCTGCTCGTCGATCCAGTCGTCGAGCTCCTGCCAGCGTGCGTAGAGCCAGCGGACCTGGCCGTCGCGGTCGGTCGGCACCGTCGCGCCGTCGTGACGCCAGATCTTGATCCGCACGGTGCGCCCGACGAGGCGCCCGGACCAGATGTCGCCGACCGTCTCGAAGCCGTCGAAGCCGACGTGGCCGACGACGAGCACGTCGGCCGGGCGCCCCTCGTCGAGCAGCGCGATCGGCCCGCCCAGGCGCGGCGGCAGCACCCACCGCAGCGAGGCGGCGAGCGCGCCGACCTCCGGGTCGGAGGCCAGCAGCTTCTCCTGCACGGCGGCGAGCTTGCGCGCCGTCCAGCGCGTGCCCTCGGGGAAGATCAGCGCGCCCTCGAGCTCGCCGTCGAGCCCCTCGGCCAGCGAGCGGACGTTGGCGATCTCCTGCGTCGCGTCGTCGGTCGCCCGGCGCACGAAGCACGTCGGCACCCAGTGGCCGCCCCAGTCGAGCGTCGGGAGCGCCTGCAGCTCGTGCTTGAGCACGTAGCGCAGCTGCAGGCCGCGACCGCGCGACACGAACGCGGCGGGCAGCGCGTTGTCGATGATCGACGCGTGCCGCACGAGCGCGACGAACGGGCCGGGCTCGATGAGCTCGGCCCCGTCGATCTCGACGCGCAGCCCGAAGATCCGGCGCACCCCGTCCATGTGGCCGCCGGCCCACTGCGACTGCAGGAACCAGGTGCGCTCGCGGCGGCGCGGCGAGTCGCGGCTGAACGGGCCGCCGGTGAGCAGCCAGGTCAGGGCGAGCCCGGAGAGGCCCCGCATCTCCCCGAACAGGAACCACCAGCCCATCAGCACGAGGCGGCTCCCGGTCCACGGCGTGCCGCGGACGAGGCCGCGCACGAGGTCGACGAGCAACGCCAGCGGCAGCGTCAGCGGCAGCAGCACCGTCCAGACGACGAACAGCAGCGCCTCGATCGTGATCGTGCGGACGTTGCGCAGCAGGCGCTTGGGCAGGGGCGTGTCCGACGGGTGCAGGCGCATGGGGCCGTGACCCTATCCGCGGGACCGCCCCGCCGCCGGGCGCCGTCAGGCGGTGGCGGCCAGGACGACCTCCACGGTCTCCCGCGGCTGGTCCCAGTGCGGGAAGTGCCCGCAGCGCTCGAACCAGTGGACCGTGGCGTCCGGGAAGAGCTCCTGGGCGCGCGCGACCTGGCTGGGGAGCGTGACGAGGTCGTTGCGGCCCCAGCCGATCGTCATCCGCCCGGGCAGGCTGCCGGCCGGCGCCCCCTCCTGCGCGGGACCGTGCAGGAGCTGGTGAAGGACCGCGTCGAACGCGGGGCCGTCGGCGAGGCTGCGCAGCTCCTGGAGCACGAGCTCGCGCGGGAGCGCCCACGGACGGCGGGACAGCTGGGCCAGCAGCGCGGCGCGGGTGACCGGGGTCGCGCTGAGCGCCGGGGCGACGGGCTGCAACAGGCGCACGAGCCGGATCGACGCCTTGAGCGTGCCGCCGAAGACGCGCTTCTGCCCGGGCGTCCAGAACCCGCCCGGGTCGAGCGCGACGACGTCGCCGCCCACGCCGCGGCGCGCGAGCTCCATGACGAGCCGGGCGCCCATCGAGCTGCCGACGAGCGCGGCGTCGCGCAGGCCCTGCGCCTCGAGGAAGCCGGTGAGGGCGTCGGCCAGCGACGCGATGCTGCCGCCGTCGTGGGCCGCAGGGGTCTCGCCGAAGCCGGGCAGGTCGACGGCGACGACCTCGCGCTCGGCGGCGAGGGCGTCCAGGACCGGGGACCACGACCGCCAGGTCCCGCCGATCCCGTGGACGAGGACGAGCGGCGCGCCGGCGCCGCGACGGATGTGGTGAAGCTCCATGCCTGGCACGGTACCGCTCGCGCCGCCTCGACTTGACACCCTGTCGAACAGTTGGCGCGTCGGGTCGCCCTCGAGCGGCCGGGCACCGTCGGTAGCCTCGGGGCATGTCCGACCTCGCCGCCGTCGTCGCCGAGCTGATGCCGATCGTGCGGGCCGATCTCGAGCGGCTCGTCCGGATCCCGTCCGTCGCCTTCCCCGGCTTTCCCGCCGCGCCCGTGCACGAGGCCGCGCAGGCCACGCTGGAGATCCTCCGCGACGCGGGCGCACCGGCCGAGCTCCTGGAGATCCCGGGTGCACCGCCGGCGGTCTGGGCCCAGGTCGACGGTCCTCCGGGCGCCCCGACCGTGCTGCTCTACGCCCACTACGACATCCAGCCCGCGGGGGACGAGGCCGCCTGGGACTCGCCGCCGTTCGAGCCGACCGAGCGTGACGGCCGCCTCTACGGTCGCGGCACCGCCGACGACAAGTGCGGGGTCGCGCTGCACGCCGGGACGCTGCGCGCGTTCGGCGGCACGCCCCCGGTGACCGTGAAGGTCGTGATCGAGGGCGAGGAGGAGACCGGCGGCGGCTCGTTCATGGACTACGTCGCCGCCCACCCCGAGCGGTTCGCGGCCGACGTCGTCGTGGTCGCCGACGGCGGCAACTGGAAGGTCGGCGAGCCGACGCTGACGACGACCCTGCGCGGCATCTGCCAGATCGACGTCGAGGTGCGCACGCTCGAGGGCCCGGTCCACTCCGGCCTCTACGGCGGGGCGGTCCCCGACGCGCTGATCGCGCTCTCGCGCGTGCTCGCCTCGCTGCACGACGAGCACGGCGACGTCGCGGTCGTCGGGCTCGCCGGCGGCCCGTGGGACGGCCGGCCCGTGGAGGAGGAGGTCCTGCGCGAGGGCGCGCGGGTGCTCGAGGGCGTCGACCTCGTCGGGACCGACTCGATCGCCGCGCGGCTGTACACGCGCCCGTCGATCACCGCGATCGGGATCGACGCTCCCGCGATGGAGGGCGCGACCAACGCGATCGTTCCCGTGGCCCGCGCGCGCGTGAGCGTGCGGCTCGCCCCGACCGAGACGGACCCGGCCGCCGCCCAGCGGACGGTGATGGCGCACCTGATGGAGCACGCCCCGTGGGGCGTGCAGGTCTCCCTGCGTCCCCGGGGAGATCGCCCGCGGCGCGGTCCTCGCCGCGGACGGCCCGGGCGCCCGGGCCGCCCGCCGCGCGCTGCACGGCGCCTACGGCAAGGAGGCGGTGGCGGTCGGCAGCGGCGGCGCGATCCCGCTGTGCGTGACGCTCGCCAAGACGCTGCCGGACGCCGACATCGTCCTCTGGGGCGCCTGCGACGACGGCGCCCGGATCCACGCGGCCAACGAGTCCGTCGACCTCGGGGACCTCGAGCGCGCGACGCTCGCGCAGGCGCTGCTGCTGCAGGAGCTCGCTAGCGCAGCCCCGCCTGCCTGAGGGCGCGCGCCGCCTGCGCCGGGGTGCGGGCGACCGACGCGGCCGCCACCGCGGTGAAGCGGACGCGCCCGTCGCGGATCCCGTAGAGGATCCGACCGCCGCCGGGCAGGCGCCGGGCGCGGACGTTCGCGCCGAACGCCTCGGTGCGTCCCTGCAGGCGGGTCGCCCGGTCCCCGACCCCGAGGCCGCCGGCGGTGTGGCCGGCCGCGGTCGACGCGACCAGGCCGACGCGGCCGCGGGAGGTGAACAGCGCGCGGACGCGGGCCCGGCGGTTCTTCGCCCCCGCGACGCGGTAGCTGAAGACGCGGCCGGTGCGCGCGTCCGGCTGGCCGCCGCGGCGCAGCAGGTCGGTCCAGCGGTCGTGCAGGCGCACCGCGCCGAGGCCGCGGCGCGAGAACGTCGCGCCCTTGGGCCGCGTGCCGTCGGCGGGGACCCCGACCGCCCGCTCCCACGTGAGCAGCAGCGTCTCGGTGCCGCGGGCCATGTCGTCGATGATCTCCTGGCCGGCGAGCTGACGCAGGTCCTCGAGCCAGTCGGGGTAGAGGCCGTAGTGGGCGAGGCCGTCGCGGTTGATGTCGTAGACGCGCTCGCCGCTGACCTGCCGCTCGATGCGCTGCTTGCCGTCGAAGCTCGTGAACGGGTACGTCACCGGGCTGTCGGTCGCCGCGCCCACGCGCGGTCCGCCCTGCGCGCCGAACCCGTTGATGTCCGAGCCGAAGCCGAAGCCGAAGCGGTAGCGGTCGCTGCGGACCCGCTTGGTCTCGCGCCACTGGCGCACGAACGAGGTGGTGTTCCCCGCGTAGGGCGTGACGTAGCCGCCGAGCTTCAGGATCCGCGGCAGCGCCGACGGGTCGCTCCAGCTGTGGCTCGACATGACGCCCGGGTAGTCGAGCGCCTCCATGATCGTCAGCGCCTGGTCGCGGGCGACGACGCTCATGTGGTCGGGGTCGAAGATCATGCCCTTCTCCGCCATGCGGCGCACGAGGTACGCGCCGACCGGGCTGAGGCCGGCCTGGTTGCACATCGGGCCCGGGTCGTAGATCGGCACCTGGCCGGGCGGCACGATCGCCCCGAGGAGGCTGCCGAGCAGCTCGCCGCGGCCGGTGCCGGGGACGCCGATCTGCTCGCGGTCGTGGTTGTGCCCGTCGGCGCAGGGCTTCATGTCCCAGAACGAGCCGGTCTCGATCCGGTTGGCGGCGTTGATCGCGAGCCCGACCTCGCCGGAGTCCCCGGCGACGCCGGTGAAGCCGTTGTCGAACTTGTTGACGATCTCCATCTGGCGGATGCCGCGGTCCCACCAGTAGTCGAGCTGCTTGTCGACCCAGCCGTTGTCGCAGGAGGGCTGGCCGTTGTAGACGCCGCAGTCGAAGAGCTTGGAGACCTCGATGCCGAGCGTCACGGCGAGCTTGCCGTCGTTGATCGCCTCGCGGGCCTCGAACGGATCGGTGACGATCCGCATGAAGCCCTTGCCGGGCCCGCCGAACTGCGCGTCGATGTAGTCGACGTAGTCGTGGAAGGTGTCGTACTGGCGCTTGACGGTGTCCATCTCGTTGCAGCCGTACTTCTTCACCGGCAGCACGTTGCAGAGGAAGGCGTTCTCGACCAGCAGCACGGTGGTGTGGCGCAGGCCCGCCCGCCAGGCCCGCTCCATCCACTTCCAGTAGGTGCCCTCGTGGGCGAGCATGTCGTGGGCGGGCCAGCTCTTGAAGGTCGGCCAGCCGACCGGGTCGGCGAGCGGGTCGCCGCCGAGCACGGTGCCGGCGAGCCCGGTCTCGGCGTTGGCGAGCGGCTCCTTGCTGCAGTCCGGCAGCGCGACGGTGACGCCGTACGGGCTCCAGGGCGCGCCGCAGTGGACCGAGCCGCCGAGGAACTGGAAGGCCATGTGGTGCAGGTGCTCGTCGATCAGCCCGCGGGTCTCGGCCTGTGGGGCGCTGCCGCGGGACGGCTCGCCGGTGACGCCGGTCTCGATCTCGGGGAAGACCGCGCAGCCGTCGCGGCGCACGGCGAGGAACGGCGTGCCCGAGTCCGCGCCGTCGGCGAGGGCGAGCGCGCCGTCGCCGGGGGCGACGAGGCCCTTCGTGCCGTCGAGCGTGGCGAGCCGGAAGCCGCCGCCCTCCTGCGCCACGACCCGCCAGTCGGCGGCCGGCCCGGGGGTCGTCGTCGTGGTCGTCCCGCGGCCCGCGACGGCGAGGAAGTCCCGGTCCTTTCCGTAGAGGAGGTAGCGCCCGAGCGCGGTCGCCTGCATTCGCAGCGGCTCGGCGGACGCCGCGTCCTTCGCGGAGGCGCGCCAGGTCGAGCCGTTCTGGGCGAGGAAGCCGCCCCCCTTGGCCTGCAGGGCGTAGCAGCCGTGGACGAGCTCGTAGGCCGGCGTCTGGTCGACGGCGGCACCGGCGGAGCCGGCCGCCGGACCGGCGACGGCGAGCGCGACGAGCGCGAGCAGCGGTGCGCGCAGCCCTGCGCGGCCTCTCCCGGGGAATCCCATGGGCGGCATCAAACCACGATTCGCGGACTCGTGCGAACGCGACCGTTCAGTCGGGATCGCAGGCGGGTGTGGGAACCGTCCACCCAGGTGTGCCCACGTGCGACACGTGGTGCGCGAAGGTCCGCCCATGCCCCGCACCCGCACCCTCCTCACCACCGCCGCCGCCACCGTCCTCGTCGCCTCCGGCGCCGGGGCGATCGCCGCCGGCACGACCACCACCGTCGCCGTCAACGGCGTGCAGACCCTCACCGCAGGAGACACCTCCCCTGCCGACGTCCCCGGCGTCAAGGCCCTGCGCCGCGGCAAGCCGATCCCCGCCGGCTACGAGCTGGTCGGCCGCCGCGTCGTCATCACGAAGGGCACCACCACCGCCGGCGCCGCGCTGCGCTTCACCTGCGTCGGCTCCAAGCGCCTGCGCTCCTTCGTCACCACCGGCCAGGCCGGGTTCCAGGCGACCGGCACGTCCTCCTACGTCGGCAAGCAGGCCGTGTGGGTCCTCAGCACGCCCGCGCGGGGCGCGACCTCCGAGGGCGTCGTCTACGCGGTCTGCCGCTGAGCGCCCGGTCTCCCGACGGCCCGTCGGCGCGGCTCAGTCCGCCGCGCCGCCGTCGACCATCTTCGTGAGGATCTCCCCGATCTGCTCGCGCACCACGCCGGCGCTGCGCTGCACGTGCGAGCGCATGAAGCTCGCGGCGGCGTCCTGGTCCCCGGCGAGCGCCGCACCGACGATCTCCAGATGCTCGGCGATCGTCGCCTCGGTGCGGTCCTGCCGCGTGAAGTCGTGGACGCGCAGGACGCGGATCCGCTCGTTGAGGTCCTTGAGCATGCCCGCGGCGACCTGGTTGCCGCTGGCCGCCGCGACCCGCAGGTGGAAGTCCTCGTCGCGGGTCACGAACTCCGGTCCCGCCGCTTTGCCGCGGAACTCGGCCGCCAGCGTGCGCCAGTCCTGCTCGAGCGCCTCGAGGATGCCGCGATCGCCGCCGGTGGTGGCGGCGCGGATGACGAGGTCCTCGAGCACGATCCGCACGTCGTAGAGCTCGCGCATCGAGCGGACGCTCGGCAGCCGCGGGCGCAGGCCACCGGCGTCGTCGCGGGCGAGATGCCCGTCGCCCTCCAGGCGCTTGAGCGCCTCGCGGATCGGGGTGCGGCTCGTCTCGAACCGCTCGGCGAGCTGCTGCTCGACGAGCCGGGCCCCCAGCGGCATCTCGCCACGGATGAGCAGCTCGCGGAGCTCGAGGTACACGCGCTCGGTCTGTGCGGGTTTCCTGGGCAATGCGGCCGAAGCATACGAAGCCGCGACAGCGGGACGCAGACGGATCGGTCAGACGTCCGCGTCGGCGAGCCGGACCGCCTGCGCCAGGATCCGTCCCAGTCCGGGATCGTCGGTCACCGCCAGCGGGGCGAGATCCGCGTCCCGTGGGCGCAGGCGACCGTCGGGCGCGCGGACCGCGCCGGACCCCAGGTGGACGCGGTACCCCGCGACGAGCAGGTGGCGGTCCGCGACCTGCGCGCGGCCTTCGAGGCCGACGCGGCGCAGGAGGATCTCGAGGCCCCGCCGGCGGTAGCGGCCCTGCGGCCCGAGCGGGCCGTCGAGGACGTCGTCGCCGAGCCCGGCGACCTCGACCGCCATCGCGACGTCCGCGTGCTGGAGCGCCGGCGCGGCGACCCAGACGCTGCTCCAGGTGCCCTTCTCGTTGCGGTCGTCGCTGTCGGGCGGCGCCCCGTACGCGCACGTCGCGCCCGCCGGGCCGCGCGCGACGCCGCGCCCGTCCGGGGTCCAGGTGCCGATCAGCGGTGCGCGCCAGCCGCGGGCGCGGAGGATCGCGACGAAGCGGTGCTGCGCGACGAGCGGCACCCGGCCGAGGCTAGCGCGCCAGCCGCTGCGCGCCCCGGTCCCAGCGCGTACGCTTGCGGGGCTCGGCGGGACCCCGGGCCCACGCCCGCCGCATCCCCCGCCGTCGCCCGCTCCCCGTGCACGCGACGCTCTACGGCATCCCGATGTCCCATCCGGTGATCAGCGCCCGGCTGATGCTCGCCCACAAGGGCGTCGCGGTCCGCGAGCGCGAGCTGGTCGCCGGCCTGCACCCGGCGATGCTCGCCGCGCACGGCTTCCGGCCCACCACGGTGCCGGCCGTGCGGTTCGCCGACGGCCGGCGCGTGCAGGGCTCGCTGGCGATCTCGACGCACCTGGACCGCGAGGTGCCGGGCGGCGCGCCGCTCTACCCGGACGCCCCGGCCGCGCGCGCGGCGGTCGAGGAGGCCGAGCTGTGGGGCGAGCAGGTCCTGCAGCCCGTGCCGCGGCGGATGATCCGCCGCTGCATGGCGGACTCTCTGGCGCTGCGGCAGTGGTTCGCGCGCGAGGCGACGCCGTTCCCGGCGCCGCGCGTGAGCGGCGCGGTGCTGACCCCGACGGTCCTGCTGTTCGCGCGCATGGCGGGCGCCGACCGGGCGCAGCGGGCCGCCGACGAGGCCGGGCTCGACGCGCTCCTGCACCGCGTCGACGCGCTCGTGCAGGACGGCGTGCTCGGCGGCGAGACGCCCAACGCGGCCGACTTCCAGATCGCGCCGAGCCTGCGCTTCCTGGGGGCGTTCGCGCACCTGCGCGACCGCGTCCGGGCCCATGGCCCCGCCTGGTCGCTGGCGCAGCGGATCGCCCCCGCCTACCCGGACGTGCCGAGCTGACCGAGCCCCGACGGCCAGATGGTCCATCCGGAACCCCCTTCGCTTTCTCCCGCCGGTCCAATGCGCGCAGGCTCCCCGGCCCGCAAGCTGTCGTCCGTCGGCGCAGATAGTCGACCACGTTGCGTACAACCCTTCTACTCGGCTTCTCCTGCGGAGGTTCCATGCCGTACCCGTCCGGGCCCAGAGCAGTACCGGCGACGCCCTACGCCTTCACGCACGACCCCGCCACCACGGCGCTGGTCGTCATCGACATGCAGCGCGACTTCCTCGAGCCCGGGGGCTTCGGCGAGATGCTCGGCAACGACGTCTCGCAGCTGCAGCGCGTCGTCGCCCCGCTGAGCGCCACGCTCGCGGCGTGCCGGGCGGCGGGGATGCTCGTCATCCACACCCGCGAGGGACACCGGCCCGACCTCAGCGACTGCCCGCCGGCCAAGCTCGTCCGCGGCGGCGGCGACACCCGCATCGGCGACCCCGGCCCGCGCGGGCGCATCCTCGTCCGCGGCGAGGAGGGCCACGACATCGTCGACGAGCTCGCCCCCGTCGGCGACGAGATCGTGCTCGACAAGCCCGGCAAGGGCGCTTTCTACGCCACCGACCTCGAGGCGATCCTGCGCAACGCGGGCATCCGCAGCCTCGTCGTCACCGGCGTCACCACCGAGGTCTGCGTCCACACCACCGTGCGCGAGGCCAACGACCGCGGCTTCGAGTGCCTCGTGCTGGAGGACTGCTGCGGCAGCTACTTCCCCGAGTTCCACGAGGTCGGCCTGAAGATGATCGCCGCACAGGGCGGCATCTTCGGCTGGGTCGCGCCGTCCGGCGCGTTCCTCGACGGCCTCGTCCCCGCGACCGCCGCGGCCGGAGCGTGAGGCCCGTGTCCGCCCCCGCCGCCCCCGTCGCCGTCCCGCTGTGGACCCGCGGCGACCTCAACGCCTTCTTCGGCTTCTTCATCAACATGCTGGTGAACGTCCTGGTGCTCACCGGGCTCGCCATCGCGGTCGTCGGCATCCCCGCCGGCGACGTCACCGGCGTCATCCTCCCCGCGCTCGGCATCCAGCTGCTGCTCGGCAACGTCTTCTACTTCACGCTCGCCCGACGCCTGGCCCAGAAGGAGGGCCGCACCGACGTCACCGCGATGCCCTACGGCCCGAGCGTCCCGCACATGTTCATCGTGACGCTCGTGATCATGCTGCCGATCGCGATCCAGACGAAGGATCCGATCCAGGCGTGGTCCGCGGGCATCGCCTGGGCGTTCATCATCGGCGTGATCATCCTCATCGGCGCGTTCGTCGGGCCCGCGATCCGCCGCTTCACCCCCGGGCCGCCATGCTCGGCATGCTCGCCGGCATCTCGCTGACCTTCATCTCGATGCGGCCCGCCGCGCAGATGTGGGAGGCCGCGTGGATCGCGCTGCCCGTCCTGGCGATCATCATCATCGGCTTCATCGCCGGAGTGAAGCTCCCGGGCAACGTCCCGGTCGGGCTCGTCGCCCTGCTGTTCGGCACCTCGATCGCCTGGATCGGCGGCTACATGTCCGCCCCCGACGTCGAGCAGGCCGCCAAGGACATCGCGATCGGCCTCCCGGGCTTCGAGCTCGACAAGCTCCTCGACGGCCTCGAGGGCATCAGCCCACTGCTGGCCACCGCCATCCCGTTGGGGATCTACAACTTCTCCGAGGCGATGAGCAACGTCGAGAGCGCCGCCTCCGCCGGGGACGACTACAACCTCCGGCACGTGCTGCTCGCCGACGGCACCGGCGCGGTCGTCGGCTCCGCGATGGGCTGCCCGTTCCCGCCCGCCGTGTACATCGGCCAGCCCGGCTGGAAGGAGGCCGGCGGCCGGATCTCCTACTCGCTGGCCACCGGCGCGCTGATCTTCCTGCTCTGCACGCTCGGCATGTTCCCGCTGCTGTCGGCGCTGCTGCCGATCCCGGCGATCGTCCCCGTGCTCCTGTTCATCGGCCTCGTGATCGGCGCGCAGGCGTTCACCGCGGTGCCGAAGGCGCACTACCCCGCGATCGTGCTCGCGATGATCCCGAACATCGCGGCCTGGGGCTACGGGCTCGTGGACAACGCGCTCGGCGCCGCCGGCACCAGCGCGAGCGAGGTCGGGGCCGAGGCGCTCGGCAACGCCGGGGTCATCTACGACGGCCTGCAGACGCTCGGCCAGGGCGCGGTGCTCTCCGGCATGGTGCTCGGGGCGATCGCGGTCTTCCTCATCGACCGCACCTTCCTCCTGGCCGCCATCGCGTTCGCGGTCGGCGGCGTCCTCACGCTCGTCGGGCTGATCCACGGCGAGGAGGTCGTCTGGTTCACCTCCGAGCCGCGCGTCGCCCTCGGCTACGGGCTCGGCGCGATCGTCTGCCTCGCCGCCCACGCCCTGCGGGCGCCGGTGCGCGAGCACGACCCCGCCGACCCGCTCGACACCGCCGACGCGGTGTTCGAGGGCGGCGCCGAGCCCACCCGACCGTCCGCGCCCGCGCGGTTCACCCCGCCCGGCGGGGCGGCGGAGGCCCCGGCGCCCGCGTGAGCGACGCCCGCAGCCTCCCGACCGACGCCGTGGTCCTCGTCCACGGCGTCGGCTTCGGGCCGGACACGCTCGCGCCCGTCGCCGCCTTCCTGGGTCCGGCGGCGGGCGTCGAGCGCGTGCTCGTACTCGAGCGACGCGGCTACGGCGCGCGCGCCGCCGCCGTGCCCGCCGCCACCGTCGGGGAGCACGTCGACGACCTCGTCGAGCTGCTCGACGCGCACGGCGTCGACCGGGCGGTCGTGGCCGGGACCAGTGGCGGCGCCACCGTCGCGCTGGCCGCCGCGCTCCTGGCCCCGGGGCGGGTCGCCCGCGCGGTCGTCCACGAGCCGGCCGTCGGCACCCTCTCCCCCGACCTGCGGCGTCTCGTCCGCGGCGCGCTGCAGGACGGCGGCGGCCTCGGCCTCGTCCGGGCCCTCGCCGGCGCGACGACCTGGGAGGCGCTCGACGAGGAGCGGCGCGCCGCGGTCAGCGCCCGCGCGGCGCTCGTGGAGCGTGACGCCCCGGCCTTCCTCGCCTGGGAGCCGCCGCTCGGCCGCACGCTGCTCGCCGCACCGGTCGTCTGCACCGTCGGCGACCGCAGCCCGCCGCTGCGCCACGACATCGCCCGCCGTCTCGGGCACCTGCTCGACGCCCCCGTCGAGGTCCTGCCCGACTGCGGGCACCTCGCCCAGCTCGACGCCCCCGCCACCTTCGCCGCCGCGGTCGCCCGCGCGGCCCAGCCCGCCCCCACACCGACCTCGACCCCGAGGAGCACCGCATGAGCGCCACGCCCGTCACCTCCACCCCCGGACTCGTCGCCGCCGCCGACCCGTACCCGTGGCCCTACACGGGCTGCATCGACATGGCCCACACCGCGCTGATCCTCATCGACTGGCAGCAGGACTTCTGCGGGCCGGGCGGCTACGTCGACACGATGGGCTACGACATCGGCCTCACCCGGGCCGGGATCGCCGCGACCCAGCGGGTGCTCGCCGCCTGGCGCGCGCACGGCGCCCCGGTCGTCCACACCCGCGAGGGGCACGCCCCGGACCTGTCGGACTGCCCGCCGAACAAGCTCTGGCGCTCCCAGCGCATCGGGGCCGGCATCGGGCAGGCCGGGCCGTGCGGGCGGATCCTCGTCCGCGGCGAACCGGGCTGGGAGATCATCGACGAGCTCGCCCCGATCGACGGCGAGGTCGTGATCGACAAGCCCGGCAAGGGCGCGTTCTGCCAGACCTCGCTGGACCTCGTGCTGCGCTCCAAGGGCGTCCACAGCCTCGTCTTCACCGGCATCACCACCGACGTCTGCGTCAGCACGACGATGCGCGAGGGCAACGACCTCGGCTACGAGTGCCTGATCCTCTCCGACTGCACCGGGGCCACCGACCCGGGCAACCACACGGCCGCCCTGAAGATGGTGACGATGCAGGGCGGGGTCTTCGGCGCGGTCGCCGACAGCGAGATGCTGCTGGCCGCCCTCCCGCCGGCCGCGGCGTGATCCGGGTGCGCCCGACCGACCCGCAGGCCGCCGTCGCCGCGGCGCTCGACCGCCTCGAGGCCGACGGCGGGCCCGGCCCGGCGTGGATCTCCGTCGTGCCGCGCGCCGAGGCGCTCGCGCGCGCGGCCGCGGTCGACCCGACGCTGCCGCTGGCGGGCGTCCCGTTCGCCGTGAAGGACAACCTCGACGTGGCGGGCCTCGTCACCACCGCGGGCTGCCCGGGGTTCGCCTACACCGCGACCGCGACCGCCCCGGCGGTGCAGCGCCTGCTCGACGCCGGCGCGGTCCTCGTCGGCAAGACGAACCTCGACCAGTTCGCCACCGGCCTCGTCGGCACCCGCAGCCCGTACGGCGCGCCGCGCAGCGCGCTGGACGACCGCTTCGTCTCCGGCGGGTCCAGCTCGGGCTCGGCCGTGGCGGTCGCCGACGGCACCGTGCCGTTCGCGCTGGGCACCGACACCGCGGGCAGCGGCCGGGTGCCCGCCGCGTTCAACGGCATCGTCGGGCTGAAGCCCACCCGGGGGCTCGTCCCCACCCGCGGCGTGGTCCCCGCCTCGCGGTCGCTGGACTGCGTGTCGGTGTTCGCGCGGACGGTCGGCGACGCGCGAGCCGTCCTCGACGTCGTCGCCGGGCACGACCCCGCCGACCCGTGGTCGCGGCGCAGCGCGGGCGCACGGGCGCGGCGCCCGGGCGCCAGGGCCGCCGGCCCGCGGCTCGGCGTCCCCGTCGCCCGGCAGGTCCTCGAGGAGCTCGACCCGCGCCTGCACGACGCCTGGCACGACGCGGTCGCCCACGCCGGCCGGCTCAGCGCGGCACCGCTCGTCGAGGTCGACCTCACCCCGTTCCTCGAGGCCGCCGCCCTGCTGTACGAGGGTCCGTGGCTGGCCGAGCGCTGGCTGGCCCTGCGGGAGCCCGTCGAGCGCGGCGTCGCGGGCCTCGACCCGGTCGTCGCCGCGGTCGTGCGCGCGGGCGCGCAGCGCAGCGGCACCGACGTGTTCGCCGCCGTGCACCGGCTCGCGGAGCTGCGGATCGCCGCCGACGCGGCGACCGCCGACGTCGACGTGCTGCTGCTGCCGACCGCCCCGACCGTGCCGACGCCTGCCGAGGTCGCGCTCGAGCCGGTCACCGTCAACCGGCGGCTCGGCCGCTGGACCAACGGCGTCAACCTGCTCGACCGCTGCGCCCTGAGCGTGCCCGCCGGCCTCGGCCGGGACGGCCTGCCGTTCGGCGTGACGCTCGTCGCCGACGCCTTCGCGGAGGACGTGCTGACCGCGGTCGGCGCGGCCTGGTGCGGGGAGGAGCACCCGGACGCGGGACCGGAGCCGCAGGCGGGGACGGTCGAGCTCGCGGTCGTGGGCGCGCACCTGCGCGGTCAGCCGCTCGAGCCGCAGCTGCAGGAGCTCGGCGCGACGTTCGTGCGCGAGGCGCGGACCGCCCCCGACTACCGGCTCTACGCCCTGCCGGGCGGGCCGCCGGCGCGGCCGGGACTCGTCCGCGAGCCGGGCACGACCGGCCCCGGGATCGAGCTGGAGGTCGTGCGGATCTCGCTGGAGGGGGTCGGCGCCCTGCTGACGACGATCCCCGCCCCGCTGGGACTGGGGACCGTCGTCCTGGACGACGGCCGCGCCGTCGCCGGGTTCCTCTGCGAGGCGCACGCCGCCGCCGGTGCCCGCGACATCACGGACTTCGGCGGCTGGCGCGCGTACCTCGCGTCGGACTACTTGTCCTTCAGCTCGTAGCGGATCTCGCAGTTGAAGATCCGCCGGCGCTCCTTGCCGTTGAGCCGGATCTTGTCGACGCCGGTGCCGCAGTTGGCGCGCGCCGCGGGACCCTGCTGGGCGATGTTGATCGCGTCGTTGCCCGGGCCACCGATGACGCGGTCGGCGTTGTAGCCGGCCGCGATCGTGTCCGCGCCCGTCCCGCCGTCGAGGTAGTCGATGCCGGGGCCGCCGTTGATCTTGTCGTTGCCCGTGCCGCCGATGATGCGGTCGTTGTCGAGGTTGCCGGTCAGGGTGTCGCTGCCGTCGCGGCCGTAGATCCGGTCGCTGCCGACGCCGCCGGTCACGCGGTCCGCGCCGGTGCCGCCGTCGATGCAGTCCGCGCCGCGGCCGCCGTCGAGCGAGTCGTTGCCGCCGAGGCCGAGGATGCGGTCACGACCGTTGGTGCCGGTGATGCGGTCGCGGCCGTTGGTGCCGACCACCGCGTAGGCGCGGTAGCCCCCGCCCTTGACGGTGAGGCAGAAGAGGCGGCCGTAGCGCTGGATCGCGACCGGGAGCGGCAGCACGGTGCCGCCGCTCGGGCCCGCGAACGGCAGGCCGACGATGATCAGCTGGCTCTGGCCCGTCGCCGGGATGACGCAGACGCCGCGCAGCACGTCGAAGGTCGAGCCGTCCGGGCAGATCTTCCCGTCGAAGCCGGGGATCTGCTTGTCGGGGTCGCAGGTGAACTGCTCGGCGTCGACCTTCGTCTCGGCGACCACGAGGTCGACGAGCGGGCTGCCACCGGCGGCCGGGAAGATCTTGATGTGGGCCGCGCGGGTGATGAGGCTCGAGCCCTCGCGGACCTGCTCGTTGAACTTCACGTCGGCGACCGCGCTCAGCGGCGCGAGGATCGTCTGCAGCGCGGCGGGGAGCGCGTCGAGCGAGATCGCCTGGCCGCCGAGGGTGAGGCCGAGCACCTGGCTCGTGCCCTGCAGCTGCGGCTGGCCGTTGGCGCACGACCCGGTCGTCGTGGACGTCGCGGCGGTGACGCCGAGGAGGTTCGTGCCGGTGCCGAGCGGCAGGCCGAGGTTCTCGACCTTCGCGGTCGCGTCGACCTTCTGGTCGATCGCGCGGCCGAGCTCCGGGTCGATCGTCGTCTTCGCCGACGCGGACTGGGCGCCGAGGACCGTGGACGGGATGCCGAGCGGGGTGGCGAGGTTGTCGGCACCGGCCTCCTCGTTGGAGCACTGGGCGCGGTCGGGGCTCTTGTTGTTCGCCGTGGACGGGTTGCCGTTGGCGACGAGCGGCTCGACGCGGTTGTTGCCCGCGACCGAGGCGTAGACGGCGCTGGCCCGGCACTTCCACACCGGGCTCGAGGTGAAGGCGTCGGCGGGCGCCGGGGTCAGCAGAACGGCGCTGAAGAGCGCACCCACGAGGAGTGCGAGCAGCGTTCGGGCGCTCCCTGCCTGAGGAACCGAGGTCATTGATGGTGCTCCTGATGCGTGATGGACGTGGGACGCACCTTCCCGGTTCGCCCCGATTCAGAACTTCCCTGCGCCATACGGCGGACGGATGTCGTCAGACCAGAAGATCGGTGACGGTGCGCGCACACCCCCACGAGAGCGTCAGTCCGCCGCCCCCGTGGCCGTAGCAGTGCACCACCCGTCCGTCGCGCTCCACGCGCGGTCCGCCGTGCCGCGCGGGCCGCAGCCCGGCGCGGGCGCCGAGCACCGGCGCCCCGGCCAGGGCGGGCGCCAGCGCGACCGCGCGCGCGACGATGTCGCGGGTCTGCGCGGGCCGGACGCGGTCGTCCTCGTCGCCGGGCTCGTGCGTGCCGCCGACGACGCAGACGTCGGCGCGCGGCAGCACGTAGGTGAGCGCGTCCTCGTCGCAGACGCACGGGACGTCGCGGCCGCGGGCGTCGAGGTGCACGACCTGGCCGCGGATCGCGTGCAGCGCGGGGTCGTCGACGAGCCGGCGGGTCGCCAGGCCGGTGCAGAGCACGACCGGGCCGTCCCCGAGGACCGGGTCGTCGAGCGCGGTCACGGTCGCCCGCTCGATCCGCAGGCCGTCGGCGAGCGCGGCGAGGTGGCGGGGCATCTCCACGAGGGGGACCCGCGCGACCCAGCCGCGCGCGTGCCCCTCGGGCAGCTCCGACCGGGTCGCGGGCCGGACGTGGTCCGCGGGCAGCACGTCGACCCACCACGGCTCGCGGCGCTCGAGGTGCAGGTGGTCGACGACCGGGTGGCCGTCGGCGACGAGCCGCTCGAGCGTCTCGAGCGCCCAGCCGGCGACGCGCTCGTCGGTCCCGGTCGCGTACGGGAGCCACAGGCCGCCCGCGATCGCCGACACGGTGGGGGCGCCGTCGGTCAGCACCCGGACCTCGTGGCCGGCGTCGGTCAGGGCCCGGGCGCAGCTGAGGCCGAGGACCCCGGCGCCGAGGACCGTGACCATCGCGGCAGGTCAGTCGTCGCTGGGCGGCGGGCGGAAGACGATGCGGTTGAGCTCGTGGATCGCGCTGCCGCCGAGCCGCAGGACGGTCATGAAGCCCTCCTCGCCGAGGTCGGCGCCGTCGACGGCGCGCCGCAGCGCGTTGACCGTGTCGCGGTCCTCCTCGGCGACCTGGTCCTTCGGGACGTCGACGAAGATCAGGTGCCGGGGCTTGCGGACCTTCGCGGCGGGCACGACGAATCGTCGCCGCGACTCCGGGGTGAGGTCCTCGAGCAGGACGACCGTCGAGTTGCCGGCGGCGAGGCGCTTGGCGACGGCCGCGTCGAGGAGCTTCGCGGCGGACTCCTCGAGCTGGTCGTCGGCGACGCGACCGGTGATGAGCTCGCGCACGCGGGCCATCGACAGGACGGCGTTCTTCTCCTCGATGCGGACGTCGGCGAAGCGCTCGAGCGCGGCCGGGTCCCCGGCGGTGACGACCACGACGAGGCTGCCGGGCGTGTAGCGCTGGCGGTCCGACGGGGGCAGCACACGGCAGCGGACCGCGACCTGGGGTCCGCGCTCCTCGGGGGCCTTGCCGTCCCGGCGCGGGCGGTCCGAGGACCATCCGCCCCGCTCGTCCTCGCCGATGCGGACGCTGCGGGTGGTGCCGTCAGGAGTGGACATGCACCGATCCTGACGGATCGGCCGTCTCGGCGGCGTCACCGCGCCGCCGAGACCCGATCCGGGAGCCTGCCCGGGGTGGGCCCACCCGACCTCCCGCCCGCCGACGGGTCGCCGTCATGGCGGCCCGCCCAGTGGCGCTGGACCGGAGGTCTCGGGCAGCACGTGGCCTACCCGCACCGGTCCCTGGAAAAACGCGACCATCAGTCGCTGTTCCGGATTCCGGGTGCTGCACGGAACGTTGCGGGCCGCAACCGGACGGGCCCCGTGGGGTTGCGGAGGACGTGCCTCCCCGCCCGTCCGCCCGTCCGTCACGCCGGCGCCTGCTCGCGCTGCTCGCCGCCCCCGCCCTGCTGGCGCCCGCCGTCGCGGCACCGGGCGCCCGGGCCGCGGACTGCCCGGGCGCCTCGCCGTGCCCGTACACCGCGGCCGCCGAGATCGGCCAGCGCTCCGGCGGCGTGCTGCGCTTCCCGCAGTCGATCGCCGTCGCCCCCGACGGCACCGTCTACGTCGGCGACCAGCACTCGCGCGTCGTCCACGCCTTCGCCCCCGACGGGACGTTCAAGCGCGAGATCGGCGTCCCCGGCACCCGGCCCGGCGAGCTGACCGCGGTCGGGGCGCTCGCCACCGCCCCCGACGGCACGCTGTTCGTGGGCGACGGCAGCAACCGGATCGACCGCTTCGCGCCCGACGGCCGCCTGCTGTCCTCCTTCGGCCGCTCCGGCACCGCGGTCGGCCAGTTCCGCTTCGGCGGCGGCGGCGGCAACGACGCGGGCGCCGGCGGCGGGCTCGCGGCCAGCGCCACGCACCTGTTCGTCGCCGACAGCGGCAACGACCGCGTCCAGCGCTTCACCTACGACGGTGGCAACGGCGTCGAGATCGTGCCGCCCGGCCAGCTCGCCTACCCGAAGGGCCTCGCGGTCCGCAAGACCCGGCTGCTCGTGGCCGACGACCAGAACCACCGGGTCCAGGCCTACGACACCGGCGGGCGCTTCCTCGCCACGATCGGCGCCGGCTCGGGCGCCGGCCCCGGCCAGCTGAGCTTCCCCTACGGCGTCGCGCTCGACACCGCCGGACGCCTGTTCGTCGCCGACAACCTCAACCACCGGATCGTGCGGTTCGGGACCGCGCCGGACTACCGCTACGTCGCGCGCTGGGGCACGTTCGGCACGCTGCCCGGGCGACTTGCCTACGTCCGCGCCCTGGCGGTCGACGGCACCGGGAACGTCTACGTCGCGAACACCGGCAACGACCGGATCGACGTGTTCGACCGCGGCGGGCGGCTGCTGCGGAGCTTCGGGCGCAGCGGCCGCGCGCCGGGCCAGTTCAACCAGCCGTCGGGCGTCGCGGCCGACGCCGCCGGGTTCCGCGCGGTCACGGACGCCATCAACGGCCGCGTCGAGTTCCTCGACCCGACCGGTCGGGTCGTGACGAGCTGGGGCTCCCCGAACCCGGGACCGACCGTGCTCCCGCGACCGGTCGCCGTCGCGTTCGACGCCGCCGGCGACGCCTACGTGCTCGACCAGCGCCGGGCGCGGATCCTCGTGTTCCCGCGCGGGACCGGGCAGCCGTCGCGGTCGATCGCCTCGCAGGGCAGCGGTCCCGGCCGCCTGCTCGACCCGTCGGCGCTCGCGATCGACGCGCAGGGCACGATCACCGTCGCCGACACCGGCAACCGCCGCCTGGCCCGGTTCTCGACCGGCGGCACCTATCTCGGGGCGATCACCGGGACCGGCACCGTCCGCGGCGTCGCCGTGACGCCCGCCGGGGACCGCATCTACGCCGCCAACGGCGCCAACGCGATCACCGTCTACGACGCGGCCGGGACCGAGACCGCGCAGTTCGGCGGCACCGGCAACAAGCTCGGCAAGCTCAACGCGCCCGCGCAGATGACGCTCGACGGGGCCGGCAACCTCTGGGTCGCCGACCGCGGCAACAACCGCGTCCAGCAGTTCGGCCCGGACGGCGAGCGGCTGCTGACCCTCGGCGAGCGCGGGACCGGCACCGGGCAGTTCATCTTCCCGACCGGGGTCAGCGTCGACTGCAACGGCCTGCTGACGGTCACCGACAACGGCAACAACCGCGTCCAGCAGTTCGCGCTCGCGGCCCCGGCCACCCCGCCCGGGTGCGGCCAGCTGCCGGCGCTCGGCACCCCGCCGACCCCGAAGGCGCCGACGCTGCCCCCGCCCCCCGGCCCCGACCTCCAGGTCACGGCGCTGCGGACCAGCGGCATCCTGCGGACCCGCAGCCTGCCGCTGCGGCTGCGCTGCGACACCGTCTGCTCCGTGGCGATCACCGGCACCGTGCGCGAGCGGACCGCGCCGCGACCGACGAAGAAGGGCGCGAAGGCCCGCAAGGTCGTGTCGGTGCCGCTCACGCCGCTGAAGCTCGAGCTCACCGCGGCGCAGTCCCAGATCGGCCGGGTCGCGCTGGGCGCCACGCAGGCGGCGAGGCTCCGCCGCGCGCTCGCCGGCCGCCGGGGCCTGAGCGTCGGCCTAAACGTCACCGCGACCTCCGCCTCGGGGGAGCTCACGACCGTGCCGCAGACCCTCGACGCGACCGGCTGACGCCCCGGGGCGGCCGGGGGGCCGCCGGATACGTCAGCCGTACGATGTCTCGCCGCGCGACCGCCCCGATACTCCCGGCTCCACGGCACGCGCCCGGCCCCCCTCGGTGCGTCCCGTGGACCAGTTTGGCGTCCGGTGAGCGTGCCCGGACGCACCGGAGTGCGTGGTCCAGCGGGACCCGGGCGCCATCGCGGGTCAGCACCCGTGTGGTCCGGGCTCCCGGCGCACACGCTTCCGTGCCGGCAGGGGGTCGGCGCGGACCAGGGGGCGTCGCAGGCCGTCGGGGACGCGGCCGGCGTCGCCCTGTCCGCTTTTCGGTGCGGTCAGGAGGCGGGGCGGTCGCGGCGGGCCGCGATCGTGGCGAGCTGCACGCGCGAGCCGACCTCGAGCTTGCGCAGGATGTTCGAGACGTGGGTCGACACGGTGCGGCGCGAGACGACGAGCCGGTCGGCGATCTGCGGGTTCGACAGGCCCTCCGCGACGAGCTCGGCGACCCGCCGCTCGGCGGTGGTCAGCGACTCCCAGCCGGTGGCGGGCCGTGTCCGCGGCCCGCGCGCGCCGCGCCGCAGGCCGGCGGCGCGCAGCGCCCCGCCGATGCGGGTCGCCTCACGGGCGGCGCCGAGGCTCTCGGCGTGGGCGAGTCCCGTGTCGGCCAGCCGCGAGGCGTCGTCCGCGCGTCCCGCCGCGGCCAGCGCGACGACGGCGTCCGCGCACGCGGCGAGCGCCTCGAACGGCCGCGGGGCCGCGCTCGCGCGCGCCGCCGCGGCCACCAGGCCGTCGACGTCGCCGCGGGCCAGGGCGGCGCAGTGGTCCGCCAGCGCGGCCAGCGACGCGCTCTGCGGGGTCCCGGCCGCCAGCGACGCGACGTCCTCGGCGACCGCGAGGGCGCGGCTGGTGGATCCCCGGGCGACGAGCATGCGGACGAGGTCGACCGCGAACGGGCGGCGCAGCGCGGGGCGCTCCGCCGCGGCGAGCTCGTCCCACAGCGCGTCGAGGAGCACGAGCGCGGCGTCTGCGTTCCCGGAGGCCTCCAGCACGAGCGCGTGCGCGAGCGTCGCACCCGCGACGTCGTGGGCGACCGCGCCCGCCGCCTCCAGACGCGCGATCTCGGCCAGGCGCTCGCGGGCCGCGGGCAGCTCGTCGCGGCGGGCGTGCAGGACCGCGAGCGCACCGAGCGTGTCCAGCTGCCAGCCGGCCCCGGTCGCGCGCGCCGCCGCGATCGCGGCGACGTGCTCGGTCACCGCGTCGTCCCAGGCCCCGGCGGCCTGCAGCACCGCGGCGCCGAAGACGTGCAGGAAAGTCGCCGGGGCGCGCATGCCGAGCCGCTCGTAGGCGCGGTGCGCCTCCCCGAGCCGGGCGCGGGCCTCGTCGAAGCGGTCGAGGTCGGCGAGCGCGACCGCGTGGTGCAGGTGCGGATGGCTCGCGAGCACGGGCCGCGTCGGCTCGCGGGCGCCCGCGGCGACCGCGGCCGCGGTGAACCGCTCGTGCGCGACGAGGTCGCCGCGCTGGCGGGCCAGCAGGCCGCGGACGTTCAGCGCCTTGATCTCGGCGGGGATCGCGCCACTCTCCACCGCGGCCCGTCGGGCCCGCTCGGCCGCGGCGTCGGCGACGTCGGCGCCCTCGAGGAACATCGCGCCGATCGCCAGCCAGGAGAGCGCGACCGCCCGGTCGGCGGGCATGACGCCCGGGGACGCCAGGGTGGTGCGGGCCTGGTCGAGCACCTCGGGGAGCCGGCCGCGGAGCATCATCGACTCCATCAGGCCGAGGCGCAGTGCGCCCTCGCCGTCGGGATGGACGCCCTCCTCCAGCGCAGCGCGGCAGAGCGCCTCGCCCTCGTCGCGGTCACCGGCGGCGATCACGTCAAACGCGAGCTGCGCGGTGAGCAGGCCCCGCAGGGGGTCCCCGGGGGCCGCGAGCTGCAGGGCGGTGCGGCGCAGGCCCACGGCGACGTCCGGGCCGGCGAAGGCCGCTTCGGAGGCGGCGCGCGCCAGCCAGGCGACCGCCTCGCGGTCCCCGGGCTCGGCCCCGAGCGCGAGGTGCTCGGCGACGCGGCCCGCGGGCGCCCCGACGGCGGCGAGCGCGCGGCCGAGCTCCAGGTGCAGCGCGGCGCGCGCTGAGGCGGGGAGCTGGTCGGCGACGACGTCGCGGACGAGGTCGTGGCGGAACGCGAGCCCTTCGCCCTCGGCGGTGAGCAGCCCGGCGCGGGTCGCGGGCTCGAGCTCCTCCCAGAGCCGCGCGGCGGGCCGGTCGGCCAGGAGCGCGAGGTCCGCGGCGGAGAACCGGGTGCCCAGCAGCGCGGCGAGCTCGAGCAGGCGGACGGTCGCGCCGTCGAGCGCGGCGAGCCGGGCGCGCACGAGGTCGGCGAGGGTCGCGGGCAGCGGCCCGTCGCCATCGGCGAGCTCGACGCGGTCGCCGTCGCGGACGAGCCGCCCGGCGGCGCGCAGCCCGTCGACGAGCTCCCGCACGTAGAGGGGGTTGCCGCCGCAGCCGGCCACGTGGGCGCGGAGCGCCGGACCGGGGTCGCCGCCGGTGAGTGCGGCGGTGAGCTCGACCGCGCCCTGGGGCGGGAGCGGCTCGAGCGCCAGATCGACGGTCGCGTGGGCGCGGCCGGCGGCCAGCAGGCGGGCGACCGGCGTGTCGTGCGCGGGCGGTCGCGTCAGCACGAGGAGCAGCAGCGGCAGGCCCGGCGCGGCGTCGGCGAGGTGTCCGACCACGCGCAGCGAGGAGGCGTCCGCCCACTGCAGGTCGTCGAGGACGAGCAGCAGCGGGCCGCCGGCGCAGCGGTCCTCGACGGCGGCGCCGAGCTGGTCCACGACCCACAGCTCGCGGTCGCCGCCGTCGGCGCTGCCGTCGAGGACGCCGGGCGGGGCGGCCGCGAGCACGCGCCGGGCCTCCGCGAGCCGAGGCAGGTCGGGGGCGCCGTCGCCGATCGCCGCCGTCGCGGGCGCGAAGGGGCGGCGCGCGGCGAGCTCGGTGGCGCGCCCGGTCCCGACGGCCACGCCGGCGGCGCGGGCGGCGGTCGCCAGGGCCGCCGCGAGCGCGCTCTTGCCCGCCCCGGGCTCGCCCCGGACCACGGCGAGGCCCCCGCTGCCGCGTCGAGCGCGGTGCAGGGCGTCGGAGAGGGCCGCGAGCTCGGCGTCGCGGTGCAGCAGCAGCGGTGCGTGCATGACCGGCGTCGCCCGGACGAGGTGCGACAGCGGTTGACGATACGGGCCGCGGCGGCAGGGTGTCGGAACGCCCGGGCGCCCGCCGGGTGAGCCGCGGGGCCGTCTCGCCCGAACATCGTGCGATGGAGTTCGCGTACGACAACCTCAACCACCGGTCCCCGACGCTGCTGGGCCGGACGCTGAAGGCCACGCTGCCGGGCGTGCGGCTGGTCGCCGCGCAGACGCGGCCGTACGCGGCCTGGTGGCGCGCGCAGAACCTCGAGACGCTCGCCGAGCGGGATCCCGCGCCACTGTGGGTCGTGCTGGGCGACTCGATGTCGCAGGGCATCGGCGCGTCCTCGGTCCAGGGCGGCTGGGTGCCGCGCGCGCAGGTGGCGCTGCGCGACCGCGGGCTGGACACGCGGGTGCTGAACCTCTCCTTCAGCGGGGCGCGGACCGCCGACGTGCTCGAGCGCCAGCTCCCGGCGCTGCGGGACGCCGCGGTCGAGCCGGACGTCGTGACGCTGCTGATCGGCAGCAACGACCTGCTGCGCCGCAGCCTGCGCGCGGAGCTGCTCGACCGCTCGCGCGAGCTGCTCGACGCCCTCCCCCACGGGACGCTCGTGGCGACGACCCCCGGGTACGGGCGGCTCGGCGAGGTCGCGACGCTCGTGAAGGCGCACCCGGCGCTCGTGCCGGTGCCGCTGAGCTTCGGGCGCGGCGAGGTCGCGCAGGACCGCTTCCACCCCGACGACCGCGCCTACGCGCGGCTCGCGCGGACGTTCACGGACCCGCTGGTGCGCGCGGTGCGCCAGGGGACACGGTCGTTCTCCACCGCCGGAACCCTCGATCATGGGTAGAGGGTTCGCGACGACCCGGAGATCCCAGCACCGGACGGCGATCCCGCGGTCACCGACCCGCCGCGACCCGACCCTCGACCCGTGCTCGAGGGTTGCTCGCCGGTTGACGGAATCCCGGATCAGCCGGTGTTCCGCAGCCCGCCGGCGATCCCGTTGATCGCCAGGAAGCTCGCCCGCGCGAGCTCCGGGTCCTCGTCGCCGGCACGGCGGCGACGCAGCAGCTCCACCTGCACGAACGACAGCGGGTCGACCGACGGGTTGCGGCGCGCGATCGACCGCTGCAGCACCGGGTCGCGCGACAGCAGCGCGTCCTGCCCGGTCACCGCCAGCAGCTCCGCGATCGTGCGCTCCAGCTCCTCGCGGATGCGCGGCCACAGCCGCTCCCGCAGCGCCGCGTCCTGCACGAGCGCCGCGTAGCGCGCGGCGATCACCGGATCGGCCTTCGCGCACGCCATCTCCGCGTTGGACAGCAGCGCGGCGAAGAACGGCCAGCCGGCCTCCATCTCGCGCAGCAGCTCGACGCCGTGCTCCTCGCGGGCGGCGCGCAACGCGGTGCCGAGCCCGAACCAGGCGGGCAGCACGATCCGCGCCTGCGTCCAGCTGAACACCCACGGGATCGCGCGGAAGTCCTCGATCCGGTCGGTCTGCCGGCGCTTCGCCGGCCGCGAGCCGAGCCGCAGGCGCGAGATCTCGTCGACCGGCGTCGCCGCGCGGAAGAACGCCACGAAGTCGGGATCCCCGTAGACGAGGTCGCGGTAGACGCCCGCCGAGCGCTCCGCCATCGCCTCGAGGACCGGCTCGAAGCGCGCGCGCTGCTGCGCGGACAGCTGGGCGTCCCCGGGTCCCGCGCCGCGCAGGAGCGCCGCCGAGGTCGTCAGCTCGAGCTCGCGATGGGCGATCTCCGGCACCGAGTACTTGTCCGAGAGGACCTCGCCCTGCTCGGTCACCTTCAGCCGGCCCCCGACCGTGCCGGGCGGCTGCGCGAGGATCGCGACGTTGCTCGGCCCGCCGCCGCGGCCGACGGCCCCGCCGCGGCCGTGGAAGAACGTCCACCGCAGCCCGTGCTCGCGCAGCACCTCGACCAGCTGGAGCTGCGCGCGGTACACCGCCCAGCCCGACGCGACGTAGCCGACGTCCTTGTTGGAGTCGGAGTACCCGACCATGATCTCCTGCTCGTCGCCGAGCGCCGCGAGCGCCCGCCGGTAGCAGGGCATCCGCACGAGCGTGCGCATCGTCTCGCCCGCGGCGGCGAGCGTCTCCCCGCCTCGAACAGCGGGACGACGCGCATCAGCGCACCGGCGCCCCCGGCCTTCGTCAGCCGGCACTCCTTCATCAGCAGCAGCACCTCGAGCAGGTCCGCCGGGGTCTCGGTGCCGGAGACGATGTAGGTCAGCAGCGCGTCCGCGTGCTCCCCGGTGCGCTGCGCGTAGAGCATCCGGAACGTCTCGACCGTCTCCTGCGTCGAGGCGCTGAAGCCCGAGGTGTCCGCGGGGATCAGGGGCCGGCGGGCCTCGATCTCGCGCTCGAGGATCGCGCAGCGGTCGGCCACCGAGCGCTGCGCGTAGTCCTGCTCGAGCCCGAGCTCGGCAAGGATCTCCCCGATCGCGTGCCGGTGGATGCCCGCGTGCTCGCGGACGTCGAGGCGCATGAAGTGGAAGCCGAAGACCTCGACCTGGCGGATGACGTCCTGCAGCTCCCCCGCGGCGACGTGGCGGCCGTTGCCGTCCTGGAGCGCGTCGCGGCAGGCGCGGAGGTCCGCGAGCAGCTCGTCGGGACCGCGGTAGCCCTCGAGGTCGCCCTCCCAGGTGGCCCGGAGCCGCCGCGCGATCAGGGTGAACGCCCGCCGGTAGGGCTCCTCGGGGTTGCGCAGGCGCAGGCCCTCGGCGAGCTCCGGGAACCGCTCGGTGCCGTCGGCGAGGACGTCGGCGAGCGCGGGCGGGTCGCCGACCAGCCGCGAGCTGAGCGACACGCGCGCGGCGAGGTCCATCGCGCGGTCGCGCAGGAACCGCAGGCACGCCTCGCGCATGTCGGCGAGCGCCTGCACGGTCACGTCGGGCGTCACGAACGGGTTGCCGTCGCGGTCGCCGCCCATCCAGGAGCCGAACCGCAGCAGCGGCGGCACGTCGATGTCCTCGTCCGGGTAGGTCTCGGCGATCGCGGCCTCGAGCTCGCGGTAGAGCTGGGGCACGACGTCCGCGAGCGTCGAGGTGACGTACAGCAGGCCGGTGCGGACCTCGTCCAGGACGGTCGGCGAGACCGCGCGGATCTCGTCGGAGCCCCACAGCTCCTGGACGGCGGAGGCGAGCTGCATCGCGGCGACCGCCTCGGACTCGACGGTCGGGCGCCGCTCGTCGAGTCCGCGGAGCACGGCGAACACGCGGGCGAGCTTCTCGAGCGTCGTGCGGCGCCGCGCCTCGGTCGGGTGTGCGGTCATCACGAGCTGCACCTGGGCGCGGCCGAGCAGCCGCCGCAGGACGTCGGCATCGACCCCGTCGGCGGCCAGGCGGCCGACCGCGTCGCGCAGCGACCCGCGCCGCGGGCCCGGGGCCTCGGCGAGCTCGCGGGCGCGGATGCGCCGCACGCGCTCGTTGTCCTCGGCGAGGTTCGTGAGCTGGAACCACCGGGTCAGCGAGCGGATCAGCACCTGCAGCTCGTCCGGCGCGAGGCCCGCGACGAGCGCGGCGAGCTCGTCGGCGGCCGCGTCGTCGCCGCCGCGCAGCCGGTCGCCGAGCGCGACCGCGCGCCGGTGGAGCGTCAGCGCGCCCTCCCCCTCGGCCTCGCGGATCACGTCCTCGAGCACGCCACGGATGAGCTGCTCGTCGTCGGAGAACGTCCTCGTGGTCACCCGCCGCAGGCTACGGGAGCGGTCCGGGCGCCACCCTGGACCGCCGGTCGGATCCGGTGCTCAGAGCCGGGCGGCCAGCCGTGTCGCCCCGTCGATCGCGCGCTTGGCGTCGATCTCCTGCGCGCGCTCGGCACCGCCGACGACGTGGACCTCGAGGCCGTCGAGCCCCGCGAGCAGGTCGGTGCGGGACTCCTGGCCGGCGCAGACGACGACGTGGTCGACCGCGAGCGTGCGCGGCGCCCCGGCGACGGTGACGTGCAGGCCGTCGTCGTCGATGCGCTCGTAGGTGACGGCCGCGAGCTGCTCGACGCCCTTGTGCACGAGCGCGGCGCGGTGCACCCAGCCGGAGGTCTTGCCCAGGCCGCGGCCGATCCGCCCGTCGGTGCGCTGCAGCAGCGTGACGCGGCGGGGGGACGGCTCGACGGCCGCGGCGGTGAGGCCGCCGGGGTGCTCCTGCGGGTCGGCGACGCCCCACTCGGCGGCCCAGGCCGCGGGGTCGAGGGTCGGCGACCGGGTGTGGGTGAGGAAGGCGGTGACGTCGACGCCGATGCCGCCCGCGCCGACGACGGCGACGCGCTCGCCGACGGGCGCCCCGCGCAGGACGTCGGTGTAGCCGAGCACGCTGGAATGGTCGATGCCGGGGATCGCGGGGACGCGCGGCCGCACGCCGGTGGCGAGGACGATCGCGGCGTGGCCGGCGGCGCGCAGCTGCGCGGCGGTGACCTCGTGCCCGAGGTGGAGGGTGAGCCGTGGGGCGAGCAGTTCGATGCGCCGGGCGTAGTAGCGCAGCGTCTCCGCGAACTCCTCCTTGCCGGGGACGCGCCGGGCGAGGTCCCACTGGCCGCCGATCTGCTCGCCGGCCTCGTACAGGTCGACGGCGTGACCGCGCTCGGCGAGCGTCACGGCGGCGGCCAGGCCCGCGGGCCCGGCCCCCACGACGGCGTGGCGGGCGGGGGTCGCGGCGGGCTCGATCCGCAGCTCGGTCTCGTGGGCGGCGCGCGGGTTGACGAGGCAGCTGGCGCGCTTCTTGCGGAAGACGTGGTCCAGGCAGGCCTGGTTGCACGCGACGCAGGTGTTGATCTCGTCGCTGCGCCCGGTGCGGGCCTTGGCGACCCAGTCCGGGTCGGCCAGCAGCGGGCGCGCCATCGAGACGAGGTCGGCGGTGCCGTCGGCGACGAGCCGCTCGGCGAGGTCGGGCATGTTGATCCGGTTGGAGGTGACGAGCGGCAGGTCGACGTGCTCGCGCAGCTTGCGGGTCACCCAGGTGAACGCGCCGCGCGGCACGGAGCTGACGATCGTGGGCACGCGGGCCTCGTGCCAGCCGATGCCCGTGTTGATGATCGTGGCCCCGGCGGCCTGCACGGCGCGGGCGAGCTCGACGATCTCCTCCCAGCGCTGGCCGTCGGGGACGAGGTCGAGCATCGACAGGCGGTACATGACGATGAAGTCGTCGCCGACGAGCTCGCGGGTGCGCAGCAGGATCTCGATCGGGAGCCGCATGCGGCCCTCCGCGTCGCCGCCGTACTCGTCGTCGCGGTGGTTCGTGCGCGGCGCGAGGAACTGGTTGATGAGGTAGCCCTCGGAGCCCATGATCTCGACGCCGTCGTAGCCGGCCTCGCGGGCGAGCGCGGCGCAGCGGGCGAAGTCCTCGACGACGTCGCGGACGCCGTCGGTCGACAGGGCGCTCGCGCGGAACGGGCTGATCGGCGCCTTGGTGGCCGACGCGCTGACGTTCCAGGGGTGGTAGCCGTAGCGGCCGGCGTGGAGGATCTGCAGCGCGATCCGGCCGCCCTCGGCGTGGACCGCGTCGGTGACCTGGCGGTGCCGGCGGGCGTGGGCGCTGTCGGTCATGCGCGAGGCCAGCGGCAGCAGCCAGCCTTGGCGGTTGGGGGCGTAGCCGCCGGTGACGACGAGCCCGACCTCGCCGCGGGCGCGCTCGGCGAGGTAGGCGGCGAGCTTCGGCAGGTCGGCGCGGCGGTCCTCCAGGCCGGTGTGCATGGAGCCCATCACGACGCGGTTGCGCAGGGTGGCGAAGCCGAGGTCCAGCGGGGCGAGGAGGTGCGGGTAGTCGCTCACCGCGCAAATGTTACGGCCATGTAGCTTTGGCCGTCGTGGTGCCCGGTGCGGCGCGGCGGTTGCCGGCGCCCGGCATCATGGGAGGCCATGAGCGGGACCACGGGTCGGGTCGCCGCCGCGCTGCTCGCCGTCTGCGCCCTGGGCGCGACGGACGCACGCGCGGCCGACCACAGCGCACGGATCGTCGGCGGCACGCCGTCCGCGTCGGGAGCCTGGCCGGCGCAGGCCCACGTCACCGGCGACCAGGGGCTCGTCGCCACGGGCTGCGGCGGCACGCTCGTGAGCGCGCGCTACGTGCTCACCGCCGCGCACTGCGTCGGCAACGCGTTCGGGGCGGTCCTCGCCCCGTCGGCGTTCACCGTGCGGCTCGGCAGCGACATGGCCGACCGCGGCGGGCAGACCTACGCGGTCGACGCGGTCACCCGCCACGAGGGCTGGACCTCCAGCACGACCGAGAACGACCTCGCGCTGCTGCACCTCGCCCCGCCCGCCCCGCAGGAGCCGCAGACGCTCATCGCCGAGGACGAGACCGCCCTGTGGGCGCCCGGGACCGCCGCGAAGGTCATCGGCTGGGGCCTCACCTCGACCAACGGACAGGGCTCCGACGTCCTGCTCGAGGCGCCGCTGCCGATGGTCTCCGACGACGAGTGCGCGCGCGCGTGGAACGACACGTTCAAGCCCGCCAACCAGGTCTGCGCGGGCGGCGGCAGCACCGACAGCTGCCAGGGCGACTCGGGCGGACCGCTGCTCGTCCCGCGGGGCGACGGCTTCGCGACCGTCGGCATCGTCTCCTACGGCACCTCCGAGGGCTGCGCGACGCCGGGCATCCCGAGCGTCTACACGCGCATCGGCGCCCCCGCCCTGAACCAGTGGATCCGCGCGCGCGTCCCGACGTTGCGCATCCGCCCGTCGGTCGCCGGCCCGCGCGCGGGCACCGCGGTGACGCTCACCGCCGACGCCTCCGGTGCGGCCACCGCGGCCGCCGGCCAGATCGTCTGGGACCTCGACGGCGACGGCGCCTTCGACGACGCCACCGGGGCCACCGCGCCGGTGCTGTTCGCCGCCGGCCGGCGGACCGTCCGCGCCGCGGTCGCGCTGCCCGACGGGGACCGCGCCGTCGCGCGCACCACGATCGAGGTCCGCCCGGCCCGCACCGTGCCCGCGGGCGTCGCCGCGAACGGCCGCACGCTCGCCGCGATCCCGGACCCGTTCGCCGCCCCGGCGGGCGGCGCCGCACTCCTGCGCACGCAGATCGCGCGCCCGGCCCGGACCTTCGCGCTGCCGCGCCTGCGCGGCAGCCGGCTGCGCGCGACGATCGCCTGCGCGACGGCGTGCTCCGCGCGCGCGACGCTCGTCGTGAGCGCCGCGACCGCCCGGTCGCTGGGGCTGCGTTCCCGCACGATCGGCACCGGCACCGCGAAGCTCGCCGGTGCCCGGGTCGCGGACGTCACCGTGCGCGTGCCGACCGCGGTGCGGCGGAAGCTCCTGGCGCCGCGCGTCCTGCGCGGCGAGCTGCGCATCCGGGTCCGCGCGGACGGCCGGACGCTCTCCCGGACCGCCGCGGTGACCGGTCGCGCCACGCGCTGAGCCCCGCCGGGCGGGTTTCCCCGCCCCTCCACCAGGGAATTCCGGCCCGCATGCGCACGTCGCTGCACCGCCCGTTCCTGCTCGCCCTCCTCGGGGCCTCGCTCGCCGTCGCCGGCTGCGGCGACGACGGGGACGACCCGCCGTCGACCGTGGACCCGGCGGCCTTCAGCCGCGCGTTCGAGCAGGCGACCGGCGTGCAGCTCTCGGTCTCCAGCAGCTACGGCGGCACGACGAACCTGCGACGGGTCGACGACCGCCCCGACGCCCGCTACGGCTCGTTCGCGATCCGGATCACCGACGAGGACGACGACGACCGCGCGATCGCCGTCGCCACCGGCGGCGCGAGCACGCGCACGTATCCGAAGGGGGTCGAGCTGTCCTCCTACTCCGGCCCGCGCAACCCGGAGGTGCTCGAGCGCCTGGACCGTGCGGTGCGCGCCGCGCTGGCCGGACGGCAGGTGCCCGTCGGCGACCGCACGTGCGCCCAGCAGCGCCTGGACCTCACCGGTGCGCGCGAGGGCTCGTGCTGGCAGGACGGCCGCCGGATCACGGTGGCCAACGCGGGCACCGTGCTGCAGACCTCGGCGCTGCGCGCGAAGCTCGAGGGCGCGTCGACGCGCCAGGTGCTGCCGCGGGCGGAGTCCTTCCTCGAGCCCGAGCGCGCCCGCGGCCGCTTCGTGGTCGCCCGCGTGACCGTGACCAACCAGACGACGCGGCCGGTCAACTCCGTGCGCTCGAGCCTCGTCATCGGCCAGAACACCTACGCCGAGAGCTCCGCCGGCTTCCGCTACGGCGACCGCGACATCTACCCGCTGCAGCCCGGGGGCAGCGCGACGCTGACGCTCCTCTACGACATCCCGCAGGACGCCGCGCGGACCGCGCTGCAGCAGGGCGCCGTGGAGCTGCCCGGGTCGACGCTCGACGGCGGCGGCCTGTTCGACCGCGACGAGGTCGGCCGGATCCGCCTGGCGGGCGCCCCGAGCGCGAAGCTCGCCGGCGCCCGCTCCGGCGACTGAGCCGCCGTCACCCCGCCGAGGGGTGCGGCCCGTCCTGCGGGGTCGCGAACGCGCCGCCGTCGATGAGCTCGATCCGGTACCCGTCGGGGTCGGCGACGAACGCGATGCGCGGCAGGTCGTCGCGGTCCCCCGGCCGGTAGGCGGGCTTCTCGGGCTCGACGCCGAGCTGCTCGCGCAGCGTGGCGAGCGTCGCGTCGAGGTCGTCGACGGTCAGCGCGACGTGGTTGTAGCCCTCGCCGAGGTCGTAGGGCTCCTCGCGGCCGACGTTCACGGTGAGCTCGAGCTGGTCCCCCTCCCCGGGGAGGCCGAGGTAGACGTTGTAGGCGCTGTCGAAGTTCAGCTGGCCGCGGCGCTCGAAGCCGAGCGTCTCGTAGAAGCGGACCGACGCGTCGATGTCGCGGACGCGAACGCAGGTGTGGACGAGCTTGAGGGGGGACATGCAGCGAGGATCGCAAATCGCGATCCTCGCCCTGCGACGTGCCGTCCCGGCCTACCAGGGACGGCGGCGCCCGACGGCGCGGGCGACGGCGCACGGCACCGCTCCCGGGCCGTCGCGCTTGTGGGCGACCGCGGAGACGGTCCGGGCCGCCGGGGCGGGGCCGTGCTCGCTGACCCAGGCGATGACGGTGCGGCCCTCGAGGGCCGCCGGCAGCTCCTGGTCCAGCAGGTCGGCGCCGATCAGGACGACGGCGTCGGGCCGGTAGGTGAGCCCGGCCCGGGCTTCGGCGACGGAACGCCAGCTTCCCGCGAGCGTGATGTCGGGGCAGTCCCGCAGCACGCGTCCGAGCGCGTGGGACAGGAGCTGGGCCCGGTCGATGACGACGAGTTGGATGGACACGACGTGCTCTCCCCTGCGCGGTGCCGGGCGGCGGGGGCCGCCCGGCACGGTGCGCATCTCAGCCGACGCGGACCAGGAGCGAGGCCAGCAGCTCCAGGGTGGCGTCGGACACCGGCGCGCCCTCCGTGGCGGGCGCCGGTGTGACCGCCGGGGCGGGCGGGGTGGTGAGGAGCGCCGAGACCTTCGCCAGCGAGGCGGTGAGCCCCGTCAGGAGGGTGGCGGTGGCCTTGGCGCCCGTGCGGACCATGCGGTCCATGCGGTCGCCGAGGCGCTCCATGGCGCGGGCGAGGTCGTCCATGACCGTCCAGACGCGGGTCTTCAGGTCGGCGCGGACGTCGACCATGACCTTCCCCCAGACCTGGGCCTCGCGGTCCACGCGGGCGGGCAGGCCGGTGATGATCGCCTGGATCTTGGCGCTGACCCGCGTCGGGAGGTCGGTGCGGGGCATGACGCGCGCGAGCGCGGCGGCCAGGTCCTTCACGCGGACGGTGAGCCCGACGACCGCCTCGGCGATCTGCGGGCGGACGTCCTGCGGGGCGGACCGCTGGAGCTCGGCGACGAGCGCGAGCAGCGCCTCCCGCCGGGCGATCGCGGTCGCGACCGCGTCGGCGAAGGACGCGGACAGCCGGCCGCGGACGTCGTCGAGGAGGTCGGTGAACAGGACCGCGTCGTCGGTGTGCTGCTCGACGACGAGGAGAGCGCCGACCGCGAGGTCGGCCGCGGCGGGTGCGTCGGCTCCGTCACGGGCGACGGACAGGCGGCGGACCTCCTGCTCGGCGCGGGCGGCGGCGGCCTGGGTGGCGCGCAGGGTGATGCGGATGCGCGCGGTGGCGCCGAGGCGCACCGCGCGGCGCAGCGCGGTCGCCTGCTGGTCGGCGCGCTCCAGCGCCGTGGTGATGCTCGCGACGTCCGACCGGCTGGACGTCGACGGGGTCGCCGCGTGCGCCGTGGCGGCCGGGACGAGCGCTGCGCCGATGCTGAGCGCGGCGATCAGGGACTTGGACCTCATGGTGGACCTCCGTTGGGACTGGACCGCATCCTGCGGTCCGCGGGTTCCGCCGACCCTTGGGCGGGGTCGACTGCCTTCCACCACGAACGGCCACGCCCGCTGTGAGGGGGTTTGTGGCACTTGGCACCTGCGGACTCCGATGCTCGGAGTCCGTACTTCACGGTGCCGCACGACCGCCGAGCCGGGACCCGCGATGGCTGTCGCAGGTCCCCGGGGAACGTCCAGTGGTGGTGGGCCTCCGCACCCCGACGCCCCGGCCACACGACGACGACGGGCGCGCCGTGGGCGCGCCCGTGCTGGACGAACGTCGGAGGGGGCGGCGTCCTGCGCCGCCCGCCTTCTAGGGCCTGCCGCCGAGGATCGACTCGACGAGCTTCAGCGCGTCGCCGCTGGCCTTCTCGGCGATCTGCGTGCCGAAGTCGGTCGCCTTGCGGGCGGTCGGGTTGCCGGTCGCGGCCGCCGCCTTGCGGGCGGTCTGGAGGCTCGATCGCGTGATCTGCCGGGCGCTGCGCACGGCGGTGACCGCCGGCTGACGCGGCGCGGAGCGCGGACGCGCGACGGCGCGCACCCGCCGGGCCTTCGCGGCCGTCCGCTGCTTGGCGACCGCGCGGCGTCGCGTGCGCGCCTTCGCCCGGTGCTGCGCCGGGGCGACGGATGCGCGCTCGTGCGAGGAGCTGTCCAGCGGGGTGGCGGTCGCGAGGATGCTCCGCGGGACGGCGGGCGCCGGTCGCGGCGTGGCGGCGGGGGCCGCGGCCTTCGGCACGGGCGGCGCGAAGCGCTCGGACTCCAGCGCGTTGACGCCGACGCCGACCCCGGCGGTGACCGCGACGACCGCGGCGAGCTTCGCGCTGAGCCCGGTGCCGAGCGTGAGCGCCCCGCCGGTGGCGACGGCGCCGCCGCCCGCGCCCGCCCCGAGCAGGACGGGCAGGGCCAGCGCGGGGCCGAGCGGGAAGAGCACCCGCAGGTCGCGCCGCCGCGTCGCGAGGGCGACGCGCGGCGTCGCGACAGTCGGTGCAGCCGGTGAGGTGGGCGCGGATCACGCGGCCGTGCGCGGTGCGCCCGTCGGAGCTGATCCGCGACATGACGACGTCGCAGCTCGCCGACCGCGCCTCGCGGAAGTCGACGAGCGCGGCGCGGCCGTCGGCGACCGCGCGGCGGGCGGCCGACGGCGAGACGCCGAGCACGTCGCCGATGTCGGTGTAGCCGAGCCCGTCGAGCTCGCGCATGACGAGCGCGCCCCGCTGCTGCGTCGGCAGCCGGCGCAGGTCGCCGACGAGCTCGCGCAGGCGGTCGCGCACGTCCGCCGTCTCCTCGACGGCGGTGACCGCGATCTCGTCCACGACGAGGTCGACGGAGACCGCGTCGCGGCGGCGCCGCAGCACGTCGACGGCCGCGTTGTGCGCGATCCGGTAGAGCCAGGGCCGCAAGGTCATGTCGCGCGAGGCGCCGGGCAGCGCCCGGTAGGCCGAGAGCATCGCGTCCTGCGCGACGTCGCGGGACTCCTCGGCGTCACGCAGCAGCGTTCGGCAGTAGCGCTCCAGCCGCGGCAGGTAGCGCGCGTAGATGGCGGCGAAGGCGTCGTCGTTCCCGGCGGCGACCATCCGTGCCAGCGTCTCGTCCGGGAGGGCGCGGAGCGCCTTGCCGAGCCGACCGCATCCCTCTCCAGAGTAGGTCATCTCCCCCATACGGACGAATATACGGGGGGAATTTTTGAGAAAGCAACCGTGGATTGCGCGCTATGGCGCGCTGACCGTCTCCGCCAGTTGCTGCGCCAGCTCGTCGCAGACGTGGTCCCGCGAGCAGCGGGCACGGCGGCCTGCCCGGTCCGAGCCCGGGCGAGCGGGCACGCGCGCCGGCCGACTCGCCGCGCGGGCTCAGCCGAGCGTGCGCAGGAACGAGATCAGCGCCTCGTTGAACGCGTCGGCGTGCGTGGCGTTGAGCCCGTGCGGGCCGCCCTCGATCAGCGCGAGCTGCGCGCCGTCGATCGTCTCGTGGGTGCGCTTGCCGGAGACCTCGAACGGGACGATGGCGTCGCTGTCGCCGTGGATGACGAGCGTCGGCACGTCGATCTTCGCGATGTCGTCGCGGAAGTCGGTGCGGCCGAACGCGGCGATGCAGTCGAGCGTGCCCTTGGGCGAGGCGCCGGAGGCGATCCGCCAGAGGTAGTGCTTCAGCGGCTCGGAGACGAGATCGGTGCGGTCGCCGACGGCGAAGAAGTTCGACACGAAACCCTCGAGGAACGCGAGCCGGTCCCCGGTGACGCCGCCCTCGAACTCGGCGATCGTCGCGTCGTCGAGGCCACCGTCGGGGTTGTCGTCGCTCTTGTAGAGGTACGGCGGGACCGCGGCGGCGAACACGGCGGCACGGACGCGCTCGCTGCCGCGGGTGCCGAGGTAGCGGGCGACCTCGCCGCCGCCCATCGAGAAGCCGACGAGCGCGGCGTCGCGGACGTCGAGGTGCGTGAGCAGCGCGTCGAGGTCCCCGGCGAAGGTGTCGTAGTCGTAGCCGTCCCACGGCTGGGAGGAGTCGCCGAAGCCGCGGCGGTCGTAGGTGATGACCTGGAAGCCGGCGTCGACGAGCGGGGCGATCTGCGGCTCCCACGAGCGGCCGCTCAGCGGCCAGCCGTGGATCAGGACGACGGGCTTGCCGGCGCCGACGACCTCGTAGTGGAGCTCGACGTCGGAGCCGGGGATCTGGAGTGCGGACATCGGGGAAGGCCTTTCGTGGGGGTGGGTGGTGCGCGGGTCAGAACCTATCACACGATCCAATCGTGCACGATGTAATCGTGGAGGTACCATACGGGGATGGCCGCCCCGCCACCGCTCACCCTCGACGAGGCCCTGTGCTTCGCGCTCTACTCCGCCTCACGCGCGGTCACGACGCTGTATCGGCCACTGCTGGACCCGCTGGGCCTGACCTACCCGCAGTACCTCGTGATGCTCGCGCTCTGGGAGCGCGACGCGCGCACGGTGCGGGAGCTCGCCGACGCGCTGCAGCTCGACTACGGCACGCTGTCCCCGCTCCTCAAGCGGCTCGAGGCGACGGGCCTGGTGGAGCGCCACCGCCGCCCCGAGGACGAGCGCTCGGTGCTCGTGCAGCTCACCGCCGCCGGGCAGGAGCTGCGGGAGTCCGCGGCGTGCGTCCCCGATCGCGTCGCGACCGCGATGGGGCTCACGCCGGGTGACTTCGAGCGGCTGCGCGGCACGCTCCAGGACCTCGCGCGCGCGGTGCGCGAGCCCCCCGCCGCCTGAGCGCTCAGTCGCGCGGGAGCGCCGCCCGCCGGATCTTCCCGGTCGCGGTGCGCGGCAGCGCCTCCACGACGGTGATCGCGCGCGGCACCTTGTAGCGCGCGAGGTGCGCGCGGACGTGGTCCTTCAGCGCCTCCTCCGTGACCGGGCCGCGCAGGACGACGAACGCGACGAGCCGCTGGCCGAACTCCTCGTCGGCCACGCCGACCGCCGCGGCGTCCGCGACCGCCGGATGCGCGGCGAGCGTCGCCTCGACCTCCTGCGGGAAGACGTTCTCGCCGCCGGACACGATCATCTCGTCGTCGCGGCCGTCGACGAACAGGCGGCCCTCGTCGTCGAGGTGGCCGAGGTCGCCGATGCCCATCAGGCCGTCGACCACCGGTCGTCCTCCGCCCCCGGTGTACCCCTCGAAGAGCTGCGTGCTGCCGACGAAGATCCGGCCCGTCGTCCCGGGCGGGACCGCGCGACCGTCCGCGTCGAGGATCCGCACCCGCACGCCGGGGACCGGTCGCCCCACCGTGCCGGGCGCCGCGCGCAGGTCCGACGGGGTCGCGAGCGACACGCCCCCGACCTCGCTGGAGCCGTAGCCGTTGTAGAGGACCGCCCCGAAGCGGTCCATGACCCGGCCGGCGAGGTCCGGGGAGAGCGGCGCCGCCCCCGACGCGACGACCCGCAGCTCGGGCAGCGGCCGCGCGTCGTCGACGTCGACGAGCCGGCGCAGCATCGTCGGCACGGCGCACAGCACCCCGACACGGTGGTCGGCGAGCGCCGCCAGCACCGCGGCGGGGTCGAAGCGCCGCTGCAGCACCAGCGGGGACCCGGCGGCGAGCCCGGCCACCATCGCCGCGAGCCCGAACATGTGGTTCAGCGGCGGCGCGACGAGCAGCGGCGCGCCGGCCCGGGGCACCGGCCGGATCCGGGCCAGCAGGTCGACCGCGGCGGGCGCCGCGGCGAGCAGCGCGAGCGGGGTCGCCGACGAGGTGCGCGGCGCCCCCTTGGGCACCCCGGTCGTGCCCGAGGTCAAGAGCACGACGCGGCCGCTCCCGCGCGCGCCCCGCGGCGCCGGGAGGCCCGCGCCCTCGACGAGCAGGTCGTCGACGGTCTCCCCCGCGACCGGGCCGTCGTGCCAGGCGACGACCCGCGCGCCGGCGAAGCCGTCCAGCAGTCCGGCGAACTCCTCGTCGTGGACGACGAGCTGCACGCCCTCCCGATCGAGCACGGCGCGCAGCTGCGGGCCGGCGAAGTCGGTGTTCAGCGGCACGAGGTCGGCACCGACCCGGGACGCGGCGAGCGCCGCGACGACGAAGCCCCGGTGGTTGCGACACAGCACGCCCACGCGGGCGTCGGCGGCGGGCAGCCGGACCGCCAGCGCGGCGGCCAGCGCGCGCACGTCGGCGTCGAGCTCCTCCTGCGTGAGCGTCCCACGCTCGTCGTGCAGCGCGGCACGCGGCGCCCACAGCGCCGCGCCGAGCGCGGCGGCGGACGCCAGCGCCCCGCCGGCCCCGCGGACGGCGAGCGCGGCGCGCAGCGGGCGGTCCGGTCGCACGGGGCGCAGCGCCCCGCTGCGCGCGACCGTGCCGCCCGCGCCGAGCAGGGGACCGAGCGGGCCGGTGGGCGGGGTCAGGCGCATCGTCGGGCGAGTATCACGCACCGGTCCTCGCCCCGCACGAGGCCGACCGGGCCGCCCGGCCCGCCCCGGACGCGACGATCGTCGGCCGATCGACCGACGCCGCGCACCCCGGAGGATCTGCCGATCGGCGGATGCCGGACCGGGTGCGCCGGCGGGAGGCTGTGACCGTCCACCTCCTCCCGAAAGGACGCCCCCCATGCCCCTCCCCGACGCCATCGCCGATCGCCTCGACCGCAACCGCCTCGCGATCCGTCGCGACGGTCGCGCGCTCGTCTCCGGCGCCCGGCCGCTGCAGCAGCGGCTCGCGGAGCTCGGCTCGCACATCCAGCAGGCCCGGCGGGCCCACGACGCGGTCTATCCGCCGCGCCGCCGTCCCGCCTGAGCGTCCGGGCCACCGGGTGGCACCCGGACCTGCACCGTCGTCCCGGTCTCCTCGGCGGTGACGATCCGCAGCTCCCCGCCCGCGGCCCGCACCCGTTCGATCAACGCGGCCACGCCGATGTGCCGGTCCCGGACCGCCGACTCCAGGCGGCCGTCCGGGATGCCGCGACCGTCGTCCGCCACCGTCAGCGCCAGGTCCTCCCCCTCCGGCGCCACGGTCACGCGGACGGCGGTCGCGTGCGCGTGCTTGGCCGCGTTGCCGAGCAGCTCGCGCGCGGCGCTGACGAGCAGCTCCGACGCTCCCGTGCGCTCGACCTCCGGCGCGACCGTCACGGTCGCCGCGAAGCTCCCGCGCTCGGCGGCCTCGTCGGCGAGGCTCTCGAGCACCGCGGTCAACCCCGCCCGCTCGAGCCCGAGCGGGTGCATCTGGAAGACCTCCCGGCGCAGCTGCCGGTCGGTCTCGTCGAGCGCCGCGCGCAGGCGCTCCTGCGCGCCGGGCACGCCGCGCGCGAGGTCGGTGACCTCCTGGCGGGCGAGCAGCACGTTCTGGATCGCGTGGTCGTGCAGCTGCTCGGCGAGGCGGCGGCGCTCGCGGGCCTCGGCGTCGAGGGTCTGCTGCACGAGCGCGCGGCGGGTGGCGGCGAGCTCGGCGAGCGCCCGCTGGCGCAGCCCGACGAGCACCGAGAGCATCACGGCCGCGCCCGCGACCCAGAGCAGCGCGGCGCTGTCGGCGGCGACGAGCTGCCAGTCCCCCGGCAGGGTCGTGCGCGGATGCGGCAGCGTCACCGCGAGGTAGGCGAGGACGGCGAGCCCCGACCAGGCGGCGGTCAGCCGCGGGGACAGCCGCAGCGCCGCGGCGATCGGCAGCACGAAGAACACGTAGGTGAGGGGCGAGGCGGGACCGCCGCTGGTGTAGACGACGAGCGCCAGCAGCACGAGGTCGAGGAACGCCTGACCGGTCCCGGTGAACGCCGCCCCGCGCCGGGCGAGGACGACCACGAGGCCGGCGAGGGCGTAGAGCGCGAACGCCGCCATCACCCACGGATACGCGCCCGTGGTGGCGTCGGGCTCGGCGGTGGCGGTCCCCAGCAGCGCGACCGGCACGAGCGCGAGCCGCAGCAGCGCGATCCCGCGGACCTCGGAGGCCCGGTCGGCGGTCATTCCAGCAGGCCGCGACGCATCGCCTCGGCGACGCACGCCGCGCGGTCGGAGACGCCGAGCTTCTCGTAGAGGTGGCCCAGATGGGTCTTCACCGTGCCGGGCGCGAGGTGCAGCCGCGCCGCGACCCCCGGGGCGCTGAGGCCCTCGGCGATCAGCACGAGGATCTCCTGCTCGCGGTCGGTCAGGACGGGACGGTCGTCGTCGACGCCCTGGGCGCGCAGCTGCTCGAGCAGGACGCCCTGGAGGCTCGGGTGCAGCGTCGAGTCGCCCCGGGCGGCCGCCTCGATCGCCTCGCAGACCTCGTCGCGCTCGGCGCTCTTGGGCAGGTAGCCGACCGCACCGCCCGCCAGCGCCTGGTGCACCACGGGGCCGTCGACGAAGGCGGAGAACATGACGACGCGCACCGGCCGCTGCTCGCGGCGCAGGGCCTGCAGGACCTGGAGGCCGTCGAGCTCCGGCATCCGCGCATCGAGCAGCAGCACGTCGGGCGCCAGCTCGCGGGCGAGCTCGAGCGCCTGGCGGCCGTCGGTCGCCTCGCCGACGAGCTCCAGTGACGGGCGCAGCTCGATCGCGCGGACCATCCCGTCGCGGAACAGCGGATGGTCGTCGGCGACCACGACCCGGACGCGCTGGCTCATCCGCGGATGTCTACCACCGACCGCGGCCGTGGACGACGCCGCCGGTCGGCGCGCGAGCGTCGGTCGATCGGCCGACCGCGGACGGTCCCCCACGCACCCCGATGGGCCCCTTCCGCGGCCGGGCGCGGCGCGCGACGCTGCGGGCACCGTCCTGTCACCCCACCCTTGGAGGGCCGTTCCGTGCACGACGCCTACACCTGCCCGCACTGCGGGGGCCGCGTCACTCCGTTCGCCGCGGGCTGCGCCTACTGCGGCGCCGATCTCGACGCCGAGCGCCGCCGCCGCGCGACGCCGCCGATGCGGCGCCTGCGCGACGGGCTCGTCGAGCTGCGCCACCGGGCCCGCCGGCCGGGCACGCGCCACCGGCTGTCCGCGCACCGGTAGGCCCGGGCCCCGCGGAGCGGCTCGTCGCGAGAAGCCATCCAGGTGCGGTGCCGGTCCCTCACGACCTCGGGGCGGGGATGTCCGGCACGTACTCGCCGGGACCGTCTCGTCGCGTCGGAAGACGCGTCCTCGGACATTGCCGCAAACCTGGTGGCAGCTCGTGCAGATGCTGGCCGACCAGCCCGGCCGCCGACCGAGTTTCCCGCGCGGTTCGCCGACGTCCACGATCGCTGGTGCCCGCAGGCTAAGGTCAGGGCCGTGTTCTGGCGCAGGAAGCAGCGGAGCGACGATCCCTTCGGCGGCGGCGCAATGGTCGTCCCCACGCCCTCGGCGGCGTTCCTTCCGGCGCGGGGGGACCACGAGCTGGTCCTCGAGGCCGCGGGCGAGCAGCAGATCCGGATCATCAAGGTCTGCCGTGAGGCCACCGGACTCGGGCTGAAGGAGGCCAAGGACCTGGCTGACCGTGCCCCGTCCTCGCTCGGCTCCTTCTCCGCGGCCGACGCCGAACGGCTGCGGGCGCAGATCGTCGCCGCCGGCGGCCGCGCAAGCGTCAGGCGGGCGACCGGCGGCAGCACGCCCGAGCCGGCCGCTGCCGACACCGTCGAGCTGCTGGAGCGCCTCGTCGCCCTTCGCGATCGCGGCGCGCTGACCGAAGAGGAGTTCGCCCGGGAGAAGCAGCGCATCCTCGGCGCCTGAACCGAACCGCCGTGCGCCTGGCCCTCAACCTCATCTGGCTGGTCCTCGCCGGCTTCTGGCTGTTCGTGGGCTACGCCTTCGCGGGACTCGTCTGCTTCGTCTTCATCATCACGATCCCGTTCGGGGTCGCGTCCTTCCGTATGGCCTTCTACGCCCTCTGGCCCTTCGGCCGCACCGTCGTCCCCCAACCCGGGAAGACGGCCGGCTCGACGGCCGGCAACCTGCTCTGGTTCGCCCTCGGCGGCTGGTGGCTCGCCCTGGTCCACCTCCTGACCGGCCTGCTCCTGTGCCTCACGGTCATCGGGATCCCGCTCGGCGTCGCGAACCTCAAGCTGCTGACGGTCAGCCTGCGGCCGTTCGGCCGGGAGATCGTCAGCATCGAGGAGGCCCGCGCGCGCGGACTGACCGGCGAGGCAGGGTTCGGCACCTGACTCCCCCGGGGCGCCCGGACCTGCCTCAGATCGTCTCGACCGTCCCGGACACACGGGAGCGCAGTGCTCGCCGACGCGCTCCGTCGTCCGGTCTCCGCGGGGACACCCGCGAGGACGCAGCGTCGATACCGGCGGTCAGCCGGTCATGCCCACGCTCAGGCCGCCGGACACGTTCAGGGTCTGCCCGTGGACGTAGTCGGAGGCCGGGGAGCACAGGTAGTAGATCCCGCGCGCGGCCTCGTCGGCGGTGGCTCCGCGACCGAGCGGGATGTGCGTCGCGAGCCCCTGGCGCGCGGCCTCGGGGAGGTCGGCGGTCAGCCGGGTCTCGATGAGCCCGAACGCGATCGCGTTGACGTTGATCTTGTGGCCGCCCCACTCCTTGGCCAGCGCCCGGGTGAGGCCGACCGCCCCGCCCTTGGCCGCCGCGTACGCGACCTGGCCGGCGTTGCCCATCACGCCGGCGAGGGACACGACGTTGACGACCTTGCGGAAGACCTCGATCCCTTCCGCGCGCTCCTGCTTCGCCGGCTCGCGCAGATGCGGCGCCGCCGCCCGCAGGATCCGGAACGGCACGACCGTGTGGATGTCGAGCATCGCCTGGAACTGCTCGTCGGTGACCTTGTGGATCGGACCGTCCCACGCGTAGCCCGCGTTGTTGACGACGATGTCGAGACGGCCGAACGTGTCGACCGCGTGCTGCACGAGGGCGTCGCAGACGCCGTCGGCGGTGAGGTCCCCGACGTGCGCGCTCCCCGGCGTCGCCAGCGCCGCGGCGACCGCGCCCGCCTCGTCCCCGTCGCGGTCGCTCACCACGACGTGCGCCCCGGCGGCGGCCAGCTTCAGCGCGGCCTGCTCGCCGATGCCGCGTCCGGCGCCGGTGACGATCGCGACCTTGCCCTGCAGTTCCTGGGACATGCCCCTCCTAGAGGATCTCGATGATGGTGGCGTTGGCCATGCCGCCGCCCTCGCACATGGTCTGCAGCCCGTAGCGGCCGCCGGTGTCCCGCAGGTGGTGGATCAGCGTCGTCATGATCCGCGCGCCCGAGCCGCCGATCGGATGCCCGAGCGCGATCGCGCCGCCGTTGGGGTTGAGCTTCTCGCGGTCGGCGCCGGTCTCGGCGAGCCACGCCAGCGCGACGGACGCGAAGGCCTCGTTGACCTCGAAGACGTCGATGTCCTCGAGACCCAGCCCGGCCTTCGCGAGCGCCTTCGCCGTCGCCGGGATCGGCGCCGTGAGCATGATCACCGGGTCGGTGGCGGCCATCACCGCGGTGTGGACGCGCGCCAGCGGCGTCAGCCCGAGCTCGCGCGCGCGCTCGCTCGTCGTCATCAGCAGCGCGCCGCCCCCGTCGCTGATCTGCGAGGCGTTCCCCGCCGTCACCGTGCCGTCCTCCGTGAAGGCGGAGCGGATCTGGGCGAGCTTCTCGACCGTGCCGCCGCGGCGCACGCCCTCGTCGGTGTCGATGACCGTCCCGTCGCCCAGCGTCACGGGCGCGATCTGGGCCGCGAAGCGCCCCGCGTCGATCGCCGCGGCCGCGCGCTCATGGGAGGACAGCGCGTACTCGTCGAGCTGCGTGCGCGAGAGCGACCAGCGCTCGGCGATCATCTCGGCGCCGACGCCCTGGTTGGGGACGATGCCGTCGTAGCGCGCGAGGAGACCGGGCCCGTACGGCTCGCCGCCCTCCGCCGAGACACCCATCGGCACCCGCGACATCGACTCCATCCCACCCGCGACGACCACGTCGTACTGGCCGCTCACGAGCCCGGCGGCGGCGAAGTGCACCGCCTGCTGCGAGGAGCCGCACTGCCGGTCCAGCGACACGCCCGGCACCTCCTCCGGCCAGCCCGCCGCGAGGGACCGCGCTCCGCGCGACGTTGAAGGACTGGTCACCGACCTGCGCCCCGACCCCCCAGATGACGTCGTCGACCACGGCCGGATCCACCCCCGTGCGATCGACGAGCGCACCGAGGAGGTGCGCCGACAGGTCGACGGGGTGGACGGTGGACAGGCCACCGCCACGCTTGCCGACCGGCGTGCGAACCGCCTCCACGATCACCGCGTCCCTCATGGACGGCCCCCGAGCGCGCGGCAGGACAGTCCGTCCGGACAGCATGTTGCCTCAGTCATGGACCCAGCGTAGCGCACCTCGTACACATCGTCCGAAGTTCGGCGGGTACGCGCGCGACGGACGACGACAGCAGGGGCGCGACCCTCGCGGTCGGCGGCGGATGGATCCGATCGCAGCAGCCCTCACAGCCCCGGGCAGACCCCAGAACGGCGAAAGCCGCCCGGCGAGAGGCGGCTTCCGTGCTGGTTCGTTCTGAGGAACGAACCAAGTAGCGGGGGCAGGATTCGAACCTGCGACCTTCGGGTTATGAGCCCGACGAGCTACCAGACTGCTCCACCCCGCGGCGGACAGAGGACGATAGCAAAGCCGGGATCGGCGAGGATGCCCGGATGACCGATCGTCCCGACCCGGCGGCGCTCGCCGCGCGCTTCGCGACCGTGCTCGAGGTCCCCGTCCACCGGGCGCTCGAGGTGCGGTTCGCCGACCCGGACGATCCGACGCAGGGGCTGCTGCTGCCGGTGCGCGGCCTGGCCCTGAACCCGCAGCGGGTGCTGCACGGCGGGCTCGTGCCGACGCTGCTGGACGTCGCCGCGTACCTGACCGTGGTGCCGCACCTGCGACCGGGGACCAACGCGGTCACGCACACGGCGCAGGCGTCACTGGCCCGCGCGGTGCCGGAGGGGGCGACCGTGCGGTTCGTCGGGCACCTGGACCGCATCGGGCGCACGCTCGCGTTCTGCGGCGCGCGCGCCTACGACGGCGACCGGCTCGTGGCCACCGGCACGCTGGTGAAGTCGATCGTCCCGCTCCCCGACGGCAGCGCGCGCGACGCGTAGGCGGTGCGTGCCCGGGCACCCCCGGGACATGACCCCCTCCACCCCAGAGTTCGTCTTCGCCGCGTCCCACGAGCAGTTCACCCCGTCCCAGCTGCTGCAGCAGGCGATCGCCGCGGACGCCGCCGGCTTCGACGGCATCGGCTGCTCGGACCACTTCGCCCCGTGGTGGCCGGAGGGGGAGTCCGGTCAGGCGTGGGCGTGGCTCGGCGCCGCAGGCCAGGCGACGTCGTCCCGGCGGCTCGGCACGGGCGTGACCGCGCTCGTGCACCGCTACCACCCGGCGGTCGTCGCGCAGACGTTCATGACGCTCGAGGACCTCTTCCCCGGTCGCGTGTTCCTCGGGGTCGGGTCCGGCGAGGCGCTCAACGAGATCCCCTGCGGCGCGGACTGGCCCTCCCCCGCCGAGCAGATCGAGCGCATGGACCAGGCGCTCGACGTCATCCGCCGCCTGTGGGCCGGGGAGCGGGTCACCGCCGACCACGGCTGGTTCGCCGTCCGCGACGCGAAGCTCTACTCGCGCGCCGACCGCCGGCCGGACCTCTACGTCTCCGCGTTCGGGCCGCAGGCGGCGGAGATCTCCGGCCGTCACGGCGACGGGCTGTGGACGCTGGGGGATCCCGACCGGGTGCCGGAGATCCTCGCCGCCCACCGCGAGTCCGCGCAGCGCCACGGCCGCGACCCCGGGAAGCTCATCCTCCAGGGCCTCATCGCCTACGCCCGGGACGAGACGGCGCTGCTGGACGGGTCGCGCGGCTGGCGCGGCCCGCAGCCGCCCGAGGTCTACCGCGACGCGGTCGGCACCCCGGAGGAGATCCAGGCGGTCGCCGCCCCGCAGATCGGCGACGACGACCTGCGCGAGAAGCTGATCCTCAGCACGGATCCGACCGTGCACGTCGAGCGCGTCCTGCAGCTCGTCGAGCTCGGGGCGGACATCGTCTGCCTGCAGAACGTCGCAGGCGCCGACCCGCTCGGGACGATCGAGCTCTACGGCGACGAGGTGCTGCCCGCGGTGCGCCGCGCGATCGCCCAGGGCGAGGTCGGGCAGCTGTCACGATGAGCCGATGCTCCTGGAGATCTGGTCGGACGTCGCCTGCCCGTTCTGCTTCGTCGGCAAGCGCAACCTCGAGGCCGCGCTCGCGCAGTTCGAGCACGCCGACCAGGTGGAGGTGCGCTGGCGCAGCTTCCAGCTCGCGCCCGACGCGCCGCTGACGACGCAGGCGACCTCGACCGAGTACCTCGCCCGCAAGTACGGCCGGTCGCTCGAGGAGGCCGGCCAGATGCAGGAGCGGATGGTCGCCATGGCCGCCGAGGCCGGCATCGAGATGCACCCCGACCGCGTGCGCATGACCAACACGCGCGACGCGCACCGCCTGCTGCAGCTCGCCCACGAGAGCGGTCGGCAGGACGCGCTCAAGGAGGCGTTCCTGCAGGCCTACCACGCCGACGGCGAGCACCTCGGCGACCCGGCGACGCTGCGGCGCCTCGCGGTCGACGCCGGGCTCCCGCCCGAGCGCGTCGACGCGGTGCTCGGCTCCGACGAGTTCGCCGCCGCCGTCGACGCGGACATCGAGCAGGCCGTCGAGTTCGGCCTGCAGGGCGTGCCCGCGTTCGTGCTGGACCGGCGCATGGGCCTCACGGGCGCCCAGCCCCCGGAGGTGCTGCTCCAGGGGCTGCGCACCGCGCACGAGCGCGCGGGCGCTAGCGCTTCTGGATGAAGCCCTGGTACGTCTGGGTCGCCAGCGCGTCCCCGATCGCGGGACCGAGCGACTCCCGGTAGGTCCCGGTGTGGCACTCGTCGGACGGGCGGTCGAGCGCGCGGACGGTCGTGCGCAGGTAGACCTGCTTGCCCGCCGGCGTCGGGGTCTGGCGCCCGGCGGTCACGCCCGTCGGGGTGATCCGCATCGCCTGCAGCTCGGTCCGGCCGTCGGTCCGGGGCCGCCGGACGACCCGCCAGGCGCTGGTGCCGCGCGTGCCCGCGTCGAGCACGTAGGGGCCGGTGCCGGGAGTGGCCGCCTGCACGAGCGCCTGCGCGTCGGCGCCGCGGTCGACGAGCACGAAGTCGGCCTTCGCGGTCACCGTGTACGTGCAGGTGTCGCTGGCCTTCGTGACGGTCAGGGCGGTCTTCGACGCTTTCGCCGTCCAGCGGGTGGGGAAGATCAGCCGGACCGATCCCTGTCCCTTGACCGCGGCGAAGCCGTCGACGGTCGCGGAGATCGGGGCGGAGCGGGGGGACTGGGTCGAGGACGCGCCGAGTGCGCCGGTGACGCCGGCGCCGGCGAGGCCGACCGCGGCGATCGCGGCGGCGGAGGTGAGGGTGGTTCGCACGTGGGGCATGTCCCTGAGACGGGCTCGGGCCCCGGAGGTCACGCCTCTTCCATGAGAGTCCTCTCACGAACGGGGACGGACTGGCGCACCACGTCGCACCTGCCGATAGGACTCGCAGATCGTCGTGTCCCGTCGGCGCCCGCTCCACCTGCTCCTCCTGGCCCTGTGCTCGCTCGCGCTTCTCGGCGCGGGCCCCGAGCCGTCCCCCGACGCGCCCCGGCCGCTGCCGCTGCCGCTGCTGCCCGCCACCGTGACCGCGACGACCGAGGCGCTGCGCGACGTCGCCACCGCGGCGCGCGCGGTCGACCGGCGCGTGCGTCGCACCGAGTTGCGACGGCTGCGCGGGTCGGCGACCGTCGACGCGGTGATCCGCCGCGCCTGGCTGACCCGCCGCACCGACCGCGCCGGGTACGCAGCCCAGCGCCGCGTGCTCGCCGACGCCCGCGCCGCGGCCCGGTGGCTCGGCGGGCCGCGCGGCGCCGAGCAGCGTGCCGCGCTGCGGGTCGCGCAAGACCTCGCGGCCGACGGGGTCCTGACCACCGACCGGCTGCCCGCCGTGCTGCTGACGCTGCGCCGCAACACGGACTGGTGGACCCGCCGTGGCGCCCCCGCCGTCGGCCGCTCGCTCGTGCGCGGCGGCGACCCGGTGACGATGCGCTACGTGCCCGGCCGCGGCCTCGTCCTGCACCAGCTCGCCAGCTGGGGGCGCGTCGCGGCGCTCTCCGGCCACTGCCTGCGCGACCGCGCGCACTGCCCGCGCCGGCGGTTGCGCGCCGCGGTCGACCGGCTGCTCGCGCTCGGCGTGCGGCGTGACGGCGTGCTGCGGTTCGAGAGCTACTTCCGCTGGGGCGGCGCGCGCGCCCCGTGGATCAGCGCGATGACGCAGGGGGACCGCCATCCAGGCGCTCACCCGCACCGGCACGGTCCTGCGCTCGCGCCCGGACACCCGGCGGGCGCGCGCGGCGCTGCGGGCGTTCGACCGCCGCGCGCCGTTCGGCGTCTCCACGCGCGCACCGGGCGGGTCGCACTTCGTCATGTACTCGACCGAGCCGAGCCTGCGGATCCTCAACGGGCACCTGCGCGCCCTGACCGGGCTGCGGGACCTCGCCTCGCTCGCCGAGTCCGGGGAGGCGCTGCGCCTGTACCGGCGCGGGGAGCGGGCCGCGCGCGTCGAGCTGCGCGAGGCGGACACGGGGGCATGGTCGCGCTACAGCGACGGGGGTCGCGAGGCGAGCCTCGGCTACCACCGGCTCGTCACCGGCTTCCTCGCCGATCTCTGCGAGCGCGACGCCGGACGACGCTACTGCAGCGCGGCACGGCGGTTCCGCCGCTACGAGCGCGAGCCGACCCGCGTGACGGTGCGCGTCCCGTCGCGGCCACGGGCGCGCGACGCGACCGGGGTCGCGGTGTGGATCTCGAAGGTCTCCGCCGTGTCGGTGACCGTCCGCGACGCGCGCGGACGGGTGGTGCTGTCGCGCCGCACCACGCTGCCGCGCGGCCGGCACCGCATCGCCTGGACGCCGGCGCGTCGCGGCCGCTACACGGTGCGGGCCGCCGCGACCGGGCCGGGCTCGCCCCCCGTCGGCCGTGGCGCGCGGACGGTCCGGGTGCTGCGCTCGCGCGCGGAGATCGCACGGGCCGTCGAGCGCCGCCGCGCCGCGGCCCGCCGGCGCGCACTGGCCCGCCGCCGGGCGGCCGTCAGGCGCGCGCAGGAGCAGCGCCGCGCGGCCGACGACCGCCGCGCCGCGCGCCAGCGCCGCGCCGCCCTGCGCGCCGGCCGCTGAGGCGCCGGGCGCAGGCACGCGTCGGGCCCGCCCTCACGAGGAGAGGACGGGCCCGATGGGACCGGGGGACGCGCCTGGACCACCCGAGGAACGCGGTACTCCCCCGCGCGTCGGTGGCTAGACCGACGCGAGCTTGAAGCGGCCGACGAGCTGCTCCAGGGTGGTCGCGCGCCCCGCAAGCTCGGCGGCGCTCGTCGCGATCTCCTGGGCGGAGGCGCTCGTCTGCTGGGTGGACGCCGAGACCTGCTGGGCGCTGGCGGAGGACTGCTCGGCGACGCTCGCGACGTCGCTCATGTCCGCCTGCATCCGGCTGGAGGCGTCCGCGATCTGCTTGATCGCCGCGGCGATCTGCGTGACGCGGTCGTTCATGTCGTCGACCGACCCGCCGATCCGCAGGAACGACTCGCGCGCCTGCTCGACCGTCGAGGCCCCCGACGCCGTCGCCTGCGCACCGTCGCGCACCGCGGTGATCGCCCGCTGGGTCTCGCCCTGGATCTCGGTGATCAGCCCGCCGATCGACGCGGCCGCCCGCTGGGACTCCTCGGCGAGCTTGCGGACCTCCTCGGCGACGACCGCGAACCCGCGACCCATGTCCCCGGCCCGCGCGGCCTCGATCGCCGCGTTCAGCGCCAGCAGGTTCGTCTGCTCCGCGATGTTCGTGATCGTGTCGACGATCCCACCGATCTGGTCGCTCTTCTTCGCCAGATCGCCCATCACGCCGCTCACCGCCTCCGAGGACTCGCGCACCGCGCTCATCGCCTCGGTCGCCTGCGTGACCGCCTGCGCACCCTCGTGCGCGACGTCGCGCGCCGCGCGGGCCGCGCTCGTCGCCTCGTCGGCGCTCTCGGCGCTGGACTGCGTCGCCGTGACCATCTCCTCGGTCATCCGCTGCGCGCTCTCGACCGTGCGGACCTGCCGCTCGGCACCGTGCGCGACCTCGCCGACCGCCTGCGCGATCTCACCGATCGCCCGGCCGGCCTCGTCGCTGGTCTGCGCCATCCGCTGCGACGCGCCGCCGAGCTCGGCGGCCATCTCGGTCAGCTCGCCGACGAGCTCCCCGAGCCGGTCGGTCATGTCGTGGAAGGCGTGGCCGAGCACGTCCGCCTCGCCCTTCGTGGCGACGCTCACCGACAGGTCGCCGTCGGCGACGAGCGCGACCGAGTCCGCGAAGCCGGACAGCTGCGACCGCATGACGTTGTAGGCCTCCAGCGAGCTCTGCGCGCGGCCGAGCATGCCGTTGAAGATCTCGCCGAGCTCCCCGATCGGGGCGCCGGTCTCGCTCTCCACCGGGGTGGTGACCGGGTGGACCTCGATCGACAGGTCGCCGTGCTCGCTCATCGCCTGCAGGCCGACCTGGAGGTTCGTCAGGCAGTTGCTGTTGAGGCTCGCCAGGCGGCTGCGCAGCTGCTCGAGGACCGAGTGGTCGCCGAGCGCGCCGCGCAGGTCCTCGCGGGTGGCGTTGTAGGCGACGAGGGCGCTCTGCGCGCGGCTGAGCATCGAGTTGAACACGACGGCGAGCTCGCCCACGGCGGCGCCGTCCGCCGCCGTGATCGGCGTGGTGACCGGGTCGACCTGGACGGTCAGGTCACCGGACTGCATCGCGCGCACGCCCGCCTCGAGGTCGGTCAGGCAGTTGTCGTTGAGCGAGCGCAGCCGTGCCCGCAGGTCGCCGAGGCACGACTGGTCGCCCAGCGCCTCGCGCAGCTCGCCGCGGGTCGCGTTGTAGGAGCCGAGCGTCGACTGGGCGCGCGACAGCATCGTGTTGAAGAGGTCGACGAGCGCCTGCACGTCGGGGTCGGACGACCGCGTCTCGATCGGGGTCGTCACCGGGGTCACCTCGACCGTGAGGTCACCGGTGCTCATCGCCGCCAGGCCGCGCTGCAGCCCGGACAGGCAGTTCTGGTCGAGGCTCTCGAGCCGGGCCTTGAGGTCACGGAAGGCGGGGTCGCTTCCGGCCTTCTTCCTGTTGAACAATTCGTTCCCTTCTGCGGTGGTCTCATGTGCGCGGGCCGCCGCCGGCGGAATGCGCGTCCCACGCGATAGTCGGCCGGGCGCCGACGCGCTTGAACTGCGAGCATCGGCCGCGTGGCCCTCGTCGCCGTGACCCGCCGCCTGCCCGGTGACGCACTCGACCGGCTCGTCGCCGCCGGGCACGAGCTGCGCGTCTGGCCGGGCCCGCTGCCGCCCTCCGCCACGGAGCTGCGCGCCCTCGTGGCGGGCGCGGAGGGCCTGCTGTGCCTGCTCACCGATCGCGTCGACGACGCGCTGCTGGACGCCGCCCCGGGGCTTCGCGCCGTCGCGAACTACGCGGTCGGGGTCGACAACGTCGACCTGGACGCGACCGCCCGTCGCGGGATCCCGGTCGGCAACACGCCCGACGTGCTCACCGACGCGACCGCGGACCTGACGATGGCGCTGCTGCTCGCCGCGGCCCGCGGGCTGCCCGACGCTGCGGCGGCCGTCCGCCGTCCCGGCGGCTGGCGCACGTGGGAGCCCGCCGGCTGGCTGGGCCTGGAGCTCCGCGGCGCGCGGCTCGTGCTCGTCGGGGGCGCGGGCCGCATCGGGCGCGCCGTGCACGAGCGGGCCGCCGCCTTCGGCATGGACGTGCTCCCGGTCGGCCGCGGCGACGACCTGCACGCCGCCGCGGCCCGGGCCGACGTCGTGAGCCTCCACTGCCCGCTCACGGAGCGCACCCGCGGGCTCGTCGACGCCGCCCTGCTGCGCCGGCTGCCGCAGGGCGCCCTGCTCGTCAACACCGCCCGCGGCGCGCTCGTCGACCAGGACGCGCTGGCCGCGGCGCTGCACGACGGGCAGCTCGGCGCCGCCGCGCTGGACGTGACCGACCCCGAGCCGCTCCCCCACGACCACCCATTGCTCGACGCCCCGAACCTGCTCGTCCTCCCCCACGTCGGCTCGGCGACCCACGCCGCGCGCGGCCGGATGGCCGACCGGGCCGTCGACAACCTCCTCGCCGCGCTCGACGGGCGGCCGATGCCCTACCCGGCCGACCGCCGCTGACGACGGACTACAGTCCGCGCGATGCGCGTCGCGATCATCGACATCGGCACGAACTCGACCCGGCTGCTCGTCGCCGACGTCACCGCCGCGGGCCGGGTCACCGAGCTGGACCGCCGCTCCACCGTGACGCGCCTGGGCCAGGGCGTCGACGCCACTGGGGAGCTGCACCCGGACGCGATCGCCCGGGTCGTCGACTGCCTGGCCGACTACCGGCGGGCGACGGACGACCACGGCGTCACCGCGAACCTCGCCGTGCTCACCAGCGCCGTCCGGGACGCGACCAACGGCGCCGCGTTCACCGCGACCGTGCGCGAGCGGTTCGGCCTCGACGCCCGGACGCTCAGCGGCGACGAGGAGGCCCGCATGACCTACCTCGGCGCGACGAGCGAGCGCCCCGGCGACGCCCCCGGCCCGGTCGTGGTGATCGACATCGGCGGCGGCTCCACCGAGTTCGTCGTCGGCGACCGCGACGGCCTGCGCTTCCACGTCTCCACCCAGGCGGGCGTCGTGCGGCAGGGCGAGCGCCACATCCGTCACGACCCGCCGCAGCCCGAGGAGCTCGCGACCGTCGCCGAGGAGGTGCGCGGCATCTTCGCGGGCGCGGTCCCCGCCGAGCTGCGGGCGGCGGTCGCCGCCGGGATCGGCGTGGCCGGCACGGCGACGTCGTGCGCGGCGATGGAACTCGAGCTCGAGCCGTACGACCCGGACCGCGTGCACGGGCACCGGCTCGCCCGCGCGACGTGCGAGCTGCTGCTCGCGCGCCTGGCGACGATGGACGTGCAGGAGCGCCGCGACGTGCCCGGCCTGCACCCCGACCGGGCGCCCACGATCGTCCAGGGCGTGCTGCTGCTGCTCGAGGCGATGCGCGCCTACGACCTCGACGAGATCGAGGTCAGCGAGCACGACATCCTGCGCGGGGCGGCGCTGGAGCTCGCGACGCGCGGCGGGTGAGCCGCGGCGTTCTGGCGCAGCCGCCCCTCCCCAGTTCCGGGGGACGGACGTGGACAGGTGTCTGATTGTCCGGAGACCGTCCACGCCCGATACTTCTCGAGCCGGGTCCAACCTGGTGTCCGTCGAACAGACGAACACCGTCCAACCGGCCTCATAGATCCGGGCGTAGCCGTACCCAAACGGCGCCTCCCGCCGCTCGGATCACCCGAATCGGCCCTGCATGGCACGTACCCCTGCCCGTCCTGTCGGGGCCACCCTTTGAGAGCCACCTTCGGGTGGCTCTCAACCTTTCCGGGTCAGGCGAGGTTCGACTTGCGCGGGTAGACGACGGTCGGGTCCGTGGAGATGTTCACCATCGCGGGCCTGCCGGCCGCGAACGCGCGGGCCAGCGCCGGCTTGACCTCCTCGGGGGTCGTGACGAACTCGCCGTGGCCGCCGAGCGCCTCGATGACCTGGTCGTACCGGGTCTCGGGCCGCAGGTCGGCGGCGACCGAGTAGCCGTAGAGGAACTCCATCGGGTGCTTCTCCAGCGCCCAGATGCCGTTGTTGCCCATCACGCCCACGACGTTGATCCCCAGGCGCGCCATCGTGTCGTACTCCATGGCGCTGAAGCCGAACGCGCCGTCGCCCTGGAGCAGCACGACCTGCCGGTCGGGGTGCGCGACCTTCGCGGCGATCGCGTAGCCGGGGCCGCAGCCCAGGCAGCCGAACGGGCCCGGGTCCAGCCAGCAGCCGGGCTCGTAGGAGTCGATGACGCGGCCCGCGTAGGAGACGAAGTCGCCGCCGTCGCCGATGATGATCGCGTTGCGGTCCAGGACCTCGGAGAGCTCCTTGTAGAGGCGCATCGGGTGCAGCGGCCCGCGCGGGTCGTTGCGCTCCTCGTCCTCGGCGGCGCGCTTCTCCGTCTCGTCGGCGCGGACGGTCGACACCCAGGCGGAGCGGTCCGGGCCGCCGGTCGCGCCGGTGCGCAGCCCCTCGAGGATCGCCGGGATGCCGCCGTACAGCTCGGCCTCGACCGGCCGCGGGTGCGGACGGACGGGCTCGGCGCGGTCGACCACGACGAGCTTCGTGTCCTCCCCGAACGAGCCGCCGAAGCCCAGCCGGAAGTCCATCGGCACGCCGATCACCAGCGCGACGTCCGCGCCCTTGAGGCCGGTGCCACGGGCCCGCGAGAAGTACAGCTCGTGGTCGGCGGGCACGCAGCCGCGGCCGAGGCCGTTGACGAACGTCGGGATCCGCAGCTCCTCGATGAGCGCGAGCAGCGCCTGCTCCCCGTGCCCCCAGTAGAGGTTGGTGCCGGCCATGACGACCGGGCGCTCGGCGCCGCGCAGCAGCGCGATCGCGCGCTCCATCGCGTCGCCGTCCGGCTGCGGGCCGTCGGCCATCGACAGCGTGACGGGCTCGACGCCGGCGTCGTCGCCCTCCATGAACACGTAGTCGAGCGGGAAGTCCACGAACGTCGGACCGCTGTGCGGCGCCACCGCGGTCGCGAGCGCGCGGTCGACGAGCCCGGGGATCTCGGCCGTCGACTGCGGGGTCGCCGCGAACTTCGTCAGCGGCGCGACGAACGGCACGTGGTCGATCTCCTGCAGCGAGCCCTGCCCCCAGCGCAGCGCGGGCGCACGGCCGCCGAGCACGACCATCGGGGAGTTGTTCATCTGCGCGGAGCCGAGCGCGCTCATGCCGTTGGTGACGCCGGGACCGGCGGTCAGCGCGGCGACGCCGGGCTGCCGGGTGACCTTCGCCCAGCCCTCGGCGGCGAACGCGGCGGCCTGCTCGTGGCGGACGTCGACGAGGTCGATGCCCTCCTCGCGGCAGCCGTCGTAGATCGAGAAGAGATGGCCACCCGAGAGGGTGAACAGCTTCGTCACGCCGTGGGCCTTGAGGCGGCGCGCGACGAGCCGGCCTCCGTGCAGCTGGGTGGTGGGCTCGGTGTCCGTGCTCATGGTCGGGCCACCCTAGCGGGGTCAGCGACGCCATGGCGCCCCATTGAACGCTCTCGTTCAGCCGTGAGGTCCTCGGACGGCGCGTAGAGCGTGACCGGATCGCGCTTGCCCTTCAGCGCGATCTCCTCCCGCGCGACGAACGGGCCGTGGTCACGGGTCAGCAGGGCCCGTGTCCCCGCGGTGAGCAGCACGTCGTCCCCGGTCGTCCGGGTCGCCTCCTCCACGCGCGCCGCCGTGTTGACGGGGTCGCCGATGACGGTGAAGTCGACGCGTCCCCCGCCGCCGATCGTGCCCGCCACGACCGGCCCGCTGTTGACGCCCACCCCGATGCGCAGCTCCTCGCCGTAGCGGTCGCGCACGAGCTCCGCGACGCGCAGGGCCGCCGCCACGGCCCGGTCGGCGTGGTCCGGCAGCGGCGTGGGCGCCCCGAAGACGGCGAGCAGCCCGTCACCCATGAACGCGTTGACGTGCCCGCCGTGGGCGAGCAGCTCGGGCACGACCACCCCGTAGAAGTCGTTCAGCCGCGCGACGACCTCGGCGGCGCTGGCCCGCTCCGCGAACTGCGTGAAGCCGCGGATGTCGAGGAACAGGACGCTGACCTCGACCTCCTCCCCCGGCAGCTCGTGCCCCTCCGCGAGGACGCGGTCGGTCAGCTGCGGGTCCACGAACGCCGCCAGCGCCCCGTGCAGCCGCTCCCGCTCCCGCAGGCCCGCGACCATCCGGTTGAACGACATCGCCAGCGCACCCGCCTCGTCGGTGCCGAGCACCGGGACGTGCACGTCGAGGTCCCCGCGCGCCACCGCGTCGGCCCCGGCCCGCAGGTCGCTCAGCGGCTCGACGATCGAGCGGGCGAGCAGCAGCGACAGCTCGAAGCTCAGCGTGAACGCGACGCCGACGGCGAGCACCACGCCGAAGCCCAGCGCGAGCAGCCCGTCCTGTCCGGGCGACGCGAGCCCGCTCACCACGACCCCGGTGATGATGTTGATCGCCGGGAGGACGAGCAGCAGCCGGCGCTGCAGCGGCAGCGTCGCGCGGCCCAGCGGCGCGTCGTCGGGCAGGTCCCGCGAGAGCCGCTCCAGCACGGGCCGCAGCATCAGCTCGAGCGCCAGCAGCCGCAGCAGCGCGCCGTAGAGCAGGACCACCGCGGCGCCCGCCACGATGATCGGCAGCGTCGGCCACCAGCCCTCGTCGATCTCCCAGGTGATGTAGGCGCTGACCGGCAGCAGGCTCCACACGAGCCACCAGCGGCGCGAGCGCAGGAACGCGACCGGCAGCCCGGCGAGCGCCCGGAACGCCGCGACCGCCGCGGACGGGGAGCGGTCGCCGCGCAGCCACGGGTCGGCGGGCCGCACGAGCGCCCACGCAGCCCGGACGGCGAGCACGTTCTCCAGCAGCAGCAGGCCCTGCGAGACCGCGACGATCCGCCCGAACTCGCCGCCGCTCATCGGCACGTACAGGAGCAGCAGGCCGACGCCGCCCATGACGATCGCGTGGGCGAACTGGAACTGCACGACCATCGCGATGCGCGGGTAGCGGCGTCCCAGCCGGCGGAACGCGAAGCGCAGGGGCGCCCGGAACATGGAGGAATGGTGACGGCACGGGCCCCCGCCGTACAGGCGGGCGGCCCGCCGGGCGCCCGGGGCTGTCCCCCGGACCGTCCTAGTGGCTGCGCGGACGCGGGCGCGCGGGCGTCCGCGCGGCGGCGAGCGCCTCGGGCAGGCGCGCCTCGCCGTGGAACAGCGTGCCGCCGACCTCGAAGCACGGCAGCACGTCGGCCCCGCGCGATGCGAGCGCGGCGGCGGTGCGCTGCGGCGCGATGTCGCGCAGCGCGTCCCCGGCGGCCCGCAGGACCGCATCGACGCCCAGGCCGGCGGCCGCGGCCGCCTCGGCGAGGATCTCGGGGTCGTCGAGGTCGTAGCCGCCGCAGTAGGCGAGCCGCCCGGCGGCGAGCGCGAACGCGGGCAGCGCACCGTGCTCGGCCGCGAGCGTCGCGACGCGGATCGCGCGGACGGGACCCGGGCTCGGGTCCGGCCACACCAGCGGCAGGCGCAGCGCGGCGGCGCGCGCGGCGATCGTGCGGCGGCGCGCCTCCTGCGCGGCGGGGGCCGCGACGCCCAGCGCGCCCACGGGCACCCAGGTCACGGCCGGGCCGGCGCGGTCCACGCGCTCGGCGGCGAGGTAGGCCTCGGGCGACGCCGGGTCGAAGTAGAAGGTCACCGGGCGGCGGGCGGCGGTGCCGTACGGGCCGGTCGCGTGTCCGTCGAAGCGCCCGATCGCGGGCAGCACGACGTCCGCCTCCGCCACGTACTCCGGGACCGCGGCGAGCGGCTCGCTGCCGCGCCGTGCCCGTCGCTCCGCCAAGTTGATCACGTCACCCACTGTCTGCCTCCTGGAACCGATCGCTGCTACCCCCACCGCGACACCTGCCGGTCACGGGGTCCCTGAGGCGCTGAAACGCAGGATCGGGCGGAAACTGGCGGCGATTGATCAAACACTCGTCCGCGTGGCGCGGCGACGATGATTCAGGCCGACGCGAACGGGATACACCGGAACGGCGCACGTAGGACGGGACGCGCTGCCGTCTTGCCCGAAAAACCGGCGCGTCGGTCGGCCACCCCCGCTAAGGTCCACCGTCAGGTCGCACTTCGTCCCACGATTTCCGAGGAGCACCCCCATTCCCACCGTACCCCCACCCAAGCGTCACCCCTACGACCAGTGGGCGCCCGATGCACGCGCGCTCGACCTGGTCGGGGACAAGTGGACGCTGCTGATCGTCCGTGATCTCGTCGGCGGTCCCCGCCGCTTCGTCGAGCTCCAGCGCGTCCTGCCCGGCATCTCGACCGAGCAGCTGCGGTCGCGGCTGAACCGCATGGTCGCCGACGGCCTGCTCACCCGCCAGCGCTACCGCGAGGTGCCGCCGCGCGTCGACTACGAGCTGACCGAGCGCGCGCGGGACCTCCTGCCCGTCATCGGCGCGCTCGCCCGTTGGGGCTCGCAGTGGGCGTGGAGCCCGCCGCGTCCCGACGAGGCGATCGACATCGGCGCCGTGTTCCGCTCGAGCCCCGGCCTCGCGGTCCCCGCGTCGGTCTCCGGCGTCGTGGAGATCACCGCGGAGCGCCGTGACGGCCAGCTGAAGCGCTACGTGCTCACGGCGGCGGGCGGCACGCTCACCTACGAGGAGCGGTCCGCGCCCGACGCGGACGCGCGCATCGCCGGCGCCGAGCGCGCCTGGGTCGAGGCGCTCGGCCCCGACCAGGACCGCGGCGAGCTCGAGCTCAGCGGTGACGCCCGGCTCGCGAACGCCCTGCTCGACGTGCTGAGCCCGGTCGCGGTCGCCGAGGCGCAGGTCGCCTGACCCCTCCCCCCGCCCCATCCGACACGTCCAGAGCGGCCGCCCACCCCGGCGGCCGTTGTCGTCGGCGGGGTCCCGCGCGGGCCCCGCTCAGCGCGAGTAGTCGGCCTTGACGATCCGCGGGTACTTGCGGGTGTTGCCCGCGGGCACCTGCGGGGCGGGCTGCACCCAGCAGGACGGCATGTCGTTCGTGTCGGGCACCTTCGTCTGGTAGGTGCCGTCACCGCCCTTGCCGGTGTTCGCGCAGTCGAAGTTCCCGAAGATCATCCGCTTGCCGCGCTCGATCCCCTGGATCGCGCCCGGGTTCAGGTACGCGTTGCCGCGCGAGGCCGGCGGCCGCGTCGTGTACATCGCCGCGGTCTCGGCGCCGACGGGGCCGAACTGCCGCAGGTAGTGGCCGCGCTCGAACGCGTTGCGCGTCGGGATCGTGTCCGCGAGCGCGCCCGCCCCGTTGGAGATGAAGTCCCCGATCGTGATCTGGTGGTACTCGAGCCACTCGAGGATCGGGTTGAGCTCCTCCAGGAACGGCTGCAGCTCGCCGAGCAGCGGCGTGGTCCCGGCGAGGACGTTGCGCGTCGCGGGCAGTCCGCGCCGCGCGACGGTGATGAGCGGCGACAGGTCCCGGAAGAAGCGCTCGAGGTCGGGGCTCGCGGCGCGCAGGTCCGCGACGGCGGGCCGCAGGTCGCGCAGGGCGGGCGCCAGCTCGCGCACCAGCGGGCCGGTGTCGTCGGCGAACCGCTCCAGGCGCGCGAAGGTCGCCTTGGACTCGTCCAGGAACGTCGGGAAGATCCGGAAGCTCGTGGCCAGCGCCTCCTGCTGGGCGCTCGTGGCCGAGAACACGTCGTTGCTCGAGCGGATCAGGGTGGCGAGCTGGTCCTCGCGCTCGGTCAGCGCGCCGAACACGACGCCGGTGTTGCGCACGAGGCGCCGCACGACCCCGGCCTGGGTGTCCAGCACCCCGAGCACGTCGTCGGCGTCCGCGGCGAACGCGGGCAGGTTGCCGAGCGCGTCGTTGAGGTCGCGTCCGCGGCCCGCCGCCCCGCCGGCGAGGTCCTGCTGCCAGGTCTTGAACGCCTGGCGGGTCTTCGGGTCCAGGGCGTCGAAGATCTCGTCGAGCTGGGTGCTGTCCTGCACCTGCGCGTCGGGCAGCCAGCCGCCCTCGGGCACGCGCGGCGCACGCCGCGTGCCGGGGGTGATCTCCAGGTAGGTCTCCCCGAGCAGCGTCTTCTGGCGCAGCACGACGCGGGCGTCGGAGGCGATCGGCGCGAACCGCGGGTCGACCTCGACGGTCGCGACGGTCGCGTTGGGGTGCCCGGCGACGTCGATGTCCTTCTTGCGGACCTTGCCGATCGAGACGCCCGCGGTGCGCACGTCCGCCTCGAGGCCCAGCTGGGTGGCCTCCGGGAGCGCGACCCGGAAGCGGTAGCCCTCGGGCTTCAGCGGCGTCGAGCCGCCGAAGCTCACCCAGAGGAACAGGAGCAGCCCGAAGCACGACAGCGCGAACAGCACCATCGTCATGAGGCGGCCGAAGGTCGGGGCCTGCTTCACCACGCGCGCATCACCCCAGGACGCCCTTGCAGACGGTCGGATCGGCGAGGACCGGCGCGAGGACCATGCCGAGCAGCGGCGTGGAGTTCGCGACCTGCGAGATCGTGCCGCAGCTGCCGCCGACCGACACCGGGCGGAACGGGCCGTTGGCGTCCCCGGTGGAGAACAGGGCGTTGCCGACGTGCTGCAGCCACGCCGCCCAGAACAGGTAGCCCTCGTCGCGGTCCTTGACGCCCGGGCCCTCCTTGCCGTTCTGGTTGTAGGCGGCGAGGTTCAGCAGCGCGTTCAGGGCGGTGAACGCGCGGGTCAGGTCGGGGGTCGTCTCGGCCAGGCGCCGGGCGGGCACCGCCAGGTCGGCGACCGTGGGGCGCGCGGCCCGCACGAACGGCCGCACGCGGGTGCGCAGCAGCGGCGCCGCCTCGGTCACGAACGGGGTGACCGCGCGGTTGGCGTCGTCGAGCCGGCGGACGGCGGGTCGCAGCGCGTTGGTCGCCGGGCCGAGCGTGTCGGCGAGCCGCTGCACCTTCCCGAGCGTCGCGGTGGTCTGCCGCAGCGTGCCGGGCAGGCGTCCGACCGCCTGCGTGATCCCGGCCTGCTCGCTGGAGAACGCGCGCAGGACCGAGGCGCTGGAGGAGACCAGCCGGGTGAGCTCGTCGTCCTTGTCGGCGAGCGCGCCGTTGAGGCGCGCGAGCCGGTTGACGAGCCGCCGCAGGTGCTCGTCGCGCTGCGCGACGAGGCCCGTGACCTTCGCGAGGTCGCGGTGGGTCGGCTCGAAGCGGCGGAAGACCTCGCGCAGGTCGTCGCCGCGGTCGGCCAGCCCCTTGCCCGCGCCGTCGACCAGCAGCGTGAGGTAGTCGCGGGTGTCGGCGTCCAGCGCGGCGAAGATCTCGTCCGGGTTGACGTCCGGGAGCGTGTTGGCGACCGGCATCGTCCAGCCCTCGCGCGCGACCGGGGCGGAGCGGCTGCCCGGGTCGAGCTCGATGAACATGTCCTTCAGCCCGGTCTTGGGCCGCAGCAGCGCCTTCGCGTCGGTGTGGACGACCTCGCGGTACTGCTGGTCGATGTCCATCGAGACGACGGCGACGCCGTCACGCAGCTCGACCTTGCCGATGTCGCCGATGCGCACCCCGGAGACGCGGACGGTCTGCCCCTGGCCGGGGGTCACGGCCTGCGCGGTGGAGAACTCGGCCTTCAGCGTGAACGGCGCGTCCTCGACGAGCGGGAAGCGCAGCCGCTGCTGGCTGAGGATGTAGCCGCCGACGACGGCCGCGATGACCATCAGGCCGATGACCGCGGCGAAGTCCTTGAACGACTTGCGGATCGCGCGCTTCATCGTCCGCCCTTCCGGGCCCGCTGCGCGGCGGCGCGGACCTTCGCGATGGTCTCGGTGGTCGCCTCGCGGGCGGTGACGGTCAGCGGCAGCTTGCGGGCCTTCGCCTCGCCGCGCAGGCTTTTCACGGCCTTTGCGACGTAGCGGTCGTAGAGCTCGCGGCCGGGCCCGGACGCGGGGACGGTGACCTTGCGGCTCTGCAGCCGGCCGGGGGTCGAGCGCAGGTCGGGCGCCTCCTGCGTCTCGCAGGGCACGTCGGCGCGCAGCGGCGAGCGGCCGCCGGTGGGCGGCATCGGGTTGACGCCGCCGACGGGCGTGTCGGTGAGCAGCAGCTGGCCCTGCCCGAGCGGGGTGACGTAGCTGCCGCCGGACACCAGGACGCGGAACCACTGGCCGTTGGCGTCGCCCGAGCGGCTCTCGCCCGCCAGGCCCGGCAGCGCCTTGAGCGAGTCCTGGAAGACCGGGCCGACCGCGGGGAAGTCCTTGTCCTGGATGGTGTCCTTGGACCAGGGCAGGATGACCTCGTTCTGGCAGCTCGAGGCGAGCGCGGTCTGGGTCAGCAGCGGGACGGTGCGCTGCGACAGCCGCGTCAGCGACGGGACGACCGTCCGCAGGTCGGCGCTCAGGCCGCGCAGCTCGGCGGGCTGCACGAGCCCGCGGACCTGCCGCACGAACGGCAGGCCGGCGTCGAGCGCGGGCCCGGAGGACCGCACGCCCGGGCGGGCGTCGGCGATGAAGCGCCGCAGCGGCGGGAACGCGCGGTTGAGCGCGGCGAACGCGGGGAGCGCGGCGCGCAGGGTGCGCGGCAGCTCGGCGACCGCCTGCTGCAGCGCCGTGTCCCGGGCGGCGAACGCCCGCGCGGTGCCGTTGAAGTCGGTGATCAGCGACTTGAGCGCGTCGCGGTCCGCGTCGAGGGCGGCGGCGGTGGCGCCGGCGTCGCGGACGTAGTCGCTGAGGTCGCGCTGGGCCTGCCCGAGCGTCGCGTCGTTGACGATTGCCGAGTCCCGGTAGGCGGGCTCCCACCACCGGGTGGTGCGGTTGTTCGCGGCGGCGCCGCCGTCGGCGAAGCCGTCGCCGAGCTGCTGCAGGAGCGAGCGGAGGTCCTCGCGGGTGTCGTCCTGCAGCGCCGTGAGGATCTGGTCGAGCTGCACGGGCGTCGCGGTCTGGTTGATCGGGATCGTGTCGCCGTCCCGGAGCTCCGGGGCCGACGGGGACCCGGGCTTCACGTCGACGAAGAAGTTGCCCTCGAGGAAGATCCGCGGCCGGATCGTCATCCGCGCGTCGGTGTGCAGCGGCAGCCCCTTGCGCTCGATCGCCATGACCACGCGCGCCGCCTCCGCCCCGGGCCGCACGCGCTCGATCGCGGTGACCTTGCCGACGTTGACGCCCGCCACGCGGACCGGCGAGTTCGTGCGGATGTTGTTCGCGCTGGAGAACACGGCCCGCACCTCGTAGGGCTGGTTGACCAGCGGGATGTCCTTGCTGAAGCCCAGGTAGGTGCCGATCCCGACGAGCGCCAGGACGAGCAGGCCGGTGGCGAAGTAGCTCAGGCGCGGCTGCTGGTTGCGTCTCACTTGGCCGGCACCCCCGCGGCCTTCTCGGGCTTCGCGCGCGGCACGTCGACGCCGCGGCCCTCTGGGCGGTAGCTGAAGGTCTGCCCGCTCGGGACCCGGTCGGGGTTGAGCGCGATGCCGCGGCCCTCGCGGTTGTACTTCGCGTAGCTCGGGCCGACGCGCGGGACGTCGTCGACGTCGGGCGTGTCGACGAACACGTCGCGGTACGGGTCCCCGGGGATCGTGCGGTCGCGGTACGGGTTCTGGCTCTGGGCGTAGCCCTGCTGACCGGTGCCGCAGTTGGCCAGGCCGTCCTTCGTGATCGCCGGGCCGAAGAACGCGTTGTGCAGGTAGGTCTTGGTCGAGCCGGGCTCGGGGCTCTCCTTGCCGTGCGCGAACTCGTTGGCGCCCATCTGGCCGACGCCGTCGCCGCCCGGGAGGTTCTGCGGGGCCTGGTTGAGCAGCGCGCGCTGCTGGCCGCCGGTGGCGGTCGGGGAGCTGAGGTGCTCGGCGGCGAAGGTCCAGAACACGTTCCAGCTGTTGCAGACGGTCACGTACGGGCCGAGGAACCGCAGCGTCGGGTTCAGCGTCTGCACGGTGGCGGTGAGGCCGCGCAGCGCACCGAGCGTGGTCGGGGTGCGCGCGAGGTCGCGCAGGGCGACCATCGTGGCCCCGAGGTCCTCGTTCAGCGGCACGGAGCGGCGCAGCACCGGGGTGCCGGTCTCGACCGCGCGGTTGATCGTCGGCAGCGACGCGCGCAGCTCGGCGCTCGCCGCGTCGAGGTCCTCGGAGAGGCCGGCGAACCGCACGAGGAACGGGCGCTGGGCGCGCAGCGAGCGGGTGCCGACCTCGAGCGTGCCGACCGACTTCGTGATCGTCTCCTTCAGCGCCTGCGGATCGCGGCCGATCGCCTCGAAGGTGTTCGCCAGGAACGTGAACGTCTGCGCGTTGACCGCCGACAGCGGGGCCACGACGCGGGCGGCGTCACCGAGCTCGGCGAAGAGGCGCGGCAGGCGGCTGCGCGGGTCGGCGAGGTTGCCCGCGACGCGCTCGAGGCGGCCGAGCAGCTCGGGGGCGATGCGGATCGTCTCGTTGAGCCCGGCGCCCCGCCCCGTGAACGCGTCCCCGAACTCCTCGAGGTTCACCTGGCTGGCGGCGCGGGTCGGCTCGTCGAAGGTGCTGAGGACCTCGTCGAGCTCGGTCGAGGCGGAGGACTGGCTGGCGGGCAGCGTGCCGCCGTCGGCGATCGTGCGGGCGCTGCGGCCGAGGGTCAGCTCCACGTACTTCAGGCCCAGCGCGGAGCGCGGCCGCACGACGACGGTGGAGTCGACGGGGACCGCGCCGAGCTTCTCGTCGAGCTTCAGCCGCAGCAGCGCGCCGGTGCGGCCGCCGGGGAGCGCGACCGGCTCCATCTCCTCGACGACGCCGACGCGGAAGCCGCCCGAGCGGACCTCGTTGCCGGGCACGAGGTTCGCGCCGTTGGGGAGCTGGACCTCCAGCGCGCGGGTCGGCACGAACGGCAGGCCGTTGTTCGCGTTGTAGGCGAGGAACACGGCGACGACGACGATGAGCGTGGTGACCGCTCCGACGAGGACGGGGTTCGCGACGATCGAGGAGCGGTTGCGCCGGCGCGGGGTCATCGGCCCAGGAGGTAGTCGAGGAGGGCGGTGCGTGCCTGCGGCGTCTGCGCGCGGCCGAGCAGGCCGTCGGTCCGGCCGCCGCCGATGGTGAGGCCGGGCAGGCCGGGCAGCGACGGCAGCTCGATCTTCGGCAGGCCCGGCAGCAGCGGCGTCTGCGGGGTCTGGGCGGGCGCGGGCGCCGGGGCCTGGTCGGTGCTCGGCAGGCTGTGCGCGGGGACGGTCTCGCCGGGCGCGGGGGCCTGCTGGCCGTCGGTGCGCTTGCGCACCTGCGCGAGGGCGGGCGCGTCGCCGGCGCTGGGGTCGACGAAGTTGATGCCGGGCTGGTTGGGGCCCAGGGCGCTCTGGCAGTCCTTGGTCGCGGGGTCCTTCGCGCGCTTGACGTCGGCGTAGCTGGCGCACGGGTCGGTCGGCGGGATCGCCGAGATGTTCAGGACGTGCGCGTTCTGGTCGTAGATGTTGACCGAGAGGACCTGGTCGTAGACGTACTGCAGCAGCGCCTCGAAGCCGGTGTAGCCCTTGCCGCCGGGGCTGCGCGGGTCGTCCTCGACGGCCTTGTCGCGGTCGTTGAGGTGCTCGAGGACGAAGCGGAGGTTCGTGCCGACCTCGGGAGCGGTGTCGGTGAACGTCGACAGCTGCCGCACGGAGGGGCGCGCGGAGAGGACCGCCTCGCGGCCGGGGACGGCGGCCGCGGCGAGGCTGCGGACCGCGGGCCGGGACGCCTGGGCGAGCGGCCCGAGGTTGTCGAGCAGGCGCTCGAGCTGGCCGGCCGAGGCCTGGAGGTTGCGCAGCGCCGGGGTCTGCGCGTCGGCGGTGCGGCCGAGCGCGGCCATCGTCGGCTCGAGCTGCGCGAGGAAGCCCGGGAGCTTGCGCAGCCCGGCGGCGATGTCGTCGCGGCGTTCGGCGGACGCGGTGGCGGTCTCCCCCGCCTCGGTGACGAAGCGGCCGACGTCGTCGCGGTTGGCGGCGAGGTCGGTGAGCACCTCGTCGGCGTTGACGACGAGGTCGGCGAGGATCCGGTTCTGGCCGGCGAGCGTCCGCAGGACGCGGTTGGTCTGGCGCAGCGCGGGGCTGGCCCGGCGGATCGCCGCGTTGAGGTTCTCGCCGTTGCCCGCCACCCCGGCGCCGAGCTCGCCGAGGATGATCGCGAGGCGCTCCCGGTACGGCCGGCGCAGCACGTTGTTGACGAGGTCGCCGGCGATCGTCGAGGTGGTCCGCTCGACCGGGATCGTCGACCCGACCGGCAGCTCCCGCGGCGCGGTGCCCGGGAGGCAGTCGAGGAAGTACTCGCCGATGAGCGACTGCGGGCGGGCCTCGCAGCGCACGTCGGTGCGCAGTGAGCCGAAGCCGTTCTCGGTGACGTCGAAGTCGACGACCGCGCGGTTGGTGCGCAGGTCCAGCCGCAGGTCGGTGATCTTGCCGGCGCGCACGCCGGCGATCTTCAGGTCGCCGCCCTCGACGAGCCCGAAGGCGTTGTCGAGCACCGCGCTGTAGGAGCGCGTGTCGGGGGCGTCGCCGTCACCGGCACCGGTGGCGAGGAGCGCGAGCGCACCGGCGCAGCAGACGAGGAGGGTGGCCGCGATGCGCCTCATGGCCCCGGGGGCACCATCGTCTCGTCGCAGTTGTAGTCGGGCGTCGGCTTCCAGACCGCGCCGCGCTCGATCGAGCCGGGGCAGCGGTTGAGCTGCCGCGTCTGCGCGCCGGCGGCGAAGGCCTGCTGGCGCAGCTCGGGCGGGATCGGCTGCAGCTGGCCGCCGACGAGCGTGAACGCGTTGACGTGCAGGGCGGCGCGGCTGGCGCCGCCGAGCGCGTCGTAGATGCCGGAGTGCCCGAAGTCGTCGAACCAGCCGGTCAGCTCGGGCGCGTACGGGCGGGCGTAGGCGAGCTCGGGGGTGGCGACCTTCAGCGCGTCGACGGTGGCGGGGAACGCACCCTGCCGGGTCGCGCCGTTGCGCTGCGTGTCGCGGGTGGCGGCCGCGTCGAGCGGGATGGCGGCGCGCGTCAGCTCGATCAGGTCGTTGCCGGCGCCGTCGCGGCGCAGCAGGCGGCTGAGGTCGCGCAGCGTCGGGCGGGCGTCGCGGGCGAGCGGGCGCAGCTCGGCGAGGAACGGCCGCAGCTTGCGGGCGACCGGCGTGCTCTCGTCGACGAGCGGCGCGAGGTCGTCGAGCGCCTGGCGGAGGTTCACGAACGTCGTGTTGGAGCGCCGCATGAAGTCGGGCAGCTGCCCGATCGCGTCGCGCAGCTCGGTCTTGCGGCTGCCGATCGCCCGAGTGGTGACCGCGAGGCGGTCGACGAGGCCGGCGAGGTCGTCGCGGCGGTCGGCGAGGTCGGTGACGAGCCGGCTGCTGTCGACGACGAAGCGGCGCAGGAACGGGGTGTCGCGGTTCAGCTCGCTGAACAGGCGGCTGGACGCGGCCAGCGAGGGGTTGAGGTAGAGGAAGCCGCGGTTGATCTCGCGGCTGCGGCCCTCGTTGCTGGTGCCGAAGCCCTGGACGACGCGCTGCAGGCCCTTGCGGGTGTCGGCGTCGAAGGTGTCGAAGAGCTGGTCGAGGTCGACGGCGGTGGTGGTCTCGTCGGTCCGCAGGACGGCCCCGTCGGCGACCTCGGCGCCGTCGGCGGGACCGAGGCGCAGGTCGACGTAGCGGTTGGCGACCCCGGAGAGCGAGGCCTGCCGGACGGTCGCGGTGGTCCCGCGGCGCAGCGGCGCGTAGCCGTCGTCGGTGATCGCGAGGGTCACCTCGGCCTGGCCGTCGTCGGAGAGGTCGATCTCGGTGACCTCGCCGACCGGCCGTCCGGCGACCTGGACGAGGTTGCCCTTCACGAGCTGCCCGGCGTTGATGAAGCGGGCGGTGACGGTGTAGTCGGACCCGCCGCCGGCGAGCAGGGCGACGGCCACGGCGGCGAGCACGACGACGCCGGCGCCGAGCGCGACTGCCCTGCCGATGGTCCTCGAGTGCCGCACTGCTCGCTGCGCTCCCTCTCCCTGCTCCGACCCGCTCCGCCCGGCCTCCCCAGACCCGGCACGGCGGCGCACGCTAATGCCCCGCGTTCCGGTCCGTCAAGCGCGAACCGGCTCCTGAGGGAGCCAACGACGATGTGCGCGGAAACTTGCGGTGTTCGCCACGAGGTTTCCGGACCCGAACGTGAGGGGATCGTGAGAGCACCCTGTCGCGCAGGACAACTTCCGTGCGACCCTGGTGTTCGGTCTTCTGGGACCGCCTCGTCCATGGACTTCTCCACGACGCTCGATCACGCCCCCGGGCTCCGGGGCCCCACGCCGCTGCTGCGCCTGCAGAGCGACGACCGCCTGATCGCGCTCACCCGCCGCGGCAACCAGGGCGCGTACGAGGCGCTCGTGGGCCGCTACCAGGCACGGCTGCTGGCCTTCTGCCGCCACATGCTGTCCTCGCGCGAGGACGCCGAGGACGTGCTGCAGGAGGTGTTCGCTGCCGCCTACAACGCGATGCTCGCCGACGAGCGGCCGATCAACGCCCGCCCGTGGCTCTACCGGATCGCCCGCAACCGCTGCCTGAACCACCTGCGCCGCCAGACGGCGATCGGCGTGGACTCGATGGACGTGCACCTCGCCGAGCACGGCACGACGACGGCCGACAAGGTCCACAAGCGCGAGGAGTTCCGCCAGCTCGTCGCCGACGTCCAGGACCTGCCGGAGACGCAGCGCACGGCCTTGCTGCTGCGCGAGATCGACGCGCTCTCCTACGACCAGATCGCCGAGGCGATGGAGACGACGATCCCGTCGGTGAAGTCGCTGCTCGTGCGGGCCCGGGTCTCGCTCGCCGAGGCGGCCGAGGCGCGCCTGCTCACCTGCGAGGAGGCGCGGGACGAGCTCGCCGAGGTCGCCGAGGGGCTGAAGCGCTCGACGCCGCCGGTCCGGCGGCACGTGCGCCAGTGCGAGCGCTGCGCCGCGTTCAAGAAGCACCTGCGCCAGACCGACCGCACGCTCGCCGCGGTCTTCCCGGTCGGCCCGCTGCTGCTGCTGAAGAAGTTCCTCATCGCCCAGGGCGCGGCCGGCACGTCCGCCGCCGGGGCGGCGGCCGGCGGTGCGGCCGTCGCGGGCGGGGCGGCGGGCTCCGCCGCGGCCGGCTCGGCGCTGGGCGCCGGGATCACCGCGATCGGAACGAAGGCCGCCGCCGGGCTCACCGCCGCCGCGATCGTCGCCGCGGGCGCCGTCGAGGTCGACCACCACCGCCGCTCCACGGTCGAGCGCGCGCCCGCCGTCGCGGCGATCGCGCCGCCCGCGCCCGCCGTGGCCGCGCCCGCCGCGCCGCCGGTCGTCGTCTCGAGCTCCGCCCAGGAGGAGAGCGCCACCTCGCCGTCGGACGCGGGCGGCCTGCTCGCCGAGACCGAGCCCGGCGACGAGGCCGGTCCGACCGCCGGCGCCGCGCGCGACGACGACGCGCCCGCCGACGACGCCGCGCCGGTCGTCCCGCCCGGGACGACGCCCGTCCCCGGCGCCGCCGCGCCGACCGGCCCGACCGGCGTCGCCGGCGCCCCGGCCGTGCTCCCGACCCAACAGGGGTCCGACACCGTGCGCCTGCCGGGCCAGCCGCTGCCGCAGGGCACCGGCGGGCTCGTCGGCCCCGACGAGACGCGGCCCGTCCCGGCCCCGGCCTCCTCGGCGCCGGCCCCCGCTCCCGCGGCTCCCTCCCCGGCTCCGGCGCCTGCACCTGCGCCGGTCCCCGCCCCCGAGCCCGCGCCCGCCCCGGCCGCCACGCCCGCCCCGGACCCTGCGCCCGCCCCGGACCCCGCGCCCGCCGCGGACCCGGCGCCCGTCCCGGCCCCGTCCGTGCCGGCCGATCCGGTCGCCACGCCGCCCGCCGCCCCGGCGGGCTGAGCGCCGTCCCGCGTCAGCCGACGCGGTCGCCCGGCCGCGCGTCCGGCTCGGGGTTCAGCAGCAGCACGGTCCCGTCGGCCGTGTACGTGCCCAGCACCAGGCACTCGGAGCGCACCGGGCCGATCTGCTTGGGCGGGAAGTTCACGACGCCGACGACGAGGCGGTCCTGCAGCTCGGAGGCCGCGTAGTTCGTGATCTGGGCGCTCGAGCGGCGCACGCCGATCTCCGCGCCGAAGTCGACCCGCAGCTTCCAGGCCGGCCGGCGCGCCTGCGGGAACGCCTCGACCTCGACGATGCGGCCGACCCGCATGTCGACGCGGGTGAACTCCTCCCAGGCGAGCGGGGTGCCGCTCACGGCCGCGACGCGCCGAAGCGGAACGACCGCAGCGGCGTCTTGAGGGGCCCGTTGCCGCCGACCGCGTCCGCCCGCGGCACGGCGTCCGAGCGGCCGTTGAGGAGCGTCACGACCGCGACGACGGTCGGCCGGTTGACCGTGGCCTCGTCGTCGTCGGGATCGTCGTAGAGCAGGAACCGCTTGCCGTAGACCGTGCGGCCGTCGCGCTTGGTCTGGAAGGTGATCTGGTAGCCCGGGTTGTCGTTGATGCGGGCGCGTCCCTCGCCGCGCAGGCGGAAGTCCGGGTCGGCGGCGGCGAGCTCGTCGGCGACGACGCTGGCGAGCACCGGCACGTAGCCGGCCGCGTCACCGGGATACGCGTCCAGGCGCCGCTGCGCGACGGTGAACTCCAGCAGCGTCGGGGCGTCCGGCGGGGAGACGAGGCGCAGCCGCTCGCCGCGCTGCGGGTCGACGCGCTCCAGGCGCGTCTCGTCGTAGGCGAGGTTGAACGGGAACAGGCCGCCGGTGACGACGACCCCGGTCTTCTCCGCGGCCTCGCGCTGGGCGAGCCGCACGCCGACCGCGACGAGGAGCAGCACGACGGCCGCGCCGATCAGCAGCCGGGTCCAGGTGCGCGCCGGGCGGCCGGTGCGGGCGGAGAGGAGCTCCGGCAGCGTCGGCCCGAGCCCCTCACGAACGGGAGAGGACACCCACGCAGTGTAGGTGCCCTCCCCGGTCCGGCGTGGTGTGGCGCGTGCGTCAGCAGGTGCGCGCGACGCGACCGTCCGAGCCGGTGTAGACGTAGACGTCGGCGACGTAGCCGCCCTTGGAGAGCTTGTTCCACAGGCGCGACGTGCCGTAGGTCCCGGTCATCTTCCTGCCGATGGTCTGGCAGACGATGCGCACGCGCGCGCCGTCGGGCAGCGAGCGGACCTTCGCCGAGGCGCTCGTCGGCCGCGCGCGGACCGACAGGGTGTAGCCGGCGGCGACGTTGACCGTGCCGGGCGCGCTCTTGGGCGGCGACGGCGGCGGCGGGCAGAGGACGTTGAGGTCGTCGCAGGTCGGGCGGGCGGTCGCCGGCCCGACCCCGACGGCACCGCCCAGGGCACCGACACCGGCGACGGCGGCGAGCGAGGCGGCGATGGTCCTGCGGGTGCGGGTGCTGCGCGACATTGGGCTCCTCCGTGGGGGGCTCGTTGGCTGATCTGGGTCGGTCCTGCCCCGCCGCGCACCGGGCCGCCCCCCGCCCTCACGGAGTCCTCATGGAGCGTGAGAGACCCTCAGGATCGTCGCCGTTCGCTAGGGCCCCGGCTCTCCGCCCACGACGAGCGTCCCCGCGCCCGAGCGGCCGTCGAGCGTGATCGCGTACTCGCCCTCCGGCATCCCGGGCACGTCGACGGTGGCGCGGCCGCCCGCCGGGACGTTCAGCGTCACCGGGCCCGCCGGCGTCGTCAGCCGCAGCGTGTGCGCGCGCCCGTCGGTCGACGTCGCGGCGAGCTCGACGGTGAGGAACGCGGCGACGGTGATGCGCGACGGCTCGAGGCCCGCGCCGACCCGGAAGTCCGCCGGGGTGCGGGCGGCCTCGTCGTTCCCGGGGCCCTCCTCCTCCCCGGGCGCGGGACCGATCTCGGTGGTCGTCGTGCCCGCGGGACCGGTCGTCCCGGCGCCCGCCGGGCCGGTCGGTCCCGGCGTGGCGGTCGCGGTCGGCGCCGCCGTCGCGGCGGGCGGCGGGGTCGCGACCGACGTCGCGGTCGTCCCGGTGCCGGCGCCCGCCGGAGTCGTCGCGCCCGCCCGGTCGCCGTCGTCCCCGCAGGCCGCGAGGCCGATCGACGAACAGCCGATCAAGACGAAGATCGTGTGATGTCGCACGAACGTCCTGCCGATACCCGGGATGCAGGGCACCGTCCACCGACCACCACGATCACCATGTCCACGCATGCTCACCTCATTCACTATGACGCGGACCGCCGCCGTCTGTGGATCGCGGGCCAGCGCTGCCACCACGGCGCGACGGGCGCGCTCCTGACCGCCGCCGCCACCGTCGGCCTCCTCGCCGCGAGGCTGCGGCCCACCGGCCTGCTCGCGCTCGCGGCCACGGGCTGCGTGCTGATGGCCGACGACTGGCACGACCGCCCGATCTGGTTCGAGCGCGGCTGGCAGAACCAGCCGTGACCGGGGCGTCGGCGACCCGCAGGCCGCCGACGTCCGCCGGACCTAGCTGCCGACGCTGAACATCGCCTCGAGGTCGTGGCGGGAGAACGCCTCGAAGGCCACCATCGTCTGGGTCACCGCCACACCGGGGAGCTGCAGGAGCTTGCCGGTGATCGTCTCGGCGAGCTGCTCGTGGCGCCGCACGCGCACGACGGCGACGAAGTCCCACTCGCCGGTGACCGTGTACGCCTCGGCGACGCCCTCGAGCTCGACCAGGGCGGAGCCGAGCGTGGCCATCGCGTCCCGGTCGGCCTTGATGAGGACGATCGCGTGGTTCACGCCGACCAGCTCTCCCCGGGCTCGAGCACGACGACCTCGGCGTGGCCCGCGGCCTCGACCTCGGACTTGTACGCGGCCACGTCGGTCTCGATCGGCGGGAACGTGCCGTAGTGGCAGGGGATGACGACCTTGGCGCCGACGAGCTTCGCCGCGACGACCGCGTCGGTGCGGTCCATCGTGTAGTGGCCGCCGACCGGGATGATCGCGACGTCGATCGGATCGCGCTGCGACGGCAGGGCGAGATCGCTGAACAGCGCCGTGTCCCCGAGGTGGTAGACGCGGACGCCGCCGAGCTCGATGACGAGACCGGCCGCGGGGGTGACGGTGCCCTTCGGCGTCGTGGACGTGTGGAAGGCCGGCGTCAGGCGGCAGCTGCCCCAGTCGTAGGTGGCGGTGCCGCCGACGTTCGTGTCGATCGTCGTGACGCCCTCCTCCCCGAGCTCCCCGGCGATCTCGGTGATCGCCTGGATCGTCGCGCCGGTCCGCTTGGCGATCGCCACCGCGTCCTCGGGGCCGTGGTCCTGGTGCCCGTGGGTCAGCAGGATCGCGTCGGCCTCCACCTCCTCGGCGGACACGACGCCCTTCGGGTTGCCGGTGAGGAACGGGTCGACCAGGACGGTCGTGCCGTCGTGGGTCAGGGCGAAGGCCGAGTGGCCGAGCCAGCGGATCTCCATCAGGTGTCTCCTGGGGTGTCGGGGGTCGTGTCGAGCTCACGGGCGAGCTGGAAGCCCACCGCGGCGCCGACGAGCATCCCGATCCGGGTCTCCTCGGCGAGCAGCGTGCGCAGTTCGAGTACCCGCTGCTGCGGGTCCTCGATCGCCGCCACCCGCGCCACCTCCTGCTCGTGGGCGCCGCCGAACCAGCCGCCCTCCTCGAGCGCGGCGTTGAGGATGCGCTGGAGCGAGGGCGCGGCGTGCGTGATGACGTCCTGGGCGTGGTCGAGCCGTCCCTCCTGGGACAGGGCGGCGACGGCGGCGTCGACCTCCTCGGCGGTGAACGTGCGGTCGGCGGGCATCGTCCGTCAGCCTACGTCACCGGGATCGTCGGCCCGGGCGTTCAGCTCGCGCGCGACCTCCACGACCCCGCTCGCGTCGCCGAAGTCCACGGCGATGAGGTTCACGGGGCGGCCGCGCTCCTGCTCGCAGCGGGCGACGCGCTCGCGCAGCGCCGCCGCGGTCGAGGCGCGCCGGTTGGCGGAGAACGGGGGCGGGAAGCGGTCGATCCAGTGGTTGAGCATCAGCAGCGGGCTGTCCTCGTCGCCGCGGTTGGGCGCGCAGGAGAACTCCGACGCCTTGCGGGCGCCCAGCGGCGTGTCCTGCACGAACGAGAACGCCGGGTGGTACCAGTCGTAGGCGCCGCCGTCGCGCTCGGTGAGCACGACGAGCCGGTCGCCGCGGCGCAGCAGCTGGCCGAGCGTCGGCAGCGGCTCGTCGCGGTCGAGCACCGCGAGCGCGTCGAGCAGCCGGGCGCGGCGCAGCGCCCCCGCGACGAGCTGCGGCGAGACGCTCGGCTCGATCAGCAGCACGACGACCTCCCCGCGGTTGGCGGCGAGGAAGTCGCGGACGACGCCGAGCTCGGCGACGAACGACTCCGCCCCGAGCTCGCAGAGGCTGTGGCAGAGGAACACGTCACGGCGGCCCTTGAGGTCGCCGAGGCCGACGCGGCCGCCGAGCCGCTCGGCCGCCCGGACCGCGCCGGGGCTGAGCTGCGCGGCGACGCGGTTGCGGTCCGAGCCGTCGGCCTCGAGGTCGGTCCGCACGCGGGAGCCGTCCCGGATCCCGTGGTGGGGGTCGAGCAGCAGCAGCCGGATGCCGTCCTGCAGCTGGCGGCGGATCCCGGTCCGCTGGTTGGCGAACAGCCAGCCCGGCTCGAGCGCCGCGGAGAACGAGTTGTGGGTGCCGGGGAAGACGACCTCGTCCAGCCGCCGGTCGCACAGCGCCCGCGAGCCGTTGCACCCGGTCGAGGTCGCCTGCTCGGGGGTCGGGGGGCTCAGGGAGGCGCGCTCGGGCGCGGGCCCGTCCCCGCCGACCGCCGCCCCGGCCACGACCGCGCCGAGCAGCAGCACGCCGACCGCCGCGAGCCACGGCAGCGGCCCCGTCCCGCGGCCGCCCGCGCCGCCGGTGCGGGCGGGCTCGTCGCGGGTCAGGCGGTCGGGCAGCAGCGCGGCCAGCTCCCCCACCCCGACGTAGACGAGCGTGCCGCCGAGCAACAGCGCGACCGCCGCCACGACGCCCGCGGGCTGCCACAGCAGCAGGCCGCCGAGCGCCACGAGCGCGACGCCGCGCAGCGTGCGGGCGGGCGCTCCCGCCGGCGTGCCGCCGGCCCGCGCGACGAGCGCGCGCAGCCGCTGCGTGGCGGTCGCGGCGGTCACGCGTCCGGCGGCGAGCGCCGCGGTCATGACCCCGGCGAGGCCGATCGCGACGAGCCAGTCGCGCAGTCCGGCGAAGTAGACGCCCCAGGCGGCGTCGACCGCGGCGCGCACGTCCTCGTCGCGCAGGTCCGACGGGGCGACCGCGCCGGCCCCGAGCCGGGCGCGCCAGACGGTGAGCGCGGCGACGAGCAGCCCGCACGCGACGGCGACGCTGAGGCCGCCGCGCACGAGTGCGGCCCGCCGGTCGCGCGCGACGGCGACGCCCGCGAGCACCAGCAGGAGCCCGAGCGGGGGCAGGACGAGCGCGAGCGTGCGGGCGCGCTCGCCCGCACGCGCGAGGCCCGCCAGCAGGTCCTCGTCGCGCAGCGCGACGACATCGACGTCGACGGTCGCCGGAAGGCTCTCGGCGAGGCCGGGCGCGGCGGCCCTGACCGCTTCGATCGCCAGCGTGCCGGCGTCGGCGACCGCGAAGGAGACGTCGTCGTCGCGGGTGAACAGCAGCCGGTGCGTGTCGCGCGCGGCGACCTCGAAGAGCTCCCCGAACGCCTCGGTGGAGACGAGCGCGTCGACGAGCGGGCGCACGAGCGGGCGGGCGGCGATGAGGTCGGTGCCGCCCTCGTCGACGAGCTGCTGGACGACCTGCCCGGAGACCAGGTCGCGGACCGCCGGCTCGTCGAGGGCGTCGACCGCGTGCGCGACGAAGGCGCGCTGGTCGACGACCTCCTCGCGCAGGTAGGTCGCCAGGACGCCCGCGACGAGCACGACCGCGCCGAGGACCGCGAGGATCCGGGACAGGACCGCGCGGGCGGCGGGACGGCCGGGACCACCGGCCACGGCCGTCAGGCGTCGCGCGGGGCGACGCGGTCGAGCATCAGGCCGACGAGGCCGCCGAGGACGAGTCCGACGGCGGCGGCGATCGGGTTGGCGTCGACGGTCGCGATCGGCATCAGGGCGAGCACGGCGCCGATGACGAACGTGCCGAGCATGTCGGTGTCGTCGTCGTCGTCCCCGGTGCGCTTGCGGGCGCGCAGGACGGGGACCGCCCAGGCGGCGAGCAGGCCGAGCCCGCCGCCGATCGCGCCGAGGGCGATCGGGACGTCCTCGAGCTGAGCGGCGACGGCGGTGCCGCCGATGGCGCAGGCGAGGAACAGGGACACGACGAGGACGGGCCCGTGGCGCAGCTCCAGCCGCCAGCCGTAGAGGCCGACCGCGAGCAACGCGACGAACTGGTACCAGCCGTTCCCGTAGAGGAAGACCGTCGAGGCGAGGCGCCAGTACTCGTCGCCCACGGGGCCGATCACGGCGGTGTCGGTGCGGCCGGCGATCGCCAGGACGATCGCGCCGATCGCCGACAGGACGACGAGCGCGATCGTGGCGGTGGGCCGGCGGAACTCGTCGCCGTGGAAGAGGCCGCCGCTGCGCCGCTCCTTGCGGGGCTTGGGCAGCGACGGCGGCGCGGGGGGCTTGCGGACCTTCGCCGACCGCGGGGCCTTCGGGGGCTTCGCGTCGCCGCTGATGTCCCGCTCGATCTTCGGGGCCCGCTTGCGCAGGCGCTGCCCGCAGTACGGGCACTCCGTGATGTACGGGCTGACCTCCGAGCCGCAGCTCTTGCAGACGACGAACAGATCGGGACCGCCGGTGGACACTGCCCACGAGTCTAGATGCCCCGGACCGTCGGCGGCGACGGCCCGGGGCGGAACCTCCGGTGTGGGCGCTCAGGCGGTGACGGCGCCGTGGTGGCGCGGGGCGCGAAGGGCCGCTGCCGCGATCCCGGCGACCCCGAGCTCGAGGACGACCGAGATCAGGCCGCTGAGCTCCCACTCGCTCTCGTGGAAGCCCGGCAGGCCGACGGTGCGGCTGAGCACGAACCCGACGGCCATGCCGACGGCGACGAGCGCTCCGGCGATCCAGGCGCTCGCGTCGTCGCGCGTCCACAGGCGCGCGCCGATCGCGGCGGCGGTGAGGCCGCCGAGGATGAAGAGGACGCCGATGTAGGCCTGCTCGCCGAGGTACTCGGGGGCGAGGACGAGGTGCAGGACGCCGGTGGCGATGAGGGCGCCGGCGCCGATGCGCCGGGTGGAGTCGGTGATCATGGTGACCTCCGCAGGGGGTGGGGGATGAGGTGGCTCCACCGTAGGCGGGGGCCGGCGAGGGTCCCGGAAGCGTCGGGCAAAGGTTCGGCAAAGACCGTCGGGACGGGCGCGCGGACGCCTAGGATCGGCGTATGGCCCTGGTGCTGCTGGTCGAGGACGACGCCGCGATCGCGGAGCCGCTGACGCGGGCGCTGGAGCGCGAGGGCCACGTCGTCGAGCACGCGGCCGACGGGCTGGCCGGCGCGGCGGCGGGGACGCACGGCCGCCACGAGCTCGTGCTGCTGGACCTCGGGCTGCCGGGGCTCGACGGCCTGGAGGTCTGCCGCCGGATCCGGGTGGCGCGCCCGGACGTGCCGCTGCTGATGCTCACCGCCCGCAGCGAGGAGATCGACGCGGTGGTCGGACTCGACGCGGGCGCCGACGACTACGTGGCCAAGCCGTTCCGGCTGGCGGAGCTGCTCGCGCGGATCCGCGCGCTGCTGCGTCGCGGCGCGCCGCAGGCGGCGCCCGCGCGGGCGCCCGCGGGTGGCGTGCGGGTCGATCCGGCGGCGCGTCGCGCGTGGGTCGGCGAGGAGGAGCTCGCGCTGACCCCGAAGGAGTTCGACCTGCTCGCCTACCTCGTCGCGCGCACCGGGGACGCGGTCCCGCGCCAGCAGATCATGGACGAGGTCTGGGACGTCAACTGGTTCGGGTCGACGAAGACGCTGGACGTGCACGTCGCCGCGTTGCGCCGCAAGCTCGGCGACGACGGGCAGGCCCCCCGCCTGCTCACGACGGTCCGCGGCGTCGGGTTGCGGTTCGAGTCCGACGAGCCCGCCTGACGTGCGCCGCCGCCTGCTCGTCTCGTCGTTCCTCGTCGCCGCGCTGGCCGTGCTCGTGCTCGGCGTGCCGCTGGGGATCGTCGCCACCCGGCTGCTCGGGGCGGAGGCCGACCGGCGGGTCGCGGCGACCGCGGACCGCGTGGCGCGCACGCTCGACGACGACCTCGAGGCGGGCCGCCCGATCGGCGCCCGGCAGCTGCGCGCGCTGGCGGGCGACCACCAGGCGATCGAGGTGGTCGACCGGCGCGGCCGCCGCAGCACCTCGGGCCCGCTGCCGGGTGACGGCCGCCGGGTCACGGTCGAGGCGGCCGACGGTGCGCGCGTGACGGTGCTCGAGGAGGGCGAGGAGACCTCGGAGCGGATCGGCGGCGTGTGGCTGACGATCGTGCTCGCCGCGCTCGTCGGGCTCGGCGGGGCGCTCGCGCTCGCCCGCCGGGAGGCCCGGCGGTTCGCCGCCCCGCTGGAGGACCTCGCCGCGGTGGCGCGCCGGATGGGCGACGGGGACCTCGACGCCCGCGCCCGGCCGTCGGACCTGCCGGAGGTCGACGCGGTGCGGCTGAGCCTCGAGGACGGCGCGGCGCGCCTGGCGGAGATCGTCCAGCGCGAGCGCGCGTTCTCGGCCGCGGCCAGCCACCAGCTGCGCACGCCGCTGACCGCGCTGCGCCTGCGCCTGGAGGACCTCCAGCTGCGCGGCACCACCCCGGAGGTGGAGGCGGAGATCGCGGCGGCGCTGACGCAGGCCGACCGGCTCGAGACGACGATCACCGACCTGCTGGCGATCGCCCGCGAGGGCCGCGCCGCGCGTGCCCAGGACCTGCCGCTGGCGCCGCTGGTGGACGAGGCGCTCGCCGTCCGTGCGGCGGCGTTCGCGGCCGCCGGCCGGACCGCGACGGTGCAGGACGACGCGCCGGGCCTCGTCGCCCGTGTCGACCGCGGCGCGCTGCTGCAGGCGCTCGGGGTGCTGCTCGACAACGCGCTGGCCCACGGCGGCGGCGCGGTCCGGGTGCAGCTGCTGCGCCGCAACGACCGGCCGGTGATCGCCGTCGAGGACCACGGGGACGGCGTGGACGAGCCGACCGCGGCGCGCATCGCCGCCGGGGCGCCGGGGCCGCACGGCTCGGGGCTGGGACTCCCGCTCGCCCGCGCGCTCGTCGAGGCGCAGGGGGGCCGGCTGGTGCTCGCCGTCCCGCGCCCGGCGCGCTTCGAGCTCGTCCTCACCCCGGCGGGCGGGGTGGCCTAGGAGGCCTGGAGGCCCGGGACGGTCGCGTCGACGATCTCCGCCATGACCTCGCGGAGGTCATGGTTGGCCTCGTAGACGACGACCTGGCGGCTGGCGCCGTTGCCGCGCGCGAGCAGGTCCTCGATGCCCTCGAGGTCGTCGGCGGACCCGAGGTCCTGCGCGTGCTCGCGCAGCCGGTCGAGCAGCCGCCGGGCGAGCGCCTTGGTCGGGATCCGCTCGCTGGACGGCAGGTCGACGAGCTCACCGTCGAGGCCGTGGCGGGAGGCCAGCCACTTGTTCTCGTCGAGCATCTGCCACGGGTAGGGCGTGAGCTGCTTGCCGGCGTCGTGATGCTCGGCGAGCTCCTTGACCATCGCCTGGATCAGGGCGGCGAGCGCGAGCGTGTGCTCGACGCGCGTCTGCGCGTCGCAGGCGCGGATCTCGACGGTGCCGAACCGCGCGTGGGGGCGCACGTCGTACCAGAGGTAGGTGTAGTCCTCCATCACCCCGCTGCGGACCATGAAGTCGATCTCGCGGCAGTAGTGGTCCCAGTCGTCGTAGGCCGGGGGGATGCCCACGCGCGGGAAGGCGCGGAAGATCGGGACCCGCGTGCTCATCAGGCCCGAGCGGTCCGCCCGCCAGAACGGCGAGTTGCACGACAGCGCCTGCAGGACCGGGACGTGCACCCGCATGCCGTTGGCGACGTGGATCGCCTTGTCCGGGTCGTCGACCGCGACGTGCACGTGCAGGCCGAAGATCAGCTCCTGCCGGGCGACGAACCGCAGCGCGCTGATGAGGTCGCGGTAGCGGGGCCGCGCGACGATCCGCTGGTCCTCCCACATCGCGAACGGGTGGGTGCCCGCGGACCCGATGAGCAGGTCGTGGGCCGCCGCCGTCCGGGCGACCTGGGCGCGCAGCGCGCGCAGCTGCACCCCGGCCTCGCGCGTGTTCGCGCAGGGCTTGGTGGCGATCTCGAGGACCGACTCCATGAGCTCGGGCTTGATCTCGCCGTCGGCCGCGTCCTCGAGCAGCGACTCGATCGCGTTGACCAGGTCGTAGCTCTCCCGGTCCACGATCATCAGCTCCTCCTCGAGCCCGATCGTGTACTGCGACCCGTTCGCCCTGCGAAACGCGTGGTCCATTCCGCAGCAGCCTACGGGACCCATCGCCGGTATCGTGCGCGCCATGTCCACCTCGCGAATCGAAGAGCTCCTCGGCGACGACGCCGGCCTGCTGACGCACACGTCGACCACGATCGACAAGTCCAAGCTGCACCTGCCCGGTCCCGACTTCATCGATCGCGTCTGGCTGGACAGCGACCGCACCCCGCAGGTCCTGCAGAACCTCTCGTGGCTGCAGCAGTCGGGTCGGCTCTCCGGCACGGGCTACGTGTCGATCCTCCCGGTCGACCAGGGCATCGAGCACTCGGGTGGTGCGAGCTTCGCGCCGAACCCGGACTACTTCGATCCGTCGAACATCGTCGAGCTCGCGATCGAGGGCGGCTGCAACGCGGTCGCGTCGACCGTCGGCGTCCTCGGGGCGACGTCGCGCAAGTACGCGCACAAGATCCCGTTCATCGTGAAGATCAACCACAACGAGTTCCTGGGCTACCCGAACGCGTTCGACCAGATCATGTTCTCGTCGGTGCGCAAGGCCTACGAGCTCGGCGCGGCCGGCGTCGGCGCGACGATCTACTTCGGCTCCGACGAGTCGCGCCGTCAGATCGTCGAGGTCGCCGCGGCCTTCGAGGAGGCGCACCGCCTCGGCATGTTCACGGTCCTGTGGTGCTACCTGCGCAACAGCGGCTTCAAGGTCGACGGGGTCGACTACCACACGGCCGCGGACCTCACGGGCCAGGCCAACCACCTCGGCACGACGATCGAGGCGGACATCATCAAGCAGAAGCTGCCCGAGGTGAACGGCGGCTACACGGCGCTCAACCAGAGCGGCTCGTACGGCAAGACCCACAAGAAGGTCTACGACGAGCTGACGACCGACAACCCGATCGACCTCACCCGCTACCAGCTGGCGAACTGCTACATGGGTCGCGCCGGGCTGATCAACTCCGGTGGCGCGTCCTCGGGCGCGACCGACCTCGCCGAGGCGGTCCGCACCGCGGTCATCAACAAGCGCGCGGGCGGCACGGGCCTGATCTCCGGCCGCAAGGCGTTCCAGCGTCCGCGCGCCGAGGGCGTCGAGCTGCTGCACGCGATCCAGGACGTGTACCTGGACGACGCGATCACGATCGCGTAGCGCCCGGCGTCACCGCCGACACGCACTTCGTCACGGGGCGGCCACGGGCCGCCCCGTCTCGTGTCACGGACCGGGCCGCGGGCCGCCGGCGGCCCTAGCGTCGGGGTCGTGTCCCGCGCCACCCTCCTGCCCCTGCTGCTGCTCGTCGCCGTGCTCGCCGGCGCCGCGGGCGCGCAGCTCGCCCCGCGCGGCCCGGACGCCGCGGCGGGCTGGCAGCGCACACGGGTGGAGCGCGTGGTCGACGGGGACACCGTCGTGCTGCGCGGCCTGGGTCCCGCGCGGCTGATCGGCGTCGACACGCCCGAGACGCACGGCGGCGTCGAGTGCTTCGGGCCGGCGGCGGCCGCGTTCACGACGCGGTCGCTGCGGGGCCGCGCGGTGCTGGTGCGCGCCGGCGTCGAGCCGCGGGACCGCTACGGCCGCGCCCTGGTCTACCTGCGCCGCCCGGGCACCGTCCTGTTCAACGGCGAGCTGCTGCGCCGGGGGTACGCGCGGCGGCTGCGGATCCCGCCGAACGTCGCGTTCGACGGCCGCTTCGACGCGCTCCTCGCGGCCGCCAGACGAGCGGCCGCGGGGCTGTGGGGTCGGTGTCCATAACCGGTTCTGAGCTAGGCTATGGAGCGTCCATGCGCATGCGACAGACCATCGCGGACCTCGAGCGGCAGTTCTTCGAGGAGGCCGAAGCGGACCGTCAGCGCCGTGAGGCGCTAGCCCGGAGCACGGAGATCCGTGCCCGTCGCCGTGAGGTCGACCGCATCCACCGCAACGGCAAGCTGCGCTTCGTGAGCCTCTGCCTCGTGCTGTTCGCGACCGCCGCCCTGGTGACGGTCGCGATGTTCGAGACGCTCTACCTCGTGATGGGCTGAGTCCGCGGGCGGCGCGTCAGCGCCGCCGCTGCGTGCGGGGAGCGCGCTGCGAGCCCCGCACGGTCAGCGAGCCCGACCGCGTGCCGCTGCGCACGCCCGCGGTGCTGATCGCGACGACGGTCACCCGCAGCGGGCCGGGGGCGTCGAGGCTCCGTGCCGGGGCGGGCAGCCGTGCGGTGCTCCGACCGGGCGGGACGACCGCGGAGGCGCGCGCACCGTCTCCGTAGCGGCCGGTGACGATCAGCCGCGTCGCCGGTCCCCGGCCGCGCGTGACGCGCACCTGGACCGCCGTCCCGGCACGGCGCACGCGCACGCGCCGCGGCGTCGCCGGACCGCGCGGCGTGGGCTGCATGAAGCTCGCGATGACCTTCTCCTGCAGCACGAAGCCGTCGCCGCTGCTGACGCGCGCGACGATCTGGTGACGTCCGGCGACGAGCGCGTTGGGCGTGAAGGACACCGTGCCGCCCCGGCCCCCGGCCTTCAGCGGCACGTCGCCGGTGCGGGTGCGCTCGACGAGCGCCACGGTCGCGTCGGCGTTGCCGCGCACCCGGAAGGACACGGTCCGCCGGCTGCCGCGGGCCCGGGAGACGCTGCCGGTGACCGTCGGCGCGGGCGCGGGGACGCTGGCCTGGACGCCGGTGAGCGCGGGCGTCCCCGGGCGTGGCACGACGCGGTAGAGCCCCGGGGCGGCCTGGTTGATCTGGATCGTCGTGGCGTGGACGGTCTCCGAGGAGCCGACCTCGACGAACGCCGCGTCCAGCGGCACGGGGACGCCGGCGGGGTCGAGCACGTCGACCTGCGGCGCCCCCGTCGCGGACTGGACGTCGATCGACACCGACCTGGCCCCGGCGGGCACGGTCAGTCCGCCGCCCGCCTGCCGCAGCGCGGTGCGGCTGATCAGGCCGACGGAGATGTCGTCGTAGAAGCAGGTCGGTCCGGCGTGCTTGCGGATCGGGCCGCCCCACCGGTAGGTGACGGTGTACGCCTCGTCGTCGAAGGAGGCGCAGCCGGCGATGCCGCGGCTGGAGACGTAGCCCTCGGGCAGGTCCTTGCACGCACCGACGACGAAGATCCCGATGCAGACCTCGCCTTGGCCCTTGCCCTCGAAGCCGGCGGCGGAGACCCCGGCCCGGACCTTCGCGCCGACGTAGAGGAAGTTCTTGTCGATCGCGCCGACCTCGAGGTCGGCGAGCACGACGCCGTCGGAGCCCGCCCGCAGCGAGGCGTTCGCGACGTCGAACAGCCCGAGGACCGCGAGGCTGCCGCGGACCTGGACCACGAACGGGTTCGCGAACGTCAGCGCGATCGTGCCGTCGAGGTCCAGCAGGTAGCGGCCCGGCGAGACCGGGACGGCGCCGACGCCCACACCCCCGTTGACGACGAGCGGGCGGTTGTTGCGGTTGACCTCGAGCCCCGCGGCGACCCGGTGCAGGAACACCGGCGGGCTGGGGAACAGCTGCACCCCGGGGAAGGGCAGGTCGTAGGTGGCGGTCGCGGCGAACGAGGTGCCGTCGAACTGCGCCTGCAGGGCGAGCCGCGCGCCGCCGGGGATCGTGACCGCGCCGGTGCCCGACCAGCGGTTCCCGTCGCGGGTCCAGGTGACGTCGAGCCCCTCGACGACGACCGGGCCGAGCGGCAGCGTCCCCTGGCGGATGCGCAGCGTGTCGAGCCGCAGGCCGCCCGTCGGGGTGACGACGAGGTCGGCGTGGCCGGTCAGCCCGAAGAACTGGGGACCGAGGTCGACGTCGACGGGGATCGAGACGCCGAAGCCCGCGGTCGCGAGCGGCGCGAGCGCGTTGGCGACCCGGAACCCGCGGACCTGCGTCGGGAACTTCGGGAGGTCCAGGACGGGCTGGCCGACCTTGGCGGTCAGCTTCTGCTTGAGCTGGCCCTGGAAGATGCGGATGTCGCCGGCCTCGTTGCCGGGGATGTCGACCGTGACGGTCCCGGTGGAGTACAGCGTCACGGACTTCGCGGCGCGGTCGGTGCGCAGCACGATCTGCGATCCGCCCAGCGGCGTGATGCGCAGCCCGTTGTAGAGCACGGGACCGTTGGAGACCGAGGAGCCCTTGTCGGCGCCGATCCCCGGCAGGAAGCAGCCGACGCCGTCGGCCGTCGTGACCTGGACGGCGGCGACCGCGATCCGCTGGCACTCGCGCGTGACGCCGCCGTCGCCGGTGGCGCTCCCCGCCCCCGGGGTGGTCCCGGGCAGGCCGGGGGCGGTCAGGCGGCCCTGTGGCCCGAACGTCGCCGCGCGCACCTCGCCGTCGGTCTCGCCGCTCTGCCAGACCGCGACGCCGCCGCCGTCCGGCGCGGCCGCGACGTCCGGGAGGAAGACCCCCTCGCTCGCCGCCGTGAGGCGCTCCGGGGCGGTGAAGCTGCGCCCGTCGGGGCTGCGCCGGACGTAGAGGCCGTTCGCGCTCACCGGATCGCCGACGTCCTTGTAGGCGGTGACGAGCTGCGCGCCCGGCGCCGCGCCCGCGGTGGTCGCGATCGGCTCCTGCGCGCTGTCGGCGGTCAGGGCGACCGGCGCCCCTCCCCCGTCCAGCGGCGTCGCGACGACGCGCTCGTTCAGCGCGGCGGTGGCGCCGCCCAGCGCGAAGGCGGTCAGCCCGGCGGGTCCGGCGCCGAGCCCGGTGAGCGCGGTGCCCGGCACGCGCTGCGGGGCGGAGAAGCTCTCGGGGCCGGACGGGCGTGTGGCCGCCGCGGCGCGCTGGACGGCGGCGCCGCCCGCGCTCGGGTAGCCGACGGCGATGCCGCCGCCCGGCAGCGGGGCGAGGACCCCGGCGGTCGCGGTCGGGAAAACGATGCGGTCGGTGGAGAAGCTGCCGCCCTGCAGCGACGTGAACGCGACGCTGCCGCCGCCCGCCAGCGACCCGCCGGTCGCGCCGAGCAGGCCGATGAGCGGGTTGTCGCCCGGCCCGAACTGGACGGGCCGCGTCGCCAGGGCCAGGTCGGCGGCGACCGGCAGGCCGCCGCTGAAGGTGGCGCCGCCGTCGGTGGAGGCGAACGCGATCGTCGTGGTCGTGGAGTCCCCGGCCGGGGTCGCGTACGTCGTGACGGACCGCGTGCTGAGGACGAACAGCTGGTCGCCGAGCACGAGCGGGTAGGCGCCGCCGCCGGCGTCCTGGTTGAAGGCGGGGTCGTCGCCGGGCCCGTAGGCGGCCTTCTGCGGGCGCAGGACGCGGCTGCCGGGCGGGTTGTCGCACGCGGTCGCCCCGCGCGGCAGGCGGCAGAAGCCGATGCCGCCCTCGGTGCCGCTCGTCGGGTCGGTCGCCAGCAGCCAGGTGACGTACGCGGTGCCGGCGTCGTCGACGGCGACGTGCGGGGTCGGGCGCCCGACGGCGTCGGCGAGCTTCAGCGACGGGCGGACGGGGCGTGCCGGGGTCGTGCCCGTGGGCGTCCCGGTGCGGACCTTCTTGGCGGGCCCGGTGAACGCCGGGGTGCTCGCGACCCGTGGTTTCGCCGTGACCACCGCCGGCCCGGCGGCCGACACGGCGACGCTCGTCGCGACGGCGACGAGCAGGATTCGGGTTGTGCGCACCCCCGACCCTAGGGATGTGCGACACGATGTGCCACCTGCGCGCCGCGGACGGCGCGGTCGCTCAGCTCTCGCCGAGCTTGCTGAGGGCGTCGTCGACCTCGGCGCGGAACGACTGACCGGCCCCCGCCTCGATCGCGCGCTCCTCCTGGATCTCCAGGTAGACCTCCTTGCGGAACACCGGGATGTCCCGCGGCGCCTGGATGCCGATGCGGACCTTCTCGCCCATGATCGACAGGACGGACACCTCGATGTCGTCGCCGATCATGATGCTCTGGTTGGACTTGCGTGTCAGTACGAGCATGACGCTCTGTGGCCTCCGTGGTTCCCCTGCCGGTGCCGCGCACTTTGCCAGGCTCGCCGAAGCGCCGCAACCCGGTGTACGCAGCGATTCTCCAGAAGAGCCGCCACCCGGGCTCCTGACGTGGCCTTCCGATAGGTTGTCCGCGACTATGGCACGCCGATCGCTCCGTCCGCAGCTCAACCAGATCCGCACGTGGGTGCAGCAGGGCCGTACCGACGCGTGGATCGCCCACCAGCTCGAGGTCACGGTCCAGCAGATCGCCGCGTTCAAGCGCGACAACGACCTCGCCCCGGCCGAGCCCGCCCCCGAGACCGAGGGCGCCGACATCCTCGAGGACGAGTTCGATCTGCGCGCGCAGGACGACGCGCGCATCGCCGAGGAGCTGGAGGCCGCCGAGGCCGAGCGGCTCAAGCGCGAGGCGGAGGAGGCCGAGCGCGCCGCCGAGGAGGCCAAGCGCAAGGCCGAGGCCGGCGACGAGGACGACGAGGACGACAAGCCCGCGCGTCGTCGCGGCCGTCGCGGTGGCCGCGGCCGCCGGCGCGGGGCGTCGACCGGCCCGTACGAGGGCACGTTCGACCACGGCGACGAGGGCTACGGCCTGTGGCTCGATCCCAGCGTGCAGGACAACGCGGTGTACGCCGAGCACTGGGCCGGGCACCGCGCGATCGAGGTCACCGTCGAGGAGGACCAGATCGTCATCCGCCGCGTCGGCGGCGACACCGAGGAGTGAGCGCGGCGGCGGACGCCGCCGCCCGGGCCCTGGACGCGGTCCGCGCCCTCACGATCGGCGGCGCCGCACAGGCGCTCCCCCACCCGCGCGGCACGCTGCTGCGCAGCCCTGACGAGCCGCGGGCGTTCGTCGCCAACCAGCTGCTGCTGGACCGCAGCGCCGACCTCGACGCCCGCGGGCTGATCGCGGTCCTCGACGAGGCGCTGGACGGCTTCGGGCATCGCCGCGCGGTGATCACCGACGACGCGGAGGGCGCGCGCCTGCACGCGGCGCTGCTCCCCCACGGCTGGGGCGGCGGGGCCCAGGTCGTGATGGTGCTCGCGCCCGATGCGCCGCCGGCCGCGATCGGCGTCGCCGACGTGCCGGTCGCTCCGGAGGCCCGCGTCCGGGCGGTCGGGCTGCGCTCCGACGTCGCGTCGGGGCTCGAGCCCGCGGTCGCCGAGCAGCTCGCGCGCGTCCGGGCCCGCGAGCGCGCCGCCCGGGGCGCCCGGGGCGTCGTCGTCGCGGTCGACGGGCAGGACGCCGCCCACGCCACGCTGCACCGCACCGGTCCGGTCTTCCAGATCGAGGACGTCGTGACGCTCCCGCCGTACCGCGGCCGTGGCCTCGCCCGCCGCGTCATCGCCTCGTGCGTTCGGGAGGCCCGCGCGCAGGGGGCCGAGCTCGTCGTGATCGTCGCCGACGCCGACGACTCCCCGCGCGAGCTCTACGCGCGGATGGGGTTCGCCCCGGTCGCCCAGCTCTGGGTCGTGCAGCGCGAGGTGCTGTAACCCCGGCGCGTCAGTCGGCGTCGAGGTCGAGCCGCCGGCCGCCCGCGTAGTCGCTGGCCTCGCGCACGTAGCGGTGGAAGGCGGCGTCGGCGACGAGCCGCTGCTCCCACGCCCACGGCGCGCCCGGCGCGGTCGCGACCGCGAGATCGAGCACCCAGGAGGTGCCCCGGTCGTAGAGGTCGACGAGCTCCTCGGTGGTGAACGAGGACCCCAGGCGGCGGCGCAGCTCCTGCACCGTGCGCTCGACGACGCGCTCGGCGGCGATCTGCTGCGCGTCCTCGAGCTGGTCGATCCGGCGCTGTCCCTCGCGCCACTGCTGCACGGCGGTCTCGAACGTCGACATCCGTCCCGACGCTAGCACCCGCGCACCGCGGGCCCCGGACTACTCCGACGGCAGGCCGCGCAGCACGTAGGAGCGCTCGCCGGGCCGGACCATGCCGAGCTTGCGGGCCTCCTGCTCGAGCGCCCCGCGGTCCTTCAGCGCCGCGCGGCGGGCGCGCAGCTCGCGGTTCTCCTTGCGCAGCCCCGCGACGTCCTGGCGCTTCTGCGCGGCCTCGCCGCGCGTGGTGACGTAGGAGTGCAGCGGCCCGACGTACAGCGCGAGCACCCCGACGGTGACGACGAGGAAGGCGAGACGCGAGACGCGGTCGAGGCGGATTCCCGGGCGGCGGTGGGAGCTCACACCGCGAAGGTTCGCCCCCGACCCGACGGTTCCTGCCCGCTGGACGGACGTGCAACGCGGCCACCACGCACCGGGTGGCCGCGTGCCGCGGCCCGGACGCTAGGAGCGGAAGACCGAGCGGCCCGGGTACGTGGCGGCGGCGCCGAGGGCCTCCTCGATGCGCAGCAGCTGGTTGTACTTCGCGACGCGGTCCGAGCGGGACGGGGCACCGGTCTTGATCTGGCCGCAGCCGGTGGCGACGGCGAGGTCGGCGATCGTGACGTCCTCGGTCTCGCCCGAGCGGTGCGACATGACCGCGGTGTACCCGGCCTCGGTGGCGATGCGGATCGCCTCCAGCGTCTCGGTCAGCGTGCCGATCTGGTTGACCTTGATGAGGATCGAGTTGCCGACGCCGGCCTCGATGCCGCGCGTCAGGCGCGCCGGGTTCGTGACGAAGAGGTCGTCGCCGACGAGCTGGACCGTGTCGCCGACGAGGTCGGTCAGGACCTTCCAGCCGTCCCAGTCCTCCTCGTTCATGCCGTCCTCGATCGAGAGGATCGGGTACTTGCCCGCCATCTCGGCCCAGTACTCGGCGAGCTGCTGCGCGGTGAGCTTGCGGCCCTCGTGCTCGAGGTCGTAGAGGCCGTCGTCGCCGTGGATCTCGCTGGTGGCGGGGTCCAGGGCGATCGCGACGTCGGTGCCCGGGGTGTAGCCCGCGGCCTCGATGCCGTCGACGAGGACCTGCAGCGCCTCCTCGTTGGAGCCGAGGTTCGGCGCGAAGCCGCCCTCGTCGCCGACCGCGGTCGCGAGGCCGCGCTGGTGCAGGATCTTCTTGAGGCTGTGGAAGACCTCGGCGCCGGTGCGCAGGCCCTCCGAGAACGAGGCCGCGCCGCACGGGACGACCATGAACTCCTGGAAGTCGACCGAGTTGTCGGCGTGCGCGCCGCCGTTGAGCACGTTCATCATCGGGACCGGCAGGACGTTCGCCGACGGGCCGCCGAGGTGCCGCCAGAGCGGCTCGCCGGCCTCGGCCGCGGCCGCGTGCGCGGCGGCGAGCGACACGCCGAGGATCGCGTTGGCGCCCAGGCGCGACTTGTTCGGGGTGCCGTCGAGCTCGATCAGCGCGCCGTCGAGGCCCGCCTGGTCGCCACCGTCGCGGCCGGTGATCGCGCCGGCGATCTCGCCGTTGACGTTGGCGACCGCGTTCGTGACGCCCTTGCCGAGGTAGGCGTCGCCGCCGTCGCGCAGCTCGGTCGCCTCGAACTCGCCGGTGGAGGCGCCGGACGGGACCGCGGCGCGGCCGTGCGCGCCGGACGCGAGCGTCAGCTCGACCTCCACGGTCGGGTTGCCGCGGCTGTCGAGGATCTGGCGGGCGTGGACGGACTGGATCGCGCTCATGGCCCGGGATTCTCGCGCGCCCGCGCGCGACGTGTCGTGCGGGTGGCGGCGCGGCTCAGCCGTGCTCGCGCAGGCGTGCCTGCGCGTAGTGCTGCAGCTGCCGGTCGGGCGTCAGCGACGCCCACTCCTCGCCGGCGGCGGTCGCCTGCGCCTCGGCGGCCTCGATCCGGCCGCGGAAGCGCTCGGCGGCGGCCCGCAGCGCGAGCTCCGGGTCGACCTTCAGCTTGCGCGCGACGTTCACCGCCGCGAAGAGCACGTCGCCGACCTCGTGGAAGAGCGCGTCGCGGGCCGGACCCGTCGGCGAGAGGTCCCCGTCGGCCTGCTCGACGGCCTCGGCGAGCTCCTGCAGCTCGCCCGCGACCGCCTCCAGCGGGACGCCGTCGAAGTCGAAGCCGGTGGAGGCGGTGCGGCGCTGCACCTTGCGGGCGTAGAGCGTGCCCGGCAGGTTCTCCGGGACCTCCCCGAAGATCCCCGGTGCGCGGCCCGCCTCGGACTTCTTGATCTCGTCCCAGTTGGCGAGGACCTCGCCCGCGGTCGAGGCCTGCACGGTGCCGTCGGGCCCGGCGATCGCCGAGTCCGGGTCGGGGTAGACGTGCGGATGGCGGCGGATGAGCTTCTGCCGGCACGCCTCCGCGACGTCGGCGAGCGACGCGACCCCGCGCTCCTCCAGCAGGAGCGACAGGAAGTGGACCTGGAAGAGGACGTCGCCGAGCTCGTCGACCTGCTTGGCGTCGTCGCTCGCGTTCGCGGCGTCGGCGAGCTCGAACGCCTCCTCGACCGTGTGCGGCACGATCGAGCGGGCGTCCTGCTCGCGGTCCCACGGACACGCGACCCGCAGTTCGCGGGTCAGCGCGTCGAGCCGGCCGAGGGCCTCCTGGATCTCCTGGGGGAGGCCACCCGGCCGGGGCGTCCGCCGGCTAGTTGGCGGGCGTCGTGGCGACGCCCTGCTGGCCGGTGTTCGTCTTGGGCTTCGGGGCGTTCTTGCAGTCCTGGATCACGAAGCCGTCGCGGCAGTCGGTCTTGCCCTTCCACTTGTCGCGGAAGTCCTTGACGAAGTCGTCGAGCGCCTTCTGCTGGTTCTGGGAGGCCAGCAGCTGCTTGATCGTCTCCTTCGCCTGGGCGAGCGTCTGCTGCGAGGCCTTGGTGACCTTCTGGACGCGGAAGACGTAGAAGCCGAACTGCGTCTTGACGGGGCCCTCGAGCGCGCCGGTCTTGGCCGAGAAGATCGCGTCGTCGAACGCCTTCTCCTGCTGGCCCTTGGCGACCGCGAGCAGCACGCCGCCCTGGTCCTTGGAGGCCTGGTCGATCGAGAACTTCTTCGCGACCGTCTTGAACGACTGGCCGGAGGCGATCGCCGCGCGGGCCTCGTTCGCCTTCGCCTCGGTCTTCGTCAGGACGATCCGCAGGTCACGCCGCTCGGGCTGCGCGAAGCGCGCCTTGTTCTTGGCGTAGTAGTCGGAGATCTCCTTGTCGGTGACCTTGTCCTTGCCCTTGGTGACGCTCTCGCGCAGCTTGTTGGAGAGCGTGTCGAGCTCGACGCGGAACAGCAGGTCGTCCATGGTCATGCCGGACGACTTCAGGAAGTTCTGGAAGTCCTTCTCCTTCGGGAACGACTGCTTCTTCGTCGTCTCGAACTGCTTCTTGACCTCGGCGTCGGAGACCTTGACGTCGCGGTCCTTGGCCTCGCCCTGGATCCACTCCGAGGAGATCAGGAACTGCAGCACCTGGTCGCGCAGGCCCTCGTACTCCTGCTTGCACTGCGTCTTGAACTGCGCGGCGGTGGGCTTCGGCTGCCCCTTGGCCGGCTTGGGCGCCTCCTTGGTCTTCTTCGCGATGCACGCGGTGAAGTCCGGGGGCTGCGGGATCGACACGGCAGGCTTCTTGCCCTGGGCGGCCAGCTGCGGGTTCGCGGCGCCCTGCGAGGAGATCGCGGCGACCTCCATCCAGTGGTTGAAGTTCGTCTTGGAGATCGACGCGTCCCCGACCTTCGCGACGGCGTTGCCGGGGACGGCGTCGTCCCCGCAGGCGGCGAGGGCGAAGGCCGACAGCGCGATGGCCGCGGGCGCGGCGATGAGACGGGCCTTGACAGAGCTCATGTGGCGCGCATGGTAGCCCCTACGCCGTCACGCCCGCGTCACCCCCGCGTCACCGCCAGGAGGTCGTCCGCCGCCTTCAGCACGGCGGGGAACCGCTCGGCGGGGGCGGTCGGCACCCGGAAGCTGACCTGGGAGCGGCCCGGCTCGATCTTCACGTCGTCGGCGCGCTCGCGCAGCTGGGCCTGCTGGTCGTCCTCGAGGTCGATCGGCGTGACGGTCAGCAGGCCACCGCGGAACGACACGTTGCGCGCGCCCGCCTGTCCGAGCTTCACGCGCGCGATCTGCAGCGCGATGAGGTTCGACAGCGGCTCGGGCACCTCGCCGAAGCGGTCGGCGAGCTCGTCCTGGAGCATGCCGAGGTCCGCGACCTCGCGCGCGCCGGCGATCCGCCGGTGCACGTCGATCTTCGCCTGCTCGTAGGGGATGTAGTTCGCGGGGATGTACGCGTCGACGCTGACGTCGAGGCGCACGGGCTCGAACGCGTCGTCCGGGTCGCCGCCGCCCGCGGCCTCGACGGCCTCCTCGAGCATCGACATGTAGAGCTCGAAGCCGAGCGCCGCGACGTGACCGGACTGCTCGTCGCCGAGCAGGTTGCCGGCGCCGCGCAGCTCGAGGTCGCGCATCGCGACCTTGAAGCCGGCGCCGAGCTCGGTGTAGTCGGAGAGGGCGCTGAGGCGCTTGGTCGCCTCCTCGGTCAGCGCGGCGGCCGCCGGGTACAGGAGGTAGGCGTAGGCGCGCTGGCTGGAGCGTCCGACGCGCCCGCGGATCTGGTAGAGCTGCGACAGGCCGAACATGTCGGCCCGCTCGACGATCAGCGTGTTGGCCTGCGGGATGTCGATGCCGCTCTCGATGATGCTCGTGGCGACGAGGACGTCCGCCTCGCCGCGCAGGAACGAGACCATGCGCCGCTCGAGCTCCTGCTCGTCGAGCTGCCCGTGCGCGACCTCGAAGGTCATGCCGGGGCACAGGCCGCGCAGCCGCTCGGCGGTCTCGTCGATCGTCTCGACGCGGTTGTGCAGGAAGAACGCCTGGCCGCCGCGGTCCTTCTCGCGCGTGAGCGCCTGCTTGACGAGCTCCTCGTCGTACTCGCCCACGTAGGTCTTGACCGGACGCCGTCCCTCCGGCGGCGTCTCGATGACGGTGATGTCGCGCAGGCCCGCCAGCGACATCTGCAGCGTCCGCGGGATCGGCGTCGCGCTCATCGCGATGACGTCGACCTTGAGCTTCAGCTGGCGCAGCAGCTCCTTCTGCTTGACCCCGAAGCGCTGCTCCTCGTCGACGACGAGCAGGCCGAGGTCCTTGCCGCGGACGTCGCGGCCGAGCAGGCGGTGCGTGCCGATGAGGACGTCGACGCGGCCCTCGTTGAACCCGGCGATCGCCTCCTTCTGCTCGGCCGGGGTGCGGAAGCGGCTGACGTGCGCGACGGTGAACGGGTAGTCCTTCATGCGCTCGGCGAAGCTGCCGTAGTGCTGCTGGGCGAGGATCGTCGTCGGGGCGAGCATGAGGACCTGCTTGCCGTCGTCGGCGCACTTGAACGCGGCGCGCAACGCGACCTCGGTCTTGCCGTAGCCGACGTCGCCGCAGATCAGGCGGTCCATCGGCCGCGGCGCCTCCATGTCGCCCTTGACCGCCTCGATCGCGTCCTTCTGGTCGGCGGTCTCGGTCCAGGGGAACTTGTCCTCGAACTCGCGCATCCACTGCGAGTCCTCGGGGAACGCGTGCCCGGTGCGGCGGCGGCGCTCGGCGTAGAGGTTCAGCAGCTCGCCCGCGAGCTCCTGCGCGGCGCGGCGGGCGCGCGACTTCAGCGTCTCCCAGCTCTTGCCGCCGAGCTTGGACAGCGGCGGGTGGCTGCCGCCCGCGCCGACGTAGCGGCTGATCTTGGCGAGCTGGTCGACGGGGAGGAAGACCTTGTCGCTGCCGGCGTACTCGAGCTCGAGGTAGTCGCGGGTGACCCCGGCGACCGTCTTGGTGTCGAAGCCGGCGAAGCGGGCGAGGCCGTGGTCCTCGTGCACGACGATGTCGCCGGTGCGCAGGTCCGCGAACGAACGCAGCGCGCCGCGCTTGACGATCCCCTTGCCGCCGCCGCGGGCGGCGTCCTCGCGCTGCTGCTTGCGCCGGCGGAACAGCCGGTGGTCGGGGATGACGGCGAGGTTGATCCCGGGGGCGACGAACCCGTCGCGCAGGCGGGCCTGCACGAAGTGCACGGTCGGGGCCCGCTCGGCGCCGGTGTCGCCGCGGTCGCGCAGGTCGGTGTCGCCGGGCACGATCCACTCGGCCTTCAGCCGCGCGAAGTTGTAGGCGGAGCGCTCGCCGTCGCCACGCCGCGGGAACGCCACGACGGTCCGGTAGCCGGAGCGCACGAGCTTCTCGAGCTCGGGCTCGGCCTCCTTGAGCGTGCGCGCCGCGGTGTCCGCGGCCTGGGCGCGGAACTCCATGTCGTGGTCGGTGCTGATGCTCGACAGGCGCACGTGGGCGCGCTGGGCGAGCGTCGCGACGATCGGGTCGGGCGCGACGTAGAGGTGGTGGGCGTCGGTGTCGTGGAAGGCGGCGCAGACGTCCTGCCAGTGGTCGGCGAGCGCCGGCGCGACCTCCTCCTCGGCGGCGAGCAGCACGACGGTGTCCTGCGGGGCGAGGTCGAGGAAGGCGTGGAAGCGGTCGACGGGCAGCAGCTGCGCGATGTCGGGCCGCTCGTCGCCGTCCAGGACGGTCGCGGTCTCGGCGTCGGCGCGGTGCTCGGCGGCGAGCTCGGCGGCGGGGGCGATCTCGATCTCGGTGAGGTCGTCGAGGCTGCGCTGGGTGAAGGTGCTGAAGCCGCGCAGGGACTCGATCTCGATGTCGAAGAGGTCGACGCGCACCGCCCGGTCCTCGGTCGCCGGGTAGACGTCGAGGATGCCGCCGCGGACCGCGAACTGGCCGCGGTCGTCGACCTGGTCGACCCGCTCGTAGCCGGCGTCGACGAGGTCCTGCGCGAGCTCGTCGAGGTCGACGAGGTCGCCGACGCGGAGCGTGAAGCTCGTCGGCCGCAGCGCCGGATCCGGGACCTTCTCGCTGAGCGCGACCGCGCTGACGACCACGACGGGCGGCTCGGCGTCGGCGTCCGGGTCCCAGGAGACGAGCGCGTCCATCGCGGCGACCCGCAGGCCCACGAGGTGCGCGGGCGGGGCGAGGTGCGACTCGTACGCGACGCCGCGCGAGGGGCAGAACCGCACCGGGCGCGGGTGCAGCCACGCGCGCAGGTCGGCGGCGAGCTCCTTGGCCTGCCGGTCGTCCCCGGCGACGACGACCGCGGGCCGGCCGGCGGCGGCCGACCCGTCGACCCCGTCGAGCAGGCCGGCGAGCAGGTACGGGCGCAGCGACTGCGAGACGAACGCGCTGCCGCCCGCGCCGGCGAGCCGCACCGCGTCGTCGGAGGTGTTCAGGTGGTGCAGGAGGGGGCGAAGCGACGACATGCTCTTCTCGGCGGCGGGGGACGCAGGACGGCCGCGCGAGGGGTCGCGCGGCCGGGCGCCCCACCTTAGCGAGCGGCGAACCTCCGTTCGGGTGCGGGCGCGCCGGGACGCCGGGAGTTCTTCGCGCGCGTTCCCGGGATCCGCCCGTCCCAATCGCGGATCGACGACCTATGGCGCAGTTGTGGGCACCGAGCGCATCGGCGCCGAAGACACGTTCACCGACGGCCACGCTGCGTAGTAGCAGGGAGATCCCCACCAGGAAGGACACCCCATGTCGGACGTCAACACCCACCTCTTCGACACGATCGACCGCCAGAACCGCGAGCTGCCCGCCTCCACGCGCCGCCAGCTCGTCAAGGGCACGGCGGCGGCGATGGGCACGATGGGCCTGCTCGGCTTCGCGACCAGCCGCGACGCCGACGCCGCGGTCCGCACCGGCGAGGCCAACAACATCGAGACGATCGCGGCCGTCGCCGCGACCGCCGAGGTGCTCGCGACGATCGTCAACACGGTCGGCGTCGAGAAGCTCGGCTCGCGGATGGACGCGACGACGCGGCGCAACGTGGCCGCGGCCGCGCAGCAGGAGAAGAACCACTACGAGCTGCTCACCTCCTCCGCCGTCGGCGGCAAGGGAGGTCACGAAGACGATCTACGTCCCGGACTCGATCTTCGCCTCCCCGGAGAACCTGCTCGGCGCGCTGGTCGTCGGCGACCAGGTGTTCATCAACGCGTACCTCCTGGCGACGACGGTGTTCGCGCGGCAGGGGACGCTCTCGGGCTCGAAGTTCGCCCGCTACACCGCGGAGATCATGGCCACCGAGGCCGTGCACCGCGCGCTCGCGCTCCAGTCGCTGGGTCGGCTGGGCAACGACCGCGTCTACGCGAAGTTCAGCCAGCGCGAGGACGTCCCGGGCCTGCCGACGACGGGCAAGCCGGGCTTCTTCCGGATCCTCGACGCGGTCGCCACGCTCGAGTCGGTCGGCTTCGGCTTCGGCAAGCCGGGCAGCGTGCCGGGCACCGCCTACAACTACGACGAGGTCGCGGCCCGGACCCCGAAGGACCCGGACGTCAACACCATCGCGATCGCCTAGCGGTCGCCCGTCCAGGCGGGCTCTCGACCCGGCTCAGCGCGTGCGCTGGACCGCGGTCGAGCCCGCCTCGACGCGGAAGCTCGCGAGCGTCGTGACCGGGCGGTCGCGCCGGCGCACCGAGTCGACGGCCTTGAAGTCGACCGTCAGCTCGCCGGGACGGCACTCCATGACGCCGTAGCCGCGGCGGTTGAAGTTCGCGAACGCGTAGTGGGGGTTCAGCAGCTGCGCGGCCTGGAACACGGGCTCGGTGATCGGGCGGGCGTCCTCGCCGCCCAGGTCGCCGTCGAGGCTGTCGCTGGTGATCGAGCCGCCGACGAACTCGGTCATCCCGGGCCGCCCGCCGGTGCGACCGGTGGTCGTGACCGTCCCGGCGAAGAAGGTGTGGATGTCCCCGGTGATGACGGTGACGTCGCGGATGCCCTTGTCGAGGACGTGCTGGACGACCTCGCGCCGCTCGGCCTCGTAGCCGTCCCAGGCGTCGGGGTTGACCGGGTTGCCGGTCGGGACGTCCAGGGACATGAGCATGACCTGGTTGCCGAGCACCTTCCAGGCCGCGCGGGAGCGCTCGAGTCCCGCCTTCAGCCACTGCTTCTGCGCGGCGCCGAGGATCGTCGAGTTGTCCGGCTCCCGGTAGGTGCGCGTGTCGAGCAGGAACAGGTCGGCGTTGGCGCCAAGCCGCAGCTTGCGGTAGATCCGGTCGCGGTCGGAGCCGATGCGCTGCAGCGGCATGTTCTCGAAGAAGCCCAGGTAGGCGTTGCGGCGCCGCTCGGCGTAGGGGATGCGCCGCACCGCGGTGGTCCCCTCCCCCTTGGGTCCCTCCTGGTCGTTCTCGAACTCGTGGTCGTCCCAGATCGCCACGAACGGGTGGTTGGCGTGGACGGCCTGGAGGTTGGGGTCCGAGCGGTAGAGCCGGTACTTCGCGCGGTAGTCGGCGAGCGTCTCGGTCTGGTTGTTCTCGCCCGAGCTCGTGCGGTCGTCCCGGCCGGGGACCGCGGAGGCGCCGCAGGTCTCGTACATGTAGTCGCCGAGGCTGACGACGAGGTCGAGATCGGGCTCGGCCGCCAGTCCGGCGTGCGCGTTGTAGTAGCCGGCCCGCCAGTTCTGGCAGGAGAAGAACCCGATCCGGACGGGCTCGCGGCTGTCGGCGGGCAGCGCGGTGCGGAAGCGGCCGACCGGGCTGCTCGTGGACCGGGTGGCGAAGCGGTAGAAGTACTGCTCGCCGGGCTCCAGGACCCGTGGCTGCAGGACGCGGGCGCGCGCGGTGTGGTCGCGCACCGCGGCGGCACGGACGTCCTGGCGGTGCACGACGCGAGCGAAGTCGGCGTCGCGCGCGATCTCCAGCCGCAGGCGGCCGGAGCGCTCGACGTCGCCGACCCGGGTCCAGAGCGTGATGCCGTGCTCGAACGGCTGCCCGGAGGCGACGCCGGAGGGGAACGTGCCGGCGGGGAGCGCCGCCTCGCGCGCGAGCCGCTTGGCGGCCGCGGTCTGCGCCGGGTTCAGCGCGCCGAGCGCGATCGTGGTGGTCGCCGCCGCGCCCCCGGCGAGCAGCAGCTCGCGACGGGTCAGCGCGGGGTCGTCGGGGCGGAACGCGGCCATGCACCGGAGTCTCGCCGATCGGCGTGACCGCGTGGTGAAGGCGGCGTGAAGTGCTACGCGGTGGCGTCGATGTTCAGCCGCACGTAGTCGATCGTGACCGGCTCGCCGAGCCCGGCGATCGTCGACTCGACGAACGGCCGCCGCAGCTCCTGCGGCATCCGCTGCAGGAACGCGCCGAGCACGATCGTCGAGAGGTACTCGACCGGGTCCGGCGGCCGCACCGGCTGCGGGACGAGCCAGCAGCGCGCGTCGGAGAAGCCCGCCGCCAGCAGCCGCTCCTCGGTCTCCTCGGGCCCGTAGAAGTTCGTCGGGTCGTCCCAGCCGTCGAGGTACTGCGCGAACGGCGGCATCTCCCCCACGGCCTGCGCGGCGGCGTGCACGCGCGACACGTTGCCCACGCCGCCGCACTGCGCGACGAGCACGCCGCCGGGCTTCAGCTGGGCGCGCAGCGCGCGGAACAGCGCGTCGTGGTCGCTGATCCAGTGGAAGGTCGCGGTCGAGAGGATCGCGTCGACCGGACCGACGTCGGCGACGTCGAGCTCCAGCAGGTCCTGGACGCGGAGGTCGGCCTGCGGACCGAGGCGGGTGTGGGCGGCCTCGATCATGTCCGCCGACCCGTCGACGCCGACGACGTGGCCGTCGGGCAGCTGCGCGACGAGCGCCTGCGTCACGCGACCGCTGCCGCAGCCCGCGTCGACGACGGTCTCGTCGCCGCGGAGCTCGAGGCGCTCGAGGACCTTGAGGCCCATGACCTCCATCGGCGCGCTGATGCGGTCGTAGCTCGTCCCGTCCCATGCTCGATTGGTCATGGGAGCAGCCTAGCGCGCCTTGTACGTTATTTCAAACGCTTGTCTGTTCTTGCTCGTCGGGCGGTGGGGCGAGGATCAGCCGCTCGGCCTGGTCGGCGGCCTCGTACACGAGCTCCTCGACCTCCCGGGCGGTCTGCTTCCACCGCCCCAGCACGTAGCCCGCGACGATGTCGGGGTCCGTCGAGTCCGGCCGGCCGACGCCGATCCGCACGCGATGGAAGTCCGGGGAGCCGAAGTGCGCCTTCAGCGACTTCAGCCCGTTGTGCCCCGCCAGCCCGCCGCCGAAGCGGGAGCGGACGTCCCCGAAGCGCAGGTCGATCTCGTCGTGCAGCACGAGCACGCGATCGAGCTCGACCTTCAGCGCGCCGCGCGCCGGGCCCGCAGCGCGCCCCGACTCGTTCATGTACGTCTGCGGCAGCAGCAGGCCGACCCGGGCGGTCACCCCGCCCGGCGTCCCGACCCGGCCGTCGGTGTACAGGCCGGAGAACTTCGCCTTGGGCTTCGACAGCCCCCAGCGCTCGATCAGGTGCTCGGCGACCTCGAACCCCACGTTGTGCGGGGTCCGGGCGTAGCGGTCGCCCGGGTTGCCCAGGGCGACGATGAGCCAGTCGACCGGCGTGGACGATGCGCCGCGCAGGCGCACCGGGAGCTACTCGCCGGCGTCGTCGCCGCCGTCCTCGGAGCCGGCGTCCTCGCCGTCCTCCTCGGACCCCTCGGCGTCGTCGCCGCCCTCGCCGATGACCTCGGTCTCGCCCTCGATCTCGTCGTCGGTCTCGACGACGGCCGGCGCGACGATGGTCGCCAGGACGGTCTCCTCGGGATCGTCGAGCAGCGTGACGCCCGCGGGCGCCTCGATCGCCGACAGCAGCAGCGTGTCGCCCTCGACCATCGCCGACACGTCGACGGTGATGACGTCCGGGATGTCCGCCGGGCGCGCCTCGACGTTGAGCTCCGAGACGACCTGGGTCAGGATGCCGCCCTCGACCACGCCGGGGGCGTCGTCGCCACCGACGAGCTCGACGAGCACCGGCGCCTGGATCGGCTTGTTGAGGTCGACGCGCAGGAAGTCGACGTGCATGATCTCGCCGCGGACCGGGTGGCGCTGGGCGTCCTTGAGGATCGCCGGGACCGCGGAGCCGCCGTCGACGACGACCTCGAAGACCGCGCCGGTGGTCGCGAGCGCCAGGCGCAGGTCGCGGGCACCGATCTGGAAGGAGACGGGGTCCTCGCCGCCGCCGTAGACGACGCCGGGCACGAGCCCCTCGCGACGCAGACGGCGCGTCTCGCGGGAGTGCCCCGGGGTGCGGGAGGAAACGTCGAGCTTGGTTGCTTCGGTCTTGGCCATGATCGTCGATCTCGGTCGGGTCCGGGCACGCGCAGGCGGGCCCAACAGCGGCGAGGAAGGGTAGCGGACGGGCCGCGTCCGGCGCGTTGCGGTCCCGGCAGCCCGGGACCGCCCGCCGTCAGCGACCGCCGGTCGGCCCGCCGATCTGCTTCGTCGCGCGGAACAGGCGCTGGACGTCGAAGAACGCCGGCTTGCGCACGCCGCTGAAGGAGATCAGGCCCTTCTCGTGGATCGGCGAGTTGGGCCGCGGGTTGCCGCCGTCCCAGTTCGGCCGCACGCGGAACTCCTCCAGCGCCCAGTAGATCGCGCCCGCCAGCCACGGCTTCGTCGCGTACACGCCGAGGTGGTAGTTCACGAAGTCCGACTGGAACTCGAACGTGCCCTTCTCCTCGACCGGGCCGCTGCGGTTCGCCTCGGCGCCGAACTCGCTCACGAGCACCGCCTTCTCGGGGTAGCACTGGTGCACCGAGTCGAGGTACTGGGAGAGGAGCGTGCGGTCGGCGATCTGCCCGTTGGGGCCGGGGTACCAGCCGAAGTACTCGTTCACCCCGATGACGTCGAGCGGCGCGTACTCGGGCTGGCAGCCCGCCGCCGGATAGCCGGCGACCGCGTAGCCGACCGGTCGGGTCGGGTCGAGCGCCTTCGCGCGCCGGGCCGCGTTGGCGAGGTAGAAGCCCTGCACCTGGCCGGGTCGCGAGCTGAGCTCGTTGCCGACCGACCAGACGATCACCGACGGGTGGTTCTGGTTGGTGAGGATGTTCGACTCGAGCTCGCGCGCCGCCAGCTCGCGCACGACCTTCTTGGCGAGGTGCTCGGTCTTCACCGCGTAGACGGGGATCTCCGACCAGATCATCAGGCCCTGCTCGTCGGCGAGCTCGTGCATCCGCGGGTGCAGCGGGTAGTGCGAGCGCATGACCGTCGCGCCGAGCTCCTTCGTCTCGGCGACGATCCGCCGGCGGTCGGCGTCGTCGATCGCGAAGCCGCGGTCCTTGGAGTCCTCGTGCAGGCCGACGCCGCGGAAGTTCAGCGGCCGCCCGTTCAGCAGCCAGCGGCCACCGACGACCTTGATCGAGCGCACGCCGGTGCGCAACGCGTAGCGCGCGACCGTGCGCTTGCCGACGCGCACGGTGATCGGCGCGTCGTAGAGCGTCGGGCTGGACGGCGACCACAGGCGCGGCCGGGCGATCCGGATCGTGCGCGTGAACGCCGCGAACTTCTTCGGCCCGACCAGCTGCGTGCCGAGGTTCACCGCCCGCGCGCCGAAGCGGCTGGTGACGCGCACGCGCGCGGCCGAGGTGCTGTCGTTGCGGACGACGACCTTGTACTGGACGTCCGCCGCGCAGGTCGCGCAGGGAAGGACCGGGCGGACCTGCACGGTCGAGAAGTCGATCCGGTCGACCCGGCGCAGGTACACCTCGCGCAGCAGGCCGCCGTAGTTCCACCAGCCGCCCGTGGGGTTGCCGGTGACCGACAGGCCGGAGGGCGGGAAGTCCGTCGGGTAGCGGCGGTTGTCGACGCGCACGACGAGGCGGTTCGTGCCGCTGCGCTTCAGCAGCCCGGCCGGGAGCCGGACCTCGAACGGCAGGTACGCGCCGGTGTTCTTGCCGATCGGCCGCCCGTTGAGCCAGATCCGCGACCGGTAGTTCACGGACTCGAAGCGCACGACGTAGCCGAACCGCTTCGACGCGCTCGGCAGCCGGAAGTCCTTGCGATACCAGCCGACGGTGCCCTGCATCGACTCGACGGACTCGTCGGTCGCGTTCCACGCGTTCGGCACGGTCGTGGTCGTCCAGCCGTCCGTCGTCGTCTGGCGCTGGAAGCCCTGGGTCAGCCCGACCTCCGCCTTGTCGAGGCGGAACAGCCACGTGCCGGCCAGCAGGTAGCGCCCGGACGGGCCCTGCGTGTAGAGCGCGCCCTTCTTCGGGGTCTCGACCTTCGGCGTCGGCGCGGGCGCCGGCGGGGTCGTCACCGCGGGGTCGGTGGTCTGCGCGGCGGCCGGGGCGGCGGCCACGAGGGCAAGGGTGAGGACGGACAGGATTCGGCGCATGGTTCCGGGGCTGAAGGACACGGGAGACGGCGCCGAGTTGCGGGCGGACGACGCCGTCAGGGACACGACGACTCGCGGTCGATCGGCGCGCTGACCCGCAGAACGCTAATCGATCGACCGGCCAGCGCGCTCCCCTTGCGCCGGATCTCCACGCACTGGACGGTCGGCAGCCCGCGGTCGACGACCGCCCAGACCACGCGGGTGGTCCCCGTCGCGGCCCCGAGCGCGTACGCGGTCTGCGACTGCACGTTGATGATCTTCACCTCGCCCGGCAGGCGCTGGGCGCGCGCGTTGCGCCGCACCTGCGCGACGCACGCCGGCGCCCGCCGGCACGACGGGTCCATCGCGTCGAGCATCGCCCCGGGGTCACCCGCCGCCTGCGCGGTGAGCACGTCGACGAGCGCGTCGCGCTCGCGGCTCTCGGCGGTGAGGAAGCGCGCGAGGCCGACCGAGACGGCGACGAACGCCACGAGGACCAGCACGAGCACGAGCGGGCGGGGACGGCGCATCGGGCGCGAGCCTACGCGCCCGGGCGGTCCCCGCGGGTCAGCAGGCCTCGGGCAGGTCGTCGACGCCGGAGATCTCCAGGAACCGGCGCACGGACTGCTCCTGGTGCTCGAGCTGGTCGGCGAGCCGCCGGGCGTGGTCGGCCGCGCGCTCGCGGAAGTCCTCGAGGCAGCGCTCCGGGTCGTCGGGGAGCGGGTAGACGTGCGCGACGTCCTGCTGGGCGCAGGCGATGCCCAGCGGCGGCCGCCCCTCGGCCAGCGTCCGCGCGCCGCAGACCGGCACGACGGTCAGCCGCTGCTCCGGCGCGACGAGCGCGACGGGCATCAGCCGGTGGGCGGGCAGCCGCACCCCGAGCTCGATCGAGCGGTCGACCCCGACCGGGGCGTCCGCGAGCGCCTCCAGCGCGTCCTTCCACAGCGCGAGCACCGTGTCGGCGGCGAGCAGCGCGTCACGCAGCGCACGGGCCTGCTCGGCGTACAGGTCGTGCGCGCCCTCGGCGTCGGGGGCGTCGGCGAGGTCCAGGTCGCACGGCACGCGCAGCAGCGCCGACGGCGCGACCGCGGCACCGGCGCCGAAGCCGCCGGGCGCGACATAGGTCTGGACGGTGCCGAGATCCAGCCGCCCGTGGAAGATCACGGTGAGCGCCTCGGCGAGCGACAGGCCGTCCACGCGCAGCGCGAGCGCCGCCGACGTGTCCGGGTCGATCAGCGCGCGCCGCAGGAGCTCCTCGGCGCCGTCGTGCGGATCGTGCTGCTGGTCCATGTCGGAACTCCTTCCTCCGGTGATGCGTGCCGTCGCCCCGGATCCTGGCGACGAGCCTGCCCCATGGTTATCGACCGACAGGACGGTTCGCCGCAGTCCCCGGTGGACCGGCGGGCGCGCCGGGTAGGCTCCGGGCCATGGGCCGTCTCCTCTACAAGCCGTTCGGCATCGTCTTCAGCGTCCTCGCGGGGAAGATCGCCGCGAAGCTCTTCACGGCGATCTGGGCCGCGCTCGACAAGGACGCCAGCGACGGCAGGCCGCCGCGTCCGACCGAGCCGAACGCCCCCGTCGGCAAGGCGATCGCCGCGACCGCGATCGAGGCCGCGACCTACGCGGGCACGCGCGCGGCATTCGACCGGGCGGGCGTGCGGACCTTCCACTACCTCACCGGGGTCTGGGCGGGCCCGAAGCCCCCGAAGTCCAAGCGCTGACCGTCGCCACGGTGGCGCCGCGGCGGCCGGTCAGAGGATGCCGACGATCGCGGCGCAGTCCCAGTTGCGGGCGCCCGCACCGCCGGCCCAGAGCTTCGCGGCCAGCCGGTCCTGCTCGGCCTTCGGCGCGAGGTACGCGTGCGGCGTGCTGCCGCCCAGGCCCTTCCAGGTCGACGGGATGAACTGGTAGTAGCCGGACGCCCGCGCGCCCGCGTTGGGCGGCAGGTTCTGGCCGCCGGACTCGCACTGGACGATCGCCCACGGGATCGCCCACGGGCCGCCGGGACCGGCGGAGGACACGCGCGCCTTCGCCTGCTCGGCCTGCAGCTTCTTCAGCGTGCGGGCCGCGCGCGTGCGGGCACGGGCGCTCGAGCGCTTGAGCGCCAGCCGCGCCGCCCGCGCCTGCGCGACCGCCTCGCGGCGGCGCGCGACGGCGGAGGCGATCGAGGCGATCGCGTCGCGGCGGCGCTGCACGGCGACGGCCTCCTCCTCGCGGCGGCGCTCCAGCCGCGCGAGACGGCGGACCTCGGCCTTCGCGTCGGCGCGCGCGTCGCGCATGACGTCCACGACCTCGGTGCCCGCGTCCTGGGCGCGGCGCAGGAACTCGCTGCGCTCCAGCAGGTCCTCGAACCCCTTGGCGTTCAGCACGACGCTCACGAGGTCCGGGCGGGCCGCCTTGTACTGCGCCTCGAGGTGGTCGGCGAGCGCCTTGCGGGCCTGGGCGAGCCGCTTGCGCAGCCGCAGCGCGCGGGCCCGCTCGGCCTTGACCTGGCCCTGGGTGCGGGCGAGGCGGGTCTGCGCCCCGTTCAGCTCGATCTGCGCCTCGGTGAGCCGCGCCTGCAGCAGCGCGACCTGCCGGTCGATCTTGCGCTCCAGGCGGCCCAGACGCTCGGCCTGGCTGCCCAGCTGCGCCTCACGGGCCTCGCGCTGCTCGATCTCCCGCTCCAGCTGACCGGTGTCCTGCTGGGCCGAGCCCGCGGGGACGACGATCGCCACGGCCGCGAGGGCGAGCAGCAGCACGGCGAGGGATGGCAGGCGCAGACGGCGGAGCATGACGGCGGCCGCGCGGACGCACGGCGGGTCCCCACGGTAGGACACGACCGCGGTCGCGGCTGCAACTCAGCGTGCGGCGCGCACGACGAACCCGCGGCTGCCCAGCGCCTCGAGCGCGTCCTCGAACGCGGCGTAGTCCTGGCGCAGCAGGGCGTCCAGCGGCCGGCCGGCGGGGCCCGCGGTGCGGACCCAGCGCCGCAGCGCGTCGGGGTGCACGCGCTCGGCCGCCTCGGCGGTCAGCGTCAGCAGCAGCGGCAGCTGCGGCTTGTGCTCCAGCGCCCCGCCGATGACCTCCAGCGGCGCGACGCCGAGCGTCGTGCAGAGCTCCTCGTCGGTGAGGCCGAGGCGGTCCATGAGGACCGCTGCGGCGGTCGCCGTCACTAGAACAGCTGGTTCTCGCCGCCGAAGACCTCGGAGACCGAGTCGTCGGTGAAGATCCGCCGGATCGAGTCGGTCAGCAGCTCGGCGCAGCTCAGCACCCGGATCGTGTCCGGGGCGCCCGCGCGCAGCGGGATCGTGTCGGTGACGACGATCTGCTCGAAGCCGCTCTCGGCGAGGTTGTCGAACGCGCGCCCCGACAGCACCGGGTGCGTCGCCGCCGCGAAGACGCGCGAGGCGCCCGCGTCGAGCACGGTCTGCCCGGCGGCGCGCAGCGTGCCCGCCGTGTCGATCATGTCGTCGAGGATGATCGCGGTCTTGTCCTTCACGTCACCGATGACGTAGCCGATCTCCGCGACCTGCTGGGCGGGACGCTCCTTGTCGAGGATCGCGAGCTCGGCGCCGAGCTTCACCGCGAACTTCTTGTTGAGCTTCACGCGGCCCGCGTCGGGGGCGACGACCACGAGGTCCTGCAGCTGCATGTCGTTGAAGTAGTTGCTGAGCATCATCAGCGCGGTCATGTGGTCGACCGGGACGCTGAAGAAGCCCTGCACCTGGCCGGCGTGCAGGTCCATGGTCAGGACGCGGTCCGCACCGGCGGCCTCGAGCATGCGGGCGACGAGCCGCGCGGTGATCGGCTCGCGCGGCGCGCTCTTCTTGTCCTGGCGGCTGTAGCCGAACCACGGGGTGACGGCGATGACGCGGTGCGCGGACGCGCCGACGGCCGCGTCGATCATGCACAGCAGCTCCATCAGCGCGTCGTTGGCGGTCACCCCGGTCTCCGGGTTGCCGCAGGTCGGCTGCACGATGAAGACGTCCGCACCGCGGATCGACTCCTCGTAGCGGCAGTAGACCTCGCCGTTGCTGAAGGTCTTCAGCGTGACGGGACCGAGGTCCACGCCGAGCTTGTCGGCGATCTTCGCGGCGAGCTCCGGGTTGGAGCGGCCGCTGAAGAGCATCAGCTTCTTGTCGTAGTCGATCGGCAGGCTCGTGCTCACGGAGGGCGCGAGTCTACGGCCCGGCGCCTGCTGCGTGCCGGGGACGGGCACGATGTTTCCCGCAAGGTCCATGGTCTGCTGGATCGTCATGGGTCCTACGCTCCTTCGTCCTGGCGCTGGGAGAAGCCGTCGATGTTGGTCTGCCGGGCCCGCGCGACGCCCAGGGCGCCCGGCGGGATGTCCTTCGTGATCACGGAGCCGGCCGCCGTCCAGGCGTCGTCCCCGACGGTGACGGGCGCGACGAACGACGTGTCGACGCTCCCCTTCACCCGCTTGCCGATCGTCGTGCGGTGCTTGGAGGTGCCGTCGTAGTTGGCGGTGATCGTGCCCGCCCCGAGGTTCGAGGCCTCCCCCACGTCGGCGTCCCCGATGTAGGAGAGGTGCGGGACCTTCGCCCCCGGGCCGATGTCGGAGTTCTTGATCTCGACGAACGTGCCGACCTTGCTGTTCTCGCGCAGCACCGTGCCAGGCCGCAGGTAGCCGAACGGGCCGACGCTGACGCCGTCGTGGACGGTGCAGTCGGTCGCGTAGGAGTGGACGACGCGCGCGCCGTCGCCGAGCGTGACGTCCACGAGCGTCGTGGCGGGCCCGATGACGCAGTCCTCGCCGGCACTCGTGGCCCCGCGCAGCACGCAGGACGGCTCGACGCGCGTGTCGCGGCCGAGCGTCACGCCGACGTCGACGACCGTGGAGCCGGGGTCGACGATCGTCACGCCGGAGCGCATCAGGTCCTCGAGGATCCGCCGCTGCGCGATCGCGCGGACGCGGTCGAGGTCGACCAGGTCGTTGACGCCGAGCACGACGTCGTGGTCCTCCACGACGTGCGCGAGCACGGTGCCGCCCGCCGCGGCGATCAGCGGCAGCGCCTCGGGCAGGTACTTCTCGCCCTGCGCGTTGTCGGTCCCGATCCGGGGGAGCGCGTCGAGCAGCGCGGCACCGGAGAAGACGAAGATGCCCGTGTTGATCTCGCGGATGGCGAGGTGCTCGGGCAGCGCGTCGCCCGCGGTCTTCGTCTCCACCACGCGCTCGAAGCGCCCGTCGGCGTCGCGGACGACGCGTCCGTAGCCGCTCGCGTCCGGCAGCACGGTCGTGGCCATCGTGGCGGCGGCGCCCGCCGCGGCGTGGGCGGCGACGAGCTCGGCGACGACCTCCGGCCGCACGAGCGGCACGTCGCCGGAGAGCACGACGACGGGGGCGTCGGGATCGAGGTGGTCGGCGGCGGCCAGGACCGCGCCGCCGGTCCCGTCGGCGACCTCCTGCACGGCGTGCTGCACGCCCGGCGGCAGGTGGTCGGCGAGGCGGCGGTCGGGCCCGTCGACGACGACGACGCGGGCGGCACCGGCCTGCAGCGCGGCCGCGATCGGCCACGACACCATCGGCCGGCCACAGAGGTCGTGCAGGACCTTCGGCGTCTTCGACCGCATGCGGGTGCCCTTCCCAGCGGCCATCACCACGACGACGGGTGCGCTCACGTGGGTGGATGCTACGCGCAAGGCCCCCCTCCGTGCCTGCGGGACGCTGACCCGGCGGTCAGCTGGGGAGCCCGGACTCGAACCGGGACGGCAGGCTTCAAAGGCCCGAATGCTGACCATTACATCACTCCCCAGTGGCCCGATCATCATGCCGCACTTGCGCTCACGTCCCAACCTGCCGATGGTGTCCCCGATCCCCTTTCCCCACCCGAGGAGCGTTCCGACATGAAGCAGTTCTCCTGTGGCGCCGTGGTGCCCGGCTGCACCGCCACGTTCGAGGCCGAGGACGAGCACGGCATCCTGACCCAGGTCGCCGCCCACGCCCGTGAGGACCACGGCATGGACGCGGTCCCCGACGAGGTCGTCGCGCAGGTCCGCGCGAACATCTCCGAGGCGGCGTAGCGACGGACGGCTCGCGGGGCGGTCCCTCAACCGCACCCGCGAGCTCTACCGTCCGTGTGGGGCGGGCGGACCCTCCTCCGCCCTTCCCGTCGGGCCGGTGGACCCTCCTCCACCGTGCCCGGTCCTGTCCGACCGGTCCCTCAACCGGCAGCCAAGTCTCTAGGCCACGAGATCCACCAGGTGGCCGCCGCCCGGGCGCGCTCCGCGCGCGTCCGCGAGCGTGGTGACGTCCATGCGTCCGTCGGGTCCGTGCACGCGGACCGGCAGGCCCGCCCACGCGGCCGCGGACGCCGCCGCGCCGGTGCCCGCCGCCCCGTCGGACGCGGTGGCGCGTCCGGCGAAGCCGAGCCGGGTCGTGCGGCCCTGCGCGTCGACGTCGACGTCGAGCCGCAGCGGCATCACGCCGGCGGTCCCGTCGCCGAGCAGCCGGACCTCGACGGCGATCTCGCGCCCGTCGGCGACGAACGAGCCGCTGACCGCGAAGACGCCCTCGCCCGACGCGGTCTCGCGCAGGTCGAGCGTCGCGCCCCAGGAGACCGCCTCGCGGGCGGCCTGCACGCGGGCCTGCTCGGCCCGGCCCTGGCGGGCACGGTCGAACGCGAGCGCGATCGGCTGGGCGGACGCGGCGATCGCGTCGATCTCCGCCGCTCCGAGCGTCCGGCCGACGATCTGCTCGACGACCGCCCGGACGAGATCCATCCGGCCTCCCTGCTCGGGAGCCTGGACGGGGGTCGCGGTGGCCGCCGGCCGTTCGTCGCCCGGCCGCGATCCGTCGCGGGCGGACGGCGCCCCGCCGAGGGTGCCGTGAAAGGTGAAGGTTGTCGACCCGCCGAACGCGGCCAGGTCGGTCGCTGCAACATGCATCCGTGCGCCCTCCTGATCTTCCGTGATCGGTCGCTGGGCAAGCTGAAGGATCGGTCACCGCGCCCCCGGGTGCAAGCCCCGTGGACGGGTGTTCGGGCGACGCCGGGGCGTCCGCCGACGACGGCGCGCTCAGGCGCCCGCGAGGACGCCCACGACGCGCTCCAGCGGCACGACCCCGACGTAGGCGCCGGCGTCGTCGACGCACACCACGGGGTCCCAGCGCTGGGCCAGCGGCCGGGTCATCGCGCGCCGCGCGAGGTCCCCCGGCGTCGCCTGGGCGCGCAGGCACAGCGGCTCGCGCGGGGCCTCGCCGCGCTCGAACGCGGCACGGTCCAGGACGCCGAGGGGGCGCCCGGCCGCGTCGACGGTGACGACGTGCTCCAGGTGCGGCTGCGCGTCGAGGACCACGCGGACCGCCGTCGGGTCGGCGGCGACGGCGGGGAGGCGCTCGACCAGCCCCTCGACGCCCGTGCCGCGCACGCCGACCAGGGCGCGCTGGCGCAGGCGACGCACGAGGTCGCGGTCGATCTCCGCCATCGCGGGGGCGGGACGGCCGAGCGCGTAGCCCTGACCGAGCGGCACGCCGAGGCGCGCGAGGGCGTCGAGCTGCTCCGCGCGCTCGATCCCCTCGGCGACGATCCACGCGTCGAAGCGGGCCGCGAGGTCGCAGAAGGTCCGCACGAGCGCCGTGCGGGACTCGTCGTCGGGCATCCCGAGCGTCAGCGCGCCGTCGAGCTTCAGGAACTGCGGCCGCAGCCCGGCGATGCGGTCGAGGTTGTCGTAGCCGGCGCCGCCGTCGTCGACGGCCAGCCCCGCGCCGCGGGCGCGCAGGGCGTCGACCGCCACGCGCAGCTCCGCCGTGTCCGGGCCGCCCGGGCGGTCGCCGAGCTCGACGACGATGCTGTCCAGGCGCGGTGCGTCACGCAGGGCGGCGGCGACCTCGTCGCTGAGCAGGGCGCCCGCCGACAGGTTGACGGCGATGAAGCGGTTGCGGACCAGCAGCGGCCGCGCGACGAGCGCGGCGGTCACCACCTGCGCCTCCAGCTCGCCGGCGCAGCCGAGCCGCGCAGCGGCCTCGAACCACGCGGCGGTCGGCACCTCGGGCGCCTCCGGGAACCGGGCGAGCGCCTCGTAGCCGCGGACGACGCCGCGCTGGAGGTCGACGATCGGCTGGTAGTGGACGCGGACGCGTCGCGGGTCGTCGAGGATGCGCGCGAGCGCGGCCGCCCACTCCTCGTCGTGCGGGTCGAGGGTGGCGGGCGCGGGCCCGGTCGGAACGCGGAGATCGGTCATCGGTGGGGAGACCCGGGGAGGGGCGGTGCCGGGAGGCGACCGGACCGGGCTGCCTCACCTATCGGCGGCCGACCCCGGAAACTGAAGCAGCGGTTGCAGATGGCGCAGGAGGTCCTCGTGCGCGCACGGATCGGCCGCGTACGCGCGGGCGTCGTCGGGGGTGACGAGGCGCCGTTCGCTGCGCAGCATGCCGACTCCCGCGTCGCGCAGCGCGGGGTCGTCGGCGAACCCCTCGAACGGCGCGCCGACACGGTCGAGCAGCTCCGGATCGGCGCGCGGGACCCCGACGAGGTACGGGGTCCCGTCGGCGGTCGGCGCCATCACGACGAGCGCGCCGTCCTCGAGGTCGGCGAGCGCCGCGCGGGCGAGGGCCTCGTCGAGGCGCGGGACGTCCGGCGCGACGAGCAGCACCGGGCCGTCGTGGTCGTGCAGCGCCATGCTGGCGGCGCCGATCGTCGTCGCCTCGAACGCGACGTCGGGCGAGACGCGGCTCGCCCAGCGCCGTGCGCCGAGCGCGAGCTCCTCGCGCAGGGCCGTCGCCCCGGGGGCGCCGAGCAGGTCGTCGAGGCCGCGGTCGCGGGGCGCCGCGAGCGCGTAGAGGACGACGGCGGCGACGCCGCTCACGCGGTCAGTCCCACTCGAAGTGCGTCCCGTTCTGGGCGGGCGCGCCGTGGGCGAGCAGCCGCGGCACGGCGGCGGCGAGCGTGCGCCCGAACGTGCCGCTGCTCTCCCCCACCAGCCGGATCAGCTCCTCCACCGGCGTCGGGTCCGGCGCGACGCCGTTGGCGTAGTCGGTCGCGTAGCCGAGCAGCGCGTACGGGATCTTCGCCTCGCCGGCGAGCGTCGTCTCCGGCCCGGCGGTCTGCGAGACGGCGGTGACCCCGGCCTGCTGCAGCTGGCGGATCTCGGTGCGCGTGTTGAAGCGGGGGCCGTCGACGTGGCCGTAGCAGCCGCCGTCCCGGACCTCGTGACCGACCTCGCGGGCCGCGTCGAGCAGGATCGTGCGGAGCTCGGGGTGGAAGGGCCCGTCGAAGATCCAGTGGCCGCGCCCCGGCTGACCGGGCTCGGTGTGCAGCGTGCAGAGGGAGCCGTCGGGCAGCCGGTTGGCGAGGAAGTGCAGGTCGTCGAAGACGATCAGCGAGCCGAGCGGCACGGTGAGGTCGGTCGCTCCGCAGACGGTGACGCCGAGGATCGCCTGGGCGCCGAGCTCGCGCAGGGCCCAGAGGTTGGCCTGGTGGGTGACGCCGCTGGAGAGCCGCGCGTGGCCGTCGCCGTGGCGGGCGATGTGCAGGACCTCGGCCCCCGCGAAGGCGCCGACGGTGACCTGGGCGGGACCGAACGGGGTGGCGACCTCGGTCGGCTCGCGTTCCTGATCGGCCAGGGCGTAGGTGCCCGACCCCGTGATGATCCCGATCCGCATGTGCGCGGATGCTACGGGGCGTCGGGCGCAGGCACCTCGTGCGGCGGCACGACCGGGGTCGGGACGGCGGCGGCGGACGGCTCGGGCAGCGGGACGGGCGGCGTGGGCTGCCCGGGCGTCGCGTCGACCGGCGCGGACGCCGCGGGATCGGGCTGCGCGGTCGGTTCCGACTCCGGGCTGGCCGTCGGCTCGGGGGTCGGGGTCGGCTCGGGGGTCGGGGTCGGCTCGGGCGTGGGCACGGTGGCGCCGTCGACCGTGTCACCCGGGGTGGGCTCGGGTGAGGGCGTCGGCTCCGGGGTGGGCGTCGGCTCGGGCGTCGGCGTCGGCTCGGGCGTGGGCGTCGGCTCGGGCGTCGGCTCCGCGGGGGTGTCGGGCACCGCCGGGTTCGTGCCGGCCGCGAGCTCGTCGGCGGTGCTGGTCCCGTCGCGGTCGGGGTCGTCGGCGCCGTCCGGGACCCCGTCGTCGTTGCTGTCCCCCTTGGCGACGTCGCTGTCGAGCGCCTGCTCGACGAGGTTCGGGACCCCGTCGCCGTCCGCGTCGTCGGCGCCGTCGAGCCGGCCGTCGGCGTTGCTGTCGCGCTCGCCGGGCCGGGACTGCGCCTGGAACTCCACCGCGTTGACGAGCCCGTCCCCGTCCCCGTCCTGGAGCGCGTCGGCCGCCTGGAGCGGGTCGAGGCCGTTCTCCTGCTCCCAGCCGTCCGGGGTGCCGTCGCTGTCGGAGTCGGTGGCCCGCGGGTCCGTGCCGAGGAGCCGCTCGTCCTCGTCGGTGATGCCGTCGCCGTCGGTGTCGCGCCGGGAGGCGATCGCCGGGCCGGCGGCACCGACCGAGACCGCCCCGGACCCGAGTCCGGACGAGACGCCCAGGCGCACGGTGGCGAGCTCCGCGTCGTCCGCGGGGTCGCCCGGCGACGTCGCCGTTGCGGGGACGGTCCCGCGCGGCGGGGTCGAGACCGCCAGCGCGCTCGCCGTCTCGGGCAGCGGGACCGCCGGGGCGTCCGGGATGACCGCCGTGCGCGGCTGCGAGACCCCGCCCATCGGCCAGTCGCGGAAGACCAGCGCGTGCGTGTTCAGCGAGGCGAGGCTCGAGGCGATGAGTCCCAGGGCGCAGAGCGCGCCGAGGAGCATCAGCGCTGCGTCGCGACGGGACCGGGGTGGTGGCGCGGCGTCCATCCGTCCGGGCATCGGGTGAGCGGCGCCGTGCCTTGAGTGATGGCCGTCACGCAGGAGCGACCGCTTTCCGGTCGGTCGCGTCGACATCGGACACGCTGTACGACGGCGTGTTGAAGCTGGCGCGTCTGCGGTCTAAAGGTGGACGTTCAGGCGCCGCGCCGCGGGACCCGACCCCCGCTGCTGCCGGCCTCGCTGGCCGGCCCGCCACGGTGCGCGATGCCCAGCACGCGCATCGCCTTCAGGCCGAGCGAGAGCTTCTCGCGCCCGTCGGTGGAGCCGACGTCCAGGCCCGACAGGTCCCGCACCCGCTCGAGCCGGTACCGGATCGTGTGGCGGTGCGTGAACAGCCGCTGCGCGGTCCCCGCGACGTTGCCGTCGGCCTCGAGGAACGCCTCGACCGTCTGCACCAGGTCGGTCTCGTACTGCTCGTCGTAGGCCACCAGCGGCTCGACGGTCTCGGCGTAGAAGCGCTGCAGCTCGGCCGGGTCCTCGCTCATCGCGCTCAGCAGCAGCCGGTAGGCGCCGGTCTCCTCGAACGCCAGCAGCGGCTGCTCGCCGCCCTCCGCGACGTTGGCCGCCAGCAGCGCCTCGCTGCCCGCCCGGTGCAGGTCTCCCGGCTCGACCGCCGGACGGCTGCGCCCGACCGCGAAGCTGTGGCCCTGCAGCGACGCCTGCAGCTCCCGCAGGACCCCGTCGGCGGCCCGCTGGGCGTCCGCCTCCTCGAGTCCCGGCAGCAGCAGGACGACCTCCGCCCCGGGGGCGTCGCGCGCCTCGTTCAGGGCGGCGAGCGTCCCGGCGCTGACGGCGCGCGCGCCGCGCTCGGCGATCGCCAGCACGCGGGCGCGCCAGCCGTCCTCGGTCGTGACGTGCGGGCGCGCCCGGGCCACGAGCACGGTGGCGCCCGCGACCAGATCGACGCCCAGCTCGGCGGCGCGCTCGCTGATCTCGTCCGGCTCGGTGAGCGTGCGGTCCAGGACGTCGCGCAGGAACAGGCTCGCGGCCTCCTGGGAGGCGCGCTCGGGTGCGCGCAGGCGCTCGACCTCGCCGGCGATCAGCGTCGTCACCAGCCGCACGACCGCGGGGCGCATCGGGTCCTCGCTGCCGCGCACGCGCAGGCGCAGCGTGCCGACGGCCTCGTCCGCGACGCGCAGGTCGACGATCTCGACCCCCGACGCCCCGGCCACCAGGGCGCGCTCGTCCGCGGTCGAGCGGGCCGCGACCGCGAGCGTCGCACCGGCGCGGTCGGCGAGGACGAGGCTCGCCCCGAGCGCCCGGGCGGCGGCACGGACGACCTCGGGCAGCCCGGCGCCGGATTCGACCGCGTCGGTCACCGCGTCCAGGGCGGAGAGGTCGAGTCCCTCGGGGGCCTCGGTGTCGGGCGGCGTCGACATCAGCGGTGAAGAGTACGACGCGCAGGCGTGCGGGTTGCACGTCGGCGGGACGACGTCAGCGCCATCAGGTGCTGATGCGGTCCCAGAAGTAGACGATCGCCGCCCCGCCGCCGAGCCCGACGAGCACGAAGGCCGCCAGCACGTAGAGGGACAGGAACGACGCCGCGATGCGCTCCCACGTGCGGGTGTACGACCCCCACGCCGGGACCAGGATCAGGCCGACGTACGCGGCGAGCGCGAAGACGCCGCAGATGCCGCCGACGAGATAGGTGACCGCCTCGTTGCTCATGGGGTCCGCCCATTCTGCCGCACGAAGGCGACGACGAGCCCGACCATGCCGCAGAGGCCGAAGCAGGCGAGCGCCGTGCCCACCCCGCCGAGCACGTCGCTGAGGTAGTGGGCGCGCAGGTAGACCCGCGACAGGGCGACCGCGGCCGCCAGCACCACGGAGACCGCCACGAGCGCCGCCCGCGACACGACGCCCGGGAGCGCCCGGGAGACCGCGACCGCGATCGCGACGAACGCGACCCCGTACGCGGCGTGCCCGCTCGGGTACGCGAACGAGTCGCCGGTGTCGACGAGCGCCCCGAGCGGCCGCGCCCGCTCCTGGGCGTCCTTGACGACGTTCACGACGAGCACCGTGGCCGCCATCCCGCTGAGCAGCACCACCGCGTCGACGACCCGCCGCCGCGCCAGCAGCACGAGCGCCACGACGACCAGGAGCGTCCCGGTCACCGCGAGCTGCCCGACGTCGCTGACGATCATCGCGGCGTCGTCGAGCCAGGCGCGACGCAGGTTCTCGGCGATCTCGAAGCTGCGGGCGTCCCCCGCGACGAGCGCGCGGTCGTCGCCGAGCGTCAGCAGCGGGCCGACGAGGTTGAAGACGCCGACGACCGTGATCGCGAGCAGCGTCGTGAGCTCGAGCCCCAGCTGGCCAGGGGTGACGCGGTCCCAGAGGAAGCGGACGGGGCCGCGGACCCGGTGCCACGCCCGGACGGCGAGCCGCACGACCGGACCGACGACGGGCCGGCGCTCCTGCTCGTGCACGAACGCACGCAGCCGCGCGCGGTTGGCCTCGACCTTCAGCCAGCGGTACGCGACGACCACGCCCACGATGACCGTGATCGTCGTGCCGAGCGCGAACGCCCCCTGCTTGGCGGCGCTCACGAGCTGGTCGAAGGACTGCCAGAAGACGTAGCCGAGGATCGAGAAGGTCGCGGCCCAGATCCCGGCGCCGATCACGTCGTAGGGCAGGAACCGCTTGAGGCTCATCCCCGAGGACCCGGCCAGGAACGGCGCGACCGCGCGGACGAGCCCGACGAAGCGCCCGATCAGGACCGCCTTGCCGCCGTGACGCTCGAAGAAGCCCTCGACCTGCTCCAGGCGGGCCGGGGTGATCTGCACGCGCGGGCCGTGCTTGACGAGGAAGTCGCGTCCGAGCTTGCGGCCGATGAAGAAGCTCGTGACGTCCCCGGCGATCGCGGCCGTCCAGACGATCGCGATCAGCGTGACGATGTCGATCCGGCCCTGCCCGGCGACGAGGCCGCCGACCATGATCGCGGTCTCGCCGGGGGCGAGCAGGCCGACGAACGCGCCGGTCTCCAGGAACGCGAGGAGCCCGACGACGAGGTAGGTCCACTTCCCCAGGCGCTCACCGAGGTCCTCGAGCAGCTGCTCGAGGTCGGGCGGGTGGATCAGCCCGGTCCCGTAGACGGCGCTGCCGATGGCGATGATCGCCAGCCCGACGAGCAGCGGCGGCTCGAGGTGGCGGCGGCGCACCCACGCGAGGGTGGCGGCGGCCGCCGCCCCGACGAAGAACGCCGGCTTCACGCGCCGGCCACCCGCGGCAGCTCGAGCGCGGCGACCTGCTCGCGCGGGAGCGCCCCGGCCAGCCGGACGTGCTCCGCCCCGAACCGCTCGGCGAGCACGGGCGCGGCCTGGCGGGCGCGCGCCGGGTTGTCGTACAGGCCGACGCAGGTCGGGCCGCTGCCGCTGACCATCGCGACCTCGGCGCCGACGGCGCGCAGCGCGGCGAGCGTGTCGCGCAGGTCGGGGCGCAGCGACAGGGCGGCGGGCTCGAGCTCGTTGACGCACAGGACCCGCGGCAGGTCGCCGGCGCGGGCGCGCACGTCACGGCCACCGAGCGCGAGCTGCGAGCTGCTGCGCGGCAGGCCCAGGCGGTCGGCCTCGCGGAAGACGTCCGGGGTCGACAGACCGGTGGGGCTGGTCACGACGACGTAGGCGGTGCGGCCGTCGGCCAGCAGCGGGAGGCGCTCGACGCGCTCGCCCGCCGCGGTCCCGAGCCAGCGGCCCGGCTCCACGAGCGCCGGGACGTCCGCCCCGAGCGTCGCGGCGATCGCGCGCAGGTCGTCGGCGTCCGGGACGGTCCGCCCGGTGCGACCGAGGTGCGGTGCGGCGTGCGTGGCGAGCAGCCGCAGGGTGGCGGCGGCGTCGGAGGAGCCCCCGGCCATCCCGCCCGCGACGGGGATGCGCTTGGTGATCGTCACGCGGACCGGCGGGCCGTTCCAGCCGGTCGCCGCACGGAACGCCCGGATCGCGCGCAGCGCCAGGTTCTCCCCCTCGACGGGCGGGTCGCAGACGACCTCGTCGTCGCGGACGTCGAGCGTCTCGAGCAGGTGGACGTCGTCGGCGAGGTCGAGCGCCTGGAAGACGGTGACGAGCTCGTGCCGGCCGTCCGCGCGGGTCGGGCCGAGCAGCAGGCAGACGTTGACCTTCGACGGCGCGATCGTCTGCAGGCCGCGGCTCACGTCAGCGCCTCCCAGAGCGCGCGGAACTCGGCGGGCGCGAGCCGCTCGGCACGCACGTCGGCGGGGTGACCCAGCGCGACGACCGCCGCGCGCAGCCGCTCGCGCGGATCGCCGTCGGCCGACGCCCCCGCCGGCAGGCCGCCGGCCATCGACACGGACTTCACGAGCGTCTTGCGCCGGTGCGCGAAGCCGCGCTGGACCAGCTCGCGCAGGCCGCGCGCCGGGGCCGGCCCGGTGCGCTCCAGCAGCACGAGGACGCTGTCGACGTTCGGCACGGGATAGAAGACGGTGCGGGCGACCGCCCGGTGCACGCGCACGTCGCAGGCCAGCTGCGCGAGCACGCTCGGGACGCCGTAGGCGGGCGTGCCCGCGCCGGCGGCGAACCGCTCCCCCACCTCCTTCTGCACCATCGCGACCCAGCGCGTGACGTGCGGGAGGTCCTCGATCGTCCGCAGGATCGCGCCGGCCGCGATCCCGTACGGGGAGGTTCGCGACGACCTTCGTCGGGGCGGGATCCAGCGCGACGAGGTCGAGTGCCATGGCGTCCGCGAGGTGCAGGGTGCTGCGGTCCTCGTACGGGGCGAGCGCGTCGCGCAGCGCGGGCTCCAGGGAGCGGTCGAGCTCGACGACGTGCGTGTGCGCGACGAGCGGCGCGAGGTGCTCGGTGAGGACGCCGACGCCCCCGCCGACCTCCAGCACGACGTCGTCGCCGGTGAGCTCGGCGGCCCGCTCGATGACCCCGAGGATGTTCGAGTCGATCAGGAAGTTCTGGCCGAGGTCCCGCTTGGGACGGATGCCGAACGCCTTGACGCGTCGCAGCGTCGGCTGGGCGGGGAGCGCGTCGGTCACCAGCGGAACAGGGTGGCGGCGTTGGCGGTGACGAGGGCGTCGAGCTCCTCGTAGGACACGCCGCGGCACTCGGCGACGAACCGGGCGGTGTGGACGACGTGGTCGGGCCGGTTGCGGTGCTTGCGCACGGCCTGCGGGGACAGGTACGGGGCGTCGGTCTCCACCAGCAGGCGGTCGGCGGGGACCCGCGCGGCGGCGTGCGCGAGGTCGAGCGCCTTCGGGTAGGTGACGTTGCCCGCGAAGCTGAACCACCAGCCCTCGGCGGCGCACTCCTCCCAGCGGTCGGGCATCGAGAAGCAGTGGAGGACGACGTCGAGCCCGCCCGCGTGGGCGCGCAGCATCCGGATCGTGTCGTCCTCGGCGGCGCGGGTGTGGATGACCAGCGGCTTGTCGACCTCGTGCGCGAGCTCCATCTGCGCGACGAAGGCGCGCTCCTGGTCGGCGCGGGGCGCGTACTCCCGGTAGTCGTCGAGGCCGGTCTCGCCGATCGCCGCGCAGCGCGGGTGCCGCGCGAGCTCCACCAGGTCCTCGAAGGCGGCCTCGTCGAAGCCCTCGGCGGCGTTGGGGTGGCGGCCGACCGCGGCCCACACCTCGGGGAACTCCTCGGCGGCGCGCAGCGCGGCGCGGTTGGTCTCCTCGTCCATGCCGACGGTGAGGATCCGCGTGATGCCCGCGTCGCGCGCGGCCTGCACGAGCTCCGCGTTGGGCGGCGCGCAGGAGTCGAGGTGCGTGTGGGAGTCGATCACTGCTTCGGGAAGAGCGGGGCGAGCTTCTCGACCTGGGTGACGCGGCCGGCGACGAGCGCGGCGTCGGCGTAGGCGGTCGACGGGGCGCCGAGGGCGCCGCGGAGCTTCTCGGTCGCCTCGGGCAGCCACGGGTGCAGCAGCACGGCGAGCGACCGGACGCCGGCGACGAGCGACGCGAGCGCGGTGTCGAGCTCGCCGGCGCGGGCCTCGTCCTTGGCGAGCACCCAGGGCGTGGTCTCCTCGACGTAGCGGTTCAGGCGCTTCACGAGCTCCCAGATCGCGTCGAGCGCGGGCGTGAGCTCGAGCGCGTCGACGCGGTCGGCGACGGTCTGCGGCAGCGACGCGAACGCGTCGAGCAGCGCGGGATCGACGTCGACGCCGGGGACCGCCCCGTCGCGGTACTTCAGGACCATCGCGATCGTGCGGCTGGCGAGGTTGCCGAACTCGTTGGCGAGCTCGCCCTCGAAGCGGGCCTTGACGCCGTCCATCGACACGGAGCCGTCGGCGCCGAACGCGACGTCGCGCAGGAGGTAGTAGCGCAGCGCGTCGACGCCGTAGAGGTCCATGACCTCGAACGGGTCCAGGCCGTTGCCCAGCGACTTGCTCATCTTGCGGCCGTCGCTGCCCAGGAGGAACCCGTGGACGAAGACGCGCCGCGGGACCGGCAGGCCGGCGGCCAGCAGCAGCGCGGGCCAGTAGACGGTGTGGAACTTCAGGATGTCCTTGCCGACGATGTGCACGTCGGCGGGCCAGAAGCGCTCGGTCAGGTCCTGGCCGGGGTCGGCGAACTGCAGCGCGGTCACGTAGTTCAGGAGCGCGTCGAACCAGACGTAGAAGACCTGCTCGGGGTCCCAAGGGACCGGCACGCCCCAGGTGAGCGTGCTGCGGCTGAGCGACACGTCGTGCAGGCCGCTGCGGATGAACGCGAGCGCCTCGTTGCGGCGGCTCGTCGGCAGCACGAAGTCCTCGCGCTCCGCGAACAGCTCCTCGAGCTGCTCCTGGAAGCGGCTGAGCGCGAAGAACCAGTTGGTCTCCTTCTCGCGCGTCAGCTCGATCTCGTGGATCGGGCAGCGGTTGCCATCGGCGATCTCGGTGTCGTTCTTGAAGTCGGCGCAGCGAGGGCAGTACCAGCCCTCGTACTCGCCCTCGTAGACGTAGCCGTTGTCCTTGACGCGCTGCAGGACGTCCTGGACGGCGCGCACGTGGCGCGGGTCGGAGGTGCGGATGAAGAAGTCGTTCGTCGCGTTGAGCCGCGGGGTCAGCGCCTCGAAGTGCGCGGCGTTGAGGTCGGCGTGCTCCTTCGGGGTCCGGCCGGCCGCCTCGGCGGCGAGGGCGACGGGCTCGCCGTGCTCGTCGGTGCCGGTGAGGAAGAACACGTCCTCGGCGCGCTGGCGGTGGTGGCGCGCCATGACGTCGGCCGCGATCGTGGTGTACGCGTGACCCAGGTGCGGGGCCGCGTTGACGTAGTAGATCGGGGTGGTGACGTAGAAGGACATCCTCCCCGGCAGGCTACGCGACCGGGCTCAGCCCGCGGCGAGCGCCCGCGCGCGGGTGGCCGCGTCGCGGCGACGGCGCCGCCGCTGGGCCAGCGCGCCGACCGGCACCGCGGCCGCTGCGAGCGCCAACCCGCCCCAGACGACGGCCGGGACCGTCGCGGGCGCCGGACGGACGGCGGGCCGGACCAGCGCGCGGACGGGCGGACGGACGGGTCGACCCCTGGGGCCGGCGGGCCGCCCGGGCGCGGCGGGGCGCCCGGGGGCGCGGACGGCGGCGGGCGGGCCCGGCGCCACCGGTGCCGCGGGCGCCGCGCGCTCCAGCAGCGCGAGCGGGTCGAGGTACCCGTCGCGGTCGGCCGCCCGGCGGGCGCCCAGGCGCACGACGCCGCGCGCGGTGACCCGGCCCAGCACGGCGCCCCGGGCGACGGTGCCCCCGCGGCGCACCGCGAGCGACCGGAGCCCGAGGTGGGTCGCCACCAGGCGACCGCAGCGGACGGAGACGCCGTGGCCGGCGCCGCGGCCGGGCAGCGGCCCCGCGAACGTGACGCGCCCCGTGCACGCGGCGCGGACCGCCGTGCCGGGTCGCGCGAGCAGGTCGATGCCGCGCCGCTGGCCCGCGGCGTAGGGGGCGCCCGGCGTCACCCGGAACCCGCCGACGAGCCGGGGCTCGTCGACGGGCAGGCGCCAGCCGACTCCGGCCCGGGCGGTGGGGACCGGCGAGAGCAGGACCAGCGCGCTGAGGAACGCGATCGGCCCCGATCGCCGGAGCACCCGGGGACGGGGAGCGGCGGTCGCGGTGGGCGGGCGGCGCGGCATCGCTCCCACTAGGGCGCACCGGCGCGGACTCTCCCCCCTCGGACTGACGCGGACGTGACGGCCCGCCACCTAGGCTCGCCCGACGATGGCGACCGATCTCCCTCCCGTTCCGGGCCCCCCCGGCGCCCCGCCGCAGCCGCAGCGGGTCTGCCCGCACTGCTCGACCGTCTCGCAGACGACCGCGCGCGACTGCCCGTTCTGCCGCCGCTCGTTCCACCGCCGCTCCAACACGGCGGCGATCGTCGTCGCGATCGCGCTCGGGGCGGTCGCGACCGTCGGCTCGGTCACCGCCCTGCTCGCCGCGACCGCCGACGAGGTCGACCGCGAGATCAACTCGGAGATCTCGACGATCCAGCAGGACATCGAGGACGAGGTCGCCCGCGCGCAGCGCCAGATCGAGGCGGAGGTCCGGCGGCTGCGCGAGCAGCTCCCCGCGAGCGGCCTCAGCGCGCCGTGAGCGCGGCGTAGAGCGCGTTGGCGCTCGTGCCCGTCAGCTCCGCGACGACCGCGGCGGCGGGCCGGGCCTTCGCCCCGGCGGCGACGAGCTCGCGCAGCGCGCGCACGCCGGCCTGGAGGTCGCCGTCGACCGGGGGCGCCCCGCCGACGACGAGGACGACCTCCCCCTTGACCTCCGCGTCCGCGTAGCGCGCCGCGAGCTCCCCGGCGGTTCCGCGCACGACCTCCTCGTGGACCTTCGTCAGCTCCCGGCAGACCGCGACGGGGCGGTCCGGGTCGACCGCGGCGAGCACCGCGAGGGTCGCGCCGACCCGTCGCGGGGACTCGAACCCGACGAGCGTCTCGGTCGCCGCGAAGAGCGCGGTCTGCTCCCCCTTCTTGCGCGGCAGGAAGCCGACGAACCGCCACGTCTCGGCGGGCAGCGCGCTCGCCACCAGCGCCGCGAGCGCCGCGGACGGCCCCGGCAGGACCTCGACGGCGAGCCCGGCCCCGACGCACGCCTGGACGAGCACGAAGCCGGGATCGGAGACCAGCGGCATCCCCGCGTCGGAGCACAGCGCCACGGTCTCGCCGTCGGCCATCCGGCGCACCAGCTCCGCGGCCCGGGACTGCTCGTTGTGCTCGTGATAGCTGACGAGCTGCGCGTCGACCCCGTAGCGGTCCAGGAGCACGCGCGTGCGGCGCGTGTCCTCGCACGCGACGACGTGCGCGTCCCGCAGGGCGCTGAGCACGCGCAGCGTCACGTCCTCGAGGTTCCCGATGGGCGTGGGACAGACGACGAGGCGGCCGACGGGCATCTGAGCCACCATATCCCGCGGATGGACGATCCCCACGACCGCCCCCGGCAGCGCACGCCGAGAGATCCCCGCCCGCGCGACCCGCAGCAGGGTCCGCCCGACTACCCCGTGTTCCGCGCCCGCCCGCGGTTCCTCGACCGGCTCGACCCGGGACCTGCCGTGCGCAGTGGCGAGCCGGGCCCGGCGCCGGACGGGCCGCGTCGCGGGCTGCCCGGCCTGCCCGGACGCCGCCGCCGCGGCGGACGGCGCCTCTCCCCGGACGGATCGCCTGGCGGCTGCTGCTCGCCGCGGTCGCGTGGGTGGCCCTGTCGGTCGTGCTGTTCGTCGTCAGCGCCACCATCCACGGCGGTGGCGTCGACGACGGCGCCGACGCGGTCCTCGGTGGCGGGGGCGTGCCGCCGTTCGGGGCCACGAACGTGCTCGTGCTCGGCTCGGACAAGCGCAGCGCCGACACGAAGGAGCCCGGCGGCTCCACGAGCGGCCCGTCGCGCGCGGACTCGATCGTCCTGATGCGCTTCGGCGGCGGGAAGGCCGCGCGCCTGAGCATCCCGCGCGACACCGTCGTCGACATCCCCGGCGCAGGGCGCCAGAAGATCAACGCGGCCTACGCGATCGGCGGCGCCGGGAAGATGGCGGAGACGATCGAGTCGTTCCTCGGGATCGAGGTCAACCACGTGATCGAGGTGAGCTTCGAGAACTTCCCGGAGCTCATCGACGCCATGGGCGGCGTCGTCTACCGCGGCGGCTGCGTCGTCAGCCGCATCAACGGCGGCTTCCGCAACGGCGGCTACACGCTGCGGCTGCGGGCCGGCAAGACGACGATCGACGGCAAGCAGGCCCTCGCGCTGGCGCGGACGCGCAAGAACGACTGCAACCCCAAGGAGTCGGACCTCACGCGCGCGTCGCGCCAGCAGAAGATCACGCAGGCGATGCGCTCCCGCGTCCTCTCCCCGACCGGGTTCGTGCGGCTGCCGTGGATCGCGTGGAAGGCCCCGAGCGCGCTGGTGACCGACATGAGCGGCCCGACGCTGATGGGCTTCGCGGCCGCGACGGTCGCCGGCGGCTCGCCGCCCACCCGGATCCTCAAGCCCACCGGCGCCGAGACGCTGCCCGACGGGGGCGCCGGCCTCGTCGTCAACGACGAGGCCAAGCGCCGCGCCGTCGAGCGGTTCCTCGGCGGCTGAGCCGCCGCGAACGACGAGGGGCCCCGGTCTCCCGAAGCCCCTCGACGGACGGTGCGTGTCGCGCGCGGCGCGCTACGCGGCCTTCGGCTTCTTCTTGCCCTCGGACTTCGAGGACGACGACGAGGACTTCTTCTCGGCGGCGGGCTTGGACTCCTTGGCCTTCGCCTCGCGCTTGTCCTGCATCTTGCCCGTGTGGTCGTCGGCCCCCTTCTCCGCCGACTTCTCCAGCTCGCGGTTGCGGCGCCGCGTGCCGTAGTCGGTGTTGTGGAAGCCCTTGCCCTTGAAGTGGATGGCCGGCGCGTGGAGGACGCGCTCGACGGGGACGCCGGTCTCCGGATCCTTGGTCAGCGCGTCGTCGCTGAACTTCTGGATCACCTCGAACGTGGACCCGTCGGGGCGGCGGTACTCGTAGATCGGCATATCGAGAGGAAGTATGTCACGCCCGGCCGGCGGTTACTGGCACTCTCGACCCGAGAGTGCCAGCCGACGGCGGGCGACGACGGCGACGCGCGGCGAATACCCTGCGGTCATGCCCGCCGAGGACGTCGTGACCATGGACAAGATCGTGGCGCTGTGCAAGCGCCGCGGCTTCATCTTCGCCTCCTCGGAGATCTACGGTGGCGTCGGCTCGACCTACGACTACGGCCACTACGGCGTCCTGCTGAAGACCAACGTCAAGAACGAGTGGTGGCGCGCGATGCTGCAGGAGCGCGACGACGTCGTGGCGCTCGACAGCGCGATCCTCCAGCACCCCAAGGTGTGGGAGGCCAGCGGCCACCTCGCGGGCTTCAGCGACCCGATGGTCGACTGCCGCGTCTGCAAGGGCCGCTTCCGCGCCGACCACATCGAGGAGCGCGACGCGTCGCTGGCGTGCCCGCGCAAGCCGTCGAAGCTGCCCGGCGAGGGCGGCGAGTGCGACCTCACCGAGGCGCGCGACTTCAACCTCATGTTCGAGACGACGGTCGGCCCGGTCAAGGACTCGGGCTCGGTCGCCTACCTGCGGCCCGAGACCGCGCAGGGCATCTTCATCAACTTCAAGAACGTCCTGCAGTTCGCGCGCAAGAAGCCGCCGTTCGGCATCGCCCAGGTCGGCAAGTCGTTCCGCAATGAGATCACCCCCGGCAACTTCATCTTCCGCACGCGCGAGTTCGAGCAGATGGAGATGGAGTTCTTCTGCCCGCCGGACGAGGTCGATCGCTTCTACCAGGAGTGGCGCGACGCACGGTTCGACTGGTACGTGAAGCTCGGCATCCGCCCCGACCACCTGCGGATGCGCGACCACGACGCCGACGAGCTCTCCCACTACTCCTCCGGCACCGCGGACGTCGAGTACCTCTTCCCGATCGGCTGGAAGGAGCTCGAGGGCATCGCCAACCGCGGCAGCTTCGACCTCACCCAGCACGCCTCGCACTCCGGCGAGAAGCTCGAGTACTTCGACCCGCAGACCAAGGAGCGCTACGTCCCGCACGTGATCGAGCCGGCGGCCGGCGCCGACCGCGCGACGCTCGCGTTCCTCGTCGACGCCTACGAGGAGGAGGAGGTCGCCGAGGGCGACGTGCGCACCGTCCTGAAGCTCCATCCGCGCCTGGCGCCCGTGAAGGTCGCGGTCTGCCCGCTGGTGAAGAAGGACGGCCAGCCCGAGCTCGCCCGCGAGATCTTCACCACGCTCCGCGGCCAGATGCAGGCCGAGTACGACGAGGGCGGCTCGATCGGCAAGCGCTACCGCCGTCAGGACGAGATCGGCACCCCCTGGTGCGTCACCGTCGACCACCAGACGCTCGAGGACCGCACCGTCACGCTGCGCGACCGCGACTCGCTGGAGCAGGAGCGCGTCGCCATCGACGACCTCCCGGCGCTGCTGGCGGGCCGGCTCGCGGCGCCGTGGACGACGCCGAAGCTCGGCTGAGCCGCCGCGCCGACCGGGCCCGTCGTGTCGATCACCACGCAGGTCGTCCGCCACGCGCTGCTGCAGCACCCGCAGCGCCGCCGCATCGCCGACCACAAGGACGGGCGGGCCGAGCTGCTCGTGCCGACCGGTCCCGGACCGCACCCGGTGGCGATCGTCGTCCACGGCGGCTACTGGCGCACCCAGTACGGGAGCCTCATCATGCGGCCGCTGTGCGCGGACCTGCGCCGGCGCGGCTGGGCGACCTGGAACATCGAGTACGGCCGGATCGGGCGGGGCGGCCGCGGCGGCTGGCCGACGACGTTCACCGACGTCGCCGCGATGGTCGACCACCTGACCCGGCTCGCGGACGAGCGCCTGGACCTCTCCCGGGTCGTCGTGGTGGGGCACAGCGCCGGCGGCCAGCTGGCGCTGTGGATCGGCGGGCGGGCCGGGCTGCCGGTCGGGGCGGTCGGCGCCGACCCGGCGCTCACGGTCGCGCACGTCGTCGCGCTCTCTCCCGTGACCGACATGGTCCGCGCGGGCGCCCCGGCGGCCGCGGTGCTCGGCGGGACGGTGCAGGACGTGCCCGACCACTTCGCCCAGGCCGACCCGATGCGCCGGCTCCCGCTCGGGGTGCCGGTGACGATCGTGCACCCGGTCGCCGACGCGACCGTGCCGGTCGCGCGCTCCCGCGAGTACGTCACCGCGGCTCGCGCGGCGGGAGCGGACGTCGAGCTGCTCGAGCCCGCCACCGGCGGGCACCGCGAGGTGATCGACCCCGGCCACGCAGCCTGGCGTGCCGCGGGCGAGCGGCTCGACCGGCTGCGCGCGACGGTCTAGCGACGCACGCCGACGACGCGGAAGCTCGGGGCGCGCCCGAGGGTCAGTCGTCCGCCCGCGGCGAGCACCGCGTTCGCGGTCCGCACGGCGCGCCCGCCGCCGGCGCCACCCCAGTAGCCGCGGGCACGCGCGGCGAACCCGAGCTCCCCGAGCCGGGCGACGAGCTCCAGCGGGTCGACCGGCCGCTCGACGACCATGCCGTCGGGGGCGATCGGCATCGTGCCGCGCCGGTAGGCGCCCGGGGGCACCGTGCCGTCGGCCGCGTGGGCGGCGCACGCCGCCCGGATCGCGTCGGCCTGCAGGCCGGTGGTCGCCGCGGCGAGGCGGTCGACGGTCGCCGGGTCGGTGTCGGGGAGCAGCTCGGCGACGAGCGCGGCCCGACGGTCGCGGTAGCTCGTCTCGATCCGGTGCCCGTGCAGGTCCACGGGCACCGGGCCCTGCTCGTAGGCCTCCCACAGGTCGTGGGTGCTCTGCCGCAGTCGCGGGTTGCGCGCGTTGTTCAGCTCGGAGATCACCACCGCCCCGCCCGGGCGCACGACGCGCGCGGCCTCGCGCAGGAACGCGTCGAGGTCGAGGTAGACGCCGACGCCCTCCAGCGACAGCAGCAGATCGACCGACCCGTCGGCCACGGGCAGCGCGCCGACGTCCCCGACCTGCAGGTCGATCCGCGCGGCCAGCTCGGACGGCAGGCTCGCGAGGCCCGCGCGACCGTGGCCGACGCGCTGCGGATCGAGGTCGACGCCGACCCCGGCCCCGACGCCGAGCAGCACGAGCCCCAGGAGCGGCGAGCCGTCGCCGCAGCCCGCGTCGAGCGCCACGGCCGGCGGCTCGCGCCACGGCCCGAGCCCCAGCAGGTCGTCGGCCAGCCGCAGCAGCGACCCCGCCGCGGGCGCGGACGCCTGCCACTGGGGCGGGGCGTCGGGCGCCGCGAGCAAGGTGGCGTAGCGGTCGACGAGGGCGGCGGACAGTGGCACCCGCCGAACGCTACCTGCGCGCGGCGGCGCAGCTACGCGACCCCGGCGGGCTCGCGGTCCTCCTCGCCCACGCGCCGCGCCCCGAGCGGGGTCTGCGCCTCGGCCGGGACGTGCAGCTGCTCCATGTCGACGGCGGGCAGCAGCCGGTCCAGCGGCCGCGGCAGCCACCAGCTCCAGCGGCCGAGCAGCTCCATGACGGCGGGCACGAGCACGAGCCGCACGAGCGTCGCGTCGACCGCGATGGCGACCGCGTTGCCGAGGCCGAGCTGCGTGATCGAGGGGACGCCGGTGCCGACGAACACGAGGAACACGGCGACCATGATCAGCGCCGCGCTGGTGATCGTCCGGGCGCTGGTGGCGATGCCCTCGGCGACCGCGCGGCGGGTGTCCCCGGTGGCGTCGAAGCGCTCGCGGATGCGGCTGAGCAGGAACACCTCGTAGTCCATCGAGAGGCCGAAGACGACCGCGAGGATCAGCGGCGGCGTGATCGTGTCGATGTACCCGGGGCTCTGGAAGCCGAGGAACCCGTCGACCCAGCCCCACTGGAAGACCGCGACGAGGACGCCGTACGCGGCACCGACGCTGAGCAGGTTGGCGATCACCGCCTTCAGCGGCAGCAGCACCGAGCGCAGCAGCACCATCAGCACGAGGTAGCTGAGGCCGAGGACGAAGAGGACGACCTTCCACATCGACGAGGAGACCTCGTCGCGGAAGTCCACGAGCGCCGCGGTGGTCCCGCCGACCTGCACGTCCGCGGTCCGGGCGACGGCGGGCAGCTCGCGCCGGAGGTCCTCGACGAGCCCCTTGGTCGTCTCGGACTCCCCGTCGGCCCGCGGGGTGGCGACGAGCAGCACGCCGCGCCCGTCGCGGGTGGACAGCGGGTCGGCGACGGCGGCGACGCGCGGGTCCTCGCGCAGTGTCGCGGCGGCGCGGCGCACCAGCGCGGCGTTCTGCGGGTCGCGGGCGGTGCCCTGCTCGAACCGGGTGAGCACGCGGACCGGGGCGCTGGCCCCCGGGCTCGAGAGCGACGCGGCGACCTCGAACGCCGCCCGGGTCGGGTCGCCGTCGGGGAACTGGCGCAGCGCGCCGTTGCCGGTCTGCAGCGAGAGCGCCGGGACCGCGAGGGCGAGCAGCACGCCGGTGGCGGCGACGAGCGACAGCACGGGCCGGCGGGTCACGCGCGCGGTCCAGCGCTCCCAGAACGGGACCGGGGCCGGCGCGTCGGGGTGCGTGGAGCCGGGCGCCCGGCGCCGCCACGAGCGCAGCACGAGCGGGGCGGCGGTGAACAGGCGGCCACGCGCGTAGGCGCGGCGGCCGAGCGCGCCGATGAGCGCGGGGAGCAGCGTCGCCGAGGCGAGCATCGAGACGGCGACGACGAGGATCGCCCCGAGGGCCATCGAGCGGATCGCGGTCGTGTCGACCATGTAGAGGCCCGCCAGCGAGACGATCACGGTCAGGCCGGAGAACAGGACCGCGATCCCGGAGGTGGCCATCGCGGTGGCGCGCGCGGCCTCGGGCGTCGCGCCGCCGCGGACCTCCTCGCGGTAGCGCGCGAGGACGAACAGCGAGTAGTCGACGGCGACGCCGATGCCGATCATCGAGGCCATGTTCGTGACGAACACGCTCATCTGGAGCTGCAGCGAGATCCCGTAGATCAGGCCACCGGTGATGAGCACGCTGAACACGCCGAGCGCGAGCGGCAGCGTCGCGGCGGCGAGCGAGCCGAAGACGACGAGCAGGATCAGCAGGACGATCGGGAAGCCGGTGGCCTCGGCCTTCTCGAGGCCCTCCTTGGAGACGTCCTGCAGTCCGGCCCAGAGGGCGCCCTGACCGACGAGGCCGACGCGGACGGGCTCCCCCGCGCGCTCGTCGGCGAGGCCGAGCTCGTCGCGGAGGTCGGCGGCGACGTCGGAGGACTCGAGGTCGTCGACGGTCGCCGCCAGGGGGACGAGCAGCGGCCGGCCGGGGGCGGCGTCGATGCGGCGTAGCGCGGCGGCGCGCGCGGCCGGGGCGAGCGAGACGTCCGCGACGGTGGCGGCGGCGCGGTCGACGCGGTCCAGCGCGGCGCGGCCCTGCGCGCGGGTGGCGCCGGGCTGCGGCGCGAGGACCGCGGCGAGCGTGGCGTGCCCGGCCTGCGGCAGGTCGCGGGCGAGCGCCTCCTCGACGGCGCGGGACTGCGATCCCGGGACGGCGAAGCCGCCGCCGGTGAGGTTCTCGGACTGCCGCAGCGCGAACGGGACGGCGGCGACCAGCGCGATCGCCCAGAGCGCGAGGACCGCGCGCCGGTGCCGGTGGACGGCGGCGTCGAGGCGGAGCATGAAGGCCTGCATGGCGGTCGTCCTTCCGAGGGTGCGCTGAGGAGCGGAGCAGCGTCCTGGCTGGCTGGCCAGTCAGGACTGCGCGGGACTGTGCCGCCTCCGGGATCGCACCCGTGTGAGACGCATCACACAGGATGCGGGTCCGTCGGGATCAGGGTGCCGCGATGAGCGACCGGACGGCCTGCGCGGCCGCGCCGATCGACGCCCCGAAGTCCCGCTCGGGCTCGGACAGCATCCGCAGCGCCAGCCCGTCGCCGACCGCGAAGATCACGTCCACGATCGCCTCCGCCGGCGCGTGGATCGTCAGCACGCCCTCGTCGTGCTTGGCCTGCAGCACGGCGGCGACGTGCTCGCGCGTGCGCTGCAGCACCGCGCGGAAGCCCTCGGCCAGCTCGTCGTTGCGGCGGGCCATCGTGAACAGCTCGAACAGCAGCGCCACGAAGTCCGGGTCCTCGTCGTGGAGCTGCTGCAGCGTCAGCCGCAGGAGCTCGACGAAGTCGTCCGGGCTCCCCGCGCCCTGGAGCTGCGCCTCGAGCAACGTCATCCGCAGGTCGCACTCGCGCCGCACCACCTCGGCGAGGAGCGCCTCCTTGGTGCCGAAGTAGTAGTGCAGCAGCCCACGGCTGACCCCCGCCTCCCCCGCGACGTGGTCGAACGTCGACCCGGCGACGCCGCGCTGGGCCACGCTGCGCCGCATGGCCTCGACGATGCGCTGCGCCTTCTCTCCGTCGATGGCTCGGGGCGTGGCGGGCGTCGGCATCACCGACAAGCCTAGGCCCACACGAGGACGGGCGCCCCGGAGGGCGCCCGTCGGACGAGTCGGTCGTGTCGGCCGGCGCTACGCCGCGGCGGGCGACGGCGCGGGCGTGGACGGCGCGGTCGAGGAGGTGTAGTCGAACTCCTCCTCGGCGCCGAACAGCAGGTCGAGCACCTTGTCGCGCAGGTCGCTGGAGAGCGCGAGCGCGAGGCCGGCGCCGACGAGCAGGACCACGAGCTTTCGCCCGCCGCCACCCTGCTTCTTCGCCTTGGCGACCTTCGCCTTGCCCTTCTGGACCGGCGCGGGCTCCTTCAGCGCGCTGCCGACGTCCTTGAGCGCCGCCGCCGCCTCCTGGAGGGAGTGGTGCAGCTGCTTGTCGCCGGTGAGGGTCTTCGTGACCTTGCCCTTCTTCGCCTTGCTGACGCGGTCGTACGCGTCACGGGCGGCCTCGAAGGCGACCCGGGCGTTGTCGCGGAGCTCGTCGTCGGTGGCGACGCGCTGCACGTAGGCGTTGTCCTTCACGGCCTCGACGGCCTCGGCGACCGTCACCGGCGCTGCCTTCGCCGCCTGCTTGGCGGCCTTTCTCTTCGAAGCCATGGTCCTCCGTCGATTCTGGGTCGGGGCTCCGAGCATACCCAGGCCCCCGTGTCCTCACACGAGGCACGGCGGGGTCGGCAGCCCGGGCACGTCGCTGCGCCCGCGCAGGACCGCGCCGCCCTCCTCGCCGCGGACCGCGCAGACCACGACGTCGCGCCCGTCGGGCCCGCCGAACGCGAGGCTGGCGACGAACGGGGCGAGGCCCTCGACGACCCGGTCGACGGTCCCGTCGGGCGCGAAGCGCACGAGCCCGCCGCCGTGGGCGGTGGCGACCCAGATCCCGCCCTCGGCGTCGACCGCGAGGCCGTCGACCCCGTGCCCCTCGGGGGCCTGGGCGAACGTCCGGACCTCGTGGTGCAGCGCCCCGTCCCGGTCGACCGCGGTGGCGAGCACCCGGTGGTGCTGGTGGTCGCAGACGTACGCGGTGCGTCCGTCCGGCGCCAGGCCGATGCCGTTGGGCCAGGTCAGGCCGTCCTCGACCGCGGCCGCGACGAACCGCGGCCCGACGACGACGAGCCGGCCGGCCTGCGGCTCCTCCCCCGCCATCGGGCGGAACCGCAGCGCCCCGGCCAGGAGCCAGCCGTTCCGGTCGACGTGGAGGTCGTTGAAGCCGGTGATCCCGAGCTCCTCGTCAGGGGCGAACAGCACGTGCTGGCTGCCGTCCGCGCGGATCTGCAGCAGGTCCCGGCCGCTGACGACGATCCCGTCACGGTGCAGGACGAGGCCGCCGATCCCGCGGCGGCGCTCGAGCACCACCTCGACCTCCCTCGCCGCCCGGGGCGATGCGGTGGACGCCGCCCCCGGTGACGTCGCTGAACCAGACGGTGCCGTCGCGGCCGATGCGGGGCGCCTCGGTCAGGCCGTAGCCGCCCGAGGCCAGCGGCTCGAGGCCGAACGGATCGCTCACCGCCGGGTCGCCTTCGCGGGCTCGAGCGCGATCTCCAGCACCTCGTCGAGCTCGCCGACGAAGCGGAAGTCCAGCTGCTTGCGCAGGTGCTCGGCGATCTCCTCGGTGTCCGCCTCGTTGCGCAGCGGCGCGACGACGGTCCTCACGCCGTGGCGCTGCGCGGCGAGCGCCTTCTCCTTCAGGCCCCCGATCGGCAGCACCTGCCCGGTCAGGGTGACCTCGCCGGTCATCGCGACGTCGTCGCGGACCGGCCGGCCGGTGAGCAGCGACACGAGCGCGGTCGCCATCGTGATGCCGGCGCTCGGTCCGTCCTTGGGGATCGCGCCCGCGGGGACGTGGACGTGCAGGTCGTGGGTGGCGAACCAGTCGTCGGCGAGGTCGGGCGCGAGCTCCGCGCGGCGACCGCGGACGTGGCTGAGCGCCGCCTGCGCGCTCTCACGCATGACGTCGCCGAGCTGCCCGGTGATGACGAGCTTGCCGCTGCCCTCCATCGCCCGCCACTCGACGAACAGCACGTCGCCGCCGACCGGCGTCCAGGCGAGCCCGGTCGCCACGCCCGGCACGCGGGTGCGGCGCTGCTGCTCGCTGAAGAACCGCTGGCGGCCGAGCAGCTCGCGGGCGCGGTCCTCGCCGACGCTGACCTTCTTGACCTTGCCGTCCCCGTCGGCCTCCGCGATCTGCCGCGCGACCTTGCGGCAGATCGTGCCGATCTCGCGCTCGAGGTTGCGGACGCCGGCCTCGCGCGTGTAGTCGGCGATCACCGCACGCAGCGCCGCGTCGCTGATCGCGATCCACGACTTCTTCAGGCCGTTGCGCTCGATCTGGCGCGGGACGAGGTAGCGCTTGGCGATCTGGAGCTTCTCGTCCTCGGTGTAGCCGGCGAGCTGGATGACCTCCATGCGGTCGCGCAGCGGCCCCGGGATCGTGTCCAGCGTGTTGGCCGTCGTGATGAACATGACCTTCGAGAGGTCGAACGGCACGTCGAGGTAGTGGTCGCGGAACGAGGCGTTCTGCTCGGGGTCGAGGACCTCGAGCATCGCGCTGGACGGGTCCCCTCGCCAGTCCGAGCCCATCTTGTCGATCTCGTCGATCATCAGCAGCGGGTTGTTGGACCCCGCGTCGCGGACCGAGCGGATGATCGTGCCGGGCATCGCGCCGATGTACGTGCGCCGGTGGCCGCGGATCTCGGACTCGTCGCGCATGCCGCCGGCGCTGACGCGCTGGAACGACCGCCCGAGCGCGCGGGCGATCGACCGGCCCAGCGAGGTCTTGCCGACGCCGGGCGGGCCGACGAAGCAGATGATCGAGCCGCTGGGGTTCGTCGCCGCCTTGTCCCCCATGAGCTTGCGCACCGCGAGGAACTCGAGGATGCGGTCCTTGACCTGCTCGATGTCGTAGTGGTCGGCGTCGAGGATCTCGCGCGCGTGGACGAGGTCGAGGTTGTCCTCGGTGGAGGTGTCCCACGGCAGCTCGGCGATCCACTCCAGGTAGGTGCGGATGACGCCGTGCTCGGCCGCCTGCGGGGGCAGCGCCTCGAGGCGCTTCAGCTCCCGCTCGGCCTGCTTGCGGACGTCGTCGGGGAGCCTCAGCGCGGCGAGCCGCTCGCGCAGCTGCCCGGCCTCCGCCGCCGACTCGTCGAACTCGCCGAGCTCCTTGCGGATCGCCTCGAGCTGCTGGCGCAGCACGTACTCGCGCTGGTTCTTGTCGAGCTCGGACTGCACCTGCGACTGGATCTCCGACCCGATCGAGATGACCTCGAGCTCGCGGGCGAGGATCTCGGACAGGCGCCGCAGCCGCTTGGCGACGTCGGGCTCCTCGAGCAGCTCCTGCTTCTCCTCGGTCTTCAGCCGCAGCGACCCGGTGATCAGGTGCGTCAGCGCGCTCGGGTCCTCGATGTTGGCGACCGCGAGCTGCAGCTCCTCCGGGAGGTACGGGACCTCCTCGACGATCGTGTTGAACGTCTCCTGGACGTTGCGGGTGAGCGCCGTGAGCTGGGGGGTCTCCTCGACCTGGTCCGGCAGCGGGCTGATCGCGCCGACGAGGTAGGGGGTCTCGCGGACCCACTCGTCGATGCGGACGCGCTGCTGGCCCTGCACGAGGATCCGCAGCGTGCCGTCGGGCACCTTGAGCATCCGCGCGACCTGGCCGACGACGCCCACCTCGTAGAGGTCCTCGGGACCGGGCGTGTCGAGCTCGGGCTTGCGGCTGGCGACCATGACGAGCGTCCGGTCCCCGGCGAGCACGTCGTTGACGAGCTGGACGCTGCGCTCCTGGCCGATCGCCAGCGGTGTCAGCGAGTCCGGCAGCGGCACGGTCTCGCGCAGCGGCAGCACCGGCAGCCGGTCGGGGAGGTCGCGCGCCGACACGCCGACCGTGACGTCCTGGTGCGCCGGGTCCGTGGCGATCTCGATCATGCGCGGCCCCCGGGGAGCGGCGGGAGATCGTCGTCCTCGTCGTGCTCGAGCACCTCGATCGTCGTCTCGGTCTCGATCTTCACGGTCCGCTTGACCGGTCGCACGAGCGGCAGCTCGACGCGCAGGATGCCGTCCTTGTAGGTGGCGCGGGCGGCGTCGGCGACGACGTCGGCGCCCAGCGGGATGACGCGCCGGAACGGGCCGAAGTCGATCTCGAGCTGCTGGTAGACGCGGTCGGGGCTGTCGGCGGGACGCCGGTGCCCGGCGAGCACGAGCTCGCGACCCTGGATCTCGAGGCCGATCTCCTCGATGTCGATGCCGGCGAGCTCGGCGTGCACGACGGCGCGGGACGGCTCGCCGCCGCCGGGCGTCTCGTAGAACACGTCGACGGCGGGGGTGAAGCCGCCGCGCCGGCGCGGGCTCACCCCGCCGATGACGTCGCCGAACAGCTCGTCCATCTCGCGGCGCATGCGCTCGAAGTTCGCGAAGAGGTCCCGGTCGGGTCGCATGGGCCGATCGTAGCCCGGCGCTGCCCGCGGGACCGCCGACGCGGCGGCGACCGGCGTGACCGCCGTACGAACCCCCGCATCCGGCGCGGTGTTCGCACGGCGGTCGCGCCGGGCCGGGTCAGACCGTGTAGACGGCGCCCTCGCGCGCGACCGAGACCGGGCCGCCGAACGCCTTCTCGGCCTCGCCCCGGGCCCAGAGGACGTCGAGCTCGTCGGAGATGTGCGTGAGCACGAGCCGGCCGACGTTCGCCTTCGCGCCGTGCTCGGCCGCCTCCTGCGGGGTGAGGTGGCCGCGCAGGCCGCCGCGCTCGGGCCGCGGCAGCGTCGCCTCGACCATCAGCAGGTCGGTGCCGTCGGCGAACTCGATCAGCGCGTCGTTGGGCGCGCAGTCGGCGCCGTAGGTGAAGCGACCGGAGCCGGGGACCGTGGAGCGCACGTCGATCGCGCAGGTCGGGAGATAGTGCGGCACCGGGTGGAAGCGCACGCGCAGCGGCCCGACCTCGAGCTCGTCGGCGGGCTCGTACTCGACGAGGTCGAACGCGTTCTCGATCAGGTCGTCGTTCCCCCACGCGCCGACGACCCGGCGGAACGTCTCGGTGGCGCCGTCGGGCGCGTAGAGCCTCGGGCGCGACGGCGTGTCCGTGCCCGGCCAGCGGTCGACCGGGACGGGCTGCTGCCGGGGCGCGTACGTCAGCGCGTAGCTGAACGGCACGAGGTCGAGGAAGTGGTCGGCGTGCAGGTGGCTGATCACGACCGCGTCGAGCGCGACGTAGTCGCGGTAGCGGCGCAGCTTCGAGAAGACCCCGTTGCCGCAGTCCAGCAGGAGGGCGGTGTCGCCCTCCTCGACCAGGTACCCACTGCACGCTCCGTCGGCGTCCTGCCACGACGGCGACTTGCCCAACACGGTGATCCGCACCGGCGCCTCCTCTCCGTCGAGGAGCCTAACGGGACGGCCGCTCAGGCGTGCAGCGCGGCCTGCTCCTGCGCCGTGGGGAACGCCCACGAGGCGTGCGTGCGCTCCTGCGAGCGGAAGTGGAACCGCATCTGCCGCGGGGGCCGCAGGCCCTCCGGCGAGTCGGGGCGGAACGTGGCACACGGCTCGTCGCACGACAGCGCGCACAGCAGGTTGTTCTTGAAGAAGCAGTCCTCGCAGGACACGTTCTTCGCTGTCGTCCGACCCTTCTTCATGTGCCGCCCAGACCTCCCCGGTCGTCGTGTGGAGGCGGCATGGAACCACGCGTGGCGAGGCCGTGCAACGACGGTTTTCCGCTAGGAGCAGGGTTCCCGAAAACGGATCCCGCAAATGCCGGGTTTTCCCGGACCCTTCGACGAATAGGCGGCAGATCCTGGGGTTTCTCTCCCTTCGCCGACGAAGATCCCGCTCTCTCCGCAGAAAACCGCGGCGGCTCACCAGCCCCGCAGGTGCACGTGGCCCGGCCCGAGGTCGGCGCACCGCGTCGCCCCCACGAGGGCGAGCGCCCGGGCGGTGTCGTCGATCAGCGCCTCGAGCACCTCGGCGACCCCCGCCTGACCGCCCCGACCGTCCGGCCCGCCCGCGGCGAGCCCCCAGACGTACGGCCGCCCGACGAGCACCGCGTCGGCGCCGAGCGCGAGCGCTCGCACGACGTCGGCGCCGCAGCGCACGCCGCCGTCGACGAGGACGGGGATGCGCCCGGCGACCGCGGCCGCGACCTCGCGCAGCGCGACCGCCGTCGGGATCGCGCCGTCGAGCTGGCGGCCCCCGTGGTTGGACACGACGACGGCGTCGGCCCCGTGCTCGATCGCCAGCAGCGCGTCGGCGGGGTCGAGCACGCCCTTGACGACGACGCCGAGCCCCGACGCCTCGCGGATCCACGCGAGGTCCTCCCAGCGCAGCCGTGCGTCCCAGCCGCCGACCATCGGCTTGGCCGTCGGGCCGTCGTCGCCGTCCAGGTGCGTGGTCATCGTCACGCCCTCGGGCAGCGGGACCGGACCGTGCGCAAGCTCGCGCTCGCGGCGTCCGGGCACCGCCACGTCGACCGTGACGACGACGCGCGAGTAGCCGTGGGCGGCGACGCGGCGCAGCACCGCCACGGTGCGCTCCCGGTCGGGCTGCACGTAGAGCTGGAACCAGCGGGCCGGCGGCCCGGCCGCGTCGGCGGCCTGCGCGACCTCCGCGAGGTCCGCCGTGGCGCGGGTCGAGAGGCAGTAGAGGCTGCCTGCGGCCGCGGCGGCCCGGGCGCTCGCCAGCTCGCCGTCGGGGTGCAGCAGGCGCTGGGCGGCGACCGGGGCGAGCAGGACCGGCGCGCGCAGGCGCGTGCCGAGCAGCTCGACCGACGGGTCGACCGCGCCGACGTCCACGAGCGCCCGCGGGCGCAGCCAGACGTGCTGCCAGGCCTCGGCGTTCTCGGCGACCGTCCGCTCGTCGCCCGCGGCCCCCGCGTAGTAGTCGTAGACGGCCGCCGGGACGCGGGCGCGCGTCCGGTCCTCGAGCTCGCGCAGGAGCAGCATGCGGGCCACCCTACGGGCCGGGCCGGAAGGTCCCCGCGGCCGTCCCGCCCGTACCGTGGAGGTATGCAGACCCTCGTCACCGGCGCCTCCGGCTACCTCGGCGACGTGCTCGTCCCCGTCCTGCAGCAGGACGACCACGACGTGCGCGCGTTCGCGCGGACCCCCGCCAAGGTCCGTCACGACATCCCGATCGTGCAGGGCGACGTGGTGACCGGCGAGGGGCTCGACGCCGCGCTCGACGGGATCGAGGTCGCCTACTACCTCGTGCACTCGATGGAGGGCGGCAGCGCCGACTTCGACGCCCTGGAGCGGCGCAGCGCGGAGAACTTCGCGGACGCGGCCCGGCGGGCCGGGGTGCGGCGCATCGTCTACATGGGCGGTCCGGTGCCCGAGGGCAAGGAGGCCTCCCGGCACCTGGCCAGCCGCGTCGCGGTCGAGGAGATCCTGCTGGAGGCCGCCCCGGAGTCGGTCGCGTTCCGCGCGAGCCTCGTGATCGGCCGCGGCAGCCGCTCGTTCCGCTTCCTCGTGCGGCTGGTGGAGCGCTCCCCCTGCTGCCGCTGCCGGCCTGGCACTCGGGCCGCACGCGGCCGATCGACGAGCGCGACGTCCTCGCCTACCTGCGCGAGGCGGGCACCAGCGACGCGGTCACCGGGCCGCTGTCGCTCGACATCCCCGGCCCCGACACGCTCACCTACGGGGGGATGATCGAGCGCATCCGCGACCTCATGATGGTCGCGCGTCCGGCGCTGCACCTGCCGTTCTCGCTGACCCCGATCGCGGCCCCCGTCGCTGCCGCGATCGCCGGCGAGGACGTCGGTCTGATCCAGCCGCTGATGGAGAGCCTCGACAGCACCCTGCTGCCCCGCGACGAGCGCGCGCAGGAGCTGTTCGACGTGCCGCTGCACGGCTTCGACGCGGCGGTCGAGCGCGCGCTGCGCGAGTGGGAGGCCGTCGAGGCCCTCGCGGCGCGCTGACCGGCCGCCGGGCCCGCGCCGGGCGCCCCGTCCTGCGAGGATCGGGCGCATGAGCAGCAGCGAGGTCCGCGTCTCGATCGATCTCCCGGCGCCGCCCCGGGCGGTCTGGGACGTGGTGATGGACCCGGAGCGGCTCGCCGACTGGGTCTCGATCCACAAGAAGCTGAAGGGCCACGACGCGGTCCCGCCGCGCACCGGCGCGACGATGGAGCAGGTGCTCGTGCTGCGCGGCGCTCCGTTCACCGTGAAGTGGGAGCTCGTCGCCTGCGAGGACGCGGCCCGCGCCGAGTGGCACGGGCGCGGCCCGGCCCGCTCGCACGCGGAGACCGAGTACGTGCTGACGCCGATCGACGGCGGCGCGGCGACCCGCTTCGACTACCGCAACGACTTCAAGGCCCCGCTGGGACCGCTCGGCTCGGTCGCCAGCCGCGCGCTCGTTGGCGGCGTGCCGGAGCGCGAGGCGCTCGCCTCGCTCGACGCGCTGAAGGCGCTGCTCGAACGCTGACGCGCCGCCCCGCGGCGCGTCCGACGCGCCGGTGCTGTACACCTCCCGGTATGGGCATGACGAGTCTTCAGTCGCACGTCATCCGCCGGGTCACCGAGGAGGACCTCGACCAGGTCGTCCAGCTGCTCGCCCGTCTGGAGGAGCGGTCCGCCGACCCCGCGATCCCGCAGGAGGGATCGCCGCGGCTGTGCCGCTGCGACTTCACCCACCGCGGCGTCGTGGCGGTGGTCGACGAGCGCGTGGTCGGGTACGCCCACTGGGTCCGCCCGACGACGACCGCGCCGCGCGCGGACATGGCCGTCGTCGTCGCCAAGGAGTACGAGAACCGCGGCCTGGGCACCGCGCTGCTCGGCGGACTGCGCCGCGAGGCGCACAAGGCGGGCGTCAAGAAGCTCGAGCTGCGCGTCGCGCGGTCGCCGAAGCTGCTGCAGGAGATCGAGGACCACACGCTCCAGGGCGGGCGCGTCTGCGACGTCGACGACACGATCGTCGTGACGATCCCGGTCGACGAGCTCTGCTCGGGCCGCGAGCTCAGTGCGATGCGCTGGGCCGCCGAGGCCTCGCCGCGGGTGGTCGGCCCGGCGGCCGGCTCCGCCCGCGCCTGACGCCGCTCAGCCCGCTGCGTACATCGCGGCGAGCACCACCGGCACGACGACGACCCACGCCTCGAACAGCCGCCGCAGCCGCGGCGGCGCGTGGCGCAGCTCCATGAAGTGCAGGCCGACGAGCCAGACCTTCGCGAACGCGATCGCGATGACGGTGAACGCCGCGGCGTCCCCGCTCCCGAACCCGTGGTCGTCCCCGACGAGCCACGACACGGCGGTCGAGGCGACGAGCACGACCCAGACGATCGCGAGCGGACGGGTGATCGCGGAGCTCATCGTCATCCCAGCAGGTAGAGGAGGGCGAACAGGACGATCCACAGCAGGTCGACCATGTGCCAGTAGCTGGCACCCGTCTCGAGCATCATCGCGTCGTGCTCGTCGAGCGCCGGACGGCGGACCAGGCGCACCACGCCGCCGAGGACCGCGAGACCGATCGCCACGTGCAGCAGGTGCAGGCCCGTGAAGGTGAAGAACAGCTGCGAGAACTCGCTGGTCGCCGGACCGTGCCCGCTCGACGCCAGGTCGGTGTACTCGACCGCCTTGAGCGCGACGAAGGCCAGCGCGCAGCCGATCGCGCCGAGGAAGAACGGCCGCGCCTGCCGCGCGTCGAGGCCGCGCGAGGCCCGGACCCCGGCCGCGACCAGCAGCGAGCTCGTCAGCAGCAGCACGGTGTTGACGATCCCGAGCCCGATGTGCAGCCGGCCCTGCCCGAGCTCGTAGGCGGCCGGGTCCTGCCCGCGGCTGTGGACGAGCACGCCGAAGACGACCGCGAACACGACCATGTCGCCGAGGATGAACAGCCAGATCCCGGCCTCGCCGGGCATCCGTCGCTCGGCCCTCATGCGGGCACCGCCTCGGGCGCGGGCTCCGCGGACGCCGGCGTGGCGGCGGCGCGCAGGATCGCCGCGCGGACCTGGACGAACACGACGAGCTGGAACATCCCGAACAGCACCGCGACGACCCAGAAGCTGAGGATGCCGTTCCACGCCCACACGCCGTCGAGGAAGAAGACGAGCAGCGTGCCGGGCAGGAACAGGAAGCCGGTCCACAGGGCGTAGTAGCCGAGCCAGCGCGGCAGCACCGGATCCTCCCGGCGGCGGTCCATGAGCACCCCGACGCCCAGCCCGAGGGCCTGGACGAGCGCGGGCGGCCAGTTGACGACGAACGGGACGAACGCGAGGTCGGTCAGCGCCTGCGTGATCTCCGGGTCGCGTTCGGGGCGCAGCGCGATCGACAGCATCATGATCGTCGGCACGACGACCGCGACCATGCCGACGGCCGCCCCGGCGAGCGCGGTGTAGGCCGGTGCGATCGCGCCGGGGATCCGTCGCAGCTGCAGGAAGATCGCGACGCCGAACGGGGCGAGGAACGTCGTCGAGGCCATCATCAGCGACAGGCCCAGACGCTTGAGGTCCGGGTCGCTGCGCCAGAACTCGGCGGTCCGCTGCGCGGTCCAGTCGGGCTCGGGCGGCGGCAGCAGCGACGCGACGAGCATGCCGCTGAAGAACAGGACGATGAACGCCGGGCCGCTCCAGGCGCACCACAGCTGGACACGGGTGGAGGTCATCGCAGGCTTCCCACGGAGTCGAGGTCGATCATCGCCTGAGCGATCCGCCCGATGAGCAGGCGGCAGTGCGCGTCGGGCTGCAGCTCGGGCGCGATCCGCTGCACGCCGATCGTGTCCGTCCAGAAGACGAAGCCGTGGAACATCTGGCGTCGCCAGGCCGGCCACGCCTCGTCGAAGCCGAGCCGGGCGCCGCCCGCAGAGATCAGCTGGCCGGTCTCGTCGACGGCGCTGTCGAGCGCCGGCCTGACGACGGGGGCCATCAGCGCACCGGCTCCGGCAGCGCACCGGACTCGTCGGCCTCGACGACGCGGTCCCAGTGGCGGGCCTCCTCGACCGCGTGCGCGGCGGTGCCCTTCTTGTCCTCGCGGCGGAAGAGCTTCAGCATCGTGCGCGCCGCGTTCTGGCCGGGCATCCCGCTGATCCCGGCGACCGGGTGGGTCCCGGAGCCCGTGAGGAAGAGGCCCGGGACGGGCGTCGAGTAGCCCGCGAACCCGGCGGCAGGCTTCAGCGGCCCGAAGCGGGTGATCAGCGGGTCGACGTGGTAGACGCTGCCGTCCAGCGCGAAGTGCCGCTCCTCGATGTCGGGCAGGAGCCGCACGCGGTGGTAGACGTCGAGCTCCTCGATCCCCTCGTAGAAGTGGTCGCTCTGGCTGATGACCGTCCGGGCGATCTCCGCGCGGGCGGCGTCCCACCCGACCTTGGGGTCGCTGGGCGTCAGGCCCGACCAGAACCAGGCGACGTCGTGGCCCTCCGGGGCGAAGTGCCGGTTGGAGGGCAGCGCCGTGGAGATCTGCATGAGGCCCGGCACGTGCGCGGGCACCTCGCCGCGCTTGCACGCGGCCTGTGCGGCGACGACCTCCTCGTAGGCGTGGTAGCCGTTGGCGGGCAGCCGGCAGTCCAGCCCGTCGCCGCGCCACTTCTCGATCCGGTCCATGCGGATCCGGCCGCGGCAGAGGACGTCGAGCTTCATGTCGGCGAACCCGCGCGAGCGCGTCGGGATGTGCCGGACGCGACGCTCGAGCGCCGGGGGCAGCGTGCCCGCGGGCAGCAGGTCGCGCAGGACCTTCTTCGGGCTGAAGGCGGTGAGCACCCCGCGGCGGGCGTACAGCTCCTCGCCGTCGTCGGTCCGCACGCCGACGACGCGGCCGCCGCGCACGACGAGCTCCTCGACGGGCGTGCCGCACTGCACGCTCCCGCCGTGGTCCTCGATCAGCCGGATCAGCGCCGCCGGCAGCTCGCCGGTGCCGCCCTCGAACATCGCGACCCCGTACTTGGTGATGATCCCCATGTAGATCATCGACCAGCCGGAGAGGTCGGAGTCGTAGGACATGAACGGCAGCCCGATGAGCAGGCAGGCCTTGATCGGGTCGCTCTCGAAGGAGTCCTCGAGCGCCTCGATCTGGGTGCAGCGCATCCAGCGGCCGATCGCCAGCAGCTCGCCGCGGTGCTTGAGCGTCGCCTTCGTCGCCTTGAGGATCTGCTTGATGTCCGGCCGCACCGGGTTGGTCTGCATCATCGGCACGCCGATCTCGACCGCGGCGTGCACGACGCGGTAGAGCTCGAGCAGCTCGCGGGCGTCCTTGCGGGACCAGTGCGCGAGCTCGTCGGCGGTCTTCTGCGCGTCGCGCCACAGGCCCAGCGACGAGCCGTCGTAGTTGAGCTGCAGGTGGACCGGGTCGATCACCTTCATCTTCAGCCCGTAGCGCTCCTCGAGCTGGAGGTCCTTCATGATCGTGGTCGTCCGGAAGAGCGACGGCTGGATCGAGGCGTCGTTGACCTTGTGGCCGGGCATCTCCTCGACCTCGGTCGTGGAGGTCATCCCCCCCGGCGTCGGGTAGGCCTCGACGACCTTGACCTTCAGCCCGGCCTTGGCGAGGTACGCGGCGGAGATCAGGCCGTTGTGGCCCGCCCCCACCACGATGACGTCGACGGTCTCGGTCATTGCGGCTCCTCCTCTGCGATCGCGCCGTGACCAGCGCCGAACAGGTCGATCGTACACAGTGTTCGATTGGCGTGCAAACGGGATGTTCGATCCGTGGCGCCGCGCCTCGTAGACTGCCCCGCACCACCGTGCCGTCCGTGACCCGCAACCCCTCCAAACGCCGCAGCGCCCGTCGCGCAGCGGTCGTCGCCGGCCTGCTCGAGGTCGTCGAGGAGCTGCTCGACGCCGGCGAGCTCTACACCGACATCAGCGTCGAGCGGCTCATCACCGCGGCCGGCATCTCGCGCTCCACCTTCTACGTGTACTTCGAGGACAAGGGCGCGCTCCTGCTCGCCCTCGCGGAGGACGTCGTCGCCAAGCTCGTCGACACCGCGAGCGGCTGGTGGGAGCTGCCGCCGGACGCGACGCGCCAGGACGTCGAGCAGGCGCTGCGGCAGATCATGGAGGTCTATCGCGCGCACGACGCGATGTGGCAGGCCCTCGTCGACGCGGCGGCCTACGACCCCAACGTGCGCGCGTCGTTCCACGAGATCGTCGGCCTGGCCAGCAGCCAGCTCGCCCGGCACATCCGCGAGGGCCAGAAGGCCGGGTCGGTCCGCCCCGATCTCGACCCCCGGCGCACGGCCGACTGGCTGACGTGGATGACCGAGCGCGGGCACCACCAGCTCGCCGCCGGCGCCACGAAGGCCGAGCTCACGAAGCTCGCCAAGGCCCAGAGCGCGATCGTCTGGTACACGCTCTACGAGGGCGCCCCCGGCCGCAGCTGACCCCCGGGGCGTCAGTCGCCGGGCAGCACGTACGACGGCAGGTCGGCGACCGAGTCGCCGGTGAGGCCGAGGTCGCGCCGCTCGTCGGCGACGACTCCGGCCGCTGATCGGACACGCCGTTCGCCGGTCGGACGACTTGTAGACTGGCGTGATGCCCGCCGGCTCCCCGCGCCCCCTCCAGCAGCCCCCCAGGGCCGAGCGGCGGACGCTGCTGGCCCGCCACTTCGTCGAGGCCGTCGAGCCACTGCTGGAGGCCGGGGAGACCTACGCGGACATCAGCGTCGAGCGGCTGATCAAGGCGGTCGACATCTCGCGGTCGACGTTCTACGTCTACTTCGACGACAAGGGCGACCTGCTCGGGGCGATGGCCCAGGACGTCACCCGCGATCTCGCGCAGGCCGGCTCCGGCTGGTTCGAGTTCCCCGTCGACGCCACGAAGGACGACCTGCGCGAGGCCATCCGGCCGCTGTTCGAGACCTACCGCCGCCACCAGCTGCTGCTCGGCGCGATCACGGAGGCGGCCGCCTACGACCCGCGCGTGCGCGAGCAGCACCTCGCGCTGGTGGGCCAGGCGGTCGACGGGCTGAAGGCGCAGATCGAGCTGCAGCAGCGGGCCGGCGGCGCCCCGGCCGAGCTCGACGCGCAGCGGACCGCCCTCTGGCTGACCTGGATGCACGAGCGTGGCCTCTACCAGATGGTCCCGAGCGCGTCCGCGCGCGAGGTGCACAAGCTCCTCGACGCGATGGTCGACCTCGTGTGGCGCACGCTGTACGCCGGCTTCCACGACTGACCCGGCCGCGGGGAGGGTCAGCGCACGCGCCAGTCCCCGGGCAGCGACAGCACGCCCGCGGGCGTGCCCGCGACGAGCGCGAGCAGGTCCTCGGGGGTCGTCGGCAGGCCGAGCCCGGCGGGCACGAGGGCGGACACCGCGCTGCGACTGGACTCCGCCGGCTTCAGCCGCTCCAGGAACGGGACCTGCGGCCAGCCGACGACGTCGACGTCCGCGCGCCGGACCCCGGCGAGCTCGCAGGCGTGGTCGATCGCCGCGCCGCGACCGCCGAGCTCGTCCACGAGCCCGCGCTCGAGCGCGTCGGCGCCGGTCCAGACCCGGCCGCGGGCGAGGGGCTCGAGCTGCTCCCACGGCATTCCGCGGTCCTCGGCCGCCTTGCGCGTGAAGTCCTCGTAGACCTCGTCGAGCCACGCCTCGAGGCGCGCGCGCTGCGCATCGGTGAACGGCGTGTCGGGCGCGAACATCGAGGCGTTGGCGCCGACGTCGACGAGCTCGCGCACGATGCCGAGCCGCTCGACGAGGCCGCCGACGACGAACTTGCCGGCCAGCACGCCGATCGAGCCGGTGATCGTCGTCGGCAGCGCGAAGATCCGCGCGGTCGGCATCGCGGCGAAGTAGCCGCCGGAGGCCGCGACGCTGCCCATCGACGCGACGACCGGCCGACCGGCGGCACGCAGCTGCAGCACCGCGTGACGGATCGCGTCGGAGGCGATGTAGGACCCGCCGGGCGAGTCGACGTGCAGGACCACCGCGGCGACGCGGTCGCTCTCGCCGGCGCTGAGTAGCGCGCGGACCACGGCATCGGCCCCGGCGCGCGGACCGGATCCGGGCCCCGGTCCGCCGGGCCGGCCGCGCCCGTCGACGATCGCGCCGTGGACCGGCACGACGGCGATCTGCCGGGCGCCGCGGCGGCGCAGCTGCTCGACCGGCGTGCGCTCCGGGCGGCCGCGGACGTAGCGGTGCAGGTAGCGGAGCTCGTGCTCGCCGTGGGCGTCCCGCAGCGCCGCGTCGAGCTCGTCGCGGAAGCCGAGCCGGTCGACGAGGCCGGCGTCGAGCGCCTCCGCCGCCGAGAGGGGCGCGCGGTCCACGAGCGCCGTGACGGTCTCGGCGTCGAGGCCGCGGTGGGTGGCGACCAGGCCGGTCAGCCGCTCCATCACCGACGCTGCGAGCCGCTGGGCCATCTCGCGGCTCGGCTCGCTGACCTCGCGCGCGCTGAAGAGGTCGGCGGCGGTCTTGTACTCGTGGCGCTGCCCGAACTGCGGCTCCACGCCGAGCTTCTCCAGCGCCCCGCGGACGAGGGTCAGCCCGAGACTGACGCCGGTCAGCCCGATCTGGCCCGAGGGCTGCAGCCAGACGTGCTCGCAGCGCGCCGCCAGCGCGTACGGCACGGTGCCCGCCGCGAGCTCGCCGTAGGTGCTCGCGTACGCGTAGGTGGCCTTGCCGGCTGCGCGGACCGCGTCGATCCCGGCGCCGAGCTCGTCGGCCTGCGCGGCGGTCAGGCCCTCGCCGCCGAGCAGGACCACGGCGACGACCGCGTCGTCGCCCGCTGCCTCCCGCAGGCCGCCCAGCAGCGCGTCGAGGTTCGGGGTGTTGCGCTGCCGCAGCGCGGTGAGGGGGATCGCCCGGCGCCTCGGTGAGGACCCCGCCGGTGAGGTCGACCTCGAGGACGAGCGGCGACGCGGGGGCGCCACCGGGGAGCTTGCGGAGCAGCGGGAGCGAGCGGGGATCCATCACCGCACGGTGTCACACCGTGCGGTCCGGGCGCTCAGGCGTGCGCGGCGAGCTCGCGCCGAAGCACCGCCAGGCCGCGGCGGGTCCGCCCCTTGACCGTGCCGAGCGGGACGCCGAGGTGGCGCTGGATCTCTCCCTGGGACAGGCCACCGACGTAGGAGAGGCCGATGACGGTGCGCTGGTCGGCGTCCAGCGCACGCAGCGCGACGCGGAGGTCGCGCGCGTCGCTGTGCCGCTCGGCGACCGCGTGCGGGCGCGCGGCGGGATCGACGAGCAGGTCCGCGTGGACGGCCTCCAGCGGGACGGGGCGCAGCGCGCGGTGACGGCGCTCGGCGCGCAGCGCGTCGAGCGCGCGGTTGCGGGCGATCGCGCAGACCCAGTTGGCGAACGTCCCGGCGGCCGGGTCGAAGCGCGGCAGGCCGAGCCAGGCGCTCAGGAAGGTCGTCTGGGCGACGTCGGAGACGCCGTGGGGGACGAGCGGGCGGATGACGCGCTCGACGAGCGCGCGGTGTCGGGTGACGAGGGCGGTGAAGGCGGCGTCGTCGCCGTCGAGCGCCCGCCGCACGAGCAGCACGTCGTGGTCGACGGACGGGGGTGGAACCTCGGGCAACGGCATAGCGGGATCGTGCCTGAACGGTGTCGCTTACGCACGCGCAGCGTCATATCCTGGCGCACAACTACTCGCTACGCGGCCATTCGATATCGGTTCCGCAATCGCATCTCGGGCCGCGGTCGCGCGGAGCGGGTAGCATGCGCGCCATGGGGATGCGAGCGACGACGGTCCGGTTCAGCGACGACGTGTGGAACCTCGTGGAGCACGAGGCCACCGCGCAGGGCATCTCGGCCGCCCAGTTCATCCGCGACGCGGCGCTCCTGCGCGCGGCGGTGCTGATCGGTCGCCGCGGCCACGGGGACGAGATGGCCGAGCTCGAGGAGGTCGCCCGGGGAGCCCTGCGCGCGAACGGCCGCCCCGTGCCGGACCCCGCCGTCCCCGACCCGGTGCTCGCCGAGCCGCGGCGCCTCGCCGCCCTCGCGCACACCGGCCTGATGGACGGGCAGAAGGACGCGACGCTCGACCGCCTCGCGCGGACCGCCGGGAAGCTGCTCGACGCCCCGATGGCGCTCGTCTCCCTCGTCGACCACGAGCGGCAGGTGTTCGCGTGCTCGATCGGCCTGCCGTCCCCCTGGGCCGAGCTCGGCCAGACCCCGTCGGACCAGAGCTTCTGCCGGCACGTCGTCGCCCGACGCGCCCCACTGGTGGTCGAGGATGCGCGCCGCCATCCGGACCTGCGCGACAACCCCTCGATCCACGACCTCGGGGTGATCGCCTACCTCGGCATCCCGCTGACGACCTCCGAGGGCATCGTGCTCGGCTCGCTCTGCGTCATCGACCACGTCCCGCGCGTGTGGAGCCGCAGCGACGTGCTCGCGATCACGGACCTCGCCGAGGCCGCGGCCCTGCACCTGGACCGTCGGATCATCGAGGCCACCGCCGCCGTGTGACGGGTCGCACACGCCGATGTAACGTTGGTGTACCTACAGTTGTGTACCTTACCGACTGGTCAGGTTGAACCGACGCGAGGAGAAGGTTGTGAGCACCCCGACGATGCCCCTGCAGGACGAGGCCTACGAGGCCATGCTGCGCACCCTCTCCGAGGGGTCGGTGCACGTCCACTTCGATCCCTACGAGGACATCGAGTGGGACGCCCCCGAGATGGCGGTCGACCCGAAGGACCCGCGCTGGGTCCTCTCCCCCACGCTCGACCCGCTCGGCGCCACCGCCTGGTACCAGGCCCAGCCGCTCGACCGCCAGATCGAGATCGGCCGCTGGCGCATGATGAACGCGATGAAGGTCGGCGGCGCCTTCGAGAGCATCCTCATCCGCGGCCTGATGCAGTACGCGATGGCGCTGCCCAACGGCTCCCCCGAGTTCCGCTACTGCCTCCACGAGATGACCGAGGAGTGCAACCACATCCAGATGTTCCAGGAGCTCGTGAACCGCAGCGGCACCGACGTGCCGGGCATGCGCAAGCTCTTCCGCGTCACCTCCCCGCTGATCGGCGTCGCGGGCGGCTACACCCCGATGATCCTCATGATCGGGATCCTCGCCGGCGAGGAGCCGATCGACCACTACCAGAAGGCGATCATGCGCGAGGGCATCGACATGCCCCCGGCCGTGCTCCGCACCATGGAGATCCACATCGCCGAGGAGGCCCGCCACATCTCCTTCGCGGGCGAGTGGCTGCGCCTGCGGATCCCGCGCGTGAAGCGCTGGGAGCGCCGCGCCCTGTCGGTGATCTTCCCGATCACGATGCGGTGGCTCGCGGGCGAGATCATGACCTCGCCGAAGGAGCTGAAGCGCCGCTTCGACATCCCCGACGACGTCTGGCGCGAGGCGTTCTGGAAGAGCCCGAAGTCCCAGGAGATCATGGCCTCCTACTTCGGCGACATGCGCGCGCTCGCGACCGACACGGGGCTGATGACGCCGCTGGGTCGGCGCGTGTGGAAGTGGTGCGGCATCGACGGCGAGCCGTCCCGCTTCCGCGGCGAGCCCGACCGCACCGCGCGGGTCCTGGGGTAGCGCCGTGCCGCACGTCGTCACCCAGTCCTGCGTGGGCGACGGCTCGTGCGTCTACGCCTGCCCGGTCAACTGCATCCAGCCGACCCCGGACGATCCTGCGTTCGAGCTCGCCGAGATGCTCCACGTCGACCCGACGACGTGCGTCGACTGCGGGGCGTGCACGACCGCGTGCCCCGTCGACGCGATCAAGCCGCACACGCGGCTGACCGAGGAGGAGCGGGCCTTCGAGGTCATCAACGCCTCCTACCACGCGCAGGCCCGCGGGCCGCGCGCGAAGATGGCCCCGGTCCGCCCGGTGCTCGAGGTGCGCGACCGCGGCGAGGCGCTGCGGGTCGCGATCGTCGGCTCGGGGCCGGCCGCGATGTACGCGGCCGAGGAGGTCCTCACGGTGCCGGGCGCGCAGGTGTCCGTCTACGAGCGGATGCCCACCCCGTACGGCCTCGTCCGCACCGGCGTCGCGCCGGACCACCGGCGCACCCGCCGGGTCAGCCGCCAGCTCGACGCCGTGCGCCGCCACCCCGGTCTCACGATGCACCTCGGGGTCGAGATCGGCCGCGACGTCACGCACGAGGCGCTCCTGCGCACCCACCACGCCGTGATCTACGCCGTCGGCGCCGCGGTCGACCGGCGGCTCGACATCCCCGGCGCGGACCTGCCGGGCGCGATGACCGCGACGCAGATCGTCGGCTGGTACACCGGCCATCCCGACCACGCCGAGCGCGCGGTCGACCTGTCCGCCCGGCGCGCCGTGGTGATCGGCAACGGCAACGTGGCGCTCGACATCGCCCGGATCCTCACGATGGACCCCGAGGCGCTCGTCGACAGCGAGGTCGCCCCCGCGGCGCTGCGGGCGCTGCGCGCCAGCCGCATCGAGGAGGTCGTCGTGGTCGCACGGCGGGGCCCGGAGCGCAGCGCGTTCACGCTGCCCGAGCTCGTCGGCCTGCGCGGCACCCCCGGCGTCGCGCTGCACGTCCTGCCCGAGGACCTCGCCGGCGCCCCCGACGGCGACCCGAAGATCGAGCTGCTGCGCGACCTCGCGCCCGACGCGTCCGGTCGCCGGGTGACGCTGCGCTACGGCCTCACCCCCGTCGCGGTCCGTGGGGACGCCGGGAGCGTGTCGGCCGTGAACTTCGACCGCACCGGCGGTGGCGGCACGGAGACGATCGACGCGGGCCTGCTCGTGACCTCGATCGGCTACCGCGGCACGCCGCTGGGCCAGCTGCCGTTCGACGACGCGCGCGGCGTCGTGCCCAACGAGGACGGTCGGGTCGTCGACCCGGCGACCGGCGCGGCCGTCCCCGGCACGTACGTCGCGGGCTGGATCAAGCGCGGCCCGAGCGGCTTCATCGGCACCAACCGCGGGTGCTCGCAGGACACCGTCGCCGCGCTCGTCGCCGACTACAACGCGGGCCGGCTCGTCCCGCCGCCCGACGCGCCCCGCGGCGCGGGTCCGGGCCGCGGCGCGGCCGGGACGCGGCCGCGCGGGCTGCTGCGCGTCGCCCGCGGCCGCTGAGCGCCGCCCGGCGGTCAGGGCGCGTCGATCGCGATGCGCCCGTCCGCCGGGAAGACGACGTCGAGCAGCCGGTCGTCGTGGACGACGCCGACGTGGGCGTCCGGCCCGAGCGCCCGCAGCCGGGCGCGGGCCGCGGGTCCGAGGCGCAGCTCGACGCGCCCGTCGGCGGTCGTCTCGATCGCGGTCACGTCGGCACCGGTCGCCACGGGCCGGTCGGCGCGGACCGCGACGTGGCAGGGCCGCCCGCCGATCCGCCCGACGGTCCGCAGGACGCGACGCCCCGGCTCCCGGTCGGCGGCGCGCTCGGGCGTGTCGCACAGGGCGGGCGGATCGGCGCGTGCCCAGTCGAGCACGACGAGCGCGTCGCGCTCCAGCGAGGCGGGAGCCGTCGGCTCCTCGTCCCCGCACCCGGCCGCCACGAGCGCCGTCGCGAGCGCGGGCAGCAGGAGACGGCAGACGCGGCGCAGGTCGGTGGCCGGGGACGGCATCCCCGGCACGGTACGACCTGCTGGCGGTCAGCGCTTCCAGCCGGTGGCGCGGCGGCGCAGCTGCAGGATGCGCGCCCCGGCGGCGATCGCGACGATCGCTCCGCCGGCGATGGCGGCGCCGAGCAGCGCGACGCCGACCGGCAGGTCGGTCTCCATCCAGAGGAACTGGACGGGGACGCGGTCGAGGTTCTGCAGGATGAAGACGAGCAGGAACGCGAGCACGACGCCGCCCAGGACGGCGAACCACATCGCGGCGCTCGTCCGCGAGCCCGTCGGCTTCTCCAGGACCGGCTGGTCCGGGGTGTCCGCGTCGGCTCGGGGAGTGGGGATCGTCTCGGTGCTCATGACACCAGAGTGGTTCCCGGTTGCACCCGCAAGCAACCGCGGGCGGCGGCGCGCCAGCCGGTCTCGGCGCGGGAACACTCCCGTCGGGTCGCGGGCGTCAGAACAACGCGATCTGCGCCGGCGGCCCTGCCGGGCGCGCACGCTCGGCCCGCGCGGCGCGCGCGGCCTCGTCGAACCGCGACGGCGGCGGACCACCGGGACGGTGCAGCAGCCCGGCGACCCGCCGCTGCTCGACCTCGGGGACGTGGGCCGAGCGGGCGTAGAGCTCCTCGTAGCGGTCCACGAGGTCCGGGCGGGCGGTGCGCAGCCAGTCGAGGAAGACGCCGCGCGTCTCGCCGCGCAGGTACAGCGCGATCCCGCCGACGCTCACCGCGCCCGCAGCCGTCGCGGCGTCGAGGATCGCCTCGACCTGGCGCGGGTCGTCGTTGATCCCCGGCATCAGCGGCGCGACGAGGATGCCGCACGGCACCCCGGCGGCGTTGAGCGCGGCGATCGCCTCCAGACGGGCGCGCGGGTTCGGGGTCCGCGGCTCGGTCGCCCGCCAGGCGCGCTCGTCGAGCGTCGGCACCGACAGGTTCGCGGAGAACCGCCCGTCGGCCGCCATCGGCGCGAGCAGGTCGAGGTCACGGAGCACGAGCGGCGACTTCGTCAGCACCGAGCACGGCGTCCGTGACGCCCCGAGGGCGGCGAGCACGTCGCGCGTCAGCCGATAGCGGCCCTCGACCCACTGGTACGGGTCGGTGTTCGTGCCCAGCGCGACGTGCTCCCGCGCCCACGACGGGCGCGCGAGCTCCGCCCGGACGAGCTCGGGGACGTTCACCTTCACGACGATCTCGCGGTCGAAGTCGCGTCCGGCGTCGAAGCCCAGGTAGGTGTGCGTCGGGCGGGCGAAGCAGTAGACGCACGCGTGCGCGCAGCCGCGGTACGGGTTGACCGTCCAGCGGAACGGCATCCGCGACCCGGCGGGCACGCGGTTGAGCGCCGAGCGGGCCCGCACCTCGTGGAAGCGCGTGTCGAGCGCCTCGGGCGCGTCGAACCGGCGCACGACGGCATCGTCGAGCGTCCCTGGGAGCGTGGGGCGGGCGGCGTCGACGTCGAGGCGGAGAGCGGACCAGCGCACGAACACATGTTCGCATACGCGGTTGACGGCGCCGGACGGTTCGGGCACCCTGCGGGCCATGAGCGCGCCGGGGACCGCCGCCACCCTCGATCGCCCGTGGGCACGCGCGGGAGCCGGGCTCGCCGCGGCGGCCTGCGCGCTCGCGCTCGCCGCGTGCGGTGGCGGCGGCGGGGACGGCGAGCAGGGCAGCACCGCACCGGTGCGGCTCGGCATCGTCGGCGAGGCGATCGACGAGTCCTTCCGCGCGGTCGCCCGGACCGTCGGGCGACCCGGTGTCCCGGACAGCGGCGTGGCGGTCATGGACTTCACCGGGCGCTCCGTCGCCGACGACGCCGGCCTGCGCGACTCTGCGAGCCGCACGCGCAACGCGGTGACCGACAGCGACATCGTCGTCTCGGTCGACGGCCGCCCTGCGACCGAGGAGCTGCTCGCCGGCGCCGACACGACGAAGGCGCCCGGCGACGTCGCGACGCTCGTCGTCGTGGACCCCGAGGGCCGGCGCCGCACCGTCGAGGTCCCCTACGTGCAGGACGAGGAGATCGAGGGCGGGTTCGTCGGCGGCTGAGCGCGCGGCGCGCCCGGCTCAGCGCACCCGGCCGGTCGCCGGGATCGACCGGGTGTTGACGTTCCCCGCGCCGTCGGTCACCGACGTCACGATCCGCAGCGTCGCGAAGCGGGCCTTCTTGCGGCGCGCGCTGCGCTGCAGGGCGCGCAGGACCGCGGGCCGCAGCGGCAGCACGATCGAGGTCTGCTTGCGGGCGCCCACCGTGAACGTCGTCCGGGCGAGCGTCGGGCCGCCGCCGGCGCGCGTCAGCTTCGCGGTCCCGGTGCAGCCGGCGGCCGGACCGGCGACGCAGCGCACGAGCGCGCGGGCGGCGCGGCGGTTCAGCGTCCCGGTGACGAGCCGGTAGTCCTGCCCGGCGCAGCGACCGCCGGGCAGGGTGTCGACCGCGACGGCGGGCAGGTCGCCCGCGTACACGCAGCCCTCGGTCGACCAGCCCAGGCGCGTGCCGTCGAAGTCGACGCCGGTGACGGAGTCGACGACCGGCGTCACCGGATGGCCGACACCGGCCAGGTCGGTGACGAACAGCCGGCTGCTGCGGCGGTCGAGCTCGCGGCCGTAGACGATCCGGTCGGCGGCGATGCGCAGGTTGAACGGCGTCACGTCCGGCACGATCACGTGCAGGGTCGGGTCGGCGACCGACGCCCAGGCGAGGTCCAGGACGGGGTCGCTGCCGGTCGCGGCCGGGTTGGCGGTGAGGACCGCGAGGGTGCCGTCGGCCTGCAGGTCGAAGCCGAAGCCGTAGCCGATCGGCGGCACCGTGGGCACGTCGACCCCGTAGACGGGCGTGCCGGTCGCCGCGTCGGCGACGACGATGCGGGCCAGTGCGCCACCGGTGGTGCTCGCCGAGCGGTAGGCGACGTACGGGCCCGCCGTCGCGAGCTCGGCGCTGCCCTGTGGCGCGAGCGCCGTCGGGTCGCCGCCGGCCGCGAGGTCGTAGCCGCGCACCGAGGTCGGTCGCTGACCTTCCGCGACGAGGTCCTCCGAGGTCACGAGCCGGTCCCCGTCGAGGTCCATCGCGGTCGCGCGGACCGCGTCGGCTCCGTCGCCCGCGACGCGCACGAGCGGCCCGCCGGGCGGCCCGGCGACGACCTGCTCGCGGGTCGTGTAGCCGTCGGGGTCGACGGCGACCCCCTCGCCGAAGCCCCAGGCCAGGCGCGTCGGCGAGCCCTCCAGGCCGAACGTGAACGCCTCGCCGCCCTCCGGGAACGCGGGCGTGCGGGCGAGGGTGCGCGGCGCGCCGCCCGCGACGACGGCCCGCAGCCGCTGCGGTCGCGTGCCCGCCGCCCAGGCGACGGTGTCGCCGGCGAAGACCGGCCCGTCGAGGATCTGCTGGTCGGCCGCGACCGAGGTGATCGGGGCGGCGTGCACCGCGGGAGCGGCGGCGAGGAGGGTGGCGGCCGACAGGACGGCGGACGGTGTGCGCATGCTCCCCCAACGGCGCAGCCCGGCCCGAGTTACGGCGCATCGCCCCCGCAACGACGAGGACCCCGCGCCGCGGGGTCCCGAGCAAGCCCTCTAGCGGACTCGAACCGCTGACCCCTTCCTTACCATGGAAGTGCTCTACCAGCTGAGCTAAGAGGGCGTGCGCGAGGGAGCGTAGCAGCGGGCCGGTCGGGCATGCTTGGTCGACCGTGCCGTTCGATCCGACCTCGCTCAACCCCGCGCTGGACGACGTCCACCACTGCCCCCGGTGCGGCGCGCCCGATCCGCAGGTGGACCATCCCCGCTCGATCCGCTGCGGCGCCTGCGGCTACCTGGCGTACTACAACCCCAAGCCGGTCGCGTCCGCGATCCCGCGGACCGCGGACGGGCGGATCTGGCTGCTGAAGCGGGGCTTCGACCCGGGCCGGGGGCGCTGGACGTTCCCCGGCGGGTTCGTCGACCTCGGCGAGTCCGTCGAGGACGCGGCGCACCGCGAGACGCGCGAGGAGCTCGACGTGGCGATCACGCTCGGCCCGCTCGTGGGGATCTACTCGCAGCCGACCGACCGGGTGATCCTGATCGTCTACGCCGCGCGCACGGACGAGACGCCGCGCACGACGCCCGAGGCGACCGAGGTCCGCGCCTTCGCGCCCGACGAGGTCCCGTGGGAGGACCTCGCGTTCTGGTCGACCGAGCAGGCGCTGCGCGACCTCCTCGACGGCCCTCAGGGCTCGACGAGCCCGCGCCGGATCGCGTAGCGCGTCAGCTCGACCCGGTCCCGCATCCCGAGCTTCGCGAGCACGTTCTCGCGATGGCGCTCGACCGTCCGCACGCTGATCGTCAGGGCCGCCGCGATCTGCTCGTTCGTGTGCGCCTCGGCGACGAGCTTCACGACCTCCTGCTCGCGCGGCGTGAGGACCTCGGCGTCGTCGCGCTCGCCCGCCGCCACGGCGGCGAGGTGCTCGCGCAGCAGCGCCCGGACGGCGGGCGGATAGAGGAACGGCTCGCCGCGCAGCGCGCTGCGGCACGCGTCGAGCAGGTCGCGGTCCGCCGCGGACTTCAGGACGTAGCCCGCGGCCCCGATCCGCAGCGCCTGGAAGAAGTACTGGTCGTCCTCGTGCATCGACAGCATGAGGATCGGCAGGCCCGGCCGGTGGGCCAGGATCTCGCGCGCGGCGTGCAGGCCGGTGCGGCGGGGCATCGAGACGTCGAGGATCGCGAGGTCGACCGTGGCCGCACGCGCGGCCGTCACCGCCTCGACGCCGTCGTCCGCCTCGGCGACCACGCGCAGATCGGGCGCCGCGTCGAGCATCAGCCGCAGCCCGTCGCGCATGAGCCGGTGGTCGTCGGCGACGAGCACGCCCGCCACGAGCGGCACGGTCACCGCGGGACCTCCAGCCGGACGGTGGTACCCACGCCCTGCGGGCCGCGTCCGACGGCGAGGCGGCCGCCGACGAGCAGCGCGCGCTCGCGCATCCCCTGGCGGCCGCTGCCCGCCGGCGCGTCGCCGACGCCGCGCCCGTCGTCGCGGACCTCGAGGACGAGGCGGCCCGGATCGACCGCGAGGACGAGGTCGACCGTGGCCGCGTCGGCGTGGCGCACCACGTTGGCGAGCGCCTCCTGCGCGACGCGGTAGACGACGAGCTCGACCTCCGGCGTGAGCGGGGGGAGCTGGGCGGCGAGCGCGCGCCGCACGGGGACACCGGTGCGCTCGGTGACCCCGGAGGCCAACGCGACGAGCGCGGCCCGCAGTCCGAAGTCCTCGAGCGCCTCGGGGCGCAGGCCGCGCATGATCTCCCGCACGGCGTCGGATCCGCCGTGGGCGGCCTCCCGCAGCGCCGTCACGCGGGCCTCAAGCGCGGGGCCGTCGAGCCGCTCGGCGCCCTGCAGCTGCAGGGTCATCGCGGTGAGGAGCTGCGCGACCTCGTCGTGCAGCTCGCGGGCGAGCCGCGCGCGCTCGGCCTCCTGCGCGTCGATCGCCAGGCGGGTCGCCCGTCGCCGTTCGTCCTCCAGGCGGGTGAGCATCGCGTCGAACGCGGCGGCGAGGTCCGCGACCTCCCGAGCGGTGCCGGGACCGGCACCGGGCACCGGGGCGTGGGTGCCGCTGGCCGGGTCGGCGCGCCCCATCAGCTCCGCGAGCAGCCGCAGCGGCGCGAGCGCCCGGCGCGTCATCACCGTGGTCAGCGTCAGCAGGGCGGTCGCGCCGAGCAGCAGGATCGCGACCTCGGCCGTGGTCGTGCTGCGACTGACGGTCGCCGGGGACACGACCAGCAGCGCCACCGCGAGGAACACGAGGGCGGCGTCGACGAGCACGACGCGCTGCAGCAGCGACATGGGTGCATCATCGCGAGGCCGGCCCGCCGGCGGGATGGGAGCGCGCCCCCATACCGGTGGCGCCCGCGTCCCGGGAGCCTCGTCGGCATGAGCATCCTGGTCTGGACGATGATGGGCATCGGCTTCTGGCACTTCGCGGTCCTCGTGCCCGACCGCTTCCGGGGCGGCATCATCGGCGCGTTCTTCACCGCGATCGCCGGCGCGATCGCCTCCGGGCTGCTGCTGCCCACGCCGGGACTGCCGGCCGACAACCCGCCCGGGGTCGACGAGGCGCTGTACGCGATCCCTGGATCGCTGCTCGCGCTCGCGGCGTCGTGGTGGAGCGGTGCGCGACGCGAGCCCCAGCGTGCCGCGGACCTCGCGGCGGAGCTGGCCGCCGAGGAGCTGCACGAGCGCTCCAGGAGTGCGGCGTAGCGTGAGGGTCCCACCGGCCGGGTGCTTGCGCATCCGACCGGCGGGCCCTCACGATCCCGGACGGGGCGACCGAGGGGGTTTCAGTCGCCCGGGGGCAGGGTTCGTCCGGTCACGCACAGACCATCCTGCCCACTCTCCCCCACGTCAGACACCGGACGGGAGTGCGGTCCGCAGGATGAGCTGCGACTCCTCGATCGGAGGAGGTCCATCTCCCCCGACGGGAGGACCCTATCCGAGAATCCGGTGCATCGCCAGTGGCGCCGACGCGCCACCGACGGAGCCGGGCCGGAGGGGAACGGCGGGGCTACTCGAGGAGGCCGCGGCGCATCGCCTCGGCCACGGCGGCCGCCCGGTCGGAGACGCCGAGCTTCTCGTAGAGGCTCTTGAGGTGCGTCTTGACCGTGCTCTGGCTCAGGTGCAGCTGCTCGCCGATCGCGGGGGCGCTGTAGCCCCCGGCGGTGAGGACGAGGATCTCGTGCTCTCGCGGCGTCAGCGCGGGGCGCTCCTCGCGCTCGCGCATGACGATCTCGGTCGCCAGGCCGGCCTGCACCTCGGCGCTGAGGACGACCTCGCCGCGGGCGACGGCGGCGACCGCGTCGCAGATCCGCTCGCGCGAGGACTCCTTGGAGAGGTACGCGCCCGCACCCGCCGCGACCGCGCGGTACACGGTCTCGCTGTCGAGGTGCGCGCTGAGCAGCACCACGCGCGTCGGCAGCCCGTCGCGCTTGATCGCGTTGAGGATCTCCGGCCCCTGGAGGCCCGGCATGTGCACGTCGAGGACCGCGACGGTCGGGAGGATCTCCTGGATCGCGGCGAGCGCCTCGCGCCCGTCGGCCCCCTCGCCCACGAGCTCGAACTCCGGCCGCGCCTTCACCGCACGGGCCACCCCCTCCCGGTACACGGGATGGTCGTCGGCGACGTAGACGGTGGTCCGTTGACTCACTGCGCGTTCCCCTCAGCCCCGCAGCAGGCGGGGCATTTGTCGGATCAGCGCAGTCTATCCCGCGCGCGCCACGCGAACCGCGGCCGAGCAGATCTCCCGCCGGGTGGCGGTCTTGCTCAGCGTGGCGGCCGCGCCGGCGGCCAGCGCCAGCCCGCGGACGACGTCGTCCATCCCGGCGCTGATCACGACCGCCCGCGTCCGCGTCCCGGGCTCGTCACGCAGGCGCCGGCAGATCGTGAGGCCGTCGACGCCGGGCATCCGCACGTCCAGGACCGCGACGTCCGGGCGCAGGGCCTCGATCGCCGCGAGGCCGGCCTCGCCGCCGTCGCACTCCCCCACGAGCACGAGCTCGTCGTGGGCGTCGATCGCGCGGGCGATGCCGCGGCGGTAGGGCGTCGAGTCGTCGACGAGCACGACGGTGTACGGGCGACCGGGGCGCATCCCTCCCGAGGATGCGCCCGGGCGGTTCCCGGCTCCATCATCGCGGCGGACGAGCGGCCCGCCGGACCTCCGCCACGATCGGAGGAGCGCCCCTGTCCGATCGGACGAGGGCGCGCCTACGTCGGAGCGCCGGGCGCCCCGTACGACGGTCAGCCGCCGAGCGCCCCGCTCCCCGGCTCGACCTTCTCGAGGTCGACGACGAACACGAGCGTCTCGTTCGGGAGGATGTCCGGCGGGGACCCCGCCTCGCCGTAGCCCTGCGCGGGCGGGATGACGAGCAGGCGGCGGCCGCCCGGCTTCATCCCGACGATCCCCTGGTCCCAGCCCTGGATGACCTGGCCCTGGCCGAGCGGGAACGTGAACGGCTCACCGCCGCGGTCCCAGCTCGCGTCGAACTGCTTGCCGGTGGAGAACGACACGCCGACGTACTGCATCGAGAGCGTGTCGCCCGCCTTGGCGGCCTCGCCCTTGCCGACGACGATGTCCTTCTGCACCAGGGCCGGCGGCGGGTCGCCCTTCGGCTTGGCGATCTCCGGCTTCTTCGAGGTGTCGGTCGAGATCTCCCCGACGTCGACGTCCGCGGCGGGCGCCGCGGCCTCGGTGGTCTCCCCCGCGACGGGCTCGTCGCTGATGTCCTCGTTCGTGCGCTCCTCCCCGCAGGCGGCCAGCGCGAACGTCATCAGCGCGGCGGCGAGCAGGGCGCTCAGCTTGGTCGGCGTCATAGAGGCGGCAATCTAGCGCGTGCGATGCTGCGCCGAGCCGTGTCCACGCCCGACGCCCACCCCACCGCCGCCGCGATCCGCGCCGCCGGGCTCTCGCGCGGGCGGCGCCTGCGCGCGACCGCGCCCGCCATCGCGCAGACCGCGATCGCGGCCGCGCTCGCCTGGTTCGCGGCCACCGAGCTGGTCGGGCACCCCGCGCCGTTCTTCGCGCCGGTCTCCGCGATCATCGCGCTCGGGATCGTCGTGGGGCAGCGCGCGCGGCGCGCGGCCGAGCTGACGCTCGGCGTCGCCGTCGGGGTCGCGGTGGCCGACGCCCTCGTGATCCTGCTCGGCTCCGGCACCCTGCAGATCGCGCTGGTCGTGGCGATCGCGATGCTCAGCGCGGTCGCGCTCGGCGGCACGCGCCTGGTCGTGGGCCAGGCCGCCTCGAGCGCCGTGCTCGTCGCCACGATCGACGTGCCGACCTCGTTCGACGTCGCGCGGCCGATCGACGCGCTGGTCGGGGGCGGCGTCGCGGTGCTCGTGCACTACCTGCTCCCGATCGACCCGGTGCGCCTGGCGCGGCGGCACGCCGGACCACTGCTCGACCGCTTCGCGCTCGCGCTGGACGAGGTCGCCGCCGCGCTCGATCGCGCCGACCACGACGCCGCCGTCGAGGCGCTCGTCGCGATGCGGGACCTCGAGGGGGCCGTCACCGCGTTCGGCGAGGCGACGGTGAGCGGGGTCGAGACCGCGCGCTACTCGCCGCTGCGGCGACGCGAGCGGACCGTCGTGAAGCGCTACGCGATCGCCGCCCCGGAGATCGACCTGGCGGTGCGCAACGCGCGCGTGCTCGCCCGCGGCGTCGTGCGCGCAGCCGACCTCGAGGCGCACATCCCGCCGGAGGCGCCCGGCGGAGTGCGCGACCTCGCCGCTGCGGTCCGTGCGCTGCGCGCGGCGCTCGAGGACCCGGCGCTCGTCGTCGATGCGCGCGGCACCGCACTGCAGGCCGCCGCCGGGGCGACCCTCGCGCTCGAACGGACCTCGAACCTCAGCGTGAGCGTCATCATCGGGCAGGTGCGATCGATCGCGACCGACCTCCTGCGCGCGCTGGGCACCACCCAGGACGCCGCCGCCGACGCCATCCGACAGGCCGCCGCCGGAGCGGCCGCCGCCGAGGCCCACCGATGACCCCGAGGACCTACGTGGCCTCGCCGCTGGGGTTCACCGAGGCCGGCCGCGCCTACTACGCGCAGACCCTGCTGCCGACCCTCGCGACCGTCGTCGAGGTCGTCGACCCGTGGGCCCTCACCGCCCCCGAGGAGGTCGAGCGCCTGCAGGCCGCCGGCCGCCACGCCGAGCTCAACACCCTCATCGGGGCGCGCAACGCCGAGGCGATCCGCTCGTGCACGCGGCTCGTCGCCGTCCTCGACGGGCAGGAGCCCGACGCGGGCACGTGCGCGGAGATCGGGTACGCCGCCGGCCTGGGCCTGCGCATCGACGGGCTGCGGACCGACTGGCGCGAGGCCGGCGAGGCCGGCGCGACCGTGAACCTGCAGGTCCAGTACTTCGTCGAGGCCTCCGGTGGCCGGATCGCCGACTCGCTCGACGCCCTCGTGGCGCTCCTGCGAGACGGGGTCTAGGACGACGACGGCCCGCGCTGTGCAGCGCGGGCCGTGTGCAGGTGGCGGGACCAGGATTCGAACCTGGGAACTCAGAGAGGCAGCGTTTACAGCGCTGTGCGTTTGACCGCTTCGCTATCCCGCCGGGGCTGCGGAGTCTAGCGACTACGCGCCGGAGGCGGCAGCGAAGGGGCGCCCAGGGTCGATCTCGAACTCGGCGTACTTGTCCGCGCTCACGACGATCGACGTCGCGCCACCGACGCGCGACGCCGGGATGCACCAGCGCCGTCCCGTCCCGACCAGGACGAACAGCAGGTCGCATCGCGTCGGATCGAATCGCGACGTGATCCGGTTCCAGCTCTGATTCCCCCCGCGGGTGCAGACCGTCACCACGTGACGGCCATCGACGATCTGCGTCGACGTCTTCACCTGGACACGGAGCGGCACACCGTCCGCGAGGACGATCAGGTCGACGTCGGGGCTGTGGGTGATCGGGACGAAGACCGTCTGACCGCGGTGCGTGAACCACTCGATGGCCGACACCTCGCCGATGTCTCCCTGCTGCCGGGGCCCCATGGGGAGAACATACGTTCGACCCCGGACGGGACGTCTAGGTGGCTGCGAGCAGCTCGTCGATCTGATCGGTCGGGATGTCGCCCGAGTCGAACTTGCCGACCACGCGGCCTTCGCGGTCCAGCAGGTACTTGTTGAAGTTCCAGGACGGCTGCTCGCCGGTGGCGGCCGCCAGGCGCTTGAACAGCGGCGCCGCGTCGTCCCCGGTCACCGCGGTCTTCGCGAACATCGGGAACTCGACGCCGAAGTTCTTCTCGCAGACCTCCCTGATGGCCTGCGCGTCGTCGAGCTCCTGGTCGAAGGAGTCCGACGGGAAGCCGAGGATCGTGAACCCCCGGTCCTTGCGCGCCGCGTAGAGCTCCTGCAGGTCCGCGAACTGCCCGGTGAAGCCGCACTGCGACGCCGTGTTCACCACGAGGACGACGTCGCCACGGTAGTCGGCGAGGTCGTCGCGGCCGCCGGTCAGGCGCTCGGCCGTCCCGGTGAGGACCGACGACCCCTTCGCGGCGGGCGCGGACCGCTCCGGCGCGGTGCCGGCCGCCGGCGTCGCGACGACCGTCGGCGAGGACGACCGCTCGGTCGTCGTGTCCTCGGACGAGCCACAGCCGGCGAGGCCGAGCAGCACGACGGCGCCTGCGCAGAGACGGGAACGCATGTCCCGTTCTACGCAGGCGCGTCAGGAATGGCTCAGGAGGCGTCGCGCAGCCGCTGCGCCTCGGGCAGCGACTCGAGCTTCTTCAGCGTGTGGTTCTCGATCTGGCGGATCCGCTCGCGCGTCACGTTGAACGCCCGGCCGACCTCCTCCAGCGTGCGCGGCCGGCCACCGGTGAGGCCGAACCGCATCTCGATGACCTCGCGCTCCCGCTGCGGCAGCGCCGCGAGCGCGCGGTGCACGTTCTCCTTGCGGAGGTTCTCCGACGCGAGCTCGAACGGGGACTCCGCGTTCTGGTCCTCGACGAAGTCGCCGAGCTCGGACTCCTCCTCCTCGCCGATCGGCTTCTCCAGCGAGATCGGCTGCTGGCTCATCCGCAGGATGTCGCGGACCTCGCGCGCGGTGCACTCGAGCTCCTTGGCGATCTCCTCCGGCGAGGGCTCGCGGCCGAGCGACTGCACGAGCTGGCGCTCGACGTGCACGACCTTGTTGAGCTTCTCGACCATGTGGACGGGGATCCGGATCGTCCGGCCCTTGTCCGCGATCGCGCGGGTGACCGCCTGCCGGATCCACCACGTGGCGTAGGTGGAGAACTTGTAGCCCCGGCGGTAGTCGAACTTCTCGACCGCGCGGATGAGCCCGAGCGAGCCCTCCTGGATCAGGTCCAGGAACGTGAGGCCGCGGCCCAGGTAGCCCTTGGCGATCGACACGACGAGGCGCAGGTTCGCCTCGACCATCTGCTGCTTGGCGTCCATGTCGCCGCGCTCGATGCGCTTGGCGAGCGACACCTCCTGCTCGGCGGTCAGCAGCGACACGCGCCCGATCGAGCGCAGGTACAGCCGCAGCGAGTCGAGCGACGGCTCGACCGTCAGGTCGATCTGCGGCTTCTTCGCCGCGCCGCCGTCCCCGCCACCGGCCTTCTGCTCGCGGCGCGCCTCGGCGGCGGCCTCGAGCTTGCCGTTCTCGGAGGTCGCCAGCTTGCCGTCGTTCCCGACGACGGCGATGCCGTGCTCCTCCATCCAGTGGTGGAGCTCCACCACCTGCTCCTTCGTGACCTCGACCTCCTCGAGGCAGCTCGCGATCTGCGCGAAGGTCAGGAGTCCCTTCTCCTGGCCCTCCTTGATGAGCGGCTGCAGCTCGTCCAACTCGTGGATCGGAGCCTCGTCCGCCAGCAGTCCTTCAGTCTTGGTGCTCAACCCTCTTGCCCTCGCTGTCAGGCACTCCGGAGGACCTCCGTCGCCGGAGTCCCTCCCTCTCTCACCTCATGACCAGCAGTGCACCGTGGTGCGGGCCGCGACGTGTGCCGCGAGGGGCTGAGCCTTCTGGGTCCCGTCCTCGTAGAGGGGGTGGCTCGCCAGGCCCCGAGTGATAGCACAGGCTCGGGCCGGACACCCAGACCCTCTACCGTTCAAGGCACATCCCATGAACCACGCCAGCGCAACCAGCCCCGGACCCGACGTCCAGAACCGGGTGCCCACCCTCCACGTCAGCCTCTCGCGCGTCGGCGTGACGGGCGTCGAGAAGATCATCCGACTGGAGCGCGAGGGCGGGCAGCAGCTGTTCTCCGCGGAGCTCGAGTGCTTCGTCGACCTCGGCCCGCGCCAGAAGGGCGCGCACATGAGCCGGTTCGAGGAGGACGTCAACGGCGCGATCGGCGAGGTCATCCTCGGCGACGCCGCCTTCCGGGCCGAGACCCTCGCCGAGCGGATCGCCGAGATCGTCCGCGAGCGCCAGCAGGCGCTACGCGCGGAGGTCACGATCAAGGCGCGCTACCCGGAGGAGAAGCCGGCGCCGGTCTCCGGGATCCGCACGCAGGAGATCTACACGATGCTCGGCGCCGCGGTGGCCAGCGAGCACGGCACCCGCCGGATGATCGGCGTCACCGCCCAGGGGATGACCGCCTGCCCGTGCGCGCAGGAGCTCGTCGCCGCGAAGGCCCGTGAGCGGCTCGGCGCGGACTTCAACGAGGAGGAGATCGAGAAGATCTTCGCCGCGGTCCCGGTCGCCACGCACAACCAGCGCGGCCTCGGCACGCTGCACATCGGCCTGCCCGAGGGCTCGGACGTCGAGCTCGACGCGACGGACCTCGTCGCGATCGTCGAGGAGTCGATGAGCTCGGAGATCTACGAGCTGATGAAGCGCAGCGACGAGGGCACCGTCGTCGAGAAGGCGCACCGCCGGCCCCGCTTCGTCGAGGACTGCGTGCGCGAGGCGATCCGCGGCGTCATCGACCGCTACCCGGACCTGCCCGCCGACGTGTTCGTCTCCTCGCGCCAGGAGAACCTCGAGTCGATCCACCAGCACAACGTCGTCGCGGAGCGCTTCGGCCTCCTCGGCGAGCTGCGCCAGGAGATCGGGTCGGGCGACCACCTGCCGCACCACACGTCGATGCGCGAGTGGCTCGACGGCGCCGGGCGCCCGACGGTCTGAGCGACCGCTACTCCTGCAGCGACGCGCAGCCGGCGAGGACGCCCTTCATCGGGTCGCGCTCGACCCCGACGACGGCGAACTCGCTGGGGTCGCGGAAGATCCGCAGCGCGACCTCGCCCTCCAGCGACGGGCCGTTGCGCCCGTCGAGGGCGAGGACGCGGTAGCCGGTGCCCTCGAGCAGCACCGCCCCGTTCTCGCCCAGCCGGTAGCGCCGCAGCACCCGCGGCGCGAAGCCGTTGGCGAGGTCGGCGCGCAGCGGCCCCAGCAGGTCCGGGCCGCGGACGATCGCGGCGTCGCCCTGCTCGATGCAGCGGGCGAGGTCGTCGCTGACGTCGTCGTGCGTGCGGATGATCGCGAGGACGAGCACGGTGATCGTCACCGCGACGCCGATCGCGACCAGGGCGGCGATGCCCTTCACGCCGCCGCCCTGCCAGCGGGGCCCGTGGCGCGCCGCTCGGCCTCGCCGAGGTGGCGGCGCAGCCCGAAGAAGTAGTCGATGCCGCTGGCCACGGTGATCGCGACGGCCGCGTAGACCCAGATGTCCACCCACAGCGGCGTGGGCGTGCCCATGGCGATGAGGAAGAAGATCGCCTGCACCTGCACGATCGTCTTGGCCTTGCCCCACCAGTTGGCGGCGATGACGACGCCCTGCTGGGTCGCGGCCATGCGCGTGGCGGTGACCGCGAACTCGCGGGCGATGATGACCATCGCGACCCAGGCGGCGAGCCGGTCCAGCGACACGAGCGAGACGAGCGCCGCGACGACGAGCAGCTTGTCGGCGATCGGGTCCATGAGCTTGCCGAACGTCGTGATCTGGCCGCGCGAGCGCGCGAGGTAGCCGTCCATCATGTCGGTGAGCGACGCGAGCGCGAACACGGCGGCCGCGATGTAGTCGCCCCCCTCGGCCTCGGCGAGCAGGGCGACGACGAGCACCGGGACCAGCAGGATCCGGACGACGGTCAGGACGTTGGGGAGGTTCACGGGGAACACGTCCCTGGAGTATCCCCTGCGCCGCATCCCGGTTACCCCTCGGCGACCATCGGGACGGCGCGGGTCCGCGTCACGCCGATCGACGCGGCGACCACGAGCGCGATCGCGGACAGCTCGACCGCGTCGAGCGCCTGGTCCAGGACGAGGAAGCCCGCGAGGGCCGCGACGGCCGGCTCGAGCGACATGAGGACCCCGAAGACGTTCGTCGGGATGCGGCGCAGCGCCTCGGTCTCGAGCGTGTACGGGATGACGCTCGAGAGCACCGCGACGCCGAGCCCGATGAGCAGGAACCCCGGCTCGAGCAGCTGCGTGCCGCCCTGGTGCAGGCCGGGCACCAGCGGTACGAGGAAGGCGACCCCCATGGCCATCGCGAGGCCGCGCGCACCGCCGAAGAGCTCGCCCGCGCGGCGCGCGGCGAGGATGTAGGCGGCCCAGCACGCGGCCGCGATCAGCACGAGGACGAGACCGACGGGGTCGATCCCGTCACCGCCCGGCCGGGCGAGCAGGACGATCCCGGCGCCCGCCACCGCGGCCCACACGAGGTCTAGGCGCCGGCGCGACGTGCGGACCGCGACGCCGAGCGGGCCGAGGAACTCGATCGTGACCGCGATCCCGAGCGGGATCCGGTCGAGCGCCTCGTAGAAGCTGTAGTTCATGCCGCCGAGCATCAGGCCGAGCACGAGCACGAGGCGCAGCTCCTCGCGGCTGTGCCGGCGTGGGTCGGGCCGCCAGATCACGGCCATGATGAGCGCGGCCAGGCCGAGCCGCAGGAACGACGTGCCGCCCGGGCCGATCTCGTCGAAGACGGTCGCGGCGAGCGCGGCCCCGAACTGGATCGACGAGACGGCGAAGAGGACGAGCGTGACCGGGGGCACCCGGTCGAACGGGCTGTCGTGCGGCGCGCTCACGGCGCACCGCACGATGCCACGTCAGGGTGGGCCGGCGCTCAGGCCGCGACGGTGGCGGTCTGCGCCGCCTGCACGAGCGCCGCGAGCTGGGCGACGAGCGCGTCGTGGAGCTCCTCGTCCTGGAGCGCGGGCGCACCGTCGGGCAGGACCGTGTCGATCTGCGCGACGCTGACGGCCTCCTCGAGCGGGCGGGCGCCGGTGATCTTGAGGATCCGCTTGAGGTCGTCGGCGGCCCAGAGCCCGCCGAACTGGCCGGGGCTCTGCGACACGACGGCCACGGGCTTGGACTGCAGCGCCGTCGTGGCGCGCGGCCGGGAGGCCCAGTCGATCGCGTTCTTCAGGACGCCGGAGACCGACGCGTTGTACTCGGGGGTGACGATCACCAGCGCGTCCGCCTCGCGGATCGCGTCCCGGAGGGACTCGACGACGGGGTGGGTCTCGCGAGCGTCGACGTCGGGGTCGTAGAGCGGCAGCTCGCCGAGCCGCGACCAGGTGACGAGCTCGGCACCCGCCGGCAGGGCCGAGCCGGCGAGGGCGAGGAGCCGAGCGCTGTGGGAGCCGGCGCGGAGGCTGCCGGCGAGGCCGAGGACGCGCATGACTAGGCCTGCTGGAGCAGCTCGAGGGAGACCGTGATCGTGACCTCGTCGCCGACGACCTTGCGGCCGCCGGGAGCCTCCATGTTCCAGCTGAGGCCGAAGTCGTGGCGGTCGACCTTGGCCTCGAGCTCGAGGCCGAAGATCGTGCCGGCCGGGCCCTCGGTGGTCTCGGTGTACTCGCCGGTCGCGACGACGGGCTTCGTGACGCCCAGGAGCGTGAGCTCGCCGGTGGCGGTCGCGGTGCCGTCGGGCGAGAGGGTCAGCTCGCGGGAGACGAAGTCGATCGTCGGGTGGTTGGCGACGTCGAAGAAGTCGGGCGACAGCAGGTGGCCGCGGAAGTCCGGCTGGGTGACGTCGATGGACTCGACCGGCGCGCGGCCGACGAGGACGCCCGCGTCGGCGTCGAAGCTGCCCTCGACCTGCTCGAAGCCGGCCCGGAACCGGCTGACGATGTGCTTCACGGAGAAGCCGACGGACGAGTGGACGGCGTCGATCGTCCAGGTGCCGGTGATCGGGGTGGTGGCGGTGCTCATTGGGGGTTCCTCTCGGGGGCTCAGACGGGGTTTCAGAAAGTGGACCGTGGTCCGTTCTTGCGGTAGAGTAGGCGGACCGCAGTCCGTTTGTCAAGCTCCTGCGGTGAAGGAGCTGTGAAGCCCATGTCCGACCTCCCCGTCGTCACCCCGCTGCCCCTGCGCGACGAGCGCGACCTCCCCCTCGCCGGGGGCGAGGTCCGCGAGCGCTGCGACGCCGCCCGCAACCGGCGGCGGATCCTCGCCGCGGCCGAGCAGCTCGTCGCCCGCGAGGGCGCCGCGGCCGTCTCGATGGATCGCATCGCCGCCGCCGCCGGTGTCGGCAAGGGCACCCTGTTCCGCCGCTTCGGCGATCGCGCGGGGCTGCTGCGCGCCCTGCTCAGCGACCGCGAGGCCGCGTTCCAGGAGGAGCTCATCCGCGGCGAGCCACCGCTCGGGCCGGGCGCGCCACCCGCCGAGCGCCTGCTCGCCTTCGGGCCTGCCTACCTGCGCGAGCTGCAGGGCTACGCCGAGCTGCTCGCCGCGGTCGAGGCCAGCCACGACCCCGCCATGCGGATGCGCAGCGCGCCCTACCAGGTCTACCGCACGCACCTCACGCTGCTGCTGCGCGCCGCCGCCCCCGCGCTCGACGCCGACTACCACGCCGACGTGCTGCTGGCCTCCGTCTCGGCCGGGTTCATGATGCACCAGCGCGACGACCGCGGCATGGAGCTCGAGCGCCTCTCGGCGGGCTGGACGCAGCACGCCGCCGCGCTGCTCGGCGCCTGAACCCGGGCCCGCTCCCGGACCGGCCGACCCGATGATCTAGGGTGCCGGTATGCCTCTGGTACCCACGGTGGTCGAGCGCTCCGCCCGAGGCGAGCGCGAGTACGACATCTTCTCCCGGCTGCTCAACGAGCGGATCATCTTCCTCGGACAGCAGGTCGACGACCAGATCGCGAACCTCATCGTCGCGCAGCTCCTGCACCTGGAGTCCTCGGACCCCGACAAGGACATCTCGCTGTACATCAACTCGCCCGGCGGGTCGGTGTCGGCGGGCCTCGCGATCTACGACACGATGAACTTCATCAAGCCGCAGGTCGCCACGATCTGCTGCGGCATCGCGATGTCGATGGGCTCGCTGCTGCTGATGGGCGGCGCCCCCGGCAAGCGGATGTCGCTGCCCAACAGCCGCATCCTCATCCACCAGCCGTCCTCCCCGGGCTACGAGGGCCAGGCCTCCGACATCGAGATCCACGCCAAGGAGATCCTCAAGACGCGCGCGCGCCTCGAGGAGATCTACGTCAAGCACACCGGCCAGAGCCTCGAGCGCATCCACGAGGACATGGAGCGCGACCGCTTCTTCAAGCCCGAGGAGGCCAAGGACTACGGCCTCATCGACCGGGTCATCTCCCAGCACTGACCCCGCCGGGCGCCCCGGGACGTCCGGGGCGCGCCCGTCCCGGTCAGCCCGGGACGGCGACGGGGTGCTCGATCGCGCCGAGCCCCTCGATCTCGATCCGCACGACGTCGCCGTCGGCGAGGAAGACGCGCGGGTCCATCGCCGAGCCCACGCCACTCGGCGTGCCCGTGAGGATCAGGTCCCCCGGCTCGAGCGTGTTGGTCTCCTGCAGGAACGCCACGAGCGTCGGGACGTCGAAGACGAGGTCGTCGGTGCTCGTGTCCTGCCGCAGGTCGCCGTTGACCCAGGTCCGCAGCCGCAGCGCGCCCGGGTCCGGGATCTCGTCGGCCGTCGTCACCCACGGCCCGAACGGGCACGCGCCGTCGAACCCCTTGGCGCGCGTCCACTGCGGCTCACGGCGCTGCAGGTCGCGCGCGCTGACGTCGTCGGCGACCGCGTAGCCGGCCACGACGCCGTCGGCGCCCATGACGATCGCGAGCTCGCCCTCGTAGTCGAGCCGCCGCACGACCGACGGGCACACCACGGTGTCCGACGGGTTCGCGGCGCTCGACGGCGACATCGTGAAGACGATCGGGAACTCCGGGGTCTGCAGGCCCTGCTCCTCCGCGTGGGCGCGGTAGTTCAGCCCGATCCCGAACAGGATCCGCGGCCGGTGCGGGGCCAGCAGGGTCACCTGCGCGAGCGGGAACGCGGCACCGGCGGCGGGGGTGCGGTCCCCGCTGGCGAGCCGGTCCAGCACCGTGGTGCCGTCGTCGAAGGCGATGACCTCCTCGCCGCGGACCTCCCCGGCCAGCGGGTCGCCGCCGGGCGGCACGAACGTCGCGAGCTTCATGCCCGCGAGGCTAGCGGCTACCCGTCCAGGCCGATGATCGCGAGGATCCCCTGGACGAGGTCGCTGACCGTTCCGACCGTGCCGACCGGCAGCGACGGGGCGCTGACGCCGCCGACGTCGAGGATCGCCTCGTCGAGCCGCGTGACCGCGTCCTCGAGCGCGGTGCGGGTCCGGTCGAGGTCGCCCTGCGAGCGGCGCAGGGCGTCGAGCAGCGGGCGCTGGCGGCGCTCGACGGCGGCACGCCGGCGCGCGTCGGCGGGCCGCTCGCGCTCGATCCGGGCGACGGCGTCGGCGGTCTGCTGCCCGCTCGCGCGCAGGTCGGCGACGAGGACGTTGAGGTCGTAGCGCAGGTCGAGCAGGAAGCGACGCAGCTGCGCCGGGGTCTCCGCGGGGGCGCCGACGACCCCGGAGGCGGTGGCGTCGAGCCGCGCGACCGCGTCGGCGGCGGCCTGCGCCTGGCTGCGGGCGCGGCTGCGGGACGCGTCGAGGCGGTCGAAGGAGGCGGTGCCGCCGCGGGCGGTCACGCGCAGCACCGCGGTCGAGGCGCGCCCGTCGCGGACGCGGCCGAGCGCGGCGCGCACGCGGTCCCCGATCCGCAGTCCCCCGGGCTTCAGGACCCCGGTGCTCGCGCGGATGCCGCGCGCCTGCGGCACGCGCACGCGCACGAGCGGCGTGGCGACGCGCAGGGCGCGGCGGCCGGTCTCCCCGACCAGCACCGGCACCGTGGCCGTGGTGCCGCTGACCGTGGGCTCCCCCACGACGGTGCCACGGACGGTCGTGGCACCCGACGCGGCGGTGGGCAGGGCGAGCAGCGCGGCGCACGCGGTCGCGGCGCAGACCATCCGTGGACGGGACATGACGGGCGCCTCCGGGGGCGGGATCGTGGGACGGGCGGCCGGGCGCGACGACGGGGTGGGACGCGTCGCGCTCAGCGTAGGCGAAGGGTACCCGGCAGCGGGCGGGACGACGCGCGGCTCAGGCCGCGCGCAGGTGCCGCGAGCGCGCGGCCTTGCGGCCCCGGGCGGCGTGCCGCTCGATGTAGCGCGCGAGGTCGGCGGGCCGCTCGCGCTGCGGGTGGTGGCCCATGCCCTTCCAGATCTCCACGTGCGCCTGCGGGAGGGCGCGCTGGAGCGCGTACGCGTGCGCGGGCGGCACGAGCGCGTCGTGCTGGCCCCACAGCGCCGCGACCGGTCCGGCGAACTTCACGGGGCGCTTCGGGAAGCCGTTCTCCGACCGGCCCGCGGCCGCGATCGCCTCGCACGCGGTGCTCACGCCCGGCCCCGACTTGAACGCGCGGCGACGCACGCGGTCCATCAGGTCCTTCGACGGCAGGCGGTGGTGGGCGACGAAGGTCGTGTACGCGGCGGTGACGGTCAGCGGGTTGACCAGCGCGAGCGGCAGCGCCGCCTCCGCGGCCTGCCGGACGAAGGGGAGCGTCACGAGCTCGCTGAGGTAGATGCGGCCGTAGCCGGCCGGCGCCAGCAGCGCCAGCGCGTGGACGTCGTGGCTGCGCTCCGCCACCGCGGTCGCGACCGCGCCGCCGAGCGAGTGGCCGACGAGCGTGCAGCCGCCCACGTCGAGCTGCTCCATCCCCTCGACGACCGCCTCCGCGTAGCCGCTGATCCGCGGGCGCGTCGGCAGGTCCGAGCCGCCGAAGCCCGGCAGGTCGATCGCCACGCAGGGCCGGTGCGTGTCCCGCGCGAGCTGGTTCCAGCCCTCGCTGTCGTCCAGCAGGCCGTGCAGGAGGACGAGCGGGCGCCCCGTGCCGCCCCAGCGGCGGACCCGCAGACGGCGCCCTCCGGAGAGGCGCACCTCCTCGATCGTCATCTGACGCTCCTGCTGCTGACCCGACATGACCCCCCTTTCGGCACCGTGGGTGCCGAAGCTTGAGTGCGACCGACCTGGATTCTGCCCGCCGGGCTACCCGGAGTGCGTCGTGGTCACACGACAGGGACTTGCGCAGCGCGTGTCCCGTGCCGATACAAGTACCCGGCGTCGATGGTCCGCTTCCCCGCACTGCTCCTGCTCCTCTGCCTGCTCGCGCTCGGCGCGGCGCCCGCCCGCGCCGCGCAGGCCCCCGTGCCGGGAGGGTGGCCGTACGCCACGTTGCAGCTCGGGATGCGCGACGCCGAAGGTGGCGCGGGCGCACTGCGCGACCTGGCGCCGCTGGGGCTGCGCTACCACTACCTCTCCGGCGGCGCGAACACCGGCAGCGGCTGGACGTCGTGGACGAAGGGGGACGGCTCGTTCGTCCCCGCGTTCATCGCCGACAGCGTCGACCACGGCATGACGCCCGTCTTCAGCCTCTACCAGCTGCGCGAGACGCGGCCCGGGCGCGACATGGAGGAGCTCGCGGGCTTCCGCGCCAACTGGGGCAGCACCGCCACCATGCGCTCGTGGCTCACCGACCTGCGGCTCGCGCTGCAGCGGATGGGCTCGACCGGGGCCCGGACCGTCCTGCACGTCGAGCCCGACCTGTGGGGCTACCTGCAGCGCGACGCCCGCGACGACGACCCGACGACCGTCACCGTCGCCGTGGGCCGCACGGGCCTCGCGGAGCTGCGCGGCCTGCCCGACACCGCTGCGGGCCTCGCGCAGGCCGTCGTGCGGCTGCGCGACCGCTACGCCCGCAACGTGCTGCTCGGCTACCACCTGTCCGTGTGGGGCAGCGGCGACGACGTCACCGCCAGCGACTCCTCCGACGCGCGCGTCGACGAGCTCGCCGCGAAGTCCTCGACCTTCCTGCGCCGGCTCGGCGCCCGCTGGGACCTCCTGTTCGCCGAGTTCGCCGACCGCGACAACGGCTACCGCCGGGTCCGCGACGGCGACGGGGGCGCGAGCGTCTGGACCGACGCCGACTTCCGCCGCCACGCGCGGTTCATCGGGCACGTCGGCGCCGCCACCGGGCTGCGGACCGTGCTGTGGCAGACGCCCCTGGGCAACTCGACGCTGGACGACACGCCGGGCCGCTACCGGGACAACCGCGTCGAGTGGCTGCTCGGACCCGGCGGCGGGGAGCGCCGCCGCCAGTACCTCGACGCCGGCGTCCTGGCGATCCTCTTCGGCAAGGCGTTCCCGGACGCCACGTGCGCCTGCGACGACGACGGCGACGGGCGACCGGACGACGGCGGCGTGTTCGCGCGGCTCGCGCGCGGCTACGTGCAGCGCGGCGCGACCCCGCTGCCCGGCGCCACCGGGCGGCCGTCGGCCGCCGCGCCGGTCCGCACGAGCCGGCCGCGGCTGCGGATCCGGTCCGCCCCGCGCGTGCGCACCGTCCGCCGCGGGGGCACCCTGAAGGTCGACGTCCGCGTAACCGCCTCCTCGACCGCGCTGACGACGGTCGTCGCGCAGCTCTACCAGCCGGGCGGCCGCACGCCGCTGCGCCAGCACGCCTTCCGCGCGCAGCGCCTGCGCGGCGGGATCGCCCGCCGCTACGTCGCGACGTTCCGCATCCCGCGCACCGCCCGGACCGGGACGTGGCGCGTCAAGGTCGGGGTCTTCGACCCGGACTGGCAGACGCTCTGGGGCTGGCAGCCCGAGGGCGGTCGCGTCACCGTGCGCTGAGCGCGGCCGCTCAGGCGTCGGGGCGCGGGCGCACGCGGATGACCGAGTCCGCGACGCAGGCGGGCCGGGTGCCGCCCTCGACCTCGACGGTGAACCGCTGCACGACCTGCCACCAGCCGTCGCCGCGGTCGCTGACCGCCGCGAGCTCGAGCACCGCGCGGACCCGCGCCCCGACCGGGACCGGGGACGGGAACCGCACCCGGTCGTAGCCGAGGTTCACCCCCAGCTCGAAGCCGTCGAGGCCGACGAGCTCGTCGCGGAACCCGTCGATCATCGACAGCGTCAGGTTGCCGTGCGCGATCGTCGTCCCGAACGGGCTCTCGCGCGCCGCCCGCTCGACGTCGGTGTGGATCCACTGCCGGTCGCCGCTGAGCGTCGCGAACGTGTCGACCATGTCCTGGTCGACGGTCCGCCACGCGGTCGGGCCGAACGTGTCCCCGACGCGGGCCTGCAGCTCCTCGACGCTCATCACGGTGCGATCCTCGCACGGCTCAGGTCCCCGCGGGCGCGGCCGATGACCGGGGGGATGTGGGACGACGACACGCGGCTGCGGCCGGAGCAGACCGTCGAGCTGACGGTCGCGGGCCTCGGGCCCGTCGCCGCGCTCGTGCTGCGCACCGTGCCCGGCGCCGCCGAGCTCGCGCCCGCGGTCGTTCCCGGCGTCCCGCCCGGCCGCTACCTCGCCGGGCGCCGCTGCCGCACGCCCGCGGGGGCCGGCACGCTGCTCGCCGCCCCGCGACCGGACGGCAGCGTCCGCGACGACGTCGTCCACCTCGTCCTGGACCCGGTCGCGGCCGCCGCACCCCGCTACGCCGGGGGCGCCGCCGCGTACACCGCCGTGCGCCCCCACGCCCCGGAGCGCCAGCGCCGCGCGTCCGAGCGGATCGTGCTCGAGCGGCCCGTGCTCGTCGTGCCGACCCGGACCGGGAACGGCTGGATCGACGCGCGGACCGCCGACCTCTCCGCCGGGGGCGCCGCCCTCGTCGACGTGCCGTCGCTGCGCGCCGGCGACCGGCTGCGCCTGCTGCTGGAGCTCGGCCCCGGGGCCCTGCTCGACGGCGGCGGCGAGGTCGTGCACCGCGACGGGGACGGCCGGGCCGGCGTCCGCCTGGACCGCCTCTCGGCGCGCGACCGCGCCGTCCTGGACCGGTACCTGCGCGCCCGGCAGGCCGCCGCGCTCGCGGAACTGCGCGCGCTCGCGTAAGAGCGGTGGCGTCGGTCGGGGCGCCCTGCGACCATCGGCGACGTGCAGCTGCTCCTCGACGCGTTCTCGATCATCGCCGCCGCCGGTGGCGGCACCTCCGGCTTCAGCGGCGGGGGCGGCGGCGGGGGCGGCAGCTCGTTCTCCGGCGGCGGCTCGAGCAGCGGCAGCGGCGGCGGCAGCCCCTGGATCATCGTCGTGATCGTCGTGCTGTTCCTGATCGTCACCGTCATCGGCTGGATCAGCGCCTACCGCCTGCGCCAGCGGCGCGCCGCCCGCGTGCAGCGGGTCACCACCGCCAGCGCCGAGGCCAGCCAGGACGACGCGTACTTCGCCGCCGACGTCGTCACCGCGCAGGCCGCCGAGCTCTTCACGACGATCCAGCACGCCTGGGGCCGCAACGACGTCACGACGCTCGCCGGGCTCGTCGGCCGCGACCTGATGGTCGAGTGGGAGCGGCGGCTGCGCGACTTCGAGCGCAAGGGCTGGCACAACGTCGTCGAGGTGCAGTCCGGCCCGCGGGTCGAGTACGTGGGCCTGGTCAACCGCGAGGACGACGCCGAGGACCGGGTCTGCGTGCGCGTCACCGCGACGCTGCTGGACTACGTCGAGACCGGCGGCGGCAGGCGCCTCACCCGCGACGGCAAGACCTCCACGACCGTGGAGCACGCCGAGTACTGGACGCTCGAGCACCGCGACGGCACCTGGAAGCTGCTCTCGATCGAGTCCGACACCGAGGGCGTGCACCAGCTCGACGCCGCGATCATCGCCAGCCCGTGGGCGGACACCGGACAGCTGCAGGGCGAGACGCTCGTCGAGGCCGCCGTCGCCGACCGGGCGCTCGCCGGCTTCACCACCCGGGACCTCGTCGACGTCGACCTCGCCGGCGGTGCGCGCGCGCAGGCGCTCGACCTGTCGCTCGCCGACGGTCGCTTCGCGCCCGACGTGCTCGAGGTCGTCGCGCGTCGCGCGGTCGCCGCGTGGATCGAGGCGGTCGACGGCGACGACGCCGCCCTGCTGGCCCTCGCCGACCCGCAGGCCGCCGCGGTGCTGCTCTACGGCGGTGACGGCAGCGGCAGCACGCGCGTGGTCGTCCGCGGCGCCACCGTGACGAGCATCGGCATCGACGGCCTCGACCCCGGCGACGACGACACGCCCGCCAGCATGACCGTCACCGTCCAGGTGACCGGCCGTCGCTACGTCGAGAACCGCGACACCGCCGCGGTCGTCGCCGGCAGCAAGGACCGCGCGACCTCGTTCACCGAGCGCTGGACGATGGCGGTCGTGGACGGCGACGACGAGACGCCGTGGCGGCTGATCGGCGTCGACGGCTCGCCCGCCGGATAGCCTGGGCGACCCATGTCCCCGCGCACGCGCTCGATCGTCCTGGCGATCGCCGCCGGACTCGCCCTGGCCGACGCGTCGATCGTGACGCTCGCCCTGCCCGAGGTCCTCGTCCAGCTCGACACCTCCGTCGAGGGGGTCGCCGCCGTCATCGGCGTCTACGCCCTCGTGCTCGCGGTCGCGCTCGTGCCCGTCGAGCGCCTGCAGCGCACGCACGGCGCACCGCTCGTCGGGGCGGCCGGCATGGCGCTGTTCGGCCTCGCGTCGCTGCTGTGCGGCGTCGCGGGCTCCGTCGTGCTGCTGCTCGTCGGCCGGGCGCTGCAGGCGGTCGGCGGCGCCGCCACCCTGATCGCGGTGTTCGCGCTGCTGGAGGACGGGCACGGCGCCGACCGCGCCCACGCCAAGCGGCTGTGGCTCGGCGCCGCCGTGCTGTCCGCCGCGGTCGGCCCCGCGCTCGGCGGCGCGCTCACGCAGGCGTTCGACTGGCGCGCGATCTTCCTCTTCCAGACCCCGGTGGCGCTCGCCGCCGCGTGGGTCTGCCGCACCACCCCGACGCGTGACCCGGCGGTGCTCGCCGCCGACGACGACGCGCCCGGCCCGCGCTGGGCCGCCCAGCCGACCGTCGCGCTCGCGCTCGTGTCCGCGGCGCTCACCGCGGTGCTGTTCCTGCTCGTGCTGCTGCTCGTCGCGGGCTGGAGCGTCGACCCGCTCCGGGCCGCGCTGACCGTGTCGGTGCTGCCCGCGGCCGCGCTCGTCGGGTCGCGGATCGGCGGCGACGCGACCCACCGGGCGGCGGCCGGATCGCTGCTGATCGGCGCCGGCACGCTCGCGCTCGCCTTCCTTCCCGACGACCGGCTGCTGTGGACCGTCGCGCCGCAGGTGCTCGCCGGGCTCGGCATGGGCCTCGCGCTCCCGGCCCTCGGGGGCGAGCTGCTGCCCGAGCGCACCGGCCGCGACGCCGCGTGGCTGCTGACCACCCGGCACGTCGGCATCTTCGCGATCATCGCCGTGCTCGGGTCGATCACCGCCACGCGGCTCGAGGACGCCACCCAGCGCGCCCGGGAGCGCGGCGTCGCGGTCGCGCTCGACGCGCGCCTGCCGCCGCAGCAGAAGGTGTCGCTGGCGCCCGCGCTGCTGGGCAGCGTCGACGCGGCCGACCCGCGCGGCGCGCTGCTCGAGGCGCTCGATCGCGAGCGGGCGAGCCTCGACCCTGAGGACCTGCCCGAGTACGACCGCATGGCCAGCCGGGTCGACGAGACGCTGATCGCCGCGGTCGGCGAGTCGTTCGACGTCGCGTTCCTCGTCACCGGCGGCCTCGCGGTGCTGGCCGCGCTCGTGCTCGCGCCGAAGGCGCCGCCCCCGTCCGTGCGGACCGGCGCGCTGCTCGGCGTCACGCTCGTGGTGACCGCTGCCGCACCGGCGCTCTACGCGCGCGAGCAGGACGACCGCCGCCCGACCCCGATCGCGCTGCTGGACCCGTGCACCGCCGAGCGCCAGCTGCCGGGCAGCGGCGGCCTCTCGGGCTTCGTGCAGGACCGGGCGCTCGAGGCGCTCGACACCAGCGCCTGCGAGCTCGGGTCCTCCCGCGAGGAGCTGGTCCTCGCCCTCGCCGACCCGCAGGACGCGGACCGCTTCGAGGAGCGCTACGGGCGCCGGCCCAGCGCCGGGAACATCATCACCTCGCTCCTGTTCGGCGGTTGACGCGCAGCCGGGAGGCGTAGAATCCGTTCTCCGATGGCCCCCGTCTCGCTCAAGGGCAAGCTCCTCCTCGCGTCCCCGGCACTGGTGGACCCGAACTTCGTGCGGACCGTCGTGCTCGTCGCCGAGCACGGGGACGAGGGTGCGCTGGGCCTCGTGCTGAACCGGCCGACCGACACGCTCGTCGGCGAGGCGGTCGACGAGCTCGCGCCGATCGTCGACGAGGACGACGCGGTCTTCGGCGGCGGACCGGTCGGCGAGGAGGCCGTCATGGTCGTCGCCGAGTTCGACGAGCCCGAGCTCGCCGCCGACCTCATCCTCGGCGACCTCGGCTTCCTGCCCGCCGACAGCGACCTCGAGCGGATCGCGACCGCGACGCGGCGCGCCCGCGTGTTCGCCGGTCACGCCGGCTGGGGTCCCGGGCAGCTCGACGGGGAGCTCGAGGAGGGCTCGTGGATCGTCGTCGACGCCGACCGCGACGACGTCTTCAGCGACGACCCGGAGAGCCTGTGGTCGCTGGTGCTCGAGCGCAAGGGCGGGCCCTACGCGGTCCTCGCCCGGATGCCCGACGACCCGAGCGTCAACTGACGGGCTCGCGGCCCGCGGTCAGGGCAGCAGGGCCGCCGCCAGCGCGGCACCCGCCGCCTGCGCGGCCGCGACCGTCCCGGGCGTGATCCCGGCGTCGTGCGGGGTGCACCAGTCGCCCGCGGCCAGCACGCCGGCGGGGGCGTCGTGCAGCAGCGGCTCCGGCAGCGCCCGGGCGACGCGCGCGTAGCGCCAGCGGTGCGCCTGCAGCAGCGCGGGCTGGCGCAGCGCCAGGGCGTTGGCGGGCACGTCCTCCTCCAGCGCGATCTGGCCGAGCGCGGCCAGCAGGGCGGCGCCGACGGTCTCCGGCGGGTCCTCGAGGTGCTCGGCCGAGAACGCGGCGGTCGCCTGGACTGTCCAGCGCTCCCCGCCGTCACGGCCGGGCTTCGCGCTCTCGGCGACCGCCCAGTGGACCGGGCCGCGCTCGCGGATCGCGTCGAACGGCAGGCCGGCGGGCTCGTGCAGCGCGATCATCGCCGTCCAGCACGGCGTCATCTCCGCGGCGGCCGCGCGCTCCGCCAGGCCGGGGGCGCGGTGCGCCAGCAGCTCGGCCACCTGGGGTGCGGGGGCGGTGACCACGACGTGGTCGACCGTGTCGATCGTGCTCCCGTCGAGACCGCGCAACGTCAGCGGCCCGTCGGCGGGCAGCGGCGCGAGGTGCGTGGCCGCCCGCAGCGTCAGCCCGGCCGCGAGCGCCTTGGGCAGCGCGCTGGCCGTGGGGACGGGCACGACCCCGACGGGCTGCCACCCGAGCGCGGCCTCCACGCCGGCCAGCCGCGGCGCGAACGAGGCGAGCTCGACCCCCGCCACGTCGCGGACCTCGTCGCGGCGCAGGACCGCGCCGCCGTGGTCGAAGCCCCCGTGGTCGGTCCGGCGGCTCGACAGCCGCCCGCCCGCGCCCCGCGCCTTCTCCAGCACGACGACCTCGACGCCCGCCGCGTCCAGCGCGCGGGCGCACGTGAGGCCGGTGACACCGGCCCCGATGACCGCGACGCGCACGGCGTGCGGCCTACAGACCCTCGTCGGCGGCGGTCGGCGCGCCCGGGGCGGGCGTGGCGCCCGTGCGGGCCTCGCCGGTCACGGCGCGGTCGACCGCGCGGACGACCGACTGCGGGTCCTCGACGCCCTCGAACTTGAACAGGCCGGCGCGCTCGTCGCTGGCGACGTCGAAGTCGACGGTCCCGACCTTCAGCAGGCGCTGCAGCAGCGACTGCGTCGTGTTGGCGTTCTGGATCCGCTCGACCCGGGTCTCCTCGGTCTGGCGGTTGAGGATCCCGCGGCGGATGTGCAGGCGGCGCGTGGTGATCGTGTACTCGGTGCCCATCCGCTTGAGGTAGCCGACGGCGAGCACCACGAGGAAGGCGACGAGGAACACGACGACGGTGACCGCCACGTCGACCTCGTCCCCGGTGACGCGCGTGACGCCGGCGGCGATCGCCGCGAGCACCGCGCAGAGCAGCACGCCCTTGATGTAGAGGCCGATCGTGGCCCGCCAGGACGGGTGGCCCTGGTAGATGATCGACTCGCCCGCGCTGAGGTCCATGGGCGGGAAATCTACCCGGCCCGGCGCTCAGTCGGCCACGGCCTCCTGGAGCCGCGCGAGGTACTGCCAGCGGGAGATGTCGCGCGCCCCCAGCCGCTCGGTGTGCGGCGTCGTCATCTGGATGTCGCACAGCAGCGCCCCGCGGTCGTGCAGCAGCTCCAGCGTGCGGTAGAGCATGACGTTGCCCGCGTGCGGGACGCGGTGGAACATCGACTCCAGGAACGCCGCCCGGCGGATCGTCACCGCCACGCAGCCCGCGATCAGCTCGCCGTCGCGGTCGTGCAGCTCGATCGTGTGGCAGAGGCCCACCGCGTTCAGGCGCGCGTACAGCCGCACCATCCGCGGCGTCAGCCAGACGCCGTCGCCGTCGGCGCGCGGGCGCGCGCACCACGCGAGCGTCTGCGCGAACGCGACGTCGAAGACCAGCCGCCACTCCTGCGCCTCCGGGCGCGCCAGGCTGCGGCGCACGACGCGGCGCGTGTGCGCCAGCGCCTCCGGATCGAGGTCGAACACGCCGCGCTCCTCCGGCGAGTACCAGGGCAGCGGCTCGTCCGGGGACTCGTCGTCGTCCATCGGGAACCAGCCGGCGGCGTACATGCCCAGCACGTCCTCGAGCGGGAGGTCGTCGTCGGGCCGGCCGGACACGTCCCGTATCTTGAAGGCATGGACGATCCGGGTCATCTCGCCCTCGGCACCTGGAGCGGGGGCCGCTTCATGCACTTCGGGGAGCCGCTCGACGACGCGCGTCTGGAGGCCCTGCTGCGGCCCGACGCCGCGATCCCCGCGGTCATCACCGCCGACACCTACGGGACCGGGGAGGCGGACCGCGTGCTCGGCCGCGCGCTCGCCGGGACCACCCGCGACGACGTCTGGATCGCGGGCGCCGTGGGCCACGACTTCTACGAGGGCGAGCGGGAGGGCGCGAAGGGCTTCCCCCGCTTCACCGACGCGCGGCTGCGCGGCCCCGAGGCGTGGGCGGACTACCTGCGCGCCGCGGCCGAGCGGTCGCTGGAGCGGATCGGCATCGACCGCTTCGACCTCCTGATGCTGCACAACCCCGACCGCAGCGGCTACCACGACCCGCGCGTCTGGGAGGGCATGGCGGCGCTGAAGGCGGCGGGCCTGACCGACGCGATCGGCGTCGCGCCCGGTCCCGCCAACGGCTTCACGCTCGACCTGCTCGCGTGCCTGGAGCGCTTCGGCGAGCTCCTCGACTGGGCGATGGTCATCCTCAACCCGATGGAGCCCTGGCCGGGCGAGTACGTGCTGCCCGCCGCCGCGGCCGCCGACGTGAAGGTCATCACGCGGGTCGTCGACTACGGCGGGATCTTCTGGGACGACGTCCGCCCCGGCCACCCGTTCCGCGACTTCGACCACCGCAAGTTCCGGCCGGAGGGCTGGATCGACCGCGGCGTCGAGCGCCTCGAGGAGATGCGCGCGATCGCCGACCGGCACGGCCTCACGCCGATCCAGCTCGCCTCGCAGTGGAACCTCGCCCATCCGGCCGTCGAGATGGTCGTCCCGACCCTGATCCAGGAGGCGGGCCCGGACGCGCGACCGGTCGAGGACAAGCGCGCCGAGCTCGCCGCGACCCCGCGCGAGGTCGTGCTGAGCGCGGAGGAGATCCTCGCCCTGCGCACGATCGGCGACAACGCCGGCTGCATGGCGCTGAAGGGCGCCAACCCCGACCAGGCCGAGGTGCTGACCGACCGCTGGCCGGTCGACGAGGACCTCGCCGCGGCGGGTGAGCGCTGGGGCGTCGTCGCCGAGCGCGACCTGCGCCACCTGCACGCATGATCGACGTCGTCCACTTCAGCGACCCGGGCTGCCCGTGGGCGTACTCGGCGTGGCCGCACCTGACGGCGCTGCAGTGGCGCTACGGCGACCAGCTGCGCTGGCGCCTGGTGATGATCGGGCTGGCCGAGACGCCGGACCGCTACGTCCGCGACGGCTACACGCCCGAGCGCGGCGCGCTGGGCTACCGGTCGTTCCGCTCGCGCGGGATGCCGTTCGCGACCGGTCCGCGGTCGCGCGTGATGGCGACCTCGCGGGCCTGCCGGGCGGTCGTCGCGGTCGGGGCGCAGGCGCCGCAGCTGCAGCTCGCCGCGTTCCGCGCCCTGCAGTTCGGCTGGTTCACGACCGACCGGCTGATGGACACCGACGAGGCGATCGCCGACGCGCTCGCCCGCGTCCCCGGCCTGGACGTCGGGGCGGTCGTCGCCGCGCTGGACGACGAGGCGACCGTCGCGACCTACGAGGAGCACCGCGCGCAGGCGCGGGCCGCTGCCGGCAGCGTCACCGAAGCGCAGGGCAAGTCCGCCGCCACCGACGGGCCGGTCCGCTACACGGCGCCGTCGCTGCTGCTCACGACCGCCGACGGGCGCGGCCTCGAGGCCGGCGGCTTCCAGTCGCTGCAGGTGTACGACGTCTGCGTCATGAACCTCGACCGGACGCTCGAGCGCCGGCCACGCCCGGACGACGTCACGGAGCTGCTGCGCGCCTTCCCGCACGGTCTGACGACCCGCGAGGTCGCGCAGGTCCTCGCCGCCGACAACGACGCACCGGACGACGCGAGCGCCGAGGACACGCTGATCCGCGCGGCGGCCGCCGGGCGCGCGCGACGCGAGCCGCTCGGGCACGACGCGCTCTGGCACGCGGCCTGACGGCGAGGACCAGGCCCGCCTCCGGACCGGCGGTGGGGGGCGTGCTCGGTCCGGAGGCGTGAAGCGGCCTGGTCGGGCCCGGTGGGGGTCACCGGGCCCCAGGGGTACAGGGAAGGCCCGACCGCAGTCCACCCGGGGGACCGGTGGGTGGTTGTGCGGTGGGCCTCCCGCCGACACACACGGTGGAGTGCGCCGGTACGAGTCGGATACCCCCGTCGCTCATCCGCGACACCTCTTCGCAGAAAAAACTTTTCGCGGTCCGGTCGCGTGGGCGCGTCGCCGCGCAGATAGGCTCCGCGCCACATGGACATCGAGACGAGCATCGAGCAGGTCGCCGGGATCCTGGTCCGCGAGGGGCTCGCCTTCGAGACCGCGGACGACGGCCGCGGCTGCCGCATGATCTTCGACTCCGCGGCGGTCTTCATCGGCTTCTCGCCGTGGAAGGACGGCACGGTGATCACGCTCAGCAGCCCGATCCTGCAGGGCATCGACGAGGACAGCCCGGGTGCGGCCGCCGCCCTGAACATGATCAACGGGCTGAACACGAACTCGTTCTTCACGAAGTTCACGTTCGTCGACGGGGCGCTCATCGTCGAGTACGACCTGCTCGCCGACCGTCTGCAGGCCGACGAGCTGATGAACGCCCTGAGCGTCGTGGCGACCTCCGCGGAGGTGCTCGACGACGAGCTCGTCGACCGGATCGGCGGCAAGCCGTACGTCACCCTGCTCGAGGAGCGCGAGTCCTCGGGCGAGGACGACTGACCGCTCAGCCCGCGGCGAGACCGAGCCGGCGCGCGGCGAGCTCGCGCGGGCCCGGATCGGGCGCGGCGCGGCGCGCGTAGCCCGGGGCCAGGCCCTTGAGGACGCTGAGGAGCGCGAGCGTCCGCCCGTCCGGGGCGCTGGAGCGCAGGTCGCCGCAGCGCAGGGCGGCCGCGGCGTCGAGGTCCCCGCGCAGCAGGCGGTGCGCGTCCTCCGCGGTGCAGTCCAGCGTGACGTCCGCGGCCGCCTCGGTGGCGCCCAGGCGCAGGCGGGGTGCGCCGCCGCGCAGCTCGAGCGTCAGCCGGGCGGCGGGCTCGCGCAGCTCGAGCGCGAGCGTCGTGTCCAGGCGTCCGAGCCGGTCGGCGACCCGCGGGTCGTCGTGCAGCGAGCAGCCGAGGTCCACGCCGAGACGGTCGTAGAGCTCGGCGGTGTCGGCGAACCGCGGCAGCTCGCGGGCCCGGGCGGCGCGCAGCTCGACCAGGACGTCCCCCCAGGAGGCGACGCGCGGCAGCGCGGTGATGCGCTCGGCGCGCACGTCGGCGAACGCGTCGACGCCGTCCTGGTGGCGGCCCGCGTCGACCCGGTAGGCGCGGCGGGCCTCGGGGCCCCAGCGCAGCCCGTCGCGATCCGTCGCCCAGGCCGACGGGACGACCGCCGCGAGCCACCCCGCACCCTCCGGGGCGCCGAGCAGCCGCTGCGGCTGCGCCGCCGTCTCCCGGACCGTGCCGGCGACCGGCGTCCAGACGAGGAACGTCTCACCGCCCACGGTGACGCGGGCGAGGACGTCCCCGGCCGCGAGCGCGGTGCCCGGCTCGGCGACGGCGACGTGGACGGCGTCCGGGTCGTCCCCGAACAGGTCGGCGAACGGCTTCGTGACGCCGACGAGGACGTGGTCGACCGCGGTCTCCGCCCAGACGTGCGCGCTGAAGTCGAAGCCGACCTCCCCGCCCGGGGCGAGGTCGGGCGCGGGGAACGCCCACGGAGGCCGCTCCCCCAGTCCGACGCCGCGGCGACGCGCCGGGAGCCGGTCGTAGTCGGGCAGCGGGGCGCCGTGCTCGTGCGCGGCGGCGACGAGCTGCTCCTGCGGGACGAGCGGCACGCGGTAGCGGGCGGCGGCGAGCTCGAGGCGGACGCGCTCCTGCTCGCCGCAGCGGTGGGGCAGCGCGAGCGCCACGACGCAGGCGTGCTCGGCCCGGAACCCGGTGGCGTGCACCTCGAGGTCGCCCCACGCGACGATCGCCCCGAGCGCGCTGCCGCCCCCGGGCGCGATCCGCGGGTCGGCGGCGTCGTGCAGGGCGTAGAGCCCGCACATGCACGTCGGGGACGGCGGCCGGTGGCGTGGGGTGCGCCGGGCGCCCTCCCCCATCGCGACCATGAAATGCGACAGGTGGCAGGCCGCGGTGTTGACCCCCGGCACCCAGGCGCCGGCGCGCGCGACGGTCCAGGGAACGAGCTCGCCGTCATCGGCCAGGCGCCAGGCGCGGTAGCCGACGACCGGCTCGAGGAAGTCGGGGGTGTCCGACGGGGTCACGCCGGGACGGGCTCGCGCTCGGGGGCCGGGGCGGGCGGGGCGGGGGGCCGGGTTCGGGGCGCGCTCGCGCGCGGGCTCGGGCGGTCGCGCAGGGAGCGGCAACTCCAGCGGCTCGACGCGGACGCGGCGCGACGGACCGGGCAGGTCGAGGGCGGTCGGGGCGGGCAGGACGACGGTCACGGGCGCGCGCACGGTACCGCCGGGGCCGGACGGCGCGGGCGCGATCGTGCCGCGGGCGCGGGCGGGGCCTCAGGGGCCGGCGGTGAGCCCGTCCACGAGCGCCTCCTCGCGCGCGTGGAGGCGCTCCAGCGCCGCGCTCGACACGCCGCCGTGGACCCACGGCTCCGAGCCGGTCTCCAGCCGCACGAGGTCGACGACCGCGGCGGGATCGCGGGCGTGCTGGGCGTCCCGCAGCCCGGTCAGCTGCGCGTAGGGCACGGCCCAGTCGTCGGCCGACACGGCGAGCAGGACGCGCGCGGCGATCGGGTACCGGGCGGGGCTGAGCTCCTCCAGGCGCGAGGCGCCGAACGCGGCGATCGCGAGGTTCGTCGCCCAGCGCGGCCCGTCGACCGGGCTGGTGTAGCCGTCGGGCTGCTGGTCGCGCAGCGTCAGCAGGTCGGTCGGGGCGCCCTCCCCGATCGCGCAGTCCACGGCGGGGCGCAGGGCGGCGGCCATCAGCGCCAGGTGCCCGCCGGCGGAGGCGCCGGAGACGCAGACCGGCAGCGACGCCCCGTCCTGCCCGAGCACCCGGTCGACGACGGCGAGCGTGTCGGGCAGGCTCATGGCGCAGGGCCGGTGGGTCGCGGCGACGGTGCGGAAGCCGCGCGCCCGCCAGCGGTCGGCGACGGGGCGCAGGCTGGCCGCCGCGTTGGGCCCGTGCGCGAGCCAGCCGCTGCCGTGCAGCAGCACCATGACGCCGCGGACCGGCCCCGGGACGGTCGGCTCGCCGACCTCGTGGTAGGCGGGGAGGCCGGGCCCGAGGCCGTCGGCGGTGACGCCCTCGGCGGTCGGCGGGGCGGGTCCGGCGTCGAAGCCGGCGCAGAACGAGTCGGGGGAGCCGGTGTCGACGCCACCGCGCTTCTGCGGCCCGGCGACGAACGGGACGCCGAGCAGGTCGGGCAGCGGCTGCACCGGCGTGGCGTCGGCCGGGCGGACGGCCGCCGCGGACACGCTCGCGGTCGGGCTGGAGGCGAGGACCTCCCAGTCGGCCGGTCCGGGCACCTCGACGGTGACGAGGCCGTGCGCGAGCAGGGACGCCGCCCGCTCGCCATCGACCGGGACCGTGAGCGCGACCTCGGGGGCGGCGGCGGTGGTGACCGTCTCGGCCGTCGTGCGGTCCTCGACGGTCCGGGTGCAGCGGCGCGCACCGGCGACGGACGGGCCCTCGATCCGCAGGCAGGTGGTCAGCCGGTAGAAGCGGCCGGGCTGGAGCGTCAGGGCGTCGGCGCGGATCGCGGCGCGCACGCCGCCGTCGGCGAAGCTGCTGCCCAGCCGGGCGCCGCCCAGCGGCTGCTCGCCCGCGAGGACCGGCAGGTCGCGGGTCCCGACCACGACGACCGGTGGCGCGGGGGCCGGGGCGTCGGCGGCGGGCGCGGATGCGGGAGCGGTCGCGGATGCCGGAGCGGTTGGGGACGGCGCCGTGACCGTGCCGGTGGCGGTGACCGACGCGGACGGGCTCGGCGTCGCGACGCCCGGGCGCGGCGGGCCGCCGACGCGCACGGTGATCCGGGCGGCCCGCGCGGACCGCCAGAGCAGCCGCAGCTCGGCGCGGGTGCCGGCGAGCGCGAGCGCGGTCGAGCGACGCGTCGCGGAGCCGCCCGCGGTGCGGGTCCAGGTGGCCGACCGGCGGCCACCGGCGGTCGGGCGCCACGCGCCCCGGCGGGTCAGCACCAGGACGGTGCGCCCCCGGCGCAGCTCGACGCGGCGGGGCAGGCCGCGCGCGTCGCGTGCACCGACGGCGACGACCGCGCGGACGGTGCCGCCCGCGTCCACCGTGACGGTCGCGGTCGCCCGGGGCGTCGCGGCCACCGACGGGCCCGCCACCATCAGGAGCAGCACCAGCAGACCGCAGGACCAGGCGGACAGCGACGACGGGGAACCTCTGCGCATCCGCGTCCACTATCGGCGCTCCCCCGCGCGAACTCAAGGCCCGCGCGGCCCGGGGCTACCCGTCGTCCTGCCGGAACGCCCAGCGGACCTCGTCGATCGAGAGGCCCGAGGCCAGGCACGCCAGCAGCTTCATCCGCGCCGCCTGGGGCGACAGGAACCCGCAGGGGATGATGTCGGTGCCGCGCAGGTCGATCTCCGAGCCCGCGTAGCCGTAGGTCGAGTTGAGGACCACGCCGCGCTCGGGACGGCAGTACGCGACCACGGGGATGCGCGTGGCGACGTCGGCCCACAGCGCGAGGATGTCCGGCGCCAGGTGGCCGGCGCCGAGCGTGCCGATGACGACGCCGTGCGGGTCGGTGTCCAGCGCCGCGCGCGCGAGCGCCCCGTCGTCCCCGGACATGGCGGGCACGATCAGCACGCGCCGGTCGAGGTCGGGCGGGTCCAGCGGCGGGTTGCGCGGCAGCTGCGACCAGATCGTCGGATGGCCCTCGGTGACGCGGCCGAGCGGGCCGGTCTGCGGGGAGGAGAACGCGACGAGCGAGGTGGTGTCCGTCTTGCGGGCGCAGCGCGCGTGGTGGATCTCGCCGCCGAAGACGACGAGCACGCCGAGGCCCGCGGCCTCCTCGGAGGCCGCGACCGCCACCGCGTCGACGAGGTTCGCGGGACCGTCGGCGCCCGGGGCGCTCGCCGGCCGGATCGCGCCGGTGAAGACGATCGGCGCCTCCCCGCCGTGGATGACGTCGGCGAGCATCGCCGTCTCCTCGAGCACGTCGGTGCCGTGGGTGACGACGACGCCGATGCCGCGACGGGCGGCGTCGCGCGCCGCCCGGCAGATCCGCAGCTGGTCGTCGAGCGTCAGGTGCGCGGAGGGCTTGTTCGCCACGGTCTCCGCCGTCAGGCCCTGGCGGCCCGCGAGGCCGGGCACCGCGGCGACGAGCTCGTCGGCGTCGAGCTCGGGCGTCGCGCCACCCCCGCCGGTCATGCCGATCGTGCCGCCCGCGGACAGGATCCGCACGCGTCGGTAGGTCTGGGACTGGGAGCTCGCGGCCATGTCGATCCCCAGGGTACTTCCCGGCGCTCGCCGGGCGGACTGGCCCGCCGTCGACGGCGGCAGTACGCTCGCGCGATGGGTCTCGGGAGGAACCTCGCCGCCGCGCTCGCCGCCGGGGCACTGGCGCTCGTCGCGCCCGCCGCCGCGTCCGCGCAGGAGGCGCCGTACGTCGACTGGCCGGCGCTGCTGCCGGCCCTGCCCGTGCCGCACACGGCCAACACGGAGCCCGACTGCGCCGACGGGTCCGACGCGTGCATCGACGCGACGATCGTCGAGATGCAGCGACGCCTGGACGACGTCGTCGGTCGCTGCTCGCACAACGCGGTGTTCGCGCTCGCCTACCAGCGGGTGACCGAGGACGTGCGCGACGCGTCGAAGGCCGGGGTGTTCCGCGACCGCGTCTGGCTCGCGCAGGAGGACGCGGTCTTCGCGCGCATGTACTTCACCGCCTACGACGACTGGGCCGCCGGGCGCCGCGCGGGCCTCTCCCCCGCCTGGCTGCTGGCGTTCGACGCCGCCCGCGACCGAAAGGTCAGCGCGCTGGGCAACTTCCTCATGGCGATGAACGCCCACATCAACCGGGACTTCCCGTTCCTGCTGGCCGCGATCGGGATCACCGCGCCGGACGGCACGACCCGCAAGCCCGACCACGACGCCTACAACCGGCGGCTCGCCGCGCTCTACGAGCCGGTGCTGCGCGAGGTCGCCCAGCGCTTCGACCCGACCGCCGACGACGTCGAGCTCGGCGTCGTCGACAACCTGCTCGCCACGACGATCCTGCAGTCCTGGCGCGAGGTCGTGTGGCGCAACGCCGAGCGGCTCCTGCTGGCGCGCACCCCGGCGGCGAAGGCGCGCGTCGCGCGCCAGATCGAGGCGTACGCCGAGGTCGTCGGGCGCGGGATCGCGGTGGCGACGGCGATCCCACCCGCGGGCGCGGACGCGCGCGACGCCTGGTGCGCCGAGCACGGCGGGCAGCGGCCGGGCGCGGGCGCGCAGGCCGCCGCCGCCCGGACGGCGACCCGGCGCGCGGAGCGGCAGGCCGCGGCGGCCCGGGCCGCGGCGCGCCGCAGCGCCGCCCGGCGGGCCGCGGCGCGCCGCGCCGCCCGCTGACCCGGGGCGCGCGGCGTCAGGCCCCGCCCGCGAGGACGGGGCGCAGCGCGTCGAGCACGCCCTCCCAGTGCGCGAGCATCTGCGCGCGCTGCTCGGCGTCGGCGAGGCGCTCCTGGTGAACCGCGACGGTCGTCCCGGTCCGGGCGGGCAGCACCCGCAGCTGCAGGGTCGTGTCCGGGTCCCCGGGGGCGGCCTGCCAGGTCAGCCGCACGTGCGAGCCCGGTCGCACCACGCGGATCTCGCCCTCCCGGCCGTCGGCCAGCGCGTAGGGCCCGGGCTCGAGCGCGACGGGGCCGCCGAGCCAGATGGCGGTGCCCTCGGCGGACGCCAGCCGCGCCCAGGCGCCGGTGGGGTCGACGCCCGCGACGGTGCGCCGCACGCCGCACTGCCAGCCCGCGTCCCGAGTCCTGCCGATCGAGGTCATCGACCAGGTGTACCGCGCCACGCGGTCAGGGCGTGACCTGTTTCCCGGAACGTGCGGGACCGTCGCCGCGATCCTGCAAGGCGGCTGTCACGCCGTCGGGGCGCCCCGCTACCGTGGTCCACCCTCGATGGTCACCTCCACCACCCAGCACGTCTCCGCGCTCGCCGCCCATCCCCGCCTGGGGTGCTCGACGGGCTTCCTGCGCGACGGCGGCGACGACTGGACCGACATGGTCACCCGCGCCCGCGCGACCAGCACGGAGGCGATCGAGCTGGCCGCGCTCAGCGAGCGGGAGCTGCCGGGCCTCCTGGCGTTCCTCGGGTCGTCCCCGGCGCTGCCGTTCCGGTTCCTCAGCGTGCACGCGCCGTCCAAGCACCGCGAGCTGCCCGAGGCCGAGCTCGTCGCGCTGCTCGAGCCGCTCGTCGGCCGCGTCGAGGCGATCGTCGTGCACCCGGACACGATGCAGGACCTCGGGGCGTGGATCCCGCTCGGCCGGACGCTCACGGTCGAGAACATGGACCTGCGCAAGCCGACCGGCCGGACCGCGGACGAGCTCGCCCCGATCCTCGCGACGCTCCCGCAGGCGCAGCTCTGCTTCGACGTCGCGCACGCCGCCCAGGTCGACCCGACGCTCGCCGCCGGCCACGAGATCCTCGACCGCTTCGGCTCGCGGCTGCGCCACGTGCACGTCAGCGCGCTCGACGAGCGCGGCAAGCACCGGCCGACCACCGCGGCGGACGAGGCGCACCTCGCGCCGCTCCTGGACCGCTGCCGCGACGTGCCGTGGATCCTCGAGGCGCCGCTGCGTCCGGTCTGAGGCGGGCCGCCGCCCACGGGCGGTCCGGCCGCCGCCATCGCATACGCTGCGCGGCGTCGTGGACGCCGATCCCGCCCACGGGCCGTCCGGCGCGCTCGAGCTGCTGTCCGAGCGCACCGGGACGCCCTTCCCGCACCTGCTCGCCGCACGCGCCCTGACGCGCGAGCGCCTCGCTGCCCTGCGCCCCCGCCTGGAGGACGGGCCCGCCACCTCGCTGCTGGCCGACCAGGACGGCCCGCGCGAGGCGGTCGTCCTGTTCGGCTCCTGGGGACGCGCCGAGCTCACCGAGCACAGCGACGACGACTGGGCGCTCGTCGTGGACTCCGGCGGCGAGGACCTCGGGGAGCGCCAGCAGCTGCTCAGCTGGGTCGGCGACGCGCTCGGCACCGGTGACGCGGTCCCGGGCGCCACCGGGACGTTCGGGGAGGTCGTGAGCGCCGAGAAGCTCGCGGCCCGCATCGGCCTGCAGGAGGACACGAACCTCAACCTCACGCGCCGCATGCTGCTGCTGCTCGAGTCGGTCGCCGTCGCGCAGCCGGAGGTGCACGCGCGCGCGGTGCGCCGCGTGCTCGGCGCGTACCTGGACCCGACCGCCGACGGCGGCGACCACCGGCCGCCGCGGTTCCTGCTGAACGACCTCGTGCGCTACTGGCGCACGATCGCCGTCGACTTCGAGGGCAAGCACCGCGAGCCCGACGGCGACGGGACCGGCAAGTGGGTCATGCGCAACGCGAAGCTGCGGCTGTCGCGCAAGCTCCTGTTCGCCGGTGGGCTCGTGCCCGTGCTGCGCTGCCACGAGCACGCGGCCGACGCGATGGCCGACGTGCTCGTCGCGCAGCTGGCCGCCCCGCCCACCGACCGGATCGCCGACGCGTTCCTCGCCGCGGGCACGCAGGGCGCGCTGGACACCGGGGCGCGGACGCTCGCCGCGTACGACCGCTGGATCGGGATCCTCGGCGACGGCGACGCGCGCGCCCGGCTGCAGGCGCTGACGCGCGAGCGCCGCGGCGACGACCTCCTCTGGCACGAGGTCCGCGACCTCGGCGAGCGGCTGCAGGGCGGCCTGCTGGCGCTGCTGTTCGGCGGCCGGCTGGCGCCGGTCACGCAGCAGTACCTTGTCTTCTAGTGCCCGCCCCGGCCACCGACATCGCCACCCGCGCCGACATCGAGCGACTCACGCGCGCGTTCTACGAGAAGGCGCTGGCGGACACGATGATCGGCTACCTGTTCACCGACGTCGCGCAGCTCGACCTCGAGGCGCACCTCCCGGACATCACCGACTTCTGGGAGACGATCCTGCTCGGCGGCGAGGCGTACCGCGGCGGGGCGTTCGCCGTGCACGCGCAGCTGCACGCGCGCTCGCCGCTGCGCGGCGGGCACTTCAACCGCTGGCTGACGCTGTGGACCCAGACCGTCGACGAGCTGTTCGCCGGGGAGCGCGCCGACGAGGCCAAGCGGCACGCCACGCGCGTGGCCGCCGCGTTCCACCGGCGGCTGCAGGGCGTGCCGGTGGAGCGCGACGTGGCGCCCGGCGGCCTGCTGGACATCATCCCGCCGCGCGGCTGACGCGACGCGGCGGGCCCACCGGTCCGGGGCGTCGCGCTAGCGGCGCAGCAGCGGCTGCAGGCGCCGGATCACGCTGTAGTAGTTCACCGGCACCGTGCGCTGCAGCCAGTCGGTGGCGACCGCGTCGGGGCCGATGAGGATCTTGACCTTGCCCTTCTCGATCCCCTCGACGATCGTCTTCGCGGCCTTGTCGGGGGAAGTGCGGGCGACCTTCTTGAAGTCGCGCTTGAGCGCCTCCGGGTCGGTGCGACCGAGGTCGTCGACGTGGATGCGCGCGTTGTTGACGATGTTCGTGTCGATGCCGCCCGGGTGGATGCAGACCGCCGACACGTTCGTCCCGTGCAGCTCGTGGCGCAGCGACTCCGTGAAGCCCTTGACCGCGAACTTCGACGCGTTGTAGATGCCCTGGGTCGGCCAGGCGATGATCCCGAAGATGCTCGAGACGTTGGCGATGACGCCGGAGTCCTGCTCGAGCAGGATCGGCAGGTAGGCCTGGGTGCCGTGGACGACGCCCCAGAAGTTGATCCCCATGAGCCACTCGAGGTCCTCCGGGGAGGACTCGGCGATCGTCTGCGAGACGGTGACCCCGGCGTTGTTCAGCACGAGGCCGATCGGGCCGTTCCAGTCCTTGACCTCGGCGGCGAGCTGCTGGTGAGCCCAGCGGTCGCTGACGTCCATGACCTTGGTCATCACGGGGACGCGCAGGCCCTCGGCGGTGCCCGCGAGGCCCTCCTCGTCCTTGTCCACGAGCACGAGCGGGCAGCCGCGCTGCGCCAGCAGGCGGGCGCTGGCCCGGCCGATCCCCGAGGCGGCGCCGGTCACGACGGCCGTCCGGCCGGAAAGCTTCACAGGTGTAGCCATGGCGCGGCAGGCTACTGACCGGCCGGTCGACGTGCATGTTCACCGACCCGTCACCGGCCGCGCGGTAGCGTCGCGCCATGGACCGGCCCGACTACTCCGACCTCCGCGCGCTGTTCGTCAACTGCACGCTCAAGCCCGCCCCGGCGCACTCGCACACCCAGGCGCTCATGGACGTGGCGATCGCCGTGATGCGCAGCGCCGGCGTGACCGTCGAGGTGGCCCGCGCGGTCGACCTCGACCTGCCGCCCGGCGTCTACCCCGACATGCGCGAGCACGGCGCCGCGACCGACGGCTGGCCCGCCTTCTTCGAGCAGGTCCTCGCCGCCGACATCCTCGTGCTCGGCACGCCGATCTGGCTCGGGCAGAAGTCGAGCGTCGCCACGCGCGTGATCGAGCGGCTGTACGGCAACAGCGGGCAGCTCAACGAGCAGGGACAGTGGATCTACTACGGGCGCGCGGGCGGCTGCATCGTCACCGGCAACGAGGACGGCGCCAAGCACTGCGCGATGGAGACCCTGTACTCGCTGCAGCACCTCGGCTACGCGGTGCCGCCCCAGGCCGACAGCTGCTGGCTGGGCGAGGCCGGCCCCGGACCGTCGTACTCCGACGAGGGGTCGGGCGGCCCCCAGAACGAGTTCACCCAGCGCAACACGGTCTTCATGGCCTGGAACCTCATGCACCTCGCCGCGCTGCTCAAGCGGGCCGGCGGCATGCCCGCCTACGGCAACCAGCGCGAGCAGTGGGACGCCGGCTGCGACTTCGGGCATCCCAACCCGGAGTACCGCTGAGGCGCCGCCCGCGAGCGCGGGCGGCGCGCGGCGCCGACCGCTACCGCGCGGGCCCGGGCAGCACGATCAGCGGCGCCGTCCAGGTCACGAGGGTGCGGGACACGCGAATGCGCACGCGGTAGACCGCGAAGCCCTGCGAGGGGCGACTCACCGTGGCCGTGAAGCGGCCGTCGCGCGCGAGCGTGATCTTCGCCGCGCGCTTGCGTCCCCCGCACGAGGTGTCGACGTAGAGGATGCCGGTCGTGCCCCGGCGGATCTGCCGCGAGAGCCGCAGGCGCCCGGTGAGCCTCGTGCCCTCCTGGGTCATCGTGACGCGGCGCACGAGCCGGTAGGTCGGCGAGCCGGTGTTCGCCACGACGGCCTTGTAGGTCACGGACGCCTGGCGGCGCTTCGGCGGCGCCTTGATCGTCCGGCTGAACGTGCCGTCGGCCGCGACCGTGGTCCGGGCGACGACCGTCGAGCCGGAGCGCACCTCGACCTGGCGGCCCGCGTACGCCGGCAGGGTCACGCCGGTGAACTGCACGCGGGTGCCGGTGAGGACGGGACGGAGCACCACCGGTTCGCCGCAGAGGACCGGCGAGCCCGCCGGGGTCACGGTCGGGGCGATCGTGACCGGGACGGCGGCCGCCGCGGAGAGCACACCGCCGGCCCCGGTCCCACCCTGGTCGTCGACCGTCACGTCCACCCGGTCCGGCGCGCTGCGGCCGGCGGGCGCGGTGTACGCGAGGCCGTCGAGTGCGGCGTTGACGGCGGCGACGGCACCGGTGAACCGCAGCCGCGTCGCGCCGGACGGCGCGCCCTCCTGGAAGGCGAGACCGTCGGCCGTCGGGAGCCGCAGCGTGCCGCCACCGGTCACCAGGGTGACCGAGACGGCGGTGGCGTCGACGTCGGCGACCCGGATCGCGTTGCCGCCGAGGGTGCCGAACGCGAACGAGCCCCCGGCGACGGTGCGCTGCGCTCCCGGGACGGCGAGCGTCGGGGCGTCGTTGATCGCCCGCACGTCGAGGGTCACCGTGCGGGGGACCGCGGTGCCGCGGGTCCCCGTCTCGTCGGTGACGCCGTCGTCGTAGGTGACCGTGAGGGTCGCGCCGGCCGTGCTGTCCGGTGCCGGGGCGTACGTGAGCGCGCCGCTGGCGAGCGCGGCGTTCAGGGCCGCGCGGGTCGCGCTGACCGTGACCGTCCCGGTCCCGTTGCCGGTCGCACCCGCCAGCGCGAGCGACACGGTCCCGCGGTCGACGGCGAACGTCGCGGTCCCCGCGGCGCCCGTGTCGTCGGGGTCGGTGACCGAGAGGCCGGCGATCGTGACGGGGGTGTCCTCGTCGACCGCCGCGCTCGCCGGCCCGGCGATCGTCGGGATCGCGTTGACCTGCAGCTCGGCCGCGCCGATGTCGGTCCCGTCCGATCCGGTCGCGTCGGTGACCCCGGGGATGTCCACCGTGCGGGCCCGTCCGCGCTGGTCGGCCGTCAGGCCGCTCGCGACGCCCGCGTCGCGAAGCGGGCTGCCCGCCAGGGGCAGGCGCGTGCGCGTCGGCCCGCCGTTGTCCGCGAGTGCGCCGAGCCGCGGGTCGACACCGGTGATGACCGTGCCCGCCGGGGCCTCGGTGAAGGTCGCACCCGTCGGGTCCTGGAGGAGGCTGTTGCCGACCGTGATGGTGCCGGTGTGCCCCGGCTGGCGGACGAGGTCGGGCGCGCCGCCGGACGCGGTGTTGCCGGCGAGCACGGTGCCGACCACGGCCGTGTCCCCGTCGGACCCCCCGGACGCGTAGCCGATGGAGAGGCCGCCGCCGGTCTGGGTCGCCGTGTTGCCCGTGATCGTGGAGCTCCGGACGGCGAAGGCCGTCAGTCCTGCGAGCGGCTCGTCGTCGGCCATGCTGACGCCGCCGCCCACGGCCGCGGTGTTGCCGGTGATGGTGCTGCCGACGACCTCGGTGGGGCCGTAGAAGTTCTCCCCGAAGGCGATCCCGCCGCCGGCGTCCGGCGTCGTGTTCCCCGTGATCGTCGAGTCGCGGACGGTCGTCGAGCGGCCGTTGTAGGTGTCCTCGATCCAGATGCCGCCGCCGTCCTCGAAGCTCGAGCCGCTGCCCGTGACGGTGTTGCCGTCGATGGTCGTCCGCTGGACGAGCGTGTCGACGTAGTTGTCGTACAGCGCGACGCCGCCGCCGTTGGTGGCGGAGGTGTTGCCGCTGAAGACGCTGTCGGAGATCGTCAGGCGGTCCGAGGCGACCGCGGACGAGTTGCCGTCGGTGGTGAGCGCGCCACCGCTGTAGGTGGCGGTGTTCCCGGTCATCGTCGTGCCGGAGATCTCCACGGAGTTGCCGCTCACGTAGACGCCGCCACCGCGCGAGGCGGTGCTGCCGGTGACGGTCACGTCCGTCAGGCGCAGCGCGCCGCCGGAGACCGCGATCGCGCCGCCGCTGCCGCCACCTGCGTCGCCGTTGCGCAGCGTCAGGTCCGACACGGTGAGCGCTGCCGTGGCGTCGAGCAGCCGCGTCGTCCCGCCCCCGTCCAGGACGATGCCGCCCGCGGACGGGCCGGTGATCGTCAGCGCGTCCGCGACCGGGATCTGCGACGCGAGCGAGATCTGCCCGGTGAGCCCGGCCGCGAACGTGACCTCGTCGGCGCCGGGGGCCGCGTTGGCGTCGAGGATCGCCTGGCGCAGCGAGCCCGCTCCGGCATCGGCGAGGTTGGAGACCGGGAACGTCGCGGCGGACGCGGACGGCGCGGCGGCGCCGGCGACGACCAGGGCGCCGAGCGCGGCGCGGCGCAGTCGCACCTCGCGGCGCTGCTCGGCGTCACGACGACGCTGCTGGGCACGGAGGAAGGCACGCGATTGCGACATGAGGGCGCACTTCTACCTCAATCCTCCGGCTTTGAGCACATAAGTGTCCGAAGTGGACACCGACCCGACCTCGGCGATCTCCGGGAAGCGGCGATCCGGGAGCCAGAGCACGTCGAAGACCTCCTGGACGAGATCCGCGAACCGCAGCAGCCCGGTCGTCTCGCCACTGTCGAGGTCGACCATCCAGACGCCGCACTGGCGCTCTCGCAGCCGCTGCGTGAGCGGCAGGTCGCCGAAGGTGGACGACTCCCGGATCTGCGACAGCCCGACGAACGCGGTCCGGCCGACGAGCGCGAGCCCGCGGGTGAACCCGGGCAGCTCGGCCACGCAGGTCGTCTCGCCGGTCGCCGGGTCCACCCGCGAGAGGTGCCCGCGCCCGGACTCAAGCACCAGCAGCTCGCCGTCGTGCCAGCGCGGCGAGTGCGGCATCGACAGGCCGGACGCCACGACCTCGCCGCTGGGCACGTCGAGCAGGACGCCGCCGGTGGCCTTCCCTGCGCGCCAGCTGCCGGGGGTGTCCCCGGTGCCCAGCGCGGTCACGTAGCGCGGCACGCCGTCGACGATCTCCAGGCCGTTGAGGTGACAGCGGTCGCCCGGTGCCAGCTCGGTGATCCACGACGGGTGCCAGCGCGGCACGAAGCTGTGGTCCGCGTCGAGCGTCGCCAGGCACGAGAAGCCCGTCGCGACGATCCACAGCTCGTCCCCCGCGAAGCCCATCTCGTGGATGGCGACATCCCCGGTGACGTGACGGTTGCGCAGGACGAAGCACGCGTCGTGGACGTCGGGCGGCTCGAGCTTCGCGGCGGCGTCGGGGACGTCGCGGTAGTCCCAGACCTCCGTCCGCGTGCCGAGCGCGAGGCGCCCGTCGGGGCCGAGCGCGAGACCCATCGGCTTGTCGTGGTCGCGGAAGTGCGTGTTGAGCGTGCCGTCCGGCTGCGCCCGCGCGCAGACGAGCTTGCCCGCCTGGTACGTCGAGACGAGCAGCGAGCCGCCCAGGCGCGTGAGCGTCTCCGGCACGCTGTCGGTGGCACCGCTGGCAAGCGGCTGCCCGGCGCGGACCTCGCGCGCCGCCTGCTCGAGCGGGCCCAGCAGGGCCTGGTCGTAGTCGGTGCCGAGCCAGGCGCACAGCTCGATGAGCACCGCGCGGGGTCGGGCCAGCAGCGCCTCGCCGTCCACCGCGACCTGTCGCGCGGGCGCGAGGTCGTCGCGGAGCCCGTCGAGCAGCACGAACCGCGCGCCCGGGAACGCGCTCGCGAGTGCCGGGACCAGCGCGGCGGGGGCCGTCGCGAGCGCGAGCCCGGCCGCGTGCGCGTCCGGCGGGCGGCCCTCCCGGTCGCGGAGCGCCGCGGCGAAGCGCTCGCGGACCTCCGGGTCGCTGTCGTCGTGGCCCGCGAGATCGGCCGTCCAGACCGATCGGCCGCGGCGCAGGGCCGCGAGGAGCCGCGGTGCGCCCGCGCCGACGAGGAACACCGCGTGCAACGCCATCCGCGCCACCCTAGCGCCGTTCGCGACGGGTCGCCGCCGAAACGGCGACGGCCGTCGCACGCGCTCGTGAGGCCGCCGCGTACCGGCCTCCGCCGGATACCGTTCGGCCCCTGACGATGCGCCGGTGGCTCCTCCTCGCTCTCCTGCTCGCCCTCGCGCTCCCCGGTGTCGCGGCCGCCGCCGTGCCCTGCACGCCCGGCGGGGCGCCGCTCCCCGCGGTCCCGACCTGGGAGGCCGTCAACGGCTTCCCGCTCGGCGAGCGGCAGGCGACGAACGCCGAGATCGAGCGGTACGTCGCCGCGGTCGACGCCGCCAGCGACCGGGTGGACGCCGGGATCGCCGGCCGCTCGGTCGACGGGCGCGCGCTGCCGGTCGTCCACGTCGGCGCGCCCGAGCACGTGACGCCCGCCGGGCGCCGGCGGATCGGGGCGCGGGCCCGGGCGCTGCGCGACGCGCGGCCCGGTACGCCGCGCGTGCGACCGGACGACACCGCGATCGTCTGGATCGCCGCCGGGGTCCACGGCAACGAGCCGAGCGCGACCGACGCGCACATGCGGATCCTGTACGACCTCGCGTCGACGACGGACTGCGCGCGGACCGTGCGGCTGGACCGGCTGCTGACGGTCCTGTTCCCGCTGCAGAACCCGGACGGCCGCGTGCTCGGGCAGCGCACGAACGGCTACCGCTTCGACCTCAACCGCGACTGGTTCGCGCGCACGCAGCCCGAGACGCGGGTGAAGATCGACCTGCTGGAGCGCTACCCGCCGATCGCGTTCGTCGACGGGCACGAGCAGGCCGGGGACGGCGCGTTCTTCCCGCCCAACGCGGACCCGATCCACCACGAGATCCCCGACGGCCCGCTGCGCCAGATCAACGCGGTGTACGGGCCGGCGCTGCGTGCGGCGATGGACGCGGCGGGCCGCGACTACACGAACTACACGACCTACGACCTGTTCTTCATGGGCTTCGGGGACACGGTGCCCACGACGCTCTACGGCGCGGCGGGCATGACGTTCGAGAAGGGCGGGCAGGACGTCTACCCCGCCAAGGTGCAGGAGCACGGCCTGCTCGCCGACACCGTCCTGGCGGTCGCCGCACAGGGCCGGACCGCGCTGCTGCGCGAATGGGCGGCGCAGTGGACGGCGGCGCGGCGGCAGGGCGCGCGCGGCGTCCTGGAGCCGAACGTCGTGGTGCAGCCGACCAACACGGTGCGGTTCCCGGTGCCCCGGGAGCGCGTGTACGCGCACGTGCTGCGCGCCGGCCGGCACGCCGCCGACGTCGCGGTGCTCGCCCGGCGCCTGCGGACCGTCGGGGTCGAGGTCCTGCGCCTGCGCGGCCCGCTGCGCACGCGGATGCGGGCACTCGGCGCCCCGCGCGCCACCACGGTGACGCTGCCCGCCGGCACGTACGTCGTGCCGATGGACCAGTCGCGCAAGCACTGGGTGCAGGCGCTCCTGGCCGACGACGCGCACGTGCCGTTCCCGTACTTCTACGACGTCAGCGGCTGGTCCAACCCGCTGCTGATGGGCCTCGACGGCGGGGTCCTGCACGCCCCGCTGCGCGCGGCCGACCGGCGGCTGCTGCGCCCCGTCGGCGTCGGGGCGTCGCCCGCACCGTCGCTGCCCGCCGCCCCGGCCTACGCGGTCGACGCCGACGCGCTGGAGAGCCTGCGGCTCGTGCTCGCCCTGCAGCGCGCCGGCGTGACGGTCCGGCGCGCGAGCGCCCCGTTTCGCGACCGCGGGCGTCGCCACCGGCGCGGCACCGCGATCGTGGCGGGCGGCAGCACGACGCGGGCGCTGCTGCGCCGCGGCGCGGGCCGGCACCACACGGCGGTGACCGCGCTCTCGACCGCGTCCCCGGCCGGTGCGGCGCCGGTCACCGTGCCCGCGCCGAAGGTCGCGGTCCTGCGCGATCCGACGGGGACCGTCGGGGACACGACCGTCCCGGACGTCGGGCTGCCGCTCGGCGGCCCGGGGGCGGCGGCCGCCCTGGCCCCGAGCGAGGGCTGGGTCCGCTGGCTGCTGGAGCGCGAGCTCGGCGTCGAGGTCGTGCGCGTCGCCGAGACCGAGCTGGGCACGCTCGCCTCTCGCGGGATCACGACGCTCGTCGTCCCCGACGCGGCGCTCCGAGCACCGACGCTGACGGCGCTCGGGCTGCGCGCGGTGCAGGACTTCGTCCGTGCGGGCGGCACCTACGTGGGGCTGCGCGCGCAGGGTCTCGGGGTCGCGCAGGCGGCGGGCCTGACCAGTGCGCGCACCGTCGCGGCGCCGCGCGGCTTCCAGGTGCCCGGCGTCTCGATCGCGGTCCGGGTCGACGACCGCTCCCCCGTCACCTGGGGTCTGGGCGGGCGCAGCTGGGTGTTCAACACCGGCGACCCGATCGTCGAGCGCGGCAGCTCGCGCGGCAGCGAGGCGGTCGCCTACGCGCCGGCCGGCGCGCTGGTGATCTCCGGGTACGCGGAGGGCACCGAGGTGCTCGCGGGCACCCCGGTCGTGCTCGACGAGCGGTTCGGCGCGGGCCGCGCGGTGATCTTCACGGTCGACGCCGCGTTCCGCGGGTCGGTCGAGGGCACCGAGCGGATGCTCGCGAACGCCGTGCTCGCCCCGCCGGGGCTCGGCGCCCGCGCCCGTCCCCGGACGGCGACGCCGCCCGTGCCGGTCCGCCCGGAGCTCGTCGCGCGGACGCTCGGGGCGGCCGCCGGGGCCACCGACGCGGTCGTGCGCGTCGGTCCCGCGGACGAGGCCCGGCTGCGCGCCGCGGTCCGCACGCTCGACCTCGGCCCGGCCGCGCGCGTGACGGCCCAGCTGCGCGGAGGCGCGGAGCTGCGCGTCCCCGGTGCCCGCCGCGGTGACGGGCATCCCGACGAGCGCCTCGTGCGGCTGCTCGACGCGCTGCGCCGCCAGGGCGTGCGCCCGCAGCTCCTCGCGCTCTGAGCGCCGCGCCGCGCGGCCGGGCGGGAGCAGGGACGCTCAGCGCTGCGCGGTGACCTGCGCGAGCACCGCGCGGATCCGCTTCTCCGAGACCGGGGCGCGGGTGCCGATCGACTGCGCGAACAGGCTGACGCGCAGCTCCTGCACCAGCCACGGCAGCTCCAGCAGCGCGGTCGGGACGGGCCGCCCGGCCGGCCATCCGGCCCGCACGGCGGCGATCTCCGCCTCGAGCCCCTGCACGAGCTCGCGGTGGCGGGCGTCGGACTGCGCCAGCCGCGCGAGGCGGTGCAGGATCGCGCGCAGGTAGCGATCGATGTCCCCCAGGCGGGCCGCGCCCGCGGCGGTGAGGAAGCCCGGATGCACGAGGAACCCGAGCTGCGCCAGCACGTCGGCGCGCAGCGGCGCGACCGCCGGGGACTCCAGGCGGGCCGCGCGCTCGATCACCTCGCCGCGGCGGGCGAGCAGGTCGACGAGCACGGTGACGATCGCGGCGGTCTCCTCGGCGAGCGACCCGGCGACGTGGCCGCGCAGGCGCGCGAACGACGCCTCGTCCCAGGCGGGGCCGCCGCCGGTCGCCACGAGCGCGTCGACGGCGGCGCCCGCCGCGTCGGCGAGGACCGCGTCGGTGCCGCCCAGCGGGGCGTCGGCGAGCGTGACCTGCTGCCAGAGGTCGAGCTGGTCCTTGACCCAGCGCACCGGGGACGGCGCGCTGAGCAGCAGCAGCCGGCGCGTGCCCGCGCGCATCGCCTGGGCCTGCGCGTCGCGGCTGTCGAACACGCGCACGCCGGCGGTCGCGCCCTCGTCGACCAGCGCCGGGTAGGCGGTCGCCGCTCCGTCGCGGACCGGGACCTCCCGGGGGAGCGTCCCGATCGTCCAGGCCTTCAGGCCGCTGCGCTGGAGCGCCGGGGTCTGCGCGGCGATCTCGTCGGCGAGCTTCGGCCGGGCGCGCTCGCGCAGCGCGTCGAGGTCCTTGCCGCCCGCGACGATCTTCCCGTCGGCGTCCTGCACGAGGAACGTGACGCGCAGGTGGTCGGGGAGCGCGATCGCCTCGAGCACCCCGTCGGGCACGCGCACCCCGCGGCGCGCCTCGAGCTCGCGACGGACCGCGGCGTGCAGCGGCTCGCGCCGCGGGCGCAGGCCGTCGAGGACCGCGGTCGCGCTCTCCGGGATCGGGACGAGCGGGCGGCGCAGCTCCTTCGGCAGGCCGCGCAGGAGCGTCGTGACGAGCTCCTCCCGCAGGCCGGGGACGAGCCACTCGAACTCGCGCGGACGGATCTGGCCGACCGCGTCCAGCGGCACGTGCACGGTGATGCCGTCGTCGGCCGCGCCGGGCTCGAAGCGGTAGCTCAGCCGCAGGACGTGCTCACCCTGCTTCCAGCCGGTCGGGAACGCCTGCGGGTCCAGCGCGGCCCGCGCGGCGGGGTCGATCAGCTCCTCGGTGGTGAGCGTGAGCCGGTCGGGGTCGGTGCGCCGGGCGTCCTTCCACCAGCGGTCGAAGTGACGGGCGGAGTGGACCTCCAGCGGGATCCGGGAGGCGAAGAACGCGTAGCGGACGTCGTCGCCGACGAGCAGGCCGCGGCGGCGGGAGCGGTCCTCCAGGCGCTCCACCTGCTCGACGGCGGCGGCGTTCGCCGCGACGAACGCGTGGTGGGTGTCCCACTCGCCCTGCACGAGCGCGTGCTGGATGAACAGCTGGCGCGCGACCTCCGGGTCGACGCCACCGTAGGGGACGGTGCGGCCGGCGACGATCGGCAGGCCGTAGAGCGTCACGCGCTCGGTGGCGACCGCGCCGCCGCGACGACGGTCCCAGCGCGGCTCGGAGTACGTGCGCTTGACGAGGTGGTCGGCGAGCGGCTCGATCCACTTCGGGTCGATCCGGGCGACCTCGCGCGCGAACAGCCGCGAGGTCTCGACGAGCTCGGCGGCCATGACCCAGTCGGGCTGGCGGCGTGACAGGGCGCTGCCGGGGAAGACCGCGAAGCGCGCGCCGCGCGCCCCGGCGTACTCGCGACGGGCCGCGTCGCGCATGCCGACGTGGGAGAGCAGGCCGGCGAGCAGCGCCTGGTGCACGTGGTTGCGGTGCGCGGGCGTCGCGTTGATGCGCAGCTTCATCTGCCGGGTGGCCTGGCGCAGGCGGGCGACGAGGTCCTGCCACTCGCGCACCCGCAGGAAGTGCAGGTACTCGTCGCGGCAGCGGCGGCGGAAGGCGCTGCGGGAGACCTCGCGCTGGAGGTCCTCGAGGTAGCGCCAGAGGTTGAGGAACGCGAGGAAGTCGGAGTCCTCGTCCTTGAAGCGGGCGTGCTGCTGGTCGGCCTGGGCGCGCAGATCGGCGGGACGCACGCGCGGGTCCTGGATCGACAGGGCGGCGACGATGACGATGACCTCGTCGAGCGCGTCGAGCCGGTCGGCCTCCAGGACCATGCGGCCCATCCGCGGGTCGACCGGGAGCTGCGCGAGGCGGCGGCCCAGCGGGGTGAGCTGCAGCGGTGCGCGCTCGTCGCGGCCGCGCGGGACGAGCGCGCCGAGCTCCTCGAGCAGCAGCACGCCGTCGCGGACCCGGCGGGCGTCGGGCGGGTCGAGGAACGGGAAGTCGGCGACCTGCCCGAGCCCGAGCGCCGCCATCTGCAGGATCACCGCGGCGAGCGAGGTCCGCAGGATCTCCGGGTCGGTGTAGGCGGGCCGCGCGTCGTGGTCGCGCTCGCTGTAGAGGCGGATCGCGATGCCGTCCGCGACGCGGCCGCAGCGGCCGGCGCGCTGCTTGGCGGACGCCTGGCTGATCGGCTCGATCGGCAGCCGCTGGACCTTCAGCCGCGAGCTGTAGCGGCTGATCCGCGCGGTGCCGGTGTCGACGACGTAGCGGATGCCCGGCACGGTCAGCGAGGTCTCGGCGACGTTGGTGGCGAGCACGACCCGGCGGTTGGTCTCCTGCGGGCCGCGGCGGAAGACGCGCTGCTGCTCGGCGGTCGAGAGCCGCGCGTAGAGCGGCAGCAGGTCGACGCGGTCCCCGAGCCGGCCGGCGAGGTAGTCGGCGGTGTCGCGGATCTCGCGCTCCCCGGAGAGGAACACGAGCACGTCGCCCTGGCGGGGGAGCTCCTCGATCGCGTCGCCGATCGCCTCGGTCTGGTCGCGGTCGCGGGTGCGCCCGGCGTCCTCGTCGTCCTCGTCGCCGTCGGGCGACGGGTCCTCGTCCTCCCCCAGCGGGCGGTAGCGGACCTCGACGGGGTAGGTGCGGCCCGACACCTCGATCACCGGGGCGCCGCCGAAGTGCGCGCCGAAGCGGTCCGCGTCGATCGTGGCGCTGGTGATGATGAGCTTGAGGTCGGGGCGCTGCGGCAGGATCCGCGCGAGGTAGCCGAGGAGGAAGTCGATGTTCAGCGACCGCTCGTGCGCCTCGTCGACGATGATCGTGTCGTAGCGGCGCAGCAGCCGGTCGTGCTCGATCTCGGCGAGCAGCAGGCCGTCGGTCATGAGCCGCACGAGCGTCTCGTCGGTGGCCTTGCGCTCGAACCGCACCGCGTAGCCGACGACCCCGCCCAGCGGGGTGCCGAGCTCCTCGGCGATGCGGGCGGCGACGGTGCGCGCGGCGATCCGCCGCGGCTGCGTGTGGGCGATCGTGCCCTCCACCCCGCGCCCGAGCTCGAGGCAGATCTTCGGCAGCTGCGTCGTCTTGCCCGAGCCGGTCTCCCCCGCGACGATGACGACCTGGTGGTCGCGGATGGCCTCGAGCAGCTCGTCGTGCCGGGCACTGACCGGCAGCTGCGGCGGATAGGTGATCGGGGGCACCGATGCGGCCCGCCGGGCCGCCCGGGCGGCGGTGGACGACGCGGGCACTGCACCGAGGATAGAAAAGCCGGTCCGGCGAGCCGGGCTGGCGCGCCGCCGCCCGACCAGCGAGGATGCGGGCATGAACAGGAACTTCACGAGGACGGCGGCACTGCTCGCCGGGACCGCGGCCCTGGCGATCGCCGGCTGCGGCGACGACGGCGAGAGCGGCGGAGGCGGGGACGAGCAGGACATCGAGGCGGTCGTCAGCAAGGCGCTGAGCACGACCGACCCCGAGGTCAAGTGCGTCGAGACGGTGACGAGCGGCTTCGTCACGGCCGTGTACGGGTCGGTCGACGCCTGCCGCACGGCGGAGACCCCGAAGCCCGACGACGATCCGCGCCCGACCGGCGCGTCGGTCTCGGACGTGCAGGTCGACGGCGACAAGGCCACCGCGCAGGTGACGGTGCAGGGCGGCGACAGCGACGGCGCGAAGGGCGAGATCAGCTTCGAGAAGGCCGACGGGGACTGGAAGGTCAGCGACCTCGGCGTCTCGTTCCTGCGGTCCCAGCTGACGACCTCGATCGAGCAGGGCAGCTTCGACGCGAGCGACGGGCCGCTGGCGGAGAAGTCCGTGCGCGACTGCGTCGGCGCCGGGTTCCAGAAGCTCGACGACGCCGCGTTCAAGAAGCTGGCCTACGCGGCGATCGGCGACAAGGAGCCGGACGCGAACTTCGTGAAGGTCATCACCGACTGCGCGGCGCAGGCGGGCGGCTCGGGCGCGAGCACCGGCGCCTCGGGCGCCGAGGAGGACTCGTCCGCATCGTCCGAGGACGCCTCGGGCTCCTCCGACGAGGACGTGTCGCTGCTGCGCAGCCAGTTCGAGTCGGGCATCCGGCAGTCGGCCGAGCGCGACGGCGCGAGCGCCGAGCAGATCGACTGCGTGCTCAAGGAGCTGCGCTCGACGATCAGCGAGGACGAGATCGTCGCGGCGGTCGGCCAGGACAAGGCCGTGCTGACCGAGCTCTCGCAGCGGACCGCGAAGGCGATCCAGGGCTGCGACTGACCGGGACTCAGGCGGCCGCGCGCTCCGCGGCCGCCGCCCAGTCGACCGTGACCCGGGTGGGGTCCTTGCGGTCGACGGCGACCGGGAGGATCGCGCCGGGGACGGTCAGCGCGACGGCGTAGTGCGGCAGCACCGCGCGGCGCACCGTGACCGCACGGCCTTCGAGCTGCAGGTGCAGGTCGACGTTCTCGGTCGGCATGCCGAACACCTCGACGGGCTCGACCGCGACGACGGCGGCCTCCGCGGCCGTGCCGCGCTCGAGGCGCCGTCGATCGATCCGCGCGTCGTCGATCCCCTGGGGCAGCGGTTGGCGCAGCGTGCGACCGGCCAGCACGGTCGCCCGGTCGCCCGGGTCGACGCCCTGGGCGCGCAGCGTCGCGCCCCAGTCGACGGCGACGCGGTCGCGGAGGTGCAGGGCCGTGACGGGCGTGCCGAGCGGCGCGCGCTCGGGGTAAGGCAGCAGCTGCTGGCGGACGGTGGCGCGGAACGGGCCGGCGTCCCCGTGGACCGTGAGCGAGATCCAGTGCTCGTCGGTGCTGTCGCCTCCGGAGCGCACGCGGTATCCGTCCACCGTCGCGGGGCGGGCCTCGCCGTGGGCGACGAGCCGCGCCAGCCCGCGGTCGCGGCCCCCGGGCGTGAAGACGTCGAAAAAGACGCTGTCGACGACGTCCGCGAGGATGCCCATCGGGCGAACCTACGGTGCAGGTTCGCCCGGTGCCACGCCCCGAGACCGGGTCGAGACCGCTCAGGCCGACGGTGGCCGCACGGGGTGGCGGCCGGGGCGCTCCTCGAAGCCGCGGCGGCGCAGCAGGCCGCCGACGCCGAGGAACACGAGCGCGAGCACGAGCAGCGCGAGGCCGACCGCGACGACCGGGCCGCCGCCCAGGAGGGCGCCGAGCAGCGTGACGGTCGCCGGGACGGCGAGGAGGAGGAGCGCGAAGTGGAACGGGAATCGCGACGCGCGCTCCGGGGGCGGGACAGGCGCGGGAGCAGACATGTCCTGCGGCTACCCGGGGCGCACGCCGCGAACCGGCGGCCTACCGCAGCGTGACCGTCCGCGTGGTGGTCCGGCCCGCCTGGGTGACGGTGAGCGTCGCGCGCGCCCGGCGCAGGCGCCGCGCCTTGCCCTTCGCGGCGGCGGTGCGGGTCAGCCGCACGGTGAGGCGGCCCGCCGCGCGCGCGGTCGCGCTGCCGGTGGCGATGGTGACCGCACGGCGGCCCGACCGGCCGAGGACGCGGGCCGGGACGGCGAGGCGCGCGGTGACGCGCCCGGCGCGCCGGACGGTGACGGTGAGCGGCAGCCCGCGCCCCGAGGTGAGCGTCGCGGCGCTGAGGCCGGCCGACGGCACCGTGACGGTCGGCGCGGTCGAGGTCGGCGTCGGGGTCGTCGTGGGCCCGCCGCCGCCCGGGATCGGGGTCGGAGTGGTCGGCGTCCCGGGCGTCGTCGGGGTGGTCGGCGCGGGCCGCGGGTCGATCGTCGCGCTGATCACCGCGGCGTCGGCACCGCCGATCGAGGGTGCGCTGCCGGTCGGGGAGATCACGACCGGCGGGGAGCTGAACTGGCAGGCGTCCGCCCCGGTGAACGTCGGGATCGGCGCGACCTTCACGCCGCCCTCGTCGTGCCAGGCGATGCGCGTCGAATCCGGCGAGATCGACACGTGGTCGGCCTTCCCGGTCGCGGGGATCGTGCAGCCGGCGGCGAAGTCCCCGGTGGCGGGCGGGCCGAACACGCTGATCGGCAGGACGTCGATCGCCTGCGAGACGAGCGTGCCGCCGTCGAACCGCTGCCGCGCGACGGCGAGCACCTTGCCGTCGGCGGACAGCTCGCTGCGGGTGAGGTCCTCCCCCGGCGGGCGCCTGGAGCGTCAGGAACGGGTCGAACTCGCCGGACTGGCTGACGGGCGCCGACGGGACGTTCTGCTGCAGCGCGATCTGCGTGGAGGACGCGAGCACGAGGGTGCGCCGGCCGAACAGCGTCGCGTACTTGTTCCCGGTGACGCTGACCGGCTGCAGGCCCGTGAGGTTCGTGACGGGCTGGGCGTAGTAGCCGTAGGTCTGCGAGCTGAAGTTGAACGCGGTCTTCTGGAAGCTGTTGAGGATCAGCGCGCCGTCCGGGGTGAGGTCGAGCGACAGCGGATACACGTAGAACGGTCCGGCGCCGTCGTTGCCCAGCGCGCCGTCGAGCTCCTGCCCGCCGCTGCCCCGGGCGACCTGGCCGTTGGGCTCCCACACGCGGAAACGGCTGAGGTTCGCGATCTTGCCGGGCTCGTTGCGCACGCCGACGATCCGGCCGCCGTCGGCCATCGCGACGTCGAGGTACTTCTGGGTGACCGGGGCGCCGGAGCTGTCGGTGAACGTGAACTGCGGGCCGATCCGGGTCTTGCTCGTGCCGTCCAGCGCCGCGACCCAGACCGCGCCGTCGTCGACGTAGGCGACCGAGGCGGCGGCCCCGGCGGTGGTCGGGAGGGTCAGGAGCCCGGCGGCCAGGAGGGTGGTGGCGAGGCCGAGCGTGCGGGACGTGGGACGCATGCCCGCCAGCATGCACGCCGGGCGTCGCAGGTCCGTCTCAGGTCGGTCTCAGTCCGGCCGGGAGAGCTCGACGAGCTGGACCGGCTCGTCGACGAGCGCGTACTCGAGCGTCACCGCGCTGGCGTTGATCAGCCGCGTGGGGCCGAGCTGCCAGTCGCCGCGGCCCTCGTGGATGTGCCCGAAGACGCACAGCTGCGCGGCGGTCCGCCGGACGAGGTCGAGCTGCGCGGCGGAGCCGACGCTCATCCCGGTGCTCGTGCGGTCCCCGTACCCGGCGGGCGGCCCGTGGACGACGAGCACGTCGGTGTCGTCGGGCACGACGGCGAAGCGCTCGCGCAGGAACGTCTCGTCGGTGTCGCCCTTGGGGGCGTTGAACGCCCAGTCGAAGAACCACGGCTGCCACGGCGAGCCCCAGAACCGCACGCCGTCGATCGTCGTCCCCGTGTCCTGCAGGTACGTCCAGGGCAGGTCGGTCGGCACCGTCTCCGGGGCGCGCTCGAAGACGAAGTCGTGGTTGCCGGCGATCGCGACGACGTGCTCGGCGGGGACCGCCTGCAGCCAGGCGCGGAAGGTCGTGTCGAGCCACCGGGCCTGGAAGCCGACGTCGTGGTCGTGGGCGGGCGTGAGGTCCCCGGCGATCACGAGCACGTCGCACGGGGGGACGTCGGGCAGGAAGCCGTGGAGGTCAGCGGTCACCGCGAGGCGCATGGAGGCCACGCTACCCGCCCGCCTTCCAGGCGGCGTACGCCTGCGGCAGGCAGCGGGCGCACGGCCGGTACCCGCAGGCGATTGCCGCGGCCTCGTCGGCGAAGAAGACGCGGCCCGCCGCGTACGTGTCGCCGCGGGCGAGGGCGCGCAGCGCGCTCGGGCAGTCCAGGCGGCCGTAGAGGCGCCCGCGACGGGTGCCGCCGAGCGTCCCCGGGGTGGCGCTGCGGTACGGGCCGTCGGGTCCCAGCAGCGTGTACACGGCCCGGCCGGTCAGCCGGCGGAGGCGGCGTCCAGGGCCGCGAGGTCCTCGTCGCGCAGCTGCAGCTCGGCCATCGGCAGGAGCTCCTCGAGCTGCTCGACGGTGCGGGCGCTGGCGATCGGGGCGACGACCGCGTCGCGGGCGCGCAGCCAGGCGAGCGCGACCGCGCTGACGCTCGTGCCGTGCTCGGCGGCGACCGCGCGCAGCGCGTCCAGCGTGGCCCACGAGCGCTCCTGCCCGCCGTAGGTCTTGATCGCGCCCTTCGCGCGCGGCGTGCCCATGTCCGCGGCCTCGCTCTCGCGCGTGTACTTGCCGGTGAGGAACCCCATCGCCAGGCCGTAGAAGGGCACGACGGCGATGCCGTGCTCGACGCAGACGTCCTGCAGCTCGCCCTCGAACCCGGCCCGGTCCAGGAGGTTGTACTGGGGCTGCAGCACGCTGATCGGCGCGTACCCGTGCTCCTGCGTGACGGCGACCGCCTCGCGCAGTCGCGCGGCGCTGAAGTTCGAGAGGCCGACGTGCTTGATCTTCCCGGCGCGGACGAGCTCGTCGAACGCGCCGAGGCTCTCCTGCAGCGGCACGTCCTCGTCGTCGCGGTGCTGGTAGTAGAGGTCGATCGTCTCGACCCCGAGCCGCTCCAGCGACGCGTCGCAGGCGCGCAGGATCGACTCCGGCCGCAGGTTCGCGAGGTCGGCCTTGAAGTGCATGCCGACCTTCGTGGCGATGACGAGGTCCTCGCGGCCGCCGCGCGCGGCCAGCCAGCGGCCGAGGACCGCCTCGGACTCGCCGCCCGGATGGTCGGGCACCCACGAGGAGTAGACGTCGGCGGTGTCGACGAACGTGCCGCCCGCGGCGACGTAGCGGTCCAGGACGGCGAACGACGCGTCCTCGTCGGCGGTCCAGCCGAACACGTTGCCGCCGAGGCACAGCGGATGGACGTCGAGACCGGTGGAGGCGAGTGCGGGCATGCCGCGGACGCTACCGTGCGCGCTGCACGTGCCCGACCTGCTCCTCCTCCAGCACCAGGACGACGTCCCGCCCGGACTGCTCGGCGGCGTCCTCGCCGCGCGCGAGGCGGCGGGCGGCGCGCGCGTGCGGACGGTTCGCGTCGACGCCGAGCCGCTGCCCTCCCCCACCGCCGGGGAGCGGATCGTCGTGCTGGGCTCCTACGCCTCCGCGGTCGGGAAAGGCTCGCAGCCGTGGGTCGCCGACGAGGTCCTGTTCCTGCGCCGCGCCGCGCTGGCCGGGGTGCCGATCCTCGGCATCTGCTTCGGCCACCAGGCGCTCGCCGCCGCGCTCGGCGGTGCCGTGCACCGGCTCGACCGCCCGCAGGTCGACTGGGTGACGCTGGCCAGCGCCGACCCGCAGGCGGTGCCGCCGGGCCCGTGGCTCGCGTTCCACGAGGACGCGGTGACCCCGCCGCCGCGCGCCCGCGTGCTCGCGCAGGACGCGGGCGGCGTGCAGGCGTTCGCGGCGGGACCGCACCTGGGCGTGCAGTTCCACCCCGAGGCGACCGCGGAGATCCTCGACGGCTGGATCGCGGCCGACCGTCGTGACCCTCGCCCGTACGACCCGGACCGGGTGCGCGCCGGGTTCGCGACGCACGGCCCGGCCGCGGCGCGCGCCGCGCTGCGGCTGTTCTCGCGCTGGCTCGGCCCGGTCGGCTGAGGGCGGGACCGGGCGCCCGGTAGCGTCCGGGCGATGCTCATCCCCGGCGCCCCGCAGGACGACGACCTCCTCGAGCTGCACGCCCGGACGCTGGCGGCGAGCGTGCCGGAGGGCACGGTCTGGCTGGACGCGCACACGCACATCGGCCAGAACGACCCGGACGGCGTGACCTGCACGCGCGCGGAGCTGCTGGCCGGCCTGGACCGCGCCGGGCACGCGGGCGCCGTCGTCTTCCCCACGCACGAGCCGGACGGCTACGCGGCGTTCAACGCCGCGGTCCGCGCGGACGCCGCGGCCTCCGGCGGCCGGCTGCGCACGCTCGTCCGCGTCGATCCCGGCCACCCGGACGCCGTCGAGGAGGCCCGCGCCGGGCTGGAGGCGGGCGCGGTGGGCGTGAAGCTCCACCCGCGCTCGGACGCCTTCGGCCTGCCGCACCCGACGGTCGACGCGCTCGGCGACCTGCTCGGCGAATGGGGCGTGCGCAGCGGCCGCGACCCGATCCTGCTGTTCCACGCGGGCCGCGGGATCCCGGCGCTCGGCCCGTCGGCGGTGGCGCTGGCGGAGCGCCACCCGAACGTGCGGCTGATCCTCGCCCACACGGGCGTGTCCGACCTCGGACTCGTCGCCGAGCCCGCGTCGCGGCTGCCGAACCTCTGCTTCGACACCTCCTGGTGGCAGGTCGACGACATGCTGCAGATGTACGCGACGATCCCGCCCGGGCAGATCCACTACGCGTCCGACATGCCCTACGGCGGTGGCGTGTTCGCGTCGCTGGCGCTGATGCGCTGCGCCGTGCAGGCCGGGCACGGCCCGGACGTGGTCGCCGCGATGGCGGGCGCGCAGCTGCAGCGGGTCCTCGACGGCGAGCCGCCGCTGGACCTCGGGCCCGCGCCGGGCGAGGCGGTCCTCGCCGACGACCGGCCGCTGATCGCCCGGCTCGCGTCGCGGCGCGCGATCTCCTACCTGGGGATCGCGTCGCTGGGCTCGTTCCACGGCGGTCCGGTCGAGGAGCCGCTGTCGCTCGCGCGATTGGCGTGCGCCACCGACACCGGGGATCCGGTCCTCGCCCTCGTCGACGCCCTGTGCGAGCGCGCGCAGGAGCGGATCGCCGCCGCCGGGCCGACGCCCGAGCCGGTCGGCGAGCAGGCCCGCCCGCACCTGCCGGGCCACGCGCCCGGGATCGCCGCGCTGCTCGCGGCGGGCATCGTCGCCGGCACGCCGCGCGCCGGGGCCTGACCGCGACCCGACCTACGCCAGGGCGGGCTCGCGCGGCGCGGGGGCCGCGCCGTCCGGCGCGGTGCCGGGACGCGGCTGCCCCGACCGGGCCGCGACGCCACCGCCCCCGGGGAACGACAGGCGCAGGATCTTCTTCCCGACCGACCGGTACTGCGGCCCGAGCCGCCCCGAGTGGTACGGCAGCCCCCACCGCTCGCAGACCGCGCGGACCTGGGGGGCCATCGACGCGTAGCGGGACGCGGGGATGTCCGGGAACAGGTGGTGCTCGATCTGGTGGGAGAGGTTGCCGGTCATCACGTGGAAGAGCGGGCTGCCCTCGAGGTTGCAGGAGCCCAGCAGCTGCCGCACGTACCAGCCGCCGCGCGACTCGGTCTCGAACTCCTCCTCGGTGAACGTGAACGTCGAGGCGGGCTCGGGGATGTGCCCCATGAACACGATCGTGTGGACCCACACGTTGCGGGCCGCGTTGGCGGCGAGGTTGGCGGCGACCGCGCGCCGGAACCCGCGGCGGCCGGCGAGCGCGGGGAAGACGACGTAGTCCTTGGCGACCTGCGCGGCGGCCTTGCGCACGAACGCGCGGATCTCCTCGCGGGCGCGCTCGCGCGTCTTGCGCCCGTCGCGGACGGCGTCGAGCTCCATGTCGTACAGGGCGATGCCCCACTGGAACGTCAGCGCCATGCCGATCCCGTACAGCGGCTGGAGCAGGTAGACCGGGTGCCACGGCTGCTCGGGGTCGACGCGCATCGCGCTGTAGCCGAGGTCGCGGTCCTTGCCGAGGACGTTCGTGTACGTGTGGTGCTGGAAGTTGTGGCTGTGCTTCCACGACTCCGCGGTCGAGGCGGCGTCCCACTCCCAGGTGGTCGAGTGGATCGCCGGGTCGTTCATGAAGTCGTACTGGCCGTGCATCACGTTGTGGCCGATCTCCATGTTCTCCAGCGCCTTGGCGACGGCCAGGACGGCGGCCCCGGCGACCGCGGCGGGCCGCCAGCGGGCCCCGAGCACGAGCGCGCGGCCGGCGACCTCGAGGCCGCGCTGGGTGGCGACGACGCGGCGGATGTACGTCGCGTCGCGCGTGCCGAGATCGGCGCGGACGGCGTCGCCGATGGCGTCGAGCTCGCGGGCGATCTGGTCGAGGTCCTCAGGGCTCAGGTGGCGCATCGCGGCCGGACGCTAGCGACGAGGACGCTCGCGCGCGCTGGGGCTGACCCCCGGTCTCCCCCGACCGTCGGACCCCCTCCGCGACGGTTGGCGCGGATTCCCGCCGGTTCTGGCGCGCTCCCGCGTTGCAGCGGTGAGCGACCGATGCCCGGCACCTCGCACGAGAACCGCTTCACCTGGCCGCTCCGCTGTGGGAGCATGCGCCCCGTGGGTCGGGGGTTCTCGAGAGGGGCGTCAGGGACGGCGGTCGTGCTGGCCGTGCTGGCCCTGCTCGCGCCCGCCCTCGCGATCGGCGGACCGGCGCTCGGCGGCCGCGTCTCGGCCGGCTCCGAGCGGCCCGATCTCCTGTACGGGACCGACCTCGCGGACGTGCTCGCGGGCGGCTTCAACGACGACCGGCTGTTCGGCCTGCGCGGCGACGACGAGCTCTACGGGGACTCCGGCAACGACCGGCTGTCGGGCAGCTCCGGTGCCGACCGGCTCAACGGCGGGTCCGGCAACGACCGCGTCGAGGGCGGCCACGGCAACGACATCCTCGACGGCGGCGACGGGGACGACGTCCTGCGGGCGGGCTTCGGGGACGACTTCGTGGTCGAGCAGGGCCAGGGCAACGACAAGCTCCTGGACGGCGGCCCGGGCGACGACTACATCGATGGCCACCGCGGCGACGACCCGCTGATCCTCGGGGGCGAGGGCGACGACGTCCTGCGCGGCGGGCGCGGCGCCGACAAGCTCTACGGCGGCCCGGGCGCCGACCGGCTGGACGGCGGCAGCGCCCCGGACCTCGTCGACGGCGGGGACGGCGACGACCACCTCTTCGCCTCCGGGGAGGGCGACGTCGTCCTCGGCGGGACGGGCGACGACGAGATCCTCGCCACCGACGCGCTGCGGATCGACTGCGGCCCGGGGGCCGACCGCGTCACGCTGCAGGCCGGGTCGCGCGCGGAGCTCGTCGACTGCGAGACGGTCTTCCACCCGGCGCGGGTCGACCTGCCGACCGACCCGCTGCTGTTCGGCCCCCGCAACGCGGGCTTCGACACGGGCGGCCCGCAGGCCGGCAGCTCCGGGTCGCTGTCGGGCGGGCTGACGCAGAACATCCTCCCCGGCGGCCCGAACCGCGACCACATCATCGGCACCGACCGCGAGACCGACCTGCTGCCGAGCGCCGACCTGCTGCTGGGCGGCGGCGGCGACGACATCCTCGAGGGGCTCGGCGGCAACGACCACCTCGAGGGCGAGCCGGGCAACGACCTGCTGCTCGGCGGCCTCGGGGACGACCTCCTCTACGGGCGCACCGGCAACGACCGGCTCGACGGCGGCCCGGGCGACGACCTGCTCGAGGGCGGACGCGGCCACGACATCCTCCGCGGTGGCGACGGGCGCGACCGGCTGAACGGCGGCATCCACGGCGACCGCATCTACGGCGGCCGCGGCGACGACATCGTCGTGGCGATGGGCGGCGGCGCCGACGTGGTCGACTGCGGCCCGGGTCGCGACAAGGCCTACGTCGACTCGACCGACCGGGTGCGCAACTGCGAGATCACCGCGCGGTCGCGCAAGAAGGTCCTGCGCCGCAAGTAGGGGCGGCTCAGCTGCCCATCGTGCGACGCAGCGCGAGCACCGACAGCGCGGCGCCGACGAGCGCGAGCACGAACAGCCCGAAGCCCGTCACGCCGACGAGCGAGGTGACGAACAGCACGACGGAGGCGAGACTGAAGCCGCCCGAGGCGAGCGTCAGCTGGTAGGCGCGCTTCTCGCGCTGGCGACGGGTGATGTTGGCCATGGTCCACGGAGGCTACGCCACCGCGCCCGCCGCCTCGACCGGCCGTGCGCCCGGCCCGGTCAGCGGCGCGGGTCGAGCGCGGCCGCGAGGATCGCGACGTCGTCGCGCGGCGCGCCCGCCGCGGCGAGACGGGCGATCTCCTCGAGCGCCCGGGTGACGCCGTGCGGTCCGCCGGAGCGGGCGGACAGCACGTCCTGGGCGAGCCCGGCGCTGCCGCGGACCGCGGAGCGGCTGGCCTCGGTGATCCCGTCGGTGAAGATCGCCACCACGTCCCCGGGAGCGAGCGTGGTGCGGCCCTGCTCGGGCTCGATCTCGTCGAGCACGCCCACGACCGGCCCCGTGTGCTCGAGCACCTCCACGCCGTCGGCGCGCAGCACGAACGGGGCGGGATGCCCCGCGGTCGAGTGGGTGAGCGTCCCGTCACGCGGGTCCAGGCGCAGGATCGCGAGCGTGACGAAGCGGTCGTCGTCACGCTGCTGGCGCAGCGACGCGTTGAGGCCGATCAGCACGGCCGCCGGGTCGATCAGCCAGGGGGCGAGCGCCCGCACCGTGTAGCGGGCCTGGGCGGTCAGCGCGGCCGCCTCGACGCCCTTGCCGCAGACGTCGCCGACGACGAGCAGCCAGGTGCCGTCCGGCAGCGCGAACACGTCGTAGAAGTCGCCGCTGACCTCGCCGCCGGCGGCGGGCAGGTAGCGGACCGCGAGCGCGACGTCGGGGATCCGCGGCAGCCGCTCGGGCAGCAGCGACTTCTGGAGCGTGCGGGCGGCCTGGACGCGGTCGGCGAACAGCAGCGCGGCGTCGACGGCCAGCGCGACGCGGCGCGCGATCTCGTCGAGCAGGGCGAGGTCGCCGCTGCGCGGCCCGCGGCCGGGCCGCCAGACGAACGTCATGGCCCCGAGCGCGCGCTCGGAGCGCGCGAGCGGCAGCGTCAGCAGCCGCCGGCCGTCGCGGGCCGCCTCGCGGGCGGGGTCGAGCAGGTGCGGGAGGACGGACGCTGCCCCGCGCCGGGCGGTGCGCCCGGCGAGGTCGACGACGTCGATGGCGACCGCGTCGGCGAGCCGGCCCGCGACGAGCTCGGCGACGTGGTCGAGCGTCGGGTCGAGCGTCAGCGAGGACTCCAGGACGCCGCTGATGTCGGCGAGCAGGCTCGCGCGGTCCAGGGCGGTCTGGAGGTCCACGCGGGTGGCCTCCCCCGTCTCCCGCGCCGCGACCGCGGCCTGCAGCGAGGCGGCGTGGTCGAGCGCCAGCGCGACGCGGCGCGCGACCTCCTCGGCGAGCGCGAGGTCGTCGGTGCCCTCGTGGAAGTCGGGCTCGTGGGAGCCGAACGTCATCACCCCGTGGTCATGACCGCGCGCGCTGATCGGAGCGACGATGCTGCTGCGCAGCGCGAAGCCCAGCCGGGACTCCCGGTCCTCGGGGGCGCCCGCGTCGGCGAACGTCTCGGCGTCGTGGCGCAGCAGGACGGCCTGCCCGGCGCGGAGCACGTCGAACAGCGGCGAGTGCTGCTGCGGGCCGGCCAGGCGCCGGGCGACCTTCTCGCGCTCGGGGTCGCGGTGCGCGAGCACGGCACGGTCCAGGCCCCCCTTCCCGTCGAGCAGGTCGATGACGCAGACGTCGCCGAGCCACGGGATCGTCGCGCGGGCGATCTCCTCGAGCGCGTCGGTCGGGTGCTCGGCGGCGGCGGCGAGGCGCCCGACCTCGGAGAGGATCGAGGTGGCCTGCTCGGCGCGGACCCGGTCGTCGATCGACAGCGCGGTGCCGTGGTAGCCGATGACGGTGCCGTCGGCATCCCGGCGGGGCTCGCCGCGGTCGAGGATCCAGCGGTAGCGGCCGGTCGCGTCGAGGATCCGGTACTCGTGGTCGAACGGCAGCTCGCGCCGGTAGGCCTCGAGCGCGAGCGCCCGCACGCGCTGCACCTCGTCGGGGTGCACGCCCTCCATCCAGCCGAGGCCGAGCTCCTGCTCGAGCGTGCGACCGCGGAACGCGAGCCACGCCTCGTTGCAGAACTCGAGGTGCCCGTCGGCCGTCCCCGACCAGGTGAAGATCGTCGTGAGCTCGGCGAGGACGCCGAACCGCTCCCGCGTGCTCATCGCTCCTGGGGCGGGAGGGCGTCGAACGCCGCGAGCGCCGCGCCGCGCGTCGGGTAGGAGGTCATGGCGCGCAGCCGGCGGTCGGCGAAGCGGAACAGCCAGCAGGGCTGGACGTCGACGTGCAGGTCGCGGGAGCGGACCTGCAGGGCGCCGCTGACGAGCACGTGGTGCTCGCCGAGCTCGTCGATCTCGAGGACCTGGTGCTCGCGGGCCTCGCCGCGGCGGCCCTCCTCCTGGAGGAACTCCATGAACTCGCGGCCGACGAAGCTGCGGCCGGGGACCATCGGCGTCCACACGACGTCCTCCGGGACCCGGTCGAAGAAGGCGGACGCGCCCTCGGTCTCGTAGACGCGGAACAGGTCGCGCGTGAGGTCGGCTCTCCAACCCATGCTGCATCGAGGCTACCGGGGTTGTCGATCTGCGCGCGCGTACGCGAGACTCGCGGCGTGCCCGTCACCCTGCGCTGCGGCGACCTCGAGACCACCTGGCTGCCGGAGCACGGGATGGTCGGCGCCTCGCTGCGCCACCGGGGCGGCGAGCTGCTCGGCCAGCGCGGCGGCCTCGACGCGTACCTGGCGAAGGGGTCGGCGTTCGGGATCCCGCTGCTGGCCCCGTGGGCCAACCGGCTCGACGGGCTGCGCTACGGGGACGTGGCGCTCGACGCGGCGACCGTCAAGGGCGGGGACGTCGGGCTGCCCAAGGACGGCGGCGGGGTGCTCGTCGGCCAGGAGTGGACGGTGCGGGAGCGCAGCGAGCAGCGGCTGCGTGCCGCCGTGACCGCGGACCAGGCGCTGCTGGCGGTGTTCCCGTTCCCGCACGAGCTCGAGGTGACGGTCGAGCTGCGCGGCACGGGCCTCGAGGTGATCACCGTGCTGACCGCGACGGGGGACGTGCCGGTGCCGGTGGCCTTCGGCTGGCACCCGCTGTTCACGCTGCCCGGCGTGCCGCGCGGCGCGCTGCAGGTCCGGCTGCCGCTGAGTCGCGAGCTGGTCCTGGACGACCGCGGGATCCCGACCGGCGACCGGCAGACCGTCGTGATCGCCCCGGGGCCGCTGGACGGCCGCGACCTGGACGCCGAGTACGACGGCTGGGACGGGGACGTCGTGCTGCGCGGTGGCGGCCGCGAGCTGCGGGTGCGGTTCGCGGCGGCGGACGGCTACCCGATCGGCCACCTGTGGGCCCCCCCGCGGCGAGGACTTCCTCGCCTGGGAGCCGATGACCGCGCCGACGAACGCGCTCGTCAGCGGCGTCGGGCTGCAGCACGCGGCGCCCGGCGAGCGGTACACCGCCACCTTCTCGGTCGCGGTGCGCTCGATCTCCTGAAGCGCGGGCGAAGAACGCGTCCAGGCCGCCTGGACCGCGACTCCAGCCACGGGCGCCTCGTGCCGAGGACCTCCTCATGCTCTCCCGCGCAACCGCGCTGCTCGTCGCCGTTCTCCTGCTCGGCCTGCTCGGTCCGGCCGCCGTCGCCTCTGCGCAGCGGCACGTGCCCGACGATCCCGGCGCGGAGATCCCGTGGTGGGAGGAGGACGACCCCGACGCGCCCGTCCAGGACGTGACGCCCCCGCAGAGCGACCCGGGGACGGGCCTGGACGACCTGCCGCTGCCCGGCGTCACCGACGGCGACCTGCCGGTCGACGACGAGCCGGAGGTCGACCCCGAGCCGCTGCTGCCGACGATCCCGGTGCCGACGACGAAGACCATCCCCGGGACGGTCGCGTACGTGCGCCGGGACGGGAAGGCGGCGATCCCGCGCGGCGCCCCGAAGCGCGTGCGGCAGCTGATCGCGGCGGCCAACGAGATCGTCGGCAAGCCGTACAAGTGGGGCGGCGGCCACGCGAAGCTGAGGGACCGCGGCTACGACTGCAGCGGCGCGGTGAGCTACGCGCTGATCCGCACCGGGCTGTTGCGCGCGCCGCTGGTGAGCGGGTCGCTGGCGCGCTGGGGCAGCCGGGGCGCGGGCCGCTGGGTGTCGGTGCACGCCAACCGCGGGCACGTGTACCTCGAGGTCGCCGGGCTGCGCCTGGACACGAGCGCGGTCGGGGACCGCGGCGGGCGCAAGGGCGTGCGCTGGCGCCCGGTCATCGGGCGGCGCGGCGGTTTCACGAGCCGCCATCCCGCCGGGCTCTGACGCCGTGCGGCGCCACGCCGGACCTGCCTGCCCCCAGGCGGTCCGGCGCGGCGCCGCCGTGCGTCGTCAGCCGGCGGCCGCGGCCGGAGGCCGCAGCTCGTGCGCCGGTGCGTCGTCGCGGGCCGCCGTACCGGCTCCGAGGTCGACGGTGTTGAGGCGCTCGGCGAGCAGCTCGACGAGCAGTCGGTCGGCGGCGAGCTCCTCGTCGGGGGTGAGGGGGAACGGCTCTTCGGGGGGCATGCCCCGTTGATCGTCAGAAGTGGTGAACGGTGCATCGGACGTCCGTCCACCCACCTCAAGACCCCCGGTGGCCGCCCGACGCGCCGAAAAGCGGTTCGGGAACACCGCGGCGACGCGCTAGGATTGTGCGGATCATGACGAAGCTCAGCCCCCAGCAGCAGCGACAGGCGGACGCCCGGGCCAAGAAGCTCGAGGAGATGGAGGCGCAGATCGAGAGCGGCTCCCTCACCGTCCGTCAGATGACCCCCGAGGAGCGGGCGAAGTACCCCAAGCCCGAGCCGCGTCCCGAGGGCGAGAAGAAGCGCCGGGGGCGCCGCAGCTGACCGTCAATGGGCGTGCCCGGCGTGGGCGTCGCCCAGCAGCTCGGTCGGCACGCGCCGTGCGAGCGCGACCGCGACCGCGGTCGTCAGCGGCACGGCGCACGCCAGCCCGATCGAGCCGACGAGCAGCGCCGTGACCTCCTGGGCCACGATCTCGCGGTTCACCGCGTCGCCGAGGCTCGTGCCGACCGTGGAGAACACGAGCAGGATCGGCAGCGCCGCCCCCGCGTAGGCCAGCGCGAGCGTGTTGACCGTCGCGGCGAGGTGGTCGCGGCCGACGCGCAGCGCCTCGGCGTAGAGGGTGCGCGCGGGCATCGACGGGGCGGCCCGGCGCAGCGCCGCGACGACGGACGCCTGGCTGACGGTGACGTCGTCGAGCACGCCGAGCGCCCCGATGACCATGCCGGCGAGCAGCAGCCCCTGCGGCTCGATCTCCCCGTCGGAGGCGACGCGCAGCACGAACGCCTGCTCGGAGACCAGGCCGGTGAGCTGCACGGCGTCGACCGCGAGCGTCGCGAGCAGCGCGGTCAGCACCAGCGTGCAGGCCGAGCCGATGATCGCCGCGAGCGTCATCGAGCTGGCGCCGTGCGCGAGCGCGAGCGTGACGAGCAGGATCGCCACCGCCCCGACGAGCGCGACCGCGATCGGCGGCCGCCCGTCGAGGATCGCGGGGACGACGAAGGTCGCGAGCAGCGCGAGGCTCGCCCCCAGGCCGATCAGCGCGAGCAGCCCGCGGCGGCGCGCGAGCAGGACGATCACGACGGCGAACAGCAGCGACAGCAGCAGCAGCGGCGCGCGCCGGTCGTAGTCGAGGAACACCCAGGGCGGCGTCGCCCCCTCCCCCGCCCCGACGGGGACGGCGGGCACGACGCGGATCCGCGCGCCCGGCTCGGGCAGCGGGGTCAGCGCGTCGCCCGCGAACGTCGCGGTGCTCGCGCGCCCGTCGAGCTCGATGCGCAGCGTGCGGCAGCCCGGGCCGAGCTCCGGACGGCAGCCGTCGGTGCCGACCGCCACCACCTCCGCGCCGCGCGCGTCCGCCCCGGGGCTCGAGCCCGCGACCGCGCCGTCACCGGGCCACAGGACGAACAGCCCGAGGGCGGTGGCGGCGGCGATCACCCCGACCGCGGTGAGCGCGAGCCGGCCGGCCGGGATCGCCCACAGCGCGCGCAGCGCCCGGCGCGCGCGTCGAGCGCGCGCCGCAGGCGGGCGATCACAGGCGGGTCGCGCCGAGATTGCGCGTGACGGTGCGCCCGCCGGCGGTCGCCCGGATCCGGACCAGGTAGGTCCCGGGGCGCAGCCCGGCGGCGCGGACCGTCAGGCGCTGCGTGGCGCCGGCCCGGCGGGTGCGGTCGCCGAGCGTGCGCACGACGCGGTCGCGTGCGTCGCGCAGCTCGACGCGCACGCGCGCGTCGCGGTTGAGGCGCAGGCTCACCCGCAGGGCGGTGCCGCGCGTCCCGCCGAACGCGGTGCGGTCGAGCTTCGCCTTGGCGATCGTGCCGCACGAGCGCGGCGCCTCGGGGGCGGCGGCGCCGACGAACCGCCCGGCGCGGCGCACGAGCGCGATCCGTCGGGTGTCGACCGTCGTCGTCCCGCGCAGCGCGCGCACGCGCACGAGGTAGGAGCCGTCGAGCGCGCCGCGCCCGTCCCAGCGGAAGCTCGCGCTGCGCCGGAAGCGGGCCGCGGGGGCGTTGGCGATCGCGCGACGGCCCGCGGACTGGCGGAACACGTCGACCGCGAAGGTGGTCCCGGCGGTGCGCGGCAGCGTGACGCGGACGCCGCGCCCGTCGGGCAGGACGGCGAAGCCGCGCAGCGCGGTCGGCACCGTGCACGAGCCGGCGACGCGCGGCAGCGACGAGAACGCCTCGTCGAGCACGCGGCCCTGCGCCTGCGCGGGCGGGCGGCTGCCGAACAGGGCCATGACGGTCGGGGCGACGTCGACCTGCTCGGAGGACCCAGGGTTCTCGACCGTGTCGCTGAAGCGGACGGGGTCGACCTTCTCGGAGGCGATCGCCTGCTGGCGGATGCGCGGGTCGCCGCCGACGATCGCGAACATGTGGTCGAGCGTCTGCGGCGCGCCGTGGTTGCCGCTGAGCGGGTTGATGCCGCCCGGGATCCCGTCCCCGAACTTCTCGGTGGGCTTGGCGGTGACGAGCAGGTCACCGGTCCGCTCGCCGGCGATCTTCCAGCCCGGGTGGACGCCGTCGAGGGTGTGGCGGGTGTCCCCGTCGGCGGCGTTGGGCAGCCGGTACAGCGCCTCGTCGACGCGCGGGTTGGTCAGGGCGGCGGCGCGCAGGCGGGCGAGCAGCGCGTCGCGGTCGGGCCGGTTGCGGTCCTTGAGGTAGACCATGTTGACGCTGCCGTTGAGGACGATCTCGACGGCGTCGGCGTCGGCGCCGAACGACGAGGCGATCGCGTTGGGCGCGAGCTTCGTGGTCGTGTCCATCGAGTGGTCGGAGACGACGAAGATCGTCGTGCGGTCCCACAGGCCGAGCTGCTTCTGCTGGGCGACGAAGCGGCGCAGCTGCTGGTCGGCGTTGCCGATCGCGGTCTCGTACACGGGGCCCGCACCGGTGAAGTGGCCGAGCTGGTCGATCGTGGGGAAGTTCACGAACGTGAGGTTCGGGCGGCGCGTGGCGCCGTCGGCGGGGACGCCCTCGCGGACGGTGCGCAGGACCTCGTCCATGACGACGACGTCGTTGGTGTAGCGCTGCACCGGGTCGACGGCGACGCTGCGGCAGTACGGGGGATCGTCGGATGAGCCCTCGCAGGGCGCCCACAGGTGGTCGGCGTCGTAGGCCTGCGGGTCGACGGTGCGGGTCGAGAAGATCCGGCCGAGCTTGGGCTTGCCGAAGATCCCGGCGGTGACGACGTCGGGCGCCTGGCGCTTGAGCGCCGCGAAGAACGTCTCGGCCAGCAGGCAGGTGGACGCCTCGCCGCTGGTGACCATCGGGCCGTTCGGGTCGCCGCCCTCCGCCGGGCAGGTCCGGCGCGCGGCCTCGTCGTAGACGGCGAACGTGTTGCCGGGGATGCCGGACCGCTCGCCGTAGGCGCCGGTGGCCATGGCGGTGTGGTTGGGGTTCGTCTCCGAGACCATGATCCCGCGCGAGTCGCGGTAGTAGGTCGAGCGGGCGCCCTCCTCGCCGCGGACCATCGAGGCGAGGAACGGGGCGCGGCCCTGGTCGATCGCGCGGTCGCCGTCGGTGGCGTCGAAGGAGAAGACGTAGACGAGCGGGCGGGTCGCGTCGTCCTGCGGGCCCTGGCCCTGCGCGTCGGCGCTGCGCGGGCCGGAGCGGTCCGGCGGCACGCCGACGGCGAGCGCCACGAGGGCCAGGACGGCCAGGAGCGGGAGCAGGAGACGGGCCACGGGACGGGAGTATCCCGCCCCGGCAGGCTCACGTGGTGATCACACCGTGATCCGGGACGCCGCGTCCAGCGGCCAGCGCACGCCGGTCAGCTCCTCCGACAGCGTCCACAGGCGCGCGGCGACGTCGGCGTCCTTGGCGGCGTCGGTGCGGCCGACGAGCTTCGGCGTGCCGCGCAGCTCGAACGGGCCGTTGGGGCCGACGTAGCTGTCGCCGGGGATGTCGGCGACGGCGGCGTGCACGGTGGGCAGGGCGCCGGCGGCGTCGTCCTGGGCGACGATGCGGTTGCCGATCGCCATCAGCGCGCCCTGCAGGCGGCTGCCGGTGTGGCCCTGCAGGTGCGTCGCGCTGTAGCCCGGGTGCGCGGCGGTCGCGATGACGGGCGAGCCCGCGGCGGCGAGGCGGCGCTGCAGCTCGCTGGTGAACAGCAGGTTGGCGAGCTTCGACTGGCCGTAGGCGCGCCAGCGGTCGTAGCTGCCCGGCTCCTCCCAGTTGAGGTCGTCGAGGCGGATGCGCCCGGCGCGGTGGGCGGAGGAGGCGACGGAGACGACGCGGGCGGTCACGCGTCCCAGCAGCAGGTTCGTCAGCGCGAAGTGCCCGAGGTGGTTGGTGCCGATCTGCATCTCGAAGCCGTCGGCGGTGCGCTGCTCGGGCAGCGCCATGACGCCGGCGTTGTTGACGAGCACGTCGATCGTGTCGCCGTCCCCGAAGCCCTCGGCGAACGCGCGGACGGAGGCGAGGTCGGCGAGGTCGAGCCGGCGGACCTCGGTCGAGCCGGGGAGGGTGTCGGCGACGGCCTGCCCCTTGGCGACGTCGCGGACGGCGAGGACGACGTGCGCGCCGGCGGCGGCGAGGTGGCGGGCGGCGGTGGCGCCGATGCCGCTGCTGGCGCCGGTGACGACGATGGTGCGGCCGGACTGGTCGGGGAGATTGGCGGAGAGCCAGGAGGAGGTGGACATGGCCGCCAATGTAGCCACTGCAAACAATGGTGTCAATGACAACTTCAGAGCCCCGCGCGGTAAACTGCCCGACGTGGCGACCCGCCCCTACCACCACGGCAACCTCCGCGAGGAGCTGCTCGACCGCGCGCTGGACACGGTGCGCGACCGCGGGGTCGCCGCGCTGTCGCTGCGCGAGGTCGCCCGTGACGCCGGGGTCAGCCACGCCGCCCCGCGCCGCCACTTCCCCGACCGGCAGGCGCTGCTCGACGGCCTCGCCCAGCGCGGCTTCGAGCGCCTCCGCACGACGCTCGAGGCGGCCGCCGGCGACGGCCGCGGCCCCTACGCGGCGCGGCTGGAGCGGGTCGCCCAGGCGTACGTCGCGTTCGCCGTGCGCGACGCCGCGCTGCTCGAGCTGATGTTCGCGGCGAAGAAGCTCGACCCCGACGGCCCGCTGCACGAGGCCGCCGAGCAGGCGTTCGCGGTGATGCTCGAGCTGCTCGCCGAGGGCCGGGTCGACGGCGAGCTCGCGGGCGCGGTCGACGACGCGGTCGCCGTGCTGTTCCCGCTCCTGCACGGGCTCGCCTCGCTCGCCGGGGCCGGGATGCTGGAGACCGACGACCTCGACGCCACCGTCGCCACCGCGCTGCGCGGCGCGTTGACCGGGCTGCGGCCGCGGTGACCGTCGCCGTCGCCGACGCCTTCCGGGACTGGCTGGCCTGCGCGGTCGCCGGGGCCGACAGCCGCGCCGTCCGCGCCGCCGCCGCGACCGAGGACGACGTCACCGTGCTCGGCACCGCCGGGCACGTCCTGGACTTCGACGACACCTACGAGCCCGGCCTCGCGCACCTGAGCGCCGCCGTCGCCCCCGCCGCGCTGGCGCTCGCCGCACGGCAGGACGCGCCGGTCGGCGCGCTGCTCGACGCGTACGCCGCCGGGGTCGAGGCGATGGCTGCGCTGACCGCGGCGTCGCACCCGGCGCTCTACGACGGCGGCTGGCACCCCACCGCGGTCGGCGGCGTGCTCGGCGCCGCCGTCGCGGCCGCGGCCCTGCTGGGCGCCGACGCGCGCACCGCCGGTGCCCTGGCGCTGCTGCGCGCGGGCGGGCTGCGGGCCGCGTTCGGCAGCGACGGCAAGGCGCTGCAGGTCGGGCTCGCCGCCGCCGACGGGGTCCGCGCCGCGCGGCTCGCCGCCGCGGGCGCGACGGTCGGCGCGAGCGCGGTCGAGCGCGGCGCCGCGGGCTTCGAGGAGGCGTTCGGCGCAACCTTCGCGAGCACCGCCGAGAGCGAGCGACCCAGCGCCTTCGACGAGCTGTGGATCAAGGCGTACCCGTGCTGCCTGCAGACCCACGGGGCGATCGAGTGCGCGGTCCAGGCGGCGGGCCGCGGGGTCACGCTCGCAGGCCCGCGGCTGCGGACCGTGACGATCGTCGTGCACCCGGTGTCGCGCCGGGCGGCGGCGCTCGACGACGTCACCGACGGCCTGGCGGCGAAGTTCTCGATCCCGTACTGCACGGCGTTCGCGCTGCGCCACGGCCGCGCGCCCGCGCGGCTCGAGGACTTCGCGGTCGTCGACGGCGGCGTGCGCGCGGACGCCCGGCGGGTGCGCGTCGTCACCGACGAGACGCTGCTGCAGTCCGAGGCGGTGCTCGTGCACGAGACCGCGAGCGGGGAGATCGAGGTCGCGCGCGTGGAGGCGGCGCTCGGCTCGCCGCAGCGGCCGATGAGCGCCGACCAGCTGGGCGAGAAGGTCCGGGCGCTGACCGGCGCGCGGCTGGACGCCCTGCTCGACGACCCCGCACGCCCGGCGGCGGATGTGCTCGCGGTCGTGCTCGACGCCGCGGCGCAGGCGGGCGCGGGCCCCCGTGGCGCCGCCACGCCGGTCCCGTCGTGAGCGGGGCGCACGCCGACGCGGGGGCCCGCGGCGCGGTCCAGCGGCGCGTGCTGCGGGTGCTGCTGCTCGCCCAGGTCCTGGCGGGGGCGGGCCTCGCCGCCGGGATCACCGTCGGGGCGCTGCTGGCGGAGGACATGCTCGGGACCACGAGCGCCGCCGGGGTCCCCGCCGCGCTGCTGACCGGGGGTGCGGCGGCCGCCGCGCTGCTCGTCGCGCGGCTGTCGGACCGGTCCGGTCGGCGGCCCGGTCTCGCCGCCGGCTACGCGGTCGGTGCGGTCGGCGCCGCGGGCGTGGTGGTCGCGGCGGCGATCGACCACGTGCCGCTGCTGTTCGTCGCGCTCGTGCTCTACGGGTCCGGGTCCGCGACGAACCTCCAGGCCCGCTACGCCGGGGCCGACCTCGCCGACCCCGAGCGGCGCGGCCGCGCGGTGAGCACGGTGCTCGTCGCGACGACGCTCGGCGCCGTGATCGGGCCGAACCTCGTCGAGCCGACCGGCAGCCTCGCCCGCGAGCTCGGCATCCGGGAGCTCGCGGGCCCGTTCCTGCTGGCGGGCAGCGCGTACGCGCTCGCCGCCGTGGCCGTCGCCGTGCTGCTGCGTCCCGACCCGCTGCTGACCGCCCGCGCCTGGGCGGCCGAGGAGGCCGCCGCGCCACCGACGGCCGCAGCGCCGACCGCGACCGACGCCGCCGCCGCGCGGGCCGCCGACGCGCAGGCGCAGGAGGCGACTGCGACCCTGCGCCTCGCGGCGGCGGGCATGATCGTCACGCAGCTCGTGATGGTCGCGGTGATGACGATGACGCCGGTCCACATGCGCGACCACGGCCACGGGGTCGGCGCGGCGGGCTTCGTCATCTCGCTGCACGTCGCGGCGATGTTCCTCCCCTCTCCCCTCACCGGCCAGCTCGTCGACCGGGTCGGGCGCCGGCCGGTGCTCGCCGCGGGGTCGGCGACGCTCGTGCTCGCCGGGGGCGTCGCGGCGCTCGCCCCGGCGGACTCGGTCGGGATCCTCGCGGTCGCGCTGGTGCTGCTGGGCCTGGGGTGGAACCTCGGGCTCGTCGCGGGCACGGCGCTGGTGACCGACGCGGTCCCGCTCGCGGAGCGCGCGCGGACGCAGGGCCGGGTCGACCTCGGGGTCGCGCTCGCCGGGGCGACGGGCGGGATGGGCAGCGGCTTCGTCGTCGCCGCCACCGACTACGTCGGCCTGGCGCTGCTCGGCGGCGTGCTGGCGCTCTGCCTGCTGCCGGCGCTGCTCGTCGCGCGCGGGCCCGCGGTCACGCGGCCCGCGGTCTGACCGCGGCGACTCAGCGGGCGGCGCGACCCTCGGCGGTCTCCCCCGCGAGGTGCAGCAGCAGGCGGTCGAGCGCCGGGTCGAAGTCGCCCATCGGCAGGCAGCGCACGAGGCTGCCGAGCCGCACGAGCAGCGCGACGCGCGACGGGCCACCGCCGGCGTAGAGGGCGTGCATCGCGGCGTGCAGGCGCGGGTCGTCGGTCGTGCCGCACAGCAGGACGAGGTCGGGGCGGAGCTCGCGCGCCTCGGGCAGCACGTCCTCGAGCGTGACGAGCGGACCCGCGACGATCACGTCGTCGCAGCGCACGCAGCGGCGCAGGACGGCGACGGGCAGGTCGTCCTCGCCGGCGACGAGCACGGTGCTGCGCGGGCGCAGCAGACCGTCCTCGGTGCGCCGCCAGGTGCGCTCGGGCCAGGGGTGCGGATCGTGGGAGAGGAACGACACTGCGCGCCCTCGTACCCGCTCGGGGGTGACCGCAATCCCAGGCGTGCCGACGTCCCGTCACCGTCCGTTCAGATCTCCCGCCTACCGTCCGATCCATGGACCCCCTCCGCCCGGCGCGCCGCTCGCCCGCTCCCGTGCTCGTCCTCGTGTGCGTCGTGCTGGCCGGCTGTGCGGGCCAGGACGGGCGCCCCGGGAACGGCGCCGCGGACGCCGCGCCCGTCGTGGTCGCGCCGCGGGACGACCGCACGATCGCGCCGGCGAGCACCGCCGTCCCGGTTCCCACGCCGGTGCCCGCCCCGGCCTCGGCCTGGCCGATGGCCGGTCACGACCCGGCGCACAGCGGCTCGGCGCCCGTGACGGGTCCGCAGACGGGACGGGTGCGCTGGCGCCGGCGACTGGAGGGCGCGGCCGTCCCGGGCCCGGTCCTCGCGGCCGACGGGTCGGTGCTCGCCGCCTCCAACGCCGGGGTCCTGCACGCGCTCGACCCCGCGACCGGCCGGGACCGCTGGACGTTCGACGGTCAGGGCTCCTACGGGATCGACCTGTCGACGAGCCCACTCGTGCTCGGGGACGACCTGATCCTGTGGCCGGGCCCGCAGAACACCCTGTTCGCGCTCGACGCGGAGGGCCGCGAGCGCTGGCGGGTGCAGTTCGGCGCGATGGTGCTCTCCCCGGTCCGCGGTCCTGGGCGGTCGGTGTACGTCGCCGACATGGGCGGGGAGCTGCGGGCCCTCGAGGTCACGACGGCCGCGGTGCGCGAGCGCTGGCGGCTGCGCCTGGGGTCCGGCCCGTCGTACGGGAGCCCGGCGGTCGGCCCCGACGGGACGATCTACGGGACCGCCGCGAACGATCTCGTCGCGGTGCGCGACGAGCCGCGCAGCGGGCGCGTGCGCTGGCGCGTGCGGACGGGCGACCTGGTCGAGGTGTCCCCGGCGGTCGGGCCGGACGGCACGGTCGTGATCGGCTCCAACGACCCGTACCAGTACGGCGTGTCGCGCGAGGGCCGTGTCCGCTGGCGCGTACGCCGCGGCGCCCTGACGTACTCCTCCCCCGCGGTGACGCGCGCCGGGCAGGCGCTGTGGGGCGATCATCGGGGCCGGACCACCGTCGTCGACGTCCGCACCGGGCGGGTGGTGGCCCGCTACGTGGGCCTGGCGCGCAGCGCCCGACTGCGCGCGGTCGGGGTCTGGACGATGCCGGTGACCGACCGGGACGGTCGCGTCTACGTCGGCACGCGCCCCGGCCACGTGTACGGCTTCGCCCGGACGGGCCGCCTGCTGTTTGACGTCGACACCGGCGCGAGCGTGGAGTCCTACCCCGCCCTGGGGAGCGACGGGGCCCTGTACGTCGGGTCGGAGTCCGGGGAGGTGTGGGCGATCGCCGACCGCTGAGCTGCGTCAGGCCTGGCTGGCGATCTGGATGAGGTTGCCGCAGGTGTCGTCGAACACCGCGATCGTGACCGGGCCCGCCTGCGTCGGCTCCTGCGTGAACTCGACCCCGAGGCCGACGAGCCGCTCGTGCTCGGCGTGGACGTCGTCGACGCCGAACGACGTGTACGGGATGCCGTCCTCCCGGAGCGCCTGACGGAACGGCCCGACGGCCGGGTGGTCGGCGGGCTCGAGCAGCAGCTCGACGCCGTCCTGCTCGCCCGGGCCGACGACGGTCAGCCAGGAGAAGTCCCCCATCGGCACGTCGTGCTTGGTGACGAACCCGAGGACCTCCGTGTAGAAGGCGTGCGCCTTGCGCTGGTCGTCGACGAAGACGTTGGTGACCGTGATCCGCATGGAGCGCCGATCATGCACCATGCCGGGCATGGATCCCACCGATGTCCTCGCGGTGCTCGCGGCCGCCTTCGGGGTCGGCATGGGCGCGAGCCCGCTGCTGCAGGCGCGCCGGGTCCACGAGCGACGGTCCGCGCAGGACGTGAGCCTCGGGTTCCTCGCCGTGCTGTTCTGCGGCGGGATCGCCTGGCTGAGCTACGGGGTCGCGCTCGGGAACGCGGCGCTGATCGTCGCCAACGCGGTCGGCCTGTGCGGCAGCGGGACCGCGATCCTCGTGGCGCTGCGCTACCGCCGGCCGGTCACGGCGGCGCAGGCTCGCGGCTAGACGGCGAGGATCTCCTCGACCGGCCGCGGCCGGCCGACGCCGAAGCCCTGGGCGAAGTCGACGCCCTGGCGGCGCAGGAAGCGGGCGGAGCGGTCGTCCACCACGGACTCGGCGATCGTCTGCTTGCCCATCCCGGTCGCCATGTCGACGACGGCGGCGACGACGAGCCGGTCGGTCTCGTCGTCGAGGCAGTCGCGGATGAACTCGCCGTCGATCTTCAGGTAGTCGAACGGCAGGTGCTTGAGGTAGTAGAAGGAGCCGAAGCCCGCCCCGAAGTCGTCCAGCGCGAAGCGGCAGCCGAGCGCCTGCAGCCGCTCGGCGAACCGCCGGGCCGCCGCCATGTTCGCGATCGCCGCCGTCTCGGTGATCTCGAAGATCAGGCTGGAGGCGGGGACGCCCGTCTCGTGCAGCCGCCGCTCGACGAGGGCGAGCAACCGGTCCTCGGTGAGCGACTTGCCGGAGAGGTTCACCTCGAGCACGAGCTCCTGACCGGCGGCCCGGTGCCGGGCGATGAGGTCGATCGCGCGGCCGACGACCCAGCGGTCGAGCTCCTGGACGAGGTCGAACTGCTCGGCGGCCTCGAGGAACTCGCCGGGGAGGATCCGTCCGCGCTCGTCGTCGCGCATGCGCACGAGCAGCTCGTGCTGGCGGACCTCGGAGGTCCGCAGGTCGAGGATCGGCTGCGCGTCGAGCACGAACCGCTCCTCGTCCAGCGCGTCCCGCAGGCGCTGCACCCAGTCCAGGCGGGTCTTCATGCGCGGCTGCGGGGCGTCGTCGGCGGCGTAGTGCGCCCAGCGGTCGCGGCCGTTCTCCTTCGCCTCGTACATCGCGAGGTCGGCACGCACGAGCGCCTGCTCGCCGGACAGCAGCGGATCGAGCAGCGCGATGCCGAGGCTGCAGGTCACGCCGCGCGCGGCCCCGGACACCGTCGCCTCGATGTCGCGGACGATCGCGGAGGCGACCACCTCGGCCTCCTCGCGGTCGGCGGTGGGCAGGAGGACTCCGAACTCGTCGCCTCCCAGGCGCGCGACGACGTCGCCGTCGGCGAGGCGGTTGCGCAGCGTGGCGGCGACCGCGGTGATCAGCCGGTCGCCCGCGTGGTGGCCGCGGGTGTCGTTGACGAGCTTGAAGTGGTCGAGGTCGAGAACCATCAGCGCGCCAGTCCCGCGGACGACGGCCGCCGCGACCTCCTCCTCGAACCGCCGGCGGTTCAGCAGCCCGGTGAGCGGGTCGTGGTCGGCCTGGTGGCGCAACCGCTGTTCGGTCTCGCGGCGTAGCGTGATGTCCTGGACCTGGCGGAGCATCGCGGTCGGGCAGCCCTCGGCGTCGCGGATGACCGTGCCGTGCAGTGCCACCCAGATCTGATGGCCGTCGAGGTGCAGGTACCGCTTCTCCAGCGCGTAGGAGCGCTGCTCGCCCGCGAGCGTCCGCTCGATCGCGCGGATGCTCGCGGCGACGTCGTCAGGGTGCGTGATCGAGTGCACGGTCCGGCCCAGCAGGTCCTCCTCACTGCGACCGAGCAGCTGGCACAGCGCCCGGTTCACCTCGACGTAGCGACCGTCGAGGTCGACGATCGCCATGCCGATCGGGGCCCCGTGGAACGCGCCGCGGAACCGTTCCTCGGCGGCCCGGCGGCCCTCCTGCGCCTGCTTCGTGTCGGTGATGTCGAGCGTCACGCCGGCGAGCCCGACGATCGCCCCGTCGTCGTCACGGACCGGGAACTTCGTGACCAGGAACGTGTGGTCGGTGCCGTCGGCGTGCGGGGCGACCTGCTCGTGGCGGATCTCGCGGCCCTCGTGCAGCACGATGCGCTCGTGGGCGCGCAGCGACCGGGCGACCTCCGGGGGAACGAGGTCGTCGAGGGTCCGGCCGACGAGCTCGCGTCCGGCCGGGTCGACCATCCGGGCGGCGGTGTCGTTGGCGAAGACGAAGCGATCCTCGCGGTCGCGGAAGTAGATCGCCGCGGGCGCGTTGGCGAGCAGCGCGCGGGCCTGTGCGCCGGAGAGCAGCGCCTGCTCCCCGGCGTCACGGGCGACCGTGAGCGCCCCGCGGAGCCGCAGCGCCTGGATGACGGCGACGCTGACGGCGGCCAGGAGGACGAGCTCCATGGTCTGGTGCACGTCGACGACGTGGACGAGCAGCCAGGCCGCCCCGAGGAGGCCGAGCGCGAGCGCGGCCGGTCGGGCGCGCGGGGGAGGGTGCGGGTCATGGGCTGCGCGGCGGCGCCGGGGGAACCTTGGCCGTGCCCCCTTCTACGGCGCGGCGGGCGCCCGGTGAGATCGCACATTCGTCCGTCCGTCCCGCGCCAGGACGAACGGCAGCCCGCGGGTGAGCGGTCCGGTGGCGATCGCGGACATGGCGAGCATCCGGCCGTCGGGGAGCTGGCGCAGCTCGTCGCGCACGTGCCGCCAGGGCAGCGGCGCGTCGGGCGGGTAGGTGACGAGCAGGACCGGGCGGCCGTCGATCGCCGACGGGGCGACGGTCGCGGTCATCGGCTGGTGCTCGCGGTGGCCGTCGTCAACGAGGTTGATGCCGCTGCCGTGGGCGTCGAACCGCTTGCCCCACCACCGCGGCAGGCCCAGCGCGCCGACGCCGCGCGGCGCGACGGCGCGCAGCACGGCCGGGCCGACGAACGTCGCCCGCCAGTCGCCCTCGAGGCTCGCGACGTCCGGGGCGGGCAGGACCGCCCAGCGGCGGGCGAGCGCCGCGAGGCCCGCGGGCAGGTCGTCCTGCACCGGTGCGGGCGTCGCCCCGCCGTGCGTCTCCGGGGAGCCGAAGCGCGCGGCGAACCGCTCGGCCAGCGCGGTGATCGTCAGCGACGGGTTGACGCCGACGTCGGCGGGGATCACCGACGCGTCGGCGACGTAGAGGCCGGGATGGCCGAAGACCTCGTGGCGCTCGTCGACGACCCCGTGGTCGGCGTCCGGGCCGATGACCGCGCCGCCGAGCACGTGCGCGGTGAACGAGCGGCCCGCGATCGACTCGACGGTGAGGTTCAGCGGCGTGCCGCCCGAGGCCTGCGCGAACGCGCGCGTGGCGTCGTTGGCGACCGGCAGGTAGCTCGGCGCCGCCGGGCCGCTGCCGGGGGCGGAGCGCAGCACGCGCCGCCACGGCCGCACCGGCGAGCGCGCCCAGCGCAGCCGCAGGTCCCCCTCCCCCGACTGCATGACGGTCAGGGCGGTGAAGCGCGCCTCGAAGTCGCGGGCCAGCACGGTGCGCAGGTGGGTGATCGGGTGGCGGACGATCCGTCGCAGCGTCTCGCGCGCGCGGGCGCGCGGGTCGTCCCCGTCGACGAGCGGCCCGTAGGAGAGCCGCAGCAGCGTGCCGCCGCCGACGTAGCGGTTCTGCGTGATGTGCGTGCGCGCGTCGGGGTGGAAGTCGGTGCTGATCGACGGCCCGCGGGTCAGGGACGGGGAGCCCGGCGGCTGCAGGATCCCGGTGACCGCCTCGCTGTTCGTGCGCACGTGCGCGCCCAGGCGCGGGCCGATCCGGGGCAGCGTGCCGAGCTCGTCGCGGCAGCGCAGCAGCAGCTCCATCGTGCCGAGGACGCCGGCGCTGACGACGACGCGCTCGGCGAGCACGTCGGGCCGGTGCCGGGCGCGGCCGCGCGCGAACGGGTCGCTGCAGCGCAGCGCGTAGCCGCCGTCGGGGAGCGGGACGATCGCGTCGACGCGGGTGCGCTCCTGGATCCGCGCGCCGGCGCGCTGGGCGAGGTGCAGGTAGTTGCGGTCCAGCGAGTTCTTCGCGCCGTACGGGCAGCCCGCCAGGCAGCCGCCGCACAGCCGGCAGCTCGTGCGCGGCGGGCCGGCGCCGTCGAAGAACGGGTCGTCGGTCGTGACGCCCGGACGGTCCCCGTAGTAGATGGCGGCGGGCACGCGGCCGAACGTGTCCTGCGCGCCCATCGCGGTGGCGGCGGCGAGCAGGTGGTCGTCCTGGGCGGACAGCGCCCGGGCCGGGGTCTCGGTGACGCCGAGCATCCGGCGCGCGGTGGCGTAGTGCTCGGCGAGCTCCTCGCGCCAGGCGGTCCCGGCGGGCCAGGCGGGGTCGGCGAAGAACGCGTCCCCGGGCTCGAGCATCACGGCGCCCCAGACGATCGAGCCGCCGCCGACCCCGCTCGCGCCGATGATCCCCATGTGCCCGAAGACCCGCTGCCAGAAGAAGCCGCGGGCCCCGAGCTCCGGCCCCCACAGGTAGTCGCGCAGGCTCGTGCGGGCGGCGAGCAGGTCGGCGTCGGTGTGGCGGCGGCCCTGCTCGAGCACGGTGACCGACCAGCCCTGCTCGGCGAGACGCAGCGCGCTGACCGCGCCGCCGAACCCGGAGCCGATGACCGCGACGGAACCGGGGTGTGGGCGCAGCGGGGCGGTCATGCCCGTGACCCTACGTCAGCGCGCGCTGGCGCTGCGGTAGCGGCTGACGGCCAGCGGGGCGAAGACCGCGAGGATCGCCAGCGACCAGGCGATGGCGCCGAGCACGCTGCCCGACGGGTCGCCGAGCCACAGGTGGCGGATGGCGTCGACCATCACGGTGAACGGGTTGACGTCGGCGAACGCCTGCAGGCCCGCGGGCATCGAGTCGGTCGGCACGAACGCGGAGCTGATGAAGGTCAGCGGGAAGACCGCGAGGAAGCCGAGGCTGTTGGCGGCCTCCGGGGTGGAGACGATCGTGCCGAGCAGCGCGAACACCCAGCTGAACGCGTAGCCGAAGAGGATCAGCAGGGCGAAGCCGCCCAGGATCTCGACGACGCTCGCGTCGAAGCCGAACCCGAGGACCAGGCCGGTGGCGACGAGCACGAGCAGCGAGATCGTGTTCGTGACCATGTCGGCCGCGGTCCGGCCGGCGAGCACGGCGGCGCGGCTCATCGGCAGTGAGCGGAAGCGGTCGACGAGCCCCTTGTTGAGGTCCTCGCAGAGCCCGAGCGCGGTGATGAACCCGCCGAACGCGATGTTCTGGACGATGATCCCGGGCAGGAGGAAGTCGACGTAGTCGTAGCCGGGCGTGGTGATCGCGCCGCCGAACACGTAGACGAACAGCAGGACGAACATCACCGGCTGGACGGTGAAGGCGATGATCAGGTCCGGGGTGCGCGGCAGCCGGACGAGGTTGCGCTCGGCGATGACGAGCGTGTCGGAGATGTGGCGGGTCATGCGGGGATCTCCTCGCGGGTCGTGGTCCGGGGTGCGGCGGGCCCGTCCGGGCCGCCGGTGGTGGTCGGGTCGGTCGTCGCGGCCGCCGCGGCGGTCTCGGCCGGCTTGCCGGTGAGCGTCAGGAAGACGTCGTCGAGCGTCGGCTTCGTGGTGGCGACGTCGGCGACCCCGACGCCCTGCGCGTCGAGCGCGCGGACGACCGCGACGGTCGCTCCCTCGGTCAGCCGGGGCACGACGCGCACGAGGTCGCCGTCGGCGCTGACGGGCTCGTCGCTGAGCGGCTGCAGCGCGCGCGTGGCGTTGCCCGCGTGGCCGGCGTCGGTGAGGCGGACCTCGACGCGCTCGCCCCCGACGCGGCGCTTGAGCTCGTCGGCGGTGCCGTCGGCGATCACGTGGCCGTGGTCGATCACCGCGATGTGGTCGGCGAGACGGTCGGCCTCCTCCAGGTACTGGGTGGTGAGCAGCACGGTGGTGCCCTCGGCGACGAGCTCCTCGATCGCCGCCCAGAGGTCGAGCCGGCTGCGCGGGTCCAGCCCGGTGGTCGGCTCGTCGAGGAACAGCACGGCGGGACGCGCGACGAGCGCGGCGGCGAGGTCGAGGCGTCGGCGCATGCCGCCGCTGTAGTCCTTGGCCGCCTTCGCCGCCGCGTCGGTGAGGCTGAACCGCTCGAGCAGCTCGTCGGCGCGCCGCTTGGCGGCGGCGCGCCTCTCGCCGTAGAGGCGGCCGACCATCGTGAGGTTCTCGCGGCCGGTGAGCGCCTCGTCGACCGCCGCGTACTGGCCGGCGAGCCCGATCGTGCGGCGCAGCTCGTCGGCCTGGGTGACGACGTCGAGGCCGGCGACGCGCGCGGTGCCGCCGTCGGGCTGCATGAGCGTCGCGAGGATCCGGACGGTCGTGGTCTTGCCGGCGCCATTGGGCCCGAGGACGCCGAGGACGGTGCCCGGGCGCGCCTCGAGGTCGACGCCGCGGAGCGCGTGCGTGTCCCCGAAGGACTTGATCAGCCCGTGGACGCTGATCGCTGGAGTGGAGGTCATGCAGGCCAGCGTAGGACCGCTTGTGGCCTGGTTCTGTCCTAGTTCGTGGCGTCACGGAATCTTCACGGGCGGGGTGGGCGGCGCGACGCGCCCGGTGGCGGTCGGCGTCCTGCCGGGTCCGTCAGGATCGCGGGATGACGAGCACGCTCGGCGTCGACCTCGCCTCGCAGGACAAGAAGACCGCGTTGTGCGAGATCGGCTGGGAGCGCCCGGCGCGCGTCGTGCGGCTGGAGCTCGGCGTCGACGACGCGGCGATCGTCGCCGCGGCCGCCGGTGACGGCGTGCAGCTGCTCGCGATCGACGCGCCGTTCGGCTGGCCCGAGCCGTTCGTGCGCGCGGTGCGCGCCCACCACGACGGCGACGGGTTCCCGGTCGCGGCGGGTGACCGCCCGGGGCGCGAGCCGTTCTACCTGCGCGAGACCGACCGGCACGTGATCGCGCAGACGGGCAAACGGCCGCTGTCGGTGAGCACCGACAAGATCGCCTACATCGCGCTGCGCTGCGCGGGCCTGCTGCGCACGATCGGGGAGCGCGACCCGGCGCTCGTGCACCGCGACGGCAGCGGCCTCGTCGCCGAGGTCTACCCGGGCGCCGCGCTCGTGCGCTGGGCGCCGACGCTCGGCTGCCCGACCGCCGGCTACCGGGGCGCCACACCGGAGAACCCGGCGCGCACCGCGCTGGCCGCCGCGCTGCTCGACGCGACCGGGGTGGCGGCCGACGCGGCGCAGCGGGCGCTGCTCGCGCGCAGCGAGGACGCGCTCGACGCGTTCGTGACCGCGGTGCTCGCCCGGGTCGTCGCGCTGGGGCGCAGCGAGCCGGTGCCGGACGCGCTGCGCGAGCTGGCCCGGCGGGAGGGCTGGATCCACGTCCCGCGCGCGGACGCACTGGACGGCTCGCTCCAGGAGTGAGGGCACGCCCACGCCGCTGCCCCAAAGGGACGGATGTTCGGACTTTCGGGCACGATCCGCGGGTTCGGCGCGGTCGCACCCGATGATGTTGGCGTGTTCGCACTCCGTCGTCCTGTCGGGGTGCGTCGGGGGCCTGCCCGCCGGTTGGGACTCCTCGCCGCGCTCCTGGCCAGCCTCCTCCCCGCGGCCGCGGCACCCGCCGCCGTGCCGCTGGAGCAGCGGGGCGTCGCGATCGACATCAGCTTCACCGAGCCGGCGAGCGCGGAGCTCGCGGACGTCGACGCCGCGGCGGCGCTCGGGGCGACGACGGTGCGGGTGGCGCTCGACTGGTCGGGCCTCGAGCCGCTGCGCCGGGGCCAGTACGCGACCTGGTACCTCGACCGGCTCGACGCGCTCGTCGCCCGCGCGGCCGCGCGTGACGTGCGGGTGCTGCTCACGCCGCTGCGCACCCCGTGCTGGGCGGGAACGGTCGCCAACGCGTGCGGCCGGCCGACGCTCGCCCGCGAGGTGAGCCTGAAGAGCCCGCGCGACCCGGCCGACTACGGGCGCTTCACCGCGTTCCTCGCCGGGCGCTACGGCACGCGCCTGGCGGGCATCGAGGTGTGGAACGAGCCGAACATGCCGTCGTTCTGGAACGAGCGCGACCCGGTCGGCAGCTACGTGCGGCTGCTGCGCGCGACCTACCCGCTGGTGAAGCGGGCGGCGCCGACGCTGCCGGTGGTGGCGGGCGCGCTCGCCGGGTCCGACGCCGCGTTCCTGGACCGCCTCTACGTCGCCGGGATGAAGGGCTCCTACGACGTGCTCTCGGTCCACCCGTACAACGACGGGCGCGACCCGGCGCAGCTGCTCGACGCCCGCTGGGCGAGCGCGACGTTCCTGCAGGGCCTGCGCACGATCCGCGCCACCCGCGACGCCCGTCGCGACACCACGCCGGTGTGGCTGACCGAGCTCGGCTGGAACACGAGCACCCAGCGCGGCCTGACCTGGCTGGACGGCGTGACCCCCGCCCAGCAGGCCGACTACCTGCGCCGCGCGATCGCGATGCTGCAGGACCCTGCGTGGGGCATCGACTTCACCAGCGGCGTGTTCGTCTACCGCCTGCGCGACATCGGCACCGACCCCGCCAACCCGCAGCACAACTACGGGCTGATGGCGATGGACCGCCCGCCCAAGCCGGCGCTGGGGGCGGTCGGGGCGGCGTTCGCCACCGCCGTGCGGTGAGCGCGAGCGTCAGCTCGACAGCTGCCAGGTGTAGGAGAAGCGCGTGTAGTTGACGGTCGCGTCGACCGGGTAGCCGCGCCGGCCGTCCGCGCTCGTGCGCTCGGTGGCGACGAGGCAGTCGAACGTGCCGGTGGACTCGCCGAGCTCGTCGGCACCGCCGCTGACCGGGTCGCAGGTCGTCCCGAGGATCGGTCCGTCGAGGACGCCCTCGCTGACGCGCTTGCGGAAGTCGGCGGTCACGGACTTGCGCAGGTCCTGGATCAGGTCGCGCCGAACGGCGATCTCGAGCCTCTCGGTCTGCTCCTGCTCCTCCCGAGCACGCCGCTCGGCCTCTTGGGCCGCGCGCTCCCTCGCTTCGCGGGCGGCGGTGGCCCGCTCCTCGCGCTCACGCGCCTCGCGCCGCTCGCGCACGTCGCGGTCGTGTGCGCGCTGCAGCGCGATCCCTCCGCCGACGCCGCCGAGCAGCACGAGCAAGCCCACGACGACGACCGTGCGGCGACGCGGCCGGCGCAGGCGCCGACGGCGCGCGGGCTCCTGGAGCAGCAGCCGCTTCTGGGCCTCGAACTCCTCGTCGGTCAGGACGCCGTCGCGGTGGAGCTCCGCGAGCGTGCGCAGGCGGGCGAGGTGGTCGAGCTCCTCGCGGGGCTCGACCCCGGGGTCGGGCTGCTCGTCGGTCGTGGGCCGCTCGGACATGCGCGGGAGTCGCCACCCGGCCCGCGGGTCTGACACGGGGCGCCCGCCCCGTCGCGCTCAGCGCCCGGTCAGCGCGTCGAGCTCGTCGAGCGTGCGCTGCAGCTCCTCGAGCGCGGCGCGGGCGCCGGGGCCGAGCTCGTCGGCGCGCGCGGCGAACGCGGCGGCGAGCGCCGCGTAGTACCAGCGCACGTCGTCGCCGCTGCCGGTGGAGAAGCGCGACCACAGCTGCTCGCCGTGGAGGCGGTAGTCCTGGAGGATCGAGCGGGCGTTGTGGAGCTTGTCGGCGAGCGAGACGCGGACGGCGGCGACCGGCTTGTGCGCGATGCCGTCGATGTACGCCTCCTTGCGCTCCCGCCAGGGCGGCTTGGGCTCGACGTCGGTGTCGGAGTTCGCCTGCACGATCGTGGCGACGGCGGCACCGAAGCGCTGCCGGATGTCGGCGAGCGCGGCGGGTCCGCCCCCGTCCTCGACGACGTCGTGCAGCAGCGCGCCGATCGCCTCGTCCTCGTCGGCGCCCATCTCCAGGGCGATCGCCGCGACCGCGAGCAGGTGCGCGACGTACGGGATCCCCGAGCCCTTGCGCAGCTGCCGGCGGTGATGGCCGCTGGCGTAGGTGAGCGCGGCGTCGAACCGCTCGGTCAGCAGGGGCGTGTCGGTGTGCTGCTCGGGCATGGGCTGTCTCCTGGGTCGTGTCCTCTACGGGGTCGTCGCGGTCCGCGCGGATCTGACGCGTCCGGGACCGCCCGGGGCGTCGCGTAGCCTGCCCCAGCGATGCCCGGTCCCGACACCAATCGTGGTGCCAAGCGCGCGCGGGAGCTGCGCGCCGAGCTCGGCCTGGACGCGGCCGCACCGGTCGGCTGCGTGCTCGGGCTGGCGGAGGACGGGCTGGGGATCCCGGTGCACGTGACGCGGATGAGCGGGACGGTCGAGGGGGTGTGCTGGCAGCTGGGCGAGGAGCGGATGCTGTGGGTGCACCTGCACGAGTTCGTGCCGCGGTCGCGGTTCACGCTCGCGCACGAGCTGGGGCATGTCCGGTGCGCGCACCACCAGCTGATGATCGTCGACACGCCGAAGACCATGTGGGGCAAGACGGTGACGCCGACCGAGACGCAGGCCAACGCGTTCGCGGCCGAGCTGCTCGCCCCGCGACCCGGGGTGGTGGACGTGGTGGGCGGTCGGACCGTCGATCTCGAGGTCGTGGTCGAGCTCGCCGCACACTTCGGGGTGAGCGCGCACGTCGCGCTCTACCGCTGCGTGACGCTCGGGCTGCTCGACAGCGACGCGGCGCTGAAGCCGCGCCTGGACGCGGAGGAGCACCTCGCGGTCTGGGAGCGCCTCGGGCCCGCCGAGCACGAGGACGCCCTGTCCGCGATCGCGCCGGCGGACCTGCCGCGCCTCTCTCCCCCGGCTGTCGGACGGTGGGCTCGGGGCGCTGCTGCGCGGCGAGGCGTCGGTCGGGGACGTCGCCCGGCTCGCGGGCTGCGAGCCCGAGGCGCTCGCGCGCGGGCTCGCGCGCCTCGGGGTCTAGCCGCTGTCGGCTACGCGTCGGGCCCGCCGAGGAACAGGCGGTCGATCTCGTCGAGCTCGCGCGCCGGTGCCGGGGCGGCGGCCGCGCGCGACAGGGCGTCGAAGTCGGCGCTGAGGGACGCGTCGACCTCGCCCTCGGCCCGGTAGTTCTGCGCAGCGAGCGCGCGCCCGGTGAACGTCGGGCCGGGCAGCAGGGCGTCGCGGTCCGCGCCGAGGGCGGCGGCGAGCGCGCTGACGAGCCGGCCGGAGACGCGTCGCTCGTCGAGCTCGTCCGCCTCGAGGCGGGTGAGGTACGCGGCGGTGCGGGCCTCCTGCCCCTGCTGGCCGACGAGCGCGGCGATGCGCTCGGCGACCTGCTCGACCGCGAGCCCCGCTCTCTCCCGGAGTGCGCGGACGCGCGCGGACCAGGGCTGCACGCTGGCGGCACCGGCCGCGAGCGCCGCTTGGAGTCGCGGGTCGGCGGTGATCGACGCGAGCGTCGCGTCGTCGTAGTCGGGGGTCGGCGCGACCTCGAGCCAGAGGCCAATCTCCTCGGCGAGCTCGTCCCGGTCGGTGGCGGCGACGCGGTCGAGGAACGCGACGACGTCGGGCCGCCGGCCGCTGTTCCACGCCTCGATGAACTCGCTGAGCACCTGCTCGATGGAGGTCATGACGGGTACTGCTCCTTGAGCTTGCGGAGGGCCTGGACGGCCCGTCTCTTGTTCTGGTCGACGGCGTTGCGCTCCATGCCCAGCCGCTCCATGATCTCGGTCGGCGTGCGTCCCTCGAGCAGCAGCTCGAACACCTCGCGCGGGCGGCCGGGGAGCTGCGGCACCGCCCAGGCGACGAAGTCGCGGTCGGCGGCGAGCGTCTCGCGGCGCTCCTCCTCCTCGGCGTGGGCGCGCAGCCGCTCCGCCTCGAAGTCGGCGTAGGTCGAGTCGGCCCAGCCCGGCGCCTCATGACCGTCGCGCGGGACCGCGTCGAGCGATCCGCCGCGGCGCTTGGAGACCCGCGCGGCCTTGCGCTGGACCTCACGGCAGCTGAACCGGCAGACGGTCGACATCGCCGCGTTGAAGGATCCCACCGTGTCGCCCTCGTGCTGGCGCCACGCCTTGAGGGCCATGCGCATGGCGGCCTCGGAGATCGCGTCGTCGATCTCGGAGCCGAAGACGACACCCTGGGCGTGGCGCTTGACCATCGCGATCAGGCGGTCGAACTGGAGCGCGAGCAGCTCCCCCCACCAGCGCTGCATCGCGGGCTTGTCGCCGCGCGCGCGGGCGCGGACGAACTCCTTCATCAGCTGTTCTGCGCGTCGCTCCACGAGGTCAGGGTCGCTCCGGGTGCCGGAGGTCTGACACTCCCACATCGGCGGTCGCGCTGCCGCGATCTGGCGCGGGCCGTGCCGACGCGCGACGCACGACACCGGGGACGGCGGACCACTGCGGCAGGTCGCCGCCGCAGAGCGGGCAGGCGCACGGGAAGAAGCCGAGCGTGCGGACCCAGCGCCAGAAGGCGGGCGTTCCGTCGGCGAGCCGGCCGCGGCAGGTCGTGCAGTGCGTCTGGACCTTGCCGCCGCAGCCGGCCAGCGCGTGGTCGACGGTGTCGAGGGTGCGGACGTCCCCTGGCAGCCAGACGCGCCGGTAGCCGAGCAGCGCCGCCCAGTCGGCCAGCACGCGGTGCGCATCCGGACGGCCGGTGCCGGTCAGCGGCTCGACGATCACCTCGGTCGCGGGCCCGTCCTCCTCGTCGCGCAGGATCCGCAGGTCAGCGAGCGTGACCCCGGCCCGGTCGCGCGCCTCGAGCAGCGTCGCGGTCGGCCCGCACAGCCGCAGATGCGGCCCCCAGGTGACGGCACGGACGACGCCGTCGCGGCGGATGGTGACGCGGAGATCGGGCTGCATGACTCACGGTCGTCAGGCGAACAGGTGTTCTGACAGTGGTGGCGCGCCAGGACGGCGGTCGCTGTCGCGCCACCCGCGGGTCAGTAGGCGTTCTTCGAGGTCAGCCGACCCTCGTCGAAGCAGAGCTGGAAGGACTGCCCCTCCAGGCTCGGCTTGCCCTTCTCGGGGTAGTAGATGCACGACGACCGCGAGGGCGCGTCGCCGAGCTCGGGGATCTGCGACTCGAACTCCTGCGCGTCCTCCGGCTCGCCGAACCGCTCCTCGATCGTCCGCTGGAGCGTTCCCTGGGAGATGCCGTCGAACTGCGTGCGCGTGATGCCGTCCGTCTCCTCGCTGGACAACCCGGCGCCGACGAGCGCCACGCACCCGCCGATCAACAGCGTGCCGCCGAGCACGACCCCGAGCGTGACCTTCAGCAGCGTGCCGCCCCGACGCCGCCGGGCCGCCGGCGCCGCCGCCCGCGACTGGTCGGTCCAGGTGCCTCCGTCCCAGTAGCGCTCCTTCAGCGGATCGGACGGATCGGGATGCCAGCCGGGCTTGGGCTGCTTGGCCATGAGTCGAATCTCCTGCGGTCGAGGGCCGTCCCGGTCGGACGCCCGTGCGCAGGCGAGTCGTCGCGCGGGCCGTGGATCTGACGGAAAGGCGAGCCGGTCGGCGAAACGCAAGAGACGCAGCTCGCACGAGATAGGCTCGCGCCGACGTGTCCGCGGGGAGCCCTCATCGACAGCAGTACGACTCCCCCGCCGCGGCGACCGTCGAGAGGCGCCCGTGACCTCGCCGCCGTCGGGGCCGCGCGATCACCTGATCACCAATGCGCTCGAGCGTGAGCTCACAGCGCTCGATCCCGCGCTCGTCGATGTCGCGCCGCTCGACCCGGCCGAAGCGCCTGAGCGCCTCGCACGGCATGCGCAGCAAGAACTTCGACGGGCACTGGCCAGTGACGCGCGCAACACGAACGATCAGGCATCGGCGCTCAACGCTGCACTGACCGGTCTCGATCCCGACAGCGTCGAGGTCGCCCTCCCGGCACGCGTCCTTCAAGGGATCCGTGACCGCTCTCCGATGGGGACCCCGGTCGATCTGCCCGCACCCCCCGCGACCCCGTACAGCCAAAGCGACCTGCTCGTCAACGCCGAGGGGCAACCGAACGTCGGTTCCGAACTCCGTGCGGAGCTTGCGACCGCAGACTCTGTCGATCTCATCTGCGCGTTCGTCATCTGGTCCGGGGTCCGGCACGTGCGCGAGGCGCTCGCCGCTGTGCACGAACGCGGCGGTCGCGTGCGCGTCATCACCACCACGTACATGGGCGCCACAGAGAAACGCGCCGTCGACGAACTCGTCGCGCTCGGCGCAGAGGTCAAGGTCGCCTTCGACGCGCGAACAACGAAACTGCACGCCAAGGCGTGGCTTCTCGAACGCCGCTCGGGACTCAGCACCGCGTTCGTCGGATCGTCGAACCTCTCCCACACCGCGCTCTTCGACGGGCTCGAGTGGAACGTCCGGCTCTCATCGATGGACGCCGCCCACGTCATCGACCGGGTGCGCATGACCTTCGAGTCTCACTGGGCCTCCGAGCACTTCGAGCGCTACGCCCCGGAAACACGCGGGGACGAGTTCGTCCAGGCGCTGCGCGAGCACAACCGCCGGTCCCTGGGTGAGACCTCCACGATCTCGTTCGCCAACCTCGACGTCCGCGCCTACCCACATCAGCAGCGGATGCTCGAAACGCTGATGGTCGAGCGCGAGCGCCACGACCGCCATCGCAATCTCGTGGTGGCCGCGACCGGCACGGGCAAGACGGTCGTCGCCGCGCTCGACTACAAGCAGCTGCGCGCGCAGGCAGGGCGCGACTTGTCGTTGCTGTTCGTTGCGCACCGCGAGGAGATCCTCGAGCAGTCGCGCGCGACCTACCGGGCAGTGCTCCGCGACGGGGCATTCGGCGAGATTCACGGTGGCGGAAGCGTGGCCGCCGGTCGCCACGTTTTCGCGATGGTCCAGTCGCTGCAGGCTGATCGCATGGCGCAGATCCCGCGCGACGCGTTCGACGTCGTGGTCGTCGATGAGTTCCACCATGCATCAGCTCCCAGCTACGACCGACTCCTGGCGCATCTTGAGCCGGCGGAACTGCTCGGCTTGACCGCGACCCCTGAGCGCCTCGACGGCCAGGACATCACCGTCTGGTTTGACCATCGCATCGCCGTCGAACTCCGTTTGTGGGAGGCGATCGATGAGGGCTTCCTCGTCCCCTTCCAGTACTTCGGCGTCGCCGACGGCACGGACCTCTCGCAGCTGACCTGGCGCCGCGGTGGGTACGTGCTCGATGAGCTCAGCAACCTGCTCTCCGCCGACGACCGCCGCGTCGCCAAACTGCTCGAGGCGATCCAGCGGATCGTGCTGGACCCCGGCGCCATGCGGGCACTCGGGTTCTGCGTTTCGAAGGACCACGCCCGCTACATGGCGCGCAAGTTCACGGAGGCTGGCCTGCCGAGCGTCGCGCTCACGGGCGACGATCGGCCCACCGAACGCGCGACGCGTCTGCGCGAACTTGCCGCGGGGAAGCTGCGGTGCGTGTTCTCCGTCGATGTGCTCGGCGAGGGGGTCGATGTCCCGGACGTCGACTGCCTCCTGCTGCTCCGGCCGACGCAGTCAGCGACCGTCTTTACACAGCAGCTCGGCCGCGGCCTGCGTCGCGCGGAAGCCAAGAGCCATCTCACGGTGATCGATCTCATCGGACAGCACCGTCGTGAGTTCCGATTCGAGGACCGTCTGCGGGCGATCGTCGAGACGCGCCGCGGCTCGATCGCGCAGCAGGTCGCGGACGACTTCCCGTTCCTGCCGGCCGGCTGCACGATCGATCTTGACCGTCAGAGTCGCGAGATCGTTCTGGACAACCTCAAGGCGGCGGCGCGACGGTCGCGTTGGAGGACGCTCGTCAGCGACCTCCGCGGGGCCCCAGACACGACGACGCTCGCGGACTTCCTGTCAGCACACGATCACCGACTCGAGGACGTGTATCGCGGAGGAAGCTGGACCGGCCTTCGGCGCGAGGCGGGGCTCGGAGCGCCCGCCGCACACGATCCGACGTACGAGACGGTCGCGCTGCGCGCGATGGGTCGCCTGACCCACATCGACGACCCCGAGCGCGTCGCCTTCTACCGCGGCGTCCTTGGATCAGCTTCGCCGCCCGACCTCGCGCAATTCGATGCACGCCACCAGCGCCTGCTCACCATGCTCGCCTGGGGGCTCGGATCCGGCAGCAGCGGCCACGCCACGCTGACCGAGTTCTTCGACGCGCTCTGGCGCGAGCGCGCGCTGATCGTCGAGCTCGATCAGCTGCTCGAGGTCTGTGACCGGCGCTCACGCACCCTCGCTGCACCGTCACTGCTCGCGCCCGAGATCCCGCTGACGGTGCACGCGCGGTACTCGCGGCAGGAGATCATCGCCGCGCTCGGCGACGGCAGCGGCATCAAGCCGAAGGTGACGCAGGGCGGGATTCTCTTCGCGCGGGAGTCGGGTTGCGACGTCTTCTTCATCGACCTTCACAAGGCCGAGCGCGACTACTCCCCAACGACGATGTACCGCGACTACGCCATCAACCGCGAGCTGTTCCACTGGGAATCCCAGTCCCGCCAGACACCTGAGCAGCCGAGCGTCAAGCGGTACATCAACCACCGGGCCCTCGGCACGCACGTGCTGCTCTTCGTCCGGGAGCGCAAGCAATCCGAACTCGGGACGCAGCCCTTCACGTTCCTCGGCCCCGCGGACTACGTCGAGCACCGTGGCGAGCGCCCCGTCGCATTCACCTGGCGCCTACCGGTACCAATGCCCGAGACGCTGTTCCAGACGGCCCGTAGCGTCGCGGCGGTGTAGGACTCGTTGCGGCCGGCGTTGCTGCCGGTCGGGGAAACAGCATTTGAACCGCGACCGCCTGACCCCAGCGCCACTGGGATGGTTCCGCTGAGTGAGAAACCCAGCGTTGATGGGCTCTGAGAGTACCTGAGTTCGTCTGAGCTCGGGGTCCAACGCTCACTTAGGACCCGAATTGGACCCCGCCGCAGACGGCCTCGGAGGGCTCGCCGGCCTGGTGCCGCGTGGCACCCCCGCGACCGGGGCCGGCCCGCCGGCGCGGCTACGTCGCCGGCTTCCTACCGAACGCGCGAGCTCGGTTCAGACGGCGCGCTTAGCGGAGGACTCGTAGTGGCGTCCGGAGACCGGCCCGCGCGTGCGGTCCTCGTCGAGGAGCTTGAGGATGTCCCACTGGGCCTCGAACTCCTCCTCGAAGACCAGCTCGTCGCCGTCCCAGGTGACGTTGATGTCGTAGTCGGTCGCATAGAGGTTGTCCCGTAGCTCGTAGAACTTTGTAGGCGGCGGTTCTCCCGCCTCGTCCGCTCCCGTTGGGAGCGTGACGGGTGCTTGAAGTCCATCCGAGACAGGAGAACCGCCGTGAGGAACGTAGAGCAGGACCCCGACGGCCGCGAGCTCGCGCTGCCGCCCGCTGTGCAGGAGGCGCTCGGAGAGCTCGTCAATGCCGCCAAGGACGGGCTGCTGGCGTTGAGCGTCGGCGTCGGGCTCGGCGTGCTGGACACGCTGATGGAAGAAGAGGTCACCGAGGTCGTCGGCCCGAAAGGCCGACGCGACCCGGACCGCGTCGCGGTGCGCCACGGCCACGAACCGGGCGAGGTCACCTTGGGCGGCCGGCGTGTCGGCGTGCAACGCCCGCGGGTGCGGGCCGCTGACGGCAGCGGCGAGATCCGCCTTCAGACCTACGCGCACTTCGCCGACCGTGACCCACTCACCCGGGTCGTGCTCGAGCAGATGCTCGCCGGCGTCTCCACGCGACGGTTCGCGCGCACCCGGGAGCCGGTCGGCGAGCACGTGACCGCGGCCGAGCGGTCGACCTCCAAGAGCGCGGTCAGCCGCGAGTTCGTCGGGCGCACGACCGAGCACCTGCGCGCGCTCATGTCGCGCGACCTGGGCGACGTGCGGTTGGCGGCGCTGATGCTCGACGGGATCGAGCTCAAAGGCCGCTGCTGCGTCGTCGCCCTCGGGGTCACGACCGATGGGGTGAAGGTCCCGCTCGGCCTCTGGGACGGCAGCACCGAGAACCAGACGGTCGCCCGGCACCTCCTCGCCGACCTCGTCGACCGTGGCCTGGACCTCGACCAGGGCGTCCTGGTCGTCCTGGACGGCGGAAAGGCGCTGCGCGCGGCGGTCGACCAGGTCCTCGGCCCGGTCCCCGTCCAGCGATGCATCCGCCACAAGGAGAGGAACGTCCTGGACCACCTCCCCGAGGCCGATCGCGACCTCGTCAAGCGCAGGTTGCGCACCGCCTGGAAGCAGTCCAACTACGAGCTCGCGCTCGACGGCCTCAACCGGCTCGCCGACGAACTCGCCCACTCCCATCCCGGAGCCGCGGCGTCGCTGCGCGAAGGCCTCCCCGAGACGCTCACACTGCAGCGCCTCGGCTGCCCCGAGCAACTCCGCCGCACCCTCGCCTCGACGAACCCGATCGAGTCGATGATCGAGTTCGTCCGCCGCACCTCCAGGAACGTGAAGCGCTGGCAGTCCGGCGACATGTGCCTCAGATGGACCGCCGCCGGCATGCTCGAAGCCGAACAGCAGTTCCGGAAAATCATCGGCGTCGACCACCTCGCCACACTCACGATCGCCGTCGAGCGCGACCTCGCCGCCCGACGCTCCGCAACCGCCTCGCCGACCATGTCCACCACGACCCCCGAGCCGGCCGCTACGCTCGCACCCGCTCACTGATCACCGAACCGCCGCCGAGAAGTTCCACGGCGACCGGGACATCCTCGTCGCATACGTCTTGAGCTGCGCGACGGGCTCCTTCCAGATGCCGTCGTTGGCGACCTTCTCCAACTTGCTGGCCATCGGCACGCTGCTCTGGCAGCGTTCGATGAACTTGTCGGCGTTCTGGATGGCCAGGACCTTCGTGATGGCCTTGACGTGCTCGGCCACCCGGGCTCTGATCGCCTTGTTGTCGCGGAACTCGGCGTGGAAGCCGGCGGAGTCCAGAACGGACAGGGTGCCGTCCCACAGCACCCAGTCGAAGGAGTTGGCAAACGTGGCGACGCTCTTGTCGAGCTTATTGAAGGTGTCGCCATCCCAGACGGCGGCGAAGATGCTGCGCTGCCGTCCGAGGACCTTGAGGTAGGCCATCCGCCTGCCGAACAGCGCGATGCCCTTACTGGTCTGCACGGCGACGGCGTATAGCCGCGGCTTGGTCAGCAGGTTCTTCGTCAGCCGCGGCTGATTGAGCAGGTCGCGGAGATCGTCGAACAGTTTGGGGGCGGGGATCTCGCCGCCGGTCAGCTCGAAGTGCTCGTGGTGCTTGAGCGGCCACTCGGGGTCGTAGGTGACCTCACTGCTGCGGGTCAGCTCCCCGGCGGTGTCGCGGGCGAGTGTCAGGAACTGGGAGGCGACGTCTTGCGCAATGTCGACGCGCTGCACGTCGTAGTGCGGCGGGCTGCTGCGCCAGGCCATGGCAAGGTTCGTCACGACGTCGTCCTCGTTGAGGGCGACGACCAACTCCGCACGACGACGCTCACCAGGCGTCTTGGTCTTCCGCCTGGGAGCGCCCTGTGCCCTGACGTCCTTCTCGTTCCGTCGCGGCTGCGGCATCTGAGGTTAGGTCGGAGTCAAGAAGGAGCAGGTCATCGGTCAGGCTGTGCGCCTGGATCGTCTGACCCTGGCGCAGCCGTCTGGTGTCAGCGAGAAGATAACGGGGCCACCGGACCGTCTCGCGGCCGCGGTCGGCGCCCTCAGTCAGTGGCACCACTCGCCACAGGTGCCAGCCCATGACCAAGAGGACCGGGTTCACGTAGATCAGCCGCGAGCGGACGTACACGACGCCGAGGAAGACCACGAATGCGGCAAGGCTCAGCACGTCGAGGGCGTCGCCGCCGAAAACGGTGAGGAACGGCAGCAAGTACGTGGCAGCGTAGGCGGCGACGTCAGCGTCGCGCTGCTCGACCTCGAGCAGCTCATAGCGCCCGGCGGTCTTGCCCTTCGCCTGGTTGAGCAGCAGCACAGTTCCGCTCGCTCCCGCGATGACCAGCAGTCCTGCGACCACCATGACCGGCGTCGAGCCGTCGTCGCCGGCCGACCGGAACCCGACGAGAACAAACAGCGGCGTGTAGCTGCTGAAGAACATCGCCCACATGACCCACCGCCGCGGCACCTTGCGATCGTAGTTGCGCTACCCGACGGTGACGACGCCCAGGAACTAGGCAGCGGCGCGGCGGCGGATCAGGGGCACTTCACGGAGTCGTCCCGCGCGACACTTCCGGGCCTGGGCGAGCCCGCTCAGGCCCGGTGGTCGACGGTGACGGTCTGGTCCCACAGGCCGATGCGCTCGATCCGCGGGCGCTCGGCTTCGCTATCTGCGTAGTGCAGGCTGCTGCTCTCGAAGACCTTGAACTGGAACACAGCGTGGTTGAGGTTCTGGGCGTTGAACAGGCCTAGTTCGTTGAGCAGCTTGAAGTCCTCGACAGTCAAGCCAGTCACGCGCTCGAACAGCGCGGAGTCGGCAGACAGGATGATGTCCTTGAGCGCCTCTTCGCGGACGTCGGTCACGTACATGAACACCGGGATCTTGGCGAGAAACTTCTGCAGCTTCTCGCGGATCTCTTTGCGCTTCTTGACGGTCTCGCTCTGCTCCTTTTTCTGAGCGCCGGTGAGCTTGCCGCCCTGCTCGCGCTTGGCCTTCTTGAGCAGTTTGGTGGAGGTAACGATCTGCTCGCCGCCCTGGACGAGCGCCCGGAAGTCTTCGATCTGCTCCAGGGTCTCCAGCAGCTCGGGCTGGGCGAGCACTGCGGAGATCGAGTGCTCGTTGACGTTGACCAGCAGCGGCGAATTCCACCGGCGTGCCAGCGCGCTGGCGCCGATCCCCGCAGTCGCCCAGTTGAGGACGTCGTTGGCGTCGAGCGGGAGCATCGCTCCGCCCTCGAAGCCGTAGATCGGCAGGTAGTTGATGAGCTTGCCGATGGCCTCCGACGGTGAGGACTCCCCGAGGGTGGACAGGCGGATGCCGTACTCGGCCAGCAGCGACAGCGCCCGGTTCGGGTCGAACTCGAAGACGAAGCACTTCTCCTTGAGCACCGTCCGGGTGCCGTCGGCCTGACGGGTGCTCCACGGCGACTGCACCCGAAAGGCCGCCTGGAAGTAGGACTCGGGGGACTTCAGCGACCGCAGCATCAGGATCGCGCCCCACTGCGGGACGGTGACGCCGGTCATCAGCTTGCCGCAGGACAGCGTGATGGAGCCGGGGGCATTGTCGCGGTCGGCGTCGGCGATCATCTTGTCGACCGGCGGCTTGGCCTCGGCGCCCATCCCCACCTGGTTGCCGGCGGCGACCGTGATCCGGTAATCGCGGAAGGCTGGATGGCCGGTGAGCAGGTCGCGCATCGCCAAGCAGGAGCCGACGTCGGGCATGTACCAGACGCTGTGGCGCACAGCGTCCTCGAAGACGGGGGCCTCATAAGGAAAAGGGGCCTTCTGCCCGGCGATCACCTGCATCTTGATGTGGTCGGAGAGCTTGCCGCGAAGCATGTTGAGAAACTCAGACACGCCGGTCTCGTCCTCGAAGACGAACGCCCCGGACGCGGTGGACTTGCTGGTCTCGTCGGTACGCTTGGCCTTGAAGAATTCGTTGAGCGAGAAGCCGTCGAACTCGCCGCCGGCCGCCCACTCCGCGGCCCGCTCGCTCATTCCGTAGCAGAACATCTCCATCCTCGGGAGGTCCAGGTACGGGTTGGGGCCGTCCTCCACGTCCCAGGTTTCCTTGGCCTCCTGCTCGTCGGGGTAGGTCCAGTTGAATATCGCGTCCTCGGTGAACTCCCCGTTGGTGATCGCTCTGAACGGCGTCCCCGACAGGTAGAGGATGTGACCGGTCTTCAGCCCGAGGTCCTCGGTAGTGACCGCCTCGTCAGGCTCCTCCTGCTCGGCCAGCACGTTGTCGATGGGGTCGTACAGATCACGGGCGGTGTCCCGCCACGCGCCGAAGTGGTACTCGTCGATGGCGATGCAGTCCCACTCGGCCCAGTGGACTGGCATGTGACGGTCCTTGACCTCGCCGTCGGCGGTCCTGCCCGCGAGGTCCTGGAATGAGACGAACCAGACGACGGGGTCCGGGCTATCGGCGAGTTTGGCGGCGACCTCCGGGTCGGTGTCGCGGTCAACGAAGTGCCAGCCCTCGAAGTCGACGTGGCCGAGCAGGTCGTCCTTCCAGGCGCTCTGGACCGCCGGCTTGTAGGTGAGCACCAGCAGGCGGTTCCATCCCAGCTCACGGGCGAGCTGGTAGGTGGCGAACGTCTTGCCGAAGCGCATCTTCGCGTTCCACAGGAACCGCGAGACGCTGTCGGGGTACGCGGCGCGCTGCGCGGCGAAGTACCCGGCGGTGCGCGCAACGGCGTCTTCCTGCTCGGGGCGCATCGGGAAGTCCTGGGTGCGTGCCGAGTCGAAGCGCTTGCCGTTGCGGACGGCGACGATCGCGGCCCTGACCTCGTCCAGGGTCGCTTCGAACCACTCGCCGTCGCGACGGTAGTCGGCGGCCTGGAGCTGGCGGTGCACGTCGTGGTCGCGGAAGGCTGTCCCGTCGGTCCGCTCGGCGGGTTCGTCGAGCAGGATGCTGACGCCCTTGAGTCCAGGAAACGCGGTTCCGAGCTGCTGCTTGATGCGCTCCTCAGCGGTGGGCTTCGTCGTCTCCCCGACCTTGATGAGGCCGCGGCCCAGGACGGTCGTGGAGCCGCTAGTCCGCTGCCACGACACTGAGGTCTCGTCACGGCCCACCACCGTGTAGGCATAGATGCGCCGGGCGACAGCCGGCGAACCGACGGTCTCCGCGACCGGTATCTCGACTCCCTCGACGACGGCGGACATCTCAGTCGGCTGCTGCCTCGCTGGCCGCCATAGGCTTGATCTGCGAATCAACGAATGCCCGCTCGTCGTCGGTCAGCTCGTACCGGTCGTACAGCGCCTCGTCGGTCCACATCCTGTCCATCGGGAGGTCCGGGACGAACTGGAACCGGTCGCCGGTGACGTCCTGCGAGGCCTTGCGCTGGTGGACGAGGAAGCGGACGAACTTCGTCCTAAGGTAGGCGGCGAAGTTCTCCGCGGCCTCCCGCGTTTCCCAGCTTCCTGCGACGAGGTAAGTCATCGTGCAGGCCGAGGGCGGATCGGCCACGACGGGCGTGCCGAGAACCGTCGCCGGGATGCGACCGTGGCCATCGGCCGCCTTCGGAGTGAAGACCTTGTACGAGTCCACCATCTCCTGCCCCTTCGGCAGTTCGGAGCGCCGAACCCAGGCCTCCCCTCCCCCGGATGTACAGCTTGACCGCGTCGGCATCCGGTTTTTTCTTCGATCCGGTGAAGTTGGACCGCAGCTCGAACGGTGCCTGCGAACTGATCCGGTGCGCCACCGACGGGTCGCCCTTGGCCCGGATTTTCTTGAGCACCGGGATCGCCTCGTTCTGGCGGAGCAGCACGCCCTCGCCGTCGCGGAGATCGCGCACGAGGGTCGAGGTGATCTCGCCATCGATGCGCGTGCTGAACTCGCAGTCGCCGTCGTGGTCACGCGACCAGAGGAAGTAGCTAACGCCGCCCTTGATCTCGACACCGGGAAAGCAGTCGAAGAGCTTCGGGTTGTCCACCATCTTGGCGATGTGGCGGTCGGCCACCATCGTCGCGCGGAAATGGTCGAGCCCGAGCCCGCCTGCGAACCAGCGAGACGGCGTGATCATCACGAGGTGGCGCGGGTTCAGCCGGATCGCTTGCTCGACGAACTTCTGGTAAATCGGCATGGTCCGCGTGTTACCTTCGCTGTCGATCTGGTACGGCGGATTACCCACAATCACGTCAAAGCTCATGCCGTCCATCTCCTTGGTCGGGAATGCGTCGTGGATGAACGCGTACGCGTAGTTCTCGCGGCCTCCGCCGCGCTCCAGGTCTTCGGGCGCCCCGCAAACATCGCATCTGCCTTTGACGAACCGGTGCTCCGCGGGGACAAAGGGGAGGTTGCCTTGGTCGCTGTCGAACTTGACGACTGAGTGCGTGCCGGAGGCGTCGCGGGAGTAGTAGAGCGACCGCCGCGCGATATGGCCGGTCATCTCGGTGATTGAGCAGCCGAACAGCATGTTGCGGTAGATGTGCTCCCGCCGCTTGACGTGGTCGGGCTCCCACTCGGCCAGGCTGTCGAGCAGGCGGCTCGCAATCTCCCGCAGGAAGACTCCGGACTTGCAGAACGGGTCCAGCCAGCGCAGCTCGGGGTTCGACCAGATCCCTTCGGGCAGTACGTCGAGCATCGCTCGCGCGAGGTTGGGCGGAGTCGGGACCTCGTCGTTAGAGAGCTGGGCGAGGCAGTCAAGGATGTCAGGAACGTGCCGCTTCCCGCCAGCGCGCATCACGCCTCAACTCCGTTGAGCAACGCGGGGACCGGCTCCGGGTGGCTCGCCAGCTCCTTGAAGTGCACCGGCCGCGCGTCGCACTTCGGCGTCATTGCGGCAAAAAGGTCCATCTCCCGAGAGGCCGCGTCGAGCGTGGTCCATGTCCGGATGAAAGTGCAGCCGTGGCTAGCACGGTACTCGACAAGGTTGATCCGGTCGGCGTCTGCCACCGTGTCTCCGAGGATGATGTTCGTGCCGAGAATCGCTTCGACGGCGCTTGCGAACGCATCGGACACGACCTTTGTATTGAGGTCGTTGTCGAGGTGGGAGTTAACGACTGCGCGCATCCGATCGCGAGACTCATCAACGTTGTCCTGGCTGATGTCGATGCCATAGATCGACGCCACGCAACGCAGGATTCGGTGCTCATACCGGTCGCCGCGACCGTACCTCGCGACTGACACAAAGGCGAGCTTGCGTCGCAAGATCTCTTCCAGGAAGTTCCCGGAACCGCACGCCGGTTCGAGGAACGTCCGGTCTGTGTTTGCGGGGTCGCCTTCGCTCGGGAACATCGGCGCTACTAGGTCGAGCATCGCGTCGACCTCGCGCTTGTGCGTGTACACCTCGGCCAGGTCGCGAACGCGCTCACGCGACTTAATCTGGGCGTTTGTGGGCCCCCACTTCGCCGAGGACGCCTGGTTGAGCCCTGACTTCTCGGCCCGACCATCGACCGCCAGCGGATCGATCGAGTCGCCGTCTCCAAAAGCCATGACCTGATCGTAAGCTCGGATCACGACGGATCGGACAGAAAAGCATTCGGCGCTCCGCTCGCCGGCGCCCGTCCCGGCTTGTAGCCCGCTGGCACCGGTGCGCGGAGCAGTAGCCGCAGCCTGTCCCGCGCGCGCATCCCAACGCGCTCCCAGGCCTCGAGCGACCGCAGCCCTCTTTCGATCAGCTGCCAACGTCCGCAACGCACCGCACCGCACCGCGTCATGCGCCGAGAGCCTGGACCTCACGGCGTCCGTCCGTTACGCCCCGCAAGCACGCCCTCGTGCATGCCCCTTAGCCTCGATCCACCGCGTAAACGGTGAGCGCGCTCGGTCCGAGGGGGTCGAGCGCGTGAGCGGTGGCTCGGGAAGCCGATGGTCCGCCAACTGAGCTAGCGGTCGCCTTCGGAAGCTGTTGAGGCGGCGGTTGAGCAGGGTGTGCGTGCAGGGGCCGTCGCGGAGGTCCTGCGGTGCGATCGTCGTCGAACGAGTGGCCGGCGGTCAGGCCGGCTGCAGGGCGCGGATGCGTTCGAGGGCTTGGGTGAAGGCGTTGCGCCAGGGCCAGCGGGCTGGCAGGTGCAGGGTCCAGCGCCGGGCGGTGCGGGTCAGTCGGCCGGGCAACGTCAGCCAGCGGCGGCGCAGGGTGCGGGCGGTGCGGATGGTCTGGTTGGGGGCGCCAAGCAGCTGGGTCCAGCGCAGCAGGTTGTGCGCGATCGCGGCGAGGACCGTCCAGGCGCTGTTGGCGCAAAAGCGGCCGGAGGGGAAGTGCGCGAGGGCCTGGTCTTTGAGGTCGCGGATGGCCAGCTCGATCTGTGCGTGCTGGCGGTGCTCGGCCTCGACGAGCGCGAGGTCGTCGGTGCGGTTGGTGATGAACGCGTAGTGCTCCCAGGTCGGCAGCAGCTGGCCTTGGCGGTCGAGGGTGCGAACGCGGCGAATCACGAGCCGGCGGCTTGTGGCCCATTCGGTTTCGGCGATCTGGGCGATCGAGGTCTTCGGGTAGTCCTCGAGCGTGGTCCATGCGGTCTCGTCGATCGCTTCGATCGCTGCTCGGATCTTGGGGTTCTGGCGAACGCCGATCGAGAAGTCCCAGCCCGCGGCCTCGAGCTTGTCGAAGGTCTTGTTGTTCCAGAAGCCGCTGTCGGCGCGCAGCAACCTGGGGCCGGTCGCGTTCGTGCGGGCGATGCGGGCGATGAGCTCGTCGAGGAACCGGCCGGCGCCCCTGGAGGTGTTCGCCGAACCCTTCCTGAGGCGGATGTGCAGGACCTCGCCGGTGTCGGCGCGCGTGGCGAGGATCGGATGCATCCCGCGCACGCGGGTGTAGCCGAACGCCGCGCCCTGCTTCTTGGATCCGTAGACCTCACCAACGAACGAGTCGAGGTCGATCACCAGCCGCCCGTCGCCCGGCCCCGCGCCAGCGGCCCAGGCGCGCGCGACGAGCTCACCGAGGACACGGTCGAGCTGGCGGACGTGCCCGAACGTGAACGCCCGCAAGAACGTGCCGAGCGTCGACGGGGCAAGCACGCGGTGGCCGACCAGTTCGGCGGTGCGCCCCGAGCGCAACAGGTCGCAGTCGTCGATGCAGTCGGCGCCGAGCGCCATCGCCGAGACCAACGTCATCGCCTTCGCGCCCTCCAGGCCGGCGCCGGGACGATCACCGAGATCGACGGTCTCGTCGATGAGCTGCTCGGCCCCAAGGCGTTGGGCAAGCGTCGCGACCAGCGCGATCCCGGCGCTGGCGACCGCCCGCTCATCGTCAAAACAGACGTCGATCGCGTCCAGTCCGGACGGCCCGCCATGCTGCACCACGAAGGTGACCTCCTGCTGCAGGACCCCGGATGCCGCTACATCCGTGAAAAGCCCTGCTCAGGAGGTCATTCTTCGCTAGCAACCGGACGACACCGGTCTAGCCTCGCGGTGGATCGAGGCTTAGTCGCGCGACCCGGCGCGATCCCCCGGGCAAATTGGACCCCGAGTTGGACCCTGTGGCCCCTGCCGAACCACTCCAGAAACGCGATAACCCGAGGAATTGCAGGGCTTTCGTGCATCGGGGAGACAGGATTCAAACCTGCGACCGCCCGGCCCCCAGCCGGCGCGCCACGCCCCTCAGCACGCCAACCCGTCAGACGACGGCCCCCCTGATACGACTACGCCCCAGTGCTCCACGCCCACCACGCCACGCACGCCGACGCGCTGGTCGCCACCCTGGGCGCCCTGCTCGCCGACGCCCCGCCCGGGGACCCGTTCGCGCCGGAGCTGGTCTCGGTCCCGACCCGCGGGGTGGAGCGGTGGTTGACGCAGACGCTGAGCGCGCACCTCGGGGCGACGACGCAAGATGGGATCGTCGCCAACATCGACTTCCCCTCCCCGCGGGAGCTGGTCACGCAGGCGATCGGCGAGGCCACGGGCATTGATCCGGACGACGATCCGTGGCGCAGGGAGCGGACGGTCTGGCCGCTGCTGCAGCTGGTCGACGAGCACCTGCACGAGCCGTGGCTGCGCACGCTGGCCGACCACCTGAAGGACAGCGGGGTCGAGGAGGAGCAGCCGCGCCGGCTCGTCGCCGTGCGGCACCTCGCGCAGCTGTTCGACCGCTACGCCCTGCACCGTCCCAGGATGCTCGCGCGCTGGGCCGACGGCGAGGACGTCGACGGCCGGGGCGGGCAGCTCGCCCCGCACCTGGCCTGGCAGGCCGAGCTGTGGCGCCGCCTCGCCGCGCGGATCGACGCGCCCGATCCCGCCACCCGGCTGCGAACGGCCGCGGAGAGGATCGAGCACGGGGCCGACTCGACCCTCCCGCACCGCCTGAGCCTCTTCGGCCTCACCCGGCTGCCGCAGGCGCACCTGCAGATCCTCCGGGCGCTCGCGCGCACGCGCGAGGTGCACCTGTTCCTCCTGCACCCCTCCCCCGCGCTGTGGCAGGCGGGCGGCGACACGATCCCGACGAACCGCCTGCTCGCCTCCTGGGGCCGCGACGCGCGCGAACTGCAGACCGTCCTCGGCGACGAGATCGAGGACCACCCGACGCACGAGGAGCACCCGCCGCCCCGCACGCTCCTGCAGCAGCTCCAGCACGACGTGCGCCACGACCGCGCGCCGACGGCCACAAACCACGAGGACACGAGCGTCCGGATCCACAGCTGCCACGGCCGCGCCCGCCAGGTCGAGGTCCTCAAGGACCAGATCCTCCACGCGCTCGCAGAGGACCCAACGCTCGAGCCCCGCGACGTCATCGTCATGTGCCCGGACATCGAGGCGTTCGCGCCGCTGATCCACGCCACGTTCGCAGGAGGCAGCAGCGATGACCCGGAGACCGAGAACGACCCCACGCGGCTCCAGGTGCGCCTCGCCGACCGCGCACTCAGACAGACCAACCCCGTCCTCGGCACGCTCGGCCGCCTGCTCGAGCTCGTCGACCGCCGGCTCACGGCCACGGAGGTCCTCGACCTCGCCGACCGCGAGCCGGTCAGACGACGGTTCCGCTTCACCGACGACGACCTCACCCGCTTGACCGACTGGACGCAGCAGACCGGCGTGCGCTGGGGCCTCGACGCGCCGCACCGCGCGCCGTTCAAGCTGCAGAAGCTCGAGAGCAACACGTGGCGCACCGGGCTCGACCGCGTGCTGCTCGGCATCACGATGACCGAGGACGAGCAGCCGCTCGTGCACGACACGCTCCCGCTCGACGACGTCGAGTCCGGCGCCATCGACCTCGCCGGGCGCTTCGCCGAGCTCGTCGACCGGCTGCACTCCGTCATCACCACGCTGCAGCAGCCGCACACGCTCACCGCGTACACGGAACACCTGCGGCACGCCGCCGACCTGCTCACCGACACCACCCCCAGGGACGCCTGGCAGCGCGACGCCGCCGACCGGCTGCTCGCCACCATCGCCGCCGACGCCGCCGGCAGCACCGCGCCGCTGCATGTCGCCGAGCTGCGCGACCTGCTCGACGAGCACCTCCGCGGCCGCCCCACGCGCGCGAACTTCCGCACCGGCGCGCTGACGTTCTGCACGCTGCAGCCGATGCGGTCGATCCCCCACCGGGTCGTCTGCCTGCTCGGCCTCGACGACACCGTCTTCCCGCGTAAGGCCCCCCGCGACGGCGACGACCTCATCGTCCAGGACCACCAGCCCGGCGACCACGACGGCCGCTCCGAGGACCGCCAGATGCTCCTCGACGCGCTGCTCGCCGCCGGCGACCGGCTGATCATCACCTACACCGGCAACGACGAGCGCACCAACGCGCAGAAGCCGCCGGCCGTCCCGGTCGCCGAGCTGCTCGACGTCATCGCGCGCACCGCGCCCGACGCCCGGCCGGTCGTCGAGCACCCGCTGCAGCCGTTCGACCCGCGCAACTTCCAGAGCCGGGACGGCGCCACCCCGCTGAGCTTCGACACCACCACGCTGCAGGGCGCCCGCGCGCTCACCGGCACGCGCACGCAGCGCCCCCCGTTCCTCACCGACCGCCTGCCCGCCCCGACCTCCGCGATCGTCGAGCTCGACGACCTCATCCGCTTCGTCGAGCACCCCGCCCGCGCGTTCCTGCGGCAGCGGCTCGGCGTGCGGCTGACCGAGAACGACGACGAGGTGCAGGACGCCCTGCCCGTCGACCTCGACGGCCTGCAGCAGTGGGCGATCGGGGACCGCATGCTGCGCGCCCGGCTGCAGGGCCGCAGCGCGCAGGAGACCCGCGCGGCCGAGCTCGCCCGCGGCGCGCTCCCGCCCGGGCACCTCGCCGACCCGATCCTGCGGCCGATCGAGCGCAAGGTCGGCGCCGTGTACGCCGCCGCGCGCGAGCAGCTCGGCGACCCGCGCCCGCCCGCGACGAGCCTCGACGCCCGCATCACGCTCGCCGACGGCCGCGTGCTCAGCGGCACCGTCCCCTACCTGCACGGCGACCAGCTGCAGGTCGTCCTCTACTCCCGCGTCGGGCCCAAGCACCGGCTCGCCAACTGGGTCCGCCTGCTCGTGCTCACGGTCGCCCACCCCGACCGGCACCTCGACGCCATCGTGATCGGCCGCGCGCGCAGCGGCGTCCGACGGGCGGACGCGACGATCGCGCGGCTCCCCGAGCTCGCCTACGACGACGCGCGCACGCACCTGCACGACCTCGTCGACCTCTACGACCGCGGCCGCCGCGAGCCGCCGCCGCTGGCGACCGCGACCTCGCACGCCCACGCGGAGGCCGCCGCGCAGGGCCGCAACGCCGACCACGCCGCGAGCAAGGCGTGGGAGTCGGACTTCAAGTTCCCCAAGGAGGACGCCGAGCCCGAGCACCGGCTGCTCCTCGGCGGCGTCCTGAGCTTCGCGGAGCTGCTCGAGCGCCGCCCCGAGTTCCCGACGTGGGCACAGCGACTCTGGGCGCCTCTCCTCGACCACGAACAGGTCCAGGACCGCTGACGTGATGCACTAGCATCAGATGCATGCGCACCACACTCGACATCGACGACGACGTCCTCCTCGCCGCGAAGGAGCGTGCCCGGCGCGACGGCACCACCGCCGGCCGTGTGCTCTCGGAGCTCGCACGCCAGTCCCTCACGTCCGGCGTCCCCGCGTCCGACGTCGGCCCCGCCACGCTCGGCTTCCGTCCCCTGCCCCCGCGTGGCGCGCCCGTCACCAACGCGCTGATCGACCGCCTCCGCGAGGACGACGACGAGTGAGCCGCGCGCTCCTCGACATCAACGTCCTGCTCGCGCTGCTGGACAGCGATCACATCGATCACCGCCGCGCGCACGAGTGGCTCGCGGAGAACGGTCCCAGCGGGTGGGCGTCCTGCGCCATCACCGAGAATGGCTTCGTCCGCATCATCAGCCAGCCGCGGTACCCGAGTCCGGTCTCCCCGACGGTCGCCGTCGAGGTGCTGGCCGCAGCCTGCGCCGCCGGTCATCACGCCCGTTGGCCGTGCGACGTCAGCATCCTCGACGAGACGATCATCGACCGGACCCGGGTCCACGGACCACGACAGGTCACGGTTGCCTACCTGCTCGCCCTCGCGACACACCACCAGGGTCGGTTCGTGACCTTCGATCACGGGGTCGTGCTCTCAGCCGTCCGCAACGCGACGGACGAGCACCTCGTCGTCATCTGAGGACGCAGTGACCCACGAGCCGACCCCGTTCAACCTCACCGGTCCGCTGCCGCGCGGCGTCGCGATCCTCGAGGCCAGCGCCGGCACCGGGAAGACGTTCACGATCGCCGCGCTCGCCGTCCGCTACGTCGCCGCCGGGCATCCGCTCGAGGACCTGCTGATCGTCACGTTCACGCGCATGGCCACCGGCGAGCTGCGCGAGCGCGTCCGCGACCGGCTCGTCTCCGCCGAGCGGATCCTCGACGAGCACCTCACCCACGGCACCGAGCCCCCGCAGGACGACGAGATCGCGATGCTGCTGATCATCGGGGCGACGAAGGAGGAGATCGCCACGGCCCGCGACCGGCTCCGCACCGCGGTCGCGGACTTCGACGCGGCGACGATCACCACCACGCACGGGTTCTGCCTCGAGGCCCTCGGCAGCCTCGGCTTCACCGGGGACGTCGCGCCCGACACGACGTTCGTCGAGGACGTCGGCGACCTGATCGACGAGGTCGTCGACGACCTCTACGTGCGCCGCTTCCACTGGGACCCCAACCGCGCGCTCGGCCCGCAGGAGGCCCGCGCGATCACCACCGCGGCGATCGCCAACCCCGCCGACGCGCTCGAGCCCCGCAACGCCCGGCCCGACACGTACGCCGCCATGCGCGTGCGGCTCGCGCAGGCCGCCCGCCAGGAGCTCGAGCGCCGCAAGCGGCTGGGCTCGGTCATGACCTACGACGACCTCCTCACCCGCCTGGACGCGACGCTGCGCGACCCCGACAGCGGCGAGACCGTCGCCCAGCGGCTGCGCGACCGCTACAAGGTCGTGCTCGTCGACGAGTTCCAGGACACCGACCCCGTGCAGTGGTCGATCATGCACCGGGCGTTCGACCACGAGGACGGCACCCTCGTCCTCATCGGCGACCCCAAGCAGGCGATCTACGCGTTCCGCGGCGCCGACGTCTACGCGTACCTCAACGCCGCGCGCACCGCGACGAACCGGCAGACGCTCGGCACGAACTACCGCTCCGACCAGCAGCTGATCTCCGCCTACGACCAGCTGTTCCAGGGCTCCCAGCTCGGCCACCCCGACATCGTCTACCGCGACGTCGAGGCGGTCGAGGCCAACCGCGGCTCGCGGCTGCGCGGCGCCCCGGTCGGGGAGGCGCTGCGGCTGCGCGTCGTCGACCGTCGCAGCGGCGTCGTGCCGCTCACTCCCAAGGGCTTCGCGAGCGTCGCGGGCACCCGCGCGCACATCGCCCACGACGTCGCCGGCCAGGTCGTGGAGCTGCTCGAGAGTGGCGCGGAGATCGAGACCCGCGCGCCCGACGGCAGCCCCACCGGCACGCGCACCGTGCGCCCCGGCGACCTCGCCGTGCTCGTGCGCCGCAACCGCGACGCCGCCGCCATCCGCGCCCAGCTCGACGCGCGCGGCGTGCCCGCCGTGCTCGCCGGGGCCGGGAGCGTGTTCGACGCCGACGCCTCCCGCGACTGGCTGCGCCTGCTCGAGGCGCTCGAGCGTCCCTCCTCCAGTCCCCGCGCCCGCGCGGTCGCGCTCACCGTCTTCCTCGGCTGGCCCGCCGACCGCATCGCCGGCGCCACCGACGAGGACTGGGAGACCGTCCACCGCCGCCTGCACGCGTGGGCGCACGTGCTGCGCGAGCGCGGCGTCGCGTCGCTCGTGGAGACGATCACCACGCAGGAGCGGCTCCCCGAGCGGATGCTCGCCGTCACCGACGGCGAACGGGCGCTCACCGACCTGCGCCACGTCGGCCAGCTGCTGCACCGGGCCTCCACCGACGAGCACCTCGGCATCGCCGCGCTCACCGCGTGGCTGCGCAAGCGCATCGCCGAGGCCGCCCGCGACGCCGACGAGGAGCGCTCCCGGCGGCTGGAGTCCGACGCCGCCGCCGTGCAGGTCCTCACGATCCACCGCTCCAAGGGCCTCGAGTTCCCGATCGTCTTCTACCCCGACCTGTGGGAGCCCTCGTGGATCAGCCGCGAGGCCGAACCGGTCTTCTTCCACGACCCCGACAACCACGACCGGCGCACGATCGACGTCGGCCTGGACGGCAGCTCCTACGCGGCGCACCGCCGCCAGCACGAGCGCGAGACGCGCGGCGAGGACCTGCGGCTCGCGTACGTGGCGCTCACCCGCGCCCAGCACCAGGCGGTCGTCTGGTGGGCGGGCTCGTGGGCCTCCCAGGACGCGCCGCTGTCACGGCTGCTGTTCTCGCGCGACCCGGGCGGCGCGATCGCGCCCGCCGGGCAGGGCGTGCCGTCCGACGAGGACGTGCTGCAACGTCTCGCCGACCTCGCGGCCGGCTGCCCCGGCTGCGTGTCGGTCGAGACCTCGACGGTCAGCGCGCCCGCCCGCTGGGGCGCGGAGACCGTCGAGCACGGGGAGCTCGCCGCCGCCCGCTTCGAGCGCGGCATCGACCGCACCTGGCGGCGCACCTCCTACTCGAACATCACCGCCGCGACCTCCCACGGGGACGCCGGTGCCGGCGGCCCGGCCGCGGCGGCCAGCGAGCCCGAGGCCGACGGCGCGCTGCTCACCGACGAGCCCGCCGAGACCCACGACCTGCCCGCCGTGGCCGCGGTCCCGCTCGCCGACATGCCCGGTGGCGTGCACGTCGGCACGCTCGTCCACGACCTGCTCGAGCGCACCGACTTCACCGCCGACCCGCTGCCCGACGAGCTGCGCGCCCGGCTCGCCGAGGCGCAGGCGCGCCGCGCGGTCGACGTCGGCCCGCCGGACGTGTTCGTCGACGGCCTCGCCACCGCCCTGCGCACCCCGTTCGACGGCGTCACGCTCACCGCGATCGCGCGCCACGACCGCCTCGACGAGCTCGAGTTCGAGATGCCGCTCGTCGGCGGCGCGACGCCCACGGGCGTCCTCACCCCCGGGGCGATCGGCCGCGTGCTGCGCGAGCACCTCCCCGCCGACGACCCGCTGCGCGCCTACGCGGAGCGGCTGGCCGACCCGGACCTGCGCGCCGCGCTGCGCGGGTACCTGACCGGCTCGATCGACCTCGTCTTCCGGCTGCCCGGCCCGCGGCCCCGCTACGGGATCGCCGACTACAAGACCAACCGGCTCGCCGCGTTCGACGCCGACGCGCTGCGCGAGGAGATGTACGCGTCGCACTACGCGCTGCAGGGCCTGCTCTACACCGTCGCGCTGCACCGCTACCTGCGCTGGCGCGTGCCCGACCACGACCCGGCCACCGACCTCGCAGGCGTCCACTACCTGTTCCTTCGCGGCATGACCGGGGAGCCCGGCGCCGGCGTCTTCTCCTGGCACCCGCCCGGCGACCTCGTCGTCGCGCTCAGCGACGTGCTCGACCGGGGGGCGTCGTCGTGACCGCGTTCGCACAGGACCCCTTCGACGCCCGCGTCGCGCACGCCGCCCCGGACGGGCCGCTGCGCGCGTTCAACGAGGCGGGCGTGCTCGCCGCCGCCGACGTGCACGTCGCCCGCCGCCTCGCCGCGCTCGCGGCCGCCGACGACCCCGGCGTGCTGCTCGCCGTCGCGCTCGCCGTCCGCGCCCCCCGGCTCGGGCACGTCTTCGTCGACCTCGCCACCATCGCCCAGCGCGCGACCACCGAGGGCGAGGAGGCCGTCGACCTGTCCGCGCTGCCGTGGCCCGCCGTGCCGGCGTGGCTCGACGCGCTCGGCGCCTGCCCGGCCCTCGTCGCCGTCGGGGAGGACGCGGGCGAGCGACTGCCCCTGCGGCTCGTCGGCACGCACCTCTACCTCGACCGCTACTGGCGCGAGGAGCAGCGCATCGCCGCCGACCTGCGCGGCTTCGCCGCACGCGAGCCGGAGCTCGTCAACGCGGCGCTGCTGGACGACGGGCTCGACCGGCTGCGCTGGCCCGACGAGCCCGCCGACAGCGCCCAGGTGCGCGCCGCGCGCACCGCCGTACACCGGCGCTTCACCGTCGTGGCGGGCGGCCCGGGGACCGGCAAGACCACCACGGTCGCGCGGATCGTCGCGCTCCTGCACGAGCAGGCCGCCGACGGGCGACCGCCGCTGATCGCGCTCGCCGCGCCCACCGGCAAGGCCGCCGCGCGACTGGAGGAGTCGCTGCACGAGCAGGCCCCCGACCTGGACACCGAGGCCCGCGACGCGCTCCTCGCCACCAGCGCGACGACGCTGCACCGCCTGCTCGGCTGGCGGCCCGACAGCCACAGCCGCTTCCGCCACCACCGCGGCAACCGGCTCCCACACGACGTCGTGATCGTCGACGAGACCTCGATGGTCTCGCTCTCGCTCATGGGCCGGCTCGTCGAGGCCGTCCGTCCCGACGCCCGGCTGATCCTCGTCGGCGACCCCGACCAGCTCACCTCCGTGGAGGCCGGCGCCGTCCTGGGCGACGTCGTCGGTCCCGCCGCCGAGGACCCCGGCGCACCACCGGTCGACGGGGCGCTGCGAGACGCGGTCGTCGTGCTCGACACCACCCACCGGTTCGGCGGCGCGATCGCCGACCTCGCCGCCGCGATCCGCAGCGGCGACCCCGACGCCGTGCTCGCCCGGCTCGCCGAGCCCGCCGACCCCGGCGTCCGCTGGATCCCGCTCGACGCGCAGGCCGGCCCGGACCCGGACCCGCTGCTCGCGCCCGTGCGCGACGCCGCCGTCGCCGCCGGGCGCGCCGTCCTCGACGCCGCCCGCGCCGGCGACCCGCGCGGGGCGCTGGCCGCGCTCGGCTCCTTCCGCGTCCTGACCGCGCACCGTCGCGGCCCGTACGGCGCGACGCCGTGGATGTGGACCATCGAGCGCTGGCTCACCGACGCACTCGACGGGTTCGACCCGCGCGCCGGGGAGTGGTACGTCGGCCGGCCGCTGCTCGTCACCGAGAACGACCACTCGCTGCGCCTCTACAACGGGGACACCGGCGTCGTCATCGCCGGGGCGCAGGACCGCGTCACCGCCGCGTTCGAGCGCCGCGGCGAGGCGCTCGAGTTCAGCCCGACGCGCCTGAGCGCGATCGACACCGTGTACGCGATGACGATCCACAAGGCGCAGGGCTCGCAGTTCGACACCGCGGCCGTGCTGCTCCCCGGCACCGACTCGCCGATCCTCACGCGCGAGCTGCTCTACACCGGCGTCACGCGCGCCTCGCAGCAGCTCGTCGTCGTCGGCACCGAGGAGGCCGTGCGCGGCGCGGTGAGCCGCCCGGCCGCGCGCGCCAGCGCGCTGCGCGAGCGGCTCTGGGAATGACGGGACCCGCGCGCCCCAGGCCCTCCTCAGCGCAGGATCGTGCGGCCCATCAGCAGGCCCTGCAGCTGCGGCAGCGTGAAGCCCGCGATCACGAAGTCCTTGTAGCGCGTGTGCACGCTCGCCACCGACGCCTGGGCCAGCAGTCCGAGGGATGACTTGCGCCCGTCGCAGACGAGGTCCTCGACGAAGCAGACGTCCCACTTGTAGGGGATCTGCCGCGGCAGCCGCCGGTCGCCGAGGATGCCGCTGCCGCTGCGGTCCGCGTCGGTGTCGCTGGGACGGAACGGGTTCGGCGTCACCGTGTACTCCGAGCGGCCGGCCGAGTAGGTGTCGGCGAACAGCGTCACCGCGCGGACGCGCCGCAGTGCCGGGACCGACAGGCCGCGCAGCGTCTCGCTCGCGACCCCGGCGCCCTGCGAGTAGCCGACGACGCCGATGCGCGTGCGCGGGCACTGCTTCACCCGCTTGGAGATCATCGCGTTCAGCAGGATCTTCCCGAACTCCATCGAGCGCTGGAAGCGCGACGGGTCGGAGATGATCGTCTCGACCGACGCCGCCTCGTAGGGGACGTTCAGCGCCCGGACCGAGCGGCCCTTGCGGCGGATCTGGGCGACCGCGCGCTCCACCGTCCGCCCGACGGTGGTGGACATGCCGTAGGGCCCGGCGATCGGCTCGCCGGAGCCGCGCACCCCGTACAGCGTCACCGCCGTGCAGCGTCCCTGGGCGGGCGCCGACGGCGCCGAGCGGCCGCAGGACGGGGCGCCCCGCAGGCGCCCGTCGGTGTAGGTCTTCAGCAGCTGGTCGGGCACGTAGTAGCGGCCGACCTTCGACCACACCGTCGACCCGAACGCCGACTGGCCGGTCGTCTGGCAGCTGATCTTCACCCACTGCCCCTTGCGGACGTGGTTCGTCTTCGCGCGCGGCTCGAGCTTCGGCTGCGAGCGGCCGTCGATGTCCGCCTTCGCGAGGTAGCGGTTGGACGCCTTCCACGACTCGAGCTTCGTGACGTTCTTCGCCTCGGCGGGCGCGGACGCCAGCAGCGGGAGCAGGAGGGCCGCGCAGGTCGCGGCGAGGGTTCGCGTCCGGGTCATGGGCGCCTCCTACCCCCGTGCTCGCGACCGTAGGCGCAGATCTCACCGTGGCCTCATGGAGGGACGGGCGCGGGCGGTCCGCTACGCGGCAGCTCACCGCAATGGTGCGCCGGCGCGCACTCGGCGCTGCACGGCAACCTGCGCGCGCGGCCGGGTCCGCCCGGCACCATGTCGCGTCGCATGCTGCGTCCTGCCGCCATCCTCCCGGCCGCCCTGGCGGTCCTGGCCCCTCGCCGCGCCCGCCGCCGCCACCACCGGCGGGGCCGTCGCACCACGGCAGGCGAGCGCCCCCGCGCCGCAGGCGCCCACGCCGCTCACCCCCGGACCGGCCACGACGACGACCGCGCCGTCGCTCGCGCTGCGCGCCGCCCCCGCCGGCCGGCTGCTCGCCCGCCTCGCGCGCGGCACGCGCGTGACCGTCGAGTGCCAGCGCAACGGGCCGCTCGCCACCACCGCCGCCGGCGCCACCCGCGTGTGGGCGCGCGTGCGCACCGCGACCGGCCGGCGCGGCTACGTCTCCGACGGCTACCTCGCCACCCGCACGAGCGCGCTCGTCGCCCCGTACTGCGGCATCGGCGCCGCCGGACCCGACCCGGCCGTCGCCGGACAGGGACGCTGCGGGCCCGTCTCCCCCTTCGCGCTGATCCCGCCGTTCGCCGACGCGCGCCAGTTCGTCACCGCCGTCGCCCCCGCCGCCCAGGCCTCGCGCGACACGTACGGCGTGCCACCGTCGGTGACGCTCGCCCAGGCCGTGCTGGAGACCGGCGGCGGCAAGGTCGCCGCGCTGGCCAACAACTTCTTCGGGATGAAGGCCCAGAGCGTCGCGGCGAGCACGTGGCGCTGGGAGGACCTCGCCGGCGGCTGCGTCTTCAAGAAGACCTGGGAGGTCCGCGCCGGACGCAGCGCCACCGAGATCGCCGCCTTCCGCGCCTACCCGACGCTCGAGGCCTCCGTGCTCGACCACGGCCGCCGGCTCGCGACGAACCCCGCCTACGCCGCGGCGTTCCAGCACGCCGACGACCCCGTCCGGTTCCTGCGCGAGATCGCGCGCCGCTACGCGACCGACCCCGCGTACGCGGACAAGCTGCTGGACCTCCGCCGCCGCTACGCGCTGGCGCAGTACGACTGACGCGCCGCGGGCGCGCGGCCCCGGCTCAGCCGTGCAGCAGCTCGAGCAGCGAGTCCGCGTGCTTCTCGACGAAGCTCGGCCCGATGCCCTTGATCGCCAGCAGCTCGTGCTCGGTGCTCGGCCGCCTGCGCACGATCTCGCGCAGCGTCGCGTCGTTGGCCACCGTGTAGGCGGGCTTGCCGTTCGCGCGCGACCGGCGCCACGCCTTCAGCGGCTCGAGGTCGCGATCCGCCACCGGCGGACCGTCGTCGGCCGCGGTCGCGCCGCCCCCGGAGCGGGAGCGCGACCGCGACGCGCTCACCCGGATCTCCGGCAGCCAGTCCACCGGGTCGTGCACGTCGCAGCATCGGCCGACCGGCGCGCCCTCCTCCGGGTCGCCGAAGTGGTCCAGCAGCTGGCGGCGGCGGCACGCGCCGTCCCCGCCGTTGGCGTACGCCTCGATCGAGCGGTACGCCTCCCAGCGACGGTTCGTCGCGGCCCGGCACAGCTGCGCGACCTCGCGATGGTCGAGCTCGCCGGACAGCAGCTCCACCCGCAGCCGCCCGCCCGCCCCCGGGGACAGGCGCAGCGCGCCCGCGCGCTCGGCGACCGCGAGCGCCACCCGGTCGCGGTCGGCGCGCGCGTCCTCCTCGACGACGCCGTCCGGCCCGGCCTGCGCCCGCAGGCGGCCGACCAGCGCACCGACCTGCTCGACCTTCACCTCGGCCTCGTTGATGAACCGCACGAGCCGCCCGAGGTCCGACCGCGACGCCAGCAGCACCGCGCGGGCCAGCTGCCCGTCACGGCCGCCACGGCCCGCCTCCTGGTAGTAGGCCTCCAGGGAGGACGGCAGCGCCCAGTGCCAGACGCTGCGCACGTCGGCCTTGTCGACGCCCATGCCGAACGCGTTCGTCGCGACGACGACGTCGACCTCACCGCGCATGAACGCGTCCTGCGCGGCGGCGCGCGTGTCGGCGTTCATGCCCGCGTGGTACGCGGCGACCCGCAGCGCGCTCGACGCGAGCAGGTCCGCGATCTCCTCCGTGCTCTTGCGCGTGCCGCAGTACACGACCGCGGGCCGGTTCTCCTCCATCGACACGCCCGCGACGAGCGTCGCCCGCTTGCGCGCGACGCTGCCCTCGCCGTCGAACGGGAGCACGTCGAACGACAGGTTCGGCCGGTCGAAGCCGGACCGCACGCGCTCCGGGTCGCGCAGCGCCAGGCGCACCGCGATCTCGTCGGCGACCTTCGGCGTCGCGGTCGCCGTGCACGCCATCACCGGCGGGTGGCCGAGCTCGGCGATCACCCCGGCGAGGCGCAGGTAGTCGGGACGGAAGTCGTGGCCCCACTCGCTGACGCAGTGCGCCTCGTCGACGACGAACAGGGCGATCGCGCGCGTGCGCAGCGCGGCCCGGAACGCGCCCGAGGCGAACCGCTCCGGCGCGGCGAAGACGACCTTGGCGCTGCCGTCGCGGATGCCGTCGAGCGCCGCGCGGTTGGCGGAGCCGTCGCCGCCGGAGGCGAGCATCACCGCCGGGTGACCGAGGTCGGTCAGTCGCGCGCACTGGTCGCGCATCAGCGCGATCAGCGGCGACACCACCACGGTGAGGTCCGGCCCGGCGAGCGCCGGCAGCTGGTAGCAGAGCGACTTGCCGCCGCCGGTCGGCATCACCACGAGCGCGTCGCGCCCCTGCAGCGCGGCCAGCACCGCCTCCCGCTGCCCGGGACGGAACTGCGACAGGCCCAGCAGCCCGAGCAGCGAGTCCGGATCGACGTCCGCCAGCGAGGTGCGGTCGGGCGCCGGACCGGCCGGGACGGGCGCCGCGTACGGCTCCGCCGCGAACACCGGCGCGCCCTCGCCCGCCGCGGGGCCCGCCTCCTCCATCGAGGCCAGGTAGGCGAGGTAGTCGTCCTCGTCGGCCGCGGTCGGCCCCGCGGGCTCGACGTCCGCGACCGGGGCCGGAGCCGCCGTGCGTGGGGCGGGCGCCGGGGCGGGCTCCTCCTCCAGCGCGAACAGCGCCGGGACGTTGGCGTCCTTCACCCGCTGCGCCGCGAGCTTCGCCAGCGGCGTCAGCGCGTCCCGCTCGGCCTTCGTGAACGTGCTCCAGCGGCCCCGGATCCCGTCGAGCGTCGCCGACGCCCCCGGCGCGGCGGGATCGGCGAAGACGGAGGCCAGCTGGGTCAGCGCGTCGTGCACCCCTCAGACCGTAGCGACGGGTCCCGACCGTCCGGCACGTCCCGTGCAGATCTCACCGCTCTCTGCGCGGATTCTCGCCAGGCCTGTAACACCCTCCGGCGTTGCCCGGCTTCGAACCGTGCGCGCAGAAGTTCCGGATCCGCTCGCAGTTCCGCACCCGGTAGCCGTGCTGCAGCCGGATCCGCAGCGTGTCGAACCCCGGCCCGCAGTCGATCGTGCCGCGCCCGTAGTACGCCCACACCAGGTCCGCGCCGCTGCCGCCACGCACCGTGTTGTGCCCGTGCGAGGTGTACAGCCAGTCGTCACCCGGGCCGCCGTCCAGCACGTCGCGCTGGCGGGTCGTGTTGCCCTCCGGATCCCAGTCGCCCCAGAGCACGTCGCGCCCGGCACCGCCCTGGATGCGGTCGTCGCCGTGGTGGCCGAGCAGCTCGTCGTTGGCCGGCCCGCCACTGAACCGCCGGCCGGACGCCGACTTCACCTGCCAGAACACGCCGGTGATCGCGGGCCACCCGACGTGCGAGACCTTCTCCCCGCCGCCCGGCACGCGCCGACCACCGCCGTCCTGGCAGGTGTCGTCCGGGTGGGACTGCTCGCAGAGCACCGCGGGGTCCGCCGACGGCTCGGCGTGCGAGACGGTCCCCGGCGCGGCGAGGGCGAGCGGCACGAGAAGGATCAGCAGACGGGAGCGCACGCCCCGATCATCGGCAGCCGCACGGTCCGGCCTGAGGCGCCGGGCGCTCAGGCGCGCGCGGCGTTCCCGGCGATCCCGTCGACCATCACCGGCCACAGCGGCTCGGGCAGGTCGTGGCCCATCGCGTCGAGCAGCAGCAGGTTGGCACCGGGGATCGCCCTGCGGGTCGCGAGACCGCCCGACGGCCGGATCAGCGGGTCGGCGGCGCCGTGGATGACGAGCGTGGGCGCGCGGATCGTGCGCAGCGCCGCCGTCCGGTCACCGTCGGAGACGATCGCGGCCAGCTGGCGCGCGAAGCCCGCCGGGGTGATCCCGCGGTCCCAGGTGCGCTCCAGCAGGTCGCGGCGCACCGCCTCGCTCTTCGTCAGCGTCGGGGAGCCGAGCACGCGCGCCGCCCGCAGGCCCTTCTCGACGTAGTCCTCGCGCGTGGCGGCGGGCGGGCTGACGAGGAACCGCAGCGCCTTGAGCGTCGGCCGGCCCACCCGGCGGCTGCCGGTCGTCGACATGATCGACGTGAGGCTCAGCACCCGTCCCGGCTGGGCCGCGGCCATCGTCTGGGCGATCATCCCGCCCATCGACGCGCCCACCACGTGCGCCCGCTCGATCCCCAGCGCCGACAGCAGCCCGAACGCGTCCGCCCCCATGTCCGCGAGCGTGTACGCGGGCGCGGCGACGCGGCCGGTGAAGAGCTCACGACGCGACGGCGCGCCGAGATGGTCGAGGTGCGTGGAGCGCCCGGAGTCCCGGTTGTCGAACCGCACGACGTGCAGGCCGCGCGCCGCGAGCCGCTCGCAGAACCCGTCCGGCCACGCGATCATCTGGAACCCCAGGCCCATGACGAGCAGCAGCGCCGGATCGGCCGGATCGCCGAAGGACTGGTGGCACAGCTCGACGTCCCCGACGCGGGTGATCTGCTCCTCGTTCATGGCCGCCACGCTAGCGCGCTGGAGTTCTCCACCACCCGCCCGCCCGCGCCGCTGCGGGACCGTCGGGCGGCGGGGATAGCGTCGGGGCGTGACCTCGATCCCCGCGCCGTTCTCCACGTTCGACCTCACCGGCCGCACCGCGGTCATCACCGGCGGCAGCCGCGGCCTCGGCCGCGAGACGACCCTCGCGTTCGCGCGCGCCGGCGCGGACGTGCTGATCTCCTCGCGCCGCGTCGAGTCCTGCGAGGCGCTCGCCCGCGAGGTGCGGGAGACGACCGGCCGCCGCGCCGTCGTGCACGCCGCGCACGCCGGGAAGTGGGACGAGATCGACGGCCTCGCCGCCGCCGCGTACGAAGCGTTCGACCGCGTCGACGTGCTCGTCAACAACGCCGGCATGTCCCCGTTCTACGAGACCCCGTCGACCGTCACCGAGGAGCTGTGGCGCAAGGTCGTCGACGTGAACCTCACCGGGCCGTTCCGCCTGTCCGCGCTCATCGGGGAGCGGATGGTCGCCGACGGGGGCGGGTCGATCATCAACGTGTCCTCCGCGGCGGCGAACGCCCCGCACGGCGGCGTCATTCCCTACGCGGCCGCGAAGGCCGGCCTCAACGCGATGACCCAGGCCTACGCGCGCGCCTTCGGGCCGACCGTGCGCGTGAACGCCGTGCTGCCCGGCGCGTTCCTCACCGACATCTCCAAGGCGTGGGACATGGAGGAGTTCGAGCGCCACGCGGCCGGGTTCGCGCTGCGCCGCGGCGGCGAGGCGCACGAGATCGTCGGCACGATGCTCTACCTCGCCTCCGACGCCTCCTCGTACACGACCGGTGCGCTGCTCGCCGTCGACGGCGGCTACGTGCTGCCCGGCGACGCGGGCTGAGGGGGCGAGGAGCGGGCGCCGGGCTGTCCATCTCCGGCCCCCAGAGGGGCGGCAGATGGACGGCCACAGACGTGCGGGCCGGCCCGGGCGGCACCGCAGGATGAGGGGCGGCGCCGCCCGCCGCTCACACGTGCGGGTTCGTCCGCGCCGCGCCCGAGGCGAGCAGCGCATCGACCGCGCCGGCGTCGACGCCCCAGTCCCGCAGCGCCTCGACCGTGTGCTGGCCGGCCAGCGCGACCGGTCCCGGGGTCGCGCTCGGGGTGGCGGAGAAGCGCGGCGCCGGCGCCGGCTGCACGTGCCCGTCGACCTCGACGAACGTGCCGCGCTCGACGTTGACCGGGTGCTCGCGCGCCTCGTCCAGGGACAGCACCGGTGAGAAGCAGGCCTCCTGCCCGGTGAACGCCCGCACCCACTCCTCGCGCGTGCGCGAGCGGAACACCTCGGCGAAGCGGGCCTTGCGCGCCGGCCACTGCGCGATGTCGTTCTGGGACGCGACGTCGTACTCGCCGTCCAGTCCCATGACCCGCAGGACCGACGCGTAGAACTGCGGCTCGACCGCGCCGACCGTGACGTACTTCCCGTCGGCGCACGCGTACGCGTCGTAGAACGGCGCGCCGCTGTCCAGCAGGTTCGTGCCGCGCTCGGCGGACCACTGCCCGAGGTCCCGCCAGCCGAAGAAGCCGGTCATCAGCAGGGCGGCGCCGTCGACCATCGCGGCGTCCACCACCTGGCCCGCGCCCGTCGAGCGCGCGGACCACAGCGCGGCGAGGATCCCCACCGCCAGCAGCATCCCGCCCCCACCGAAGTCGCCGACGAGGTTGAGCGGCGGCGTCGGGGGCTGACCCGCCCGACCGGTCGCGTCCAGCGCGCCGGTGAGCGCGATGTAGTTGATGTCGTGGCCGGGCTCGCGGGCCATCGCCCCGTCCTGCCCCCAGCCGGTCATCCGCCCGTAGACGAGGCGCGGGTTGACCGCGTGGCACGCGTCCGGCCCGACGCCCAGCCGCTCGGCGACCCCGGGGCGGAAGCCCTCGACCAGGACGTCGGCCCGCTCCACGAGTCGCAGCACGGTGGCGACGCCGTCCGGGTGCTTGAGGTCCAGCGCGACCGACCGTCGGCCCCGGTAGAGCAGGTAGTCCGGCTGCGTGGTCTCCGGCCGGCCGTCGGCGCCGTCCACCGCGGACGCGCGGTCCACGCGCAGCACCTCGGCGCCCATGTCCGCGAGCGCCATGCACGCGAACGGTCCGGGGCCGAGGCCCGCGATCTCGATGACCTTCAGTCCGTCCAGTGCACCCATCAGCGTCCTTTGAAGTTCGGTGACCGCTTCTCCTTGAAGGCCGCGAGGGCCTCCGGCATGTCCTCGGTGCGGCTGGCGAGGATCTGCGTGCGGTTCTCCAGCTCGATCGCCTGCTCCAGCGAGCCCGCGTCGACGTTGCGGTGCAGCACCTGCTTGGTCATGAACACGCCGAACGGGGAGTTCTGCGCGATCTGCCCGGCCAGCGCCGCGGCCTCGTCGAGCAGCGCCTCCGCGGGCACCACGCGGTTGGCCAGGCCGATGCGCAACGCCTCGTCGGCCAGCACCTGACGGCCGGTGAGCATCAGCTCGGACGCCATCCCGAGCCCGACGATGCGCGGCAGCAGATGCGAGACGCCGGCGTCCGCGCCGGACAGGCCGATGCGGACGAACGCGACGTTGAACCGCGCCTGCGGCGCGCAGATCCGGATGTCCGAGGCGAGGGTGATCGCCATCCCTCCCCCGCTCGCCGGACCGTTCACCGCGGCGATCACCGGCTGGGGCAGGTTGCGGACCGTCAGCGCGAGCTGCGCGACGGTCTCCTGGCCGCGGTACGCGCTGAACACGTCGGCGCGGGAGCCGACGCCGTCGTCCTGACCGATGTCCAGGCCGGCGCAGAAGCCCCGGCCCTCCCCGGTCAGGACGACCACGCGGACCGACTCGTCCCGGCCGAGATCCTCCAGGGAGGAGAGGAACGACCGCATCATGTCCCAGGTCAGGGCGTTGAGCTTCTCCGGACGGCGGAGGGTGAGCAGTGCGACGCCGTCGCGCAGGCGCTCGACCGTGACCAGCGAGGACATGGCCCCACCCTCCCCGCCGGACCGTGCCGCCGCCACGGCCGGCCCTCGCGGACGTTGGAGAACCCCACAGCCGCCGGGCGGTCCCGGCGCGGCACCGCGTCCCGCGCGACCTAGGTTCGAGCGGTACCGCAACGTCACGCCCGGAGGCTGAACGACATGTCCTGGAACTTCTCCACGGAACCCGAGTTCGAGCGCAAGCTCGAGTGGATGCGCGACTTCGTGCGCGAGGAGGTCTACCCGCTCGAGACGCTGGACCTCGACTACCGCCAGTTCCGGGAGATCATCAAGCCGCTCCAGGACGAGGTCCGCGCGCAGGGCCTGTGGGCCGCGCACCTCGGTCCCGAGCTCGGCGGCCAGGGCTTCGGCCAGGTCAAGCTCGGGCTGATGCACGAGATCCTCGGCGGCTCCGAGCTCGCCCCGCCCGTGTTCGGCGTGCACGCGCCGGACACCGGCAACTCCGAGCTGCTCGCGATCGGGGGGACCGAGGAGCAGAAGCGCAAGTGGATGGACCCGCTGCTCGCCAACGAGATCTGGTCCGCGTACTCGATGACCGAGCAGGGCACCGGCTCCGACCCGACGCAGTTCACGACCTCCGCCGTCCTCGACGGGGACGAGTGGGTCGTCAACGGGACGAAGTACTGCGTCGGCAACGGCGACCGGTCCGACATCCACATCCTCATGTGCGTCACCGACCCGGACGCGGACCGCCACTCGCGCGCGTCGATGCTGATCATCCCCACCGACGTGCCGGGCATCACCACGCGGCCGATCTCGCTGATGAGCGACCCCGAGGACCACGGGGTCCTCCACACGCACGTCGAGGTCACCTACGAGGACGTCCGCGTCCCGCGCGAGAACCTCCTCGGCGAGCGCGGCAAGGGCTTCGCGCTCGCGCAGAAGCGCCTGGGACCGGGCCGCATCCACCACTGCATGCGCTGGATCGGCGTCTCGCGTCGCGCCTTCGACATGCTCTGCGAGCGGGCCGTGAGCAAGAGCGTCCACGGGTCCTACCTCAAGGACAAGGGCGTCATCCAGAACTGGATCGCCGAGTCGATCGCGGCGATCGAGTCCTCGCGGCTGCTGACGCTGCACGCGGCGTGGAAGATCGACGAGGTCGGCGCCACGAACGCCCGCCAGGAGATCGCGATGATCAAGTACCACTGCGCCACGTCGCAGTACGAGGTGCTCGACCGCGCGATCCAGATCCACGGGGCGCTCGGGTTCTCCGGCGACCTGCCGCTCGAGCACATGTACCGCTGGGCGCGTGCGTCACGCCTCTACGACGGGCCGGACGAGGTCCACAAGATGGGCGTCGCCAAGCGCATCCTGCGCGGCTACGAGCCCCACGACCTGCCGAGCGAGCACGTGCCCACCCGCCGGGCCGCCGCCCTGGAGAAGTACGGCGAGCAGCTCGCCGCGCTCGGCGCGCTTGCCTAGCCCGCCGCAGGCCCTGCTGATCGACTTCGGGGGCGTCCTGACCACGGACGTCCACGAGTCCTTCGGCGCGTTCTGCCGCGCCGCGGGCGGGCGGGGGGACGAGATCGCCCGCGCCTTCCGGGAGTCCGCCGCGGCCCGGGCGCTGCTCGTCGAGCGCGAGACCGGCCGGCTGTCGGAGACCGCGTACGAGGAGCGGTTCAGCGCGCTGCTGCGCGCGGACGGGCTGGAGGTCCGCGCCACCGGGCTGCTCGCCGGGATGACCGCGGCACTGCGGCGCGACGACGGGATGTGGGACGTCGTCGCGGCGGTGCGCGCCGCCGGCGTGCCGTGCGTCCTCGTGTCCAACGCGCTGGACGACGCCTCCTACGAGGGCTACGACCTCGACCGGCACTTCGACGCGGTCGTGCTCTCGCACGCTCCGGACGTCGCGTGCCGCAAGCCGTCCCGCCGGATCTACGCGCTCGCCGCGGCCCGGGTCGGCGTCGACGTCGCGCGGTGCGTCATGGTCGACGACCTGCAGCAGAACCTCGACGGTGCCGCCCGGCTGGGCGTCCACGGCGTGCTGCACCGTCGCGCCGACGAGACGGCCCCGGTGCTGCGCGCGCTGTTCGGCCTCGGGCCGGGCGGGTAGGCGGGGGCCGCCGCGGCGCGGGCGCGGCGCGGGCGCGGCGCGGGCGCGGCTCGGACCGCGGCTCGGACCGCGGCTCGCGGCTCGCGGGCGCGGCCCCGGACCGCGTCGCTCGCGCGCGCCTCGCGGGGCGCTGCCCGCGTTCTGGGTGATCTGGCGCCCATATCCGGCACTCGGATCACCCAGAACGCCCGTGTGCGACGTGCGGCCCGGGCGCGAGCGCCCACCAGCCATGCGTACTGGGTGATCCGGCACCCATATCCGGCACTCGGATCACCCAGAACGCCCGTGTGCGACGTGCGGCCCGGGCGCGAGCACCAACCAGCCATGCGTACTGGGTGATCCGGCACCCATATCCGGCACTCGGATCACCCAGAACGCCACGCAAGGCGGGCCGCGCGCCTGCCGGCCGGCCCCCGCGCGCCCGGCCGGGCGCGTCAGCCGCCGATGAGGACCTTGACGCTCGCGCCGCGGTCCAGCTGGGCGGCGAACGCGTCGGCCCACCCGTCCAGCGGGAAGCGGTGGGAGATCACCGACGGCGCGGCGTCCCAGGACGGCAGCTCGGCGACGGCCCGGGTGTGCTCGGCGACGGTGAAGCCCTGCGCGCCCCGCACCGTGATCTCCTTGTCGAGCACGCGCGTGGACGACACGGCGTCGGGGCCGAGCGTCACGGCGGCGAGCGTCAGGCGGCCGCCAGGGCGGACGATCTTCAGCCCGTCCTCGATCACCGCGGCGACCCCGGCGCAGTCCACGACCAGGTCGGCCTTGCCGGGCGTCCACGCGCCGCCGAGCAGCGGTCCCAGGGGCTCCTCCGGCGCGAGCGCGGCGTCGGCGCCCTGGCGCAGCGCCGCCTCGCGCCGGACCGGCAGCGGGTCCACCACGAGGACCGTCGCGCAGCCCGCCCGGACCAGCCAGCGGACCAGGCCCAGCCCGATCGCGCCCGCCCCGTAGACCACCACGTGATCCTCCGGCGTGACGTCGGAGACCTCGAACGCGTGCCGCGCGACCGTCAGCGGCTCGTGCAGCGCGCCCACGTCGCCCGGGACGGTGTCGGGCAGCCGGTGCAGCTCCACGCCCAGGCGCGCGCCCGGCACCACGACGAGGTCGGCGAACGCGCCCGGGACGGTCAGGCCGAGCACCCCGCGACGCCGCTGGCACAGGTGCTGCAGTCCGACCAGACAGGCCCGGCACGACGAGTCCGCGCACCCGAGCAACGGGTTCACGACCACGCGGTCGCCCGCAGCCACACCGTCGACGCCCGGGGCCTCGAGCACGGTCGCGGAGAACTCGTGCCCGAGCACCTGCCCGGGCGCGACCCGCCAGCCGCTGGAGAACACGTGCAGGTCCGAGCCGCAGATGCCACACCACTCCACGCGCAGCAGCGCGTCGCCGTCACGCAGGGGCGCCAGCGCCCGCTCCTCGAGGGCGAGCTCGCCGGGCGCCCGGAACACCAGGGCGCGGGTCGACCGGGTCGTCATGCCTGGTGCGCGCCGCCGTCGATGTTGATCGCCTGCCCGGTGATCGGCGCGGCCGCGTCGCTGCAGAGGAACGCGACGAGCGCCCCGAGCTCCTGCGTCGTGACCATCCGGCCGATCGGCTGGATGCGCAGGAACTTCGTGAGGATCTCCTCCTCGGAGGTGCCGCGCGCCGTCGCCGCCTTCGCGACCTCGTCACGGACCATCTCGGTGTCGACGAAGCCCGGGACGATGCAGTTCGCGGTGATCCCCTTGCGCACGTACTCCGCCGCGAGCACGCGCGTGAGTCCGAGGACCGCGTGCTTGGTCGACGTGTACGCGGCGGTCTGCGCGACGCCGAAGCGGCTGTACAGGGAGCCGATCGTCACGATCCGACCCCAGCCCCCTCCACCATCGCGGGCGCCAGCTCCTGGGCGAGGACGAACGCGGCGGTCACGTTGACGCGCTGGGACTCCTCGAAGTCGCCGAGCGACAGCTGCGCGCTCGGACCGTTGCGGGCGATCCCGGCGCAGTGCACCAGGACGTCGGGCTCGCGTCCGAGCGCGCGGGCCGCGTCGTGCGCCACGGAGCGCATCGCCTCCATGTCCCCGGCGTCGGCGGGCAGCGCCACCGCCGTGGCCGCGCCCGCCTCGCGCGCCGCCGTGGCGGTCTCCCCGAGCGCGTCGGCGCTCCGTGCGGTGAGGGCGACGTCGAACCCGGCGCCGGCGAGGGCGACGGCGACGCCCCGGCCGATGCCGCGGCTCGCGCCGGTGATGAGAGCGGCGTGGGACATGGCTCGACCATAGGTGCGCGACCGCGCGCCACCCCGGCCCTGCGCCGCACGGGGTTGGAGAACGCTCCAAGACCCTCGCGCCCACGCGCGGGCGCACGCGGGCGCCGGGCGCGAACCTCGTCCTCGTGTCCTCCTCCGCGTCCGCGTCCGATCCCACCGCGTCCGGCCCCGGGAGCCGCGGCGTGCCCGTCGACGGGCCGCTGTCGGCGTGGCTGACCGAGCACCTCGGCGACCCGGGCCCGTTCGTCCTGGACCGCCTCAGCGGCGGGAACTCCAACGAGACGCTGCTGCTGCGCTCCCCGACCGCCCGGCGGATCCTGCGACGACCGCCGCACGACGCCATCGACCCGAGCGCCCACGACATGGCCCGCGAGCACACCCTGCTGACCGCGCTCGCGCAGACCGACGTCCCGGCCCCGGCACCGCTGGCGCTGATCGACGACCCGGCCGTCGTGCCTGCCCCCGCGCTGGTCATGGAGGCGGCCGAGGGCCACGCGCTGCTGTGGGACCTACCGGGCGACCGGGTCGCGGACGCCGCGACGCTCACGGGCATCGGCGAGGCGGTCATGGACGCGCTCGGCGCCCTGCACCGCGCGGACTGGCGGGCCGCCGGCCTCGACGGGTTCGGCCGCCCCGACGGCTTCCTCGACCGGCAGGTCGGCCGCTGGACGCGGCAGCTCGACCGCTACCGCGTGCGCGAGCTGCCCTGGCACGCGGAGATCGCGTCGTGGCTCGCCGCCCACCAGCCGGCCGACGGGGAGCCGGGGATCCTCCACGGCGACTTCCACCTCGACAACTGCCTCGTGACGCTCGGCGAGCCACCGGCCGTCGCGGCGATCATCGACTGGGAGATGGCCACGATCGGCGACCCGCTGCTGGACGTCGGGCTGTTCCTCGGGTTCTGGGGCGACGAGCGCCCCGCCACCCCGGCGATGCCGAAGGTCCAGGCGGTCACCCGTGGCGCGGGCGCGCCCGGGCGCGCGGTCCTCGCCGCCCGCTACGAGGAGGCGTCGGGTCGCTCGCTGGAGCACCTGGACTGGTACATGACGCTCGCGTTCTGGAAGCTCGCGACGATCGTCGAGGGCGCGTACGCGCAGTTCCTCGCCGGCGCGCTGACGACGCCGTACGCGCGCGACCTCGAGCACGACGTCCCGCGGCTGCTCGAAGAGGCCGCGACGTTCGCCGGGCTGCGCTGAGGCCCGCGAGCGAGCACCAGCGGCACGCGCGGTCGTGCCGCCCGTCGGGTCGAGCGCGACGCCCAGCCGCGCGCACCGGCGCACGGCGGGCCCCGGCACCTTCGCGCGCGGCGACGACCGGCCGGCCATCGCCGCGCGCCGCGCGTCTCAGCGCAGGGCCCGGCGCCCGAGCGTCGTCGACAGCGCGACGGCGAGGACGAGCACGACGCCGTTGACGACGTCCGTGTAGGTGAACGCCAGGCCCCCGACGATCAGGCCCTGGGAGACCCAGACGAGGAACGTGCCGCCGATCAGCGCACCCCACACCGTGAAGCGCCCCGTCGACAGCACCACGGTCGACAGGAACGCGGCGGCGAACGCGGGGAGCAGGAAGCCGACCCCGGCGTCCGGGGAGGCCGAGCCCTGGTTGGCGGCGAGGATGACACCGGCGAGCGCGGCGAGCAGGCCGCCGAGCACGAACGCCCGGATCGTCTCCTTCTCCGGGTTGACCCCGGCCAGCCGCGCCGCCTCCGGGTTGGAGCCGGTCGCGTGCAGGTACCGGCCGTAGGTCGTGCGCGTGAACAGCACCCAGACCAGCAGGCCGACGACGAGCAGGATCCCGATCGTCCACGAGGTCGTCTCGATCCAGCCGTCGACGCCGAGCACGCCGACCGCGAGCCCGAGGACGAGCAGCGTCACCAGGGCGCAGATCGCGTCCCAGGTTCGCGGCGAGCGGTCCGCCGGCCGGCGGCGGCGCAGCGCCAGGAACCCCGCGAGCGCGACGCCCGCCACCCCGGCCCAGAGGATCGCGGCCGGGAACTTGTGGCCGAACGCGCCGATCGAGTCGGGGCCGGTGAACCAGCCCGGGAGCGGCGCGGAGTCGTCGGTCGGCGAGAGCTGCGTGCCCTTGCCGTAGACGGACGCGAAGCCGCCGAACAGTCCGCCGGTGCCGAGCGTGGCGATGAACGTGTTGACCTTCAGCCGCATCACGAGCAGCCCGTTGACGAGCCCGCCGAGCACGCCGATCCCGAGGCAGACCGCGAGCACGAGCGCGAACGGCCAGTCCTCGTTGATCTTCAGCCCGATCGCCAGGAAGGTCGTCAGCGTCGCCATGCCGCCGACCGACAGGTCGAACTGTCCGGCGATGAGCGTGCCCATCACCGCGAGCCCGAGGATCAGCACGGGCGCGTTCTGGTGGATGTCCAGGAACCGCGCGTCGGTGCTCGCGAACGTGTCGCCGAGCCAGATCACGTAGACGGCGAAGACGATCAGGAACGCCACGAACGTGATCGAGCCCTGGAAGCCGGTGGAGCCCAGGAACCGGCGGACGGCCCCATCGCGGGGCGCGGCCGCCGTCGCGGGGGACGCGCTCGGCGGCGGACCGGCGTGGGCGGGAAGGACCTCGGGGGTGGACATCAGATGAACGCCTCCAGCGCGTCGGGGGTGATCTCGTCGATGGCGGTGAAGTCGCGCAGCCGACCCTGCTCCACCACGGCGATGCGGTCGCAGACCGCGAACAGGTCCTCGGAGTCCGAGGAGATGAGCAGGACCGCGGCGCCCTCGGCGCGCAGCCCGCGGATCAGGTCGTAGAGCGTCTCGCGGGTCTGCACGTCGACACCGCGGGTCGGCTCGCACAGGACGTAGACGTCGGGCCGGCGGAACATCGCGCGGCCGAACACGACCTTCTGCTTGTTCCCGCCGGAGAGCGTGCCGAACGGCGCCTGCGGATCCCCGGGGCGCACGTCCAGCCGGCCGACCATGTCGTGGGCGTCGCTGCGCTCGGCGCGACCGCGCAGCAGCCGGGTCGCCCGGCCGCGCCACGACGGCAGCGCGGAGATCGTCAGGTTCGCCTGGACCGACAGCTCCGCGAAGCCGCCCTGGGACTCGCGGTGCGGAGGCACGAGCGCGCTGCGCACGCCGGGCGCGCGGACCACGCGGCCGGCGGTCGGTCGCAGCGCGCCGTGGGCGAGGTAGCCGACGTCGTGCAGCCCGGAGCCCGCGAGCCCGGTCAGCCCGACGACCTCGCCGGCGTGCACCGTCAGGTCGACCGGGCCGCAGCGCCCGGCGCACGCGCCCTCCAGGCGCAGCCGCTCCTCGCCGCGGTCGTGGGCGGCGAGCACCGGCCCGCCGTCGGGTCGCTCGTGCGCGACGAGCAGCTCCACCAGTCGCGGGCGGTCGAGGCCGGCGGCCGCCACGTCGGCGGCGATCACGCCGTCGAGGATCACGACGATCCGCTTCGTGGCGTCGAGGATCTCGCTGAGCTTGTGGCTGACCATGATCACGGTCGCGCCGTCGGCGGCCACCGTGTCGCGCAGCGTCCGGATCAGCCGCTGGGCATCGCCGGGCGGGAGCGTCGACGTGGTCTCGTCGATGAAGAGGACGCGCGCGCCGCGGTCGAGGAGCCGGGCGACCGCGACCAGGGTCTTCTCGCCCGGGGACAGGTCCCCGACGAGCGTCGTGACGGGCCGGTCCAGCTCGACCCGGGCGAGCGCCGCCTCGGCGGCGCGCCGCTCCCGGCCGCGGTCCAGCAGCGGGCCGAGGCGCCGCATCGGCGCCTCGCCCAGCCGCAGGTTGTCGACGATCGGCAGCGCGTCGACGAGCCCGAGGTCCTGGTGGATGAAGCCAACCTCGGGGCGCTCGGCGAGGCTGCGGACCGCTTCGCCGGCGTAGGTGATCTCCCCGGCGGAGCGCTGGTACACCCCGCCGAGGATCTTGATCAGGGTCGACTTGCCCGCCCCGTTGGGTCCCATGAGCCCGACGAACTCGCCGGCCTCGATCCGCAGGTCGATGCCGCGCAGGACCTCGTTGCGACCGAAGCTCTTGCGCAGCCCGCTGATGGCGATGTCGTGCGTGCTCATGGTGGTGATCCCGGGACGGTCAGCGGGCTACCTGCCCCACTGCTCCTTGAACATCGCCTCGTAGTCGAAGTCCGCCGGGGCGAAGAACCCGTCGGTGACCTGGGCGGCGTTGTCCTTGGTGACGAGGGCGACGGGGAGCTCGGTGGACTCCCACGGCTGCTTGCCGGCCTTGATCCGCGCGACCTGGTCCATGGCGCCCCAGGAGGCGTACGGGAACGGGGCGGCGGTCGTGGCGGCGGCGACGCCGCTGCCGTCGGCGATGAGCTTCACGAAGTCCGGCGACGCGTCGTAGCCGGTGAGCTTGAAGTCGTCGCGGCCCTGCTGCTGCGCGGCCTTGGCGAACGGGATCGACGCGGGGTCGTACGGTCCGGCGACGAAGTCGAGCTGGCCTGCCGGGTTGCTCGCGAGCATGCCGGTGAACGTCGGGGCACCGGCCTTCTGCAGGTCGGAGGTCGGGAAGTCCGCGTTCTCCACCTCGCAGTCGGGGCAGAGCCGGGCGAGCTCGTCGGTCATGTTCTTGCGGCGCGCGGCGACGATCGGGAACGACTTGTCGTCGTACGCGACGATCTTCGCCTTGCCGCCCTCGGCGTTGGCCGCCATCCAGGCCCCGATGGCCTTGCCCTCGGAGATCCCCCCCGGAGGTCACGTCGGTGACGGTGCCCGCGAAGGCGGGGTTGACGCACATCACGCACGAGATCGGGATGTCGGCGGCCGCCGCCGCGTCGACCGCGGCCTTGATCGACTGGGCGTCGATCGAGACGAGCACGATCGCGTCGTACTTCTCCTGGACGGCCTGCTGGACGAAGCCCGCCTGCTTGGCCGGCGTGAACTCGCCGTCGAAGATCGGTGACGGCGTCCAGCCCATCGCCTTGGCGGCGGCCTGGACGTCCTTCGCGCCCTGCAGGCAGTTGATGCCGGCGTTGCCGCAGCTGATGACCGCGACCTTCCCGGTCCCCGGGTCGAACGGCTCGTCGGGCTGCGGGAACTCGACGCCGGTGAGCTTCGTGTACTTCGCGACCTCGGCGGCGGCGTCGCCTCCGGCGGTGTCGGGCGACGCGGCCTGCGTCGTCGTGTCGCCGGACGACGCCGGCGTGCTGCTGCTGTCGTCGTCGTCGCCGCACCCGGCGGCGAAGACCAGTGCGGCGAGCGCAGCGCCAAGCGCTGCTCGCCCACGGAACGTGGAACCCATCTGAAACCTCTCCTGACTCGACACCGCCGCTGACCGACCGGCCGCGGCCTTGTTCGAGACCGACGCTAGGCGGTCTACTGACCGCCTGTTCAGGAGCCGTCAGGCAGGCTTGTGGACATTTCTAAGGCCGCCCGAAACCTCGCTGTACGCAGGGACTTCCTGCGGCTGGAGGCGCGCGGCGAGGAGCCGCGCGGACCAGCTGTCGGGGTCGGCCACGAGCTGCGTCCAGGGGCCGGCGGCCGGACGCAGGTCGCCCTCCACCAGGCCTTCGGGAAGGACCAGCGCGAGCTCGCTCGCGCCGCCGTCCAGGGCGGCGGTGACGGTGCGCGTGACGACCCCGGAGGACTCCGGGCCCTCCCAGTCGACGTCGATCAGGACGCGCTCGGACACGGGGTCGGTCGGACCGCCCATGGTCGTGTAGCCGTCGGGGATCTCGGCGGAGATCGGCAGGGCGCGACGCTCGTCGCACCACGCCAGGAGCCGCGCGACGCGCGGGCCCGGCTGCGCCGGCACGAGGCGCACGTCGCCCGCGGCGATGATCCCGGCGACGCCGTCGACCGCCACGAGCTCGCCCTCGCGGATCGTGCGGCCGTCGAAGTGCGCGACGGCCGCCGCGGGATCCACGTCGAGTTGCTTCACGCCGCAGACGGCGGGGCGGCCGATGCCGCGCGCGACGACCGCGGCGTGGCTCGTGCGGCCGCCGACCGCGGTGACGATCGCGACCGAGCTGATCATGCCCGCGATGTCCTCGGGTGAGGTCTCGGGCCGGATCAGCACGACCTTCTGGCCCGCGTCGGCGAGCTCGGTCGCGCGGGCGGTGTCGAACACCGCGATCCCCACGGCCGCCCCCGGGGAGGAGGGCGTCCCCTCACCGAGGACGTCGAGCTGTTGCTCGCGCGCGAACACCGGGGCCTGGAGCTGCGTCATCGCGGCGACGGGGACGCGGTCGATCGCGTCCTCCATGGCGATGAGGCCCTCGTCGACGAGGTCGACCGCGATGCGCACGGCGGCGGCCCCCGAGCGCTGACCGGCCCGCGCCTGCAGGATCCACAGGGTGCCGCGCTCGACCGTGAACTCGACGTCGCACATGTCGCGGTACGCGGCCTCCAGGCGCGGGAGCGCGGCCTCGAGGTCGGCGTACACGGCGGGCATCTCGATCCGCAGCGTGTCGAGCGGCTCGGTGTCGTGGCCTCCGGCGACGACGTCCTCCCCCTGTGCGCGGGCGAGGTAGTCCCCGTAGGCCTGCGGGGACCCGGTCGCGGGGTCGCGCGTGAACACGACGCCAGTCCCGGACTCCTGGGGGTAGGTCCCGAACACCATCGCCTGCACGGTGACCGCGGTGCCGAGGTCGTCGGGGATCCCCGCGTAGCGGCGGTAGCGCTGGGCGCGCCGGCTGTCCCAGGACCGCCAGACCGCCTGGATCGCCTCGGACAGCTGCTCGCAGGCGCGCTGCGGGAACGGGCGTCCGCTGTGCTGCGCGATCGCCTCCTGCAGGCGCGCGCACGCGTCGCGCGGGGCGAGGTCCTTCGGGGCGGCCGCGGCGACGAGCTCGCCGTCGATGCCACGCACGACGGTCGCGAAGGTCTCCAGCAGGCGGCGGAAGAGCGTGTAGGCGAACGTCTCGTCCTCGGTGGCGGCGGCGAGGCCGGCGGCGGTCTCGTCGCTGAGGCCGAGGTTGAGGATGGTGTCCATCATGCCGGGCATCGACACCGGCGCCCCGGAGCGCACGGAGACCAGCAGGGGGTCGTGCGGGTCCTCGAAGCGCCGGCCCAGATCGGACTCCAGCCAGCTCACGCACTCGGCGAGCTCGGAGGCGATCTGGGCGGGGATGCCGTCGGCGTCCGCCTCCCGGCGCGCGCGCCAGCCGTCGGTGGAGATCGTGAACCCGGGCGGCGTCGGCAGGCCGAGCGCGCGCATGCGCACGAGGCTCGCGCCCTTGCCGCCGAGGAGCGCGGGGTTCTCGACGGGCGACTCGAAGGTGTGGATGAACCGGCGCACGGTGTGGGTTCCCGCTCTGGACATGAGCGCATCGTCGCGGCTGCGTCCCGGGTGGTCGCCTCGTACCCATCGGACCGTTGGCGATACCTCCAAGGACGCGCACGCGCCGTCTGCGGCACGTCCGTCTGCGGCGCGCAGGATCGCAGAGTGCGCGCATCCGCGTGGGGAAACGTCACCGCGGCCTGCGTCGTGTCGGTGGCGGCCGGCTGGAACATCACGGCGGTCGGCGCGGTCGCCGACCCGCTGGCCGCGCACTACGACGCGTCGCTGTCGGCCATCGGCCTGCTGGGGTCCGCCCTGTGGTCGACGCATGCGCTGCTGCAGGCGCCCGCGGGCGCGCTCGTGGACCGGGTCGGGGCACGACCGGTGGCCGCGGGAGCGGCCGGGCTGCTGCTGGCGGGCAACCTCGCGGCGCTCCTCGTCGAGGGCGTGGCGGCGGTCGCGCTGCTGCGCCTGCTCACCGGTGCCGGGTGCGGGGCGACGATGGTCTGCGCGTCGCTGCGCGTCCGCGCTGCGGGCGCGCGCGGGCAGGGCGCGGTCGGAGGCGCGGTGAGCGCGGGCGGCGCGCTCGCGGTGGCGACGGGACCGGCGCTCGTCGACGTGGTCGGGTGGCGCGCCCCGTACGTGGGCGGGGTCGTGCTCGCGGTGCTCGCCCTCGTCGCGGCGCTGACCGATCGACGTGCGGGTCCGCGCCCGGCCGGGGGTCGCGGCCGGGCGGTTGCGGGGATCGGGCCGGGGCGACGGGCGCTGCTGCCGCTCGGGGCGGTGCTCGGGATCACGATCGTCCTGAGCTTCTCGCTGGGGAACTGGATCGCGACGATCCTCGACCGTGTCGGGGCGTTCGGACCGGTCGCGGCCGGGGTCGCGGGGGCCACGGTCCTCGCGGGATCGGTCCTCACGCGGCCGCTCGGCGGCGTCCTCGTGACGGGACGGCCGCGCGGGTTCGCGCGCGGGCTGGTCCTCGGCGCGCTGGTGGCGGCGGCTTCCGGTGCCGCGCTGCTCTCGGTCGCGTCCTCCCCGGAGCTGCTCGTCGTGGCGATGGTCACGCTGGGCCTGGCCGCCGGGCTGCCGTTCGCGGCGGTGGTGGACGCGGCGGCCCGTCGCTCGCCCGCGACGCCCGGGGCGGCGGTCGGGTTCGTCGGGACGACCGGCACGCTCGGCGGCCTCGTGGCGATCGCCGCGCTGGGGCCGGCCGTCGAAGCGGGCGCGGTGCGCGAGGTGTTCGCGGCCCTCACCGTCCTGACGCTCGGCGTCGCCGTGCTGTTCGCGCACACCTCGCGGGCCTCGGCGCGGTGATCCGTCTGCCCGCCGCGGCGCCCGCCCCGGGATCGCGCCGCGCCGCCGGTGCGCGCCGCGCGGTCGGCCGAGGGCCCCGGCCGACCGCGTCCGCCGTACTGGGTGATCAGCGGACCACATACGGGCCCCGGCTCACCCAGAACGCCTCGGGCAGCGCGACGGACGCCGCAGCGCGACCCGCCGCCCCGGAGGAACCACATGTGCCGCCCGCCCGCCGAACTGGGTGACCGCAGGACCACATACGGGCCCCGGATCACCCAGAACCGCGGGGAGCGTCGCCGAGGCCCCGGCCCGCTCGCCGAACTGGGTGACCGCACGACCACATACGGGCCGCAGATCACCCAGAACCCGCACCGGCGGCCGGCTGGCCGGCCGGGTCAGAGCTCGAGGACGACCTTGCCGACCGCCGCGCGGTCCTGCAGCACCCGCAGCGCGTCGGGGGCGCCCTCCAGCGGGAAGCGCGGGCCGACCACCGGCCGCACGACGCCGCGGGTGATCAGCGGCAGCAGCGCGGCGTGGACGGCCTGCGGCATCGACGGGTCCACCCGCGTGTACGGCCCCCACGCGGCGCCGACGATCTCGGTGTTCGTCAGGAGCAGGCGGTTCACGCGCACCTCGGGGATCGGGCCGCCGGTGAACCCCACGACGATCACGCGCCCGTCGACGGCCAGGCAGCGCAGGCCGTCGACGAAGCGGTCGCCGCCCACCACGTCGAAGACGACGTCGACCCCGCGCCCCGCGGTCCGGGCGCGTACGGCGCGCGCCCAGCCCTCGCGGACCAGCACGACCTCGTGCGCGCCGGCGGCGAGCGCGGCGTCCGCCTTGTCGGTGCTGCTGACGAGCCCGATGACCCGCGCCCCGAGGCCGACGCCGACCTGGACGGCCGCGGTCCCCAGGCCGCCGCCCGCGCCCTGGACCAGCAGCGTCTCCCCGAGGCGAGCCGCCCGCGCAGGCGCAGCGCGAAGTAGGCGGTCTGGTAGTTCATGACCAGTGCCGCGCCCTGCGCGTCGTCGAGCTGCGGCGGCAGCGGGAAGGTCGTCGTCGGGTCGGCCGCGACCTGGGTCGCCCAGCCGCCGAAGAAGGTCGCGGCGACCACGCGGTCCCCGACCGCGAAGCGCCCGCCTTCCGGCGCGCGCGCGACGGTCCCCGCGACCTCCACGCCCGGGATGAACGGGAGCGCCGGGCGCTCCTGGTAGCGGCCGGTGCAGTAGAGGAGCTCGGGGAAGGAGACGCCGGCGGCCGTCACGTCGACGAGGATGCGCGTGCCCTGCTCGTCGTCGGGCGTCGGCAGGTCCTCCTCGAGGCGCAGGCCCTCGGGGCCGTCGAGCGCGACGCAGCACTGCGCCCTCATCGGCCGCTCACCCGACCAGGACCTTCAGCGACGTGTCGCGGTCCAGCTGGGCGAGGAACGCCTCGGGCGTGCGCTCCAGCGGGAACGTGTGCGAGATGAAGAGCTCCGGGTCGACGTCCCCGTCCTGCAGGGCCTGCAGGACCATCGGGAACTCGTCCTTGTAGGCGAACGAGCCGCGCACGTGCAGCTCCTTCTCGACGATCCGGTCGGGCACGAGCTCGATCCGCGCCCCGTACATGGCCGCCAGCACCAGGGTGCCCCCGTGCCGCACGGACTTCAGCGCGTCCTTGAAGCCCGCGGCGACGCCGGCCGCGTCGATCACGACGTCCACGCGCGCCCCGAGGCCCATGCCGCCCGGCCCGGTCAGCGCGCGCATCTCCTGCGTGACGTCCTGGGCGAGCGGGTCGACGACGATGTCGACGCCGAGCCTGCGCGCCGCCTCGCGGCGCAGCGGCGAGGGGTCGGACAGGACGATCGTGCCGGCGCCGCGCAGCCGCAGGAACCGGGCGACGCCGAGGCCGATCATGCCGCCGCCGAGCACGAGGACCGTGTCGTCCGGGCCGGCGTCGGCGAGCCGGACGGCGCGCAGCGACACGGCGAGCGGCTCGACGAGCGCCCCCGCCCGGTCGCTGACCGAGTCGGGCAGCAGGAAGACCGTGTCGCCGAGCGCCGCCCGCGGCACGAGGACCCGCTCCGCGAACCCGCCCGGGGTGCCGTAGCCGATGTTGTCCTGGGCTCCGGACTCGCACAGGTGCACGTCACCCGCGCGACAACGGTCGCAGTTCAGGCACGGGGTCAGGGGACGGACCGTGACGCGGTCCCCGACGGCGACGCCGGCGACGCCCGGGGCCTCGAGCACCACGCCCGAGAGCTCGTGGCCGAGCACCTGTCCGGGGACGGCGGCGAAGCCCTGCTTGTAGCTGTGGAGGTCCGAGCCGCAGATGCCGCAGGTGCTGACCTCGAGCACGAGCTGGCCGTCGGCGGCGACGGGGTCGGGGCGCTCGACGACCGCGAGCTCGTGGGGGGCACGCCATTCGACTGCTTGCATGCCCCCATCAGAGCGGGGTCGTGTCACGCGCGGGGACGGCCGGCCGACGCGCGTTGTCGAAGCCTCCAGTGCTCGCGCGGGGACCGCTCCTCCCGGCGCGACGGTCGCGGCAGCATGCGCGTCATGACCACCGCGCAAGCCACGATCCAGGCCGTCGTCTTCGACTGGGACGGCACCCTCATGGACTCCAAGGCCGCCCTGCTGGCCAGCTACCACGAGGCGACCACGAAGGTCCTCGGCGAGCCGTTCCCGGTGGAGCACGCGGACATCGAGCAGATCGTCCAGCTGCGCGCCCTGGAGTCGTTCACGATCATCGCCAGGGGCGACCAGGAGGTCTACGACCGCGTCGCGGAGGCGTTCCACGACGCGTACCGGCGCAACGCGCAGACCACGCAGCCGTTCCCGGGGACGATGGAGATGCTGCGGGCGCTCAAGGACGCGGGCCTGAAGATCGGGATCGCGACGTCCAAGGCGCGGGCCCGGATGGACCTGGAGGGCGTGCGCACCGGGATCAACGACCTGGTCGACTTCTCGGTCACCGGGGACGACGTCCAGGACGCGAAGCCCGCGCCCGAGGCGGTCGCCCGGGCGATCGCGGGGCTCGGCGTGGAGCCGGGTCGCACGCTCTACGTCGGGGACGGGCCCAACGACGTGATCGCCGGGAAGGGCGCGAGCGCCATCACCGTGGGCGTGTCGTTCGGCTTCCACCCCGCGGAGATGCGCGAGGAGCACCCCGACCACGTCGTCGACACCCCGGGCGAGATCGTGGCGCTGGCCCGCCCGTAGGCGCGTACGGTGCACGGATGACCGTGCGCCGGATCGTGCCGAACCTCGCCGGGGACCCGTCCGCGGCGAGCGAGCTGTTCGTCGACGTGCTCGGCCTGGACGTCGCGATGGACCACGGCTGGATCGTCACCTACGCCGCCGGGCCGGTGACCGAAGCCCGCCCCCAGGTGAGCGTCATCCGCGAGGACGCCACCGCGCCGGTGATCCCGGTGCTGTCGGTCGAGGTCGACGACGTGGACGGCTGCCACGCCCGCGCCGTCGAGCGCGGCTACGAGATCGTCCACCCGCTGACCGACGAGCCGTGGGGCGTGCGGCGGTTCTTCGTCCGCTCGAAGGGCGGCGCCGTCGTGAACGTGTTGCAGCATCGCTGAGGATGTGCGACCGTGGTCGTGGGCCTGCGGCCCGCTCCATGCGCAGCTGACCTCGCCATCACCCTGACCTCGCCGCCCGACCCGGGTGGCCGACGTGATGGCCCGTCCCGTCCGCTGCCGCATCCTCCGGAGGTCCGGTTTGTCGTTCCTGCTCGACGCCCACGGCGTCACCGTCTCGTACGGCGAGCGCGTGCTGCTGCACGACGTCTCGCTCTCCCTGTCGCGCGGCGATCGCGTCGCGCTGGTCGGCCCGAACGGCTCGGGCAAGTCGACGCTGCTGCGCGAGCTCGCCACCCGCTGCCCGCAGGCCGGGCTGCTGCCGCAGACGATCGAGGACGCCCCCTCGGTCCGGGCGCTGCTGCTCGCGCGCAGCGGGGTCGCGGCGGCGGCCGCCCGGCTCGACGGCCTCGACGCGCGGCTGGCCGCGGGCGACCTGTCGGTCGTCGACGCGCACGCCGCGGCGCTCGAGTCCTGGATGGCGGTCGGGGCGGCGGACGTCGACGCGCGGATCCCGGTCGCGATGGAGCGGGTCGGCCTGCCCGCCTCGCTGCTCGAGCGGCCGATCGCGTCGCTGTCGGGCGGGCAGGCCGCCCGGGCGGGGCTCGCGGCGCTGGCGCTGACGCGTCAGGAGGTCCTGCTGCTGGACGAGCCGACGAACCACCTCGACGCCGACGGCCTGGAGCTGCTGCGGGCGCTGGTGCTGGAGCACCGCGGTGCGTCGGTGATCGTCTCGCACGACCGGGCGTTCCTCGCCGCCCTCACCACCCGCGTGCTCGAGCTCGACCGCGGCGAGGCGACCGTCTGGGACGGCGGCTGGGCGGTCTACGAGCGCGAGCGCGCCCGCGCCCGGGCGCGGGCGGTCGAGGAGCACGCGACCGCGGTCGCCGAGCGCGACCGGCTGCGCGCCGTCGAGGTCCGCCGCCGCGAGGCCGCGCGCGCCGGGGCGGCGCGGGCCCGCAACAGCGCCGCGACGAACCCGGACCGGTCGCTGCGCCACCTGTTCTCCGAGAGCGCCGAGAACGGGATGGGCGCCTTCGGCCGGCGCTCGCAGCAGGTCGAGGTGCCCGAGAAGCCGTGGGAGGAGTCCGCCACCCGGCTGCTGCTCGACGCCGCCGACGGCGGGACGGGCGTCGCCCTGGTCGGCGCGGTGCTGCAGGTCGGCGACGTCGTGCTCGGCCCGGTCGACCTCGACGTGCCCCCGGGGCGGCGCGTGCTGCTGACCGGGCCGAACGGCTCGGGGAAGACGACGGTGCTGCGCGCCCTGACGGGGGAGCTTGCGCCGGTGCGCGGTCGGCGGACGGGCGGACGGGTCGCGGCGCTCGGGCAGGAGCGGGGGGCGCTGGACCCGTCCGCGGCGACGCTCGTCGGGGAGCTCCGTCGGGTGAGCGGCCTGGACGAGCAGGCCGCCCGGGCCGCGCTCGCCGCGGTCCGCCTGGGGCCGTCGGCGGCCGTGCGCCCGGTCGCCACCCTGTCGCCGGGCGAGCGGACGCGGGCGGAGCTGGCGCTGCTCGCCCACGCGGGCGCGGCGTGCCTGGTGCTCGACGAGCCGACGAACCACCTGGACGTCGAGGCGCTGGAGGTGCTTGAGCTCGCGCTGCGTGGCTGGCGCGGCGGGCTGGTCGTCGCCACGCACGACGCGCGGTTCCGGGACGCCCTGGCGCTCGACGTCGTCGAGGACGTCGGCCGCTGGCGCCGGTGAGCGGCGTCCGGCGGGCGACGGCTCGCCGGACGCCGCGCCGGTGCTCAGCCCGTGATGTCGACCACGATGCGGCTGCCGCCGGTGTCGCCGCGCTGGACGCGCGAGACGCCCTCGACGACGTCGGCGAGCGGGATGACGTCGCCGACCACGCGCGGGAGGACGAGCGAGCCGCTGGCCATCGCCTCGACCATCTCGCGCACGTCGGAGGGCTCGTTGCCGTAGGAGCCGACCATCTCGCGCTCGCGCAGGACGAACGTCATCAGCCGTCCGGCGATCGCGCGGGCGTCGGAGAGCCCGACGATCACGGCACGGCCGCGGTCGTCCAGCGAGCGCACCGCGCCCTCGACGGAGTCCTCGCGCCCGACGAACTCCAGGGCGACGTCGACGCCGCCGAGCTCGGCGATGCGCTTCAGCGCGACGTCCGGGTGCAGGGCCTCGTCGGCGCCGGTCTCCAGCGCCCACGCCTGTGCCTCGGGTCGCGGGTCGACGGCGATGACCGACGACGCACCCAGCCATCTGGAGAGCCCGACGGCGCTGAGGCCCAGGCCGCCGGCGCCCCAGACGGCGACGCGCGACCCGGACGTCACCCCGCCGCGGTTGGCGACCGCGTGGTAGGCGGTCGCGACGGAGTCCGTGGCGACCGCGGCGAGCTCGTCGCTCAAGGTGTCGGGGAGCGGCACGAGGTTGCGGACCGGGACGACGGTGAGGTCCGCCCAGCAGCCCTCGACGTCGGCGCCGATGCACAGGCGCTCCTTGCACATGCACGACCAGCCGTTGCGGCAGCGGTCGCACGCCATGCAGGTGACGAGCGGCATGATCGCCACGCGCGTCCCGACCGCCGGCCCGTCGGTGTCCGGGCCGAGCGCCTCGACCCGTCCGGCGGGCTCGTGCCCGAGCACGATCGGCGTGTAGGCGGTCTTCGCGGTGCCGTCGAGCACGAAGTGCACGTCGGACCCGCAGATCCCGACCTTCGAGAGCGAGATCAGCGCCTCGCCCGGTCCGGGCTCGGGCTCGGGCCAGTCGTCGCGCACCGACAGGCCGGACGGGGTGAGGACGGCGGCGCGCACGTCAAGCGCCCGCCGTCGCCGGGACCGGCGCGAACGCGAACGTCGCGGCGGGATTGGCCACGAGCATCTGCTGGATGTGCTCCTCGGCGATGCCCTCCTGACGCATCCACGGCACGAACCGCCACAGCAGGTACGTGAAGCCGGGACCGCCACCGTAGGAGGTGAAGTACGACCGCCGCGCGATGTCGGAGCCGAGCACGATCCGGTCGGCGAAGCCCTCCTCGCACAGCCGCGCGAGGAACTCGATGCGGTGCAGGTCGAGCTCGTAGCGGTCCTTGGAGATGCAGTCGTAGCCGATCCGGAAGCCCGCCTGCACGACCGCGAGGTGGTCCTCCCAGACGAGCCGCCGGTCCTGGTGGCCGATGACGACGTGCGCCGGGTCGGCGCCCGCGTCGAGGAAGATCCGCACCTGCTCCAGCGGCACCGTGCCCGCGGTGGTGTGCGTGGTGATCGGGGCGCCGGTCTCCCGCTGCACGCGGGCGGCGAGGCGGAGCATGCGCTCCTCGTCGGGGTGGACGGCCTCGCGGCCGGTCCCGACCTTGATGACACCGGCGCGCACGTCGGGCGCCTCCGGGAATCCGTGCAGCAGGTCGCGGGTCATCTCCGCGTGGAGGTCCTCGTCGGAGATCGCTCCGACGTCGACGACGCCACGCCAGTAGCCCTCCATGATGTGCCCGGTCGCCGCGACGACGTGGACGCCGGCCTGCCGGGAGATCTCCGCGAGCTTCGCCGCGTCGCGCCCGTACTCCGGGCAGGACACCTCGAGCATCGCGTTCCCGCCCGACTGCTTGAACAGGCGGAGCTCCTCGACCGCCTTCTCGACGCTGTCCAGCCGGAGGTCCTCGAGGCCCTCCGGGCTCGACGCGAGATGCGGGCCCGCCTCGCAGATCAGGTGCTCGTGGGCGTTGGTGACGCCGAGCTGCTCGGGGGGATGTCCCCGAGCACGGTGCGCACGAAGCTCATTCCGACCCCTCCCCCGCCCGGGTGCGGCCGAGCGTCAGGAGGAAGTCCTCGTGGCACTCGAACCAGACCGTGTGGTAGCTGTCGACGAGCGGCGAGACGAAGAACCGCTGGTCGTTCTCGAGCTTCTCGAGCGCGGCGCCGAGCCGGGCGCCGTAGCGCCCGTACCGCTCGGCCGCCGCGCCGGCGCGTTCCAGCACCGGCGCGGCCCGGCCGTGCAGCGTCTCGATGCGGTCGATGAGCTCGAACCGCGCGGCGTCGTCGGTGGCGTGCTGCCACTTCGCCGAGACCGTCTTGACCTGGGCGTTGACGGCGAGGAAGCCCTCGTAGTGCTCGGCGATCGCGGCGAGCTCCGCGTCGTCGTGGGCGGCGGCGAGCTGCGCTCCGTGGTGGATGCGACCCTCCTCGGTCAGCACCCAGCCCGGGCGCTTGCGCGAGGGGCGTCGCAGCACCAGCTCGTCCCCCTCGAGCGTCGCGAGCTCGCGCTCGACCTCGCCCAGGGACAGGCCGGTCGCGTCGACGATCGCGGCCTCGGACGCGATGCCCTTGACCCGCACGGCGTGCAGCACCGCGTTCACGACACCACCCCCATCGGCGTGACGGGTCCGGCCGCGGAGACCTCCGACCACGGCCGCTCCCCCGCCTCGCGGCGGATCTCGTCGAGGTCCGCGCGGACGAGCGAGGAGCCGCGCCCGGCGAGCAGCCGGGAGCGCTCCTGGGCGTAGCGGTACATCGCGTCGACCTCCGGGTCGTCGTGGCGCCACTTCACCGACGCCTCGTCGAGGTGCCGCCAGGGCGCGGTGTGCAGCGGGGAGGAGAACGCGCGCGCCGCGGCGTTCAGCTCGTCCTCGGTCAGGCGCCCGGACGAGACCGTCAGGGCCCCCGTCTTGGGCGGCAGGGACCACGATCCGGTCGAGTCCGACAGCCCGCCCGGGTTGACGCGCAGCGAGTAGTCGTGATCGCGCAGGACGTCCCCGGGGACGAACTCCCCGGAGCGCCCGGGCGCCGGCAGGTCGCCGACGCGGCCGCCGCGGCGCCAGACGCCGTAGGTGATGGGGTGCAGGTAGTACTCGCTCTGCCCGCCGCGCAGACCGGACAGCGTCGCGAACTTGTCGACGTACGCGTCGTAGGAGTACTCCTCGTTGTAGATCTCCCAGAGGCGGCGCGTGCGGTCGTCGACGTAGTCCCACTCGGTGTGGTCGTAGACGCCGGCGATCATCGTCAGGTCGACGGGGGCGCGCAGGTACGTCGCGATCCCCGCCTCGACCATCTGCTGGTTGTCCATCGACGCGAACTTCGAGTACAGCTCGCGGGTCGCCCGGTTCACCGCGAGCGTCAGCTCGTCGAACGTGTCGACGAGCTCCTTGCGGGAGCCCATCCCGACCGGGACGTACCGGTCGGTCAGCACGTCGGACGTGTAGAGGCCCACGCCGATGACCTTGTCCTGGTAGGCCTCGGGCGTCGTGTACGCGGTTCCCCAGTCGGTGATCTCGATCCCGACGCCGTCGGTGATGAGCACCATCGACAGGTTCGCGAACGGCAGGTCGGTGCCGACCCCGTCCATCCAGGAGAGACCGCACTCCGTCATGTTGAGGAAGTCGCGGACGTGCATCAGGCGCTGCCCGCCGAGCTGGTAGGGGCCCGACGACGCGAGCCCCGAGCGGCTCTCGCAGTGGATGAGGAAGTTGTACTGCGTGGCGGCGGCGGCGAACCGCTGCGACGCGGTCTTCAGCGCGGCGTCGGCCTCGAAGGCGTCGGCCTCGAAAACCTGCAGCTGGCGCTCCTCGTGGATCTGGGCGATGTCGCCCGCGTCGAGCATCCAGTGGTTGCCCGAGGCCCGGTTGTAGGTCCGGGTCACGCGCTGGTGGAAGTCGACCATGAACCAGAGGTCCTCGAGGTTGTCCTCGGGACGCAGCAGCCCGTTGCGGATCAGCATCGCGCGGCCGTTGAGGTAGTAGGCCAGCGACGACCACGAGTGGATGCGCGAGAACGTCGTGGACACCTCGCGGACCCGGTGCCCGAGGTCCTCCGGGGACATGACCGCCGCGACCTTGCGCAGCAGGTCCGGCCAGCGGTAGTAGGAGTCGATCATGACCATGTCCAGGTAGGGCAGGATCGGGAACAGCTTCGACTCCTGCGCGGTCCGCGTCAGGCAGTTGTGGACGAGCACGTTGTCGGACTTCTGGATCGTGCTGTTGACGAGGATCAGCTGCTCCTCGGTGAGCCGGAAGGAGGACATCAGGCCGTCACCTCCCCGCGGGCGCCGAGCTCCGAGACGTCGCTCCACGCCCGCTCCCCGGCGTCGCGACGCAGCCGGTCGATGTCGGCGCGGCGCAGCGCCGAGCCCTGCCCGGCGAGCAGCCGCGAGTGCTCCTGGTTGTAGCGGTACAAGGCCTGGACCTCCTCCTCCTGCCAGTGGAACTTGACCGTGCGCTCGTCGATCGACCGCCACGGCTCCTCGAACAGCGGCGAGGCGTACTCCCGGGCGGCCGCGTTCATCTCGTCCTCGCTGAGCTTGCCGCGGACGAACGAGTACCTCGTGGACTTCGCGGGCAGCGACGAGGTGCCGACGGCGTCGGCGAGCCCGCCCGCGTTGACGCGCAGCGAGTAGTCGTGGTCGCGCAGGACGTGCTGCGGGACCAGCGACGCGTTGCGCCCGGGGGTCGGCAGCGGGCCGACCGCGCCGCCGCGTCGCCAGACGCCGTAGGCGACGGGGTGCAGGTAGTAGTCGGTGTCCGCCGCGTTCTCGCCGAGCAGCGCGGCGAAGTTGTCGACGTACGCGTCGAGCGCGTACTCCTCGGTGAACACGGGCCAGAACCGGCGGGTGCGCTCGTCGATGAACTCCCAGTCCCGCTGGCGGTAGGTGCCCGCGAGGTGCGGGCCGACGGTCGCGGCCTGGAAGTACGTGTAGATGCCGGCCTCGACCATCTGGTCGTTCGTCATCTCCGCGAAGCGCGAGTAGAGCTTGCGGGTCGCGACCTTCAGCTCCTCGGTCAGCTGGTTGAGCGTGTCCGTCAGGTCCTTGGCGTTGTCCATCCCGACCGGCACGTAGCGGTCGCAGAGGAAGTCGGAGGTGTAAAGCCCCACCCCGATGATCTGGTCCTGGTAGGCCTCGGGGGAGGTGTAGGCGGTGCCGAAGTCCGAGACCTCGATGCCGACCCCGTCGGTGATGAGGACGAGCGTCAGCTGGTTGTGCGTGACGCCGTCGGCGACGCCGTCGAGCCAGCTGAAGTCGCACTCGCCGAGCTTCGTGAAGTCGCGCGTGTGCATCAGGCGCCGGTCGCCCAGGCCGTACGGGCCGGAGGCCTGCAGGCCGACGCGGCTCTCGCAGTGGACGAGGAACGAGTACTGCGTCCCGGCGGCGGTGAACTTCGCCGCGGCGGCGCGCAGCGCGTCGTCGGCCTCGAACGCGTCGGCCTCGAAGACCTGCAGCTGGCGCTCCTCGTGGGACTGGGCGATGTCGCCGGAGTCCAGCGCCCAGACCTGCCCGGAGGCGCGGTGGTAGGAGCGCATGAAGCGGTGGTGGAAGTCCACCATGAACCACAGGTCCTCGAGGTTGTCCTCGGGGCGCAGCATCCCGGCGCGGATCAGGTTCGTGCGGCCGTTGAGGTAGAAGTTCAGCGTGCCCCAGGAGGTGACCTGGGTGGCGCCGCAGACGACCTCCCGGGCGCGCGCACCCATGTCCTCCGGCGAGATGATCTGCGACGCCTCTCGCAGCAGGTCCGGGAACCGGTAGTAGGCGTCGTAGAAGCACATCATCAGGTACGGCATGATCGGGAACAGCTTCGATTCCTGGGCCGTGCGGGTGAGGCAGTTGTGGATGAGCACGTCGTCCGTGCGCTGCAGCTGCGCGTTGAGCAGCAGCAGCTGCTGCTCGTCCAGGCGGAAGTCCGACATCACGCCTCCCCGTCGAGGAGGACGACCTCGGCGCGCGGCTTGATCGCGTCACCGAAGTACGCGTCCACGTTCTGCGCCTCGACCGAGTACGTCACGCGCACGCGCTCGCCGGTGCGCAGCGGCCGACGGGTGCGCGAGCCCATCAGCACCGGGACCCCGAACTCGCGGGAGATGATCGCGAGGTGCGAGCGCACCGTTCCCGCCAGGCAGACGACGCCGTCGAACTCCTCGAGGATCGGGGCGGTCATCGTGCCGCCCGCGTCGTCGATCACGCCGATCGTGCCCTCCGGGACGCCCTCGCGCATGAGCCGGTCGACCTCGCCGACCTCGCGCACCACCAGGACGGTGCCCTCGACGTCGTCGTGCTGGAAGACGTTGTCGCCGTCCGCGACGACGCCCTCCGGCCAGTCGGTGCGCGGCTCGAGCTCCTGCGCCTCGGAGCGCAGCACGTAGAGGTCCGGGCGCTCCTTCAGCGCGATCTCGCAGCCGGCGAAGAGCTTGCGTCCCTCGATCATCTGGAACTGCTCGAAGACCTCCTCGGCGATCCGCCTGCCGTCCTCCTCGGACAGCAGCTCCAGCGTGCGCGGGCCGGTGAAGTCCTTCCAGGGCGCGTCGGGGCCGGCGGCCTCGAGGTTGCGCCGCACGGTCGCGAAGAGCGCCTCGCGGGTGAGCCGGGACAGCGTGCTCGACTCGGGCAGCTTCCACTTCGGGTCGGCCATCGGGTTCGTCATGGGGTTCCTCTCTCTCCTGGTTCCTGCCTGGTCAGCGTGCGGCGGCCATCCGGTCGGCGGCCCAGGGCCGCAACTCCCGCTTGAGCACCTTGCCGGTCGGGTTGCGCGGTAGCGGGTCGGCGTGCAGCAGCACGGCCCGCGGGCGCTTGTAGGACGCGAGCTGACCGGCGCAGTGCTCGCGGATGCTCTCGGGGTCGAGGTCGTCTCCCACGACCACGGCCACCGCCGTCTCCCCCAGCGGTCGTCGGGCACCCCGACCACCGCCGCCTCCCGGATCCCGGGGATCCGGTAGAGGACCTCCTCGATCTCCTTCGGGTACACGTTCAGCCCACCCGAGATGATCATGTCCTTCTTGCGGCCGGTGATCGTGAGGAAGCCGTCGTCGTCGACGACGCCGAGATCACCGGTGTGCAGCCAGCCGTCCGCGAAGGCCGCGGCGGTCTCCTCGGGACGGCCCGCGTACTCGCGCATCGTCGCCAGCGAGCGCAGCAGGATCTCGCCCTCGCCGCGCCGCGCGATCGTGCCGTCGGGGCGCTGCACCGCGAGGTCGGTGACCGACAGCGGCCGCCCGGCCGACCCGGCGTGCGTGATCGCCTCGTCGGCCCGGAGCATCGTCGCCATGGTGGGGAACTCCGACAGCCCGTAGCCCTGGACGATGCTGCAGTCCGGCAGCTCGGCGGCCAGCCGCTCGATGACCGCGCGGGGCACGGGCTCGGAGCCCGACACGAGCCAGCGCAGCCGGGTCCGGCGCAGGCGCTCCAGCAGCGCGGGCTCCTCGAGGAAGCGCCGCAGCAGGGCGGGGACGAAGAACGTGTGGGTGATGTCCTCCCGCTCGATCGTGGCGACGAGGTTCTCCGGCGAGGTCGCCCCGGTCGACATGATCACCGAGCGGCCCCCGAGCATCACCAGCGCGAGGGTCAGGTTGTGGAAGCCGGCCGCCCACGACAGCGACGGGACGACGAGGTAGCGGGTCGTCGCGTCGAGGCCGAGGTCGTGGATCTGGTGGTAGCTGTTCCAGAGGATCCCGTCGTGCGTGTGCGCGGCCGCCTTGGGCAGGCCGGTGGTGCCCGAGGAGTAGTAGAGCGACGCGAGGTCGTCGAGAGCCGGGCCGGCGACGTCGACCCCGGGCAGCGGCGTCCGGAGCAGCGTCTCGTACGCGACGGTCCGGCCCGGGTGGGACACGGCCATGTCGCCGACGGTGACGACCAGCTCGGGCAGCCGGGCGAGCGCCGCGACGGCGTCGGCACCGCGCGCGTCGGCGATCAGGCAGCGCGCCCCGGAGTCGCGGCAGACGTGGTCGATCTCCTGCGGCTGCAGCAGCACGTTGACCGGCACGCAGACCGCCCCGAGCGCAGCGAGGCCGAAGAACACCTCCGTCCACGGGTGGCCGTTGGTGAGGAAGACCGCGACCCGGTCCCCCGGGGCGACGCCCGCCGACCGCAGGCCCTCGGCGAGGCGCAGGCTGCGGTCGCGGACCTCGCGGAAGCTGCGCTGCTCCCCCTCGTGGACGAAGGCGACCTGCTCGCCGGCGTGCGACTGCGCGGTGCGCTCCAGCACGCCGAAGACGTTCCGACTCAGACCCATGCCGACAAGCCTGCTGTGCGCGCCCGGCCCGCGGCGCGCGTGCCGCGCGTGGCCTTGTGCACTTCTCCAGCGCCGGCGCGCACCGACGGACGGCCGGCCGGCTACTCGGTGGCCGGCGCGGCCTTCGGGGCGGGCAGGCGGCCCTGCAGGCGCAGGACGAGCAGGGCCAGCTGGGCGCTCAGCTGCGCGTCGGAGCCGGTGGCGATCGCCAGGCCGGTGAGCTCCTCGATCCGGGCGAGGCGGTAGCGGATCGTGTTCTCGTGGACCCCGAGGTCCGCGGCCGACCAGCGGATGCTCCGCCCGTGCTCGAAGAACGAGCAGAGCGTCAGCAGCAGGTCGCCCGCCACCGAGTCGTCGAGCAGCCCGCCGAGGGTCTCCTCGACGAAGCGCTCCGCCTCGTCGGCGTCCGCGTTGGCGAGGAACATGCGACCGGCGCCGAGGTCGTCGGCGGCGAGCAGGTCGACCGATCCCGCCCGATGGAAGGTGTCGAGGCAGCGCACCACCTGGAGCGCCTGGGTGTAGGCGCGCACGTAGTCGGTCGGCCGCCGGCAGACGGTCGACATCCCCGCGATCAGCCGGCCGTCCGGGTCGAGGGCGGCGAGGGCCGCGGCGGCGACCTCCTTCACGGCGGCCACGCCGGCGAGGGTCGGCCCGTCGGCGGGCGCCTCGACGATCACGACGATCCCCTCGGCCACGCCGGTCGCGATGACCCCGTGGTGGGGCGCCGCGTCGCGGAACGCGTCACCGACCGCGCGGACGTCCGGCAGCGAGGCGGCGTCGCCGCTGCGCGAGGAGACGAGGCAGAGCACGTGCGGCTGGTCGAGGTCCATGCCGACGAACTGGGCGCGGTGCTCGATCTGCGTGGTGTCCGCGTTGCCGCGGATGAGCTCGCCCGCCAGCGAGGCGCGGGCGTTCCACTCGGCGTTCGCGGCGCGCCGCTCCGCGCTCATCTCCAGCGCGATGACCGTGGCGGTACGTCGGCTCATGATCATGTCGAAGCCGCTCAGGCGCGCACCGTGCTCCATGAGCACGAGCGTCGCCCACTGGTCGTCGCGGACGGTGACCGGCGCGACGAGGAAGCGGTTGGGCAGCCCGGCCGAGGGGAAGGGGCCGACGACCGCGGCCTTCTTCGAGGACAGCGCGGCGAGCGCGTCGGCGATCTCCGGCACCTGCACCATGTCGGGGTCCAGGAGTCGCGGGCGGACGGGCGCGCCGCCCTCGGGCGTCTCGGGGGACGCGCACGCCAGGCGCCGGTTCTGCGCGTCGTGGATCGAGCACGGCTTGTGCGTCAGGTCGGTGACGGCCTGGGCGATCTCGCGCAGGTTGCGGCCGTCGAGGACGAGCCCCGTGAGCTTGTCGTCGACCGCGGAGACGCGCCGCAGCACCTGGTTCTGCCGGGCGACCGTGTCGAGCGTCGAGCGCAGGTCGGCGTTGAGCTTCTCCTGCGCGAGGACGACGGCGGCGAGCTCCGCGAACGCGGAGGCGAGCGCCCGGTCGAGCGCCGTGAACGTCATCGCCTGGTCCTCGCCGTCGAGGAAGACGATCCCGATCACCTCGCCCTGGAGGACCATCGGGACGCCGAGCATCGTCACGACGTGCCAGGCGCGCATCGTCGACCGGACGGGCCGCGGGTCGGTGGCCGCGTTCTCGACGAGGACCGGCGCCTGGGTCTCGACGATCTCGCGGGTGAAGCCGTCGGCGTCGGTGCCGCAGGTCAGCTTCTTGACCATCGCGTCGATGTCGTGGTCGGCGTAGCCGACCTGGCCGCGGTAGAGCCCGGAGGCGTCGTCGCGCAGGTAGACGCTGCAGCGCGGCGCGCCGACGAGCTCGCAGAGCTTGCGGCCGATCAGCCGCAGCAGGTCGTCGCGGTCCCGCGTCTCCAGCAGCGCGGTCGCCACGTCCGCGAACGCGCGGATCGCCTCGCGGTAGGCCCGCGAGTCGACGTCACTCCCCATGTCGCCCAGGTCGAGCAAGGGCTCCGCCGGCACGGCGCCGGTCGTTCCACCGTCGTGACCCACAGGACCGTCTCCTCTCTCTCCTGGGAGGCAACGTACCACCCGGGCGAGGCACTTCCGCGACGCTTCGACGCATCTTCGGTCGGGGAGTCGTAGAAACCTCCAAGAGCACGGTCAGCGCAGGAGCGGCAGCACCTGCTCGCCCATCCGCCGACACCACCGCGCCGGCGGCCCGGCGAGCTGGAGCGTGACGTGGTCGACGCCGGCGTCGCGCATCGCGAGGAGCTCGTCCGCGATCTCCGCCGCGCTGCCGATCGTCGCGACCGTGCGCATCGTCTCGGGCGTCACGAACGACTCGAGGTCGGGCGGGGTGTGGACGAGGTAGCCGCGGTAGTTGTCGAGGTGCCGCTCGACCGGGTCGAGCGTGGCGCGGTGCGCCTGGTAGGCGGTGAAGCCGGGACGGAAGTGCGCGGGGACCTCGTCGGCGTGCGCGTGGTTGGCGGTGAGGTAGCGCAGGCGGCTGACGACCATCGGACCGAGCGCGGCGCGGGCCTCGTTGGTCTCGAGCTCCGCCTCGCCCTCGATCGGGTACACGCAGTAGACGGTGCCGATCCCGATGTCCTCGCCGGCGCCGGGCCGACCGGCGGCGCGCGCGCCCTCGGCGAGCCGCTCGCGGGCCTCGCGGACGCGCTGCTCCCCCTCCCAGCGGATCAGGACGACGTCGGCGACCGCGCCCGCGCGTCGCTGGCCGCGGGGACCGAAGGCGGAGATCCAGGTCGGGACGTGCCGGGACAGGTCGAGCCAGCGGCCCTCCGGGTGGATGAAGCGCAGCGGGGCGCGGCGACCGCCCCCGACGTCGTGCTCGACGGTCTCGCCGCGGAGCATCGCCTGCACGATCCGGACGTGCTCGTGCATCTCGTCGAGGGTCGCCGGCTGCCGCCCGACCGACCAGCTGGCGGAGTTGCCGATCCCGATGCCGAACGCCACCCGTCCGGGGGCGACCTTCGCGAGCGTCCCCAGGGCCTGGGCGGTCGCGTAGGCCGGCCGGGCGTCGGGCTGGGTGACGCCGGGTCCGATCAGCACGCGGTCGGTCGCCCGTGCGACCTCGAGCAGCGCCATGTACGGATCGCTGAAGACGAGCGGGCTGTCGTAGACCCAGACCTGGTCGAACCCGGCGGCCTCGAGCAGCCGGGCCTGCTCGGCGACCGCGGGATGGGCATCGACGTAGACCCCGACGTGCATGGGATCGAGCCTCCCGCGCGGGCCGGCCGCCTGTCGGGCCGGATCGCGACGCCGTGGTGGACTCCTCCAACGCGCGCCGCGGCGCGGCTCAGCCGACCTCGTCGAAGGGCAGTGCGAGCTGCGCGTCGTCGTGGGTCTCGATGTTCGTCAGCGCGACGCCGATGAGCGTGCAGCCGCGCTGGGCGATGAGCGGGCGTGCCTCCTGCAGGAGCGAGCGGGCGAGCGCGACCATCGCGTCGGCGTCTGCGGTCGGGCGGGGCAGCGAGCGCGAGCGGGTGGCGCGGCTGTAGTCGCCGAAGCGCAGCCGCAGCACGACGGTGCGGCCGGCCTGGCCGCGGCCCGCCATCCGCCGGGCGATCCGCTCCACCAGCGCGACGAGCGCGTCGTCGAGGTCGGTCGGCCGCGAGCGCGACAGCGCCCGCTGCGCGCCGTAGGAGCGGCGGCCGCGGCGCGGCCGGACGGTCCGGACCTCCCGGCCGTGGGCGATCGCGTCGAGCCGCCGCCCACCGGAGCGGCCGAGGATCGTGACGAGCACCCCGTCCCCGACCCGTGCCGCGTCCCCCACGGTGCGGATGCCGTGCTGCTGCAGGCGCCGCTCGGTCGCCGGGCCGATCCCCCACAGCCGCCCGACCGGGAGCGGGTGGAGGAAGTCGAACAGGCCGTCGGGCTCGACGACGAGCAGCCCGTCGGGCTTGGCCATGCCGCTGGCGACCTTCGCGACCGTCCGGCTCGGCGCGACCCCGACGCTGATCGGCAGCCCGACCTCCTCGCGGACGGCAGACCGCAGCTCGGCCGCCACCGTCCGGCCGTCGCGCGGGTGGACGTCGAGGAACGCCTCGTCGATCGACGCCTGCTCGACCCGGGCGCCGAAGCGGTCGAGGATCGCCATCACCGCGCGGCTGGCGCGCACGTACGCGTCGAAGTCGGGGCGCACGACGACGAGGTCGGGGCACAGCGCCCGGGCCTTCGCGCCGCCCATGCCCGAGCGCACGCCGCGGGCGCGCGCCTCGTAGCTCGCCGCCATCACGACCCCGCCGCCGACGCTCACCGGCCGGCCGCGCAGTGCTGGGTCGTCGCGCTGCGCGACGGAGGCGAAGAACGCGTCGAGGTCGGCGTGCAGGACGGACGGGACGGACACGAACAGATGTTCGCATCCAGCCCGGACGCCGGGCCGCGCTACGCGGCCTGCAGGAGCTTCGGCGCGACCTGCTTCTTACGGCTCATCACGCCCGGCAGCGGGATCGCCCCGCCCTCCACGGAGGCGCCGAACGCGCGCTCGGCGAGCGGCACGTCCCCGGCCACGACGAGGTGGGTGCCCTTGGCGTCGACGTCGGTGACCATCAGCGCGACCAGCCGGTGCCCGTCGCGCAGCGCGCACGCCGCGGCCTCCGCCTCGAGCTCGGCGAAGCGGCCCGACAGGACGTCCCCGACCGTCTCGATCTGGGCGACGCACAGCGTCTGACCGGTCGGGAGCTCGTAGGCCTTGAGGTCACGGCCGAGGATCTCCGCCGCCGCGAGGCCGGCGACGTCGCTGCCCGCCTGGAACATCTCGCGGCCGAACGTCCGCGCGTCGATGCCCAGCAGGCCGGCGAGCCCCTCCACGGCGGCCTCGTCGCGCGACGTCATCGTCGGCGACGTGAGGATCACGGTGTCGGAGAGGATCGCGGCGAGCAGCATGCCGGCGGCCGGCCGGGACGGCTCGTAGCCGGACTGCAGGAACTGCTCGTAGACGAGCGTGCTGGTCGACCCGACCGGGTCGAAGATCGCGCGCACCGGCAGGGTCGTCTCGATCGAGCCGATGTGGTGGTGGTCGAGGATCTCGACGATCTCGGCCTCCTCGATCCCCGGGATGCTCTGCGAGCGCTCAGCGTGGTCGACGAGGATCACGCGGCGCGGGCGCGGGTCGACGAGGTCCGCGCGGGTGACGAGCCCGACCGGGCGGTTCGCGCGGTCGACCACGACGGCGGCGCGGTAGCTGACGTCCTTGATGTCCTCGGCGACCTCGCCGAGCACGTCGCCGGTGTTGATCGTGAGCGGGTCGGGATCGGCCAGCGCCTGGCACGGCGAGGAGAGCCCGATCATCCGCCCGGCGACGTACGTGTCCAGCGGCGTGGCGATGACGGGGATGTCCCGCTCGGTCGCGAGCGCGAGCGTCGCGTCCGGCACCTCGGTGGCGTTCGTGACGACGAGCGCCGAGATCCCGAGCTCCAGCGCGCGCAGCTGCGCGTCGTGGCGGTCACCGACGACCGCGACGTCCCCCTCGCACAGGCGGGTGAGGATCGAGCCGAGGTCGCGGGCCAGGACCCAGATGCGGCCGTGGACCGTGCGGTCCGCCGGGCCGGCGAGGAGCTGGCCCTCGAGCACCTCGGCCAGCGTGCCGACCGCGGTCGCGCCGTAGAGGTGCGACGCGTCGCTGGACTCGCGCAGGTAGCGGCGCGCGAGCGCGCGCTCGGTGAGGACGCCCTGGAGGATGCCGTCGTCGTCGACGACCGGCACGAGGTCCAGGCCTGCCTCGACCATCATCTGCCCGGCGCGGCGCAGCGGCGTGGCGGCGTCGGCACAGGGGAACTCGGTCTGCATCACGTCGCCGGCGCGCACCGAGATGTGCTCGAGCAGGCGCGGGGACTCGGCGCCGCTCTGCTCGAGCGCCCACGTCGTCTGGGGGTTCAGCTCGCCGAGGCGGACGGGCACGTACTCGGTCGCCGGGTCGAGGCGCGACTTCAGCTCGGCGTAGCCGAGCGCGGCCCCGATCGAGTCGGTGTCCGGGTTGCGGTGGCCGGACACATACACGCGCGGGCGTACCTGGGTGGTGGTGGCATCGGTGGACGTCACTGGACGCAGCATCCTACGGCCGACGGCGGTCCGCCTGCACCGTGGCGCACCGCTGCCGACCGGTCGGTCAGGTTCGCGCAGGCGTACTCCGCGCCGGACGGATGTCCGGTCCAGGGCCGACCGCACGGCGCCGATCTGCGACAGATGACGGATCTCGCTCCGGGACGCGGAGCGCGCGCTCAGCACCATCGTCGGGTCGCCGCACGGCTCCGTCGCCTCCAGGCCGCAGGCGCCTCCCCCGAGGAGCTGCGCGCCGCGCTCGACGACGAACCGGCCTCGGAGCGGGCATGGCGACGCGGTGACGAGGGGGAGGAGCGCCTCGGCGCGCTGCTGGGCGACTGGGCGGGCACATGCGGCACCGGCGTGCTGCACGATCTGGTGATCCCCGGACGTGGCGGCGCCAACATCGACCACGTCGTGGTGGGACCCGGCGGAGCGTTCGTGATCGACGCCAAGGCGTGGGCCGGCGCCGTCGACATCCGGGCGACCGGGGTCTGGACCGGACGATGGAGCCACCGTCGCGCGCTCGAGGGCATCCGCGAGCAGGTCGCCGTCGTCCACGGAGCCCTGCGGGCGGCCGGAGCGGGCGACACGCCGGTGACGGGCGTCCTGTGTCTCGTCGACGACAACCCGGGCACGCCACGTGGGGAGCTGCTGCGCGTTCACGGCGTCCTGGTCGGCGGGCGGGCGGCTGTTGCACAGCTCACAGTGGCGGACGGCCCGCTGACCGACGAGGGGATCACGCAGGTCTTCCGCGCGCTCGACGCTTCGATGCCCGCACGCGGCGGCGCGCGGCCCCCGAGCGCCTGCCTGCGCGGCGCGTCGGCGCCGCGCGTGGCGGATGCCCCCGCTCGCGGGGCGCGTCGGTCGGGCAGCCCGCAGAGCTCGACTCCGCGGCGCCGCGCCCGGGGCCGCGGGCGCCGCCGAGGACTGGCCGTCGACCTGTGCCTGTTCGTTGCCGGTCTCGGGGCCCTCGGGGCGGTGCTCGAGCCGTCGCCCGGCCCGCCACGACGAAGTACGCCGGTGAGCGCGGCCGAGGTCGCCTCATGGGTCTCGGACCTCGACCGCCGGGTGCGGGCGACGACGAGCACGCCCCTGCGGACGATGGCGACGCGGACCACCGAGGCACGGATCCATCTGCGCCTGCGGGGTCCCGGATGCGCGTTGCGGATCAGCATCAACCGCTGGACCGCCCGGACGGCGGCGGACGCGGTGATCGTGCCGGGCGCGGGCTGCTGAGCCCCCCGACCGTCGGGACCGGTGACGCTCTGCCCCCCGATCGTTTGACTCCTAATTATTGCCCGTCGTAGATTCGGGTCATGCTCACCTACGGATTCGAAGTGGAGAACCCCGTCCGCTACGGCGTGGCCGTCGAGGTGGCGCTCGACGAGATCCGCGCGGCCGCGGCCGACGACCACGAGCTCACGCGCCTGCGGCGCGCGGCGGAGGAGGCGGGCGCGACCCGCACCGAGATCGCCGCGGCGATCCGCGAGGGCCGCGGGCTGCTGCACTGACGCCGGTCGGCCTATCGTTGGGACGGTGCCGACCGTCCTCGCGCACCCGACCTGGACCGCGCTCGCCGACGCGCACGCCACGCGCGTCGACGGCCTGACCGCCGCCCACCGACAGCGGGCGGCGGCCGGTCGCGCCCACCCCGTCGAGGACTTCCTCTTCACGTACTACTCGCTGCGGCCCGGTCAGCTGCGTCGCTGGCACCCGGGAGCGGGCGTGGTCCTCATCGGTCCCCCGGACCTCCCGGCCCTGCGCGAGCGCGCCGGCTGGCGCTGGCACCACCGCGTCGAGGTCGACGGCATGACGGGCGTGACCCTCGACCTCGACGCCTACCTCGCCGACCGGGGCGGGGCGCGCGACCACATCGTCGCGCTGCTGCAGGCCACCGCCGGGCGGCCGCCGCGCCTGGGCTGCTTCGGCCTGCACGAGTGGGCGATGGTCCACGCCCCGGGCGCGGAGGGCCGCCGCCACGCGAGCTGGCCGCTGCGCCTCGGCCAGGAGGGCACCGACCGCGTCGTGCGCGAGTCGCGCCTGCGCTGCACGCACTTCGACGCCTACCGGTTCTTCACCGCCACGGCACGACCGCGCAACGACCGCGAGCTGACCCGCGCCACCCAGGTCGACACCGAGCAGCCCGGCTGCCTGCACGCGACGATGGACCTCTACAAGTGGGCGTACAAGCTCGGGCCGCTCGTCCCGAGCGCGCTGACCGCCCGCTGCTTCGCGCTCGCCCGCGAGGTGCGCGAGCTCGACATGCGCGCCTCCCCGTACGACCTCACGGCGCTCGGGCTCGCGCCCGTGAAGATCGAGACGACCGAGGGCCGCGCCGAGTACGTGCGCCTGCAGCAGGACGTCACCGCGCGCGGGCAGCAGCTGCGGGCCGCCCTGCTCGACGCGTGCACGACCCCGGTCGTCACCGCCGCCTGACCACCCCGCCCCGCGCACCGGGAGGAGGGCCGCCGCGTGACCCGGTGGGCGACCGGTCGCGACGTTCGCGTGGGACGAGCTTCGCGACACCTTCCCTGAGGTCTCGCCGCCGGCCGGGGAGGGAAGCGGCCGACTCCACCGGATCCACGCGGCGGCGCCGGACGGGTGCCCGGCGGCGCGGACCGCAAACACGCGATTGGCCGTGCCCGGTCCGGGAGCAGCAGCTCGTCCTCGACCCCGTCCGTGAGCGGGCGCTCGTGCCGCGCGAACGCGTCGGTCGGTCGAGACACCCGCGCACACCCGCGTCCGCGCGTCGGCGGCCACCGGCCCGGGTAGCCGACCGCCGATCGCGACCCCACGACCGAGGAGCACCCATGGCCAAGGACCACGGAGCCAGCGTCAAGGACGACGAGCTGTACGAGGCGCTGCGCGAGGACGGCGCCAGCAAGGAGAAGGCCGCCCGCATCGCGAACGCGAAGGCGACGGGCACCGACGTCAGCCGCAAGGGCGGAGCGGCGCAGGACTACGAGGACCGGGCCGTCGAGCAGCTGCGCGAGCGCGCCGCCGAGCTCGGCATCGAGGGCCGCTCGGACATGCGCAAGGACGAGCTCATCGAGGCGCTGCGCGACCACTGAGTCGGGTCGGGGTCGCTCTCGCGCTGCGGTGCTCCCGGGAGGCCCGACCCCGCGCGCGGCCCCGCCCACGTCGGCCCGAGCGCGTCGCGACCTCGGGTCCGGGCGTCCGGTCGCCCCGCGACCCCGCGGCCGAAACGAGACACCGCTGGAGCGTCTCCCCCGCGGTGTGCGAGCCTCGACATGTGCCACCCGGCACGATCCGCCGTCACCGGAGGGTCGCACTCGGGACACCCACCACCGAGGGGAACGACCATGGACACCGCCACCGCCCGGCGCCAGGAGCTGCTGCTCCTGCGCCGCTACTGCGACACCGGGGACTTCCGTGCTCGCGACACCGTGATCGAGGGCGCCATGCCGCTCGTGCACACGGTCGCCGCCCGCTACGCGAACCGCGGGGTCGACCACGAGGAGCTCGTGCAGGTCGGTGCGGTCGGCCTCGTGAAGGCCGTCGACCGCTTCGACCCCGACCGGGGCCTGGCGTTCTCGAGCTTCGCGGTCCCGAACATCGCCGGGGAGATCCGCCGATGGTTCCGCGACCACAGCCACGCCCTGCGGCTCCCGCGCGACGTGCAGGAGCACGCCGACGAGCTGCGCAGCCACGCGGAGGCGCTCACCACCGCGCACGGACGGCGCCCCACCCTCGCCGAGCTCACGCAGGCCAGCGGGCTCCCCGCCGCCGTCGTCCTCGAGGTGCAGGCCGCCACGCACGAGGTCCGTGTCACCTCGCTCGACGCCGCGGTGACGCAGGACGCCGACGCCGTCGCCCGGGTCGACACCATCGGGGACGTCGACCACGGCTACGAGGTGGCCGAGGTCCGGACCCTCGCCCGGACCGGGCTGGCGGCGCTGCGGGATCGCGAGCGGCTGATCGTGCGGCTGCGCTACGAGGACGGCCTGACGCAGTCCGAGATCGCGCAGCGCGTCGGGATCTCGCAGATGCACGTCTCGCGGCTGCTGCGACGCGCGATCGAGGACATGCGCGAGACGCTGGACGCCGACGCCGGCTGAGCTGAGTCGTCCATCGGCGTCGCGCCCGGCCGCGTTTGTCGGGCGCGGGACCGGGCACCCGCCCCCCATGAACCGCATCGTGTACCTGACCGCGCTCGGCCTCGCCGGTCCGTCCCACGTGCGCTGGGACGACGTCCGCCGCATGCTCATCGGGCGGTAGCCCGTGGCGACGACCGAGACCGTCGTCGACGCCACCGTCGCCGACACGTTCCGCGTCCTCAGCACCGCGCACCTCTACCCGGAGTGGGTCGTCGGCGCGAACGCGACCGCGCGCGGCACCCGGGTCGTCATGGACGAGGGCCCCGGGGACCTGGCCAGTCGGCTCGTCTTCAACCCGCTCGCCGACCTGCTGCTGCGTGGACGCAACGTCGAGGCACTGCGTCGCCTCAAGCGCATCGTCGAGACGCGGGCCGGGACCGCGCCGACGCGGGCGTGAGCGGTGGCCGGCGACCGTCCGCCGCGACCGGTCGCCGGTGCACCCACGTCACACGTCGGCGTGCACCGCGCACCGATGCGGGCCCGCGACCGCCCGGAGGTGCCCCGCGGGGCGGGCGCGGCGTTCGGTCTGCGGCACGGGCTGGTGGGGATCGGCGGCTGGCTCGTACCGCCACCGTCGACCCTGGTCGAGGCGGTGCTCGCCCTCACCGCGACGGACGGCGCCGCTGCCGCGCAGCGCCTCGCGCGGTTCGCGGCGCTGCCGGACGGGGACCTCGTGTGGACGCGCGACGTCGACGGGACGTTCCGCGTGGGACGCGTCACGGGTCCGTGGCGGTACGTCACGGCGCCGGCGGCCGACCGGTGCGGGATCCACCACGTGCGAGCGACCGGCTGGGCGCCGCGCGCCGTCCCGCACGACACGGTCCCCGCCGCGGTGCTCGCGGCCTTCGCGCGCGGCGGGCTGAACCTGCAGCGCATCCGTGCCGCCGACCCGGTGGCGTCGGAGACGTGCCTCCTGCGGGCGGGCGGCGACGTCGGTCGGTGACCGCGATCGTCCGGGTCAGGACGGTCGCGAACGCCACCCAGGCGGCGTAGGGCACGAGCAGCAGCGCGGCGCGCGGCGCCGGCCCGCGCAGCCGCGCGACGAGCGCGACGGGCGTCGCCGGGGCCAGGTCAGGCCTCGCGCAGCACCCGCTCCGGCGCCTGCGGCTCGGCCATCGCCCGGCGCATGTCCTTCAGCGCCTGGCGCAGCAGGCGCGAGACGTGCATCTGGCTGATGCCGACCCGCTCGGCGATCTCCGACTGGGTGAGGCCGTCGTAGAAGCGCAGGTGCACGATGCGCCGCTCGCGCTCCTGCAGGACGCGCATGCCGCCCCGGAGCGCCTCGAGGTCCTCGACGCGCGCGTAGCCGGTCTCGGTCTCGCCGTGACGGTCGTGACCGCTGGCGTCCTCCCCGATCTCGCGGTCGAGGCTCTGCACGTCCTGGCGCTGCTGCGCGACGAGCGTGTCGAGCACCTGGGCCATCGTCATGCCGGCGGCCTCCGCGAGCTCGGCGGTCGTCGGCGGACGCTGCAGGGTGCCCTCGAGCTCCTGCCCGGCCTTGTGCAGGGCGGCGGAGCGCTCCTGGATGTCGCGCGGGAGCCGGACGGTGTTCCCCTTGTCGCGGAAGTGCCGGCGGATCTCGCCGGCGATGTTCGGCACCGCGAAGGAGGTGAAGGAGATGCCGCGCGACGGGTCGAAGCGGTCGACCGCCTTGACGAGGCCGACGGCACCCGCCTGGACGAGGTCGTCGTACTGCTCGCCGCGGTTCTGGTATCGCCGGGCGACGTGGTGGACGAGCGGCATCGTGCGCTCGACGACCGCGTCACGGGCCGCGAAGTCCCCGTGCTCGTGGTAGCGACGCAGGAGGTCCTGCTCACGGGCGCGGCCGTGTCCGCGGGGTGCTGCGCTGGTCTCGTGCACGTCGTCGCTCCTGGTCTCCGGTAGGCCTGGTTACACCCTTCCCGGGGAGGTCCGGGCGAAACCCCGGCGGACCGGATGCCTCGTTTCGGCGACACCGGGCACACTGCATCCCGTGGAGTCCCGCACCGCCTTCGAGCTGACGCTCCCGGCACACGCCGACGCGATCACGTGCGTGCGGCATCTGCTCGAAGGTCTGGAAGGCCGCTGGGACGTCACCCGCGAGCAGCTGGACGACATCCAGATCGCGACGATCGAGGCGTGCACGAACGTCGTCATCCACGCCTACCGCGACCGCGAGCCCGGCCTGCTGGAGGTGCACGGCGGCGTCGACGACGGGCACCCGACGATCGCGGTCCGCGATCACGGCACGGGCATCGTCCCGCGGACCGACTCCCCCGGTCTCGGCGTCGGGCTCCCGCTCATGGGTGCGCTCACCGACGACCTGCACATCGGCGTCGCCCCGGACGGGGCGCACGAGGTCCGCATGCGCTTCCCGCGGCGGCCCACGTGACCGACCCGACCATCTCGCGCGCGCGCCTGCAGGTCGCGTGCGGTCCCCTCGCGGACGCACTCGTGCCGCGGTTCGTCCGGGCGCTCGCCGCGCACACGACGCTGGGCATCGACCGCGTCGAGGAGGCCGTGCTCGTCGGCGAGGCACTGGGCCGACACTGCGAGGCGGTCCTGCCCGGGGGGTCGCTGGAGCTGGCGGTGCGGATCGTCGACGGGGGCATCGAGCTGCTCGCGGGGCCGTTCGACACCGGCGTGCCGCACCGGCTGCTCGACCTCGACGCCGGCGACGGTCGCGTGCTCGCCGGTCTCGCGGCGACCGAGGTGCGCACGGGCCGCGACGGCCGGCAGCGCCTGCACCTGCGGGTCGTCTGACCCTGGGCGCTTCGCGGGCGGGCCCGGGGCGTGCGGACGTCAGTCCGTCGCCGGGGCGCTGCCGCGCTCGATCTCGAGCACCGTGTCGAGCGCCATCAGCTCGAGCACGCGCAGGACCGCCGGGGTCGGCGCGCGGAGGATCAGGCGGCCGCCGTCGGCCAGCCGCTCGGTACGGAGATCGAGGATCACGCGGATGCCCGTGGAGTCGACGAACCGCAGGTCGGAGAGCTCGAGCACGAGCGCGATCCCGCGTCCGCCGTCGCCGATCGCCTCGTCGACCGCAGCGCGGAGCCTGGCGGTCGTCGCGAGGTCCAGGTCGCCGGCCAGGCGCAGCTCGACCTCGCCCTCCCGGGGCGCGGCGGCGGTGACGGAAAACCAGACCTGGGGACCCACGACACGTTCCATGCAAGCGCACCTCGTCCGCGGTCGTGCGAACTGAGACGCCGTGCGATCCGAAATGTGACAGGTCCACGTTTCAGGCGCCAGGAGCGTGGCATGAGGGTTTCCATGACGGCTTCCGACCGCCGCGACGTCGTGCGCAACCGCTCCGCGATCCTCGACGCCACGATCTCGCTCCTGGACGACGGCGAGACGCCGACGGCCGGGGCGGTCGCCTGGCGCGCGGGCGTCGCGCGCGCCACGGTGTACCGGCACTACCCGACGATCGCCGCGCTCGTCACCGAGGCGGAGGAGACCCGCGCGTCGCAGGTCCGCCCGCCCGCCGCGGACGCCCCCTCCCCCGCCCCGCTGGACATCCCCGCGCTGCTGGACCGCGTCGCCCCGCCCCAGCTGCCCGAGCAGATCGTCGGCGAGGCGCAGCGCTACAGCCGAGCGCGCGCGGTCGCCCTGTACCTCGTCGACATCGGCGGGACGCGGCTGCTGCGCGCCGCGGGCTCGCTGGAGTTCCCGGAGGAGATGGTGGTCCGGCTCGCCGCCGGCCCCGAGATCCCCGCCGAGGGCGTCGAGGCGCTGCACGAGGCGGTCTCCGCGACGCTGCCGTCGGTCACGATCGCCCCCATGGTCGTGCGCGGCCGCGCCACCGGCGCGCTGCTCGCGCTCGACGCGCAGGACGCCGGCCTGCTGCAGGAGATGGCCCGGCACGCCGGGATCGCCCTGGCGATGAGCGAGCCGTTCAGCGACGTGATCGCCGCGTCCCGGCGCCGCAAGGAGACCACCGCCGCCGCCGAGACCCAGCAGCTGTGCCTGCCGCCGCGGCTCGCGCGGCTCTCGGGGCTGCGCCTCGCCGGGGACGTCCTGCCCGCCTACGAGAACGGCGGCAACTGGTTCGACCACGCCGAGAACCAGGACGGGGCGTGGATCGCCGCGGTCGACACGCTCGGCTCGGGAGCGCGGGCGGCGGCGACGAGCGCCGTCGCGCTCGGCGCGCTGCGCGCGGCGCGGACCGTCGGCTCCACGCCGCGGGACGCGATCCAGCACATGGACGCGGCGATCCGCGGCATCGGCGGCGACGAGGTCCGCTGCTCGGCGTTCGTCGCCCGCTGGCACGCCACCACCTCGACGCTGTTCTGGGTCGCCGCCGGCGACCTGCACCCCGTGCTCGCCGACGCGGAGGGCCGGCTGACCACCCTGCGCGACCACGCGCTGCCGCAGCTGGCCACCGACCCGCTGCCCGAGACGATCCCGACCTCGCACCGGGTCGTCCGGCCGGACGAGCGCATCCTGCTGCTGTCCGACGGCGTCAGCGGGCTCGGCGGCGCGCCGCTCTCGGCCGCGGCCCTGCGCGAGCTCGCGCGACGCTCGCGCGGTGCGAGCCCGGCGCGCACGCTCAGCCTCATCCAGGGCGCGATCCGCGACGCCGCCGGCGAGGACCTCGACGACGACGCGATGATCGTCGTGCTCGCTCCCGCGAAGGGCGTCTCGTGAATCCATGTTTGCCCCACGCCGCTGCGGGCACCCCCGCGTCCGTGGCCACTGCGCACTGCCCACACTGCCTGCTGCCGATCGGCGACGACGCCGACGGCCCGTTCCCGGCCCAGCGGATGCGCTGCCCGCACTGCCGGCTCGGGATCGCCGCGGGCCGTGCCCGCACCGACGTCGACCCCGCGACCGTGAGCTCGGGCAGTGCGGCCGGCGTGCTCGCCAACGCGGCGCGGCGCGAGGACGCGGAGGCCGCCGACCCGCTCGTGATCGCCGGGGCGCTGCGCACCGTCGCGGCGCGCGTGGAGGTCCCCGTGGCGCGGCTGCGAATGCTCGACTACGAGCGGCTCAGCGCCGCCGACGCGGAGCTCCCGGCGCTCGCGTCCGTGCTCGCCACGGCGGGCAGCTGGAAGAAGGCGCGTCAGGCGGCGGCCGACGCGCTCGCCGCCGACGCCTGAGCGCCCCGCTCCGTCATCCGGCCGGCGGCCTCGACGGCGTCGTCGGAGGCGCCGGCCGGACGGTGCGGGAGGCTCATCGCCGCCTGCGACGGACGCCGACGACGACCCCTGCCGCGGGAGCGGCGACGATGCCCGCCCTCGCTGGGTCGCCCGCGACGCGCCGGCGAAGGCCACCCGGATCGGGCGTCGCCTCGCGCACGTGGTGGAGCTCGTCGGCCGTCCGAGCGCACGCCGGTCTCCGCGGCGAGCTGCTCGCCGGTCCCCGGCGAGCGCTGACGGACCGCTCCGCGGCGGACGGAGCGGGATCGGCGGTGTCGGACGGCATGGCCCCCGTATCGCCGGGGCGGCGAGCGGCAAACCCGGGTGGGGTGAGGTGTGTCGTGCGTCCCACCGGGTACGCGCAGCACATGGATCCCCAGCCCGACGCCGCCCGTGCGGCCGCCGCGGCGGCCATCCCCGTGCCGATCCCCGGCTACGACGACCTGCACGCCTGCCAGATCCTGCCGCGCCTCGAAGCGCTCGACGCCGAGGAGCTCGCGCGGATCGAAGAACGCGAGCGCGCCGGGCGCGCGCGGCCGGACGTGCTGGCGCGCGCCGAGCAGCTCCGTGCGCGGCGCGAGCACGAGCGGCGACTCGCGCGCTGAGCGGCCGGGCGCCCACGGGTCGGCCGCTCGCGGCGCGGCGGCGTGGCGTGCCGCGTCCGGGGCGGCGCCGCCGATAGGCTCGCCCGCGTGCTGCGCGCGGAAGCCGTCGAGATGGTCCTTCCCGACGGTCGCCGGATCCTCGGCCCGGCGGGGCTCGCGGTCGTCCCCGGCACCCTGACCGGCCTGGTCGGGCCCAGCGGCTCCGGCAAGACGACGCTGCTGAAGATCCTCGCCGGCATCGTCGAGCCGACCGCCGGATCGGTGTCCCTGGACGGCGACGAGGCCGTGCGCCGCACCGCCGATCTCGGCTACGTGCCCCAGCGCGAGACCGTCCACCGGCGGCTCACGGTCGCGGAGGCGCTGCGCTACGCGGCGCGCCTGCGCCTGGACGAGAACGCCGACGTCGAGAAGCGCGTGCGGCTCGTGCTGCGCGAGCTCGACATGGTCGAGCAGGCCGACACGCGCGTCGGGGACCTCAGCGGCGGCGAGCGGCGGCGCGCCGCCTGCGGGATGGAGCTCGTCGGCCATCCGCGCGTGCTGCTCCTCGACGAGCCGACGAGCGGCCTGGACCCCGTGCTGGAGCGGCGGCTGATGCTGATGCTCCGCCACCTCGCCGACCAGGGCCGCGCGGTCGTCGTCTCCACGCACGCCACCGCGAGCCTCGACCTCTGCGACCAGGTCGCGGTGATGGACCGCGGGTCGCTGTCGATCACGCGCAGCGCCGACACCGCGGTGGACGCGCTGCGCCGCGCCGCGGGCGGGCAGGACGAGGCCCCGGACGTGCCCGCGCAGCTGGACCCGCCGCGCAGCGGCGTCGCCCGGCGGGGCTTCTGGCTCGAGTACGCGGTGCTCGTCGCGCGCTACCGTCGCACGCTCGTCCGCGACACCCGCACGCTGCGGATCCTGCTGCTGCAGGCGCCGATCATCGGCCTGCTGCTCACGCTGCTCTTCCACGGCGGGGCGTTCGACCGGCCCGGCGGCGAGCCCGCCAACGCGGTCATGGTCGTGTTCCTGCTCATGACCGGCGCGATCTGGCTGGGGATCACGTCCTCCTGCCGGGAGATCGTCAAGGAACGCGGGATCATCGAGCGCGAGTTCGACGTCGGGCTGCGCTCGGACGCGTACGTGCTCGCGAAGGCGACGGTCCTGTTCGCGCTGACCGCCGTGCAGACCCTGCTGATGGTCGCGGTCCTCCTGATCGTGCACCGCCTCGACGTCGACGCGGGCGACATCCTCGTGCTGGTCGGCCTGCTCGTCCTCACCACGTGGGTGAGCGTCGGGCTCGGCCTCGTCGTGTCCACCCTCGCCCGCTCGGTCGACCAGGCCGCGGGCGTCGTGCCGCTCGTCCTCATCCCCCAGCTCGTGTTCGCGGGTGCGGTGATCCCGCTGGAGCGGATGCCCGGGCTCGCGAACGGCCTCGCCCAGGCGGTCTACGCGCGCTGGGCGTACGCCGGGCTCGGCTCGACGATCGACCTGGACGGCCGCATCAGCTCGACCCCGGGCGCGGTCGAGGCGCTGGGCTTCGGCCGCACGTTCTTCCGCGTCGAGGCAGGCGCGAGCGCCGCCGCGCTGCTGTGCTTCCTGATCATCCTCCTGATGGCCGCCGGCTTCCTGCTGCAGTGGCGCGCCCAGGAGGAGGAGGGCTGATCAGGCCGCGCCGCGCCGCTCAGACCGCGCGGTACGGCCCGTTCTCGGTGGCGTCGAGCGCGTCGAGCGCCGCGGCGACGGAGTCCACGACCCGCAGCGTCTCGAGCAGGAGCGCCAGCTCGAACATGCGCAGCACCGGTCCCTGCGGGCAGACGACGACGAGGTAGGTGCTGCGTGCGACCGCGCGCCGGGACGCGTTCAGCAGCACCGCCAGACCGGTCGAGTCGATGAACGTCGCGTCGCTGAGGTCGACGATGACGTTGCGCCCGGGCGACTCGGCCCGCAGGACGTCCGCGAGGCGCGGCGCCGTGGCGAGGTCGAGTGGCCCGGAGGCGCTGACGAGCACCCGGTCGGGGCGCAGGGCTTCGGCGCGGACATGCATCTGACACCCGACGTTATCCGAAGGCCATCGCGACCGAGCGGGGTTGGTCGGGATCCAGCCCGGGTCGTGGCGCGCGAGCCGCCTATCGGCCGGGGCCGAGGGCGATCACGGCGCGGTCGTCGGTCGCCGGGCCCTCGAGCGCGTTGCCGTGGCGCAGGATCGCGGCCGTGACCTCGACCGCCCCGGTCGGCACGCCGCGCAGCAGCTCCGCGAGCCGCTCGCTGGCCTGCACGCCACCGCCCAGCGGCTCGGAGACGCCGTCGGAGAAGAACGCCACGACCTCGCCGGGGCCGAGCGTGACCTCGGAGTCGGTGAACGTCGGCGTGTCGGTCGCGCCGAGCAGCGTGCCGGGCGCACCCTCGACGCGGGCGTCGCCGCCGTCGCGGAGCACGACCGGCGGCGGGCTGCCCGCGAGCGCGAACCGCACCCGCAGCCCGGCGCCGTCGGCCGGACCGAGGACCTGGCCGAGTGTCAGCGCCGAGTACCGGCGCCGGTCGGGCACGTCCAGCAGCATGAGGTTCACGAGCTCCAGCGCCTGCGACGGCGACGCGCTGAGGCGCGCGCAGGCGCGCACGGTGTGCCGCACGAGACCGGTGAGCGCGGCGGCGCGCGGCCCCTTGCCCGTCACGTCGCCCAGCACGACCCCGGACGTGCCGTCGGAGAACACGACGTTGTCGACGAAGTCGCCGCCGACCGCGAGGCCCGGCCCCGCCGGCTCGACCTGCGCGTCGACGTCGAGCCCATCGATCGCGACGGGGCGCAGCGGCTCGAGGCTCTCGCGCATCGCGCGGATCAGGCCGCGCTCGGCGAGCCGTCGGCCGACGCGGGTCAGCGCCTCGTCGGTGCGCTCGACCAGCAGGTCGACGGCCGACCGGTCGTCGACGTCGTCGGGGGTCGTGTCGAGGACGAGGCTGCTCGTCGGGTGCTCGGCGTCGTGGATGACCCAGGTGCGGTCGTCCTGCTCGATCTCCCCGTCGGCGAGGTCGACGACCGACGCCGGCCCGAGCAGGTCGCCGACGGCACCGCGCAGCGCCCGCAGGACCGCCTCGCGGCTCTCGGCCCGGTCCATCGACGCGGTGCCCGCGGCGACGATCGCGATGCGGCGACGCTCGCGCTCCGCGCGCCGCCGCGCCTCCTGCTCCAGCGCGAGACGCGCCCCGGTGTTCTGCTGCTCGGTGACGTCGATCTGCACGCCGACGAAGCGGGAGATCGTGCCGTCGTCGTCGCGCACGGGAGCGATGTGGACCTCGTTGAGGAACTCCTCACCGGAGCGCCGCACGTTGCGCAGCGTCACGGACACGCTGCGCTGCTCGCGGATCGCCTCGGTGATCTCCGCGACCGCGGGCTGGTCCCGGTACTCGCCCTGCAGGAAGCGGCAGTTGCGCCCCAGGGTCTCCTCGAGCGGGTAGCCGGTCACCTCGGCGAAGCTGCGGTTGGCGTAGACGATCGGGTTGTCCGGCAGCCGCGGGTCGGTGAGCACGAAGCCGGTGCCGCTGAGGTCCAGCGCGCGCTTGAGGACGTTGAGCTCACCGCCGACGCGCGCGTGCTCGACCTGCAGGCGGGCGTAGTGCTCGGCGAGCACGAGCCGGACCTCGACCTGCGGGATCGTCGACTCGCGGTCCGGGAGGACCCAGACGTCGGAGGCCCCGGCGCGCAGCAGCGCCGACAGGTACCCGTCGGCGGCGCGCTGGACGGCGACGATGACCGCCTCCTCCCCGCCCGGCGTCATGCGGATCGTGCGGACCGCCTCGACCCCGGCGTCGTCATCGACCCCGACGACGAACAGCGGCGTCCCGACGGTCGCGGGCAGCAGCGTGGCGAGGTCGTCGACCTCGCGCACGGCGTGCCCGTGACGCTGCAGCTCGGCGGTGACCGCCCCGCGACGGTCGGGATCGGCGTCGAGGACGATCGCGTCGCGCTCAGCCATCGACCAGGTCCAGCTCGCCGTCGACCTGCGCGAGGTCGAGGACCGCGCGCACCGCCGCGCTCGGGGCCAGCGTCAGCGTGCGATCCTGCCCCCGGAACTCGGCGGTGCGGTCCAGCAGGAGCGCGAGACCGGAGCTGTCCATGAAGGGGACGCCCAGCAGATCGAGCACGACCTCGGGCGCGGTGACGCCGTCGAGATGGTCGTCCAGCGCCCCGACGCCCGCGAGGTCGAGGGTGCCGCGGACGGTGACCCGGGTGCGCCGGGAATCGTCTTTCTGCTCGATGCTGAGTTTCTGCGCCTCCACACGTGGAACTATACGTCCCGAGAGATGACTCCCTGGACCGTGGAGAGGGCGTACGCGCCCACCGCCGATTCGATCGCCGAGGCCCGCGAGATCGCGGACGAGGTGCGCCCGCCGCTCGGGCCCCGGGACACCTTCGCGCTGCGCCTGCTGCTGTCCGAGCTCGTCACCAACGCGATCCGTCACGGCCGCACGACGCCGGACGCGCCCGAGGTCAAGGTCCGCCTGGTGCGCGACGAGCAGACCCTGCGCCTGGAGGTCGAGGACGCGGGCGGGGGCTTCGTCGTGCGGCCGCGCACGCCCAACCAGCACCGCGGCTCCGGCTGGGGCATGCACTTCGTGTCGAAGCTGGCGCGCCGCTGGGGCGTCGAGGGTCACGGCCGCACGCTCGTGTGGGTCGAGCTCGAGCTCGACGAGGCCGGCGAGCTCGTGCTGCCCGCCGGCGAGCCGGACCTGCTGCCCGACGCCTGAGGCGCCGGGCCGACGGACGGCCGGTCAGCCGCCCGAGACGACCGCGAGCATCTGCTCGACGTCGGTGACCTTCACGCGCGGCCGGCCCTGCGCGGCGCCGCCGGCGCGCTCGTGCGCGTCGAGCGCCTGCCAGCCGTCGAGGTCGACGACCGTGGCGACGCGCTCGCCCAGCAGCGCGGCGAACGCCGCCCCGTCACCCGTGGGCGCGGCGAGATGTCCCGCGGCGTGGTCGGCGAGCAGCGCCTCGACGGTGTCGCCGGCGCAGTGCTTGTTCGTGCCGATGACGCCGGACGGCCCGCGCTTGATCCAGCCGGACACGTAGACGCCCGGGACCTGCGCGCCGTCGGTCTCGGTGACGCGGCCGCCGTCGTTGGGAATGACCCCGGCGGCCTCGTCGAACGGGACGCCCGGCACCGCCCGGCCGTGGTAGCCGATCGCCTTGAGCACGAGGCCGGTCTCGAGCTGCTCCTCGTCACCGGTCGGCCGCACGACGGTACGGCCGTCCATGCCGGTCTCCAGCTCGTTGCGTCCGATCGTGATCGCGGTGACGCGGTCCTCCCCGTGGAGGGCGACCGGGGAGCCGAGGAACCGCAGCACGATCCGGCGCTCGGCGCCCGACGGCTCGCGGGCGGCGAGCTCGCGCAGCAGGCCGAGCGAGACGCTGCGGCCGTAGCCGCGCGCGTCGCCCGCACGCGGCGTGGCGACCTCCTCGTCCAGCGCCGACGCGGGCTCGACGGTGACGTCGACCCCGGGGAGCGCCATCAGGGCCAGCAGCTCCGGGCTCGTGAAGGCGGCCTGCGCGGGGCCGCGGCGGGCGAGCACGACGACCTCGCGCACGCGGCTCTCGCGCAGGGCGGCGAGCGCGGTGTCGCTGATGTCGGTCGCCGCGAGCACGTCGGCGGGGAGGGTGAGCATGCGGGCGACGTCGAACGCGACGTTGCCGTTGCCGACGATCACGGCGCGCTCGGTCCCGAGGTCGACCGGCAGGTCCTGGTGGTCGGGGTGGCCGTTGTACCAGCCGACGAAGTCCGTGGCGGTGAACGAGCCGGGGAGGTCCTCCCCGTCGACGCCCAGGCGCCGCCCGCCGGGCGCGCCGACCGTGTAGAGCACGGCGTGGTGGTGAGCCAGCAGCTCCTCGTGGGAGACGTCCCGGCCGACCTCGACGCCGAGGCGCAGCGTGATCTGCGGCGAGGCGACGATCTCCTCGAAGTTCCGGGTGACGGCCTTCGTGTCCTGGTGGTCGGGCGAGACGCCCGCGCGCACGAGGCCCCACGGGGTGGGAAGCCGGTCGATCAGCTCGATCTCGATCTCGTTGCCCGCCCGCAACAGGTGCTCGGCGGCGTAGGCGCCGGCCGGGCCGGCGCCGACGATGGCGACCCGCAGCGCGCTCACGACTGCACCACCGGCAGCTCGAAGTAGCCCGCGTTGATCTCCAGGAACCGCGCGTACTCCGTGGGGAGCAGGTGGTCGGGGTAGATCGCGTCGACGGGGCACGCCTCCACGCACAGCTCGCAGTCCACGCAGGTGGCGGGGTCGATGTACAGCTGCTCGGCCTCCGCGAACGCCGGGTCGTCCGGGCGCGGGTGGATGCAGTCCACCGGGCACACCTCGACGCACACGGCGTCGTTGCAGCAGTTCTGGATGATCACGTAGGTCATGGCGTGCCCGGATCGTCCCAGATGCCCGCCCGCCGGGGTCGTCCGACGGGGCTCCGGGCCCGTACCGACTCCGATGCCCCTCGACCCCACGCTCATCGACGTCCACGTCCCCGAACGCCCGCGCGGCGCGGTGCTCGTCCTGCACGGGGGTGCGAGCCGCGGCGCCGGCGCCCGGGTCAGCCCGTCGCAGCTCTCGGTGCTGCGGATGGTGCCGATCGCCCGGCGGATCGCGCGGGAGGGCGGGGACGACGTCGCCGTCGTGCGGCTGCTGAACCGCTTCCGTGGCTGGGACGGGGAGCACTCGCCGGTCGACGACGCCCACTGGGCGCTCGAGCAGCTGCAGGAGCGGCTCGGCGAGCTGCCGGTGTCGTTGGTCGGCCACTCGCTCGGCGGTCGCGCCGCGCTGCTGGCCGCCGGGCATCCGGCGGTGCGGTCGGTCGCGGCGCTCGCCCCGTGGGTCTACCCGGAGGACGTCGAGCCGGGCATCCGCGGCAAGCAGGTGCTGATCGTCCACGGCGACCGGGACCGCGTCGCCAGCCCGGTCCGCGCCCAGGAGCTCGCGCGGCGCCTGTCCCGGATCGCCGACGTGCGGTTCGAGGTCGTGCCGGGCGGCAAGCACGCGATGCTGCGCCACCGCGACGCGTTCGACGGTCGCGCGGCCACGTTCGCCGTCCGGTCGCTCGCCTCGGGCGCACGGGTCGCCGCCTGACGACGACAGGGGCGCCGGACCGAGTGCTCGACGCGCGTCCGTGGCCGCGCGACAAGGGCGCGGCGCCCGGCCGCGGATAGGGTCGGCCGACCATGCTGATCGTCACCGCGAAGATCCCCATCCAGCCCGAGAAGCGCGACGAGTTCCTCGCCGTCGTCCCGGGCCTCGTCGAGGCCAGCAACGCCGAGGAGGGCGTGCTCGACTACCGCCTCTACGAGTCGGCCGAGACCCCGAACGAGTTCCTCATGGTCGAGCAGTACGTCGACGAGGCCGCGTTCGGCGCCCACATGCAGACCCCGCACCTCACCGGCGCGCTGCAGCAGCTGGCGGGCTGGCTGAGCGGCCCGCCGCAGCTGACGAAGTACGAGGCGCAGGACGGGGTGCCCGTCCCGCTGGGCTGACGCGGCACCCGGCCGGGCGGCGCCCGACGGGCCGCCCGCGCCACCGCGGCGTGCACCACCAGTCGCGTTTTCTGTCCGCAGCGGGCAGAATGCGACGCCATGCGCGCTTCCTGGTCCAGGCGCCCCCGCGGGCGCAGACTGCTCATCCCGACCGCTGCCGTCGCCTGCGGGGCGATCGCCACGGTCGCGCTCGCCGGCAGCGCGGGCGACCTCGACCCGAGCTTCGGCACCGACGGCGTCCAGCTCGTCCGCGGACTCGACCTCTCCGACGACGTGGCCCTCGCCATCCTGCCCGACGGGCGCATCCAGACCGGGGGCCGGGTGCGCGCGCTGCGCTTCACCCCCGCCGGCCAGCCCGACCAGTCCTTCGGGGTCGGCGGCATCGTCCCGCTGCCCGACAGCGCGCCGACCGACCTCAAGAACGCCGCCGGCGTCGCGGTCGACGGGCAGGGCCGCACGCTGATCGCCGGCTCCTTCCAGCCGGGCGGCGGGCAGACCGACCGCATGGCGGTCCTGCGACTCAACCCCGACGGCAGCCGCGACGTCAGCTTCGGCGGCAGCGACGGGATCGTCGACGTCGACGTCACCACCACCGCCGCGCAGACGGAGACGGCCCAGGCGGTGCTCGTGCAGCCCGACGGGCGCATCGTGCTCGTCGGCACCGTGGGCAGCGACGCGAACAAGCGCGCGAGCGTCGTGCGGCTGAACGCGAACGGCGCCCCGGACCCGACCTTCGCCGGGGACGGCTCCGTGGTCTTCGGAGCCGTGACGATGGACGCCGAGCGCGGGACCCTGACCCCGTCCGGCGACCTGCTCGTCTCCGGTAACGACCAGCCCGCCAACGCGTCGACCCCGGCGGCGGCGTTCGTCGCCCGCGTGCGACCGAACGGCACCCTCGATCCCGCCTTCGGCGTCGCCGGGATCGCCCGCTCGCCCGTGGCGGTCCAGCAGTCCGCGAGCGACGTCGTGCAGCTGCCGGACGGTCGCGTGCGCCAGCTCGCCTCCAGCGCCCCGGACACCGACCTCCTGGCCACCCGCGGCATCCTCAACGGGTACACCGCCACGGGCGGGCCCGACCCGGCGGTCGGCCCGGGCGGGCAGCGCGTCTACGACCTGTCGCCTGGCGCGGGCACGCTGCTGAGCTCGATGACCCTGGGCGGCGACCGGCTCTGGGTCGGTGGCACGCGCGACGCCCGCTTCGAGGGCATGCAGGTGCGGGGCCGCTCGGTCCTCCTGCGGATGACGACCGACGGCGCGCTGGACACCGGGTTCTCCGGGGACGGCCAGGCGATCCGCGACGATCGCGACCTCGTCGTGACCACCGCGATCGTGCTCGACGCGGCCGGCCGTCCCGTCACCGCGGGCTGGCAGGCCGACCCGTCCACGGGCAAGGTGTCCACGCGGATCGCGCGTCACCTCGCGGTCGACGACCCGCCGCCGCCCGCGCCCCCGGCGCCCGTCACGGTCACGACGACCGTCACCGTCCCGACGCCGACCCCCACGCCGACGGTCGCGCGGCCGCCGAGCGCCACGAGCGTCCTCGTGCTCTCGTCGGCGCGCCGCTGCGTGTCGAGCCGGCGCGTGCGCCTGACCGTCCGGCGGCCCGCCGGGCTCACGGTCCGCAAGGTCACCGTGAAGGTCGGCAGCGGTCGCACGCGGACGGTCAAGGCCCCGGTCAGGATCGCGCTGACCGGGCGGCCCAGGGGCAAGGTCAAGGTGCTCGTCACCGCCACGCTCAGCAGCGGCGCGACGGTGCGCCGGACCGTCACCTACACGCTCTGCGCCGCGAAGAAGCGGCGCTGAACGCCCGGTCGCGCGGGGGGCTCAGCCCTCCGCGCTGAACGTCGACTGATCGACGATGCTGTGCATGCCGGCGGCGATCTCGCCGATCATGCGCGACACCTCGATGACCTGCTCGCGCGTCGTCTCGAAGCTCGCGTGCGCGCCGTTGGTCGCGGCGCGCACCGCGCCGACGTCCGCCGTCGCCGAGTCGATCGCGGTCGTCACCCCGGCGATGACGTCCGCCGAGGCGGCGTTGTGCTCGCTGATGACCACGAGGCTCTGCGCGGTGCGCTCGGCGAGCGCACCGACCTCCTCGGCGACGACGGCGAAGCCGCGACCGTGGTCGCCGGCGCGGGCGGCCTCGATGCGCGCGTTGAGCGACAGCAGCTTCGTCTGGTCGGAGATCGAGCCGATCGTCGCGACGATCCCGTCGATCCGCTTGAGCTGCTCGGCCAGGCGGGCGGCCTGCTCGCCGACCTCGACGATCGCCTCGTTCATGTGCTCGACGGCCGACCACGCCTCGCCGATGCTCGCCGTGCCGGACTCCGCCGCCTGCACGCACGCGGTGACCGACTCGCCGGTCTCCGTCGTCTGGGCGGCCACCTGCTGGCTCGCGGCGCTGAGCGTCTCCAGCAGCGTCGTGAGGCGCTCGTCCCGCGCGTCGATGAACGCCTGGGCGACGATCGCCATGTCGGTCTGGGTGAGCGTGCGCCAGCCGGCGATCGCCTCCAGCAGCGTCTCCGGCTCGGTGCCGTAGACGTCGACCAGGCGGCGGGTGACGACCTGGTCGATCTGCACGAACGCGCCGAGGTACGCGCCGAGCGGCAGCTGGATGCGGTCGTGGACCTTGCCGATCCGCACGCGGTGCGCCACCACGTCGCGGTCGTAGCGGCCCGACCACAGGGTGCCGACGTAGCCGACGAGCGTCTCGCGCAGCCGCTCCACCGTCGAGTGCCGGTGGATCAGCGCGGCGAGGCCCGGCTGCGCCAGGACGTGGCGGTAGAACTCCTCGGCGATGTCGGCCCCGAGATCCTCGAGGTGCGGGCGGGCGCGCGCGAGCGCCTCGAGGTGCCCGGTCGTGAGACCGGTGTAGTCGACGATCGCCTGCCAGGTGCGATCGCCGACGTTGACGGTGGACGTGGCCATGGGTGCGTACATGTGATGGGGCCGCCGGGGGTCGGAGGAACGGTGCCCGGTGGGTCGGCCGACCGGGCGGCCGGCTGAAGGTCCGCGGCGCAGGTCTGCGGGCAAGTGCGGAGACGGTTGCGGGAAACTACGGAGACGGATCTCCGGTCCCGGCGTGCAGCCGGGACAGCACGGTGTCGAGCTGCGCGACGAGCGCCTCGAGCTCGTGCGCGCTCATCGTGTCCGACGCGGTCCCGAGCTGGCCGGCGATGCCCTGCAGCTCGGGGAGCGCGGTCGCCGTCGCGTCCTGCGCGAGGTCGTGCGCGAGCTGCACCGCCCGCGCCCGGTGGTCCACGTACGCGGACGCGCCGAGCGTGCGGCGCACGAGCGCCCCGCGGGCCGCGAACCGCGCACGGGCGGCGCCGTCGTCTCCGTCGACCGTGGGCCGTCGGGCGTCCGCGGCACGTCGGAGCTCGCTCGCGAGGCCGTCGGCGGAGAACGGCTTGGCGAGGTACGCGTCCATGCCCGCGTCGAGGTACCGCTGGCGGTCCTGCGCGAGCGCGTTGGCGGTCATGGCGACGATCCACGGCTGGCGGTCCGCGGGCAGCTCCGCGCGGATCGCCCGCGTGGCGGTCTCCCCGTCCATCACCGGCATGTTCGCGTCCATGAAGACGACGTCGAACGACCGGTCGCGCAGGGCGTCGACGGCCTCGCGGCCGTTCGCGACCACCTCGGCGGCGTAGCCGAGGGTGCGCAGCACCTCGCGCGCGACCATCTGGTTGACGAGGTCGTCCTCGACCACGAGCACGTCGAGCGGCGGCGTCGCCTGCGCCGACCGCTCCGGGGCCGGGTCGGCGTCGGGGTCCGCGGCGGCGGCCGCGGCGCGCAGCGGCAGCTCGACCCAGAACGAGGAGCCCTCGTCCGGGACCGACCGCACGCCGATCTCCCCGCCCATCAGGTCGGTGAGGTGCCGGCAGATCGCGAGCCCGAGCCCGGTGCCGCCGAAGCGGCGCGTGGTGGACGCGTCGACCTGGCTGAACGGGCGGAAGAGCCGGTCCAGCCGATCCGCCGGGATCCCGACCCCGGTGTCGGTGACCGTCAGGCGCACCCGGCACGGCCGCCCCGCCTCTGCCGGGACGCAGCCGACGGCGAGATGCACCTCGCCGGACGGCGTGAACTTCAGGCCGTTGGCCAGCAGGTTCACGAGGATCTGGCGGATGCGGGTGGGGTCGCCGACCACGCGGGCGGGGACCTCGGGCGCGACGGTCGTGCGCAGCTCCAGGCCCCGGCGGCGCGCCTCCGGGCCGAGCAGCTCGACGGTCCCCGACACGAGCTCGGTGACCGCGAACGGCCGCTGCTCGAGCTCGACCGCGCCGTCCTCCAGCGCCGAGAACGTGAGGATATCGTTGACGATCGCCAGCAGCAGCTCGCCGCTGTTGCGCGCGGTCTGCGTGTACTCGCGCTGCTCGACGGTCAGCTCGGTCTGGTCGAGCAGGCCCGTCAGCCCGATGACCGCGTTGAGCGGTGTGCGGATCTCGTGGGACATGTTCGCCAGGAACCGCGCCTTGACGCGCACCGACTCCTCCGCCGCGTCCTTCGCGTCGCGCAGCTCGCGCTCGGCCCGTCGGCGTCCTGTGATGTCGGTCTGGACCGCGAGGAAGTTCTGGATCGTGCCGTGCGCGTCGCGGACCGGCCGGACCTCGATCGCCACCCAGTAGGGCTCGCCGGCCGCGGTGTAGTTGACGATCTCGACGTCGAACCCCTGCCCGGCCCGCAGCCGCTCGCGCATCGTCGCGACGACCTGCGGATCGGTCTGCGGGCCGTGCAGCACGTCGCCCGGCCGGCGGCCGGCGATGGCGGCGAGCGGGTGCCCGGTCGTCCGCTCGAACGCCTCGTTGACCCACTCGACGCGGCCGTCGGCGTCGGTGATGACGACGAGGTTGCGCGTGTTCGCGGCGACCAGGGAGAGCTTGCGCAGCTGCGAGTCGAGGCCCGCGAGCCGGTCGGAGTAGCGGTCGAGCTCGCGGTCGTGGCGGCGCACGAACCACAGCGTCAGGCAGGCGAGGACGAGGAACAGCACGCAGGCGACCCCGATCGCGGCCATCGTGCGCCGGGCGCCGGCCTGCAGCCGCTCGGCCCCGACGTAGGTGTCGTGCGCGCGGGTGCGCCGGTGGATCTCCGCGGTCGACGCAAGGTCGTTGATCGCGAGCTCCAGGCGGCGCAGCGTCGCGCGCAGCCCGGCGGACGGACGGCCGGTGCGCAGCGCGCGCGTGACCGCGGGCCGCACCGCGAACGACCACTCGCCCGCCAGGACGCGCGCGCGGCGCAGCAGCGCCCGGCCGCCGAGCGCGGCGGACGCGTCGAGCGAGATCTCCTGCATGCGCTGGTCGACGAACGCGGCGTGCAGCTCCGCCGCCTCCCGGTCCAGCGGCCGGCGGCCCAGCTGCAGCTGCAGTCGCAGGATCTCGCGCTGCGCCTGCCCGAGGGTGCGGACGTTCGCGTCGACGAGCGACCGGGTCACCGCGACGTTCGCGCGCAGTCGCGACGTCTGCCCGAACAGCGCGTGCCCGAGCAGCCCGAGCGCCGCCGCGGTGAGCACGACGACGCCCCACGCCAGCAGGCCCCGGCGCCACGCGCGCGCCCCGGGACGCGGCACCTCACGGGTCGAGGGCACGCGGGCGCCTCACCGCACCTCGATCGAGGCGACCTGCCAGATCGAGCGGGGGTCGTACACGGTCGGCTGCAGTCCGGGGACCTTCCCGAACGGGTACACGACGCGCGTCGGGCCGTACCGCGCGACCGACATGCGCCGCCCGTCGGCGGTCGTCGCCAGCAGGACCGGGAGCCGCGTGGCGTCCGCGATCGGGATCGTGACCTTGTAGTCGTTGAGCGCGGCGGCGCGGAGCGTCCGCGCACCCGGACGGGCGCCCGCGACCTGCAGCAGGCGGCGCAGCAGCACGCCGCGGAAGCGCACGCGCGTGCGGCCGGTCGCGACCGCGTCCGAGCCGGTCCACTCCGCGAGCCCGATCCGCTCGAGCGTGCGCATGTCGAAGCGCAGCGTGCCGTCGGGGCCGTTGTGCCGGGTGATCGCGCCGCGCAGCGTCAGGACGACCGTGCCGGTCGGCGCGGGGATCGCCTGGCCGGGACGCAGCGTGCCGGCGGTGACGACGGTGTGGTCGGCGGCCGGGGCGGCGGCGCGGGCGCGCGGCTCGGCACCGCACCCGGGCAGGGTCAGGAGCAGCAGCGAGGAGGCCAGGACGGCGGGGAACGCGGAACGGGGGACCATGCGACAAGCGTCCCGCCGTGCCGTCTGAGGTCGGTCAAGCCCGACTCAAGATGCCGTCAAGACGCGAGGCGCCGTTCCATCCGGTAGCCGAAGCCGCGCACGTTGACGATGTAGCGCGGGCCCTCCTGGCCGCGGCGGGGCTCCCCGAGCTTGCGGCGCAGGTTCGACAGGTGGACGTCGATGACGTGGTCGTCCCCGAACCAGTCGGCGCCCCAGACGGCGTCCATCAGCTGGCTGCGCGAGAGCGCCTGGTCGGGGTGGTCGCTGAGCACGTCGAGCAGGTCGAACTCGGTGCGCGACAGCTCGACGGGCCGGCCGGCGACGGACACCTCGCGGCGGCCGACGTCGATCGTCAGGGCGCCGAAGCGGCGCACCGACGGCGCGGCCGGGCCGTCCGTGACGGCGGGCGGCTGCCCCGCGTCCGCGGGCGGGTCGGGGACCGCGACGAGCCGCGGGCGGCGCAGCAGCGCCTGCACGCGGACGCGCAGCTCGCGCGGGTAGAACGGCTTGACGACGTAGTCGTCGGCCCCGACGGTCAGGCCCGCGACGCGGTCGGTCTCGTCACCGCGCCCGGTGAGCATGAGGACGTACGCGTCGCTGAACGCGCGCAGGCGCCGGCAGGTCTCGATCCCGTCGATCCCCGGGAGGCCGAGGTCGAGGACCACGAGGTCGGGGCGCTGCTCGCGCGCGACGGTCAGCGCGTCCTCGCCGCTCGGCGCGGTGGCGACCGCGTAGCCGTCGGCCTCGAGGGCGTGGGCGATCATCGCCACGTACTCGGGCGCGTCGTCGACGATGAGGATCCGGGCGGCGCTCACGACGCGCTCCCGTGATCGTGAGTCGATCTTGAATCGGGCTTGACGGAACCTGGGAGGAGCGGACCTAGCATCGCTGACATGGCACTTTCGGAGACACCGCTCGCCCAGCTGCCGGACACGGTGCAGACCGCGATCGACAAGCTGCGGGGCGAGATGGGCGGGGACGGCCCACTGCGCATGATGGTCGGCCTGTGGGTCGATCAGCTTGAGTCCCTGCTCGAGGATCTCCGACTGGGTGCCCGCCACGGCGACGGCGGGCAGCTCGCCGCGGCGGCCCACCGCCTGAAGGGCACGTGCGCACTGCTGGGCGCGCACGACCTGCGGGCGCGGGCCGCCGCGATCGAGCACGCGGGCCTCGACGGTCTCCCCCGGACGGTCGAGGAGGACGTCGACCGGTTCGCCGTCGAGGCCCGCGCGTTCGCGCGGCTCCTGGAGTCGCTGCGATGAGCACCGCGCCACCGATCCGCTCGCGCCCGCTGGTCGTGGTCGTGGACGACGACCCGGTCGAGCGCCTGCACAGCGTCGCCGTGCTCGAGCACGGCGGGCTGGACGCGGTGCAGGCCGCGGACGGCACGGAGGCGATCGAGCTCGTCGCGCAGCGGCGCCCCGACGCGGTCCTGCTGGACGTGGGCCTCCCGGGCCTGGACGGGATCGCGGTCGCCCGCGCCCTGCGCGAGCGGGACGCCACGCGCACCGTCCCGGTCCTCATGGTGTCCGGGCACGGCGAGACGACCGAGCGCGTCGCCGGCCTCGAGGCGGGTGCCGACGACTACCTCGTCAAGCCGGTGGCGGGCCCGGAGCTGCTGGCCCGGATCCGCGCGCAGCTGCGTGCGGCCGCCGGCCGCAGCGAGCTGCTGCGCCGCGACCTGCAGGAGCGCGCGGACGCGTCGCTGGCGCTCGCCGGGTCCACGGCGGGCGGCAGCCCCGCGACGATGGCCGCCGAGCTGTGCGCGTTCGCGTGCGCGGCGCGCGGGTTCGCGGCGGCGACGGTCCTGACGTTCGGGGACCGCGACGAGCTGGAGGTCCTCGCGACCGCGGGTGCGCTGCACCGCGGTCTCGCGCGCGGCGTCGCCCCGACGCTGCCGGAGCGCGAGGTCTGGTCGGAGGAGCCCGGTGATCCGCAGCGCCCCCTTGCGGAGCTGTTCGGCGCGGCGGACGGGCAGAGCGTCGCGGTGCCGCTCCCGGCACACCGCGGCGCACCGACCGGCTGGTTCGTCTGCGGGACGGCGCAGCCGCCCGCCGACGACGCGCAGCGCGCGCGGACGATCGCGCTGGCGACCGAGGTCGCCGGGCACGCGGCGTCCGCGCTGAGCACGTGCCTGGAGCACCGTGCGCGGCTGCGCGCGGAGCGGCACGAGATTCGGGCGATCATCGAGCACGGGGCGTTCCGTCCCGTGTTCCAGCCGATCGTCGAGCTGCCCACCGGGCATGCGATCGGGTTCGAGGCGCTGACGCGCTTCGACGACGGCACGCGACCGGACCTGCGCTTCGCCGCGGCGTCGCGCGTCGGCCTCGGACCCGATCTCGAACTGGCGACGCTCGAACGCGCCCTCTGGGCGACGACCCTGCTGCCGCGGGGCGCGTTCGTGAGCGTCAACGTCTCGGCCGCGCTCGTGCAGGAGCCGGGACTCGTGCGCTCGCTGCTGCGCTCGGCCCGCCGCGCGATCGTGCTGGAGATCACCGAGCACGAGCGGATCACCGACTACACCGCGGTGCGCACGCAGCTGGACGCGCTGCCGGGGGTCCGGGTCGCCGTGGACGACGCCGGTGGCGGCTTCGCCAGCCTGCGGCACGTGATCGAGTTGCGACCGGACTTCGTGAAGCTCGACCGCGGGCTCGTGCACGGGATCGACGCGGACCCGCTGCGGCGCTCGCTCGTCGCGGGCCTGACGCAGTTCGCGCACGACAGCGGCTGCGAGATCGTCGCCGAGGGCATCGAGACCACCGCGGAGCTCGACGCCGTGCGCGACATCGGCATCACCGCCGGGCAGGGCTGGCTCTTCGGCCGGCCGTGCCCCGCGGAGCTCGCGGGCGCCGCGGCGCCACGGACCGCGGACGCGGTCCGTGGCGCCTAGGGCGTCGCGCGGAGCGTCAGACCAGCGGGGCCGGTCCGTCGTCGTGCAGCAGGAACCCGGCGGCGCCGAGCACGCCACGGTCACGCAGGCGCGCGAGCTTCGCGGTGACGTCGTCGTCCGCGGCCTCCCAGGTGCTGACGGCGGCCGACGCGGGCAGCGGCGCGAGGCCTGCGGCGGCCGGGTCGTCGAGCGCGACCCGGAACCAGGCGAGGTCGTCGGCGATCCGCCGCGGCCGACCGGTCGTGTCCGGGGCCCACGGGTCCTCGCCGGCGCGGCGCTCCGGCACGCCGGGCGGGCGCGTCAGCGCGACCGACAGCGCGCCGAGCCAGTCGGGATCGTCCTGCGTGAGCTCGAGCATCGCCATGGCGCTCTTCTACTGCACCGCACGGGCGGGCGACAAGGGCGCGGTCGGCGGGGCCGGCGACGCTTACGCGGGCGTGACGGATCCGTGTGCACCCTGGGGCCATGAAGCTGCTGCTGGTCGCATCACCCGGTGTCGCGGCCCTGGTCCTCGCGATCATCGCGCTCGGGCGCGACGCGGAGCCGTCCGCCCAGGCCGACATCCCGGCCCCGGCGGTCGGGACGACCAGGGGCGAGCTGCCGAGCTTCCGCGAGCTGTACGAGCGCGTCGACGGCGTCGTGGCGCGCGTCGACGCGCGCCGGGGCCCGGACGATCCGCCGTTCGGCAACGGGCGCCGCGACGCGATCGGCGCCGGCTTCGTCGTCGACGCGCGGGGCCACATGGTGACCAACGCCCACGTCGTCGACGACGCCCGGTCGGTCACCGTCCGCTTCGGTCGCACCGCCCGGCGCGTCACGGCCGAGATCGTCGGCGTCGACCGCGCGACCGACCTCGCCGTGCTGCGCGTCGACCCGGGTCGCCTGGGCGCCGACGCCCCGCTCGAGCTCGCGCCCGCGGGCTCCGTCCGCGTCGGCGACCCGGTGCTCGCCGTCGGCACCCCGTACCGCCTGCAGAGCAGCGCCGCGGCCGGCATCGTCTCCGCGGTCGGACGGGAGATCCGGGGACTGACCGGGTTCTCCATCCCGGACGCCGTGCAGACCGACACCGCCATCAACCCCGGGAACTCCGGCGGCCCCCTGGTCGACGAGCGCGGACGGGTCGTCGGCGTCAACTCGCAGGGGCGTGCGGCCGGCGTGAGCTTCGCCGTGTCCGCGGTCACGATGCGGCGCGTGGTCCCGCAGCTGATCGAGGACGGTCGTGCCGACCAGGCGGTGCTCGGCGTGTCCGTCGGCTCCGTGACCGACCGCGGTGCGCGCATCGCGTCGGTGACCGCCGGCGGCCCCGCCGATCGCGCCGGGCTCCAGGACGGTGACGTGATCACCCGCATCGGCGACCGACCGACCACGGTCGAGGGCGCCGTGGCGAGCGCCGTCGCTGCGCGCCGCCCCGGGCAGCGCGTCCCCGTCCAGGTCCTGCGGGACGGTCGCGAGCGGACCGTGACCGTGCGCCTGGGGCGCCGGTAGGTCCGCGTTGCGGCCGAACGCCACCCAAGCCGCCGAGCGGATTCGAACCGCTGACCCCTTCATTACGAGTGAAGTGCTCTACCAGCTGAGCTACGTCGGCAAGGGCGCCGAACCCTAGCGTTACCGGCCCAATCTCGCCGCCGCGCCGTGAGCGCAGTGACGTGGACATGACCTGATTGTACTCACCGTGACCGGGGTTTCGGACCCAATCGGACCCAACGGGATCAGCATCAGAGCGGATACGCCGAGTGCGCGCCGCTCCCCAGCTCTATCCGGCCGCCTCGGCGATCAGAACCGCCGTGCCAAATAGAAACCCGGCGATGAGCACGGCCCCCACCAGCTTGGGATCGGGCCCGCCGTGAACCCCGGTCGCGTGCACGGCCGCGTGGCCCTTGCCTCGCCCGATCAGCCACCGGTTCACCGGGAGTGCGATGACGAACGCGACCGCCAGCGCGAACGACAACGCTCCCCAGAACAGCAGCGAATCGAGGCCGGACTCCATCGCGCCCGGGATGAGCACCATGACGCCGTTGTCGATGATCTCCATCACCGCTATCGAGAAGGTGTCGGCCGCCAGGGCCACGGGGACAACGGCTCCGATGGTCATGCCAGCACGGACGAGCGGCAGGCTCGTCAGCGCGTAGCCGAAGATGAAGGCCAGAACGACGGCCAGCGCGATCGTCTGGATGTCGCCGAGGCCAAGAGCGGTCCCGATGACCATCCCGAGGATCTCGCCGATCGCACACCCGGTCAGACAGTGCAGCGTCGCCGAGATGGCGACCGACGTGAGCTCTCGGCCGGAGGTCGGAAGCTCGTGGTGTTCTGCATGCTGCGCGGTGCCCATCACACGCTCCTGGTTCGACTCGTCGTTCCGGTCCCGGAAAACCATCATGCGCGCCGGCGTTTCGGCCGCAGAGTTTGGGGTCTACCTGATCGCGCTCAGGACGCGCGACCAGGTCCGGCCTTGGTCAGAACTGGCGTACACGGCCCCGTCGTCCGCCGCAAGCAGCGGACCGCGGTCAGACAGCGTCATCGCCGCGGGCACGATCGATGCCGTGCCGACCTGGTTGATGGTGCGGAGATCCTTGTCGATGCGCTGCGCCACGCGATCCTCACCGACCGCGAGGATGCCCTCGCCGTCCCACTCGAGGTGACTCGGCGGCAGACGCACCAAGGGCTTGAAGCCGCGACCGCCGTCAGAGGACACGATGAGCCCCATCTCGGTCGACGCGACGAGACGATTCGGTTGAGCAGGGTCGATCGCCATGTCGACGATGGGCGGCACGCTGGTCGAGGCCCAGGTCGTGCCGGTATCGCGGCTTCGCAGCAGCTTCCCGCTGAGGGCGTCGAACGCGTACACCCTGCGGCCGGAGACCACGATCGCGTGGAGGTCGGCACGCCCCTCGAGGGACACGGACTGCCATGAGCGCCCTCCGTCGGACGAGCGGATGTAGCCGACGGACGTCGGTCCCCCTGGCGAAGATCTGGATGCCCTGAACCGACGTACCTCCCGGGCGCCGCTACCGAGAACCCCATGACGTCTCGACGCTCTTCACCGATCGGTCGGGCACGCGTCGCACCCGCTGCCGCACGGAACAGGCCGTTGTGACCGGCCACCAGGATCGAGGAGTCCGCCGGGTCGTACCCGAGCGCGTGGACGTGACCGACGGGATCGGACACGACTGCTCCCGGCACCTGACCGTCGTCACCTCCGCAGCCGGCAAGCAGCCCGGTGACAAAGGCCAGGACCACGAGCGAGATCCTCAGGGACGGCATCCCGCGAATCTACTACGGCTTGTCGGAGCTTGCCCTCTCTCCGAGCGTCGCCCAGAGGTTGGCGGACTTCATGACTCGACAGTGGTCCGGGCCGTCCCCTATTCGCCTACACGTCATAGAGTCCTCGTCGAGCAACGGGGAGCGGGGGGACCCACTCGCGGGGCGAATCGCCCGGATCTCCGGTTGTGGCGCGACTCTTTCAGCGCGAGCCCGTCAGCTAGCCCCGTAGGCCAACGAAAGAGAGTTTCGTTGGCCTACCGTAAGTTCGCTGGTCTTGCCGTACCCGTTCTCGTATCGCTGACGTTCCCGGGCAGTGCCTGGGCCGCTCCTTCAGCGGGTGGCGCCGCCGTTCCCAAACTTGCCTCGGCGACGGGCGCGACGTGCGCAAGCGGCGAGGCCTGGGAGTGCCGGGCTGGCCAGGAGCTGCGGCTGAGCGGCGGTGGCCTCGACGGCGTCGAGACGATGATCTTCCTCGGCGCCAAGGGCGCGAAGGACGATAGGCGCGCCGCGCCCCGGAGCGCCAGCCCGACCGCGCTGACCGTCCTGGTTCCTCGCGGAGCCGCAGCGGTCGTCTCCGCCTGGTGAGTCCGGCAGGCGGCAATGGTGCGACCAAGACGCGGTTGCGCCTCGCTGGGACCCCGCCCCAGGCTGACGTCACCGGGCCCGCAATCGACCTTCGTCCGGGAGAGGCGCTGATCGCGGGCTCGCGCAAGCGCGCGGTCCTCGAATAATCGGTCGAGGCGCCGTCGAGCGTCGACGCCGTCAGACTGAGCGACGGAGTCACCGTTCGATCATGGCCGGTCGCTGCGGGAGCAGGCGCGGTTCGCTGGGACGGCACCGTCGACAACACCGTCGTCCCGGACGGCCGCTACGAACTTCGGCTCGCAGGCCAGGCGACTGCGTCGCAGGCCAGGCGACTGCGTCGAAGGCCAGCACCGCAGCGGTGCTCGTCCACGACGCGATCTTCCCGATTCGCGGCAAGCACGACCTCGGGCAGTCGGACACCAACAACTTCGGCGGCAGCCGCGGTCACGGCGGGCAGGACATGTTCGCCGCGTGCGGAACGCCGCTCGTCGCCGAGCGCCCGGGCGTGGTGCAGTTCGAGGCCACGCAGGACCGCGCCGGAAACTACGTCGTGCTCCAGGACGCAACCGGCCAGTCGTACGCCTACGTGCACATGCGGGACCGGGCACTCGTCAAGAAGGGCGCGCGCGTCCAAGCGGGTCAGCGAATCGGGTACGTCGGCGAAACCGGTCGCGCCTCCGGCTGCCACCTGCACTTCGAGATGTGGACCGCGCCGGGCTGGTACTCGGGGGGCGACGCCGTGGACCCCCTGCCTGAGCTTCGTCGCTGGGACTCGTTCAGCTGACGCTTCGCGCGACGGCGAAGCTGATGCCGTTACCTCGATAGAAGTGGCCGGCAGCCGAGTAGTCGTGATGAAGATGTCGGAGATCGCGCGCGGAGCACAACTCTTCGAGCGCCGGCGTATTCCTCCCGTTGCCCGAGCAGATGACTGCGCCCGACGCAGCGGCTGCCCACGCGGTTTTCAGCTCATGGCGCTCCAACTCCGGCTCCGAGGGAGTGTCATGCACGAACAGGTCGAGCTGCCGTCCACGGAGGTTGGCCTCGAGAGCGCTCTGCGTGGTGGCTTGGACCCAAGTCCAGTGCGGGGCGTGCCGCCGCGGCACCATCCAGCCGCCGGTCGGGTCGGGGTCGAAAGAGATCAGCTTGCCGCGGAGGTGCCCGTCCTCCACGTTGCGCTCGAGGGCCCGCAACATGACCATCGCCCCGAGGCCGTACCAGAGACCGGTTTCAACGACGAGGTTCGGGCGGCGGAGTCGGATGAGCGCCCAGAGCAACGGTCGATGGCCGAGAGCCATGTCCGATCGCAGCTGAGACCAGCGACGCAGCTGGCTGTAGTCGCGGAGAAGCTGCTCATCGGACGCCGGCTCGTCAAGCACTTCCCGTGCTCGAGCGGCGGATACCCCGAAGCCGTCCGCGAGAAATGCCGCAGCGGCGTCGAGGTCGGCCATGTGAAAGGAGAAGTCCCCGACCTCGGGGTCCGAGAGCACGTACTTCGCCCGCACGCCAAAGGGCGCGCCGTTCCGTCCATAGGTCCGAAGGCTCTTTGCCTTCGCGTTCCACCGAATGCGGTTCAGCCGGCGCACCGCCGCTCGGACGCGATACGACCTCTCGCTGCTGGCGTGTGGTGACATGTCCTACAGAGCGTAAGACAATTTGGACCGCCCTTCATGTAGGAGAACGGCCTCCGGTCGTCCGGAGCCAACCGCCACGCATTGCTCCGCGTCACACACAGGATCGGATGACCCGGGGGCCCCACAAAACCCGCGATCAAGGTCTCCGCTGACATGCGTGGAACTCATGTCCACCGCTGGTCCGATGAGCGACCGGTGATTCCACGACCATGCCGGCCACACCGGCGCCGGCCGCGATCAAGTATGGAGCGCGCGGCGGGGGCAGCGCCAGCCGCGGGATAAGGCCGACAAGGGGTGCGAAAATCAGTCCGGGGATCACGACGAGCTCCGTGCATGATGAGCCGACGCGGGTGTTGGCCGGCTACGCGGCACCGGACGTCTCCGGGTGCCCCTAGCGCACAGGATCGACGACGAACTTGCGCGCGCACTACCCAGAGCAGAAGGCGATGCTGACATCGTGCGTTGCAGGACGACTTCATGGCTGGAGCTCACTGTCATCCGACACACCGGATCAACGGGCCCGCGGACCAGCGGGCCTACTTGCGTGCTCGCGCTACGAATGAATCGGGCTCGCGATGGTGCGTAGGGGCACCTCGGCGACTTCGATCCACGCCACCCATCGAGCGACTTCGCACCCCCAAACGCTGCTTAGTCGGCGAGCACTTCGTCCACTCGCGTAAACGCGCAGATCCGGGATGCCCGATTCAACCACGCGCCGAAGGACTCTGTCCCACGCGTCAGGACCGGACTGTGAGCTATCCCGACCGCGAGTTGCGGCCATCGCTCGCGGCTGCCGACACAGTCACAGAGCCGAAGCGCGAGGGCCACAACATCCCGGGACGGTCCGCACGAAGCAAGACCGCGTCGCCGATCGTCTTCACGAGCTCCACCGAGCCGTCCATCTCGTTGCGCACGCGAGCTTTGTGCGCGATGGGTCGTCAGCCGCTCGCAGCTCTCACTCTTCTCGGGCGCCCGCGCGCCATGACGTTCGCGACAACTGGTGTGAGGAAACCAGCATGTCGATGAACTCACGATCGAACGGACTCGCTGTCTCGAGGGCGGTCTCGTCTCCGGATATGCCCATCATGTGCTCTGGGACGCCGAGCTCCCCGACCCTTGACCCTGTTGGCGATCAGGTGCTTGAGATCGCTTCTACCTCCGCAAAGGTCGGTGCCGTAACGCTCTGCTCCCGTCGTCTCGACGCAGGTCGACACCAGCAATGGCGTCGCCGTGCGGGTCGTACGTCGGGTTTCCGAGCTTGGCCGCGATCCGCGCTTCGAGGTCTTCGCTGATGACGTGCTCCCACGCCTCTGCCTCCTGCCGAGCCTGCTCCGTCGGCACGCCGAGGAACTCGACGAGGTAGCGCTCAAGCAGGCGGTGGTGGCGCATGACCTCCAGCGCGACCTTCTCCCCTGCCTCGGTGAGCCTGGCGCCCTTGTACGGCGCGTGGGTCGCGAGGCCGAGGTCGGCCATCCGCTTGACCATCGCCGACGCGGAGCCCGCGGTGACGCCGAGGCGGTTGGCGAGATCTCTGGTGCCGACCGTGCCGTCGTCGCGCTGCTGCAGGGCGTAGATCGCCTTGGCGTAGTTCTCGACGGCCTTGCTGTGGTGGTCGTGGGCGGACGAGGTCGCCATCAGGTCGCGAGGCCGGTCACGAACATGATCGCGATGCCGGCCAGGAGCCCCCAGACCACGCGCGGGGTGAGGTGGCCGCGGTCACCGTCGCGAAGCGTCGGTGCGAGCTGGACGATGACCTGGACGATCGCGCCGGCGCCCGCTCCGAAGAGGAAGGCGGCCAGCGACGCGTTGAACGCCGAGGCACCGATCCAGGCCCCGAGGACCGCGGGCGCGCCGGCGAGCAGGCCGAGGCCGGCGAGACGTGCGAGGGAGGGTTTGTCGTTGGCGATCGGCGCGACGACGGCGAGGCCCTCGGTGGTGTTGTGCAGCGCGAAGCCGACGACCAGCGCCGTGCCCAGAGCTAGTGCACCGGTGGCGTAGGCCGAGCCGATCGCCAGGCCCTCGCCGAGGTTATGCATGCCGATGCCGAACGCGACGAGGAACGCCAGATGCCCGCCGTCGGCGCCCGCCGCCTTGGCCCGCGCGCGCCGCGCGTTCAGCCACGAGCTGACACCGGTGAGTGCGAGGTACATGGTGATCGCGCCGATGAACACGAGTGCGGTGCCGCCGAACGCCTGGGAGCCGGTCGCGCCGAGTTCCATGCCCTCGAGGGTCGCGTCGACACCGAGGAACGCGAGCAGACCAACGGTGACGGCCATGACGATGCGCATGACCTGCGGCTTGACGCGCCGCAGCCACGGCAGCCAGAGCATGCCGAGCGCCACCGGGATGACGCCGACGTAGATGCCGAGCAGGGCCATGAGCCCGTAGAAGGACAGGTCGGCGTCGGGCGTCTCGGTGGCCGCGTCCACGGCGTGGAGGATCGTCCCGCCGGTCGAGGTCAGCAGGCCGATCTCGTAGTTCTCACCCTCCACCCACGGGTGCTGGATGCGAACCTTCTCCGAGCCGAGCTTGCCGATCTGACGCTCGGCCCCGGTGAACGCGGCGAACGCGTCGTTGACGGTTACCTGGGCGACGCTGACGGCGTCCGGCCCGTCGTTGCGAATGGTCAGCTCGATCACGCCGGGCTCGAGGACCGTGCGGTCGATCGCCAGTTCCTCCAGAGGAGGACCGTTGCGCTCGCCGAGGCCGGGGCCGCCGAGAGCGGCGAAGCCGCCGATCAGGCCGAGCGCCAGCAGCAGAGGGATCAGGCCGAGAGCCCAACGGGGCAGGCCCGCGCCGGGCCTCTGGTAGAGCGTCGAGGCCTCCATCTCAGCCCTGCCGGTCGGTCGAGGCAGACAGGTCGCAGACGAGCTTGCCGTCACGGCCGCGCTCGCAGACCTCGAACAGCGACTGCCAACCGAGCTCGGTGAACTCCGACTGATGCGCATGGAACATGAACTTGCCGAGGTTCGGGATTCGCATCTCGGCAATGCCGCGCTGCCCCTGGCAGAACATCACGGTGTCCGTGAACTCGCTCGGGGTCTTGCCGGTCCCCGTCGGGTACCAGTCGAAGAAGTTGCCATGCAGATGAAACGAGTTGATCAGGTCGTACTCGAGGACGTTGACGAGGTAGATGCGGACGAGCTTGTCCTTCTCCACCTGGATCGGCGTGTCCATGTACGTGAAGCCGATGGTGTTGACCGCGTAGACCTCGTTGGCCCGGTCGAAGTTCGTGTCGAACCCGTTGAGCACCATCACCATTTCGTCGGCGTCCTCACGACCCCCCTTCGGGTCGACGATGAACGCGCCGTACAGGCCCTTCGCGATGTGCTCCGCCAGCGGACGGACGTGGCAGTGGTAGAGGTGGAGCCCGGCCGGTGTGGCGTCGAACTCGTAGACCGTGCGATCGCCCGGCTGGATGTCCCCTGCGCCCTGGCCGGCGACCCCGTCCATCGATGACGGGTGGATGCCGTGGAAGTGCATCGTGTGTGGGTGGGCCGACCCGTTGATGAACGTGATGCGCAGCAGATCGTCCTCGTTGGCACGCAACGTGGGGCCCGGGATGCGGCCGTTGTACGTCCACGCGGGGAAGACGACGCCGGGGGCGACCTCGATCTCCTTGTCGGCTGCGACGATCTCCCACTCGCGGATCGTCCGCCCGTCGGGGCCCTTTCGCGTCGTGCCCCAGTCGAAGTCACGGAGGATCTCGTGCGGGTCGAACCCGTTCTTGCGGTGGTCGACCTTGCCGCGGAAGGCGGCGTGCCTGCTTCCGTGTCCCGGCTGCGGCGCCTTGCCGGCCGCACCGGTGGTCGCTGCCGTCTCATGGGTGGCGCCGTGGGTGGTCGCTGCGCCGCTGCCGGCGGCGGCTCCAGGGGCGCGCAGCAGCGCGGCCCCGGCGATGGCACCCGCCCCGGCAGCTGGGGCGGCGCGGGTGAAGAGTCGGCGTCTTGTCAGTTGGTCCACACCACAGAGTTTGGCATACCAAAGTCAAGGACGCTACCCCGCCTCAACCAGACGTCGCGGGTGTCGGCTCCGAGCGCTGTCGCACGTAACGCATCTGGCTTGCCCGTGGTGCCGCCATCCCCCCGAATTCGTCATACATCCTCGCGCGGCCGCCGACGGTCGCGGAGTGTGAGTGCGCCGAGGGCGAGCAGCAGCAGGGCGACAGGACCGAAGAAGAGCATCGAGACGCCGAAGGACCCATCACTGGCGAGGACGATGACCGTCGACGTCGTCATGCGGTGACCTCCGTCGCCTGAACATCGCGTCGCCCGGCTTGGATGAGTCGGAGGGTGGCGTAGAGCAGGGCGAGCATTCCTGCGTAGAGCACGATGCCGCCGAGGAGCTTGAAGATGCTCTCTGATCGCGGGGGGCGGGATGTAGGCGTAGCGGTCCTCGGCAGAGGCCCGGCCGCGACCGTCCTCGACGGAGACCGGCAGCCAGCTCTCGACGGAGTCACGACCGCGGCGCAACTCGGCGTACAGGAACCACCGTCCGCGGGTGGGCAGCGCGAGTGTCCCGCTCACCGAGCAGCCCTGCTTGCGAAGCGGGCCGCGGAGCTCTACGCCGCCGCGGCGCGCGACGACGGCCACCGCCTCGGTCCGCGAGCACGAGGCATCGGGCACCTGGCCGACCAGCGTCGCGCGGCCGCCTTTGACCCGGATGTCGAGCGCGAGGGTGCCGGCGTCCTCGCCCTGCCCCGGGTCGTGAGCATTGGCCGGCGGCGGTGTGAGCCACAGGGCGATCGTGACGCACAGCATCGCGGCCGCGGCGACGCGCACGGCCTGCATCGACCGGCCGGCGACGACGGCGAAGACCACCGTAGTCGCGGCGAGGGTGAGCAGGCCGCCCAGGACGACGTCCTCGGTGTCGAAGCGCACGCCGTCGCCGAGAAGGTTGCGCGCAGGGACGTACACGAGGTGCAGCGCCACGGTGAACCCGAACGCGACGAGTATGGGGGGCCAGCCGCGACGCGAGCCGAGGTCGAGGACCAGCGCCGGGAGGACGATGAGCGGCAGGGCCGGCGGCGGGAAGTCGACGAGTCCGAGGAAGCCGCTGACGACGGCGATGAAGACGGTGTAGGTCGCAGCGGCGGCGGTCGCCGCCCACCTCGCGTCCGTGGCGGCGCGGATGAGGACGAGCGCGGCAGCTGCGGCGAAGCCCAGGACCGGCAGGTAGAAGACGACGTCGAACTGGGGGACGTCGGTGTCGTACTCGACCGTGGCGAAGCACGCCGAGGCGAGTACCAGCGCACCGGCGACGGAGGTCGCCGGCCGGGCCCACGGCTCCCGTCGCCCGGCGAGCTCGGCGAGGATCGCGGCGCCCAGCGCAAGGGTCCCGGCGATGCCGAGCATGTGCGGCGGGCTCCAGATCACCGCATCCCGGCCGAACGCCACGTGCCAGGCGTTGTCGATGGGCCCGGAGACGAGCGTGACCGCGACGCTCAGCAACGCCAGCGCGAGCGGCTTGTGCCCCCACACCGCCTGCGTCCCGTGATCCCTGGCGACGAGCAGCGCCCAGAGCGTCAGCGCCGCGCCCGCGGTGGCGATGCCGGCGTAGATGGCGATGTGCGGTGCAATGAAGAAGTCGTCGCGGCCGCGTTCGGTGTGCCAGGCGTCATCCCAATACCCGCCGGCCAAAGCGGACATCGCTCCGGCGAACGCGATCGCGACCACCCACGGCGGGACGGTGACCTGCTTCGTCGTCGACATGACTAGCAATGTAATTGCCAATCCCGCTCACTGCAACTCGACGTTGCGTTGAACGTGGCATAGTCTGGCACTCGTGGCGAAGGCGCTGACCCCGAAGGAGGACGTACTGCTCGCGGCGCAGCGGGTCTTCGAGCGTCACGGCTACGCCGGCGCAACCATCGACCGCATCGCCGAGGAGGCCGGCGTCTCCCGTGTCACGCTGCACCGTCGCGGCCTGACGAAGGACGTCCTGCTCGGAGATCTCGTCGCCGAGGCGACGGAGGACTACCGGCGGGCGATGTGGCCGGCGCTCACGGCCGAGGGAACCGGGGCCGACCGACTTGCGGCGGCACTCGAAGCGCTGTGCGAGATGGCCGAGCGTCGACTGGCGTTGCTCGTCGCCCTCCGCGCGCAGAGCGACGGGATCTTTCACGGCGACGACGACGGGGGCGAGGTCCCGACGCGATCGGTCTTCACTGAGCCGCTGGAGCGGCTGCTCCGTGACGGGGTCGCGGACGGGTCGGTGCGGGACGTCGACCCGCTCGAGACGGCGACCACGCTGTTCAACCTGGTCGGCTGGACCTACGTGCATCTGCGGACGGGTCATCGCTGGTCGCCGGATCGTGCGGCTCGGGCGGTGCTGGATCCGGTGTGGAACGGTCTTCGCCCCGCACCAGGCTGAAGACCATGAGCAATACGCCGACGGTGAGGTAGACGTCGACCAGGTTGAACGACGGCCAAGCGCCGACGTCGACGAAGTCGGTGACACCCCCACCTTCCAGACGATCGGCCAGGTTGGCAACTGCACCTCCGAGAAGCATCCCGCCGGACGTCCCGCCGGGGAGAGTGTCGCTGAGGATCGCCCAGGCCAGGCCGGCCACACCCAGCATCACGACGGCGACGACGACGGCGTTCGGCGCGCCCGCAAATCCGCCGAAGGCCACGCCGGTGTTGTGGCTGAGTTCGAGCCGCGCGCCGAACGGAAGGCCGACCCCGGGCGAGAGCATGCGTTCGGCGATGACCTTCGTCGACAGGTCGGTCGTTACAGCGATGCCCGCCATGAGGAGCAAGCGGCTATGTCCTGATGTTCTCATCTTCGTTAGAGTATGCGCCATGAGCGCAGACGACCGATGCGAACTGCTGGCCATGAACGTCACCGTCGCCGAGAGCCTGCGGCAGGCGCTCCCGTCAGTCGAGGACCTCGACCGGGTGGCCTCGCGGTTGAAGGGATTCTCTGACCCGAGCCGCCTGCGGCTGGCGATCGCGTTGCGTGACGGCGGCGAGCTATGCGTGTGCGATCTCGCGTGGCTTGCCGAGCGGCAGGACAAGATCGTGTCGCACCACCTCCGGCTGCTGCGCCATGCGGGCCTGGTGCGATCGCGCAAGGACGGGCGCATGGTGCTGTACGCCCTCACCGATCTCGGCGCGGCCCTTCTCACGGACGTCCTGGCGCATGAGGTGACGGCATGACGTCGCTCCCCATGGCCCCGCCGTCGGCATCGCCCGCTGTCGAGGAGGACGCGCAGGACGCGCGCCACTTCATCGTCGACGGGATGGACTGTGCCTCCTGCGCGCGGACCGTCGAGCAGGTCGTCGCCGGACTCGACGGCGTGGAGACCGTCCGTGTCTCGTTCGGCAACTCCACCCTGGTCCTCCGGGGCGATGTCGCGAACGACACGGTCGCCGCTGCGGTCCGTCGCGCGGGCTACGTCGCACACGTGCCGGGTGCGGTGCGCGGGCCCCAGGCTCCGTTCTGGCGACGCAACCGCAGGACCATGTCCACGACGGCCTCAGTGGCCCTGCTGCTCGTCGCGGTTGCCCTGTCGCTCCTCGGCGCGAACGACGCGGTCGCCGACGGCGCGTTCCTTGCCTCCATGGCCGCCGGTGGCTGGCCCATCGCGCTCGCAGCGACCGCAGCGCTGCGTCGCCGCGTGCTCGACATGAACGTCCTCATGACGATGGCCGCGGCCGGCGCCGTCGCTATCGGGGACTTCGCCGAAGCGGCATGGGTGCTTGTGCTGTTCGCCATCGGCACGACGCTCGAGACGTTCGCGCTGGACCGCAGCCGCCGCGCGGTGGAAGGGCTGATGGACCTCGCGCCGCCCGAGGCCCGGGTGGTGACCGACGACGGCGATGAGCTCGTCCCGGTCGATGACGTGGCGATCGGCGCGTCTGTCCTGGTCCGTCCCGGCGAACGCCTGCCCCTCGACGGAACCGTGGTCGACGGGCGGAGCAGCGTCGACGAGTCCGCCCTGACGGGCGAGTCCGTTCCGGTCGACAAAGAGCCGGGCGACAAGGTCTTCGCCGGCACGCTGAACGCCCAGGGAGCGCTGACGGTCCACGTCACGACGTCGGCGGCCGGAAGCACGCTCGCCAGGATCGCCGAGCTGGTCGCCGACGCGCAGGGCAGCCAGGCGCCCGCCGAGCGGTTCGTCGACCGCTTCGCGCGGTACTACACGCCGCTGGTCTTCCTCGCCGCGGTGCTGCTGGCGATCGTGCCTACCGCGGCCGGCGGCGATTTCGACACGTGGCTGTACCGATCGCTCGCCCTGCTGATCGTGGCTTGCCCGTGTGCGCTGGTCATCTCGGTGCCCGTCAGCGTCGTGTCGGCCATCGGCGGAGCGGCGCGCCGCGGCGTGCTCATCAAGGGCGGCCAGGCACTCGAGGACCTCGGGCGCGTCAGTGTCGTGGCACTCGACAAGACCGGCACCCTGACCAAGGGACGGCCCGAGGTCGCCAGCATCGTCCCCGTCAACGGTCTGACCGAGGAGGCGGTGCTGCGGCTGATGGCCTCGATCGAGCGCAGTTCTGAGCACCCGCTCGCTGCCGCGATCCTGCGCGCGGCCGAGATCCGAAGCATCCGGCCGCTCGCGACGAGCGACTTCGAGGCGGTACCGGGACGAGGAGCGCACGCCCACGTCGAGGGCCGCGCGCTCTGGGCCGGAGGCCCGCGGATGGCGGCCGACCACGCCGCGGCGCTGCCGGCCAGCTTTGACGAGGCCGAGCAGCGCGGGGAGACCGCGGTCATGCTCGGCGAGGGCGACACCGTGCTCGCAGTCTTCGGCCTGGCCGACGAGCTACGTCCCGAGGCGCCGGCCGCGATCGTGCGGCTTCGGTCGGCCGGCGTCGCGCGCATCGTGATGCTGACCGGCGACAGCGAACGGGTGGCGCGCGCCGTCGCCCAGCGGACCGGCATCGGTGAGTGGCGGGCCGGCCTGCTGCCCGAGGACAAGCTCGAGGCCATCCGCTCGCTGGGTACCGGTCAAGCGATTGCGATGGTCGGCGACGGCGTCAACGACGCTCCCGCGCTGGCAGGTGCCACCGTCGGCGTGGCGATGGGCGCCGCCGGCAGCGACATCGCGCTGGAGTCCGCTGACGTCGCGCTCATGGGCGACGAGCTGGAGCGCCTGCCAGAAGCGATCGAGCACAGCCGGCGCGCGGTCCGGATCATGCGCCAGAACGTCGTGGTCTCCCTCGCCACCAAGGCGGTCTTCGTCGTCCTCGCACCCCTGGGCTTCGTCTCGCTCATCGCCGCCGTCGCCGTCGACATGGGCGTCTCGCTGCTGGTCACCCTCAACGGCGTGCGCCTGCTCCAGACCCGCCGTCAGGACCCCGTCGTAGCCGCCGAGCCCGCGGCGTCCGGGTGCTCGGACGGGTGCTGCTCGGACGGCCCTGACGCGTGAGTCTCGCGACCATGGACACCGAGGCGCTACGCCGGCGCGGCCTCGGGCTGGCGTGGTTCATCGTCGTCTGGGACGTCGTCGAAGGCGTCGTCGCGGTCACCGCCGGCTTGGCCGCAGGCTCGATCGCGCTGATCGGCTTCGGCATCGACTCGGGCATCGAGGTCGTCGCCGCCGGCATCGTCATCTGGCAGCTCCGCGGCGGCGCCCACGCCCGACAGCGCACCGCGCTGCGCCTCATCGCCTACACGTTCTTCGTCCTCGCCACCTACATCGGCTTCGAGGCGATCCGCGACCTCATCACCGCCGACAGGGCCGGCGAGTCGGTCGTCGGGATCGTGCTCAACATCGTCGCGCTGGTCGTCATGGTCCCCATGGCAATCGCGCAGCGCAGAACCGGCGAGGCCCTGGAAAACAAGGTGCTCGTCGCGCAAGCCCAGGAAACGTGGCTGAGCAACTACCTGTCGCTCAGCCTCCTCGTCGGCCTGAGCCTCAACGTCCTGTTCGCGTGGTGGTGGGCCGACCCCGTGGTTGCGCTCCTCATCGCGGGCATTGCGGTCCACGAAGGACGCGAGGCGCTCGACGAAGCCGAAGGACGAGAGGACTGACATGGACCAGACGTTCATCTTCGCCGACCTGGCCGGCTTCACCGCCATGACCGAGGTGCACGGCGACGCCGTGGCGGCCGAGGTCGCTGCGGCCTTCTGCGCCGAGCTCAACAGGCTCATGCCTGCCGGCGGCGAGGACCTCAAGTCACTGGGCGACGCCTGCATGGTCCTCATCCCAGATGCCGCCGACGCCATCCGCTTCGGCCTGCGCCTGGTGGACGAAGCAGCCGCCGATCGGCCGTTCCCGGAGGTGCGCGTCGGGATGCACACTGGTCCGGCCGTTCAGCACGGCGGTGACTGGTTCGGACACGCGGTGAACATCGCCGCCCGCGTCGCCGGACGGGCGCGCGGCGGGCAGGTACTGCTGACCGCGGCCACACGCGAGCAGGCACCCGGCCTGGACGGCGTGGAGTTCGACGATCTCGGCCTCGAGGCACTACGGAACCTTCGCGCGCCCGTTCCGATGTTCCAGGCGTCGCGGCTCGATGGCCGTGCAATCAGCGGGCGGCAGGTCGACCCTGTGTGTCGCTTGCGACTGCTTCCCGACCCCCGCCAGGTCGAGCGGGCGGTCGGGAGCAGCGCGCGATTCTGCTCGGACCGCTGCGCCGCGCTATCCCGAGCCGACCCCGTCCGGGTCTCTACCTGACCGCGAGCCGGAGCTTCCTTCTCGCGTCGGTGGTGCCGCTTACGCGACGGGCTTGATCCCTCGCGCGATCAGGAGGCGCATCGCCGGCAGCGCGGTGAGGGTTCCCAACACCAGACCGATCTGCATGAGGAACGTGAACCGGATGTCACCGGCTGCGGGCATGTTCTCGGTGTGGTGCAGGATCAGCATCCAGCCGAGCATCCCGACGTCGAACGCGACGACGGCGATGACCGCGATCATCAGTGCGGGGCGCACGCCGGCAAAGCCCGGGACCCGAAGGTCGCGCTTGGTGAAGAAGACGTACTCGAACAGGAAGATGCCGCCGGTCGCGAGGACGGTGATGATCGCGACCATCGCCCACATGTCCAGGCCGAAGAGGGTCAGGCCAGTTGCGACGACGAAGGGGACGGCCACGATGTGCGCGAGGCCCGACGACACGCCTCCCGGGAGCCCCGAGCGCACTGCGTCGGCGGCGGGGCTCTGGTCCGTGGAACGCCCGAAGCGCTGGTAGACGGGCCACGCAAGCGGGCCGAGGTACAGCGCAGCGAGCGGCCACACGTACTCCATGGCCTTCGCGGACTGTCGGTGTCCGTTGCGGATGTCGCGAACGATGAAGCCGCTCGACACGACGGCCGCCACGATCCACATCCATGACAAGGTCGTCAGCCAGGCCGGAAGTCCGGTCCCCATCTCCATTCCCATCTCCATGTCTTGCATCCCGTCCTCTCCCTGCAGCTCGTGGTCCGATCTACTATAGGCCTTAGTAGTAACCAGAGCGCGGACTTGGCGCCTTGGGACTTCTGCCCCGCGGCGCGGTCGCAGACCGACCTACTACTGTGCGTCATACATGGCCGCGGATGACCCACTTCCCCACCTTCACGAGGTGCAGTCGGAGATCATGGAAGTCATCTGGCGGCGCGGCGAGGTGACCGTCCGCGAGGTGTTGGGCGAACTCAACGAGAGCTCAGATCACGAGCGCGCCTATACGACGGTGATGACCACGATGCGCCGGCTGCATGACCGCGGCATGCTGGAGCGCGAGCGCCGGGGCAAGACCGACCTGTACCGGCCGGCAGTCGCCCGTGACGTGTACATCGTGGCGCGCGCGCAGGAGCAGGTCAGCGAGCTCGTGGCCGAGTACGGGGACGTCGCGTTGCAGCACTTCGCGGCCGAGATGGCCAAACTCGATCCGGCGCGCCGCGAGTCGCTGCGCCGACTGGCGCGCAAGCGTGCGTAGCGCCGCCTGCCTCTGGCGCCTGTCCGTGGCCGTCGGAGCCCTCGCCGTCCTCGCGACGGCGTTCGGGGCATTCGCTGCCGTTCGGGCGGTCGAGTTCGACGCGTCGATCGGTGCCTTCATGGATCTGTGCCTCCGCTACGTGACCCCCGACCCCGGGGCCGGCCCGTTCGCGGTCACGGCGCTCGGCAGCCTGAGCGTCACCGTCGCTGTGCTCGCAGTACGAGCCCTGGTGCGCGAGTGGCGTGCACTGCGCCGCTTCCAACGCACGGAGTGCCCGCAGGGCACAGTGATGGTCGCTGGTCGCCGAGTCCTGGTGGTCGAGGACGACACCCCGCGGGCGTACTGCGCGGGATGGTGGCGTCCGGCCATCTACGTGTCGACCGGGACGCTCGGCCATCTGGACCGTGGCGAACTCGAGGCTGTTGTCGCGCACGAAGCCCATCACGCCGATCGCCGCGACCCGCTACGGCTACTCGTGGTCAAGGTGCTCGGCGAGGCGATGTTCTTCGTGCCGGTCCTGCGGCACCTGCGCAAGCGCTACGCGGCGTTCGCGGAGATCGCCGCCGACGAGGCTGCAGTAGCCGCCTCGGGCGGCCCGCAACCGCTGGCCTCGGCGCTGCTGCGTTTCGGTCAGACGCCGATCCCGGGCGTCGTCGTAGGAATCGCACCGGAGCGCGTCGATCACCTGCTCGGCGAACGACCGTCCTGGGAACTTCCCGTCTCGTTGCTCGCGGGCGGACTGGTGACCGTCACGGGTCTCGCTCTGCTCGCCGCGGGCACCGCGAGCGCCATCCCCCCCCGGCGCTGTGAGTGCGTCGACGCTGGCCGCGCAAGCCTGCATGGTGGCGATGACGGTGATCCCCGTAGTGGCTGGGGCGTTTCTCCTGCTCGTCGCGACCCGACGCCTGCGCCGCTCCCGCTGAAACGCTCGCCTACGCAGCGTCGACGGCGCATTCCCCGATCCATCCTCCTACGGGAGATAGTAGGTTGCGTTCATGTCGAGCCGTGCTGAGGAGAAAGAACGCCGTCGTCAAGAGCGCGCCGCTGCGCATGCGGCAGCCGAAGAGCAGCAGCGGCGACGCGCGCGGAACGTTCGGATCCTCGGCGGTGCGGCGACAGCGGGCGTCCTCGCGGTCATCGCGGTCGTCCTCGCGCTGAGCTCCGGCGGGGAGACGGGCGTGGACCCCGAGAGAGGCACGCGCAGCGCGAACGCAGCGCCCGTCCCCGCGGTGAAGCTCGGGGACCTCGACGAGGCGGCAAAGGCCGCAGGGTGCGAACTCGCGTCCACGCCCGACCGGGGTTCGTCCCATGTCGAAGGCCCCGTCACGTATCGCGACAGCCCGCCGACCTCGGGGGACCACGCCCAGGTGCCGGCCGAGGACGGCATCTACGAGGTGGGCGACGCACCCACCACGGAGGCGTCCGTGCACTCGCTCGAGCACGGCCGCGTGAACATCCAGTACACGGCCGGCGTTCCTGCTCGACGCGTTGCGCAACTGGAAACGATCGCGTCGGAGAACGACGGGTACCACGTGCTCCTGTTCCGAAACCGCACGAGGATGAAGGCGACCGTCGCCGCCACCGCGTGGACCCAGCAGCTGACGTGCGCGCGTTTCACCGATGCCAGCTTTGACGCCATCCGTGCGTTTCGCGCGAAGTACACCGACAAAGGACCGGAGTTCGTTCCCTAAGCGGCACTCGCCCACCTCATGACTCGCACCTACGCAACCGACGCGTCGCATTGGCGCCGCTACCAACCGCACCTCCCCCGGAGCTTCGCGTGGATGGGCCTGACGGCCCGGAGGAAGCACGGTGGGACTGGCGTGGGCGTGACATCCACATCGACCGCTTTCCAGCGGCGACGGCGAAGACGGCGGTCATCGTGCTGCACGGCGGCGGTGGTTACGGGCGCATGCTCGCCCCGCTCGGCCGCGGATTGCATGACGCCGAGCACGAGGTCGTGCTGCCCGACCTGCCCGGGTATGGGCTGACCGACTGCGACGCCCGCTCAGTGCGGTACGACGACTGGGTCGCCCTGGCCGCCGACCTCGCTGCGGTGGAGCACGCCAAGGGGCGACGAGTGGTGCTTTTTGGTCTGAGCATGGGCGGGATGCTCGCCCTCCATGCAGCCGCCGCAGCGCCCCCAGGCGTCATCGACGGGGTCGCGGCCACGACGCTCATGGATCCACGCCGCGCGGAGGTCCGCCGGGGCGCCGGTCGCTTCCCCACGCCGGCTTGGGCGCTGCGTCTACCCGCGGCCGATCCCGTCCGGATGCCGATGCCGCTGCTGGCTCCCATCGAGCGGATGTCGTCGGTCCCAGCGATCAATGCGCTCTGCCGGCGTGACCCGCAGGGCGGCGGCCGCCGCGTCGCCCTCGGGCTGATGCGGTCGTGGATGACCTTCCAGCCGGCCGTCGAACCGGCGCACTTCGACCGCTGTCCCGTACTGCTCGCCCATCCCCTGGCCGATCGGTGGACTCCTGTGGTCTGGTCGCGGTCCGTGCTCGACGAGATCCCGGGTGCGAAGCGCTTCGCCGGGCTCGAGGGCTGCGAGCACTGGCCGATGGAGCAGCCCGGACTGTCCGTGCTCCTGGAAGAGGTGCGGCGACTGTGCACCGACGTCGCCGCAGGTCCGCCGAGCTGAGCGCACGCCGGACTGCTCGTCGGGCGACCGGGCTCGCGCTTCCGAACGACGCTGCGTAGTACATTCAGGGCGTCTTCGACCGAAGGGTCCTGCATGTCTCGCTCCTCACGCCTCCTTGTCGTCATGCTCACCCTCGCGACGCTGATCGGCGCCTTCGTGGCGCTGCGGCCCTCCGACGACGACGGCGCGTCGGAGACGTCGGCGACGCAACCCGCCGTCACCACACCGCAGCCGAGCGGCACGGTGGCACCGGAGTCGGCAGCGACACCTGCCCCGACCCCGGAACCGACTCCGGAGCCGGAAGTCGTCGAGGTCAAGAACCTCGCCCCCGTCGGCGGCGTCCAGAAGATCCGCGCGAAGAAGGACGAGACGGTCCGGTTTGTCGTCAAGAGCGACCGCGGCGAGAACGCGCACCTTCACGGCTACGACATCGAGAAGGCCGTCGCGCCGGGCCGTGATGCGCGGTTCACGTTCAAGGCCGACATCACCGGGATCTTTGAGCTCGAGCTCGAGAACTCCGCCGTGCCGATCGCCGAGCTGCGAATCGATCCGTGACGCCGACGCGTGGCGTCATCGTCGGCGCTCTGCTGCTGAGCGCGGTCGCCCTGACCGTTCCGCCGGTGGCCTCGGCCCATGGCCTGGTCGGGCGGCTGGACCTTCCGGTTCCGCAGTGGCTCTTCGCGTGGACTGCCGCGGTCGTGCTCGTCGTCTCGTTCGCCGGACTGTCGGTGGGATGGAGCCGGACGCGCTTCGAAGGCGAGGTGCCCACGCCGACGCGCAGCCTGACCGTCCCGCGTTGGCTGGAGGCGGCGGCCGGAGCCGCGGGCGTCCTCGCGTTCATGCTGGTGGTCGTGGCCGGGGTCTTCGGCGAGCAAGATGCGGCACGCAACCTCGCTCCGACCGCTGTCTACGTCGTCTTCTGGGTCGCAACGCCCGCCCTCTCGCTGCTTCTGGGCGACGTGTTCCGCGCGATCAGTCCGTGGCGCGCCGTGGCTCGAGCGCTGCGGTTCAGCGAGGTGAGCGCCACGCACGTGTATCCGCCGCGCCTGGGACGGTTCCCTGCGGCTGCGACGATCGTGCTCTTCGCGTGGGTGGAGCTGGTCGCACCCTTCGGCGACGAGCCGCGCGTCGTCGCGCTCCTCGCGGTCGGGTACTTCGCGGCGCAGCTGTGGGGCATGCGGCGCTACGGCATCGAGCACTGGCTGCGCAACGCCGACGGATTCGCCGTCGCGTTCTCGCTCATCGCCGCGATGGCTCCCGTCTGGTGGAAGGACGGACGGGTCGGCTTCCGGCTCCCGCTCGCCGGGCTCGCACAGGTCGCCACTCCCCGGGGGACCCTCGCGGTGCTCTGCGCGATGATCGGGACGACCAGCTTCGACGGCGCCTCCCAGGGAGGCCTGTGGACCACCATCTCACCCGACGTCGTGTCGTGGCTGGGAGACGTCGGGCTCGGCGCCGAGGTCGCGCGCGCCGTGGTGGACACGCTCGGTCTCGCCTTCTGCGTCGCACTCATCGCCGGGCTGTACGCGATTGCAGTCTCGGGCATGGCCGCCCTGCGACCCGGGGTCGACAAGGGGAAGCTCGGCGAGCGCTTCGCCCACAGTCTCGTACCCATCGCGTTGGCCTACGTCGTGGCGCATTACTTCAGCCTGGTGATCTTCCAAGGTCAGGCGCTGGCGTTCATGATCTCCGACCCGCTGGCGACCGGCTCGGACCTCCTGGGGACCGCGGACGCCCGTGTCGATCTGAACGCCGTGTCGACGTCGGTGATCTGGTACGTGCAGGTCGGGGCCCTGATCGCCGGCCACGTCGCGGGCCTCGTCCTCGCGCACGACCGGTCGCTGGTGATCTTCCGCAGCCATCGGGACGCGGTGCGGTCGCAGTACTGGATGCTGGCCGTCATGGTCGGGTACACCTGTCTGGGCCTGTGGCTGCTGTCCGCCGTCGGCACGTAGACCCCGTACAGTTTCAGCCGTGCGTGGATCGCGCCTCCTCCTGCGGCCCGGCGCCGCTTCTGCTCTGCTGCTCGCGTCGTTCTCCGCGGCGGTCGCCGTCGCGATGGATGCCATCGCGTTCCACCATCCGTCGACCGCGGTACGCCTTCTGGCTGCGGCGCTCGCGACAGCCGGTGGTGTCGTCCTGATCCGGACAGGCCGCGAGCTGCAGCGTTGCATGACGGAGTCGCGCGCCGTGATGACCGCTCTCGCTCGTGGATCGCGAGCACGGACCGTCGCCGGCATCGCCGTACGTGTGCTGGACGACGAACGGCCGTTCGTCGGCTGCGTGGGCGTCTTGTCCCCGAAGGTCATCCTGTCGACCGGGACGATCGACGCCTTGTCGCGTCATGAGCTGGTCGCGGTGCTCGAGCACGAGCGCCATCATGCGCGCCGCCGTGACCCTGTGCGCGCGATGCTCGCCCGGGCGCTGGTCGAGGGTTTTGCCGTCGGCGGCGCCCGCCGGTTGGCCGACGCGTGCGAGGTGCGCCGGGAACTGGCGGCCGACCGGGCTGCGCTGCTCACCGCCAGCCCACAGGCACTCGCCGGCGCGCTCTTGGAGGGAGATACGTGGCCGGGTGGCGGCGTGCACGCCGCACGTGTCGACGGCCTGCTCGGGCGCCGGCGACGTGCGCTTCCCGTGGCGGAGCTCGTGCGGATCGCGGTCGCCGTCTGCGGGCTGGCGGCGGCCGCAGCGTTGATCTTGACGAGCACGGCCTGCGCCCCGGGCGTCGGGTGCGACGGCCACCCGCACCCGACGGTGATCGCGGGGATCGCGGCAGCCATCGGTGTTCTCGCGCTGTGGCCTCGCCCGCGGCGCCCATGGTCCGCACCAACCTGATCTCCTATCGCGCGTAGTAGTACCGTAGGGGCGGTGAATCGAGATTCGTGGCCCGTGTGGTGGAGCCTCGTCGCGCCGTTCGCGGCCTTCGTAATTGCGGGTGTCGGCGCAGGGATTCTCGTGGCCGCCGGCGTCACCGATCCAGAGGGTGGGCTGTCGGCCGATGGGGCGATCTTGGCGACGGTGTGGCAGGACCTCATGCTCGTCGCGGTGCCTCTGGTGTTCGCTCTGTCGGTGCGCCATCCCCCCCGCGGCCGGCGGATTTCGGGCTCGTCCGGGTCACGCGGACGAACCTGGCCGTGGCCGTCGCGGTCGCGGCGGTCCTGTTCTACGGATTCAGTTGGCTCTACGGCCTGGTGATCAGCGACGGCGGCGACCAGGACACCCTGGAACGCCTGGGAGCCGACCGCGGCGGAGCTGGTCTGCTGGCGGCGGCGGTCGTGGTGATCGTGCTCGCGCCGGTGGTCGAGGAGTTCTTCTTCCGCGGCTTCGTCTACCGCGCCGCGCGCAACGGGCTGGGACCGGTCGGGGCTGCGTTGTTCGTCGGTGTGCTCTTTGGCGCAGTCCATCTCGGGGACCCGGACGTGCTGCCCCTGATCCCGTTGCTCGTCGTGCTGGGCGCACTGATGTGCGTGCTGTACGAGCGGACGGGGTCACTCGCCGCACCGATCGCACTGCACGTCCTGAACAACGCGCTGGCGTTCAGCACCACCGCCGAACTCGACAGCCCGGCGAGCGTGGGGCTCCCGGTCGGCGCCGTGATGCTGCTGTGCGTCTGGGTCCTCGCTACGAGGCGTGGGACGTCGCCGTCAGGGCGCGACCGGCGCCCGCTGCCCGCCGGCGTTCAGGGCTGATCGTCGCCGAGGTCGAGCAGGTCGTCGTCCTCGTCGTCCCACTCGCGGAGCTCGTCGCCGTTGTCGCGATGACGAGCGACGACCAGGGCCCCGACCAGGATGACCACGGGAGCGAGGTAGATCATGGACACCAGCACGTCCCCGGCGTGGGCGAGGACCATGCGGGCCGGCTATCCCTTGGCCGCTTCGGAGAGCAGCCACAGCGCGAGGATCGTGAAGCCGACCATGACGGCGAGCATGCCCGCCTGCGACCGGGTCGCCCGACCGGCGTCGCGATACAGCACGAGAGCGCGATCGTGCGCGACGGCAAGGGCGGCAACGTGGCCGAGCACGACGAACGCGACCTGCGAGTACCAGAACAGCTCGGGGCTGATCCACCCGTAGTCGATGGTCCAGGTGGCGGTACCCAGCAGGTCGGACCCGTCGCCCAGCGGGTCACTCGCCAGATAGCCCAGCGACTGTCCTTGGAGCAGGAGCAGGCTGACGTAGTGGGCGGCGATGTACGCCGCGCCGATGGGTACCAGGCCGTGGACGAAGAGCCGCGCGATCTCCCCGACGCTCCGGTCATCCTTCGCCGCGTACCGCGTCAGCGCAGCACCCAGGAAGAAGAACGCCGCGACAGCGAGCACCGCCCCCACGAGCCCGACGGCGTAGGCCAGCTCCAGGTCGTAGCGAGCGCTGAGCCCGAGGCCGTCGAACGTGTCCAGCAGGGACCGGGTCCAGTCCTGCCAGGTGGCTCCACCGCTGAAGCCGTCGAAGGATGTCGACCCGATGATGACCGCCAGCAGCGCCACGGTGCCCGAGCGAACCGGCAGTGCGGCCAACCCGGCCAACGGGGGCCGCAGGCCGATCCGCCGACCGTCACGGACCCAGGGCGAGATGCGGGACAGCAGGTTGAAGTACACGCCGAACGCCTCCGCCCGGTCACACCACGCCCGGACGCCGAAGAGCGACATGCCGACGAACTGGACCGCCGTGTAGATGCAGGTCGCAAGCGCGACGTTCGACGGGAGGTCGCCGTCCGTCGCCACCAGCTCGAGCCACGCGAAGGCCAGAAGGCCTGCTGCCGCCGGCCAATTTCCAAGCCGGTCCGGGTACGGGAGCGGCTCTGGCATCTCGAGTCGCCCGGTGACGAATCCGAAGCCGCGACCGATCGCCCGCCACGGATTGACCAGGCGGAAGACGTCGCCAATGACGATGCTGAGCGGCACGAACCCGAGCCACATGGTGATGTAGACGAGGGTCGGGCCGATGTTGGCGGTCGGGGTGTCTGTCCCCGCGAATCCCGCCCAGATCACCACCCCCAGGGTCAGGACTCCCACGACCCCGCCCACGGCCTCGATCGCGCGGGACGTCAGCGCGGCGCCGACCCGCGTCGGCAGCCAGCGCGGGTCGCCACGACCCTCCAAGCGGGGCGTCCGCCACGCGATCGCCAGCAGGACGAAGGTCACGAGGACCACCGTCGCGGCCCCGAAGCCGAACAGCCATTCGGGAATCGGAAGGTCGGCCCGGATGACGAGCCCGTGGGCGGCCGCCGAGGTCGGCAGCAGGAGCAACATGGCGGCCGCCAGGAGCGCGGGAGCACGCAGACGCGCGGGGACGAGCACCCGGCAATACTACGCCCTGTAGTGCTTTGGAGTGGCGCAGTAGACTCCGTCCGTGCCCCAGAAGCGACTCCCGGAACTGCACGAGCTCGAGCGTGAGGTGATGCTCGAGATCTGGTCGCGTCGCGAGTCGACGGTCCGTGAGGTCCTCGACGGGCTCAACGCCCGCGCCGACAAGACGCGCGCGTACACGACGGTGATGACCGTCATGAGCCGGCTCGCGGAGAAGGAGCTGCTCGTGCGCCGCCGCTCGGGCAAGACCGACCACTACTCGGCCGCGATGACACGGGCGGACTACGAGGAGCGCCGCGCCGCCGGTGAGGTGGCCAACCTCGTGGACGAGTACGGCGACACCGTCCTGGTCCACTTCGCCCGCTCGATCCAGCAGCTCGACCCCGAGCGTCGCAAGGAGCTGCGGCGGCTCGCGGGCAAGAAGCCGGCCGGCGGCGCGTAGGTCCGCTACTGGTCGAGGGCCTTGCGGATCGCGCCCTCGAAGGAGCGGAACCCGAAGGAGCCCTCGAGTCGTTCGGCGACGCGCCCCTGGGCGTCGATGGTGAACAGCCACGGCTCCGACGGCAGGTTGAAGGCCTTCAGCGGCGCGCGCAGGCCCTTGTCGAACGAGTTCTCCACGTAGACCTCCTGGTGGATGAAGCTGACGCGGTCCCCGTACTCGGACTCGAGCTGAGCTGCGATGTCGACGACGGGTCCGCACACCCGTGACTCGCAGAGCTGCGGTGTCGCGAAGACCAGTGCGACCGGCTTCTTGCCCAGGACGTCCGCAAGGCTGTCCTCGTGGAGGTCGTCGGGCGGCAGTCGCGTGTCGATGGACTCGAGGTCGCCGCCGGCGGATTCGACGGTGTCGGTGGGCGTCCGCGGTGCCGGCTCGCCGACGTCGGGCACCGCGTCGGCCTTGCCGTCGACCACCTTGATCTGTGTGCCGGACCCGATGAGCTTGCCGTTGATGTCGCTGGCGACCAGCACGTTGTAGGTGCCTGGGCCGTCGACCGTCACGCGCGCATCGTAGATCGCCGCGAACGGGTCCTTCTCGCTGGCCGCCTGCCGGGAGCGGAACGGCGGATCGGTGACCAGGAGGTCCGCCGGCGCGGCGAACGGCCCGAGGACGCGTGCCTTCCTGCCCTTCGCCAGGTAGACCACGGACGGCGCGTAGACGAATCCGGTCTTCTCGTCGATCAGGCCGAACGCCAGACGGGTGCGAGTCGACGGGTGGATGCTGGTTCCCAGTGCGACTTGAGGGCCGGCTCCGTCGAGCGACCGGCTGAGCTCGTCGAGCGTCTTCTGCCCCGGCTTCGGGAACCGGGCGAGGTCGACCGCCGTCGCCTCGGTGAGCTTTGTGCGCAGCGCCGAGGACGACGGCCCACGGGGTTCCGCTGAGCTGCCGTCCGACGCCGAATCACCTCCACAGCCGACGAGGAGTGCGGCGCAGACGCCGAGAATCGCGAGGTATCGAGTCATCGTCTACGACGGATCGTAGTACGCTTGTGGCGTCATAGCAGCGCCGAGTCGTCGTGGCACCGGTCACGGCGAGCGGGGGACCCACTCCTGGGGCGAATCGACCTCGTGTCGTAGCGCGACTTTTCCGCGCGAGTCCGTCAGCTAACCCCGTAGGCAGACGAAAAGAGATTCGCGTTGACCTACACCAGGCTGTTCCTCGTCGTACTCGCGCCCACCGTGGCGCTCCTGGCGCCCGCCGGCGCCACCGGCGCTCCCAACGCGGGCGGCGCGACGATCCCCGACCCGGCCCGCGCAACCGCAGCGACATGCGCGTCGGGCGAGAGCTGGGCCTGTCGGCACGGCCAGTCGCTCACCGTGGCCGGCACCGGCCTGGACGGAGTGACCCGCGTGGTGTTCCTCGGCGGCAAGAACTCAAAAGACGACCGGACCGCCACGCCGACGTCCGCATCGCCGACCGCCCTGGCCTTGACCGTGCCGCGCGGCGCGCGCAGCGGTCCGCTGCGCCTCGTGAGCCCAGCCGGCGGGTCCGGCCGGACCGCGCGCCTGCGCATCCTCACCACGCCCGTCCCCCAGGCCGACGTCACCGGCGGCACGACCGATCTCGCACCTGGTGAGGCCCTGATCGCCGGCTCGCGCAAGCGGATGCTGCTGCAGTACACCGCTTCCGTCGCGGGCACCGTCGAGGCGGCCCGCGTCGACAACGGTGCCGTCATGCGGTCCTGGCCCGTAGCCGCGGGCCCCGGCGAGCAGCGGTGGGACGGCACGGTCGACGGCGCCGTTGTCCCCGAAGGGCGATACGTCCTGCGCCTCGCCGGACAGCCGACGGCGTCCCAGGCGAGCTCCGCCGCCGTGCAGGTCCACGACGCGATCTTCCCGATCCGCGGCAAGCACGACCTCGGCCAGTCGGCGACCAACGACTTCGGCGGTGGACGGGGCCATGGCGGGCAGGACATGTTCGCGCGCTGCGGCACCCCACTGGTGGCGGCCCGCCCGGGTACCGTGCAGTTCGAGGCCGTGCAGTCCCGGGCCGGCAACTACGTCGTCCTGCAGGACAAGACCGGCCGCTCCTACACCTATATGCACATGCGCGACCGCGCGCTCGTGAAGAAGGGCGCACGCGTCCGGGCCGGCCAGCGGATCGGGTACGTGGGCCAGACCGGACGCGCCTCCGGGTGCCACCTGCACTTCGAGCTGTGGACCGCCCCGGGCTGGTACACCGGCGGCGAGGGCATCGATCCGCTGCCGGAGCTGCGCCGGTGGGACAGCTTCAGCTGAGCGCCGACGAGGACACCTCGGCCCGGCAGCGATGACACCGGACACCTCGTGGACGTTCGCTCCCGGCCCGGCGCTGCTCGTCGCACTGCTGCTTGGGGGCTACGTGTGGCGCTGGCGAGCGGTCAGACGGACGCCGTCGGGTGCACGCGACGCGCCGATCTGGCGGCTGCTCGTGTTCCTCGGCGGCATCGTCAGCCTCAGCACTGCCCTGTTCTCCCCGCTCGACGCGCTGGGCGAGCAGCTCTTCGCGATGCACATGGTGCAGCACGTGCTGCTGCTCGACGTCGTCCCGATCCTGCTGATCCTCGGGTTGACCAAGGTCCTCCTGCGCCCCGTCACGCGCCTGCTCCAGCCGCTGGAACGGCAGGCGGGCTGGTGGGCCGGTCCGGTCTTCGCGATCCTGCTCTACGTCGGCGTCATGTGGGTGTGGCACATCCCGGCGCTCTACGACTCGGCGGTCGAATCGTCAGCGATCCACATCCTGGAACACGTCTCGTTCACCTTCGGAGGCGCGCTCTACTGGTGGCATCTGCTCTCCCCGATCCGAGCCCGCCACGGACTCGCCGGCCTCGGACCGGTCGTCTGCATGGTCGTCACGAAGGTGCTCGTCGGAATCCTCGGGATCTTCCTGACGTTCGCCCCTCGCCCCCTGTACGACGTCTACGCGAACGGGCCCCGCTACTGGGGGTTGAGTGCCCTGGACGACCAGGCCCTGGCCGGAGCCATCATGGCGATCGAGCAGTCGGTGGTCATGGGGATCGCGCTCGCCTTCCTCTTCATCCGCGCGCTCGGGGAGGCCGACCGGGCCGATGAGCGCGCGGAACGTCACGCACTCGACGGCCAGTCGTGAGACTCGCTCAGATCTTGTCCATCCAGTAGTCCCAGAACCCCTGCGCCAGGACGGCGCCGACCACCAGCAGCCAGACCGTGAGCACCACGCCGTGGAGACTCACGAGCCGCGCGACCGGCCCTTCCAAGCGTGCCGGGACCGGGAGCCGCCCGGAGCTGACGTTCGCGAGCGTCACGTACACGAACATCGAGATCGTCATGACCCAGACGACCATGCAGTACGGACAGAGCGCCTCGATGCGATACACGCTCTGGAAGATCAGCCAGTGGACGAAGATCACGGCGTATCCCAGGCCGACCTGCGCGATCAGCCACACGGAACGGGGCAGCCGACCACCGGCGACCAGGACGAGCCCGAACGCGAAGACGACCGCGAACCCGGCGATCCCGATCAGCGGGTTGGGAAAGCCGAACGCCTCCGCCTGGTCCGACGTCAGGACCGAGCCGCACGCCAGCACGGCGTCGATGGTGCAGGCGGGCACATGGGTCGGATCCTCCAGCACCCGGACCTTCTCGACCATGAGGATGACCGCGGCCGCGAGCGCGACCGCCCCGGGAACGAGCAACACCCACCCGACGACCCGATCCAGGAACGCCGGCGCGTTGCGCTGCGGCTCGGTGCTCACCTGGCGGTGAAGGCGGACTCGATGTCGGAGCGCAGCTGGTCGGCCGACTGGAGGTTCATCATCTCACCGTTGAGGAAGAGCGTCGGGGTGCTGACGACCCCGAGGTTCGCGCCGTCCTGCATGTCCTTCTCTATCCGCGCGATCGTCGCCGGCGATTCGAGGTCCGCCTGGAACTTCGTCATGTCGAGCCCGAGGTCTTCGGCGTACCCGATGAAGACGTCCTTCTTGGAGTCCTTGGACTCCCCCCACTCTTTCTGGGTCTCGTACATGCGCTTGTACATCGGCTCGAGCTTGCCCTGCTTGGACGCCGCCTCGACCGCCTGCGCAGCGATCTTGCCGTTGCGGTGCCCCGGGAGCGGGAAGTAGCGGATGGCGAACGTCATGCGACCCGCGTACTCCTTACGCAGCTCCTCGATCAGCGGGTAGACGGCGGCGCAGGCCTCACACTCGAAGTCGAGGAACTCGACGAGCGTCACCTTCCCGTCGGCGGCGACGTCCAGCTTGTGGGTGTCAGCGCGCATGACCGGAGTCGACGCCACGGTTTCGGGTGCGGGCGTCGCCGCTGTCGGCTGGTCCGACGCGCTGTTGCCGAGCGCGAGACCGAGGATGACGGCGAGCGCGACGACGACGAGGCCGAGGCTGATCTTCAGATTGGTGCTCATGGGGTCCTTGTGCGGGAAAGCGGGAGCGGGCCGACCTCCGATACAGCGTAGTAGATTCACGCTCCGTGCCCCCGCACTCGACCGCCTGGGCCGCACCGATCGCGGCAGCGACCGTTGCAGCGGCACTCTGGGCGCTCTTTGCCGGCGGCTCGGTCAACTACGACGCCGCCTATGGGCTGCTCTGGGGCTATCAGGTCGCGGCCGGGTCGGCGCCGGAGTTCGTCGTGCCGCTTGCACCGACGCCGAAGCCGCTCGCGCTCCTGCTCGGTGTCGTCCTCTCTCCTCTCGGGGACGGGGCCGCCACCGGACTGCGGGTTCTCTCGTTCGTCACCCTCGGAGCGCTCGCCGTGGTGTGCTTCTCTTGCGCACGGAGCATCGGCGGGCGTGCCGGGGGCGTTCTCGCCGTCGTGCTGGTCCTCGGGTCGGTCCCGTTGCTGTCGTTCGGGACGCGCGGGTACCTCGACGTGCTGTTCGTCGTCTTGGCCCTCGCGGCCGCGCGCAGCCTCGCGCGGGACGCCTCCGGCGCGCGTGTGGCCGGCCCTCTGGCGATTGCCGGTCTCATCCGACCGGAGGCCTGGGTGCTCGCCGCGGCGCACCTGGCGTGGGTGTGGCGCGTGGACCGACGCGTGCCCCGCGGCCTCATGGTCCTCGCGGCGAGCCCGGTGGCCGTCTGGCTCCTCTGCGACCTCGCCGTCACCGGCGATCCCTTGTGGTCGCTGACAGGCACGCGCGCGAACGTCCAGGCGCTCGGTCGCGACACCGGCTTGGGGTCGCTGCTCACCACGGCACCCCGGCGCATCGGGGAGATCGTCCGGGAACCGGTCCTCGTCGGAAGCCTTTTGGCGCTGCTGACGTTGCGCCGGCAACCAGCGCGCCCGGAACTCGTTCTCGTCGCACTGGGCGGACTGAGCCTGCTGTCCTTCGCCGGACTGGTCCTGGCGGGATCGCCCGTGATCGGCCGGTACCTCCTTCTGCCGTCGGTCGTGCTCATCGTACTCGTGGGCGGCGCGGCCGGCAGGCTGCGGCGCGACGTCCGCGGTGCCGTCGCAGTTGCGGCGGTCGCGTTCGGGGCGGTCGCGGTAGCAACGATCCCCGCCCAGCTGGACCGGCTGTCGACGCTGCGCACGGCGCTGCGCGCCCAGACCACGATCGAGCGGGATCTCGAGGCGACGGCCCGCTCCGCACGGGCGTTCGCCGACTGCCGCCCGGTCTTTGTCGAAGGCCACCGGCAGGTGCCGGTCGTCGCCCGCACGCTCGGGCTGCGTGCCGCCACGATCCGGCTGTACCGCGGCCCCACCGACGGCCTGGCGCTCGTGGCGGCCACCGCCCGTGTGCGCAGGCTCGCCGCGCTGGACCGGACCGTCCGTCCCGCGTCTGCGGCATCTGGTGGTCCCAGGAGTGAGGCATCAGGCTCGTGGCGCCTGATAAGACGGTGCTGAGACTCATTACTATGTTGCGTAGTAGTTTAGCCTCCGGGAGTGAGCGCCACCCTGGGAACCGAGCCGATCCTCGACGCAGCCGACCGTGCTCCGAGGGGCGAGCACGACGGCCACGACCACGACGGACTGCTGGACGTCTTCGGTGCCCGCACCGAGATCGCCTTCTCGCTGCTCGCCGGCGCCGCGGTCCTGACCGGGTGGATCCTGGAGACCGTCGCTGACGTCGAGGGAGCCGTTCCGACCGTCCTGTTCCTCGCCGCGTACGTCTTCGGCGGATCGCTGACGCTGCGCGAGGCGTACCAGAGCGTCCGCGCAGGACGCTTCGAAATCGACTTCCTCATGCTCGTCGCCGCGGTGGGCGCGGCGGCGCTCGGCAAGTTCTTCGAGGGCGGACTGCTGCTCTTCCTCTTCAGCCTGGGCCACTCCCTGGAGCACTACGCGATGGGCAGGGCCAAGCGGGCGATCGAGGCCCTCGCAGAGCTCGCGCCGAAGACCGCGCTCGTCCGCCGCGACGGTGCAGAGCTCGAGGTCGCGGTGGAGGCCCTGGCCGTCGGGGACACGGTGATCGTGCGACCGAACAGCCGGATCCCGGCGGACGGCTTCGTACTCGACGGGACGAGCAGCGTCGACCAGGCGCCGATCACCGGAGAGAGCGTGCCGGTCGACAAGCAGCCGGTCGAGGACCGGACCCATGCTGCGCAGGCATCGGACAGCCTCGACGCGTCGAACCGGGTCTTTGCGGGGACCATCAACGGCACCGGGGCCCTGGACATCTACGTGACGCGCCGCGCCGCGGACAACACGCTGGCCCGCGTGGTCCAGCTGGTGAGCGAGGCCGAGACGGGGCAGTCACCCACCCAGCAGTTCACCAACCGGTTCGAGCGGTACTTCGTGCCGGCGGTGATCCTGTTCGTCCTCGGCCTGACGGTCTCCCCGGTCTTCACCGGCGAGGACTTCGGCGACTCCTTCTACCGCGCCATGGCCGTGCTCGTCGCCGCGAGTCCCTGCGCGCTGGCGATCGCCACGCCCAGCGCCGTCCTCTCCGCCGTCGCCCGCGCCGGGCGCAGCGGCGTGCTGGTGAAGGGCGGCGGACCCCTCGAGGATCTCGGCCAGCTCCAGTCGATCGCGTTCGACAAGACCGGGACGGTCACCGAGGGCAAGCCGCGGCTCACGGACGTGGTCGCGGGTGACGGCATTCCTGAGGCTCGGCTTCTGCGCGCCGCGGTCGCGGTCGAACGGCTGAGCGACCACCCGCTCGCCAGGGCCATCGTGCGGGACGGCGTCCCGCGCCTGGCCGAGGAGCCCGCGACCGCCACCGAGCTGCAGAGCATCATCGGCCGCGGGGTCCGTGCATCCCTCGACGATCAGACCATCCACGTCGGCAAGCTCGCACTCTTCGCCGAGATCGACGGGGCGGCGCCGCCGACCACGATCGTCGCGGCCGTCGAGACGCTCGAGACTGCGGGGCGCACGACGATGGTGGTGCGCCACGGTGACGAGTACCTCGGGGTCATCGGCGTGATGGACACCGCGCGGGCCGGTGTCGCCGAGGTCGTCCATGATCTCCGACAGCTGGGCGTCCGGCGCATGGTGATGCTCAGCGGCGACAACCAGCGCGTCGCGAACGCGATTGCCGGCGAGGTCGGCCTCGACGATGCGCGGGGCGACCTCATGCCGGCCGACAAGGTCACCGAGATCACAGCGCTCCGTGCGCAGGGGACCGTCGGCATGGTGGGTGACGGCGTCAACGACGCACCCGCGCTCGCCTCCGCGACGGTGGGAATCGCGATGGGCGCAGCCGGGTCCGACGTGGCGCTGGAGACCGCCGACATCGCCCTCATGGGCGACGACCTGCGCCGCCTCCCGTTTGCCGTAGGACTCGGCCGGACCACCAACGCGATCATTCGGCAGAACCTGATCGTGAGCCTCGGCATCGTCGCGATCCTGATCCCGGCGACGCTCCTGGGCCTCGGGATCGGACCGGCGGTGTTCGTCCACGAGGGCTCGACGCTGCTGGTGGTCGGCAACGCCCTCCGGCTGCTGGCCTACCGCGAGACCACCTGACGCCGCCGGCCGGGGAGGAAGCGCCCCCGACGCGGACGCCGGAGCGCCAGGGCCGCGCCGGCTCCCATCAGGCCCGCGCCGATCCAGATCCACGAGACGCCCGAGCGCACGATGACCCGGAAGGTCACCGCGGGCGCTCGCACGACGTACCGCTCGGCGATGGCGGCGATGATCAGCGCCTGCGCGGTCGGAGGGACCGTGGCGAAACGACGGTTGGCCTCGTCGATCGGCGAGCGGAGCGTCTGGAGGTCCGGAGACGCAGCAACCCAGAGGTCGCGTCCGAGCGATGCGCGGATCCCGATCTCGCTCGTGGCCTCACCGTCGAAGAAGCGACCGAACGTGCCCTTCGAGCTGTCCAGCGACGGGTAGTACTCGCGGGCCGGGGAGAGCGTCGTCAGCCTTCGTCCGTTCTCCCAGACGCCGAGCCGGGCCCCGAAGGTGATCTTCTCGCTGCGCACCTCTGCGACAGGGCGCTCGTAGTGGACGCGGTAGCCCGCGACGCTGACGCTGTCCCCCGGGCGCATCGTCACGTCCTTTCCCGACGAGGATGCGCCCGCCACGGCGACGCCGGCGAGCATCACGACGAACCCCACGTGCGTCAGGTAGCCACCGAAGCGGCGGCGGTTGCGCGAGACCACCGCAGCGGCCGCGCTGGGCAGGCGTGCCCCGGACGTCGCGGAGCGCGCCCTCGCAGCGCGCCAGAGCTCCTGTGCGCTGGTTGCGAGCACCACGAACGCGCCAAGGACCACGACAACGGTGCTGGGCGTGCGCACGCCGGCAGCGATGCCGACCGCTCCTACGGCGAGGCCGAGAGCCACCGGAACGCGCAAGGTGCGCATCCAGAGCCGCCAGGCGGTCGCCCGCCAAGCCAGACTCGGGCCGACCGCCAGCAGCAGGACGAGCCCGATCCCCAGCGGCGCGGTGTAGATCTCGAACCACGGCGGCCCCAGCGCGGACTTCGTCCCCGTGACGGCCTCGCTGATCAGCGGGAAGAACGTCCCCCAGAAGACGACGAACGCCAGACCGACGAGCAGCACGTTGTTGAGCAGGAACACCATCTCCCGCGACAGCAGCCCGTCGAGTCGGTGGTCGCTGCGCAGCAGCGGCCGTCGCCAGGCGATCAGCCAGACCGACGCGCCCATCACGACCGCGATCAGGACGAGGAACGGCACGCCGAGCGTCGAGGCGCCGAAGGCGTGGATGGAGTCCAGGATGCCCGAGCGGACGAGGAACGTCCCCACCAACGAGAGGACGAACGTCGCCGCGACGAGCGAGACGTTCCACACCTTCAGCATGCCGCGGCGCTCCTGGATCACGGAGCTGTGGATGAACGCCGTCGCCGTGAGCCAGGGCAGCAGGGCCGCGTTCTCGACCGGATCCCAGCCCCAGAAGCCGCCCCACCCCAGCTCGGCGTACGACCAGCGGGACCCGAGCACCAGCCCGGCGGCCAGGAACGCCCAGGCGACCATGGCGTAGCGGCGGACCGCCACCAGCCAGCTGGAGCCAAGTCGGCCGGTCACAAGAGCCGCGACGGCGAAGGCGAACGGCACCGTGGCACCTGCGTACCCGATATAGAGCGCGATCGGGTGCAGCGCCATCAGGGGGTAGCGCAGCAGCGGCTGCAGGCCGGCGCCGACCGTGGTGCCCTGCGGGCTCGCCTCGAAGGGACTGGCGTAGGTGACCATCAGGAACAGGAAGAACGCGCACACCGTGAGCAGGACGCCGAGGACGATCGGCTCGAGGTGACGATGGGCGACCGCCGCACCCCGGACGACGAACGCGCTCATCACCGAGAGCACGCACAGCCACAGCAGCAGCGAGCCCGCCTGCGTCGACCAGACGGCGGTGAGCTTGTAGTAGAGCGGCGTGGTCGCGCTCGAGTTCCCGGCGACCAGCGCGTAGGAGAAGTCATCGCGGACGTAGGCGACCTCGAGGAGCAGCATCGCGAGCAGCGCCAGCGAGGTGACCGCCAGGACGAGCCGCCGCGTCACCTGCAGCAGCCTGGTGTCGTCGGTCTGGTGCGCGCGGACGGCCGCCGCCACCCCGACAAGTGCAGCCAGCAGTCCGAGGATCAGCAGGGCGCGGCCGAGGAGCACGCGCGAAGTATGCACTACACTGCGTAGTACGAAGCCCGGTGCCTGACGTGCAAGCGACACGAACATCTCGACGGCGGCTCGCGCCCGTCATCTGGCCGATGCTCGTCGTCGCCTTCGTCGGCCTGCTCGCCTACGGGCTCGTGCTGCAGTCACCGAACACCACCCTCGACGACGCGGTCCAACGTGGTGAGCGACCGACCGCGCCCGGCGCATCGCTGCAGTCGCCCCGCCTCGAAGGCGCCGGCACGTCTGCCCTGGAGGACTACCGCGGCAAGGTCGTCGTCCTGAACTTCTGGGCATCCTGGTGCGCCCCGTGCGAGGTCGAGGCGCCCGCCCTGCAGCGCATCCACCGGCAGTTGACCTCCACCGGTCAAGGCACCGTGCTCGCCGCGTCGTACCAGGACGCGATCGCGGACTCCCGCGGCTTCATCAAGCGGCTCGGCCTGACCTTCCCGGTGATCCGGGACGTCGACACGAAGCTGGCCGCGGAGTTCGGCACCCGCAACCTGCCCGAGACGTTCGTCATCGATCCGCGCGGCAGGGTCGTCGCGGTCAGCCGCGGCCAGATCGACGACGCGTTCCTGCGCGACGCCGTGCGCCGCGCGACCGGCGGTGAGTGATGGCGCGCCTGCGTCTGGTCCTCTACGGCCTGTGCGTCGTGGTCGCCGTCATGTTCGTGACGCTGCTCCTGCTGCGCGATGACTCCGGCGCGCCCATGGCGCCACGAAGCCCGTTCAGCGGCGCGCTGCTCCCCGCGGGGGTCCGCGCTCCAGACTTCCGGCTGACCGATGAGCGCGGTGCGACCGTGACCATGTCCGGGTTCCGCGGACAGGTGGTCCTCGCGACCTTCGTCTACTCCACGTGCGAGGAGAGCTGCGGCCCGCAGTTGCAGCTGGTCCGCCGGTCACTCGACGAGCTCGGGCAGGACATCCCGACGCTCGCCATCTCCGCCGACCCCCGAACCGACACGCCCGAACGCGCCCGGCGGTTCCTGCTGGAGCAGCGGATGCTCGGTCGCGCACGTTTCGTGCTGGGAGATCTCGAGCGGCTTGCGCCCGTCTACGAGGGGTTCTTCGTGCAGCCGCAGACGGACGAGACCGAGCACCACGCCCGCCTCGTCCTGATCGACCGCCGGGGCTTCCAACGCGTCGGGTACACACTCGCCGACGCTCGCGGCCCCGGCATCGCGGCGGACATCCGCCGCCTGCAGGCCGAACGCTGATCGCTCAGATGCTGTTCCAGAAGTTGAGCCCGAGCGCGTCGAGCGCCTGCTGGATCTCGATGTTCAAGCGGAACAGCTCACCGGTGAACACCAGCACGCCCATAGCCGCGAGCGCAAATCCGGAGAGCAACTGGACCTCACGGTGGTGCCGGGCGAACCAGGCGAAGGTCTTCGACAGACGCTCGTAGGCGAGGGTCGACAGGAGGAACGGCACGCCGAGGCCGGCAGAGTAGACCGCGAGGAGCCCGGCGCCGTCGGCCGTGCCGCTGGTCGTCGCCGCGAGACCGAGGATGGCCCCCAGTGTCGGCCCGACGCACGGCGTCCAGGCGATCGCGAAGGCGGCTCCCGCGACAATCGGGCCGCCGCTGCCCGCGCGCGTCGCGAGCCCGTCGACGTGCCACTGACGATTGATCCGGGTGACGAACGGCGCAGCCATGAAGAAGAGGCCCATGAGCACCATGGCGCCGCCGCCCAGCTTGTTGAGCAGTGGCTGGTTGTCGAACAGGAATCCGCCCAGGGCGGTTGCACTCAGCCCGAAGGCGATGAAGACGAACGAGAACGTCGCGATGAAGAGCAGGCTGTTGAGCACTGCGGCGCGCGTCGGGCGGCGGTCTTCGGGGCCCTGACCGCAGACGGCGGCAAGGTAGCCCGGTACGAGCGGCAGGCAGCACGGGGAGAGGAAGGACGCCAGGCCGGCCACGAACGCCAAGGCGATGCTCGGAGACTCAACCACCGTCCACCGCGTAGCGCTGGATGTCGGCAGCCAGGTCCTCCTCGCTCCGATAGGCGCCCTGGTGGGTGAACACCAGCTCGCCCCGAGCGTCGTAGTACGCCGTCGTGGGCCAGGCCCGGCCGCCGCGGAACGTGCGTGCGATGTCGGCGTCGGGATCCGCGAACTGCGGGAACGGCAGCGGGCTCTCCTCCAGGAAGTCGGCCGCGTCGTCGGTGCTGTCCATCGAGTTGACGCCGACGAAGGCGACCTTGCCCTCCAGCGCGTTGGCCTGCTCGCGGAAGTACGGGAACTCCTGCCGGCACGGAGTGCACCAGGAGGCCCACTGGTTGACCACGACTGGTGAGCCGCGCAGCTGCCCAAGGTGCCGCTCGAAGGCGGCCTTCCCGCCGCCTCGGATCGCACCGCCCCCCGTCGGCGTCTCCGTTCCGCAGGCACCGAGGACAAGGGCCGCCGCGAGCCCGACGGCCGAAGTCCGCAGCTGAGTGAGCCGGCGTGTCCTCATCGACTCGACAGCGTGACGGGGAGCAAGCGCGCTATCCGGGTCGGGAACGCGAAGCTCGGAGTGTCGGCGCGGTAGCGCGTCCAATCGTCTTCGAACCACGCCGCGAGCTGCTGCTCCTCGTGCACCCACAGCCGGGAGAGGAACCAGAAGAAGATGAGCACGACGAGCACTGCGAGGGCGGAGCGGCCGACGAGCGCGACGGCGAGCAGCAGCAGGACCCACGCCTGGTCCTGGGGATGGCGCGAGCGGCGGTAGGGGCCGCCGGTGACCAGCCGCCACGGACGGAGGTTCTCGATCTCCGCGCCGGCCAAAAGCGTTCGGGTGGAGACGACGAAGAGGACGATCCCGACCAGGCCGACCAGCACGCCCGCCCCCAGTGCGACCTGGTCGTTCACCGGAATGCGCCAGGGATCGAGGAAGGCGGCAGCGACGACGGTGTCCGCGTGCACGAGATAGGTCAGCCACGTCGCGATCACTGCGGCGAAGCTGACCGATCCGTCGTCGGTCCCGCGCCGGCGCAGCCACAGCACGAACGTGGCGAGCGCGACATATACGAGGATGCCGAGACCGATCCCGATCACGAGCTGCATTCCGTCCTGATCGTCATGTACTACGCAGCATAGGAGAACGTCTGTCTCGTGGCGGCGTCATCGAACGGCGGAGTCGCGCCCGAAGCGCCAAACATCGTGCCGGGGCGTCTGGCCGCTCCACACCCGGTGCCCGATCTCGGCGCCTTGCAGCGCTAGACGCGCGCTCCACCCGAGGCTGAGCAGAAACGTCGCAAGATCCCGAGGGGGGACTGGGAACTCCTCGTTGCGCAGAGCGACAAGCGCCCCCGCCAAGGTTCGTACCTGCGCCGGCTCGAGCACCGCGCGCCGCGGGTTCACCGCGTCCGTCGCCGCCCGGAGAGCGGCTGCCGCAAGATCGGAGAGCGCCTCGGTTGGCGGCTCCACGGGCGTGCGGGCCGCGCCTAGCGACAGCGGTTCGTAGACGTACCGCCACAGCCCGAGCGCGGCAGGGTCGTCGGTGACGACCGCGACCGCCGGGGCGCCTGCGTCCTCCACGGCGGTCAGCCTCGCCGTGTCGCCCCCGACCACCAAGACGGGCCCGCGCACCCGCCAGCCCCCACGCCAGGAGACACCGTGGACCACGACCCCGCCGAAGGCGTAGCGGTGCGGCACCTCGAAGAGGGCGCGTGCCTCCGCCGACCCGAGGCCCTGGCCGATGCGGTGGAAGACCCGGTAGCTGGAGACGAGGATGCTGATCTCGTCCTGCTCGAGACGGTGGGCGGCGTCGAGGAGCCAGCCGTAGGACTCCCACGGCGCAGGCCGAGTTCCGCCTGAGCGGTCCAACTCCCAGGCCCGCTCGATTTCGCGAGATCCATCCGTCACCTACTACGCAGTCTAGGAGATGCGTCCACCTCCATTGCTGTGCGGGGGCCGGCCGCCGATCATCCAAACACCGTGAAGGTCGTGAAGATCGCTCTGCCGCTCCTGCTCCTCCTTGCCGTCGGCGCCTACAAGTTCGTGCTCGCCAAGCCCGCCGAAGCAGGCCCGCCGTCCAAGGTCGAGGGCGAGGTCTACGTGCTGCCGCGCGAGTTCCTCCTGACGATGCAGGACGGGAAGTACGCGAGGCTCTTTGTGGGCTTGGTGCTGAAGCACGGGTTCAGCAGTGCGCCCCAAGCCGCAGCCAAGGGCGCTCCCGTCAAGCCCCCTCCGGGGTTCGGAGCCCTCGAGCAGGAGGCCGCTGTGCGGGCGATCGTCACGGAGACGCTGACCGGCAAGCCCGCCACGACCCTTGCTACCGCACGAGGACGCGCGACGATCCAGCGCAGGCTCCGCGCGGCGGTCAATGCTCAGACCGACGTGAAGGTCGAGCGCGTGCTGTTCACCGATCTCGTGGTGCAGTGAGCCGCGCCTCTCGGTCACTCGGACCCGCGTGCACGCTCGTCATCGAGGCCACGACCGTGAGCAGCTCGCTCCCGCGAGGAGTGAGCGAGTAGAGGACCATGCGTCCCTCCTTTCGCGAGGTCGCCAGCCCTCCGGCGCGAAGCTGGCGCACGTGATGGGAGACCAGTCGCTCCTGTCGGCCGCTCACCCACGCGAGGTCGCAGACGCAGAGCTCACCGCCGTCACGCAGCGCCAGTGCCAGGCCGAGGCGGGTGGGGTCGGCCAACGCGCGGACCTGCTCCACCATCGCCCCGAGCTCCTCCACCGCAGGCAGTGTCTGACGCAGGCGCTCGGCGAGTTCGAGATCGAGGCACAGCAGGTCGCAGCGTTCGCTCATGGCAGAAATGTACCAATGTCCGTTGGTGTGTATCGTTCTGGCTCGTATGCGTTCTGCTCCTACCTTCGCCGCGCTCGTCGGACTCGTGTTGCTGGCCGGTTGCGGCGGCGATGCTCCCGACCGCGATCTGCGCTCGGACCGCCTCACCATCCTTGACTGGGCCCGAGCCAGTCCCCGGGCACTGTGCGTCACCGAGGACGCCGCGCGTGCCGAGACCGGCCGCGCCGCGGTCCGCACGCAGGACGGTCCCGCGGGGAAGGAGTGCTGGATCGCCCTCGACGCGACCGAGCCGATTGCCTCCGGCGAAGACGTCGTCGGAGTGAGCGGCGACAACGACCGCGACGAGCTGCGCTTCGATGCCGACGCTCGCGAACGGCTGATCGCGCTCGGGACCGACGCACACGTCGGTGTCGTCTACGACGGCCGCCTGCTCGACGTCGTCTTCCCGAAGGGCGGGGTGGTCCGCATCCCCGCGGCCGAAGCGGAGGACTGACCCATGACGACACTCGCGCCCGGACTCTTCCTCGTCTACGTGCTCCAGAGGTGGGTGTCCGGGTCGATGCCTGCGCGTAGGGTGCTGCGTATGGCTAGCCCGGCCCAAGCTACGTCTTGAGTTCACTCCCCACTCTGTCCGTCCAGGGACCGGCTTCGGTCGCTGCGAAATGACTCGAGCGCCACACGCGCCGCCAACCGTCAAGTGGAACGGCCGCCTCTACGGAGGATGTCCCGGTCGCCGTGGAACTTCTCGGCGGCGGTTCGGTGATCAGTGAGCGGGTGCGAGCGTAGCGGCCGGCTCGGGGGTCGTGGTGGACATGGTCGGCGAGGCGGTTGCGGAGCGTCGGGCGGCGAGGTCGCGCTCGACGGCGATCGTGAGTGTGGCGAGGTGGTCGACGCCGATGATTTTCCGGAACTGCTGTTCGGCTTCGAGCATGCCGGCGGCGGTCCATCTGAGGCACATGTCGCCGGACTGCCAGCGCTTCACGTTCCTGGAGGTGCGGCGGACGAACTCGATCATCGACTCGATCGGGTTCGTCGAGGCGAGGGTGCGGCGGAGTTGCTCGGGGCAGCCGAGGCGCTGCAGTGTGAGCGTCTCGGGGAGGCCTTCGCGCAGCGACGCCGCGGCTCCGGGATGGGAGTGGGCGAGTTCGTCGGCGAGCCGGTTGAGGCCGTCGAGCGCGAGCTCGTAGTTGGACTGCTTCCAGGCGGTGCGCAACCTGCGCTTGACGAGGTCGCGATCGGCCTCGGGGAGGTGGTCCAGGACGTTCCTCTCCTTGTGGCGGATGCATCGCTGGACGGGGACCGGGCCGAGGACCTGGTCGACCGCCGCGCGCAGCGCCTTTCCGCCGTCCAGGACGACCAGGACGCCCTGGTCGAGGTCCAGGCCACGGTCGACGAGGTCGGCGAGGAGGTGCCGGGCGACCGTCTGGTTCTCGGTGCTGCCGTCCCAGAGGCCGAGCGGGACCTTCACCCCATCGGTCGTGACCCCGAGGGCGACGACGCAGCAGCGGCCTTTGAGCTCGATCCCGTCGAGCATCAGCGCCGCCAACCGCACGTCGCCCAGGTCGCGCGACATGAGCGCGCGCAGGTGCTCGGTCGTGCGCCCGACGAACTCGCGGCTGACCGCGCTCTTGGAGGTCGACCGCTCGGCCGCGGTCACGTGCTCGCCGACCGGCTCCCGGGTGCGCGCGAACCGTCGCGTGGAGACGCCGGCGAGCATCTGCTCGAGCACGACCCGGGTGAGTGGGTCACGGTCGGCGAAGTGCGCGTAGGTCTGAAGGCGGATCTCGCCGCTGCCGTCAGCGGCCCGCACCCGCGGGCGTTGCACGCCGACACGCCGGCCGCCCAAGGTGACCTCGCCCGGTTCGTGGCCGTGGCGCACCGCGACGCGGTCCGGGTCGCGTCGGCCTTTCGGGCCGACGACCTCGGTGACCTCTTCTTCCATCAGCGTGTCCAGCACGCCGAGCCCGACGCCGACGCTCAACGCCAGCAGCCCGTCCTTGGCGGCATTGACGAGCTCTCCGAGCGCCTCCTGCACAGCGGGCGGCAGCGCGAGCTCGCGGCCGTCGGGGTCCTGCTCTACGTTCCTCACGGCGGTTCTCCTGTCTCGGATGGACTTCAAGCACCCGTCACGCTCCCAACGGGAGCGGACGAGGCGGGAGAACCGCCGCCTACAAAGTTCTACGAGCTACGGGACAACCTCCCTCTACGTGAGCCCTGGTCTTGTTCTGTACCTGGGCCCGGGCGGCTCAGCGCAGGCCCACGCTCATCATGCCGTCCAGCTCGTCTGCTCCTTCGACGGACCCTTCGTGCTTGACCTCGCCGGCGATGTCGTCAGCGCGCGGTCCGCGCTGGTCCCCAGTGGTGTGCGGCACAGTTTCGACTGCGACGCCGAGCGTATGGCGCTCGCGCTGATCGAGCCTCACCGGGCGCGCGGGGCCGGGGTCGAGGAGCAGGCGAAGAAGCTTGCAGGCCAAGATCTGTCGGACCTCTTCGAGGACCTGCACCTCGACGAGACCGAGCCGGTCGACGTGACGGGGCAACGCCTCCTCGCGCGACTTGTCGGCCAGGGGCCGCCGACCTCTGTGCTTTCTGAGCCCGTCCTGGCCGCGCTGGGCTACCTCGACGGCGCGGTCGTGGGACGACCCCGGCTCGAGGAGGCTGCCAAGGCTGCGTGTTTGTCTGCCTCGCGCCTGACGCATCTCTTCTCCAGCGAGGTCGGGATGCCCTTCCGCCGGTACGTGCTCTGGGTGCGGCTGCGCCTCGCCGTGCAAGCAGTCAGTGCAGGCGCCAACCTGACCGAGGCCGCGATCGGCGCGGGGTTCTCAGACTCCGCCCACCTCAGTCGTGTCTTCCGGCAGTCGTTCGGACTCCCGCCGTCAGCGCTGCTGCGAATGAGCGTTGCGAGCGAGCACTGGCCCTCCTGACCGAAGACAGCAGCATCGTTCAAGCCAAACGGGCCTGGCCGACCTACCGTCATGGTCATGCCCGCTAGTGACCTTTCGTCGACGCCGCTGCTCGACTTCGACCACCCGACCCTCCAGACGTTGATCGACCGTCACGGCTGGCGTGATCTGCCCGAGTACGAGCGCATCGGCGCGATCTACGGCTTCGTGCGCGACGAGATCAGCTTCGGCTACAACGCCTCAGACGCGATCCCGGCCTCGGCGGTGCTCACTGACGGGTACGGGCAATGCAACACGAAGACCACGCTGCTCATGGCACTGTTGCGTGGGACCGGGATCGCATGCCGGTTCCATGGCGCCACCATTCACAAGCGCCTGCAGAAGGGCGTCGTGACCGGGCTCCCGTACCGCTTGGCGCCGGACAACATCCTCCACAGCTGGGCAGAGGTTCGGTCAGGCGACGGATGGGTCGGCCTGGAAGGTGTGATCCTCGATCTCGAGTACCTGAACGGCTTGCGGACCAGCGTGCGCACCCGCGGGGGCGCATTCTTGGGCTACGGCGTAGGAACCGACGACTTCGCCAACCCGCCGATCTCGTGGCGGGGCACCGACACCGCCATCCAGACGACGGGCATCAACCAGGACTTCGGCACGTTCGAGGATCCCGACGCCTTCTACCGGGACCACGGCGACAACCTTTCGGGCCTGCGGCGTCTGCTGTTCCAGCACGTCGTCCGACATCGCATGAACCGCAAGGTCGGAGCGATTCGTGGGTGCTCCGTCGCATCGCGCCCGGCGGGGTCGACGTCGACTCCGGCAGCAGCGAGTACCTGAGCGTGAGCACGCTGGTCCTGCGGCACCCGCGTCTGACGCTGACGCTGACAACAATCTTTGCGGTGGTCGCGCTGGTCCTCGGCGGTCCGGTGGCCGGCCTGTTGAAGACTGGCCGGGACAACTTCGAGGATCGGGGCAGCGAGAGCGCGCTTTCTCGCGAGGCCCTGGTGGCAGCGGCCGGGCGCAGTCCGGAGGCCGACATCGTCGTGCTGGTCGAGGCGGCGCGTACCCTTGACCAGCGAGTCCTCGACACGCAGAAGCGCCTGGCGGCAATCCCGGAAATCGCGACGACCGTCTCACCGCGCCAGCCGCAAGGCAGGCGCCTACGGACGCCAGACGGGCGGTCGTCGGTGATTCTCGGCTACCTGCGGCCAATGGAGACACAGACCGCCCAAGACGTCTCCGTTCGCGTCTCGGAGGAGTTCCGCGGGCTCTCCGGCGTCAGCGTGGGCGGCCCCGTCCTCACCACGGCACAGATCAGGGACCAGGTCAGCGAGGACCTGCGCAAGGCCGAACTGCTGGCCTTCCCGTTGCTGTTCCTCCTCCTCCTCTTCGTCTTCCGCGGTCTTGTCGCGGCGCTCCTGCCGCTGCTCGTAGCCGTGCTGTCGGTGCTGGGCACGCTCCTGGCGTTGCGCCTTGCGGTGCAGATCACCGACCTCAGCGTCTTCGCCTTGAACCTCATCACCGCCCTCGGTCTCGGGCTGGCGATCGACTACTCCCTGTTCATCATCGCCCGGTACCGGGAGGAAGCCGCAGAGCACGGGTACGGGCACCTGGCTTTGACACGCACACTCGCGACCGCCGGGCGAACCGTCATGTTCTCGTCGCTGACCGTGGCACTCGCGCTGTCGGTCTTTCCGCAGCGCTTCCTGATGAGCATGGCCGTCGGCGGGGCTCTCGTGGCTCTCGTCGCCGGCGCCGCTGCGCTGTTGGCCCTGCCGCCGGCCCTTCTGCTGCTCGGACCGCGGATCGACGCCCTCTCGCTTCGGCGCAGCCCGCGACGCCCCGAGCGCAGCTACTCCGCTCGCATCGGCGCCCGTGTCATGCGCCGGCCTGGCGTCGTCGCCGTCGTGACGGGGCTCGCCCTGGTCGTCGTCGGTTTGCCCTTCGCCGACGTGCGCTTCACCGGCTTCGATGCGACCGTGCTGCCCGAGAGCGCGAGCTCGCGCCAGGTTGCCGACCGCGTCGCAGAGTCGTTCCCGGGCGACCGGACCGCCCCCCTGATCGTCGCCCTCCGTTCGACCGACCGCTTCGTTGCCGCGGAAGCTCGAGAACGCCTTTTCGGCGTGGAGAACGCCGCGGCTGTGAGTGAGCCCGTGCGCGTCGGGAACGGTCTTACACGTATCGATGTCTACTCGACCGGTCCGCCACTGGCCGAGCCAAGCCAGCGCCTGGTCGACGGAGCACGCCAGGCACTGACAGGGCTACCAGCACAGATCACGGGCGAAGCGGCGCGCTATCGCGACAGCCGCGCTGCGCTGAACGCGGCACTCCCCGTCGCTCTAGGCATTGTCGGCGTGACCACGGTCGCGCTGCTGTTCCTGATGTGTGGGAGCGTTCTGCTGCCGCTTTGCGCACTCGCGATGAACCTCCTCACCATCTCGGCAGCCTTCGGCGTGCTCGTGCTCATCTTCCAGGACGGCCGCCTCGAAGGCACCCTCGCGTACACCAGCCAAGGCGCGCTGGACGCCTCACAGATGGTGCTGCTGTTCGTCCTCGTCTTCGCGTTGTCGACGGACTACGGCGTGTTCGTCCTGGGCCGCATCAAGGAGGCGCGCGACAGCGGGATGCCGAGCCGAGAAGCCGTCGTGGCCGGGATGGGAACAACAGGGCCGTTGGTCACCGCCGCTGCAGTGTTGTTCTGTGTCGCGATCGGTGCGTTCGCCACCTCAGAGGTGGTCTTCATCAAGGAGGTGGGGATCGGCACCGCGTTCGCCGTGCTCATCGACGCCACCGTCGTCCGGGCCCTGTTGCTTCCGGCGCTCATGGGCGTACTGGGTGAGCGCGCGTGGGCGGCACCGCGACTTCTACGCCGGCTTCACGGTCGGTTCGGCCTGCGCGAGAGTTCGATCTAGATGTCCTGCTCGCGGAGTTAGGGAACGCGGATGACGGGCGGCGGGTCCTGGCTGACCGAAGAACTCAAGGCCTCGCCGTGCGACCCACCCGCTGCACCGGCCAGGCAGTTATCTCGGTCGCCGGATCCGGAGTCGGGCACATCGTGCTCGCCGGGTCCGCGGGCGCGCCGCGCCGCTCGGTCAGGACTCGCGAGCGAGTCGCCAAGCACAGCCAGCGGTAGATCGCTTCTGACGAGCGACGACCCGTCTGCAAGTCCCCAAGCGTGCACGGTGCGGGACCGAGACCCCCGAGAGGGTGGCACGGCATCCCTGCCGTGCCTGGTCGTTGGGGATCGGTCCCGCACCGGGCGGGGCCACCGAGATCCATCGGAGGCGTCGGATGTCGACGAGCACGAAGAAGCGACTGTCCAGCGAGACGGAGGAGGAGCGCCAGGCGCGCCGCGAGGCGGACCGCAAGCGGGCGCAGGAGGCGGTCGAGGCGCTGCGTTCGACCGAGGGCTGGCAGCGGTGGCTGGGGTTGCGCCGGCACTTCCACCGGTACTCGCTGAGCAACCAGCTGCTGATCGCGTTGCAGATGCCGCAGGCCTCACGGGTGGCGGGGTTCCGCGCGTGGCTGCGGCTGGGGTACTGCGTAGCGAAGGGTGAGCACGCGATCCGCGTGTGGGTCCCGATGCCGCCCTCGAAGGCGCAACTGAAGGAGTGGATGGAGGCCGGGGCGCCGGCCGCTGAGAAGCCGCGGGTGCGGTTCCGGCTGGGGCCGGTGTTCGACCGCTCCCAGGTCGTGCCGCTCCCGCCGCCGGCGGAGCCGGTGCCGCTGGACCCGCCGATCGTCGAGCCCGAGGGTGACTCGCTTGGCTGGGCGTTCCCGCGGCTGTGCGCGCTGGCTGGCGAGCTGGGCTGCGGCGTGGTGATCGAGCGGATGCCTGACGGGACCGGCGGGTGCTTCATGCCGGAGCTCCGGGTGATCTCGCTCAACGAGGCCAACTCGGTGAACCACCAGGTCAAGACGATGGTGCACGAGCTCGGGCACGCGCTGATGCGCTGGTCCATCGAAAAGGGTGAGGTCGAGCTCACCTACTCCCAGGAAGAGCTCGTCGTCGAGTCCGTCGCCTACACCGTGTGCGGGTCGATCGGGCTGGACACCAGCGACTACTCCATCCCCTACCTCACCTCCTGGAGCGAGCGCACGCCGATGGAGATCGTGGAGCGCTGCGCGGCTTGGGTCGATCAGATCGCCAAGCGCATCGAGGACTGCGTCGGCGACCCGCCGGCCGGGCCCCTGGTCGCCGCGTAGCTGACGCGGTCAGGGCTGGAAGCCGGCCTGCTCGAGCTGCTCGCCGGTCAGCTGCCACGGCTGGCCGGCGACCCAGTCTCCGGCGACCTCGTCGAGGAACTCGTGGAGGTCGGCCTGGCACGGCGGGCGGCCGAGCCAGTGGCCGAGAACCGCGGCCGCGATGGTCGCCCTGTCGGCGGTCGTCTCCCAGTCAAGGATCGCGCGAGGACCTGACGCCAGGACGATCCCGGTGGTGGCCCCGCCAGCCCCAGACGTGGTGCAGGTGAGCTGCGCGCGCTCGCTTCCGTCGAGACCGTGGACATAGCTCCCGGCGTACGTCGTGGACCTCAGGGTCTCCGCTCCCATCTCTCGAAGGTACCGAGAACCGAATCAAAACAACGGTTTGAGGTAGTTCGGGGCTCGAGGAAGGACGTGGAGTGCCGGCAGCTGGGTGGCGGTCGGTCCTGTCCTTCAGGCGAGCACCCTCCGCCTATGGGTGTCAAGCCCCGCGGAGTCGCCTTCGGCGAGTCCTGTCGGACCGGGGCTTGACACCCGTCGGCTCGGGCGCGTGCCAGCGGCCATGACCAACCACCACCCAGCGGCAGGCCAGAAGGACGGGCCGCCCCCAACCCCAAAGCAGCAGCGCTACCTGCGCCAGCTGGCCACCAGCAAAGGCGTGAGCTTCACGCCCCCCCAAGACCAAGGCCGAAGCCTCCCGGCTGATCGGACAGCTCAAGGCCCGCACCCCCGACTCCAGGTCGGACCGCACCCGGGAGATCCACAACGTCCAGCGCGACATGCAGACCCGCGGAGGCGCGGCGCGCGTGCGCGACCACGAGCTCGAAGGCCACGGCAGCACGGCCGCCTGGAAGGAGCGCAAGGCATGAGCCCGCTCACCTCAGTGCAGGTCGCCGCGTACACCACGGCCGCCGGCGAGGAACGCGTCCTCCAGGCGCTCCGCGGCCAGCGCGGCTTCCGCCTCAACGACCTCCCCGCCACCCAGGGCGAGGGACAGGCCTACCTCGTCGAGGCCGACCTGCCCGACGTCGAGGAGCTCCGCGGCGTCGTCATGGACTACCTCGCCCAGACCGAGCTCAGCGGCCTCGTCCCGATGGACCTCCGCCGCATCTACCCCGACGCCCCCGAGTGGGTCACCCCCAAGCAGGCGGCCGCATGACCCCGCTCGACTACCCCGACCCCGCCGAACGGCTCGCCGCCGACGAGACCGACCGCGCGTTCGCCCAGCTCCTCGGCGACTACTTCACCCGCCGCGCGACCTGCACCACCCCCGAGGTCCTCGACCTCCTCACCGCCGCCGGCGAGCACGGCCACGTGGCGGTCCAGCAGATGCGCGACCTCATCGCGTTCTACGAGGCCGCGCGAGCCACGCGGGAGCCGGAGCGATGACCGCTCATGGCATCCCGCCGCAGCAGGGCGACGAGGCGCAGCTGTACCGCGACCTCAGCTACCGCCTGCTCCGCGCCATCCGCGCGTGCGTCATCGCCCCCGACTCCGTGATCGAGGACGCCTGCTCCCACGCCTGGACGCAGCTCCTGCGCTGCCAGCCCAGGCGCGAGACCGTCTTCGCCTGGCTCAAGCAGGTCGCGATCCACGAGGCATGGGACCTCGCGCGACGCGAGCGCCGCGACCTTCGCGCGGACCTCCTCGCGGAGGACGACGAGCTGCGCCACGACCCGATCGACACCGACCTCCGGATGCGCGCCCGCGACGCTCTCCGCTCGCTTGCCGACCTCCCCGACCGTCAGCGCACCTACCTCTCCCTCCTGATCTCGGGCCACAGCTATGACGAGATCGCAACCGCGACCGGCGCCACCCGACGCACGGTCGACCGCCACCTCGCACGCGCCCGCACGACCCTCCGCAGCACCGCCCAGCACTGACGCCGACCCGGCAGCTCGTCGCGCCCCTCAGGGACGACAAGCACCGGCACACAGTTGCACCAAGGTGCATCCGGGGGGTAGTCGGAGCGTTCTGGCGCGAGGTAGATGGTGTGTTGTCCATCGGAAAGCTCGCCGCCGGCAAGGAGCAGTACTACCTCGACAACGTCGCCCAGGGCCAGGAGGACTACTACTCCGGCAAGGGCGAGACGCCCGGCGAATGGACCGGCAAGGGCGCCGCAGAACTCGGCCTCAGCGGTGACGTAAAGCCCGACGACTTCACCGCCGTCATCAGCGGACAGCACCGCGACCGTGAGCTGCGCTCCGCCAAGGCGAACGTCAGCGTCACCGGCTATGACCTCACCTTCAGCGCCCCGAAGTCGGTCTCCCTGCTCTACGGCATCGGCGATCCCGAGGTCTCCCGAGCCGCCCGAGAAGTGCACGACCACGCCGTCCGGGAAGCTCTCGGCTACCTCGAACGGGAGGCAGCCTTCGTCCGCCGTGGCCCACGCGGACGCCATGTCCTCCCGGCCTCCGGAGTCGTCGCCGCCGCCTTCCGTCACCGCTCCTCCCGGGCCGGTGACCCGCAGCTTCACACCCATGCCGTAGTCGCGAATACGGGCCACGCCGACGGCCGGTGGTCCGCTCTCGACGGACGCCGTCTGTACGCCCACGCACGGACCGCGGGCTACCTCTACCAAGCCGCCCTGCGCGACGGACTGACCCGCGAGCTGGGCGTCCAGTGGCTCGAGGTCCACAACGGGATGGCGGAGATCTCCGGCGTTCCGCAGGAGGTGCTCCGGCACTTCTCGCGCCGGAGCTTCGAGCTCGAGGAGCACCTCAACCAGGTCGGCCGCAGCAGCCGCAAGGCGCGCGAGATCGCCGCCCTCGAGTCGCGGAAGCGGAAGGACTACGCCGTGTCCCCCACCCACCTCCACGACAGCTGGCGAGCGCGTGCCGCCGAGTTTGGGTTCGACCGCCAGGCGATCAGTCGCCTCGTCGGCCACGAGCTGGACGGTCCCCCCGACCAGGACCTCGCGGCCGCCGCAGAACGCATGAGCGCAGCCCACGGCATCACCCAGCAGGCGAGCACGTTCGACCGACGCGACGTCATCCGCGACTGGGCAGCGGGTCACCGTTCCGGCGCGCCTGTCGACCAGATCGAGAGGCTGGCCGACGCGTGGCTCAAGACGCCCGACGTTGTCGGTCTCCCGGGTCGCGAGGCAGGCTACGGGGGACGGCGGTTCTCCACCAAGGAAATGCTTGAGACCGAGCGGCGGCTCATCGAGAGCTGTCGTCGACGAGTCGGCGAGCAGGTCGCGATCGCTCAGCGAGATGACGTCGAGCAGTCACTGCGCGAGCGGCCAAGCGTGACGCACGAGCAGGCCGTGGTGATCCGCAGCCTCACCCGCTCAGGCGACGGAGTCCAGGTCCTACGGGCAGCCGCCGGCACCGGCAAGACCTTCGCGCTCGACGCCGCCCGGGAGGCGTGGGAAGCGAGCGACGTGACGGTCATCGGGTGCGCTCTCTCGGCTCGCGCAGCCGTCGAGTTGCAGTCCCAGTCCGGGATCCGCAGCGACACCGTGGCAAGCCTCGAGCGACAGCTGACCCGCGGTACCGGGATCCCGAAGGACGGCGTGCTCGTCGTCGATGAAGCGGGCATGGTCGGCTCCCGACATCTCGACCGCTTGGCCGGCGCCGCCGAGCGCGCGGGCACCAAGCTCGTCCTCGTCGGCGACGACCACCAACTCCCCGAGATCGACGCGGGAGGAGCGTTCCGCGGCATCGCCAAGCGCATCGGCGCGCTCGAGCTCCGGACCGTCATGCGTCAGCGAAACGAGTGGGACCGCGAAGCGCTCGACCACCTCCGCCACGGTCGCGTTGACGAGTGGGCGCGCGAGTACCGACAGCGCGGCCGCATCTTCTCCCACCCGACAGCCGAGGGTGCTCGCTCGTCCCTTGTCGGCGACTGGTGGGTCGCCGCACGTGAGCCGCGGACCGACGCGATCATGATCGCCCACCGCCGCTCCGACGTCGCCGACCTCAACGAACGCGCACGCGAGCTCATGCACGAGGACCGCCGCCTCGGAGCCGACGAGGTCACGGCCGACGGCCGACAGTTCGCGACCGGCGACCTTGTCCTCGCGAGGCGGAACGACCGGCGTCTCCACATCGTGAACGGGACGCGCGGCGAGGTCACCGCTGTGGACCCTGAGCACCGCACCGTGACCGTCGAGACGATCAGCGGCGACTCCGTCACGCTCAGCTCGCGGTACCTGGACGCCGGCCATCTCGAGCACGGTTACGCGATGACCGCTCACGCCGCCCAGGGGGCGACGGTCGACAAGGCTTTCGTCCTTGGCTCCGACGACCTCTACCGCGAGTGGGGCTACACAGCGTTGTCTCGCCACCGCGACGAGGCCCGCTACTACGCGGTCTCGGCCGGGCGTCCGGAAGAGACGCTGCCCGGGCTGGAACCGACACCGGATCCGCTGCTCGAGGACGTCGTCGAGGCCCTGGCCTCTAGCCGGCAGAAGGACCTCGCGATCGATGCGCTCGGCGACAGGCAGATCGAGTCGCGGGAAGCTGCGCCGAGCACGTTTGCGGAGCTGCGCAACAGCGAGCGTGAGATCCTTCGCGCGTCCGTCGAAGCGGAGCGTGTGGCGGCACGGCTACGCGACGCGGAGCTTCAGCAAGGTGCGTTGGAGGCCGCGCTTGACGCCACACCACGACGGAAGGTCTCGGCTCGGGCAGAGCTGCGCGTCGCGATCGAGCGACAGCGCGAGCTCGTTGACGGCTGGCGGGCCAACGCGACTGAGGTGCACGCCGGGCTCGAAGAATCCGGGGTCCGCAACGCGCTCCTCCGCCAGTCCCTCGGTGTCGAGCCTGATGCCGCAGTCGATCTCGAGCACGTGGAGCCGTCAACGCCGGCGCGGGACGTTGCACCGTCGCTCGACGCCGGGCCGGATCTCGGGCCGTGAGGGGCGAGATCCGGGTGCTGCGCCCTAGTATTGACATGGAGCCGAACACGATCCAGCTCGTCGCGATCCCGGAGCGGTGCTACCGCTGTGGCCAGCTCACCAGAGGGATCGTGGGTGTGTTGGCTCCGACGTCACGCGGACACGTATTCCGAGAGTTCGACGACGTCTCCGCCGCGCTGGCTCAGGTGCTCCAACCCGATGACCTGGCCACCGTTCGAATCGGCCCCATCAAGGTCCGCCGCAGCCGGCACCGCGGCGCGCACCTCAGCAATGGATGCGTGGTCTGCGGCGCGATCCTCGGGAGCTTCCCGTTGTGGGAGTCGCTCCAGGAAGAGTTGTCGCGAGGACGGTCCCTGCGCGACTTCGTGGTCGCATGTCCGCTTGGAACCCTCTGACGGAACTCGCGGCAAAGGCAAAAGCGCTGCCGTGCTCTCACGCATACGCGAGGACTAAGGCTCTGAAATCCTGAGTTCCCGGGCCGACGACTCGTGTGCCACGAACAGAACCGCCGCTGGCAACGATCAAGCGAAGGCCACTCCACTCCGCCGGACTTGGGCTGGCGGCGACCCTGGTTCGAGAGTCGTTTGCGCGTTTGTCCTCCCTGGTAGGCGTGCGCCGCGTTGATCATTCGACGTCCTCCGAGATAGCCTTCAAGTACTCGCTGAGCGGCATTGCGCCGGCGGCATCGTTCAGCGTGTCGAACCTGTTCTGGTAGAGGTTCCTGGGGCCAGACAGCACTTCGCCGGTCCTCGGATTTCGGGTGATGCTCGTACACCTGACGAGGTCCGCTTCTCCGAGGCGATCGAGTCCGCGACGGAGCGTCGAGACGGAAAACTCGAACCTACGCCGCTCGACTGGCAAGTAGAAGTTGGCGTCGTCGGCGAACCATGCGAGTGGCCTGAACCACTTCCCGGAGCCGTGGACTCGCCGGTCGCCGCGGAGCGGGCCGGAGACAGTCAAGTCGCGTGTTGTGGTGTAGCTCGCTCGTCGGGTACATCGCGGCGTGTCAGGCCGTGTGGAGGGGGCTCTTCTCCTCTCGGATCGCGTTGGGGGTGTCGCTGAGGTGAGCCCGGAGGGCGAGCCGAGGCGAGACCCCCAACGCGTGCAGCCTCCAGCGGAGGGGGTCAGGCCGCAAGGCTCGCGACCTCCAGGTCGTGGACCTCGTCGGCGTCCTCGATGGGGCCCGCCAGGACGACCGCCATCGACTCTTCGGAGAGGTAGCGCCGGCAGGTCAGCCACTCGTCGTTCTGCTCGATCAGGACGGCGCCGCAGAGCCGGATCGCGGACGCGTCGTTGGGGAAGATCCCGACGACATCCGAACGCCTGCCGATCTCCTTGTTGACCCGTTCCAGCGGGTTGGTCGAGCGCAGCTTGCTCCAGTGCGCTTTCGGGAACGCGTAGAACGCCAGGAGGTCCTCTTCGGCAGCATCGAGCAGCTCGCAGACCTTCGGAGCGACCGGTGCGAGGCGATCGAGCAGTTCGCCGACGCGGCGGCGCGCCTCGGTGCCGTCGGCGGCCTGGAAGACCTCGCGCAGGCCAGCGCTGATCAGGCCGCGCTCGTTGCGGCGGCAGTGGCCGTGCATGTTGCGGACGAAGTGCACGGTGCAGCGCTGCCACGGCGCGTCCAGGACCTGCGCGATCGCCGCCTTCAGGCCTTCGTGGTGGTCGCTGATCGCGAGCTGCACCCCGTGCAGCCCACGGGCTTTCAGCGAGCGCAGGAACGCCACCCAGAACGGGCCCGACTCGACCTGGCCGATATCCAGGCCGATCACCTCCCGCACCCCGTCCTGATTGACCGCGTAGGCGACCACCAGCGCCTTCGAGACAACCCGGCCGCGCTCGCGGACCTTGACGTGCTTGGCATCCAGCCACAGGTACGGATAGGCGTCCGTGAGCTCGCGCTCACGGAACTCGGCCACCAGCTCGTCCAGATCACGACAGAGCCGGCTGACGCGGTCCTTGCTCATCGCCCCGATCCCCAGCTGCTCCACCAGCCGATCGACCTTGCGGGTGCTGACGCCGTTGACGTAGGCCTCCATCACCACGCTCACGATCGCCTGCTCACACCGGCTCCGAGGCTCCAGGAAGCTCGGGAAGTACGACGGCCCGGACCGCGTCCTGGGGATCGCCAGCTCGATGCTCCCCACCCGGGTGTCCCACGCCCGCTGGCGGTACCCGTTGAGATTCGCGACGCGGTCCTCGGACCGCTCACCGCGGCCCGCCCCGGTCAGCTGCGCGACCTCGGCCTCCATCAACTCACGCACGACCAGCGCGACCGCGTCGCGCAACAGATCTCCGTGCTCGCCGCTCATCGCTCGCGCAACGACATCGGCAGGGGTCATCATCCGGTCCTCGGCCATCGTGGTGCTCCATTCATCGATCCTGTGGAAGGGACCGACGAGCATGGACACCACGGTGGTCGGACTACGTCCGGACCCGGTGTCCTCCTACACCACTTCTACCGACGTGACCCCGGAGACGTCGTGCTGACGTTCGGCGATCATCGCGGCTAGGTACGCGCAGATCTCCGGAGCGCCCCATTCCCGAATCGTTCCTTTGGCCAGAACGCCGCCGAGAATCGTGACGTACTCGTTTCCCCGAGTGCCGTCGGGATCGTCGAGCGCCTCCCCTGAGCCGTTATCTCGAAGAACGGTGAGCAGCGGTCGGCGACCCGGCCGCTCTCTGCGAACCACAAGGTTCCTGGCTTCGAGCACAGCGAGCTGCTCGCCGACCCATTTGCGCTTTAGCTTGCGCGTGGCCTCGTTGTCGTCGGCGCCGGGAGGCCGATCGCCGAGGAGGGCGTCGCCGCGGAGCAGGTCGTGCATCGCGGTGTAGCGGTATCGGGGGAGCACGGTGCCCGGGGCTCGGCCTTGGGCGTGCTCCGGCAGGAGCCCAATCCCTCGAGGATGTCCCGTTCGCCGTGGAACTTCTCGGTGGCGGTCCGGTGATCAGTGAGCGTGTGCGAGCGTAGCGGCCGGCTCGGGGGTCGTGGTGGACGGGGTCGGTGGCGTGGCTGTCGCGCGGCGTTCGGCGAGGTCTCGTTCGACGGCGAGGGTGAGGTTGGCGAGGTGGTCGACGCCGATGATCTTGCGGAACTGCTGCTCGGCTTCGAGCATGCCGGCGGCGGTCCATCTGAGGCACATGTCGCCCGACTGCCAGCGCTTCACGTTCCTCGAGGTGCGCCGGACGAACTCGATCATCGACTCGATCGGGTTCGTGCTGGCGAGCGTGCGGCGCAGCTGTTCGTGGCAGCCGAGCCGCTGCAGGGTCAGCGTCTCCGGGAGGCCCTCCCGCAGCGACGTGGCCGCCCCGGGATGCGACCGCGTGAGCTCGTCGGCGAGCCGGTTGAGGCCGTCGAGCGCGAGCTCGTAGTTCGACTGCTTCCAAGCGGTGCGCAACCTGCGCTTGACGAGGTCGCGATCCTGCTCGGGGAGGTGGTCCAGGACGTTTCTCTCCTTGTGACGGATGCACCGCTGCACCGGGACCGGGCCGAGGACCTGGTCGACCGCCGATCGGAGCGCCTTGCCGCCGTCGAGGACGACGAGGACGCCCTGGTCGAGATCGAGGCCGCGGTCGACCAAGTCGGCGAGCAGATGGCGGGCGACCGTGGCGTTCTCCGTAGAGCCGTCCCAGAGGCCGAGCGGGACCTTCACCCCGTCGGTCGTGACGCCCAGCGCGACGACGCAACAGCGCCCTTTCAGCTCGATCCCGTCGAGCATCAGCGCCGCCAGCCGGACATCGCCGAGGTCGCGGCTCATGAGGGCGCGCAGGTGCTCGGTCGTGCGGCCGACGAACTCGCGGCTGACCGCGCTCTTGGAGGTCGACCGCTCGGCCGCGGTCACGTGCTCGCCGACCGGCTCGCGGGTCCTGGCGAACCGCCGGGTCGAGACGCCGGCGAGCATCTGCTCGAGCACGACCCGGGTGAGCGGGTCGCGGTCGGCGAAGTGCGCATAGGTCTGAAGACGGATCTCGCCGCTGCCGTCGGCGGCCCGCACCCTCGGGCGTTGCACGCCGACGCGCCGGCCGCCGAGCGTGACCTCGCCCGCTTCATGGCCGTGACGAACCGCGACACGGTCCGGGTCACGTCGGCCCTTCGGTCCGACGACCTCGGTGACCTCCTCTTCCATCAGTGTGTCCAGCACGCCGAGCCCGACCCCGACCGACAGGGCCAGCAGCCCGTCCTTCGCAGCGTTCACGAGCTCGCCGAGCGCTTCCTGCACAGCCGGGGGCAGCGCAAGTTCGCGGTCGTCGCGGCCCTGCTCTACGTTCCTCATGGCGGTTCTTCCTTCCTCGTCGTGGATGACTTCGCACTCGCCACGCTCCCAACGGAAGCGGACGAGGCGGGAAGGACCGCCACCTACAAAGTTCTACGAGCTACGGGACAACCTCAATCCCTCGGAGCAGGAGGTCGAGCTTGACTGCTCCAACCTTCCTTTCAGCGATCATCGGAATGAGGTTGTTCTTGATGTGCTCTTCGCGAATCCGGAACAGATGCTTCCCGTGGACCCTCAACCCGTAGTGCATCGCGGCGGTTTGCTGCTTCGGCATCGCGACTAGCCTAACCCTCGTTCGGACATATCGCTAACCCGAGGTTGTCCCGTAGCTCGTAGAACTTTGTAGGCGGCGGTTCTCCCGCCTCGTCCGCTCCCGTTGGGAGCGTGACGGGTGCTTGAAGTCCATCCGAGACAGGAGAACCGCCGTGAGGAACGTAGAGCAGGACCCCGACGGCCGCGAGCTCGCGCTGCCGCCCGCTGTGCAGGAGGCGCTCGGAGAGCTCGTCAATGCCGCCAAGGACGGGCTGCTGGCGTTGAGCGTCGGCGTCGGGCTCGGCGTGCTGGACACGCTGATGGAAGAAGAGGTCACCGAGGTCGTCGGCCCGAAAGGCCGACGCGACCCGGACCGCGTCGCGGTGCGCCACGGCCACGAACCGGGCGAGGTCACCTTGGGCGGCCGGCGTGTCGGCGTGCAACGCCCGCGGGTGCGGGCCGCTGACGGCAGCGGCGAGATCCGCCTTCAGACCTACGCGCACTTCGCCGACCGTGACCCACTCACCCGGGTCGTGCTCGAGCAGATGCTCGCCGGCGTCTCCACGCGACGGTTCGCGCGCACCCGGGAGCCGGTCGGCGAGCACGTGACCGCGGCCGAGCGGTCGACCTCCAAGAGCGCGGTCAGCCGCGAGTTCGTCGGGCGCACGACCGAGCACCTGCGCGCGCTCATGTCGCGCGACCTGGGCGACGTGCGGTTGGCGGCGCTGATGCTCGACGGGATCGAGCTCAAAGGCCGCTGCTGCGTCGTCGCCCTCGGGGTCACGACCGATGGGGTGAAGGTCCCGCTCGGCCTCTGGGACGGCAGCACCGAGAACCAGACGGTCGCCCGGCACCTCCTCGCCGACCTCGTCGACCGTGGCCTGGACCTCGACCAGGGCGTCCTGGTCGTCCTGGACGGCGGAAAGGCGCTGCGCGCGGCGGTCGACCAGGTCCTCGGCCCGGTCCCCGTCCAGCGATGCATCCGCCACAAGGAGAGGAACGTCCTGGACCACCTCCCCGAGGCCGATCGCGACCTCGTCAAGCGCAGGTTGCGCACCGCCTGGAAGCAGTCCAACTACGAGCTCGCGCTCGACGGCCTCAACCGGCTCGCCGACGAACTCGCCCACTCCCATCCCGGAGCCGCGGCGTCGCTGCGCGAAGGCCTCCCCGAGACGCTCACACTGCAGCGCCTCGGCTGCCCCGAGCAACTCCGCCGCACCCTCGCCTCGACGAACCCGATCGAGTCGATGATCGAGTTCGTCCGCCGCACCTCCAGGAACGTGAAGCGCTGGCAGTCCGGCGACATGTGCCTCAGATGGACCGCCGCCGGCATGCTCGAAGCCGAACAGCAGTTCCGGAAAATCATCGGCGTCGACCACCTCGCCACACTCACGATCGCCGTCGAGCGCGACCTCGCCGCCCGACGCTCCGCAACCGCCTCGCCGACCATGTCCACCACGACCCCCGAGCCGGCCGCTACGCTCGCACCCGCTCACTGATCACCGAACCGCCGCCGAGAAGTTCCACGGCGACCGGGACATCCTCGCTAACCCGCTCTCCGGTGACCCGCTGCCCCGGTCTCGGGACCAGCTAGCTCAAGGACTTTGAACGCTGAATGACGGTCAGCGCAGATGCCCAACCCGATTGCTCCGAGCGGGGGTCAGCCGGGTTGTGCGCGCCGGCGCCAGCCTCCACCGTGAAGGCCGCAGACGCGAACTGTCCGGCCGAGCAGAGAGCGCCAGTCGGCCGCAGGATCGACGAGAGGGCCGTCCGGTGGCTTCGCCATCCTTCTGTAGCAATGAGCACAACGTTGGCTGGGCGCGTGCGCGCACATCCGAAGAGCAACCCACGTAGAGAATTGAGGTGGCCCGACCGTTCGACACGTGCTTAACCGGAAGTCGCATAAGTCGACCCAACGAACGTACAACCAATGGGCGAATCTCGAGAACTGCCCTGCCGAGTTCGCTCAGCTCCTCAACGCCATCACGAGGCTACGCGGCCCCGCGACCTACTTTGACGGGCCCTTCCTGTTGTCGGCGGACGACGCGCGAGAGCTGCGCGCTAGCTTGGCTCGAATGGCTGACCATGTCAGCGGGCGGGTGTTCGGGACGAACGAGCGCGGACCATTCAGACTGATCGCGACGCGCGCGCTCGAATCCGGCGAGATGCTGTCCGAGGACGACTACTCCGTCTTTCCCCAGCCTTCCGCTTCGACTGGCGGTAAGCGTCAGCAGTGAACGGTGAGGTGGAATCCGAGGTCAGCTGGGTTGCCAGCAGCGTCATAGGTCTGGACACCAACGCCCCCGCCGACATCCCCGACGGTGATCCGCCCTGCTGGTGCCGGGGCGCCGTCGCTTGACGCCAGAGTTGCCGAGAAGGCGCACGCGCTAACAGGACCAGAGAAGCCGACGGTGTAACTCCCGACCGTCGAGCCCTTGCCGCCACTCGTCGCGTTGCCTCGCACAAACGTCCCGCTCGGCTGAACCACCGCGAAGTACTTCGCGGCGGCAGCGCCCGCTGGCCCCTGAGCACCTGCCGGGCCCGTATCGCCGCGCTGCCCCCGCAGCGACGAACGAGCCGAGAGGCTGAGATCACGGAGCCCTAGCGAGCGGTCCTTGACCTCGCTGCTGCGCACAGCCCCGGCACGAATCTGCTTGTCGCCGACGCTGTTCCGCGGCAGCGTGATCGCCGCGTACGACGAGCCACCGAGCGCCACGAACAGCGCGACCGTTGCCGTGACGTTGGCGTAGCTCAGCTTTGTCTTGAGTCGATCGATCATGTGATGCCTCCCATGTCCCATAGCGTCGACGACGACATTCTCTCCCCTACAACCCGCGAACTCGAACCTTCACGATCCTCGAATCCCCCGTGACGAAGGGGTAGCCGGCTTCCCGCGGGACGCGCGCTCGGAAGCGGAAGGTCACCCGGCCCTTCGTGCCGTCGAAGCGATAGTCGTAGCGCCACGTGCCCTTCGGCCCGCTGCGCGTCGTCGCGAATGTCCGCCAGCGTCCGCGGACGAGCACCTGGAGCTCGACGAGCTTCCCGGCCTTCGGGATCCGCCCCGTGGCGATCGCGCCGCGGAAGCGGACCGACTCCCCGTTCACGAAGGACCGTCGGTTTGGTCGCACGGAGGTCTTGGCTCGAACGTTGAGCCCGACGACCCGCGTAGCGCCACGGACCTGCGGCGCCCCGGCGTAGCGGACCTCGATCGAGCGACTCGGTCCCTTGCGCACGAGGAACGAGAACCGCCCCGTTCGCGAGCTCTTCACCGTCGCGATCACCGTGGGAGGCGTGATGCCGTCGGGAACCGTCGACACAGCCTGAACCTCGAGGCCCTCGAGCGGGTTGCCTTCTGGCGAGACCAGGCGGCCACTGACGCGGACGAGTTGTCCGTAGCTGACCCGCGCCGAGCTGACGAGCTTGGTCTTCTTTCCGCTGCGCCGCACGATCCCGGCTTGGAGCACGGTCTTGAGACGCAGGGGCAGTGTGATCTCGGCGGCTCGCCCGTCTGCCAGGGTCGTAGTTGACCGCTCGTTTCCGGCCACGTCAACGGCGCGAGCGCGCAACTCGTAGGCACCGTCGCCGAGCTTCTCGTCCTCGATCCGAGCAACGATCCGATCGCCCTCTGTCGCGCTTGCCATCGGAGTCCATGTCTCGCTGCCCTTCGCCCTGATCTCGATGGCGCCAGACGCGATTCCCGACCCCTTGTCGCTCGCGGTCGCCATGACGCGCGTCGGATCGTCCGCGGTTAGTGGCTCGAGCGCGACGTCGGGACTCGCGTCGTCGTAGCGAAGGGTTGCCGGAGCGGTCGACAGGCGCTGCTCGACGTTGCCCGCGGCGTCGCGCAACCAGAGCTTCAGGGTGTACTCGCCGGGCGCCGGGATCTTGAAGTCCTGGAGAGATTTGATGCTCTCGCCGTCCTTCTGCCCCTTCAAGCAGTCCTTGCCGTCCGGCTTGCAGATCTCCCAATGCACGCCAGCAATCGGCGAGGCGCTCTGATCTGGGTTCGTCCAGCGGATGTCGAACTCGTTCTGCGACCGCCAGCCATCTCCGCCATCGACGACGAGATCCTTCGGCGCATCAGGCGCGGTGTTGTCGACTCGAACCTTGCGGCTCGCGGAGCCCGGGTTCCCGGCGGCGTCGATCGCGGTAATTGTCACGGTGTGTTCGCCGTCTCCGCCCCAGCCTCGGGTGTTCTGCTCGAGGTCCATGCTGCCCCCGGGGCAGGGGGCGGGCCTGGTGTAGTCGCACTCGAACGAGAGTGCGCCGACTCGCTGGCCATCGATGGACACGACGCCCTCGCGAATACCGGCCGCGTCCGAGGAGTCGAAGCCGACCGAGTGTGTCCCGCGTAGCCAGCGGTCCTCGGTCCACAGAGCGCCTCGGCCGTTGGCGAGGCCCGGTGCGGTCTCGTCACGGACACGGACCAGGACGTCCCGTATCCGGAACGCAGCGATGCCGGTGCGGGGGCAGGAGCCAGCGCCACACCGCGCCTCGAATCGCACGCGCGGGTTGTTGATGGCGAAGCTCCAGCGGTGGGGGAAGAAGTTCGTCGGCCCGGGGGTCTGTCCTGCGCCACAATCGGCACCCGGCGCAAAGCCCCACACGCGCGTACCGCCGAGGTCGTAGCCGGACGAGATGACACCGAGGCCCCACGAGCAGTCGTGCCGCTCGAATCCTGCCTGAAAGTCAACGCTCTCGACTGCGTTCCCAGGAGGGGCGTCAAAGATCAGGTGCGCGCCCTCGAGGAACGAGCTGTTGCCGTTGTCCCAGCCGTTGCGGACGGTCATTCCTTGGCCGGCCGGGCACTCGCTGAACGCCGTCGAACCGGCGCTGTACGCCGGGTAGAAGCTGTTGTTCGCGCCGGCGGCTACCGCGGGGTTGCACGCGTGCACGTCGTAGGTCCCCGCCTGCGCGTTGGATCCGACGACCGCTCCCGCAATCCATCCCGCGAGCCCGAGAACGATGACCGCCCGTACACGTCGCATTCTTCCCTGTCCTTTGCTCATGGAGTGAACTCACCGCCGCCATCGGCCGGCGCTGCTGCAGGTTGCTTCGAGGCGCCGGTCGAACCGACCGGGCCAGGCCCGAACTCCACGCTCCCGGCGGGTGCCGGGGACGGTGGAGGTGCGCCGTTCGTCTTCGGGACCGGCTGCGTGGACGCCGATGCCGGGCTGGACTTCGGCGCGACAGTTCGCTTTTTGGGCGCCGGTGTCGGTCGCGGAGTCGGCGTCGGTCGCGGCGCGACAACTGCTGCCCGCTCGTCCTTCGCCGGCTTTTTCGGCACGTACTCCTTGGCTTGCGCGTTCTCCGGCTTTGGGTCGGTTCCGAGTACCCCCACCTCGATGCAGGCGGCAGCACCGCCTCCGAGACTCAGGCACACGAGAACGACTTTCGCCGCACCAGCCGCACTCACCGACGCAAGACCGCCTGACGCGACGGGCTCGAAGGTTGCGGCTTGACCGCCGGCACGCCCGGCGCCAGTTGTCACTGCGTCTCGCAATGAGGCGCCGCCTTGCTGAAGCTGGTCCAGCAGCGGGATCGAATGCTCTGCCTGGAACTCCGCCAGAACCGGCATCGGAAGAACCGCCGCGACCTTGTCGAGGGTCGCGCGCATCTCGGCGAGCATCGCCCGGCACGCGGGGTCGCTGTCCACGAGCTCCTGCGCGCGGGCGCGCTGCTCGCCCGTGGCGAGTCCGGTGAGGCAGGAGTGCAAGAGGCTCCGCTGGCGCCTGCTCCACGGCGACTCGCCGGAACCGTCGGCGGTGAGTTCCTTTTCGACGCTGCGGTAGGCGGTGCGGAAGATCTTGTCGAGCCGCCGGCGGTTCACGCCCAGCGCCTCCTCGATCTCCACGGAGCTCATGCCGAGTCCGAACCGCATCTTGATCGCCGCGGCCCGCCGCTCGTCGAGTTCCTCGACGACACGCAGCACGACGGCGGCATCCACCGACACCTGGACGACGTCGTCCGGCGCCTCTCTGACGTCAACCTCGTCGAGAAAGAGCGGGCCGTGCGGATCAGCCGCGATCGTGTGACCGTTGCGAAGGCGGTCCCGGGCTCGCCGCCACGCGATGGTCTTCAGGAACTGGCGCGGGTCATCGGCGACGAACTCCGGCCCGCGGCTTTCGAGCGCCTCGAGCCACGTCTCTTGGTAGATGTCCTCGTGGTCCTCGGACACGCCTGGGTACTTCACGGCCAGCATGCTGAGCACCACAGGGCGACACTCGGCGAAAGCCTGTTGCAGGTCGCCGTCCCACGGATCGGAGTGAGGTGCTGTGGCCACCTCAGACCTCCCGGTTCCTCGCGATCAGCTGCATCGGGGCGTCTCCTTTGAGCGGAGCGTCGATACCCCGTCGAAGAGATCTGCGAACCCTCCTGCAGTACGTCATCCCGCCGAATGGCTGGTGACGTCGATTGGAAAGCGCTCCCATACCTCCTATCTCGCGCGAGCGGCCGACTACTACCCTCCGAGTTGCGGCGCGACCGTGAGGAGTCTTGCGGACGCGCGTTCCGGCGGCAGCGCCCCGGCTTCGCGACCCCGCCTCAGCTGCGGTCGCTAACTACGAGACGCGATTCTCGTAGACCGCATTCCCGAACAGCCAACCGACTGTTTCCGGGTCTAGGTACTGGAAGCTCTGGGGCGGGCGCTTGACATCAGGAAGCTCTGTCAGCGGTAGGCCTTTGCCGAGGCGATGGGCTCTCGCTATCCGGATGGCAAACGCCCGCGGCGAGCCGGCGTAGTAGTCGCGGTGCTCCTGCCGCGTGATCCCGGAGACCGCGCCGTGAAGCCGCCAGATGCTCGTCTGGCTTGCCTCGTCTATCCCGTCGATCTCGAACCAGCCAACGACCTTCTGAACCGGCGCCGTGGCGTAGATCACTGCATGTGTGGTTTCCGCTGCCAACGGGACGCGTCGCAGTTCGACCCGTTTGTCTCCGGCGAGGATCGCCTCGGCGTGCCGCGGGTGAATTGAAAGCAGCGCTACGCGTCCAACCGCGAGCTCAGCCATTCGAGACCGGAAGACTTTGCCGTGACAGTTGTCTGCGGGACGCCGGCCAGGAGTCCGTTCGCGGTGAGTTCATGAAGACGGATCGGGATCTCGAGGAAACGGTCCTGTCGGAACAGGAACGCCAGGACGTCGCCCTGTCGAGCCATGATGCCGACCTCCTCGGCGGAATAGACGGTGCGGCTCCCGACAAAGGCCAGGATCTGATCCGCGTCCGCCGAAACCATCGAATCCTCGAGAACGCCGACCGCGGTCACCGCTTGATGGTCCTCGGATCGATAGAAGAGCAACGTCGCTCCCGGCCGCGCTGACCGGATGTTCGCTCGGGAGAGATACGCCTTCCGGAGAGCGTTGCCGAAAGGTCGTGGCGTGATCATGCTCATCTGCTGGCTCGGCGCGTCAGGGAAGAGCCCCTCGTGAAACCCAGGCTGAATCGGGATGACGAAGACCTGGCCGTCGACGAGGCGGACCGCCGGGGGTCCGAACCTGATGTGGTAGTCCAACGGACTGAGGTCGGTATGCCCGGCATCTCCCGGCACGAGCTGCTTCACGTATCGGCGCTCTCCGGCGTGGTCGTCGTAATGGAAGAACCCGAAGCGCTCCAGCAGCGCGATCAGCTCGTGCTGACGCTCGTACACCGTGAGCCACAGCGAGTCGTACTCGCCTTGGGCCACGAGGAACACGACCTTCAGCAAAAGCTCGCCATAGCGACTGCCCCGGAACTCGCCCGCGACCTTGAAGGTCGAGATCTTTCCCGGCCTACGACCTAGTCCGATCTCGGAGTCGGGGCCTTTGAAGACGCAGATCCCGGCGAGTTCGCCTTCAGGATCGCTCACCACGAACGCTCTGCGGCCGTTCCGTGCAGCCTCTCGGAACCAGTCATCGAAGCCCGGGTAGTCGCCCCGCAGGGAGTCGAAGAACTCATCGGCCAGATCGAGCGAGTGCAAGGGTCGATCGTCGACGCTCGGAACGAAGAGGGACGGCCGGGAGAAAGACAGCTGACCAAGGAGCGCGACGGCGTCCTCGACCTTGTGCACGCGGTCCTCGAGTCCGAGCCAACGGGCTCGTCGGTGGATGCCTGCATCCTCAGTGACCAAGCCGTGGACTGCGTCCGCGTGCACCGCTGCGAGCAGCTCCGCGTCATACCAATCGTGGGTCCCTGGCTCGGGGTCCTTGAGAGCCGCACGCAAGTCTCGGTCCAGGGCCGGCGCATCCTCGAGCGTCTTGTATCGGCCACGTACGAGCTGTCTCAGAGCTCGCCTCGGCTCGTCTTTGTCGTTCGCGATCTCCGTATCGACGTTGGGGTGAACGAGAAGCTGGTGGTAGTCACCGGACACCGCCTGAGCCAGAGCAAGGCTGAGTTCGGTCGCACGATCAGCAGCCATGAGCGATCCTGGCTCACTGCTGACGAAGACATTGGTGTCGATGAGAAGGCGAATGGTGACCCGGAAGCCCTGGGTGTTTGTCCCTGTGGGCCGATCAGCTGGCTCCGACTAGCGCCGCGTCCGTGCGGCTATTCCCGCAGATTGTGGCGGGTCGTCCGGCCACTCCCGGTCCGATACGAGTCCGTCCCGAGCGAACGTATGTTCGCTATGGTGCGGTTCGGATGGGGAACGCCGGCTCCGACTACGCGCTGTTCCGCCGCGCACTTCTCACGAAGAGCGTTTCGCAGATCGAGGCCGCCGCCCGACAGCTTCCGACGGTCAGCCTCGACGACGCCCTCTCGATCCTCATTGTCCTGGCGGAGAAGCGCGACCCGCGCTACCCGCGCGCCGCAGCTCGGTGGGCAGCGCGCGCGACCTCCGAGCTCGGACTCAGCGTGGACCAATCCAGGCGAGCGCTGGCGCTGGTGGAGGTGCTCCCGGAGGCGCCCGAGGCGATGCGACTCATGCTTCTCGACCTCGTCCGACGCCGTTGACCGTGCTGCCCTCGCGAGCCGCCAGGATCGCGTCCGCAGCATCGATCGGGGTCTTGCGGCGGTGCTCGCGAACAACGTGGGAGTAGGTGTTGAGCGTCTCCGTCGGCGCGTGTCCTAGCTGATCTGCGATGTCGACAATGGAGGCACGCTGTTCGCGGATCAGGAGCGAAGCGAAGGAATGCCTGAGGTCGTAGGGCCGCGGCGTCCCGAGGCCCAAGGTCTTCGTGTGTCGGTGGAAGTGGCGCTTGCGCCAGTTGTCCCAGTCGTCCTTGGTCCACCAACCCCCGTCAGGCCTGGGAAACAGCAGAGCATCGTCGCGCACGATCCCCTTGTCCTCCATCCAGATCGCGAGGTCGACAGCAAGCGGACGGAGAAGATCGACGGTCCGATACACGCGACCCGTCTTCTGCAGCTTGAGCTTCCCGCACGAAACGGCCTGCTCGACGAGCAGCGTCTCGTCTCGAATATGCCGACGCTCGAGCGCGAGAGCCTCGGCCGGCCTCACTCCGGAGTAGGCGAGCGTCACGGTCAAGGTCGCGCAGAGCAGGTCGTCCGCCTCGAGCATCGTCGCTCGGAGACGCTCCACGCGCGATGGCTCTGTCACCGTGATCGCGCGGCGCCGGCCTTGTCGTGGTTTGCGAACGACGCTGACGGGGTTCTGGGTTGCCTCGCCCCATTCGACGGCCACGCTGAAGACCGCCTGGAGCAGCACCATGCACTTCCGGATGCTCTCTTCGCCGACGCCCTTGTCGGCGAGTTCGACTCGCCACTGCGACACGGCACGCGGTGTGATGTCGCGAAAAGCGACGTCGCCGAAGCGCGGCTCGAGCTGCCCGGCCCAGTAGAACTCGTACGCGTTCAGCGTGTTCTCCTCCAGGCGCCCGCGAGCGTCTGCCAACCAGACTGGCCAGAACTCCGAGACGAGCATCCGGCCCTGGGCTTCGACAGGCGGCGCGGGCGCCCCCTCGAGCGCGATCCGCGCGCGCTCGAACTCCGCTTCGGCAACCGTGCCGCAACGCAGACGACGGCGCACGCCGTCGCGATCGAAGTACCGCACGCACGGGTACTCGCGGACCGTTCCGTCCTTCAAGGTGTGGCGGCGGACCTCGATGCGCGGCTCGCGTCCCTTAGGCCGAGGCATCGTGCACCTCCTCGAGGTCGCTGAACAGCCAGTCGTCGAGATCGTCCGGGCGGATCCGGATCGCGCCACGTGAGAAGCGCGTCGCTCGAACCCGTCCGGCACGCAGGGCCCCGCTGTCGACCGCTCGCCTGATGGTCCGCTCGCAGCATCGGACACGACGGGCCGCTTCGGCGATCGTGAGGTACTCGCCGGCTTCGTCGACGAAGAGATCGAGCTGCGTCAGCGTGTCGGGAGCAGAATCGTGCACCTGCTCTCTACCTCGCGGCAGCAGCCTTCTACTGCCCCCCGAGTTCCTTCGGGCAGGTCCAGAGTGGACACGAGTGGACTCAGCGTGACTGGGGTTTTGGCCCCATTTCGGACCCAACGCGAAGGGTCGTTCGACGTGGCAAGTCGCGAAAAGTGAGGCGCTTGCAGCGAGATTGAGAGAGCCGCCGAGCGGATTCGAACCGCTGACCCCTTCATTACGAGTGAAGTGCTCTACCAGCTGAGCTACGGCGGCAGGGGGCGCTGAATCCTAGCGACACCTCCGCTGCGGTGCCCGCCGACGGTGTGGGAGGGTTGCGGGCATGATCGGCTCGGGGACACGCGGCGCCGCGCGGTGCTGCTGCTGGTGGCGGCGCTGGTGCTGATGACGGCGTTCTCGACGTCGTACATCGGGGCGTTCCACGACCCGTCGCCGCGCGACGTGCCGTTCGCGGTGGTGGCGCCGGAGGGCCGAGCGACGCAGCTCGCCGACCGCCTCGACGCGCTGCCGGGCTCGCCGCTGGACGTCCGCGTGGCGCGGGATCGCGCCGCTGCGCTGGCGCTCGTGCGCGACCGCGAGGTCTACGGCGCCTACGACGCGGGCGCGAACCGCCTGTACGTCGCGTCCGCGGCCAACCGCGCGACGGCCACGGCGCTGGAGCTGACGCTCGGTCGGGCGCTGGCCGCGCAGGCGCTCCCCGCCGCGGCGGTCCAGGACGTGGCACCGCTGCCCGACTGGGATCCCAACGGCACGACGCTCTTCTACCTCGTCGTCGCCTGGGTGTTCGGTGGGTACTTCGCCGCGACGGTCCTCGGTCTGCTGGCGGGGCCGCGCAGCTCGACGCGGCGGCTGGCGGTCGACCGGCTGCTCGGGGTGCTCGCGTTCGCGACGCTCGGCAGCCTGCTCACGGTGCTGATCGCGCGCTGGAGCTTCGGGGTGCTCGACACCGACCTGCTCGCGACGTGGGCGGCGGGCATCCTCGTGATCGGCGCGTCCGGCGCGGCGACGGTCGGACTGCAGGCGCTCGCCGGCCCGGCCGGCACCGGACTGGTGATCCTCCTGTTCGTGATCCTCGGCAACCCGGCGGCGGGCGGACCGTACGCGCGGCCGCTGCTCCCGGACTTCTGGAGCGCGATCGGCGGGCTGCTGCCGCCCGGGGCGGGCATGGACCTGCTGCGCGGCGTCACCGCGTTCGACGGCGCGCGGATCGGCGGGCCGATCGCCGTCCTCGCCGTCTGGGCGCTGCTCGGCGTCGCGCTGACCGTGTTCCACGGCGGCCGGCCGGCGCGCAGCGACGCCGAGACGGCCGCCGAGGCCGCCGCCGGCGCGGCCGCCGCCTGAGCCGCGCCGGGCTTCACGGCTTCTTGACGGCGGGCCGACCGATCTGCACGTCGGCTTCACGGACGCGGGCGCAGCATGGGTCGCATGGTCCCCCCTGCTGCCGCCACCGCCATCCAGGCCCCGGCCCTGCGCGCCCCCGCCGCCCGCACCGCCGCCCGCAGCGCCCTGGTCCTCGGGGCGCTCGGCGTGGTCTTCGGCGACCTCGGCACCAGCCCGCTCTACACGATGCAGACGGTCTTCAACCCCGACGACCCGCACCCCGTGGCGGTCTCGACGCAGAGCGTGTTCGGGGTCGTGTCGATGATCTTCTGGTCGGTCGTCCTGATCGTCAGCGTCACCTACGTGGCGCTCGTCATGCGCGCCGACAACGACGGCGAGGGCGGCATCATGGCCCTGCTGACGCTGCTGCGCCGCCGCGCCGCCGGCGACGGCCGCACCGCCCGGCGGGCCGCCACCGTCCTCGCCGGGCTCGGCGTCTTCGGGGCGGCGCTCTTCCTCGGCGACAGCATGATCACGCCGGCGATCTCGGTCCTCTCCGCCGTGGAGGGGGTGAAGGTCGCCGCCCCGTCGCTCGAGTCGCTGATCGTTCCGGTGGCCGCCGGGATCATCGTCGCGCTGTTCCTCGCCCAGCGGCTCGGCACCCACTCCGTCGGCCGGCTGTTCGGGCCGGTGATGCTCGTCTGGTTCCTGGCGATCGGCGCCTGCGGGATCGGCGGGATCGCCGACCACCCCGACATCCTGCGCGCGCTCTCCCCCACCTACGCGCTCGACTTCGCCGGCGCGAACCCGTCCAGCGCGTTCTTCGCCCTCGCCGCCGTCGTGCTCGCGGTCACCGGCGCGGAGGCGCTCTACGCGGACATGGGGCACTTCGGGCGCCGCCCGATCGTCCGCGCCTGGTTCGCGGTCGTCTTCCCCGCCTGCGTCCTCAGCTACCTGGGGCAGGGCGCGCTGATCCTCGAGGACCCCGGCGCGACCTCCGCACCGTTCTTCCTGCTCGTCCCCGACTGGGCGCGCTGGCCGATGATCGTGCTGGCGACCGCCGCCACCGTCATCGCCTCCCAGGCCGTCATCACCGGCGCGTTCTCCGTCGCCCGCCAGGCCGCGCAGCTCGGGTACCTGCCGCGCCTGCGGATCCTGCACACCAGCAGCGACACCGTCGGGCAGGTGTACGTGCCGTGGGTCAACTGGACGCTGATGGTGGCGGTGCTCGCGCTCGTGCTGACGTTCCGGACCTCGGCGAGCCTCGCGTTCGCGTTCGGCATGGCGGTCACCGGCACGATCACGATCACGACGATCATGTACTTCGCGCTCGCCCGGCAGCTGTGGCGGCGCTCCTGGTGGTTCGTCCTGCCGGTCGGCGGCGCGCTGATCACGCTCGACCTGCTGTTCCTCGCCGCGAACACGACGAAGATCCCGCACGGCGCCTGGCTGCCGCTGCTGATCGCGACGGTCACGTTCGTCGTCCTCACCACCTGGCAGCAGGGACGGCGGCTGGTGACCGCCCAGCGCGAGCGGGCGGAGGGACCGCTGACCGACCTCGTGGCGGAGCTCCACGCGCCCGGCCGGGCGCTGCCGCGCGTCCCCGGCAGCGCGGTCTTCCTCAACCGCACGAAGGACCGGGCGCCGCTGGCGTTGCGCGCGACCGTCGAGCACCTCGGCGTGCTGCCGCAGGTCGTCGTGATCACGTCGATCGAGACGCTCCCGGTGCCGCACGTGCCGCCCGGGGCGCGGATCGCGCTCGACGACCTCGGGCACGCCGACGACGGGATCTGGCACCTGTCGGTGCGGCTGGGATACCGCGACGACGCCGACGTGCCCGCGCTCCTGCGCCGGCTCGACGAGCTCGAGACCGGCCTGCCCGTCCTCGGCGCCCCGAACGCGAAGGTCTCCTTCTACCTGTCGACCGTCGACCTGCGCTGGGGCAGCGCGCATCCGCTCGGCCGTCTGCGCACGCGCCTGTTCCTCGCCACGGCCCGGATGACCGCGGACGCCGCCGAGTACTTCCGGCTGCCCCGCGACCGCACGGTGATCGTCGGCTCGCGCGTCGAGCTGTGAGCGGCAGGTGCAGGCGTCCGGGCGCCGGGTAGGGTCCCGGGATGGCCGTCCCGCCGCCCGAGGCGCCCACGTTCGACCTGCAGTCGCACTCGACCTGCTCGGACGGGGCCCTGCCCCCGCGCGAGGTCGTCGCGCGCGCCGCCGCCGCCGGCGTCGAGCTGCTCGCGCTCTCCGACCACGACACGGTCGAGGGCGTCGACGAGGCGATCGCCGCCGGCCGCGAGCACGGGGTGCGGATCGTCCCGGCGGTCGAGATCAGCGTCCTGGACGGCGAGCACGACGACCTGCACATGCTCGCCTACTGCGTCGACCACCACTCACCGCGGCTCCTCGAGGTGCTCGGACTCTGCCGGGCGGACCGGGGCACGCGGGCCGCGCGGATGGCGGACGCGCTCGAGCAGGAGGGCCTGATCGTGGACCGCACGGAGCTGGCGGCCCGCCGCGCCGCCGGCGGGGCGGTCGGGCGGCCGCACCTGGCGCGCGCGGTCGCGTCGCACCCCGGCAACGCGAAGCGCCTGGCGGCGGAGGGTCTCGCCCGGCCGGGGGACACGGTCATGCAGATCGCCGACGCCGTCCTCGTGCGCTACCTGATCCCGGGCGGGGCCGCGTTCCGTCCCCGGGCCGCCCCGACCGTCGAGGGCTGCATCGAGATCATCCACGAGGCCGGCGGCCTGGCCGTGTGGGCGCACCCGTTCTGGGACCTGTCGGACCCCGACGAGGTCCTCGGGGCGATCGACCGGTTCGCCGCCGCCGGACTCGACGGCGTCGAGGCGTTCTACGTCACGCACACCCCCGAGCAGACGCGGCTCATCGTCGACCACTGCGCGGGCCTCGACCTGCTGACCACCGGCTCCGCGGACTTCCACGGCCCCGACCACGCGCGCTTCCACACCTTCCGCGCGTTCGGCCTGCACGGGCGCGCGCCGCGGCTCGGCCCGATCGGCGAGATCCCGCCGGTGCGCCCGTAGCGCCACGACGGCCCCGACGAGCAGCGCGTAGAGCAGCACCGCGGCGATCGACGTCGCGCTGATCACCAGGCCCGCCGCGAGCGCGCCCGTGACCGCCGCGGTCCCCGCCCCCGCGCCGGCGGTCGCGACCGTGGCGGCCGGGGACGCGCTCGGTCCCAGCGGCAGCAGGCCGAGCACCCCGAGCGCCGCGAACAGCTGCGCGACCTCCGCGAGCCCGTGCGGCAGCCCGACCGCCCAGAGGGCGACGCCGGCGCGGACGGCGCCGAGGGCGCAGATCACGCCGACGATGGCCGCGAGCCGACCGCGCAGCCCTGGCTCGCCGAGGACCGCGAGGCCGCGCGTGCACGGGCGCGTCGCCCCGAACCGCAGCAGCAGCCCGCGGCCCGCCAGCGGCAGGCCGACCCCGAGCGCGAGCGCTCCCGGCGCCACCCACCAGGCGCCGCCCGCGAGCACGACGGCGGCGACGAGGAGCAGGCAGGCGCCCGCCACCTCCAGGACGAAGATCGGCACGTCGGCGACCGCGATCTGCGCGGGCCGGGGCGCCCGGCCGCCGCTGAGGCGGCGCAGCAGCGCGACGCGGACGGGCAGCCCGACGTGCGCCTGCAGCGACCCGGCCAGGAAAGCGCCCGCGTTGGCGCCGTGCACGTCGCGGCGCGCGACCGCGCGCGCGTCCACCGCTCCGAGCGACAGCCGCCACGCCTCGGACCGCGCGACGAGCGTGGCGAGGTGCAGCGCCACGAGCACCGCGAACGTCACCGGGGTGACCGCCCGCAGGGCGTCCGCGAGCTCGTCCGAGCGCTGCACGCAGAGCGTCGCGACCGCGCCGGCCGCCGCGAGGACGAGGAGCCCGGAGACCGCGTGACGGACCGTCATGACCCCGAGATTCCCCCTGCGTGCGCGGGGATCGCGTGAAGCGGCTGTGACCCCGCGGTGACCGTCCGGAGACCGGACCGGACCGGCTCGGCGCCGGGCCGGGTCGCTACGCGTCGCGGACGGCGGCCAGGCGGCGCTCGACGCGGGAGGCGAGCGCCTCGAGCGCGAGCTCCTCGGTCACGTTCAGCTGGAACCGCGCGCGGGTCTCGTCGACCAGCGCCACCGCGTCCCGCAGCGCGCGGGCGTCCGGCACGAGCTCCGCGTCGGCGGTCAGCTCGGCGCGACGGTCGGCGTTGTGGGCGAGCTCGGGGACCCCGTCGACGACGCACGCGAGGTCGCGGAACCACAGGCCGGTGAGCTGCAGGCCGTGGTCGAGCGCCTCGTTCATCGTCCGGCGCATCATCCGCTTGGCCGCGGTCTCCCCCTCCTTCTGCGCGCGCTTCTGCTCCTTCTTGGGGAGCAGCGCGACCGCCTCCTCCGTGGCGGCGATGCGCACGTCGTACTCGGCGTGCGCGCGGTCGCCCATGACCTTCAGGACGCTCTCCCAGGGCCGGTCGACGAGGTCGCCGCGGACGATCGCGCGGGCGAGCCGCTCGGCCCCGTGGCGCAGCGCCGGCCCGTCGCCGAGCGCGAGCCGCCGGGCGCGCTCCGCGTCGCCGAGCCCGAGCCGGGCGCAGGCGTCCGCGACCTCCGGGCTCGCTCCCGCCCGGCCGAGGACGTCGCGCAGCTGCTGCGGCGTCGGCGCCTCGAAGCGGACCGGCTGGCAGCGCGAGACGATCGTCGGCAGCACGTCGCCGAAGCGGTCGGTGACGAGGATCAGGTGCACGTAGTCCGGCGGCTCCTCGAGCGTCTTGAGCAGCCGGTTGGCGACCGTGTCGTTCATCGTGTCCGCCTGCTCGAGCAGGAAGACGCGGCGTCGCGCCTCGAACGGCGTGCGCGTGGCGCCCATGACGACGGGCTCCTCGATGTCCTCCTTGATCATCGCCCCGGCGCCGCTGGGGCGCACGTGCGTGAAGTCCGGGTGCACGCCCTCGCGCACGCGGCGCGCGGCCCCGGCCGCGTCCGGGGACCCGTCGGCGATCAGCGCGGCGGCGAGGCCGAGCGCGGCGTCGCGCTTGCCGGCGCCGGGCGGCCCGTGGAAGAGGTAGGCGTGCGACGCCCGTCCGCCGGTGAGCGCGGGCCCGAGGACGGCCTGCGCGTGCGGGTGCTGCTCGAGCGACGGGAGGGACACGGCTCGCGAGGGTAGTCGACGCACCGAACGTGAGAGTCGACCGGGACCCGCGAGGCCCGTCACGCCGGTAGGTTCCGGGGCGATGGCCGGACGCCTCATCACGATCGAGGGGATCGACGGGGCGGGCAAGTCGACCCTCGCCGCCGCCCTCGAGGCGTCGCTCGCGCGCGCGGGCACGCCGGTGGTGCTGCTGCGCGAGCCTGGCGGGGTGGCGCTGAGCGAGCGGCTGCGCACGGTCGTGAAGGACCCGGCGCTGCGGGTCGACCCGGCGGCCGAGGCGCTGATCTACGCGGCGGCGCGCGCCCAGCTGGTCGCCGAGCGGCTGCGGCCGCTGCTCGACGAGGGACGCTGGGTGCTGCTCGACCGGTTCGTCGACTCCTCGCTGGCCTACCAGGGCGCGGGTCGTGGCCTGGGGGTCGACACGGTGCGGGCGGTGAACGCGCTGGCGACCGGTGGGCTGGCCCCGGACCGCACGCTGCTGCTGCGGCTGGACGCGGCGACGGGCCGGGCGCGCCAGGGCGTGCGCGGCGAGGAGGCCGACCGGCTGGAGCGCGAGGGGGACGACTTCTTCGCGACGATCGCGGCCGCGTACGACGATCTCGCGGCCGCGGAGCCCGACCGCTTCCGGGTGCTCGACGCGACCGCGGGACCCGACGCGGTGCTCGCCGCCGCCCTCGACGCGCTGGCGGACCTGCGGACGTGACCGTCCGCGCGCCTAGACTCACGTCCTCGCCCGACGGATCGGGCGCGTCGTCATGAGCCCACGCCACCCCGCCTTCGAGGTCGAGACCTTCGAGCACGTCGCCGCCGGGGCGGACACCGTCCTGCTGCGGATCGCCGGGCGCTGGCGCGCCGACGGCCGTGAGCGGCTCTCCCCGCCGGTCCTCGTGATCGACGACGGGCGGCGCAGCCACCGCCTCGCGACGCTCCCCGGCCCGGACGACGTGGCGCCGCTCGCGGCCCCGGACGGCCCGTTCTGGCGGGCGGCGTTCTCCGCGCCCGCCCAGCTGCTGGCCAGCGGCCGCCTGGCGTACGCGCTGGACGCGGGGCGCGGCGTGCTCGTCGACCTGCCGCGTCCGGCGGCCCGCGGCGAGCGCGCGAGCGCGCCGGCCGACGGCGAGCAGGGCGGTCTGCGGTCGGCGCTGCGCGACGAGCGCCGGCGCCGCGAGGAGGCGGAGCGGACCGCGGAGGAGCGCCGCCAGGCGCTGCGCGACGCGCAGGAGCGGCTGGAGCAGCTGCAGCGTGCCCGGGAGGACGCCGAGCGGACCGCCGCGGAGGAGCGCGAGGCGCGCCGCCGGGTGGAGGACGCATCGGCGCGCGTGCAGCGGCAGGCGCAGTCGACGCGTCTGGCGCTGGACCAGGAGATCGCCCGGGTGCGCGAGGCGGGCCAGGCCGAGGTGAGCGCCCTGGTGGCGCGGGCGGCGGCCGAGGTCGAGGCGGCGCGCGAGCAGGAGCGGGCGCGGGCGGAGCGCGAGCTCGCCGAGATCGAGGACGAGGCGGCCCGCGCGCGGGTCGCGGCGCAGGCCCAGGCGCGCGCCGCCGAGGAGGCGAGCGCGCGCGAGCAGCAGGTCGCGCGCACGCTGGAGGAGCAGCAGGCCCGCGAGGAGGAGGTGCGCGTCGAGCAGCAGCGCCTCGCCGACGCGCTCGCGGCGAAGGAGCAGGAGGCGGCCGACGCGCTCGCGCAGGTCGCCGCCGTCCGGGAGGAGCTCGAGCAGGCGCGCGCGGCCGCGCAGGACGCGCTGGAGCGCGAGCGCCGGGCCGCCGCGGAGGCGACCGCCGCCGCGACGAGCGCCCGCGAGCTCGCCCGGCAGGAGGCGGCCGCCGCGGAGGCGGAGGCCCTGCGGGCGCGCGAGACCGCGACGGAGGCGCTCGCGGAGGCCGAGGGCACGCAGACCGAGAACGAGCGGCTCGCCGAGCGGGCGCGCGAGGCGATCGAGGAGGCCGCCCGCGCCCGTGAGGAGGCGGCGGCCGCCGCGGCCGAGCTGCGTCGTCGCGACGACGCGCAGCGGTCCCTGGAGGGCCGGCTCGCCGCCACGCACGAGGCCCGGCAGGCGGCCGACGCGCGCGCCGACGAGGCGCAGCGCCGCCTGGAGGAGCTGCAGCGCGCCGCGCAGACCGCGCAGCAGCGGGCGGCCGAGGCCGACGAGACCGCGACCCGGACGCAGCAGGCGGTCGCCGCGCTGGAGCGCGAGCTCGAGGAGACGCGCGCGCAGGCGGCGCGCACCGAGGCGCTGCAGGGCGCCCTGGACCAGGAGCGGCTGCGCCGCACCGCGGCCGAGGCGGCGGCCGCCGAGCTCGACGAGGCGCGCGAGCGGCTGCGTGCGCAGGGCGGGGCGCGGCAGGAGGCGGAGGCGACCGCGCACCGCGTGCAGGCCGAGCTGCGCGAGCTGCAGGTCGAGCTGGCCGGGGCCCGGGAGCGGGTCGCGGCGCTCGAGGACGCCGAGGAGCTCGCCGCCCGGTCACGGGAGCAGGCGCTCACCGCGCAGGAGCGCGCCCGCGCGCTGGAGGAGCAGCTGGCGGAGGCCCTGGAGCGCTCGGGCGAGACCGCGACGCGGGTGCAGGAGCTCGAGGCGCAGGTCGTCGCGCGCGGGGACGAGCTGCGCGCGCTGCGGGCCGAGCTCGCGCGCTCGCAGGAGGGCGAGCAGGCCCGCGCGCGGGAGGCCGCGGAGCGCTCGGCGGTGACCGCCGAGCAGATCGCCCAGCTCGAGGACTCGCTCGCCCGCCGTGAGGAGGACGCGGCGGCGGCGACCCGGCTGGCGCAGGAGCTGGACGCGGCGGCGGCCCGCGCCCGCGACGCGGAGCAGCGCCTGGCGGCGCTCGGCGACGAGGCGCGCGAGCGCACCGCGCAGGCGCAGGAGCTCGAGACGACCCTCGCCGAGGTCCGCGCGGCGCTCGAGGAGGAGCGCGGTCGCGCCGCGCGCCTGGAGGAGCAGACCGCCCGCGCCGCCCAGGAGGCGGTCGCGCGCGCGGAGCGCTCCGAGGCCCGGTCCGCCGCCCTGGACGAGGAGGCGCAGCTCGCCCGGTCGGTCGCCGCCCAGCTGACGGAGCGCGCCGAGCAGGCGGAGCGGCGCGCCGCCGAGCTCGAGCGGCAGGCGACCTCGCTGGCCCGGGATCTCGAGGGCGCGAACGCCGCGCAGACCGAGCTGCGGGAGAAGGCGGCCGCCCAGGCGCAGCGGGCGACGGTGCTCGACGCGCAGGTCGCAGAGGCGCAGAGCCGGCTGCTGGCGCTCGAGCAGCGGACCACCGACGCGCGCGAGCGGGCCGCCCAGCTGGAGCAGGCCGCCGAGGAGGCGGCCGAGCGGGCCGCCGAGGCGGAGATCCGGGCCGAGCGGGCCGAGCGCGACGCCCGCGAGGCGCAGGAGAGCATCGCGGGGCTGCGGGAGCGCGCGGCGGAGGCGGACGGCCTGGCCGAGCGCGAGGTCGAGCTGCTGCGCCGCGTCGAGGAGCTCGAGCAGCGCGCGGACGAGGCCGAGGCGTCGCTGGCGAGCTCGACCGAGCGGGCCGAGCAGGCCGCGCGCGAGGCGGAGAGCGCGGTCTCCCACGCGCGCGATCTCGAGGGTGCGCTGGCGGCGGAGCGAACCTCCGCGGAGCAGCTGCGCGAGCGCGCGGCGACCGCGACGCGCGAGCTCGCCGACGCCCAGGCCCAGATCCGTGACCTGACTGGCGAGCTCGTCGGGGCCGGGGACCTGCGCGAGTCGCTGCAGCGGCAGCTGACCGAGGCGCAGGACCGCCTCGCGACCCTGCAGTCCCGCTCCGAGGACGCCGAGACGGCGCTCGCCGCCGCCCGGACCGCCGCGCAGGAGGCGCAGGAGCGCGGTGAGGCCGTGCCCGCCCTGGAGGCGCAGGTCACCCGGCTGACCGGGGAGCTCGAGGAGGCGCGGTCGGCGCTCCAGGCCGCCCGGTCGGCCGCGCAGGACGCCGGGGAGCGCCTGGACGACGAGACCGCCGCGCGCGAGGCCGCGCAGGAGCGGGCGGCGCAGGCGCTCGAGGAGGCCCAGGAGCTGCGGGTCGGCGCGCAGGACGCGCGCGAGGAGGCCCGCGAGGCCGAGCGCGAGGCGGCGCTGGCCACCGAGCGGGCCGCGGCGGCGATCGCGCAGGCCCAGGAGGCCGAGGAGCGCCTCCGGGCGGCCGAGCAGCGCGCCGTCGAGGAGGCGGATCGCCGTGTCGCGGCGGAGCGGCTCGCGACCGAGGCGGCCGACGCGCGCTCCGCGCTGGAGCAGGAGCTGGGCGCGCGCGGCGAAGAGCTGCAGGCGCGGCTGGTCGCGGTCTCCGGGGAGCGGGACCGGACCGCCGCGGAGCTTGCCGCGCTCGCGGCCGAGCAGGACGCCTCATCCGCGCGGCTGCAGGAGCTCACCGACGAGCTGCGGTCCGCGCAGGAGGCGCTCGCCCGGGCGCGCGAGGAGCGCGACGGGGCGCAGGAGCGGATCGCGACCGCCGACGCGGAGCTGTCCGACCTGCGGGACCAGGAGGCGGCCGCGCTGGCGCAGCTGACCGACCTGCGCGAGGAGCACGATCGCGCGACCGGGGAGCTCGCGACCCTGCGCGACGAGCACGACCGCGTGCGCGCCGCACTCGACGCGCGCGCGACGGAGGCCCGCGAGGCGCAGGAGGCGCTCGCCGCCCAGCAGGAGGCGACGGCCGCGGAGCGCGACCGGCTGACGGCCCGACTCGCCGCGGCGGAGGCGGCGGTCGCGGAGCTGACCGCGGACCGCGACGCGCAGGTGGCGGCGCTGCGCGAGGCGCAGGAGGCCGCGCAGGCGCGGGCGGCGGAGCTCGACCGCGCGCGCGAGCAGACCGCGGCGCGCTTGGACGATCTCGGCGACGAGCGCGAGCAGCTGACCGCGGAGCTCGAGGAGCTGCGGACCGAGCGCGACGCCCTGACCCGCACGGTGGCGGAGCGCGACGCGTCGCTGGCCGACGCGCGCGCCGCCGCGGAGAGCGCGACGCTCGAGGCGGCCGCGGCGCTCGCCCGCGCGCAGGAGGCGGACACGGAGGCGCAGGCCGCGCGCGAGGCCGCGGAGGTCTCCGCGACCGACCTCGCCCGCGCCCAGGAGGAGACCGCGGCCGCGCAGCAGCAGGCCCGCGAGGCGCGCGAGCGCGAGGAGGCGGCGCGCGCCGACCTCGCCGCCGCCCGGCAGGCCGCGCAGGACGCCGAGCGCCGCGCGGACGAGGTCCGCAGCGACGCGCAGGAGACCGACGCGGACCTCACCGCGGCCCGCGCCGAGACCGAGGCCGCCCAGGAGGAGCTGCGTGCGGCGCAGGAGCAGGCCGCCGCGACCGCGGCCGAGCTGCAGGAGGCGCGCGCCCGGCTCGCCGCGCTGGAGGACGAGGCGCGGTCCGTGCGAGAGCAGCGCGACGCCGCGACGGCGCAGACCGCCGAGGTCCGCGAGGCGCTCGACGCCGCGGACGTGCAGGCGACCGAGCTGCGCGGGCGCCTGGACGCGGCGACCGCGGACGCCGCGACCGCGCGGGAGACGCTCGAGCGCTCGACCGCGGAGACGACCGAGCTGCGCGCCCGGCTCGAGGCGGCCGACGGACGGGCCGCCGAGCTGCGGACCCAGCTCGACACCGCCGGCGGCGAGGCGGCGACCGTCCGCGAGGCGCTCGACGCCGCGCAGGCGCAGGCGACCGAGCTGCGCACGGCACTCGACGCGGCGACCGGTGAGCGCACCGCCCTGCGGACCGAGCTCGAGGCGACGCGCGCCTCGCTGCAGGAGCGCGAGCGCGAGGCGGCACAGGAGGTCGACGCCACGCGCGAGGACCTCACGCTGGCCCGGACCGCGCTGGACGAGGCCGAGCGGCGCGCCCAGGAGGCCGGGCGGCGCGTCGACGAGCTCGTCGCCCAGGTCGAGACGCTGCGCCCCGACGCGCTCCGCGCGGGCGCCGTGCAGGCCGAGCTCGAGGACGCGCGCACCGCGCTCGCCGCGGCGACCGCCCGCGCGGCCGACGCCGAGCGGCGGATCGAGCAGCTGGAGCCCGACGCGCTGGCGCTGCCGGCGCTCCGCGCGCGGCTGGACGAGCTGTCCCCGCTGGAGGCCCGGGTCGCCGAGCTCGAGCCGCAGGCCGCGCAGGTCGCGCCGCTGCAGGCCCGCGTCGACGAGCTGGAGCAGGCCGCCGACGCCGCGCGCCAGGCCCGCACGGAGGCGGTCGCCGAGGTGGAGCGGACGACCGCCGTCGTCGCGGCGACCGAGCAGGAGGCGGCCGACCGTGCGCGCGAGCTCGACGAGGCGCGCGCCCGGATCCAGGCGCTCGAGGAGCAGCTGGAGGCGACCGGTCGCGCCCGCGACGAGCAGGCGCGCGCGGACGCCGAGCACGTCGCCGACGTGTCCGGCCAGCTCGCCGAGGCGCAGGCGACTGCAGCGGCGCAGGAGCGCGAGGCCCAGGAGCGGATCGCCGCGCTGACCGCGGAGGTCGAGCAGCTGCGCGAGACCGCCACGCGCCAGCGGGAGACGGCGGCGTCGCTCGCGTCCGACCTCGTCGCCGTGCGCGAGGAGTCCGACGAGGCGGCCGAGACGCTCGCGGCCGAGCTGGGCCGCGCGACCGAGGCGCTCGCCGCGGCCGAGCGGCGCGTGCAGGAGACCGAGGCGGCGGCGCTCGCCGCCCGGACCGAGGCGCAGGAGCTCGCCGACCGGCAGATCGAGGAGCTCGAGGCCGCGGTGGCCGCCGCGAACGCGGAGACGGCGGCCGCGCTGGAGCGGGTCGAGCAGCTCGAGGTCGCCGCGCGCGCGGCCCGTGACGAGGCCGCCGACGCCGAGCGGCGGGCGCGCGAGCAGGCCGAGCTGCGCCTGCAGGCCGAGCGGGACGCCGACGCCGCGGACCGCGAGGCCGGCGAGATCCAGGCGCTCGTCGAGCAGACCGAGGCGCAGGCGACCGCGGCGGCGCAGGAGCGCGACCGGGTCGCGCGCGCCCTGGAGGCGGCACAGGCCGCCGCGCTCACGGCGCAGGAGCGGGCCGAGGTCGAGCTGCGGGCGCGCGAGAGCACCGAGCAGGAGCTCGAGGTGGCCCTGGAGGCGGCGCGCGAGCAGGCGGGCCGCGCCGACGCGGAGGCGGCGGCGCGCGCCGTGCTCGAGGCACGGGTCGAGGAGCTGTCGGCGGCCTCCGACGAGGCGGCCGCGGCCGCGGAGGTCGCCCGGGCCGCCGCGGCGGAGGCCGAGGCGCAGGCGGCCGCGGCGGCGCAGGAGCGCGCCGCGGCGGAGCGGGAGGCGCGCGCCGCGCAGCTCGAGGCCGAGCGGGAGGCGCGCGAGCGCGAGCTCGCCGAGCAGGAGGCGCAGGCCGCCCGCGAGGCCGCGGAGCGCGAGGCGCACGAGCGCGCGCTGGCCGAGCAGCAGGCCCAGGCCGCCCAGGAGCTCGCCGACCGGCAGGCCCACGAGCGCGAGGTCGCCGAGCAGCAGGCCCAGGAGGCGCGCGACGCGGCGCAGGAGCAGGCGCTGGCCGCCGCCGAGACGGCGCGCGTGGAGGCGGAGCGGCAGGCGGCGGCCGACGCCGAGCTCGCGGCCGCGCAGGCGCACGCCGCCGAGCTCGAGCAGGCCGAGCGGGACGCGCAGGAGCGTGCCGAGCTGGCGGAGGAGGAGCTCGCCCGCGAGGAGGAGGCGCGCGAGCGGGCCGAGCGGGCGCGCGAGCAGGCCGCCGCCCAGGAGCGCAAGCGCCAGAAGAAGGCCGCCAAGCACGCCCGTCGCGCGGCCCGCCGCGCCGGGAAGCCGGTCCCGTCCAAGGAGGAGCTCTTCCCCCACGGCGACGGGGACGGCGACCTCGACGTGGACGGGCCGACGCTCGAGCAGGACGCGCTCGGCGCGGCCGACGCGGGAGCTGGAGGAGGAGCTCGTCTTCCCCGAGGACGACGAGGCGCAGGCCCCGGTGGCCGCCCCGGTCCAGATCAGCGCGGCGCGTCGGGCCGAGCTGCTCGCGCTGCGCGACAACGCGCGCCCGGGCCGGGGACGCCGCGCGCAGCGCCCGCAGCGCCGACGGCCGGCGACGCGCACGGCGACGTCGCGGTGGCTGCCGAGCGAGCGGGTGATCGGCGTTCTGCTCGTCCTCGTGGCGATCGGCGCGGGCTACGCGCTGCTGAAGGGGATCGTCCCGATCCTCGTCGCGCCCGACTCCTGAGCGGCCCCGGGGACCGGCGTCCGCCCGACCGGCGGACCCGCCGGGCGGGCTACGGCGAGGCGGGCAGGCCCGGCGTCGCGACCGCGTCCGGGGTCACGGTCGGCGCGGGCGTCGGCGTCGGGACCGGGGTCGGCGCGACACCGGCCGCGCCGGTCGGCGCGGCGGCGCCGGTCGGGTCGGTCGGCGCCGGGGCGACGCCCACGGGCGCCACCGCGCCGGCGGCGGCGAGCGGCGTGCCGGTCGCGGTCGCGGACGCGGACGTCGGGGTGCGCGCGAGCTCGGCGCGCCGCGCGAGCCCGAGCGCCGTCCCGCTGGACGGGTCGTTGCGCAGCGCGCGGGTGGCGGCGTCCTGGAAGCCCTCGAAGTCGGCGAGCGCGAGCGCGACGAGCGCCAGGCGGTACCAGGCCTCCGCGCTGTAGGGCTGGCGGTCGACCGCGTCGAGCAGCAGCCGGCGCGCCTCGATCAGCCGGCCGCGGCCCTGCGCGATCGCGGCCGCCACGAACAGCGGCCGCACCGACACGGGATCGAGGCGGGCGGCGAGGTCGGCGCGGGCGGCGGCCTGCTCGAGCGCGACCGGGTCCTGCCGGTCGCCGGCGATCGTCTCGGCCTCCGCGGCGACGCTCTCGGCGCGCGCGGGGAGCTGCGCCGACCCGATCGCCGCCGCCGCCAGCAGCGCGGCGAGCGCGACGAGGCCCCAGCGGCCGGGGGACGCGGAGGAGCCGAGCAGCGCCTCGACGCTGCGCTCGCGCGGGGGCACGGCGCGGGCGGGCAGCGCGACGAGCGTGCCCATCGCGACCATCATCGGGAGCGTCGCGCCGGGCAGCGACCAGTCCCAGTCGAAGATGCCGTGCACGGTCCAGGCCACGCCGGCGGCGAGCAGGGTCACGCCGAGCTCCCGCTCGCGGCCGGGGCGCATGTCGCGCACGCGCAGGTACCCGACGCCGAGCAGGGTGAAGATCGCCCCGAGCGCGAGCAGCCCACCGACGACCCCGGTCTCGACGAGGAACTGCAGCGGCACGGAGTGCGGCTGCACGACGCTCAGCTGGTCGTCGCGGTAGAGCTTGTGGACGACCGGGAACGAGCCGGCGCCCCAGCCGCCGAGCGGCCGGTCGCGCAGCCCACCCGCGGCCTCCTTCCACCACGTCCAGCGGTTGCCGGAGTTCGCGGTGACGACACGGCTGGGGTCGAACTGCTCGTCCTTGGCCTCCTCGGTGAACGACGAGGTCGCCCAGTCGAGCGCGCCGCGCGGGCCGCCGTGCTCGGCCATCGCGACGCACGCGCCGACGAACGCGGCGGACACGGCGAGCACCCCGACGATCCGCCAGACCCGGCGGCTCTGCGCGGCGGTCCAGCGCACGCGGTCCTCCGAGCGCAGCAGCCCCCAGCCGATCGCGAGCAGTGCGAGCAGGCACGGCACGAGGATCGCGAGGAGCTTCAGCCCGGCGCTCTCGCGCGTGTCGAGCGGGACGCCGTTGCCGACGAGCGCGTCGGTCTCAAACGCGTAGACGAGCCCGGGGGCGGCGCAGGCGGCGACGACCGCGACGACGATGAGGGTGCGCAGGCGGTGCGGGCCGAGCGCGGTGAGCAGTCCGATCGAGACGACGAGCGCGAGGATCCCGCCGCGCGAGTACGTCATCAGCTGCGTCGTGGCGAGCAGGAAGAGGATGGCGAGCGCCCCGAGTCGCACGCGCGGGCTGCGCGCCCGGTCGGTCGTGAGCCGCAGCCCGATCGGGATGCCGAGCACGCAGATGAGCGCCAGCGCGTTCCAGTAGCCCAGCGGCGCGCGCAGGCGGGCGAGGTCGCGGGTGTGGTCGAGGTCGACGAGCCCGAACAGCGTGACCCCGGGGATGAGCTTCCCGGCAATCGCCCACAGGGCGGTCAGCGTCGCGACGGCGAGCAGGCCGAGCGCGGTGCGCTCGATCGCGCGGTCCCCGGCGAGGGACGCGGCCGCCATCGCGGTGGCGGCGACGATCGCGTAGAGCACCGCGCGGTTGAGCTCGCGCCAGGTGCCGGACGGCTCGACGGTCCACAGGAACGTCAGGCCGCTCCACAGCGCGAACGCGGCGAGCAGCGCGAGGCCGACGCGCCCACCCCGCGCGGTGCGCGGTCGCGGGCCGCCGGGACGCAGCGAGACCGCCACGACCGCGAGCCCGAGGAGGGCCGCCAGCGTGATCGTCCAGGCGGCGGCGTCGAGACCGGTAGCGCCGTTGCGGAAGATGCCGTAGAGGACGACGAGCAGGAGCCCGATCTGCACGCGGCGGCCGTCGCGGTGCGCGTCGGACAGCGCGGGAGTGGTCGCGCCGACGGCGCGGGTGGGCTGGGAAGCGACGGCCTGCACCGGCGCACGACGGTAGCATCGGGGAGGTGAGCGGCTCGCCGTCCCCCGTCCGCCCCCTGCGCCGTGCGCGCAGCGCCGTCGCCCTGGTGCTCGGCGCCCTGGTGCTGCTCGCGCCCGTGGCGCCCGCGCACGCGGACGCGTTCGAGGACGTCTACAAGGACTTCCAGAAGGACGGCGCGATCAACCCGTGCAGCTTCTCGGCCGCCGAGTTGAAGGAGGCGCGCGACAACGTCACGCCGGACATCGAGCAGTACGCCCCGGACTTCCCGGCGGCGGTGACGCTCGCGATCGAGAGCCGCGCCAACGGCAACTGCGCGAAGAAGCCGAGCTCCGGCGGCGGCAGCGATGCCGGTGCCGGAGCGGCCGCCCCGGCGACCTCGGGCGGCGGCTCGAGCGGGTCGGGCGGCAGCGGCGCCGCGCCCGCGACCGGCGGCGAGCAGCCGCCCGCGGCGGCGACCCCGGCGCCTACCGCCACGCCGCAGGGCGCGACGCCGCAGCCCGACCCGGCGCCGGCGCCGCCGCAGGCGGCTGCGGACGGGGCGATCAAGCAGGCGGCCCAGGCCGACCCGGCGTCCGGCAACTCGGACGGGCTGCCCGCCGCGGTCGTGGGCCTGGGCGTGCTGAGCGCGTTCCTGGCGCTGCTCGGCCTCGTCTGGCTGATCGCGCGCGCGCTGGCGTGGGAGCCCGCGTCGTGGCCGCGGCTGCGGCACGCCTGCCAGGAGGCGGGCTGGCGCATGTCGGGCACGTGGGCGGACTTCACCGACTGGGTGCGGCTCGGCCGCTGAGCGGCGCGTCCCGGCCGCAGTGGGCCGGGGCGGCGTCCAGCGGCTGTCGGGCGTCGAGGCGGCCGCCGACCGCGAGCGTGCGGCCGGGCGCGGGCCCTCCGCGCCGCCCCCACCAGGCGTGACGCAGGTGCACGTCGTAGCGCACGAGCGCGACGTCGAGCGGGCCGCCGCCGAGGCAGACGCCGCCGGTGGAGCCCAGCGGTCCGCCGCCGAGGTCGATCGTCGCCCGGCCGGTGGTGCCGAGGTCCTCGGCGACGACGTTCGCCGGTGAGGAGGTCGCGCCGCGGTTGCCCGACAGGTCGCTGTCCTGCACCTTCAGCGCGAGCCGGTCGAGCCCGGCGACGTTGCCGACGCGCAGCCCGGCGCCGCGGTTGGCGCGGATCGTGGTGCCGGTGATCTCGCCGTCGAGCGACGCGCTCGGCCCGCGCCCGTTGGCCACGGCGGCGCCGAAGGTGAGGCCGTTGTTCGCGCAGCCGCGCAGGACGCTGTCGCGGACGCGCAGGTCGATCGCGTTGCGCGCACCGCCGCTGGCGGCGATGAGGCAGTCGCCGTTGTTGCCGGGGATCGCGACGGTGTCGCCGAACCCGGAGCCCGCGAAGCCCGTCGATCCGGTGGCGCTGACGCGCTCCAGGCGCAGCGCGAGGCGGGCGCCGGTCCCGAGCGCGAGCAGCTCGAGCACGTCCCCGGGGGTGCCGGAGAAGTGGCTGTCGCGGACGGTCACGAGGCCGCGCGAGCCCTCTCCCATGGCGACGACCTCCAGGCCGTTGGCGGAGAAGCCGCCGCGACCGGGGGTGTGGCGGTAGTCGTTGCGGGTGATCGTCGCGCGCAGGCGGGAGGCCCCGACGGGGTTCACGAACACCCCTTCGCTGTCGGCACCGGTCGGCCCGACGCCGAGGTCCTCGTCGTTGCCCAGTCCGCGCTGGCGGTTGTCGTCGAGCACGGCGACGAGCCGCGCCCGGTCGCGGGTCTGCAGGCCGATGGCCAGCACGGACTCGAAGTCGGGACCCTCGCGCAGCTCGCGCACGTCGTTGCCGCGGATCCGGACGCGGCCCAGCGCGTCCCCCGAGATCCGCACGTCGATCCCGTCGCCGCAGTCGGCGTCGTGGACGCGGTTGCGGTCGACGGTGACGTTCGTGGTGCCGCGCGCCGCGTCGACCATGATCGCGGCCCAGCCGTTGTGGAGCCCGTCGCGGATCGGCACCCCGACCCCGGGAACGGTGGTGGGGACGGCGAACGGCGGGATCAGGAAGCCACGCGTGCAGGAGACGTTGTGGCCGCTGACGTCGTTGCCGGTGACGGTCGCGCGCGCGACGTCGAGCCCGTAGATGCCGCCGCGCCGCGGGGCCTCGATCCGCAGGCCGCGGACCGCGGTCTGGTCGGCGAGGCGCACCGCGTCCCCGTCGAGCCGCGCCGCGGCGGTGTTCGTGATCCGGGCGGCGGGGACCCCGGGACCGCCGTGGGGGTCGCCGAGACCCTGGACGCGCTGCCCGCGCTGCAGGCGCAGGCCACCGTCCAGGGCGGTGAGCGAGGGCCCGACGACGATGCGGTCACCGGGCCGGGAGGCCGCCTCCACCGCGGCGAGGGTCGCGAACGGCCGCGCGGCCGTCCCGTCGCCGGGACGGGCCGCGTCGGCGTCGACGTGCCAGGTGCGGTGCGTCGCGGCGGGCGCGCTCGTCGCGGGGGCGAGCGCGGCGACGGCGACGAGGGCCGCGAGGCACCGGCGGGTCACGGCGTGGTGTTCCGCAGGAGGTCGATGCGGTCGGGGCCGGCGACGACGATGTCGGGCCGCCCGTCGCCGGTGAAGTCGGCGATCACCGGGTTCTGCGGGGCGATCCCGGTCGGCAGCGACGCGACGAGCGGCGGGCGGACGGTGCCGTCGCCGGCGTGGACGCGCAGCACGGGCGCGGGCGTGGCGATCGTGGAGACGACGAGGTCCTCGCGGCCGTCGCCGTCGAGGTCGCCGACGCCGGCGCTCGTTGGCCCGGAGCCGCCGGGACGCAGGGTCGCGAGCGGGGAGCGGAAGCCGCCGCGGCCGTCCCCGAGGGCCGTCGCGAGCGTGAAGCTGAACGAGCCGATCGCGGCGGCGTCGTCGCGGCCGTCGTCGTCGAGGTCGATCGCGGCGACGTCCTCGAGGCCGAAGCCCGCTGCGGCGACCCGGCCGCTGACAGGTAGCCGCCGTCGGGGCGGCCGCGCAGCGCGTGGACGACGCCCGTGCCGCCGTCGGCGGCGAGGAGGTCCCGGGCGGCGTCGCCGTCGAGGTCGGCGGGGCTGACCGCGGAGAGCGACGTGGCCCCGGGCACGGGGACGCGGGGTCCGGCGGTGAAGCTCCCGGTGCCGTCGTTGCGGAACGTCTGGACGGTGGTGAAGCTCGGGACGGCGAGGTCGAGGTCGCCGTCGCCGTCCTGGTCGGTGAGGACGACCTGCAGCTGGGCGCCGAGCTGGACGCCGAGGCGCGCGCCGGCGGTGAGCGTGCCGTCCTGGGCGCGCAGGACGACGAGCTGGGTGGCGGTCATGGCGACGACGTCGTCGTCGCCGTCGCCGTCGCCGTCGACGTCGCCGGCGGTGACGGCCTGGGCGCCGGTCGTGCCGGGGACGCGGGCGGGCGCGCCGAAGTCGCCGCCGCCGCGGTTGCGCAGGGCGATGAGCTCGCCCTGCCCGAAGTCCCCGGCGGTGACCACGTCGGGCCGACCGTCGGCGTCGAGGTCGGCGGCGACGGTGGCCAGCGGTGCCGGGCCCGGACCGAGGCCGCTCCCGGTCGGGGGTGCTGACGTAGGGGGCGAACGTCGGGGTGGCGGCGCCGGCGGTCGCGGGGACGACCGCGGCGAGCGCGAGGACGACGGCGGGGACGGTGGGACGCACGGGCTCTCTCCTGCCTCGTTGTTGCGACCCCGATCATCTGGTCGGGGTCATGACCAGATGCGACGCTACCCGCCCCCGGCGCGTTTGGCAAGCTCGCTGACCAGATAGGCTGTGCGGGATGGCGACCGCGGGACGGCAGTACGGGAAGCAGAGCGCCGACGAGCGGCGCGCCGCCCGGCGCGCGCGGATGCTCGAGGCCGGGCTCGACGCGTTCGGCGGTCCGCAGGGCTTCCGCGGCACCACGATCGAGGCGCTCTGCACCGCCGCGGGCGTCTCGACGCGCAACTTCTACGAGGAGTTCGGCTCCCGCGAGGCCCTGCTCGTCGCGCTGCACGACGAGCTCAACGAGCGCGCCACCGCCGCCGTCGTCACGGCGCTCGCCGCGGTCGAACCCCTCGACCTCCACGCCCGCGCGCACGCCGCCTGCTCCGCCTACCTCGAGGTCATGACCTCCGACCGGCGCTGGGCGCGCGTCGCGCTCGTCGAGACCGTCGGCGTCAGCCCCGAGGCCGAGGCCGCCCGCCAGGCGGCGATCGACCGCTTCGTCGCGCTGATCGAGCTCGAGGCCGCACGGCTCGTGGAGGCCGGGCTGCTGCCCGACCGCGACCACCACCTCACCGCGGTCGCGCTCGCCGGCGCCCTGCTCGGGCTCGTCAACACCTGGCGGACCGACACCGCGTGGGACGCCCGCGTGCCCGCGGTCGCCGACGAGGCGGCCCGGCTGATCGTGCTCGCGCTGACCGCGCCCTGAGCGCTCAGGCGCGGCGGCAGATCGCCACGACGTCGAGCGCCGCGTCGACGTCCTCGCGCCCGACGTGGAAGTCCTGCGGGGTGATCTCGGCGGCCCGCGGATCCGGGTCGCGGCGCCGCTCGGCGGTCAGCCGCCGGTCGTAGAGGACCATCTTCGCGCGGCGCGGGACGAGCCGCCGCAGCCGCAGCGGATCCTTCGCCAGCAGCCGGTCGAGCTTCGCCTTCTCCGCGTCGACGAGCGCCCGGTAGCGGTCGCTGCCGAACAGACCGACGACCTCCACCCCGCCGCCGAAGAACGGCGCGCACGCCGCGTGCAGCTGCTGCGCGTCGTACTCGACGTAGTGGTACGGGTCGATGATCTCGTCGGGCCGCGCGAACGTCAGCCGGTTCGGGGTCACGAGCACCGCCGTGCCGCCCGGGCGCAGGACGCGCGCGAACTCCGCCAGCGCCCGGTCGGCGTCGGGGACGTGCTCGATCGACTGGATCGCCACCAGCGCGTCGAAGGACCCGTCGGCGAACGGCAGCGCCCGCATGTCCGCGACGTGCGTCTCGCGGTCCTGGCCGGCCAGCGCCCCGGCGTCGAGGTCCACGCCGATCGTCGGGCGCGGCGCGAGCTCGGTGAAGCTGTGCCCGATGCCGCAGCCGACGTCGAGCACGGTCGCGTCCGCGGGGACGCCGGCCGCGTCGAGCAGCGTGGCCGCGCCGCGGTAGGCGGCGACGTGCCGCTGCCAGGTCGGGTTGAACCCGCCCTCGGGCGTGGTGACCCGCTCGCCGGTGACGACCTTCCCGCTCATGCGGCCACCTCGGGCTTCTCGTGCTTGACGACCCGCTCGTACTTGCGCGACCGCCACACGCCGGCCTGGTGGAGCTTCACGCGCGCGAGCGCCACGAGCGTCTTCGTCCCGTAGATCACGCCGTTGCGGAAGTCCACCGAGGACGCGTCGTCGTGGTAGATCGTGCGGACCGGCACCTCGGTGACGCGGAAGCCCAGCGAGATCGCCTGGAACAGCATCTCGCTGTCGAAGCTGAAGTCCAGCGCGTTGCGCAGGAACGGGACGCCGAGGAGCATGTCGCGGCTGTAGGCGCGGTAGCCGGTGTGCAGCTCGGCGAACTCGACGCCCAGCGCGCGGCACTCGACGACGGTGAGGAAGCGGTTGGCCGCGTACTTCCAGCGCGGCATCCCCCGGCGATCGCCCCGTCGGGGTCGAGCAGGCGAGAGCCGAGGACGAGGTCGGCCTCGCCGTCGAGGATCGGGCGGACGATGTCGGGGATCAGGTGCGGCTCGTACTGGCCGTCGGGGTGGAGCATCACCACGACGTCGGCGCCGCGGTTGAGCGCGTCGAGGTAGCAGGTCTTCTGGTTGCCGCCGTAGCCGGTGTTGTGGGGGTGCCAGATGACGCGCAGGCCCAGACGCGTCGCGACGTCGACGGTGTCGTCGGAGCTGTGGTCGTCGACCAGCAGGATCTCGTCGACCCAGTCCGGCGGGATCGCGCCGACCGTGTTCTCGAGCGTCGTCGCCGCGTTGCGCGCGGGCATGACGACCGTGATCTTCTTGCCCTCGCGGCTCATCGCTGCAGCTCAAGGTAGATGGTGCCGCTGCGCCGTGTTGCGACCTCGACCGCGACGCCGAGCAGCGCGAGCGGCGCGAGCGCCGTCCCGGCGAGCAGCGTGAGCGCCCGGCGCGGACCGGTGTGCGGCGTCTGCTGGGCCTCCGCGCGGCGGATCGCGTCGTAGAGGTCCAGGCCGGTGAGGCGCCGGGTGAGCCCGTGGATCCAGCCGAAGAGCACCTGCCCGCCGCGCAGCTGGCTGCGCCGCAGCACGGTCAGGGACAGCTCGTGCGCGCGCGTCTCGAGCGCCCGCGGGTGCAGGTGCGTGAGGTGGCGCGGGAGGTCGAGGGCGAGCCAGTCGTGGCCGAAGAGGCGGGCCTGCAGGCTCGCCGCGTTGGGGACCGCGACGACGAGGATCCCGCCGGGCCGCAGCAGCCGTGCGGCGGCGGCGAGCTGGTCGGCCGGGTCGCGCAGGTGCTCGAGCACGTGCCAGAAGACGACCGCCGCGTAGCGGGTGTCCTCCGCCTCGAGGTCGCTGGGGGCGGCGTCGCGCATGTCGGGCCGTGCCCGCTCGAGACCGATCGCGTCCCGGCCGGTGCGGCGGATCGCGCGGACCAGCGTGCCGTCCCCCGCCCCGACGTCGAGCACCGGTCCCGCGGGTGCGACCGCGTCGAGGTGCGTCGCGAGGCGTCCGCGGCTCAGGGCCAGCAGCCGATCCAGCGGCCCGGAGAACCGCCCGGACTCCGGGCGGTAGAAGCCGGCGTACGCGGCGTCGAGCTCGTCGTCGGTCGGCCACGGCGCCGTCGTCACGACGCCGCAGGCCTCGCAGCGCAGCCCGCCGGGCACGCGGCGCGCCCCGATCGGGAAGCCGACGCCGCACCAGGCGCACGCGGTCGGGTCGGCTGTCGCCTCGGTCGTCACGGGCCGCGCACGATAGTGCGCGCGCGCCCGTCGCCGGTCCCCGCAAGCGGGCCCGCGGCGCCACCGCGCGCCGGTGCGCCATACGATCCGGCGCGTGTCGCCGCTGATCCACCACGCCGCGCTCGTCGCGGCGTGCCTCGCCCTCGGCGCCGCGGGCCTGCGCGCGGCCGCCGCCTGCGGGGCGGACGGGCTGCTGCGTCTCGTCGCCGCCGCGCCGCTGGCGGTCGCGGTCGCGGTCGCCCAGGCGCTGGCGCTCGGCCGGGTCGACCTCGCCGCCTCGCCGGTGCTGCTGCTCGCCGGCGCGGTGCTCGCCTGGGTCCTCGCGCGCGAGGTGCTCCCCGCACCGGCCGCGCCGCTGCTCGGCGCCTGGCGCGCCTGGTGGCCCGCCCAGCCGCAGGCCGCGCGGTTCGCGATCGGGGCGGCGGCGGGCGCGTGGGTCGCGTGGACGTCGTGGCAGCTGCGCTTCCCGCACCTCGACGTCGACGGGCTGATCTACCACCTGCCGCTCGTCGCGTCGTGGATGCCCGACGGGGACACCGGCGCGGCGACGCCGCTGATCGAGGGGCTGCCGGTCGGCAACTACCCGCTGACCAACGAGGTGGCGCTCGCGTGGATGACCGGGATCACCCACAGCCTCGTCCCGATGTCGGTGTGGTCGCCGATGCTCTGGGCGCTCGCCGCCCTCGCCGCCGTCTGCGGGCTGCGTGCGCTGGGCGTCGACCGGCTCGTGACCGGGGTGGCGACCGCCGCGCTGCTGACGATGCCGCTCGTCGCCGTGCAGCTCGGCGGCCCGCTGACCGACCTGCCCGCCCTGACCTGGGCGGTCGTGTGCGCGGCGCTCTGCGCGGCGTCGACCCGGCGACCGTCGCTGCTGGGTCCCGCGATCGTCGCCGCCGGGCTGGCCGTCGGCACGAAGACGACGCCCGCCCCGCTGCTGCTGCTGGCCCTCGGGACCGCGGCGTGGCACGCCCGCGCGTCGCTGCTGCCGCTCGCCGCGCGGACGCTCGCGCCGTGCGTCGCGCTCGGCGCCGTCGTCGGCCTGGCGTGGATGACCCGCAACCTCGTCGACCACGGCTCGCCGCTGTGGCCGTTCGTCGAGGGCCCGGGGAGCGATCCGCTGCCGCCCGCGCTGCGGGGCTTCGACGCCTCGTTCCTCGACGACCCGTCCGGCATGCTCTCGGGCCGCGCCGACCTCTACCTCGAGACGGTCTCCGGCGGCTTCTGGCTGCTCGTCGGGGCGCTGCTCGTGCCGCTGCTGCGCCGCACGCGCGCCGCGCTGCTGCTCGCCGCTGCCACGGTCCTCGGGGTCTTCTTCTGGATGAACGCGCCCTACACGGGCATCCAGTCCGACGAGCTCGCGGTCGGCGCGACGCGCTACCTGCTCCCGGCCCTGGCCTGCGCGACCGTCGCGGTCGCGGTCGCCACCTCCGGCGCGGGGACGTGGACGCGCCGGGTCGGCACCGGCGTGCTGATGCTGTCGCTCGTCGCGTCACTGCTGCGGATGGCCGAGCTGGGCTTCCCGTACACGCCGTCGGTCGCGACGATCGTCGCGGGCGGGCTGCTCGGCGCCGCCGTCGTCGGGGCGGCCCCGCGGGTCGCCGCGCTCGAGGGACGAGTGCCCGTGCGCCGGCTCACGCCGGTGGTCGCGGCGGGCTTCGCGACGCTCGTGATGGCCGGTCAGGCGGAGGGCTACCTGCTGCGCCACGCGGGCCTGCAGCTGTTCGACCGGCCGGTGCTCGGAGCGCTGCTGCGCGACCCGACGTTCACGATCGGGGAGGGCCGCGAGGTCGCGATGGCCCCCGCGGTGCTCGGCTCGCTCGTCGGCGAGCGCCTGCAGCACCGGGTCCTGCTGATCCCGGCGGACGAGCCCTGCGCGACCACGCGGGCGCGCCGCGCGCGCGGCTGGGTGATCGCCCAGATCCAGCCCGACACCCCCGCGGGCGGGCCCTGGTGGCCTGCATGCAGGGGGAGCCCGAGCTGTTCCGCGACGGGCGCTACGTCGTCTGGTCGGCGCTCCCCCCGCGGTAGAATTTCTTTGTCCGCAAGGTCCGGGCTTTTCGTCTCCGACCCCCCGGTTGCCGTCCGACCCCTGTCGGATACTCCTCAGCCCGACGAACAGACCCCCATGTGGCCGCCCCGCCAGGGATCAGGTGGCCGGAAGAGGAGCAGGCTTGATGGACACCACCCCGCAGACGGCACTCTCGACCGACGTCCGGAGCGGCGAGCCGCTGGCCGTCCGGCGCTTCTTCACGACCCCCGGCGTCCACCCGTTCGACCAGGTCGAGTGGGAGCTGCGCACCGCCTCGGTCGGGTCGTTCGAGCAGAAGGACGTCGAGTTCCCGAAGTCCTGGTCGCTCAACGCGACGAACATCGTCGCCCAGAAGTACTTCCGCGGCCAGCTCGACTCGCCCGCGCGCGAGCGCTCGGTCAAGCAGATGATCACCCGCGTCGCGGGCACGATCGCCGACTGGGGCCGCCAGCGCGGCTACTTCGCGACCGCCGAGGACGGCGACGCGTTCGAGGCCGAGCTCTCGTTCATCCTGCTCAACCAGATGGCGGCGTTCAACTCGCCCGTCTGGTTCAACGTCGGGTTCGAGGAGCAGCCGCAGTGCTCCGCCTGCTTCATCCTCTCGGTCGACGACACCATGGACTCGATCCTCGACTGGAACACGCGCGAGGGTCGCATCTTCCGCGGCGGCTCCGGCTCGGGCATCAACCTCTCGAACATCCGCGGCAGCAGCGAGCAGCTGAGCAAGGGCGGCACCGCGTCCGGCCCGGTCTCGTTCATGCGCGGCGCCGACTCGTGGGCGGGCACGATCAAGTCCGGCGGCAAGACGCGGCGCGCCGCGAAGATGGTCGTCCTCGACGTCGACCACCCGGACATCCGCGAGTTCATCTGGTGCAAGGCCAAGGAGGAGGACAAGGCCCGCGCCCTGGCCAAGGCCGGCTTCGACATGTCGCTCGACGGCGACGGCATGCTGTCGATCCAGTACCAGAACGCCAACAACTCGGTGCGCGTCACCGACGAGTTCATGGAGGCCGTCGAGGACGGTCGCGAGTGGCGCACGAAGGCCCGCCTGACCGGTGAGCCGATCGGCGAGGCGATGGACGCGCGCGAGCTCATGCGCGAGATCGCGGACGCGGCGTGGCGCTGCGCCGACCCGGGCGTCCAGTACGACACGGTCATCAACGAGTGGCACACGTGCCCGAACTCGGGGCGCATCAACGCGTCGAACCCGTGCTCGGAGTACATGCACGTCGACGACTCCGCCTGCAACCTCGCGTCGCTGAACCTCATGAAGTTCCGCAAGGAGGACGGCTCGCTCGACGTCGCCGCCTACCAGCACGCGATCGACGTCGTGTTCCTCGCGCAGGAGATCATCGTCGGCCCGTCGAGCTACCCGACCGAGGAGATCGGCGTCAACGCCCGCGCGTTCCGCCAGCTCGGCATGGGCTACGCCAACCTCGGCGCCTACCTGATGGCCAACGGCATGCCGTACGACTCCGACGAGGGCCGGGGCACCGCTGCGGCGCTGACCGCGCTGATGACCGGCCGTGCGTACGCGCAGTCCGCGAAGATCGCGGCCGCGATCGGCCCGTACGAGCGCTACGACGAGAACCGCGAGCCGCACAACGCGGTCATGCGGATGCACCGCGACGCCTCGTACCAGATCCCCGAGGGCACCTGCGAGGACCAGGGCCTGCTCGCGGCCGCGCGCAGCTCCTGGGAGGAGGCGGTGGCGCTCGGCGAGGTCCACGGGTACCGCAACGCGCAGGCGACGGTGCTCGCGCCGACCGGCACGATCTCGTTCCTCATGGACTGCGACACCACCGGCGTCGAGCCGGCGTTCTCGCTGGTCATGTACAAGACGCTCGTCGGTGGCGGCTCGATGACGATCGCCAACCGCACCGTCCCGCTCGCGCTCGAGACGCTCGGCTACGCCGACCACGAGATCGAGCAGATCGAGGCGTACGTCGCCGAGCACAACACGATCGTCGGGGCGCCCGGCATCAAGGCCGAGCACCTGCCCGTGTTCGACGTGGCCGTCGGCGAGCGCGCCATCAGCCACATGGGCCACATCAAGATGATGGGCGCGGTGCAGCCGTTCATCTCGGGCGCGATCTCCAAGACGGTGAACATGCCGGAGGAGACCACGGTCGAGGACATCGAGGACGCCTACGTCCAGGCCTGGAAGCTCGGCATCAAGGCGCTCGCGATCTACCGCGACGGCTCGAAGAACATCCAGGTGCACTCGACCTCCGAGTCCACCGCGGTCGACGCGACGACCGGCGAGACGATCCAGGTGCCGGAGGGCTCCCTCGTCGTCACGCAGGCCGAGCTCGACGCGCTCGTCGAGACGAAGGCCGCCGGCCTCATCGCCGCCGCCAAGGAGGCGCCCGCCCGCCGGCGGATGCCGCGCGAGCGCCAGTCGCTCACCCACAAGTTCTCGATCGCCGGGCACGACGGCTACATCACCGCCGGCATGTACGAGGACGGCACGGTCGGGGAGATCTTCCTCACCGACATCGGCAAGGAGGGCTCGACCCTCCGCGGCATGATGAACTCGTTCGCGACCTCGATCTCGATCGCGCTGCAGTACGGCGTCCCGCTCGAGACCCTGGTCGAGAAGTTCGCCTACATGCGCTTCGAGCCGGAGGGCATCACCGGCAACGCGGAGATCCCGTTCGCGAAGTCGCTGCCCGACTACATCATGCGCTGGCTGGCGTCGCGGTTCTGCGACGTCGACGTGCAGCGCGAGCTCGGGATCCTGACCCCGGCGGTGCGTGCCGAGCAGGCCGTCAACGACATGGCGTACCGCCCGGACACCGACGGCCAGACGCCGCCGAACCAGGCCGCGCAGGCCGCCGCGTCGGCGACCGGCCTCGAGCTGCCGCCGATCAGCGTCGTGCCCGCCGTCGCCAAGGCGAGCCCGACGGGCGAGATGTGCCCGCAGTGCGGCAACGCGACGATGCAGCGCACCGGCGCCTGCCACACCTGCGCCAGCTGCGGCTACAACACCGGCTGCGGCTGATCCTCGGACGGAGGTTCTGACCTGACGGGAGGGGCGGCCTACTGGCCGCCCTTTCTCGTTCCCGGGTCGGGTCCGATCGGCCCGCGCGGGTCGGGATGCCTCGCTGCGGCACGCCGCCTCCGGGAGGCCTGGGTGGCACGGAATGCCTCGCTGCGGCACGCCGCCTCCGGCGGCGCACCGGATGCCGCTCGGCATCCCGTCCCACCCAGGCCTCCCGCAGCGTGCTCGGGATCGGCGTGCTCGCAAGACGGCAGCTGCGCATCACGCACCAGACGACCGTGGCGCACGGCGCCCCGCCCACGACGCTCCCGACGAGCAGCAGGCGCCTGCCCCGCCTGCTCCCCAAGCCGCCGCCCGCACCGGTCGGGTGTCCGCGCGGGTGTGGGTGGTCCGCCGAGCGACATCCGGTGGGCCGCCGGAGGCGGCCCACCGCAGCGAGGCGGACCACCCACACCCGCACCGACACCCGCACCCGACCAGACACGCGCGCCCCCCACCCTCGTTAGGCTCGCGGCCATGCGGAGGAGCGCGGGGAGGCGAGGGGTCCTGCTGGGGCTCGCGGTGGCGATGACGACGGCGGCCGGGTCGGCGGTGGCGGCGCCCTACGCGCCGGTCGATGCGCCCGGTCCGGCGCTGTCGGTGCCGCGTGCGGCCCTGGACGCGTCGCTGCGCTGCCCGGAGATCACCGGGGCGTCGCGCGACGTCGTGCTGCTGATCCCGGGCACGACGGTCGACCCGGGCGAGGCGTTCGACTGGAACTACCGCAAGGTGCTGACCGCGCAGGGCATTCCGGCCTGCGACGTGACGCTGCCCGAGCACACCAACGGGGACATCCAGGTGGCCGCCGAGTACGTCGTCGACGCGGTGCGTCGGATCCACGCCCGCAGCGGGCGTCGGGTCGTGCTGCTGGGCTGGAGCCAGGGGGCGAGCACGCTGCCGCGGTGGGCGATCCGCTTCTGGCCGGACATCCGCCCGATGATCTCGTCGCTGGTCGGGCTCGCGCCGCTCAACAACATCGGCTCGGCCGTCGCGACCGGGGCGTGCGCGATCGGTCGCTGCGTGCCCGCCGCGTGGCAGCAGCGACGCGACTCGGCGTTCATGGCCGCCCTGAACTCCCGGCAGCAGACCTTCCCGGAGATCGCGTACACGGCAATCTTCACGCGCACCGACGAGGTCGTGACCCCGAACGTGGACGGGGCGCTGTCGGTGCTGCCCGCGGGCCCGAACGTCACGAACGTCGCCGTCCAGGACGTGTGCCCGACCGACGTCTCCGAGCACCTGGCGATCATCGCCTCGCCGGGTGCCTACGCGGTCGCCATCGACGCGATCCGCCATCCGGGAGCGCCCGCGGACCTGCGACGCTCCGCCCCGCCGGCGGTGTGCCTGCCCGCGCTGATGCCCGGCGTGGCCGCGAACGAGTTCCTGACCGAGGAGGCGCGGATCGCGTCGAACGTCGGGCCACGCCTGCTGACCGGGCAGGTCGAGGCCGAGCCGGCCCTGCGCTGCTACGTCACCGCCTCGTGCCCGCCCGCGCCGACCGCGGTCGGCGCCCCGCCGCGGGCGTGCACGGCGCGCCCGGCGCTCGCGCTGCGCGCCCGCCCCGGGCGGCGGATCGTGCGCGCCGTGATCCGGGTCGGTGCGCGACGGGCGCAGGTCGTCCGCGGCCGGGACCTGCAACGGGTGCGGGTGCGCCGCCCGGCGCGCGGCACCGTCACGGTCCGCATCACCACCCGGGACGACCGCGGCCGCACGCGCACCACCACGCGCCGTCTGGCGGCCTGTCGCTGAGCGCGGCGCGCGCCCGCGCGATCGGGCGCCCGCGCCGGGCCGTAGGACGGTTGGAGGGTCCCGTCCCGGGTATCCCTCCCTCAGCACGCCCGGGCCTTCAGCGACGGCCGGTGCGTGCCGATGAACGTAGGAACGGAATCACCCATGACGAAGGAAGGAGGACCATGAAAGTCCTCTGTGCGAAGTGCCTGCGGCTCTGGCCTGCGGCACGCGTGTCGGATCGAGCGAGCTGCCCGCACTGCGGCGGCTACCTGCGCCACCAGTAGGCGTCGCCCTCCGGCCCCAATGACCTCCGAGGCCCCGTCCGGATCACCGGGCGGGGCCTCCGTCGTCCAGGGGCCCTGGACCTCCTCCTTTTCGGGGATGCGCCGCCCGGGCGGTCGTCCACGGTCGCCCGGGACCCGTCAAGGCGCACCGCGCGGGACCCGATCGACGGGCAGGGCCGCACGGACCGCGGCCCGGTCAGCACACACACCCACGGAGAGGGTTCAGCATGCACACCGCCGTCGTGGCTCCTCGCAGCCATCGCACCGTCGTCTACTGCGTCGTCCCCGCCGACCTCGCGAAGCTCTACCACCCGCTGCGCAGCTGGTTCGCGCACTGGCCGGGTGTCGAGGTCGTCCTGGACCGGCGCTCCGCCAGCCCCGACCCGGCGAACGTGCCCGCGGTCGACCGACGCGCCGCCGGTGGCACGGCGCCGGCCCGGATCCCGGAGCTGCCGCGGATCGCCACGGCGTACGCGGACCGCCTTGCCTGGGTGCAGCGTCCGGTCGCCCGTGAGCCGGAGCTCGCGCGGGGCGACGACCGCGCCGACGCGCAGCGTCTGGCCGCCGGGGACGAGCGGGCGCTCGAGGACCTGTGGCTGCGGCACTTCACCGACGTGCACCGCCGGGTGGCTCGCGCGACGGTGCGGCGCAGCCGCCAGCACGCGCTCACGACGGCAGCGTTCACGCGCGCCGCGGACGCCGTCCGCGCCCGGCCGGACGTGGAGGTCGAGCAGGCGCTGCGGGTCGCGGTCGACGACCTGCTCGCGGACCGTCGCCGGTCGCCGTTCGCCTGAGCCCGAAGCGCTCGCGCACCGGTCGTCCTGCCCGCGCCGGGCGGGACGCCGGGGCCCCGCTCAGCGGGAGGGACGGGCGCCGCGCAGCCAGGACCGCAGGCGCCGGTTGTGCGCCTCGTGCGCGGCGCGCCAGCGGCCGAGCAGCGCGACGGTGTCCCGGCGGGCCTGTGACGGCAGCTGCGCGTTCGCGGCCGCCAGGTCGCTCACGAGCTCGCGCGCCGGGGCGTAGAGCACCTCCCGGCCGACCGCGGTGAGGTCGTGGTGACCGTCGGCGGTCTCGACGAGCCGCAGGTCCCGCAGGCGGGTCAGCAGGTCGAGCGTCTCGCCCTCGCTGAGCGCGAACCGCTCGGCGAGCGGCCCGACCCGCGAGGGAGCAAGCGCGAGATCGGCCAGCACGAGGAACTCGACGACCCCGAGGCCGCCCGCGCGGGCGGCGAGCACGATCCCGGTGCGCAGCGCGATGCCGAGCTCGGCGAGTGCGCGGAGCGTCTCGTCGGCCAGCGGCTCGGGCTGCGCCGGGACCGGCCGGGCGGCCGGGAAGCGCCCGGCGCCGGGCAGCGGAACGGGAGCCGCGCCGGTGGCGGTGTCGTCCGCGGGACGAGGCCCGCTGTCGGTGACGAGCGCGAGGGCGGCGGCGAGCGTGGTGGCGCGCTCCCCCTGGTAGGCGGCGGCGTCGAGCGCTCGCGCGTCCCCGTGCGGGTCGGCCACCACGACCGTGCGCAGCCCCTGCCGCGCGAGCTGCTCGTGGGCCGAGCGCGCGGCGAGCCCGTGACCGTAGGACAGGGACCCGGGCGCGCCCTCGAGGACCACGCCGCTCACCCCACTCGCGACCGCCGCCTCGACGCGGGCGAGGAACCCCTCTGCCAGGGGCGCTGTGGGCAGGGCGACGACGGCCACCCGGGGAGGGGGCGCCGGATCCGGCCCGGGAATCGGTGACCGCGACTGGGGGAGCTGCATGCTGGCTGACCGTCGGCCGGAACTGGACTCTGGCCGTCGGGGAACCGTACGCCTCCCACGCCGGAACGGTCCGCTGCAACTCGGACAAGATCCGCGCCGGGCGTTGTCCGAATCGTCAGACGGCGAGCACGAGCTTCCCGGTGTTCTCGCCGCGGAAGAGGCGTAGCAGCGCGTCGGGGAAGGCGGGGACGCCGCCATCGACGACGTCCTCGCGGGCCACGAGCGATCCCTCGGCGAGCCACCCGGCCATCTCCTTGGCGGCCTCGGCGTAGCGGTCGGCGTAGTCGAAGACGACCATGCCCTTCATCGACGCGCGGTTGACGAGCAGCGACAGGTAGTTCGCGGGACCGGCGACGGCCTCGGTGGCGTTGTACTGGCTGATCGCGCCGCAGATGACGACGCGCGCACCGAGGTTCAGCCGGGCGAGCGCCGCGTCGAGGATCTCGCCGCCGACGTTGTCGAAGTACACGTCGATCTTCGGGGCCAGCTCGCGCAGGGCCTTCGGCACGTCCGCGGCCTTGTAGTCGATTGCGGCGTCGTAGCCGAACTCCTCGATCAGCAGCCGGCACTTGTCCTCCCCGCCGGCGATCCCGACGGTGCGGCAGCCCTTGATCTTCGCGATCTGCCCGACGACCGAGCCGACCGCTCCCGCGGCACCGGAGACGACGACCGTGTCGCCCTCCTGGGGGCGCCCCTCGGTGAGGAGACCGAAGTACGCGGTCATGCCGGTCATCCCGAGCACGCCCAGGTAGGTCGGGAGCGCCGCGAGCGACGGGTCGACGCGGGTGAGGCCCTGACCGTCGCTGATCGCGTACTCCTGCACGCCGAGCGCCCCGACGACGTGCGAGCCGACGGGGAAGGCGTCGTGGTGCGAGGCGACGACCTCACCGACCGTCCCGGCGCGCATGACGTCGCCGATCCCGACGGGTGCGATGTAGGAGCGGCCCTCGTTCATCCAGCCGCGCATCGCCGGGTCCAGGGAGATGTGCGAGATCCGGACGAGGATCTCGCCGTCGCCCGGCTCGCCGACCGGCTCCTCGGTCAGCGTCCAGTTCTCGTCGGTCGGGAGGCCGACCGGGCGGGACGCGAGGCGGATCTGGCGGTTCGTCGTGCTCATGTCGCGACCCTACCCGCGTGCCGTTCGCCGGACGCGTCGTGTGCGATGGTCCACACCCATGACCGACACCGCGCACGATCCCGCGAGCACCGGGAGCGCCGACCCGCTCGCCGCGCCGCTGCGGCTCCCCAACGGCCAGGAGCTCGCGAACCGCTTCGCGAAGGCGGCGATGAGCGAGCAGCTCGGCGACCGTCGCAACCGCCCCACGCCCGCGCTGGAGCGGCTCTACGAGCGCTGGGGTCGCCGCGGCACCGGGCTGCTGATCACCGGCAACGTGATGGTGCACCGCGACCACCTCGGCGAGCCGCACAACGTCGTGATCGACGACGACCGCGACCTCGCAGCGCTGACGCGCTGGGCGACGGCGGCGCGTTCCGGGGGCGCGAAGGTCTGGGCGCAGGTCAACCATCCGGGCCGGCAGGCGCTGCGGATCGCCGGCAAGCACCCGGTCGGCCCGTCCCCGGTGCGCCCGAAGGTGCCGGGCTCGGTCACCCCGCGCGAGCTGACCGGCGCGGAGATCGAGGACGTCGTGGCGCGGTTCGCGACGACCTCGGCGGTGCTGGAGCGCGCGGGCTTCGACGGGATGCAGGTGCACGGCGCGCACGGCTACCTCGTCAGCCAGTTCCTCTCGCCGCTGGCCAACCAGCGCACGGACGACTGGGGCGGCACGCCGGAGAAGCGGATGCGCTTCCTGCTCGAGGTGGTGCGCGCGATCCGCGCGGCGGTCTCGCCGGGCTTCGCGGTCGGCGTGAAGCTCAACTCGGCGGACTTCCAGCGCGGGGGGTTCACGCAGGAGGAGTCGATGGCGGTCGTCGAGGCGCTCGGCGCGGAGGGCATCGACCTGCTGGAGATCAGCGGCGGCACCTACGAGGCACCCGCCATGGTCGGGCTGGAGGCGGCGACCTCGACGCAGCAGCGCGAGGCGTACTTCCTCGACTACGCCGAGCAGGTCCGCGAGCGCACGGCGATCCCGCTGATGCTCACGGGCGGCTTCCGCAACGTCGGGGCGATGCGCGACGCGCTGGCCTCCGGGGCGATCGACGTCGTGGGGATCGGACGCCCGCTCGCGGTCGACACGGACGGTCCCGCCGGGCTGCTGGACGGGTCACGCACGAGCATCCGGGCCGGTGACAAGAAGCTCGGGCACAAGCAGCTCGACGGGCTGGTCGACCTCTACTGGCACACCCGGCAGCTGCACCGCATCGGCGCGGGTCGCAACCCCGACCTGCGCGAGCCGGCGCCCGTCACCCTGGCCCACGCGATCGTGGGCAACGGCTGGCGCGCGCTGCGCCGGCGCCGCGGCGGCTGAGCCCGCTTACCAGTAATTCAGATCGGTTTTGTTGTATTCATGGAGGGGTGCGCTTCCTGCTCCTGACTCCGGCCCTGCTCGCGACGCTCGGCCTACTCGTCTGCGCCCCCGGCGCCTCGGCCGCCTTCGGCCCGTTCGCTCCACCGAACCCGTTCACCGCCCCGACCGGCGCGGCGACGATGCACGGCGACAGCGCGCAGTCCGACGCCACGCCCTTCCCGGGACCCGGGACGGGGCCGTTGGACGTCCGGGCGCAGACGCTCGGCGCCGCGTGCCCGACCGTGCTGCAGGGCCGCGACGGGGTCCCGCTGGCGCTGTGCACCGCGATCACGACCCGGCGCCCGACGGTGTACGAGCTCGACCCGGCGACCGGCGCGCCCGTGGCGTCCCTGGCGCTGTCGGCCTCGGGGAACGTCTTCGGCGGCGTCTACCCGTACCTCGACCACGAGGACCGGGTCGTGGTCTTCGACGGGCAGGCGAACCTCCTGCGCGTCGCGCACGACGGACCGGGGCTGCGGATCGCATCCTCGATCCCGGTGGGCCGGACGCTCGAGCGGCTGTGCCCGGAGGCGTGCGGCGGCGTGGTCGGCTCGGCGCCGGACTGGCGCGGGCGGGTGTGGTTCGCCACGGCGCGGGGCGTCGTCGGCTTCGTCGACCCGCGGACCGAGGAGGTCCAGACCCTGCGCCTGGGCGAGGGCGAGATCGTCGCGAACTCGATCGCGACGGCCCCCGGGGCGACCGCGATCGCGACCGACCACGCGCTGTACCTGCTGACCGCGACGCGCGACGGGCGCGCGAAGATCGTGTGGCGCGCCGCCTACGACCGGGGCCCGGCGCGCAAGCCGGGGCAGCTGAGCCGCGGGACCGGCGCCACGCCGACCTTCTTCGGCCCGCGCGACGGCGCCCGCTACCTGGCGATCACGGACAACGGCGCCCCGAACGAGCGGCTGCTGGTCTTCGACACGGCCGCGCGCGCCCGGCCGACCGCCCGGGGGCGGCGCGGCGCCAAGCGGCCGCGGATCGTGTGCGACATCCCCGTGCTCACCGGCGGCCTGTCAGGCACGGAGAACTCGCCGGTCGGCTCGGGCCGGTCGATCTTCGTCGCCTCGACCTACGGCTACCCGTACCCCGCGCAGCCTTCGGGCGTCGAGCCCGCGCGGCCCGCGACCGCCGACTTCACCGGCGGGATGACGCGGGTGGACCTGCGCCCGGGTGGCGTGGGGTGCGACGTGCGGTGGCAGAACCGCGTGCGCTCCTCGGCCGTGCCGCGCCTGAGCACAGGGGACGGCCTGCTGTACACGATCGACCGTCGGCCGTTCGTGCCCGGAGGCGCACCGGGGCTGCTCGACTCCTACGACGCGGTGGCGCTGGACGCCGAGACGGGCGAGGTCGCGGCGCGTCGCACGATCGGGCGGGGCGCGGCGGCGGACACCCTGCAGCTGGCGCCGACGATCGTGCCCGGACGCGTCCTCTACCAGGGGACGATCACGGGCGTGACGCGCGTCGCCGCGCGCTGAGGGCGACCGACCGGTCGGTCGGGCCTGGGTCGGCGTCAGCCGACCTGCGGGCCGGACAGCTGCGCGCGGAGCGTGGCGATCTCGGTGACCGCGGCACCGACCCAGTGGACCTCGGCCTCGCGGATCATCTCGTCGAGCTCCGCGAGGGTCGGGCCGTCCAGGGTCACGGCGCCCGCGACCACGGCGTCGCGCTCGGCGCGCAGCTCCTTGAGGGTCTCGTGGGCGTGGAAGGCGTGCATGGCTCTCATTCAACGTCGGTACGTGCGTCGCGTTACGTGAGGACTCCGTGAGGCTCGACACACGTTCCGCGAGCGGCGCGGGAATCCTGTCGCGGAGCCGGTCACCCCTCCCTGCTACCTTCAGCGCAGCAAGCAGACGATCTCAGTCCGTTCGACGCAGATCACTATACGCACTGTGGTACCGTTTGCGCAAGCAACGGTTGAACTCCTCAAAGGATCCGTACAACATGGCGTCTCTTCTGCTCATCCCGCTCGACGACACGGTCATCTTCCCGACGATGGACGTCACCCTCCCGGTCGACGTCGGCGACGAGGACCGCGTCCTGCTCGTCCCCCGCCACGAGGGCGAGTACGCCTCCGTCGGCACCATCGCCGCCGTCCGCGACAGCGTCCGGCTCCCCGGAGGCGCGCGCGGCGCGGTCCTCGAGGGCATCTCCCGCGGCATCATCGGCGCCGCGCACAACGACCCGATGGGCAAGCTGCGCGCCGAGGTCACCGAGTCCCCCGACGCCACGCCCGTCGACGGCAGGACCCGCGACCTCGAGCGCGAGTACCGCGCCGTCGTCGACGAGCTGCTCGAGCTGCGCGGCGACGACGGCCGCATCGCCGGCTTCGTCCGCTCGATCGCCGAGCCCGGCGCCCTGGCCGACACCTCCGGCTACGCGCCCGACCTGACCTTCGAGCAGAAGGTGAAGCTGCTCGAGACCACCGACGTCACCGAGCGGCTCGAGCTGGCGCTCGAGTACCAGCGCGAGCGGCTCACGCAGCTGCAGATCCGTCGGCGCATCCGCGAGGACGTCGAGTCCGGCGCCCAGAAGCAGCAGCGCGAGTACCTGCTGCGCAAGCAGATGGAGTCGATCCGCCGCGAGCTCGGCGAGGACGACGCGTCGTTCGTCGACGAGTACCGGCGCAAGATCGACGAGTCCGACATGCCCGAGCACGTCCGCGAGCAGGCCGAGAAGGAGCTCGCCCGGCTCGAGCGCGCCGGTGAGGGCGGCGGCTCCGAGGCGCAGATGATCCGCACCTACCTCGACTGGCTCATCGCCGTCCCGTGGGGCGTCACCAGCGAGGAGAAGCTCGACCCGCAGTTCACGCGCGAGACGCTCGACGGCGACCACTTCGGGCTCGACGACGTCAAGGACCGCATCGTCGAGTACGTGGCGATCGAGAAGCTCCGGCGGGAACGCGGGATCGAGTCCGACAAGAAGTCGGGCGCGATCCTCACCCTGATCGGCCCCCCGGCACGGGCAAGACGTCGATCGGCGAGTCGATCGCCAAGGCCACGGGCCGCGAGTTCGTCCGCATGTCGCTGGGCGGCGTGCGGGACGAGGCCGAGATCCGCGGCCACCGCCGGACGTACATCGGCGCCCTGCCGGGCCGGCTGGTCCGCGCCCTGCGCGACGCGAAGACGATGAACCCGGTGATCCTGCTCGACGAGATCGACAAGGTCGGCGCCGACTACCGCGGCGACCCGACCGCGGCGCTGCTCGAGGTGCTCGACCCGGCGCAGAACTCGACCTTCCGCGACCACTACCTCGACCTCGAGCTCGACCTCTCCCAGGTCCTGTTCGTCGCCACCGCCAACCAGGCGGAGACCATCCCCGGTCCGCTCCTGGACCGCATGGAGGTCATCCGCTTCGACGGCTATACCGTCATGGAGAAGACCGCGATCGCCCGCGACTACCTGTTCCCGCGCCAGCGGGAGCGCAACGGGCTGCGCGAGGGCGAGGTCGCGATCACCGAGGACCTGCTGCGGACGATCGTCGCCGAGTACACCCGCGAGGCCGGGGTCCGGCAGCTCGAGCGCGAGCTCGGCACGCTGCTGCGCAAGACCGCCACGCGGATCGCCTCCCGCACCGCGCAGGAGCAGGAGGAGGCCGACGCGATCACGATCGACCTCGAGCAGATCCGGGAGGCGCTGGGCCGCCAGAAGGTCTTCCAGGAGGCGGCCGCCCGCACCGCGGTGCCGGGCGTCGCGACCGGCCTGGCGGTCACCGGTGTCGGCGGCGACGTGCTGTTCGTCGAGGCGACGGAGATGGCCGGCAAGGGCCTCGGCGGGCTGACGCTGACCGGGCAGCTCGGTGACGTGATGAAGGAGTCCGCGCGGATCGCGCTCACCTACGTGCGCGGGCACGCCGACGAGCTCGGCATCTCCGACGACGCGTTCGTGGACCGCGAGTTCCACGTGCACGTCCCGGCCGGCGCGATCCCCAAGGACGGGCCGAGCGCGGGCGTCACGATGGTGACCGCGCTGGCGTCGCTGCTCAGCGGCCGGCCGGTGAAGCACACGGTCGGCATGACCGGCGAGGTGACGCTGCAGGGCCGGGTGCTGCCGATCGGCGGGCTCAAGCAGAAGGTGCTCGCCGCGCACGCGGCCGGCATCACCGACGTGATCCTGCCCGAGCGCAACCGCGGCGACCTCGACGACGTGCCGCAGGACGTTCGCGAGCAGATGACGTTCCACCCGGTCATGACGATCGGCGAGGTGCTCGAGGTCGCGCTCGAGCCCGCCACGGCCCCGGTCCGCGCCGAGGCGTAGGCGGGGAACGGCTCCCGGTCAGGCGACCGCGGCGTCCCCCGGGGACGTCGCGGTCGGCGGCCCCGGCAGCGCCGCGAGCGCCTGGGCCGCCGCCGCCGTCCCGGGCGGCAGCCGGACGACATCGAGGTCCGCGTCCAGCACCGCCCCGTGCGTCAGGCACAGGGCGGGCGGGCGCGCCGCCGACGCGAGGCGCTCCGCGATCGCCGTGAGGCGGCCGCGGTCGCGTCCGCCGAGGACGACCGCCCGGGCCTGCGTGACGCGCACCGCGCGCGCCCAGCCCTCCGGCCCGGTCGCCACGGTCAGCACGAGCGGCTGCAGCCCGACCCGGCGCACCGCGAGGGCCAGCACCGCCGAGGTGGCGACCGCGACCGTCGCCGGGGCGCCCTCCTGCACGAGCACTCGCGGCGCGTCCGGGCGCACCGGCGGCTGGAGCCGCGCGACGAGCTCGCACCAGCGGCGGACCACCCGCCCGGCGTGCTCGAGCTCCGCCGACCCGTCCTCGAGCGCCTCGACCGCCGGCACCACCAGCTCGTCGAGCGTCGCCTCCACCCCGCGCAGCACGCTCTGGCGCTCGAGCTGGTCGATGATCGCGTCGTCGGCGAACCGTCGCAGCGCCGCGGTCAGCACCTGGCGGGCCGGCGTGGTGCTCGCCATCGCGCGGGTGCGGGCGACCGCGGCCCGGATGTCCCCGGTTTCCTGGAGGCCGACGGCCAGCGCCTCGAGCTCCCCGAGGTCGTAGACGCGGTGCCCGCCGGGGCTGCGCCGCGCGACCGGGACGCCGAAGCGCCGCTCCCAGGAGCGCAGCGTGTTCGGGCTCACCCCGAGGACGCGGGCGGCGACGGTCGTCCGCGCGGTCTCGCTCGGTCGACGGTCGGTGCCGTCGCCGGTCCTGCTGCTGTCCATGCCTGCCCCCAAGCACTGACGGTGGTCGTCTTCCCGGTCAACGGTACCGCGGAGTTTGCGGGGTCGGGGCCGAACGATCCTTGCGTCCGCGGGCCGCCCTACGTTTCATCGCGCACGAGGGTGTCGTCCATGGCCAGGCCCATGCACATCTACGCAAGCGCCTTCTCTCGCCGAGAGCGGTCTCGTCGCGCCTGGAGACGGCGCCGCACCGCGATGATCCCGGTCGTCCTCGGAGGGCTCACCGGAGCGCTGCTCCTCGCGGCCGTCCAGCTGGCGCCGTCGATCGTCGGCGCGGTCCTCTAGGGCGTGCCCCCGGCGGACCCCGCCCGGGCGACCATCGTCATCCCCTGCTTCGACGAGGCGCGACGGCTGCCCCGCGACGGCGTCCTCGCGCTCACCCACAGCGCGGACGTCCTGCTCGTGGACAGCGGCAGCACCGACGGCACCCCCGCACTGCTCGCCGAGCTGGCCGCCGACAGCCCGCACGTCCGCGCGCTGACGCTCGCGCGCAACCGCGGGAAGGGCGAGGCGGTCCGCCACGGACTGCTCGCCGCACTCGACACGGGCGCGCAGCGGCTCGCCTACTTCGACGCGGACTTCGCCACCCCCGGAGAGGAGATGCTGCGCCTGCTCGACCTGCTGGACCGCAGCCCGGACACCTCGGTGCTGCTGGCCTCGCGCGTCGCGCTGCTCGGCCGCGACATCCGCCGCTCCGCCAGCCGCCACTACCTCGGGCGGGTGTACGCGACGGTCGCGTCGCTCGCGCTCGACCTGCCGGTCTACGACACGCAGTGCGGCGCCAAGGCGCTGCGCCGCACCCCGGCGCTCGAGGCGGCGCTCGCCCGGCCGTTCCGCACCCGCTGGGCGTTCGACGTCGAGCTGCTCGGGCGGCTGCTGGCGACGCCGGGGTTCCGCAGCGAGGAGATCGTCGAGGAGCCGCTGCGCGCGTGGGCCGACGTGGCCGGCGGCCGGCTCATCCCGTGGGAGATGGCGCGCGCGCTCGGCGAGATCCTCGCGCTCTGGCGGGCGCTGGCACAGGACCGCGCGCGGGGCTGGTCGTCCTAGACGGCGAGCCCGAAGGCGGGGAGCAGCCCGAGCAGGTCGAGCACGCGGTGCGCCGGGCCCTCGGGGCAGACGAGGTCGAACGAGGCCCCGGCGTCGACCGACTCGCGCCGGGCGCGCAGCAGCACGCCGACCGCGGTGGAGTCCAGGAAGCTCAGCTCCGTGAGGTCGACCTGGAGGTGCTCCTCCCCCGCCTCGACGAGCTCGCGCACGCGGTCGCCGACCGGCGGCGCGGTCAGCAGATCGGCCTCGCCGCGCAGGGCGAGGACCACGGTGTCGCCGTCATGGCGCTCGGTCAACGTCAGGAGGTCGTTCATCCGGTCCCGGCAGCACCAACGCACGAACGGGCGAAGAGTTGGGGTCCCCGCCCGCAAGTGGGCGCATAGACGCTCTTGTGGTCAGGCGGTCTGGCCGACCATCTCGCGCGCCGCGGGCGCGCGCTCCGGCAGCCGGCCGGCGGCGGCACGCCCGTGCACGAATCCCACCCAGGTGAGCGTCGCGAGCGCCACGTGGACCCAGACGAGCTCGGCCGGCAGCTCGAGCTGGTACTGCACGATGCCCAGGACGCCCTGCGCGGCCATCAGCGCGAGCGTGAGCAGCAGCGTCGTACGCAGCTCCTGCGAGCCGTGCGTGCGGGCGCGGAACCACGCGGCGATCGTGAGCAGGCCGAGCACGGTCACGACGACGCCGTGCACGTGGATGATCAGCCGCAGCGTGTCGTCGCCGAACCAGTCGAAGCGGCCGACGAACTCCCCGGTGCCCGAGGCGCCCGCGTGCGGGCCGGCCGCCGTCGAGATGGTCCCCAGCGCGATCGCGACGAACGCCATCACGTACAGGACGCGCATCCCGATCACGAGCGTGCGGTCGGTGCCCGCGGCCCGGACCTCCTCCGGCGAGCGCGAGGAGCGCCACCACAGGTCGAACGCCCAGATCAGCAGGACCATCGAGACGAGGTAGTGGGTCATGACCCAGCCCGGCGCGAGCTGGAACAGGACCGACAGGCCGCCGATGACCGCCTGCAGCACCACGCCGAGCGGGAGCGACAGCGCCAGGTACTTCAGGTCCGGGCGGGCGGGCTTCACGAGGAACACGCCCAGCCAGGCGGCGACCGTCCCGGCGGACACCACGAACGTCAGCAGCCGGTTGCCGAACTCGATCACGCCGTGCGTGTCGAGCGACGAGTGGACCGAGGTCTCCGTGCACTTCGGCCACGTCGGGCAGCCCAGGCCGGAGCCGGTGAGCCGCACCGCCGCGCCCGTGAACACGATGAGCGACAGCAGCACGAGCGCCGCGAACGCGATCCTCGTGTAGCGCTCGGGCGTGATCGGATGGCGTTCCTGGAAGGCGAGAAGACGGTCGCGCACGACCACGGATTGTGCCGGACCTCAGCGCGCGGCGGCGCCCGGCCGCAGCGCCAGCAGGGCGGTCAGCGCGCCCAGCACCAGCAACGCGGCGCTCACCACCATCCCTGCGTGGAAGGCGTCGAGCGCGTCGGCGGGCGCCGCGTCCCCGAAGGTCGCCGCCCCGAGCCGGCCCGACACGACCGCACCGACGCCCGCGATCGCGAGCAGTCCCGCGACCCGCGCGATCGCGTTGTTCACCCCGCTGGCGACCCCGGCGTGCCGGTCGTCGACCGCCCCGAGGACCGCCGCCGTCAGCGGCGCGACGGTCATCGACAGCCCGAGGCCGAAGACGAGGACCGCGGGCAGCACGTCCGCCAGGTAGTCGCCGCGCTCGTCGACCCGCAGGTAGAGGAGCATCCCCGCGGCCATGATCGCCGGGCCCGCCGTCATCAGCAGCCGCGCGCCGACCCGCTCCGCGAGCGCCCCCCAGCGGCGCGACAACGTCACCATCATCAGCGTCACGGGCGTCAGGGCGAGTCCGCCCTCCACCGCGTCGTAGCCCGCCACCTGCTGCAGGAACAACGCGACGAAGAACGTCGCCGCCCCGAGGCCGGCGTACACCGTCAGCGTCGTGGCGTTCGCGGCCGCGAAGCCCCGCTCGGCGAACAGCGACAGCGGCAGCATCGGGTTCGGCGTGCGACGCTCGTACGCCACGAAGCCGGCGAGCAGCGCGACACCGAGCCCGAGCGGTGCCCACACCAGCGGGTCGCCCCAGCCGTGCACCGGCTGCTCGATCATCCCCAGCACCACCCCGCCGAGGCCGAACGCGGCGAGCGCCGAGCCGACCACGTCGACGTGCCGACCGTCCGTCGTGCGCGGGGCCAGCGCCGGGACGTGCCGCAACGTCAACCACAGCGTGACCGCCACCACCGGCACGTTGATGGCGAAGATCAGCCGCCAGGACACCGCATCGACCAGCAGGCCGCCGAGCGGCGGGCCGAGCGCGATCGCGCCACTCGTCCACGCCGTCCACGACCCGATCGCCGCACCACGCTCGTGCGGGTCGCGATGGATCTCGGTGAGGATCGCCAGCGTGCTCGGCACCAGCAGCGCCCCCGCCACGCCCTGCAGCGTGCGCGCGGCGATGAGCGTCTCCACCGTCGGCGCGATCGCGCACAGGACGCTCGTGACGCCGAACCCGCCGATGCCGAGCGCGAAGACGCGACGTCGGCCGAACAGGTCGCCCAGCGAGCCGCCGGTGAGGATGAGCGCGCTCAACGTCAGCAGGTAGGACTCCACGACCCACTGCTGCCCGGCGAGCGACGCGTCGAGATCCTCCTGCAACGCGGGCAGCGCGACGTTCACCACCGTCGAGTCCACGAACACGACCGCCGAGCCGAGGATGCACGCGAGGAGGGCGAGGCGCTTGGCACGCGCGTGCATCATCGGGGTCCGCCGAGCCTCCGGAAGCGGTCGAGCGAGATGACTTCCGCGGGGATCATGCAGCCGACCTTTCGCCGGAAGAGTATGTGACACTCACAACCGGGGACGCTCGACGAAGCGAATGGGAATGACAGCCCGGACTCAAGGGGTCGTCGCAACACCAGGCTTTTGGTGAACGAACCGTAGCGCCCCCGCGTCCTGCTGGAAGCGCATCGCGTGGCTGTCGTCGCGGAGGCCGAGCCCGTAGGGCGAGGCCGCAGCGGCGATAGCCACGCGCGCGGCCCGTGACGGCCCCCCTCCTTGCTCAGAGAAGGCGGGGCGCGTCAGGCTGCGGCGGGTCACGTCGGTAGAAGTGGTGTAGGAGGACACCGGGTCCGGACGTAGTCCGACCACCGTGGTGTCCATGCTCGTCGGTCCCTTCCACAGGATCGATGAATGGAGCACCACGATGGCCGAGGACCGGATGATGACCCCTGCCGATGTCGTTGCGCGAGCGATGAGCGGCGAGCACGGAGATCTGTTGCGCGACGCGGTCGCGCTGGTCGTGCGTGAGTTGATGGAGGCCGAGGTCGCGCAGCTGACCGGGGCGGGCCGCGGTGAGCGGTCCGAGGACCGCGTCGCGAATCTCAACGGGTACCGCCAGCGGGCGTGGGACACCCGGGTGGGGAGCATCGAGCTGGCGATCCCCAGGACGCGGTCCGGGCCGTCGTACTTCCCGAGCTTCCTGGAGCCTCGGAGCCGGTGTGAGCAGGCGATCGTGAGCGTGGTGATGGAGGCCTACGTCAACGGCGTCAGCACCCGCAAGGTCGATCGGCTGGTGGAGCAGCTGGGGATCGGGGCGATGAGCAAGGACCGCGTCAGCCGGCTCTGTCGTGATCTGGACGAGCTGGTGGCCGAGTTCCGTGAGCGCGAGCTCACGGACGCCTATCCGTACCTGTGGCTGGATGCCAAGCACGTCAAGGTCCGCGAGCGCGGCCGGGTTGTCTCGAAGGCGCTGGTGGTCGCCTACGCGGTCAATCAGGACGGGGTGCGGGAGGTGATCGGCCTGGATATCGGCCAGGTCGAGTCGGGCCCGTTCTGGGTGGCGTTCCTGCGCTCGCTGAAAGCCCGTGGGCTGCACGGGGTGCAGCTCGCGATCAGCGACCACCACGAAGGCCTGAAGGCGGCGATCGCGCAGGTCCTGGACGCGCCGTGGCAGCGCTGCACCGTGCACTTCGTCCGCAACATGCACGGCCACTGCCGCCGCAACGAGCGCGGCCTGATCAGCGCTGGCCTGCGCGAGGTCTTCCAGGCCGCCGACGGCACCGAGGCGCGCCGCCGCGTCGGCGAACTGCTCGATCGCCTCGCACCGGTCGCTCCGAAGGTCTGCGAGCTGCTCGATGCTGCCGAAGAGGACCTCCTGGCGTTCTACGCGTTCCCGAAAGCGCACTGGAGCAAGCTGCGCTCGACCAACCCGCTGGAACGGGTCAACAAGGAGATCGGCAGGCGTTCGGATGTCGTCGGGATCTTCCCCAACGACGCGTCCGCGATCCGGCTCTGCGGCGCCGTCCTGATCGAGCAGAACGACGAGTGGCTGACCTGCCGGCGCTACCTCTCCGAAGAGTCGATGGCGGTCGTCCTGGCGGGCCCCATCGAGGACGCCGACGAGGTCCACGACCTGGAGGTCGCGAGCCTTGCGGCCTGACCCCCTCCGCTGGAGGCTGCACGCGTTGGGGGTCTCGCCTCGGCTCGCCCTCCGGGCTCACCTCAGCGACACCCCCAACGCGATCCGAGAGGAGAAGAGCCCCCTCCACACGGCCTGACACGCCGCGATGTACCCGACGAGCGAGCTACACCACAACACGCGACTTGACTCTGCGGCGGCGAGGTGCTCGTCGAGGACCTCGGCTGGGGTCTTCCAGCCGAGTGTCTTTCGGGGCCGGCTGTTGAGCGCGTCGGCGACCGCGGCGAGGTCTTCGAGGCTGTGCCGGGCGAGATCGGTGCCCCGCGGGAAGTACTGCCTGAGCAGCCCGTTGGTGTTCTCGTTGGTTCCGCGCTGCCACGGGCTCTGCGGGTCGCAGAAGTACACCTGAAGGCCGGTGTCGATCTTCAGGCGAGCGTGCTGCGCGAGCTCCTTGCCCTGGTCCCAGGTCAACGAGCGGCGCAGCTGCTCGGGCAGCCCAGCGAGCTGGGCCGCGATCGCGTCCCGGACTTGCTCGGCGCCGGCGCCCGTGACGGCCGGCCCGTGCTTGAGCCGCTTGCCCGCCCCCTCAGGGGCAGGCAAGTGCAACAGCATCGTGAAGCGGCTGCTGCGCTCGACCAGGGTGCCGATCGCCGAGCGGCCGGTGCCGATAATCAAGTCGCCTTCCCAGTGCCCGGGTACTGCCCGATCATCGGCTTCGGCCGGGCGCTCGGTGATCATCACCTCGTCGGTGATGTGGCCCTTGCTGCGCTGACCGACACGGGCGCGAGGAACCCTGAGCGCGCGGCCGGTACGCAGACACGCGACGAGCTCGCGCTTCAGCGCGCCTCGGCTCTGCACGAACAGCGACTGGTAGATCGCCTCGTGCGAGATGCGCATGCTCGGATCATCCGGGAAGTCCACGCGCAGCCGCGCGGCGATCTGCTCAGGACTCCACGCATGCGCCCACCGACGGTCTCCACGATGCGGCTTGTTGCGGCCCTTCCACGGCGCAGTCTGCGGTCCGCACACGGCACCGTCGGGCCGGCAGATCTCTCCAGCGAGCCGCTGCTGCACGTACTCACGCAGCGGCTCGTTGGCGGCGAGCTTCGCGGTCTTAGGCCGGGCGGCCAAGAGCTCAGCCTTCCACTGAGCCACCGACGCGCGGTACTCCAGCTTGCCGCCCCGGGTCGCGGCGTTGCGGCGCAGCTCCCTGGAGATCGTCGACGGCGACCGACCGATCTCCCTGGCGATCTCGCGCACCCCGCGGCCCTCGGCACGCAGCAACGCGATCTCCTCGCGCTCAGCGAAACACAGGTACCGGCATGTCGCCGGGTCGCGCAGCAGCGTGGCCATCCCGCCACGTTCTCGGAACCACCGGCTGCCAGCAGCCGAAGAGACCCCAACCGCCGCCGCGGCGTCCTCGCTGCTCAGCCCCTTGGCGATCTCACGCCAGAACCACAGCTCTACCTCGCGACGATGCGACGGATGCCCCGGCGACTTCATCGGTGATCGCCCCGTCAATTCCGTCATCCACCCAGCCGGCCGTCCCATCGCGACTCCTCACATCGAGGCGTTGCGACGACCACTTGAATCCACCCAGATCAGAACCTCACCGTAGGCGAAAGCCTCGAGCGACTCGCGCCCGCGATGGAAGGCGCCGCCCCGCCGGAGCTATCAGTCGTCATGCCATGCCTCAACGAGGCGGACACGCTTGAGACCTGCATTCGCAAGGCCCAGCAGGCGGTCGAGTCGCACGGTGTGGTGGCCGAGATTATCGTGGCGGACAACGGCAGCACCGACGGGAGCCAGGACATCGCGCGTGAGCTGGGCGCTCGTGTCGTCGACGTGCACGCACGCGGCTATGGAAGCGCATTGATGGGTGGGATCACCGCAGCCCGCGGCCGGTTTGTGCTGATGGGAGACGCCGACGACAGCTACGACTTCCTCGAGCTCCCGAAGTTCGTCGACGCGCTCCGCAACGGCCACGACCTCGTACAGGGCTGCCGCCTGCCGCGAGGCGGCGGCACCGTGCTCCCGGGGGCCATGCCCGTGCTGCACCGCCGCTGGGGGAACCCAATGTTCTCCTGGATGGCCCGGACCTGGTTCCGCGCACCCATCAACGACATCTACTGCGGGATGCGCGGGTTCACCAAGGAGCACTACACCTCGTTGGAGCAGCGGTGCACGGGCATGGAGTTCGCGACGGAGATGATCATCAAGTCGAGCATTACGCGCGCCGACATCGCCGAGGTCCCGATCACCCTTCATCCCGACGGACGGAAGGCGCATGCTCCCCATCTGCGCACGTTCCGCGACGGGTGGCGCACGCTGCGGTTCTTCCTCCTGTACAGCCCGCGATGGCTGTTCCTGCTCCCCGGCCTGCTTCTGCTGCTGCTCGGCACTCTTGGATACGCCCTCGCGCTCCCCCGTTTGGAGGCGTTCGGCGTCGACTTCGATGCGCACACCCTCCTCGTCTCGAGCCTCGCTCTGATCTGCGGGTATCAGTCGATCCTGTTCGCGCTGTCCACGAAGGTGTTCGCGATCAGCGAGCGCCTGCTGCCCCCTGACCCCCGGATCGATCAGGTCGGGCGCATCCTGACCCTCGAGCGCGCGCTCCTCGTCGGGGCAGTCGCGATCGTCATCGGGATCGGCCTGCTCCTCGTCGCCGTCAACGAATGGCGACTTGGGGACTTCGGGCAGCTCAATTACGCGGACACCATGCGTCTGGTGGTGCCTGGCGTCACGCTGACGGCGCTTGGCCTGCAGACCGTGCTGTCGGGCTTCTTCATCAGCGTCCTGGGCCTCTCCCGTCGATGAACCGCCCGGCGGAGTTCGATGAGTTCGCCGATGACTACGAGGCGGCCCTCGAAAAGGGGATCAGCCTGTCCGGGGAAGATGGCGCTTACTTCGCCCAGGCGCGGGTCACGTGGACGGCGCGTCGCCTGCTCCAACTCGGGCACCATCCCAGCGCAGCGCTGGATTTCGGCTGTGGGACAGGATCGACGACCCCGTTGCTGCTCGGACTCGACGGGGTCGAGTCGGTCGTTGGCACCGATGTCTCCCGAGGGCTGCTCGACGTGGCACGCCGCGACTTCGCCTCGCCGGGCACAGCGTTCATCCCGCTCGAAGAGCCTCTCGAGGAGATGTTCGACCTCGCCTACTGCAACGGGGTCTTCCATCACATCCCCCCCGGAGGAACGAGACTCGGCGGTCACCTATGTGCGTCGGTCCCTGCGGCCCGGGGGCCTCTTCGCGTTCTGGGAGAACAACCCGTGGAACCCCGGGACACGACTGATCATGCGGCGGATCCCGTTCGACCGTGACGCCCAGACGCTTAGCGCTCCGGTGGCCAGGAAGCTCCTGCGACGCAACGGCCTCGAGATCGTCCGCACCGACTTCCAGTTCGTGTTCCCGAGCGCCCTGCGCGGCCTGCGGCGGTTGGAGACGCCGCTCGCACGGACGCCCGTCGGCGCGCAGTACCTGGTCCTCGCTCGCCGGCCGCAGCGGATTGGCCATGCCCGCTGAAGGGCGGCACACCATGACCGCGACGGCGGGCAGGTATCTCGCGTCGCGCTCGCCGCTGATCGTCGCCTGGCTCCTTGCCTGCCTGGCTTTCTGGCCGAGCCACATGAGCGCGGACTCGTTCTACATGCTGCAGCAGGCGCAGGGCGAGATCCCCATCAACGATCAGCACGCTCCCATCCTGCTCTGGCTCTGGAAGCTCGTCTGGCCGTTGGGGGTGGGTGTCGGATGGATCCTCGCACTGCAGATCGGAACCTTCCTCGTCGGCGCTTATCTGATCGCCAGGGTCGGCTTCGGGCCTCTCGGCGCGTCGTTGACCTCGAGCCTGGTCATGCTGTCTCCGCCGGTTCTGGGCGGAATGGGTCTTCTGGGTCGCGACACGTGGTACCTGTCGCTGTCGGTGCTCGCCTTCGGCCTTCTCGCGCTTGCACACCGCGGGCCCGAGCCTTTGCGACGCAGGTCGCTCATCGGGGTCCTCGTCGTCGGGTTCTTTTGCCTCGCCGTCCGGCAGAACGCCCTGACGGGCGTGGCAGTCGCCTTCGCGATCGCCACGGCGATGGTGCTCGGGCCCCGGCTGGCGTCACGAGGCCCCGTCATGCGACTGGTGATCGTAAGCGCCGTCGGAGGTGGACTCGCCCTAACGCTCGCACTCTCGCAGGTCGTCATCGTCCGCGCGGCAGGGGTCAAGCAGAATGCGCCGGAGCAGCAACTGTTCCTGTTCGACCTCGCGCTCATGTCCGAGCGCGAAGGCAGGTCGCTGATCCCCCGCTCGGTCTTCCGCTCCGGCGACGTGGAGGTGCTGGCAGCGCAGTCTACTCTCGACGGCGCGAACGCGATGTTCTTCGGTCCGACAGCCGCCACGCCGGTCCCGCACGACGAGCAGCAACTGGAGGACATACAGGAAGCATGGCGGACGGCGATCCTGGACCACCCGTGGACGTACCTCGGCGTGCGCTGGGACGCCTGGCTGCGACAACTGGCCGTGACGCGCGCCCCCACGTTCATCTATCACCCGGGGATCGATCCCAACACCAAGGGGTATGCGCCGACCTTCATGACGCTGAACCGCGCGCTCCTCGATTATCAGAAGGCCTTCACCTCCAACGAGCAGCTCGACGGGCGGTGGCCGCACCGACCGTTCGTGTATCTGCTGCTCGCGATGTTCGCAGCCGCGTACCTGCTTCGTCGCGGCGGCGCCTCGTCCGTAGTTGGCTGGCTGGCGGTCACCGCGTGGACCTACCAGCTGGGGTTGTTCGTCCTGGCCATGATCGTCAACTACCGCTACGAGCTTCCGGCGGTGGCGACCGGTCTGTTGTGCGCGGTCGTCGCGGCGAAGATCGCCCTGGACGACCGGCGCGGGGGTCGGTCGGTGGGCACGGCTACATTGCGCGCATGAAGGCTCTCGTGACCGGCGGCGCCGGCTTCATCGGCTCCAACCTCGTCGACGCGCTGCTCGAGCGCGGCGATCAGGTGGCGGTGATCGACAACCTCTGGAGCGGGGACCGCGCGAACCTCGACGCTGCGATCGAACGCGGAGCGCGGCTCCACGTCGTCGACATCCGCGATGCCGACGAGGTCACCGCCGTATTCGACGCGGAACGCCCCTCGCACGTGTTCCATCTCGCTGCGCAGGCCGACGTCCGGGTCTCGATCGAGACCCCGGGCATCGACGCGTCCATCAACGTGATCGGGACCGTCAACCTGCTCGAGGCGGCCCGGCGGGTCGGGGTCCAGCGGTTCGTGAACACCAGCACCGGCGGTGCGATCTACGGCGACGTGGACCTGATTCCGACCCCGGAGTCGGTCCCGACCCAGCCGATGGCCGCGTACGGCCAGAGCAAGGACTGCGCCGAGCGCTACTGCGAGTGGATGCGGCGCCTCTGGGGCCTCGAGACCGTCACGCTGCGCTACGGCAACGTCTACGGTCCGCGTCAGAACCCAGCCGGGGACGCGGGCGTGATCGCAATCTTCTGCGGTGCCGCATCGTCGGGGCGCCGACCGATCATCTTCGGCGACGGTCTCCAGACACGGGACTACGTCTTCGTCGACGACATCGTGGCGGCGAACCTCCTCGCCGGCGAGCAGCCGGGCGCCCGCGGCGCCTACAACGTCGGCACGCAGACCGAGGTCACCGTGCTGCAGCTCGTTGCCGCGGTGCGCGAGGCCGCCGGCCTGCAGGTCGACGCGTTCGAGCCCGAGTTCCGCGAGGCCCGCCTCGGCGAGCTCCAGCGCTCGTGCCTCGACGTCGGCAGAGCCCGCGAGGAGCTCGGCTTCATCGCAGCGACGTCGCTGTCCGACGGGATCGCCCGCACGTACTCCTGGGCGCAAGCTCGTCATGAGCGGTCGGCGTAGCGTCGGGCATCGGCTCCGTCGCCCCCTACTATCGGGCGGCTCCCCCGCGCTGCCATCTGGATTGTGATGCACTCGGACCGCCGTCGACACATCGTTTTCGCCACGCAGGAGCTATGGCCGTTCACGACGGCCGGGGGCATCGGGCGGATGATCGGCGAGTTGAGTAGCGCCTTGATCTCGGAGCTCGATGTCACCGTTCTCGCTGACGAACGGTGGCGCGGCCATGTCCCCGACGCGGGACGCGCCACCGCAGAGCTGCCGGAGTCGGTGCGTCTCGTGTGGGTGCCCGCCCCGGACGGTGACATCGCACCGTTCTCCTCGGTGTTCCACGCGTGGAGCGACGCGTACTTTCGCGCGCTGGTCACGTTGGCCGAGGAGCGACCGGTGGACCTCGTCGAGTTCGAGGACTACCGCGGGCTCGCCGCGGTCACATTGGCCGCCCGACGCGGCGAACCCGCGCTGGAGGGGACAGTTGTCGCGGTCCGCCTCCACTCCTCTTGGGAGATCGTCTCCGCCCTCGATGAGCTTCCGGTAGCGTCGAGTGGCCGCGCGGTCGTCGAGCTCGAACGCACGGCTTTGCGATTGGCCGATCGAATCATCGCCTCTGCTCCGGCGGCGGCCGACGCCATCGCGCGCTTCTACCGCCTGACCGACGTCGGGCCGCGACTTGCGGTCATCCCGCCCCCGCTCCGGCCCCAGTCCCAGATGGTCTCGCCGGCCAAGCGAGCCGACGGCCAGCTCCGGCTCCTGTTCGTCGGACGTCTCCAGCGGGTCAAGGGCATCGACGACCTCGTGTCCGTCGTCCACGAGCTCGACGACCCGCGGCTGCGCTTGACCGTCATCGGTCGTGACACCGCATCGGGACCGGGCGGCGGTTCGATGCGGGCCCACCTCGAGCGCATTGCCGACGGTGACGACCGCATCGACTTCGTCGACGAAGTGCCGCACGGTGAGCTCCACCGGTGGTTCGCCGAGCATGACCTTGTGGTGCTCCCGTCGCGGTTCGAAAGCTTCGGGTACGTCCTCCGCGAGGCCCTCGAGCACCGCCGTCCTGCTCTCGCCTCTTCGCAGGGCGGATTCGCAGGCGTCCTCGAAACCGGCGAGACCGGGTGGTACGTCGAGCCGGACGATCGAGCCGGGCTGCGAGAGCGACTCGGCGCGCTGCTCAAGGCACCCGCCGCGCTCGATCGCGTGCTTGCCGGCGACGCGCTTCGCGACGCGTACGAACGCCTCCCCCGTCCGGCCCCGGCCCAGCGCTACACCGCCCTCATGAAACTCGATGCCCGATGCGCCACGCCGACTGGGGCGACGGCGACGACCGTCACGGCGGTCATCGATGTCGTTCCTGGCCGCGACCTTGCCGGAACGCTTGACGACCTGGGAAGGACGCTGCCCGGGACGCGTGTCGAAGTCGTGCTCGTCTGCGGTCGGCTGGAGCTCCTGCATTCCGCCGACGCAGCTCGCGCGCATGCGGTCCTCGCCTTCGACCCGTCGGCTTCCGTGTCGGTCGAGGATCGTTGGAAGGCCGGACTACGCGCGCGGCACGGGACCGGTCCCGCTTTGCTCCTCACGGCCGGCCAGCGTCTGGACGCTGCGTTTTTGGAACGCGCCTGCAATCTGCTGGCTACGGCTTCCCCGCCCGCGTACGTCACCGCGTATGCGCGGGGTCGTGCTCCGCATCACGCACCACTGGGAAGCGCGGCGAGTCCGGACACCGGCGGCGAGCTCAGGTTGGCGTCGGTCGCGCTGCTCGGTCCGCCTCTAGCGGAGCGAGCAGGTCATCCGGACACGACGATACGACAGGCCGTCGTCGAGCTCGCGGCCGAGGGACAAGTGGGCGCAGTCATCGCCGCGCCACTTGTCGGGCGGGTCGTCGACGGACCGCTGACGCAGGCCCCCGAGCCGGTCGCCCCTGTACCCCCCGCCAGCTGGAACTCGGCGGCGTCAGCCGCGCCGTAGTGCCCGACTGGCCATGCGCCGCCCCGGAACCCGTCCTGCCGCGTCTCCTATGAGCGTCGCCAGTCGATAGCGCCTCGTGCCGAGCAGGGCCTGGTGGCGGTCGATGGCAATACCCAACTGCGCCCGCGCATCCTGGAACAGCGCGTCATTGGTCCGCGCCACCTCGATCTCGATCTCGAGGCGCTCAGCAGCACGCTGCAGCTCCTCACGGAGTGCCGCCACTTCCTGCCGGGCCTCGGCGAGCTGCGCCTGCGCCACGTCGTTCCGGGCCTGAAACGCGGCCGCCGCGGCGCTCACCCGTCGCTCTCCCGCGCCGCTCAGTGCGGCGTTCGACGCACGCAGATCCTCGTTGGCCTGTGCCAGCGCGTCGAGTAGCGAGCGATGGATGACCGTCGATGTCGGCGACGAGTTGAGGACGGGGGGGTGCGATCGTCGTGGACCACAATGGCTCCCCCACCGGACACAGCGGGGGCACAGGGGAGGGCGATCGACGCCGAGCTTGCTCCCTCCGCGGCGATCCACGAGACCTCTACGAGGTTGAGCCAGTACACGTGCAGGTCGGGCAACGACACGCGGAGCTCGCGAACCTCGTCGGGACCGACGCGGGCTACGAGCGCGGCACCGGCACGGACACGGTCCACGAGCCGTGCACGGGCATCGGGATCTCGCACGACCCTGTGGTCTTGCACGATCAGTGCATCGGCGGCCTCGTACTGGTCGGCGGTGGCCGTCGTCCAGTACGACGTCCAGCTCCGGGCCGCCCCGGCCACTCCCGACAGGTCGGCTCCGTGTGCCCCCGCCAGAACGAGCACGGTGCGGCCCGCGCACGCCGCCGCCTGCGCGATCGCCAGCTGTTCGCGCTGGTGCGCGTCCAGCGACGGGAGCAGTCGGTCAGCGCTCACGTGGTACCCGCCAGCCGACGAGCGCGCGCGAGTTCCGTGCGCAATCGAGCCGTCTCCGCCTCGAGCTCTGTGACCCGGGCTCGCGCCTCCTCAAGCCCCGCGAGGGCGGCACCGGCAGCAGCTCCGCGCCTCCCGATCGCGGAGGCCAGCTGCGCGTTCGACGCGAGGAGCCTGTCGCCTTGGTCATCGGGCGCAGGCGGGGCCGGGAGTTCGACGTGGTGCTCCGACGGAGCACTGCGGTCGACGCCAATCGCGGAGGCCGTCCAGCGCGTCCCGTACTCGAGGCGGCGCGCGCGCAGCTCCCCTTCGAGCCGAGCAAGACGCGGGCGCGCGACCTGCCGTGTCATCGACGCCGTCCGAATCCTGTAATGAAACAACCGCTCCGGGACGATCGCGCCGACCAGACGACGATCGTGCATCTCGCGGAGCAGCATCCAGTCCTCGTACGACGTCAGCTCCTCGTCGTAGCGGAGGCCGCTCTGGAACACCGCCCGCCGGAAGAGGCTAGTGCAGACGCCACCGACGTTGCTGCGGTGGATCAGCCCGACGGAGTTGCCGAGCGGCATGTACCCGTCGGAATCACCGCCGAACGGCACGCCGTCCTCGTCGACGTACTGCACCCATGTGCCAACGTACGCGAGTTCGGACCGACGCTCGAGAACCTCGACGAGACGACCGACGAACTCCGGGACGATGAGGTCGTCCGAATCCAAAGGGAGGACGTACTTCCCGGCCGCCTGCGAGACCCCGAAGTTGCGGGCGGCGCCCAGTCCGGCGTTGGCCTGGGAGACCACCCGGACACCTGGCCGGGAGGCCACCCGCGCGAGCACTTCGAGATCCTCGGGCCGGAAGGATCCGTCGTTGACGACAATGGTCTCGATGTTGTCGTAGGTCTGCGCGGCTACCGCGTCCAGCGTCTGCTCGACGAAGGCGTCCATGTGGAAGTATGGAACAACGACGCTGACCAGCGGGTCGGCGTCCCGGTCCGGTCGCGGCGGCAGTTGTGCGGTCTCGTCGGCCAGCCTGCGGTAGCGCTGCCGCAGGGCGTCGACGTCCGTGAGCTCGTCAAAGACCGATCGCGGTCCTCCGGCGGCAATAAGTTCGGTGATCTGGTCCGGGTCGTCCAAGAGCGCCGAGATCGCCGTCCCGATCTCGCGTCTGGTGGTACCGGTCGCGAGCCAGCCGCTGACCCCTGGGCGGACCATCGCGACGAGACCGCCGACGGGCGTCGCAAGGATCGGGCGGTTGTGCTGCAGCGCCTCTCGCGCGACGTTCGGCCAGCATTCCCAACGAGATGGCACGACCACGACGTCGTGCTCTCGGATGAGCGCGCCGATCGCGGGACGCGGCATCGCGTCTCGGAAGTCCACGCGCGGGTCCTCCGCGGCAAGCAGCCGTAGTTGCGCGCCGAGCGACGTCCCGAGTGGTCCGGTGTCGGTGTCGCCGCCCACCAGGGTGAGCCGCCAGTCGTGGCGTCCGCTCTCCAGCAGTGCCGCGAGAAGGTCCTGAATACCCTTGCGGCGCTCCGCGCGTCCGAGGTAGAGGAGGCGGACCGGGTGCCCGTGCCCGAGCGGCCCTCCATCGCGGCTTCCGGGCGCACCGACGGACTCGTCGAGGAAGGCGTCCGGTATCTCGACCGCGTTCGCCACCTGGGACGTGCCGTAGTACCGGTGGTACGTGTCGAGGACGTCTCCGCCGGAGGTGAGGACGCGATCGGCGTGTCGTAGGCAGTACCGCTCGCTGTCGAAGAGCGCCTCGACCTCGAACTCGTCCGGCACGTAGCCGTCAAGGACAGCGCACAGCTCGGAGGTCGTGTGCACGCGGACGCAGACGAGCGTCTGCGCCAGCCACGGCGCGCAGGTCACGCGGGCCTGGATCGTCACCAGCCCCTCCCCGAGGTAGTCGCAGAACTCCAAGACGTCGGGTCCGCGATCACGGTAGTGCTCGCGCAGGATGCGATGCACACCTGCCGAGTAGCGGTGCATGTAGTGCAGGAAGCCACCCTTGTCCTCGTCCTCGGGCTCCGGCGCGAAGAGCACTTCGACCGTCTCCGGGAGGACGCGTGGGTCGCCCGCCGCGCGGAGTTCCTCGAGGCGGTCCCGCGCCGTCGCGCTCGTGACCACGACGACCTCAGCTATCTCGGACAGCTGCGCCGCCGCGGCGGCGACGATCGGTGCGATACCGCCTCCCGCGCACGGATAGAGCTCTCTGGACACGAAGCAGATACGCATCGAGCGGGGAGCGTAGTACAGAGCCTTTGCGCCGCCCGGTACGATGGGTATGTGTCGCCGCTGGGCCGTCGACGTCTTCGCGCCTCCGAGCGGCGCGCTTCGCGGCTCGACCGGGATTCGGACGAGCTGCAGGAGCTGTTCTCGACCATCTACCGCGAAGGCGTGTGGACGGATGCGATTCCCGGCATGCCGCGCTCAGGTCGGGGCTCGCTCCCGGAGTACTCCTCGGGAGTCCGGACCTGGCTCGAGGACGCGATTGCCGCCGGGGAGCGCTCCATCGCAGACGTCGGCTGCGGTGACCTGACCTGGATCGAGGAGATCCCGTCGCTGATCGACGGATCGATCGACTACCTCGGTATAGACATCGTTCCCGAGCTCGTTGCGGAACTCCGTTCCCGGGGCTGGGGTCGGTTCCTCGTCGGAGATCTGACGGCCTCGGGGTTCCGCGTGGACGCCGACGTCGTCCTGTGCAAGGACGTGCTGTTCCACCTGACCGACTCTCAGATCGAACTCGCGCTTCGCAACCTCGCTGCTTCACGGTTCCGTTGGCTCCTGCTCACGTCCAGCGACAACCCGGACAACTCGCAGCGGACTTTCGACCGTTGGAACTTCGCGCCCGTGAACCTCGAGCGTCCGCCGTACGACATCGAGCCGGCGCAGCGCATCGAGCGCCTTGAGGGCGGTCACGTGCTCGTGCTGTCCGCAGCGGCGCTGCAGCGCTGGCGCTGAGGGCCACCACGCCACAAGCCGACGCTTAACCGCGAAACTCCAGACCGGCCGGTACCGTTTAGCGCTCGTGTCCACCCAGCGCATCGACCCCCAGCAGGCCGCACGGCTCGAGCGCCTCCACGGCGCACCGACCGCGGTCGACATCTCGCACGTCAAGAAGTCGTTCAAGCTGCCGCACCAGCAGTACCACACGCTCAAGGAGCGGGCACTGCATCCCTTCCGCTCCATGGCCTACGACGAACTGCATGCGCTGCAGGACGTCGATGTCCAGATCGCGCGCGGGGAGTTCTTCGGGATCGTCGGGCGCAACGGGTCGGGCAAGAGCACGCTCCTCAAGACGATCGCCGGGATCTACAAGCCGGACGCCGGCAGCGTCACCGTCAACGGGCGCCTCTCGCCGTTCATCGAGCTGGGCGTCGGGTTCAACCCAGACCTGACCGCTCGCGACAACGTGATCATCAACGCGGTCATGCTCGGCCTGAGCCGCCGGGAGGCGCGCCGAGCCTTCGATCAGGTAATCGCGTTCGCGGAGCTCGAGGAGTTCGTCGACCTGAAGCTCAAGAACTACTCGTCCGGAATGGCCGTCCGCTTGGGCTTCGCGACCGCGATCCAGGTCGACGCCGAGGTCCTGCTCGTCGACGAGGTCCTCGCCGTGGGCGACGCCGCCTTCCAGCAGAAGTGCTACGAGGAGTTCACGCGGCTGCGCAAGGTCGGGAAGACCATCGTCTTCGTCACGCACGACATGGGTGCGACCGAGCGCTTCTGCGACCGGGCGATGCTCATCGAGCGGGGCGAGGTCCTCGCGATCGACGAGCCGCACACCATCGCCCGCGCTTACAACGAGCTGAACTTCGGCCGGCTCGTGCACTCCCCGGCCCAGGCAGCGCAGGACGGCCGCTACGGCGACCAGTCCGTCTGCACGATCTCGGACGCGTGGTTCGAGCACGCCGGGCAGCGGGTCCCTCAGCTGCTGCAGGGCGAGGAGCTAGAGGTCGCGATGAAGGTCCGGTTCCACGACGGCGTGGTCGATCCCGTTTTTGGCATTACGCTGCGCAACGAGATCGGCCACACGGTCTGCGTCGCGACGAGCGACGTACAGGTCGCAAGCTCCGGAACGTTCGCGGGCGGCGACGAGGTCGTCGTCAGGTTCGGGCTCGAGAGCTGGTTCGCGCCGTCCACCTACCTCCTGACCCCGTCCGTGGCCCGCGCCGGGTCCGGCGCCGACGCACTCGACCTTCGCGAGGACATGACGACTCTGCTGATCCACGCGACGCGGACCTCGGGCGGACTCGTCGACTTCCCGTACACCATTGACATCGCACGGGCATGAGCTCGCCGGAAGACCGCACCATCACCTCGCGCCGGGGCGAGATCCGCCGTACGGCCAACCTAGTCTGGACCCTCGCGGTCACCGACTTCCGGCTCCGGTTCTACGGCTCCGTGCTCGGCGTGCTGTGGACGTTGATCCGCCCGTTCGCCTTCTTCGGCGTCATCTACTTCGTGTTCACCGAGATCGCGAGCCTCGATGCGAACGTCGAGAACTACGGCGTGTACATCCTCTTTGCCATGGTGCTCTTCTCGTTCTTCGCGGAGGTCACGCTGAACTCCGTCCGGTCCCTGGTCGACCGCGAGAACCTCCTGCGCAAGATGAGCTTCGAACCGGTCGTCATCCCACTCTCCGTGCTCGTCACGGGATTGCTCAACCTCGCCACGACGTTGTGCGCCGTACTGATCTTCGCGCTCGCGAACGGCATCTATCCGTCGCTCGACTGGCTGCAGTTGCCGGCGATCGTCGTCGCGCTCGCCCTGCTCGCGACCGGGGTTGGGATGCTGTTGAGCGCGCTCTACGTGCACTACCGGGACGTCTTCCCGATCTGGGAGGTCTTCAGCCAGATCTTGTTCTACGCCTCCTCGGTGCTGTTCGTCGCGACGAGCGTCCCGGCCTCCTACCGGGCGGAGTTCCTGCTGAATCCGATCTCGGCGCTGTTCGCGCAGATGCGTCACGCGGTCATCGATCAGGACGCACCGACCGCCGCGACCATCATCGGCGGGTATCCGCGGCTTCTCATCCCGATGGGAGTCATCGTGGTGATCTTCGGCTTCGGCGTGCTGGTGTTCCGGCGCGCGAGCCCGCGGATCGCCGAGAACCTCTAGGTTGGACCCGTGGCGCTCTTCGGCCGAGGCTCAGACTCCGCGGACCCCACCCCGCACGCAACTCAGACGCAGGACACGCCCCCCGCGTCCGCGGACCGGCTCCTGCTGGACCTGCTCGGGGCACGGCAGGAACGCGGTCCGAGCTACGACACCCCGATCTCCGGGATCCTCACCGCCCGCCTCGGCACGGACGACCTCGAGCGCATCGCGGACGCCGCCGGAGAGCTCCGTCCGACGTGGGACGTCGCCTCCGACGCGGACCGTGGTCGCCTCGCGCTGGCGATCGCGGCCCACACGAGGATGGACGACGTGCTGGAGCGGCTGGGCCTCAGCGCGGCCATGCCACCGCCCGAGGTCCACGCGATGGCGCACGGCCCACAGGCCGCGGGCGGCGATCCGTGGCTCGCGGACGCCGTGGTCCACGCCGCGGCCGAGACCGGCTACACGATCCCCGACGGGGGAACAGTGCTCGACTTCGGTTGCTCGTCCGGGCGCGTGCTGCGCGCGATCGCAGCTGCTCGGGACGACGTCCGCTGCCTCGGCTGCGATCCGAATCGACCCGCGATCGAGTGGGCGCAGAAGCACCTGCCGATGGCGGAGTTCTTCGTGAGTCCGCAGCGCCCGCCGCTGGATCTCGCCTATGGCGAGCTCGACTTCGTGTACGCCGTTTCGATCTGGTCGCACTTCAACCGCGCGCCGGCTCTCGACTGGCTCGCGGAGATGCACCGGCTCATCCGCCCCGACGGGCGCCTGGTCCTGACGACGCATGGCCTGACGTCGATCGCGAAGACCCGCTCCGTCGACGAGCTGTCCGAAGGCAGCGCAACCGAGGCAACGGCCGAGCTCGTCCGATCCGGCTTCCACTTCATCGACGTGTTCGGCGATGAGGGCGATTGGGGGGTGCGGGACCCGGAGTGGGGCAATGCCTACTTCACGCTGGACTGGCTCTCCGAGCACATGACGCCCGGCTGGTCGATCCGGCTCTTCCGCCCCGGCGGGCTCGACGGCAATCAGGACCTCATCGTCCTCGGGCGAGAGGACCTGTGATCGGGTCCCGTCGCGCGTAGAAGGAGGCCGCCGAGCTCCGGCACGAGGTCGCGCAGCTCCGAGCACGCGAGACGGAGTTGCTCGAGCGCCTCGACACCGAGCGCCTGTTCCTAGTCGCTGGGCGAATCGTCGCGTCCGGGACCAGTCCGACGGGACGGTCGTCGCGGGACCGTTCGCCAGCCTGTCGTACCTTATCCGGACTGGGTGATCGATCGCGTCGATCCGTACCCCCAGAAGGTGCTCGGATGCTTCGAGCAGGAGCTCGACGACGCGGTCGAGCGGGCGATCGCCTGGGAGCCGTCGACAGTGGTCAACGTCCGGTCCGCGGGTGGCTTCTACGTCCTCGGACTGGCACGACGACTCCCCGCGTCACGCCTCGTGGCGATCGAGCCGAGCGAGCCGGCAGGTGACGCCCTCACCGCACTCCTCGACGCCGCCGGTCTTCCGGAACGCTGCCTCATCTTCCCGGAGTTCGCGTCCCCCGAGGTTGGAGGCCGCGCTCGACTGCCGCAGCCTCGTCATCAGCGACTGCGAAGGCGCGGAGAAGGTGCTTCTGGACCCGCGGCTGTGCCCGGCTTGCGAAGCGCGCGGCTGATCGTTGAGAAGCAGACAAGCTCGTCCGGGCGACGGCCGACGCGCTGACGCGAGCCTTCGCGGCAGCCCACGCGTCGATGGGGATCTGGAGCGTCGAGAGTTCGTCGCAGACGTTCCGGCGGCACAGTTCATGCCACTCGTGACCGCCCAGCTCGCCGTGTGGGAGTTCCGGACGGGCCGCCAGCGTGGCTCGAGCTCGAGCCACGCTGACGGCGTCGATCACCAGTCCGGCAGCTCGCCGGACGCCGCGAACTGCTCGAGCGTCATCGCGTCCGCGTCGCGCTCGCTGAAGATCCGGTCGGCCTGCGGGATCGGCCAGTCGATCCCGACCGCCGGGTCCAGGAACGAGATGCCCCGCTCGACCTCGGCGGAGTAGTAGGCGGACTGCTTGTAGAGCACGTCGGCGACCTCGCTCGTCACCGCGAAGCCGTGCCCGAAGCCGACGGGCACGTAGAGCGCGCGCATGGTCTCGTCGGAGAGCTCGAACGCCTCCCACTCCCCGTAGGTGGACGACGAGCGCCGCAGGTCCACGACCACGTCCACGATCGTGCCGCGACCGCAGCGGACGAGCTTGCCGCAGCCCGCGCCGATCTGGAAGTGCATGCCGCGGATGACGCCGTAGGAGGACCGTGAGTGGTTGTCCTGGACGAACGCGTCGTCGATGCCGTGCTCGGCGAGCTGGTTCTCCCGGTAGGTCTCGCAGAAGAAGCCGCGCTCGTCCGGGAACACGGTCGGCTGCAGGAGCTTGGGCCCGTCCAAGCGGGACGGCAGGACCTCGAAGGGCATCCGCGGAGGGTACTCTCGGGGGAGTGTCCGACGACTCCACGACCGTCACCGAGAGCGACGAGGTGCTCACGCTGCGCGCCCGCGTCGCCGAGCTCGAGGCCCAGCTCGCCGAGCAGTCCCGCGCGACCAACGCGCTCGTCGCGCGCTCGCAGGAGAAGCTCTACTGGCTCGAGCGGTGGAACGTCGACCTCGACCGCGTCATGGCCAAGCCGGGGGCGATCCCCGCGCTGGAGGCGCTGAAGTCGGTGCGCTCGGTGATCCGCTGGGTGCGCGTCACGTCGCGCCGGGTGCGCGGCGTCCGATGAGCGCGATCGGGAGCGTCTCGGTCGTCGTCCCGGTCAAGGACGGCGGGCGGTACCTGGCCGAGCTCCTCGCCGCGATCCCGGCGACCTCGTCCTCGGGCGTGCCGGTCGACGTGCTGATCGTGGACAGCGGCTCGACGGACGGCAGCTGCGAGCTCGCGCGCGCGACGGGTGCGCGGGTCGTGGAGATCGAGCCGTCGACGTTCCAGCACGGCCGGACGCGCAACCTCGGGGCTGAGTGGTCCTCGGGCGATGTCATCGCCTTCCTCACCCAGGACGCGACCCCGGTCGCCGGCTGGGTCGACGCGCTGCTCGCGGGCTTCGCGCTCGCCGACGACGTCGGGATCGTGTTCGGCCCCCATCTCGCGCGGCCGGACACCTCGCCGATGATCGCCCGTGAGCTCGCCGCGTTCTTCGCCACGAAGGCCGCGCCGGACGGCGGCCCGCAGGTCGAGCGCGCCGGCGGCGACGCGTGGCTGTCGAACGTCAACGCCGCCTACCGCCGCGACTGCTGGGCGGCGGTGCGCTTCCCGGAGGTCCCGTACGCCGAGGACCAGGGCTTCGCGGGCGCGGCGCTCGAGGCGGGATGGGCGAAGGCGTACGTGCCGGACGCGGCGGTCCTGCACGCCCACGACTACCCGCCGGTGCAGTTCGCGCGCCGCTACTTCGACGAGTACCGCGGTCTGCGCGAGACGATCGGGCACGTGGAGCACCTCGGGGTCCGCTCGACCACCCGGACGGTCCGAGACCTGGTCGCCGGGGACCGCGCCTGGATGCGCGAGCAGGGCTACGCGCCGCGGGACCTCGCGCGGTGGACGGCACGTTCGGGGCTGCACCACGCCTCACGACAGGTCTTCGCTGCCTTGGGTTCCCGCGCCCACGGGATGCCGCCGGCGGTGCAACGACGGCTCTCGCTGGAGGGGACGGTCGGCGCGGCCGATCCCGGTCCGCTCGCGGCCGGACGCGGTCCGCGCGCACCGATCTCCGGCAAGCCGATCGGTGCGCGTCCCGTCGTCTGGGACGCGGTGCGCCGCTACGCCCGCGACGGCGCGGCCCCGCTGCTGGATCCGCTGCCCGGGCAGGACACCGACGCGCCGCTGCACATCGCGTGCGTGATCCCGCCGTTCGACCGCGGGTCGGGCGGGCACAACTCGATCTTCCAGACGATGTGGCGGCTCGAGCAGGCCGGCCACACGGTGTCGATCTGGATCAACGACGAGCACGGTCACAAGGACTACGAGCGGCCCGCCCGGATCCGGCGCGACATCCGCGAGTGGTTCGCGCCGATCGAGGGACCGGTGTTCAAGGAGTTCGACGAGTGGTTCGGCGCGGACGTGGTCGTCGCCACCGGCTGGCAGACCGCGCACGAGGTCGTGCTGCTGCCGAACTGCCGGTCGCGGGTCTACCTGATCCACGACCACGAGTCCGAGTTCTACGCCACGTCGGTGGAGTCCCGGTTCGCGGAGGCCTCCTACGGCCTGGACATGCACATGATCTGCTCGTCGCCGTGGCTGCAGGAGATCGTCTCGTCGCGCTACGGGCGGACCTCGTCGCTGTTCGACTTCGGTGTCGACCACGACGTCTACCGGCCCATCGAGGTCCCGCGGCAGGAGTCGACGATCCTGTTCTACGGCCGTGACGCGACCCCGCGTCGCGCGGTCTCGCTGGCGAAGCTCGCGCTGCGGGAGCTCGCCGACCGCGGCCTGGAGTTCCGGGTGCTGTCGTTCGGCAACGACGCCGAGATCGACATGCCGGTCCCCTACGAGCACCTGGGGGTCCGCGACCCGCACGAGCTCGCACAGGCGTACAACGAGGCCACCGTCGGACTGGTGCTGTCGCTGACGAACTACTCGCTGATCCCCCAGGAGATGCTGGCCTGCGGGTTGCCCTGCGTCGACCTCGAGGGCATCTCCGCGGAGGGCGTCTTCGGCGCCGACGGGCCGGTGTCGCTCAGCCCGTTCGATCCGATCGCGCTGGCCGACCGGGTGGAGCGGCTGCTGACCGACCGCGCCGAGTGGCAGCGCCGGCACGAGGCCGGCCTGGCGTTCGTGCAGGGCCGCACGTGGGACGTCGCGGCCCGGCAGGTCGAGGCCGGGATCCGCGAGGCGCTCGCGTTGCGCCTCGCGGCCCCGTCGCGGTAGGGGCTAGCTCGTCGTCGTGGTCGGGTAGTCGGTCGTCGGGTAGTCCGTGCCCGTGTCGGTCGTGCTGCCGGCGGCGGGCTTCTTGCAGCCGCCGCGACGGTCGCCCTCGCCGCGGGCCGGACGGACGCTGTCGAACGCAGCCTTGACCTCGGCGGCGGTCTTGCCGAGCTTCTCGGCCAGCAGCGCCTGCTCCTGGGCCTTCGTCTCCCGCGCCTCGGTGGCCTTCACGGCCGCCTTGACCTCGGCCATCGCGGTCTTCAGCTGCTCGAGCGTGACGCCGAGCTGCTCGGCGACGGTCGCGAGCTGCGCGTCGGTCAGACGCGGCGCGTGGCGCTTGCCCTTCTTGCCCTTCTTCTTGGCGGGCTGCTGCGTGGTCGTGTCGGTCGGGTAGCTGCCGGCCTCCTGCGCGAGCGCGGGGGTGGCGAGGCCACCGAGAAGGACGGAGGTGCCGAGGACGGCGACGGCGGTACGGATGGACGGCATCGGGTGTCGAGCTCCTTGCGGGTGGTGGGAATCTGCCTGAGGAGACGCACGCGGCGCGTCGTTCGTCAGGAGCCCGCGAGCGCGTTTACGTGGTTCTTCGACGGCCATAGGATCGGGCCATGCCAACCCACGTCGCGCTGCTGCGCGGGATCAACGTCGGCGGCGTGAAGGTGCCGATGGCCGAGCTGCGCGCCGCCGCCACGGAGTGCGGACACGACGAGGTGGCGACCTACATCCAGTCCGGGAACCTGGTGTTCACCCCGGCACCGGGTGGGGCCGGGGCGCCCGCGGCGCTCGCGACCGCGCTCCGGTCCGCTCTCGACGCGCGGCTCGGGATCGACGTGCCGTTCGTCGTCCGCGACCGTGACGCGTTCGCCGCCGAGCTGGACGCCAACCCGTTCGGGGAGCCGCAGGACGGCCGGCTGCTGCACGCCATGCTGCGTGACGGGCCGGTCACCGAAGCGGAGCTCGAGACGATCGAACGGGCGCGCGAGAAGGCGCGGGCGGCGGGCTCGCGCGACGAGGTCGCATTGGCGGGCACGACGCTGTACGTGTCCACCCCGGACGGGTACGGGCGCAGCGTCCTCGCGCAGGCGCTGACCCTCGGGGGCCGCGACGGGAGGTTGTCCCGTAGCTCGTAGAACTTTGTAGGCGGCGGTTCTCCCGCCTCGTCCGCTCCCGTTGGGAGCGTGACGGGTGCTTGAAGTCCATCCGAGACAGGAGAACCGCCGTGAGGAACGTAGAGCAGGACCCCGACGGCCGCGAGCTCGCGCTGCCGCCCGCTGTGCAGGAGGCGCTCGGAGAGCTCGTCAATGCCGCCAAGGACGGGCTGCTGGCGTTGAGCGTCGGCGTCGGGCTCGGCGTGCTGGACACGCTGATGGAAGAAGAGGTCACCGAGGTCGTCGGCCCGAAAGGCCGACGCGACCCGGACCGCGTCGCGGTGCGCCACGGCCACGAACCGGGCGAGGTCACCTTGGGCGGCCGGCGTGTCGGCGTGCAACGCCCGCGGGTGCGGGCCGCTGACGGCAGCGGCGAGATCCGCCTTCAGACCTACGCGCACTTCGCCGACCGTGACCCACTCACCCGGGTCGTGCTCGAGCAGATGCTCGCCGGCGTCTCCACGCGACGGTTCGCGCGCACCCGGGAGCCGGTCGGCGAGCACGTGACCGCGGCCGAGCGGTCGACCTCCAAGAGCGCGGTCAGCCGCGAGTTCGTCGGGCGCACGACCGAGCACCTGCGCGCGCTCATGTCGCGCGACCTGGGCGACGTGCGGTTGGCGGCGCTGATGCTCGACGGGATCGAGCTCAAAGGCCGCTGCTGCGTCGTCGCCCTCGGGGTCACGACCGATGGGGTGAAGGTCCCGCTCGGCCTCTGGGACGGCAGCACCGAGAACCAGACGGTCGCCCGGCACCTCCTCGCCGACCTCGTCGACCGTGGCCTGGACCTCGACCAGGGCGTCCTGGTCGTCCTGGACGGCGGAAAGGCGCTGCGCGCGGCGGTCGACCAGGTCCTCGGCCCGGTCCCCGTCCAGCGATGCATCCGCCACAAGGAGAGGAACGTCCTGGACCACCTCCCCGAGGCCGATCGCGACCTCGTCAAGCGCAGGTTGCGCACCGCCTGGAAGCAGTCCAACTACGAGCTCGCGCTCGACGGCCTCAACCGGCTCGCCGACGAACTCGCCCACTCCCATCCCGGAGCCGCGGCGTCGCTGCGCGAAGGCCTCCCCGAGACGCTCACACTGCAGCGCCTCGGCTGCCCCGAGCAACTCCGCCGCACCCTCGCCTCGACGAACCCGATCGAGTCGATGATCGAGTTCGTCCGCCGCACCTCCAGGAACGTGAAGCGCTGGCAGTCCGGCGACATGTGCCTCAGATGGACCGCCGCCGGCATGCTCGAAGCCGAACAGCAGTTCCGGAAAATCATCGGCGTCGACCACCTCGCCACACTCACGATCGCCGTCGAGCGCGACCTCGCCGCCCGACGCTCCGCAACCGCCTCGCCGACCATGTCCACCACGACCCCCGAGCCGGCCGCTACGCTCGCACCCGCTCACTGATCACCGAACCGCCGCCGAGAAGTTCCACGGCGACCGGGACATCCTCCGCGACGGGTCGCCCGCCCGCAACGCGACCGCCCGCAACTGGCGGACGATGACGCAACTGCTGGCGATGCTCGACGGCACCGCCTGACTATCCTCGCGCGCGTGCCCGTCTCCTGCCTTCCGCTCCGTTGAGCCCGTTGCTGCGCCGCGGCGGCGCGACGAACGAGCCGCTGGCCGTCCGGCTCGCCCCCGGGATGCTCGCCGCCCTGCGGGACGGCGCCGTGCCGCTCGCGCCGGGGGCGACCGACCGGGCGGACGCGGACACCCTCGAGGTCGCGGTGGTCGTCCCGCAGTTCCGGCGCGGCAGCGGTGGGCACAAGACGATCGCGGATCTCGTCCGCGGGCTGGAGGCCCTCGGGCATCGGCTCTCGCTGTGGGTCGTCGACGAGGAGGGTCGTCACGGGGGCGCCTCGGACGCCGATCTGCGCGCGCAGTTCCACGAGTTCTTCGGGGCGATGCGCGCGGACGTGGCGCGCCTGCATCCCGCCGCGCTGTCGGACCGCCCGGTGGACGTCGTGGTCGCGACCGGCTGGCAGACCGTGCCGGCGGTGCTGCGCCTGCGCGGCGCGCGGTCGCGCGCGTACCTCGTGCAGGACCACGAGCCGGAGTTCTACGCGACCTCGGTCGAGCGCGAGTGGGCGGCCTGGACCTACCGGCAGGGCCTGCACGCGATCTGCGCGTCCCCGTGGCTCGCCTCGATCGTGCGCGAGGAGTACGGGGGCAGCGCGTCGTCGTTCGACCTCGGCGTCGACCACGACGCCTACCGCACGCAGGCCGTTCACCGCCGCGAGGACCTCGTGCTCTTCTACGCGCGCGCGGTGACGCCGCGGCGCGCGGTCCCGCTCGGCGTCCTCGCCCTGGAGGAGCTGCACCGTCGTCGTCCGTCGGTGGAGATCGCGCACTTCGGTGAGGCGCGGCCGCTCGACGTGCCGTACCCGGCGCGCGAGCTGGGGGTCCTCGACCCCGAGGGGCTCGCGCACGCCTACAACAGCGCGACGGTCGGTCTCGTGCTCTCGCTGACGAACCCGTCGCTGGTGCCGACCGAGATGCTCGCCTGCGGGCTGCCCGTCGTGGACCTCGCGACGCCGTCGATGCGCGCGACCTTCGGCGACGGCGGCCCCATCGCACTGGCACCGGTCGATCCGGTGGCGATCGCCGACGCGATCGAGACGCTGCTCGACGACCTGCTCGCGCGCGCTGAGCGCACGCGCGACGGGCTCGCGCTGGCCGCCGAGCGCTCATGGGCGGCGGCGTCCAGGCAGGTCGAGACCGGGCTGCGCGACGCGATGCGCGGTTCGTAACGGGTTCGTTCGGCGTTCGCGCCGATTTCGTGTCAACTGCTTCGCCCCCGAACCGCATGGCGTTACCGTGCACGTTCGTCGACGTACTCGACACATGGGGTCGGCCCTCGGAGCCGACGTAGGGCGACACACGGCAGGCGGGGCGACCTTGGCGGCGCAGCAGGAACGGGACGGGCAGCGGAGCACGACAGACCGGGCGGAAGCGGCTGCTCCGCGCGCCTTCTCGGCGGACGAGGTGGCCGAGATGGTCGTGAGCGCCCGGGCGCGGATGACCACGAGCGCGGCCCGTCACCCGCGGTTCAGCGGGCTCTCCGAGCACGACGTCGAGGAGCTCTTCGACGCGACGTCCGAGATCCTCGTCGGCCGCGCCGACCGCTTCGAGAACGCCGACCACGTGCGCGCCTCGCTCTGGACCGGCATGGAGCTGCGGGCGCGCGACGTGTTCCGGCGGCGGCAGCGCCGCGGGTTCGAGCTGGACAACGACGCGCTCGACCTGTTGCCCGACGACCTCGCCGACCACGAGGACCGGATCAGTCACGAGCAGGAGCTGCTCGTCGTCCGCGACTTCCTCGCGGCGATGACCCCGCGCGAGGCGGAGGTGTGGAAGCTCGTCCACGGCGAGGAGCTGTCCGTCGCGCAGACCTCCCGCCAGTTGGGCATCAGCCGCCACGCCACCGCCGAGCACCTGGAGGCCGCCGGTCGCAAGCTCGAGGTGTTCCTCGGCATCCGGCGGGCCGGCGAGTGGTGCGGGCGGCGCGAGAGCGACATCCTGCGGATGCTCGGCGGCTCGGACGACGAGGGCACGGCGCGGCGGGCGATGGCGCACCTCGACGCCTGCGCCGTGTGCCGCCGCGCGTACGCGGCGCAGGTCCGGCGGACCGGCCGCCTCGCCGCGGGCGTGCTGCCGTTGCCGGGGGCGGCGGCCGGCGAGCACGGCCGGACGCTCGTGGAGCGGTTGGCGGATCTGGTGCCGTTCGGCGGGGGCGGCGGCGGGCGGACCGAGATGGTCGGCAGCGCGATCCTCGGTGGCGGGGGCCTGGCCGGCGTCGCGAAGGTCGGCGCGGTGGTCGCGACGACCGCGACGGTGGCCGTGGGCGCCGGGACGGTAGCCGGCGGCGGGGAGGACCGCGCTGCCAGCTCGAGCCGCCCGACCATCACCGCGGTCGCCCGGCCGGCGGTGGCGGTGTCCGCCGCCACGCCGGCGCCGGCGGTCATCCGCCGCGCATCCGAGGAGCAGCAGCAGGCCCCGGTGCGCCGCGAGCGCGCACGTGAGCGGGCGGCCGAGCAGCGTGCCGAGCGGTCGGCCGAGCGCGCCGCTGCACGGCAGCGCGCGGCGGAGCGCCGGGAGGACGTCTTCGAGCTCGGCACGGTCGAGTCCGGCGGCGCTCCCTCCGCGAGCAGCGCCTCGAGCGCCCCCGCGCCCTCCGGCGGCACCTCCTCCGGAGGCGGCTCGACCGCGCCGGCCGCGCCCGACCCCGCCGGCCAGGAGGCCTTCCTGCCATGAGGCCCCACGAACTTTTCCAGCAGCCCGCGTCCACGACGACTCATCACGGACAGATGAGCCCTCCAAACCACCTCCAGGAGCACCGCACGATGCACCCCCGGCCACGCCACCGAGCTCTCGGCCTGGTGGCCGCGACCCTGACCGCCGCCGGCATCCTCGCGGCCCCGTCAGCAACCCACGCGGCCACGTACACGATCCAGCAGTGCCACAGCCAGACCAACTACGCCGTCAGCGGGCTGGTCGGCAGCTTCCAGGGCGCGTACGCGTACACCAATCAAGCTTGCGACCCGAGCTCCCGGACCGTCGGGGCCGCGCTGACGGCATCCGGAGAGCGTTCGGGCGGCGAGTTCGCGCAGGTGACCTTTAGCGCTCCGCAAGGCACAAGCCTGGACTCGATTAGCGCGCGACGGACAGCGACAGCTGGGGCAGCTCGCGCGAACGGTGCTCCCGTGGCCCGCCTCTCGTCGATCCCCTCAGGCTCGCGCGAAGCGTTCGCGGCTGTCGCCGGCTACCCTGCGAGTGGACAGGGCATGATCGCGTTCGCCCTAGACGGGGACCGGTCCGTCTCCTGGGGAGCGTACTGCGAAGGCACATCAGGCTGCCCCGTGGGCGATACGTCGTACTCGCTGCAAGACATCGAGATCCGGCTCCGCGACAATCAGGCGCCAAGTCTCGCCAACGTGGCGGGCACGCTGCGGAGCGAGACAGATCGCGCGCGAGTCCGGTCGCTGACGTACGACGCGACAGACGCTGGCGGCGGAGTGTTTCGCGAGCGCCTGATCATTGATGGCTCGGAAAGAAGCACCGAACTGGCGGACGCTAACGGCGGACGGTGCGTCCTCCCCTTCACGACGCCAACCCCGTGCAAGCCAGATATGAGCGGCTCGGTTAGTTTCGACACCAGCACCCTGAGTGACGGGACGCATCAGCTCGTACTCGACGTTCGAGACGCCACCGACGAGAACAAGCGGCTCCACGGGCCTTGGACGATCACCGTAGACAATGTCCCTCCTGCCGTCGGTGCCCCGGCGGTCTCCGGGACGGCACGCGAAGGCGATGTCCTGACGTGCACGGCCCCGGTCGCTGGCCAGACCCCGGAGGTGCGGTTTCAGTGGATTCGCGCTGCCAGCGACGGCAGCGCGCGGTACGAGATTCCGGGCGCGACGAACGCCGCCTACACCATCTCTGCGGCCGATGAGGGGCGAAAGCTGATCTGTCGCGTAAGCGCCACGGACAACGGCGGCACAGCGGATCGGGAGTCGTCGATCACGCAGCCTCCATTCGCAGATGGCCAGCTGGTAAGCACGTACTGCACCAACCGCCCTACCGGCTCGACGGATGAGTGCGGCGACCTCGACGGCGACCGAATCGCGAATCGGAACGACGACGATCTCGACGGGGATGGCGTCCCGAACCTGGCGGACAGTGCTCCGTACGACTCGAGCCGGCCCGGAAGCCCCGCGTCACCTAGCTCAAGCACTACGACGACCAACACCAGTTCGACGGCGAACAGCAGCACCACCCTTGTGGGCGGAACGACCGTCGGGGCCGCGGGCACCGTGAGGTTCCTTCTTGGCCGAGAGACGGCGGTCTACGTTGGCAAGCAGGCACGCTGGGTGCGGTCCAGTTTCAAGATGCGCGGGCGCCTCACGCGTCCGGACGGTTCACCTATGGGCGGACTCAAGCTGTTCGTCACTCAGGCGGTCAACGGCAAGACCGTCGCGCTCGGGAGCACCGTCACCGACCCGGACGGCAACTGGGCATTCCAGATTCCTCGCGGGCCCAGTCGGACGCTGGTCGTGGCGGCAGGTGACGGCGTCAACGCCGCAACGCTCACCGTGCGGCAGCGCGTAACGGCCCACGTCACCCTACGGGCGATCCGCAAGAAGATCCGCTCCGGCGGACTTGCACAGTTCCGCGGGCAGCTTCGAGGCGGTCACACGAACAGTCGGGAGAAGCTCGTCGAGTTCCAGGTCTACTTCCGTCGCAGTTGGCGCACGATCGGAACTTTCCGAGTGGGCCGCGACGGTCGCTTCAGCGTCAAGTACCGCTTCGGTACCGCGGCCTACGGTCGGTACAGCTTCCGCGCACGGACCATGCCGACCGACGGCTACCCGTTCGCGGTCGGGACCTCGAGGGGGAGGACGGCCACCGTCCGTGTTGGCTGACAGAGGCCTAGCGCGTCGCTCCGGCGACGCGCTAGGTGAACCAGCCACGAAGGGCACTGGTCCAAGTCAAAACAGCGAGCCCGGAGGCAGCGACGGTGCCGAGCCCGGCAAACGCCTGCCGGTAGGACGCCTTCTTCACCAGCATTCCGCCGGAAACCAAGAGCACAGACAGCGGGACAAGCGCGGGGAAGATGTAGCGCCCTTGTTCTCCAAGGTCTGTGCGCACATCGAGCGACGCATACGCCCACGAGACGAAGAGCAACACGCTGCCAATGGCGCCCAGAAGGACCGTCACTGGCCCTGCCCACTCTCTCCAGCGAGAGCGGTGGCGGATCGTGGCCGCGATAGCGAGCATCCAGCCCACCAAGAGACCAGCAAAGATTCCACGCAGGAGACCGATGGTCAGATTGGTCGACTTCCAACCGAACAGGCCATAGCCACGGTCAACGTAGATGCGGTAGGCCGGCCAGCGCTCTAGTGCTGACGCGCCTGGGAGCGCAAACCTTCTCCCGCCCACAGACAAATCAGGAATGAAGGTCTGCGCTACGTACTCAGCCTTCTGAATGGGAGTCGGTCCCGGCGGGCCTGGAGTCGGCGACCCGTTGGGCGCGCTCGCCACGGCTGGGTGGCGATAGACGAGGCTCCCGCTTCCTGTTCCCATCAGCGGAGAGATCACAAAGATCCAGGCGACTGCGCAACAGGCTGCCAGCCCGAGTGCCGTAATCGCCCACCGCGCGGCTGCCCCGGCGCCGTACCGAATTGCGAGGACGAAAGCGGCCACCCCGACCACGGGAACTACGCCGAAGCCCGTGATCTTCGCCAGAGGCAGGACAACCATGAGCGCCCCAACACACGCAGCTAGACGCGTCGACGGACCGCGGACGACGCTAGTAACCAACAGCAGGACCATCACTGCCGCTGCAACGTTGACCGCCGTGTCGTTGTTGACCGAACCTGCGACACTGCCAAACACCGGTTGCATCCCGGCGAGGACTCCCGCGAGCCACTGAAGCTCCGAGCGTCGGGGAAACAGAAGTCCCGCGACGATCACTGCGATGCCGGCAACGAGTGCCGCAAGGACCGCATTAAGAAGCCGCATCATCAGAAGCACACTCGGCTGCTGCGCTGGCGCATCGAAAACGCGTAGCGGGAGCCCGATTAGGCCGTAGTAGAGCGGTCCGTGCCCTGTTCCGCTCTCGGTAAACCCACCGCCATCGCTCGGGCTCGTTCCGCGAAGCGCCTCTCGCCACCGCGTCTCCCAGAACTCGTCCCATCTTGGGCGCGACGATGGATTGAGCGTGGTTGAGTTGTGATGAAGCGCCGCCATGAGGCGCTCTTCGGCCGAGGAGTAGGGCGGCCTTTGCGAATCGGCTGAGTCGTCCGGGCGATCGTTAGTGGCCGCGAGGTGCTGTGCGTATGCGAAATGCTCGCTCTCATCAGCTCCGTGAAACGGGTGAAGCAGCACAGCCCACGTCGCTCCATGGGCCAGTGCCACACCGCAAGCGGCTACGACCAAGTACCTCTGGCTCCGCAGCTGTGCCGTAGCCGCGACGCGAGTTGCGAAATACATCACCAACAGTAGCAGGGGAAGCGCACTCCACGTCAAGACTCGTCCAGCTAGAGGCTCGAAAACCGTTGAGCGCCGCAGGGCGTCGTCGATCTGCGACCCGAAACTCCGTGAGACGCCCGCGGGCAAAGCAAAGCGAACCGAGATGTCTTGGCCGACCATCGGTCGGCCTCCTACAGTCGAGACTGGGTCCGCTGGCAAACGCTGGACGGACGCCCCTCCAAATCCCAGCGCTGTCCGGCGACCGGTCACGCAGAGAGTCGCGTTTCGGATCTCTTTCGCGACGGGTTGCCGCAACCGGAAGTAGGCGAAGTCCCCGGTCCCGGAGACCGACCGGTCGATGAGGGCGAGCCGCGCCGGGCCTCCCGAAGTAATCGACGCTGAAACACGAGCGCCACGCCGAATTCGCTCGCCGAACAACCACACTCCGACCTGCCCCGTCCCTCGGGGAACGACGAGTCCGCGAATGCAGGTTCGCTCGCCTGGGTTGGCCTTCGCAATAACCGTCCCAACACCGACGCTGTTCGTGCCCGTGAGAGACGCTGTCGTCGCTGACAACATTCGCGCTGTCAGCACGGCGAAAACCAAGAAGCCCAGCAGGGCGGCGATCCACGTGGCCCGAGCACCCGGGAGCACAAGTGTCCGTAGTCGCGTCATCCGCGACTCGGGGGGCGCCACTGACGCCACGTACTACGAGTCCCGGCGCCGAAGGCCCAGGATGCTCAGCAGGAACGAGGAGAAGAACACCTGCACGCCGACGATGATCAGCATCGTGGCGGCGATGGCGGTGCGCTCCTCGGACAGCTGGCCCGCGCCGTCGGCGATCCATTGACCGACGATGACTGCGGCGACGATGAAGCCGACGGTGGCGATCACGCCACCGAGGACGAGGCCGTGCTCGAGCCGGAAGCGGTCGCGCATGCGGTCGAACCAGGGGTCCTTCTCGCCCATGAAATACGCGCCGTAGGCGTGGGCGCAGAGGCCCAGGGCGACGATCTGCGTTCCGACGATCGTCAGGAGCGCGCCGGCGATCATCGTGTGCAGCTGCCACTCGCGACCGAACAGGTCGATCTGCAGCAGGGAGATCAGCGAGACGAGCAGGCCGAGTCCGGCGAGGATCGCGCCCGGGGCGACGAACAGGTGCGTCGGCGAGTGCACCAGCAGGAAACGCAGGTGGCGCCACCCGTCGCTCCACGTGTTGAGCTTCGACTCGCCGCCGCGAGGGTGGTAGTCGATCGGGAACTCGGAGATGCGGAGGTTCTCCTTGCCGGCCCGGATCACCATCTCGGACGCGAACTCCATGCCGGTCGTCCGCAGGTCCAGCCGCGGCAGCACGTCGCGTCGCAGTGCGCGCATGCCGCAGTGCGCGTCGCTGATGCCCGTCTTGAAGAAGAAGTTCAGGATGCCGCTGAGCACCGGGTTGCCGACGTAGCGGTGCAGCCACGGCATCGCGCCGGGCTGGATGTTGTCCATCCGGTCGCCCATGACGAGCTCGGCGCCGTCGTCGAGGTGCTTGACGAACTTCGGGATCTCGTTGAAGTCGTACGTCAGGTCGGCGTCGCCCATGACGATGTACTTGCCGCGAGCGGCGGCGAACCCCGCCAGGTACGCGGACCCGTACCCGCGGCGCGGCTCCGACACCACGCGCGCCCCCGCGGCGGTGGCGAGCTCGGCGCTGCGGTCCTCGGAGGCGTTGTCGGCGACGACGACCTCACCGTCGATCCCGGCGCGCTCCATCGCCTCGAGCGCCTGCGTGACGCAGGCCTCGATGTTCTCCCTCCTCGTTGAGGCACGGGATCACGACGGAGACCGTGAACTCGTCGACGGGCATGCCCCGGTTGGCGGTGTCGGTCTGCTCGAGAAGGCTCATGAAGGTGGTGCTTCCTGCGTCGTGCGCGGCGCGAAGGGATCCCACGCCTCGGGACTGGCTACCCCGGGGCGCACTTGCGGTAACGCGCGGGGCGCGCGGAAGTCGCGCCCTTGGGTGCGACGCCGCAACGTCGCGCGCCGCTCCGGGCGCGCCTCTGCGACCCTCCAGCGCGATGCGGATCTGCCTCGTCTACGACTGCCTGTTCCCCTGGACCGTCGGGGGCGCCGAACGGTGGATGCGCTCTCTCGCCGAGGCCCTTGCCGCCGAAGGCCACGAGATCACGTACCTGACGCGCCTGCAATGGGACGACACCGACGCGCCCGCGATCCCCGGCGTCACCGTCATCCCGGTGAGCCGGCGCGAGGAGCTCTACGGACCTGACGGCAACCGCACGATCGGTGAGCCGGTCCGGTTCGGGATCGGGGTCCTGCGGCACCTCGCCCGCCACGGGCGCCAGTACGACGTCGTGCACACCTGCTCGTTCCCGTACTTCAGCCTGCTCGCCGCGGCCACCGTGCGGCGCCGCGCCGGCTACCGGCTCGTCACCGACTGGTTCGAGGTCTGGAGCGACTCCTACTGGACCGCCTACGTGGGTGGGCCCAAGGCGCAGGTGGCGCGGCGGATCCAGCGGGCGTGCGCGCGGGTCCGTCAGGACGCGTTCTGCTTCAGCGAGCTGCACGCCCGCCGCCTGCGGGAGATCGGCGTGCGCCGCGAGCCGACCGTCCTGCGCGGGCTCTTCCCGGGGTCGACCGACCGCCCGGAGCCCGCCCCAGCGTCCTCGACCGTGGTGTTCGCCGGGCGGTTCATCCCGGAGAAGCGCGTCCCCGCCATCCCCCCCGCGATCGCGCTCGCCGCCGAGGAGGTCCCGGAGCTGCGCGCCAGGATCTTCGGCGACGGCCCGCAGCGGGCGGAGCTCGACGCGGCGATCGCCGCCCTCCCCGACCCCGGAGTGGTCGACGCTCCCGGCTTCGCTCCCGGCGAGGAGGTCGACGCCGCGTTCCGCAGCGCGCTGTGCACGATCCTGCCCTCGTCGCGCGAGGGCTACGGGCTCGTGGTCGTCGAGTCCTCGGCGGTCGGGGTCCCTGCGATCGTCGTGCGCGGCGAGGACAACGCCGCGGTCGAGCTCGTCGAGGACGGGGTCAACGGCGTGATCGCCGACAGCCCCGCACCGCAGCACCTCGCCGACGCGATCGTCCGCGTCCATCGCGGCGGCGCGGCACTGCGCGAGAGCACCGCCGACTGGTTCGCCCGCAACGCCGAGGACCTCGCCCTGCGCACGTCGCTCGAGCGGGTCGTCGAACGCTACGCGGGCGGCTGAGGCAGTCGTCAGCCGCGGTCGCGGAGCACGCGCTCGTACGCGGCGAAGGTCAGCGCTGCCGTGCGCTCCCAGGTGAACTCGGCCGCCCGGGCGACGCCCGCGGCGCGGAGCCGCTCGCGCAGCGCCCCGTCCGCGAGCAGGCGCGCGATCGCCCCGCGGATGTCGTCGACCGAGTCGGGGGAGAACTGCAGCGCCGCGTCCCCCGCCACCTCGCCGAGCGACGAGACACCCGAGGTGGCGACCGGGACGCCGCGCGCCATCGCCTCGAGGACCGGGAGCCCGAACCCCTCGTAGCGGGACGGGAAGACGAACACGTCGGCCGCCGCGTACAGGCCCTCGAGGTCCTCCGTCGAGAGCCAGGCCGGGAACCGCACGTCGTCCACGACCGACAGCGCCGCGGCGCGGGAACGCAGCTCGGCCTCGTGCTCGGTGGGATAGCCGGGCAGGACCAGCACCGGACGGTCGGCGGCCGGGAGGCCCGCGAACGCCTCGATGAGTGCGAGCAGGTTCTTGTGCGGGCGCTTGGCCGAGACGCTCAGCAGGATCCGGCGCTCCCCCAGCTCGAGCTCCGCGCGAAGCTCCCGCTCGTCGCGTGGGGTCACCGCCGGGCGGGGCGACACGCCGAGCGGGACGACGTCGACCTTCTCCCGCGGCGTCCCGAGGTGCTCGAACAGGTCGTCCCGGGTCGACGCCGCGTCCACGACGATCCGGTGCGAGCGACGCGCAGCGGACGGCACCAGGACCCCCATGACCTTGCCGCGCACCCCGAAGTGCGCGTCCGGCACGAGCTTGTAGTTGAGATCGTGGATCGTCGTCACCCGGGCGAAGCTCCCCCACAGCGGGGCGGTCGAGCCGAGCGAGTGCACGACGTCGCAGCCCGCGCGAGCGGCGAGCGGCGGGAGATGACGCTGCTCGCCCCACACCCACTGCTTGCGGTCCGTCGCGTTGACCGGGACGACGACCTCCTCGACGCCCGGCCCCCATCCGCCGCCCGCGGCCTCGCGGTTGACGAACGCCGTCAGGCGCACCGGGGTCCCGCCCGAGGCGGCGCGCGCCGCACCGTCGATCCGCTGCAGCATCTCGCGCGCCGCGACCTCCATGCCGCCGGTCTCGCCGGGCACGAGGAAGATCAGGTTGAAGCCGACGTGCACGTGCCGTCCCGGCCGTCAGCCGATCGCCTTCGCGTAGGACGCGAGCGTCGTGCGGGCGGTGTTCTCCCACGTGTACGCTGCGACGCGGTCGTGGCCGGCCGCGACGAGCCGGGCCCGGAGCGGCTCGTCGGTGAGCAGGCGCCGCAGCGCGTCGGCGATCGCCCGACGGTCGTGCGGGTCGAACAGCAGCGCCGCGTCCCCAGCGACCTCGGGCAGCGCGCTCACGTTCGAGCAGGCGACCGGGACGTCGCGCGCCATGGCCTCAAGCAGCGGCAGCCCGAAGCCCTCCATGAGCGACGGGAAGACGAGGCAGCGCGCGCTGCCGTACAGCGCCTCGAGGTCGTCGTCGTCGACCCAGCCGATGAAACGCACGCGGTCCGCGACCCCGCGGGCGATCGCCAGGTCACGCAGCGACGCCTCGTAGGCGTTCGGCGACCCCGGCAGCACGAGCTGCGCCGGAGCGTCGAGCAGCGCGAGCGCCTCGATCGCCGCCTCGAGGTTCTTGTGGGCGCGCTTCTGCGCGACGCAGAGCACGACCGGCTCCGCGCCGATCCCGAGGCGCTCGCGGAGCGCCGGAGAGTCCGACACCGGCTCGCGCCGTGCCGGCGGGTCGACCGCCAGCGGCGTGACGTCGATGCGGGACCGCCGGATCCCGAGGTCGGTCACGAGATCCTGCGCTCCGGCCTCGGAGATCGCGATGACGCGGCTGGCCGTGCGTCCGAGCACGCGCGACATCACCCCGAAGACGACGCGTCCCTTCCACTCCATCGAAGCCGGATAGCGCTGCCAGGTCGTGTCGAGGATCGTCGCCACCACCGGCAGCCCTGGATGGATCGGCGGCGCGACGAACGCCAGGCCGTGCAAGACGTCGAGCCCGCGCCGTCGCGCCTGCGGCACCATCGCGGCCAGGTCCCACGCGTAGTGCGCGACCCCGCCGACGCCCACGACGGGCAGGCGGATGACGTCCACGTCCTGCAGCCACGGCTCCTGCGGCGCGTCGCGCCCGACCCAGGCGGTGAACTCCGCCGCCGGCTCCACGGCGCGGATCCCGCGGATCAGCCCCTCCGCGTAGGTGGCGCTGCCGCCGGAGTCGGTGGCGAGGAACGTGAGGTTGAGGCCGATCTTCATGCTCGGTCCCACCTCAGCAGCTTGCGGCGCTCGCGCGCCTCGCGGTAGCTCGCGAGCGTCGCCTGCGCGGTCCGCTCCCACGTGTACTGCAGTGCCCGCTTCCGCCCGGCGGCAACGAGTCGCGCGCGTAGCGGCTCGTCGTCGAGCAGGCGCGCGATGGCGTTCGCGATGTCGTGCGGGTCCAGCGGATCGAACAGCAGCGCGGCGTCCCCCGCGACCTCGGCGAGACTCGAACGATTGGAGCACGCGACGGGCGCTCCGCGGACCATCGCGTCGAGGACGGGCAGCCCGAAGCCCTCCTCGAGGCTGGGCAGGACGACGGCGGTCGCGGTCTCGTACAGCGCCTCGAGCTCGTCCGCCGCCAACCAGTCCGGGAGGACGAGACGATCCCCGAGGCCGAGCGCGGCGGCGAGGTCGCGCAGCTCGTCCTCGTACGGGGTCGTCGCCCCGGGGATGACGAGCCGGACGTCAGCCCTGGGGACGGCGGCCAGCGCGCGCAGCAGCGTCGTCAGGTTCTTGTGCGAGCGCTTCTGCGACACGCACAGCAGCACCGGCTCGTCCCGCCCGAGGCGCAGGCGGGCGCGGACCCCGGCGGCGTCGCCCGCCGGCGGCGGTTCCTGCTCGACGCCCAGCGGAACGACCCGGATGCGCTCCTGGTCGAGTCCCAGGCGCTCGACGAGGACGTCACACGACGCCTGCGAGTCGGTCAGGACCAGATCGGCGGCACGAGCGGCCGCGACCGTCGTCAGGCGGGTTCCGAGGCGATCGCGCGGCGACATCGCCGTCGGGTACGCCATCCAGATGAGGTCGTGCACGGTCACGACGGACGCGACGCCCGGGGCGATCACGGCACCGGAGTTCGCCGGGCCGTGGAGGACGTCGCAGCCGAGGCGCCGCGCACGCAGCGGCTGGCGCACCCACTGGGTGTTGAGCGTGCGCAAGGCGTTGTGCGGGGGCCCGTGGGTCACCGTGACCGGGTCCCGGACCCAGGTGACCTCGTCCTTCCACGGCAGCACGTCGCGCACGTCGTCTGCCTCTGCCCCGGCCATGATGGTCAGGCGAAGTTCCGGGTCGGCGGCCAGCATGCGCGGGACGACCTCGCGGGCCGCTGTCCCGACGCCGCCAGCCCGCGGGTGCATGAAGAGCCAGTTCAGCGCAACGTGCATCAGCGCCGCACCAGCTCGAGGACCTCGGAGGGCAACGCACGAAGCGCCAGGAGGAGTCCACCGAAGACCCCCAGGGCGATGACCGCCTGGGCCAGGTCCGGCAGCGGCAGAAGCACCGCCGTGGCGGCGACGGCCGCGGCGCCGACGACGCGTACCAGCGCGCGACGGTCCGGATTCAACGGGACGCCGGTCCGCCGCACCGCGATCGCGAGCGCGACGACCATCGTGAACTCCGCGATCGTCGTCCCGATCGCCGCACCGACGGCGCCGTGCGGGCCCGCGAGCGTCAGGACGAGAGCAACGCTGACGAGCAGCGCGCAGGCGTTGACGACCAGCACCTCGCGATGCAGCCGCAGGCTGAGCGCGGCATAGGCCCAGGCCGATCCCGCGAACGACAGTGCGAGGCCGACCGCCTGGATCCGCAGCACGTCGGCCGCCGGAGCGAACTCGGGGCCGGCGACGACCTCGATGACCGGGCCGGCGCCGATCACGAGTCCGAGCATCACCGCGAGACCGAGGATCAGCATCACGTCGAAGACGCGGCCGATCGCGTACGCCAGCCGATCGCGATCCAGGTGGGCCGCGCGAGCGATGATCGGGAAGACGGTGCTGACGAGCAACTGCGGGACCACGATGAGGACCTCGACGCCGCGGAAGGCCGCCCCGAAGTACCCGGTCTCCTGGGCGGTCGACGCGAGCGAGACGATCACGACGGAGACGCGAAAGTACACGGAGCCCAGCGCGGTCGCCGCCGTGTACGCGAGCGTGTCGGCCAGGAGGGACTTCACGCGCTTCGGGTGGAAGGACGGACGCAGCGGGACGAGCCCACGCACCGCGAAGACCGTGATCCCGAGGGCGGCGACCGCCCCCACGAGCGGCGTCCAGAAGAACGCGGCCAACGAGCCGTTGAGCAGCGCGAGCAGCACGACCGTCGCGGCGGACACCGCCTGACGCGCGACGTCCGCGGCGGTGACCCAGCCCATTCGCAGGCGTGCCATCAGCCCGACGCCGTAGGCGGACGCGGTCGACACCAGCAGCAGTGACATGCCGACCACGACGACGCCCGACAGCATCGTGGCGTCGTAGCCCGCGAGCAGCGCGAACAGGAGCCCTCCCGCGATCCCGACGGTCGTCAGGATGACGCGGACCCCCAGCAGGTCGCGCATGAGCATGTCGCGGTCCTCGTCGGTCCGGATCGCGTACTCGCGCACCCCGATCGCGGTCAGGCCCGCGTCGGTCAAGCCGCCCGCCAGCGCTACCACGGTGAGCACCGTGACGTACCGTCCGCCGTCCTCGACGCCGAGCTCGCGGAAGAGCAGCGCGACCGCGACGAGGCTGAGCACCGTCCCCGCCGCGTATCCGACGACGCGGAGGATGCCGCCGCGCATCGCGGCCTGGCCGGCGTCGGGACCGTCGAGGACGTCCTCGGTCATACGGCGCGGGCCAGCAGGAGCAGCTCGTCGTTTCCGTGTCGACGGACCTGCGCGAGCGCGTCGTACCGCGCACCGCGGCGCACATCGGACTTCCGCTTGCCGACCAGGTCGGTCGGCACACGGCCGGCGGCGCCGTTGGCGCTGATCGCGTGGATGTGGTGGTGCACCGGGGTCGGCCTGAGCCACCGCACATCGGCGAACCCAGCCGTCTCGAGGGCGAGCTCGATCGACGGCCGGTCGAAGACGACCATGTGACGGGGCGGCTCGAGGCCTCGCCACTCGCGCCCGAAGCGCCGATGGCCGACGCCACCCAGGTTCGGGGTCGCGATCCAGATGAGGCCCCCGGCGCGCAGGACGGTGCGCGCGGCGCCGAGGAAGGCGACGGGATCGGTGACGTGTTCGATGACGTGGCTCATCGTCACCGCGTCGTAGCTGCCCGGCTCCTGCTCGGCGACCTCCTCGAGCCGGGCGGTGTCGACCGGGAGGCCCGCAGCCCGGGCGACCGCGACCGCCTGCTCGTCGAGGTCGATCCCGCGCGCATCGAAGCCGGCCGCGTTGGCCTCCCCGACGAACAGTCCGGACCCACAGCCGACGTCGAGCACCCGGCCAGGCGGCAGGCTCCGCAGCGGGCGCTCCATCAGCGCTCCGACCGGCGGGATGCCGCGCCCGAGCAGGGCACCGGCCCTGAGCCCGGACTCCCGGTCGTGGCCGAGCTGCGCGTTGGCGTAGCCGTCGCGCAGTCGGCGCAGGAGCATGCCGATCCCGGTCGGTGCGACGTTCGGGCTGGGCGGCTCGTGCGTGTAGTAGGTCGCGTAGAGCCGGCCCACCTCGTGGTCGGCCGGACGAGGGTCGAGGAACCCCGCTCCGCAGGTGCAGCGGCGCATCGTCCAGCGGCCCGGCGCGACCCCGAACGCGCGATCTTCGAGATCGGCGTGGAGGACGGGCGCGTCGCCACGACCGCAGACCGGGCAGGCCGGGACGGGCACGGTCTCAACGCGATCCATGCCGGTAGTGTGGTCGACCTCGTGCCCGACCGTCGTCCGACGCGCCTGCGCGCCGCCCTGGACCGCCTGCGTGGCATTCCTGTCGCGCCGGCCGGGCACGATCCGTCGCGACTGACGCTGGGGCGTCACTCCTACGGTGACCCGCTGGTCCTCGCTCACGACGGCGACACGGGACGTGTGCGCGTCGGGAGCTTCACGTCGATCGCGCACGGCGTCACGTTCGTGTGCGGCGGCAACCATCGCGTCGATTGGGCGACGACGTTTCCGATCCGGGCACGTCTCGGACTCCCGGGCGCCTTCGAGGACGGTCATCCGGCCTCGAACGGGGACATCGAGATCGGCCACGACGTCTGGCTCGGCCGGGAGGCGCTGATCCTGTCCGGCGTGACGATCGGGAACGGTGCGGTCGTGGCGGCGCGCAGCGTCGTGACGCGGGACGTGCGCCCCTACGCGATCGTCGGGGGCAACCCGGCGAAGGAGATCCGCCGCCGGTTCGACGACGACACGGTCGACCGGCTCCTGGCCCTTCAGTGGTGGACGTGGCCGGACGAGCGGGTCATCGCCGAGGTCGACCGGCTGTGCTCCCCCGACGTCACCGCGCTGCTGGACGCCCACTGAGGTCGCCAGCACGCGGGCGACGCTTCCAGAGGGCGTCGAACGCGTGGGCACGGCTGAGGTGCAGCTCGCGACGGCCGGGCATCGTCAGCGCGAACACCCGGAAGCCGACGCGCGAGCCGAGGAGCGCGACTGCGACGACCATCCGTGCGACGCGGGGAGAGGTCCCGTCGAGCGTCATCCAGCGCACCGCACTCGGGAGGAAATGGGGGGGACGGTGCGAGCTCCGCGCCGTCCCCGCCGCGCACGAGGTGCACGACACGTGTGGCGGGCAGGATCTCGACCGTGAAGCCTGCCCGGCCGACTCGTCGCTGCCACTCCGTCTCCTCGAGGTAGAGGAAGAACCCCTCGTCGAACGGTCCCGCCGCCTCGTAGGCGGAGCGGCGGATCGCGAGGACCGCGCCGATGACGTGGGCGACCGGGACGGCCCGGTGGTCGCCCGCCGCGGCCGCTGCCCGGTACGGATGCCGGTCCCCGGCGACGCGCTCGACGACGAAGCCGAGCGGAGCGCACAGCTCGAGCGCCATGATCGCCGTGCCGGGAAACCGGCGGTACGCCGACGGCTGGGGCGAGCCGTCGCGGTGCTCGAGCATCGGGGCGGCGACACCGCACCCTGGGTGGACGTCGAGGTGGTCGGCCAGTGCGGCGATCGCCGCCGGGGCAGGAAGCGTGTCCGGGTTGAGCAGCACGACCACCGGCGCGGACGTGGCGGCGAACGCGGCGTTGACCCCGGCGGCGAAGCCGCCGTTGTCCGACCTTCGGACCACACGCGCAGCCGGGTGACGACGCTCGATGATGTCGGGAGAGCCGTCGCCGCTGGCGTTGTCCACGACGACGACCTCGGCGTACGCCGCGAGATCGCCGAGCGCGTCCAGACAGTCCCCGACGAGATCCGGCGTCCGGTAGTTGACGATCGCGATCGCGACGGCGCCGAGCATCGGGCTGAGGGTATTCACCCGCCCTTGAGGGCGCCCGCCCCGCCCCTACTGCGCTCCTTCCGGCCCGCTCGCCCGTTGTCGCTTCCTGAGGCGCGCCGCACGGCGCGACCCTCCCCGTATCTGCGACCCTCCCCGATTGACCATGGCTCAGAAGACCGCATTCATCACCGGCATCACCGGCCAGGACGGCTCGTATCTCGCCGAGCTGCTGCTCGAGAAGGGCTACGACGTCCACGGCATGGTGCGTCGCGCGTCGACGGAGAAGTTCGACCGCATCGAGCACCTGCGCGAGAAGATCACGCTGCACCAGGCGGACCTGCTGGACCACCGGTCGCTGGTCGACGCGCTGCGCGCGAGCAAGCCGGACGAGATCTACAACCTGGCGGCGATGAGCTTCGTCGCGGTGTCGTGGGTGCAGCCCACGCTGACCGCGGAGTTCACGGGCGTGAGCGTCACGCGCATCCTCGAGGCGATGCGCGAGGTGTGTCCCGAGGCGCGCTTCTACCAGGCGAGTAGCTCGGAGATGTTCGGCAAGGTGCTCGAGGTCCCGCAGACCGAGGACACGCCGTTCTACCCGCGGTCGCCGTACGGGGTCGCGAAGGCGTACGGGCACTTCATCACGGTCAACTACCGCGAGTCCTACGACCTGCACGCGACGAGCGGCATCCTCTTCAACCACGAGTCCCCGCGGCGCGGCCTGGAGTTCGTCACGCGCAAGGTCACGTGGCACGCGGCGGCGATCAAGCACGGCCTGCGCGAGAAGCTCTACCTCGGCAACCTCGACGCGCAGCGCGACTGGGGCTACGCGAAGGACTACGTCGAGGCGATGTGGCTGATGCTCCAGCAGGACAAGGCCGACGACTACGTGATCGCGACGAACGAGACGAACACGGTCGAGCGGTGCGTCGAGGTCGCGTTCGACGAGGCCGGCCTGGGCGACTGGAAGCAGTACGTGGAGATCGACCCGCAGTTCGTGCGGCCCGCCGAGGTCGACCTGCTGATCGGCAGCTACGAGAAGGCGGAGCGCGACCTCGGCTGGAAGCCGAAGACGAGCTTCGAGGAGCTCATCCGCCTCATGACGCGCTCGGACCTGGAGCTGCTCAAGAAGTAGCGCCCACCGGCGCGCCGCCCGGGCCTACTGGCCGCGAGCGGCGTACTTGCGCTCGGTGGCGTCCTTCTGCGGGCGCCACCAGGCCTCGTTGTCGCGGTACCAGGCGATCGTGTCCGCGAGGCCACGATCGAAGTCGCCGAACGCCGGCGACCAGCCGAGCTCGTCCCGGAGCTTCGTGGAGTCGATCGCGTAGCGGCGGTCGTGACCGGCCCGGTCGGTCACCCACTCGATGTCGTCCTCGGGTCGCCCGAAGCCGCGCAGGAGCGCGCGGACGACGTCGATGTTCGCCTGCTCGCCGTCCGCCCCGATGAGGTACGTCTCGCCGATGCGGCCCCGCTCGAGGATCGCCAGGACGGCGGAGGAGTGGTCCTCGGTGTGGATCCAGTCGCGCACGTTCAGCCCGTCGCCGTACACGCGCGGCCGCCGCCCGTCGATCAGCTCGGTGATCTGCCGCGGGATGAACTTCTCCACGTGCTGCCAGGGCCCGTAGTTGTTCGAGCAGTTCGACAGCGTCGCCTGCACGCCGAAGGAGCGCACCCACGCGCGGACGAGGTGGTCGGACCCGGCCTTGGACGCCGAGTACGGCGAGGACGGCTCGTACGGGGACGACTCGCTGAACCGCTCGGGGTCGTCGAGCTCGAGGTCCCCGTACACCTCGTCGGTGGAGACGTGGTGGAACCGGGTGCCGTGGCGGCGCGCGGCCTCCAGCAGCAAGAACGTCCCGATGATGTTCGTCTCGATGAACGGGCGCGGGTCGCTCAGCGAGTTGTCGTTGTGCGACTCGGCCGCGTAGTGCACGACCGCGTCGGCGCCCGCGACCAGCGGGTCGACGACCTGCTCGTCGGCGATGTCCCCGACGACGAGCTCGACGCGGTCACGCGGCAGGCCCTCGAGCGACGCCTCCGAGGCCGCGTAGGTGAGCTTGTCCAGCACCGTCACGTGGGCGTCCGTGCGGGCGACGAGGTGGTGGACGAAGTTGGAGCCGATGAAGCCCGCTCCACCGGTCACGAGGATCCTGCGCATGCCCTGGAGGGTAGCCCGACCCCTAGGGTTGTCGGCATGAAGGGCATCATCCTCGCCGGCGGGACGGGCTCCCGGCTGCATCCGATCACCCTCGCGGTGAGCAAGCAGCTGGTCCCGGTCTACGACAAGCCGATGATCTACTACCCGCTGAGCACGCTGATGCTCGCGGGGATCCGGGACATCCTCATCATCACCACGCCGCACGATGCCCCGGGCTTCCACCGCCTGCTCGGCGACGGCTCCCAGCTCGGCATCAACCTCACGTACGCGCAGCAGCCCAGCCCCGACGGCCTCGCCCAGGCGTTCACGATCGGTGCCGACCACATCGGCGACGACCGGGTCGGCCTGATCCTCGGCGACAACCTCTTCTACGGCTCCGGCCTGGGGTCCCAGCTGCGGCGCTTCGAGCACCTCGACGGCGCGGCGGTGTTCGGCTACAAGGTCAGCGACCCGACCGCGTACGGCGTCGTCGAGTTCGACGAGGACTTCAAGGCGATCTCGCTGGAGGAGAAGCCCGCGCGCCCGCGCAGCCCGTACGCGGTCCCGGGCCTCTACTTCTACGACAACTCGGTCGTCGAGCACGCCCGACAGCTGCAGCCCAGCGCCCGCGGCGAGCTCGAGATCACCGACCTCAACCGCATCTACCTCGAGGCCGGCACCCTGCAGGTCGAGATCCTGCCGCGCGGCAGCGCCTGGCTCGACACGGGGACCTTCGACGACCTCAACGACGCGTCGGACTACGTGCGCGCGGTCGAGAGCCGGCAGGGCCTGAAGATCGGGGCCCCGGAGGAGATCGCCTGGCGGCAGGGCTGGCTGAGCGACGACGAGCTGCGCGAGCGCGCCCAGCCGCTGGTGAAGAGCGGCTACGGCGAGTACCTGCTGGACCTCGTCCGCACGGACTGACCGACCCGTCACCCGAGAAGCTACGCGCATGTATGTTTGGGCCATGTCCCGTCTGCGCGCCCTGCTCCTCGCACTGCTGGCCTGCGGCACCGTGCTCGTCGCCGGCGCCGCTCCCGCCTCGGCCCTCAGCTCGCTGAAGGACCCGCCCCCGGGCGCCAACGACTTCTCCTGCCAGCCGTCCGCCGCGCACCCGCGCCCCGTGGTCCTGCTCCACGGGCTCGGGGCGACGATGAGCGAGAACTGGAGCTACCTCTCGCCGATCCTCAAGCGGGAGGGCTACTGCGTCTTCGCGCTCACCTACGGCCTGGACCCGCGCCTGCCCAGCCGCGGCGGCACGATCTCCGTGACGCGCTCCGCCCCCGAGGTCGGCGCGTTCGTCGACCGCGTGCTCCAGGCGACCGGCGCGACGCAGGTCGACTTCGTCGGCCACTCCGAGGGCACGTTCACGCCCGAGTACTGGCTCAAGGTCCTCGGCGGCGGCCCGAAGGTCCACACCTACGTGGCCTGGACCCCGCTCTACGACGGCACGAAGCTCCTGGGCGTCAGCCAGCTGCGCGACCTGCTCGCGCCGACCGGCCTCTCGAAGCTCGGGGTCGACCTCTTCAACACGTTCTGCGAGTTCTGCACCGAGGTGCTCGCCGGCTCCGACGTGGTGCGCCAGCTGAACGTCGGCGGCTCCGGGACGCCGGGCGTGCGGTACACGACGATCATGACCCGCTACGACGAGCTGGTCGTCCCGTACACCAGCGGGATCAACGACCGGCCGGACGCGACGAACATCGTGCTGCAGGACGTCTGCCGCAAGAACCTCTCCGAGCACCTGCTCGTCGCCGTCGACCCGGCGGTCGCGCGGCTGACGCTCAACGCCCTGGATCCGGCCAACGCCCGTCCCGTGCGCTGCGACCAGCCGCTCGGGGCGCAGCCGGCAGCCGCGAAGGCCGCGAAGAAGCGCGCCAGCGTCAAGAAGCGCGCCGCCACCAAGCGGCGCGGCTGAGAAGGGTCAGCCCGCGGCGCGGAGCTCGGCGAGATCGGTCTCGACCATCTCGCCGATCATCTGCGCGAAGCCGATGCGGGGCTCCCAGCCGAGCACCTCGCGCGCCCGGGTCGGGTCGCCGAGCAGCTGCGTCGGCTCGGGCGGACGGACGAACTCCGGGTCGACGACGACCCGGCCCGCGGGATCCACGCCGACGTGCGCGAACGCCGCGTCGACGAGGTCCTTGACGGTCCGCGGCACCCCGGACGCGAACACGTAGTCGCCCGGGACGTCGTGGCGCAGGGCCAGCACCGCGCCGCGCACGACGTCGCGCGCATCGGTCCAGTCGCGCTGCGCACCGAGATCCCCGAGCCGCAGCTCGTCCTGCAGGCCCAGCGAGATCGCCGCCGCGCCGCGCGTGATCTTGCGCGGCACGAAGTGCGGCGGACGCCGCGGGGACTCGTGGTTGAACGTGATGCCGGCACTCACGTGCTGGCCGTGACGCTCGCGCAGGAGGGCGATCAGCTGGTGGGCGGCGAGCTTCGCGACCCCGTACGGGCTGCGCGGCCGCTTGGGCGAGTCCTCGTCCTGCGGGGACACGCCCGCATCGCCGAAGATCTCGCTGGAGGTCGCGACGTAGACGCGCATCGCCGGGTCCGTCTCGCGGGCCGCGGCCAGGATCGTCGAGGTCGCGCCCGCGATCGCCGCCACGGTCGTGGTCGGGTCGTCCCAGGAGGCGGGCACGAACGTCGGCGCGGCCAGGTGGTACAGCTCGTCGGGCGCGACGTCCCCGACCGCGGCGCGCAGGGACGCCGGGTCCAGCAGATCGCCCTCGACCAGTCGGACGCGACCGGCAAGATGCGCGAGGTTCGGGCCGTCCCGGTCCTCCGCCCGGATCAGGCCGACGACGTCGGTCCCGTCCTCCAGCAGCAGGTCCGCCAGGTAGGAGCCGTCCTGGCCGGCGATGCCGGTGATGAGGGCGCGAGGCACGCCGCGGAGGGTAGTGCAGGAACCCGCCCAGGGTTTGCCCAGGGCAACTTCGGGGGGAATTCTGGAGTAGTCACGACAGAAGGAACGCGACTTTCCCCCGCGAAGCGCGTTCCGACTGACGTACCCTCGCCGTTCCAGGGGACGTCCCCATGAGTTCCGAGCACGCCTTGAGCCTTCAGAATCCCGCGCACAGCTTCGAGCCCGCACAGCTCGTCGAACCCGACGAGGCCGCGGTCCCGCCGCCGAGCGTCGACGTCCTCGGGGTGCCGCTCGCGCTGACGACGTACGAGCGGGCGATGGAGTGGATCGACGCGCGCGTCGAGACCGGCGAGAAGGGCTACGTCTGCGTCGCCGCCGTCCACACCGTCATGGCCTGCCAAGAGGACGAGGAGCTGCGCCGCGCGGTCCTCAACTCGTCGCTGACCGTCCCGGACGGCCAGCCGCTCGTCTGGGCGATGAACGCGCTCGGGAGCAACCTGCCGTCGCGGGTCTACGGACCCGAGCTGATGGCCCGCCACTGCGAGCGGTCCGCCCGCACCGGCACCCGGATCTTCCTCTACGGCGGTCGCAACCAGGGCGCGCTCGTGCAGCTCGCGCTGAACCTGCGCCGACGCTACCCCGGCCTGAAGATCGTCGGTGGCTACAGCCCGCCGTTCCGGCAGCTCTCCGCCGAGGAGGAGCAGGGCGTCGCCGACGAGATCAACCGCTCCGGGGCGGACGTCGTCTGGGTCGGCATCGGCGTGCCGAAGCAGGAGAAGTGGATGGCCGCGATGCGCGACAAGCTCGACGCCCCGGTCCTGATCGGCGTCGGCGCCGCCTTCGACTTCCACGCCGGCCTCGTCGCGCAGGCGCCCAACTGGGTGCAGTCGCTGGGCATGGAGTGGGCCTACCGGCTGAGCCGCGAGCCCAAGCGCCTGTGGAAGCGCTACGCGAAGTACAACCCGTGGTTCGTCCTCGGGTTCGCGCGGCAGTGGGCCGGCGCGCGCCTCGGCGTCTGAGCGCGCCACATCTCGTCCCGTTTCCCCCGCGGAAACGTGACCAATCGGTTTCGCGCTTGCTTTCGACCCGACTTCTGTGCGACGGTTCACACGGCAGGGGGGCCATGAGCGACACCTGTCGTCGTACATGGGAACTCCAGCACGCGCCAAGAAACCTGACTCCGGCCACGGCGGCGCCCCGACCGCGCTGCGCCGCCGCTTCCGTCCGCGGGGCGTCGGCCCGGCCACGGACCCGTCCCTGCGGGTCGAGCGTCGGCAGCGCCCGCGCGACATCCTCGGCGACTACCCGCAGCAGGCCGTCCCGCGCCGGCTCCTGGAGCGCGAGCGCAACTACCGCCGGTCGCTGTTCGCCGCCGACCTGGTCGCCGGGCTCCTCGCGCTCGTCCTGAGCCTCGCCGTCCTGGGCGCCGACACGATGTCCGCGCCCGCCGCCCTGTTCGCGCTGCCGCTCCTCGCGGGACTGTCCAAGCTCCACGGCCTCTACGACCGCGACGACCTGCTCGTCCGCAAGACGACGATCGAGGAGGTCCCCAAGCTCTTCCAGCACGCGGTCCTCGCCACGCTCGTGATCGTCATCGCCGACGGCCACCTCGGCATCGGCGAGGTCGGTGACCGCCAGGCGCTCGCGCTCTGCGGCCTGCTCGTCTCGCTGACGACCGTCTGTCGCATGCTCGCGCGGCGCGTCGCCGGCGGCATGAGCCAGCCCGAGCGCATCCTCGTCCTCGGCAGCGCCGAGGCGGAGCGCAACCTCCACGAGCGCGCCGCCGGCCGCGTCGGGGCCGAGTTCGTCGGCGCCGTCCCGCTGGAGCGCGTCGGCAGCCACGAGGACCTCCGCCGGCTCGTCGGCGCCTTCGACGTCGACCGCGTGATCATCGTGCCGTCGGACCTCGCCGCCGCCACCGACACGCCCGAGCTGATCCGGGCCGCGAAGGCCGCCGGCGTGCGCGTCTCGGTCCTGCCGGGCGTCCTGGACGTCGTCGGCTCCCAGGTCGAGTTCGACGACGTCTTCGGCGTCACCCTCCTGGGCGTCCGCCGGTTCGGGCTCACCCGCTCCTCGCGCGCCGTCAAGCGCGGCTTCGACATCACCGTGGCCGTGCTCGCCGGCCTCGTCGCGCTGCCGGTCGTGGCGCTCGCCGCGATCGTCATCAAGCTCGACTCCCCCGGCCCCGTGTTCTTCCGCCAGGAGCGGATCGGCTTCCGTGGCCGCCGCTTCCGAATGGTGAAGCTCCGCACGATGGTCGACGGGGCCGACGCGATGAAGGGCGAGCTCGCCGCGCAGAACGAGGTCGCCGACGGGATGTTCAAGATCGCGGAGGACCCGCGGGTCACCCGCGTCGGGCGGCTGCTGCGCAAGACGCACCTCGACGAGCTGCCGCAGCTCTACAACGTGCTGCGCGGCCAGATGAGCGTCGTCGGCCCGCGACCGCTGATCCGCAACGAGGACGAGCGCATCACCGGCCTGGACCGTCGCCGGCTCGAGCTGACCCCGGGCATGACCGGTCCGTGGCAGATCCTCGGCTCGCACCGGCGGATCCCGATGGGCGAGATGCTGAAGCTCGACTACCTGTACGCGGCCAACTGGTCGCTGTGGAACGACCTCAAGATCCTCCTGCGGACCGCGGCGATCGTGCTGCGCCGCCACGGCGTCTGACGACGACCCGTCGCGGTTTGCGCCACTTCGGCGCACCGCAGCCGTTCCTGCAGGCATGAGCAGCGAACCCCGCGCCGGTACCCTGGGAGCCGGATGAGCACCCTCGACGTCGCAGTGATCGGGACCGGCCGCGTCGGCCTGCCCCTCGCCCTGGCCTTCGCCGACCGGGGCCTCAACGTGCTGGGCGTCGACCGCTCGCCGCAGATCCTCGAGGCGGTCCGCGACGGGCGGATGCCGTTCGAGGAGCCCGGCGCCCCCGAGGTCCTGCAGCGCGTCACCGCCGCCGGGACGATCAGCTGGTCCGACCGGGTCGCCGACGCGGCGGCCGCCGACCACGTCGTGATCACGCTCGGCACCCCGTCGTTCAGCCACATCGAGATCGACCTGCGCGACATCCGCTCGGTCCTCGACGACCTCCTGCCGCACCTGCGCCCCGGCACGAGCCTGACGCTGCGCTCGACGATCGCGCCGCGCACCACCGCGTTCGTCGCCGGCTACCTGCGCAAGCACCGTGACTTCCGCATCGGCGAGGACGTCTTCGTCGCGCACGCCCCCGAGCGCATCGCCGCCGGGCGCTTCTTCGAGGAGATCGTGTCGCTGCCGTGCATCGTCGGCGGCGTCGGCGAGCGCTCCGGCGAGGTCGTGGGCGAGCTGTTCTCCGTGTTCGGCGCGCCGATCGTGCAGACCACGCCCGAGCAGGCGGAGCTCGCGAAGATCTGGACGAACATCCTCCGCTACGCGACGTTCGCGCTGCCGAACCTCCTGATGATGGACTGCGAGCAGTACGACGCGAACGTCTTCGAGGTCATCGACCTGATCAACCGCGACTACCCGCGCGGCGGCATGAAGCTCCCCGGCTTCACCGCCGGGACGTGCCTGCGCAAGGACTTCGCGTTCAGCGAGGAGCGCTCGACCGCGCCCGGCATGCTGCTCGCCGCCTCGCGGGTGAACGAGAGCGTGCCGCTGTTCCTCGTCGAGGGCGCCAAGCGCCGCCTCGGGTCGCTGGAGAACAAGAAGGTCGCGGTGCTCGGCCTCGCGTTCAAGTCCGCCACCGACGACGAGCGCGACTCGCTGTCCCACAAGCTCATCCGGCTGCTCGAGCGCGAGCTCGCCGACGTCGCGGTCCACGACCCGTGGGTCACGACGCCGACGCAGCCGCTCACCGACGCGCTCGACGGCGCCGACGCGGTGATGGTCGCCGCCAACCACCCGGAGTTCTGCACCGCGGAGACGCTCGCCGCGATCGCCGCGTGCGCGACACCGTCGGCGCTGGTGATCGACCCCTGGAACTGCTGGGGCGCCGGCCAGGTCTTCGGCTACGCGAGCGAGCTCGCGGCGCTGCGCACGGCCTGAGCGATCCGGGCGGCCGCCCGCGCGGCGGACTCCTCCTCGGTCGCGACGACGAGCTCCGCGGCGCACGGGGGCTCGTACGGGGCGTCGACCCCGGTCAGGCCGGTCAGCTCACCCGCGCGGGCCCGGGCGTAGAGACCCTTGGGGTCGCGGCGCTCGCACTCCCGCAGCGACGTGCGCACCCACACCTCCAGGAACGGCACGCCGGCCGCGACGTGGGCCGTCCGTGCGGCCGCCCGGTCGGCGCGCAGCGGCGAGACGAGCGCCACGACCGCGACGAGACCGTCGCCCGCCAGCAGCGCGGCGAGCTGCGCCGTGCGACGCGCCTGCTCGGCGCGGTCCGCCGGGCTGAACCCCAGGTCCCGGCTGAGCCCGCGGCGCAGGCGGTCCCCGTCCAGCAGGACGGCGCGCGCGCCCGTCGCGGCGAGCGCGGGGACGAGCGCGTCCCCGATCGTCGTCTTCCCGGCCCCCGAGAGGCCGGTGAGCCACACGGTGGCGCCGTCAGGCACGCTGCGCGACACCCCAGCGCCGGTCCGGGCCAGGCACGGAGGCGTCGTCGTCGGGGTGCGGGTCGTCGTCGCCCTCCACCGAGCACCAGACCTGCGGCCGGACGAGGACGCCGCGGAGGACGAGGTCGTCCCAGACGCGCTGGACCTCCACCCCCAGGGAGCCTGCGGCAGGAGGTCGTCGACGACGATCAGCGCCTCGGCCATCGCGGCGCGGGAGCCCCACTCGACGTCCGAGCGGGCGACCTCCTCGGTGTGGCCGCCGTCCACCAGCACGAGGTCCGCCCACGCGCCACGCTCCGCCGCGAACGCGGGCAGCGTCTCCCGCGAGTCCCCGAGGACCAGCGAGAAGCGGTCGCCGAAGCGGTCGGACAGGTGCGCGGAGCAGGGCGCGACGTACTCGTGGACGCCCAGGTCGAACGCCACGACCTCGACCGCGTCGGTCGCCGTGAGGAACGCCGCGGACCCGGCGCCCGCGTTGAAGCCGATCTCCACGACCCGTACCCGGCGGTCGCCGAGCCCGCGCACGAGCCGCTGGAAGTGCCGGCGCTGCGCGACGCTGGAGCCGCCCTCGAACGAGCCGCCCGCCGCCAGGTCACCGAGTTCTGCGACGAGGGTCTCGACGTCCATCGGGCGCCGACGCTAGCACCTCGGCGTGCCCCGGCCGCGCCGTGGGACAGGCGCGTCGGCACCGGTCGGCGCGGCCCCGTCCACTACGCTGGCGGGCGCTATGAACCGCGTTCTCGTCACCGGCGGTGCCGGCACCATCGGCGCCGCCGTCGTCCGTCGTCTGCTCCGCGATCCGCTCTACGAGGTGCGCGTGTCCGACCAGCGCGAGGCGCCGCAGTGGATGCGCGAGGGCTGCGAGGTCCACCAGGGCGACCTGCGCGACCTCGACGAGGCGCGCGCCGCCACGCAGGGCTGCACGCACGTCATCCACCTCGCCGCGATCGTCGGCGGGATCGGCAACTTCCACAAGTTGCCGTACACGCTGACCGAGATGAACAACGGCCTGTACAACGGCGTCGTGCGGGCGGCGATCGACCTCGGCGTCGAGCGGTTCGTCTACGTGTCGAGCTCGATGGTGTTCGAGCGCGCCACGGAGTACCCGACCACCGAGGAGCACATCTGGACCTGCCCGGTGCCGAAGAGCGCCTACGGGTTCAGCAAGCTCACCGGCGAGGTGTACGTCCGCGCCGCGCACGACGAGCACGGCCTGCCCTACACGATCTGCCGTCCGTTCAACGCGTACGGACCGGGCGAGATGCCCGAGGACGAGCCCGGCATCGCGCACATGGTCCCCGACGTGATCAAGAAGTGCCTGAAGCTCACCGACGGGCAGCCTCTGCCGATCTTCGGGGACGGGACGCAGACCCGGACGCTCACCCACATCGACGACATCGCCGACGGCATCGTCGCGTCGATGAGCTCGCCCGCCGGGCTGCTCGAGGACTTCAACATCAGCGCCGACCGGGAGATGACGGTCGCGGAGATCGCCCGGGTGATCTGGGAGCAGTGCGGCCTCGCGCCCGACGCGTTCGCGCTCGAGCACCTGCCCACCTACGAGGTCGACGTCGTGCGCCGCTGGCCCGACGTCTCCAAGGCGGAGCGCCTGCTCGGCTGGAAGGCGCAGATCGACGTCGAGGACGGCATCGGCCGCACCGTCGACTGGCTGCGCACCGTCGTCTGACCCAGGAACTGCGACGCGGTTTGTCGCACTCTGTACGGTTCGTTGCCCACCTCCGTGTGAACTGGACCTCACACGAAGAGTGGGCGTCGGCCCCCGGGCCGACACGGCTCGCCCCGCCGGTGCCCCCGGGCGCCGGCGGGGACGGGCCACCGCCGTCCGAGAGAAGGGAGAGCACGTCATGACGACCGGCACCCGACCCCGAGCCGCCGCCCTGCTGGGGTGCGTCGCGGCCCTCGCCGCGGCCGCGCCGGCCGACGCCGCCTTCCCCGGCCGCAACGGCGCCCTGGTCTTCACCTCCACGAAGGCCGGCAGCCACGACATCTACGCGCTCACGCGCGGCACTCGCGAGCCGCGCATGATCGTCGGCGGCCCGCTGCGTCAGCAGCAGCCCGCCGTCTCCCCGGACGGCCGGACCGTCGCCTACAAGACCGTGACCGCCGACCCGCGCGACGAGGAGACCTGGCTCGCCCCGTTCGACGGCCGCGGCCCCGCCCGCGCGCTCACCGACACGCCCGGCGACCTGCGGTTCTCCACCCAGCCCGGCTGGACCGCGGACGGCGAGCGGCTGCTCGTGCGCTCCAACCGGGGTGGCCCGTACGACGTGTGGTCGATCCGCGCAGGCGACGGCGGTGACCCGATCCGCCTGACCGCCGATGACGCAAACGACCTCTACCCCGTGTCCTCGCCCGACGGCCGGCGGATCGCGTTCCGCTCCGACCGCGCCGGCGACCCGGACATCTGGATCATGGACGCGGACGGCTCCAACGCCCGCAATCTCACCGCGGGAAGCGGGCTCTGGGAGTCGGCGCCGTCATGGTCCCCGGACGGCCGGCGGATCGCGTTCGAGCGCGCCTCGCTGCCCGGGAACCCCGACGCCGACCCGGCGGTCGAGGCCTCCGACGAGATCTGGACGATGGACGCGCGCGGCGGCCGCGAGCAGCGCCTGACGACCAACACGACGAAGGACGAGGGCCCGGCCTGGTCGCCCGACGGCCGGCTGATCGCGTTCACGAGCGAGCGCGCCGATCCCAAGGGCGACATCTGGGTCATGCGCCGCGACGGTCGCGCCCAGCGGTCCGCGTACGCGAGCCCCGGCGTCGAGGAGTCGCCCGAGTGGCAGACGCTCCCGCGGCGCCGCGGGCGGTAGCCGGGCGCGGCCGAGCCCGCCGAGTGGACGCCTGGTCCTTCCCTGAAGGATGAGGCGTCCGCAGGGGCGCTGCGGGCGGGACGGGGTGGGCGCGGGCAGACAGACGGGCCCGTCGGACCTGTGGACACCAGCACCTTCCCGGAAGGACGAGGCGTCCACGCGGCGCGCCCAGGAGGCGCGGCGGGCTCGGAGGGCGTTGGGCGCTTGGCGCGGCGCGGCTCGCGCGTCCCGCCGCGGCGCGGACGTTCCGGCGCGGCGTGGGCGCCCGGGCTCGGCGTGGGCGCTCCGACGCGGCGCCGCGCCCTATCCCGGTCGCGTGGCGGCGCGCGCCGCCGCGTAGACCGCCCGCAGCTGCGGGGCGACGACCTCAGGGGCCGCGCGGCGGCGGGCGGCGTCCAGGGCGCGGGCCGGGGCGTCCGCGTCCGCGCGCGCGGCGAGCGTCGCCGCGGCCAGCGCCGGCACGTCCCCCGGGGGGACGAGCGTCACGTCGTCGCCGAGCTCGCGCAGCGCACCCATCGCGGTCGCCACCACCGGCAGGCCGGCGGCGAGCGACTCCAGCGCCGCGAGGCCGAAGCTCTCGTGCGCGCGGGTCGGGACGAGCGCGACACTCGCCTCCGCACGCAGGCGCGCCAGCGCCGCACCGTCGACGTGCCCGTGGAAGGTGACGTCGGCGCCCGCGGCACGCTGGGCCAGCGCCCCCGCCAGCGGTCCGTCACCCGCCACGACCAGCGGCACCCCCGCCTCGCGGCACGCGTCGATCGCCAGCTCGACGCCCTTCTCGGGCGCGAGCCGCGAGACGACCAGCGCCGGACCGTCCGGCGCCCGCGACGGCACCCGCGGCTCGGGCACCCCGGGCGGGCGGTCCAGCGACCGCACGAGGTTCGCCACGACGTGGATGCGGTCCTCCGCGGGCAGCGGCGCGCCCAGGGCCCGCAGGCGCTCGAGCGCGCTCGCGCTCGGCACGACGACGACGTCCGCCTGCGCCACCAGGCGCGCCGACCAGGCGGCCAGCGACGTCGCGTACAAGGCCGCCTCGCGCGCATCCCCGCGGCAGCGCAGCCGATACCCGGGCCGGGTGTCGCGGCCGTGGCAGCGCGTGCAGTCCCGGCCGTCCGGATCGATCGTCGTGCCGACCGCGCAGACCAGCCGCGAGTTGTGGAGGTGCAGCACCACCCGGGCCCCGGCGTCCCGGGCGGCCGCGAGCGCCCGGTAGCCGAACGTGGGGTTCAGGTTGTGGGCGTGCACGACGTCCGCCCCGGTCCGGCGGACCGCGTCCGCGACCTCCCCCGGACGCAGGCCCCCGCGCACCAGCCCGACCGCGGCCGCCGCCGACGTCGTGCGGGCACTGTCGCGCTCGAGCCGCTCGACGCGCTCGCCCAGGTGCGAGGACGCCAGCCAGACGAGGTCGTCGACCGCGCGCTCCTCGCCGCCGAGGACCCGATAGCGATGGTGCAGGACGAGGATCACCGTGCCTGCAGGCTAGCCTCAGTGGTGCCCGTGCCCGTCCGCGCCGCCGTCATCGTCCCCACCCAGGCCCGACCCGACTACCTCGCGGTCGCGCTCGCGTCGCTCGCCCCGCAGGTCACCGCGGCGGGCGCCCGGCTGCTCGTCGTCGACGACGGCCCCGGCGAGGAGACCCGGCGCGTGACGCTCGCGCACGGCGCGGAGTACGTCGCGCACGAGCGGCCCAGCGGGCTCAACGCGGCCCGCAACACCGGCATCGCCGCCGCCGCCGACGCCGACCTGCTCGTCTTCGTCGACGACGACGTCGAGGTCCGCGACGGCTGGCTCGCCGCGCTCCTCGCCGCCGCCGAGGAGCTGCCCGAGGAGGTCGGCGTCCTCACCGGCCCGATCCGCGCCCGCTTCGAGGACCACCGCTTCTGGCGCTGCGGACGCGAGGGCGCGCCGGTCACCGAGCTCGACCTCGGCCCGGTCGACGTCGACGCCCCGCACGCCTGGGGCGCGAACATGACCGTGCGCCGCAGTGCCGTCGAGCGCGTCGGCGCGTTCGACGAGTCCCGCCACCTGTACGGCGACGAGCAGGAGTGGCAGGACCGCTGGCGCGCCGTCGGCGGCCGCATCCGCTACGTCGCCGCGGCGGCGCTCGACCACCGTCGCGCCGGGGACGACGCCCGGATGCGCTCGCTCATGCGCGCCGCGTTCCGCCGCGGCCGGGCGAGCCGCCGCTTCGACGCGTTCAAGCGCACCCAGCCCTCCACCGCGCAGGAGCTGCGGGTCCTCGCCGGCTGCCTGCTGCACGGACCGCGGCGCCTGTGCATGAACGGCCCGGTGCTCGCCGCGCACTCCGCCGGTCGCGTGCGCGAGCTGCTCGCCGAGTGGCACCCGCGCCACCGCGCCCCGGCCGCCGCCGGCACGCCCGACTTCCTCTCCGGCACCTCCGGGACCGTCGGCGGGCGCCGCGCCGTGCTGCGCCGCCACGGCGACCGCTACCTGGACCGGCGCACCCGGCGCCGCCGCCGCGCGCTGCGCCGGCGCGCCGAGGCGCCCGACGCGCCCCGCCGTCGCGTCCTCGTCCTCGGCGTCGAGCGTCCCGACGTCGCGAACACCATGGCGGCGTCGCACGCCGAGCTCGCCCGGTCCGTGCACGACGTCGAGGTCCGCACCGCGATCGCCGGGACCGCCGGCAAGTTCGAGAACCTCAACCGGCTGCTCGCCCAGGCGTCGCTGGAGCGCGTCGACTGGCTGCTGGTGATCGACGACGACGTCGACCTGCCCGCCGGGTTCCTCGACGTGTTCCTCCTCACCTGCGAGGAGGCGGGCCTGCGGCTCGCCCAGCCCGCCCACCGGCTCTCCTCGCACGCCGCGTGGGACGTCACCCGTCGCCGCGACCGGGCCGCCGACTGGCGCGAGACGACGTTCGTGGAGATCGGGCCCGTCACCGCGTTCCACCGCGACACGTTCCGCACCCTGCTGCCGTTCCCCGATCTGCGGATGGGCTGGGGACTCGACCTGCACTGGGCGGCGGTCGCCGCCCAGCACGGCTGGCCGATCGGCGTCGTGGACGCCACCCCGGTCGGGCACGAGCTGCGGCCCGTCGCCGACACCTACCCGCGTGACGAGGCGGTCGCCGAGGCGACCGCGTTCCTGCGCACGCGCCCGTACGTCCCGCGCGACGAGGTCCGCACCGTCCGGTCCGGGCGGATCCCCGTCCCGTGACGGGCGCGCCGGGACGGTCGGGTACCGTCCCCGGCCGATGAAGGTCCTGCACGTCGCCGAGTTCTACCCGCGGGCCCACGACCCGGTCCTCGGCATCTGGGCGCACAAGCAGGCGCTCGCCGCGCGCGACGCGGGCGCCGACGTGCAGGTCCTCGTGCTGCACCGCGTCGTGCCGCCGTCCGCCACCCCGAAGGCGCAGCTGGCCTCCGCCGCGCTCGCCCTGTGGCGCCACCCGCGCGTGCGGGAGCTCGACGGGCTGACCGTCCGCTACGTGCCGTTCGTGTCGCCGCCGCGACCCCGGTCCTACGGCTCCTGGGGCGCCTGGGCCGCCCCGGTCCTGCGCCGCGAGCTGCCCCGCGTGCGCCGGTCGTTCCGCTTCGACCTGCTGCACGCCCACAACGCCGTCCCGGCCGGCGACGCGCTGCGCCGCGCGATGCCCGCCGCGCCCGCGGTCGTCTCCGTGCACGGCGGGGACGTGTTCTTCACCGCCGGCGCGTTCACGGACGGCCACCGCAACGTCGTCGCCGCGTTCGGGCACGCGCGGCTCGTGCTCGCGAACTCCGACGGGGTCGCCGACCGCGCCCGGGCGCTCGGGGCGCCCGCGGAGCGCACCCGCGTCGTGCGGCTCGGCGCCGACGTGCCGCCGACCTCCCCCGCCAGTACGACCACCCGACGCTCGTCACCGTCGCGCACCTCGTCGGTCGCAAGCGCCAGGGGGACGTGATCCGGGCGCTGTGGCTGCTGCGCGACCGCCACCCCCACCTGCGCTACCTCGTCGTCGGGGACGGCCCGGAACGCGGCACGCTCGAGCGGCTCGCCGCGGACCTCGAGCTGGCGGACCGCGTCGAGTTCGCCGGGCAGCGCCCGCACGACGAGGCCGTCGCGCTCTGCCACGGCGCCGATCTGTTCGTCATGCCGAGCATCGACGAGGCGTTCGGCGTCGCCTACGTGGAGGCGATGGCGGGCGGGGTGCCCGCGATCGCGTCGCTCGGGGAGCCCGGTCCCGGTGAGATCGCGCAGGTCGGGGACGGGCTCGCGCTCGTCCCGCCCGGGGACATCGAGGCGCTCGCCGGCCAGATCGACGCGCTGATCGCCGACCGGGCCGCGCTCGGACGGCTCGGTCGCCGTGCCCGCCAGACGGTCGAGCGCGCGTTCACCTGGCAGCGGTGCGGGGAGGCGACGGTCGCCGCCTACGAGGAGGCACTGCGGTGAGCGGGCGCGACGGGGCCCCGGTCCTGTTCGTCACCAACCACGTGCCGCCGGACCGCACCGGCGCGTTCGCCGCGCTGCACGAGCGCGTCGGGATCGAGCTCGCGCTGTTCGGCGGCCGCTCCCACCACGCGACCGGAGGCGTCGAGGACCCCGGCGTGCCGCACCGCCACGTCGCCCAGCGCGACATCGCGACACTCGCCGCCCGGGGCGGTCCGTGGCGCGCGGTCGTGTGCGGCACGGCCGGGAGGATCGCGCTGCCCGCCGCCTACGCGGGTGCGCGGCGCGGACGGACCCCGTTCGTCCTCTGGAGCGCCCTGTGGGCGCCCGTGCGCACCCCCGCCCACCGGCTCGCCGCCCCGCTGCTGCGCCGCATCCACGCCGACGCCGACGCGGTCGTCGTCTACGGGCCGCACGTCGCCGCGCACGCGCGACGCCAGGGCGCGCGGTGCATCCACACCGCGCCGCAGGCGGTCGACTCCGCGTTCTGGGGTGCGCCCGCCCCGGGCGCCGCCCCGACCGCGCGGCCGTTCACCGCCGTCTTCGTCGGCCGGCACGCGCCCGGCAAGGGCCTCGACGTGCTGCTCGACGCGTGGCCGGGGGTCGGCGACGGCCGCCTGTCGCTCGTCGGGGTCACCGAGCGCGACACCGGCCGCCCACGCGTCCCCGGCGTGACCGCGCACGGACTCGCGACCCCCGAGGAGGTCCGCAACTTCCTGGCCGGCTCGGACGTTCTGGTCGTACCGTCGGTCGCCACGCCCGCCTTCCGCGAGCCGTGGGGACTCGTCGCCAACGAAGCCATGCACCAGGGTCTCCCCGTCATCGCCACCGACGCCGTCGGCGCCGCCGCCGGTGGTCTGGTGCGCGACGGCCGCAACGGGCTCGTCGTCCGGGCCGGCGACGCGACGGCCCTGCGCGACGCGCTCGTGGCCCTGCGCGAGGATCCGGCGCTGCGCGCGCGCCTCGGGGCCGCCGCGCGCCGCGACGTCGCGCCCTACACCTTCGCCGCGTGGGCCGAGGGCCTGCGTCAGGGCATCGACGCGGCGGTCGCCCGCGCATGATCCGACGGCCCCGGCCGGGCGCCGCGCCTCCTCCCGCCCGTTTGGGCCGCGGGGTCGAGGGGTACCCGATGTCGGTAGCCTCGTTCCCGAGGACCGGAACCTCCCGCGTCGCCGCGCACGGATCAACCCCGCGACGCGACCCCGCTGCATGACCACCGCGCGTCGACTCGTCATCGCCCTGCTCGCCCTCTGCGCCGCGTTCGGCGTGCCCGCCGGCGTCGCCTCCGCGGACCGTGACGCGGTGCTGCAGGACTGCCAGGACGGGCGGCTGGACCAGCAGCACAGCCGCGGCGACCTGCGCAAGGCGATCGAGGACATCCCGACCGACCTCGACGAGTACACCGACTGCCGGGACGTCATCCGCCGCGCGCAGCTCGGCCTCAGCGGCTCGTCCGGCGGCGGGTCCGGTTCGGGCTCCGGCGGCGCGCAGGGCGCGGCCGGCGGCGTCGCCGGTGCCGGCGGGGCCGGCGGCTCGGGCGGCGGCTCGGGCTCCGGCGGCGGGTCGAGCAACGCCACCGAGGCGCTCGCGAACGCGACCCAGCAGGAGAAGGACGCACTGGCCAGGACGGCCGCGGGCGGTGCCCGCACCCCGATCGACATCGGCGGCGCCCTCGTCGGGCCCCGGATCGGCGTCTCGTCCTCCACGTCCCTCCCGACCCCGCTGATCGCCGTCCTGGTGCTGCTGGCCCTCGTCGGGCTCGCCACCTGCGGCGTGCAGGTGATGAAGCGTGTCCGCCCCCGTCGCGACTGAGCCCGCTCCCGCGGCCCGACGCCGCCCCGCCCTCCCCGGTCTCCCGCCCGTCGCGGGCCGTGCCGGGGCGCGGCTGCGCGCGCTGCCGCGCCCGTCCGACGACGTGCTCTGGACGCTCGGCCTCGGCCTGCTCCTCGCGTTCATCGCGCTGCGCGCCGGCGGCGGCCTGCAGCTCGGCCGCTCGACCGAGGTCGAGATGGGCGTGCAGCTCGCGGGCGGCCTGCTCGGCGCCACCGCGCTGCTGGTCCGCGACGGCGGTCGCCTGCACGGCGCCCCGACGCTCGTGGCGTTCGGGCTGCTCGCGATCCTCACCGCCACGTCGATCTGGTGGTCGGTCAACCCGTCCGACTCCTGGCTGGAGACCAACCGCACCTTCGCCTACGCGGCCGCGTTCGGCGCCGGCGTCGCGCTCGCCCGGCTCGCCCCGCACCGCTGGTCGGCGATCGTCGGCGCGACCGTGGTCTGCGCGACGGTCATCTCGACGTACGCGCTGCTGACGAAGATCCTGCCCGGCACCTTCGCGCCCGACGAGACGTTCGCGCGGCTGCGCGAGCCGTTCGGCTACTGGAACGCGGTCGGCCTGATGGCCGCGCTCGGCGTCCCGGGCGCGCTGTGGCTCGGTGCCCGCCGGCACGGGCACGCCGCGATCAGCGCGCTCGCCTACCCGATCCTCGGGCTGCTGTTCGTCACGATCCTGCTCGCGTACTCGCGCGGGTCGCTGCTGGCGGTCGTCGTCGGCTGCGGCGTCTGGTTCGCGGTCGTCCCGCTGCGCCTGCGCGGCGCCGCCGCGCTCTCCACCTCCGCGCTGGGGGCCTCGATCGTCTGCTGGTGGGTGTTCGCCCAGGACGAGCTCACGAAGGACGAGGTGCCGCTGGACATCCGCGCCTCGGCCGGGCACCAGCTCGGCATCGCGATGCTCGCGCTGCTCGTCGTCCTGCTGATCGTCGGCCTCGCGCTGCTGTTCTTCGCGGCGCGCCGCCCGCCGCGGCCCACCACCCGGCGGCAGGCCGGGACCGTCCTGCTCGTCGGCCTGGCGCTCGTGCCGGTCGGGGTCATCGGGGCGCTCGCGTTCAGCGAGAAGGGCCTGGGCGGCAGCATCTCCGACGGCTGGACGAAGCTCACCGACCCGGACGCGACGCTCCCCGCCAACGACCCCGGACGGCTCACCGCGGTCGGCAGCGTCCGCGCCCGCTACTGGGACCAGGCGCTCAAGATCTTCCGGGCCGAGAAGCTGCACGGCGTCGGGGCGGGCGGGTACGCCACCGCGCGCCCGCGGTTCCGCACCGACGACCTCGCCGTCCGGCACGCCCACGGCTACCTCGTGCAGACCGCCGCCGACCTCGGCCTGCTCGGACTCGGCGTCAGCCTCGCGCTGCTCGCCGCCTGGCTGGCCGCCGCGCGCAGCACGCTCGACCTGCGCCGCCGCAGCTGGCGGCAGGGCGCCTGGACCGCGGAGCGCGTCGGGCACCTGACGCTGCTGGCGGTCGTCGTGACGTTCGGCGTGCACTCGCTCGTCGACTTCACCTGGTTCGTGCCCGGCCTCGCGATCCTCGCGCTGCTCGCGGCGGGCTACGTCGCCGGGCGCGGTCCCCTGGGCGAGAGCCCGGACGCGGACGCGCCGAGCAGTCCCGTCGGCGGGCCCGTCGTCCGCGCCGCCCTGCGCGAGCGCGTCCGCAGCGGGCTGCGCGACCGCACCCGGGCAGCCGCCGCAGCGGGCGTCGTGCTCGTCGCGCTCGGCGCCGCCTGGGCGACCTGGCAGCCCGAGCGCTCGTTCCACACCGGCAACGAGGCGCTCGCCCTGATCGACGAGGGCAAGCTCGACGAGGCCCGCCGCAAGGCGATCGACGCCCGCGACCTCAACCCCCTCTCGGTCGAGCCGCTGTTCGAGCGCTCCGCGGTCGAGCTCGCCGCCGGCCGCAAGAACGACGCCCAGCGTGCGTTGGAGCAGGCAGTGCGCCTGCAGCCCTCCAACGCCACCCCGTGGGTGCGGCTCGCCGAGTTCCACCTGCTCGTCGCCGGCGACGCCCGGCGTGCCCTGCAGCTGCTCGGGCCGGCGCTCTACCTCGACCCCCGCTCCAACACGGGCGTGTCGCTGTTCCTGGAGGCACGTCGCCGGACCGCGGGCCTGCCCGCCGCCGCGACCGTCCCCGTCACCCCGCCGCTGCCCGGTGCGACCACCGGGCCGTCCGGCACCGCCACCCCGAGGCCCTGACCCGATGCGAACGCTCCCCCTCGCCGCGCTCTGCGCGGCGCTCGTCCTCTGCGCCACCGCCGGCGCCGGAACCGCCTCCGCGGCGCTCAGCCAGGAGTCGACCTTCCAGGACGACAACCGCCTGATCTACGACACGCCCGAGAACGTCGCCGCGACGCTCGACGAGCTCAAGGCGCTCGGCGTCGACCGGCTGCGCGTCAGCGTGTTCTGGAAGATCGTGGCGCCCGACGCCCAGTCCCGCACCAAGCCCGCGTTCGACGCCGGCGACCCGACCGCGTACCCGCCCGGCTCGTGGGACCGCTACGACTCGCTGCTGCGCCAGGCGGCCGCGCGGGGCCTCGCGATCAACCTCAACCTCACCTCGCCCGCCCCGCTGTGGGCGACCGGCACGCCCGAGCGCGAGGACATCGCCGAGACGTTCGAGCCGAGCGCCCGGGAGTTCGGGCTGTTCACGCAGGCCGTCGCGGAGCGCTACAACGGGTCGTTCACCGATCCGCGGCGTCCCGACGACGGACCGCTGCCCCGCGTCGACTACTGGACGATCTGGAACGAGCCGAACCAGGCGGGCTGGCTGACCCCGCAGTGGACCGCGGACTCGCGCGATCCCAGCGGCCAGGTCGAGACCGCGCCCCGCCTCTACCGCGACCTCGTCGACGCGTCGTTCAGCGCGCTGGAGACGACCGGTCATGGCTCCGACACGATCCTGGTCGGCGAGACCGCCCCGAAGGGCCTGAACATCACCGGCACGACCCGGTCGATGAAGCCCGGCCGGTTCATCCGCCAGCTCTACTGCCTCGACGACGCGCTCGTGCCGCTGCAGGGGACCGCCGCCGAGATCCGCGGCTGCCCGCCCGGCGCCGACGCCCGCGAGGCGTTCGCCGCCGCCCACCCGGGCCTGTTCCGCGCGACCGGCTACGCGCACCACCCGTACGAGCTGACCTTCTCCCCGACGCGCCGGCCGACCGACCGCGAGTTCTTCACGATCGCGAACCTGTCGTCGCTGAAGCGGCTGCTCGCCACGATCTACCGCACCTACGCGCAGCCGATCCCGGGCGGCGGCCGCAACGTCCCGCTCTACCTCACCGAGTTCGGGTACCAGACCCGCCCGCCGGATCCCACGGGCGTGACGCTCGCGACGCAGGCGCGGTTCCTGAACCTCGCCGAGTTCGTCACCGCGCGCGACCCGGACGTCCGCACGCACGCCCAGTTCCTCCTCGTCGACGACAAGCCGCTGCCCGGCGTGCCGGAGAACACCGCCGCCGCGTGGGGCAGCACGTTCCAGACCGGGCTGCTGTCGCTCTCCGGCAAGCGCAAGCCCGCCTACGCCGCGTACAAGCTGCCGATCGTGCTGCCGAAGGAGACGATCCGCCGCGGGCAGCAGCTGCGCGTCTGGGGGCTCGTGCGCCCCGCGCCGGCCGGTCGGCCCGTCCGGGTCGCCGTCGAGCTCCGCTCGGCGCGCCGCGGGTCGAAGTGGCGGCGGGCGAAGACCGTGACCGTCACCAACCAGCGCCACTACCTCGACACGCGCGTCAGCGTCCGGACCTCCGGGTCGGCGCGGCTCGTGTGGGTCGACGGGTCGCGCAAGCGCGTGATCTCGCGCAGCGCGACCTTCACGGTCACGAAGAAGCGCCGGTAGGGCGCGCCGCTCAGGGCCGGCCCGCGACTGCGGGCGGCCCGGGCGCGTCATGGTCGAGCAGGTGGTCCGGCAGCGCGCCGGGCCCCCCGGCCGCGCAGACCTCCAGGAGCAGCTGCTCGTACTGGTCGGTCACCGCGTCCCACGAGTACTGCTTCGCGCGCTCGCGGGCCTTCTCGCGGTAGGAGGCGACCATCTCCGGGTCGTCGAGGACCCGCTCGAGCTGCGCGGTCAGCGACGGGACGCCCTCGCTGCCGCTGAAGGTCAGGCCCGCCTCCCCGACCGTCTCGACGTTCGGGGCGTGGTCGTTGACGATCACGCAGTTCCCGGCCGCCAGCGCCTCGAGGATCACCGGGTGGGTGCCGCCGACCTCGGTCGGGGCGCAGAACGCGTAGGCGTGGTGCTGCAGCTCCCAGTAGCCGCGGCCGAACACGTAGCCGGGGAAGATCACCCGCGGATCGCCCTTGCGCATGACCTGGGTGATGTACTCGTCGGCGTACGGGGCGCCCCCGACGACGACGAGCTTCATGCCGCGCGCCCGCTCGTTGGGGATCCGCGCGAACGCGTCGACGAGCACGTGCGGGTTGTTCTCCGGCTCCAGGCGCCCGACGAAGAGGATGTACTCGCGCGGCTTGAGCCCGAGCCGCTCGAGCGTCTCGGTGCCCGTGTGCCCGGGATCGTCGACCCCGTAGGGCACGACGCCGATCCGCTGGCCGTAGCGCTGCTCGAAGATCTCGGCGACCGCGTGCGAGTCGGTCAGCGCCCGGTCCGCCCAGCGCGGCGCGTTGCGCTCCGCGAACCGCAGGTAGCGCTTGGCGGTCGACGGCCACTTGCTGCGGTCGGAGTCGAGGCCGTCGACGTTGATGACCGTCGGGATGCCGGCCCCGCGGGTGATCAGGCACATCGGGCTGTTGCCCGCGATGAAGAACAGCGCGACGTCCGGCCGCACGTGCCGCGCCGCGTGCACCGCGCTCAGCAGCGTGTGGGCGAACGTGTCGAGGTACTTGTTGCGCAGCGTCGGCAGGTGGACCAGGCGCGCGCCCTTCCACTCGGTCAGCCGCCGGTCGACGACGTGCGGGCGGCAGTACACGACCACCTCGTGCCCGCGGTCGGTCAGCCGCGAGGCCAACTGCTCGGCCGCCGTCTCGAAACCGCTGTAGGACGCCGGGATTCCCCGCGTGCCCAGGATCGCCACTCTCATCCGTGCCCACCTCGCTCCACCGCGAGCGTATAGGCGTGGACGTGATCGCGCGCTGACCTCGCCCACGAGAACTCCGCCGCGCGACGCCGGCCGCGCTCGGTCAGGTCGCGGCGCAGGCGCTGGTCGGTGCTCACGCGCCGCAGCGTCGCGGCGAGCGCGTGCGCGTCGCGCGGGTCGACCAGGAGGGTCGCGTCGCCGCAGATCTCCACGACGCCCGGCGAGCACGCGGCCACGACCGGCACCCCGGCGCTCATCGCCTCCAGCGGCGTGAGGCCGAACCCCTCGTGCAGCGACGGGTGCACGAGCGCGGCCGCCCCGGAGAAGAGGCGCGCGAGCGCCTCCGCGTCCGGGCGCTCGACGACCCGCACGCCCTCCTGCTCGGCGTGCGCGCTCCCGGCGAGCACGAGCGGCAGCGGCTCGAACGCCTCGTCGGGGCCCGCGACCGCCGCCGCGTGCTCGCGGTACAGGCGGTGGGCGGCGAGCAGCAGCCCGAGGTTCTTGCGCGGCTCGTCGTCCCCGACGTACAGCAGGTGGGCGGGCTCGCGGTCACGGGGGCGCACCGCGTCGGGCTCCTGCCCCGGCCCGTGGCGGGCGACGACGATCCGGTCGGCGGCGATCCCCCAGCGCGCCATGACGTCCTGCGCGGTGGTCCGCGAGACCGCCACGACGGCCTGCGCGCGGCGTGCGGCCGCCCGGTGCGCGAGCCGCGCCCAGACGCGGAAGCGCGCGTCGAAGCTGTCCGGGAGCCGCTCGAACGCGAGGTCGTGGACGGTGACGACCTGCGGCACGAACCCCAGCGGACTGGTGGCCGGGAGCGGGTGGTGCACGACGTCGGCGCGGCACTCGCGGGCGCGGCGCGGCAGCTCCACCGCCGTCCACCAGTGGTCCGCGGACGCGTTCACGGCGCTGCGTCGCACGCCGCCGCCCGGGGCGCGGCGGCCCTCGTTGCGCGCCTCGACCACGTCGACGCCGATGCGCTGCAGCGCCTCGGCGAGGTGCGCGAGGTACACGCCGGTCCCGGAGTGGCCGCGCAGCGCGAAGGTCGTGTCGAGCAGGACGCGCACGGGCTCAGCTCGCCACGACGTGGAAGCTGTGGCGCAGCAGCGGCGGGCCGCCGACGGCGCGCAGGTCGACCTCCGCGAAGCCGGCGTCGCGCAGCAGCCCGTCGAGCGTGCGGGCGCTGAAGAACCGCAGGTGGTCCGCGCGCGGGTCGAAGTGCGCGTCGAACGCGGCGGCGCGCAGCCCGAGGAGCACCGTGGACACGCGGCCATGGTACGGCGTGGTGAGGACCAGACGCCCGCCCCAGCGCAGGACGCGCCGCACGTCGGCCAGCCAGCCGACCGGATCGACGATGTGCTCGAGCACCTCCCCCGCCCAGACCGTGTCGAACGCGTCCTCCTCGAACGGCAGCGCCACGCCCTCCGGGACGACGCGCAGGTCGGTCGCGCGGCCCGCGTGGGCGCGGCGGGCGCGACGGATCGCCTCGTGGCTGACGTCGACGCCGACGACCTCCGCCCCGTGGTCGGCCAGGGCCGCCGCGAACGCGCCCGCGCCGCAGCCCGCGTCCAGCACGCGGTCCGCGGGACCGACGTGCGTCAGGAGGAACGCGCGGCGGACCGCGAACCGCTCGGGCTCGACGTCCTCCGGGACGGCCTGCCAGACCGCTTCGCGCAGGGACTCCATCGGCCGGGGGACCCTACCGGCCGCCCCCGTCCCCGGAGCCCTCGGTGCGCGTGCGCCCCGTCGGCCCCGCAGGTGCCGTAGATTCGTCGCGATGCCCGACCCGGTCGTCGCCATCGTCGCCGGACGCGGACAGCACGCCTACGGCGACGCCGGAGAGCTGCTGAACCGTCTGCGCGACCACGAGCCCGCCCCGCACCGCGTCGTCGTCCTGGACGCCGTCCGCGACCCGGACACGCGGCCGTGGCCCGAGGGCCCGGACGGTCCCGACGTCCTGCGCGCCCCGGGTGGATCGGCGACGGCCGCGCTCGTGACCGCGCTCGCCCATGCGCACGCCTGCGCGCCCGGCGCCGCGGTCGTCTGGCTGGACGCGCGCACCGACCTGCGCGCGCCGCTGCTCGGCGTGCTCGACGGCCTGCGCGCGGACGACGGGCTGCTGCGGGTCGACGGGCCCGCCTGGCACTGCGAGGCGGTCCCCGCCCGCGTGCCGCGGCTGGGCCGCCCCGCGATCGCCGCCACCCTGCGCGAGCTGCGCCGCGAGGCCGCCGCGCACGGCCGGGTCGTGGCCGCCGCCACCGAGCCCCGGCCCGCGCTCGTGCTCACCGCCCCGCTGGTCGCGGCGCTCGCCGCCCGGCGGCTGCTGCGCGACCCCGAACGCTGGCGTCACGCGCCGCTGGGCCCGCGGTCGCTCGCCGAGCTGCTCGTCGCCGCCACCGGGCTCGCCGCCCGCGACGTGACCTGCCTCCCCGCCCCGGTGTCCGCGTGACCGCGCAGGCGCCGCGGCTGCTCGCCGTCAACGCGGTCGACCACCCGGGCGGCGCGGAGCTGGGCCTCGTGCGCCTCGCCCGCCGGCTCGGGGCGCGCGGCTGGGAGATCACGCTGACCTCGCCGGAGGCCGGGCCGCTGGCCCACCAGGGGTTCGACTGGGCGCGCCTGGACGTCGGCGGGCTCGGTGCCGGTGAGGGCGCCCGCGCGGTCGCCGCCTGGCCGCGCGCCCGCAAGCTCGCCCGGGCCCACGACGTCGTCTACCTGAACTCCACCGTGTGCGGGCGCCTGCTGCCCGCGCTGCGCGGGCACCGGACCGTGCTGCACGTCCACGACGTCGTCGAGCGCGTCCCACGCCACTGGCACCGGGCCGACGTCGTGCTCGCCGACTCCCAGGCGGTCGCCGACCGCCTCGACGGGCTCGGCGCGCACGTCGTCTACTGCCCGATCGAGCTCGACCCCGGGGAGGCCCCGGCGCCCTGGGCGCCGACCGGCCCGCACGGCGAGACCGGACCCGTCGTCGGCTTCGTCGGCCGGATCGAGCCCCGCAAGGGCGTCGCCGACCTCGTCGCCGCCGCGCCCGCGATCCGCGCGCACGACCCGGAGATCCGCGTCGTGGTGATGGGCGACGACCCCTACGACACCGACCCCGACTACCTCGCCGACGTGCGCAGCGCCCCGGCCGTCGAGCACCTGCCGTGGGTCGACGACGCGCCCGCGATCATGCGCCACCTCTCGGTGCTGGTCGCACCCTCCCACCAGGAGCCGTTCGGCACCGTGCTGTCGGAGGCGATGGCGGTCGGCGTCCCGGTCGTCGCGACCCGCGTCGGCGGCCTCGCGGAGGTCGTGGACGACGGCGTCAACGGGATCCTCGTGGAGCCGGGCGACCCGCCCGCGCTCGCCGCCGCGGTGCTGCGCGTGCTGGAGCGCCGCGACGAGCTCGGGGCGCGCGCCCGCGAGGCCGCGCGGCGGTTCGGCGCCGACGCCTACAGCGACCGCGTCGAGGCGCTCCTGCGCCCCCTGCTCGCGACCCCGGCCGACGGCGCGTGAGGGTCGCGTTCGACACCCGCGGCGCGGGCGACCCGCGCGGGATCGGCCGCTACATCCGCTGCCTGCACGAGGCGCTGCTCGCCACCGCACAGGACGACGACGTGGTCGTCGAGACGCACCGGCCGCGCCGCGTCGACGTGTTCCACTCCCCGTGGATCGACGGCGCGAACGTGCGGGCGGGCGTCCCGCAGGTCGTGACGCTGCACGACGTGGTGCCGCTGAAGCGCCGCAGCGAGTACCTGCGCACCGGCATGCGGTTCCGCCTGCGCTACCTCGCGGTCGAGCGCGCCCAGCGCGTGATCTGCCCGACCGCGGCGGTCGCGCACGACGTCGTCGAGCGGCTCGACGTGCCGCTGGAGCGGATCAGCGTGATCGGGGAGGCGCCCGCGCCGGCGATGCGCCCGCGCCCGGCCGACGAGGTCGCCGCGGTCCGCGAGCGCTACGGGCTGCCCGACGAGTTCCTCGTCTGGGTCGGCGGGATGGAGCGCCCGGACCCGCGCAAGCGCGTCGCCGAGCTCGCCGCGACGCCGCGCGAGCTGCCGCTGGTGCTCGTCGGCCCGGCGCGCGAGTGGGCGCACGCGCTGTGCGACAGCACGGACGCCGGCGCGCCGCTGATCCTCACCGGGCACGTCAGCGACGACGAGCTCGCCGCGATCTACACGGCGGCGCACGCGCTCGTGTTCGCCTCCGACGACGAGGGGTTCGGCCTTCCGACCGTGGAGGCGCTCGCGTGCGGGACGCCGGTCGCCGCGTGCGACGTGCCGGCGCTGCGCGAGGTCCTCGACGGCCGCGCGACGCTCGTCCCCGTCGACGACCTGCCGGCGCTCGTCGCGGCCGCCCACGCGGCAGCGCGGCCCGCGCCCGCCCCGCCCGCGTGGAGCTGGGAGGACGCCGCCCGCGCCACCTGGGCCGTGTACCGGGAGATCGCCGAGGTCAGGCCGGCCCGGCCGCCGCGGCGCCCACGCTGAGCAGCAGCTCCTGCGCGGCCTCGCCGCCGAGCCGCACCGCGTAGTTCGTGCCCCGGTCCTCGGGATAGATCTGCGTGGTGTTCGCGAGCACCAGCCCGGGGACGCCGGTCTGCAGCGGCGGGATCCGCTCGTGGTACCCGACCGTGACGATCGGCTGCCCGGCGGGCTCGCGGAAGAGCCAGGAGGCCCGGATCCACGACGGGTCGAGGTCCGGGCGCACGCGGCGCAGCCCGGGCAGGTAGTGCGCCAGCAGCGCGTCGCGGTCGAGCGCCAGCAGCGGGTCGTCGGGCGCCACGTAGTTGGCGACGTAGAGGAACCGGCGGCCGTCGTAGCGGGCGGGATCGACGAGGTTCGTGTGCTCCACCAGCCCGACGAACGGGATCTGCGGATCGGCGATGTTCGTCCAGTAGTAGGGCGAGAACGGCCGGTCGAGCTCGAGCAGCAGGCACAGCGCCGCGTGGTACTCGGCGCGCCCGAGCCGCCCGAGGTAGTCGTCCCCGATCGCGGCGGCGAGGTCGCCGTGCAGGAGCCCGCGGAAGATGTCGCTCGGCACCGTCGCGAGCACCGCGTCGTAGTGCTCCGGCCCCTCGGGCGCGAGCGCGAAGGCGCGCGGGTCGTGGCCGCGGCGGAACGACTGCGGCGCCCCCGCGTGCACCGTGAAGCCCGAGCGCTCCGCGCGCTCGATCCGCGCCACCGGCCGGTCGATCAGGACGCGCCCGCCGCCCGCCTCGATGCGCTGCTGCAGCGCCGTCCACAGCGGCTCGAACGAGTCGCGCGGGTAGCCGAGGAGCTCCTCCCGCGCCTCCTTGCCCTCGAGCTGGCGGCGCAGCATGAACTTCCCCCACAGCCACGCCATCGAGATGTCGTCGGCGCGCGACCCGAACTTGCCGCGCAGCAGCGGCCCCCAGACCCGCTCGTAGGGCCGCTCGCCCATCTGGCGCAGGATCCACGCGCGGGCGGTCTCGTGCTCGTACTCGGTCACGGGCCGGCCGGCGCGCTGCAGGCGCAGCACCGCGAGGCCCATCCGCAGCCGGTCGCGCAGCGACAGCGGCGAGAAGCGCAGGAGGTCCAGCGGCGACGTGAACGGCCACGACCGTCCCTCGAGGAAGAACGCGGTCGAGGACGGGTGCCAGTCGATCGGCCCGACCCCGAGCTCCTCGCAGAGCGCGACGATGTGCCGGTCGCTGGTGAACCAGTGGTGGTAGTAGCGCTCCAGGAGGTGCCCGCCGCCGACGTCGAGCGTCGCGGCCATCCCGCCCAGACCGGGCCAGCGCTCGTGGACGTCGCAGACGTGCCCGGCCTGCTGCAGCCGCAGCGCGGCGGTCAGGCCGGCGACCCCGGCCCCGACGACAGCGACGCGCACGCGCTCAGTCCTCCTCGGCGTCGGGCCGGTTGCGCACGCGCCCGACGAGGTAGAGCGGGCGCTGCTTGACCTCGTCGTAGATCCGTCCCACGTACTCGCCGATCACGCCGATCGCCATCAGCTGGATGCCGCCCAGGAGCAGCACGGCGATCACGGTCGTGGTGACGCCGGGGACGAACTGCCCGGCGATGCGGAAGCCGACCGCGACCGGGATCGCGAGGAACGCCAGGAGCGCGCTGACGAACCCGACGATCGTCGCCACCTGCAGCGGCGCGTGCGAGAACGACACGATCGCGTCGAGCCCGAGCCGCACCATCTTGCGCAGCGGGTACTTCGTCTCCCCGGCGTGCCGCGGGGAACGCTCGTAGGGGACCGTCGTCTGCACGTAGCCGACCCAGCTGGTCATCCCGCGCAGGTAGCGGTTGCTCTCGCGCATCGCGCGGAGCCCGTCGAGCGCCCGGCGGTCCAGCAGCCGGAAGTCGCCGGCGTTCTGCTGCACCTCGATGTCCGCCACGCGCGACAGCACGCGGTAGAAGGCGTCGGCGGTGCGGAGCTTGAACCGCGTCTCCCCCGGCCGGCTCGTGCGGACGGCGCTGACGACGTCGGCGCCCGCCCGCCAGTGGGTCAGCAGCACCGGGATGAGCTCGGGCGGATCCTGGAGGTCCGCGTCGATCGTGACCGCGACCGCGCCGCGCGCGTGGTCGAGGCCGGCGGTGATCGCCGCCTGGTGGCCGAAGTTGCGGCTCAGCTCGACGACGACGAGCCGCGGCTCCTGCGCCGCGAGCTCGGCGAGCGCCTGCGCGGTGCCGTCGACGGAGCCGTCGTCGACGACGATCAGCTCGACGTCCTCGTCGGCGAGCGCGGCGAACACGCGCTCCACGAACGGGCGGACGCTCTGCGCCTCGTCGTACATCGGCGCGACGACGCTGATCAGCCCGTCGCGGGTCGGCTCACCGCCGGTCACCGCCGCATCGTAGTGTCCACCGCCGTGAACGCGACCGGTCCGTCCTGCGTGGCCTGCGGCACCCGCGGCCTGCGCGACCACCTGCGCGTCGCCGGCGAGATGGGCGCCGACGGCCTGATCCCGACCACCGACCGGTACGGCACCGCGCTGGCGGACATCGTGCGCTGCCCGGCCTGCGGGCACATGCAGCTGTCGCCGATGCCGCAGGACGCGGTGCTCGAGCAGGCGTACGCCGACGCGGCGTCGGCGGACTACGTCGCGGAGGAGGTCGGGCAGCGCGAGACGGCCCGACGAGCGCTCGAGCGGATCGAGCGGCACGCCGCGCGCACGGAGGAGCTGCTGGACCTCGGCTGCTGGGTCGGGTTTCTGCTCGCCGAGGCGCGCGACCGGGGCTGGCGCACGACCGGCGTCGAGCCGAGCACGTTCGCGTCCGCGTTCGCCCGCGACGAGCTCGGGCTGGACGTGCGGACCGAGGACCTCTTCACCGCCGCGCTGCCGCCGGCCGGCTACGACGCGGTCGTGCTCGGCGACGTGCTCGAGCACCTGCCGCGGCCCGGGGAGGCGCTTCAGCGCATCGCCGCGCTCCTGCGGCCGGGCGGCGTGGCGTGGTTCGCGCTCCCCGACGCGGGCAGCGCGGTGGCGCGCGGGCTCGGCGCGCGCTGGTGGTCGGTGCTGCCCACGCACGTGCAGTACTTCACGCGCACGTCGGTCCGCACGCTGCTGCGCACGCACGGCTGGGAGGTGCTCGAGGTCGCGACGGCCCCGAAGGCGTTCACCGTCCGCTACTACCTCGAGCGACTGGCGGGCTACTCCCCGGCGCTGTCGCGGACCGCGGTCGGCGCCGCCGCGCGGGTCGGGCTCGCGGAGCGCCTGTGGGCCCCGGACTTCCGCGACCGCATGCAGGTCCTCGCGCGCCCGCTCAGGGGCTGACGGGCGGCTCCAGGCCGAACGGCGCGGCCGCCGCACCGCCGCGCTCGGCCATCCGCGCGCGCAGCACCGCGCGCCGGCGGCGCGCCCCCGGGAGCAGCCGGTAGGCGTCGCGGTACCCGCGCAGCAGGTGGCGCTCGCGCAGGACCGCGTAGCCGAGCGCCAGGACCTCGTAGAGCAGCAGCCGCGGCAGGTCGCGCGCGAGCGACCGGGCGCTGTCGTTCTTGGCGATCATCAGCAGCCGGTTGCGGAACTGCAGCGTCCGGTGCGCCGGGCTGATCTGCGACCGCGTGGTCGGCGAGTAGAACCGCACGTGCCAGGCCAGGGCGGCCGGCTCGTACGTGCAGCCGTACCCGAGCAGCTGGGCGCGCCACGCGAGGTCGACGTCGCTGGCCCACAGCTCCATGTCCTCGTCGAGCACCTCGGCCCCGACCGCACACGCGTCGAGCACCTCGCGGCGGTAGAGCACGCACGCGCCGTCACCCCCGAACACCGGGGCGCGGCGCGCGCGACGGGCCATCGGCTCCCCGTGCCCGACGAGCCCGTTCTTGCGCCGGCGGTCGATCGCCATCGCGGCGGTGTCGAGGACCTCCAGCCGCTCCGCCTCGGTCATGCCGGTCGCGCGCACCAGGCGCGGCGCGACGGAGCCGATCCCGGGCCGGTCGAGCTGCGGCCGGGCGGCGGCGAGGAAGCCCGCGTCCAGCACGCAGTCGGCGTTCAGGAGCAGCACGGCCTCCCCGTCGGTGGCCGCGAGGCCCGCGTTGATCGCCGCGGCGTAGCTGCGCCGCTGCGACAGCGCGACGACCCGCGCGCCGTGCCGCTCGGCGACCGTGCGGGTCGTGTCCGTGCACGCGTTGTCGATCACGACGACCTCGGCGTCCGGCTGCACGGCGGCGGCCGGCAGCGAGTGCTCGAGCCGGTGCGCCTCGTCGACGCTGAGCACGAGGATCGTGGTGCGCGCCGGGCTCACGCGTCGAGCACCTGCCGGTAGACCGCGGCGGTCGCCCGCGCGGTGGCCTCCCAGGTGTGCGCGGCGGCGACCACGCGCCCGGCGGCGACCAGCGCGTCGCGGCGGCCCAGGGCGCGCAGGATCGCGTCGGCGATCGCCTCCACGTCGAGCGGGTCGAACAGCTCGGCGGCGCCCCCCGCGGTCTCCGGGAGCGCGGTCGCGTCCGCGCAGGCGACCGGGACGCCGCGGGCCATCGCCTCCACGAGGACGAGCCCGAAGCCCTCGTAGAGGCTCGGGTGCACGAGCAGGTCGGCGCCGCGCATCAGCGCGTCGAGCGCCCGGTCGTCGAGGTAGCCGGTCGTCTCGGCGCCGTGGCGGCCCGGCTCGTGGTCGCGGGTGGCGGTGTCGGTCCCGGCGAGGATCAGCCGGTGCTCGAGCGCCCCGCGGGCCACGAGCGCCCCGTGCGCCGCCTCCAGCCGGGCGAGGTTCTTCTTCGCCCGCAGGTCCCCGACCGCGAGCAGGTAGGGGCGCCCGTCGTCCCGCAGGCCGGCCGCGGCGAGGCCCGCGGGCCCGTCGGTCAGCGGCAGCGACGGCGCGTTGTGGACGACGTGGAGCTTCTCGGCGGGGACGCCGTAGCGGTCGGCCACGTCCGCGGCGGTCCAGGCGCTCACGCAGATCACGGCGTCGGCGGAGTGCACCGCGCGTCGCGTGATCGCCCGGTACTTCAGGCCCGTCGTTCGCGCGAAGTCGTCGGGGTGCGCCTCGAACGCGAGGTCGTGCACGGTGACCACGCCACGACAGGAGCGGCGCAGCGGCAGGAAGCAGTTCGGCGCGTGCACGAGGTCCGCGCCCGCACGGCGCGCGATCCGCGGCAGCTGGACCTGCTCGAACAGCACCTCCAGCGGGCCGCCGCCCTCCCGGACGAGCTCGAGCCGCAGGTCGTCGCCGAGCGCGCCGGGCAGGTGCTGGACCAGGCCGAGGACCGAGCGTCCCCAGCCGCGCAGGGGCTGGGCGAACGCGTCCCGGGCGTCGAGGACGACGGTGCGCATGCCCGGGGAAGGGTACGGCGGATGCCCGCGCGGGGGCCCGCGGGGCACGCTCGGCGTTGCCTGCGTCCGTGACAACCCGTACGATCCCGCGCGGTAGGGGAAACCCGGGCAGGGAGGAACCCGAGGTGACGACAGTCATCGACGACGCGACGATCGAGGTCCAGGACACGAGGAAGCACGCCCACGCGGACACCCCCGCGCGGTCGAACATCTTCGAGATCCCGGTCGACCTCGCCGAGCCCGCCGACCTGCTGCGCCGGATCACCGGCTGGGTCGGGGACGGGCAGGGCCCCCGTCGCGTCATGTACGTCAACGCGCACGTCCTGAACCAGTCGCACGCGATCCCGGCCCTGCGCCGGGCGCTCGAGTCGAGCGACCTCGTGTACTGCGACGGGTACGGCGTCCGCCTCGCCGCGAAGGCGATGGACACCGAGATCCCGCACCGCATGACCGGCGCGGACTGGGTCTGGGGCCTCGCGTCGCTGTGCGAGTCCGCCGGCCAGTCGATCTACCTCCTGGGCAGCGAGCCGGGCGTCGCCGCCGAGGCGACCCGTCGCCTGCGCCGCTGGTACCCGGGGCTGAACGTCGTCGGCACGCACCACGGGTACTTCGAGCCCGGCTCCGCGCACGACGAGCGCGTCGTCGAGGACATCAACGCCAAGCGTCCCGACATCGTGCTCGTCGGCATGGGCTCCCCCAAGCAGGAGCTGTGGGTCGAGCGCAACGCGCACCTGCTCGACACCGACGTGGTGTGGACGGTCGGCGCGCTGTTCGACTACGTGTCCGGGCGCGTGCCGCGCGCCCCGGCGTGGTTGGCGGACAATGGGCTGGAATGGATCTTCCGACTGGCGATCGAGCCGCAGCGGATGTGGCGCCGCTACCTGCTGGGCAACCCGCAGTTCGTGGGCCGCGTGATGGCGCAGGCCCGCAGCCGCCACGACCACCGTTGAGCCGCCGCCGCTGGGCGTCGCCCGCGGCCGCGCTGCTCGCCGGTCTCGGGGCGCTCAACCTCGCCGACGCCGCGGGCGTCGTCGGGCGCGGCGCGGTGCCGGACCTCGCCCGCGCCGGGTTCGCGGCGGTCGTCCTGTTCGGGGTCTGCGGCTTCGGGATCACGCGCCTGTTCCTGCCCGCGGGCCTGCGGTCCCGCGAGTGGCTGTGGGTGCTGCCGGTCGGGGCGTGCGTGTGCGCGCTGGTCATGACCGTCCTGGGGTTCGCGTACGTGCCGTTCGAGCTGAACCTCGCGCTCACGCTCGCGGGCGGCGCGGTGCTCGCGGTCGTCGCCGTCCGGCGCGTGCCCGGGGGCGTGCTCGGCTCCGGCGGGGTGCCCGCGCTGCGGCGGGCGGGCTGGCCGTTCTACGTCGCGCTGCTGCTGGCGTGCGTCGCGCTGATCCCGCTGTTCCGGGCGGGCTTCGCGACCGTCGGCGGCGAGGGGCAGGACGCGCACCTGGCGGTCGGCAGCGCGATCTTCCTGCAGCACCACTACCCGACCGCGGAGGCGGTCGAGGAGCCGGTCGACCGGATGCCGCTGGTGTGGCGCTCCAAGCAGCCGATCTACTACGCCCTGGGCGCGACCGCGACGCTCGCGGGCCTCGAGGTCTTCCAGACGATCTCGACGCTCGCCGCCGTCCTGCTCGCGCTCAGCGCGCTGGGCTTCTACCTGTTCACCCGTGAGGTGCTGCAGGCGCCGCGCTGGGTCGGGCTCGTGGCGATGGGGCTCGTCGGGCTCGACCGCATGGTCCTCCACACGATCATGCACCCGTACTTCAACCAGACGTGGGGCTTCTTCGCGATGCCGTTCGCGTTCGTCCTCGCCTGGTGGGTCGTCAAGGAGCGCACGCGCGGCGGCGTCGGGCTGCTCGTCGCCTTCACCGCCGTGCTCGCGTTCGCGTACCCGCTCGCGCTGCCGATCCCGATGATCCCGATCCTCATCCTGCTGTGGCCCGAGCGCCGCCGGGTGCGCCCGTGGCTGCGCGGGCTGTGGCGCGGGCCGCGGTCGCTGCTGTGGATGGTGCCGGTCGGGTTCGTGGCGCTCGTGCCGATCCGCGGCGTCGTCGAGAAGGGCGCCTCCGCCTACAACGTCGTCTTCAACCCCACGCGCACGCTGCGCAACTGGGGCGGCGACCTGACCGGCTACTTCCCCGAGCCGTGGTTCCTGGGCATGGACGAGTGGTGGTTCTTCGTCGCGATGATCCCGGTCCTGGGCTCCGGGATCTGGCTCGCGGTGCGCGAGCTGCCCCGCGGTCTGCGCAACGGGCTGCTCGGCGTCATCGCGTTCGCGATCGTGTTCGGGATCTGGTTCCGCATCCGCGAGTTCGGGTTCTACTTCCACTTCAAGACGCTCGCGTTCATCGCGCCGATCGCGCTCGTGCTCGCGATCGCCGGGCTGGCCCGGGCGCGGGCCGCGTGGGTCGGGCCGACCGCCGCGGTCGTGCTGCTGCTCAGCGCGTTCGGGTCGGCCAACGACGAGCTCGCGCGCACGTTCGACCAGCTGCCCAAGCACGTCCTGGCGCTGCGGTCGATCGACGACGCGTTGCCGCCCGGGCGGTCGATCCGGCTGGACGTCGACCCGCAGGAGCAGAACTGGGTCGCGTTCATGCTGCACGGGCAGCCGCTGTGCTCGCAGCGACCGCTGCTGAACACGTCCTATCCGCACGTGCCGATCTCGCGGCGGGCGGACTTCATCCTCACGAAGAACGACGCGCCCCGCCCCGCGGACGCTGTGGGCGCGCCGGTGCGCCGGCTCGAGGCGTTCACGCTGTGGCGGGCGCGGCCCGGCCTGCCCGGCCCGTCGCGCTGCTCGCAGAAGATGGTCCAGACCATCGAGCGCGTGACGACGTAGGGTCTGCCGGATGTACGCCGCGGCCGGGCACGTGACCGTCGACATCCTGCCGGGCGGCGCCCGGCGGGCGGGCGGGACCGTGCTCTACGGTGCCCTGGCCGCGACGCTGCGCGGGGAGGCCGCGCACGTGCTGACCGCCGGTGCCGACGACCTCGCGGCGCTGCTTCCGCGCGTCGACGGCGTCACGTTCGAGCGCGACGAGGCCGACGCGACGTCGACGTTCCGCAACCGCGGCACCGACCGCGAGCGGGTGCAGGAGCTGCTCGGCTGGGGCGGCATGGTCGCGCCCCGGTCGACGCCGGTGACGACGCGCGTCCTGCACCTCGGCCCGGTGGCGCGCGAGCTCGCGCCCGACTGGCTGGACGAGGCCGAGCAGGACGTCGTCGTGGTCCTCACGCCGCAGGGGCTCGTGCGCGGGTGGCCCGACGCCCCCACCGGCACCGGGCTCGTGCACCACGAGCCGATCGACCCGTCGTGGGCGCGCGCCCTGCGCCGGCGCGTGATCGTCGTCGTCAACGCGGGCGAGCTCGAGTGGATGCGCGACCTCGGCGACCGCGCCGTCGCGGTGGGCGGCGCGCTGGTGGTGACCGACGGGCCACGGGACGCCACCGTGCGCACCCGCGCGGGCACCGTGTCCGTGCCGGCCGCCCCGGTGGAGCTGGCCGACGACACCGGTGCGGGCGACGTGTTCGCGACCGTGATCGGTCTCGAGCTCGCGGCGGGCGCGCGGCTGCCGGCCGCCGTCGCGGCGGCGCACGCCGCGGTCGGCGATCTGCTCGGCCGCATCCACGAGCTGCTCCCGGTGGACGCCCCGACCCCGTAGCGTGCCGGGACATGCAGCAGCGCGTGTCCCTGATCACCCTCGGCGTGCCGTCGCTCCCCGACGCGGTCGGGTTCTACGAGCGGCTCGGCTGGACCGTCGCCAACGACTGGCGCGCCCAGGACGTCGCGTTCGTGGAGTGCGGCGGCATGGCGGTCGCGCTGTGGTCGCGCGCCGCGCTCGCCGCGGACTCGTGCGTGGAGGACGGCGGCGGCTGGGGCGGCGTCACGCTCGCGTACAACGTGCGGTCACCGCAGGAGGTCGACGCCGTGCTCGAGGAGGCGCGGGCCGCCGGGGCGACCGTGCGCCGCGCCGGGGCGCCGACGCCGTGGGGCGGCTACTCCGGCGTCTTCCTCGACGTCGCCGGCCACCCGTGGGAGGTCGCGCACAACCCGTTCTGGGCGCTCGACGAGGACGGCGCGGTCACGATCTGACCGCGGGGAGATCGGCCGGTCGGCCGCCGTGACCGGGGCGGTGCGGGGTCCCTGCCGGGCGGGCGCGTGCGCGCGTCAGGCGTCGGCGAGCGCGGCGGCCGCGTCGGGCAGGAGGGTGTCGATCGCGTCGGACCGCTCGCAGGCGTGGAGCGCCAGCGCGAGCGACCCGACGACGGGCGGCGTCTCGACCCGGCGGATCTCGGCGTTCGGCAGCCGCTGGGCGACGACCTCGGCGAACCGGGCGGTGAGCGCGCCGCCGGCCTTCCAGGTCGAGCCGGTCAGCCCGATCGGCAGGCCGGCGTCGGCCTCGAGGTCCAGCGCGTCGGCGATCGCGACGACGTGGTCGGCGAGCGCCTCCCCGCCACGGGCGAGCAGCGCGGTCGCCGCGGCGTCGCCCTGCGCGGCCGCCCGCGACACGATCGGGGCGAGCGCGGCGACGCGGGTCTTGCCGGCCCCGTCGGCGTAGAGCCCGATCACCGCGTCCGCGGCGGACGCGGCGCCCGTCTCCTCGCACAGCAGCGTTCCGAGGAGCGTCGGCGCGTCCCGCCCGTCGTAGGCGCGGATCGCGGCGCCGACCGCCTCGCGGCCGAGCCAGTGCCCGGAGCCCTCGTCCCCGAAGACGTGCCCCCAGCCACCGGCGCGACGGGCGCGGTGCTCGCCGTCGACCCCCAGGGCGTTGGAGCCGGTCCCCGAGATCACCGCGATGGCGGGCTCGCCGGCCGCGACGGCCGCCCAGGCGGCGACGACGTCGTTGACGAAGACGGCCGACGGCAGCGCCCGGACGACCGCCTCCCCGAGCGTGGCGGCGTCGGTGCCCGCACCCGCGACGAGCACCGCGCGGACGTCCTCCCGGTCCCCGGTGGCCTCCCCGACCGCCTCCGTGATCGCGGCGACGGCGTCGTCGAGTCCGATCGCGTCGGGGTTCGCCGGTCCGGACCGGCCGGTCGTGACCGCGCCGGTGGCGAGGTCGAGCGCGGCGGCGAGCGTCTTGGTGCCCCCGGCGTCGACCCCGACGACCAGCCCGTCCTGCGGGCCCGACGTGGCCCGACGGGTGATCGCGGCGGGCAGGTCGATCACGACGGTCACCCGCCGGACCCTACCCACCGCACCCGGCGCCCCGGCGCGCGCGGCGTTCCCGGCACCCGGCGCCCCCGGCCCGGGGCCTGCCCCCGGCGCCCCCGGCCCCCCGGCCCCCCGGCGGTGTGAACGGACATTTCCAGCCCCGGGAGGGGCGGGAAATGGACAGCTCGGCGGCCTCGAGGGCGATCCCGGGCAACGACGGCCCGAGGCTGTCCATCTTCCGCCCCCCTGGGGGCCGGAAATGTCCGTTCACGCCCTCCGGGACCGGCCCCGGCAGGCCCCGGCCCCGGCCCGGCCCGGGTGGCCGGGGACCTCAGCCCAGGGGATCGCGGGTGAACGCCGCCACGGTGCCGTCCGGGCGGCCGACGAGCGCCTCGTCGGCGACCCCGAGGAACAGGCCGTGGTCCATCACGCCCGGCGTGGTGAGCAGCTGCGTGTGCAGCAGCGGCAGCGAGGCGTCCCCGGGGATCTCCGCGTCCAGCAGGAGGTGCCCCTCCTCCGTGACGAACGGGTTGCCGTCGTCCTCGAGGCGCAGCTGCGGGTCGCCGACGAGCAGCGCCAGGCGCCGCTGCGTCGCCTGCGCGCCGAAGCGGGCGATCTCGACCGGCAGCCGGCGGGTCTCCCCCAGCCGCGAGACGAGCTTCGGCTGCTCGGCGACCACGACGAACCGCCGGGCGGCGCTCAGCACGAGCCGCTCGCGCAGCAGCGCGCCGCCACCGCCCTTCAGCAGGTCCAGGCCGGTGGTCAGCTCGTCGGCGCCGTCGATCGCCAGCGCGAGGTCGCTGCCCGCCATCAGCGGCAGCGCGACGATGCCCGCGGCCTCGGCGGCCCGCTCCGTCGCCGCCGACGCGCAGACCGCCGTGAGCGTGCCGGTCGCGTCCCCGAGACGGGTCGCGATCGCGTCCACGGCGGCCCAGACGGCCCGCCCGGACCCCAGTCCCAGGGCCATGCCGGGCTCGACGAGCTGCGCGACCTCCTGCGCCGCGGCGCGGCGGGCGGTCGTGTCGGGGTCGGAGTTGGGACACTCATGGTCCATGGGGGAGCTCCTGCGCTACCGCTATCTGTTCGAGCAGCTCGTCCGTCGCGAGCTGCGTCAGAAGTATCAGGGCAGCGTGCTCGGCATCGCCTGGTACTTCGTGAACCCGCTCGTGCTGATGGGCGCCTACTACCTGATGTTCGGGGTCGTGTTCACGCTGGCCGAGCACGACGACTACCCGCTGTTCCTCATGGTCGGCCTCGTCGTGTGGATGTTCTTCAGCCAGGCGCTGCTCTCCAGCGCGCCCGCCCTGCTGGACCAGGGCGCGCTGATCCGCAAGGCGCCGTTCCCGCGCGAGACGATCCCCGGGGCCGTCGTCACCGTGCAGATGGTGACGTTCACGATCGTGCTGGCGCTCGTCGGGGTCGTGACGATCGCCGTCCGCGGCACGCTGGACCCCGCAATCCTGCTGCTGCCCGTGATCCTCGTCGCGCTGTACGCGTTCGTGCTCGGCCTCGCGCTCGCGGTCAGCGTGCTGCACACGTACTTCCGGGACGTCGCGCCGATCCTCAGCGCGATCCTGCTGCCGTGGTTCTTCCTCTCGCCGATCTTCTTCGAGCCCGAGGACATCACCGACCAGGCGGCCGCGAAGTTCGCGATGGCGTGGGTGAACCCGGTCGCGCCGTTCATCGAGGCGGTCCGCGACGTGCTCTACGACGGGACCGTCCCGAGCGCCGCGGTGCTCCTGTACGTGCTGGTCGCGGCGACGCTCGCGCTGCTGGTCGGCCGGGCGATCTTCCGCGGCATGCAGCGCGAGCTGGCGGTGATCGTGTGAGCACCGCGACCGTCGCCCGGGGCGAGATCCTCCTCGAGGACGCGTCGCGCGCCTTCAGCGTGCGCGCCGATCGCGGCGGCACGCTGAAGGAGCTCGTGCTGCGCCGCCGGGCCGCGACGCCGCACGGGCCGGGCGCGATCCAGGCGCTCGACGGCGTCACCCTGCGGATCGCGCCCGGCGAGACGGTCGGGATCGTCGGCCGCAACGGGGCCGGCAAGTCCTCGACGCTGAAGGTCCTCGCCGGGATCGTGCCGCTCGACCGCGGGCGGGTCGCGCTCGGCGGCCAGGTCGTGACCCTGCTGGAGCTCGCCGCCGGCTTCGGGCGCGACTTCAGCGGCCGCGAGAACATCCTGCTCGGCGGCGCGCTGCACGGCCTCACGAAGGAGCAGATCGAGGCGCGGATGGACGACATCATCGCCTTCAGCGAGCTCGGCGACTTCATCGACGTGCCGGTGAAGACCTACTCCTCCGGCATGTACGTGCGGCTCGGGTTCGCGATCGCCGCGCACCTGGACGCCGACATCCTGCTCATCGACGAGGTCCTCGCCGTCGGCGACGAGGCGTTCCAGCGCAAGTGCGAGGAGCGGATCGCCGCCCAGGTCGCGGCGGGCGCGACGCTCGTCCTCGTCTCCCACGACGCCGCGCTCGTCGAGCGCACGTGCGCGCGGGTCGTGGTGCTCGACGGGGGCAAGGTCGCGTTCGACGGCCCGTGCCTGGAGGGCATGCCGTTCTACCACCGGATGATGGGGACCTCCTGATGCGGCCCGAGGACGCCCTGGACGCCGCGCGCACCGCGGCCGCCGCCGCCCGGGAGCGCGGCGCCTACGCGGACGCGTTGGAGGGCTTCGCGATCGAGCCGACGGACCGCGTGTCGACCGAGACGCTGATGGAGTGGGCGGTGATCGAGCCCGACGAGACGCTGATGCGCTCGACCCGTCGCCTGGGCGCCCCGATCACGTGGCTGAAGCGGCTGCTGCTGCGCGGCCTGCAGCAGCACTTCAACGAGCTGACCTCGCAGGAGAGCCGCTTCCATCTGCACCTGCTCGTCCACCTCGCCGAGCTCGAGGACCGGGTGCGCACGCTCGAGGAGGAGAACGCGCGGCTGCGGGGCGCGTCCTCGTGATCGTCCACCAGGTCCTGAGCGGCGCCGGACCGCACGACGCGGTCACGACGCAGGCGCGCGAGTTCCGCACGCTGTTCCGCTCGTGGGGGTGGTCCGGGGACATCTTCGCCGGGCACATCGACCCGCGGATCGCCTCCGAGGTGCGGCCGCTGCGCGCGCTCGGCACGCCGACGCCGGACGCCCTGCTGCTCGTCCACTACTCCGCGTACGCGCCGCGGCTGCGCCGCGTGCTGGACCTGCCCAACCGCACGCTCCTGCTCTCCCACAACGTCACCCCGGCCCGCTGGTTCTGGGACTACGAGCCGACCGTAGCGATCCACTGCCAGCTCGGCCGCGCGCAGCTGCCGGAGTACGCGGCCCGCGCCGACGTCGTCGCGGGCGTGTCGCCGTACAACGCCGCCGAGCTCGGCAGCGACGTCGTCGTCCCGATCCTGTTCGACCCCGGGACGCTCGGCACCCCGGCGCCGGACGCGGTGCGCCGACCGCACGAGCTGCTGTTCGTCGGGCGGCTCGCGCCGCACAAGCGGCAGGACGAGCTGATCCGCCTGGTTGCGCTGCTGCGCCGCCACCGGCTGCCGGACGCGACGCTGCGCCTCGTCGGGGAGCCGCTGAACCCGAACTACCGTGCCGCGCTCGCCGGTCTCGCGGACCAGCTCGCGCCCGGCGCGGTGACGATCGAGTCGTCGCTCACCGCGGACGAGCTCGCCACGCGGTACGCGTCGGCCGGCGCGTTCGTCTGCCTCTCCGAGCACGAGGGCTTCTGCATCCCGCTGCTCGAGGCGTTCCACTTCGGCGCCCCGGTGGTCGCTCGGCCGGTCGGCGGCATCCCGTCCGTGGTCGGCGACGCGGCGTTGCTCGTCGAGGACCGCGACCTGGCCGTCGTCGCCGAGCTCGTCACCCTGGCCCTCGAGGACCGCGAGCTGTCCGACGAGCTCGTCCGCCGCGGCGCCGCGCGCGTGGGCGCCTTCGACCACGAGCACACCGCGGTCGCACTCCGCGCGGCGATCGAGCGGACCGCCGCCGCCCGCTGACCCGCCCCCGCCGCGCCCCGCCCCACCCCGCCCCGCCGCGGTGAACGGACATTTCCAGCCCTCATGGGGGCAGGAGATGGACAGCCTGCGACGCCTTCGGGCGATCGCCCCGTCGCGCTGTCCATCTTCCGCCCCCCAGGGGGCTGGAAATGTCCGTTCACCGCCCCCCGCGAGGTGGCGGGTGGTGCGGCGGCGGCGGGGGCGCTCAGGGGGTCGGCGCCTGCAGCGCGGCGGCGAACGCCCGGTAGGCGGGCTTGGGCTCCAGCTCGCGGTCCAGCAGCGTCGCGTCGCCGAAGCCCGGCTGCGTCTCCGGGATCCACGAGAACCGGTCGGTGAAGCCCCACACCGTGATGCCCTTGCAGCGGTCGACGCGCCGGCAGGCGCGCACGACCTGCGCGTAGATGTCCGCCTGGCGGGCCCGGGCGGCGTCGTCGGCGGGCAGCTGAAGCGCCACGTCCAGCTCGGTCACGCGCACGTCGAGGCCGAGGTCGGAGAAGCGACGCAGGTTCTCCTCGAAGCCCTTCGGGACGCCGTCGAGGTTGAAGTGCGCCTGGAACCCGACGCCGTCCAGGGGCGCGCCCGCCGCCTTGAGCGCCTTCGCGAACGCGTAGAAGCGGTCGCTCTTGGCGCTGATGCCGTCCGCGGCGATCTCATTCCAGTAGAGCTTCGCGTCCGGGTCCGCCTCGCGCGCCCAGCGCAGCACCCGGGCGGGGAAGTCGGGGCCGAGCGTGTCGGACCAGAGGGACCTGCGGTAGCCGGAGCCGTCGTCGGCGGTCAGCTCGTTGAGGACGTCCCACTCGAACACGCGCCCCCGGTACCGGCCGACGGTCCGGCGCACGTGCTCGCGGACGATGCCGTCGAGCTGCTCGCGGGAGAAGCCGCCGTCCGTCAGCCACCGCGGGATCTGGTTGTGCCAGATCAGCGTGTGCCCGCGGACCGCCATGTCGTGCTCCCGCGCGAAGTCGACCGCGGCGTCGGCGTCGGTCCAGTTCAGCGTCCCGCGCTCCGGCTCGATCGCGTCCCACTTCATCGCGTTCTCGGGCGTCAGCGTCGAGAACTCGCGCGCGAGCTCCTCGCGGTAGCCGGCGTAGTTCTTCAGCGCCGGGCCGGGGACCGCGGTGCCGACGTCGCGCCCGTCGCGCGCGGCGAGCTCGCGCAGCGGCACCGGCCCGTTCGGCTCCCCGCCGACGTTCGACTCGCGCACCAGCGCGGCGACCAGCAGCGCCCCGAGCAGGATCCCGCCGAGCAGCAGGACCGTGAGGACGCGCCGGCGGGTCAGAACGCGCCGCGGCGGCTCAGGACCGCGGGGATCGTCTTGACGAGGATCGTGAGGTCCAGCGACGGGGACCAGCGCTCGAGGTAGAGGAAGTCGAGGCGGACCAGGTCGTCGAAGTCCAGGTCGGAGCGGCCGGACACCTGCCACAGGCCGGTGATGCCCGGCAGCACGAGGTAGCGCTTGCGGTGCCAGTCCTCGAGGCGGTCGAAGTCCCGCTGGGGCAGCGGCCGCGGGCCGACGAGCGACATGTCGCCCTTCAGGACGTTGGCGAGCTGCGGCAGCTCGTCGAGGCTGAAGCGGCGCAGGACCTTGCCGACGGGCGTGATCCGCGGGTCGTCCTTGATCTTGAAGATCGCGCCGCTGGCCTCGTTGGCGTCCTCGAGCTCGGCCTGGACCTGGTCGGCGTCCCGGTACATCGTGCGGAACTTGAAGCACGCGAACGGCACGCCGCCGATCCCGGGTCGGATCGAGCGGTAGATGATCGGCCCGCGCGAGGTGAGCCGCACCGCGAGCGCGGCGACGAGCAGCACCGGCGAGAGCAGCAGCAGCATGACGCTGGCGACGAGCAGGTCGAACGAGCGCTTCAGCGCGAAGTCGACGCCCTCGAACACCGGGGGCTTCAGCTCGAACAGCGGCACGGACTGGCCGGGCAGGAACTCGGCGCGGTGGATGAGGATCTCCATCGTCGACGGCGCGACGCGCACGCGGACGCCGCGCTGGTGGCAGCGGTCGACGAGGTCGACGGCCTGCGGCTGCGGGAAGTCGGGGTCGGCGATGATGACCTCGTCGATCCCGCCGCGGGCGAGGATGTCGGAGAGGTCCTCCAGCGAGCCGAGCGAGCGCAGCCCGTTGTCCGGCCGCGGCGTCAGGGAGATGAAGCCGACGAGGTGGATGCCGCCGGCGTCCCCGGCCTTCAGCGCGTGCGCGACCTGCTCGATGTGCTGGCCGGAGCCGACGAGCACCGCGCGGCGCTCGTAGCCGGCGGCCGACAGCAGGTAGCCGGTGATCCGCTCGTAGGCGAAGCGCAGCGTGCTCACGTACGCGACGGCGAACGCCAGCGAGCCGTAGAAGAGGTAGTAGGAGGAGAACGTCTCGCCGCTGACGACCGCGTAGATCAACGAGACGACCATCACCTGGAACAGCGAGGCGACGATCCGGGTCAGGCCGGGGCGCACGCTGCGGTGCCCGTACATGTCCGAGCGGGCGAACAGCAGCGCAGTGACGAGGTAGGCGAACGACGCGTACTGCTTGGTCTGGTCGATGACCGTCGAGAACTCGAACGCGTCGCGCGCGAAGTACTTGATCATCAGCGCCGTGAAGATCGCGGCGAAGACCCCGAGGAGGTCGAGCAGCAGCAGCGACAGGACGCGACCGAGGCGGCGGGCGGTGTCGAGCCGCAGCAGGAACCGCAGGACCGGCGGGCGCTTGGCGCGGACGTCGCGCTCGGGCAGGGGAGGACCCGCGACCCCGTCGGTCGCGCTGCGCGGATCGGTTCCGCGCGCGGCATCGGGCGCCGGCTGCGTGCGCATCTCCCTACCGATAACGCCGCACCCTCGCAGAAGTAACGCGGTTGTGGATGCCCGGGATCATCCACCGGGGACCGGCGGACACGCCCGGATCAGCGGGCGTGACCGACGAGCGCGTCGCGGCCGGCCTGGTCCAGCGTGCGCTGCAGGCCCTCGCGCAGCGCCACCTTGGGCTCCCAGCCCAGGAGCTCCTTGGCGCGCGTGATGTCGGGGCGACGCTGCTTGGGGTCGTCGGTCGGCAGCGCCTCGAAGACGATGTCCGACGCCGAGCCGGTGACGTCCACGACGGCGTGGGCGAGCTCGAGCAGCGTGAACTCGTCGGGGTTGCCGATGTTGACCGGGAAGTGCTCGCCGCTCTCGGCCAGGCGGATCATCCCGTCGATCAGGTCGCTGACGAAGCAGAACGACCGCGTCTGGCTGCCGTCGCCGAACACGGTGATCGGGAGGTCCTGGAGCGCCTGGCGCATGAAGGTCGGGATCGCACGGCCGTCGTGGGCGCGCATGCGGGCGCCGTAGGTGTTGAAGATCCGCATGATCGCCGTGTCCACGCCCTGCTGCTTGTGGTAGGCCATCGTGAGCGCCTCGGCGTACCGCTTGGCCTCGTCGTAGACGCCGCGCGGGCCGATCGGGTTGACGTGGCCCCAGTAGGACTCCTGCTGCGGGTGCACCTGCGGGTCGCCGTAGACCTCGGAGGTCGAGGCGATGAGGAAGCGGGCGCGGTGCTTCTTCGCCAGGCCGAGGGTGTGGTGCGTGCCGTGGGAGCCGACCTTGAGCGTGTGCAGCGGCAGCCGCAGGTAGTCGATCGGCGAGGCCGGGGAGGCGAGGTGGTACACGAAGTCGACCGGCTCGTCGACGAAGTAGGGCTCGATGATGTCGAGCTGCCGGAACTCGAACTCGGGCACCCGGATGTGCTCGATGTTGTGCAGCGAGCCGGTCTCGAGGTTGTCGACGCAGATCACCCGGTGCCCGCGACGGAGCAGCTCGTCGCACAGATGGGACCCCAGGAACCCGGCACCGCCGGTCACCAGACACGTAGCCATAGGGCGCGAAGGCTACTTCGCGCGGCGCCGCGCGGCCTTCAGCGCGGCCTTGGGCACGATCTCGACGACCGTGTAGGTGCGGCGATCCAGGCGCTCGTAGTAGCCCTGCGTCTCGAGACGCTTCAGCACGACCGGGCACTTCTTGCACCGCGGGCCGTCCTTGCAGCACTTCTTCTTCGCGGTGATCTTCTTGCCGGGGGCGAGCGTCTTGGACATGAGGTTCAGGGCAAAGACCGACACGGGAGGTCGGGATTGCTTCGGGTAGCCTAACACGCCGTCGCCGGGCGCGTCCTCGTCCCCTCGGCCGCATACGATGTGGGCATGCCCGCCGCCCCCTTCGTCGCCAAGCTCAACGAGCAGGTCGCCTACGAGTTCGCCGCCTCGCAGCAGTACGTCGCGATCGCCGTGTACTACGACGGCGAGACGCTGCCCCGCCTCGCGTCGTTCTTCTACGCGCAGGCGCTCGAGGAGCGCAACCACGCGATGATGATGGTCCAGTACCTGCTCGACGCGGACGCCGAGGTCAGCATCCCCGCGGTCGCCGGCCCGCGCAACGGCTTCGGCGACATCGTCGAGCCGGTCCAGCTCGCGCTCGAGCAGGAGAAGCGCGTGACCGACCAGATCAACGGCCTGGCCGCCGCCGCGCGCGAGCACGGCGACTACGCCAGCGAGCAGTTCATGCAGTGGTTCATCAAGGAGCAGGTCGAGGAGGTCGCGTCGATGAACGACCTCCTCGCGATCGTCAAGCGCTGCATCGACGACCCGCTGCGCGCCGAGGAGTGGCTCGCCCGCGAGGCCGCGGGCGAGGAGGGCGGCGACGCCACCGCGCCCGCCGCGGCGGGCGGCGCGCTCTAGGAGCCACCTCGCGCCACGGTCCCCGCTGGCGCTCGCGGCGCGCGGCCGCTACGGTCCGCGCGCCGTGTCCGACGCCCGCCCCTGGCCCTCCCCGCTCGCCGGCACGCTGACCGGCGCGATCGTGCGGCTCGAGCCGCTCGCCGAGCACCACGTCGACGCCCTCTTCACCGCCTCGCGCGACCCGGCGATCTGGCGCTGGATGCGGGCCTACCCGGCGTCACGGGCGAGCTTCGACGCCTGGATCGACGACGCCCTGCGCGCCCGCGAGGAGGGCAGCGAGTTCCCGTTTGCGACCGTGCGCGTCCGCGACGGCGTGCCGGTCGGCTCGACGCGGTTCATGGCGCTGCGGCCCGAGCACCGGGGCCTGGAGATCGGCTGGACGTGGCTCGGTCCCGCCGCGTGGCGCACGGGCGCGAACGTCGAGGCGAAGCTGCTCATGCTCACCCACGCGTTCGACGCCCTCGGCTGCATGCGCGTGGAGCTCAAGACGCACGCCGAGAACCAGCGGTCCCGGGACGCGATGACCGCGATGGGCGCCTGGTTCGAGGGCATCCACCGCAAGAAGCAGCTCGTGCCCGGCATCGGGGTGCGCGACACCGCCTGGTTCAGCATCGTCGACGAGGAGTGGCCCGCGGTCCGCCGGCGGCTGCGGGCGCGGCTGGCCGCGCATGGCTGACGCGCTCGCGGTCCTCGCGCTGGTCGGCGCGCTCGGGCTCGCCGGGCTCCCACCGGCCCGCGTGCTGCTCGCCGGGCTGCCCGGTGGCGGGGCGGGCGTCGCGCGGCCGCTCGCGCTGCTGCTGGCGGGCTTCGCGGTCTGGCTCCTCGTGAGCCTCGGGATCGGTGCGGTGACCGCGCCCTGGGTCTGGCTCGGGATCCTCGCCGTCGCCGCGCTGGGCCTGGGCGTGCACCGCGCGACGCCACGACGGGAGCCGGCCCCCACGGCGCGCGCGCTCGTGCTCGGGGCGGAGGTCGCGTTCGTGGCGTTCTTCGTGCTCGGCTGCCTGCTGGCCGCCTTCGCGCCGGACGTGCTCGGGACCGAGAAGCCCTCGGACATGATGCTGCTGCACGCGACGATCGGGACCGACCGGCTGCCGCCGACCGACCTCTGGCTCGCCGGGCAGGAGGTCAACTACTACTACTTCGGCTCGTACCTGATCGGGTTCGTCGGCACGGCGCTGGGGATCGAGCCCGACCGCGTCTACAACCTCGGGATCGGCCTGACGTTCGGGCTCAGCGCGAGCGCCGTGTTCGGCGTCGCGGGCAGTCTCGCCGCACGGGTGCGGCCGCGCCGCGCGGTCCTCGCGGGCACGGTCGCCACCGGCTTCACCGTGCTCGCGTCGAACCTCGAGGGGCTGCGGATCGTGCTCGACCACGACGGGCCGCTGCGCGCGCTGCCGTGGTTCGACGCCTCGCGCGTGACGCCCGGTGGGATCGACGACTTCCCCTTCTTCGCCACGATGCTCGGCGACCTGCACGCCCACCTGCTCGCGATCCCGTTCGTGCTGCTCGGGGTCGCCCTCGCGGCGCACGCGTGGCTCCGTGGACCGTGGGCGGGCCCGCCCGCGGTGGCCGCGGCCCGCGCGGCGCTCACGGGACTGACCGTGGGCGCGCTCTACGCGATGCACTCGTGGAACGTGCCCGGGGCGGTGGGCCTGCTCATCGCCGCGGGCGCGGGCTGGTGGTGGCGCCGGCCACCGCAGGCACGGGATGCGCGCTCCGCGATGCTCGTGGTGGCGTGGATGGCCGCGGTCGCGGTCGCCGCGGTCGTGCTGCTCGCGCCGTTCCTGCTGGCGTTCGAGCCGGGCACCGACGGCACCGGGGCGGTCGACGACCGCCAGGACCTCTGGCACCTGCTCGGTCGCCTGGGGCTCACGCAGGGCGTGCTGCTCGCCGTCGCGCTGCTGGCGCTCGCGACGCGCGCGTGGCGCGCCGCGGCGGTCGCGGTCGGTGTGGCGCTGCTGCTCGGCCTGCTGGGGGCGTCCGTGGCCGGACCGGTGCTGCTGCTGGGGCTCGCCGGGGTCGCCCTGGCGGTGGCGGCGCGCGGGCGTGACGCGCCGACCGGGTTCGCGTTCGTGCTCGTCGGCGCGGCGCTCGTGTCGCTGCTGCTGCCCGAGGTGGTCTACGTCCGCGACGCGTTCGACGGCGGCCCGTTCGAGCGGCAGAACACGATCTTCAAGTTCACGTTCTCGGCCTGGGTGCTGCTCGGTGCGGGGTCGGGGGCGCTCCTGGCGGCGGTCTGGTCGGACGCGGGCCGGACGGCGCGGACCGCGCTGGCGGGCGCGGTGCTCGTCGCGGCGGTCGCGTCCGCCGTCTTCGTCGTCGCCGGCCCGTACGCGCGGACCGGCGGGTTCGCGGAGCCCGCGCAGCTCGGCGGCATGCGCTGGCTGGAGCGCAGCGCACCCGGCGACGTCGCGGCGATCCGCTGGCTGCGCGACCGCACCGCGCGCGACGCGGTCGTGCTCGAGGCCGCGGGCCCCGACTACACGACCGCCGGGCGGATCGCGATGTTCAGCGGTCGCGCGACGGTGATCGCGTGGGCGGGTCACCACCTCGTCTGGAACCAGGACATCGGCCGGCGCGAGACCGAGGTCGCCACCGTGTACGCGGGCACCGATCCCGCCGCGGCGCGCGCGGTCCTGCGCCGCTACGGCGTCGACTACGTCGTCGTCGGGGCGCTGGAGCGCACGACCTACCCCGGGCCCGGTCTGCGGGCGGTCGCGCAGCTCGGCACGCGCGCGTTCGCCGCGCCGGACGGCACGGTCGTCTACCGCGTGCGCTGACCGCCTCCGGCGGCGAGCTCAGCCGTCGCGCTCGCCGCGCGCCCGGCGGGCCAGGGCGGCGAGCAGCTCGCGCGACGGCCCCTGCCGGCGCGCGGCGGGATCGAGGACGTCCGCGCCCGCCACCTCGCCCGCCCCGGTGCGCAGCACGACGCGGTCCCACGGGGCCACGAGCAGCTCGTCCTGCGCGGCGAGCCGCAGCTGGTGGAAGCGGCCACCGAGCCACGCGACCTCCGCGCGCACCTCGCGCGCCCCGGCGAGCACGGTGACCGCCGAGCCGTGCGCGAGCCGCACGTGCTCGCCCAGCGCGACGTCCAGGACGCGGGAGCGCACGACCCCGGCCTCGGGGCCGACGAGAGCGTCCCCCGGCGCGACCTCCCCGGCGGGGACGCCGTCGAGGCGCACGACGACGCGATCCCCGGCGACCGCCTGCGTCGCGAGCGCGCCGCGCACCCGGACCGCGCCGACGAGCGCGTCGTGCCAGGCGGGCAGGAGCTGCAGCGCCGCGCCGACCGCGAGCGTGCCGCGCAGCACGCCGCCGACGACCGCGGTCCCGGCCCCGGGTACCTCCTGCACCGACTCGACGTGCAGCACGACCGGTCCGGTCGCCGGCCGCCGGTCGACGCCGCGCACGACGTCGAGCAGCGGCGCGGGATCGACCGCGCCCGTCGCCGCCGCGTCCGTGCGCAGCACCGGGACGGCGGCGTCGACCGCGGGCAGGCCCGCAGCGAGCCCGGGGGCGGCGCCGGCCCGGTCGCAGCGGGTGAGGCAGACGGCCGCGACCGGCCGGTCGAGCGCCGCCAGCAGGTGGGCGTGCTCGAGCAGCTCGGGGGTGGGCCCGTCGTCGGCGGCCACGCAGAGCACGTGGGCGTCGGCCGCGGCGAGCGCGGCCAGCACCGGCCCCGACACGCTCCCGGGCAGGTCGACCAGCCCGACGCCGTCGCAGAGCACCTCGTGGGGCAGGGCGGTGCGGCCCGTGCGGTGCTCCTGCGCCCCGACGAGCGCGTCCTCGATCCCGGCGAGCGCCGCGACCAGCGCGGTCTTCCCGACCCCGACCGGTCCGGCGAACGCGACGGTGCGGGCGCTCACGGCCCGGTCGGCGGGACCGACTCGTGCTTCCAGTCGCCCTCTTCCTTCTTCCAGATCGGGGCGCGGTCCTTCAGCTCGTCGATGATCTCGCGCGCCCCGAGGAACGCCTCGGGACGGTGCCCGGCGCTCACGGCGACGAGCACCGACGGCTCCCCGAGCGGCACGCGCCCGATCCGGTGCTCGACCGCGGCGGCACACAGGCCGTGCCGGGCGACCGCCGCCTCGGCGACCTCCCGCAGGACCGGCTCCGCCATCTCGGCGTACGCCTCGTAGTCGAGGAAGTCGACCTCGCGGGTGCGGCCGTCGAACGTCACGACGGCCCCGGCGGCCGGGTCGGCGACGAACCCGGCGAGCCCGTCGAGCGACAGCGGCTCCTCCCGGATCGCGACGTGCACGCGCGGCGCCCCGCCGCTGACGGGCGGCACGACGGCGAGCTCGTCCCCGGGCGACAGCAGCTGGTCCTCCCCGGCGTACATGCGGTTGACCGCGAGCACGAGGCACAGGCCGGGCGGGGCGAGGTGCTCGATCGCCGCGATCGCGTCACGCACGCGCGCGCCGTCGGGCAGGTCGACCTCGATCTCCGCGGCGCCCGCCCGCTCCTTCAACCCGGCGAACAGCTTGATCGTCACGCGCACCGTCTAGAGCCCCTTCCGGATGAACAGCGTCTCGTCGAGGTCCGAGAGCGGGCCCCACGCCTGCCGCTTGAAGTACCAGTTCCACCACGCGCGCGGCGTCGCGTCCCCCCAGTCGCGCGCCCAGCCGGACCGCAGCAGGATCGGGCGCGCATCGTACGCCTGCAGGCCGCCGAGGCCCGCGACCTGCGATCCGGCGGTCAGGACCAGCGCGTCCGTCGACGGGGTGTAGCCGGGTGTCCGCACCCCGGCGTCGTAGGAGACCTGCAGGTCCCGCAGGTACCAGGCCCACGGGAACGACGCCCCGTCGTTGGGGTCGATCGTGATGCTGAGCCGGCGGCCCTGCGAGCGCTGGAGCTTGGTGTCGAGGTCGTGCAGCCGCTGCGAGGCCGCCGGGATCTCCGGGCCGGACTGGGTGGTGACGAGCAGCTCGCTGGGGTCGACCGGGTCGTCGGCGTTGACCCGGTAGGAGGAGTAGACCGTCGACGCGAGGCCGAGCACGAGCAGGCCGAGCGCGACCCGCGGCAGCACCCGGTCGCGGCCCGCCCACACGACCTGCAGGCCGATCCCGGCGAGCAGCAGCAGCGGCAGCAGCGGGTGGAGGATCAGCCACGCGAACCGCTCCCCGGCGATCGAGTAGCCGGTGAACGAGGCGACGAACAGCCAGACGAGGAAGACGGCGAGCACGCGCACGTGCGGGACGACCCGGTCGGTGAACCCCGGGATCTCCGTCGACGGGCGCACCGCCCAGCGCAGCACGGCGATCGCCCCGACCAGGCCGAACAGGACGACGGGCCACTCGTAGCCGCCGAGGATCCCCGCGTAGAGGTACCAGCGCTCCCCGCCGCGGCCGACGTCGTGCTGGTCGATCCAGTACTTCGGGCCCTCGTAGATCCCGTCCCAGATGCCGGCCCAGTGGCTGCCGAAGCTCGAGAAGAACGCGCAGTAGACGAGCACGAACGCGAGGCCCGCCAGCACCCACGGGCGCCAGCCGACGGCGAGCGCCACCTGCACCGCACGGGTGCGTCCGGTGTGCCGTACGCGCGCCCCGACGAGCAGCGCGACGATGAACAGCGCGCAGAGGAACCCGAAGATCAGGCCGGACTCCTTGACCGTGAGCGTCGCGGCGAGCAGCGCGAACAGCACGGGCGGATGCCAGCGGCGGGGCGTGTCGAGCATCCGGATGACGATCACGATCACCGCGAGCGTCATCGCGGCGATGTGGATGTCCTCGCGCGTGAAGCGCGAGTAGTAGAGGTAGGACGGGCCGATCGCGAGCCCGACGGCCGCGGAGTAGGCGGCGATGCGGCCGATGTGCCGGCGCACGAAGAACGGCATCGCGACCATCAGCGTGCCGAGCAGCGCGGGCCCCGAGCGGGCGGCGAAGTCGGAGACGCCGAACAGCTTGTAGGTGAGCGCGGTGGCGTAGTACTGCCACGGGCCGTGCAGCAGCGGGTTGTACTCGTAGGTGTGCTGCTGCGTGATCGTCGACCACGAGAAGTACGCGATCTGGCTCTCGTCGTGGTGGAACGAGCGGTCGCCGAGGTCGATCAGCCGCAGGACGAGCGCGCCGAGCACGAGCAGGCCCCAGGCGAGCGCCTCCGGGCGTCCGATCCGTCCGCGCAACCGCTCCATGGCGGGGATCATGGCGGCTGGCGCGGCGCGACGGCGCAGCGCCGCGGACGGCGCGGGTCGCACATCCGTCTCGTATCGCTGGACCGCTCGCGGGTGCGGGGCTAGCGTCGCCGGTCATGCACCGGATGCGCACGACGGTCTCCCTGGTCACGGCCGCGACCCTGCTCGCCGCCGCCCCCGCCACGGCGGGCACGCCCTTCACCCTCGGGACCACCACCAACGGCAACGACAAGTTCTCCGTCGCGATGAACGACGCCGACGGGACCGCCTACGTGGCCTGGCAGACGAGCGCCACCCAGGTGGCGTTCTGCCGCCTGCCGCGCGGCGCGCGGGCGTGCGCGGCGACCGCGACGATCGGCGCGCCGTCCGACGTCGAGCAGCCGTGGCTGCTGCGCAACGCGGGCTCCGGCGAGCTGACCCTCGTCGACACGCGCTACGTCGCCGGGAACGTCCGGATCTGGCGGTCGGTCGACGACGGCGCGACGTGGACCGGTCCGACCGCGGTCAGCGACGCGAACCCGGGGACCGACGCGCGGCGCCCGCTGCGGCTCGACGGCGGGTTCGTGCTGACCCCGTCGACGAACTCGGGGCGCCGGATGGACCGCTGGGCGCTCGACGGGTCGGAGGCGGCGACCGACACCTCCGCGATGCTCGGGGACGGCGGCGTGCCGTTCCTCGTCTACGACCTCGCGGTCGCGCGGGCGGGCGCCCCCGGGCTCGTCGCGGTGGCGAACAACCTCGACAACGCCTACTTCTGGACGCTCCCCGACCAGGCGGGCGCGGACCTCGTCGGCAACTGGGTCGGCCCGACGCTCCTGGGCGCGGGCGAGAAGGACACGGACGTCGTGTCCGGCGGCGGGCAGACCTACGCGTTCTCGCGCACCGGGGGCACCGTGCGCGTGCGCAAGCTCGCGGGCGGCTCGTTCGGCGCGCCCGTCGCGACCGTGCCGTTCACGGGCTCGCTGTCGCGCAGCGACGCGTCCGAGGACGGGGGCGATAGCGTGCGGGCGGGCGCGCTCGGGGGCGCCGTCTACGCGATGGTGTCCAGCGACGGCGGGGCGACCTACGCGCTGCGGGTCGTCGCGGCGGAGAGCGGCACGTTCCCGGACGTCGGGATCGACGACAGCGGCCAGGGTCTCGTCGTCTACAAGGGGGAGGGCAACCTGCTGCGCGCCGCGGACCTCACCCCGGCGGTCCCCGCCACGACGCCGACGCCGGTGATCCCGTCCCCCACCCCGACGCCCACCACGCCGACGTTCGTGCCGGGTGGGCCCTCGGGGCTGCCGTCGAGCGCCAGCGGGTCGTCCAACGGCGGCAGCTTCACGGTGTCGGGCCCGCGCACGTGCGTGCCGCGCGGAGGACGCTTCACCGCCACGCTCACGGTCCGCAAGCAGAAGCGCAAGGGCAACCTGTTCGTAAAGGTCACGAAGGTCGACTTCTCGATCGACGGCCGGATCCTGCGCACCGACCGCAAGGCGCCGTTCCGCCAGACCCTCACGGCCACCGCGACCGCGGCGAAGGGCAGCACGATCACGATGCGCGCCCGCGCGTTCATCAAGGTCCGCAAGACCAAGAAGGTCCCGAAGAAGTCGGTCTCGCTGAAGATCCGGATCTGCTCGTAGGCCGCCCGGGCGCGGCGGGCGGGTAGCCTGCCGCGCACCGTGACGCCGCTCATCCCCGCCCGCCTGCGCGCCCGGCTCTCGCGCGCCACCCCGCCCCGTGAGGAGCTCGTCGCCGCGCACGTCGCCGGCCGGTCGTTCGCGGACGTGGGCTGCATGTGGTCGGTGCACGGGGCGATCGCGTTCGCCGCCGAGGACGCGGGCGCCAGCGAGGTCAGCGGCATGGACCTCATGGGCGAGACCCCGGAGTTCCAGGCCGAGCACGCCCGCCGTCGCTCGCGGATGCGGTTCGTGCAGGGGGACCTGCACGACGAGGTGGCGCTCGCCGGGCTCGGCCCGCACGACGTCGTCTGGTGCAGCGGGGTGCTCTACCACGCGCCACACCCACTGCTGACGCTCGAGCGGCTGCGCTCCGTGACGCGCGAGACGCTGATCCTCGCGACCGAGACGATCCCCGAGCGGATCGGCGCGCGGAACGTCTGCGTGTTCGCGCCCGAGCCGGGGATCCACCCGACGCACACCGAGCCGTTCGACCCGGCCCGCAGCTACGTCAACTGGTACTGGGCGATCACCCCGAGCGCGCTGCGCGCGATGCTCGGCGCGACCGGCTTCGAGGTCGTGCAGGAGCACCGCACGCCGTTCCACACGACCGTGGTCGCGCAACGTAGTTAGTCGGACTGGTTGACCTGTTGGTCCGCGGGGTCTAGGTTGGGCTCCGTGAAGACCGTCGGCATCCACGAGGCGAAGACCAACCTGTCCTCGCTCATGCGCGAGGTCGAGGCCGGGGCGGAGGTCCTCGTCACCCGCGGTGGCCGTCCGGTCGCCAAGCTCGTCCCGGTGGTCGAGGTCGACGGCGGCCCTCGGGAGGTGCGGGGCCGGGGCCTGTTCAAGCACGTGAGGTCGAGCGAGATCGACCTGCCGGGAGACGAGGAGCTCTACGGGCGGATGTTCGGGATCCTGCCGTCCGGCGAGGCCGGGTGAGGCTGCTGCTGGACACCCATGCCGCCGTCTGGTGGGTCACGGACGACCCGCGGCTGAGCCAGCGCGCCGGCGAGGCCATCGACGATCCCGGCAACGAGCGACTGCTCAGCGCGGCGAGCGTCTGGGAGCTCACGATCAAGCGCAAGGCCGGGAAGTACACCGGCGTCGACCTCCACGACGTCCTCCAGACGGCCGACATCGCCGAAGTCCCCATCACCGCGGCGCACGGCCGGTTCGCCGCGGACCTCCCGCTCGTGCACGGCGACCCGTTCGACCGGGTCATCGTCGCGCAGGCGATGCTCGAGCGGTGCGTCCTGGTCACCGGCGACCCGCGCCTGCGGGAGTATGGCTGCGCGGTCCTGTGGTGACCGAGCCCATCCTCCGGGACGCCTGCCGTACCGTCCTGGAGACGTTCGCACGCATCCGCGCCGACGGCGGCGCTGACGCGTTCCGCGCGCTCGCACGGTCGCGGGTCGTCTCCTGGCGGGACGACATCCGTCACGGCGGCCCGGACCCGGTGCCCTGGGCGCAGGAGCGCTCCGGCCGGCCCCCGGGGGAGTTCGGCCCGCCACCGCGGGACCGCGACGAGCGCGTCGGCCTCGACGCCGACGGCACGATCGTCATCCACGAACGCCCCGGCCCGGAGGGCGCGGCGCCGTTGGTCCTGAGCGCCGCACTTCCCGCGGCCGGGGGGATCACGCGCGTGCGACACCCGGGCACGGTCGAGCAGCTCGTCCTCGACGAGGACGGCCGGGTCGTCCTCGTCGCCACCACCGAGAACGGCCAGGACGTCGAGGTCGAGCGCTGGACGTGGATCGAAGGGCGCCCGGCGCGCGGGGCGGCCGCCAGCACCTGGGAGAACGAGGTCGGCACCCGCGTCACGCTCCGGGCGACGTTCGACGACGAGGGCCGACTGGACGAGCTGCGCCGCGGGTTCACCGGCCTCGGACGGTTCCAGGCCCCCGGGCACGATGACGAGCCGCCCGTGACCGACGCGCAGGCGCTCGTGCCCGCGCTCTCGCAGGCGCTCGACGCGGCGGACGCCGACCCGGACGGCGACCGGGTGGTCTGGTCGGCCGTGACGCACCGTCCGGAGCCGCCGCGGGCCGACGACGACGCGCTCGTCGCGGATCTCGTCTCCGGGTTGACCCGCGCGATCGTCGTGACGGTCGCCGGGCTCGACGTGCAGGAGCCGTTCGTCGTCCGGGTCGACGCCCGCCGCGATCACGAGCCCCGACCCGGCCCCCTCCCCGGACAGGTGACCGTCGGGGGCGACGCGATCCGCCGGGACGCGCGGGCGCGCCCGGCAAGCGGCGGAGCGCTCGAAGCGCTGCGCGCCACCCGTGACCGCCCGGGGCACAAGGCGACCGCGCCGCTGCAGCCCGCCTGCGACGCCGCCACCCTCCAGGCGTGCCGCGAGTTCAACACCATGGCCGCGCACGACGGGACGGAGCCCGACCTGCACCGCTGTGTCCGGGTGCTCGGCGACGTTCGCCGGGGGCTCGCGCGGAATCTCGCGCAGGAGGTGCCGGCGGGTGCGATCGACCCGTTCCTGCACCTCGTGGAGCTCGCGACCCTGTACGACAGCGAGTACGAGATCGGCTGGGAGGCCGCCGCCGAGGTCCACGGCGCCGAGCACGTCGCGGCGTTCCGACGCTCGCTGAGCGCCCCGGCGGTCGACGAGCCCGCCGACTGGTCGGCCGCGAACCGCGACCGGGCCACGCTCGAGCGCTTCCTCACCGACGGCGGCCTGCCCGAGCACGCCGGGCGGCTCGCGCACGAGATCGCAGAGTGGGGCCTGCGCGCCGAGCCGGCGACCGGACCGGTCACGAGTCGGCTCGGCGGGCCCGCGCTCCTGCCGCCGGGCACGGACTGGCCTCGGACCAGCGGCGGACGGGCGCTGACCTTTCTCGCCGCGGTCGACCTGGCCGAGCTGCCGGCCGTCGAGGGCGGCTCGCCCCTGCCCGACGCAGGCGTCCTGCTGTTCTTCGCGGTGCTCGACCCGGACTTCGCCGACGAGGTGTTCGAGGACGAGGCGGACAACACACCGGGGTCGACCGTGCGCGTGCTGTTCGTCCCGCCGGGAGACCGTCCGCAGGAGCGCGAGCACCCGCCCGAGCTCGGGGCCGCCGGCGACGGTCGGCGGCTGCGCGACCGGCACGTCGGGTTCGTCCCCCGTCTGACCTTGCCGACGGGCTACGACACGGCCACGACGCTCGGGCTCGAGGGTGCGAGCGCCGAGGCGTACTCGACCCTCGCGTTCGCGCTGCTCGACGACGCCGCCCCTCCTCGGGATCCCGGTCGCGGGAGCGCCGAGGACGACGGCGAGGACGACCCCGACCGGGGCGACGACGGCCGGGGCGCGACCGAGCGGCCCGACCCCGGGCCGCGGGCCGGGTCCTCCGAGGCCGGCGTCGACGTGCGCGAAGCGGTCGACCGCGTCGTGGAGGCCGGCCGCAGGGGCGGCTGGCGCGGAGTCCTGCGAGCGGCGCACGAGCTGGCCGGCGAGGCGCTCGAACGGCTGGACGAGCCGCCCGCGGGCGGCGCCCGACGCGGCCCCGACCTGGACGACCACGACGACGGCGAGCGAGGCGACGCGTGGGAGCGCGACGACGGCTACACGCTCAGGGGCACCCACTGGGTCCTCGGCCACGAGCCCGGCGTCCAGGGCCACGAGCCCGAGCCGGACACGGTGCTGCTGTTGCACCTCGCCTGGGACGAGGCGCTGGGCTTCACCTTCGCCGACGGCGGCAACTTCCAGTTCCGGATCCCGGCGACCGCGCTCGCGAAGGGCGACTGGAGCGCGGTGGTCGCGACCGCGGACTCGAGCTGAGCCTGCCCGGGGCGACCGTGCGCGGGCCTGCCGTGGCGCGGACCCGCACGGACGCCGTGCGGGCTGACCGCCGGGTCGACGCCGTCGGGCGTAGGCTTCCGGCATGGCCACCTCCTCCGAGCGCGACGAGCGCCTGACCGTCGCCCCGATCGTCGGTCCCGACGACCCCCGGCACTTCACCGACTCCGGCATCGAGATCGCCCCGCTCTACACGGCGGCGGACGTGCCGGACGACCTGGAGGAGCGCCTCGGCGAGCCGGGGTCGTTCCCGTACACGCGCGGTCCCCACAAGGACATGTACCGCAAGCAGTTCTGGACGATGCGCCAGTACGCGGGCTACGCCTCGGCGAAGGAGTCCAACGAGCGCTACCGGTACCTGCTCTCGCGCGGCGGCACCGGCCTGTCGATGGCCTTCGACCTGCCCACGCAGCTCGGCCTCGACTCCGACAACCCGCGCTGCCTCGGCGAGGTCGGCCGCACGGGCGTCGCGATCGACACGATCGACGACATGCGGACCGCGTTCGACGGCATCCCGCTCGACCAGGTGTCGACGTCGATGACGATCAACGCGCCGGCCACCGTGCTGCTGTGCCTCTACCAGCTGGTCGGCGAGGAGCAGGGCGTCCCGAGCGAGAAGCTCCGCGGCACCACGCAGAACGACGTGCTCAAGGAGTACATCGCGCGCGGCAACTACATCTACCCGCCCGAGCCGACGATGCGGCTCACGACGGACCTGTTCGCGTACTGCAAGGACAACGTCCCGAAGTGGAACACGGTCTCGATCTCCGGCTACCACTTCCGCGAGAAGGGCTGCTCGGCGGTCCAGGAGGTCGCGTTCACCCTCTCGTCGGGCATCGCCTACGTGCAGGCCGCGGTCGACGCGGGCCTGAACGTCGACGACTTCGCGCCGCGCCTGGCGTTCTTCTTCAACGGCCACAACAACGTCTTCCAGGAGGTCGCGAAGTTCCGCGCCGCCCGGCGGATGTGGGCGACGATCATGCGCGACCGCTTCGGCGCGCAGAACCCGAAGTCGATGATGCTGCGCTTCCACACGCAGACCGGCGGCGTGACGCTCACCGCCCAGCAGCCGGTCAACAACATCGTCCGCGTGGCCCTGCAGGGCTTCGCCGCGGTCTGCGGCGGCACGCAGTCGCTGCACACCAACGGCTACGACGAGGCGCTGGCCCTGCCCACCGAGGAGGCCGCGAAGACCGCGCTGCGCACGCAGCAGATCATCGGCTTCGAGTCCGGCGCGACCGACACGGTCGATCCGTTCGCGGGCTCGTACTTCGTCGAGGCGCTGACCGCGGAGATCGAGTCGCGCGCCTACGACCTGATCGCCAAGGTCGACGAGCTCGGCGGCTCCGTCAACGCGATCGAGTTCATCACCGCGGAGATCGACGAGAGCGCCTGGGGCTACCAGGAGCGCTACCGCCTGGAGCAGGACATCGTCGTCGGCGTGAACAAGTTCGTCGAGGAGGAGCTCGAGGTCCCGGACCTCCTGCGCGTCGACCCGGCGTCCGAGCGCGAGCAGGTCGAGCGCCTGAAGGCGTTCAAGGCCAACCGCGACCAGGCGCTCGTCGAGCAGCGCCTGGAGGAGCTGCGCGGCGCCGCCCGCGGCACCGACAACCTCGTGCCGTTCATCCGCGAGGCGCTGCGTGACCGCGCCTCGATGGGCGAGGTCTGCGCCGCGATGCAGGACGTGTTCGGCAAGTACCAGCCGAAGTTCTGAGCCGGTCCGGGTCCGGCCCCCGCGGCCGGACCCGTCGGCGGTCGTCCGCGCCCCGGGTAGCCTTCCGGGCATGACCGCCATCCTCTTCTACGACGTCGTCACGGCCGTCCACGTCCTCGGCGTCGTCGTCGCGTTCGGCATCACCTTCGCGTACCCGCTGCTGCTGCGCTGGGTCAAGGGCCGCCACCCGCACGCGATGCCCGCGCTGCACGGCGCGCAGGACATGCTCGGCAAGCGGATCATCACGCCGGGCATGGTCGTCGTGCTGGTCGCCGGGATCTACCTGGCCTCCGACCGCGACCTCTGGGACCGCGTCTGGGTGAGCGTGCCGATGGTCATCCTGATCGTGCTGTTCGGTCTCGGCGGCGCGTTCTTCGCCCCGCAGGAGCGCAAGCTCGCCGAGCTGTCGCAGCGCGACCTCGCCAGCGGCAGCGAGCCGGGCACCGTCCGCTTCAGCGCCGAGTACGAGGCGCTCTACCAGCGCGTCTACACGGTCGGGCTGGTCGCCGCCGGACTCGTCGCCGTCGCCGTGTTCTTCATGGTCGCCAAGCCGGGCGGGTACGCCTGAGCCTGGGCCTCCTCCCACCCGTCGGGCCACGGGTCCGGCGGGAGGTCCGGCCCGCCGTCGCCGCCCCCGCCGCCGCCGTCGTCGTCCGGCTCGTCGTCCTCGTCGTCGGGGAACGACGGCGCGAGGTAGGCGCAGCACACGAGGTAGGTCTCGACGGCGAACCCGATCGCGACGCAGCCCTCGAGCACGGCGCCCGACAGCGCGGCGACCGCCCCGGCGGCGCCGATGGCCAGCAGCAGCGCGCGTTTGCGGGCCGTCATGTGCCTGATGGTACGTGGCGGGCGCAAGGCGCCGTTCAGGCTCCGTAACCGCGCCACGCCGGAAGGAACCGGCCGGGAGCGGTGGAATCCCGGACGCGATGCCCGAAGCGACCGTCAAGCGCACCCTGGTGAAGAGCCCGCCCGAGCTGTGGGCGGAGATCAGCGACGTCGAGTCGCTGGCCCGCCACCTGGGCGAGTTCGGCGAGATCCGCATCACCCGCACCGAGCCCGAGACCACCGTCGCCTGGGAGGGCGACCGCGCACGCGGCACGGTGGAGCTCGAGGTCTCGGGCTGGGGGACCCGGGTGATCCTCACCGCGGAGGCCGTGGAGTTCGCGCCCGACGCGCGCGTGGCCGGGGCCGGCGAGCCCGAGGCCCCGGCGGTCGCGGCCGCCGTCCCGCCGGTGGACGCCGTCGTCGCGCCCGCGCCAGAGCGCGAGCCCGTGCCGCCCGAGCTCGAGCCGTCCGCGTCCGCGTCCGCGGCGCCCGAGCCCGTCGAGGCGGCCACGCCGGAGCCCACCGTCACCGTCGGCTCGGTCCTGCCGGTCGAGCCGGAGCCGCAGCCGCAGCCGGAGCCGGAGCCGGCTCCGCGGCGTCGCGGGTTCTTCGCGCGGCTGTTCGGCCGCCGAGCCCCGGAGCCCGCCCCGTCGGCCCCGGCACCGCCGCGCGCCGCACGGGCCACCGCGCCCACGCCCGCCGCCGAGGCGCCCGTCGAGCCGTCCCCGGTCGAGCCGGCGCCCGCCCCGGTCATCCCGCTGCCCGTCCGCGCCCCGGAGCCCGTCGAGTCCGAGGAGCCGCCGCCCGCCGCGGTCGCCGTCGAGCCCGCCGCGCCGGCGCCCGCCCCCGAGCCGCTGTCGCCCGAGCGCACGAGCGCGATCCTCGCCGGGGTCCTGGACGACCTCGGCGCCGCGCACCACCGGCCGTTCTCCCGCTGAACCCGGTCGGGGACGCCCGGCTACACCCCCTGTCCGGGCGGTCGACGCCCCCCGACGGGGCGCGTTCCCACGGCTCCCGGGGCACCGGGAGGTCGTCCCGGCGCCAGCCGCAATAAACTCGCCCGTCCCATGCGCCAGAAGCCACCGGAGACGTTCGAAGAGAAGCTCGCCCAGCTCCACGAGTTGCGTGCCGAGGCGATCCACGCCGAGGGGCCTGCGGTCGAGAAGCAGCACGCCAAGGGCAAGTACACCGCCCGCGAGCGGATCGAGAAGCTGCTGGACGAGGGCAGCTTCCAGGAGGTGGACACCTTCGTCCGCCACCGCACCTACGACTTCGACATGCAGAAGCAGCGTCCGTGGTCCGACGCGGTCGTCACCGGCCACGGCACGATCGACGGCCGTCGCGTCTGCGTCTTCTCCCAGGACTTCACCGTCTTCGGCGGCTCGCTGGGCGAGGTCATGGGCGAGAAGATGTGCAAGATCATGGACCTGGCGGCGAAGATCGGCTGCCCCGTGATCGGCATCAACGACTCGGGCGGCGCGCGCATCCAGGAGGGCGTCGTCTCGCTCGGCGCCTACGGCGACGTCTTCACCCGCAACGTCCGCTGCTCGGGCGTCATCCCGCAGATCTCGCTGATCATGGGCCCGTGCGCCGGTGGCGCCGTGACTCCCCCGCCATCACGGACTTCATCCTGATGGTCAAGGAAACCTCGCACATGTTCATCACCGGCCCCGACGTCATCAAGTCGGTGACGGGCGAGGAGGTCGGGTTCGAGGAGCTGGGCGGCGCGATGGCGCACAACAGCAAGTCGGGCGTCGCGCACTTCGCGTTCGAGGACGAGGACCACGCGCTGGAGGAGACCCGCTACCTCTTCTCGTTCCTGCCGCAGAACAACCTCGAGACGCCTCCGCGCGTCCAGCCGACCGACGACCCGCAGCGGATGGATCCGGAGCTCGACCACGTCGTGCCGGACAACCCGAACAAGCCGTACGACATGCGCAACGTCGTCAAGCACATCGTCGACGACGGCGAGTTCTTCGAGGTGCAGGAGCACTTCGCGAAGAACATCATCATGGGCTTCAGCCGCCTCAACGGCCACGCCGTCGGCATCGTCGGCAACCAGCCGGCGGCGCTCGCCGGCGTGCTCGACATCGACGCGTCGGCGAAGGCCGCGCGGTTCGTGCGCACCTGCGACGCGTTCAACATCCCGATCATCACCTTCACGGACGTCCCGGGCTTCCTGCCCGGCACGACGCAGGAGTGGGGCGGCATCATCCGCCACGGCGCGAAGCTCCTGTACGCCTACACCGAGGCGACCGTCCCGAAGATCACGGTCATCACCCGCAAGGCCTACGGTGGCGCGTACGACGTCATGGCGTCCAAGCATCTGCTCGCGGACTTCAACTTCGCGTGGCCGACCGCGGAGGTCGCGGTCATGGGCGCGGAGGGCGCGGTCAACATCATCTACCGCCGCGACATCGCCAGCTCGCCGACGCCCGAGGAGCGCCGCCAGGCCCTCATGGACGACTACAAGGCGCGGTTCGCGAACCCGTACGTCGCGGCCGAGCGCGGCTACATCGACGACGTGATCGTCCCGCACGAGACCCGTCCGAAGCTCATCACCGCGCTCGAGACGCTCTCGACCAAGCGCGACCCGGGCCCGCAGCGCAAGCACGGGAACATCCCGCTGTAGCACCCGGCGAGTCACCGGCGTCCCCCGCCGGTGACTCTGGCAGGATCCAGGACGTGAACCGCGCGTTCACACCTGGGAGAGGAGAACCGGGTGCGTGCGCGGCGGCCGTCGCTCGCGGCCGCCGCTGCACCCCGCTCCGGATGTCGGTTCGGACATCCGTCGAGCGTCCTGCACCGCCCCCACGGACGGTCGCCGCGCCGGTAGCGTCGCGGGGTCCCCACCGTCCCGCAGGAGGTCCCCATGTCCCACCCGTCCCGGACCACGCGCCGGCGCTTCCTCACCGGCGCCGCGGCGACCGGCGGTGCCGTCGTCCTCGCCCCGCAGACGTTCGCGCTCGGCCTGGCCAGCGCACGCAAGGCCCCGGTGTTCCGCGGCGGCCGCTTCGCCGACGGCGTCATCTGCGGCGACCCGACCCCGACCGGCTGCACGCTGTGGTCGCGCGTCACCGGCGTCGAGGGCGCCGGCCGCGTCGAGCTCGAGGTCGCCACCGACCGGGCGTTCCGGCGCGTCGTGCAGCGCCGGCAGATCGCCACCAGCGGCGCCGCGAACCACGCGGTCAAGGCGCGGCTCACCGGCCTGAAGCCCTACGAGCAGTACTACTACCGCTTCAGCACGCGGACCGGTGAGAGCCGCGTCGGCCGGCTGCGCACCGCGCTGCCCGCGGGCTCGCAGCAGCCGGTGCGGTTCGCGTTCTTCTCCTGCCAGGACTACACGCACGGCTGGTACAACGCGCACGAGGTCATGGCCAAGGAGGACCTCGACTTCGTCGTCTGCCTCGGGGACTACATCTACTCCGAGACCTACCACTCCGTGAAGGGCACGAAGACCGCGGTGCGCGACGACCGGATCGGCCGCAGCGGACCGAACCGGGACATCGTGCGGGAGGCGCTGACGCTCTCCGACTACCGGGCCAAGTACTCGCTCTACCGGTCCGACCCGGCGCTCCAGGCGGTCCACGCGCGCTTCCCGATGGTGATGCTGTGGGACGACCACGAGGTGCAGGACAACTACGCCGGCGCCGAGAAGGACGGGGGTCTCCCGGCCGCCAAGCGCTACGGCGCGGCGCGCAAGGCGGCGGCGCGCAAGGCGTTCTTCGAGAGCATGCCCGCGTTCGCGGGCTCCAGCGGGCAGCGGATCTACCGGTCGCTGCGGTTCGGGGACGTCGTCGACCTCGTCGTCATGGACCAGCGCAGCTACCGCCAGGACCAGCCCTGCGGTGACGCGGTCGTCGCCCCGTGCGCGGAGCTCGAGCAGCCCCGCGCCCTGCTCGGGCGCACGCAGCTGGACGCGGTCAAGCAGCGGCTCGGCTCCTCGACCGCGGCCTGGAAGGTGCTCGCGAACGAGGTGACGATGATGCCGACGCGGGTCCTCGGCGGCGCGAACTACTCCTACGACACGTGGAGCGGCTACCCGGGGGAGCGCGAGGAGCTCCTCGGCTTCCTGCGCGACCGCGCGATCAAGGACACGGTCTTCATCACCGGCGACATCCACACGTTCATCGCCGGGGACGTGCGGACCGCGGCCGGGGAGACCGTGGCGACCGAGTTCGTCGGCGGGTCGATCACCTCGCAGTCGCTCGGCGAGACGAAGCTCGACGTCGGCGGCGGGGTCGTGCTGCCCGGCAACGACGCGAACCCCCAGACCGACCCGGGGCTCATCGACACGCTGCGGGGCTTCAACCCGTGGGTCGACCAGGCGGACTTCGACCACCACGGGTACGGCAAGGTCGTCGCGACCCCGTCGGCGTTCGACTGCCAGATGGTCCGCATGGAGACGATCAAGCGCCGGACCACCAAGACGCTCCCGAGCACCGGCTGGCGCTACCGGGTGGCGCGCGGCCAGCAGTCGATCAAGGGCGTCAACGGACCTCCCGCCACCGCCTAGGAGGCGGCCGGGGGCGCGCTGCGCGCGGCGGCCACCGGGGACGTGGCCGCCGCCGCCGTGCCCGCCGCGGCGGGCGGGCCGCTGCCGCGGCGCGCCAGCGCGACGCCCGCCAGGCACAGGGCGCCGCCGGCGAGCGCGATCGTCGCGGGCACCTCGTCGAGCAGCAGCCAGCCGAGCAGGACGGCGAGCGGCGGGACGAGGTAGGTGGTCGCCCCCATTCGCCCGGCGGTCGTGCGACCGAGCGCGAACGCCCAGGTGGTGAACGCGACCGCGGTCGGGAAGATCCCCAGGTACACGGTCCACGCGAGCGCGCCGGCGTCGGCGTCCCCCGTCTCGCGCACGAGGACCGCCGAGAACGGCAGCAGCACGACCGTGCCCGTGAGACAGGCCAGCCAGGTGATGCGCAGCGCGCTGGTGCGCGCGAGCAGCGGCTTCTGCAGCGTCACGCCGACGGCGTACGCGACGGCGGCGCCGACGCACAGCGCGACCCCGGCGAGGTCGGCGTGCCGGGACGCGGTCGACCCCGCCCCGATGACGACCGTGCCGGCGAACGCGACCGCGCAGCCGAGCAGCAGGGCGCGCGGGAAGCCCTCCCCCAGGACCGCGCCGGCCAGCAGGGCGATCAGCAGCGGGCCGAGGTTCACGAGCATCGCGGCGGTGCCGGCGTCGACGCTCCGCTCGCCCTGGTTGAGCGCGACGTTGTAGAGCCCGAACCAGACGACGCCGCACAGGGCGATCGCGGGCAGGTCCCGGCGCTCCGGCAGGCCCGCCTCGCCGCGCCAGAGGACGACGAGCGTGAGCACCAGCGACGCGACGAGCAGCCGCCCGAGCGCGAGCGGGCCGGCGGTGAGGTCCTCGGCGGCGGCACGGATGCCGACGAACGCCGACGCCCAGAGGAGGACGGTGACGGCGGCGGCGGCGAGGGCGAGGCGGTCGGTGCGCGGCACGCCCGTCACGGTAGACGCCGGACGCTTCGGTCCCCGCCCAACCGTCGCGGCCGTACGCTGGAGCGATGTCGTCGGAGCTCGCCGCGATCGCCGCCGTCCTGGCCGACCCGACCCGCACGCGGATCCTGGAGGAGCTGCTCGGCGGGGTCCCGCTTCCCGCGGGGGCGCTGGCGACCCGTGTCGGCGTGGCGCCCTCGACCGTCAGCGGGCACCTGACCCGGCTGATCGACGCCGGCCTCGTGACGGTGACGCCGGTCGGCCGGCGTCGGGAGGTCGCGCTCGCGGGCCCGCGGGTCGCGGAGGCGCTCGAGGCGCTCGGCCGGCTGGCACCGGCGCCGCGGCCGATCGGGCTGCGGGCGGCCACCAGGGCGCAGGCGCTGCGCCACGCGCGCTCCTGCTACGACCACCTCGCCGGTGAGGTCGGGGTGCGGGTGACCGACGCGCTGGTCGCCTGCGCCGCGCTGCGCGCGGACGACGGTGGGTTCGCGGTCCCCGCGGGCGCGCAGCCGGCCTACGCCGCGCTCGGGGTGGATCTCGACGCGGTCCGCGCGACCGCCGCCTCGCGTCCGCTCGCGCGCGCCTGCGCGGACTGGACGGAGCGCCGCCCGCACCTCGCGGGCGCGCTCGGCGCGGCGCTGCTGGACGCGGCGCTCGCCCAGGACTGGGTCCGGCGCCGTCCGGACGGCCGCGCGCTCACGGTCACCGCCGCGGGCGCCGCGGCGCTCAGCGCCCTGGAGCGCCGCTCTCGAAGCGCCGCAGCCGCAGCGAGTTCGAGACCACGAGCACGCTCGAGGCCGCCATCGCCGCGCCCGCGAGCACGGGGTTGAGGAACCCGGCCGCCGCCACCGGGATCAACGCGACGTTGTAGGCGAACGCCCAGAACAGGTTCGTCCTGATGGTCCCGAGCGTCCGCCGTGACAGGCGGATCGCGTCCGCGGCGCCGCGCAGGTCGCCGGAGACGAGCGTCAGGTCCGACGCCTCGATCGCGACGTCGGTGCCGGTCCCGATCGCCAGGCCGAGATCGGCCTGGGCGAGCGCGGGCGCGTCGTTGACGCCGTCGCCGACCATCGCGACGACGCGGCCCTCCTCCTGCAGGCGCCGGATGACCGCGGCCTTGTCGGCGGGAAGGACCTCGGCGACGACCTCGTCGATCCCGACGGCCGCGGCCACCGCCTCCGCGGTCGGACGGTTGTCCCCGGTGAGCAGCACGGGCCGCAGGCCGAGCGCCCGCAGGCGCCGGACCGCCTCAGCGGAGGTGTCCTTCGGCGTGTCCGCGACGACGAGCGCTCCCCGCAGCGCCCCGTCCCAGACGACGCGCACGACGGTCCGCCCGCCGTGCTGCAGCGCCGCGAGGTGCAGCGGCTCGTCGGCCGGCGGGGCGGTTCCGGGCGCGAGGCGACCGACCTCCACCCGCACGCCGTCGACGCGACCGACGACCCCGAGGCCCTCCCGGTTGGCGAACTCCTGCACCGCCGGCAGCGTGCCGAGCTCCGCACGCGCGGCGGCCGCGATCGCGCGCGCGATCGGGTGCTCGGAGGCGTCCTCCACCGCGCCCGCACGGCGCAGCAGCTCCTCCCGCGAGGTGCCCGGGACCGGGACGACGTCCAGGAGGGCCATGCGGCCGGTGGTCACGGTGCCGGTCTTGTCGAGGACGATCGTGTCGACCCGGCGGGTCGACTCGAGCACCTCCGGCCCCTTGATCAGCAGGCCGAGCTGGGCGCCGCGACCGGTGCCGACCAGCAGCGCCGTCGGCGTCGCGAGGCCGAGCGCGCACGGGCAGGCGATGATCAGCACCGCGACCGCGGCGGTGAACGCGAACGCGGCGCTCTCCCCGGCGCCCAGCCAGAACCCGAGCGTCGCCGTGGCGACGAGGAGGACGACGGGGACGAACACGCCGGAGATGCGGTCGGCGAGCCGCTGGACCGGTGCCTTGCCGGACTGGGCGTCGGTGACGAGCCGGGCGATCTGCGCGAGCGCCGTGTCGGCGCCCACGCGGGTGGCGCGCACGACGAGCCGGCCGCCGACGTTCACCGACGCGCCGACGAGGGCGTCGCCCGGGTGCTTCTCCACCGGCACGGACTCCCCCGTGAGCAGCGACTCGTCGACCGCGCTCGTGCCCTCCTCGAGCTCCCCGTCGGTGGCGACGCGCTCCCCGGGCCGCACGACGAACCGCTGCCCGACGCGTAGCTCCGCGACCGGGATCCGGCGCTCGACGCCGTCGTCCCCGAGCACGGCGACGTCCTTGGCGCCGAGCTCGAGCAGCGCGGCGAGCGCACTGCCGGCGCGGCGCTTGGCGCGCGCCTCGAAGAAGCGGCCGGCGAGCAGGAAGGTGACGACGACGGCCGCCACCTCGAAGTACACGTGGTCCAGCGAGGCGGAGCGGTCGGGGACGAGGTCGAAGCCCATCGTCATGCCGGTGACGCCGGCGTCCCCGGCGTAGAGGGCGACGACCGACCAGGTCCAGGCGGCGAGGGTGCCGACGCTCACCAGGGTGTCCATGGTCGCGGTCGCCTGGCGCAGGTTCAGCCACGCGGCGCGGTGGAACGGCCAGCCGCCCCACAGCACCACCGGGGTCGCGAGGTTCCAGGCCAGCCACTGCCAGTCGTCGAACTGCAGTGCGGGCACCATCGACAGCACGAGGACGGGCAGCGCGAGCGCCGCGCTGACGACCAGCCGCGTGCGCAGGGCGCGCGTCGGTTCGTCGGTCTCGGCGGGCGGGTCCTGCTCGGAGGAGGAGGTCGGCAGCGCGGCGTCGTACCCGGCGGCGCGGATCGTGGCCACCAGGTCCTCCGGGCCGACGGTCGCGTCCTCGTAGGTGACGGCGGCCCGCTCGGTGGCGTAGTTCACCGACGCGCTGACCCCGTCGAGCTTGTTGAGCTTGCGCTCGATGCGGTTCGCGCACGCGGCGCACGTCATGCCGGTGATCGGCAGCTCCAGCCGGCTCATCCGGACACCACCTCGGTGAAGGCGGCGGTGTGCACGCGCCCGTCGAGCCGGAACTCGACCCAGCTGCGGTAGGTCCCCGGCCCGGGGAGCTCGACGCCGAACGCGAGCTGGTCACCGGCCGGGTGCGTGTGGAGGTACGCGAGGTCGCCGGCCCGGAGGGTGACGAGGTGGCCGCGGGCGCCGAGGTGGTCCTCGAGCTCGCCGGTCACGACGCGCCCGTCGCGCAGCACGTCGAACGCGACGGTGCCGGCGGGACCGGGGCGGCGACGGACCTGCAGCCCGTCCCCGGCGTCGGCGAGCGTCGCCGGGCGCGCGACGGGCCGCGGCGTGAAGGTCCCCGGGAGCTGGACGTCGGTGCCCAGCGTCCGCTGCACCCCGTCGATCGTCGTGTCCGCGTAGAGGCGGTAGGTGCCGGCGGCGGGGAGCGCCAGCCGGATGCTCCAGGTGCCGTCGGTGCCCATCACCGGGTGGACGTGGCGGAAGTGCTGGAGGTCCCGGCGGACGACGACGAGGTGCAGCCGCCGCGCGTGCGCGACGTCGAAGCGCCGGACGGCACGCCCGTCGGGTCCGAGGATCCGCAGGCGCAGCGGTGCGGTGACCCCGACCGTGCGCGGTGCCGTGTCGAGGACCAGGCGGTAGCCGTCCTGCTCGGCGGTCAGGCCGGGCGGCGCGGCGGCCTGAGCGGTGCCGTCGGCGTGGCCGGCCGTCCCGTGGTCGGCGCCCGCGTCCGCTCCGTGGTCCGCCGCGTCGGACGCGCCGCCGGCGCCGTGCGCGTCGGCGGACGCGCCGCCGTGCGTCCCGTCGGTGTCGTGCGGCGTCGCGGTCGCGCCGTGCGCGGTCCCGGTGGCGTCGGACGCACCGTCCGGGTCGACGAGCCCGCCCGCCAGCGCGGCCGCGGCGAAGACGGCGGCGAGCAGCAGCGCGAACGCGCTCAGGCGGGCGGCGACGGACACGATCAGGCGACCGCGTACCCGGCCTCGTCGATCGCCGCGCGGACGGCGGCGTCCTGCGCCTCGCCCACCACGACGACCCGGCCGGTGTCGAGGTCGACGCGGACCTCGGTGACGCCCGGGACCTCGGAGACCTCCTCCTGCACGCTGGCGACGCAGTGCTGGCAGGTCATGCCGGTGACGGTGTAGGTCGTCTCGCTCATGCCTCGACGGTAGCACACCCCCGGGGGGTATCCGCTACGCTGCGTCCATGGCCGAGCCGACGACCCGGGGGTACACCGCGACGAAGGACCAGCTGCGCACGCGCCTGCGCCGGATCGAGGGCCAGGTCCGCGGGATCCAGGGGATGGTCGACGACGACCGCTACTGCATCGACGTGCTCACGCAGATCAGCGCCGTCCAGGCGGCCCTCGACAAGGTCGCGCTGGGGCTGATGGACGAGCACGCCCGCCACTGCGTCCTGCACGCCCCCGACGAGCTGCGCGCGGAGCGCACCGACGAGCTGATGGCCGCCGTGGCGCGGCTCATGCGGCGCGGCTGACGCGGCGGCTCAGCGGCCGCGGACCGCGGCGCGCCGGTCGAGCCGGCGGATCGCGCGGCCGACGTCCAGGGCGCCCGTGCGGATCTCGTCGCGCAGCGCCGTCGTGCGGCGGGCGCCGTTGAGCAGCGCGGCGCGCAGCGTGACGACCGGCGTGCCCGGATGGCGCGCCAGCAGGAGCGCGGCAGCCCCGGAGACCAGCGGCGCGGCGGCGCTCGTGCCGCTGAACCGCGTCGCACGCCCGCCGGGCGCGAGCGCGGGCACGTCCAGCCCCGGCGCCGCGAGATCGACGCCCGGCCCGAAGGCGCTGAGGTCCACGAGGTAGCCGTCACGGTCGGTCGCGCCGACCGTGACCATGTCGGGCGTCCGGTAGGCCGCCGGGTAGAGCGGGGCGTCGCGCAGATCGCGGCCGTGGTTCCCGGCGGCGACGACGAGCAGGACCCCGCGCGCGGCCGCCTCGCCGACCGCGGCGGCGACCTCCGGGTCGTCGTCGGGCGTCGTGACGCTGAGGTTGATGATCTGCGCCCCCTCGGCCAGGGCGTAGCGGATGCCGGCCGCCACCGTGCCCGTGGAGCCCTTCGAGCGCTCGCCCAGGACCTTCACGACCATGACGCGCGCGACGCCGGACGCGAGCCCGCTGCGGCCCCGCCAGCGCGGCCGGCCCGCCACGATCCCGGCCACCGCGGTGCCGTGCCCGGACTGGTCCAGCGGCGGCTGGGTGTCGTCGAGGAGGTTGACGCCGTGCACGTCGTCGACGTGGCCGTTGCCGTCGTCGTCGACGCCGTTGCCCGCGGTCTCCCCGGGGTTCGTCCATAGCGCACCGGCGAGGGCCGGGTGCGCGAGATCGGCACCGCTGTCCACGACCGCCACCGTGACCGTGCGCGCGGCGGTCGTGGCCGGCACCGCGATCCGGGACTGGACGCCGACGGCCCGCTGCAGCCAGCCGAGGCCCGGGACCGCCGCGGACGCGGCGGTCGGCGCGCCGAGCAGCGCGACGACCGCGAGGGCGAGGAGCAGGGCCTGGGGACGGGCGCGGCGCACGGCCCGTCCATCGGCGGGCGGGCGCGGATCTGCGCGGCGCTGTCAACGGACCTGGACGGATGTCCGGGCCCGGACGCGGACCGGCCCCGCACACCTCGTGGGCGTACGGGGCCGGTCGCGGTCAGGCGGTGCGGCGGGCGGCTAGCCGCGCAGGCGCACGGTGCGGCGGAACGTCTGCCGGTTGCCGCTGGTGTCGATCACCGCGACGGTGACCATCACCTCGGTCGTGCGGCGCTTGCGGGCCAGCGCGACGCGGTCGGCGCCGAGCGGGACCTTCACGAACCCGACCTGGCGGCGGTTGAGCTGGAACTCGCTGGTCCCGAACGTCACGCGCTCGTTGCCGGAGCGGCCGAACCGCAGCTTGTTCGTCGAGCGGATCTTCACGGTGCCCGAGCAGGTGCGGGTCGCGAACGGCCGGCAGTAGATCCGGACCTTCACGATCTTCGAGCCCTTGGCCTTCGACCGCGGAACGGCGAGGTTCGTGGAGTCGATCCGCAGGAGCTGCTTGGACGTCGGCAGCGAGGCGCCGTCGACCGAGGCGCCGGTCGCGCCCGTCGCACCGGCCGGGCCCTGCGGGCCGGCGGGGCCCGCGGGACCGGCCGGCCCGGCCGCCCCGTTGGCGCCGTTGGTGCCGTTCGTGCCGTTCGCCCCGGCGGGGCCGGCGGGGCCGGGGGCCCCGGTCTCACCCGTCGGGCCCTGCGGGCCGGTCGCACCCGTCGGGCCGCTCGGACCCGTCGGACCGGTGGGGCCGTCCGGACCCGTCGGTCCGGTCGGACCGCTCGGGCCCGTGGGGCCGCTCGGACCGGTCGGGCCGCTCGGACCCGTCGGGCCGCTCGGACCGGTCGGGCCGCTCGGACCGGTGGGCCCGGTCGGACCGCTCGGCCCGGTCGGGCCGCTCGGACCCGTCGGACCGGCGGGCCCGTCGGTGACCGCGAGGCCGACGTTGTCGAAGTAGGCGCTGACGCTGCCGCCGAGGATCTGCAGCAGCTGCGAGGTCAGGCGCGTCGTGATCTCCAGGCGGTAGCTCGTGCCCGGCTGCAGCAGCCCGGTCGGCACCGCCGCGGTGCGCTTGACGAACGCGCTGTCGGCGTCGTCGAGCGCCTCCTCCAGCAGCACCGTGCGAGCGCCGTTGGACTGGTTGACGAGGACGACCCGGTAGCCGGCGGTGCCGCCGAGGTCCAGCAGCGCCTGGATGTCGGCGCGGCGATCGAGCTGCAGGACGCCGGAGCCGCCGGTCTCGGCGACCGTGAACGACGGCGACGTCACGACGCTCGTGCCCGTCGCGACCCCGAGGAGCCCGAGCAGCGTCGTGTAGCGGACCTGCAGCGAGCCCGCCGGGTTGCCGACGCCGGCGGCGTGGAGGTTGTCGACGTCGCACAGCAGCGACGGCAGCACGAGCAGGACGCACGAGGTGCTCGTGTCCTGCCAGCCCTCCAGGCCACTGGTGAAGCTGCTCCCGCCGGCCGGATAGGTGGTGGTGGCGGCCTGTGCCGGCGCCGCCATGGCGGCGGCGATCGCCGCGGTCGACCCGAGCGCACCGAGCGTGGCGCGCGTGTTCTTGAACGTCATGTTCCCCCTTGCATCTGCCCTGCGGGGGACCCGTTCCCCCGCCACGTCGGTCACACCGTAGTGGCAACGTGACGAGATTGCACGGCCCGCTGAAAGTCCGTTCAACTGGCCATCGATGGGCCGTTTTACGGCCGATCAGCGGTTGCCGAAGATGTTCAGCAGCGCGAGGAAGATGTTCACGATCGAGACGAAGATCCCCGTGGCGAGCATCACGGCGTCGTCCTCGGTGCCGTGCTTGCGCAGGTAGTTGAAGTCGACGACGATCAGCAGCGCGCTGACGGCGCCGATCGCGATCGAGATCAGCGGGTTGCCCCCGCCGCCCGCGAGCATCAGCAGCAGCGACACGATCACGAGGCCGAAGACGAGGAAGCTCAGCGGCCGCATCCACGACTTCAGGTCCTTCGACAGCGCGAAGCCCAGCGAGCCCGTGCCCGCGACGACGAGCGCCGTCGCCCCGGCGGCCTGCGTCAGCGGCGCCGGATCGACCTCGGCGAAGTAGCCGATGACCGGGCCGAGCCCGAGCCCGATCAGCAGCGCGGTCGCGAACAGCCAGCCCATCGCGAGCGGCCCGACGCGGAAGCGCTCCCCGCCGAAGGAGGAGACCAGCAGCATGCCGAAGCCGGCGAACGAGCAGATCCGGGCGGCGCCGACCTCGAGCTCGCGCCCCAGGAAGGTGCCGAGCACGGCGAAGCCGAGCGCGACCGCGACGAGGAACATCACCTGCCCGAGCAGCTGGGCCGTCGAGATCTCGACGCGCGAGCGGCCGAAGCTCGACTCGGCGGGGTACGTGAATCCGGAGCGCTGGTCGTCCATGGTGCGCCGATGGTACCCCGACGCGGGGCGCCCGACGCCTACCGCAGACGATCGATCAGCTGCGAGGCGAGCCGCCGCGGCCGCTGTGCTGCGAGCGCGGCGCCGTGCCGCGCGAGATCGCGCGCCGTCTTCAGCCGCAGCTCCGCCTCCGACGGCTCGAAGCGCCGCCGGATCCGCTCGCGCAGCTCCGCGAACAGGCGCTGGTAGTCGTCCTCCCCGATCAGCGGCCGCTCGAACGCGGGCAGCGTGCCCTCCCAGAACAGCCCGAGCAGGTGGTCCTCGAGCTCCATCCGCGCGCGCCAGCGGTCGTTGACCCGCAGCGTCCAGTCGTGGTGGATCGAGTGCGGCTTGTGCGTGAACCGCAGCGCCCCGTCGACGACGTCGCAGAGCCAGCGGTGGTGCTCGTGGCCGAGCCAGGGACCGTTGCCCTCGACGTTGAAGATCAGCTCCGCCTCGATCGTGGGGACCTCGACGTAGCCGGCCTTCGCGACACGGCTCAGCTCGTGGCAGACCCAGATCGGGTCGCGGATGTCCTCCAGCGTCGTGACGCAGATCGCGAAGTCGAACTGGTCGTCCGCGTACGGCCACGGCCGGTGGTCGCAGATGTCCCGGACCGTCCACGTCCGGCGCGTGAAGCGCTCGCCGCGCGGGCCGTAGCTGCCCATCGCCCCGCGCGTCTCGTAGGGCATCAGGTCGAGCACGTGCGTGGCGCGGTTGAACGGGGCGGCCCAGCCGCCGACGTCGAGGAGGGTCGCGCCGTCGGGGAGCGTGTCGAGGATGCGCTGGGTGGCGGAGGGCAGCACGGGGCCGGACCCTACCGCGGCACCGCGGCCGGGCGTACGATCCGGCGCGTGTCCGTCGCCCCCGAGCGTCCCGCCCCGGCCGCCTTCGCCCTCCCGGCGGCCCGGTGGGGCCAGCGCGCGGGCGCGCTGCTGCTGGACCTCCTCGTCCAGCTGCTGCTGGTCGTCGCCGTCGCGGTGGTCGTCGGGTTCGTCACCGACTGGGGCGAGTACCGCTACGAGGACACGGACGCCACCGCCACCGCGCCGTACTGGGCGGCGTGGGCGATCGGCGTCGGGATCGCGAGCGCCTTCCTGTACCCGTGGCTGCTGCTGGGCCTGATGCGGGGCCGCACGCCGGGTCGTCGGATCGTCGGCATCCGCGTCGTGCGCAACGACGGCGGGCCCGTGGGTCTCGGCACCGCGTTCCTGCGCGAGGCCCTGGCGAAGGGCGCGCTGGGGCTCTTCACGGTGCCGCTGCTCCTGAGCTTCCTCTGGCCGCTGTGGGACCCCCACCAGCGCGCCATCCACGACCTCGTCTGCTCGACCCGCGTCGTGCTCGACGGCGAGGACGAGGTCGACGCCTTCGGCGGCGACCGCCTCGCCGCGCCGGTCCCCGGCAGCCTGCTGCCACCCCCACCGCCCGCCCCGGGCCGTCCGGCGGGCCACGGCGAGCGCGAGGACCTCGCCGGCCGCATCGGCCTCGACGGCTGAGCGGCCCCGCGGCGCCGTCGCGTGTGACAGCCTGCGCGCCGTGCCCGCCCTGCCCGTCCTGAACCGCGACGCCGTGCTGGCCGCCGTCACCGCCGCGGACGCGATCCACCACACCCGCGAGGCGTTCCTGCGCCACCACGCCGGCGCGTGGACGATGCCGTCGAAGGTCTACCTGCCGTCCCCGCCGTACGGGGACTTCCGCGCGATGCCCGCGCTCGGCGGGGACCTCGCGATGCTCAAGTGGATCTCGTCGTTCCCGGGCAACCCGGACCGCGCCGAGCCGCTGCCGACCGTGATGGGCCTCGTCTGCGTGTCGGACGCGCGCACGAGCGAGCCGCTGCTGCTGCTCGACGCCGGAGCGGTCACCGCGCTGCGCACCGGCGCCGTCGCGGCCGTCGCCACGCGGGCGCTCGCGCGGCCCGAGGCGGCGACCGTCGCGATCATCGGCTGCGGGCTGCACGGTGCGTGGGCGGCGCGGTGCCTGGTCGCCGACGGGTACGGCGGCGGGGCCGGGAACGTGCTGGTCGACCCGCGCGCGGACGTCGCGGCGGCGCTCGCCGACGAGCTCGGCGCCGACCGCTGGACGGTCGGCAGCACCGCGGACGCACTGCGCTGCGACGTGCTCTGCTGCGTCACGCCCGGGCACGAGATCGTGCTCGACGTCGGCAACCTGCGACCGGGCCTGCACCTGAACATGCTCGGGGCCGACGGCCCCGGCAAGGCGGAGATGAGCATCGGCGCGGTCGCCTCGTGCGCGCTGTTCTGCGACGAGTGGGCGCAGGCGTCGCACGGCGGCGAGCTCACCGGGGCCGTCGAGGCGGGCATGGTCACCCGCGAGCAGGTCACCGACCTCGGCGCGGTCCTCACGGGCGAGGCGCCCGGACGACGCGGACCGGAGGCGGTGACGCTGTTCGACTCCACGGGCCTGGCGATCCAGGACCTCGCGATCGCCGCGGCCGCACTCGACGCCCTGCGCGCGGGCCGGGTGTCGGCGCAGACGATCGAGCTCTGAGAGGCGGCGGGCGCCCGGCCCTCAGCCCGTCGGGCGCACGGCGCCGCGCGCCACGCGCACCGTGACCGCGCCGACGAGCGCGCGGTCGCCGGTCGTGCGCCGCACGCGGACCGTGTAGCGCCCGTCGGGCACGCGGCGCCCGTCGACGCGACGGCCGTCCCAGCGCACCGCGGTCGCGCCGCGCAGCGTCCGCACCAGCCCGCCGCGCGCGGAGGCGCCGCGGCGAACCGTGGCCCGGAACGGGCCGGCGGCGTCCCGGACGGCGATCCGCACGGCGCGGCCGTCGCGGCGGACGACGAGTCGCGGCCGGACGGCGGGGGCCGGGGCGGGCGACGCGACCGGCGCGGGCTCGACGATCCGCGTGACGTTCGTGAACGTGCCGCGGCCGGAGATCCCGGTGCCGCGCAGGGTCGTGCCGCCGAACAGCCGCGACAGCGGCGAGCCGGGGGCGAAGGTCACGGTGCCGGAGGCGACCGATCCCTCGTGGACCTGCTCGATGTCGTTGCGGGTCAGCACGAGGCCCTTCGGTCCGAGCCCCCAGATCCGGGTGACGATGGTGACACCGGGCAGCGGCGGCGTACCGGGGGTGAGGTCGGCGGTCATCGTGTATGGCGAGAACGCCCACGGGATCCGCGCGTCGATGCGCGTCCCGAGCGGCCCGGAGCGGTCGAAGGCGATGTCGACGAGGTCGGAGCGGAAGCCGACGTCGACCTTGCGGCGCGAGAGCTCGGGGTCGGTGTCGAGCTGCGAGATCGCGTAGATGTCCTGGGTGATCGTGCCGCCGGGGTCGTCGAGCGGGACGGGCGTCCGGATCACCACCGCGGCCTCGGCGATGCGGTAGGCGGGACGGCGGACCCCGTCGATCGTCCCCTCGGGGCAGGTGGCGAGCTCGACGAACCCCTCGGGCTCCTCGCCGGCGAAGGCGAAGCGCTCGGGCACGAGCTCACGCGCGGCGACCGGGTCGATCGGCAGCGTGATCGCGAGGTTGCGGCAGTCGGTGCCGGTGTTCGTGAACACGACGGGCGCCTCGGCGGCGAGGGCGCTGGGCGCGAGCACGCCGAGGGCGACGAGGACGGGCACGGGCAGGCGACGGGGTCGGAGCACGCGGCGACCCTCGCACATCCGACACTCCGGTTTCCAGTCGTCGGCGGGCCGGGGCGGTGCCGATCGCGCGCGCATGGCAGGATGCACGCATGGCGCGAGTCGAGATCACCAGCCCCGCGACCGAGCACGAGGCCGCCGCGGTCGTCGCGGCCGTGGAGCAGTACCTGCGCGACAACGCCCCGCCCGCCGCCCCGGCCCCCGTCGGGCTGCCCGGCTGGCAGCGCGCGGCGCTGCTCGAGGGCGTCGGCCTGCCCGCCGGCGCCGACCATCCCTGGCTGCGCTGACCCCGCCCATTCCCCACATTGTCCGTGGGGAATGTCCAGCATTCATGCCGGTTTTCTAATTCCTGAAGTGCGATCGGGTTTTGCTACATTGGCCCGATGGAGCCTTCTTCGGTCCCCACGGACACTGCTGCCGACGCCGCCGGTCGCGGCTCGCTCAAGGACCCCGAGCGCCTCGACGTCCCGGGCCACATCATCCCGATCATCGAGCGCGAGTTCGACGACTTCGACACCGAGGCCACGAAGTTCCTCGACGGGCACACGCCCGAGCCGGAGTTCATCGGCTTCCGCCTAAAGCAGGGCGTCTACGGGCAGCGCCAGCCCGACGTGAACATGTGCCGGATCAAGCTGCCCTTCGGCGGCGTGACGCCCGACCAGATGGACACCGTCGCGAACGTCGTCGAGAAGTACGCGCCGCTGAACAAGGCGCACATCACCACGCGGCAGAACATCCAGATCCACCACGTGCCGCTGATGAAGATGGCCGCGCTGATCCGCGAGATCTCGCCGTCCGGCCTCTCCTCCCGCGAGGGCTGCGGCAACACCGTGCGCAACGTCACCGGCGACCCGTGGGCCGGCATCGCCGAGGGCGAGGTCTTCGACACCACCCCGTACGTCGGCGCCTACGTCCGCTACTTCGTGCGCCACCCCACGACGCAGCTGATGCCGCGCAAGATCAAGACCGCGTTCGACGGCACGCCGTCGGAGGACCGCTCGATCACCGGCATCCACGACATCGCGTTCCTCGCCAAGATCAAGGACGGCGTCAAGGGCTTCGAGATCCGCGTCGGCGGCGGCACCTCGATCATGCCGCGCGTCGCGCCCACGCTGTGGGAGTTCGCGTCGGCCGACGACGGCGAGTACCTGAAGGTCGCCGAGGCCGTCTTCCGGATCTTCGACGCCCAGGACTGGCTGCGCGTCAACCGCGCCCGCGCGCGGATCAAGGTGCTCGTCGACCGCGACGGCGCCGAGGCGGTCACGCAGATGATCAAGGACGAGCTCGAGGGCGACTGGGTCGCCCAGCGCGACTTCTCGATCGACGAGAAGTACTTCAACGTCGACGAGGCCACGCTCGCGCCCCAGGCCGATCCCGCCCGCGAGTACGCGCAGCCGACCGACGCCGACCGCGCCGCCTTCGAGGCGTGGCGCGAGTACAACGTGCAGGCCCAGAAGCAGGAGGGCTACAGCGCCGTCGAGGTGAAGATCACCCGCGGCGACCTCGACCCCGCCCAGTGGCGCGGCCTCGCGCAGGTCATGCGCGACTACTCCGGCGGCCTCGCCCGCACGACCGTGCAGCAGAACCTGCTGCTGCGCTGGGTCCGCGACGAGTCCGTCTACGAGGTCTGGACCAAGCTCGTCGAGCTCGGCGTCGGCGACAAGGGCGTCCGCACGATCGAGGACGTCGTCTCCTGCCCCGGCACCGACTCCTGCAAGCTCGGCATCACGAGCTCCATGGGCCTCAACAAGGCCGTGCACGAGAAGGTCGTCGAGATGGGGATCACCGACCCGCTCACCCGCGACATCAAGATCAAGATGTCCGGCTGCCCCAACGGCTGCAGCCAGCACCACATCGCCAACATCGGCTTCTACGGCGCCTCGATCAAAGCCGGGGAGCACACGATCCCCGCGACGATCCCGCATGTCGGCGGCACCTACGAGCAGGGCCAGGTCGCCTACGGCAAGCGGCTCAAGGTCCGCATCCCGTCCAAGCGCGTCCCCGACGCCGTCGAGCGCTGGGTGCGCATGTACGAGGCCGAGCGCCACGACGGCGAGGCGTTCAACGCCTACGCCGACCGCGTCGGCACGAAGCGCTTCGAGGACGAGATCCGCGACCTCGCGATGCCCGTCGAGTTCGGCCTCGACACCATGAACATGTTCATGGACTGGACCAAGAACGTGCCGTTCCAGGTCGTCCGGGGCGAGGGCGAGTGCGCGGTCTGACGCAGGACACCACGCGGGTCCTGCAGGAGGCCGTCGAGCGTCACGCCGACGGCCGCCTGGTCCTGCTCACCTCCTTCCAGAAGGAGGAGTCGGTGATCGTCGACGAGCTCGCGCGCCTCGACGCGCTCGACGCCGTGCGCTTCGTCACCATCGACACCGGCGTGCTCTTCCCCGAGACGCTGACCACCTGGAAGGCGTTCGAGGACCGCTGGGGCATCACCGTGCACGTCGAGGACGCCTCGGCGCCCGAGGGCACGCCCGCCTGGACGGGCCCCGAGCACTGCTGCGGCGTGCAGAAGGTCGCCGCGCTCGAGCGCGCCCTCGCCGGCGCCGACGCCTGGATCACCGGCATCCGCCGCGAGCAGGCGCCGACCCGCGCCGGCGCGGAGCTCGTCGAGGCGGACGAGAAGCGCGGCGGCATCCCCAAGTACAACCCGCTCGCGCACTGGACCGACAAGGACCTGTGGACGCGGATCATGGACCGGGGCATCCCGTACCACCCGCTCCACGACCAGGACTACGCGTCGATCGGCTGCGCGCCGTGCACGAAGCCCGGGTCCGGCCGCGAGGGCCGCTGGGCCGGCACCGACAAGACGGAGTGCGGCCTCCACGTCTGAGGACGTGGCCGCCCCGCCCATGCTCGGCATCGATCCCGTCATCGTCGTCTTCGGCCTCGGCGTGGGCATCCTCGTCGGCCTGACCGGCATCGGCGGCGGCTCGCTGATGACCCCGCTGCTCGTCCTCTTCGCGGGCATCAACCCCGTCGTCGCGATCGGCACCGACCTCGCGTACGGGGCGGTCACGAAGACCGTCGGCGGCTGGAAGCACTGGCGGTCGGGCACCGTCGACCTCGGCGTGTCGAAGTGGCTGGCGGTCGGGTCGGTCCCCGGCTCGATCCTCGGGGTCCTCGTCGTCGAGGAGCTGCACGCCCGCTACGGCGACGGCTTCGACGACGTGCTGCTCGCCGGGATCGCGGTCGCCCTGGTGATCGTCGCGATCACGATCCTCGGCCGCGCGCTGTTCATGCCGAAGCTCGCCGAGCGCGAGCGCGAGACCGTCGAGCTCACGCAGCGCGTGAAGTCCGGGGCCGCCGGCCTGGGCTTCGTGCTCGGCTTCATCGTCGGCCTGACCTCGGTCGGCTCCGGCGCGCTCATCGGCCTCGCGCTGATCCTCATCTTCCGCCTGACGCCGCACCGCGTCGTCGGCACCGACGTCTTCCACGCCGCGATCCTGCTCTGGAGCGCGGGCATCGCCCACTGGATCGGCGGCAACGTCGACTTCGGGCTCATGGGCACGATCCTGCTCGGCTCGCTGCCGGGCGTCTGGATCGGCACCGCGCTGCTGCCGCGCGTCCCGGCCGCCGGCCTGCGGCCCGCGCTCGGCTGCGTGCTCCTGGCCAGCGCGCTCGGCGTCGCCACGAAGGCCGGCCTGGACCTGCCCGCGTGGGGCATCGTCGGTCCCCCGCTCCTCGTCGGCGCCGCCGCGTACGCGCTGCAGCGCCACCGCTCCTCGTCCGCACCCCGCCCCTCATCGGAGGTCGCACCCGCATGACACCGCCCGTCGACGCCCGCAACCGCGAGCTCACCCACCTGCAGGCCCTCGAGGCCGAGGCGATCCACGTGATGCGCGAGGTCGCCGCCGAGTTCGAGAACCCGGTGCTGCTGTTCAGCGGCGGCAAGGACTCGATCGTGCTGCTGCGCCTCGCCGAGAAGGCGTTCCGGCCCGCGCCGATCCCGTTCCCGGTCATGCACGTCGACACCGGGCACAACTTCCCGGAGGTCATGGAGTTCCGGGACCGCCGCGTGGAGGAGCTCGGCGTCCGGCTCGTCGTCGCGTCCGTGCAGGAGGCGATCGACAAGGGCCGCGTCACCGAGGAGACCGGCCCGCGCGCGTCCCGCAACCGGCTGCAGACGACGGCGCTGCTCGACGCGATCGCCGAGCACGGGTTCGACGCCGCCTTCGGCGGTGCCCGCCGCGACGAGGAGCGCGCCCGCGCGAAGGAGCGCATCTTCAGCTTCCGCGACGACTTCGGCGGCTGGGATCCCAAGCGCCAGCGCCCGGAGCTCTGGAACCTCTACAACGGGCGCATCCGCCGTGGCGAGAACGTCCGCGTCTTCCCGATCAGCAACTGGACCGAGCTGGACGTCTGGGAGTACATCGCCCAGGAGAACCTGGAGATCCCGTCGATCTACTTCGCCCACGAGCGCGAGGTCTTCGCCCGCGACGGCATGCTCTACGCGGTCAGCGACTTCGTCGAGCTGATGGACGGCGAGACCCCGTTCGTGGAGTCCGTGCGCTACCGGACCGTCGGCGACATGAGCTGCACCGGCGCCGTGCGCTCGACCGCGAGCGAGCTCGAGGCCGTCGTCGCGGAGATCGCCTCCACCCGGGTGACCGAGCGCGGCGAGACGCGCGCCGACGACAAGGTGTCCGAGGCCGCGATGGAAGACCGCAAGATCGCTGGCTACTTCTAGACCGAGACCGAGACCGCCGTGATGACCGCCCCTCCCCCCTCCCAGACCGACCTCGCGAACGCCGGCCTCCTGCGCCTGGCGACCGCCGGCTCCGTCGACGACGGCAAGTCCACCCTGATCGGGCGGCTGCTCTACGACTCCAAGGCGGTGCTCGCCGACCAGCTCGAGCACGTCGAGGAGGTGTCGCGCAAGCGCGGCTCCGACGTGCCGGACCTGTCGCTGCTGACCGACGGCCTGCGCGCGGAGCGCGAGCAGGGGATCACGATCGACGTCGCCTACCGGTACTTCGCCACGGCGCGCCGCACGTTCATCCTCGCCGACACGCCCGGGCACGTGCAGTACACGCGCAACATGGTCACGGGCGCGTCGACGGCCGACCTCGCGATCGTGCTGATCGACGCGCGCAAGGGCGTCATCGAGCAGACGAAGCGGCACGCGTACCTGAGCGCGCTGCTCGGCATCCCGCACCTCGCCGTCGCCGTGAACAAGATGGACCTCGTCGAGTGGCGCGAGGAGGTCTTCGACGGCATCGTGCGCGACTTCACCGAGCTCGCCTCGCGGCTGCACGGGGTGCGCGAGACGACGTTCATCCCGATCAGCGCGCTGCTCGGCGACAACGTCGTCGACCGCTCCGAGCACACCGACTGGTACACGGGCCCGCCGCTGCTCGAGCACCTCGAGACCGTGTCGCTGGACGAGGACCGCAACCTCGCCGACGCGCGCTTCCCCGTGCAGTGGGTGATCCGCGACGGCGGCAGCGACTACCGCGGCTACGCGGGCCAGGTCGCCTCCGGCGTGTTCCGGGCCGGCGACGAGGTGACGATCCTGCCGTCAGGTGCCACGACGACGATCGCCGCGGTCGAGACCTACGACGGGCCGCTGGACGAGGCGTTCGCCGGCATGTCCGTGACGATCCGCCTCGCCGAGGAGCGCGACGTCTCGCGCGGCGACATGATCGTGCACTCGTCCTCGCTCCCCACGGTCGCGCGGACGCTCGAGGCCGACGTCTGCTGGATGGGCGAGCAGCCGCTGCGTCCCGGTGCCCGCCTGGCGATCAAGCACACGACCGCGTCCGCGCGGGTCATCGTCGACGCGATCGAATCGGTCGTCGACGTCGAGACGCTCGAGTCGCGCGGCGCGGCCGCGGCGGACCCGGACGACGAGTTCGCCGACGTGCCGCAGCTGGAGCTCGCGCTCAACGACATCGGCCGCGTCCGCCTGCGCGTCTCGCGCGAGCTCGCGGTCGACCCCTACGCCGTCAACCGCGCGACCGGCGCGTTCATCCTCATCGACGAGGGCACGAACGACACCGTCGCCGCGGGCATGATCGCCTGAGGCGGGCGGGCGGGCGCAGGCGCGCGGGCGCAGGCGCGCAGGCGCAGGCGCAGGCGCGCAGGCGCAGGCGCAGGCGCGCAGGCGCAGGCGCAGGCGCGCGGGCGGGCGCGGCGCGGCGAGGCCACGCGCCCCCGAGTGAACGGGCGCGCCTCCCGCAACGCGCGAACTGGGTGATCGCAGGGCCAGATGTGGGTCTCGGATCACCCAGAACGCCGGGCCGCCCCCCGCCGCAGGGCGAACTGGGTGGTCGCAGGGCCAGATGTGGGTCTCGGATCACCCAGAACGCCGGGCGCCGAGCGCCGCGAGGAGATCGGCGACGACCGCGTCCGAGTCCTCGGTCACCTGCTGCCACGTGTACCGCAGGACGACGTAGCCGTTGGCGCGCAGCCACAGGTCCCGCCGGGCGTCCACCGCCGCCTGCCCGGGGCGCGCGTGCTGACGCCCGTCGAGCTCGACGACGACGCCGAGCTCCGGCCAGAGGCAGTCGACGATCCACGGTCCGAGGGTCACGTTGCGCCGTGGGAGCGGGATCCCGTGGCGGACCAGCAGGCTGCGGAACCGCCGCTCGAGCCGGCTGCGCATCTCCCCCACCCGGGGACGTGCCGCTCGATCGCCGCCCGGAGCCTCGCGCTGCCCCGGTGACCACGGCGCAGGAGGGCGGCGAGATCCTCCGGCCGCGTGCCGTGGTGGAACTCGGCCTCGCGCAGCGCCCGGTCCAGCGCGGCGGGCGCGAACCGGATCGCGATGTCGAGCAGCGTCCGCTCGACCGTCGTGATCGCGAAGCCGTCGAGCGGCACGACCTCGGCCGCGCGTAGCCGCGATCGGTGGATCCGGATGCCCTCGGGCGGCGTCAGCTCCCGGCGCGAGGCGAGCTCGATGAGCCCCGGGGGTCCGTGGGCCACGAGCTGCCAGCGTGCGGCCGCGGTCTGGTGGGAGAGCACGACGTCCGGGCCGCAGGCGAGGACCGCGGCGCGCAGCGCCGCGTCGGGCGGCGCGAGGCCCTCGGGGAAGGTGGCGTACACGCCGGTCCCTCCGTGCAGCGGACGCAGCAGCCCGGCGCGGCGGGCACGGCGGACGTCGGCGAGCGCGACGCCGCCGGCGCGCAGCTGGGCGGCGGTGACGACCCCGGACTGGGCCAGCACGAGCTCCCGGATGTGGAGAGGGAAGGTGACCATGCGCAGGACGATCACCCGGGCGCGCGCGGGAGCCGCCCTCTGTCACCGAAGCAGTGCTGGATCGCGTGCCGCCCGACGCGAACCTGCGCCCGCGCGCAACAGACGGTTCGAGCGTCACGGACGACCCGGACGCTGTCGCGGCCACCCCGGCCCACGCCGAACTGGGTGAGGCCGAGCCCATATCCGGCACCCAGATCACCCAGAACGCGCGGACTGCGGCCGCGGCCGCCGCGCCCACGCCGAACTGGGTGAGGCGGAGTCCATATCTGGCCTCCAGATCACCCAGAACGGGCGGAGCGGCGCGACGATGCGCCCGCGGCGGAGCGCTGGGGCGAGGCCGCCGGGCGAAACGGCCGCGGCGACGCGCCCGCGCCGATGCGCCCGCGGCGGGACGCCCAGGCGAGCCGGCGGCGGCGCGACGTGGCGGCCGAGCGGGACGCCCGGGCGCCGCGCCCGCGGCGGGGCACGGACCCGGCCGCGGATGCCACGCCCGATGTCGCGTCGCGCACCTGGCGCGACGCGACGGTCCGGGACCTACTCCTTCGCGAGCAGGGTGCCCGCGTACGCGATGGCCGCGGAGGCGAAGAAGCCGAGGAAGACGCCGATCTTGCGACCGATGTCGATCCCGTCGTCGAGGCCGTCGGGGATGTCCCCGTCCGGCACGCTGAGGATGCGGAACAGCACGAGCAGCGTCGCGAGGGCTCCGAGGCCCAGGACGAGCTGGCCCGCGGGCACCGGGAGGGCGCCGAGCTTGTTCTGCGCGGCGGCGACGGCCACGCCGACCGCGACGACGCCGGTGATGAACAGGACGATGTCGATGAAGCTGAACACCTGCCACGCGTTCCCGCTGTCCGAGGCCGAGATGTTGCCGAACGACGCCGACACCTCGTACCACGGCAGGAACATGATGATGAGCAGCGCGAGACCGGCACCACCGGCGACCTTGGCACCGGTGCTGAGCTGGGATGCGTCCACGAACGGGTCCTCCTTGGAGGCTTGAGCGGATGGGCGCCAGGAGCGTACTCCCGTGCGCGGCGGCCGACGAGCCGCCCTGGGCGCCTGCCCTACCCCCGCACCGCGCCCCGCACACCCCGCCCGGACACGCGTCGGGTCCCCAGGCCCGCCAGACGCCGCCCGACGCCCGCCTTGAAGTAGATTCCGGCCCCTATGTTCTCGAAGATCCTGGTGGCCAACCGCGGCGAGATCGCGATCCGCGTCTTCCGCGCGTGCAAGGAGATGGGCATCACGTCCGTCGCCGTCTATTCCGAGACCGACCGCAACGCGCTGCACCCCACCAAGGCGGACGAGGCGTACTTCATCGGGGACGGTCCCGCGTCCGAGAACTACCTCAAGGTCGACAAGATCATCGAGGTCGCCAAGGAGTGCGGCGCCGAGGCCATCCACCCCGGCTACGGCTTCCTGTCCGAGAACGCGCCGTTCGCGAAGGCGTGCGAGGACGCCGGCATCGTCTTCATCGGCCCGCCCGCGTCCGCGATCGACGCGATGGGCTCCAAGACGAAGGCCCGCGAGCTGATGCAGAAGGCGGGCGTCCCGATCGTCCCCGGCACCACCGAGGCCGTCGAGACCTACGAGGACGCCGTCCGCATCGCCCGCGACGAGATCGGCTACCCGGTCGCCGTCAAGGCGGCCTCCGGCGGCGGCGGCAAGGGCTTCCGCGTCGCGCTGACCGAGGACAAGCTCAAGGACGCCTACGAGGGCGCGAGCCGCGAGGGCGAGAAGTTCTTCTCCGACGGCACCGTGTACCTCGAGCGCTACCTGCCCGAGCCCCGCCACGTCGAGGTCCAGATCCTCGCCGACACGCACGGCAACGTCATCCACCTCGGCGAGCGCGACTGCTCGATCCAGCGCCGCCACCAGAAGCTCATCGAGGAGTCCCCCGCCCCGTCGTGGGTCGTCGACGAGGAGATGCGCGAGCGGATCGGCAAGATCGGCATCGACGCCGCGAAGGCCGTCAACTACGTCGGCGCGGGCACGATCGAGGGCATGCTCCAGGGCGACGAGTACTTCTTCCTGGAGATGAACACCCGCGTCCAGGTCGAGCACTGCGTGACCGAGATGACGACAGGCATCGACATCGTCAAGCAGGGCATCAAGGCCGCCGCCGGCCTGCCGCTCGACTACAAGCAGGAGGACATCGAGCTGCGCGGGCACGCGATCGAGTGCCGCATCAACGCCGAGTCCGCCCCGCGCAACTTCGCTCCCGCCCCCGGCCCGATCGGCAACTACAAGGAGCCGACCGGCCCCGGCGTGCGCGTCGACTCCGGCGTGCAGGCGTTCGGCGAGGTCTCGCCGATGTACGACCCGATGGTCGCCAAGCTCATCGTCTGGGACGCCGATCGCGAGCAGGCCACGGCCCGCATGATCCGCGCGCTGGAGGAGTACGAGATCGAGGGCCTCGAGACCCTGATCCCGTTCCACAAGGCGCTCCTGTCCACCGAGGACTGGGCCAAGGGCTCGATCTGCAAGGACCTCGTCGAGGACCAGGACTGGCTGAAGTCCACCGCGGAGGACGCGGGCGAGCGCTACGAGTCCGACGACGAGGACAAGGTCCAGAGCGACTACGTCGTCGAGGTCGGCGGCAAGCGCTTCGACGTGAAGGTGTTCGGCGACGCCCCCGCGTACGGTGCCGCGCCGGCCGCCGCGCCCGGGGCCGCCGGCCCGAAGAAGCGCGAGAAGCGCGCCGCCAAGGGCGGCGGCGGCGGCGCCGACCGGCTCGACTCCCCGATGCAGGGGAACATGTGGAAGATCGTCGTCGCCGAGGGCGACACGGTGGAGGAGGGCCAGCTCGTCTGCATCATCGAGGCGATGAAGATGGAGAACGAGATCGTCGCCCACAAGGCGGGCACCGTCTCCAAGCTCCACATCGCCGAGGGCGACCCGATCACCGCCGGCGCGCCGATCGCCGACATCACCAGCGCGCCCGCCGAGCCCGCGGCCGAGTAGCCGATCCTGCGCGGGGCCCCGTGCCCCGCGCCCGGAGTAGGTTGGCGGCCATGGACTACGTCGCCCTGGCCGCCGGGTACGAGCGGATGATCCCGTTCGCCCACCACATCGGGATCGCGATCCGCGAGATCGCACCCGGCACCGCGGTCGCGGTGCTGCCCGACGCCGACGAGCTGAAGAACCACGTGGGCTCGCAGCACGCGGGCGCGCTCTTCACCGTCGCGGAGGCCGCGTCGGGCGGCGCGTTCCTCGGCGCGTTCGCCGAGCACCTCGCGACGCTCACGCCGCTGGCGGAGCGCGCGGAGATCGCCTACCTGAAGATCGCGCGCGGACCGATCACCGCGAGCGCGGCGCTGCGCACGCCGGTCGACGAGGTCCTCGCCGCGCTGGACGCCGACGGCAAGGCGCGGTTCGAGGTCGGCGTCGAGCTGCACGACGAGGCGGGCGTCGAGGTCGGACGCGTCACGGTGCACTGGTACGTGCGGCGGACCGCCCCCGCGGAGACCCCCGCATGAGCGCGACCGCGCGGCTCGCCGGGACGCAGGACGCCGCCGCCGTCGCCGAGCTGCTGGTCGCGTTCCGCGACCACTTCGGCATGGACTTCCCCCCGGACGAGGTCTTCCACCGCGGCGTGCGGCACCTCCTCGACGACCCCGAGACCGACTACGTCCTCGGCTACGCGGACCCGACCGGGGACGCGTGCGGCGTCGTGCAGCTGCGGTTCCGCTACGGGATCTGGCGGGCGGGGTACGACTGCCTCGTCGAGGACGTGTTCGTCCGCGACCGCGCTCGCGGGCACGGGGTCGGCCGGGCGATGCTCGCAGCGGCGGTGGCGCGGGCGCGCGAGCGCGGCGCGCGGCGGATGGAGCTCGACGTCAACGAGGAGAACCCGGCCGCGATCGCGCTCTACGAGTCGTTCGGGTTCCGGGCCAGCTCGGTCGGCTCGACGGCGCGCGACCTCTACATGCGCGTGCACCTCGACCCCTGAGCTCCTCGAACGGACGTCGGGCTGTACGCCGAATGTCCTGCTCGGCAGATACGCTCGTGCCCGCGATGCCCTCGACCGATCACGTCTCGTCGCCCCCGCCGTCGGTCGACGCCTCCCTGGCGCGCCTGCAGCAGTTGCGGGCGCGGGCCGAGCAGCTGATCGGCGGCGGCGCGCCGGCCGCACCCGCCGCACCGGTCGCCGCACGCGCGCGACCGGTGGCGTCCACGCCCGCGAGCGACGTCGACGACGTGACCGCGCAGGTCACCGCCGCCCGCGCCGCGGTCGCGGCGCTGCGCGCCGAGGTCGACGGCGAGCGCCACGAGCACCTCGCCGAGATCGAGCGGCTGCGCGCGGACCGCGACGCCGAGCTCGACGGGCTCCGCACCCGGCACGAGCGCGTCGTCGACGAGCTCGAGGCCGAGCAGGCCCGGACGGCGGAGCTCGAGCAGCGCGTACGGGAGCTGACGGCGGACATCGAGACCGTCCTCGCCGACCTCGACGCGACGACCACCGAGCTCGAGCACGAGCGCGCCGACCGCGATGAGACCGTCCGCGAGCTCGTCGGGCAGCTCGAGGCCGAGCGTGAGGCCGCGGTCGCGATCGCCGCCGAGCTCGACGCGCAGAAGGCCGAGGCCCACGCCGCCGCGGTCGAGGCCGCGTCGCAGCTGGAGGCCGAGCGCGCAGCGCACGAGGCGACGCGCGAGGAGCTCGAGGCCGGCAGCGACGAGCGCGTCGCCGGCCTGACCGCGCAGATCGACGAGCTGCGGGCCCGCCATGCGGCGGACCTCGACGAGCACCGCGCGCAGAGCGCCGCGACGGCCTTGCGGTTCGCGCAGGAGACCGAGCGGGTCGCCGCGCAGCTCGACGCGCTCGAGACGCTCGCGGCCGACCTGACCGCGCGCGCCGAGCGCGCGGAGGGCGACCGCACCCGGGCCGACGAGGCCGCACGGCAGGCGACCGCCGAGCGCGACCGGGCCGCCGCGGAGCGCGACCGGGCGACGGTGCAGGCGCAGCGCGTCGTCGCCGAGCGCGACGCGCGGATCGCGGCGCTCGAGCGGGAGCTCGACGGTGCGCGGGCCCTGCTGGCGGCCGAGCGCGCGGACCGGGAGCGGCTCGCCGGTCAGCAGCGGTCCGCCGATCTCGCCCGGACCGGTGAGCTGCGCGACGCGGTCGCCGCGCGGATCGAGGCGGTGCGGCGCGCCGAGGAGGCGGACGCCCGGGTCGCCCGGGCCGAGGACGGGGTCCGCGCCCGGCAGGAGGAGCTCGACCGGCTGCGCGCGGAGGCCCGGGCGCAGCAGGACGCGCTCGTCAGCGCGCAGCGGCAGCTCGCCGAGGCGCAGGTCGGCATCGCCGCCTCGCAGCAGGAGCTCGAGCGTGAGCGGGTCCAGCGCGGCGCCGCGGACGCCCGGCTGCAGCTCGAGCGCACCGCGTTCGAGGAGCGGCTGCGCGCGGCCGAGCAGCAGGGCCGCCAGGCGCTCGAGGCCGAGCGCAGCGCGCACGCGCAGCGCCGCCAGGAGCTCGAGCAGCAGATCGTCGCGATCGAGACGCAGAGCGCCGCCGCCCTGGCCGCCGAGCGCGAGCTGCGCACGCAGCTCCAGACCGACCTGCAGGCCCGGATCGAGACGCTGCGCACCGAGCTGCGCGACACGACCGCGGGACTGCGCACCGAGCTCGACCGCGAGCGCTCGCGGCTGCAGCGGCGCGTCCACGAGCTCGAGCAGCAGGTGGGCAGCGAGGAGCGCGCCCGCATCGCCGCCGAGACCGACCGCGACACGATCCGGCGCCTCACCGAGCAGCTGCGCGGGGAGATCGAGGCGTCGCGCCGCGCCGCGGACGAGAGCCGGCAGCGCTGCGACGACCTCGAGCAGGAGATCGAGCGCCGCGACGTGCTCCTGCGTCGCGTCAGCGTCATCGCCGGGGACCTGCGCGGGCAGCTGACCGCGGTGCGCCGCGAGGCGGCGAGCTCCGTGCCGACCGTGACCGCCCCGGCGCCGACCTCGGCCGCGTCCACGGATGGCGTCGCGGCGGGCCCGTCGCGCGCGTCGGCTCCCGGACCCGTCGCGCCCACGCCCACGCCGACCGCGGATGTCGACGCGCACCACGCGACGTCCGAGACGGTCGCCGACCCCGCCCCGCAGCCGGACCAGCCGGCCGCACCCGCCGTCCCGAGCGTGGGCGCCGGCTCGCCCGGCGCCGCCGCCTCGCTGGACGAGCTCGCCGCGCGCATCGAGCGGCTCAAGCAGCAGGTCCGCTCCGCGGGCGGCCCCCCAGAGCCTCTAGCGGCCTCCCGGGCCCAGCGCCGCAGCGTCGGGGCCCGCCGCGCCTCCGTGGTCGTACCCGCACGGGCCAGGACGACGGACGGGCGCCGACCCCCGAGGGAGCCGACGCCCGTCCCGTCAGGCGGTTGCGGGTGGGCCGATCAGCCGCCGCGTGCGGCGACGCCGGGAATGTCCGACCGACCGTCGGAGGACGGCGCGGGCGTCACGGGCACGCGACCGGACGGCGCCGGCGCCGGCTCACGGCCGGGCGGCGTGATCGGCGTGACGGCCGTCTCCGGCTCCGTCGGCTCGATGTCGGTCGCGGCGACCTCCTGCTCGGTGGGCCGCTTGCCGCGGATCGTCAGGAGCTCGTCGGAGAGCTGCTGGTCGGTGATCGGGACGAGGCGGTTCTCGCTCGCGAGCGCCCGCGACTGGCTCACGAGGTAGTCGAGGAAGGTCTGCACCTCGCGGCGGCGCAGCGCCAGCTCGGACGTCACGATGAACACGCGCTGGGTGAGCGGGTAGACGCCCGTGGTGATCGTCTGCTGCGCCGGGAAGACGCAGCTCGGACCGGGGTAGATCGTCTTGCCGTTGCGGTCGGTCTTCGGCAGGTTCTCGCTGCCGCTGAGCGGGGTGCGCGGGTCGACCGCGCTGGTCCCCGACGCGCCGGTCGCTCCGGACGCACCCGTTGCGCCGGTCGGTCCCGACGGCCCGGTGGCGCCGCCCGCGATCCGCCGCTGGTCGGCCGCGCTGAGGTCCTCGATGCGGACCGGCTGGCCGCTCTCGGTCTCGGGCACGCCGAAGTCGAGCTCGAGCGGGCGCAGCTCCTCCTCGAACAGCTCGTAGTAGCTGAAGCGGAAGGCGCCGACCGTCCCGGGCTCGTCGGCGATCCCGAGCTGCTCGGTGCGGTAGCGGCGCACCTGCTGCTCCAGGCGCGCGTCGTACGCGGCGTTCGCCCGCGCACGGGCCTGGCGCTTGGCGTTCTCCACGAGCCGACGGTTGCGGGCGGCGAGCTGCTCGCCGTCCACGGTGATCTTCAGGCGACGGTTGCGCTCGTTGACCCGGCGGATCTCGGCGAGGATGCGCCGGTCGGCCGCCCGCTCGGCGCGCGAGACGTACGCGCGACGCGCGGAGATCGTGCGTGACCGCAGGCGCGCGCGGTACCGGGCGACGCGGCCGGCGACGCGCTGGATCCGGACGGCGTTCGTGACCTCGCGACGCTGGAACGCGTCGGCACGGTGGACGATGTAGTCGCTGCGCACGTCCGAGAGCGACGCGTCGACCCGGTTCAGCACGAGCTGGCCGAAGAACTGGAAGACGTCGCTGTCGGCCTCCCGGCCCGTGGCCCGGAGCGGCAGGTCGTCGAAGCCGAGCTGGGACCAGTTCGTGACGTCGGAGCCGGCCCGGAAGATGTCGTTGGCCTGGTTGACGGTGATGCAGTCACCGCCGACGTCGGAGCCGTTCTTCGTCGCCAGCACGATCGCGTCGGAGGCGAGCTGCAGCGGGTTGACGAGCTTGATGCCGCGCGAGGCGCAGAGGTCGACGATGCCCTGCGACGGCAGGGTCGTGACCTCGATCGCGTCGACCCGACCGGCGCACAGGTTCTGGTAGGCGCGGTCCTCGGTGGTGCCGCTGAACGCGATCCGCGAGGTCCCGCCCTCGCCGCGGTAGGCCTGGGCGCCCTGGCGCGTGATCGAGTCCTGCGTGCGGCTGTCGATCGCCACGGTGCCCGACGGGCGCTTGGGCAGCCGGGCCTCGAGCAGGCGCTGGCGCTCGGCGGCGCTCTGCCCGGTCGTGGCGCCGCGGCCACCGGTCGTGGACGGGACGGTCGGGGACGTCGAGACGTCGCCGGCGTCCTGCGTGTCGACGCCGCAGCCGGCGACGAGGAGGCCGCAGGCCGCGATGGCGATCCAGGAGGAGGTCAGTCGTCGGCTCATGGGACTCCGGGGGTGGACGTCTGCGCGTTCGGGGTGCGGGTCTGGCCCTGCGCCGTGACGCTGTTCAGTGCGGGGAACTTCAGGATGGGACCGCGGACCTGGACGACCTCGAAGTCGGAGACCTTCAGGCCCTCGATCTCGTTGCCGCGCAGCAGCGGGGTCGACACGTCGCCCGCGGCGTTCAGCTGCGAGCGGGTGAGCACGCGGCCGTTCCCGTCCAGGAGCCGTCCCTGCGGGTCGCGCAGCGGCTGGGTCCAGTCGTAGTTCTGCTTCGCGTAGAGCGTCGGCACGCGCGAGCGGTCCACGACGATCGCGCCGTACCTCTTCAGCGCGGTGATCAGGGCGTCCGCCGCCTTGCGGTTCGTGCGACCGGGGAACCGGTAGGGCGTGCAGGCGCTGCGGCGCACGCTGCGGTCGAGCGTGCCGTCGTCGCTGCGCGTGATCCCGAAGTCGGGGTCGTCGCAGCGCGCGTCGACGCGGCCGTTCAGGGAGGCGAGCGTCACCGAGGAGCGGAGCTTGATGCGCGCACCCTCGGGGATCGAGGTGAGCAGGCCGATGCCGTCGTTCGCGGACGCGGGCTGCACGTAGTTGCGCTGGGCCGGGCCGGGCAGCGAGATCGCGAGCGCGTGCTCGATCCGCCCGGCCTGGATCTCCGCCGGGTCGACGAGCCCCGCGAACAGCGGCAGGCCCGAGCCGCGCGCCGACGCGGTGTTCGGCTCCTGGAAGCCGGGGCCGTTGAGGTCCCAGCGGCGCATGAACTGGTAGCTGATGACGTTGCCGCTGCGGCCGCGGCGCGCCCGCCAGAGGTCGTAGGCGACGCCCTCGCTGCGGTTGATGACCGTGAACCAGCCGTCGTACTGCGGCAGCGGCGAGGTGTCGGCCGGGATGAGCAGCTGGTTGACGCGCGCGCCGTCACCGCAGTAGGGCGGCAGCTGCCGGCAGACGACGCGGGTGGGCACGGCGCCCTCCTCGTCGACCACGGGGACGGTCCACCGGCGCGTGTTGATGTAGAGCCCGGCGTTGATCCGCCGACGCTCGCGGCGCGGCGGCTGGCCGGCCTGCTCGACGACGCCGATGCGCTGCTGGGCGCCGTCGATCCACTGCCGGGAGCGACGGTCGATCGGCGAGTTCTCGACGATCGTGTTCCACGGGGAGTTGGCGGCGAACGGGCGGCGCGAGAGCGCCGAGCCGGTGGCGGTGGTGGCCGTCCCCGCCGCGGCGACGCCGCCCGCGGGCAGGCCCTGCTCGGTGGACGGCACCGGCGTGGGGGTGCCACTCGGCCCGGTCACCGACGGGGAGCCGGGCCCGCCGAGCACCTTCTGACCGCCCTGGTCGTTGGCCGAGTCGGCGCGGGTGCGCGTCGTCGCGTCAGGCGTGGTGGTCGTCCGGGGCGTCGTCGCGGTGGTCCGCGTCGTGCTGGTCGAGATGTCGGAGTTCTGGTCTTCGTTGGCGACCGCCCCGCAGCCGCCGAGGAGGGCGGCGGTCGCGGCGATCATCGTCAGACGGGCGACACGCATCAGGCATCGTCCTTCGGCAGTGGCGGACGGACGGGAATGGCCGGGCGCGGCTTCCGCTGCGGGGCGGCGGCACGGTCCGGCGTCGGGGAGGTCTCGGGCAGGGCACGGGCCGCGTCCCGGATGCGGGCACGGACGGCCTCGGCCTCGGGGCTGAGCGGCCGGGCCGGCGGCGCGGCGGGGGTCGCGGTCACGGAGCGCAGGGCGGGCCGCGCGGGTGCCGCGTCGGGCTCGGTCGGCGACGACGCCGGCGCCGGCGCGGCAGCCGCGCGCGGCGCGGCTGCCGGGGCGGGGTCGGGCCGGCGCGGCGCGACGGCCCGACCGAGCTCGTCGGAGGTCAGCCCGGGCAGCGTCGGCATCGGCTTGGCGGCCTCGGCGGCAGCGTCCGCGGCGGCGGAGCGGAGCGTCTCGACGAGCTGGTCGAGCTCGGCCTTGACCTCGAGCGTCTGGTCGAGGCGCAGCTGCAGCTCGCCCGCGCGGGCGGCGAGGTCGTCGGCGATCGACGTCAGCCGCTGGACCCGCCCCTGGGCGAAGCGGTCGACGCGGCGCCGCGCCTCCTCCAGGTAGCGGGCGGCCTCGTGCTCGGCCTCCTGGAGGATCGCGGTCGCGTCCTCCTCGGCGTCGAGGCGGACCGTGACGGCCCGGCGGGCGGTCTCGGCCTCGACCTCGGCCTGCAGCTCGCGGGCGCGGGCCTCGGCGTCCGCGAGGATCGCCGCGACGCGCGCGTTGACCGCGGCGGCGAGGTCGTCGCCCTCGGGGGAGGCGGGGGTGGACGGATCGTGGACCATCGTCACGGGGTCGCGGTCGGGGTGGGCGTCGGGGTCGGCGTGGCGGCCGGCGTCGCGGACGGGGCGGCGGCGGCGCCTGCGGTCGCCGGCGTGCGCGCGGCCGTCCGACGCCGGGCCGGGTTGGTGCGCGCGACCCGCAGCAGCAGGTACCGCTCGGTGCGGGCGACGGCGGTCAGGCCGCGCACGAGGCCGTCGTTGGCCCGCGGGTACTTCTGCTGGACGAGATCGCCCGAGCTCGGGTTGATCGTCAGCAGCACGTAGTCGACCGTCCCCCACGGGTTGTCGAGCACCTGACGGAAGCGCGTGTCGCCCTTGTCGATGCGGTCGAAGAACAGCTGCGGGCGGCCGCTGAGGATGATCACGCCGAAGGTCTTCGCGTTGTCCGTCAGGATCGCGTTGTTGCGCGTGACGTTGCGGTTGATGTAGCCGGCCATCTGCGCCTCGGAGAGCACGCCGCCGCGGAAGCCGCCGCGCGACGCGACCCCGGTCTGGTCGTCGCCGGTCTTCACCGCGCGGACGAACGCCTGCTCCAGCGACTGGAACGGATAACTCTGCATTCCGCTCCAGGCCGTGAACAGGTTGATCACCAGCAGCGCGACGGTCGCCGCCCAGACGCCGACCCGGGCCGTCTCGAAGCTGCGGAACACCCAGGCGGCACCGACGAACGCGGCGACGTACATGGGCATCGAGTCGCGCAGCGTCAGCAGGCCCTCCTGGTCGTTGATGTAGGCGTTGCCGCCCATGATCACGATGCCCAGGACGACGAACGACGCGAGCCACAGGGCCATGTCGTTGCGCTGCGCGACGAACGTCAGCACCAGCGCGGGGACGACGACGAACGCGAGCGGGAAGACCGTGACGTTCAGCTCCAGCAGCCGTCGGGCGATCTCGTTGAACGTCAGGTCGCCGGAGGTGTCGATGCCGGTCGCGTTGACGGCCTGCGTCGAGGTCGTCGTGTTCGTGATCCAGCCGAACGGGTCGCCGACGATGAGCGTGTTGAAGAGGATCCACAGCGCCAGCACGTAGACGACCGGCGCGGCGAACGCGATCACGGAGCCCTCGACCTCGATCTTGCTCGCGCGGCGTCGCACGAGCGCGACGGCGATGAGCACGGCGAGCAGGACGGCCCAGACGATGAACGCGTACCTGGTGAGCACGAGGACCGCGATGCCGAAGCCGGCGCCGATGAGGAAGCGCGGCTCGGTCGTCGCGTACCAGGACACGAAGCAGTAGAGGCTGAACGCGAGGAAGAACGCGTAGATGACCTCGCTCATGCCGTTGCCGGCGTAGAAGACCCAGAACGGGTTGAACGCGAAGAGCGCGAGCAGCGGCAGCCGCAGGATCGCGTTCATGTCGCAGCGCGCCAGCGTGCGGTCGAGGATGACGATCGTGCCCGCGGCGAACACGGCACTCATCAGCGGCAGCGCGATCAGCGAGGTCGCCAGCGGCTTCACGAGCGCGAACGGCAGCATCGCGAACGTCGTCAGCGGCGCGAACACGAAGCCGATCGCGGCGAGCTTCGGCGGGTCGTTGTGCCAGACCAGGTACGCGCGCGTCAGGCGGTCCAGCGCGTCGAACACGATGACGTGCTGGTCGATCGTGATCTTGTAGCCGATCAGGAAGTAGACGACCGCGAGCGCGAGGAACAGCCCGAAGGACACCAGGGCGCCCGGCATCGCGACCTGCGGGCCGCGCGGAGCGTCGTCCAGGACGGTGCCGGAGCGGTGCCCGTGCGCAGCGGGGTTGGACGGCGGGGTGCCGCCGGGCGGGGGGTTCAGGACGGTGCTCATGGTCTCAGCGGGTCGGCGGCGCGGACGTCGTCACCGGCGCGGGGCTCTCGTGGCCCGCGTCGAGTCCGTGCACCGTCTTCTCCCAGTAGAAGGGCCGGTAGAACAGCTGCAGGAAGCCCTTCCACGCCGCGATCGACATGAGGCCCCAGTACAGCGGGGACAGGAGGGCGTACTTGGCGAGGTCGAAGTACCCGCGCTGGACCGAGCCGGCGACGTTCAGGTACATGAACACGAAGTTCCCGATGAACAGCATGAACGCCGCGGCGTAGAACACGAAGCTCGGGAACAGCTCCTGGATGAAGCCCGCCTCCGTGAAGAAGAACACGGTCGTCAGCGCCCAGAAGATCGGGTTCAGCAGGAAGATGAACGTGCCGCCGACGACGAGCTGGAAGCTGATGAAGCTCTTGAGCCCGATCTGGCGCAGGAGCCGCGGCGGGTTGCGCATGTGCACGAGCCACGTCTGGATGTAGCCCTTGATCCAGCGCGACCGCTGGCGGATCCAGTTGTTGAGGTCGGAGTTCGCCTCCTCCAGCGTGGTGGAGTCGATCATCGCCGTCTTGAAGCCCGCCTTGTGCAGGCGGATGCCCAGGTCGGCGTCCTCGGTGACGTTGAACGGATCCCACGCGGCGAGGTCGATCAGCCGGTCGGTGACGAAGTGGTTGGAGGTGCCGCCCAGCGGGATCGGCACGCCCTGCGCGTCGAGGCCGGGGAGCAGCAGGTCGAAGTGCATCGAGTACTCCGTCGTGAACCACCGGGTGAGGAGGTTCTGGTCGGAGTTGAAGTAGTTGAGCTTCGCCTGGATGCAGGTGACGCGCGGGTCCGCCTTGTCGAACGCGACGACGATCTTCTTCAGCTGGTCCGGGTCGGGCCGGTCCTCGGCGTCGAAGATGACGACGTACTTGCCGTCGGCCTGCAGCAGCCCGTAGTTGCACGCCTTCGGCTTCGTCTTCGGCTGCGCGTCGGGGACGACGACGAGCTTGAAGTGCGGCGGCAGGTTCATGGCGCGGATGGCCGGGACGGTCTCGTCGTCGTCCTCCTCGCAGAGCAGCCGCACGTCGAGCTTCGTCTTCGGGTAGTCGAGGCCGCCGATACCGTCGACCAGGCGCGGGAGGACCGCGGCCTCGCGGTAGAGCGGGACGAGGATCGTGTAGACCGGCAGGTCGCGCTCGTCGATCGCGTCGAGCTCCTCCTGCGTCACGTCGATCTCGTAGGTGTGCCCGAGCGCGTTGTACGTCAGGACGAACTTGTAGAGCGAGGTCGCCAGGTAGAAGATCGACGCGAGGCCGATCAGCGTGATGATCGTGACCTTCGGGAAGATCACGGCGAGCACGACGATCACGACGGCCAGCGCGATGAAGAAGACCTTCTGCGCGGAGCTGAGGACGCGGTTGGCGCACTCCTCCGGGAACCGCTCGAGCAGCTCGGACTTCGCGACCGAGACGTACTCGCCGCCGTTGACGCGCTGCAGCAGCTCGTCGATCGAGTTGCGGGAGGCGAGGAAGCCGCGCAGCTCCAGGTGGGTGTGCTCGCGCAGCGCCGAGACGGTGTCGTCGTCGAGGACGTCGGCGACCGCGAGGTACAGGGTCGTGTCGTCGACCGCGATCGGCACGCAGCGCAGGTGGCGCGCGAGCGGCTCGGGGATGAGCGCGAGCGCGGCCGGGTCCGGGTCGTACTCGGACAGGTCGACGAGCGGCAGCTGGAACTGCTCGGCGAGGATCGCGACGAGCTCCGGCTCGGTGATGATGCCGCTGTGGACGAGCACCTCGCCGAGGCGGCTGCCGGTGCGGGCCTGCTCGGCCAGGGCGCCCGCGATCTGCTCGTCCGTCGCGATGCCGCGCGCCACCAGCAGGTCGCCCAGGCGGGTCGGGAACGCGGGGTCGGTGACGCGCGTGTCCGCGTCCGCCTCGGTCGAGCCCTCCCAGGAACCGGCGGCGCCGCCCTCGGGCCCCATGCCCGCGGGCCACTGCACGAACGTCTCGTCGATCGCGCGCTGCAGCTCCTCCTCGGGGGCGACGACGAACGCGACGTCGCGACCGGTGAGCGACTGCGCGACGTCACGGGCGACGTCGTCGGCCGGCGTGGAGGTCGCGATCGTGACGGTGCCGCCCGCGTAGCTGATCGGGAGGATCGTGAAGTGCCGGCAGATCTGCTCGGAGAGCATCCGTGCGGCGAGCGGGTTGACCGCCCGGTGCTCGGGCGTGCCCGCGTCGGCCGGGTCGAGCACGACGAACTCGAGACCCGCGTGGGTCGCGAGCTGCCGGTAGAAGCGGCGGCTGGGTTCGGTTGCGGACGGAGGGTTCATGCGTCTTGCGGTCCTTGAACGCGGGCGAGCGCGGCGTCGATCTCTGCGGCGGGGGCGATCACGACGCCGATCCGGAGGTTGGGGAAGTGGGTGCGAAGCGCGGAGAGGTCGGGATCGGCGTGCGCCGCGGCGACCTTGAGCTCGTCCGCGACGAGCGTGAGCGGGACGACGCGCTCCTTGAGCGCGAGCTGCAGCGGGACGTAGCGCCACAGCCGGGCGTCGACGTCGAAGCCGCGCAGGCCCGTGTACGGCAGGTTCGCCGCGAGCGCGATGCCGAGAGCGTCGTCCACGTCAAGACCCGGCCCCGGGGCGTGTCGTCAGGCGCTCGGCGGCGCGGCCGGCCTCGCGGTCCTGACCCTCCATCGTGGAGCGGCGCGAGGACGCCTCGCGGTCGAGGCGCTCCTGGTTGAGGCGCGCCTCCTCCACGGCCGGGTCCGTGGGCGTGCCCGGGGTGGGCGGCGGCCCGCTGCCGGCGCGCTTGGACCGGTCGGAGGCGGCGAAGAGGATGTAGAAGAGCGCGAGGATCGCCAGCGGGGCGACGAGGAACGCGAGGAAGAAGACCGCGAACAGCAGCAGCGCGGCGATCACGACGGCGATGAGCGCGAGCGGGCGGTACTTCTCCTCCTGCTGCTGGTCAGGCACCGGTGATCTCCTCGACGTCGACCTGGATGCGCGCGGCGCCCGGGACGGGCTCGCGGACGGTGACCGGGAGCGGCGAGACCTCGCGCAGTCGCGTGGCGAGCGCGATCGGTCCGGCCAGCTGCAGGTCGATGAGAGCGCGGTTGCCCTCGAAGCCCTTCACGTAGACGTCCTGCGCGCCCGGGAGGCGGCCGAGCGCCTGCTCGAAGCTGCTGAGCGTCGCGATGTCCGCGAACGGCCCGGCGTCGAGCGTCAGCTGGCCCTGGACCGTCGGATCGGCCGCGACGGCGTCACCGGGCGGCGGGGAGAACGACGGCGGCGGGACCGAGGCGGGCGGCGCCGGCGCCGGGATGTGGGCGACCGGGTCGGCGGGCTCCGGGACGACCGGTGCGAGCGGCGGCGGGGCCGACGGGACGGCCGGCTCCGGCGTCGGCAGCGGCACGACGGTCGACACCGGCGGCGTGGGCGGCGCCGGCGGGACGACCGGCGTGGTCGGTACGGGCGCGCTGGGCGACCAGCCGCCACCGATCGGCGGCAGGTCGCTCGGCGTCGTCAGGATCGGTGCCGGGGTCGGCGCCGGGCGCTGCGCCAGCAGCAGGCGGTACTCGTCGATCAGCGCGCGCGTCGAGGACTCGAGCGAGTCGCGGAACCGCTCGAGCTCGGCGAGCTGCGCGCGCAGGTCGTCCAACGAGCCGTTCGGGACCGACGGGGCGACCGCGGGCGGCGGGGTGACCGCGGCCGGCGTCGGGGGCGGCGGGACCACGGGCTCGCCGGCCGCGGCCAGCTCGCTCTCGAGATCCTCGAGCTTGCGCTCGAGCTCGCTCAGGGTGGAGGTGATGTCGCGTTCAGCGCCCGGCATGGGAGGTCCTGTCGTGGTGATCCGTCCGGTAGGTGATCGGCAGCCGGAGGCCGCGCGAACAGGGGCGGACAGTAGCAGTCGACCCCGGATGTTCCGGCGAGATGTCGTAGGCGAAAACGCTGCAAATGACGGGGAACCTCACCATCGCTGCAGTCGCTGGGATCCGGGTTGCGCGCGCCATCAGCGGAACCTCAGCACGAGCTCGCGGGATTTCCGCCCGCAGTAGCGGGCCGGATCGGGCTGACCGCTGACCACGACGGTGTAGCCGCCGCCACGCAGCCGCTCGCGCAGGCGCAGGTCGAGCTGACGGCGCCCGGCGAGCCGCGGGACGCTCGTGCTGCCGATCCGGCGGCCGCCGAAGGTGTAGACCGCCGCGTAGACGTCGCGGATCGGACCGGCCGTCGCCTCGACCGGGATCGACAGGAAGCCCTCGTAGTCGCGCGCGCGACCACCCGGGCGGCGCAGCACCCGCAGCGGCAGGCGGGTCGCGTAGCGACGCGAGGCGGTCTTGCGCACGCCGCGGCGCAGCGCGTAGGCGGCACCGGCGAACGGCCGCGGCGCGTTCACCGAGTACGAGCCCGCGATCACGACCGGCCCCGGCCCGGCGAACCCGGTGGCGTTGCCGACCGACCAGCCCAGCCGGTCCCCGGGACGAGCGCCGTCGACGCGGTACCCGCGCGCGGGCTGCAGCCGGGAGAGGTAGACGGGCGCGCGGCCGAACTTGCCGTACACGACGTAGGCCGAGCCCGAGCCGCCGCGACAGTTGTTGTCCGCGTCGTAGGCGCCGACGACCACGTCGGCCAGCCCGTCGGCGTTCGCGTCCCCCGCGCCCGCCACCGCGGCGCCCGCCGCGTCGCCCGCCGCCGCACCCAGGATCGAGAACCCCGCCGTCCCGAGCGCGCGGGCGTCGAGGCGCAGCCGGGCGGTCTGCCCGTAGACGACGGTCGCCCGGCCGGCGCTGCGGCGCGTGCCGACGGCGGCCCCCGGACTGCCCAGGATCGCGTCGGCGCGGCGGTCCCCGTTCATGTCGCCGAGCCCCGCGACCGCCTGGCCGAGGCGGGCGCCGGTCGACGCGCCGTCGACGCGATAGCCGAGCGACGGGGTGAGCAGGCTGAGGCTGAGGACCGACCGCTCGTCGCGTCCGAAGACGACGTAGGCGCTGCCGCTGTCGACCCGGTCGTTGCGGTCGGCGGTCGGCGCCCCGAGCAGGAGGTCCCCGGTGCCGTCGCCGTTCACGTCCCCGGCGTCGGCGACGCTCGCCCCGACCCGCTCGGAGGTGACCGAGCCGTCGAGCTGGCGGACGTCGCCCGGGGCGGCGGCGAGGTCCACGGGGACGCCGCGCCGGGCGCGCTGGCCCGTGACGAGGTAGGCGGAGCCGGTGCGCGTGTTCGCGGTCGTGGCGCCGGGCACGCGGCTGTCCGCGTCGGGCGCGCCGAGCAGCACGTCGGGCACCGCGTCGCCGGTGGCGTCCGCGGTCAGCGCGGCGCTGCGGCCGGTGTGGTCCTGCGGCGAGCGACCGCCGATCACGTCGTAGGCGTCCAGCGGGGCGTTCGCGAGGTCGACCGCGCCGTTGCGCGGCCCCCCGTAGACGACGTAGGCGACGCCGGCCTCGCGACGACCGAGGAACGTGGCGTTCGGCGCGCCGACGACGATGTCGCCGAAGCCGTCCCCGTCGAGATCCCGTCCGCCCGCCACCGCGGTGCCGAACCGCTCGCCGGCGGCGATGCCGTCGATCCGGAACCCACCGCCGCGCGTCTCGAGGAAGTGGAGGTCGACGCCGTCGAACGGGCGCCGCCCGTAGACGACGTAGACCGAGCCGCTGTCGCGCCGGCGGTTGTAGTCGGCGTACGGGGCGCCGAGCACGAGGTCGCCGACCCCGTCGCCGTTGACGTCACCGGCGGGGGCGACGGTGTACGCGGCGCTGTCGCCGCGGTCTCCGACGAGGCGCAGCGCGTCGCCGTCGGGGCGCGCGAGATCGACGCCCACCGGGACGGCGACGGCGTCCGCGGGCGCGCCGAGTCCTGCGGCGAGCGCGACGGGAACGGCGAGATGGCGTGTCCTGCCCCAGGGCACGGACGGAAGACTGCCCGGAGCGACGGCCGCCTTCATCGTCCGATCGGACGATCGTCCGGTCGGACACCCGTGGCCGACCGGACGACGGCGCCCGGACCGGCTGCGCGGCCACCGGCACGACGAACGCCCCGGTGGACCGGGGCGTTCGGGACGGCTCGGAGGGCGCGCAACGGCTACGCGCCGAGGATCTCCATCGCGATCTTCGCGACCTGCGTCGGGGTCCGGCCGACCTGGACGCCGACGGCCTCCAGCGCCTCGGCCTTCGCAGCGGCGGTGCCGGCCGAGCCGGACACGATCGCGCCCGCGTGGCCCATCTGCTTGCCGGCCGGGGCGGTGAACCCCGCGATGTAGCCGACGACGGGCTTGGAGACGTTCGCCTTGATGTACTCGGCGGCCTCCTCCTCGGCGGAGCCGCCGATCTCGCCGGACATGACGATCAGCTCGGTCTGGTCGTCCTGCTCGAACAGCTCGATGATGTCGATGAACGACGAGCCCGGGACCGGGTCGCCGCCGATGCCGACGATCGAGGAGTTGCCGAAGCCGGCCTGGGCCAGCTCGTTGCCGATCTGGTAGGTCAGCGTGCCCGAGCGCGACACGACGCCGACGTTGCCCTCCTTGAAGAACGACGCCGGGATGATGCCGACGTTCGCCTTCCCCGGGGACAGCAAGCCGGGGCAGTTCGGGCCGATCAGCCGCGTGCCCGGGTGCTTGGCCTTGACCGTGTTGTAGAGCTTGAGCTCGTCGTGCGCCGGGATGCCCTCGGTGATGATCACCACGAGCTCGACGCCGGCCTCGGCGGCCTCCAGCGCGGACGCGGCCGCGAACGGCGGCGGCACGAAGATCATCGCCGTGTTGGCGCCGGTCTCGGCGACCGTGTCGGCCCAGTTCGCGAAGACCGGGATGCCCTCGACGTTCTCGCCGGCCTTCTTCGGGTTGATGCCGCCGACGACGTTCGTGCCGTACGCGCGGTTGTTCAGCGTGTGGAACGAGCCCTCACGGCCGGTGATGCCGGCGACGGCGAGCTTCGTGTCGTTGTCGATCAGGATGGACATCAGGCGTTCCCCTTCGCGGCGGCGACGACCTGCTCGGCCGCCCCGTCCATCGTCGTCGCGGCCTGCACGTTGGGCAGTGCGGCCTCCTCCAGGATCTTGCGGCCCGCGACGTCGTTCGTGCCGTCCAGGCGCACGACGAACGGCACGGTCGGCTTCAGCGCCTCGAACGCGCCGACGAGGCCCTTGGCGACCTCGTCGCAGCGGGTGATGCCGCCGAAGATGTTCAGCAGGACCGCCTTGACGTTCTCGTTGGCGAGGATCAGCTCGATCGCCTTCTGGACCGTCTCGGCGTCCGATCCGCCACCGGCGTCGAGGAAGTTCGCGGGCTTGCCGCCGTACTGCGCGACGACGTCCAGCGTCGACATGACCAGCCCGGCGCCGTTGCCCATGATCCCGATGTCGCCATCGAGCTTGACGTAGGTGACGCCCTGCTCCTTGGCCTTCAGCTCGATCGGGTCGGCGTTGGCCGAGTCGCCGAGGTCGGCGTTCTCCGGGTGACGGAACAGCGCGTTGCCGTCGAGCGTGACCTTCGCGTCGAGCGCCTTGACCTTGCGGTCCGGCGTGATGATCAGCGGGTTGATCTCGGTGAGGCTCGCGTCCTCCTCGATCCAGACCTCGTAGAGCGCGACGAGCGCGTCGGCGACGCCGTCGATGACGTCCTCGGCGGCCCCGCCCTTGGTGGCGATGTCGAGCGCCTGCTCCTTCGTCAGCCCGACGAGCGGGTCGACGTTCTGCTTGATGAGCTTCTCGGGCGTCTCCTCGGCGACCTGCTCGATGTCGACGCCGCCCTCGACGCTGAACATGACGAGCGGCTTCTTCGCCGAGCGGTCGAGCAGGATCGACGCGTAGTACTCGGTGTCGATGTCCGAGGCGTACTCGATCCACAGGGTCCGCACGATGTGGCCCTTGATGTCGAGGCCGAGGATGTTGGTCGCGTGCTCACGCGCCTCCTCCTCGTTGGCGGCGAGCTTGACGCCGCCGGCCTTGCCGCGTCCGCCGATGAGCACCTGCGCCTTGACGACGACCGGGTACCCGATCTCGTTCGCGGCGGCGACGGCGTCGTCGACGGTGGTGACAGCCTTGCCGTCGGACACCGCGAGCCCGTGCCGACCGAAGAGCTGCTTGCCCTGATATTCGAGGAGGTCCATAGCGCGGGCGATGCTATAGGCCGCGGTTGCCCGGCGCGGTGCGCCGCCGCGGGCGACCCCACCCGGACGGCGGGACGGCCCGGCGAAATGGCACAATGCCCCGCCTATGGCACTCCCAGCGAAGATCCAGTGGGTCACCTTCGACGTCTACGGCACGCTGATCGACTGGGAGAAGGGGATCTACGACGCCTTCCGCAAGGAGGCGGCGCGCGACGGGTTCACGATCGACGACCCGAGCGAGATCATCCCGCTGTTCCACGAGATCTCCCGCGAGGTCGAGGGCGGCTCCTACGAGCTGTACGCCGAGGTCCTGCGCCGCACCGCGGTCGAGATCGCCAAGCGGATCGGCTGGCCGCTGGAGCCGTCGCGCTCCGGCTTCCTCCCGGACTCCGTCCAGCGCTGGGCGGCGTTCAAGGAGACGAACACCCAGCTGAACAAGTTCCGCAAGAAGTTCGAGACCGGCCTGATCTCCAACGTCGACGACAAGCTCCTCGGCCAGACCCGGCGCCACATCCCGGGCGACTTCGACCTCGTCGTCACCGCCCAGCAGGTCCGCTCCTACAAGCCCGACCCGGCGCACTTCACCGAGTTCGCGCGGCGCATCGGCGGCAAGAAGGGGTGGGTGCACATCGGCTGCAGCCACTACCACGACATCGAGCCGTGCCTGAAGGCGAAGGTCCCGGTCATCTGGGTCAACCGCAACAAGGAGGTCCTCGAGTCGGGGCAGAAGAAGCCCACGGCCGAGGTCAAGACCCTCCTCGAGGCGGCCAAGCTCCTCGGCGCCTAGGCGCGCCGCGGAACCGTGCGCGTCGTCGCGCTGCACGCGGACGTCCTCGTCGCCACCTCGGCGGCGTGGCAGACCACGTGCACGATCGTCCGGTCCGGCGACGAGGCGTTCGTCGTCGACTCCCCCGTCTTCCCGACCGAGCTCGAGCTGCTCCCGACGCTCGTGCAGCAGGCCGGGTTCCCGCTCAGCGGCCTGCTCGCCACGCACGCCGACTGGGACCACCTGCTCGCGCGGCTCGCGTTCCCCGACGCGCCCCTCGGCGTCGCGGAGACGACCGCGGCGCGCCTGCGGGCCGAGCCCGGGGATGCGGCGCGGCGCCTGCGCGCCTTCGACGACGAGCACTACGTGGAGCGCGCCGGCACCCTGCGCCTGGGGGACGTGCAGGCGCTCCCCGTCCCCGGGCACCTCGACATCGGCGAGCAGGCGCTCGAGCTGCACCCGACCGGCGGGCACACCGCCGACGGCATGGCGGTGTGGATCCCGTGGGCGCGCGTGCTCGTCTGCGGCGACCACGTGTCCCCCTGCGAGATCCCGATGCTCTCGCCCGGCGGCTCGGTGTCGGAGTACCGGGCGACCCTGCGACGGCTCGCGCCGCTGGCCGAGCAGGCCGACCACGTCGTGCCCGGGCACGGGGCCGTCCTCGACGCGCAGCGCGCGCTCGCGATCCTGCGCGAGGACGACGCGTACCTGGCGGCGCTGGAGCGCGACCCCGCGGGCAGCGCCTCGGCCCTGCCGATCGCGCGGCGCTCCCCCGAGCAGAAGAAGATCCACGAGCGCAACGTCGCGCTCGTCACCGGCGCGTGATCCACCACGTCGGCCTCGAGGTCCCGACGGCGTCGACCGACGCCGAGGTCGCGTTCTGGGCGCTGCTGAGCTTCCGCGAGGTCACGCCGCCGGACCCGTCGCTGGCCGAGCGGTCGCGGTGGGTGCAGTCCCGCGACGGCTCCCAGATCCACCTGCTCACCGTCGCGGCGCCCGTCGTCCCGGTGACCGGGCACGTCGCCGTCGTCGCGGCCGCCTACGACGACACCGTCGCCGCCCTGCGCGCCGCCGGCCACGAGGCCGCGCCGCGGCGCGAGTACTGGGACGCCCCCCGCACCCAGGTGCGCTCCCCGGCGGGCCACCTCGTCGAGCTGACCGCGCGGCCGCCCGGGTAGGGCGGCCGCCCGGCGGGTGGCGGGGCCGCGGCGCGGCGGGCGGGCGCGTGCCGACCCTGCAGGCGGAGGCGGGGCGGCGCCGGGGCCAGGCGCGTGGTCCCCCTGGCGGTGGGTGAACGGACATTTCCAGCCCTCCTGGGGGCGGGAGATGGACAGGCAGCGCCGTGCGGCGCGCGCGCTGACGGGGCGGGCACCGCGCGACCCTGATCGCGCGGCGTTCAGGACCACGCCCGGACTGTCCATCTCCCGCCCCTCTAGGGTCTGGAAATGTCCGTTCACACGCATCAGGGTGGCGATGAGGCGCAGGGTGGCGGCGGCGCGCAGGGCCCTGGGCCGCTCGGGGTGCACGAGGTGGCGCTGTACACGCGGGACCTGCCGGCCGCGGTCGCCTTCTACCGCGACGTGATCGGGCTGCGGGTCGTCGTCGCGCCCAACGACACCTACGCGGCGCTGCGCGTCGGCGCCAGCGGGTCGGTCCTGCTGCTGTTCGACCCCGACCGCACGACGGCGGCCGGCCGGTTCGTGCCGCCGCACGGCGCCGAAGGGGACGGGCACGTCGCGTTCACCGTGGACGAGGACGGCCTCGCCGCCGCGCGACGGCGGTTCGCCGCCGCGGGCATCGAGGTCGAGGCCGAGATCACCTGGCCGCTCGGCGGCCGGTCCGTCTACGTGCGCGATCCGGCGGGCACGTCGGTCGAGCTCGTCGTCGGCGCCATCTGGCCGGACTGACGCCGGCCGCTGCCCAGCGCCTGCGCCAGCGCGCGGCCCGCGACCCGACCGCTGAACAGGCAGCCACCGAGGAAGGTGCCCTCCAGCGCCCGGTAGCCGTGCATGCCGCCACCGCCGAAGCCGGCCACCTCGCCCGCCGCGTACAGGCCCGGCAGCGGCTCGCCGTCCGGGCGCAGGACGCGCGCGTCGAGGTCGGTCTCCAGGCCGCCCAGCGACTTGCGCGTGAGGATCGACAGACGCACCGCGACCAGCGGACCCGCCTCCGGGTCGAGGATGCGGTGCGGTGCCGCGACGCGCGTGATCTTGTCGGCGAAGTACTGGCGCGCCCCGTGGATCGCCGTGACCTGACCGTCCTTCGCGTACGCGTTGGTGATCTCGCGGTCGCGCGCGACGATCTGGCGCTCGAGCTCGTCGTGGTCGAGCAGGTCCTCGCCGGTCAGCGCGTTCATCCGCGCGACGAGCGTCCGCAGGTCGCGCTCGACGATGAAGTCCTCGCCCTTGTCCATGAACGCCTGCACCGGGGACGGCGGGCCGCTCGCCAGCCGCTCCTTGAACACGGCGCGCAGGCTCTTGGACGTCGTGTCCGGGTTCTGCTCGGAGCCCGACAGCGCGAACTCCTTCTCGATGATCTTCTGCGTCAGGACGAACCACGTGTAGTCGTGGCCCGTGCGCATGATGTGGTCGAGCGTGCCGAGCGTGTCGAAGCCCGGGTACAGCGGCCCGGGGAGCCGGCGGCCGGTCGCGTCGAACCACATCGAGGACGGGCCCGGGATGATCCGGATCGCGTGGCGCGGCCAGATCGGATCCCAGTTGTGGATGCCCTCGACGTAGTGCCACATGCGGTCGCCGTTGATCTCGCTGGCGCCCGCCTCACGCGCGACGCCGAGCATCAGGCCGTCGACGTGCGCCGGGACGCCGCTGAGCATCCGCTCCGGTGCCTGCCCCAGGCGCGCGGGCCAGTTGCGGCGCACGAGCTCGTGGTTGCCGCCGATGCCGCCGGTGGTGACGACGACCGCGTCCGCCTCGAGCGCGAAGTCGCCGACGACGTCCCGGGAGCTCTCCTCCCCGCGACCCACGGACGACGGCGCGAGCACCTCGCCCGTGACCCCGGTCACGGCGCCGTCGGTGACGGTCAGGCCGGTGACGCGGTGACGGAAGCGCAGCTGCACGAGCCCGCGCGCGACCGCCTCGCGGACCCGCCGCTCGAACGGCGCGACGACGCCCGGGCCGGTTCCCCAGGTGATGTGGAAGCGCGGGACCGAGTTGCCGTGGCCGTCGGCGTGGTAGCCGCCGCGCTCGGGCCAGCCGGGGTTCGGCAGCCAGCGCATGCCCTGCTGGTGCAGCCACGAGCGCTTCTCGCCCGCGGCGAAGTGCACGTACGCCTCCGCCCACGCGCGCGGCCAGCGGTCCTCCTCGCGGTCGAAGCCGGCGGTGCCCATCCAGTCCTGGAGCGCGAGCTCGACGGAGTCCTTGACGCGGCAGCGGCGCTGCTCGGGGCTGTCGACGAACATCAGGCCGCCGAGCGACCAGAAGGCCTGACCGCCGAAGGAGGCCTCGGGCTCCTGGTCGACGAGGATGACGCGGCGGCCCGCGTCGGCGAGCTCGGCGGTGGCGACGAGGCCGGCGAGGCCGGAGCCGACGACGACGACGTCGGCCTTCGTGGAGGGCGAGGAGGAGGTCACGCCCTAAATATACGCAAACGTTCAGCTGACAGGGCAGGGCGCGATCGCGGCGACGGCCGCCGCGAGCCCACCGTCGAGCTCGCGGCCCTTGGGCAGGAAGCCGGCGGCGCCACGGGCCACCGCCTCATCGGCGATCCCGGGATCGGTCCGCCCGCTGAGCACGAGCACCGGCGCATCCACCCCGCCGTCCCGCAGCCGCGCGACCGCGTCGAGGCCGCCGCCGTCCGGCAGGCTCAGGTCCAGCAGCACGCACCCGGGCTCCCACGGCCCGGCGGCGAGGGCCGCGGCGAGCGTCGTGGCGGTGCGGGTCTGCACCACTCCGGGGCGCGCCTCCTCGAGCAGCAGCCCGGCGAGACGCCCGTAGGCGGGATCGTCGTCGACGATCAGGACACGGAGGGCGACGTCGGTCATCCCGGCCACCATCGACCGATTTCCGGGACGACCGTGCCGGACATCCGTCCGCCGCGATGGCGGATCAGCTACCGGCGGCGAGGATCTGCGCGGCGACGTGGCAGCTGTTGTTGGCGCCGTCGTTGACCACGTACGCCGAGGAGAGCGTGAAGGTCGCCGGCGCCGGACCCGCGCCGCCGTCCCCCGCGACCGGCTGCAGGCTGATCGTCCCGGTGAGCATGCCGTTGGGCGGCAGCGTCACCCGGATCGGGTCCGCGGGCCCGGTCGACAGCAGCTGCTGGTGGCTGCCGGTCGTGCCCTCGAAGCGCTGCAGGCCCAGCGCCGTGCGCTGGTCGCCCCGGGCGGGCGTGAGCTGCAGGACCTGCTCGGCGTCGGTGCAGACGACGTCGACCCGGCCGACCGAGGGCAGCGTCGCCGACGCGCTCTCCCGGCCCGCGAAGCGGTTCTGCGTCCAGTTGACGGTCAGCGACCGCGCGACCTCGACCGCCGCCGGGCCCTGCGGCCCCTGCGCGCCCGGCGCGCCCTGCGGGCCGACGAGCCCGGTGGCGCCGCGCGGACCGGTCCGGCCGCGCAGGCCCCGGGGACCGCGCGGGCCGCGCGGGCCGCGCCGCGAGCTCGTCTACTTCTTCGTCGCGGCGGCGGACGCGGTCGGCCGCTCCGAGCCCGACGAGGACGACGACGAGGACGAGCCCCCCGTGACCGCGCCCGAGACCGCGCCGACGGCGAGCACGCCGAGGACGGCGCTGAGGACGGTGGCGAGCAGGAGCGTGCGGCGGGACGTCATGGTCACCTCTCGGTGGTGAAGGAGCCGGCGACGTAGCAGCGGTCGCCGAACTGGTCGCCGAAGCGCCAGTGGAAGGTCAGGTGGAAGGCGGTCGGTGCCGGGCCCGGACCCCCGGGCCGGAGCGGTCGCCGTGGCTGGCGATGACCCCCGGTAGGCGCCGTCGCCCCGGAGCGCGTCGGCGGTGAGGTTGAAGCCCTCGTTGACCTCCTCGCCCGTGAACTGGGTGAGGAGGCCACGCTTGACGTCGAAGACGCTCTGGCCGTCGGAGCGGTCGAAGACCTTCGCGGCCCACAGGGCGACGTCGTTGCGCTGGTCGTAGCGGCGGAAGGTGATCATCTGCGCGTCGCGCGAGCAGATCACCTGGCCCTGCCCGATGCCCGGCGCCGTGAAGGTCGCGCGGTCGCGGCCGGTGGACTGGCCGTTCTGCCAGTTGATCGAGATCGGCTGCAGCACGATCGCCTCGCGCCCCGCGGGACCCTGCGCGCCGCCGACACCGGTCTCCCCGGTCGCCCCGCGCGCGCCCTGCGGGCCGCGCCGGCCCGTCAAGCCGCGCAGGCCCCGTGGGCCCTTCGGCCCACGCCCCGCGGCGGGCTTCTTCGCCGCCGCGGCCGTCGCGGTCGGCGTGGTGTCCGGCCCCGATCCGGGCAGGTCCGCGTCGAGCGCGAGCGCCGCGCCGGCGGCGAGCGCGAAGCTCGCGCCGCAGGCGGCGCCGAGGGTCAGCAGGCGATGGGGGACGGTCGGGCGGGGCACGCGTGGGCTCGAACACCACTGTCGGCACAACGGTGCGGTGAGTCAAGCACGAACCCGGCGGCGTGCCGATGGGCGCTCGGAAAGCCCCATCCGTAGAGTGCGAGACATGGCTGACACGATCTCCTTCGCCCGCGGCGCCCCGTCCCTCGACATCGTCGACATCGAGGGCCTGAAGGCCGCGGCCGCCCAGGCGTTCACCGAGGACCCGGCGGGCACCACCGGCTACGGCACGTCGATCGGCTACGTGCCGCTGCGCGCGTGGATCGCCGAGCGTCACGGCGTGGCGCCCGAGAACGTGCTCGTCACGAACGGCTCGATGCAGGCCGACGCGTTCCTGTTCGACGAGCTCGTCGAGTCCGGCAAGCCGGTGATCGTCGAGAAGCCGACCTACGACCGCACGCTGCTGTCGCTGAAGGGGCGCGGCGCGGAGGTCCACATGGTCTCCCTGCAGCCCGACGGCATCGACACCGACGAGCTCGCGCAGCTGCTCGAGTCCGGGGTCCGCCCGACGCTCGCGCACATCATCCCGAACTTCCAGAACCCCGCCGGCTACACGCTGTCGCTGGCGAAGCGGCAGGCGCTCCTGGCGCTGGCCAAGCAGTACGGCTTCACGATCTTCGAGGACGACCCGTACGTGGCGATCCGCTTCCGCGGCGAGTCGCTGGAGACGATGCTCGACCTCGACGGCGGCGCCGACACGCAGAACGTCGTCTACGCCTCCTCGTTCTCCAAGACGGTGTGCCCGGGCATCCGCGTCGGCTACCTCGTCGGGCCCAAGGACGTCATCGCCGCGATCGCCAAGCGGGCGACGAACACGTACATCTCGCCGAACCAGGTCGCGCAGTCGATCGTCCACAAGTTTTGCGTGAGCGGCGGGCTCGACCGCTCGATCGCCACCGTCAAGGCGGCGCTCGAGGAGCGCGTCGACCTGCTGACGGCCGCGCTCGCGCGCGAGCTGCCGGAGGCGGAGTTCGTCGCGCCGGACGGCGGCTACTTCATGTGGGTGTCGCTGCCGGAGGGCACCGACGTCGACCGGCTGTTCGACGCGGCCAACGAGCGCGGCGTCGCGTTCGTGAAGGGCACGGACTTCCTGCTCGAGGGCGGACAGAACACGCTGCGGCTCGCCTACTCGGGCGTGACGGCCGATCAGATCGACGAGGGCATCAAGCGCCTCGCCGACGCCTACCGCTCGCTGTAGCCCCGGGGCTACCGCCGGACCCGCACGGTGGCGCTCGTCGCGACCACCGTGCGGCCCGCCGCGTCACGGCCGGTGATCCGCACGCTGATCCGCCGGCCGCGGTCGCGGCGCGTCACCCGGTAGGAGGAGCGCGTCGCGCCCCGGATCGTCGCGCCGTCGCGACGCCAGCGGTACGTGGTGCGGGTCGCGCCACGCAGCCCGGTCCGGGCCCGCAGGAGCGCGCCGACGCGGGTCGTCCCGCGGCTGGCGCCCGTGATCGCGGGGCGACGGGTGAAGCTCACCGAGGTGGTGGTCCCACCGCCGGAGCCGGAGCCGCCACCCGTGCCGGTGCCACCGCCCGAGCCCGTGCCGCCGCCCCCGCCGCCCGTGCCGCCGCCCGTGCCCTGGGCCCGGAACGCCGACACGCGCCAGCTGATCGGGGTGGGCGCGCCGTCGACGGTGGCGCCGCCCACGGTGACCTCGAGGACGTGGTCGCCCGTCCGCGCGGTCGGCGGGACGGCGACCTGCCAGGAGAGCGTGCGCCCGCTGCCGTAGCCCGGTCCCATGTCGCGGATGCCGCTGACGGTGAGCGGCGCGCCGTCGAGCGTCACGGTCACGGTGGCGGCGGACAGGTCGACGGTCTGGCCGTCGCCGCCGACGGCGACCGTCCAGTCGGCGAACACCCACTCCCAGGGCGTCCACCCCGCGGGCGGCCAGGCGACGAGCGTGCCGGGCGCGACCGGGGCGCTGGGGCCGAACACCCAGAGGGCGTTCGTCGGCGGGCCGCTGCCGTCGCGCGCACCGGTGGACCCGGTGCCGAAGGTCGTGGCGGCCGGGTTGAGCACCCAGCGGCGGTGCCCGAGCGAGGCGACGCCCTCGTCGTCGACGTAGCCGACCATCGCGGCCGGCCCGGCGAGGCCGAGGAAGAGGTTGCTGGAGGCGGCGCCCTCGCGGCCCTCGGCCGAGGAGCAGGGCCAGGCCGGGCCCGGGTCGTGGCTGAGGTCGGACGCGGCGCGCATCATCAGCGCGGCGGCGAGCGCCTTGCGGTTGTACTCGTCGGAGAGCGTGACCGGCGGGACGCCGGCGAACGAGCGCAGCGTGTTGATCGTGCGGAGCGTCGCCGCGCGCGAGGCGTCGCTCTCGTTCCCGGGGTCGCAGCCGCCGACGGCCCCGGTCCAGCCCGCGGGGACGGCGGCGTCGACCTGGGCGGCCTGCCAGGCCGCCAGCGCGCTCGCGCGGTCGGCCGGCGCGGCGGTCGCGGCGGTGGGCGCGGCGAGGAGCAGGGCGGCGCCGAGCAGGGCCGGCGGGAGGAGGCGACGCGGCATGGTCGCGCGACGCTAGCAGCGGCGCGCCAGGCCGACGACCCCACCCCGTTATGATCGAAAACCCGATCGGCATTCCCCCTTTGATGAAGGAGATCCCCGCATGCCCACGCTGACCATCGGCGACACCGCCCCCGACTTCCAGGCCGACACCACCGACGGCCCGATCAGCTTCTACGACTGGGCCGGCGACGGCTGGACGGTCCTGTTCTCGCACCCGCGCGCGTTCACGCCGGTGTGCACGACCGAGCTCGGCTACATGGCCTCGATCAAGGGCGAGTTCGACAAGCGCGGCGTGAAGATCCTCGCGATCTCGACCGACCCGGTCGAGGGCTCCTCCGAGTGGAGCAAGGACATCGAGGAGACCCAGGGCAGCGCGGTCAACTACCCGATCATCGCCGACGTCGACCACGCCGTCGCGAAGGCCTACGGCATGCTCCCCGCGGACGTCGACGGCGACCCGACCGCCCGCACCCCCGCCCAGAACGCGACGCTGCGCAACGTCTTCGTCGTCGGGCCGGACCGCAAGATCAAGCTCGTCCTCATCTACCCGATGACCACGGGCCGCAACTTCGACGAGGTCCTGCGCGTCGTCGACTCGCTGCTGCTGACCGCCAACCACCAGGTCGCGACGCCCGCCCAGTGGCAGCCCGGCCAGGACGTGATCATCGCCGGCTCGGTGAGCAACGATGCCGCGAAGGAGAAGTACCCGGAGGGCTGGGACGAGCCCAAGCCGTACATCCGCATCGTCAAGGACCCGACCGCGGCCTGACGCTGCGCCGGCCGTTCGCCCAGGTCGACGTCTTCGGCACCGCGCCGGGGACGGGCAACCCGGTCGCCGTCGTCCTCGACGCGACCGGGCTGTCGACCGCGGAGATGCAGGCGTTCGCCCGCTGGACGAACCTCTCCGAGACGACGTTCGTGCTGCCGCCCACCCCGGGCTCGGGCGCCGACTACGCGGTGCGGATCTTCACGCCCGGCGGCGAGCTGCCGTTCGCGGGACACCCGACGCTCGGCACCTGCCACGCGTGGCTCGACGGCCGGCCGGCGGAGCGCGTGGTGCAGGAGTGCGCCGCGGGCCCGGTGCAGCTGCGCCGCACGGCGGGCGGGCTGCTCGCGTTCGCGGCACCGCCGCTGGTCCGCGACGGCCCCGTCGACGCGGAGGATCTCGCGCACGTGCTCGAGGCCTGCGGCCTGTCGGCCGACCGGGTGGTCGCCGCCCGCTGGGTCGACAACGGGCCGGGCTGGCTGGGCGTGCTGCTGCGCAGCGCCGAGGACGTCCTCGCGGTCCGGCGCCCGCACGCGCTGGCGCTGAAGCTCGGGCTGGCCGCGGTGACCGCGCCGGGGGCGGGGCACGAGCTCGAGGTCCGCGCGTTCTTCCCCGAGGACGGGACGGTCGCGGAGGACCCGGTGACCGGGTCGCTGAACGCGTCGCTCGGGCAGTGGCTGCTCGGTGACGGCCTGCTCGCCGAGCCGTACGTCGCCCGTCAGGGCACCGCGATCGGCCGCGACGGCCGCGTCCACGTGTCCGCCGCCGACGGCGACGTCTGGGTCGCGGGCGCGACGACCACGGTCGTCACCGGGCACGTCGCGCTCTGAGCCGCCGCGGACACCCGCGGTCGCGCAGCCGGTGCCGGCGACCGCCGTACGTCTCCCTCCACCAGGCGCGGGCTTCGCACGGCGGTCGCGGGCGCACGGCCCGGGGTCGGACCTCCGGCGCGGACCGTCAGGGGCGCCCGGACGCCCCGGAGGTCACATGCCCCACTTGTCCTTGGCGAGGACGAGCTGGTCAGGCAGCGCGGTGCGCGAGGGCGGGCTGGGGTCGGCGGTGACGCTGATCGTCTCGGCGACGGAGGGGGTGACCGAGCAGCGGCGGCCGTCGGCGGCGAGGACGACGACGGCGTCCTCGTCCTTGCTGTCGAGGGTGCCGGTGAGGCCGGGTTCCAGGCCGGACTCCTTGAGGTAGTGCAGGAGGTCCTCGGCCTCGTTCTCGAAGCGGATGATCTCGACGCTGGCGCCGAGCTCGACGTCGGCGAGCGGGACGGCCTCGCCGCGCTGCCCGACCTCGATCGGGTGGCCGTGCGGGCAGGTGGTGGCGTCGCCGATCGCGCGGCGCATGTACGCCTCGAACCGGGGGCTCATGGCGTGCTCGAGCCGCTCGGCCTCCTCGTGCACGTCGTCCCAGGGGACGCCGACGACGTCGGTGAGGTAGCGCTCGATGAGCCGGTGGCGGCTGACGATGCCCTCGGCGTGCTCCTGGCCGGTGGAGGTGAAGGCGATGACCTTGTCGGGGCCGCGCTCGATGTAGCCGTCACGCTCGAGGCGGCCGATCATCTCGTGGACGGTCGGGGCGGAGAGCTGCATGGCGCGGGCGACGTTGGCGCCCGTCATCGGCAGGCCCACCTCGTGGAGCCAGAACAGGGTCTGGAGGTACTCCTCCTCGGCGACGGTGGCGTGCGGAGCGCTCATGGCCTCGATCGTAGCGTCCGATCGACCGGTGTCCGGGTACGCTCGCGCGATGGAGATCGGACCGGGCACACGAGCGTTCGTCACGGGCGCCTCACGCGGGATCGGGCGCGCGCTGGCGCAGGAGCTGGCGGCGCGCGGCGCGGTCGTCGGGCTCGCGGCCCGCAACGAGCAGGAGCTGGCGGAGCTCGCCGCGTCGCTGCCCGGGTCCCATCACGTGTTCGCGTGCGACGTCTCCGACGACGAGGCGGTCCGGGCGGCGATCGACGGGTTCGTCGCGCAGGCCGGGGGCCTGGACCTGCTGGTCGCCAACGCGGGGATCACGCACTACGGGCCGTTCCGCGACCAGCCGCTGGAGCACGCCCGGCGGATGACGGACATCAACTGGTACGGGACGCTGTACACGGTCCACCACGGGCTGCCGCACCTGCTGGACGCGGCGCACGGGCACATCGTCGTGGTGTCGTCCGGGGCGGCGCTGCGGTCGTTCCCGTGGGCGGCGGTGTACGGCGCGACGAAGGCGGCGCAGCGGATGTTCGCCGAGGCGCTGCGGCACGAGCTCAGCGGCACGGGCGTGTCGCTGACGACGGTGTTCCCGGGGAGATCGCGACGTCGCTGCACGACCACGAGAAGGCGACGATGCCGGACTGGTACCGGGGCGGCCCGGACGCGGCGCCGGCGCCGGACCTCGCGCGGAAGATCGTCGAGGCGGTGGAGCAGGACCGTCGCGGGCTGGCGTTCCCGTCGATCGTGCGGCTGCTCGGGGTGCTGCACAACCTGTCGCCGCGGGCCAGCGACGCGTTCCTGCGCGTGCTGCGCGGCGGGACGGCGGCCCCCCGCCGCGACTGACGCGTCGCGACGGGGGTGGGCCGGGCTCAGCAGACGGTGAACGTCACCGTCCGCGGGGAGGCCAGGTTGCCCGCGGCGTCACGGGCGTGCAGGCGGACCGCGTAGCGGCCGCGCGGGAGCGGCCGGCCGTTCACGCGCCCGGAGACGGTGAGCGTGTTGCGCCCGGCGGCGAGCGACCGGGTCTGCAGCGCGACCCGCTTGAGGTCGCTGGCCTTCGTGCGGGCGAAGCCGCAGCGGCTCTTCGGGCCGACCGCGTTGGCGAGCCGGGTGATGGTCAGCTGCACGCGGGCCGCCTCGCTGAGGCGGAACGACAGCCGGCCGCCGCGACGGGTGACCGCGCTGGCGGTCGCGAACGGCGACGAGCCGGTCGTGGTGGGCCGGAAGATCGACGTCATCGTCAGCGACGTGATCTGCGGCGCGACCCGGTCGGGACCGGGCGTGCTCGGCGGCTGCGGGGTCGGGGTCGGGGTGGGCGCCGGGGCCTGCGGACGGGCGGCGATGGTGACCGCGGTCGTCTGCACGGTCCGGGTGCCCGCCGCGTTGGTGCCCGCGACCTCGCAGATCACCTGGGTGCCCGCGTCGGCGTCGACCGGGACGTACGTGGGCGCGCCGCCCGGCCCGCTGAGGGTCCCGCCGCCGACCCGCGCGAAGCGGTAGGTGAACGTCGGGGCGCTCGTCCAGGTGCCCGGGTTGCAGGTCAGCGTCTCGCCGACCCGCGGGGTGCCGGTGAGCGTCGGCCGCGCGATGTTGCGGATCGCCGGGCCCGCGTCGGCCTTGAGGAACGCGCGCTGGGCGGCGACCTCGGCGTACACGCCGGGGGCGCGGGCGTCACCGCAGCCGCCACCGAAGCTGACGATGCCGATGAGGATCGGCACGTTGTCGGACAGCGTGACGAGCGGGCCGCCCGAGTCGCCCTGGCAGGCGTCGCGGCCGCCGTTGACGCGGTCACCGGCGCAGACCTCCTCGGTGAAGTCGAGGCCGGCGGAGGAGTAGATCGACGAGCACGTGGCGTCGTCGACGATGTCCACCCCGACCTGCTTGAGGTCGGTCGGGCGGTCCGACGGCGGGTCGCCCTGGAAGTCGGCCGGGTAGGGGATGGTGCTGCCCCAGCCGGAGACGAACGCCGACTGCCCGTTGGTGCGGTAGAGGACCTGCTCCTCGGGCGTGGCGAGCTGGATCGGCTGCGCGCGGTCGCTGAACTGGATCGGCCGGGCGAGCGTCAGGACGGTGTAGTCGTGCGCGTAGTTGCCGCCGTCGACGAAGCGCTGGTCGCGCTGGATCGAGGCGACGGGGATGCGCGTGCCCTCGTCCGGGACGGTGAGGCCGTTGCCCAGGCGCGTGGCGCCGACGAGGACCTCGAGGTCCTCCGGCTGGGCCTCGTAGCCCTCCGAGGGGAACATGCAGTGCGCCGCGGTGACGATGTGCGTCGCGTCGACGATCGAGCCGCCGCAGATGAAGCGGCCGCGGATGCTGCTGTCGCGGAACGGGAAGTTCGCGTCGGTGAGCAGGAGCCCGACCTGCCAGGGCGCCTGCGTGATCTGGATCGGTCCGCCGCCGATGATGCGCTGTGGCTGCTGCTCCGCTGCGGTTGCGGACGTCGCCGTGACCCCCAGGAGGACCGCGGCCGCGATCCCCAACCATGACTTCCTCATGCCGTCTCCTGTACTGCGGTCGGTGGTGGTCCCCCGAACGCGGCCGGTCCTGCCCGGCGCGGGCACGCTCTAGTCCAACAACCTGGTGCGACGACCTGAACGTGGCGCCCCGCCACTCACGCGAGGCGGGTGACGGGCCCGCGCGCCGGGCGGCGGGAGGGCGGGGAGACGCGGAGCGCGCGGGCGAGGTCGAGCAGATGCGCCTCCGCCAGCTCCAGGAACGCGCGCGAGGCCGGGGAGAGGTGCGCGCCGCGGCGGTGCACGAACGCGAAGGTGTCGACGAGCGGCTCGGCGAACGGGGTCCAGCCGAGGTTCGCGGGGACGCGGTCGCCGAGGCCGCGGAGCATCCCGCGCGCGACGATCGTCGCCCCGTGCCCGAGCGCGGCGAGATCGAGTGCCGCCTCGATGTCCTCGACGTCGATCTCCGGGTCGACGTCGACCCCCGCGCGCTGCGCGCGCTCGACGAGCTGACGGCGGGTCGGGTCCTCGGTGCCGAACGTCGACTCGGACAGGACCAGGGGCGTGGCGGCCACGGTCTCGATCGTCGGTGACGTGCGCACGTGCTCGGGGTGGGCGCTGACGTACACGACCTCGTCGTCGATGATCGGGCGGATCTCGAGGTCGCGGTCGTCCACGGGCAGGGCGACCATGCCCGCCTCCAGCTCGCCGGAGCGGATCATCGCGACGACCTCGGCGGAGTTCTGGCCGACGATGCGGACGCGGACACCGGGGTGGCGGGCGCGGAACGCGGCGACGATCTCGGCGCCCGGGTAGTACCGCGCGGTGCCCCAGGTGCCGAACGTGGCGACGCCACCGCGCAGCTCGCGGACGGCGGCGACGGCATCGACCGCGCCGTCGACCGCCTCGAGGACCGCGGTGGCGTGGTCGCGCAGCGTGAGCCCCGCCTCGGTCGGCACGATGCCGCGTCCGACGCGGCGGAAGAGCTCGACGCCGAGCTCGCGCTCGAGCTTGCGCAACTGCTCGCTGAGCGTCGGCTGCGCGAGGTGCAGCGCGTCGGCCGCGGCGCTGAAGGAGCCGTGCTCGACGGTCGCGAGGAGGTAGCGCAGCTGCAGCAGTGTCATAGGACGATCCTATGGATCGGCAAGGTCATCAAGGCTGGCACGATCCACCTCGGGTGCCTAGATTGCGGTCCGTGCCCGCCCCTTCCCCCTCCTCCGACCTGCGTGGACTCGCGCTCGTCCTCGGCTCGGCCACCGCGTTCGGCGGCATGGCCGTGTTCGCGAAGGAGGCGTACGCCACGGGCCTGGGCGTCCTCTCGCTGCTCGAGGCGCGGTTCGTCTGCGCGGCCCTCGTGTTCTGGATCGTCGTCGCCGTCCGCCACCGGCGCGGCACCGCGCGCTTCGCCCCGTCGCGCGCGACCGTGCAGGCCGGCCTGCTCCTCGGTGCCGTCGGGTACGCCGCGCAGTCCGGCCTCTACTTCGGGGCGCTCACGCGGATCGACGCGTCGCTCGTGGCGCTGCTGCTCTATCTGCACCCCGTGATCGTCGTGCTCGGCGCGCTGACCACCGGCCGCGAGACGCCGGGCGCCCGCACCTGGGCGGCGCTGGGCGCCGCCTCGACCGGCGGCATCCTCGTGCTGCTCGGCGGCGGGGTCGGCGACCTCGACGGCCTCGGGGTCACGATGGCGGTCGGCGCCGCGCTCGCGTACGCGACGTACATCCTCTGCACCGATCGGGCCGCGACCGACGCGGAGCCGTTCGCGCTGTCGGCGTTCATCACCACCGGGGCGGCGTTCTCGTTCGGCGTCGCCTGGCTCGCGAGCGGGGAGCTCGACCCCGGGGCGATGGTCGGCGCGGCGGGGTGGATCGTCGCGATCGCGCTGGTGTCCACCGTCGGCGCGGTCACCCTGTTCCTCGCGGGCATGGCGCGGGTGGGACCGTCGCGGGCGTCGATCGTCTCGACCTTCGAGCCGGTCGTCACGGTCGGCCTGGCGATGACGATCTACGGCGAGGCGCTCACGGCCGTGCAGCTCGCGGGCGCCCTGCTCGTCCTGAGCGCGGTCGTGGTGCTGAACCTGCGCCCGCGCCGGGCGCCCGCCCAGCCGGCACGCACGGAGCCGGACGCTCCGGCCGACCCTCCGCACGAGGCCGCACCGGCGCCCGTGCCGGTCGGCGCGACGGCCTGACGCCGCGGCGGCCGGGCGCTCGGGATCAGCCGCCGTCGGCCGCGCCCCGCGCGACCAGCAGCGGGTGGTCCGGCGGCGCGCCGGGACCGGGGAGCGAGCGCACGTCGCGCGGCCCGAGGGCGGCGCCGCAGGCCTCGCAGGTGAGGTGCCGGGAGACCGCGCCGCCGCAGTCGCGGTGACGCAGCAGCACCGGGGGCCCGGCGGGCGTCGGGGCGTGGCGGTCCCCCCACTGCATGAGCGAGACGATCACCGGCCAGAGGTCGACGCCCTTCTCGGTCAGCCGGTACTCGTGACGGACCGGGCGCTCCTGGTAGGGGACCTTCTCGAGCACGCCGTGCTCGACGAGCGTGCCGAGCCGGTCGGCGAGGACGTTGCGGGCGATGCCGAGGTTGCGCTGGATCTCGTCGAAGCGGCGCAGGCCGAGGAAGACGTTGCGCAGGACGAGCATCGTCCACCGCTCCCCGACGACCTCGAGGGTGCGGGCGATCGAGCAGGTCTGTCCGTCGTAGTCGCTGCGCAGCACGCTGCGACGATCGTAGCCGGGTCGGGTTGCGTGAAGCAACCCACTGCCGCTAGGGTGCGTTTCTTCAAGCAACCGACTCGTCGTCCGGGGGATCCCATGGAACGTCGCTGGCAGGTCCTGATCGTGGTGTGCGTCGGCGTCTTCGTCGCCAGCCTCGACCTCTTCATCGTCAACATCGCCTTCCCCGACATCGCCGCGGACTTCTCCGGCGCCGGCCTCGGGGACCTCAGCTGGGTTCTCAACGCGTACACGATCGTGTTCGCCGCCCTGCTCGTCCCGGCCGGGCGCATCGCCGACGCGGTCGGGCGCAAGCGCGCCTTCCTCGCCGGGCTCGCGGTGTTCACCCTCGCCAGCGCCGCCTGCGCGCTCGCCGACTCCGTCGAGGCGCTCGTCGCCGCCCGCGTGGTGCAGGCCGCCGGGGCCGCGTTCCTGCTGCCGACCTCGCTCGGGCTGCTGCTGCCCGAGTTCACCGCCGAGCAGCGGCCCGTCGCCATCGGGATCTGGGCCGCGTCCGGCGGCGTCGCCGCCGCCGCCGGCCCGCCCGTCGGCGGCCTCCTCGTCGAGCTCTCCTGGCACTGGGTGTTCCTCGTCAACCTCCCGATCGGGCTCGCCGCGATCGTCGCCGGGTCGCGCATCCTGCACGAGCGCCGCGCCGCCGACGCCCGCGGCGCGCGGATCGACGTCCTCGGCGCCGTCGCGGTCACCCTCGGGATCGCCGCCCTGATCGCCGCGATCGTCAACGGCGAGGACTGGGGCTTCGGGTCCGGCCGCGTGCTCGGCCTGCTGCTCGCCGCGGCGGTCCTCCTGGCGATCGTCGCGCGGCGCACCGTCACGCACGAGGCCCCCGTGCTCGAGCGCGAGATCGTCGGCGTGCGGAGCTTCCGCCTCGCCGTCCTCGGCGGCCTGCTGTTCTTCGTCGCGTTCTCCGCCATGCTGCTCGGCGGCGTCCTGTTCCTCACCGACGTCTGGCAGCGCGACGTCCTGACCGCCGGGCTGATGATCGCCCCCGGTCCCGCCACTGCCGCGCTGTGCAGCCTGCCCGGGGCGCGCCTGGGGCAGCGGTTCGGCCCCGCCCGGGTCGGGGCGCTCGGCGCGCTGCTCGTCGGCGCCGCCGCCGTCTGGTGGGCGTGGCGGCTGGGCGACGACGTCGCGTTCGCCACCGACTTCCTCCCCGGCATGGTGATCAGCGGCGTCGGCGTCGGCCTCGTCAACCCGGCGCTCACCTCGGCGGCCGCCGCCTCGCTGCCGCCCGACCGGTTCGCCACCGGGGCCGCCGTCCTCACCATGGGGCGCCAGTTCGGCACCGCGCTCGGCGTCGCGCTGCTCGTCCCGATCCTCGGCACCGTCGACGGCGCCGGCGCCTTCGACGGCGCCTGGACCCTCATGGTCGCCGCGACCGCGGCCGCCGGCCTGTCGCTCCTGGCGATCGGCCCGCTCGGCGCTCCCGCGCCCGTCACCCCGTCCACCCCGCGCACCACGGAGGCGCTCGCATGACCACCGCCGGCACCCACACCTTCACCTGGGAGGACCCGAGCCCCGTCTGGCTCGCCGCCGCCCACCTCAGCGGCCTGGAGATCTGGCGGGCCGTCGCCCGCGGCGAGCTGCCGCGCCCGCCGATCGGCGCCTCGATGGACTTCGGCATCGACGCCGTCGAGGAGGGCCGCATCGTCTTCCGCGCCACCGCCGCACCGTGGATGCTCAACCCGCTCGGCAGCGTGCACGGCGGGGCGATCGCCACGCTCCTGGACTCCGCCGTCGGCTGCGCCGTCCACACCACGCTGCCGGTCGGCGTGGCGTACACGACGCTTGAGCTGAAGGTCAACTACGTGCGCGCCGTCCCCCACGACGCGGGCGACATGCTCGCCGAGGGCACCGTCGTGCACCGCGGGTCCCGCGTCGCGACCGCGGAGGGCCGGCTGACGCTCGCCGACAGCGGCAAGCTCGTCGCGCACGCGAGCACGACCTGTCTGGTCGTCGAGCCGCGGGGGTAGGTTCCCGCGGGTGAGCCTCCCGCTGCAGCCGCCCGTCCCCCCGCAGCTCGCCCGGCCCCGCAAGGGCCTGCCCGACGAGGAGGGCTGGGCCTACGAGCCCAAGTGGGACGGCTTCCGGATGCTCGTGTTCCTCGACGGCAGCGGCGACGCGTACCTGCAGTCGCGCGGCGGCAAGCCGATGGCGCGGTACTTCCCCGAGGTGACCTTTCCCGCGGGCGTTCGCGCGGTGCTCGACGGCGAGATCGTCATCGACTCCGACGAGGAGGGCGTGCAGACCTTCGACACGCTCTCCCAGCGCATCCACCCCGCCGCCTCGCGCGTGGCGATGCTCGCGGAGAAGACGCCGGCGCGGTACGTCGCGTTCGACCTGCTCGCCGACGGGGACGAGTCGTTGCTGGAGCTCGGGTTCGGGGAGCGACGCCGGCGGCTCGAGGCGTGGGCGGCCGAGCACGACCCGGCATCCGCCGGGCACCCGTTCAGCGTCACGCCGATCGAGTACGCCGCCGCGGACGCCGAGAAGTGGCTCTACCACGGCGAGGGTGCGATCGCGAAGGAGCTCGACGCGCCGTACGAGCCCGGCAAGCGCACGGGCTTCGTGAAGATCAAGCGCGTCCGCACGCTCGACGCCGTCGTCCTCGGCTGGCGCCCCGGCAAGGCGGCCGGGACGGTCGGCTCGATCATCCTCGGCGTCTACGACGAGCCCGGCGGGACGCTGCGCGTGATCGGGCACTCCTCCGGCTTCAGCGCCAAGGAGAAGCGCGAGCTCGTCGACCGGCTGCGCCCGTACGAGACCGGGGAGCGCGGCAGCGGCGACCCGTCCCGCTGGAAGCCCGACGAGGAGCTCGAGTGGGTCGCGCTGCGGCCCGAGCTCGTCGTCGAGATCAGCTACGACCACGCCTCCGACGGGCGCATCCGCCACGGCACGAAGGTGCAGCGCTGGCGCGACGACAAGCGTCCCGAGGAGTGCCTCGCGGACCAGCTCCAGGGGTGAGCGGTCCCGCGCGCGCGGACCCGTGGGGCCGGCCGGTCCTCGTCGCGCCCGACAGCTTCAAGGGGACCTTCACCGCCCCGCAGGTCGCCGCCGCGATCGGCCGCGGCCTCGAGCGCGCCGGCGTCTGGCCGCCCCCGACCTGTGCCCGCTGGCCGACGGCGGCGAGGGCACCATGGGCGTGCTGCTGGCCGCGCTCGGCGGCGAGACCGGCGGGGCCACGGTCACCGACCCGCTCGGCCGCTCCGTCCCCGCCGGGTTCGCGCTGATCGAGGACGGCGGGACCGCGATCGTCGAGGTCGCCGGCGCGTCGGGCTGGGCGCACGTCGCCGAGCACGAGCGCGGGCCCGCGACCGCCTGGGAGGCGTCGACCCGCGGCACCGGGGAGCTGATCGCCGCCGCCGTCGACGCCGGCGCGGCGGTCGTGCTCGTGTGCGCCGGGGGCAGCGCCACCACCGACGGCGGGGCCGGGGCGATCGCGGCGATCGAGGAGCGCGGCGGCCTGCGCGGCGCGGCGCTCGTCGTGCTGTGCGACGTGCGGATCCCGTTCGAGCGCGCCGCCGACGTGTTCGGCCCGCAGAAGGGCGCCGATGCGGCGACGGTCGCGCGGCTCGCCGCCCGCAGCGCGGCGTTCGGGCGCACCCTGCCGCGATCCCCGTTCGGGGTGCGCGGCGGCGGCGCCGCCGGCGGCCTGGCGGGCGGGCTGCACGGCGCGTACGGCGCGACGCTCGAGCCCGGGGCCGCGTTCGTGCTCGACGCGCTCGACGCGGACGCGCGCATGCGGGCCGCCCGCGCGGTCGTGGTCGGCGAGGGCCGCCTGGACCGCACGAGCCTCGAGGGCAAGATCGCGGGCGAGCTCGCGATCCGCGCGCGCCAGGCGGGCGTGCCCGCGCACGCGGTCGTCGGGCAGGCCGCGGTCGACCCGTTCGAGGTCCGGATCCTCGACCTCCAGGTGATCGCGGAGGCGACCACGCTGCCGGAGATCGAGGCGGCGGGCGAGCGGATCGCGCAGCACCTCTGAGCGGTCTTCCGGGCGGGCGCGCCGCGCCGCGCAACCGCGGGCCGCCCGCCGGGTACCCTCCCCGACCCCTCCGCCGTCCCGCGCACCGTGGCCGACCGTCCCCGCCCCCAGCTCCCCGCCCGCCTTCCCACCCCGCTCGGCCGCCGCGCCACGGTCGTCGGCGCGGGCTCGTTCGGCACCGCCGTGGCGGTGCTGCTCGCGCGCGGCGGGTTCCGCACCACGCTGCAGGCGCGCACCCCCGAGCAGGCCGAGCGGCTGCAGGCCGACCGGCAGAACGAGGCGTACCTGTCGGGGGTCGAGTTCCCGAAGGAGCTGCGGATCGGTCACGTCGGCGACGGGCTCGCGAAGGCCGAGCTCGTGTTCCTCGGCGTGCCCTCGCGGGGCCTCGAGGACGTCATCGCCACGCTCGAGGGGGACGGGCCTGTCGCCGCGCGCGTCGATCATCTCGCTCGCCAAGGGCCTCGTGCCGCCGGAGGGCATCGCGCCCACGATCCTGCTGACCCGCGCCTTCGGCGCCGACCGCGTCGCCTGCGTCGGGGGTCCGGCGCACGCACGCGAGATGGTCAGCGAGGGCGCCGGGCTCGTCGTCGCCTCCACCGACGAGGAGCTCGCGACGACGATCAGCAGCGTCTTCATCCGCGCCGGGGTCGTCTGCGAGTCCTCCAACGACCCGGTCGGCGTCGAGCTCGCGGGCGCCGCGAAGAACGCGGCCGCGCTCGCCGCCGGGGCGACCGAGCGCCAGGGCCTGAACGCCGCCGGTGCCGCGGCCGGCCACATCTTCGCCGAGGTCTGGCGGTTCGCCGAGGCGCAGGGCGCCCGGCCCGAGTCGATGATCGGGCTCGCCGGCACCGGGGACCTCGTCGCGACGGCGCTCGCGCCCCAGTCGCGCAACCGTCGCGCGGGCGAGCTGCTCGGCGAGGGCGTGCCGACCGCCGAGATCCCCGGGCGGATCGGGCAGGCGGTCGAGGCACTGGAGTCCGTGCCGCTGCTCGCCCGCGCGCTCGAGCGGTCCGGGGTCGACGCGCCGGTCACCCGGGGTCTCGCCGACCTCATCGCCGGGGAGCTGCCGCTCGACGGCTGGGTCGCGCTCGTGCGCACCACCGTGCCGCCGTCCCCCGCCCGCTGGCGCCCGCGTCCGCGCGGCGAGGGCGAGACCTTCCGGGCGCGGATGCGCACCCGCTGGGAGGACCGGCGCGCGCGCCGCGCCGCCCGCCGCGCCGGGGACCCCGAGTGACCGCGCACCGACGCGCGGGCTGAGGCGGACCGGTGCTCTCGTCGCTGCTCGTCGCGCTGCTGCTGCTGCTCGCGCCCGTGCTGCTGCTCGTGGGCGTGGCGATCGGCCGGGACGACCCGCTGGGCGGCGACCTCGCCGCCGCGGGGCTGCTCGCGCTCGCCGCCGTGCTCGTGCTGCTCGGCCTGAAGGTCCTGCGGCGCACCCTGCGCCGCCGCTGAGCGCGCCGTCAGCCGCCGCGCGTCGCCAGCGTCTCGACGACCGCCTCGTACACCCCGGCGGCGTGCGCCCCCTCGGCCACGCGCGCGTTGGGCTGCGCGGCGAGCGCCTCGCGGATCGACGGATCCTTCGCCAGGCCGTTGGCGACGAGCCAGAACGTCCCGACCGACCGCGCGCACTGCAGGTCCTCGCGCGAGTCCCCGACCGCGATGCAGCGCGCCGGGTCGTGGCCGCGCGCCCGCGCGTGGAACGCCACCGCCGCCGCCTTCGAGGCCCCCTTCGGGACCAGGTGGTAGGCGCGGACCTGCTCGAGTCCGGCGAGCGCCTCCGAGCGCCGGTGCACGCCGCCGTTGTCGAGCAGCCGCAGCCCGTCGTGGCCGTGCTCGGCCAGCAGCGCGGTCGCCTCCTGCGCGTCGACGAGCCCCCGGAACAGGTGCGAGACCTCGCGGCCGACGTGCCACGGGTCGTGGTACTCCAGGCGCCCCGGATAGGTGTCCAGCAGCAGTTGCGCAGCGCCCGCGTCCTCGATCTGGTCGTGGATCGAGCCGCGCGCCCCGGGCCGTGGCAGCAGCGGCGCGGTCATCCAGTGCTCCTCGCCGTCCAGGACGACGCACGCGCCCGCCTCGAACACGTAGGAGGTCTGCCCGAGCAGCCGCGCGTCCTCCATCGCCTGCGCCTTGCGGCGGCCCGTCATCACCACCAGTTCGGCGCCCGACCGCACGCAGGCCTCGACAACACGCCCCGCGAGGGGGGAGAATCCGCCTTCGGCGTCGCGGAACAGGGCCCCACCGGGCCCCAGGAGCGTTCCGTCGAGGTCGACGTAGACGGCATCGAGCATGGCGTGAAGCCTATGCACACGGGGATCGCATGCAGGGACCGGACGTCCACCAGAACTTTTTCGCTGGCCCGCGTAAGCACCGGGTGGAAGGCCCGTTGAAGGCGCGATGACCACCACCACGCTCGGCCAGCGACTGGCCCGCCGCGACGCCCAGCGCTTCGTCGGCCGCGAGACGGAGCTCTCCCGCCTCGCCGCTCTGCTGGACGACGCCGACGCGCCCGCGTCCGTCGTCCTCGTGCACGGTCCCTCCGGGATCGGCAAGTCGACCCTCCTGCGCGAGATCGGCCGCCGCGCCGCCGCGTCCGGCCGGCCGGTCCACCGCGTCGAGGGCCGCGACATCGCCCCGGTGCCCGGTGAGCTCGACGCCGCCCTGGACGGCGTCAGCGGCGCCGAGCGTCCGGTCGTGCTGCTCGACACCTACGAGCGGCTCGCCGCGACCGGCACGCACCTGCGCCGCCGCGTCCTGCCCGCGCTGCCCGAGGGCTCCCTCGTGGTCATCGCGGGTCGCCGCACGCCGGAGCCCGAGTGGTTCCAGGACGGCTGGGAGTCCGTCACGACCTCGCTGGAGCTCGGGCCCCTGGACGAGTCCGACGCCCTCGCGCTCGTGCAGCGCCACGGCATCACCGACGAGGCGGCCGCCGACACGCTCGTGCGCTGGTCGCTGGGGTCGCCGCTGGCGCTCGCCGTCGGCCTCGACGCCGCCGGCGGCACCGCGCGCGCCCCGCACCTCGTGGCCCCGACGCTCGACGGCCGCCCCGACCTCGCCCGCACGCTCGTGCAGCGGATCGCCGGTCCCGAGATCGGCGCCGGGGACCGCGAGGTGCTCGCCGTCGCCGCGATCGCCCGCGTCTGCACCCGCGAGCTGCTCGAGGAGGTCCTCCCCCACGTGGACGCGCGGCGCGCCGAGCGCTGGCTGCGCGAGCGGTCCTTCTCCGAGCGGGTCGGCGACGGCATCGCCCTGCACGACCTGCTGCGCCGCGCCGTGCGCGCCGAGCTGCGCGCCGGGGCACCCGAGCTCGAGTGCCGGCTGCGCGCGCGCATCACCGACCACATCCACGGGCTGACCCGCACCGACGGCCTGCGGCGCATCACCGACCTCGCCGAGCTGATGGACGCCGAGGCGCTGCGCTGGGGCTTCGGGGCGGAGGGCTCGGTCACCCACCGGCTCGACGGCCCGCGCGCGGGCGACACGACGACGATCGCCCACGCGCTCGCCGACCGCTTCGGGCCCGGCGTGTGGGACTCGCACGTGCGGCCGTTCATCGAGCGCGCACCCGAGCACGTCGTCATGGCCCGCGACGCCTCCGACCGCCTCGCCGGCTACTGCATCAGCGCAACGCCGCGCGCCGCCAACCCGGTCGTGCGCCGCGACCCGCTGCTCGGCCCCTGGCTGGAGCACGCCGCCGAGCAGGACCACAGCGACCAGACGCTCGTCTGGCGCGACTCGACCGACCTGACGAGCGGCCGCGAGGGCAACGTGCACTCGCCGGTCATCGCGCTGATGAACACCGCGGCGATGCTGCGCTGCGGCCTGCCGAACATCCGCCGCAGCTACCTGCCGATCGACCCGGAGAACCCGGTGGCCCGCGCGTTCGCGCAGGGCGCCGGGGCCGTGCACGTGCCGCACCTCGACGTGCGCCGCGGCGGCGGCCGGGTGATCCAGTGCCACGTGCTCGAGCACGGCGAGGGCGGCGTGCTGCAGCAGCTGCGCGACGTCATCCACGCCGAGATCGCGGCCCGCGCCGGGGAGCGCGCGGCGCGCGGCGAGGTCGCCGGGGACGAGGGCGACGACGGCCTGGTCTCCGCGCCCGCCCCCGCGCGACGGTTCGTGCGCACCGGCTCCGCGACCGTCCCCGGACCCGTGGCGCCCGCCGCGGACGCGGACGCCGGGCGGCCGGTCGTGACCGCGGACGACATCCGCCTCGCGCTGCGCCGCTACCACCGGCCGCTGGACCTCGCCGCCAGCCCGCTCGCGCCCGCGCTCGGGACGCCCGCCGAGCGCGCGGCCGCCGTCCGCGCCGAGCTCGACCGCGCGGTCCGCGAGGGCTTCGGGGACAGCGTCGACGAGCGCCTGCTCGCCCAGACGATCCGGCGCGGCTACTTCGACCCGGACGGCGGGCACGAGCGCGCCGCGCTCGACCTCAACGTCTCGCGCGCCACGTACTTCCGCAAGCTGCGGGAGGCCTGCGACCGCGTCGCCGACGCGGTGCTCGCGGCGCGCTAACTTCGACGGGTGACCCCGCCGTCCCGCTCGCCCGCTCCGCCCGCCGACCCGTGGGCGGAGCTCCTGCGGACCGGCGGCGAGGACGGGCGGCTCGTCCGCGAGGCCTACGAGGGGGCGCGCGCCCCGGTCCTCGAACCGGTCCCCGACGACCTGCACCCGGCGCTGCTGGCCGGGCTCGCGCGCGCGGGGATCGACGAGCTCTACCGCCATCAGGCGCACGCGCTGCAGGCGGCCGCCGACGGGCCGTTCGTGGTCACCACGGGCACGGCGTCGGGCAAGTCGCTGTGCTTCAACCTGCCGACGCTCGACGTGCTGTGCAGCGACGCGAAGGCCCGCGCGTTCTACCTCTACCCGACGAAGGCGCTCGCGCAGGACCAGGCGCGGGCGCTGCACGCGCTGCGGCTCACCAAGCAGCTGCGGCCCGCGATCTACGACGGCGACACGCGCGTCGAGGACCGGCGCGAGATCCGCCGCCGCGCGAACCTCGTGCTCACCAACCCGGACATGCTGCACATGGGGATCCTGCCCCACCACCGGCTGTGGGCGGACGTCTTCGCGAACCTCGCGGTCGTCGTGATCGACGAGGCGCACGTGTACCGGGGCGTGTTCGGCAGCCACGTCGCGAACGTGCTGCGGCGGCTGCGCCGGATCGCGCGCGCCTACGGCACCGAGCCGCGGTTCCTGCTGGCCAGCGCGACGATCGCCAACCCGGTCGAGCTCGCGCAGCGGCTCACCGGGCTGCCCGAGATCGAGCACGTGGACGAGGACGGCTCCCCCGGCGCGGCGCGGCGGATCGCGATGTGGAACCCGCCGGTCACCGACGAGGCGCTCCAGACGCGGCGCAGCGCGCGCGGGGGAGGCGGCCGACGTCGTCGTCTCGCTCGTGCAGGGCGGCGCGCGCGTGATCTGCTTCGTGAAGTCGCGCGGCGGCGTCGAGCTCGTCGCGAAGATGGTCAAGGACAAGCTCGACCCCGACCTCGCCGACAAGGTCATCCCCTACCGGGCCGGGTACACGCCGCAGCAGCGTCGCGAGCTCGAGGGCCGGCTGATGCGCGGCGAGACCCAGGCGGTCATCACCACCAACGCGCTCGAGCTCGGCATCGACATCGGCGAGCTCGACGCCGCCGTGTGCGTCGAGTTCCCCGGCACCGTCGCGTCGCTGCGGCAGATGTGGGGCCGGGCCGGGCGCCGCGGGCGCGGGCTCGCGGTCTACGTGGCGGGCGAGGACGGCCTGGACCAGTTCTTCTGCCGCCACCCGGACGAGTTCCTCGACCGGCCCGTGGAGGCCGCGATCCTCGACCACACCAGCGAGGAGATCCACCACGCCCACCTCGTCTGCGCCGCGCACGAGGGGCCGCTGGACCCGCGCACCGACGTCGAGGTGCTCGGCCCCGACCTCGTCGCGCACTGCGAGCAGCTCGTCGCGCAGGGCACGCTCGTGCAGCGGCGCGGCCAGTACGTGCTGCGCGCCCCCGAGGACTTCCCGGCCGGCCGCGTGTCGTTGCGGTCCTCCTCGACCGACCAGTTCGCGGTCGTCGACGTCCGCAGCGGCGAGATGCTCGGCACCGTCGAGGGCGGCCGCGCGTACAAGACGCTCCACGACGGCTCGATCTACCTGCACCAGGCGCGCTCCTACGAGGTCCGCGAGCTCGACCTGCGGGCCCGCCACGCGCTCGTCGAGCCGTTCCACGGGGACTGGTACACGCAGGCCAAGCAGGAGACGATGACCCACATCGAGAAGCTGCTGGACCGCCGCGACGTGCTCGGCGTGACCCTGAGCTTCGGGATCGTCAGCGTCACCGACCAGGTGCTCGCCTACCAGCGCAAGAAGCTCCAGAGCCACGAGGTCATCGACCTCCACACCCTCGACCTGCCGCCCACGACGTTCACCACGCAGGCGCTCTGGTACGAGCTCGGGCCCGAGGTGCTCGGCGTCGGCCCCGGGCAGCTGACCACCTCGCCCGAGGCGCTGCCGCTGGACCTCCTGCTCGGCTCGCTGCACGCCGCCGAGCACGCGCAGATCGCGGTCCTGCCGCTGCTGGCGATGTGCGACCGCTGGGACATCGGCGGCCTCTCGACCAACGCGCACCCGCAGACCGGGGGCCCGACGATCTTCATCTACGACGGCCACCCCGGCGGCATCGGGATCACCCGTCAGGGGTTCGCGCGGTTCGAGCAGCTGACCCGCGACGCGCAGCGCCTGATCGGCGAGTGCCCGTGCGAGCACGGCTGCCCGTCGTGCGTGCAGTCGCCGAAGTGCGGCAACCTCAACGACCACCTGCACAAGGCGGGCGCGCTGCACCTGCTGCGCGCGATGCTCGCGCAGGGGGCGCCCGCGGCGGCTCAGCCCGGCGGCGGGCCCGCCAGCTCGTAGAGCAGCTGCTCGTAGCGGCCGCCGAGGTCGACGCGCGCGACGTCCTCGTGGGCGATGACGGGCGTGTCGTCCATCCACTCCGCGTCGGCGTCGACCTCCAGCAGCTCGACGCGCCCGTCGGCGGTGCTCGTCGGCACGCCGATGAGCACCTCGCCCTGCCGGGTGTGCACGGTGACGACCGCGTGGCGCGCGGCGGCGCTCTCCAGCAGCTTGCCGGTGGCGTGGAGCTCGAGCCCCGGATCGCCGGGGACCTCGACGCCCTGGTGCTCGAGCGCGCGGGCCACGAACGTGCCCTCGGGCGCGTCGGCGGCGACGTCCACCAGGCGCAGCACGACGAGCCCGTTCAGGGCGACGACCGCGGGCTCGACGACCGCGAGCGCGAACCACTCGGGCCCGACCGCGACGACGTACCCGTCGAACGCCTCGTCGGTCGGGGCGTGCTCGACGGTGAGGAGCTCGCGGTCGGTCCGGGCGCGCTCGAGGCGCTCGGCGACGGTCACGCGCCCACCAGCTCGAGCAGGCCCCAGAGGACGAGGAAGACGGCGGCCATCGCGACGAGGCGGCGCAGCAGGAACTGCGGGAGGGGACGGTCCGGATCGGGGCGCACGCCCGGATCGTAGAGCAGCGTCAGTCGCCGACCGGCAGCCGGTCGAGCAGCGTCCAGACCTTCTCGAGGATCTCGTCGGCGGGGGTGCGCGGCTCCTCGAGCACCTCGCGGACGAGCTCCTCCCCGGCGCTGAGCAGCAGGCGGGTGAGGACCTCGACGTCGACGCCGGAGGCGCGCGCGCCGACGCCCTGCAGGCCCCAGCGCACGAGCGGCCGCAGGTCGCGCGCCAGCGCGGAGCGACGGCGGTGGATGACCGCCTGCACCGCCTTGGGCGCCTGCTCGGGACGCAGCAGCGCCAGCCGCCACAGCGGCGGGTCGTGCTCGGCGGCGGCGAGCAGCGAGGCGAGCGCCTCGCCGAGCAGCACCGCGGGGGTGCGGCCCGCCGGGTCGGTCGGCAGCAGTCCCTCGAGGGTCGTGCGCGTGCGGCGCTCGGCGACGCGCAGGAGCGCGAGGAGCAGCACGCCGACGTTCGCGAAGCTGCGGTAGACGACGACCTTGCTGACCCCGGCGCGGCGGGCGACCTCCTCCATCGTCAGCGCGCCGAAGCCCTCGGCGGCGACGAGGTCGAGCGCCACCCCGATGAGCTGGCGGCGGCGCTCGGCCTGCGGCATCCGCCGGGCGGGCGCGGGCGGCGGGTCGGCCGGGTCCGGCTCCGGGCGCCGTGCGGCGGACGGGCGCGGCGGGCCGAGGTCGGGCAGGGTCGGTCGCGGGGCGCCGGCGGGCGTGGCGTCGGCGGGCAGCAGCTGCAGCCCCTCGCGGGCGAGCGCGGCGAGGCGGGCGGGCGGGAAGCGGTCCGGCTGCTCGAGCATGAGCCGCGCGCCGTCCTCCCCGCAGGCCACGACGACGCGCGCGAGCAGCTCGGCGTCGAGGCCCAGCGGCCCGCCGCGACGGACGAGCCCCCAGTGCAGCAGCGCGGCGACGCGCTCGACGACGATCCGGCGGCTGCGGGTGACGCGCGCCTCGAGCTCGGGCGAGCGGCCCCGCGGCGGCATGACGACGAGCCGCCACGTGCGCGGGGCGGCGAGCACCGCCTCGCAGAACGTCTCGACGGCCTCGACGAGGAACGCCTCGGGGTCGACGTCGTCGCCCTGGTCCTCCCCGACGATCGCCAGCAGCGGCTGCAGCGCGGCGGCCTCCTCGCGGTCCAGCAGCGCGACCATCAGGCCGTCGAGGTCCCCGAACTGGTCGTAGATGACCGGGCGGGTGACGCCCGCGCGGCGGGCGACCGCCTCGACGGAGACCGCGGCGAAGCCCTCCTCGGTGATGAGGTCGAGCGTCGTGTCGAGCAGCTGCGCCCGGCGGACCTCGGGCGCGAGCCGTGGCGTTCGGGAGGCCACCGGACACCCAGTGTGACTGTCCGAGCAGTCAGGAGTATGTAACGATGCCGTAGCTACAAGGCCGTAACGTGTCCCGAGGAGGACCAGCAGCATGACGCCGACCCACACCGACGTCGCCATCATCGGATCCGGATTCGCCGGACTCGGCATGGCGATCGCCCTGCGCCGCAGCGGCCACCACGACTTCGTCGTGCTCGAGAAGGCCGACGGCCTCGGCGGCACCTGGCGGGCCAACCACTACCCCGGCTGCGCCTGCGACGTCCCCACCCCCTACTACTCGTTCTCGTTCGCGCCGAAGCCCGACTGGTCGCGCTTCTACGCGCCGCACGACGAGATCCAGGCGTACATGGAGGACTGCTGCGACCGCTTCGGCGTGCGCGACCACCTGCGCTTCGGGCAGGAGGTCACCGGGATGCGCTGGGACGACGCCATGCAGCGCTGGACCGTCGACGTCGCCGGCGAGCCCGCCGTCGTCGCGCGCGTCGTCGTCAACGCGCCCGGCGGCCTGTCCCGCCCCGCCTACCCGGACGTCGAGGGCCTCGGCGACTTCGCCGGCCCCTGGTTCCACTCCGCCCGCTGGGACCACGACGTCGATCTCCGCGGCGCCCGCGTCGCCGTCGTCGGCACCGGCGCGAGCGCGATCCAGTTCGTCCCGCGGATCGCGAAGGAGGCCGCGCACGTCGACGTCTTCCAGCGCACCCCGCCGTGGGTGCTGCCCAAGCCGGACTTCCCGATCCCGCGCGTGCAGCAGGCGCTGCACCGCCGCCTGCCCGTCACCCAGCGCGCCGTCCGCGGCCTCGTCTGGGCCACGCAGGAGTACGCGGGTCTCGGCAACACGCGCTTCCAGGCGCTCACGCGGCCGCTGGAGTCCGTCGGGCGCGCCTGGATCCGCCGCTTCGTGCGCGACCCCGCGCTCGCCCGGCAGCTGACGCCCGACTACCGGATCGGCTGCAAGCGGCTGCTGCTCTCCAACGACTGGTACGCGACGCTCGCGCGCGAGAACGTCGCCGTCGTCGGCGGCGGGATCGCCCGCGTCACGGCCCGCGGCGTCGTCACCGCCGACGGCGTGGAGCACGCGGCCGACGTCCTCGTCTTCGGCACCGGGTTCGCCGCCACCGACCCGGTCGGCGACCTCGCCGTCGTCGGACGCGACGGGGTCGACCTGCGGACCGCCTGGGCGGACGGGATGCGCGCGCACAAGGGCACGACGATCGCCGGGTTCCCGAACTTCTTCCTCATGCCCGGCCCGAACACCGGGACCGGCCACACCTCGCAGGTCTTCATGATCGAGCAGCAGATCGCCCACACGATGGCCGCGCTGACGCGGCTGCGCGAGCGCGGGGACGCGGTCATCGAGCCGCGGCCCGAGGCGCAGGCGACGTTCAACCGCTGGATCGACCGGCGGATGGAGAAGACCGTCTGGATCCGCGGCGGGTGCAGCTCCTGGTACCTCGACGAGCAGGGCCGCAACACGACGCTGTGGCCCGCGTCCTCGCTGCGGTTCCGCCGCACGCTCGGCACCGTCGTCGACGCCGACTACCGCTTCGACGCTCCCGTGCCGACACCGGACGGCACGCCCGCCGCCCCGGCGCCCACGGAGGTCGTGGCATGAGCTGGGACGTCGCGGGACGCACCGTCCTCATCACCGGCGCCGCGCGCGGCATCGGCGCCGCCGCCGCGCAGCGCCTGCACGACCGCGGCGCCAACGTCGCGCTCGTCGGCCTGGAGCCCGAGAAGCTCCACGCGCTCGCCGACCGCCTCGGCCCGCGCGCCGCCGCCTTCGAGGCCGACGTGACCGACGCCGCCGCGGTGCAGCGCGCCGTCGACGACACGGTCGCGCGGTTCGGCGCGCTCGACGTCGCGGTCGCCAACGCGGGCCTGCACTTCATCGGCTCCGTCGTCGACGCGCCGATCGAGCAGCTCGAGCGCGAGATCGACGTGAACCTCCTCGGCGTCCTGCGGACCGTGCGGGCCGCGGCGCCGCACGTCATCGCCCGCCAGGGCTACCTGCTGAACGTCGCGTCGCTCGCCGCCGCCTCGCACGCCCCGCTGATGGGCGCCTACGCGGCGTCGAAGGCGGGCGTCGAGGCGCTCACCGACGCGCTGCGGCAGGAGCTGCGCCCCGGCGGGACCCGCGTCGGCTGCGCGTACTTCGGCTTCATCGACACCGACCTCGTGCGCAGCTCGATGCACCACGCCTCCTCGCAGGCGATGGAGGGCCTGATGCCCGGCTTCGTGCGCCGCCACGTGTCCGTCGACGTCGCCGCCGACGCGATCGAGCGCGCGGTCGTCGGCCGCCGGGCGCGCGTGTGGGCCCCCCGCTACGTCGGCGGCGCGCTGCGGCTGCGCGGGCTCGTGCAGCCGCTCGCCGAGCAGCGCGCGATGCGCAGCCGGCGGCTGCCCGCCGCGCTCGAGGCCGCCGCGCCCGCGCCCGGCCTCGCCGCCCAGGACCTGACGCTCGGCATCGCCGCCGGGCCCATCGACGAGCAGCCGCTGCTCACCACCACGACCCCCTCGGAGGACCGCGCATGACCCCCCTCCTCGCCCAGGCCGACCCGGCGATCGCCGAGAAGCCCGCGGGCGGCGCCCCGATCGCCGACATCCTCATCGTCGGTGGCGGCATCTCGCTGACGACGTTCGCGCTGCTCGGGCTGATCATCGCCTACCGCCGCGGCGGCGCCCCGCGCTTCCGCGCCTTCGAGACGCGCGTCGAGCGGGCCGTCGGCCTGCCCGGCTGGGCGGCGATCCCGGGCCTCGGCGCGATCCTCGGGTCGCTGCTGACGATCTGGGGTGCCACCTGGGACATCGGCCTGCACATCGATGTCGGCCGCGACGAGGGCCCGCTGGGCACCGCCGCGCACTACCCGCTGCTGTTCGGCCTCATCGGCATGTTCCTCATGGGCGTGCTGTCGGTCGGCATGGCGCCGCGCAGGCCGTCCGCGTCGAGCTCGGTCGCGTTCCGGGTGCGCGGGGTCGGGACCGTGCCCGCGGCCGCCGCGCTGCTCGCCGGCGGCTCCGCGTTCGCGCTGCTGGGCTTCCCGCTCGACGACCTCTGGCACCGCATCTTCGGCCAGGACGTCACCCTCTGGGGGCCCACGCACACGATGTTCATCGGCGGCGTGCTCGCCGCGGGCACCGGCGCCGCGCTGCTGCTCGCCGAGGGCGCACGGGCCGCCGGCCGCGACCCGTTCGGCGCCAAGGGCCTGCTGCGCCGCCCGATCGCCGGGCTGATCGCGAGCATCTTCCTCTACCTCTGGACCGCGTCCCTGGCGGAGTTCAACTGGGGCGTCCCGCAGTACCGCGAGATCTGGATGCCGATGATCCTCGCGTTCGGCGGCGCGCACACGATGGTGCTCGCGCGCATCCTCGGCGGTCGCGGCGGCACGTTCGGCGCGCTCGCCGTGTGGATGCCGATGCAGGTCGCGATGACGCTCGCGATCGGCGGGCCGCTCGACACGACGATGCCCGCGATGCCGCTGTTCGTCGCCGAGGCGCTGATCATCGAGGCGGTCGCGTGGCGCGGCCTGCGCGGCTCGCCGCTGCGCTTCGGGCTCGTCGCGGGCGCGGGCGTCGGCACGATCGGCCTCGCCGCCAACTACGCGTGGACCCAGGTCGCCTACCCGGTGGCGTGGGAGCCCGCGCTGCTGACCGAGGCGATCCCCGTCGCGCTGCTCGCCGGCCTGGCGGGCGGCGCGCTCGGCGCCCTGATGGGCCAGGCGCTCACCGGCACGCTGCCCGCCGGGCCGCGACCGCTGCGCACCGCGCTGGCCGCCGCCGCCCTCGCCCTCGGGCTGTGCGTCAACGCCGCGATCGTCCAGACCCCGCAGGGCGAGACGGCCGAGGTGCGGATCGCGAACGTGCGCGAGGCCGTCGCCCCGGGCGGGGACCGCACGCAGGTCGCCGACGTCACGGTCCGGCTCTCCGACCCGGAGCTCGCGCGGGACGGCAACTGGGCGTACATCCTCGGCTGGCAGGGCAACGGGCGCTACGCCGAGCCGCTCGTGCGGCAGGCCGACGGCACGCTGCGCTCGTCGCGGCCGGTGCCGATCGGCGGCACCTGGAAGTCGTTCGTGCGCTTCCACAAGGGCCGCACGATGATCTCCGCCCCGATCCGGATGCCCGCCGACCCCGCGCTCGACTTCGCGGGCTTCGCGGCGGAGCCCGTGGCGACGCGGACGATGATCCGCGACACGAAGCTCCTGCAGATCGAGCGGCGCGAGGACGGCCCGACGTGGGCGTGGATGCCCGCGCTGCTGCTCGTCCTCTCCATGGACCTGTCGCTGCTCGTGCTGATGGCGTGGATCTGCGTGCGGCTCGGCCGGATGCGCGGCCAGGCCCCGACCGTGCAGGCGCCCCCCGGCTTCCTCATCGAGGGCGCCGACCGCGTGATCCGCGAGGTCGAGAAGCGCGTCCCGGTCGGCGTCTGAGCCGACCGGCACCCGACCGCCGTACGAACCCCCGCACCAGGCGCGGGGTTCGTACGGCGGTCAGCGGGCGAGCACGGCGAGCAGGTCGCGGGCGACCCGCTCCCACTCGTGCAGCAGCTGCTGCCACGTGATCCGGAAGACGACGACGCCCAGCGCCGCCGCCCGCTGGTCCTTGCGGCGGTCGCGGTCCATCGCGCGGCGCTGCTCGTGCCAGGTCCGGGACTCGAGCTCCAGCCACACCCGCGGGCCGGGGAACCACACGTCGGGGACGACGACGTGGTCCTCGGCCAGGTGCAGCGGCTCGTTGCGCCGGTAGGGCGGAAGCCCGGGCAGGGCGCGCAGCAGCGCCAGGAATCGGGCCACCATCTCCGCGTGCGTGCGGCCGTGCCCCGGGTCCGCGAGCTCGGCCGCGACGACGCGCCGCAGCGCCGGGACCCCCGGGTGGCGCAGAACGTGCTCGGCGGCGGCCAGCATCCGGGGTGGCGCGGTCATGCGTCGCGCGACCGCGTTGGCGACGAGGACCGCGAGCGCGTCGTCGTCGAGGGACGGCGCGGCGCCGAGCAGCGCCAGCGGCGGGAAGGCGACAGCCATCCCGCGGCGGCGCCACAGATGTCGCGCCTCGACGCGCGACGCCTCGTGGAGGACCACGGCGCCGCGCGTGCGCCGGCGCGTCGGCGCGCCGAGGTGGATCGCGTCACCCGCCGGTGGCCGGAGGCCGAGCAGCTCCAGCGCGGTGAGGCCGTACAGCCACGCCCCCGGGCCGGCGGCCAGCGACGCGGCCCACAGCCGTCCGTGACGGGTCGGCACGTCGCTGCCGACCACGAACACCCCGCGGTGGCGCCGGTGCAGGCGGCCGGTGGCGCACGCGCGGAGCACCTGGTCGTCGGTCATGCCTGCGAGGCGCAGCTGGCCGAGGGACACGGCGCCGTCCTGGCGTCGGGCGTGCCGGGTGATCTGCTGCCAGTCGACCATGCGGCGAGCATGGCCCCCCGGCACGTCACGGAAGCAGACGCGTCCGTGACGGCCCCGTGCCGATTCTGCGCGCGGGGCCGCGCGCGTGGCGACCGCCGTACGAACCCCCGCACCAGGCGCGGGGTTCGTACGGCGGTCGCGCTCAGCTCTCGGCCGCCGACCGGTCGCGGGCGCCGGGCAGGCGGCCGGCGATCCGGCCGATCGGCCCGACCGCCTCGTGCAGCTCGGTCGCCACGGCCTGCAGCGCGCCGACCGCGGGCTGCAGCGTGTCGAGGTCCGCGAGGATCTGCTCGGCGATGCGCTCGAGCCGCTCGACGCGCGGGCTCAGGTCGGGCAGCGCCGAGGCGTGCGCGGTCAGCTCCGGCAGCGACGCCGCGTACGCGGTCAGGGCGGGCAGCGAGGACGCCGCCCGCGTGAGCTCCGGCAGCGACGCGGCGTGGGCGGTGAGGTTCTCGAGCGCCGCCGCGTGCCGGGTCAGCTCGGGCAGCGACTCGACGACCGTGGACAGCCGCTCCACGCTGTCGCCCAGCGCGGCGATGCGCTCCAGCGAGTCGTCGAGCTCGGCGAGCCGGTCGATGTTCTGCAGCGCCCGGGCGAGCCGGTCGAGCGTCGTCGGCAGCTCGGCGAGCGCGACGACGCCACGGAAGAACCAGAGCATCAGGCGGCGCCCAGGACGTAGCGGTCGGCGTCGAACGTGCTCGTGCGGCGGCGATACGCGGTCGCGAAGCCCGGATACAGCGCGTACTGGCGGCCGGTCTCGTCGAGGTAGTAGCTCGAGCAGCCGCCCTGGGTCCAGACCGTCCCCGCGTTGCGCCGGTCGAGCTCGGCCGCGTACTCCTCCAGCGCGTCGGGGCGCACCTCGACCGTCGCCGCCCCGGCCTCGTCCATCGCGCCGATCGCCGCGAGCGCGTAGGTCATCTGCGCCTCCAGCGAGAAGATCGCCGAGTTGATCCCGATCGAGTTCGGACCGAGCAGCAGGAACAGGTTCGGGAACCCGGCGACCGTCGCGCCCTTGTACGCGTGCGGTGACGGGCGGAACGCCTCGCCGAGCGTGCGGCCGTCGCGGCCGACGATCCGGTCCGCCCCCTCCGACCGCGCGTAGCGGTAGCCGGTCCCGGCGATGATCGTGTCGACCCGGTGGGTGACGCCGTCGGCGGTGACGATCCCCTCCGGGACGATCCGCTCGATCCCCGCCGTGCTGAGCGTCACGTCCTCGCGGCCGAGGGCCGGGTAGTACGTGTTGGACATCATCGGGCGCTTGCAGCCCAGCCGGTAGCCGGGCTTCAGCTGCGCGCGCAGCACGGGGTCGCGGACCTGGAGCCGCCGGTGCGCGTTGCCGAGCTCCTCCAGCGGGCGGAGGATCCGCTGGTCGGTGTGGAAGCCGTACCCGAGCCCCTCGTACAGCGCGAACAGCAGGTTGCGGTGCAGGTCCTGGGCGGGCGGCAGCAGCCGGTACAGGAGCTTCTCGGGCAGCGGGACGGGCCGGTCGGGGTGCGGCAGCACCCACGGCGGGGTGCGCTGGAACACCGTGACGTGCGCGGCGCGCGGCGCGATCCGCGGCAGGAACTGGACCGTCGCGGGCCCGGTCCCGAGGACCGCGACGCGCTCCCCGGTGAGGTCGTGGCGGTGGTCCCAGCGGGCGGAGTGGAAGCGGTGGCCGGCGAACGTGTCGTCTCCCGGGAAGGCGGGGGTGTGCGGCTCGGCGGTGCCGCCGACGGCGCTGACGAGCAGGTCGCTGGACAGCTCCCCGGTGCTCGTGCGCAGCCGCCAGCAGGACGCGTCGGCGTCCCAGCGCGCCTCGTGCAGCTCGGTGCCGAAGCGGACGTGCCGGATCACGTCGTGGTCGTCGGCGACGCCGCGCACGTACGCGAGGATCTCGTCCTGCCGCGGGAACAGCCGCGACCACGACGGGTTGCGCGCGAACGAGTACGAGTACAGGTGCGTCGGGACGTCGCACGCGCAGCCCGGGTAGGTGTGCTCGAACCAGGTCCCGCCGACGGCGTGGTTGCGCTCGAGCAGGACGAGGTCGTCGATGCCCGCCTGCTTGAGGCGGACCGCCATCCCGATGCCGGAGATCCCGGCACCGATGATCGCGACGCGGTGGTGCACGCTCAGATCGCCCCGCGGGCGACGAGCCCCTGGATCGGCTGCGGCGCGCCGCGCAGCAGCTTGTAAGCGAGGGTCGACTCGAACCCGACCGGCACGACGTCGCGGTTGCGCTTGACGCAGTCCGCGATCGCCTTCGCGACGAGGTCCGGGGAGTGGCCGCGGGCCAGCAGCGCCGCGCCGCGGTCGGCCTTGTGCGCCTCGCGCCCGACGTAGCGCGTCGCGCGCGCGATCGGGGTGGAGATGACGCCCGGGCAGACGACGCTCACGCCGACCCCGGACCCGCGCCAGTCCGCGCGCAGGCACTGCGACAGCGCGACGACCGCGGACTTCGTCGCGCAGTAGGCGGCCATGTTGCGGTTCGGGATGTACGCGGCACCCGAGGCGACGTTCACGACCTGGCCGCGCCCGCGCTCGACCATGCCGCGCCCGAACGCCGCGCACCCGTACGCGACGCCGTCGAGGTTGATCGACACGAGCCAGTCCCAGTCGTCCAGCGACGCGTCCAGGAACGGCCCGTAGACCCCGACACCGGCGTTGTTGACGAGGACGTCGACGTCCCCGTGGTCGGCCGCGATGCGGTCCGCGAGCTCCTCGACCGCCGCGCGGTCGGCGACGTCGCAGACGTAGGAGGAGGACGCGCCGCAGACCTCGGCGACGGCGTCCCCGTCGAGGTCGACGCCGATCACGGTGGCGCCCGCCGCGGTGAAGCGCCGCGCCGTCGCGGCCCCGATCCCGGAGCCGGCGCCGGTGACGACGGCGAGCGCCTCGGCGAGCCGCACGCGGCTCACGCCGCCGCCCCGACCGGCTCGTCCGCGGTGACCGGCGCGCGCGTGTACGCGTAGTCGTCGAGGTCGAAGCGCAGCGACCGCCACACCGTCTCGATCGTCGGGGCGGGCCGGAACGGCACGTCGCCGTGCGCGTCGAAGTAGTAGCTGTTGGCGACCGCGCAGCTGTCCTGCCAGAAGATCTGGCCGCCGCGCCGGGCGAGCATGGCGTGGAAGTAGCGGTCGTTGGCCTCGCGCCGGACCTCGGCCGCGGTCGCCCCCTCCGCGCGTGCGCGCTTGAGCACCCGCAGGATGTGCCGCGTCTGCGTCTCGATGAGGTTGAAGTACGAGCTGCCGTTGTACCCGTAGGGCCCGAGCACGATGAAGAAGTTCGGGAACCCGGGGACGCTGATGCCCTCGTAGGCCTGGAAGCGGTGCTCGTCCCAGAACGCCTCGAGGTCGAGGCCGTCGCGTCCGGTGACCCGGAACGGCGGCATGTTGCCGTGCTCGAAGACCTTGAACCCGGTGGCGAGGATCAGCACGTCGATCTTGTGCAGCGTGCCCGCCTCGGTGCGCACGCCGGTCTTCGTGATGCGCGCGATCGGGTCGGTCTCCAGCAGGACGTTCTCGCGGTTGAACGTCTGCAGGTAGGAGTTGTGGAAGCTCGGGCGCTTGCAGCCGACCGCGTACTTCGGGGTGAGCTTCTCGCGCACCTCGGGGTCGCGGACCTCCTGCAGCGCGCGCAGTCCGGCCTTCTCGCCGAGCTTGCCGAACGGCACGACCGCCGAGTAGTGGGCGGCCAGCGGGAACGTGATCTCGACGAACGCCTGGCTCGCCGCGCGGGCCGCGAGGTCGCCGCCGGGGATCTTGCCCATCAGCCACTTGACGGCGCCGGGGAGCGGGCCGTCGGGCTTGGGCAGGCACCAGATCGGCGTGCGCTGGAAGACCGTGAGGTGTTCGACCTCCGTGGCGATCTCCGGGATCAGCTGGACGGCGGACGCGCCGGTGCCGATGACCGCGACGCGCTTGCCGCGCAGGTCGACGGAGTGGTCCCAGCGGGCGGTGTGGATCGTCGTGCCGCCGAACGAGGAGAGGCCCTCGATCTCCGGCGGCTTGGGCTGGGTGAGGACGCCGGTGGCGCCGACGACGAAGCGGGCGGTGATCTCGTCGCCGGCCGAGGTCTCCAGCCGCCACAGGTGGACGTCCTCGTCGAACGTCGCGCCGGTGATGCGCGTGCCGAAGCGGGTCTTCGCGCGGACCCCGTGCTTGGTGGCGATGTCGTCGGCGTACGCGCGCAGCTCCTTGCCGGGCGCGTAGATGCGCGACCAGTCGGTCCGCCGCTCGAAGCTGAACTGGTAGCTGAACGAGGGGATGTCGACCGCGACGCCCGGATAGGTGTTCCAGTACCAGGTGCCGCCCACGTCGTCGCCCTCCTCGACGAGCAGGTGGTCGTGGATGCCCGCCTGCGTGAGCCGGATCGACGTGCCGATGCCGGAGAACCCGGCGCCGACGATGACGACCTCGTGGTCCGCTGTCCTCATGCTGCCTCCCTCGTCGTGTTCGCGACGCGCCGTCGCGCGACCATCTTCACACCGTTGCGCGGCCGGAGCGTCAGCGTCGCCTCCGGCTCGACCGGGTGCCCGGGCACCAGGTCGTAGACGAACCGCTGCGACATCATCGCGGTGATCAGCGTCGTCTCCATCAGCGCGAAGCTCGTGCCGATGCAGATGCGACGGCCGCCGCCGAACGGCAGGTAGTGCGACCGCGGCCGGCCGCGCGCGTTCTCCGGCAGGAACCGCGACGGGTCGTACACCTCGGGGTCGGGCCAGAACCGCGGGTCGTGGTGGATCGCGTGGATCGGGACGATGACCGTCGCGCCCTTGGGGATGCGGTGGCCGTCGATCTCGTCGTCCTCGATCGCGGTGCGCGGGATGATCCACGCGGGCGGGTAGAACCGCATCGCCTCCTGGAAGCAGGCGGTCGTCCACGGCAGGTTGGGGATGTCGTCGACCGTCGGCCGGCGGCCGTCCAGGACCTCGTCGACCTCGCGGAGCATGCGGTCGCGCGCGTCGGGGTTGAGCGCCAGCAGGTACCACATCCACGCGAGCGCGTTGGCGGTGGTCTCGTGGCCGGCGAGCATGAACGTGGTCACCTCGTCGCGCACGCGGCGCAGCGGCAGGTGGCGACCCTCCTCGTCCTGGGTGGAGAGGAGCAGGTTGAGCAGGTCGTCGGTGCCGGTGGGGTGGGCGCGGCGGTCGTCGATGAGGTCCCAGACGATCTCGTCGACGGTCCGCATGACCCACTGCAGGGCGTTCAGCGGCGGCGGCACGTAGGGCGCGTGGTGCAGCGCGCGGGAGAACGCGCGCATGCCCCAGACGGGCGGCGAGGCGACGATGAGCAGCCGGGTGGCGACCTCGGCGCTGCGCAGGCCGGTCGTCACGACCTTCGTCATCTTCGCGCCGACCTCCCCGAAGCGGTGGCCGAACAGCGCGGTGCCGACGACGTCCATCGTCAGGCCGACCATCGAGGACGCCATCTCGACCTCGATGCGGTCGCTGCCGTCGTCGAACGCGTCGACGTAGGCGGCGATCGGGTCGATCATGAGGTCGACCATCCCGCGTACGTGACGCTTGGACATGGTCGGGTTGAGCAGCATCCGGTGGCGGCGCCAGGAGTCGTCCTCGTCGGTGAAGAGGTTGAGGCCGAGGACCGCGCGCAGGAGCTCGTACTCGATGCTCTTGTGGTACCGGTCGGCGGCCCCGTGGAGGACGTGGTCGACGTAGTCGGGGTGCTTGATCGTGAACGACGTGCGGCGCCCGACGCGCATGCGCGCGATGTCGCTGCCGGGGGCGCCCTTGACGATCGGGGAGCCGGTGTGGAGGCCCTTGAGGAGCATCGACTGGGCGGCGTGCAGGCCGCTGACCGAGGGGGTGCGGACGGCGGTGCTCATGCCCGGCTCCCGGCGTCGACGGCGGGGGTGGTGTAGTCGTGGCGGCCGGCGAAGAACGCGGCCTCCTGGCGGCCGAGCTCGGTGACGGGCTCGTCGCCGAACATCCACTCGCGCGAGATGTCGAGCCAGCGGTTGGTGGCGCCGAGCTGGCCGAGCAGCCCGATCAGGAGCATGACCGAGCGCATCATCACGAAGTGCTCGGCGGGCAGGACGAGCTCGTCGAAGCCCTCCTGTCCGCGCATCTGCGTGTAGCGGCGCATCATCTCCGCGGTGGTGCTCGGGTCGGCGGTGGTGTGCTCGTCGACCATCAGCCAGCCGAAGATCGCGTGGTAGCTCTCGTAGAACGGCTGGGCGAGCTGCGGGTCGGGCGGGAGCGCCCCGAGCTCGACGATCAGGTCGAGCAGGCCGTCGGCGTCGCCGCGGTAGGTGGCGACGTTGGAGCGGACGAGGTGCTCGACCTCGCGGTCGCCCAGGCGCTTGAAGAAGCCGAAGTCCAGGAACGCGACGCGCCCGTCGTCGAGGTAGAGGGCGTTGCCCGGGTGCGGGTCGCCGTTGAGCAGCCGGTGGCGCATCGGGCCGTTGATGTAGAAGCGGCAGAGGATCTCGCCGAGCCGGTCGCGGTCGGCGGCGGGGAGGTCGCGGACCTCGGCGAAGCGGCGGCCGTCGACGAAGTCCATGACGATGACCCGTTCGCGGCAGAGCGCCATGGCGACGTCGGGGACGACGACGAACGGGTGGTCGCGGTAGACGCGCGCCATGGCGCGCTGGTTGGAGGCCTCGAGCTCGTAGTCGAGCTCCTCGGCGATCCGCTCGCGGATCTCGTCGGCGATCGCGCCGGTGTCGATGCCCGGGGCGATCGAGGCGAGGGAGCTTCAGGCCGAGCCGCAGGTTCTGCATGTCGGCGTGGATCGCCTCGGCGATGCCGGGGTACTGGACCTTCACGACGACCTCGCGGCCGTCGTGCAGTCGGGCACGGTGCACCTGGCCGATCGAGGCGGCGGCCAGCGGCGTCTCGTCGAAGGAGGCGAAGAGGTCGGGGATCGCGGCCTCGAGGTCCTCCTCGACGACCTTGCGGATCGCGCGGAAGGGGACGGGGTCGGCGCCCTGCTGGAGGGTGGCGAGGATCTCCTGGAACTCGGGGCGGATCTCCTCGGGGACGAGGCCGAGGTCGACGGCGGAGAGCGTCTGGCCGACCTTCATGGCGGCCCCGCGCATGCCGGCGAAGACCTTGACGAGCGCCTGCGCGCTCTTGAGCTGCTGGCGGTTGGCCGCCGCGCGGCGGGCGTCGGAGTCCCCGGTCTTCGTGATGACGCGCGCGGACGCCTCGCGCGCCGCGACGCCGGCCGCCACGCCGGTGATCGACGCGGCCCGTCGCAGTCGCGAGCCTCGGATCTCGTTCGCCATCCCGCCGTCCTCCTGATCGATTTCGCCGATCACGTGATCGACGGGCGGCACCGTACCAGAGTTGGTCGATCATGTGAACGGCGAAATGCGGAGGGCTCCACCGCAACGCGCGCAGGCCTGCACACGCCGCCTGCGACACTGCGGCTCGATGACCGCCGAGCCCCGCCGCCTCACCCGCGCCCAGCAGCGCGTCGCCACGCGCACGGCGATCCTCGACGCGACCGGCGAGGTGCTCGTCGCGGACGGCTACGCGGAGCTGACCACGCGGCGGGTCGCCGAGCTCGCCGGGGTCGCGCAGAGCACGCTCATGCACCACTTCCCGACCCGCGAGGCGCTGCTCGTCGAGACCGTCAGCCACCTGGCGATGCGGCTCGCCGACGAGGCGATCGACGCGCTCGACCTCGTCGCGCTGCGCGAGCCCGCCCAGCGCGAGACGGTGCTCGACCAGGCGTGGGCGCAGTTCACGTCCCCCGTCGCGATCGCCGCGGCGCAGCTGTGGGCCGCGGCATGGGCCGAGCCGCAGCTCGCCGCCGCCCTGCACGAGCTCGAGCAGCGCCTCGGCGGGCTGATCTTCGGCACGGCCGCCACGCTGTTCCCGGACATCAGCGACGACCCGCGGTTCCGGCCGTCGATCGACGCCGCCGTCTCCCTCATCCGCGGGCTCGTGATGGCGATCCCGGTGTCGGGCGCGGCGGAGATCGACGCGCGCTGGGCGGCGATGAAGCCGGTGCTCGCCGACGTCGCCGGCGCCCTGCTGGACGGCTAGCGGCGGCGCACGGTCAGCCGCAGCGTCCGGACCGCCGAGCGGTTGCCCGCCGCGTCCAGGGCCGTGAGCCGCAGCGTGTAGGTGCCCGGACGCAGGCCACGCAGCGGGATCCGCGCGGTGCTGCGCCCCTGTCCGCGCGTCCCGAGCACGACCGACCGCGTGGTCGTCCGGCACGTCGACCGCCGGGCGCCGGGCCGGCGCGTGCACGTGCGCAGGCTCAGCGATCCCGCGACCGACGCCCGCTCGGACAGCGTCAGCGTGACGGTGGCGCTGCGCCGGGCGGTCAGGCGACCGCGGCCCAGCCGGATCGCGAGCGCCGGGCGGACCGTGTCGGCGTCCACGTCCCCGGCGAGCCCGGGGTCGGGCAGGAAGCCGCTGCCCGTATCGGGCGTCGCGGCGCCCGGTGCGCCGGTCCCGGTCCCGGTCCCGGTCCCGGTCCCGGTGCCGGTGCCGGGGTTCACCCCGGGGTCCGGGATGGGCGCGGGCTCGAACGTCGCGGTGACGGTGCGGCTGCGGTCCAGCGTGACCGTGCACGTCGTCGCCGCACCGCTGCAGCCGGGACCGGCGAAGCCGGTGAAGACGCTGCCGGCGGCGGGGACCGCGGTGAGCGTGACCGGGGTGTCCAGCGGCAGCGCCGTCGACGCGCAGGCCGCGCCGCAGTCGATCCCGCCGACCGACGAGGTGACGCGACCCGTCCCGCCGCCGGCCGGCGCCACCGTCAGCGTGCCGGTCGGCTGGACGATCCGGACGTCGTCGATGGCCAGCCCGGCGTAGTTGACGCTCGCGTCGCCCTGCAGCGCGAAGCGCAGCTGCACGGTCCGTCCCGCGTAGGCGGAGAGGTTCCCGGTCAGCCGCGCCCAGCCGGCGGCCGCGGGGATCGCGAGCCCGACGCCCGGACCGACCCCCACGTTCGTCATCGTCGGCCCGTCCCACTCCCACAGCGTCGTGGGGTTCGCCCCGCCCACCTCGACCACGCTCACGCGGGCGAAGTCGAACCGCGCGAACTCCAGCTGGAACCACTGCCGCCAGCTGGCGAGGATCCGGCCGCTGCGGCCGGCGAGCGAGATCGGCGGGGAGAGCAGCACCTGGGTGCCGTTGCCGTAGGTGCCGTCGAGGTCGGTCTTGAAGCAGCCGCTGCCCTCGCCGCACGTCGACAGGCCGGCGACCGGGTTGGGGCCGCTGGTGGCGACCGTCGCGGGCGTCCCGCGCTCCCACTCGTCGGCGGTGCCGCTGTGCGTGAAGCCGCCGTCGTCGGCGTTGAAGGTCGCGGCGAAGAGCTCGTTCCCGGTGGGCAGCGGGTCCTGCGGGCACAGCACCAGCGTCGGCGGCAGCACCGAGCCGCTCGTGCCGTTGCCCGGGGTGTCGTCGCGCAGCACCAGCCGCCAGGTCCCGGAGGCCTCGGTCCCCTCGAACCACTGCAGCCGCGTGGTGGCGCCGGGGGCGACGGACACGGGCGCGAGCCCGACCCCGAGCGTCGCGCCGGCCAGCGTCCCGTAGGTCGCGGTGTGCGTCGTGGTGCCCGAGGCGCCCAGGGCCACGTCGTTGAACAGCGCCACCTCCACGCCGGACGGGGAGCGCAGCGCCACGTCGAGGTCCTCGAGCCGCGTGTGCGTGATGCTCAGGTTCACCGCGAGCCGCCGGATCTCCGCCGGGTCCGTGACGACGATCGGCACCTCGGTGGTGCCGTCGCCGATCCCCGCCGGGGAGCCGGCGACGCTGCGGCACGACGGCGTCTCGCGCGCGACCGCGGTCGCGACCAGCCGGTAGGTGGAGGTCGCCGACCCGGCCGACGAGGAGTCGACGGTCACGACGTAGGTGCCGGTCTCGGCGGCCGTCAGGACGAGCGCCTCCGACGGCGTCGCGTCACCGCCGGGATCGTCGACCCGGTCCAGCGGGCCCGACGGGCCCGCGAGCGCCAGGCGCCCGTTCCAGGTCACCCCGTCGCGCTCGGGGTCGAGGTCGAGCGCGAGCGCGACCGTGTCGCCCGCCTGCAGCTGCAGGCGGTGCAGGTCCTGGCCGCCCACCCCGGCCGCGTACGTGCCGAGGACGCCGCCGGCCGGGAGCGGGTTGGCCTGCGCGACGACGTCGTTGGGCTCGCTCTCGGCCGTCGCGGCCCCAGGCACGACCCGCACGACGAGGTCGTACGGGGCGATCACGTTCGGCCCGTCGCGCGAGACCCGCAGCGTGTACGTGCCGGTCTGCGGGAGCGGGACGCCGGCGAGGGTCGCCGACAGCGGGTTCTGCTCGCCGTCGTCGGCGTCGGACTCCAGGACCGTGGTGCCGTCGGGGCCGATCAGCCGCAGGCCGACGTCCGCGACCGGGCTGGTGGCCGTCGTGACCGCCGCGAACAGCCGCTCACCGGCCTGCGCGCTCACGCGGTAGTGGTCGAGGTCGAGGCCGACGTCCTCCTGGGCCAGCAGCGTCCCGCGGATCCGCTGGCCGCTGAGGACGGGCTGCGCGGTCGCGGGCGTCTCGTTGGGCTCCACCCCGACGACCGGCTCGGCCGGGAACGGAGTCGCCTCCAGCGGCACGGCCGACGCCGGGGCGGCGGTGACGAGTCCGGCGAGGACGACGAGCAGGGCGAGCGGGCGGCGCATCAGATCGAGGCGCAGGCTCGGGGGAGGCGGGCGGAGCGCAGGGCGCGCGGCCCCGCGTAGCTCGCCCCGGCCCGGAGGGTGACGCTGGCGGTCCGGCCGAAGCGGATGTCCTGGCGGCCGGACTGGATCCGCAACGTCACCGGGACGTCGCGCCGGACCCGGCCGATCCGCCACGCCAGGCAGTCGGCGGGGGCCGTGTGGCCGAGCCGGCGGCCGTCCCCGAGCGTCGCGTACGCCGCGTAGCGGGTGGTGTTCCCCCCGGTCCGTCCCCAGACCGCGAAGACGTCGCTGCCACGGCGCACGAGGCGCAGCGCCGGGGTCCGCCGCGGCGTGGCGGGCGCGGGCGCCATGTAGGAGGTGACGTCGAAGCGGTCCTGCTCGGCCCCCTGGGCGTCGAGCACGATCGCGCGGACGATCCGCCGCCCCTCGTAGCCGAACGCGGGCCGGAACCGCAGCGTGCGGCAGCGGGACTCGGCGGTCGTGGAGCCGGGGGCCCGCCGGCCGCCGGTGCACGGCCGGCCGCGCAGGCCGGACGCGATCGGCTGCTGGAAGTCCTTGCCGATCACGTCGAGGGTCACCGTGTCCCCCTCGCGCAGCCGGTAGCGCAGGTCGAGCTCGCGCTGCCCGTCGCGCGTGGCGCGGATCGTGCCGGCGACGACGGTCGGCCGCTTCTCCTCGGCCTGGAACTCGGCGCCCGCCAGCTGGCTGCCCTCGAGCGCCCGGACCTTCCAGCCGCCCGCGACCGCGTCCTTGCTGAAGAACACGCTCGTCTCCGGCGCCTCGGGGTTCTCGACGATGAGGAACGTCGCGTTGTCGGTGGTCTGGGCGTCGGGGCCGGACTGGAACGTGCGGCCGGTCGGGCTGGAGACGAGGATCTTCGGCGGCTTGCCGACGCCCTGCACGTGCAGCACGTACTGGTCGTTGTCCGGCGGGACCGGGAACGTCAGCTCCTGCGGCCCGATCTGCCGGGGCCGCGCGATCCGCACGCGGGACTGGAAGCCGCAGCCGGCGCCGAAGTCGAACCGCTTCCCGTTGCGGGGGGTCTGGTAGAAGAAGAAGCCGCTGAAGGCGCCGATGAACCTGAACTCGCCGCAGCCGCCGATCCCGAGGCTCGACACCGTCGCGGACGCCTGGGCGACGCACGGCGAGCCGAAGATCCCGAGGTTCAGGCACAGCGCGACGCGACCGTCGAGGTTGAACAGGAACGGGCGCGGCTGGACGAAGCCGGAGACGCCGCCGTTGATCTGGACGAAGCCGCCGGCGAGCAGGACGCTGGCGTTGACGTCGAAGTCGACGACCCCGTTGCTGTTGACGCGCACGCGGCCGTTGCCGACCGGGATGTCGGCGACGCGCAGGAAGCCGGCCGCCTCGACGAAGAACGTGCGGCCCTGCTCGGCGTAGGTGACGGAGACGTCGCCGCGGACGAGCCCGTTGGCGAAGCCCAGGCCCGCGTCCCCGCGCACGACGACGTCGGGACGCAGGCACAGGCCGAAGCCGACCCGTTCGAGCGTGATGCCCTGCACGAGCGGGATCCGCGCGTTGTCGACGAACCCGCCCGCGTAGGCGAACTGGCCGCCCGCGATGCCGCCGTAGGCGGCGAAGTCCGCGCGGGACGGTGTCGGCAGGCCGATCAGCACGGAGCCGTCGAAGCGCTCCTGGCGCTGGGACGGCGGCGTGCACTGCACGGCCGGGGCGCCGTTGAGCGAGGGCGGCTCGCACGCCGCGAAGCTGCGTGACACGTTCGCCGACAGGTACGAGAAGCAGAGGTTCTTCAGCGCGACCTTGCCGATCGCCGCGTTGGCGACCTCGATGCGGCCGCCGTCGACGCTGACGCCGCGCGCGTCGTCGGTGGAGATCTCGGTCTGCCCGGTGATCGCCCCGGTGGTCCCGGGGGACGGCCGGAAGATCGAGGGGAGCGTCACGCTGATCGGGAACGACGTGGTGAAGCGCCCGGCGCGCTTGCGGAAGATCGCCTGCACCTGGCCGCCGATCGGCAGGCCGCCGAGCCGCCCGGCGGGCAGCGTGATCGCCGGCAGCGCGCCCTCGCTCGTGCCGGAGGGGAGCTTCCACAGCAGCTGGCCGCGCAGCACGGTGACCGGGCCGAGCTTCACCTCGATGCTGCGGTCGATGCCGAGCGTGCCGCCGGGCGCCCGCTGGGTCGGCGCGCCGAGCACGTAGGTGGTGCCGTCCGGGGCGGCGGGGAAGGGGATGCCGTTGAGGACGAACCGGTCCGCGGTCTGGAAGAACCGCTGGCGCGGCTCGAGCGCGACGCCACCGAGCGTGAGCGCGTCGGTCCCGGCGCGCATCTCCTGCCAGCAGGAGCCGCCGGTCGTCCGCAGGCGCACGAGCGTGAACTCGACGGTCTTGGGGCAGTTCTCGACCCGGGTCGGCCCGGCGGGCTCGGGCGGTGTGACCGGGACCGGGGGCGTCGCGCGCGTCGGCGGCTGGAAGGTGAGGGCCTGACGCTGCTGGGCGCCGGTGGAGTCGGTGACGCGGACGGTGACGGTGCGGTTGGGGGTGCCCGCGGCGCCGACGTCGAACGTGAACGCGTGGGTGCCGCGCAGGCCCTGGGTCTCGGGACTCGTCTCCTGGAGGACCTTCGTCTGCGCCGGCGTGTCGATGTTCGTGGCGTCGCAGCAGAAGAACTCGACGATGTACGGGGCCTGGCCGACGGTGACGTCGACGGTGAGGGTGGCCTGGCCGCCCTCGACGGCCGGGTCGGGCGCGAAGCCGCGGCTGAGGATCTCGACGGCCGCGTGGGACGGCGCGGCCACGATCGCGGAGCCGGTGACGGCGAGCAGCGTGGCGAGGAGCGCGGCACGGAGCCGCGGACGGACGGACATGGGACTGCTGCCTTTCGGAGCGCGCCGGGGTGGGGTCCCCGTGCAGGCCCGATCCTGCCCGTCACCCGCAGGCATCTCATGAGTGGTGACCACTCATCTTTCGGGCTCGAGCGCGCCTGCGAGCTCGTGCCGGGAGCCGATCCCGAGCTTGCCGTACACGCGGCCGAGGTGGTTCTCGACGGTCCGCACGGACAGGACGAGCTCGGCGGCGATCTCGCGGTTCGTGCGCCCCGCGGCGGCCAGCCGGGCGATGCGGCGCTCGCCCGCGGTCAGCGCGGCGTCACCGCTGGTCCGCGCGCCGCGCGGCCGCGCCCCGGTGGCGAGCAGCTCCTCGCGGGCCCGGTCGGCGAGGGTCGCGGCACCGCAGCGGTCGGCGAGGTCGAGCGCCGCGCGCAGGGGGTCGCGGGCGTCGGTCTCGCGGCGCTCGCGGCGCAGCAGGCGCCCGAGGTCCAGCTGCGCGCGGGCCAGGTCCAGGCGGGCGGGCGAGCCCTCCAGCAGCGCGATGCCGGCGCGCAGCTGCTCGATCCCGCGGGGGCCGGCGGTGACGAGCCCGCTGGTGGCGAGCGCGAGCCCGCGCGCGGAGGGGACGTCCCACCGCTCGCTGCGGCGTAGCTGCTCGTCGGCGATCGTCCGCGCCTCCTCGCGGGCGTCGTGGGCCAGGGCCGCCTCGACGGCGGTGCGACGCCACGGCGTGCTGAGGTGCCCGAGCCCCAGGCGACGGTCGCGGTCCGCGAGTTCCTCGAGCGTGTCCCGCGCCTCCCGGGACCGGCCGCGGGCGAGCTGCAGCCGCGCGCGGGCGTCGAACGGTGCGCCGAGGAACGTCAGGTCGTGCAGCTGCGGCACGAGCCCCGCGCCGTCGAGCGCGGCCTGGGCCCCGGGGAGATCGCCGAGCTCGACCGCGGCGAGCGCCACGTACCCGGCCTGCGCCGGGCCGGCCATCCCCGGACTGACCTCGTGCAGCAGCGCGAGTGCCTCCTGCGCCGCGCGGTGCGTGCCGGGCACGTCGCCGCGCCGCCACAGCGCCACCGCGCGGAGGCCGAGCAGGCTGCTCGCGGCGAGGGTGGCGCCCTGCGCCCGGGCGAGCGCGAGCGCCTCCCCGAGCACCGGCTCGGCGAGATCGTGGCGGTCGGCGTCCAGCAGCACGTGCAGCGCGTGGTTGAAGCCGGTCGACAGCGGTCCCTCGGCGGCGAGCAGCCGCCCGTCCGCGAGCGCGCGCTGCGCGAGCGCGGCGGCGTCGCGGATGCGTCCCTGCAGCCAGCGTGCCGCGGCGAGCTCGGCGAGCACCGCGAGCTCCCCCGGGGTGTCGCCCGGCAGCGCGGCCCACTGCTCCAGGCGCTCCAGCTCCGGTCGGCCGTGCAGCGGGGCGAGCACGCCGATGGACGCCTGGTGGGCCCGGAGCCGCAGGGTCGTCTCGCGGTCGACGGTCCCGCGCGCGAAGGGCCGGTCGAGCAGCCGCAGGGCGCGCGCCGGATCGCCGGAGAAGAGCCGCAGCCGCGCAGCGTGCTCGAGGTGGACGGCGGCCGTCTCGCGCGTCGGCTCGAGCTCGGCGGCCTCCTCGAACCGGCGACAGGCCTCGTCGAGGTCGACGCCCTCGGCGGCGAGCGCCTGGCCGAGCAGCCCGAGCAGCCCGGGGCGGTCGGGGAGGGCGGGCGGCTCGGCGAGCGCCCGGTCGAGGTAGCGGCGGGCGGGCGTCGCGGCCCCCTGGGCGAGCGCGGTCACCGCAGCGGCGCGGAGCACGGCGACGACCTCCGGGTCGCCGGCCGCCTCGCAGCGCAGCAGGTGCGACGCGGCGCGGGTCGGCGGCTGCCCCTCCGCCAGCAGCGCGTCGGCCGCGCGTCGGTGCAGCCGGGCGCGCTGCGCCGGCGGCAGCTCATCGGACACGGCCTGCGCGACGATCGGATGGGTGAACCGCACCGGGCGACGCGGCGCGAGGATCCCGAGGCCCGCGAGCACGTCGACGGCGACCGCCACCTCGTCGCCGGGGCGGTCGACGAGCGCGGCGACGTGCCGGATCTCCGCCGCGGGGGCGAGGATCGACACGGCCTCGGCCACGGCCTCGATCGACGGCGGCAGCACGGAGAGGCGCAGGCGCAGCGACGCGGCGATCGACGCGGGGCCCAGGCCGCGGATCTCCGCCTCCGTGGCGGTCGCCGGGGTTCGCCCCGCGCGCTCGAGGCTCGTCACCACCTCGCCGACCAGGTACGGGTTGCCGGCGGTGACCTGGACGCAGGCGCGCACGACGTCGTCGCGCGGGGCGGGGGCGCCGTCGCGGGCCAGCAGCTCGCGCACGGCGGCGGGGCCCAGCGGGGCCGGCTCGACGAGCGCGTCGGGTGCGCGGGCGCGCAGGGCGGCCAGCAGGCGGGCGGTGTCGTCGCGGCCCGGGCGTCGCGGTCGGGCCGCGACGAGGAGCGCGAGCGGGTGCCGGTCGACCCGGGCGGCGAGCACGTCCAGGAGCCGCAGCGACGGCTCGTCGGCCCAGTGGGCGTCGTCGACCACGAGCAGCAGCGGCCCGTCCGCGAGCAGCGTGACGAGCACCCGGTGGAGCGCGTGGAGGACCGGGAACGGGCTGTCGGCCCCGGGCTGCGCGCGGCCCTCCAGGACCCCGGTCGCGAGCGCGGCGGGACCGTGCAGCAGCGCGAGGCGCTCGTCGAGGACGAACCCGAGCAGCTGCCGGACGATCCCGTAGGCGTCGCCCTGCTCGTGCAGCCCGCCGCGGGCGCGCAGCACCCCGAGCCCGCGGTCGGTCGCCGCGGCGACCGTGGCGTCCAGCAGCCGGGTCTTGCCGATGCCGGCGTGCCCCTCGACGAAGGCGAGTGCCCCGTGCCCGTCGGCGGCGGCGGCGCACAGGGCGTGCAGCCGCGCGAGCTCTGCCTCCCGCTGCAGCATCGGCCTGCCGGTGGGTCCCCCCGGGCTCACGTCCGCTCCACTATATGGCGCGTCCGGGGCCCGGTCGAGCCGCCGAACCTGCCGCTTCCCGGCGGAAACCTCCACCCGTTCCGCCCGAAACCTCCACAAGGCTGCACACCGGGGTGCGGTCGCGCGCGGGCGGGCCGATGGTCCGGTCGTGGCCGGTCCCCGCCAGTCCCTCCTGCCGACCTGCGCGCTCGTCGCGACGGTCGCCGGTGCGCTCGCGAGCTCCGCGGACGCGTCGGCCGGAGGCGCGCAGGTGCCGCCCACGCACGGTGGGTCGGGTGGAGCCGAGTACGGCCAGGTGGTCCTCTCGGCTCGGGATCCGCGGCCCGTGGCGCAGTCCCTTCGCGTCCGCCCGGGGAGCGTGACGGAGGGGACGACGCCGCCGCGGATCACCTTCCGCATCGAGCAGCAGGGGGTGCTGACGGTGCGGGCTCGACTCGTTCTCTGGCCGGCGCGTGGCACAGGGCAGGTGCTGCGCGTCGGTCTGGGACGGGTCCGGACCGGCCGGACGATCACGGTCCGCTGGCCGCGCGGGACGCGCCTGGTCGCCGGCCGCTACACGGTGCGCCTGCACGCCACCGGTCCGGGCGGCGGGACGCTGCTGCGCCGCGCCCGCGCGTCGGGACGGGCGAGCCTCGTGGTGCGCGCCGCCCCACGCCCCGCGGCGACCCCGACCCCGGCGGCGACCCCGACCCCGAGCGCCCCGCTCGTGCGGGCCGGCGGGGTGTTCCCGGTGCAGGGCCCGTGGAGCTTCGGCGGGGACGGCGCGCGCTTCGGCGCCGCCCGTGACGGGCACGTCCACCAGGGCCAGGACATCGTCGCGGCACGCGGCGTGCCGGTCGTCGCCCCGACGGCGGGCACCGTGCGCGCGGTCGACTACCAGCGGGACGGGGCGGGCTGGTACGCGGTGATCGACGCCGTCGACGGCCGCTCGTTCTTCTTCGCGCACTGCCGCGCGCAGACCGTCGTCGTGCGCGCCGGCCAGCCGGTGACCCCGGGACAGCGGGTCTGCGACGTCGGCAACACGGGCGCGTCGAGCGGGCCGCACCTGCACTTCGAGATCTGGACGGGCGGCTGGCGCGTGGACGCGCGCTCGACCCCGGTCGACCCGCTCCCGCAGCTGCGGGCGTGGGCCGGACGCTGACCGCGACACGCGCCGGACATCCGTCCACATCGGACGGCCGGATGTCGCAGGTGGGACGGCGAGCTGCCGACCGAGGTCGTGATGCGACCGATCCTTCAGCTGCTGCTCCTCCTCCTCGCCGCCGTCCTGCTCGTCGGCTCGGCCGCGCCCGCGTCCGCCGACGCGAAGGCGAAGCGCAAGCCGACCGCCTGCCAGGCCGCGAAGGCCAAGGCGAAGAAGTCCTCGAGCGCCGCGCGCAAGAAGGCCGTCCGGCGGGCGTGCCGCAAGCCGGTCCGCCGCCCGGTCCGGCCGGTGACGCCGACCCCGCCGGTGCAGGACGACGAGCCGGTCGACGAGACGCAGCCGCCGACCCCGGTGGACACGGTCGTCGAGACCGTGACGATCAGCGCGCTCGAGCAGGGCGTGATGGACTGCGCCAACCGCGAGCGCGCCGCGCGCGGGATCGGGCCGCTGCAGATCGACGCGTCGCTGACCCGGGCGGCGCGCGGCCACGCCGCCGACATGTCGCAGCGGTCCTACTTCTCCCACGAGACGCCCGAGGGCCGCACCCCGTGGGACCGGATCGAGGCGGCGCTCCAGGGCGCGCTCCCGTTCCGGGCGATGGGCGAGAACATCGCGATGGGCTTCTCCAGCGCCGAGGCGACGTGCCGCGGGTGGATGGCCAGCCCGGGCCACAAGCGCAACATCCTCGACCCGATCTACACGCTCATCGGTCCCGCCTGGGTCGACGGATACGCGGTCCAGAACTTCGGCACGCGGTAGCCGCGCGGCTACTCGTCCCCCTCGACGAGGCCGATCGAGCCGGAGACCGCCTCGGTCTCCCCGCGGGCCTGCAGGGTGACGGTCCCGAACGTGCCGAGCGCCTCGGCGAGGTCCGGTGAGAGGCCGACGAGGTCGATCGCCTCCTCGGCGCTGACCCGGGCGGTGAGGGCACCGCGCGCGCCCTCCGGCGGGGACTCGGGGAACGCGTCGGCGAGCGCCTGCAGGTCGGTGCTGTCGTCGGTGCTGACCACGAGCGCCTCGCCGAGCACGGCGACGCGCGCGAGCGGCCCGCCGTCCCGCTCCACGACGTAGGTGCCGTCGCCCTGGTCGCGCAGGGCGATCCCCGCGAGGTCGACCTCCCCGGAGACGCCGCCGGTGAGCGCCCCGCCCGCGGCGGCGCTCGGCAGGCGCCGCAGCACGTCCTCGATCATCTCGGGGTCGCGGACCTCGGCCCGGACCTCGACGCCCCCGCCGGGCCCGAGCGTGACCGTGGTGGTGCCCGTGAGCTTCAGCAGCAGCTGGGAGGACGGGTCGACGCGCGCGAGGCGGCGCAGGCTCGACTCGACCCCGTCGACCTGCGCGGCGAGCTCGGGCGCGGTGGAGCGCAGGGTGCGGCGCACGAACTCGATCGTGTGCGCGACGTTGCGGATCCCGACGACGACCGGCGCGTCCTCCTGCGCCGCGGGCGACGCGGTCCCCGGACCGGTGGCGATCGGCACGTCCCCGTCGGTCACGCTCTCCGGGTCGGTGGCGAGCCGGAAGCGGACGTCGAGCCCGTCCTCGGACGGCACGAGCGCCAGGGCGACGCGCCGCAGCGCGCCGAGCCACGGCACCTCGAGCTCGCTGAGGTCGGCGTCCTGCAGCTCCTCGACGTCGGCGGCGATGCGCGCGACGGCGGCGCCACGGCCGGGCAGGCCGGCGAGCCGCTCGCGCAGGCCGACGGGCGTGAGCGCCCCGGTCCCGTCGCCGCCGGTGGCGCCGCCGCCGCGGGTCGCGCGCGCGTGGAGCGTGAGCGCCTGTCCGAGGTCGGTCCGGGAGCCGGTCGCGACGAGCACCGGGCCGTCGACCGCGAGCGACGCGCCGTCGGTGCGCGTGTAGCGGTCGAAGCCGCGGCTCTCCCCGTCGCGCTGCAGCATCCCGGTGCCGGTCATGCGGTCGAGCATCGCGTCGAGGCCGGCCCGGTCGCGCACGACGGTCGCGACGCGCACGTGCTCGGCGAGGCGGCGCGGGGACGGCACGCGGAACGGCAGGCCGGCGGGTGCGGGCGTCGCGTCCTCGCGCGGGAGCTCGGTGGCGGTGACCACGAGCGGGTTGCCGAGCAGCGGCAGCAGCTCGGCCTGGAGCTCCTGGTCGCCGAGCAGCTCGCCCAGCGCGCCGCTCGCGAGCGCCGCGCCCGGGATCCGCCCGCCGAGCGCTTGGAGCGCGGCGGCGGGACCGGCCGCCGTGTCCGTCTCGACGACCCCGACCAGCGGCGCGTCCGTGGGCACGAAGGTCAGCGCCTCCGCGAGCGGGTCGGCGATCTCCGCGGTCGCCGCGCTGCCGCTCCCGCCGTCGTCGTCGCCGCCCCCGGTCACGATCAGCACCAGCAGACCGAGGAAGACCGCGACCACGACGATCGGGATCAGCGTGAGGGTGCGCGGCGACATGGGGCTGCGAGCGTAACCGCTCCCGACCCCACGGATGGGACGCCCGACCGTCGGAGCGCAACGCTCGCGGGAGTCCCGCTATCCTGTGCAGCCCTGGCGCCTTAGCTCAGTTGGTAGAGCACACGACTGAAAATCGTGGTGTCCCCGGTTCAAGTCCGGGAGGTGCCATCCCCGAGGGCCCCGCGATGCGGGGCCTTCCGCGTTCCGGGGCGAGGACGCGCGGGACTTGTCACGCACCCGGTCCTGCCGCCCGCCGCCTTCGGCGGTGGTGTCGCTCGATCCAGGGACCTACAGCAGCACGGGCGCGAGCGCGGCGAAGCCGAGGACCACGAGCACGAAGAGCGCGCCGAGCACCAGCGCGCCGACGGGCGGGCGACGCGTGGTGCGGGTGGTGTCGATCGGGGGCGCGTCCCCGTAGATGGCGGTCACCGTCGCGGCCGCGCCGTGCGGACGCCAGGCCTCGTCGACGTGCCAGCGGCAGCGCAGCGTCACCAGCCGGTCCGGGGTCGCGACGCGGTACTCCGCGTCGCGACGGCACCCGGGGTGCGCGCAGACGGGCGTGGTGTCGGGCTCGGCGCTCATCACCGGGGACCATCGCACGCCGCCCACGCTCCCGCGGGCCGGTCCTGTCCATCCGGCGCCGGCTCTCGCCGTGGCCCGGCTCCTCCCGCCGCGGCGACGGGTACACCATGACCATGGCCCCGCGCATCTGGACGATCGGCTACGAGGGAGTGCGGTTGGAGGAGCTCGTCACCGAGCTGCAGGCCGCCGGGGTGCGGCGCGTGCTCGACGTGCGGTTCCGGCCGCAGTCGCGCCGCGCCGGGTTCTCCAAGACGCGGCTCGGCGCGACCCTTCAGGAGGCGGGCATCGCCTACGAGAACCGGCGCACGCTCGGCACGCCCCCGGACATCCGCTGGCTCTACCGCAACCGGCGGGCGCAGGAGGGCGCCGAGCAGTACCGCGCACACCTGCGCGACACGGCGGCGCAGGAGCTCGACGCGCTCGCCGCCGAGCTCGACGAGGGCCCGGCCACCGCGCTGCTGTGCTTCGAGGCGCAGCCGCACGAGTGCCACCGCCGCCAGGTGACCGACGCGCTGCGCGAGCGCCGCCCCGAGCTCGTCGTGATCGACCTGTAGACCGGCCAGATTGCGCGACCGTCAGACCCGGCCCGCCCGGGGCGACCCGTCCCCATGGGCACCTTCGGACTCCTGCACTGCACCGGCGCCGGCTGCGCGGCGCCCGACGTCCCGCTGACCGTCGGTCCGGGCTTCCTCGTCGAGCGCGTCGTACGGGCCTGCGGTGGCTGCGGTCGCGCACGATCGGTCGGTGCCGATCCCGCCGGCGCGCCGGACGAGCCGTGCCCCGACTGCGGCGCGACGGCCGTCCGCGTCGACGCCGCGCTCGAGCGGCTCGTGACCGGCCGGACCGCCACGGTGCCGTGCAGCCGCTGCGGCGCACCGCTCACGTGGCAGTTCCGGGGTCTGTGGGACTGAGCGGGCGACCGGACCACGGAGCCGACCTGCGGGAAAGCCCGCACCCGGACCGGTGGCCGCCCCGGACGTGCGGGCGTCCCGCGGGGCGGAGCATGGAGCCATGTTCCTCATCACCCGCTCCCCGGGCGCCTTCATCGCCCTCGCCGCCGCGGTCGTGTACGGCGTCGTGGCCGCCGAGATCTGGATGTGGACGGTCGCCAGCACCGCCGCGGTCGCCGCGGTCCTCGCGCTGATCGCCGTCTGCGCGGTCCTCATCTGCCGGTCGGTCGTGGCGCTCATGGCCGACGACGCGGCGCCTGTCCCGTCGACCGCCCCGGCGGCGGTCGACGCCCGTCCCGCCCCCGCGCGCTCCGCGCGGCCGCGGCTGCGGCCCGTGGCGCACTGATCGCTGCCGACGCCGGCCTCAGTCCGGCGTCAGCAGGCCGTGGTCGAGGGCGTAGCGGACCAGCTCCGCCCTCGAGCTGCGGCCCAGCTTCTGCTGGACGTGGGTCCGGTGCGTCTCGACCGTCCGGACCGACAGGAAGAGCTGCTGCGCGATCTCGGGGTTCGTGTGCCCGAGGGCGATCAACCGCAGCACCTCGCGCTCTCGAGGGGAGAGGTCGTCCGGCGGACCCTGCGGGGTCTCGGGGAGCGTCGCGAGGCGCGCCCCGAGGCTCGGGGTCAGGTACGTGCGTCCCTCCGCCGCGCTGCGGACCGCCTCGACGAGCTCGGTGTCCGCCGCCTCCTTCAGCACGTACCCGCAGGCGCCCGCGCGCAGCGCCCGGCGCGCGTACTCGGGGTCGTCCTGCATCGTCAGGATCACCGTCCGCGTGCCCGGGGACCGCTCCCCCACTCCCGGGATCGCGTCGAGGCTCGACGTCGTCCCCGGCATGTTGAGGTCGAGCACGAGCACGTCGGGCTTGTGGCCCAGGACGGCGCGCAGCATCCCGTCGACGTCCGCCGCCTCGGAGAGCACGGCGAAGTCCGGCTCGGCCTCCAGCAGCAGGCGCAGACCGGAGCGCACGACGCCGTGGTCGTCGGCGAGGACGATGCGGATCTCGCTCACACCCCCGATGCTAGCCCGCGGACCCCGGTCCGTAGTGGACACGGACCGCGGCGAGCGTCCCGCCCGGATGGCGCGACCGCCGGCCCGCGGCAGGATCGGGCCATGTCCAGTGAAGCCCCCGTCCCGCCCATCCGCGTCGTGGTCGTCGGCGGCGGCGTCGCCGCGCTGGAGGCGGTGCTGGCCCTCCGCGCGTTCGCCGCGGACGCCGTCGACCTCACGCTCGTGGCCCCCGAGCCGGTGTTCGAGCTGCGCGCCCTGCAGACCGCTGCGCCGTTCGGTCGCGGCAGCGCGGACGGGATCGCCCTGCGCGAGCTGCTGGCCGAGCTCGACGGCACGTTCGTGCGGGCCGCGGTCGTCGCGGTCGACGCCGACCGGCGTCGCGTGCGATGCGCCGACGGCCTGGAGATCCCCTACGACACGCTCGTGCTCGCGCTCGGCGCCACCGCGGTCCCGGCGTTCTGCGCCGCGACGACGCTCGGCGCCGGGCGCCGCCCGCTCGGCGAGCTCGTCGCCGACCTGCACAGCGGCCGGGCGCGCTCGGCGGCCTTCGTCGTGCCGCGCGGGGCGACGTGGCCGCTGCCGCTCTACGAGCTGGCGCTGATGACCGCGGAGGCGCTGACCGTCCGGCGGCCCGGCACGCAGCTGCACCTCGTCACGCCCGAGCTGCAGCCGCTGTCGGTGTTCGGCCCCCAGGGATCGGTGGTGGTGGCCGAGCTGCTGCGCGACGCCGGGATCACCGTGCACCGGGGCGTCGCCGCGGAGGTCCGTGCGGGCGGCATCGTCGACACGGGGTTCGATCCCGTGCTGCGCGTCGACCGCGTGCTCGCGCTCCCCGCGCTCGAGGGCCCGCGCCTGGACGGGGTGCCCGCGACCGCGCAGGGGTTCGTGCCCGTGAGCGACCACGGGGTGGTCGACGGCCTCGACGGCGTCTACGCCGTCGGCGACATGACGGACCGGCCGGTCAAGCAGGGCGGACTCGCCTGCCAGCAGGCGGAGGCCGCCGCGGCGCACATCGCCTGGGAGCTCGGGCGCCTGGACGTCCTGCCGCCGTTGCGGCAGGTGCTCCGCGGGCGGCTGCTCACCGGACGGCGCGACCGCTTCCTCGAGCGCCAGGGTCCGCGCGACGTCGGCTCGGTGGGTGCCGAGCCGCTGTGGTGGCCGCCGAGCAAGGTCGCGGGCCGCCACCTGGCCCCGTACCTCGAGGGCCGCGGGCTGGTGCGGCTGCCGCTGCAGGCGGGCCCGGGTGCCCCCGGCCTGGACCTCGAGATCCCCGTGCTCGCGCCGGCGCCCACGTGAGGGCACCGGCGCAGCACCGGCTCAGCGCGCGGTCCGCACGCAGCTCTTGACGCGGACCGTCGCCGTGACACGGCGGCCGGTCGTGGTGCGACCGACGAGCCGCACCGTGTAGGTCGCCTCGCGCAGGCCCCGCAGGTCGATCGTGGCGACGAGGACGCGCCCGCGCTTGCGGAGCGTGACCGCCCGACCGCGGAACGTCGCGGTGCCCGACCGCAGCGTCTGGCCCTTCTTCGGGCGCAGCGTGACGGTGACGCGGCGGTTGCCGACGCACGCCGCCGGTCCCTGGCCGCTCACCGGCGGCTGGGGCGTGGTGCCCGGGCCGGGGGTCGGCTGCGGGGTCGTCGGCGTCTGGCCCGTGCCCGGGGTGCCCGGGGTCGGGGTCGGGGTGCCGGGCGTCGGCTCGGGGGTCACGGGCGTCGGGGTCGGCTGCGGCGTCGGATCGGGGTCTGGGGTCGGGGCCGCGCCGACCGTGTACGTGAACGTCGAGGACGCGTCCTGCAGGAACGTGCTCCCGTCGTACCTCGCGGTCAGCTCGCTCGGTCCGGAGGCGAGTCCCGAGGAGGCCACCGGCACCGTGGCGCGGCCGTCGGATCCGAGCGGGGCGCTGCCCAGCTCGGCAGCCCCGCGCAGGATCCGCACGGTGCCGGTCGGCGTCGTGCCGGCCGGCGTGCTGACGGTGACGACGACGGTCCCGTTCTGACCGAACGGCACCGCGGTCGTGGGCGCGGACACCGTGGCCGGGGCCTTCGTGACGGTCACGGTGATCGTGGTCGTCTGCGCGTCGTAGACGCCGCCACCGCCGTAGGCGACGGTCACCGTCCGCGTGCCCGGGTCGAGCGAGCGGGCGGGGAGCGTCAGCGTCGCGGTGCCGCCGGCGCCCAGGGTGCCGTCGACCAACCGCGTGGTGCCGTCCCGTAGCTCCACCGTGCCCGTCGGGGTCCCCGCGTTGCCGTCGACGGTGACCGGGATGGCGAGCGTCTGGCCCCAGACGACGCTCGCGCCCGTGGCGGTGACCGCCTGGCGGCGGGCGACGGTGATCGGCACGACCGCCCGGGTGCCCGTCGTGGCGCCTTCGACGACGAGATCGGCCGGGCCGGCGGGCGCGTTCGCCGGGACGGTCACGCTGACGCTCGCCGTCCCGATCTCGTCGTCCGGCGTCGTCCCGGCGGTGGTGGTCACCGGGAAGGTCCCGAGCGTCGCGCTGCCGAGCTTGACCGTGACGTTCGCGTCCTTCGCGTCGTCGGCCGTCGACATCGAGAGCGAGCTCAGCGAGAACGCGACCGTCGCGCCCGGCGCGTAGGACGCGGGCGCCCCGCTCGGGAACCGCACGCCGACTGCGCGCTGCGACGCGTCGAGCGCCAGCGGCGGCTGCACGCCGCTCGCCATCGCGGCGAAGTAGTCGACCATCGCCTGCAGGTCCGTCCGGCCGGTGTCCTGCTTGCCGGTGCCGCCGGCGAACGCGCTGAAGTTGTCACCGCCGCTGGCGAGGAAGGAGTTGACGGTCACCGAGAACGTCTGCGTCGGGGTGACCGGGACGCCGTCGACCCGGATGCCCGTGATCCGGGACCCCTGCGGCAGCGCCGCGTCGTACGTGTAGGTCAGCGCCTTGGAGATCCCGAGCTTCAGGAAGGGGCGCGACGCCCCGGCCGGCTGCCATTGCTGCTCGAGCGCCGCCTTGATCTGGGCGCCGGTGAGGTCCATGTTCACCAGGGTGTTGGCGAACGGCTGCACGGTCGCCGCCTGGCGGAACGTGACGTCGCGCGGCAGTGCACCGGCGACACCGGCCAGGTCGGCGCGCAGACCGCCCGGGTTCATGAATGCGAGCTGCGCCGAGCCGGACTCGGCGTTGCGGGTCGCCCAGCGCTGCACCTCGGCGACGAGGTTGCCCAGGCTCGACTCGCCGCCACGGTTCTCCGCGGCGGTCGAGAGCTTGGCGCGGTTGAACGGCGCTCCGATCCGACCGAGCACCTGGGCGCCGAGCACCTCGGCGTTGGCGACCGCCGCGTCGACGATCGTCTTCGTCGGGCCGTCGAGCGGGTAGTTGGCCGGGCCGGCGTTGGCCGCCTTCAGGCGCAGGATCGACTGGCTGCGGGCCTGCACGATCCCCGTCCCGGGGTCGACCGTGAAGGTGAGCTTGTTGAGGTTCGAGCCGTACTGGCCCGCGGAGACCACGGGCCGCGTCGTCACCGGGCGGGAGGCCCAGCCGGCGACCGGGAACGAGCAGTCGTAGGCCAGGTGCGTGTGGCCCGAAACGATCGCGTCCACGTCGTCGCTGACCCCGGTGATGATCCGCGCGAAGTCGGAGGCCGGATCGCTGGCCATGGTCTCGCAGGCGGTGCTCGGCGCGCCCTCGTGGACGAGCAGGACGACGACGTCGGCGCCGGCGGTCTTCAGGTCCGCGGCGGCGACGTTGGTCTCCTGGACGATGTCGGTGACCTTGATGTCCGCGATCCCGGCGGGCGAGACGAGCTCGTCGAGGTGCTCGGTCACCGCGCCGACGAAGCCGACCTGCACCCCGTCCATCTCCTTGATCCACGTGCCCTCGAGTGCCCGGGAGTTGGAGGCCTTGAAGCGGACGTTCGCGCCGAGGTACTTCCAGCGGGCACCGCCCTTCGCGGCGTTCAGGTTCATGACACGGTTCACGAGGTCGTCGTAGCCCTGGTCGAACTCGTGGTTGCCGACCGCCGAGACCTCGAGACCGGCCTCGTTCAGCGCGTCGATCGTCGGCTTGTCCTGGTCGATGAACGAGTCGAAGGTCGTCGCGCCGATGAGGTCACCCGCCGCGGCGAAGACCGTGTTGGGGTTCTGCGCGCGGAGCTGCTTGACCGCCCCGGAGAGGACCGCTGCGCCCGCCGCGGTCGACTGCGGGTCGTCGACCAGGCGGCCGTGGAAGTCGTTGGTCCCGAGGATCTGGACCTCGACCGGCGGACGTGCCGGCAGGTCGATCCCGACGACCTCCGGGTTGTGGTCGGAGGAGCGGTAGGGCCCCGCGTCGTAGAGGTTCGTGACGTTGGCGTTGAAGCGGCCGTACTCGTAGAAGACGGACTCGTTGGCGTTGATCTGCCAGACGTCGACACCGGCGACGTCGGTCTTCGCGGCCGCGTTGGCGAGCACGTGGTCCAGCGACCCGTCGAGGCCCCCGAAGTTGTAGCTCTCGCGGGTCGGGTCGTCGGCCTCCAGGGCGTCGTAGCCGGCGTCCTCGAGGACCTGGATCGGGTCCTCCTTGGAGTACGCGTTGAAGTCGCCGGTGAGGAAGACGCGGTCGACGCCACGCGCGGTCTTCAGGTCGTTGGCGAAGGTCACGAGCGCCTGGGCCTGCGCGACGCGGTCGGGGTTGGCGAGCCCCTGGCCGGTGCCGTCGTCGGCCCCGGAGCCCTTGGACTTGAAGTGGTTGGCGACGACGAGGTAGCCCTGGCTGTCGGGGCGCCCGACCGCCTTGAAGACCTGGCCGAGCGGCTCCCGCGCGTTGGCGAACGCGGCGCTGCCGGTCAGGACCTTCGAGGGGCCGACGAGCGCGACCTTCGCGGGCTTGTAGATGAACGCCGGCCGGATGACGTCCTGCTCGGCGAGGTCGGGCAGCTCCGCCGCGGGCGGGGACGGGACGGCCGCCCAGGTGCCGGCGCCCTGCGCGGCGTTCAGGGCGCTGACGAGCGCGCCCAGCGCGAAGTCGCGCGACTTGCCGAACTTCACGGAGTTCTCGATCTCCTCGAGCGCGACGACGTCCGCGCCGAGCTTGCCGATCGCGTCGACGATCTTGTCGCGCTGCCGGGCGAGGTTGGTGTCGTTCGCGGCCCCGCGCGGGCCGCTGGCCCCGCAGTCACGGGTCGTCGTGCGCTGCCCGGCCCGGTCGGTGAAGTACGTGCAGCTCCCGAGGCCCGAGGAGACGAACTCCTCACCGGTGGTCGGGAAGAAGTTCAGGACGTTGAAGGTGGCCAGGCGGATGTCCCCGCCGACCGCGGCGGGGGCGGCCGGGCGGTCCTGCTCGAAGGCGACCTTGTCGGTCGACGCGCCCTGCGCCTGGGACTGCGGGAGCACCCGCCAGGTGCCGAAGCCGTAGGTGAGGACGACCGGCTTGGGGAACGTGACGGCGGCGCCGACGCGCACGGTGTTCGTCGGGGTCAGCCACGGGTACGGCTGGCCGGTCTGCGTCGTGTAGTTCACGGTCGCGCCGTCGTCCAGCACGATGCGGTGGGCGTCGTTGTAGCGGGTGCGGGCGGTGATCAGCGCGGACTCGGTCTGGGCGTCGTGGACCTCGGTGGGCTGCACGAGCGCGCGGTCGCTGCCGGCCGCCAGGCCGATCTCGCCGAAGAAGTTCGAGGAGGTGCTCGGGAACGGCGAGCCGTCGTAGGAGTCGGTGACGGTCCAGTCGGCGGTCGGCTGGAACAGCTCGCCCTCGTGCGGCTCGCGGGCGGCGTCGAGCGCGGTGCCGGCGAGGCAGTCGGTGCCCGGGAGGGCGCAGTCGGTGCCCGGAACGGTCGTCCTGGGCGTCACGGTGCCGGTGACCGACGGGGCGGCGGCGACGCTCGTGGCGGTGATCTGGGTGACGGTGTTGAACTCGCTGACCGTGCCGGTGACGCGGACGGGGTCCCCGACCGCCGGGGAGGTCGCGAACCCGGTCGATCCGCCGTAGACGAAGATCGCGTCGGAGGCGCCCGGGGTGTCCGGGGTGTCCGGGGTGCCCGGGGTCTGGAGGTAGAAGCCGTTGAGGCCACCGGTCGGGTAGGAGGCGGTGACGACGCCCTCGGTGGTGACGGTCTGGCCGTCGAGCGGGCTGGTCGCCCCGGTCCCCTGGATCTCGGCGATCGGCCGCACCGTCGGCGGCTCGGGCGTCGGGGTCGGCGTGGGTGTCGGCGTCGGCGTGGGGGTCGGCGTCGGCTCCGGGTCGACGGTCGCGGCGGTCGAGCTGACCGTCAGGTCGTCGATGCCGACCCACTCGTCGGAACCGGTCGCGTTGGAGGTGAGGATCCGGATGTCGACCGTGGCCTGGCCGTCCGTCGCGTCGGGAAGCGTCACGGTGACGGGGGTGACGAGGGTCGCGGCGGACGGGCCGGTCGTGGCGTCGGAGATGTACCCGTCAGTGGCTGCCATGCCGGCGCGGGTGAACGCACCGCTGGTTCCGAGGCGGTACTGGACGGCGATCTGCTGCACAGCGTTGTCCGCCGAGCCGTCGATGTCGCGGGCGTTGAAGGTCAGCGTCGTGTCCTTGCGACCGGTGGCGCTGACGCGCAGGACGAGGTTCGGGGCGGTCGCCGTGCCGGATCCCTGGAGCGCGACGACCGGGTCCGTGATCGCGAACTCGGCGACGCCCCCCGTCGTGACGGTGTTGGGGTTCGTCTGGTTGGCGATGACGTCCTCGTCCGTCGTCGACGCCGTGATCGAGCGCGGATCCGCGTCCGTCGCGGAACCGACGTTGCCGAGGTAGCCGGTGATGGATGGGACCCCGGTCCAGTTGTCGTTCGCAGTGATCAGACCCGCGTTCGTCCAATTCTGATTCAGCGATCCGGCGGAGAGCGAATGGGTGGCGGTGTCGGCCACAGCGGTCGCCGGGAGCGCGGCGAGGCAGCAGAGGACGGCAGGGACCAGCGACTTGGGGATCACGGGCGGCGACGCTAGTCGCGGCTTCCCGGCCTCCCGTTACCGCACCGTGACCGGCCGGTGAACGTCCGGTGACCGTGGCGCACCGACGGTCAAGCGCGACGCGCAGTCACACGAACGTGACCGTTCATGTAAGACTCGCGGCATGCGCGCCGGCTCCCGGGTCCTCGTCCTCCTCGCCACCGCGGCGTCCGTCGCCGGCGCCACCGCCGCGAGCGCCGCCGCTGCGGGCCCGCCCGACCGCTACGGCTTCCAGGGCGGCTGCTTCACGCTCACCGCACCCGACGGCGCCCCGGTCGCCGGGCCGCTGCGCTTCCAGGCCACCCGCCTGGGCGGCTACCTGCTGCTCACCGGCGACGGGCGGTTCCTGACCGCCACGGGCGACGGCACGACCGCGGCGCCCGGCCCGTCCCCGGCCGGGGACTGGACCGTCACCGAGGTGCCGGGCGGCGGCTTCAGGCTCTCCCCGTCCACCGACCCGGGACGCGCGCTGGGCCGCGACGGCACCACGGTCGCCGCGACCTCCGCCCCGGCGGTCCGGGCCGCCCCGGCAGAGGGCTGCCCGCGGTTCCCCGAGGCCGAGCTGAACGCCACCGGCACCCCGGCGCGCGGCACCACGAGCTACGGGGAGACCCGCGGCTTCATGGACGGCCACATGCACTGGATGACCTACCTGTACTTCGGCGGGCGCTTCCACTGCGGCGCGCCGTTCCACCCGTACGGGATCACGCGCGCGCTGCCCGACTGCGAGGAGATCGAGGGGCCCCGAGGGGCGGCCGCCCCGTTCCAGAACCTGCTCAGCTACGGGTCGCCGGTCGCGCCGCACAGCACCGCCGGGTACCCGACGCTCGACTCCTGGTCGCGGACGAACCTCACCTACGAGGGCACGTACTACAAGTGGGTCGAGCGGGTCTGGATGTCCGGCATGCGCCTGATGGTCATGGGCGTCAACGAGAACCGGATCCTCTGCCTGCTGCAGACCAACCGCGACCAGCCGTGCGACGAGATGGAGACGGTGCGCCGCTCGGTCCGGTCGATCCGGCAGATGGAGGAGTACGTCGACGCGCTCAACGGCGGTCCCGGCAAGGGCTGGTTCCGGATCGTCACCGACCCGTTCGAGGCCCGGAAGGTCGTCAACGCGGGAAAGATGGCGGTCGTCCTGGAGATGGAGCTCAGCGAGCCGTTCGGCTGCTCGGGCGTCGAGGCCCCGACGTGCGACGCCGCGAAGATCGACCGGGACATGGCCGAGCTGCACCGGCTCGGCGTCCGCTCCTCCCTGCTCGTCGGCAAGTACGACAACCCGCTCGGCGGGGTCCGGTTCGACGAGGGGACCTCCGGGATCATCGTCAACCTCGGCAACCGGCTGAGCGCCGGGCGCTGGTGGGACGCGAAGACGTGCGAGCCGGGCACGGCGCTGACCGACAACGAGGTCCCGACGCAGGGCGGCCCGGTGCCCGAGGCGCTGAAGGAGGCCGGCGTGCCCGGCGGCACGCTGCCCGCCTACCCGCCCGGCCCGCACTGCAACACGCGCGGCCTGACCGACCTCGGCGCGCACGCGGTGCGGCGGCTGATGGAGCGCGGCTGGATCGTCAACCCCGACCACATGTCGCAGGCCGCCGTCGACGCGACGCTGACGCTCGCCGAGGCGAAGGGCTACTCGGGCGTCATCAGCCCGCACTCCTGGATGGACCCGGACAACTGGCCGCGGCTGCGCCGTCTCGGCGGCCTCGCCTACCCGCAGGCGTCCTCGGCCGGTCGCTTCGTGGAGCGGTGGAAGGAGTACCGCCCGAAGGACGGCGAGTCCCCGTTCTACTTCGGCTGGGGCTTCGGCGCGGACCTCGGCGGCCTCGCCGAGCAGGGCGCACCGCTGCCGCAGGACTCGCCGGCCAGGGTCACGTACCCGTTCCGCTCGCTCGACGGACGCGTGACGTTCGAGCGCCAGCGCACCGGCAGCCGCACGTTCGACTACGCCCGCGAGGGCGTCGCGCACTACGGCCTGTACGCCGACTGGGTCGAGGAGGTCCGCAAGCTCGGCGGGCCGCAGATCGCCGAGGACCTGCTGCGCGGCACCGAGGCGTACCTGCAGATGTGGGAGCGCACGAACGGCATCGCACCGCTGACCTCGCGCGAGCCGCGGCAGCGGCTGACCCGCCGCGGCCTCGGCACGATCCGGCTCGGCGCCACCCCGGACGCGCTGCTGCGCGCGGCGGGCCAGCCCGAGCGGCGCGGCCGCGCGTGGACGTGGGGCGTGCGCGGCGCGCGGTCCGCCCGGACCCGCGCGGTCGCGGTCGTCGGGGCGCGCAGCGGCCGCGTCGACCTCGTCGCCTCCAGCGCGCCCGGGCACGAGGCGGGCGGCGTGCGGCCGGGCACGGCGGCGGGCGCGCTGCTGCGCCGGCCGGGCGTGCGGCGCCTGACGGGCGGGATCGTCGCGCGGCGCGCGGGCGCCACGACCTACGCGTACCGCGTGTCGCGTGGGCGCGTGCAGGCCGTCGGCGTGACCACGAGTCGCGCCGCGCGCGGCAGCGGCCGCGATCTGCGGGGCGCGTTCGCGCAGGTCCCGCGCCGCTTCGCGGCCGTCGCACCGGACCCGGCCGTCGCCGCGGCCGCGATGCGGATCCGGCCGGTCAGCGAGACGGCGTCGCGCACGCTCGCCGCCCGCGACGGCGCGAGCGCGGCCGCCCCGGCGTTCGGCCTGGTCTGCAAGCTCGGCCTCATGCAGGACTGAGCTCCCGCCGGGCGCGGTCCGGCCCGGCCTCTGCGCGGCCGTTACTCCGCGAGCAGCCGCTGCAGCGCGTCGGTCGTGCGGTCGACGCGGACCATCAGCCACGGCTTGATCTGGCCCTCGAACGGGCGCAGCGCGAGGCCGCCGATCTTCGCGGTGAACGACAGCGTGCTGCCGCCGCCCGCGCGCGGGGCGATGCGGAAGTCGACCTCCATGTTCGACCGGCTCGGGCCCTTGCCCTCGAGCCGGAAGCGGCGCGGCGGGTCGGACTCCGCGACCTTCCAGGTGACGTCCCCGCTCACGCCCATCACGCGGATGCGGTGCTTGAAGGTCGTGCCCTTGCCGGCCGGACCCGTGGGCTCGTCGCCCGACCAGCCCTTGTGGAGCGCGAACCACTCGGGCCACCGGGGCAGGTCGGCGACGAGGGCGGCCGCCTCCTGCGGCGTCGCGTCGACGTCGATGTCCTGGCTGATCTCGATGCTCACGACGGCGGACGCTATCCGAGCCCGAGCAGCGAGCGCAGCGGTCCCGGCAGCTTGCCGATGAGCCGCTCGCGCGCCTCGGCGCGGGCGGCGCGCTCGATCCCGTCGCGCAGCCGCCGCTCGAGCGCGTCGGGCTCGTCGATCTCGCGGATCACCGCGAGGACGTCGAGGTCGTCCAGGGCGCGACGCAGCACGGCGCCGGTCGGGAGCAGGTCGTCGACGACGCCGTCGGGGATGCGCCGGACCGCCTCCTCGGCGAGGCCCGGCAGGCCGAGCTGGTCGCTGTAGGCGTCGCGCAGCGCCGACGCGCGCGGGAGCCGGTCGCCGCGCTCCAGCCGGTCGAGGGTGCGGGCCAGGCCGCCCTTCAGCGCGCGGGCGAGCGTCGCGTCGTCGGCGATCGCGCGCCGGTCGCGGGCGACCGGGAGGGCGAGGACGAGCCGCTCGCGGGGGACGCGCAACGTGCACGCGGCGCGCGCCACCCCGAGCACGACGAGCTCCTCGACCAGCGGCTCGAGGTCGTCGACCTGGGCGGCCGGCCGCAGCGGCCGCTCGACGCACGGGTCCGCCGGGCTGCGCGGCACGAAGTCGTCCCCGCCGGAGGCGAGGTGGACGGCGATCAGTCCGACCGACGCGGCGAGCGCGAGCAGCGGCAGCAGCAGCGCGCGCATCACGATCCCGCCGGACGACCGGGGCCGGGCGCGCCACCGCCGAGCAGCAGGGCGGGCAGGACGGCGAGCAGCGCCAGACCGCCCGCGAGCAGGAACGCGTCGCGGAACGCCCGGGTCGCGGCCCGCTCGAGCTGGTCGTCGAGAGCGCGCTCGAGCACCTCGGCGCGGGCCCGCTGCGCGGGCGGCAGCCGCAGCGCCGCGAACGCCGGCCGCAGGTCGGGCACGCGACCGCCCTCGGCCTGCAGCTGCCGGCCGAGGCCGTCGGCGAGGTCGAGCTTCGTCGTCGCCGGGAGCGGCGCGTCGATGACGAGCGCGGCGATCGCCTCCTGCGCCGGGCGCTGCGCGTCCCGCAGGTCGGCGGTGAAGATCGGGGTGAGCAGCGCGAGCCCGGCGACGACCCCCGCGTGCCGGGCGGCGATCGTCCAGCCGCCGTGCAGCGCGCGCGGCACCCGGTCGGCGAGCGCGACGGCGGTGAGCGAGTCGATCGTCAGGCCGAGCCCGAGCCCGACGAGCGCCTGCGGCGCGAGGGTCCAGCGCGGGTCGGCGTCCGGCAGCAGCCCCAGGGACACGAGGCCGCCCGCCATCAGGATCGCCCCGGCCACGGCCTCCGCCCGCGTGCCGGCGCGCGCCAGCCGCGCGAGCGCGCCGGCGGCGATCGCCGCGACGGGGATGACCGTGACGGTGACGGCGGCCAGGGCCGGGGAGCGCCGCCAGCCCTCCACGAGCAGCAGCACGAGCAGGAACAGCGCCGCGGTCAGGGCGGCGCTGAGCAGCGCGAGCGCGAGGTTCGCGGCGACGTGCGGCCGGTCCGGCGGCGCGTCCGCCGGGGCGGCGTGCGGCGCCGTCGCCCCGCGCAGGGCGAGCGTCGCCGGGACCGCGAGCAGCACGAGCGGCACCTGCGCGATGAAGATCGACTGCCAGGAGATCGCCTCGGTGAGCAGCCCGCCCGCGACCGGCCCGATCGCGGCGCCCGCGACGCCGGCCGCCGCCCAGCGGGCCGCGCCGCGCCGCTCGTCCCCGGTCGCGGCGACGAGCAGCTCCAGGCACGCGGCGATGACCAGCGCGCCGCCGAGCGCCTGCACGATCCGGGCGCCGATCAGCACGCCAAGCGTGCCCGCCAGCGCGCAGCCCGCCGAGGCGGCCGCGAAGAGGACGAGCCCGACCGTCCCCGCGACAGGGGCGCCGCTCGGGCGCACGCACAGACGGGCGGCGGGCACGGCGGCGAGCGCGAGGACGAGGTTGTAGCCGGTGAGGACCCAGGCGACCTCCGCCACCTCCGCGCCGAGCTCGCGCAGGATCTCGGGCAGCGCGAGCGTGACGATCGCGCTGTCGGCGAGCACGATCCCGACGGCGAGCGCGAGCACGGCGACCGCACCGCGGGGCGCGGCGGGGGCGGCCCGCGCCGCGGGAGCCTGCGGGGGGTCGGACCGCATCCCGGCAGTGTGCCGGGTCGTGGCCGCGGGCGGCGGCTCAGTCGGGCCGCGGTCGCGCGTAGGCGGCGGCGAACGCGGCGGCCCGCTCGCGCAGCGCGTCGCGGAGGGCGTCGGGTGTGAGCGCCACGGCGTCGGTGCCGAGCTGCCAGAGCGCCCACTCGGCGTGGCGGAGGTCCTGGAAGGTGACCTCCAGCAGCTGCCGCTCGGGGTCCTGCGGCGGGCTCGGCTCCTCGTGCAGCACCGCGAGCGCGGTGTCGAGCAGCTCCTCGCGCCGTCGCGGGTGCAGCAGCAGCCGGACGGCGAGCTGGCCGTCCCCGGCCCGGAAGCGGGCGCTGCGCTCGCGCCACTCGCGCTCGAGGTCGACGTCGGCGGGCCGGCGGGCGGGCTCGTCGAGGACCGTCGCCTCGCGGATGCGGGACAGCCGGTAGGTGCGGTCCTCGCCGTCGCGGAGCGCGAGCAGGTAGCCGAGGTCGCGGACGGTGACGAGCCCCACCGGGTCGACCGTCCGGCGGCGCGGCTCCCCGCCGGGCGCGGCGTGCAGGAGCGACAGCCGTCGCCCGTCGAGGACGGCGCGGCGGACGGCGGCGACCACGGCGTCGGGCAGGTCCTCGCGCGGCACGCGCCGGGAGAGGAGATCGACCTCGGGGTCCAGGAGCAGTCGGCGGCGCGCGCCCGCGGCGGCCTCGCGGCGGGGCGGCGGCAGCGCGTCCAGGACCTTCAGCATCGCCGACGCGAGCGCGGAGCCGAGCCCGAACGCGCCGGCCCCGTGCCGGGTCCCGGCGGCGAGCAGCGCGAGCGCCTCGTCCTGGGTCAGGCCGGTCAGCTCGGTGCGCAGGCCGGGGTCGATCGTGAAGCCGCCGTAGCGGCCGCGCTCGGCCTCGATCGTCACGCCGGCGACCGCGAGCGCCTCGACGTCGCGCAGCACGGTGCGCGGGGAGACCTCGAGCTCCTCGGCGAGCTGGGCGGCGGTCATCCGGCCGCGCTGGCGCAGCAGGAGCACGAGGGCGACCAGGCGGTCGGCGCGCATCAGCGCAAGTTTTCCGGATACACGACAGAGGGTGTCGTGATGCCCCTGTCAGCGTGGCGGCCATGACACCCACACGGACTCCGATCAACCCCTGGCCCTGGTCGCTGCCGCTCGGCTACACGCAGGGCGAGCTCGTCACCGGCGCCACCCGGACGCTGCACGTCAGCGGTCAGGCGGCGATGAGCGCGAGCGGCGAGCCGCAGCACGCCGGGGACCTGCAGGCGCAGCTCGCGCTCGCCCTGGACAACCTCGAGGCGGTGCTGGCCGAGGCGGGGATGGGCCTGGCGGACCTCGTGCGCCTGACGGTCTACGCGACCGACGTGGACCTGCTGTTCGGTCACTACGGCGTGCTCGCGGGTCGGCTGGGCGGGGCGGGCGCGCAGCCGGCCACGACCGTGCTCGGGGTGAAGAGGCTGGTCCTGCCGGACCTGCTCGTCGAGCTCGAGGCGACCGCGGTCGGCTGAGGACCGGTGGCGCCGGAGCGGGGGCCGGGACGCGGACTTTGTAAGGGCACCCTTACTATGTGCGGATGCGCCTTCGCCTCCCGATCCCCCTCCTGGCCGCCGCCGCGCTCGCCCTCGGCGCGTGCGGCTCGTCCGAGCCCGACCCCGAGCCCACCGCCGCCACCACGCCCGCCGCCGCCGACCGCGGCACGTTCCCCGCGACCGTCGAGCACCGCTACGGCACCACGACCGTGCCGCGACGCCCGCAGCGGATCGTGTCCGTCGGCTACACCGAGCAGGACACGCTCCTGGCCCTCGGCGAGGTCCCCGTCGCGACCACCGAGTGGTACGGCGAGCAGCCGTACGCCGTCTGGCCGTGGGCGCGGGACGAGCTCGGCGACGCCCGGCCCGAGGTCCTGAGCCTCGGCGACGGCTTCGAGCTCGAGAAGATCGCCGCGCTGCGCCCCGACCTGATCGTCGGGACGAACGCCGGGATGAAGCGGTCCGACTACGAGAAGCTCAGCCGGATCGCACCGACCGTCGCCGCGCCGAAGGGCAGCAGCGACGTCTTCTCCCCCTGGGACCAGCAGACCGTCACGATCGCCACCGCGCTCGGCCGCCCGGCCGCCGGCCGCGCCATCGTCGCCCGGATCCGCGGCGCGTTCGCCGCCGCCCGCCGCGCGCACCCCGAGTTCGCGGGCAGGACCGTCACCTTCACCCAGAACGCGTTCTACGACGGGCTCATCTACACCTACCCCGAAGGGCTGAACACGGAGTTCCTCACCGACCTCGGCTTCCGCATCGCGCCCGCGATCACGCGGCTGCGGGAGAAGGCCGGGGAGCAGGTGACGCTCTCCCCGAGCGGGTCGACCTGCTCGAGGCGGACGCCCTGCTGTTCGCGACCGAGAAGCCCTCCGACGTCGCCGCGCTCGACCGCGTCCCGACCTTCCGCGCGCTCGACGGCGTGCGCGAGAACCGCGCCGTCTTCACCGACGGCACGCTCGCCGGGGCGATCTACTTCACCAGCCCGCTCAGCCTCCCGTACGTGCTCGAGCGTCTCGTGCCGCAGCTCGGGCGCGCGCTGCAGGGCCGCGCCCCGCACCGCGTCGTCACCACCGGGGGGAGCCGCTGATGTCCCGCCTGCTCCCCGCCCTCGCCGCGATCGCGGCCACGCTGGCGCTGGCCGCCTGCGGCAGCTCCGACCCCACCGGGACCGACGCCGGGACGACGGCCTCCGGCGGCACGTTCCCCGCGACCGTCACGCACGCGTTCGGCTCCACCACCGTCGCGGCCGCGCCGCGACGGATCGTCGTGCTCGGCCCGACCGAGCAGGACACCGTGCTGGCCCTCGGCCTCACCCCCTGGCCACCTCGGAGTGGTACGGCGAGCAGCCCGACGCCGTGTGGCCGTGGGCGCAGGACGAGCTCGGGGACGCCACGCCGACCGTCCTGCCGACGACCGACGGCCTGGCGTTCGAGCGGATCGCCGCCCTGCGCCCCGACCTGATCCTCGCGACGAACGCGGGCCTCGCGCGCGCCGACTACGACAAGCTGCGCCGCATCGCCCCGACCGTCGCGCAGCCCCGCGGCGGCACGAGGTTCCTGTCCCCGTGGGACGTGCAGACCGAGCTGATCGCCGCCGCCCTCGGTCGCGCCCGACAGGGCCGCGAGCTCGTCGCCTCGATCGAGCGCGACTACGCCGCCGTCGCCCGCGAGCATCCCGAGTTCGCCGGGAAGACGATCACGTTCACGCAGAACGGCTTCTACCAGGGGCAGCTGTACGCCTACCCGGAGGGCCTGAACACGCAGCCGCTGTCGCTGCTGGGCTTCACCGTCAACCCGCGGCTGACGCCGCTGGCGGCCGAGCGCGGCGTCCAGGTCGGCGTCTCGGCGGAGCGGCTCGACGTGCTCGACGCCGACGTCCTCGTCGCCGCGACCGAGCGTGCCGCGGACGTCCGCAAGCTCCTGGAGGTGCCGACGTTCCGCGGCCTGCGCGCCGTCCGCGACCGGCACGCCGTGTACACCGACCGGATCCTCGCGGGCGCCCTGTACTACCCGACGCCGCTGAGCCTGCCGTACCTGCTGGAGCGGCTGGTGCCGCGGCTCGAGCGCGCGGTCGCCGGCACCGCCCCGCAGCGGATCGGCTGACCGGCGGGAGCGTCAGCCCTCGCGCCGGTCGGTGTCGCGCGAGGGCTGCACGCGCTTGGGCTCGCCCGGCATCTTCGGGTAGTCGGGCGGGTAGGGCATGTCGCCCTGCTCGTCCTGCGCGTACAGGTCCAGGAGCGGCTGCAGCGAGTGCTGCACGTCGTCGATCGCCGCGTGCAGGTCGCCGCGCTGCGCGAACCGGGCGGGCATCGTCGCGACCGTGAAGTCCGACGGCTGCACGGACGGGAGCTCGTCCCACTCGACCGGGGCGGACACGGGCGCGCCCGGCTTCGGGCGGATCGAGTACGCCGACGCGATCGTGCGGTCCCGCGCGTTCTGGTTGTAGTCCACGAAGATCCGCTCGCCGCGCTCCTCCTTCCACCACTTCGTCGTCACGTCACCGGGACGGCGCCGCTCGAGCTCGCGGCCGAACGCGATCGCTGCATGGCGGACGTCGGTGAACGTCCAGCGCGGCTCGATCCGCACGTAGATGTGGATGCCGCGCCCCCCGGAGGTCTTCGGGAACCCGACGTAGCCGAGCTCGTCCAGCAGCTCACGCGCGCTCGCCGCCATGCTGACCGCGTCGGCGAAGTCGGTGCCCGGCTGCGGGTCGAGGTCGATCCGCAGCTCGTCGGGATGGTCGACGTCGGCGCGGCGCACCGGCCACGGGTGGAAGGTGATCGTGCCCATCTGGGCGGCCCAGCCGACGACGGCGATCTCCGTCGGGCAGATCTCGTCCGCGGTGCGCCCCGACGGGAACGTGATGTGCGCCGTCTCGAGGTAGTCAGGAGCGCCCTTGGGCACGCGCTTCTGGTAGAAGGCGTCGCCCTTGAAGCCGTCCCGGGTGCTGATGCGCATGTCGTCGCGCACGCCCTTGGGCCACCGCTCGAGCGTGACGGGCCGCTCGCGCAGCGCGCGCATGATCCCGTCCTCCACCGACAGGTAGTACTCGACGATCTCGCGCTTGCTGATCTGCGGGGTGGCACCGTGGGAGGGGAAGATCACCCGGTCGGCGCTGGAGACCCGCAGCGCGCGACCGCCGGCGTCGAGCTCGATCGCGGGGGACGGCATGGGCGGACGCTATCGCCCCGGCAGCAGGGGCTGCTGCGCGAGCAGTGGACCGCCGAGGAGGTCGACCTGCGGCTCACGGCGGCGATGCGCCGCGCCTGCGACGAGGTCCGCGAGCGCGCCGCGCGCGCGGACCGGCCGCTGCGCGACGCCGCGTTCGACCTCGCGCTCGAGCGGCTGCTGGAGGCCGCCCGGCTGCGCGGGCGGCCGCTGCGCTGACCGGGCCGCGCCCGTCTCAGACCAGGCGGCTGCGCCAGCGCAGGCCGGTGCCGAGCCCGGCGAGCAGGAGCACGAGCGCCCCGCCCGCGAACGCGGTCGTGATCTCGCGGTCCTCCTTGCGGGTGCCGATCCGCGAGCCGAGCGTGCGGTAGACCGCGTCGAGCTCGCCGGCCTCGGCCGCCTCGAACGGCCGGCCACCCGACAGGCGCGCGATCTCGCGCAGCGTCTCGCGGTCCGGCGGCACCGCGAGGATCTCGCCGTTGGGGCCGATCACGTATCCGTCGTCGGTGCCCAGGGCGACCGTGTAGATCGGGATCCGCAGGCGCTTGGAGCGCTCGGCGGCGACGAGCGGGTCGACGCCCTCGGTCGTCTTGCCGTCGGACAGCAGGACGATCGCTGCGGGCGCGGTGCGGCCGTCGTCGGTCTTGCGGGCCTCGAGGCGGTCCAGGGCCGCGGTCAGCGCCTCGCCGGTCGCGGTGCCGCCGTTGGCCTCCACGCCGGAGATCGCGTCGCGCACCTCGTCGTGGTCGGTGGTCGGGTCGACGACGCTGACGACGCCGCTGGAGTAGCTCTCGAAGCCGACGAGCAGCCCGTCGGGCAGTTCCTCGACAAACGTCTTCGCCGCGTTCTTCGCCGCGGTGATGCGGTTCGGCGCGACGTCGTCGGCCTGCATCGAGCCGGACTGGTCGGTGACGAGCATGATCGCCGCCTGGTCGACGGGGACGTCGACGGTGCGGGTCGGCTTCGCGAACGCGGCGGTCAGGCCGACCGCGGCGAACGCCAGCAGCGTCGCGGGCAGGACGCGGCGCAGCGTGCCCGTGCGCGCCACGCCGGTCCGCGCGACCATGCCGGCCGCCGGGTGCCGGATCGCGATCCGACGGCGGCGCGCCTGCTCGCTGCGCCAGAACAGCAGCAGCAGCGGGATCGCCAGCAGCGCGAGCAGGTGGAGCGGTTCCTGGAAGCTCATCGCAGCGCCTTCACGAGGTCGCGGGCCCAGTCGCGGTCGGTGGACAGCTGCACGTGGCGGGCGGGCGCACGGCGCAGGGCGCGCGCGACCCGCGCGCGACGGGTCGACTCGACCTTCGCGTAGTGCTCGCGCAGCGCGGGCGAGGACGTGTCGAGCTCGACGAGCTCGCCGGTCTCGGGGTCGACGAGCTGCAGGTGCCCGACGTCCGGGATCGCGGCCTCGAGCGGGTCGGCGATCTCGATCGCGACGACCGTGTGCCGGGACGCGAGGCGGCGCAGCATGACCGTCCACTCCTCGCCCTCGGCGCGGAAGTCCGACACGACGACCACGACGCCGCGGGTGCGGGCGAGCCGCGCGACGCGCACGAGCGCCTCCGACAGCGGCCCGCCGGGCACGCCGTCGGGGCGGATGCCCTGCGCGACGAGGCGCTGCAGCCCGGCGAGCGCGCCACGGCCGCCGCGCGGGCGCAGCATCCGCGGGGTGTCCTCCCCGGCGGTGACGACCGCGACGCGGCCACCGCGCCGGATCGCGACGCGGCCGACGACCGCGGCGACGCCCTCGGCGATGTCGCTCTTGAGCCGGTCGCGGCTGCCGAACCCCATCGACGGGGAGACGTCGAGGACCAGCCAGGTGGTGATCGAGCGCTCCGGGACCTGCAGCCGGACGTGCGGCTCGCCGGTGCGGGCGGTGGCGGCCGGGTCGATCTGCCGCACGTCGTCGCCGGCCTCGTAGGGGCGCAGCCGGGCGAGCTCGGTGCCGGCGCCCGCCCCGATGCCGAGGTGGTCGCCGGGGAGCACGCCGCCGGCGCGCCGCAGCAGGCCGAGGTCGACGCGCGCGACCGCGTCGCTGGTGACCGTGCCCGGGCCCTGCCGTCCGGCGGGGACGACGAGCGACGGGCCGGCCGTCGTCTTCGGAGTTCGGGGCGGTCGGGCCATCCGGTCAGCCGGCCTGCGAGAGCGGCGCGCGCCCCTCGGGCGCGACGTGCAGGAGCAGGCGGTCGAGGAGCTCGTCGACGTCGACGCCGTCGGCGAGCGCGTCGTAGGTGAGCACGACGCGGTGGCGCAGCACGTCGCGGGCGAGGTCGTGGACGTCGGCGTTGGTGACGTGCGAGCGGCCGCGCAGCAGCGCGACGGCCTGGGCGGCCTGGACGAGCCCGATCGACGCGCGCGGGCTGGCGCCGAACTCGATCAGCGGCGCGAGGTCGTGCAGGCCGTGGCGGGCGGGGTCGCGGGTGGCGGCGACGATCTGCACCGCGTAGGTGGCGACCTGCCGGTCGACCTGCACGCCGCGGGCGGCCTGCCGGTAGCGCAGCAGGTCGGCGGGCTCGAGCACGCGCTGGGCCTGGAGGCCCTCGCCGGCCTGGCCGCGGGCGATCGCGACCTCGTCCTCCAGGTCGGGGTAGTCGACCTTGATCTTGAAGAGGAAGCGGTCGACCTGCGCCTCGGGCAGCTGGTAGGTGCCCTCGGACTCGATCGGGTTCTGGGTCGCGAGGACGATGAACGGGCTCGGCACCTGGTAGCTCTGGCCGCCGATCGTCACCTGCTTCTCCTGCATGACCTCCAGCAGCGCGGACTGGACCTTCGCGGGGGCGCGGTTGATCTCGTCGGCGAGGACGAGGTTGGCGACGACCGGGCCGAGCTCGGTGCGGAACTCGTGCGTGTCCGGCTGCCAGATGCGCGTGCCGACGAGGTCGGCGGGGACGAGGTCGGGCGTGAACTGGATGCGGTTGAAGCTGCCGCCGAGCGTGTCGGCGAGCGTCCGGACGGTGAGCGTCTTCGCGAGGCCGGGGACGCCCTCGAGCAGCACGTGGCCGCCGCTGAGCAGCGCGATGAGGACCCGCTCGAGCATCGCGTCCTGCCCGACGACGACGCGCTTGCACTCCCACAGCGCGCCCTGGAGCGCCTTGCGCGCCTGCCCGGCGACGTCGTCCTCGACGGCGGTCTCGGGGAGGAGGGGATCGTGGCCGTGCGGTTCGCTCATGTCCCACATGGTGCGGGACCGGGCGTCACGTCGGGGTAACGGCCGCCTCGTCGCGGCGTGCGGCCGGCCCGACCGCAGGGGCGGGGAGCGGGTCGGCGAGCAGCTCGACGCGCGCGACGAGCCCGCCGCCGGGCCGGGCGTGCAGGCGCAGCGTGCCGCCGTGGGCGCGGGCGACCTGGTGCACGATCGACAGCCCGAGGCCGGCGCCGCGGCCCTCGCGGCGGGTGCGGCCGCCGCGCTCGAACGGCTGGTGCAGGCGGTCGACGAGCTGCGGGTCCAGCTGCGGTCCACGGCTGCGGACCTCCACGACGGCCCGGTCGCCGTCCTCGCGGCGGACGTCGAGCTCCGGGTCCTCGCCGTGCACGATCGCGTTCTCGACGAGGTTGACGACCACGCGGGTGAGGAGGACGTCGTCGCCGCGGACGACGACGGGCTCGACGCGACCGGGGACCCGCTCGAGCCCGAGCTGGTCGAGCGCGCGGCCGGCGGCGTCGGCGAGGTCGACCGGCTCGCGGCGCGGGACGCCGTCGGTGGCGCCGGCGAGCACGAGCAGCCCGTCGATCAGGCGCTCGGCGCCCTCGCCGGTCTCGACGACGCTGCGCAGGACGGCGCGCAGCTCCTCGGCGGTCGCGTCGGGGTCGTCGAGCGCGACCTCGACCTCGGCGCGGATCGACGTGAGCGGGGTGCGCAGCTCGTGGCTGGCGTTGGCGACGAAGCGCCGCTGCGCGCCGACCGCGCCCTCGACGCGGTCGAGCATCCCGTCGAAGGTGACGGCGAGGTCGTGCAGCTCGTCCTGCGGCCCGTCGGGGAGCCGCACGCGCTCACGGAGGTCGTCGCCCTCGCCGACGCGCCGGGCGGTCGCGGCGATCCGCCGCACGGGGGCCAGCAGCCGGCCGGCACCGGCCCAGGCGAGCGCGAGCGCGAGCAGTCCGGCGCCGACGACGGCGAGCACGTACTGGCGGGCCAGCTCGGACGCCACGTCGGTCGCGTACTGGGCGGGGACGGTCCGCTCCAGGTGGCGGTCCATGAGGCCCCAGCTCAGGCCCAGGACACCGGCGTTGAGGACCACGACGAGCGCGACGCAGCCCAGCGTCAGCCGCACCCGGAGCGAGGACCAGCGCCGCATCAGAGGCGGTAGCCGGCGCCCGGGACGGTGTGGATGACGGCGGGCTCGCCGAGCTTGCGGCGGAGCTTCATGACGATCATGCGGACGGTGTTCGTGAACGGGTCGACGTTCGCGTCCCAGACGCGCTCGAGCAGCTCCTCGGGGCTGACGACGGCGCCGTCGGCCGCGAGCAGGGCCTGCAGGACACCGAACTCCTTGGCGCTGAGCTCGAGATCGCGGCCGGCGCGGGTGGCGGTGCGGCGGGCCGGGTCGAGCTCGATGTCCCCGTGCGCGAGCACGGTCGGGCGGGCGACGCCGCCGCGGCGGGCGAGCGCGTGGACGCGCGCGACGAGCTCGGCGAACCGGAACGGCTTGGCGAGGTAGTCGTCGGCGCCCATCGCCAGGCCCTGCACGAGGTCGTCGGTCGTGCGGGCGGCGGTGAGCATGAGGATCTTCGTCTCGGGCTGCTCGGCGCTGAGCGTGCGGCAGACCTGGTCGCCGTGGACCTCGGGGAGGTCGCGGTCGAGGATGACGACGTCGTACGGGTGGACGCGGGCGTGCTGGAGCGCGACGGCGCCGTCGGGCGCGACGTCGACGGCGGCGCCGTGGCGGCGCAGGCCCTTGGCGACCGCGGCGGCGACCTTGGGCTCGTCCTCGGCGAGGAGCAGGCGCATCTAGAGCTCCCGCGCGTTCTCGCTGCCGGGCAGCGACTCGCGGACCTCGCCGTCGGGCACCTGGTTCTGCGGCTCGGGGCAGGGCTTCACCTGCTCCTGCTGCTGCACGGGCTTCGTCACGGAGACGAGCTCGCTGTCGATCGAGCGCATGCCGTTGGCGGACGCGGCGAGGGCACCGGCGCCGAGCGTCACGGCGAGCGCGGTCACGGCACGGTGCACGAGAGCGGAGGGCATGACGTCCACTTCACCGCAGGGACCGTTCCCCAACCTTCAGGGAAGCTGAGAGTTTCCTGAGAACGAGGCGCGTCGGCGCTCAGATGACGCGCCCGAACCAGCGGATGGAGGCCAGCGCGCCCAGCAGGATCAGCAGCAGCGCGGTGCCCGCGAAGGTGCTGGAGACCTCCTGCTTGCGGTCCTCCTTGGCGAGCTTCGAGCCGAGGCTCTCGTAGACGCGGTCGAGCTCCTGGGCGTCGCTGATGGCGAACGCCTCGCCGCCCGTGGTCTGCGCGACGTCGCGCATCGCCTGGACGTCGGGCGGCACGTCGCGGACCTGGCCGTCGGAGCCGGTGATCGTGCCGGACTGCGTGCCCAGCGCGACCGTGTAGACGGGGATCTTCAGCTCCTTGGCCTTCTCGGCGGCCTCGGTGAGGCTGCCGCCGCGCACGCTCTTGCCGTCGGACAGCAGGACGATCGCGGACGGGGGCGCCTTGACGGTCTCGCGGCGCAGCCCGGTGAACGGGTCGATCTCGGTCTCCTGGGAGCCCGCCCGCTGGATCATCTCCAGCGCGGAGGTGATCGCGTCCCCGGTCGCCGTGCTGCCCGCCGCCCGGATCGTGCCGAGCGCGGCGCGGACCGCGTCGTGGTCGCGGGTCGGGTTGGCGAGCACGGTCGCCCGCTGGTTGAAGGCGATCGCGCCGAGCCGCAGCGTGTCGGGCGTCGCGTCGACGAACGTCTGCGCCGCATTGCGCGCCGCCACCAGCCGGTTCGGGGCCACGTCGGTCGCGAGCATCGAGCCGGACCGGTCGGTCACCACCACGACGGTCGCCTGCTCGACGGTGACCGCGCGCGTCGTCTGCGGCTTGGCGAGCGCGACGATCAGGCCGGTCACCGCGAGCACCTGCAGCGCGACCGGCACGTGCCGGCGCCAGCGCGGCCGGCGCGGCGCGACCGCGGCGAGCAGCGGCGCGGAGATCAGCGCCCGGCTCCGGGCGCCCGCGCGGCGCTCGTGCACGACGTAGGCCGCGACGATGCCGGGGACGACCAGCAGCGCGATGAACCAGAGCGGGGCGCCGAAGCTCACGGCGTCGCCTGCTCGGGGCGCGTGCCGAGACGCACGCGGACGGTCTCCTGCGCGCCACCGCGGGTGAGCTTCACGTCGACCTCGTCGCCGGGCTTGAGGTCGGCGATCGAGTCGGCGACGTCGTCGGCCTCGCGGACGGCCTTGCCGTCGACCGCGGTGATGCGGTCGCCGACGCGGATCCCGGCCCGGTCCGACGGGCCGCCCGAGACGACCTCGGCGACCGTGGCGCCGGCCGGCCCGCTGACGGGGTCGCCGGTGCTGACGCCGAGGAACGGACGGCGGATCCGCTCGCCGGCCAGCAGGCGCGGCACGATCTCGCGGGCGGTGTTCGACGGGACGGCGAAGCCGATGCCGACGTTGCCGCCGCCCCCGCCCGCGGTCGCGATCTGCGAGTTGACGCCGATGACCCGGCCGGCCCCGTCGAGCAGCGGGCCGCCGGAGTTGCCGGGGTTGATCGGGGCGTCGGTCTGCAGGACCTCGTCGATGCGGAAGCCGTTGGGCGCCTCGATGACGCGCTCGAGGCCGGAGATGATCCCCTCGGTCGCGGTGCGGTCGAGGCCGAGCGGGAAGCCGATCGCCAGCGCGTAGTCGCCGACCCGCACGTCGTCGGAGTCCGCGAGCTTCAGCGGCGTGATGCCCTTGACGTCGTCGGGGTCGGCGCGCAGCACGGCGAGGTCGGTGGACGGGTCGGTGCCGGCGACGCGCGCCTCGATCGGCTCGGCGCCGTCGTCGAGGCGGATCGCCACGGTGCGCGCGTCCTGCACGACGTGCGCGTTGGTGACGACGGTGCCGTTCTTGTCGATGAGGAACCCGGTGCCGGAGCCGAGGCTGCTGCCGGACCGCACCCGGATCGACACGACCGCGCCGCTGGCGCCCGCGTAGAGCTTGGCGGTGGAGGACTGCTTGAGCTGGCCGTTGACGGCGGGCAGCGGCGCGGCCTGGGTGCCGCGCGGGACGCGGTCGGGCTCGTCGTCGCCGAGCGCGGCGATCGCGCTCGCGCCGCCCGCGCCCACGAGCACGGCGGCGCCGACGATCAGCGCGGTGCGACGGCTCTTGCGGGGCGGCTCGGGCGGGAGCGGGTCCATCCACTGCCGCGGCGGCTCGTCGCCGCGCTCGGGCCAGTCGTCGGGGCGGTCGGTCCACAGGCTGGGGTCGCGGCGGCGGGACATGACCGGGAGGGTGTCGCATCCGGCGTCACGCCGCCGTAACGGCCCCCGACCGGCGCGCGCGCCCGCGCCAACTCGGCCGCGCGGGCGGGCCGACTAGGCTGCGGCGATGGCCGCTCCGATCGTCACCCAGCACCCCGACGCCGACAAGCCGCGCTTCGAGGCGCACGTCGACGGTCGCCTCGCCGGCTACGCGGAGTACCTCGTGGCGGGCGTGCGCGTCGTGTTCACGCACACCGAGGTCGATCCGGCGTTCGAGGGCCAGGGCGTCGGCGGGGCGCTCGCGCGCGCCGCGCTGGACTGGGTGCGGACGACCGGCGAGCTCGAGGCGGTGCCGGTCTGCCCGTTCGTCGCCGGGTGGATCCACCGGCATCCGGACTACGCCGATCTGGTCACCCCGGCGCTCCGTCCGCAGTTCCAACGGTGAGCGCGATGGGCATGCCAGAGGGCATGTCCTCCTCCTCTTCCGTCCAGGTCCCCACCGTCACGCTCGACGGCGACGTCCAGATCCCGCAGCTGGGCTTCGGGGTCTGGCAGGTCCCCCCGAAGGAGACCTACCAGGCCGTCGCCGAGGCGCTGCGCGTCGGGTACCGCCACATCGACACCGCCGCCGCCTACGGCAACGAGGCGGGCGTCGGCCAGGCGCTGCGCGCCAGCGGCATCGACCGCGACGACGTCTTCATCACGACGAAGTGCTTCAACGACGACCACGGCAAGGACCAGGCGACCGCGGCGCTGAAGCGGTCGCTGCAGCAGCTCGAGCTCGACCACGTCGACCTGTACCTCATCCACTGGCCCGTCCCCTCCCAGGACCGCTACGTGGAGACGTGGGAGGCGTTCGTCGAGGCGCGCGAGCAGGGCCTCGTGCGGTCGATCGGCGTGTCGAACTTCAACCCCGCGCACCTGCAGCGGCTCGTCGACGAGACCGGTGTCACCCCGGCGATCAACCAGGTCGAGCTGCACCCGTACTTCCAGCAGACCGGGCTGCGCCGCGAGCACGAGGACCTCGGGATCGCGACCGAGGCGTGGAGCCCGCTCGCGCAGGGCCAGGTCTTCGAGGACGACACGCTCGCGGGGATCGCCGAGCGCCACGGGCGCACCGTCTCGCAGGTCGTCGTGCGCTGGCACCTGCAGCTCGGCAACGTCGTGATCCCGAAGTCGGTGACGCCGTCGCGGATCGCGGAGAACTACGACGTCCTGTCGTTCCACCTCACCGAGGCGGACATGGAGGCGATCGCCGCGCTGGACGCCGGCCGGCGGATCGGCCCGGACCCCGAGACGTTCGTGCGGCCGTAGCCGAGCATCGCCGGGTCGTAGGCTCGCTCCATGAGCACACGCGGAGTCGTCGTCGTCAGCGGAGCGAGCCGGGGCATCGGCCGGGAGGTCGCGACGACGCTCGCGGCCGACGGGTGGACGGTGCTGGCGGGGGCGCGTGACCCCGCGACGCTCGAGGGCGTCGACGGGGTCGAGCCCGTGCAGCTGGACGTCACCGACGGAGCGAGCGTCCGGGCGGTCGCGGCGCGGGCGAGCGAGTTCGGCGGCGCGACCGCGCTGGTGAACAACGCGGGCATCATCGGCGAGAACGTGCGCGGCCCGGTCCTCGAGCAGGACCTCCAGGAGGTGCGCCGCGTGTTCGAGACGAACGTCCTCGGCGCCTGGGCGCTGCTGCAGGCGCTGACCCGGCAGCTGCGCGCGGCCGGCCCGCGCGGCCGCGTGGTGAACGTGTCCTCCGGGATGGGCCAGCTCTCCGACGCGCAGTCGGGTGCGGGCGCCTACCGGGTCTCGAAGGTCGCGCTGAACATGCTGACGGTCACGGCGGCCAACGAGCTGCGCGCCGACGGCGTGCTCGTCAACGCGACGTGCCCGGGCTGGGTGCAGACCGACATGGGCGGCCCGCAGGCCCAGCGGACGGTCGCCGAGGGTGCCGCGAGCGTCCTGTGGGGCGTGCGCCTGCCGGACGACGGCCCGACCGGCGGGTTCTTCCGCGACGGTGAGCCGCTGCCCTGGTGAGCGGGGTCGCGTGGACCGCTCATCCTTCCGCGAAGGACGAGCGGTCCACGACGCACCGCGCCGCGCCGGCACCACGCGGGCGCCGGCGCGGCGAGCGTACGAGCCTCAGCTGGCCGCGCGGACGAACACGCACGTGCGGTACGTGCGCGTCTGCTGCACCACCCGACCGCCACGCGTGAGCACCCGGATCCGCAGCGTCACCGTCTGCGCGGGCCGACCACGCAGATCCACCGTGGTGACCAGCCGGCCCTGCTCCCGCCGGACCGCCAGCCGCCTGCCCCCGAGCGTCACGGTCGCCGACCGCGCCCCGCGCAGCAGCCGCACCGTGAACCGCCGCACCGACCGGCACACGTTCGGCGTCACCACCGGCACCGCGGGCGCCGCCGCCGGGCCACCGTCGGGCGTGACCGCCGGGGATGGCGTGGCCGCCGGGGCGGCCGGGCTCGCCGGGGCGGTGCCGATCGTCACCGGATCACTGCACGCGCCCGGGTTGTTGAACCGGTCGGTCACCGTCGCGGAGATCGTCGTCGTGCCCGACTCCGGCGCATCCACGAGGAAGCCCTCGTCGGCCGCCTGCGCGGTCGACAGCGCCGGCTGCGGCGGCCCCGAGCACATCGCCGCCCGGAACAGGAACACCAACCCCGGCTCCGTGCCCGTCACCCGCACCCGCACCTGGGTCGCCGACACCCGCGTCACCGCCAGCGTCGGCTTGCCCGGCGCGACGCCGTCGTGCTCGTAGGTGATCGCCTCCGAGCACGGGGACGCGACCCCGTCCACCGTCGCGGTCGCCGTCAGCGTCGAGACCGTGTTCGCCGGAACCGTGATCGAGATCCCCGCCCCGCCGAGCGCGAACGCCGCCGCCGTGCCCGAACCCACCGGCGCACCCGAGCAGTCCCCCGACCGATACACGGTCACCGTCGACCCCGCCGGAGCGACACCGCGCAGCTTCGGCGACGTCGTGTTCCCGCCCCCGCTCGGGTCGGTCCCGACCTGCGTCGGACGCGCCGGCAGCGGCGCCGCGAACACGTACGCCGCACCGGCGGACATCGCCGTGTTGCTCGTCGGGTCCCCGTTGATGCCGGTCGCCGCGCCGCGCTCGAGATACGCGCCGCTGACGACGGTCCCGCCGCTGACGCCGATGGACCACCCGAGTTGGTCGCTGTTGTCCGCATTGGAGGCCTTCAGGCGGTGCTCCGGCGTCCACGTGGTCCCGGAGCGCGTGTAGGTGAACGCCGCGCCCGACAAGGAGGCAGAGGTGCTCGACGGGTTCGGTCCGTCGACGCCCCGGTCCGTGCTCGACTCGCCGGTCGCACCGACGACGAGCCGGTCGCCGTCGACCGCGATCGCATGGCCGAACGACTGGCCTGCACGGGTGTTGGAGGCCTTCACGTACGCCTGCCGGGTCCACTCGCCCGCAGCGCTGCGGACGAACACCCAGGCCGCACCCGCATCGTTCGCCGAGTCGTCGGCCTCCGTCCCGCCGACGCCGGTGGCGACGCTGTCATCACCGGTGGCACCGATCGCGATCGTGGATCCGTCGATCGCCACCGACCAGCCGAAGCGGTCGTTCGTGGCGACCGTCCCGGCCTTCAGGAACGCCTCCTGCGTCCAGGTCGTCCCCGTCCGGGCGAACACGTAGGCGGCACCGGCCCCCGACGCGGTGTTGTTGGCCTGGTCACCCAGCGGCGACTGACTGGCCTCGCCCCAGGCGCCGACGACGATGCGGTCGCCGCTGACCGCCACCGCGGCGAAGCGGTCGTTGAAGCCGGTGTTGGACGCCTTCAGGTACGCCTGCTGACTCCAGCTCCCGGCGGTGCGCGTGTAGACGTACGCCGCCCCGGACGCCAGGGTGCCGTTGACGTTCTGGTTGCCGTTGACCCCCGTCGACGCGCTGGCCTCGGCGGCCGCCCCGACGACGATCGTGTCGCCGTCGACGCCGACCGACACGCCGTAGTTGTCACCGGCCTCGGTGTTCGAGGCCTTCAGGTACGCCTGCTGCGACCACGTCGTGCCGGTGCGCGTGAACACGTAGGCCGCACCGGAGTTCCCGGCGGTGTCGTCGGCCTCGTTGCCGTTCACCCCGACCGCGGCGCTGTCCTCGTCGCGCGCGCCGACGACGATCGTGTCCCCGTCGACGTCCACCGACCAGCCGAAGCCGTCGTTCTCCCCCGGGTTCGAGGCCTTCAGATACGCCTGCTGCGTCCACGTCGCCCCCGTCCGGACGTACACGTACGCGGCACCGGAGGAGGGCCGTGCCGGCGTGGCGGTCGGGCTGTCGTTCACCCCGACCGCTCCGGAGCCCTCGGCGCGCGCGCCGACGACCATCGTGTCGCCGTCGATCGCCACCCCGTGGCCGAAGAACTGGCCGACGGGACTGTGATGCGGCTTGACGTACGCCTGCTGCGCGAGCGCCGCGTGGGCGCTGGACGCGCCCGCGAGCGCGCCCGGGACGACGACGAGCGCGCACGCGACCGCGCGCCTCAGTGCTGACCTGCTCATGGAACCCCTGCCTTGCCGTTGTGTGGACCCCGGGCGTACCCCCGCCCGGACCTGCCGGCGCGCGATGCTAGGGCGCGACCCGCCGGACCGCCAACCCGCACGTGGGTATTTCCCGCCACCGACCGACGACCCGGCGCGCCGCTGCTCAGCCCAGCGGCACGTCGCCGAGCGCCTCGTAGCGGGCGCCGCCCGGCTCCAGGAACGAGCGGTGCAGCGTCACGACGTCGACCGGGAACGTCGCCTGCGGGGACGGCCCGAGCAGCGGCGCGCCCCCGTCCTGCACCGCGCGCCCGGCGCCGCGCGCGACGGTCACGTGCGGGCGGAAGCGCGCATGGTCCTCCGCGAACCCCACGGCCTCGTCGAGCGCGCGGACGATCCGGTCGCGCAGCTCCCCGAGGGCGGCCGTGGAGTCGACCACGTCGACCGCGAGCGCCCGCGGCCGCCGGGGCGGCAGCCAGCACGGCCCGGCGAGCGCCAGCTCGACCGGGGCGCGGCCACCGGTGAGCGTCCACTCGTCGACCCCCGCTCGCACGGCGCGCAGCGCCGCCTCGACGTCGGCCGCGGGGCGGGCGCCGAGGAAGGCGAGCGTCACGTGCACGTTCGCGGGCGGCACCGGACGCAGGCCCGCGCCGCGGTGGGCGCGCGCCCACGCGGCGAGCTCGTCCGCCAGGCGCGGCGGCGGTGCGACCGCGACGAACAGCCGGTGGCCGGGGCGCGTCACGGTCCGCGGCGCGTCAGCTGAAGCGGTCCCAGCGGTGCAGGAACGGCTGGGGGTCCAGCAGCCGCCCGCCGCGGGTCCGCAGCTCGAAGTGCAGGTGGCAGCCCGTCGTCCGGGCGTTGCCGGTGTCCCCGACCGAGCCGATCGTCTGCCCGGTGCGGACCCGGTCCCCGCGGCGCACGCGCGGCGTGGTGCGCAGGTGCGCGTAGCGGTAGGTGCGCCCGTCGAGCGCGCCGCGGACGATCACCTCGTGGCCGTAGAGCACCGGGTCGAAGCGGCTGCGCACGACGGTGCCGCCGCGCGCGGCGACCATCCGCGTGCCGCACGGCGCGTTGACGTCGTAGCCCTCGTGGGTGCGCCCGCCGTTGCGCGGCACCCCGAACAGCCCGATGACGCCGCGGTCGGCGTGCGGGCCGCGGATCGGGTACATGTGGCCGCGCAGCGTGAACGTCCCGAGCCGCCGGCGCTCCCCGATCGCGGGGGCGACGACGCGGACGCGGTAGCGACCGTCCGCCGCCGCGGCCCCGCTGCCGCGCACGCCGTCCCAGCGCACGACCTGCTCCCGGCCCGGTCGCGCCGCGCGCACCGTGAGCCGTCGCGCGACCGTGCCGTCGCGCTCGGCGACGATCTCGACGTCGAGGTCGAGCGTGCGGCTGCCGGTGGGCGTGAACGCGATCCGCACCGGGTCGCGCACGAGGAAGATCCGCGCGGGGCGTACCTGCTGCTGCGTGACGCCGAAGTCCGGCGGGGGAGCGGCGGCCGCCGCGGTGGCGAGGAGCGCGAGCACGGTCGCGGATCATAGACGCGGCCGGGGGCGCTCCCGGCCGCGTCGGCGCGACCGGTCAGGCGGTCGCGGGCTCGCGCGGGGACGCGGTCCCGAACACGAGGTCGGCGTCCTCGATCGGCCCCTCGCGCAGGCGCGCGACGTCCGCCTCGTAGGCCATCTCCACGGTCCAGGCGCCCTCCGCGCCCGCCTGCGGGAACCGGTCGATCCCGCGCTGCACGTAGCCGGAGCTGAGGTCCATCAGCGGGGCGCGCCGGATCTCGCGGTCCAAGCGCGGCGTGAACGTCGTCTTGCCGTGCGCGTCCATGTGGTCGAGCAGGCGGCAGAAGTGCTCGCAGACGAGATCGACCTTCAGCGTCCACGACGCGTTCGTGTAGCCGAACGCGAACGCGAAGTTCGGCACGTTCGACAGCATCATGCTCTTGTAGACGACGCAGCCCGGGATCGAGACGTCCTCGCCGTCGACCGCGAGCTCGATGCGGCCGAACGCCAGCATGTTCAGGCCGGTCGCCGTGACGACGACGTCCGCCTCGAGGACGCGGCCGGAGGTCAGGCGGATCCCCTCGGGGACGAAGCGGTCGATCGTGTCGGTGACGACCGACGCGTCGCCGCGACGGATCGAGCGGAAGAAGTCCCCGTCGGGGACCATGCACAGCCGCTGGTCCCACGGGTCGTAGGACGGGTTGAAGTGCGTGTCGACGTCGTAGCCCTTGGGCAGCCGCCGGCGCGCGTCGGCCATGATGACCTTGCGGACCGCCTTCGGGTAGCGCTGCGCGAGCTTGTACAGGCCACGCTGGATGCGGATGTTCTTGCGGCGCGTGCTCTGGTGCGCGCGCTCCTGCCCGACGAACCGCTTGAGCAGCTGCGCGACCGGGTCCACGGACGGGATCGACAGCACGTAGCTGGGGGAGCGCTGGAGCATCGTGATGTGCGCGGTCTCGCGCGCCATCGACGGGATCAGCGTCACCGCGGTCGCGCCGCTGCCGATGACGACGACGCGCTTGCCGGTGTAGTCGAGGTCCTCGGGCCAGTGCTGCGGGTGCACGAGCTGGCCCTCGAAGTCCTCGAGGCCCGCGAACTCCGGGGTGTAGCCCGCCTCGTAGTCGTAGTAGCCGGTGCCGAGGAACAGGAACCGGGAGGTCACCTCGACGGTCTCCCCGTCGGGCCGCTCGGCGGTCACCGTCCAGGTGCCGGTGTCGGTGGCGTACTCGGCGCGACGGACCTGGTGGCCGAAGCGGATGTGGGGGCCGATCCCGGCGCTGTCGACGGTGTCCTGCAGGTACTCGACGATGTACTGCGCCTCGGCGATCGACTTCTCGTGCGTCCAGGGCTTGAAGTCGTAGCCGAAGGTCGGCATGTCGGAGTCCGAGCGGATGCCCGGGTACTTGAAGAGGCTCCAGGTGCCGCCGATCTCCTGCCGTCCGTCGAGGATCGCGAACGTCGTGCCCGGTCGCTTCGTGCTCAGGTGGTGCGCGGCCCCGATGCCCGAGATGCCCGCGCCGACGATGAGGACGTCGACCTCCGCTGTGGTGCTCATCCCTCCATGCTGCCGGGCGCGGGGCCGTCTGTCCATGTGGGACGGCCACAGACCCGCGCGCGACTCAGACGAGCAGTCGCAGGCGCCGGTCGGCGACGCCGATGCGCACCCGCTGGGCCCAGTCGAGCGTGAGCCGATCGTCCTCGATGCCGTCCCCGAAGACGACCCCGCCTTCGTCGAGCTGGCAGGTGGCGGTCAGCTCGTCGCGGGCGGCGAGCAGGCCCGCCGTCAGCGACGCGCCGGTGGCCGGGCCGGCCCACGCCTCGCGGACGAACCAGGCGAGCCGCTCGTCGGTGGGGGCGGGCAGGGCGAGCCGCTCGCCCCGCGCGGCGTTGATGCTCGCGGCCCAGCCGGTCGCGCCGGTGCCGGTCGTGACGATCAGCCCCGAGGACGAGTGGCGCTCCCGGGCGTCGCCGACGTCCAGGACGTAGCGGGCCGACTGGTGGGTGCGGTGTCCGAGGAAGATCTCGTTGAGCGCCAGCAGCCGCTGCCCGTCGTCGAGCCGCGCCTGCACCATCGTGCGCTGCTCGCTGCGGTCGCGGCCGGCGAGCAGGTCGGCGCAGAGGTCGGCGAGCGCGTCCGGCGGGTGCGGCACGAGCAGCCCGGGGTTGCGTCCGGGGTCCGGGTCGAGCCCGACGACCGGCTGCCCGTCCAGGTACTTCGCGACGTTCGCGACGAGGCCGTCCTGTCCGAGGACGACGACGACGTCGTCGGGCCCGAACAGGAACCGGTCGAGCTTGGCCCGGTCGACGGTCGCCCGCCGCCAGTCCGGGGGGACGGCGGCCAGCACGCGGGTGCGGGTCTCCTCGTAGCGCAGGTGGCGCTCCTCGACCTCGGCGAGCTCGAGGTCCCGCTGGGCGAGGAAGAACCGGGCCTGCTCGCGCGTGCCGTGCCGCGCGAGCAGCTGCCGGTACTCGGTGGGGCGCTCGACGAGCACGGCGCGGGGGAGCATCGCCTAGCCCTCCTGGCGCCCGACGCGCGCCAGCAGCGGCGTGAGCATGTCGGGGGTGATCGTCAGGTGCTCGATGGCCCCGAGCTGGCCGGCGAGCTCGCGGACGGCGAGGGCGAGCAGGACCTCGGGCGGGGTCTGCGCGTCGATCTGCGCGCGGGCCTCCTCGATCCGCAGGCGGGCCCCGTCGACGAGGTCGATCGTCGCGGCGTCGCGGCGGGCGCCCAGCTCGGCGCGCTCGTCGGCGGCCTGGGCGGCGACGAGCGCGGCGGCCGCCTCCTCCTCGGCGCGCCGGCGGGCGTTGGCGCCGTCCTGGGCGACGAGCTCCTCCTCGCGGCGGGCGAGCTCGATGCGGTTCTTCAGCTCGTTGTCGGCGATCGCACGCTCGTTCTCGACGGCCAGGGCGCGGCGGCGGAACGTCGCCTCGTCGGCCTTCTGCTGGATCGCCTCGCGGGTGGGCTGCTGGAGGGCCCGCTCCATGTCCGCGGTCGGGGTGACGGCGGCGACGCGCACGGCGACGACCTCGAGGCCGAGCTCGTCGAGTGCGATCTCGGCGTCGAGGCCGGCCGCGATCCGGTCGCGGATCGGGGCGACGCCGTCGGCGAGGATGCGGCGCAGCTCGACCTTGACGAGGTCGTCGATGACGAACTGCTGGGCGAGCTGCATGAGCAGGCCGGCGAGCTGCTCCAGCGGCGTCTGGGTCCAGCGGCCGGTCTCGAGGTCGATGGCGAAGTCGATGCGGCGGGCGAGCAGCTCGGGGTCCGTGACGCGGAAGGTGATGACGCCCTGGACGGTGAGCTCCTGGAAGTCGGCGCTGCGCACGTGGAAGACGAACGGCAGCTCGCGGTCGTCGACGGGGACCTCGGCGACGGCGGTGTTGATCGGGCGGAACCAGAAGGCCGCCCCGGGGCCGGCGGTGGTGAGCGTGCCGCCGCGGTAGCGCAGCACGTGGCTCGTGGGCTCGGCGCGGAGGTGACGGAAGAGGGGGAACTGCCTGATCTCGGCCATGGGGTCGATTCCTTTCTGGTCGTAATGCCTAAAAGGACCCTAGACCTGCGACACGCGGCGCGTCAAGCAGATATTGGTCAATCTGCCTATTTGGCGCGTATGCGCTCCCTGCGCTGCGTAGGCTGCCGGACGTGCCGTGGACCGCGACCAACTCCGAGGGCCACCCCGCCCCCGCCGCCCTGGCGGTCGACGCCGTCGTCCTGCGGGTCGCCGACCGCCGGCTCGAGGTGCTCGCGCTCCGCACGGAGGACGGCCGGCGCGCGCTGCCCGGCGGCCTGCTCGGCCCCCGCGACGACCCGGCCGAGGCGGTCCGCCGGGTCCTCGCGGAGAAGACCGGGCTCGACGGGATCTACCTCGAGCAGCTCGCCGCCTTCGCCGACCCGGACCGCGACCCCCGGGGCTGGATCCCGTCGATCGCCCACCTCGCCCTCGTCCCCGCGGACACGACCCCCCGTGACCCCGCGGCCCGCTGGGTCGCCGCGCGCGGCCGGCACCGCTGGGCCCACGACCACCGCGACATGCTCGCCCTCGCGGTGGACCGCGTCGAGGGGAAGCTGTGGTGGTCCAACGTCGCGGTGGGGCTGCTCCCCGCCGCGTTCACCCTCAGCCAGGCCCGTGCCGTCTACGAGGGCGTCGCCGACACGGGCTACGACGGCGCCACGTTCGCGCGGGACCTCAAGGCCACGGGGCTCGTCGAGCCCACCGGCGAGCGGCGCAGCGACGGCCCGGGCCGCCCGGCCGCCCTCTACCGCTTCGTCACCGCCGCGCCCGCCTGGGGCGCCGGCCGGCGCAAGCGCGTCTCCCCCGCCTGACCGCGGCGCCCCGCACCGGCACCCGGCGGCCCCCGGGACGCCCCGGCCCCGCGACCGCCGTACGAACCCCCGTGCCCAGCGCGGTGTTCGTACGGCGGTCGCCCGCACGACACGCCGGTGACGAGCCCGGGTGCGGGAGGATGGCCGCGTGCCGCGCCGCCTCGTCCAGCTCTACCTCGGCCTCGTGCTCTACGGGGCCAGCGGCGGCGCGATCCTGCTCGCCGGGCTCGGCGTCGATCCGTGGGACGTGCTGCACCAGGGCCTCTCCCGGCAGACCGGGATCGGCGTCGGCATCTGGGTGATGCTCGTCGGCGCGGCCGTGCTGCTGCTGTGGATCCCGCTGCGCCAGCGTCCGGGCCTCGGGACGGTCAGCAACGTGCTCGTCGTCGGGCTCGTCATCGAGCTGATGCTCACGACGCTCGAGACCCCGGACGATCTCGCGGCGCGCTGGGCACTGCTGCTCGGCGGCGTCCTCTTCAACGGCGTCGCGACCGGCCTCTACATCGGCGCGCGCCTTGGGCCGGGCCCGCGCGACGGCCTGATGACGGGCTACGTCGCGCTGCGCGGCGGCTCGATCCGGGCGGTCCGCACGACGATCGAGGTCGCCGTGCTCGTGGTCGGCGCCGTGCTCGGGGGCACGGTCGGGATCGGCACGCTCGTGTACGCGGTCGGCATCGGGCCGCTCGCGCACGTGTTCGTCCCGCTGTTCGAGGTCCCCGGGGCGCGGCCCGCGGACCCCGAGCCTCAGCCCTGCGCCTCGACGTAGGTCTTCAGCTTCGTGGGCATCGACTCGACGAGCTGGCCGCGCAGCACGTCGACGAGCGGGCCGCGGATGACCATGCCGAGCGTGCGGCCGAAGTCGACCTCCATGTGGACGGTCGCCTTCGTGCGGTCGCCGCCGAGGTCCTCGAACTCCCAGCGGCCCTTGATCGACTTCAGCGCGCCCTTCTCCTGCTCCCAGGTCAGGCCCGAGTTCGGCGTGTAGGCGAAGCGCATCGTCACGTCGATCGTCTTGACCTTCAGATCGGTCTCCATGACGACCTTCGTCTGCTCGCCCGCCGCGTTGGTCTCGACGACGTCCGCGGACTTGATCTCCGGCTGCCACTTGGGCGCGATGCCGGGCTCGGCGGCGATGGCGTAGACGGTCTGGATGGGCGCGTCGATCTCGACGCTCGCGGTTCCGGTGAGGGCCATGCCCGGACCCTATCCGGGCGGTCCGCCCAGCAGCGAGACGTCCACCAGCAGGAAGGCGGCGACCGCGACGACCATGACGGCGAACGCCTTGCCGAGCGTGGCCTGCGGCAGCCGCGCGCCGACGAACGACCCGGCCAGCGCCCCGGTGGCGGTGGCGCCCGCGAGCGCGGCGGTCAGCCCGATGTCGGCGAGACCGGCGCCGGCGACGAGGTGGCTGGCGAGCGCGGCGAGCCCGGTCAGCGTGATGATGACCAGCGAGGTGGCGACCGCCCGGCGGAAGCGCATGCCCAGCCAGACCGTCAGCAGCGGCACGATGACGAAGCCGCCACCGACCCCGAAGAACCCGGTCAGGAGCCCGACGCCGAGCCCGGCCGGCGCGATCCGGCGGCCGGTGACGACCGCGCACAGGCCGTCCTCCTCCCCCCTCGTGGTCCTCGCACGCGCGCCGCCATGTGGCCGCTGCCGCGGTGAGCATCACCGGGATGAACGACAGGACGAGGACCTTCGGGTCGGCCTGCTCGTTGAGCACCGCGCCGCCGAGCGCGCCGAGCGCGGCCGGCCCGGCGAACAGCAGCGCGACCCGCCAGCAGACCGTGCCGTCCAGCGCGGGACGCCCCGCCCCGACGGCCGCCGCGAGCGCGACGACGACGAGCGACGCCGTCGACGCGGGCCCGGGCGGCTCCCCGAGCACGTAGACGAGCACCGGCAGCGCGAGGATCGCCCCGCCGCCGCCGACGGTGCCGACGACGAGCCCGATGGCGAGGCCGAACGGGATCGCGAGCGCGATCACGAGCTCAGAGCACCCGCCCGTCGGCGGGGACGATCGGCAGCCCGGCCGCCAGCCAGGCGCCCATGCCGCCGTCGACGTTGATGACCTGCGTCAGTCCGGCGTCGACCGCCGCGCGTGCGGCCTGGCCGCTGCGGTTGCCCGAGCGACAGATGAAGGCGATCGGGCGGCCGGCCGCCTCGGTACGCAACCGGTCGAGCCGGCCGGGGACCTCGGCGAGCGGCACGTGCTGCGCGTCACCGGCGTGGCCTGCCTGCCACTCGTCGTCCTCCCGGACGTCGACGAGCAGGACCTCGCCGTCAGCAACGCGCGGTGCGATCTGCGCGGGCGTGACCGTCGTGAACGACGCATCGGGAGTCGCGCCGGTGGAGCGGTCGTCGCCACCGCAGGCGACCAGACCGCCCGAGGCGGCGAGCGCGATCAACGTGCTCAGCAGTCGTCGGCGCATCTAGCGACCCTTCGTCGTCGTGGGGAGTCCGGCCCGCTGCCAGGCCAGCATGCCACCCCGGACGTTCGCCGCGTGCAGACCGTGTTGCCGGGCGGCGCTCACCGCGGCGCCGCTGCGCATCCCGGACTTGCAGACGAAGGCGACGTCACGGCCGTCGGCGGCGAGCTGCGCGCAGGCGGCACCGACGCCGGCGAGGGGCACGTTCCGCGCCCCGGGCGCGTGCCCGGAGCGGAACTCCCCCGGCTCGCGGACGTCGACGAGCAGCAGCTCCCCGGCCGCCGCCCGCTCCTGGGCGGCGGCCGGGGTCAGGGCGGCGGAGCGCCCGAGGAGGCGATCGAGGAACCCCATGTCAGTGACCGAACCGGACGTCGGGGAGGATCCGCTTGAGCGGTGCGGGCACCGCCCAGGCGGCGCGGCCGATCAGCCGCAGCAGGACCGGCACGAGCAGCAGGCGCACGAGCGCCGCGTCGAGCAGCACGGCCACGCCGAGGATGATCCCCATCTCCTTCGGGGGCAGCGGCCCGGACAGCGCGAAGGTGAAGAACACGGCGACCATGACGGCGGCGGCGGCGAAGATCACGCGGCCGGAGTGGGCGAGGCCGCCGACCATCGCCTCCTTCGGGTCACCGGTGCGGTCCCAGTGCTCCTTGGCGGACGACAGCAGGAAGACCGTGTAGTCCATCGAGATCGCGAAGATCATCGCGAAGAAGAACACGGGCCCCCAGGCGTCGAGGAAGCCCTGGGACTCGAAGCCGAGCAGGCTCGCCCCGTGGCCGTCCTGGAAGACGAGCTTCGCGACGCCGAACGCCGCGCCCGTGGCGAGGAGGTTCGTGACCGTGCCGATCAGCGCCACGAGCGGCGCCTGCAGCGCCACGAGCAGCAGCAGGAAGCCGAGCGCGAGGACGACGCCGATGACCAGTGGGGTCTTGGCGGCGAGCTCCTGCTCGAGGTCGTGGTTCTCCGCGGTGGCCCCGCCGACCTGGCTGCCCGCGGGCAGGGTGTCGCGCAGGCGGTCGATCGTCGCGCCGACCGACGGGTCCGAGGGGTCCGTCCTGGGGACGGCCTGGAGCAGCACGACGTCGCCGCTGCGACCGGGCTGGGCCGGGGCGACCTGCGCGATCCCGCCGTCGGCCTGCAGGGCGGTGCGGGCCGCGTCGGCCTCGGCGGTCGGGACGACGACCTGCAGCGTGCCCGGCGCCCCGGGGCCGAACGCGTCCTGGACCAGGCCGTAGCCGACGCGCGAGGAGTCCTCCTGGGGCACGACCTTGATCGACGGCATGCCCGTGTCGAGGTGCAGGACCGGGACGGCGAGCGCCAGCAGGACGCCGAGGGCCGCGAGACCGGCGAGCCAGGGCCGGGCCCAGAGCCGCTCACCCCAGGCGGCGAAGCGCGCGGAGCGCGGCTCGCTCGTCTTCGCCCACGGGACCGCCCGGGCGTTGATCCGGTGCCCCTTGCGACCGAGCACCGCGGGCAGCAGCGTCAGGCTCGCGGCGAGGACGAAGATGACGCTCACCATGATCCCGCCGGCCATCGACCGGAACGCGGGGCTGTCCACGAGCATCACCGCGCTGAGCGAGATCAGGACGGTGATGCCGCTGAAGAGCACGGCCTTGCCGGCGGTGTCCATCGTCGCCGCGACCGCGTCGGGGACGTCGTCCGGCGTCTCGCGCAGCGCGGCGCGGAAGCGCATCACCACGAACAGCGCGTAGTCGATGCCGAGCGCGAGCGCGAACATCAGCGCGAAGTTCATCGCCCAGATCGAGATGTCGAACACGTGCGTGCCGAGGTACAGGGAGCCGGCGGAGGCGACCAGGCCGAGGATCGTGAGCAGCAGCGGCAGACCGGCGGCGGCGAGGCCGCCGAACGCGAGCACGAGGATGCTGAGGGTGACCGGCCAGCTGTAGAGCTCGCTCTTCATCATCGCGGCGCGGTTGGCCTCGTTGAAGTCCGACCACAGCCCCGAGGCGCCGGTCATGGCGATCTCGATGCGGTCGTCCCCGAGCGCGCGCACCGGCTCCTTCAGGTCGTCCGCCGCGCGGACCATGTCGTTGGCGTCCGCCGCGGCGCCGGCCATCACGATCGCGGTGCGGCCGTCCTGGCTGATCGTCACGCCGGGCTGCGGCCCGACGACCTGCGAGACCCGGTCGTCCTCCTGCAGCACCCGCGTGACCGCGGCGATGCGCTGCGCGAACGCGGGAGAGGTCGCGGTGTCCGTGGTGCTGTGCAGGGCGACCATCAGCCCGGTCGAGTTCAGCCCGCCGAACTCCTGCTGGACGAGGTCGCGGACCTGGACGGACTCCGAGCCGGAGTCCTGCCAGCCGGCCCCCGAGAGCGCGTGCTCGACCTTCGGGGCGAAGACGCCCAGGCCGATGACGAGGACCGCCCAGACGGCGAACACGGCACGACGATGCGTGGCCGCCCAGCGGCCGAGTCGGCCGATCGGGCCGTGGTGGTGCGGCGTCGCCGCGGCCTGAGAGACGGGCGCGGGCGGACGGGGAACGGTGGTGCTCATCGGGGGACGCTCCTGGGGAGACGGAAGACGCGGGTGAGGATCAGGGAGGCCGGGCAGTCGCCGACGGCGACGAACAGCCACTGGTTGAGACCGACGAACGCGGCCAGCAGGACGAACCACTCGCTGACCGCGAGGGCGAGGACGGCGGCCAGGACGGTCATCGTCCCGGCCATCGCGAAGAGCACGCGCTCCAGCGGCCAGCCGGTGCGGCGGGCCACGGCGTCGGCGGGGCAGGCCGGCGCGCTCATCGTGCCGACTCCTGCTCGGTGCCGCCGAGCAGGGCGGTCAGCTCGGAGAGCTGCTGCTGCAGCCCGCCGCAGACCTGCTCGCAGAGGTCGAAGACGGCGCGGTCGGCGATCGCGTAGATCGAGCTGGTGCCCTCCTTGCGCCGCGAGACGATGCCGGCCTGGAGCAGGACGCCGAGGTGCTTGGAGACGTTCTGCTGCGAGGCGCCGAGGCGCTCGGTGAGCTCCCCGACGGACAGCTCCTCCTCGCGCAGGAGGTCGAGCGCGCGGATGCGCAGCGGGTCACCCATGACGCGGAAGCGCTGGGCGATGAGCTCGGCGAGGTCGGCGGGGATGGGATGCGGGACGGCCATGGTCGGTGCTCCTGGGCGGGAGGGGTCAGCGGGAGGAGCAGCTGTTGCCGCCGCTCTCCAGCTCGGGATCGGGATCGGTGCGGCCGGCGTTGGCCTCGATGACGGCCTCGTAGTTGGCGGGGCGCGGCGGCATCGCGCGCAGCAGCTCGTCGGCGAACGCCTCGGGGTCCGCCAGCGCCAGCTCGGGCACCGCGGCGCGGACCTCGTCGAGCGTCGGCGCGACCGCGCCCGCGCGCAGGCCGGGGTGGGCGTGACCGCCGAGCAGGATCGCGTCACCGGGCAGCGAGAGGACCTGGTGGCGCAGGGTCGCGTGCAGCGTGCGCGCCATCGCGCGGGACCGCTCGAGGTCGCCGACCTCGAGGTCGGGACGGGCGATGCCGTCGGCGAACAGCGAGTCGCCGGAGAGGATCGCGCGGTCGCCGACGAGCAGGCCGGTCATGTCGGTCGTGTGGCCGGGCAGGGCGACGACGCGGAGGGCGTGGGCCCCGAGCGTGAGCGTCGCCCCGTCGGCGACGGTGGCGTCGGGCGTGAACGCGACGCCGCGGTCGACCGTGGCGGCCGGGACGACGTGACGGGCGTCGGCCGCGGCGGCGAGCGCGCGGGCCCCGGAGAGGTGGTCGGCGTGCAGGTGCGTGTCGAGCACGCCGACGATCCGCGCGCCGTGCTCGGCGGCGAGCGCGACGTACGCGTCGGGGTGCGGGGCCGGGTCGACGACGAGCGCCTCCCCGTCGGCGACCAGGACGTAGGAGAGGCAGCCACGACCGGGGCGCTGGACCTGCAGGACGGTGAGGCCGTCGACGCCGACGTCGACGCGGTGGGGCAGCAGCAGGCCGATCCAGGCGCGCAGCCCGCCGTCGAGGACCCGGAGGTCCTTCTCCGGGAGCGCCTGCGCGACGGCGGTCGCCATGCGGCCGCGGGTGCACACGAGCACGCTGCCGGCGGGGACCTGGTCCGCGGCGGCGTGCGGGGGGGTCCAGCACGCTGCCGGCGGGGACGTTCACGGTCGTGACGCCGTCCCCGTCGAGCGTCCAGCCGGCGGCGTCGGCGGCCGGGCGCACGTCGACGAGGGCGGGGCGGTCGCCGGACAGCAGCTCGGCGGCGAGGGTCTCGGGGTCCACGGTTCGCACCATGGACCGCAAGCTACTTCACTACTGTGTAGTTGTCAAATGGTGGAGTAGGGCGGTTTACCAGTCAGCGACCCGGTAGTCCTTGAGGAACACGCCGAAGAGGTCCTCCCCCGCCTCCCCCGCGCACGATCGGGTCGTACACACGGGCAGCGCCGTCCACGAGGTCCAGCGGCGCGTGGAAGCCCGCCTCCGCCAACCGCGCCTTCGTCGGGTGCGGGCGCTCGTCGGTGATCCAGCCGGTGTCGACCGCGGTCATCAGGATCCCGTCGGTCTGGAACATCTCCTGCGCGCTCGTGCGCGTGAGCATGTTCAGCGCGGCCTTCGCCATGTTGGTGTGCGGGTGCCCCGGCCCCTTGTAGCCGCGCGCGAACTGCCCCTCCATCGCGGACACGTTGACCACGTACGTGCGGCGCGCCGTCGACGCCGCCAGCGTCGCGCGCAGGCGGCCGATGAGGATGAACGGCGCCGTCGCGTTGCAGAGCTGGACCTCGAGCATCTCGATCGGGTCGACCTGGTCGACCGCGTCGATCCAGCTGTTCGTGTCGTCGAGATCCGGGATCAGGCCGCCCGCGTCGACCGCGCGACCGGCGGCGATCCGCTCCAGCGATGCGCTCCCGGCGGTCAGCGCCATCGACGCCACGACGTCCGGCGTCGGGGACCAGTGCGGGGTCGAGATCGCCGGCCGGGAGGTCTGGGCGTCCGCGTCGGGGGAGCGGCCGAGCTGGACGATCTCGGGCAGCGGCCCGCCCGGCAGCGGCTCGCGCTCCCCCGCCGCGACGAGCGCGTAGGCCTGCGGGCGGCGCTTGACCGTCTGCGCGGCGTTGTTGATCAGGACGTCGAGCGGGCCGCGCGCGGCGACCTCGTCGGCGAGCGCCACGACCTGCGCCGGGTCGCGCAGATCCACGCCGACGACGTGCAGCCGCGTCAGCCACTCCTCGCTGTCGGCCAGCTGCGCGAAGCGGCGCGCGGCGTCCCGCGGGAAGCGCGTGGTGATCGTGAGGTCCGCGCCGTCGCGCAGCAGCCGCAGCGCGATGTGCATGCCGATCTTCGCGCGCCCGCCGGTGAGCAGCGCGCGCCGGCCGCGCAGGTCGGTGTGCTGGTCGCGACGCTCGTGGTTGAACGCCGCGCAGGACGGACAGAGCTGGTGGTAGAACGCGTCGACCTCGTGGAAGCGCTCCTTGCAGACGTAGCAGGCGCGTGCCTTGATGAGGCGGCCGGCCGAGCCGTTGCCCGCCCGCGAGGCGAGCGGCAGGCCCTCGGTCTCGTCGTCGATCCGGTCGGGCGCGGCGGTCGCCGTCGCCGCGGTCACCGCGTCGTCGTTGGCCTTCACCTCGGCGCGGCGCTCCGCGCGGCGGCGGTCCTTGGCCGCCTTGAACAGCGCGGCGGTCGCGCGCTGCAACGCGATCGAGTCGGGGTGCTGCGGCGACAGCGACTGCGCGTCGGCGAGCACGCGCAGCGCGTGCTGGAGGTCCTGCGGGTCGATGCCGTCGGGCGCCGTCATGGCGCCCGGATGGTACGGGTGGTCAGCTGCGAGGCGCGGTGAGGCGGCGGGCGGCGCGGCCCTCGCACGCGACGCACAGGACGCTGTCCGGCGCCGCGTCGATCCGGGTCGCGGCGATCGCGCGGCCACAGTCGTCACAGGTCCCGTAGGTGCCCTCGTCGAGCTTCTGCAGTGCGCGCTCCACGCGGTCGAGGGCCTCCGCCTCGACGGCGCGGACGAAGCGGCCGCGACGGGCGAGGAGCTGGTCGTGGGCGTCGAGGAGCAGGACCCGGGCGGCCCCGACGTCGAGCGTCGATGGTGAAGCCATGTCCGACGGCTACCCGGACGCGGCCACGACCACGCCCGCGACGATCCGCGCGCACCGCTCCACGCACTCCCAGTCGACGCGGTCGGGCGTGTCGGTCGGCAGGTGGTACTCGGTGTAGTGGCCGCGGTCGCCGACGCTCAGCAGCGTCGTCGACGGGATGCCGCGGTGCTGGGTGAGGATCGGGTCGGTCCAGGCGCCGATCCGCCAGCGCCCGGGCGGGTCCTCCCCGGCCGCACGGGCGCCCGCCTGCACGAGCGCGACGGCCTCCGGATCGAAGCGATGGGTGCGCATCGCACCCTCGGCCGCGGCGACGATCGGGGTCCCGCCGCCGAGCGTGTCGACGCCGACGACCGTGACCGGCCCCGCCGCCAGCGCCGCCGCGAGGACCGGCCCGTCGGCGAAGGCACGCATGCCGCCCATCCCGGCCTCCTCGCCGCCGGGGAGGACGAGCACGACGTCGACGTCCACGGGCGGCGCGGCGGCCAGCGCGCGGGCGAGGCCGAGCAGGACCGCGACGCCCGTCGCGTTGTCCGACGCCCCGGGCACGGTCGCGCCGCGGGCGACGCTGACGAGCCCCGCGAGGCCGACCCCGATCGTCGCCAGCGCGCCGGTCCGCAGCGCGCGGCCGGCCCGCGGCGCGGCCCGCTCGACGGCGCTGCCCGCCGCACCGGCGAGGAACGCGCCCGTGAGGGCGCCCATCACGGGGGACATCCGCCGCGTGCGCCGGGCCAGACCCGCGCCCGCGTTGGCGAAGGCCGGACGCCAGACCCAGCCGGTCGGCGCCGCGTCGAGGTGCGCGACGAGGACGAGCGTGCGGCGCACCGCGCCGGTTCCCGGGATGCGCACGACGACGTTCACGCCCTCCCCGGACGGCAGGACGCGGCGGACCCACTGGTCGCGGCCGCTCGTCTCGCGCTCGTAGGAGCGCAGGACCGCGAGCGTCAGGGCCGCCCCGAGCAGGCCGCCGCGGCCGATCGCGGCGAGCCCGGCGGCGTCGTGCAACGCGTGCGCGAGCGCGTACCCGCGCGGCGAGCGGTAGGGCTGCACGACCGGGCGCAGGCCGGCGTCGCGCAGCTGCCCGGCCACCCACGCGGCGGCCCGGCGCTCCCCCTCCCCCGCGCTGGACCGGACGATCCGGCAGAGCGCCTCGACGTCCTCGCGCAGGCGATCCTCGGCAGCGGTCACGGGCGGATCGTAGGCTGCGTCGCACCATGACCCATGACGTCCTCGTCGTCGGCGCCGGGATCGCCGGCCTCACCGCGGCGGACGCGCTGCACCGCGCGGGCCGTGACGTCGTCGTGCTCGAGGCGCGCGACCGCGTCGGCGGACGGCTCCTGAACCACGACCTCGACCACGGGGGCACGGTCGAGGTCGGCGGCCAGTGGATCGGGCCGACCCAGCACCGTGCCGTCGCGCTCGCGCAGCGGCTCGGCCTGCGCACGTACCCGACGCACGCGACCGGGCTGAACCTCGTCGAGCACGCCCGCGGCGTCTCGCGCTACCGGGGCGACATCCCGCGGCTGAACCCGGCGGTCCTCGTCGACGTCGGGCAGGCGCAGCTGCGGCTCGAGGCGATGGCCCGCCAGGTGCCGACGGACGCGCCGTGGGCCGCGCGCCGTGCCGCGCGCTGGGACGCCCGCACGTTCGAGGACTGGATCGTGCGGTCGCTGCGGACCGAGGTCGGCCGCGAGCTGCTGCGGCTCTCGTGCGCGGCGGTCTGGGCGTGCGAGCCCCGGGACGTGTCGCTGCTGCACGTCCTCTTCTACATGCACGCGGCGGGTGGCTTCGACCTCCTCCTCGGGACCCGGGGCGGCGCGCAGCAGGACCGGATCGTCGGCGGGTCGCAGCGGCTCGCGCTCGACCTCGCCGCGACGCTCCCCGACGGGATGGTGCAGCTGGGGCAGCCGGTCCGCTCGATCGCGACCCGGGGCGAGGAGGTGGTGGTCCGCGGCGAGGCCGGCGAGCACCGTGCCCGCCGCGTGATCGTCGCGCTCGCCCCCGCGCTCGCCGCCCGGATCAGCTACGCGCCCGCGCTCCCGGCCGCGCGCGACCAGCTCACCCAGCGGGTGCCCAACGGCTCCGTGATCAAGACGATGTCCGTCTACGAGGAGCCGTTCTGGCGGGCGGACGGGCTGTCGGGACAGGCGATCAGCCTGCGCGGCCCGGGCAAGGTCGTGTTCGACAACTCGCCGCACGGCACCGGGATCGGCGTGCTGCTCGTGTTCCTCGAGGGCGCGGAGGCGCGGGCGTTCTCGGGACGGTCCAGCGACGAGCGGCGCCGCGCGGTCACCGGCACGCTCGCGCGGCTGTTCGGCGAGCGGGCCGCCCGGCCGGTGGAGTACGTCGACCGGGACTGGTCAACGGAGGAGTGGACCCGCGGCTGCTACGCGGGCTTCTTCACCCCCGGCACGTGGACGGCGTTCGGCCGCGCGGTGCGCGCCCCGACCGGCCGGCTGCACTGGGCGGGCACGGAGACCGCGACGACCTGGAACGGCTACATCGACGGGGCGATCCAGTCCGGCGAGCGGGCGGCGGGCGAGGCGCTCGCCGCGCTGGCGCTCACGCGAACGTGAGCATCAGGAGCAGCAGCAGCCCGAGGAAGCACACCGCCGCGACCGAGCCGAGGATCCGCACGGCCCAGACGTCGAACGCCGTGACCGGGCGGGCGCTCAGCCGGTCGACGTGATGGACGTCCGCCGCGAGGTCCTTCGCGGCGGGGAGCGCGACGACGCCGAGCGGCTCGTCCGGGTCGTCGGCGGGTGCCACGAGCGTGGGGTCGTCGTCGGGCGCGGTCAAGGTCGTGCCGGCGTGCGCGCGGCGCCGGTCGGCGGGCGGCTGCGTGTCGTCGTCCCCGTCGTCGCGGGGGACGAGCCGCTCGGGAGCGGGCCGCTCGGGGGCGGACTCCGCGCGGGCGGCCGGCCGCTCGGCGGGCGCCGGGTCCTCGGCCTCCGGGCGCGGCGCGCGCCGTTCGCGCGTCGCGGCCGGGAGCGCGGCGTGGTCGGCGGTGTCGCCGGTGCGCGCGCGGCGCTCCAGGGCGCGGAAGGCGATCAGCGTCTCGTCGCGCGCCTCGCGGGCGTGGTCGGCGCGACGGAGCGCCTCGTCGCGCTCGCGCTCCACGGCGGCGAGCGCGGCGCGCAGGTCGTCGCGCTCCCGGACCAGCCGGGCGGACTCCTCCTGGACGCTGCGCACGTGGCGGCTCTGCTGCTCGGCCCAGCCCTCGGAGCGGCGGCCGTCGGCGCGCGCGTCGTCCCGCTCGAGCTCCGCGCGGTGGCGCTGCTCCTGCGCGGCGCGGAGCGCGTCCTCGGCCGCGAACCGTCGCTCGCGCGCCTCGTCGAGGTCCTCCCGCAGGCGGCTCGCGGTCGCGCGCGCCTCCTCCCGGTCGCGCTCGGCGCCGGCGAGCCGCGCCCGCAGCCGATCGAGCTCCGGGTCCGCCCCCGGTGCCTCCATGGCGGGCGCGGGCCGGTCCGCGGAGGCGGACGGCTCGCCGGATCCGCGGTCACGCCGGTCGGCGGCCACGGGCGCGGGCCGGTCGGCGCGCACGGCGTCGCGCTCGTCCGCGCGCGTGGCCAGGTCGACATCCGCCGGCGGGGCGGCGGGCGCGGGCAGGTCGGCACGCGCGGGCGGCGTGCCGCGAGGGGCAGGGGCGGCCGCCGGCGGCGCGGACCGCGACGCCTCGGGGGCGAGCGGGACGGTCACCGCCGGCGTCACCGCCAGCGCGGCGTCGCCCGGCTCGATCGCCGGCCCCTCCCAGGGGAACGCCGCGGTCCAGGGGGCGCCCTCGTCGGGCGCCCAGGGCTTGTGCTCCAGCGAGGCGAGCACCTCACGATCGCCGACGAGCAGCGTGGGGCGCACGAACCGCATGCCGCGCGTGCCGCTCCACCGTCCCCGGACGACGACCCGGTCGTGCTCGGAGCGCAGCTCGTGCAGCTCGAACGAGGCAACGGGCGTCGGCGTGCGGAGATCCCTCATCCGTCGCGGTCTACCCGCCGGACGCCGAACTCAGGCGCCTGCGGCCGGCGGCGCCGAGTGGACAGCAGGTCCTTCGCGGAAGGATCTGGCGTCCACTCGACCCTGGGAGAGCCGCCCGGCCGCTACTCCCGCTCGACGGCGGTCGAGAGCTGCGGGACGAGCTCGTCGAGGAGGTAGGGGATCGAGAGGACGCTGATGAAGGACGCGGCCTGGCCGAGCGTGGTGGTCTCGTCGAGGAAGACCTCGCGGCCCTTCTGGCGGACGGGCAGCCGCCGGTAGGTCGGGCGGTCGCGGATGACCTGGCGGTCCTTGTCGGACGCGACGAGCCAGGTGATCGCGTCGACGTCGAGGAGGTCGGCGCGCTCCTCGCTGAGGTCGCGGCCGAACTCGGTGCCGACGTACTCCTGCAGGCCGTCCGGAAGCGAGAACCCGAGCGTGGTGAGCAGCCGCCCGCGCGGGTCCTGGGGGCCGTACACGTACGGCTTGCCCTCGAAGTAGGTGGCGACGAGCCCGCGCCTACCGGCGAACTCGGGGTGGGCGGCCTTGGCGTCGGCGAGCTGCTGCTCGACGCCGTCGACGAGCTCGGCGGCCTGCGCCGGGCGGCCGACGGCACGGCCGACGATCGTCGTGACGTCCTGCCAGGGGATGCCGTAGGGGACGTACTGCTTCGGCGCGACGACGACCGGGGCGATCCGCGACAGCTTGTCGTAGTCGGTCTTCTTCAGGTCCGCGTAGAGGGCCAGGATGAGATCGGGGCGCAGCGCGGCGATCTTCTCGAACTGGACCGCGCCGGTCGGGGACTTCAGGACCGTCGGGTCGGGGGCGTCGCCCTGCTCGTCCTTCGCCCAGGGGAAGATCGCGCCGGGCCGGTCACCGAACCACTCGGTGGTGGCGACCGGGGTGATGCCGAGCGCGAGCAGGGCGTCCTGCTCGACGAGGCCGACGGTGACGATCCGCTCGGGGGCGCGCTCGATCTCGGTCGAGCCGTAGCGGTGGGTGATCGTGGCGGGGAAGGACGCGCCGGCTGCGGTGCTGACCGTGCCCGCCCCGGTGGCCGACGACGGGTCGTCGTCACCGCACCCGGCGAGGACGAGGAGGGCCAGCGCGAGGCCGGCGAGGAGGGAGAGGACCTTAGGCATGGTCACCACGCTAGCATCGTTAGGGCACCCTTATCCGTGTCCTCTGTCGCAGCCATCCCGCCGGCCGAACGCCGGCTCCCCCGCATCACGCGTCCCGCCGGACTGCTGCTCGGCGTCGCCGTCCTCGTGCTGCTCGTCGGCCTCTCGGCGGCGGTCGGCACCCGCTCGATCCCGCTCGGCGAGGTCCTCGACCACCTCCGTGCCGACGACGGCTCGCAGGACGCGGCGGTCGTCCGCGACCTGCGGATCCCGCGGACCCTCGTGGGCATCGCGGTCGGCGTCGCCCTCGGCCTCTCCGGCGCGCTGATGCAGGCGATCACGCGCAACCCGCTCGCCGACCCGGGCATCCTCGGCGTGCAGGCCGGGGCCTCCGCGGCGGTCGTCGTCGCGATCGGCTTCCTCGGCGTCAGCGACCCCTCCGGCTACGTGTGGTTCGCCTTCGTCGGTGCCGCGCTCGCGTCGGTCGCGGTCTACGCGCTGGGCTCGATGGGCCGCGGTGGCGCGACGCCAGTCCGGCTCGCGCTCGCCGGGACCGCGACGTACGCGGCGCTCAGCGCGTTCATCGAGGGCGTCACGCTGCTCGACCCCGTCGCGTTCGACGACTTCCGCTTCTGGCGCGTCGGCTCGCTCGCGGGCCGGGACCTCGACGTGCTGGCGCAGGTCGGGCCGTTCCTGCTCGCCGGGACGCTGCTCGCGCTCGGGCTCGCCCGGTCGCTCAACGCGATCGCGCTGGGTGACGAGACCGGACGCGCGCTCGGCGCCAACCTCGGCCGCACGCGGATCCTCGCCGCGGTCGCGATCACGCTCCTGTGCGGCGCCGCGACCGCCGCCGCCGGGCCGATCGCGTTCGTCGGCCTGACGATCCCGCACGTCGCGCGCGCGATCACCGGCCCCGACCAGCGCTGGGTGTTCCCGTACTGCGTGCTGCTCGGCCCGATCCTCATCCTCGCCGCCGACGTCCTCGGACGCGTCGTCGTGCGCCCCGGGGAGCTGCAGGTCGGGATCGTCACCGCGCTCGTCGGCGCGCCCGTGTTCATCGCGCTCGTGCGCCGCACCCGGATCGCGCAGCTGTGAGCGCGATCGTCCTCCGCGCCGCCGGCGGCCGCGTCTCGCTGCGGCTGCACCGCCGTCCGTTCCTCGTCGGGGCGGCCCTCGCGCTGCTGACGTTCGCGACCGTCGTGCTGGCACTCACCACGGGGGACTTCCCGCTCTCCGTCGGCCAGGTCCTCGCCGTGCTCGTCGGCCGCGGCGACCCCGGGGACGCGTTCATCGTCGAGACGCTGCGCCTGCCGCGCGTCCTCACCGCGGTGCTGGTCGGCGCCGCGTTCGGCGTCGCGGGCGCGATCTTCCAGTCGATCACCCGCAACCCGCTCGGGAGCCCGGACGTCATCGGCTTCACCGCCGGCTCGGCGAGCGGGGCGCTGCTCGTCATCCTCACGACGAGCGGCGGCGCGGTCGCGATCGCGCTCGGCTCCGTCGCGGGCGGCGTCGTCACCGCGGCGGTCGTGTACCTGCTCGCGTTCCGCGGCGGCGTGCAGGGCTACCGGCTGGTGCTCGTCGGCATCGGGATCGGCTACGCGCTCTACTCGCTCAACGACTACCTGATCACCCGCGCCACCCGCGAGGACGCGCTGGAGGCGTCGCACTGGCTCGTCGGCAGCCTCAACGGGCGCGGCTGGGAGCACGTCTGGCCGGTCGCGGCCGCGCTCGCGGTGCTGCTGCCGCTGGCGCTGCTGCTGTCCCGCTCGATGCAGCTGCTCGAACTCGGGGACGACGCCGCCAGCGCGCTGGGGGTCGGGGTGCAGCGCGCGCGCCTGGCGCTCGCCGCGCTCGCCGTGGCGCTGACCGCGGTGGGGACCGCGTCGACCGGGCCGGTGCTGTTCGTCGCGCTCGCCTCCCCGCAGATCGCCCGGCGCCTGACGCGTGCCGCCGTCCCCGGCCTCGGCACGAGCGCCCTGACCGGCGCGACGCTCATGGCCGCCGGCGACTTCGCCGCCCAGCGGCTGCTCGACCAGGACCTGCCCGTGGGCGTCGTCACCGGCCTCGTCGGCGGCGTCTTCCTCGCTTGGCTGCTGACCCAGGAGTGGAGAACCCGATGAGCCCCCGCCTCACCGCCACCGACCTCGAGCTCGCCTACGACCGGCGGGTCGTCGCGCGCGACCTCGACCTCGCGATCGCCGACGGCTCCTTCACCGTGATCGTCGGCCCGAACGCGTGCGGCAAGAGCACGCTGCTGCGCGCGCTCGCGCGGATGCTGCGCCCCCGCACCGGGACGGTCCTGCTCGACGGGCGCGACATCGGCGCGCAGCCGTCGCGGGCGGTCGCGCGCGAGCTCGGCCTGCTGCCGCAGAGCGCGATCGCCCCGGACGGGATCACGGTCGCGGACCTCGTCGCCCGGGGCCGCTATCCCCATCAGCGGCTGCTGCGGCAGTGGTCGGTCGCCGACGAGCAGGCGGTCGCCACGGCGATGGACGCCACCGGCGTGACGGACCTCGCCGACCGAATCGTCGACGAGCTCTCCGGCGGTCAGCGCCAGCGGGTCTGGCTGGCGATGGCGCTCGCGCAGGACACGCCGATCCTGCTGCTGGACGAGCCGACGACGTTCCTGGACATCGCCCACCAGGTCGAGGTGCTCGACCTGTGCGCCGAGCTGCACGAGCGCGGCCGCACGCTGGTGGCGGTCCTGCACGACCTCAACCACGCCTGCCGTTACGCGACGCACCTCGTCGCGATGCGCGAGGGGGCGATCGTCGCGCAGGGCGACCCGCGCGCGATCGTCGACGCCGCCCTCGTCGAGCGCGTCTTCGGCCTGCGCTGCCGGGTGATCGAGGACCCGGAGACCGGCGCCCCGCTCGTCATCCCGGCGGCGCGCACGGCGGTTGCGCAGGAGCTGCCCGCATGACCCGGCCGTTCCCGCTGCACGCCGGCATCGCCACGGTCGTGGCGCGACGCGCGCTCACGCCGCGGATGCTGCGCCTGACGCTCGCCGCGGACGCGTTCGGCGATCCCGGGATCGAGCAGCCCGGGGAGATCGTCACGCTCGGCTTCGCCGGTCCCGGGGAGGAGCTCGTGCTCCCGCGCGAGGGCTGGCGCTTCCCGCCCGGCGGCCCCGAGCAGCACTGGCGCAACTTCACCGTCCGCCGCAGCGCCCCGGCGGACGCGACCATCGACGTCGACGTGTTCCTGCACGGCCCCGCGGGGATCGCGGCGCGCTGGGCGCTCAACGCCCGTCCGGGTGACAGGGTCGGCCACGCCGGACCGCGCACCCACTGGGAGCCGGTCGCCGACGCCGGTTGGAGCCTGCTGGCCGCGGACGAGACCGGGCTGCCCGCCCTGCAGGCGATCGTCGAGCAGCTGCCGGCCGGCCACCGGACGATCGCGCTCGTCGAGGTCCAGGACGAGGCGGAGCGGGCCCCGGTGGACAGCGCCGCGGACGTGGACTGGCACTGGTGCGTGCGCGGGGACACCGCGCCGGGGACGTCGACGGTGGTGATCGACACGCTGCGGACGCTGGAGCTGCCGACGACCCGCGGGCAGTGCTGGGGCGGCGGCGAGGCGCTCGTCATGCGCGACGTGCGACGGCACGTCGCCGCCCACCTGCCCGCGTGCGCCGGCGCGGTCCAGGTGCTCGGCTACTGGAAGCACCGCGCGACCCCGGAGAGCGTCGACTACACCTGAACGCGGTGCGGCAGTGGCACGAAGGTGCGACAGCCGGTACATTCGCGCCCGTCCAGGGGCCGCGGTCAGCGGTTCACTCGTCCTCAGGAGTCCTCATGCCCGCAGGTTCCCGGGCCGCGCGCGCCACAGCCGCGTCCGTTGCCGTCGGTCTGCTCGCGGTCGCCGCCGTCGCACCGTCGGCCGCCGTCGCCCAGAAGGCCAAGCCCGCCTCGTTCGTCCTCGCCGCCCCCGCACCCGGCGACGTCTCCTACGGCGTCGTGCAGGTGCGCCGTACGAGCACGAAGGTGCCGCGATCCCGGCCGGGCGCCACGCGCGCCGTCGGGCAGACCGTCGGGACCCTCGGCATCGACATCCGCTCGAGCGCCTGGAAGCGGCTGCGGCGCACCACCAAGGTCTACGTCGCGACCGCGCCCGTCCAGGGCCAGGGCAGCGCCGCCGTCCGCAACGTCCTCGTGTTCCTCGTCCGCAAGAAGACGAAGGCCACGACGCCGAAGACCGCCTCGTTCACCGTGAAGGTCACCAACGCGACCGCCAACCGGTCGTTCTGGGTGCGGTCCGTGTCGGCGAAGACCGGACGGGCGACCACGTTCACCGTGCGCAACGCGCTCACGACCGCGCTGGGCAACTGGAGCGGCTACCTCAAGGTCCTCGGCGCCCGCAACGCGCTGCGGGCGGCGCACCGTCCCGTCGACGTGCACGGGCGCTTCCGGCAGGCCCCGCCGCAGACCGCGGGCACCATCTCCACGGGTGGCGCGAAGATGAACGCGCGGACGCGCACGATGTACGAGCTGATCTTCGGCACGCTCGGCGAGCCGCTCTCCTACCAGGCGGCGAAGAAGAGCCCGGCGGTCGTCGACTTCATCCGCGCCGAGCTCGGCAACGCGGCGGTCGCCACGCGCTGGGCGGACGTCGCCAAGCGGCTGCCGCTGCAGGTGCCCGACACGTACGCCGCCGCGGCGAGGACCGAGGCGCAGTTCGTGCGGGTGCCGCGCACCCGGATCACCGCCCGCCAGGTCACGATCCGTGACCAGGTGAACTCCACCCAGCAGGCCGCGATCGAGGCGCCGCGGATCACCGCGCCGACGGTCCCGGGCACGCGCATCACCGTGCAGATCACCGGCAGCGGGAGCGGCGCCCTCGTGTCCGCGGGCGGGGAGATCTCGTGCCCGCCGGTCTGCTCGCACCTCTTCGTCACCGGTGACAGCGTGGACCTCGACGCCAAGCCGGCGGCGGGCTCGGAGATCGCGAGCTTCGAGGGCTGCACGAAGGGCAACCCGAACAAGGGCGAGACCTGCCGGGTCGGCCTGGTGACCGACCGGCCCGGGCCGTCGCTCATCGTCGCCGCGAACTTCCGGCCGAAGGTTCCGGCCACCGGGGGCGGCGGCGCGCCCGACGTGAGCGGCCTGCCGCCCGCGACGCTCGACCCGACCTTCGGTCTCGGGGGCGTCGAGTCGCTGCCCTTCAGCCAGGGCGGCATGCAGCGCAGCGCGTACGTCAACCGGATCGCGACCGGCCCGGACGGCAAGTTCGTGCTCATCGGCCTGCGCGAGCGCGGCAGCGCCTACGACTGGGCGACGGCGCGCTACACGGCCAACGGCGCGCTCGACACCTACGGCAGCGGCGGCACGGCGACCTTCATCGAGAGCGGGATCGACCTCGGGGGCCGCGACGCCGCCGTCGCGCCTTCGGGCCGGATCCTGCTGGTCGGCGAGACCACCTCGCTCGGCGACGTCCGCGTCTACGGGCTCACGTCCGCCGGCACGCCCGACGGGACGTTCGGCTCCAGCGGCCTCGCCTCGATCCCGGTCCCCGGGGCGTTGCGCGTGAGGGGGCAGGCCGTCGCGATCCAGCCCGACGGCCGGATCGTCGTGGCCGGCGACTACGCCGACGGCATCTCCTCGCGCGTGTTCGCCGCCCGCTTCACCGCGGACGGCACCCCGGACCCGACGTTCGACAACGGCGGCGACGGCCTCGTCACGCTCCCCGCGAACGCCTGCGACATCGCCGGGGGCGGCGGCAGCGGCTGCCAGATCACCGACATGGCCATGCAGACCGCGGGCGGCGCCCTCACCGGCCTGGTGCTCAGCGGGTTCACGATCGACAGCGCGCGTCCGGGGTACTCCGAGGGCGTCGTGCTGCGCCTCGCGCCGCAGTCCGGCGCCGGCGACGTGCAGGTCGACGCGCTCTGGGGTGACGCCGGGACCCCCGGTCGCCGCGTGCTCGACCCCGACCGGGTGGCGTCCGCGACCGCGATCGTCGGGGAGCCCGACGGCTCCCTCGTCCTCAGCGGTCGCACGAGCGCGACCCCGCGCCCGCAGTGCACGGTCGCGAAGATCACGCCGCAGGGCGGCGTCGACACGGCGTTCGGCGCCGGCGGCTCGATCACGCTCGCGCTCCCGGACGGCTGCGAGGCCCCGGGCCTCGCGCGCCGCGCCGCCGGCGGCTACGTCATCGCCGGGTCGGACTTCGCGCTCGACACGCACGCGGTGCTCGGTCGGGTGAGCGCGAGCGGTCAGCCGGACTCCGCGTTCGCCGCCGGCGGCGTGCGCACGGTGCCCTCGGCGGGCTCGCCCGGGTTCTTCAACGACGTCGTGGTCGTGGGCGACCGGATCGTGGCGGCGGGCGGCGCGTTCCCGTACCCGCACCGGTTCCAGATCGCCGGCTACACCGGCGGCTGAGCGGGGCGGGCGTCGACGTGACCGTCAGAGGGCGGTCACGTCGACCGTGACCTCGAGCTTCTTCGTCCGGCCCTCGGTGAAGATCACGCCGCTCACCGGGGGCAGGTCCTGGTAGTCGCGCCCGTACGCGGTGACGACGTAGCGGGACCCGACGACCTGGTCGTTCGTGGGGTCGAGGTCGAGCCAGCCGACCTCGGGCAGCAGGACGCTGAACCACGCGTGCGAGACGTCGGCGCCGACGAGCTTCGGCTTGCCGGGCGGCGGGTCGGTCTCCAGGTAGCCGGACACGTAGCGGGCGGGCAGGCCCATCGCGCGCACGCACGCGATGCCGACGTGCGCGAAGTCCTGGCAGACGCCGCGCCGGTCGCGCAGCACCTCCTCCAGCGGGGTGGCGACGGTCGTCGCCTTCGCGTCGAAGGTGAAGTCGCGGTGGATGCGCGCGCACAGGTCGGTGGCCGCCTCCGCCACGTCACGGCCCGGCGGGAAGGACGGCTCCGCGTACGCGCGGGCCGCCTCGGACGCGGCCACCAGCGGCGAGTCGAGCGTGTAGTGCGCGGCCCACAGCGGGTCGGTCTCGCGCAGCGCGACGGGGACCTCCTCCCACGGCCGGCGGCCGAGCAGCGGCAGGCCGGCGGGCCGGTCGTCGACCTCGACGACGCTCGTGGCCGTGACCGTGAGCGTCTTGTGCGGGCGGTGGATCGCGACGTACCCGACGCGGTTGCCGAAGAAGTCGACGTGCTCGCGGTAGTCCTCCGGCCGCGGGGACACGACGACCTCGCTGGAGACGCAGCGCTGTCCGGGCACGTCGCGCGGCAGCAGGTGCAGCTGCGAGTAGCTCGGGTTGACGACGGAGGCGTACGTGTACTGCGTGCGGTGGACGACGCGGTAGCGGGTGCTCACGACAGCGTCCTCTGCGGCAGCCGGTGGACGAAGTGGTCGCGCTCCAGGGCGAGCGCCGCCTCCTCGAGCAGCCGCAGCTGCTCGTCCAGGAACGCGGACAGCGCCGGCCGGTCGCCGTCGGCCCCGGACAGCGCGAGGCCGCCGACGTCCGCGAGCTGCAGCGCGGTCGACGCCTCGAGCACGCGGCGCTGGTCCTCGCGCAGGCGGCCGCTGCCCGCGGGCAGCTCGGCGAGGTCCTCCGCGGCCCGGGCGAGCTGGTGGGCCAGCGAGCGGGGGTTGCCGTCGTCGAGCAGCAGCAGGTCGAGCAGCGTCGCGAGCTGCGCCTGCGAGCGGTAGCGGCGGCGGTAGGTGATGAGCGACTCGCCGGCCGCCAGGACGCTCTCGAGCACGAGGCTGTCGGCCGCGGTGCCGCGGTCCGTCGTGACGGTGGCGCGCAGCAGCGCGAGCAGCTGCAGGGCGCGCTCGAGCCGTCGTCCCGCGTCCATGAAGCGCCAGCCGAGGTCGCGGACCATGCTCTCCTGCGCGAGGCCGGAGAACGCGAGCACCGACTGCATGACCTTGCCGAGCGCGGCCTGCACGGTCGCGGCGCGCGCCGCCCCGGAGATCCCGCCGATCGTGCGGTCGAGCGTGCCGACGACGAGGAACGTGTCGGTCGAGAGCTGGTCGCGCACCGCGTACGCGGCCCCGAGCATGCCGCGGACCGCGTGGCCGACCGTGCCCGGCCGGCGCTCGTCGATGACGAGGTCGCGCAGCTCGGTCCCGGGGCTCGCGAGGCGCTGCGTGGCGCCGGCGCCGAGGAACCCGGGCTCGGTCGCGGTCACGCGCGTGACGGCCTGCAGCAGCGTGCGCAGCGCCTCCACCCCGGCGGGGTTGTCGCTGCCCTCGAACTCCGTGCGCCGGTCGTCGATGACGCGCAGCAGCCGCGTGACGGACTCGGCGCGCTCGGCGTAGCGGCCGAGCCAGAAGAGGTTCTCGGCGACGCGCGAGGGCACCTGCGCCATCGGGTCGATGCCCTCGACGACCGGCCCGGTCTGCAGCCAGAAGCCGGTGAGGTGCTCGGGCTCGCTGGCCAGGACCCAGGTGTCCTTGGAGATCGCGCCCGCCTGATTGCTGATGCGCCCGTCGCCGTCGTCGGGCGCGACGCGGGTGAGCCCCCGGGCATCACCGCGTAGGAGTCGTTGCGCGCGACGGCGAAGGACCGCAGCAGGCTGCGGCGCGCGACGAGCCCGTCGTCGGTGAGCGTCGGCGTGCTCGAGGTGATGACGCGCTCCTGCCCGACCCACGCCCCGGGGCGTGCCTCGATGCGGGCGCGCAGCTCCTCGAGCTCGTGGTTGCTGAGCTCCCAGCCGAAGACGGTGGCGCTGCCGGCGCCGCGCGAGAGTGGCCGGACGACGAGCTCGTCGAGGCGCGCGAGCACCTCCGCGCGCCCGTCCTCGTCCCCGCACCACCAGCTCGGCACGGTCGGCAGGCGCAGCTCGCGTCCGAGCAGGTGGCGGCTGATGCGCGGCAGGTACGCGAGCAGCGCCGGGTTCTCCAGGGCGCTGGATCCGAGCGTGTTGACGACGCTGACGACGCCGCGGCGGCTGGCCTCGACCAGCCCGGGCACGCCGAGCAGCGAGTCGGCGCGCAGCTCCAGCGGGTCGCAGGAGTCGCCGTCGACGCGGCGCAGGATGACGTGCACGGGCTCGAGCCGCCCGAGCGAGCGCATCCACACGCCGTCGCGTCGCACGGTGAGGTCGGCGCCCTCCACGAGCGGGTAGCCGAGCGTCGAGGCGAGGATGCCGTGCTCGAACGCGGTCTCGTTCCACGGGCCCGGGGAGAGCACGACGATCCGCGGGTCGTCGACGCCGGGCGGGGCGGCCTCCTGCAGGGCGGTGCGCAGCTGACGGAAGAACGGGGCGAGCCGGTGGACGTGCGCGTCGCGGTACAGGGACGGCAGCACGCGCGAGACGACGAGCCGGTTCTCGAGCGCGTACCCGAAGCCGGACGGGGCCTGCGCGCGGTCGCTGACGACGACCCAGGCGCCGCTCGCGTCACGGCCGAGGTCGGCGGCGTAGGAGAAGAGCTGCTGGGTGCCGGGCAGGCGGATGCCGTCGCAGGCGCGCAGGAAGCCGTCGTGGCCGTACACGACCTCGGGCGGCACGATGCCGCGGCGCAGCAGGTCCCGCGCGCCGTAGAGGTCCTCGAGCACGAGGTTGAGCAGCTCGGCGCGCTCGATCAGGCCCGCCTCGAGCAGCAGCCACTCGCGGCTGGTCAGGACGGTGGGCAGCGGGTCGAGCAGCCACGCGTCGGAGCGCTGGTCCTCGTAGGCGTGGTAGACGACGCCGTCCTGGTCGAGCAGCCGGGCGGCCTCGGCGCGCCGGTCCAGCAGCGCCGCGGTCCCGAGGCCGCGCAGCGCCCGGCCAGCGGCGTCCAGTGCTCGCGCGTCTCGCCCCGCGCGTCGACCATCTCGTCGTAGCACCCGTCCAGGGGCCGGTACGGCGCGTCGGTGGTGGCCGTGGGCGGGTTCACGGGGGGTCAGGAGCGCGGCCGGACGGGCTTCCGGCGGAGATCGAGCGTCCGAGGGTAGTCGGCGTCCCAGCCGGGGTCGAGCGCGTCGACGATCGTCCCGGGGCGTCCACCGGGCACGAAGCGGGACGCCCGGCGGGCCTCCGCCTCCTTCGCGCCACGGGGCACGCCGCCGTAGGCGCGCCCGTCGGGCTCGGTCACGTGGTAGGTGCAGCCGCCCAGGGAGCGGCGCGTGCGCCGGTCGACGAGCTCGAGCTCCAGCGGGGCGTGCACGCCGATCGTCGGGTGCAGCGCCGACCACAGGCTCCACGCCCGATAGCGCACCCCGGCGACCTGCACGCCGGGCACGGCGGTCGGGTGCAGCGGCAGCGCGTGCCCGTTGCAGGTGACGAGGTGACGGTCGGGATCGAGGTGGTCGACGCGGACCTGCAGCCGCTCGAGCGAGGAGTCGACCATCCGGGCGGTGCCGCTGGTGGTCGCCTCCTCCCCGAGCACGTTCCACGGCTCGATCGCGCGGCGCAGCTCGATCCGGGTGCCGTCGAGCGTGACCTCGCCCAGGCGCGGGAAGCGGAAGTGCAGGAACGGGTCGAGCCAGTCGTCGTCGAAGGCGAAGCCGCTGTCGCGCAGGTCGGCGGCGACGGCGCGGAGGTCCTCCGCGGCCCACCAGGGCAGCAGGAAGCGGTCGTGCAGCTCGGTGCCCCAGCGGCGCAGCGGCGCGGTGAACGGGGTCTCCGCGAAGCGCGCGATCAGGGTCCGGACGAGCAGCGCCTGCACGAGGCCCATGTCGACGTGCGGCGGCATCTCGAAGCCGCGCAGCTCCAGGACGCCGATGCGGCCGCTCTCGAGCGCGGGGTTGTGGAGCTTGTCGATGCAGAACTCGGCGCGGTGCGTGTTGCCGGTCAGGTCGGTGAGGATGTTGCGCAGCAGCCGGTCGACCTGCCAGGCGGGGGTCTCCCAGCCGTTCTCGCGCGCCTGCTCGCCGAGCCTCTCGAGCTCCGCGAACGCGATCTCCAGCTCGTAGAGCGCCTCGTGGCGGGCCTCGTCGATGCGCGGCGCCTGGCTCGTGGGGCCGACGAACCGGCCGGAGAACACGTAGGAGAGCGACGGGTGGATCTGCCAGTAGGTGATGAGGCTGCGCAGCAGGTCGGGACGGCGCAGGAACGGGCTCTGCGCGGGCGTCGCGCCGCCGACGGTGAGGTGGCTGCCGCCGCCGGTCCCGGTGTGGGTGCCGTCGAGCGCGAACTTCTCGGCGGCGAGCCCGGTCTCGCGGGCGGCGTCGACGATCGTGCGGGAGCGCTCGCACAGCTCGGGCCAGCTCGCGCTGGGGTGGATGTTCACCTCGATGACGCCCGGGTCGGGCGTGACGACGAAGCGGCCGGCGCGCCGGTCCGACGGGGGCGCGTAGCCCTCGATGACGACGGGCACCCCGATCTCGGCGGCGGTGTCCTCGATCGCCCGCAGGAGCTCGAGCGCGTGCTCGAGCGCGGTGAGCGGCGGGAGGAACACGTGCAGGTGCCCGCTGGCGCGGACCTGGGCGGTGAGCGTCGTGATCGGGGGCGGCTCGACGAGCCGCGCGTCGGCGGGCGCGGGCGCGGGCGCGGGCGTGTCGGTGGGCGCTGCGGCGACGTCCGTCGGCGGCGCCGACCCGGGCTCGCCCGGGACCGCGTCGGCGGGGACGGGCAGCGGGGCGACCTCGGCGAACACGGACGGCTCGGGCACGAACTCCGGCGGCCGCCAGGTCAGGGCGTCGAGCGGCAGCCGCAAGCCGATCGGCGAGTCGCCCGGGGTGAGGAACAGCCGTCCGCGGCGCAGCGCCCAGCGGCCCGTCGACCACTCCTCGTCGCCCGGGGCCCGGTGCAGCGGGACCGCCCAGCCGACCGGGTCGCCGGTGCGCGCGTCGAGCTGCTCGATGAACGCGGCCCGCGCCACCGACGCGGCGAGCCGCGGGTCGGTCGGGTCCGGGGCCTCGAGCTCCGGCGGGTCGCCGCCGGGCAGGCGGGCCTCCCGCCACAGCTCGTCGATCGTGTCCTCGTAGGCGGGGTAGGCGGCCTCGGCGGGCAGGCCCAGCCGCGGCAGCAGGCCGCGGACGAACTCCTCGGCGTCCTGGGCGGTCGCGGAGCCCTCGGTGGTCGGGTCGGCCTGCAGCGACCGGTCGCGCCAGACCGGCACGCCGTCGTGCCGCCAGTGCACGCCGATCTCCCAGCGCGGCAGCGGGTCGCTCGGGTACCACTTGCCCTGGCCGTAGCGCAGGAGCGCCCCCGGGGCGAAGGCGTCGGCGAGCCGGTGGGTGAGCTCGATCGCGCGTCCGTGCTTCGTCGGGCCGAGCGCGGCGATGTTCCACTCGGGGGCGTCGGGGTCGTCGACCGCGACGAACGTCGGCTCGCCGCCCATCGTCAGCGCGACCCCGCCCGCCTCCAGGCGCGCGTCGACCTCGTGGCCGAGGCGGTCGATGCGCTCCCACTGCTCGGGCGTGTACGGGGCGGTGACGTCCGGGTCCTCCTCGAGCCGCCGGACCGCGTTGGCGAAGGTCAGCGTGCCGGCGGCCTCGCTGGTGCCGCTGACCGGGGCGGCCGCCGCGGGGGTGGAGGTGCAGCAGAGCGGGATGTGGCCCTCGCCGGCGAGCAGGCCGGAGGTGGCGTCCAGGCCGATCCAGCCGGCGCCCGGGACGTACGCCTCGGCCCAGGCGTGCAGGTCGGTGCTGTCGTGCGCGGGCCCGTCGCCGTCGGTGCCCGCGAGCTGCACGAGGTACCCGGAGGCGAAGCGGGCCGCGACCCCGAGGCGGCGCAGCAGCTGCACGAGCAGCCAGGCGCTGTCCCGGCACGAGCCCGCGGCGCGCTCGAACGTCTCGTCCGGGGTCTGGACGCCCTCCTCCAGGCGCGTCTCGTAGCGGACGTCCTGCGCGATCCGGGCGGTCAGGTCGACGAGCAGGTCGATCGTGCCGCGCTCCTGCCGCCCGTAGGCCGCCACCCACGCGTCGAGCGCGGAGCTCGGCTCGAGGACGAGGAACGGCCCGAGGTCGGTCGCGGTCGGCTCGCGGTAGGCGAACGGCCAGCGTGCGGCGTCCTCGTCGAGGTAGAAGTCGAACGGGTTGATCGTCGTGAGGTCGGCGACGAGCTCGACGGTGATCGACAGCTCGCGCACCGGCTCGGCGTGGACGAGCCGCGCGGTGTGGTTGCCGAACGGGTCCTGCTGCCAGACCACGCGGTGCGGGTCGGGCCCGACCGTCAGCGCGTAGCCGTCGATCGGGGTCCGGCAGTGCGGCGCCGGACGGAGCCGGACGACGTGCGGTCCGAGCCGGACCGGACGGTCGAAGCGGTAGACCGTGCGGTGCTCGATGGCGACGCGGACGCTCACAGGAGCGGCGGACGATAGCTGTGCGCCCGCACCGGGTCACTCGACCGACGGTCGAGTCCCGGATCGCCGTGCCGCTGCCGTACCCTCCAGCGCGGATGCGCGCCCCGATGCTGCCGCCGTCACCGCGGCTGACGCCCCGCGAGCTCGTCGTGCTCGCCGTCGGCTCGGCGCTCCTGGCGGTCGCGATGTTCTGGCCGCTGGTGCTGCACCTCGGCAGCGACGTCCCGAAGGACCTCGGCGACCCGCTCTCGCAGGCCTGGCAGCTGGCCTGGGGCGGCCATGCGCTGGTGGAGCAGCCGGGCGCGTTCTTCCAGAGCAACCAGTTCTGGCCGATGCGGGACACGCTGGCCCTGTCGGACGCCCTCGTCGGGTACGCGCCGCTCGCCGTTCCCGGGGACGGGGTCGAGGCGGCCCTGACGCGGTACGCGCTGCTGTTCCTGCTCGCGACCGCGCTCGCGTTCGCCGGGGCGTACCTGCTGGCGCGGGAGCTCGGCGCCCCGGTCGCGGGGGCGGTGGTCGCCGGCGCGGTCTTCGCCTACGCCCCATGGCGGCTGGAGCAGGGCGGGCACCTGCACATCCTCTCCAGCGGTGGGATCCCGCTCGCCCTGATGCTGCTGCTGCGCGGCTACCGCGCGCGGCGGCCGCGGATGGTGGTGGCGGGCTGGGCGACCGTGGCGTGGCAGGTGTCGATCGGCTTCAGCCTCGGGCTGCCGTTCCTCGTCGTCCTCGCGGGCGGCGCGGCGGTGCTCGCGGTCGCCTGGTGGCGGACCGCCCCGGACGCCCGGCCGCGGCCCGGCCGGACGCTCGTTCGCGCGACCGCGCTCGGGGTCGTCCTCGTGCTCGTCGTCAGCGCGGTGATCGGGCGGCCGTACCTGCGGGTGCGCGACGGGGAGCCCGCGGCGCAGCGCAGCGCCGAGACCCTCGCCACCTACAGCGTCGGCCCGAAGCAGTTCCTCGTCAGCTCGTCGCTGAACCCGCTGTGGGGTCCGGCGGGCGCGGGCGCCCGCGAGGACCTCCCCGCGGTCGCCGAGCAGACCCTGTTCCCCGGCCTGGCGGCGGTCGCGCTCGCGGTCCTCGGCGCGCTGTGGGCGGGCTGGTCGCGGCGGCTGCGACGCGCGCTCGTCGCGGGCACCGGGCTCTTCGCGGTGCTGTCGCTCGGCTTCGAGACCTCGGGGCTCGGGCAGCTGCTCCCCTACCGGCTGCTCTACGAGCTGGTGCCCGGCTTCTCCGGGATCCGCGTGCCGCAGCGGATGAACACGTTCACGTCGCTGCTGCTGGCGCTGCTCGCGGCGGGCGGGACGGCGGCGCTGCTGGCCCGCGTCACCGCCGCCCGGGCGCGGACCGCGCTGGCGCTGGCGCTCGCCGCGGTCGTGCTCGCGGAGGGCGCGGGCTTCGCGCCCGGCCGCGCCTACCCGCACCCGACCGCGCCGCCCGCACCGGCCGGCCTGGCGGACGTGCCCGGGCCGCTGCTGCAACTGCCGGTCGGGGCCCAGGACAACCGCGAGTACCTGCTGTGGTCGACCGACGGGTTCGCCCCGATGGTCAACGGGCGCAGCAGCATCCAGCCGCAGCGCACGACGCGGCTGCTGGCCCGCATGGACGGCTTCCCGGACGCCCGGTCGGTGGCGGCGCTACGCCGTCTCGGGGTCCGGTCGGTGGTGCTGCACGCCGATCGGCTCGCCGGGACGCCATGGCAGGCGTGGCGTGCGCGCCCGCTCACGGGCCTGGGTCTCGAGCGCCGCGTCCGTGGGGACCTCGTCGTCTACCGCGTCCGCTGAACGGCGGATCGTCACGAGCAGGACGAGCGCCGCGACGAGCACGGCGGCCACGACGAGCGACTGGTGGGCGGTGTGGATGATCTTGCCGGTCGGGCCGACGATCGCCCCGGAGATCTCCTCCTCGCCGTAGGCGGGCGCGACGAGCCCGGCGAGGACGCCCCAGGCCAGCAGCGTCAGCGCCGCCGGCCGCGCCTGCCCGCGCAGCAGCGCCAGGCGCGGCGCGGAGCGCGCGGCGAGCACGGCGGCCGCACCGAACAGCAGCAGCACGGGCGCGATGGCGACCCAGCCGTTGTCGAGGCCGAGCACGCTGAGGAACGTGTGCTGGAAGTTCGCGATCTCCAGCCGGTCCATCCAGGTCGCGGTCCCGCCGGGGCCGATGAGCGGCATCGTGATCGTGGCGACGACCATCGTCACCGCGCTCGGGACGGCGAGCGCGAGCGTCGGACCCGGGTAGCGGCGCCACGCGCAGGCGAGCCCGACGGCGAGGAACGGCAGCATCGGGATGAGGAACCGCGGGCCGGGCGAGCCGCCGCCCATCGGCAGCCAGTAGCCGGTGTCGTAGAGGTAGTAGGCGGCGGCGATCGCGCCGATGACCGACGCCTCGGCGCGGCGGCCGCGGCGGTACAGCAGCCAGGTGCCGACGCAGGCCATGACGATGATCGGGATGAGCACGAGCACGCCGCGCGGCGAGATCAGCAGGTCGAGCGCCTGCCGCGGGGCGGGCACGCCGATGCCGAAGAAGCCGCCGTCGTTGAGCCCGAGCGTCTCGTGCCCGGTGCGGCCCTGCTCGTTGACCGCGTTCTTGTAGGAGAGCGTGGTGATCGAGCCGAACGCGACGAGGTTGTAGACGAACAGCGGCACCACGCCGAGGATCACGCCGGTCGCGTAGGTGCCGGCGCGTGCGGCGAGCGCGCGCGGCCCGGCGGTGATCGCGTCGGGCCGCAGCATCGCGTACAGGCCGACGATCGCGCCGGCGATGGCGAGCGGGTACTCGGTCGTGACGGCGAGCCCGGAGAGGAGGCCCGCGAGGGCGAGGAGCACGAGCCGCGGTGTGGGGCGTTCGCGCTCGTGCCAGGCCAGGGCGAAGGCGGCGAACGCGAGCAGCGTCGCGAGCACGTGGCCGAAGAGGTTCACGGCGAACGGCATGATCAGCGTCGCGCCGCCGAGCGTCACCGCGGTGAGCGCCCCGAGGCCGGGCTCCACCCGTTCGACGCGTCGTCGCACGAGCACGAGCAGCAGCAGCGCCGGGATCACCGTGCCGACGAGGCCGAGCGCCCAGACCAGCGGCGCCTGTCGCTCGAGGCGGCTCTTCGTGGCGATCGCGTTGGCGCGGTCGTAGCCGTAGGCGTGCACGTTCAGCGCCCGGTAGGACCACTGCGCGGCGCCGCCCTCCTTCGCGCGCTTCGCGGCGTCCGCGGCGACGGTGCGCCCGCCGGCGGCGTCGAGGACCTCGCTCACCGGCGTGAGGAGCAGCGGCAGCCCGGGCGCCTTCACCGAGTAGAAATGCCCGTCGATGTACGACTTGTCGCGCGTCTCCCAGTGGTAGGCGTCGATCTTCGTCGTCCCGGCGCCGAGCGCCTTGACGAACGCGTAGTACGACGTCTGGGCCCAGCCGAGCGACTGCATGACGAGCGCCCACCCCAGACCGAGGGCGACGAGCGCGAGCGCGCCCCGGCGGCTGCGGAGTGCCATTCCCGCCAACTCTAGGAAATTTCGGCGGCGACCTGTTTCGACCGTGTGAAGGAGCCTGCCCGTCCCGCGCGTCGGCGCGCCGCCCAGTCGATCGCGGGACGCTCGACCCAGCGCCAGGTCGCCTCGGCCGCCAGCAGCGACACCGCGAGGACCACGAGCATGCGCGGCCACAGCGCCTCGGGGAGCAGGCCGTTGTCGCGCAGCACGAGCAGCAGCGGCAGGTGCCAGAGGTACAGGCCGTAGGAGATCAGGCCCGTGCGGGCGAGCCAGCGTGCGCGCAGCCACTCGACCGACGGGCCGCTCCCCCCGGCGGCGGCCGCGACGACGAGCGCGAAGCCGAGCGCGACCATGAGCGTCGAGAACAGCGCCCGCGCGAGGCCGCCGCTGGGCTCGGTCTCGTGCCAGTAGCCCTCGGCGACCACGAGCAGCCAGCCGACGACGCTGAGCGCGGCGGTCACGGCCGGGGTGAGGCGCGCCCCGTCGCGCCGCGCGCGCCGGTGCTCGAGCCACAGCGCGACGAGCATGCCGAGCGCGAAGTGCCCGATGTAGGCGGGGAGCGTCTTGCGCGGGATCTCGCCCCAGTCGCCGCGGTAGTCCGCGTAGTACCAGGCGAGCGTCACGCCGACGAGCGCGAGCAGCACCCCGGCGTGCCAGGCGGTGCGTCGCGGGCCGAGCGCGAGGCCCGCGAGCGCGATCAGCGGCAGCGCGACGTAGAACGCCATCTCGATCGTCAGCGTCCACAGCACGGGGTTCAGCTGCATGAGCGTGTCGAGCGAGTAGTTCTGCGCGAAGACCGCGAACAGCGGCAGCTCGTGCAGCTCGGGCTGGATCGTCGTCGGCCCGACGGTCGCGTAGAGGAGGAAGACGACCGCGCCGCACACGTAGTAGGCGGGCAGGATGCGCGCGGCGCGGCGCACCGCGTAGCCGCGCACCGACGGGGGCGCCGCCCCGGTCACCGCGGCGCGCGCGAACCCCCGGTAGAGGAGGTAGCCGGACAGGACGAAGAACGCGATCAGCCCGGCGTTGGCCTCGAACAGGACCCGGTCCAGGAGGTCGCGGTCGGCGAACCCGCGGGGCCGGTCGTCGCGGTAGAGCCAGACGTGGAAGGCGAGGACCGACAGGGCGGCGAGCGCGCGGATGCCGTCGAGGGCGTCGCTGCGGTCGGCGGTCGCGGGGCCCGGCGGCATCGTGCCGGAGGCTAGCGGTCGCGCCGCCTCGCCCGGGCCGCGTCCTCTGCGAAGATGACGCGCATGTCACGTTCGGGGACGAGGGTCGTCATCGTCGGCGCCGGATTCGGCGGGATCGGCTGCGCGATCGAGCTGCAGCAGCACGGCTTCCGCGACATCACGCTGCTGGAGCGCGGCGAGCAGGTCGGGGGCACGTGGTTCCACAACACCTATCCGGGCGCGGCGTGCGACGTGCCCAGCCACCTGTACTCGTACTCGTTCGCGACCCGCACCGACTGGTCGCACCTCTGCTCCCCGCAGGCGCAGATCCTCGACTACCTCCAGGGCGTCGCCGCCGAGCACGGCGTCACCGGCCGCACGGAGACCGGTGTCGAGGTCGCGTCGTGCACGTGGAGCGACACGAACGTCCAGTGGACCGTCACCGCGACCGACGGCCGCACCTGGGAGGCCGACGCGGTCGTCATCGCGACGGGCCAGCTGCACCGCCTGGCCTACCCGCGCATCCCCGGCCTCGAGCAGTTCGAGGGCGACGCCTTCCACTCCGCGGAGTGGAACCACGACGTGCCGCTCGCCGGACGCCGCGTCGCGGTCGTCGGCACGGGCGCCAGCGCCGTGCAGTTCGTGCCCGAGATCGCCAAGGAGGTCGGGCGGCTGCACGTCTTCCAGCGGTCGGGCAACTGGTTCATGCCGCGCCGCAACCGGCCCTACCCGGCGCTCGTCCGCGCGCTGATCCGGCACACCCCCGGCCTGCAGGCCTTCCGGCGCCGGTTCATCTACCACTACGGCGAGTCGCTGACCGCGATGATCCGCAACCCGCGCACGCTCGGCCGCCTCGGCCGGCTGCGCGCGACCGCGTTCATGCGCTGGCAGCTGCGCGACCCGGAGGTGCGGCGCAAGGCGTGGCCGGACTACACGTTCGGCTGCAAGCGGGTCCTGTTCAGCTCGAAGTGGCTGCCGGCGCTGCAGCGCCCGAACGTGGAGCTGGTGACCGACGCGATCACGGCGATCACGCCGCGCGGCGTCGTCACCGCCGACGGCCTCGAGCGCGAGGTCGACGTGATCATCTACGGGACCGGCTTCCGCACCACGGACTTCATGCTCCCCATGACCGTCACCGGTCGTGACGGGGTGGCGCTCACCGACGCGTGGGCGGACGGCCCGCACGCCCACCTGGGCGTGACGGTGCCCGGCTTCCCGTCGATGTTCCTCATGTACGGGCCGAACACGAACACGTCGGGCGGCTCGATCATCGTCTACCTGGAGGCGCAGGCCGCGTACATCCGGCAGGCGCTCCAGCACGTCCGCGGGCGCGCGGACGCGGCCGCGATCGAGGTCCGCCCGGAGGTCGAGGCGGCCTCCGACCGCGAGCTGCAGGCGCGCTTCGCGGGGACGGCGTGGACGCAGTGCGACTCCTGGTACCGCAACGAGTCGGGCCGGATCGTCACGAACTGGCCGGGGTACATGGGCGAGTACACGCAGCGGACCGCGGTGCTCGACCCGGCCGAGTACACGTTCGTGCCGGCGCCCGAGCGCGCGCCCGCGACCGCCGAGCCCGCGGCCTCGTAGGACGGACCGCCGGTGCCCGCGACCGCCTGGATCCGCCTGCGCACCCGCGGCATCGGGTCACCGCCCGTGCTCGCCGGGAGCCTGGAGCCCGCGGGCGTGGCGGGCGTGCACGCGACCGGGGCGCAGGACACCGGCGAGTTCGCCGACCTCGACGACGCGATCCTCTGGGCGGCGGAGCGCTGCCCGCGGATCGTCGTCGAGGTGGGCGGGCGGCTGACCGCGGGCGTGGAGGACGTCGCGGCGTACCCGCGGTTCCGGGGCGAGGCGGCGGCGCAGGCCCGCTCGACGGTCGCTGCGGCGCACGCGCGGTTCGCGCAGGAGCGGGCGGCGGACGCCGACGACGACGTGCACGACTGGTACTTCGCGGTCCACGACCCGGACCTCGCGCACGGCGCGGACCCGGAGCTCGTGGCGCGCGAGGTCGCCGCGCACGGGGACGTGACCGCGGTGCACGTCCGCGAGGACCCGACCGGCACGCCGGTGTGGATCGTCGAGCTGCAGGCCGCCACGGCGACCGACGCGGCCGGGCTCGCGCACGACCTGCTGCTCGCGGCGCTGTGGCCACCCGACCGGCACGTGCACGCCGCCTCGACGGACGTGGCGGTCGGCCGCGGCGCCCAGGAGGTCGGGCTCGCCGACCACCTGGACGACCTGCTGCTCCAGCTCGACTGACCCGGACTACTCCGTCCGCAGCCCGGACGGCGCGGTGAGGCGCAGCAGGGCAGGCAGCGTCAGCGCGGTGACGAGCAGCACGACGGCCGCGCCGATCCCGGTCATCCCGGCGACCGCGCCCCAGTCCATGACGAACGAGGCACCGCCGACGCGCAGCAGCATCCAGCCCAGCCCGATGCCGGTGCCGACCGCGACGGCGAGACCCAGCGTGACGGGCACCGCGGCCTGCAGCAGCACCGACCAGGCGAGCACCCGGCGCCGCGTGCCGAACGCGGCGAGCACGGCCAGCGGCCGGCGCCGCTCGCGCAGCTGCTCGAGGCCACCGACGAGCAGGCTGGCGCCGAGCAGCAGCAGCACGAGCGCGGTGCCCGCGAAGATCGCGCGCCGCACGCTCGTGAACGCACCGAGCTCGATCGGGTCGTCGGTGCGGAACACGTCGCTGCGCAGCGCCCCGTCGGCGACGACGTTGCGCATCCGCTCGATCGTGTCGCCGCCGACCCCGGGGGCGACGGTCGCGTAGACCTCCTCCTCCGCGCCCGGCAGGCGGATCCCGGCGAGCGCGCGTGGCGTCGCGAGGATGCCGGTGAGCGCGCCGCCGGTCGGGCCGGGAGCGGGCTCGACGCGGCGGGCGCCGGCGGGGATCCGCCAGCGGCTCGGGGCGGCGCCCTCCCCACCGAGCTCGAACGTGCGGGCCGGTGCGGCGGCGGTCCGCCCGGTCAGGAACGTGTCGCCGTCCCGGCAGCGCCCGATGCGTCCGTAGGCGCGTAGCGAGTCGCAGTCGCCGACGATGATCTCGGCCCCTTCGTCGGCCCCGACCCGCTGGGCGGGGGCGAGCCGCACGCTGCTGACCTCCTGCAGCCCCGGGATCGCCCGTAGCGCGGCGACGCTCCGCTGCGGCATCGCGGCGTCCCCGGGGTAGACGGGGTAGATCGCGACGTTCGCGCGGGCGCTGCTCTGCGGGTTGGGCAGCGTGGAGACGCGCTCGGCGGCGGTGAAGAGCGTCTGCAGCGCGATCGCCCCGGCGACGGCAACGGCGACGCCGCTGACGACGCGCGCGGCGGTGCCGCCGTCCATCTGGATCCGGCGGACGGCGAGCTGCCACGGCAGGCCGCCACCGCCGAGCCGGCGGACGCTCGCCTCGACGACCCAGGGCAGCACCGCGGTCATCCCGACGAGGACGAGCAGCACGGCGACCCCGGCGCGGTGGGCGTCGAACTCCTGGTCGGTGCGCAGCAGGTCGCCGCGCATGCCCCACAGCATCCAGGCGCCGATCACCGCGGGCAGCAGGCGCCAGCCGAGGCGGCGCGGTGCGGTGGCGCTGCGCCGCACGACGCCGAGCGGCTCGATGACGACGGAGCGCAGCGCGGCCAGCGAGGAGACGATCGCGGCGAGCGGGATGGCGAGGACGACGAGCGCCGCGAGGGTGGCGTCGGGCCGCACGTCGGCCGGGAAGACACTGACCCCGAACAGCTCGATCCCGCCGGCGAGCGGCCGGGCGAGCGCGAACAGCCCGACCCCGACGAGCAGGCCGCCGAGGGCGCCGACGAGCGTCTCGCCCGTGGCGACCCGCGCGGCCATCGCGCGGTCGGCGCCGACCAGGCGCAGGGCGGCGAGGCGCCGGTCGCGGTCCTCGCCGCCGAACCGCACGGCGGTCGCGATGAACGCGCCGATCGGCAGCAGCAGGACGACGACGGCGACCGCGATCAGGAAGGTGAGGAACCCGGGCAGGGGGTCGGGCGCGACGCCACCGCCGAAACGGGTGACGCGGTCGCCGTCGGCGGCGGAGAGCCGGTCGGTCCCGGCGTAGAAGAACAGCTCACCCGGGCCGGTCAGCCCGGCGTCGCCGATCGTGCCGACGATGCGGCCGCGCAGGCGCTCGCGCAGGAGCGCGGCGTCCGGGCGGGCGAGGAGGTCGCGCAGCGCCGGGGACACGACGAGGTCACCGGGGCCGGGGAGCCGGCGCACGCCGGGCGGCGTGGCGGGACGGCCGCCCTCGGCCTGCACGAGCAGGCCGCCGATGTCCTCGTCGCGGAAGGTCGTGTCCGCGGCGGTGACGAGCGTGGAGGTCGCGGTCGCCGGGCCGGGGCTCGGCGTCACGGCGCGGGCGGCCTCGCGGCCGTCGTGCCCGTCGACCATGGTGGGGATCGAGGCGGCGACGAGCAGGACGAGGACGCCGAGCGCGACCCCCGCCGCGGTCATGGCGGCGCGCACGGCGGAGGGGCGCCCGCCCGCGAGGGCGAGCCGCACGCCGAGGAGCAGGGCGGTCATGCGGTCCGCCCGTCCCGGACGACGATCTCGCGGTCCGCGTAGGCGGCGACGCGGGCCTCGTGGGTGACGAGCACGACCGCGGCGCCGCTGTCGCGCGCGGCGGCGACGAGCAGCTGCATGACGCGCTCGCCGTTGAGCGAGTCGAGCGCCCCGGTGGGCTCGTCGGCGAAGACGACCCGCGGGCCGGTGACGAGCGCGCGGGCCACGGCGACGCGCTGGCCCTGACCGCCGGAGACCTGCCCGGGGGTCTGGTCGGCGACGTCGGCGACCTGGAGGCGCTCCATCCACTCGCGCGCCTGCCGCTCGGCCGTGCGGCGCCGGACGCCCTGCAGGCGCAGCGGCAGCGCGACGTTCTCGACGCAGCGCAGCTCGGGGACGAGCTGGCCGAACTGGAACACGAAGCCGAACGCGGTGCGGCGCAGTTCGCTGCGGCCGGCGTCGCCGAGCGCGACGAGGTCGGTGCCGTCGTAGCTGATCGTGCCCGTGTCGGGCGGCACGATGCCGGCGAGGCAGTGCAGCAGCGTCGACTTGCCGGAGCCGGAGGCGCCCATCACGGCGACGACCTCGCCCGCGGCGATCTCGAAGTCGGCGCCGTCGAGGGCGAGGGTGGTCCCGAACTGCTTGCGCAGGCCGCCGGCACGAAGCAGCGGGTCGGGGGCGCGGCCGCCGGCCGCGGTGGTGATCGGGTCCTGGGACACGGTGCTCGGGCTCATCGTGCGACCTCCGTCGCGAGGTCGTCAAGGCGGTCGGCGGTCAGCTCCAGCCACTTCAGGTCGGCTTCGAGGTGGAAGATCGCGTGGTCGCAGATCAGCTGGTCGGCGAGGTCGCCGTCGAGCTTGCGCCGGGTGAGCTCGCGCATCAGCGCGAGGTGCTCGGCGCGCTGGGTGTCGAGCACCTCGCGGGCCGAGCGGCCGGTGAGCATCGCGAGGACGACCTTCGTGTACAGGGTGCTCTGCAGGTAGAGGTCGGGCCGCTCGGGCTGCTCGAGCCAGGCGGCGATGTCGGCGACGCCCTCCTGCGTGATGACGTAGCGCTTGCGCTCGGGTCCTTCCCCGGGCTCGATGCCGTCGACGGCGACGAGGCCGTTCTTCAGCAGCCGGGCGAGCGTGGCGTACACCTGCCCGTAGGCGAGCGGCTTGTCGTGCCCGAACCGCTCGTCGTAGGAGCGCTTGAGGTCGTAGCCGTGACTCGGGCCCGCTTCGAGCAGCCCGAGGAAGGTCTTGGCGATGGACATACGGCGAGTATACACACAGCGTATACGCGGGCAGTAGACACCGCGTTACGCCACCCGCGGGCCGGCGGCCTGCAGGCCGTCCCACATGAGTCGGGCGCGGCAGGCGCCTCAGAGCGTGCCGACCGGGGTGCGATCCCGGTCGGACTCCCACGACCGGCGCTGCCGGTCGAAGTCGTCCCAGTCGATCCCGTCGGGACCGGAGGGCTCGGGGCCCGGATCGGGCTCGGGACCGCGCCCGCCGCCGCCACCACCGCCCTGGTCGTCGTCGTCGGCGTCGTCGGAGTGCTCGGCGCGCTCCGGCGGCAGGTCGTACAGCGACGGCTGTCGCGCGAGCCAGAACATGCCGAACCACGTGCCCATCGCCGCGCCGAGCAGCGCGAGCGCGGGGTACCAGACGTCGAACGCCGGCATCGTGAACGCGGCGATCCACAGCAGCCCGCCGGAGATCATCAGGACACGGCAGGCGCGCGCCGCCCGGTTGACGGGCATGCGGGGCGCGGGCGCGAGGACCGCGACGACGAGCGTGAGACCGACGGCGCCGAACATCGCGTGCACGTAGGACGGCACGCAGGGCATGGTGCCACGTTGCGGCCGGGGAATCGAGCACGAACCGCGAACGGACCGCGCGGGTAGGGTCCGCACATGCGAGCCACCCTGCTGTACGGCGCCGGCGACGTCCGCGTCGAGGACGTGCCGGACGCGTCGATCTCCCTGCCGACCGACGCCCTCGTGCGCGTCACCCGGTCCTGCATCTGCGGCAGCGACCTGTGGCCCTACAAGTCCAAGCCCGCCGGCGCCGACGGGCAGCGGATGGGCCACGAGTTCATCGGCGTCGTGGAGGACGTCGGCGCCGAGGTGACGACGGTGAAGCCCGGGGACGTCGTCCTCGCGCCGTTCGTGTACTCCGACGGCCGCTGCGACTTCTGCGCCGAGGGCCTGCACACCTCGTGCCGCAACGGCGGCTTCTGGGGCGTCGGCGACGTCGACGGCGGCCAGGGCGAGGCGGTACGCGTCCCGCAGGCCGACGGCACGCTCGTCGTCCTGCCGGTCGGCGAGGACGACGCGCTGATGCCGTCGCTGCTCACGCTCTCCGACGTGATGGGCACCGGGCACCACGCGGCCGTCGCCGCCGGCGTGCGCCCCGGCTCCACGGTCGTCGTCGTCGGGGACGGCGCGGTCGGCCTCTGCGGCGTCATCGCCGCCAAGCGGCTCGGGGCCGAGCAGATCGTGATCATGGGACGCCACGAGGTCCGCACGTCGCTCGCGCGCGAGTTCGGCGCCACCGACGTCGTCGCCGAGCGTGGCCGCGCGGGCACCGCGAAGGTGCTCGAGCTCACCGGCGGCGACGGCGCCCACGCGGTGCTCGAGTGCGTCGGCATGGCCGACTCGCTGCAGACCGCGATCCGCGTCACCCGCGCGGGCGGCACCGTCGGCCGTGTCGGCGTCCCGCAGTCCGGGGACATCCCGGCCTCCCAGCTGATGTTCGCCAAGAACGTCTCGGTCGCCGGCGGCATGGCGCCGGTCCGCGCCTACGTCGAGGAGCTGCTCCCCGACGTGCTGTCGGGAGCGATCCAGCCGGGGCGCGTCTTCGACCGCACGATCGGGATCGAGGACGTCCCGGCGGGCTACGCGGCGATGGACGGGCGCGAGGCGATCAAGGTGCTGATCGAGCCCTGACGGCGGTCCCGGCCCGGCGGCGCGGTCAGCGCGCCGCCGAGAGCCGGCGGTCGAGCGTCATGCCCGTGGCCGACAGCATCAGCAGCGTGCCCGCCACGAGGATGCCGACCGTCACGACCATCGGGGTGGCGTAGAAGTCCGGCTCGAAGCCGGTGACCGCGCCGAAGTCGTTGGACAGCGACCCGTCGAGCCCGACCGAGTTGCCCATGCCGGTCAGCGCCCAGCGGGAGATCATGAGGTTCGCGACCGCCTTCACCGGCGCGACCATCGTCGCGTACGGGATCACCGCGCCCGCGAACAGCAGCTGCGGGATCAGCAGCAGCGGGACCGAGCTCGTCGCCTGGTCGGGCTTCTGCACGGCGGCCGACAGCCACAGGCCCATCGCCACCGCCGCCCAGCCCGCGGCGACGCAGACGACGAGCAGCTGCCCGAACCCGGCGGGGCCGCCGGCGATCGGCTGCAGCAGCATCGCGGCGACGAGCAGCAGCGTCACCTGCCCGGCGACCATCGGGAACAGCACCGCGCACTTCGCGAGCAGGTAGGCGTCGAAGCGCACCCCGACCGCCACCTCGCGGTCGACGATCGCGCGCTCCTTCACGATCTCGCGGCAGGCGGTGATGATCCCCAGCCAGATCGCGCCGACCAGCAGCAGGAAGCACATCGTGACCTTGTAGTACGGGCCGAGCGTCGGGTTGTCGAAGACGTTCGGCGGCATCGCGAGGCCGATGCCCAGGCCGATGATCGGCGCCTGCCCGACGAGGATCGCCAGCGAGCGGCGGTCGCGCCAGGTGCAGGTGGCGTAGCGGGCGGCGAGGGCCGTCGTCTGCCGGCCCAGCGGCGGGAACGGCTTGCGCTCCATCGCGGGCGGCGGGCCGGGCAGCGCGTCGGGGAACGGCTCGTCCTCCATCGCCGGGGCGCCCTCGAGGTCGAGCGCCTCGTAGACCTCGTCGTAGCTCGAGACGCCGAACCGCGTGAGCATCTCCTGCGGGGTGCCGACGAACCGCAGCTCGCCGCCCGGGGCCATCACGGCGACCTGGTCGCAGAGCCCCAGCGAGGACGTCGCGTGCGTGGCGACGAGGACGCCGCGGCCCTCGTCGGCGAGGCGACGCAGCAGCCGCATCATCCGCGCCTCGAGCACCGCGTCGAGACCGGTGGCGGGCTCGTCCAGCAGCAGCACGGGCGGCCGGCCGACGAGCTCGGCGCCGCAGGACGCGCGGCGCTTCTGCCCGTCGGAGAGGGTCGCGACGCGGTGGTCGGCCCGGTCGGTCATCTGCAGCTGCGCGAGCACCTCGTCGACGCGCTCGTCGAGCTCGGCGGCGGTCGTGCCCGCCGGGAGGCGCAGCTCGGCCGCGTAGCGCAGGGCCTCCCGCACGGTGAGCTCGGGGTGCAGCAGCGTCCCGAACGGGACGTAGCCGACGTCCGTGGACCGCAGCCGGATCGAGTGCCCGTCGAGGTCGACGCTCCCGGCGGTCGGCACGGTCACGCCCGCGAGCGCGCGCAGCAGCGTCGACTTGCCCGATCCGCTCGGGCCGATCAGCGCGACGAGCTTCCCGACCGGGACGGTGATCGAGGTGCCGCGCAGGATCGTCTGGCCGCCCGCCGTCACGGTCACCGCACGGGCCTCGAGGCCCCGGGCCCCGGCCGTGCGCGTCGTCGTCTCCTCCACGGACGCCATGGGGCCACCGTACCCGGTCCCGGGCGCGGTGACCCCCGAGGTGGCGGCGTCCTACAGCGAGACGATCACGCTCTTCGTCTCGAGGTACGCGCCGAGGACCTCCTCGCCGATCTCGCGTCCCCAGCCGGACTGCTTGTAGCCGCCGAACGGCAGCTCGGCGCTGAACACGTGGTACGTGTTGACGTGCACGGTGCCCGCCTTGATCCGCGCGGCGAGCTGGTGCGCCTTGCTGATGTCGCGGGTCCAGACGCCGGCGGCAAGGCCGTAGTGGGAGTCGTTGGCCTGGCGGGCGAGGTCGTCGACGTCGCTGAACGGCATCGCGGCGATGACCGGGCCGAAGACCTCCTCGCGGACGATCGTGTGGTCGGGGCGCGCGTCGACGAGGACGGTCGGCTCGACGAAGTAGCCGTCACCCTCGATCGCCTTGCCGCCGGTCACCGCGCGGTTGCCCTCCTGCTCGCCCTTGGCGAGGTAGCCGGTGACGCGGTCGAACTGCTCCTGCGAGACGAGCGGGCCCATCTCGGTCTCCGGGTCGAGGCCGTGGCCGACCTTGATCGCGGAGGCGGCGGCGGACAGGCCCTCGACGACCCGGTCGAACTGGTCCTCCTGGACGTAGAGGCGCGAGCCGGCGGAGCAGACCTCGCCCTGGTTGAAGAAGATCCCCTGCGCGGCACCGGCGATCGCGGCGTCCACGTCGGCGTCGCTGAAGATGATGTTCGGGGACTTGCCGCCGAGCTCCAGCGAGACGCGCTTGAGGTTGCCGCGCGCCGCGCCCACGATGATCTTCCCGACCTCGGTCGAGCCGGTGAACGCGATCTTGTCGACGTCGGGGTGCTCGGCGAGCGCGGCGCCCGCGGTCTCCCCGAAGCCGGGGACGATGTTCACGACGCCCGCGGGCACGCCCGCCTCGAGCAGCAGCTCGCCGAGCCGCAGCGCGCTGAGCGGCGTCTGCTCGGCGGGCTTGAGGACGATCGTGCAGCCGGTGGCGAGCGCCGGCCCGAGCTTCCAGGCGGCCATCAGCAGCGGGAAGTTCCAGGGGATGACCTGCCCGACGACACCGATCGGCTCCCGCGTCGTGTAGGCGTGGAACTCGGCGTCCGGCAGGTACGGCACGGACGGCGTGATCGTGCCGCCCTTGAGCTTCGTCGCCCAGCCCGCCATGTACCAGAAGAGGTCGGCGGCGAGCGGGACGTCGGCGGCGAGCGCGACCGACTTGGGCTTGCCGTTGTCGAGCGACTCGAGCTCGGCGAGCTCCTCGGCGTGCTCCATGATCAGGTCGCCGACGCGGTGGACGATGCGCCCGCGCTCGGACGGGGACAGCCGCGACCAGGGGCCGCTGTCGAACGCCCGGCGTGCCGCCCTGACGGCACGGTCGACGTCCTCGCGGTCGCCCTCGGCGACGGTCGCCAGCAGCGCGCCGGTGCCCGGGTCGTGGGTCTCGAAGGTCCGGCCGGACGCGGCGTCGACCCACTCGCCGTCGATCAGGAGCTTGCGGCCGCCGGGGCGGAAGGTGGTGGCGCCGGAGGGTGCGGGGGCGGTCGTGGCCATGGTGGGATCTCTCCTCTCGGGTGCCCCGGCACCGTGCCGGGGCTGGGGACCGCGACGTTCCTCCCGCCGCGACGGCCACGCAACCGGCCGCGGGACTGTTGCGCGGCCGTCGCGCCGACGTTGCATCGACGTGGCATCCCCGTCCGGCGACCGCGCGGCGGCGCTACGCTGACCGGGAGGTCAGTTCCTGTGCACGATCCCGACGCGAGCCTCCAGGCCGGAGTGGACCCCCGACGGTGGGCGGACCTCCTGCGCCGCGCGCACGAGGCCACGTTCGCGCGCGGCCGGGCGCCGTCGATCGTGCGCGACGTCGTCGCCGACTCCTGGGAGCGGTGCACCACCAGCGGGCTGACGCCCGACGCGCCCGCGGCGCCGCTGATGGTGGAGCCCGCCGACGCGCGCAGCCGCTGGGAGGAGCACCCGCTGTCGCGGACCGCCGACCTCCTGCGCGGCGTGCTCGCCGGACTGCTGCACGACGCGCGCCACATCCTCGTCGTCTCCGACGCGGACGGCACGCTGCTCTGGAGCGAGGGCCACCCGGAGGTCCTGCGGGCCTCCGAGGCGATCCAGTTCAGCCCGGGGTACTCGTGGGCGGAGGACCACGCGGGCACCAACGCGGTCGGCACCGCGCTCGCCGCCGGCCGGCCGGTGCAGATCTTCAGCGCCGAGCACTTCCGCAGCGCCGTCCACGCGTTCCAGTGCTCGGGCGCCCCGATCCGCGACCCGGACAGCGGCGAGATCCTCGGCGTGATCGACGTGACCGGCAGCTACCGGACCGGGCACCCGCACAACCTCGCGCTCGTGCAGACCGCCGCCCGGCTCGCGGAGGAGCGGCTGCGCAGCGAGATGCTCGAGCGCCACACGCGCATCCTCGGGCTGTTCGCCGAGCACGCCTCGCGCCACGGCGGCCCGGCGGCGGCGCTCGCCCCGAGCGGGCGGGTGCTCGCCGCGACCCACGACGCATGGCGCGACCAGCGCTTCGAGGTCGCGGGCGGCACCGGACGGATCGTGCTCCCCGACGGCAGCACGGGCACGCTCCACGACCTCGGGGAGGGCCTGCTCCTGACCGCGCCGCAGGACGCGCGCGCCGCCCGCTCCCGCGTCGCGGTGACCGTGTTCGGCAAGCCGTTCGTGACGCTGCGCGCCCCCGACGGCGAGCACCGGCTCTCGGGCCGCCACGGCGAGATCGTGGCGCTGCTGGCCCTCAACCCGGACGGCCTGTCGAGCGCCGACCTCGCCGAGATGCTCTACGGCGACCGCACGCGCGAGGTGACGGTCCGCGCCGAGATGCACCGGCTGCGGGACGTCCTCGGCGCCGGGCTCGCGACCCGCCCGTACCGGCTGGAGCACGTCGACAGCGACGTCGCCGCGGTCCTCGCCGACCTGCAGGAGGGGCAGGTCGCCCGCGCCCGCTCGCGGGTCCGCGGCCCGCTGCTGCCGGGCTCGAGCGCGCCCGCGATCGTCGCGGCGCGGCAGGCGCTCACGGCCGCGCTCGCGGATCCGGTGCGCTAGAACGTCACGACGAAGCGCGCCCCGCCGAGCGCGGGCGACGCGTCGACGGCGATCGTCGCGTCGTGGTGGCCGACCTGCTGGGCGACGAGCGCGAGCCCGAGGCCGGACCCGGGCCGCTGGTCGACCTCGTCGCCCACGCGCGTGAACGGCTCGAAGATCCGCTCGCGGTCCTCCGGCGCGACCCCGGGACCGTCGTCCTCGACGAGCAGCCGCGGCGCGGCGCCGCCCTCGAGCGTCACGCGGACGGTCCCGCCGGGACGGCCGTGCCGCACCGCGTTGCGCACGAGGTTGTCGAGGATCAGCCGGATGCCCGGCTCCCAGCCGACGACGACCACGGCCTCCGCCGGCGGCTCGTGCTGGATCGTGGTCCCCAGGTGGGTGCCGCGCGCGGACTGCACGCCGTCGGCGATCAGTCCGGCGAGATCGACGGGGGCGTGCTCGACCGGGTTCGCGTCACCGCGGGCGAGTGCCTGCAGGCCGTCGAGCAGCTCGACCAGGCGCCGCTGCTCGGCCAGGGCGTCCTGCGCGATCGACTGGCGCGTCTCGCCGGGCATGTCGGGGTGGCGGGCGATCGTCGAGAGCGTCGCCTGGATCGCGGTCATCGGCGTGCGCAGCTCGTGGCCCGCGTCGGCGGCGAAGCGGCGGGTCGCCTCGAGCGCGCGGTTGCGCTCGGCGGCGGAGCGCCCGAGCCGCTCGAGCATGTCGTTGAAGCCTCGGGCCAGCGCGCGCAGCTCCTCGGTGCCGTCCTGCTCGGGGACGCGCCGCGACAGGTCCTCCTCGCCCGCGATGTCGCGGGTGGCACGGCGCAGCCGCCGCAGCGGGCGCAGCACGACGTCGGCCGCGAACCAGGTGCCGATCCCGGCGGCGACGAGCATCAGGATCCCCGTGAGCAGCAGCCGCTCGCGCAGCTCGCGCTGGCGGCGCTCGACCTGCCGCAGGCTGGTCGTGGCCTGCAGCCGGCTCAGACCGCCGAGCGAGTCGACGCGCAGCGTCGTCACGTAGATCCGCACGTTGCGCCCGTCGATCTTGCGGGTCGAGAAGCCCAGCGGCGCGTCGCTCAGCGTCGGGAACGGCACCCCCGCCTCGAAGACCGGCGTGCTGCCGAGCGTCGCCTCCAGCGAGCTGCCGGTCGCGCGCAGGACGTTGTTCAGCCGCGGATCCCGGCCCTGCTGGTCGCTGGAGTCCTCCTCGATCGCCGCGAGCGCCGCCGTGTCGGACAGCTCGGCGGTCCGGCGCAGCCGGTCGTCGACGCCGCTGCGCTCGGAGCGGTCGCTGACGCCGGCGACGACGATCCCGCCGATGACGAAGACCACCGTCAGGACGGACAGGACCCCGAGCGTGAGTCGGCTGCGGAGGTTGCGCAGGCGCATGGGGGTCGCGGACCGCGGAGGGCCGACGCTCAGACGCGCAGGACGAAGCCGACGCCGCGCACCGTGTGCAGGACGCGCTCGCCGCCGTGCGCCTCGAGCTTGCGGCGCAGGTAGCCGACGAAGACGTCGGCGACGTTCGTGCCCGGGTCGAACGTGTAGCCCCAGACCTCCTCGTGCAGCACCTTGCGCTCGAGGACCTCGCCGGGGTGGCGCAGGAACAGGTGCAGCAGCTCGAACTCGCGTCGCGTGAGCCCGAGGTCGTGGCCGTCGCGGGCGGCGACGAACGTGGCGGGGTCGAGCTCGATGTCGCCGACCGTCACCCGCTGCTGCTGGGAGGCGGGACGGCGTCGCAGGAGCGCGTGCAGGCGGGCGACCACCTCCTCGAGCGCGAACGGCTTGACGACGTAGTCGTCGGCGCCGGCCTCGAGACCCAGGACGCGGTCGTCGACCTCGTCGCGCGCGGAGAGCACGCAGACCGGCACCTCCTCGCCGTCGGCGCGCAGCTGGCGCAGCACCTCGAGCCCGTCGAGGTCGGGCATCGTGAGGTCGAGCAGCATGGCGTCCGGCCGGACGGTCCCGACCGCGGCCAGCGCCGCCCGGCCGCCCGAGGCGGGCACGACGGCGAAGCCCTCGAGCTCCAGTCCGACGGAGACGGCGCGGCGGATCGCCGGGTCGTCGTCGACGAGCAGGACGGTCGGCCGGCCGTCCGTCTCGCTGCTCCCGCCGGGCTGCTCGCTCATCGACGGGTGATGCTCTCACAGTCGGCGTCGACCAGATCCGCGGCGTCGGCGATGACGACGTCGCGGCCCTTGCCGCAGGTCACGGTGTCGGCCGCGCCGTCGCCGGCCGTGTTGATGACGTCGTTGCCGTTGCCGCCGGAGACGGTGTCGACGCCGGCCTGCCCGAAGATGCGGTCGTTGCCGGAGCCGCCGATCAGCGTGTCGTTGCCCGCCCCGCCAGTGATGGTGTCGTTGCCCGCATCGCCGAGGATCAGGTCGTTGCCGGTCCCGCCGTCGAGCGTGTCTCCGCCCCCGCGCCCGTACAGCTTGTCGTCGCCGCCGCGCCCGTAGAGCTTGTCGACGCTGCTCGTGCCCGTGAGGACGTCGCGCCCGTTCGTCCCGGTGCGCTTCGCGCCGTCGGCGACGATCGGCGTGCAGGCGAGCAGGACCGCGGTCAGCGCGGCGATCACGGAGGGGCGGCGGGGCATGACGGAAGGGTTGCAGCCGAACGTCCCCCACGCACGCGCACGACGGATCTCTCACCGTTTCCTCACGGATCGTGAGCGTTGCGTGAGAGCGACCCCACGGAGCGTCACCGGTCGGGGATAACGGTCGCAGTCCGCAACGACCCACCGGAGGATCGACCCCACCATGAACTTCATCACCGACCGCCGCAAGGCCACCGCCGGCGCCCTCGCCGCCCTCATGCTCGTGCCGGCCTCGGCCTTCGCCGCGAACATCGACGGTGGTGCCGGGAACGAGCGGCTGCGGGGGACCAACGCCGCCGACGTGATCAACGGCAACGCCGGCAACGACCGCCTCTTCGGCTTCGCGGCCGACGACAAGCTGAACGGCGGCTCCGGCAACGACCGCGTGTTCGCGGCCGACGGCAACGACACGCTGTTCGGCGGGCCCGGCAACGACTGGCTCAACGGCGGCAAGGGCAACGACACCATCACCGGCGACGCCAACAACACCGGTGACCGCACCTCGTTCGACCGCCTCTACGGCGCCTCGGGCGACGACACGCTGCGCGGCGGCGACTCCCGTGACTGGGTGTACGGCGGCTCGGGCAACGACACGTCCTTCGGCGAGTCGGGCAACGACAAGATGGCCGGCGGCACCGGCGACGACCGCCAGGAGGGCGGCGCGGGCGACGACGTCATCTACGCCAACGCCGGGACCGACACGAGCATCGGCGGCGACGGCAACGACACGCTGTGGGCGCTCGCGCGGTCCGACGTGAAGCCCGGTCCGGGCGGCGAGGTCGACCAGGTCGGCGACACGCTCGACGGCGGCAACGGCAACGACCGCTTCCGCACCCGCGACGGCGAGGTCGACCGCATCACCTGTGGCGCGGGCACCGACCGCGCGTTCCTCGACAACGTCGACGTGATCGCCGACGCGACGGCCGAGAACCCCAACGGCTCGTGCGAGCAGGTCGAGCGCAAGGACCCCAAGCCGCGTGAGTCCGCCTCGGAGGACGTCCAGTCCGCCCCGGCGGCCGAGAAGGTCAGCTCCTAGTCCTCACCGACCCCACCCCGACGTCCCCCGACCCGCCCGTCCGGCCTCGCGCCGGGCGGGCGGTCGTCGTTCCGGGTGGTTTGCTAAAGTAATTACCTATCGCAACTTCATCCGCTGCCCAGTCCGCCACGCACCTGCGCCACGTGATCGCCCGCACCGCCCGCTGGCTGCGCCACGCGGGCGCCGAGGAGGTCACGCTCCTGGGCCCGACGCTCACCGCCGCGCTCGCCACCGTCGAGCGCCACGGCCCGCTCGCTCCGAGCGAGCTCGCCGACCGCGAGCGCATCCGCCGGCCCTCCGCGACCCGGATCGTCGCCAAGCTCGAGGAGCACGACCTCGTCACCCGCACCCCGGACCCGGCCGACGGCCGCTCCTGCCGGGTCGCGATCACCGAGCCCGGCCGCGACCACCTGCAGGCGATCCGCTCGCGCAAGGACGCCGTGCTCGCCCGGCGCCTCGCCGAGCTCAGCGCCGAGGACCGCGCCACCCTCGACCGTGCCGCCGACATCCTGGAGCGGCTCGTGGACCGCCGATGAGCGCGCGCATCCGCCGCACGTTCGACCCCCTCCACGTCGCCGACTACCGGCGCTACTTCATCGCCCAGCTCATCTCGACGAGCGGCAACTGGATCCAGAACGTCGCCGCCGTCTGGCTCATGGTCTCGCTCACCGGCGACGGCCTCGCCGTCGGCCTCGTGCCCGCCCTGCAGTTCGTGCCGCTGCTGCTGCTCGGGCAGGTCGGCGGTCTGCTCGCCGACCGCGTCGACAAGCGCCGGCTGCTGCTCTGCACCCAGCTGGTGATGATCGTCCCCGCGGCCGCCCTCGCCGTCATCGCCTTCCTCGACGCGGCGACCCCGGCGCTGATCTACGCGGCCGTGCTGCTGCGCGGCATCGCGATGGCGCTCGACGGTCCCGCACGGCAGGCGCTGCCGATCGAGCTCGTCGGGCCCGACCGCGTCGTCGGGGCGGTCGCGCTCAACAGCCTCGCGATCAACGCGTCGCGGATCATCGGCCCGGCCGTCGCCGGCCTGCTGATCGGCGTCGCCGGGATCGCCTGGTGCTTCGTCGTCGACGCGCTCACCTTCGTCGCGATGATCGTCGCCGTCGCGCGGCTCGACCCGGCGCGCATGGGCGCCCCCGCGCGCGGCCCGCGCCAGCCGCACGCGATCCGGGCCGGCGTCGCCTACGTCCGCCGCACGCCCGAGCTGCTGATCCCGCTGGGGATGATGGCCCTCGTCGGCCTGCTCGCCTTCAACTTCCAGGTCCTGCTCGCGCTGCTCGCGTCGACGACCTGGGGCGGCGACGCGTGGCTGTTCACCGCGATGACGATGGCGATGGCCGTCGGCTCGATCGCCGGCGCGGTGGCGATCGGCGGGGCGCGCGACCTCGGGCCGGCCGCGCTCGTCACGTCCGCGGCCGCGTTCGGGGTGACCGACCTGCTCGTCGCCGCCTCCCCCACCGTGGCGGTGCAGCTCGTCGCGCTCGTGCTGCTGGGCGCCGCGAGCGTCACGTTCTCCTCCGGCGTCACGTCGGTGCTCCAGCTGCGCGTCGACCCGCAGATGCGCGGTCGGGTGATGGCGCTCTACTCGCTCGTGTTCCTCGGCTCGACCCCGTTCGGCGCCCCGCTGCTCGGCTGGATCGGCGAGCACGCCGGCCCCCGTGCCGGCCTCGCGCTCGGTGGGCTGGCCGCCCTGGCCGCCGCCGTCGGCGCCGCGGTCGCCTACCGGCGCACCGGCGGCGGACCGCCCGTGCCGCCGGTCGTGCGGCCGCGCGCCGCGCGCGAGCGTGAGCCGGTCGCCGCCTAGGGTCGCGCGAGCGCGGCGAGCGGCGCACCCCAGCGGTCCAGCGAGACCCGCGGGGGCGGCACCTTGTAGCCGATGTGCAGGGTGATCCCGAGGTCGCCGGTCGCCCACTTGGCGAACGTCTCGGCGAAGCGCTCCTCGCGCGCCGACCGGCCCAGGCACGAGCGATCGTCCCCGGGAGTGCCGCACGGGTAGCCCGCGGGCACGAGCGCGTCGAGCCGGGCGGCCAGGTCGGCGGGCACGAGCGCCGCGTCGACCGCGTGCCCGAGCTCGTGGAGCACGAGACGCGCCACGCCCGCGGCGCCGAGCCCGCGGCTGACGGGACCGAGGTCGAGCGTCAGCTCGTGGCGGCCGTCGGGCAGCGAGCGGGCGGTCCCGGCGGCCTGGGGCAGCGACGGGGTGCCGACGGTGATCGTGGTGCGACCGTCGATGCGGTCGATCAGCGCCCGGGCCTCCGGGCGTGCGGCCGCGACCGCCTGCAGGACGGCCTGACGGTCCAGCGGGTGCGTGCCGGGCGCGAACGTGAAGGTGCCCCGGTCCGGCGACCGGGCGACCGGCTCGGTGCGCGCGTCGGCGCCGCGGCCGTCGAGCACGACGACGATCGCGCACAGGAGCGCGAGGGCGGCGAGCGCGTGGCGGACCGGCGAGGGCATCCGCCGACCATCGACGGACGCGCACGGGGACTTGAGCGCGCCGTGCGGGGACCGCTCAGCCGTTGAGCGTGCGCTCCCAGATCTCGGCGAGTGCGGCGATGAGCGTGCGATCGGCGACGGCGGGGTCCTCGGCGACGACCTGCTGGTAGGCGGTGCGCTCGGTCATCCACACGAGCGCCTGGGCGGTCGCGGTGGCTGCGGCCGGCGGGCGACCGTCGCGCCGCAGCCGCTCCTCGGCGAGCCCGACGAAGCGCTCGATCGTCCCCGACCAGTAGGCGCGGATCTCCGGGTCGTAGCCCGACGCCTCCACGAGCGCGCGCACGAGCGGGGCGTGGGCCCGGAAGGTGCCGAGCAGGTCGGCGACGACGCGGCGCACGTCGGCGAGCGCGAGCGGCTGGTCCCAGTGCGCGCTGGTGACGCCGTGGATCTCGGTGGCGAAGTCCTCGACGAGGCGCACGAGCAGGTCGCGGCGATCCTCGAAGTGCGCGTAGAACGCGGTGCGGGTGCGTCCCGCGCGCTTGGCGATGCGGCTGACGTTCAGGTCGGCGAACGAGGCGCCCTCGGCGAGGAGCGCCTCGGTCGCGGCGAGGAACGCGCGCTCGGTCTCCCCCCGGCGGGGGTCCTCGCGCGTGCGCTTCTCGAGCAGGGCCACGGGCCGCAGTCTACGCACCTCGTGATGACAGCTTGCAATGACACTGTGTCTGTTTTACGCTCGCGGCATGAGCCCCGCGACCGCCGCCCCCGCCGACCTGTCGACGCTCGACCTCGGCGACCACGCCCACTGGACCGACGGGCCCCCGTACGAGCTGTTCGCGCAGATGCGCCGCGAGCAGCCCGTCCACTGGAGCCCGAACGACCGCTTCCCCGACGAGGACGGGTTCTGGTCGGTCACCCGCGCCGACCTCGTCCACGCCGCGACGCGCGACTTCACGACCTTCTCCTCCGAGCGGCGCGGCATCTTCCTCGTCGACGACGTCGGGGTCCCGCTGGACGTCCAGCGCCTGCAGATGATCTCGATGGACCCGCCCCGGCACGACCGCATGAAGAAGCTCGTCGGCAAGGCATTCACCCCCGGCCGCATCGCCGAGCACGAGCACGTCGTGCGGCGGATCGTCCAGACCGTCCTGGACCGCTTCACCGACCACGACCACGTCGACCTCGTCACCGACATCGCCCAGCCCGTCCCCGCGCGCGTGATCGGCTCGCTCCTGGGTACCCCCGAGTCCGACGACCGCCGGCTCGTCCACTGGACGAACGTCGCCACCGCGTTCGAGGACCCGGCCATCCGGGCGACCTGGGGCGACTCGCTCGAGGAGATCATGCAGGTCGTCGCCTACATCGAGGCCGTCCGCCAGGAGCGGGTCGAGCACCTCGGCGACGACCTCCTGTCGGCCCCTCATCACCGCCGAGGTCGATGGCGACCGGCTCACCGAGATGGAGATCGCCACCTTCTTCGTCCTGCTGCTCGCCGCGGGCAACGACTCGACCCGCGCGACCTACAGCGCGACGATGCTCGCCCTGATGGAGGACGAGGAGCAGCGTCGGCTGCTCGTGGAGGACCCCTCGCGCATCCCGGCCGCCGTCGAGGAGGGCCTGCGCTGCTTCCCGGCCTTCGGGATGATGGGTCGCGCCGCGACCCGGGACGTCGAGCTCGGCGGCGCGCAGATCCGCGAGGGCGACCGCGTCCTGCTCTGGTACATCGCCAGCAACCGCGACCCGGCCCTCTACCCCGACCGCCCGGACGCCTTCGACCTCACGCGCGAGGGCCTGGACCGCCACCAGGCGTTCGGCGCCGGCGGCCGCCACTTCTGCCTCGGCGCGTCGCTCGCCCGGATGGAGCTGCGGATCTGGATCGAGGAGACGCTCGCCCGCTGGCCGGACATGCGCCTCGACGGCGACCCCACGCGCATCCGGTCGCTGTTCCTCAACCAGTACACGCACATCCCGGTCGCCCTGCGGTAGGCACCCGCCGGGCGCGGGCGTCCCGGCGCCTAGCCCGACGCGACCGCGGCGCCCTCCCCGCGAACGGCGGCGTGGACGGCCGCGCGCGCGTCGGGCGCCGACGGCGCGGCGAGCGCGAGCTGCGCCAGCGCGCGGCACTGCTCGAGCGTGTGCGCGGCGAGCGTCGCGCGGACGTCGGGCAGGCAGGCGGCCGCCATCGACAGGGACGAGACGCCCAGGCCGGTCAGCACGAGCGCGAGCTCCGGATCGGACGCCGCCTCGCCGCAGACCCCGACGGGCTTGTCGTGGGCCAGGCCGGCCTCGCCGACCATCGCGACGAGCCGCAGGACCGCGGGCTGCCACGGGTCGAGCAGGTCGGCGAGCTCGCCCGCCAGCCGGTCCGCGCCCAGCGTGTACTGGGCGAGGTCGTTCGTGCCGAGGCTGACGAAGTCGACGTGCTGCAGGATCTCGGTCGCGCACAGGGCGGCGGCCGGGACCTCGACCATGACGCCGACGCGGTCGATGCCGTGCTCGCGGGCGACCGCCGCGAAGTCCCGCGCCTCGGCGGCGGTCGCGACCATCGGGGCCATCACGCCGACCTCGGCGTCGGTCCCGGCGGCGGCCGCGGCGATCGCGAGGAGCTGCTCGGTCAGCAGCCCGGGGTCGCGGCGCGCGAGCCGCAGGCCGCGGACGCCGAGCGCCGGGTTGGCCTCGTCGGGCTGGTCGACGTACGCGAGCGGCTTGTCGGCGCCGACGTCGAGCGTCCGCACGATCACGCGGCGGCCGGCGAACGCGGTGAAGACCTCCCGGTAGAGGGCCTCCTGCTCGTCGCGGGTCGGGGCGGTCGCCCGGTCCAGGAAGAGGAACTCGGTGCGGAACAGGCCGACGCCCTGCGCCCCGGGGACCCCGGCGCTGTCGACGTCGGCCGGGCCGCCGATGTTCACGAGCAGGCGGACCGGGTGACCGTCCGCGGTGCGCCCGGGGCCGTGCGAGCCCGCGCGACGCGCGGCGAGCTCCTGGGCGGCGCGCTGCGCGTCGGCGACCTGCGCGCGGTCGGGGCCGACGACGATCCGCCCGACACCCCCGTCGACGAGCAGCTCGTCGCCGTCGCGCAGGCCGGCCGCGGCCGCGCAGGCGACCACGGCGGGGATGCCGAGCGACTTCGCGAGGATCGCGGTGTGATCGGTGGGCCCGCCGCGCTCGGTGACGATCGCGACGACGCGGTCGCGGTCGAGGGTCGCCGTGTCGGCGGGCGCGAGGTCGGTCGCGACGAGGACGAACGGGTGCCCCGGGTCGGGGACGCCGGGCATCGGCACGCCGAGCAGGTGCGCGATCGCGCGGGTCCGCAGGTCGTCGAGGTCGGCGGCGCGCTCGGCCATGTAGCCGCCGAGCGCGACGAGCGCGGCGCGGTGCTCGGCGAGCGCCGCGTCGACCGCGTGCGGCGCGTCGCGGCCGCCCGTCACGCGGTCGGCGATGCCCGAGGCGAGCATCGGGTCGCGGGCCATGAGGGCCTGCGCCGTCAGCACGTCGGCGGCCTCGCCGCCGGCCGTCGCGGCCCGGGCCTCCAGGTCGGCGGCGACCGCCTCGAGCGCCGCGGTCGCGCGCCGCGCCTCGGCCGCCGTGTCGGCGACCGGCGCGTCGTGGGCGGGGAGCTGCGGGCCGGGTGCGAGCCGGGCGACCGGCCCGACCGCGATGCCGGCGCTGACGCCCAGGCCGTGGTGCTCGAGGGAGGCCATCGCGCTACTGCACCGCGTCGAGGTCGGACGCGACGAGCTCGGCGAGGGCGGCGACGGCGACGTCCGCGCCCTCCCCCTCGGCCCGCAGGACGACCTCGTCGCCGTGCGCGGCCCCGAGGCCGAGGACGCCGAGGATGCTGCGGGCGTCGACGGCGTCACCGTCGGGCCGGCCGATCGTGACCACGGCCGGCTGGGCGGCGGCGGCCTGGACGAACAGGCTGGCGGGGCGGGCGTGCAGGCCGACCCGCGAGCCGACCTTCACGAGGCGCTCACTCATCATCTCGGTGCTCCTGGGGATCGTGGTGGTGGGGATGTCAGGCCGGGACCGCGGTGCCGCTGGGCGCCGGGGCCGGGGACGACGGGGCGAGCAGGTCGGTGACCGAGGGGCTCGTGGCGTCCTCGGTGACCTCGCCGCGACGGCTCTTCAGCGCGATCACCGCGCCGGTGCTGACGGCGATGCCGGCGGCGAGCGCGACGACGTAGAGCAGCGGGTTGCCGATCAGGCCGACGACCCAGATGCCGCCGTGCGGGGCGCGCGACGTGGCGTCGAAGGCCATCGACAGCGCCCCGGTGACCGCGCTGCCCGCCATCAGCGAGGGGATCACGCGCGCCGGGTCGGCGGCGGCGAACGGGATCGCGCCCTCGGTGATGAACGAGGCGCCCAGCAGCCAGCCCGCCTCGCCGGCCTTGCGCTCGGCCCGCGTGAACAGCTTCGGGCGCAGGACGGTCGCGAGGGCCATGGCGATCGGCGGGGTCATGCCCGCGGCCATGACGGCGGCCATGATCTTCAGGTCGCCGGAGGCGAGCGAGGCGACGCCGAACGTGTAGGCGACCTTGTTCACGGGGCCGCCCATGTCGAAGGCCATCATCGCGCCGAGCAGCAGGCCCAGGACGATGCCGTTGGTGCCGCTGAGGCCGCCGAGCCAGTCGGTCAGCTCGTTCTGCGCGGAGGCGATCGGCTCGCCGACCGCGACGATCATCAGGAGGCCGACGACGAGCGTCGAGACGAGCGGGATGACGACGACGGGCATGATCCCGGCCATCGCCGAGGGGACCTTGACGCGCAGGATGCCGAGCACGACCGCACCGGCGAGCAGGCCGCCGACGAGGCCGCCGAGGAAGCCGGCGCCGATCTCGTTGGCGAGCAGGCCGGCGACGACGCCGGGCACGAGGCCGGGACGGTCGGCCATCGCGAACGCGATGAAGCCGGCGAGGATCGGCACGAGCATCGAGAACGACGTCGCGCCGATCTTGAACATCAGGCCGGCGATGCCGAGCTGGTCGTAGATGTCGGTGATGCTCGAGACGCCGTCGTACGTGACGCCCTCGAACGTGCCGCCGTTGACCTTCGACGCGATCTCGGCGCCGCCGAAGAGGAAGGCGAGCGCGATCAGCAGGCCGCCCGCGGCGACGAACGGGATCATGTAGCTGACGCCGGTCATGAACCAGCCGCGCACGACGCTCGCACGGCCCGGGCCGCCGGGACCGTCGGCACCGGCGGCGACGGGGGCGCCCGCCGCGAGGACGTGCGCGGTCGCCGCGGTGGCCGGGGCCTCCTGGGCGGCGGCGACGGCGCGCGCGACGAGCCCGGCCGCGTCGTTGATGCCCTGCTTGACGGTGGCGGTGACGAGCGGCTTGCCGGCGAAGCGGGCGCGGTCGCGCACCTCGACGTCGGCGGCGAAGATGACCGCGTCGGCGGCCGCGATCTGCTCGGCGCTGAGCGCCTCGATCCCGGCGGACCCCTGCGTCTCGACGGCGAGCTCGTGCCCGGCGTCGCGGCCGGCCTGCTCGAGCGCCTCCGCCGCCATGTAGGTGTGCGCGATGCCCGTCGGACAGCTCGTGACGGCGACGATTCTCATGACCCGACCTCCTCGGTGATGTAGGACGACGCGGCGGTCGCATCGGCGACCGTCATCAGGTGCTCGCGGAACGCGGGACGGACGAGGCGGCGTGCGAGCTTCGCCAGGATCGTCATGTGGTCGGCGTCCCCCCTCCGCGGGGGCCGCGATGAGGAACACGAGGGTGGCGGGCCCGTCGGCCGCGCCGAAGTCGACGCCGTCGGCGCAGCGGCCGAACGCGAGCGTCGGCTCGGTGACGTGCGCGCTGCGCGCGTGCGGGATGCCGATGCCGCCCTCCAGGCCGGTGGGCATCTGCGCCTCGCGGGCGGCGACGTCGGCGAGGAAGCCGTCGAGGTCGGTGACGCGACCCTCGGCGTGCAGCCGCTGCGCGAGCGCGCGGGTGGCCGCGACGCGGTCGTCCCCGGGCAGGTCGAGGTCGACGAGGGCGGGGGTGATGATGCTCACGACAGGGCCTCCTGGGATCGGACGGGGAGCCGGCGTACGGCGTCGGGACGAAGGTCGGCGGGGGTCGGCATGCGGCTGCCGGGGAGCGCGACGGCGGCCGCGCCGTAGGCGACGGCGGCGTCGAGGGCGTCGGGGCCGTGAGCGCCGGCGGCGAGGAAGCCGGCGAGCGCGGCGTCGCCGGCGCCGACCGTGCTGCGCGGCGCGTCGACGGCGGCGTGGGCGTGGTGCTCGCCGCTGTCGTCGAGCAGCACGGCGCCGCGGGAGCCGAGGCTCGCGAGGACGGCGCGCGCCCCGAGCTCGCGCAGGGCGTGGGCGGCTCGCACGGCGTCGGGCGCGGAGTGGACCTCCAGGCCGGTGGCCTGCGCGAGCTCGGTGCGGTTGGGCTTGACGAGGTCGGGGCCGGCGGGCAGCGCGGCCTGGAGGACCTCGCCGTCGCAGTCCAGCGCGACCCGCACGCCCGCGGCGTGCAGCGCCACGGTCAGGCGGGCGTAGAGGTCGACGGGACAGCCGGGGGGCAGGCTGCCGGAGAGCACGACCCAGGAGGCGGTGCGCGCCTCGTCGAGCAGCGCGGCCTGCAGCGCGGCGACCTCGTCGGCGTCGAGCACGGGGCCCGGCTCGTTGAGCTTCGTGGTGGTGCCGTCGGGCTCGGCGATCGTCACGTTGGCGCGGATCGCGCCGGCGATCGGGACGGTGCGGGTGCGCAGGCCGGCGGCGGCGAGGAGGTCGACGAGCTGCGCGCCCTCGTGGCCGCCGACGGGAAGCACCGCGACGTTCGGGACGCCGGCGGCGTGCAGCGCGCGGGCGACGTTGACGCCCTTGCCGCCCGCGTCGACGCGGGTGGCGAGCGGCCGCAGGACGGCGCCGCGACGCAGCGCGTCGATCTCGCAGGTGCGGTCGACCGACGGGTTGGCGGTGAGCGTGACGACGGTCATGCCCGGTCCACGCGGATGCCGCAGGCCTCGAGCGAGCCGGCCTGGTCGGGGTCGATGCCGCGGTCGGTGATGAGGACGTCGATGTCGCCGGCGTCACCGAACCGCGCGAGGTGGTCGTTGCCGATCTTCGTGTGGTCGGCGAGCACGACGGTGTGGCGGGCGGCGCGGAGCATCGCGCGCTTGACCGCGGCCTCGGCGGTGTCCGGGGTGGTGAGCCCCCGCTCGACGCTGAGGCCGTTCGTGCCGACGAAGGCGACGTCGACGAGCGTGTCCTCGAGGACCCGCAGGGCCCAGGCGTCGACCATCGCGGCGGTGCGGCCGCGGATGCGTCCGCCGACGGTGAGGACGGTGAGGTTCGGCCGCGAGGAGAGGGTGAGCGCGATCGGCAGGCTGTTGGTGACGACCGTGAGCGTCGCCTCGGCGGGGAGGATCTCGGCGAGCCGCGCGGTGGTGGTCCCGGCGTCGAGCAGGATCGCGCCCTCGGCGGGCACCTCGGCGAGGGCGGCGCGGGCGATCCGCTCCTTCTCGTCGCTCATCGCCCGGTCGCGGTCGGCGAGGCCGGGCTCGAAGCCGAGCCGCTCGACGGGGATCGCCCCGCCGTGGACGCGGCGCAGGACGCCGTGGCGCTCGAGGACGCTGAGGTCGCGCCGGACGGTCTCCGTCGTGACGTTCAGCTCCTGGGCCAGGCCGGCGACCTCGACGCGCCCGCGGGACCGGGCCTGCTCGACGATCGCTGCCTGTCGTTCCTCTGCGTACATCCGGGCTCCTCCGTGGTGACTGCCCGGTCAGTATGGCCCGCTTTCCCACAGAAGTCAACACAAAACAACACAAAACAATCCTCAAAGAGCTCGTTGCGGCCGATGAAGCTCGGCCACGGGCACGGGAGCTCCGAGGAAGAACCCCTGTCCGAGCCGGACGCCCGCGGCGCGGAGCACCGCGATCGTCCGGTCGTCGCCGACCCGTTCGGCGACGACGTCGATCCCCATGCAGCGCGCCACGTCGACCACCCCGCGCACCACGGCCTGGTCGACCGGCGAGGTCGGGAGGTGGTCGATGAAGTCCCCGTCGATCTTCAGCACGTCGAACTCCAGGTGCTTGAGCGTCGAGAAGGACGCAAAGCCGGCGCCGAAGTCGTCGAGCGCGAGCCGACAGCCCAGCTCCCGCAGTCTCCGTGTCACCGCAGCCGCCCCTTCCGGGTCCGTGATGGCTGCTGTCTCGGTGATCTCGACGGTCAGCGAGCCCGGTGGGATCGGATGCGCGCGCAGCATCGTGGCGACGTCGTCGACGATGCGCGGGTCCTGCACCGTCCGCGCCGAGAGGTTCACCGACAACGCCAGACACCGTCCGGCGCGAGAAGACTCCGAGAGCAGGGAGATGGCGGACCGCAGAACCCACCGATCGATGTCGGCCATCAGGCCGTGGCGCTCCGCCAGTCCGAGGAACTCGGACGGCGCCATGAGGCCCAGCTCTGGGTCCCGCAGACGCAGGAGCAGCTCGTGACCCGTCGGCTCGTGGGGCGCTGGGTCCTCGCCGAGGAGCGCGATGGGCTGCGCCAGCAGCTCGAAGCGCTGCTCGCGGACGGCGCGACGCAGGCGCGCGAGCCGGTCGGTGCGGTGGGAGATCCGCGCGCGGTGCACGTGATCGGGCGCGTAGACGACGACCCCGTCCTTGCCCGCGTCCTTGGCCTGGTACATGGCCAGGTCCGCCTCGACCAGCAGCTCGTCCGCATCGATCCGACGGTCACCCCCCGCGACCGTCACGCCGACCGATGCAGTCACCTCCAGCCGGCCACCGTCGATCTCGAGAACGCCTGCGCGACGGATGACCGACGCCAGCTCGCGCGCAATGGACCTGCCGCGGGCGACCGAGGCTCCGGGAAGGACGAGCGCGAACTCGTCTCCGCCGATGCGCGCAAGCACGTCTGTCGCTCGCACCGCCTGGCGGAGAGCGGCCGCGACGCGAACGAGCAGTTCGTCTCCCGCCGAGTGTCCGAGGAGGTCGTTGACAGCCTTGAACCCGTCGAGGTCCAGCAGCAGGAGACAGCTCGTCCCGCCGTCGCGGACGACGCGCTGAACCTCCCGACGCAATTCGGCGTGGAAGCGGCGGCGCCCGAAGAGATCGGTCAACGGATCGTGGTCTGCGAGGTGGCGGAGCCTCACCTCCATGTGCCTGCGCACGGAGATGTCCACCGCCTGGAGGAGCAGCAACGGCCGCCCGTCGGCGTCGAGGACACGGACGCCGGCGACGAGGGCCCAGACCGCACGACCGTCAGCGTGACGCAGTCGCAGCTCTCGCGCCGGGCGCCGCCCGGCGGCGACCTCGGCGATGATCCACGCGTGGGTCGCCTGGTCCTCCGGGAAGAGGAGCGCGGCCTCGGACCCTCCCAGGATGCCTTCGGGTCGGCGACCGACCATCGACGCGAAGGCCGCGTTGCACTGCAGGACATCGGTCGTCCCGTCGTCCCGAAGCCGGCTGATCAGCATCCCGGCGGGGGCTGTCTCGAACCCGACGGCGAACAGCTCGTGCGCGGCGGCGAGCTCTCGCAGTGCCCGATCCCGTGCCGTGACGTCGAGTGACACCTGCCCGATCGCGTCGGGACCGCCATCGAGCCCGCTGACCGGGAACATCACCGAGACCTGATCGCGGACCATGCCGGTGCGCGGATCCTCGAGGCGCTCATCGCGACTGAGTGGGACCCCGGTCCGCCGGACAGACTCGGTGCCCGAGACGAGCGCGCGTCGTTGCTCCTCGGGCACCGTCTCGTGGAGCGCCCGTCCGACGAGATCCTCCGGGTCTGCCCCGAGCAGGGAGGCAGCCTCCCGGTTGACCAGCTCCCACCGCCCCTGTGCGTCGAGAAGCGAGATGGCGACCGGGCTGTGGTCGAGGACCGCGTTGAGTCGCGCGTTCGCGGTCGCCACCTCGCGCTGAGCCGCGACGAGATCGGAGACGTCCACGATCTGCGAGACGAAGTGCAGTGGGGTCCCCCTCCCGGTCGCGCAGGAGGGAGACGGAGAGGCGGGCGTCGACCACGGTGCCGTCCGAGCGCAGGTAGCGCTTGGACATCTCGTACCCCGCGCGCTCACCGGCGAGCGTCTGCTCGAGCAGTTCCAGGTCGGCGTCGAGATCATCGGGGTGCGTGAGCGTCTGGAAGTCGGAGGCCAGGAGGTCCTCTTCGCTGCGGCCGAACAGCCGGCACAGCGCCGGGTTCACGCGCAGCCAGTGACCGTCGAGACCGACGAGGGCCAGCCCGATGGGCGCCGCGCCGAACGCGGCTTCGAACTGCGCGGATGCCCGCTCGCGCGCGGCCCTGACCTCGACCTCCGCCGTCAGGTCGATCACGTGGATCAGGAGCGCGTCACCAGCAGCGCCCTCGCGGAGGACCGATGAGCGCACACGGACCTGGACGATGCGGCCCCGGGCGGTGATGAGGCGCTGCTCGCCGTCGCGTGCCTCCAGTGGGTCGGCCGAGGCGAAGGCATCCGCGAATCGCGCCATCCGTTCGCCGACCAGCTCGTCGGCGGGCACTTCGAGCAGCGAGGCGAGCGCCTCGTTGACCCGCTCGAACCGCCCGTCGCGCAGAAGCGCCATCCCGGCGGGGGCCTCGGAGAACGCCCGCTCGAATCGCGATGTCGCGCGCCGCTCCGCCTCGGCGCGAGCCCGCTCCTCGGTGAGATCCGTGCACACCGAGATCCGCCGAACGACGCGCCCGTCGTGATCGCGGATCGCCACGAGCTCGACACGTGCCGGGAAGCGACTGCCGTCGAGGCGCAGGTGATCGACCTCCGTCGTCACGCGCCCCTCGACCTCCATCGCCGACGCGATCGAGCCCGCTCGCTGGAGCTCGGACGCGGGCAGCAGGTCCCGCAGCGACCGCCCGACGAGGTCCTCCGGCCGGCCGCCGTGCTGCGCGGCGAACACCGGATTCACGGCTTCGACCAACCCGGACTCCTCGTCGAGGATCGCCAGTCCACGCGGGGCGACCTCCCAGGACAGCTGCCAGAGGCGCGCGGCGTCTTCCCCACGTCGTCGACGGGTGATGTCACGGACGGAGGCGTGCAGCTCGATGACCTCCCCGGTGTCGTCATGGAGGGCGCGGATGGTGGTCTCCAGCCAGACCTGCTCGCCGTCGGGCCGGGTGAAGCGCGATTCCGACGTCCGGGACCGGCCATCGCGGACCACTGCGGCGCGGAGTTCCGCGTTCTGGCAGCGGTCCTCCGGAAGCGTCGAACGGTGCAGGAACCCCGCGTCCACGTGCTCGGGCGATGCGCCGAGCACCGCGGTCGCGGCGGGCGAGACGTAGCGCAGGGAGCCGTCCGGGGCGATCCGCAGCACCACGTCCGTCGACGTCTCGGCCAGCATGCGGAAGTCGGCTTCGCGCCTGACGAGCTCCTGTTGCGCCCGCCGCTCCTCCGTGACGTCGCGGAAGTAGCCCAGTCGATAGACGAGGTTGCCCTCGGCATCCCGAGCGGCGATCACCTCCGTCTCCGTCGGGAAGGCCGTTCCGTCGAGGCGGACGTGATCGGCCTCGTAGCGGACGTAGCCGACCGCGTGCGCCCGCTGGCTGATGTCACGGATGCGGCCACGCTCATGCGGCGCGAAGGTGTCGCCGAGATGTCGGCCCTCGAAGTCGGAGGGCACCCCTCCGTGCATCCACGCGAACGCGTCGTTCACGCGTTCCATCCTGTGGGTGATCGGGTCGATGACCGCCACTCCGACGGTCGTCCGGTCAAAGGCGTGGCGCCACTGAGCGCGCAGCTGATCGGCGTCGTAGCGGCTCGTGGTGTCCCGCCAGGTGGTGTGGATCTCGAGCGCGTCGCCGGTGTCGGCGAAGAGCCCACGCACCGCGACCTCGAGCCAACGCCACGAGCCGTCCGGATGGCAGCATCGCACCTCGACGGTCTGGGGTTCGCGCGTCCGACGGACGCGCTCGAAGGCCCGGGTCAACGGCTCGCGGTCCTCGGGATGCAGCGCGGACGGCACCCGGGATCCATCGAGCTCCGCGGGCGCGCAGCCCAATAGGGTCGACATCGCCCGAGAGGCCCACAGCACGCGGCCTTGCGCGTCGTGACGGCAGTGACCGTCCGGCGACGTGTCCAAGAGCGCACGCAGCCGACGGCCCGACGCCTCCGCGCGGTGCAGCGCACCGCGCGCAGCCGTCACGTCGCGGGAGCTGATCGTCGCGCCGACGAGCTCCCCGGCCTCGCGGAGCGGCGCGAAGGTGCTCTCGTAGACGGCAGTGCCGTCGTGCGACGGGAGCTCGACCGTGACGGTCTCGCCGGTCAGCGCGCGGGTGTAGAGGGGCCCGAGCGTCTCCCACGCAGGTGCAGGCAGGACGTCGGGGGCCCGCCGGCCGACCACGCGCTCCGGAATGTACCCGTGCCGTATCAGCGCCCCGCCCTCGACGGACACGATGCGCATCTCGCGGTCGACGACCACGACCGAGACGCCGGGCATCGCCGCGAGCGCCGCACGGACCGCGCGGTCACCGAACGGGCTCAGCGCCTCGGTCACGGCGCGTTCCGACAGGGCTGGGGAACCCGGGACACCACCAGTCGGTCGGACGCCGCCCGCATAACTTGAGCCCCGGCGTGACGCGAATGCGCCGAGAGGGACCCGGCCCGGTCAGCCGACGCCGAGGCCCATGCGCCGCGACACGTCGGTCAGCGCGGCGACGAGCCGGGTGCCGTCGTGGGCGCCGTCGGCGACCCACTCGGCGGTGATCGCGTCGCACGCGCCGATCCAGCCCAGCCCACGCAGCTGGTCGGCGCGCGAGAGCGCGGACCACGGGCGGCCCGCGGCGCGCTCGACGAGCTCGCGGCGGCGGCGGCGCACGGCGTCGTCGATCTCGGGGTGCACGCCGGCGGAGTGCATCCAGATCCCGTGGATCCACGGGTCGGCGGCGAGCACGTCGATCCACTCGCGCAGCCGCTCCTGGACGTCGCCCTCGGCGGCGACCAGTGGCGCGGTCGCCTGCTGGACCGCGTCCAGGACGGCGACGACGAGCAGGCGCTCGGAGCTCGAGAAGTAGTGGCGGGGCAGCGACGCGGCGACGCCCGCCTCGCGGGCGACCTCCTCGAGCGAGAAGCCGTCGACCCCGGTGCGCGCGAGCACCGCGCGCGCGGCGGACAGCAGCTGCGCGCGGCGCTCCGCCCGGGGCAGGCGCCGCGCGGCGCGCCCCGGGCGAGCGACCTCGGTCACAGCCCGAGGCTGCGACCGACGAGCTCCTTCATGATCTCGTTGGTGCCGGCGTAGATGCGGTTGACGCGCGCGTCGGCCCACATCTCGCTGATCTTGTACTCGGTGGTGTAGCCGTAGCCGCCGAACAGCTGGACGCACGCGTCGGTGACCTCGGACAGCAGGTCGGTGGTCCAGAACTTCGCCATCGCGGCCTCGGGCACGGTGCAGGTGCCGTCGACGTACTTCTGGATCGTCTGGTCCATGAACGCGCGGGTGATCGTGACCTTCGTGTGGAGGTCGGCGAGCACGAAGCGCGAGTTCTGGAACGAGCCGATCGGCTTGCCGAACGCCTTGCGCTCCTTGACGTAGTCGAGCGTCAGGTCGAGGGCGGCCTCGGCGCAGGCGATCGAGCTGACGGCCAGGCCCAGGCGCTCGGGGATCAGGTGGGCCATGAGCTGCGCGAAGCCCGTGCCCTCCTCGCCGAGGAGGTTCTCGACCGGGACCTTGCAGTCGTTGAAGAACAGCTCGGCCGTGTCGTTGGCGTGCTGGCCGCGCTTGTGGATCTGGTTGCCGCGCTCGAACCCGTCCATGCCGCGCTCGATGACGATCATCGAGAGGCCGCGGTGCGGGTCGTCGCCGGTGCGCACGGCGGTGACGACGAGGTCGGCGTTGATGCCGTTGGAGATGAAGGTCTTGCCACCGTTGACGATGTAGTGGTCGCCGTCGCGCTTGGCCTTCGTGCTGATCGCCGACAGGTCGGAGCCGGTGCCGGGCTCGGTCATCGCGAGCGCGAGGATGGACTCGCCGGAGGCGACGCCGGGGTACCAGCGCTCCTTCTGCTCCTCGTTGGCGGCGGCGCGGAGGTAGGGCAGGCCGAGGTCGTTGTGGACGTTCGGGCCCATCCACGAGGACTGCACGCCGGCGTAGGCGGCCTCCTCGGAGAGGACGGCGTTGAAGCGCCAGTCGTCGACGCCGGAGCCGCCGTACTCCTCCGGCACGGCCATCGCGAGGAAGCCGTGCTCGGCGGCCTTCGTGTACAGCTCGCGCGAGGTGATGTGGTCGTGCTGCCACTGCTCGTGGTGCGGGACGACCTCGGCCTTGAGGAAGCGCCGGAAGCTCTCGCGGTAGTCGTCGTGGACGTCGTCGAACAGCGGGCGGCGCGCGCCGGGGGCGAGCGTGATGGCCATGGGGATGCTCCTTGGTCGGAAGGTTCTGCGGGACCGCTTGTTGTGGTGTAGCACAACAGCGGCCGGGAGGCGTGCGGCGGGCGCGCCCGGATCAGCCCCCTGCGCGCCCCTCGACGACGTCCTTCAACCGGGCGAGGCGGCCCGCCCAGGCCCGGTCGGCCTGTGCCATCCACGTCGCGGCGGGCACCAGCGCCTCCTCGCGCAGCCGGTAGCGGACCTCCCGTCCGACGCCGCCGGGCGCGCGCTCGACGAGGCCGGCGTCGTCGAGGATCGCGACGTGCTTGGCGACCGCCTGCCGCGTGATCGGCAGCGCCTCGGTCAGCGCCGGGACGGAGGTCGTGCCGTCGCGCAGGAGCGTCTCGACGACCCGTCGCCGGGTCGGGTCGGCGAGCGCGGCGAACACCGCGCTGACCTGCTCCTGCCCGGGGCTCCCGTCGGCGGTCACGCGCGGGCGCACGCGTGCGCGCACGCGAGCGCGGCGAGCGGAAACGCGGGGACGGACTCGGTCACCACGACGCGGGCACCCGCCGGGGCGGCGACGACGAGCAGCTCGACGCGGGTGGCGGGCTCCTCGCCGTTCCACCACCACCAGACCAGCCGCGACGGCGCCTGCACGACCTCGACGTGGACCTCGCGGCCGGGCTCGTCCTCGAGCCAGGCGTCGCGCCCCTCCTCGGTGGCCAGGGACTCCCAGACCTCCTCCGGGGTCGCGTCGATCTCCACCTCGCGCGTGACAACCGACTGGTTGCTATGCTCGTATGACAACCGATTCATTGTCGAAAGGATACACGCGGTCATGCCCCTCACCCCGATGGTCGTCGAGCAGAGCTCCCGCGGCGAGCGGAGCTTCGACATCTACTCGCGACTGCTCAACGAGCGGATCGTCTTCCTCGGCAGCGAGGTGAACGACGAGATCGCCAACCTCGTCGTCGCGCAGCTGCTGCACCTCGAGAGCCAGGACCCCGACAAGGACATCGCGCTCTACATCAACAGCCCGGGCGGGGTCGTCTACAGCGGCCTGGCGATCTACGACACGATGCAGTTCATCAAGCCCGACGTGCAGACGATCTGCTGCGGGATCGCCATGAGCATGGGCTCGCTCCTGCTCACCGCCGGCGCCCCCGGCAAGCGGTTCGCGCTGCCGAACAGCCGCATCCTCATCCACCAGCCGCACGGCGGCTACCAGGGCCAGGCCAGCGACATCGAGATCCACGCGCAGGAGACGCGCGAGCTGCGCCGCCGGCTCGACGAGATCTACGCCGAGCACACCGGTCAGACGGTCGCGCGCGTCCACGAGGACATGCAGCGCGACCGCTTCTTCACCGCCGAGCAGGCGAAGGAGTACGGGCTCATCGACGACGTCGTGTCCGGGCACCGCGCAGTCGGACGGACCCCCGCGGGCTTCGCGAGCGGGCGCAGCGCGGGGTCGGACTGATCGGCGCCGCCCCGGGCCACCTGAGCCGCCCCCGGTCCCCGCACGGCGCACCGTGCGGGGACCGGAGCTCGCGGCCAGCTAGCGCAGGCGCAGGCGCACCTTCGTGTCGCCCGCGACCAGCGTGTAGGAGCCGGCGCCCAGCCGGCGGGTGCTCTTCAGCGTCACGCGGCCACGGCTCACCGAGCCCTTCGCGACCGTGCGGCCGCCACGCACCAGGCGCACGGTCGAGCGCGACGCGAACGCGACCGTGCAGGTCACGCGCGTGCGGGTCTTCGTCACCTTGCAGGTGACGGTGCCGTCCCGGCCGGCCGGGCCCTGCGGGCCGACCGCCCCGGCCGGACCCTGGGCGCCCGCCGGGCCCGCCGCACCGGGCGTGCCCTGCGGCCCCGCCGGCCCGGCCGCGCCCGGCGTCCCGGCGGCACCGTTGGCGCCGTTCGTCCCGTTCGTGCCCGCCGCACCGTTGGCGCCGTTCGTCCCGTTGGTGCCGTTCGTCCCGTTGGTGCCGTTCGTCCCGTCGGCGCCGTCCTGACCGGCCGGGCCCTGCGGTCCGGCCGGGCCCGCCGGGCCCTGGCCGCTCGTCGCCCGGCCCTGGTAGACCGCCTCGAAGTCCGGGACGCTCAGGTGCAGCAGCTGCCCGTACTCGACGAGCGACGGATCCTGCGAGGTCGGGAACGCCTTGTGGACCTGCGCGTCGAACAGGAACTCGCCGCGGCCGAGCAGGTCCTCGACGTCGATGATCCCGGACGACTCCTCGTCGGCGGTGAACGGCGCGTTCACGCCGCCCGGGGTGACCGGGGCGAAGAGCTGGCGGTCGAACTCGGCGACCACGCCGCGACGGCCGGTGCCGATGTCGTAGGCGACGATCCGCGCCACCGACGCGTTGTTGCCCGGGTCCTCCTGGATGAGGACGTTGCCGTGGCGGTCGATCGCCATGTTGTCCGGCTTGTTGAGGAACGGCGCCTCGGAGCCGTCGAGCAGCAGCGTCAGGGTGGCGCCCTTCAGCGGGTTCTCGATGTCCTTGTAGCGCAGGCGCCACAGGCCGCCGCCGTTGCGGTCGTCCTGCGACCCGGGACCGTTGAGGTCGGTCGCCCCGCCCTCGGTGGTGAGGAAGTAGAAGTCGCGCGGGTTCTGCGGATCCCAGTGACCGTCCTCGACCCGCGAGAGCGAGAGGCCGTCCGCGAGCGCCTCGGCGTTCTGCGCGGCACCGGTCTGGTTCCACGGGACCTCGGCGAGGTCGACCTGGACCGGCACGCCCTTCCCGTAGGTGTCGCGGAACTCCGCGTCGGAGTCGACGGTCTCGTCGAGCAGGTCGATCACGTAGTTCGTGCCGTTGGTCAGGCCGGCCTTGTCGAAGGCGTCGCCGCTGGCCGTCTTCGTGCCGACATAGGTCCAGATCTGGCCGGGGGTCGCGTCCTCCTGGCCCTGCACGAGGGTCGTGTCGGTGCGGTTGGCGGCGGGCACCGTGTTCTCCCAGGAGAACAGGCCCAGGCGCGGCAGCTGCTTCGTCGTGCCGTCGTCGAGGATGCCGAAGACGCGCGAGTTGTCGCCGCTCTCCTCGTTGCCGAAGTAGATCTGGCCGGCGAAGCCGTTTCCGGTGGTCGGGTTGAACAGGCCGCCCGGGGCGGTCAGGGTCGCCGAGCAGAAGCGGGCGAACGCCGCCCCGAACGGACCGGTCGGGGTCGACGCGTACGCGCCCGCCGTCGGGGTCGACGCGTCGTACTGCCAGAAGCTCGTCTCGTTCGGCCCGATGAGGTCGGCGCCGGTGTCGACCTTCAGCGTGTCACGGTCGATGACGTAGCTCGACACGAACGAGCCGGTCTGGCCGTGCGCTCGCACCGCACCGGCGGTGGCGCCGAGCTCGTGGTTCATGAACAGGTCGAGCTTGCCCGTCGCCGCGGAGGCCCGCGCACCCAGGCCGTCGGGGATGCCGACCATCTTGTAGCCGTTGGCGGCGGGCAGGTCGCCGACGGTCAGCAGCGAGGTGGTCTCCACGCCGGGACCGACGGGCTTCACGTACGGCGCGACGGTGGTGGACGGGCCGGTCGCCGCGAGGGCGGGCGTGGCGGCGATGAATCCGAGCGACGCCGCGGACGCGGCGATGGCCAGGACGGACGGGGTGCGACGGGACAAGACGGGTCTCCCTGTGGTGGTTGGCCCGCGCTGTCTAGGGGCGCCGCCCACGTGCCGCTGTGACCGGCCGGTGAACCGGCCTGGAGATGTGTCCGCCGTTCACGCCGCCGAGCGCCCACGCGCCACGAGAGCAGCGATGAGGGCGCCCATCCGACAGGGCCCGTGGCGCCCTCCCCGCCGCCGTCCGGCCGACCGCCTACGGGAAGACCGGCGGGCGCTTGGCGAGGAACGCCGCCGCGCCCTCGACGCCCGTCGGCGACCCCGCGAGGTCGGCGATGCTGTCCGCCTCGGCCTGCAGCTGGTCGGCGAGCGTCGCCGTCGCGCTGCGGTCGAGCAGCCGCTTCACCGCGCCGTGCGCCGCGACCGGGCCGGCGGCGAGCTTCTCGGCGATCTCGTCCACGCGCGCGTCGAGCTCCTCCTCGGGCACGACCTCGTTGAGCAGGCCGAGCGCCCGCGCCTCGTCCGCCTTCACGCGCCGGTTGGTGAGCATCAGCTCCGCGGCGACGCGGCGGCCGACGAGACGGGGCAGCAGCCAGGAGGACCCGCCGTCGGGGGACAGGCCGATCCCGGTGTACGCGACCGTGAACGACGCGCCCGGACCGCCGATCGCGAGATCCGCTGCGCACACGAGGCTCATCCCCGCGCCCGCGGCGGCACCCTGCACCTTCGCGACGACCGGCGCGTCGAGCGCGGCGAGGCCGAGCAGGCCGTCGTGCAGGTCGGTCGCCAGCGCGTGCAGCGCGGCGCGCGGGTCGTCCGCGGAGGCGAAGTAGTCGATCGAGCCGCCGACGCAGAAGAACCGGCCCTCGCCCGCGAGCACGACGACGCGCACGTCGTCGCGGGCCGCGAGCTCGGCGGCCGCGTCCTTCAGGGCGCCGGCCATCGCCGGGTCGATCGAGTTGCCGTTGGCGGGGGTCGCGAGGGTCAGCCGGGCGATGCCGTCGGCGATCTCGGTGCGGAGCGGGCTCGGGGACATGCCGGGCAGCCTATGGCCCCGCGCCCCGCGACAAAGCTACGCCGACGTAGATCTGGCGCCCGCTCCCCCGGCCGCCGTGCGAGGATGGGCGCGTGGCCGCCCGCACCCGTCGCCCGTACGCCCCGCGCATGGCGGTCGAGGACCGCCGCGAGCAGCTGCTCGACGCGGCGCTCGACGTGATAGCCCGCGACGGCTGGCAGGCCCTCACCATGGAGGCGCTCGCGCGCGAGGTCGACGTCACCCGCCCGGTCGTCTACTCCGCCTTCCGCGACCTCGGCGCCGTGCTCGCCGCGCTGTTCGCCCGCCAGGAGGAGCGGGCGCGCACGGTCGTCGAGCAGTCGCTGCCGACCAAGGAGGACCTCGCCGACCCGGACGCCGCGCTCGTGCGCGCGATGGGCCGCTTCGTCGACGCCGTCGCGCAGGACCCGCGCGGCTGGCGGCTCGTGCTCCTGCCCCCCGACGGCACGCCCTCCGCGATCCGGCACGTGGTCGAGCAGAACCGCCAGCAGTACGCGGACCGCATCACCGAGCTCGTCTCCTGGGGGCTCGAGCAGCGCGGCGGTCCCGCCGGGCTCGACGTCGAGCTCGCGGCACGCTCGATCCTCGCGATCATCGAGGAGGCCGGACGGCTGCTGCTCGTCGACCCGGAGCGCTACTCCGCCGCGCGGCTCGAGGCGTTCGTCGGGACGATCATGCGCGCCCTCGCGCGCGAGTAGGACACGCGCGGGCGCGCCGCCGCGGTCAGGCGCGCGGCCGCAGCGGCGGCACGCGCACGAGCACGGTCACCCGTGCGGGGCGCGGCTCGTCGCTCAGCGTGAGGAAGTCGCGCACCGGCCCGCGGCGGCCGCAGTAGGAGCACCACAGCTCCTCGTCGGGACGCATCCGCGGCGCGGTCGGGTGGGTCGGGAAGTCGCAGTCCGGACACGCCAGGGTGCCGTCGCCGAGCGTCCCGGTCCGCCGGTCGCGACGCACCTCGTGCGGTCCGCCGACCGCCGCGGACCGGTCCGGCCCATCGCCCTTCGCGGGATCGACGTCGCGGTGCAGCGCCACCGGTCGAGTGTGGCAGACGCGGCCGCGCGCCCCGCCGGGACGCCCGTATCCCGGCGTCCCCCCGATGGGGGAGGAAGATGACCCCGTGACCGACCCGCGCCCGGTGTAACGTGCGATCCACGGGCAGCGAGGGGGCTCGTTCCACCGTCCTCCGCGCCGCCGTCGATCCCCGACAGCGAGACGAACGGACCGCAACGCCATGAGCACCGTCGAAGGCCCTCCGAAGAGAACGGAGGTCCAGGAGCGCGTCGTCGTGCGGTTCGCTGGCGACTCCGGTGACGGCATGCAGCTTGCCGGCGACCGGTTCACCGCCGCGACCGCCGCCCTCGGCAACGACCTCGCCACCCTCCCCGACTTCCCCGCCGAGATCCGCGCGCCCGCCGGCACGATCGGCGGCGTCAGCGCCTTCCAGATCCACTTCGCCGCGCGCGACATCCTCACGCCGGGCGACAAGCCCAACGTGCTCGTCGCGATGAACCCCGCGGCGCTCAAGGCGAACATCGCGCTGATGGACCGCGGGACCACGATCATCCTCAACGAGGACGCGTTCACCGTCCGGGCGATCCAGAAGGCCGGCTACGAGGAGAACCCGCTGGAGACCGGCGAGCTCGACTCCTACAGCGTCAAGCGCGTCCCGATGACGACGCTCACGCAGGCCGCGGTCGAGGGGCTCGAGGGCGTCGGCACCCGCGACGCGCAGAAGTCCCGCAACGTCTTCGCGCTCGGGCTGATCTCGTGGCTGTACGACCGGCCGCTCGACGTCACCGAGGCGTGGATCGCGCAGAAGTTCGCGAAGAAGCCGCACATCGCCGCCGCGAACGTCGCGGCGCTCAAGGCGGGCTGGAGCTTCGGCGAGACGAGCGAGCTGATCGACGTCCAGATCTCCGTTCCCGCCGCGACCGACGTGCCCGCCGGCACCTACCGCAACGTCAACGGCACGACGACGACTGCGCTCGGCCTGATCGCGGCGAGCTCGCGCAGCGGCCTGCCGCTCGTGCTCGGCGCGTACCCGATCACGCCCGCCTCGGAGCTGCTGCACGAGCTGTCGCGCCACGCGAAGCTCGGGGTGCGCACCGTCCAGGCGGAGGACGAGATCGCCGCCGCGTCGATCGCGCTCGGCGCCTCGTTCGGCGGCCGGCTCGGCGTCACCTCGACCTCCGGCCCCGGCATGGACCTGAAGACCGAGACGATCGGCCTGGCCGTGATGCTCGAGCTGCCGATGGTCATCATCGACGTGCAGCGCGCCGGCCCCTCCACGGGCCTGCCGACGAAGACGGAGCAGGGCGACCTGCTGCAGGCGCTCTACGGCCGGCACGGCGAGTCGCCGATGCCGGTCGTCGCCGCGTCGACGCCGGGGCAGTGCTTCGAGGCCGCCTACGAGGCCTGCCGCATCGCGGTCCGCTACCGCACCCCGGTGATCCTGCTGACCGACCTGTTCCTCGCGAACTCCTCGGAGCCGTGGCGGATCCCGGAGCCCGACGCGCTCCCCGCGATCGACCCGCGGTTCCGGACCAGCGCGCCGTCCGACGACGACGTGTTCCTCCCCTACTCGCGCGACGACGACCTCGCGCGCCAGTGGGCGATCCCCGGGACCCCCGGGCTGCAGCACCGCATCGGCGGACTGGAGAAGGCGGAGCTGACCGGCGCGATCAGCTACGAGGGCCCCAACCACGCGCGCATGACCGAGGTGCGTGCCGCGAAGGTCGCCGGGATCGAGGTCCCCGACGTCGTCGTCGACGGCGACGAGGACGCGACGCTGCTCGTGCTCGGCTGGGGGTCCAGCCGCGGCGCGATCCGGGCGGGCGCCCGCCGCGCGCGCGAGTCCGGCGCGAAGGTCGCCACCGCGCACCTGCACAACCTCAACCCGCTGCCCGCGAACCTCGGCGACGTGCTGCGGTCCTACGACCGCGTGCTGCTGCCGGAGATGAACTGCGGGCAGCTGGCGATGGTGCTGCGCGCCCGCTACCTCGTCGACATCGAGTCCTACAGCAGGGTGGAGGGCCGGCCGCTCTTCGCGCCCGAGATCGAGCAGGCCATCCTGGAGCGTCAGTCATGAGCACGATCGAGACCCCGTTCACGAAGGCGGACTTCCAGTCCGACGCGGAGACGCGCTGGTGCCCGGGCTGCGGGGACTACGCGATCCTCGCGGCGGTCCAGGGCTTCATGCCCGAGCTCGGCATCCCGCCGGAGAACGTCGTGTTCGTGTCCGGCATCGGCTGCGCCGGGCGCTTCTCCTACTACATGGACACGTACGGGATGCACGGCATCCACGGCCGCGGTCCCGCGCTCGCCACCGGCCTGGCGACGGCGCGCGACGACCTCTCGATCTGGGTCGTCACCGGTGACGGCGACGCGCTGTCGATCGGCGGCAACCACCTCATCCACGCGATGCGCCGCAACGTGCCGGTGAAGATCCTGCTGTTCAACAACCAGATCTACGGGCTGACCAAGGGCCAGGTGTCGCCGACCTCCGAGCGCGGCAAGGTCACGAAGTCGACGCCGTTCGGCTCCAGCGACGCGCCGTTCAACCCGGTGTCGCTCGCGCTCGGCGCCGACGCCACGTTCGTCGCCCGCACGATCGACAAGGACAAGAAGCACATGCCGGAGGTCCTGCGGGCCGCGGCCGCCCACCCGGGCACCGCGCTCGTCGAGATCTACCAGAACTGCCCGGTGTTCAACGACGGGGCGTTCACCGCGCTGACCGACAAGGACCACGCGGCGCTGAACCAGATCCGCCTCGTCGACGGGGAGCCCGTCGTGTGGGGTCCGGACGACGCGCGCCGCGCGGTCGTCCACGGCGCGGACGGCGACCTCGAGGTCGTGGCGCTCGCCGACGCGGACGAGTCGCGGATCGTCGTGCACGACGCGCGTCGGGAGAACCCGGCGCTCGCGTTCGCGCTCTCGCGGCTGTCCTCGCACCCCGACGGGCCGACCCCGATCGGCGTGTTCCGCGACGTGTCCCGCCCGGTGTACCAGGCCGACGTGCCGCCGCCGGCGGCGCCGAGCGCGCAGGACCTCCACGGGCTCCTCCACGCCGGCGACACCTGGACGGTCGCCTGAGCGATACCGCGCCCCACCCCGCGTGGGGTGGGGCGCGAGCGGGCCCGCCGGTGTCAGCGGTGCCGCGGCGGCGGGTCAGTCGTCGCTGCGGTCGTCGTCGCTGCGGTCGTGGTCGCGGTCGTCGTCGCTGCGGTCCTCCGTGCGGTCGCCGCCGCGATCGTCGTCGCCGTGGTCGCGGTCGTCGCGCACGCCGTCGTCGTCGCTGTCGCGGTCGCAGGGGCTCGTGCCGTCGCGCATCTCGCGCGCGTTGGAGACCCCGTCGCGGTCGCGGTCCTCGCGGGCGTCGCGCACGCCGTCGTCGTCGCTGTCGCGGTCGCGCGGGTCGGTCCCCGAGAGGTACTCGCCGCGGTTGGTCAGGCCGTCGCGGTCGGTGTCGCGGGCGCTGTCGTCACTGCGCGTGGACAGCTGGTGGCTGCGCTCCCAGCGGTCGGGCATGCGGTCGTGGTCACGGTCGCCTGCACCGGCCAGCGCGAGGGCGGGCGTGGCGAGGACGGCGGTCAGGGCGGCCAGGGCGGCGGTGCTGCGAGGGGACATGGTGCTCCGTCGGTCGGGGAAGCCGGGAGGGGATCCCGGGCGACGGGTGGTCGTCGCCCCCATGTTGTCCCGCACCGACGGCCATGGCTGGGCCCGGGGAAGGTGAGCTGCGGGTAACGCCCACCTCCCCGGCCCGCCAGGGTCAGGCGCCGAGGCCGGCGCCGACGAGCCGCTCGACCGCGTCCGCGCAGGCGACGACCCCGCCCGCGGAGCGCACCTCCTCGCGCAGCGTCCGGGCCCGCGGGGCGAGCGCCACGGCCGCGTCGACCGCCGCCCGCACCCCCCGCCGGGGTGACCGCGTCCTCGGCGAGGACGACGCCCGCCCCGGCGCAGGCCAGCTGCTCGGCGTTGGTGAACTGGTCGACGGCCTGGGGCAGCGCGACGGTCGGCACGCCCGCCCAGAGCGCCTCCGACGCCGAGCCCATGCCCGCGTGCGTGACGAACACCGCCGCGTGGTCGAGCACGTCGAGCTGCGGCTGCGCACGCGCCGCGACCACCCCGTCGGGCAGCGGGCCGAGCGTCGCCGGATCGACCTTGCCGGTGGCGAGGACCACGCGGTAGGCGTCGGCGAGCCCGTCGACCGCGGCGCGGTAGAGGTCCGGCCGGTCCGTGTAGGAGGTGCCGAGCGCCACGTACGCCAGCGGCCGGTCACCGGCCGGCGGCACGAACCCCGTGCGGCGACCCTCGTCGACACATGGTCCGGCGAACACCACGTGCGGGCCGACCCGGTCGGCGTGCGGCTGCAGCACCCGCGGCAGCAGCGCCACGCACGCGGGCGGCAGCCCGAGGTAGTCGTCGACGTCGAGCGTCACGCCGTGCTCGCGCAGCCACGCGCCGAGCGACGCGAAGTAGCGGGCCCCGCTCGCCGACGCCTTCAGCTGCGCGGTGAACTCGGCCGTCTCCTCGCGGTAGCCGTCCCAGGCGACCATCGCGGGGGACAGCTGGATCGCGGGCACGCCCCAGCGGTGCGCGGCGATCCGCGCCCCGAGCCCGCCGATGTCGTAGAGCACGGCGTCCGGGGCGGGGCCGTCCACGAGCACGTCGAAGCCGGCGCGGGCCTCGTCGAGGAACAGCTGCATCGCCTCGCCCGGGTCGCCGGACCACGCCTCGTCGGTGGTCGGCAGCACGGAGCGGTAGGGGAGACGGTCGCCCCGGTCGGGGCGACGAGGTCGGCGAGGCGGTCGCCGACGGCGTAGCGGACGTCGTGTCCGCGGGAGACGAGCTCGCGGATCAGCGCGAGGCTCGGGTAGACGTGGCTGGGCGCGGTGACGCCGGCCATGACGAGGTGCATGGAAGGTCCTTTCGACTGCGGAGCAGCGGGCGGTACGTCGACCCGGCGCGGCCCGGGAGGCGCGCGCGACGGGTGCCGGTGTGGCGGACGACCGAGGACCTAGAGGAAGGCGGACTGCACGCGACGACCGTAGCAGTTCGCCGCGTGCCCCCGTCCGGACGGGACGGCTACGCGTGCGCGGGCTCGCGCTCGCGCGGCTGCTCGACGCGCCAGTCGGCGGGCTCGGGCTCGCGCAGGATCTCGCGGTGATGGGAGGCCTGCCACGGCCACACCGACGGCAGGCCGTCCTTGCCGATGTACCAGGAGGAGCAGCCGCTGGTCCAGATCGTGTTCGGCAGTGCCTGCTTCATCTCCGCGTTGAACCGCTCGGCGGCCTCGTCGGTCGGGGTCGCCCACGCGATCTCGCCGCGGCGCCACCGCTCGATCCACCCCATCGCGAACGCGCGCTGGGTCTCGCTGATGATGAACAGCGACTGGTTGCCGAACGGCGAGTGCGGCCCGATGAGCATGAAGACGTTCGGGAACCCGGGGATCGCGACGGAGCGGTAGCCGTAGGGCTCCCGCTCGCCCCACGCGTCGGACAGCCGCCGGCCCTCGAGGCCGACGAGCTCCATCGGGCGCACGAACTGGTGGGCGTTGAAGCCGGTCGCGGTGACGATCACGTCCTGCTCGTGCAGGACGCCGTCGGTGGTGACGATGCCGCGCGCCTCGATGTGGTCGATGCCGACGTCGACGAGCTCGACGTCCGGCCGGCGGAACAGCTGGTAGAAGCCCGTCCCGATGATCAGCCGCTTGCACATCGGCAGGTCGTCGGGCGTGAAGCGGCGCCGCAGCTCGGGGTCGCGGACCGTCCAGTCCAGGTGCTTGCGGCACATCCACGACAGCAGGCGGCGCTGCCAGCCGGGCTGGACGACGGCGACGCCGAAGGACCCCTCGGTGAGCTTCTGGTGGCCGGCGAAGAACAGCGGCTCGAGCTGGTCGCCGAAGCGGCGCATCGCCCACTTCGTGAGCCGGGTGTAGCGGCGGTTGGGGATCGGCAGGATCCACTGGGGGGTGCGCTGGTACAGCTCGAAGTGCCCGGCGACCCCGGCGAGGCCCTTGGTGATCTGCATGCCGGTCGAGCCGGTGCCGATGACGGCGACGCGCTTGCCCTCCAGCGGCACGGAGTGGTCCCACTCGGCGGAGTGGAAGCGCGCGCCCTCGAAGTCGTCGAGGCCGGGGATGTCCGGCGTGCGGGTCTCGACGAGGCCGCCGCAGGCGGTGATGACGAAGTCCCACTCGCTGACCTCGCCGGCCTTCGTGGTGAGCGTCCAGACGTGCCGGTCCTCGTCCCAGACCGCCTCGTCGACCTCGGTGCGCAGCGAGATGCGGTCGCGCAGCTGGAAGTCGTCGACGACGCGCTCGAGGTAGGCCCGGATCTCGGGACCCGGGGAGAACACGCGCGACCAGTTCGGGTTCGGCGCGAAGCGGAACTGGTAGTTGCGGGAGGGGACGTCGCAGTGCAGGCCGGGGTAGGTGTTGGCGTGCCAGGTGCCCCCGACGCCGTCCCACTTCTCGAAGATCCGGAAGGTCTCGATGCCGGCCCGGCGCAGGTCGCAGCCCATGCCGATGCCCGACATGCCGGCGCCGATGATCGCGACGCGCGGCGTGCGCAGCTGGGGATCGCTCATGCGCCCCAGCCTACGCCAAAGATGACGCCAGCGTCAACTTTTGACGACGACCGCGGCGTGGATCGCGTCGACCTTCGCGACGAGGTCGGGGACCTGGTGCAGGAGCGCCAGCTCGCCCTCCAGCCGGACGAGCAGCTCGCGCACGTCGCCGAGCGTCGTCGTCGCGTCCTTCAGCGTGCCCGACACCTCGCCGAGCGTGTCGCGGACCGTGTCCAGGGTCTGGTCGACGTGGCCGAGCGTGTCGTCCACGCGCGAGAGCACCGGATCGACGTTGGCCAGCGTGATGTCGACGCGCTTGAGCAGGTCGCCGGCGGGGTTCGGGATGAGGCCCATGCGCGCAAATACTGCACAACCGTAGTTTTTCGTGCAAGGCGCCCCCGTGTCCCGCCGCGCACCCCGGGTACCCCGACGCCATGAGCACTCCGCAGACCCCCTCCCTCACCGGTCGCACCGTGGCCTTCCTCGCCGCCGACGGCGTCGAGCGCGTCGAGCTCGTCGACCCGTGGCACGCCGTCGAGCAGGCCGGCGGCACCCCCGTCCTCGTGTCCCTGTCCGACGGCGAGATCACCTCCATGGACGGCGACATCGACCCGAGCGAGCGCTTCACGGTCGACCGCACCGTCGCCGACGCGCAGGCCACCGACTTCGACGCGCTCGTCCTCCCCGGTGGCGTCGCGAACCCCGACAGCCTCCGCGCCGACCAGGACGCCGTCGCGTTCGTCCGCGCGTTCTTCGACGACGGCCGGCCCGTCGCCGCGATCTGCCACGCGCCCTGGACGCTGATCGACGCGGGCGTCGTCGCGGGCCGCACGCTGACCTCGTTCCCGTCGGTCGCCACCGACCTGCGCAACGCCGGCGGCACGTGGGTCGACGAGGAGGTCCACGTCTCCGACGGCCTCGTGACCAGCCGCAACCCGGACGACCTGCCCGCGTTCTGCGCGACGCTCGTGCGCGAGTTCGCCGACGGGGGTGCGGCCCGCTGATCCGGGGGTAGGCTCCCGGGCAGCGTGACCCGGGAGCCGCTCGAGATCGTCCGCCGCATGTGGGTCCTCCTGCGCGAGGGCGGGCCCGACGCCGCGCTCGAGGTCGTCGCCCCCGACGCCGTCTTCGTCGCCGCCGACGGCCAGCGGTTCGACGGGCACGACGGCATCCGCGCGTTCTTCGCCTCGTTCGACGCGCGCGACGAGCGGTTCATCGCCGCCCCGTTCACGTTCGAGCCGCACGGTGAAGGCGTCCTCGTCGCCGGGCACCGGCGCATCGCCGACGACGAGCAGACCCTCCTGGCCGAGCACCTGCACTTCACCTACCGCACCGACGGCGACGGGCGCATCCACGACATGCGCGCCTTCGGCGACCGCGACACCGCCGCCGCCGAGCTGGCCCGCCATCGGCCCCCGGTACGCTGAACCCGTGGCCGTCCCCGCCCGCCCCGCGACCCCGGTCGCGCCCGAGGACGACGCCCCCGTGGTCACCGACCGGTACGCCGGCCAGCGGTTCCTCGGCGTGAGCCTCGTCGACACGGTCCTGCGCGACTGCGACCTCGCGAACGTCGACGCGCGCCGCGCCCACGTCACGCGCCTGGAGGTCCATCGCTGCCGCGGCACCGGCGCCATGCTCATGGGCACGCGCCTGCGCGACGTCGTCGTGCGCGACTGCCGGGTCGACCTCGCGACCTTCGCGCAGGTGACGATGGAGCGCGTCGTGTTCGAGGACTGCGTGCTGCGGGACAGCTCCTTCGCGGGCGCGCGGCTGCACTCCGTCGCGTTCGTGGACTGCGACCTGGGCAGCGCCGACTTCGAAGGTGCGAGCTGCTCGCGCGTGGAGCTGCGCGGCTGCCGGCTCGAGGGCGTGCGCGGGATCGAGGGGCTCCGCGGCGCCCGGCTGCCCTGGGGCGACCTGCTCGAGCACGCCCCCGTGCTCGCCGCCGCCCTGGGCCTGGGGATCATCGACGAGGAGCAGCCCTGACCGTGTCGATCCTGCTGCTGCTCTTCGGCCTGCTGTCCGTCGCGCTCGTGCTCAACGCGCGCCGGCCCCGGCACGTCTGGTGGACGATCCTCGTGCGCTGGCCCGCCTCCTGGGTCGCGCGGGAGCTCACCCCGCTGCTCGTCGTCGGGGGGCTGCTGCTGACCGCGTTGCTCGCCGCCCTCGGGGCGCTCGACGAGCCGACCGGCGTCGTCGGCGCGCTCCTCGTGCTCGCGTCCGCGACGGTCGGGATCGCGTGGACGCTGACCGCCCGCGGTGCGCGCGTGTCGGTCGCCGGGCAGGTCGCCGAGCTCGACCTCGACGACGAGGACACGACCCACCGCGTGCCCCGGCGGGAGATCGCCCTCCCGCTGCTGATGCTCCGCGCGCGCGACGTGCGGCACGTCCGCGGGGTCCCCTACACCGACGACGACGAGCGGCCGCGGCGCCTGGACGTCTACCTCCCGCGCGAGGACCCCGCTCCCGGCGTGCGGCGCCCCGCGATCGTGCAGGTCCACGGCGGCGGCTGGGTGCTCGGCAGCCGCAAGGAGCAGGGCATCCCGCTGCTCAACCACCTCGCGCGCTGCGGCTGGGTCGGGTTCAACATCGACTACCGGCTCTCGCCGTTCGCGACCTGGCCCGACCACGTCGTCGACGTCAAGCGGGCGATCGCCTGGGTGCGCGAGCACGCCGACGAGTACGGCGTCGACCCCGACTTCGTCGCGATCACCGGCGGCAGCGCCGGCGGGCACCTCAGCGCGCTCGCCGCGCTGACGCCGAACGACCCGCTCCTGCAGCCCGGCTTCGAGGACGCAGACACCACCGTGCAGGCGGCGGTGCCGTTCTACGGCGTCTACGACTTCGTCGACGAGGAGCGCACGAGCCTGCCGCTGCTGCACCCGTGGGTGCTCGAGCCGCTCGTGCTGAAGCGACGCCTGGCCCGCGACCCCGACGCCTTCCGCGCCGCCTCGCCACGCCACCGGATGACCGCCGACGCGCCGCCGATGCTCGTCGTGCACGGGGACGCGGACTCGCTGATCCCCGTCGTGCAGGCGCGCACGTTCGTCGAGGAGCTGCGCGCCGTGTCGCGCGCCCCGGTCGCGTACGTCGAGCTCGCGGGGGGCGAGCACGCCTTCGACGTCATCCCCTCGTGGCGCACCGCGCCCGTGGTCGAGACGATCGAGCGCTTCCTGCGGACGATCCACGCGCGCCGCGACGCCGGGGGCGACCGGCACGCCGTCGAGGGGGACGTGGCCGAGGCGCTGACGGAGTGAGCCGCCGGCTCGTCCTCCTGCTCGCGGTCGTGTGCGGTGCCGCCGTCGCGAACCTCTACTACGCGCAGCCGCTGCTCGACACGATCGCCGGCAAGCTCGACGTCAGCACCGGCCTCGCCGGCGTCGTCGTCACCGCCACCCAGCTCGGGTACGCCGCCGGGCTCGTGCTGATCGTCCCGCTCGGCGACCTGCTCGAGCGGCGCGCGCTGATCGTCCGGCTGCTGCTCGCGTGCGCCCTCGCGCTCGCGCTCACCGCGGCGGCTCCGTCGTTCGCCGTGCTCGCCGCCGCCCTCGGGGCCGTCGGGGTCACCGCGGTCGTCGCGCAGGTGCTCGTGCCGATGGCCGCGACGCTCGCCCCGCCCGAGGAGTCCGGGCGCGTCGTCGGCACCGTCATGAGCGGCCTGCTCATCGGCATCCTCGCCGCCCGGACCGTCAGCGGCGTGCTGTCGCACGCGTTCGGCTGGCGGTCGGTCTACGCGGCCGCCGCGGTCCTGATGCTCGTGCTCGCGCTCGTCCTCTGGCGGGCGCTGCCGCGCCAGCGGATCGCCGCCCAGGTGGAGGGCGGCTACCGCGGGCTGCTGCGCTCGATCCCGGGACTCGTCCGGGAGGAGCCGCTGCTGCGCCGCCGGATGCTCTACGGGGCCGCCGGGATGGCGACCTTCAGCGTGCTGTGGACGTCGCTGACGTTCCTGCTGACCGACGCCCCCTACGACTACGGGGACGCCACCGTCGGCCTCTTCGGGCTGTTCGGCCTCGCGGGCGCGCTGTCCGCGCAGGCGGCCGGGCGGTTCGCCGACCGCGGCCGGCTGCGCGAGGCCACCGGCGGGTTCTGGGCGTGCGTGCTGCTCGGCTGGGCGCTGCTCGCGTTCGGCCGCTCGTCGCTGGCCGCGGTGATCGCCGGGATCGTCGTGCTCGACCTCGGCGTCCAGGGCCAGCACATCTCCAACCAGGCCGCGATCTTCACGCTGCGGCCAGAGGCGCGCTCGCGGCTGAACACCGCCTACATGGCGCACAACTTCCTCTGGGGCGCGGTCGGGTCGGCCGGTGCGGCGGCCGCGTACGCGCTCGCGGGTTGGGGGGCGGTCGTCGCGCTGGGCGCCGCGTTCGCGGTCGTGGCCTTCCTCGCCTGGGTGCGCGAGGATGCCGCCCATGATCCCCAGCACTGAGCTCTTCGACGTCCGTGGCAAGGTCGCGCTCGTCACCGGCGGCTCGCGCGGCATCGGCCTGATGATCGCGCGCGGCCTCGTCGACGCGGGCGCGCGCGTCCTCGTCTCCTCCCGCAAGGAGGCCGACATCGTCGCCGCCGCGCAGGAGATCGGCGCCGAGGCGATCGTCGCGGACGTCTCCACGCAGGAGGGGGCGGTCGCGCTCGCCGACGCGGTGCGCGAGCGCACCGACCGGCTCGACGTGCTCGTGAACAACGCGGGTGCCACCTGGGGCGCGCCGCTGGAGGAGTTCCCGCAGTCCGGCTGGGACCGCGTCAGCCACGTGAACGTCGAGGGGATCTTCCACCTCACCGTCGCGCTGCTGCCGCAGCTGCGCGCCGCCGCCAGCGCCGAGGACCCGGGCCGGGTCATCAACATCGGATCGGTCGACGGGATCAAGGTCCCGCTCACCGAGAACTACTCCTACAGCGCCTCGAAGGCGGCCGTGCACATGCTGACGCGGCACCTCGCCAAGCGGCTCGCGGGCGAGCAGATCACGGTCAACGCGATCGCCCCGGGCCCGTTCGAGAGCAAGATGACCGCGTTCCTGCTCAGCAGCGAGGAGGGGCGCGCCGCCGTCGCGGCCCAGGTCCCGCTGGGACGGATCGGCAGCGACGAGGACGCCGCCGGGCTGACGATCTTCCTGTCCTCGCGCGCGGGGGCGTACCTCACCGGGACCGTCATCCCCCTCGACGGCGGCTGGTCGGGCTGCGGATGAACCGCTGCAGAATGCGCGGATGATGTTCAAGACGGGCGCGAATGGGAACGACCGGGGGAGATGGCCCGCCCCGCCCAGGTCGATCGCACGCTCGCCGCGGCCCCGCAGTCGGTCGCGTACGCGCGCGCGCTGATCGACACGGTGGAGCCCGCCCTGCCGCCCGACGTGCGACAGCGGGCGCGGCTGCTGATGTCCGAGGTCGTCACCAACGCGATCCGTCACGGCGCCGGGACCGCCGTCCGCGTGCAGATCCGCCGCGAGCGCGGCCGGCTCGTCGTCGAGGTCCGCGACGACGGCGAAGGCTTCGAGCCCGACCCCTCCCGTCCGGACCCCTCGCAGGGCTCCGGCTGGGGCGTGCACCTCGTCGCCACCCTCGCCCAGGAGTGGGGCGTGGACGCCGACGGCGGCACCCGCGTCTGGTTCGCGCTCGACGTGGCTGACGAGGAGCTGCACGCCGTGGCGCTGCAGCACCACCGGCCGGGCGGGCTGTCCGCCGCGGTCTGACCCGCCGTCGGCCTCAGCTGGCCCCGGCGATCTCCCCGCGGCCCAGCGCCAGCAGGAGCGCGTCGTTGGCGCCCTCCCCGATCTGCGTCTGCGGCGCGTCGCGACGCAGCCGCGCGAGCTCGTCCCCGGCACGGTAGGAGCGGCTCGCGGACAGGCGCGCGGCGAGATCGACCGCCCAGACCGCGGTGTCCGAGGCGACGACCTTCGCGGCGGTCGACAGCTCGCGCGCGTTCTCGGCCTCCTCGTCGACGGCGAACGCGGCCCGCTCGGTCAGCGACTCGGCCGCCATCAGCCGCGCGCGCAGCTCGCCGACGCGCAGCTGGACGTGCGTGTGGTCGCCGAGCAGGCCGTCCCCGATCTCCCGGCCGGTCGACTCCTGCAGCGCGACGGCGAGCGCCCGGTCGACGATGCCCAACGCACGGCAGGCGACGTTCACCCGGCCGACGCCGAGCGCCCCGAGCATCTGCCGGGCCCCGGCCCCCACGCGGTCGGGGCCGCCGAGGATCTCCGCGGTCGGCTCGTGGTGCGCGGCGAAGCGGTAGGCGGCGGACTCCACCCCGCGGTAGCCGACCTTGTCGATCTCGTCGACCTGCCAGCTCGCGGTGCCGCGCCCGTCGGCGGGCAGCACGACGCACGACAGCTCGCCGTCGACCCGGGCGAGCAGGAACACGACGTCGGCGCTGACCCCGCCCGCGACCCAGCGCTTGCGCCCGCGGAGCGTGAGGCCGTCGCGCTCGGGCGTCGCGGTCGTCTCGAGGCGGGCGAGGTCGCTGCCCGCCTGCGGCTCGGTGATCGAGAACGCGGCGTGCGCGGTCCCGTCGGCGAACCGGGGCAGCCAGCGCTCCCGCTGCGCCGGGGTGCCGTCGCGCACGAGCAGCGCGGTCGCCAGACCGGTCGGGTTGACCGCCCCGGTCAGCGAGATCCAGCCCTGTGACAGCGTCCGCCACACCGGCACCATCGAGGCGACCGTGCGGCCGGCACCGCCGTGCTCGACGGGCACGAGCGCACCGGGCACGCCGAGCGCGACGAGCTGCTCCCAGGCCGTGTCGGGGAGCACGTCGTCGCGGTCCCAGTCGGCGACGTGCGGCAGCACCACCTCGTCGACGAACGCGCCGACCGCGTCCTGGATCGTGGGGGTCGCGAGCTCGTGCGCCGTCATCCGCCCGGTGATGCCCGGACCCCGCGGCCGCGAACCGCGTGCGGGTAGCCTGGCGTCCATGCGCTCCGGCTACGCCCACGTCGCCCAGATCCCCACCCGGTGGGCGGACAACGACGTCTACGGGCACGTCAACAACGTCCAGTACTACGCGTTCTTCGACACGGTCATCAACCAGTGGCTGATCGCCCAGGGCGGCCTCGACATCCACGAGGGCGACGTCATCGGCCTCTGCGCCGAGTCGCACTGCTCCTACAAGGGCCCGTTCGCGTTCCCGGAGACGGTCGAGGCGGCGCTGCGCGTCGGCAAGCTCGGCAGCTCGAGCGTGCGCTACGAGATCGGCCTGTTCCGCGAGGGCGCCGAGGAGCCGCAGGCGGAGGGCTGGTTCGTGCACGTGTTCGTCGACCGCGCGTCGCGCCGGTCCACCCCGATCCCCGACGAGCTGCGCCGCGCGCTGGAGCAGCTGGAGGTGCAGGCCTGATGCGCACCCGTGCCGCCGTCCTGCGGGAGATGGGACTGCCCGCCCCGTACGCGACCTCCGCGCCGCTGACCGTCACCGAGCTGGAGCTCGCGCCGCCCGGTCCGGGCGAGCTGCTCGTGCGCGTGCACGCCGCCGGGCTCTGCCACTCCGATCTGTCGGTGATCGACGGGTCGCGCCCGCGGGTGATGCCGATGGCGCTGGGCCACGAGGCGGCCGGCGAGGTCGTGGCGGTCGGCGGGCGCTCCGCGTTCTCGGTCGGCGACCACGTGGCGCTCGCGTTCGTGCCCGTCTGCGGGGCGTGCGGACCCTGCCAGGACGGGCGCGCCGCGCTGTGCGAGCCGGGCGCCGCCGCGAACGCCGCGGGCACGCTGCTCAGCGGCGAGCGGCGCTGGGTCTCCCCGGAGGACGACGTGATGCACCACCACCTCGGCGTCAGCGCGTTCGCCGAGCACGTGGTGGTCTCCGAGCGCTCCGCGGTGCGGATCGATCCGGCGCTCCCGTACGACCTCGGGGCGCTGTTCGGCTGCGCGGTGCTCACCGGCGTGGGCGCGGCGGTCTACGGCGCCCAGATCCGTCCGGGCGACTCGGTCGCCGTGTTCGGGCTCGGCGGCGTCGGGCTCGCCGCGCTGCTCGGGGCCGTGCTGTGCGGGGCCGGGCGGATCGTCGTCGTCGACCGCGTGCAGGAGAAGCTCGACCTCGCGCGCACGCTCGGCGCCGACGCCGCGGTGCTCGCCGACGAGGACGTCGTCGCCGCGGTCCGCGACGCGACCGGCGGGACCGGGGCCGACGTCGTCCTGGAGACCGTCGGCAACGCCGACGTGCTCGGGCAGGCCTACGCGGCGACGCGCCGCGGCGGCACGACCGTGACGGTCGGCCTGCCGCACCCCGACCGGATGCTGACGATCCCGGCCGTGTCGCTGGTCGCCGAGGAGCGCACGCTGAAGGGCTCCTACCTCGGATCGTGCGTGCCGGCGCGCGACATCCCGCGCTTCATCGCCCTGCACCGTGCCGGCCGCCTTCCGGTCGAGCAGCTGCTGACCCACCGCATCGGCCTCGACGAGCTGAACCCGGCGTTCGACCGCCTCGCGCGCGGCGAGGGCGTCCGGCAGGTCGTCGTCCTCTGAACGCCCGGCCGCGCGACCGCCGTACGTCTCCCCCACCACGCGCGGAGTTCGCACGGCGGTCACCCACCCGCCGACCAGGCCACGCCCCAGCCGCACGCCCCGCGGCGCCCACCGCCGCCCGGGGTCAGGGGCGCCCGTGGCGCTCGCGCAGGCCGCGGGCGATCTCGGCGGCGTCCAGGGCGCCGTCGGCGATGCGGCCGCGCAGGGTGCGCGCGACGACGCGGTCGACCACGGCGGGCAGGTGCCGGGCGGCGGCGATCTGCAGGGCGCCGCCGCGCGTCACTGCCAGGTCGCGGCGCGCCCGCGGCGCCTCGCACGCGCGGACGAGGGTGGCGATGACCTGCGCGATCGGCTCCTCGGTGGAGAAGCCCTCCAGCTGCAGGCCCGCCTCACGCGTGCGGTCGTGGATCGGCGTCTTCACGAACGCCGGGTGCACGCACGTCACCCCGACGTGCGTGCCGTACTCGGCCCGCAGCGCGTCCGCGTACGCGCCGAGCGCCCGCTTGGAGACCCCGTAGGCGGCGCCGAGCGGCAGGCCGAGGAACGACATCCGCGAGCCCAGCAGCACGACCCGGCCGCGGGAGGCGACGAGGTGGTCGATCGTCGCGGCGGTCACCGTCCAGGCGCCGAGGAGGTTCACGTCGAGCATCCGCCGCACGACCTCGCCGGGCGGCGCGCCCGCGCTGGCCGGCCCGCCGATCCCCGCGTTGTTGACGAGCACGTCGACCCCGCCGCCCAGGCGCTCCACCGCCGCCGCGACCGCGGCCGGCACCGCCGCCTCGTCGGTCACGTCGCAGGCGAGGACGTCGTCGCCGTCGCCGCGCAGGTCCAGGCCGACCGTCCGCCAGCCGCGCTCGCGCAGCTGCGCGGTCAGCGCCGTGCCGAACGCGCCGCCAGCACCGGTGATGATCGCGCGCCTCATGCCGCCACCGTCGCGACCCGGGCGGCGCCCGCCTCGAGCTCCGCGGCCAGCTCGTGCATGTAGCGGTCGAAGTCCACGCGCATCGCGGGCCGTCCGCGATCGCCCCAGCGCCGGACCGCGTCGGCGCGGCGACGCGCGCAGTCCGCGGCCATCTCCGCGCGGGACGGGGGCGCCCAGCGGCCGGTCAGCGCGGCGGCCAGCAGCGCGGACTGCCGCTCGACGATCGGGAACGCGGACCCCGTCGACTGCATGTAGCCGACGAAGTGCAGGTCGGGCACGTCGAGGTGGAAGACCCGCTTGTACAGCGGCAGCTCGGTCGGCTCGGGACCCAGCAGCGCCGGGTCCAGGAACGGCATGTCGACCCGGTAGCCCGTGCACCAGACGATCGCGTCGAGCTGCTCGCGCACCCCGTCCGCGAACACGACCCCGTCGGCCTCCAGCCGCGAGATCGCGCCCCGCGGCGTGATCCGCCCGTGGCTGATCCGGCTGAGGATCGTGTCGGAGATCGTCGGGTGGTCCTCGAACAGGCCACGCTGCGGCTTCGGCAGCCCGTAGCGCTCCGGCGGGCCGCTGACGAGCCGCAGCAGCGTCTGCGAGACCGCCTGGCGCAGCGCGAGCGGCACGTGCACCGCCGCCCACGGGCTCGTCACCTGGTCGGCCGGCTTGCCGAGCAGGCGCTTGGGGACGACCCAGCTGCCGTGCCGCACCGACAGGACGACGTGGTCGGCGACGAGCGACAGGTCCGAGGCGATGTCCATCGCGCTGTTGCCCATGCCGACGACGAGGACGCGCCGGCCCTCGAACGCGCGCGCGTCGTCGTAGTCGACGGCGTGCAGCTGCTCGCCCGCGAACGCGTCCGCCCCCGGGTAGGCGGGCTCCGGCCACTTCGGCACCGCGTTGTGCCCGTTGGCGACGACCAGGCGGTCGACCTCCTCGGTGCCGCCGTCGTCGAGCGTGAGCGTCCAGCCGCCCGCCGGGTCGCGCTCGGCCCGGGCGACGCCGCTGCCCGGCCGCAGCCGGTCGGCGAGCCCGAAGTGCTCGACGTAGGACTCCAGGTAGCGGCCCACCGCGTCCCGGGACGGGTAGTCGGCGGTCCCGGGCGGCAGCGGGAAGGCGGCGAACTCCGTGCGCTCGCGCGAGGTGATCAGGTGCAGCGAGCGGTACGCGGCCGTCGGCCGGTCCTCCAGCGTCCACACCCCGCCGACCCGCGCGCCGCGCTCGAACGCGACCGCGTCGAGCCCCGCCGCGGTCAGCTCCCGCACCGCCGCGAGCCCGGCGGGACCCGCTCCGATCACCCCGATCCGCTCCACGGCGCAGAGCCTATCCGCGGGACCCTCCCTGCGAGCCGCGTCGCGGCGGTACGCTCGCCCGATCGCCCCGAGCACCCGCACCGACCGGCCCGACGTGCCCACCAGTCGCATCGCCCGCGCGCTCCGCGCCGAGCGCGACGACCTCGTCGCGGTGCTGCTCGAGCGGCGCGTCGAGGTCCCCGCGTTCGCCGAGCTCGACGACGACGCCGTCGCGCGGCTGGGCGAGGAGGTCGGGGCGCTCGTCGACACGCTCGCCGACGCCCTGGACCACGACCGGCCGCTGGACGTCGAGGACGTCGCCGTGCTGCGCCCGGCGATCGAGGCGCGCGCCGCACGCGGCGACTGGATCGAGCAGACGACGCGCGGCCTGCGGATCGCGCAGCGCACGATCTACGAGCGCGTCGCCGCGATCGCCGGGGAGACCGGGGACCCGGCCGCCGTCGTCCTCGTCGGGGCGCGGCTGCTGGAGCTCATGGACGTCGCGGGCGCGCTCGCCGCTCAGGCCTGGGTCGAGGCCCGCGAGGTCACGCGCAGCGGCGGCACCGAACGGCGCCGGGCGCTGCTCGACACGCTGCTGGAGGGCGGCGACCCCGAGCTGCACGGGCTCGGCGACCTCGCGCGCGACCTCGGCCTCGTGCCCGGCGCGTCGGTCGTCGCGGTCAGCGCCCGCGCGGTGACGACCGCGACCGCCGGGCGCACCCTGACCAGCGCGGTCGGCGCGCTCGCGCGCGCGGGCAAGCCCGTGATGCTGCCGCTCGCCGGCCTCGTCGACGACGAGATCGTGATCGTCCGTCCCGTCGTCGCCGAGGAGCTCGACGACGTCGTCGCCGCGCTCGAGCGCGCCTGGCGGCGACTCGCCGACGGGCCCGTGCGGCTCGCGCTCGGCGTCAGCGCCCGGCACGCGCTGCCCGACGGGGCACGCGACGCGATCGCCGACGCCCGCCGCGCCCGGGCCCGCGTGCCGACCGGCGGCGGCGTCCTCGCCCTCCCCACGCTCGCCCCGCTGGACTGGATGGCGCTGCGCGCCGGGGACACGACGTGGACGCTCGTCCCCGAGCCGCTGCGCCGCTTCCTCGAGGAGGACGCCGCCGACGGCGGCCAGCTGCTGCACACGTTCGCCAGCTACGTCGCGAGCGACCTGAACGTCAAGGTCGCCGCGCGCCGCCTGCACGTGCACGTCAACACGGCCCGCTACCGGCTCGGGCGCATCAGCGAGCGCACCGGCCTGGACCTGCGCAGCCTCGACGACGTCATCGCCCTGCACGTCGCGAGCCTGCTGTTCGAGCGCCGCCGCGGCGACTGAGCCTGCGCGGGTTGTGCGCCGCGCACAGCCCGTCACCCGGTGGGTTCGTCGCCCGCGGACGATGCCTGCACCCCGGCGCGTCGGGGAGGCTCCGTGCATGGCCACCGTCACCGAGCGTCGATCGATCACCGATCCCGTCGTCCTGCTGGTGGACGCGCGGACCCCGACGGAGCGGGAGCTCATCGCCACCTGGGCGGGCGAGCACCATCCCGGGGCCGAGCAGCTCGACCACGACGACCCCGGGCTCGGCCGCCGGCTGGAGCGCGGGGACGACCCGCTGGTCCTGCCCGTGCGGGTCACCTGGCTGCCGCGCGAGCGCGACGGCGACCGCAGCGTCCGGCCCGCCGACCTGCTCGCCCTGACCAACCCGCACCGTCCCTGGTCGCGGCTGCAGGCGCGGATCGCGCGGCGCGAGCCCGACCGCGTCACCGTGACCGCCGGCGAGCCCGCGCACGCGATGGACCTGCGCCGCCGCTTCCGCGCGGAGGCCGGCCGGCCCGGGGGCGGCGGCGAGGCGCTCGGGGCGTTCGTCGCCCGGCAGGGACACCTCGCCTGCGAGCGGGCCGAGCGCGCGATCATCGGGGACCGCTACAAGGTCCCGCGGCTCGTCGCCGAGCAGATCACCGCGTCGAAGGTGTTCCGCGAGAAGGTCGCCGAGCTCGCCACGAGGCTCGACCGTCCCTACGAGGAGGTGCTCGCCGAGGCGACCGACTGCCTCCAGGAGGTCGCCGCCGTCCAGAGCCGCCTGGCGATCGACGCGTGGCGGCTCGTGATGCGGCCGCTGCACGCCAACGCGTGGGACGTCGACGTCGACGTGCAGAGCCTCGAGCGGCTGCGCGAGCTCAACCGCCGCCACGCGCTCGTGTTCCTCCCCAGCCACCGCTCCTACGCGGACCCGCTGGTCCTCGCCCAGGTCCTCCACGACCACGACTTCCCGCGCAACCACGTCCTCGGCGGCGCGAACCTGTCGTTCTGGCCGATCGGTCCGCTGGGCAAGCGCGCCGGCCTGATCTTCATCCGGCGCACGTTCGGCGACGACCCCGTCTACAAGCTCGCCGTCCGCGAGTACCTCGCGCACCTCGCCGCCAAGCGCTTCAACGTCGAGTGGTACCTCGAGGGCGGCCGCACGCGCACCGGCAAGCTGCGCCCCCCGAAGTACGGGCTCCTGCACTACCTCGCGCAGACGCTGCAGGACGAGCGCGTCGAGGACGTCATCCTCGTGCCGACCTCGATGGTCTACGACCAGCTCCAGGAGGTCGGGGCGATGGCCGCCGAGCAGGGCGGCGCGACGAAGAAGGGCGAGGGCCTGGGCTGGCTGGCGAACTACATCCGCGCCCAGCGCACGAACGTCGGGCGGGCGCAGGTGCGCTTCGGCGAGCCGTTCTCGCTGCGCGACGCGCTCGCGGAGGCCGGCGAGGGCCGCGCCCGCCTCGAGAAGGTCGCGTTCCGGATCTGCGACGGGATCAACCGCACCACGCCGCTGGCGTCGACGTCGTTCGTGACGCTCGCGCTGCTCGGCGTCCGCGACCGGGCGCTGACGCTCGAGCAGGTCCGGCGCGTCATCACGCCGCTGCTCGAGCACGTCGAGGCCCGCGAGATCCCCGGCCAGGTCGGGGAGCTGCGCCGGCCCGCCGCGGTCCGCCGCGTGCTCGACGCGCTCTGCGAGGCCGGGGTCGCCCAGTGCTTCGACGGCGGCACCGAACCCGTGTGGCAGATCGCCCCCGGCCACCACCACGTCGCGGCCTTCTACCGCAACGGGGCGCTGCACCACTTCGTCGTCCGGGCGATCGCGGAGCTCGCGCTGCTGCGCGCCGCCAGCGCCGACCCGCCGCCGCAGGACCCGATCGCGGCCGCCACGCAGGACGCGCTCGCGCTCCGCGACCTCCTGAAGTTCGAGTTCTTCTTCGGGCCGAAGGAGCGGTTTCTGCAGGAGCTGCGCGCCGAGATGGCCCACATGGACCCGGACTGGGAGCGGGTCCCGGCCGCCCGGCTGCTCGCCGGTCGCCGCACGCTCGTCGCCGACCGGGCGCTGCGCTCGTTCGTCGACGCGCAGCTCGTCGTCGCCGAGCAGCTCGCCGCGCGCGACCCGCGCGAGGGCTTCGACCGCGCCGCGTTCCTGGACACCTGCCTGGGCGTCGGACGCCAGATGCTGCTGCAGGGTCGCCTGCACGGTGCCGAGTCCGTCTCCCAGGAGCTGTTCGCCTCCGCGTTGCAGCTCGCCGCCAACCGCGACCTCGTCGACCCGGGCCGCGACGAGGTCCGCGTCGCCCGCGAGGCGTGGCGCGACGAGGTCCGCGACGTCGTCGACCGGCTCGCCCGGATCGGCCAGCTCGACTCCGCCCTGCTGGAGGGGGTGCTCGATGACGACGCCGCTTGAGCGCCGCCTGGCCGCGATCGCCGCGGCGCCCGACGGGCCGCAGGTCGGTGCGTTCTTCGACTACGACGGCACCGTCATCACCGGCTACAGCGCCCAGACGTTCTACAAGCACCGCATCCTCACCGGCGACCTCGGCCCGATCGAGCTCGCGCGGACCGCGCTGATGAGCGCGCAGGGGATCGAGTCCGCGGAGGAGTTCGCCGCGTTCCTGGAGCTGTCGCTCGGCGCCTGGAAGGGCCGGCCGCTGCCGGAGATCGAGGCGCTCGGCGACCGCCTGTTCAAGCACGAGATCGCCGGCCGGCTGCACACGGAGGTCTGGGAGATCGTCCGCGCCCACAAGGCCAAGGGCCACACGCTCGCGCTCGCGTCGAGCGCCACGCGCTTCCAGGTCGACCCGATGGCCCGCGAGCTCGACGTCGACCACGTGCTCTGCACGCCGGTCGAGGTCGTCGACGGGATCATCACCGGCCGCACCTCCGGGCCGCCGCTGTGGGCGGACGGCAAGGCGCGCGCGGTCCGCGAGCTCGCCGCGCAGGAGGACCTCGACCTCGACGCGTCGTTCGCGTACTCCAACGGCGGCGAGGACATCGAGTTCCTGGAGACCTGCGGGAACCCGGTCGCCGTCTCCCCCACAAGGTGCTGCGCGCGCATGCGGAGCTCGAGGGCTGGCCGATCCTCGACTGCGTCCCGCGGGGCGGCACGCTGCCGAGCGTCGGCGAGCTCGTCCGCACCGCCGGGTTCTACGGCGCGTTCGCGACCGCGTTCGGCGCCGGCCTCGGCCTCGCGGCCTTGAACCGCAAGCGCGACACGCTGCTCGACATCACCGGCGGGGTCGGGTCCGACCTGGGCCTGTCGATCGCCGGGATCGACGTCGACGTCGTGCGCGGCCACGAGCACCTGTGGAGCGCGCGGCCGTGCGTGTTCGTCTTCAACCACCAGAGCAAGCTCGACCCGATCCTCGTGATGAAGCTCCTGCGCGGCGGCTTCACCGGCGTCGCGAAGAAGGAGGCGAAGAACGTCCCGGGCTTCGGGCAGCTGTTCCAGCTCGCCGGCGTCGCGTTCGTCGAGCGCGGCAACACCGAGCAGGCGAAGGCCGCGATGCAGCCGGCGGTCGACAAGGTCCGCGAGGAGGGCGTCTCGCTCGTCATCGCGCCCGAGGGGACGCGCTCGGCGACCCCGCGGCTGGGCCGCTTCAAGAAGGGCCCGTTCCACATCGCCATGCAGGCCGAGGTGCCGATGGTGCCGATCGTCATCCGCAACGCCGGCGAGGTGATGTGGCGCGGCGCGCAGATGCTGCGCCCCGGCACCGTGGAGATCGTGGTCCTGCCCCCGGTCGACACGTCCGCCTGGGCGGTCGAGACGATCGACGACCACGTCGAGGAGGTGCGCGGCATGTTCGTCGAGACGCTCGAGGACTGGCCGCGCAACGGCCTGCTGGAGCTGGACCGATGAGCCGGCCGGTGCAGGTGACCGTCCTGGGCGGCGGCTCGTGGGGCACGACCGTCGCGTCGCTGGCGGCGGGCAACACGCCGACGCTGCTGTGGGCGCGCAGCGCCGACACGGCCCGCGAGATCAACGAGCAGCACACGAACTCCCGCTACCTCGAGGACCGGGCGCTGACCCCGTCGCTGCGCGCGACGAGCGACCTGCGCGAGGCCGCCGAGCACGCCGACGTGCTCGTCGTCGGCACCCCGTCGCACAGCATCCGCGACGTGCTCGCCGAGGCGGCCCCACACGTCCGCCCGTGGGTGCCGGTGCTGTCGCTCGCCAAGGGCCTGGAGGCCGGGACGCGGCTGCGCCCGACGCAGATCATCGGCGAGACGCTCCCGGGCCACCCGGTCGGGCTGCTCGCGGGCCCGAACCTCGCCCGTGAGGTCCTCGACGGCAAGGCCGCCGCGGCCGTCGTCGCGCTCCCCGACGCGGCGACCGCGTGCGCGCTGCAGCCGCTGTTCGCGGCCCACCTGTTCCGCGTGTACCGCAACGAGGACCTGCTCGGCAGCGAGCTCGGCGGCGTGCTGAAGAACATCATCGCGATCGCCGCCGGGATGGCCGAGGGCCTCGGCGTCGGCGACAACACGCGGGCGATGGTCCTCACGCGGGGCCTCAGCGAGATCACCCGGCTCGGTGTCGCGATGGGCGCGCAGGAGCGGACGTTCGCCGGCCTCACCGGGCTCGGCGACCTGATGGCGACCTGCATGAGCCCGCTGTCGCGCAACCGGCGCGTCGGCGAGGCGCTGGCCCGTGACAAGACGCTCGAGGAGATCACGGCGGAGATGGGCCAGGTCGCCGAAGGGGTGAAGACCGCGCGCACGGTGGTCGAGCTGGCCCGCGAGCACGACGTGCGCATGCCGATCGCGGAGGAGGTCGACGCCGTCGTCAACGACGGCCGCCACCCGCGCGAGGCCTACCGGGGCCTGCGGCGCGCCGCGGCCGAGCACGAGTACCACGAGGTGGCGTGATGGTGAGCACCGACGACCAGACCTGGGGCCAGGCCCGGGAGATGAACGCGCTCGAGGCGCTGATGTGGCGCGCCGAGGGCGACCCGCGGCTGCGCTCCACGATCGTGTCGCTGGAGCTGCTCGACACGACCCCGGACTGGGACCGCTTCGTCGCCGCGTGCGACTGGGCGACCCGGCTCGTCCCGCGGTTCCGCCAGCGCGTCGTGGAGCCCGCGCTCGGGCTCGGCATGCCCGCCTGGGTGGTCGACCGCGACTTCGACCTGCACTACCACGTGCGGCGCGTGCGGCTGGCCGGGGACGGCACCTGGGAGGACGCGTTGCGCGTCGCCGAGCAGATCGCCATGACGCCGTTCGACAAGGCGCGGTCCCCCTGGGAGGCGGTGCTGATCGAGGGCCTGCCCGACGGGCAGTGCGCGTTCCTGCTGAAGCTGCACCACTCGACCACCGACGGCATGGGCGGCGTGCAGCTGCTCGGGATGCTGCACTCGACCACGCGCGAGCACAACGCCGCCAAGCCGCAGCCCGCGCCGCTGCCGCCCGAGCGCACGACGTCCACCGACGTGCTCGCCCGGCAGCTCGTGAAGGACGCCACCGCGGTCCCGCGCGCGGTCGCCGGCGGCCTCGGCCGGCTCGGCGCGCTGCGGCGTCCCGACCGGGCGGCGCGCGACGCCGCCGCGTACGCGTCCTCCCTGCAGCGCGTCCTCGCCGACCCGGACGCGTCGGGCTCCCCGCTGCTGGCCGAGCGCAGCCTGTCGTGGCGGTTCGCGACGCTCGACGTGCCGTTCGCGCCGCTGCGGGCCGCGGCCAAGGCGGTCGGCGGGTCGTTGAACGACGCGTTCCTCGCCGCGCTGCTGGGCGGCTACCGCCGCTACCACGAGGGCTACGGGATGGCGATCGGCGCGATCCCGATCGCGGTCCCGATCTCCGTGCGCCGCGAGGGCGACCCGGCGGGCGGCAACGCGTTCGCCGCCGCCCGCCTGGCCGCCCCGGCCGACGAGCCCGACCCGGTCCGCCGCATGCAGGAGATCGGGCGGATGATGCGCGTCGCCCGGGAGGAGCGCGCGATCGCCGCGGTCGGCGTCGTCGCCCCGGCGCTGTCGCGGCTGCCGTCCCCGCTGATCTCCCAGCTCGCCGGGAACATGACGAAGGCCAACGACCTGCAGGCCTCCAACGTGCCCGGGCTGCGCGAGGAGCGCTACCTCGCGGGCGCGAAGATCCTCAAGGCGTACCCGTTCGCGCCGCTCCCGGGCTGCGCGGCGATGATCACGCTGCTGTCGCACCTGGACGGCTGCTGCATCGGGATCAACTTCGACCCCGCGGCGATCACCGACGAGGAGCTGTTCGTGCAGAGCCTCCGGGAGGGGTTCGACGAGGTCATGGCGGTCGCCGCGTGACCGTCGTCGCCCTGCCCGACCGGCCGGGCGCGGCCCGCCGTCCGGGCGCGATCGTCCTCACCGACGCCCGCACCGACGCCGAGCGCGACCGTGTCGCCGCGTGGGCGCGCGAGACGCACCCGGGCGCCCCGGTCGTGCACCAGGCCAGCCCGACGCTGCCGCGGCTGCTGCGCGAGGCGGGCGACCCGCTGCTCGTGCCCGCGCGCGTCACCTGGATGCCGCCGGAGCCCGTGCCCGGCGCCCGCCCGCGGATCGGCGAGCTGCTGCTGCTCGCGGACCCGGGCGGACCGCTGCGGCGGCTGCACGGCGTCGCGGCCCGCCGCAACCCGGACCGGGCGCGCGTCGTCGCCGGCGAGCCCGCGCACCTGCGGGACCTGCAGCGCCGCTTCCGGGCGGAGGCGGGCCGTGCCGGCAGCGACGACGAGCTCGCCGCGTTCGTCGCGCGGCAGGCGACGCTCGCCGCCGAGCGGGCCGAGCGCGCGGTCATCGGGGACCGCTATAAGGTCCCGCGGCTCGTCGCCGAGCAGATCACCGCCTCGGGGGTCGTGCGCGAGCGGGTGACGGCCCTGGCCCACGAGCTCGAGCGCAGCCCGGAGTCGGTGATGGAGGAGCTGACCGGCTGCCTCGCCGAGCTCGCGACCGTCCAGTCCCGTCTGGGCGAGCAGCTCTACCGGGTGCTGCTGAGCCCGATGCACTCGCGCGCCTGGACCGTCGACGTCGACGTCGACTCGCTCGAGCGCCTGCGCGAGGCCAACCGCGGTGCGGCGCTCGTCTTCCTGCCCTCGCACCGCTCCTACGTCGATCCCCTGGTCCTCAACCAGGTGATGCACGACCACGACTTCCCGCGCAACCACCTGCTCGGCGGCGACAACATGTCCTTCGGGCCCATCGGCGCGCTGGGCAAGCGCGCGGGCGTGATCTTCATCCGCCGCAGCTTCGGCAGCGACCGCGTGTACAAGCTCGCGGTCCGCGAGTACCTCGGGCACCTCGTCGCCAAGCGCTTCAACCTCGAGTGGTACCCGGAGGGCGGCCGCACCCGGACCGGGAAGCTGCGCCCGCCCCGGCTGGGGCTCCTGCACTACCTGACCGCGGCCGTCGAGGAGGGCCGCGCCCCGGACGTGCTGCTCGTGCCGACCTCGATCGTCTACGACCAGCTGCACGAGATCGGCGCGACCGCCGCCGAGCAGACCGGGGCGCAGAAGCGCCGCGAGGGCATGGGCTGGATGGTCGACTACGTCCGCGCGCAGCGCACGAACATGGGCAAGGCGCGCGTGCGCTTCGGCGAGCCGGTGTCGCTGAAGGCGACCCTGGACGGGGTCGGGGACGGCGCCGCCCGCCTGCACAAGGTCGGCTTCGCGGTCATGGACGGGATCAACCGGGCGACGCCCGTGACCTCCACGTCGCTCGTCGGCTTCGCGATGCTCGGCGTGCGCGACCGGGCGCTGACGCTGCGTGAGCTGCAGGCCCTGCTCGCGCCGCTGCTCGACCACCTCGAGCGCGCGGACACACTGCGCACCGTCGACGAGCTGCGGCGACCCGCCGCGCTGCGCGCGACGCTCGACGCCCTGACCGAGGCCGGGATCGTCCGCTGCTACGACGACGGGCTCGAGCCGGTGTGGAAGGTCGACCCCGACCGCCACCACGAGGCGGCCTTCTACCGCAACGGGGCGCTGCACCACCTCGTGCACCGGGCGATCGTCGAGCTGGCGCTGCTGGCGGTGGCGCGCGAGCAGCCCGCCGGCGACCCGATCCAGGCGGCGTTCGAGGACGCGCTGGCGATCCGCGACCTCCTGAAGTTCGAGTTCTTCTTCCCGGAGAAGGACCAGTTCCGCGACAACCTCTACCGCGAGCTCGACCTCATCGACCCCGACTGGCGCGACCACGTCGCCGACACCGAGGTGGCGCGCGCGATGCTGCGCCGCACCGGCACGCTGACCGCGCACCGCGCGCTGCGGTCGTTCTTCGACGCGCAGCTCGTCGTGGCGCGACGGCTGGCCGAGCGCGAGCCGCGCGAGCCGGTGCAGCGCGACGCCTTCCTGCAGGAGTGCGTGCGCGTCGGCCGCCAGCTGCAGCTGCAGGGGCTCGTCCACGGCCCCGAGTCCGTGTCCCGCGAGCTCTACGGCGCGGCGCTCGACCTCGCCGCCAACCGCGACCTCGTCGATCCCGGCCGCGAGGCGCTGCGCCGCGGCCGCGAGGCGTTCCTCGCCGAGATCGAGGAGGTCCTCGACCGCGTCCGGCGGGTCGGCGAGATCGACGACGAGCTGCTGCAGGACGCGCTCGCGCAGGCCTGACCCCCGACCCCGACCCAGGAGACCCATCCCCATGAGCACGACCTCCTCCACCCTCGAGATCGCCGGCCGCGCGGGCCGGCTGCACGTGCACCACTGGCCGTGCGAGAACCCCCGCTACGTCCTGCTGCTGTCGCACGGCTACGGCGAGCACGCCGGCCGCTACGAGCACGTCGCGCAGGCGCTCGTGGCGCACGGGGCCGACGTGTACGCCCCCGACCATCACGGTCACGGGCTCAGCGAGGGCGACCGGGCGCTGCTGACCGACTTCGACGCCGTGCAGGTCGCGGACCTCGACGCGGTCGCCGACCTCGCCGTGGCCGCGAACCCCGGCCTGCCGCTCGTGCTGCTCGGGCACTCGATGGGCGGGCTGATCGCGACCCGCTACGCGCAGCTGCACGGTGAGCGCCTGCGCGGCCTGATCCTCTCCGGTCCCGCGCTCGGGGCGGAGAACCCGATGTTCGGGCTGCTCGAGCTCGACCCGATCCCGGACGTGCCGCTGGACCCCGCCGTCCTCTCGCGCGACCCGGCGGTCGGGGAGGCGTACGCCGCCGACACGCTCGTCTACCACGGCCCGTTCCAGCGCCCGACGCTCGAGGCGTTCCTGGCGAGCGCGAAGGCGATCGAGGCGGGCCCGGGGTTCGGGGACCTGCCGCTGCTGTACGTGCACGGCACCGAGGACCAGCTCGTGCCCTACCCGCTCGCCCGGGCCGTCGTCGAGCGGCTGCAGGGGCCCGACAGCGAGCACCACGCCTACGAGGGCGCGATGCACGAGGTGCTCAACGAGACGAACAAGGACGAGGTCATCGCCGCGGTGACGGCGTTCGTCGACCGCGTTCTGTGAGCTGCGTCACGGCGCGGGGCTCAAGCCCCGCGCCGATCGTCCGATGCCAGGGGTGAGGCGTACCCTCTGAAGACCCGCCATGTGGAACCCCGCCAGCATCCGTCACGCCGCCCTCACGCTCGTCCTCGCGGGCGTCCCGCTCGTGGGCGCGATCATCGCGTTCTCGTACGCGGTGCGGCTGCTCGACGACGCGCCGATCGGCGGCCTGCTGCTCGGCGCCGGGGTGCTGCTCGTCCTGGCGGGCTGGGCGCGCGGCCTGTGGCGCGCGGTCGGGGTCGCCCCGTCGCTGCTGACCCCGGACTGGGACCAGTTCGAGCGGCTGCGGCGCGAGTGGGAGAACCGCCCGGCCTGACGCCGGGCGCCGCGCCTCAGCGCACGCCCGCGGGCGTCGCGGCCCGGTCCGCCGGGAGCGTCAGCCGCACGAGCAGGCCGCCGGTAGCCGACGCCTCGAGCGTCACCTCGCCGCCCTCCTGCTCGACGAGCCGCCGCACGATCGCCAGCCCCAGGCCGGACCCGGGACGCTCGTCGGCGCCCGGCCCGCGCCAGAACCGGTCGAACGCCCGCTCCCGGTCGGCGGGCCGCAGCCCGGGCCCGTCGTCCTCGACGGTCACGACCACCCGTCCGGCCTCCGCGCGCGCCCGGACGACGACCTCGCCGGCCCCGACCCCGAGCGCGTTGTCGACGAGGTTGTCGAGCACCTGCTCGAGGCTCGCCGCACGGCCCCGGACCACGAGACCCGGGGCCAGCTCGGTGACGACGCGGGCGTGCGTGGACTGCGCGCGCTCGTCCCAGCCCGGCCGGCGCTCGTGCACGAGCGCGTCGAGGTCGACCGGCACCGCACGGGTGGGCGAGTCCTCGGCCCGGGCGAGCAGCAGCATCGCGTCGATCAGGCGGGCCATGCGGTCGATCTCCTCGGTCGCGCGGTCGAGGTCCTCGCGCGTGTCGAGGTCCTCGACCGTCTCGGCGGCGGAGTCGACCCACAGCCGGATCGCGGCGAGCGGCGTGCGCAGCTGGTGCGAGGCGTCGGCCACGAACGTGCGCTGGAGGCCGAGCAGCTCGTCGAGGCGACGGGTCGTGTCGTTCAGCGTCGTCGCCAGCTGGACGACCTCGGGCGGGCCGGTCTCGCCCGCGCGGGCGGAGAAGTCCCCGGCGCCGACCCGGGCGGCGACCTCGCGCAGGTCGCGCAGCGGCCGGGTCAGGCGGCGGGCGAGGCGGACCCCGACGATCCCGCCGAGCAGGATGACGACCGCGGCGATCGCCCCGCGCAGCGTCCAGATCGAGGCGAGCTGCTCCTCGCGCTCGGCGTCGGACTCGACCACGCGCACGACGCCGACGACGCGGCCGGCGTCGTCGCGCGCCGGGACGGTGATCGCGATGCCGTCCTCGCCGAGCTCCGGCCGGTCGCCGCGCTCGACGACCTCCTCCCCCGCGAGGGCGGACAGCGCGCTCGCCCCGCCGGGGCGCGGCAGCCCGCCGATCGGCGCGCCGTCGCGAGCGACCGCGGACACGCGCCCGCCGGACTCCGCCTCGATCTCCGCGGCGAGCCGGCGGACGGCGGGGACGCTCACCTCGGGCGCCCCGACCAGCGCGGCGAGGCCGCGGGCGTCGCGCTCGACGCGCGCCTGCTGCTGCTCGCCGAGCTGCTGCACGAGCGTGATCGCGACGGGGATGGTGAACGCGATCAGCGCCAGCGCGACGAGCGCGACGTACGAGGTGACGAGCCGGCGGACCACGGTGGGTCAGGCCCCGCGCGCCAGGCGGTACCCGACCCCGCGGACCGCCTCGATGCGGACCGCGTCGCCGAGCTTGCGGCGCAGCGTGCCGACGTGGACGTTCAGCGTGCGGGTCGAGCCGAACCACTCGCGGTCCCAGACGTCGGACATGAGCGTCTCGCGCGTGATCAGCGCGCCCGGGTCGGACGCGAGCGCGACGAGCAGGTCGTGCTCGCGCGGGGACAGGGCGACCTCGTCGCCGTCGACGAGCACGCGCCGCGCGCGACGGTCGATCGTCATCCGCCCGAGCACCTGCGGGTCCGGGACGGCGGCCGCCTCGTCGGGGGCGCCGACGGCGACCGCGACTGGCGCGGACGGCTGCGACGGGGCCGCGACCCGGCGCAGCACCGCGCGCATGCGCGCGACGAGCTCGCGCAGGCCGAACGGCTTGGCGAGGTAGTCGTCGGCGCCGAGCTCCAGCCCGACGACGCGGTCGGTCTCGTCCCCGCGGGCGGTGATGACGATGATCGGCACCGCCGACCGGGTGCGCAGGGCGCGGCAGACGTCGAGCCCGTCCACGTCCGGCAGGCCCAGGTCCAGCAGGACGATGTCGTGGTCGGGGTGCTCCGGGACGGCGGCGCCCGTCGCGACGGCCTCGACCTCGAAGCCGTACCGGGACAGGCCCTTCACGAGCCCGGCGGCGATCGACCGGTCGTCCTCGACGAGCAGCACCCGGGTGAGCGGCGCGGTGGTCACACCCGTGCATACGCCGAACCGCCGTCGATGGATCGCCGACGCGCCAATCGAAGGGGCGTTGCCCGAACGCTGACCGAGCCCTGCACGGCCCCTGCACGAGCGCTGCCAGGCCCCCCGTCACCGTCGTCGGACAGCTGTTCCCCCCTCACCAAGGAGCTTCCGGATGTCCGACATCACCCGCCGATCCCTCATCACCCGCGGCTCCGCCGTCGCGGCCGGTGCCGTCGCCGGCGGCGGCCTGCTCGCCACGCCCGCCTCCGCGTCGGAGAAGACCAGCGGCCTGACGCCCGGCCAGGCGCTCGCCCGGCTGCGTGCCGGCAACCGCCGCTACGTCGCCAGCCGCGCCGCGGGCCCGAACCGCTCGCGCGGTCGCCGCGTCGCGCAGGCCGAGGGCCAGACGCCGTTCGCGAGCATCCTGTCCTGCTCGGACTCCCGCGTCCCGCCGGAGCTCGTCTTCGACCGCGGCCTGGGTGACCTGTTCATCGTCCGGCTCGCCGGCAACGTCACCTCGCCCGAGGGCGTCGGCTCGCTGGAGTTCGCCGCCGAGGAGTTCGGCGTGCCGCTGATCGTCGTCATGGGCCACGAGGCCTGCGGCGCCGTCAAGGCGACCAAGACCGCGCTGGAGGACCCGAACTTCAAGGCGTCCGAGAACGTCGGGGCGCTCGCGAAGTCGATCGCCCCGTCGGTCGAGGCGGCGAAGAAGGCGGGCGCGAAGGACATCGTCGAGTCGGCGATCAACTTCAACGCCAAGCGCCAGGCCCGCATCCTGCGCCAGAACCCGGTCCTCGCCCCGCGGATCGCCGACGGCCGCCTCGCGATCGTCTCCGCCCGCTACGACCTGGAGACCGGGCGCGTCAGCTTCCTGTAGCCCGGAGGTTCCCTCGGCCGGTCGTCCGGCTCCGGCGCCCGCGATACTGGGTGCCATGACCGGACGACCTGCCGACCAGGCCGTCGACGACGTCACCCGCTGGCTCGGGATGCGCCTCCCGGCGAGCGGCGTCACCGAGCTCGACGTCCGTCCCGCGCTGTTCAACCCGGCAGGCCTGGTCTCCGGGCCGGTCACGATGGCGCTGATCGACTACGCGATGGCCACCGCGCTGTGGGCGCACGTCACCGAGGACGAGGACATCGCGACCACGAACATCTCGGTGAACTACCTGCGGTCCGCGCGCGAGGGTCGCATCCGCGCGACCGCGACGATGGACCGCCGCACCGCCCGGGCGGCCTCCCTGCGCGCCGAGGTCCTGCACGAGGACGGCACGCTGATGGCGACCGCGGTCGGCACCTTCGCGATCTTCGCCCGCCGCGGGCACTGAGCCGCGGGCCTGCCCCCAACGGGGGACGAAGGTCCCGCTCCGGGCCGATGCGACGGCCGTCACCGTCCGCCTACCGTGCTCGGTGGCCGGGGATGTCACAGCCGTCCGCGGTGCAAGGACCGGAGCGGACCCGCTCCAGCAGCACCCTCCCTCATCCCACGGGCGTGGTGGCGGCCAGCCGGTCGCCACCCCGTCCTGGGACCCGGACGGGCGCCTCGTCCGTACCCTGTTCGTGGTGCCCGTCCCGCTCGTCGCCGCGCTCAGCTTCCTCCTCGGCTTCGGGGTCGCCGACCTCACCGGCGTGCGCCCGCTCGGCGGGCTCGTGCTCGTCGCCGGCGGGGTGTGGTGCGCGCGCCAGGTGCGCCCGGTCGCCGGCACCGCGCGGACCGTGGTCTTGCTGCTCGTCGCGCTGGCCCTGTTCGTCGTCTCGCACCCGCTCGGGCACGAGATCGGCTCGTGGGCGGCCGTCCTCGTGGTCTCCGCGCTCGTCGCGCTGGCCGCCGCCGTGCTCGGCGGGCCCCCGCGCGGGCGCGCCTCCCGCGCCGCCGCGTAGGCTGCGCCCATGAGCTCTCCCCAGGTCGCCCTCGTCACCGGCGCGGCGAGCGGTCTCGGCCGCGCCGTCGCCACCGCGCTCGCCGCCCGCGGCGCCCAGGTCATGTGCGCCGACGTCGACGAGGCCGGCGGCCAGGCGGTCGCCGAGGAGCTCGGCGGCACGTTCGTGCGCTGCGACGTGCGCTCCCTGGAGGAGAACCGCGCCGCGGTCGCCGCCACCGAGGCGACCTACGGAGGACTCGACCTGCTCTACGCCAACGCGGGCGTCTCCAGCGGCATCGGCCTCGGCGAGGAGTTCGACGAGGAGCGCTACCGCCACGTGATGGGGGTCAACCTCGACGGCGTCGTGTTCGGCATCCACGCCGCGCTGCCGGCGTTCGAGCGCCGCGGCGGCGGGGCGATCGTCGCCACCGCCTCGCTGGCCGGGCTCACCGCCGTGCCGCTCGACCCGCTGTACGCGGCCAACAAGCACGCGGTCGTGGGCCTGGTCCGCTCCCTCGCGGCGATGAAGGAGCAGCGCGGCGTGCGGATCAACGCGGTCTGCCCCGGGTTCAGCGAGTCGAAGATCATCGCCCCGTTCCGCGAGGCGCTCGTCGCCCAGGGGCTGCCGATCATCCCCGCCGAGCAGGTCGCCGACACCGTCCTCGCGCTGTTCGACGGCGACATGAGCGGCGAGTGCTGGTTCGTGCAGGCCGGGCGCGAGAGCCAGCCGTTCGGCTTCCGCAACATCCCCGGGCCGCGCGCCTGACGGACCGTGCGCCCGCCGTCGCGGGCGTTTGTCGCAGGAGCCCAACTCCACCCCGGGCCGGGGTGGGAACCGCCCTACCGCCGTGCGCGACGCGCGGACTAGGGTCGGGTCCCCGAGTACGTCCCAGGAGGAGAGATGGCAGAGCTGGAGGGCAAGAGAGCCGTGATCACCGGCGCCGCGACCGGGCTCGGTCGCGCGATCGCGGAGCTGTTCGTGGAGCGCGGCGCGTCCGTGTACCTCACGGACATCAACGAGGAGGGCGTCGCCGAGACGGCCAGGGAGCTCGGCGCCGTCGGCTCCAGCCGCTGCGACGTCTCCTCGGCCGCCGACCAGGAGGCGCAGTTCGCGGCCGCCCAGGAGGCCTTCGACGGCGGGTTCAACCTCGTCGTCAACAACGCGGGCATCGAGATCGCGTCGATCCTGGTCGAGCAGTCCGAGGAGGACTTCGACCGGATGATGGACATCAACGTCAAGGGCGTCTGGCTGGGCATGAAGCACGCCACCCCGCACCTCGTCGCCGGTGGCGGCGGGACGATCGTGAACATGTCCTCGGTCGCCGGGGTCGGCGGCGCGCCGCTGCTCGGCAGCTACTGCGCGTCGAAGGCCGCGGTCATCCAGCTCACCCGCGTCGCCGCCTTCGAGCTGCGGGCGCACAACATCCGCATCAACGCGGTCTGCCCGGCGTTCATCGACACCGCCATGGTCGACCGCCTGGTCGCGCCCGTCGAGGCGCTCACCGGCATGGACTTCGAGGAGCTCGCGGCGATGAAGCAGGGCCGTCGCGGCACCCCGGCCGAGGTCGCCGAGATGACCGCGTTCCTCGCGTCCGACGACGCGGCGTGGACCACCGGGTCGCACTACGTCCTCGACAACGCTCTGACTGCGGGGTTGCTCTAAATGGGTCAGCTGGACAGCAAGGTCGCCATCGTCACCGGTGCCGGACAGGGCATCGGCAAGGCCGTCGCGGAGGCCCTCGCGGCCGAGGGCGCCACGGTCGTCGTGTCGGACGTCAACGCCGACGCGGCCCAGGCCGTCTCCTCCGCGCTGGGCGGCGGCTCCGCGTTCGCGGCGGACGCCAGCAGCGAGGAGGACGTCCAGGCGCTCGTGCAGCACGCGGTCGACACGCACGGCAGGCTCGACATCGCGGTCGCCAACGCGGGCATCGCGCATACCGCGCCGCTGGTCGCGCAGTCGCTGGCGGACTGGCGCAAGGTCACGGCCATCAACCTCGACGGCGTGTTCCTCGTGACGCGCTACGCCGGTCCGGTCATCGCCGGCGGGGGTGGCGGCACGATCGTCAACATCGCGTCGATCACCGCGCAGGCGGCGCTGCCGCTCACCGGCAGCTACGCGGCGTCGAAGGCCGCCGTGGTGTCGCTGACGCAGACCGCGGCGGTCGAGCTCCGTGACGCGGGCGTCCGCGTCAACGCGATCTGCCCGGGCTTCATCGACACCCAGCTCGTCCAGGACCGCAAGGCGGACTTCGAGGCGCTCGGGCTGCCGATGCCGTTCGACGACCTCATCGCCGCCAAGCAGGGCCGCTACGGCACGGCCGAGGAGGTCGGCAAGCTCGCCGTGTTCCTCGCGGGCCCCCGGTCGAGCTTCAGCTCCGGCTCGGCCTACGTCCTCGACGGCGGCGCGCGCGCCTCCGTCCTGTAGCTCCCTCAGGCGACCGCTCGGGCCGGTGTCCGCGTGCTGCGCGGCGCCGGCCCGACGTCGTCGTGGGCCGCCTCAGGCGGTTGCGAGCTGCTCGGCCAGCCGCCGCATCGCGGTCTCGTTGGTCCGGCGGATGACCGCGCGCGCGACCGGGGCGGTGAGCCGGTCGACGAACGGGGTGACGATCCACCGGTACTCGAAGGCGATCCGCGTGCCGCCGTCCGGCAGCTCCTGGAGCCGGTAGGTGCCCTCCGCGGTCCGTCCGGCCCGGTGGGCGATGTTGCGCTCGACGATCAGCTCGGGCGCTCGGACCTCGGTGACCTCGATGTCGACGACGTCGCGGACGCCGAGCGCCTTGACGTGCACGCGGGCGCGCGCGCCGACGCCGCGCGTCGGACCACTGCGCTGCCAGTCGCGCAGCAGGTGGTCGGTGAACGCCTCGTGGTTGGCGAGCACGTCGAGGTGGTCGTAGACGGCCTCGCGTCCCTGGGGGACGTCGATGGAGACGGTGACAGGCTCGGGCATGATGTACCAGATGGTACACTCTTCTCGTGCCCGGCCCGCGCGAGAAGCTCCTCGACGCCGCGATCGCGTTCGTCGCCGACCGCGGCCTCACCGACCTCTCGCTCCGCGCCCTGGCCGCGGAGCTCGGGACGAGCCACCGCATGCTGATCCACCACTTCGGCTCCAAGGACGGGCTGTGGGTCGCGATCGTGCAGGAGGTCGAACGGCGCCAGCTCGCCGCGATCGACGACCTCTCGGTCGACCCGACGCTGTCGTTCGCCGACGCGCAGCGTGCCTGGTGGGCGCACATCTCGGACCCGTCGCTGTGGCCCAGCGAGCGGCTGTTCTTCGAGGTCTACGCCCAGGCGCTTCGGGGACGACCGCCCACCGGGGCGTTCCTCCCCGGCGCGGTCGACTCGTGGCTGGAGCCGACCGCGCGGCTCGCCGAGGCCCTCGGCCTCCCCCCGCGCAGGCGCGGGCGTTCGCACGGGCGGGCCTGGCGCTGACCCGCGGGCTGCTGCTCGACCTGCTCGCCACCGGCGACCGCGCCGGCGTCGACGCCGCCATGGAGGACTGGATCGCCCTCAACGCCCCGCGATTCGCCTGAGCCCGGACCGCGACGTCGCGCAAGCGTCGTTGCCGCGGTCGACACTCCTTCCGCCCGCGCCTACGGTGCAACGCACCATGCGAGCGGAGCAGTTCGACGACTACGTGACCGCCCTCGCCCGCGGCCTGCGGGCCTCGGGCGTGGAGTTCCTCCTGCTGGAGGACGACGACATCGACTCGATCACGGTCGTGCCCGGCCCCTCGCGCCGCAACCTCGACCGGCTCGTCCGCGCGCTCCAGCGCATGAACGCGACCGGCCGCGTCCCCGGCGAGCGCGAGACGCTCCCGGTCGACTACGACCACCTGCTGCGCTGCGGCCCGTCGCGCTGGCCGATGCGCGTGGACGGCGCCGACACCGACATCATGGTCGTCGACGTCGCCGACGGCCGCTACGGCCGCTACTACGAGTCCTCGCGGCGGGTGGAGATCGAGCCCGGCCTCGCCGTGGACGTCGTGCCCGACGCCCCGATCATGACCCCGCGCCGCGCCGACGCGACCGACGTGCTCCCCGAGCTCTCGACGATGAGCCAGCGTGAGCGCGACATGCAGCGCCTCAAGCGCCGTGCCGCCGCCGCGAAGGCCGAGCGGCGCGCCGCTCGCAGCGGGCGCATCGCCCCCGTGCCGGTCCTCAGCGGCCCGCGCACGTTCGCGAACCTCCGCCGCCCGCACTGAGCCGGCGCGCGACCCCCCAAGGAGACCCCGTGTCGACACGCATCACCCAGGTCATCGAGACGCTCGAGGCCGAGCGCGCCCAGCTGGCGTCCGAGATCGCCGAGCTGCAGGGCCGGCTGGAGTACGTGGAGGTGCAGCTGCGCAGCTTCCGTGACCACGCCGCCCAGCTGCCGGTCGCCGACGCGCCCGCCTCCCCGTCCCCGGAGAAGGCCCGGCACACCAAGCGCGTCGAGAAGGCGTCACGGGCCCGCAAGCGGCGCGCGGAGATCAAGCCGCTGCGCCGCGACCTCGTCGCCGAGGTGGTCGCGTTCCTGCGCGCGCACCCGGGCTCGACCGCCGGGGACATCGCGCGCGGCCTCGACGTCAGCGCCAGCACCGTCTCGGCGAAGATCAAGCACCTGACCCAGGTCGGGCAGGTCGTCAAGGCCCAGCGCGGCTACGCGCTGCCGCCCGAGGCCGAGGCCGAGGGCGGGACGGAGACCGCGACCGACTGACCGCGGTCCCGTCCGCTCCGGCGGGACCTAGCGCCGGCCGCGGCTGACGCGCACCGCGACGGCGGCGGTCGTCCGCCGCCCCGCCGCGACGCTCAGGCCGACGACCCGGCCCGTGCGGACGGTGCGGGACCGCACGCGGCGGGTGGCGGCGATTCGGCACCCCGCCCGCGTCAGGGCCCGACGCGCCGCGGTCAGGGTCGTGCCGCGCTTCACGCGCGGGACCGTGCATGCGCGCGCGGGCGCCGGGGTCGGAGTGGGCGTGACCGCGGGAGCGGGGGTCGCGGTCACCGGGGCGGGCGGCGTGGCGAAGGTCAGGTCGGGTCCGGTGGCCGTTCCGGCGGTGTTCGTGGCGACGAGCCGCGCGTGGTAGGTCGTCCCGGCCGTCAGGCCGGCGATCGTCTCGGCGACGTCGCGGGCAGGGTCGAGCGTCGCGGCCGTGCGCTCCGGCGTCCTGCTCCCGTAGGCGGCGGTCGGGCCGTACTCGAAGCGGTACGTCGTCGCCGAGCCGCGCGGGTCGACGCGACTGCGCAGGCCCGCCCCGGTCTGGGTGACCGCCTCGGCCGTCGCCGCGTCGGCGACCGGCGCCAGCGGCCGCTCGAAGGCGCCGATGTCCGTCGCCGGCCCGATCGACCGGGCGACCCCCTGCAGGTCCAGCAGGCCGTTGGCGGGCTCCGTCACGCCCGCGTCGACCATCGCCGATCCGGGCGCCGGCAGGTAGTCACCGCCGTAGGTGGGCGCGGCTGCCGTGTTGCCGGCTCCGCCGAGGGCGTAGCCGCCGCCGGCCAGGCTGATGTCGTCGGCCACCGTGAAGGAGCGCACGACGCCGGCGGTCGCGGTGTCCTGGACGACGCGGATGTCGTGGTTGGGACTGTCGGCGACGGCGTTCACCAGCCGCAGGGTCGTCGGGCGCGTCGCGACCGAGAACACCGAGATGGCGTTGCCGAAGTTGTCGTTGCCGGCCGGCACCGGCGTCGTGACGACCGCGGTGACGTTGCGGGCGGTCGGCGCGTTCGGGCCGCTGAGGGTTCCCGAAGCCGACAGCGCGTTCGCGTACTGGCCGGTCGCGACGCAGAGCGCGTCCGCCAGTACCGCGTTGCCCTGCAGCTGACAGGCGCTCGAGCCACCGGTCCCGACGACGCGCACGTCGACGCGTGTCGCGGTCGTGTCGCCGCTCAGCAGCAGGCCGCGGTGGTTCGCGGTGGACAGCTGACGGATCGTGAGGTCGCTGACGGCTCCGCCCGCCATCGTGATCGCGACCGGATCGACCGCCGTCGAGATGATCGTCGCCCGGCGCCCCGGGCCTGCCCCGTGCACGTGCACGTCGAGCGCGGTCGGCTGGATCGACGTGGTCAGGGGCGAGGCGGTGCTGCCGTAGGTCCCGGTGCCGAGGTCGACGTCGTCCCCGCTCGTCGCGCCGCTCACCGCGGTCGTCAACGAGCACGGGGCGGCCTGCGTGCAGGCCGTGCCGGCGCCGTCCGGCGCCGCGTGGCGGGTCGCGGCGGCCGCCGAGGCGGGGAGCAGGGCCGTGCCCGCCGCGGCGAGCAGGAGGGTGGAGCGCAGGGTCATGCCCGCCCAACTGCCGACGGACCCGGAAGTTACGCGGCGCTCAGCGACGGATCGTCGGCCGCCGCCGGCGCCCCGGCCGGGTCGGGGAGCATGCCGGCCGGCACGTGGTCGGGCAGGTCGCTGCCGTCGTGGGCGCCGGGCTGCTGCCACCAGTGCTCGCCGCGCCGGTGGCGCAGCGCGTAGGAGCAGCGTCCCTGGGCGTTGGTGGCGTACCAGACGGCGTGGACCGTCCACGGCAGCACGGGCATCCAGAAGCGGGGCGGCACCGGGTTCATCGGCTCCGCGGCACCGCTCCAGTCGAGGTCCGCGCACACGTACCCCTCGCCGTCGGCGTACGACAGCGATCCCAGCGAGGTGCCCTGCGCGTCGCAGATCTGCGTCTCGCCGAGCGTGATCGTCGGCCAGTCGATCCACGACGCGAACGGGGTCTTCATCGTGATGTCGCCGACGTGCGAGGGCATGACGCACGGCACGCCGACGACGCGCGCCATGCGACCGGGCGTCTCGCGTGCGAGCTCGACCATCGTCGCGTGCTCGCGATTCCAGAACCACGGCCGGGTCGCCTTCCACGAGGGGGAACGACGGGAAGCACATCCCGCCCGCGACGATCCGCACGCGACCCCGGAGGCGGGCCGCGGTACGGCTGCGGAGCCACTCGAACCCGTTCGCGACACCCACGGGTCCAAGCGCGGTGTCGACGATTCCCGGGTCGGTGCCGGCCGAGTAGTAGGCGTTCTCCCACATGGACGGCTGGTCCTTGTCGTGGAAGTGCACGGAGCCGTCCGGCTCGCAGACCGCGTACGTGCCCCGGGCGTGCGCGCCGCGCACCGCCAGGTAGCCGCCGCCGATCGTGCAGCCGTGCTCGCGCGCGAGGCGCCGGTAGGTCGCGAGCGTCGGGCCGACGAGCGGCTCGGTGACGTCGCGCATGACGGGGTGGGCGATGTTGGGAGCGTTGGCGCTCTCCGGGAGGAACAGCATGTCGGGGTCGTGCTCGCGCACGGCCTGCCCGACGATGTCCTCGATGTGGCGCAGGTTGCGCGCGACCTCGCCGCGCTCCACGCGCAGCTGGACGGCGACGACGCGTCGGGTCTCGCTCATGCCGCCACCCGCTCGGCGCCGGCGGGGACGGACTCCCCGATGTCGAGCGGATCGACCGCGACGGCGGCGGGGGCGGCGGCGGGCGCCGCGCCCGTCGCGCGGGCGGGCCGTCGCGGCGGCCACTGCCAGTCGGTGCGCTCGCTGCGCGACTGGCGGGTGCTGCGGAAGCGCGGGAAGAGCTCCTCCCGCCAGATGCCGGCGTCGATCCGCAGCTCCTCGACGGCCTCGCGGAGGATCGCGCGCCGGTCGGCCCCGCGGCGGAGCATCGCGCGCGTGGCGAAGCGCGCCCCCACGAGCGGGTTGAGGACCCGATGGGGGGACTGGATGCGGTCGAACATGTGCAGCAGCCGCGGCGGGTCGGCGCCGTCCCAGGCCGCGAGGACCTCGCGGTGCAGCGGGCTGACGTCGAAGATCCGCGACTCGCGGTTGCCCCAGTGGTAGGTGGCCATGCACTCGCGGTCGCGGCGCTCCTCGACCGCGCGCAGCGCGGCGTCGAGCGCGGCGGGGTCCTCGAGGACCGGGGCGGCGGCCTCGCCCCAGAGGCGGCCGAAGCGCATCGCGTCGCGCATGCCCTGCCCGATGATCGGATCCTTGAAGTGGCCGGCGTCGCCGGCCAGGCACCAGCCCGGGCCGGAGGAGCGGCGGAAGAACGCGGGGTTCTCCGCGGTGGAGCGGAGCTTCGTGAAGTTCGTCGCGCCGCCGAGCCGCTCGCGCACGGCGGGGTTCTCGTCGAGCATCCGCTCCCACATGCCCATCGGGTCCTTGCGCCAGGCGGGGATGTCCTCGCGCGGACCCATGAAGAGGCAGAGGACACGGTCGTCGGGGCAGGGGAAGATGAGCGCGTGGGTGGCGCCCTGGCGCAGCTGGATGAGCCGCTCCCGCCAGACGGTTCCGACCTGCGGGTCGTCCATGTAGAAGAAGGCGCAGGCGCGGTTGTTGTCCGAACCGCGGTAGGGCCGCTCGCTGCCGACCATGCGCGCGACGCTCGACCGGCGGCCGTCGGCGCCGACGAGCAGCGAGCAGGACACCGCGTACTCCTCGCCGTCGGGGCCGCGGAGCACCGCGCCGGTGACCCGGCCGCCCGCCCAGACCAGCCGCTCGCACGAGGTCCGCTCGCGCAGCTCGGCGCCGGCGTCGATCGCGGTGCGCACCAGCGCGTCGTCGAAGTGCGGGCGCGGCACGCAGATGCCGTAGTCGATCCCGTCGACCGACGCGAACCGCTCCAGGCAGCGCACGCCGTCGGCCTGCACCATGCCGTGCGTGGCCTTCGGCGGGTCGCACGCCATGACGCGCTCGAGCGCACCGAGCTTGTCGATCTCCGCGACGGCGCTCGGGAAGTTCACGTGCGTGGACAGCGTGTCGGAGGGGAACGCGGTGCGGTCGACGAGCAGGACGCGGCGTCCGGCGCGCGCCAGGGCGATGGCGGCGGCCGAGCCCGCGCACCGCGCACCGACGACGAGCGCGTCGTAGTGGGGCGAGGAGGTCACGGGACGACCGTAGGCGGCGGGCGCGTGCGCGCCATCACCACTCGGGGGACACTCTTGCCCCCTCCGGGGTGAAGTTGCCGTCGCGGTCGATCGGTCAGCCGCCCGGGACGGCGGCCGCGACGACGCCGAGCGCGGCGATCGCCAGGCAGCCCGAGGCGATGGCGCGGGCCCGGTGCGGCGCGAACCGTCCGTCGCGTCCGGCGCGCAGCACGGCGGCCGCGTCGAGCGCGTCGACCCCTGCGCCGAGGAGGAACGCGCGCGAGGCGGTCCCGGGGCCGAGCGCCCCGGCGGCGATCGCGCCGACCACGAGCTCGCGCGAGCCGAACAGGCGCAGCAGGTAGTCGCCGTCGGGGTTGTCCGCGGGCGTGGTCCCGACCGCGCGGGCGACGGTGGCGGGCGCGCCGAGGGCGAGGACGCCGGCGGCGAGGCGGCCACCGGCGAGCGCGGCGCGGAGTCCGGAGATCGGCGTCATGCCGGGGGTACGGGGCGCGGGCGTGCTGCGGGCCACCGGGCGGGGACGTCAGCGGATCCGGGGGAGCGGCACGCGGTCGTCGACCGCACCGTCGGGCCCGCGCAGGGCGCCCGTCGCGAGGCCCTCGCGCAGGAGCCAGCGGGCGAGCTCGAGCGTCTCGGTGATCTCGGCGTCGGAGAGGCGCAGCCCGTCGGGCTGCAGCCGCAGGCCGATCACGCCGTTCCACGCGCCCCAGAGGTAGCGGGCCAGTCGGGCGCTGTCGACGGGCCGGGCCTCGCCGGCCGCGATCGCTGCGTCGATGTTCTGCGCGAACCGCTCCAGCAGGCCGCCGACCTGGTCGCGGATGCGGGCCTCGAGCGCGTCGTCGTCGGTGAGCCCGGCGACCCCGGGCGCGCGGAAGGCGAGGAACTGGAAGGCGCCGGGGTGCTCCTGGTGGAAGCGCAGGTACGCGTCGCCGCCGGCCAGGACGCGCTGCAGCGGGGTGAAGGACGGGTCCTCGCTGCGGAGCATGTACTCGCCGAACAGGACGAGCGAGCGCTCGACGAGGGTCAGGTACAGGCCGCGCTTGTTCTCGAAGTGCGTGTAGATCGAGCCGACCGAGACGTCGGCGCGTTCGGCGATCTCCTCGATGCGGGCGGGCTCGTAGCCGTCGCGGCGGAAGACCTCCTCGGCCGCGTCCATGATCGCCGTGCGCGTGCGTGCGCGCCGGCGCTCGCCGCGGGCGGCCGCGGAGGTGTCGAGCGTGTCGGCCATCGCGCCCCACCCTACCGTCTCTGCAAGTCCGTTCACGAAATGAACGGACTTGCAAAACACTCCGGGACGTGGCATCGTCGACGCATGCCCGAGACCACCGATGTCCTCGTCGTCGGCGCGCGCTGCGCCGGGAGCGCCGCCGCGATCGCCCTCGCCCGCCGCGGACGCGCCGTGATCGCGCTGGACGGCGCGTCGTTCCCCAGCGACACGCTCTCCACCCACCTCTTCTTCCCCAACCACTGGGCCGAGCTCGAGCGGCTGGGCGCGCGCGACCGCGTCATGGCGCTCGACCCGCCGCTCCACACCGCCGCCGGGCTCGGGACCGAGACGGTCGACGCCACCGGCCCGTTCAGCTCCTACGAGGGCTTCGCCCACGGCTCGTGCGTGCGCCGCCCCGGGCTCGACAACGCGCTGGTCGAGACCGCGCGCGAGGCCGGCGCCGAGATCCGCGAGCGCACCCGCGTCACCGGCCTGCTGCGCGACGCGACCGGCCGCGTCACCGGCGTGCGCTGGCGCGACCGCGACGGCGAGGAGGGCGAGATCCACGCGAAGCTCGTCATCGGCGCCGACGGCCGCAACTCGACGATCGCCCGGCTCGTGGGCACCCGCGCGCACCACGAGTGGCAGAACCGCCGCCTGATGGCGTTCGCCTACTACGACGATCCGCGCGACGAGCTGCGCCACATCGCCTCCCAGTGGCGCGACGAGGACGAGCTCGTCACCGTCTTCCCCTGCGACGGCGGGCAGTCGGTCGTCCTGCTCATGTCGCCCAAGCGGCGCGAGGACGAGTACCAGGACGACAAGGAGGCCGCCTTCGACCGCACCGTCGCCCAGGTCGGGCCGCTGGCGCGGCGCCTGGAGGGCTGCACCCGCGCGTCGAAGATCCGCGTCTCCTACAAGCACCCCGCGTACTTCCGCCACTCCCACGGACCGGGCTGGGCGCTCACCGGCGACGCCGGGCACTTCAAGGACCCGGTGACCGCGCAGGGCATCCGCGACGCGCTGCGCTTCGGCCGCCTGCTCGGCGAGGCGGCGGCGCCCGCGCTGGACGACCCGGCGGCGCTCGACCGCGCGCTCGCCGCGTGGGAGGACGACCGCGACGCCCAGTGCCTGCCGATGTACCAGTGGGCCAACGGACTCGGGCTCGCCGACGACGTGTCGCCGATCGAGGCGACCGCGTACGCGTGGCTGGCCGCCCGCCCTGACGGGCCGACGGAGGTGCTCGACGTCTTCTCGCGCAAGCGGCTGCCGGGCGAGGTCTTCACCCCGTCGCGGCTCGTGCGGTGGCTGGCGGGCGCGGTCCGCGACCCGAAGATCGACAACCGCCGGCTGTGGACGACGCTGAAGCGCGACGTGCGCCGCGAGGGTGCCCGGCTCGTCGAGGAGCGGCGGTTCGCCCGCCGCAAGGCGGCGTCCGCCGCCGCCTTCCGGGCCGCTCCGGCACCCGCCTCGCCTGCCCCTGCGGACGACCGCCAGCCCGCTCTGGCCTGAGGTCCGCGGGACCTGGCGCCGCGTGCGTCACCACTGGGGGGACACCTTGGACCCCCTCGGGGGAATTCCCCTTTCGCGCGCGGTGCCGGGTCGGGTTGGATGGGGTCATGGCCCTCGCCGTCGAACAGCCCACCACGACCCCCGAGCAGCCGCCGCGCTTCGCCGACGTCGACCTCGTCGGCACCGACCGCGCGATGCTCGACGCGCTCCGCGCCTACGGCGCCGACGCGCTCGTCGACGAGACCCGCGCCTTCGGTCGCGTCGCCGGCAGCACCGCGCTGCTCGACGCCGGCTTCGCCGCCAACGAGCACCCGCCGCAGCTCGTCCCCTACGACCGGGGTGGTGCGCGCACCGACGCGATCGCGCTGCACCCGGGCTGGCACGAGGTGCTCGGCGCCGCCGTGCGCGCCGGGGTTTCCGGGGCGGCGTGGACCGACGAACGCCCGGGCGCGCACGTCGCGCGCGCCGCCGGGTTCATCGCGATCAACCAGGCGGAGGCCGGGGTCGGCTGCCCGCTCGCGATGACCCACTCGTCGGTGCCGGCGCTGCGGCTCGAGCCGTCGGTCGCCGCGGTCTGGGAGCCGCTCGTCACCAGCGGCAGCTACGACCCGCGGCCGATCGGCCCGCAGGACAAGACCGGCGCGCTCGTCGGCATGGCCCTGACCGAGCGCTCGGGCGGCTCGGACGTCCGCCGCTCCACGACCGTGGCGGTCCCGCTCGAGGACGGCACCTGGCGCGTGACCGGCGAGAAGTGGTTCGTGTCGGCGATCCAGTCCGACGCGATGTTCGTGCTCGCGCAGACCGCGGACGGTCTGAGCACGCTGCTGGTGCCGTGCCGCAACCCCGACGGCAGCCGCAACGGCATGCGCGTCGACCGGCTGAAGGACAAGCTCGGCAACCGGTCCAACCCGACCGCGGAGGTGACGTTCGACGGGGCCGTCGGCCACCTCGTCGGCGAGCAGGGCCGCGGCGTGCGGGCGATCATGGCGATGATCCAGGGCACGCGCCTGGACTGCATCCTCGGCTCGGCCGCGGTCATGCGCGTCGGCACGACGGAGGCGATCCACTGGTCGCGCCACCGCATCGCGTTCGGCCGCCGGCTCGTCGTCCAGCCCGCGATGACCGCGGTCCTCGCCGACCTCGCGCTCGAGAGCGAGGCGGCGATGTGGTCGGGCCTGCGGCTCGCCCGCGCGGTCGAGGACCAGGCCGCCGGTGACACGCACGCCGCCGCGTTCCGTCGCCTCGCGCTGCCGACGCTGAAGTACTGGGTCTGCAAGCGCGCCCCCGCGCAGCTCGGCGAGGCGCTGGAGTGCCTCGGCGGCTACGGCTACACGGAGGAGTCGCGCGTCGCCCGCGCCTACCGCGAGGCGCCGCTGATGAGCGTCTGGGAGGGCTCGGGCAACGTGCAGGCGCTCGACGTGCTGCGCGCCCTGCAGACCGACCCCGGCTGCGCGGAGGCCGTGATGGACGAGCTCGACGGCGCGCGCGGCGCGAACCGCCGCCTCGACGCGGAGGCCGACGCGCTGCGCGCGGACCTCGCCGGCGGCGCGGCGGGCATCGGCGAGGCGCGGGCGCGCGAGGTGACCGGCCGGGTCGCGCGCGCGATCCAGGCGGCGCAGATGGTCCGTCACGCCCCCGACTTCGTCGCCGACGCGTTCTGCGCGACGCGGCTGGACGGCTCCGCCGGGGGCGGCGTCTTCGGCGCGCTCCCGACCGGGCTGGACGTCGAGGCGATCGTCTCGCGCGCGACGGGCACGGAGGACTGAGCGGTGGCGTTCGTCGCTCGCACGCTGCGCGCGGTCGCGATCCAGCCGACCCTGCGCATCGGCGACGTCGACGGCAACCTGCGCCGCTGCGCGGACCTCGTCACGCAGGCCGCGCGCGAGCACTCCCCGGACGTGATCATGCTGCCGGAGGCGGCCTCGTCCCCGAACGCGTTCGACCGGCGGATGCGCGACGTCGCGCGGCCGGTCGACGGGGACCCGCTGCAGCTGCTGCGGCGGCTCGCACGCGAGCACGGCTGCATCGTCGGGGGCGGCTTCATCGCGATCCGCGGCGCGGAGACCCGCGGCACGTACGCGCTGTGCGAGCCCGACGGGGCGTTCCACCTGCACGACAAGGACCTGCCGAGCTTCTGGGAGAACAGCTACTACCGGCCGGGGAAGGACGACGGCGTCGCGCCGACCGCGGCCGGGGTGATGGGGCTCGCCAACGGCTGGGAGTGGGGTCGCACGCAGACCTGCGAGCGACTGATGGGCCGCGTGCAGCTGCTGGGCGGCGGGATGCACTTCCCGTCCTACCCGGACTGGGCGCTGACGCGGAAGTGGTTCATCGAGCGCGACCAGGAGCTGTTCACGCAGTACGGGCGCGAGCTGCCCGGTCGCGTCGCGCGGTTCCTCGGCGTGCCGGCCATCCACCCCTCGCACGTCGGCGAGTTCGAGATGGAGACCCCGATGGTGCCGGGCCTGAAGTGGCGCTCGCACACGATCGGCCAGACGCAGATCACCGACGCGGACGGGCAGCGCCTCGCGTACCTCGACTACGGGGACGGCGAGGGCTACGTGTGCGCGGACATCGAGCTGGAGGAGCAGCCGCGCCCGCGCGACCCGCTCCCCCGCACGTTCTGGAACAGCGAGTTCCCGCTGTCGGCGCACGTCGTGTGGCTGGCGGGCAACGCGCACGGCCGCGCCTCGTACGCGATCAAGTCGCGGCTGGGCCGTCACCGCTGGACGCCCGGGACCGACCTGCCCGACCACGTTCCCGCGGAGGCGGCCACCGAGGTGCTCGCGGGCCGGTAGCGTCGGCAGGCATGACGGAGAGGGTCGTGACGCTGCCGGAGTCCCCGGAGCTCGACGCGGCGCGGCGGCGCCTGCCGCCGTGGCGCCCGCAGGAGGGCGAGCAGGACGCGGAGGCCCGCGCCCTGGACGACGGGCTCGCGGCGGTGGAGGCGGAGCTCGAGCGGCTCGGGGCCGACGTGGACCCGGCGCTCGCCGAGGCCTGCCACCGGCTGAGCGATCTCGTCGCGCGCCAGCAGCAGGGCGCCACGCGGCGGATGCGCCGGCGGCTCGACACGCTGGCGGCGGTGCACGAGGCGCTGACGCGCCTGCGTGAGCTGCGGACGGTCGACGCGATCATCGCGCGCGCCTCCGCGGAGGCGTGCGGGGCGTGCGGCTTCGACCGCGCGGTCGTGTACCGGGTCCGGGGGGCGGAGCTGATCGCGGAGAGCTTCCACGTCACCGGTGACCCGGAGGCGTCGGCGCTGCTGCTGGAGTTCAGCCGCGACCTGCCGCTGAAGCTCGAGCAGGAGAGCCGCGAGCGGGAGATGATCCGCCGCCGCATCCCGATGTGCGTGCACGACGCGATGACCAACCCGCACAGCTTCCACCCCCAGGCGGAGGTGTACGACGTGCACTCCTACGCGGCGGCGCCGATCATGCCGGAGGGGCGCGTGATCGGGTTCGTGCACGCCGACCACCGGATGAAGCCCCGGCGCGTGGACGAGTTCGACCGCGACGCGCTCTGGGCGTTCGCGGAGGGCCTCGGGTTCGCGATCGAGCGCGTCCGGCTGACCGAGCGGCTGCGCGCCCAGGGCGACGAGCTGCAGCAGCTGCTGCGCCGCGCCTCCGCGGTCGTGGGGGACTACCTCGACGCGGAGATCGAGATCGTCAGCGCCGACGGCGCCGCGGGCGCGGCGACCCGCACCGCGGAGGCGTTGCTGGCCGGCGGGGAGCCGGCCAACGAGGTCGAGGTGACGCTCTCGCGGCGGGAGCGCGAGGTGCTCGCGCTCGTCGCGCAGGGCGCCTCGAACGCCCAGATCGCCGCCCAGCTCGTCATCGCCGACGAGACCGCCAAGACGCACGTCAAGCGGATCCTGCGCAAGCTCGGCGCCGCCAACCGCGTCGAGGCCGCGAGCATGTGGCTGCGCGCACAGCAGGACTGAGGGCAACGATCGGCCGGTCACCTACGCCAAACGACTCGGCCCGCGCCCAACCCTCCGTCATACCGGTACGGTGATCACGTGCGTACCCCGGGGGCCGGTCCTGTCGTTCGCGTGGCCGGTCGGCGCTCGCGCGCCGTCGCCCTGGCGCTGGCCGCGACCGGGCTGCTGCTCGCACCCGGCGCTGCCGGTGCCGCGACCTTCACGGTGTCGTCGACCGGGGACGCCGGAGCGGGCACGCTGCGCGCCGCGGTCCTCGCGGCGGCCGCGGCCTCCGGCGACGACACGATCGCGCTGGACCCGTCGCTCTCCGGTCAGACGATCACGCTCCTGACTCCGCTCCCGTTCGCGGCGACGACCGGGACCACCACGATCGACGGTGGCAGTACGGCGATCCCGGTCACCGTCAGCGGCGGCGGGACCGCGGCGCTGCTGGACGTCGGGACGGGCGCGACGGTCCGCATCTCGCGGGTGACCCTCGCCGACGCCGTCGGGGCCGACGGCGCGGACGGCGCCGACGGCAACTCCATCCCCGACGGCACCAACTCCTTCATCGGGGGCGACGGGGGAAGCGGCGGCCGGGCGGCGATCACCGTCCATCCCGGCGGTGCTCTGACGATCGAGTCGTCGACCGTGACGAACCTGCACGGCGGCGACGGGGGCGACGGCGGACGGCTCGGCGGCGGTGCCGGCGGAGGAGCTGGCGCCCTGCACAGCGGCGGCACGCTCACGATCCTCGCGTCGACGCTGATCGCGAACTCCGGCGGTGACGGCGGGACCGGCGGGGCCGGCTCGACCGGAACGGCCCCGGACCAGGGTGGCTGCGCCGCCGGCGGGGGTGGCGCGGGCGGCGGCGCGATCGTCAACGTCGCCCCGACGGCGACCGGGCAGCTGACCGTGCGCAACAGCACGCTGAGCGCCAACCGCGGCGGCGCCGGCGGCCCTGGAGGTTCGTCGGTTCGAGGTGCCGGTGGTGGCGGGGGCGCGGCCGGCGCGGCGATCATCGCCGCCGGCGGGTCCTCGACGGTGCTCGAGCACGTCACCGTGTCGGGGAGCGTCGCCGTCCCGGGAGGGGACGGCGGTGACCGGCTCGGCGGCCTGCTGTCGTGCCAGAACTCCGGCGGAGGCGGGGGCGGAACCGGCGGGGGTGGCGGCGGTGGCATCCCGCTGAACGACCGCGGCACGCCCGGGAACGGCGGCGCCGGGCCGGCGACGACCGGATCGCCGCTCGAGCTGGCCAACCGCGGCGGCGCCGGCGGCGCCAGCACGCCGGCCATCGTCACCGCTCAGGCGGGCGTCGGAGCCGGCGGCGGCGGCGCCGGCAACGCGAGTCGCACCGGTCGGGACGGCGGACCGGCCGGGGGCGGAGGAGGGGGCAGCAACGGCCACGGCGGCAGCCCCATCGGCGGCTCGGAGGGCCGGGGAGGCGGCGGCGCAGGCGCGGGCGGCGCCAACGTGGAGTTCTCGACGACCGGCGCCGGCGGAGGCGGTGGCTTCGGCGGTGGCGGTGGCGGCCAGGGCGCCGCGTTCTCGACGACGGTCGCGCCAGGACTCGCACCCTTCGGCGGCAACGGCGGCGGCTTCGGGAACGGCGGCATCGGCCGGATCCTCCCGACCGCCGGCACGCTCGGCGGTGGCGGCGGCGGCGCGCCGGCCGACCCCGACCCGGCGGGCGATCAGCCCGGCGGCGCCGGCGGCCTCGGCAGCGGGGCCCTCGTCGCGGCCGGCACCGTGACGGTCACCGCCTCGATCCTCGCCAACACCGCATCCGGCGCCTCCGCACCGCTGAGCGAGTGCCGGGGCACCATCACCGGTGGCGCCAACCTGCTCGAGGACGCGGTGGGGTGCACGCGCGATCTCGCGGACGGGCTCGTCGCCGATCCGCTGCTCGTCGGCACGTCCCCCGTCGCGGCCGGTGGCCCCACGGCGACGCTCGCGCCCGCGGTCGGCTCGCCGGCGATCGGCGCCGGTCCCGCCACGAGCGCACTCACCCTCGACCAGCGCGGCCCCGGGTTCCCGCGGCGCATCGGACCCGCCACCGACATCGGCGCGGTGGAGGCGAGCGTCCCGCTCACGCTCCGCACCGTGCTCGACCCGCCGGGCGATCCGGGGCGGTTCGACGTGCTGACCTACGGGACCGCGGTGCTGACCGGTGCCGGCGACGGCGCCACCGCGACGACGCCGGTCGAACCCGGCACGCAGGTCCCCGTCGGTGTGGCGGCCGGACCGGGCACGTCCCTCGCCGACTACGCGTCGGTGATCGACTGCGGCGCCGGACCGGTCGCGGGGCCGCAGCTGACCGCGAGCTTCAGCCTCGCCGGGACGTGCACGGTCACGAGCACCAGACGCGCGGCGGCGCCTGCGCCTCCGACGCCGCCCGCCACGCCGGTGGCGCCCGCACCTGCCCCGACGGTCGCCGACGAGCTGCTCGCCTGCACGCCCCGGCCGCTCGTCGTCTACGACGTCCGGCCGGTCGGCCGCAACCGCGCGCGGGTGAGCGGGGCCGCCCGGACGCCCTTCGTCGGGCGCCGCGTCGTGCTGCGCCGCGACGGCCGGGTCGTGGGCCGCGCCCTCGTCGGCGCCGATGGCCTGTTCTCCGCGACCGTGCCGGCCCCGACGTCGGCGAAGGCCCGCCGACGCGCGACCTACGACGCGCGCACCACGGCGACCGCGCCCGCCTCGTCCGGCACCGTCCCGCTGCTGCTCCTGCGCCGCATCCCGACCCTGTCGGTCGCGCGCGGCGCGGACACGGTGACGGTCGCCGGCCGCGTCTCCGCGCCGTTCCGCGCGAGCGTCCCGGTTTCGGTGATCACGCGGACCGGCTGCGTGAAGAACCGGACGCTCGCCACGGGCCGGCTGTCCAGCTCCGGCCGGTTCAGCATCCGCGTCCCGCGGGCGGCCCTCGCCGACGTCCGGGTCGTCCGCGTCGTGCTGAAGGTCCCCAGCCGGCCCGGGCGGCGGGCGACCAACGTCACCTACAGCCTGCCGGCGCCGGTGGGCTGAGCCGCCGGCGCAGGCTCAGCCGCGCAGCACGAGCGCGCAGTACCCGTCGGCGATCGCGGCCGCGTCCAGCCGGCCGCCGCGCCGGTACCACTGCGGCGTGTGGTTGACCGCGCCGAGCAGGGCGCGCAGCGCGATCGACCGGTCCTCGACCGCGAGCAGCCCGGTGTCGGCGCAGCGGGCGAGCACGTCGTCGAGCAGCCGCTCGAACCGCTTGCGGGCGTCGCGCACGCGCTTCCACTGCGGGTCGCCCTCGAGGACGCGGCGCTCCTGGAGGAAGACGACCATGTGGTCGAGGTGGCCTTCGACGTGCTCCACCCACGCACGCACCAGCGCGCGGAGCTCGGCGTCGGGCGGCCCGTCGAACTCCCCCACGAGCGTGGACGCGCGCTCCAGGAGCGGGTCGAGCAGCTCGTCGCAGATGCGGACGAGCAGCGCCTCCTTGCCGTCGATGTAGTGGTAGATGCCGCCCGCCGTCATGCCGGTGGCGGCAACGAGGTCGGCCATCGACGTCGCTGCGTAGCCCTGCTGTGCGAAGAGCCGCGCGGCGGCGTCGACGAGCTCCTGCTGCTTGCGGTCGTACTTCGCGCGCAGGGCGGGTCTTGTGGGCGGCTCACGCACGTCGCGCGCCAGTTTACCGAACGACTACTAGAACTTCGAACGATCATTCGGTTATGGTCGGGGCATGTTCTTCGACCTGGACGACGAGACCGAGCTGCTGCGCCGCACCGTGCGCGAGTTCGCCGAGGGCGAGGTCCGCCCCGTGGCCGAGCACCTCGACCGGACGAAGTCGTTCCCGTACGAGCTCGTCGCCAAGATGGGCGAGCTGGGCTGGATGGGCATCCCCTTCCCGGAGGAGGTCGGCGGAGCGGGCGGCACCTCGCTGCAGTACGCGATCGCCGTCGAGGAGCTCACCCGGATCGACTCGTCCGTGGCGATCACCATGTGCGCCCACACCTCGCTGGGCACCCAGCCGATCTACCTCTTCGGCAACGACGCGCAGAAGCAGGAGCTCCTGCCCGACCTCTGCGCCGGCCGCACGCTCGGGGCCTTCGGCCTGACCGAGCCCGAGGCGGGCAGCGACGCGGGCAACGCGCGTACCCGCGCCACCGAGAACGGCGGCACCTGGACGATCAACGGCGCCAAGCAGTTCATCACCAACGCCGGCACCGACATCACCGGCCACGTCGCGATCACCGCCCGCACGGGCGACGACGAGATCACGAACTTCATCGTCCCCAACGGCACCCCCGGCTACGAGCAGGGCGAGCCGTACCGCAAGATGGGCTGGAACGCGTCCGACACGCGGCCGCTGACGTTCACCGACGTCGAGGTCCCCGACGAGAACATGCTCGGTCCGCGCGGCCAGGGCTTCAAGCAGTTCCTGCGGATCCTCGACATCGGCCGCATCGGCGTCGCCGCGATGGGCGTCGGCCTGGCGCAGGGCTGCCTCGACGAGGCGCTCGCGTACTCCAAGGAGCGCGTCGCGTTCGGCAAGTCGATCAGCAAGTTCCAGGCGATCCAGACGAAGCTCGCCGACATGGCGACGGAGATCGAGGCCGCGCGCCTGCTGACCTACAAGGCCGCGTGGCTGAAGGACCAGGGCCGCGACTTCTCACTGACCGCCGCGCAGGCGAAGCTCAAGACGGGCCGCCTCGCGGTGCGCTGTGCCGGGGAGGCCGTGCAGATCCACGGCGGCTACGGCTACATCGAGGAGTACCCCGTCTGCCGCCACTACCGCGACGCGAAGATCCTCACGATCGGCGAGGGCACCGACGAGGTGCAGCACATGGTCATCTCCCGCGCCCTCGGCGCCTGAAAGATGTTCGAGCGCGTCCTCATCGCCAACCGCGGCGAGATCGCGGTCCGCATCGCTCGCACGCTGCGCGCGATGGGGATCGAGTCCGTCGCGGTCTTCTCCGACGCCGACCGCGAGGCGCCGCACGTGAAGGCGGCGGACGTCGCCGTCGCGATCGGGGGGAGGACGCCCGGCGAGTCGTACCTGAAGGCCGACCTGCTCCTGGACGCCGCGAAGCGGACGGGCGCCCAGGCGATCCACCCCGGCTTCGGCTTCCTGTCGGAGAACGCGGCGTTCGCGCAGGCGGTCGCCGACGCCGGCCTCACCTGGATCGGCCCGCCGGCGAGCGCGATCGAGCTGATGGGCTCGAAGACCGCCGCCAAGCGCGCGGCCGAGGACGCGGGTGTGCCGGTCGTCCCCGGCATCCACCGGGACGGGTTGACCGACGAGGACCTCCTCGCCTGGGCCGAGGGTCAGAAGTACCCGCTGCTCGTGAAGGCGGCGGCGGGTGGCGGCGGACGCGGGATGCGCGTCGTCGACGAGGCGACGAAGCTCCCCGACGCCCTGCAGGCCGCGCGCCGCGAGGCGCAGTCCGCCTTCGGCGACGACCAGCTGCTGATCGAGCGCTACGTCGAGACCGCGCGCCACATCGAGGTGCAGGTCATGGCCGACACCCACGGCAACGTCGTCCACCTGAACGAGCGTGAGTGCTCGCTGCAGCGTCGCCACCAGAAGGTCATCGAGGAGGCGCCGTCCCCGGTCGTGTCGCCGGAGCTCCGCGCGCAGCTCGGTGCCGAGTCCGTCGCCCTCGCGAAGGCCTGCGGCTACGTCGGCGCAGGCACGATCGAGTTCATCGCCGACGCCGCCGACCCGGCGGAGCACTTCTTCCTGGAGATGAACACCCGGCTGCAGGTCGAGCACCCGGTGACCGAGCTGATCACCGGCGTCGACCTCGTCGAGCTGCAGCTGCGCGTCGCCGCGGGGGAGGAGCTGCCCGTCACCCAGGAGGACATCGGTGTCAGCGGTCACGCCGTCGAGGCGCGCCTGTACGCGGAGACCGCCGCGTTCCTCCCCAGCGCGGGCGACGTGCTCGCCGCGCACTTCCCGTTCGGTGATCCGGGGGTCCGGATCGACGGCGCGCTCGAGGGCGGCATGACGATCGGGACCGACTACGACCCGATGCTCGCAAAGGTCATCGCGCACGGGCCGGACCGCGCGACCGCGCTCGCGCGGCTGGACCGCGCGCTCGCCCGCACCGCCGTCCTGGGACTGGAGACCAACGCCTTCCCGCTGCGCGCGCTGCTGCGTGACGACGACGTTCGCGCGGCGAAGATGGACACCGCGCAGGTCGAGCGGCTGACCTTTCCCGCGCCGCCGGCCGACGAGGCACTCGCCACGACGGCACTGCTGTGGACCCTGCTCGCGCGCGAGACGACCGCCGACGGCGACCCGCTCGCGGCCCGGGACGGCTGGCGCGTCGGGAGCTCCGGTCGCCTGCGGTGGCGGCTCGTCGTGGGGGACGACAGCGCCGAGCGCGAGGTGGTCCTGACCGGGTCGCCCGACGCCGCGGAGATCACGCTGGACGACGAGACCCGGACGTGGACCGGGGCCGCCGTGGCCCGGGTCGACGCCGACACCGTCGCCGTGACGCTCGACGGCCTGCGGCACGCGGTCCGCTACGCGATCGCGCCGGACGGGACGATCTGGGTGGGTCGCGACGGCTGGGCCCTCCCCGTCCGTCAGCTCACCGGAGCCGCCGACGGCAGCGCCACGTCCACCGGGTCGCTGGCGGCGCCGATGCCGGGCCTGATCCTGGACGTCCGGGCGCCCGAGGGGACGAGCGTCAAGGAGGGCGACCCCATCGTCGTGCTGGAGTCGATGAAGATGGAGATCGTGCTCGCCGCGCCGATGGACGGCGTCGTGGCCGAGGTCCGCGTCGCGCAGGGGGGACCGGGTGGCCGTCGGCGACCTCGTCGCCAGTGTCGAGCCCGAGAAGGAGAACGACGAGTGAGCCGTGTCCTGCGCAGCACCGCCCGGCCCGACGAGGCCAACCGCACCGCCCACGAGGCGCTGCTCGAGGACCTCCGCGACCAACTCGCGCGAGTACATGCCGGCGGGGGAGAGGTCGCCGTCGAGCGGCACCTGAAGCGCGGCAAGCTGCTCGCGCGCGACCGCGTCGAGCGGCTGTGCGACCGCGGCAGCGCGTTCCTGGAGCTCTCCCCCCTCGCCGCCCACGGCATGTACGACGGCGCCGCCCCGGGCGCCGGGATCGTCACCGGGATCGGCATGGTGTCCGGCCGGCCGTGCGTGATCGTCGCCAACGACGCGACCGTCAAGGGCGGCACCTACTACCCGATCACCGTCAAGAAGCACCTGCGCGCGCAGGAGATCGCCGAGCGCAACCACCTGCCCGCGATCTACCTCGTCGACTCCGGCGGCGCGTTCCTGCCCCAGCAGGACGAGGTCTTCCCCGACAAGGACGACTTCGGCCGGATCTTCTTCAACCAGGCACAGATGTCCGCGAAGGGGATCCCGCAGATCGCGTGCGTGATGGGCTCGTGCACGGCGGGCGGCGCGTACGTCCCGGCGATGAGCGACGAGACCGTCATCGTCAAGGAGCAGGGCACGATCTTCCTCGGCGGCCCGCCGCTGGTGAAGGCGGCGACCGGCGAGGAGGTCTCCGCGGAGGACCTCGGCGGCGGCGACCTGCACTCCCGCACCTCCGGGGTGACCGACCACCTCGCCGCCGACGACGCGGACGCGTTGCACCGCGTGCGCTCGATCGTCGCGACGCTGAACGACGCGCCCGCCCCGCCGTGGACGACCCGCGACCCGCAGGCGCCGGCGCTGGACCCGGACACGCTGCTGGACGTCGTCCCCCCGTCGCCGCGCACCCCGTACGACGTGCGCGAGGTCATCGCCCGCGTCGTCGACGGCAGCCGCTTCCACGAGTTCAAGGAGCACTACGGCGAGACGGTCGTCACCGGGTTCGCGCACGTGCACGGCCACCCGGTCGGGATCGTCGGCAACAACGGCGTGCTGTTCGGGGAGAGCGCGCGGAAGGCCGCGCACTTCGTCGAGCTGTGCGACCAGCGCGGCATCCCGCTGCTGTTCCTGCAGAACATCTCGGGCTTCATGGTCGGCCGCGAGTACGAGGCGGGCGGCATCGCCCGCGACGGCGCGAAGATGGTCACGGCGGTCGCCACCGCGCGCGTCCCGAAGATCACGGTCGTGGTCGGCGGCTCGTTCGGCGCCGGCAACTACGGCATGTGCGGCCGCGCCTACGACCCGCGGTTCCTGTTCATGTGGCCCAACGCGCGGATCAGCGTGATGGGCGGCGAGCAGGCCGCCACCGTCCTCGCGACCGTGCGCCGCGACCAGCTGGCCGCCCGCGGCGTCGAGTGGCCGGCGGAGGAGGAGCAGCAGCTGCGCGCCGGGATCGAGGAGCAGTTCGAGACGCAGGGCCACCCCTACTACTCGTCGGCGCGGCTGTGGGACGACGGGATCATCGACCCGCGCGACACCCGCCGCGTCGTGGCGCTCGCGCTCAGCGCCTGTGCCGGCGCGCCGGTACCGGAGCCCACGCGGCCGCTGTACCGGATGTAGCCCCGCCCGCACCGGCCACCGCGTCGGTGGCCGGGCGCCGGCGGAACGCGCTCAGGCGTTCGCGAGCGTCGGGTAGTCGGTGTAGCCCTTCGGGCCGCCCTGGTAGAAGGTCGAGTCGTCGGGCTCGTTGAGCTCGGCGCCGGCCTCGAGACGGGCGGGCAGGTCGGGGTTGGCGAGGAAGCGGCGCCCGTAGGCGACGAGGTCGGCCTTGCCGTCGGCGATCAGCGCGTCGGCGCCGTCGACGTCCCACTCCTGGGTGAAGCCCTCGTTGACCATCAGCGTGCCCGGGTAGGCCTTGCGGGCCTGCTCGAGGACGTCGTAGCCGACGATCGAGGACGTGTCGAGCACGTGCACGTAGAGGAGGTCGAGCGCGGCGAGCTCCGCGTAGAGCGCGTCGTAGGTCTCGCGCGCGTCGGCCTCGCTCATGTCGTTGAACTGGTGCCCGGGCGAGACGCGGATGCCGACGTGGCGCTCCCCGATCTCGGCGACGACGGCCTTGACGACCTCGACGACGAAGCGGACGCGGCCGGCGACGTCGGTGCCGTAGCCGTCGGTGCGCTGGTTGGTCCCGGAGGCGAGGAACTGGTGCAGCAGGTAGCCGTTGGCGGCGTGCAGCTCGACGCCGTAGGCGCCGGCGGCGCGGGCGCGGCGGGCGGCGTCGACGTACGCGTCGCGGATGCGGGCGAGCTCGTCGGTCGGCAGCTCGCGGGGCTCCTCGTAGGGCTTCATGCCCTCGGGCGTGAAGACCTCGCCGGCGGCCGCGATCGCGGACGGGGCGACGGGCTGCTCACCGGTGTAGAAGGAGTGCGCGACGCGACCGCAGTGCATCAGCTGGACGACGAGCTTGCCGTCGCCCGCCTCGGCGACCGCGTCGGCGACGAGCTTCCAGCCCGCCTGCTGCTCGTCGGAGTGCAGGCCCGGCGTGTCGAGGTAGCCCTGCCCGTCGGCGGCGGGCTGCGTGCCCTCGGTGACGAGGATCGCGGCGCTGGCGCGCTGCGCGTAGTACTCGGCGTTGAGGGGGCCGGGGACGGTGCCGACGGCGCGGTTGCGGGTCAGCGGCGCGAGGGCGATCCGGTGCGGGACCGAGAGGTCGCCGTGCGTGTAGGGGGAGAAGAGGTTCGGGTAGGGCATGTACTTGACCATACAACTACGCCACCCTCGGCCTGTGGCGTTCCCGTGAAGGACGCCCCGCCGCCCGCCCCACGCGGGCACGCGGACGGCCGCTGGATCGACTCCGACGGCTCGCGTAAGTTCCTCGCCGCTGCCCGGTTCCACCTACGAGCGCGATCCCCGCGCCCCACGACCCCCGGTCCAGAAAGCCACGCCCGTGCGCCTCCGTCCCCTGCTCCCCGCCCTCGCCCTCCTGGCCCTCCCGTCGCCGGCCCTCGCCGCCGACCTGGCGCCCGCCGCCGCCGGCGCCGCCGACGCCCTCGCCGCCGGCGGCGGCGGGTTCGCCTTCACCGTCCGCGACCTCCCGTCCAACCGCGTGCGCACGCGCGTCGGCAGCCCGGGCGGCCCGACCCGCACGGTCTCGACCTCCCGTCCCGCCGGCCGCCGCGAGTACGGCCTCGCCGCCGGTGTCGCGCGCTCCTTCACCCGCCTGGCCTTCGGCGTCACGCGGCTGCGCACCGCGCTCGACGACGAGGAGCCGACCGCGCTGGCCGGCGAGACGTTCAGCGGACCGCTCGGCGGGCCGTTCGCCGTGACCGCGGGCGGACCGGGGCTCGCGCGGCCGTTCTCGACCGTCGTCGGCTACGGCGGCGAGACCCTCGTGACCTTCGAGGCCGAGCGCGAGTTCGGGGCCGGGCGGATCGTCGCCCGAGACCCTGCCGCCGGGACCGCCGGCCGGCAGATCGGCCCCGACGCCGTGATCGAGGCGCGCGTCGCCGGCACGAACGTCGCGATCGCCACCGAGACGTCGCCGTCGGCCCCGGCCACCACGATCACCGTCTACGACCTCGCCTCCGGCGAGCAGCGCTACGCCGTCGCCGTCCCGCGGAGCGTCGCCCCCGACGGCGGCGGCGCCGCCACGGTCCCGTTCGACGTCGACGCCGACGGCACGATCGTCGCGATCGGCCGCTCGTCCTCCTCGACGTCCGCGACCGAGCGGCTCGACCTGCTCGTCGCGTCCCCGCAGGCGACGGCGCCCCGGGTGCTGCGCCAGGACGTGACCGGCGCGGTCGTCGCGATCTCGTCCGGGCGGGTCCTGCACCTGGCCCGGCCGAGCGCGCGCGTCACCGCGGCGGGCGCGGTGGTCCTCGCGGTCACCGGCCTCGCGGGCAGCACCTCGACGGTGTCGTTCCCGCTCGCCCCGCCGGTGCTGGCCGATCTCGACGGCGACGTCCTGTCGGTCAGCACGCCCACGTGCGTCTACGCCGCCTCGTTCCCCCTGGAGCACCACCGCCACGCACGCCCCGAAGGGCACGTGCCCGCAGACGTTCGTCGCGGTCGGGAGTCGGCCCGCGACGCGCCGCGGACAGGTGCGGGTGCCGCTGAGCTGCACCATGGGCACCGCCACGGGCTGCCGCGGAACGGTCGACCTGGTCCTCCCCGGCTCGCCGAAGAACACGCGGCGCCGCCTGGCCCGCCAGTCGTTCTCGCTGCAGCGCCAGCAGCGCACGACGCGCGTGTTCCGCCTGTCGGCGCCGGAGCGCCGCCGCCTCGCGAGGCTCCGCGGGGGCGACCCGGTGTACCTCGACGTGATCGCCCGCACGACCGACGACGCCGGCCGCGTGTCCACCCAGACGCAGGTCTCGCTGGTCTCGGTCCGCTGAGCGCGGCGGGGTCGCGATGACGTGATCGCGACCCCGCCGGCCGTCAGGTCAGGCGTAGAGCGCCTCGATCTCCGCGGCGTACTTCTCGTTGATCGGCTTGCGCTTGAGCTTCATCGTCGGGGTCAGCTCGACGCCACCCGGCTGCCACTCGTCCCCGAGGATCGCGTAGCGCTTGATCTGCTCGACGCGCGCGAGGTGCTCGTTGGCCGACTCGACCGCGGCGGCGATGGCCGCCTTGACGTCGTCGCGCTGGGCGACCGCGGCGGGCGTCGCGTCGTCCCCGCTGAGGCCGAGCTTCTGCGCGAACACCGCGACGGCGTCCGGGTCGAGCACGAGCAGCGCGACGTTGTACGGGCGGCCGTCGCCGATGGCGATCGCCTGACCGATGAGCGCGTGCGCGCTCTTGAGCTGGGCCTCGATGTTCGACGGCGACATGTTCTTGCCGGCCGCGTTGATGATCAGCTCCTTCTTGCGGTCGACGATCTTCACGTAGCCGTCGTCGCTGATCTCGACGATGTCACCGGTGAGCAGCCAGCCGTCCTCGGTGATCGTCTCGGCGGTCTTCTCGGGCTGGTTGCGGTAGCCCTTCATGAGGATGTCGCCGCGGACCTGCAGCTCCCCGTCCTCGCCGGCGCGGACCTCGACGCCCGGGATCGGCTTGCCGACGGTCCCGATGCGGTTGCCCTCGGGCGGGTTGACGATCGCGCAGCAGGAGATCTCCGACATGCCCCAGAGCTCGAGCAGCGGCAGGCCGATCGCCCCGAAGAACTCGAGCAGCGCAGCCGGGGACGGGGCGGCGCCGACGACGATCCAGCGGACCTGGTCGAGGCCGAGCTTCGCGCGCAGCTGCGACAGGACGAGCTCGTCGAGCTTGGCGTGCGCGGCCTCGAGCTCCGCCGGGACCGGCTGACCGGCGCGCTTGAGCGCCTGGTACTGGTGCCCGACCTCCAGCGCCTTCTCGATGCCCGCCTTCTTCTGCGGGTCCTCCTCGGCGGCGATGCCCGCGTCGAGCGCCGCCTTGAACTTCTCCCAGATGCGCGGGACCGCACCCCAGATCGTCGGGCGGACCTCGTGCAGCGCGGGCAGCAGCTGCGTCGGGTCGCTGATGCTCGTGACCGAGCCGCCGTGGACCATGTGCGAGTAGTAGGTCGCCCAGCGGTCGGCGATGTGCGCGTGCGGCAGGAAGGAGATCGTGCGGTCCTTCGGCTGCAGCGGCAGCACCTCGGCCATGCCGCGCAGCTCGGCCATCATGCTCTTGTGGGTCAGCTCGACGCCCTTCGAGGGGCCGGTCGTGCCGGACGTGTAGATGAGCGTGAGCACGTCGTCGGGCTCGACGGCGCGCCACGCGGCCTCGAAGTCGAAGCCGTCGGCCGGGGCGGCCTCGAGGTCGGCGAGGCTGATCGTGCCCTCGAGCTCCGCGTCGATGCAGACGAGGTGCTCGACGCCGTTCTTCGCGGCGGCCTCGCGGACGACCCCCGCGAACGCCTCCTGGAAGACGACGACGTTGTTGCCGGCGTTGGAGAAGAGGTACGCGACGTCCTCCGCGGGCAGCGTGTTGTAGACGCTGAACGGGGTGGCGCCGAGGTGCATGGCGGCACAGTCCACGAGCGAGAACTCGGGACGGTTGGTCATCATGATCGCGACGGTGTCGCCACGACCGACGCCGAGCTTGGCGAGGCCGGCGGCGATCGCCTCGACGCGCTCCGCGTACTGGCGCCAGGTCAGCTCGGTGGCGCCGCCGACGGTGCGCAGGGCGACGTCGTCACCTGCGCGGGCAGCGGTGCCCTGGAACAGCTCGCACAGCGTGTTCGCGTTCGCGAGGACGTCGTCGATGGATGCCGCGCCGGGCGCTTCGGACAGGGACATGCAGCTCTCCTCAGAGGTGTGCGTCGGATGGAAGTCGAACGGGGTGCTCGGTCAACGTGTGCGCGCCGACACACAAGAGTTTCGCACGCTGCGGACGTCCGGCGCCACCCGAACCGACACCCGTCGGGGGGAAGATCGTCCCTCCGACGGGGAGTCGATCAGCCCGTTCTCACGGCAGTCCGGCCGCGAAGCCCGCGATCGCGTCGCGCAGGACCTCGGGCCGGTCGAGGTGCGGGCTGTGCCCGGCGTCGACGACGAGCCGCTGGACGCGGCTCGCCGAGACCGCGGCCTCGATGCGGTCGAGCTGCGCGAGGGTGCCGTAGTGGTCCCGGGCGCCGTGCACGAGCAGCAGCGGTGCGGCCAGCGGCGCGATCTCGTCCTCGATCGTCCAGCTCCAGAAGCGCGGGTCCAGCCAGAGGTCGCTCCAGGAGCGGAAGACGTGGTCGGGGTCGTCGTGGTGCTTGGTCATGCGGGCGCGCAGGTCGCCCTCCTCGAAGGCCCTGACGGCGTCCTCGATCCCACCGACCGCGTCGGTCTCGACGAACACGTGCGGCGCGATCGCGACGACGCCGCCGACCGGGTGGCGCGCCGCGTGCAGGAGCGCGATCGTCGCCCCGTCGGAGTGCCCGACGAGCAGCGGCGCGGTGATCCCGAGCCCGTCGAGGAGGGCGGGGAGCACGACGTCAGCCTCGCGGTCGAAGAAGGCGGCGGTGCGGGCACCGCCGGGCGGCGGGGCGCTGCGCCCGTGCCCCGGTCGCGAGTAGGCGACGACGCGACGCCCGGTGGCGCCCGCGAGGGTCCGCGGCGTGTCGCGCCACAGGCCGATCGAGCCGAGCCCTTCGTGCAGCAGGACGAGCGGCCGGCGAGCGGGATCGCCGGGCAGGTCCAGGACGTCGACGCCGGCCACCTCCACCGGCGCGAGTCTACGCCCCACCACACCAGATAGCGCCGACGCGCCAAGGCGCGGTGCGCTCCGGCATTTCCCGGGGGAAGGCGCGTTGTCCGATCGACCCCCGACCGACAGGATCGCTCCGTGCGCCCGACCCTCCCCGCCGCCACCGTCCTCGCCGCCGCCGCGCTCGCCGCGCTCCCCGCTGCGGCCACGGCCGCCCCCGTCGTCACGACCGTGGACGGCCCGAGTGCCGACGTGCGCGTCGGTGGCGGGATCGACCTCGCGCCCGATGGGACCGGGATCCTCGCCTACACCAAGGCCGTCGGCGGCACCGACCACGTGTTCGTCAGCCGCCGTGCCGGCGGGACCTGGTCGGCGCCCGTGCAGCTCTCGGCGGGCACCGGCGCGGCGGCCGCGGTCTCCGAGCCGAAGGTCGCCGCGTTCGGCACCGGCGGGGCGGTCGTCGCGTGGCGTGTCGGGCCGGGCGACGGGCTCCTGCGCGCGGCCGTCTCGCCCGCCGCCGGCCAGCCGTTCACGACGAAGGACGTCGTGCCGCTGAACGTCGTGCGCGCGTTCGACCTCGACGCCGCCTCCGACGGCAGCGCGTACATCACCTTCACGCAGGGGGCGAACCCGAACGTGCGGGCGGCGCACCTCGCCTCGCCCGCCGGCGACTGGAGCCTCGTCGGCGGCGGCACGGCGATCGACCCGTCGGGGATCCTCGACCGGACCGCGGCCGAGGAGGCCGCCGGACCCGGCGGGCAGACCGAGTCCGACGTCGCCGCCTACCCGGGCGGCGCGGTGATGACGTGGACCGAGACGGACATGGGCAGCTTCGACGTGCTCGCCCGCCGCCTCACGGGCACGACCGCGGGCCCGGTGACCGAGCTGTCGGTCCCGACGCTCGACGGCAGGCCCCGCGCGACGCTCTCGGACATGACCGACGTCGCCGCGACCGCGGACGGCACCGCGCACGTGGCGTTCCGCGAGCTCTTCACCTACGGGGCGACGGACCGGCCGCGCGTGCTCGTGCGCCGCATCGCGCCCGACGGCACCGTCGCCGCGCCCCAGGTCGCGGACGGCCTCCCCGCCGACCCGCCGGAGGGCGCCGAGTTCCCGTCCATCGCGATCAGCCCCGACGGGGCGCAGGGCCTCGTCGCCAGCCCCCGGCAGCTGACCTTCGCCACGTTCGCCTCGCGCCTGGAGGCGGGCTCCTGGCTGACCGGGACGCGCGCGGACACCGGGACGCCGACCGCGGCGTCGACGCCGGTCGCGGCGGTCGGGGCCTCCGGGTTCGGGGCGGTCGCCTGGAAGGACACGCCGGCCGGTCAGGACCCGGTCGCGATGGTCGCCTCCGGGACGGGCGCGACGCTCGGCGCGCCGGAGACCCTGTCGGTGCCCGGCGCGGGCCCGGTCGTGTCCAACGACACCGAGACGCTGACGGCCGCCGCGCAGCAGGACGGGTCCACCGCGGTGCTGTTCGCGCAGGGCGCCCCGGCGACCCGGCGGATCGTGCTCGCCCAGATCCCGACGACCGTCGTGCCGCCCGCCACCACGCCGACCCCGACGCCCGGCACGCCGGCGCCCGGGACGGGTCCCGGGAACGCCCCCGCGCCCGTGCGCACGACGTTCGGCCGCACCCCGCGCATCACGCTCCCGGCGACCGTCGTGCGCCGCACGGGCGGCCGGCTGCGCGTGACCGTCCGCAACCGCGAGCCGTTCACCGTCCGAGCGACCGTGCTGCTGCGCGTCCGGCGCGGTGGCCGCGCCCGCGACCTGGTCGCCCCGGCGCGGCTGATGCTGCGCGCGGCGGCGACGCGGTCGGTCACCGTGCGGGCGCGCGGTGCGCTCGCACGGCGGGTGCTGCGGCGCGGCGCGCGGGTCACCCTGCGGGTGACCGTGCGGGCGCCGCGGGGGACGGCGCGCACGCTCGCGCGCACCGTCCGCGTCCGCTGAGCGGCGCCGTCAGGCCCCGATCTTCTCGACCGTCTGGCGGTCGGTCAGCTCGCCGTCCTCCAGGCGGGCGCGCAGGACCTTCTTGTCGAATTTGCCGACGGAGGTCTTCGGGACCTCCTCGATGAACGCGTACTCGTCCGGGATCCACCACTTGGCGACGCGGTCGAGCAGGAACGACGCGAGCTCCCCGGCCTGCACCTCCTTGCCCTCGTCGAGCACGACGCAGGCGAGCGGGCGCTCGGTGTAGCGCTCGTCGGGCTTGGCGATGACCGCCGCCTCGCGCACCGCCGGGTGCGACATCAGCTCGTTCTCGAGGTCGACGGAGGAGATCCACTCGCCGCCGGACTTGATGACGTCCTTCGCCCGGTCGGTGATGCGGATGTAGCCCTGCGGGTTGATCGCGGCGACGTCACCGGTGCGCAGCCAGCCGTCGTGGAACTTCTCCGGTGCGTCGGTCTCGTAGTACGCGCTCGCGATCCACGGCCCGCGGACCTCGAGCTCGCCGGTGGACTCGCCGTCCCACGCGACCTCGCCTCCCTCGTCATCGGTGATCCGCGCCTCGACGCCGGGGGCGATCCGGCCCGCGGTCGTGCGGTAGGACCACGCCTCCTCGTCGGAAACGCCGCGCGGCGGCCGGGCCACCGATCCCAGCGGCGAGGTCTCGGTCATGCCCCAGGCCTGGACGATGAGGACGCCGTGGCGCTCCTGGAAGGCCTCCATGAGGGACTTCGGGACCGCGGCGCCACCACAGGGCACGCAGCGCAGGGACGAGAGGTCCGGCTTGTTCTCGTCGGCGTACCGCAGGAGGTCCATCCACAGTGTGGGGACCGCGCCGGCCACGGTGACCTTCTCGCCCTCGATGAGCTTCGCCAGCGGCTCGCCCTGCAGGAACTTGTCCGGCATCACCAGGTTGGCGCCGACCAGCGGCGCCGCGTACGCGAGACCCCACGCCTGCGCGTGGAACATCGGGACGACCGGAAGGACGATGTCGTTGCCCGACACGCCGAGCGAGTCGGTCATGCCGGACGCGATGGCGTGCAGGAACGTCGAGCGGTTGGAGTAGAGGACGCCCTTGGGGTCGCCCGTGGTGCCGGACGTGTAGCAGAGGCCGGAGGCGCTGCGGTCGTCGATGTCCGGGTACTGGAAGCCCGGCTCCGCGCTCGCGAGGAGGTCCTCGTACTTGATGACCTTGTCGGCCGGGAGCGCGCTCGCATCTCCGTCGCCGACCACGATGTACTTCTCGACCGTCTCGAACTTGTCGGTGTGCGGCGCGAGGAGCGGGATCACCGAGTCGTTGACGATGATGACCTTGTCCTTCGCGTGGTTCACGATGTAGACGAGCTGCTCGGGGAAGAGCCGCAGGTTCAGCGTGTGGAGGACCGCGCCCATCGCCGGGATGGCGTAGTAGGCCTCGAGGTGCTCCTGGTTGTTCCACATGAACGTGCCTACGCGGTCGCCCTCGCCGACGCCGAGCTTGGAGAGCGCGTCCGCGAGGAGGTCGCACCGGTCACCGACCTCGCGGTAGGTCGCCCGGTCGATCTGCCCCGGGGCGCGGAGCGTCACGACCTCGGAGTCCCCGTTCACCGTCCTCATGCGGCGCAGGATCATCCCCACGGTCAGCGGGTGATCGTTCTGGACGAGACCTTCGAGCATCTGGACAGCTCCCTCAGGGGTGGAAAGACGGCAGCGGTGCGCGCTGGAGTCCAGTGTCTACCGGGCAGCGCGAGCGGGGGTCAAGCATCAACGCGCTAAGCGACCGTCCGGACGTTCGTGGAAATCCTCATCCGACCGCCTCACCGTGGATCCGGCGGTACTTCGCCACCGCCTCGGCGCGGTTGCTGGCCCGCAGCTTGCCGAACACGTTCTTGACGTGCGACTTCACGGTGGCCTCCGACACGACCAGCCTCCGCGCGATGGCCGCATTCGTCGCCCCCTCCGCCATGAGGGCCACGACCTCGTGCTCCCGCGGTGTCAACAGGGACCCGGTGGGTGCGGGCGTCAGCGGCAGGAGCGCGGAGGCCGCTGCTCCCGACAGGCGCACCGAGTCGGGCGCGGCCCGCGTGATCCGCAGTTCGGCATCCGTGAGCGCGTTGAGGACCTGGTGCGTCGTGGTGACCAGGCGGGAGACCTCCTCGCGCTGTGCGTTCAGGCGCTCCAGCAGCAGCGCCCGGTCGACCGCGAAGCCGAACCCCTCCGCGAAGGCCCACAAGGTGTCGCGGTCGACCTCGTCGACCTCGCGCCCCTGGAAGAAGCAGTCCGCATGCAGGAAGCCGATCACCTTGTCGTCCGGCATGACCGGTGCGGCGACGTAGGACGTCGTCTGGACCGGGAGGACCAGCGGCTTGAAGGTGCGGGGGTCGGTGGCCGGGCTCTGGATGATGACCGGCGCGCGGCGGCGGATCATCTCGGTCTCCAGGAGCTGGTGGGTCAACTGTGGGCGTTCGACCTGCGCCAGGTCGAAGAACTCCTGCGCCCACTCGGGCCGCTCGACGTAGTGGATGCTCTCGCACACCATCTCCGCGTCCTCCACGCGGAACAGGAACGCCCGGTCGAACCCGCAGTGCGTGCAGAGCACCTTGACCGCCCGGTCCATGACCGCCGCCGCGGTCGGTGCCGAGCGCAGCTCGCTCAACGCGCGCCGGACACGGTCGCTCGCCTCCAGGCGGCGTTGTACCGACGCCTGACGGACCGTGTCTCGCGCCTCGAAGACCTCGGAGAGGACCGACGCCAGGTCGTCGGTCCTCGCGTTGGCGCTCGTCGCCCGGACGGCGGCGAGGAGCCGACCTTCGGCGAGCTGCAGCGCCTGCTCGACACCGAGCTCGGCGCGCGCGTCGCTCTCGTCCCCGTCGAGCAGGGCGTCGACGCGAGCCAACAGCTCGCGCGCGGCGTCGGCGGAGACCTCCGCCTCGTGTCCGTCTGATCGTCGTCGCGTCATCGCCTCTCCCGCCGTCCGCGGTGCCCAAGCGCTGCCACGACCGTACATGTCCTGCCCGCCCCTCGCGCAGGGACTAGAAGTTGAAGAAGAAGTAGTCGATCAACATGCGGAAGAACAAGAAGGTCCCGGCCGTCGCCGGGACCACCACGGCGGCTGCCACCAGGAAGAACGTCACCCGGGCCATCGGGCTGGACGACGCGTCCGGGACGAGGCTTGCTGCGTCTCTGGCCGCCGGGAGCATCCGGGCGCGGACGTTGATCGAGGTGTGCGAATCGTGCTGTGTGGACATGGGTCGACGCTACGTCGGGCACCCGTATCCGGCCCATGGTCCTCACACCCAAGGTTGCCGACCACGCGCCTGTGAGCCGATCACAGCGCGCCCGGCCCTGGGTCGTCCGCGACCAGGCGCGAGGCGATGACCAGCTCGATCACGTCGTCGATCCGGCGCGGATCCGCGCCGGTCCGCTCGGCGATGCGTCCCAGTCGGTAGTGCGCGGTGTTCACGTGGACGTGCAGGTCGGCGGCCGCCTGCTTGACGTTGAGGTTCGCCGCGACGTACGCGCGCAGGGTCGCCACGGAGGTCCCGCCGCCGGCCAGGTCCTCGCGGACGAACCGCGCGACGGCCTCGGGGACGAGCCGGCGGGCCGTCGGGTCGTTGCGGATGGTGAGGTAGTCGAACGCCGACATCGCCGGCAGCGCGGCCAGGCCTCCCTCCACGAGGAGCAGGTCACGGGTCGCAGCGGCTTCCTCGTAGGCGTCCGCGGTCCGGGCGACACCGTGGTGCACCGTACTCATGGCGACGGCCAGGACGATCCCGTCCGCGGCCTGGCGCTGCTGCACACCGCGCAGCCGCTCCACGACCTCTCCGACGTCCTCGGGCGACGGAGCCGGTGCCACGATCACGATCTCGCGATGGCGCAGGACCACGAGCGGGGCGAGCCGCAGCTTCAGTGCCCGCGACAGAGCGGCGGCGGCACCACGGATCGCGTGCTCGTCGTCGTCGACCTGCGTGTCGATCGGCATGGCGGTCACGACGATGCAGTCACCGCGCGCGCCGAGCCCGACCGCATGAAGGGTGTCATCGTGGCGCTGGACCGCCCCCAGCGCCCGCGTGAGGAGGTCCTCCAGTGCGTCTCGACGCCGACGTTCCCCGGTGGCCGCCAGCAGAAGCTGCGCCTCGAGATAGACCTCGGCGGCGTGCGTGGTGGCGACCTCGAAGTACCGTGTGATCGGCTCGACGAGTCGGAGTGCCGCGAGCCGCGAGGGCTCGTCGTCCGCGACCGCATGGGTCTCGTTCCACAGGACGCGCTGACCAATGTGGAACGCGCCGATGAAGTCGGCGACCGTGACCTGCCCGACGCGCTGGGCGGCGTGACGGCGCGTGAGATCGAGGTCGTCCCGGGAGATCGGCTGCTCCCGGCCGAAGCTGTCCAGGATCCGCCGGTAGTGCTCACCGACGTGATGGGTGACGTCCTCGCGCAACGCCGGATCCGGGTTGCCGCGGTACGCGGGCAGGTCGGCGAAGATCGCCTTGACTGCAGCGTCCACCATCGCATCCAGCTTCGCTTCGAGTGCGGCGAGGACGCGCGGTAGACCGTCCTCGCCGGCCAGCGCCGTGATCGGGTCAGTCGAAACGGCCACGGGCGTGCGCGCGCACGATCGGCAAGACCGCGAACGCTCCGCGGACCCGCCCGCTGTAGTGCGCCTGGCCCCGGAACACCTGAGCTGCGGGCGAGACCTCCCAGAAGGTGGCGAGCGCGGGCTCCTCGAGCATCAGTTCCCCGTCGGCGTCGTCGTCGCCGGCACCGACGTGCGGCGACTGCGTGAAGTGCAGCGTGCAGGCGAGGTCCGGCCGCCCCGCCACGCTGAGCCGCATGACGGTGTCGGGCGCCGAGAGGCGGGCGGCCGCCCGCGGGTCCGCGGTCGCCGCGGCAATCTGCTCGACGAGCGCCAGGTAGGCGTCGGCGACCGCGTCGGGCGCGGCGACTCCGGACGTGCCTTCGAACGAGGGCGGCATGCGGTCAGGCCACCGCCGGCGCTTCGCGCAGCGCGTCCTGCTTGATCATCGCGGCGGCCTTCTCGCCGATCATGATGCAGGCCGCATTCGTGTTGCCACGGACGATCGTCGGCATGATCGAGGCGTCGGCCACCCGCAGGCCCTCGATCCCGAGAAGCTTCAGCTCTGGGTCGACGACGGCGCCGATCGCGCAGGTCGACGTCGGGTGGTAGATCGTCTGCAGGTTGTCCTTCGCGAACTCGAGGAGCTCCTCGTCGGACGCGTCCGCCGCGGGGACCACCAGTTCGCCGGTGATGACCGCCCGTAGCGCGGGCTGCTCGGCGATCTGCAGGGCCGCACGGAGCCCGGCCACGATCGTCGCGCGGTCCTCGGGCGAGCCGAGGAAGTTGTGGACGATCCGCGGCTTCACGTACGGGCTCGGTCCGCGCAGCGTCAGCTCGCCACGGCTCGTGGGCTTGACCACACCGGGACCGAACGCGACGCAGTGCTTGTCGGTCAGCCCCAGGCCCTCCTCGAAAAACGCAACGGGTGCGCAGTGGAACTGGCAGTCCGGGCCGTCCAGGCCCGCCCGCGTGCGGATGAACCCGCCGGCCTCGCCGATGTTCGAGGTCAGCGGCCCGGTGCCCTCAGCGCCGAGCAGCTCGACGTTCTCGTCGGTCATTGCCGTGAGCAGCGACTCCACGCCCTCGGTCACGTAGTTGAGCAGGACCATGCAGTGGTCCTGGAGGTTCTGGCCCACCGGGAGGTCCGCGACCACGTCGAGGCCGAGCGCCTCGAGTTGCGCGGCCGGTCCGATCCCGCTGAGCATGAGGATCTGGGCGGACCCGTACGCGCCGGCCGAGAGGATGACCTCGCGCTCGGCGAGGAGCTGGTCGTGATCGGGGTGGTCGACCCGGACCCCGGTCGCCCGACCGTTCTCGATGATCACGTCGGAGACCAGCGCGTCGGTGACGATCGTCAGGTTCGGCCGGTCCTCGGCCGGGCGCAGGAACGCCGCCGCGGCCGACTCACGCATGCCGTCGCGCTGCGTCACCTGGTACCGGCCGACACCCTCCTGACGGGCGCCGTTGAAGTCCGGGTTCTCTTCATGGCCGGCCTGCTTGGCGGCTTCCACGAAGGCCGTCGCGAGCGGATGCATGGAGCGGCTCTCCATGACGGACAGCTCACCGCCCGCGCCGTGGTGCATGCTCTCGCCGCGCTCGTTGTCCTCGGACTGCAGGAAGTACGGGAGCACGTCCTCGTACCCCCAGCCCGCGGCACCCGCGGCGGCCCACTCGTCGAAGTCCACCCGGTTGCCCCGGATGTAGATCATCGCGTTCATCGAGGAGCAGCCGCCGAGCATCTTGCCCCGGGGCAGATACATCCGCCGTCCTCCGAGCGCTGCCTCCGGCTCGGTGGAGTAGTCCCAGTCGCGCCGGCTCTTGAAGAGCGCGCCGAAGCCGGCCGGGATGTGGATCTCCATGTCGGTGTCCTCGCCACCGGCCTCGACGAGGCAGACGCGGACCTCCGGGTCTTCACTGAGGCGCGCGGCCAGGACGCATCCCGCCGAGCCTGCGCCGACGATCACGTAGTCGTACATAGATGGTTCTCCTGCTGGTCGGGTGGGGCGGTCAGCCGCCCAGGAACTCCATCGCCTCGACCGGGTCGGCGAAGAGGATCAGCTTGTCGTCGGTCGTGACCATGCGGCCGTAGTGCGTCGACATCTCGTGCTGGATCGTGTAGGCGTCGACGTCGGTCCCGAGCTCCTCAGAGACCTCGTCGTAGTCGATCTCGAGCCGATCGGGACAGCGGATGTCCCAGAACGACGGCTGCTTGATGATCTCGACGCCGGGCTTGCCCCGGAGCGCGTCGGCGACCGCATCGCCCTCGGCGCTACGCGCCATCACGATCCCCACGTAGTCGTAGGTGCCCCCGGCACTCGTTGCCTCGCCGCTCATGCGGGCACCACGACGAGGTCCGCGACGCCGGCGCTCTCCCAGAGGCTCTGGGCGTCGCCGACCGTCCGGTCGAGCGAGGAGGCGAAGTCGATTTGCACCGGCAGCTCGTCGACCATGCCACTGAGCGCGGAGGCGGCGTCGAACGCGAGCGGCAACCAGTCGGCCATCCACCCGGCGACGAGCTCGCGGTTGCGCTCGCCGTGCGTCTCGTCCCCCAGGACAAGATCGGTGAACGCCGACGTCCAGTCACGCACCCACTGCCACTCGAGCTGCGCGACGCGGCCGAGGGCGGGCGTCACCGTGTCGCCGTTGGCGATCGCGGCCCGCATGCCGAGCTCGCGCTGGATCAGCACGCCGACGATCGGCTCGAAGCAGAGGTTGATCGCCACGATCGACTCGCCCCAGTCGACCACGGTGCGCAGACGCTCGATGTAGTTGCGCGTCGGCTGCCAGGCCGGATGTTCGAGCCACCGCTCGCGGGCGGTGTCGATCGGGAAGGGCCCGAAATGCGGCTCGAGGTCCAGCCCGTAGAGGACCAGGGACTGCGCGAACCGCTGCTTCAGCGCCGCCTGCATGACCATCGCGTGCGTCAGCGTGTCCGAGAGCGTGTCGCGCCCGCAGGAGGCGGTCGCCAGCCACAGGCCGTGCTGGACGAACGCGGGGACCTGCAGGTTCACGCGCAGGAACTCGACCCAGTCGGGGTCGAAGTCGGCGAAGAGCCCGTCGGCGTTGCCCTGCTTCACGGCGCCGTCGATCTCCCGTTCCCGCTGCGTGCCCAGCTGGTAGAAGTTCCGCTCCCACCAGCCGGCCGGGTCGCGGAAGTCGTACCAGTCGGCGACCTCGAGGCGGGTCGAGTCGTCGCTCCACACGCCGTGGACGCCGTCGAACGAGAGCTGCCAGCCACGGTCGACGTGCCGGTGGATCGACGGCTGCGTGTCGATCGTGACGTCCTCGTAGACGGACGCCCGGCGCTTCACCGGGGTGAAGTAGTTGAACGCGCGCTCGTCTTCGTCGCCGCGGCGGGCGCCGCCGTCGTCGAGCTTCTTGACGGGGGGGCTCGGTCATGTCGTGGCCTCCTGGTCGCCCGCGGCGACCGACGTGGTGAACTTGTCGAAGTGGACCTGCGTGGGGTCCAGGCCCCGGCCGTCGACGAGGAGCTCCGTTGCGGCATCGACCATCGGCGGCGGCCCGCAGAGGTACGCCTCGACGTCGGTGTCGATCTCGCCGGTGTCGAGGAAGTGGCCGACGGCGTCGTGGACGAAGCCCTCACCCTCGTCGGAGAGCACCGGCGTGAAGCGGAAGTCGGGAAGCTGGGCCCCGAGCGCCGCGATGTCGTCGAGGAGGAAAAGGTCAGCCTGCGTCCTGGCGCCGTAGAAGAACCGCACCGGACGCGTCATGCCTTCCGTGGCCATCTGGCGCAGCAGCGCGAGCTGCGGCGCCATGCCCGACCCGCCGGCGACCATGAGCACGGGCCGGTCGTTGTCCCGCAGGCGGAACGTGCCGTACGGCCCGGTGAACCCGAGCGCGACGCCCGCGGTGAGCGACCCCTCCTCGAGCATGCCCGAGATCCGGCCTCCGGGGTACCGCTTGATGATCAGGGCGATGCGCCCGTCGCCCGGCAGGTTCGCCATCGAGAACGATCGCCGCTCGTCGCTCCCGGGCACGTGCAGATCCACGTAGTGCCCGGGCGCGAAGTCGAAGTCGACCGGCTCCTCGACGCGCAGCACGACCTCGCTGATGTCGTGCGTGAACTCGCGGACCGATTCGACGGTCGCGCGTCCGTCGCGGATCGCGTGCTCGGCGCGGTAGTTCTCGGGGTCGTAGTGCAGGAGCTCGACGGTGACCTCGTCGTCGTCGGGCATCGCGCGGCACAGCAGGGTGTAGCCCTGGTCCTCCTCGCTCTCCGAGAGCGCGAAGGAGGAGTACGTCTTCAGCGAGACGTCGCCGTCCAGCAGGTAGCACTTGCAGGCCGAGCACTGCCCCTCACGGCACCCGTGCACGAGCGAGTAGCCCTGGCGGAACGACGCGTCGAGGATCGTCTCGTCGTCACCGCAGTCGATCTCCTCGCCGATCGGCTCGATCAGGATGCGCGGCACGTCAGTCGAGCGTGAGCGGGAGCGGGATGTCGAGCGCCTCGACCTTCACCGGCCCGGGGCCGCCGTTGCGCCCCGTTGCGGTGTTGATGCCGGCCTTGAACGCGGTGGAGTGGTCGCCGTCGGGCAGCCCCATAGCCTTGGCCATGTTGATGTTCGGGCTCTCGATCGTCATCGCGACCTTGCGCAGATCGGTGAGCGTCCACTTCTTGTCCTCGCGCAGGTGCGGCTGGCCCATCAGCGTCTCGCCGTCGGGGCGGACGAACTCCAGCCCGGTGACGACGTCCGCGAGGTCCATGCCGTGGAAGCGGTCGAAGTAGTTGCGGTCTCCGACGTAGCGGCCCGGGTTGGACTCGTCGATCCAGCGGCACTCCTTGGAGCAGTAGAAGCGCGTGCGGTCGTCGACGACCCGATGGCACATGTCCTCGTCGATGACCGACGGCATCGTGCACGTCCAGCAGAACGGCGGCGCCTCCGGCAGCAGCCCCGAGAGCAGCAGCGACGCCTCGGCCGGGTCGTCGAGCTCGCGGTAGGCCTCCCAGAAGAAGCCGTACTCGTCGTACCAGCCCGGGTACTTGCTCTCGAACCACTCGAAGTCCCGCTCGTCCATGCCGTCGAACTTCCAGAAGTGCATCGGCCACGTCGCGAACGCGAGCATGGCGACCTTGTGGTGCAGGCCCTTGACGATGCGCTCGCGGGCGCGGTCGAAGATGTGCGGGTCCATCTCCAAGCCGAGCCGGCCGAGCTTCACGACGTAAGCGCGGTACCAGTCGTCGCGGATCCAGCGGTCCCACTTGTCCAGGAACGACTCGTCGTCGGAGCGGTCGCGGGAGAAGTACTCCATGACCACCGCGGTGAAGACGTCGAGGAACGCGTGGTTGATCCACCAGGCCTGCTGCAGGTCGCGCTCGATGAACGGGATGTTGCGGTCGTCCTGGAGGACGGTCAGCAGCGTCGCGTAGCCGTTGGAGATGTGGCGCGCCTCGTCTGACTGCACGCTCAGGTAGGTCGTCGGCAGCGTGAAGTCACCGTTGCGCGCGGCCACGTCGGGCAGCGCGACGAACGCGACGTTGGTGAAGGCCGTCTCGGCGACGACCTGCAGGGCGAACGCGCACTGGATCGGGTCGCCGACCATGAAGTGGTTGGCGAAGTTCATGCCGCCGAGCGTGAAGATGTCGCGCGGCATCGCCTTCATCATCTGGTTCCAGCCGCTGGGGTCCGGCACGTTCTTCGCGTACCAGCGGCCGAGCGACATCTGCATCCCGGTGTGGCGGACCTCGTCGACGTACTGCACGTGGTAGCCGTTTCGCAGCTCGTTGGACGGGATCGCGTCGATGAGCATCGACATGCACCGGCCCGCGCCGATCTCGGCGTAGTTCGTGACGGTGAGGAACGGCTTGAGGATCTCGGTCCACCGCTCCTCGGTCTTGTCCGTCATGCCGGCGCGGACCGCCGCGTCATGCCCGCCGTAGACCCGGTCGTCCTTCTCCAGCTCCATGGGGAGGTACTCCCGCATGATCTGCTTCATCGGGTCCTTCGACTTGGCAGGGATGTGGTAGCGGGTGGGGTACCGCGGGACCGGCTCGTGGTACGTCGGCTCCCAGCCGAGCTGCGCGATGCGCTCGTGGGTCTGCGTGATGCTGCGGCGCTTCGCCTTGGAGGACATGCCCCGACCGTACGCCGGTCGCACCGTGCGCCTCAATCGTCACTTCGGGTGAGATCCCTCCCCCTCTGCTCCGGCCGTGCCTCGGCACATGGCGGCGTACAACCGCGGTCCGACCCGTGCGACGACCACGCGCCGACGCCGGAAGACCTCGTCGCGCGTCACCCGCACGGTCTCGTGGCCACGTCGCGCCAGGAGCCGGTCGCGTGAGCGTCCCGTGCGCGCCGACGAGGGCCGGCGTGGCCGCGGCCTCCGTCCGTCTCGACGCTGAACCGCAACCGAGGCCACAGGAAGTCGTGCTAGATGCGACGCCCGTCGGCCAGACGCTCGGGCTGCTGGCATATCGGTCGCGGCCAGCCCTCGGCGTCGCAGATCTCCAGGAACGTCTCCTCCAGCCGATTCGTCGTCCGCGTCGTCCCTGGGGTGTGGCGCTCGATGAGATCCGCGAGTGCCGCGGTCCCGCGGCGGTCCGCGACGCGGTCCAGGTACTCGGCCATCTCCCACGGCTTCCAGAGCCCGAGGTACGCGGCCTCGTCGAGCAGCCGTTCGACGGTGCGGACCGGGTACGTCGCCGAGAGCACGTGGAGCAGCGGGCAGAGGCGCAGGCACGCGACCTCGTCGTGGACGACGATGTCGTCGGGGACGAGCAGCTCGCTGCGGACGATGCGGATCCCCGTGGCCGCGCGGCGTGGGCGGCGGCCGGCCGGCACGACCACGTGGATCTCGTCATCCGGCACCTCCTGGAAGGTCACCAGCGCCAGCTGCTGCGCGGCGGACCAGCCGGTGAGCGCTGCCCCGGCGCCGCACGAGAGGACCGCGGCCCGGCGTCGCGTGGGCTCGTCGAGCTGCGTCGACACCGTTGCGAACACCCCGGGGAACGGCTCCTGCAGGGCGCCCTCACGCAGGCGCCGGCGGAGGGCATCGCGGCCGATCCCGGCGGCACGGAACTCGGCCGCGCCGACGATCCCGCCACTGACGTCGAGCATGGCGCGGATCGCGGCGTCGACCTGAAGCGGGGTGCGGTGAGCCATGCGGCCAGGGTGGCGCGGTCCGCTGCGACAGCGCTACCGCACTCTGTGTCGACTCCGTGCCGATTCTGCACCGGCGGACCTCAGCTCGCTCCGGAAGCGAGCTGAGGCACGGCGCAAACGGTTACGCGCCGACCGGCGTGGCGAGCAGGCCCGACAGGCGCTCGTTGATGATCGCCTCGGCCTCGGTGATCATGCGCTCGACGAGCTCCTGGCACGTCGGGGCGTCGTCGATCAGCGCCTGGGAGAGGCCCGCGGACCAGATGCCGGCCTCGACGTCCCCGGACTCGTAGACGGTCTTGCCGCGCGCACCGGAGACGAGCTCGCGGACGGCCTCGAAGTCGCCGCCCTCCTTCTCGATCTTGATGACCTCCTGGGAGACGGAGTTCTTCGCGACGCGCGCCGTGTTGCGGAAGGACCGGAAGATGTGGTCGGTCATCCGCTCGTCGGCCTGGATCAGGTGGTCCTTGACCTTCTCGTGGATCGGGGACTCCGCGGTGCACATGAAGCGCGTGCCCATGTTGATCGCGTCCGCTCCGAGCGCCAGCGCCGCCACCATGCCGCGCGCGTCGCTGATGCCGCCGGAGGCGATCAGCGGGATGTCGAGCGCGTCGGCGGCGCGCGGGATCAGGATGAGGTTCGTGACGTCGTCCTCGCCCGGGTGACCGGCGCAGTCGAACCCGTCGATCGAGACCGCGTCGACCCCGATCTGCTGCGCCTTGATCGCGTGGCGCACCGTCGTGGCCTTGTGGATCGTCTTGATGCCGGCGGGCTTGAAGATCTCGAGGAACTCGACCGGGTTGTTGCCCGCGGTCTCGACGTACTTCACGCCGGAGTCGACGATCGCCTGCGCGTACTCCATGTAGGGCGGCGGCTTGATCGCCGGGAGGATCGTCAGGTTCACCCCGAACGGCTTGTCGGTCAGCTCGCGGCAGCGCTCGATCTCCTTGACGAGATCCTCCGGCGTCGGCTGCGTCAGCGCCGTGATGTGGCCGAGCGCGCCCGCGTTGGCGACCGCGGCGACGAGCTCGGCGCGGCCGACCCACTGCATGCCGCCCTGGACGATCGGGTGCTCGATGCCGAACGTCTCGGTGAACCGTGTCTTGAACATGTGACCTCTCTCGCTGGGCGGATTTCAGGTGGTGCCGACGACGTCGCCGAGCAGCGCCCGGGCGATCACGAGACGCTGGATCTCGCTCGTCCCCTCGTAGATCTCGGTGATCTTCGCGTCGCGAAAATACCGCTCCACCGGGAACTCCTTGGTGTAGCCGTAGCCGCCGAGGACCTGGATCGCCTCCCCGGTCCAGTGCCGCGCGACGCGCGATGCGAAGAGCTTGGCCTGGGCGCCCTCGACCGTGTGCGGCTTGCCGGCATCCTTCAGCCGGGCCGCGCGGTGGACGAGCGCGCGGGCCGCGGCGATCTCGGTCTGCATGTCAGCGAGCTTCTGGCTGATCGCCTGGAAGGACCCGATCGGCGCCCCGAACGCGCGGCGCTCCTTCGCGTACGCCGTGGCGACGTCCAGCGCCGCCTGCGCGATGCCGACCGCCTGGGCCGCGATGCCGATCCGGCCGCCGTCGAGCGTGGACAGCGCGATCCGCATGCCCGCGCCGGGAGGCCCGAGCCGCTCCGCCGGGGTGTTCTCCAGCACGAGGTCGGCGGTGTTGGAGGAGTGCTGGCCGAGCTTCTCCTCCTCGCGCGAGATCGAGAAGCCCTCGGCGTCGTGGCGGACGATGAACGCGCTCGGCTTGTCGCGCGCCTCCGGGTCCTTGGCGAACACCGTGAACGTCTGGGCGTAGGTGCCGTTGGTGATCCACTGCTTCGTGCCGTCGATGCGGACGATCTCGTCCGCCCCGCCGGAGACCACCTTGGACCGCATCGCGCCCGCGTCGGAGCCGGACTCCGCCTCGGTCAGCGCGAAGGCGGCGAGCTCGCGGCCCTCGGCCAGCGGACGGACGTACTCCTCGATCTGCGCGTCGGACCCGTTGAGCAGGATCGGCATCGTGCCAGCGCCGGAGTGGACGGCCATCGTCGTGCCCAGGCCCGCGTCGCCGCGCGAGAGCTCCTCGAGCACCAGGGCGTAGGAGAGGTAGTCCGACCCGGCTCCGCCGTGCTCCTCCGGGATGCTCACGCCCATCAGGCCCAGCTCGCCGAGCTGCTTGACGACGTCGGCGGGGAACGTGTGGTCGCGGTCCCACTGCTTGGCCTGCGGCGCGACGACCTCGTCGGTGAACCGCTTGGCCAGGTCGCGGATCTCGCGCTGCTCGTCGGTGAGCTCGTCGCCGGAGGCGGGCAGGGTGGTCGACATGGCACACAAGGTATGGGGGACCGGTCCGAGGAGCATCATCCCCTCGGACGCGAATCCTCCCCCGCGCGGATGAGCGACGTCCCCGAGCGGGCCGTTTCCATCCCCCGACCGGGGGATCAGCTGTTGCACGCGCGCCCGCGCGCGAGGGAGGGTCGGCCCATGAGCGATCCCAACATCGTGGGCGGGTGCCTCTGCGGCGCCGTCCGCTACACCGCCACCGCGGACCCCGCCGCGGTCGCCCTGTGCCACTGCAAGGACTGCCAGCGCCAGAGCGGCGCGCCGTTCTCGCTGAACGTCCTGATCGAGGATGCGTCCCTCGTCATCGAGGGGGACGTCAAGGTCTACGGCACCACCGGCACCGGCACGGGCCAGCCGCGTGAGCGGAAGTTCTGCGGCGACTGCGGCTCCCCGATCCTCACCACGCTGGCGGAGATGCCCGGCATGGCCGCGATCAAGGCCGGCACGCTGGACGACCCCTCGTGGCTGGAGCCCGAGCTCGAGCTGTGGGTCGACCGCCGCCAGCCCTGGGTGCTCGGCAGCGAGGACCGCGGCGAGTTCGCCACCGACCTCCCGACCTGACCGCGACATACTGCGGGGCGTGAGCGACACGCCCCCACTCACGATCGAGGAGCTGTCCGCGCAGGTCGGCGTGACCGTGCGGAACATCCGCGCCTACCAGGCGCAGGGGCTGATCGACGCGCCCGAGCGATCGGGTCGCGTCGCCCACTACGACGAGACGCACGTCGCCCGCCTGGAGCTCGTGCGCGACCTGCGCGAGCAGGGCTTCGGCCTCCCCGCCATCGAGCGGCTGCTGAAGTGGGGCGAGGGGATCGACCCGCGCGAGCTGCGCGCCTTCGCCGACACGCTCATGCACGGGATCATCGAGGAGTCCCCGATGGTCCTCGAGCCCGGCGAGGTCAGCGATGTCTGGGGCGACCAGCTCACCCCCGAGCTCGTGCAGCGCTCGATCGCCACCGGTTTCCTGCGTCTGGAGGACGACGGCCGGTTCGTCGTCATGAGCCCCACGCTCCGCGCGCACGGCCGGCAGCTGGCCGCGCTGGGCGTCAGCTTCGAGGAGGCGGTGACCGTCCTCGAGACGCTCCACGAGCATCTCGACGCGCTGGCCGCGACGTTCGCGGAGCTGTTCCAGCGCAACGTCTCCGGCCCGGCCCTCGCCGAGGCGGACGACCGGGCGCAGGCGCTCGCCCAGGTGAGCGCCGCGCTCGACACGATGCGCCCGTGGGCGACGAGCGCGGTCAACGCCGCGTTCCGCCTCGCGCTCCAGCGCCACAGCGAGGCGGCGCTGGAGGAGCTCCTCCCGGCCGAGGCCGAAACCGACTAGTGTCCTGAGTCGGTAGTTGTTGTGCAGTAGCGGGTGATGGATTCGAGGATCTGGTCGGCGGTCTTGGTCCAGACGTAGGGCTTGGGGTCGTCGTTCCAGTCCTTGATCCAGGCGCGGATGTCGGCGTTCAACGTGCGGACCGATCGGTGTGCGCCGCGCCTGCGTTTCTTGTTGGTCAGCTCGCCGAACCAGCGCTCGACGAGGTTCATCCAGGAACTGCTGGTCGGGGTGAAGTGCAACTCGAACCGCGGATGGGCGAGCAGCCATTTCTTGATCGCCGGCGTCTTGTGCGTCGAGCTGTTGTCCAGCACCAGGTGAACCGCGAGGTGTTGCGGGACTTCGCGGTCGATGGTCTGCAGGAACTTCTTGAACTCGATCGCGCGGTGGCGCGAGTGCAGCGCACCGATCACCTTGCCGGTCGAGAGATCCAGGGCGGCGTAGAGACTGCTGGTGCCGTGGCGCTTGTAGTCGTGGGTCGCCCGCTCGGGGACCCCGGGGCGCATCGGCAAGATCGGCGCCGTGCGATCCAGCGCCTGGATCTGCGACTTCTCATCCACGCAAAGAACTACCGCGCGCTCGGGCGGATTGAGATAGAGCCCGACGACGTCGCGGACCTTGTCCACGAACAATGGATCCTTCGACAGCTTCCACGTCTCCTGCCGGTGGGGCTGCAACCCGAACGCCCGCCAGATCCGCGCCACGGCGGTCTGGTTGAGACCGACCTCCGCGGCCATCGACCGCGTCGACCAATGGGGCGCGTTCTTTGGTGTGGTCTCCAAGGTCTTGGTGATGACCTCCTCGACCTTCGCGTCGGTGATCTTCCGCGGCTGCCCCGGACGCGGCTCGTCCAGCAGGCCGTCCAGCCGGAACTCCAGAAACCGCCGGCGCCACAGCAGCACCGTGTTGCGATGCACGCCCAAACGACGACCGACCGCCGTGTTGCCCTCGCCCGTCGCACACGCGAGCACGATCCGCGCCCGCTGCGACAGCGCCGCCGCCGACGTACGCCGACGCGTCCACGCCTCCAGCGTCTGACGCTCGTCGTCGGTCAACTCGATCGGCACAGCAGTAGGACTCGGCGCCACCGAATCCTACTACTGCACAGAAACTAATGACTCACGACACTAGGACAGCCCCTTCACGGCCGCCTCGGCGACCTGCTGGTCCTGGTCGACGGTGCCGCCGCTGACGCCCACGGCGCCGACGATCGTCTCGCCGTTCTTGAGCGGGATGCCGCCCGGGAACGTGATGACCTTGCCGTCGTTGGACGCCGACAGGCCGTACAGCGAACCGCCGGGCTGCGTCTCGTCGTAGAGATCGCCCGTGGCGGCGTCGAACGCGCGCGCCGTGTAGGCCTTGTTCTGCGCGATGTCGATCGACCCCAGCCACGCGCCATCCTGACGCGCGAAGGCCGTCAGGTTGTTGCCGGCGTCAACGACGGCGATGTTCATCGGAACGCCGATCGAATCGGCCTCCGCACGACCGGCTGCGACGACTGCCTCTGCCTGCTCGAGCGTGATTCCCACGCGGGCCTCCCTTGCGTTGCGGGTTAGCCGCGAGAAAGCGCGATGCGCTTCTCGGAGAGTGAGGGCAGCGGTCGACCGCTGCCGCGGTGGATGTCGGCGGCCGTCACTTGGCGGCGAGTACGTCAGCGGGAAGAATCTCCGGCGCGGTGGCAAGCAAGTCGGCGTTGGCCGTCACTGCCGCGACGATCTCGCCCTCAGCGTGTGCTGTGCGGTCCTGCTCGCTGCCGAACGTGTCGAAGATCCAGAACGTGGTCGGCGACGTCCGCACGGCGTACCAAGCGACGGTGCCCGCCTCGGCCTCGGCAAGCGGCAACGCGCCGGCGAGCAGAGCCGCCACGTCCTCGGCCTTGTCCGGCTTGGCTTCGATTCGGGCAACGAATGCAAATGGCGTGCTCACGGTGGTTCTCCTCGGTAGCTCTAGGGTTGGCCCACCGTACCTGGAGTCGACCCGAACGACTACCGCAGCCACGACTTACCTGATACCGATTGCGACATGGAGTTCGCGATCCTCGTCGCAGACGGCGTTTTCACCTCCGGTTTCACGCTGCTTCACGACATCCTGAACGTCGCCGAGGTCCTCCGTCTCGCCCATGATCCTGCGGTACCGGAGATCCGCGTCGTGGTCGTCGGCGAGCAGCCGCTCGTCCGTACCGGGTCTGGGCTGGCCATCCCGACAACGGCCCGCCTCGACGACCTTGCCGACGCTGATGTCGTCGTGGTTCCCGCGCTCGGAGCACTCGACGAGGCTGGCATGGTCGACGCGCTCGACGCGCCGGCCACGAGCCGCATGGCAAGCGCGCTCGCCGACCTCGACCGCAGTAGCGGGCTCGTCGCCGCAGCGTGTACCGGGACATTCCTCCTCGCCGAAGCTGGCCTGTTGAGCGGGCGCCGCGCGACGACGTCGTGGTGGCTGAACTCCCTATTTGCCCGCCGCTACCCGGACACCGAGCTCGACGCGGACCGCATGGTCGTCAAGGACGGAGACTTGCTCACCGCGGGTGCCGCGTTCGCTCACATCGATCTCGCTCTGACGCTCGTCCGCGGCATATCCGTCGATCTCGCCGACCGTGTCGCGCGTCACCTGCTGATCGACGAACGAGCGACCCAGAGCATGTACGTCCCACTCGACCACGTGAGTCACGACGATCAGCTCGTGCGCCTGTTCGAGCGGCACGTCCGCGCCAATCTCGCGGCGCCACTCCCGATCGCCACCGTCGCCCGCACGCTCGGCACCACTCCCCGGACGCTCGAGCGTCGCGTTCGCGCAACCGCGAACATGACCCCGCTCGAGCTCGTCCAACGAATCCGCGCCGAGCGCGCCGAGCACCTGCTCGCCACGACCGAACAGTCGATCGATCAAATCGCGCTGGACATCGGCTACCGCAACGGCTCCACCCTGCGCGCCCTGCTGCGAAAGTACCGCCGCAAGCCCTGAAGCGCCGCCTCGTCGGGGAACGCCTCGTCGACGCCGCGCCACCAAGCCTCATCGGGCTTGGACGCACCGGCACGACCGTCCGCTTCGACGTCCCCGAGGCAGACGTCAGCGTCACGCTGCTGCTCGATCGAACACCCACTGTGCCGGGGTCCGACGACGGTCCCGCTGAGATCGAGCTGACGATCACTGACGACCAGACCCCACGCCGCGTCGAGGGCTCGACGCAGACATCGGTGCACGCCGATCCGACTGACCGGGTTCTCGCCATCCGTGCGCCCGCCGCGTACCGTTTCCAGCGGTATCGAGAAGAACTTGCGTAGTCGCTCAACCTTCGGCGACCGGCCACAACGACGAAAGGCCCCATGAACAGGGGCCTTTCGTGAGTAGCGGGGGCAGGATTCGAACCTGCGACCTTCGGGTTATGAGAGTGATCTACGAGGTCATCTCAGGCTCGTGAGCAGTGTTCAAGGGCTCCTGTCAAGGCCGGTTGAAATGTGACCCCGTTGCGCCGGTTGAAAACTGACCCCCTTGGGTGGGAGCGCGGCGGGCGTCGCGGAGGCGAAGCTCGGAGGGCGAGCCGCAGCGGCGCCCGCCGCGGACAGCCCTAATCGGTGGGGGGCGCTCGCGCGAGGTCGCGGTCTTTGAGCCGGTAGCTGTCGCCTTTGAGGGCGAGGATCTCGGCGTGGTGAACGAGCCGGTCGATCATCGCGGCGGCGGTGACTTCGTCGTCGAAGATCTCGCCCCAGGCGGAGAACGGCTTGTTGCTGGTGACGATCAGAGAGGCCCGCTCGTAGCGTCGGGAGACCAGCATGAACATCAGGTTCGCGGCCTGCGGATCGAACGGGACCTGCGGACTGCGCCAAGGCGAGCTGGTCGCGCTGCGTTGGCGCGACGTTGACTGGACCGCGGGCGTGATCCGCGTCCGGAGGAACTACACGCGGCGGGACGTGAGGTACGCCGAAGTCCCGGCGATCGAGCCGGGCCGTGCCGATGATCGACCGGACGCTCGCAGCGCTGGATCAGCTCTACCAGCGATCGCGCTATCGCGAGGACGACGATCTCGTCTTCGGCCATCCCGAGCTCGGCCCTGTGCTCGACGCCTCCAAGCTGCGTAAGCGCTTCAAACACGCCCTCGCGGAGGCGGGTGTCCGGGAGATCCGCTTCCACGATCTCCGACACACGTTCGGCACACAGGCCGCCGCAGCCGGTGTCCCCCTCCGGACGCTCCAGGAGTGGATGGGCCACCGCGACTACAAGACCACGCTCATCTACGCCGACTACGCACCAAGGTCGCAAGAGCGACAGATGATGGAGCGGGCGTTCTCACCGGGCGCCGCTGCAGGTGTTCCCGTCGCGTAGTCGCGGCGAATTTCTTGACCGGCGGTCCGGTAGCGTGGCCGGACCGCCATCGTCGGCAGCCCGCTCGCCTGGCCTCGGACGCCGCAGTTGCGGACAGCCGCGGGAGCCTGGACGATCTCAGGGTGAAAACCTGGATCGAGATCCTGGCGAGCCCAGAGTCGACGGTCGCCGTCGCTGCCATCCGCGTTCGCAACCTCAGGATGCGCAGGCCCGACGGGACGGGATACGCGGCGGCGCTTGTTGCGGAGGCGGCGGGCGAGGCCGACGACGGCACGGCGGCAGTTGATCTCCTCGCCAACCTCGCTGCGCCGTACTTCGCCCTGGCGGCACTCGCCGCCAACGCTGCCGTGGACGACCCGCAGGACCTCATCGCGTTCACGCCTCCCTTGACGACAAGCCCGGCGAGTTCACGGTGCAACGGCAGTCGCACCCGCGCTCTCCCGCACCGAGAGTCCGCGATCTGCCGGCGCCTGCGTTCGTCGAGCTCCGCGGGTGTCTGGACAGCCACCCAAGGAGCGACCGCATCCATCGAGCGGTCGCGCATTACAACCTGGCGTTGAGCCATCTAACTCCGGGCGACAACTGGACGATGTGTGCCGAGTACCTCTACATCGCCTCGGAGAATCTCGCGCGCGTGGTCGCTCAGCGACTCCGAAGCGAGGCCGGACTCGAGGACGCTGAGGACTGGAAGCATCGGTTGGCCGTCGCGAGCGGGATCCATCCTCGCTCGACCGGGGACCGGTCGCATCTCGGGAAGTTCGACACGCTGGTTCGCACCCAGCACATCTTCGACGGAGACCACGAGTGCTACCGCCTCTTGCGCGATGCGAGCGACGGTTTCGAGCATGGCCACGTCGGCTTCGACAAGGTCCGCGCCGGGGCAAACGCTGCGGCGGAAACCGCCTTCGGCCTCATCCGACGGGCCATTCTCCGCGAGCTGGCTCTCCCGCGGGACTGCGCCCTGTTCGACAAACGGTTCGACCACCCCCTCGGCGGGTGGAAGCCGGTTCTCGAACTCGACGGGACCTACACCGAAACCGCGCCGCCTCCCGGGCCGGGCTTTACTCCGGAAGCGACGAGCCATGCGTGGCCGGACTTCTACGGGCCCCACCTGATTCCGAGGATCTCGGACGTCACGGACCTCGACGGGACCACGCGTCAGGTCGAGCTCACCATCGATGGAAGCGGCAACTCGCTCAACGAGCGCCAACACGTCGTACTGCGCGAGACCCCGTTGGCTCTTCCCCAACGGTTCGACGGCGGAAGCCACCGCCGAGACCCGGACGGTCCGCGTCACGCTCAACGGCGAGGACATCACCCAGCAGGTTGTCGACGGACCCGAGCCGCCCCCGCACATTAGCCCGACGGCCGCAGGGGAAGATCCGGTCGACTGAAGCCTACGACGGACTCGAGGGGTGCGCGCCGTCCTGCGGCGTGACGAACGCCCCGCCGTCGATCAACTCGATCCGGTAGCCGTCCGGGTCGGCGACGAACGCGATCAGCGGGAGATCCTCGCGGCCACCGGGGTGGAACGCCGGCTTCTCGGGCTCGACGCCCAACCCCTCGGACAGCGTCGCGAGCGTCGCGTGGATGTCGTCGACGGTCAGCGCGATGTGGTTGTAGCCGTCCCCGAGGTCGTACGGCTCGTCGCGACCGACGTTCACGGTGAGCTCGAGCTGGTCGCCCTCCCCCGGGAGGCCCATGTAGACGTTGTAAGCGGAGTCGAAGTTCAGCTGCCCGCGACGTTCGAAGCCGAGCGCTTCGTAGAAGCGGACGGACGCGTCGATGTCGCGCGAGCGGACACAGGTGTGGACGAGGGTGAGTGCCATGGGGATCTCCGGGCGGGTGGGGTCGATGGTCAGAGGGCCTTGCCGGGGTTCATCCGGCCGGCCGGGTCGAAGACGTGCTTGACGGCGTGGTGCAGGTCGAGCGTGTCGTGCAGCTCGTCGGCGGCGGCCTCACGCTTGAGCAGGCCGACGCCGTGCTCGCCCGTGACGGTGCCACCGAGGTCGCGGGCGAGCGCGATGATCGCCGAGAAGGCGTCGCGGGCGCGCGCGGCGGAGTCGCTGTCGGCGGCGTCGTACACGATCGTGGGGTGCATGTTCCCGTCACCGGCGTGGCCGAACGTGCCGATGAGCATCTCCGTCCGCGCGGCGATCTCCGCGACGCCGCGCAGGAAGGCCGGGATCGCGGGGAGCGGCACCGCGACGTCGTCGAGCAGGGTCGCGCCGGAGCGCTCCAGCGCGGTGTAGGCGAGCCGCCGGGCGGCGAGGATCATGCGGCCCTCGGCGACCTCGTCGGTGGTGACGACGATGCTCGCGCCCGCCTCTTCGCACAGCCGTTCGATGCCGGCGATGTCGTCGGCCGCGCCGGTCCCGGCGTCGGACTGGGCGAACAGCATCGCCTCCGCCTCGAGGTCGAGGTCCATCGGCTGCATCCGTTCGACGGCGGCGATCGTGGCGCGGTCCATCAGCTCGAGCAGTGACGGCCGGTGTCTGCGGCAGATCGCCGCGATCGCCTCACCCGCGGCGTCGAGCCGCGGGAACGACGCGGCCAGCGAGTGCGCGGGAGGCGGCAGCGGGAGCAGCCGGACTGTCGCGGAGGTAACGATGCCCAACGTCCCTTCCGAGCCGCAGAGCAGGCTCGTGAGGTCGTAGCCGGTCACGCCCTTGCGGGTCCGTCGGCCGACCTCGACGACACGCCCGTCGGCGAGGACGACCTCGAGCCCGAGCAGCGCGTCGCGGGTCACGCCGTACTTCACACAGCAGAGCCCGCCGGCGTTCGTGGCGACGTTGCCGCCGATCGTGGAGAACTCGTAGCTCGCCGGGTCGGGCGCGTAGAGCAGCCCCTCCCCGCCGCGGCCTCGCGCAGCGCGCTGTTGACGACCCCGGCCTCGACCGTCGCGGTCAGCGCCGCCGCGTCGACGTCCACGATCCGCGTCATCTGCTCGAGCGAGATCACCAGACAGCCGTCGATGGCGTTCGCCCCGCCGCTGAGCCCGGACCCCGCACCGCGCGGGACGATCGGCATGTCGCGGTCGGCGGCGTAGCGGACGGCTTCCGCGACCTCGGCGGTCGTCCGCGTCCGGGCGAGCGCCGCCGGCGTGCCGGCCGGGAGCATCCCCGGCGCGGCCTGGTCGTGCCGGTAGGACGCCAGGACGTCCGGGTCGGTGATGAGCGTCGCGGTGGTGCTCACGGCATCGCGCGCCGGTAGAACCGGGCGATGTGCTCGTCGGAGAGCCGCGCCGAGGCGTCCTCGTCGCGCGCGGCGATCGCCTCGACGATCGCCTCGTGCTCGCGGATCAGCCGGCGCAGGGTGTGCGACGGGTCCTCGAGCGCGCTCAGCAGCTCGTGCAGGTGCGAGGCGATGGAGTCGCGGACGGCGAGCATCACGAGGGACAACGCCTCGTTGCCGGAGGCGCGCAGGATCTCGAGGTGGAACCGCACGTCGGCCTCGTCGAAGGCGCGGATGTCCGTGCCGGCGGCGCGCATCGCGGCGATCTGCTCCCGCGCGGCGGTCAGGTCGGGCGCGGGCTTGCGCCGGGCCGCCTCCCGGGCCCCGGCGCTCTCCAGCGCGCGGCGCAGGCCCACGAGGTCGGTGAGCGGGACCCGCCCGAGGCGGTGCAGGTGAACGAGCGTGTCGCGCAGCGGATCGGTCGAGAGCGCGGACACCTCCACGACCCGCAGCGGGGCGGTCGGACCGCCCGCGATCGCGAGCCCCTGGGCCTGCAGCGCGCGCAGCGCCCTCGCGCACCGTCGTCCGGCTGACCTGGAAGGCCTCGCACAGCTCGCGCTCGGACGGTAGCGCCGCACCCGGAGCCAGCCGGCCGTCGAGGATCGCCTCGCGCAGCTGCTCCGCGACCTGCTGGTAGACGGGGCGCCGGGGAATCGGAGCGAACGACATGCCGTCGACCCTACTGCTTGTCAGACCAGCAGTCCAGCGTTATGGTCGGACCAGTCCCAACGAGTCGGGAGAGAGTCGTATGGCCACGGTCACGACGGAGATCGGCACCGCCACGCTGGTGGCGCTGATCAAGCGGATGTTCCCCCACTGGCGTGGATCCCGCGGGTGTTGTCACTCAGGCCGCTGGGATTAGCTGTCCGTTGTGATCTTTCCAGGTGCCGGCGACCTGCGCCGGGGTCTTGTAGCCGAGCCCTGAGTGAGGCCGGTGGTGGTAGCTGGTGATGTAGGCGCCGATCTTCTGGCGGGCTTCGTCGATGGTCTCGAACTCCTCGCGCCAGACGCAGCGCAGCTTCAGCTCGCCGAACCAGGACTCGATGAACGCCTGGCTCTCGGGGTCGCGGTAGCCGCCGCGACGGTGCGTGATGTCGTGCGCCGCGAGCCGCGCGCGGAACCGCTTGCTCGTGAACGCGGTCCCGTTGTCCGTGCCGAGCGTGAGCGTTCCCGCGGGAACGTCCCGCGCGGCGACGGCGGCGTCGATGACGGCGATCGCCTCGTCGGCGCGACAGCGGACATCGAGCGCCCAGGCGGTGATCTCGCGGGCGCAGCAGTCGATCACGGCGTTGAGGTAGCACCAGCTGTGCTCCGCGACCCAGACCGCAGTCATGTCGAGGTGCCAGAGCTCGTCGTGAATCGCCCCGGGTTCTTTGGAGGCGATGGTTACCACCGAATCCTGCTACTGCACAGAAACTAATGACTCACGAAACTAGCGCAGCGCCGTCACGACAACGCGCCCGCCGCCCCGCGGGATCGTCGTGACGTTGCGGTGGTACTCGCGCTCGGGCTCGAGGTCGGGCGCCTCGAGATCGACGCGCTCAGCGATCGCCTTGATGACGATCCGCTGCTCGGCCAGCGCGAGCGCTGCACCGAGGCACCGGCGCGTGCCGCCGCCGAACGGCAGCCACGTGTACGTGCCGGGCTTCACCGCGGTCCCGTCCTCCTTGAGGAAGCGCTCCGGCGCGAACCGGAAGGGCTGCGGGTAGAGGTCCTCGCGGTGGTGGATCAGCACGCTGCCGACCGCGACCGGGCCGCCGGCGCGGACGACGTGGTCGCCGAAGCGCCAGTCCTCCTGCACGATCCGGCCGACCATCGAGATCACGGGGCGGACGCGCATCGACTCGGAGACGGTGGCGTCGACGTAGGCGGCGGCCATCGGGTCGTCGGAGCGGACGAGGTCCTTCAGCGTCGCGTGCACGTCGGGGGTGCGCGTGAGTCGCTCGAACGTCCAGGCGAGCTGGTTGGCGGTCGTCTCGTGCCCGGCGAGCACGAGGGTGATCAGCTCGTCGCGGATCTCCTGGTCGGTCAGCGTCTGACCGTCCTCGTCGGTCGCGCTGAGCAGCAGCGAGAGGACGTCGGTCCCGCGCGCGGACTCGGGCAGCGCGCGGCGCTCGCGGATGATCCCGAAGTAGTGGACGTCGACCGCGTCGAGGATCCGCTTCATGATCCCGCGCGGCTCGAGCAGGCCGACGTTGCGGATCTCGAGGAGCGCGAACGCCGGGGTCTCGCTGAACGCGAGCACGCGTCGGGTCGCGTCGCGGAGCTTGCGCTCGGTGGTGCCCTCGGCGGGCTCGCCCTCGACGCCGAAGATGCCGGCCATGATCACGTCGAGCGTGACCGCCTGCATGCGGGCGGCGAGCGGGAAGCTCGAGCCGACCGTCCAGGTGTCGAGCTCGCGGTGGATCATCTCCTCGATCCCGGCCGCGTACTTCGCGATCGCCTCCCCGTGGAACGGCGGGAGCAGCAGCCGGCGCTGGCGCATGTGGCGCTTGCCGTTGGCGGTGAGGACGGACTCGCCGCAGATCGGGCGCAGCGGCGAGTCGGCGGTGATCGACGGCACGGACTCCGGCGGCGCGGTGAAGAGCGCCTTCGCGTGGTCCGGGTGGGTGACGACGGTGAACGGCCGCGCGCGGCCGGGGATGGAGAAGCTGAAGGTCGGCCCGAGCGTGCGCCGGCCACCGAACAGGAACGGCATCGGACGCCGGGAGAAGCGCAGCGCGTGGAGCCCGGCGGGCCCGTCCATGGCGGGCGCCTCGCGCAGGCCGGTGTCGTCGCCGCCGGTCGGGCCGGCGGGTGACGGGTCGACCGTGCCGAGCAGGTGCGGCGCGGCGGTGACGGTCGGGCGGGTCAGCGTGGTCGCCATGCCACGCACCATAGACCGTTACAGATGAAATGTCACGGTCGTGTGGCCGGGATCACGCAGCGCGTCCCGACAGGCGCATGTACTTCGACACCGCCTCGGCCCGGTTGGCCGCCCGCAGCTTGCGCAGGATGTGCTTGACGTGGGACTTCACGGTCCCCTCGCTGATGACCAGCCGGGTGCCGATCGCCGCGTTCGTCTCCCCCGCCGCGAGCAGCGCGAGCACCTCGAGCTCGCGCGCGGTGAGCAGCGAGTGGAGCCGGTGGTCGCCGGGCGACGGCGGGGCCAGGCGCGGACCACCCTCGGGTGCCGGGTGCGACTCGCCGGCCATCCGCACCTCGGACTCGCGGATCTCGTCGATGACCGCCTCCAGCGACGCCGCCATCGCGCGGACCTGGTCGCCCTGCGCCTTCAGCCGCGTCGCGAGCACCGCGCGCAGGAAGACGTAGCCGAACGCCTCGGCGAAGGCGAACAGGACGTCGCGATCGATCTCGTCGGCGTGCCGCTGGGACAGGTAGTAGTCGGCGTGGAAGAAGCCGATCACGTGCCCCTCGGGCATGATCGGCGCCGCCACATAGGAGCGGCTGTCGGACACCGACGCGATCGGCTGATGGACGTGCTCGGACTCCTGCACGTCGCGGACCAGCAGCGGCGCGCGGCGCCGGGCCATTTCGGACTCGATGAGCAGATGGTCCAGCGGCTGCGGCTCGGACGCCGCGTCGAGGATCTCCTTCGCCCAGCTCGGGTCGCCGTTGATGTGGACCTGCACCGGGATCCACATCGAGTCCTCGACGCGGGAGATGATCGCGCGGTCGAAGCCGAGGCCCTTGCAGAGCTCCTCCGGGACGCGCTGGAGCATCTCGTCCGGGGAGGTGATCCCGCGCAGCCGCGACAGCGCCTTCTGGATCCCCGCCATCGCGTCGTAGCGGCGGAGCACCCGGTGCTCGCGCAGGTCGCCGTGGACCTCGCGCAGGTCGCCGAGCAGGTCACCACGCTCGGCGACGTCCACCGGCAGCTCGCGCACGAGGATGATGAGCGCGTCCAGCGTCGAGAGCGCGTCGTCGATGTCGCGGGGGAAGCCCGGCGCGTCCTCCGCCACCGCGGGCAGCAGCGCGACCGCCCGCTCGAGCAACGCGGCGAGGCGCTCGCGGATCCCGGCGTCCGTGATGGGCGGACCCTTGGGGGTCCAGTTGTCGACCGTCGGCACGACCCTCTCCTCTCCTACGACGCCCTGACTGTACCGCCGGACAGGGTGTCCGGGCTCACCCGGTCAGAGGCTGCCGCGAGGCGCGACCCACACGGACTCGAAGGCCAGAACGTCGGCGAGCCGGTCGTAGTGCGCGTCGTAGTGCAGGACCGCGCAGCCGTGCTCGGCCGCGCAGGCCGCGATGATCGCGTCCTGCGGCGGAACGCGATGGTTGCCGGCGGAGCCGCGTGCCGCGAGGTCGAGCACCGCCTGCCGCGCCGCGGCAAGGGTGGTGCGCGACACCGGGAGATCCCGGAGCGTCCCGAGATCGGCATCGAGTTCGAGCACGTCCTCCCGGTCGCGCGCGCTGAACAGCAGCTCGAGGTGCACCACCCCGCAACCCACGATGTGGCCCCTGTCGAGGGCCTGCAACCACCGTTCCGGGTAATGCGCGACGCGGGCCCATGCCGAGGTGTCCGCCAGGAGCGGAAGCCCCGAACCCCAACTCACGACTCGCGCTGCCAGATGCGTCCGTCGGCCTCCAGCAGGATGTCGAGGTCCATCCCCCGACCTTGAGCGAACCGCTCCGTCATCCGACGCCGACGCTCGTCGTCCGGCGTGACATCGTCCCGCTCGACGGCGCGGCGGTAGTCCGCCAACGCTTCCCGCACGATCTCCGCCTGTTTGCGCCGTGTCTTGAACGCGTACTCGCGCAACCACTCGGCCTGCTCGACGGGGAGGAGGAAGTTGCCTTGAACCGTGGAACGCGATGCCATTCAGCGATACTAGCATCGAACCACTAGCACACTAGTGCTTCAGGTTGCCCCCGAACGTCGGCGGCCGCGCGCACCTCGGCGTCGTGTTCGCCCAGCCCCGGCGGCCGCGACGACGGAGCCAGCGGCACACCGTCCACCCGGATCGGTGTGCGCAGCTGCGGTACCTCGTTGCCCGCGGCGTCGACGACGTGCGTGACGAGCCCGGCCTGCGTGTCCGGGTCGGCGAGCATCTCGGGCACGGTGTTGAGCGGCGCCGCCGCGACGCCTGCCTCGTTGAGCGCGACGACCCACTCCGCGCACGGCCGCCGCACGAACCGCGATCCGATCTCGGCGACGAGCTCCGCACGGTGCGCCATCCGGTCGGCGTTGGTCGCGAACCGCGGATCGTCGCCCAGCTCCGGCGCGTCGATGACCGCGAACAGCCGCGCCACCTGGAGGTTCGACGTCGCCGCGATGGCGATCGCCTTGTCCTGCGTGCGCAGCACCTCGTAGGGCGTGATGTTCGGGTGCTCGTTGCCCATCGCCCGCGGGGTCGTCCCACCGATCAGGTGACCGGAGGCCTGGTTGGCGAGCAGCGAACCGCAGGCCTCGGCGAGCGACACCTCGATCCGTCCGCCGACCCCGGACTCCTCCGCGCGACGCAACGCGGCGAGCACGCCGATGGTCGCGTAGAGGCCGGCGCTGAGGTCGGCGATCGGGACGCCGGCCTTCGTGGGCGTGGTCGGGTCCGGACCGGTCACGGACAGGATCCCCGTGTGCGCCTGGATCACGAAGTCGAGCGCCGGCCAGGACCCGCGGGAGGAGGAGTGGCCGTAGCCGGAGATGACCCCGTGCACCAGGCGTGGATTCGCCGCGGCCAACGCGGCGTCGTCCAGTCCCATCTTCTCCATCGTCCCCGGGAGGAAGTTCTCCATGAGGATGTGCGCGTCCGCGGCGAGCGCGAGGACGAGCGCGCGGCCGTCCTCGGTCCGCAGGTCGGCGGTCACGGCCCGGCGCCCGCGGTTGCAGACGTAGAAGTACGCGGCGTTCCCGTCCGGCGCGAACGGCGGCCCCCAGTGGCGGCTGTCGTCCCCGACCTCCGGCCGCTCGACCTTGATCACGTCGGCGCCGAGATCGGCGAGGATCTGCGTGCTGAACGGCCCCGCGAGGATGCGGGACAGATCCAGCACGCGAACGCCCGCGAGGGGTCCCCCGCGGGCGTCCTGAAGCGTCGGCCACATGGCCGGAGAAGCTACTCCGCCGGCGTCGACAGCAGGATGTCGAAGATGTGCCGGTCGAGCTTCGTCGTGAGGTCGACGTGCATGTGCTTCGCCTCGGTGTACTCGTCGAGCGCGCCGCCGCCGAGCTCACGGCCCGCGCCGGACTGCTTGTAGCCGCCGAACGGCAGCTGCGGGTCGACCTGGTGCCAGTTGTTGATCCAGATCGTGCCGGCCTGCAGCTGGTTGCCGATCTCGACCGCGTTCTCGTAGTCGGTGGACCACACGCCGGCCGTGAGACCGTAGGAGGAGTCGTTCGCGATCGCGATCGCCTCCTTCACCGTCGAGTACTTGATGACGACCATGACCGGGCCGAAGATCTCCTCGCGGGCGATCTGCATGTCGTTCGTGACGTCGGTGAAGATCGTCGGCTCGATCCACCAGCCGCCCTCGAAGCCCTCGACCGTCGCGGCGTTGCCGCCGAGCGCGACGGTCGCGCCGTCCTCCTTCGCCTTCTCCATGTAGGCGACGATGCGGTCGCGCTGACGCTCGGAGATGACCGGACCCATGTCCGTGTCGTAGTCGGCCGGGTCGCCGAGCTTGATCGTCGACGCGCGCTTGACCATGCGCTCGACGAACTCGTCGTGGATCGACTCGTGGACGAGGATGCGGGTGGACGACTCGCAGATCTGGCCGCTGTAGAGCATGCAGCCGAACAGCGCGCCCTCGGGGGCGATGTCCATGTCCGCGTCGGGGAGCACGATCGTCGGCGCCTTACCGCCGAGCTCGAGCGTCACCTTCTTCACGGTGCCGGAGGCGAGCTTCATGATCTCGCGGCCGACCGCGGTCGAGCCGGTGAAGCCGACCTTGCCGACGTCCGGGTGCGAGGCCAGGCGGGCGCCGACCTCCTTGCCCTCGCCCGAGACGAGGTTGAACACGCCGGCCGGCACGCCGCACTCGTGCGCGAGCCGCGCGAGCCGCAGGAGCGACAGCGGGGTCTTCTCGTCGACCTTGACGACGATCGAGTTGCCCGCGGCGAGCGCCGGGCCGATCTTCCAGATGCCGAGGACGAGCGGGAAGTTCCACGGGACGATCGCGGCGCAGACGCCGATCGGCTCCCGGCGAACGCGGTTCATCGACATCGTCGGATAGGCGACGGTGGGGACGTCGCGCTCGAACTCGTACCGCTCGGCCTGCTCGGCGAAGTAGAGGAAGTGGCCGGACGCGAGGCCGACGTGGAAGCCGGTCGCCTGGCGGACCGTGGCGCCGTTGCAGATGATCTCGTCCTCGATGAACTCCTCGAGCTCCATCGCGATCCGCTCGCCGATCTCCTTCATGATCGCCGCGCGCTCCTCCGGCGGCTTGTTCGCCCACACGCCGGACTCGAAGGCGCGCTTGGCGGACTCGACCGCCTGGTCGGCGTGCTCCACCGTGCCCTTGGCCATGGTCACGACGAGCTCGTTCGTCGCCGGGTGCCGGATCTCGAAGACCTGGTCGGAATCGACGTCCTGGCCGTCGATGAACATCTGGTGGTGCTTCACGCCAACGGTCGCCACTGGGGTCTCTCCTCTGCTCCTGGATGAACCCCCGTAGCGTCCCGGAGCGCCGGAAACCGCACCACCGCCCCCAGGGGGAGATGCGTCCCACCTTCGGGTTACGTCGGCGAACTCTGGTTCTAGGCGAAGCCGAGCGCCTCGTAGCGCCAGCGGTCGATCAGCGCACCCGTGGCTTCGGCGAGGTCGGCGAGCCGCTCGATCTCGCGGCTCGAGAGCGAGCCGCGCCGCGACGTCGCGGCCAGCTCCTTGATCTCGCCGCGCTGCTCGACGAGCCGCTCGAACTGGCTCTGCAGCGCGCCGGCCATGACCTGCCCGCCGAACTCGCCGAGCAGCAGCTCGAAGCCGGCGTGCAGCCCGGAGGCGGCGGCGCGCGGACGGTGCTGCTCGAGGTCCAGGACGGCCCGCAGGACCAGCTCCTCGCTCTCGAGCACCCTGCCGTTGCCGGTGAGGACCATGCCCATCGCCTGGGTCGGCATGAGCTTCTGGTCCCGGCTCAGCCGCACCGTGGGCGGGGGCGGGACGGCGATCGCCTTCTCCCACTTCCCCGCGGACACGAGCTCGGCGATGCCGTACCCGATGCGGGTGGCGCGGGCGTCGAGCGGGCTGACATCGGCGACGTACGGGTCGGCCGAGCAGGCGCGGTACGCGACGACCGCGCGGTTCAGCGTCTCCAGTGCGGCGCGCGACCACTGGTCGCGCTCGTCGGCCTTCGTCTGCACGGACTCGAAGAACCGCCGGGCGATCTTGTCGTCGGGCAGCAGCCGCGTCCCGAAGACGATCGTCGCGATCGTCAGCGAGGTCTCGCGGGGCTTCTCGCCGTCGGCGACCTCCGGGGCCCCGCCGCGGCCGAACCGGCCGCCCTTCGGCGGCGGCGCGCCGACCACGCGGATCACGAGGACGTCCGCCGAGCCGAGCAGGTAGTCGTCGTCGAAGTCTGTCGCGGGAGCGGCGGGAGGCGCAGCCGCCTGGGCGACGGTCGCCCCGCCCGCCGGGGCGCCGGCCGCGGACATCTCGTCGAACGCCTGGTCGAGCTCGTCCAGGACGCCTGAGGACTCGGGCTCCTCCTCCTCGGGGTGCACGATGTACCGCCCGGCGGGCGGTCCGAGCGAGTGCGTGTACTCGAACTGGACGAACGGGAACCGGTTCACCGCGCACCTCCGCGCAGCCCCTGCCGCGCCCGCTTGTAGCGCCCGCCCAGCGTCCACGCGAGGACGGCGAACAGACCGATGTCGAAGAGGATGAGCAGCGGGCTGTTGCCCACCGATCCGCCGACGCCCAGCGCGAGCACGCCGTGGAAGGCCACGGTGATCAGCATCGCCAGGAAGAAGGAGTGCGAGCGGTAGCCCGTGAAATGCTCTCGGGCGGTGACCTCGAAGGCGCCGAGGCCGACGATGGCGGCGCTGATCACGATGGTGCGCTCGGCCTCGTCGAAGCCCCGCGCGAACCCGATCGTCAGGCCGATGATGCCGGCGAGCATCGCGATCTCGCTGACGGGCACGCCGCCGAAGATGCCCTCCGGGCGCTCGGGGCGCGCGGCACGCCGCTGGTCCTTCGGGACGGTCTGGGACGGGCGCTCGCCCGCCATCCGCCAGGACTCGGCGACGCGGCCGAAGAACCCGGTCGCGGGCGCGTCGGCGTACTGCGACTGCTTCGGCGGGCGGGCACCGCGCGGCGGGCGCGCCTGCGCCGGCTCGGACGCCGCGGCGTCCCGCGGCGGCATCGGCCGCTCGGCGACGTCGAGCCCTCCCCGCTTGCGACTGCGCTTGCCCAAGTCGCTCAGCGCTTTCCGAGCAGGCGGCGCTTGAGCCTCTCGATGATGCCGACCTCGTCGGCCCGGGCGGTCTCGGCCTCGAGCCCCGCGAGCATGGAGTCGACGTCGCGCTGCGTCACGCGCTCGTGCAGCTCGGCGCGGATCTCGGTCAGCTCGTCACGAACCTGCTCGAGCTGCTCGTTCGTGAGCACCGCAGGGCCACGCGCGGGCGAGGCGCTGAACGCCTCGTACGGGCAGTTCTCGATGTGGAACTCGGCGATGTCCCGCTCGAGCTGCTGGATCTGCCGCTTGAGGTCCCGACGCATCGGTCCCTCGTCGACCCCGGGCAGGTCGAGGATCGGCGGCAGCGGCGGACGGTCGCCACCGCTCTGCGTGTCTCGGTCGGTCGTGCGGATCATCGTGGTGCTCCTCCCATCGGTGTTCCGTGGTGGACATCCAACTGGATCATCCCTCGTTGCGGCGCTCGCGCCGCTCGATCCGGGCGCCGCGCTCCTGCGCCTCGATCTCGTCCCAGGACATCGCCCGCCCGGCCTCCCAGGCCGGAGGACGCCCACCTGGCCAGTACCCGACCGCTATGGCACCCACACTCCCGAGCCAGCCGAGCATCAGGTAGGGACCGATGCCGAGACCGGGGATGGCGGTCGCGAGGCCTGCGCCGATCCCGAAGACGCTGAGGAACCGCGTGAGCAGCCCGACGCGGCCCGCCTCCAGCGAGGTGATGGACAGCCAGATGCCGCTGACGAGCCCCGCGAGCACGGTGACGAGGTTGATGGTCCCGAGCGTGCCGTCCCGCGCCTCGTCGAGCAGCGACTCGGCCCGCTCGAGGCTGCGTGGGCCGCTGCCGAGGAACTCGTCCGCGACGTCGCGGACCTCGTAGAAGCCGAGGATGAGGACGACCGCGGTGGCGGCGAACGCCAGCGTCCCGGCCCGGGGGACCCAGACGCTGAAGCTCGGGTTGCGGCCCCTTATCGCGTCGTAGAGGAACCAGGCCACGGCGATGATCAGGAGAACGCTGAGCGCCCGCAGGTACTGGGAGACGAGCAGGCCGTCCCCGCCGCCACCGACGTCGAAGAGCTGGGTTCGGTCGTTCGGTTCCTGGTTGCCCTCCCGCCGGGGGATGCTCGATCCCTGGACGAGCAGCGACGCCAGCGTGAGCAGGACCGACAGAATGGCCGCGCCTCCGAAGATGCGGCCGAGCCGCGTCTCGCGCGCGACGTCCACCGGCGGGATGTCGGCCGCGCGCGCAGTGCCGTTCGCCGCCCCGCGGAGAGGGTCAGCATCGGCGTCGTCGCGGATTGTCAGTTTGGCCATCAGGAGGTCGCCTTTCGGACGGTGAGGCGACGCGCCACGCGATCGGCGAAGGCCGGCAGGCGCAGCTCACCAGCGGGGACGCCGCGGTCGAAGCGCTCGGCAAGCGCGGGCACGGTCAGCACCGCGGCGACCACGCACAGGGCGAGCTCGAGCGCCACGAGCCAGCCGAGCTGGCTGAGCAGCGGGAGACGGCTTGCCATCAGGACGGCGAACCCGACGGCGACGGTGGACGCTGAGAGCATGACCGCCGGGACGATCTCAATCGTGGTCTCCCGGCGCGCCTGAACCGGGGAGCGTCCGTCCTGACGGGCCTGCCGGTAGCGCATGTCGAGGAGCATCCCGAACTCGAGACCGACCGCGAGTACGAGCGGCTCGAGTGCCGCCCCGAGCGGCGACAGCTGCAGATCGACGACGAGCAGGACCAACGCTGCGATGCCCGCCGCGAGCAGCGCGGGACCAAGCACGATGGCGACGCGGCGCCAGTCGCGCCAGAAGCCGAACAGGACGCCGGCCATCAACGCGGCCGCAAGCAGCAGCAGCCCTGGCCGGGTCGACTCCAGCGAATCCGTGCTCGCCGCCGCTGCGGCGACGAGGCCGGACGCCGTCACGGTGGTACCGGATGGAGCCCCGTCGGCGGCCTCACGGATCTGGTCGACGATCCGTCCCTGCTCCTCGACGCTCACGAAGGGGATGCCGAAGCTGAGCTCGGCGAGCTTCCTGTCCGGGGTGATGACCGCGTCGACGAAGTACCGCGGCAGCAGGTTGAGCACGCCGTCGACGCTCCTTCGGTCGAGCGTGGTGGTCGTGTCACCCGCCTGGGCCAGATCGGCGAGATTGGGGCCCGGCGAGAGGCGCGGGTCGGCCTCGACCACGCGGTCCCGCACCTCGCCCATCCAGGTGACCACAGCAGGGTCAGTCACGTCCCGCCCGCGTACCGCCAGACGTACCTGTCCGCTTGTCCCAAGCTCGCGCTGCAGGTCCTCGACGCCCTTGAGCTCGGCCATACCCGCGGGGGAGAGGGTGCGGAGGTCAGATTCCAGCCGCGTCTGCCCGCTGAGGGCGAGCCCTCCGGCCGAGAGTCCGACGAGCACCGCCAGCGCGCCGGGGCGCAGTGCGGCGCCGGCCAGGGGCGCGCGGCGCGGCAAGCCAAGGGGTTCGACCAGGCCCCTGTCCAATGCCGTCAGCAGCGCCGGACCGACCAGCAGGACGACCGTGACCGACGACACCGTGCCGAGGGCAAGGAAGACGCCGAGACGGTCGAGCAGCGGGACGGACGTGGCGACGAGCACGAGAAAGCCGATCGACATCGCGCCAGCAGCCAGCGCCAGTGTCGGACCCACCGCAGCCCGTGCCTCGAGTGCCGCATCCGGCGCCGCGAGCCCAGCGTGCCGCTCGTGCCAGAAGCGCGCCTGCAGCTGCACGGCGAAGTCCAGGGCGAGGCCGAGGACGACCGGGAGCGCCGCGACGGTCGACACCGAGAGTCCGAGTCCGAGCGGCCAGCTCAGTCCGGTCGCGAGGGCGGTGCTGCCAAGCGCCAGACCGAGCGGAACGAACCGTCCGCGCCGTCGGCGCAGCGTCAGGAGCAGCAGCATCATCATCGCGCCGACGGCGATCGGGGCGAGCCGCAGGATCTCACTGCGCGTCTCGCGTTCCAGCGCTGCGGCGACCAGAGGGAACCCTCCGACGTTCGCCCTGACGTCGTCGAGTTTGGCGGCTTTGATGAGCGAGCCGATCTCCCGGCCGAGGGCGAGCGTAGCCTGCTCGCCGAGACCTGGGTCTGGTCGCACGACTACGAGTGCGTGGGACGTATCGGGAAAGAGCCAGCGGAATCGCAGCTTGGGTTCGACGCCGGTGCCGAAGATCACGGTGTTGATGTAGTTCTGGTTCACCAGAGACGGGAAGCCGACGCTTCCGAGGCGCACCATCAACTCCTGATACTGCGCAGCCTTCGGACCGAGCGACGCGACGCGGGCCTCGTCGGCCCGCTGCTCCGCTACGGCGGCCGACGCGCCGGCCTTCCGAGCCTTGCGTCGCGCGCGGTCCGCTGCGGTCTTTGCCGTGCCGGCAGCGTCGCCGAGCTCTCGGCGCAGCACGTCTTCGCTCCGGGCGATCGTCTGGTTCAGAAAGGTGGCAGGCCCGTACACCGCGCGCACACCGTCCGCCCTGGCGATCTTTCCCTCGAGCTCGAGCAGCCTGCCGATGTTCCTGGAGGAGAGCGTCTGGGACAGGTCCGCCCGGAGGGACACGACGATGGGCTCTGCGCCGAAGCCACGATCGAGCGCGGTCTGGGCGCGCCCGACCTCCGACGTCGGGGCGACCAACAGCTCGGCCGACGAGACCTGGCCGAGCTGCGAGGCGAACGCCACCGCGACGGCGAGAGCCGCCGCCGCTATGCAGAGCGTCCGCCTCGCGCGCACCGACTACTTGTCTTCTTCGACCCGTTGGTACGAGCCGTCGGACGACGCTTCCTTCCCGATCGCGCCGGGCTTCGGGTAGGAGTTGGTCCGGACGTTGTACAGCTGATCCACGCCGGTCGCCTTCGTGAGCGCCTCGAGGAGCTCACGCTGCTCCTTCGTCAGGCCGGCGAAGACCTGCGGCCCGGCCACCGGGAAGACCCGGCCCTTCAGGCCGACGGCGTCCTTGGCGTCGAAGATCGCCGGGACGTTCGTGAAGAACGCCGTGATGTCACCGCCGTAGGGCTTGAGGAACGCGACGGTGGGGTTCACCTGGCGCAGCACCGTGTCCAGCGGCCGGATCAACGTCGAGAGGCTCTTCGCCGCCGGCGTCAGCTGCGACAGCAACGGGTTGAACCGGTCGAGGAACGGCTCGAGCTCGTCGAAAAGGACGCGTGCGGACTTGGCGGTGGGCTCGAGGTCACGGACGGCGGGGGCCAGGTCGACCGACGCGAGCTTGAGGTCGCGGACGGTCGGGGTCGCACGCCCGGCGAACGAGGACAGCCGCGCGACGCTGGTCCGGGCCCGGTCGAGGGTCTCCGGCAGCTCGGAGATCGACTCACGCAGCCGTGCGTCGCGCTGGGCGACCACCTCGGCTGTGGACTTCGCGTCGGTGACGAGGCCGCGGAAGGCGACCTCCCGTTCCCCGAAGGCCTCAAGGACCTCGCCGGTGTTGTCGATCAGGGCCGCGAGCTCGCGGCGCTGCGGCTCGAGGACCTCCATCAGCCGACTGGTGCTCGCCACGGCGGGCTTCATCGCTCCGAACGTCCGGTTGAGCTCGTCGCCCTTGCCGTCGAGCCCACCGCCGAGTCCGCGGAGGTTGCGGCGGATCTGGCGGCGCGTCGCCGGGTCGATCGTGGAGAGGATCCGCTCCAGCGGGACCGACTCCTGATTGGCCTCCAGCGGGAGCGTGGAACCCGAGGGCAGCTTGCCGGACGACGGCGTCCCGGGCTCCACCTCGATGTAGGACTCGCCGACCAGCGTCTTCGTCCGGACCTTGACGGTCGCGTCGCGGTACAGCTGCTGCTGGCCCTTCTTCTCGATCTCGAAGCGGATCTCCGACAGGCTGCCCTTGGGTTCGACGGTGTTGACACGACCGATCTTGACCCCGTTCCGGCGGATGTCGGAGTTCGGGACGACGTTGAACGTGTCCGGGAGGAGCGCCTTGGCGTTGTACGGGTCGTTGATCCGCAGGCGACCGCCGGCCGACACGTACAGATAGAGGAACATCAGGACGCACAAGAGCGCGAAGGCGATGAGGCCGAGCGTCTTGCCGCGGAGGTTGTTGACCCGCATCTCTACTTCCCTCTCTCGACGGGCGCGCCGACGCCACCCAATTGGTCGGTGCAGATCGGCAGGCGCCGGAGGTTGACTCCGGGCAACACGCTTCCGACGGTGTCCGTGTCGTACGTCAGCTGTGCCCGCGGGAACGAGCCGTAGGCGTCCTCGAACTTCAGCACCGACATCGTGTTGGGGAAGAAGCGGGAGACCTGGTCCATGCAGGTGTCCACCTGCTGGGTCAGGCGATCGAAGGACGGAGCTTGCTCGGCGAGCTTGTCGAACGCCGTGACCAGCGAGGCTGATGTCGGCGAGAGCTGACGGGCCATGGTGTTGAGGTCCCCGACCGCCGGCCGCAGCGCGCGGAGCGCCGGTCGGGCGTCCTTGCCGAACTGCTGCAGACCCTCGAGTCCCGACTCGAGCTCGTCCGCCACGGGCTTGAGACCCCGAAGCGCGGGATCCAGCTCGCTAGAGAGCCCTCGCACGCTCGCGAACGAGCTGCGCATGACGGGCATGAGCTCGGCCAGTCCCGTGAACGTCTCCGCGAGCTTCCGATCGTTCGCCGCGAGCTCGCCGAGCGTGGCGTTGCCGTCGGTGACGAACGTGTTGAGCTCCTGGTCCTTCTTCGCGAGCGCATCGCTCAGGGTCCCGAAGTTGTGCACCAGACGCCGGACGTTCCGATCGCGCTCCGCAAGGGTGCGCGTCGTCCGCTCGGCCACCTTCAAGAACGGTGCGAGGGACGCGAAGCTCTCCCTCAGCTTCACCCCGCCGTCTTCGAGGCCGACACTCAACTCCGAGAGGAGGATCCGCATCTGTTGGCGGGTGTCCAGGTTGAACGTGTCCAGCACGCGCGAGATGTCCACCGGCGTCTGCGTCTGCTGCCCCGCGATGACGAAGTCCTTCGTCGCCTCACCGGCAGACGCATCGCCGCGGTCGATGATGTTCACGTAGAGGTCCTGCAGCGGGGTCACGGGCCGGATGCGCATCTTCGCGTTCTTGTAGACCTTCCCCCACTTCTCCTCGATCTTCAGGGTCAGGACGGCACGGTTGTTCTCCAGCTTGGACTCTGAGACGACCCCGACCTTGACGCCATTGATGCGCACCTGATGCCCACCGGGGAAGATGCCCTTCACGTCGTCGAACTCGGCCCGCACCTCACGGTAGTCCTCCCACGGACGGGTGAACGTGAGGTTGCGGAAGATGCCGACGAAGGCCACGACGCCCAGGATCGCGAGGACCGTGAAATAGAGGAACGGTCGCAGCGACCGTCGCACCTCGAGGAGGAGACGGGAGTTCACAGCACACCTCCAACGGTGTCGGCCAGCTTCTTGACGAGGGCACCCGCGTTGGACTGCGCGGTCTTCGGCGGTGTCCCGGTTTGCCCGCCGGAGCTGCGCTGCGGCGCCGCCGCGAGCTTCCCGGCAGCGGGCGGTAGACCGAGGAGGGCCCCCGCAACCGCCTGGATGTCCGAGCAGTCGATCGTGGTCGACCCCTGCAGCAGGTTCGTGTTGCACGGCAGGAAGCCGGCCGCGTTCTCGCTGGCCTCCAGCGTGTGGAAGCGCTGGACGTGCCCGCGGCTGTCGAACTGCTGAGCGCTCGACTGGACGGCGGCCAACGTGGGGCCGATCTCCTGGTACAGCGGCATGTCGGTGATGTCGCTCTTTTTCTTGAGCGCCGGGATCAGCTTGTCGTTGAGTCGATCGACGGTTGGATCGAGCCGATCGAGCAGCGGGACGCCGGACTTCGAGGCGACACCCAGACGGCGGACCGCAGGACGGAGCGTCTTGAGGAGCGGGTTGGCCCGCTTGAGGAGCGGCGTCAGCTCGTCGAGTGCCGGCCGCAGCGCGACGGACGCGTCGTCCAGCTTCCGCGCCCCCGGACGCAGGTCCTCGGCGATCGGATCGAGCTCGCTGAGCGTCGTCCGCAGGCGGACCATGGTCGACCGCGTGTCACGGAGCGTCGCCGGTCCCTCGCGGAGGATCTGACCGAGGTCCGCGCGACGGGCCGCGGTCACGCCGAGGGTGGTGTTGCCGTTGGTGATCACCTGGCCGAGCTCGAGCTCGTTCCGCGCGAGGGCACCCATCAGGCGGCTGGAGTTCCGGACGACGCGGGTGAGGTCGCCGGTCTGCGTCCCGCGCAATGCGTCCAGTCCGGGTCCGACCTGCCGCATGGCGGGTCCGAGGTTCTCGATCGTCTGACCGGCCTGAGAGCGCTTCTCGGTGGAGAAGCCCTCGTCGAACTCGCGGAAGATCGCCTGCATGCCCGACCGGCTGGGCTTGTCGAGCGCCGCGAGAACCTGGTCGAGCTCCACCTGGGCGGTCGTGCGATCGAGCGGGATCAAGCCGCCCTTCTCGAGCTTGGCCTGCTCGGCCCCAGGCTCGAGCTCGATGTAGAACGCGAACCCGAGAAGGGTGCGCCAGTAGATGTGGGCCTTCGCGTCCTTGCGGAGGTCGGCCTTCCCGTTGTCGTCGTTGATCCGCATCGTCACGACGACGCCGTTCGCGCCGTCACGCCGCTCGACCTTCTCGACCTTTCCGATCTTGACGCCGCGCAGACGCACCGGTGTCTTGGTCGAGACGTTCGTGGCGGTCTCGAACTCGGCCTTGATGGTGTAGCCGCCCTTCGGCCAGAACGGAACCGTCCCGCCGAGGTAGGCGAACATGGTGACGAAACCGAACAGCGCGAGGAAGATCGCGCCGTTGCGCATGAGCTTCGGCTTGTGCGACCCCGGGATGAACTCGAATCGCTTCTTGAGGCTGTTCATGATCAGTTCCCCGGCTCGCCGTTGATGGTGCCCCCGCTCGGGGTGGCGGTCTCCGTCTGCGACTCGCACGGTCGCGGGTAGGGGCTGCGGTTCAGCGTGGCCGCGCCGACCCCTGCAAGGCCGCCCTCGAGCCCGGTGACCGACTCGGGCGTCGGGGTCATCACGTTGAAGCGCAGGTATCCGCCCAGCGAGTTGCCGTAGGTCAGCGCGTCGGTCCAGCGGCGACCCCAGGCGATGAAGTCGCAGCCGTAACGGCCGAGCCGGTCGACGGTCGGGGCGGAGTTGTCGAGCGTGGACTCGAGCTGCGGAAGCACGGGCCGCACCGCATCGAGCAGTCGCAACGTCGGGAGGACGGCTGCGTTCGCGCGCCGGAGCGTCACGTTGGCATCGCGGAGGCCCGGCCGCGCTTCCGACAGGAGTGCGCTGGTCTGCTTGAACGCGGCCGGGCTCGCCCGCAGAACCGGGCGGACGCGCTGCGAGAGACCTTCGAGCTCCGTGACGAAGCGGTTCACGGTCGGAAGGCGGCCGCTCAGCGTCGCGAGAGCCGGCGGCGCCTTGTCCAACGTCGACCTGAGGTCGTTGCCCTGGTCGCTGAACGGCCGGAGGGCCTTCGCCTCGGGTGCGAATCCGGCGCGGATCTCCTCCTTCACCGGATCCGCCGAAGTCGCCGCGATCGCCGCGCCACGGACCAGGTTGCCGGCGGAGTCGGTGCGATCGGCGATCGTGCCGAGCACGGAGTCCGTGCGGCGGAGCAGCTCGGGGGCCGCACCGATGGTGTCGTTCAGGTCCTCACCTCGCGCCTGGAAGCCCCGGCCGAGCTCCTGGAGGAGCTGCTGCGTCCTGATCCGACTCGCCGGGTCGAAGGTGCCGAGCACCTCGTCCAGCGCCCGCGTGGCCCGCGTGTTCTGGGCCGGGATCCGGTCACCCTCGCCGAGCGGCGAGCCTGCGGAGCCCTGCACGATGTCGACGTATCGAACGCCGACGGCCGAGCGCGGTCGCACCTCGACGATGGAGTCCGACTTCAGCGGCTTGTACTTCGGATCCAGCTGCAGATCCACGATCGCCTTGCCGTCCTCGACCCGCGGGCGGAGAACCTGGCCGACGATCTTGCCGCCGAGTCGTACCTGGGCGTGCGGAGCGACGTTGTCCGCGTCGGTGAACTCGGCCTCGAGATTGTAGTACCCGCGACCGGGGATGCTGTTCGGCGCGTTGAAGCCGATGAAGGTGAACACCAACGTCATCCCGAGGCCGAGCAGGCCGAGGACGATCATGAAGCCCCGTCCTCGCTGCTGCGAGGCCGGCCGTTCTGCAAAGCGCGTTCTCATGGGCCCAGGAGGTAGTTGAAGAGCTTCGTCGTGTCGTTGGACGACGCCGACCCGGCAGTACCGCTGCGGTCCTTCTTGCCCTGCCCGACGAGACCTCCGACGAGGTCTCCGACCGCATCCTCCACGGTCTTGCCGACCTCCTGCAGGCCCTGACTGAGCGAGTCGGTCACCGGCTTCACCGCGTCCGTCACAGGCGGTTGCTGTGGCTTCGGACTGGTTGCGTCGGACGGAGCCGTCGGCTTGAGGGCCGGGAGGACCGGCTTCTTGGTCGACGGCTTGCCCTTTGTCTTCCCGTCCTTCTTCACCGGCAGGTCCGGGATGAACTTCGAGATCGCGGACGTCAGCGCCTCGTCGTCAACGGTGATCCGAAGCCGGAAGTGGTGCCCCAGGCCGTCGGCGTTGTTCGTCACGTCCGCCCAGCTGTCCATGAAGGAGAGGAAGTCGATCAGGCCACGCTGCTCGTCGAGCACGTCCAGGAACGGATCGATCTCCCCGGTGAACGTGGCGAGGCGCTTGGCGGTCGGACGCAGCGCCTTGAGGCTCGGCGTGCTCCGGCGTCCCAGCTTCGACAGGCGGGGAGCGACACGTGTTGCGGTCCGCAGCGTCTCCTGGGCGTCCTTGGCGAACTGGGGCGCCCTCCGGAGCGTCTGTGCGAGCGCCGGGGACGCGGTTCGCAGATCGCGGGCTGCCGGAGTCAGCTGCGTCGACGCTCCTTGCAACCGGGTGAGCGTCGTGCGCAGCGAGGCGAGCGCCTGTGGGGCGCCTCGCACGGTCTCACCGAGCCGCGCTCGGCGCGACGCGACGGTCTCGAGTGCGTCCGCGGCGCTGTCGACGAGATCGGCGAGGTCGTCGCGTCCGGCGTTGACCTCGCCGATCACCCGGTCGCCGCTCACGATCGCGCGCTTGAGCGCGTCGTTCTCGTCGTCGATGTCCGTCACGACGCGCTCCGCGCTGTCGAGTGCGCGAGGGAGCTCGTCGAGGGTCTTGTTGAAGTCCGCCCCGCGGCCGGCCATCGCGACGCCTGCTTCGTTGATCAGCAGACGCAGGCGTCCCCGCGTGTCGGGGTCCAGGACGTTGATGACGTCGTCGAGCTCGACGGGGACCGCGGTCTTGTCCTTCTTGATGGTCGAGCCCTCCGGCATCGGCTTCGACAGATCGCCGGGGTCGAGGTCGATGTACTTCTCACCCAGCAGGTTGACCGGTCGGACCTTGGCGGTAGCGCCTTCGCCCAAGGGCGCCGCGCTGGCGTCCAGTTCCATCTTGACGACCGCGTTGTCCTGATCGTCGAGCGTGATGTCGGTGATGCTGCCCGCAGGCACCCCGCCGATCTTCACGTTGTAGTTCTTCAGGATGCCGCCGGCATCACCGAAGGTCGCGTAGGCGACGTACTTGTCGTCGCCGCCGCTGCTCGAGAGCACGATGGCGACCGCGGCGACCGCCGCAAGGCCCAGGAGCGCCGGGAGGATTCGGGAGATCATCGGTCGGACGGGTCCTTGTAGGGATCGATGCCATCAGGGGTCACGCCGCACTCCGGGATGAACCACGGCTTGCCCGCCTGGTAGCCCGGGGGCCGCACCAGGGCGTAACCCTGCCCGGTGAGCGCGGTGAACGGGCCGGAGTCGACCGGCGGCGTCGAGGACGAAGCGGTCGCCGACGTGTTGGGCTGGATCCGCGCGTAGTGGCTGAGCCCGTCGTAGTTGCTCGACATGCTCCCCCAGACGCTCATGAGTCCGACGGCTTCCGGCGCGTAGGGCCGGATGCATCCGAGCATGGGACCGAGTTCGCTGAGTGCCGGCGCAGCCTCCTTCGAGAACGGCTGCGCCTTCGTCAGGAGGCTGGTGATCGCGGGAGCCGCCTGGCGGCCGGTCCGGAACGTCGACACCGCGAGCGGCACGGTCTCCCGAAGTGACGCGAGCGCCGGACGCAGGTCCTGGGCCAGGCCGCCGAGCTCCTTCGCGCCCGGCTTGAGGTCCCGCATGAGGTTGTCGAGGTGGCCGACCGTCCCGTCGAGCCGCGTGAGGGTCGTGCGCGTCTCGCGGAGCGCGGACGGGAAGTTGTCGAGCGACCCCTGGATGCCGGCGGTGTTGTTGGCGAACTCGTTGAACGTGGCGGCCGCGACGTTCACGAGGCCGGAGAGGTCGTCCCTACGGGCCGCGAGGGTCCGGGTGACGCGGTTCGTGTTCGCGACGAACGCACGAAGCGCGGGTTCGTCACGGCTGAGGTCGTCGGCGAACCCACCGATGGCCTCAAGGCCGGGGCCGGTCTCGGTGACAGCCTCACCGACCTCTCTCTGCCGGGGACCGAACGTGTCGCCCGTCCCTCGCAACATGCTCTGCAACGACTTCCGCGTCTTCGCATCGAGCGTGTCGAACACCTGATCGAACTCGGTGCTCTCCACGGTGTCCTGGTTCGGGATGACGCCGCCGTCCGGGATCTCGGGAGCGTCGGCGGGCCCGTTCTCGAGGTCGATGATCCGTGTGCCGTTGCCGATGGTCGTGCCGAAGCGGAGGGTGGCCGTCGCGCCGCGGCGCAGCGGCCAGACGTCGTCGTCGTCGATGCCGAGGGTGACGATCGCCTGGCCATCGACGTTCTCGATCTTCTTGATCTTGCCTGCATCGAGGCCGTCCACGCGAACGTCAAGTCCGGAGTACAGGCTTACGGCCTCGGAGAAGACGGCCCTGACCTCGTGCTTCTGCGTGCGGGTGTCATAGACCCACATCGAGAAGACGATGAAGCCGATGAGCCCCACGATGACCCACGGATGGTCGATGAAGAATCCGAAGAACCTCCGGACCTTCCCTCCCGACCCTCCACCCTGCCCCGGGTCCATGTCGACCCGGGGCGCCTGTGCTGTCGCCACGTCTTGCCTCTCTCCCTTGGGACTGCTGGAACTGCTAGCCGCCGACCGGCGCGTTGGGCTCCAGGCCCCAGAACAACATGGTCATGCCTGCACCGAACACGTGGAGCAGGATGAGATTCAGAATCATCGACTTCGCCGTCGCGTTGCCCACGCCGACAGGCCCACCCGAGGCCTTGTAGCCGTAGAACATCCCGAGCATCACGATCACCGTGCCGGTGATGAAGATCTTCAGGAACGAGTAGAGGAAGTCGATCGGCGTGGAGAAGGTCCAGTGGACGTTCTCCCAGCCACCCTGCGACACCTCGCCGATCTGCAGGATCAGCACGAGGTAGTTGCCGACGAAGTGCACCGCGGTCCCGAGGATCCAGATGAACGGGAACACGAGCCACGCGGCCACCAGGCGGGTCGCAACGACATAGCGCATGGGGTTGATGCCCATGGACTCCATGGCGTCGATCTCGTCCTGGATCCGCATGGAGCCGATCTCCGCGCAGAGACCGCACCCGACCTTGGCGGACAGGATGTAGCCCCACATGTACGGGATCATCTCCCGGATCGCGCAGTAGGACGTGAACACGCCCGAGTACACGGTGGCGCCGTAGCCACGGAGGACGTAGTTGGCCTCGGTACCGCAGACCACGCCCATCATGAACAGCATGAAGCAGATGATCGCCGCGGACCCGGTGACCAGAATGCCGGCCTGGCGGATGATCTCCGCCGAGTAGCGCCACACGCCACCGAGCTCGCGGAACGTCCGGCCGAAGAACGCGCCGATCTCGGCCGCCTCGGTGAGGATGTTTCGGACGGGACCGGCGAAGCCGGCTCCGACCCGGGTGCCGACGGACGGGCCGCCGACGTCTCCGCGCAGTCGCGGAGCTCGAACTGTTGATGCTTCCATCGTTCTCTCCTTCCGCGCCTAGTGGAGGTTGCCGGTCTCGGGGAACGCGGCCAGCAGGATGTTCGTGAACAGCGAGTTGAACACCCAGATGCCGGCGAACGCGATGACGACGGCCTGGTTGACCGCGCGGCCGACGCCCTGGGCGCCGCCCTTCACGTTCAGCCCCTTGTAACAGCAGGCGATCGCGATGATGAATCCGAACCCTGTCGTCTTCAGGACCGACCCGAACAGGTCCGGGAAGGTGAAGTTCGACGAGAACGTCGCGATGAAGCCGGCCGAGGTCTCGCCCCAGACGACGACCGTCGCAATCCATCCGCCGAGCACGCCGAAGGCGAGCGCGAGGATGTTCATCAGCGGGGTCATGATCCCCAGCGCCAGGAAGCGCGGGGTGACGATGGTGCGGACCGGGTCGAGGCCGAGGACCGCGAGAGCGTCGAGCTCCTCGCGGACCTTTCTGGCGCCGAGGTCCGCGCAGATGGCGGTTCCCGCGACGCCGGCGATGACCATGCCGTTGATCCATCCGGCGAACTCGCGGATGGACGCCATCACGAAGAAGGCTCCCTCGCGGTCGACCGTTCCGAAGATCTGCGTCAGGTTGGCCGCCTGGAGACCAGGGGCGCCGAACCCGAACGCGATCGTGGAGATGATCATCGGGATGAGGCACCGGCGGAGGATCAGCCATGACTCCTCGACGAACTCGTCCTTCCAGCTGTAGGGGGGCGTGAACGTCGCCACGACCGCCTTGCCGGTGAGGAGCATCATGCCCGCGACCTGCTCGAGCACCCCGAGAGGGGCCTCGACCAGCTTCCCGCCGCCCACGCGCTTCGGCGCCCGTGGCGGGGCCTGCACCGGTGGTGCGACTGTTCTCTGCGCTACTGACGCCATGTGACGCTCACCTCTCGCATAGCTCCTCCCGAAGCTCCGGACCCGATCCCCTGACCGCGGTCCTGAATGGGTGGATCCAGACTCCCGGACCACCCGCAGGACGAAAATCGCCCTTGGAGGGAGAACGGATCCCCCCCATGGGGGAGAAGCGCCTCCCCCGGTGCCAAGATCCCGGTGACCGCCCGGGATTCGCGGGCCAGGCCGCTACTCCATGCCGAGCGGCCCGCTGAGCTTCCGGTTCAGGAACTGCTGCACGAACGGGTTGTCCGAGTTGAACATCTCGTCCCGCTCGCCCGCCTGGACGATGCGGCCCTTCCAGAGGACCGCGAAGAACTCGCCGGCGAGCCGCGCGGACTCGATGTCGTGCGTGATGATGATGTAGGTGCCGCCGTGCTGCTCGTGCATCTGCGTGACGAGCTCGCACAGCAGCGCGGTGCGGACGGGGTCCAGGCCGGAGTCCGGCTCGTCGAACATGACGATCTCGGGCTCGAGGACCAGGGCGCGCGCGAAGCCCGCGCGCTTGCGCATGCCGCCGGACAGCTCGTTGGGGAGCCGGCCGCCCGCGTGCGTGAGGCCGACGTCGGCGAGGCGGGCGTTGACGATCTCCGCGATCTCGCCCTCACCGAGGTCGGTGTGCTGGCGCAGCGGGAACGCGACGTTGTCGTACACGGACATCGAGCCGAAGAGCGCGCCGTCCTGGAAGAGGATCCCGAACTTCTTGCGGACCTCCAGCAGGCGGCTCATCGTCATCTTGCTCAGCGACTCGCCGTGGACGAGCACCTCGCCCTTGTCGGGGAAGAGCAGGCCGATGATGTGCTTGATGAGCACGGACTTGCCGGTGCCGGACGGGCCGAGCACGACGGTGACCATGCCCTCGGGGATGCCGAGGTCGAGACCCTGGAGGATCTTCGAGCGGCCGAAGCTCTTGTGGACGTTGCGGGTCTCGAGGGACCAGAACTCACCGGGCACGCGCTCCTCGAGGAGGACCGAGCCCTGGTGCAGGGCGTGCTCGTCGGTGAAGTCCGCAGCCTGGTCGAGCAGGGACATGCCCTCCGGATCCAGCTGCTTGCCACCGCTGAACTGCGCGTCCATCGCGGCGGAGGCGCCCTTGTCGCCACCAAAACGAGCCATGCGAGTGTTCTCCCTCTCCCTTTGACGGTCGGCGGGAGGCGGGATCGCTCCCAGCCCACTGCCGTCCTCTCCGAGGGGCACTCTAACCCGGGCGAAAAACGCGGTGCGCGTTCCCGGGGGGGGATATCCACCCCCCTTTGGACGGTTTCCCGCGGGGAGACGCCTACCAGTCGGGGTCGTCGCGCAGATCTGCGGGCTTCTGCGGCGCCGCCCCGGGCTTGTCCCCGCGGCGCTTGCGCGCGATCTCGTGGATCACGTCGTGCTCCCCGAGCTCCTGCAGGCCGGCGGCGCGACGGCGCCGGTTCGTGATCTCCAGGAGGTCGGCGGAGTCCTGCGCCTCGAGGTCCATCTTCGCCTGCTGGCGGCCGGACGGATCCCAGTCGACGAGGTCGGCCCCGGTCCCCCAGGTCAGCTTGCCCAGGAGGAAGAAGAAGACCAGGAGGCCGCCGAAGAAGATGAGGATCATCCAGCCGATGCCCATGTGACGACCATACTCGCGCTCCGGGCGATCGGATCATCGCGGCGCGCACGGACTCCCCGCGGAGCCCTGCAACGACGACGGCCGCGGGTCCTGTTCGGATCCACGGCCGTGTGCGCTCGGCCGTCCGTGCGCCGGACGGCAGGACTGGCGGGTCGGACTAGGCGGTGACGCCGTCCTTCTCCGCGATCATCTCCTTGTACATCGGGAAGAGCGGCTTGGTCAGCGGCACGAGCTTCAGGATCTTGTTGACCGGGCCCTTCGCCTTGACGTGGCCCTTCGCGAGGCCGACCGCGAGGTTGTACTCGCCGCGCCAGTACTTGTCGGCGATGTCGGACGGCATGAAGAGCTTGACGTCGGCCTCCTCGTTGTCGCCGCCGTCGATGACCTCGATGTTGTCGCCGTGCATCTTGATGAGCATCGGCGCCTCGGGGTCGGAGTAGTAGACCTGCAGGTCGATGTCCGCGGTGGCGAGCTTCGGACCGACCTCGTTCTCGCGCGCGGCGCGGAACACGCCACCGATGTACTTGTAGACCTCGTCGGCGTCGGCAAAGTAGGGCACGGGGTTCTCCTCCCGGGTGGTTTGGATCGACCGCCGCGCGGGGGCACGGCAGATGACTGCGACCGTAGACGCGCCGCGCGGTCCCGCCATCCCCCCCACGGATGATCTGGACCCCCTTTCCGGACGCGGCTCCCCGCCCGGGGCCCGCGGGTCGCCCGCCCGCATCCTCCTTCCGGGGGGTGCGGAACCGCCCCGAGGGCTATGCACGGCCCCTACCGCGCCCGTAGGGTCTCGCCATGGCTGTGGAGGAGCGCCGAGGGACGCTGCACCCTGCCGGTCCGCCGGTGCACACGTCCCTGCGCGGAACCGCGGCCATCACGCTCGACGGGATCGACGAGCGCTGGGGGACGACGATCGAGCGCGAGGGCGTGTCGAGCGCGCGCGTGGAGCGCGCGATCCGGCGGGCGACCGCCGAGGGCGGCATGGCCGGGCTCGACGAGCGCTGGCTGGCGTTCCTGCGCGAGCACATCCAGGTGGCGGCGTTCATCGCCCAGGACTGCGCACGGATCCTCGACCGCGCCGCGGACCGCTGCAGCTGGGGGCCTGTCGCGCGCAACATCGCGCTCGAGTCCTCGATGCAGACCCGACAGGCGCAGGCGGTCGTCCTCTACGCCATCGACCTCGAGCGCGTCGTGGGCGACATGCCGCTGGAGCGCGCCCGCGCGCAGTGGCGCGCCGCGGCGACCTGGCAGCCCGCGCGGCGGATGCTCGAGACGCTCGCCGTCCGCGACGACTGGGCCGAGATCGTCGTCGCGATCAACCTCTGCTTCGAGCCGCTCGTCGCGCAGCTCATGCGGTTCGAGTGGGGCTCGCGGATCGCGCACGAGCTCGGCGACCCGGTGACGCCCGTCGTCGCCGAGGCGACGCAGATCCAGCAGGCGTGGCTGCGCGACTGGACCGGCGCGATCGTGCGCGGTGCGATCGCAGACCCGACCCACGGCGCGCACAACCACGCCGAGCTGCGGCGCTGGATCGCCCGCTGGGGCGCCGCCGCGCAGGAGGCGGCCCGGACCGCCGCCGCGGCCGCGGCGACGCTGCCCGGGGAGCGGACCGCCGACGAGGCGCTCAAGCGCGTCCTCGCCGACCACCGCGACATCGTCGAGAGCCTGGAGCTCGGGTGAGCGGGCGGCCGTCAGGCGCGGGTGTTGCCCGCGCCCTGCTGGGACAGCCGCACGTAGCGGGAGACCGCCTCGGCGCGGTTGCTCGCGCGCAGCTTGCGCAGGATGTGCTTCACGTGGGACTTCACCGTCCCCTCGGAGACGACGAGCTTCTTGGCGATCCCGCCGTTGGTCTCGCCCAGCGCCATCAGACGGATGACGTCCAGCTCGCGCGGGGTCAGCAGCGACTCGAGCCGGTTGTCGGCGGCGACGAACATCGCGGCCGCCGAGCGGGCGACGACCTGGTTCTCGCCGTCGAAGCGGGCGACCTCGACGTCCGCGTCGACGAACTCGTCCATGACCGCGAGGATCGAGGAGTTCGCCCGGCGGACCTCCTGGCGCAGCGCGTTCAGCCGCGTCAGCAGGGTCGCGCGCTCGTAGGCGTGACCGAACCCCTCGGCGAACATCCACAGCAGGTCGCGGTCGACCTCGTCGACCGTGCGGCGCTGCAGCTGGCAGTCCGCGTGGATCAGCGCGATGACCCGGCCCTGCGGCATCACCGGGGCGGCGACGTAGGAGCGGACGCCCGCGGCGGCGGCGATCTTTTGGTGCACGCGCGGGTCGGCGTGCGCGTCGGGGACGAGGACCGGTCCGCGGCGCCGCAGCATCTCGGACTCGAGCAGCAGGTGGTTGAGCTGCAGCGGCTCCGCCTGCCCGACGCGCAGCACCTCGCGCGCGAGCTCGGGCTCGTGCGGGCTGTGGAACTCCGCGACGTGCCCGGTGGAGCCGTCCACGCGCGTGATCATCACGCGGTCGAAGCCGCAGCGCGCGACCTCGCCGGCGAGGCGGCTCATCATCTGGTCGACCGTCGTCATGCTGCGCAGCCGGCTGAGCGCCGCGTTGACCTGCGCGAAGCCGCGGATGCGGCGGTTGAGCGCCGCCTCGCGGACGTCGCCGCGCAGCGTCGCGAGCCGCAGGACGAGCGTCCCGGCGAGCGCGCGGCCCGCGTCGGCGTCGGGGCCCCGCTCCTCGTCCTCGAGGACGGCTACCAGCCAAGCACCCGATTCGTCGAGCAGCTGTTGTGCGGATCCCACATCCGTCGGGGCCTGCGCGGCGGTAGGGTCCTCGCCGGAGAGGCTGGCTGCCTCGCGCCACAGCGCGAGCACGGCCCCGGCGAGCCCAGGCGCGTCGAGGGGCGGTCCGTCGCTCCACTCACCGACACCCGTCGACGCCACCAGACTTCCTCCCGTAGAGCTGAACCACCTGTAGCGACCATACCGGCCACCGACGCGGGGAGGCGTCGGGGACCGTGGAGGAGGAGAGCACGTTGACCGAGATGCCAGCCGGAGAGCAGACCACCACGATGAGCCCCATCGATCCACAGCGCATGGCGGAACTGACCGCCGACTTCTTCAACAGCGGAGCCACCGATCAGCGCATCGGTGAGCGGCTCGCTCTCGCGCAGACCACCGTCCACATCCACTACTCGGAGACCGCCGGGGTCACGCTGGACCTGACGAAGGCGCCGATCCACGCCGAGCCCGACATCGTCGGGCAGGCGGAGATCCAGCTGTACGGCACGCCCGAGCTGTTCATCGAGATGGTCCAGCGCAAGAAGCAGATGGCGATGGCGATCACGCGCGGCGAGCTGGCCTACGAGGGTCCGGTCCGCAAGTTCCTGCGGATCGTGCCGATCATGCGCTCGCTCGACTTCAGCACCTGGGACGAGCTGTTCCAGGGCAACGGCAACGGCAGCGGCCCGACGGCCTAGGAGCGGCGGGCGGCGTAGCGTGGACGAGTCGACGACTCGGATCCCGGCCGACGTCGCCTCCGACCGTGCCGCCCCGGCGGCCGCCTGGCCGCCGCGCGTGCCGCGGTCCGCGCACGACGCACGGCTGGGCGTCCGCGTCGTCGGCGCCCTCGACGCGGCCGCGCGTCTGCTCGAGTGGGACCTCTGGGAGGGGGACGACGGCGAGCACGAGGACGCCGTCGCGCTCGTGGAGGTCGCGCGCTCGGTCGTCGCCGAGCGGATCCGCGCGGGCGCCGATCTCGACCGCGAGCACCTCGTCGCGCTCTGCGACCTGCTCGTCACGCTCGAGGACCTGCGGCGCGAGCTGCGCGACAACGAGGTCGACGAGCGGCTGCGCGCGCTGACCGGCGTGCAGGCCGGGCTCGGGCGGCTGCGCGGGATCGCGTCGGTCTCGACGATCCTCGACCTCGCCCCGCAGGAGGTCTGCCGCTCGTGCGGCTTCGACCGGGCGATCCTCTTCCGCGTGCAGAACAGCCAGCTGATCGCGGAGGCCGTCCACTGGGAGAACGACCCGGACGGGGCCGCGACGCTGCTGGAGGTCGCGCGGGAGAACCCGGCCGACCTGACGCACATGCTGCTGGAGACCGAGATGATCCGCCGCCGGATCCCGATGCTCGTCGCCGACGCCAAGGGCGACCCGCGCGTGCACCGCACGATCGCCGACGCGGCCGACACGCACTCCTACGTGGCGGCGCCGATCATGCCCGAGGGCCGGGTCATCGGCTTCCTGCACGCCGACCGCTACCTGCAGCAGCGCCACGTCGACGAGTTCGACCGCGAGATGCTCTGGGCGTTCGCGGAGGGGTTCGGCTACGCGTTCGAGCGCACCGTGCTGACCGAGCGGATGCGCGCGCAGCGCGACCAGGTCCGCAGCATGGTGCAGTCGACCGAGCAGCTCATGAACGAGCTCTGCGACACCGAGATCGCCGTGTCGCACGTCGAGGGCGAGGACTCCGCCGGCGTCGGGCGGGCGGCGGCGATGCTCGCGTCCGGGCCGTCGCGGCTGGACCAGCTGCTGACGCGCCGCGAGGTCGAGGTCATCAAGCTCATGGCCGCCGGGGAGACGAACGCCGGGATCGCCAGCCGCCTCGTGATCTCCGAGGGCACCGTGAAGTCCCACGCCAAGCACATCCTGCGCAAGCTCCGTGCCGCGAACCGGGCCGAGGCCGTCTCGCGATACCTGCGGATCAGCGCGCTCGGCGACCAGCAGTGAGCACGAGGGACGGGACCGACGGGCCGGGTCCGCGCGCGGACCGGCGGCACGCGCACGGGTCAGTGCGCGGGCAGCGTCACGAGGCGGTCGCTGACCGCGCGGGCGAGCTCCTCGTCGCGCGTGGTGAGCAGCACGCTCGTGCCGCGCTCGGCCTGCGCCTCGCGCAGCGCCGCGACGACCGTGGGCAGCGAGTCCACGGCGAGGCCGTCCTCGACCGCGTCGACGACGAGCAGCGGCGAGCGCAGGGCCAGGGCGCGGGCGAGCGCGAGCCGCTTGCGCGCGTCGCGGTCCAGCTCCCCCGGCCGGGCGCGCGCGGCGCCGTCGAGGCCGAACCGCGCCAGCTCCTGCAGGGCGACCTGCTCGCGCCGGCGGTCCGGGACCCGGCCCACCTCGCGCATCGGGAAGGCGACGTTCTCGAGCACGTCGACCCCGTCGAAGATGCCGTAGCCGCCGTCGTCGGCGGCCGCGCCTTGAAAGACGACCGCGAGGCGGCGCTGCAGCAGGCGGCGCGCCCGGCGGCCGCCCCGGCCGACGTCCTTTCCGGCGACCACGACCGCACCCTCGTCGGCCTTCTCGAGCCCGACGAGCAGGCGGAACGCGACGGTCTTGCCCGCGCCCGGCGGGCCGACCAGCGCGACGCTCTCGCCGACGCGCGCGCCGAAGCTCACCCCGTCGAGCACCCGACGGCCGTCGACGCGGTGGCGCACCTCCACGAACTCGAACGCCCACGCCATCCAACCGAGGTTCGCCGCCCCCGGCGGGGACCCTGCCCCGAGAGGAGCGATCCGTGACCACCGCACCCGAGCAGCGCATCCGCGAGCACCTGGAGCGTCGCGGCGGCGCGACCGAGGTCGAGGTGCTGCGCCTGCTGCGCACCTGGGGCCACGACGATCCGACCGCCGCCGACCGGCGTGCGGTGCTGCGCGCGCTGGAGGCCGAGGGCATCGCCGTCAGCCCGGAACTCGCCGACGCCGCGCCCGGCACGACGATGCGCCTCACGCTCGCCGACGGCAGCGCGGACGTCGCGCGCCCCGATGGTTTCCTCACGCGCACGCGCGGGCGCGCGCGTGCGAGGAGGGACAGCGACCCCGCCACCCCGGAGGCGGCGCCCACCCCGGCCGCGCGCCCGGAGGACCTCGAGCCCGTCGAGATCCCGCCGGAGCTGCCGCGCGTCCTCACGACCGTCGGCGCGATCCTGCTGATGGCCTCGCTGTTCCTGCCGTGGTTCGGCGCCGACCGGGCGGGGATCGAGGTCGCGGACCTCTCCAGCGGCTGGCAGTGGCTGTCGGTGCTCGACGTGCTGCTCGCCGTCGTGGCGGTGACCGCGGTCGCGCAGCTCGCGACCGATGCGCTCGGCGAGCTCGGGGCCCGCGGCGTCGCGGTCGCCGCGATCGTCGCGATGGCGGCCACCACCGCGCGGCTCGTCTCCCCGCCGGACGACGCCCTCTCGGGCCTGACGATCGAGGTCAGCCGCAAGGTCGGGCCGTTCGTGGCCCTGCTCGCCCTCGCGGTCATCGTCGTCGGCGCGGCGGTGCGCACGTCCCCATCCCTCTCCCGGGAGGGCACAGTCTCCCTGCGTGGGCAGGACTCCGGGGACGCGCCGAACTAGGTTCGGTCCGTCACCCCGAATCTGGAGGAGTACCGCCGCATGCCCACCACCGCCACCGCCGCGATCCTGCGCGAGGTCAACGAACCGCTCACGCTGGAAGAGGTCCAGGTCGCCGACCCGGCCGAGGGCGAGGTGCTCGTCAGGATGGTCGGCGCGGGCATCTGCCACACCGACGCCACCGGCATCGACGGCACGATCCCGCTGCCGCTCCCCAGCGTGCTCGGCCACGAGGGCTCCGGCGTCGTCGAGGCCGTCGGCGAGGGCGTCACCGACCTGGCCCCGGGCGATCACGTCGTCCTGACCTTCGGGCACTGCGGCGACTGCAAGTACTGCAACAAGGACCGCCCCGCCTACTGCGAGATGTTCGCGCCGCTGAACTACTTCGGCACCCGCATGGACGGCACCGTCACGATGAGCCAGGGTGACGAGGACGTCCACGGCTGCTTCTTCAGCCAGTCGTCGTTCTCCACCTACGCGATCGCGCTCGCGACCAACGCGATCAAGGTCGACAAGGACCTGCCGCTCGAGCTGCTCGGCCCGCTCGGCTGCGGCATCCAGACCGGGTCGGGCACCGTGCTGAACGCGCTCAACCCGTCCGCCGGCGACAGCATCGCGATCTTCGGCATGGGCGGCGTCGGGCTCTCCGGCGTCATGGGCGCCAAGATCGCGGGCTGCGAGCAGATCATCGCGGTCGACATCAACGACGAGCGCCTCGCGCTCGCCCGCTCGCTCGGCGCGACGCACACGTTCAACGCCAAGGAGCACAAGGACCTCGTCTGGGACATCATGGGCGTCGCCGCCCCGGGCGTCGACTTCGCGCTCGACGCGGTCGGCACCAACGAGGTGATCCGCCAGGCGCTCGAGGTCACCCGCTCCCCCGCCCGGATCGCCACCGTCGGCTTCCAGGGCCTGCAGCACGACATCACGATCGACCAGGGCCACCTGCTGCTCGGCCGCGAGCTGTGCGGCGTCATCGAGGGCGACGCCAACCCGAAGGACTTCATCCCCGCCCTGACCCGGCACTACGCCGACGGCGAGTTCCCGTTCGACAAGCTGATCAAGACCTACAAGTTCAGCGAGATCAACGAGGCCTTCGAGGCCGCGCACAACGGCTCGGTCGTCAAGCCGGTCATCGTCTTCGACTGACGGTCACGCACCCGCGGGCCGGTCGCCACGCGACCGGTCCGCGGCGGTCAGCCGACGGGGCCGCCGGGCTGCTCGTGCTCGCCGTCGTGGGCGCGCGCGTGCAGCCCGAACTTGCGGCGCTGCTCCTCGATGCGCTGGCGCTTGGCGTCGCGATGGCGCTTGCTGCCGTTCTGCCGCATCGTCACGGCGCTCGCGACGATCGGCCCGAACACGAGCCCCCAGGTGCCGATGACGATCGCGTACATGAACCAGCCGGCGCTGCCGAGGCGGCTGATCATCGTGAGGCCCAGGATCGCCGGGATCACGAACCCGATGACGCAGACCCCGATCAGGCCGACGCTGCCGATGTTGGCCATGAGGTCGGCCATCCGCTGACGGGCCGTGCCCTCGCGGGCGAGCTCCGCGTCGCGCTCTTCCTTGCTCTTGCGTCCCGGAGCGGTGTTCATGACGCCCTGGACGGTAGCAACGCCCGGTGCACGAGCAGGGCGGCCTCGAGCTCGACGCGCCGGTCGCCGACGCGACGGCCCAGCAGCGCCTCCGCCTGGCGGATGCGGTAGGCGACGGTCTTCTGGTGGACGAACAGCCGCTGCGCCGCCCCGACGTGGCTCTCGCCGCACGCGAGGTAGGCGGTCAGCGTCTCGCGCAGCCGCTCCATCGTGTCGTCGTCGGTCGCGGCGAGCGGCCCGAGCTCGCTGACCGCCAGCGCCCGCGCGCGCTCCGTGTCGGCGCACAGCACGGCGAGCAGCGCGACGTCCCGGTGGTGGGTGACGCCGCCGCCACCGCGCAGCACGGCGATCCGGCGCGCGTCGAGCGCCTCCCGGTAGCCCGCGCGGAACCCGGCGATGCCGGGCGCGAGCTCCCCGAGGCCCACCGGCTCCTCGAGTGACACGGCCGCGACGACCGCGTCGAGCGCCGACGGGACGGGCGGGCGCTCGAACGCCAGCCACACGACCCAGGCGACGTCCCAGCGGGCCGAGACCGCGGCGGCGTCCCCGACGACCCGCAGGCGGCTGACGAGCTGGCGGACCGCCGGCTCGCTCAGCTCCGGGGGCAGCGCGATCGCGAGGTGCAGCGCCTCCTGGGGGTACCCGAGCCGGGCGAGCGCGTCCTCCGATCCGGCGGTGTCGAACAGCGCGGCGCGCACCAGCTCCTCCGGTGACACGTCGAGGCCCTGCCGGCGGCGCCGGCGGGTCTCCGCCCAGCTGTCGACGAGCTCCTGTGAGATCCGGTCCACCGCCTGGAGCATGTTCGCGGTGCTCGCGGCGAGGACCGCGTGCTGCTCCGCGGCGTCGTGGACGTGCTCGGCGACGTGCGCCGCCCAGACCTGCCACAGCTCGGCGATGCCGATGCGGTAGCCGCGCAGGACCGTGGTCAGCCCGTCCTCGTGGTCGGCGAGCCGCTCGAACAGCTCGAGCGCCCCGGCCGACGGCATCGTCGCCCGGCCCGGGACGCCGTAGGCGAGCAGCGCGAGGATCGCCCCGACGTTCGCCTGCGTGGAGTGCAGCGTGGCCTCCGCGGTCGTCGGGTCGTCGGGATCCACGAGCGCGGGCTCGGTCGCGATCGCGCGGCGGTTGACGACGTCGGCGATCGCGTCGGCGTGCTGGAGCAGCTCGGTGGCGAGCTCCGCGATCCTCGCGGTGACCTCGGGCGCGACACGCGTCGCGGCATCGACGCTCGCGTCGAGCGCGACCGGGGGCGTCAGCGTGCCGGTGTCCTGGGCGCGACCCATCTCCTCCGGGCGAGCATAGCCCGCGCGGAGGCATCGGTCCCCCGGTCTTGTCGCCCGCGGCGGTATGCGGGCGCGCCCGCATCGCAGAGGCTCGCGCCATGAGCACGATCGAGCGCTTCACCGCCGCCGACGACCTGCTGCACGACATCGGCACCGCACCCCACGTGCGCGAGTCGTACTTCTTCGTGCTGCCGCTGCCCTCGGAGGGGATCGCCGCGATGGTCTACGCGTGGCGGACCGGGGCCACCGGGCAGTTCGGGCGGCTGGTCGCGATCGGCGGCGAGGACATCGGCGCGCCCCGAGTGTTCGACATCGTCGACGGGGTCGACCTCGTCGGCGACGACCTCGACGACTGCGAGATCGCGGGCCTGCACATCCGCCACCCCGAGCCGCTGCGCCGCGCGTCGTTGTCGTTCTCCAGCGACGCGGTGACGCTCGACGTCACCGTCGAGGGGCTGCACCGCCCCGTGTCCTGGCACGAGAACCCCGACGGCTGCCCCGCGTGGGCGGCGACCGACCGCTACGAGCAGTCGGTGCGCACCTCCGGGACGCTGCGCGTGGACGGACGCGAGATCGCGATCGACGGGATCGGCCACCGCGACCACTCCTGGGGCCCGCGCGAGTGGGGGGGTCATCCAGCACTGGAAGTGGATGAACGCCGCGACCCCGGACGGGTCGGTGTCGCTGCACGCCTGGGAGTCCAGCGCGCTGGGAGCGCGCCATCGGCTCGGCTACGTCAACCGCGGCGGCGAGATCGCGGTGATCACCGACCTGCGCGTCGAGTCGTCGCTGGACGACGCGCTCGTGCACCGGTCGCTGACCGCGACGATCCTCGACGAGACCGGACGCGAGACGGTCTTCACGGCCGCCTACCGCGCGGGCGTGGCGCTGCCGTTCAGCGGCCTGCTGCTGTACGAGAACGCGATGGACGCCACGATCGACGGGGCGCCGGCGATCGCCCACGTCGAGCACGGCTGGCCGCAGCCGTACGTGGAGCAGCTGCGACGCTGAGCGCGGCAACGTGCCCGGTGCGGGGGTCGGGGACCGCCCGGCGGACCACTCGGGTTAGGATGCCCTAATGGTCAGTCACACCGTCGGCGACCGCACCGCCGACACCCCCACCCCCGCCCGCCCGCAGGCGGGCGCCGGGTCCGGCCGCCGCCTGCTCGTCTGGGCGCTCGGACTCCTCGTCCTCGGCGGCGCCGTGTACCTCATGGCGACCGCGAGCACCGGCCCGGTCGACCCGACCGAGGCCAGCGCGCCGCAGAGCCGCGGCACCGTGATCTTCAACGCGTCGATGATCGTCTTCCGCGAGGGCCTCGAGGCGATCCTCATCTTCGCCGCGATCATCGCGAGCTTCCAGGGCGCCAACGCCACCCGGCGGCGACCCGTGGTCCTCGGCGCCGGCGTGTCGTTCCTCGCGGCGATCGCGACGTGGTTCGCGGTCGGCGCGCTGCTCGACGCCGCGTCCCCGCTCGGCGCGCGGCTGGAGGCGATCACGGGCTTCATCGCGATCGTCGTCCTGCTGCTCGTCCTCAACTGGTTCGTGCACAAGGTGTACTGGACCGGCTGGATCGCCAAGCACCACCGCCAGCGCCGCAAGGTGCTCGGACGCGTCGGCGTCTCCGCGACCTTCGGCCTCGTCGCCCTCGGCTTCACGAGCGTGTACCGCGAGGGCTTCGAGGTCGTGCTGTTCCTGCAGAACCTGAAGCTCACCGCGGGCAGCGGCGTCGTGCTCGAGGGCGTCGCGCTGGGCCTCGCGGCCACGGCGCTCGTCGGGCTCGTCACGTTCCGCCTGCAGCGCAGCCTCCCCTACAAGAAGATGCTCATCAGCACCGGCGTGCTGATCGGCGTCGTGCTCGTGGTCATGGTCGGCGGCACCGCGCTGTCGTTCATCGACCTCGGCTGGATCCCCGGCCACGCCACGCCGTTCACGGTGCCCGAGTGGATGGGCTCGTGGTTCGAGGTCTACTCCTACTGGGAGACGCTCGCCGCCCAGGCGCTCGCCGCGGTGTTCGTGATCGGCTCCTACTACGCCGCCGAGTACGTGCGCGTGAAGCGCCCCCGCCGGCGTGGCGAGGCGGTCGCGCAGCGCGCCGCCGTCGCCCCCACGGCCTGAGCCGCGCACCGGTGCCCGGGCCGACCGCCCGGGCACCGCGGCCGTCTCGCGTAGGGTCGGGCGCCCATGCCCGACCTCTGGAACGCCGTCAAGGACCTGCCGGTCACCATCGAGTCGTCGGCCTGCGAGCCGCTGCTGCCCGCCGGCCCGACCGGCATCGAGGACGCCTCGACCACGCAGCTGCGCCTGCACGGCCGCGGCGAGGAGGGGCCTCGGCGAGCAGGTCGGCACCCCGACCACCCAGGCGGGCCTGCGCGCGCTCGACCTGCCGCTCGCCGGGACGTGGCCGACGCTCGCCGCGTTCCTCGCCCACCTCGACACGCTCGAGCTGTGGCCCGCGGGCCCGCCCGAGTACGAGCTCGAGCGCCACTGGCGGCGCTGGACCTTCGAGTCCGCCGCGCTGGACCTCGCGCTGCGCCAGGCGCGCACGACGCTGCCCGAGGTCCTCGGGCGCGCGCCGCGACGGGTGACCTTCGTCAACTCGTTCGGGCTCGGCGACCCGCCGGACGCCGCCCGGGTCGCGTCGCGCCGCGCGGCCAACCCGACCGTGGGCTTCAAGCTCGACGTCGAGCCGTCGTGGACCCAGGCGATCATGGACGAGATCGCGGCCGTGCCCGGCGTGACCGTCATCGACTTCAAGGGCCGCTACGACCTCGACGTCGCCGACGAGGGCGCGCTCCTGGCCATGTACGAGCGCGCGATCGCGACGTTCACCGACGTCTGGTTCGAGGACCCCCACGACGACCGTCCCGCGGTCGTCGACCTGCTCGGCCCGGTGCGCGATCGCGTCTCCTACGACGCGCCGATCGTCGGCGTCGCGTCGCTGCAGGAGACCGCCCTCACCCCGTCGATCGTCAACGTCAAGCCGTGCCGCGTCGGGCGCCTGGAGGAGCTCTCGCGGCTGTACGCGCACTGCGAGGACCACGGCATCCGCATGTACAACGGCGGCATGGGCGAGCTCGGGGTCGGGCGCGGGCAGGCGCAGCTGCTCGCCGCGCTGTTCCACCCCGACGCCCCGAACGACATCGCGCCCCCCCGCGTTCAACCTGCTCGACGTGCCCGCGGGCGTGCCGTCGAGCCCGCTGGACCCGGCGCCCGACCGCGGCTTCCGCCGGCGCTGAGCCACGCTCCGGCGGCGCCGCGCGATCAGGCCGCGGCGCGCCAGGCGAGCAGGCGCTGCAGCCGCTCGTCCTGCTCGGGGTCCGCGAGCGCCGGGGCGACCCGGGAGACGATCCCGCGGTCGCCGTCGACGGCGAGGAGGTCCCCCTCCTGCACCGCGACCCCGTCGACCGTGGCCCCCGCCCCGGAGATGCGGACCTCCCCGACGCCGCAGACCGCCGGACGGTCCATCCCGCGCGCGACGACCGCCGCGTGCGAGGTGCGCCCGCCGCGACCGGTGACGATCGCGACGCTCGCGATGAACCCGTGGATGTCCGACGGGGACGTCGTCGGCCGCACGAGCACCACGTCCCGCCCCTGCTCCTTCAGGGCGGCCGCCCGGTGCGCGTCGAAGACCGCGGTGCCGACGCCCGCGCCCGGCGAGGCCGCGCAGCCGCGCGCGAGCACGTCGCCGTCGGACGCCGCGTCCGCGAACCGCGGCGCGTGCGCCGCGGCGAGCTGCGCGTCGGTCAGCCGCTCCCCGGCCTCCCGCTCCTCGAGCACGCCCTCGTCGACGAGGTCGACGGCGACGCGCACGGCGGCCCGGCCCGACCGCTGCGCGCGACGGTACTGCAGGATCCACAGGCGGCCCTGCTCGATCGTGAACTCGCACTCGACGAGGTCGCGCTCCTCGCGCTCCAGCAGCGCCAGCGCGTCGGCGACCGCGCGCGCCGCGTCGGGGAGCCGGTCCTCGAGCGCGGTCAGCGGCAGCGGGTCGGCGACGCCCGCGACGACGTCCTCGCCCTGCGCGTCGAACAGCACGTCCCCGTACACGCCGGGCTCGCCGGTCGCGGGATCGCGGCTGAACGCCACGCCGCTGCCGGAGTCCTCCCCCCCGGTTGCCGAAGACCATCGCCTGCACGACGCACGCGGTGCCCATCGCCTCGTCGATCCCGCGGTGCTCGCGGTAGGCGATCGCGCGCGGCGACCGCCACGAGGAGAACACGGCCCCGAGGCACTCGCGGACCTGCTCGCGCGGGTCGGCGGGGAACGGGTCGCCCTCGCGGGCGAGCAGGTCGCGCAGCACCGCGGCCTCGCCGCGCGCGGTGCGCGCCCCGTCGTCCGGGCCGTCGGGCAGCGCGTCGAACAGCGCGTCCTCGACCGTCGCCTCGGACAGGCCGCGGACGGTCGTGGCGAACGTGTGCAGCAGCCGCACGTACGAGGTCCACGCGAACGCCGGGTCCTGCGTCTGCTGCGCGAGCGCCTCGACGAGCTCGTCGTTGAGCCCGACGTTGAGGATCGTGTCCATCATGCCCGGCATCGAGACCGGCGCGCCCGAGCGCACCGACACGAACAGCGGGGCTGACGGGTCGCCCAGGCGACGGTCGAGCCGCCGCTCGAGCGCGTCGAGCTGCGCGTCGACGGCCGCGCGCAGCTCGTCCGTCAGCGCGCCGTCGGCGAGGTAGGCGCGGCCGGCGTCGGTGCCGACGACGAAGCCGGGCGGCACCGGCAGGCCCAGCGCGACCATCGCGACGAGTCCCGCCCCCTTGCCGCCCAGCAGCGCCTTGTCGGCCGCCACCTCGGCGTCGAAGGGGACGACGGTCACCGAGGTGGCGGGCACGGCTAGTAGGACCCCTCGAGCTCGCGGTCGATCTCGAGGATCTGGATGTAGTCCTCGTGCAGCTCCATCCAGACCGTGTGCAGCGAGTCGGTCTGCGGGCTGGTGACCTGCTCGTGGTCGCCGGCCTCCGCGGCGGACAGGGCGGCGCGCAGGCGCGGCCCGTAGTCGGCGAACCGCGCGACGACCTCGCCCGAGCGCCGCAGCGCGGGCTCGACGCGATCGACGAGCGCGGAGAGATCGGCCAGCAGCGCCGCGCGGGCACCCTCGTCGGCGTCGTGCCAGCGGGCGCAGGCGGCCTTGAAGTCGCCGTTGATCGGCAGGAAGCGGTCGTAGACGGCCTGCAGCCGCTCGGTGTCCGCACCGCCGCGCTCGGCGGCCAGCAGCGCCTGGTGGACCGCGGTGCCCGCCTCGCTGAGCAGCGCGCCCGCGGCGGTCGTCGCGACGAGGCCCGCCTCGGCGAGCGCGCCGACCGCCTGCGGCGGGTCGGGCAGCATGCCGCGCAGCGCGATGCGGTGCAGGAGCGGGAAGTGCTCGGCGTGCGCGGACGCGTCGATGCCGCCGACGTGGCTGACCGGCGGGGACAGCAGGCCCATGAGGAACGCCTGCGGCACGATCGCCGCCGCCTGCTTGTCGCGGACCAGCGGGTAGTACGCCTCCATCGCCAGCGGGTCGATCTCGAAGAAGTCGTGCTCCTCCACGAGCTGCTCCCAGACGCCGGCGCGGCGGGCCATCGGCGCGACGAACTCCGTGTAGTAGACCTGCGCGCCGCACATGATCTTGTCGCGCGGCGACATCGAGGCGATCCGCTTGTAGAGCTTCGTCGTCGTGGTGTCGCAGCGCTCGAGGATCAGGCGCATCTCGTCCTCGTCGACGCGGCGCAGCTCCTCCACCGGCGTGTCGTACCGGTCCCGCGCGTAGACGGCCATGCCGGTGAGGCTGTCCAGGTAGTTCGACGGCTCGCTGAACAGGGTGCCGATGTCCAGGACGTTGACCTGCAGGTCGTCCTTCGGATGGAAGACCATCGCCTGCGTCAGCGCGTGCGGGAGGTCCTCGGCGACGTCGTGCCAGTGGTAGGCCGGGTCGTGCAGGAAGTGGTCGCGCACGATCATGAAGCCGCCGTCGGGCAGCGGGTACGGGCCGCTGTCGCACAGGCCCGAGCGGTTGTCGAAGTGCAGCAGGAAGCCGGTGATCTCGGTCGTCGCGTTGAAGCGCTGGTACAGGCCGCGCTGGTCGTCACCGGAGAACGGCTGCACGTCGGCGGCGAAGCGGTCGATCCACGACCGGTCGAGGACCGGCGCCCGGTAGCCGCGCGAGGAGGAGAACAGCTCGCCGCCGTCGCCCCAGAAGCCCGCCATCAGGCGGCGCTGGAACTGGACGAGCTTCTCGACGCCGTCGGTGTCGTGGTCGAGGTCGATGAGGCCGAGCTTGTGCAGCAGGCCGCGGCCGAACAGCGGCGTGATCGCCGAGCACCAGAGGTGCAGCTGGTTGACCTTCGAGCCGGGCTCGCGGCGCGGGATGGCACCGAGCTCGATCACGCCGTCGACGCCGAGCTTCTCGGTGATCACGTCGACGAAGGTCGGGAAGCGCAGGTACTGGTTGATGCAGCCGAACGCCTCGTACTCCTGGCGGGGGATCAGGCCGGACTCGCCCTCGGTGGAGCGCAGCGCCAGCGCGTCCCACACGTTCCAGGCGGCGTAGTCGTTGAAGTCGTTGATCTCGTCGGGGGTCAGGCGGCGGCGCAGCGACTCGTCGGACAGGACCGACACGTCGGTCTTCAGCCGGTCGCGCAGCTGCTGGTCGCCCTCGGCGCCGTGCGGGACCTCGCCGCGGAAGTGGTGCAGGAGCGGGATGACCTGCTCCATCTGGGCGGCGAGCGCCTGCTCCTCCGCGGTCGGCTCGCCGCGACCGCCCTCGCTCGGGGCGCCGGGCTCGATCGCGACCCGGCCCTCGGGGGTCGAGATGTCCAGGCGCACGACGGCGCCGTCGGCGGGGATGATCTCGCCGCGGCTGGAGCGCACGCCGTCCTCGAACTGCACGCCCATGACGCAGGGGATGCCGTACTCGCGCGAGAGGATCCCGAGGTGCGACTCGGGTGCGCCCTGCAGGGTGATGACGCCCTTGACGCCCGCGGTGAGCGCCGGGGTGAGGAACGTCGTGGTGCCGCCGCGGGCGAGGACGATCGTGTCGGCGACGTCGTCGCGCTGCACGAACTGGATGACCGCCTGGGGCGAGTCGAGCCACGCGACCGGGCCCTCGACGGGCTCCGGGCGGGTGAAGACGGCGCGCCCGGCACCGATCGTCTTGAACTCCTCTGCAGTGGCCATTCGTGCTCCTCCTCGACGGGTGACTGAGGCCGATGCTCGCCGCGTCCCGGCCGCGATGCACCCGCGCGGGCGGACAGGACGGGCGCGGCGGTCTGTCCCCGGGAGAGCAACCGATGGGCCGTACGATGCGCCGATGCGCCCGACCGCCCTGCTGCTCGACTACGCCGGTGTGATGACCGAGGACATGTGGGCCTCCGTCGGGGGGTTCTGCGTGCGCCACGGCATCGCGCCCGAGCGGCTCGCCGGCGCCTACCGGCCGGGCGCCGACTTCTACGAGCTGTCGGTCGAGCTGGAGTGCGGCCGCGTGTCGGTGGAGGACTTCGAGCCGCGGCTGGCGGCGGTCCTCGGACTCGACGACCACACCGACCTGGTGCAGCGCCTCGTCGGCGGCCTCGGGGTCGAGCCGCGGATGGTGGAGGTCGTCGCCGCCGCCCGCGCGGCGGGCGTGCGGACGGTGCTGCTGTCGAACTCCTGGGGCGAGGCGATGTACGCCCCGGAGGTCCGGGCGCTCTGCGACGCGGAGGTGCTCAGCGGGCGGGTCGGGATCCGCAAGCCGTCCCCGGAGATCTACGCGATGGCGGTCGAGGCGGCGGGCGTCGCGGCGTCGGACTGCGTGTTCGTCGACGACCAGGAGGTCAACCTCCCTCCCGCCCGCGCGCTCGGGATCACGGCGGTGCACCACACCGACGCGGACGCGACGGTCGCCGAGCTGCGGCGCCTGCTGCACCTGTAGTCCCGCCGCGCTCAGGACATGTCCATCTGCCCGCCGGTTCCCGGGCACTCGCGGCTGTCATGCCCGCCGTCGTGGTGGTGCTGCCCGGCGTAGCAGGCCTGCTGCGCGCTCGTGCGGTACGGGCGGTCGATGTAGGCGTCGAGCCCGGCGTCCTGCACCGCGAGCAGGTCGCGGGCCTCGCGCGGGCTGATCGCCCCGGCGGCGACGCCGCGGCGGGCGCGGTCGGCGAAGAACGCGTGCAGGCGACCGTGGAGGCTGCGACCCGACAGGCCCCCGGCCGCGGCGATCCGGCGGGGCGTGCGACCGCGGTCGCGCAGCCGCAGGTAGCCGGCGGTGCTGACCCCGAACACCTGGCGGGCGTGCCGCGGGAGCTGGTGGGAGTGGTACACGTGGAACAGGAGGTGGCGGGCGAGGTGCGGCTGGGTGAGCGTGTCCAGCGCGCGGGCGCGGAGCGTCGCGAGCGGCGTGCCGCGGTGGTCGGCGGCGCGCGGCGCGACGAGCAGCGCGGCGAGGCGCCGCCGGTCGCGGTGGCCGTGGCGGGCGGCGAGCGCGCCGAGCGAGCGGTGGTCGTCGAGCCAGGCGTCGAGGTCCTGGCGGGTGACGTGCAGCAGCGACTCGAGGCGGGCCTCGTCGTAGGGCAGCCAGCTGCTCATGACCCAGACGTCGGACGGGAGCCAGTCGCCGCGGGCGCCCGCGGGAGCGTGGCTGTCGCGGGCGGCGGCGGGGCCCGCCGTGAGCGCGAGCGCGGCGAGGAACGCGAGGAGCAGGGTGGCGATGCGGGGCATGCGCCGAGGGTGCCCCGCCGGGCCCGGGCGCACGACCCACCCTGGGTGTCGCGATCCGACACCCGGCGGCGCGCGGCCGCCGGGCGCCGTGCGGCTCAGGCGCCGCGGTAGGGCGAGAAGTCGGGTGCCCGCTTCTCGTTGAACGCGGTGATGCCCTCCTTGGCCTCGTCGGTCTCGGTGAACATCATCAGGCTCGTCAGGGCCATCTGGCCGGTGCCGATGAACTGCTCGGTGTCGATGTTCATCGACTGCTTGAGGACCTTCAGCGCGGTCGGGCTGAGGTTGCAGATCTCGTCGGCCCACTGCCGGACCTCGGCCATGAGGTCGGCGGCGGGGACGACCTTGTTGACGAGACCCCACTCGAGGGCCTGCTCGGCGGTGTACTGACGGCACAGGAACCAGATCTCGCGCATGCGCTTCTCGCCGACGACGCGGGCGAGGTAGCCGGTGCCCAGGCCGGCGTCGAACGAGCCGACCTTCGGTCCCACCTGCCCGAACTTCGCGGTGTCGGCGGCGATGCTGAGGTCGCACAGCACGTGCAGGACGTGGCCGCCGCCGATCGCGAAGCCGTTGACGGCGGCGATGACCGGCTTGGGGATGTCGCGGATCGTGCGGTGCAGCGTCTCGATCTCGAACAGGCCCGTCTCGGAGGGGCCGTAGTCGCCGGTCTCGGCGCGCTGCTTCTGGTCGCCGCCGGTGGAGAACGCGCGGTCGCCGGCGCCGGTCAGGCAGACGACGCCGACGTCCCCGGAGGCCCACGCGTGCTTGAAGCACTTGATGAGCTCGTCGCAGGTCTTGGCGCGGAACGAGTTGAACCGCTCGGGGCGGTTGATCGTGATGGTCGCGAGACCGTTCTCGATCTCGTAGGCGACGTCGGTGAGGTCTTCGAAAATCGGCATGGGGATCTCCTCTTAGGCCATGGTCAGGCCGCCGCTCACGGAGAGCGTCTGGCCGGTGATGAAGGACGCCTTCTCGGAGGCGAAGAACGCGACGGCGGCAGCGACCTCGGCAGGCTGGCCGAGGCGCTTCATGGCGACGCCGGAGGTCATCGCGGCGATGACCTTGTCCCCGTCGGGGGAGGCGTCGACGACGCCGCGCAGCATCGGCGTGTCGGTCGGGCCGGGGCAGACGACGTTGGCGGTGACGCCCTTGCGGGCGGCCTCGCGGGCGACGGTCTTGCTGAAGGCGATGACGCCGCCCTTGGCGCCGGCGTAGACGGCCTCCATCGAGGAGCCGACGCGGCCGGCGTCGGAGCCGATGTTCACGATGCGGCCGTAGCCGCGCTCGATCATTCCCGGCAGCAGCGCGTGGGTGGTGCGCAGGACGCCCTTGTAGTTGATCTCGATGACCTTGTCCCACAGGGCCTCGTCGGTCTTGACGAACGGCATGAGGTCGTCCCAGCCGGCGCAGTTGACGAGCGCGTCGACCGCGCCGAAGCGCTCGAGCGCGGCGGCGACGCCGGCGTCGACGCTGGCCGAGTCGGCGACGTTCATCGCGACGCCGAGGGCGGTGCCGCCGGCGTCGGAGATCTCCTGCGCGGCCTGGGTCGCCTCGTCGGCGAGCAGGTCGGCGATCACGACGGCGTGGCCGTCCTCGACGAGGGCGTCCACGCAAGCGCGGCCGATGCCTCGGGCGCCGCCGGTGACCAGGGCGACGCGCGTGTGGGTCTGTGCCTCCATGGCGGCGACCGTACCAGACTGGCTTAACGATCGTTAGGGCGGATGCGCTACGGTCCCGGCATGGACCTCTCGTACTCCGACGAGCAGCAGTTCCTCCGCGAGGCCGTCCGCGGCGTCGTCGACCGTGAGCTCGCCCTGCCCCGCGTGCGGGAGCAGGTGCTCGACCCCGACCTGCCCGACGTCGACCACCGGACCGCGCACGACGTGGCGGTCGCCCAGGGCTGGACCGGCATCGGGGTGCCCGAGGAGGCGGGCGGCCAGGGCGGCGGCCTGCTCGAGCTGTCGATCCTCGCCGAGGAGCTCGGCCGCGGCGCGGTCCCCGCCGACGGCCTCTACGCGACGATCCTCGCCGCCCTCGCCCTGCACGAGACCGACGGTGACGCCGACCTGCTCGCGGCGCTCGCGGGCGGCGAGCGGACCGGCGCGCTGCTCGTCGGCGGCGACCGGCCGACCGACGTCGCCGGGGCCGCCACGTGCGTGCTCGGCGCCCCGCTCGCCGACGTGCTCGTCGCGCCCGACGGCCGCACGCACGAGGCATCCGCGACGACGGTGACGCCGCGGCCGCTGGCCGACCGCACCCGCGCGCTCGGCGACGTCGCCGGTGTCGACGCGGGCGCGACGTCGACCGGGCTCGCGGCGCACGCGGCGGTGCTCGTCGCCGCCGACGCGCTCGGTGCCGCGCAGCGGCTGCTGGACCTGACCGTCGCCTACGTGACCGACCGCGTCCAGTTCGGCGTGCCCGTCGGGTCGTTCCAGGCGGTCAAGCACACGGCCGCCGACATGCTCACCGCGATCGAGGGCACGCGGGTCGTCGTCCAGTACGCGGCCTGGGCGGTCGGCGAGGACGAGCCGGGTGCGGCCACCGACGCGTGGGTCGCCAAGACGCGCGCGGCGCGGTCCGCGGCGTTCGTCGCCGACAAGGCCCTCTTCCTCCACGGCGCGGTCGGCTACACCTGGGAGCACGACCTGCAGCTGCTGTTCAAGCGCGCGAAGAGCGACGGCCCCCCTGTTCGGCGACGCCGGAACCTACGACGACCGCATCGCCGACGCCCTCCCCCTCACCTAACCCCCGCCCCCCCGCCCGCGGTCGAACAGGGAGTTGTTCGCCCTCAGGGCGAAGAACTCCCTGTTCAGCGGCGAGGGGCGGGGGGCGGGGGCGGGGTTAGTGGGTGGCCCAGCCGGTGAGGACGACGGTGGCGTCGGACTCGCGGGTGACCGTCAGGTCGTAGCGGCCGGGCTGGTCGGCCGGGGTGCCGCGCAGGACCAGGACGTCGCCGGGGACGACCTTGCCGACGAACCGCACGCCGTAGCCCGTGATCGCGTCGCGGCCGAGCCACCGGGCGACGGCCTCGCCGAGGATCGCCGCGGTGAGCTGGCCCATCGCGAAGACCGTCTCCTCGCCGGCGGCCTGCGCGAACGGCTCGTCGTGGTGCATCGGGTTGAAGTCCCCGGCCGCCCCCGCGAACCGCACGATCTGCGTGCGGGTGACGGGCGGCGTGGTCTCCTCGAAGGTCGGGCTCATGGCAGCTCGATCACCGTGTCGGTCTGGACGATCGCGACCTCGCCGTCGGCGCGGCGCAGGGCGGTCTCGATCGTGATGAAGGTCATGCCGCGGTCGTTCGTCCGCACGCCGGTGACGACCCGGGCGCCGGTCAGCGTGTCACCGACGCGGACCGGGGCGCGGTACTCCCAGTCGACGCTGCCGACGACCACGCGGCGGATGTCGAGGTCCAGCGCGGCGACCATCGCCGCCTGGTCGCGGTGGTGCGAGGCGACCGCGGCGAACGTCAGCGGGACCGTCTCGACGTCCTGCCCGCCGACCGCGACCGCCCACTCGCGCAGCTTGCCCGCCTCGACCGGGAAGCTGAACCGGTCGATCTCGAGGCCGATGTGGGACGCGTCAGCCACGGCCGGGAGCCAGCTCGTCGACGAGGGCGGCGGCGAGCTCGTCGCAGCGCTCCTCGGTCAGTCCGAAGCTCGGCGGGTAGGTGATGACGTGGTCGAACTCGGCCTCGGCCTGCGCGACGCGCGCGCGGACCTCCGCGGCCGTGCCCGCGGCGGCCATCGCGTCGACCATCTCGTCGGGCACCGCCGCGGCCATCGCGGCGAAGTCCTTCGCGGCGAACGCTGCACGCACCCGCTCGCCGACGCCCCCGAAGCCGCTGGCCTCGAGCAGCGGGCCGTAGGTCTTCGGCGCGCAGTAGAACGCCAGCTGGGCCGCGGCCTCGCGCCGGGCGCGGTCGGCGTCGTCGTGCACCGCGCAGATCAGCACGCCGCAGAGCTCGACCGGCGCGTCGGGGCGCTCCCCCTTCTCGCGGCCGCGGTCGATCGCGGGCCGCACGACCTCCTCGAGGTAGGGACGGCTGAACAGCGGGTGGCCGAGCAGGCCGTCCCCGACCCGGCCCGCCACCTCGATCATGCGCGGGTTGACCCCGGCGGTGTAGACCGGGATGTCCGGGCGGACCGGGGCGGTGGTCTCCGCGGTCGGCACGAGGTGGGTGCGGTAGAAGCGGCCGTCGTGGGCGACGGGCTCCTCGTGCAGCCGCCAGATCGAGCGCAGCAGCGGGACGAGCTCCTCCATCCGCACGGCGGGGGCCGCGCCGTCGAGGCCGTGCCAGTCCTCCATCATCCGCCTGGTGCCGGTGCCGAGCCCGAGGACGAGCCGGCCGCCGCAGAGCTCGTCGAGCGACCGGGCCTCGGTGGCGAGCATCAGCGGCGAGCGGCCGGTCGCGTAGGCGATCGACGTGCCGAGTCGGACGTCGGCGGTGACGGTCGCCATGCGGGCGAGCGTGACGATCGCGGAGCGCGTGTAGAACTCCGGCGTCCAGGCGGTGGCGAAGCCGGCGCGCTCGGCCGCCGCGGCGGTCGCGGCGACCGACTCGACGCCCCCTCGCAGGACGGTGATGCCCCTGGTGGCCATGTCCCGACCATAGCCGATCTCCTGAACGATCGTTCAGGTCAGTGGGGGCGGCGGTAGACTGCTGCGCGCATGGACCGACGCACCGAGATCCTCACCACCGCCGCCGGGCTGTTCCGGGAGAAGGGCTTCCACGGCGTCGGCGTCGACGAGATCGGCAAGCGCGTCGGTGTCAGCGGCCCGGCGATCTACCACCACTTCGCCGGCAAGGACGAGATCCTCGCGACCCTCTTCAACGACGCGATGGACAAGGTCGCGGTCGAGACCACCGGGATGTTCGACACCCCGCAGGAGGAGCTCGACTTCCTCGTGCGCCACCACGCGCGGTTCGTCGTCGGCCACCGCGAGCTCGTCGCGATCTACGCGCACGAGCACCGCTCGCTCGTCGAGCCCTGGCGGAAGATGTTCACCGGCCGCACCCGCGCGCACGCGGAGCGCTGGGAGGACGTCGTCGCGCGCGTGCACCCGCACGCCGACCCCACCGACGTCGCGGTCGCGGTGCAGGCGGCGATCGGCCTGCTGCACTCCGTCGTGCTCTGGCCGCCGAAGCTGCTCGAGGACCCGGGCACGCACGAGCGCCTCGTCGCGCACGCGCTCGGCGCGCTCGACGCGGTCGCCCGCTGACTCAGGTCAGTCCCAGCGGCCGGTACGGGCCGATGACGAGGTGCTCGAGCACCCCGGACGCGGCGTCCTGCCGGCCGTCGACCGCGACGTCGCACAGGAGCTGGCGATGCCAGCGGTGCAGCGCGCCGTGCTCCTCGTGGTCGAGCGCGATGCGCTCGTGGCCGAGCTCGAACTCCCCGTGCGGGGTGCCGTGCGTCCAGGTCGGGTGCCGGTAGCCCAGGCCCTGCATCTCCAGGTGCGCGCGCGGCGTGTACGCGAGTCGCAGGTCGGTGCCGTCGTCGGCCTGCACCTCGAGCTGCGCCCCGGAGACCCACCGCGTGCCCGGGTGCAGCTCCAGCGTCATGCGGCCGTGGGCGTGCACGTGGTCCTCGGGCGCGGCGCCGTGCGGGACGAGCACCGCGCGCGTGTTCCACGCCCGGCCCTCCGCGTCGGCGTTGACGTGGAAGAACAGGGTGCGGTCGGGCAGGTGCACCGGAGTCCACAGCCAGAAGAACTGCGGGTCGCGCGGGGGCATCAACGGCGTCGGGTCCGGGAGGCCGACCGGCCGGATCCCCCACGAGCGGTCGCGCAGCCCGTCGACGCCGTCGAGCGTCAGCGTCTCGCCGTCGACGGTCACGGTGCCGGTGACGTCCGCGGCCTGGCTCATGCGCGTGTAGTCCATGAACGCGCGCGGCCCGAAGCGGTGGATGAAGCGCGGCTCCTCGATCGGGAAGTGGCGGCCGCGGAAGCGCAGATCGGCGGCGAGCGTGCCGTCGTCGACGACCAGGCGCAGCTCCTGCAGCGGCTCGACGACCTCGATCGACACCGGGCCGACCGCGAGCGTCGCCCGGTCGGAGTGCAGCGTCTTGGACGCGTGCAGGCAGTGCTGCACGCCGTCGCGCACGACCGTGAGGTGCGCGTCGGCGATGTTGAGGTTCGGGTACATGCCGAACGCGGCGGCGACGATCAGGCCGTCCTCGGCACGGAACGCCCCGAAGTACGAGCGGTCGTAGAAGTTGCGGTCGGTGCCCGAGGACGCGAGCGGCTCGGGGGTCTGGTGGACGTGCCACTCGTCGGCGGCGGTGAGCATCGGGATCTCCTCAGAGGTTGCGAGTGCCCAGCAGGCCGCCGTCGGCGCGCACGTCGACGGCGTTGACCCAGCGGGCGCGGGGCGAGAGCAGGAACGTGATCAGCGGGGCGATGTCGTCGGGGCGGCCGTGACGGCCGACGACCTGCGCGGCCGCGCTCATGCGGTCGGCGCCCATCGTCGCCTCGAAGTCGGCGAGGATCGGCGTGTGCGTCGGGCCGGGCGAGACCGACAGCGACCGCACCCCGTGGGCGAGGCCGTCGCGGGCCTGGATGCAGGCGAGCGCGACGAGCGCCTTCTTCGTGAAGTCGTAGGTCGAGCTGCCGGCGAGCGCCTCGCGGGCCAGCCACGCCTGCGCGTCCTCGTCCGGCAGTCCGAGCACGGTGCGGACGTCGTCGTCGCCGCGGTCGCTGCGGCCCGCCGCGACGGAGGCGACGTGGACGATCGCGCCGTCGGCCGCGATGCGGGGCAGCAGGGCGGCGCCGAGCCGCCGCGGCGCGAGCAGGTTGACGGCGAGCACGCGGGCAGGCGGGTGCGTGCCCGGGACCCCGGCGACCGACGCGACGCCCGCGAGCCGGTCCGGCAGCGCGGCGACCGCGGCGTCGACCGCGGCCGCGTCGCTGAGGTCGCAGGCGCGGACGTCGGCGCCGTCGGGTCCCTCGCCCGCGACGTCGAGGCCGATCACGGCGTGCCCGGCGGCGAGCAGCTCGGTCGTGACCTCGCGGCCGATGCCCGAGGCGCAGCCGGTGACGAGGTAGGGCTCAGACACCGAGCACCGCCTTGACCTCGGTGAACTCCTCCAGGCCGAAGGTGCCGAGCTCGCGACCGAGCCCGGAGAGGCCGTAGCCGCCGAACGGGGCGCCGAGCGTCGCGCGGGCGCTCACGCCCCCGACCTTCACCTGGCCGGCGCGCAGCCGGCGGGCGACGCGGTCGATCGCGTCCGGGTCGGTCCCGTAGAGCTCGGCCGACAGGCCGTACGGAGTGGCGTTGGCGAGGCGCACGGCGTCCTCCTCGTCGGTGTAGGTCGTGACGGACAGGATGGGGCCGAACAGCTCCTCGTCGTGCACGCGCATGCCGGGCCGCACGTCGGCGAGCACGGTCGGCGCGACCCAGAAGCCGCGGTCGGGCACGTCGGGCGGGTCGTCGGGGCCCCCGGCGACGAGCGTCGCCTCGGTGGCGCGCAGCACGCCACGCAGGCGGTCGCGCGCGGCGGCGCTGATCACGGGGCCGACGTCGACGCCGTCCTGCAGCGCGGGGCCGACGCGCAGGCCGCGCGCGACCTCACCCGCGAGCGCGGTCGCGTCGGCCGCCCGCTCGGCGGGGAGCAGCAGCCGGGTCGGGGCGTTGCAGGCCTGCCCGCTGTTGAAGCAGCAGCGGGTGACCGCGTGGCGCACGGCGGCCTCGACGTCGGCGTCCGGCAGCACGACGAGCGGGGACTTGCCGCCGAGCTCCAGGCACGCGCGACGGATCGCGCGGCCCGCGGCGGCCCCGATCTCGCGGCCGGCGGCGAGCGAGCCGGTGAACGAGACGACGTCGACGTCCGGGTGCTCGACGAGCGCGCGGCCGGTGACCGGGCCGGTGCCGTGCACGACCTCCAGGACGCCGTCGGGGAGGCCCGCGTCGCGGGCGGCGGCGACGAGCTCGCCGACGCACAGCGGCGCGAGCTCCGACGGCTTGAGCACCACGGTGCAGCCGACGGCGAGCGCGGGACCGAGCTTCGCGGCGATCTGGTGCAGCGGGAAGTTCCACGGCGTGATCGCCGCGACGACTCCGGCGGGCTCGCGCAGCACGAGCGCCCCGTCCTCGGTGGTCTCGAACGGGAAGCGGCGGGCCGAGGCGACGGTGGCGCGCAGCACGCCGACGGGCAGCGCGGCCTGCACGGCGGTCGCCTGCGCGAGGGGCATGCCCATCTCGCGGGCGAGCGTGTGGCCGATCGTCGCGGCGCGCTCCTCGAGCGCCGCGGCGAGCGCATCGAGCGTGGCGAGGCGCTGCTGGAGCGGCGTGGCCGCCCACGGCCCGAAGGCGGCGCGCGCCCGCGCGACGGCGGCGTCGACGCCGGCGGGCCCGGCCTCGGGGACCTCGCCGAGCACCTCCTCGGTGCTCGGGTCCACGACGGGGATCACGCCGACACCGCGACGGGCAGCTTCTTGATGCCGCGGAAGAAGTTCGAGCGCAGCCGCGTCGGCGCGCCGGTGACGTCGATCTCGATGCCGCGGCGCAGGAGCTCCTCCAGCAGGATCTCGCCCTCGAGCCGGGCGAGGTGCGAGCCGATGCAGAAGTGGGGCCCCCAGCCGAACCCGAGGTGCTTGTTGGGGCTGCGGTCCAGGCGCAGGGCGTCGGGGTCGTCGAAGACCCGCTCGTCGCGGTTGGCGGAGGTGAACCAGAGGACGACCTTGTCGCCGGCGCGCACCTGGCGGCCGTGCAGCTCGACGTCGCGGGTGGCGGTGCGGCGCATGCAGACGATCGGGGAGACCATCCGGACGATCTCCTCGATCGCCTCGCGCGGGCGGACGAGCCCGGACTTCAGGCGCTCCCACTCGCCGGGGTTCTCGTCGAGCAGCAGGACGCTGCCGGTCATCATGTTGCGCGTCGTCTCGTTGCCGGCGACGAGCAGCACGAGGTAGTACGGGTCGAGCTCGTCGCGCTCGAGGCGCTGCCCCTCGACCTCGGCGGTGACGAGGACGCTGATGAGGTCGTCCTGCGGGTCGGCGCGGCGCGCCTCGGTGAGGGCGTGGAAGTAGTCGAAGACCTCGTGGCGCACGCGCTCGACGACCCCGGGGTCGGCGACGTACTCGGGGTCGGTCTGTCCCGACATCACGTTGGTCCACTCCAGGAGGCGGTGGGCGTCCTCGTTCGGGGCGCCGAGCATCGTCGCGAAGACGAGGATCGGGATCTGCATGGTGGCGGTCTCGACGAGGTCGGCGGTGCCGTGCGCGACGAGCCGGTCGAGGTGCTCGCCGACGACGTCGCGGGCGCGCTGCTCCATCCGCTCGACGCTCTGGCGCGCGAACTCGGAGGTGAGCAGGCCGCGCAGGAGCTTGTGGCGCGGCGGGTCCATGTTGTGGATCGAGGGCTTGCCGTGGCCCTCGGCGCGGCGGCTCTGAATCTGCGTGCCCTGCGCGCTGGAGAACGTCTGCCAGTCCGAGCCGGCGGCCTTGACGTCCTCGTAGCGGGTGAGCGACCAGAAGCCGGGACCGTCCTCCTCGTCGTTCCAATGGCAGGGGTCCTCGTCGCGCAGGCGGCGGAACAGCTCGCCGTCCTCGCCGCGCACGAACGGGTCGAGGTCCATCAGGTCGATCGCGCTGGCCGTCGTCGTCATCGTCTCTCCCGCTCCCCGGTTTGCGAATGCGACGTCACATTCGCAGGAGCCGGGCGGGTCTGTCAAGCTGCCGCGATGCCGAGCCCCGCCGACGCCCCTGCCGCCCGCACGCAGAACGCGCGCGGCCGTGCCTCGCGCGCCCGGCTGCTCGAGGCCGCCGCGACCTGCTTCGGGCGGGACGGGTACGCGGCCACCCGCATCGCCGACATCACCGCCGAGGCGGGCATGTCACCGGCGAGCTTCTACCGGCACTTCCCCGACAAGACCACGCTCCTGCTGGAGGCGCTCGCCGGGCCGCTGGACGCGCTGCTCGCCGCCACCGGCCCGCTGACCGAGCACAGCACCGTCGACCCCGAGGCGATCGTCGCGCGCAACACCGAGTTCTTCCGCGTCTACGCCGCGCACCGCCGCACGCTGCGGGTGCTGCGCGAGCTCGCCGTCAGCCACGAGGACGGCCTCGACGAGATCTGGCTGCAGCGCCGCCGCGAGTACGTCGACCGGATCGCCGGCTGGCTGCGGCGCCTGCAGGCCGCCGGGGAGCTGCGGACCACCGACGTCGACGTGCTCGCCGACGCGCTCGGCGCGGTCCTCGACCAGCTCGCCTACACGCGGCTCGGCCTCGCCGCGCGCGAGCCCGGCGAGGAGGACATCGCGACGCTCGGCCGCGTCGCGGGCGAGATCTGGATCGGCGCGCTCACGCGCGGGGCGGGCACGTGAGGCGCGCCGCGCTCGCCGCGGGGCTGGCGCTCGGCCTCGCCGGGGCCGGGTCCGCCGGCCCGCCCGCCGCGGACGCCGCGCCCCCGACGATCCACGCGCACCGCGGCGGGGCGCTCGACCTCGGCGTGCCGGTCCGCCCGGAGGACACGCTCGAGGCCTTCCGTCACACCGCCGCCGTGCACCCCGACGCGTGGCTCGAGCTCGACGCGGTCGTCAGCCGCGACGGCGTGCCGTTCGTGCTGCACGACTCGACGCTCGACCGCACCACCGACTGCTCCGGTGCCGTGCCCGACCGGACCGCCGTCGAGATCGAGGCGTGCCGCGTCGACGTGCTCGGGGTGAGCGAGACGCTCGTGCCCGCCCCGGCGACGCCCGCGATCCGGGTGCCGCGCCTGCGCGCGGTGCTCGCGTTCGCGCGCGAGACGGGACGGTCGGTGAACCTCGAGATCAAGCGCATCCCCGGCGACCCCGGCTACGTGCCCGGCAGCGAGGCGTTCGCCGAAGCGGTGATGGCGGACGTCGTCGCAGCCGACCTGCCCGGCGAACGGCTCATCGTCCAGAGCTTCGACCCGTCGAACCTCGAGACCGCGCGGCGCGTGCTGCCCGGCGTGCAGACCTCGCTGCTGACGCTCGCGGTCGCCGACGCGCTCGGCCCCGCGCTCGCCGCGGCCCGCGGCTACGACTGGGTGTCCCCCGGCTCGGTGCCGACCGCCGCCTACATGGCGCAGGCGCGCGCACTGGGCCTGAAGGTCGTGCCCTACACGCTGAACACCGAGGCGCAGGTGCGGGCCGCCGCCGCGGTCGGCGTCGACGCGCTGATCACCGACGACGTGCCGCTCGCCCGCCGCGCGCTCGGCCTCCCGGCGCAGGTCGCCGCGCCGGTCGCGGCCGTCCCGCGCGGGGCGACCGTCGGCTTCCCGCGGCGCACCCGCGCGCAGGTGCTCGCCCGCGGCGGCGTCGCCGTGCTGCTGCGCGCGCCCGGCGCGGCGCGCGCGACCGTGACGCTGCGCCGCGGCCGCACCGTGGTGGCGCGCGGGACGGTGCGCCTGGCGCGCGGCGGCGAGCGGCGGCGGCTGCTCGCGCTGACCGCCGCCGGGCGCCGGCTCGTCCGCGCGGCCCGCGTGCCGCTGCGCCTGACGGCCCGGGTGGTCGTCGGCGGGCGCGCGAGCACGCGCGCGATCACGCTGCGCTGAGCGCGGGCGGCGTCAGGCCCAGACCGGGCGGCGCTTCTCGAGGAACGCGGCGATGCCCTCGGGGGCCTCCCCCTCGGTGATCATCCGCACGACCTCCTCGCCCTCGAACGCCATGCCGGCGGCGGCGTCGCCCGCGGCCGCGTCGACGCAGGCGATGATCGAGCCGACCGCCGGGGCGCTCGACGCTGCCAGGCCCCGCGCGAGCTCCCGGGCCTCGGTGACGACATCGCCGTCCACGAGCCGGTCGACGATGCCGAGCCGGTGCGCCTCGGTCCCGTCGACGCTGCGGCCGGTGAGCATGAGGTCGAGCGCCACGCCGCGGCCCGCGACGCGCGTGAGCCGCTGCGTGCCGCCCGCGCCGGGGATGAGGCCGAGCTTCACCTCCGGTAGCCCGAGCGTCGACGCGGGCGTCGCCAGGCGCAGCGTGCAGGCCATCGCCAGCTCCAGCCCGCCGCCGAGCGCGAGCCCGTCGATCGCCGCGACCGACGGGACCCGGGAGGCGGCGAGCGCCTCGAGCGGGTGGCGCAGCGCGTCGCGGTAGGCGGCGAACGACGGGCCGTCCAGGGTGCCCATCTGCTTGATGTCGGCGCCGGCGGCGAAGTAGCCCGGCACCGCCGAGCGCACGAGCACGGCCCGCACGTCGTCGTCCGCCAGGCGCGCGATCGCGGCGGTCAGGCCGTCGACGATCGGGGCGCCGAGCGCGTTGGCGGGCGGGCGGTCCAGCACGATCTCGAGGACCCGGTCCTCGACGGTGGCGCGGACGACGGCGGCGGTGTCGGTGCTCATCGGGCGGGACGCTAGAAGCGGGCCGCAGGGCGGTCGTCCCCCCCAAGGAGGGGCGCGCATCCCCCGGCGAGGCATATCGCGCCGCCGCGGACGGGACGTACGGTCGCGTCATGTCCATGACCGATGCCCCGACGACCTCGTTCGTCGAGTCCCCGCTGCGCTTCGACTCGCTCTGCGCGGCCTTCCAGCACCGCGTCGGCGCACACCCGGACCGCACGGCCCTGCAGCTCCCCGACGGCAGCGGCGTCCTCACCTACGGCGACTACGGCCGGCGGGTGCAGGCGATCGCCACCGGCCTCGCCTCCCTCGGCGTCGGCCCCGGCGACACAGTCGCGCTGCAGCTGACGAACCGCCCCGAGTTCCACCTGCTCGACACCGCCGTGCTGCACCTCGGGGCGACGCCGTTCTCCGTGTACAACACGAACCCCGCGGCGGTCACGACCGGCCTGCTGCACAACTCCGACGCCACGGTGTTCGTCACCGAGGAGGCGTTCCTGCCGGTGGTCCGCGAGGCGGTCGCGGGCGCGCCGACCGTGCAGCGGGTGATCACCGTCGACGGGGGCGACGCGGACCTCACGCTCGCCGAGCTCGAGGCGCTCGACGCCCCCGACGGCTTCGACTTCGAGGCCTCGTGGCGCGCGGTCGGCGGCGACGCGGTGTGCACGATCGTCTACACGTCGGGCACCACCGGCGCGCCGAAGGGCGTGCAGCACACGCACGCGGGCCTGCTGTTCGGGCTCGACTCGATGAACCTGCTGTGCCCGGTCAGCGAGGCCGGCCGGGTCGTCTCGTACCTGCCGATGGCGCACATCGCCGAGCGGTACATCAGCCACTACGCGTCGCTGGCGTACGGGTACTCGATCACGTGCGTGCCGGACCCGACGCAGCTGGCGGCGGCGCTGGCGATGACCCGCCCGACGCGGTTCTTCGGCGTCCCGCGGATCTACGAGAAGCTGCGCGGCGCGATCCTCGCCGCGATCGACGGCGAGCAGGACCCGGGGCGCAAGGCCGGCATGCAGGGCGCGCTCGACGCCGGACTCGCGAAGGTCCGGGCCGAGCAGGCGGGCGAGGAGCCGACCGCCGAGCAGCAGGCGGCGTTCGAGCAGGCCGACGAGCTCGTGCTGTCGAAGTTCCGCGCGAAGCTCGGCATGGACCAGCTCGAGTGGTCGGCGGTCGCCGCCGCCCCGACCCCCTACGTCGTGCTGGAGTTCTTCCACGCGATCGGCGTCCGGGTCGCCGAGCTCTGGGGCATGTCGGAGTGCGTGCTCTCGACGTCCAACCCGCCGAACGGGCGCATCAAGCTCGGCAGCGTCGGCTACCACCTGCCCAACGTGCAGGTGCGGCTGGCCGACGACGGGGAGATCCTCGTCAAGGGGCCGAACGTCATGTGCGGCTACCGGAAGGACCCGGAGAAGACGGCGGACGCGGTCGACGCCGACGGGTGGCTGCACTCGGGCGACATCGCGGAGGCCGACGAGGACGGCTACCTGCGGATCGTCGACCGCAAGAAGGAGCTGATCATCAACGCTGCCGGCAAGAACATGAGCCCGGCGCACATCGAGATGACGATCAAGGGCGAGTCGAACCTCATCGCCCAGGTCGTCGCGATCGGCGACGCCCGCCAGTACGTGACGGCCCTGATCGTGCTCGACCCCGAGACCGTCGTGCCCTACGCGGCCAACCGCGGCATCGACACCACCGACATCGCGGCGCTCGCCGAGCACGCCGACATCCACGCGCAGATCGCGGCGGCGGTCGAGCGCGGCAACGCGAAGCTCGCGCGCGTCGAGCAGCTCAAGGCGTTCACCGTCCTGCCGGTCGCCTGGGTGCCCGGCGGCGACGAGCTGACCCCGACGATGAAGATGAAGCGCAAGGTCATCGACGAGAAGTACGCGGACGTCATCGCCGGGCTGTACGGCTGAGCGGCGCGGCGGCCGCCGGCTCGGCGCAGCGCGCCGCGACGGCGGCCGCCGGTTCCCACTGGCGCCCGGACAGCCTGTCCGGGTACGCTCCCCTGGAGGTACCTCCGGGGAGGGAGAGACGGATGGGCATCGCCGTTCCGGCCGCGGCCGGGAATCAGGGTCGAGAGGAGCTACGCGGGTCGTTCGACGCCGCCGCGCCGGTCGACGTCACCGACGCACTGGCCCGCCTCGACGCGCTCGTGGCGCACGACGAGGCCGAGCGGCGCGCCGCCGGGGAGGGCATCGAGGCGCGCTTCGACGCGCTGCTGCGCACCCACCGTGCGCTCGGCCGGCTGCGCGACGAGGCGAACACGCCGCAGGCGCTGATCGAGAACGCGCCGCGCGCCGTGGCGGAGGCGTGCGGCTTCACGCGCGTGATGATCTCCCGCGTACGCGGATCGATGTGGGTGCCCGAGGTGCTGCACATCGCCGAGGGCTCGGACCCCGAGGGCGGCGACGCGTTCCGCAGCTACATCGAGCAGGCGGAGATCCCGCTCGCGCACATGCTCATGGAGACCGAGCTCGTGCGCCGCCGGATGCCCACGATCGTCGAGGACCCGCCCACCGACGAACGCACGTTCAAGGCGATCGTCGACGTCTCCCGCTCGCCGTCCTACGTCGCCGCACCGATCCTCTCCACGCGCCGGGTGATCGGCTTCTTCCACGCCGACGCCTTCGGCCAGGGCCGGGCGCTCACCGCCGAGGACCGCGACGCGCTGTGGCTCTTCACCGAGAACTTCGCGCTCCTGTTCGAGCGCGCGGTGCTCGTGCAGCGCCTGGAGGAGCAGCGCACCCGCCTGCAGGAGGCGCTCGCCCGTGCGGCGCGCCGCATCGACGAGATGTGCACGGAGGACATCGACCTGGTCCGGCACGAGCCGATCGCCGCGCCCGGCGCCGGCGGGGCCCGCGCCGCGGCGACCGCCCGGCCCGCCACCCGCATCGACGGGCTGCTCACCGCGCGCGAGCGCGAGGTGCTCGAGCTCATGGCCTCGGGCGCGACCAACACCGGCGTCGCGCAACGGCTCGTGATCAGCGAGGGCACGGTGAAGTCCCACGTGAAGCACATCCTGCGCAAGCTGCGGGTCGCCAACCGCGCCGAGGCCGTCTCGCGCTACCTGCACATGGTCCACCGCGAGCGGCGGGCCGGGCTCTGATGGCCCTCGTCCAGGACCCGACACGGCGGGAGCGCGACGGGCGCAGCCGCGGCGAGCAGGCCGCCGCGGACCGGCTGGAGACCGTCCGGCGGCTGGTGACCCGCGCGCTCGGCCCCGACGCCGCCGCGCTGCTGCCCGACGACACCAACCCGGGGGCGCTCGCCAACGGGCTCCCGCCGGTGGTCGCCGCACTGCGCGCCGCGCTCGCCGACCGGCCCGCGCTCGACGAGCGCGCCGAGCGCCTGCTGCGCGCGGCGCTCGCCACCCAGGACCTCGCCGCGGAGGCCCAGGCCCGCGTCGTGGGCCTGCGCGCGCAGCTCGACGCCGACGTCGAGCGCGGCCTCGCCGAGCTACGCGGCATCACCTCGCCGAACGAGCTGCTGGACCGCGCCTGCCAGCAGGTCGTGCGCTCCTGCGGCTTCCGTCGCGCGATGCTCAGCCGCGTCGAGGGCACGACCTGGCAGCCGTGGCAGGTCCGCTTCGACGAGGACCGCGACGCCGAGGCCACGTTCGCGACCTGGATGGACGGCGTGCGGATCGACCTCGACGAGGCGCCGCTGGAGCGCGAGGTGCTCGAGCAGCGCCGCCCCGCGCTCGTGCTCGACGCGACCGCCGACCCGCGCGTGCACGCCGGCATCGTGGCCGCCGGCCGGACCCGCTCCTACGTGGTCGCCCCGATCATCCCGGCCGGTCGGGTCGTCGGCTTCCTCCACGCCGACCACATGCCCAGCCAGCGCCCCGTGGACGAGACCGACCGCTACGCGCTCTGGGCGTTCGCGGAGGGCTTCGGGCGGCTCTACGAGCGCGCCGTGCTGATCGAGCGGCTGCAGGCGCAGCGCTCGCAGATCCACGAGACGTTCGACCTCGCCGAGGAGATGATGGCCTCGCTCGCCACCGCCGACCTCGAGCTCGTCCGCGACCCGACCCGCAGCCGCGAGGAGCAGCCCGCCGCCGGGGACGGGGACGGTCCGGTCCCACGCGCGGAGATCGACGCGCTGCTGACCGAGCGCGAGCGCGAGGTCCTGCAGCTGATGGTGCGCGGCCTGGCCAACGGCGCGATCGCCGAGCGCCTGGTGATCAAGGAGGGGACCGTGAAGTCCCACGTCAAGCACATCCTGCGCAAGCTCGGGGCGGTCAACCGCGCCGAGGCGATCTCGCGGTACCTCGGCGGGACGTTCGACTAGACGACGATCTCCACGCGGGCGCCGACCGCCTCGTACGTCGGGCGGGCACGCGCGTCACGCGTGGCGAGGACGATCCCGTGCTCCTTCGCCGCGAGCGCCACGAGGGCGTCGTAGACGGCTCCGCCGCCGAGGCCGAGCGGCGCCAGCAGGTCGGGGACGCGGCGCGCGGTCGCCGCCCGGAGCGTGAGCGGAGCCGCGAAGCGCCGGCGCAGCAGTGCCGCGGCGTCCGCGGGCGCCACTCGCAGGTCGCCCGGAAGTCGGGTGAGCACCGAGTAGGTCTCCACCCAGGCGTGTCCGCAGAGGCACGCCTCGCGCCCGTCGAGCCACCGCATCGCGCTGGCGTGCGCGTCCCCGGTCTCGACGAGCAGGGCGATCGCGACGCTCGTGTCGAGCGCCAGCACGTTCAGCGTCGCCCGGCGTCGATCAGGCCGAACAGCGTCTCGTCGTCCAGGCGCGTCTCGCCCGTGACGACCGGGACGCCGTCGCGCTCGACGATCCTGGCGGTCCGTCCCCCCGGGACGAGCTGCAGACCGGCGCCGTAGCGGGAGATGTCCACCGTGCTGCCCGGCGTCAGGCCGAGCTCGTCCCGGAGGGCCTTCGGGACGACGATGCGGCCGGCGGAGTCGATCGTGGTCTGCACTGGCAGCAGCCTACCATCGGGCTGCCACCCACTCACCGCGCCCGGCGCGCCGCGGGCGACGACGCGTCGCCCCGGCTCGGGAGGGCCACGGTGGCCTTCCCGGGCATGACGTCCTCCCCGCGCTGGTTGACCGCGCGGGTCTCGATGTCGATCAGGTGCTCGCCCCCGTCGGAGACGCGCTTGCCCGTGACGGTGCCGGACAGCTCGACGACGTCGGAGAGGAACACGAAGCGGCGGTAGCGCGACTCGCAGCTGACGATCCAGCCGTGGTCGCCGCACCAGTGGCTGAGGTGGTGGATCTGCCAGGCCTGGCGCTGGAAGCCGACGTCGTACGGGTAGCCGACCCCCATCGCGCGGGCCGCGTGCTTGTTGTAGTGCACGGAGTAGATCGGCTCCTGCGCGTGGGTCTCCGGGTCGCGGAACGACCACGCGGGGTGCTTGGCGTAGGAGTGCAGCGCGACCGCGTGGGCGCTGAGGCGCGGGATCGGGGTGCCCCCGCCGACGACGAACGCGATCTCGTCGGTGAGGCCGATCGGGCCCTTGGTCAGCGTGTCGACGTGGTCGCCGACCGCGACGTCCTCGGCGTAGCGCGGGGTGGCGCCGCGGGGCCGCTCGGCGAGGACCTGCGCCTCGATGCGCTCGACGTCCTCGGGCGCCCACTCGTGCGGCAGCGTCGGGCCGGAGCCCTTCGAGGCCTTGTCCGCGGTCTTCTCCTTCGCGGTCGCGCGCTCGAAGTTCACGACCTCCCAGTGGATCTGCGCGAGCTCCTCGCCGTCCTGGTTGCGGTAGCGGTTCGTGAAGAGGTCGGTGACCATGTCGCCCGCGAAGTTCGACGGTCGCGGGCCGGTGAAGCCCTCGTAGGTGCACGTGGCGTGCACGGTGTCGCCGATGTAGACCGGCTTGCGGAAGGTCACCCGGGTGAGGTTGTGGAACGAGCCGAGGCCCGGCCAGCCGAACTGGATCCCGCTGAAGCAGCCGATGAAGAAGCTCGGCGGGGCGACGGGCGCGCCGTAGGGCGAGGCCCGCGCGTAGTCCGCGTCGGTCCACAGCGGGTTGATGTCGCCGATGCCGGCGGCGAACTTCGCGACCGCGATGCGGGTCGCCTCCTCGTTGTTGGTGGAGTGCTCGATCCGCAGGTCGGTGCCGGCACGGGCGCGCATCCGCTCGATGAGCTCCTCGGTCAGGCGGGCTTCGGGCATCCGGGCTTCGGTGTCAGCGGCCATGTCCCGAGAATACTCTAGTGCCCAACCAATGACATGTAGACTTTCTGCCATGAGCCGCTTCGAGTGGGGCGACGAGGTCGTCCGGGAGGACCCGTTCCTCGTGTACGCGCAGCGCCGTCGGCGGCTGCCGCAGCTGCTGCTCGACGCCGCCCGCTGGGGCGGGAAGGTCCACCTCGTGCAGGGCGAGCGGGAGCTGACGTTCGACGACACCTTCGCGGCGATCGGCGCCGTCGCCCGGCACCTGCGCGAGGACCACGGCGTGCGCCCGGGGGACCGCGTGCTGATCCTCGCCGCGAACTCGCCCGAGTGGGTCGTGTCGCTGTGGGCCGGGCTGGCCGTCGGCGCGATCGTCGCGCCCGGCAACGGCTGGTGGAGCGAGGAGGAGGTCGAGCACGCGCTGCGCCTGGTCGAGCCGACGCTCGTGATCGGCGACGCGCGCCGGCTCGAGAAGGTCGCCGCCGGCACGCCCACGATCGACGTCGCGACGCTGCGGCCGATCGTCGACGGCGCCACGGGCGGGGCGGCCGCGCTCGGCGAGCTCGCCCTCGAGGGAGACGAGACCGACCCGGCGCTGATCGTCTTCACCGCCGGCACCACCGGGCTGCCGAAGGGCGCCACGCTCGCCCACCGGTCCTGGATCGCCACGATGCACCAGTCGCTCGCCGTGTCCCGGCGGCTGCCGCACACGCTGCCCGACGACGCGGGCTTCGTGTCACTGCTCACCGGCCCCCTCTTCCACATCGGGGGGCTGCAGGCGCTCGGCCTGGCGCTGCTCGGCGGCGGCAAGCTCTGCTTCCTGGAGGGGCGGTTCGACCCGGGCCAGGTGCTCGAGGTGATCGAGAGGCACCGCGTCGAGGTGTGGGGAGCGATCCCCACGATGACGATCCGCGTCCTGGAGCATCCGTCGATCGGCGAGCGCGACCTGTCGAGCATGCGGTCGGTGCCGCTCGGCGGCGCACCGGTCTCCCCCGAGCTGCTCGAGCGGATCCAGCAGGCGTTCCCGAACACGCGACGGCGCGTGACCAACGTGTACGGGATGACGGAGACCAGCGGCACGCTCGCCGCCGCGTCCGGTCGCCTGATGGCCGAGCACCCCGGCACGACGGGCGCGCCGCTGCCGCTCGTGGAGCTCGTGATCGCCGAGCCGGACGCCGACGGGGTCGGCGAGGTCCTCGCCCGCACCCCCGGGCAGATGCTCGGCTACTGGCGGGACGACGAGGCGACCGCCGGCATCATCGACGCCGACCACTTCGTGCACACCGGCGACCTCGGACGGCTCGTCGACGGGCGCCTCTCGATCACCGGCCGTTCCAAGGACATCGTCATCCGCGGGGGAGAGAACATCGCCGCCCCGCACGTGGAGAGCGTCCTGCACGAGCACCCGGACGTCGCCGACGTCGCCGTCGTCGGCCTGCCGCACCCCGACCTCGGGGAGGAGGTCGCCGCCGCCGTGCGCCTGCGGCCGGGCGCGACCGCCGACGTCGAGGCGCTCACCGCGTACGCGCGCGAGCGGCTCGCGTCGTTCAGCGTGCCGAGCGCCTGGTGGCTGAGCGATGATGAGCTCCCCATGACCGACGCCGGCAAGGCCGACAAGAAGCGCCTGCGGGCGATCTTCCCTCGCGATGGCGCGTGAGCCCGAGCCCGACCCCGTCGAGTGGGTCCGCGAGCGCTGGGAGGAGCAGGGACTCCCCGAGGCGGAGCGGTTCGCCGCCGCCGCCTCCCTGATGCGCGCCCACGCCGTCGCCGTCCAGGGCTTCGAGGCGGCGCTGCGCCCGCACGAGCTGACGCGGACGCAGTACCTCGTCCTCGTCACCCTGCAGCTGTCACCGGGCGGCGCCCGCCGGCTCTCCTACCTGTCCCGCTACCTGATGGTCCACCAGACGACGATCACCCAGCTCGTCGACCAGTTCGAGCAGCGCGGGCTCGTCACGCGCGAGCCGCACCCGACCGACCGCCGCACGACGCTCGCCGTCCTCACCCGGAGCGGGCGCGCACTGCTGAAGCGCGCGACGAAGGACGCGGCGGCCGCCGGGTTCGGCCTCGGCCCGGTCGACGACACCACCGTCGGCGAGCTGACCGGGTCGCTGCGCGCGATGCGCCGGGCGACCGGCGACCTGACCTAGGCCTGGGGCCGCGCCGGCAGCGTCCCGTCCAGGACGTAGCGCAGCACGTCCACGACCTGCTCGGGCTCCCGCGCGACGACGAGCGCCGCCCGGTCGACCTCCTTGAGCGCGTGGTCGTGCTCCTCCGGGTGCAGCGTGATCAGCGGCTTGCCCAGCGCGGCCGCGTAGCCGGCGTCGAACGCCGCGATCCACTGCCGGTACTGCTCGCCGAAGCGGACGACGACCACGTCGGAGGCCTCCAGCAGCGAGCGGGTGCGGATCGCGTTGACGCCCGCGCCCAGGTGGTCCTTCCAGAACGGCTTGCCCTCCGGCCCGAGGATCGCGACACCGCAGTCGTCGGAGGCGGCGTGGTCGGTGACCGGGCCGTAGAAGGTGAGCTCGAGGCCGGCGTCGGCGCAGCCGCGCTCGATGCGCTCGCGCCAGTCGGTGTGGATCTCGCCGGAGAGGTAGACCGTCCAGGACATGCCGCAGACCTACCCGGTGGGCCGTGCGCGCACGCCCGGCTCAGGCCGCCACGGAGAGCGGCGGGCCGAGCAGCTCGCGCATCTCGTCGAGGTAGGCGCCGCGGCTGAAGTGCATGACGTGGCTGCCGCGGTACCAGTGCAGGCGCGGGTGGCCCCAGTGCTCCCACAGGTCGACGCTCTGCTGCGGCGGGGCGAGCCGGTCGCCGAGACCGCCGATGATCATCAGCCGCTCGCGCGGGATCACCGGCGGGTAGCTCAGCGGCGAGTGGACCGCCAGCGCCGCGTCGAGCTGCTCGCGGCCCGCCCCGTGCAGCGCGCCGAGCAGGCCGATCCCGACCCCGGCGGGGACCCACTCGCGCAGCAGCACCGGCAGGTTCGTCACCGGGGCGTTGGGGATCACCGCGTCGAGGCGGTCCTCCACCGTCGCGACCATCGCGCTCGTGTAGCCGCCCAGCGACAGCCCGGTGAGCGCGATCCGCGGCGCGCCGAGCGCCTCGAGGTGGTCGACGAGGATCCGGAAGTCGTGGACCGCGTGGATCATCGCCTCGTTGAACGTCGCGAAGCCGTGGCTGAAGACCTCGGAGCCGTTGATGAGGTTGCGGCGCGTCGCCCCGCGCGGACCGTGGAACGGGAGCGTGTAGAGCAGGATGTCCCAGCCCTGCGCGAAGAACTGCGGCAGCGAGAAGAACGCGCTGTTGAACCAGTACTGCGCCGCCCCGAAGCCGTGGATCACGCAGAGCGTCGGGCGCGGGCCGTCGTCGTGGCGCCAGTGCTGCGCCCAGCCGACGCCGTTGCGCCGGTGGCGGGCGTAGTCGGCGCGCATCGCCGGGTTGCGCGCGACGTACGGGCTCGTGAACTGGAGGTTGCGCGCGCGCCCGCCGGGCAGCTCGGGCAGGCCGCTGGAGCTCAGCCGCTCGACCACCGGCACGCCGCGCGGCGGCCGCACGAACACCTCCTCGGCGGTCGCGGTGCGCGCGAGGTCGGCGTGGAACGCGAGGTTCGCGCGCTCCTTGCGCCCCCAGGTGAGCGCGCCGCCGGGGATCGACGCCGCGGTGACCGCGGTGGCGACCGCGGTCCGCAGGGCCACGTCGCTGACGACGGAGCCGGCGTGCAGCGCCCGCGACAGCAGGTCGAGCTCGGACACCTCCGGCAGGCCGTGGGTGGCGACGACGCCGTCCGGCGTCTCGAGGGTCGGGGCCGTCGGGCTCATCGCGCGAGGAACCTAGCAGGCGTTCGGTATGTGCCCGCGGCTCAGGGGCGCGGATCCCCCAGGCCCATCGCGCGGCCGATGATCTCCTTCATGATCTCGGTCGTGCCGCCGTAGATCCGCAGGATGCGGGCGTCGGCGTAGTCGCGGCAGATCGGGTACTCGGTCATGTAGCCGTAGCCGCCGTGCAGCTGCAGGCACTCGTCGGTGACGCGACCGAGCATCTCCGACGCCCAGTACTTCGCCTGCGCGGCCTCGACGGCGGTCAGCTCGCCGGCGACGTGCGCCTCCAGGCAGCGGTCCACGAACGCGCGCGTCACGTCGAGGTCGGTGCGGCAGTGCGCGAGCGTGAAGCGCGAGTTCTGGAACGTGCCCACCGGCCGGCCGAACGCGGTGCGGTCCTGCACGTACTCGAGCGTGCGGTCCAGCGCGCCCTGCGCGGCGCCGACCGCGCCGACCGCGATCGACAGGCGCTCCTGCGGCAGGTTGTGCGTGAGGTGGCGGAAGCCGTCGCCCTCGGCGCCGATGAGGTTCTCGCGCGGCACCCGGGCACCGTCGAAGAACAGCTCGGCGGTGTCCTGCGCGTGCTGGCCGAGCTTCTCGAGGTTGCGCCCGCGGCTGAACCCGGGCGTCGCGCCGGTCTCGACCATCAGCAGGCTGATGTCGGCGTGCGTGCCGGTCGTGCCGGTGCGCACGGCGGTGATCACGAGGTCCGCGTTGAGGCCGCTGGTGATGAACGTCTTGGACCCGTCGACGACGTAGTGGTCGGGGTCGTCCGGGTCGATCCGCGCCTTCGTCGTCATCCCGGCGAGATCGCTGCCGGTGCCCGGCTCGGTCATCGCGATGCCCAGCACGAGGTCGCCGGAGACGATCCCCGGCAGCCACCGCGCCTGCTGCTCGGGGCTGCACAGCTCCAGCACGTACGGCAGCGCGACGTCGTTCTGCATCGTGATGCACAGCGAGAACGCGTTCAGCCCGCGGACGGTCGCCTCCTCGTTGAGGACGCTGTTGAAGCGGAAGTCGTCCGCGCCCGCGCCCCCGAACTCCTCCGGCACGGCGAGCCCGTAGAAGCCGAGCTCGCCGACGCGCCGGAGCACCTCGCGCGGCACGCGCCCCTCCCGCTCCCACGTGTCGTAGTGGGGGACCACCTCGGCGTCGAGGAAGCGTCCGAAGCTCTCGCGCAGGTCGTCGTGGTCGGCGGTGTAGACGGAGCGCTTCACGCGAGGGCCTCCCGGACGGCGGCGACACCGTCGATCTGGGTCAGGGGATGGGGGTGTGCGGGCGAGAGCGAGAAGCCGTCGACGCCGGCGTCGCGGTACTCCTGCACGCGCTGCGCGATCTGCGACACGCCGCCGATCAGCGCCCACTGCTCGACGAGGTGGAACGGCATGCCGTACTGGCGCCGGATGTGCTCGGCGGCCTGCTCGGCGCCGACCGCCGGGTCCTCGCAGACGTTCACGAACGCGACGAGGCAGACCCCCGGTGCGGGACGGCCGTGCTCGGCCGCGAGCTCGGCCAGCCGGTCGCGCGCGGTCGCGACGTCGGCGGGGTCCATCCACATCGGGAAGTAGGCGTCGCCGACGCGCGCGGCGCGCCGCAGCGCCGCCTCGGAGCGGCCGCCGACCAGCACGGGCGGCATCCCGGAGGCGGGGACGGGGGCGAGGCCGTCGCAGTCGACCGGCAGGATCCCGTCGGCCTTCACCGCCTCGCCGGACAGCAGGCGCGGCAGCAGGTCCAGCGCCGCGTCGAGCCGGCGGCCGCGCTCCTTGCGGTCGATGCCGACCGCGCGGAACTCGGGCTCGTACTCGCCGCCGAGGCCGACGCCGAGCAGCAGCCGGTCGGGCGCGAGCGCCAGCACCGTGGCCAGCTGCTTGGCGAGCAGCGTGACCGGGCGCAGCGTCGGGTTGAGGATCGCGGTGCCGACCGTGATCCGCTCGGTGACCGCGGCCGCCGTCGTCAGGACGGTCATCGCCTCGAGCACCGGCCGGTGGAAGAGCAGGTGGTCGGGCACCCAGACGTGGTCGAGGCCGGCGGCCTCCGCGGCGCGGGCGGCCTCGACGACCGGGGTGCCGTTGCCGAACGCGTCGATGGTGGGCAGGGCCAGGCCGATCCCGGCCCAGGGTGGGCGGGTCGCGTCGGTGTTCGTCATCCGCTGATCTCCTGCAGCGCGCGTCGGCGCGCGGTCGGGGTGTGGCCGCGCAGGTGCGCGACACCGTGTTCGGTCACGACGACGTCGAGGTCCGCCCGCGCGGTGCTCACGGGGCCGTGGAGCCGCTCGACGATCCGGGCGGCGGGGAGTGCGACGACGCCGACGCCGCCGCTGGCGACGGCGGCGCGGAGGAAGTCGCCCTGGCCGCCGATCGCCCCGATCGGCCGGCCGTCGATCGACTCGCAGCCGGCGTTGCCGTCGAGGTCCACCTCGAGCGCGCCGTTGAGCGCGACGAGCCGGCCGACCGCGCCCAGTCGCGCCGCCGCGTGGGTCGCGCTGACGGTCCGCAGGACGACGTCGTCGCGCCCGTCGACCGCGTCGAACAGCCGCCGGGTGCCGACGAGCGCGCCGGTCACCGTGAGGCCGGTGTCCGTCGGCTTGCGCGCACCCGTGACGACGCCGGCCTCGATCAGGTCGAGCACCCCGTCGGTGATCATGCCGCTGTGCACGCCGAGGTCCGCGCGGTCGTGGAGTGCGGCGAGGATCGCGTCGGGGAGCGCGCCGATCCCCATCTGGAGCGTGTCGCCGTCGCGCACGAGCGGGGCGACGTGCGCGGCGATCGCGCGCTCGACCTCGCCGGGCGCCGGGACGTGCAGCTCGTGCACGGGCTCGTCGAGCTCGATCGCGTGGGTGATCGCGTCGAAGGGGATCGTGGCGCCGCCGACGCGCGGCAGGCGGGCGTTGACCTGCGCGATCACCACGCGGGCGTGCGCGATCGCGTCCGGCAGGTAGTCGGCCGCGACCCCGAGCGCGCAGCGCCCGTCGGCGTCGGGCGGGGTGACCTGCAGGAGCACGACGTCGGCGCGGACCAGGCCCTCGGCGAACGCGCGCGGGAGCGCCGAGTAGTTCGTGGGGACGACCTCGAGCCCCGGGATCCGGCCGGTGCGCCCGAGGCCCCCGTAGGAGCGCACGCGGATCCCGTCCGGGACGTCGGCCGCGTGGTCGTGCAGGGACATGCCGAGGAACACCTCGAGGTCCGGGACACCGGAGCGCCAGAGCGCGCGCACCAGCGGCAAGGGCTCCGCGGACAGGTTGCCGACCACGACCCCGTCGCCGGGCCGCAGCCAGCGGGTGAGGTCGAGGTCCACGGCCATCAGGGCAGTCGCTGGATGATCGAGCCGACGCCCTGCCCGCCCCCGCAGCACATCGTGGTGAGCCCGAGCTCGCCGCCGGTGCGCTCGAGCTCGTTGAGGATCGTGGCGAACAGCCGGGCACCGGTGGTGCCGACCGGGTGGCCGAGCGCCATCGCCCCGCCGTTGACGTTCACCCGCGACATGTCGGGCTGCAGCTCGCGCGCCCACGCGAGGACGACCGAGGCGAACGCCTCGTTGCACTCGAACAGGTCGATGTCGTCGACGGTGAGCCCGGTGCGCGCCAGGAGCTTCTGCGTCGCCGGGATCGGGCCGGTGAGCATGAGCACCGGGTCGACGCCGACGGTCACGTGGTCGACCACGCGGGCGCGCACGCGCAGGCCGAGGCGCTCCGCGGTCGCCCGCGAGGCCAGCAGCACCGCCGCGGCCCCGTCGGAGATCTGCGACGAGGTGCCCGCGGTGACGCGCCCGCCCTCGGGGCGGAAGGGCGTCTTCAGCCCGGCGAGGGACTCCATCGACGTCCCCGGGCGCATCCCCTGGTCGACGTCGACGACGCCGTGCGGCGTGGTCAGCGGGACGATCTCGCCCGCGAACCGTCCCTCGTCGGTCGCGCGGACCGCGCGCGCGTGGGACTCGACCGCGAGCGCGTCCATCTCCTCGCGGGAGATGTCCCACCGCACCGCGATCTCCTCGGCGCTCCAGCCCTGGCCCTGCACGTCGTAGCGCGACGTGAGCTTCTCGGTCCACGCGGCGCCGTAGAGCCTCTCGGTCTCGGCGACCGACGGCATCGGCACGTGCTGCATGTGCTCGACGCCGGACGCGATGACCAGCTCGTGGGTGCCGGAGGCGACCATCGCGGTGGCGTAGGAGACCGCCGACTGCGCGCTGCCGCAGCGCCGGTCGATCTGGATGCCGGGCACGCTCGGCGGATAGCCGGCCTGCAGCCAGGCGTTGCGCGCGATGTTGCGCGACTGCTCGCCGAACGGGGCGGTGCAGCCCGCGATCACGTCGTCGACCGCGGCGGGGTCGAGGCCGTTGCGGTCGACCAGCGCGACGAGGCAGGCCTCGAGCAGGTCGGCGGCGTGCGTGTCGCGGAAGGCGCCCTTCTCGGGGTGCGACCGGCCGATCGCGGTGCGGACCGCGTCGACGACGACGACCTCGCGCGAGGCGTCCAGGAGCGGGGAGCGGACGGTGGTGGCGGCCATCGTCAGATCACCGTCCCGCCGTCGACCGCCAGCACCTGGCCGGTCATGTACGCGGCGTCGTCGGAGGCCAGGAACGCGAACGTCCCCGCCACCTCGGACGGCTCGGCGAACCGCCCGAGCGGGATCCGGGCGAGCGTGAGCTTGGCCAGCTTCTCGTCGGTGCGGACCTTCTCGGTCATCGCGGTCGCCGCCAGGGGCGCGACGGCGTTGGCGGTGATCGACCGGCGCGCGAGCTCCTTGGCGCAGGACTTCGTGAAGCCGATGATCCCGGCCTTCGCCGCCGCGTAGTTGGCCTGGCCGATCGTGCCGGTCTGGCCCGCGGCGCTCGTCGTCGTGATGATCCGGCCGGTGCCGTCGTCGGGCAGGTACGCCAGCGCGGTGCGGACCGTGCGGTAGGTGCCGCCGAGGTGCACGTCGAGGACCGACCCGAAGGTCTCCTCGTCGAGGTTCTTCAGCATCGCCGGGCGCGAGTTGCCCGCAATGCAGACGACGACGTTGATCGTGCCCGTGAGGCCCGCCGCGGTCTCCACCGCCCGCGTGACGTCGTCGGGCGACGCCACGTCACAGGCGACGCCGATCGCGTCGCCCGGGAGCGTCGCGGCGACGCGCGCCGCGGCCTCCCCGTCGCGGTCGGCGAGCACGACGCGCGCGCCCTCTTCCGCGAGCCGGCGGGCGACGGCCTCGCCCACACCCGCACCCGCACCCGTCACCAGGGCGATCCGCCCGTCCAGTCCACGCACGTCCAGCGCTCCCTAGTAGCTTCGCGGCAGGCCGAGCACGTGCTCGGCCACGTAGTTGAGGACCATCTCCTGCGGCAGCGGCGCGAGCTTCAGCAGCCGCGCCTCCTTGTAGTACCGCTCCACGTGGTACTCACGGGCGTAGCCGAAGCCGCCGTGCGTCTGGATCGCGCGGTCGCACGCCTCCGTCCCCGCCTCGCTGCACAGGTACTTCGCCGCGTTGGCCTCGAGACCCGCGCTCTCCCCCGCGTCGTACTTCCAGGAGGCCTTGCGCAGCACGAGCTCGGCGGCGTCCAGCCGCATGCGGCTGTCGGCGAGCGGGAACTGGATGCCCTGGTTCCTGCCGATCGGGCGGCCGAACACCACGCGCTCGTTGGCGTACTGCACCGCCCGGCGCAGCGCCGCGCGCCCCAGCCCGAGCGCCTCCGCGGCGATCAGGATCCGCTCCGGGTTCAGCCCGTCGAGCAGGTACGTGAACCCCTTGCCCTCCTCGCCGACGAGGTCCTCGACGGGGATCTGCAGGTCGTCGATGTACAGCTCGTTGGAGTCGACCGCCTCACGGCCCATCTTCGGGATCGGTCGGATCTCGATGTTCGGCGACTGCACGTCGGTGAGGAACAGCGACATGCCGTCGGTCTTCTTCGCGCAGTCCTCGAGCTTCGTCGTGCGCGTCAGCAGCAGCACCTTCTCGGAGTGCAGCGCCTTGGAGATCCAGACCTTGCGCCCGTTGCACGTGTAGTGCGTGCCGGCCTCGTCGCGCTTCGCGAACGTCTTCGTCGCGGTCGTGTCCAGCCCGGCGTCCGGCTCGGTCACGCCGAAGCAGACGTGCATCTCGCCGCTGACGATCTTCGGCAGCAGCCGCGCCTTCATCTCCGGCGACCCGTGCTTGATCACGGGATGCATCCCGAAGATCATCCCGTGCAGCGACGAGGCCGCGTTCATCCCGCCACCGGACGCCGCGATCTCCTCGAGCATGATCGACGCCTCGGTGATCCCCAGGCCACTGCCGCCGTGCTCCTCCGGCACGCAGATCCCCAGCCACCCGTCACGCGCGAACGCGTCGTAGAACTCGTGCGGGAACTCGTGCCGGCTGTCCTTCTCGAGCCAGTACTCGTCGTCGAACTGCGCGGCCAGGTCGGCCACGGCACGGCGAATCGTCTGCTGGTCCTGCGTGGGGGTGAAGTCCACGGCTCTCGCTCCTCCGCTCCTTAACGATCGTTAGGGAGCATAGCGGAGGCTCTCCGGTCGCGCCGGATACCATTGACTTTCAAATACCAACGGTATATCAATGCGGGCGTGCCGACCCGACTGACCCGCGCCGAGCAGACCGACCGCAACCGCGAGGCCCTCCTGGAGACCGCCCGAACGGTGTTCGTCGAGCGCGGCTACGCCGGCGCCACGCTCGACGCCATCGCCCGCGAGGCCGGCTTCTCCAAGGGCGTCGTCTACTCCCAGTTCGCGAGCAAGGCCGACCTGCTGCTCACGCTCCTGGAGCGCCGGATCGAGGACCGCGCGCGCGACAACGCCCGATCCACCCGTCGCACCGGCCCGGGGCCGGACGCGCTGCGCGCCCTCGTACGCGCCAACCGGCGGCGGAGCGCGCAGGACACCGCGTGGATGCGGCTGACGATCGAGTTCCGGCTGGCCGCCGCCCGCGAGCCGGACGTCGCCGCGCGCTACGCGCGCGTGCACGAGCGCGCCCTCGACGCCCTCACGAGCGCCGTGGAGGACGCCGCGGGTCCCGATCTCCTGCCCGTCGGCGCACGGACCTTCGCGACCTTCCTCTTCGCCCTGGACCTGGGCATGACGCTCGAGCGCGCGGCCGACGCGGGCGCCCTGCCCGACCGTGACGTGCTGACCATCCTCGACCACCTCCTGGCCCCGGAGAGCACCCCGTGAGCACCACCCCGCACGCCCCGTTCGGCGCGTTTCGCTCGCGACTGGAGGACCTCGTCCTGGCCGAGCGTCCGGAGCACCTCGAGCGCCGCACCTGGTCCCGCGACCGTCTGATCGCCCACCAGCGCGCCGCGCTCGCGGACCTGGTCGCCCATGCCGTCGAGCACTCCGCGTTCCACGCCCGGCGGCTCGCCGGAATCGACCTGACGACGCTCGACCCGACCGACCTGCGCGACCTGCCCGTCATGACGAAGACGGACCTCATGGAGCACTTCGACGACGTCCTCACCGTCCCCGGGATCGACCGTGCCCGCGTCGAGGCCGCCCTTGCCGCGACGAACGGCACGCCGGTTCCCCTCACCGGTGACCACCTCGCCTTCACCTCCGGCGGCAGCTCCGGCGTGCGCGGCATGTTCGTCTACGACCTCCCGGCGCTCGCGCAGTTCGTCGGCGCCTTCTCCCGCAACCTGCTCGCCCGCCTGCTGAGCTTCGGCGACCTGCCGCCCGACGGCGTGGCGGTCGCGTACGTCGGGGCGGGCAGCGCCGTGCACATGACCGGGGTCACCGAGCCGCTCTCGGAGGGCGGGCGGCTCGGCCTGCGCTACACCGTCGTCCCGGCGACCGCGCCGATCGCCGACATCGTCGCCCGCCTGAACGCCCTCGCTCCGCCGCTGCTCGCCGGGTACCCGAGCATCCTCGCCCGGCTCGCCGACGAGCGGGCCGCCGGCCGGCTGGAGATCACCCCGCTCGCGGTCACCGCGACGAGCGAGCCGCTCGGACCGGATGCCCGCACCCGCATCTCCGCGGGCTTCGGCGTGCCGCTGGTCAACGGGTACGCCACGACCGAGGGCCTCCAGGGGATGTCGGCGCCCGACGACGAGGCGATCGTGCTCGCCGAGGACGGTTGCATCGTCGAGCTCGTCGGCGCCGACGGCACACCGGTCGAACCCGGGACCCCGAGCGCGCGGGTCCTGGTCACGACCTTGCGCAACCGGGCGCAGCCGCTGATCCGCTACGAGCTGACCGACAGACTGCTCGCGCTGCCCGCCGCCCCGGACCACGGCCACCTCCGTGTCGCGGTGCATGGTCGGGACGACGAGCATCTGCGCTGGGGCGACGTCGAGATCCACCCGCTGACCTTTCGCTCCGTCCTGGTGACCGAGCCCGGCATCGTCGAGTACCAGGTGCACCAGCACCCCGACGGGGTCGTGGTCGACGTCGTCGCCCCCCTCGGGCGACATCGACGGGGACGCGCTGGCGGACCGACTCTCCGCCGCCCTTGCCGGGGCCGGGGCGCCCGCGCGGACCGCGGAGATCCGGTCGGTCGAGACGATCGCGCGGCACCCCGTGACGGGCAAGGTCCGACGCTTCGTGCCACTCGCCGCCTGAGCGATCGTTCAGGCGCTCGGCACCCTCGCCCGCTCGCGCGCGAAGTCCACGAACCACTGGAACGCGTCCGGGTTGGCCAGCGCGTCGCGGCTCGCCGCCCGCTCCGGGTCGTGGCCCATCAGCAGCCGCTTGACCGGGACCTCGAGCACCTTGCCGGTGAGCGTGCGCGGCACCTGCGCGACGACGTGCACCTCGTCGGGCACGTGGCGCGGGGAGCAGTCGGCGCGGACGCGGCGCACGAGCGCGTCGCGCAGCTCGTCGGTCAGCTGCGCCCCCTCGGCGAGCACGACGAACAGCGGCATCCACGCCTCGCCGGACCCGTCGGTCGGCGGCACGTCCACGACCATCGCGTCGACGATCTCGTCCAGCGCCAGGACCGCCGCGTAGATCTCCGCGGTGCCCATCCGGATCCCGCCGCGGTTGATCGTCGAGTCGCTGCGGCCGTGGATCACCGCGCCGCCGTGCGCGGTCAGCGAGATCCAGTCGCCGTGGCGCCAGACCGGTCCGCGGTCCTCCTCGACGTCGTAGTGGGCGAAGTACGCGTCGCGGTAGCGCGCGCCGTCCGGGTCGTTCCAGAAGCCGACCGGCATCGACGGCATCGGCTGCGTGACGACGAGCTCGCCGACCTCCCCCGTGGCGACCGGCCGGCCGTCGTCGTCCCACGCCTGCAGGTCGACCCCGAGCCCCGGAGCCTGCAGCTCCCCCTCGTACACGGGCACCAGCGGATTCGCGCCGACGAACGCGCCCGCGATGTCGGTGCCGCCGCTGGCGCTGAACAGCCACGTGTCCGGCCCGACCTCGTCGTAGACCCAGCGGAAGCCCTCGGGCGAGAGCGGCGAGCCGGTCGAGCCGACCGCGCGGATCCGCAGGGCGCGACCGTCCCGCGGCTTCGTCCCCGCCTTCAGGCAGCCGTGCAGGTAGGCGGCGCCGGTGCCGAACACGGTCACGCCGGCGTCCGCGCACAGCTGCCACAGCACGTCCATCGACGGGTAGCCGGGGTTGCCGTCGAACAGCACGATCGACGCGTCGGTCATCAGCCCCGCGACGAGGTAGTTCCACATCACCCAGCCGGTCGTGGTGAACCACAGGACCCGGTCGTCGGGGCGGGTGTCGTGCTGCAGTCGCCAGGTCTTCAGGTGCTCGAGCACGATCCCGCCGTGGCCGTGCACGATCGCCTTCGGCAGGCCGGTCGTCCCGGAGGAGTAGAGGATCCACAGCGGGTGGTCGAACGGCACGCGGGCGAACGCGAGCGGCTCGTCGGTCTCGGGGAACGCGGAGGACCAGTCCCCGGCGGCCGGGTCGAGGTAGCCGAGCCGCACCGTGCGGCGCAGCGACGGGAGCGCCGCCTCGAGCTCGGCGACGACCCCGCGACGGTCGAACCGTCGGCCGCCGTACGCGTAGCCGTCGACGGCGAGCAGGACCGTCGGCTCGATCTGCGCGAAGCGGTCGACGACCGTGCGGCTGCCGAAGTCCGGTGAGCAGCACGACCAGGTCGCGCCGAGCGAGGCGGTGGCCAGGAACGCGGCGACCGTCTCGGGGACGTGCGGCAGGTAGCCGACGACGCGGTCGCCCTGCGTGACGCCCATGGCGCGTAGGCCGGCGCGGATGCGGGCGGTCTCGGCGCGCAGCCGACCCCACGTCCAGACGTCGATCCCGTCGCGCACCTCGCCCGCCGCCTGGAGCGCGAGCGCCTCGTCGTCCTTGCCGCGGAACACGTGCTCGGGGAACGACAGCCGCGCGTGCGGGAACCAGGCCGCGCCGGGCATCCGGGCGTCGGCGAGCGCCGGCTCGGCCGGACCGTCGTGCAGGACGTCGAACCGGTCCCACACGGCGGTGCGCCAGAACCGCCCGACGTCCGCGACCGACCAGGCGTGCAGCGCGGCCGCGTCGGCGAGCCCGAGCTCGTCGCGCAGGCGGGCCATCTCGCTGTCGCGCAGGAGGTCGTCGGCAGGGGACCACAGCGGGGCGTCGGGCATGGCGTCGACGCTACCCCGGGGCCGGTGGGGCGACGTCCCACCGACGGGCCAACCGGATCCCCCGTCGTGGGCGCGTTCCACCAAGCACGAGCGTCCGCGCGCGCACCGCTCGACCTCGACGTGGACGGCTTTACCTACCGTTGGTATCGTAATACCAATGGTATTTCAATCTGGTGACGTCCCAGAGCACGTCACGCTCGACATCGTCCATCTCGCACCGCTCGCCGCCCGCCGGTGGCACGCCGCGGCCCGTGCACTGCTCGCCGCCCGACCACCGGGACTGCGGGGCGGCGTCGTCGTCCGCTGCAACCGCGGCACGCGGGGCAGCGGGTTGCCACCCTCGTGCCAGGAGGTCGCGGCGTCGTCCTCGGATGGGACGACCCCGCCGCGGCTGCAGAGGCGTGGCAGCGCCACGGGGCGGGGCTGGCCGTCGCGCCGGAGCGGCGCTTCAGCGCGGACGCCGAGGTCCGGCGCGTCCGCGAGCAGGACTGGCACGGGTGGCGGCCCGTGGCCGCCGGAGCGCCGGCCCGCGACGACGAGCCGGCGATCGCGCTCGTCCACGCGCTCCTGCGCCCGAGCGCCGTCGTCCCCTTCTCGCAGGCAAACAGGCGCGCGGTCGCGCACGCGCGTGACCGCGAGGCGCTGGTCGCGACGACCGCGCTCATGCGCGGCTCGCTGCTCGAGGCCACGTCGCTGTCCTGCTGGTCGACCGCCGGCGCCATGCGCGAGTACGCCTACCGACCCGGCGGTCACGCCGACGCGATGCGCGGATCGCAGGCGAACACCTGGCACCGCCGACGCTGCTTCGTCCACCTGCGCCCGGTCGCCGCCAGCGGCGGGCTCCCCGGCGGTCCGGCCGAGGCGTACCCTGGCCTGCCCGCAGTCCCGCGGACGTCACGGCGGCAGGGAGCAACCGCCTGACCCGCGACGCCTGCCCGATCCACCGACCGCGTGGACACGACATCCTTCGCGGAAGGACCTGGCGTCCACTCGGCGCGCGCGCAGCGGTCCGTGTCCGTAGCGTGGAGGTGACCGTGTCCGCGACCGCCCGCCCAGCCGCCGAGACGCCCGACGTCGCGGGCCTCGCGCACGTCGGGACCGTCTCGTTCCTCGCCGGGCGGATCACGCCGGTCGGCGCGTTCTGGGTCTCGCTCGCCGGCGGTGTGGCGCTCGCCCGGATCGGCTCGCGGGTCGGGGCGCGCGGCGGGTACGGCGCGTCCCTGGCGGTGATGACCGAGACCGTCGCCGTGATGGGGCCCGCGCGGATCAGCGGGCCCGTGACGCAGGCGCTGAGCGCCCCGTTGCTCGGGGCCATGGCCGCCCGCGGACGGGGGACCGCCGCGCTGCTCGCCGCGTGCTTCGCGATCCGCCTGGCGCACTACGCGGTCCTCACCGCGTTCTTCATCGCGGTCATCGTCGGCGGCATCGACGCGTACGTGGACTCGTACGACCGCGTCGTCGAGCTGACCGGCGGGCTCCTGCCGTCCGGGGCGACCGCGGCCCTCGTGCTCGGCCTGCTGTCGAACCTCGCCGGAGCGGTCGTCTTCTCCGTCGTGCAGGTCGCGGTCTACCGTCGCGCGCTGGCCGATGCCGCCCCCGGGGACGGCGCGGCCGGGCGGATCCCGTCGGTGGTCGCCACCCCTGCGCGGTCGGCGCGGCGGCTCGTCGCGCTGGTGTGGGTCGTCGTCGTGGCCTGGTGCGTGATGCTGGCCGCGCCGACCTGGCCGGTCCTCGCCGCCGTCGCCGCCGGGGTCGCCGCCGGGACCGCGGCCGCGGGCGGGGAGGGTCGGCGGTCGATGCGGCTGGGCGCCGGCCTCGGCGTGGCGCTCGCGCTCGGCGCGCTGGGTCCGGGCGTCCTCGGGGCGGTCCCGTTCGACGACGCGGCCCGCCGCGCCGTGCGCGCACTGCTGCTCGTCGCCTCGGCGGCGGTGGTGCAGGGGATCGCGGGCCCCGACGGCGTCCGCCGGCTCGCCGCCGGCGCGCTCCACGCCCTCCGGCGCGCGCCCGGCGCCCGTGAGGCCGCCGCGCTGGCACCCGGGCTGCGCGCCGACCGGCGCGTGATCCCCGCCTCGCTGGAGCTCGTCGCGCGCGTGCGCGAGGCGGCCCCGTCGCCGCGCGCCCTCACGACCGCCGTGCTCACCTGGGTCGACGACGAGGCGCGCCGCGGCCCGGGCGCGCGCTGACCGCGGCGCGGGCGGCGTCAGCCCTGCGCGTCCATCACGCTGCGCACGAGCGCGACGATCTCCGGCGGTGCCTTCTCCGGGGAGCCCGCGTCGAACGGCGGCTGCGGGTCGTACTCGATCGCCAGCTGGACCGCCTGCGCCGCCTCGGGCGCGACGAGCCGCGCGACGAGCGTCAGGGCCATGTCGATCCCCGAGGAGACCCCCGCGGCGGTGATGACCTTCCCCTGCTCGACCACGCGCCGGCCGGTCGGGCGCGCCCCGAGCTCGGCGAGCTGGTCCATCGCCGCCCAGTGCCCGGTCGCCTCGAGCCCGTCGAGGATCCCGGCGGCCGCCAGCCACAGCGAGCCGGTGCACACCGACGTCGTGAACCGCGTGTGCTCGTGGACGCCACGCAGCCACGACAGGGCCCGCTCGTCGCGCAGCAGCGCGCGGGTCCCGAACCCGCCGGGGACGACGACCACGTCCGGGCGCGGGACGTCCTCCCACGCCCCGTCGGCGACCAGCGCCGCGGTGCCGCTCTCGTCCTTGACCGGCCCGGCCTGCTCGGCCAGCCAGTGGATGCGCGTGCCCGGCACGGCGGCGAGCACCTGGTAGGGCCCGACCGCGTCGAGCATCGTGAAGCGGTCGTACAGCGGGATGACGACGTCCATGGCCGTTGCTCCTCGGGGTCAGGCGGCCGACCGCAGCGTCGCGCGGAAGCGGTCGCGGTACGCGCCGGGGCTCGTGCCCAGGCGCCGGCGGAAGGCCCGCCGGAAGGTCTCGACGGTGCCGAAGCCACAGGCGGCCGCGACCTCCTCGGTCGTCGCCCGGCCGGCCTGCAGCAGCTCGCGGGCGCGCTCGACGCGGACCTGCTCCACGAACGCGGCGGGCGTCATGCCGGTCTCGCGCTTGAACGCCCGCGAGAAGCTCCGGGCCGGCATGCCCGCCCGCGCCGCCAGCGCCTCGACCGTGTGCGGCGCGCCCGGGTCCGCGCGGACCGCCTCCTGCGCGTCGCGCACCGGCGCGTGCTCGGCCGCCTGGAAGGCCAGCGGCACCGAGAACTGCGCCTGGCCGCCCGCGCGCGCCGTGTGGAGCACCAGCCAGCGCGCGACGTCGAGCGCCGCCTCGCGGCCGTGATCGTCCTCGACCAGCGCGAGCGCGAGGTCCATCCCCGCCGTGATCCCGGCGCTCGTCCAGACGTCGCCGTCGCGCACGTAGAGCGGGTCCGGGTCCACGCGGACCGCGGGGTGGCGGCGCTGGAGCTCCCCGGCGCGGCTCCAGTGCGTCGCCGCCCGGCGGCCGTCGAGCAGTCCGGCGGCGGCCAGGAGGAACGCGCCGGAGCAGACCGAGCAGGTCCGTCGCGCCCGGGCCGACAGGCGGCCCAGGGTGGCGACGAAGGGCCCGTCGCGCAGCGCCGCGCGCGTGCCGTCGCCGCCCGCGACGACGAGCGTGTCGAGCGGTCCGCGGACGTCGCGGGCCGCCCCGTCGGGGACGACGCGCAGTCCGCTGCTGCACCGCAGCGGCGCGCCGTCGGGCGAGACGAGCCGCAGCGCGTACCGCCCGCCGCCGCCGAGGCGGTCGGCGATCGCGAACACCTCGTGCGGACCGGTGAAGTCGAGCGCCTGCGCCCCCTCGAAGGCGACGACGACGATGCGGCGGGCGGACGGCATGGGCCCATGCTGCCGCCCGCTCGCGATGGCCGCAAGGCCACCGCACGGACGATTCCGGCCAGTTCGCGGTCGCTCGACCGCGAGCGGCTCAGACGCCGATGTTCAGGCGCATCGTCAGGCCGTCACCGGGCGCGCCGGTGACCGTCGCCAGCTGCGTGCCGTAGCCGTCGCTGAACACCATGTCCGTGTCGATCGAGAGCTGCGCGAGGTTCGCGGCGCTGTCGCCGTAGCCGCCGGCCGCGTAGACCTTCTCGCAGGCCTCCTGCGGCAGTGCGATCTGCGAGGTGCGCAGCTTCTGGCTCGCGGTCGTCGCCGCCTCCAGCGACTCGTAGACCTCGAAGTGGATGTGCGGCCAGCGGCCCGCGTAGGTGCCCGGGTAGATCGTCGTGAAGGTCACGTTGCCGTCCGCGTCGGACTCCTGCACGCCGCGCAGGAAGTTCTCGCCCGCGACGTCGTCCTCGTACAGGGAGTACTTGCCGTCGGCCGTGCAGTGCCAGATGTAGATCGCCGCACCCGCCAGCGGGCCACCGCCGCCCTGCACGTCGATGAGCTTCAGCGCGACGGTCGCCTCCGCGCCGGCCGCCGTTCCCGACGCGTCGCCGATGCTCGTGCGGATGTCCTGGCGCACGACGCCGGACTCGGTCAGGACGTTCGGCCCGTTGGTCCCGTCGCCGGGGAACGGGCCGCCGGTCTCCTCGGGCACCGCCGACGTGCTGGAAGCGGCGGACCCGGTCGTCGTCGCCGTCGTGCTCGTCGCGGAGCTGCTCGTGGTCGTGCCCGTGGACGCCCCCTCGTCGGAGGAGCCGCAGCCCGCGAGGACGGCGCCGATCCCGGCGCCGAAGATCCCCAGCGCGCGGCGGCGGCTGACCATGATCGGGAGGTCGTGGGAGAGGCCCAGGTCGTGCTCGTGCTCGTCGCTCATGGCGGCCATTGCACCGGACGACCCTGGGCGTTCCCTGGGAGCCGCGCGTGACCCCGCTGGGGGATCCGGGCGTCCCGGCGGGGAGTCGCCACCGCCCCGTGCCGCTGCGAGCGTCGGCCACATGACGACCACCACCCTGCTCGCCGCCTACCCGGGCCGCTACTTCGCCGCCTGGAACGGCCGCGACCTCGACGCCGTCGCCCCGATCCTCGCCGACGCCTTCCACTGGACCGACCCGCTGCTGCCCGCGCCGCTCGAGCACCTCGACGCCGCGCACGGGTTCTTCACCGGCAGCTGGGGCGCGTTCCCCGACCTGCGCTTCGAGCTCATCGGCGAGCCGCTGGTCGACGAGGCCGCCGCCCGCGTCGCGCAGGAGTGGCGCATGCTCGGCACGCACAGCGGCGAGTTCCCGCCGCTGCCCGTCACCGGCAAGCCGTTCGACGTCACCGGCACCGACGTCTTCACCGTCGACGAGGACGGCCGCGCGACCGTCGTCCGGGCGTACTACGACGCGCTCGGGCTGATGCGCCAGCTGGGCCTGGCCTGAGCCCGCCGGGCGCGCTACGCTCGCCCGCATGCGCCTTCCCGTCCGCGTCCTCGGCCTGCTCGTCGCGCTGCTGGCCATGCCCGCCACCGCGGGGGCGGCCGTCGAGCGGATCGACCCGCGCACCACCGACCCGACGCTCGCCCGCGCCACCGGGCTCGCTGCCCATCACGTCTGGCGGGCGCAGGGCACGCCGCGCGGGACGCTCGTCCTGTTCCTCGGCGGCTCGAACAGCCTGCCCGGCGTCTACGAGGAGTTCGGGGCGCTCGCCGCCCGCCTCGGGCACGACGTCGTCGACCTGCGCTACCCCAACGCGCCCGTCGCGCGACGCTGCCCCGACCCGCGACCGGCCGGCACCGCCGCGCTCGCCGCGCAGGACCGCTGCCTGGCCGACGTCCGCGGCGGCACCCTCTTCGGGACCGGCACCACCGTCGGCGGCGCCCCCGCCGGGGCTGGCCCGCGACCGCCGGGGTCCGGCCGGCCGACGCGGTCAGCGGACGGCTCGTGAGCCTGCTCACCCGGCTGGGCTGGGAGCGCTACCTCGTCGCCGACGCCGGCTCCCCGTACGGCGCGCCCCGACGCGCCCGCCCGGACTGGCGGCGCATCGTCGTCGCCGGGCACTCGCAGGGCGCGGGACACGCGCTGTTCCTCGCGCGACGGCTGCCCGTCGCACGCGCGGTGATGCTCTCCGGCCCGCGTGACCGCACCGCGAACAGGACGCCCGCCTCCTGGCTGCGCGGTCCCGGCACCACCCCGACCGGAGCGCTGTTCGCGCTGCGCAACCAGCAGGAGGGGATGCTGTGCGACGGCTGCGACGCCGCCTGGGACGCGGCGGGCGTGACGAACCGGACGATCACGAGCGGCTGCTCGCTGCTGCTCTGCACGCCGCTGCAGCAGCACAACGCGACGGCGGTCGACTCCGCCCTGCGCCGCGACCGCGACCGCCGACCCGTGCTGACGCCGGTGTGGTCGGCGATGCTCGACGCCCCCCGCGCGACGGCCGCCTCGAGGCGGGCCGCGCGCGGCGAGCGCCGCGTCAGGCGGTGAGGGCCGCAGCGTCCGCGGGCGCGGGTGCCGCGACCGGCACGACCTCGACCCCGATGCCGTTCATCCACGCGTTGCCCGAGGCGACGTCGATCGTCGCCGCGTCCCCGGGCACGAGGTCGTTGTAGCGGGCGCCACCGGCGGCGACCGCGGTCCGCCAGCCACCCTTGTGCCCCCAGTGCTGGTTGAGGCCGACCGACCCCGGCATCACCTCGTCGGTGACGCGGGCCTCGACCTCGATCCGGCCCCAGCGCGAGGCGACCGCGACGGTCGAGCCGTCCTCGATCCCCCGCTCGCGGGCGTCGTCGGGATGGATCCGCAGGCGGCAGCCGCGGCCTCCCGCCATCAGCTTCGGGACGTTGTGGAGCCACGAGTTCTGGGAGCGCAGCTCGCGGATCGTGAACAGCCGCAGGGGGTGCTCGGCGTCCGCGGTCGGCGTCGTGCGCATCCGCTCCATCTCGCGCGCGAAGAGGGGATCGCCGAGGTGCACGCGCTTGTCCTTCGTGTGGAGCTTGCGGCGCAGCACCCCGGTCTCGAGGCCGTCCTCGAGCTTGATCGCCCCGTCGTGGCGCAGCAGCTTGCGGCGGCTGAGGCCGCGCCGGCGCAGCCCGAACAGGTCGCCGTAGCGGCCGATCCGCATGAACAGGTCGACGGCCAGCGACGGCGGCACGCGCACCCCGAGGCGACCGAGGAGCTGGGCGCCCGGTGCGGGCGACGGGACGATCCCGATCCGCTTGCAGATCTGGTCGATGACCCACCAGTCGTCGCGCACGTCGCCGCGCGGCGGGACGATCGCCTCGGTCCACGACGCGTTGGGGATCGTGTAGTGGAGCTGGCCGAACAGCGGGAAGCCCTCGCGCTCGAGCAGCATCTTCGGCGGCAGCACGTAGTCGGCGTGCCGGTTGGTCTCGGTGATGTACGGGTCCAGCGAGACGAACAGGTCGAGGCCGGCGAGCGCGCGCTCCATGTCGTTGGACGCGGGCGAGGTCGTCGCCATGTTCGTCGACACCGCGATCATCGCGCGCAGCTGCCCGGGCCCGGGGGTCTCGGCCTCGCGCGGCAGGCACGCCAGCGGCGAGGTGCCCAGCACCTCGGGGATCCCGTCGACGCGCGTGCGCCAGCGGTCGTAGCCGTTGATCCGGAAGAGCTTCGTGAACGCCTCCGCGTCCAGGAACGGCATCGGGAAGACCATGCCGCCGGGCCGGTCGAGGTTGCCGGTGACGATGTTCAGCGCGTCGATGAGGTACTTCGTGAGCGTCGAGAAGCGGCTCAGGGACGCGCCGCAGCGGCCGTACACGCACGCCGAGGGCGCGGCGGCGAGGTCGCGCGCGAGCTGCTCGATCGTCGCGCGGGGGATGCCGGTCTCGGCGGCCGCGTGGTCGAGGTCGAGGTCCGCGACCATCGCGCGCAGCGCGTCCACGCCGGTGGCCTGGTGGGCGAGCATCGCCCGGTGCTCGAGGCCCTCGTCGAAGATCGTGCGGAGCATGCCCGCCAGCAGCCAGGCGTCGGAGTCCGGGCGGACCGGGACGTGCTCGTAGAGCTCCGCGGTCTCGGTGCGCCGCGGGTCGACGACGACGATGCGACCGCCGCGGCCGACGATGTCGTTCATCCGCCGGCGGACGTTGCCGACCGTGACCATCGAGCCGTGCGAGACCACCGGGTTGGCGCCGAGCACGAGCAGGAAGTCCGTGCGGTCGAAGTCCGGGACCGGGTTCGTGAGGTTGTGGCCGTAGAGGAGCTGGCCGACGACCCAGTAGTTGTTGATGTCGACCGAGCCCGCGCTGAAGAAGTGCTTCGTCCCGAGCGCGGCGGCCATGCCGAACGTCAGGAAGAACGCGCCGTAGTTCCAGCCGGTCGGGTTGCCGAGCGTGACGCCGACGGACTCCCGTCCGTGCTCGGCGATGACCGCGTTCAGCCGGCGGCCGACGTCGTCGAGCGCCTCGTCCCAGGAGACCGGCTCGAACGTGCCGTCGGCGCGGCGGCGCTGCGGGGCGAGCACCCGGTCGGGGTCCTCGAGGATCTTCGGGTAGAGGATCCCCTTGGGGCAGGCGAACCCCTCGGAGTTGGGGTGGCTGTCGTCGGGCCGGACCTTCACGACGCGGTCGTCCTCGACGGTGGCCACCAGGCCGCACGTGGCCTCGCAGACCCCGCACCAGATCTTGTGCTCGGACATGGCGCGACGCTAGTCACCCGCCCGCGGGCGTGCCGGGAAAACCCCTCGCCCGGGGGACGAGAACCTCCCGCGCGGGTGCGGCCCGCGCTCAGGCGTCCGCGCCGGCGGCGCGCCGGCGCAGCAGCGCGCGCTCGCGCTCGTTGTCGGTCAGCTCGGCCGCCTGCGCGAACGCCGCGCGTGCCTCGTCGTGGCGTCCGAGCCGCTCGAGCAGGTCGCCGCGGACCGCGGGGAGCAGGTGGTAGCCGGGGAGCGCGTCCATCGCGACGAGCTGGTCGACGAGCGCGAGGCCGACCTGCGGCCCCCGCGCCATGCCGAGCGCGACCGCGCGGTTCAGCTCGACGACCGGGGACGGGGCGCGCTCGGCGAGCGTGTCGTAGAGCGCGGCGATCCGCCCCCAGTCGGTGTCCTGCGGACGCGCCGCCCGCGCGTGGCACGCGGCGATCGCCGCCTGCAGCGCGTACGGGCCGGCCGGGGTCCCCTGCTCCTCGGCGCGGGCGAGCGCGTCGAGGCCGCGGCGGATCAGCAGGCGGTCCCAGCGCGAGCGGTCCTGGTCGAGCAGCAGGACCGGCTCCCCGCCCGGGCCGATCCGCGCGGCCAGCCGCGAGGCCTGCAGCTCCAGCAGGGCGGCGAGGCCGTGCACCTCGGGCTCCGTGGGCGCGAGCCCGGCGAGGATGCGGGCCAGGCGCAGCGCGTCCTCGCACAGCGCGGGCCGCGTCCAGTCGGCGCCGGAGGTGGCGGCGTAGCCCTCGTTGAACAGGAGGTAGATGACGCGCAGGACGGCGGCCAGGCGCGCGGGCCGCTCGTGCGGCTCGGGCTGCTCGAAGCGGACGTCGTGCTCGGTGAGCGTCCGCTTGGCCCGCACGATCCGCTGCTGCACGGTGGTGGTGCTGGTGAGGAAGGCGCGGGCGATCTCGGCGGTCGTGAGGCCGCCGACCATCCGCAGGGTCAGCGCCGCCTGCGCCTCCGGGCCGAGGACCGGGTGGCAGCAGGTGAAGACGAGGCGCAGGATGTCGTCGTCGATGTCGTCCATGGCGGCCACGAGGTCGTGGGTCCCCGGGGGTCGGCGCGCTCGAGCTCGGTGCGGACGAGCTCGTGCTTGCGGTCGAGGTTCTGACGGCGGCGCAGCTGGTCGATCGCCCGGTTCGTCGCGGTCGACGTCAGCCAGGCGGCCGGGTTGTCCGGCACGCCGCTCTGCGGCCACGCGGTGAGCGCGGCCACGAGGGCGTCCTGCGCGAGGTCCTCGGCGAGCGCGACGTCGTGCACGATGCGGGCGACGCGGGCGATGATCCCGGCCGCCTCGATCCGCCAGACCGCCTCGACGCGGGCCGCGACGCCGCCGGCGGGGCCGCCGGCGCGTCGCCCGTCGTCCCGGGGGCGCGGGTCAAGCGTCGGCGTCCCGCAGGACCGCCTGGACGTCCTGCGGGAAGTCCTCCATCTCCTGCACGCGGCGCAGCTCGACGATGTCGCCGGGGCTGCCGGGGACGCGGCTGGCCCACTCGAGCGCCTCGGCGTGGTCCTTGACCTCCAGCATCCAGAAGCCGCCGACGAGCTCCTTGGCCTCCGCGAACGGGCCGTCGAAGATCGTGCCCTTGCGGTCGGCGTCGAACTTCACCTGGACCGCCTCGTCGGGGCCGTGGAGGCCCTCGCCGGAGAGCAGGACGCCGGCCTTCTCGAGCTGCTCGTTGTAGGCGCCCATCTCCTCGAAGAGCGCCGGGTCGAGCGGCACGTCGGGGTTGTAGGCGTGGGGGCCGGGGATCATGAACATCGTGTAGCGGGGCATGTGGTTCCTCTCGGTGGAAGGGGTCGTTCTACACGGGACGACGATCGACGTCCTGCCCGATCGACACGGCCGACGAACGCTGACACGCCACGTTCTCGCGCCTTAACGATCGTTAGGGAGATCCGCTATGGTCGGGCCATGGACTTCCGCGACAGCCCACAGGACGCCGCGTACCGCGCCACCGTCCGCGCGTTCCTCGAGCAGGCCGTCGCCGCCCTCCCCGGCCCCGAGCCGGCCACGATGGAGGAGCGCCTCCCGTACTGGCAGGGCTGGCAGCGGACGCTCGCCGACGGCGGCTACGCGGGCCTGTCGTGGTCGGCGGCACACGGCGGCCAGGAGGCCACGCTCGTGCAGCAGGCGATCTTCCTCGAGGAGTACGACCGCGCCGGCGCGCCCGACCGGCTGAACATCCTCGGCGAGAACCTCTGCGGCCCGACGCTCATCGACTTCGGCACCGACGCGCAGCGCGAGCGCTTCCTGCGCCCGATCCTGCGCGGCGACTCCGTCTGGTGCCAGCTCTTCAGCGAGCCCGGCGCCGGCTCCGACCTCGCCGCGCTGGAGGCCCGCGCCGTGCGCGACGAGGCCGCCGGCGGCTGGCGGATCAGCGGCCAGAAGGTGTGGACCAGCCGCGCCCAGATCGCCGACCACGGCATGCTGCTCGCGCGCACCGGACCGCCCGGGTCCCGCCACGGCGGCATCACCTACTTCCTGCTGCCCATGCGTCAGGACGGCGTCACCGTCCGCGGCCTGCGCCACATCCTCGGCGAGCCCGAGTTCAACGAGGTGTTCCTCGACGACGCGTTCGTCCCCGACGACCTCGTCCTCGGCCCCGTCGACGGCGGCTGGAAGATCGCGATGGCGACCCTCGGGTACGAGCGCGTGATCCTCGCCACCGGCCGCGTGAACATGCAGCGGCTGTTCGACGACCTCGTCGCCGAGATCCGCGCCTCCGGCACCGGGGACGACCCGTTCGTGCGCCGCACCATGGCCGACCTGCACGTCCGCACCCGGGTCTACCGCCTCAACGGGCTGCGCGCGCTCAGCGCCATGGCCTCCGGCACGCCCGGCCCCGCGTCCTCGCTCGGCAAGCTGCTCAGCGGGCCGCTGCTGGAGGACATGGCCGACTTCGCCACCGCGCGGCACGGGCTCGCCGGGCAGCTCGACCCCTACGACGCCGACGACGCGCAGGCCGCGCGCTGGCTGAAGCTCGCCTACCAGGCGCGCGGCACCGCGATCGCGGGCGGCACGACGTTCATCCAGAAGAACATCGTCGCCGAGCGCGTCCTGCGCCTGCCGCGCGCGTAGGCTCCCGGCCGTGCGCGCGGTCGTCCTGCAGGAGTTCGGCGAGCCCGCGGTCCTGCGGGTCCACGACGGCGTCCCGGACCCGGTCGTCCCCGACGGCTGGGTGCTCGTGCGGCTCCACGCCTGCGCGCTGAACTGGCACGACGTGCTGCTGCGCCAGGGCGTCTACGACGTGCCGCTCCCGCGCGTGCCCGGCTCCGACGGCGCGGGCGTGCGGGCCGACACCGGCGAGCAGGTCCTCGTCCTGCCGTCCCTGTTCTGGGGCGGGGCGGAGCGCGCCCCCGGACCCGGGTTCCAGATCCTCGGCGACCGCACCGACGGCACCCACGCCGAGCTCGTCGCGCTCCCCGCCGAGAACGTGCGCCCGCTGCCCGCCGGCTGGTCGTTCGTCGAGGCGGCGGCCCTGCCGCTCGCCGGGCTGACCGCGTACCGAGCCCTGTTCGCGCGCGCCGGGCTCGTCGCCGGCGAGACCGTCCTCGTCCTCGGCGCCGGCGGCGGGGTCGCGACGATGGCGATCGCGCTCGCGCGGATGGCCGGGGCGCGCGTGCTCGTCACGACCTCGACCGAGGAGAAGCTCGAGCGCGCGATCGGCCTGGGCGCCGACGGCGGCGTGCTCTACACGTCGGCCCACTGGGGTGCCGCGGTCCGCGAGATGGCCGGCGGGGTCGGGGTCGACGTCGTCGTCGACTCGGTCGGCTCCACGTGGCCGGACGCGCTCACCGCGCTCGCCGACGGCGGGCGGCTGGTGACGTTCGGCGCCACGGGCTCCGCCGACGCGCACGTCGACGTGCGCCGCCTCTACTTCGCCCAGCAGACGATCCTCGGCACGACGATGGGATCGCCGCGCGACGCCGACGGGCTGCTCGCCCTCGTCGCGCAGGCTCCGGACTGGCGCCCGGCGATCGACGCGGTCGCACCGCTCGACGAGATCGCCGCGATGCACGAGCGGATGGCGCGCCGCGAGCACGTCGGCAAGCTCGTCCTGACCGTGCCCTGAACGACGAACGGGCCCCGCAGGACCCCTTCCGTACCCAGAGTATGGCCACCCCGGGGCCTTGATTCAAGGCCCCGGGTGTGTCCCATACTGCCTCGCCGTGGACGACATGGTCATGGCACTGGACGAGGTCGACGGGGCGCTGCGGGCGACCGTGGGAGGGAAGGCGGCGCAGCTCGGCGCGCTCGCCCGGATCGCCGGCGTGCGGGTGCCGGACGGGTTCGTGGTGACGACCGCGGCGACCCACGGCACCGACGGGCTGCCGCCCGCCGCGGTCGCGGCGATCGCCGCGGCGGTCGACCCGGACGCCGCGTACGCGGTGCGGTCCAGCGCGACCGTCGAGGACGCGCCGGACGCCTCGTTCGCCGGCCAGTTCACCTCGGTCCTCGGGGTGGTCGGGGTCGACGCGGTGCTCGCCGCCGTCGACCGCGTGCGGGCGTCCCGCCTCGACGACCACGCGGCCAGGTACGCCGCACACGTCGCCGCGGACGCCCCGGTCGCGATGGCCGTCGTCGTGCAGCGCATGGTCGACGCGCGCGTCTCCGGGGTCCTCTTCACCGCCGACCCCGTGACCGGTGACCGGCGGGTCGCGCGCGTCGAGGCGACCGCCGGGCTCGGCCAGGCGCTCGTCGACGGCACGGTCACCCCGGACGGCTACACGGTGCGGGGCGGCAGCGTCAGCGGCGAGGGCGTCCTGCCCGCGACGCAGGTCGCGGAGCTCGTCGCGCTCGGTCGTCGCGTCGAGGCCGCGCTCGGCGCCCCCAGGACCTCGAGTGGTGCCTGGACGAGGACGGGTTCGCGTTCGTGCAGGCCCGGCCGATCACGACCCTGTTCCCGCTGCCCGCCGGTGCGGACGACGGCGACCCGCACGTCTACGTGTCCGTCGGGCACCAGCAGATGATGACCGACGCGATGGCGCCGCTCGGCCGGTCGCTGTGGCGCCTCGTGGCCCGGCCGGTGATGCACGAGGCGGGCGGCCGCCTGTTCGTCGACGTCGCGCCGCTCCTCGCCTCACCGGCCGGACGCTCCGTCCACCGGACGCTCGCCGAGCACGACCCGCTGCTCGGCGACGCGCTCGACACCGTGCTCGCGAGCGGCTTGGTCCCCGACCTCCCCGGTGACCCCGAGGACGCCGTCCCGCTGCCGGCCGCCGCGGAGCCGCTCCCCGCCGACCCGGCGATCGTGCAGGAGCTGATCGACGCGATCGACGCGGATGAGGCCGCGTCCGCGGAGCGCCTGCGCGCGGCGGGCGGGCCGACCGTGGTCGCCGCGATCCGCGAGGACGTCGCGCAGCTCAAGGCGTCGCTGTTCGACCCCCGCTCCCACCGGGCGATCATGACCGGGATGGACGCCACCGCGTGGCTGGACGAGCACCTCGCGCGGTGGCTGGGCGAGCGGGGTGCCGGGGACGTCCTCAACCGGTCCGTGGCCGGCAACGTCTCCTCCGAGATGGGCCTCGCGCTGCTCGACGTCGCCGACGTCGCCCGCCGGTCCCCGGCGGCGTGCGCGGTCCTCGACGCCGCGACCGACCGGACGTTCCTGGGGCGGCTCGACGCGGTGCCGGGCGGGCCGGAGGTCCGGCGGGCGCTGGAGGAGTGGCTCGACCGCTACGGCATGCGCTGCAGCGGGGAGATCGACGTGACGCGCACCCGCGTGCGCGAGCGGCCGTGGACCCTCGCGCCGACGCTGCTGGCCCACGTGCGCCACGCCGAGGACGGGGCGGGCAACCGCCGCTTCGAGGAGGGCCGGCTGACCGCGCTCACCTACCGGGACGAGGTGCTCGCCCGGCTGCGCGAGCGACCGGACGGCGAGCGGCTCGCGCGCGAGACCGCGTTGCGGATCGACCGGGTGCGGACGTTCGCCGGGTATCGCGAGTACCCGAAGTACGCGATCGTCCGGCGGCTCGGCCGCTACCGGGAGCTGCTGCTCGCCGAGGCGGCACGGCTGACGGACGCCGGCGTGCTGCGCGCGCCCGACGACGCCGCCCTGCTGACGCTCGACGAGCTCGAGACCGCCGCGCGGACCGGCGCACCGGTCGACGACCTGCTGCTGCAGGAGCGCGCGCGGCAGCACCGTGCCGACCGTCGGCTCGAACCGCCGCGGGTGCTCCTCAGCACCGGCGAGGCGCTCCACGGCCGGCTGCACCGCGACGGCGTGCCCGCCGGGGCGCTCGTGGGCCTGGCGGTCTCGCGCGGCACGGTCGAGGGCCGGGCGCGCGTGGTGCTCGACCCGACCGGCATCGCGCTCGGGCCGGGCGACGTGCTCGTCACCGCGCACACCGATCCGAGCTGGTCGCCGGTGTTCGTCGGGATCGCCGGGCTCGTCACCGAGGTCGGCGGCGCGATGACCCACGGCGCGGTCGTGGCGCGCGAGTACGGGCTGCCCGCGGTCGTCGGCGTCGCCGGCGCGACGCGGCGGATCCCCGACGGCGCGCGGGTCCGCGTGCACGGGACGGACGGGATCGTCGAGGTGCTCGACGGCGGTCGTGTGGACCGCTGATCCCTCCCGGAAGGATCTCCCGTCCACGCGGCCCGTGGAAGACTGCGGGGCATGGCTCTGACGCTCCTGCACAACCCGCACTGCTCCACCTCGGTCCACGCGCTCGACGCGCTCGAGGACGCCGGGCACGAGGTGACCGTCCGCAAGTACCTCCTCGTCAAGGAGCGCCTGGACGAGGACGAGCTGCGCTCCCTCGCGACGCGGCTCGTCGGCGACCCGGTCGACGCGCTGATCCGGCGCGACGCGACCTACAAGAAGCTCGGCCTGGAGGCCGACGGCTGGGACGTCGAGCAGGTCGTCGCCACGCTCGTGGAGCACCCGTCGCTGCTGCAGCGCCCGATCCTCGACGACGGCGAGCGCGCGCAGATCGGCCGGCCGCGGTCCCGCGCCGCCGAGTGGGCGCAGGCCGGCCGCGTCGCCTGACCGGCGCAGCGCCCGACGGCGGGCCGCCCCCGCTACGGCACCAGGGCCAGGAACAGGAAGACGCTGAACAGCACGAGGTGCAGGGCGCCCTCCTGCACGGTCGCGCGCCCGGGCAGCACGGTCAGGGCGCCGACGACGACCGAGATCGTCAGCAGCACGATCTCGGTCGAGCCGAGCCCGAGCAGCAGCGGCCCGTCGAGCCAGATCGATGCGATCGCGATCGCCGGGATCGTCAGGCCGATGCTCGCCATCGCCGAGCCGAGCGCGAGGTTCAGCGACGTCTGCACCCGACCCCGCGCGGCGTTGCGGTAGGCGGCGAGCGTCTCGGGCAGCAGCACCACGAGCGCGATCACGACGCCGACCGCCGACTGCGGCGCGCCGATGCTCGACACGAGGTCCTCGATCGCCGACGACTCGAGCTTCGCGAGTCCGACGACCGCCACCAGGGCGAGGACGAGCAGGCCCAGGCTGCGCAGCGCCTCGCGGTCCGACGGCGGGGCGGCGTGGTCGCCGTCGTCGTCCGCGACGACGCCGTCCCCGTCCCCGGGCAGGAAGTAGTCGCGGTGGCGCACGGTCTGCACGAACACGAACAGCCCGTAGACGGCCAGGCTCGCGACCGCGGCGAACGCCAGCTGCGAGGACGAGAACTCCGGCCCGGACTCCGCCTCGGTGAAGGTCGGCAGCACCAGGCAGAGCGTCGCGAGCGTCGCGACGGTGGCGAGCGCGGTCGCCGTCCCCTCCGCGTTGAACGCCGCGGTGCGGTGCTTCAGCGCCCCCACGAGGACGGACAGGCCGAGGATCCCGTTGATCGTGATCATCGCCGCGGCGAACACGGTGTCGCGGGCGAGCGTGGACGTCTCGTCACCGCCGCTGATCATCAGCGTGACGATCAGCGCGACCTCGATGACGGTGACCGCGACGGCCAGGACCAGCGACCCGAACGGCTCGCCGACGCGGTGCGCGACGACCTCCGCGTGGTGCACGGCGGAGAGCACCGCGGCGCCGAGCAGCAGGCCGGCGAGGACGAGCACGAGCGTCCCCGGCTTGCTGCCGAACGTGACGGCGGCCGCGATCGCGGCCACCACCGGCACGACGTCGGTCCAGGGCAGCGCGCGCGAACCGAGGCGCAGGGACGGGGCGTTCACCGCTCCCAGGCTACCCGCCGGGCGTCGCGCTCAGACGCCCGGCGACCGGCGCGTCAGCGCTCCGGGGTCCACTCCGCGCGCAGCTCCTTGACGCCGTGCACGACGTTCGCGTCGAGGAACCGCGGCGTCCCCACCACGCGGATGTCCGGCATCCGCGAGTAGATCTCGCGGAAGATCGAGCGCAGCGTCAGGCGGGCCAGCGCCGCGCCCATGCAGTAGTGCGGGCCGCCGCCGCCGAAGCCGACGTGGCGGTTGACCTCACGGGTGATGTCGAACTCCATCGGCCGGTCGAAGACCTGCTCGTCGCGGTTGCCCGAGCAGTACCAGAGCGCGACCTTGTCACCGGCCTTCATCTCCACGCCGCCGAACTCGACGTCCTGCGTGACCGTGCGGCGGAAGTGCAGCAGCGGCGTGGCGTAGCGGACCGCCTCCTCGGCGAGCTGCTCGCCGAGCGTCGCGTCGGTGATGTTCGCCTGCCACAGCTTCTTCTGCTCCGGGAACCGCTCGAAGTTCCAGATCGTGTGGGCGATCGTGTGGCGGGTCGTGTCGTTCGCCGCCGCGGAGAGCAGCGCGAAGAACGAGCCGACCTCCCAGTCCTCGAGCGTGCCGTCCTCGGTCTGCGCCTGGCAGACCCAGGTGAGCAGGTCGTCCTGCGGGTTCTCGCGCCGCGCGGCGATCGCGTCGAGCGCGATGTCGTTGAGGCGGAACGCGGCGTCGCCGAACAGCTCGATCGCCTCCTTGCCGTCGCGCAGCTCCTCGTCGGACCAGGACGCCATGTCCTCGGCGCACTGCATGACCTCCTCGCGCAGGTCCCCGGGCGGGATGCCGAACAGGTTCGCGAACAGGCGGCCGGGGAGCTGCTTGCACAGCGTCGTCGCCAGGTCCGCCTCGCCGAGGGGCGCGATCTCGTCGACGATCTGCTTCGCCTGCGCGGCGATGTCGTGCTCGAGCTTGCGCATGTTGCCCGGGGTGAACGCCGACCAGACGATCCCGCGGAGCTCCTTGTGGCGCGGCGCGTCGGTGACGATGAACGACAGCGACCCCTGGATGACGACGTCGGGGAAGTCCTCCATGAAGATGCCGCTCGCGGAGCTGAACGTCTTCGTGTCGCGCGAGGCCTTCTGGATCAGCTCGTGGGTGTTGATGCCCCAGAAGTCGCGGGCGCCCTCCTCCGGCTCCAGGAGGTGCGACTCCAGCGGACGGTGCCGGGAGATCGGCGACTCGGCGCGGAGCTTCGCGAAGGTCTCCTCGCGCTGGTCGAAGGTCAGGTCCCGCCAGAACCCGAAGCTGGAGATGTCGTGCTCGACACGTGCTGTGGCCATGGGGCCAGCAGATCAGGACGGTCGGGGCGTGTCCTCCCCCCGAGGGGTACTGCGCCTCCCTCACCGGTGGGCCGTGAGCAGCTCGTCGAACGCGTCGGCGGTCGCATCGCGCAGCCCGTCGGGATCCGTCACCGCCGCGGAGTCCGAGGTGAGGCCGATGCCGCAGCGTTCGCCGTGCGAGGTGATCGTCATCGTGACCGCCGCGCCCGCGGTCGGGCCGAAGACCGCCATCGACTCGACCTTCGCGCCCGCGACGTACGCCTCGCGGTCCAGCCCGCGGAACGTGAAGCACTGCAGGTCGCACGCGCGCGTGAAGCCGCCGGCGATGCGCTCGAGCAGCGGCGTCGGCGCGCGGCTGAGGACGGCGGCGGTGGCGCGCAGGAGGTCGACCGGCGGCGCCTCCCAGACCTCGCGCGCGCGGAGGCCCGCGACCCGGATCCGCTCGGTCGGGTCGAGCACGCCCGCGGGACCCGCGATGCGGGCACGGGCGAGGCGGTTCATCGTCGCGCCCGCGAGGTGGACGCCGGTCGGCACGGCGACCGGGATGTCCCCGAGCTGCTCGCCACGGTCGGCGGCGTAGCGGGCGACGCCGCCCAGCGCGCCCGCGAGGAAGACGTCCCCCAGCGAGGCGCCGTGGCGGTCCGCCGCCGCGCGCAGGTCGGCGGTCGCGAGCTCGAGGAAGCGGAACTGCCGGGCGGCGCCGCGACCGCGCAGGAGGGTGGAGGGGCGGCCGGGCGCGCCGGACACCAGGCGGTCGACGGCGGTCGCGGTGGTGCGCACGCCGCCGACGGTGCGCGCCGGACGGCTCACCGCCGTCGCGCCGCCGAACGCGAGCTTCGCGGCGGCCAGCGGCGCGCGGGCGGCCAGGCGCGCGGCGTGCTGCACGCTGAGGCCGAGCGGCCAGCGGTCGTCGTGCGCGGTGTCGGGGAGCAGCGGCTTGCCCGAGGTCGGCTCGCGCCGGTCGCTGTGGACGAGGTCGAACAGCTCGATGATCCCCGCGCCGTCCGCGAGCGCGTGGTGGACCTTGAGGAGGTAGACGGCCTTCCCGTCCGCCAGGCCTTCGACCAGCACGCCCTGCCACAGCGGCCGGTCCGGATCGAACACGGTCATGTGGAGGTCGGCCGCGACCTCCAGGGCGTCCTGCACCGAGGAGCCCGGGCGCAGCGCGACGCGCCGGACGTGGTGGGCGAGGTCGACCCGCGTGTCGCACCAGGCCGGCGGGCCGATCCGCAGCGGGTCGTCCACCACCCGCTGGCGGAGGCGCGGGATCCGCGCGAGGCCGAAGCGGTGACCGTCGACGAGCCGCTGCCAGTCCGGCACGGTGTCGAGCACCTCGACCACGACGCTCGCCGCGCGGAAGCCCGGGTTCGCGCTCGCGCGCCAGAGCGCGGCCTCGAGCGCGTTCATCTCCGTGCCCTGACCCCAGCGGACCTGCAGGCGGTCGTAGGGGTTCACCGGGGCCGCGGTCATCCGACCAGCGCCTCGTCCACCGCGGTCGTGACCTCGAGGATCGTCGCCGCGACCTGCGCCGGGTCGTCGTACATCGGCACGTGGCCGACGCCGTGCATCGCCAGGAACTCGGCCTGTGGCAGGTGCTCCAGCAGCGGGCGGCCGTGCCGGTCGGCCGGGATCGTGCGGTCGTTCTGCGACCACGCCACCCGGATCGGGCAGGTCACGTGCGACATGTCCTGCGAGAACGGGCCGTCGCGGACCGTCGCCTCCATGAACGAGTCGAGGATCGTGCAGCCGCCGAGATCCTCCAGCATCTCCAGCAGGGCGTCCGGCGGGACGCGGTCCCCGCGCTCCATCGTCGCGCGCAGCGCGAACTTGCGGACCGGGCCCGGCAGCAGCTCGGCCCGCAGGAACGGCGCGGCGCGGATGCCGAGGCGCACGCTGCTGCCGATGATCCTCGCGGTCCGCTGCAGGTCGCGCATCTCCTCCCAGCCACCGGCGGGCGAGAGGGCGACGACGGACCGCGCGCGGCCACGCCGGGCGAGCTCCAGCGAGAGCCAGCCGCCGAGCGAGTTGCCGCTGAGGTGCACGGTGTCGAGGCCGAGGTCGTCGAGCGAGCGCTCCAACGCATCGGCCAGCGCCGCGATCCCCACCGTCGCCCCGGGCGCGATGTCCGGGCCGCCGTGGTGGCACGGCAGCGTCAGCGCGATGACGTCGTGGCAGCTCTCGAGCGGCGCGAGGACCGGCCGCCACATGCGCCACGTCCCGGTGAATCCGTGCAGGAGGACGAGCGGGGAGCCCTGCCCTCCCCGGTGGTATGGCGCTGGGCCTTCGGACGGCACGTCCGAAGGCTATGTGCTCGCGGCCGCGCGAGAGGTGCGCCTCCCCCGTTCGGCAGGCGAAGTCCGACCCTGCGGGGTGGCCTCGCGCGGATAGGGTCGGTCGCATGACCCAGATCGACGGCGGGAAGATCGACGCGCTCTTCGGAAGCGCGGTGGAGCAGAGCAGCTACGTGGGCGGGGCGGCGATCGCCGCGAACGCCGACGGGGTGCTCTACGAGAGCGGCTTCGGGACCGCGACGGCGGACACCCTGTTCCGGATCGCCTCGATGACCAAGGCGATGACGACCGCCGCGGTGCTGCACCTCGTCGACGCCGGGAAGGTGTCGCTGGACGCCGAGGTCCGCGAGTACATCCCCGCCTACGGCGAGCTGCAGGTGCTCGACGGCTTCGACGGCGACACCCCGATCCTGCGCGCGCCGAAGACGCAGTCGACCGTCCGCCAGCTGCTCAACCACACCAGCGGCCACGGATACGCGTTCCTGAACGAGAAGCTCGTGAAGTACCACGAGGTCACCGGGACGCCGAGCGTCCTGGCCTTCCACCGGAGCATGCTCACGCTGCCGCTGGTGAACGACCCCGGCACGACCTGGGAGTACGGGATCAGCACCGACTGGGCCGGCCAGGTCGTCGAGGCCGTCAGCGGCCAGACGCTCGGCGAGTACCTCGGCGAGCACGTCTGGGGTCCGCTCGGCATGACGAGCACGACGTTCGACGCGTCCGGCTCCGAGGACCGGCTGATCCCGATGCAGTCGCGGATGCCCGACGGCACGCTGCAGCCCAACGGGATCGAGCTGCCCACCCCGCCGGAGATCCACAGCGGTGGCGGCGGGTCGTACTCCACCGTCGGCGACTACGGGCGCTTCATGCGCATGCTGCTCGGCGGCGGCGAGCTCGACGGCACGCGGATCCTCTCGGCGGAGAGCGTCGAGCTGATGTTCACCCCGTCGCTGGGCGACATCGCGCTCCCCGACGTCATCAGGAGCTCCGACCCGCTGCTCTGCAACGACGTGCCCTCGGCGCCGCTGCCGCAGGACTGGGGCCTGGGCCTGCACCTGATGCTCGCCGACCTGCCGGGCATGCGGCACGCCGGGACCGGCGACTGGGCGGGCCTGACCAACTGCTACTTCTGGGTCGACCGAGCCGCCGGGCTCTGCGGTGCCGTGCTCACCCAGGCCCTGCCGTTCTTCGACGAGAAGATCGTCATGGGGGCACTGGCGTTCGAGGGCACCGTGTACGCCGAAGTCGGCGCGTCCGCCGCGGTCTGAGCACCGCAGCGCCAAATTCGACGGGGCGCCGTTGCGGTGCCCTAAGCTGCGCGACTCGCGGTGGCGGCGCAACCGGGCCACCGCGGGTCGCGCCGCGCGAGTGCTCCTCGACGCGGAGCGGTCTCCAGGTCCAGTCTCGCTTCGTCCCTCAGGAGCCCCATGTCCCGAGCCCGTGTTGCCCTCGCGTCCGTCGCGTCGCTGCTCGTCGTCGCCGCCTACGTCCCGATCGCGAGCGCCGCGCAGCTCGACGCGGGCGCGAGTCACACCTGCGCCGTCCGCGACGGAGGCGTGGTCTGCCTGGGGGCGAACGACGCCGGGCAGCTCGGAGACGGGTCGCTCACCAGCTCCTCGGAGCCGGTGAGCGTCAGGCTGCCGGCCGGCCGCACCGCCACCGCGGTCAGCGCCGGCGGCCAGCACTCCTGCGCGATCCTCGACGACGGCTCCGCGCGATGCTGGGGGGCGGGCGGTTCCGGGCAGCTCGGCGCCGGCGCCCGCAGCGGCTCCCCGACCTCCGTGGCCGTCCAGCTTCCCGCCGGGCGTACCGCCCGTGCCGTCGCTGCGGGCGCCGAGCACACGTGCGCGATCCTCGACGACGGCGCTGCCGTCTGCTGGGGCGAAGGCGAATCCGGACGCCTGGGCAACGGAACCACGAACAGCTCGTCCGTCCCCGTCACCGTCCAGCTGCCGGCCGGGCGCACCGCCACCGCCATCACCGCGGGGTTCTCCCACTCGTGCGCCATCCTCGACGACGGCGGGGCCGTCTGCTGGGGGGCCAACGTCGTCGGACAGCTGGGCAACGGGACCACGAGCCGGTCCCCCGTCCCGGTCCCGGTCCCGGTGGCGCTCCCGGCGGGCCGCACCGCCACCGCCATCTCTGTCGGGAACAGCCACTCGTGCGCGATCCTCGACGACGACCGTGTGGTCTGCTGGGGCAGCAGCTCCTTCGGGGAGCTCGGCGATGGCACGACGATCGCCAAGTCGACCCCCGTCGCCGTCCAACTGCCGGCCGGACGGTCTGCCACGGCGATCGCCAACGGCGCGAACCACTCGTGCGCCGTCCTCGACGACCGGACCGTGACCTGCTGGGGCCTCGGGTCCTTCGGCCAGCTCGGCGCCGGATCCACGGAACGCACGTCGACGCCCGTCCTTGCCGAGCTGCCGTCCGGGCGGACCGCGACCGCCCTCACGGCCGGTGGGTCCCACACGTGCGCGCAGCTGGACGACGACGGCACCGCGTGCTGGGGCAACAACGCCAGCGGGCAGCTCGGGATCCCCAACGCCCGCCCGGCCCCGGTCCCGGTCGGCGTCCTGCTGCCCGTCGGACGCTCCGCCGAGTCCGTGGCCGCCGGTGCCGGCCACTCGTGCGCCGCGCTCGCCGACGGCACCGCCCGCTGCTGGGGTCGGAACCTCTCCGGCGAGCTGGGCGACGGCACCACGCGCAACTCCGCGGTCCCGGTCGACGTCCGGCTCCCGACCGGCCGCACCGTCACCGCGCTCACCGCGAACCGCGGCTTCTCCTGCGCGATCCTCGACGACGGCGCGGCCCGGTGCTGGGGCGACAACCAGTACGGACAGCTCGGGAGCGGCACCCGGACGGCGGCGAGCACGCCCATCGCCGTCCCCCTGGGCACCGGTCGCACCGCGACCGCCATCTCGGCCGGGGCCTACCACGCCTGCGCGGTGCTTGACGACGGCTCGGCCGCGTGCTGGGGCTACAACACCCGAGGTGCGCTCGGGAACGGCACCACCGGGGAGACCCAGACGCCGGGCCCGGTCGCGGTCCAGCTTCCCGCCGGCCGCAGGGCCACATCCATCGCCGCCGGCGGCTACCACACCTGCGCGGTCCTCGACGACGGCAGCGCGGCCTGCTGGGGCGACGGCGACTACGGTCAGCTGGGCAACGGCGGCACGACCTTCTCCACCGTCCCCGTCGCCGTGCAGCTCCCGGCCGGGCGCACCGCCACCGCCATCACCGCCGGTGAGTACTGGTCGTGCGCGATCCTCGACGACGGCTCCGCCGCGTGCTGGGGGGAGAACCCCTACGGCCAGCTCGGCAACGGCACCACCGGCGAGTTCTTCGAACCCGGCGCGACGACCCCGGTCTCCGTCCTGCTGCCCGCCGGCCGGACCGCCACCGCCATCACCGCCGGGCTATATCACACGTGCGCGACGCTCGACGACGACACCGCCACCTGCTGGGGCGCGAACTTCGTCGGCGCGCTCGGAGACGGCACCACCACCACGTCTCCGACCCCCGTCGCCGTCCGGCTCGCCGCCGGCCGGCGTGCGACCACCCTCTCCGCCGGTGCCGTCCACACATGCGCGACGCTCGACGACGGCACCGCGGCGTGCTGGGGCGGCGGCGAGGCCGGGCAGCGTGGCGACGGCAAGACCAACGCGGCGTACGTCGCCGTCCGCTCGGCCATCTCGCCGACCCCGGTGAACACGGTCCCGGTCTGCACCGCCGGCGCGGCGACCGTCGCGCGCGACGCGACCGGGGTCGAGGTCGGGTCCTGCTCGGACGCCGATCCCGGCGACACCCTGGACCTCAGGATCACCGCGGCGCCGACGCACGGCACGGCGGTCGTCGACGGCTCCCGGGTCCGCTACACCCCCGACGCGGGCTACACCGGATCGGACAGCGTGACGTTCGTCGCGAACGACGGCGCCGCCGACAGCGCGGCGGCGACCGCCACGATCACCGTCGACGGACCCCGCCCCAGCCCCGGCGGTGGCGGCGGCGACACCGGCACCGGGGGGACGGGGACGTCCCCCAGCACCGGCCAGGCACCGCCCGCCCCGACGACGGGCCCCGCGCCGACGACCGCTCCCGCCCCGGTCGCCCAGCCCGAGCTGGCCGGTCTGCTCCCGGCGAAGCTCAACGTCCGGCGCGCCGCCGTCCGCGACGGCCGCCTGGACCTCCTGGCCGACATCACCCGCGAGGCCACCGGTTCCGTCCGGTTCACCGTCACGGCTCTCGGGAGGACGTATCGCTTCAGCGTGGACGTCCCCCGGACCGGGATCCTGCGCCTCGACCGCGCCCTGCCGACGACGATGCGCCGCGCGCGCACCGCCATCATCGACATCGCCTACGCCGGCTCAGGGGTCGTGGCTCCCGACGCCGCACGCCTGCGCGCCGCCGCAGGCCCGGCGCGCCTGGCCGCGACCACCAGCACGCTCGTCGGCGACGTCCTCACCGTCGCCGGCACCGTGGCCACCCGCGCCCGTGGCGTCGTGCGGATCAGCCTGACGTACACGACGCCGGCCGGCACGCCGTACGTCCTGAACTACCGCGCCCCGATCGTCGACGGGCGCTGGTCCCTTCAGCAGCGGATGCCGCAGGGCGTCACCGTCAGGACCGGACAGCTCGTCGTCGAGTTCACCGGACACCTCCCGACCCGCACCCGGGGCGAGCGGCTCAACCGGCTCCTGCCGTGACCCTGCCGACGGGCAGGGACCATCCGCCCGGATGATGCGCCGGGCACGCGGAGCCGCGAGGCTGTCCGCGTGCCCGACGACCTCAGCTCGCTCACCCTCGCGGTCGCCGACGGCGTCGCGACGGTCACACTCGCGCAGGGCGACCGTGGCAATCCGTTCGACGCGACGCTGTGCGCCGAGCTCGCGCTCGTCGCCACCGAGTGCGCGGAGGACCCGGCCGTCCGCGCGGTCCTGATCCGGGCCGAGGGCCGGTTCTTCAGCGTCGGCGGCGACCTCGGCGCGCTCGGCGCCTCGCACGAGGAGCTGCCGCGGTTCGTGCAGAACGCGACCACCGGGTTCCACTCGGCGATGTCGCGGTTCGCGCGGATGGACGCCCCGGTCGTCTGCGCGGTCCACGCGCTCGCCGCCGGCGGCGGCGTGTCGCTCGCCGCCGGGGCGGACTTCGTGCTCGCCGCGGCGAGCGCGCGGTTCTACGCCGCCTACCAGGGGATCGGCCTGGCGATCGACGGCGGAGGCAGCCACAGCGTGCCGCGGAAGGTCGGCGCGGCACGCGCGCTGTCGTTCTACCTGCGCAACGAGACCTGGACCGCCGAGCAGGCGCACGCGTACGGCCTGGTCACCGAGGTCGTTCCCGACGGGGAGCTCGCGGACGCCGCGCACGCCCTCGCGGCCGAGCTGGCCGCCGGCCCGACGCGCGCGTTCGGCGAGGTGAAGAACCTCCTGCGCGCGACCTGGGACACGCCGCTGGAGGCGCAGCTCGAGCAGGAGGCCCGCGCGATGGTCCGGGCGGGGCGCACCGACGACGCGTGGAACGCGATCCAGGCGGTGGGCCGCAAGGAGCGGCCCACCTTCGGCGGCTCCTAGGCGCTCACGGCGCGTCGTTCGTCCCGCGCGCCGCCAGGCGGCACGGCTCGTCGCCCCGCCGGGCGACGGCCGTCAGCTGCAGCCGTGCGGTGCGGTCGCCGACGGCGATCTCGACGTCGTAGGTCCCCACGCCCCGGAAGGTTCCGCTGGAGCCGCTGCCCGGCCCGTAGGTGATCGAGGACGCGAAGGTCCTGGCGCCCGCGCCGTTCCGCTCGTCGATGACGCTGCGGCTCGTGATGACGGCGTCGTCGGTGGCGTCCAGGCCATTCTCGAAGCCCACCGCGATGCTGTCGTCCTGGCAGCGCCAGATGACCTCGAGCGTACCGACCTTCAGCGACGTGCTCGGCGGGTCGGACGTCATGCCGTAGCCGAACGTCCGGCGGGCCTCGAAGCGTCCGTCGGCCTCCGTGCGCGTGTAGCCGTCAGGCGTGCCGGCGGGGCCCTGGGGACCGGCCTCCCCCGGGGGCCGGCGGGGCCCTGGGCGCCAGGCGCCCCGGGGCCCCCCTGTGGGCCGACGGGGCCCTGCGAGCCGGTGGCGCCGGGCCTGCCCGCGGGCAGCTGCCCGCGGCGGAAGTCCCGGGCGAGCAGGGTGCCGTCCTTGACCTTCGCGGAGGTGACGGCCGCGGTCTTCAGCTGCTTGGCGCCCACGCTCCGGGCGGGCAGCGCCACGGCGGCGTAGCTCGTGCCGCCGAGCGCGACGAACAGCGCGGCGCAGGACATGAGGGTGGCCGGCGACGGCCGGCGGGAGGGACGGGTGGAGGTCATGCCTCCATGCTGCGCCTGCGGGTCCCGGACGGCAGCGGGAGAGACCCTGGGTCTGACCCGGGTCCGTCCCTCAGGCGTCGGCGTCCGCGAGCCCGAGCGCCTCGCCGAGCGCGCGCCGGGAGCGGATGCCGAGCTTCGAGAAGCTACGACCGAGGTGCATCTCGACGGTCTTCTGGGAGACCCAGAGGGTCTGGGCGATCTCGCGGTTCGTGAGGCCCTCGGCGGCCAGGTCGGCGACGCGTCGCTCCGCCGGGGTGAGACCGTCGACACCGTCGACCGGCTCCCGCTGTGGGCGGGCGCCCGTGGACTCCAGCTCGGCGACCACGTGTCGGGCGAGCCGGACGGAGCCGGTCTTGCGCGAGAGCTCGTGGGCGAGGCGTAGCGGCTCCCGGGCGTCGCGGCGGTCCCCGCGGATGCGCAGCCGGGCGCCGAGGTCGTGCAGTGCCCAGCCCAGCTCGAGCCGCATCTCCGTGGTCTGCAGCAGCGCGACGGCCTGCCGGAGCACCTCGATCCCGTCGTCCGCGGGCAGAGCCTGGGCGCGGACGCGCAGCACCGAGCCACGGGCCCCCGCCAGCCCGGTCGCGTCCGCGGCGGCGAGGTCCACGTCGCTGACGGCCAGTGCCTCGTCCTTGCGATCGGACTGCGCGAGCAGGCTCGTCAGGCGCAGCCGTCCACGGACCGCGAGCGGCGCGCGCCAGCCCCGCGCGTCGGCGAGATCGACCAGCCGCCGCAGGTCGCGCTCGGCCTCGTCCCAGCGGCGCGCGACCAGCCGCACGAGCGCGCGCGAGCTGAGGGCGAACGGCTCGACGTAGGTGCCCTCGACCTCGGTCAGCGGGACGTCGATGTGGGTGAGCGCCTCGTCGAGCCGATCGAGGTGGACGAGGTCCTCGGCGAGGATCGCGGCCAGCGCCGGGACGGTCAGCGCGAGCCCCATCTCGCGGATGACCTGCAGGCCGAGCTCGGCACGGGCGGCGCCCGTTGCCACCGAACCGAAGTCGCGGTGCCAGTAGCCCCACGCGTGCTCGACGAACAGCGTGGCCTGCCGCAGCCCCCGTGCCTGCGCGAGGCGCTCCCCCTCGACGAGCACCGCCTGCGCCTCGCCCGCCCGTTCGGCGAACCGCAGCGCATGGGTCAGCAGGTTCCACGTCGAGGACGCCGGGCCGACCTCGACCGTCAGGCGCCCGCCCGCCTCGGCGCGCCGGGCGAGCTCGACGATCTCCGGACCGGTCGCACCCCGACACGCGCGGTCCACCGCCAGGTGGGCCAGCGCGGCGGGCGACGCCTGCGGATCGGCCGCGGCGGCGTCCATCCGGGCCGCGAAGGCCGGCATCGCCGCGTCGGTGTAGAGAAGCGCCTCGAGGAGGTGGGCCTCCAGCGGGTGCGCCAGCCGGGGGTCCTGCGCATCGGCCAGCGCCGCCTCGAGCTCCGCCACCGCGGCGTCCGGCTCGAGGTGGACGAGATGGTTGGCGAGCGCCGCGTGGGCCCGCGCCGCACGATCCCCGGCGAGGCCGTCGGCCAGCAGCGCGCGCAGCCGCGCGGGACCGGCCGCCTGGCCCGCACGGACCTCGGCCTCCGCGAGCTCGAGCGCGATGTCGTCCCGCGCGTCCGCCGGCGGCGGCTCGACGAGCGCCCGGGCGAGGAGGTCCGCCGCGACCTCGGAAGCGCCCTCGGCGGCCGCGGCGTCCGCCGCCGCGCGCAGGTCGCGGACCGCGTCGGCGTCCCCGGCGGGCGGCGCGGCCATCCGGTGCACGGCGATCACCTGCGGCAGCGCGCCCCGCTCCCGGAGCTGCCGCGCGACCTCGACATGCAGGCGGGCCCGCTCATCGGCCGGGCACTCGTCGATCACCGCGTCGCGGACGAGCGGGTGGACGAAGACGTCCTCGGCGTCCAGCACCTCGGTCCGCTGTAGCTGGGCGCGCGCCTGGAGGGCGTCGTGCGAGGAGAGCCCGGCGAGGGCGGCCAGCTCGGTCGGCGTCGACCGCGGGCCCGCCACGGCTGCCGCCCGCGCGAGTCGCTCTGCGGGCGCGCCCAGGGTGCGCAGCCGCCGTCGGACCGCCGGGGCGACGCCCCGGGCCCCGGAAGCCCGCAGCCGTTCCGCCTCGTCAGCGCGTCCCCGGAGTCCGTCGGCCACGGCCTCGCGGGCGAGGACCGTGGTCAGCAGCGGGTTGCCGCCCGTCGCCTCCAGCGCGGTCCGGACGAACGCCTCGTCCGGGTCCTGGCCCAGCGCGCGGGCCACGACCGCACCGACCTGCTCGTCGGTGAGCGGCGCCGGTCGCATCGTCCGGGCGACCGGCCCCTCGGCGAGCTCGTCGAGCAGTGCCTGCACCGCCCCGGGCTCGTCGCGTCGCATCGTCGCGAGAATGCCGACCTGCGTGTCCTCGAGCCGTCGGCCGAGATGCTCCAGGAACCGCAGCGAGGGTCGGTCGGCCCAGTGCAGGTCGTCCACGACGAGCAGCACCGGGCGCTCGACCGCGAGGTTCAGGACCAGCCAGTGCAGGCCGTGCAGCACCGCGAACGGCTCGACCGGCGCCGTCGTGGCACCGGCGACCAGGAACGCGGCACCGGCGGCGGCACCGGCGAGGAGTTGCGCGCGATCGTCGGGTCCCGCGGCCATCAGCGGCGGGACGAGCAGCTGGTTGACCACCCCGTGCGCGAACTCGCGGTCCAGCTCGCTGGCCCGGGCGCGGAGCACGAGGACCTCGGAGCCCTCCAGACGCCGGCGGGCCGCATCCGCCAGCGCGGTCTTGCCGATCCCGGCGGGGCCCTCGACGAGCAGCACCGACCCCCGCCCGGCCTGCAGCTCGTCCAGATACCCCGTGAGGACGTCCAGCTCGCCCTCGCGGCCGAGAAGGGTCGTCGGCATCACGGCGATGATGACAGCTAGGAGGCGCCGAGCACGGGGGTCTCGGCGGCCGCGCGAGGGGATGGCGCCGAGGCCGTCGCGCGAACCGCGCCGCCGACGATCGTGACGCGCTCGGGGTCGCCGTCGGGGAGGCCGAGGTCGACCTGCCCCGCCCGGTGGCGCAGCTGCACCCGGCCTCCCGGCTCGACCGCCCCGAGCTCCCGCAGGTACCCGGCCACGGCGGCCGCCGCCTCGCCCGCAGGCGGCTGCTCGACACCGCCGGCGGACGTGGCCGGCGCCCGCCCCTCGACGCGCCGCGGGCCGGCGCGGTGGACCAGCTGGACCGACTCCCAGGTCCGCGCGAGCAGCAACCGGCGCAGGCGCGCGGCGTCGTGGTCCAGATGGCCCAGGCGCGAGGGGGACCCGGTGGCGAGGACCAGGTGCCAGGCGCCGGCCCACGCCAGGCCCGGCGGGACGCGCGGGTCCAACTCGCGGTCCTGCCAGCCCAGGGCCTGCAGCGCCTCGGCGAGGTCGTGCGCGGCTGGGACGGCGCACCGCACCGGCGCGCTGCGCAGGGACACGGAGAGGGCGACGCCCGAGTCCACCCCGACCGCGACCGGCTCGCCCTGGGAGGCGAACGTGACCGGACCGGACCCGTGGACCGCTCCCCAGGCGGCCCCGGCACCCACGACGAGCGGGCTGGAGAACGCCACCTCGCCGTCGCCGTCGAAGCAGCGGACGGCGACCCGGCCCCGGCGGAGCGGCCCGAGGAACACGACCGCGTCGACCGCGGCGTCCGCCGCCGTGGCGCGCCGTCGCGCGTCGGTCGCGCCCTCGGCGTCCAGGACGACGCCGACGTGTCGGCCGGTGGCCGGGTCCTGGGTGAAGGTCGCCCAGCGCTGCACCGGCGCCGATCCGTTCCCGTCGAGCATGACCGCAGGATCGACGTCCCCGTGCGGACGCGCGACGGGGGCCACCCCAGGGACCACCCTGCCCCGGGGCCGGGCACCCGAGGTCCAGGGTCAGGAGCAGGGTGGGTCTCCGCTGCCGTCGCGTCGGCCGACGGCCAGGCTGCCGTCCATGTCCTCCCCCAGACCGCGCCGCCTCGCCGCCGCCGCCATCACGCTCGCCGCTTTCGCCGCGATGCCCGCCGCGCCCGCCCTCGCCGACTCGATCGCCTACGTGAAGGACGGCGACCTCTGGCTCTCCACCCCCGACGGCGCCCGGCAGTACCGCGTCACCACGACCGGCGGGTACTCCACGGTGTCCCAGAGCGACGGCGGGAACCTCGTCGCGCTCCACGGCGACCGCATCCACACCCTCGACCAGCAGGGCACCGTGCGGTACGACATCCGCACGCCCGCCTCCTCGAGCTTCCCCGGAACGCAGTTCCGCGGTCCGTTCGACCCCGTGGTCAGCCCGAACGGGGTCTCGATCGCCTACACCTGGTACTACACCGAGGTGTCGTCCTCTCCGAGCTGCAACCCCTCCACGGGGTGCCAGACGGTGTACGGACGTCAGGGCACCGGCTACACCCACCCCGACCGCATCACCGCGTTCGACGAGGACGGATACCGCAGCCAGAGCGGCTGGGTCGGCCCGTCCTGGACCACCGACGGGGGCACGATCATCTCCGACCCCGCGCAGGTCGGCAACGAGCAGGTCGTCGTCCACACCCCCGGCAACGGCGACGGCAGCTCCGGCGGCATCGGCCGCTGGTTCTCCGACAACTCCGCCAACGGCCTGCGCGACGTCGAGCAGAGCCGTGACACCCAGAAGCTCGCCGCGGTGTCCGGCGCGCAGAACGAGCAGATCAACTTCTACCGGGCCAAGGGCGGGTATCCGACGCTGCCCGAGCCGTGCTACGCACTGACCGGCGACGTCGGGCGCTATCAGCAGCCCAGCTGGTCCCCGGACTCGACCCGCCTGGCGTTCGCCGACGACCAGGGCATCCACGTCCTTCCGATCCCGGACATGAGCAAGGACTGCGGCACCCCGACCGAGGCCGCGAGGCTCGTGATCCCCGGCGCCCAGCACCCCGACTGGGGACCGGCCGACGTCCCGCCCGCCCGTCCGAACCCGCCGGTGAAGCAGCCGGGCAACGCCCCCGGGCCGTCGCCCGCTCCCGGCCCGGTGCCCGGCATCACCCCGGGACCCGGGGTCGAGGAGCGGCCCTCCGGCAGCACGGTGACGAAGCCGAAGCTCGCCGTTCGGAGGATCGGTCTGCGGACCGCCCTGCGTCGCGGACTCCCGGTCACGCTGACCGGCCTGATCCCGGGCAAGGTCACCGTGAGGGCGACGGTCGGCCGGACGACGGTGGCGACCGGCCGCCTGACCGTCGCGAGCAGCGGGAAGGGGAGCGGCACGCTGCGGTTCACCGCCACCGCCCGCCGGCAGCTCGGCGGGCGACGGAGCGTCCGGCTCAGCGTGAGCACCGGCGGGGCCCGGGCGACCGTCACCCTCAAGCGCTGAACCTTCGGGTGCGCGTCAGCGCCCGATCGCGCTGCCGGCGCCGCCGAGCTGCTCGCGCAGCTCGCGCTTGAGGATCTTCCCCGAGGCGTTCTTGGGGATCTCCGGCACGACGTGCACGGACTTCGGGACCTTGTGCGCGGCGAGACCGCCGCGCGCGTGGGCGATCAGCTCGTCCTCGGTGACGGTCGCGCCGTCGGCGAGCACGACGACCGCCGCGATCGCCTCGATCCAGCGCTCGTGCGGCAGGCCGATGACCGCGACCTCGGCGACCGCGTCGTGGCGGAAGAGCGCGTCCTCCACCTCGCGGCTGGCGACGAGCACGCCGCCGGTGTTGATGACGTCCTTGATCCGGTCGACGACGAACAGGTACCCCTCCTCGTCGACCCGGACGAGGTCCCCGGAGTGGAACCAGCCGCCCGCGAACGCCTCCGCGGTCTCCTGCGGCTTCTCCCAGTAGCCCCGGCAGAGCTGCGGGGAGCGGTAGACGACCTCGCCGAGCTCGCCGGGCTGCACGTCGTTCATGGCGTCGTCGACGACGCGGGTCTCGACGAACAGCGCCGCCCGGCCGACCGAGTCGGGGCGAGCGGCGTGCTCGTGCGGCTGCAGGATCGTGGCGAGCGGCCCGATCTCCGACTGGCCGAAGCAGTTGTAGAAGGCGACGTCCGGCAGCCGCTCGATCAGCTTCTCGAGCACCGGCACCGGCATGATCGACGCGCCGTAGAACGCCTTGCGCAGCCCGGCGAGGTCGCGCGTCGCGAGGTCCGGGTGCCCGGCGATCGCGACCCACACGGTCGGCGGCACGAACACGGAGTCGATGCCGTCCTCCTCGACGCGCCGCAGGATGTCCGCGGGGTCGGGCGCCTCGACGAGCGTGTTCGTCGCCCCGACCGCGAGGTAGGGCAGCAGGAACACGTGCATCTGCGCGGAGTGGTAGAGCGGCAGCGCGTGCAGCGGCGCGTCGTCCTCGTGCAGGCCGAGCCCGACGATGCAGCTGACGTACTCGTGCACGAACGCCCGGTGGGTCATCATCGCGCCCTTCGGCAGCGACGTCGTGCCCGACGTGTAGAGCAGCTGGACGAGGTCGTCGTCGCCGACGCCGTCCTCCTCGTGCACCGGGGCGGCGGGATCGGCCATCCACGCGAGCACGTCGCGGGCCGGACCGGCGCCGTCGCGCAGCGTGCCGCGCCGCACGCCGGCGTCCAGGCGATCGGCGATCGCGTCGACGTTCGCCGCCAGCGCGGGGTCGACGAACACGGCCGCGGCCCCGGACTGGGTGAGCAGGTAGGCGAGCTCGTCGCCGGTGGCGTTGAAGTTCACCGGCACGTGCACGAGGCCGGCGCGGGCGCACGCGAGGTACAGCGCCAGGTACGCGTCGGAGTTTTTGCCGTAGGCGGCGATCCGGTCGCCGGGTCGCGCGCCGTCGGCGAGCAGCTGCGCGGCGACGCGGCCGACCGCGGCGTCGAGCTGCGCGTAGGTCCACTCGCGCGCACCGACGCGCAGCGCGACGCGCGCCGGGACGCGGCGCGCGCTGCGGGAGAGGATCTGGCCGACGGTGCTGGGGAAGGCGGGGACCGGGGTCATGCCGGCCGTCCTACCCGGTGAGGTCGCGACCGATCAGCGCCCGCGCGATGACCCACAGGAGCACCTCGTTGGCGCCCTCGAAGATCTCGAGGATCTTCGCGTCGCGGTAGATCTCCTCGAGGCGGAACGTCTCTCCCGGTCGCGGCGATCTGCTTCGCGAAGCCGTAGCCGCCGTAGACCTGCAGCGCGTCGCGCGCCAGGTCGTTGGCGAGCTTCGTGCCGAACGACTTGGCCATCGACGCCTCGGGCTCGCCGGAGCGGTCGCCGCGGTCGAGCCGCACCGCGGCCTTCTGGTACATCGAGCGGGCCGCCTCCAGGTGGGTGGCGTGCTCGGCCAGGCGGTACTGCCAGTGCTGCATCTCGCCGAGCTTCTTGCCGAACAGCTGGCGGGTGCCCAGGCGCTCCACCGCGAGGTCCATCGCCGCCTGCGCGACGCCGACGCCCGCGGCGCCGATCCCGACCCGGCCGGCGGCCAGCGACGCGAGCGCGACGCCGAGCCCGCGCCCGGGCTCGCCCAGCACGTTCTCGGCGGGGACCTCGACGTCCTCGAAGACGATGTCTGCGGTGATCTGGCCGTGGTGACCCATCTTCAGGTCGGGCTCGCCGACGGTGACGCCGGGCGAGTGCATGTCCACGAGCAGCATCGTCATCGCCTGCTCGTCCCCGTCGCGGCACAGCACGCACAGCCAGTCGGCGACGACGCTGTTGGTGATCCAGCACTTGCGGCCGTTGAGCACGAAGCCCGAGTCGGTGCGCCGGGCGACGGTCTTCAGCGTCGACGGGCTGAGGTCCGAGGACGCGTCGGGCTCGGTCGTCGCGAAGCTGAACGCGCTCTCGCCGCTGATGAGCTTCGGCAGCACGCGGTCGCGCACCTCCGGCTGGGCGAAGCTCAGGCAGCGCGCGTTGAGGATGCACTGCCCGTCGTAGACGCCCGCCATCGAGGAGGACTCGTAGGCGATCTCCTCGGTGACGATGCACGTCGCGAGGATCGGGTGGTCGAGGCCCGCGCCGTGCGGCGCCGGGAACGGCACGGCGAAGCAGCCGTCGGAGGCCAGGCCGCGGAACGCCTCCCACGGGAAGCTGTCCCGGGACTCCGGGGTCTGCGCGATCTGCCGGGCGACGGGCGCGAGGTGCCGCGCGACGGAGTCGCGGGCCAGCTCGCGGACGTGGGCGACGTCGTCCGGGAGGAAGACGTCGTTCCAGGTGCGGTCCTGGGTGCGCGCGGGACCGGTGCGCTCGACGGTGCTCATGCAGACGGGACGGTCCACGTCGTGCGCATCGAGTGCACGCCGTTGATGAAGTTGTTCGTCTGGAAGTGCGGCTCGTGCGCCTCGATGTCCGGGAAGCGGCGGAACACCTCGGTGAGGCCGTACTTGACCATCTGCCGGCCGAGCGCGGCGCCCATGCAGTAGTGCGGGCCGCCGCCGCCGAAGCCGAGGTGCGCGTTGCGGGTCTCGCGGGTGATGTCGAACCGCGTGTGGTCCGCGAACGCCTCCTCGTCGTGGTTGCCGCTGACGTACCACATGACGACCTTCTCGCCCTCGGCGATCTTGACGCCGCGGATCTCGGTGTCGTGGGTGGCGGTGCGGCGGAAGTGCATGACCGGCGTGGAGTAGCGCAGGACCTCCTCGACGGCGCCGTCGATGCGCCGGTCGAAGTCGGACATGAGCAGCGCCCGCTGGTCCTCGTGCACGGTGAAGAGGTTCAGGGCGTGCGCGAGCGAGTGGCGGGTGGTGTCGTTGGCGGCGGAGCCCAGCAGGCTGAAGAACGCGCCGATCTCCCAGTCCTCGAGCGTGCGGCCGTCGACCTCGGCGGCGACGAGCCAGGAGATCAGGTCCTCGCCCGGGTTCACGCGCCGCTCCTCGACGAGCTCGAAGCAGATGTCGAGCAGGCGCATCGCCTCCTCGCCGTAGGTCTCGAGCGCGTCGCGGCCCTGCTGGGCCTCCGGGTCGTCCCAGGCGAGCATCTTCTCGGCGGCGTCCATGATCGTCGCGCGGACCTCGCCGTCGTGCACGCCGAAGAAGTCGGCGAAGATCCGGCCGGGCAGCTCCTTGGCGAACTCGTTGGCGAAGTCGATGTCGCCCTTCTGGCCGACCTCCTCGCAGAGCTTCACGACCTCCTCGTGGACCCAGCCCTCGATCTGCCGCATGCGCCGCGGGGTGAACGCCTGCGAGACGAGCGAGCGCATCTGCTGGTGCTCGGGGTCGTCCATGAAGAGGAACGACTGCGACATCGTCGCGACGGCCTCGGGGAAGTCCTCCATGAGGAATCCCTGGCTGGAGATGAAGGTCTTGGCGTTGCGGGACACCGCGCGGATGTCCTCGTGCTTCCACAGCGACCAGAAGCCCGGCGTGTCCTCGTCCGGCGGCATCAGCGTCGACTCGTAGGGGCGGTGCCACGAGACGGGCGCCTCCTGGCGGAAGCGCTCGAAGACCTCGCGGTCGCGGTCCATGTAGGGCTTGGCCCAGAAGTCGCGGGCCGAGATGTCGGCGTCGGGCGAGTCGATCGTCGGGCGGCTGGCGGCGGGCGTGCTCATGGGAGCATGCTCGCCCGCCGGCGGGGGCGTCGCATCGCCCGCGAGAGGGATCGCCCCCACCGCGCGGGGGATCGGGGCCCGGTCAGGTCTGGTCGGGCGAGACGATCGAGACGAGGCGGGCGCGCGCGTCCCCGCCCCCGTCGCGGGCGGCGGGGGCGACGAGGCCCTCGACGACGAGCCGCCGGCCGGTGAGGATCGTCGCCTCGATGTCGGCGTCGGTGAGCGCGAGCTCGTCGTCGCGCAGGCCGAGCGCGACGACGCCGTTCCAGGCACCCCAGAGGAAGCGGGAGAGGCGGTGGGCGTCGAGGTCGGCGCGGACCTCGCCGGTGTCCATCGCCTCCTGGATCTTCGCGCGGAAGCCGTCGAGGGTGACCGCGAGCTTCGCCGTCAGGCGCGCCGCGAGCTCCGGGTCGGCGACGGCACCGGAGGACGCGGCCTCGACGCCGTCGAAGGCGAGGAAGCGGAACGCGCCGGGGTGCTCGAGGTGGAAGCGCAGGTAGGCGTCACCGCAGGCCATGACCTGCTCCAGCGGGGTGCCGCCGATGGCGTAGGCGGCGTCGAGGTAGCGGCCGAAGAGGTCGGCGGAGCGCTCGGCGAGCGCGTGGTAGAGGCCGTCCTTGTCGCCGAAGTGGTTGTAGATCGAGCCGACGGCGACGTCGGCCGCGGCGGCGACGTCCTCCATGCGGGTGCCGCGGTAGCCGTCGACGCGGAAGGCGGCCTCGGCGGCGTCGAGGATGGCGGCGCGGGTGCGGGCGGCGCGACGGGCGCCACGGGCGGGTCCGGGGGTCGGCGTCGGCGCGAGCGGCATTTCAGTTGGAGGCGGGTTCATATCTGAATGGGGTTGCAACTATAGCCGGGACGGGGGTAGGCTCGCCCGCATGTCCCAGCATGATGTCGTCGTCGTCGGCGCCCGCTGCGCCGGATCCGTCGCCGCCGCCGTCCTCGCCCGCGCCGGGCGGGACGTGGTGGTCCTCGACAAGTCGAGCTTCCCGTCGGACCAGCTCTCCACCCACGTGCTGTTCGGCGGTGGCGTCGACGTCCTCAAGGACATCGGCGCGTTCGAGAAGATCGCCGCCCGCGACCCCTCCTACATGCAGGACCTCGAGCTGAGCTTCGACGAGGAGGTCACCGTCCGCGAGCCGTGGGGCGGCCCGGTCGGCTCGACCTCCAACTACGTCTGGTGCATCCCGCGGCCGCTGCAGGACGCCGTGCTCGTCGAGACTGCGCGCGAGCACGGCGCCGACGTGCGCGAGGGCTGGGAGGTGCTCGACGTGCTCTGGCGCGGCGGTCGCGTGCGCGGCGTGCGGGCCAAGGACCCCGAGGGCGCGATCCACGAGCTGCACGCGAAGCTCGTCGTCGGCGCCGACGGCCGCCGCTCCACGATCGCCGCGCGCGTCGGCGCCTGGCAGCCCTACCGCGCCTCCAAGAACGGGCGCGGCCTGGTCTTCCGCTACCTCGACGACCCGCGCGTCGACACGCGCGACAACGCGACCCTGCACCAGTGGCGTGACGGCGACAGCTTCTGCATGACGTTCCCCAGCGCGCCGAAGCCGCGCCTCGTCGCGCTGGTGATGGGCCCCGCCTCGGACGTCGCGCGCGCCCGCAAGGACCCCGAGGGCGTCTGGGAGGAGTTCCTGCGCCGCCACCCCGGCTGGGCGAAGCGGATCGAGGGCGCGACGAACCTCAGCAAGCTGCGGTCGACCGCGGACGTGCCCGCGTACTTCCGGCCGTCGAGCGGGCCGGGCTGGGCGCTGGCCGGGGACGCCGGGCACTTCAAGGACCCCGTGATCGGCAACGGGCAGCGCGACGCGATGTGGATGGGCCACACGCTCGGCACGATGGCGGCGGACGTGCTCGACGACCCGGGCGCGCTGGACGCGACGCTGCGCCGCTACGAGCAGGCGCGCGACGAGGAGTGCCTGTCGGCCTACCACTTCGCCAACGGGGAGACGCGGATCCAGCCGCAGTCTCCGGTGCTGATCGCCCTGGCCCGCAAGGCCGCCCGGCGCGTGGACCCGGACCCGGACCTCAGCGACGTCTTCCAGCGCGTGCGCACCCAGCAGGACGTGCTGCCGGTGCGGCGGCTCGCGCAGGGGCTCGGGCTCGCGGTCGCGCACGACCTGCGCCACCGGCCCGCCGCGCTGCCCGCGACGCTGCGCGGCGCGGTCGAGGACCTGCGCACCGACCTGCTCGTGCGGGCGGAGGCGCGCGCGAAGCGGTTCCGCTCCACCCGGCTGATCCGCGGCTCCGAGCACCCGGGCTGGACCTGGCCCGCGCCGCCCCGGCGCCCCGCCGCCACCGTCCCGGAGACCGGCGCCCCGCCCGTCGCGGCCGCCGCACCCGTGCCGGCACCGCCGTCGGTCCCCGCCGGCCGCGAGGCGGTGGTCGCATGAGCGCGCGCCGCCCGATCACCGTCGCCGCCGTCCAGGCCGACCTCGAGCTCGCCGCGGTCGAGCGGAACCTCGAGACGATCGAGGACCTGATCCGCGACGCGCACCGCGAGCACGCGCCCGACGTCATCGTCGTGCCCGAGGCGATGACCTCGCCGAACGTGTTCAACAAGCGGCTGCGCGGCGTGACCCGCCCGGTCGACGGCGCGCCGTTCCAGCTGCTGACGCGGCTGGCGCGCGAGCTCGACGTCGTCGTGACCGGCGGCTTCCTCGCCCGGCGCGGCCGGGACGCCTACGGGACCTACGTGCTCGCGGAGCCCGACGGCGGCGCGCACCTGCACGACAAGGACATCCCGTCGGCGTGGGAGAACCACTACTACCGCGGCGGGGACGACGACGGCCGCGTGCACTGCCGGGCGCTCGGGCTCGACGTCGGGCTCGCGTCCGGATGGGAGTGGGCACGCCACCGCACCGCGAAGCGGCTGCGTGGCGTCGACCTCGTGCTCGGCGGCATGTGCTGGCCGTCGTTCCCCGCGAACTGGACCGTGCCGCCGCTCAACCGCTGGGTCGAGCGCGAGCACGCGCTGTGGGTGCGGCAGAACCGCGAGCTGCCCGCCCAGGTCGCGCGGCTCGTCGGCGCCCCGGTCGTCTACGCCGCGCACGTCGGGTCGGTCGAGGCGCGGTTCCCCGCCGCGCCGGTGGTGCCGTGGCGCACGACGTGCATCGGCGAGACCCAGATCTGCGCCGCGGACGGGACCGTGCTCGCGCGCCGCACCGAGGCGCAGGGCGCCGGGCACGTCGCGGCCGAGGTGACCCCCGGCTCGGTCGCGCCGCTGGACGAGCTGGCCGACCGCTTCTGGATCCCGGCGATGAGCCTCTCGACCCACATCGCCGCCTGGCACGTGATGAACAACCACGGCCGCCTCGACTACTGGCAGAAGCGGCTGCGCGGCAAGCACGAGTGGCAGTCGATGCCCGCGGGCGACCTGCCCGACGCGCTGCCGCCCGTCGCCGACGAGCAGGAGCAGCACTTCGCCACGACGCCGTAGCGCTTGCCACCCGCGCCGCTCCGCTGTACGTTCGCGTTCACCAGAGCGGGGGGGGCGCGGGATGACCGGCAGGACGGGGACGAGGAGCAGCAGGACGGTCGGGGTGACGATCGCCGTTGCCTGCGCGCTCGCGGTCGGGCCGGGGACGGCGACGGCCACGCCCGCGTCCGCGTCCGCGGCCGCGTCCGCGGCCGCGTCCGCTGACGCGGCCCGCGCCGTCGCCGCCCAGGTCCCGGGCGCACGGCTGCGCGCCGCGGGCGGGCCGATCGACCCGACCGTCGCGCTCCCTGGCGTGGCCGACGTCCTGCGCGGTCGCGCCGACGTGATGCTCGACCCGGCCTTCTGGGTCGCGACGGTGTCGAACCTCCTGGAGTCGGGGTCGCTGATCCTCCCCACCCCGGTCGACGCGGTGCGCCCCGAGGCGTTCCTGCCGACCGCGCCCGTGGCGGCCTCCGGGACCCCGTGGGCGCTCCCGCGCGAGACCGTCGATCTCGGCGACCTGCGCTACGAGTGGCGCGGTCGGCGCAAGTCCCTGCGCGACTTCCTGCGGACGACCGAGACGGACATCGTCGCGTTCGTGCACCGCGGACGGATCGTCACCGACGCCTACGCCAACGGCTGGTCGGCCGAGGTCCGCCACCAGCCGTGGTCGGCGACGAAGTCGGTGATCAGCGCGGTCGTCGGCATCGCCCTCGACGAGGGCCGCGTGCGGTCCCTCGACGACCCGATCGAGCGCTACGTCCCGCAGCTGCGCGGGAGCGCCTGGGAGGGCACGACGATCGAGAACCTCCTGCAGATGGAGTCCGGCGTCCACTGGGACGAGGACACCCCGGTGCTCGCGCTGAACACGCAGGTGCAGCAGTGGATCCAGGCGGCGCTGGACCTCGTCACCGACGGGCGACTCGGGCAGGGCCGCAACGCGTTCCTGCGCTCTCTGCCGCGCGTGGCGCCGCAGGGCACGCGCTTCTCCTACAACAGCGGCAACACCCAGGTGCTCGCGTGGATGACCGAGGAGGTCTACGGCAAGCCGTTCAACGAGGTTCTCGGCGAGAAGCTCTGGCGTCCGGCGGGGATGGCGGGCGACGCCCGGATCCTCACCGACCGGGCCGGGGACGCGATCGCGTCGCAGGGACTGTACGCGCGGGTGTTCGACCTCGCGCGGTTCGGCGAGCTGTTCCGCCGCGGCGGCCGCACGCCGGAGGGCCGGCAGGTCGTCCCCGAGTCGTGGACCCGCACCTCGACCCGCATGACCGACCTGTCCCGCGGGCGCTACGCGCTGCAGTGGTGGGCCGGGCCGACGCCCGACAGCTACCAGGCGTCGGGCTTCCAGGGCCAGAAGATCTCCGTCTCCCCCGCCCACTGCCTCACCGGCGTGCGGCTCTCGCACGCCTTCGGCCTCGACTCGCGGCCCGGCGACGGGCCGCCGACCGACCCCGACGCCTACGGCTTCGGAACCGAGTTCGCGGCGGAGGAGTGGAACGCGCTGTACCGCGCGGTCGCCGCGCGTCTGGGCACCTGCCCGCCCGCGACGGCGCCGGCCGGACCCCCAGGCCGGGCGGCGACCGTGCGCCTTGGCCGGACCGCCGTCGCCTCGCGGGCGGCGGCGCTGCGGCGGGGCGCGCTGGCGCTGCGGGTCGGCGTGACCGGGCGCCGGATGGAGGTCCGGATCCTCGTCAGCGCGGCGGGCCGTCGCGGCGGTCCGCGCCGCACCGTCGCGGCGCGACGCCTCGTGCTGCGTCCCGGACCGGCGCGGGTCGTGTCGGTGCCGTTGACCGCGCAGGGTCGGCGGCTGCTGCGCGCCACCCGACGGGTCCCCGTGCTCGTGCGGGCCACCGGGGACGGCGACGACCGGCCCGGCGCGCGCCGGCGGGTCGTCGTGCGGTAGCGCGGAGCCCTACGCCGCGTCGGGCGCGGAGCGGCGCAGCACGTCCGCGAGCATCAGCGCGACGCGCAGCTCGAGCTGGCGCTCCTCGACCGGGTGGCCGAGCAGCTCGCCCGCCCGGCGCACGCGGTAGGCGACCGTGTTCTCGTGGACGCCGAGCCGGCGCGCGGCACGGACGAAGCTCGATCCCTCCTCGAGGAAGACGCGGAGCGTCGCGGCGATGCGGCGGGCCGCGTCGGTCTCCGCGCCGAGCGCCCCGAGCTCGCGCTCGGCGAACCGGCGGGCCTCGCCGACGTCGTGGGTGAGCAGGCCGGTGAGCGCGACGTCGCCGTAGCGGGCCACCGCGCCGGGCGCCCGGCGACCGAGGTGCACGACGCGGCGGGCGAGCAGCGCCTCCTCGTGGGAGCGGCGGAAGCCGTCGATGCCGTCGTGCGGGTCGCCGACCGCGACGCGCGCCCCGACGACCAGCGCGTCCTGGTCGCGCAGCGCGCGCAGCACCCCGACGTCCGGCGTGGTCCGCAGCCCGATCCAGGCTGCGAGCGTACGCCGCCCGAGCGGCACGCAGAGCGCGTCGGTCCCGCCGAGCGTCCGCTCGATGTCGTGCGCGATCCGCTCGAAGATGCCGATCGTGCCGTCCTCGTCCTCGCCCTCCTCGCCCCACACGACGATCGCGACGTGCGTGCGGGCGAGCGCGTAGCGCAGCCGCTGCGAGGCGCGCTGCTCGTCCACGGTGGAGCCGTCGAGGATCGCGCGGACCTCGTCGGCGCGCAGCGCCGCCGCGCTGCGCACCCAGCGCTCACGCTCGGCCATGAACGCCTCGGTGATGCCGAGCTGCACCGCGTCGAGGTACGGGAACATCCAGGCGCTGCAGTAGCTGACGGTCTCGGCGAGCAGGTCGCGGTCGGCGACGCGCACCGCGAGGCGCTCGAGCATCGTGCCGACGTACACCTGGTGACCGACCTGGTAGGCGCGCATGAGCGTCTCGATCGGCAGGCCGTGGCGGACGAACTCGCGCGCGTAGTGCATGGCCTCCGCCGGGGCGGTGGCGGTGAACGGCTCGACGTCGTCGCGGAGCATCTCCGCGATCAGCCCGATGTTCGCGCGGCAGCTGCGGATCGTCTCGTCGTGCAGCGAGCGGTCGAGCGTCTCGATCTGGTCGTGGATCGCGTCCGCGAGCAGGACGGCGACCCCGTCGAGCTCGGGGATCAACGCCTCCGCCATCTCCTGCACCGCCTCGCGGCACGCGGGCGAAGCCCCGGCCGTCGTCACCTGCGCCATCACGTCTCCTCTCCCGTGGGACCCGTCGAGCCTACCCCGCCCGCCGGGATCGGGGCAACGCTCCACCGTCGCGCGGGCGGCCGACGGGTCAGGCGCCGGCGACGAGCTGCGGCGCGCGGACGGCGGCTCCGGCCCGCTCGTCCTCGCGGACGAAGTCGGCACAGCGCTCGCCCACGAGGATCGCGGGGGCGTTCGTGTTGGCGCGCGTGATCCGGGGCAGAGCGCTCGCGTCGGCGACCCGCAGACCGGCGACGCCGTGCACGCGCAGGCGGGCGTCGAGCACGCCCTCCCCGGGCTCGCCCATCCGGGCCGTGCCGGCCGGGTGGTACGTGTTCAGACAGGTGCGCCGGACCCAGCGCTCGAGCTCCTCGCCGGTACGGACGTCCGGTCCGGGGGTGATCTCGACGGACACCATGTCCGCCAGCGGTCCCTGGGCGACGATCTCGCGCGTCAGCCGGATCCCGCGGACCATCGCCTCGAGGTCGGCGCGCTCGGTCAGGAGGTTCAGCTGCACGGCGGGCAGTTGGCGCGGGTCGCGGGAGACCGCGCGCACCGTGCCGCGGCTCGCCGGCGTCCAGTACGACTGGGCGATCGCGAACGCCGGGCGCGGATGCTCGGCCTTGCCGTTCTCCCAGAAGAACACGGGAGCGTGCACGAGCTGCATGTCGGGTGCGGGCAGGTCGGGCAGCGTGCGGACGTGCGCGAGCGCCTCCGCGACGTTGCTCGCGAGCTTGCCGCGGCCCGTGAGCAGCCAGCGCAGCACGTGCTGCGGCCTGGCCGCGTCGGACAGGCCCAGCCAGGGCTCGCGCAGCTCGTAGTTGCAGAACGTGAACGGGTGCTCCTGCAGGTGCGCGCCGACCGCCGGGTTGTCGACCAGCGGCTCGACCCCGATGTCGCGCAGGTGCTCGGCGTCACCGACACCGGAGAGCTGCAGCAGGTGCGGCGTGTTGAACGCCCCCGCGCTGAGGATCACCTCGCGCCGGGCGCCCACGCGCCGGACGGTGCCGCGGCGCTCGAGCTCCACGCCGACCGCGCGGCCGCCCTCGATGACGACCCGGTGCACCAGCGCCCCGGTCACCACGGTCAGGTTCGGCCGGCGTCGGGCGCCGTCGAGGTACCCGCGGACGGTGCTCCAGCGCCGGCCGCCCGAGGTGGTGGTGGGAGCGAGGGAGACCCCGTCGAGGTCGGGGCCCGACAGGTCCTCGGTGCGGGCGATGCCGGCAGCGGCGGCGCTCTCGACGAACGCGCGCGCCACCGGGTCCGGGTCGCGCAGCCGCCGGACGCGCATCGGGCCGCCGTGGCCGTGCGCGTCGTCGCGCAGGGAGGTGGTCCTCCATCCGCAGGAACGTCGGGAGCGCCTCCTCCCAGCTCCAGCCCGGCAGGTCCCAGCCGTCGTAGTCGAGGTGGCTGCCGCGGATCCACAGCATCGCGTTCATCGCGCTGCACCCACCCAGCAGCCGGCCGCGCGGCTCGGGGATCCGGCGGCCGTCGAGTCCGGGCTCGGGCTCGGTCATGTAGCCCCAGTCGCGAGCGCTGTCGATCAGCTCGGAGAACCCGGCCGGTGCCCGCGAGGCGAGGACGCGGTCGCCGCCGCCCGCCTCGACGAGCAGGACACGCCGCGCCGGGTCCTCGCTGAGCCGGGCCGCGACCGCGCACCCGGCCGATCCGGCGCCGACGACGATGTGGTCGTAGATCTCCATGGGCCGAGCATGCTGCGCGCACGGCCGCCGGTGTTCGGGGTCGTCGCAGGTCACCCGACGTCTGCTCCGTGAATTCCCCCAACCGCATGTGACAGGCTGCGCGCATGGCGCGGATCCCGCAGCTCGGCGAGGTGCCCCCACGGTCGCGGGCGTGCGAGGAGCTCGTCACCGCGGTCGCCACGCGCCTGGAGCCGCGGGTCGAGGAGATCGCCGAGCGGCTGATCGACCGGGTCGTCGCCGAGATGGACCTGCCGCGCGAGGACGAGGACCTGCGCGAGGACCTGCTCGCCGCGGCCCGCGGGAGCGTCGCGCTGCTGACGGTCATGGCCCGCTCGTGGACCGACCCGCACATCGTCCCGGCGCCGCAGGACGCGCTGACCTGGGCGCGCGGGCTCGTCGCACGCGGCCTGCCGATCGACGCGCTGCTGCGTGTCTACCGGATCGGGCAGTCCGGCTACCACGCGCTCTGGCACGAGGAGCTCGTCGCCAGCGGCGCCCCCGCCGCGGTCGTGCTGGAGGCGCTGAACGCGACCACCGCGTTCATCTTCACGTGGATCGACGCGATCAGCGCCCCGCTGGTGGAGGCCTACGAGGACGAGCGCCTGCGGCGCCTGGGCGGCAGCGACGCCGTCCGCGCCGAGACCGTCGCCGCGCTCCTCGCCGGGGAGGCGCTCGACGTCGCGACCGCGGGCGCGCGGCTGGGCTACGACCTCGAGCGCCCGCACGTCGCGCTCGTCGCGTGGGCGCCGACGCAGGCGTCCGACGCGGCGCGCGACGGGCTCGAGGCGCTCGCCGGGGAGCTCGCGGAGGCGCTGTCGGCGGACGGCGGCCGGCCGCTGCTCCTGCGCGAGGACGCGCGGACGCTGACCGCCTGGGTGCCGCGACCGCAGCCCGTGGCGCTCGAGCCGCTCGCCGTCCTGGCCCGCGCGCGCGGCGCGCGGGTCGCGCTCGGGGGCAGCGGGGACGGCGTCGCGGGCTTCCGCAGCTCGCACGACGAGGCGCAGCGCGCCCGGCGGGTCGCGCGACTCGTGCGCCAGGGCAGCCCGGTGGTGCGCTACCCGGACGTCGCGGTGCTCGACCTGCTCACGCGCGACGTCGCGCAGGCCCGCCGGGTCGCGCGGGCGACGCTCGGCCCGCTGGCGGCGGACGACGACGCGACCCGCCGGCTGCTGGCGACGCTGCGCGTCTACCTGCAGGAGGGCGAGAGCTTCGCCCGCACGGCGCGGCGCCTCGGCGTGCACGAGAACACGGTCTCCTACCGGGTGCGGCGGGCGTTCGAGCTCGCAGGAGCGGAGCACGCGTCGGCGCTGCGCGCGGTCGTCGACCTCGTGCCGCTGCTGCACGACGCCCCGCCGCTCGACCTCTGACCCGCCGCGCTTCGTGGTTTCCACCAGGGCGGCGGCGTCGGTCTGCGGAACCCCGATGGCGCGCAGCGCGACGCGGCTGCGAGCCTCGCGGCACCCGAGGAGAGGACCACCCCATGAGCACCCCCACCGTCGAGCCGCACGACATCGCCGCCAAGGCGTTCTGGGCCCAGCACCCCGACGCGCGCGACGAGGCGTTCGCCCGCATCCGCGCCGAGCGTCCCGTCTTCTGGAGCGGGCCCGCCGAGTCCGACCTGCTGCCCCCGGAGGAGAACGTCCACGGCTTCTGGTCGCTGACGAAGTACGCGGACATCCAGGCCGCCAGCCGCAACCCGAAGGTCTTCTCCTCGGCGATGGGCATCACGATGGAGGACTTCTCCCCCGAGATGACCGAGATCGCCCAGTCGTTCATCGCGATGGACGCGCCACGCCACACGCAGCTGCGCGGCATCACGATGGACGCGTTCAAGCCCGGCAACATGCGCAAGCTCGAGGGCTGGGTGCGCGAGCACGCCCGCGACCTCATCGACGAGATGGCGCACCTCGGCTCCGGGGACTTCGTGGACCTCGTCGCCGAGCCGATGCCCGGACGGATCTTCGGCAGCTTCTTCGGCCTGCACGAGGGCGACCAGCACGAGGCGACCATCCGTGCCGCGCAGGACCTCCTGTCCTGGAACGACCCGGTCGTCACCGGTGGCGTCGAGCCGCTCGAGCACTTCGTCAACTGCGTCATGACCCTGCGGCTGACCGCCGCGGAGCTGGCCGAGGAGCGACGGGAGAGCCCCGGCGACGACCTGATGAGCTGGCTCGTGCAGGCCGAGTTCGAGGGCGAGAAGATGACCGACGACGAGATCGGTGCGTTCTTCGTCCTGCTCGCGGTGGCGGCCAACGACACGACCCGTCACGCGTCCGCCGGGATGCTCTACGCCTTCACCCGGTTCCAGGACCAGCGCCGGCTGCTGTGCGAGGACGTGCCCGGCCGCGTCGAGGACGCGGTCGAGGAGGTCATCCGCTGGGTCTCGCCGCTGATCCACATGCGCCGCACCGCGCTCAGCGACTTCGAGGTCCGCGGCCAGCAGATCCGCCGCGGCGACAAGGTCGTGCTCTGGTACTGCTCGAGCAACCGCGACGAGGAGTACTGGGGCAACCCGTTCGACTTCGACATCTTCCGCTCGCCCAACCGCCACCAGGGCTTCGGCGGCGGCGGCCCGCACTACTGCCTCGGGGCCGCGGTCGCGCGCACGACGCTGAAGTCGCTGATGAGCGAGATCTTCACGCGCATCCCCGACATCGAGGCGCCCGACCCGGACTTCCTCGTCGCGAACTTCATCAACGGCATCCGCTCGCTCCCGGCGGAGTGGACGCCCGAAGAGCGCTGAGGGTCCCCGGACCGTAGGGTCGGGCACATGAACATCGGGATCTCGACCGTCTACTGGCCCTGGTTCACCCCCGAGCAGCAGATCGAGATGGCGGTGCTGGCCGACGAGCTCGGCCTGCACTCCGTCTGGGTCAGCGAGGCGTGGGGCCAGGACGCGGTGTCGATGCTCGGCCTGCTGGCCGCGCGCACCGAGCACGTGCGGCTCGGCACGGCGATCATGCAGATCCCGGCCCGCAAGGCGACCGCGGCGGCGATGGCGGCCGCCTCGATCGACGTGCTCAGCGGCGGGCGGATGATGCTCGGCCTCGGGCCGAGCGGCCCGCAGGTCGCGGAGGGCTGGTACGGCGACCCGTTCGCCAGGCCGCTCGCGCGGACCCGCGCGTACGTCGCGACGATCCGCGCCGCGCTCGCGGGCGAGCGGATGCCCGTGCAGCTGCCCGAGGGCGTCGAGGGCACTGGTCTGGGCAAGGAGCTGCGACTGCTCGCGCGGCCGGCGCAGGCGCGCATCCCCATCTACCTCGGGGCGACCGCGCCGAAGGGGCTGCAGCAGTGCGGCGAGATCGCCGACGGCTGGATCGGCGTGTTCGTCGACCCGTCACAGCCCGAGACGACGATCCGCCCGGTGCTCGACGCCGTGGAGGCGGCCGGCCGGCCGCGCGAGGTGTTCGAGGTGCTGGCGCTGACGCCGACCGCGATCGCGCCGACCGTCGAGGAGGCGCTCGACGTCGTGCGCCCGTGGATCGCGTTCTACCTCGGGGCGATGGGCGCGAAGGGCAAGAACTTCTACGTCGACCTCGCCGCCCGCTACGGCTTCGGGGACGCCGCCACGGCGGTGCAGGACAAGTACCTCGAGGGCGACCAGGCCGGTGCGTCCGCCGCGGTGCCGCGCGAGCTGCTCGAGCGCGTCGCGATCGCCACGACGCCGGAGGGGCTGCCGGCGCGGCTGCAGGCGTACGCGGATGCGGGCGTCGACACGATGATCAGCATCCCCAGCGGCGACCTGCTCGGCACCGTCCGGGCGCTCGCCGCCGCCCGCCCCGGCGCCTGAGCGGCGCCCGGCCCGGCCCGCTCAGGTGACGAGCGGCCCGAGGACCCGGCGGGCGAACGCGCGGACGGCCTCGTCGTCGTCCGCGGCGGCCGAGCCGCCCGGCACGAGCACGTAGGTGAGCGCGAGGCGCACGAGGACGTCGGCGACGTCGTCGGCGTCGTCGCGCACGCGGGCGCTCGGGTGGTCGGCGCGGATCGTGGCGGCGACGAACGACCGGCCGAGCTCCAGCGGCGAGGGGTCGCCGTGGGTGAGCTGCTCCAGCAGGCCGCCGGGCTCGTCGCGGGTCAGGCGCGCGACGAGCGGATGCCCGGCCGCGAGGCGCACGCACAGCACGAACGCCTCCGCGACGCGGTCGACCGGGTCGTCGTGGTCGGCGAGCCGCCGCTGCACCGTGGCGAGGAAGCGGGTGACCTCGCGGACCAGCAGCCGCTCCACCAGCGCGGCCTTCGAGCCGAAGCGGCGGAACACGGTCATCCGCGCGACGCCGGCGCGTGCGGCGACGTGGTCCATCGTCGTCGCGCGCGTCCCGCGCTGCGCGAGCTCGGCGAGCGCCGCGTCGAGGATCCGGTCCTCGGTCTCGTCGGTGGCCGCGGCCGCGCCGGTCGCGGCGCGGGCGAGCACCGTGACGAGGTCGGCGGGCGGGTCGGGCGTGGCGCGCGGCACGGTCAGCGGTCGCGCAGCGTGGCGACGAGGGCGACGGCGGCGCGCAGGCGCAGGGAGCCCGCGTCCTCCTCCCCGCAGAGCTCGAGGCAGCGGCGCACCCGGTAGGCGATCGTGTTCTGGTGCACGCCGAGCCGCCGCGCGGTGCGGGCGAAGCTCAGCTGCTCCTCCTGGAAGACCGCGAGCGTGGCCAGCAAGCGGCGCGAGCCGTCGCTGTCGTCGGCCAGCGCCCCGAGGACGTCGCCGGCGAAGCGGCGGGCGCGGTCCCCGTCGGCGGTCAGCAGGGCGAGGACGGCGGTGTCGCGGTAGGTGACGGTGCTGCCGGGGCGACGGCCGCACAGGCGCGCGACGCGCGCCGCCTCGCGCGCCTCCTCGTGGCTGTCGCGGAAGCCGTCGAGTCCGTCCCCGGCTCCCCCGAACGCGAGCACGACGCCGGGCAACCGCAGGGCGGCGAGGTCGGCCGGGGCGGGGAGGGCGCGCCCGCCGATCCAGCCGTGCACGGCGTCCCCGGCGGCGGGCACGACGAGCGGCGGCTCGGGCAGCGCGAGCTGCTCGACGAGGGTGCGCGGGAGCCGCTCGAGCGCGGTCTGCGGGTCCGGGTCGCGCCCGTCGGCGCCCGGGACGGCGACGGCGACGAACGCGACGTGGCCGCGACGGAGCAGGTAGCGCAGGCGGGCACCGGCGCGGTCGGGATCGGGGGCCGGGGCGCTGCGGTCCAGCAGGGCGCGGACCTCGGCGATCCGCACGCTCTCGGCCCGGGCGCCGGCCCGGGACTGCTGCTCGACGTGGTCGTCGATCAGGGGCTGCAGGACCGCGTCGACGTAGGCGAAGGTCCAGGCGGAGGTGGCGGCGATCGCCTCGGCGAGCACGTCGACGTCGTCGGCGTGCTCGCGCAGGCGCTCCTGCCACCAGGCCCAGAACGCGGCGTGCCCGAGCCGGTAGCTGCGCATGAGCCGGTCGACGGGCACCCCGACGCGCAGGAAGTCCCGCGCCCAGCGCACGGACTCCGGCGGCGGGTGCGCCTCCCGGGGGTCGGCCCAGGCGCCGAGCATCCCGGAGATGAGGACCATGTGCGCGCGGGTCGAGGCGGCGAGGTTCTCGAACAGCTCGTCGCCGCCGACGGCGAGGTCGGCGACGCTGCCGACGATGCGCTCGTCGACGAGCTCGCGGACCTCCTCGATGCGTGCGGCGAGGTCGGCGGCGGAGGCCGAGATCGCCGCGCGGGCGGGCTCGGCGAGCTCCTGACGGTCGTCGGTGGCGGGCACGGTGCGCATGCGCTGGGGCGATCCTAGACGCGAAGGGTGGTACTCAGATGTGCATGCGAGTACCATCGCGGCATGGCGTCCGTCCTGCCCGATCCCGCCGAGGCCCACCGCTACGCCGTCGACGCGTCGTCGATCACCTGGCGGCGCGCCGGGGACGCCCGCGCGATGACGGGCGCCGGGACCGCCCTGATGCTCCAGGTCGCCCACCCGACCGTCGCCGGGGGCGTGCGCGAGTTCTCCGACTTCGTCACCGACCCGTGGGGTCGGCTGTTCCGCACGCTCGACTACGTGAACCTGCTCGTCTACGGCGGCCCCGAGCGCGCCGCCGAGACCGGCCGGCGGATGCGCGCGATGCACACGAGGATCAAGGGCGTCGACCCGCAGGGCCGCCGCTACCACGCGCTGGAGCCCGAGGCCTACGCCTGGGTCCACGCGACGCTCGCGGTCTCGATCGTCGGCGCGCACCAGCGGTTCGGCCGGCCCTTCAGCCCCGCGCAGACCGAGCGGTTCTGGGGCGAGTGGCGCGGCCTCGGCCGGCTGCTCGGCATCCGCGAGCGCGACCTCCCCGCCACCTGGGGCGGCTTCCAGGCCTACGTCGAGGAGATCGTCGACACCCGCCTGGAGCGCAACGACGTCGTCGACCTCGTGCTCCGCACGATCGTCGAGCCCGCCGCCCCGCCCGTCCCCGGCCTCGGGCCGCGCACCTGGAAGGCTCTGCGCCTGCCCGCCACGCGCACGCTGCAGCTCGCGACGATCGGCCTGCTGCCCGTCAGCGCCCAGCGCAAGCTCCACCTGCGCCTCACCCCCGGCCAGCGCCGCGAGCTGCAGGCGCTGGGCGCCGCCTCGCGCGCGACGACCCCGGTGCTCCCGCGCGTGGCGCGCACGCTCGGGCCCGACTACCTGCGCTGGCGCCACCGCGAGATCGCGCGCGGCAGCTTCGGCTCCGGCACCGCGGCGACGCCGACCCCCCGGGTCCCCGCCGCCGCCTGAGCGACCGTCCTGCACGACGGCGCCCACGCCGCCGCGGCACGGGCCACCATGGGGTGGTGCCCGCGCGCGCCATTCCCCTGCTCCTCGCCGTGCTCGCCCTCGGCGCCTGCGCGGACACCGGCCCGCGCGCGGGCGCGAGCGCCGACCGGGCCCACGACGACACCCCGGCGCCAGTGGGGGCGGTGCGCGTCGCGCCCGTCCGGACCGGTCCCGGCCAGGCGCCCACCCCGCGCAGCGCGGTCGCCGACGTGCTCGGCGTCCACCCGGGCCTGACGCCCCCGACCGCCGCGGAGGCGCCGCGCGTGCGCGCCCTGATCGCGGGCGTGCGGACCGGACCGCGCCGCGGTCGCGGCGGCTACGCGCGCGAGGCGTTCGGCCCCGACTGGACCGACGAGGCCCCGATCACCTGGGGTGGCAACGACTGCCGCACCCGCGAGGACGTCCTGCGCCGCGACCTGCGCGCCCCCACGCTGCGCCCCGGCACCCCCGACGCGACCGGCCGCGACTGCGTCGTGCTCGACGGCCTGCTCCCGGACCCGTACACGGGTCGCACCATCGCGTTCTCCAAGGCGCGCCCGACCGAGGTGCAGATCGACCACGTCATCCCGCTGTTCTACGCCTGGCAGCTCGGCGCCCGCGACTGGCCCGCGGTGCGCCGCGCGCAGTTCGCCAACGACCCGCTCAACCTGCTCGCGGTGGACGGCGCCGCCAACCAGCGCAAGAACGCGTCCGGCCCCGCGTCCTGGCTGCCGCCCAACCGGGCGATCCGCTGCGCGTACGTCGTGCGGATCGCGCGCGTCGCGACCCGCTACCGCCTGCCCGTCACCCCGGCCGACAAGGCGGACATGCGACGCCGCTGCGCCGGGTGAGACGCGGGCGGCGCGCGCCGTCCGCGCCGCCACTACAGTGCCGCGCATGGGAGCGCGCTTCAGGGGGCTCGCGCTCACGGGTCTGGTCGCGTGCACGATCCCCGTCCTGGGGATGGCCGCCGCTCCCGCGAGCGCCCACGGACCCCGGGTCGAGAACCCGGGGCTGTACACGCGCACGCTCGACGCGCAGGGTCGCGTCCAGCTCGCGGTCGAGACGAGCATCCTCGGGCGCGAGCACGCGCTGCAGCACCTCGCCCAGCGCCAGGCCGTCCTGCCGCCCGCCCCGGACGGCGATCCCGGCTTCGACCCGTGCCGGCCGCGCGGCGCCGCCAACCAGTTCGAGGAGCGGCCGCGGCCACCGCTGGGGCGCCCGACCGGGCAGGAGCGCTGCTCCACGCTGCCGCGCCAGCCGCGCACGAAGGCCGCCCTGGCGCGGCTGGGCCGCTGGTCGGCGGACACCTCCGACCTGCCGCACTACGCGATCCACGCGACGCTGATGCCGACCGGCAAGGTGCTGTTCTGGGGCTTCGACTGGACCCAGCACATCATCACCGCCAACCCGACCTCGCACCAGCAGACCAGCGGCGCGGCGACCATCTGGGACCCGGCGAAGGGCACCGGGCCGTCGGCGTTCAAGCCGGTGCCGCCGCCGCTGATCGACGTCGACGGGGACGGCGTGGAGGAGCGGGTCCCGCTCTACTGCTCCGGCCAGCTGCTGCTCGCCGACGGGCGCGTGCTCGTCACCGGCGGCACGCTGGACCTGCGCTGGTTCCAGAAGGGCTACACGAACCCGCCGGGCCTGAAGATCGTGCTGATCTTCGACCCGCGGACCGAGACCTGGGCGCGCTCCCAGGACATGACGGTGCCGCGCTGGTACCCGACGCAGGTGAAGCTCGCCGACGGGCGGGTCGCGGTGCTCGGCGGCTTCGACGCGAGCAAGCCGACGTCGTTCACGCAGACGCTCGACATCATCTCGGCCGACGGCCGCACGGTGACGCACGCCCCGAGCGGCGACCGGCTGACCTGGACGTACCCGGGGATGCTGCTGATGCCCTCCTCGCGCGTGCTGCTCGCCGGCCCGATCAAGGGCGACGTCGGACTGCTGGACCCCCGGACGCTGACCTGGAAGGCGACGTCGCCGCTGCCCGCCGACCGCGGCGGCGGCAACCTCGTCCCGGTGCCGTCGCGGACCGGCGCCTCGCCGGAGGCGATGCTCATCGGCGGCGCCGACTTCCTCGCCCCGTCGCGGACCGGGCAGGACCAGGCCGCCTACCGCACGACCGTCACGTTCGACGAGCGGCGCAGCGCGCGCGGCTTCGAGCCGTCCCCCTCCCAGCACCGCGGGCGCAACTGGCCGAACACCGTGCTGCTGCCGGACGGGTCGATGGTCACGCTCGGCGGCGGCACCGGGATCACGAAGCGAGACGCGGCGTTCACCGCCGACCCGAAGAACCGCGCGGTCGAGCTGTGGGACCCGCGCACGAAGCGGTGGCGGCTCGGCCCGTCGCAGCGCGAGGACCGGACCTACCACTCGGTCGGGGTGCTGCTGCCCGACGGCCGCGTCTGGTCGGCGGGCGACGACGCCAACCCCAACCGCGACGGGGACACGGCCGAGCTGTACGAGCCGCCGTACCTGTTCCGCGGCGAGCGTCCGCGGATCGTGGCGGGGCCGCGCCGCGTGGGCGCGCGGCGGTCCTTCACCCTGACGGTGACGGGCCCGGCGCCCGGGCGCGTGACGATGCTCGCCCCGTCGGCGACGACGCACGCGCTCGACATGAACCAGCGGTTCGTCGAGCTCCGGGTCCTGCGCCGCCGGACCGTCGGGACGCGGACGGTGCTCACGGTGCAGGGTCCGCGGCGGCCGTCGGTCGCCCCGCCCGGCCCGTGGATGCTGTTCGCGCTGAGCAAGGACGGCGCGCCGTCGGTCGCGCGCTGGACGACCGTCCGCTGATTTTTTGATGTGCCAAACTTCGCGTCGTGCTCGATGCGAAGCGCAGCCGTCTCGCCCTCCTGGGCCCCGCGTTCGTCGCCTCGATCGCCTACGTCGACCCGGGCAACTTCGCCACGAACATCTCCTCGGGCGCCGAGTACGGCTACCTGCTGCTGTGGGTGATCCTCGCCGCGAACCTCATGGCGATGCTGATCCAGAACCTCACGGCGAAGATCGGCATCGCGACCGGGCGCAACCTCGCCGAGCTCTGCCGCGAGCGCTACCCCGAGCCGGTGCGCTGGGGCCTGTGGATCCAGGCCGAGCTGATCGCCATGGCCACCGACCTCGCCGAGTTCATCGGGGCGGCCATCGCCCTGAACCTCCTGTTCGGCGTGCCGCTGTTCGCGTCCGGGCTCATCACCGCCGCCGTCTCGTTCGTCGTGCTCGGGCTGACCGCGCGCGGCCACCGGCGCTTCGAGGTCGCGATCGTCGGCTTCCTGCTCGTGATCCTCGGCGGCTTCCTCTACGACACGCTGCGGATCGGCTTCGACGCCGGAGACGCCGCGGCCGGGTTCGTCCCGTCGTTCGAAGGCACCGACAGCGTCCTGCTCGCCGCCGGCATCCTCGGCGCCACCGTCATGCCGCACGTCATCTGGCTGCACTCCGCGCTGACCCAGGACCGGGTCGTCGCCCGCGACGACGAGGAGCGCCGCCGGCTGCTGCGGTTCTCGCGGATCGACGTGACGATCGCCATGAGCATCGCGGGCCTCGTGAACATGTCGATGCTCGTGATCGCCGCCTCGCTGTTCTTCGGCGGGGGCGTCCCGGTCGACACGATCGAGGAGGCCCACGCCGGCTTCGACACGCTCGTCGGGAGCGGGGCCGCGCTCGCGTTCGCGCTCGCGCTGCTGGCCTCCGGCCTGGCGTCCTCGAGCGTCGGCACCTACGCGGGCCAGGTCGTGATGCAGGGGTTCATCGACCGCACCCTGCCGCTGGCGCTGCGCCGCGGGATCACGATGGCGCCCGCCCTCGTCGTGCTCGCGCTCGGCATCAACGCCACCGACGCGCTCGTGCTCAGCCAGGTGGTGCTGAGCTTCGGCATCCCGTTCGCGCTGATCCCGGTCGTCCTCATCACCCGCGACCGCGCGGTCATGGGCGCGCTCGTGAACCGGCCGGTCACGACCGCGGTCGCCGCGATCGTGGCCGCCCTGATCGTCGCGCTGAACGTCTTCCTGCTCGTCCAGACGATCGCCGGCTAGGACGCCGCGCCCTCGGCCTCCTCGTCGTGCTCGGCGCTCGCCGTGCGCGCGACCGCGACCGTCCGGCCCGCCCCGACGACGCGCGCCCGGACGACGTCGTCGGGCAGCCGCACCTGGTAGGCGCGGCACGCGCGCACCCGCGTCAGGCGGCGCAGCGTCACCCGGCGGCCCGAGCGGTGCGTGACCGTGATCCGCACGCGCGCGGTGCGCCGCGCGCGGAACGTCAACAGCACGCCGCGCGCCGACGGCCGCAGCCGGGCGGCGGCGACCACGCGCCCCGAGCGGGCGGACACGCACCGCGGCGGACCGGCCGGCACCGGCGCGGGCGCGGTCCGGTCGTACACGTCCTCGCCGAACGCGCGCAGGCCGGGCATCGCCGCGTAGCCGAGGTGGTCGAGGCCGAAGACGTCCTCGACGGAGCGCAGCAGCGCGTAGTGGTTGTAGGGCGTGTCGGTCCGCGATCCCGGCTGCACGAACGGCGACAGCACGACCGACCCGGTGCGACCGCCGCCCGGCCCGAGCAGGCCGGGCGCGAGCGTGTTCGGCCCGGTCGGCTCGCCGCAGCACGCGGTGGAGGAGTCCGGGTCGATGTTCGCCTCGTCCCAGGTGATGATCAGCATGCCGTGCTGCGCGAAGCCCGGTGAGGCGAGGATCTTCGGCACCCACCGGCGCAGGAACGCGTCGGCCGCGGGCAGGCCGCCGAGACCCCCGTCGACGCACGACGCGTCGTGCCCGTCGTTGCAGAGGTCCGGGGTGATGAACGCGTAGTTCGGGGTCGTCTCCGGCCGCGCGATGTCCTGCTCGAGACGATCCAGCGGGACGACGTGCTCGGCGCAGCGGGCCGGGTCGTCGATGATCGAGTGGAAGTAGACGAACGGGTTGTGCCGCGTCGCGTACTGGTCGCCGGCGCGGGCGGCCTGCGTGTCGTCGACCGCCCCGATGCGCGGGTGCCGGCAGGTCGGCGGCTGCCCGGGCGTGTTGCCCATGTCCTCCATGTATCCGCGCCAGCGCAGGCCGCGCTCCTGCAGCTGGTCGGCGATCGTCCGGACCGACCGCGGGAACACGCAGCCCGCGCCGAGCGTCTGCCCGTCCGGGGTGCGGGTGCCCGGGAAGATGTCGCTGAAGATCGCGCAGTCGGCCTGCGTGACGACGTTCACCGCCTGGCCGGACACGAGCGTCAGGTAGTTGCCCAGCGACGCGTGCGAGGTGCCGTGGTAGTTCGTCAGGAGCTTGCCGCGCGCGGTGAGCTCGCGGGCGAGGTACGGCGCCTCGGTGTCGGGACCGAAGCTGTCCTCGTAGTCCTTGTTCTCGAGCACGATCGTCCAGACGTGGCGGATGTCCGGAGGACCGGCGGCCCGGGCCGCCGAGGGCGCCCAGGTGATCGCGGCCAGCAGCAGCAGGCCGAGCGCGGCGAGCCGCGACGGAAGCAGACGTGTGCGCGTCACCCCGCCATCCTGCCCCACGACCGCGCCGCGGGACAGGGGCGTTCACGTCGCGTTCACGCGACCTGGCGCGCGGCGGCGGTGGCTCAGCGGATCAGCACGGTCGTGCCGACCGGCACGCGCGGGTACAGGTCGATCACGTCGGCGACGCGCATGCGGATGCAGCCGTGCGACGCCCGCGACCCGATCGAGTACTCCTCGCCCGTGCCGTGGATGCCGACCCCGTTGACGATGCCCATCCAGCGGGCCTTCAGCGGGTTGGCGGCGGTGCCGCCCTGCACGGTGGTGCCCGCGAGCTCACCCGCCCACGGCGAGTTCGGCACCGACCAGGTCGGGTTGACCTGCTTGTTCTGGATCGCGAAGCGCCCGGACGGCGTCGGGTAGGCCGGCTGCCCGACCGCGACCCCGTAGCTCTTGGAGAACTTCAGGCGCTTGAACACACGGAGCTTGAACTCGCTCTTGGAGACGGTGAGGACCGTGGAGTAGCGGCGCTGCAGCGTCGCGTAGGTGACCGCGGGCCTCACGGCGCTGACGCTCTGGCTGAGCACGCGCGAGGTGCTCGCGTCCGCGAGCACGCCCTTGACGAGCTTCTCGGTGCCCTTCCAGTCCAGCCGCCGGCCCTTCTTCGAGGCGCGGACGTCGAGCCGCTTGAGGCCGATGCGCAGCTCGGCGTCGCGCGGCGCGCGCGAGACCTTCCCGGCGACCGACTGCGCCCAGGAGCGGATCGCGAGCGTCGAGCTGGTGATCGCCAGCGGCACGGCCGAGCCGGCGGCGGTGCCGCCGCTGCCGGCGCCGCCCGGCGCCTTGGCGTACAGCGCGCGCTTGGCGGTGGTGACGGTGTCGAACTCGAGCTTCGCGGTCTGCGCGTCGAGCCGGAAGGTCCGGCCGCCGACCTTCAGGACGACGTCGCGGCGGACCTTCGCGCCGAGCAGCTGCTCGAGCCGGGCGGCCGCCTCGTCGAGCGTCAGACCGCCGAGCGCGACGCCCCCGGCGGTGATCCCGTCGGCGATCCGGCGCTCCGGGGCGGGCGTCGTCGTGGCCGGCGCGGGCGTGGCCGCGGGGGTCGGCGTGGCGGCGGGGTCCTGGGCGGTCGCAGCACCCGCGGAGGTGAGCGAGAGGGCGCCGGTGGCGGCGCACAGCAGGGCGAGACGGCGGTTCTTCACCGGTCGAGGGTAGCGGGCGCCCCCGGTCCGCCGGGCCGGTCAGCGCCCGGCCGCAAGCGCGCTTGCAGGCGCGGCTTCGAGCAGCAGGTCGACGAACCGCACGGGCGCCTCCACCTGCGGGCAGTGCCCGATCCCCTCCAGCAGCTCCAGCCGGGTGTCCGGGAGCGCGGCGAGGACGTGCCGCGACCCGCGGTGGGCGACCATCCGGTCGCGGTCCCCCCCAGATCAGCACGACGGGCACGCCGATCTCGCGCAGCCGGAACGGTCGCGAGAGCTCCGGGAGCATGCGGCTGCCGGTGGCGAGGATGCGCCGCACGTCACGCTGGGTCGCGAGGTGCTGCGTGAACGCGGCGACGACCGCGGCGCCCGGGTCGCGCGGGCGGGCGAACGCGAGCTGCCGGTACGCCTCGCCGACGACCGAGCGCAGGACCGGCCCGGGGAGCGGGGCGCGCAGGGCGAGGCGCACGAAGCGGTCCCCCTCGATCGCCCGGAACCAGAGCGGGTGGTCGAAGCCGGCGGGCGCGACCGGGACGCAGACGGCGATCGGCAGCTGCGGGTCCTGCGCGAGCCGCAGCGACAGGCAGCCGCCGAGCGAGTTGCCGCAGACGGTGACGTCGCCGTGCTCGCGGGCGACCTCGCGCACGACGGCGGCGCCGAAGCGGTCGAGCTGCTCGAGGATCGGCTCGTCCCGGTCCAGGCGGTCGGCGTGACCGAAGCCCGGCAGGTCGACGGCGAGGACGCGACGGTCCTCGCGCGCGAGCAGGTCCAGCGCGGACCGCCAGGTGTCGGCGCTGTCGGCGTAGCCGTGGAAGAGCACCACCGGCGGACCGGCACCGGGCAGCTCCAGGACGCGGGTCGTGACGTCGCCGTAGCTGCGGCGCTCCTCGATCAGGGGCTGCTTCACGAGCGCCATTCTGGCCGGGCGGCCAGACGCCGTGCAAGCGCCGCTCTGCGATCCTCCGTGCGTGTCCACGACGCCGCCCGACCACGCCGACGACGGGGACGACGGGGACCGCCCGCTGATCCCGGAGGGCATCATCGACCGGCTGCGCGCCGATCCGGTCCGCGCCCCCGAGACGCTCGCGCTCGCCGCCGCCGACCAGCACGCGCCGTCGGCCACGGTCTGGCTCGACCAGATGCGCCGCGAGTTCCGCATGGGCCCCGAGGAGCTGGCCAAGCGCGCCAAGCGACGCCACGCGACGCTCGCCCGCTTCGGCGGGGCGGCCACCGGGCTCGGCGGCTGGGTGACGGTCGTCCCCGACCTCGTGGCGCTCGCCTGGATCCAGTCGCGCGTGGTCTTCTACGTCGCCGGCGCCTACGGGTTCGACCCCTACGACCCGATGCGCCCGGCCGAGCTGCTCGTGCTGCAGGGCCTCTACCCCGACCCGGCGGAGGCGCGCGCCGCGCTCGACGGGACGGGCACCCCGGTCGCGAGCGCGTTCGTCGACAAGAAGATCACCGACTCGCAGGACCGCAAGCTCACGCGGACGCTGATGAACATGGTCGGCAAGCAGATGGGCACGCGCGTCGCGGGACGGCTGATACCGGGCGTGGCGTCCGTCTTCAACGCGGTCTCCAACGAGCGCGACACGCGCGCGATCGCCGACCGGGCGATCCACTTCTACGGCGGGTGAGCGCGTGGGCCGGGCCCGTACGGTCGCCGCGCGCGCCTCGCGGCTCGTCGCGCGCCGCCTGACGCCCGAGCGCACCCGCCGCGCGACGTTCTTCGAGCGCCACACGGTCGGCCGCCTGACGTGGGCGCAGCTGACCCGGCTGAACCAGGCACTGGAGCTCGTCGGGCGCCTGACGACCGTGCTGCTGATCGCGTTCGCCGTCTCCACCGTCGTCGGCGTCGACTGGCGGGGCGCCGCGGAGGAGGTCGTGAACTCCGGCCGGCCGGTGCAGGGCGCGCTGGCGGTCGCGGTCGTGTTCGTGCTGCTGACCTTCGTGGCGCTGCGGTCGGTGATCGGCTTCGGCCGCTGGCGGATCCAGCGCGAGCTCTGGCGCCGGGACGTCGCGGCGCTGCAGCGCGGCGAGGCGGCGCCGCCGGCGGGCGTCCGGGCTCCCGGAGCGGACGGCTCGGGCTGACCCCACGCGGCGCGACCGGCGCCCGCCCGTGGCCTGCGCGGTGTGCGATGGTGGTCCGATCACCGCCCGTGTCGTCATCTCGTTCGTCCGCACCTGGCTCCCGGCGATCGTCGTGGTCGGCGGGCTGGCGGTGATCGTGATCGGGCGCGACGAGATCGCTCTGGAGGGCGGCGCCGGGATCATCGGCGCGGGCCTGTCGATCTGGCTGTTCAACGTGCTGCTGCGGATGAGCTACTCGGGGGAGCGCGACCGCCACGACGAGGCGGACGCCCGCGCCTTCTTCGACCGCCACGGCGTGTGGCCCGACGAGGCCAGCGACGAGCTGCTGCGGCGCGACGCGCGGCGCCGCCGCCAGCAGCCCTGAACGCCGGACGGCGCCCGACCCGAATCGCTCATTTGCAGGGACTTCCTCGCCGGCGAACGGGGGCGTCGTCCGGGCGCGCCCCTACCGTTCGCCGCGATGCTGCTGCGCGATCTCGAGCCCGGCCCGATCGACGAGGTGCTGCTGGTGCGTCGGGCCGAGCCCCGCACCCGCAAGGACGGGAGCCCGTACCTGCGCGTGACCGTCGGCGACCGCAGCGGGGCGGTCACCGCGATCGTGCGCGAGGACCTCGACGAGCTCGGCGCCGCGCTCGCCCCCGGGATCGCGGTGCGGGTGGTCGGGGAGCTCGTGGACGACGCCCGCTACGGCCGCCAGCTCGAGGTCGCCCAGTGGGTCCCGGTCGCCGAGGGCGACTACGACGCCGCCGCGCTGCAGGACGGTCCGCCGCAGCCGTTCGCGCGGATGGAGGCCGACCTGCGCGAGCTGATCGCCACCGTCCAGGACCCGCACCTCGGCCGGCTGCTCGACGCGGTCTTCGGCGCGGACACCGCGACGTGGGAGCACTTCTCCGTCGCCCCGGCGGCCAAGCGCTACCACCAGGCCTACACGCACGGCCTGCTCGAGCACTCGCTGACGGTCGCCCAGGCGGTCGGCGCGATCAGTGCGACGTTCCCGGGCATCGACCGCGACGTCGCGGTCACCGGCGCGCTGCTGCACGACATCGGCAAGCTCGACGCGTACACGCGCGAGCCCGCCGCCCCCGACATGACCGACCTCGGGCGCCTGCAGGGCGAGATCCCGATGGGCTACTACCGCGTCCGGCGGCTGATCGAGGACCTGCCCGGCTTCCCGCAGGCGACGGCGGACGCGATCCTCCACATCATCCTCAGCCACCACGGCACGCTCGAGCACGGCAGCCCCGTCGTGCCGGTCACGCGCGAGGCGACGCTCGTCCACATGATCGACAACCTCGGCGGCCGTCTCGGCTCGTTCGACCGGCTCGAGAAGGAGCTCGCGCCCGGCGCCTCCTGGTCGGGCTACGACCGGGCGATCAGCGGCAGCGCGTACTTCGGCGCGCGACCCGCCCGGACCGATCCGGCGGGCGCGGCGCGCGACGCGGCCTGACCCGTCAGGTCGGGCGCGCCTCGTCCAGCAGCCGCTGGATGTCGCGCGCGGCCTCGTCGAGGCGCTGCACGAACTCGGCCCGCTGCTCGGGCTCGAGGTCCTCGCCGCGGCGGCGCAGCATGTCGCTGAAGCCGAGCACGATCGTCAGCGGCGTGCGGACGTCGTGCACGAGCCGGGCGAGCCGCTCCTCGGCGTCGTCCACGGTCAGTCCTCGGAGTGGTCGAGCGCGATCTCGCCGCGCTCCAGCGCGATCGCGATCGCGTGCACGCGGTTGCGCGCCTGCAGCTTGCGGATGACGTTGCGCACGTGGGTGCGGACGGTCTCGACGCTGACGGTGATCTCCTCGCCGATCCGCTCCGCCGTCATGCCCTCGGCCATCAGGTGCATGATCTCCCGCTCGCGCGGCGAGAGCTGCGGCACGTTGGCGGTGGCGCGCGGCGACAGCAGGATGCGGTCCAGGCGCGGGTCGACGTACGTGCCGCCGGCGGCGACGCGCTCGATCGCGGACACGAGCTCGTCCATCGAGCCCGCCTTGAGCGCGTAGCCGCGCGCGCCCGAGTCGAGGCCGTCGTAGAGGAGCTCGGCGTCGCTGTCCCCCGTGTAGAGGACGACGCCGAGATCGGGATGCAGGGCGAGCAGCTCGCGGGTCAGCGCGATCCCGCTGCCGTCCGGCAGGCGGATGTCGAGCAGCGCGACGTCCGGCCCGGTGTGCTCGACGAGATCCAGACCGGCGGCGACGTTGCCGGCCGCCCCGACGATCTCCAGGCCGCTCCCGGACAGCAGCGCGGCCAGGCCCTCCCGCAGCGCTTCGTGGTCGTCGACGATTACGAGCTTGGTCATGGTCTCTCCCGGCAGCGAGGCTACCGCGTCCGTGACCTTCGTCACAGCGGTCACCGACCCTCCCACGAACGACCGGAGAATGCGGGGAATCCGGCGCGCGGGCCGCCACCGAAGCCCGCCGCCCGCCCCGTGCGTCTAAGGTGACCAGCCGATGGCGAAGGACACCGAGAAGCTGATTCGCCAGCTCTCCCTGATCTCGTACCTCATGGCTGAGCGCCGTCCGGTGACGGCGCTGGAGATCCGCAGGGACGTCGAGGGCTACAGCGGCATGAACGAGGACGCGTTCGCGCGGCGGTTCTACGCGGACCGTGCCGAGCTCGAGTCCCTCGGCATCCAGCTGACCGTCGAGAAGCCCGTCGACGGCGTCGCCGAGCAGGAGAACTACTCGCTGCGGCCCGAGAACTTCCACCTGCCGCCGATCGCCTTCTCCGACGAGGAGCTCGCGTCGCTGCAGACCGCACTGAGCCTCCTGGACGGCGAGTTCGCCTACGCGGAGCCGCTGCGTCTGGCGCTCCAGCAGATCACCTGGGGCCGGCCGAGCCCGCTGCAGACCCCCGACCAGGCGGGCCTCGCGCTCGGGGTCCGCGGCAACGCCGGCGGCCACGAGCTGTCGCAGCGCCTCGCGAAGGTCGAGACCGCGATCTTCCGCAACAAGACGATCACCTTCGACTACTACACGATGGCCCGCGACGAGACGGGCGCCCGGAAGGTCGACCCGTACCACCTGCTGTTCCAGGGCGGCCAGTTCTACCTGCTCGGCCACAGCCACGAGCGCGGCGCGCTGCGCGTGTTCCGGCTCTCGCGGATCCGCGGCAAGGTCGCCTACGCGACGAAGGCCGAGCACGACTTCAAGAAGCCCGCGGACTTCGACCCGCGCACGTACTCCAACCGCGCGGAGTGGCAGTACGGGGACGTCGTCGACACGGCCGAGGTGTGGATCGGCGGACGGATCGCCTGGCAGGTCGAGCGGCACTTCGGCCGCTTCGGCGAGGTCCGCCCCGCCGACGAGGGCGACGGCGCGATCGTCTTCTCGACCCCCTACGCGTCGGACCGCCAGCTCGCGGCCTGGGTGCTGCGCCTCGGCGAGCACGCCCGCGTGCTCGGGCCCCCCGCGCTGCGCGACGTCATCGACGAGCGCATCGAGCTGCTCGCCCGTCGCCACGACGGCGACGCCCTCGAGCACGCGCCCGTGGTGCTCGGCAACGGCGCCGCCGGGGCCGCCGTCGAGGCCGACACCGGGTCCGCGCGGCGCGAGACCGCGATCCGCCCGGAGCGGTTCGCGCGGCTCGTCACGCTCGCCAGCATCCTCATCCACGCCGGCCGGGCCGGAGAGCGGCTCGTCGTCGCCGACGTGCTCGAGCGCCTGCAGATCTCCGAGCAGGAGCTGGCCGAGGACATCAACGTCCTGAACGTCGTGAACTTCGGGGGCGGCTCCTACGTCCTCTACGCCGAGGTGCTCGCCGACGGCACGATCGAGGTCGACCCGGAGCCGTACTCCGACAACTTCGACCGCCCCGCCCGGCTGCTGCCGGTGGAGGCGAAGGCGCTGATCGCCGCGATCGACCTGATCGGCGACCACCTGCCCGAGGGCGCCCTGACCCCCGCGCGGCAGAAGATCGTCGAGGCGCTCGGGCACGACCCGATGGAGCAGGGCCTGCAGGTCGCCCGCAGCGGCGCCGACGACGCGGACATCGCCCGCACGATGTCCGAGGCGATCGTCGCCCACCGGCTCGTGCGGATCGTCTACTACAAGAGCAACGAGGACGAGTTCAGCGAGCGGACGCTCGAGCCCTACGCGCTGACCAACGGCCGCGAGGGCTGGTACGTCGCGACGTTCGACCCGAACAAGGACGACGTCCGCCACTTCCGCCTGGACCGCATCAAGGAGGTCGAGGTCCTCGAGCAGACCTTCGTGCCCCGGCCGGAGGTCGACGCGGCCGCCGCCGTGGACGGATGGCTGACCACCGGCGAGGTCGAGGCGTCGCACACCGCGCGCCTGTGGGTCTCCCCCGAGCGGGCCCGGTGGCTGCGCGAGGAGCGCCCGGTCGCCGAGGAGCTCGCCGACGGGGCGATCGTCGTCGAGTGGCCCTACAAGGGCACGGACTACCTGGTCCGGACGGTCCTCCAGGAGGCCGGGGACGCCGCGGTCCTCGAGCCCGCCGAGGCGCGGCGGGCCGTCGCGCAGGCCGTGGCGCGCCTGCGCTGAGCCGTCCGCTGGACGGATCAGGTGATCCGGGCCCGTCGTCGAGCCGTTTCCCGGGAAAGCGGTCGGGCGCGAAAGGGCCTACGCTTGGGTCGGGCAGAGTGAGCCGTCCCACGCCTGGCTCGCACGACACGGAGGACCACATGAATCAGGGACACGGCCGTCGCGCGGGGGCGCGCGGCCACATCACGCGGCGTCGGACGCCGCTCGCCATCGCCGCCATCGCCGCGGCGTTCGCCGTCGCGCCGGCCGCTCCGGCCGCCGCCGCCAACCAGGTCGACTGCTCGGCGGACGCCGTGAAGGCGACCGTCGCCGGGCAGAGCACGCTCAACCCGGTCACGACCGCGCGCGCCAAGTGCGTGGACAGCTCGGCGGGCCTGCCGAACACGACCGACGCCGTCGCGCTGGCGCCGGCGATCAAGGCCAAGTCGGCCTACGCCATCACCGACGTGACGCCCGACGGCGTCCGTCCGCTCGACACCGTGACGTCCTCGGGCGCCGCGGTCGAGAACCTCAGCCTCAACGCCGGCAACACGATCGTCATCGGCGCCGACGCGGTCAGCTCGTTCGCGACCGCGAAGTGCGTCAACGGCGCGCTCGAGCTCTCGGGCGGCGGCGACGCGGTCAAGCTCACCATCGGCGGCCAGCCGATCGCGCTCGACCCGCTGCTCGGCCCGCTGACCGACGCGGTCAGCGACGCGCTCGGCGTCATCGTCAAGGTCAAGCTCAACGAGCAGATCCGTGACGGCAACACGCTGATCCAGCGTGGCGCCCACATCCAGCTGCTGCCCTCCGCGGGCGCCGCGCCGCTAGCGGACGTGATCATCGCCGAGTCCCGCGTCAGCGGTCAGGGCGAGCCGTGCAACCCGAACGTGCCGGAGAACATCGACTCCGACGGTGACGGCGTGGCCGACATCGACGAGCAGGGGTCCGTCGGCGGGGCCAACACGAGCAAGGCGTGCCCGAACGGCTCGTCGTTCGACGCGGTCAACGGCGTCTGCATCATCCCCGCGTCCGCCTCGGGCGGCCAGGGCATCGTCGTCATCGGCCGCCCGTTCGAGGGCCCGAGCGGTGGCACGGTCATCTCGCTGAACGTCGCGCGCCAGCTGTACAAGAACAGCCCGTGCGTGAAGGGCCCCGGCCCGAAGTTCGCGGTCGCCGGCACCAACGGCGCGGACCGCATCACCGGCACGAACAGCGCTGACCGCGTCATCGCGCGTGGCGGCAACGACGCGGTCGACGGTGGCCGTGGCAGCGACTGCCTCGACGGCGGGGCCGGCAAGGACAACGTCAACGGCGCGATCGGCAACGACCGCGTGTTCGGTCTGGCCGGCAACGACGCGCTCAACGGCGGCCCCGGGGTGGACTACCTCTCCGGTGGCTCGGGCAACGACAGCATCAACGCGGCGTTCGGCGCCGACAAGGTGTTCGGTGGGGCCGGCAACGACTTCATCAACACCGCGACCGCCGGCAAGCCCGCGACGGTCAGCTGCGGCAGTGGCCGCGACAAGGCCCGCGTGAACCCGGACGAGGTCCGGCGTTCCAAGGGCTGCGAGACGATCAGCACCTTCCGGCCGAAGCGCTGATCGCCTGATTGCCCCCCGGGGTGCGCGGGTATTCCTCGCGCGCCCCGGGTCGATCGGGGAAGATTCGTACACACGTGGTCGGCTGTGGGAGGCCGGCCCTCGACCAAGAGGACACGACATGGGCAGGGGTACCCGAGCAGTGATGCTCACCACGGCGCTCGCAGGGACGGGCGTCCTCATCGGGTCGTCGATCGGCTCCGCGCAGGCGCCGACCACGCAACCGAACTGGAACTGTCGCGCGAGCCTGATCCGCGTCGATCAGGGCCTGACCGATCTGCTGGGCCTTCCGGCCAGCCCGGTCGAGCCGCTGCTCGCCAACGGCCGCAACAGCGCGACCGCGCCGGACAGCCCGGCGTGCCTGCCGGACAGCCAGTCCGCGCAGGAGCGCATCGACGTGACGCCGCTGACCGTCGTCGGCGACGTGCTGAAGGCCGAGACGACCGTGACGCCCGGGCTGGGCGTGGCGCGCAACACGCGCACGAACACGGCGACGACCTCGGCGGAGAAGCTGAACCTGCTGATCCAGTCGGCGATCCCGGGCGGCGTGCTCGTGACCGCCGACGCGGTGCAGAGCACGGCGAGCGCCTCGTGCGTCGCCGGCGTGCCGACCCTCACCGGGTCGAGCCAGGTCACGAACCTGCGCATCGCGGGCAACGCGATCCCGCTGGACTCCGTCCTCGACGGCATCGCCGTGCCGCTCACCGACTCGCCGCTCGGCGCAGTCGCGAAGGTGTACGTCAACCGCCAGGAGACGTCGACCGCGGCCGACGGCAGCAAGGCGCTGACCCAGACCGCGCTGCGGATCGAGGTCCTCGGCGCGCTGGCCGACGTGATCGGCAAGCCGCTCGCGACGGTCGTGCTCGGCGAGAGCCGCGTCTCCTCGCAGAACGGCAACGCCTGCGACGCGGAGCCGCCGCCCCCGACCGTGACCGTCCCCGGCCCAACCACCACGGTCCCCGGTCCGACGACCACCGTCCCGGGCCCCACGACCACGGTCCCCGGCCCGACCCAGACGGTCCCGGTGCCCGTCCCGGTCACGGTGACGACGCCCGGCTCGGTCAGCGGTGCGGGCACCAGCCCGGTGCGCAACGGCACCAACGGCGGCTGTGGCCGGCTGACGATGTTCTTCGCGAAGAACCGGCGCAAGACGCTGGGCGTGCGCTTCGGCCAGGAGCGCGTCGTGACGCGCGGCCGGATCGTCAACTGCTCGGGCAAGAGCATCGTGCGGGCGCGGATCGACGTGTTCCACGTCCTCCCGGGCGGCACGAAGCGGCTGGTGAAGACGGGCCTGCGCTCGCGCGAGCTCGGCCGGCTGACGCAGATCATGCCGCGCAACCTGTTCACCCGGAAGCTCGTGTTCGAGTACCGCGGCGACCTCAGCTCCTCGCGGGTCACGAGCCGGCAGACGCTGCAGATCAACGTCCGTGACGCGCGCGGCAAGCTTGTCACCAAGGCGCCGAAGGGCCAGGGCAAGCCGAAGTTCTAGGCGGCCCGCCGCCCGGATAGGCTGCGCGGCATGAGTCGCCGCGGGCAGATCCAGATGACCGACGATGAGGTGCGCTCCTTCCTCGGGGAGGAGCGCACCGTCATCTGCGCCACCAACGGCGTGCGGGGTCTCCCGCACCTGATGCCGCTCTGGTACGTCGTGCGCGACACCGGGCCCGACGGGGCCCCGGAGCTCTGGGCCTGGACGTTCGGCAAGTCCCAGAAGATCAAGAACCTCGAGCGCGACCCGCGCGCGACCCTGCAGGTCGAGGCGGGCACCGAGTACCACCTGCTGCGCGGCGTGATGCTCGAGACCGACGTCGAGCTCGTCCGCGACGTCGACGCGGTCACGCAGCTGGGCCTGGAGATCACCGCCCGCTACGGCGGCGACCTCGCCGCGTCCTCCGACGAGGCCAGGCAGCTGATCGCCGCCCAGGCCGCCAAGCGCGTCGCGATGCGGTTCGTCGAGACGCGCCGCGCGACCTGGGACCACCGCAAGCTCGGTGGGGTGTACTGACGCGCTAGAGCGTGAACGGCCCGAGCGCGGACGCCTGGTCGTTCGCGGCACGGGGCAGGATCCCCCGCTGGCGGGCCGTCGCGGTCGCGTCGAGGTAGGACACCGACGTGCCCGCGCCGATGCGCTGGGCCTCGCGGGCGTCGAGCGCCCGGTTGATGTCCTCCAGCGCGTACCGGGCCGTCAGCACGCCCGTCGCGGTGTCGGTGGTTGCCGTGCCCGTCACGGGGACGCCGCCGGTGCCGTCGAGCGGGTCGGCGTCCCGGACGAACCCGCCGGCGTTCACGTCACCGGCGGTCACGGTCAGCTCGATGACCTGGCCGATGTCCAGCGGTCGCGCGTTCTCCACCGGGATCCGCAGGGTGGTCGACGCGGACACGAAGGACGCGAGGCCCGTGACGCGGGTACGGGCGACGAGCTGGTCGCCCTCGATCCGCAGGCTCCCCTCGCGCAGATCCGCGGCGTCGACGGTGCGACCGTAGCGGTCCACCGCGTCACCCGCGGGATCGGTCAGGGACGGGGCGCTCTGGGCGAGCGCGACGGCCGGGCTCGCGAGCGCCATGGCGGCGAGCGCGGCGGTGAGAAACGTGGTCGTGCGGGGCATCGGGTCTCCTTCACTGGATGGCTGGGACCTGCACCACCCAGCGTGGAGCCCAGATGTGACAACCCGCTGACGAAATCCTTACCGGGCCATCAGCGCGTCGGTGCCGACCGCGGTCGCGAGCACGAGACGGCGGTCGATCGCCTTCCCCGGATCCGCCGTCATGTCGATGTCGTAGACGTCACGCCACTTCCAGCGGCGCCGGCGGATGATGCCGACCTGCTCCTCGCCGCGGAGGAACTCGAAGTCGTAGGGGATCGGCAGCCAGTCGGCGAGATCCCCGACGTACGGGACCAGCCCGACGAAACGCCGGAACAGCGCGACCGCCATGCTGCGCTCGCGCACGGTGGCGACCTCGTTCTCCTGCGCGTCGTAGAGCGTGAAGGTCGAGCGCAGCAGCGACCGGCCGAACACCTTCTGGATCTTGCCGACGACGTGCCCGCCGGAGCTGATGTCGTACGTGGCGCGCGGGTCGAACCGCTGCCGGGCGAGGATCCGCAGCAGCTCCTCCTCCTTGGACTCCCCGGTGAAGAAGCGGATGTCCTCCTTGAACGAGAACCGCTTCTGCTCGACGAAGCAGAACGCCTCCCCGTCGTCGTCCGCCTCCGGATCGGTCGGCGGGACCGAGAACGCGTACTGGTTGATGACGAGCTTCACCCGCTGGCGGAGGACGAAGCGGTCGTGGTCGTTGGGCTGCACCATGCGGACGGCAACGATGGCAGGTGTCTACGCTCTGCGGTCGATGTCCGCTCCCGTGCGCCCGATCCCCGGCGGTCGCGCGACCCTGTGCCCGCGGCACGGGTCGCCGTTCCGCACCGATGCCCGCCGTCCCGTCTCGTGACCCGGCTCGTCGTCACCGGCGCGGCCGGCATGCTCGGCCGCGCGACCGTCGAGCACGCGCGACGCCTCGGCCTGGAGGTCGTGCCGTTCACGCGCGCCGAGCTCGACATCACCGACGCGGACGCGGTCGAGGCGGCGCTGCGCCGCACGCAGCCGACCGCGATCGTCAACTGCGCGGCGTGGACGGACGTCGACGGCGCGGAGGAGCACGGGGACCGCGCGATGCTCGCCAACGGCACCGCGCCCGGGCTGCTCGCCAACGCGGCGGAGGCGATCGACGCGCGGCTCGTGCACGTGTCGACCGACTACGTGTTCGACGGGTCGAAGACCGAGCCGTGGGTCGAGTCCGACCCGGTCGGACCGCTGAACGTCTACGGCGCCACGAAGCTCGCCGGCGAGCGGGCCGTGCTCGAGGCGGACGCCGGGCACGCCGTGGTGCGCACCGCCTGGGTGTACGGGGCGGGCGGCACGAACTTCGTCGAGACGATGCTGCGCCTGGGCGCCGACCGCGACGAGATCAGCGTCGTCACCGACCAGATCGGGCGGCCGACCTGGACGGGCCATCTCGCCCCGGCCCTGCTGGAGCTCGCGGAGCGCCGCGAGGACACCGGCCTCTTCCACGCGACCGGCGAGGACGCGGTCTCCTGGAACGAGTTCGCGATCGAGATCTTCGACCGGGCGGGCGTCGCCTGCCGCGTCGTGCCGACCACCAGCGACGCGTTCCCCCGTCCCGCCGCCCGGCCCGCGTACAGCGTGCTCGGGACCGAGCGCGACCCCGCCGTCGTGCTGCCGCCGTGGCAGGACGGCCTGGCCGCCTACCTGGACGCGCGCGCCGGCGCGGCCTGAGCGCGCCGGCGGGCCGCGCGTCAGCGGCCGAGGCGGCGGGCCATCCACGCGGTCGACGACGCGGCCGCGCGGGTGATGATCGTGCCGTGGTCGGCCCCCGAGAACGTGCGGTCGCTGACGCTGCGCGCCCCGCCGGCCCGCAGCTTCGCGACGAGCGAGCGGGTGAAGACCGGCAGGACCGTCTGGTCGGCGGTGCCCTGCGCGACGTAGACCGGGATGCGCCCGAAGCGCAGCGTCTCCGGTCCCTGGGCGCGCAGCACCCCGGCGATGCGGGCGGTGTCGTAGTCGGAGCGCAGGACCGCGCGCGGCGACAGGCGCCCCCAGGAGGAGAGGCCGCTGAGCTCGCCGATGCACGTGGTCAGCGTGCTCGGGTACAGCGCGAGCGCCGCGTCGGAGAGCGCCTCGCGCGGGTCGACCTGGCCGGCCTCGTCGAGGCCCCGCACGATCAGACCGATCAACGCGGAGTAGCCGAACCCGGGCGTCACGTACGCGCGCGCCAGGCCGATCTGGTCGGCGAGGTTCGACGCGGGCGCGTAGGCGACGACGCCGCGCAGCCGCAGGCCCGGGGCGACCGCGCGCGCCCGCGCCCCGGCCCACAGCGCCGCGTGCCCGCCCTGCGAGTGGCCCGCCACGATCAGCGCCCGTCCGACGCGCCGGTCCAGTCGCCGCGCGGCGGTCGCGAGGTCGAGCACCGCGGCGGCCTCCGAGCGTCCGACGAGGTACTCGTGCGCGCCCGCGGTCCCGAGGCCCTGGTAGTCCGTGCGCACGACGGCGTAGCCGCGCTTCAGCCAGCGCGTCAGCAGCGGCGTCAGGTACGCGCGGTTGGCGCGCACCGACGACGGACGGCGGTCGCGCGAGGGGGCGCACGCGTCCGCGATCCCGCTCGTGCCGTGCGCGAACGACACGATCGGCCAGCCGCCCCGCGGCGCGCGGCCGCGCGGCAGCGACACGAGCCCCGACGTCGCGGCGGCACGGCCGGCCGCGGTCCGCGAGCGGTACAGGACCAGCAGCGTGCGGGACGCGCCCGGGACCGCGTTGTGGCTGGAGCGCGAGACCGCGCGGGCCCGGATCGGGGTGCCGGCCGGGCCGCGGACGACGGACGCGGGGGCGCGGTAGAACGCGCTGCCCGACGGGCCCTTCGGGACGGCGGCGGCCGCGGTCGCCGGGCCCACGGCGAGCGGCGCGAGGGTCGCGGCCGCGGTCAGTGCGGCGAGGACCGCGGCCCGCACGGCGTCGGCCCGCGGGTCAGCCGGCGAGCGCGCTGATCTTCCAGCGCTGCCCGTCCTTGACGAACTGGATGGTGTCGCGGACGTTCTTGTCGCGGTCCTCGGACTCGACGACCGCCTTGGCCGTGGTCCCGGTGACCGTCACCGACTTCACGGAGAGGTCGAAGGAGTCCGCGTCCTGGATCGCGTCGTCGATCGCCTCGGCGCAGGTGGCCTTGCCGCCCGCGGTCGCGCGGATCGTCGTGATGAGCTGCTCGCTGAGCAGCTGGCAGACCTGGTCGGCGTCCTGCTCGCGGCCCGCGTCCTGGAGGTCCTCCACGACGTTGGCGACGAGCTTCTGCTCGCCCTGGAAGTCGGGCGACGAGCTCTCCTCGGAGCCCGAGCAGCCCGCCAGCGCAGTGGCGGCGACGAGCACGGCGAGGAGCGGGCGGGCGGCGGTCGGCATCGGCGAGAGGGTACCTTGCATGGCCTCATGGCCGAGGCGTCCACCAGCAGCGCAGGCGGCAGCGTGCCGCGCGGGCGTCACGCCCCGCCCCTCGAGGTCCGCGTCGAGGTGCAGCGCAAGCGGCTGTTCGAGGCGGCGGCCGCGGTGTTCGCCCGCGTCGGGTACGCCGACGCGAGCGCCGAGGCGATCGCCCGCGAGGCGGGCATGTCGAAGGCCACGTTCTACGAGCACTTCTCCAACAAGGAGGAGTGCCTGATCGCCCTGTTCGACGACGCGGCCGCGATCATCATGCGCGAGATGGCCGACAACCAGCGGGCCAACCGCCGGGAGTCGGAGAGCTACCACGAGTGGATCGAGCGCGGTGTCCGCGCCTTCCTCGGGACGCTCACGCAGTTCCCGGACGCGTCGCGGACCCTGCTCGTCGAGGTCGTCGGCGCCGGCCCCGCGGCGCTCGCGCGCCGCGACCGCGTCTTCCAGCTGTTCGCCGAGCTGCTCTACGACGACAACAAGGCCGTCGCCCCGCACTACGACGCCCCGAACTTCGCGTCGCTGGAGGACACCTACGCGATCGTCGGCGCGATCGCGGCGCTCGTCGACCGCCAGCTGCGCCACGGCGTCCCCGAGGACCCCACCGACCTCGAGCCCGTCATCGAGCGGCTGTTCTTCGGGCTGCTCGGCCAGGCCGCCGAGCTCGCCGACGCCGGCGAGTGACCGCGGGACCACCGCCCGCGCTCGAGCCGCGCGACGTCGTCGCCCAGGCCGCCGACGCGCCGGCGCTCCCGGTCCTCGAGGAGCGGATGACGGAGTGCCGGGCGTGCCCGCGCCTCGTCGCCTGGCGCGAGGAGGTCGCGACCGTCAAGCGCGCCGCCTACGCCGACGAGCAGTACTGGGGCCGGCCCGCGCCCGGCTTCGGGGACCCGGACGCCCGGATCCTCGTCCTCGGCCTCGCACCCGCCGCGCACGGCGCGAACCGCACCGGCCGCGTGTTCACCGGTGACCGCTCCGGCGACTTCCTCTACGCGGCGCTGCACCGCGCGGGCCTGGCCAACCAGCCGACCTCGGTCGCGCGCGACGACGGGCTCGCGCTCCACGACACCTGGGTGAGCGCGGCGGTCCGCTGCGCGCCGCCCGCGAACAAGCCGACGCCCGACGAGCGCGACACCTGCCTGCCCTGGGCGGTGCGCGAGCTCGAGCTGCTCTCCCGCCTGCGCGTGGTGCTGTGCCTCGGCGGGTTCGCCTGGGAGGCGGCGCTGCGGCTGCGCCGCGCCGCGGGCGCACCGGCCGCCGGGCCACCGAAGCCGCGCTTCGGGCACGGCGCGCTGTTCGACGACGGGGCGTGGCTGCCGCTGCTGGGCTGCTTCCACGTCTCCCAGCAGAACACGTTCACCGGCCGGCTGACCGAGCCGATGATCGACGGCGTGCTCGAGCAGGCACGCGCGATCGCCGACGGGCGCTGACCGCGGGCGCGCCAGCCGCCCGCCCCGACCGCAATCAGGACCGTTCCTGACCGCAGGCCCCGGGTACCCTCGGAGGCGATGTCCCTGCGCGCGTTCACCCCGGCCGTCCGCGACTGGTTCACGAGCGCGTTCGCCGGTCCCACTGCCGTGCAGGAGCAGGCGTGGCCCGCGATCGCCACGGGGGAGCACGTCCTCATCTCCGCCCCGACCGGGTCCGGCAAGACGCTCGCCGCGTTCCTCTGGGGCCTCGACCGGCTGGTCGCCGAGCCGTCGACCGAGCCCGGCGTGCGGCTGGTCTACGTCTCGCCGCTGAAGGCGCTCTCGCACGACGTCGAGCGCAACCTGCGGGCGCCGCTGCGCGGCATCGCCGGGGGCGACGAGGCGCGCGTCCCGACGGTCGCGATCCGCACCGGGGACACGCCGCAGCGCGAGCGCACGCAGATGCAGCGCACCCCGCCGGACGTCCTCATCACGACGCCCGAGTCGCTGTACCTCATGCTCACCTCGCAGGCGCGCGCGATGCTCACCGGGGTCGAGGCGGTGATCGTCGACGAGATCCACGCGGTCGCCGGGACGAAGCGCGGCTCGCACCTGGCGCTGACGCTCGAGCGGCTCAGCGCGCTCGTCGCCGCCGAGCACCCCGATCGCGACGTGCAGCGCATCGGCCTGAGCGCGACGCAGAACCCGCTGGAGGAGGTCGGCCGCTTCATGGTCGGGCCGCGGCGGACCTGCACGATCGTCGACGCGGGCGTGCGCAAGCCGCTGGACCTGCAGATCCACGTGCCGGTCGAGTCGATGGTCGAGCCCGACGAGTCGATCGACCGCGACCCGCTCGACCCGGTCGTCGGCGGCGAGGCGACGCGCCGGTCGATCTGGCCGGCGATCTACCCCGAGCTGCTGCGGCTCGTGCACGAGCACCGGTCCACGATCGTCTTCGTGAACAACCGCCGCGCCGCGGAGCGGCTGGCGCTGCGGCTCAACGACCTGCACAACGAGGTGGGGGACGAGGACGGGGCGCCGCAGGCGGAGCGCGAGGTCGAGATCATCGCCCGCGCCCACCACGGGTCGCTCGCGCGCGAGGAGCGCCTGGTCGTCGAGGACCTGCTGAAGACCGGGGAGCTGCCGTGCCTGGTGGCCACCTCGTCGCTGGAGCTCGGCATCGACATGGGCGCCGTCGACCTCGTCCTGCAGGTCGAGTCGCCGAAGTCCGTGTCGCGCGGCCTGCAGCGGATCGGCCGCGCCGGGCACAACGTCGGGGACGTCTCCAAGGGCCGGATCTTCCCGAAGTTCCGCGGCGACCTCCTGGAGTGCGCGGTCGTCGCGCGGATGATGCGCGACGGGCGCATCGAGCCCACGGTCGTGCCGCGCAACGCGCTCGACGTGCTCGCCCAGCAGATCGTCGCGATCGCCGCGTCCGCCGCCGCCCCGGACGCCTCGTCCGACGAGGAGGGCGTCGTCGCCGTCGACGACCTGTACGCCCTGATCACCCGCACGTACTCGTACGCGGAGCTGCCACGCGAGCTGCTGGAGAACGTCCTCGACATGCTCGACGGGCGCTACCCGTCGCAGGAGTTCGGGGACCTGCGCCCGCGGATCGTCTGGGACCGCGTCGCCGGGACGATCCGTCCGCGCAAGGGCGCCCGCGCACTGGCGATCGTCAACGCGGGCACGATCCCCGACCGCGGCCTCTACTCGGTGACGCTGCCGGACGGCCGGCGGGTCGGCGAGCTCGACGAGGAGATGGTCTACGAGGCACGGCCCGGGCAGACGTTCCTGCTCGGGGCGTCGACCTGGCGGATCGAGGAGATCCAGCGCGACCGCGTCATCGTCACCCCCGCGCCCGGCGCGCCCGGCGCAGTGCCGTTCTGGCGCGGCGACACGATCGGCCGCCCGAAGGAGCTCGGGCAGGCGATGGGCGAGTTCGCGCGCACCGCGGTCGACCTGCCGGCCGAGCAGCTCGAGCGCGACTACGACCTCGACCCGCGCGCGGCCCGCAACCTGCTCGCGTTCCTCGCCGAGCAGCAGGACGCCACGCGCGTGATCCCGTCCGACACCGCGATCGTCGTCGAGCGGTTCCGCGACGAGCTGGGCGACTGGCGGGTCTGCGTCCTGTCCCCGTACGGCGGGCGCGTGCACGCCGCGTGGGGGCTCGCGCTCTCCGCCCGGATCCGGGACGAGCTGGGGCTCGAGTCCGACGCGATCTGGTCCGACGACGGCATCATCGTCCACCTTCCCGACGCGGATCTCGGGGTGGCGTCGGCGTCACATGACGCCGACGCCGGGCCCCCGTACCGTGCCGGGGTCGAGGACGTGCTCGACCTGATCCTCGTCGAGCCCGACGAGCTCGAGGACCTCGTGGTCGGGGAGCTGGGCTCCTCCGCGCTGTTCGGGGCGCGCTTCCGCGAGAACGCCGGCCGCGCGCTGCTGATCCCGCGCGCCTACCCGGGCAAGCGCACGCCGCTGTGGCAGCAGCGCCTCAAGGCCCAGTCGCTGCTGGAGGTCGCCAAGCGCTACGGGGACTTCCCGATCGTGCTGGAGACCTACCGCGAGTGCCTGCGCGACGTGCTCGACGTGCCCGGCACGATCGAGCTGCTGCGCGCGCTGCACCGCCGCGAGATCGCGCTCGTCCCGGTCGAGACGAAGACCGCGTCGCCGTTCGCCGGGTCGCTGCTGTTCGACTACGTCGCGACCTACATGTACGAGGGCGACACGCCCAACGCCGAGCGGCGCGCCGCCGCCCTGTCGCTCGACAAGGACCTGCTGCGCGAGCTGCTCGGGCAGGACGAGCTGCGCGAGCTCATCGACGCGGGCGCGCTCGAGCAGGTCGAGGCCGACCTGCAGCACCTCTCCGAGCGCACGCGCGCGACCACCCGGGACGAACTGGCCGACGTGCTGCGCCGGGTCGGCGACCTGTCGCTCGACGAGCTGCGCGCCCGCGCGCACGAGGGCGTGGACGTCGCCGCCGGTCTCGCGGCGCTCGCCGACCAGCGTCGCGCCGTGCTCGTGCGCGTCGGCGGCGAGGACCGCTGGATCGCCGCCGACGACGCCGGCCTCTACCGGGACGCGCTCGGCACCGTCCCGCCCGGCGGGCTGCCCGCCGCGTTCGTCGCCGACGTCCCCGACGCGCTGCGCAAGCTCGTCGCGCGGTACGCGCGCACGCGCGGCCCGTTCACGACCGCGGAGCTGCGCGCCCGCTACGGGCTCGCCTCCGGTGGCGGACTGGACCTCGTGCTGCAGGCGCTCGAGCGCGACGGCACGCTCGTCAACGGCGAGCTGCGCCCGGGCGGCACGGTGCGCGAGTGGTGCGACGCCGACGTCCTGCGACGGCTGCGGCGCGCGTCGCTCGCCGCGCTGCGGCACGAGATCGAGGCGGCCGACCAGCGGGCGCTCGGGCGCTTCATGCCGTCCTGGCACGGCATCGACCGCCACCCGCCCGCCGGGGCGGGCATCGACCGGCTGCGCGAGACGCTCGTACCGCTGCAGGGGCTCGCGCTGCCCGTGGAGACGTGGGAGTCCGAGGTGCTGCCGCGGCGCATCGGCGCGTACTCGCCGACGTGGCTGGACCAGCTGTGCGCCTCCGGCGAGGTCGTGTGGGTCGGCTCGGGTGCGCTGGGCCGGCGGTCGGGTCGTGTGGCGCTGTACTTCCGCGAGGACGCGGCGGCGATCGGTCCTCCGGGCCTGCGGCCGGTCGAGGAGGTCGACGGGGAGCTGCACGCCGCGCTGCGCGGCCGCCTGCAGCACGCTCCCGCGTTCTTCACCGATCTGCTGGCGGAGTTCGTCGACGCGGCGCCCGAGGCGCTGCAGGACGCGCTGTGGGATCTCGTGTGGGCGGGCGAGGTCACCAACGACGCGTGGGCGCCGCTGCGCGCGCCGCGGCTGACGCTCGCGCGCTCCGCGCAGGCGGCGGCGCGATCGCGGTCCGGCTCCTCGCGGCGGGCCGGGACGCGGTTCGCCTCGCGGCGGCTCGGCGCGCAGGCGCAGGTCGTGGGCCGCTGGGCGTTCGCCGCGCCGCTGTTCTCCGCCGGGCCCGCCGACGTCCTCGACCCGCGGGCGCGACGGCGGACCGTCGCGGAGCTGCTCCTCGAGCGGCACGGGATCGTCACGCGCGAGCACGTGGTCGGCGAGGGGGTCGCGGGCGGCTTCAGCGGCCTCTACGACGTCTTCGGCGACCTCGAGACGCTCGGCGTCTGCCGCCGCGGCTACTTCGTCGAGGGTCTCGGCGGCGCGCAGTTCGCGCTCCCCAGCGCGGTCGAGCGGCTGCGCGCGCAGAAGGCCGACGACGAGGCGCCGCCGCTCGTGCTCGGCGCGACCGACCCCGCCCAGCCCTACGGTGCGGTGCTGCCGTGGCCCAAGCGCGACGACGGCGAGACGCGGGCGCCACAGCGGGTCGCGGGGGCCGTGGTGGTGCTGAGCGGCGCCGAGCCGGTCCTCTACGTCGAGCGCGGCGGGCGGTCGCTGCGGGTCCTGTGCGCGTTCGACGACCCGCGCCTGCCGACCGCGCTGGACGCGCTCGCGGACTGGGTCCGCGCCGGTCGCGGTCGCAAGCTCGCCCTGGAGAAGATCGACGGCGAGACCGTCATCGCCCACGTCCTCGAGCCGCTGCTGGTCGCCGCGGGCTTCCGCCAGAACCCGACGAAGCTCACCCTGAGCGCCTGACCGGCCGGGCCGCGCCCGGCCGCCGCGCCCCGGCTCGCGCCCGCCCGCAGCTCCCAGCTTCCGCCGAACCGGGTGATCTCGCACCCGCATATGGGCGCCGGATCACCCAGAACGTCCCGGTTCGGGGCGGTGGCGCGTCACGCCGGCGTGTCGAGCCTGCGCCGCAGCAGCGAGCGCTCCGCCGGCGAGGGCGCGAGCTGCAGCGCCCGGGCGTCCGCCAGCCGGGCGCCGTCGGGGTCCCCCTGCGCGGCGGAGCAGCTCGGCGCGGGTGGCGTGCAGCAGGTGGTAGCCGTCCAGCGCGCGCTCGAGGCCCGCGAGCTCGTCGAGCGCCGCGTCCGGACCGCGGACCTCCGCGAGGGCGACCGCGCGGTTGAGCCGCACGACGGCGGTGTCCTGGACGGCGACGAGGCGGTCGTAGAAGGCGAGCACGGTCGGCCAGTCGGTCGGGCCGTCGGCGAGGTGGGTGGCGACGATCGCGGCCTGCAGGACGTACGGACCGGGAGGCCCCAGGCGTGCCGCGCGATCGACGAGCCGGCGGCCCTGCGCGATGGCTGACCGGTCCCACCGCGCACGGTCCTGGTCGGCGAGCAGCACCAGCTCGCCGTCCGCGTCGGTGCGCGCTCCGCGCCGCGCGTCGTGCAGCGTCATCAGCGCCAGCAGCCCGAGCGCCTCGCGCTCGTCGGGCATCAGCGCGCAGAGGATCGAGGTCAGCCGGATGGCCTCGGCGCAGAGCTCGTGCCGCACCAGCGCGTCCCCGCTGGAGGCGGCGTAGCCCTCGTTGAAGATCAGGTACATCGTGGCGAGGACCGCGGGCAGGCGGTCGGGCAGCGCCGCGTCGCGCGGGACGGCGAAGGCGATGCCGGCGTCGCGCAGCTTGCGCTTCGCGCGCACCACGCGCTGCTGCATCGTCGTCTCGGAGACGAGGAAGGCACGCGCGACCTCCGGGGTCTGCAGGCCACCGACGAGACGCAGGGTGAGACCCACCCGTGCCTCGAGCGCGAGCGCCGGGTGGCAGCAGGCGAAGATCAGCGCGAGGCGGTCGTCGGGGATCGGCACGGGGTCGTCGTCCTGGTCACCGGGCACCGCGCGCCGCAGCTCGGCGGCGAGCACCTCCGCCTTCTCGGCGAGGCGCCGGGAGCGCCGCAGGCGGTCGATCGCCTTGTTGCGCGCGGTCCGGGCGATCCAGGCCGCGGGCTCGGCGGGCACGCCGTCGTGCGGCCAGCGCTCGAGCGCGACGACGAAGGCCTCCTGGACCGCTTCCTCGGCCAGGTCGACGTCGCGGAGCACGCGGGCCAGCACGGCGACCGCCCGTCCCGCGCCGTCGCGGAACAGGCGGTCGACCTCGAGCGTGGCGCCGGCGGTCAGGGAGCGGCCGTCCCGGTGGCGTCGCGGTTCTCGGCGATGTCGGTGCCGCCGGCCGTCGGACGCACCTCGATCGCCCCGCCCCACTGCACGGCCGGGACCTTCCTGGCCCAGGCGAGCGCCTCGTCGAGGTCGGCCACCTCGAGGAGGTAGTAGCCGGCGAGCTGCTCCTTGGTCTCGACGAAGGGGCCGTCGGTCAGCACGACCTCACCGCCACCGCGGACGGTCGTCGCCGTCGCCGACGGCTGCAGGCCCGAGCCGCCGCGCAGCACCCCGGCGGCGGCCGCCTCCTCGTTGAACGCGGCCCAGGGCGCCATCGTCTCGGGCGTCAGCTCGAGCTCCTCCGGCTCCTCCATCCAGATCGTCAGCAGGTACTGCATGTCATGTCCCTCCTCGGGCGGTGGTGCGGTGGCCTCGGTGACCGCCGCGGTTCGACCCATGGACGAACGACAGACGACCGGATCGACCGAGACAAGAGCGCTGAAGCGCCAGCTTCGCGGGAGCCCGCCCGCGCCCTCGCCGAACTGGGTGATCTCGAGCCCAGATATGGGCGCCGGATCACCCAGAACGCCCCGGGCAGGCGGGCGGGCGGGCAGGTGGGCGCGCGGGCGGGCATGTGGGCGGGCGGGCGGGCAGGCGGGCGCGCGGGCGGGCGGGCGCGCCCGCGCCGTCAGGGCGTGGGGCGGCCCGTCCCGACGCGCTGCCAGGCGCCGAGGACCATGAGGGTCTTCGTGCCGGTCACGCGGCCGCTGCCGCGCAGGCGCTCGATGACCTGCTGGATGTGCTCCATGTCGCGGGCGCGGAGGTGCACGATCGCGTCCGGGTCGCCGGCGATGGCGTAGACCGCGCGGACCTCCCGCATCGACGCGACCCGCTCGTGGACCCCGGTGATGCCCGTCGTGCCCGCGAAGCGCAGCTCGATGAACGCCTCCAGGGTCCAGCCGAGCTTGCGGTGGTCGACCTGGGCGCGGAAGCCCGTGATCACCCCGTCGGCCTCCAGGCGGTCGACGCGGCGCTTCGCCGCCGCCGTCGAGAGGCTGACCGCGCGGCCGATCTCCGCGTAGCTCGCGCGACCGTCGCGCTCGAGCAGGTCGATGATCTCCAGGTCGGTCTCGTCCAGCGCCATGGCGCAACGATCATCGCCCACAAACTGATTCAGCGCAATGTTCTTGCGTCCCTAACGGAGTCGGAGCGAAAATATCGACGCCCCCGGGCGCCGATCGCGCACAGTCGTCCGCATGCCGTCCCCGTGGGCCCTGCTCGCCGTCATCGCGCTGCTGCGCGGCTGCTCCTATCTGCCGACCCAGTGGGCGCTCGGTGCGCTCCCGCCGATCGCCGTCGTCGTGCTGCAGGTGCTCGGTGCCGGGCTGTTCCTGCTCGTCGCGCTGGCCGCCGGCCGGGCGCTGCGCCCGATGCTCGCGCTCGCGCGGCGCGCCCCGGGACCGGTCGCCCTCCTCGCGCTGTCGCAGACCGTCGTCCCGCTGACGCTCATCGCCCTCGCGGTCGGCAGCGTGCAGACCGGCGCGGCGGCGATCCTCGTGGCGCCCTCCCCGATCCTCGCGGCGATGCTCGCCCGCGCGACCGGCGACCGCACCCCGCTCGGCACCGCGCAGCTCGCCGGGATGGGCTTCGCGCTCGCCGGGGTCGTGCTCGTCGGCGCGGGCGCGCACGTCGGCTCGGCGGCCGGCGCCGGGGCCTTCCTCGCCGCCGGCGCCTGCTACGCGGTGGCCGCGGTCACGATGCGCCGGCACTTCGCCGACACGCCCGTGCTCGTCACCGCCGGCCTCACGACGCTGCCCGCGCTCCCCGTCGCGCTCGTCGCGCTCGCGCTGCTGCCGCTCGGCGGCGTGCCCGCGACCGCGATCGGCGGCACGCTGCTCCTGGGGACGCTGACCCTCGGCGTCGCGGTGGTGCTGCTGGTGACGCTCGTCCGCCGCGTCGGCGCGGCCCGCGGGCTGCTCGTCATCTACCTCACCCCGGTCGTGGCGCTCGTGGCCGCCGTCGTCGCCGCGGGCGAGCCGCTGACCGTCGCCGCGGTCCTCGGGCTCGGCACCGTCGTCGCCGGCGTCGCCCTCGCCGCCCGGCCGGTCCGGCCCGCGCCCGCGCGGCCGCGGCCGGGCTACGCGCCGGTCGCCGCCACCCTGCGGCCCGAGGCCGTGCGTGCCCTTGGGACCGCGCGGCGGGTCCGGGTCGCCGCAGGCGACTGGGCCCGCTGCGCGAGCGCCCACCGGTCAGGGCGCACCCGCGCGCGCGGTGCGGGCTACGGCCGGTTGCGGCCGTAGGCGTCGTGGGCGTCGACCCACTCCTCCGCGACGATCGCCGAGCCGAGCGACAGCTCGCCGCAGAGGACGGTCGCGGCGACGATCTCGGTGAGCTTGCGGACCTTGCCCGCGCCGTAGCAGTCCATGAGCTCCAGGCACTCGCGCTGGGTCGGCAGACCGGTGCCGCCCCCGTAGGTCGCGACGATCAGCGACGGGATCGTGATCGAGAAGTAGTAGTCGCCGTTGTCGCGCAGCTCCGCGTACACGTACGCGGCGGAGGACTCGGCGACGTTCGCGGCGTCCTGCCCGGTCGCGATGAACATCGCGGTGATGCCGTTGGCGGAGTGCGCGCCGTTGTTGTTGACCCCGGCCATGAAGCCGCCGAGGTTCGAGATCTGCCGGGCCCGGTACATGAGCCGCGAGTCCGAGCGCATCACGCGCTGGAACAGCTCGTTCGGGACGGTCGCCTCGGCGATCACGCGCTTGCCGCGCGTGTGCAGCATGTTCACCGTCGAGGACTTCTTGTCCGTCGCGAAGTTCGACTCGAGGAAGTGGTGCTCGATCGTGTCGTTGTTCGCGCGGATCCACCGGCACGCCTCCTGCGTCGCCTTGCCCGTGAGGTTCTGGCCCGCCGCGTCCCCGGTCGTGTAGTTGAACCGCGTGTAGAGCATGCGGCCGGCGGAGTAGCGCTCGATCTCCTGCAGCCTGCCGGTCGACGTCGTGGTCTCCGCGGCGGCCTTGATCTCGTCGAAGTGCTCGTCGAGCCAGCCGTCGAAGTCCCGTGCCTCGCGCGCGCTGGGGAAGATGAACGAGGGGGCGCGCTGCATGTGGTCGTCCATGACGGTCACCGTCACGCCACCGGCCTCGTGCAGCAGGCGCATGCCGCGGTTGTACGAGGCGACGAGCGTGCCCTCGGCGGTCGCGAGCGGCACGTAGAACTCCCCCTGCGCGTGCTCGCCGTTGACGAGCAGCGGTCCCGCGAGGCCGATCGGGACCTGGGCGACGCCGACGAAGTGCTCGATGTTGCCGGCCAGGACCGCGGGGTCGAACGAGTACGAGCCGACGTGCTCGAGCGCCGCACCGGTGCGCTCCTGCGCGAACGCCCGCCGCATCGCGGCGGCCTCGCGCGAGTAGTCGTTCTCCCTGTCGCGCGGCACAGCAACCCGCCCCGGACGCCCAAGTCCCTCAGTCATACCCAAACGCTACCCGCCCCCCGCCCCCCCGCGGCCGAACAGGGAGAAGTTCGGCTCCACGCCGACAAACTCCCTGTTCGACCGGCACAGGGGGGGTCAGGGGCGTTTGGTGGCCGGGTTCATGATCCCCGCCGGGTCCAGTGCCTTGCGCACCGCGTCGGCGGCGGCGACGGCGGCCGGGGACCACTGCTTCGACAGCCAGCCGTTCTTCAGCAGGCCCAGGCCGTGCTCGCCGGACACGGTGCCGCCGAGCTCGAGCGCCATCGCGAAGAGGTCCGCCGCGGCGTCGTCGGCGCGGGCGCGCTGTGCCGCGTCCGCCGGGTCGAGCAGGAAGGTCGAGTGCAGGTTGCCGTCGCCCGCGTGCCCCCAGGAGCACGCCTGCAGCCCATGGCGGGCGCCGATCTCGACCGTGCGCTCGACCGCCTCGGCGAGCCGCTCGACCGGCACCGCGATGTCCTCGGAGAGCTTGCCGCCGTGCACCGCCGCCACCGCGATCGACACGCCATCGCGCCAGCGCCACAGCGCGCCCGACGACGGCTGCGACACGGTCGCCCCGGCGGACCGCAGGGCGGCGACGACCTCGTCGGCGTCCTGCGGCGAGGTGTCGACCTCGACGATCAGCACGAACCCCGCGTCGGGCGACAGCGCCCCGCCCGGGAACGACCCCGCCGCCGCCGCGACCGCGCCCGCGTCGAGGAACTCGACCACCGCCGGGACCACGCCGCTGCCCAGCACGGCGTCGAGCGCCTCCTGCCCGGCGCGGGCGTCCGGCAGCACCGCCGCGATCGCGATCTCGACCGGCGGCGCCGGGATCAGCCGCATCCAGGCCGCGGTGATGATCCCCAGCGTGCCCTCGCTGCCGCAGAGCAGGCCCGCCAGGTCGTAGCCGGCGACGTCCTTGCGCGTCGGCCCGCCGACCGTCACGAGCTCGCCGTTGCCGAGCACCGCCTCCACCCCGAGCACCCACGCGCGCGTGACGCCGTGCTTGAAGCAGTGCGGGCCCCCCGCGTTCGTCGCGATGTTGCCGCCGATGTGCGACTGCTCGGCCGCGCCAGGGTCGACCGGGAACCGCAGCCCGTTCTCGCGCGCCAGCCGCGCGAGCCGCGCCGTCGTGACCCCCGCCTCCACGTGCGCGCGCCACTGCAGCACGTCCAGCGACCGGACCGCGTCCAGCCGGTCGACCGCGACCACCACGGAGGCCGGGTCCTGCGGCACGCAGCCGCCGCTGAAGCCCGTGCCGCCCCCGCGCGGCACCACGGGCACCCCGCGCTGCGCGCACCACGACACGACCGCGGCGACCTCCTGCGCGGACCCGGGCCGCACGAGCGCGGCGGCGCTGCCGGTCACCCCGGCGTAGGCGCTGGCGTCGGCGAGCAGCGCGGGGTCCGGGGAGGCGACGACGTGATCGTCCCCGACGAGCGCACGGAGGTCGGCGAGCACCCCGCAACCGTACCCTGGGGACAGCGCGATGCCCGAGGGCGACACCATCCACCACGCCGCGAACCGCATCCGCCCGATCATCGGCGGCACGGTCCCGGACGAGATCCTCACCCCCCATCCCCGATTCGGCCGGGACGGCTGGCCGCAGCGCCTGGCGGGCCGCGAGGTGCTGTCGGTCGACGCGCACGGCAAGCACCTGTTCATCCGCTTCGACGGGGACCTGACGCTGCACTCGCACCTGCGGATGACCGGCTCCTGGCACACGGGCATGGTCGGCAGGCGGTGGCGGCGCTCGCCCCGGCGGGCCTGGCTGATCCTGCGGGCGCGCGGCCACGAGGTCGTGCAGTTCGACGGTCCCGTCCTCGAGCTGCTGACCGAGTCGCGGACCCGCTTCGACCACCGGCTGCAGGCGCTCGGACCCGACATCTGCGTGCCGCCGTTCGACACCGAGCGGTTCCTGCGACGGCTGCGCCAGGACGACCCCACCCGGCCGATCGGCGACGCGCTGCTGGACCAGCGCACGGTCGCCGGGATCGGGAACATCTGGAAGAGCGAGGCCTGCTGGGAGGCACAGGTCGACCCGCGGCGCAAGGCCGGGAAGGTGTCCGACGACGAGGCGCGCGCGCTCGTCGACCTCGTGCACCCGCGGATGGTCGACTCGGCCACCTCCGGCACCAACGGGCGCGACGCCCGCGCCTACGGTCGCGACGGTCGCCCGTGCCCGCGCTGCCGCACCACGATCGTCATGGGACGCCTCGGGGACGACAACCGCTCGACATACTGGTGCCCGGGATGTCAGCGGTGAGGGACCGGCCCCGGCGCGTGGGGCACAAGGGCGCGCACGCGCTCGCGCACGGCAACACGGCCGCGAGCTTCGACGCGGCCCTCGGGCTGGGCGTCGACATGATCGAGTTCGACGTCCTCCCCGCCCACCAGGACGGCACCGGCGCCCTGCTCCTCGCCCACGACTACGAGGACGCCGCGGCACGCGAGCCGCTGTCGCTCCAGCAGGGCCTCGCGCACCTCGCCGCGCCCGCCTTCGCGGGGATCGAGCTGGACGTCGACCTGAAGCTCCCCGGCTACGAGGACCGGGTCGTCGCCGCGCTGCGCGAGCACGGCCTGGCCGAGCGGACGCTGATCTCGACGATGGAGGTCGCGTCGCTGGCGCGGCTGCGCGCGATCGCCCCGGAGATCCGCCTGGGCTGGTCGGTGCCGAAGGTCCGCCGCGACTACCTCGCGCACCCGCTGACCCGCCCGCTCGCGTACGGGGCGGTCGGCGTGCTGCGCCGCACCGTGCCGCGACAGGCGGCGGCCGCGATCCGCGCCGGCCGGGTCGACGCGCTGATGGCGCACTGGTCGCTCGTCACCCCGCGCCTGGCCCGCGCGGTCGCGGACGCGGGCGGCGAGCTGTACGTCTGGACGGTCGACGACGCCGCCCGGATCGCCGCGCTGGAGCGCCTCGGGGTCGCGGGGATCATCACCAACGACCCGCGCCTCTTCCCCGCGGACGCGTCGCGGTGAGCGACCCGGTCCGGGGCCTGCGGCGCCGCGAGTTCCTCGCCACGTCGCTGGCCGCCGTCTCCGCGACCGCGCTCGGCGCGTGCGGCGGCGACGAGGAGCCCGCCCGCCGGGTCGACGTCGTGGTGGTCGGGGCCGGCATGGCCGGCCTCGGGGCCGCCCGGGCGCTGCAGGACGGCGGCCTCGACGTGCTCGTGCTCGAGGCCGGGGAGCGGATCGGCGGTCGCGTGCACACCGACCGCGGCTGGGAGGACATGCCGGTCGACCTCGGCGCCTCCTGGATCCACGGCCGCGACGGCAACCCGCTGACCGCGCTGGCCCGTGACGCGGACGTCGAGACCGCGGTCTTCGACGTCGGCGGGGAGCAGGGCGACGGCACCGTCGTGGTGTACGACGGTGACGGGGAGCGGGTCCCCGAGGCGACGCTCGAGCGGCTCGAGCGCGACGTCGAGCGGTTCTACGACCTCGCCGAGGAAGAGGGCGATCCGCGCGCCGCGGTCGGCGACGTGCTGGCCGCCGGGATCGAGGCGTACGGCGTGCCCGCCGACCGGGCGCGCGAGCTGCGGCTGTCGCTCACCGCCCTGGCGGAGGACCACGGCGCGACGCTCGCGCAGCTGTCGCTGGGCGAGATGCTCGCCGAGGGCGACTTCCCCGGACCGCAGCTCGTCGTCCCGGACGGCCTGGACCGCCTCGCGGGCGCGCTCGCCCGCGACCTGCGGGTCGTGCTGCGCTCCCCCGTTCGGCGGATCGACCGCTCCGCCGGCGGGGTGGTCGTCCACACCCCGTCCGGCCGGACGCGCGCCGCGTTCGCCGTGCTGACGCCGTCGATCGGCGTGCTGGCCGCGGGCGCGATCCGGCTGCCCGAGGGCCTGCCCGCGGCGCACGCGCGGGCGCTGCGGCGGCTGCGGCTGGGCCGCTACGAGAAGGTCGTGCTGCGGTTCGAGGAGGCGTTCTGGGACGACGTCGACCTGATCGCGCGCCGCACCCGGCCGGGCGCGCCGTTCTCGGCGTTCTTCAACCTCGACCGCGTCGGCGACGCGCCCGCGCTGATGGCGCTCAACGGCGGTGGCGCGGCCCGCGCGCTGGCCGGCCTGCCCCCGGCGCAGCGGGTGGCCCGGGCGGTGGCGGCGCTGCGGACGATCCACGGTGCGGGGATGCCCGAGCCGGTCGGCGTGCGCACGACGGACTGGGCGCGCGACCCGCTCACGCGCGGCGCCTACTCCTACGCCCCGGCGGGCGCCGGCCCGGCGGACCGTCGGGCGCTCGGCCGGCCGGTCGGCGGGCGGCTGTGGATCGCGGGCGAGGCGACGCACCCGCGGCGCTCCGCGACCGTGCACGGAGCGCTGCTCGAGGGCCGCCGCGCGGCGCGGGAGATCCTCGCGCTCAGCGGATGATGCAGCTGGCGCGGCTGTAGCCCTTGGGGTCGGCGCCGCGCGTGTTGCCGTGCCCGCTGGTGGTGCGGGTGCGCGCGCGCCGCACGACCTCGCCGTCCTGGCGCCACTCGAACGTCACCGCGCCGCGCAGCCGGTAGCCGCCCGCGGTCGGGGCCTGGATGACGAAGTTGCGGCCGGACTGGCGCTGCAGGTAGCGGCCGGAGCCGACGGCCAGGAAGCCGCTGTCGCCGCCGCGCCCGACGTTGTGCCAGCGGTTGTCCGTGCGGGAGAAGAACTGGACCTGGAAGCGCATGAACATCCGCTCGGCGCTGATGCCGCTGCCGGGCATCGAGGCGCGGATGCCGATCGTGTCGGGGCGGTCCGCGGTGTCGCACACGTTGACCGTCGCCCACAGCAGCGGGGACTCGCTGATCGGCCGCGGTTTGTCGGACTGCCCGGCGGCCGGGACGGCGGCGACGGCGACGGCCGTGAGGGCCGCCGCGGACAGCGAGGTTGCGCGCCGGGCGACCATGCCACGACGATACGTGATGGTTCGCGGGGCGCGTCGTAGTACGTGCATGAGTGACACCTTGACCATGGCTCTACCGAGGGAGAACACGGCACGGGTGGCATTCGACGCGCTGTACCGGCAGACGGTCGACGACGTGTACGCGTACGTCGTCTCGCTGCTGCGGGACCGCAGCGCGTCGGAGGACGTCACCGCCGCCGTCTACGAGCGGGCGTACCGCAGGCGATCGAGCTACCGGCCCGACCGCGGCAGCGAGCGCGCCTGGCTGTTCGGGATCGCCCGCAACGCCGCGCTCGACGAGCTGCGACGACGGTCGCGGACCGCCGCGCTCGTCGTCGAGCCCGACGACCCCGACGCGGCCGCCGCGTTCGACGCCGCCCACGAGGAGACGGAGGCCGCGGACCGCCGCGCCACCGTCCGGGCCGCCGTCGCGCGGCTCGAGGCGCGCGACCGCGAGCTCATCGCCCTGAAGTTCCACGCCGGCCTGACCAACGTCGAGATCGCCGGGGTCCTCGGCATCTCCGAGGCCAACGCCGGCACCCGCATCCACCGTGCCGTGACGAAGCTCCGGGAGGCCTGCTCATGACCCGCCGCCAGAACACCCCCCAGGACCTCGATCCCGTGGTCGCCGCCGAGCTCGCCGAGCTCGAGCGCGCACTCGGCGGGGACGCGGGCGCCGACCCGCTGCTGACCGACCTCGTCCGCGAGACGCGCGCGAGCGCACCCCGCTTCACCGGCCCCGCCCGCGTCGCGCTCGACGAGCGCGTCCGGGACGGGTTTCCCCGCCCGTCCCGCAGCGCCGGCCTGCTCGCCCGCGTGCGCCCGTCGGGCCTGCGCCTGCGGCCCGTGCTCGCGGTCGCCGCGGTCGCGGTCGCCGGCGTCACGGTCACGACCGCGGCGCTGACCGGGAGCGAGACCCAGGACGTGAGCGGCCTGGGCGCCCCGGTGGCGCAGGACACGCGCCCGGCGACCGACGCGGGCGCCACCGCGACGCCGCCCGAGGCGCCGGACGCCGCGCGCGAGTCCGCCCCGCAGGCGGCGGCCGGCGCGCCCGCCTCGTCGCTGCCGGGCCCGTCCGGCGCGGCGCCGTCCGTCGCGAGCCCGGCGCCCGCGGTCCCCTCGGCCGGTGCGCCCGGGCAGCGGACCCGCCGCGTCGAGCGCTCGGCGGCCCTGTCGTTGACCGCCCGGCCCGACGAGGTGCAGGGTGTCGCCGACGGGGTCATCCGCACCGCGCAGGGCCTCGGCGGCATCGTCGCCTCCTCGCGCATCAGCACGTCCCCGGACGGTGGCGAGGCGACGCTCGACCTGCGGATCCCGACCTCCCGGCTGGACCGCGCGATCGCGGACCTCTCGAAGCTCGCGAGCGTCGCCGGACTCGACCAGGACAGCCAGGACATCACCGGCGCGGTGGTCTCCGCCACGGACCGGCTGCAGGACGCGCGCGACGAGCGCGCCGCACTGCTGAAGGCGCTCGGACGGGCGCAGACCGACCGGCAGGTGTCGAGCCTGCGGGCGCGGATCGCCGACAGCCGCCGCCGGATCGCGGCCGCGCAGGGCGACGTCCAGCGGCTGCGCGCCCGCACCGACCGCGCGACCGTCACGGTCCTCGTCAGCGGCGACCCGTCCGCCGGGGCGGGCGCGACGTCCGACGAGGACGGGGGCGGCGCCTGGACGCCGGGGGACGCGGCCGGGGACGCCTGGCGGCTGCTGCAGGTCGCCGCCGGGGTCGCGGTGATCGCCGCCGCCGCGCTCGTGCCGCTGGGCCTGCTCGCGCTGCTCGCCTGGGCGGCCGCGCGCACCACCGTCCGCCGGCGCCGCGCCCGCGCCCTGGACGCCGCGGCGTAGCATCCGACCTGCGGGCCGGACGCGGGAATCCCGCCCGATGGCGGGACGACACCCGCGCTCGGCGCCGCGGTGGTGCCCCGGGCGCGTAGGATCGGTCCGTGGCCGAGACGACCGCTTTGCTCTCCCGGGTTCCCGTCTTCGAGGCGCTGGGCGACACCGACCTCGAGCACATCGCCCGCGTGGCCGTTCCGCGGCGCTTCGCGCCGCACCAGGTGATCTTCCGCGAGGGCGACACCTCGGACACCTGCTACCTCGTGCGGCAGGGCCACGCGCGGGCGCTGCGCGAGCACGGCGACGGGCGCAGCATCGCGCTCGCGCACTTCGGTCCGGGCGACATCTTCGGCGAGCTGGCGATGTTCGACGACGAGAAGCGCTCGGCGACCGTGGAGGCGCTCGACGAGGTCGAGGCGCTGGCGATCCTCGGCCAGGACATGCGGCGGTTGATGCGGGACCACCCGGACATCGCGGTCAATCTCGTCGTCGGACTCGGGCGGCGGCTGCGGGAGGCCAACGAGCGCCTCGCGCGCCAGTCCTTCCAGACGGTGCAGAGCCGCGTCGCCGAGGTGCTCGTCCAGCTCTGCGAGCAGGCCCGCAACGAGGGCGCGGGCGAGGAGGACGTGCTCGTCACGATCACCCAGGCGGACATCGCGCAGCTCGCCGGCTCCAGCCGCGAGTCGGCCAGCCGCTTCATGGCGGTGCTCGAGCGGGCGGGCGTGCTCACGCAGGGCCGTGGCCGCGTCACGATCCACCAGCCGGGCGCGCTGCGGGGCTACATCTACTGATGGCGCGCCCCGACCCCGAGTTCTCCTGCGGCGGCGTCGTCGTCCGTGACGGCCAGTGCATCGTGATCGTGCCGACGCGGCGCGCCGCGGACGGCTCGAAGGTGCTCGCGCTGCCGAAGGGGCACCCGGATCCGGGCGAGACGCCCGAGCAGGCCGCGCTGCGCGAGGTCCGCGAGGAGGCGGGCGTCACCTGCGAGGTCCGCGAGAAGCTCGGCGAGGTCCGCTACTGGTACCAGCGCGACGGTCGGCGGATCGCGAAGGTCGTCGCCTTCTTCTTGCTCGACTACGTGGACGGGGACCCGGCCGACCACGACCACGAGGTCGAGGACGCCCGCTGGGTGCCGCTGCAGGAGGCCGCGCGGACGCTCACCTACGACGGCGAGCGGAGCATGGCCGAGAAGGCGGTGTCCCTCGTGATCGGCACCGGGTAGGGTTGCGGTCCATGCAGGTCCTGAACTTCTACTCGACGATCTTCGCCGACCAGCTCAAGCGCGGCCGCAAGACGGCCACGATCCGGCTCGGTGACAAGTCGCACAAGTACAAGAAGAACCAGGCGGTGATGGTCACCATCGGGTACCAGCACTCGCCGCGCGAGAAGATCTTCGACGCGGTCATCGACCAGGTCGAGGTCAAGCGCGTGAAGGACCTGACGCCGCGGGACATCGAGCACGACAACCCCGAGTTCCGCCGCCACGAGGAGATGATCCACTTCCTCGAGCAGATCTACGGCAAGTCCGTGACGATGGACGACATCGTCACCGTCGTGCGGTTCTCGCAGATCATCGAGAACCCGCCGACCTTCACCGATCGCCTGCACGGCATCGGTGGGGCACAGAACTAGAGCATCGGTCGCATATCGGGGCGCGGCGCGGTAGGCTGCCGCGCGGCCCGGCAGCGCACGGCAGGGTCTCTACAGGTCCAGACTCTTCCGGAGGTCCCTCATGCGCCCGGTCCAGCGGGTCGTCGCCCTCGCGACGACGCTCCTCGCCGTCCTCTGCTGCTCGCCGGCGTCCGCCGCCGGGCCGACGTGGCAGGTGGAGACCCTGTCCTCGCCCGACGGGAGCGCTTCGCACACCAAGAACGTGTCGGCCTCGGACGGCACCGGCGCCACGACCGTGGCCTGGCTGGAGTGCGTCGGCGGCCGCTGCGACCTCTTCGCCCGCACCCGCTCGGCCGGCGGGACCTTCGGGCCGGAACGCCGCCTCACCGGCGAGGAGGACGAGAAGCTGTCCAACGGCTCGGTCGACGCGCGATTCCCGATCGCGTCGAACTCCGCCGGCGACGTCGTGGTCGCCTGGGTCTCGTGCCTGGACCCGTCCACGAACGGCGAGCCGTACGCGTGTCGCGTGCGCTTTGCGGTGAAGCGCCGCGGCACGACGACGTGGACGCCCGCTGCGACGGCCGCGGCCGTCGCAGCGCCGTACGGCGAGTGGCCCACCCAGCCGGCGGTCGCGATCAACGACGAAGGCGACGTGACCATCGCGTGGGACCGTCACGCGAACGCCGACGCGAGCAGCGTGGTCCAGGCCGTGACGCTGCAGGACGAGAACGGCACGTATGCGGCGGGGGCCGTCGCCGGCCTGAGCCCCTCGGGCGGGAGCTACCTCCGCAACGAGAACGTCGTCGTCACCACGCGCACGGACGGGACCGCGGTGGCGGCGTGGACCCACTACGACGGCGGGTGCAGCACCGTCCGCTACGCGACGCAGAACGTGAACGGGTCCTGGGATCCGCCGGCGCAGCTCAACCACGGCAGTTGCGAGATCCTCAACGCGGCGGCGATCAGCTTCGCCATCACCCGTGATGGCGACGGCGTCCTGGCCACCTACAGCTGGTCGCAGTTCGTCAGCGGCAGCCGCGACTGGTCGATCCAGGCGCGGACGATCGGGGCGGACGACAGCCTGTCCGCCCCGCAGCTCGTGAGCGATCGCCGCGGGCTGTGGAACGCGAACGACACCGCCTACGAGGACGACGTCCGGCCCCTCGTGACCAACGCCGCGGGCGACGCGGTGCTGGCCGTCTACGCGGACGTCCCCGGCGCCATCGGCTCCTTCCCCGACGTGCTCCCCACGGCGTTCACGCGGCGCGACGGCGTCTGGACCGAGCACGTGCTGGATCCCGTCAACACGACCTCGGCCGGCAGCGTCCAGTTCGTCCCGGGCGCCGCGCTCGAGACGGACGGCACCGCCACGGTGATCTGGACCCAGCCGCAGCAGGACTCGGGCTACCGCGACGTGTACGTCGCGCGCCATCCGCGCGACGGTGCCTGGACCTCGGCGCAGCGCATCAGCGACCCCGACGACCACGCCTACTACCCCTTCGTCTCGGCCGGGGGCGACGGCCCGCCGGTGGTCACGTGGTGGGCGCAGGGACCGGCCGGCTCCCCGATCCGCGCGAGCGTCCTGCGGGGCACCGTGAACCAGGCGCCGACCGCGTCGTTCGACTACGCGCCCGCGGCCCCGGTGGCCGGGCAGGTGACGACGTTCACCTCGACCTCGACCGACGCCGACGGCGCGATCTCCGACACGCGCTGGGACCTCGACGACGACGGGGACTTCGACGACCTGGTCGGGACGACCGCGCAGGCGACGTTCACGCAGGCGGGCACCTACACCGTCGAGGTGCGGGTGTCCGACGACGGCGGCGAGACCGCGACGGCCTCGCGGCAGATCACCGTGGCCCCGGCGCCCGCGGGCGGCGGGGACGGCGGACCGACCCCGCCCGGCGGCTCCACCCCGCCGCCCGGCGGCGGTGGCAGCGGTGGCGGTGGCGCGAGCCCGCCGGTGGTCGTGACCCCGCCGGCCCCGTTCGGCTTCGTGGTCGGCGGCACGCAGGACACGGCGGCCTCGCGGGCGATGCCCGCGGTCGTCGGGCGGAGCCTCGACGACGCCCGCGACAAGGTCCTGCGCGGTGTCGTCTACGCCGACGTCACCGCCGACCGGGTCATCCGCGACGCGGAGGACCTCCCCAAGCGTCCGGGCGGCGGGAGGTGGAAGGTCGGCGAGGTCATCGCCCAGACCCCCGCCGCGAAGAGCACGCACGCCACCAGCACGACGGCGCAGCTCGCGGTCCGCCTGCAGTACTGGGCGGGCGAGAAGGGCGACCGGTCGCACTGCTCGGCGCTGCGCGTGTCGCTGAAGCAGGACGACCTCGACCTCGCGCTCGCCCAGCTGAAGGCCGCCGGGTGCGGCAGCGGCTCGGACCTCGTCCTCGTGCCGACGAAGAGCGCCGCGGATCCGATCGTGAAGTCGATCGCCAAGGACGGCGACGTCACGGTCAACGTGCCGACCGACCAGTCGAAGCTCGACATCGTCACGTGGCGCACCTCCGGCGTCCTGAGCTCGACCGACCCGGGCCCGGTGGCCGACGACTTCTCGCTCACCGCAGGGCAGCCGAACACGTTCGGCGTCACCCTCCGCGACCGTGCGGGCCGTCGCGTCCAGGGCGCCCGCGTCCGGATCGACCTGCACGAGGTCGGCGGGAGCGACGTCACCCGGCAGACCAGCTCCGCCGGCGTCACCGCGGCGACCGTCACGCCGAAGAAGGCGGGCACCATCCACGTGCTCAGCGAGTGGGCGGACCGCTCCGGCGAGCGGATCTACGGCTACACGAGCTTCCGGGTGCGGGACCGCGGCGAGAAGGGCGGCTTCACGACCGTCACGGGCCGCACGTACACCTGGTCGCGATCCTCGCGGCGGTTCACGCTGTCGAGCGCGCCGCGCGCGAGCGCGGCGGGCCTCCCGGAGTTCTTCGCCGCGATCACGTCGTGCCTGAAGGCGCTCGGCGGACAGGTGGCCCAGCTCACCGGCGGGGCCACCGAGCAGGTCGTCGGCGCGACGAAGCAGTTCGGCGTGTCGATCATGTCGCTCGGCCGGGGCACCGTCAGCGGCGACCCGCAGGCCGCGCAGGTGACCAGGGTGACCAGCGGCCTGTGGCGGATCGGCCCGAACGGCGTCGTCGCCTCCGGGGGCGGCAACGTCATCGCCCCGGGCGGCGCGAACGTCGTCGCGGCCGGCGGCGCGAACGTGATCGCGGCGGGTGGCCTGAACCTGATCTCCGACAACGGCCTCGGGGTCATCGCCCCGGGCGGCGGCAACCTGATCACGCTGCCGGACGGCGCCAAGGTCATCGCCCCCGGCGGCGCGAACGTCATCGCCCCGGGCGGGCTCAACCTGATCTCCGACAACGGCCTCGGCGTCATCGCCGCGGGCGGCGGGAACGTCATCGCGGCGGGCGGGCTCAACTAGCGGCCGCTGGTGGCGGGTCGGCCGGGGCTCGCTGCCACCGGCCGGCCCGGATCCCGGTCGCACAGGTTCCGTGCCGCTTGGCGGCCGGAACCTCCATCACCCGTCCGTCGCGGTGGGTCCGCCGGGCGCCCCGGCCGATCACCGGGGCGTGACCGACGACGAGCTCCTCCGCACCTTCGACCGCGCCGGCGCGCCCCTCGGGGTCCGCGAGCTGGCCGAGCGGTCGCGACTGCGGCCCGCGGCCGCGCTCGAGGCGGTCGCGCGGCTGCAACGCGCGGAGCTGCTGACCGTCGTCGGCTACGAGACCGACGACACGGGGCGGCCGGTCGGGCCGCTGCGCTACCGGCCGCGCGAGCCGCGGCCCGTGCGCGGCCTGGCGGCCCGCTAGAGCCCCCAGGAGCGGTAGAGCGCGTCGGCCTGCTCGGGCCGCGCGTAGCGGTGGTCGGCCCGCAGCGGGCCGTCCTCGCGCGTGAACGCGATGTCGATCTGGGCGAGCTGCCCGTCGAGCGGGCGGACGTGCCCGTCGTAGAGGTCGGCGACCGCCCAGCCGTGCTCGGCCATCCAGCCGACGACCTCGGCGAGCTGCGCGCCGCCGGGGTTCAGCGCGAAGAGCGAGACCTCCAGGAGCACGAGCTGCGTGCGCTCGAGCGTCGCGGGGGCGCCCTTGAGGACCTCGAGCTCGGCGCCCTCGACGTCGGCCTTCAGCACGACCGGGCGACCGTCGTCGAGGCCGTGGGCGGCGACGACGTCGTCCAGGCGCCGGACGGGCACGACGCGCCGCTCGACGTCGGCCCCGTCTCCGGCGCGGTCCCCGACCATGCTCGAGCAGGCCAGGACGCGGTGGACGCCGATCTCCAGCTCGCCCGGCTGCGGGCCGGCCGCGCACAGCTCGTAGGCGGACCCGGTGGGCGCGGCGGCGACGAGGTCGCGCAGCGTCGGCTCCCACTCGCGCAGCGGCTCGACGAGCAGCCGGCGGGCGTGCGGGAACGCGTCGTAGAGGACGGGGGTGCCCGCGGCGACCCCGACGTCGACGAGGGTGGCGGGGGCGACGCCGAGCGCCGCGTAGTGCTCGAGGACCTCGGTGAGGGTGCGGCGCACGCCGCGGCCGCGGCGTCGGACCTCGAGCCCGGCCCTGTCGGCGGCGCGCAGGAGGAGCTCGCGGACGCGGGCCTTGGCGATCTCGGGGGTGGCGGACACGGTCGCCGCAGGCTACCCGCGGCGGGCCGTCCGGGCTCCCTGGGCGAGCACGAGCGCGGCGAGCGCCGCGGCGGCGACGGCGACGACCGCCGTCGTGGCGCCGAGCACGGCGAGGACGACGGCGAGCTTCAGCGCCGCGACGACGGCGATGACGGCGGAGCGGGCGACCACCTCAGCGGTACGTCCGCCGGCTGCGGCGGGGTCACCCGGCGACCGGACCCCCGCCAGTCGTTGGCACTCGTGTGAAAAGAGTGCCAACCGGACTGGCGCGAGACGCTCCGGTGTGTATCCTGCGGCGGAGTGGTTGGCACTCTCGACCGGTGAGTGCCAAACCCGACGTCACCGAACCACCTGCTCCCCACGGAGGAAGCATGTCCCTGAACCTGAAGCCGCTGGGTGATCGCCTGATCGTCCGCGCCATCGACGAGGAGGAGACCACGGCCAGCGGCCTGGTGCTCCCCGACACCGCCAAGGAGAAGCCCCAGAAGGGCGAGGTCCTCGCGGTCGGCGACGGCAAGCTCGAGGACGACGGCAAGCGCATCCCGCTCGACGTCGCCGCCGGCGACACCGTCCTGTACAGCAAGTACGGCGGCACCGAGATCAAGGTCGACGGCGAGGACCTCCTGGTCCTTCGCGAGTCCGACGTCCTCGCCAAGGTCACGAAGTAGGAAGAGGAACCAGATATGGCTCACAAGGAGATCAAGTTCGACTCGTCCGCGCGCAAGGCCCTCGAGGCCGGCGTGGACGCCGTCGCCAACGCCGTCAAGGTGACGCTCGGCCCGAAGGGCCGCTACGTCGTCCTCGACAAGAAGTTCGGCGCCCCGACGATCACCAACGACGGTGTCACCATCGCTCGTGAGATCGAGGTCGAGGACGTCTTCGAGAACCAGGGCGCGCAGCTCGTCCGCGAGGTCGCCACGGCGACCAACGACGTCGCCGGCGACGGCACCACCACCGCGACCGTCCTCGCGCAGGCCATCGTCCGCGCGGGTCTGAAGAACGTCGCGGCCGGCGCCAACCCGCTCGCGCTCAAGAAGGGCATCGAGACGGCGGTCAACTCGATCGTCGACAACATCGCCAAGCAGTCCAAGCCCGTCAGCGGCAAGGAGCAGATCGCGCGCGTCGCGTCCATCTCCGCCGGTGACGACGAGATCGGCGACGTCATCGCCGACGCGATCGACAAGGTCGGCAAGGACGGCGTCGTGAACGTCGAGGAGGGCAACACCTTCGGCCTCGAGCTCGAGTTCACCGAGGGCATGCAGTTCGACAAGGGCTACGTCTCGCCCTACATGGTCACCGACCAGGACCGCATGGAGGCCGTGCTCGAGGATCCGTTCATCCTCATCGCGAACCAGAAGATCGGCTCCGTCCGCGACGTCCTGCCCGTCCTGGAGCAGGTCATCCAGTCCGGCAAGAGCATCCTCATCATCGCCGAGGACCTCGAGGGCGAGGCCCTCGCGACCCTCGTCGTGAACAAGCTGCGCGGCACCTTCACGGGCGTCGCGGTCAAGGCGCCGGGCTTCGGCGACCGCCGCAAGCGCATGCTCGAGGACATCGCCATCCTGACCGGCGGCGAGGTCATCACCGAGGAGATGGGCCTCAAGCTCGAGAACACCCAGATCACGCAGCTCGGTCGCGCCCGTCGCGTCGTCGTGTCGAAGGACGCCACGACCATCGTCGACGGCGCCGGCGATGCGGCCGCCATCAAGGGCCGCATCAACCAGATCAAGTCCGAGGTCGAGAACACCGACTCCGACTTCGACCGCGAGAAGCTCCAGGAGCGCCTCGCGAAGCTGTCCGGCGGCGTCGCGGTCGTCAAGGTCGGCGCGGCCACCGAGACCGAGGTCAAGGAGAAGAAGCACCGCGTCGAGGACGCCCTGCAGGCGACCCGTGCGGCGCTCGAGGAGGGCATCGTCCCCGGTGGCGGCGTCGCGCTGCTCCAGGCGGCCGACACCCTGAAGCTCGACGACTACGACTCCGACGAGCAGACCGGCGCGCGCATCATCCTGCGTTCGCTGGAGGAGCCGCTCCGTCAGATCGCCGAGAACGCCGGCCTCGAGGGCTCGGTCGTCGTCAACGACGTCCGCAAGGCGAAGAAGGGCCACGGCCTCAACGCCGCGACCGGCGAGATCGTCGACCTCATCGCCGAGGGCGTCATCGACCCGGCCATGGTCACGCGCTCCGCGCTGCAGAACGCGGCGTCGATCGCGAAGAACATTCTCACCACCGAGGCCATCGTCGCCGAGATCCCCGAGAAGGACGGCGGCGGGATGGGTGGCGGCATGCCCGACATGGGCGGCATGATGTAGCCACGTCCCCCCGGGGACTGCAGGTCTGATCGGAGGGTCCGGCGTTCGCGCCGGGCCCTCCGTCGTCTCAGCGCCCGGGGCGCAGCGGCAGGCGGACCGTGACGGTCTGCGGCGCGGTGTCCGCGTCGCCCGCGTAGGCGAGCGTCAACGTCGCGGTGCGGGCGCGCGCGATCGCGGGGCCGACCGTGCGGCGGATCGTCACCCGGCCCCGGGCCGGGACGACCGGCGCCCGGAACCGCAGCGTCCGTCCGGCCGCCCGCAGCGTCACGCGCACGGCACCGGAGGCGCGGGCGCTGATCGGGGCGACGACGACGAGCCGGCGCCTGGCCGCCGACAGCGACGCGCGGCGCACGGTGAGCTTCGCCGGTCGCCGGGCGGCTGCGGGCACGGCGGTCGCCGGCGTGGCGGTCACCGGGATGGCAGGGACGGTGGTCGGGGTCGCGGCGGCAGGGGGACGGCTCGGCCGGGGCGGCCGTGTCCTCCGCGGGGGCGGGCGCACCCCGGAGGACCGCGAAGGTCCGCACCGCGGGGGAGTCGTCCAGCAGCGTGTCGCCGTCGCGCGCGCGGACGCGGAAGACGTGCAGGCCGTCGGCGAGCTCGGGCAGGGTCAGCGGGCTCGTGCACGGCGCCCACGCCGCGTCGTCCAGGCGGCAGTCGAGCTGCAGGCCGGGCTCGGCGGGGTCGGGGCCGAAGCGCAGGACCGGGGACGGGTCGAGGATCGTCGCGCCCTCGTCCGGCCCGGCGACGATCGCGGTGTCGGGCGCCACGGTCGGGTCGGTGAGCGCCACCTCGACGCGCGCGGTCGAGCCCGGATCGCCCGGGGTGCCGAGGGCGACCGCGGTCACCGTCGTGCCGCCCCGGGTGAACGAGCGGCCCGCGGTCAGGCCGAATACGTCCCCGGCGGCCGGGTTCGTCTTCGGGTACGCCTGCAGCGTCGCGGTGCGCCCGTCGGCCTCGACCTGCTCGACGGTGATCCCGGGGTTCGGGATCCGGGTCTGGAACGTCGCCAGCGAGGACGCGTAGTAGGAGAGCGCGTCGCGGGCGCCGCCGCTGCGCCAGTCCACGAACCGCACCGCGCCGCCGACCGGGTCGACGAGCCGCAGCCCGCGCAGGCCGGCGGCGGTCCCGCGGGCGCGCAGGTCGTAGGTGGCGCGGACGGTCCGCCGTCCGGCCGGCAGCCGCACGTCGGCGATCTCGTCCGGGTCCGCGATCCCGAGCCGGGCGCGCTCGAAGCTGTCGAGCGCCGCGGGGGTGAACGGCGGGTCGGCGACGACCGTCGCCCCCATGATCGCGTAGAGGTTGCCGTACTCGCCGACGCTCGCGCAGCCGGGCAGCGAGTCCGTGCAGGCGTGCGCGTGCCCGAGGCTGAGGTTGTGACCGAGCTCGTGCAGCAGCGTGTGGAGGTTCTTCGTCGGGCTCCAGTTGAAGTTCAGCCGGCCGCCGCTGGCGATGCTCGTGCCGACCGTCCCGATCCCGCCGCCGCAGCTGGTGCCGCCGACGACGATCAGGTGGTTGCCCGATGTCGAGGAGAACGAGACGCCCGGGTAGGCGTTCGTGGCGGCCTCGTTGTAGAGCGTCGAGCCGCTCGAGCAGTCCGACGCCGTCGAGAAGGTCCGCAGGTCGACGCGCGTGAAGCTCGAGATCGCGCCGTTGCTCTCCTCCTGCCAGCGGGCCAGGGCGGTGTCGACGAGCGCGCCGATCTGCGCGTCGGTCGCGGTGGTGCCGTCGCCGTTGTCCAGCGTGCCGCGGTTGCCGACCTTCGCCACGTACGCCCGGTGCGCGCTGACGGGGCCGGTCGCCGAGCGCGGGGACGTGTCGAGCGTCGCGCGGCGCACCTCCCCGGCGTCGGTGACGGTCGCGGTGACCGGGTTGTCGAGGGCGGCCTCCGGCAGCTCCACGTCCCCGAAGTCGACGGGCACGAGCTCACCGGACGGACGTTCGAGCAGATAGCGCTCGGGGCCGTGGCTGAGCTCGACGAGGTCGCCCTGCAGGGTCGCGGTCGTGGTCGCCGTGACGGTCGGGTCGGCGAACCGCACGGTGCGCCCGTCCTGCCGCAGCGACGGGGCCCCGAGGGCCGGGGAGGGAGGAGAGTGCGACGAGGGTCGCGGACAGCAGCAGGACGGGGCGGCGCATCACTCGGGGTCATCGACCGGCAGGGCCAGGGACATGACCCTGCGATACTGCCGGAGTGCCACGGACGCCGCTGGAGCGACTGCTCGGGATCCTCAAGGCCCTCGCGGCGATCGCCGCCGGGCTGGCGATCGGACTGGGCATCGGCGCCGCCGCCGGTGCGCTCGGCGGGGACGACGACGGGGACGGATCGACGACGACGCAGGCCGCCACGGCGGCGACCGGCACCGCCACCGCGGCGGACCGTCCCGACGCCGACGCGACCGTCGATCCGCGCGAGATCCCGCTGGCCGACGGCGTGCGCGTGCGGCTCGTCCGCGCGACGTTCGAGGCCGCGACGACGAAGCGCGGCCGCGAGCGGCGACGCGCGCGGGTCGCCGTCGTCGTGCGGCTGCGCAACGGCGGAACGAGGGCGCTGGACGCCTTCCCGGCCGGGCCGCTGGCCCGGCTGCGGCTCGTCGCCGGGGACGACCGCGTGCAGCCCGACCCGCGCGCGGTCGAGCCCGCCGGGCCGCTCGCGGCGCGCCTGCCCGCCGGCCGCAGCGTCCAGGGCGAGCTGCGGTTCGAGACCGCGGGGGCGACGACGCTCGCGCTGCGCGACCGCGAGACGGTCGCGGTGCGCATCGGCAGCCGCGCCGTCTCGCTCCCCCTGGACTGATCCCGCGCGCAGGACGGTCCGCGCCGCTCAGTGCGCGGCGGCGGGCGCGGCGTGGGGGCTCGCCAGCACCCCGGGGCGCAGCAGCAGCCGGGTGATGATCGCCCCGACCACGAAGATCCCCGCTCCGACCCAGAACGCGACCGTGTAGCCGTGCACCGCCGCCTCCGCGGCGACCGCGGGGCCGGGCACGCGGTCCTCGACGTACCCGCTGGTGGCCGAGACCACGAGCGTCGTCAGGAGCGCGGTGCCGATCGCGCCGCCGACCTGCTGGGAGGTGTTGACCATCGCCGACGCGACGCCGGAGTCCTGCGGGGCGACGCCCGCGGTCGCACCCTGGAAGGCGGGGGCGAAGACGAGACCGAACCCGATGCCGACGAGGATCAGCGACGGCAGCACGTGGGTGGCGTAGCCGCCGTCGACCTCGATGCGGGTCAGCAGCGCGAGACCGACCGCGGCGAGCCCCATGCCGGTGGGGATCAGCGGCCGGGGACCGGTCCGGGCGAGGATCCGGGTGTTCACGAGGATCGACGTCGAGACGATCGAGAGGTTCATCGGCATGAACGCCACGCCGGTCTCGATCGGCGAGAAGTCGAGCGTCTGCTGCAGGTAGAACGTCAGGAAGATGAAGACGCCGAAGATGCCGACGCCGGCGCTCATCATCGCGAAGTACGCGCCGCCCCGATTGCGGTCGACCACGACGCGCATCGGCAGCAGCGGGTGCTCAGCGCGGCGCTGCAACTGCACGAACACGGTCAGCAGGACGACCGCGACCACGAACAGGCCGAGCGTCAGCGCGTCGGTCCAGCCGTCGCTCTCGGCGTGCGAGAAGCCGTAGACGAGCGCCAGCAGGCCGGTCGTCGCGGTGACGGTGCCGGGCAGGTCCAGTGGCGGGCGCATCGGGGAGGGCAGGTGGTGCAGCAGGCGCGACCCCGCTGCGGCGGCGGGCAGCGCGAACACGAGCGTCACGAACAGGCACCAGCGCCAGTCGAGGACCTCGGTGAGGACGCCGCCGAGCAGCAGCCCGACCGCGCCGCCCACGCCCGCGATCGCGCCGTAGATGCCGAACGCCTTGCCACGCTCGGCCGGGTCGGTGAACGTCACCGCCAGCAGCGACAGCGCCGCCGGGGCCAGCAGCGCCCCGAACGCGCCCTGCAGCGCGCGGGCGGTCACGAGCACCCCGAAGCTCTGGGCGAGGCCGCCAAGCGCGGACGCGGCGGCGAAGCCGAGCAGCCCGGTGATGAACGCCCGCTTGCGCCCGAACAGGTCGCTGATGCGCCCGCCGAGCAGCAGCAGGCTGCCGAAGGGCAGCGCGTACGCGGTGATGATCCACTGGCGGTTGGCGTCGGAGAAGCCGAGGTCCGCCTGGGCGGACGGGAGCGCGATGTTCACGATCGTCGCGTCGAGGACGACCATGAGCTGCGCGATCCCGATGACGCCGAGGATCAGCCAGCGTCGCTCGAAGTGGGGATCCTGGGTCTGTGCGGTGACCATGGGTCCACGCTACCAAAGCGGAAGCACGGCTCCGCTTTTGGTGCGGCGACTGTCGTAGCATCGCGTCGGTGACGGACCTGGCGGGTCCGCGATGAGTTCCCGCCTGCTCCCCGGTCAGACGCACAGACGACCACCGAAGGAGACCCCGTGTCACGCGACAACGGCCTCGCCATCGAGGCCACCGGACTGATCAAGACGTTCGGCGAGCACCGCGCCGTCGACGGCGTGGACCTCGCCGTGCGCCGCGGCACCGTCTACGGCGTCCTGGGCCCCAACGGGGCCGGGAAGACGACGACCATCAAGATGCTCGCCACGCTCCTGCGCCCCGACGGCGGGACCGCCCGCGTGCTCGGGCACGACGTCGTGACGGAGGCCGACCGGGTCCGCGAGCGGATCAGCCTCACCGGCCAGCTCGCCTCCGTCGACGAGGACCTCACCGGTCGCGAGAACCTCCTGCTGCTCGCCCGCCTGCTCGGCTACCGCGGCGGCGCCGCCGCCGCGCGCGCCGACCAGCTGCTCGCCGCCTTCGGCCTGGAGGCGGCCGCCGGACGGCAGGCCAAGCACTACTCCGGCGGCATGCGCCGGCGGCTGGACATCGCGGCGAGCATCGTCGTGACCCCCCAGCTGATGTTCCTCGACGAGCCGACCACCGGCCTGGACCCGCGCTCGCGCGCGGAGGTCTGGGACATCGTCCGCGCGCTCGTCGGCGAGGGCACGACGGTGCTGCTGTGCACGCAGTACCTCGACGAGGCCGACCAGCTCGCCGACCGCATCGCGGTGATCGACCGCGGCACCGTGATCGCCGAGGGCACCCCCGGGCAGCTGAAGGGATCCGTCGGGCAGAGCACGCTGCACGTGCGGCTCGCCGACCCGGACCGCCGCGCCGACGCGCGCGCGGCACTCGAACGCGCGATCGGCGGGGAGGCGCAGCTGCTCCCCGAGCCCGCCTCCCTGACGATCCCGGTGGCCGACGCGGCGCTCGCCGCGCGCGCCCTCGGGGACCTCGATGGGCTCGGCGTCCGCGTCGAGAGCTTCGGCCTGGGCCAGCCGAGCCTCGACGAGGTCTTCCTCGCCCTCACCGGCCAGACCCCCGACGAGCAGACCCCGCAGCAGGAGGCGACCGCGCGATGAGCACCGTCGAGCACGACCAGCAGGACACGTTCACCACCGGGGAGGCGCTCCACGCCGCCCTGCAGTCCGGGGAGCGCCCGCCGCGCCCCGGCGCGCTGTCGACCGCGATGACGTTCGGCTGGCGCGGCATGCTGAAGATCAAGCACGTGCCCGAGCAGCTCCTCGACGTCCTCGTGACGCCGGTGCTGTTCCTGGTGATGTTCACCTACCTGTTCGGCGGCGCGGTCGCCGGCGGGACCGGCGAGTACCTCCAGTACATCCTCCCCGGGATCCTCGTGCAGGCCGTCCTCTTCACCACCGTGTACTCGGGGGTGACGCTCAACACCGACATGACCAAGGGCGTCGTCGACCGCGTCCGCACCCTGCCGATCTGGCGGCCGTCCCCGCTCGTCGGCGCGGTCCTCGGCGACTGCGTCCGGTACCTGATCGCGTCGGCGATGACGATCCTCGTCGGCATCGCGCTCGGCTTCGACGTCGAGGGCGGGCTGCTCGCGGCCGTCGCCGCCGTCGCGCTCGTGATCGCGTTCGCGTTCGGCCTGAGCTGGGTCTTCACGACCCTCGGCCTGATCATGCGCACCCCCAACGCGGTGCTCAACGCCGGCTTCATGGCCGTCTTCCCGCTGCTGTTCCTGTCGAACATCTTCGTCGACCCGGCGACGATGCCCGCCGGCCTCGAGGCGTTCGTGGACGTCAACCCGATCTCGCACCTCGTGACCGCCACACGCGACCTGATGGCCGGCAGCGCCGCGGCCGGCGACGTCCTGCTCGTGCTCGGCGAGGCGGCGGTCATCACCGCGGTCTTCGCGCCGCTGACCGCGCGGATGTACGGGAGGACCAGGTAGGGGAGACTGCGCGACGATGAGCGAGCGCAACGTCCTGGGCGGGCCGCTGGAGCCGTGCGGCACCGACCCCCTCACCGGCTTCTACCGTGACGGATGCTGCGCCACCGGGCCCGAGGACCTGGGGGCGCACACGATCTGCGCGGTCGTCACCGAGGAGTTCCTCGCGCACCAGCGGTCGATCGGCAACGACCTCTCCACCCCGGTGCCCGCCTTCCGCTTCCCGGGCCTCGTGCCCGGGGACCGCTGGTGCGTCACCGCGCGCAACTGGCTGCGCGCCCACGAGGACGGGGCCGCGGCGTTCGTCGTGCTCGCGGCGACGAACGAGCGGACCCTCGACCTCGTCCCGCTCGAGGCGCTGCAGGAGCACGCGGTCGACGTGCCCGCGGACCCATCGTCGCTGCTCGATGACTGACACGCGGTCGCTGGAGCCGTCCCCGGACGCGGTCCGGCGGATGGTCGAGGTGCTCGCCCCTCAGTCACCGGGTTCACGCGAGCTTGTCGGGCGCGCCAACGTCAGGACCGGCTGGCGCGTAGGCTCGCCCACACCACGGCGGCAAGAAGATCATTCAGAGACTGGGAATCCCGGGGAATTTTCGGAAGGCTGGCGGCCGGTCCACAACGTCGCCCTTCGGCCAGCACGAGCCCTATGTTGATCGCGACGCGTTTGTTGCTCTACCTCGTGTTCATGGCTACGAGTGTCCCGGCGCTGACGTCGGCGGCCAAGGCGAATTGGGCGGAGGCGGCGGCCTTTGGCATGATCGCCGCAATCGCCCTTGGATCTGAGGTCGTAGTCGCACGGATTTTCGACCCCGACTCCGGCGAAGAGTGAGCAACGCGGCGACGCGAGACGCCCGTCGCCGAGCAGGGCGGGACCGGGATCGACGGAGACTGGGATGAACCCCAACCGCGGCACCCGATCGGCCCCCCACCGATCGACGCTCTCCCGCGCGAAGGATCCGCACCCCCCGGGCGGACGGTTCGCTCCTGACTTCCGTTCCCGCGCGCGATAGGGATGGGCCATGCACCCTGGAGCCCACGATCCCTCGAAGCCCGCGCTCGTCATGGCGGGCAGCGGCCACGTCACGACCTTCGGCGACCTCGAGACCGCCGCGAACCGGCTGTCGCACCTCTTCCGCCAGCACGGCCTCGGCGTCGGCGACCACGTCGCCATGACGATCGAGAACGCCCCGGTGTTCCTCGACGTCCTCTGGGGCGCCCATTACGCCGGGCTGCTGTACACGGCGACGTCGACCGCGCTGAGCGCCGAGGAGCTCTCCTACATCGTCGACAACTGCGACGCGCGGATCTACGTCCTCAGCGCGAAGTACGCCGACAAGGCTGCGGCGATCAAGGCCGCGACGCCGACCGTCGAGCACTACTACTCCGTCGGCGGTGACATCGACGGCTACACGTCGCTGGAGAACGCGATCGAGGGCCTGCCGGACACGCCGCTGGGCGAGGAGCGGATCGGCGGGCGCGACATGCTCTACAGCTCCGGCACGACCGGCAAGCCGAAGGGCATCACCCCCCGCTCGCTGGAGGCGCCCTACGACGCGCCGCACCTCATCACCCCGGTGCTCAAGGGCCTGCTCGGCGCGTCCCCGGACGACGTGTACCTGTCGCCCGCCCCCCCTGTACCACGCGGCCCCGCTGCGCTGGGTCATGAGCTACCAGCAGATGGGCTGCACCGTGGTGATGATGGAGCGCTTCGACGCCGAGGAGATGCTGCGGCTGATCGAGCAGCACCGCGTCACCTCGATGCAGGTCGTCCCGACGATGTTCGTGCGGCTGCTGCGCCTGCCGCAGGAGGTGCGCGACGCCGCCGACGTGTCGTCGCTGAAGGCCGTCACGCACGCGGCCGCCCCGTGCCCGCCCGAGGTCAAGCACCAGATGATCGACTGGCTCGGCCCGATCATCCACGAGTACTACGGCTCGACCGAGGGCTGCGGGGTCACCTGGATCACCGCGGGCCAGTGGCTCGAGCACCCCGGGTCCGTCGGCAAGGCCGTCATCGGGCAGCCGAAGATCCTCGGGGAGGACGGGCAGGAGGTCGCGCCCGGGCAGACGGGCGCCGTGTACTTCGCCGAGGGCCCGCCGTTCCAGTACCACAAGGACCCGGAGAAGACGGCGACCGTCGTCAACGACCAGGGCTGGGCGCAGTTCGGCGACATCGGCCACCTCGACGAGGACGGCTTCCTCTACCTGACCGACCGGGCGTCGTACACGATCATCACCGGGGGCGTGAACGTCTACCCGCAGGAGGCCGAGGACGTGCTGCTCGCGCACGACGCAGTGATGGACGCCGCCGTCTTCGGCGTGCCGGACGCCGACTTCGGCGAGGCCGTCCAGGCGGTCGTGCAGCCGCGGACGCTCCCGTCCTCCGCGGAGGAGGCCGCCGCCCTGGAGGCCGAGCTGATCGCGTACTGCCAGTCGAAGCTCTCCAAGATCAAGTGCCCGAAGGCCGTGCACTTCCGCGCCGAGCTGCCGCGCACCGACACCGGCAAGCTGTTCAAGCGGATCCTCAAGGACGAGTACGCGAAGGCGGCCGCCGAGGGCCGCGAGATCGCGGCCGTCTGACCCGCCGCACGGGGGTGGGTATCGTCGCCCCCATGAGCAAGATCCTCTACACCGCCCAGGCCACCGTCTCCGGGGGCCGGGGCGACGGCCACGGCGAGACCTCCGACGGGGCGCTCGCCGTGGACCTGCGGATGCCGGCCGAGCTCGGCGGCGAGGGCGGCGGGACGAACCCCGAGCAGCTGTTCGCGATCGGCTTCGCCGCCTGCTTCGAGGGCGCGCTCGGGGCCGTCGCCCGGCGCACGAAGGCGGAGCTCGGGGACGTGTCGATCACCTCGCGCGTGAACCTCCACCCCACGCCCGAGCGCAGCTTCGCGCTGTCGGTCGAGATGGACGTGACGCTCCCCGGCGTGCCGGACGCGGCGGCCGCCGCCGACATCGTCCGCGCGGCGCACGAGGTCTGCCCGTACTCCAACGCGACGCGCGGCAACATCGACGTGACGTTCACCGCCAACGGGGCCGCCGTCTAGCCTCGCCGGATAAGGCGTCCTGCGCGGATGCTGCACGGCACGGTCGTCTCGCTGCACCGCTGGCCCGTCAAGTCGATGGGCGGCGAGCAGGTCGACGCGCTCGTGGTCGACGGGCGCGGCGCGGCGGGCGACCGCACGCACGCGCTCTACGACGTCCACCAGGACGCCTCGCGGCGGCTGACCGCCCGGCAGGCCTCGCGGATGCTGCGCTGGTCGGCGCGCTACCCGGACGTGGCGCCCGACGCGCTCGACCCCGACGACCCGCCGCTGCCGCACCTGACCGCACCCGACGGCGCCGGCCCGTGGCGGTGGGACGACCCGGCGCTGCCCGGCGCGCTGGCCGCCGACCTCGGCCGGTCGGTGACGCTGCGCCGCGACGTGGCCGGCCAGCAGGATCTCGGGGGCACCGTGCTGCTCACGACGGCCGCCACCCACGAGGCGGTCGAGGACGTGCTCGGCGACCTCGACCTGCGGCGCTGGCGCACGAACGTGCACGTCCGGCTCGACGGCGTGCCCGCGTACGCGGAGGAGGACTGGGAGGGCGGGTCGATGGAGATCGGCGGCGTGCCGTTCACCTTCCTGCACCCGTGCGTGCGCTGCGTGATCCCGACGCGCGACCCGGACACCGCGGAGCGCCGCCCGGAGATCCTGCGCTGGATCACGCGGGCGCGCAGCGGCCTGTTCGGGATGAACGCCCGGCCGACCGCCCGCGGAGTCCTGCGCGTCGGGGACACCGTGACCATCGCGCCGCCCGGCCGTTGAGCGCGTGGGCCACGCGCTGCTGCTGCTCGCCGTGACGGCCGTCGCGGCCGCCCTCGCCCACCGCTTCGCCGGCGGTCCGGGCGTGCCGTCCGCCGCCTCACGACGCCTCGACGATCCCGAGGGCGGGCAGGAGCGCAGCCGTCCCTGGTGGCGGCTCGTCCTGGCGCTCGGCACGACCGTCGGCGGGCGCCGGCTGCGGGAGCGGCTGCCGCTGCGGCGCGGCCGGCGCGCCCCCGACGCGGTCCCCGGCGGGACCGGTCCCGTCACCGGTCGGCGCGACGGGACGCTGCTGCTGCCCGGTCCACGCGACGCGGCGCACGCGCAGGCGGCGACGCGCGCCGCGCTGCTGGCCGTCGCGTCGACGGTCGGGACGCTCGGTGCGACGGCCGGGGACGCCTGGGCGGTCCCGCCGCTGTCCGCGCTCGCCGCGGTGGCGGTCGGGCTCGCCACCGTCCGTCCCGGTGTCGCGCATCCGGCAGCGGCCGCCGTCGTGGTCGCCGTGCTGAGCGGCACGGCCGCCGCCGTCCTCACGGGCGTCGCCGCCGCCGTCGCCGTTGCGGGCACGCTGCGGCGTGGCCGCGACCGGAGCCGGCGGCTCGGCGTCGCGCTCGCGGTGGCGCTCGTCGCCGAAGCGGTCTGGCGACTGTCGGGCTGACCCCTCCCCCGGAGCGGGCGCCGACCGATAGCATGCGCCACGCGACGCACGAGGAACCCGGTGCAACTCCGGGACGGTCCTCGCCACTGTGACCGGGGAGCGACCCCCATCGAGCCACTGGACCCACCGGTCCGGGAAGGCGGAGGGAAGCGACGATCCGGGAGTCAGGAGACTCGGCTTCGCGCATCACAGTCCACGATGGATGGAGTGCTGTGCCCGTCACGGTGAAGGACCCATCGGCGCGTCGCGCGCCGTCAGACCGCGCTTCCGCGCACGATCGCTGCCCGGGGCTCCTGCGGCCGCACGAGGCCCAGGACGGCCTGCTCGTCCGGGCCCGCCCGTTCGGCGGGCGGATCGGGGCGGCCGCGCTGCGCGCCGTCGCAGGCGCCGCCCGTCGCGGCAACGGGATCGTCGAGCTGACCGCGCGCGCCAACCTGCAGGTGCGCGGCCTCGCGGCCGCCGACCTCGAGCCGCTCGCCGCCACGTTCGCCGCGACCGGGCTGCTGCGCTCCGCCACGCACGATCGGGTCCGCAACGCGCTCGCCGACCCGCTCGCCGGTCGCCGCGTCGGCTCGCTCGCCGACGCCCGCCGGATCGACGCCCTGCTCGACGCGCTCGACGACGCGCTGTGCGCCGACCCGCGGCTCGCGACGCTCCCCGGCCGCTACCTGCACGTGATCGACGACGGCAGCGGCGCGACCGCCACGGTCGACGCGGACGTGCGCCTCACCGCGCGCCCCGACGGCCGCTGGGAGGTGGGGGCCGGCCCGCTCGGCACCCGCGTGGAGACCGACCCGGTCGCGGCCGCCGTCGCGCTCGCCCGCCGCTTCCTCGCGGTGCGCCCGCCGGGCGCGTGGCGGATCGCCGAGCTGCCCGGCGCGTGCGCGACCCCGTCGGCCCCCGCCGCCGGGACCGCCGCGCCGCCGCTCGTCGGCGTGCTGCGCCAGCCCGACGGGCGCGACGCGGTCGGGGCGCTCGCCCCACTGGGCCGCCTCGCCGCGGAGACGCTCGACCTCCTCGCCGACGAGGTCGGGCGCGGCGCGCGCGCCCGGGTCTCGCACCGGCGGACCGTCGCGCTCGTGGACCTGGAGCCCGGTCGCGCCGGCGGCGTCCTCGCCGCCCTCGCCGCCAGCGGGCTGGTCGTCACCCCCGGGACGGGCTGGGAGGGCCTGACCGCGTGCGCCGGACGCGGGGCCTGCGGGTCGGCGCTCGCCGACGTGCGCGCCGCCGCGGCCGCACGGGCCGCGGAGCGCCCGGCGGACGCCCCGCGCGAGCACTGGTCCGCCTGCCCGCGACGCTGCGGCCAGACCCCGGAGGTCCGGCGCGCCGTCACCGCCCGTCCGGACGGCGGCTGGGAGGTGCAGGCATGAGCACGTACATCCAGGACGGCGCCGAGATCTACCGGCAGTCGTTCGCCACGATCCGCGCCGAGACCCCGGGACTGGAGGCGCTCGACCCGGTGCTCGAGCGGACCGTCGTGCGCATGATCCACGCGTGCGGCATGACCGACCTGATCGGCGACGTCGCCGCCTCCCCCGGCTTCGGCGCCGCCGGCGAGGCCGCGCTGCAGGCGGGCGCCGCGGTGCTGTGCGACACGAACATGGTCGCGTCGGGCGTCACGCGCCGCCGGCTCCCCGCCGACAACCCGGTGCTCTGCACCCTGACCGACCCGCGCGTCGCCGACCACGCCGCCGCCATCGGCAACACCCGCACGGCGGCCGCGGTCGAGCTCTGGGCCGACCACCTCGCCGGAGCGCTCGTCGTCATCGGCAACGCCCCGACCGCCCTGTTCCACCTCCTCGACCTGCTCGAGGCCGGGCGGCTGCCGCGCCCCGCCGCGATCGTCGGCGCGCCCGTCGGCTTCATCGGAGCCGCCGAGTCCAAGGAGGACCTCGCGCTGCGCGCCCCCGCCCTGGGCGTCGAGCACGTGATCGTCCGCGGCCGCCGGGGCGGCAGCGCGATCGCCGCCGCAGCCGTCAACGCCCTCGCGAGCGCCGTCGAATGAGCGGGCGACTGACCGGCCTGGGCGTCGGCCCGGGCGACCCCGAGCTGCTGACCGTCAAGGCGCTGCGGATCCTGCAGGCCGCCGACGTCGTCGCGTACCCGATCGCCCGCGGCCGCCGCGGGATCGCGCGCTCGGCCGCCGCCCCGCACCTGCGCGACCACCAGCTCGAGCTGCCGCTCGTGTACCCCACGACGGTCGAGGGCGCCGACGACGCGCAGGCCTACGACCGGGCGCTGCGCGACTACTACGACGCGGGCGCGGAGGCGATCGCCGCCCACCTCGACGCGGGCCGCGACGTCGTCGTGCTCTGCGAGGGCGACCCGTTCTTCTACGGCTCCTACATGTACCTGCACGAACGGCTCGCGCACCGCTACCCGACCGAGGTCGTGCCCGGCGTGACCGCGTTCAGCGCCGCCGCGGCCGCCGCGGGCGCCCCGCTGTGCAAGCACGACGACGTGCTCACCGTGCTGCCGGGCACGCTGCCGCGCGCCGAGCTCGCCCGGCGCCTGGCCGACGGCGACGCCGCCGTCGTGATGAAGCTCGGCCGCACCTTCGCCGGTGCGCGCGCGGCCGCGCAGGACGCCGGGGTCGCGGACCGCGGCGTCTACGTGGAGCGGGCCTCCCATCCCGACCAGCGGGTCGCCGCGCTCGAGGACGTCGACGCGGGCGGGGTGCCGTACATGTCGATCGTGCTCGTGCCGACGAGCGCCGACGACCGGCTGCGCCGCGAGCGCGACCGACCCCGTGCGGTCGCGGACACCCCGCCGGCCACCGCTGCGACGGACGGCGCGGGCGGCTGGGTCAGCGTCGTCGGGCTCGGTCCCGCCGGCCCCGCGTGGCGCACGCCCGAGGCGAGCGCCACGCTCGACGCCGCCGACGCCCTCATCGGCTACGACACCTACGTGCGGCGCGTGCCCGACCGGCCGGGCCTCGAGCGGTTCCCGACCGACAACCGCGTCGAGCTCGACCGTGCCCGCCACGCGCTCGAGCTCGCGGCCGCCGGACGGCGCGTCGCGGTCGTGTCCTCCGGGGACCCCGGGATCTTCGCGATGGCCGCCGCCGTGCTCGAGGCGTGGGAGGAGGAGCGCGCCGCGGGCTCCCCGCTCGGCGACGTCGACGTGCGCGTCGTGCCGGGCATCAGCGCCATGCAGGCCGCCGCGGCGCGCGTCGGGGCACCGCTGGGCCACGACTTCGCGGTCGTGTCGCTGAGCGACATCCTCAAGCCCTGGGAGGTCGTCGAGCGACGCCTGGACGCCGCGGGTGCCGCGGACTTCGCGCTCGCGCTCTACAACCCGGCCTCGCGCACCCGCCGCGATCAGCTCGACCGTGCCGTCGAGGTGCTGCGGCGCCACCGCGCGCCGGACACGCCCGTGGTCGTCGCCCGCGCGGTCGGCGCACCCGAGGAGACGGTCGACGTCGTCGGCCTCGGCGAGCTCGACACCGCCGTGGTCGACATGCGCACGCTGCTGCTCGTCGGGTCGTCGCAGTCCCGGGTGACCACCGGCGCCGACGGCCGCAGCATCGTCCACACGCCACGTTCGTATCCGGTACGCGCCTGAATCGGGACAGAAGGGCCGTGACCTGCGCATCCCGGGTACGTCGAGAGGACATGCCCCTCGTGACCTGCCCGACCTGCGCGCTGCCCGCCTACACGGCGGCGCGCTGGTCGACCCGCGACGACTGCGTCCGCTGCGGCACCCCGCTGCCGGCCCCCCGGCGGACCGCGCCGTCCGCGTCACCCCCCGTCCCCGTGCTGGACCCGCGGTCCGCGACGGCCGCCCGTCCCGCCTGACACGATCCGGCCCGTGTTCGGACGAGGACGGCAGCGCCGACGCGCGGCTGGAGCTGCGCGGCGTGCGCTGGCAGCGTCGCCGGGGCTAGCGGGCCAGCACCCAGGCGGCCGCCGTGGCGGCGTCCGTCACCTGCTCGACGGCCGCCCGCTGCGGCCGGTCGACGACGACGACCGGCAGGCCGCGCTCGCGGGCCGCGTCGAGCTTCGCGACCGTCAGCGCGCCCCCCGAGTCCTTCGTGACGAGCACGTCGATGCGGTGCGCGTCGAGCAACGCGCCCTCGCCCTCCCGCCGGTACGGCCCGCGGTCCAGGAGCAGCTCGTGACGGGGCGGGAGGTCCGCCGGGTCTGGCGGGTCGACCGTGCGGACGAGGAACCAGGTCGTCGCGTCACCCGCGAACGCACCGAGCCCCTGCCGGCCGCTCGTCAGGAAGACCCGCGCCCCGAGATCGCTGACGAGCGCGGCGGCCGTGGGCAGGTCCGGCACGCGGTGCCAGCGGTCCCCCGGACGCTCCGTCCATCCGGGCCGGGCCAGGCGCAGCAGCGGCACGCCGTCCACCGCGCAGGCCCGGGCCGCGTTCGCGCCGATGCGCTCGGCGAACGGGTGCGTGGCGTCGACCACGGCCCGCACCGCGCGCTCGCGCAGGTACGCGCGCAGGCCGTCGACGCCGCCGAAGCCGCCCACCCGGACCTCCCCGGCCGGCAGGCGCGGACGGGCGACCCGGCCCGCCAGGGAGCTCGTCACCGGCACCCCGTCGGCGACGAGCAGCCCGGCGAGGTCGCGCGCCTCGCCGGTGCCGCCCAGCACGAGCACGCGGCCCGCGGTCATCGGCGGCGCAGCAGGTAGAGGTCGAACATCCAGCCCTTGCGGGCCTTCGCCGCGGCGCGCGCCGAGACGATCCGCGGCCCGGTCTGCGCGAGCGGCCCGGCGAGCAGCAGCTCGTCCGGGGTCCCGACGAACGCGCCCCAGTGGATGTCCAGGCCGTCGGGGTCGAGCGTCGTGAACGCGCAGTCGGGGTCGAGCATCACCACGACGTCGTCGACATCGTCGGGCATGCCGTGCGCGGCCAGGCGGCGCGCGGGCATGATCTGGACGGCCCCGCCGACGCGGTTGAGCGGGATCGCGTGGCGGGCCGTGAGCGCGTGGACGCTGCTCACCCCCGGGATCACCTCGAGCTCGAGAGCGAGGCCCTCCCGGACCTCCTGCACGACCGCGAGCGTCGACTCGTACAGGGACGGGTCGCCCCACACGAGGAACCCGCCGGTCCGCCCGTCGGTGATGTCGGCGAGCGCCGCGCGCCACAACGCGGCACGACCGGCGCGCCACGTCGCGACCGCCTCCGCGTAGTCCGGGGCGGTCCGCCACGGGCGCGGCGGGTCGGCCAGCTCGACCTCGCGCAGCGGCGCGCCCGGCGGGCGGTGGCGACGGACGAGCTCGCGGCGCAGCCCGACGAGCTCGTCGTCGGGCCCGCGGCCCTTGGTGACGACGAACAGGACGTCGAGCTCGGCGATCGCGCGCGCGGCGCGGAGCGTCAGGTGCTCGGGGTCGCCGCAGCCGATCCCGATGAGCAACAGCCGGCCGCTCACGGCCGCTCCCGCGCGGCGCTGTAGAGGTGCGACGCGCACGCCCCGTCGGCGTCCGCGCCCGCGAGCGCGGGACCGACGAGGATCGTCGCGGTCCGGCGGACCCCGGCCTGCGCGACCTGGCGGGCGATCGTCGCGAGCGTGCCGGTCAGCACCCGCTCGTCCGGCCACGAGGCGCGCGCCACCACGACCGCCGGGCAGTCGGCCCCGTAGTGGTGCGCGAGGCGCGGGGCGAGCTCGTCGAGCGCCTGCGTCGCGAGGTGCAGCACGAGCGTCGCGCCGTGCGCGGCGAGCCCGTCGAGCTCCTCCCCGGCGGGCATCGCGGTGGCCTGGCGGGCGTGCCGGGTCAGCACGACCGTCTGCGCGACCCCGGGCACGGTGAGCTCGCGGCCGATCGTCGCCGCGGCGGCCGCGTAGGCGGGGACGCCCGGCACGATCTCGTACGGGATGCCGCGGGCGCGCAGGCGCTGCGCCTGCTCGGTCACCGCGCTGTAGAGCGACGGGTCCCCCGAGTGCAGGCGCGCGACGTCCTGCTCTCGCGCGTGCGCGCGCGCGAGGACCGCCTCGATCTCGTCGAGCGTGAGGTGCTGGGAGTCGACGAGCTCGGCGCCGGGCGGGCAGTGGGCGAGCACCTCCTCGGGCACGAGCGCGCCCGCGTACACGCAGACGGGGGCGGCGGCGAGCACGCGGGCCGCGCGGAGCGTCAGGAGGTCCGCGGCGCCCGGGCCCGCGCCGACGAAGAAGACCGTCACGGCTTGCGCACCGCCCACTGCGTGATCGGGAGCGCGGGGCGCATCGCGGTGAACGCGCCGACCGCGTCGGCGTGCGCGAGCTGGATCCGCACGAGCCGCCCGCCGTGGGCGGCCCGGGCGGCGATCACCGCCTGCTCGGACTCGACCGTCACCGCGTTGGCGACCAGCCGGCCGCCGGGCGCGAGCGCCGACCATGCAGCGTCGAGCACGCGGGGGACGCTGACGGCGCCGCCGACGAACACGGCGTCCGGGCCGGGCGCCTGGGCGAGCGCGTCGGGGGCGCGTCCCTCGCGGATCTCCACCCGGTCGGGCACCCCGAGCGTGCGCGCGTTCTCGCGGGCCCGGGCGGCCCGGACCGGGTCGGGCTCGAAGCCCAGGGCGCGCGCGGTCGGCTCCGCGCGGCACCACTCGATGCCGACCGAGCCGGAGCCCGCGCCGACGTCCCACAGCAGGGCGTGCGGCACGGGGGCGAGGGCGGCGAGCGTGATCGCGCGGACGTCGCGCTTGGTGAGCTGGCCGTCGTGGGCGTAGGCCTCGTCGGGCAGGCCCGGGGTGCGCGGGAGCAGCGGGACCCCGGCGTGGTCGGGACGGACCTCGACGGCGACGAGGTGCAGCGGGTCGGCGTCCTCGTCGAACGCCGCCGCGGTCGTGCGGATCACGCGCTCGTCCGGCGCGCCGAGCCGCTCGGCGACGACGAGCGTGCTGGCGCCGTGGGCGCGCTCGCGCAGCGCCGCGGCGAGGCGCGCCGCACCGTCACGACCCGTGACGTAGGCGACGAGCCGCCGGCCGGGCTGCAGCTGGGTGGCGACGACGTCCGCAGGCCGGGCGACCGCGCTGACGAGCTCGACGGTCGCCGCCGCCCAGCCCAGCCGGGCGCAGGCCAGCTGGAACGCCGACACGTGCGGGTGGACGCGCAGCCGCCCGGGACCGAGGCGGTCCGCGAGCGTGGCGCCGACGCCGTGGAGCATCGGGTCGCCGGAGGCGAGCACGGCCAGCCCGCCCGCGTCGGCGAGCGCCGGGAGCGTCGTGGCGTACGCGTCGCGCAGCGGCGACGGCCAGGCGTGACGGTCCGCCGCGGTCGCCTCGGCGGGGACGAGCCCGAGCTGGCGCGGCGAGCCGAGCAGGCTGCGCGCGTCCGCGATCGCGGTGCGGGCCGCCGGGCCCAGGCCCGCCCAGCCGTCGGCGCCGACGCCCACGACCTGGACCGGGGCGCTCATCGGACCCCCGCCGGGACAGCGGCCGCGAGGGCGGCGACGAGTCGCGCGTTGGCCTGCGGGTCGCGCGCGGTGAGCCGCACGTGCCCCGCGTGCAGGCCCGGGAACGAGGCGGCGTGCCGGACCGCGATGCCGTCGGCCCGCAGCCGGGCGACGGCGCCGGGCCCGTCGGGCAGCTCGACGAGCACGAAGTTCGTCACCGACGGCCAGGTCCGCAGGCCCGGAACGGCGTCGGCGAGCCGCGCGACGAGGTCCTCGCGCTCGGCCTCGGCGCGGCGCGCGGCGTCGGCGAGCGCGTCGGGCCGCTGCGCCGCGGCCCGCAGCGCGGCGAGCGCGAGCGCGTTGACCGACCACGGCGGGCGCACGTCGCGCAGGCGCTGCGCGAGCGCAGGGGCGGCCAGGGCGTAGCCGGCGCGCACCCCGGCGAGCGCGAGCGACTTCGTCAGCGACCGCACCACGATCATGTCCGGGAGTGGCTCGGCGGCGAGCGATCCCGGCTCCCCCGGCACGAGGTCGAGGAACGCCTCGTCGACGACGACCGTGCGGCCCGGGGCGCGCAGGGCCAGGAGCGCGGCGGCCGGGTCCAGCGTGCCGGAGGGGGACGCGGGGTTGCCGACGACGACGAGGTCCGCGTCGGCGGGGACGGCGGACGGGTGCAGCGCGAAGCCCGCGTCGGGGTCGCGCAGCACGCGCGTGACGGGGATGCCGTGGGCGCGCAGGCCGGCCTCGGTCTCGGTGAACGCGGGGTGGACGACCGCGGCGTGCCGGGGCGCGAGCGCGGGACCGAGCAGCCACAGGGCCTCGGCGGCCCCGTTGGTCGGCACGACCTCTGCGGGCGTGCGGCCGTGACGGGCGGCGAGCGCGGCGCAGGCGTCGCGCTCGCCGGGGTAGCGATCGACCGCTGTCTCCAGCGCGGTGCGCAGCGCGGCGCGCAGCCAGCCGGGCGGGCCGCCGTCGAGCACGTTCACCGCATGGTCCGCGAGGCCGGGCGCCAGCGCCGCGTCACCGTGCACCCGCAGGTCGGCGAGGGCGTCGTCGGGCGGGCCGCCGCCCGCGCCGGCGGTGGGCGCGGCCGGGCTCGGCGCCCGGTCGGGGAGGGCATCGGAGCGCAGCGGGTCCCGCACCGGGCGCACCTCGTCCCCCTCCGGCGTGCCGACAGCGGGCCGGTCGCCCCCCGCCGGGGCACCCGCGGCGAGCGGGACGACCCGTCCGGCGACGACGAGCTCCGCGACCTCCGCGCGGGCGACGAGCGCCTGGGTGACCTCGCCGACCGCGTCGACCCACGCGCGGGTGAGCGCGTCCATCGGCGTCACGCCCGCACCGGCGTGCTCGGCCACGACGATCACCCGGCCGCCGCGCGTCGACAGCTCGCGGGCCGCCGCGACGCACGCCGCGAGGTCCGTGCCGTGGTGCTGGGCGGTCGCCAGCCAGCCGCCGATCCCGTCGACGAGCGCGCAGCCGCCGTCGCGCGCGATCGTGGCGGCGACCGCGAGCGGGTCGGCGTCCGGCTCCACGGTCGCCCACCGCGCCGGGCGTCGCGCGCGGTGGCGGGCGACGCGCTCGCGCATCTCCCCGTCGATGACCGCGCCGGTCGCGACGTAGGTCACGGGCAGCCCGGACGCGGCCGCGAGCGCCTCCGCCCGCGCGCTCTTCCCGGAGCGGGTCCCGCCGATGACGACGACGAGGCTCACGCGCGCGCGACCACCCGGGACGCGCGATGGCGGACGGCACCGTCGACGAACCGCGTCGCCGCCGCCGGGGTCGCCGCCCAGTGCGTGTGCAGGTAGCTGGCGTGCACGCCCGCGGCGACGAAGCCCTCGCGCCGGGACCGCCCGCGCGCGGTGAGCGTCCAGGCGGCGTCGGTCCCCTCCCCCGGCACGACCGTGGAGTAGTGGAACTCGTGCCCGCGGACGGTGTCCCCCGCCGACCACAGCGGGGAGTCGGCGGCCGCGACCGCCTCGCGGTAGCCGAGCGTGAGCCGCCCGGCCATCACGCCGTCGATGTCGAGCACGCCGCACATCGCGCGGCCCTCGAGCGTGCGGGCGAGGTACAGCAGGCCGCCGCACTCGGCGAGCACCGGTCCGCCCGCGGCCGCGAACGCGGCGATCTCCTCGCGCAGCGTGCGGTTCTCCGCCAGCGCCTCGCCGTGCACCTCCGGGAAGCCGCCGGCGAGGACGAGCGCGTCGGCATCCTGCGGGAGCCGCGGGTCGGCGACCGGGTCGAACGGGACGAGCTCCGCCCCCGCGGCCTCGAGCAGCTCGAGGTTCTCCGTGTAGTGGAAGCTGAACGCGGGGCCGCGCGCGATCGCGACGCGGGCGCGGGCGCGGCGGTCGCCCGCCGCCAGCGGCGTCCACGCCTCCCCGTGGAGCACGGGCGCGGCGCGCGCGAGCCGCTCGACGGCGTCGAGGTCCACGTAGCGGGTCGCGCACTCGGCCAGCGCGTCGAGCGCGGCGCGCGTGCGGGTCTCCCGCTCGACTGCGGGGACGAGGCCGAGGTGGCGCTCCGGCGCGGCGACGCGCTCGTCGCGCCGCATCGCGCCGACGACCGGGACCCCGAGCGGCTCGATCGCCTCGCGCAGCAGCTGCTCGTGGATCTCCGAGCCGACGCGGTTGAGCACGACGCCCGCGATGTCGACCTCGGGGTCGAACGTGCGGTACCCGTGCACGATCGCCGCCGCGGACCGGGCCATCGCCGCCGCGTCGACGACGAGCAGGACCGGGGCCTGCAGGAGCTTCGCGACGTGCGCGGTGGAGGCGAGCTCGCCGCGGCCCGACGCCCCGTCGAACAGGCCCATGACGCCCTCGACCACCGCGATGTCCGCCCCGGTCGCGCCGTGGCGGGCGAGCGGGGCGATCAGCTCGGGGCCGCTGAGGAACGCGTCGAGGTTGCGGCCCGGGCGGCCGGCGGCGAGCGCGTGGTAGGTCGGGTCGATGTAGTCGGGGCCGACCTTGAACCCCTGCACGCGGTGCCCGCGGGCGCGCAGCGCGCCGATGATCCCGCAGGCGACCGAGGTCTTCCCGGCTCCGGACGAGGTGCCCGCGACGACGATGCGCGGGATCACGACGCCCACCGGACCCACGGGACGGGCGCGCCGTGGTGGCGGCCGGTGGCGGGGTCGCAGCCGTGGTCGGCGCCCGCCGCCAGCGAGGCGCGCCCGGGGCGGGCGGCGACCGCGGCCAGCAGCGGGGCGAGCACGTGACGGTCGGCCGCCTCGATCGCGCAGACCTTCGCCTCCGCGTCGCGGCGGTGCGCGGCCGCGTCGGGCGCGCCGACGTGCACGACCACGCGCGTGACCCCGGGCCGGTCGGCGGCGGCGAGCGCGGCGCGGGCCTTCGCGCGCAGGTCGCTGTCGGTGTCCCCGGTGGCGCCGTCGGGGACGATCACGTCCGCGCCGAGCAGCCGTGCGACCCCGGCGGCCGCGCCGACCGCGGCGACGACGACGGTCCGGGCGTCGAGCACCGGCGGGGGCACGAGCCCGTCGGCCCAGATGCGCACGTCGGACCCGAGCGCGGGCAGCGGCCCGGCGCCGATCGCCAGGACCGTCCGCGGCGGCTCCAGCCCGCCCCGGACGGATGCGCCGTGACCGGGCACGAGCGCGCGGCGGCGCGTGAGGTCGTGCAGCGTGAAGCCGGCGTCGCGCAGCGCGCGCAGGTCCCCGATCCCGGGGCCGTCGAGGCGGTGGGCGCGCCGGCCGGCCGGGACGGGCAGGTCGCGCGCCGCGGCCTCGAGGGCGCCGCGCGCGACCGGGGCGGTCGGGGTCCAGCCGAGCAGGACCGGCATCGCGGTCTCGGTCCCGACGGGCAGGCCGCGCGGGATCGTCCGCCGCCAGGAGACCTCGCCGCGCAGCGCGAGCTCGTCGAGGGTCGGGGTGGCGGCGCGCTCCAGCGACGTCGGGTGCGGGCCGACCGGCTCGGTGGCGCCGTCGAGGACGACCTCGAACGCGGTCACCACTCGATCCCCTGCTGCGCGCGGATGCCCTGGTCCATCGGGTGCTTGACCTTCCCGATGTCGCTGACGAGGTCGGCGAGCTCCAGCAGCTCGGGGGCGGCGTCGCGGCCGGTGATGACGACGTGCTGGAAGCCCGGCCGGTCGCGGATCGTTGTGACGACGTCCTCGACGTCGATCCAGCCCCACTTCACCGGGTAGGTCAGCTCGTCCAGGACGAGGAACTCGTAGCGCTCGTCGCCGATCCGGCGCTTGACCTCCTCCCAGCCGGCGCGGGCCATGTCGGCGGACTCCTCGAGGTCCTTGGAGAGCCACGACCAGCCGTCGCCCATCTTCTCCCAGTCGATGTTGCCGAGCGCCTCCGCCGCCTTCGCCTCCCCGACCTTCCACTTGCCGCTCTTGACGAGCTGGAAGACGCCGCAGCGGTACCCGCGGGCCCACGCGCGCAGGAGCATCCCGAACGCGCTGGTGCTCTTGCCCTTGCCGTGCCCGGTGATGACGATGACCAGCGGCCGGTCGCGCGGCTTGCGGCGCTTGGGCTCGGCGGAGCCGCGGTCGTCGGGGGTGTGCGGGACGTCGACGTCCGCGCCGTGCTTCTGGAGCGGTGTGGGGGTGCTCATGCGGCCCTCCGGGTGCTGAGTGTGGTGACGGTGGCGTCCGCGGCGCGCGCGAGCTCGGCGGCGAGCCCGAGCCGGACGGGGCCGTCCTCGGTGTCGACGAGGTGGACGTCGGCGAGCTGCGCCAGGCGGCGCCCCGCGGCGTGCGTGGCGGCCGCCTGGTCCTGCGGGGCGCGGCCGTCGGTGAGGACGACGACGAGCGCGCGGCGCCGCGGGTCGCGGACGCGCTCGCGGTGGACGACGTCGGCGGCCGCGTCGAGGCCGGCGGCCAGCGGCGTGCGGCCGCCCGCGGGGAGCGCCCGGACCGCCGCGGCGGCCTGCTCCAGCGGCGTGCCGGGCGCGGCGACGAGCGTGGCGGCGGCGTCGCGGAAGGCGAGGATCGCGACGCGGTCGCGGCGGGCGTACGCGTCGCGGAGCGTGTCGAGCAGCGCGCCCTTGACGCGGGCGAGGCGCCGCTGGGCGGCCATCGAGCCGGAGGTGTCGACGACGAGCACGAGCAGCGCCCCCTCCCGGCCGGCACGGACCGCGGTGCGACCGCCGTGCGTTTCCCGCGCTGGGTGCGGGGGTTCGTACGGCAGTCGTGCGAGCAGGGTGGGGACGAGCGCCAGCGGGTCCCCGGGCTCGGCCGCGCGCGTGTCGATGACGCCCGCGTCCGGGCCGACGCTGCGCCCGCGCCGCCCGGCCGGGCCCTCGCCGCGCCCGGCGAGCGCGAGCCGCGCGCGCAGCGCCGCACGCTCGGGGTCCGGGACGCCGCCCGCGGCCGCGGCGCGAGCCGACGGGTCCGGCTGCTCGCCGCCCGGCCGAGCCGACGGGTCGTCCTGCGCGCGGGAGGGGTCGGGCGCCGCGCCGCCCTGCGCACGGGCCGGAGCGTCCTGGGAACGGGACGGCGGGGTCCAGGGTCCGTCGTGGGAGCGGTCGCCGCCGCGCGCGGGGCCGTCGTCCCCGGCGGGCGGCCGCGACCCTCCGCCGCCCCCCGGCCCGTCCGGCCCCTCGGGCCCGTCCGGCGGCGGCTCGTGCGGCGGGTCGCCGTCGGGTGCGGCGCCCGCGACCGCGTCGGCGATCTCGGCCTGGCCCGCGTCGGCCCGCTCCAGCGGGTCGCGGCGGCGGCGGTGCGCGAGCGCGAGCTGCGCCGCCCGCTCGACGTGCCCGGCGTCGACGACCTCGACCCCGTCGAGCGCGGCCAGGACCCGGGCGGTCCGCGCGCAGACGACGTCGCCGCGTACGCCGTCGAGCCCGAGCGCCGCGCACGCCCCGGTGATCCGCAGCAGCTCGCGCTCCGGCAGCACGACGCGCGCCAGGACCGCGCGGGCGGCGGCGATCCGCGCCCGCAGCGCCGCCTCGGCGGACGCCCACGCGGCGACGAACCCGGCCCGGTCCGCCTCGAACGCCAGGCGACGACGGACGACCTCGGCGCGCACGGCCGGGTCCCGCGGGGTCGTCACGTCGACCCCGAGCGCGAAGCGGTCGAGCAGCTGCGGGCGCAGCTCGCCCTCCTCCGCGTTCATCGTCCCGACGAGCAGGAAGCGCGACTCGCGCGTGACCGAGACCGCCTCCCGCTCGACCCGCACGACCCCGGTCGCGGCGGCGTCCAGCAGCGCGTCGACGAGGTGGTCGGCCAGCAGGTTCACCTCGTCGACGTAGAGCATCCCGCCGTCCGCGCGCACGAGCAGGCCCTCCTCGTAGGCCGCCTCCCCGGCGAGCGCCCGCCCGAGGTCCAGCGCGCCGACGAGCCGGTCGAGCGTCGTGCCGAGCGGCACCTCCACGAGCCGGCCGCCGTCGGCGAGCAGGTCGCTCAGCGCCCGCACCGCGGTGGACTTCGCGGTCCCCCGCTCCCCGCGCACGAGCACGCCGCCGACGCCGGGGTCGACGGCGCAGACCAGCAGCGCCTCGACGAGCGGCTCCTGGCCGACGATCGCGCTCAGCGGGAACGTGCTCACGCCGAGGCCTCCTCCAGCTCGCCCTCCAGCGCCAGGTAGCGGTCGCGGACCGCGGCGAGCGTCTCGGGTGCCGGGGCCGCCCACAGGCCGCGGTCGGCGGCCTCGATCAGCCGCTCGGCGATCGCGCGCGCCGCCCACGGGTTCGCCTCGTCCATGAACGCGGCGATGTCCTCGTCCAGCAGGTACTTCTCGGCGACCTGCTCGTACATCCAGTCGTCGGCCACCCCGGTGGTGGCGTCGTAGCCGAACAGGTAGTCGACGGTCGCCGACAGCTCGGCGGCGCCCTTGAAGCCGTGCCGGGTCATCGAGCCGATCCAGCGCGGGTTGGCGACGCGCGCGCGGAAGATCCGGCGCGTCTCCTCCTGCACGGTCCGCATCCGCACGCGCGCCGGGTCCGAGGAGTCCCCGAGGTACGCGGCCGGCTCGCGGCCCGAGAGCGCCCGCACGGTCGCGACCATGCCGCCGTGGTACTGGTAGTAGTCGTCGGAGTCGAGGTGGTCGTGCTCGCGCGAGTCGACGTTCTTGACCGCGACGTCGATCCGCTGGAACGCGGCGCGCATCGCCTCCCCGGCGGGCACGCCGTCCAGGCCGCGCCCGTACGCGAACCCGCCCCACGCCTCGTAGACGCGCGCGAGGTCCTGGTCGTCGCGCCAGTCGCGCGTCTCCAGCAGCTGGATCAGGCCGGCGCCGTACGTGCCGGGCTTGGAGCCGAACACGCGGGTCGTCGCGCGGCGCCAGGCGGCCGCCTCGTCGAGGGTGTCGGCGAGCGCCGCCGCCTCCGCGCGGGCGTGCGCGCGCACGTAGTTCTGCTCGTCGGGCTCGTCGAGCGCGGCGACCGTCGCGACCGCGTCGTCGAGCAGCGTCAGCAGGTGCGGGAACGCGTCGCGGAAGAACCCGGAGATCCGCAGCGTCACGTCGATCCGGGGACGGCCGAGCTCCTCCAGCGGCACGACCTCCAGGCCGGTGACGCGACGCGAGGACGGATGCCAGGTCGGCCGCACGCCGAGCAGCGCCAGGACCTCGGCGGCGTCGTCGCCCTGAGTGCGCATCGCCGCGGTGCCCCACGCCACGAGCCCGACCATGCGCGGCAGCTCGCCGGTGTCGGCGACGTGCCGCTCGAGGACCGCGTCGGCGAGCTTCACCCCGGTCTCCCACGACAGCGGCGACGGCAGCGCGCGCGGGTCGACGGTGTAGAAGTTACGCCCGGTCGGCAGGACGTCGAAGCGCCCGCGGGTCGGGGAGCCGGACGGTCCGGCGGGCACGTGGTGGCCGTGCAGCGCGCGCAGCACGTTCGTCATCTCGTCGGTGGAGCGCCGCAGCGCGGGGACGATCGTGCCGGCCGCGTGCTCGAGCGCGCGGACGATGCCGGCGCCCGCGACCGCCGGGTCGAGGCCGAGCACGTCGCGGACCGCGCCCGGCGCCTGCGCCGGGTCCCAGTCGCGGTCGGCGAGGTCGTCCAGCAGCGTGTCCTGCGCCTCCTGCAGCCGGTCGAGCAGGTCGCTGCCCCGGTAGCCGGTGCCCGGGAAGCGGGCCAGCAGCGCGGCACTCGCGTCGGCGGGGACGCGCTCGCCGGGCGCGGCGACGAGCGCGGGCTCGTCGAGGCCGAACGCCGCGCCGATCGCCTCGCGCAGACCGGGGGCGACGGTCGTCGCGTGGCGCGCGATCGCGGCGACGAGGCCGCGCAGCTGCGGCCCCGCGGGCGGCGCGCCGAGGACGTGCAGGCCGTCCTTGATCTGGACGTCCTTGACCTCGCAGAGGTACCCGTCGAGGTGCTCGACGAGCGTGCCGGCGTCGTCGGGCTCCTCCTCGGCGGACAGCCCGAGGTCGTCGTGGAGGTTCGCGGCCTGGATCGCCTTCCAGATCTCCGCGCCGAGGCCGGGGAGCTTGCTCGGGTCGAGGACCTCCAGGCGCGCGTACTCGTCCATCAGGCCCTCGAGGTCGGCGAGCTCGTCGTAGCTCTCGGCGCGCATCATCGGCGGCACGAGGTGGTCGACGACGACGGCGTGCGCGCGGCGTTTGGCCTGCGCGCCCTCCCCGGGGTCGTTGACGACGAACGGGTAGACGAGCGGCATGTCGGCCTGCGCGACGTCGGGGGCGCAGCCGCGCGACAGCGCGAGCATCTTGCCGGGCGTCCACTCCAGCGTGCCGTGCTTGCCGAGGTGCACGACCGCGTCGGCCCGCCAGTGCCGGTCGAGCCAGCGGTAGGCGGCGAGGTAGTGGTGGGCGGGGGCGAGCTCGGGGTCGTGGTAGATGCCGACCTGGTCCTCCCCGTAGCCGCGCGGCGGCTGGATGAGGACGACGACGTCGCCGTACTCGACGCCCGCGATGACCAGGTCGTCGCGGCCGTCGGAGGTGTCGCGGTAGCGGTCCCCGGGCGCCTGGCCCCACTGCTCCTCCATCGACGCGCGGAGGTCCTCGTCGAGCGTCGCGTAGAAGTCGAGGTACGCCTGGGAGCGCAGCCGCAGCGGGGCCTGCGCGAGGATGCGGTCGGTGAGGAACTCGGGGTCGTGGCCGCCCGCGGCGATGAGCTCGTGCATGAGCGCGTCGCCGTCGGCGGGGATGTCGCGCACGTCGACGCCGTCCTCGCGCAGCGCGTGCAGGAGCCGGATCGCGCTCGCGGGCGTGTCGAGGCCGACGGCCATCCCGATGCGGGCGTGCTTCGTCGGAAACGCGGTCAGCACGATCGCGATCCGCGGCGACGTCGGCCGGAACGGGTCGCGCAGCCGGGCGTGACGCAGCACGAGCCCGGCGAGCCGGTCGCAGCGCTCCGCGTCGGGCACGTAGCGGGGGACGGGGCAGCCGACGCCGCGCACGCCCTCCTCCTCGACGGCCTCCTTGAAGCAGATCGGGCCGGCGATGATGCGCCCGTCGAACTCGGGGATCGCGACCTGGGTGGCGGCGTCGATCGGCGGCAGGCCCTCGTCGTGCTCGGTCCAGTGCGCGCGGCTGCGGGTGACGCAGAGCGCCTGGATCACCGGGACGTCGAGCGCCTCGAGCGCGCTGGCGTCCCAGTCCATGCGGTCCTCGCCCGAGGCGGGGTCGGCGGCGTCCCCGGCGTTGGAGCCGCCGGTCGCGAGCATCGTGGTGATGAGCGCGTCGACGTGCCCGTCGAGGAGGTCGAGGGCGGCGACGCGACCGTCGTGGGTGCCGCGGCGCAGCGTGTAGGACCAGACGGGCAGCGGCGTCCCCCCGGCGCGCTCGATCGCCGCGCAGAGCCCGTCGACGAAGTCCGTGTTCCCCGTCAGGCGGTGGGAGCGGTAGAAGGTGATGCCGACGACGGGCCGGGCGGGGTCGCGGTCGGCGAGCGCCTCCTCGACGGTGACGTCGCCGCGGCCGGGGAGGTACACGCCGACCTGCTCGACGGGCGCGGGCGCCTCGAAGCCGAAACCCTCGAGCAGGAACGTGTCGGCGAGGAACCGCAGCAGCTGCTCGACGTTGCCGACGTCCCCGGAGGCGAGGTACTCGCCCGCCTGCGCGACCGCGCCCGCGGGCACGGTGGAGAGCGCGGTCATCTCCGCGTCCGGTCGCGCCTCGCCGCCGAGCGCGATCAGCGCGACGCTTTCCTCGCGGCAGCGCTGCGCGAGCCGGTCGACGCCGCCGTCCCAGCCGCGGCGGCCGCCGAGCACGCGCAGGACGACGACGCGCGCCCCGTCGAGGACGTGGTCGCAGAACGCCTCGATCTCGCGGGTGCCGCGCGGGTTGGCGCAGCGCACCTCGGGGAAGTCGTCGGGGAGCCGGCGGACCGCTCCGGCGGTGGCGAGGATCTCGGTGTCGGCGGTCGTCACGAAGCGGAGCACGCGGGCGCCTCCAGGGTCAGGGTGAGCGAGGGCAGCCCGGCGGGGACCCCGCCGGTGATGAGGTCGGTGAGCGCGGCGGTGTCGACGTGCTGCTCGACGAGGTCGCCGAGCGTGTCGTGGTGGGCGGCGCGGACGGCGGCGAACGACGCGGTCCCGGGACGGAACGCGCGGCCGGTGCGCGCGGCGACGTCGCGCAGGAGCGCGCGGCGCAGGGCGTCGTGCTCGAGCACGCCGTGCCACGAGGTGCCGCGGACCGCGCCGGCGACGCAGCCCTCGTCGGTGCCGTCGTCGTGACGCAGCCACGGCCGTCCGCCGGTCGTCGCGACGCGGCCGTGCCGGATCTCGTAGCCGCCGGCGGGCGCGTCGAGGTCCGGGGCGGTCCCGGTGCAGGTGCGCAGGACCTTGTCGGGGGCGAACCGCGTCGTGACCGGCAGCAGCCCGAGCCCGTCGACGACGCCGCGCCGCGACTCGACCTCGTCCTCGATCCGGGCGCCGAGCAGCTGGTAGCCGCCGCAGATGCCGAGGATCGCGCCCCCGGCGGCCGCGCGGTCGGCGAGCGCGCGGTCGAGGCCGTCGGCGCGCAGGCGGGCGAGGTCCTCGACCGTCGCCTTGGTGCCGGGGATGACGACGAGGTCGGCGCGCGCGACGTCGGCGGGCGAGCGCGTGAAGCGCACGCGCACGCCGGGCTCGGAGGCGAGCGCGTCGACGTCGGTGAAGTTGCTCATCCAGCGCAGGCGCAGCACGGCGACGTCGAGCACGTCGGCGGCGGCGACGTCGGGGGCGGTGCGGTCGGCGCGCGCGTCGAGCGCGAGCGAGTCCTCGACGTCGAGCCACAGGTCCTCGGCGAACGGCAGCACCCCGAGCGTCGGGCGGCCGGTGCGGGCGCGGAGGTCCTCGAGTCCGGGGGCGAGGATCCCGAGGTCGCCGCGGAACTTGTTGACGAGGTAGCCGCCGACGTGCGCCTGGTCGTCGGGATCCAGGGCGGCGAGCGTCCCGATGAGCGACGCGAAGACGCCGCCCCGGTCGATGTCGCCGACGAGCAGGACCGGGAGGTCGGCGGCGCGCGCGAGCCCCATGTTCGTGAGGTCGGCGTGGCGGAGGTTGATCTCCGCGGGGGAGCCGGCGCCCTCGCAGATGACGACGTCGTAGCGGGCGCGCAGGTCGGCGAGCGCCTGCGCGACGATCGGCTTCAGCTCGTCCTTCAGCGACTGGTAGCTGCGCGCGTCGGCGTCCGCGTAGGGGCGGCCGTTGACGATCACCTGGCTGTGCCCGGAGCCGGAGGGCTTGATGAGGATCGGGTTCATCGCGATCTGCGGCTCGAGGCCGCAGGCGGCGGCCTGCACGGCCTGGGCGCGGCCGATCTCCCCGCCGTCCCGCGTCACGACGCTGTTGAGCGCCATGTTCTGCGCCTTGAACGGCGCGACCCGCACGCCCTGGCGGTGCAGCCAGCGGCAGATGCCGGCGGTGACGAGCGACTTGCCCGCGTCGGAGTGGGTGCCGGTGACGAGCAGCGCGCCCCTCATCGCCCGGTCCTCCGGGCGGCGTGGCGGGCGAGCGCGCAGACGCCCGCGGCCCCGAGCCCGACCGCGCGGGAGAGCCGGACCACGCGCGCGACGTCGCCGACCGCGACGGACCGTCCGGTCGCGTGCAGGACGGGGCGGTCCTCGGTGCGACCGCCGTAGCTCAGGCGCCCGCCGAGCCGCACGCCGAGCGCCCCGGCGAACGCGGCCTCGACGACGCCCGCGTTGGGGGACGGGTGGGCGAGCGCGGCCGGGGAGCGGGCGGCGGCGAGCGCCCGGGCGGGGGAGCCGCCGACGAGCGGTGCGGCGGCGGCGGTGAGCGCCGCGGTGAGCCGGGCGGGCGCGGCGCCGAGCGCGTCGTCGAGCCGGGCGGCCGCCCAGCCGAAGTCGGCGTAGCGGTCGGAGCGATGCCCCCACATGGCGTCGAGCGTGTTCGCGGCACGGAACCCGGCGACCCCGGCGGGCCCGGCGACCGCACCCCAGAAGAGCGCGCCGACGACCGCGTCGCTCGTGTTCTCGGCGACGCTCTCGACGACCGCGCGGGCGACGCCGTCGGCGTCGAGCGCCGCGGGGTCGCGGCCGACGAGCGCGGGCAGCGCGGTGCGCGCGCCGGCGAGATCGTCGCGGTGCAGGTGCGCGGCGATCCGCGCGGCGACGGTGCCGAGCGAGCGGCCGCCGAGCGCCGCCCAGGTGACCGCGACGAGCACCGGGCCGCGGCCGAGCCGACGGGCGGCGAGCTCGGCCAGCAGCGCGGTCCCGCCGACGAGCGCGGCGACGCACGCCGCGCCGCGGCCGCGGCGCGGGGCGTGCGCGGCGGCCTCCACGCGGGACGCGACGTGGCCGAACCCGGCGACCGGGTGGCCGCGGCGCGGGTCGCCCAGGAGCGCGTCGGCGGTCCAGCCGCCGAGCAGCGCGACCGCGCTCATCGGCTGCCCCAGACCGCGCCGAGTGCGCGCGGCTCGCGGCCGCGGCGGTCGGGCGTGACGGCCGCGTCGGCGGCGGGGGCGGGCGCGGCGACGAGCGGCCGGTTGACCCCGGCGACGGTCCAGCGGCCGTCGTGGGCGTGCAGCTCGGTCACGCCGAGCGGGGCGACGTCCAGGCGCCAGAAGGCGTCGAGCGGCGCGCCGAGCGCGTGGACGAGCGCGGCCTTCACCACGCCGCCGTGCGTGACCGCGAGCATCCGGCCCTCCGGCCCGTCGGGCGCGGCCCGCGTGTCGAGCCACGCGCCGACCCGCGCGACGACGTCGGCCAGCGACTCGCCGCCGTGCGGCGCCGCGGCGGGATCGGTCATCCAGGCGGTGACCGCGTCGGGGTCCCCCGCGGCGACCTCGGCGAGGGTGCGCCCCGCCCAGCGTCCGAAGTCGGCCTCGGCCAGGGCGGCGACGGGCGTCGCGTCGGGCAGGCCCAGCAGCGCGGCGGTCTCGCCCGCCCGCGGCAGGGGGAGCGCAGCGCGCCGTCACGCGCCCAGCCCGCGGCGGCGACCGCGGCGGCCCCGGCGCGGGCGGCGGCCACGCCGGTCGCGTCCAGCGGCTCGTCGTCGGTGGGGAAGCCGGCGGCGCGCACCGCGGCGGTGCGCGCGTGCCGGACCAGCACCAGCCGTCGCACCGGGCCTCCTAGGTCGTCACCGCGGCCCGCGCGGCGGCGGGGCGCAGCGCCCGGTCGGCGGCGATGCCGTAGCCGATGCCCAGCGACGTCCAGAAGACGAGCTGCGTGCCCAGCGAGCTGAGCCGGAACTGCCACAGCAGCGACGCCGGGAAGTCCGACGGCACCTCGTCGACGTCGGGCAGCGCGAGCACGAGGACGAGCGCGAGCACCCCGAACGTCAGGACCATCGCCAGCGGCCGGCGCCACGGCTCCTCCCCGCCGCTCTCGGCGAGCCGGCCGACGCGGATCGCGGCGAGCACCGACAGGGCGCCGGCGACGAGCAGGATCACGTAGTAGGCGGTGCGGTCCCCGATCGTGTCGGGGTCGCCGACGGCGGGCGGGTTGGCCGGGTACTTCACGAACGGGAGCGCGACGAGCGCCACGAACGCGCAGCCGGCGATGACGAGCGACAGCTGCCAGTCGCTGCGGGCGCGGCCGCGGCCACGGACCGCGAGGAACACGACCGCGAAGATCAGGCCCATGGCGACGCCGTAGAGGACGTTGCCGAGGAACAGGCCTCCGCGCTGCGCGTCCCGGGAGACGACGACGTCGGAGATGTGGGCGGGGATGAAGGTCAGGCCGGCGTGCGCGGCGGCCTTCGACTCCTCGATGTCGATGGCGTCCTGCACGAGCGGCTCGCCGACGAGGTACGCGAACAGGCCGGCGAGCAGCCCGGCGAGCACGCCGACGACGACCCCCCGGCGGATGGGAGCCCAGGTCATGGCTATGTCCCCTGGCCGCTAGTGGCAGGGCACGCCCAGCAGGTGCCGGGCGTCGTGGACCAGCTCGTGCAGGAAGCTGCCGGTCTGCGAGACGGCGCCCTGGTCGAACTGGACGAGGTACAGCAGCACCAGCATCGCGGCCGCCGCGACGATCGCGGGGAGCAGATCGCGGACGGGGACGGGCGTGGGCGCAGCGGTGGTGTTCATGAGGCCTCCCGGGATCAGGCGTCCCGAATCGATGGGCCGTGGCGGGCGGAGTGTCCTGGCTCCCGGATCGCTGCTCGCCTCGCCTTCCAGCCCGTTGCGGGCCGTGGCTGCTTGAGGGTCGCTCCCCGGACACAGTGGCGCGACCGCCCCGGATTTCAACCGGGTTCCTGCGCGCCGCCACGTGGTTCGTCGGCCAACCTAGCGAACGCGACGCACGAACGTCAACGACGCCGTGTCGCGTTACCGTTGTCGCCCCCATGTCCCGGCCCCCGTCGTCCTCCGACGCGTTCGTGCGCCCGCCGACCCCGGCGGGATTCGATCCGTCACGGGCCGCGGAGCGGGCGGCGGACCCTCGCGCGTGGCGGTTCGCGGACGACGCCCGTGCCGCGGTCCACGCGGTGATCGAGCAGCGCCGGGACATCCGCCGGTTCCGCCCGGACGCGATCCCCGACGACGTCCTCGAGCGCGTCCTGACGGCCGGCCACCGGGCGCCGAGCGTCGGGCTGATGCAGCCGACGCGGTTCGTGGTGGTGCGCGACCGGGGCACGCGCAGCGCGATGCGGACGATCGCGCAGCGGGAGCGTCTGCGACAGGCGGAGCGGTTCGACGAGCGCGCCGGGCACTTCCTGGACCAGAAGATCGAGGGGGTCGTGGAGGCCCCGATCGGCCTGGTCGTCTGCTGCGACCGCGGCGAGGACGGGGCCGAGGTGTTCGGCCGCGGCACGATCCCGGAGACCGACGTGTACTCGACGGCGTGCGCGATCCAGAACGTGTGGCTCGCCGCACGGGCGGAGGGCCTGGGCGTCGGCTGGGTGAGCTTCTACCGGCCCGACGACCTGCGCGAGCTGCTCGGGATCCCGGCGCGGGTCGAGCCGATGGCGTGGCTGTGCCTCGGCTGGCCGGACGAGCGACCGGTGCGGCCGGGCCTGGAGGCCGCGGGCTGGGCGGCGCGGCTGCCGCTGCGGGACGTGGTGATGGAGGACCGCTGGGACGACGCCGCGCCGGTGAGCGCCCGCGCCCGAGCGGCCGGGGCCTCGTCCTCCGCCGGCCGTGACGGGCTCGGCGGTGCGGGGCCGGACGTCCGGGCGCTCGTCGCCGCCCGGGACCGCTTCGACGAGCTCGTCACGCCCACGGGGAGCCTCGGCGCCCTGCACGCGGTGGTCGAGCGGTGGGCGTCGATCACCGGGGCCGCCCCGCCCGCGCAGCTGCGCGCCGGGGTCCTGGTGGCGGCCGCCGACCACGGGCACGTCGGCCGCGGGACGAGCCTCTTCGACGGCACCGTGTCGGGGGAGATCCTCGCCGCCACCGGCCGCGGTGAGACCGCGGTCGCGGTGCTGTGCGCGGCGGGTGGTCACCGGCTGCTCGCGGCGGACGTCGGGCTGCGCGGACCGCGGGTGCCGGGCGTGCGGGACCTGCGGATCGCGGACGGCACGGCGGATCTCGTCGGCGAGGACGCGCTGTCGGCGGCGCAGTTGCGGGCGGCGCTCGAGGCGGGCGCGACGCTCGTCGACGAGCTCGCCGACGCGGGCGTCGACTGCGTCGTGCTCGGGGAGATCGGCATCGGCAACACGACGACCGCGGCGGCGCTGGCCGCGGTCCTCGGCGTGGCCGGCCCGGAGCGGCTGGTCGGGCGGGGCACCGGCAGTGACCACGCCGGGATCGCCCGCAAGCGCGCCGCGGTGGAGGCGGTGCTGACCCGGGTCGGCGGGCGCGCGCTCGGTGGCCACGAGGCGCTGCGGACGGCCGGGGGCCTGGAGCTGGCGGCGCTCGCCGGGGCGACCGCGCGCGCGGCGGCCCGCCGGCTTCCGGTCGTGCTGGACGGGTACGCGGCGAGCGTGTCGGCGCTGTGCGCGGTCCGGGAGGAGCCGCTCCTGGCCGAGCACCTGATCGCCGGTCACCGCTCCGCCGAGCCCGCGCACGGCCTCGTGCTCGCCGAGCTCGGCCTCGAGCCGCTGCTCGACTTGCGCCTGCGCCTCGGTGAGGCCTCGGGCGCCCTGCTCGCCCTCCCCCTGATCGCCCAGGCCGGCCGCCTGCACCGCGAGATGGGCGCCTTCCGCGAGCGCCCCTGACGCCGCGCGGCGGGCGCGGGCGCACCTCCCACCTCCGTACTGGGTGATCCGAGCGCCACATATGGGTCCCGGATCACCCAGAACGCCCACGGCGAGCACGGTCCGCGCGGCCACCGCGCCGCGCCCACGCCACGCACCCCACCCCGTACTGGGTGATCCGAGCGCCACATATGGGTCCCGGATCACCCAGAACGCCGGCGCCGCACGGCCCGCACCCCGTACTGGGTGACCTGAGCGCCACATATGGATTCCAGATCACCCAGAACGCCCGGATCGCGGGCGCGGCCCGGCTACGCGCCGGCGGTGGCCGCGTCGACGAGGCGCTGCACGTCGACCGAGGGCGGGGCGTCGACGACGCAGGTGTGGCCGTCGCGCTCCCAGGCGAGCGTGATGCGGCCGCCGCGGTTGAAGACGCGGTAGGTCGTGCCGTCGCGCTCGACGGAGCCGTCCCCGGGGTTCGCGGCCAGCGCGGCCCCCGCGACGATCGAGTAGCCGATCGCGACGCCCGCCGGGTCGCGATAGGCGACCGTCGTGATCGCGCGGCCGCCGAGCTCGTCACGGCGCGCGCCGACGGCCTGCCAGCGCAGCGGGCGGCCGGTGAGGTCCGGGAACGCGACGCCCTCCACGGCGAGCGCGAGCCGCCCGTCGCGGGCCGCGGGTGCGGGGTCGGTCGGGGCCAGGCGCGTCGCGGACGCCACGCGCAGCACGTCGGGTCCGCCCGGCAGGTCCGAGCCGGCCTGCAGGCCGACCGCGATCGTGCCGACCACGGCGACGACCAGCGCGATCACGCCGGCGATCCAGCGCGGCGTCCAGCGCCGCGCGACGGCGGGACGCTCGGCCGCGGGGGACGGGGTGGGACGGGAGTCGCTCATCGATCCGGTGGGTCGGAGGTACGGCGCAGGCGCGAAGCATACGCACCCACCCACGACCGTTGAGGTCATCAACGATCGCGGACCTCAGCTACCATCCGGGGAGATGGCCACCGGCACCCGACAGGCCCCCGCGGTCGAGGCCTGGCGTCTCGTCCACGAGCTCACCGGTCCGGCGCGCGGCTGGTTCCTCGACACGCTGCGCGAGCGCGACCTCTCGCCGCCGCAGTGGCTGGCGCTGCGCCGCCTCAGCTGCGGCGAGCCGACGCCGATGGGCGAGCTCGCCGCGACGCTCCACTGCGACAACTCCAACGTCACCGGGATCGTCGACCGGCTGGAGCGGCGGGGCCTCGTCGAGCGCCGCGCCGCGGAGCACGACCGGCGTGTCAAGCACCTCGTCATCACGCAGGACGGCCGCGCGCTGCACGCCGAGATCGCCGCGGCGCTCGACGCCGGACCGAACCCGCTGGCCGCGCTCCCCCGCGAGGAGCAGCGCGTCCTGCGGGACCTGCTGCGCCGCGCGGTCGCCGCGCAGCGCGCCGCCGACGAGGACTAGACCGCTCCGACCGGGCGCGGCCCCTCGCCGACGTACCGGGCGGTCGGCCGGATCAGCCGCGCCTCGCGCTTCTGCTCGAGGATGTGCGCGGACCAGCCCGCGACCCGCGCGCAGGTGAACATCGGGGTGAAGAGGTCCGCCGGGACCTCGGCGAGGTCGAGGATCACCGCGCTCCAGAACTCGACGTTCGTCGCGAGGACGCGGTCGGGCTTGCGCGCCTGCAGCTCGGCGAGCGCCGCCTGCTCGAGCGCGGCGGCGACCTCGTAGCGGGGGGAGCCGAGCTCGCTCGCGGTGCGGCGCAGCACGCGCGCCCGCGGATCCTCGGCCCGGTAGACGCGGTGGCCGAAGCCCATCAGCCGCTCGCCACGGTCGAGCGCGTCCTTGACCCAGCGCTCGGCGTCCCCGGTCCGCTCGACGCCCTCGATCATCGCGAGCACGCGGGAGGGCGCGCCACCGTGCAGCGGCCCGGAGAGGGCGCCGACGGCGGCGGAGAGCGCGGCGGCGCAGTCCGCCCCGGTCGAGGTGACGACGCGGGCGGTGAACGTCGAGGCGTTCATGCCGTGCTCGGCGGCGGCGATCCAGTAGGCGTCGATCGCCTTCTCGTGCGCCGGGTCGACCTCGCCGCGCCAGCGGGTGAGGAAGCGGCCGGCGAGCGTCGTCGCGCGGTCGACCTCCTCCTGCGGCACCCACGGCCGGCCGAGCCCACGGGCGGACTGGGCGACGAACGAGAGCGCCTGCGCCGACGCGCGCGCGAGGTCGTCGCGGGCCTGCTCGTCGCTGATGTCGATGACGGGCCGGTAGCCGTACTCGGGCGCGAGCATCGCCAGCGCGCTCTGGACGTCGACGCGGTGGTCGCCGGAGCGCACGAGCAGCGGGTGCGGCTCCGCGGGCGCGAGGCCGGGCCGCAGGGTCCCGTCGACCAGGAGGCCCCAGACCTGCTCGTAGGGGACGCTGCCGACGAGGTCCTCGAGGTCGACGCCGCGGTAGCGCAGCGCCCCACCCTCCTTGTCGGGCTCGGCGATGGTGGTGGCGAAGGCGACGACGCCTTCGAGGCCGGACTGGACGTCGCTCATGCGGGTGACCCTCCGAGGGTGGTGGTGGACAGGCGCTCCGGGCCGTCGCCGCCCGGCGGGCGCGATCGCCGCGCGCGCTCGCGGCGCGCGTTGCGGGCGGTCTCGTCGCCCTCCAGGGGCGCGAGGACGACGACGGCGAGGGCGGGCGCGACGGCGACGAGCGCGAAGCCGAGCGCCCACGAGGTGGACGCGACGACGAGCCCGAAGACCGCGGGGGCGACCGTGGTGCCGAGCGCGACGATCGTGTTCTGCAGGCTCATGGCGACCCCGGCGCGGTCGCGGCCGGAGATCTCGCCCGCGGCGGTGAAGGCCAGGCCGTTCCACGACATCGTCGAGACGGTCGCGGCGAGCGCGAGCGGGATCGCCAGCGGCGTGCCGAGCGCGACGAGCGCCGCGACGGCGGCGAGCAGGAGCGCGTTGCGGCGCGCGATGCGGCGCAGGAGCGGCAGGCGCGCGCCGGCGCGGTCGCTGCTGCGGCCGGCGACGATGCGGCTCATCGCCCCCGCGAACTGGGTCGCGGCGAGGGCGGCGGCGGCCGGCCCGGGGGCGAGGCCCTCGACGTCGACGAGGTACAGCACGAGGAAGCCGATGAGCGCGGCCTGCGCGGTGACGAGCAGGGCGCTGCCGGCGCCGAGCCGCCAGGCGCGCGGGTCGCGCGTGGGGGGCGGCTCGCCCGCGTGCGCGGCGGCGATCCGGGCGGCCTGCCAGGCGGGCAGGGGCGGGGCGGGGCGCAGCCAGATCGCGGCGGCGACGGCCGCCCCGGCGCACGCCCCGGCGAGGGCGTGCAGCGCGAGCTCGAGGCCGCCGTGGTGGGCGAGTGCGGGCAGCGTGACCGCGGCGATCGCCCCGCCGAGCGGCAGCGCCATCTGCCGGATGCCGAGGGCGAAGCCGCGCTCGCGCCGCGGGAACCAGCCCATGACGGCGCGGCCGGACGCCCCGGTCGCGCTGGCCCCGAACATGCCGGCGAGGGTGAAGGCGGCGAGCAGCGCGCCGAAGCTGCGGGCGGACGCGGCGAGCAGCAGCGCCCCGGCGGTGCCGGTGAGGCCCACGGTCATGACGGGCCGCTCCCCGATCCGGTCGCTCAGCAGGCCCCAGGGGACGAGCGTGACGAGCACGCCGACGCTGAGCGCGGTGAACGCGAGGCCGACCTCGGGGAGCGACAGCGCGTAGGTGGACCGCAGCTCGGGGGAGATCGCGGGGAGGCCCATCCGCAGCGAGTTGAACGCCCCGGCGCCCAGCGCGCCGACGGCGAGCACGACCCAGCGGTAGCGCAGCGTGTGGGCGCGCTCCTCGCCGCTCATGCGTCCCCCCGGGCGCGGGCGCGGTGGCGCCTGGCCTTGGCGGCGTTGCCGCAGGTGCGCATCGAGCACCAGCGGCGCCGTCCGGCGGGGGAGCGGTCGTAGAAGCGGGCGCTGCAGTCGTCGGCGGCGCAGATCCGCACGCGGGCGCGGCCGGCGTCGGTGCCGAGCATCGTCGCCGCGTCCTGCGCGAGCACGCCGAGCGCGCGGCGGGGGGAGTCGGCGGCGGCGCGCTCGCCGAGCACGACGAGGCCGGAGTCCGCCAGGCGCAGCTGCGGGCGGGTCCCGGCGAAGGCGAGCCACTCGTCGACGAGGGCGACGTCGTCGCGGCGGGCGCGCTCGGATGTGACGGTGGCGAGGACGAGCCGGTCGATCGCCTCGCGCAGCGCCCGCGCCTCGTCCAGCACGTCGCGCCCGACCCGGGCGGGCACGCGGTCCATGAGCCCGGCGGTGTGCAGCCAGGCGCCGAGGTCGGCGGCGCTGCAGAGCGTCTCGACGCCGCGGCGCCAGCGCTCGCGCCGGGTGTTGACGAGGTCGAGGGAGGGCCGCCCGCCCAGCCAGTACCAGTAGGGCGCGCCGGAGCGCAGCGGCAGCTCGAGCTGCTCGGGGAGGTCGAGGTCGGTGCGTTCGTCGAGGCCCCGCAGCTGCATAACCACATGCTAGCAGTCAACTGGTTACGTCTCGGCGGGTCGTCCGTCGCCGGATAGGGTCGCCGCATGCCCGAGACCGCGCAGGACGTCCTCTTCCGCCCCGTCACCGAGCTGGCGGCGCAGGTCCGCTCCGGGGAGCTGTCGAGCCGCGAGCTCGTCCAGACCTCGCTCGACCGCATCGAGGCGCTGAACCCGCAGCTGAACGCCTTCGTCGACGTCTACGACGACGCCCTCGAGGAGGCGGACGGGATCGCGCCCGGCGACCCGCGCCCGTTCGCCGGGGTGCCGATCGCGATCAAGAACAACCGCTCGATCGCGGGCCGGCGCCTGACGTTCGCCGCCGAGCTCATGGGCGACTTCGTCGCGCCGACCGACCACAACACCGTCCGCCGCCTGAAGGACGCCGGGTTCGTGATCGTCGGCTCCACCACGCTGCCGGAGTACGGGATCCTCCCGGTCACCGAGACCCGCCGCTTCGGCGCGACCCGCAACCCCTGGGACACCGGCCGCACCCCGGGCGGCTCCTCCGGCGGCAGCGCGGCCGCGGTCGCCAGCGGCATGGTGCCGATCGCGCACGCCAACGACGGCGGCGGCTCCACCCGCATCCCGGCGGCGTGCTGCGGGCTCGTCGGCCTGAAGCCGCAGCGCGGCCGGATCTCCCTGGCTCCCGAGCTCGGGTATCAGCTGCTCGTCCAGGACGGGGTGCTCACCCGCACCGTCCAGGAGACCGCCGAGCTGCTCGACGTCCTCGCCGGACCGGAGCTCGGCGACATCGCCTGGGCCCCGGCGCCCGAGGCGCCGTTCGCGGAGCTCGCGCGCCGCGATCCGGGCCGGCTGCGGATCGCGCTCGTCACCCGCTCCCCGCTGGAGGACGCGACGCTCGACCCGGTGCACGCGCAGGCGCTGCGCGACGCGGCGGAGCTGCTCAGCGGCCTCGGCCACGAGGTCGTCGAGGTGGAGGACGTGCCCTGGACCGTGCCGGGGGTCCTGCAGCTGTTCAGCGCGTCGTTCGGCCCGGCGCTGACGATGCAGATGGCCTTCGCCGGGATGGTCAACGGCACCGAGCCCTCGGCGCAGAACATGGAGCCGCTGAGCTGGGCGATCTGGGAGCTCTGCCAGGGGATCAGCGCGACGCAGGCGGCGCTCGCCGACGCGCAGCTGCAGGGCTTCGCGCGGGCGATCGTCACCTTCACCGCCGGGTACGACCTGCTGCTGATGCCGTCGCTGGCGGAGGCGCCGGTGCCGCTGGGCACGATCGACGCGTGCTCGGCCACGCCGATGGAGGACTTCGCGCGCTCGGGCCTCTTCACCCCCTACACGGCGATCAGCAACCTGACGGGCTCCCCGGCGATCTCGCTGCCGCTGTACGAGCGCCCGGCGGGCGACCCGGACGCGGGCCTGCCGGTGGGCGTGCAGCTCGTCGGGCAGCCCGCGGGCGAGGGCACGCTGCTGGCGGTCGGCGCGCAGCTTGAAGCCGCCGCCCCCTGGGCGGCGCGCCGCGCCCCGGTCAGCTAGCCGACCGGCCGGACCTCGGGCGCGCCGGCGAGGCGCCCGAGCACGAACACGTCGAGGGTGCGCGCGCGGCCGCGTGACCGGTACCGCGCGCGGCACTCGCGGTCGCCGCCGGTCGGCCGGTCGCAGCGCACGCGCAGGCGCTCCACGGGACCGCGACGCAGCAGGAAGCGGCGGATCGCGCGCGTCGCGGCGGCGAGCGAGGGCGCGCGGGCGCACGCCTCCCGGCCCGGGTCCAGGCGGACGGTCCGGGGACCGGTGGGCTCGTCGACGACGAGCGTCCCGCGCGTGTAGGCGCGCACGTCGGGCCCCAGGCGCGGGCAGGCGGCGGGCCGGGTGAGCGTGTAGCGGGCGGGGTGTCGGGTGACGCCCGTGTCGGTCCCGCACGAGGGGCCGCCGCGGGTGCAGTCGAGGACCCAGGTGCCGGTGCCGGTGGTCCTCGCCGCGCCCCAGTCCGTCCAGGTCAGCTCCTGCAGCGACGGTCCCGCGTCGGCCTGGAGGGGGACCTGCGCGGGCCGCTCCTGCGGGGTGGCGGTGAGGCCGAAGACGACGGTGCGCCCGGCCGCGGCGGCCGGGGTGGCGCCGAGGGCGAGCAGCAGCAGGGCGAGGACCGTGGCGCGCATGGGCGGGCCACGGTAGCGGGCCGGCGCTCAGGCGGCGCCGAGCACCGCGGCCATGCGCCGCGGGCGGACCCCGAGGCGCTCGGCGTCGGCGGTGCCCGAGCGCGAGGTCATCGAGACCTCGAGCAGCTCCGCCTCGTCCCACGTGGCGAGCGCACGGTGGGACACGAGCATCTCGGCGGCGCGCAGCACGCGGTAGGTGACCGCGGTCGGGACCGGGACGACGGGCCGCGGCCGGCCGGTGGCGCGGACGGCGAGCTCGAACATCTCGCGGCCGGTGATCGTGTCCGGGCCGGCCAGCTCGTAGCGGGCGTTCTCGGTCGGCACGTACGGGCTGCCGTTGGCGACCGGCAGCTCGGCGGTGGCGCCGACCGGCGGGTAGCCGAGGACGCTCATCACGCAGTCGGCGGCGTCGTCGCCCCAGATCGGCTGGAAGTGCGCGCGCCCGCGACCGCTCATCGGCACGACCGGCAGCAGCGCCAGGCGGGCGATGAGCGTCATCGCCTCGTCGCCGGGGGCGTAGACCATCGACGGCGCGAAGATCGTGTGGCGCAGCCCGCTGGAGCGGACCGCCTCCTCGGCGTGGGCCTTGGAGCGCAGGAACCGCGTGCGGTTGTGCGCGGACGCGCCGAGCGCGCTGAAGAACACGAAGTGCTCGACCCCGGCCTTCTCCGCGGCCTCGACCATGCGCCAGGTGGCGATCCCGCCGAGCTCCTCGATCGAGCCCTGCTCCTGGTCGCGGCTGGCGGCGGCGAGGTGCACGACGGTCCGCACGCCGCGCAGCGCGTTGCGGAACGACGGCGGGTCGGAGAGGTCGCCGAGCGCGATCTGCACCCGCACGCGCTCGGGCCCGAGCCGCTTGGGATCGCGCACGAGGACGCGCGTGGGGACGCCCGCGGCGGTGAGGCGGCGCAGCAGCGCCGCGCCGGTCGTGCCGGTCGCTCCGGTGAGCAGCAGCATCAGAACCAGTGACGCTGCTCGGTGAACGGGTCCGCGTCGTTGTGGTACCCGTTGAGCTCCCAGAAGCCCTGCCGGTCCTCGGGCATGACCTCGAGCTGGCGCAGGAACTTCGCGGACTTCCAGAAGTAGCGGGAGGGGACGAGCAGCCGCAGCGGGCCGCCGTGGTCGGGCTCCAGCGGGGCGCCCTCGTAGCTGTGGGCGACGAGCACGTCGGGGGCCCGCAGCGCCTCGAGCGGCACGTTGGTCGTGTAGCCGCCGTCGCAGTGCGCCATGACGTGCGTGCCGGTCGCGCGGACGCCCGCGCGGTCGAGCAGGTCGCTGACGCGCACGCCCGTCCAGGTGGTGTCGAGCTTCGACCAGCGGGTGACGCAGTGGATGTCGACGGTGACGGTGGTCTGCGGGAGCGCGTGGAGCTCCTCCCACGTGAGCGTGTAGGGCTCGTCGACCTCGCCCCAGATCTTCAGGTCCCAGCGGGTCATGTCGACCGTCGGGTTGCGGCCGACGGTGAGCACCGGGAAGCGCTCGGTGAGGTACTGGCCGGGCGGGACGCGGGCGGGGTCGATCCCCAGCTTCCCGGCCTGTCGCCGGCCGCGCTCGCCGATCATCTTGGAGGTGATGCCCATTCGGGGGTGCTCGTTCTTCCGTCGGTAGGAGAGGACCTGTGGCGTTCCTGTCGTAGTATGACGCCGCACCCTTGCCGTCCTGAGAACACGAGGAAACACATGGCCTACGTCATCGCGGAGCCCTGCGTCGGAACCAAGGACAACTCCTGCGTGGAGGTCTGCCCGGTCGACTGCATCCACCCGACGCCCGACGAGCCCGACTACGACAAGGTCGATCAGCTCTACATCGACCCGGAGGAGTGCATCGACTGCGACGCGTGCGTCGAGGCGTGCCCGGTCGACGCGGCGTTCGCCGAGGACCAGCTCCCGGACGAGTGGGCGAAGTTCGTGCAGATCAACCAGGAGTACTTCGCCGGAAAGTAGTCCGCTGTGAGGGCGCCGGGCTCCGGCCCGGCGTGGCCGTGGGCGCGGACGCACTAGGCTTGCGCCCATGGTCATCACCTCCCTCCGCTCCCGGGCGCGCACCGGGGCCGTCGTGCTCGGACTGTCCGCGAGCCTCGGTCTCGTCGCCTGCGGCGGCGACGACGACGGCGGGTCCTCCGCGAAGGACTACCCGGCGGCGCTCAACACCTTCTGCGGCAACCTGCTGACCAAGCAGCAGTCGCTCCAGACCGACGTGCAGCGTGCCGCCTCCGGCGCGGGCGCCGACCCGCAGAAGGCGGCGGGCGCGCTCGCGGACGTGCTGTCGTCCTACTCGAGCACCCTGACCGCCGAGATCAAGAAGCTCGGCGAGGCGGACGTGCCGCAGGAGTACGAGTCGTTCGACCGGACGCTCACGACCGGCATCAACGCGGTCGCCAAGATCGCGAGCACGACGGCGACGCGCCTGGAGGGCATCGACCTGTCGGGCGTGGCGAAGGGCGACACGAGCGGCCTGATGGAGCTGCAGAGCGCCCTCGGCGATCTCGCCAAGCAGCAGAACCCGCTCGACAGCCTCAAGGCGCCGAAGAAGCTGCAGGACGCGGCACCGAAGTGCGACGAGCTCTCCAAGAGCTGACGCGGCGGTACCGACATCCGTGACGGACCCGGACGGGCGGCCTGCGACAGGCCGCCCGTCCGCGTCGCGGCCCGTCTAGCGGACTCCCGGCTCCGGCTTGGACTGGAAGCCGCCGGGATAGAACTCCGGCCGGCAGGTCCGCGGCTTGTCCTTGCCCTTCCAGCCGGCGGTCTTCGCGGTCCGCTTCAGCAGCGTCTGCGAGGCGGTCCCCAGCTCGCTGTCGGCACGGCGGCCGGCGATGCGGGCCTCGACGGCCACGCCCGCGGGCACCCCGTGGAGCACGAACGACGAGCAGCGCTTCAGCGAGACGCCGAACTGCCGGCCGTCGGACAGCTTCAGGCCGACCATCTGCTCGATCGCGGGCGTCGAGCGGCTCCAGGTCACGACGACCTTGTTCTTCGCCGTGCGCCGGATCCGCACGCGCTGCGGGCGGCTCGGCAGGACCTGGTCGGGCGCGATGTAGGTCGCCAGGCGCACCCGCTCACGGGGCATGCCGGCGGCGTTCGTCACCACCGCGGAGACCGCGCGCGGTCCGCCCGGGCCCTCGGTCGGGGTGAACGCCACGGAGGCGCAGCGCACCGGGACGCCACCGAGCTCGGACGGGACGCCCTTGCCGCACCGCGTGCCGGTCAGCCGCTCGACGAGCGTGCCGGTCAGCCGGCCGTCGGCGCTCTCCTCGACGATCTGGACGTTGGAGCCCTCGTCGAGCGAGTAGAGGAGCTCCAGGCGCTTGGTGCCCTTGCTCTTCGTGGACGTCACCGAGCCCTTGAAGCTCGCCGGCGGGCTGTAGTCGGCGGTCTCGATCGACACCGCGCCCTCCGGACCCGGCCCGGCGGTGACGGTCCAGCGACCGGCCTTGGGCTTGATCATGAGGATCGACGTCGTCTTGTCCTCCGGGTTCTCGACGAGGATGAAGTCGTCGGTGCGCTTGTAGCCGCTGCCGTCGGTCGGGCTGGTGAACGTCGTGCCGCCCGGCCCGGTCAGCGTGACCGACGGCGGCGCGTCGCGGCCGGTGAGCCGGACGCTGTTGGCGGGCTGGCCGCCGGCGACGCCGAACGTCAGCTGGCCGGCCTGCGCCGCGCGGGCGGTCGGCCGCTCGACGCGGTAGGAGTCGAGGTCGCAGGAGCCACCCCAGACGTCCGCGCCGCCGGACCACTTGACGCCGGCACCGGCCTTCAGCGGGATCTTCTTGTACCGCGTCTCGTAGCGCGGCGGGAAGCCCGTGAGCCACGGGTAGGGGATCGTGATCGTGCCGAGCGTGACGCAGCCGGCGGCACCGATGTTCGACAGGACCGCGAGGGCCTCGGCGCACAGCGGTGCGACGCAGATCCGGGCCTGCCCGTCGATGTTGAACCGCTTGGCCCGGGTGTCGAGGAAGCCGTCGACGCGACCCTCGACCGACAGCACGCTGAACTTCAGCGCCGCGCGGGCGTAGAAGTCGATCAGGCCGTTGGGCCGGTAGGTGACCCCACCGCCGCCGACCTTCGTGCCGAGCACGACGACGTCACCCTCGACCTGGACGGACCAGACCGAGTCGGGCGTCGAGTCGGTGTACGTGAAGGCGCCGTTGAGCGCGATCGTGTCCTTCTTGCCCGCGGGCAGGATCGAGACGCCGACCGAGCCCTTGAGCTTGAAGGGCGGCGGCTTGAGGCAGAGGCCGACCCCGATCTGGTTCAGGTACACGCCGGTCGCGAGCGGGACGCTCGTGCCGAGGTTGTTGACGAAGCCGCCGAAGCTCGACACCTGACCGTCGGCGAGGCCGCCGAAGATCGCGAGCTCGGTCTCCGCCTCCGTGGGGAGGGTGATCTTCGCGTTGCCGTTCCAGCGGGCCGTGTTCGAGTCGGTGGGGCACTCGATGTACGGCTCCCCGTTGAGCTCGGGGGCCGGGCACGGGGCGACGGCCTGGCTCGAGCCGGCGGGCACGAACGAGAGGCACGCCTCGTCGACCTTGAGCTTGCCCAGGTAGATGTCCCGGACGTGGAGCATCATGCCGTCGTAGCGGACGCCGTTGCGGTCGACGCGGATCGAGCCCTGCCCGGTGACGCCCTGGCTGCCGCCTCGGGCTCCGGGCATCGTGGTGAACTGCTCGGGCAGGCCGATGTTCAGCGTGAACACCGAGTAGTAGGTGCCGCCGCGCAAGCCGAAGCGGATGTCGGCCGAGCCGGGGACCTTGAGGCCCTGGAACGTCGTCCCGGTGGGCACCGCGAGGGTGGCGACCTTCTTCTCGTCGCCCTCGCCACCGGCGGGGAGGTCCCAGCCGATGTCGCCGTTGTAGACGGTCAGCGAGCCGACCTTGATCGAGGCGCCCGACAGCTGGATGCGGCCACCCGGGCGTCCCTGGGACGGGGCGATCGCGGTGAACCGCTGACCGGACGGCGGCGCCGGCAGCGGCACGCCGTTGACCGTCACCGCCGAGGTGGTCTCGTAGCGCGGCACGGCCTCGCTGCCGGAGCGGGCGAAGCAGTCGTTCGTGGTGATCTCGACGAGGCCGAACGCGACGCGCTTCTCGCAGACCGCGACGAGGTACTGCCGCGAGGTGGTGCTCGTCTGCCCGAGGGCGTCGGTGGCGGTGGCCACGATCGTGTAGGTCCCGGCGGTCCCGGTCGGCAGCGCGCCGCCGTTCTCGACCGTGACGAGGTCACCGGAGGGCGGCTGGACCTTCGCGGCGCACGAGCTCACGGTCGAGGCCGCCGACGCGCACGCGAACGAGGCGGTCGCGCGGTCACCGGGCTGGAACGCGGCCCGCTCGGCGGGCGCGTCGATCCGCACGGTCGGCGGTGCCGCGACCGTGTACGCGACGGTCGCGCTCGCGGTCTGGCCGACCGCGTCGGTCGCGGTGAGCCGCAGCGTGTAGCGACCGGCGACGACCGTGGGCAGCGCGGCCCCGGGGGCGACCGTCGTCTCGGTGCCGGCCGGGTTGGTCAGCCGGGCGACGCACGAGGCGATCGTCGACGTCGCCGACGCGCACGCGAACTCGGCGACGGCGCCCGCCCCGCTCTTCAGGAGCAGGTCGTTCGTCGGCGCGGTGATCGTCGCGGTCGGCGGGGCGACCACGCGGTAGGTGCGGGTGACGGTGCTGACCTGGCCGAGCGTGTCGGTGGACAGGACCTCGACGGCGTGGACGCCCTCGACCGTCGTCGGGAGCGCGCTGCCGGACGGCAGCGGCGTGGCCGATCCGCCGGGCGGGGTGACCGTCGCGCCGCAGCTGACGACCGCCGTGGCCGCCGCGGTGCAGGTGTACGTGAGGGTCGCGGCCTGGTTGCGCGCGAACACCGCGTTCGGGGCCGGGGAGGTCAGCTGGACCGCCGGGCCGTCGGTCGCCGTGTACGTGGCCGTCTCGGTGGTGGTCTGGCCGAGCGCGTCGGTCGCGGTCACGGTCAGCGTGTAGGTGCCGGCCGCGGCGGTGGGCAGCGTGTCCCCGTCGGCGACCGCGGTGGCGGTCACGGTCGGGCCGGACACGCTGGCGACGCAGCCGCCGGTGGTGGCGAGCGTCGTCGCGGTGTCCGCGGCGCAGGCGAAGTCCGCCGTGAGCGTGGCGTCGAGCGCGACGGTCTCGCCCGCCGGGGCGGTGATCGTCGCGGTCGGCGGCGCCGCGACCGCGTAGTCGGCGGTCGTCGTCGCGGTCAGCCCGTTGGCGTCGGTCGCGGTGAGCGTGGCGGTGTAGTCGCCGGCCACCGCGGTCGGCAGGGCACCGCCGCTGGTGGTCTGCGTGACGGTCGGCGTGCCGGAGGAGTGGGCGACGACGAGCACGCAGCCGCCGGACGCGATCGTCGACGTGGTCGACGCGCAGGCGAAGCTCGACGTGACGACCTGGTCGCGGGTGAAGACCGCGCCGTCGGCCGGGGCGGTGAGCGTCGCGGTCGGCGGCGAGCCGTCCTGGTAGACCTCGGTGGAGCTGTTGGTCGAGCCGTTGCCGGTGCCGCCCGTGAGGAGCAGCTTGCCGCCGGGGAGCGCCGAGACGCCGTGCGCCTGGCGCGGCCCGTTCATCGTGCCGCCCGAGGCGATCGTCCCGATGGCGCCGGTCGCCGGGGTGTAGAGGTCGGACGAGGACAGGGAGGTGTTGTTGTTGTCCGTCTGGCCGCCGGCGACGAGCACGGAGCCGTCGGAGAGGAGCGTCTGCGTGTGGAGGTGGCGCAGGCTGCCGAGGCTCGGACCGGCCGTGAAGCTGTTGGTGGCGGGGTCGTAGATCTCGGTCGACTGCCGCCGACCGCCGAGCGACTCGCCGCTGTAGCCGCCGGAGATGAACACGCGGCCGTCGTTCAGCAGCGTGCCCGGCGCGCGGCTGCGGGCGACGACCATGCCGTTGGGCACGAGGGCCCAACTGCCCGTGTCGTTGGGGTCGGTCGGCGGGGTGAAGACGTGCGCCGTGTCCTTGACCGTGGAGAAGAACGGCGGGGTGAACTCCGATCCGCCGTAGACGAGCACCTTGCCGTTCTGCAGCTTGACCGCGCCCAGCTCGGTGAGGGCTGCGGCGGCGGGCGGGGTGCCCGCGTCGTCCCAGGTGCCGAGCGTCGTGTCGTAGACGTCGACGCCCACGGCGCTGATGGCCATGATCCGCGTGGCGGAGAGCGGGATGAGGATCGGGTCGCCGTGGGCGTGCGGGACGGTCGGCGTCGCGGTCCAGGCGTTCGTCGCCGGGTCGTAGAGCTCGGCGCTGGCGCGCGACGTGCCGGATCCCGGCTGACGCCCGCCGACCACCAGGACCTTCGCGGTCGGACCGGTGCCGAGGAGGATCGACGCGGCGCCGTAGCGCGACGCGGCGAGCGGTCCGGTGGCCGTCCACTGGTTGGTCGCGGGGTCGTAGACCTCGCCGCCGCTCGCCGCGGCGGTGTCGATCCCGCCCGCGACGAGGACACGGCCGTCACCGAGCGTCGTCTGGACGTGGTACGACCGGGCCGTGCTCATCGGCGCGGTCGTGGTCGTCTGCCAGCCCTGCGCGGCCTGCACGGCCGCGGGTGCGACGAGCAGCACGACGAGCGCGATGAGTGTGGCGATGATCGGTCGCGGGCGCGGCAGCGCGCCGACGACCGGGCCCGGAGTCCGGGTCGAGTCCATGCGGGATCCCCCAAGAGGTGTGAAGCCGCGACCGCCCCCGGTCGCGTGACGGCGGCGAACCTAGCACCGCACCGCCCGCCACGCCGAACGCCGCGTGGGTATTTCCCGCCACCCGTGGACGGACGACCGACGCGCGGGATGCACCCTCGGCGGGCCGGTGGGCGCCCGATCTGCCCCACGCCGACCGCGCGCGGGTCGGCGCCCGCGCGCCGGCCGTGGACCTCCAGGGTGCGCCGGACGGGCGCTCAGGCCATCGGGAGCGACATCCCGGACGCCGGTGGCGACGGCGGGATGACGTCCAGCGGCGAGGCGGGCGCCGGGGCGCCCGCGGTCGCGAGCGGCAGCGGCGCCGGGGTCAGCGCGATGAGGCCGCGCGCGGCCCGGCGGACGGCCTGCGAGGCGGGGTCGTCCGGGTCGGAGGCGACGACCGGCACGCCCGCGTCGGCCTGCTCGCGCAGCGGCATCGTGAGCGGCACCTTGCCGAGCAGCGGCACGTCGAGCTCGTCGGCGAGCTCCTGCCCGCCGCCCTCGTCGAAGATCGCGTAGCGCTCGCCCGACGGGGTCGTGAAGCCGCTCATGTTCTCGATCACGCCCGCGACCTCCATGTTGACCTTGTGGGCCATCTCGGCGGAGCGCCGCGCGACCTTCTGCGCGGTCGGCTGCGGGGTCGTGACGAGCAGGAACTTCGCCTGCGGGAGCAGCTGGCTGAGCGTCATCGAGACGTCGCCGGTGCCCGGGGGCAGGTCCACGAGCAGGTAGTCCAGGGCGCCCCACTCGACGTCCTCGAGGAACTGCGTGAGCGCCTTGTGGAGCATCGGGCCACGCCACACGACGGCGCTGTCCTCCTGCACGAAGAAGCCGATCGACATGACCTTCACGCCGCCGGCCTCCATCGGGACGATCTTGCGCGCGGCGCTGACGGGCGGGCGCTGGCCGCCGAGCCCGAACATGCGGGGGATCGAGTAGCCCCACACGTCGGCGTCGAGGATGCCGACCGTCTTGCCGTCGGCGACGAGCGCGGCCGCGAGGTTCGCGGTCATCGACGACTTGCCGACGCCGCCCTTGCCGGAGCCGACGCAGATCACGTTCTGCACCTGGGCGAGCGCGCCGGCGGGCAGCGTGCCGCGGCCGAGCTTGCGCTGCAGCTCCCCCTTCTCCTGGTCGGAGAGGACGTCGAACGCGACGTCGACGGCGGTGACGCCCTCGAGCTCGCCGACGACGCGGGCGACCTCGGTCTGGAACTGGTTCTTGATCGGGCAGCCCGGCGTGGTCAGCGAGACGGTCACCGCGACGGCCCCCGTCGCGTCGTCGATCTCGACGCTGCGGACCATGCCGAGCGTGACGATGTCCTCGCGCAGCTCGGGGTCGATGACGGCGCCGAGGGACTCCATGACGGCTTCGCGGGAAGGCATGCCGTCATTGTCTCAAAGTGCGGCCGGGTCCTCGGTGCGCGTGGCGCGCCCGACGCCGCAGCGGGCGCACCAAGACGTCGGGCCCGGTCCGAAGACCAGGCCCGACGCCGAGGGAGGAGAGGGTGCTACGTCTGACGGCGGGATATGAGGCCGCCAGATCTTCCGCCGGGTGCGGGCCCTCTCCGGACCCGCGGCGGGAAGTCGTGGTGGGTACGGGGACGTGGCGCCCCCGCGATCACTAGACGAGGGAGGCGACGCGCTCCTGGACGGTCTTGCTCGCCTTCGCGGCCTCGGTGCGGCCGGTCTGCACGAGGTTCTCGACGCGCGCGGTCACGAACTCGGCGCGGGCGGAGATGTCCTTCAGGTCCTTGGAGACGCCCTGCGCCTGCTTCTCGAGGTCGGCGCGGAAGGCCTGCAGCTCCTTCTCGAACGGCGCGAACCGCTTGGAGAGCTCCTTCTCGGCCTGGGTACGGGTCTTCTTGACCTCGCGCTCGAGGCGGGTGCGGCGCTGGCGCAGCTCGCGCTCGACCTGGGTGCGGGTCTTCTTCAGCTCGCGCTCGACCTTCTTGCGGGCGGTCGTGCCGCGACGCTCGAACTTCTTCAGCTGCGTCTCGAGCTTCTTCTGGCGGGCCTTCAGCTCCTTCTCGGCCGCGTCGCGCGTGCCGTAGCTGGAGCGGAGGTCCTCGACGGTGGCGACGAGCTTGTCGCGGCCGATGAGGGCGGCGCCGACGGGCACGAGGACGGCCTTCTCGGCGATCTCGGCGACGGTCTCGGCGGTGGTCTTGACCTCGGCGGCCTCGGACTTCGCGGCGGTACGAGCCTTGGTGGCCTCGGACTTCGCGGCGGTCTTGGCCTTCGTGGTGGCGCGGGTCGCCGCGCTCTTCCGCGTCGTGGCCGCGGCGTTCTTCGCACGGGTCGCGGCGGCCTTCTTGGCGGCCGTCGACCGCTTCGTGGCGGCGGTCTTCGCGGCGGGGGTGGAGGTGGAGGGGGTGCTCTTCGTCTCGGCCATGGTGGTCTCTGCTTCCTCTGCTGGCGACTTAAGGTTATTACTTCTAAGTCGTTCGCACGGAGCGTACCCTGCGAACACCTGTTTGTAAACCTCCGAACGACCGGCGTTACACCCGGAACGGCCGTTCGCACGAACACGGTGCCCGGCCCCGCCGGTCCGGGGGCTCGCAGAGCGATACGACCGAGCGGCCCGGAGGGCTCAGGCGGTGCGGGCCAGCCAGCCGGCGGGATCGCCGAGCTCGGCCAGCGACGGCGCCAGATCCGGCCCGGCGAAGGCCCGGTGCAGGGCGTCCGGGCCCCCGGCCACGACGACCGCGTCGCAGAACGCCTTGCCGTCCCCGTACTGGCGCAGCTTCGCGTCGAGCCCGAGGATCCGGCCGAGGAACGCCTGCACCATCGAGCTGCGCAGCGCGCGCCGCTCGTCCATCGCGCCACGGAGCTTCGCGAGGTCCCCCACGAGCTCCCCGCCGACGGCGTCCATCACGTGCTCGGCGTGGCCCTCGACGAGGCTCATCAGCGCCTGCACCGCCTCGAGCCGCTCGCGACCCTCCTCACCCGCGACCGCGGACAGGAGGTCGCCGCTGCGGACGAACGCGATCAGCGAGGCGAGGTCGGCCGGGCGCGGCATGCGCAGCAGCGCCTTGACGTCCAGGCGCACCTCCAGCGACCCCATCAGCTCGCGCACGAGCCGCTCGATCTCCGGCTTCAGCCACGGCACCGCCGTGAACTGGACGGCGTGCGTCAGCTCGTGCACGGTGACCCAGCGCACGAAGTCCGCCGGATCGACCTCCATGGCCTCGGCGCCGATCGTCAGGTTCGGGGCGACGAGCACCATCCGCATCGCGGGGTCGTCGTCGCGCAGCAGGCCCGGCTCCACCTGGCCCATCACGCGGTGCGCCAGCAGCCCGGTCATGGCCCCGACCTCCGCACCGGCGACCGCGCCCGCCACCCCGCCGGCGAGCCCGCCGAGCGGCCCGAGCGAGTCGCCCGAGCGGCGCAGGGTCGCGTCCATCGCGGGGGCGAGCGCGTCGACGTTCAGATCGATCCACTCGCCGCGACCGATCCACTCCGGGGTCGGCAGCTCGCGCTGGGGCTCCAGGCCCGTGTAGGCGCTGATGCGCTCCGCGGCCCGGTCGCAGACGCCGATCAGGTCGACGGGCGGCGGGGCGTCGGGCGGGCCCGCCTCCCCCGCACATGACCCGGCCGACGGCCGCCGCGACCCCGCGATCGAGGGCCATCGGGTCAGTCGCCGTCCGTCGCCGGCAGCGCGGCGAGCCGTCGCAGCGACGCCGCGCTCCGCGCGGCGATCACCGGGGCGATCGGGGTGAGGTCGGCGACCGGTGCCCCGAGCGGGTCGTCGAAGCCCGGGAACGCGACGAGGCCGCCGCTCTCGCGGACGATCAGCTGGGCCGCGGCGGCGTCCATCGCGCGCGAGCGCCACAGCGTCGCCATGCCGTCGACCCGCGTCAGCGCCACCTGGCACATGGAGATCGCGATCGAGCCCATGGCCCGGATACGGTGGACGTGCTCCAGCAGCGCATCGGAGGACTGGCGCAGCCACCACGGATGCGCCGACTCGACCGCCACGAGCTCGAGCCGGCCGTCCTCGGTCAGCCGCTCCGGCGGGGCGGCGTCGATCCGCACCCCGTCGAGGTACGCGCCCTCGCCGCGGACCGCGTGCCACTCCTCGCGCGGGCCCAGGTCGTAGACGTAGCCGAAGACGACGTCGCCCATCGTGGGCCCGTCGGCGACCGCGATCGAGATCGAGTGGTGGGCCATGCCGCGCTTGGCGTTCATCGACCCGTCGATCGGGTCGACGACGACGAACGGCGGACCGCCTCCGGCGCCGAAGTCGACGGTGCCGCGCTCCTCGCTCACCGCGGTGAAGCGGGCGCCCGCCTCGTGCAGGCGCTCGAGCTCGGCGAAGACGCAGTCCTCGGCCGCGGCGTCGATGACGAGCGTGCGGTCCCCGCCCTCGCCGCGCTCACCGGTCTCGAGGACCCGCTCGCGGCTGGTCGGATGCTCCACCAGGACGGCCTGCAGTCCCTCGCGCGCCCGCCGGCACGCGCCGAGCCAGTCGTGCTCGAGAACTGGCGAGGTCGGAGCGGGCATTCGCTCCTATCCTAGTCAGGTGGACCTCCGCTCCCTCTCGACCGTGGCCGGGCCCGACGGGCTCACGCCCGCGCAGCGCCGCGCGGTCACGTTCCGGGAGCCACGGCCGCTGCGGATCGTCGGCGGGGCCGGGACCGGCAAGACCCGCACGCTCGTCGCGCGGTTCGCCGGGCTCGTCGCGGAGGGTGTCGCGCCCGAGCAGATCCTCGTGCTGACCCTCACGCCCGGCGGCGCGGACGAGCTGCGGCTGCAGATCGAGCACGCGCTCGGCGACCGGCCGTTCGAGGAGCTCGCCGTCCACACCGTCCCCGACCTCGCGGCCCGGGTCCTGCACGAGGAGACGCTCGCCGCGGGCGTCGATCCCTTCGCGCTGCCCGCGACCCCGTCGGACCGGCTGGCGATGCTGCTCGAGCGCATGGACGAGCTGCCGCTGCGCCACCACGACCTCGGCGGCACCCCCGCCAACGTGCTCGCGCGGATCGTCGCCCGCATCGACGCCTGCAAGGACGAGCTGCGCAGCGCCGACGACGTCGCCGCGTGGGCCGCCGCCCTCCCCGACGAGGCCCCGCACGCCGACCGCGAGCGCGAGTTCGCCGCGCTCTACCGCGCCCACGACCGGATGCTCGCCGAGAGCGCCGCGCACCCGCTGGACGCCGGCGACCTCGTGCTGCGCGCCCACGCGCTGCTCGCCGCGCGCCCCGAGGTCCGGGAGCGGGTCGCCGCGCGGCGCCCGCACGTCCTCGTCGACGAGTTCCAGGACCTCCCGCCCGCCCAGGTCGCGCTCGTCGAGCTGCTCGGCGCCGCGCCCGCCGCGCTCGTCGTCGCCGGGGACGACGACCAGGCCGTCCGGCTCGGCGCGTCCGGCGCCGGGCGCACGCTCGCGTCGCTGTCGCCGCGCCACCACGACCTCGAGACGATCGTGCTGGACCGCGTCTTCCGCGGCCGCGACCGGATCCTGCGCGCGGCCGCGGCGGTCGTCGAGCCGATCCCCGGGCGCGTGTCCAAGCCGCTGGTCGGGGCGGAGGGCGGCAGCGTGCGGTTCTGGCGCTGCGCCAACGAGCGCGCGCAGGCGCAGGGCGTCGCCGCCGAGGTCGAGCGGCTGATCCGCGCCGGGACGCCGCCCGAGCGCATCGCGGTGATCGTCCGCAGCGTGCGCCGCGAGGGGCAGGCGGTCGCGGTCGCGATGGACGAGCGCGCCGTGCCGTACCGGCTGGTCGGGGCGGCCGCGTTCTTCCAGCGCGCCGAGGTGCGGGACGTGCTCGCCTGGCTGCGGCTGCTGGCCGATCCCTCCGACGCGGGCGCCGTGGTCCGGGCGTTGGCGCGGCCGCCGGTCGAGCTGCGCGCGATCGACCTCGCGCGGTGCGTGCAGATCGCCCGGCGGCGCAAGGTCGACATGGTCGGGGCGCTGCACGCCGCGACCGAGTCGCCGCAGATCCCGCCGGAGGCGCGCGACCGCATCCAGGGGTTCCTGCGGCTGTACCGCAGCGCGTCCGGGGCGATCGACACGTCCCGGCCGGACCTGTTCGTCCACCGGCTGATCGACCACCTGGGGCTGCGCCGGCAGCAGCTCTTCGCCGCCCAGGCCGACGTCGTCGAGCGGCTCGTGCAGCTCGCCCGGCTCGGGGAGATGGCCGCCGCGTACACGCGCCGGGCGCCGCAGGCGTCGGCGCGCGACTTCGCCCGCTACCTGTCCGCGGTCGCCGACGCGGGCGCCCCGGGCCTGTTCGACGACGAGGACCGGGCCGCGGCCGCCGAGCACACCGCGGGCGGCGCGGGCCGCGCCGGCGTCGCCGTGCTGGCGATGCACGCCGCGAAGGGCCTGGAGGTCGACCGCGTCTTCGTGCTCGGCCTGCAGTCCTCGCGGATGCCCGGGGCGCGGCGCACGGTCGTCGATCCCCCACCGGGGGCGCCCGAGGCGGTCGACTCGCCGGCCGAGCACGCGGCCGCGATGCGGCGCCTGCTGCACGTGGCGATGACCCGGGCGCGGGAGGGGCTCGTGCTCGCCTACGCCGCCTCCTCGGACCGCGGCGCGCGGCAGCCGCCGTCCCCGTTCGCGGAGGAGGCGCGCGCCGCGCTGGGCACCGGCTGGGAGGACCGCGAGGAGGAGCTCTTCGGCCCGGACGAGGCGCTGCACGCCACCTTCCAGCAGCTGCGCGACGAGCTGCTGGCGGGCGTGCCGAAGATCGGCGGCATGCTCGGCGAGATGCGCCTGGACACCGACCTCGACGTGGCGCACGGCGCGGTCCGCTACCTCGAGCTGGTGAAGCTCGCGGCGCTGATGGACCGCCCGCCGGGCGTGTCGATCGCCGACGCGCTCCCGGACGTGAACGCGCGCGTGCTGCAGGCCGCGACCGCCCAGCAGCGCGAGGTCTTCCTGTCCTCGACGCTCGACGACGTGATCGTCGGCGCCGAGCAGGACGCGCGCGCCCGGGCCGCGGCGGTCGCCGCCCGGGAGGAGCCGTCGCTCGCGCCGTTCCTGCCCACGCGCGGTGAGGGGCTCGTGCTCAGCGCGTCGGACATCGAGACGTACCGCTCGTGCCCGCTGAAGTACAAGTTCGCGCGCGTCTTCCGCATCCCGCAGGAGCCGACGATGAACCAGCGCTTCGGCATCCTCGTCCACCAGGCCCTCGAGCGCTTCCACCAGGACGAGGGCCCGCTGGCGGGCACGCTCGACGGCCTGCTCGACCTGTTCGAGACCGGCTGGCGTCGCGGCGGCTTCGGCGACACCGACCAGGAGCGGCAGCTGCGCGCCAAGGCGGTCGACAGCCTGCACCGGTACGTCGAGCGGTTCCGCGCGGAGGCGACGGAGCCGGTGTGGTTCGAGCGCGGGTTCCAGTTCCGGATGGGCCCGCACGTGCTGCGCGGCCGTGTCGACCGGGTGGACCGCAAGCCGGACGGCACGCACGAGCTGATCGACTACAAGACCGGCCGCCCCCGCACCCTGGCGCAGCTGCGCGAGGACGTGCAGCTCGCCCTGTACGCCGTCGGCGCGCGCGAGGCGTGGGAGCTCGAGTCCTCCTCGCAGGCCTACCACTACGTCCTGGACGACGAGAAGATCGAGGTGCCGCAGGAGGCCCTCGATCCCGACTGGATCCGCCAGACGGTCTTCGAGGTCGCCGACGAGATCCTCGGCCAGAACTTCGAGCCGACCCCCAGCTACGCAGCCTGCTCGATGTGCGACTTCCGCATCGCCTGCCCCGCCGCGGAGCGCTGACCCCGCCCCGCCCCGCCCCGGGGGCGGCGGGGGCGGCCGGGGCGCCCGCGGGTGCGGCGGGGGCCCGGGGGCGGGCTACTGGGCGTCCGGGCCGCGCTGGCGCAGGAAGCGCTGGAACTCGCGGGCGAGGACGTCGCCGGACGGGACCGTCGGGTCGACCTCCTGCGCCTCCTCCTGGGCGGCCTGCTCCAGGCGCTCGACGAAGGCCTGCACCTCGGGATCGCTCTGGACCGCCAGCGAGACCTGGCGCTCGTAGTCGGCGCTGGCCTCCTCGAGCTCGGACGCGTCGACGGACACGCCGACGAGGCCCTCGAGCTTGCGGGTCAACGCCAGTGCCGCCTTCGGGTTCGGGGCGGCCGCGACGTAGTGGGGCACGCTCGCCCACAGCGACGCCGACGGGATCCCGGCCGCCGCGCACGCGTCGTGCAGCACCGCGGTGATCCCGGTCGGTCCCTCGTAGGACGCGCCGCGCAGGTCGAGCCGGTCGATCAGCGCGTCGTCGGAGGCCAGGCCGGTGATCGACACCGGCGCGCTGTGCGGCACGTCGGCCAGCAGCGACCCGAGCGTCACGACGAGCTGCACGCCGATCGCCTCGGCCAGGTCGACGATCTGCTGGCAGTAGGCGCGCCAGCGCATCGACGGCTCCGGGCCCTGCAGCAGGATGAGGTCGCGGGGCGCGCGGGGCACGCGGGCGGCGTAGAACTCGGTCTCCGGCCAGCTGATCTCGCGCGTGCGGCCGTCCAGGATCCGGACCTTCGGTCGCGTCGCCTGGAAGTCGAAGAACTCCTCGGGGTCGATCGTCGCGAAGCGCGTCGCCTGCAGCGAGGAGCCGACGAACTGCAGCGCCGCGGACGCGGAGTCACCCGCGTCGTTCCAGCCCGTGAAGGCGCACACCAGCGCAGGGGCGCGGAGACCGTCGGGACGCTGTTCCCAGTGCAAGGACTGCATCCGATCCACCGTACATGATGGGTTCGTGGCCGAACCGCAGACGCCGGCGCCCCCGGTGCAGACCGTCGCGACCCTCCGTCCCGGGGACGCGATCGACCTCGTGCTCGCCTGCGCGCGCAAGGACCGGCTGCTCGCGAAGTCCGGGACCCCGTACCTGGCGCTCGAGCTGCGCGACCGCAGCGGCTCGATCCCCGGGCGCGTGTTCCGCGACGCGGACCGCCTCGCCGCCGGGTTCGACCGCGGCGACCTCGTGCGCGTCACGGGCCGCGTCGAGCGGTTCCGCGACGAGCTGCAGCTCGACGTGCACCGGATCACGCGGGCCGCCGCCGACGCCGCGGACCCCGCGAGCTTCCTGCCGGTCGCCTACCGCGACCTCGACGAGCTCGACGGCTTCCTCGAGCACCTCGCCGGCGAGGTCCACGACACGGGCTACCGCGCGCTGCTGCGGCAGCTGCTGGGCGACGCGGAGCTGCGCGCGCAGTGGCGGCGCGCGCCCTGCACCCGCGGCGGTCACCACGCCTACCTCGGCGGCCTGCTCGAGCACACGGTCGCGGTCGGCACCCTGGCGCTCGAGACCTGCCAGCTGCACGTGCGGCTGAACAGCGACCTGCTGCTCTGCGCCGCGCTCGTCCACGACCTCGGCAAGACCCGCGAGTTCACCTACGGCGCGGACATCGGGCTGAGCGACGCGGGCCGCCTGCTCGGCCACGTCGAGCTCGGGCTGCGCCTGCTGGAGCCGCGGATGGCACAGGTCGGGCTCGACGAGGGACGGCGGCTCGCGCTCGCCCACTGCGTGCTCACCCACCACGGCCCCGACGCCGCCCCGGGCCGCCGGTTCGCCTCGGCGGAGGCGCTCGCGCTGCACCGCATCAACGCGCTCGACGCGACCGTCAAGGGCGCGCTGGAGCACGGGCTCGGCCCCTGACCCACTACGGTAGGTCGGGCATGCAGCTCGCCGTCTCCGCCGTCGGACGTGACCGTCCCGGCATCGTCGCCGCCGTCACCGGCGTGCTCGTCGCCCACGGGGCCGACATCGCCGACGCCCAGATGGGCGTGCTCTCCGGGCGCTTCACGATGATGCTCATCGTCGACGCCTCCGACGACCTCGACGAGGGCGTCTTCCTCGGCGACCTGCTGGAGATCGGCCGCGATCTCGGCATGGACGTGGTGAGCGCGAACCGCATCGACCCGCTGCACCGCGTCGGGACCCCCGACCCGACGCACGTCGTGACGGTCAGCGGCACCGACCACCCGGGGATCGTGCACGCGGTCGCGCACCAGCTCGCCCGGCACGGCGCGGGGATCACCGACCTCCAGACCCGACGGATCGGGGACGAGGACGAGGAGCCCCTGCACGCGATGATGCTCGAGGTCGTGCTGCCGCCCGACGTGCAGCCGCGCACCCTCGACGCCGCCCTGCAGGCGATCGCCGGGGAGCGCGAGCTCGACATCGAGCTGCGCCCGGCCCCGGAGGACTGAGCGGCTACGCGCCCGCGGCGGTCCAGGGGGCGAGCGCGGCGCGCACGTCGTCCGGGATCGCGGTCTTCGTCATCGTCGCGGCGTCCACGAACACGTGGCGGATCGAGCCGGCGACGAGCACCTCGCCGTCGCGGACGACGTCGATCGCGCAGGTCATCGCGGTCGTCCCCAGCCGCTCGACGGTGAGCGACAGGTCGAGCAGGTCGTCGAACCGCGCCGAGCCGAGGAACCGCGCCCCGACCTCGCCGACGACCATGTCCAGGCCGCGGTCGGTGAGCGCGTCGTAGCTGCCGAACGCGGCGCGCCACAGCTCCGTGAGCACGACGTCGAAGTACGCGACGTAGTTCGCGTTGAAGACGATGCCCTGCGGGTCGCATTCGCCGTAGCGCACGCGCAGCGGCGTCACGAACGCGGCCACGCGATCCCTACCGCTGCTGCGCGGGGACGCAGAGCACCGCGTGGTGCACGGTGACGAGCCGCTCCCCGACCGCGGGCACGAGCCCGAGGCCGGCGCGCATCGCCCACTTCGCGGTGCCCGCCGCGCGCTGCACGGGCGTCGTCGCGAAGTACGTGTGCACCGCGAGCGGCAGCGGGTCGCTGAGCCGGGCGACGACGCGCAGGCCGGCCTCGGCGACGAACGCGTCGACCTGCGCGCGGTCGAAGCGGTGCAGGTGCCCGATCTCCTCGGCGTGCGCCCGCTTCACCGGCCGCCCGGCGGACACGTTGTTCTCCAGCGGCACCTCGACGACGACCGCGCGGCACACGCGCGCCGTCTCGCGCAGCGTCGCCGCCGGGTGCGGGACGTGCTCGATCACGTGCGAGAGGATCCCGAGGTCGAACGCGCCGTCCTGCGCCGGGAGACGGCGGCCGTCGTAGCCGTGCACCGCCGCGACCCCGGGCTGGTTGCGCGCGATCTCGACCGCGGTCGACGACAGCTCGAAGCCGACGTGCGTGGTCCCGAAGCGGCGGCGGGCCAGCTCGGCGAGCATCGCGCCGTCGCCGCAGCCGACGTCCGCGACCGTCGCGGGCGTCACCTTCGCGCGCCGGCAGAGCGTCATGACGTGGTCCGCCTTGGGCCCCGCGCTCAGGGCGCGCCAGCGCCGCGCGCGCTCCGCGTCCTGCGGGGTGGCCGCGGCCACGTAGCAGTCCTCGTAGAACTGCTCGAGGTCCTCGATCTGCGCCATCTGTCCCGGCACGGTACCGACCGGCTCAGGTCGACGGGTCCGGGGCCCGACGCACGAGCTGCGAGGCGACGAACAGCAGCAGCAGTCCGAAGCCGATCTCCACGGCCCGCTCCGGGAGCGCGTTGACGAGCACGACCCCCAGGATCGAGCCCGGGATCGCGAGACCGCCGACGAGCAGCCCGTCGCGCAGCCGTAGGTTGCCGTAGCGGTGCTGGCGCCACGCGCCGACGACCGCGACCGGGACGATCGCCAGCAGCGACGTGGCCTCCGCCTCGACGTGCGTGAGGTCGAGGAACAGCACCAGGCCGGGGACGAACAGGGCGCCGCCGCCGATGCCGAGCATGCCGGCCATCGCCCCGGCGCAGAAGCCGACGAGGATCGCGGCGACGGTCACGGGACGAGGAAGTCGATCGCGACGACGGTGATCAGCGCGGCGAACAGCAGGCTGACCGCGCGCGGCGGGACGCGCTGCTGCAGCCAGGTGCCGGCGAGCACGCCGGCCACCGCGGGGACGCCGACGAGCAGTCCCTCCTGCACGTGGACGTTGCCGTACCCGCCCTGGGTGGCGGCCGCGACGGCGGCGATCAGGACGATGGCGGCGAGCGACGTGCCGGTCGCCTCGCGCTCGCCGAACCCGAGCCAGAGGATCAGCAGCGGGACGATCACGGTGCCCCCACCGACGCCGAACAGCCCGCTGAACAGCCCCGCGGCGGTGCCGATGACCGCGAGGGTGAGCGTTCGGCGGCGATCCACGATCGCCATACTAGGACGGTGCCCGCGGATCACGTCCTCGCCGACGATGCCGCCCTCCGGGCCGCTCTGGCCCCGTTCGTCGACGACCCCCGGCGTGCCGGGGTGCTGCTCGACGTCGACGGCACGCTCGCCCCGATCGTCCGCCACGCCGACGACGCGCACGTCCCGGAGCCGACGCGGCTGCCGCTGATCGCGATCGCCCGGCGCTTCGGGCTCGTGGCCTGCATCAGCGGCCGCCGGGCGAGCGTCGCGCGGCGGATCGTGTCGCTCGGGTCGATCACCTACGTCGGCAACCACGGCGGCGAGGTGCTGCGCGGCGGGGCCACGTCGGTCGACGTCGAGCCCGAGATCGCCGAGTGGACGGGCCGCGTGCGCGCGTTCGCCAAGGACGTGTGGAGCGACGAGCTGCTGCGGCTGCGCATCCGCGAGGAGGACAAGGACACGATCGTCGCCTACCACTGGCGCGGCGTGCCCGACGAGGCGGCGGCGCAGAAGGCGATGGAGGGCGTCGACGACCGCGCCCGCGCCGCGGGCCTCGCGACCCACTGGGGTCGCAAGGTGCTCGAGGTCCGCGCGCCGGTCGAGGCGACGAAGGGCACCGGCATCCGCAAGCTGCTCGAGGCGCACGACGTCGACGTCGCGCTGTTCGCGGGCGACGACCGCACCGACGTCGACGCGTTCGACACGCTGCGCGAGCTCGTCGCCGAAGGCGCGCTGCGCGCCGCGCTGTGCGTCGGGGTCACCTCCGACGAGACCCCCGACGAGCTGACCGACGGCGCCGACCTGCTCGTCGACGGGCCGGCCGGGGTGCGCACGGTGCTCGAGGTCCTCGCCGACGCGACCGCGGCCTGAGCGCGAGCGATGCGGTTCACGGACCTCCTGCGCACGACGGTCCTGCTGAGCGCCGCGGCGGCGACCGCGCTGGCGCTCGTGACGCTCGGCGCGGCGACGAGCGAGCAGGACGAGAACATCGTCTGGGTGTCGGCCGGCTGGTGGATCCTGGCGTCGCTGATCGGCGCCTGGCTCGGCCGCCACGAGGACGCGTCACCGGCGATCGGCCGGCTGCTCGCCGACAGCAAGGCGGCGACGATGATGCCCGAGCAGCGCCCGGGCGCGATCGTCGTCAACCGGCTGTGGCCGCTGATCTTCAGCACCGTGGCCGCGGGCGGCATGGCGGTCCCTCGCCCCGCAGGTGCCGGCGGTGGCCGCGGGCTTCACGCTGATCTGGGCGCTGTCGTGGCGCCGGCAGCACCTCGCGGTCCGGGCGATCGAGGAGCGCGACGGGGTGACGTTCCACGTCGACCCGACGTCGCCGCTGCGCGCGATCCGGCTCGTGCGCACGCCGGGCTTCCGGCGCGAGCGCCGGATCAGCTGACGAGCGACACGAGCCCGACGAGCCCCGGGGCGATCACGAGGGCCGGGAGGAAGTTCCCGACCTTGACGTCCTTGAGCGCCAGCAGCTTCAGCGAGATGCCGATGATGAGGACGCCGCCGGCGCTCGTGAGCGCGGCGAGCGCCTCGCTGCCCTCGGCGAGCACGTTCTCGAACACGCCGGCCCCGAGCGAGATCGACCCCTGGTAGAGGAGCACGGCGAGCGCGCTGAACGCGACACCGGGCCCGAGCGACGCGGTCAGCGCGATCGACGCGAACCCGTCGAGCAGCGCCTTCGTGGCCAGCGCGTCGTAGTCCCCGGTCAGCCCGTCCTGGATCGAGCCGACGACCGCCAGCGGCCCGACGCAGAACAGCAACGAGGCGGTGAAGAACGCCTCGCTCACGGTCGAGCCGGTCGCGTCGCCGCGGCTCGTGCGGGCCTGGATGCGGTCCCCGAGCCGTTGGAGGCGGTCCTCGATGCCCAGGGCCTCCCCGACCAGGCCGCCGAGGAGCACGCCGCCGAGCACGTAGAGCGGGCTCGTGTCCTGCCAGGCGAGCGCGAGGTCGACCCCGAGGACGAGCGTCACGAGGCCGAGCCCGGCGAGCACCCGGTCCTGCAGGGACGGCGTCAGCCGCGCCCCGACGAGCCAGCCGACGAGCGTGCCCGCGAGGACGGTGCCGACGTTGATGAGCGTGCCGGTCATGCACGGCGGAGCGTCGCAGAGCGGCGCCGCGTGCGAGGCTTCGGGTCCGTGGCGACCCCCTGCGACATCCTGCTCGTGGCCCTCGGCTCGACCGGTGGCCTCGCCGCCGCGGAGGACGAGCTGCTCGGCGGCCTGCGCCGGGCGGGCGCGGACGTCTGGGTGGTGCGCAGCTCCCCGCCGCGCGACGTGCGGACGCTCGCGCTGACCGACCTGCAGTGGGCGCGGGCGGCGCGGCGCGCCGCGCAGGCCGGGCTGCTCGGCCATCCACCGCGGCACGCGGTCGTGTTCTCCACGGTGACCAGCGCGCTGCTGTGGCCCGACGTGCCGGCGGGCGTGCGGCGCGCGATCCGCTACGACGCGCCCGCCGCGGCGAACCGGCCGGGCCGCCACGGCGTGTGGCAGCGGGGCGCGGAGCGCCGTCGCCTGCAGGAGGCGGACCTGCTGCTGCCGCAGTCCCCGGGCACGCTGGAGGAGTCCCCGGTGACGACCGTGCCCGCGATCGTGCTGCCGATCCCGGTCGAGCCGTCGGCGCCGGACCTGGATGGTCCACGCGATCTCGCCGCGGTCACCTACGCGACGAACTGGCGCAAGAAGGGCCTGGACCGGGTGCTGGCCGCGTGGGCGTATGCGCGGCGCGACGGCGAGACGCTCGCGGTGGCCGGCGCGAGCCCGGCGCAGGTGCTGGACGCGGCGCGAGAGGGCGGCATGACCGGGGTGCCCGCGGGGGTCGAGGTCCACCCGACGCTCGCGCCGGCGGAGTACCGGGCGCTGCTGCGGCGGGCCCGCGCCTACGTGACCGCGCCGCGCCGCGAGGACTACGGGCTCGCGCAGCTCGAGGCGCTCGCCGACGGCTGCGCGCTGGTGAGCACCGACGCGCCCGGGCCGTACGTGGCGGTCGAGCTGGCGCGCCGGGTCGACGCCCGCTGGATCGTCGCGGACGACCGCACCCCGCACGTGCTGGCCGCCGCGGTGCGCGCCGCGCTCGACGGCCGCCCCGCGGATCTCGTCGCGCGCACGCACGCGGTGCTCGCCCCCTACCGGCGCGCGGCGACCGACCGGGTGATCGCCGAGCAGGTCCTCCCCGCGCTGACCGCGCGCTGAGCGTCAGCGGCGACCGGCGCGCAGCGCGAGCAGCTCGTCGAGCGGCAGCGTGTTGGCGATCGCGTCCGGGGCGAGCCCGGCGCGACGCGCGGTCGCGACGCCCCAGCGCTTGTTCTCGAGCGTCGTGGTGCGGTGCGCGTCGCTGCTGATGATGAGCTTGACGCCCGCGTCGACGGCGGCGCGCGCGTGCACGTCGTGCAGGTCGCGGCGGCGCGGCGAGCCGTTGATCTCCAGGAACGTGCCGGTCCGCGCGGCGGCCTCGATGATCGCGTCCATGTCGAGGGCGTAGGCGGCGCGCTGCTCGATCAGCCGGCCGGTCGGGTGCCCGATCGCGTCGACGAGCGGGTGCTCGATCGCGCGCACGATCCGGTCGGTCATCTCCTGCGCGGTCATCGCGAACGACGTGTGCACGGACGCGACGACCCAGTCGAGCTGCGCGAGCAGGTCGTCCTCGTAGTCGAGCGTGCCGTCGGTGAGGATGTTGACCTCGCTGCCGGCCAGCAGCGTGATGCCGTCGAGCTCGTCGCTGACGCGCCGCACGGCCGCCATGTGCGCGACGAGCTCCTTCGGGGAGACGTCGTTGCCGAAGCCGTGGGAGGCGGAGTGGTCGGTGACCGCGAGGTACTCGTGGCCGAGCGCGAGGGCGGCCTGCGCCATCTCGCGGATCGTGCCGTGCCCGTCGCTGGCGGTGGTGTGGGAGTGCAGGTCGCCGCGGAGGTCCTCGACGGTGACGAGCGTCGGCGCCACGAAGTCCCGGGCGAGCTCGCCGCGGTTCTCGCGCAGCTCGGGCTCGATGTACGGGAGGCCGAGGAGCGCGTAGACCTCCGCCTCGGTCTCGCAGTGGTGCGTCTCGCCGGTCGCGTCGTCGGTGACGCCGTACTCGCTGACGTGCAGGCCGCGCTTCACGGCCGCCTCGCGGAGCGCGACGTTGTGCTGCTTGCTGCCGGTGAAGTGCTGCAGGAGGTTGCCGAACTGGGCGGGCGCGACGATCTTCAGGTCGATCGACAGGCCGCTGTGCGTGCGCCCGCGGGCGCCGGCGGCCCCGATCCCGCCGGCGGACTCGAGCAGGTCGAGCTCGGCGAACGCCTGCGCCAGGGCGGCCGGGTCGGACGCCGTGGCGATGATGTCGAGGTCCTTGACGCTGTCGACCCAGCGGCGGGCGGACCCGGCCAGCTCGACGCGCTCGGACGCGGGGTGCTCGCGCAGCGCGGCGAGCACGGGCTCGGCGATCGCGAGCGCGTCGTGGAGCGGCACGCGCCCGCGCGGCGCCTCCCCGGCGCCCGCGTCGAGCGCGGCGAGCACGGTCGCCTCGAACTTCGGCCCGAAGCCCTTCACCGCGCGCAGCGACTGGCTCTCGGCCGCCGTGCGGAGGGCGTCGAGCGAGTCGATCCCCAGCTCGTCGAAGAGCTTGCGGGCCCGCTTCGGGCCGAGCCCGGGCAGTCGCGTCATCTGCACGAGGCCGGCGGGGAACTTCGCGCGCAGCTTCACGGTCGCGGGGATCTCGCCGGTCTCGACGAGCGCGACGAGCTTCTCCTCGAGCGTCTTGCCGATCCCGGGGATCTCGGTGACGGTGCCCGCCCGGACGCGCGCGGCGATCGACGTGGTCGCGTCGCGGACCGCCTTCGCGGCGTTGCGGTACGCGGTGACGCGGTGGATGATCGCGCCGTCGAGCTCGTAGAGGTCCCCGAGCTCGTCGAGCAGGGCGGCGATCTCGGCGTTCGTCGGGTCGGGCATCTGACCGTCTAGCCTACGCCGCCGTTGCCCGTGCCGATCCCCGCACTGCCCTGGCTGGTCCTGCCGACGTTCAACGAGGCCGAGAACGTCGAGCGGATCGTCCTCGCCGCCCACGCGGTGCTGTCGGCGTGCGCCCCGGACGGCTTCCGGATCCTCGTGGTGGACGACTCCTCCCCCGACGGGACGGGCGCGATCGCCGACCGGCTCGCGGCCGCGCACGCGGAGGTCGAGGTGCTGCACCGCACGGAGCGCGACGGCCTCGGCCCCGCGTACCTGGCGGGGTTCGCGCACGCGCTGGAGCGCGGGGCCGCGTACGTCTTCGAGATGGACGCGGACTTCAGCCACGACCCCGCGGACCTCGCGCGACTGCTCGCCGCCGTCCGCGACGGGGCGGCCGACGTGGCGCTCGGCTCCCGCTACGTGCCGGGCGGCAGCGTCACCGACTGGGGCCTGGTGCGGAAGGTCGTGAGCCGTGGCGGGTCGTGGTACGCGCGGCGGGTGCTCGGCCTCGCGGTGCGCGACCTGACCGGCGGCTTCAAGTGCTTCCGCCGCGAGGTGCTGGAGGCGATCGACCTGCCGACCGTGCGCTCGCACGGGTACGCGTTCCAGGTCGAGCTGACCTACCGGGCGGTGCAGCAGGGCTTCACGGTCACGGAGGTGCCGATCGTGTTCCGCGACCGGGAGCTCGGCCAGTCGAAGATGTCGCCGACGATCGCGGTCGAGGCGATGTGGCTCGTGCCGCAGCTGCGCCGACGCGGCCGCTGACCGCTCAAGCCCGCGCGGCCGGGCGCCGATGCGGACCCCAGATGGCGCGCGCCGACGACTTCGTGCTGGTCCAGGGGATCCGCGACACCCGCGGGACGCTCGCGCGCTGGAACGCGGCGCCGTGGCCGGTGCTGCGCGGCTGGCTGCTCGGCTCGGCCCTGGTGACGGTGGCGCTGCTGGCCGCGGTGCTGGCGATCGCGCTGGTGTCGACGCCGGACGCGACGCCGCTGGCGTTCCCGGGGCTCAACGTGCCGGCGGGGATGGACGACGTCGTCCACGTGCTGCAGCGCAACGCGCTGGTGCTGGCCCTGCACGGCTTCGCGTGCGTGGCCGGGTTCATCGCGGGCAGCTCGATGCCGATGGAGGCGCAGCGCTACACGGGCGTGGTCCGCTGGATCCACGACAAGGCCGGCCCGCTGGCGATCCTGTTCGTGGCCGCCGCGACGGCGTTCTCGCTGATCACGCAGGCGCTGGTGCTGGGCTCGGGCGCGAGCACCCTTGCCGCGCAGGGCGGGATCAGCCCGGCGCTGCTGCTGCTCGGCCTGCTGCCGCACGCGCTGCCCGAGCTCGTGGCGCTGTTCCTGCCGCTGGCGGCGTGGATGATCGCGAGCCGCGCGAAGGACTGGCACGAGCTGCTGGCGGCGACGGTGGTGACGGTCGGCCTCGCGGTCCCGGTGCTGGTGGCGTCGGCGTTCGTGGAGGTGTACGTGAGCCCGCACGTGATCCTCTTCCTGCGCGGCTGAGCGACCGTCCCGCACAGGCGCGGGGCCGGCTCTGTCATGCTCGCGGGACCCCGCGTGCGCGAGGCGCTATACTTTCTGAAGTGCCCCGTCCGGGGGCCAGACGATTCCGCGAAGGAGCTGACCGTGGCACACCTCCCCGAGGTCACCGACAACAACTTCCAGGCCGAGGTCATCGAGGCGGACCTCCCGACCCTCGTCGACTTCTGGGCGCCCTGGTGCGGCCCGTGCCGCGCGGTCGCCCCTGTCCTCGAGGAGATCGACGCCGAGCGTGACGACGTCCGCGTCGTGAAGCTCAACATCGACGACAACCAGCAGACGGCCGCGCAGTTCGGCGTCATGTCGATCCCGACGATGATCCTCTTCAAGGCCGGCCAGCCGGTGAAGAAGATCGTCGGCGCCCAGCCGAAGAAGCGCATCGAGGCGGAGCTCGAGCCCGCGCTCGCGTAGCGCACCGGCCCGCCCGCAGGACCTTTCGAGGGCCCCGTCACGCGACGGGGCCCTCGGTCGTTCAGCGGTCCGGGAGCGCGCGCACGCGGGCGTCCTGGTCCGCGCGCCCGTCGGTGAAGCGCACGCCCTCCCGGCGCAGCCGCCGCGCCACCCGGTCGGGGTCGTCCAGGGCGGTCGGGCCGATCCTCCCGTCCGCCTGCAGCACCCGGTGGGCGCCGGGGACGGCGTCGCGCACGAAGCGCCGGTTCAGGCCGCGGGCGTGCTGGAGCGTGCCGCCCGCCGCGCGCGCGACGTCGCCGTAGCTCATCCAGCCGCCGCGCGGGATCGCCGCGACGATCGCCGGGAGCCGGGTCGGGTCCCAGTCGTGGTCTTCCTGCTGCTGCTCGGCCATGGCGGCCGCACCTCCTCGTGGTCGGGTTCTCGACCACTAGGGCGAGCGGGTGTCCGCTCGCCCCCGGGGTGCGGCTCAGGCCTTCGTCACGCCGATCGCCAGCGTCGCGCCGTCGATCGTCGTGTCGGTCCGGTAGGCGGCGTCCGCGACGCCGTCGGTCGCGTCGGTCGCGTAGGCGGTCGCGAGCACCTCGCCGGCGATGACCGCCTCGAACTCGCGGGCGACGCCGAGCAGCCCGTCGTCGCCGCCGAGCGCGAGGCGGATGCGGTCCTCGACCTCGAGGCCCGCGTCCTTGCGCGCGTTCTGGACCGCCCGGACGATCTCGCGGGCCTGCCCCTCGCGGCGCAGCTCCTCGTCGACGGTGAGGTCCAGGGCGACGGCGTGGGAGCCCTCGCGCTCCAGCTGGTAGCCCTCCAGCGGCTGCATCGCGAGCGTCAGGTCGTCGGCGCCGAGCTGGTGCTCGTGCCCGCCGACGTGCACGCCGACGGTGCCGCCCTCGCGCAGGGTCGCGGCGACGTGCGCCGGATCCAGCGCGGCGATCGCGGCCGCCGCCTGCGGCATCTCCTTGCCGAACCGCGGGCCGAGCGCGCGGTAGTTCGCCTTCAGCTCGTAGGAGCCGAGCTCGTCGGCCTGCTCGACGAAGCGGATCGCCTTGACGTTCAGCTCCTCGCGGACGACGTCGGCGTGCGCCTCGATCGCCTCGCGCTCGCGGCCCGCCGCGACGACGACGGCCTCGCGCAGCGGCTGGCGGACCTTCACCTTCGCCTGCCCGCGCGCCGCCAGGCCCATCCGCACGGTCTCGCGCGCGGTCGCCATCGCCTCCTCCAGCGCGACGTCGCGCGGACGCTCGTCGGACTCGACCGCCGGCCAGTCGCACAGGTGCACCGAGCCGAGCTCCCCGTCGAGGTTGTCGTAGATCTCGTCGGCGACGAACGGCGTGAACGGCGCGAGCAGCTTCGCGGTCGTCAGCAGGCACTCGCGCAGGGTCGCGAACGCGTCCGCGTCCCCGTCCCAGAAACGGCGGCGGGAGCGGCGCACGTACCAGTTCGAGAGGTCGTCGACGAACGCCTGGATCGCCCGGCCGCCGAACGTCGCGTCGTAGTCGTCGAGACGCTCGGTGACCTCCGCGACGGTCGCCGCGAGGCGCGACAGGATCCAGCGGTCGAGCTCGGCGCGCTCGCCGGCCGGCCGCGCGACCGCGTCCGCCGTGGGCTCGTAGATCGTGAGGAAGCCGTAGGTGTTCCACAGCTGGCGCAGGAACACGCGCACGCCCTCGCCGATCACCGAGCGGTCGAAGCGGTAGCCGTCCCACGGCTGCTTGGCGGTGAAGAAGTACCAGCGCAGGGCGTCCGCGCCGAACTCGTCGAGGACCTCCCACGGCGGGACGATGTTGCCCTTGCTCTTGGACATCTTCTCGCCGTGCTCGTCGAGCACGAGCCCGAGGCAGACGACGTTCTCGTAGGAGCTGCGCCCGTACAGCAGCGTCGACACGGCGAGCATCGAGTAGAACCAGCCGCGGGTCTGGTCGAGCGCCTCGCAGATGTACTGGCCCGGGAAGTGCGCCTCGAACTCCTCGCGGTGCTCGAACGGCGCGTGCAGCTGCGCGAACGGCATCGCCCCGGAGTCGAACCACACGTCGATGACCTCGGGGACGCGGCGCATCGTCGCGCCGGTCTCGGGGTGCGGGAAGGTGACGTCGTCGACGAACGGCCGGTGCGGGTCCTCGAGCGTGACGCCGGAGAGCTCCTGCAGCTCGGCGAACGAGCCGACGACCATCCAGGTGTCCGGGTCGTCGTCGCTGCGCCAGACCGGCAGCGGCGTGCCCCAGTAGCGCTCGCGCGAGAGCGCCCAGTCGACGTTGTTCTCCAGCCAGCGGCCGAAGCGCCCCTCCTTGATGTGGGGCGGGTACCAGCTGATCGTCTCGTTGGCGGCGAGCAGCTGGTCGCGGATCTGCGAGGTCCGGATGTACCAGGACGGCTTGGCGTAGTAGAGCAGCGGGGTCGAGCAGCGCCAGCAGTGCGGGTAGGAGTGCTCGTAGTCCTCGGCGCGCAGCAGCCGGCCGCGGGCCTCGAGGTCGGCGACGAGGTCGCGGTCGGCGTCCTTGACGAAGCGGCCCTCGTAGCCGGTGATCCGCTCGTCGTAGGTGCCGTCGAGCCGCACCGGGTTCACGACGGTCAGCCCGGCGCCGGTGCCGAGGCGGTAGTCGTCCTCGCCGAACGCGATCGCGGTGTGGACGATGCCGGTGCCGTCCTCGGCGGTGACGAAGTCACCGAGCAGGACGGAGTGCGCCTTCTCGCCCCACTCCGCGGACGGGATGAAGTCGAACGGCGGCTCGTAGCGCAGGCCCTCGATCTGACGACCGGTGAAGGTCTCGACGACCGTGCTGGCCTCGCCGAGCACCTTCTCGCGCAGGGCGGCGGCGAGCACGTAGACGTCGGTGTCGCCGTGGCGCTGGGCGCGCACGTACTCGAGGTCGGGGTCGACGGCGAGCGCCGCGTTGCTCGGCAGCGTCCACGGGGTCGTGGTCCAGCCGAGCAGCACGTCGCCCTGGGTGACGGGGCCGTGCGAGGCGGCGGCGACGAAGCGGACGTACACCGACGGGTCGACGACGTCCTTGTAGCCCTGCGCGACCTCGTGGCTCGACAGGGCGGTGCCGCAGCGCGGGCAGTACGGGACGACCCGGTGGCCCTCGTAGAGCAGGTCCTTGCCGGCGATCTCCTTCAGCGACCACCACACCGACTCGACGTAGGTGGCGTCGAGCGTGCGGTACGCGTGCTCGAGGTCGACCCAGAAGCCGATCCGCTCGGTCAGCGCGTTCCAGTCCTCCAGGAACGTGAAGACGGACTCGCGGCACTTCGCGTTGAACTCGGCGATCCCGTACGCCTCGATGTCCGACTTGCTCGTGAGGCCGAGCTCCTTCTCGACCTGGATCTCCACCGGCAGGCCGTGGCAGTCCCAGCCGCCGCGCCGCTGCACGTGGTGGCCGCGCATCGTCTTGAAGCGCGGGAAGATGTCCTTGAAGACCCGGCTGAGGACGTGGTGCACGCCCGGCTTGCCGTTGGCGGTCGGCGGACCCTCGAAGAACACCCACGGCTCGGCGCCCTCGCGGCGACGCATCGACTCCTGGAAGACGTCGCGGTCGCGCCAGCGCTCGAGGATCCGCTGCTCGAGCTCGGGGAAGGACTGGGCGGGATCGACCGGACGCTGCGCCATCCGGTGATTGTCTCAGCCGGACGCCGCGGGGGGCGGCCGCCCGGGCCGCGGCCGCGCTCAGGCCGCGAGCTTGCGGCAGATCGCCTCGAGCGACCGCTTCTCGGCCTCGTCGAGGCAGCTGAACGCGTTCGACACGCGCTCGGTGTGCTCGGGGAACAGGCGGTCCACCAGCTCCTGCCCGCGCTCGGTCAGCGTGACCGCGGCGGCGCGGCGGTCCGACGGCAGCCGCCGACGCACCACGTAGCCGCGCGACTCGAGCGTCGAGACGACCTCGGTGGCGTTCGCCTTCGAGGTCCGCAGCCGCGCGCGCAGGTCGCGCAGCTCCAGCTCCCCGCCCGCGGTGGTGAGGACGACGAGGACCGAGAACCCGGAGGTCGAGAGGCCCTCGCGGTCGAGGTCCGCGCTCAGACGTCGCCGAACGCTGGCCTCCGCGCGCAGGAGGCTTTCCAGGGCGCGGTGGGCGAGCGGATCGCCTGGGACGAGTTGCACGCGCGCGACTCTGACAGTCGCGTCGGACGGCAAGAGCGCCACGGCGGCTGCCCGCCGGGGCGCGGCGACGGGTCAGCCCGTGGCGTGCCGCGCCTCGCGCAGCGCCGTCGCGCCCGGTCGCTCGCCGGCCGTCGACGGGTCCAGGTGGGCGAGCACGAGCTCGCGGGCGAACAGCGGCCGGTCGCCGAGGTGCTCGACGATCGTCGCGCCGCTGTCGGGCAGGGCGCCGCGGTAGTCGAGCACCGCAACCCCCGCGCTGACCCGGCGCGCCTGGTAGACGAGCCGGCTGAGCGTGTCGAGCGACGCCCGGCCGCCGGTGAGGACGACCGCGCGCGGCATCACCGCGTGGAGGGCGCGGGTGAGCCGCGTCGGGTCGAGCGCGACCGTGAGGGTGAGGGTCCTCAGGCCGCTGCGCCGGAGCACGAGCTCCAGCGCCTGGGCGTGGAGCGCGTCCACGTCGCCGGAATGGCTGGCGTCGAACAGGACGACGGTGTCGTCGCGGAACGCGGGCGGGGCCACGCGGCGCTGCGCCGCCAGCCACCCGGCCGACCAGCGCCACGCGAAGCCGTACTCCGGGGCGTCGACGTCGTCCTCGGCGAGCGCCTCGACGGTCGGGAGGATGACCTCCTCGACCGTGCGCTCGACCGACCGCACGCTCAGGGACTCCTCGGCGATGCGGTCGGCCTCCTGCTCCTCGAACCGCTGGAACGCCGACCGCAGGCGCGTGGGCGAGGCCGGGCCGGCACCCCGCTCACGAGCGATCGTGATCGCGGACGAGACGTTGTGGGTCTCCTCGAAGGCCGAGCGCAGGGCCTCGACCTCCGCGAGGTCGAACTGCCGGTGCCCGCCGGCGGTCCGGCGGGGCTCCGGGAACCCGAAGCGCCGCTCCCACGAGCGCAGCGTGTTCGGACTCACGCCGAGCATCGCTGCGGCGGCGTTGGTGCGGATCGACCCCATGCGCGCCAGCATGAGGTCCGGTCAGGCCTGCGGCAAGGTCCGCAGCGAAGCGTGCAGATGGGGAGGTTTCGTGCGGGTCTGGGCCGCAGGAAGGAGTCCGCGCGCCGACCGCGACGGCCGTCAGCCGTCGAGCACGACGAGCGCCGCGGGCGGCGGGCCGACGATCCCGATCCGGGCCTCGAAGAACACCCCGAACTCCCCGGCGGGACGGACGGTGGTCGTCGTCACGGCCACACCCCCGCCGGCCGCCGCCACGACGAGCGCCAGCAGATCGTCCTGCGCGGCCCGCTCGGCGTCGGCGGGGACGAGGAAGTCGGTGAGCAACCGGTTGATCGCGTCGGGCTCCTCGACGCAGAGCAGCCGCTCCGCGCTCCGGGACATCGCGCAGACCGCGAGCTGGCGGTCGACGACGAGGAACGGCTGCCGACCCGTCGGCGCGAGGTCCGCAGAGGCGGTCAGCACCATGCCGAGATGGCAGCGGTCGCACACGCGAGCGGTCAGCTGCGGGTCGCGCGGCGGCTGGCCGCAGTGCCCGCAGAAGCGGACGTCCTGGGCTGGGGCGAGCGGCGAGACGGCACGGAGGAACGGGCGGGACATCAGCAGACCTTCCTTGGCGATGCGGCTACGCGCTCATCCTACGGGGGCGCGCCGCCACGCTCTGGGACCGCTCGCCCATACCGGGCTCCGGCAGGCCGGACGGCGGCTCGATCGCGGCGACGATCTGGGAGACGGCTGCACTCGCCCGCTCGTCCAGCGTGCGTGCGCTGGCCGAGCGCCCGGGGCGCACACCGCGGTGGAACAGGAGCACCGGCAGGGCGCCCACGGACGCCCGCACCGCGTACGCCCAGCGGGCCAGCTCGTCGTCGGGCGATCCCGCCCCCGCGATGACGACGGCGTCGGGACGGTGGGCGTCGAGGACCGGTCCGAGGCCCGCGAGGCACCCCACGGGAAGCGTGACGACCCGTGCGCCTGCGCGGGCGGTGAACAGCTCCAGCGCCCGGATCGCGAGCGCCCGTCGATCGTGCGGGCCGGCCGTCGCGTCGCCGACCAGGACGCACGCCGCTCGGGACGGGGGAGGCGTGAGGCGACGGGCGCGCTGCACCCATTCCGCGGCCCACGCCGCCGACCAGGCCCAGGGGGCGCTGTCCACCCCGTTGCGCAACGCGATCTCGTCGAGGCTCGGAAGCATGACCTCCTCGACCGCCCGCTCGAGCGGACGGAGCGCGAGTGCCGCCTCCATCGCCTGGTCGGCGCGACCGAGATCGAACGCGGTGAGCGCCCCGAGCAGGACGTGCGTGTCGGCCCGCACCGCCTCCCGAGCCCGGGAGATCGCGGAGGAGATCGAGAGCCCGTCGTTGAGGGCGTCTCGGAGTGCGACGACCTCGCCGTGGGTGTAGAGCCGGTGCTTCCCGGGCGACCGCATCGGGCGCGGGTAGCCGAAGCGGCGCTCCCACGCGCGGAGCGTGTTCGGGCTGACGTTCAGGATCGCCGCAGCCTCGGAGGTCTTCAGCGTCCGCATGCGATCTCCGCAGTGCAGCGAAGAGGCGTCCGGTCACGGGAACGACCCGGGAATTTGCAGCAGTTTCGGCGTGCAGTCTGTGCATTTACCTCGTTCGGCCCCGTACCTTTTCGGGAAGTGCGTCGAGCCGATGCGCTTCCCGACCAACCCGCTCCTGACGAGGAGGTGCCCTGATGCCGATCAGCGGCCGCTAGTTCCTCCACCCAGTCCCATAGGCTCGAGGACTCCCGCGTCCTCCGTGCCAGCCGTTCCCGACACCCATCGCACTCCGCGGCCTGGCCTCGCGCTCGGTGCTGCGGGCGTGGCGTTCGCCGGATCGCTGCTCCTGCTCCCCGAAGGGGGTTCCACGGGGCCCGTCTGGCTGGTCGCCGCGCTCGCGGCGCTCGCCGTCGCCTCGGAGATCGCGGGTACCCGGTTCGCCGTCCGGTTCCAGCTCACCGGATCGGAGTCCTGCTACCTGCTCGCCATGGTCGTCGCCGGCACCGCGGCCGGGGCGGCCATCGCGCTTGCCGTCTGCCTGGCGGGATGGCTCGTCGAGCGCTACCGCGTCCAGGCGCTCGTCGTGAACCTCGCGGGATTCGTGACCCCGGTCGCCGTCGCGGGCGCGACGTTCCATGCGATGGTCCCCGACCCGGGCGCCGGTGGCGCCGGGTTCGTCGGAGCGCTGCTCCTCGCGGTCCTGGTCGCGAGCGTGGGCAACGGCGTCATCGTCCTCACGCTGATGGCGGTCCTCGACGGCGCGTCGCTGCGCCGGACAGCCTTGAGCGCCCGGTCCCTTCTGCCTGCGCTCGGGTTCCAGGTCGCGTTCATCGTCAGCACCGTCGCCAGCTACGTCGAGCTCGGCGGTGCCGCGCTGGCCTTCGTGGTCGTCGTCAACCTGGCCTTCGCGTACATGTACCGGCTGGTCATCCGCGCCCGCGATCGGACCCGCGAGTACGCCGACCTCTCGTGGGGACTGCTCAGCGGTCTGATCCGGACGCTCGACGCACGCGACGCGCGTGCGGCACGTCACTGCGCCGCCGTTGCGAAGTTCTCGCGGGACATCGCGGCCGCGAGCGGCATGGGCCGCCGCGAGCAGGACCTCGCCCACACGGCAGGGCTGCTGCACGACATCGGACGCTTCGCGCTCTCGGACCGTGTCATGGATCGGGGCACGCAGCTGAGGCCCGACGACTGGAAGGCCATCAGGCGCCATCCGGAGCTCGGCGCGGACCTGCTCCAGGACCTCGGCGTCTACGGTCCGGTCGCGGCGATCGTCCGCGCCCACCACGAGCGCCCCGACGGCCGCGGCTATCCGGACGGTCTCACGGCGGAGGAGATCCCCGCGATCGCGAAGATCGTCGCGGTGGCGGAGGTCTACGACACCCTGACCGCCCCCGACACCTACCGGTCGCCGATGACGAGCTTCGAGGCGCTGAACGAGCTACGCCGCGTCGCCGGCTCGCAGCTCGACCCGGTCTACGTCGAGTGCCTGGCCGGCCTGATGGCCGGTCAGGGAACCGCCTACCGCCATCTCGGGGATGCGGACTTCGCCGCGGAGCTCGACATCGAGCGACGCATCAACGACGCCGCGCGATCCTGATCGACGCCTGACAGCCACCGCGTCCCCCGGAGGGGACGCGGCGACCGGCGTGACCGGGCGACGTCGGGCGTCGCCGGCCGATCGGGTCCGGGGCGGGCCGCGCCGCGCCTCAGCGGGCGTCGCGGCCCTGCGGCCCGGCGGCGGTCCCCCCGCCGCCGTCGAGGCCCCGGACGAAGTCGTCGAGCTGCTCGACGCTGAAGCGCCGCTGGCCGCCCGGCGTGCGGTAGCCGCGCAGGTGCCCGAGGTCGGACCAGCGGCGGACGGTCGACAGCGACACGCCCAGGTGCGCGGCCGCCTGCGAGGTGGTCAGACCCAGCCGGCTGGCGCTGTTCGTGGTGCTCATGCCGCGAGGTCTACCGCGCACCCGGGAGCCCCGTGGGGCCCCGGCGGCTTTGCACAGCTTTGCGCGGGGGAAGGTGCGCTCCGGTCGGGTTCGGGAGCTTCGGGCAGCGTTCAGCGGGCGCCGACGACCGCCCAGCGGCCGCTGCGGAACCGCCAGCCCGTGCTCGCGGCGCGCACGACGATCAGCCAGTTCAGCCCGGCCCAGACGCCGACCACGCCCCAGCCGCGGTGCAGCGCCAGCAGCGCCACCGGGGCGAACGCGAGCAGGGCGAGGACCATCGCGCCCGCCAGGAACCGGGTGTCGCCCGCCCCGATGAGGATGCCGTCGAACGCGAACGTCACCGCCCCGAGCGGCAGCAGCAGCGCGAACAGCGGCCACAGCGCCGCGGCGCGCTCGAGCACCGCGTCGTCCCCGGTGAACGCCTGCGGGATCAGGGAGCGGCCCGCGAGCAGCAGCAGCGCGACCGCGACGCCGAGCGCGGCCGACAGCACGACGAGCCGCCGACCCACCGCCGCGGCACCGGCCGCGTCGCGCGCGCCGAGCCGCCGGCCGACGAGCACCTGACCGGCGATCGCGAGCGCGTCGAGCGTCAACGCGAGGAAGACGAACAGCTGGAACGCGATCTGGTGCGCGGCGAGGCTCGGCTCGCCGGCGCGCGCGACGACCGCGCTCGCGAGCACGAACGCGCCGAGGAGCGCGGCGGTCCGCACGACGATGTCGCCGCCCATGCGCAGCAGCGGGCGCAGCAGGTCCGGGCGCGGACGGCGCGACACGCCCGGTCCCCCGCCACGCAGCAGCAGCACCGCGAAGGCGACGCCCATGCCGGCCTGCGCGACGACCGTGCCCAGCGCGGAGCCGTCGAGACCGGTGTCGAAGCCGTAGACCAGCACGACCTCGAGGATCGCGTTGACGAGGTTCGCCACCCCGAGGATCACCAGCGGGGTGCGCAGGTCGGCGACCCCGCGCAGGAAGCCCTGACCGCCGAGCGCGAGCAGCGCGGCCGGCAGGCCGATCGCCGACAGCCGCAGGTAGCGCGCGGCGAGGTCCGCGGTCTCCCCCTCCCCGCCGAGCAGCGCCACGAGCGGGTCGGCGAGCGCGATCACCGCCAACGCCACGAGCACCCCGAGCCCGAGCGAGAGCCAGAACGCCTGGGCGGCGATCTCGCGGGCCCGGTCGCCCTCCCCGGCGCCGCTCAGCCGGGCGACCTGCGCGGTGGTGCCGTAGGCGAGGAAGTTGCACAGCGCGGTGACGACGCCGAGCACGCTCGCGGCCAGCGCCAGCGCCGCCAGCTCGCGCGTGCCGAGGTGCCCGACGATCGCCGTGTCGACGAGCAGGTACAGCGGCTCGGCCGCCAGCGCGCCGAGCGCGGGGAGCGCCAGCGCGACGATCTCGCGGTCGTGCGGCGAGCGGAGCACGCCCGGCACTCTACGATCGGTCCGTGCGGATGCCGGCGTTCCTGGCGAGCCTCTCCGTCCTCTCGCTCACCGCGTGCGGTGACGAGCGGCCGACGGTCAGCGAGCTGTGCCTCGTGGACCCGGTGCCGATCGAGCGCGCGCTCGAGAACGCGGCGACCGGCGGCCCCGTCGTGCTCCCTGACGGCACCTCGCTGTCGGACTGCGCCGAGCGGGTCGTCAAGGACGCGGACCTGCAGCGGCTCGGGGTCGTCCTGACGACCGCCGCCGACCACCTCGTCGAGCGCGTCGAGGAGCGCCAGGACGCGGCCGCGGCGCGCCAGCTCGGCTGGCTCGTCGGCGCCACCGAGCGCGGCGCCGCACGGACGAACGGCCTGAGCCTCGAGCTCGCCCGCCGCGTCGGCCTCGTCGCCGGACGGCTCGAGCTGGCCCCGCCGCTCGCCGCCGCGCTGGCCGCCGGGCGCGCCGACGGGAAGCGCGCCGGGTGAAGCTGCGGCTCTTCCACCACCACGACGGCGCCCGCGTCGCCTACCGGGAGGCGGGGACCGGCCCGGGGCTCTGCCTCCTGCACTCCGCGCTGCTGAACCACCGGGAGTGGGAGCCCGCCGTCGAGCACCTCACCCACCGCTTCCGCGTCGTGCTTCCCGACCTGCCGCTGCACGGCGACAGCGAGGACCGTCCGCGCCACCCGTACTCGCGCGACTGGTTCGCCGAGGTGGTCGGCGCGTTCTGCCACGACACGTGCGGGCCGCGGCCGCTCGTCGCCGGGCACGGCCTCGGCGCCGAGATCCTCGTGCGCGCGATCGCGCGCGGGACGCTGCGGCCGCGGCGCGCCGTGATCATGCCGACGCCGCTGCACCGCCCGCCGGGGACCCCGATGCCGCGCCGGCGCGCGTGGCGGCTCGCGGCCCGGGCCGGCGCCGTCCCCGGACTGGACCGCACGCTCTCGCACGCGGCGCGCGCGGTGTTCCGTCCCGCCTACGGGGCGTCGCTGACCGCCACGGACAACCCGGCCGCCCGCGACCTGGTGCGCCACGCCTTCCAGGACGTCGGCGGCAACGCGAACCTCGCGCGGTCGTGGGCGCGGTTCGCCGCCGACTGGCCGACGCTCGCCGAGCGCGACCTGCTCGACGCCTACCCGGCGCTGACCGTGCCGACGCTGCTGCTGTGGGCGGGCGCCGACCCGCACCATCCGCTCGCCACCGCGCGCGAGGCGCTCGACCTGCTGCCCGACGGGCAGCTGCGGGTGCTCGAGTCCGCCGGCTACCTGATGGCCTACGACGACCCGGTCGGGGTCGCCCGCGAGCTCGTCGCGTTCTGCGGCCAGCGTTGAGGCGACCGGCCGCCGCGCCCGGAACGGACGGGGCGCGCCCGCGGAGTAGGGTTGACCGCTCCGAACCCCACCCGTCACCCGACAGGAGCACGAACCGCATGGCGACCAAGAAGCGCCTCTACGGCGGCGAGACCGCCAAGGCCGTCGAGAACTTCCCGATCTCCGGCGAGACCGTTCCGGTCTCGGTCATCCGCTGGCTCGCGGCCATCAAGGGCGCCGCCGCGACCGTCAACGGCGAGCTCGGCAAGCTCGACCCCGCGCTCGCGGAGAAGATCGCGGCCGCGGCCGCGGAGATCCGCGCCGGCGAGCACGACAACCAGTTCCCGATCGACGTCTTCCAGACCGGCTCGGGCACCTCGTCGAACATGAACACCAACGAGGTCATCTCCGCGCTGACCGGTGGTGCCGCGCACCCCAACGACCACGTCAACATGGGCCAGTCGTCCAACGACGTGTTCCCGTCCGCCGTGCACCTCGCCGCGCTCGAGGAGACGACCCGGACGCTGCTGCCGGCGCTGACGAAGCTCGAGAAGTCGCTGACGAAGAAGGCCAAGGCGTTCGAGGACGTCGTGAAGTCCGGCCGCACGCACCTGATGGACGCGGTGCCGGTCACGCTGGGCCAGGAGTTCGCGGGCTACGCGGCGCAGATCCGCCTGGCCAAGGAGCGGATCGAGGCGACGCTCCCGCACGTCGGGCAGATCCCGCTCGGCGGCACCGCGACCGGCACGGGCCTGAACACGCACCCGAAGTTCGCCGCCGGCGTCCGCAAGATCCTGATCAAGGAGTCGAAGCTCCGCGCGATCGCCGCGCCGGCCGATCCGTTCGAGGCGCAGGGCAACCGCGACGCGCTCGTCGAGCTGTCCGGCGCGCTGAAGGTCACCGCGGTCTCGCTGACGAAGATCGCCCAGGACATCGCCCTGATGGGCTCCGGCCCGCGCGCCGGCATCGGCGAGCTGTTCCTGCCCGAGCTGCAGAAGGGCTCGTCGATCATGCCGGGCAAGGTCAACCCGGTCCTGCCCGAGGTCGTGCTGCAGGTCGCCGCGCAGGTGATCGGCAACGACACCGCGATCACCATCGGCGGCATGCAGGGCCAGTTCGAGCTGAACGTCCGGATCCCGCTGATCGCGCGCAACCTGCTGCAGTCGATCCAGCTGCTGTCGACCGCGTCGGTCGCGTTCAGCGAGAAGTGCATCGACGGCCTGAAGGCCAACAAGGCCGGCTGTGACGCGTCTGCGGGCAACACGCTCGCGACGGCCACGGCGCTCAACGAGGCGATCGGCTACGACCTCGCCACGGTGATCGTGAAGAAGGCCACGTCGTCGGGCCGGCCGCTGCGCGACGTCGCGCTCGAGGAGGGCGTCGACGCCGAGCTGTACGACAAGACGATCGACCTGCGCAAGATCGCCGCGGGCAACCAGGCCTGACGGGTGCGGGCGCCCCGGCGCCCGCCCCGAACTGGGTGATCTGCGGGCCAGATTTGGGTCCCAGATCACCCAGAACCGCCCGGCCGGGCGGCCCGCGCCGCCGAACTGGGTGATCCGGAGGCCGCATACGGGCCCCAGATCACCCAGAACCGCCGAGCGGCGGTGCGCCGCCGCACCCAGGCGCCCAGCGCGCGCCGGACGCGACCGCCCGGCCCGCGGCGTGCCCCGCGCACACCCCGACGCGCCGCGGACCAGCACATCGACAGACCGGATTGCAGTTCTCTGCGGTCTTCGCCACCATCACGGCATGCGCACGCGCCCCCGCCGCCCGCTCCGCCTGGTCGCCCTCGTCGCCGCCACCGCCGCGATCCCCGCCGCCGCGCCGGCCACCGCGCCCGCCGCGCGCACGGCCGCGAGCGCGTGCACGTTCCCCCGCGCCGTCGAGGACCTCCCGGTCGCGACGCGCTTCGAGCTCGAGCTGTTCGCCCAGCAGACGCGCCACGACGCGGGCCGCACGAGCACCTCCGCGTTCCTCTCGCTCACCGTCGCGCGCGCCGCCGCCATGACGACGGCGATCGCCCGCGCCGCCGGCGAGGCCGCGCGCGCCGCGGCGGCCTCCCCGCCGCGCTGCCCGTAGGGCTCAGCCGCCGGCGCCGGCCGCGGTCCGGGCGAGCGCCCGGGTGATCGCGCCCTGCACCACGTCGGCGCTGCGCTTGCGACGCCCGGCGTACTCGAACAGGCCCTTCTGGTTGATGCCCTTGACGATGCGGATCTCGGGCACCTGCTTGCGGATCGAGCCGCCCGCGAACGACGGCGCGACCGCGAAGTCCCGCAGGTTCCAGACCAGGGCGCCCGACAGGTTCTCGATCTTCGCGTACTCGTCGAGGTGCAGCCGCAGCAGATCCGCCTGGAAGCGGAAGCCGCCCGGCCGGTTCGTCGGGTTGAGGTCGTTGGCCTCCGCCCCGAACTCGGTGACGACCATGATCTTGTCCGGGAAGATCTTCTGCAGGTCCGTGATGTGCGTGCGGATCGCGTTGCGGACCGTCTGGCGCGGCGCCTTGGTCAGCTCGTACCAGCCGATGTAGTTCGTGTCACCGATCGCGTCGATGTTCCGGTACACCGGCCCCGCGACCTTCGGCGGGTGCGCGCCCCAGATGTCCAGCGCGACGAGGCGGCCCGGATCGCGGCGCTTGAGCTCGGCCGACATCGACTGGATGTACGGCACCTGACCGGCCGGGTGCCCGTTGCCGGCGATCTCGTTGACGAGGTTCCAGACGATCAGCGACGGGTGCGGCTGGGCCTGGAAGTACGACGCGCGCACCCGGCTCTTCGCCTGCGCGAGCAGCCGCGGGCCGCGCGAGGTCCACGCGCCCGGGGCGTCGACCGGGCCGACGCCCATCCACAGGAGGATGCCCGCCGCGTCGAGCCGCTCGAGCAGCGCCGGGTGCAGCGGATGCTGCGCCCGGGTCGCGTTCGCGCCGATCGACTTCAGGTCCTCGACGAGCGCGTCCATGTCCGGGCCGGTGACGGCGTCACCGCGGCCCTTCGCGTCCTCGTGGATGGACGCGCCGTGCAGCTCCACGCGCTTGCCGTTGAGCAGGAGCTTCGTGCCGTCGCGCTGGACCTGCCGCAGCCCGACCTTCTGCACGTAGCCGGACTCGCCGGGGACGCCGAGCTCGAGGTCGTAGAGGTTCGGGGAGCCGGGCTCCCACAGCGCGGGCTTGGGCACCGTGACCTGCGCGTAGAGGATCTTCGTGCCGCGCCGGGGCACGACCAGGTCGGGGAAGTCGAGCTCGTAGCGCTCGTCCCCGCGGCGCAGCACCCCGATGACGCCGAGCGCGCGGCTGTCGATGCGGTTCTTCGCGTGGACCGTGATGTCGACCTTCGCGCTGCCGTCCGGCTGCAGGCGCGTGTTGATCGTCGGGGCGGTCAGCTCGCTGTCGCCGACCGGGCGCAGCGTGACCTCGCGGTTGATGCCGCCGAAGTTGAACCAGGTGCGGTGCCAGCCCTCGCGCTTCATCCGCAGCGGGCCGCGCCAGTCGGCCTTCACGACGAGCTCGTGCTCGACGCCCGCCTTCAGGCCGACGAGGAACTCGAACGGCAGGTACTCGCCGACGTGCGTCCCGATCTTCCTGCCGTCGAGGTAGACGGTCGCGCGGTGGTTGACCGACTCGAACCGCAGGCGGTAGTCGCCCGCCTTCTGGACCGCGAACGACGTCCGGTACCAGGCGACGGTGCCGCGATGGCTCTCGACCCCGGCGTTGCCGGTGAGCGTGCGGGCGTTGGGCGAGTACGGCAGCGTGACGGCTCGCCCGTCGAACGCCCCCGACTGGTAGCCCTTGCTCGAGCCGGTGTCGTAGCGGTCGGTCTTCACGCGCCACGGACCGGTCAGCGCGACGCGCCCGGTCGGCCCGCTGTTGATGACGCTCGGCGCGGTCTGCGAGAGCGACGAGGCGCTGGCGGTCGGGGCGGGCCGGGCCTTGGACTTCGGCACGAGCTGCGCGGGCCGCACCTCGGTGATGACCTGGGTCTCGCCGTCGGCCTGGGTGGCGACGGGGACCCCCACGGCGGCGGCAGCAGCCACGACGGCGACGCCGAGGAGCGCTCTCCTCGGTTGGCGGCGGACCGGAAGCATCGACGGCGGAGGGTAGCGAGCGAGGCCGTCCCCGTGTCGAACCCGGCACCCGACCGGCGGCGCAGCGCGACAGATGTCGCGCTGCAAGGTCGGCCTACGGCACGTTCATCGCGACGTAGCGCGTCTCGAGGTACTCGCCGAGCCCCTCCGGCCCGCCCTCGCGACCGAAGCCGGACTGCTTGACGCCGCCGAACGGGGCGCCCGCATTGGAGACGAGCCCCTGGTTGAGCCCGATCATCCCCGTGTCCAGGCCCTCCATGACCTTGAACGCGCGGGCGAGATCCCGCGTGTACGCGTAGGCGACGAGGCCGTACTCGGTGTCGTTGGCCCGCTCGATCGCCTCGTCGTCGGACGAGAACGTCGTGATCGGGGCGACCGGTCCGAAGATCTCCTCGTGGTTGACGCGCGCGTCCGGATCGACGCCCGCGAGGACGGTCGGGGCGTAGAAGTGGCCGCGATCGCCGACGCGCTCCCCGCCCGTGAGCACCTGCGCCCCGCGGTCGACCGCGTCGCCGACGAGCTCCGTGACCTTGTCGACGGCCGCCTCGTCGATGAGCGGCCCGACGCGCACGCCCTCCTCGGTGCCCCGCCCGACCTTCATCGAGCCGAGCTCGTGGGCCAGCCGCCGCGCGAAGTCGTCGGCCACCGCCTCGTGCACGAGGAAGCGGTTCGCGCTCGTGCAGGCCTCGCCGATGTTGCGCATCTTCGCCAGCAGCGCGCCCTCGATCGCCGCGTCGAGATCGGCGTCCTCGAACACGAGGAACGGCGCGTTGCCGCCGAGCTCCATCGAGACCCGGAGCACCTGCTCGGCGGACTGCTCGATGAGCTTCTTGCCGATCGGCGTCGATCCGGTGAACGACAGCTTGCGGGCGCGCGGGTCGGCGATCAGCGGCGCCATCACCTCGGCCGTGCTGTGCGTCGTGACGACGTTGCAGACGCCGCCCGGCAGGCCGGCCTCCTCGAGGATCGCCGCGAGCGCGAGCATGCTCAGCGGCGTCTGCTGGGCCGGCTTGACGACCATCGTGCAGCCGGCCGCGATCGCGGGGCCGACCTTGCGGGTGCCCATCGCCATCGGGAAGTTCCAGGGCGTGATGAACACGCACGGCCCGACCGGCCGGCGCATCGTCAGGATCCGGCCCTTGCCGTTCTCGCTCGTGGTGAAGCGGCCGTCGATGCGCACCGCCTCCTCCGCGTACCAGCGCAGGAACGCGGCCGCGTAGGCGATCTCGCCGCGCGACTCCTCCAGCGGCTTGCCCATCTCGAGCGTCATCAGCAGCGCGAGGTCGTCCGTGCGCTCGGTCATCAGCTCGAACGCGCGCCGCAGGACCTCGCCGCGCTCGCGCGGGGCCGTGTCGCGCCAGCCCGGGAAGGCGGCGTGCGCCGCGGCCAGCGCGGCGTCCCCGTCGGCGACCGTGCCGTCGGCCACCGCGCACAGCACGTCGCCGGTGGAGGGGTCGTCGACGTCGAGGGTGCCGCCGCCCCCCGCGTCGCGCCACGTGCCGCCGATGTACAGCTGCTTGGGGACGCCGTCGACGACGGCGGCCTCGCGGGATGCGTCGGGACCCGAGCTCATGCCGGGAAGGCTACCCGCGTCGCCGCGCGCCACTCCGGCGCGTGCGGCGCCCCGGGGCGCGCCGTCACGTACGCTCGTCCACTGCGTGATCCGTCCGGTCCCCGCGACCGCAACTCGATCCCGACGGACGCGTTCCGATCCCTGATGCGCATGTCCCGACGCCCGATCGCCGCCGCCACCGCGCTCGCCCTCTCCGGCGGGCTCGTGGGGGCCTCCGCCGCCGACGCCGCCTCCCGCCTGGTCATCAAGGGCCGCGGGTTCGGGCACGGGGTCGGCATGAGCCAGTACGGGGCGTTCGGCTTCGCGAAGAACGGCCGGACCTACGACCAGATCCTCGGCCACTACTACCAGGGCACCGCGCTGTCGCGGCTCGGGACCGACCAGGAGATCCGGGTGCTGCTGCAGTCCGGGTTCTCGGGCTCGTTCAGCGGCGCGGCGAAGGTCAGCGGGCAGCGCTCGCTGGACCCGGACGCCACGTACTCCGTGGCCCGCACCTCCCAGGGCGTGGCGCTGCGCACCGCCGGCGGCAAGGTGCTCGACACGTACCGCTCGCCGCTGCGCGTCGAGGCGCCCGCGGGCGGTTCGATCCGGCTCGGCGGCCGGGCCGAGAACGGCATCAGCGGCGGGCGCTACCGCGGCGCGCTGGAGTTCCGCAGCGGCTCGCTCAGCGGCCTGCTGGCGGTCAACGCCGTCGGCCTGGAGGACTACGTCCGCGGGGTCGTCAGCAAGGAGAGCCCGTCGAGCTGGCCGATCGAGGCGCTGAAGGCGCAGGCCGTCGCGGCCCGCACCTACGCGATCACGACCGACAAGCCGGGCGACGGCTTCCAGCACTACGCCGACGTGCGCTCGCAGGTGTACGGCGGGGTCGGCGCGGAGACCGCGAGCACGGACCGGGCGGTGCGCGAGACCGCCCGTCAGATCGTCACGTACCAGGGCACGCCGATCGTCACGTACTTCTTCTCCACCTCCGGCGGTCGCACGGAGAACGTCGAGAACGGCTTCCTCGGAGCCGAGCCCAAGCCGTACCTCGTCAGCGTGCGCGACCCGTTCGACAACGAGTCGCCGCGCCACACCTGGGGGCCCTACCGGCTGACGATGAGCCAGGCGCAGGCGAAGCTCCGCGGGCTCGTCAAGGGCAGCTTCCGCAGCATCAAGATCCTGAAGAAGGGCAAGTCGCCGCGGATCGTGCGCGCGCAGGTCGTCGGGACCGGCGGCCGCACGACCGTCACCGGACCGGAGCTGCGCCGCCGCTTCGGCCTGTTCGACACGTGGGCGACGTTCACGGTCGTCTCCACGACCGCGAAGCCCGCCCCGGAGAAGACCCCGACGCCGACGCCCACCCCGACCCCCGGCGACGGCACCACCGGTGGCGCCGCCCCGGGAGCGCGCGCCTCCTCGTCGTTCGCGCCGCGCGCGGTCACCGGGCCGCGGCTCGTCGGCCGCATCCGTCCCGCGACCACCGGGTCGTGGCTGCGCGTCGAGCGGCGCGCGAAGGGCCGCTGGGTGCTCGTGGCCGAGACGACCGTGGAGCGGGACGGCCGCTACGAGGCGACCGTGCCGCGGGCCGGCAGCTACCGGATCGTGTACCGGGGGATCGCGGGCCCGACCGTCCGGGCCCGCTGAGCCGCGCGGCGGCGCTCAGCCGCCGAAGAAGCGGACCATCGCCTCGGCGACGCAGACCGGCTTCGTGCCGCCCTCGACCTCGAAGGTCTGGGTGACGACCGCCTGCACGCCGCCGGGGACGTCCTCGACGCTCGTGAGCGTCGCGTTCATGCGCAGCTTCGCGCCGGCCGGGACGGGGGCGGGGAAGCGCACCTTGCCGTAGCCGTAGTTCAGGCCGCCGGCGACCCCGGTCATCTCGAAGACGTCGAACATCAGGCGCGGACCGATCGAGAGGGTCAGCAGGCCGTGCGCGATCGGGCCGCCGAACGGGCTCTCCTTCTGCGCGCGCTCGACGTCCACGTGGATCCACTGGTGGTCGCCGGTCGCGTCGGCGAACGCCTGGATGGTGCCCTGGTCGATCTCGATCCATTCGCTGCTGCCGAGGTCCTGTCCCGCCAGGGACTTGAGCTCCTCGATGCCGTTGATCGTCCGCTTCGCCATGTCTCGCTCCTGTCGTGCTCGGTGGGGGCCGGATCCTACGGCGGCGGTACGCTCGCCGCGATGCCCGCTCCCGCCCCGCTCCTCGCCGTCGACGCCCCGTCGCTGCTCTACCGGGCGTTCTTCGCGCTGCCCTCCTCGATCCGTGGCACCGACGACCGGCCGGTGAACGCGCTGCTCGGCTGCGCGAACCTCGTGCTGCAGGCGGTCGAGCGGTTCGCACCCCGGGCGGTGGTGCTGTGCTTCGGCGCCGAGGCCGCCCACTACCGCACCGCCGCCTGGCCGGCGTACCACGGCGACCGCCCGGAGATGCCGGAGGAGCTCGTGCCGCAGTGGGCGGACGCGCCCGCCTTCTTCGGCGCGTTCGGCTGGCGGTCCGAGCACGCGGGGGACCTCGAGGCGGACGACCTGCTCGGGACGCTCGCGCGGCTGGAGAGCGCGGCGGGCGGCCACGCGGTGCTGTTCACCGGCGACCGCGACATGTTCCAGTGCGCGTCCGCGCAGGTGACGGTCCTCTACCCCGGCGCGAAGGACGGGCCGACCGCGATGGGCCCCGACGAGGTGCGGGCGAAGTACGGGGTCGACCCCGAGCAGGTGCCGGACTTCATCGCGCTGCGCGGCGACCCGTCCGACGGCCTGCCGGGCGCGAAGGGGATCGGGGAGAAGGGCGCCGCGGAGATGCTGCGCGCCCACGGCTCACTCGAGGCGCTGCTGGCGCTCGCCCAGGACGGCGTCGCCGCCCGCGCCGCGGGCCTCAAGCCGCGGGCGATCGGCGCGCTGGTCGACCAGGCGGACGAGCTGCGCGCGTTCAAGGACATCGCGACGCTCCGCGACGTGGCCGTGCAGCGGCCCGTGGACGCGCCGAGCGACTGGGCCGCCGCGTCCACCGCGGCGGCGGAGCGCGGCATGGGCCGGCTGGCCGACCGGCTGGCAGCGCTGTCCGGCTGATCGCGGCGCGGAGTGCGCCATCATTCGGCGCTCGTGGTGTCTCGCTTTCGCTCCAGGACGGTGCCGGCGCTCGCGCTGGGTCTCATCGCCGTCGTGACGGTCGCGCCCACGCGCGCACAGGACCCGCCGCCCGGCCCCCCGGCCGCGGTGGCGCTGACGAGCGGCTGGCAGCTGGCCCTCGACCCGGCGGACCGCGGCATGCGCGAGCGCTGGCAGACCGGCGCGGGCTCCCCCGCGTGGCGCGCGGCGGCGGTCCCGGGCGTGTTCGACGCGCGGCCCGTGGAGCAGGACTTCTTCGGCACGGTCGGCTGGTACCGCCTGCGGTTCCGCGCCCCCACCACGGCCGATCCGACGATGCGCTGGGGGATCCGCTTCGACCAGGTCCGCCGCGACGCGCGCGTCTGGCTCAACGGGCGGCCGCTGGGCCGCAACCGCGACCCGTACGTGCCGTTCACCCTCCCGGCCGCCGGGCTGCGCCCCGGGCAGATGAACACGCTGCTGGTGCGCGCCGACAGCCGCAAGGGCGCCGAGCCCCGCGAGGGCTGGTGGAACTGGGGCGGCATCACGCGGCCGGTGACGCTCGTGCCGCGCGCGGCGATCGGGCTCGACGACGTCGGCGTGCTGTCGGACGTCACCTGCCCGGACGCGGCGGCCGGCGAGGAGCGCCCGCCGTGCACCGCGAAGGTGATCGTCGACGGCACGCTCGAGCACCGCGGCAGCGGCACCGCCCGGCCGACCGTCGCGCTGCGGCTGACCGCCCCCGACGGCACGGTCACGACCGGCAGCGCCCCGTCCCCGCGCGCGCTGCGTCCCGGCGAGCGCGCCCGGATCCGCTTCTCGGTCCCGGTGCAGGGCGACGCGCAGCTGTGGCAGCCCGGCTCGCCGCGGCTCTACACCGCGCGCGTGGAGACGCGGCTCGGTGATCGCGTGCTGCAGGTCGACCGCAAGCGGGTCGGGCTGCGCTCGGTCCGCGTGCGCAACGGGATGCTCGAGCTCAACGGCCGGGCGATCGACATGCGCGGCGCGTCGATCCAGGAGGACCTGCGCGGCCGCGGCCCGGCGCTGTCCGACGCGGACATCGAGCTGATCGTCAAGGAGCTCAAGGCGCTGGGCGCGAACGTCACGCGCGCGCACTACCTGCTGAACGACCGGCTGCTGGACCGGCTCGACGAGGAGGGCATCCTCGTCTGGAGCCAGGCGCCGATCTACCACCGCGACAAGCGGCTCGTGACGCCTGCGCAGCGGGCGGAGGCGCTGCGCACGCTGCGCGGCACCGTGATCGCCGCGCGGTCGCACCCGTCGGTGATCACGCACTCGGTCGCCAACGAGCTGAGCGCGACGCCGGACACCACGCCGGGCACGCGGGCGTTCCTGCAGTCCGCGCGCGGGCTCGTGCACGACCTCGACCCGACGCTGCCGGTGAGCGTCGACCTGCTGAGCTACCCGGGCTTCCCGGCGCAGCGGGCGTTCGCCGCCTACGACCTGCTCGGCGTCAACTCGTACTTCGGCTGGTACAAGGGCAAGAAGAAGCACTCCACGGAGCGGCTCGCGGACCTCGAGCCGTACCTCGCGTCGATGCGCCGCAAGTACCCGGACTCGGCGCTGGTGCTGACCGAGTTCGGGGCGGAGTCCACGTTCGTCGGCCCGCGCACGACGAAGGAGACGTACGCGTTCCAGGACGACTACGTCGCCCGGGTACTCGACATCGTCGACCGCTCCCCGTTCCTGGGTGGCGCGATCTACTGGACGCTGCGGGAGTTCGCGGTGAAGCCCGACTGGGACGGTGGCGCGCAGCGGGACGTGCCGCGCGACGGGATCCACAACAAGGGGCTCATCACCTACGACGGGCGCCCGAAGCCCGCCTGGGACGTCGCGCACGACAACTTCCGCGCCACGCAGCTGTTCCGGGCCGACGGCCTGACCGCGTCCGCGCAGGCCGCCGGCGGTGGCGGCGGCGGAAGCGCGGGCGTGCTCGCCTGGGCGGTCGTGCTGGCGATCGTCGCGCTGCTCGTCGCCGACGCGGTGATGCTCCGCGGCATCCTCCGCGGCCGCCGGCGAACCGCATCATCGGTCGCACGACGCTGAGACGCGAACCGCCCGGGAAGCCGCGCCGGTGACGCACTAGCTGACCAGCCAGTCAGTCGGTACTGTCGCGGGCATGGCCGACCTCGACACCCGCACCGACACGGGCGACGCCCCGCTCGACGGCGTCCTCGTCACCGACCGCGAGCACTGGGTCGACGGCCCGCCGCACGCGCTCTTCACCGAGATGCGGGCGCGCTGTCCGGTGCACTGGACAGCGAGCATCACCGACTTCCCGCAGGAGGCGGGCTTCTGGTCGGTCACGCGCGCCGACGACGTCCACACCGTCAGCCGCGACTGGCAGACCTACTCGTCGGCCTCCGGGTTCACCGCGGTCAGCGACAGCCTGATGCCGCTCGAGCTGATCCAGGCGATGTTCATCGGGATGGACCCGCCCAAGCACGACCGCGTCAAGGGGCTCTTCCAGCGCGGCTTCACGCCGCGGCGCATCGCCGCCCACGAGGACGACATCCGCGCGATCACCCGCGGCGTCCTCGACCGGCTCGAGGGCCGCGACCGCTGCGACCTCGTCACCGACGTCGCGCAGCCGGTCGTGTCGCGGGTCATCGGCTCGTTCATGGGCCTGCCGCCCGAGGACGACGAGATCTGGGCCCGCCTGATGAACACGACGCTCGGGGCCGGCGACCCCGACGTCAACCCGGAGGGCCCGGAGACCGTGATGGCGCGCGACGTCCCGGAGATCTTCCGTCGGTGCCAGGAGCTGATCGCCGCGCGCCGCGCGCAGCCGACGGACGACCTGCTCAGCGTGCTCGTGCACGCGGAGATCGACGGCGAGCGGCTCGAGGAGCACGAGATCGTCATGGGGTTCTTCCTCCTCATGGCCGCGGGCAACGACTCGACGAAGGCCACGTACTGCAGCGGCATGCGGGCGATCATGGAGGACGAGGAGCAGCGCGCCCTGCTGCTGGACGATCCCGCGCTGATCCCCGACGCGGTCGAGGAGGCCCTGCGGATGTTCCCCGCGTTCGCGCACTTCCGGCGCACCGCCACCCGCGACGTCGAGCTCGGCGGCCGCCGGATCCGGGCGGGTGACAAGGTCGTCATGTGGTACGCGTCGACCAACCGCGACGAGACCCGCTACGAGGACGCCGACCGGTTCGACCTGCGCCGTCGTGCCGAGCACCAGGCGTTCGGGGCGGGCGGCCGGCACTTCTGCCTGGGTACGGCGCTCGCCCGGCTCGAGCTGCGCGTGCTGATCGAGGAGACGCTCGCCCGCCACCCGCAGATCGCGCTGGACGGCGAGCCGCGCTACGTCGAGTCGCCGTTCGTCAACCAGCTCAAGACCCTGCCCGTCCGGCTTCCCTGAGCCGGACCCGCCCGGCGTCGAACAGGGAGTTGTTCGGCTCCAGCCGGGAGAACTCCCTGTTCGACGGCGCGGGGGCGGGGGCGGGGGCGACGAGGACGCGGTCGCGGCCGGCGCGCTTGGCCCGGTACAGCGCGCGGTCGGCGGCGCCGATCGCGGCGGCCGTGTCGTCGCGCACGGCGGCGACCCCGGCGCTGAACGTCACGTCGACCGGTCCGGCCAAGGTCGGCACCGGCGCGCGGGCGACCTCCTCGCGCAGGCGGTCCACCCGGGCCGCCGCGTCGGTCAGCGAGGCCCCCGGGAACGCGAGCAGCAGCTCCTCCCCGCCCCACCGGGCGGCGAAGTCCCCGCCCCCGAGCGCACCGAGGAGCCGCTCCCCGAGCGCGCGGAGGACCGCGTCCCCCGCCTCGTGGCCGTGATGGTCGTTCACCGTCTTGAAGTGGTCGACGTCCAGCAGCGCGAGCGCCATCTCCCGACCGCGGGAGCGGCACTCGCCCGCGGTGACCGCGAGCAGGTGCTCGGCGTGACCGCGGGTCGCCAGCGCGGTCAGCGCGTCGACGTTCGCGTCCTGCGTCAGCTCGATCTCGCGCCGGGCGGCCCGTCGCGTGGCCCACCGCCGGTCGAGGATGCGGCGCAGCCGCGCGACCAGCTCGCGCGGGTCCTGCGCCTTGCGGACGAAGTCGTCGGCACCGTCGACGAATGCCCGCTCGAGGTGCCCGATCCCGTCCATCGAGGTGAGGAAGACGACCGGCAGCTCGGCGGTCGCGGGCCGGTCGCGCAGGCGCTCGAGGAGCGTGAAGCCGTCGGCCTGCGGGAGGTCGATGTCGAGGACCACGACGTCCGGTGCCGCACGGATCGCGAGATCGATCGCCTCGTCCGCCCGACCCGCGATCTCGACCTCCATGCCGGCGTCCGCCAGGGCGTCCGCGACGAGCCGCCGGGCGAGCGGCGAGTCGTCGACCACGAGCACCCGGCCACCGGCGGCCCGGCCCCCGCGGTCGGCGGCGCGCAGCGCGCCGGCGAGCGCGCCGGGCTGCCCCTTCGGCACGATCGCGTCGACCCAGTCCCGGCCGGTGGCCGCGCGCACGATCGCGGGGTCGTGCGTCGTGACGAACGCGAACACCAGGGCGGCGAGGTCGCGATCGGCACGGACCGCGCGCAGCAGCCCGTACCCGCCCGGGGCGGGCAGGTCGACGGCGGAGACGACCGCGTCGAACCGGCGGTCGCGGAGCGCGGTCAGGGCGGCGACCACGTCGGCGACCGCGACCACCTCGTGGCCCGCGGCGCGCAGCTCCGACCCGTGCACGGACTGCAGCAGCCGACTGGGTTCCACGACGAGCACCGCGCCCACCCCCGTGGCGGTCGGCCGGCCCCGCCCGATCTTGAGCTTCCCGGCGCGGGGGCGTCAGCCGGTGTGCTTGACCGTGATGACGTCGCCGTCCTGCATCACGTAGTCGCGGCCCTCGAGCCGCAGCGTGCCGGCCTCGCGGGCCTTGCCGTAGCCGCCCGCCTCCAGCAGCGCGTCCCACGGGACGACCTCGGCGCGGACGAAGCCCTTCTGGATGTCCGTGTGGATCTCCCCGGCGGCGTGCCAGGCGGTGCGGCCGTGCTCGAGGTGCCAGGACTGCGCGCGGACGCCCTGCCCGACGGTGAAGAACGTCAGCAGGTGCAGCAGGTCGAAGGCGCCCTTCACGACCCGGGTGAGGCCGGACTCGGCGATCCCGAGGTCCTCGCGCATCGCGGCGGCGTCCTCCTCGTCGAGGTCGCTGAGCTCGGCCTCGATGCGGGAGGAGATCGCCACGGCCTTCGCCCCGACCCGCTCGGCGTGCTCGGCGACCACCGCGGGCACCTCGTCGCTGCCCTCGTCGACGTTGGCGACGAACAGAACCGGCTTGGCGGTCAGCGGCTGCACGGTCTGCCCGCGGTCCACGTCGTCGGGCATCGGCGTGTGCCGGGCGGCGCGCCCCTCGTGGTAGCCGGCGATGAGCTCCTCGAGCCACGCCTTCTCCGCGATCGCGGCCTTGTCGCCGCCGCGCGCTCCGCGCACGACGCGCTCGAGCCGCTTCTCCGCGCCCTCGAGGTCGGCGAACAGCAGCTCGGTCTCGATCGTCTCGATGTCCGACGCCGGGTCGACCTTGCCCTCCGGGTGGATGACGCCGTCGTCCCCGTGGCAGCGCACGACGTGCACGATCGCGTCGGTCTCGCGGATGTTCGCGAGGAACTTGTTGCCCAGGCCCTCGCCCTTGGAGGCGCCCGCGACGAGGCCCGCGATGTCGTGGAAGTCGATCGTGTCGGCGACGACCTCGCTGGCCCCGATGACCGCGGCGAGCCGGTCGAGCCGGTCGTCCCCGACGGGCAGCACGGCGACGTTGGGCTCGATCGTCGTGAACGGGTAGTTCGCCGCCTCCGCGCCCGCCTTCGTGAGCGCGTTGAACAGCGACGACTTGCCCGCGTTGGGCATCCCGACGATGCCGACCTTCATGCTCATGCGCGCTTCAGCCTTCCGATGGTGCCGATGGTGGTCCCCAGGAGCGCGCCCGCGGCGATGTCCGTGGGGTAGTGGACGCCGAGCACCACGCGGGACAGCGCCATCGCGCCGGCGGCCGCGTAGAGCGGACGGCCGGGCAGCAGGCCGCGGTACGCGGCGGCCGCCGCGAACGAGGCGGTCGCGTGGGAGCTCGGGAACGAGAGCTGGGTGGGGGTGCGGGTGAGGGCGGGCAGCTCCTCGAACGCGGGCCGGCGACGGCCGACCTGCTGCTTGACCGCGATGTTGACGCCGTAGGCGACGCCGATGCACGCCAGTCCGCGCAGCCAGCGGTCGCGGCGCGGGACGTCGACCGCGGCGCCCGCGGCGCCGATCGCCAGCCAGACCGCTGCGTGCTCGCCGGTGCGCGAGTACGCGTGCACCCAGGGGACCGCGCGGTCCGGGCAGGTGTGCACGCGCAGCAGGCGGTAGACCGCGACGTCGGCCGCGCCGATCGCCCGGCGCGTGCCGCGCGGCAACCGCGAGCGCGGACGGCGACGGGCGAGCTGCATGACCCCGGGGAGGGGCCGGGCTAGGCGCCCAAGCCGAAGCCGACGCGCGGCTCGTCCTTCTCGACCCGCACGTAGAGGACCTGCGCCGTGTTCAGCTTGACGACGGCGTCCTCGGCCTCGGTCTCGAACCAGCTGCCCTGCTCGACGGCGGCGTGGAGGGCGGCGAGCGCCTGCTCGGTCAGCTTCAGTCCGAGCGGCGGCGAGGCGTGGAAGCCGATCGAGACGCGCTTGACGGGGTCGGCCATGTCAGTGGTCCTCCGCGGGCTGGACGATCTCGGTGAGCACGCCGCCCGAGCTCTTGGGGTGCAGGAACGCGACGCGCGAGTTGCGGATGCCGATCCGCGGCGTCTCGTCGATCAGGCGGATGCCGGCGCCCTTCAGCGACTCCAGCACGGCCTCGATGTCGGCCACCTGGTAGGCGACGTGGTGGAGCCCCGGGCCGCGGTTGGCGAGGAACTTGCCGACCGGCGTGTCGGGACCGAGCGGCTGCAGCAGCTCGACGTGGTTCTCGCCGACGTCGAGCAGCACCGCCTCGACACCCTGCTCCTCGACCCGCTCCCGATGGACGAGCTCCATCGCGTAGTGCTGGGCGTAGAGGGGCAGCGTGTCGTCGATGGACTCGACGGCGACGCCGATGTGGTCAATGCGTCCGAACATGCGGGGCGCAGTCTACGCCAGCGACGCCGCGTGCTCCTCGACCAGGCGCCGCTGGATCGCGGTCATCGGCGGGAGGGGACGGTCGTCGAGCAGCGCGGCGGCCGCCTGGGGCAGCGTCAGGCCCGTCCCGGTGAGGATCGAGCCGACCAGCGGCGGGACGTCCCCCGCGCAGATGCCGGTGTCGCAGCCGTGCGCCACCGGTCCATCGTAGCCGGGTCGATGATCCGTTCCGCCGCGGCTGCGGGTAGACCTGCACGTGGCAATGCGCACGGCCCTCGTCCTGAATCCCGCCAGCGGCTCGGTCCGCGACCCGCAGGCGGTCGTCGATCTGCTGCGGGAGAGCGGCGCCTCGGAGGTCGTGCGCTTCGCCTGCGGGGAGGAGGCGGCCGCGGTCGCCAGCGGCGCCGACCGGCTGATCGTCGCGGGCGGCGACGGCACGATCGGGCCGAGCGCCCGCGCCGCCGCGGACGCCGGCGTGCCGCTCGGGGTGCTCCCGGCCGGGACCGCCAACGACTTCGCCCGCGCGCTCGGCCTGCCGCTCGACCTCGCCGCCGCCGCCCGCGTCGCGCTGGCCCCCACGCCGGCGACCCGACCGGCGGAGGTCTGCCTGACCGCCGACGACCGGCCGTTCGTGAACGCGGCCAACGCGGGGCTCGCGGTGCGCGCGGCCCGCGAGGCGTCGGGGATGAAGGCGCGGCTCGGTCCCCTGGCCTACATGGCCGGTGCCGCCCGGGCGGGGCTGCGCGCCCCCGCGATCGGCGTGCAGGTGACGCTCGACGGCCGCCCGTTCTTCGACGGGGAGGCGTGGCAGGTGAGCGTCTCGGGGACGGGCCGCTTCGGCGGCGGCTCCGCGGTCGGGGAGACCGACCAGGACGACGGGCTGCTCGACGTGACGATCGTGCCGGCGGTGAACCGCCGTTCGCTCGTCCGCCGCGCCTACGGGCTGCGCCGCGGCACGCTGGGCGAGCAGCACGACGTGCCGCACGAGCGCGCCCGCCGGGTCCGGGTGCACCTCGATGCCGACGACGACCATCGCGGCTTCAACGTCGACGGCGAGCTCGTGGTCGTCGCCACGCTCGAGGTCCACGTCCACCCGCGGCGCGTGGCGGTGATCGTGCCCTGAGCGCGGACGGCGGCTACCGGCTCGACGACCCGCTGGACGTCGCGACGCCCGGGTTCCTGCGCGCCTGCGAGGCGCTCACGGGCGCGCCGATCTCCCACGGCAACGCGCTCGAGATCCTCGTCAACGGGGACCGGATCTTCCCGGCGATGCTCGAGACGATCCGCGGGGCGCGGCGCACGATCTGCTTCCTCTCCTACGTGTACTGGTCCGGCGACATCGCGCACGACGTCGCGCACGCGCTGGCCGACCGGGCGCGCGCCGGCGTCGACGTGTGCGTGCTGCTCGACGCGATCGGCTCGCTGAAGATGCCCGGCGACGTGCTCGCCGAGATGGAGGGCGCGGGCGTGCGGATCGAGCGGTTCCGGCCCGCGTCGCCGCTGCGCCCGCTGCAGGCCAACCACCGCAACCACCGCAAGATCCTCGTCGTCGACGGGGAGGTCGGGATGACCGGCGGGGTCGGGATCGCGCAGGAGTGGACCGGGGACGCGCAGGACCCCGAGCACTGGCGCGACACCCACGTGCGCGTGCGCGGCCCGGTCGTGCGCGGGCTGCACGGCGCGTTCGCGGAGAGCTGGCTGGAGGCGACCGGCCAGCTGCTGTGCGGCGACGACCACCTGCCGGACCTCGCGCCGCTGGAGGGCGGCGGGCCGATGCAGCTCGTCCGCTCCCGCGCCACGGTCGGGGACACGAACGCGGAGGCGCTGCTGTTCCTGGCGATCGCCTCGGCGCGCCGGTCGATCGACCTGACCTCCGCGTACTTCGCGCCGAACGCGGCGCTCACCTCCGCGCTGTGCGCGGCCCGTGGGCGCGGCGTGCGCGTCCGGGTGCTGGTGCCGGGGGAGCACGCCGACAAGGACCTCGTGCGTCGCGCGGGGCAGGACACGTACGAGGCGCTGCTGGACTGCGGCGTGGAGGTCCACGAGTACGGCCCGACGATGCTGCACGCCAAGACGCTGACCGTCGACGGGGCGTGGGCGACGGTCGGCTCGATCAACTTCGACAACCGCAGCTTCTCCCGCAACGACGAGGCGACGCTGTGCGTGCAGTCGCGCGAGGTCGCGGGTCTGCTGACCGCGCAGTTCGAGCGCGATCTCGCGGTCAGCGACCGGATCGACCCACAGGCGTGGGAGGAGCGTGGGGTGCTCCAGCGCGCCAGGGAGACCGCGACCCGCGTCGTGCGACGGGAGCTGTAGGAGACTCCCGGCATGCCCGCACCGATCCCGTACGCCGGCGGCACGCTGGACCGCCTCGGCGAGCGCCGCAGCGATCCCGCGCTCGTCACCGAGACCCTCGCCGATCCGCGGACGCGCGCGGTCGTCGTCGGGGACCGCGGCGTGCTGGTTGACGGCACGGTCGAGCTCAGCGGCGCGGACCCGTGGGCGCTCACCGAGGACGGCGAGCTCCTGCACGCGGGCCGGGTGCCGCTGGCGGGCCGCACGCTCGTCGGGCAGGGCGCGGACGGCGACGGCGCGCCGCTGCTGCTCGGCGTCGACGCGGACGGCACCGCCGTGTACGTCGCCGAGGCGGGCCCCGAGGACGAGCTGTCGGACCTCCGGGCGGCCGCCGCGGTGCTGAGCCCGCAGGACGCGGGGCTGCTCGCGTACGCCTCGACGCTGCGCCACTGGCACCGCACGCACGCGTTCTGCGGCGTGTGCGGCCGGCCGAACGTCTCCGGCGACGCCGGGCACGTGCGCACCTGCCCGGACGGCCACCAGACCCATCCGCGGACCGACCCGGTCGTGATCATGCTCGTGACCGACGGGGCCGACCGCGTGCTGCTGGGCCGGCAGCCGTCGTGGCCGCCGGACCGCTGGAGCTCGCTCGCCGGGTTCGTCGAGCCGGGCGAGTCGCTGGAGGCCGCGGTCGCCCGCGAGGTCGCGGAGGAGGCGGGGATCCTCGTCGACGAGGTCCGCTACGTCGCGACGCAGCCGTGGCCGTTCCCGGCGTCGCTGATGATCGGCTGCGAGGCCCGCTGGGTGAGCGGCGACGCGCACGTCGTCGACGCCGAGCTCGAGGACGTGCGCTGGTTCACCCGCGAGGAGATCGCCGCCGCGGTGGCGGGGGATCCGGGCGCGCCGCTGCTGCTGCCGCCGTCGATCGCGATCGCGCGGCACCTGCTGGACCGCTGGCTGGCGGGCTGACGCAGCTCAGGGGGCGCCGGGCGACTCGACCGCGGCGATCCGCAGTCCGGTCGCCCCGGGCCGTCGCTCGATCCGCGGCACGCCGCGCATGATCTCGTCGATGTCGTCGCGGACGAGCACCTCGCGCTCCAGCAGCGCGTGCGCGAACTCGTCGAGCTTCGGGCGGTGCTGCTCGATCAGCGCGTACGCGGCGCGCTCGGCCTCGTAGGCGAGCGCCTGCTGCTCCTCGTCGCGGATCCGGCGGGTCATGTCGGAGACGATGTTCGCGTCGGTGACCGCGCGCGAGGCGGAGCCGGACGCGGTCGTGCCCATGCCGTACTCGTGGACCATCGCGTGCGTGATCTCGGCGACGCGCTGGAGGTCGTTGGCGGCGCCGTTGGTGACCGCGCCGAACACGATCTGCTCCGCGACCCGGCCGCCGAGCAGCACGGTCATCTGGTCGACGAGCTCCTCCCGGGTCTTCAGGTAGCTGTCCTCGTCGGGCAGGTTCATCACGTACCCGAGCGCGGTGCCGCGCGGGACGATCGAGATCTTGTGGACGCGATCGGTGGTGACGAGCAGCTCGCGGCAGAGCGCGTGCCCGGCCTCGTGGAACGCGACGACGCGCCGCTCGTGCTCGTTGAGCGTCGTGTTCGTCTGCACGCCGGCGACGACGCGCTCGAGCGCCCCGTCGAAGTCCGCCATCGTCAGCGCCTCGGCGCCGCGTCGGGCGCAGAAGATCGCGGCCTCGTTGGCGAGGTTCGCGAGGTCCGCGCCCGTGAGACCGCTGGTCTGCGCCGCGACGGTGCGCAGGTCGACGTCGGCGGCCAGCGGCTTGTCGCGGGTGTGGACCTCGAGGATGCGGTAGCGGCCCTCGACGTCGGGCGGGGAGACGAACACCTGGCGGTCGAAGCGCCCGGGGCGCAGCAGCGCCGGGTCGAGCTTCTCGAGCAGGTTGGAGGCGGCCATGACGACGAGGTCGCCGGTGGACTCGAAGCCGTCCATCTCGACGAGCAGCTGGTTGAGCGTCTGCTCGCGCTCGGAGTTGTTGTCGCTGCCGCGGCGCGCCCCGACCGCGTCGATCTCGTCGATGAAGAGGATCGCGGGCGCGTTCTTGCGCGCCTCGTCGAACAGCCGCCGGATGCGGGCGGCGCCGAGGCCGGCGAACATCTCCACGAACGAGGAGGCGCTCTGGGCGAAGAACTGGGCGCCGGACTCGTGCGCGACCGCCTTGGCCAGCAGCGTCTTGCCGGTGCCGGGGGGCCCGTGCAGCAGCACGCCCTTGGGCACGGTCGCCCCGAGCTTCTTGAACCGCTTCGGGTCGCGCAGGAAGTCGACGACCTCCATGAGCTCGGCCTTCGCCTCGTCCGCGCCGGCGATCTCGTCCCAGCCGACCTTGAGCTTCGCCTGCGGCTTGATCTGGACCGGCTTGGTCCGCGGCATCATCTTCAGCGTCCGCCACAGGACGTAGACGATCGCCGCCATGAAGAAGAGGCCGAGCAGGCCGCCCCAGTCGGCGGCGAAGTCCTGCAGGCGGGTCGCCCAGCCGCCGTCGTCGGGCACCGGCTGCACGGTCACGCTCTGCAGCGACGCGACCGCGCTCTGGAGCGCCTCCGTGAGCTTCGTCTTGCTGTCCAGGAGCTGCTGGTCGGTCGGCACGGTTCCTCGCGTATCGGCACGGACGCCCGTCGGCTGGACCGGTGCGCGTCCGGGCTGGACGGTCCCGCGCCCCAGTGTGCCACGGGTCTTCCCGGCCGGCACCCCCTGCAACCTGGGTTGAGGACCCCATCTGCGCGAGCCCCGGCGCCGGGGTTCTCCTCGCGCCGCCTACCGCCGTCGCACGGTGACGCTCTCGGCCCCACGGGCGGCGCTGACCTCCAGCACGGCCCCGCGCGGGGCGCGGACGCGCAGCGCGACGTCCAGCGGTCCCGGTGTGGCACGCAGACGCACCTGCGTGGTCGTTCGGCGCACGCGCACCGGACCGACGCGGCTCCCCGCGGCGAGCGGGAGCGGCCGGCCCGCCACCAGGACGCGCAGCACCACGGTGGCGCGGGCCGGCACGAGCACCGTGGACCGCAGGGCGGTCGCGGTGCGCCGGAGGGTCGTGATGGCCGGCGAGCAGGTCTGCGTGCACGGCGTCGTCGGTGCACCCTGGCCGCCGACCGTCGGACCAGGAACGGTCACCGTGGTCGGCGGCGCCGTCACCGTCTGCGTCACGGTGGTCGGCGGCGCCGTCACCGTGGTCGGTGGTGCAGGTGCAGCCGGAACCGCGCGGGCCGCCGACACGGCGCGCGCGGTGATCCCGTCCACGCCGGCGACCTCCTCCACGACGCGGAGCGTGGTCTCGCGGTCCGCTTCGACGACCGTGTAGCCGGTGCCACCGGTCTGGACCGCGGTGCAGCTGCTGGGTCCACAGCGCTCGATCGTGCGGGTCGGGGTCCCGAGGCCGTCACCGGTGAAGGTCGCACCGACGACGGTCAGCGTGGAGCCTGGCTCGGTCGATCCGGTCAGTTCGGGCAGCGCGGAGACGGCGGGCCGCGCCGCCACCGGTGCGCTGATCGCGCTGTCTGAGGTGCGGGTGAACGGGCCGTCGAACGCCGTCGGGCGGCCATCCAGGAACGCCGAGGCCGAGAACGGGCTCACGCCGACCGTCCGCACGCGCAGGCGGCTGCCGGCGTCCCCGGTGGTCGGGACGTACCCGGGCGCGTCCGCGCCCGGGATGTCGACGCAGCTCGATTCGTCGACCGTGGCGCAGCGCTGCCATCGGTAGGAGAAGTACGGCGCATGGCCACCGTCGAGCGTCGGGACCCGGGCGGCGAGCCGCTGGCCGACAACCGGCGTGCCGATGATCGCCGCGTCGGTGAAGGTGCCGTCGTAGCCCGCGCAACGCGGCGCCGTGGCCGGATCGACGGTCAGCGCCCGGCCCTGGAGGCTCCAGGTGATCGTCGGCGTGACGTCCGTGCGGAACGTCACCGTGAACGCGGCTTGCTGACGGCCCGGCTGGAACGTCGTCGGCTGCCCGCGGAACCCCGGGGGAGGGGTGAAGACGTTGTTCGCCGAGATCGCGACATCCGTCGCCGTGGAGCCGGTGTTCCAGTAGCCGAACACCCCCGTGACCTCGAGCCGGGTCGGCGAGATCCGCACGCAGTCGAGCGTCGGCACGATGACCGCCGTCGACGTCTGCGCTTGCGCCGTCGGACTCGTCGCCGCCGCCAGGGCGACGAGCGACGCTGCGACGGCGACCCCCGACCGATCATGGCGAGGATGCTGCCAGATCGTCCCCTCGCGGTGAACCCTTCCTGCGCGCGCTGCGAAGAGCCCGGTGAATGGACGTGCGCGACCGTGAGGAGGCGCAGCTGCTGGCCCAGGTCGCCGCCGGTGACCGCGGGGAGCCGCTCGTCGCCCTCTACCGCTCCTACGCGGGCCGGATCCACCGGCTGGGCCTGCGCACGCTCGGCGACCCCGGACAGGCGGAGGACCTGGTGCAGGAGACGTTCGTGCGGCTGTGGCAGAGCGCCCCGCGGTTCGACGCGGAGCGCGGCAGCGTGCGCGCGTTCGTCTTCACGCTCGCCCAGCGGGCCGCGGTCGACCAGCTGCGCCGCGCGAGCGTCCGGCCGCGGCTCGTGGCGGCCGCGCAGGACGGCAGCGTCCCCGAGCCGGTCGACCCGGTCGGCGGGGAGGAGCTCGTCGAGCGCGTCGCGCAGGAGTTCACCGTCCGCGAGGCGGTGCAGCGGCTCTCCCCAAGCACCGGGAGGTCGTCGAGCTGACGTTCGACGAGGACCTCTCCGACGCGCAGATCGCCGACCGGCTCGGCGTCCCGGTGGGCACGGTGCGCAGCCGCACCTACTACGCGCTGCGCGCGCTGCGGCTCGACCTCGAGGAGCGTGGTCTCGTTGGCTGACCGGTTGCCCCGCACGCCCGATCTGGCGGCGCACGTCCTCGGGCGCCTGGACGGGCCGCGCGCGACCGCGGTCGAGCGGCGCCTGGCGGCGTCGCCGTGCCTGCGCGTGGAGGCGCAGGAGCTGCAGGAGGTGGCGCGGATGCTCGAGGGCACGGTGCCCTCGGCGCTGCCCGCCGATCTCGAGGCCCGCGTGCTCGCCGCGGTCGCCGCCACCCCGCAGGCGGGCGCCCCGTCCCCGACCGCCGACCCGGTCACGCCCGTCGACGAGCTCGCGGCGCGCCGCGCGGCCACGACGGCGCCCGCGCCTGCCGCCCGCCGCCGGCGGCGCGCCGGACTCGCGGCCGCGGCGGCCTGCGCGGCCGTGGCGCTGGCCGCGGTCCTGCTCGGCCGCGGCGGGGACGACGCGACGCCGCCCCTCCCGGTCGAGCTGCGCGCCCAGCTGCGTCCTGCCGCGGGCGGCCCGCTCTCCGCGGACCTCGTCGTGCGGCGCGGCGAGACCGGCCGGGTCGTGACGCTGCGCTCCTCGACGCTCCCGGCGCTGCCGAAGGGCGTCTACTACGAGCTGTGGTTCGTCGGGCCGGACGACCGGCCGGGAGCGCCGCAGCGGATCTCCGCCGGGACGTTCCACCCCGACGCGGCCGGGGCGTCGGACGTGACGTTCCACGCCGCCGTCGACCCGGCGGTCTACCCGGGCGTCGCGATCACGCGGGAGCCGGGCGACGGCAACCCGTCGCCGTCCGGCCCGGACCTCGTCCGCACGAACTAGGCGGTGGTCTCCGCGCCCTCGGCGCGGAGGATCTCCTGGAGGGCGGCGGCGCCGACCTCGAGCTGCTCGGCGGTCGGCTCGCGGGTGCCGAGGACGCGCTGCAGCTCGTGCCCGGGCCGGCGCAGCGCGCGGGTGACCGCGGAGTCGGCGTGCTTCTCGCTCCACACGAACACCTCGACGGCGACCCCGAGCGAGGCGAGCGAGAGCGCCGCCCCGTGCGCCGGGGTGGGTCGTTCCACGAGCCGGCGCAGCAGCGCGCCGCCCGCGACGTTCGCGGTCAGCAGCGGCGCCATCAGGTGGCTGCCGCAGCGGTCGTGCTCCTTGGCCGCCTCGGCGGCGTCCGCGCCGTCGCCCTGCTCGTAGGCGGCGATCGCCTTGTGCTCGACGCCGTGGTAGGCGGCGAGGTCGCCGCTGCGCAGGGCCAGCAGCGACGGGGCGAGCGACAGGACCGCGACCGCGGCCTCCCCGCCCGTGCCCGGCAGGCGCTTGCGCACGAGCTGGCCGGCGAGCGCGGTGGCCCCCATCGCGGCGACGGTCGACGCGCTCTGGAACGGGAGCTTGGCGTCGGGCAGCGCGCGCTTGACGAGCGGGATGACGAGCATCGCCTCGCCGAGCTTGACGACGCCGCGCGCGCCCGGGACGTCCTCGACGCGGCCGCGCAGGCGCGGCTTGCGCCCGGACGCGACGCCGATCGTCCCGTCGGCGCGGCGGATCGCCGCCGACCACGCGGTCGGCCCGTGCACGAGCAGCCCGTTGCCGAGCGCCATCCCGCCGAGGCGGAGCTTCTCCGGGGTCGCGCTCATCCGAGGCGCTCCCGGACGATGTCGGCGTAGCAGCGCGTGGCGTACCCGAGGTCGCGCACGTCGATCCGCTCGTCCTTGGAGTGGATCAGCGGCGCGGTCTCGAACAGGGTCATGTGGCGGTGCGGGAAGAACCCGTAGGCGACGCAGTCGGGGAACGTCGAGCGCCAGGTGCGCGAGTCGGTGAACCCGGGGAGGATCGTCGGGATGACGCGGGTGCCGGGGTCCTCGCGCTCGACCCAGGCCCGGATCGCGTCCATCAGCGGCGTGTCGACGGGGGAGGAGTTGCCCGGCACCTGCTCGGTGAACTCCAGGCGGTAGCCCTCGCCGCCGAGCAGCTCGTGGACGCGCCGGAGGGTCTGCTCGGCGCCGAGCCCCGGGGGGACCCGGCAGTCGACGCGGATCTCCGCGCGGCTCGGGATCACGTTGATCTTCTCGCTGGCGCGCGCCTTGGTCGGGGCGAGCGTCACGCCGAGCATCGGCTCGACGAGCATCGCCAGCACCGGGTCCGTGGCCCGCAGCGCCTCCAGCGAGGCGGTCGGGTCGTCCCCGTCGACCGGCAGGCCGAGCCCGGCGAGCATCGCGCGCGGCCCCTCGGTGAGGTCGAACGCGGGCTGGGCCTCGGCCATCCGCGCGAGCAGCGGCGCGACCTTCAGCAGCGCGTTGTCGCCGATCCGCGGGATCGACGCGTGCCCGGCGACGCCGTCGGTGATGAGGTCGAAGCGGAAGACGCCCTTCTCGGCCACGCAGACGCCGAGGTGCCGGGTGCCGTCGTAGGGGATGACCGGTCCGGCGCCCTCGTTGAGCAGCTCGTCGGCGTACACGAGCTCGGGGTGGTGCTCGCAGATCCACACGGCGCCCTCGGCGCCGCCGACCTCCTCGTCGACCACGACGACGACCTTCAGCGTGCCGCGGGCGGGCCGCCAGCCGGACCGGGCGAGCGCGACCGCGGCGGTCACCTCGGCCGCGGTCTGGGACTTCATGTCCAGGGCGCCGCGACCCCAGAGCATGCCGTCCTCGTCGACGTCCCCGGACCACGGGTCGCGCTGCCACTCGGCCGGGTTGGCGAGCACGGTGTCCATGTGGGAGAGCAGGCAGAGCGTCGGGCCGTCCTGGGCGCCGCGCAGGGTGGCGACGAGGTTCGGCCGGTCCTCCAGGCGCCCGACGAGCGTGACCTCGAAGCCGGCGTCCTGCAGGAGCCGGGCGGTGTGCTCCTGTGCCGCGCGCTCGGCGCCCGGCGGGTTCACCGTGTTGAACCGGATCAGCGTCTGGAGCAGCGTGGTCGCCTCCTGCTGCAGCTGCTCGGCGGCGGAGGAGGTCTGGGCGTCGGGCATCGCTGTCGATGCTACCCCCGCCGACCGGGCGTCCCGACCGTTCACACGCCCGTCACGTCGCGGGCGCCGCCTCTGGGACGATCCCGGGATGCCGGAGGTGCCGCTCTCGACCGTCCTGCGCGAGTGGGGACGGCTGGGCTGCATCGGCTTCGGCGGACCCCCGGCGCACGTCGCGCTGCTGCGCGAGCTGTGCGTGGAGCGCAGGCGCTGGATCGACGACGAGACGTTCACCGACGCGAACGCCGCGTGCGGCCTGCTGCCCGGGCCCGCCTCCACGCAGCTGGCGATCTTCTGCGCGCACCGCGTCGCCGGGCTGCGCGGCGCGGTCGTCGGCGGCCTGGCGTTCATCGTCCCGGGGCTGCTGCTGCTGATCGGGCTGATCGCGGTGTCGCTGCAGGACGCGCCGCCCGGGTGGGTCCGCGGCGTGTCGGCGGCGGCGGGCGCGGCGGTCGTCGCCGTCGTGCTGGACGCGGCGTGGGGCCTCGCGCGCGGCTCGGTCGCGGGGCTGCGCGGCGCGGCGCTCGCGCGCGGGATCGCCTACGTGGCCGTGGCCGCGGTGGCGACCGTGGTGGTCGGTCCGTGGGTCGTGCTCGTGCTGCTGGGCTGCGGGCTCGTGGAGCTGACGTGGCGGCGCGGCCTGGCGGGCGGCGGTGCTGCGTCGGTCGCCCTGCCGGGCCTCGCCGCGCTGGCGGTGACGACCGGGGCGGGCGCGCTGCCGGCGCTCGCGTGGACGGCGCTCAAGGTCGGGGCGCTCTCCTACGGGGGCGGGTTCGTGATCGTGCCGCTGATGCAGGCGGACGCGGTCGACGCGTACGGCTGGATGACCGATGCCGAGTTCCTCAACGCGGTGGCGATCGGACAGCTGACGCCCGGCCCGGTGGTGCAGACCGTGGCGGGCGTCGGCTACGCGGCGGCCGGCGTCGGCGGGGCGCTCTTCGCCGCGGCGGTCGCGTTCGCGCCGTCGTTCCTCGCGGTGGCGCTCGGCGGCGCCCGCTTCGAGCGGCTGCGCGGCAACGCGTCGGCGCGGGCGTTCCTCGACGGCGCGGGACCGGCGGCGATCGGGGCGATCCTCGGGGCCGGGGTGCCGCTCGCCGGGGCGCTCGAGGAGCCGTGGCAGTGGGCGGTCGCCGCGGCGGCCGCGATCGGGCTGCTCGTCCTGCGCCAGGGCGTGGTCCGGGTGCTGCTCGGCGCCGCGGCCGTCGGTGCCGTGCTGGGGCTCGCGGGCGGGCCGCTGCCGGCGCTCTGAGGCGCGAGGCGTCCGGGCGGCGCGCCACCATCGGCCCCGTGGACCAGCTGTTCGCACCCGAACCGACACCCCAGGAGCCGCCGCCGTCCCGCGACGCGCCGCTCGCCGCGCGCCTGCGCCCGCGCACGATCGCCGACGTCGTCGGGCAGGACCACCTGCTCGCCCCCGGCAGCGCGCTGCGCACCGCGATCGAGACCGGGCGCCCGCACTCGATGCTCCTCTACGGTCCGCCGGGCACGGGCAAGACGACGCTCGCGCGGATCGTCGCGCGCGCGGCCAGCGCCGCGTTCGAGGAGCTCAGCGCCGTCGAGGCGGGCCGGGCCGAGGTCCGGGCGGTGATGGCGCGCGCGACCGAGCGGCGCCGCGGCGGGCAGCCGACGGTCTTCTTCCTCGACGAGATCCACCGGTTCAACAAGGGCCAGCAGGACGCGCTGCTGCCGGCGGTCGAGGACGGGCTCGTCACGCTCATCGGCGCCACGACCGAGAACCCGAGCTTCGAGGTCAACGCGGCGCTGCTCTCGCGGACCCGCCTGTACGAGCTGCAGGCGCTCACCGCCGACGGCGTGCGCGTGCTGCTCGACCGGGCGGTCGAGCGCGGGGAGGTCCCGCTGCCCGCCGACGACGGCGCGCTCGCGTTCCTGGCCGACCGCTGCGGCGGCGACGCGCGGACCGCCCTCGGCGCCCTCGAGCTCGCCGCGGTGACCGCGGCCAGCGCCGGCGCGCCGAGCGTCTCGCTGGCGCACGCCGAGGACGCGCTGCAGCGCCGCGCGATCCGGTTCGACAAGGCGGGCGACCAGCACTACGACACGATCAGCGCCTGGATCAAGGCCACGCGGGCCTCGGATCCGGACGCGTCGCTCTACTACCTCGCGGTGATGCTCGAGGCCGGCGAGGACCCGCGGTTCATCGCGCGGCGCATGGTCATCCTCGCCAGCGAGGACATCGGCCTCGCCGATCCGACCGCGCTGCCGGTGGCGGTCGCCGCGATGCAGGCCGCGCACCTCGTCGGCATGCCCGAGGCGCACTACCCGCTCGCGCAGGCCGCCGTGCACCTCGCGCTGAGCCCGAAGTCGCACGCGGTCGGGGCCGCCCTGCACGCCGCCCGCGCCCACGTGCGCGAGCACGGCGCGGCGCCGCCCCCCGCCTACCTGCGGTCGGCGAGCCGCCGCGAGCCCGGCTACGACTACCCGCACGACCGGCCCGGTCACCTCACCCCGCAGGACGTGCGCCCGGAGGCGATCCGGGGGCTGCGGTTCTACGAGCCGGACGACATGGAACCGCGCCACCGCCAGCGCGTGGAGGACCTCCGGCGCGCCCGCGGACTGCCCTGACCGGCCGTGTGAGGTGGGTCACACGTCCAGGATCTTCACGGTCTGCACACGGGATTCATCCGTTCTGACGAGAAGATCCTGCAGTGCGGCTCGACGCCACCACATCCCTTCCCGACGGCACCCGCGTACGCCTGCGTCTCCCGCACGCGGCGGACCGTCCGCGGCTGGGCGACCTGCTCGGCCGGCTGGGGCTCGCGCACGACGAGCTCGACCTCGCCCGCGAGCTGCGGTTCGATCCGCGGGCCCGCACCGTCGTCTGCGCGATCGTCTGGGACGGCAGCGACCAGCTGCTCGCCGGCTGGGCGGGCGCCGACCGCGGACAGGCCGCCCCGGACCTGCTGCTGGCCGACGAGACGCTCGCCCCCGGTGTGCGCGCACTGCTCCTCGACGCGCTCGCGCAGCGCGCCAGCGCCGCGGCCTGACGCGAGGCCCGCGCGCCGCGCGGCCGGGCTGCCAGAATCGCGCCATGGCCGACGCCAGCACCGCCGCCCCCGACGCCGCGACCGTCCTGGAGGCGCACAGCCCCGCGACCGGTGAGGTCCTCGGGTCCGTGACCACGACGCGGCCGCGGAACGTCGCCGAGGTCGTCCGCGGGGCCGCCGCGGTCCAGCGGCTCTGGGCGCAGCTGCGCATCCGCGACCGCGCCCGCTACATGGAGCGCGCCGCCCAGGCGGTCATCGACGAAACCGCGGAGATCGCCGAGCTGCTGTGCCGGGAGCAGGGCCGTCCGCGTGCCGAGGTCGAGCTGATGGAGATCCTCCCGGCGGTCGAGACGCTGCAGTGGCTCGCCGAGGCGGGCCCGAAGATCCTCGCCGGCGAGAAGGCGCACGTGTCGCGCGTGCTGCGCCCGCTCACGCGGGCCCGCTGGTCCTACGAGCCGCTGGGCGTCGTGGGCGTGATCGGCCCGGCGACCGAGCCGTTCGCCACCCCGCTGGGCGACGTCGCCGTCGCCCTGATGGCGGGCAACGGCGTCGTGCTGAAGCCGTCCCCGCACGCGTGCCTGGCGGGCGAGCGGATCGCGCGCGTGTTCGCCCGTGCCGGTCTGCCGGAGGGACTGCTGCGGATCGCGCACGGTCACGCCGACGTCGGGGGCGCGCTCGTCGACGCGCCCGTCGCGCAGATCCGCTTCACCGGCTCGTTGCTCGCGGGTCGCGACGTCAACGAGGCGTGCGCGCGCGGCCTGAAGCGCAGCGTGCTCGAGCTCGGCGGCAAGGACGCGGCCATCGTCTGCGCGGACGCGAACGTCGACCGGGCGGCGCACGGCGCGGTCTGGGGCGCGTTCGCGAACGCCGGGCAGTCCGGGGGCAGCATCGAGCGGGTGTTCGTCCTGCGCGAGGTCGCCGACCGGTTCCTGCGCGGCGTGCTCGAGGCGACCGCCGCGCTGCGGGTCGGCGACCCGCGCGACCACGCCACCCAGATCGGCCCGCTCGTCGGCGGGGAGCGCGCCGCCCGCGTGCGGGAGCTGCTCGACGACGCGGTCGGCTCCGGCGCGACGCTCCACACCGGCGGCAGCGCCGCCGTCGAGGGCCTCAGCGGCGCGTTCGTCGCGCCCGCGGTCCTCACGGGCGTGACGCCGCAGATGCGGATGTGGCGCGAGGAGGTCCCCGGACCGGTGCTGTCGATCACCGTCGTCGACAGCGAGGAGGAGGCGATCGCGGGCGCCAACGACTGCGACCTCGGCCTCGGCGCCTCGGTCTGGACCGCCGACAAGTACAAGGGCCAGCGGATCGCGCGGCAGCTGCGCGTCGGCATGGTCTGGATGAACGACCATCTCGTCGCCCGCAGCGCCCCGCAGATCCCGTGGGGTGGGGTGCAGGGGTCGGGCATCGGCCGCGCGCGCGGCGCGATCGCGCTGCGCACCTGCGCCGAGCCGAAGGTCGTCACCTGGGACCCGCCGCGTGGCCGGCCGTTCTTCTGGTTCCCCTACGACGAGCAGGTCGCGCGCGCGGCGCGGGCGATCGCCGAGGCCCGCTCGCGCCGCGAGCCCGATCGCGATCGCGCGCTGCGCCAGGGCGCGCTGCCCGCCGGTCGCGTGGCGCTGCGGGTCGCGCGCACGCTGCGCAACCGCTGAGCGGGCAGCGGGCCGTCAGCCCGGGACGGTGAAGCGCACTCCGGGTGCGCGCCGCACGCCGACGACCCCGGTCCGCGAGACGCCGGCGACGGTCGCGACGTGGCGGCCGGGCGGGATCCGCAGGTACCCGGTGTACGTCCGCGACACGGTCGCGCGCAGCTTGCCGTCGACGTAGAGCCGGTAGCGGGGGACCTCGGACTGCGACTGCCGGGCGTACCAGACGAACTGCACGCGCCGTATGCCGCGCACGTCCCGGACCCGGACGAACAGGTTGCGGGGCGCGAGCGGCCGGGCGCCCCGCGCCCGGTCCGCTGCGCCGGGCCGCGTGGTGGAACCCCCGCTGCCGGTGGTGGTGCCCGCGCCCTGCACCGTGGACGAGCCGCGCTGCTGCTGCGGCGCGACCTGGTCGGCGCCGGGCCCGCAGGAGCGGTCGGGCCGCTGGACCTTGGGCTGGTCGGTCCCGATCGTGGCGTAGTTCACGGTCAGCACCCGGAACCGCTCGGTCGGGATCGTCTGGAGCGCGTCGCCGTCGATGCCGAGCGTCGACCAGGCGGGTGCGCTGCCGCGCTGCGGGCGCAGGTAGAAGGCGAACGCGCCGGAGAGGTCGCGCAGGTACGCCCCGTAGACCTGGAGGGTGCGCGCCAGGACCCGGGGACCGGGCGGCAGCGTGCTGACGTCGAGCAGGGGGTCGAGCTGGATCCGCGCGCCCTCCGGCAGGCCGCCGCGGACGTTGCCGTCGCTGCCGAGGGCCGGGTAGACCCAGCAGCGCCCGTCGATGTTGGGCGCCCCGAACTGCAGCGCGTGCGGGATCAGGTAGCTGCCGTCGGCGATCGCGGCCTGGACCTCGTCGGTGGAGATCGCCTGGCTGAGCGGCAGGTGCGAGCCGGTGGCGCTGCCGCCGCCGAGCGCGACGTTCTGGTGCCCGTCGCCCGCGAGCGAGAACTGACCTGCCCCGCCGGCGCGCCAGGTGCCGTCGCCGTTGTCGTGGGCGTTGATGAGGTTCCACTCGAGGCCGCGCGCGCGGTCGACGAACGCGATGTGCCCGTCCTCGCTGGGGTCCGGGATCGCGCCGTCGGGGATCGGGACCGTCACCCGGTCCTCGTACTTCGTCTCCCCCGTGCCGGTGTAGGCGCCGCAGAAGCGGCAGCGCACGATTCGCTCGGGCGTGCTGGAGGTGACGTCGTAGACGGGCGGGGCGAACAGGTTCGTCGGCCCGTTCACGTACGGGTAGCGGCTGGCGTTGCGCATCCCGGCGACCCAGTCGCCGCTGCGCGGGTCCGTCGCCGCGTCCCCGGCGATCGGCGTCGTGAAGAACGCCTTGCCCCCGTCGTAGTCGCGGGCCTGCGCCGGTGCTGCGCCGAGCAGCAGACCGACCACGACCCCGAGCATCCAGTGCCCCCGCACATCCATCCGAGCAAGTTCTAGAGATGGCGACCGAGAGCCGCCAGGGTCATTCGACGTAGGTCAGGCTGCGGCGGCCTGCCGGGCGCTCGGCACGAGCCGCAGCCGGTCGGGCAGCAGCGGCACGACGACCCGCTTCGCGTACTCGGCGCCGCCGCGCAGCGCGACCGCCCGGGCGGGATCCCAGCGCAGGCCGTACATCTTGCGGATGCGCGGCGGGAGCCAGCCGACGGTCACCTGGTTGGCGAGCTCGACGACCGGACGCAGCGCCAGCGGCACGGGCGGGTTGAGCACGATCTGGATGCCGAGCTCGCGCGCCTGCGGCGTCACGTGCAGCTCGTCGGAGGCGAGCATCCGCGCCATGTAGTCGTCGAAGTCGTCGATCGTGCGCGGCATCGCCTTGTACGGGATGCCGAAGCACTTGCCGATCACGCGGTAGTCCTGCCAGTACGCCTCGCGCTCGGCGTCGTCGAGCGAGCGCACGCAGCGCTCGTAGACGAGCAGGGCGGAGTCGACGAGCGACGCGAGGATCCAGAACAGCAGCTCGGGATCGTCGGCCCGGTAGGGCGTTCCGGCGGGGAACGGACCGGCGGCGCGCGGGATCTCGCCGGACGCCGCGCGGTGCATGGCGCGGACGCGCTTGAGCATCGCGTCGGCGCGCGGGCGCGGACCCCACGCGATGGTGTCGAGCACCAGCCCGGCGCGCCGCAGGCGCTCGTACGGCTCGTCGAGCGAGCCGGTCGACATGAAGAAGCCCTCGAACGCGACCGGATGGGCGGCCATCAGCAGCAGCGACCGGCCGCCGCACAGCGCGACGGTCTGCTCGCGGTGGACGCGCCGGATCATCGCGTCGTCGTCGAAGTACCGCTCCTTGGAGGCAGGACGAGTCATCTCTGAGGCATACGTGGGAGTACCTTTGATCGACCATGCCTGCTGCCGCCTATGCCGGGAAGGAGTGCGTCTGCCAGTTCAAGCGCGGGATCTGTGACCAGACCTGCGTGAAGGACATGCTGCAGACGCCCTTCTACATCGCGTGCCTGAAGCTGAAGGGCCGCCGCTGCCTCGTGATCGGGGGTGGCGCCATGGGGCTGGAGAAGACCGAGGGCCTGCTGGCCTGCGACGGCGACGTCACGGTCATCGCCCCCGACGCGGGCCCCGAGCTGGAGGAGCTGGCCCGCGAGGGCTCGATCCGCTGGGAGCAGCGCGAGTACGCCGGGCCGGAGGACCTCGAGGGCATCTTCATGGTCATCGCGTGCACCGACGACACCGACGTGAACATCCGCATCTACGACGACGCGGAGCGCCGCGCGATGCTCGTGAACATCGTCGACGTCCCGCCGCTGTGCAACTTCATCCTCCCTGCGCTGGTGCGGATGGGTCCGCTGGCGATCGCCATCTCCACGGCGGGCGCGTCGCCCGCGCTGGCGAAGCGGATGAAGCGCGAGATCGCCGAGCTGTTCGGCACCGAGTACGAGACGCTGGCGATCATGCTCAACGACGTGCGCGGCTGGGCGAAGGGCACGCTGCCCACCTACCAGGACCGCAAGGCGTTCTTCGAGTCGATCGTCAACGGGGACCCGGACCCGATCGCGCTGCTGCGCGCCGGGGACAGCGCCGGCGTGCACGCGCTGATCGCGGACGCGCAGCGCGCGCACGCGCCACAGGCCGCGTGAGCGGCGAGCTGACGCATCTCGACGCCGACGGCACCGCCCGCATGGTGGACGTCGGCGCCAAGCCGGTGACCGCGCGCACGGCGGTCGCCCGCGCCACGGTGCGGATGGGCGCACAGACGGCTGCGCGCGTCGCGGCCGGGGACGCGCCGAAGGGCGACGTGCTCGGCGTCGCGCGGATCGCGGGCATCCAGGCCGCCAAGCGCACCGGCGAGCTGATCCCGCTGTGCCATCCGATCGGGCTCGACCACGTCGAGGTCGACGGGGTCATCGACGCCGCCGCCGGCACGATCGTGCTCACCGGCACCGCGTCGGTCACCGCGCGCACCGGTGTCGAGATGGAGGCGATGACCGCGGTCAGCGTCGCGGCGCTCACGGTGTACGACATGGTCAAGGGACTCGACAAGGGCGTCGAGATCACCGAGGTCGTGCTGCTGGAGAAGTCCGGCGGGCGCAGCGGCCACTGGGTGCGCTCGTGACCGGTCCTCCGCACGACCCCGCCCGCCCCGCCCGCTCTACGCTCCGTCACGCATGCGGACCGCCGTGATCACCGTCTCCACGTCCGTCGCCGCCGCCCGCGGCGAGGACGTCGGCGGCCCGCACCTGGCGCACCTCGCCGAGCAGGCGGGCGCCGACGTGGCGGCCATGGAGGTCCTCCCGGACGACGCCGCGCTGATCGAGGACCGGCTGCACCACTACGCCGACGAGGGGTTCGCGCTCGTCCTGACCACCGGAGGGACGGGGCTGACGCCCGACGACGTCACCCCGGAGGCGACCCGCGCGGCGCTCGACCGCGAGGTCCCCGGGATCGCCGAGGCGCTGCGCGCGGAGTCGCTGCGCCACACGCCGATGGGGATGCTGTCGCGCGGGGTCAGCGGGCTCGTCGGCGGGACGCTCGTCGTGAACCTGCCGGGCAGCCCGAAGGCGCTGGACGAGCTGTTCCCCGTGATCGCCCCCGTCCTGCGCCATGCCGTCGCCACGGCGCAGCGGCAGGGCGGCCGTCGCGCCGGCGGCCACCACGATGCCGACTGACGCCGTCGTCCTGCGCGGGCTCGTCCGCCGGTTCGGCGAGCGCGTGGTGCTCGACGACCTGACGCTCGCGGTCCCGGCGGGCGCCTCGCTCGTGGTGTTCGGTCCCAACGGCGCGGGCAAGTCGACGCTGCTGCGGGTCCTCGCCACCCTGCTGCGCCCGCACCGCGGCGTGGTCGAGCTGCTCGGCGAGGCGCTGCCCGACCGGGCGTGGGCGGTCCGCTCGCGCGTCGGCCTGCTGACCCACGAGCCGCTGCTCTACCGGGACCTGAGCGCGCGCGAGAACCTGCGGTTCCACGCGCGCCTGCACGGGGTCGGCGACGACCGCATCGAGGAGCTGCTGGAGGCGGTGAAGCTGCGGGTGCGCGCGAACGACCCGGTGCACACCTACTCGCGAGGCATGGTGCAGCGCGCGGCGGTCTGCCGGGCGGTGCTGCACGACCCGGAGATCCTGCTGCTCGACGAGCCGCTGTCGAACCTCGACCCGGCGGCGATCGAGCTCGTCGAGCCGCTGATCGGCCGCGCGTCGGGTCGCACGCGGATCGTCACGAGCCACGACCCGGCGGGCGGACTGGCGGACGGCGACCTGGCGCTCGGCCTGCGCCGCGGCAAGCAGGTCCTGCTGCGGCCGGCCGCCGAGGTGTCCGTCGACGAGATCGGGGAGCTGTACCGGTGAGCGCGACGACGGGCCGCACCACCCCGAGCCGCGCGGCGGTCGCCGCGCTGCTGCGCAAGGAGCTGCTGCTCGAGCGCAAGGTCCCGCAGGTCGTGCCGGCCATGGGCCTCTTCAGCATCACGACGTTCGTGATCTTCCACTTCGGCCTGGACCAGCGCACGGTCGAGGGGTCGCTGGCGGCGGGCGTGCTGAGCGTGACGCTGCTGTTCGCCGCGATGCTCGGCGCCAACCGCCTGTTCGTCTCCGACAAGGAGGAGGGCGGCTTTGACGCCCTGCTGCTCGCCCCGGTCGACCGCACGTCGCTGTTCGTCGCGAAGGTCCTGAGCTTCCTCGCGTTCCTCGTCGTGCTCGAGATCGTGATGCTCCCGGCGTTCGCCGTGCTGCTGCTGGGTCCGACCCCGGACGCCGGCGAGTGGCTGCGGCTGGTCGGGATGCTGGCGCTCGCCGACCTGGGGATCGCGATCATCGGCGCGCTCGTCGGCGCCCTGTCGATCCAGACGCGGGCGCGCGACCTGATCCTGCCGCTGATCGCCCTGCCGCTGCTCGTGCCGGTGATCATCTGCCTGGCGAACGGCATCGCGCCGCTCCTGGCCCAGGAGGGCGCGATGGCGGTTGCGGGCCGGTGGCCTGCGGTCCTCGCGCTCTATGATCTGATCTTCGGGCTCCTCGCCTACGCCGTGTTCGACTTCCTGCTCGACGACTAGAGGTCCCGCCAACCATGTACGGCACCCGACTCCGCCCTCTGTCGATCGCCACCCTCGTCGCCCTGATCGGGGCGTTCGCGCTGGCCGGCTGGTACGCGCCGATGGCCGCGGCCGAGGGGATCTCGCAGAAGATCATCTACGTCCACGTCCCGCTGGCGATCGTGACCCTGCTCGGCTTCATCTTCGGCGGCGTCATGGCGATCAAGCACCTGCGCACGCGCGACCCCCGGTACGACCTGAAGAGCTACACGGCGATCCACCTGTCGCTGATCTTCGGGACCGGCGCGCTGATCACCGGGATGATCTGGGCGAACGCCGCCTGGGGCGTCTGGTGGGAGTGGCGCGAGGCGACGCTCGTGAGCTTCCTGATCGTCTTCCTGCTGTTCTGCACTTACCAGCCGATGCGGTTCTCGATCGAGGACCCGGAGCGTCAGGCGCGGTACGCGTCGGTGTTCGCGATCACCGCGGGCGCCTTCGTGCCGGTGAACTTCCTCGCGGTGCGGCTCGCGGACGCGTACATCCATCCGCGGGTGCTGACGACGTCGGGCAGCGGCCTGACGCCGGAGATGAACGTCGCGTTCCTCGCGGGGATCCTCGCGATCGGGACGCTCTACGTCTTCCTGTGGCGGTTCGAGCTGACCGCCAAGAACACGCGCTTCCGGCTGCGCGCGCTCAAGCGCAAGCTCGGGGACGACGAGGTGGCCTACGGGCGCTCCGCCGCTCCGCGCCACTTCGATGCCCCGGAGGCCGCGTCGTGACCGAGACGCTCCCCGACAAGGGCGGCTACGTCGTCGCCGCGTACCTCGTCCTGCTGCTCCTGCTGCTGATCTACATCGGGATCATGGCGCTGCGGATCAGCCGGATGGAGCGCGAGCTCGTCGAGCTGCACGAGATCGTCGACCGCCAGAAGGAGGAGCTCGCCGCGCGCGAGCCCTCCGAGGTCGGCTCGTGAGCGAGCTGCTCGCTCTCGGGGTCTCGTACAAGACGGCCCCGGTCGCGCTGCGCGAGCGGCTCGCGCTGACCGACGGCGCGGCCGAGCGGTTCGTGCAGGAGCTCGTCGAGGGCGGCGACGTCGCCGAGGCCGTCGCGATCTCCACGTGCAACCGCACCGAGTTCTACCTCGTGGTCAGCGACGCGGTCGCCGCCGAGGTGGCGCTGCTCTCGCAGATCGCGCGGCGCAGCGGCATGCGACCGACCGAGCTGTCGAGCGTCGTCTACGCCCCGCGCAACTGCGACGCGGCCCGCCACCTGTTCCGCGTGACCAGCGGCCTCGAGTCGATGATCGTCGGCGAGCACGAGGTGCAGGGCCAGGTCAAGCGCGCCTACGAGACCGCGCTCGCCGCCGGCACCACCGGTCCGCTGACCAACCGCCTCTTCACCGCGGCGCTGCAGACCGGCAAGCGCGTGCGCACCGAGACCGAGATCGGCGTGGCGCGCACGAGCGTGTCGAGCGTCGCGGTCGACCTCGCGCAGGAGGTCGTCGGCGAGCTCGCGTCGCGCGACGTCGTCATCATCGGCGCGGGCGAGACGAGCGAGCTCACCGCCCGGGCGTTCGCCGAGCACGGGGTCTCCGCGATGTTCGTCGCGAACCGTCGCGCCGACCGGGCGCGCGCGCTGGCCGAGCGGATCGGCGGCAGCGTCGTGCCGCTGCACGACCTGCCCGCGCAGATGGAGTCGGCGGACGTCGTCGTCTCCTCGACCTCCTCGCCGCACCCGATCGTCGGCGTCGACGAGCTCGAGCTCGTGATGGCCGCGCGTGACGGCCGGCCGCTCGTCCTCATCGACATCGCCGTCCCGCGCGACATCGAGGCCGCCTGCGCGGACCTGCCGGGCGTGACGCTGCTGGACATCGACGACCTCCAGCGGGTCGTCGCCGGCAACCTGCAGGGACGCGAGGGCGAGCGCGACGACGCGATCGAGATCGTCGAGCAGGAGATCCGCCGCTTCGCGAGCTGGATGGGCCAGCTCGACGTGCTGCCGACGATCGCCGCGCTGCGCGAGCAGGCGAGCATCGTCGCCGAGCAGGTGCTGGCGGAGAACGCGGGCCGCTGGGAGACCGCCTCGCCGCGCGACCTCGCGCGGGTCGACGCGATGGCCCGCGCGATCGTCCAGCGGGTGCTGCACGAGCCGACGCTGCGCATCAAGGCGCTGGCGGACGCCGACGTCGAGACGCCCGGGCACGGTCGCCTGGAGATCGTCCGTGAGCTGTTCGGCCTGGAGAGCGGCGCCCACGGGGGTCGTGACCAGGCCGCCCGGTCGACCGACGCCGAGGTCCGTCCGCTGCGCCGGCGCGCGGGCGACGGCTCCGCGGCGACGTGAGGATCGGCACCCGCGCGAGCCCGCTCGCGCTCGCGCAGGCGCACCACGTCGCGTCGCTGCTGGGCGGTGACGTCGAGCTCGTCGAGGTGACGACGACCGGGGACCGCGACCGGGCGGCGCCGGACAAGGAGAAGTGGGTCAAGGAGCTCGAGCTCGCGCTGCTGGACGGGCGCGTCGACGCGTGCGTGCACTCCGCCAAGGACGTCCCCACGACGCTGCCCGACGGTCTCGTGATCGCGGGCGTCCCGGCCCGCGAGGATCCACGGGACGTCCTCTGCACGGCGCGCGGCGTCGTGGCGGGGACGGTCGAGGAGCTGCCGCCGGGCGCGCGGGTCGGCACGAGCAGCCTGCGCCGCGCCGCGCTGCTGCGTGCGGCGCGCCCGGACCTCGAGATCGTGGAGATCCGCGGCAACGTCGGGACGCGCCTGGCCCTGCTGGAGCGCGGGGACCTCGCGGCGATCGTGCTCGCCGCGGCCGGCCTGCGACGGCTCGGTCACGACCTCGACGCGGTCGGCACGCCGCTGCCCGCCCGGACGTTCGTGCCCGCCGCGGGCCAGGGCAGCCTGGCCCTGGAGTGCCGGGCCGACGACACGACCACCCGCGCCGCCCTCGACGCGCTGAGCGACCGCGACGCGCACGACACGCTCGCCGCCGAGCGCGAGGCCGTCCGGACCCTCGGGGCGGACTGCCACAGCGCGGTCGGCGCCCGGGCGGTGCGTGGCGACGAGGACCGCCTGGAGCTGCACGGCTGGGTCGGCGCCCCCGACGGCAGCGCGGTGGTCACCGACGCGCTGCAGGCGGGGCCCGGCGAGCTGCCCGTCGACCTGGGCCGCCGGCTGGGTGAGCGCCTGCTCGCCGCCGGGGCCCGTGCCCTGCTGGACCAGACCCCGGAGGTCCTGTCGTGAGCGCCGCCGTCCCCGGCACCGCCTATCTCGTCGGCGCCGGTCCCGGCGACCGCGGCCTGATGACCGTGCGGGCCCTGGAGCTGCTGGAGAGCGCGGACGTCGTCCTCTTCGACAAGCTCATCCCGGCGGACGCCCTGGACGGCTGCCGTCCGGACGCGGAGCTCGTCGACGTCGGCAAGATCGGCGGCGGCAAGCAGGTGCCCCAGGAGCACACCACCGCGCTGGTGGTGCAGCACGCGCTGGACGGCCGGTCGGTCGTGCGGCTGAAGGGCGGCGACCCGTTCGTCTTCGGGCGCGGCGGCGAGGAGGCCCAGGCGTGCCGGGCGGCCGGCGTGCCGTTCGAGGTGGTGCCGGCGGTGACCTCCGGCGTGGCGGCGCCCGCCTACGCGGGCATCCCGGTCACGCAGCGGCGTCTGGCGCCGGCGGTGGCGTTCGTGACCGGGCACGAGGACCCGGCCAAGCCGGAGACGCAGGTGGACTGGCCGGCGCTGGCGGCGTTCCCGGGCACGCTCGTCTTCTACATGGGCGTCAAGCAGCTGCCGCGCATCAGCGAGCAGCTGATCGCGGGCGGCCGGCCCGCCGAGCAGCCCGCCGCGATCGTCATGCGCGGCACCTTCGGCGACCAGCGGTCGCTCGTCGCGACGCTCGGGACGCTGCCGCAGCGGGCGGTGGAGGAGGGCATGCGCGCCCCGGCCATCACGGTGATCGGGGACGTCGCGGCGCTCGGGGACGAGCTCGCGTGGCTCGAGCAGGCGCGACCGCTGGCGGGCCGCACGATCGCCGTGACGCGCGCCCGCGCGCAGGCCAGCGCGTTGGCGGGCCGGCTGCGGGCGCTGGGCGCGACGGCGGTCGAGGCGCCCGCGATCCGGATCGAGCCGCTGCCGGTGACGGTGCCGGCGCTGCAGGACTTCGACCTCGTCTGCGTGACGAGTCCCAACGGCGCGGCGCGGCTGCTGGAGAGCGTGCGGGACGCGCGCGCCCTGGCGGGCCCGCGGATCGCGGCGATCGGACCGGGGACCGCGCGGGCGCTGCGCGCCGGCGGGATCGAGGCGGACGTCGTGCCGCCGCGGTCGATCGCCGAGTCGCTCGTGGAGGCGTTGCGCGAGGTGCCGGTCACGCGCGCGCTGATCGCGCGGGCGGAGGAGGCGCGAGACGTCCTGCCGGACGCGCTGCGCGAGCGCGGGGCGGAGGTCGAGATCCTGCCGCTGTACCGCACGGTCGCCGAGCCGCTGGACGACGCTGCGCGGACGGCCGCGCTGGACGCCGACTACATCACCTTCACGAGCGCGAGCAGCGTGCGGTTCTTCGTCGAGGCGGTCGGGGATGCCGCGCTCGTGGCGGGCTGCAGCGCGCGGCTGGCGTCGATCGGCCCGGTCACGTCGGAGGCGCTGCGGGCGCACGGGCTGACGCCGCACGTCGAGGCGACGCAGCACGATCCGGACGGGCTGATCGCGGCGCTCGTCGCGGATGCAGGCGCCGTTGCCGTTCCACCGCAGGGTGTCGCAGATCCCCCGAAACATGACGCCGACGCGCCAGCTTGAGAAATCTGGGTGAGATCGGCCAACTGTGGGGTAAGAACCGTGTTGCAACGGATGGTCGGGGACCGCTGACCCCTGACCATGTGCATCGCACTGCGGTCTTGGAACCTCCGCGCGTGCGTCATTTGCGGGATTTCAGCGGCCGCGTCTCGGGACTGGACCCTCGGGGCGCGGCCGCTCCCGCTGCTTGCGGGGCACGAACCCGGCGCGGCTAGGATCGGCTGCGCATGACGCTCCTCACCTTCCTCTCCGACTACGGCCTCGACGACGACTTCGTCGGCGTGTGCCACGGCGTGATCGCCCGCATCGCCCCGGACGTCCGCGTCATCGACGTGACGCACGGGATCCCGCGCCACGACGTCCGCACCGGCGCGCTGGTGCTGCGCCGCGCCCTGCCGTACTTCCCGCCCGGCGTGCACCTGGCGGTCGTCGACCCGGAGGTCGGCACCCAGCGTCGCGCGGTGGCGCTGCGCTGCGCCGACGAGGACCGGGTGCTCGTCGGGCCGGACAACGGGCTGCTGTCGCTCGCGGCGCAGCGCTTCGGCGGCGTGGTCGAGGCGGTCGACGTGACGCGGTCGCCGCACCGCCTGGAGGCCGCGGCCGCCACGTTCCACGGCCGTGACGTGTTCGCGCCCGTGGCCGCGGCGATCGCCGCCGGGGAGCCGCTCGCGGCCGCCGGGGAGCCGCTGGACGCCGACGAGATCCTGCTGATCGGCATGCCGCTGGCGATGGCCGACGGGGACGGGCTGGTGGCGCACGCGATCGCGTTCGACCGCTTCGGCAACGTGACGCTCGACGTCGAGCACGAGGAGCTGACGGGGTCGGGGCTGCGCCTGGGCACCCCGGTGCGCGTCAACGGCCGCGACGCCCGCTACGCGACGACGTTCGCCGACGTCGAGGCGGGCGGGCTGCTCGTCTACGAGGACGCGTACCGCACGCTCGCCCTGGCCGTGAACCGCGGCTCGGCCCGGGACGCGCTGGGGCTCGAGCTCGACGCCGAGGTTCGGATCTCACCGGCGTGACCGCGCTGGGGACCCCGCGGCTGCACCTGCGCGAGACCACCTCGACGAACGACCGCGCGCGCGAGCTGGCCGCCGCGGGCGCGCCGCACGGCACGCTCGTCACCGCCGGGGCGCAGAGCGCCGGGCGCGGCCGGCAGGGTCGCACGTGGTCGGCCCCGGCCGGGCACGCGCTGCTGATGAGCGTCGTCGTCCGCGGGGCGGGCGACCGCTTCGCGCTGCTGCCGCTGGCGGCGGCGGTGGCGGTGACCGACGTCGTCGGGGAGGCGGCGCGCATCAAGTGGCCCAACGACGTCCTGCTGCCCGGGGACGACACCGACGCGGGTCCGGGCCGGAAGGTCGCGGGGATCCTCTGCGAGGGGCGCCCGCAGGAGGGCTGGGCGATCATCGGGATCGGGCTGAACGTCGCGGTGCGGGTCGCGGACCTGCCGCCGGAGCTGCACGCGACGGCGGCCTCGATGGAGCGCTCGCCGGGCGAGCTCGAGACGGTCCTGGCGTCCCTGCTGGACGCGCTCGACGCCGTGCTCGGACTGCCGTCCGACGCCCTGCTGGACCGTTGGCGCGCCCGCGACGGGCTCGCGGGTCGCGAGGTGCGCTGGGCGCAGGGGCACGGCATCGCCTCGGGGATCGACGGGCTCGGCCGGCTCGTCGTCGCCCTGCCGGGCGGCGGGCGCACCGCGCTGGACGCAGGTGAGGTCCACCTGGAGCGGTCGCGCTAGCCTCGAGGGATGAACCTCAAGAGCATGCTCGGGAAGGCCAAGAAGCAGGCCGACGCCGTGATCGAGAAGCGCGGCGGCCAGGAGGCCCTCAAGCAGGACCTCAACGAGCTCAAGGACATCGCCAAGAGCAAGGGCACGACGAAGGACAAGGCGAAGGCGGCCGCCGAGGCGCTCAAGCAGCCCGGCGGCGCGAAGCCGCGCTAGCCGTCGGTCGCGGCCGCGGCGGCTTCGGCCGCCTTGCGCGCCGCGTTGGCCTTGCGCGTGGCCGCGGCCTTCTTCGCGGCCTCGGAGCGCTTGCGACGCAGCGCCTCGGCGTCCGCGTCGGCCGCGGGCGCGGCGGCCTTCGTCGCGCGCGCCTTCACTGGGGCCGGAGCGTCACCGTCGGTCTTCTTCGTCGCGCGCCTGCGGGTCGCAGAGGCCGGAGCGTCACCGTCGGTCGCCTTCGCCGCCGCCCTGCGGGCGGGGGCCGGGGCGTCACCGTCGGTCTTCTTCGTCGCGCGCTTGCGCGTCGCGGGGGCCGGGGCGTCGCCGTCGCTCGCCTTCGTCGCGGCCTTCCGGGCGGGGGCCGGGGCGTCGCCGTCGCTCGCCTTCGTCGCGCGCCTGCGCGACGCAGGGGCGGGCGCGTCCTCGCCGCCGGACGCGGCGGCCTTGCGCTTCGCCGTCGTGCGCGTCGCCGGCTTCGCCGCCGGCGTCTCGGCGGGGTCCGGCGACGAGGCGCCGGTCGCCTGCTCGGCCGCGTCCGCCTGCGCGGAGCTCTTCGCGCGGCGCCGCCGGGCGCGCTTGGACGTCGGGGCCTCCTCGGTCGCGGCGGGCGCCTCGGCGGCAGCGTCCTTGGCGGCGCCCTTGCGCCGGCGCGACCCGGCCCGGCGCCGTGGCGTCGGCTGCTCGTCCTCGTCGGGCGTGATCGTGACCTTGCGCAGCGCGACCGGCCGCTGCACGACGGTCCCGTCCGCCGAGCGGTCGGGCTTCGGCGGCTCGACCTCGGGCTGCTCGTTGGTGACCTTCACGGGCCGCCGGGGCTGGCGCGAGCGCAGCGGCAGGCCGTCCGCGTCCTGGTCGCCGTCGGCGGCGGGCGCCTCGACGGGCGCGACGGGCTTCGCGCTGCGCCGGGACTTCGGCAACGTCGCGGCCGCGTCGGCGATCAGGTCGACGACGTCGGGCCCGGACTCGACGGTCGCCGCGGCGACCGCCTCGGGCGCCGCAGCCGCCTCCGCGCCGCCCGCACCCTTCTTCTTGCGGCGCCGCCGGCCGCGCTTGGCCTTGGGGAAGTTGCGCAGCAGCTCGCGCGACAGGGCGCTGGGCTTGCGCGACATCCGCGTCCGCGCATCACGCAGCACCGACTCCGCCTCAGGCGTGTGGGCCACCGCAGCGGCGAGGATCGCGGCGCTCAGGCGGCGGTCCTTCGTCTTGGCGACCTGGACCAGCCGCCGCGCGTTGCGCGCGTGCGCGCCGCCGGCCGAGTTGACGAGCAGGCCGAGCAGCCGCTTCGTCTCCGGCCAGCGCTGGACGGCGTACTCCTCGTGCAGCTCGCGCGTGTACTCCGCCAGCCGCCAGATCCAGGCGTTGTTCTGATCGCGGCGGCCGATGCGCTTCTCGGTCAGCGCCTGCAGCAGCACCTTCGTGCCCTCGCGGCGCGCGTCGCGCGCCCAGGTGCCGACCTCGTCGTGCGCGACGTCGAACGCCTCCGGGTCGCGCGAGGCGGCGATCTCCTGCAGCGCGCGGATCCGCAGCTGCGAGGAGGCGTTGCGCTTGACCGTGTTGACGAGGAACTGGCGCTTGAGCTCGCCGGTGCGGTCGAAGTGCAGCATCGCCCGGGCGCGGCGCCAGCCGCCGGACTGCACGCGCGCCCCGGCCAGCGCGGCCCACATGTGCTGCTCGCCCCACTCGAGGTGCTCGACCGCGATCCGCCAGAGCTCGCGCTCGAAGACCTCGTGGCGGCGGGCCTCCTCGGCGCACACCGGGATGACGCGGCGCTCGACGCGCACGCGCCGACCGCGGCCGCGGCGCACCGGGCCGACGACGATCGCGCCGCCGCGGTAGACGTCGCGGTCCAGCAGCGAGTGCAGGGTGACGACCGGGTCGTCGTGGCGGGTGGCGGGCGCGACGAAGTCGACGACGACCCCGGCCTCCTTGCCCGGATGGCGGCGCGTGACGCGGCCGACGCGCTGCTGGTAGATGCGCTTGGACGCGGTCGGCGCCAGGTGCATGCAGACGGTCGCGCGCGGGGAGTTCCAGCCCTCGGCGAGCAGCTGCGCGTTGACGAGGACGTCGATGTCCCCGCGCTCGTAGCGGGCGAGGATCTCGGCGAGGTCGCGCTTCTTCGTCTCGCCGGAGACCGCCTCGGCCTTGATGCCGGCGTCGCGGAAGGCCTCGGCGACGTTGGACGCGTGGCGCACGCCCGCCGCGTAGACGACCCCGGGGACGCCGTTGAAGCGCGTCTTGTAGAGGTCGGCGATCGCCATGTTGAACGGCAGCTGGTCCAGCAGCTCGGCGAGGAGGTCCTGGTCGAACTCGACGTCGACGTCGCCCTTGCGCAGCGGCACCTTTGCGATCGTCTTCACCCCGACGCCGGGCGGGATCCGCAGGCAGCGCAGCGGCGCGATGACGCCGCGGCGCGCGGCCTGCGCGAGGTCGAAGCGGGAGGTCTGCGTCGGGAAGAGGTCGGTGACGTGGCGGGCGATCAGCGCGCCCGTCGCGGTCATGCCGATGAAGACCGGGCCGGTCCACTCGCGGATCGCCTGCGAGGTCTTCTCGCCCAGCGCGGTGTGGGCCTCGTCGCAGATGACGACCGTGTAGGCGGGCGAGATGCGGCCCGCGTTGCGCACGAACCACTGATAGGTCTCGACCGTGACCGGCCCGTTGCCCGCCTCGACGCCGTCGCCCCCGAGCAGCGGCGGCGACTCGCGGTCGCCGTAGCCGCGGGTGCGCAGCTCGCCGAGGAACTGGTCGACGAGGTTGCGGCGGTGCGTGAGGATCAGGACGCCGCCGGTGCGGGTGGCGGCGACGAACCCCATCGCGGCGACCGTCTTGCCGGCGCCCGTGGCGTGCTCGAACCAGAACCGCTTGTGCGCGTTGGGGTCGTCGAGCGCGACGCGGTCGATGTCCTCGTCGACGTCCTCGTCGGCGGCGTCGTCCTCGTCCTCGGACTTTGCGGCGGCGTGGTCGTCCTCGTCGTCCTCGTCGAGCGCGAACGCGTCGTCGATGTCGTAGCCCTCGAGCTCCTGCTCGAGCGCCGCGGCGGCCGCGCGCGCCTCCGCCTCGGCGTGGTCGTCGACCGCGAAGACCGGAGCGGCGACCTCGATCTCGTCGGCCTCGTCGGCCCCGAGGTCGGCGCTCTGGGCCGTCGCGAGCAGCGCGGTCAGCGTGCCGGCCAGCGCGTCGACCTGGTGCGGGTTGAGCAGCGTGCCGTCGGCCAGGCGCGGCTCGTCGTCGGACAGCACGCGCTCGAGGCCGAGCAGCAGCGAGTAGCGGCGCCGCCACTTCGTCGACGGGGTGCTCCGTCCGGCGTCGACCTCCAGCAGCGCCGCGTCGAGCGCCCGGCGGCGCGCGGTGCCGGGTGCGAGCGCGACCTCGGGCGTCTCGCCCTCGTGGATGAAGCGCTCGCGGGTCAGCTCCTCCGCCTGCGCCACGCGGCGGGAATCGGGAAGGGCAGCGGCCTCGGAGGCCACGATCGTGGAGTCGGCCATGGGCGGCACGGAAATCGGGGAGGGACCGCGTCGGGCGAACGGTTCGCCGTGGCGGTCGGAACGGCCCGGGACGGATCCCGGCTGGGCGGGCGGGGGTGGCTCCTGTCCGTGCCCCTCGCGCCGCGGTGCCCAGGAGCATAGCTGACGGCGGACCGCGTCTCGCCCTCTGCCATCCTGCGTGCATGCGCACCAAGCTCCTGATCGCCGTGGGACTCGTGGCGCTCGTCGCCCTCGTCGCCGTCGGGCTCTCGCAGACGGGCAGCGACAACGCCGCGCCGTCGCAGGACGAGCTGCGCTACTCGCCGTCCCAGATCGAGCAGGAGCTGACCGGGTCCCCGGCGCCGCTGGCGGCGATCCACGAGCAGTCCTCGCAGCTGCTCGGCGGGGGCCGCGACGCGGTCGAGCAGCGCCTCGCCGCCCTACGCGAGGCCGGCACCCCGGTCATCGTGAACAAGTGGGCGTCGTGGTGCGGTCCGTGCCGCGCCGAGTTCCCGCACTTCCAGAACCTGTCGGTGGAGTTCGGCAAGCGGGTCGCCTTCCTGGGCCTGAACTCCGGGGACAACGACGGCGACGCGCGCGAGTTCCTCGGCGACTTCCCCGTGAGCTACCCCAGCTACAAGGACCCGAACGAGAAGGCGGCGCTCGACCTCGGCGTGAGCGCCGCCTACCCGGCCACCATCTTCTTCGACGCCCGCGGCGAGAAGGTCTTCACGAAGCAGGGCCTCTACGCCGACGAAGCCGACCTCGCGGCCGACATCCGGCGCTACGCGCTCGGCGGCTGACGGGGCTGCGCCCCGGCCGCGCGGGGGCGGGTCAGACGCGGCGGCGGCCGGTGATGAACATCACGAGCGCGATGACGAGCAGGATCAGGACGATGGTGTAGAGCATGGGTCCGGGGTGTCCGGCACGAGGGCCCGCAAACCCCGCCGGGGCGACCCGGCCGCTGATCCGTCACCGGCGGCTGGCGCGTAGACCTGCATCGATGCCTGACCGCTACGAGCTGCTCGATCGCGCGCTGCAGCGCGACCTCATCCCCGACCCCGTGCTGCGCCTGGGCTCCCGCTACGGCGCCTGGGACCGCGTCCGCCGCGAGCGCCGCGGCGGCATCGAGGCGCAGGACCAGCGGCTGCGCGAGCTCGTCGCGCACAAGTCCACCGGCCCGATCGCCGAGGCGACGCAGGAGGCCAACGAGCAGCACTACGAGCTGCCGGCCGACTTCATCGGCCTGATCCTCGGGCCGCGGCGCAAGTACAGCGGCTGCCTGTGGGCCGACGGCGTGCAGACGCTCGCGCAGGCCGAGGAGGCGATGCTGCGGCTGACCTGCGAGCGCGCCCAGGTCCGCGACGGGATGACGATCCTCGACCTCGGGTGCGGCTGGGGCTCGCTGTCGCTGTGGCTCGCCGAGCAGTATCCGAACGCCACGATCCTCGGCGTCTCGAACTCGCACGGCCAGCGCGAGTACATCGAGGGCATCGCCCGCGAGAAGGGCTTCACGAACCTCGAGATCCAGACCTGCGACGTGAACGTCTTCGCGACCGACCGGCGGTTCGACCGCGTGATGTCGATCGAGATGTTCGAGCACATGCGCAACTGGAAGGAGCTGCTGCGCCGCGTCAGCACGTGGCTGGAGCCCGAGGGCAAGCTGTTCATCCACGTGTTCAGCCAGCGGCAGGTCCCGTACCTGTTCGAGGGCACGTGGGCGGCCGAGCGGTTCTTCACCGCCGGGCTGATGCCCAGCCACGAGCTGCTGCTGCACTTCCAGGACGACCTCGTCGTGCGCGACCGCTGGGTCGTCGACGGCCGGCACTACGCGAAGACGCTCGTGGCCTGGCTGGCGAACCTCGACGGCCGCCGCGACGAGGCGCTGCGAATCCTCGAGACCGTCTTCCCGCCCGACCGCGCCCGGGTCGTCCTCGGGGGCTGGCGGCTGTTCCTCATCTCGACCGACGAGATCTGGAAGTGGCGACACGGAAACGAGTGGCTCGTGAGCCACTACCTCCTCGAGCCCCGTACCGCCTGACATGGGCACCGTCCTGATCGCCGCCGCCGCCTCGGTCGCCGTGCTGATGCTCGGCACCTGGCTGCTGTCGCTGCGGCTGAAGGACGTGTCGATCGTCGACCCCGTCTGGGGCTTCGCGTATGTCGTGGTCGCCGCGGCCGCGTTCCTCGCCGGTGACGGCGACGACGGCCGTCGGCTGCTGCTGCTCGTGATCGTCGGGCTCTGGGGCCTGCGGCTCGGGCTCTACCTGACGCGGCGCAAGCTGCACGAGAAGGGCGAGGACTACCGCTACGTCGAGATGCGCGAGAAGCACGGGGACCGCTTCCCGCTCGTGAGCCTCGGGATGGTGTTCGGCCTCCAGGGCGTGCTCGTCCTGCTCGTGTCGCTGCCGGTCACCGCGGCCGCCGCGCAGGACGACGCGGTCGGCGCGCTCGCGATCGCCGGCGTGGTGCTGTGGGCCGTCGGGCTGTTCTTCGAGGCGGTCGGGGACGCGCAGCTCGCGCGCTTCAAGGCCGACCCGGCGAACAAGGGCAAGGTCATGGACCGGGGCCTGTGGCGCTACACGCGCCACCCCAACTACTTCGGGGACTTCTGCGTGTGGTGGGGCATCTACCTCGTGGCGCTCGAGAGCGGCGCGTGGTGGACCGTCGTGGGCCCGCTGATCATGACCCAGCTGCTGACGAAGACCTCCGGCAAGGAGCGCCTGGAGAAGACGATCGGCTCGCGCCGCGAGGGCTACGCCGAGTACGTCGAGCGCACGAGCGGCTTCTTCCCGCTGCCGCCCCGCTCGGGCCTGGCGCGTCGCACGTAGCGCCCGGTTGCGCAACTTACCGAACGCTTGCTACGTTGATGCGGAAGCCGTCCTGCGGCCGGGACGCCCGACCGGGCGCTCGGACCGCGGGCGGCGACTCCTCCCGCAGAACGCCCCGTCGGTATCTTGGCGCGCATGGCTGCCGTGACCGACCTCCTCGCCCGCGTCCCCGCCCCCGCCGCCCGCGTGGCGACCCGGATCGGGAACGAGCTGTTCTACGCGAACCGCCTGCGCGAGGTGGGGATGCTCCACCCCCAGCCGCCGCACAAGACCGCCAAGGCCGTCTCCTGCTACCTGCGCTACGGGCTGCTCGGCGGCTCGATCGCCGCGGTCGCGCAGCGCGTCCCCGACGCGATCGCGATCCGCGACGAGCGCGGCGAGATGACCTACGCCGAGCTCGACGCCGCCTCCAACGCACTGGCCAACCACTTCCGCGAGCGCGGCCTCGGCCCCGGCGACGGCGTGGCGCTCCTCGCCCGCAACCACCGCGGCTTCGTCATCGCGCTGTTCGCCGGCGCCAAGGCGGGCGTGCGGCTCGTGCTGCTGAACACGGACTTCGCCGGCCCGCAGATCCGCGAGGTCGCCGGGCGCGAGGGCACCGACCTGCTGATCCACGACGACGAGTACTCGGCGTTCCTCGAGGGCCTCGAGCCGCGCGCGGGCCGCCTGCGCGCGTGGACCGACGAGCCCGCCGACGACACGATCGACGCGGTCGTCGCCCGCTCCTCCACCGCCCCGCCGCCGCGGGTCGGCGCCGCCGCGAAGCTCATCGTGCTGACCAGCGGGACGACCGGCACGCCCAAGGGCGCGCCGCGGCCGACGCCGAAGTCGCTGATCCTGCCGGGCTCGCTCGTCGGCCGCATCCCCTTCAAGGGCGGCGAGACGACGGTCATCGGGCCGCCGATCTTCCACGCGCTCGGCCTCGCCCACGTCGTCCTGGGCGTCGGCCTCGGCTCGACGCTCGTGCTGCGCCGCAAGTTCGACCCGGAGCAGGCCCTGCGCGACCTGGCCGAGCACCGGGCCTCCGCGTTCATCTCGGTGCCGATCATGCTCACGCGGATGCTCGAGGTCGATCCCGCGGTCCGCGAGAGCCTCGACCTCAGCGCCCTGCGGATCGTGTTCGTCGGCGGGTCGCAGCTCGGCGGCGAGCTCTGCCGCCGCACGACGAAGGCGTTCGGGCCCGTCGTCTACAACCTGTACGGCTCGACCGAGGTCGCCTACGCGACGGTCGCCACCCCCGAGGAGCTCGCGATCGCCCCGGACTGCGTGGGGCGCTCGCCGCGCGGCACGACCGTCCGGCTCTACGACGAGCAGCGCGAGCTCATCACCGAGCCGCACGTCACCGGCCGGATCTTCGTCAGCAACGGCTTCGCGTTCGAGGGCTACACCGGCGGCGGCGGCAAGGGAGGTCATCGACGGGCACATGGCGACCGGCGACGTCGGCCACGTCGACGAGCACGGGCTGCTGTTCATCGACGGCCGCGACGACGACATGATCGTCTCGGGCGGCGAGAACGTCTTCCCGGCCGAGGTCGAGGAGCTGCTGCACTCGCACCCGAAGGTCGCGGAGGCGTCGGTGATCGGCGTCGACGACGAGACGTTCGGCAAGCGACTGCGCGCGTTCGTCGCGCTGCTGCCCGGCGAGGAGGCCTCCGAGGAGGAGTTCAAGACCCTCGTGAAGGAGAACCTCGCGCGCTACAAGGTGCCCCGCGAGGTCGTCTTCCTCGACACGCTGCCGCGCAACCCGACCGGCAAGGTCCTCAAGCGCAAGCTCGCCGAGTACGAGGCCTGACCGGCCCGGCGGCGCGCCCCCGCGGCGCCCGCCGCAGGGGCTGCGCGCGCCGCCCCGCCGACTTACATAGCGTGCGTTCGGTATCTGCTACCTTGCGCGCCCATGAGCAACCGCACGTACGTCATCGGCGTCGGCATGACCCCGTTCTCCAAGCCCGGCACGAAGGAAGGGGACTACCCCGACTGGGCCGTCGAGGCGGGCAGCGCCGCCCTCGCCGACGCGGGCATCGGCTACGACGCCGTGCAGGAGGCCTACGTCGGCTACTGCTACGGCGACTCGACCGCCGGCCAGCGGGCCGTGTACGGCCTCGGGCTCACCGGCATCCCGGTGGTCAACGTCAACAACAACTGCTCCACCGGCTCCAGCGCCCTGTACCTCGCGCGCCGCGCGGTCCGCGCCGGCCTCGCCGAGTGCGCGCTCGCGCTCGGCTTCGAGAAGATGGAGAAGGGCTCGCTCGGGATGAAGTACCCCGACCGGACCAACCCCATGGACAAGCACGTCATGGCCCTCGGCGAGCTGCGCGAGTGGGAGCAGGCGCCCTTCGCCCCGCAGATGTTCGGCATGGCCGGGCGCGAGCACATGGAGCTCTACGGCTCCAAGCCCGAGCACTTCGCCTGGATCGGCTGGAAGAACCACAAGCACTCGGTCAACAACCCCTACGCGCAGTTCCAGACCGAGTACACGCTGCAGGAGATCAAGGACGCGCCCGAGATCTACGCGCCGCTGACGAAGCTGCAGTGCTCCCCGACCTCCGACGGCGCGGGTGCCGCGATCATCGCCTCCGAGCGGTTCGTCGACGAGCACGACCTCTGGGACCGCGCCGTGGAGCTCGCCGGCCAGGCGCTCGTCACCGACGTGCCCGACACCTTCAGCTCGCGTTCCGCGCGCACGCTCGTCGGCGCCGACATGAGCCGCAAGGCCGCGACCGCCGCGCTGCAGGAGGCGCAGGTCGACATCGCCGACGTCGACGTCATCGAGCTGCACGACTGCTTCAGCGCCAACGAGCTCGTGACCTACGAGGCGCTCGGCCTCGCCGCCGAGGGCGAGGGCCACACGCTCGTGGAGTCCGAGGCGACCACCTACGGCGGGGCCGGCCCCGTCGTCAACCCCTCCGGTGGCCTCATCTCCAAGGGCCACCCGCTCGGCGCGACGGGCCTCGCCCAGTGCGCCGAGCTGACCTGGCAGCTCCGCGGCCAGGCGGACCAGCGACAGGTCGAGGGCGCCACCGTCGCCCTCCAGCACAACATCGGCCTCGGCGGCGCCGCCGTGGTCTCCCTCTACACGAAGGCAGCATGAACATGGCCACCACCGCCCCCGCCCCGAGCAAGCGCACGATCTTCGAGCCCGAGCACCACGACTACCGCGAGAGCTACGCGACCTTCCTGCAGCGCGAGGTCGTCCCGCACTACGCCGAGTGGGAGAAGGCGCAGATCGTCCCGCGCGAGCTCTTCACGAAGTGCGCCGAGCACGGCTTCCTCGCCATGGAGGTGCCGGAGGAGTACGGCGGCAACGGCATCGACGACTGGCGCTTCAACGTCGTCCTCGGCGAGGAGGGCGTCAAGGCGGGCGTCGGCGACGCGATCGGCGGCCCGCTGCTGCACACCGACGTCGTGCTGCCCTACCTGATCTCGTCCGCCAACGACGAGCAGAAGGGCCGCTGGTTCCCCGGCATCGCGTCCGGTGAGCAGATCCTCGCCATCGCCATGACCGAGCCCGGCACCGGCTCCGACCTCGCGGGCATCAAGACCTCCGCGCGGCGCGACGGCACCGACTACGTCATCAACGGGGCGAAGACCTTCATCACCAACGGCATCAACGCCGACCTCGTGCTCGTCGCCGCGCGCACCAGCGACGACAAGCACGGGGGCCTGTCGATGTTCGTCGTCGAGCGCGGCATGCCGGGCTTCGAGCGCGGCAAGCAGATCGAGAAGGTCGGCCAGCACGCCTCCGACACCGCCGAGCTGTTCTTCGAGGACGTCCGCGTCCCGCAGGAGAACCTGCTGGGCCCGGAGGGCTCCGGCTTCCTGCAGCTCGTCTCGCGGCTCGTGCCCGAGCGCCTGACGCTCGCCGTGACCTCGATCGCCGGCTGCGAGAAGGCGCTCGACATGACGCTCGACTACGTCAAGGAGCGCAAGGCGTTCGGCAAGCCGATCGGCTCCAACCAGCACATCCGCTTCACGATGGCCGAGCTGCGCACCGAGGTCGAGATGGGCCGCTGCTTCGTCGACCGCTGCATCGAGCGGTACGTGCAGGGCACCTGCACCGTCGAGGAGGCCGCGATGGCGAAGTACGTCACCACCGACCTGCTCTGCAAGATCGCGGACACCGGCGTGCAGTTCCACGGCGGCTACGGCTACACCACCGAGTACCCGATCTCGAAGGTCTGGCTGGACTCGCGGATCACGAAGATCTACGCGGGCACCAACGAGATCATGAAGGAGCTCATCGGGCGCACGATGGGCCTCTGAGCGGGTCTCTGGGAGACTCCGCGGATGCCCCCTTCACCGCTCGACGACCCGCGGCGCGCCGTCCAGCGCTCCGGGAAGGCGGCGGTGAAGGCCGTCCGCCGGGCCACGGGCACGACGCCGCCGGCCCGGCCCCGACGCACCCAGGAGCAGCGGACCGCCGAGACGCGCGCCAAGCTCCTGGACGCGACGATCGAGTCGTTGCTGGAGGCCGGTTACGCCGCCACCACGACGCGCCGGGTCGCCGAGCTCGCCGGGGTCTCGCAGGGCGCGCAGACGCACCACTTCCCCTACCGGGTCGACCTCGTCACCGCGGCGGTCGAGCGGCTGACCGAGCAGCGGATCAGCGACCTCGGCGAGCGGCTCACCGCGATCGGGGACGACGCCGACGGCCAGGCGGGCGCGCTCCTGGACCTGCTGTGGGGGGACTTCTCCAGCGACATCTTCACGGTGTTCGTGAAGGTCTGGGTGGCCGCCGCCGACGACCCGGAGCTGCACGAGCGCCTCGTGCCGCTCGAGCGGATGATGGCCCGCAGCGTCGCGTCGCTGTCGTCGAACCTGCTGACCGACGGCCTGCGCGACGCCGACATGGAGGGCCGCCTGCTGACCGTGCTGGCGACGATGCGCGGCCTGGCGCTGACCGAGCGGTTCGAGCCGCGCGGGCGCAAGACCCGCGACCCCTGGCCGCTGATCCGGCCGGTGCTCGTCGCCGTCGTCCGCGGCGGGGACTGACCCGCCGCGGCGTGCGGTGGTGGTCCGGCGGCCGCTCACGCGGCCGCGCGGGCCAGCAGCTGTTCGTGGTTGAGCTTCAGCAGCTCGATCACGTCGGCGACGTCGATCGCGTTGCGGATCGGGCGGGCGGCGAGCTTCGGGTGCTCGGGGAAGATCGGGTGCGGTCCCACGCGACCCGCCGCGCGCAGCTCGCTCGCGAGCCCGCGGGAGAACAGGAAGTGGGCGGCGTGATCGCCGTGCAGGTGGCCGATCTCGCGGCGACCGACGCGGAACGACAGCTCGCCGCGGTCGCCCCAGTGGGTGGTCACGCCCTCCCACGTGGTCACGACGTCGACGATCTGCTGGCTGGGGGTGGTGAAGGTGGTCATGGATCCAGCGTGCACCTTCGACCACGGTTGAGGTCAAGGGCGTCGGGGTACCGTCCGGCGGTGAACGATCAGCTCCACGAACAGCTCCGCGGGTTCCTCGTGTTGGTCGATGGCCTCGACGACCTCCTGCACGAGGGCCGGCCGAGCGTCTTCGGCGGCAGGGTCGAGATCGACCGCGCCGAAGCCTGGCGGCACCTCACGACGATCGAGGCGGTCTCCCGGCGGCTCGGCACGCCGGCCGCGCTGGTCGAGCTCGTCGATGCCCTGCGCGAGCAGATCGGCGACCCTGGCGAGGGGCTGGTGCGGGTCCACCGGGAGCGGATGTACGACACGCTCGACCGGCTGCGCGTGGCGCTGCCCGCGGCGGCCCGCGCGCAGCACGCGATGGCCGAGGAGCCGCGCACGTACGAGGTCGACGTCACACCCGAGCTGCGGGTGGCCGACCTCGTGCGACACGTCGAGGACCACGACGAGACCGTGCGGCTCCTGCGCGACGGGACGGTCGTCGCGGAGCTGCGGCGACCGCGTCCGTAGTCTGGAGGCGTGCCCGAAGTCCGCATCGACGCCCTCACCGGCCTGCGTGCCCTGATCGCCCCGGAGCGGGCGGCCCGTGGCGGCGCCGGGACGGCGTTCACGGTCGCCCCCGTGCCCGCGGTCGATCCGGCCGACGACCCGTTCGCGGAGGGCAACGAGGCGCAGACCCCGCCCGAGCTGCACGCGACCGGGCCGGCCGGCCGGGCCCCCGACACGCCCGGCTGGGGCGTCCGCGTCGTGCCCAACCGCTACCCGGCGCTCACGCCCGACGCGGCCGCCAGCCCGCCCGAGCGGTTCGCGAAGCCCGACCTCTTCACCGCGCTCCCGGCCGCGGGCACGCACGAGGTGATCGTCACCGCGCCGGAGCCGGTCGCGTGCCTGGCCGAGCTGCCACAGCAGCGCGCCGTCGACGCCGTCGCGGTCTGGCGCGAGCGGATGCGCGCGCACGCGGCCGCCTCCTACGTGCACGTGCACGTCAACGAGCGGCCGGGGGGCGGAGCGTCGCGCGCCCACTCGCACGCGCAGCTGTACGCGATGGACTTCGTGCCCGCGCTGGTCGCCCGCGAGCGCGAGCGGTTCGGGGCGTACGCCACCCGGACGATGGGCGGCAACCTCCTCGGCGACCTGCTCCAGGAGGAGGTGCGCCTGCGCGACCGGCTCGTCGCGGTCGGCGAGGAGGCGGTCGTGATCGCGCCGTTCGCCAGCCGCGCCCCCTACCAGCTGATGCTCGTGCCGCGCACCCCGCAGATGTCGTTCGCGGACGCCGGGGACGGGGTCGCCGTGCTGCTGCACGACGTGCTCGGCCGGCTCGCCCGCCGCTTCGGGGCCCCGCCGCCGCTGACGCTCTGGGTGCGGACCGCGCCGCAGGGCTCCGAGCACTTCTGCTGGCACGTGGACCTGCTGCCGCGCCTGACGCCGCTCGCCGGGCTCGAGCTCGGCACCGGCCTGCACCTGAACGTCGTGGCGCCCGAGACCGCCGCCGCCGAGCTGCGCGACGCCTGAGCCGTGCTGCTCGTCCTCGTCGGCATCATCACGTCGGCCGCGGCCGGCATGGCGTCCGAGGCCCGCTGGGGCGAGCGCGCGGTCGCGGGCACGGGTCGCGCGTTCGACGTGCTGCTGTACGGGCTGCTGCCGCTGATCACGTTCTTCGCGGTCACCCGGCTGGAGCTCACCGCCGGGCTCGGGGTCGGCCTGCTGCTCGCCTACACCGAGCTCGCGATCGTCGGGCTCGTCGCGTTCCAGCTCGCCCGCCGGCTGCTGCACCTCGACGACGCCGCGACCGGTGCCGTGGTCGTCGGCAGCATCCTCGCCAACACCGGCTACCTCGGCCTGCCGCTGACCGCCGCGGTCCTGGGGACCGACGTCATCCCCGAGGCGATCACCTGGGACCTCGCGGTCAGCGTCCCGATGCTGTTCGTGCCCGCGTTCGCGATCGGCGCCGCGCTCGGCACGAAGGCCGGCGAGACGCCCCGCGAGCGGGTCCGGGCGTTCCTCGTGCGCAACCCGCCGCTGCTCGCGCTCGGGCTCGCGCTCGTCGCCCCGGACGCGTGGGCGCCCGAGGCGCTCTCGGACATCGCCCGCTACGGGGCGCTGGCGCTGCTGCCCGTCGGCTTCTTCGCGCTCGGCGTGCACCTGCGCCAGGAGGCGGAGGACGGCAACATGCGCTTCCCGCCACCGCTGACCCGTCCGGTGCTCGTCATCCTCGGCTGCCGCGTGCTCCTGGCCCCGGCGCTGTTCGCCGCGGGCGCGCTCACCGTCGGGGCGCTGACGACCGTCGACATCCCCGACGCGTACTTCGCCCAGGCCGCGATGCCGTGCGGGATCAACGCGCTGATCGTCGCGCACGTCTACGGCCTCGACCTGCGGATCGCCGCGAGCGCGGTCGCCTGGTCCACCACCGCGGTCGTGACCGCGGCGCTCGTCCTGGCGGCGGTGACCTGATGCGCGCGCTCGTCCAGCGGGTCGCGCGCGCGAGCGTCACCGTCGACGGCGAGGTCGTCGGCGCGATCGGCCCCGGCCTGCTCGTCCTGCTGGGCATCACCCACGACGACACCGCGGCCGTCGGCGACCGGCTCGCCGAGAAGGTCCGCGCGCTGCGCGTCTTCCCCGACGCGGACGGGCGCATGAACGAGCCGCTCGGCGACCGCGAGGTGCTCGTGGTCAGCCAGTTCACGCTCTACGGGGACACGCGCCGCGGCACCCGCCCCAGCTACGTCGCGGCCGCCCGGCCGGAGGTCGCCGAGCCGCTCTACGAGCGGTTCTGCGCGGCGCTGGACGCGCAGCGCGGCGTGTTCGGCGCGCACATGGAGGTCGAGCTCGTCAACGACGGCCCGGTGACGCTCATGCTCGAGCTGTCCGCCTCCTAGACTTGGCGGCCTATGCCGCCCGTGGATCGCTTCGTCCCCCGCTTCGCCGCCGAGCCGCCGCAGGAGCTCCTCCCCTACGGCCGCTGGGCGGACCGGCTGAAGGCCGAGTTCCTCGCCGCGTGCGCGCGGATCGACGACGGGGACGACGACGAGGACCTCGGCGAGACCACCGGGGAGATCTCCTGGTACCCGGACCGCACCTGGAACGGCCGCACGTACATCCCGGCGTCGATCCGCACGACCGAGAACTACGAGCTCTACGGGTACGTCAGCTACCTGCCCGCCACCGAGAAGGGCGAGGAGCCCTCCGGGTTCTTCTCCACCGCCGACTACACCGCCGAGATCGCCGAGGCGAACCCGGACTGGCAGCTGGACCTCTGCGAGGAGGTCATCGGCGGCTGGCGCGGCGAGGAGGGCAACGTCGCGGCGATGACGCTCGTGTGGGGCCGGCCGCTGGTGGACCGCGGCGCGGTCGTCGTCGCCGAGCTCGCCGACCTGCCGGTCGACCAGTGCGTCGTGCAGGAGGGCCGCTTCACGCTGATCGCCCCCGACGCCTACCGCAAGGACTACCTCGACATCCGCCTGTTCGACGACCGCGGAACCGAGCTGGCCTGCGAGTCGCTCTACGAGGACGACGAGGACGAGGAGGGAGGCGGGCGAGGCCTGATGGACCTCGAGACCGCCGTCCGCACCCGCCGCACGCACAAGGCCTACGGCGAGACCCCCGTCGACCGCGCGACGCTCGAGGAGCTGTTCGAGCTCGCGACGTGGGCGCCGAACCACCACCTCACGAACCCGTGGCGGTTCCGCGTCCTGGGACCGCGCTCGCTCGCGCGGCTGAAGCAGGCCGCCGACGCGCAGATCGCCGGGTCGGGCGCGAAGCTCGACCGGGCCCCGACGCTCGTCGCGGTGTCCTACGTGACCTCGCCGCAGGACCCCGTCGTCGACGAGGAGGACCTGTGCTCGGCGGCGGTCGCCGCCTACCTCGTGCTGCTCGGCGCGCACGCGCGCGGCCTCGCCGGCTACTGGCGCACCCCGGCCGTGCTGCGGATCCCGCAGGGGCGTGCCGCGCTGGGCATGGGCGAGGACGAGCGGGCGCTCGGCCTGCTGCACCTCGGCGAGCCGCGGCAGGAGCAGCGCGTGCCCGAGCGCGCCGGGCTCGACGTCGTCGCCCGCTGGCTGGACTGAGGTCCGGGTGGGCCGCGACCGCAGCGAGGGCACCCGCCGGGCCGCGAAGGCCGCACGCCGGGACGCCGCCCGCGACGCCCGCGTCGAGGAGCTGCGCCGCGAGGCGCGCGGCTGGTACATCCGGGCGCTGCTCGCCGTGCTCGCCGCCGCCGGCCTCAGCCTGCTGACCGTGCTGCTCGCCGCCGCGCTCGGGCTCGTCGCCGCCTGGTGCGCCGTGGAGGGCACGCGCCGCGCGATCGACGCCACCCGTCTGGCCGAGGAGGCCTGAGCTCATGGCCGCCCGTCCGGCGGCCGATCGACGTCGCATGCCGCAGCTGCTGCGGGCGCTCGTCGCCGCCCTCGCCGTCTCCCTGCTGCTCACCGCGGGCGCCGCCGCCTTCCGGCTCGGGCCGGTCGAGCTGCGCCCGGTGCCCGGCAATCCCGCCCACGCGCTCGCCGACCGCGAGCCCGACCCCCAGGAGTACGACCCGGCGCGGCGCTGCCTGCGCACCCCGCGCCCGGGGGTGCAGCGCCTGCTGCGCTGGCTCGACCGGCACGCCGCCGGGGTCAGCTGGGGCACCTACCGCTGCGAGCGGTGGGGTCCCGAGAGCGCGTCGCTGCACGCCGAGGGGCGCGCGATCGACTGGCATCTCGACAGCCGCGACCCCGCCCAGCGCGCCGCCGGCAAGCGGCTCATCCGCCTGCTGCTCGCGCCCGACACGGCCGGGACCCCGCAGGCGCTCGCGCGGCGCATGGGCGTCCAGGAGCTGATCTGGGACTGCTCGTACTGGAGCGCCGGCCGCCCCGACTTCGGCCCCTACGCGCCGTGCTACGGCCGCGACGGCCGCACGCGGCGCCGCCGCGTCGACGCGACCGTCGGCCACCTCGACCACGTCCACATCGGCATGACGAAGGCGGGCGCGATGGCCCGCACCTCGTTCTGGGACCGCTGAGCGCCGTTCAGACCCCGGACGCCTGTCCGGGCACGGCGGCGAGCAGCTGCTTCGTGTACTCGTGCTGCGGGTTGTCGTAGAGGTCCTCGCTCGTCGCGAGCTCCACGATCTCCCCCGCGTACATCACGGCGACCCGGTCGCACATGTAGCGCACGACGCTCAGGTCGTGCGCGATGAACACGAGCGTCAGCCCCATCTCGCGCTGCAGGTCGCGCAGGAGGTTCAGCACCTGCGCTTGGATCGACACGTCCAGCGCCGACACCGGCTCGTCGGCGACGATGAGCTTCGGGGAGAGCGCGATCGCGCGCGCGATCCCGATCCGCTGGCGCTGTCCGCCGGAGAACTCGTGCGGCAGCCGGTTGTAGTGCTCGGGGTTCAGGCCGACGGTCTCCATCAGGCCCTGGACGCGCTTCTTGCGCGCGCCGTCGTCGGACTCCACGCCGTGGATGACGAACGGCTCGCCGATGATCGAGCCGACCGTCTTGCGCGGGTTCAGCGACGAGTACGGGTCCTGGAAGATCATCTGCATGTCGCGGCGCAGCGGCTTGAGCTGCTTGCGCGACAGCGTGGCGATGTCGGTCCCGCGGAAGTCGATCGTGCCGCTGGTGGGGTCCAGCAGCCGGGTCATGAGCCGGGCGGTCGTGGACTTGCCGCAGCCGGACTCGCCGACGAGCCCGAACGTCTCGCCCTCGAGGACGTCGAAGCTCACGCCGCCGACCGCGCGGACGGATCCGGCGCCGCGACGCGTGAACATCTCCCCGCGGATCGGGAACTCCTTGACGAGGTCGCGGACCTCGATCAGCTTCTCGCTCACGACGGCTGCTCCTCCCCGGCGGTGATCTGCCGCCAGATCTCGGCCCGGCGCTCCTCGGCCAGGGTGCACGCGACGCGGTGCGCGGAGCCGGGCGCGACCGGCTCGAGCACGGGGTCGACCGTGCGGGACTGCTCGGTCGCGTAGGCGCAGCGCGGGTGGAACGCGCAGCCCGTCGGCCGCGTGATGAGGGACGGCGGTCGGCCCGGGATCGGCACGAGGTCCTGGTCGCGGGGCGTGTCAAGCCGCGGGATCGAGCGCAGCAGACCCCACGTGTACGGGTGGCGCGGCGCGTCGAACAGCGTCCGCTTGTCGGCCTGCTCGACGATCCGGCCCGCGTACATGACGACGATGTCGTCGGCGACGTCCGCGACGACCCCGAGGTCGTGCGTGATCATGACCACCGCGGTGCCGAGCTCGGTCTGGAGCTTGTTCATCAGCTGCAGGATCTGCGCCTGCACCGTGACGTCGAGCGCGGTCGTCGGCTCGTCGGCGATCAGCAGCTTCGGGTCGTTCATCAGGGCCATCGCGATCATCACGCGCTGGCGCATGCCGCCCGAGAACTCGTGCGGGTAGCTGTCGATCCGTCGGCGCGGCTCCGGGATCCCGACGAGGCCGAGCATCTCGACCGCGCGGTCGCGGGCCTGCGCCTTGCTGACGTCCTTGTGGGTCCGCACCGCCTCGATCAGCTGCTTGCCGACCTTGTAGAACGGGTGCAGGGACGAGAGCGGGTCCTGGAAGATCATCGCGATCTCGTTGCCGCGGATCCGGCGCAGGTCCTCGGGCCCGGCGCTCAGCAGGTCGCGGCCGTCGAACGTGACCGAGCCGCTGATGTCCGCCTTCGCGGAGCGCGTGAGGCCCATGACCGTCATCGAGGAGACGGACTTGCCGGAGCCGGACTCGCCGACGATGCCCAGCGTCTTGCCGGCCTCGACGGTGTAGGAGATCCCGTCGACGGCCTTGACGACGCCGTCGTCGGTGCGGAAGTGGACCTTCAGGTCCTCGACCTGCAGCAGCGGGGCCATGTCAGTACCTCACACGCGGGTCGAGGAAGGCGTAGATGACGTCGACGATCAGGCTCATGAGCGCGACGCCGAGCGCCAGGAACACGGTGGTGCCCTGGATCGTGGCGAGGTCGCCGCGGGAGATCGCGTCGAACGCGTAGCGGCCGACCCCCGGGATGTTGAACACCGACTCGGTGAGGATCGCGCCGCCGAAGAGGATGCCGATGTCGAGGCCCAGGACGGTGACGATCGGGGTGCCGGCCGAGCGCAGGCCGTGCCGCAGCACGACGCGGCGCTCGCTGAGGCCCTTCGCCCGCGCGGTGCGGATGTAGTCCTCGCTGAGCGTCTCGAGCAGGTTCGCGCGCAGCAGCCGCGCGTAGATCGCCGCAAAAGCCGCGGACAGCACGATCCACGGCATGATCAGCGTGTGGGCCTTGTCGAAGAACCCGTCGGCGTCCTGGTAGGCGCCTGAGCCCGGCAGGATCCCGAACTTGCCGATGTCGTCGGAGAAGAGGAAGAGGGCGATCAGGCCGAGCCAGTAGACGGGCGCGGAGATCGCCAGGAGGGCACCGCCCATGAGGATGCGGTCCCAGATGGTGCCGCGGAAGACGGCGCTGATGATGCCGACGGTGACGCCGACGATCACCCAGACCACGGCCGCGCCGAACACGAGGAAGAGCGTCGCGGGGATGCGGTCGAAGAGGGTCGGGCGGACGGGCTCGTTGTTGACGAACGAGTTGCCCAGGTCGAAGTGGAAGAACAGGTCCGTGAGGAAGTCCTTCAGCTGCGTGTACCAGGGGTTGTTCAACCCGAGCTGCTCGCGGATCAGGGCCAGCGTCTCCGGGGAGGGCGACCGGCCGGCGCGCAGCGCCGCGGGGTCCGCGCTGGGCAGCTTGTAGAAGATGTAGAACGTGATCGCGCTGATGAGCACCATCAGCACGACGGTCCACAGCAGGCGCTTGACGATGTAGAAGGCCACGGTGTCTCTCGGCTGCCGGGGCCGCCCCCGCCGGGTCGGCGGGAGCGGCTCCAGCGATCAGGTCAGTCGATCAGGGCTACTTGAGCGACGTGAACGTGAGGTCGACGAGCGAGTTGTAGGGGTTGCCCACACCCTGCACGTTCTTGGACCAGACCAGCGTGGTCTTGTCCCAGATGAACGGGACCGCAGGCGCCTGGCCCATGATCTGCTTGTCGATCGCGCCCCAGGCGGCGTTGCGGGCGTCGCCCTCGAGCAGGGCCGCCGCGTCCATCGCCTTGTCGATGGCCGGGTCGTCCAGCTGGCCGAGGTTGTTGTTCCCGCCGTCCGGCTTGATCTCCGAGCCCTTGAAGGTCGGGACGAGCATGGACTCCGGGTCGGCGTAGTCCTTGAACCAGCCGGCGGCGCCGCACATGTTGACCTTCTTGGACGGGACCTGGCACCACTCGGTGTAGACCGCGTCCTGCGGGACGGTCCGCAGACGGACCTTGAAGCCGAGCTTCTCGAGCTGGGCCTTCGCGACCTCGCCCTGCGCCTTCGCCGGGTCGACGTTGGCGGTGATCATGAAGACCTCCTCGTCGCCCTCGTACTTGCCGGAGGCGAAGCCCGCGGCCTTCATGTACTTGGCGGCCACGGCGGCGTCACCGCGCGGGTTCTTCATGTAGTCGAGGTCCGTGCCCATGCCACCGGCCTCCTCGAAGCCGGGGAACTCCGGCGGCAGGAAGTGCGTGGCGACGTCGCCGGCGAACGCACCGCCGCGCGCCTTGACGGCGGCCTCACGGTCGAAGACGGCGAGGACGGCCTTGCGGACGTTCAGGTCGTTGAACGGCGGGATCTTCGTGTTCATCGGGAAGTAGCGGTAGCCACCCGACGGGACCTGCGTGAACTGGCCCTTGTACTGGCGGTTCAGCCGGGGCAGGATCTGCGCCGGCGGGTTGGTGTCCAGGATCATGCCCTGGCCGTCGAGCACCTGGCGGGCGGCGACGTTCGCGTCGGTCGCGTTCGTGCGGATCTCGATCTCGTCGAGGTACGCCGGCTTGTAGTCGAGCTTCGGGTCCCAGTTCGGGTTGCGGACGAGCTTGATGCTCTTGCCCGCCACGTAGCCCGTGAGCTTGCCGTTCGCGTCGTTGGGGATCATGTACGGCCCCGTGGCGACGACGTTCGTGTTGTAGGTCGACGGGTTCTTCTCGTCGAACTTCTTCGCGTACTCCTCCGGCACCGGGACGGTGATCGGCATGACGAGCGCGGCGGCGAACGAGACGCCGACGGGCCGCTTGAGCTTGAAGATCAGCGTGTAGTCGTCCGGGGTCTCGATGCCCGAGAACGTCTTGAACGTCTTGGTGTTCGTCTCCGGGGCGCCCTCGATCGCGTTGAAGTACGCGGTGTACTGGCCACCGACGTTCACGGTGAAGAAGCGCTCGATCGCGTACTTGACGTCCTTGGCGACGACCTCGCGGTTGACCGGCGGCGAGTACTTGACGCCCTTCTTCAGCTTGACCGTGACGGTCTTCTTGTCCGCCGAGATGACGGGCTCGCCGTCGGCGAGGTCCGGCTGCGCCTTCTGGGCGTCGGTCGGCGAGAAGGAGTAGAGCGGCTTGCCCATCGCGTAGATGGTCTGGAAGCCGAACTGGTAGTAGCTGTGGCCGGGGTCGAGGTAGTCGACGTCGCTGGCGGCGAGCTCCAGGAGCTTGCCGCCCTTCTTGCCCTGCGGCACGTCGGCGACGGGCGCCGACTCGGAGCTGCTGCCCGAGGACGACGAGGACGAGCTGGAGTCGTCGTCGTCACCGCAGGCGGCGAACGCGAAGGCGGAGATGGCGAACATCGCCAACAGGAGGAATCGCAGACGACTCCTGATCATGGGATGGTCCTTTCGGAACGGACGGACATGGGTGATGCGGAACGGAAGTGGTGCCAGCGCATCTGGACCGTGCTCACTTGGACGTACGGGGGTTGAGGGCGTCCTGCAGGCCGTCGCCGACGATGTTGAAGGCGAGGACCGTCGTGACGAGCGCGACACCCGGGAAGACCATGAACCACCAGGCGATGTCGAAGATGCCGGTGGCGTCGGCGATCATCTGGCCCCAGCTGGGCGTGTTCGGATCCACGCCGACGCCCAGGAACGAGAGCGCCGCCTCGAAGAGGATGTTCTGGGGGATGAGGATCGTCGAGTAGACGATGATCGGCGCGATCAGGTTCGGGAGGATCTCGCGGAAGATGATCCGGCCGTTGGACGCCCCGAGCGACTTGGCGGCCTCGACGAACTCGCGCTCGCGCAGGCTGAGCACCTGGCCGCGGATGATCCGCGCCATGTACGGCCAGGTCGAGACGCTGATCACGAAGATGACGACGCCGCGGCCGGGCTGGATCGCGCCGCCGAGGCAGCCCTCGCGGCCGGAGCAGGCGACGCCGACGCCGATCGCGAGGACGAGGACCGGGAACGCGAGCATGAGGTCCATCGTGCGCGCCAGGAGCGTGTCGACCCAGCCGCGGTAGTAGCCGGCGATCATGCCGAGCGTCACGCCGATGACGACCGTGATCGCGGTGGCGATGAAGGCCACCTCGAGCGACAGCCGCGCGCCGTAGACGACGCGGGCGAAGACGTCGCGGCCGCGCTGGTCGACCCCGAAGACGTTGTCGCCGGTCGGACCGGACGGCAGGCCGAAGTCGTCGAGCAGGTCCGGGTTCTGGACGTTCGGCCCGGGCGCGCCGAAGACCTTGACGATCAGCGGCGCGAGGATCGCGACGAGGACGACGAAGCCGACCACGCCGAGCGCCCCGAGGGCGACCTTGTCGCGGCGCAGGCGGCGCCAGAACAGCTGCAGCGGCGAGCGGGCGGCGATCTCCCCCGTCGCGGCGACGGCGGGACCGCCGGGCTCGGCGGCCGGGTCCAGCATCTCGGGCGTTCCCGGCGTGCTCACGATCCCGGGCTCCGCTTCATGTCGACCTTCTTGGTGTGCACGACTCCCTCAGCGCTGCTGTTCGAGCGATGGCTGTCCCGACCCGGAACGCTCCACCCCGGCTGGGGTTGGACGGTTCGTCCCGTCCGGTCGAGGGCGCGAGCGTACTCCGTTCGGGTGGGTGGTGTGCGCAGTTTTCTCACCGGAGAACAGAGCTACGGGGTCGGGAGGCCCCGATTCTTGGCCCCGCGGGCCATGGCACGATTTCCCGGTTCGCCCTGGTGTCCAAACCCTTCGCCGATTCGTCAGGGTGTCAGGAGCGCTTTTGCGCCGACTTGCGCGGTATGTCGCATTCCGGTCGGTGGTTGCGGCGCGCGCGGCGGCCGTCGCGCGCCGCGACGGCGCGGACCCCGCCCCGGACACCGCCCGGGCGCGTTCCGTACCCTGCCCGCAGGCCCCGATAGCTCAGGTGGATAGAGCGACCGCCTCCTAAGCGGTAGGCCGCTGGTTCGAATCCAGCTCGGGGCATCCGATGAACGCTGGGTTCAGCACTTGTTGGACCCGTCTCAGGTCGCTTCTTGTTCCCGATTCCTGTTCTCCAGGAGTCCATGGACGTGCGCATCACGGGGCATCTGATCGTCGATGCCCGTCGGAACGGGCGGGTCTACGTCGCGAGCTTCGCGCAGGCCGGCGGCGGCAAGACGCGGCGTGTCCTCGGACCCGCGTGGGTCCGGGACAGCGGCCGGCAGACCGCGCGTGGCGCGATCATCTGGCGGGCCGCCGACGGCCACTGCCCCGGCGGGCACCTCACGCCCCAGGCTACGAAGGCGGAGCTCGACCGTCTGCTCGCGACCCTCAGGTAGAGCCACGTTCGGTCGGCTCCGGAGCGGCACGGTGCGCGACGCGTTCTACCGCGGTCTCGACAACGCCGGCCTGGGGCACCTCCGCGAGAAGGAGGACAACCCGATGACGTTCCACGACCTCCGTCACACCTTCGGCACCGTCGCAGTGCGCGAGTTCGATCTCGTCGAGGTCCAGGCCTACATGGACCACAGCGAGATCGACACGACAATGCGGTACGTGCACCACGTCCCGCGACACGATGCGGCCCGCCGCTTGTCGGCGGCGTTCGCGGAGGACCGCGGCGGGCCGGCCCCGCCGCCCTCGGTCAGGCCGGAGAAGCCGTCGGGATCGACCGCGCCGCCAACGCCTGGAGCATCCGCACGTCGTAGGTGACGACCGTCGCCAGCTTCGGCGCAAGGGCGAGCGCCGCTGCAATGTGGATGGCATCGAGTGCGCGGAGATCGGGATCCGGCAGCTGCGCTGCCACACGCAGCTGAGCGACGTCCAGGTCGATGAGGTCGATCGCGGAGAGCACCGCGGCGACCACGCCGGGATTCGGCTCTTGGCCCTGCGCGGCAGCGCGCTTCACCGCGCGCTCGAACTCGACCTCGAGCAGCGCACTCGAGACGAGCGCGGCGCCCGAGGAGGTCAACCACGCCCCCAGCGCGACACTCTCCGCCTCCTCGAAGACGAGCTTGATCGCTGCCGACGTGTCGATATAGGTCAGTGCGGCGGCCGCGTCAGACACGGTCGCCGCGGACGTCGTCCAGCGCGCGGGAGCCTGCGTCGCCCGCGGGCAACGGCAGCGTGCCGATCTCCTTCAGGACGTCGGCGATGTCTCGCGTTCTGAGGCGCAGCACGCCGTCGCGAGCGAGCTCGAGCTCCTCGGCGGTGTACTGCGGCGGGAGTGGTTGATGGATGGTCGCCATCGCTACCTAAGGTAGCGCTGCTATTCGCAGCCAACAACCGGCGGACGGCGTCGCTGTCGCACGGCGGGGCCTAGCGCGACGACGTTGCCCGGTGCGTCGAGCAGGTGCAGACGTGCACGGCGCCTAGCCTCGCGACCAACGAACTCGAAGAAGTTGTCGTGCACCTTCGCGGTGGGGGCGGTCAGTCCGGACCCGAGGCGGACGACGGCCACGCCGTCGGGCGCCAGGCCGGATCGTCGCGGCTTACCCGTCGGCTGCCGGAAGCGCGGGAGCGTCCACTCCGGATGGCGCCGCTGGAGGGCCTGCCGGGTGGCCTCTAGCCGAGCGAGCTGCGCCGGGGTCTTGCGCGGGCCCGGAATGATGGACATCTAGGCCCGGCCTCGACGGATGTCTCGGAGGCTGAAGCAGCCCACTGCGGTCGCGATCGTGTCGCGTGCCGTGAGGCACAGCTGGTTGCGCGGCTGCGGTCTCTTTCCGCCGGCCTCGGCCGGCATGGAGCGTCCGCCGGTGACCCAACGGGTCAATCGCGCGGCCTGCGTCGCGACCTCCGGCGTCCGACCGCGCGCGTTTCGGTCGTCGACGAGCGTCGTCGCGCATCTATCCAACGATCAACGGCCCGCCCACCGAAGCCGGCGACGCCGGCGAGCAGTCCGACCATGGGCCCGAAGATGAGACCTGCCACCAGCCCCACCACGAGGCACGCGACGGCAGATACGAGCAGCCGCTTCATCACGGGCGAATCCTAAGGAGGGAGCATCTCAGCATCCGGCGCCGTCCTCCGGCCCATCTGCGTGATCCGCGATCCAGATGTGGGCGGGCGCTCACCCGGTTCGCCGCGAACGGCCCGCGGCACGAAGCGGTTCCCGCCCGCCCCGCCCGCTCAGCCGGGCGTGACGCCCGCGCCGATCCAGGCGAGGTACGCGGCGTTGCCGCCCGTCACCTCGAGCGCGACGAGCTCGTAGGTGTCGTACGGGTGGACGTCGGCCAGCCGCGCGTCCAGGGCGACCAGTCGGTCCGCCGTCGTCTTGACGACCAGGAGCGCCTCCTCGTCCTGCTGGACCTCGCCCTCCCAGCGGTACACCGACCGCACGGACGGCACGATGTTCACGCACGCGGCGAGCCGCTCCTGCACGAGCACGCGCGCGATGTCGTCCGCGCGCTCCGCCGGCGCCGTGACGAGGCAGACGCGCTCGCCGGCCATCAGCGATCCGGACGGTCGGGGTGCACGTCGTCGATCGTCGCCAGGGCCACGTACGGCACGCCCTCCCCGGCCGCCGCGCGGATCCGCTCGGCCCCGCCCGCGAGCCGGTCCAGGACGGTCAGCACGCCGACGATCGTGCGACCCTCGGCCTGCAGCGCCTCGATCGCCTCGATCGTCGAGCCGCCCGTCGTCACGACGTCCTCGACGACCAGGCACCGGTCCTGCGCGGTGAGGAGCGGACCCTCGACGCGCCGCTGCAGCCCGTGCTGCTTGGCCGCGCCCTTGCGGATGAAGAACGCCTTGACGTCCGCGCCGCCCGCCAGCGCGGCGCACGCCACGGGATCGGCGCCCATCGTCAGCCCGCCGACCGCGGTCGCCCCCCACTCGCGGGCGTGGTGCGCGACGAGCTCGCCGAGCGCGGCGAACCCGACCGGGAGCAGCGTCGCCCGCTTCGCGTCGACGTAGTACTGGGCGGTCGCACCGCTGGAGAGGGTCACCTCGCCGAGCACGAGGGCGTGCGTACGAAGCTCGTCGATCAGCCGGGAACGGGCGTCCATGCGCTCTACGCTATCCGTTGTGCTCGAAGGCCCCATCCGCGCCGTGTCGGTGCTCCTGAGCCTCGCGATCCTCGTCGGCTTCGCGCTGTTCGCGATCGACGAGACGCGCGAGGCGAGCCGCGAGACCGCGGCCGCCGTGGCGGACCGGCCGAGCGTCGCCGTCGACCCCTCCCCGCAGCAGGAGCGGGCACGCGAGGCCGCCCACGGCACCGTCCGCGAGCTCGTCGACGACGTCAACGACGTCGCGCTCGCGCCGTTCGCCTCGATCGTCGACGGCAGCGACGACCGCTGGGTCCGGCGCGGCGTCCCGGCGCTGCTGGGCCTGCTGGTCTACGGGTACGGCCTCGCGACGCTGGCGCGGTTCAGCCGCGGACGCGCGTGACGCACGACGACCGACCCGCGCGCGAGCGGGCGATCCCCGAGATCCGCTTCGGCACGAGCACCGGGTTCGCGCTCGGGGTCGAGGAGGAGCTGCTGCTCGTCGACCCGGTCACGCACGCCCTCAGCCACACCGCCGTGGAGACGCTCGAGCGGCTCGTGGTGCCGGCCGGGGCCGGGAGCGCGCACCCGGACACGTACGCGGCGCTCGTCGAGTTCGCCTCCCCGGTCAGCGCCACCGCCGTGGACGGGGTCGGCGCGCTCGACCGGCTGCGCGCGGCACTGCGGGCCACCGGCGCGACCGCGATCGGGGCGGGCATCCACCCCGACGGGGCACGCGGCGACGTCGTGCACCACCCCGCGCCGCGGTACGCCGCGATCCACGACCAGCTGCGCGGCCTGCTGCGCCGCACGCCGACCGCCGCGCTGCACGTCCACGTCGGCATGCCCGACGCCGAGGCGGCGATCCGGGCGTGCACCGCCCTGCGCGAGCTGCTGCCGCTGCTGCAGGCGCTCGCCGCCGCCTCACCGTGGTGGCACGGGGCCGACAGCGGCCTGCAGAGCGCGCGGGCCCAGCTGTTCCGCGGCTATCCGCGCGCCGACATCCCCCGCGCATGGAGCTCGTTCGAGGACTACGTGGACGACGTCGTCGCGGTCGTCCAGGCCGGGGACCTGCCCGACTACACGTTCCTGTGGGCCGACCTGCGCCCGCACCCGCGGCTCGGGACCGTCGAGGTCCGCGCGATGGACGCGCAGCCGTCGCTGCGTGACGCGCTCGGGCTGACCGCGCTCGTGCGCGCGGTCGCCGCCCAGGGCGCCCGGGAGGGCGGCCCGTGGCCGGTGCCCTCCACGCGCGAGGCGCTCGAGGAGTCGAGCTTCCGCGCCGCCCGCGACGGCCTGGCGGCGACCCTCTGGCACGACGGGGCGCTGCGCCCGGTGCCCGAGATCGCCCGCTGGTGGACGGCTCGCGTGCGCGACGTCGCCGCCGAGCTCGGGGACGCGGACGCCCTCGCCGAGATCGAGCGGCTGCTGCGCGACGGCGGCTCCGCCGACCGACAGCGCGCCGCCCACGCCCGCGGCGGGATGCCCGCCCTGCTCGCCCACCTCGCCGCCGAGACGGAGACCCCGCTCTAGCTGTCCATCTCCGGCCCCTCCAGGGGCTGGGAAACGTCCGTTCACCGCCAGCGGGGGGCGCCGGGGGTCCCCGAGCGGCGTCCGACGCGGAGCCGGAGGCGGAGCGTCGTAGCGAGGGGGACCCCCGGCGCCCCCCGCCCGCGGCTCAGCGGTAGGTGTCGACGATCGTCCCGAGCCGCGTCCAGTTGCGGATGCTCAGCGCGTCCGCGTTGGGGACGCGCAGGCAGCCGTGGCTGGCGTTGTAGGTCGGGACGCTCGGGTACCCGTGGATCGCGTAGCCGCCGCGGAAGAACGCGGAGTGCAGCATCCCGTTGGGCAGCCGGCCGATGTCGCGACGGTAGACGCGGAAGGTGCCGAGGATCGTCGGGGTCGACGGCGCGCCGGAGCTGACGTGGTAGATCCGCTCGACCTTCCCGCCCGCGCCGATCAGGGCCATGACCTGCTTGCTGATGTCGGCCTCGACGTGGCGGCCGTGGTTCTTGAAGCGGACGGGGAACGCGCCCTCGCCGCGGGCGAGCCGGCGCATGACGTCCTCGTTGGCCTGGGTGGTGCGGGCCATGCCGAGGTTCTTGCGGAACGCCAGCACCGCACGCGAGGTGCGCGCGTCGAACACGCCGAGCTGCCCGATGACGTAGCCGTGGCGAGCCAGCGCGCGCTGCAGGGCGCGCACGGCGGACCCGGTGGAGCCACCGCGGACGCTGCGCGGCAGCACCTTCACCGTGCGGGCGGGGGCGATCGCGGTCCCGAGCTGCGCGGTGGCGCGGTGGCTGGCGCGTACGGTGACGTCCCCCGAGCCGCGGGTCGTGAAGCCGACGAGGAAGCCGCCGCTCTTGCCGGTGCTCGAGCGCTGCGCCTTGACGGTGCGCGCCCCGATCTTCCTGCCGCCGCGGTAGAAGCGCACGGTGACGGTCTGGCCGTCGACGTACGGCTGCAGGGAGCCGCGGACGCGCCAGCGGTCGCCGGTGAGCACGGTCCCGGTCTTCCCGACCTTCTCGGTGGCGATGTCGAGCTTCGCCTCCGCTGCGGGCGCGGGGGTGGCCGCGGGAGCCGGGGTGGCGGCCGGCGCGGGGGTGGCCGCGGGCGCGGGGGCGGCGGCCGGGTCCTGGGCGGCGGCGGTGGCCGGCAGGACGGCGGTGGCGGCGAGGGCGAGGGGCAGGAGGCGACGCATCGGTGCGAGCATCGTACCCGCGCGACGGGCGTCGCGATCCTGGATCTAGACCGGCAGCGACCGGGCGGGCGCCGGACCCCAGCCGCGACGGACCGCGTAGGCGCCCAGGCTGATGATCGCGAGGCTGCCCGCGAGCACGAGCGGGATCTGCCAGCTCCAGTCCTGCGTGCTGCCGAACGCGATCGAGTTGTTGATCGCGTGCAGGACGATCGGCGGGTACAGGGACTTCGTCCGCACGTACAGCAGGCAGAGCACGAAGCCGAAGAAGCCGAGCGGCACGAGGAAGCCGATCGGGGAGCCGCCCGCGTGGATGCTCCCGAACGTGATCCCGGTGATGATCGCCGCCGGCCAGATGCCCTTCCAGTTCGCCAGCGCGCGGAAGTAGAAGCCGCGGAAGAACAGCTCCTCGCCGACGGGGGCGACGACGGTGACGAGGAACGCGACGGCGATCAGCGCGGCGGTCGACTCGTCGACGCCGAGCTCGGTGGGCAGGGTGTCCTCCTCGTTCTGGAGGCCGAGCGCGGAGACCCAGATGGCACTGAACGCCAGGAACGTGACGAACGCCAGCGCGGTCCAGCCGACCGCGGGCCACCAGGCGGGGCGACGCAGGCCGAACTGCCACGGTCGCGGGCGCGCGACCTTCGCGGCGAAGAACACGGCGGCCCCGATGAGGAAGACGTTCTGGACGATCGTGGCGATGATCGTGACGCCGGGCGGCGGGTCCTCGAACGTGTAGCCGAAGGCGGTCGAGATCGACGCGATGACGATGAAGCCCATCGACGCGGCGACGAACCCGATGATCAGCGCGACGAACGCGGTCCACGGCTTCCAGCGCGGGACCCGGGTGCCCGGCTCGACGCCGTCCGGGAGCTCCGGGAACTGCGGCGGCGGGGCCGAACGCTGGCCCGGGGCGGCGGTCGTCGTGTCGCGCAGATCCGTCATGCCTGTCATCCAGGGTACGGACCCGGGCCCGCGACCAGTTCAGGCAGCCCGCGCAGGTCGGGCGCGTGGTGGGCGCGCGGCGGGCCGGTGAGCAGCGGGTCGTCGGCCGCGACCGCGCCGAAGCGGTCGACGAGCACGGCGGCCACCCCGGCGGCGCGGGCGGCGAGCACGTCCGGTGGCGTGTCGCCGACCATCAGCACGCGGTCCGGCGCGACGGCGGGGACGAGCCCGAGCGCGGCGTGCAGCAGCGCCGGGTCGGGCTTGGCGACCCCGGTCTCGGCGCTGGACACCGCCCCGTCGAGCAGCCCGTCGAGGCCGGCGGCGCGCAGCGCGTCGTGCAGCGAGACGTCCCAGTTGCTGACGACGACGAGCCGGGCGCCGGTCGCGCGCAGCGCGCGCAGGACCGCGGGGACCTCCGGGTAGGCGGGGAAGCGGAACGCGTCGAGCATCGCGGCGCGCACCTCGGTGGCCGGGAGCGCGGCCGCGGCGGCGCCGAGCTCCCGCGCGACGATCGCCGCGCAGCGGTCGCGCAGGTCCTCGAGGGCCGCGGGGGTGCCCGCCCCGTCGCAGTGGGCCCGGTAGTAGGTCATCTCGGCGACCATGGCGCGGTGGGCGAGGTCCTCGCCGACGGTGACGCCGCGTGCGGCGAGCGCGGCGACGAGATGCGGCCCGGGCGGCTCGAGGTCCAGCAGCGTGCCGAGCGCGTCCAGCAGCACGACGTCGTAGGCGCGGTCCATCAGGCGACCCAGTGCCAGGTGGCGAAGCGGGCGGTGAGCACGCACAGGAGGATGGCGCTCGCGCCGAGGGCGAGCGTCGCGGTCCGGGCCGACGCACGGGCGAGCCGCAGGCCGGCCCACAGGTACAGGGGGAAGAGGACGGCGAGGAACCGCGGCGTGGACATCAGCGGCTGCGGGGCGACCGGGGTGCTGAGCGGCAGCGCGAGCGCCGCGACCACGTACGCCCCGTAGGCGACCGGCAGGCGGCGCAGGACGCCGACGATCGCGGGCACGCAGGCCAGCAGGAACGCGAGCAGCACGAGGTTCTCCTGCGCGACGACGAACGGATCACCTCCGGCCGCGGTGAAGTACACGGGGTCGCGCGCCCCGGACAGCAGCTGGCGGGCGCCCTGGACGGCGGCGACGGTCCCGTCCCAGAGCCCGACGAACGGCCCGGCGAACTCGCGGAACCAGACCTGCTGGGCGTCGACCGGGGCGCGGACGTCACCGCCGGTGAGCGCGAACCAGCCGCAGAACGCGAGCATCCCGACGGGCACGAGAGCGACCGCGAGCAGCGGGCGGTGCTCGGACGGGCGGCGTCCGAGCGGCGGCAGTCCCGCCTCGCGGCGGGCGCGCAGGTGCAGCAGCGCGAGCGGCACGACGAGGAGGACCCCGGCGCTGCGGGTGCCGGCCGCGAGGGCCCCGAGCGCACCGGCCCACGCCCAGGCGCCCTGGCGCGCCGCGTAGACGGCGCCGATCGACAGCGCGAGGAAGAGCCCCTCGCTGTAGACGGCGGTGTGGAAGAACGCGGTCGGGAAGAGCGCGCAGGCCAGGACGGCGTAGCGGGCGGCGCGGGCGTCCCCGAGCTCGACCATCGCCAGGCGGTGCAGGACCGCGAGCGCGACGAGGAACGCGGCCCAGGAGATGAGGATCCCGCCGACGAGCGAGGAGCCCAGCGGCGCGCCGACGGCCTTGGCCAGCAGCGGGTACAGGGGGAAGAACGCGGGCCGGGCGGGGTCGTCGCCGTAGCCGCCGTCGGCGATCGCCAGGAACCAGACGGTGTCCCAGCGCGCCATCGGCGCGACGAGCGCGTCGCCGAGACCGCCGAACGGGTGCGTCACCCCGGCCGGGTCGAAGCCCGGGGCGCGCCCGGACTGCCCGAGCAGCTCGGCGGCGAGCGCGCCGCTGACGAGCACGAGCGCGCGGGAGATCGCGAACGCGACGAGCGCCTCGCGCAGGGCGTGCGCCCAGGCCACGTCCAGGCGCACCGCCGGCAGGGCGGTGCGACGCGACGCTCGGGTACCTTCGACGCCCATGCCGCCGTACATCCTCGCGGAGACGTTCTTCACGCGCTACGACAACCAGCTCACGGCGGCGCTGAGCCTCGTGATCGCGTTCGCGCTCGCCGCGCTGGTCGACCGGGTGATCGTCCGTCGCGCCACGGCGCTGGCCACGATCGTGCGCGGCGGCGAGCTCTCGGCGGAGGCCGACACGCGCGTGCGGTTCCTGCGGCGCGTCACCGAGGTGACGATCGTCGTCATCGGCCTCGGGGTCGCGCTGTCGCAGTTCGCCGCGCTGGACCGCATCGCCGGCACCGTCCTCGCGTCGAGCGCGATCGCCGCGGCCGTGGTCGGCTTCGCGGCCCGGCAGGTGCTCGCGAACGCGATCGCCGGGATGCAGATCGCCATCACCCAGCCGCTGCGCGTCGGCGACCAGGTGACGTTCGAGGGCGAGACGGGGACCGTGGAGGACGTGCGGCTCACGAGCACGTGGCTGCGGACCGGCACCGACTCGCGGGTGATCATCCCCAACGAGAAGCTCGCCGCCGGCGTGCTGCGCAACGAGTCGATCGAGAGCGCGACGGTCGCCGTCGAGGTGTCCGTGTGGATCCGGCCGGACGCCGACGAGGCCGCCGCCCTCGCCGCCGTGCAGGAGGCCCTCCCCGACGTGCAGGTGCGGATCGCGGAGTCGACCTTCGAGGGCATCCGGCTGCTGATCCTCGCCGCCCCGACGCTGCCCTCGACGCGCCCCGCCCACGAGGCGGACATCCGCGCGACCGCGCTGGCGGCCCTGCGCGGCGTCGGCGCACGCTGAGCTGCACCGGCTCGGACGGCGGCGGCGTGCCGCTACCATCCGCTACGAGCGCATGTCCCGACGTGAACGACAGCGCCGCCGTCGCCGCAACCGTGGCGGCCCCGCGCGGATCATCTTCCTGACCTTCGGCGTGCTGAGCGCGCTGGGGATCGTCGGCGTGCTCTCGGCCGTCGGCTACGTCGTCGGGATCGCCTCCTCCGGCCCCGAGCTCTCGACGCTCAAGCCGATCGAGCAGGGCGCCAACACCGAGGTCCTCGCGAAGGACGGCACCCGGATCGGCTTCATCCAGTCGACGATCCTGCGCCTGCCCGTCCCCTCCACGTCGATCCCGAAGATCGTCGAGGACGCGACCGTGGCGATCGAGGACCGCCGGTTCTACGAGCACCAGGGCGTCGACTTCGAGGGCGTCATCCGCGCAGGCGTGAAGAACCTGCAGAGCGGCAAGACGGTGCAGGGCGGCTCGACGCTGACGATGCAGCTGATCCGCAACCTGTACACCGAGGACCGCTCCGACGACTTCAAGCGCAAGATCCGCGAGGCGAAGCTCGCCGAGGAGCTCGAGAACAAGCACGAGGGCGCCCAGGGCAAGAAGTGGATCCTCACGAAGTACCTGAACTCCGTGCCCTACGGCACCGTCGGCGGCCAGAACGCCTACGGGATCCAGGCCGCCTCGCGCCTGTTCTTCGACAAGCGCGCCCGCGAGCTGACGCTGCCCGAGGCCGCGATGCTCGCCGGTCTGCCGCAGCTGCCGTCCGCCTACAACCCCTACCAGCACCCGCAGCGCGCGCTCAACCGCCGCAACGACGTGCTGCAGGCGATGGCCAACGAGGGCTACATCACGCAGTCGGAGGCCGAGGAGGCGAAGGCCGCCCCGCTCGGCGTCAAGAAGACGAACTACTTCACCGAGCGGCGCGAGGGCTACTTCTTCGAGTACGTCCGCCGCGAGCTCGTGCGCAAGTACGGCGTCGAGCGCGTCCGCAAGGGCGGGCTGAAGGTCTACACGACGATCGACCTCAAGGCCCAGCAGCAGGCCCGCAAGGCGATCGCGGAGCGTCTCCCCAACCCCGGTGACCCGTCCTCGGCGATCGTGTCGATCAACCCGAAGAACGGCTATATCAAGGCGATGGCGTCGTCGCGGAGCTTCGGCGAGTCGAAGTTCGACCTCGCCTCCCAGGGTCGCCGGCAGCCGGGCTCGACGGCGAAGATGTTCGCGATCATGGCGGCGCTGCGCCGCGGCGTGGACATCAACAAGACGAGCTACGACTCGAAGAAGCTGAACTTCGTCGACAAGGAGACCGGCACCAAGATCGAGGTGTCGAACTCTGACGGCGGCGCGTACGGCGGGCGGCGCTCGCTGTTCCAGGCGGTCGTGTCCTCCGACAACACCGTCTTCCAGCAGCTCGCGCTCGACCTCGGCCCCGACGCGGTCCGTCAGGCCGCCTACGACATGGGCGTCACGAGCAAGCTCGACGCGTTCCCCGCCGAGGTCCTCGGTGGCATGCGCAACTGCTGCACCGTGCTGGAGATGGCGCGCGCCTACACGACGATCAACGACGGCGGCTACCGGATCAAGCCGATCGCGATCCAGCGCGTGCGGTTCCCCGACGGCAAGATCGACAACTCGCTCGGCAAGACCCGCCGCACGAAGATCTTCACCGACGGGCAGGCGCACGAGGCGATCAAGGCGATGGAGGCCAACGTCCGCTCCGGCACCGGCACCGCGGCCGCCGTCCCCGGCTGTCCGACCGCCGGCAAGACCGGCACGACGACCGGCTTCGCCGACTCGTGGTTCGCGGGCATGACCTCCAACCTCACGACGGTCGTGTGGGTCGGGTACCCCGGCAGCCGCGTGCCGATGACCAACGTGCAGGGCTGGGGCACGATGTTCGGCGGCAAGGCGCCGGCCGCGATCTTCAACTCGTTCATGACGATGGCCGCGGACAAGGGCACCTGCAAGGAGTGGCCCAAGCCGAAGGAGCCGTTCGTCTCCTCGCCGTTCTTCGGGCGCTACGCGAAGTCGGGCGCCCCCGGCCCGGCGGCCACGCCGACCCCCGGTCCCTACGACGCGACGACGCCCGGCACCACCGACACCGGCGCGGGCGGTCAGCAGACTCCGGACGATGCGTACGAGGCGCCGCCGCAGCAGGCACCGCCCGTCGCGACGCCGGCCCCCGCCGCCCCCGCGCCGGACCCCGCGGCCGGCGGCGTCACGCCGACGCCCTGACCGTCGGAGGCGCCCTCGTGCGCCCGGCGCGCGCCGTGGAGCGCGATCCGGTGCTACCTTGGACGCAATGGCCAAGGAAGAAAAGGTCGAGTTCGAGGGCGAGGTCGTCGAGGCCCTGCCCAACGCCATGTTCAAGGTGAAGCTCGACAACGATCACGAGGTGCTCGGGCACGTCGCCGGCAAGATGCGCCGGTTCCGCATCCGCATCCTCCCGGGCGACCGCGTCCGGGTCGAGCTGAGCCCGTACGACCTCTCGCGCGCCCGCATCGTCTACCGCCACCGCTAGGCGCCACCGCGCGGGACCCCGTCCCGCCCCTCCGGAGCACCGCCCGTCGTGGGCGAGCACGAGCTGATCACCGCCCTGCAGGAGATGCTCACCCCCCGGGGTGACCGCGTCGTGCGCTGGGTCGGGGACGACGCCGCCGTCGTCCGCGCCCGGCCCGTGCAGGTCGTGAGCGTCGACCAGATGGTCGACGGCGTGCACTTCCGGCTGGACCTGCCGGGCGTGACCCCCGGGGACGTCGGGCACCGGGCGATGGCCGCCGCGCTCAGCGACCTCGCGGCGATGGCGGCGGACGCCGGCGAGGCGTACGTCACGCTCGCGCTGCCCGAGGGCCTGCCGGGCGAGGCGGTGCTCGAGCTCGTCGCCGCGATGGAGGCGCTCGCCGCCGCCACCGGCACGACGATCGCCGGCGGAGACGTGACGCGCGGCCCGGTGCTGATGGTCGGCGTGACGGTCGTGGGCTGGGCCGACGAGGAGTCGGCGCTGCTCGGCCGCGACGGCGCCCGGCCCGGCGACCTGGTCGGGGTGACCGGGCCGCTCGGCGGTGCCGGGGCCGGCCTCGCGCTGCTCGACGGCCGGGTCGATCCGGCCGCGCACGGCATCCCGGCCGCGACGGTCGCGGCGCTCGCCCGCGCGCACCTGCGTCCGGAGCCGCGGCTCGCGCTCGGCCGCGCGCTGCGGGCCGCCGGGGCCGGCGCGCTGATGGACGTCTCCGACGGCGTCGCGACCGACGCCGGGCACCTCGCGCGCGCGAGCGCCGTCGACGTCGAGATCGCGCTCGCGGACCTGCCGCTCGCCCCCGGACTGGACACGGTCTGCGCGGCGCTCGGGGTCGACGCGGCCGAGCACGCCGCCACCGCGGGCGACGACTACGAGCTGCTGCTCACCGCGCCCCCCGCGCGCCGCGGCCGCGATGCCCGCGACGGTCACGTGGATCGGCCGCGTGCACCCGGCGGCGACGCCGGGCGACGGGCGGCTCAGGGTCGTCGGGCCCGACGGGGCGCCGCGGGCGCTGGCGGGCTATCGGCACGCCGTCGGATGACCGGCGGCAGCAGGACCGGGTCGCGGCGCGGGTCGGTCCGGCGCAGCAGCGCCTCGGCGACCGCGAGCGGATCGATCACGTAGTCGCGCGCGGCGACCCGTCGCTGCAGCTCCTGGATTCGCACGGTGCGGGCCTCGTCGGTCACGGGTGGGTCGAGGGCGGGGGCGCCCTCCCGGTGGGTGGAGACGCCGGGTCCGTCGTCGAGTCCGGGGGCCGGACCGGTGCCTTCCGCGGAGGTCATCGACCCGCTCCGGCGTCCAGCTTGAGATCGGTGGCCGGACGTTGGACGCGGTCGGTGAGCTGCGGCCCGCGAAGCGGTTCGCCCTTTCCGGCGCCCCGCCCGATCGCCGAGACGAGCCGGCCGATCACGACGATCCGCTCGTCGGCGCTGAACAGCGGATGGCAGGCGGTGAGGACGAGCCGGTCGGTCCCCGTGCTCTCGAGCACCGACACGTCCTGGGGCGTCACGATGCGGGTCCGCTGCACCCGGTAGGTGAAGGTGCCGTACGGCATCTCGACGATCATCCGGTCACCACGGTCGAGCTGGTCGACGTGCCGGAAGGGCGCCCCGTAGGTGGTGCGGTGGCCGGCGATCGCCGTGGTGCCGGGCACCCCCGGGAACGGGGATCGGTCGTAGATCCCGGGGCCGCGACGCAGCGACGCCGCGTCGGTGCCCTGCACGACGACCTTGTCGACGCCGATCGCCGGGATCCGCAGGCGGGCGACCGCGCGGCCCTCCCGTGCGCGCTGGCGCAGCGACCGGGCGAGGTACGCGATCCGGACGGGCTCCGCGGCGAGCGAGCGCAGCTCGGTCACCTCGCGCGCGGTCGCGCCGTCGTCGCGCAGGTCGCGCAGCTGGCCCTCGAGGTCGGCCTGCGCCCGGCCGGTCGTGAAGGCGGTCAGCGGCTCCTGCCACGTGACGGTCAGGACGGCGTCGACGACGATCAGGCCGCCGGCGACGATGAGGACCGTGGAGAGCGCGCGCAGGACGCGCCGACGCCGCGAGTCCTCCGGTCGTCTCACCGCCGCAGCGCGGAGTCGACGCCGCCGAGCGCGCCCGGCCCCGCGTAGGTGACCGGCCCGCGGACCGTGACGCCGTCCGCGTCGGCGGCGGGCGGCCGGCGCGCGAGCGCGACCAGCGCGGTCGCGGTGCCGCAGCCCGCCAGCAGGCCGAGCACGAGCCACGACAGCGGCCCGACGTGCCCGCCCGCGATCGCCAGGACCCCGGCCCAGAGCGCGTCGGCCGGGGTGTAGCCGAGCGCGGACGCGACCATCGTCGCGGCGAGCGCCGCGGGCAGGAGCCCGACGAGCACGAGCAGCACGCCGACCACGCGCGGCAGCCGCACGCCCCCGGCGGCGATCAGCACGGTGCCGTGCAGCGCCGGGATCAGCAGCGCGGCCGCGTACGGGTTGCGGAGCCAGACGAGCGCGACGACGACCGCCGAGACGAGGATCAGGGCGATGCCCGCGCCCTCCGCGGCGGGACGCTCGCGCACCCGGGCGAGCTGGAGCGCCAGCGGCCGCAGGCCGATCCAGCCGAGCACGAACACGAGCAGCAGGCTGACGAGCGCGATCTGCGCGTTCCCGTCGACCGGCACCGCCCCCGGCGGGGCGGGCCCGCGCGGCGCGACCTGCAGCAGCCCGGTCACCCGGAAGAGCACCGCGAACGCCGCGGTCAGCAGGTAGGGCAGCGCGGTCGCGAGCACCCACAGCGCCCACCGTCCCACCGGCTCCTTGCGCCGTCGCGCGCGGGCCAGCCCGTCGATCGCGACGAGCAGCACCGGCAGCAGCAGGACCCCGACGAGCAGCCGGACCGCCCACTGCGGCAGCACCTTGCGGTTGGTCAGCACGACCGCCTGCGGGTCCCCACCGAGCGTCGGGCCGTTGTCCAGCGCGGTGATCGCCCGCAGCGCCGCGCGGCCGAAGCGCGTGATCCGCTCGGGCACGATCGCGGTGTCGGCGCGCGGGCCGCGCTCCCCGCTGACGCTCAGCAGGACCGCGGGCACGTCCGCGCGCAGCAGCTCGCCCTGCTCCCCGGTGGCGAACGGGACCGCCAGGCGCGCCCACTGCTGCGGGGCCCGCGGACCGCCCGGCTCGACCCCGACCTCGGCGCGCACCGCCGCCTCGACGGTGCGCCGCAGCTGCAGCGGCGCCTGCCCACGCCCGTTGGAGAAGCCGGTGACGAACGGCTTGCGGACCTGCGCGCCGGCGAGGTCGCCGAGCACGAGCACCGCGCTCACGTCGCCCGGCAGCGCCCGCGCCGCGGCGGCGGCGCCCGCGGCCCCGCCGCTGCCGCCGCTGGTGGAGATGAACGAGATCGTGCGGCGCACCCGGCCCTGCGCGGCCACGCGGGCGAGCTCGAGCATCGCCGCGGTGCCCGAGAGCTCCGCCTTCGCGCCGGCGCCGGCGGCGTCCCGATGCGCGACGATCGCCAGCCCCGGTCCGGGCGCGCCGATCCGGGTGGCGATGACGGTCGTCAGCTCGCGCTCCCCCTCGATCGTCTGCGCGGTCGTCGTGCGCGTGCGCACCGCGCGCGGGCCGAGCACCTCGAGCTCCTGCGCGATGCGTCGTGCGAGCGCCTCGTCGGCGGCGTCCCCGGGCCGCCGGCGCGGGTACGCGGCGGCGAGCCGCTCGAGCGTCAGGCTGGCCTGCTCGCCGCTGAACGCGTCCGGCGCGAGCGTCGTGCCGATGGGGCGCGGCCGGTTCTCCAGCGAGAACGCCGCGACGAGCACGGCGACGAGCACCGGGACGAGAGCGGCTCGGTAGATGCGCGGGTCCAGCACGTGGCCCCTACGGTAGTCGTCCCGCGCGCGTGACGGAGCCGGGACGGCCGGGGATCTACGATGGACGCACCCCATGGCCGACAGCGCCCCGCGCATCCTCCTGGCCGACGACGAGCGGTCGATCCAGACGCTCCTCTCCTTCGCCCTGGAGAAGGACGGCTACGAGGTGGTCTCCGCGTCCAACGGGACCGAGGCGCTCGGGCTGCTCAAGGAGCAGCAGTTCGACCTCGTCGTGCTCGACGTGATGATGCCCCGCGTCGACGGCCTGGAGGTCTGCCGGCGCATCCGCGGCGGCAGCGGCCCGCAGGCCGAGGTGCCGATCATCATGCTGACCGCGAAGTCCGAGGAGATCGACAAGGTCCTCGGGCTCGAGCTCGGCGCCGACGACTACATCACCAAGCCGTTCTCGCTGCGCGAGCTCAGCTCGCGCGTGCGGGCGGCGCTGCGACGGGCGGGCATGGGACGCCGCGACGACGGGGCCGCCGAGGAGGACGAGGAGACCGTCACCATCCACGAGCTGACGCTCGACCGCGCCCGTCGGCGCGTGAGCGTCCGCGGCGAGGAGGTGCAGACGACCTACGTCGAGTTCGAGATCCTGCTGGCGCTCGCGACGAGCCGCGGACGGGTCTTCACGCGCGACATGCTGCTGACGCGGATCTGGGGCGACAGCGCCTACCGCGACCCGCGCACCATCGACGTCCACATCCGCCACCTGCGGGAGAAGCTCGAGCTCGACGCGAAGGACCCGGAGTACCTCTTCACGGTCCGCGGCGTCGGGTACCGCTTCCGCGACCTCGACTAGGACCGGGCGGGCGCGATGGCGACGATCCGCACGCGCCTGGCGGCGATCTTCGGCCTGATCGTGCTCGCCGCGTTCGGCGGCGTGTACCTGTCGGTGGTGCCGGGCCTGGAGGCGTCGCTGACCGACGAGCGGCTGCGCGGTCTCGCCCGCACCGCGGGGCAGTACGCGGAGCCGATCGAGCGGGCGATCACGACCAACCAGGACGTCCGCGTCCTCGACCGCACCGTGCGCGCCGCCGCGGACGCGTCGACCGCGCGCGTGACGCTGCTGGGCGTCAACCGCGGCACGCTCGGCCTGCAGACGTTCCCGAAGTCCGACTCCACCGCGCGGACCGACATCACCGACCTGCAGTTCGCGGTCGCCCAGTCGGCCGCGCGCAGCGGTCGCGTCGAGCGCGGGACCGAGGCGGGCAGCGAGGGGCGCGTCGGGCAGGCCGCGGTGCCGCTGTTCTTCCCCGGGCGGGACGGCCGGCCGGAGGTCGGCTCGGTCGTCGTCTTCACCGACCCGCTCGCCGACCTCGAGGGCCAGGTCGCCGTCGTGCGCCGCCGCGTGCTCGTCGCCGGGCTCGTCGCGGCGCTGCTCGCCGCGCTGGCGGGCGCCGTGGTCGCCGAGCTGCTCGGCCGTCGCGTGCGGCGCCTGGAGGCGGTCGCGGGCCTCGTCGCCGCCGGGGACTTCAGCGCGCGGTTCCCGGTCGACGACAGCGACGAGCTCGGCCGGCTCGCCCAGACGCTCGAGGACATGCGCCGCCAGCTCGCCGAGCTCGAGCACGCCCGCAGCCGCTTCATCGCGACCGCCTCGCACGAGCTGCGCACGCCGATCTTCTCGCTCGGCGGGTTCGTCGAGCTGCTCCAGGACGAGGACCTCGACGACGCGACGCGCGCGACGTTCCTCGACCAGATCGCCCAGCAGGTCGACCGGCTCGGCAAGCTCGCCACCGACCTGCTGGACCTCTCCAAGCTCGAGGCCGGCACGCTGGAGCTGCGTCCGGAGCAGACCGACCTCGCCGAGGTCGCCGAGCTCGTCGCGAGCGAGTTCCGGCCGGCGCTGCTCGCCCACCGCTCGACGCTCGAGGTGCGCGTCCCCGCCGGGCGCGTGCACGCGGTGTGCGATCCGGAGCGCGTCGCGCAGGTGCTGCGTATCCTCATCGACAACGCCCTGACGCACACGCCGGACGGCACCGACGTGGTGCTGAGCGCGAGCCGCCGGGGCGAGCGCGTCCGCGTCGGGGTCGCCGACTTCGGCCCCGGCATCCACCGCACCATGCTCCCCCACATCTTCGAGCCCTTCGTCACCTCCGACGACGCGCAGGGATCCGGCCTCGGCCTGGCGATCGCGCACGAGCTCGCGGAGCGGATGTCCGGCGAGCTGATCGCCGAGAGCAAGCCCGGTCGCACCACCTTCACCCTGGAGCTCCCCGCATGACGAGTCGTCCCGCCGTCGTCCTCGCCACCCTCGCCCTCGGGGGCGGTGCCGCCTTCGCCGTCGGCTGCGGGAAGGACGACGACTCCGACACCCGGGCCGAGGTGCGCACCGAGACGGTCGTCGTGCCGTCCTCGCGCGCCGACGTGCTCGAGAACCTCGACGGGCCGACCACGAGCGAGACCGCGAAGGGCTTCGACCCGGGCGGCATCTACGCGCGCGAGTCGCTCGGCGTCGTGACCGTGATCGCGACCGGGCTGGGCGGCGGGCAGAGCGGTCGCGGCGACAGCGGCCTGGGCTCCGGGTTCGTGCTGAACGACCGCGGCGAGATCGCCACCAACGCCCACGTCGTCACCAGCGGCGAGGGCTCCGCGATCAAGAAGGCGGGCAGCGTCTTCATCCGCTTCAAGGACGGCAACCAGGTCGGCGCGAAGATCGTCGGCTTCGACCCGTTCGCCGACGTGGCGCTCCTGAAGCTCGAGGACCTCGACGGGCTGAAGCTGCGCCCGCTGCCGCTGGGGTCGACGAAGGACGTCGCGGTCGGCGAGCCCGTCGCGGCGATCGGCTCGCCGTTCGGCGAGGAGCAGTCGCTCAGCGTCGGCGTCATCAGCGCGACCGGCCGCTCGATCGACTCGCTGACCGGCTTCCAGACCGCGGACGCGATCCAGACGGACGCGGCGATCAACCACGGCAACTCGGGTGGCCCGCTGCTGAACGCGGCCGGCGAGGTGCTCGGCATCAACTCGCAGATCCGCACCGAGAGCGGGGACGGCACCGGCGTCGGCTTCGCCGTGCCGGTCGACACGGTCCGCCGGTCGATCGAGCAGCTGCGGGCCGCCGGCAAGGTCAGCTACTCCTACCTGGGCATCGCCAGCTCCCCGGTCTACCCGCAGCTGGCGCAGGAGTTCGACCTGCCCGTCGCCAAGGGCGCGTGGGTCCAGGAGGTCACCGACGGCGGCCCGGCCGACGACGCGGGCCTGAAGGCGGGCACGGGCGAGAAGGTCTTCCAGGCGCGCCCGTACGCGCCGGGCGGCGACCTGATCGTCGCGGTCGACGGCAAGCCCGTGGAGAAGGAGACCGATCTCGGCGTGCGGCTGCTGGACTACGACCCGGGCGAGACCGTGACGCTGACGCTCTACCGCGGACAGCAGAAGCAGGACGTGCGCGTGAAGCTCGGCGAGCGGCCGACCGCCGCGCCGCGCCGCGGCTGAGCGCCCGGCCCGTTTGGGCGGGCGGCGCGCGCGGTACCGTTGACGGCATGTCGACGGACACCGCCGCCCCGCTCGTCCTGGTGTCCAACCGGGGCCCCGTCACCTTCGAGGACGACGGCTCGATGTCCCGCGGCACCGGCGGGCTCGTCACCGCGCTGACCGGGCTGGCCTCGCACCGCGACGCGGTGTGGATCGCGTCGGCGATGACCCCGGCGGACGCCAAGCGCGCGCAGGAGGCGGGCGGGCGGCCGATCGACATCCGCACCCCGACCGGCGGCGAGTACCAGGTCAAGCTCGTCGCCTCCGACGCGGAGGCCTACGACGGCTTCTACAACATCGTCGCGAACCCGATGCTGTGGTTCATCCAGCACTACCTCTGGGACCTCAGCAATGCGCCGGACATCCGCCGGCACGAGATCGACGCGTTCGACTACGGCTACCGGGTGGTCAACGAGGACCTCGCGCGCGCGGTGATCGAGGAGATCGACGGCCGCGAGCACCCGGTCGTGATGGTCCACGACTACCACTTCTACCTGCTGCCGGCGCTCGTGCGCGCGGCGCGCCCCGACGTCTTCCTGCACCACTTCGTGCACATCCCGTGGACGCAGTCCGACGCCTGGCGGGTGCTGCCCAACCGGCTGCGCGAGGAGGTCTTCCGCGGCATCCTCGCCAACGACATCGTCGGCTTCCACACGCGCTCGTACCGGCGCAACTTCCTGCAGTGCTGCGAGGACCTGATGGGGCTGGAGGTCGACCACGAGGCCGGGGTCGTCCGCTACGAGGACCGCGAGGTCTGGGTGCGCGCGTACCCGCTGCCGATCGACGCGCGCGCGACGCTGCAGGTCGCGCGGTCCGCGCGCGTGCGGCAGTTCGAGACCGAGCTGCTGCGCCGCCGCCGTGACCACCTGATCCTGCGCGTGGACCGCGCGGACCTGTCGAAGAACGTCCTGCGCGGGTTCAGCGCCTTCGACCTGTTCCTCGAGCAGCACCCGGAGTTCGCCGAGAAGGTGACGTTCGTCGCGCAGCTGATGCCGTCGCGGACCGACGTGCCCGAGTACGCGGAGTACCTCGAGCGGATCGAGGCGCTCGTCGCGGTGGTCAACCACCGCCACGGGACCCCGGACTGGATGCCGATCCAGCTGAAGCTCCGCGACGACCTCGAGGAGGCGGTCGCCGCCTACAAGCACTACGACGTGCTGCTGGTCAACGCGATGTTCGACGGCATGAACCTCGTGGCGAAGGAGGGGCCGCTCGTCAACGAGCGCGGCGGCGTCTCGATCCTGTCGGAGAACACCGGCGCGCACGAGGAGCTCGGCGAGTTCGCGCTGAGCGTCAACCCGTTCGACATCCAGGAGCTGGCGGACGCGATCCACTCGGCGCTGACGATGGGCGAGGGCCGCCGCGCGGAGCGCCTGGACGGCCTGAAGGCGATCGTCACCGAGCGCGACCCGGGCGACTGGATCGACGAGCAGCTGGCCGACATCCGCAAGAAGGCGGGCGTCGACCTCGGTCCGCCGGTCGGGCCTACGGCAGCAGCGTGACGTCCTGCCGGCGCCGCGGGGGCGCCGGGGCCGGGACGGGTGGCGGCGGCGCGGGCGGCACCGCGAGGGCCGGCGCCGGAGCGGGGACCGCCTGTCGGCGCGCCCGGCGGGCGCGGCTACGGGCCTTGGCGCGGGCGCGCGCCCGGGCTGCGCGGCGGGCCGAGCGCGCGCGGCGGTCGGCCGACGGTGCGCGCTGCTGCCCGTCCGGCCGTGGGAGGTCGGCGTCGGGCGCGGCCACGGGGCCGGCGGGGTCCGCGGGCGGGGCCGCGCGGGCGGCGGCGGCCGCCGGGTCGACGGACCCGGCGGCGGACGGGCCCGGCGGCCGGGCGGGCGCGCGCGGCGCGACCGCGGCGGGCGGGTCGGCGAGCGCGACCGGCCGGGCGTCCGGGACGACCGGCGCGGACGGGGCCAGGTGCGGCCAGAGCACGACGAGGGCCCCGACGGCGAGCACCACGAGCAGCGGCAGGGGCGGCGTTCGCCGGGCGGGCGGGAGCGGGACGGGCGGCGGTGAGGACTCCATCCTCCCCACTAGCTCCCGGGCGCCGGAACTCGCCCCCCTCGTTCGGTCCCGTACCGCAACGCGCGGACGGACCGCCCGCTGCTACCTTCCGTCGTCGCTATGGCTGCTCCTGCCCCGACCTACGACCTCACGCTGCTGCTCGACAGCACCGCCGACGACGACCGCCGCAAGAAGATCCTTGCCGACGCGCAGGCCCTGATCGGCCAGCACGGGACCGTCGCCAGCACCCACGACTGGGGCGTCCGCCCGACGACCTACGAGGTCAAGAAGCACGCGGCGGCCGAGTACCACCTGATCCAGTTCTCCTCGCCGGCCCCGCGGCCGCTGCTCGAGGAGCTCGACCGCACGCTGCCGATCACCGACGGCGTGCTGCGCTACCGGATCATCAAGCTGAAGCCGGGCATCGGCGAGGTCCCGAACCTCAAGAACGCGACGCTCGAGGACGCGCCCGCGTCCGACGACGTCGAGGACGAGCGCTAGCCCCGTCCGCCACACCCGGTCGTGCCCTCCGGCGCCCCTCTCGGGCGCCGGTCGTGTTCCCGGGGTGCCGTCAGATGCGACGGCTTCCGGGCGACTTCGCAACAAATAGGCGGAACGAGCGGGTATTCCGGGGGTGCCCTCCGGACCCAGGTCTATGCTCGGACCGACGACGCATCGTTCGCCCCCGAAAGGAGATCGCGGAATGGCCGCGAGCAACATCAACCGGGTCGTGCTGACCGGCAACCTCACGTTCGACCCCGAGCTCCGTTCCCTGCCGAGCGGCACCGCCGTCTGCAAGCTGCGCATCGCGAGCAACACGCGGCGCAAGGGCGCCTCCGGCGAGTGGGAGGACAAGCCCAACTACTTCGACGTCACCGTCTGGGGCGCGCAGGGCGAGAACTGCGCGCGCTACCTCTCCAAGGGCCGCGGCGTCGCGATCGACGGCCGCCTGGAGTGGCGCGAGTGGCAGGACCAGCAGGGCAACAAGCGCCAGTCGGTCGAGATCGTCGCCGACAGCGTCCAGTTCCTGGGCGGCGGCGAGGGTGGTGGCCAGGGCGGTGGCGGCGGCTACCAGGCCCGCGGCCAGCAGGGCGGCGGCGGCTACGGCGGCCCGTCCGAGGTCCCCGCCGACTCCGGCGACTTCCAGACGGTCCCGTCCGGCGGCGGCTCCGTGCCGACCGGGGACGACGACATCCCGTTCTGAGCCGTCACACGGGACGGCCTGCCCGACGGCCCCGCCGGCGCGCCGCGCCCGGGGCCGTCGTGCTGTTCCGGCCGGTGCGCGTGCTATCGCACGCCGCCCCGCGGCCGGACGTGTCACAATCCCCGTTCGCGCGCCGCCACCGGCGCGCTCTCACTGTCACCAGGATTCACCCGAGGACTTCGTTTTGGCCAAGCAGCGCAACAGCGGGAAGGCAGCTCCCCGCCGACGGGACAAGAAGGGCGGGTCCGGCAGCGGCCGACGCAAGCCGTGCCTGCACTGCAAGGACAAGGTCGACCAGGTCGACTACCGCGACATCACGACGCTGCGCAAGTTCGTGTCCGAGCGCGGCAAGATCCGCTCGCGGCGCATCACCGGCGCGTGCCGTCGCCACCAGAACCAGGTCGCCCGTGCGGTGAAGCGCGCCCGTGAGCTCGCGCTGCTCCCGTACGTCAACGAGTCGGCCACCGACCCGCGCGACCGCGGCAGCCGCGACCGCGACCGGTAGTCCCATGCCCGAGGCGATTCTCCTCCAGGACGTGGACCAGGTCGGCGAGAAGGGCGCGGTCGTCACCGTGTCCAAGGGCTACCTGCGCAACTACCTCATCCCCCGCAAGCTCGCCGCCCCGGCGACCAAGGGCCTCGTCGAGACCGCGCGCCGCAAGGCCGAGTCCGAGGAGCGCGCGAAGGCCGACGCCGTCACGCAGGCCAACGAGCTCGCGGCGCTGCTGAACAAGACCGTCCTGACGATCCCGCAGCAGGCCGGCGAGGACGGCCGCCTGTTCGGCTCGGTCACCACCCAGGACATCGCCGACGCCATCAAGGAGGCGCGCGGCATCACGGTCGACAAGCGGCACGTGGAGCTGCCCGACGCCATCAAGGCCGTCGGCACCTACCAGGTCGTCGTCGAGGTCGCCACGGGCGTCCACGCGACGGTCAAGACGATCGTCACCGAGCGCTAGCTCGACCCCCCGAACCGCAGCCGGACCGACGGGCGCCCCCACGGGCGCCCGTCGTCGTTGTCAGGGCTGCCCCGGTTCGTGACGACTCCGTGGAAGAGCACGCTCCTTCCGCACAAATCGGCGACGGCCTCCACGGGGCCGTTGCTACGGTCAACCGTCCAGCATGAGCACCTTCCCCGACGAGGACTACGAGCCCTACACCGAGCCGCAGAGCACCGCCGCGGCGATGGCTCCGCCGCACTCGCTGGAGGCCGAGCAGGGCGTCCTGGGCGCGATCCTGCTGTCGGACAAGACGCACTACGAGTACCTCGTCCAGACGGCGCTGACCCCCGACGACTTCTACCGCGACCGGCACCGCGTCGTCTTCGAGACGATGTTCGAGCTCTACGAGGAGAACGAGCCGATCGACGTCCTCACCGTCACCGAGCACCTGCGCTCGCGCGGCAAGCTCGACGAGGCGGGCGGCCCGGCGGAGATCGACGCGCTGGCCGGTGCCGTCCCCGCGGTCGGGAACATCCGCCGCTACGGCGCGATCGTCAAGGAGCACGCGCTGCTGCGGCGGCTCCTGAAGACCACCTACGACATCCAGTCCGCCGTGCACGGCCACGAGGCGGAGGCGCGCGAGATCGTCGAGCGGGCGGAGACGCAGATCCTCGAGGTCGCGCACGACGACCGCGCCAAGGACTTCGTGCCGGTCGGGGACGTCCTGCACGCCGAGATCGACGTCTGGCAGCGGATCGCCACCGAGGGCATCACGATGACCGGCACGCCCTCGGGCTTCCCGGACCTCGACGAGATGACCGGCGGCTTCCAGCCCGGCAACCTCATCATCCTCGCGGCGCGTCCCTCGATGGGGAAGTCGGCGCTCGTCACGAACATCGCCGAGAACGTCGCGCTGCACCCGAGCAACCCGAAGGCCGTCGCGCTGTTCAGCCTCGAGATGAGCGAGGGCGAGCTCGCGCAGCGGTTCATCGCCTCGCAGGCGTCGATCAAGGGCGACGACCTGCGCAAGGGCCGGCTGAAGAAGGAGCGCGACTGGAAGCGCGTCCTGGAGACCGCCGCCCGCTACGACGCGGCGAAGCTGTTCATCGACGACTCCTCCGACATCGGCCTGCTGGAGATCCGCGCCAAGGCGCGCCGCCTGCACCAGCAGCACGAGCTCGGGCTGATCATCGTCGACTACCTCCAGCTGATGCGCGCCGACGGCCGGATCGAGAACCGCGTCCAGCAGGTCTCCGCGATGAGCCGCGGCCTGAAGATCCTCGCCCGCGAGCTGCTGTGCCCGGTGATCGCGCTCTCGCAGCTCTCGCGCGGCGTGGAGTCCCGCACGGACAAGCGGCCGATGCTGTCCGATCTGCGTGAGTGCGTCACCGGCGACACGCTGGTGACGCTCGCCGACGGTCGCCGGATCCCGATCGAGGAGCTCGTCGGAACCCGGCCGGAGGTCGTCGCCGTCGACGAGCGCGACCGACTCGTCCCCGCCGTCGCAGAGGAGGTGTGGCCGGTCGGCCGTCGCGCGGTGGTCGAGCTGCGTCTCGCCTCGGGACGCCGGATCCGGACCACCGCCGACCACCGTCTGCGAACGGGTGGCGGGTGGGAGACCGTCGGCAGCCTCGTCCCCGGAGACCGCGTGGCGCTCGCCCGCGACCTGCCGGAGCCGCTCACCACCGACCGCTGGCCCGAGCACGAGGTCGTCCTCCTCGGGCAGCTCATCGGCGACGGCTCCTACCTGCGCGGCCAGCCGATGCGGTACACGACGGCCTCCCAGGAGAACTCCGACGCCGTCCGGGCCGCCGCCATCGCGATGGGGTCCGTCGTGCGCCGCCACGAGGGCCGGGGCTCCTGGCACCAGCTGGTGATCGCGGGCAACGGGAACCGGTGGACCCCGGCCGGGGTGGGTGCGTGGCTGAAGCAGCTCGGGATCTTCGACCAGCGCTCGGGAGAGAAGCGCGTCCCGCGCGCGGCGTTCCGTCTCCCCACCGACCAGATCGGCCTGCTGCTGCGGCATCTGTGGGCCACGGACGGCTCGATCCACGTGGATCGCAGCGACCGCGGGCGGGACAAGGGCCGCGTCGCCTACGTGACGATCAGCCGGGGACTCGCCGAGGACGTGGCCGCGCTGCTCCTGCGCCTGGGCATCGTCGCGCGGATCACGACCGTCGCCCAGGGCGCGCACCGACCCGCCCACCACGTCCAGGTCTCCGGCAGCGCCGCACAGCGGCGCTTCCTGCGCCTCGTCGGGGCCTTCGGCCCTCGGGTCCCCCAGGCGGAGCAGCTCGCAGGGGTGCTGGCCACGCGGGCCGAGGCCACGAACGTCGACACCCTGCCGACGGAGGTGTGGGCCCGCGTCCGCGCGCGGATGGCCGAGCGCGGCGTCACCACGCGGGCGATGGCGGACCTCCGCGGAACGTCCTACGGCGGGTCCGCGCACTTCGCGTACGCGCCGTCCCGGACCGTCGCGATGGAGTACGCGCTGCTGCTCGAGGACGACGTGCTCGCGGACATCGCGTCCTGCGACCTCTTCTGGGACCGTGTCGTCTCGGTGTCGCCCGCCGGTGAGGAGGACGTCTACGACCTGACCGTCCCGGGCCCGCACTGCTGGCTGGCCGACGGCATCGTGTCCCACAACTCGGGCGGCATCGAGCAGGACGCGGACCTCGTCATGTTCATCTACCGCGACGAGTACTACTACCCGGAGACCACCGAGGCACCCGGGGAGGGTGAGCTGATCATCGCGAAGCACCGCAACGGCGGACTGGGCACCGTGCACCTGAACTTCCAGGGCGAGTACCCGCGGTTCCTCGGCCAGGCGCGGGAGGACTGATGCCGCGCCCCTGGGTCTGCCCCTTCGACCTGTGCGACGGCAGCGCGCTGCTCGTCGACGAGGCGACGCGCACCTCGCGGCCGTGCCGCTGCCGGCCGCAGATGCTGAGCGCACGGCGCACGACGTCGCTGGCCCGGTCGATCCCGAAGAAGTACCGCGGCCTGTCGCTGGACCGCGAGCCGATCGCGTCGATGCCCGACGGCACCCGCCGGGTCGTCGGCGCCTACCTGCGCGACCTCGACGAGCACGTGCGCACGGGTCGCGGGCTGTGGTTCTTCGGCGACGTCGGGACGGGCAAGACGACGCTCGCGATGCTCGTCTCGCAGGCCGCGCTGGATCGCGGGCACTCGGTGGCGATCTACTCGCTGCCGCGGCTGCTGGCGGAGATCCGCACGACGTTCGACGAGGACACCGAGCACTCCTACATCGACCTGCTCGACCGCCTCACCGAGGTCGACCTCCTGCACATCGACGACGTCGGGGCGGAGAAGACGAGCCCGTGGGTGCTGGAGCAGCTGTACTCGATCATCAACACGCGCTACGAGGAGGAGCGCGCCGTGATGATCACGACGAACCTCGTCGACGACGAGGAGCTGCGCGAGCAGATCACGCCACGGACGGTCAGCCGGCTGCGGGAGATGTGCGAGCTCGTGCCGCTGTTCGGGGCCGACAACCGGCTGCGCGAGGACTGGGACGACCACCAGCCGCAGCCCGGCCGGGCGGGTGTGGAGTCGTCCGTCGCGGACTGGCTGCAGCAGAGTTCGTAGACTCTGGTCCCTCATGCCAGGCACCGTCATCGTCGGCGCGCAATGGGGTGACGAGGGGAAGGGCAAGATCATCGATCTGCTCGCCTCCCGCGCCGATGCCGTCATCCGCTTCCAGGGCGGCAACAACGCAGGTCACACCATCGTCCACGAGGGCGTCACGTGGAAGTTCCACCTGATCCCGTCGGGCATCCTGTTCCCGGGGAAGACGTGCATCATCGGCAACGGGGTCGTCATCGACCCCGAGGTGCTGCTGGGCGAGATCGACGGCCTGCGCAAGCGCGGCGTCGACGTCAGCGGGCTGAAGATCAGCGCCAACGCGCACGTGATCATGCCCTACCACCGGATCCTCGACCGGGCCGGTGAGGACCGCCTGGGCCGCCACCAGATCGGCACGACCAAGCGGGGCATCGGTCCCGCGTACGCCGACAAGGCCGCACGCCTGGGCATCCGCATCCAGGACATGCTCGACGAGAAGATCCTGAAGAAGAAGATCCTCGCCGCGCTCGAGCCGAAGAAGCTGATGCTGCGCCCCTACGAGCGCGACGCCGAGTTCGCCGACCAGCTCGACCTGCAGCAGATGACCCTCGACCTGCTGACCTACGGGCACAAGCTCGAGCAGCACATCGCCGACACCAGCGCGCTGGCGTGGAAGGCGCTGGACGAGGAGAAGCTCGTCCTGTTCGAGGGCGCCCAGGGCGCGCTGCTGGACATCGACCACGGCACCTATCCGTTCGTCACGTCGTCCAACCCGGTGTCCGCGTCGGCGTGCATCGGCTCGGGCGTCGGCCCGCGCGACATCGACGAGGTCTGGGGCGTCACGAAGGCGTACGCCACGCGCGTCGGCGCGGGCCCGTTCCCGACCGAGCTGTTCGAGGGCGACCCGGTCGGCGACGGCATCATCGACCGCGGTCACGAGTACGGCACCACGACCGGCCGCCGCCGGCGCGCCGGCTGGCTGGACCTCGTCGCGCTGAAGTACGCGGCCCGCATCAACTCGCTGACGCACCTCTGCGTCACGAAGCTCGACGTGCTCTCCGGGCTCGACACCATCCGCGTCTGCACGCGCTACCGGGGGGGAGGAGGACGCGACGTTCGAGACGTTCCCCTACCACCAGACGGTGCTGCACCACGCGACCGCCGAGTACGTCGACCTGCCGGGCTGGCAGGAGGACCTCACCGGCTGCCGCAGCGAGGCGGACCTGCCGCAGGCCGCGCGCGACTACCTGCAGTTCATCGCCGACCACACCGGCGTGCCGATCGCGCAGATCAGCATCGGCCCGGCGCGCGACCAGGTCATCTGGACCGAGGTCGGCAACCAGACGGTCGCCGGGCGCACGCCGAGCGTCGTCTAGCCCCGCCGCGGACGGGGCGCCCGATCGGGCGCCCTAGGCGCGGACGACGCGCGTGTCGACGATGAAGTCGTGCAGCGCGCGGTTCTGCTCGTCGAACAGCGGCCAGAGCCAGTCGGCGAGGTACGCGATCCCGAACGTGAAGCTCGCGACCGCCCCGACCACGAGGCTCTTGAGCACGACCTCGCGCACGACCGCGGTGCCGAGGTCCAGCCGCGAGCGGTCCCGCTTGACGACCCGGATGCCGGCGGCGTACTTGCCGACCGTCCGGCCGTCGGTGCGCCACAGCATCAGCGGCTGGTAGACGAGCGCCGCCAGTCCGACCACGAGGATCAGGACGAAGAACGCGAGCACGAGCGCGAAGAACCCGCCCTCGGTGTCGACGGTGACGCCGATCGCCCCGAGCGGGATGAAGAGCACGACCGCGAGCATGACGACGACGAAGCCGTCGACGATCGCCGCGAACGCGCGCGACCACCAGCCGGCGAGCTGCAGCGGCTCGGGGCCGTCTCCGGGCAGCCCTGACGGCATCACGGGCGTCGGCGTGACGGGCGCGGGCCCGCCGGCCGGGCCGTACGCTCCCGGCGGCACCGGGCCGGTCCCGTACCCGGGCGCGGGCGGCGGCGGTGGCAGCGGGTTGCCGAAGGCGTCGCGGCCGGTCCCCTGGTCGCTCATGGGAACGAGGGTACCGGCACGACCATCCCGGGCATGCCGTGTCCGATCTCGTGGTCGTGCTCGAGCACCTCGGCCTCGCCGCGGCGCAGGACCCGCAGGGCGAGCGCGAGCGCGGACAGCATCGCGAGCGTGGCGAGGGTGATCTGCACGCTGACGATCCCCTCCTCGCTCCAGTAGACGTCGTCGAGCTTCAGCAGCAGCGCGGACTCGTCGAGGGTGAGCGCGACCCCGGCCCCGAACGGGACCGCGAGGTACGGGTCGAGGTCCTCGTCGCGGGAGACGATCGACACGCCTCCGGCGAGGAACGCCATCGCGATGCCGGGGACGAAGTGGTGGATGTGGTGGTCCCCGACGACGACGTTGCGCAGCGGTCCCCAGCGGCCGCGCTCGCGCAGCAGGCGCGTGGAGACGCGCGTCAGCACGAAGGTCGCGAGGAACGACAGGTGCAGGTTCAGCAGCGCGTTCTCGCGCGTGGAGCCGCCCTTGTAGCCGGCGACGGCGACCTCGACGGTCTGCCCGATCGCCTGCTCGGCGGCGAGGACCACGTCCTCGGTCTCGCCCGGCAGCGGCGCGTCGCCGCGCCGCCACACCCGCAGCACCTCGGCGACGAGGACGGCGCCCGTCGTGACCCCGGCCGCGGCGGCGATCGCGCGCGTGCGCCGCTCGGCGACCTCCCGGCGGCGGCGGGCGGCGGCGCTGCGCGAACGGCCGATGACGAGGTCCACCGAGCGCACCGTGCCGCTCAGGTCCAGGGGCCGCGTTCGAGCAGCTCGGCGTCGGGCACGCGGCGCACGACGCGGGCGGGGACGCCCATGACGACCGCGCGGGCGGGCACGTCGGCGGTGACGACCGCGCCGGCGGCGACGAACGCCTCCTCCCCCACCTCGACGCCGGGGGTGAGCACCGCGCCGCCGCCGACGCGGCAGGCGCGGCGCAGGGTGGCGCCCTGGAGGGCGCGGCCCTCGGGCAGGCGGGCCATCGTGTCGTCGTTGGTGGTCACGGCGCCGGGGCCGACGAAGACGTCGTCCTCGACGGTGCTGAACGCCGTGAGGTACACGTGCGCCTGGAGGCGCACGCGCGCGCCGACGGTCGACCGCGGGTCGACGGTGGCGCCGCGTCCGACGACCGTGTCCGCCCCGACGGTCGCCTGCTCGCGCACGACGGCGAGGTCGCCGACGATGACGCCCGGGCCGAGCTGCGAGCCGGCGAAGACGACGGCGTGCGTGCAGATCGCGGCGCCGGCGCCGATGACGAGCGGTCCGGGCCCGTCGGCGCTGCGCAGGCTGGACCGGGGGGACAGCGTCGGCGGCTTGCCGAGCACGGCGCCGTCCTGGATGCGGACGCCGTCACCGATGATCACGTCGTCGTGCACGACGACGTTGGCGCCGAAGACGACCCCGTCGCCGACCCGCGCGGTCGGGCTGAGGACGAGCCCGGGAGCGTCCGTGTGGTCCATCCCGGATACCCTACCCACGCCGTGAGCGCCGCCTCTTCGACCACCTCCGAGCTGCGTGGCGCCGTCCTCGGGCTCGGCATGATGGGCCGCCACCACGCCCGCCTGCTGCAGAGCACGGCGGGGGTCGCGTTCGCCGGCGCGGTCGACCCGGGCGGGGACGTGCACGGCGCCGTGCGCGACCCGGGGCTCGTGTTCGCCTCGCTCGACGCGCTGCTCGCGGCGGGCCCGCTGGACTTCGCGATCGTCGCAGCCCCGGCCGAGGAGCACCTGCCGCTCGCCGCGCGGCTGATCGAGGCGGGCGTGCACGCGCTGGTCGAGAAGCCCCTGGCGGCGACGGTCGAGGAGTCGCGCGAGCTGATCCGACTGAGCGAGGGCACCGGGGTCCGGGTCGCGGTCGGGCACGTCGAGCGGTGCAACCCGGCGCTGCTGGAGCTGCGTCGCCGCGCGCAGGCCGGGGAGGTCGGGGACGTGTTCATGATCGCCGCCGAGCGGCAGGGCCCGTTCCCGGCGCGGATCAAGGACGTCGGGGTCGTGAAGGACCTCGGCACGCACGACCTCGACCTCGTGCGCTGGATCGGGGGCGCCCCGGTCCTGCGGGTCGCGGCGGAGACGCAGCACCGCATGGGTCGTGCGCACGAGGACCTGGTGCTCGTGACGGGCCGGCTGCGGTCCGGGGTGGCGTTCAGCTGCTCGGTGGACTGGCTGACGCCGACGAAGGTCCGGCGGGTGCGGGTCCTCGGCTCCGACGGGATGCTCGTCGCCGACCAGCTGACCGGTGACCTGACGCTCTACCGTAACGGGGACGTCGAGTCGACGTGGGACGCGGCGCGCACGCTGCGCGGCGTGAGCGAGGGCGACATGACCCGCTTCGCGATCGCGCGCCGCGAGCCGCTGCTCGTGCAGCTGGAGACGTTCTGCGCCTACGTGCGCGGCGAGGACGACGCGGGCGTCGTGACGCTGGAGGAGGGCCTGCACGCTGTGCAGGCGGCGGAGACCGTGCTGCTGTCGGCGCGCGAGGGGATGACCGTGCGGATGGAGGACGTCTGATGCGCGCGGTCGTCGTGGCGCTCGGGAAGATCGGGCTGCCGATCGCGGCGGCGATCGCCCGGGCGGGACACGAGGTGATCGGCTGCGACGTCGACCAGCGCGTCGTCGACGCGGTCAACGGGGCGGTCGAGCCGTTCCCGGGCGAGGGCGGCCTGCTCGAGGCACTGCAGGAGACGGTCGGCGCGGGCCGCCTGCGGGCGACGACCGACACCGCCGCCGCGGTCGCGACGGGGCCGGATCTCGTGATCGCGGTGCCGCCGCTGATCGTCGACGCGGACGCCCGCCCGGACTTCGCGATCCTCGACGCGGTCGTGGCGGACATCGCGCGCGGCCTGGCCGCCGCACCCGGCGACGCGCGCCCCGTGATCGCGATCGAGACGACGCTGCCGGTCGGCACGACACGGACGCGAATCGCCCCGGCGCTCGAGGCGGGCAGCGGTCGGACCGGGGAGCGCGACTTCTTCACCGTGTTCTCGCCCGAGCGCGTGTTCAGCGGCCGGATCTTCCAGGACCTGGAGACGTACCCGAAGCTCGTCGGCGGCCTGAGCGCGGACGGCGAGGCGCGCGGCGTCGCCGCCTACGCGGCGTTCCTCGGCGCGGAGGTCCGCGCGATGGGGTCCGCGGAGGCCGCGGAGATGACGAAGCTCGTCGAGACGACGTACCGCGACGTGAACATCGCGCTCGCCAACGAGTTCGCGCGCGCCGCGGACCGCTACGGGCTCGACGTGCAGGCGGTGATCGACGCCGCGAACTCGCAGCCGTTCAGCCACGTGCACCGGCCCGGGGTCGCGGTCGGCGGGCACTGCATCCCCGTCTACCCGCGGTTCTACCTCGCCGGTGACCCGCAGGCGCGGCTCCCGGCGACCGCGCGCGCGGTCAACGAGACGATGCCCGCGTACGCGGTCGACCTGCTGGAGCAGCAGCTCGGCCCGCTGCGCGACGAGACGGTCCTGGTCCTCGGCGTCGCGTACCGCGGCGGCGTGAAGGGAGACCGCGTTCTCCGGCGCGTTCGCGCTGCGCGACGAGCTGCTCGCGCGCGGCGCGCGGCCGGTCGCCGCCGACCCGCTGTACGACGCCGACGAGCTCCGGGCGCTCGGGTTCGAGCCGTGGGACGGGGAGGCGGCCGTCGCGGGCGTCGTCGTGCAGGCCGACCACGCGGCCTACCGCGAGCTCGGCCCCGCGCGGCTGCCGGGCGTGCGCGCGGTGGTCGACGGGCGCGGGATCGTGGACGGGGCCGCGTTCGCGCAGGCCGGGGTGCCGGTCAAGGTCATCGGGCGCCCGCCGGCGTGACCGCCAGGATCCTCGTCGGGCTCGGCGCACTGACCGTCGCCCTGTCGACGCTGCTGATCTGGCTCGCCTACGAGGGGCCCGGGATCCGAGGTGGCGTCGCGGTCGACGATCTGCGCCTCGACAGCACGATCTGGCGGACGCGGGCCGCGGTGACCGACCTCGCCATCGTGGTCAGCACCGGTCTGGCGGTCGTCGCGGCGGTGCTCGGGCACCGCAGGGCGCTGCTGCACGCAGGGAGCGCGGCACTCTTCCCCGTCCCGCTCCTGGCCGTCCTGCTCGTCGGCGACGGATGGCGCGGGACGGACGCTCGAGGCGCGCAGCTCGCAGCCGTCGGTCTCGCCGCGATCGTCGCGGGGCTGGTGCTGCTCATCCGCGCGGACGAGGCGCGGCTGGAGGGGGCGCGGCGGCACGCGGCCTTCGCGACCCCTGTCGTCGTCGCGCTCGTGGGGCTCGCCCCGTACGCGCTCGGGGTGTCGTGGCTCGAGGGACCGCGCGAGGCACGGGTCGTGGTGCTCGCGGCTGCCGTCGCCCTCGCCGTCAGCGCGGGCCTGAGGCGTGCGGCGGTCGCGTGCGCGCTCGGGACGGCGCTGGCTGCGACGAGCGTGGTGACCGGCGCCGAGACGCTCGCCACCGAACCGGACCCGGCCGTCGGCGCGTGGCTGTTCATCCTGGTCGTGGCGCCGCTCGCCGCCCTCGCGGCGTCCGGTCCGCGTCAGTCGCCGAACGCGCGCACGAGCGCGTCGACCACGCGCTCGCCGGCCCGGCCGTCCCCGTAGAGCATCGGCCGCTCGGTCGGCAGGGTGCGCTCGAGCGCCGCGTAGGCCGCGGGCGCGTCGAGGTCGACAAGGACGTTCCAGCCCGCTTCCACGGTCTCGGTCCACTCGGTCGTGTCGCGCAGCGTGATGCAGGGGACGCCCGCGAGGTACGCCTCCTTCTGCACGCCGCCGGAGTCGGTGAGCATCGCGCGGGCGCGCGTGAGCAGCGCAGTGAAGGCGAGGTAGCCGAGCGGCGGGGTGATCGAGACGTGCTCGGCGCCGAGCAGCTCGTCGAGCCAGCCCTGCGCGTCGAGGCGCGCCCCGGTCCGCGGGTGCAGCGGGAGCACCGCCGGGCACGGCAGGCCCAGCAGCAGGTCGACGAGGCGCCGCAGCCGCTCGGGGTCGTCGACGTTCCCGGCGCGGTGCGCGGTGACGAGCACGTACTCGCCGGGCGTCACCTCGGCGCTGCGCAGCGGCCCGTCGTCCTCGCGGGCGCGGGGCTGGACGAGCAGCGCCACGTCGACCATGACGTCCCCGACGACCTCGACGGTGCCGACGACCCGCTCGGCGGCGAGGTGCTCGGTCGGGGCGGCGGACGAGCACAGCAGCAGCGTCGAGAGGTGGTCGGTCAGGACGCGGTTGAGCTCCTCGGGCATCGACCGGTCGAACGAGCGCATGCCGGCCTCCACGTGCGCGACCGGCACGCCCGCCTGCGCGGCGGCGAGGCCACCGGCGAGCGTGGAGTTCGTGTCCCCGTAGACGAGGACGACGTCGGGGCGCTCCGCCGCGATCAGCGGCGCGATGGCGCTGAGCATCCGCGCGGTCTGCTCGGTGTTGGATCCCGTGCCGAGCTGGAGCTCGTGCGTGGGGCGCGGGACGCCGAGCTCGTCGAAGAACACGGCGCTCATCTCGTCGTCGTAGTGCTGGCCGGTGTGGACGAGCACCTCGGTGGCGACCTCCTGCAGGCGCCGCGAGACCGCGGCCGCCTTGACGAACTGCGGCCGGTTGCCGATGACGGTCAGGACCCTCACGCGGCCGCGAGCTCCTCCGTGACGTGCGCGCGGAAGCGGGCCGCCGCCTCGACGGTGCGGGCGCCGGGTGTCGCGGGCAGCCACGCGCCGTCGATCGCCGTGATCGCCTGCACCTCCCGCAGGGTCGAGGCGAGGAACGCCTCCTCCAGGCGGGCGAGGTCGTCCCGGGTGGTGATCCGCTCGGTCGCGCCGGTGAGCGCGAGGACCCGCCGACGGGTGATCGAGTCGAGGATGTGGTCGTCCAGCGGCGGCGTGTAGAGGTGCTGGTCGCCGGTGAGCGCGTAGAAGAACGAGGACGTCGGGGCCTCGAGCACGCGGCCGTGCGGGGTGACGAGCAGCGCGTCGTCGGCGCCCTGCTCCTGGGCGACGCGCCCCGCGAGCATGTTCGCCGCGTAGCTCAGGGACTTCACGCCGTCGAGGACCCGGGTCGGCGCGTAGGTGACGGTCGCGAGGGTGAGGGAGTCGGCGTGCTTGCGCAGCGGCTCAATCATCGCCAGCCGGGTGCCGCCCATCGTGACGAGCACGCGGACGGCGCCGTCGATGGGGTCGGCGGCCTGCAGCAGCGTGCGCACGTCGGCGTCGACGGTCGCCGGGTTGAGCGGCAGCCGCAGGGTCCGGGCGGAGGAGACGAGCCGCTCGAGGTGGTCCTCCCAGGCGAACAGCCGCCCTGCGTAGAGGCGCGCGACCTCGAACACGCCGTCGCCGCGCAGCAGGCCGGGGTCGGTGGCGGGGATCCGGGCCTCGGCGGCCGGGACGACGACGCCGTCGAGGATCGCGAGCTGGTCGGGCACGCGGCGCACGATACCCCGCAGCGCCGCTCGCGGCCGTAGGGTTTCGTGCGCGTGAAGAACGACCAGGAGGCCATCCGCGGCCGCATCTACGAGCTCGCCCGTTCGATCGGGCTCGTCGGCGACGCCCAGCTCGGGCAGATCGCGGACCTCGCGGCGCGCGCCTCGCAGCTCAACGACTTCATGGACGAGCACGCGCTCGTCGGGCTCCTGCAGGCGTACGGGCGCGCGGTGGACCGGATCGCCAGCGCGGAGGCGCTCGTCGCCGCCCGCCATCTCGCGGACGTGCCCGACGAGGCGTTCGAGGCGACGCTCGACGCGTGGCTGGCGGACGTCCTGCCGCTGGCGGTCGACACGTTCGCGCTGATCCACGCCCGGCGCCTGGAGCAGCTGGTGCGACGGCGCACCCAGGCGGCCGCCGCGTCGGCCGCGACCGCCTCCGCGGTGAGCACGGACGGCGCGACCCCGGACCTGGAGTTCGCGGACCTCGCGGTCGGCATGGTCGACCTGCGGGGCTCGACCGGCTTCATGCTCGACCAGAAGCCCGAGGCGATCTGCGCGCTCGTCGACGAGCTCTACTTCGCGGTCGGCCAGGTCGCCGCCCAGCACGAGGTGCACGCCGGGAAGTTCCTCGGGGACGGGGTCCTGTTCTTCTCCGCCGACCCGGACCGGCTGCTCGACGCGACCGTGCAGGCCGTCGCCGTGCTCGGGGAGCAGACGGCGCTGCGCGCCGGGGCGGGCGTCGCGCGCGGCGCGGTCATCCGCCACGCGGGCGACTGGTTCGGCACCCCGGTGAACCTCGCCTCCCGCCTGGGCGAACTGGCCGGCCCCGACGAGGTCCTCGTCGACCAGGACGCCCTCCCCGACGGTCGCACGCCGCGGACGTGGCGCTGGGCCCGGCCGCGCGGCCTGAGCGAGGAGCGGCGCGTGGGCGTGCTCGTGCCCTAGAGGTCGCGAACCGCCCGGGGAACGACGAAACCCCGGCCGGAGCCGAGGTTTCGGTTAGAGAGTGGGTAACTCCCGAAACTCGTGCCGTCCCGATGAGTACTGGCGTTGCTTGCTAGCGCAGTTCTGCTCGGCGCAACGGTCCCCCGGATTATCGGAGGGTCCCGCCCAACACCCCCCGGAACGTGCGTTCGTGGAATCTGCGAATCGGCGAGGTTCTATCGGGCTGGTGTGTCCCGAAACTCCCCCGGATGGTGCGGTTGCCGGCGTCGTGACGGGGCCCTAGTTTGCGGGCCGTGACCGACGAGACCCCGACTGATGAGCTCGAGCCCGAGGCTGGCTATTGGCTGGAGGGGGAGGGACGTTCGCCGGCACGGCACACGACGGATCCTCTTGCTCTGCACATCTTCGGGCTCCTGCGTCCGTTGGAGGCGACGGACCGCCTGCTTGTGCTGCGCCAGTTGCGAGCGGCGGCCGTGGAGGGGCCCTCGACCCCGGAGCCTGAGCGGCAGCACGCTGCTCGCATGGCCGTCCAGCGGTTCTTGGATGAGACCGGGGGACCCGCTAGCGCGAAGAGGTACTCGGCGTGGCGAGGTGCGCACGAAGAGAAGCAGAGCCTTCCGGCGCAACAGTGGATCGCGAGGTCCTTCGGAGGCTCGTGGATCAGGGCGCTCGCCGGGATGGGACTGCAACCGACGCTCGACCACTCCGCGCGGCGAATGCGCACGATGCTCCCGCCGCCAACCGATGAGGAGATGCTGCGCTCGTTGCGTGAGTGCGCGTTCCAGCTCGGACTTGACCGGTTGACCTTCGCGCAGTATCGGCAATGGGCGGTCGGCCGGCTTGCGGCGGGTCAGACGAGGCCGACGCTGATCATCAGCGCGCAGCCGTTCCATCGCCGGTTCGGAAGTTGGCGGCGTTCACAGCAGCTCGCTGGCCTGGACGTGATGGTCGGCTGGCGCGGTGCGAGCGTAACGCGGCGTGAGTATCCGCAGGAGCAGTTGATCGCGTGGCTGAAGGAGGCCTCGGAGGCCATCGGCGTGCGTCGCTTCTCCGGCCACCAGTTCGACAAGTGGCGCCGCGCGAAGATCGAGGCCGGGGCGGCGGACGGGCGCCTGGTAGTGCTCCCGACATCGAACACGGTATGCCTTCGGTTCGGGACCTGGGGCAAGGCGTTGCTCGCCGCCGGGCTGATCAGTGACTACCAGAGCGACTGGTTCATCGGCGGGCAAGGTGTCAGGGCCACGCCGGAGCACGTCGCCTGGTCACTGTGGACCGCCTTGGTCGAAGTCGGTTCGGCCAGCCGGCTGACCCAGCGGACCTACACCACATGGGCTCAAGCCCGCTACCAGCATCCCACCGACCCCAAGCCTGTGAGCGTGCAGATCATCCGCATGCATCTGGGCACCTGGCGCAACGCGGTCGCGGTCGCGACGGAGTCCGGCAACCACAACCGCGGGATAGACGGAATCCTCGATCACATCCCTGGCGCCCGCCTGACAGAAGGAGGCCCGTCGTGAACCTTCAGAACGACAATGACCTGCCCACGGAGCGCACCGAGCCATGCGAGACCGCGGAAGCGATCGCCGCGATCGCGCCGCACCTGCCGACCCGCACCCAGCACGACCTGCTGCGCATGCTCGAGTACAGCATCGCTGCCCCGCGCCGCCAGGAATGGCGCGAGGCCCGACTGGGCCTGCTCTGTGAGCTCGTTCTCGCGATGCACGGCGAGGTCCCCAACGCCGACGACTACAAGCGCCTGCGCCAGGAGCGCCTCAACCAGGGCGAGGTGTGGCCCGCGCAGAGCAGCCTGTCTGAGAACTTCGGAGGCTGGATCCGCGCGGTCCGAACGGCGTTTCAGCTCGCCTACCCCGACCCGCGGCGCAACAGCACAGGTCACCGAAACCCAGACTACGAGTCCAAGGCGTACACGCGCGAGGAACTCGTCGACGCCCTCCGCGCCGCACGCCGCGACCTGCATCACTGGCCCAGCCGCATCGAGTACGAAGAATGGCGGCGACTGAGCCGCGAGCTAGCCCGCAACCTCGGGCGAGGCCGTACCCGCGTCCCCAGCATCGGGACGATCGAACGGAACTTCGGCACCTACCCGCGCGCCGTCCAGCAGGCCAAGCGCACGCAGCCCTGGGACGAGACCGCATGACTCCCCCGGGCGCCACACCCCAGATCGTCGTCCTGGAGGTCACCCCCAGCGACGGCTACCAGCGGCACCTGCTCCTCGAGCACGGCATGCGCGCCCCCGAGGTCGCGCGGACCGTGATCGACCTCGCCGTGATTCAACCGGCCGACCGAGCCCAGATCCTGAACGCGCTGGAGCAACTCAGCAGCGCACTGGAACTCTCGAGTCGGGCGCTCATCGACCGCGACGGCAACGTCCTCCAACCAGCCCTTGGAGTGCAGCTTGCCGACGACAACACCGGGAGCTTCGTCGTCTCGGGCCTGACCGGCTCACTCGAAGCCGCTGCACTGGCGCTCCTGGAGGACGCGCTCGCATCCTTTGCGCAGGAACGAGCCGTCTACGACGATCTCGCGCGCGCCCTCGACGGCTTGGTCCAGGTCGACCGCCTCCAAAGCCGCCCCGCATGGTCCGCCCGCCACGCCCTCACCGCTGAGCAGGGCCGACGCGCCCTACGCGTCTACGCCGCGCTCCAGCGCAGCCGTACGCTCAGCGAGCTGGCCTACCGGCAGGTAGTCGCCAGCGACATCGAACCAACCGCCGACGAGATCAACATCACCACCCTCCTGTCCCCAGAACTCGCCCAACAACTCAGCGACGAAGTGCGTGACGTCGCCGCCGCAGAAGACGTGCGCACCGCGGAGCGCACGCTGGATCTCCCAACACGGCAGCGAACGTCTCCGACTTCTCGACGAACTCGGACTCGAACTGAACGACGCCTACGTCCAAGAACGCATCGCGCGCGAGTGGCCAGGCGGACGCGTCCAAAACGACCAACGCTCCCCTCTTCCCACGACCCCGGAGTTGCGAAAGCTCCGCGACACCAGGCAACAACTCGCCGACAGCGCCTGGCACGGCACTGCCAATCTTGAGGCCGACCGCATCCGTATCTGGGCGAGCGCACCATGGCTCCCCGACCCACTCTCCGTCTTCATTCCAGCGCGCGAGTAGCGCTTCCCGAGCGTGCGCCGTCACGGCCTCACACCAGGTCACCGGGCCGGAGGACATCTCTGGCGTGACGCCTCGTCTACCCGTCCGCGCATCTGACGACCGTGTCGTACCGGATCCTCATTGGCCTCGTCCGCCTAGAGCTGGCGTGGACCCCGGGATCGTGTTGACAGCTTGGCTGTGAGGAATGTGGACCCGGACGGGGTCGTCACGAAGGCGAGGCCGTAGGCCGAGCCGAGTGGCGATCCCGTCCGGCGCACCTCGCAGCATGGCCGCCCAACATCCCTCCGAGGGGGACCTGATGGGCGAGACCCGCAAGTACCGGGAGTTCACCGCGCAGCAGAAGACCGAGCTGGTGCTCGCGTCGCTGCGGGGCCAGAAGACGATCGCGGAGCTGTGCCGCGAGCACGACATCTCCGAGACCCTGCTCAGGCGTTGGCGTGAGCAGTTCCTCGCCGCCGGCGCCCAGCGTCTGTCGGCCAAGGCTGAGCGCACCGAGCTGGACGAACTGCGCCAGCAGGTGAGCAAGCTCGAGCGTGCGCTCGGGCCGCAAGACGATGGAGGTGGAGGTCGCACCCCGTTCGGGGCACAGGCGGGGGAACTCTTGCGGGGATGGGAGTGAGCATGCGCGTCGCCCGTTCCCGCGAGCTCGTCGCGCAGGGCCGTCCCGCCGCCTTGGTCGCCCGCGTGGCGGGGATCAGCCGGCAGGCGATCTACCGACGGCCGACGCGGCCGCCGGTCGCGCAGCCCGGCGGTGGTGCGGCGGTCGGGGATCCGCAGCAGCCCGTCGTACTCGGCGAGCGAGAGCGCGCGGACGGGGTTCTCGTAGGCGGCCTTGATCGTCTTGACGCGCTGGATGCGCGGGTCGAGCTCGAGCGCGTCGGCGAGCCGGCGAACTGCGGCCATCCTCGAAGACAGCGTCGACGACGACAGGCCGCGGCGTGCGAGGTCATCCCGGAACGCCACGACGAGGTCGCGGTCGATCGCGGCCGCGGTGACGGGCTGGCCGCCGGCGCGGACCACGGCGAAGTCGGCGAGCTGGCGATAGGCTGCGGCGTAGGCGCGGCGGGTGTTCGGGGCGGCCTGCAGCAGGTCGGCCCCCTCCCCCGGCCCGTCGAGGACCTCCACGAGCTCGCGCCGGACCAGCCCACTCACGAACCCACCCCGAACCGCGAACCGACACCGCGGCGCACGATGGTGTGTTCGCGCGCGCCCGCGTCAACCCGAGTAGCGCGGCAGTCGCCGAGCAGCGTCATAGGCCTGCGCGCGCCCGGCGGGCGCGCAGTTCGAGGACCTGCGCCGCGAGCTCCGCGGGGAGGTGCTCGCCGGTGGCGCGGGCCAGCAGGCGCAGCTCGGCGTCGACGAGGTCGCCGACGTTGACCTGCAACTGCGGGTCGACCGGCCACACGCCGGGGACCGCGGCCGGGGGTTCGGGGAGGAGACGCAGATCAGCCATACGCCGGATCGTGACTGCCGGCCCGGGCGGATGCCCCTGATAGGCGCCTTTATCAGGGGTCAAATCCGAGCGGGATCCCGCCGTCGCACGACTCGCGGCCACGCTGCTCCCCGGTTTATCACCGGGCAGTTCGTGCGCTGCTCAAATTCCCTAGCGGCTGCTACCACTGCTCAACGTCTAAACGCGAGTCGCGCGCCGCGATTACGTCGACGCCGAGAAGGACAATCTCGGAGTGTCCAGCCGGCCGTTAGCCAGCGGGAGAAGGGGTCGACGGGATGGCTAGGAAGGCGCGGTCTTGGGCATTGCCTGTGGGAGCTGCGGCCCAGATCCCGCCTGGCCCGTAAGTGAGCCAGCTCGATCGCTGTCCGAGAACGACCCGCGGACGGTTGTCGGTGCCGTAGCGGACGATCTGGCCGTTGTCAGCGTCTGTCATGTGGCTCGCGAGGAGACCACTGTTGGTCAAGAGCGGGCCCTCGACCCGTGTGGTCGTTCGCGACGTGCATGCGACGACGAGCGTGCTCGGGCGTCGCCCCGTCTCTAGACGGGTTCTCCTGAGGATGGTTTGCTCGTCGCTGAACTGTCCTTCCGCCGAGAGCGGACAGGCGTCGACGGGGTCTCGGTGGGAGATCCAGGCCAGCCAGGTTCCGCGTAGGTCGATCCCCGTCAAGTAGTTGCCGTCTTGACGACTCGCGATCTCTCGGTGGACAAGGCGGGATGCGCCCCGATTACCTTCCGTAACCCGAACTTCGGTGCCCTTCTCGGAGATACCGGGGTACCGACGGGAGAAGGCAATGCGCCCCTTCCAGATCGCAGGCGTAGCGTCCGTCGCGTTTGCTGGTCGGTCGATACCGGCCGGCCTCTCTTTAAGCGTTCGGAGATTGAGCGTGCGAATTGCGCAGGCTTCGGGCGAGGAGCACCTAGAGAAGACCGCGACAGCTCGGCCGTTGCGGTCCGTACCGACATCAAGATCGAATGGGAACTCAGCAGAGCGGACGCCCGGCAAGACTTGGACGGCGCCATTGACGACTCGAACGAGCCGATAGCGGTTCGTCCCCGACGGCATGCTCCAGAGCAACTGGTCGCCACTGCCGGCCAGCTTGGGAGTCGGCCCCAGGTTGTTCGGGATCCTGACCCCGTCACTGGCGCTCGCGGTAGCGACCGCGAAGGCCGGAAGAGCGATGAGAGCCGCTAGCAAATGTTGGAGACGACGCATGCCTTGAACTTTGTGTAGGCCGGACGAGCGGTGCCATCCGGGTTGAGGAGAGCGGAATCAAACGGGTACGGGGTCGGAGCCGCGCCATTGAAGCGAACGGCACCTTCGGGGACGCTCTCGAGGTCGTACCAGTACAACCGCGTGATCGACGGAAAGATGCTGATTAGGTCGAACAGATTTGTCGCCGCCTGCCCCGTGCGCGCGATCGCGTCGGACATCGAGTTGCCCTGCTTCTCGCGGTAGACGTGGACACGGCCTCCCTGCTCGGTCAGCCACAACTCCGGGACGATCGTCGGACTTCCCTGCTTGACGTAGGTCGTGCTCGCAATGAAGTTTGCGATCTTGGTCCGCGTATTGCCGACCTCGTTCGCGACCGATGGACGAGCGTCGGCCTGGGCATACGCGTGGTAGGACCAGCGCAGGGGCGGCAGCTTTCCGCTCGATCGGGTCCCGTCGATGTATCGCTGCAGACCTGAACCGGCACCGCCGCGCGTGTCAATCTTGCCGGAGAACTCACCCGCGGTCACGCGGCACGTCGTGCAGAGCTCGCTCTTGAGGATGCGCCAGAACTGCCCGGCCCGATAAAGGCCCGCCGTGCTTGAGGTGCCGCGGATCTTTGAGTAGAACGGGCTGGTTGGTTCGAACTTGTGGTCTGGCTCGTTCCAGGCCGCGTAGTCCTTGATCCACGGGAACGCGTCCACGGAGGTTGTCCCGTAGCTCGTAGAACTTTGTAGGTGGCGGTCCTTCCCGCCTCGTCCGCTTCCGTTGGGAGCGTGGCGAGTGCGAAGTCATCCACGACGAGGAAGGAAGAACCGCCATGAGGAACGTAGAGCAGGGCCGCGACGACCGCGAACTTGCGCTGCCCCCGGCTGTGCAGGAAGCGCTCGGCGAGCTCGTGAACGCTGCGAAGGACGGGCTGCTGGCCCTGTCGGTCGGGGTCGGGCTCGGCGTGCTGGACACACTGATGGAAGAGGAGGTCACCGAGGTCGTCGGACCGAAGGGCCGACGTGACCCGGACCGTGTCGCGGTTCGTCACGGCCATGAAGCGGGCGAGGTCACGCTCGGCGGCCGGCGCGTCGGCGTGCAACGCCCGAGGGTGCGGGCCGCCGACGGCAGCGGCGAGATCCGTCTTCAGACCTATGCGCACTTCGCCGACCGCGACCCGCTCACCCGGGTCGTGCTCGAGCAGATGCTCGCCGGCGTCTCGACCCGGCGGTTCGCCAGGACCCGCGAGCCGGTCGGCGAGCACGTGACCGCGGCCGAGCGGTCGACCTCCAAGAGCGCGGTCAGCCGCGAGTTCGTCGGCCGCACGACCGAGCACCTGCGCGCCCTCATGAGCCGCGACCTCGGCGATGTCCGGCTGGCGGCGCTGATGCTCGACGGGATCGAGCTGAAAGGGCGCTGTTGCGTCGTCGCGCTGGGCGTCACGACCGACGGGGTGAAGGTCCCGCTCGGCCTCTGGGACGGCTCTACGGAGAACGCCACGGTCGCCCGCCATCTGCTCGCCGACTTGGTCGACCGCGGCCTCGATCTCGACCAGGGCGTCCTCGTCGTCCTCGACGGCGGCAAGGCGCTCCGATCGGCGGTCGACCAGGTCCTCGGCCCGGTCCCGGTGCAGCGGTGCATCCGTCACAAGGAGAGAAACGTCCTGGACCACCTCCCCGAGCAGGATCGCGACCTCGTCAAGCGCAGGTTGCGCACCGCTTGGAAGCAGTCGAACTACGAGCTCGCGCTCGACGGCCTCAACCGGCTCGCCGACGAGCTCACGCGGTCGCATCCCGGGGCGGCCACGTCGCTGCGGGAGGGCCTCCCGGAGACGCTGACCCTGCAGCGGCTCGGCTGCCACGAACAGCTGCGCCGCACGCTCGCCAGCACGAACCCGATCGAGTCGATGATCGAGTTCGTCCGGCGCACCTCGAGGAACGTGAAGCGCTGGCAGTCGGGCGACATGTGCCTCAGATGGACCGCCGCCGGCATGCTCGAAGCCGAGCAGCAGTTCCGCAAGATCATCGGCGTCGACCACCTCGCCAACCTCACCCTCGCCGTCGAACGAGACCTCGCCGAACGCCGCGCGACAGCCACGCCACCGACCCCGTCCACCACGACCCCCGAGCCGGCCGCTACGCTCGCACACGCTCACTGATCACCGGACCGCCACCGAGAAGTTCCACGGCGAACGGGACATCCTCCGTCCACGAACGCCCCGACCGCTGTCCGGTACTCGGCTGTCGTCGGCAGGTAGCAGTAGGCGCTCCTGAACTCGGTTCGGTTGAACGCGACCATCACTTCGTAGCCGGCTGCTCGGGCCTTGTTGAGCCAGGCGGCGTAGCCACGTAGAGAGTGGTTGTAGGAGGGCTTGCCGTACTCCCCATCCCCGTCGTACTGGCCGTAGAAGGGAAGGTTGAAGGTCCGAGTGGCACCGTTGCCGTTGATCTTCGGGCAGCTGCGGGAACGGCTCGGGAGCGATGGGCGGGTGAGACCAAGCGCGACCAGGTCCTGGGGCTTGGCCAGTGCAAGCAGGTCCCAGGGAACGATGATCCGGACCTTCTTGAGGCCGAGCGACGTGAACTCGGGACGATCCATGAACTCGACGGAGGGGTCGGACATTCCCCAGCCGAAGCCCTGTGTTCCGCTCCCTGAGCGGCCTTCGGGGAGCGCGGGCGGTGCTTCTGTACAGACGCCGCCCGTGTCCTGGCAATAGTCCGACTCCGTGATGGCCGACGGGGTCTCCGGTGCTGGGGCAGAGCGGTCTGTGTTGAACTGCTGCTCGTCCTCACCCTCGTCCTTCGGGTCGAGGACGTCGACGTTCCAGGAACTGGACCATTCGTTACCGACCGCGTCGCGGACGACCACGCTGACGGTAGTCGGCCCCACTCCGCCCTTGTAGCGGAAGCTCCAGCATGAGCAGCCCGAATCGAACACCGGCGTCTGGACTTGCCCACCGATGCGGATCTCCTCAGAGGTCACCCCAGAGTGAGCGTCCGTTGCCAGGACTTTGAGGTCGAAGGGGTCAACCATCGAGCCGGTGTCCTGAGCGTCATAGAGGTCTCCGCTCAGTTCGACGACCGGTGGGGTGCGATCGATCTTCACGGTTCGGGTGCTCTTGCAGCCTGTCGCCCCGCTCTTGCCGAGGGCGTCGTAGGCGCAGACACCAATCGCGTGGGTGCCCGACCCAAGGGCTTGCGCGTTGAGGTCGAAGTAGCCGTCGCGGTAGGTGTAGCAGGGGCGTCCCTTGCCGCCGGCGCAGGCTCCGCCGTCGGTGGTGGGCTGGTTGCTGGTCCAGACCTTGTTGCCGTAGAAGACGTTGAAGGCCTTGATCCCAAGGCCGGGGTCGGAGGCGTTGAAGCTGATGCGGTCGGTGTAGTCGCGGACCCAGCCGGAGGGCGCGGGGGCGCTGTGGCTGACGTTGATGGTTGGGTCTTCGGGGTCGTCGAGGTAGACGATCGAGGCGCCGAGGGAGAGCGCGGCGGCGGCGGGGTGGCTGGTGCCGTTGGGGAAGGCGCCCCAGACGGCCTGCTTGCCAGCTGCGGCGGGCACGGTGTTGATGTTGTTGCCGCTCTGGACCGCGACGTACTGGCTGTTGTTGCTGTCTTGGTGCTGGCCGTTGAGCTGGTAGCCGGTCCAGTTGCCGTAGCTGGGGGCGAAGATGCCGTTGATGGTCCAGAAGTTCGCGCCGGCGCCCCACCAGAAGTTCTTCTGCCAGTAGTCCACGCGCGGGATGTAGGTGGTGCGCGAGTTCCACTCGTGGACGGTGTAGTAGTACTCGGCGATGTGCCCGGCAGCGGGGTTGTAGCCGACGTTCGCGTAGGTGTAGATGTAGAAGCCGTCACCGGTGCCGCCGCAGTTGACGCCGCTGACGCAGCGGGTGTCGTGGGGGTACCAGCCGGCCGGGTTCTCCGTGTACTGCCAGGTGCCGTCGCGCAGGCCGGCGGTGCTGCCCTGATCCCAGCGGCGGCCGCCGTTGAACCAGTCCTCGTAGATCGGGTCCACGAGGATCGGGTAGGCCAGGTCGGCGTCGCGGTGCTTGACCTCGAGGACGATCGAGTCGTCCTGGACCGTCGTGCGGACCTCCACCGGGGTTCCCTGCGCGTCCACCGCCCACGCCGGAGCGAAACGGCCGATCCGCACGCCGTCGCGGTTGACGAACACCTCTCCTTGGGGCGAGGGGACCAGCGCGATGTCGCCATGCTCGGAGGTCACGTGCAGCTTGGAGATCTCCGGAGCGGCCGGGGAGCGCAGCTGCGTGAAGGTCTCAAGACCGCCCTGCGGGACCGGGGCCGCAAGGAAGTCCGTGTCGGTGCTGGTCGAGGCCCACAGCGCGGCGACGCCATCGACGGTCGCAGCTGTGGTCGCGCCGGCCGCGTCAGCGGGGGTGATGGTGATCTCGCCGGTACCCTTGCCAACGTCGATCCCGTCCTCAAGCGCGCGCGGGAGCTCGAGCGGGACGGCGGGGTTGACGGGCTCGATCGTCCCGTCGGCCTGACGCTCAAGCGTCAGATCGACCGCCTCAAGCTTGCCGTCGTCGTTGCGTGCGCGCAGCGGGAACGCTGGACTCGATCAGCCGCGAATCCCCGTCGATCTCGACCCGGGCAACATAGTCCGAGGAGAACGCCTCGAACGCGTCGTCGCGGGCCAGCTGAGAGCCCTGCCAATCGAGGCCATCGAGCAGGCTCGCGAAGCTCTCCTGGGTGGTCTGGACCGCCTCAGAACGAGACTCAGCTCGATGCTCGGACTCCGATCGCTCGCGCTCCGCGGCCTGCGCCGGCGCAGCCAGGAACCGCTCGCGCGCCTTCATCTGCGCATCGAGCTCTTGCGACGCCTGCAGCAGCTCTCTCGACGCAGCGCCGTCGATCCGAGGTACCGGATCTTCGGCCGCGCTCGCGACAACCGCAAAGCTTGAGAGGAATGCCGTTGCTGCCGCAGCAGCCACAGCACGAGACGAACGAAGACCCATGAAACGCACATCGACCGACGATCCAAGACCCTTTAGCTAAGAGCGCAAAGACGATGTCGGTGTAGCCGTGGGTGTCGGTGGTGTGCTCGCGGATATCTGGTGCGTGGGCGTGGACGATCGCGTCGAGGCTGTGGGTCGCTTCGCGGTCGGAGACCGAGACGATCTTCGCACCGTAGGTGCTGTAGTCGTCCAGCGTCCAGCTCATCACGGTCAGTCCGCCGTGGTGGTGGCCGAACTCGCGGGCGAGCATCGCCGCGGTCGGGGGCTTACCGCGCTGTCCGACGCGATGGCCGTCGCTGCTGGAGAAGAGGCCGCTGCCGAGATGCTGGGTCAGCTCGAGGCGATGGTGGTAATCGGTGATCCGGCGGCTGGCCGCCCGGACGTTCTCGACGTCGAGGTACCACTCTTGGGCCCAGGCGATCTGGCGGTAGGAGAGCTCGCAGATGCGGGCCATCGCGACCGGCCCCAGCAGCGTGCCCGATGCGACCACCGCGGCGTAGGGGCGTTCGGGGAGCTGGCCGGCGCGCGGTGTGGCACCTGCGACGTGGCGGAGCTCGTCGGTGAAGCTGGTCCAGGCGTCGACCTCGATGAGCAGGTCGGCCAGCTCGATCTCCGGGATCCGGCCCAGCACCTCGCCCTTGAGCTCGGCGATCGCCGGGGCCTCGGTCTCCGGGCGCGCCGGGGCGCTGGTGAGGCGGCCGCGCTCGTCCAGGCCAACTCCCTGGCCGGCGTCGACGGCAGCTTGGGCCTGTTCAAGAAGCTTGCTCTGCTCGCGCTCCAGGTGCGAGAGCCGCTCGGCCGGGTCAAGCGGCCGGTCGAAGGTGATCGCGAGTTCCTCGCGTGCACGGGCCCACTGCGGTGCGGGGAGCAGGAAGGCGGCTGGGTCGAGGTACTTGCGGCTGGCGGGTCCAGCGCCCGCGGCGCGGCCTGCGGCAGCAGCTCGCGCCGAACATGCGGCTGCCCCAGCCCGAGCACGACGAAGAAGCTGTCCAGCGACGCCAGACCAAGGTTGATCGAACTCGGCGCCAGCCGCCGCTCGACCTGCAACCACCGCTTGAAGTCCCGCACCGCGTAATCACGCGCGAGCGGGTCGGTCAACGGGTCGCAACCCCACTCGCCGGACTCGGGCGCGTCCCTCGCCCAGGCGGCGAAGGAACGCACCCACCGCGCGTACTCCTGCTTGGTGCGATCCGCCAGCGGCTGCCGCGTAAGCCACGCCGCGTACGTCGCAACCGCCTCATCGAACGCCGGAGCAACACCGCTCGTGCCGGTGACGCTATTAGTCGCGGCGGCGGAAGCCCCGAACTCGATCTGCCGGACTCGGTTAGTCGCGGTCGACGGAGGTCCAGCCGCGACTAACCGGGATAAGCCGCGGCGTGCGTCCGGCTCTATGCCTCGCGTTGGAGCTCTGTGCCCGAAGCAAAGTACCGCGCGATATAGCTCTCTGGGTCTAGGTCGCTCTCTCTCATTAGTGAAAAGACTTCGGCGCCCGAGCAAATCTCGTCGAAGAGCTGGAACGCCTGCATCAGCCCGAGGTGGTCGGCATCGACTCCTGCTGCATACTCGCCGGCTTCCCTGTCCGCTAGCTCTATCGCGTGGTCGATGGTTTCTGCTTGCCAGAGAGTTATGCGTTCCTCATAGGTGTCCGATCCTTTTGGCACCCGCAGCACGCATCGGACGGCGTACCAGCGGCCGTGTAGCTCGGACTCCATGGCTTACTTCCTTCGCTTTTGCTTGTTTGCAAGCCTTCGTGCCTTCAGCTCCGCCTTGGCTTTGTTTCGCTCCGCTGCAGGCAGACTCTTGTTCTTCTGCATGGCCTCTACCGCCGCGTCGCTCAGATCTTCAAGGTCGGTATGGCGCTTACGCTGCTTGCCGTGTGCAGGATCGGCGGGATGCCGCGCCTGCCCACGGTCCGGCTAGATCGCCCGCTGCGCGGCTGCGACCAGGTGGTCGCAGCATCCGGTGATGCTGAATTCGAGCCGATCTCCGCGCTGGCTCTTGAGAGTGGCCCGCGCTCGCTGGCCGTGCTGCCGGCACCGGACCGACTCGATGCGTTCCGTTGCGGCCCTGACAGCCATGTTGCGAGCCTCCTGCTGCATGCCGTCGAGGAACTGGCGCTGCGAAACGCGACGACCGTTGAGCGCGTACTCCAATTCAAATCTCATTGGGTCTTTCCTTTCCCGGCGAGCGATAGAGTTCTCCCGCCGTAGTTCAGTGACGGGGCGGAAGTTGCAGCTCCCGCCCCGTCCGTTGACTGGCTACTTCTCGCGCCGGACGCCCTTGAAGGGCGTCCCGTCGGCCTTCTGGTCCAGGATGCGACCCGTGTTCGAGTCGCGCTTGGCCCAGTTGCCGCTGGGCGTCTTGAACTGCGAGCGCTGCTTCACAGCGCCCTTCCTGCCAGGCCCCTTCGGGGTATTGGTGGCCACTCGGCTACCTCCTACTCGTGATTTCAGGCGGTTCAAAACGCCCCATACCGGCTAAAGTCTACAAGGTCCACAAAGTCCTGCAAGTCTTTAACGTTGACAAAGGCGCTAAGGTCACCATGCACCGGGTACGACAAAGAGAAGAAGCGACGCACCACGTCGTTTCGTCGGACCCGTCCACCGAGATGAAGGAGCCATCGTGAGCAAGACCCAGGAGTTCACCGCGGTGAACGCCGACGCGGGAGCACCCCCGCAGAAGGACGTCTTGAACGTCCGGGAGACCGCCCGCGAGCTCGGCGTCCACGAGAACACCGTTCGCAACCTCGAACAGCGTGGCCAGCTGACCGCGATCCGGCTCCCCGGATCAGGCTTCCGCCGGTTCAAGAAGGAAGACGTCGATCGCGTTCGCGACGAGATGTTCAAGCGATTCGCGCCCGAGACAGAGATCGGCGAGGAACGCGACGACATGCCCGAGCGCATCCTCAGCACTCCCGAGGACTACCACCAGTCGTAGTTCCAGCGGGTCGGGGCTTCACACTGGCCAGGTGAGCAGTCAGCCCCGACCCGACGACCACCTCTACTACGAGGACCGCACGACCCACCTGCGCCAAGGGGACCTCTTCACAGGGGTCCCCTTGGGTCTGCAGCTACCGGCCGAGGTCTTCAACCACGGCAACCGCAAGTTCGTCTCCGGACCGTTCGAGGTCGGATTCGCCATGTTGATCACTCCATCGTGCTCAATGGCAGCTCAGGGCGAGCCCGGCCGCTACGCGCACCCATTTCGCACCGTGGTCCCCGTCTGGCCGCTCGAAGACCTGGTCGTCCAGGGCGCGATCAAGGAAGCCTCCCTGGGTCAACTGCGCAAGTACGACCACCTGGCGAACTATCTGTATCTGCCGGCGATCGCTTCAGCGCAGATGCCGGAGAGCCTGGCGCTGCTGTACGCCCCGACGACCCTTGACCATGGCTACCTCGAGAAGCAACGCATCGCTCAACTCTCGGTGACCGCCGCCGTGCACCTCAAGCGGCAGCTCGCCCGCCACTACGGGGGCAGCCTGTTCAAGCACGAAGCCTTTGCCGACTAGGCAGCCGCCTGGCCCTCATCGACGTCCCGGAGCACTCGGTACGGCGTACCGTCGATCCACCAAACTGGCTCTCCCTCGTACTCGCCGGCCCACCCTTCGGCGCCGGTGACGAGGCGACAGCGCATCGGGGGAACTCGGTCGTCAGCGAGAACAGGCATCCCGAAGATCTCATCCCACGCGAGAAGAGCGTGGTTCGCGGGGTTCAGGAGCACAAGGTAAGGCGTGTCCAGTCCTTGCTGCGCGTGGACATCGAGCGCCTCGACGACCGAGCAGAGCAGAGCACCTTCGATGTACAGCGCGTCGTCTTCGGTGGTCCCCTCGAGCACCGGGACATTGTGACACCTGCCGCGACGGAACTCCCGCGGCCGTAGATGGCGCCGCCTCTTGGCGTGGTCGCCTCCCGGTCTGGCTGCGTGTTGATGCGGTTGCGGGCTGGTGCGAGACGTTGGTGTGGCGCGGTGGAAAGTGAATGGGTCAGGCGCGCGTCGCTGATCTAGCGGGAGCTTCGAGCGCCGGCAGCTTCTGACCCATGACGATCCGACAGATTGTCCGAACCCTGGGACCGTCCCGCCTGGCCCACCCACCCCCAACTGGCCCTACGAGTTCAAAGCTTTTGAGGCGGCGGTCGGACCACGAGCCATGCCGCTGTGCACCCTGGGTGGGTTACGTCCTGGGTGTCGGGTACGGTGCGCCACCACCCACCCAAGGACGTTGGCCTTCTTGTCTGGTACATCCCCCGAGCTCAAAGCCCTCATCGACGTCGCACGCTCCAGCGTGGCCGCGGCCGTCGAGGACCCAGACCGCATGCGCCGCGAGCTCGACCGGCGGGCTGCCGGGCTGGCCGCCCGCCAGGAGAGAGCGCAGGAGGCGATGATCGACGCCCAGGACGCGCTCCGCGATGCAGAGGCGGCCTTCGCCCATGCCAAAGAAGAGCTCCGCGAGGTCACCGTCGAGCTCGGGCAGATCCAGTTTCTGACAAGCACGCTGGCGGGCCTTCGCGACCGTTCTGATGACACTGCCGGCGAGCCCCGTCCGTCTGAGCCTGTCGCTGGCGCCGGGACCCTGCACGTCCCTTCTGCCGCCCGGACGCCGCCGGTCCTGTCCTCGTCTGAGGACCCGACCGGGATCAAGCGCGCCGTGCTCGAGATCTTGTACGCCAGCAAGACGCCCATGGCGCCACGCGAAGTCGCGCGCGCACTGCAGTCTCGCGGCATCGACAGGACTGACCCGATCAAGGCCGGCAAGCTGTTGACACGGATGATGAAGGCAGGCCGCGTCGAGCGGAGCCCGGACGGTGGCTACGGGCCACCGAAGTTCTCCCGAGAGGCGCAGTAGAACAGCGAACCCACGAAGTCGGCCCCCGAGCGTTGGAGCGCTCGGGGGCCGGAGCCCCATGGCGAACGTTGCAAGAACACCCGAGGCGCGGCTGAACGTAGCAGGGATCCTTGACGGATCCAGCTACGTCGTCGCCGCGCAGAGCGCGCGATGGCGCTGGCTGCCGTCCGAGATCCCCTAGGCGACGTCCTCCGCCAGGCGCCGCTTCGCTGCGCGCGCGTAGTCCTTCGCCACCGCGCGACCGCGCGCGGTGGCCAGGACCGGACGCTCGCGCCCGCCGGCGGTCTCTGCGTCGGCGATGAGCTCTCCTGCTCGGAGATCGCGCACGCAGTGGACCACGCTGGTGCGGTCGATCGCGAGCGTGTCGACGAGATCGGTGGCGGTGACAGGCCCGCGGCGGACGACGGCCAGGAGCACTTGCATCGTCAGGGCCGACGGCTGTCCTGCGGCGGTACGCGGGAACGCGGTCCGAGCCTTTCTGGCGATCTCGAGGAGCTCGTCGATCGCATCATCTTCCCGCTGCGTCATGACGCACCGCACGAAACGTTGCACCCATGTGTGGCAATTACACACATACTCTCGCCGGCCCTTCCCCGGCGCCTCCCCCGACCAAGAGGAACCCACAGTGACCAGCATCAATCGCAACCACGGCCCCAAGCGCGGCCCCGGCCGCGACAACAGGCCTGCCCGGCAGGAGGAGTTTCGCCACCTCATCGAACTCGAGGTCATCGGCGAGCTCATCGCCGCGGGCGAGCACAAGACGGCCGCGGAGATCAGCGAGCTCGTCTGGGCCAGGGTCCGCCGGTACACCGACCTCAGCCCGAAGATCGTCCGCGCCCTGCACCAGGTGGCGCAGACCTCGCAGGCCCCGGCCCGGCTCGGCCTGGACCCGAACATCGAGGTCGCGGCCGTCATGCGACTGCCTGTGATCCGCTGGCTCTCGCAGCACATGCAGCGCACGAAGACCGGCCGGCCCGCCGATCGCTCGCTCTGGGTTGCGGCGCTCCTGCTGATGGCCAGCGGCCGCATCAAGCCCCGCACCTGCGAGGTGATCCCGTACCTCCGCGGCAACCCGAAGGCGTCGTGGGTCATGGAGTACCCGGCCGAGACCAGCCTCAAGTCCCTCTACGACGGGCTCTCCGCGATGTGTCGCCGCGTCGACGTGGACATCGCCAACGACGTCCTCGTCGAGATGCTCCGTGAGGTCGCCGACATCCGCGACCGCGACGGAGGCCCGGTCCATCCCACCGCCGGCGTCTACGCCCTGGTCGACGGAAGCGCGCTTCCCGGCAACTTCTTGCAGACCAACCCGGTTGACGAGCACGTCAAGAAGCTCCGCACCCGGGGCATGGCCGACAACGCCAGCTTCTTGCGGTACGTCTACGAGGACGGGTCGACCTCGAAGAAGTGGATGGGTTACAAGCTCGTGCGCCTGGTCTGCCTCGCCACCGGCATGACGATCGAGCAGGCGCTGCTCCCCGCCAGCATCAGCGAGGGCGCCGCGGCCGTCCTGCTCGTCGAGCAGCACTTCCGCCGCTGGCCCGATAGCCCTCTGGAGTACCTCGTCGGCGACGCTGACTACGACCGGGACTCGCGCGTCGCGGAGATGCTCGTCTCCTGCTTTTCGGTGATGCCCGTCTTCCAGGCCCGCCGCGACCGTAGCCTCGGCGTCCCGAGCTGCGCGCACGGCCACATGAACCTGCGCAATCGCGAGAAGTGGCCCACGCGGGAAGCCCGCCGCCGGCAGGGCCTGGAGCGCGGTGTCCCGATGGACATCAAGGACACCCGCATGCGCTGGAGGTGCCCCCGCGACATCTGCGAGCCGACCGACACCTACTTCTGGCAGGACGTCCGCGCCAACACGTACCTGCCTTACGCCGGTGACAGCAACGCGGCCGCGCTCCGCGTCGCGCTCATGCTCCGCCGCAACCTCGTCGAGAGCACCTTCTCCAACCTCAAGAACTCGCTCGCCAGCCAGCAGGGCAACGACAAGTTCAAGAGCCACGATGAGGCCAAGCTCGAGTGGCTCGTGGCCTGGGCCACCATCGCCCACTCCGGCAAGCGCCTCATCCACGAGCTCGGCCTCTACGAGCCCACCCACCGCGCGGCGCAGCAGCTCGACCTCCACCGGATCGCCACGCGCGACGCCCCCGGATTCCCGATCGACCAGACCCTCGTCAAGAAGATCACCGACGACCTGCGCGAGACCTTCGGCGGCGCCCGCGCCCCCCGCCACATCGCCTCCGACGACAGCTAGCGGCGACGCGCCCAGATCCACCCCGAGTTTCGGGAAAATCGGCGGGTCCCAGCGGGGCAAAGCTCGCAATCTCGGACCCCTAGTTTCGTGACAACAACGAAGAAGGCCCGGAATCCCAGTGTTCATCGGGGATCCGGGCCTCAAGAGTTTCCGGAGGAGTTTCCGGACCTACCTGAGTGCCCCCGCTAGGAATCGAACCTAGAACCTTCGGATTAAGAGTCCGCTGCTCTGCCAGTTGAGCTACAAGGGCGTGGGACGAAGTGTAGCCAGAACGCCGCGCGCAGGCCGCGCGGCGCCCGATCGGGACTACTCGGCCGCGGCGCCCGCGCCCTGCGCGGCGGCCTGGGCGGCCTGCGTCTTGGCCGACTGGAGCTGGGCCTTGATCTGCTCGCGGTCCTCGGGCTTGGCGAGCTCCTCGGCCTTGCCGGCGGCGAGATCGCCCTTGCGGGTCTGGCCCGCGGCGTACGCGTAGGTGGCGAGCTGGACGAACAGCTGCGGGGTGGGCTCGCGGGCGTCGACGACGATCTCCATCGCCTGCACGGCCTTCGGCAGCTTGTTCAGCCCGATGAACGCCTGGACCATGAGGTTCGCGACGCGGTCGTCGGGCTTCTTCGGGTCGAGCGCGAGGTACTTGTCCCAGGCGATCTCGCTGCGGCGCAGCTCCTTGAGCCCGCCATCGGTGAACGCGCCGGTGGACTGGTTGAAGTTCTCGCCGGTGCCGGCCTGCTGGAAGCGGAGCTTGGCGAGGTTCGCCCAGGTGGGCGCGTCCTGCGGGTTGGCCGCCAGCTTCTTCTCGGCCGCGTCGATGCGCTCGGAGTAGATGTCCTCGACCGCGGTGCCGTCACCGCGGATGGCGTCGGCGAGACCGCCCTGCACGTCACCGCCGATGCCGAAGAAGACGAGGCCGCCGCCCATGAGCAGGGCGAGCGACAGGTAGATGGCCTGGACGGTGCGTCGCCGGCCACGGCCGCGGAGATCGAACAGCATGGTGCCCCTAGGGTAGAGCGTGCGCCGTCATCGGCGCGTCACGGCGTCGCGGGACGGTCGTCCTCCGGGTCGTCCGCCCGCGCGCCCATCTCGGCGAGGTCGTCCTCGTCGAGGAAGTCCTCGTCGATCTCGAAGTCGAGGTTCGGCTCGGGCAGGTCCTCGTCGTCCTCGTCGTCGTCGCCCCACTCGTCCCGCCACTGCTGCAGGACGCTCTCCTGCGGGCGACCGCGGTTGAAGAGGACCGCCAGCCAGATGCTCGCCTCGTACAGGACGAGCAGCGGCGCCATCGAGATGAGCATCGTCACCGGGTCGGTGCCCGGCAGGAGCATCGCGACGACGGCGATGATCAGCAGCGAGTAGCGACGGTTCTTGCGCAGCTGCAGCGGCGTGACGATGCCGACCCGCGTCGCGGCGAGGATCGCCACCGGCAGCTGGAAGAGCAGGCCCAGTCCGGCCAGGGCCAGCACCGCGAACTTGTAGTAGTCGTTGGCCTGGACGAGGACGTTGAAGGCGTCGCTGTTGAAGTTCTGCAGGAACTGGGTCGCCGGTGGGAGCACGACGAAGTAGCCGAAGACCACGCCCGTGATGAACAGCACCGGGACCATCGACATCAGCGGGAGCGCGACCCGTCGTTCCTCGGGACTGAACGCGGGCAGCACGAACGCGTACAACTGGTAGAGCAGCAGCGGCATCGCGAACAGCAACGCGAAGTACAACGCCACCGTCAGGGTCGTCATGAAGGGCTCGCCGACGCGCAGCGTCACCGGTTGGTTGCCCTTCGTGATCGGCATGTCCGCGATCGCCGCGGTCGCCGCCTTCGTCGTCTCCTGGAGCTTCTGGCGCGCGGCGGCGCTCAGCTCGAGGTCCGGGTCGGCCAGCGCGGCGGCGACGGCCGCGTTCTGGGCGCCGATCGCCCGGACGGCGAGCTGCGTCTTCTGGAGCTGGCCGGGGAGGCCGCGGCCCTTCTCCAGCGACGTCGCCGTGGCGCGCTCGAGCGGCTCGTTGAGGATGTTCAGCAGCGCGCCGTTCTGCCACGCGCACACCATGAAGGAGACGAGCAGGACCGACGCGCAGACGATCAGGCGGGACCGGAGCTCGTCGAGGTGCTCGACGAGACTCAGCCGGTCGTCGTGCCCGACGGGGCGACGAAGCGTGGACGCCATGCGCGGTGTGCGGTGACCCGGGGGACCGACGGCCGGGGCTAGGAGCCCGAGACCTTCGCGTCCTCGCGGGCGGGCTCGGCGGGCGTCGCCTCGGCGGCGGTGAGCTCGGCGCGATCGCGGTCGTCGTTCTTGCCGTCCCCGGTGATCGAGTCCTTGAACTCGCGCATCCCGGTTCCGAGGCTGCGGCCGAGGCCGGGGAGCTTCTTCGGTCCGAAGATCACCAGCACGATCACCAGCACGATGGCCAGCTCGAGGGGTCCGATGTTGGGCATGGGAGTCGCTTCCGTTCCGGTGGGGGTCGCTTGAAGCGTAGCGCCGGCGCGTCATCGCGCCGCAGGCGGGAACTACCCCTCAAGTCTCTGGGTGACGCCGCCGATGAAGTGGGCGTCAACAGGGATTGCGAAATGGCACGAGACACGGATCATCACCACTACGTTCGCAAGGTCGTCCTGCCCTCCGGGAAGACGATCGAGGTCGTCTACTTCGAGGACCAGGTCGTGCACTCCGACGCGGTCGCGGGCTCGCCCTCGACGCGCACGGTCGAGCAGCAGGACGAGCTGCACGTCTGCGGCTCCTGCCGCAGCGAGCTGGTCTACCCGACCGCGTGGTCGGAGGCCGGACCGCGCCACTGGGAGGTCTCCCTGCGCTGCCCCAACTGCGAGTGGCAGGGCACCGGCGTCTTCGAGCAGGAGCTGGTCGAGCGCTTCGACGACGAGCTCGACCGTGGCACCCAGCAGGTCGTCGACGACCTGCGCCGTCTCCTGCACGCCAACATGGAGGCGGAGATCGAGCGGTTCGTGCGCGCCCTGCACGGCGGGCACATCCAGCCCGAGGACTTCTAGGCGCTCACGCGTAGCGCGCGACCACACCGGTCGCGACGAGGTCCAGCGCCCGGCGCTGGGCCTCCGGCAGGTCCGCCGGGATGTCCCGACGCGCACCGGCCACCAGCTCCAGCGCCTGCTCGCGCGCCGCGTCGAGTGCGCCGGTCGCGGCGATCGCGTCGCAGACCTCCTCGGCCTGCTGCGGGGTCGTGATCGTTCGCGGGTCGAGCGCCGCGAGCTGCGGGTCGCGTTCACGCGCCACGATGAAGGGGAGCGTGACCGTGCCGTCCAGCAGGTCGGTACCCCGATGCTTGCCCGTCCGCTCCACCGGGCCGGAGACATCGAGGACGTCGTCGAGCAGCTGGAACGCCAGGCCGATGCGCCGGCCGAACGAGCCGAGCACGGTCGGATCGGCGTCCGGGCGGCCGGACTCCATCACCCCGAGGGCGCAGGCGGCCTCGAACAGCCGCGCGGTCTTCAGCTCGCAGCGCAGGAGGTAGCGGTCCAGGGACACCGTGGCGTCCCACGCGTCGGCGCGCTGCAGCAGCTCGCCACGGGCCAGACCCGAGCCCGCGTCGCTCAGGGCGCGGATCTCGTCGGGGCGCCCGGTCTGCACGAGCAGCGAGAACGCGCGCGCGAACAGCTGATCACCGGCGCACGTCGCCATCGCGCGTCCCGCGGACGCGTACACCGTCGGGGCGCCGCGACGCATCGGCGCGTCGTCGAGGACGTCGTCGTGCACGAGCGTGGCGCTGTGGACGAGCTCGACCGCGGCGGCCGCCCGGACCAGCGACGCGGTGTCCCGCCCGGGCTCGGGCGCGCCCGCCGCGACGAGCACGAGCAGGGGGCGCAGGCGCTTGCCGCCCGCAGCGATCGTCGCCGCGCCGTACGGGGCGAGCTGCGGTGCGGTGCCGGCGGCGATCTCGCCGAGCAGTTCCTCCACCGCGCCCATCAGCGGCGCGACGTGCGGCCCCGCCGCCTGGGCGATCGGTGCCGCCTCGGCCGCGAGCGTGGCGCTCACGCGGGCTTCTGACCGACGTGGATCGCGATGATCCCGCCGGCGGTGAGCACGTACTTCACCGGGTCCAGGCCGGCGGCGTGGAGCTTGCCCGCGAGGGTGTGCGCGTCGGGGAACCGCTTGACGCTGTTGGGGAGGTACTCGTAGGCCTCCGGATCGCCGGAGATCTTCCCGAGCACCGGGACGGCCCGGTCGAACCACAGGGAGAAGAAGGTCGAGAGCGGCGGCTTCGTCGGGTTCGTCATCTCGAGGACGACGACGCGGCCCCCGGGCTTGACGACGCGGGTCATCTCGCGCAGGCCCTGGTCGAGGTCGCTGAAGTTGCGGGCGCCGAAGCCGACGGTCGCCGCGGCGAAGCTGTCGGACTCGTACGGGAGCTCCAGCGCGTTGCCGAGCTCCCAGGCGATGCCCTGCGGGCGCTTGCGCCGCGCGAGGTCGAGCATGCCCGGCGAGAAGTCCGAGCCCACGACGGCTCCCCTGCGGGCCGACACGGCCCGCGAGCTCGATCGCGAGGTCGCCGGTGCCGGTCGCCACGTCCAGGACGCGGTCACCGGGTCCGACCGCGGCGAGGTCGGCCGCCCGGGTGCGCCACTTGTGGTGCAGCCCGGCGGTCATCACCGAGTTCAGGAGGTCGTAGTACCGCGCGACGCGATCGAACATCGCGCGGACCTGCGTCTCCTCCAGCCGGCCGGCCTTGTAGCCGGTCGGCTGGTTGGCAGTCGTGCTCATGGGGTCCCCCGGGACCGCGTCGGCGGTCGGGCTACTCGTCCTTCTTGAGCTGGCCGAGGAACATGACCATGTTGCGGAACTTCTCCGGCTCCTTCTCCTGCAGCGAGCGGAAGGAGGGCATCGGCGACGTCGGGTTGACGAGCGTCTGCGCGATCGCCTGGGCCGGGAGCCGGTCGGCGATGTCGGTCAGCTCGGGCCCGGGGCCGTCGTTGCCGTTCTCGGCGATCTTGTGGCAGGCCAGGCAGCCGGACTGCGCGACGACGAGCTTGCCCGCCTCGTACTGCTCGACCATGGCGCCGCCCTGCGCGCTGATGCGCTCAGGCGTCTCCATCTCGATCCGGGTCGGCGCGCCCGCCTCGGCACCGAGGTAGGTCAGCAGGCCCATCGCGCAGATGGTGAAGATGCCGGCCGTCGTGGCGATCGGGCGCTTCTCCGGCCGACGCTCCGGGCTGCGGTCGTAGAACGGCAGCAGGAACAGCAGGATCATGCAGATCGTCGGCACGCCGATCGTCGCGAGCGGCACGAGCTCCGGCGGCTTGATGACCTTGAGCAGCTCGAAGAGGAAGAAGAAGTACCACTCCGGGCGGGGCGTGTAGGTCGTCGTGGTCGGGTCAGCCTTGGGGCCGAGCTCGGCGCCGAGGATGAGCGACATGAGGATGATCGCCAGCATGACCACGCAGGCCATGAGGGCGTCCTTCGCGACGGCGTAGGGGAAGAACGGCTTCCCCTGCGCCTTGAGGACGGAGTACTCGCGAAGGTACTGCTCCTTCTCCTGCTTGTTCACGCCTGCTCCTCGTCCTTCTTCGTGTACTTCTCCGCCGAGACCCACGGCGGGGCGGTGGTGCCGAGCTTGGCCACCAGGTACAGGTGGAAGCCGATCAGCGCGCCCAGGAGGCCCGGCACGAGCAACATGTGGATCGCGTAGAACCGCGACAGGGTCGTGGCGCCGAACTCGGGGCCGCCACGGAGGAAGTCCGACAGGAACGGACCGACGAGCGGGCCCGTGCCGTTGATGTTCACGCCGACGATCGTGGCCCAGTAGGAGCGCTGGTCGAACGGCAGCAGGTAGCCGGTGAACGACATCGTCATCGTCAGGATGAGCAGGACGACGCCGATGACCCAGTTCAGCTCGCGCGGGTACTTGTACGCGCCGAAGAAGAACGTCCTCGCCATGTGGAGGAAGATCAGGATCACCATCACCGACGAGCCCCACTTGTGCATGCCGTGCACGAACTCGCCGAGGAAGACCTCGTCGTTGACGTAGCGCATCGACTCGTACGCGCCGGAGGCGGCGTCGGGCCGGTAGTACATCGCGAGGAAGACGCCCGTGACCGCCTGGCTCAGGAAGGCGAACATCGTCGCCGAGCCCAGCGTGTAGAACCAGTTGGTGCCCTTGGGCACCTTGCGGAACATCATCCAGCGGGCGGCGCCGGAGAGGCTGGTCCGCTCGTCGACCCAGTCGACCGCGGAGATGCCGGCCTCCTTGGCGAGGTCGACCGGGCCCTGCTTGGGCTGGCCGGGCCGCTTCGGGAGCGGGACGACCTTGTCCGGGATGGGCGGGAGGGGGAGCTTGAGCTTGGGCATGCGTTCTTACTCGTCGAGCTTGCGGATCGATGGACGCGACGGGTACAGGTACTGCCCCACGCCGTCGAGCGGCTCGCCCGGGTCGCGGGGGAGAAGCGGTCGAGCTCGTCGTTCACGGAGAACCGCGGACCGACCTCGACACGACCGGCCTGCGTGATCCGCGTGTAGAAGCGGTCAAGCGGCCGCACCGGCGGGCCGCCGTCGACGGCGCCGGTGAAGTCGTAGACGCCGCCGTGGCACGGGCAGATGAAGCGCTCGGCGGCGGAGACGTAGCGGACGGGACAGCCGAGGTGCATGCAGCGCGTCGACAGCGCGATGACCTGGTTGTACTGGTCCTCCGGCTCCTTGTCGATCGACGCGTTGCGCTTGCGCAGGTAGACCGTGGACTTGCCGGCCTGGCCGACGCCGGTCACGAGCGTGATCGTCTTCGGGATGTAGGAGTCGTCCGGGAGCTCGTCCAGCGCGATGACGTCCTGCCACGGCTGCTCGTGCTCGTCGAAGATGGGGCCGACCGCGAAGCCCAGGGCGGGCAGCAGGAACGCGGACGCCGCGACACCGCCGGCCACGTGGGCCGTTCCGGTCATGAAGCGACGACGGGTGACCGTCTCGCCTTCGAAGGCGCCCGGGATCCCCCGGTCGAGCGTGGAGTTGGACTTCGTCTTCCTGCGGTCTTCGGACACTGCGTTCTCCTCAGCGCGCCTCTGCGCGTCGGGGGTCGGTCTCGGATGAGCCCGGGAACCTTATCGCTCGGTAAACGATAGGGGTCCGCTCGTCCCACCCGCGCAGCTTTCCGCTTCAGCGCGCCAGATCCTGCGGAAGCTGGCGCGCCGCGGCGCGGAGGGCGCCTGCGGCGGACGGAGAAACCGTTCGGGCCCGATCCTTTGCGGCGCGCAGGGCGTCCGAGGAGCCGTGCGCGAGGGCCGCCACCCCGGCCTCCCAGACCGCGTCCGCCAGCTCCTCCTCGCCCGCCGCGTGCGCGCCCGCGCAGAGGGCGATCACGTCGGTCAGCTCGCCGACCGCGTCGACGAGCCCGAGCTCCGCCAGGCGGGCCAGGCCCAGGGCGTAGAGCCGGTCACCCGCCAGGAGCGCGAGATCGAGGTCGTCGGTGGCGACGATCCGCGCCTGCGCGGGCCGATGGTGCAGCAGGTAGCCCTCGCGGACCGCCTCGACGACGAACGCGAGGTCCTCGCCGTGCGGCCCGGCGCCGGCGGCCGCCGCATCCCCCAGCGGCGCGCCCGCGCCCGGATCGGGGTCCACGACCGCGGCGGCGAGCAGGTCCCGGTCCGCGCGCGCCGCCTCGGCGAGGCGCACGAGCGTCGGGTGACCGCTCACAGGACCTCCGCGAACGCGGCCGCCGCCGCCTCGAGCGTGCGGTCCAGGTGCTCCGGCGTGTGCGCCAGCGACGGGAACCACGCCTCGAACTGGGACGGCGGCGGGTAGATGCCCCGCGCCAGCAGCTCGCGGCACCACGCCGCGTGCGCGGCCAGGTCGCACGCCTTCGCGCTCTCGTAGTCCGTCACGGGCTCCTCGGAGAAGAAGACGGTCACGAGGCCGCAGGTCGACTGGACCTGCACCGGCCGGTCGCCCGCCGCCTCGCGCAGGCCCGCCGCCAGGCGGTCGGTCGTCGAGCGCAGCTTCAGGTAGGCGCCGTCGTCGAGCATCCGCAGCGTCTGCAGGCCGGCGGCGACCGCCAGGGGGTTCCCGCTGAGCGTGCCCGCCTGGTAGACGTCGCCCGCCGGGGCGATCCGCTGCAGCAGCTCGCGCGAGCCGCCGTAGGCCGCGGCGGGCAGCCCGCCGCCGATGACCTTGCCCATCACCGTGATGTCCGGGAGGACGCCGGTCAGCTCCTGGGCACCGCCGCGGGCGACGCGGAAGCCGCTGATCACCTCGTCGAACACCAGCAGCGCGCCGTTCTGGGTGGCGCGGTCGCGCAGCAGCTCGAGGAAGCCCTCGTGCGGCGGCGTCAGGCCCATGTTCGCCGGATAGGGCTCCGCGAGGACCGCCGCGAACTCGTGCTCCTCGGTCGCGCGGACCACGGCCTCGCCGTCGTTCCACGGGACGATGATCGTCTGCGCGGTCGCGCCCTGCGGCACGCCGGGGCTCGCCGGCAGGCCCGCGGTCGCCAGGCCGCTGCCCGCCTCGGCCAGCAGCCCGTCGAGGTGCCCGTGGTAGGCACCCGCGAACTTCAGCAGCTTCTCGCGACCGGTCGCCGCGCGCGCCAGGCGGATCGCGCTCATCGCCGCCTCGGTGCCCGAGGAGGTCATCCGCAGCATCTCCACCGACGGGACGCGGCGGCCCACCTCCTCGGCGAGGTCGACCTCCCCCACCGTCGGGGCGCCGAACGTCGTGCCCTTCACCGCCGCGGCCTGCACGGCCGCGAGGATCTCGGGGTGGGCGTGGCCGTGGATCAGCGGGCCCCACGAGCAGACGTAGTCGACGAAGCGGTTGCCGTCGACGTCGACGAGCTCGGCGCCCTCGGCGCGGTCGACGAACAGCGGCGTGCGGTCGATCGACCGCATCGCCCGGACCGGGGAGTTCACACCCCCCGGCAGGTACTGCAGTGCGCGCGCGTAGTGATCGACGCTCTTGGTGTCACGGAGGGAGATCGCCATCGCCGTCCACCGTAGACGACCCGCGGGCCCGTGGTCAGCCCGCGTCAGACACCGGCGTGCTCGCGCTCCCAGGTGCGGAAGTCGTCGGTGAAGTAGAGGAGCCGGATCTTCTTGAACTCCGTCGAGGAGTAGAGCGTCGCCCGCTCGGTGATCCCGGTCTTCTCCGCGATCGTGTCGAGCACCGCGTCGCACTCCTCCTTGGAGCGGCCGTGCGCCATCGTGAAGACGGAGTAGGGCCAGTCCTCGTAGGTCGGGCGCTGGTAGCAGTGGCTGATCCCGCGGAACGCGGCCATCGCCGGGCCGATCTCCATGATCTTGTCGTCCGGGACCTTCCAGACGCCCATCCCGTTGGCGGAGAAGCCGGCGCGACGGTGGTAGAGGATCGCGGCGACGCGCCGCAGGATGCCCCGCTCCTGCATGCCGGCGAGGTGGTCGAGCAGCTGCGTCTGCGTCATGCCCAGCCGCGCCGCGGCCTGCGCGTACGGCTCGCTGACGACCGGCAGGTCGCCCTGCGTCTCGCGGATGACCGCGCGGTCGAGGTCGTCGTAGGGGACCTTGTCGAGCTCGACCGGGTCCTCCGCGACGCCCTGCTTGGACAGGGAGTCCGTGTCGCCGCTCATCTCGAGGTCCATGCGGATCTTGAAGAGCTTCAGCGTCGGCAGCTGCCGGATCGACTCGGCGCCCGTGAGCTCCTGCAGCACGTCGAGCGTGCCCTGCAGGCCGAGCTTGGAGTCCTCCTCCACCGCCAGCGTGAACCACATGTTGAACTCGTGGTTGCGCAGGTAGTTGTGGCTGACCCCGGGGTGCGAGTTGATGATCTTCGCGGGCCGCCAGGTGTGCTCCGGATCGACCTTCGCGGCGACGAGCATCGAGCCGTAGCCGAGCGCGCGCGTGTCGTAGATCGGGGTGACCTGGCGGATGATCCGGTCCTTCAGCAGCCGCTCGATCGTCGCCAGCAGCTCGGCCTCCGAGCAGCCGGCCTTCTCCGCGACGCGCGCGTACGGGTGCGTGTCGAGCGGGAACTGGCCCTGCATCAGGTCGAGGATCCGGCGGTCCAGCTCGCTGAGCGGGACGGCGGCGCCGTCCTTGCGCTCGCGGATCTTCAGCTTGGACGTGTCGTCGGAGATGCCGTCCGGCGACTCGGTGGGGGTCACGTCAGCCATGTCGCTGCGTCCTTCGCGTGGTAGGTGATGACGACGTCGGCGCCCGCGCGGCGGATCGACGTCAGCGTCTCGAGCACGACGGCGCGCTCGTCGATGTGCCCGGCGGCCGCAGCCGCCTTGACCATCGCATACTCGCCGCTCACGTTGTACGCGGCGACGGGCATCCTGGTCGCCTCCTTGACGCGCCAGATCAGGTCCAGGTACGGCAGCGCCGGCTTGACGAGGAGCATGTCGGCGCCCTCCTGCACGTCCTGGAGCGCCTCGCGCACCCCCTCGTCCCCGTTGGCGGGATCGAGCTGGTAGCTGCGCCGGTCGCCGAAGGCGGGGGTCGAGTCCGCCGCCTCGCGGAACGGCCCGTAGTAGGCGCTCGCGTACTTCGTGCAGTAGCTGAGGACCGGTGTCGTGGGGTGGCCGGCGGCGTCGAGGCCCGCCCGGATCGCGCCGACGCGCCCGTCCATCATGTCGCTCGGCGCGACGACGTCGGCACCCGCCTGTGCGTGCGAGACCGCGGTCGCGACGAGCAGCTCCAGCGACGCGTCGTTGTCGACGGTGCCGTCCTCCTGCACGTGCCCGCAGTGCCCGTGGTCGGTGTACTCGCACAGGCACACGTCGGTGATGACGAGCAGGTCGGGGTGCGCCGCCTTGATCGCGCGGGTGGCTCGCTGCACGATCCCGTCGGGCGCGTAGGCCTGGGTGCCCTGCGGGTCCTTGTGGTCCGGGATCCCGAACAGGAGCACGCCGCCGAGGCCCAGGCGGACCGCCTCCCCGCACTCGTCGACGGCGTCCTGGACGCCCAGGCGGTCCACGCCCGGCATCGCGCCGATCGGCGCGCGACCGTCCTGCTCGTGGAGGAACAGGGGCAGGACGAGATCACCCGGGGCGAGCGTCGTCTCGCGCACGAGCGAGCGCAGCGCGGGGGTCGCGCGCATCCGGCGGGGGCGGTGCTGCGGGAACGGCACGGTGCTCCGAGCGTAGCGCGCGGCCGGGGGCGGACCGATCTTTGCCCTCCGCTAACCCGGCCCGCCGTACGGTGGCCCGATGGAGATCGACAAGCTCTTCGGGCTGCCCGCGCATCCGCTCCTGGTGCACGCGCCGCTCGTCTTCACCCCCGTCCTGCTGCTGTGCGTCGTCCTGCTCGTCCTGAAGCCCGGACTGCGTGAGCGGTGGGGCCTGCCGCTCGTCGGCTTCGCGATCGTGCTCGCCGGGCTGTGCATCCTCGCCGCGGGCAGCGGCGAGAAGCTCGAGCGCCGCGTGGTCGAGACCGCCCTGGTCGAGGAGCACACCGAGCTGGGCGAGCAGTTCCGCAACATCGCGATCGCGCTCGCGGCGCTGACCGCCGCCTGGATCGGCGCGCTGCGCTACGGCGCCGGGCGCGCCTGGCTGCAGCGCCTGGCCACCCCGCTGGCGGCGCTCGTGCTGCTCGGCGCGGTGACCGCCACCGTCTGGGACGTGCGCACCGGGCACGCCGGCGCCAAGGCGGTCTGGAAGGAGGTCGGCGACCAGCCGGCCCCCGTCGGCGGCGAGGGCGACGGGGACTAGCTCGCCGCCGCCGGGTCCGGGAGGTCGTGCAGCAGCGCGGCCTCCAGGTCGCGGACGTGCGCCCGCAGTGCGCGCGGGGAGTCGAAGAGATCCGGCACCTGCGTGCGCAGCTGCGCGAGGCCGAGGTAGGCGCCGTAGGTGGCGGCGGCCCGGTGACGGGCGCGCGCCGGCGGCAGGCCGAGCTGGCGGAAGGTCCGCTCGAGCATCCCGATCCGGACCTCGGCCGCGCGGGCGAGCGCCTGCGCGACGTCGGGGTCGTCGACCGCCGCGAGCAGCCGCACGATCACGGTCGGCCGCAGGTCGACGTAGGCGAGGTGCAGCAGGCGGTGCAGCCGCTCGCGCGGATCGGGGATCGCGTCGAACTCGACCTGCTGGGCGCGGACGAAGCGGTCCTCCCAGGCGGCGAGCATCGCGCGCAGCAGGGCCGGCCGGTCGGCGAAGTGGTGGTAGAAGCTGCCCTTGGTGACGCCCAGGCGCCGCGCGAGCGGCTCGACCGCGACGGCGGCGAGGCCGCCCTCCTCCACGGCGGCGAGGGCGGCGTCGATCCAGTCCTGGGGGTCCTTGCTCGGGCGACGGGCGCTCACACGGCGATCGTCGCAGGCGTCCCGTGCGCGAGCCACGTGGGCGCCGGCACGTCGCTCGCCGCGCCGAACGTCCGCTCGATCGCCGGGCGGCCCTGGCGGAAGTGCTTCCAGCCCTCGTAGTGGATCGGGACGACCGTGCGGGGGCGCAGCAGCCGCGTCATCTCCAGGCCCTCGGCCGCGTTCATCGTGTAGCGCAGCGGCCCGGAGAGCCACGGGAACGTCACGCCGCCGAGGTGCAGGACCGCGGTGCCGACGTCCAGCCGCGAGGGGACCTCGCGCACGCCGTCGTAGAGGACGGTGTCGCCGCTGATCCACAGGACCCCGTGCTCCTGACCCTCCCAGCGCAGCGCGAAGCCGATGACGTGGCCGACGATCGGCTTGCTGCCGGGCGGTCCGTGGCGGCACGGGGTGGCGGTGACCTCGATCGGGACCTTCCCGGGCGCCTCGAGCGTCGTGGTCTGCCAGGGGGACCAGGCCGACGGTCGAGCCGCCGAGCCGCCCGGCCCCGGGGACGGTCGTGATGACGGTCCCCGCCCCGGGCAGGAGCTTGCGGCCCTCGCCGTCGAGGTTGTCCTCGTGGTGGTCGTGGCTGACCAGCACGGCGTCGAGCGGCCCGATGTCGGCGGCGGCGACCGCGGGCGCCGCGAGCTTGCGCGAGTAGGTGCCCCAGCCGAAGAAGTAGCGCCCGCCGGAGGGGTCGAACGTGGGGTCGGTGAGGATGCGCCAGCCGCCGACCTCGATGAGGAGGGTCGGGCCGCCGACGTGGGTGAGGGTGATCTCGGACGCCGTCATGGCGTGACCATACGGCACCGTATGGTCACGGATCAAGACTGCTGCGCCCGCCACTCCTCCAGCGTCATCGCGAAGATCACGTGGTCCTCCCAGCGCCCGTTGATCTCCAGGTAGCCGAGCGCGACGCCCTCCTGCCGCAGTCCGCACTTGCCGACCACCCGCAGCGACCGCTCGTTGTGCGGCATCACCGCCGCCTGGACGCGGTGCAGCCCCAGCTCCTCGAAGCAGAACCGCAGCACCAGCCGGACCGCCTCGGTCGCGTGGCCGCGGCTGCCCGAGCCCTCGTCGACCCAGTAGCCGATCGTCGCGTTGCGCCACGAGCCCAGGACGACGTTCGCCACCGCGATCCGGCCGATCAGCCGGTCGACCTCACCGGTCGTGTCGAGGATCGCGAAGCCGTAGCCCTGCCCGGTCGTCCACGCCTCCCGGTCCAGGCGCAGCTCGCGCGACTGGCCCTCCGCCGTGTAGAAGCGCGCGTCGCGCGTCGACTCGTACGGCTCCAGGAACGCGCGGTTGGCCTGGCGCAGCGCGAGCAGGTCGTCGAGGTCGCGCGCCGCGAACGGGCGGATCGCGGTGCGCTCGCCGTCGAGGCGCAGGCGGGGACTGATCGGGCGGTTGAACGGCACGGGACCGGCAGCCTGCCACCTCAGGCGAAGCGGCGCAGCGCGACGCGCGCGATGACCGCGTAGGCGACCGTCAGCGCGGCCAGGTGCGCGAGCGCCCCGCCCAGGCCGTCGGCGGCGTTGACCGCGCCGTCCACCGCCGCGAGCGCGGGCTTGAACGGGAACAGAGCGCTGACGACGCGGATGACGTCGAACAGCCCGTCGCTCACCGCGCCGCTGGGCACGAGCGCCAGGAACGCGATCGGCAGCGACAGCAGGAAAGCCAGCAGCGACGCGGCCCGGACCTCGCGCGCCAGCGCCCCGAGCGCGACGCCCATCGCCCCGAAGGCCAGGCCGCCGAGCACGAGCGCGGTCGGCCACAGCCAGGCGCGCGCGAGGTCCAGCGACACGAAGACGGCCAGGCCGCCGAGCATCACCAGCGTCACCACCACCGAGCACAGCGCGCTCAGCGCCACCTTCTCCGCGACCAGCGTCGCCGGCGACACCAGGCCGCGGACGAGCCGGCCGAAGGCGTGCTCCTCCCGCTCCAGCGCGAGCATCCCGCTCGCCAGCAGCACGGTCACGAACATCAGCGAGATCGTCACCGCGATCGCGATCGCGAAGCGGTCCAGGGGCGTGCTGGCCCCGTCGAGCGTGGTCTGCTTGACCTTGATCGGCTCGCCGATCGCGCCGAGGATCTCGTCGGAGAAGTCGAGGTTGTCGATCGCCAGGCCGGCGAAGCGGATCACCTGGTCGAGCGCCGGGCGGCCCGGGTCGTCGCGCGGCAGGCCGGCGCGGACGCCCTCGAGCACCTGCTTGGTGCGCTGGAGACCGAGGACGTCGAAGCCCTGGCCGAGGATCCGGAAGCTGCCGCCGCGCAGCAGGATGTCGAGGTAGCCGCCGCTGATCTTCGTCAGCTCGTCGCTGAGCGCCTTGTTCGCGTCCGCGAGCCGGGCCTTGATCGTCGACTCGACGTACTCGGCCTTGACCGGGTCCTCCTGGTTGTAGATCACCTCGAGCGTCGGGAGATCCGGGGAGCCCGACAGCGACAGCGCCTTGCGGAGCTTCTCGGTCGCGTCCGGCGGCACGATCAGCGCGGCGAGCACCTCGCCGTCGCGGACCATCTTCACCGCCTCCGCGCGGGTCTTCACCCGGATCGGATCGACCGAGGTGAAGAGCTCGTCGGCGTAGCTGGCCGCGTCCAGCGTCTCGCCGCCCAGCGAGAACTGCGACTCCCCGGCGGGCACGTTGTTGACGAACGCGATCGTCGGCTTGTCCGGCCCCTTGGAGAGCGCGAGCCCGATCAGCACGCTGATGATCACCGGGTAGGCGACCAGCAGCACCACCAGCAGCGGCGAGCGCCGCAGGATCTGCAGGTCCTTGACGAGGAGCCAGCGCACGGCGGTCGCTCAGTGCCCCCGCTCGCGCAGGAACCGCACGAAGGCCGCCTCGAAGTCCCGCTCGCCGCCGCCGACCTGCTCGACCAGCGCGCCGGGGGAGCCCGAGAACAGGAGCTCGCCGTCGGCCAGCACGAGGATCGTGTCGGCGAACCGCTCCGCCTCCTGCACGTTGTGCGTCGAGAACACGACCGCGGTCGGGTGCTGCGGATCGCGCGCGAGGCCGGTGATGAACTCCCACAGCCGCTCGCGCTGCCGCGGGTCCAGCGACGAGGACGGCTCGTCCAGCAGCAGCACGGGCGGGTCGGCGAGCAGGCCGATCGCGATGTTCACGCGCTGCTGGTTGCCGCCGCTCAGGCGGCCGAGCTCCTCCTCGGCCCGGTCGGCCAGACCGGTCTGCTCGAGCATCCGCGCGACGACCGCGTCGGGATCGCCGACGCGCTCCAGCCGCGCGAACAGCCGCAGGTTCTCCCGCACCGAGAGCTTGCGGTACACGGCGGGCTGCTGGGGCACCCAGCCGACCTCGGCGGGCGGGCGGCTGATCGACCCGGCGGTCGGGGCGCGCAGGCCGCCGACGATCGACAGCAGCGTCGTCTTGCCCGCCCCGTTGGGCCCGATGATCGCGACGACCTCGCCGGGCGCGGCGGCGAACGACACGCCCCGGACCGCCTCCCGGTCCCCGTACGTCATGACGATCCCGTCGGCGGCGATGGCGGGGGTGGCGGCGGAGGCGGGCACCATCGGAGAGACTACGGGGGTGACCGACGCCACGATCCTGTTCGTCGGGGACGTCGTCGGGGCGCTCGGCCGCCGCACGCTCCTCGGCCTCCTCCCCACGCTGCGCGAGCGCTACGCGCCGACGTTCGTGGTCGTCAACGCGGAGAACGTCGCGGGCGGCCTGGGCATCACGCCCAAGATCGCCGACCAGCTGCTCGCGGCCGGCGTCGACGTGATCACGCTCGGCAACCACACCTACCACCACCGCGAGGTCTTCCCCTACCTCGAGCGGGCCGAGCGCGTGATCCGCCCCGCGAACTTCCTGCGGCGCCAGCCCGGCAAGGGGTCCTGCGTCGTCGAGCGCGACGGCCTGCGGCTCGGGGTGCTGAACCTCCAGGGCAACGTGTTCCTGCAGACCGGGCGGCACGCGTTCAGCGAGGCCGAGACCGAGGTCGCCCGCCTGGAGCAGGAGTGCGACCACGTGCTCGTCGACTTCCACGCCGAGGCGACGAGCGAGAAGGTCGCGATGGGCTGGTACCTGGACGGGCGCGTCACCGCGGTCGTCGGGACGCACACGCACGTGCCGACCGCCGACGCGCGCGTCCTGCCCGGCGGCACCGCGTTCTGCACCGACGTCGGCATGACGGGCCCGCGCGGCGGCGTCATCGGCGTGAAGAAGGAGCAGGCGATCGAGTCGCTCGTGTCGCAGATGCGCGTGCGGTTCGAGACCAGCGACGACGACCCGTGGATCAACGCGGTGGTGGTGCGGGCGTCGCAGCCGCGGCGCGCGGACGCGATCGAGCAGGTGCTGCTGCCGTGGACGCCGCCGCTGGGCGGCTGAGCGCCCGGACCGCCAGGACGGTCGCGGCGAGCAGCAGCGCGTTGCGGGCCGCCACGAGCGCGAACGTCCCGCCGTCCCCGTCGACGAGCGCGAAGTAGTCGCCGGGGAAGTACGCGAGGGTGGCGACCGCCGCGAGGGTCACCAGCACCGCGGGGCCGCGGTCCCCGCGCGTCCAGGCGAGCGCGGCGAGCGGCAGCAGCCAGACGAGGTACTGCGGGGAGAGGACCTTGCCGAGCGCGACGAAGGCCAGCAGCCCCGCGAGCACGGCGCGGTCGACGGTGCCGGGCCGGTCGCGCGCCCGGTGCGTGAGGACCGCCACCGCCAGCAGCGTCGCGGCGAGCGCGACCGCGGACAGCGCGGCGACGAGGTCGGCCGGTCCGCCGTCCAGGCCGTTGCTCTTGAACCGGTCCGGGCGCACCGGGTCGCCGGTCACCGCGGAGTCGCCCAGCGCCCACAGCACGGAGGCGGGCGTCGACTCGATCTGCACCGGCCGCTCGAGGTGGAAGCGGAACTGGTCCAGGAACCCGGGGCCCGCGAACGGCAGGCAGGCCGCGGCCAGCACGAGCGCGAAGGCGACGGCGCCGCGCACGGCGTCGCGGCGACGGCCGACGGCGTCCAGGTGCACGAGCACGAGCGCGGCCGCCACGACCGGGAAGAGCTTGGTCGCCGTGCCGAGGCCGAGCACGGCGAGCCCGGCGGTCGGCCGGTCGCGGGCGACGAGCACGAGCCCGCCGAGCAGCAGCGCCACCGGCACGAGGTCGAACCGGGTCCGCAGCAGCGCCCCGGTGAGCAGCGGCAGGGCGACGAGCAGCCACGCGGCCCGGCGGCCCCCGAGCGCGCCGACGAGCGCCTGCACGACCAGCGCCGCGAGCAGCATCAGCGCCCCGAACCGCCACGCGAACGCGTCCGCCGACGCGCCCCCGATCCCGGGCAGGACGAGCGGCCCGAGCGCCAGGGGCGGGTACTCGAACCCGAGGTCCGCGTACGGGCGCGCCCCGTGAAGGACCGCGTCCGCGTAGGTGCGGTAGACGAACAGGTCGCTGATCGAGTCGTCCGCCAGCGGCCCGACGGTCGTGACGAGCGTAAACGTCACCGCCAGCGCGAGCGCCGGCAGCAGCCGGCCGGCGTGGCTCACGCCGGCGCGACCGACGGGGCGCCGCCCGTGGCGGGGCGCGGGTCGACGACGCCCGGGCCCGCATCGCGCTGCGGGGCGGGGGTCGCGGCCGGCGCGGGCTCGGGGGCGGCGGCGGGCACGAGCTCCCGGCCGAGCCCGGCCAGCAGCACCAGCGGCGCGACCCACACGAGGTAGAGGTAGAACCAGTGCGTCACCCCCAGCTGCAGCGCGAGCACGATCGCGGCGGCACACGCGGCCAGTCCGACCGTGTCGCCGCGGCGGCGCACCAGCGGCAGCAGCAGCGCCAGCCCGACCGCGACGAGCTGCCACGCGCGCTGCAGCCCGCCCAGCTCGTACATCCCCCAGATCGAGAACGGGGACTCGCGATCGGCCTGGAAGCCGAGCGTGCGGTCGACCATCGTGCGCAGCGACTCCCCGCCGAGCAGGATCGGGGCCATCGCCAGCAGCGCGAACGCCCCGAACGCCAGGCCGAACCGCACGACCGGCCGCAGGCGCCGCTCGTGCAGCGCGAACAGGGGGACGAGCGCGAGCGTCGCGAACTTCGACAGGCCGCCCAGGGCCGCCGCCGCGCCGCGCCGCGCCGGCCCTGCCGCGAGCAGGGCGGCCAGCAGCAGCGCGGTGACGAGCGAGTCGTTGGACCCCGAGTTCATCGCGTAGAGGGTGAACGGGTAGGCGGCCCACCCGTAGGCGAGCGCGATCCCCAGTCCCGGTCCGCGGACGCGACGGCCCAGCAGGAACAGCAGCACGAGCGCCGCGAGGTCGAACGCGATCGACGCCGCGTGCGCGGCGGGCAGGTCGTCCCAGCGGCCGCTCCACGGCAGCACCTGCTCGAACGGCACGTACGCCGCGTAGACGACCGGCCCGTAGGTGTCACCGTGCTCGTTGTCCTTCGGGAACGTGCCGTAGAGCGGGTCCCCGTCGACGAGCTTCTGCGCCCCGATCACTCCCGCGTAGCCGACGTCGATGACGTTCGAGGACGTGACGTTCAGCCCGATGCGGAAGCCGACCAGGAAGATCGTCGCGACCGCCAGCCACGTCGCCGGCACCAGCAGCGGCACGTCGCGCCGCCGCGCGGGGTCGGCGTCCTGCGGGTCGGCGGCGCGCGCGGGCCGCAGCCCGATCCACAGCATGCGCAGCAGCAGGTAGACGAGCAGCGGGTACACGAGCGGCACGCTCACGTCGATCTGCGCGTCGTTGAAGTACGCGACCGACACGCCGAACGCGACGAGCACGAGCAGGTCGAGGTGGACCATCCGCCGCCACCGGCGCGGCTGCAGGAACGGCACGACGAACAGGACGGTCAGCGGGATCCACACCCACGGCGAGTTGACCTTGCGGCCGAACGCGCCCGGGTAGCCGCGCGCCATCGTCCATGCCACCTGGTCGCCGGTCCACGCCTCGACCACCCGCGCGGAGCGGTCGTCGATCGTCACCTGCGCGATCTCCTTCGGCGGGTCGCCGCCGCGCGAGGGCAGGTAGTAGCCGACCTGCCAGCGGGTCGGGCCCTTGAGGTACACGCCCGGGTAGGCGTCGCGCTTGCCGCGGAGCTCGGCCCGGACCTTCGGGACCGCCTTGGCGAGGTCGATCGCGCCGTAGCCGTCGAGCCGGTGCCCGGCCGGCTTGCGGTCGAGCACCCCGGGCGGCACGAGCTCGTCCGGCTTCTGCGACGGCGTCGCGACCGCGGGCGCCCCGGAGGCCGGGGCCGTCGCGGTCGTCGTGGTGGCCGAGCCGGCCGAGCCGGCCTGCTGCGCGCCCGCGGCGGGCGCCCCGAGCAGGACCGCGAGGAGCACCGCGACACCGGTCGCGGCGCGCCTCACCGCCGGAAGCTCCAGAGCTTGTTGCCGACGAAGTTGAACGGCGTGGCGACGACGATCGCGACCGCCTGGGCGAGCACCTCGGGCGCGTCGGCGACGACGACCATCAGCTCGAGCACGGCGAGGCTGACGAGGAACGCCCCGACGCTCACGACGAAGAACCGCGCGGCCTGGAAGCCGGCGTGGCCGTCCCGGGCGTCGAAGGTCCAGTGCCGGTTCCAGAAGAAGTTGTTCGCGACCGCGACGAAGAACGCGAGCACCGCGGCGATCCGGTAGTCGATGCCACCGGCGTGCACGGCGGCCGCGAAGACCCCGAGGTTGACGACGTAGCCGCTCGCCCCGACCGCGCCGAAGCGGACGAGCTCCATCCAGTTGGACGGCTGGCGCACCGCAGCCCGCAGCCGACCCGCGCTGGGGAGCTGCGGGACCGGCTCGGTGTGCGCGACCTCGGACCCGGGGGCGGACATCTGCGTTGGAGGGTAGCGGCACGCGGGCGCGCGCCCGCCGCGCCTCAGGGCTCGACGCCGAAGTGGCGCAGCGCCATCGGGGTGATGTCGGCGATCGACCAGCCCGACCAGCGCGATCCCGCGGCCGGACCCTCGGCCCGCTCCGGTGGCGGCTCGACGCCGCAGTAGATGAGCGCGCCGAGCGAGTCGTCGGCGTGCAGCGACCCGTGCGAGCCGGCGTCGACGTGGTCGCTGTCCCCCCAGTCGGGGAACTCGCGTCCGGCGGCGGCCGACAGCAGCAGGTCGCCGGAGGTCGCGCACGACAGCGCGGCCCAGATCCGCGCCAGCGCGTCCGGGTAGGCGTCGGAGGCGATCCGCCCGTCCTGCACGCGCAGCTCGAGCACGTCGAGGTCGCCCTCGACGATCCAGGACTCCCCGCGCGTGTCGCGCGGCCCGTCTCCGGGCGCGAAGCGCAGCTCGCCCGCCGGGACCGGGCCGCCGTTGCCGACGCCGCGCGCCACCGCGGCGGTCCCGTCGGAGGCCCGCCACATGACGACGTCGACCCCGTCGATCCCCCGCGCGGTCGCCACCAGGCGCGGCAGCAGCGTGGCGCGCGCCTCGGGCACCAGGCCGTAGACCATCGCGCTGCGTTGGGCCGGGCACAGCGCGATCTCCGCGCGGTCGGGCCGCGCCCCGTTGGCGGGCAGGACCGCGTAGTCGGCGAAGCCCTCGAAGAAGTCGATCCGCTTCTCGACCAGGGCGTGCGAGTGGTCGGCCACGACGATCACCGCGTGCTCGGCGAGGAACGCGTCGATCCCGCCTCCCGCGTGGACGAGCCGCTCCAGCTGCCGGTCGGCCTCGGCGATCGACGCGACCTGCGCGTCGGGACCGTGCTCGTGGGAGTGCGTGTCGTTGTCCGGCAGCGAGAACAGCATGAAGTCGCAGAGGTCGTGCTCGACGAGGTACGCCCCGACGCAGCCGGTGTGCTGGTCGCGCAGGCCGGGCATCCCCAGCCGCGACCAGCAGCCGGTCTCCCGGCTCGCGAACAGGTCGGCGTAGAACAGCTCCCGGGGGCCCTTGACCGGCTTGCGGATGACCGTCGTCGCGAGCCGGCTCATCGGCGACTCCTTCGACGGCTGGTGCTCGTGGCGGCCGCGGTAGAACAGGTAGGTCGTGCCGGCCGTGCGCACGCCCGCGTCGTCGAGCCGCTCGAACACGGTCGGCACGTCGGCCGGCAGGTGCTCGTGGTTCATCCGGTAGATGAGGTCGCCGAGCTGCTTGGCGATGCCGATCCGCCGGGCGGCGCCGAAGCTCGACCCGTACTCGACGTAGCGGCGCTCGTCGCGGTGGTACCAGTTCATCGAGGCGATGCGGTGGTCGTCCTGCCGGCGACCGGTCGCGATCGTCGCCGCGCAGCACGGCGTCACGCTCGGGAACGCCGCGCAGCAGTCGTCCACGTAGGTGCCGCGGTCGATGAGCGTCGCGAGCACCGGGGCGCGGCCGTCGGCGACCGCCTTCTCCAGCGCGCTCGGCTTGAGCCCGTCGATGACCGCGAGGACGAGCTTGCGCGGGCGCGCGCTCACTTCAGGATCCGCAGCCCCGCGTACTTCTCGCCCTCGCGACGGCGGCCCTGCAGGTACAGGTACCCGAGGCCGAGCACGCCGACGAGGCCCAGCGGCGGCAGCAGGATCGCCCCGCCCGCCAGGACGATCGCGGCGCCCTCCGCGTACAGCGGCAGCGTCGTGGCGGTCTGCGCGTCCAGTCGCGCGCTCGTGCGGGCGAGCAGGGCGCGGGCCGCGGCCCCGGCGATCAGCGCGGCGACGATGCCGCCGACGATGCCCGGCCACCAGGTCGCGAAGCGGTCGTCCAGGGAGCCCGCGAACAGCAGCGCGCCGAGACCGACCCCGACGCCGCTGAGCGCGGACTGGACGCGCACCCCGGGCACCATCCCGCGGAGCTGCACGACGAGCGCCGCGATCGCGAGCACCGCGAGCAGCGCCAGGAACCACGGCGCCTCGAGGAAGGCGAAGTCGGTGTCGTCGAAGTCGAGGCCGAGATCCGCGCTCGCGCACAGTCCCGCGACGAGCGCGGGAAGGAACGGTCGGAGTCCGGCGGCACCGGCGAGGCCGGCGCCCTGGAGGCTGTCGAGAAGGGCGCGCATGAGAGGGATCGCTACCGTTGGAGGCCGCATGACCATAGAGGAAGAAGGTCCGCGCCCCGGGCGCGGCGAACCGAAGGACATGCCCCACCGCATCGGCTCCGGCGCATCCGGCCGCCCGCCCCAGGGCTCGTCCTCGCGCGATCTGGAGCGCTACGCGGGCCTCTTCGCCCAGCGCACCAAGGCGATGAAGTCCTCCGCGATGCGGGACCTGATGGCGATCACCGAGCGGCCCGAGGTCATCTCGCTCGCCGGCGGCCTGGCCGACACCTCCACCTTCCCCGCCGAGGACTTCGCGCAGATCATGTCGATGGTCGCCGCGGAGGGCACCGCGCGGGCGCTGCAGTACGGGCCCACCGAGGGCATCGCCGAGCTGTCCGAGGCGATCGCCGAGGTCATGGCCGCCGAGGACACCCCGGTCGATCCCGGCGACGTGCTCGTCACCACCGGCGGCCAGCAGGTGATCGACCTCGTCTGCAAGACGCTCGTGGATCCTGGGGACGTCGTCATCGCCGAGGCGCCGACCTACCCGGGGGCGATCCCGACCTTCGCCGCCTACCAGGCCGACCTGCACCAGATCGAGATCGACGCCGACGGCATGCGGATCGACCTGCTCGAGGAGACGCTCGACGCGCTCGAGAAGCAGGGCCGCCGGCCGAAGTTCATCTACACGATCCCGAACTTCCAGAACCCCGGCGGCGCGACGATGTCGCTGGCCCGCCGCCGCCGGCTCGTCGACATCGCGCAGGAGCGCGAGCTGCTCGTACTGGAGGACAACCCCTACGGCGTCCTGCGCTACGAGGGGGACCCGCTGCCGACGCTGTACGCGCTGGACGGCGGGCAGTTCGTCATCTACCTCGGCACGTTCTCGAAGATCCTCTCCCCCGGTGCCCGGGTCGGCTGGGCCGCCGCGCCCCGCCCCGTGCTGCAGAAGCTCAACGTCGCGAAGGCGGGCACCGACCTGTGCTCCACGACGTTCGCGCAGCTGTTCGTCGCCACGTACTTCCGCACCGGTCGCTGGCCCGCCTACATCCAGCAGATCAAGGACCTGTACCGGCGCCGTCGCGACACGCTGCTGGACGCGCTCGCCACCGACTTCCCGGCGGACGCCACCTGGACGCATCCCGCCGGCGGCCTGTTCGTCTGGGCGACGCTGCCCGAGGGCCTGGACACCACCGACCTGCTCGCCAAGGCGCTGACGCGCAACGTCGCGTTCGTGCCCGGCCGGGCCGCGTACCTCGACGGGCGCGGCGAGCGGTCGATGCGCCTGAACTTCTCCGGGGTCGGCGAGGACGACCTGCAGGAGGGCGTGCGCCGCATCGGGGAGGTCGTCGCCGAGCAGCTGCACCTGCTCGACACGCTCACCGGCGGGCGCCGGTCGCGGCCCGCCCCGCCCGCGGCCGCGCCCGACCCGTCGCTGGCCGACGTGCTGCACCTGCCGCGACGCTCCGGCGAGGACGCCGCCCGCCGCGGCGAGCGGAGCTGAGCCGCGTGGGCCGGCCGAAGCTGTCGGTCGCGGTGCTCAAGGGCGGCCGCTCGCTGGAGCGCGGCGTCTCCCTGACCTCGGGCGCCCGTGTCGAGGACGCGCTGGAGCGCCGCGGCCACCGGGTCGTGGGCATCGACGTCGGGCACGACCTCGTCGCGCGGCTGCGCGCCGCCGATCCGGACGTCGCGTTCGTCGCGCTGCACGGCCGCGACGGCGAGGACGGCACCGTGCAGGAGCTGCTCGAGGTCCTCGGGATCCCATACACCGGCTCGGGCGTCAGCGCGTGCATCCGCTGCACCGACAAGGTGCTTGCCAAGCACGCGATGCGCGACGCCGGGATCCCGACACCCGACTTCCTGTCGTTCAACGAGACCGCGTTCAAGGAGCTCGGCGCGGCCGAGGCGCTCGGGGCGATCGAGGAGCGGCTCGGCTTCCCGCTCGTCGTCAAGCCGGCCGACCAGGGCTCGGCGCTGGGCATCAAGTTCGCGGCCGACGCGGCCGCCGTCCCCGGCGCGCTCGTCGCCGGCTTCTCCTACTCGACGAAGATCCTGCTCGAGCGGCACGTCACCGGCACCGATCTCGCCGTGTCGGTGCTCGGCGACGAGGCGCTCCCGGTCGTGCAGGCGATCCCCGCCGACGCCGGGGCCTACGACTTCGAGGCCCGGTACAACATCGGCAACACGACGTTCGTGTGCCCCGCCGACCTGCCCGCGGAGACCACGGCGCAGGCCCAGGAGCTCGCGCTGGCGGTCCACCGCCTGCTCGGCTGCCAAGGCTTCTCGCGCGTCGACCTCATGCGCGACGACGCGACCGGCGAGCTGACCGTGCTCGAGGCCAACGCGGTCCCCGGGCTGACCGAGACGTCGCTGATGCCGCTCGCCGCCGAGGCGGCCGGCATCGGCTTCGACGAGCTGATCGGCCGGATCGTCGGCCTCGCGCTCGACTGAGGCGCCCGGGGCGGGCGCCCGCGACGACCTACTCGCCGCCGAGGAAGTCCTCGGGGCTGACCTGGTCCAGGAAGTCCTTGAACCGGTCGACGACCTCCTCGGTGTCCTCGACCTCGTGCTCGAACTCGATCGCCGACTCGGCGATGACCTCGTCCGCGGCGAAGATGGGCGCACCGGAGCGCACCGCGAGCGCGAGCGCGTCGCTGGGGCGCGAGTCGATCTCGACCTCGCGACCACCGGCCGAGAGCGTGATCGACGCGAAGAACGTGTTGTCGCGCAGCTCGGTCACCTGGACCTTGGCGCACTTGACCTCGAGCTCGCCGAGCATGTCCACGAGCAGGTCGTGCGTCATCGGCCGCGGCGTCGTCGCGCCCTGCAGCTTCATGAGGATCGCGGCGGCCTCGGGGTGCCCGATCCAGATCGGCAGGAACTTGTTGCTGTCGACGGTCTTGAGCAGCACGATCGGCTGCTTGCCGACCATGTCGAAGCTCACGCCGTAGATGACCATTTCCTGCACAGACAGACTCCTCGGGGGTCCGGAAGGTGCCCTGGAGTATAGGCCCGACCTGTGTCCAGACCCCTGGCCGGGCGCGCCGGCTCCCTGCTAGCCTCGCGCGGGGACCATCGGCATCATCACGACCACGGGAACCCCTTCGCCATGCGTCGTCCCGAACCGGATCCGTCACCCGCCGCCCCGACCGTCCTGCCGGTCGAGCCGCAGACGCTCCTGCTCACGATGGTCCGCGCCGTCGGCGACGCGATCGTCATCGCCGACGAGACCGGAACGATCACGATGTGGACCGGCGCGGCCGAGCAGATCTTCGGCTGGCGGGCCGACGAGGCCGTCGGCCGACCCGTCACGACGATCGTCCCCGAGCGGCTGCGCGACGCGCACCATGCCGGTCTGCGACGGGTTGCGGACGGGGGCGAGCGACGCGTCGTCGGTCGGGGCCCGGTCGAGGTGATCGGCCTGCGCCGTGACGGCAGCGAGTTCCCCGTCGAGCTGACGCTGGCCAGCGACGTGCACGACGGCCGACGCTTCCACGCCGCGATCATGCGCGACGTCAGCGCCCGGCACGCCGCCGCGGGCGAGCTGCAGGCGGCCCTGCGCGAGCTCGAGCGCTCCAACGCGGAGCTCCAGCAGTTCGCGTCCGTCGCGTCGCACGACCTGCACGAGCCGCTGCGGATCGTCGACGGGTACCTCGGCCTGCTGCGGCGGCGCACCGCCGGGCAGCTCGACGACACGTCGGTCGAGTTCATCGACAACGCGGTCGGCGCGGTCGGCCGGATGCAGGCCCTGATCGACGACCTGCTGCGGTACGCACGCGCGGGCGCGGGGACCGCCGGGGGGGCGGAGGTCGACCTCGCCGAGGTGGCCGGGGAGGCGCTCGCCCGGATCGCCGCGAGCGTCGAGGCCGCGGGGGCCCACGTCGAGCTCGGGGAGCTGCCGGTCGTCCATGGGGACGCGTCGCTGCTGCGCCAGGTGCTCCAGAACCTGCTCGCCAACGCGGTGAAGTTCCGGCGCGAGGACCGGACCCCGCACGTGCGCGTCGGCGCCCGGCGACTCGACGACGCCTGGGAGATCTCCGTGGTCGACAACGGCATCGGCGTCGACGACGAGGCCGCCCGGCGGATCTTCGCGATGTTCGGGCGCGGCCGCGGCGCCGGGCGCGACCGGGCGGGCAGCGGCATCGGCCTGGCGCTGTGCAAGCGCGCCGTCGAGGCACACGGCGGCGTCATCCGGGTCCTGCACGCCCCCGACGGCGGCTCGGACTTCCGCTTCACGCTCCCCGACCACACGGAGACCCCGACATGACCGCGGGACCGCTGCGGATCGTGCTCTGCGACGACGTGCCCGAACTGCGCACGCTGATGCGCTTCGGCGTCGAGGAGGACGGGGACATGACCGTCGTCGGGGAGGCCGGGGAGGCCCAGGCGTGCGTCGAGCTCGTCGGGCGCGAGCAGCCCGACGGGATCCTGCTGGACCTGTCGATGCCCGGCATCGACGGGCTGCAGGCGATCCCGCTGCTGCGCGCCGCCGCCCCCGCGATGGTGATCGTCGTGTTCAGCGGCTTCTCGGCGGACCGGATGGAGGGCCTGACCCGCGAGGTCGGCGCCGACCGCTACGTCGAGAAGGGCGCGGACATGGAGACGGTCCGCGCCGCGCTCCGGGGCGCGGTCGCCGATCGGGCCGCCGCGCGCGGGGCGTAGGCTCCCGGCCATGGCCGAGCGCGTGTTCCTCATCACCGGGGCGTCCAGCGGGATCGGGGAGGCGACCGCGCGTCTGCTCGCCCGCGAGCCCGACGCCCGCGTCATCCTCGTCGCGCGGCGCGAGGAGCGGCTGCGCGCGCTGGCGGCGAGCATCGGGCCGGCGGCCTCCTGGATCGCGGCCGACCTCGTCGACGACGACGCGCCGGGACGGATCCGCGCGCACGTCGAGGAGCACCACGGCCGGCTCGACCTGCTGGTCAACAACGCGGGCGCCGCGTGGCGCGCGACGTTCGCGGACGGCGGCTACGCGAACGTGCGACGGACGATGGACCTGAACTTCGACGCGCAGCTGCGGCTCACCGAGGCGCTCCTGCCGCTGCTGCGCCGCTCCGCGCCCAGCGCGATCGTCAACGTGTCGAGCACGGCCGGCCGCGTGTCGCGCGCGGGCAGCGGCGCGTACAGCGCCTCGAAGTTCGCGCTGGCGGGCTGGTCCGACGCGCTCTACGCCGAGGAGCGCCTGCACGGCGTCCACGTCGGCCTGGTGCTCCCGGGCTTCGTGGCCACCGAGGGCTTCCCGGCCGAGGAGCTCGTCGCAAACCCGCGGACGCGCTGGCTCGTCTCCACGCCGGAGCGGGCCGCCGAGGCGATCCGCTCCGCGGGCCTGGGTCGGCGCCCCGAGCGGTACGTGCCGCGCGCCTACGGCATCGTCGCCGGGCTGCGCGCGGTGACCCCGTGGCTCGTGCGACGCGCGACGGCGGGCGGGGCCGCGTCGGTGCTCACCACCAGGACGGGCGCGGACGCGGCGGACGCTGCCGCGCGCGCGGGCGGCTCCGTGCCGCGCTAGCGCTCGGGCCGCTCGTCGGCCGCCCGGTCGCGCAGGACCTCGCGCTCGGCGGGCGTGAGTGGACGTTCGCGGTCCGCGGCCTCCCGCTGCTCCACGGCGGAGACGGACAGCTCCTCCTCCTCCGCGACCGCGCTGCGGGCACGGGCGTCGACGGCGGCCTCACGCTCGAGCGCGGTCGGCGTGCGCCGCGTCACGACCAGGACGGCTCCGACGGCGAGCGCCAGGAGCAGGACGACGACGAGGGCGACGGTGACCATGTCCGGCGGCTACCCGGGGCGGCGCACCACAATCGCCGCCCCGGGAAGCGCGCGGACCTCAGCGCACGTCGAACCGGTACAGGTTGTTCTGGTCCATCAGGCCGATGACCAGGGTGCTGTACTTCGGGTCGGTGGCGTATCCGGCCTTCTGGATCCGCCGGACGAACTCGCGCGAGTCGTCCTTGGCGCCGAACGCGGGCCGGTAGCGGCTGCTCTCCGACAGGAACTCCGCGTGGTCGACGAACGAGTCCGTCGCCGAGCGGTACAGGCGGAACGCGGCGACCACGTAGACGTCCTGGCCGTCGACGACCTCGCGGGTCTTGCGGAACACGCAGCCGACGGCCTCGTCACCCCAGCGGTAGCGGTCGCCGCCCTTGGACGCCGCCTTGATGCCGAAGTAGTTGTTGGCCCCGGCGGTGTGCTGGCCGTCCCCGGACTCGAGGATGCCCTGCCCGAGCGTGACCGCGGCGGGCACCTGGGTCCGCCGGTCGCTGCGCGACGCGTCGTCGCCGTACCAGTCGATGAACTGCCCGCGGTTGGCGGGGGCGCGCTCGAGCGGGAACGGCACGTCGGACGTGCACCGGCCCTCCTCGGCCTGTCCGGGCTTCGGTCCGCCGCCGGGCGACGGCGCCTGGTCCTCGGGCGGCTGCGCGGGCGTGCTCGGCGGGGCCGCGGCGCGACACGGGGGCGCGACGCGCCCATCGCTGCCGGTCGCCACGTAGCTGTCCGGGACGAAGCCCGTGGTCGGCGACGTGATGCGGTTCCACAGCGTCGAGGTGCCGAGCGTGCCGGCGACGGCCGGGCCCGTGGTCTGGCAGCTGATCCGCACGCGCGTGCCGGGCGCCAGGCGCGTGACCTCGCCGGCCGACAGGTTCGGGGCCCGGCGGACGATCAGGGGCAGCCGCTCGGTCGCGATGCGTCCGGGCTTCGTCGCGCCGGCCGAGACCTTCCGGCCGCACACGGGGGCGACGAGGTCGTCGCTGCCCGTGAACACGTAGGAGTCGGAGACGTAGCCGATGCCCTTGGCGGTCGCGATCTGGTCCCAGACGCGGGAGCGGCCGAAGCGCCCGTTCACGGCCGGACCGCTGGTCTGGCAGCGGATCGCGACCCGGGTCTCGGGCGCGAGGCGTGCGATGACCGCGCCCCGGCCCGGCTGCTTGCGGACGAGCAGCCGGTTGGGCGGGTTGGTCTTGGTGACGCCGGTGACGGCGCCTCCCCCGTCGGCGGGCGGACGGGAGGCCTGGGCCGCGGTGGGCACCGCGACCCCGAGGGTCGCGGTGGCCGCGGTGAGGAGGAGCGCGGTGCGGCGCACGGTGCTCACGGGCACGCGGGGGCGACGCGCCCGTCGCGCCCGGTGTAGACGTAGGTGTCGGTGATGTACGCGCCGCGGCCGCCGCCGAGGTCGACGAGGTCCCACAGGTTCGAGGTGCCGTACTTGCCGGTCACCGTCTGGCCGCGCTTCTGGCAGACGATGCGCACCGCGTCACCGTTCTTGAACTTGCGGACGACCGCCGCGCTGGTGCGCGCGTCCTTGCGCGCCGAGACGGGCAGGCCGTTGTCGGTGCGGACGGTCGCGCGGAAGCGCGTGCTGATCGACGGGAGCGCGACGCCGATGCCGCCCCCGCTCGGCGGGGCGGGCGTCGGGTTGGGCGTCGGGGTCGGGGTCGGCGTGGAGGGCCCCGGGGTGGACTTCGGGCAGTTGTCGCTCTTGTGGCTCACCGCGGAGCCGAAGCGGGCGTACTCAGGAGCGGTCCTGCCGTTGAACTGCGCCTTGACGACGGCGCCGGAGGAGGAGCGCTGCTCGTAGTGGAGGTGGGCGAGCAGGTTGTACTTGGCGCTCGAGTTGCCGAGGTGCCCGATGAGCTGGCCGCGCGAGACCTTGTCGCCGACCTTGACCTTGCGGTCGCGCAGGTGCGCGTAGAAGGTGCGGGTCCCGTCGCCGTGACGGATCTCGATCGCGTTGCCGTAGCCGACGTTGGAGGCCTTGGAGTAGTAGAGCGACTTCGTGACCGTGCCCGAGCCCGCGGCGACGATCTTCATGCCGAGGTCGGAGTCGCCGCCGCCGAGACCGTTGTAGTCGATGGCGTTCTGCGGGCTGTGCCCGGAGTAGGTCTTGCCGGTGAACTGGGCGCCGCAGGCGAACGGGAGGCGCAGGTCGGCCGCCTGGGCGGAGCCGGCGGCCACGCCGGTGAGGGTGACGGACGTGAGCAGGACGGCAGGGATCAGCGACCGACGCACGGGCGCTCCTTTCGGGATCTGGAGGATGGAGGTGCTGCGGCGGTCTGGCGTGCGCTGCCGGGAACCGCGTCGTGACGCGCAGTGAACTTCCCGCCGGGCCCGCGGAGTAGTCCTCCCTCACGGACTTCTCACGGTTGGGAAGTGGCACCCCGAGAACGACGAAAGCCCCGCGCGGGCGGGGCCTTCAAGTGCTGCGAGGTGGGCGATGATGGATTCGAACCATCGACCTCGTCCTTATCAGAGACGCGCTCTAACCGACTGAGCTAATCGCCCGGGGACGCGCAGTGTAGCGAGCCGCGCCGTGACGTGGCGACCGGCCGGAGCCGCTCAGCCGACCGACACGCCGAGGCGCTCCGCGAGCGCCAGCGCCTCGTCGGGCGAGTCGAACGTCAGTTCGACCCGATAGCCCGTGCCGCGGGGCTTGACCTTCAGGTCGGCGCCGAGCGCGGCGCCCAGCGCCGCGGCGATGTCCTCGGCGGCGGCGGCCTGGTCGGGGTGGATCGCCGCCCGTCCGCGCGTGGCGCTCCGCGCTCCTGCCGTGCCGGCCTGACGGGCCTGCTCCTCCAGCACGCGGACCGACCACCCCTGGTCGGCGGCGGCCCGGGCGAGGCGGCGACGGTCGGCGTGGTCCTCGGCCATGAGCAGCGCGCGGCCGTGGCCTTCGGTCAGCGCACCGCTCTCGAGCAGGTCGAGCGCCTCCTCGGGAAGGTCGAGCAGCCGCAGCAGGTTGGAGACGGCCACGCGGCTGCGGCCGATGCGCTTGCCGACGGCCTCCCGGGTGAGCCCGAGCTCCTCGACGAGACCGGCGACCGCGCGGGCCTCCTCGACGGGGTTGAGGTCCTGCCGGGCCATGTTCTCGATGAGCGCGTCCTCGAGGGTCGTGGCGTCGTCGCGCTCGCGGACGATCGCGGGGATCGCCGCGAGGCCCGCGATCTGCGCGGCCCGCCAGCGGCGCTCACCGGCGACGATCTCGTAGCCCTTCGCGCCGCCGGGCGCGGGCCGGACCAGCACCGGCTGCAGCACGCCGCGCTCCCCGAGCGAGTCGGCCAGCGCCTGGAGCGCCTCCTCGTCGAACCGCTTGCGCGGCTGGTTGGGGTTCGGGTGGACCTCGCCGACCGGCAGCTCGCGCAGCTCGTCACCCTCCGGGGCCGCCGCGCCGCCCGGTCCGGCGACGTCCTCGGCCGTGACCGAGAGGATCGCCGACAGCCCACGGCCCATGCCGCGCTTCTCAGCCACGGGCCGCGACCTCCTTGGCGAGCTCGAAGTACGCGTCCGCCCCGACGCAGTGCGGGTCGTAGTGGGTGACCGGGACCCCGTGGCTCGGCGACTCGCTGATGCGCACGTTGCGCGGGATGACGGTGTCGAAGACGAGGTCGGGGAAGTGCTTGCGCACGTCCTCCTCGACGTCGCGCGAGAGGCGCGTGCGGCCGTCGTGCATCGTCAGCAGCATCCCGGCGATGGTCAGGCGCGGGTTGAGCTGCTGCTGGACGAGCTGCAGCGTCTCGAGCAGGCCCGCCAGGCCCTCCAGCGCGTAGTACTCGGTCTGGACCGGGACGATCACCCGGTCGGCGGCGACCAACGCGTTGACGGTCAGGGGGCCCAGCGACGGCGGGCAGTCCAGGACGATGTAGGCGAAGCGGTCCTTGATCGGGGCGAGCGCGTCGCGCAGGTTGCCCTCGGAGCCGGCCTGGCGCGGCAGCTCCATCGTGGCCCCGGCGAGGTCCGGGCTCGCCGGCAGGACGTGCAGCCGCTCGATCGCGGACGGCACGATCGCCTCGTGCGCCGGCGCGTCGCCGGCGAGGACGTCGTAGACGTTCGGCTCGAGGTCCTTGGCGACCCCCAGCCCGACCGTCGCGTTGGCCTGCGGGTCGATGTCGACGAGGAGCGTCTCGTAGCCGGCCTCGGCGATGCAGGCCGAGACGTTGACGGCGGTGGTGGTCTTGCCCACCCCGCCCTTCTGGTTGGCGATCGCGTACACGGTGCCCATGCGACCCTCCACGGTAGCCGTCCGCGGGGTCGGGCCGGGCCGGAAAACCCGCTCGTAGCGACCTCCGGCGCGGCGAATCGGCACGAAGAGGTCAGGAAGTCGCCACGATCGGCCGCTTGCGCGCCATGCCGGGGCGCCGCGGGAATCGCGGCGGCGTGGGCGAGATCTTGCAGAACACGTGGAGATGACGGGCCTCGACCCCCGGCCACGGCCGGACCGCCCGGACCTCCACGAGCGCCATCCCGGTCGCCTCGGCGGCGGCCGCGCCGTCCGCCTCCTCGGCGGGATCGCGCTGCCCCTTCCAGGCACACAGGTGCCCTCCCTCCTGGAGCAGCGGCGCGGCGTACTCGACGAGCGCGGTGAGCGGCGCGAGCGCGCGCGCCGTGACGAGGTCGTGGACCCCGATGCCGTCCGGCCAGTCCTCCGCCCGACGGGCGACGGGCGCGGCGTTCGTGAGACCCATCGCCTCGGCGGTCCGGGCCATGAAGTCGCACTTCTTCCCGACGCTCTCGACGAGGCCGACGGTCGCCTCCGGCAGCGCGAGGGCCAGCACCAGCCCGGGGACGCCGGCACCGGCGCCGAGGTCCGCGATGCGGCGGGCCTCCCGGACCACCGGCACCTCCAGCGCCACCAGGCTGTCGGCAACGTGGACGTCGGCCCCCTCCCGCGGGGCCGTGACAGTCGTCGGCGCCTGGGGATCGGTGGCGAACCGCTCCAGCAGGAGGTCGAGCCGGGCGGCTGCCGCGATAGGCAGGTCGTGGACGAGGACGAGCTCTTCGAGACGGGGCAGCGCGACGGTCACGCCCGTGACGGTAGGGACGTTTCACGTGGAACGTCCTGCCGTCGGCTCGCCACGTGCTCGGCGACCGCGCCGGCCGTGCCCGGACCGCCGGCGTTCCCGGCACGGAGGGCTCCACGGAGCCGACCCCGCGACGCGCCATGGCACCCGGGCGGCCCGGACCTCGCCCTCGAGGGCCTCCCGCACGCTCGCGGCTGCCTCCATGTTTCACGTGGAACACCACCCCCCGGCGCTCGACGTTTCACGTGGAACGCCCGACGCGGGCAGCGCCACCGAACCCGCGTGGTGCAGCCACCCGCCCTCCCCGGGGCGGCGCGGCGAGGGCGAGGACGTTTCACGTGGAACGGTCCCGGAACGACGAACGCCCCGCGGTCGGGCGGGGCGTTCGGGTTCCAGCGGGCGTGCGCGGGTCGTCAGCTCTTGGCGGGTGCCACGACGAGGTGGCGTTCGGGCTCGCGGCCCTCGCTGTAGGTCTCCACGTCCCCGCGCTCGGCGAGGTAGTTGTGGACGAGCTTGCGCTCGCTCGCGGTCATCGGGTCCAGGGCCACCGGCCGCTCGTGTTCCAGCGCCTCGGCCGCGGCCTCGTCGGCCTGGCGCTCCAGCGCCTCCTGGCGGCGGGCGCGGTAGCCCTCCGCGTCGACGACCACGCGCCGGGGCTGGTCCTTCAGCGCCGCCAGCGTGCGGACCGCGAGGTGCTGCACCGCATCGATCGTCTGGCCGTGACGGCCGATGAACAGCCCGAGGTCCTCACCATGGAGCGTGCCCACGAGCGTCTCGCCGTCGGCATCCACGGCGACCTCGATCTCCGCGTCGAGGTCGAGTGCGTCGGCGACCTCCTCGAGCAGGTCGAGCAGTGCGTCCTGCTCGTCGGCGCCGGGCGGGGTTCGGTCGGTCACTTGCGGCGTCCCGTCTTCTTCTTCTTCTTGCGCGGCGGCGGCGGCGGGGCCGCGCCGGCAACCGATGTGCCGCCGGCCGCGACGGGCTGGACGGCGTTCGCCTCGGCCATCGCGGCACGGGTGTCCGGCGGCGGTCCGAGCGTGCGGCGCACGATCGCCTGCTGGCCGATCGTCCAGACGTTCGTGGTGATCCAGTAGACGATCAGGCCGGCCGGGAAGTTCAGGATGAAGATCACGAACACGAACGGCAGCGCCATCATGATCAGGCGCTGGTTGCGGTCCGCGGTCACCGACATCAGGAGGCTCGAGACGAGCTGCGAGCCGACGTACATGACGATCAGCGCGATGAGCACGCCACCCGTCGCCTTGTCGGTGATGTCCGGGATGAAGAGGAACTTCTCGTCTCCGGGCGTGCCGGTCGTCCAGGCGGCCGTGGCGAGGTCGCCACAGGCCTTGGCGGTCTGGCCGCAGATGTCCTGCCGCAGGTCCTTCTGCAGCATGTAGAAGAGCGAGAGGAAGACCGGCAGCTGGGCGACGACCGGGAGGCAGGAGCCGAAGGGATTGACCTTGTTCTCCTGGTAGAACTTCATCATCTCCTGGTTCAGACGCTGCTTGTCGTCCTTGTACTTGTTCTGCAGCTTCTTGATCTCGGGCGCCAGCACCTGCAGCGCCCGCATCGACTTGAACTGCTTGATGGTGAGCGGCAGCAGCAGCGCTCGGACGACGATCGTCAGGAAGACGATCGAGAACCCCCAGCCGAAGCCGATCGTGTCGTGGAAGAACAGGAGGACCTGTTCGAACACGTCGATCAGCGGCTGGAAGATGTTGGCCAGGACGAAGGTCATGGGGATCAGCTAGCTCGTTTGGGTCGGGCCGGGGTCCCGCGGCCGGAAGAGGCGCTGTGCGTGCACCGGGTCGAAGCCGCCGTGGCTCCAGGGGTTGCAGCGCAGGAGGCGCCACGCCCCGAGCACGAGACCGCGGAGTATGCCGTAGTCCTGAATGGCCTGCGCGGCGTAGGCGGAGCAGCTGGGCTCGTACTTGCACCGCTGCGGGAGCGCGGGCGAGATGGCCCGACGGTAGAACCGGATCGGCGCGGTGGCGATCCGGCGCGCGCGCATCAGTCCGTCGCCGGTCCGGCGGCCTTGCCGACCAGCTCGCCGAGCTCGCGGCGCATGCCGGCCAGGCCCTCGCGCTCGGCGAGCTCCCGGGCCTCTGGCCTCGCGACGACGACCACGTCGACCCCCGCCGGGAGGCGCTGCGACTCGGTCACGAACGCCTCGCGCAGCAGGCGCTTGACGAGGTTCCGGTCGACGGCTCCGCCGACCTTGCGGGAGACCGAGAGCCCGAGGCGCGGCTCGGCCTGCAGCTCCTCGCCCGCGGCCGGATCGGCGCCGCGCGGGAACGTGTACAGCACGAGATAGCGGCCGCCATGGGAGCGGCCGCTGCGAAAGACCCGATCGAACTCGGCGGAACGCGAGAGGCGACCGCGCTTGGAGCGCCGACCGCCGGATCCCGGCGTCTGCGCCACCGCGATCAGACGGTGAGCTTCTTGCGGCCCTTGTCGCGGCGGCGCTTGAGCACCGAACGACCGGCCTTCGTGCTCATACGCTCGCGAAAGCCGTGGGTGCGTGCGCGCTTGCGCTTCTTGGGCTGGTAGGTCCGCTTCATGGTGAGAGTCCCGCCGGGGTTGGACGACGGGCGAGGCAGTGTAGCGCGCTCACGCCGTCCGAGCCGTGCGGTAGGCCTGCGCACAGGCCGTGAACAGGACGTGCACACCGTGTGCAGATCCGATTCTGCCGCGTTTTGCGGGCTCCCTCCCGGACGGCACGCGAGCGCCTCCGACGGCTCCCAGGACCTCTGGTATGGTCGCCGCCCGGCCCGGCAGCACCTGATCCAGCCGCTCCGCAGGGCCGTCCTCGCCGCACCTCGCACCACCGCTTGCCGGGCTCCGCCCGGTGCCGCCGGACCCTGCCGTGACCCACGACCTCGACGACATCTGGAACCGCCTGCAGGCCGCCTTGCGCCAGGCCGTCCCGGACAGCACGTACGAGATCTGGATCACGCCGCTGCAGCCCGTCGGGTTCGACGGCGAGCTGCTCGCCCTGGAGGCCCCCGCCGGCATCCGCTCGCTCGTCGCCCAGCGGTTCGGGCGGCTGCTCGACACGACCGCCGCCGCGCTGCTCGGCCCGGAGGTCACCGTCGAGGTGCAGTCCTCCACGCCCGCGCGCGGGAAGCAGCCGGCGGGCCGCGGTCGCGGCACCGACGCCGGCGCCGATCGGGACCGTCGGCGCGCCGAGCGCACCGACGGCACCCGCGCCGTGGTCCCGCACGAGCCCCAGCCCGACCCCCTGAACCCGAAGCTCACCTTCGAGCAGTTCGTCATCGGCGACGCCAACCGCTTCGCGCACGCCGCGGCCCTCTCGGTCGCCGAGCTGCCCGGCCAGGCGTACAACCCGCTCTTCCTCTACGGGCCCCCGGGCGTCGGCAAGACCCACCTGCTGCACGCGATCGGCAACTACGTGCGGCGCTACGGGTCCGGGCTCACCGTCCGCTGCACGACCGTCGAGCGGTTCACCAACGAGTTCCTCGGCGCGCTGCACGGCGGGCACATCGACCGCTTCAAGGCGACCTACCGGCGCAACGACGTCCTGCTCATCGACGACGTCCAGTTCCTCGAGCAGAAGGCGAAGACCGAGGAGGAGTTCTTCCACACCTTCAACGCGCTCTACGACACCGGCAGCCAGCTCGTCCTGACCTCCGACCGTCTCCCGCGCGACCTCGACGCCCTGCACGACCGGCTGCGCGAGCGGTTCGAGGCCGGTCTCGTCGCCGACATCACCACGCCCGACCCCGCCACGCGGATGGGCGTGCTGCGCAAGCGCGCCCACCACGACGGCCTGACGCTGCCCGACGAGGGCGCGCTCGAGGTCATCGCGCAGCGCATCACCACGAACGTGCGGGCGCTCGAGGGCGCACTGATCCGCGTGGTCGCCTTCGCGTCGCTGGAGCGCGAGCCGATCACCGCCGATCTCGCGACCCGGGTGCTCGACACGCTCTACCCGCAGGCGCGCAAGACCGTGCGGATCGACATGGAGCAGATCCAGGACCTGGTGTGCGACGCCTTCAGCATCACGCGCGAGGAGCTGCTGGGCAGCGACCGCTCGGCGCGCGTCTCCTGGCCGCGGCAGCTCGCGATGTACCTCGCGCGCGAGCACACCGACGCCACCCTCCCGGCGATCGGCCGGTCCTTCGGCGGCAAGAACCACACGACGGTCATGTACGCGTGCCGCAAGACCGCCGAGCGCCTCGCGACCGACCCCGACGCGCTCGCCACGGTCGACGACCTCACCCGTCGCCTCCGAGCCGACCGGCAGGACTGACAGACTTCGCACGCCCCTGCGGGCCGACGTGTGCGCGAGTTCCCCGCACCGTGCGGCCATTTCGGTGCCTTCTCCACACGTCCACAGGCCTGATGACTCCTATCAGTGATACGAGGTTTCCATCGTGAAGCTGTCCACCACCAGCCGTGAGCTGCTCTCGCAGCTGCAGACGGTCACGCGCGTGGCCTCGAGCCGCAGCGCGGTCCAGGCCCTGTCCGGCGTCCAGCTCGCCGCCGCCGAGGGCGCGGTCGAACTGCGCGCCACCGACATGGAGGTCTCCCTCCGCGTGCCGCTGATCGCCACGGTCGAGCGCGACGGCACCGTCGTGCTGCCGGCGCGGCTGCTGCTCGACGTGGCCCGCCAGCTGCCGGACGGGCCGATGACGCTCGAGCTGCGGCAGGCCGAGCAGGACGTGGAGATCGTCTGCGGTCCGGCGCGCTTCCACATCCGCACGCTGCGCAACGAGGACTTCCCGACGCTGCCCACGCGCGCCGACGCCGCCGGCGACCAGGTCGTGACGATGCCCGCGGCCGCGTTCGTCGGGACGATCGGCAAGGTCGCCCGGTCGGCCTCGCGCGACGAGACGCGCCCGATCCTCACCGGCATCCTCGTCTCGGCCTCCGGCGACGAGCTGCGGATGGTCGCGACCGACTCCTACCGGCTGAGCGTCAAGGAGACGAAGCTCGAGGCGCCGATCGAGCAGGGCTTCGAGGCCAACGTGCCGGCGCGGGCGCTGCAGGAGCTCGAGCGGATCGTCCAGGGCGGCGACGCCTCGGAGATCCGGATCGGCCTGCGCGAGAACCAGGTGGTCTTCGAGGTCGGCGCGACCGTCCTGTCCTCGCGGCTGATCGACGGCCAGTTCCCGAACTACCGCCAGCTGCTCCCCGACACCTACGAGCACGAGCTGCACGTGCCGGGCGACGAGCTCGCCGGGGTCGTGCGGCGCATCAGCCTGATGGCGCAGAAGAACGCGCCGCTGCGCCTGGCCTTCCAGGAGGGCGAGCTGACCGTCTCGGCGCAGACCCCGGACGTCGGCGAGGCGAGCGAGCCGCTGCCGGTCCCGTTCACCGGGGAGCCGTTCGAGATCGGCTTCAACCCGGACTTCCTGCGCGACGGCCTGGAGAGCGTGGAGTCCGGCGACGTGGTGCTGAAGCTCATCAGCCCGCTGCGCCCGGGCCTGATCGAGGCCGGCGACGGCAGCGGGTTCCTCTACCTGATCATGCCGATCCGGCTGAACGTCTAGCCGCGATGGTCGTGACCCGCCTGCGGCTGCGGGGCTTCCGCACGCACGAGCGGGTCGAGGTGCGCCTGGGCCCGGGCCTCACCGTGGTCCACGGGCGCAACGGGATCGGCAAGACGAACCTCGTCGAGGGCCTGTACTTCGGCTGTACCGCGCGGTCCTGCCGGACCTCGAACGAGCGCGAGTGCGTGGCCTTCGACGCGGACGCGGCACGGGTCGAGGTCGACACCGTCGACCGTCATGGCGACGAGCACGCGCTGAGCGTCGGCTTCCAGCCGGGGGAGCCCAAGCGCATCCGCGTCGACGACGCGCTCGTGGAGCGCCTGGTCGACCACCCGGCCCGGCCGCTGGTCAGCGTGTTCCTGCCGGACCGCCTCGAGCTCGTCAAGGGCCCGCCGGCGCTGCGCCGCGCGCACCTGGATCAGGTCGTCAGCGCCCTGTGGCCGTCGCGCACCGCCACGCGCCGCTCCTACAAGCAGGCGCTCGCGCAGCGCAACGCGCTGCTCGGCCGCGTCCGCGCGGGGTACGTCGGTCGGGAGGCGATGGCGCCCTGGGACCTCGAGCTGGGCCGGCACGCGCTGGCGCTGTGCGCCGACCGGGCCGAGACGGTCGCGCTGCTGCAGCCCGGGTTCGTGCAGATCGCCGCCGAGCTGGGACTCGCGGGCGCGCCGGAGCTGCGCTACCGGCCGCGGACGAAGGCCGATAGCCCCGAGGGGTTCGCCGCGGAGCTCGCCGAGCGGCTCGACGGCGACCTGGAGCGCGGCTTCACCGGGCACGGGCCGCACCGCGACGACCTCGCGCTCCTGCGGGACGGCCGCGAGCTGCGGGTCTACGGCTCGCAGGGCGAGCAGCGGCTCGGCCTGCTGGCGCTGCTGCTGTGCGAGCGCGAGGCGCTCGAGGAGGTGCGGGGCGCCGCGCCGCTGATGGTGCTCGACGACGTCATGAGCGAGCTCGACGCCGACCGCCGCGGGCTGCTCGTGGCGCGGCTGCGCCGCGCCGGCCAGAGCGTCATCACCACGACGGACCTCGCGCACGTCCCCGGCGGCGGCGAGGCGGACGTCGTGCGGATCGCGGTGACCGAGGACGGCGTCCTCCAGGAGGCGCAGGCGGCATGAGCGGCCCGGGCCCCGAGCGCGACCCCGCCCCGGAGCTGCGGCGCCGTCGCGACCGTGCGCGCGGGCCCCGCCCGGCGGCCGGGTCGATCGCCCGGCTCGCGGACGCGCTCGCCCCGCAGACGCTGCTGGCCGACGTGCAGCGCGTCTGGCCGCAGGCCGTCGGCGCCGGCGTCGCGGAGCAGGCGGAGCCGACCGCGGCGCAGGGCGGGGTGGTCACGGTGACGTGCCGGTCGAGCGTCTGGGCGGCCGAGCTGGACCTCCTCGCGCCGACCCTGGTGGACCAGCTCAACGCCGCCCTCGGCGAGCCGCTGGTGACCGCGCTGCGCTGCCAGGCGGCGCCCGCGGTGCGCTGGGCGCGCGACGGCCGTCCGCAGCGCTGAGAGAAAGTGCTGTTTTGCAGCACTTTCGTGACGGAGAACGGTCCGGCCGCGTGGGGCTGCTGTGGTAGACTTACGTCAACCAGATCCCGCACCCCGGCCCGGAGTCGGCTGACTCGGTGACCGGGGTTTTTCGCGTACTGATGGAGCGGCATGGCTGACGAGGACGAGCAGGTGCAGGGCGAGCAGGCAGGCGACGGGGCGCAGGAGGCCGAGGCGGCCGCCCGGCGCGCCGAGGAGCAGGCCGCGCGCAAGGAGCGCCAGAAGGGCTCCGAGACCTACGGGGCGGCGGACATCACCGTCCTCGAGGGGCTCGAGGCGGTGCGCAAGCGGCCCGGCATGTACATCGGCTCGACCGGCGTCCGCGGCCTGCACCACCTCGTCTACGAGATCGTCGACAACTCCGTCGACGAGGCGCTCGCGGGCTTCGCCACGCGCGTCGACGTGACGATCCACCCGGACAACCGGGTGACCGTGTCCGACGACGGCCGCGGCATCCCCGTCGGCATGCACCCGAAGGAGAACAAGCCGGCCGTCGAGGTCGTGCTGACCGTCCTGCACGCCGGCGGCAAGTTCGGCGACGGCGGCGGCTACAAGGTCTCCGGCGGCCTGCACGGCGTCGGCTCCTCCGTCGTCAACGCGCTCTCGGAGCTGCTGCAGGTCGAGATCAAGACCGACGGCTACACGTGGTTCCAGGAGTTCGCGCGCGGCGCCAAGCAGATGGAGCTGCAGAAGGGCGAGCCGACGAAGGAGCACGGCACGTCGATCACGTTCGCGCCGGACCCCGACATCTTCGAGACGACCGAGTTCGACTTCCACACGCTCGAGCAGCGGCTGCGCGAGACCGCGTTCCTGACGCGCGGCCTGCGCATCACGATCACCGACGAGCGCGGCGAGGGCCACAAGGCCGATTTCCACTACGAGGGCGGCATCGAGGACTTCGTCAGCTACCTCAACTCCTCCAAGGAGGCGGCCCACGACAAGGTCGTCTTCTTCGACGGGGAGTCCGAGGAGGGCTACGTCGAGATCGCGATGCAGTGGAACACCTCCTACCAGGAGTCGGTGTTCAGCTTCGCGAACAACATCAACACGCACGAGGGCGGCTCGCACATGTCGGGCTTCCGCTCGGCGCTCACGCGCACGCTGAACCGCTACGCGCGCGAGAAGGGCCTGCTGAAGGAGAAGGACGTCAACCTCAGCGGCGAGGACGTCCGCGAGGGGCTCACCGCCGTCATCTCGGTGAAGCTCGGCGACCCGCAGTTCGAGGGGCAGACGAAGACGAAGCTCGGCAACCCCGGCATGGAGGGGTTCGTCGCGTCGGTCGTCAACGCGAAGCTCGCGGAGTTCTTCGAGGAGAACCCGCGCGTCGGCACCAGCGTCATCAAGAAGGCGATCCAGGCCGCCCAGGCCCGTGACGCGGCGCGCAAGGCCCGCGACCTGACGCGCCGCAAGAGCGCGCTGGAGAACTCCAAGCTGCCCGGCAAGCTCGCGGACTGCTCGGTGCGCGACCCCTCGCTGAGCGAGATCTTCGTGGTCGAGGGCGACTCCGCGGGCGGCTCCGCCAAGCAGGGCCGGGACCGCAACACGCAGGCGGTGCTGCCGCTGCGCGGCAAGATCCTCAACGTCGAGAAGGCGCGGATCGACAAGGTCCTCAAGAACAACGAGATCCAGGCGCTGATCACCGCGATCGGCACCGGCGTGCGCGACGAGTTCAACATCGAGGGCGCGCGGTACCACAAGATCATCCTCATGACGGACGCCGACGTCGACGGCGCGCACATCCGCACGCTCGTCCTGACGCTGCTGTTCCGCGAGATGCCGCAGCTCATCGAGGCCGGCTACGTCTACATCGCCAAGCCGCCGCTGTACAAGCTCAAGCAGGGCTCCAACGAGCGCTACATCGAGAAGGAGTCCGAGCTGGAGGAGGTCCTCCTCTCCGACAAGTTCGAGAAGCTCCAGATCGTCGACCGCGAGGGCAACGCGTTCAAGGTCACCGAGGCGCGGTGGCAGCGCTACACGCGGATGCTCAAGCAGTTCGAGGGCTGGGCCTCGACGCTGCGCGCCGCGCACGGCGCCGCGCTCGTCGGGTTCCTCGAGGAGGCCGGCGTCCTCGGCGCGCAGATCGCGAGCGCCGACGCCGCGGTCGCGCACTTCGCCGACGGGGCGACCGACGCCGACGCGGTGTCGGTCGAGCTCGTCGACCAGGACGGCGACGTGCTGACCGTCCGCGGGATCGAGAAGAAGACCGGCCTCGCGCAGACGCACCGCGTCCGCCGCTCGCTGTTCGACTCGCCGGAGTACCGCAGCTTCGTGAAGCTGCACGGCCAGATCGTCGAGCTCGTCGGCCTGCCGACGTTCACCGTGACGCTCGGCGACCGCAGCGAGGAGGCCACGACGTTCGAGGGGCTGCGCACCGCGGTGCTGTCCGTCGCGCAGCGCGGCGTGTCGCTCAGCCGCTTCAAGGGCCTGGGCGAGATGAACGCCGAGCAGCTGCGCACGACCACGATGGACCCGACGACCCGCACGCTCGCGCAGGTCTCGATCGAGGACGCGGCCGCGGCCGACCTCATCTTCTCCCAGCTGATGGGCGACGCGGTCGAGCACCGCAAGGCGTTCATCGAGGAGAACGCGCTCGCCGCGACCGTCGACGTCTGACGCTCGCGCGACGCGCCCACCGCAGGACATGACTGACCACGAAGGACGGAAGGTGACGCCCCATGGCGATTGACGTGCTGGACGGCGGGAACATCGAGCCCCGCGCGCTCGAGGAGGAGATGAAGAGCGCGTACCTCGACTACGCGATGTCCGTCATCGTCGGGCGCGCCCTGCCCGACGTGCGCGACGGGCTCAAGCCCGTCCACCGGCGCGTGCTGTTCGGCATGTCCGAGCTGGGCCTCGGACCGACGCGCGGCTACGCGAAGTGCGCCCGCATCGTCGGCGAGGTCATGGGCAACTACCACCCGCACGGCGACTCGTCGATCTACGACACGCTCGTGCGCATGGCGCAGGACTTCTCGCTGCGCTACCCGCTCGTCGACGGCCAGGGCAACTTCGGCTCGATCGACGACGACCCGGCGGCCGCCATGCGGTACACGGAGGCGCGGATGACGCGTCTCGCCGTCGAGATGCTGCGCGACATCGACATGGACACGGTCGACTTCGTGCCCAACTACGACGGGCGCACCCAGGAGCCGACCGTCCTGCCGTCGCGGTTCCCGAACCTGCTCGTCAACGGCTCCTCCGGCATCGCGGTCGGGATGGCGACGAACATCCCGCCGCACAACCTCGGCGAGGTCATCCGGGCGACGATGGCGTTCATCGACGATCCGGACATCACCGTCGACGGGCTGATGGAGCACGTCAAGGGCCCCGACTTCCCGACCGGCGGGATCATCATGGGCCTGCAGGGCATCCGCGACGCGTACGAGACCGGTCGCGGTCGCGTGCGCGTCCGCGCGCGCGTGAACACCGAGGACATCGGTCGCGGCAAGGAGGCGCTGATCGTCACCGAGCTGCCGTTCACGGTGAAGAAGGGCGGCGAGGGCGGCCTGATCACGAAGATCGCCGAGCTCGTGCACGAGAAGAAGCTCTCGGAGATCTCCGACATCCGCGACGAGACCGACCGCCGTGGCATGCGGCTCGTCATCGAGCTCAAGCGCGACGTGCTCCCGAAGGTCGCGCTGAACAAGCTCTACAAGCACACCGCGATGCAGTCGACGTTCGGCGTCAACACCGTCGCGCTCGTCGACGGCGTGCCCAAGACGCTGTCGCTGCGCGAGGTCATCCGCCACTACGTCGAGCACCAGCGCGACGTCATCGTCCGCCGCTGCAAGTTCGAGCTGGCCCAGCTCGAGGCCCGCATCCACGTCCTCGAGGGCCTGCTCATCGCCCTCGACAACCTCGACGCGGTGATCGAGCTGATCCGCCGGTCCAAGAACCGCGAGGAGGCGCGCACCGAGCTCGTCGGCCGCTTCAACCTGTCGGTCATCCAGGCGACCGCGATCCTCGACCTGCGCCTCTCGCAGCTGACCGCGCTCGAGACCGACGCGATCGTGCAGGAGCACGCCGACAAGACCGAGCGCGTGCGTGAGCTGCGCGAGATCCTCGGCGACGAGCAGAAGGTGCTCGACCTCATCAAGGAGGAGCTCGCCGAGATCCTCGACCGCTTCGGTGACGACCGCCGCACCCAGATCTCCCCGAGCGAGGACGACCTCGACATCGAGGACCTCATCCCCGACCAGCAGATGGTCATCACGCTGACGAAGAGCGGCTACATCAAGTCGCTGCCGCTGGCGACCTACCGCGCCCAGCAGCGCGGCGGCCGCGGCGTCACCGGGATGGACATGAAGGACGGGGACTTCATCGAGCACCTCTTCGTCTGCTCGTCCCACGACTACCTGCTGTTCTTCTCCAACCGCGGCAAGGTCTACCGGTCGAAGGTCTACGAGCTGCCCGAGGCGCAGCGCACCTCCAAGGGTCGTGCGCTCGTCAACGTCCTGCCGCTGCGCGAGGGCGAGCGGATCCAGTCGGTCGTCTCCACGCGCGACTTCAAGGAGACGCAGTTCCTGGTGTTCGCGACCCGTGCGGGCGTGATCAAGAAGACCGAGTTCCTCGCCTACAACACGCCGATCAAGGCCGACGGGATCATCGCGATCAAGATCCGGGACGAGGACGAGCTCGTCGCGGTCCGCCCGGTCGACCCCGGCGACGAGATCATCATGGTCTCCCGCGCGGGCCTGACCGTGCGCTTCTCGGAGTCCGACGCGCGCGCCATGGGCCGCGACACCGCCGGCGTGCGCGGCATGGACGCCGAGGAGGTCATCGCCATGGACGTCGCACGCGACGACATGGAGCTGCTCGTCGTGACCGAGAACGGCTACGGCAAGCGCACGAAGATCGACCAGTACCGCAAGACCTCCCGCGGCGCCAAGGGCGTCAAGACGATCGGCCTCACCGACGCGAAGGGCGGCCTCGCCGGCGCGCTCGTCGTGCGCCCGCACCAGGAGCTCGTCTTCATCTCCGAGGGCGGCATGGTGCAGCGCACCGGCGTCAAGGGCATCTCCCAGCAGGGCCGGGCGGCGACCGGCGTGCGCGTGATGAACCCCAAGGACGACGACCGCGTCTCGGCCGTCGCGCTCGTGGTCGAGGGCAACGGCGCCCAGGAGGACGGGGCGCTCGAGCCGATCGAGGGCATCGACGCGGCGATGGGCACGGAGCCCGGATCCGAACCGGCGGGTGGCGACGCGCCCGCTGAGGAGGCCTGAGCGGGTCAACCGTTGAGGTTCCGTCCGGGCCGTTGCTACAGTCGGTTCACCAGAGAAAGGAGGTGGTCCGTATCTGTAGTCACAGTTCTTGCGGGACCCTGGAGGTGGCCGGCACCTGAGCCGGTTGGCTGGGCCGCTCAGCGGAATACCAGCCGGGCACCGTCGTCGCTCCTTGCCGCTTGGTCCCACGGCAGACGTACCTAGGACGACGATCTTCCAGTCACAGTTGGGCGAAGGCCGCGGTCCGTCGAAACCGCGGCCTTCGCAGTTCTCGGGGCGCTCCGCCGATCGTGCGGTCGCCTATGCTCCGCGGCCGTGCTCCGCACCCTCGAAGGCCGCGCACAGCTGACCGTCGTCGCCCTCTGGGTCGCGGCCGTCGCGTCGATCGCCGACGCCTACGCGCACGTCAACCGGCTGCGCATCGTGCAGGACGCGGTGAACACCCAGGTCGGGGACGTCGCCATCGCCGTGCCCGACTCGGTCATCGGCCGCGCCGACGACTACGTGACGATCACGCTCGTGCTGAGCGTCGTCTGCCTGCTCGCCGTCGCCGCCCTGTGGCTGCCCTGGCAGCACGCGGCGCACCGCCGGCTCGCCGACCGCCTCGACGGGCGGGTCGCCGAGCCGCGCAGCGGCCTGCTCGCCTGGGTGGTGCCCGGGGTCAACCTCCTCGCCCCGCCGCTCGTGCTGGCGGCACTGCTGCGGGCGGGCGGCCGCGGAGCGGCCGCGCTGCTGGCCGGCTGGTGGGTGGCGTGGCTCGCCGCGATCGCGCTGGCCATCGTGGGCACCGCCAACCCGGACAGCCTCGCCGACCAGCGGCTGCCCGACGGGCTCGCGATGATCGGGGACATCCTCGCCCTCGCCGCCGCGGTCGCCGCGATCGGCGTCGTCCGCGCGCTCACCGAGGTCGCCGCCGCGGCGCCGCCCGGCGAGGACCGACGGATCTAGGCGGCGTCCGCGTAGGCGTCGGCGTCCGGCAGCCACGGACGCCAGGCCGCCGGGATCCGCGGCGACGCCACGTGGATGAAGACGTGCGGGCTCGGCTCGCGCGGCGGCCGGCGCGGGTGCATGTTCGCCTGGGCGGGCAGGTGGTCGGACTTCCGCCGGTTGCACGGGGCGCACGAGGCGACGATGTTGGTCCAGTCCGAGCTGCCGCCCTTGGAGCGCGGGATCACGTGGTCGACGGTCAGCTGCTGGCGCGACCCGCAGTACTGGCACTCCCAGCCATCACGGGCGAACACGGCGCGGCGGGTGATCTTGCGCCGGTGCGTGTCGCGCGGGACGCGCACGTAGTGGGTCAGCCGGATCACCGCGGGGCGCGTCATCACCTCGCACTCCGAGCGCAGCGGACGCTCCCCCTGCTCGATCACCTCGGCCTTGCTCTTCAGCAGCAGGACGACGGCACGGCGCACCGTGCACACGTTGATCGGTTCGTACGTCGCGTTGAGGACGAGCACCCGGCCACCTTCTCGTCCACGTCGCCGGTGCTCGGAGAGCGACGTGGACCGCAGTTGCGCTGCTGGCGTGGTGGATGGCACGCGCCGAGTGTAACGGCCGACGCGGCGAGCGCCAGCCCCTCAGGCCGCCAGGTAGGAGCCGAGCACGCGGGTGGAGGCGCCGTGGATCTCCAGCGCGGCGACCGCCTCCGCCACCCGCGGGTCGGCGATCGACCCGTCCATGTCGAGGTGGAAGAGGTAGTGGCCCAGCCGGTGCCGGGCGGGCCGCGACTCGATCTTCGTGAGGTTGACGCCGCGGAACGCGAACTCGCTCAGGCAGCGCACCAGCCAGCCGGGTCGACCGTCGCCGTCCCCGGAGAAGACCACCGACGTCTTCCACCTGCCGCCCGGTGCGTCCGCGGCGTCGTCCACGGCCCCGTCGCGCGCGAGCCACACGAACCGGGTCACGTTCGACGCGTCGTCCTCGACGCCCTCGCGCAGCACCACCGCGCCGTAGAGCTCGGCGGCCAGGGCGGTGCCGATCGCCGCGGCCGGCGGGTCGGGTGCCTCGCCGGCGGCGACGAGCCGGATCGCCTCCGCGGTGCTCGCCGCCGGGAGCACCGCGGCCGACGGCAGCTCGCGGCGCAGGAAGTCCTGGCACTGGCCGTTGGCCTGCGGGTGCGAGAGCACCGTGCGGATCGCCGCCAGCGGCACGTCCTGCGCGGCGACGAGGCAGTGGCGGACCGCGAGGACCTCCTCGCCGACCATCCTCACGTCCGGGGCGTCGAAGGCGAGCGCGTCGAGCGTCGCGTTGACCGCGCCCTCGAGGGCGTTCTCGATCGGGACCAGCGCCCGCTCGACCGTCCCCGACTGGACGGCGAGCACGGTCGCGTGCACCGTGCCCGCGGGCACGAGCTCCGCGTCGGCGGGGGTCCGCGGGCTGGCGTGCACGGCCGCGTGGGAGAACGTCCCGGCGGGGCCGAGGAAGCCGATCCGCATCAGACGGCCTGGTCGTCCACGGGCTCGACCTCGCGGGCCAGGGCGAGCTCGATCGCCTGCTGCTCCTCCGGGGAGAGCTGCAGCTCCCCCTGCCCGTTGCGGACGAGCTTCGCGTACATCCGCGCGCTCTCCCGGTGGTGGATCGAGGACACGACGACCCCGGAGCGGGTCGCGTCGAGCAGCGCGATCGACGTCGACTGCCGGCCCGACATCTCGTTGTAGGCGTCGTAGCGCACGAGCCCGTGGTAGGTGATCGCGCCGTCGAGCCGCAGCTCCGCGGTCGCGAGGCGGTCGTCGAGCCGCGCCGACACGTCCTCGACGTAGTCGTGCAGGACCGCGAAGGAGTGCTCCAGCCGCGCGGCGTGGGCCACGAGGTCCTGCGCGCCGCCCGTCCCGAGGACCACGCGCTGGTGCGCGGCGATGCGGCGCAGGCGCACGGTGGCGGTCACCGCGAACGCCAGCGCGGCGAGCGCGAGCACCACGGCGACGGCCGCGACGATCCCGGTGGTCGTGCTCAGCTCGTCCACGCCTGCAGGGTATCCGGGACGCCGCCCGGAGCACCGTGCGCGCCGCGGGCCGCTAGCGGGTGAAGAGCACGGTGTAGGTGCTCTTGTTGTTGTCGAGGACCTTCTCGCCCGGGACGCCCCGGACCTCGACCTCGACGGTCGACGGCGTGCCGATCGGCGGCGCGTCGGTCAGCGGCACGACGGTCGTGATCGACGTGCCGGCCTTCGTCTGGTTGATCGTCTTCGACACGCTGATCGTCTTCGTGCCGGGCGAGCGCACGCGCACGAACACGCGCACGTCGGTCTCGTCGTTCTCGCCCTGGTTGGCGAACTTCACGGTGAAGGCGAGGTTCGAGCCGGCCTGCACGCGGTTCACCGAGCCGCCGGGCTGCAGCGTCGTCGTGCCGACCGCGGTGCTCTCCAGGCCGTGACCGTGCGTGCCCGGGGCCGGCGCGCTGCTCGCGCCCTGCCCGCCGCCAGCGCGCTGCGCGCCCAGCCGGCCGGCGACCTGGTCGACGTTCAGCCACGCCACGGTCGGCAGGAACTGGCTCGTCGCGATGCTCTGCCCGCTGATCTCCGCTTCGTCGAGCGCCTGCTTGATCAGCGGCGCGACGCGCTGGGAGTAGACGACGTCGGAGGCGAGGAACGCGCTCATCTGCCCGGCGATCTGGCGGACCGCGTTCTCCGCGCTCTGGCGGTTGTCCTCGCCGTCGGCCTTCGCGGCGCCGATCCGGTCGGCGATCTTGCGCAGCGCCTCGGCGCGCAGGTTCATCACCAGCTCGAGGTTCTGCTGAGCCGGGGCCATCTCGTCGGGCGCGTCGAGGCTGCGGGCGCGCTGGGCGTCCTGGTCGGCCACCACGCGGTACTCGTTGATCCCCTGCTCGAGCTCGGTCGCGTCGCCGGTGGCGCCGCCGAGCAGCTCGAAGAACGGCTCGCTGACCTGCTCGTTGGACGAGCTGACGATCGCCGTCACCTCGCGGTTGTAGTCCTTGAGCGCGCGCTCCTTGCGGCTGTCCAGACAGCCCTTGACGCCGAGGACCAGCAGGAAGAAGACGACGATCCCGGCGCCGAGCGCGGCGATCTGCCGGTTGCGCAGCGTCTGCGGGTCCGGTGCGGCCGCGGACCGTCGAGGACGGGCCGCCGCTGGTGCGGGGCGTCGGGGCCGGGCCGGCCTGGTTGCGCGTGTGGGCTCGTCGTCGTCGAAGAACGACATGGTCTTGGGGGCGCGACAGCGGGGAGCGCCGGGCAGGGCCGGGTGCGCCGCTTCCGCAGAGGCAGTATGACCGCCCCGTGAGGAGCGTGTTTCCCCTGCAAGTTCGCCGTCAAACGGTGCGATCCCTTCCCCGTCGGCAGGACACCTCGCCCGGGAGCGGAACGACGAACCGGTGGAGACCGCCCCGCACACCACGCGTCCCGGCGCCGTCCCGGAGCTCGTGCTCGGCCGCTACCGGCTCGGGCGTCGCCTCGGCTCGGGCGGGATGGGGACCGTGCACGTCGCGCACGACGAGCAGCTCGACCGGGCGGTGGCGGTCAAGCGGATCGCGGTCGGCGACCCGGCGATCGCCAAGCGCGCAACCCGCGAGGGCAAGGCCGCCGCGCGCGTGCAGCACCCGGGGATCGTCGCGCTCTACGAGGCGGGCCGCGAGGGCGACACCGTGTACCTCGTCAGCGAGCTCGTCCGCGGCCACACCCTGCGCGAGCTGCTCGACGAGGGCGCGTTCAGCGACCGCGACGTGCTGCTCACCGGCGTCGTGCTCTGCGACGCGCTCGCGCACGCGCACGCCCGCGGGATCGTGCACCGCGACGTGAAGCCCGGGAACATCCTCGTGCCCGCGCGGCCCGGCGGCGACGTGCACGGCGAGGGGATCGCCAAGCTCACCGACTTCGGGGTCGCCTGGATGGCCGGCGACGACGCGCTCACCCGCACCGGGGACCTCGTCGGCACGCTCGCCTACATGGCGCCCGAGCAGGCCGAGGGGGGCGAGATCTCCCCGGCCACCGACCTGTACGCGCTCGCGCTCGTGCTCTACGAGGCGCTGTGCGGGGTCAACCCGGTGCGCGGCATGAACCCGGCGCGGCCCGCGCACGCCGCCCAGACCGTGCGACGCATCGGCCGTCGGATGCCCGCGCTCGGCCGCCTGCGCCGCGACCTGCCGCTGCCCCTGTGCGCCGCGATCGACCGCGGCGTGCGCCCGCACCCCGAGGACCGCGGCACCGTCGAGGAGCTCCGCGACGCGCTGCGCGACGCCCTCGACGACGTCGGCGACGAGCCCGGCACGATCGCCGCCCCCGCGACCGAGCGGCTCGAGCGCGCCGCGTGGGGCGGCCGCCACGACCCGTGGGAGGACGACGACCCGTCGCTCGTCGCCGCCGTGCGCCCGCGCCCCTCGCAGCGCGTCGTGGCGGGGCTCGGTGCCGGAGTGCTGCTCGCCGCGGCGGTCCAGTGGCTCGGTCCCGCGCCGTTCGCGCCCCCGCTCGCCGTGGCGGCGGTCACCGCGGTGCTCGTCGCGCTGCTGCCGCGCCTGGGCTGGCTGGCCGCCGTCACGGGCCTGCTGCTCTGGCTCACCGACGCGGGGGCCGCCGGCACCGCCACCTACGTCGTCCTCGCGGCGCTGCCCGTCGCGCTGCTCGCCCGCCGCGCCGGGGCGTGGTGGTCGCTGCCCGCGTTCGCGCCCGGCCTCGGCCTCGGGGCGCTCGCGCTCGCCTACCCGACGATCGCCGGCCAGGCGCCGCGACCCGCCCAGCGGTTCGTGCTCGGGCTGCTCGGCTGCTGGTGGCTGCTGCTCGCCGAGACCCTCAGCGGCGAGCGGCTGCTGTTCGGGGCCACCGGCCTGCTCGATCCCGCCGTCGCTCGCGCGCCGCGCGACCTCGGGACCGGCACGGTGCTCGCCGACGTCGCCTGGCCCGTGCTGTCCAGCGGGCTGCTGCTCGTCGGCGTGCTCTGGGGCCTCGCCGCCGCCGTGCTGCCGCTGCTCGTGCGCGGGCGCGTCGCCGCCGTCGACCTCGTCGCGGCGACCGTGTGGGCGGCCGCGCTGGCGACCGGCACGCAGGCGCTCGGCGGGGTCGTCCACGGCTTCGGCGCCACGGCCGGCGCCCCCGAGCCACGCGGGCTCGTCGCCGGGGCGGTGCTCGCCGCCGTGCTCGCGGTCGCGGTGCGGGCGGTGTCCGCCCCGTCACGCTCGGGGCCCGAGACCCGTTCCCTTCCGTAGCATGACGGGGCAGGTCTTCCGCAGATGAGCGTCCTTCGCAACCTCGAGAGCAGGATCGCCGGCCTCGTCGAGGGGACGTTCGGCCGTGTCTTCCGCACGCCCGTGCGACCGGTCGAGATCGCCCGGCGGCTCGTCAAGGAGATGGACGAGCACCGCACCGTGTCCGTGTCCCGCACCTACGTCCCGAACGAGTACATCGTCTGGCTCTCGCCCGAGGACCGCGAGTCGTTCGTCGCGATCGAGCACGAGGTCGCCGACGAGCTGGCCGTCCGCGTGCTCGAGCACGCCCGCGGGGAGCGCCTCGCGCTCGTGTCCCGGCCGGTCATCACGTTCGACACCGACGACCGGCTGCGGCTCGGCGAGTTCGGCATCCAGGCCCGGCTCGTGCGCCCCGAGGAGAGCCCGCGCGCCCGCGCGACCGGCGACGTGCCCGCGGTCGTCCAGGCCGAGCACTCGAGCACGATGGTCTTCTCCAGCGCCGAGCGGCTCAGCGAGCCGCTCGAGCCGCAGCGCGCCGAGCGGCGCGGCCGGGCGCTCGTCGTCGCCGAGGGACGGCGGATGGTCGTCCCGGCGGGCGGCGCGGTCATCGGCCGCAGCCGGGAGTGCGACATCGTGCTCGGCGACTCCAACGTCAGCCGCCGGCACGCGGAGATCCGCCCGCACGGCAACGGCTGGGTGGTCGAGGACCTCGGCTCCACCAACGGCGTGCGCGTCAACGGCGACCCCGCCCGCGGCGCCACCCCGATCCGGGGCGGCGACCGCCTCGACATCGGCACCGTCCCCGTCTCCTTCGAGGTCGAATGACGCTCGAGCCGATCTCCGTCGCGTTGCAGTTCGGCTTCCTCGCCGTCCTGTACCTGTTCATCCTCTGGGTGTCGCGCAGCGCGCTGAAGGACCTGCGCAGCGCGGTCAAGCCGCAGCAGGGCCCGCAGGCCTTCCAGCCGATCGTCGGCGCGCCCTCGGACGCGACCGGCCTGCACAGCGCCGCGGAGCTGCCGCGCACCGACCTCGACGGGCTCGACGCCCGGCTCGTCGTCGAGCGCGCCCCCGGGCACACGGCAGGGATGGAGTACGAGATCGGCGAAGGAGCGGTCATGGGTCGCGGAGACCAGGCCGAGATCCGGCTCCAGGACCCGTTCGCCAGCTCGCGCCACGCGCGTCTGGTGCGACAGGGTGGCGTGATCGTGCTGGAGGATCTCGGGTCCACCAACGGCACCTACCTCAACGAGGAGCTCCTGGGCGGCCCGCAGCCGCTCCACGCCGGGGACCGCGTCCGGATCGGCGACAGTGAGTTCACCTACCTCGAGGGGTAGGGACCAGAGGAACCCTTTTCGTGCTTCGCGTCGCCGACTACTTCAAGGACACCGACACCGGCCGTGCCCGCCGGGCCAACGAGGACTCCGCGTTCGCGCGGGCGCCCCTGTTCGCGGTCGCCGACGGCATGGGCGGCGCGCAGGCCGGCGAGGTCGCCTCGCGGATGGCGGTCTCCGTGCTCGAGCCCGGCCTGCCCGAGGGCGAGGGCAGCGTCGAGGAGCGCCTCGCCGCGCTCGTCCAGGACGCCAACGCCCAGATCCACGAGCTCTCGCGCGCCGACGAGGACCGTGCGGGCATGGGCACGACGATCACCGCCGCGTACGTCGGCGAGGAGGAGCTGTCGATCGCGCACGTCGGCGACAGCCGCCTGTACCTGCTGCGGGACGGCAGCTTCGAGCGGCTGACGCGCGACCACTCGCTCGTCGACGAGCTCGTCCGCGAGGGCAAGCTCACGCCCGAGGAGGCGGACGTCCACCCGCAGCGGTCGATCATCACCCGGGCGCTCGGGCCCGAGCCGGCGGTCGAGGTCGACCGGCTCACCTGGCGCGCCCGCGCGGGCGACGTGTACCTGCTGTGCTCCGACGGCCTGACGTCGATGGTGCCCGAGGGTCGCGTCGGCGAGATCGTCGCCGCGGCCGGGTCGCTGCCCGACGCGGGCCGGGCGCTGATCGACGCCGCCAACGCCGCGGGCGGCCGCGACAACATCACCGTCGTCCTGTTCCGCCTCGAGGAGGTCGCGTTCGCCGGCGCCGCCGACGACCAGGCGACCCGGCTGGGCGACACCGCCCCGACCGTCGCCGACGTGCAGGCCGCGCTGCGCGACGCCCCGCCCGCGACGCGCGAGTCGTCGATCGCCACCGCCGCGCCCGCCCCGGTGCAGCAGCGCCAGCCGCGCGCGCCGGGCATGAAGGTCAAGGAGGCCAAGGAGCGCGGTCCCGTCCGCAAGGTCGCGCGCGGCCTGATCTGGCTGCTCGTCGTCCTGTTCCCGTTCGCGGCCGGCGGCTACATCGCCTCCCAGGCCGTGTACTTCGTCGGCGTCGACGACGAGGGCTTCGTCACCGTGTACAAGGGCGTGCCCTACGAGCTGCCCGGCGGCCTGGACATGTTCTCCGAGAACTTCGTGTCCGGCGTGCCCGCGAGCACGCTGCCGGCGCGCGCGCAGGACACGGTCACCGCGCACAAGCTCCGCTCGCTGGAGGACGCCAACGACCTGGTGCGTCAGATCGAGCGGGGGAGCTCGCCGGGCAGGCCGGCGGATGAGCGCGCGCACACGCGAGCTCTTCGCGCTGATCCCCGCGTCGCTGCTGGTGACGGCCGGGTTCACGGCCGTCTTCGTCCAGCGCGACGACGTGCTGACGAACCTGTCGCTCACCTACGGGGCGATCTTCCTCGGCCTCTGCTTCGCCGCGCACCTGTTCCTGCGGGTGATGCTCAAGGAGGCCGACCCGTACCTGTTCCCGCTCGTCGCGGTGCTCGCGTGCTTCGGCCTGGTGATGATCTACCGCCTCGACGAGGACCTCGCGCGCGAGCAGGCGCAGTGGTTCGTGTTCGGCCTCATCGCGTTCGCGGCGACGATCATCACCTGCCGCGACTACCGCAAGCTCGAGCAGTACCGGTACGTCATCGCGGTCGGGTCGCTGGCGCTGCTGCTCCTGCCGCGCGTGCCCGGCATCGGGCAGCAGACCAACGGCGCCTACCTGGGGATCGGCATCGGCCCGATCACGTTCCAGCCCGCCGAGTTCGCGAAGATCGGCATCGTCATCTTCCTCGCGTCCTACCTGCGCGACACGCGGCAGCTGCTCGTGACCGGGGGACGGACCTTCGCCGGGATCGTCATCCCGCCGCTGAAGCACCTCGGGCCGCTGCTCGTCATCTGGGGCGGCGCCATGGTCCTGCTCGTCTTCATCCGCGACCTCGGCTCGTCGCTGATGTTCTTCGGCGGGTTCCTCGCGCTGATCTACGTCGCGACGAACCGGCTGAGCTTCCCGCTCATCGGCCTGGGGATGTTCGCCGCCGGGTTCTGGTTCTTCGCCAACACCGTCGGGCACGTGCAGAACCGCATCGACGCGTGGCGCGACCCGTTCGACCGCTCGCTCTTCGAGCAGGTCGGCGGCAGCGAGCAGCTCGCCCAGTCGCTGTTCGCGCAGGCCGACGGCGGCTTCTTCGGCGCCGGCTTCGGCCAGGCGTTCACGACGCTGCAGGGCGGCGACATCCAGTTCCTGCCCGCGGCGCAGACCGACCTCATCTACGCGCTCATCACCAACGAGCTCGGGCTCGTCGGCGCCGCCGCCGTGATCCTCGTCTACCTGCTCATCGTCGAGCGCGGGTTCAAGGTCGCGATGCTCGCCCGCGACTCGTTCTCCAAGCTGCTGGCCACCGGCCTGACCGCGGTGTTCGCGCTGCAGGTGTTCGTCATCGTCGGCGGCGTCACGAAGGTCATCCCGCTCACCGGCGTCACGCTGCCCTTCATCTCCTACGGCGGCTCCTCGATCGTCGCGAACTTCGTGCTGCTCGCGCTCCTGCTGTGCGTCTCCGACAAGGCGCGCCGGGAGATCTGAGGCCGCCGTGAACGCCCCGATCGCCCGGCTGTACGTCGTCTTCCTGCTGCTGTTCGCGCTGCTCATCGCGTTCACGTCGCGGTGGACGGTGTTCGAGGCGCAGCAGCTCGACGACAACGCGCTCAACCGCCGTGGCGTCTTCGAGGAGCAGCGGATCAAGCGCGGCCTGATCCGCGCCGCCGACGGTACGGTGCTCGCGCGCAGCGTCTCCGCCCAGGACGACACCTATCGCCGCTCCTACCCCGAGGGCGGCCTGTTCTCCCACGCGCTCGGCTACTCGTACACGACGCTCGGCCGCGCCGGCCTGGAGCGCTCGCGCAACGACGCGCTGAGCGGCAAGCGCGGCGAGCTCGGCAGCGTGGTGGACCGCGTGATCGGCCGCACCCCGGTGGGGGAGAACGTCCTCACGACGCTCGACCCCGAGGCGCAGCGCGTCGCGCTGAACGCGCTGAACGGGCGCAAGGGATCGGTCGTCGCGATCGAGCCCGAGACCGGCGCGGTGAAGGTCATGGCGTCGTTCCCCGGCTTCGACCCGCGCGACCTGCGCTCGGCCGAGACCTTCTCGCGGCTGGCCAACGACGAGGACAACTCGCCGCTGCTCAACCGCGCCACGCAGGCCGGCTACCCGCCCGGCTCGACGTTCAAGGTCGTCACCGCGGCCGCGGCGCTCGACAGCGGCGAGTTCACCCCCGAGTCGACGCTCGACGGCAACAGCGGCAAGGAGATCTCCGGCGTCCCGCTGAACAACTCCGGCGGCGCGAGCTTCGGGCGCATCACGCTCACCACCGCCCTGACGAACTCCGTCAACACCGTCTGGGCGGAGGTCGCCGAGCGGCTCGGCAAGGACACGATGCGCACGTACATGCGGCGCTTCGGCTTCGACAAGGACCCGCCGCTGGACTACCCCGACGGCCAGATGCTCCCGTCGGGCTCCTACCGTGACGGGAAGGTGATCCCCGCCACGTCACGCTTCATCGACGTGGGCCGCATGGCGATCGGACAGAACCTCCTGCGCGTGACCCCGCTGCAGATGGCCATGGTCGCCGCCGCCGTGGCGAACCGCGGCCGGCTGATGCGCCCGCACCTGACCGACCGGATCGTCGACGAGGACGGCCGCACCGTCGAGCGGATCGAGCCCGAGGAGCAGTCCCGCGTCATGAGCGAGGGCTCCGCCGACAAGCTCATCGCGATGATGACCAACGTCGTGCGCGAGGGCACTGGAACCGCCGCGGCGCTCTCGGGTATCGATGTTGCGGGCAAGACCGGGACCGCGGAGAAGGACGTGCAGCGCAACATCAACCAGCCGTGGTTCATCGGGTTCGCGCCCGCGCGAAACCCCAAGATCGCCGTCGCCGTCACGATCGAGAGCGTCGTCGGCGGCCAGGGTGGCGTCGTCGCCGCACCAATCGCCAAGCAGGTCATGGAGTCGTTGCTGAATGGATGAGCGCCTTGCCCCCGAGACCATCGTCGATGGTCGCTACCGCGTCGTCGAGCGGATCGGCTCGGGCGGGATGGCGGACGTGTACCGCGCCGAGGACCTCCAGCTCGGCCGCGACGTCGCCCTGAAGATCCTCCACCGCCGCTTCTCCGAGGACGAGGAGTTCGTCGAGCGGTTCCGCCGCGAGGCGTCCAGCGCCGCCGGCCTGCAGCACCCCAACGTCGTGTCGGTCTACGACCGCGGCGCCTGGGACGGCACCTACTACATCGCCATGGAGCACGTGGAGGGCCAGACCCTCAAGCAGGTCGTCCACGGCACCAACCCGCCCACGCCGCAGGACCCCGCGACCGCCGTCGAGCTCGCGATCCAGATCCTGCGCGCCGCGAAGTTCGCGCACAAGCGCGGCGTCATCCACCGCGACCTCAAGCCGCACAACGTCATCGTCGACGGCGAGGGCCGCGCGAAGGTCACCGACTTCGGCATCGCGCTCGCCGGCGTCTCCGACATGACCCAGACCGGGTCGATCATGGGCACCGCCCAGTACCTCTCGCCCGAGCAGGCGCAGGGCCACCCGGTCACCGGGCAGTCCGACCTCTACGCCATCGGCGTCATCCTCTTCGAGCTGCTCACCGGCCGGATCCCGTTCGACGGCGACAGCGCCGTGACGATCGCGCTCAAGCAGGTCAACGAGCCCGCCACGCCACCCAGCGCCTACAACCCCGCCGTCGGCCCGGACCTCGACGCGGTCGTCCTGCGCGCGCTCGAGAAGGACCCCGCCCGCCGCTTCGCCGACGCCGACGCGTTCATCGCCGCGCTCGAGCAGGTCGCCGAGCGCCTCGCGAGCGGCAGCGCCGGGTCCACCGGCGTGACGTCGGTCGCGGGCGCCGCCGTCGCCACCGCCTACGGGCTGCCGCCCGCCGAGACCGGGCTCTCGCAGCACACCCAGGTCTCCGGCGCGATCCCGCAGGTCTCCGCCTACGACGGCTACGCCTACCCGACCACCGCGCCGCCCGAGCCGCCGCAGGACGACCGCGGCTCGCGCCGCTGGTGGGTCGCGCTGCTCGCCGGCCTGCTCGTCGCTGCCGCGATCGTCGGCGGCCTGCTGCTGCTCGGCGGCGACAAGGTCACGGTCCCGCAGGTCGTCGGCGTCGACGAGGCCAGCGCCGTCACGCGGCTGCGCGCCGACGGCTTCAACACCGACATCACCACGAAGAACGACCCCAACGCCCCCAAGGGCCAGGTCATCGGCCAGATCCCCAACGGCGGCAGCGAGGCCGACAAGGGCTCGACCGTGACGCTCACCGTCAGCGACGGGCCCGGCAACGCCACCGTCCCGCGCGTCGTCGGGCAGGGCCGCAACGCGGCGACCAAGGCGCTGCGCGAGGCCGGCTTCCTCGTGCGCGAGGAGACCGCGTTCTCCGCCGAGATCGGCGAGAACCGCGTCATCTCCGTCGAGCCCGGGCAGGGCGAGTCGCTGGAGAAGGGCAGCACCGTGACGATCACGGTCTCCGAGGGCGCCGAGCGCGCCGCGGTCCCGAACGTCGTCGACCAGAACCGCGACGACGCCGAGACGACGCTCGAGGACGCGGGCTTCACCGTGTCGGTCCGCGAGCAGGAGAGCGACGAGGAGGTCGGCACCGTCCTCGCGCAGAACCCGGCGGGCGGCACCTCCCGGCCGAAGGGCTCGCGCGTCACGATCACCGTCGCCAAGGAGGCCGAGGAGGTCGACGTGCCCGACGTCACCGGCCAGACCTCGGCCGAGGCGACCGCCGCGCTCTCCGGCGCCGGCTTCACCGTCGTCCCGCGCGAGCAGGAGGTCGACAGCCCCGACCAGGACGGCGTCGTCCTCGCCCAGGACCCCAAGGACGGCAAGCTCCGCAAGGGCCAGCGCGTCACGATCACCGTCGGCGCGTTCTCCCCGGACCTGAACCCGGACCCGACGCCCACGCCCACCCCGACCCCCACCGCCACGCCGTGAGGGTCGCGGTCCTCTCCGGCGGCCGCTCCTCCGAGCACGACGTCTCGCTGCGCTCGGGCGCCGCGGTCGCCGCGGGCCTCGAGCAGGCCGGCCACGAGGTGGTCCCGGTGCTGCTCGACCGCGAGGGCGGCTGGCGCGACCCCACCGGCATCCCGGTCGAGGTCGTCCCCGGGCACGGCCTGCTCGGCGCCGACGTCGTCTTCCCCGTCCTGCACGGCCCGTTCGGCGAGGACGGCACCGTCCAGGGGATGCTCGAGCTGCTGGACGTCCCCTACGTCGGGTCCGGGGTCCTGGCCTCCGCCGCGTGCATGGACAAGGTCGTCTTCAAGGACCTCATGGCCGTCGGCGGCATCGCCCAGGTCGGCTACGCGCTCGCGCTCGCCGGGGAGGGCGTCGACGCCGTCGCCGCGCGCGAGGACGTCCTCGCGCTCGGGTTCCCGTGCTGGGTCAAGCCCGCACGGCTCGGGTCGAGCGTCGGGATCGTGAAGGTCCGGGCGGCGCAGGAGCTGCCCGACGCGCTGCGCACCGCCTTCGCGCACGACGCGCGCGTGATCGTCGAGGCGAACTGCGGCGGCCTGGAGATCGAGTGCTCGGTCCTCGGGCCGACCGAGGCGCCCGAGGTCTCCGTGCTCGGCGAGATCGTGATCCAGAGCGAGTGGTACGACTACGAGGCGAAGTACACGCCCGGCGGCATGGAGCTCGTCGTGCCCGCCCGGATCTCCGAGACCGCCGCCGCGCGCGTGCGCGAGCTCGCCGCGCTGGCCTTCTCCCGCGCCGGCTGCAGCGGCCTGGCCCGCGCCGACTTCTTCGTCGACGGCGAGACCGTCCTGCTCAACGAGCTCAACACGATGCCCGGCTTCACCGCCACGAGCGTCTACGGGAAGCTCTGGGACGCCTCCGGGCTCGCCTACCCCGCGCTCGTGGACCGGCTCTGCCGGATCGCGCTGGACCGCCACCGCGCCGAGCGCGCGCAGCGGTTCTAGGGCGCCTGCCGCGCTCAGGGCAGCGTGAGCACCGCGAGCGTCGGGGCCTGCGCCCCGGCGTCGGCGAGCGCGACCGCGTGGTCGGGATCCCCGACCTCGCCCGTCGCCCGGACGCCGTGGGCGGCGAGGCCGTCGAGCCAGCCGTGCACGACGCGCAGCGCGGCGGCGTGCGCGCCGTCGATGTCCGAGCACCAGGCCTGCAGCCGGGTGGGGCGCATCGGCACGACGACGTGCACCGGCCGGCCCGCGGCGGCGAGCTGGGCGGCGACCCCCGACCGGTAGGGCGACGGCGTCAGGAGGACGGTCCGCAGCGTCGCGGGGTCCGGGACCGGGGGCGTCGCGACCGGCAGGGTCGTGACGAGGACGTCGGTGGGGGCGGGGGTGCTGACGGCGGGCATGGCGGGCTCCTGGTGGACCGGGTTCGGTGTGCCCGGTCAGCCTGCCGTCCGGCCGGCCAGCGATCGGCCAGCCGTGGGTTAGCCGCGGGTGATGTCCGCGCAGTCCGCGCACGTGCCCGTGACCGTCACCGACGCGACCGGGTCCGCGTGGCCGGCGGCGCGGGCGGCGTCGAGCACCGCGTCGAGCGCCACCGCGGGCGCGTCGAGGTCCTGCACGCGGCCGCAGACGCGGCAGGCGAGGTGGTGGTGCGGCGCCTGCCGGGAGTCGAACAGGGTGGCCCCGCCCGGTGCGGCGACGCGGCGCACGATCCCGAGCTGCTCGAACAGCTCGAGCGTCGCGTAGACGGTCTGCACGGACACGCCCGGGAGCCGGTCGGCGACCGCGGCGCGGATCTGCTCGGCGGTGGCGTGCGTGTCCTGCGCGCGCAGGTGCCGGTGCAGGACGAGTCGCTGCGAGGTGACGCGCAGCCCGCCGCGACGGAGGGCCTCGGTCAGCTCGGCGTCGTGCTGGGTGGTGAGCGTCGCCACGACCTCCACCGTATCAGGAGCAGGCCGCAGGTCTTAGGGTTCCCTATTTTGGAATCTCTCCAAACAGCGGTACCCTCCCGGCATGTCGACCGCCACCACCACGCCCCCCTCGACCCTCCAGGTCCTGCGGCACTGGCGCAGCAGCGACGAGCGCACCCGGCTGCTGCAGGTCGTGCAGCCCACCCTCATCGGCCTCATCGACGGCACGATCTCGACCCTCGCCCCGATCTTCGCCGCCGCCTACGCGGCCGGACCGCGTACCGCCCTGCTCGTCGGCCTCGCCGCCGCACTCGGCGCCGCGATCTCGATGGGCATGAGCGAGGCGCTCAGCGACGACGGCGCCATCACCGGTCGCGGCAGCGCCGTCGCCCGCGGCCTCCTCACCGGTGGCGCCACGTTCGTCGGCGGCACCGCGCACGCCCTGCCGTTCCTCATCGGCGACCGCGAGACCGCGCTCGCCGTCGCCTACGCGGTCGTCTCGGTCGAGCTCGTGCTCATTGCCGTCGTCCGGCAGCGCTACCTGCAGGTGCCGTGGCTCGGCTCGCTCGTCCAGGTGACGCTCGGCGGCATCGTCGTCACCGTCGTGGGCATCCTCGTCGGCCACGCCTGACGGGCGCGACCACCCGTGCGGGCGTCGCTCACGAGACGCCCGCGTCGGCCAGCCAGCCCCAGGCCTGCGCCTGGTCGACCACCGCGACCTCGAGCTTCTGCGCCTTCGCGGTCTTCGACGCGCCCACGTCGTTGCCGGTGATGAGGAACGTCGTCGACGCCGACACCGACGAGGCGCTCGTCGCGCCCGCCTGCTCCAGCAGCCGCACGAACGCCGGTCGCGCGACCTTCTCGCCCGTGTCCGGATGCACGATCGCCCCGGTCACCACGACGGTCGCCTCCTTCAGCGGCGTGTCGGCGGCGGCCGCCACCTCCACCGGCCGGTCCTCGTCGCGGACGTCGAGCGACACGCCGTGCGCGCGCAGCGCCGCCACGAGCTCCCCGACCTCCGGTCGCGCGAAGTAGTCCGCGATCGACCGGGCGACGATCGGCCCGATGTCCTTCACCGCCGCCAGCTCCTCCGCCGAGGCGGCCGCGATCTCCTCCACCGATCCGAAGCCGGCCTGACACAGGCGCTTGGCCGTGCCCTCACGCGCGTGACGGATCCCGAAGCCGATCAGCGCCCGGCGCAGGCCCATGTCCTTGGACCGCTCGATCGACTCGACGAACCGGCGCGAGCTGACCTCGCCCATCCGGTCGTACTCCATCAGCTGCTCGGCGGTGATCGCGTAGAAGTCCGCCGGGGTGCGCAGGACGCCGTCCTCGTAGAGCTTCGCGATCCACACCTCGCCGACGGCCTCCATGTCCGCCGCCGCCCGGCCCGCCCACCACTGCAGCCGGCGCAGCGTCTGCGCCGGGCAGTCGAGGTTCGTGCAGAACAGCTCCCGCGAGTTGCCCTGCTCGACGAGCTCGGTGCCGCAGGACGGGCAGTGCGTCGGGATCTCCGCCTCGCGCACGTCGTCGGGCTGCGGGCCCGGGGCGGGACCCGACACGAACGGGATCACGTCCCCGGCGCGCTTGACCAGCACGCGCATGCCGACCTTCACGCCGCGCGCGCGGACCACCTCCTGGTTGGCGAGCGTCGCGCTCGACACCGTGGTGCCGCCGACGAACACCGGCTCGAGCACCGCGCGCGGTACGACCTTGCCGCCCGGCCCGACCTCCCAGGAGATGTCGCGCAGGACCGTCTCCCGCTCCTCCGCCGCGAGCTTCACCGCGACCGCGCCGCGCGGCGTGCTCGACCGGTTGCCCGCGGCGGCGAACGCCTTCGCCGCGTCGAGCTGGACGACCGCGCCGTCGATGTCGAAGTCGTTCGTCGGCCGCGCCGCCTCGATCGCCGCGATCACCTCGAGCACCGCGTCGGCGCCCTCCACGACCTCGATCGCCGGCACGTGGAACCCGCGGTCGGCGAGGCCCTGCACCGTCAGGTCCGGGGCGTCGGGCGCGTGCACGTCGAACGCGTAGAACCGCAGCACGCGCCCCGCCTCCGCCGCCGCGGCCGGGTCCTTCTGCAGCAGCGTGCCCGCGCACGCGTTGCGCGGGTTGGCCAGCGGCTTGTCCGGGTGCGCCGCGTTGTACGCGTCGAAGGTCGACTGCAGCATCACGGCCTCGCCGCGCACCTCGACCCGCCCCGCTGCGCCGTCCCCGAGCGCGGTCGGCAGCTCCGGGATCACCGCGCGCGCCGCGGACGTCACCTCCTCGCCGGCCGTCCCGTCGCCGCGGGTGGCGACGTACTCGAGCGCCCCGTCCTGGAAGACGATGCTCAGCGACACCCCGTCGAGCTTCGGCGTGACGCGGAGCGGCTGACCGGGGAACCGCTGCGCGAACTCGCGGACGCCCTCCTCGCGGTTGGCGGGGGAGACCTTCGCCAGCGACAGCATCGGACGGGCGTGCCGGATCGCGCGCCGCGCGCCCGACGGCGCGGCCCCGACCTGGTCCAGCGGGTTGTCGGCCGGGGTCAGGTCCGGGTGCTCGGCCAGCAGCCCGCGCAGCTCGTCCTCGGCCGCGTCGAACGTCGCGTCGTCGACCGACGGCTCGCCGGCGTAGTACTCCTCGCGCCACCCGCGCAGCGCGGCGGCGAGCTCGTCGATCCGGTCCCGGGGGTCAGCGTCGGCCATCCCCCGGCACGCTACCTATCGGAAGAGCACCACTTCGCTGATCGCCGCCCGGTCCTTGCCCTCGGGCAGCTTCGTGATCCAGATGAGGTAGTAGCGGAACGGCTGACGGGCGGTGTCGAGGTCGATGCTCGTCGTGCGACCGGTCGCGTCGACGTCGGCCAGCTCGATCCAGCCGTCGGACGGCAACGTCTTGGGGACCGCGCTCTTGGCGACGAAGATCTTGCCCTTCCAGCCCGGGGTCGTCGTGCGGATCGACATCGCGCGGGCCGCGACGCCCGGCTTGGCGTCGAGGTAGATGCCGACCCCGAGGTCCGCCGGGTCCGCGGGCGGGGAGGTCTTCGTCAGCACGCCGCCCTGGTAGCGCTCGGTGTCCCAGATCGAGTTGGGGTCCTTGTCGAGCACGAACTTCGCCGCGTCGGAGTGCTCGCCGCCGTCGCCCTGCGGGTCGTAGTCGGTCGCGCGGTCCTGCCCGAGGCTGATCGGCTGCAGGCCCGGCGGCGCCTTCACGTCGACCGGGGTCCGCGTGCCGGTGCCGCGCTCGACCCGGTCGCCCTGCGCGAGGATCACGACCGTGCCGACGATCGCGATCAGCGCCAGCAGTCCGGGGACGGCGAGCCGCCACGGCTGCGTGACCCGGCGCGGCAGCCGGCGGCGCGACTGCTCCGGCAGCGTGCGCAGCACCGCGGTCGCCTCGCCCGTCGCCTGACCGGTGCGGCGCGTCTCCTGGACGAGCACGTCCTCGAGGTCAGCGACGAACGTCGCGTCGGAGCGGTAGCGCTGGTCGAGCTCCTTCGCGGTCGCCCGGTCGAGGACGGCGGCGAGCGCGCCGCTGACCTCCGGGCGGCGGACCTGCACGTCGGGCAGGTCCTCGCGGACGTGCTTCATCGCGACCGCCACCTGGTTCTCGCCCTTGAACGGGACGTCCCCGGTGAGCATCTCGTAGAGCACGATGCCCAGCGAGTACAGGTCCGACTGGCCGGTGACCGCGTGGCCGAGCGCCTGCTCGGGGGACACGTAGTCGGTCGTGCCGAGCACGCGCCCGTCGGCGGTCAGGCCCTCCTGGTCGAGCGTCCGCGCGATCCCGAAGTCCGTGACCTTCGCCGAGCCCTCCTCGTCGATCAGGACGTTCTGGGGCTTGACGTCGCGGTGCACGATCCCCGCGTCGTGCGCGGCGCCCAGGGCGCGCGCGATCTCGATCGTGTACGCGATCGCCTCGCCGATCGGCAGCTTGCCGTGCCGGCGGATGCGGGCCTTCAGCGTCTCGCCCTCGACGTACTCGAAGACGATGTACGGGGTCGGACGGTAGGCGTCGTCCTGCTCGCCCGCGTCGATCACCTGCACGATGTGCGGGTGGTTCAGCTGGGCGACGGCGCGCGCCTCGCGACGGAACCGCTCGAGCTGGTCGGCGTCCGTCGCGCCCTGCGGGTGCAGGACCTTGATCGCCACCTGCCGCTCCAGACGGGTGTCGAACGCCCGATAGACGGTCGACATCCCGCCCGCGCCCACGTGGGCGTCGAGCCGGTAGCGATCGCTGAGCAGGGTGCCGACCGTGACGGTCACTGGACGTATTGTGCGGGAGGGGCGGCGTTTCGTGTCACACGCACCGACCCAGCTTCGATGACAAGGGCCCGATTCCCTTCCGGACCGGGCCTGCGAGGGGCGCTAGGCGGTGGCGGCCTCCGGGGCCGCGTCGCCGTGGAGGGCCGCCGGATCCATCCAGTTGAGCTCCCAGGCGTGGCCGTCCGGGTCCTGGAAGCTGCCGCCGTACATGAAGTCCATGTCCATGGCCGGCTTCCACGTGGCGCCGCCGTTGTCGAGCGCCTTCGTGACGAGCTGGTCGACCTCCTCGCGGCTCTCGCAGGAGAGGCAGTTGAGGACCTCGGTGGTACCGGCGGGGGAGATCGGGTTGAGGCTGAAGCCCTCGAAGCGCGAGCGCTCCATGACCATCACGAAGATCGACTCGCTGACGACGACGCAGGCGACCGTCTCGTCGCTGAACCGCTCGTTGATGGTGAAGCCGAGTGACGTGTAGAAGGCGCGGGAGGCCTGGACGTCGCGGACGGGGAGGTTGACGAAGATCATGCGGGTCATGGGGTGCCTTTCGGGCGGTCGGTGCTTGTGGAAGCGCACCTTCGCGGACCGCGTGGAGCGCGTCCAAGACGCGATGTGGGCCCGATGATGCATTCTGTGCATCCATGTCTGTGACCTACGACTTGCGACTGCTGACGTCGTTTCTCGCGGTCGCGGACGAGCTGCACTTCGGCCGGGCGGCGGAACGCCTGCAGGTCGCGCAGCCCGCGTTGTCCCAGCAGCTGCGACGTCTCGAGACCCAGCTCGGCGTGCAGCTGTTCGACCGTGACGCGCGGAAGGTCGAGCTGACCGGGGCGGGGAAGGCGTTCCTCCCCGGCGCGCGGGAGGCGGTCGCGGCGGCGCACCGCGCCGCGCTGGCCGCGCAACGCGTGACCGACACCGCGCCGGCCGTGCTCCGCGTCGCCGTGGATCTCGACCTGCCCGAGCGCGTGCTGCAGCAGATCCGGCTGTTCTCCCAGATCCGGTCGGAGATCGAGCTGAAGGTCGTACGCCAGCACCAGGGCGACGCCCTCGACGCGCTCCATGGGGACCAGGTCGACCTCGTCGTCGGCTGGGGCCGCATGCCGTACGGGCCGCCGCTGCGCTCCCTGACCCTCGACAGCGAGGAGATCCTCGCGGTGCTGCGCGACGACCACCCGGAGGCGGTGCGCCCGGCGATGACGCGCGACGCGTTCGGCCGCGGCCAGTTCGTGATGTTCGAGCGGGAGCAGTCCGCGGACGTCTTCGACTGGCTCGCCGTCGCAGCGGCCGGGCGCCAGCCGGAGCAGCTGCGCATCCAGCAGGTCCGGTCCCTGGACGACGGGGCCAGCGCGATGCTGCGCTCGGCCGGCCGCGGGTGCGGCCAGACGATCGTCGCGGCGTCCCGGTTCGACGCCGCTGCGCACCCGCGCCTGCGCACGATCCCCTTCGACCCGCCGCTGCGCCACGAGATCGTGGCGATGTGGACGGCGGAGTCGGAGTCGGCCGCCGTGCTGGCGCTCGCCGACTCCTGGGGGAGAGCGTGAGGGGGCCCGGCGGTCCGGCCATGTGGCCGGCGAGTCGAGCCCCCGTGCGTTCTCCTAGCCGCGCAGCAGGCTCAGGACCGACTGCGGGGACTGGTTGGCCTGCGCGAGCATCGCCGTGCCGGCCTGGGTCAGGATCTGGTTCTTGCTGAGCTTCACCATCTCCTCCGCCATGTCGACGTCGCGGATGCGGGACTCCGCGGCCACCAGGTTCTCCTGGTAGACGCCGAGGTTGCGCATCGTGTGCTCGAGCCGGTTCTGCGCCGCGCCGAACGCGGAGCGCTGCGCGGTGACCGCGTCGATCGCCGCGTCGATCTCGGAGATGTCCGCGGTGCCGGTCGCGCTCAGCGACGCGTAGGCGGTGCCGACCGCGGAGCCGAGGCTCACGGTGGCGACCGAGATCGTCTCGCCGTCGTTGGCGCCGACCTGGAAGGTCATCGAGGTCGCGGCGTTCAGCACCGACAGGCCGTTGAACTCGGCGGTCGAGCCGATCCGCTCGATCTCGGAGGCGAGCTGGTTGACCTCGGTCTGGATCGCGTCACGGGACGCCTGGGAGAGCGCGCCGTTCTTGTACTGGACCGCGAGCTCGCGCACGCGCTGCAGCATCGAGTGGACCTCGTCGAGCGAGCCCTCGGCGGTCTGCACGAGCGACACGGCGTCCTGCGCGTTGCGCTGCGCCTGGCCGAGCCCGCGGATCTGGCCGCGCATCTTCTCCGAGATGCCGAGGCCCGCCGAGTCGTCCGCCGCACGGTTGATGCGGTAGCCGGAGCTCAGGCGCTCCATCGACTTCGAGGTCTGGGCGCTCGTGGTGGTGAGCTGCCGGTGCGCGGTGAGCGCCTCGACGTTGTTCTGAATGCGGAGGGACATCCGGTCCTGGTCCTTTCGGGATTCGTCCTTGAGCGCCGCTGGTCCGGTGAGGGCCGGGCCGGCGACGGGGTGCGTCTGGCTAGGTGTTGGTGCTGCTGGGAAGGTCGTCGGGGAGCTGCGCGGCGTCCGCCGAGGCGGCGGCCGTGTTCTCCTCCTTCACCGCGGAGTAGATCTCCTCCCGGTACACGGGAATCGACTTCGGCGCGGCGATGCCGATGCGCACGGACGAGCCGTTCACCTCGATGACCTCGATCACGACGTCGTCGCCGACCATGAGCTTCTCGCCGGGGCGTCGGGTGATGATGAGCATCTCGGGCTTCCTCCTTGGAAATGGGCTGTCGTGCGAGCGTACTCGTCCGGTGGACGCTCGTCCTAGGCCGCCTGCTCGGCGGCGGTCGGGAACAGCGGCGCGCGCACGGGCGCGTCCGGGGCCTGGTTGATGACCTGGTGGCCGGCACCGTGCGCGATCAGGATCGGCGCGCGGAGGTTCGCGCAGAAGTCCTGCAGGGACTCTGCCGCACGGACGGTCACGTACACGGAGGTCGCCTCCGCGTCGGTGATCCCGATGCGGTCGGCCTCCTCGTCGGCCAGCTCCACCTCGTAGGTGGGGAAGAACCGCCAGGGGTTGGTCAGCGGGACGGCGAGCTCGGGATCGTCCAGCGAGTGCAGCCAGACGAACGCGCTCTCCTCGCTGCGCGCCAGCAGCGCGTAGCGGGTGCCCCCGAGGCCGATGAGGCCCGCGGGGAAGTCGAGCACCGCGTCCGAGGGGATCTCGATCCGCCCGAACCGCGAGCTCTGCAGCACGACGGTCATTGAGGGGTCCTTCTTGTCGTTGGTCATCGGAGGAAGTCCATGAGGGAGGGTTGGATGACGGTCGCGCCGGACTTCAGCGCGGCCTCGTAGGCGGACTGCCGGGTGGAGAGGGCGAGGATCGCCTGGGCCATGTCGGCGCCCTCGAGCCGGTCGAGCCGGGTCTGGCCGGCGAGCTCGAGATCGCCGAGGCTCGTCGCCGCCGACGCCAGGCGCGCGGCGGTCGCCCCGTTGGCGGAGCGGGCGGTCGAGATCGTGTCGAGGTTGGCCTGCAGGCCCTGCAGGTCGGCGCCGCGCAGGGCGGCGAGGTCGGCGGTCGTGCCGCCGCGCAGGTGCTGGGCGACGTCACGGAGCGTGTCGAGCATCAGGCCGTCCCCGGGGGTCTGGCCGGAGCCGAGGATCTGGGAGCCGAGCTGGTTGACCTGCACGGTCACCCCGGGCCCGATCTCGCGCAGCACCGCGCCCGTGTCGCCGCCGTAGGTGTCCGGGCCGCCCGGCGTGTACGGCCGGGTGGTGGTCGCCGTGCCGGAGAGGACGTAGCGGTCGCCGACCTTCGCGTTCGCGCGCTCCTTGGCGGCCTCGACGAGCTGGTCGATCTCGCCGGCGATCTTCTCGCGGTCGGCCTGCGTGTAGGAGCCGTTGGCGCCCTGCGTGGCCAGCTCGCGGGCGCGGTGCAGCAGGTCGGCGAGCCCGCCGAGCGCCGTGTCGGTCGCGTCGGTCCAGTCGTTCGCCTCGGCGACCGCGTCCTTCTGACGGGCGAGGCCGGCGAGGTCGGCGCGCTGCACCACCGCGGCGCGAGCGCCCGCGGGGTCGTCGGAGGGCCGGTTGATCCGCCGGCCGGTCGACACCTGCTGCTGGGCCTCGGCGATCCGGTCCTTGCCGGTGCGCAGGTCGCCGAGCAGGCGGTCGGTGAGCATCGTGTGCGTGATCCGCATCGTCGATCAGAGCCCCACGCGACCGGTGCGGTTGATGAGCGTGTCGAGCGCCTCGTCCATCGTCGACATGACGCGCGCGGACGCCTGGTAGGCGCGCTGGAAGCGCACCATGTTCGTCATCTCCTCGTCGAGGCTGACGCCGCTGACCTCGGTCCGGCGCTCCAGGGCGACCGCCTTCAGCGTCACCGCGGTCGCGGCGAGCCGGTCGGCGGCCGCGGCGTCGTCGCCGAGGCTGCGCACCAGCGACGCGTAGGTGCCGTCCGCCGTCCCGCCGCGCAGCGCGGCGACGGCGAGCGCGATGTCGTTGGCGCCGGCCGCCGCGGTGCTGCCGGCGTCGAGCGTCGAGGACGTCGCGTTGACCGCCAGGGTCGCGGCGGTGCTGCCGGAGAAGAACGGGGGGGTGCCGTGCAGCGCGTTGACCGCGGTCGAGAGCTGCGCGGCGACCGTGTCGAGGTCGGTGCGGCGCGCCCCGATCGGGCCGGTCGCGGACTGGAGCGTCAGCAGCGCGCCGAGCTTGCCGCCGGGCGCGGTGAGCGTCTGCGGCCAGGTGACGGCCGAGCCGTTGGTCAGCGGGGCGGCGGCGTCACCGAACTGGACGCTGACCGAGCCGCCGCCGAGGTCGGTGACGCTGACCTGCCCGTACTGGCTGAGCTGGTCCAGCAGCTCGTCGCGACGGTCGAGCAGGTCGTTCGGGGTCCGCCCGGCCGAGGTCTGCTGGACGATCGCGGCGTCGAGCCGCGCGAGCTCGTCGGCGGTCTGGCGCACCACGCCCGTGGCGCTCGTGAGGTCCGTGTACTCCTGGCCGGCGACGGTCTGCAGCTGGCCGAGCTGGGCGTCCAGGCGCCGGAAGCCGTCGGCGAGGTTCTGCGCGTGGCCGATCAGCGAGGACTTCGCCGACGCCGACTCGGGGTTGGCGGCCAGCGTCGACCACGCGTCCCAGAAGTTCGACATGAGCTTGCCCAGGCCGCCGTCGCCGGGCTCGGCCAGCAGCGCCTCCGCGTTGCCGAGCGCCTTCGCGGTGGTCTGGTGCTGGCCGGCGCTCATCGTCTGCGCGCGGGCCTGCAGGTCCAGGAACTGGTCGCGGATGCGGCGGTACTGCTCGACCTCGACGCCCTGGCCGAGCTGCGCGCCCGCGCCACCGGCGACCGCGCCCGCGGACAGCTGCAGCGAGGCGGCCGCGCTCATCACCGCCTCCTGGCGCGTGTAGCCGGCGCGCTCGGCGTTGGCGATGTTGTGGCCGGTGACGTCGAGTCCGCGCTGCTGGGCGAGCAGGCCGCGCAGGGCGACGTTCAGACCGCTGAATCCGGAGACGGGCATCGGACGCTACGCCTGCAGATCCAGCGCGCGCAGCGCGGAGCTCGTGGGGGCGTCGGCGGCGGCGCGGCCGACCGGGAGGTAGGGCTGCCGCGAGGCGGAGGCGGGCATCGCGTCGACGCCGTAGCCGCCCGTCTCGTCGCCGCCCGCGCCGAGCTGGCGCATGAGGTGGTCCAGGAACGCGAGCTCCTGCTTCATCAGCGCGCGGTTGGCGCGGTGCTCGCGGGCGATCTCCTCCAGCAGGCCGCGCAGCTCGCTGCTGCGCTCGCGGGCGGCGGCCGCCATCGCGTCGCCGAGCAGCTGGCCCATCGCGTCGAGCGTGACGACGTGCGCGGGGACGCCGAGCGCCTGGCCGGCGCGGGTGAGCAGGCGGGCGCGCTCCTGCTCCAGGCCCGCGCGGCGCTCCATCTCCGCCTGGATCTCCTCGAGCTGCACGAGCACGGTCGCGACGTCCTTCTCGCGGATCGCGCGGCTCTGGCCGAGCACGTGGGCGAGCAGCCGCCGGCCCGACGCGAGCTGCGCGTCGAGGTGGGCGAGGACCTCGGCCCCGAAGGCGTTGGTGGGGACGAGCGTGCTCATGCGGCGGCGACGTCCCGGCTGATCTGGGCGGCGAGCCCGAGCCCGCCGGCGCCGATGACGGCGTCGGCCAGCGCTCCGGGCAGCATGTCCTTGTAGGTCTGGGTGGCTGCGGAGGTCGACTCCTCCTCCTCGCCCGCGGCCTCGGTGCTCGCCGACAGCTGCTTGGTGAGCTGCTCGACCAGCTGGCGCTCGAAGCCCAGCGCGGCGGTGTACGCCTCCCGCTGCTGCGCGGTCCCCGAGCGGATCTCCGCCGGGAGGAGCGCCTGGTCGACGGGGCCGACGGAGGTGCTCATCGCTTGACCCCGTTGGCGACCTCGAGCATCTGGTCCTGCATCTGGATCGCCTTGCTGGCGAGCTCGAAGGCGCGCTGCGTGCTGATCATGTCGGTCATCGCGCTGCCGATGTCGACCGTCGAGGACTCGAGCGCCCCCTGCTGCACCGACGTCGTGGCGGGCGCGGCGGTCGGCGCGCCGCTGCCGCGCGTGGCGAAGAAGACGTTGTCCGCACCGCCGTCGAGCGCCCCGGGGGCGGTGACGGTGACGAGCCGCAGCCGGCCCGCCGCGCGACCGTCCGCGGTGATCGTGCCGTCGGCGCCGATCGCGATCCGGTCGGGCTGCGTGCCCGCGGGCAGCGTGATCGACGGGTCCATCAGCAGCCCGCCGGTCGCGGTGACGAGCCGGCCGGTGGCGTCGAGCCGCAGCTGGCCGTCGCGGGTGAGCGCCTGGCGGCCGTCGGGCATCCGCACGGCGAGGAAGCCCTCACCGGTGATCGCGACGTCCAACGGCTCGCCGGTCTGCTTGATCGCGCCCTGCTGCGTCGTGCGGCCGAGCGTCCGGACGGCCGCGCCGCTGCCGAGCTCGACCCCGTCGGCGCCGCCGCGGGCGGCTTGCGTGTAGACGAGGTCGCGGAACGCGACGCGGACGTGCTTGTAGCCCGTCGTCGAGACGTTCGCCAGATCGTTGCCCAGGCTGTCGAGCCTGCGTTGCTGTGCCGCCATGCCGGCGGCCGCGGTGTACATGCCTTCCAACATCCGGATCTCCAGTGCGGAGTGAGGGTTCGCGAGTGAGGGCTCGCGCCGGTTCCGTCCGGTGGTCGGTCAGGCGGGGCGCAGCTTGAGCGCGGTCGGACGTGCGTCCAGGTCCGTCCGCCGGATCCGGGGACCTGGCGGCGGCGCGCGGCTCAGCCGGGCAGGTTGCCGACCTGGCCGGAGGCCAGGCGCAGCGTCTCGTCGATCGTGGTGATCGCCCGCTGACCCGCCTCGAAGGCGCGCAGCGACCCGATCATCTCGATCATCGTGCGGGACGCGTCGACGCCCGAGGTCTCGATCGCCCCGGTGCGCACCGTGCCGGTCTCCGCGCCGCGGTCCGGCGTGCCGGTGTAGCGGCCGTCCCCGGCCTTCGCGACGTTCGTGAGCGCCACGACACCGACCCGCGCCGGGTCGACGGTGCCGTCCGCGTTCAGCCGGACGGGCCGGCCGTCGGCGCCGAGCACCGGGTCCCCGGCCTGGTCGACGAGGCGGCCCTGCGCGTCGGCGGTGAAGCTGCCGTCGCGCGTGTAGCGCACGCCCTGCGCGGTCTGCACCTGGAAGTAGCCCTCGCCCGCGACGGCGAGGTCCAGCGGCTCGCCGGTCTCCTTCAGCGTCTGCGGCGTGAGGTCGGTGCGCTTCTCGGCGATGATCGCCCCCGCCCCGAGCGTGCCGACGGCGGCACCGGAACGGCGGTTCACGAGGTCGAGCTCCCGCGCGAAGCTGTGCTGGCTCACGCGGTCGGACTTGTAGCCGGGGGTGGAGGCGTTGGCCAGGTCGTTGGCGAGCTGGTCCTGACGGACCTGCTCGGCGAGCATCCCGGACGCCGCGATGTAGAGGCCGCGTTCCATCTCGGGCCGGATGGTCGGCCGGGCGCCCGGCGGGTTGACCGGGGCGGACGGACGGTCGAGGTCCGTCCGGCGGGGGTGCGGCGGCCGCGTCACCCGCGTGGTGTCGCGGACCTGGGCGAGCCGGGGACGGGGCGCCCGGGCCCGCCGGCCGACGGGGCGGGCGCGTCCACCGTCGGCATCGGGCGGGAGGCGACCTCGGCGGCTTCGCTCGCGGGGACGCCGAAGATCCGCAGCACCGCTGCCGCGTGCGCGACGCCGACGTCCCCGACGAACCGGCCCTGGAGTGCGGCGCGGACGGTGGCCAGCAGCGCGCCACCGGAGGCGACCAGGGCGATCGCCGCGTCGTCGACGGCGAACCGGCCCGCCGCGATCCCGCGTTCGAGGTCGCGCGCGGCGTAGGGCCCGAGAGCGAGCGAGACGACGTCGTGCGACGCCTCCAGCCGGACGAGCAGCCAGCCCAGGTCGGTGTCCCGGAGCGCGTGCTGGATCAGTGCGCGGTGCGCGACGCTGACGATCTCCGCGACGTCGTCGACCCCCTCCGTCGCGGCGTCGATCGCTGCGGCGAGACCGACGGCCTGCTCCTCGACGAGGGCCGCCACGATCGCGTCCTTGCTCTCGAAGTGGTTGTAGAAGGAGCCGAAGCCGATGTCGGCCTCCTCGGTGATCTCGTTGATCCGCGTGGCGTCCACGCCCTGTCGTGCGAAGACGACGCGAGCGCCGTCGAGCAGGCGCGCCCGGGTCTCGGCCTTGCGGCGCGCCCGGCGATCGGACGGCGCTGGGGGGGACGCGTCGTTGGCCATGCGGAGATCGTAGCGGCATGGTGATCGCGCCTCACAAGATTGACAAGATCATCAGACTTGAGATAGCTTGTCATCCATGCCGGACATCGACAGCCCGCTCCCGATCCCCGCGAGCCGCGTCGCGGACGTCCTGAAGGTCGCGATCGACGTCGCACACCGCGCCACCCGTCCCGAGCTCCAGGGCCTCCAGCACGTCCCGACGAGCGGGCCGTTCATGCTCGTCGGCAACCACCAGCTCCTCGGCATGCAGGATCTCCCCACCCTCGTCCGTGAGCTCGAGCGCCGACGCGGCGTCCGCGTCCGAGGGATGGGGGACAGCTTCCACTTCGCGGTGCCGGGCTGGCGTGACCTCCTGATCCGCATGGGGGCCGTTCCCGGCACGCGCGAGAACTGCGCCGCGCTCCTCGCCGCGGGCGAGGCCGTCCTCGTCTTCCCGGGCGGCGCCCGCGAGGTCTACAAGCGGCGGGGCCAGCGATACGAGCTGCTCTGGGGCGAGCGCACCGGCTTCGCGCGGATGGCGATCGAGGCCGGAGCCCCGATCGTCCCCTTCGCCGCGGTCGGCGCCGAGGATCGCTTCGACGTGCTCCTCGACATGGACAGCCGGCTCGCCGCCCCCGCGCGCGCGGTCGCACGGCGGGTGGGGCGCCCCGACCTGGGCACCCTCGTGGTCAAGGGCTCCGGCTTTGCCGGTCTGCCCGGGACCGACCGCCTCTACTTCCGCTTCGGCGCCCCGATCCCGACGACCCCGTGGTCCGGTCGTGCGAGCGATCCCGACGCACGCGCCGAGTGCCGCGACCTGGTCCGGGCCGAGATCGAGGCCGGCATCGCGGCGCTCCGCGCCCGGCGCGAGACCGACGACCAGCGCGCCCTGCTTCCTCGTGTCCGCCACGCCATCTCCTCCTAGCTCGAAAGGCTCCGCCATGAAGCTCCGCTCCACACCCGACGGCGTCATCGCCGAGACCGCGGCCGGCTGGGTCCGCGTCGACCACGACGGTGACCTGCTCTCGTTCCTGGCGCTCACGCCCGCTGCGCGCGAGGCCGCCCTGACCGCCACCGCCGCCGACCCGTCGACCGCCGGCCTGCCGTTCCGGCCGCGCTCCATGCGCGCGTTCATGCTCTACGAGGACCACGTCATCGCCTCCAGCCGCGTGCTCGCGACGAAGTTCTTCCCGGCGCCCGTCCCGAAGGTGATCGCGACGTTCGAGCGCGTCACCGGAAAGACGTTCCCGAAGCTCAGGCCCAACGCCCGGTTCAAGGAAGCCCCGACCTTCTACGTCGGCAACCACGCGGCGACGCTCGCCGACGGCGAGGAGATGTGGTGGCCGAAGCACACCCGGTGGCTCGACTTCGAGCTCGAGCTCGCGTGCGTGCTCGCGAAGCCGCTCGTGGATGCCAGCCCCCAGGAGGCGCTCGAGGCCGTCGGCGGCTGGGTCGTGCTGAACGACTGGTCCGCCCGGGAGGTGCAGGCCGACGACGCGCGCCGCAACGTCTTCGGTCCGGTCGTCAAGGCGAAGACGTTCTGCAACTCGATCGGCTCGGACGTCCTCACCGCCGACGCGCTGCCCGACTGGACGGCGGCCACCGGCCGCGTCCGCGTGGACGGCGAGGTCTGGTGCGAGGGCAGCGCGGCGAACCCCCAGCACACGCTCGGCGCGATGCTGGCCTACTGCTCCGCGGGCGAGCGGCTCGACGCCGGCGACGTGCTGTCGATGGGCACGCTGCCTGGCTGCTGCGGCCTGGAGCTCGACCGCTGGATCCGCGTCGGACAGACGATCGAGCTCGAGATCGACCAGATCGGCACCCTGACGAACACGATCACCGAGACGGCAGTCCCGGTCTGATGGTCGACGTCCTCGTCTGCGGCCTGGGTCCCGTCGGGCAGCTGCTTGCGCTGCTGCTCGGCGACCAGGGCGTCCGCGTCCTGGCGATCGATCGGGCGGACGACGTGTACCCGCTCCCGCGGGCGGCGGTCGTGGACGACGAGGTCCTCCGGATCCTCCAGGCCGTCGGCCTGGACGGCGCGGTGCTCGCCGACGCCCAGGTGCAGGCGGGCGCGAGCGTGGTCACCGAGGACGGCCGCGCGGTCGAGGTCCTCGCCGCGTCGGTCGGTCGGCTCGGCCATCCGCCGCTCGTGTCGATCAACCAGCCGGCGATGGAGCGCACCCTCCTCCGCGCGCTCGCCGACCGGCCGACGGTGGAGATCCGTCGTGGCGTCGAGCTGGAGACGATCGACCGTCGGGCGGACCGCGTCGACGTGCACGTCAGGCCGACCAGCGGCGGGCGCGGCGAGAGGCTCTCGGCCCGCTATCTGATCGGATGCGACGGCGGTGGCAGCGCGGTCCGTGCGCGCCTGCAGGTCCCGTTCGTGGGCCGAACGGCCCCGCAGCGCTGGATCGTCGTCGACGCGCTGGTCGACCGGCCGCTCGCCCGCGTCCCGCATCCGCACTTCGTCGGGCGGGCCGCCCGGCCCACCGTCACGCTCCCGATGTCTCCGGGACGCCACCGCTGGGAGTGGATGCTCCACCCTGGCGAGGACCCGGCGCCGTTCCTGGAGCCGGCCGCGGTCCGCGCCGCGCTGGACGAGTGGCTCGACGGCGAGACGGTCGAGGTCGAGCGCGCGGTCGTCTACACGTTCCACACGCGCACGGCCGCGACCTGGCGACGCGGGCGCGTGCTGCTGGCCGGGGATGCCGCGCACGTGATGCCACCGTTCGCGGGCCAGGGGTTCTCCTCCGGCGCGCGCGACGCGGCGAACCTCTCGTGGAAGCTCGCCGCCGTCCTGGGCGGGGCGCCCGAGGCGCTGCTGGACAGCTACGAGACCGAACGCCGACCACACGTGGAGGCGATGCAGCGCACGGCGAACCTCATGGGCGGGATCGTCCAGGCGACCACGCCGTGGGTCGTCCGCGCGCGGGACGCGTGGCTGCACGCGATCGACGGGACCCGCGTCCAGCGGTTCCTCGCCGCGAACGTCAAGCCGCTGCCGACCTACGGCGCCGGCGCGTTCTCCCACCCGCCGCACCGTCTGCCGCCGCGGCGCGCCGTCGGGACGCTCTTCCCCCAGACCGGGCGACTCGACGACCGTCTGCCGCGCGGCTGGGTCGCCGTGACGACCGACGCGGTCGCGGCCTCGCTCTTCGAGGAGGCCGGCGTCGCCGTCGCCGACCCGGGCGCCGACGGCGCGTGGCTGCACGACCGGGCGCTGACCTTCGCGCTCCTGCGTCCCGACCGGTTCGTGTTCGCGGCGGGCCGCGTGGCGGATGTCGGGCAGGCGGTCGCCGCCCTTCGCGGGGTGTCGGCGACGTGATCGCCGTCCTCGGAGCGACCGGCCGGATCGGCGGCGAGGTCATGCGGCTGCTCGAAGCGCGCGGCGCGCAGGCACGGGCGCTGCGACGGCCCGAGGTCGACCTGCGCGACGAGCCCTCGGTCCGGCGGGCGCTCGACGGCGCCACCCGGCTGTTCCTCGTCACCCCGCACGGTCCCGAGCAGGACCTGCTCGAAGCGGCCGCGGTCCGGGCCGCGGCCGACGCGGGGATCGGGCACGTGGTGAAGGTCTCCGGTGGCGCCGCATCGCTGGGTCCCAACGGCGCGTCCGCCACCGCGACCGCCCACTGGCGGACCGAGCAGCTGCTCGAGGCGTCCGGGATGGGCTTCTCCTTCCTGCGACCGTCGATGTTCCAGCAGGGCGTGCTCGGGCTCCCGCGCGTCGGGCCGGTGCTCGTCGCCCCGCTCGGCCGCGCGCCGATCGCGATGATCGACCTGCGCGACGTGGCGGCCGTCGCCGCGAGCGTGCTGCTGGACCCGAGGCCGGCGACCGGGGCGTGGCAGCTCACCGGTCCACGCGGCGTCACGCTCGCCGAGATCGCCGCGGCGGTGGGAGCGCGCTATCTCCCGATCCCCGCCCGCCTCGCCGCGCGCGGGCTCGCCCGTCGGGGGGCATCGCCCTTCGAGATCGAGCACGTGGTCCGCATGGCCGCCTACTTCGCGTCGGGTGCCGACGGCACGCCGACCGATCACGTCGAGCGGCTCACCGGCCGCGCGCCTCGCCCCGTCGAGGCGCTCCTCACCGAGACCAGCTGAACAGGAGATCCCATGGTCACCCGCATCGGGCACATCGCCCTCAACGTCGCCGACCTCGACCGCGCCGTCGACTTCCAGGAGCAGGTCGTCGGCCTGACCGAGGTCGAGCGTACCGCGGGCGTGGCGTACCTCACGTGCAACGACCGTCATCACGAGCTGATCCTCGTGCAGGACGGCAGCAACCGTGGCTACGACCACCTCGCGATGCAGGTCGAGGACGCCGCGGCGCTGGAGCGGGCCAAGAGCGCACTGCCCGCCGCGGGCGCGACGCTCCTCGGCGGGGTCTACGACGGCGAGCCGGGCATCGACCGGGCGCTGAAGGTCCTCTCGCCGGGCGGACACGTCTACAAGCTGTTCTGCGGGATGGAGACCGTCGACGTGCCGCTGCGGGACGGGCGGCCGACGCACTTCGAGCACGTCTCGACGAAGGTCTGGAACCACCGTGCGGAGGATCGCTTCCTGGAGGCGATGGGCTTCCGCAACGCCGACCGGATGGGGGTGCTGGCGTCCTGGTGGCACTGTGACGACGACCACCACGGCATCGCGCTGACGCGGGCCCCGAAGGCGGAGCTCTCGCACTACGCCTACGCGTTCCCGGATCTCAACGCCCTGGGTCGGGTCGCGGACAGGCTCCGCGCGCACCGCGGGCGCAAGTGCATCTGGGGGCCGTCGCGTCACGGGCCCGGCAACAACCACTTCCTCTACCTCCATGACGAGGACGGGGCGATGGTCGAGTGCTGCTCCGAGCTCGCGCAGATGCGTGAGGGCTACGAGCCGAAGACCTGGTCGATGCATCCCGGCACGATCAACCAGTGGGGCGGTCCGCCGCCGCCGCGGTTCCTCCTCACCGGCTTCCCGATCGCGCGCCCGACGCCGGGCCGCCCGTCGTGGGCGTCCTCGCCCGGCCGGACCCCGGCGGGTGCCGAGGCGTGAGCACCACGCTCGTCCGGCCGTCGAGCACCCAGCTCGCGGCACGGCCGACGCGGCTGCGCTGACCCGCGGCGCTAGCCCAGCGCCGCGTCGACCAGCGCGGTGGCGGCGGCGCGCGCGGCGGCGGCGACCGACGCGGGGTCGCGCAGCTGCGCCTGCACGATCGCGCCGTCGAAGAGGATCGCGAGCTGGTCGGCGAGCGCGTCGGGGTCGGCGGCGCCCGCGGCGACCGCGCGGGCGTGGAAGTGGTCGCGCGTGGCCGCCTTGTGGCGGGCGGCGACGACGCTCGCCGGGTGGTCGGCGTCGGCGAGCTCGAGCCGCGCGTTCATGAACGGGCAGCCGCGGAACCCGCGCGAGGCGAACCACGGATCGAGGAGCGCGAAGGGGGCGAGCAGGGCGCCGCGCGCGCCGCCCTCGGCGTGGTCGGCCGCGGCGGCGAGCAGCGCGAGCGCGGGCTCGTCGCGCGCGACGAGGACGGCGGCGACGAGCTCGTCCTTCGTCGCGAAGTGCCGGTAGAGCGTCATCTTCGAGACGCCCGCCTCGGCGGCGATCCGGTCCACCCCGACCGCGCGGATGCCCTCCCGGTGGAAGAGCTTCGTGGCGGTGTGCAGGACGCGGTCGCGGGCGGCGCTCATCTCGTGAAGACGAGCTTGACGTAGTCCTCGACCAGGGCGTCGGCCGCCTCGTCGAACGGGACCACGCGCGTGGTCGCGGGGGCGGGGTCGAACGTCCCGGCGGCCAGCAGGTCGAGCACGGCGGGCGCGTCGCGGCGCGCGTGGATCCTCCCGGTCACGAACGTCGAGCCCATGACGTACATGCCCAGCAGCGGGAACGACGGCACGGTCGCCGGGTCGAAGTAGATCGCGGTGCTCGTGCAGATCCCGTCGCGGTCGAGGCTCCCGAGCGCCAGCGCGAGGCCCTCGCGGCTGGCGCTCGCGTCGACCGTCACCGGGAAGCGGCGGTCGACGCGGTCGGGGACGTGGTCGAGCGTCCGCGCCCCGTACGCCTGCGCCAGCGCGCGCCGGCCCGGGTCGGCGTCGACGTAGAGGACGTCCTCGCTGCCCAGCGCGACGGCCTGCCCGGCGGCGTACACGCCGATCGACCCGGACATCGCGCCGCCGACCACGAGCACCGGGGCGCCCGGGCGCTGCGCCAGCGCCGGGGCGACCGCCCGGTACGCGTCGGTGAGGTTGTCCGACGCGCCCGCCGCCACCTCGGGGGCGAGCCCGTCGGGGAGCCGGACGAGCATCGCGTCCGCGTACGGCACGAGGACGCGGTCGGCGAGGAAGCCGCCGAAGCGCGTCAGCTCCTCTCCGAACCCGAAGCCGTAGGTGGTGCCCAGCGCCTCGGTCTCGCAGTTGCCGCTGCGCCCGGCCCGGCACGCGCCGCAGGTGCCGCAGGAGATCTGGAACGGCACGAGCACGCGGTCGCCCGGCCGGACCGTGGTGACGCCGTCGCCGATCTCGAGCACCTCGGCGACGCCCTCGTGGCCGAGCGTGAACGGGGCCGGGAACGGGGAGCGACCGGACACGATCAGCGCGTCGAGGTCGCAGGTGGCCACTGCGAGGTGGCGGACGATCGCCTGGCCGTCGCCGGCGAGGACGGGGTCGGGGGCCTCGCGCCACTGCAGGTCGCGGGGGCCGAGGTAGGTCAGGGCACGCACGGAACGAGACTGTACCGTTCTGTATCGGACGTGTCGGCCGGGTCCGCAGAACGCGCGAGCGCCCCGGTGGGAACGGGGCGCTCGCGGGGAGGGGAGGGAGGGACCTGCGGGGTGAGGCGGTACGTCAGGCGACGGCCTTGAACAGCGCCTCGTCGGCGTCGAGCGCCGCGCGCAGCGTCTTCTTCATCGCGCCGTGGATCTGGCAGACCCGCGACTCGCTGACCCCGAGGATGTCGCCGATCTCGGCCAGCGTCATGTTCTTCACGTAGAGCAGCACGGCGACCTCGCGCTCGCGCCTGGGCAGCCGGGCGAACGCGGCGCGGAACTTCGTCTTCGCCTCGTCGGTCGCCGCCATGTGGATCGGGTCCAGGCGCTCGTCCTTGGACGCGATCGTGTCCAGGCGCTCGATCGTCGTCTCGTCGTCGCTCATCACCGTCGTGTTCAGCGAGGTGACGTCGGACTGGGTGACCTCGTCGCGCTTGCGGCGCAGCTCGGCGGCCGTGACCCCCATCGCGGCGGCGAGCTCCTCGGTCTTCGGGCGGCGGCCGTGCAGCGTCGTGAACTCGTCGGCGGCCTTCTCCATGTCGCGCTCCCAGCGGCGGACCGAACGCGGCGCCCAGTCCTGGCGGCGCAGCTCGTCGAGCACCGCACCGTGGATCCGCGTCCACGCGTACTGCTCGAGCGTCGCGCCCTTCGCCGGGTCGTAGCGGTCGATCGACTGGATCAGCGCCTCGAGGCCGCAGGAGATGAAGTCCTCCACCTCGCAGCGGGCCGGCATCTCGCGGACCTTCTTGTAGACGATGTACTTCACGAGCGGCGCGAAGGTGAGGACGAGGCGGTCGCGCAGCGCGCGATCCTCGGTCCGGCGGTACTCCTTCCACAGCGCCAGCGCGTCCTCGGAGGACAGTCGGCGGTGGGGCTTGCTGGTGACCTGCTGCATGGGTTCGTTGGTCCTTTGTGGCTGCGTGACCGGCGGGGACAGGGAGAGTGTCGGCCCCATGTGCTAGGAGCGATATCCCCGCTTCTTGGTATTTGCGTCGTCCGTGTGTCGAATGTCTCCATCCCCACTTCTGGGGAGGACGTCCACGAACTCAAAGGCGCCGTCGGCTGTCCGACCACCCTGGGCATGGCCCTCCGCCTCACGCCCTCGCCCGATCCGTCCGAGCGGACCGGTATCGCGCTGCCGCCCGTTCCGCAGGCGCGCGCGACACCCGCCGCGCTGCTCGTCCCGCGCGCGCAGGCGCTGCTCGCGCGCCGCGACGTCGCCGCCTACCGGGGCCTGTTCGGCGAGGCCGCGCACGTCGAGGACCCGCACCGCCGCTGGGAGGCGCGCTCCGCGCTCCTGCAGGCCGGACTGGGCGTCCACGGCTCGGCGATCGCCGTCGTCGCGCCCGTGTTCGCCGCCGTCGCCGACGCGGCGCTCGAGCTGCTCGAGGACGACCCGCGCGAGCCGCTGCTGCTCAACTGGGCGGGCGTCGCGCTCTACGAGCTCGGGGCGCTGCGCCCCGCCACCCGCCTGTTCGAGGCCGCGCTGCGGCTCGACCCCGAGCTGCCGCACGCCGCCGGCAACCTGCGCGAGGTCGCCCGCCGCAAGGCCGCCGGGCTCACCCGCATGCCCGGCCTGCCGCCCGCCGTCACCGCCGCGCTGCGCACGCTCGACGAGCGCGCCCGCCGCGTCGCCGCGCGCGCCCGTCCCGCCGAGGGCCTGACGCTCTCGCTGTGCATGATCGTCAAGGACGAGGAGGCGATGCTCGGCCGCTGCCTGGCCGCGGTGCGCGACGCCGTCGACGAGATCGTCGTCGTCGACACCGGCTCCACCGACCGCACCGTCGAGATCGCGCGCGAGCACGGCGCGCGGATCCTGCACCACGAGTGGACCGGGGACTTCGCCGCCGCCCGCAACGTCAGCTTCGACGCCGCCACCGGCGACTGGCTCCCTCTACCTCGACGCCGACGAGGTGCTGATCGAGGAGGACGTCGCCGCGCTGCGCGCCCTCACCGGCCGCACCTGGCGCGAGGCGTTCTACCTCGTCGAGGTCAACCACACCGGCGACCTCGAGGACGGCACCGCCGTCACCCACGACGCGCTGCGCGTGTTCCGCAACCGGCCGGCCTACCGCTTCGAGGGCCGCGTCCACGAGCAGATCGCCCACCACCTCCCCGGCTACCTCGCCGAGCGGATCGAGCGGACCCCCGTGCGCGTCGAGCACTTCGGCTACCTCGGAGCCGTGCGCGACGCGAAGGGCAAGTCGCGCCGCAACATCGAGCTGCTCGAGCAGCAGGCCGCCGAGGGCGTCGACACCCCGTTCCTCGCCTTCAACCTCGGCAGCGAGTACGCCGCCGCCGGCGAGAACGAGCGCGCGCACGACCGCTTCGCGCACGCGTGGGCCGCGCTGCGCAGCGACCCGGGCCGCAGCAGCTACGGGTACGTCCCGTCGCTCGCCGCGCGCTACGTGAAGTCCCTGCGCGTCACCGGTCGCCTCGACGAGGTCGACGCGGTCGCCGCGGAGATCCTCGGCTTCCTGCCCGGCTTCACCGACGTCGTCTACGAGCAGGGCTTCAGCGCCCGCGCGCGCGGCGACCTCGACCGCGCCGCCGAGCTCTTCGCCCGCTGCCAGGAGATGGGCGACGCGCCCAGCCGCTACAGCGCCACCGTCGGCTGCGGCACCTCGATGGCCGCGTGCGCGCTCGCCGAGGTCCGCCGCGACCAGGGCGACCTCGCCGCCGCCGAGCAGCTGCTGCGCACCGCGCTCGTGGACCACCCCGGCTACCTCGGCACGATCGAGCAGCTCGCCCTCGTGCTCCTGCGCGCCGGCCGGCCCGGCGACACGGTCGTCTCCGAGATCGAGGCGCTCGGCGGCCCGCTCGCCCCGACCGCCGCGTTCCTTGTCGGCATCGCCTGCTTCGAGCACGGCGCCGTGGGCACCGCCGCGACGCTGCTGCGCCGCGTGCTCGACGCCCAGCCCGGCGCGCACCCCGCCCGCGCGATCCTCGCCGAGGCGCTGCTCTCCACCGGGGACCTCGACGGGGCCCGCACCGTCGCCGAGGAGGTGCCCGCCGACGCCTCGTGCGCCGACGCCGCGGCCCGCACCGCCCTGTTCTGCCGCCTCGCCGCGGGCACCGCGGTCGCCGACGCGCAGCTCGACGCCGCCGCGGCGGTCGGCCTGCCCGCCGCCGAGGTCGCCGCCCTGCGCGCCTGGCGCGACGCGCCCGCCGCGACCCCCGCCGCCGGGACGCTGCCCGCCGCCGCCGGCCCGCCGGCGCTGACGATGCTCGACGCGCTCGCGCGCCTGGAGCAGTTCGACGCCTTCGAACGGCTCGCGCCCGTGCTCGACGCCGTCGACGCGCCCTGGCGCGAACGCCGCGAGGCGCTCGCCCGGCTGTACCTGCGCCGCGGCTTCCTGGAGTCCGCCGCCGACGAGTGGATCGCCGTCGTGGAGCACGCCGGCCCCGACGCGCGCGCGTTCGAGGGGCTCAGCGAGGTCGCCGTCGCCCGCGGCCTGGACGACGACGCGCGGGCGCTCGCCGACGAGGCGCGCCGCCTGCGCGCCGGCACCCCCGACCTCCAGCCCACCGGCTGAGCGCGTGCCGTACGCGCGCCACATCCAGCTGCCCGCCGCCCCTCGACCGAACGTCCAGGGGGTCGCTCAAGGGCGCCCCGGGGACACCGATCACCGGAAGGCGCGGACACGACCCACGGACGGGTCGCCCGGAGATCCAGGAGGGATCGGCATGAGCTTCACCACAGGACACGTCGCCCAGGTCCACGACCTCGCCGCCGCCCGGGCGCGGCGCGCCGACCGCGAGGCGGTCAAGGCCGCGCTGACCGCGCCGGCGTTCGCCGACGAGCCCGCCGTCCCGGGGGACATCCCCGCCGACGTCTGGGCCGAGGTCGAGGCCGCCAACCGCCTCTTCGAGGAGCTGCACGACGACGGCCACCAGATCGTCTTCGACGACGGTCACCTCGACGGCCGGCTCGTCATCGCCCTCTGCGACCTCGAGGGCCGCGTGCTGCGCGCGGTCCCGCCCGCGGAGGTCGTCACCGCCCTCGGGACCGGCGCGCCCGGCCGCCGACAGGGGGGCGACGCGGCGTGAGCCCGATCAGCTTCAGCGGCATGGCGTCCGGGCTCGACACCGAGTCCATCATCAGCTCGATGATGGCCGTGGAGGGCAACGGCAAGGTCCGCCTGCAGCTGCGGCAGGCGGCCGCCCAGGCCCGCCAGGACGGCTGGAACGAGGTCAAGGGCAAGCTCAGCGCCCTGCAGACCGCGGCGGTCGCGCTGCGCTCCGCCGCCACCTGGGGCGAGACCCAGACCGTCGAGAGCTCCGACACCACGAAGATCACCGCCCGCCAGATCGCCGGCGCCGCCCCCGGCGGGGTGCGCCTGGAGGTCGGGCAGCTCGCGCGCGCACCCCAGCGCACCTACGCGTTCACCCCGCAGGCCGGCACGTCGCAGCTGACGATCGGCTCGACCACCGTCGACCTCACCGCCGGCGCCACGCTCGACGACGCCGTCGCCGCGATCAACGCCTCCGCCGACGCGGGCGTGTACGCCGTCAACGTCGGCGGGCAGCTCGTCCTCTCCGGCAAGACCACCGGGGCCGCCGCCACGATCACCGCCTCCGGAGCCGGGCTCGTCGAGGACACCGGCAAGGCGAAGGCCGGCCTGGACGCCCAGTTCACCGTCGACGGCGTCCCCGGCACCGCGTCCTCCAACGTCGTGACCACCGCCGTCCCCGGCGTCGAGCTGACGCTCAAGGCCGTCACCGCCGGCGAGGTCACCGTGACCGCCGGGGCGCCCGCGCCGAACACCGCCGCGATCACCGAGAAGCTCAAGGCGTTCGTCGACGCCTACAACGCGACCGTCGACACGGTCCGCGGCAAGCTCACCGAGAAGCGCGTCCCGGACGCGTCCACCTCCGCCGACGCGCGCAAGGGCGCGCTGTTCGGCGACCCGGCGCTGCAGGGGATCCTCTCGAACCTCCGCGGGCAGATCGGCGCGGTCGTCTCCGGCAACCCGGAGGCCACCGACGCGCTCGCCGACCTCGGCATCACCACCGGGGACGCCACCGGCTCCGCCACGTTCAGCGCCGACGCCGTCGCCGGCAAGCTCAAGCTCGACACCACGAAGCTCGCCGCCACGCTCGCCGCGGACCCGACCGCCGTGCGGCGCCTTCTGGGCGGCGGCGGGGTCGACGGCTTCGCCCAGCGCTTCGAGGGCGCCCTCACCCCGGCCACCCAGGTCGGCGGCACGATCGAGGGCGCCGCCACCGCGGCGGGCAGCGAGGTCACGCGCCTGAAGGACGCGATGAGCCGCCTCGACTCCCGCCTGGCCAGCCGCGAGGAGCTGCTGCGCAAGCAGTTCGCCGCGCTGGAGACCGCCCTGTCCCGCAGCAAGAGCCAGCAGTCCAACCTGCTCGGCGCGCTCGGCCAGGCCTAGCCCGACCGCCATGCGTCTCACCCCGACCGACACCACGGAGGCCTCCGCCCCATGAACCCGTACGCCCGACCCGCCGCGTACCGCGAGAGCAGCGTCCTGACCGCGTCCCCCGAGCAGCTCGTCGTGATGCTCTACGACGGCGCGCTGCGCTTCCTGCGCCAGACCGAGGCCGCCTTCGGCGAGGGCGCGTGGAAGCACGGCGGCGACCGCCTGACCCGCGCGGAGGCGATCGTCGACGAGCTCCTCGCGACGCTGAACATGGACGCCGGCGAGCTCGCCGAGCGCCTCCAGGCGATCTACGTCTACTGCAAGCGGCAGATGATCGAGGCGCGCCTGGAGCGCGACGCGGACAAGCTCCGCACCGTCATCCGGCTGCTCGACGACCTGCGCGACGCGTGGGCGCAGCTCGCCGCGGGCAGCCAGCCCGGCGGCACCACCCCCGGCGGCGGCGGGTCGCTCCCGCCGATGGTCGCGTGAGCCCCGCGGTCGCCCTCGCCGCGCTCGCCGAGGAGGAGCTCGCGCTCGTCCTCGACGGTCGCGCCGACGAGCTCGACGCGCTCCACGTGCGCCGCGAGGCGCTCATGGGCCGCCTGATGGACCTCGCCCCGGCCGGGCTGCGGCCCGAGGACCGCGCCGCGCTCGAGCGCGCCGCCGGCACCCAGCAGCTCGTGACGCTCGCGCTCGGCGACGCCGTCGCCGCCGCCCGCGCCCAGCTCGGCGGCCTGCACCGCGGCCGCAGCGCCGCCGCGGGCTACGCCCGCGCCGCCGCCTGAGCCGCGCGGCCCCGCCCTCGTGCGCGCGCGCTCGCGCCCGTGGCCCCGACCGGGCCGCGGCGCCCCGCGGCGCCGCCCGCCGCCCGCGCCGGGGGTCCCCAGTTCTGGGGAGGCCGCGCGTCCACCGCGACAGGTGTCGCGCTCAACCCGCGGGCGTCCGGGCCGACCACCCCGAGTGACCTCCACGGACGGCGGTCGCCGCACCACCAGCCCAGGACGGGCGGCAGGGGTGCACCACCCAAGGACGCCATCCGTGCAGCTCTTCGACACCACCCAGCTCGCCCTCGAGGCCGCCATGCACGGCACCTCGCAGCGGCAGACGGCGATCGCGCAGAACATCGCGAACGTCAACACCCCCGGCTACCGCCGCCAGGAGGTCGACTTCGAGGGCCAGCTCTCCGCCGCGATGGCCGCCGACGACCGCGACGCCGTCCGGCGCACCGCGATCGTGCAGCGCACCGACGCGTCGGCCCCGGTCCGCATCGACGGCAACTCCGTCGACATGGACGTCGAGGCGGCCGGCCAGGCCCGCAACGGCCTCATGTACCAGGCCCTCGTCGCGGTCACGAAGGCGCGCACCGGGATCATCCAGTCCGCGATCGGGAACCGCTGAGTCCCCCATGGGCCTGTTCGACGCCATCGACATCGCGGGCAGTGGCCTCAGCGCCGAGCGCCTGCGCATGGACGTCACGTCCGAGAACCTCGCCAACGCGCAGACCACCCGCGGCGCGGACGGCCAGCCGTACCGCCGCAAGGAGGTCGTCCTCCAGGAGGCCGCGGGCGGCGCCCGCGCGACCTTCGCCTCCGCCCTCGAGGGCGCCATGGGCCGCACCGGCGCCGCGCCCTCACGCGGCGTGCAGGTCGCGGCGATCGTGCAGGACAGCGCGCCCAACCGGCGCGTCTACGACCCCGGGCACCCCGACGCCGGCCAGGACGGCTACGTCGAGCTGCCCAACGTCAACACCGTCACCGAGATGGTCGAGCTCATCAGCTCCTCGCGCGCCTACGAGGCCAACGCGACCGCCATGCAGACGGCGAAGTCCATGTTCACCCGCACGCTCGACCTCCTGCGCTGATGCCGATCGAGGCACTGGCCGGGGCGGCCGCCGAGTGGCAGATCCCCTCGATCACCGAGGCCGACGCGGTCGGCGGCGGTGGCACCGGCGCGGCCGGTGGCGTCGGCGGTGGCGGCGGCTTCGGCGGCATGCTCGGCGACCAGATCCAGAAGCTCGAATCCCTCCAGAACGACGCCGCCAAGGCCTCCCGCAGCCTCGCCGACGGCACCGCGACCGATCCCTCCCAGGTCGTCGTCGCCGTCGAGCGGGCGCAGCTGGCGATGCAGCTCGCCGCGCAGCTGCGCACGAAGGCCGTCGACGCGATCAGCGACGTCATGCGAACCCAGGTGTAGCCCTCCATGCCCACGCAGCTCCTCACGACCATGTCCACCCGGGGCAAGATCACGATCGCCGCGAGCGCGCTGGCGTTCGTGGTCGTCGCGTTCCTGCTGCTGAAGATCGCGGGGGCCCCGAGCTACTCGACGGTCGCCGCGGGCATGGACCCGGCCGAGACCACGAAGGTCACCGGCGCGCTCGACGCCGCCGGGGTGAAGTACGAGATCCGTCGCGGCGGCACCGAGCTCGCGGTCGAGAAGGGCATGGAGACCGACGCGCGGATGGCGCTCGCCTCCGCCGGCGTCGTCACCTCCGGCGCACCGAAGCAGCCCGGCTTCGAGCTGCTCGACAAGCAGAAGCTCGGCGCCTCCTCGTTCCAGCAGCAGGTCGCCTACCAGCGCGCCCTCGAGGGTCAGATCGCCCAGACGCTCGGCACGATCGACGGGGTCGGCGGCGCCCAGGTGCGCCTGACGCTCCCCAAGGACGAGCTGTTCGCCGACGAGGCGAAGCCCGCCACCGCCGCGGTCCTGCTCACCGGCAAGGCCGAGGAGCTCGAGCCGTCCGCCATCCGCGGGATCGCGAACCTCGTCGCGTCCTCCGTGCCGGACCTCGACCCCAAGAAGGTCACGATCACCGACGGCGCCGGGCAGCTCGTCTGGCCGCAGGGCGACGGCACCGGGATGGCCGGTGACGGTGGCGGCACGCTCGGCAAGCCCGCCGCGGAGGCCCGCTACGCCGCGCAGCTCGAGTCCTCCCTCGACGCGCTGCTCGTCCGCACGCTCGGGCCCGGCAAGGCGACGGTGCAGGTCGCCGCCGACCTCGACCTCAGCGAGTCCACGCAGGAGAAGCTCCAGTACGCGCGCCGCGGCACGCCGCTGAAGGAGACCACCGAGACCGAGACGCTGACCAGCCAGGGCGGCGGCACCGGTGCGACCGCGGGCACCGCGGCAAACATCCCGACCTACGCGGCCGGCGGCGGCGCGGCGGGCGGCAACTCCAACTACCGCAAGACGACCGCGCAGCGCGACCTCGGCGTCGACAAGACCGTCACCCGCACGAAGGTCGCGCCCGGCACGGTGCAGCGCCTCGACGTCGCCGTCGTCGTCGACAAGAAGGTCCCCGCCGCCGACGTCGCCGCGCTGCGCACCGCCCTCACCTCCGCGGCGGGCATCCGCGCCGCGCGCGGCGACACGCTCGCCGTCAGCCAGGTCGCGTTCGCCGCCACGCCCGCCGCGACCACGGCGCCCGCGGCCGGCCCGCTGCTGATCCCCGTCGGCATGCAGGGGATCGTCAAGGCGGTCGCGATCGGCCTCGGCGCGCTGCTGTTCCTCTTCTTCGTCACCCGGCACCTGCGCCGCCGCGAGGCGGACCCGTTCGCCGACGAGCCGAGCTGGCTGCGCGCGCTGCCGGTCGTCGAGGGGCACGCCGCGCTGCCCGCGCCGCGCAAGGAGATGGACCCGATCGACCTGTCGCCGCCCGACGAGGCGCTCAGCGTGTTCAAGAACGATCCGCGCGCGATGGCGCTCGAGGAGCTCGTCGCCCGCGAGCCCGAGCGGGTCGCCGGCCAGCTGCGCGCCTGGATCACGGAGGAGAAGTAGATGTCCACGAGCACGGCGGTCGCGGTCAACACCGAGATCCAGCTCGTCACGCAGGAGGACCGGATCCTCCTCAACGGGCTCAACGGCCGCCAGAAGGCGGCGATCTTCCTCATCTCGATCGGCTCCGAGCGCGCCGCCGAGATCCTGCGCCACCTCACCGAGCGCGAGGTCGAGGCGCTGTCGGCGGAGATGGCGTCGATGTGGCGCGTCAAGGCGGAGACGACCCGCGCGGTCATCGCCGAGCTCGCCGAGCAGTTCAGCGCCAAGGACTACTACGCGATCGGCGGCCCCGAGTTCGCCCGCGAGGTCCTCGTCCACCTGCTGGGGGAGGAGCGCGCCGAGGAGATCATCGGGTCGCTCGCCGCCTCGGCGGAGCTGCGCCCGTTCGACTTCCTGCGCAAGACGCCGCCCGAGCAGATCGCCACGTTCCTCGCCGACGAGGCCCGCCAGACCCAGGCGCTCGTCGTCGCCTCGCTGCACACGACGCTCGGCGCGAAGGTGCTCGCCGCGCTGCCGCCCGACGCCCAGGCCGACGTGGCGCTGCGCATCGCCACGATGAGCGACACGAACCCCGGCGTCGTCGAGGACATCGAGCGCGGCCTGCGGCTGAAGCTCGCCAACGTCCTCACCCAGGAGTTCTCGTCCGCGGGTGGCGTCGACTCGCTCGCGGAGATCCTCAACCGGGCCGGCCGGTCGACCGAGCGCAACGTCCTGCAGGCCGTCGCCGAGCACGACCAGGACCTCGCCGACGAGATCCGCCAGCGGCTGTTCACCTTCGACGACATCGTCGTCCTGTCCGACCGCGACATCCAGCTGGTGCTGCGCGAGGTCGACCAGAAGGACCTTGGGACCGCGCTGCGCGGCGTCGGGGCCGAGGTCGCCGAGCGGATCTTCGCGAACATGTCCACGCGCGGCGCGGAGATGCTCAAGGAGGACCTCGAGACCTCGCAGCCGCAGCGGCGCGCCGTCGTCGAGGAGGCGCAGGGCCGCGTCGTCGCCGCCATCCGCCGCCTCGAGGAGGCGGGGGCGATCACGCTCGGCCGCGGCGGCGAGGACGCCGAGGACGAGGTCATCTGATGGCCGAGATCGCCGCCTTCGACTTCCCGGCGCTGGAGCCCGTCGCCGGGACCGCGCTGCACCGCACCCGCGACCTCGTCGCCGAGGCGCAGGCCCAGGCCGACGCGATCCGCGCGGCCGCGCACGCCGAGGGGCTCGCCGCGGGCCGCGCCGACGCGCACGCCGCGGTCGCCCCCGCCGTCGGGCTGCTGCAGCAGGCGGCCGCCGAGGTGGCCGCCGTCCGCGACGGCCTGGCCCGCGAGGCCGAGGACGCGGCGGTCGAGCTGGCGTTCGCGATCGCCGAGCAGGTCCTCGCCGGCGCGCTCGACGCGCACCCCGCGCTCGTGGTCGACGTCGTGCGCGGCGCGCTGCGCTGCCTCGTGGAGCGCGAGCGCGTCACCGTGCTCGTGCACCCCGACGACCTCGACCTCGTCCGCGACGCGGTCCCGGACCTCGTCGCCCAGCTCGGCGGCATCGAGCACTGCGAGGTGCAGACCGAGCGCCGTGTGGTGCGCGGCGGCGCGCTCGTGCGCACCGTCGCGGGGGAGATCGACGCGACGCTCGCCACGAAGCTCGACCGTGCCCGCGAGGCGGTCCGCGACGGCGTGCTCGCCGCGCGCACCGCCGAGGACCCCGCGATCCCGTGACCGGCGGGCTCGCCGAGCGCCTCGAGGCGCACGCCGCTACCGTCCGGCGCGCCGACCTGCACCGGCGCCGCGGACGCGTCACCGACCTGATCGGCCTGATCGTCGAGGCGACCGGCCTCGAGGCGGAGGTCGGCGAGGTCTGCGAGATCGAGACCGGCCGCGACCGGCCCCCGACGCCCGCTGAGGTCGTCGGCTTCCGCGCCGGGCGCACGCTGCTGATGCCGCTGGGCGAGCTCGTCGGGATCGGTCCCGGGGACCGCGTCACCGCGATGGGCGCACCGGTGCGCGTGCCGACCGGCGCGTCGCTGCTCGGCCGCGTGCTGGACGGTCTCGGCCGTCCGATCGACGGCGGTCCGCCGCTGGCGCTCGGCGACGACCTCGTGCTCGCGAGCGTCGAGGCGTCCCCGCCGTCCCCGATGGAGCGGCCGCGGATCACCGACCGCGTGTCGCTCGGGGTCCGGGCGCTCGACGCGCTCGTCCCCTGCGGCCGCGGGCAGCGGCTCGGCATCTTCGCCGGCTCCGGCGTGGGCAAGTCCTCGCTGCTGGGCATGATCGCCCGGGCCACCGAGGCGGACGTGAACGTCATCTGCCTCGTCGGCGAGCGCGGCCGCGAGGTCCGCGAGTTCCTCGACCGCGACCTGGGGCCCGAGGGTCTCGCGCGCTCGGTGGTCGTCGTCGCCACCAGCGACCAGCCCGCGCTCGTGCGGATCAAGGCGGCGCTCACCGCCACGACGATCGCCGAGTCGTTCCGCGACATGGGCGCCGACGTGCTGCTGATGATGGACTCGGTGACGCGCTTCGCGATGGCCCAGCGCGAGATCGGCCTGGCGATCGGGGAGCCGCCCGCGACCCGCGGCTACACCCCCAGCGTGTTCGCGCTCCTGCCGAAGCTGCTGGAGCGCTCGGGCACCAGCGCGCTCGGCTCGATCACCGGGCTCTACACGGTGCTCGTCGACGGCGACGACATGAACGAGCCGATCGCCGACGCGGTCCGCTCGATCCTCGACGGGCACGTCGTCCTCACGCGCGAGCTCGCCCACCAGGGCCACTACCCGGCGGTCGACGTCCTGCAGTCCGTCTCCCGCCTGGTCGGGGAGATCATGGACCCGGCGGCGCGCGCCGCGGCGACGGAGCTGCGCGCGCTGATGGCCGCGGAGAAGGACAAGCGCGACCTCGTCGCGATCGGCGCGTACGAGCGCGGGACCGACCCGGTCGCCGACCGCGCCATCGACCTGAAGCCCGCGATCGACGCGTTCCTGAAGCAGACGGTCGACGAGCGGCCGGACGCGCTCGCGGCCGACGCCGCGCTCGCCGCCGTCGTCGGGGGCGCAGCGCGCGTCGTGCCGGGGATCGTCGAGGGGTCGGTGGCCGCCGACCCTGCGGTCGGCCTGCCGGCCGACCCGCAGCACGCGGCCTCGCCGAGCGCGATCCCGCCGCTCAACCTCGCGGTCTGACGCGGCGGGACCCGGCCCGGCCGGGCGCTACGGGTGGATGAACGTCATCACCGACGTCTTGGTCAGCCACTCCTTGGAGTACCGGTGCGTGCCGCCGGCGTTGTACTGCTCGACGAAGATCCGCTTCCCGCCGCTGCCGACCTTCGCGACGATCGCGACGTGGCCGTAGCGGCCGGAGTTGCGGACCATGATCGAGCCGACCTTCGGCGTGCGGTCGACCTTCATGCCGATCCTGCGGGCGTTGTCGTCCCAGGTCATCGCGTTGCCGAAGCGGCCGCCCTTGTAGCCGTTGGCGAAGCCGCGGATGACCTTGCTGATCCGGTACGCGACGAAGCTCGTGCACTCGCGGAAGTAGAAGTTCCACGGGTCGACGCCGTTCCAGCTGCGCGTCGGGTACGGGTAGTCGTCGCGGAGCTTCACGCTCGCGGGCAGGCCGCTGCTCGGAGCGGGGGAGGGCTGCGTGTTCACCGGCGTGGTGGCGCCGCCGCAGTCCGGGGCGACGCGCTGGTCGCTGCCGGTGTAGACGTAGGTGTCGGAGACGTAGCCGCCGCCGGACAGCTTGTCCCACAGCGTCGAGGTGCCGAAGCGGCCGGTCACCCGGTCGCCCTGCGTCTGGCAGACGATGCGGACCTTCGTGTCGTTCGCGAGCTTGCGGACCACCCGGCCGCTGCTGGACGGGGTGGCGCGCACCGCCAGCGTGTAGCCGGCGTTGACCTTCACGGTCCCGGGCGCGGCGGCCGCCCGCGCCGTCGGGCCGTCGGCGGTCTTCGCGCCGGCGGCCCCGACGAGCGTCAGCGCGGCGGCGACGGTGGTGGTGGCGAGCAGCGCACGGCGCCGCCCCTGGGTCCTGGACAGGTGCATGGGGAGTCCTCCGAGAGCAGTGGTCTGAGCCGGTGACCGGCGACGCGGGTCGCCGATGGCGCAGAGTGAATCGCGTCGGCCGCCGCGGGTGGCGGTGCCCTCACGGACTTCTCACATCGCATGAGGACCCTCACGATCCGGCCGGGCGAAGCGCCGTACGAACCCCTGCGCTGAGCGCGGGAAACGTACGGCGGTCGCTCCGCGGACCGCAGCTCGAGCCCATCCCCAGAAGTGGGGAGGCGACCCCGACCTGCGTCCAGGGGCCTTCACGCCCGCGGCGGCCCGCCGACCACCCCGGTCATGAAGGAGCGGTTCGACTTCGGTCTCGAGCGGGTGCGCCGGGTGCGCGTCCACGACGAGGACCGCGCGAAGGAGGCCCTGGCGGCCAGCCTCGCGCACCGCGAGCGGCACGAGGCGCGCCTGCAGGCCGTCGCCGCGCAGCTCGAGTCCGCCCGCTTCGCCGCGCCGCTCGCCGCCGAGGCGGCCGTCGACGTCGCCGCCCTGCGCGCCCGCCAGGCGTACGTGGAGCGGCTCGAGCGCACGCGCCTGGTCGCCGCGCTCGAGGTCGACCGGGCCGACGCCGAGGTCGACGCGCGCCGCACCGTCGTCACCGCCGCCTCGCGCAAGCGCGAGGTCCTCGACCGGCTGCGCGACCGCCAGGCCGCCGCGCACCGCCTCGAGGTCGCGCGCGCCGAGGGCGTGCGCCTGGACGAGATCGCCCTGCAGGGTCACCTCCGCGCGAAGGCCGCCTGACCCGTGCCGATCGCCGCCTTCGACCGCGTCGCCGAGCTCCAGCAGCTCACCGCCGCCGCCCGCACCCCCCGTCGCGCTGCACGCCCCCGCGCCCGCGCAGACGACCGCCGCCCCCACCTTCGCGACGCAGCTCGCCGCCGCCGGGACCACCCCCGCGACGACGACGCCGAGCGCGTCCGGTCAACCGTTCGGAGCCGAGATCGACGCGGCCGCGGCCAAGCACGGGATCGACCCCGCCCTCCTGCGCGCCCTCGTGCGCCAGGAGTCCGGGTTCGATCCCGCGGCCCGCAGCCCCGCCGGTGCCTCCGGCCTCACCCAGCTCATGCCCGGCACCGCCGCGTCGCTCGGGGTCACCGACCCCACCGACCCGGTCCAGGCCCTCGACGGTGGAGCGCGCTACCTGCGCCAGCAGCTCGATCGCTTCGGTGGCGACGAGCGGCTGGCGCTGGCCGCGTACAACGCCGGCCCCGGCGCGGTCTCCCGCCACGGCGGCGTGCCGCCCTACGCCGAGACGCAGCAGTACGTCGAGCGCGTGCTCGGCTACGCCGCGACCGAGCGTGCCGCGCGCCCCGCCGGCGGCCTCGCCACCACCCCGGTGCCGGCGCTCACGCCGACGCCCGTCACCACCCCCACGACCTCGGGCGCCCTGCCCTACTCGACCGTCTAGGACGACATGCGGACATCCCCAGTCGCGGAGCCGCCCGGCGCTCCGCCCGGCGGACGGGCCCGCAACGAGGCCCGCCCGGCGGACCCGTCGGGCTTCCCCGCCCTCCTCACCGAGACCACGGCCCGGACCGCCCCTGCGGAAGGCCACCGAACCGAGACGCCGCGCGAGCGTCGCGACCTGCGACGCGACCACGACGGCCGGCTGCGCCGCGACGACGCGCGCCGCGACGAGCGGCCCGCCGCGACCCCGGCGCCCGCGGCCTCCACACCCGACGCGGCCGCCGCCGGCGGTCCCGCGTCCCCCGAGCTGCAGGACCCGGCGGCCACGGCCGCCCCGACCGCGGTCCCCGCGCCCCCGGCGGGCGCGACCCCCGCCGTCCCGGTCCTCCCCACCGTCCCCGGCGCGACGGCGCCGGAGTCCGTGCCCACCACCGAGACCGGGGACCCGGGCGCTGTCGGAGGGACGGCGCCCACGGTCCTCCCCGGCCTCGGCGGTGCGGGCACGGAAGGCGTCCCGACCGCGGCCACCGGTGCACCGGTGGCCGCGGGGGCGGACGCCGACGACCTTCCCGGCGACGCGGCCCCCACGGGCACCGCGGCGCCCGCGCCCACCCCTGCTCCGGGCCTGCCCGGCGGCCCGCCGCTCCCGGCCGGCGCCCCCGCCGCCGACGGGCAGACGACCGCGGCCGGCGACGCGACCGCCGCCCCGACGACCGCGGGCGAGCGCGCCGACGGCGCACCCGCCGCCGCGGCCGCCGCGGCCCCGACCGCGGCCGCGCCCGCCCCGGCGCCCACGTCCGCGACCACCGCCGCACCGGCCCCGACCGCGCCGGCGCCCGCCCCCGCGCCCGGCGAGCTGCCGCAGGCCTGGGCGCAGCGCGGCCTGGCCCAGACCGTCGACCGCATGATCGACCTCGTCCACGTCGCCACCGCCCGCGGCGTCGCCCGCGCCCGCCTGCAGCTGCACCCGCAGGAGCTCGGCGGCATCGAGGTCCGGCTGCGCCAGAGCGCCGACGGGCTCGTCGCCCAGATCACCGCGCAGAACGGGGACGCCGTCCAGGCCGTCGCGCAGGCCGGCGCCGAGCTGCGCCGCTCGCTCGAGGAGCGCGGCCTGCAGCTCGCCAGCCTCGACATCCGGCTCGCCGCCGACGGCGACGCCGGCTCCCCCTGGCAGCAGCACGCCCACGCCCGCGGCCGCGAGGACGCCCCCGGCCGGGCGGCCACCACCGCAGCGATCGCCGACGCGCTCGCCGACACCGACACCGACCTCGTCACCGACCCGGCCCCGTCGGCCGCCGCGCCCGCGGGCGCGCTCGTCGACGTCGTGGCCTGACCCGCGGAGGACCCGCCCATGCCCGTCACCGGCGTCACGACCAGCACGCCCGCCCAGCCGTCCACCCAGACCGCCGCCGAGCAGACGCTCAGCCTCGGCAAGGACGCCTTCCTGAAGATGATGGTCGAGAACCTGCGCAACCAGGACCCGACCAACGCCGCCGACTCCAAGGAGTTCGTCGCCCAGCTCAGCCAGATGACGAGCCTGGAGCAGATCACGAACATGGCCAACGCCACGACGTCGCTGGCCGCCGAGACCCGCGACGCGCGCGCGGTCGGCATGCTCGGCAAGACCGTCGGCTACCTCGACGCCACCAAGACCCGCCAGGAGGGCGTCGTCGGCAGCGTCGTCGCCCAGGACGGCACCTCCTACCTCAAGGTCGGCGAGGCGCTCGTCTCCGTCGGCCAGGTCACGGACGTGCGCTGACCATGAGCGTCCTCCCGAACCCCGCGCTGGTGCCCCCGGGCGTCTCGGGGCCGGTCGGGCCGCATCCCACCCAGCCCGCCCGGACGCAACAGACGTCCGGCCCGGCCTTCAGCGAGCTGCTCGCCCACCGATCACACGGGGTGCAGTTCTCCAACCACGCGCTCCAGCGGCTCGGTCGCCGCGGCATCGAGGTCGACCAGGCCACGCTGCAGCGCCTCGACGACGGCGTCACCCGCGCCGCCGGCAAGGGCGCGCGCGAGACCGTCGTGCTCGTCGACCAGAGCGCGTTCGTCGTGTCGGTCCGCAACCGGACCGTGATCACCGCCATCGATCGCGAGCAGATGCGCGATCACGTCTTCACCAACATCGACAGCGCCGTCATCGCCTAGCGCGGCCGGCACCACCAGAGGGAGCACCAGATGATCCGAGGCATGTTCAGCGCCATCAGCGGTCTGCGCAACCACCAGATCATGCTCGATGTGACGGCCAACAACCTGGCGAACGTCAACACCGTCGGGTTCAAGAGCAGCCGCGCGTCGTTCAAGGACCAGCTGCAGCAGACCTACCAGTTCGGCACCGCCGCCGGCCCGACCACGGGTGGCCTCAACGGCCGGCAGGTCGGCCTCGGCGTCCAGCTCGGCACGATCGACAACCAGATGGGCTCCGGGTCCCTGCAGGCGACGGGCAACCCGCTCGACGTCGCGATCCAGGGCGACGGCTGGTTCCGGGTCGGCCTCGGCGCCCCGCCCGCCATGCCGACCGAGACCCAGTACACGCGCGCCGGCAACTTCCGCCGCAACGACCAGGGCTACCTCGTCACCGCCGACGGCTACTACGTCATGGGCCGCACCGGCACCGCCGACGCCTACATCCAGATCCCGCTCGGCGCGACCGACACGATCGTCGGCGAGGACGGCTCGGTCTCCTACATCCCGTCCGGTGGCGGCGCGCGCACGAGCGCGGGCACGATCTCGCTGGCGCAGTTCCCCAACGAGGAGGGGCTCACCCGCGTGTCCGGCAACCGCTGGATCGCCGACCCCGCGTCCGGCACCGAGATCGTCGGCACCCCCGGCGGCACGTTCGGCGTGACGACCTCCGGCACGCTCGAGATGAGCAACGTCGACCTCGCCGCCGAGTTCACCCAGATGATCGTCGCCCAGCGCGGCTTCCAGGCGAACTCGCGCGTGATCTCGACGTCCGACGAGATGCTGCAGGACCTCGTGAACCTCAAGCGCTGATCGCGATGATCGAGCTCCACCGACTCGGGCGCAGCCGCGAGGCGTTCCTCGTGAACCCGGATCTCGTCCAACACGTCGAGGCCGCGCCCGACACCTCGGTCACGTTGACGACCGGGACCCGCTACCTCGTCGAGGAGACCCCCGCGGAGGTGACCGCGGCGATCCGCGCCTGGCGCGTCACCATCCTCGCCGAGGGCCTTGCGGCGGCCGGACGGCCGACGATCAGCCTCGCCTGAGCGGCGGGGCGCCCGCGGCGGGACCGACGCCCGCCGCCGACGCCTCAGGCCGCGGTGCTGCGGACCAGTCCGTAGCCGTTGCGGTGCCCGTGCCCGTGCTCACCGCGGTACGCGGAGGGCGCCGAGCCGTGACGCAGCCGGAACGCCTTCGCGAACTGGGCGGGCTGGCGATACCCGACGCGGGCCGCGACCTCGCGGACCGGCAGGGTGGTGGAGGCGAGGAGCTCGGCCGCCCGGTCCATGCGGATCTTCGCGAGCTCCGCGCGGAAGGTGGTGTCCTGCTCCTCCATGACCCGCTGGATCTGCCGGCGGGAGGCGAACGTGTCCGCCGCGATGTCATGGATCTGGAGATCCGGCTCGCCAAGCCGCTCGCCCAGTCGCTCCATGACCGCTTCGTAGAGCTCGCGCCGTCCACGGATGGTGGACGGGCGATGCGTGACGTTGTCCATGCCCGTCATACGGACCACGACACGTTACGGGCCAATCCGGAGGGACGGTGCACGCGTCCAGTCACGCTCAAGGCACCGGGGAACGGGCCGATCACCGGTCAACCAGCCGCACCCGCGGCATTCCCCGACGCGCACCGACCAGGAGCACCTTCCCCATGTCCGACCGCAACGACGCCCGTCAGCTCGTCGTCTTCACCCTCGGTGAGGAGGAGTACGCGCTGCCGATCAGCTACGTCCACGAGATCATCCGGTACACCGAGCCGCGCACCGTCGCGTCGGCCGACCACAGCGTCCGCGGCGTCATCAGCCTGCGCGGCAAGATCCTTCCGGTCTTCGACCTCGCCACCCGCCTGGGGATCACCGCGGGCGAGCCGGAGGAGCGCTCCAAGATCGTCATCGTCGAGACCGGCAGCGAGATGGCCGGCGTCGTCGTCGACTCCGTCGAGGAGGTCCTCACCGTCGAGGAGCAGCTGATCGACGACGGCAGCGCGCTCGGCGGCATCTCCGGCGCCGTCATCGACGGCATCGCCAAGATCGACGACCGGCTCGTCGTCCTGCTCAGCCCCGAGGCGATCGTCGCCATCGGCGCCGACTTCAGCTCCGCCCAGGCCGAGGTCGCGGCCGCCGCCACCGTCCGTCCCGAGGACGTCGCGGTCGGCGCCGACGAGGCCGCCTCCGACGTCGCGGTCGCCGCGTAGGCGCCGTCCGTGTCCGCCACCCTCACCAAGGAGCGCGTCCTCGTCGCCGACGACTCGGGCCTGATGCGCCGCATCCTCACGCAGTCGCTCACCGAGAGCGGCTTCGAGGTGGTCGGCCAGGCCCGCGACGGGGACGAGGCGCTCGCGCTCTGGCGCACCCACCAGCCCGACGCGATGACGCTCGACCTCGCGATGCCCGGCATGGACGGCATCGGCGTGCTGCGCGAGCTGCGCCGCGACGGCCGCTCCGTGCCCGTCGTCGTGGTCTCCGCCTTCAGCCCCGCGCACGGGGCCCGCGCGGTCGACGCGCTCGCCGAGGGCGCCTTCGACCTCGTCGCCAAGCCCGCCGTCGGCGCCGGCCTCGACGGCTTCGCCGGCGAGCTCGCCGAGAAGGTGCACGCCGCCGCCGGCCTGCGCCGCCGCGGCCGCACCCCGCGCCGTCCCGGTGGCGCGCCCGCCGCCCCCGCCCGTGACGGCGCGCCCGCCACCGCCCCGGTCGCGCCGCCCGCCCCGCGGGCCGCGACCCGCGCGCGCACCGGCACCGAGCGCGTCGTGCTCATCGCCTCCTCGACCGGCGGGCCGCGCGCGCTGGCCGAGCTGATCCCCGCGCTCCCCGCGGAGCTCGGGCTCGGCTCGGTGATCGTGCAGCACATGCCGCCCGGCTTCACCGCCTCGCTCGCCGCGCGCCTGGACCGGACCGCGACCCTGACCGTCGCCGAGGCCCGCACCGGCGACGTGCTCGAGCCCGGCCGGCTGCTCATGTGCCCGGGCGGCAGCCACCTGCGGATCGGCCTCGACCGGCGGCTCGTGCTCAGCGACGCGCCCCCGGTGGGCGCGCTGCGTCCCCGCGCCGACCTCACGATCGACGACGCCGTCGCGGCCTGGGGCTCGCGGCTGCTGCTCGTCGTCCTCACCGGCATGGGCCGCGACGGGGAGGAGGGCGCCGCCAAGGTGAAGGCCGCCGGCGGGCGCGTCATCGTCGAGGACGAGTCGACCTGCACCGTCTACGGCATGCCCCGCGCGGTCGTCGAGGCCGGCCTGGCCGACCGCGTCGTCCCGCTGCACCAGCTCGCCGACGTCATCGCCGAGGAGGCCCTGCGATGAGCATCGCGGAACGCACCGCGCACGACCCGTACCCCGAGTTCACCGCCGGCCTGCGGCGCCTGACCGGGATCGACCTGGACCAGTACAAGCGCCCGCAGATGGAGCGCCGGATCCGCACCTGGATCACCGCGCGCCACGGCGACGACGACCTGCTCGCCGAGCTGCGGCGGCTGCGCGCCGACGACGAGGAGCTCGACGCGTTCCTCGACCGCATGACGATCAACGTCAGCCAGCTGTGGCGCAACCCCGAGCAGTGGGAGCGGATCGGCCGCGACGTGCTGCCCGACCTGCGCGCCGCCGGCCCGGCACGGCCGCTGCGGATCTGGAGCGCCGGCTGCTCCTACGGGGCGGAGGCGTACACGCTCGCCGCGCACGTGCTCGACGCCGGTCCCGGCGTCCGCGCCGAGATCGTCGGCACCGACATCGACAACCGGGTCGTCGCCCGGGCCCGGCGCGGGATCTTCTCCGACGCCGACGCGCGCGACGCCCCGCGCGACGCGCTGCTGCGCCACTTCGAGCAGACCACCGACGGCACCTGGGCGGCGCGGCCCGCGCTGCGCGCGCTCGTGCGCTTCGAGCAGGGCGACCTGCTGCGGGTCCGCCCGCGGCGCGAGCACCACGACCTGATCCTCTGCCGCAACACGGTCATCTACTTCACCGAGGAGGTCCGCGACGCGCTGCACGAGCGGCTCGTCGAGGCGCTCCGACCGGGCGGCTACCTCATCGTCGGCGCGACCGAGCGGGTCGCGCGCGCCGCCGACCTCGGCCTCGAGCCGACGCACCCGTTCACCTACCGGAAGGTCGGCTGACCATGGACATGTCCGAGTACCTCCCGATGTTCGTGGCCGAGTGCCGCGAGCACCTGCAGGAGCTGAACACCGCGGTCGTGACGCTCGAGGAGCGCCCCGACGACCGCGCGGTCCTCGACGAGATCTTCCGCGCCGCGCACTCGCTGAAGGGCATGAGCGCGACGATGGGCTTCGAGGGCGTCGCCCGGCTCACGCACCAGATGGAGGACGTCTTCGAACTGCTGCGCCAGCGCACCGCGACGCTGCCCGCCGCGGTCGTCGACGTGCTGCTCGAGTGCCTCGACGCGCTCGAGGCCGCGATCGACGCGATCGAGGCGTCCGGTGGCGAGCAGATCGACCCCGACGCGCTGATCTCCCGCCTCGCGGCGCTCGTGCGCGAGGAGGACGTCGAGGATCCGCTCGCCGACCCCGGCCCGCGCCCCGGTCCCGCCCCGGCCGTCGTCCCCGAGCTCCAGGACGGGGAGCGGCTGCTGCACGTCACCGTCACGCTCGGCCCCGACGCGATGATGCCCGCGGTCCGCGCGTTCATGGTGCTCGCGGCCATCGCCGAGCACGGCGAGGTCGTCAGCAGCTCCCCGACCCCGGACGAGGTCGACGACTTCGCCGGCCGCACGATCGAGGCCACCGTCGTCTGCGGCGCGGAGGACGACGCGCTCGTCGCCGCCTGCCGCTCCGTCGAGGACGTCACCGACGTCCGCGTCGAGGCGCCCGTCCCGTCCGCCGCCGACGCGCAGGAGCCCGCCCCGCTGGAGCTCGCGACCGCCGACGGCGCGCCCGCCCCGACCCCGGCCGCCGCGGCGACCCCGACCCCGGCCGCCCCCGTCGCCGCCCCCACCCCGCGCGAGGCGGCCGCCGCCGGCGCGCAGGCCGCCGCCGCGGCCGCACCGGCGAAGAAGGGCGCCACCACCGTGCGCGTCGACGCCGAGCGCCTCGACCAGCTGATGCACGCGATGGGCGAGCTCGTCGTCCAGCGCACGCTCGTCGAGGGCCTCGCCGGCGAGGCCGACATCCCCGGCCTGACCCAGGCGATGCAGGAGCTCACCCGCACCTCGCACGCCCTCCAGGCGATGGTCATGCAGATCCGCATGATCCCCGTGGAGGCGGTCTTCCTGCGCTTCCCGCGGCTCGTCCGCGACGTCTCCAGCAAGCTCGGCAAGCAGGTCGACCTCGACATCGTCGGGCAGGAGACCGAGCTCGACCGCACCGTCGTCGACGCGCTCGGCGACCCGATGGTCCACCTGATCCGCAACGCGCTCGACCACGGCCTCGAGGGCCCCGACGAGCGCGTCGCCGCCGGCAAGCCCGCGACCGGCACGCTGTCGATCACCGCACGGCACGCGGGCGGCAGCATCGTCATCGCGGTCAGCGACGACGGCCGCGGCATCGACCCGCAGAAGGTCGGCGCCCGCGCCGTGCAGCGCGGCCTGATCACCGCCGAGCAGGCGGCGACGCTCGACGTCGCCGGCGCGATCGAGCTGCTGTTCGCGCCCGGGTTCAGCACCGCCGAGACCGTCGGCGACCTGTCCGGCCGCGGCGTCGGCATGGACGCGGTCCGCACGAAGATCCGCGCGCTCGGCGGCGAGGTCGTCCTCACCGCCGTGCCCGGCCAGGGCACCAGCGCCGAGATCCGGCTGCCGCTGACGCTCGCGATCATGAGCGCCCTGCTCGTCGACTGCGACGGCCTGCCCTACGGCATCCCGCTCGGTCGCGTCGAGCGGACCATGCGCGTCCAGGACGGCATCGTGCGCTCGGTCACCGGGCGGCGGATGCTCGTGCTCGAGGAGGAGGCGATCCCGCTCCTGCGCGGCCGCGAGGTCTTCGGCCACAAGGGCGACCAGGCCGCCGACGCCCCCGAGGACCAGCACATCGTCCTGATCCGCGCCGGGGACCGTCTCGTCGCGCTCTCGGTCGGCCACCTGATCGGCCAGACCGAGCTCGTCACCCGCCCGCTGCCGCCCGGGGTCGCCGACGCCGCCGCGGTCTCCGGCGCGGCCGTCCTCTCCAGCGGGCAGATCGTCCTGCTGGCCGACTGCGACGCCCTCGCGGACGCCGCCCCCACCTCGACCACCACGCGCACCCAGGAGCCCCTGCCGTCATGACCACGTACTCCGACCTCCAGCTCGACGCCCTGCGGGAGCTGGCGAACATCGGCTCCGGCCAGGCCGCCGCGTCGCTGTCGTCGCTGCTGGGCAAGCCCACCGACATCTCCGTGCCCACGGCCGCGGCGCTGCCGCTCGCCGACGCGGTCGCCGTCGCCGGCCAGCCCGACGAGGAGCGCCACGGCATCCTCGTCCCGATCATCGGCGACATGCAGGCCGCCGTCGTCCTGCTCGTGCCCGACGAGGACGCGCAGACGCTCTGCAGCGTCTACGGCCTGGACCCGCACAGCGACGACGGCCGCTCGATGCTGCAGGAGGTCGGGAACATCCTCGGCACCTCCTACATCAACGTGCTCGCCCAGATGACCGGCATGGCGCTCGAGCCCGCGCCGCCGCAGGTCGTCCACGACATGCTCGGCGCGATCCTCGCCTCCGTCCTCATGGGCCGCGGAGAGGACCTCGAGGTCGCCCTCGTGCTCGACAGCGACCTGACCGTCGAGGGCGAGGAGTGCTCGATGTCCTTCCTCCTGCTGCCCGAGAGCGGCGGCGTCGAGGACCTCCTCGCGCGGCTCGGGCTGTAGACCCGTGACGCTCGTGGCCACCGGCACGGAGCACCTCGCCCGGATGGGAGAGCAGGTCGTGTCCGCGGACGCCAGCGACGTGCTGGCCTGCGTCGGCCTGGGCTCCTGCATCGGCCTCGCGCTGATCGACCGCCGCGCCACCGTCGCCGGGCTCGCGCACATCATGCTCCCCGCCGCCCCGGCCTCCGGCACCCCCAACGGCAAGCACGCCGACCACGCGGTCCCCGCGCTCCTGGAGGCCGTCCTTGAGCTCGGCGCCGCCCGCCACCGCATCGACGCGGTGCTGGTCGGCGGCGCGTCGATGTTCAGCTTCGGCACCGACGGCGGCCAGCAGGTCGGGGCGCGCAACGCGGAGGCCGTGCACGCCGAGCTGGCGAAGCTGCGCCTGCACCCGCGGGCCGAGGCGACCGGCGGCACCCGCGGGCGCACGATGCGCGTGCGGGTCGCGGACGGCCGCGTCGTCTACAAGGAGGCGGGCGGCACCGAGGTCGAGCTGTTCTCCACCCCCGTCGGGCTCCGGGTGGCGGCATGACCGACTTCCTGTCGCCCGACGAGATCGAGAAGCTCTTCGAGCGCGCGTCGGAGGGCAACCTCCCGATGGAGACCGACCGTCACCAGACGGGCGGTCGCCGCGCGCGCTGGCTGCGCACCGTCGACTTCACGCGGCCGACGAAGTTCTCCACCGACCAGGAGCGGCGCCTGCGCCGACTGCTCGACACGTTCTGCCAGAACAGCACCACGCGGCTCGTCGCCGAGCACCGGCTACCCGTCGAGTTCGAGGTCATCGACGTGCAGCAGCTCACGTGGGCCAACGCGTTCGCGCTGCTGCCCGACCACTCCGTCCACGCGACGATCCGCACCGCCCCGCACGAGGCGAAGATGCTGATCAGCGCCGAGCGCGCGCTGCTGTGCACCGCCCTGGAGGGGCTGCTCGGCGGCAACGCGCAGGACGCGGTCCCCGAGCGCGAGCTCAGCGACCTCGACCTGATCCTCGTGCGCCGCTTCATCAGCACGCTCGTCGAGCTCATGTCCGCCGGCTGGTTCGACCTCGCGGAGGTCACCCTGGAGACCGAGCGGATCGACACCCAGACCGAGACCGTGCAGGTCGCGTCCGGCAGCGAGCCGACGCTCGTGCTCACGATGGAGGCGCGCCTGCACCGCGTCACCGCGACCGTCGCGCTGCTCGTCCCGTTCGCCGCGATCGCCCCCGTCGGCGCCGCGTTCAGCCGCCGCGACGAGGACGAGGGCCGCCGCGACCCGGGCTCCGTCCGCGCGCTGCGCGCCGGCCTGGAGCGCGTCGACGTCAGCATCCGCGCCGAGGTCGCCGACACCGTCATGACGCTCGAGCAGATCCTCGCGCTCACGCCCGGCGACGTCGTCGCGCTGAACGGCCGCGCCGGCGACGACGTCACGCTGTGGGCCGACCGCACCCCCGTGCACCACGGGCGCGCGGGCCGCCACTCCGGCCGCCGCGCCGTCCAGCTCACCCGTCCCGCCGAGGAGGAGACATGAGCGCCGCCGACAACGCCCTCCTGCGGCTCGGCGGCTCGACCGCCGACGCGGTCCAGGACGTCCTGGAGATCTTCGCCCCCGGCCAGGTCGCCCCCGGTGTCGTGAAGGTCGTGCCGCCCGGCACGCACCCGCTCGCCGACATCCAGGTGCCCGCCGTGCTCGCCGACGTGTCGTTCGTCGACGGGGTCAGCGGCGGCAACGTCCTCGTCATGTCCGTGGCCGGCGCGCGCCGGCTCGCCGCCGTGATGATGGGCATGGCCCCGGAGGACCTCGAGCCCGCCGACGCGCCGAGCGAGCTCGAGTTCAGCGCCATCGGCGAGGCGATGAACCAGATGATGTCCGCCGCCGCGATGGCGACGAGCGCGGTCCTCGACGAGGAGGTCGAGATCGCGCCGCCGGACGTCCGCCTGGTCCGCACGATCGAGGAGGCGACCGAGCACTGGGAGCACTCCGGCCAGGCGACGATCGTCACCTTCACCGTCGGGGGTGCGCCCTGCACGCTGATCCAGCTCGTCCCCAACGCGTTCATCGTCCGGATGACCCGCGCGTTCGACGAGATCACCGCCGAGTACGACGGGGAGGTGCCGCTCAGCGACTCGCTGCGCGGCGTCGCCGTCCGCGTGTGGGCCGAGCTCGGCCGCGCCCGGATGCCGCTCGGCCAGCTCGTCGGGATGCCCGCCGGCTCGCTCGTCGAGCTCGACCGGGAGTCCGACGCGCCGATCGACCTGTACGCCGACGGCATGCGGATCGCCACCGGCCGCCTGCTCGTCACCGCGGAGGGCGGCTACGCCGTCCGCATCGAGTCCCTCGTCACCGCCGCGGACGCGGCGGACGGCGCGGGACCGTCCTTCAACACGAACCACCCAGTGGAGGTATGAGAACCATGGCCCGAGTGCTCGTCGTCGACGATGCCGCGTTCATGCGCAAGATGGTCACCGACGCCCTGAGCGGCGGCGGTCACGAGATCGTCGGGGAGGCCGGCAACGGCGCCGAGGCGGTCCAGCGCTTCCAGGAGCTGCGCCCCGACGTCATGACCCTGGACATCACGATGCCCGAGAAGGACGGCATCGCCGCCCTGCAGGAGATCATCGCCCTGGAGCCCGGCGCGAAGGTCATCATGTGCTCCGCCCGCGGCCAGGAGTCCAAGGTGCTCGAGTCGATCAAGCTCGGCGCCAAGGACTTCGTCGTCAAGCCGTTCCAGCCGGACCGCGTCCGCGCCGCGGTCGAGAAGGCGCTCGCGGCCTAGCGACCTCGTCGCCGTCGGCCGACGGCACGTCCGCGAACCACTCCCGGCGCAGCGCGCGGCGGGAGGAGATGCCGAGCTTGCGGTACGCGTTCGCCAGGTGCCACTCCACCGTCTTGGTGGTGAGGAAGAGCTCGGCGGCGATCTCCGGATTCGACCGTCCCGCCGCGGCGCGGGCGGCGATCCGGCGTTCGCTCGGCGTCAGCGCCGCGAGGCCGTCGAGCTCCCGCGCGCGCGAGCGGCGCCCGCCCGCGGCCGCGAGCTCCCCGGCCGCCTGCGCGACGAGGGGCGCGGCCCCGCACGTCTCGGCCAGCGCGATCGCCTCGCGCAGCGTCGGGCGGGCGAGCGCGATCCGGCCGACGCGCCGCTGGGCCGCCCCGAGGTCGGCCAGCCCGCCGGCCCGCTCCCAGAGCGAGGGCGAGTCCCGCAGCACCGCGACCGCCTCCTCGAGCGGGGCGGGGTCGCCGGTGACCGCACCCAGCACGCGCAGCGCGCGGCCGACCGCGTGCCGCGCCCCGTTGGCGCGCGCGATCGCGACCGCCTCGGCGGCCCGCTCCCGCGCCTCCTGCGCCCGGCCCAGGCGGTGCGCGGCAAGGGCCGCCTGCGGCCGCCACAGCACCGCGCCCGGGTGGTGGACGTTCCAGCGTTCGAGCATGCGTCCCGCGGTCAGGTAGGCGGCGTACGCGTCCTGCGGCCGGTCCTCGGCGAGCGCCAGGTCGCCGATGGCCTCCTCCAGGAAGCCGCGCTCCATGCGCTCCCCGGGATCCGCCTCCGCCAGGGCCGCGCGCGCCTCCGCGTACTCGCCGCGCCGGACGTGCGCCTGGGCGACCCGCCCCGCGGACCAGTCGCGGTAGAGCACCCAGCCGGCGCCCCCGAGCTCCCGCGGCAGGCGGGACTCGGCGATCGCCTCGGCGAAGCGCCCCTGGCGCAGCCGCAGGATGACGCGGGCCTGGGCGGCGGTGGTGAACGCGGTCAGCGACCCGAGGCGCCGGGCCTGCGCGAACGCGGCGTCGACGAGCGCCTCGACCGCGTCGAGCTCGTCGCTCCACAGCAGCGCGATGGCGCTGAACGACGTGGAGAACATGGACACCATCGGGTCCGCGTCCTCGAGCTGGTCGGCGATGCCGTCGGTGAGCGCCAGGATCTCGGTGGGCGGTGCGGCGATCGCCGCCAGCGTCGACGCGAGCAGCCCGCGGGCGGCCACCGAGCCGCGCTCCCCGCGCTCGCGCCAGGAGGCCACGCGCACGGCGCGCTCCTGCGCCGCGTCCTGCGCGTGGGCGGGCGAGAACGACCGGGCCGCGTACCGCAGGTCCCGCAGCGGCTCGGCGTGCGGGCTGTCGTCGGGGGCCGCGGCGAGCCCGCGCTCGCACGCCCGGACGACCTCCCCGTAGGCGCCCTGCAGGTAGGCGCGCAGGGCGAGCGCGTGACACCCCTCGGCGACGAGCTCGCCGTCGCGGATGTCGCGCAGCGTCTCGTCGAGGTCCTCCTCGCCGGGGATGCCCTCGTCGGTGCGCGCCAGCACGAGCCCGATCTGCACGCGCCAGCGATCCCGCTCCTCGAGCGGCTCGTCGAGCGCGCGCTCGAGCATCCGACGGCCCGCCGGCGGGTCCCCGGCGACGATCGCGTTGCGCCCGGCGTCGGCGAGCGCCGCGCCCGCGCCGTCCCACGCCCCCGGGCTGGCGTGCACGAGCTGAGCGGCGACGCGGTCGACCGGCGCCCCGTCCCGCGCCAGGAGCTGGGCCGCGCGCGCGTGCAGGCGGGCCCGCGCGAGATCCGGGATGGTGGCGCGGACCGCGTCGGCGACGAGCGCGTGGCGGAACCGCAGCGGGGCGCCGGGCAGCAGGACGTCGGCCGCCGCCAGGGCGTCGGCGGCGTCCTCGACCTCGCGCCGGTCGCGCTCGGCGAGCGCCGCGACGACCTCGGGTGAGGCGCCGTCCCCCAGCACCGCGACGGCGCGGGCGACGTCCTGGCCCGCGACCGGCAGCCGGTGCAGCCGCACGGCGACCGTCCGCCGCACACCCTCCAGCGCGCGCTCGCGCAGCGCGAACGCGGCGGCCGCGTCCGCCGGGGCGCCCTGCGCGCGCAGGCTGGCCGCGACCTCCTCGACGAGCAGCGGGTTGCCGCCGCTCGCCCGGCCGCACGCCTCCGCGAACGCCGGGTCCACGGACCCGAGCTCGCGCGCCAGCAGCCGGGCGGTCCCGTCCTGCGTGAGTGGATCCGGCCGCAGGAGCGTCGTGCCGGTCCCGGCGCGCAGGCGGTCGAGCAGGTCCTCGGGGGCGCCGGGATCCCCGGCACGGATCGCGCCGACCACCACCAGGCCCCGGGGGACGGACGCCGCGAGCCCGACGACGGCGCGCAGGCTCGGGCCGTCCACCCACTGGAGATCGTCGAGGAGGAGGGTCAGGGGCGTGCGGCGGGCCCGCTCCGCGACGAGCGCGCGGAGGCCCTGCCCGACGCCGAGGTCCCGGTCGACCGGGGGGCGCCCGGGGTCCCCGGGACGCAGCAGCGGCGCGACGAGGCCGGCCGGGCCCTGCAGGACGGCGTCGCGGTCGCCGCCGTCGAGGTCGTCGAGGAGCTCCTGCGCCAGCCGGGTGCCGAGGCCGAACGGGACGTCCCGCTCCAGCTCCAGGCCCGCGACGGTGACCGCCGAGACGCCCCGGGCGCGCGCCAGCGTGGCCGCCGCCCGCAGCAGCGCGCTCTTGCCGATGCCCGCCGGGCCCTCCACCAGGACCGAGTGCCCCTCGTCCCCGGCGGTGGCCGCGTCGAGGGCCCGGGTGATCGCCGCCAGCTCGGCCTCCCGCTCGAGCAGCTCCTGCGTCGCCATGGGCACACGCTAGCCGCCAGAACCCCGGGGTGGGGCGCCGAGTTTCCCGGGGTGATCCCCGGCGCGAACGCGACGTCCCTGCGGCAGGGTGCGCCCGCAGGGTTCCAGGGCCACCACACGGGAGCAGGACATGAGCAGCAGCAACCTCCGGCGCCGGCGCGCGATCACGGGCGCCGTGATCGCCGTCCTCGTCGCGGTCGGCGGGACGGCTCCCGTCGCGTCTGCGGCCGAGCCGGAGGGACCGCAGCTGAACGCCACCGACTCGACCGGGGACGCCGCCGGCGGGCTCGGCGACCTCGTCGCGCACCGCTGGGACGCCCGCGGCTGGCCGACCAACGGGGCGCGGCTCTCGCTACGCCAGTCCAACGCGGGCGGCTGGGCGCAGACGTCGACGTACCTCGACGCCGACCGCGACGGGGTCCCGGACCTCCTCATCGCCACCGCCGGGGGGCTCGGGACCGGCCCGGTCAGCGTGCAGGCCGGACCGCCCGGCGTCTCCGAGGGCTCCGTCAACTGCTACTTCCGCGGCTTCCCGACCTCCGGACCCACCTTCACGACGACCGTGCCGCAGTCGGTGAGCGGCAACGACCGGCGCCTCGAGGTCGTGCTGCCCAGCTCCGCCCTCGCCGCCTACGGCGCGGGCCTCGCGCTCGCGCCCCGGATGGTCACGGTGGCGCTCGAGCTCAGCGAGGGCGCCCCGCAGCGCGACCACCTGCCCGACGCGGCCCGGTCGGGCGCGCCGTGCACGTCGAGGGGCGTGGACGTCGCCATGGTGCGAGGCACCGACCGCGGCCAGACCAGCGCCGGACCCCGCCGGCAGCGGCTGCTCGACGGCACCGCGCCCGACGCGCAGTCCGACGGCGACCTGCTCTCCGCCGAGATCCGCCAGTTCACCGGCACGCAGCCCAACGCGGACCCCACCGCGCTCGGGACCACGCCCGGCGCGGTGACCGTCAACCCCGCCGACCTCCTCGTGCGCTTCCGCTCGGCCACCACGGCCACCGGTGCAGCCGCGACCGTCTACCTGTTCTCGGGCTGGCTCGACACCGAGAGCACCCGCGGGGTTCCGATCGGCGCGGTGCGGCTGCGCAACGGCACCACCGACCACGTCCTGGTCGACGTCTTCCGCAAGCGCTCGGGGAGCCCGCTGGCGTCGGGCACGAACGTCTGCCTGCCCGACCTCGCCACCGACATGGTGCTGCTGCGGGAGAGCGTCCCGATCTCGGCCACCGACGGCGTCGCGACGATCCCGCTGGACCTCGCGCTCGGCATCTTCGACGGCGTCCAGACCAACCGCGACACGTGGCGGTCGGCGCTCGTCGGGCGCGGCGCCGGGCCCGACCACCTGCCGGACCCGCTCGGCTTCGACGGCTCCGGCAACGCCCTCGGGGTGTGCGCCGGCGACGGCATCCGGATCAACCCGGACCACACCGTCGGCACCCGCGCGAACGGCGCCGCCCTGGTCGCGTCGATCGCGGCGTCGCCGGCGCAGGTCGCGCGTGGCGGCACCCTGACGCTCGACGGCTCGGACACCGTCGCGGGCCCGTTCCCCCGGTCCCTGCGCTTCGAGGCCGACGGCGGCCGCGTGTTCAGCGCCACCGGGCAGGACACCCGCCAGTTCCCCAACCGCCAGAGCGCGCAGACGGCCCGCGTGCTGGCGCGCGACACGAGCGGGTACGTCGACATGGCGGCAGCCCCGTACACCGTCACCAACGTCCCGCCGACCGCGGTCATCGGCCCGTCGACCAGCCGCATCGCCCTGCCGTTCGACGCCCCGTCGATCGCGCAGGTCACCTTCGACGCGAACGGCTCGGGCGACCCCGACACGGGCAACCCGGTCACCTGGGGATGGACGCTGCGCGAGGGCGACGCCGCCGGCCCGATCGTGCGCCAGCAGGCCGGGGGGGACGTTCACCACCCCGGTGCTCTCGCGCGGCCAGGCGGTCCGCACCTACCACCTGCGGCTCGCCGTCACCGACAGCGACGCCGCGACGACGGTCGCCACCCGCACCCTCACGCTCGTCGACGGCCCCGAGGCGACGATCGTCTCCGTCACGCCCGCGACGCTCTTCCCGGGCGACACGGCGACGCTGACCGCGAAGTCCACGACCCTGGGGACCGCCCCGCCGTTCACGTTCGCCTGGGACCCGGGTCTCGGGGCCGGCTTCGGCGCGTTCACCGCGTCGGCCACCACGACCGCCGCGTACCCGACCGCCGGCTCGCGCGCGGCGAAGCTCCGCGTCCGGGACGCCGACGGCAACGTCGACGAGTCCGCCCCGAAGACGGTCGTCGTCACCCCGGCCGGCCTGACGCCGCCGCAGGCGGTGCTCGCCGCGACCGTCGCCGGTCAGGCCGTGCCCCCCGCGCAGCCGCGCAGCGGGGAGGACGTCGTGCGCTTCGACGCGTCCGGCTCCTCGCTGAAGGGCCCGGACGGGACCCCGTCCCGCTACCGGTTCGACTTCGGTGACGGCACCCCGGTGCTCGACCAGGCGAGCCCGTTCGCCGAGCACGTGTACGCGGCGTCGGGGCCGGTGACCGCCTCGGTCACCGTGCGGGACGAGCGCTCCGGGCAGGTCAACGACTCGCCGCCCGGTGAGCTCGCCCTCACGGTCGCCCCCGGCGTCCGTGACGACGCGGCGCCCACCGCGCGCCTCGTCCGCGTGAGCCCGGACGGCTCGGCGTTCGCCGGCCGCCCCGTGCGGTTCGCGCTCCAGGACCTCGTGCTGCGCGCCGCCGGCGCCCCGCGCTTCCAGTGGGACCTCGACGGCGACGGCAGCTACGAGACCGACACCGCGACGAGCACCGAGGTCGAGACGACCTACCCGGACACCGGGACCCGGACCGTCCGCGCCCGCATCACCGACGGCGCCGGGCGCACCGGTCTCGCCGGCCCGCTGGAGGTCGTCGTCCGCGGCACGCCGACCCGCCCGCCGCTGGTCGTGCTCAAGGCCCCGGCGGAGGTGCGCCTCACCGGCGCCGACGTGGCGGTGGAGCTCGACGCGACGGGCTCGCGCGGCCAGGAGGAGGACCCGACCCTCACCTACGCGTTCGACCTCGACGGCGACGGCACCTACGAGACCCCGACCGGCACGACGCCGAAGGCGACCGCGCGGCTGCGCGACCGCGGCCCGGTCACGCTCGGCGTCCGCGCCACCGATCCGTACGGCCTGAGCGCCGAGAAGCGGGCCGAGATCGTCGTGCGGACCACCGCCGACGACCTCGCCGGCTGCGCCGGGAGCTCCGTGCTGCGGACCGTCAGCCTCGGGCCGATCGGCGCCCGTGCGTGCTTCACCCGCATCGACCGGGGGAGCGCCGGGCCGCTGTTCGTCGCCTTCGGGGACGTCGACCTCAACGGCCTGCGGATCACCGGCGCCGACGGCTCGACGTTCGTCCCCCGCACGTTCCCCGACTGCACCACCGCGGACTGCCGCGAGGCGCAGAGGGCGTTCAACCAGCGCGGAGGGAGCGCCTCGATCGCGCTGGACCTCGCCGCCGGGAAGCTCTGGTCGTCGCGGCCCGTGGCGCTGAAGCTCACGGGCAGCGAGGTGAACCTGCCGCTGTCGCTCGGCCCGATCGAGCTCGACCTGCCGTTCGGGAAGGGCGCCGACGGGTTCCTCGTGCGGCTCCCCCCGCGGGTCGGCCTGCTCGGGCTACCGGTGACCGGTGAGGCCGAGGTGCGCTTCCCGTCCACCGGCCGCACGCAGGTGAAGGTCAACGCGGCCCTGCCGACGATCATCGGCGGCGCGGCGGTCGCGGTCGACGTCGAGGCCCGGGCGGGCGAGGGCGCCCGCCTGGACGAGCTGCTGCTCAAGCTCGACACGAGCCTGCTCGCCAAGGTCGTCAAGCTCCGCAAGCTCGACCTGCGCTACGTCCGCGCCGACCAGCTCTTCCGCGGCGCGCTGCAGATGGAGCTGCCGTTCCCGAAGGCGTTCGAGATCGGGGCCGCGATCCAGATCAAGGACGGGGCGCTCGACTCGCTGTTCGGCGAGGCCACCGGCCTCAACCGGTTGATCGGCAAGGGCATCTTCCTGCAAGGCGTCCGCGCCGGTGCGACCACCGACCCCGTGCGGATCCTGGGTGGTGTGCAGCTCTCCGCCGGCCCGCGGGTGAAGCTGCCGAACAAGCCGGCCGACGACCCCGGCATCGCGATCCTGCTCGCCGACGGCGACTTCGTCCTGCAGCTCCCGGTCAACGGTGCACCGGCCATCTTCGGCATCAACGGACGGGCCACGATCGCCAACGTCCTGCCGATCGCCAGCGCCTCGGTGCTCGTGTCCCAGAACGGGTTCGTCGCGGCAAAGGGCACCGTGGGCGGGACCTACGGACCCGGGTTCTTCCGGCTGGGGCTCGACGCCTGGGTCGCGTCCACCGGCTTCAACGCCGCGGGCGACGCATCGGTCGGGCTGCGGATCAGCGGCCGCGACGTCGAGCTGCTGGGCGGCAGCGCCGTGGTCTCCTCGACGGGCTACGCGGCGTGCGGGCGGATCCCCGTGCTGAACGTCGGCGGCGGCCTCGGGCAGCGGTGGGGCGAGCGGTTCGCCACCTTCGATGGGTGCGACCTCGGGCCGTACACGACCCAGCGGCCGGCGGACCTGCCCGCCTCCCTGGACGAGGTCATCCGGCCGGGCTCGCCGCTGACCACGCGCAGCCTCCAGCGCGCGGACCGGCGGCTGGTCGCCTCGACGTCGCAGGCCACGCCGGCCACCGGGGAACGGATCGACGTCGCGCCGGGGACGCCGCAGCTCGCGGTGCGCCTGCAGGGAGCGCCCGGCGCTCCGCCCGAGGCTCGCATCGTCGACGCCCGCGGCACGACGGTCGTGTCGACCACGGGCGGGGACGTCCTGACGAGCCGCGCGCTCGTCCAGCACGACGTCGAGGCCGGGCGGACCTCGATCCTGCTCAAGCGCCCGCCGTCCGGCGCCCTCTACGTCGTGCGCGAGGCCGGTCCGGCGCTCCGGCAGGTCCGCACCGCGGTCGGCGTCGCCGAGCGGCGCGTCAGCGCCTCCGTGCGGCGCACGCGCGGCGGCGGGCACGTGCTGCGCTGGCAGGTGCGCCCCGCCCTGCTGCCCGGGCAGGAGCTCGAGCTCGCCGAGCGCGCGACGACCGGCACGCGCGGCGGCGCCGTGCTGCTGCGGACCACCCGGTCCAGCGGCGAGCGCAGGTTCACGCCCGCGCCCGGCGGTGGCCGTCGCGCGATCCTCGCCGGCGTGCGGACCGACGGCCTCGTGCGCGTCCAGCGCACCGTCGCGCGCTACACCGCCCCGGCGTTCCGGCCGTCGGCGGCGCGAGACCTGCGCGTCGTGCGCCGCGGCCGCACCGTCCGCGCGACGTGGCGCGGCCCGCGCCCGGCGGGCGGCTGGACGGTCGCCTGGTCCACGACCACCGGCCGCCGGCTGGAGCAGTCGCTGCGCACGCCGCGCCTCACGCTGCCCGAGCTGCCGGCCGCCGCGGGGGTCCGGGTGTCCGTCGTGCCGGTCGGGCCCGCCGGGGAGCGTGGCCGGACGATCCGCGCCGCGGTCGCGCCCGGGCAGCGCGACTCCCGTCGGGCCTCGCGGCCCGCCGACGCCCGCGCCCGGGGGCTGCGCCTCACGCGCCGCGGGACGACCGTCCGGGTGGGCTGGCGCGGCGGTCCGGAGGCGGTGCGCTCGTGGACCCTCGCGCTGCGCGACGCCCGCGGTCGCACCACGACGCTGCTGCGGCCCCGCGGCGCGACGGACGCGACGTTCCGCGGCGTCCGCGCCGGCGCGGTCCGCGTGACGGTCACCGCGCGCCGCCTGGCGGGCGGGACGGTCGCCGCGCGCGTGTCGCTGCGCCGGTAGCCGGGGGACGGCCGCACCCGCCCGGGGTGGCGGGGCGGTCGTCCCGGACGGCGTCCGGACCGCCTTGACGCTCCCGAGATCCGCGACAGGCGCCGACGATGAAGGCAGCGACTCCCGTCGGCATCGTCCTGGCCGTCGCGGGCATCGCGGTCGAGAAGGCGCTCGCCGCCTGAGCGGGGGCGCCGCCCGCGCGGCGCCCCGCTTCCGCGACACCCCGTCGCGGGACCAGCCACTCGACCGACGGTCGAGTGGCTTTCGTCGACCGGGCGGTGTGGAACGGCAGGGCACCCCGACAAGGTGTGGCGGGCATGCCCCACCCCACGACGTCCCGCCCGCTCCGAACTCCCGCCGCGGTGCTCGCGGCACTCGCCGTCCTGGCCGGATCCGCGACCCCCGCGGCCGCCGTCAACAGCGTCCCCGCCGCGAACACCTCGGTCTGGCAGATCCACGACGCCGCCCGCCCCGGTCTCGACACCGGATCGGTGCGCGCGGTGACGCAGAACCCCCTGCTCGGCTTCGGGTCGATCCGCGTCAAGGTGTCGCCGATCGCCGCGACCGACCCGAGCGCCCGGCTCAACGGGCAGATGCTCCGGGGCTTCGGCCTGACCTTCGACGGCGTCGACCGCTTCGAGACCACCAGCGCCGTCCGCCTCGGCGGCGTCGCCGTCGCCCGCGACGTGCTCGTCAAGCGGACCGCGAACTGGGCCCGCTGGCTCGACACGTTCACCAACACCACGACCGCGACGAAGACCGTCGAGGTCTCCTTCGGCGGGGCCGCCGGCCAGAACACCGGCACGGGCCAGAGCCGGGTCCTCGCCAGCGGCAGCGGCGACCTCACGATCGGCCCCGAGGACGCGTGGGTCGCGACCGGCGGCGTCGCCTCGACGGTCGCCAACCCGGCCGCCGGCCCCGCGCTCGGCGCACCGTCCGCGGTCGTGCTCGGCACCCCCGCCCCGTTCACCGGGGCGCTGGCCGGCACCGGCGTCCACCAGCGCGACCCGTTCGCCACGCCGCTCCCGACGACCGGCATGGAGGCCAACTTCTACGGCTACCGGAACACGCTCACGCTCGCGCCGGGCGAGACGAAGACGCTGCTGCGCTACGTCGTGATCGGCCGCACCGAGACCGCCGGGACCGCCGGCACCCAGATCAGCGCGACGACGACCGCCGCGGCGGGCCTCGCCGCCACCCCCGACGTCACCGGCCTCACCACCGGGGAGGTCTGCGAGCTCGCCAACTGGGACCTCGCCACGATCCCGAACTTCGACCCCGGCCTGTGCGCGGCGATCCCCGCCCCCGAGCCGCCCAGCGCCCAGCCGGTCCTCGCGCTCGCCCGCACGACCAGCCCGTACGACGTCGTCGGCCGGTCCCTGTCGGAGATCAAGGCCGACCTGGAGGCCGGGCGCACGACCTCGCAGGAGGTGGTGCGCGCCTACCTCGACCGCATCGGCGCCTACGACGGCGGGCCCTACGGCTTCAAGGCGTTCATCCACCTCAACGAGCGGGTGATGGCCCAGGCCCGCGCGGCCGACGAGGCCCGCGCCGCCGGCGACACCCGGCCGCTGCTCGGCATCCCGCTGGCGCTCAAGGACAACTACGACACGAAGGACATGCCCACCACCAACGGCACGCTCGCGCTCGAGGGCTACGTGCCCGACCGCGACGCCGGGCAGGTCGCCAAGCTCCGGGCCGCCGGCGCGATCTTCATCGGCAAGGCGAACCTCTCGGAGTTCGCGAACTCCGGTGGCTTCAGCGAGTCCGGATGGGGCCAGACCTGGAACGCCTGGAACCCGTCGAAGACCTCGTTCGGCTCCTCCGGCGGCACCGCGGTGGCGATCGCCTCGAGCATGGCCGCGGCGGGCCTGGGCTCCCAGACCGGCGTCTCGCTGTACGCCCCGTCGACCGGCAACGGCCTCGCGACCCTCCGGGCGACCGACGGCATGACCTCGGGCGCCGGGATCGCGCCGCTGACCTTCCTGCAGGACCACGGCGGGCCGATCGCCCGCACGGTCGAGGACCTCGCGCTGCTGCTGAACGTCACCTCGGGCACCGATCCCGACGACGTCCAGACGGTCGACGCCGACGCGGACGCCCGGCGTCCCGCCGACTGGACCACCGGGCTGCGCAAGGACGCGCTCGAGGGCAAGCGCTTCGGGTTCGTCGCCGACGCGTTCGGCACCACGTACGGTGACCCGCGGACGATCGACGCGGTCCGCGCGAGCTTCACGGCGCTGACCGCGGCGGGCGCGACCGTCGTCGAGATCCCGGCGCCCCCGGCGGCCCCGACAACCGCCCAGGGCTTCCCGCAGCCGGCGGGCGCGGGACGCCGCAACGAGGGCTGGAAGCGGTACTTCGCGCGCTCGGCCTCGCCGCCGTTCACGACCGCCGCGGGGGTCCTCTCGTCCCCCAAGGTGCTGCCGTACAACCGGCAGACGCTGACCGACGGCCCCGGCCTGACCGACGCCGAGGTCACGCAGATCCTCGACTACCGCCGGGAGTACAAGCGCCGCCTGGACCAGTGGATGACCGACAACGCCGTCGACGCGGTGCTCTACCCGGGCTTCCGCAGCGAGAACTTCGACAACGACGGCGCCACGCTCAGCTCCGACCGCAACTCCGGGATCCCGGTCTCCAACGCGGGCATGCCGACCGTCACGCTGCCGGTGGGCCTCGGCCCGTCCGGTGACCCGGTGAGCCTGCAGATCCTCGGCCGCAGCTTCGCCGACGCCACGGTGCTCGGGTACGGCTACGCGCTCGAGCAGCGCCTCGGCCTGCGGCTCGTCAGCCCGGCCAGCCCGAAGCTCGCCTACGACGCCAGCGCGCAGCCGCTGGAGATCGAGCAGCCGGAGCCCGCGCCCGCGCCGGTCACGCCGGCCCCGGTGCAGCCCCCGAGCAACGCCGGTCCCGGCACGCCGGCCCCCGCGCCCGCCGTCCCGCGGGGGCGGATCGCGCTCGACCTCGTGACGACCGCGGCGGGCCTGCGGCTGCGCGACGGTCGCGTCCGCGTCACGGTCGTCAACCGCGACCCCGCGGCGCTGCTCACCACGGTGACGCTCCGCGCCCGCGTCGGCCGCTCCCGGGTGACGATCGGCCGGGCGACCGTCCGGACCGTGGCGGGCGCCCAGCGGACGGCGAGGATCCTGCTGACGCGCAGCGCCCGGCGGGCGCTGCGACCGGGCCGCACCCTGCGGGTGACGTTCGTCGTCACCTCGCTGGACGCCGACGGGCGCCTGCGCTCCGTCAACACCGTCGCGACCGTGCGGCGCTGAGGCGCCGGCGGTCGCGGTCGACCACCCGCCCGGCGCGCGGCGCGCCGGGCGGCGTCAGGCCCTCGGCTCGGCTCGGCTCAGCAGAACCGCACGGTCCGCTCGACGTGCACGTCGTTGCGCAGCATCCCGGGGACGTCCACGGCGAGCGTCAGCTCCGTGCCTCGCCGGCGCGGGATCCGCAGGGTCAGCCGGGCGGCCTTCGCCGAGCGGGCCGCGACGTCCGGGCCGCGGTCGTAGCCGATCTCCTCGTAGGCGCTCGCCTGCACCTTGCGCCGCGGGTCGCGGGCGCCGGTCACCGTGATCCGCACGGTCACCGGGCCGCGCGCGCAGCGGCCGGGGATCCCCCGGACGGTCACCGTCGGGGGCTTCGTGTCCGCGCGGCGCAGCACCTCGAGCGAGTTCGTCAGCAGCCAGCGGCCGGTCGGCCCGGCGACGAGCTGCGTGTACGGGGCGTCCCCGTCAGCGATCGCCAGCAGGGTGCCGGACCCGCGCCCGGTCAGCCGGCCGCTGTCGGCGTCGCGCGCCCAGGTCTGGATGAACTGCCCGTCGCGCGGCGCCTCGCTGACCGTGCGGCGGTAGGTCGAGTAGATCTGGCGGCCGTCGACGCTCGCGGTGGCGGGCCCGTGCAGCGTGGGGCAGGCGGCGGCCGTCGTGCACGGGGCCGGCGTCAGGTCCCCGGTCGCGGACCGGGTCAGGACGTCGCCGCGGTCGGTGTCGCGGCTCGCGTCCTCCGCGCGCGGGCTGGTCAGGTACAGGTGCCCGCCGTCCCGCGGGAGGATCGCGGTCACCGGCACGCACGGGTCGTCGGCCCCCACGGCGCAGGTGCCCGGGCGCTCGAGCGGCAGGCCCGCCGCGCCGCCGGGCTGCGTGAGCGCGCCGTCCGCGCCGATCCGCGCCCGCAGGACGGTGAGCGTCCCGGTCCGCGCCCCGACCGCGTAGGCGTCCCGCCCGTCCGGGCCGATCGCGAGGTCGTCGCTCCAGCCCGTGCCGCGCGCCGGGGTGCAGCCCTCCGACGGGCCCGCGGACAGGCAGCCCGCCGGTCCGGCGACGGGCGTGAGCCCCCGGTCGGCCGGGTCGACCGTCAGCGACAGCAGGCGCGTGGGGGAGAGCGCGAGCGCGCGACCGCCGCCGGCGAGGCGCAGGCGCAGCGGCTCGCCGGCGGCGCCGCAGACCGCGGCCCCCGCGGACGGCAGGCACCCGTGGGCACCGGGGACGGGCACCGTGAGCGCGCCGGTCGCCCGGTCGCGCTGCAGCGTCATCACGCCCTGGCCGACGAGCCGGACGGCGCCGCCGTCGGGGTCGACGACCACGTCGGTGATCGCGGAGGGCGTCGCCGGGAGCGCGGTGCAGCCGCTGGAGACCGGGAAGCTGAAGCAGCCCGGCAGGCCGGGCACGCGGGTCAGCTCCCCGGTCGTCGCGGACTGGCGCAGCACGACGAGCCGCGCCCCGTCGGCGGTCGCGCGGACCTCGTAGGCGGTCGCGCCGTCGGGCGCGTAGGCGACCGCGGTCGGCCGGCCGCCGACGGTCGCCTGGTCGGCGTACGTCGTCCAGCTGGTCGTGCCCAGCCAGGACGGCTGGGCCGGCGCGGCGTCGGCCACGGTCGGCGCGAGGGCGGGGAGCAGGGCGGCCGTGGCGAGCGCGGCGGTGGCGGTGGAAGCGGGGCGCATGGGCGGCATCCTCGCGGCGCGCGCGGCCCGCGACCGCACACCTGGGGCTCGACCTTCCACACCCTCCGTCCACCGCCGGCTGGACGCGCCTGAAGATCGGCGGCGGGCGTCCGACGATCAGGGACGATGAAGGCCGCAACCGCCATCGGAGTGCTCCTCGCGATCGTCAGCCTCGTGGTGGGCGGCATCATGAAGGGCACCCAGCCCATGTCGCTGATCAACCCGGCGGCGTTCGTGATCATCATCCCGACGGTCGCGGGCTGCACGCTCGCCGCGGTCGGCATGGCGCGCTTCAAGCTCATCCCCGCGATGTACAAGCGCGCGTTCTCGCCGCCGGAGCTGAACCTCGCCGGCTCGGTCACGCAGCTCACCGGCTTCGCCGAGCGGGCGCGCAAGGACGGCCTGCTCGCGCTCGAGGAGGAGATCGAGGGCATCGAGGACGAGTTCACGAAGACCGGCATGCAGCTCGTCGTCGACGGCACCGACCCGGACCTCCTCATCGAGATCATGGAGGCCGACACCCGCGCGATGCACGCGCGGCACAAGGCCAACGCGGAGACCTTCATGAAGGCCGGGCAGTTCGCGCCGACCATCGGCGTCATGGGCACCGTCGTCGGGCTGGTGTCCGTCCTGGGAAACCTCTCCGCGCCCGAGACGCTCGGCCCGTCGATCGCCACCGCGTTCATCGCGACGCTCTACGGGATCGCGAGCGCGAACCTCATCTTCCTGCCCGTCGGCACCCGCCTGAAGGTCCTCTCCACCGAGGAGGTGGAGTCCCGTCAGCTGATCCTCGAGGGGATCATCGCGATCCAGGCCGGCGACAACCCGCGCATCGTGCAGCAGAAGCTCCTGAGCTTCCTCGCCCCCGCGGAGCGCGCCGAGGTCGGCGAGGGCGGCGGCAAGCCCAACCTGACGGCCGTCGAGGGCGGCGCGGCGCAGGCCGCCTGACCCGCACGCCATGGCCGCCCGGCGCCACAAGGGCCACGAGGAGCACGAGGAGCACTTCGACGAGTCCTGGCTCGTCTCCTACGCGGACATGATGACCCTGCTCGTCGCGCTGTTCATGGTGCTGTTCTCGATCAGCTCGGTGAACATCAGCAAGTTCGAGGACCTGCAGCGCTCCCTGTCCAACGCGTTCAGCGGCAAGGTGCTGCCGGGCGGCAAGGGCATCCAGGAGAGCGGCGGCAGCGACCCGAGCGTCAGCTCCGTCGTGAAGGCGCCGGACACCTCGGCGCTCGTCGCGCAGGACGGGACCGCCAAGCAGCAGGCCGCCGCCGCCAAGGCGGAGGGCGAGAACCTCGAGGCGCTGCGCAAGGCGATCGCCGGCGCGGTCCGCGACCGTGGCCTGTCGAGTCGCGTGCGCACCCGTGTCACCCGACGCGGACTGGAGGTCCGACTGCTCACCGACGACCTGCTGTTCGCCTCGGGCAGCGCCGTCGTGCAGGAGCGCGGCGCCGGGCTGCTGCGGGACGTCGGCGAGATCCTCGGGATGGAGAGCCAGCACCCGGTCGTCGTCGAGGGTCACACCGACGACGTGCCCATCGCCACCGCGCAGTTCCCGACCAACTGGGAGCTCAGCTCCGCGCGCGCCACCGGCGTCGTGCGCGCACTGACGGCCGCAGGGATCCCGGCGAAGCGGCTCACCGCGCAGGGTCGCGCCGACCTCGACGGCATCGCCAGCAATCGCACCGCGTCCGGACGGGCGCTCAACCGTCGCGTGGAGATCCTGCTCCCGCGTCAGGTCGCGCCGCCCACCGGCGCCGGCGCGACGACCTCCGGCGACCCGGCGGTGACTGCCGCCGTCGACGCCGCGTTCCCCTCGATCAGCCCCGAGATCCAGCCATGAAGAACATCAAGATCATCATCCCGATCCTCCTCGTCGCGCTCGGCGGCGCCTACAAGTTCGTGCTCGCCAAGCCGGCGGACGCGGGCCCGCCCCCGAAGGTCGAGGGTGAGGTGTACGTCCTGCCGAAGGAGTTCCTCGTGAACCTCGAGGACGGCAAGTTCGCGAAGCTCTCGGTGGCGCTCGTCTTCGACCACGGCTTCCACTCGGCCCCGGTGGCCGCGGTGACGCCGCCGGCCGGGGCGACGACGCGGGTGGCGCTCGCGTCCGTGCCGCGGTCCGGGTGGTCGGACATCCCGCCCGCGTCGCGGAGGACCGCGCCGGCTCCTGTCGCGCCACGGACGGTGTTCGCCGGTGGCGGCGCCCCGCCCCCGAAGCCGCCGGAGGGCTACGGCGTCCTGAAGCAGGAGGCGCTGATCCGCGCGATCGTGACCGACGAGCTGACGCAGACCGCGTCCCGCGAGCTCATGAGCGCGAAGGGCCGCAAGAAGCTGCGCAAGCACCTGCTCGAGCGCTTCCACAAGGAGACCGACGTGAAGGTCCACGACGTGCTCATCACCGACATCGCGGTCCAGTAGCCATGACCGACGATCTCCAGTTCGACGACCTGCAGCCCGCCCCGGGCGCGCCCGTGGTCGGGTCCGACGGGCGCCTGGACCTCGAGCGGTTGACCGACGTGAAGGTCGAGCTGACCGTCGAGGTCGGCCGCACCCGCATGTCGCTCGGGGAGGCGCTGGCGCTCGGTCCCGGCTCCGTGGTGACCGTCGACCGGCTCGCCGACAAGCCGGTCGACCTGCTCTGCAACGGCCGGCCGATCGCCCGCGGCGAGGTCGTCGTGATCGACGAGGAGTTCGGCCTGCGGATCACCGAGGTGATCGGGGCGGAGCCCGTCGCGTCGACCGAGCTCGCCGCCGCCGACCCCGGGGCGGGCGGGCCGCCCGCGCTCGAGGCGGCGTAGGCGGACGCGCGCCCGGCTCAGGCGGCGGTCGTCTCGCGGGCGCGCTCGTCCGCGACCGACGCGACGGGGGCGGGATCGTCGCGGAGCCCGCCGATCGCCTCCTTGAACTCGCGCAGGCCCCGTCCGAGGCCGCGACCGGCCTCCGGCAGCTTGCGCGGGCCGAGCACGATCAGGGCGATCGCGACGACGATGATGATCTCCATGGGGCCGACGTTGGGCATGCGTCGATCGTCGGGCCCGTCGCTGCGCGGCGCCTGGGACGTCCCTGGGAGCCCGCTGGGAGCGCCCGGCGCTCAGGCCGTCGCGGCCACGAGCGCCACGGCGCGCCCGGTCGGCTCGGCGTCGGGGGCCAGCAGCTCCCACGCGAGCCGGTCGCGCCACTGCGCGACGCGGCGCTCCGCGACCGTCCAGCCGTCGAGCAGCTCGTCGAGCGCCGGCCGGTCGTAGATCCGCTCGAACCCGGCGACCGCGAACGCGGGACCGTAGGGGACGGTGAGCAGCAGCCGGCCGCCGTCGGCGCGCACGAGGCCGCGCAGCGTCCGCAGCGCCGCGTGGTCGGCGCGCGCGGCGGACGCCTCCTGGCCGTAGTGGTCCAGGCCGAAGTGCTCGACCGCGCTGAGGCAGACGGCGACGTCGAACGCCGCGGGCCCGTCGTAGTCCTCCAGCCGGCACGCGGCGACCGTGAGGTCCGGGTGCGCGACCGGGTAGCCGCGCGGGTCGACGACCGTGACCGCGTGACCGAGCGTCGCGAGCGACACCGCGACCGTGCTCTCGCTGCCGCCGACGTCGAGGATCCGCAGCGGCCGGTCGGCGCCGACCTGGGCGAACACCCACGGCTGCTCGATCACGCGCTCGTTGACCATCAGCACCTCGACGCCGCCGGGCACGAGGTTGACCGGGACCGGCGGGTTGAACCACAGGCCGGCCTGCGCCGCGTACCCCTCCGGTCCGGCCGCCCAGTTCAGGTACGCGGCGTTGGTGTCGCGCAGCTGCGCGACCGGCTCGCCCAGACGCCCGTCGCCGTCCATCCAGCCCTGCGCCTGCAGGGCGCCGCGGCCGAACCGCTCGAGGTCGTCGAGGCGGTCGTGCAGCGTCTCGCGGCGGCGGCCGAGCCGGTCGTCGACGAGGCTGATCGTCCACTCGACGCGCTTGTCGAGGGCGTCGCGCAGCACGGAGGTGAGACCCATGGCGGCGAGGATAGGCGCCGCTCAGCGGTCGTGGTGCACGACCTCGACGTTGTGGCCGTCGGGGTCGAGCACGAACGCCCCGTAGTAGCCCGGGTGGTAGATCGGGCGCCGGCCGGGCGGGCCGTGGTCGACGCCGCCCGCCGCGAGCGCCGCGGCGTGGAAGGCGTCGACCGCGGGCTCGCCACCGGAGGACGAGAACGCCAGGTGCAGGTGCGCGGACGGCCGCTCCCCCGGCACGAAGGACACCGACCCGCCGCCGGCGCGCAGCAGCAGGTGGTCCGGGGAGTCGATCCCGACGGTCAGTCCCGCCGGCTCGAGGAACGCCGTGTAGAACGCGCGCGTCGCCGCGAGGTCGCCGACGCGCAGCCAGACGTGGTCGACGTGCCCGTCGGTGCGCCGCCGCCCGTGGTGGACCGCCTCGAGGCTCGTGCCGTCGGGGTCCAGCAGGAACGCCCCGTAGTAGTCGGGCAGGTACTGCGGACGGGGGCCGGGCGGCCCGGCGTCCCGCCAGCCCGCGGCCAGCCCGGCGGCGTGGAACGCGTCGACCGCGGCCCGGTCGGGGGCGACGAACCCGACGTGCGCGCCGGTCGTCACCGGATGCTCGGCGTCGGTCTGCTGCAGCGAGAAGTCGCGCCACTCCGGCAGCGTGGGGTCGTCGACGTTGCGCGCGATCCCGAGCGTCGAGAGCACCGCGTCGTAGGCGGGCCGGACCGCGTCGAGGTCGGTGACCCGCAGCGTCACGTGGTCGATCATCGGCGCAGCCCGGTGCGCAGGGCGAGCACGCGCTGGGCGGACGCCTCCGCCTCGGCGCGGGGCAGCCGGCCGGTCGCGATCTCGCGCGTGAGCGCCGCGTGCGCGTCGACGGCGCTCTGCGCGCGCCGGCCGAGGATCGCCAGGTCGACCCCGGCCCGCGCGGCGCGGACCGCCAGCTGCGCCGGGGTCCCGCGGGAGCGCAGCGCGTCCGCCTCGAGGTCGTCGGTGATCGACACGCCGCGGAAGCCGAACCGCTCGCGCAGCTCGCCGACCGCGATCCGCCGCGACAGCGGGGCGGGCAGGGGGTCGAGCGCCGGGTAGATCGCGTTGGAGAGCATCACCAGCTGCGCACCGGCGCGCACACCGGGCCGGAACGCCGCCTCGTCGACCCGTCGCAGCGTCGCCGCGGACAGGCCGATGCGCGCGACCCCGAAGTCCGTGTTCACGGCGGCGGCCCCGAAGCCCGGGAAGTGCTTCAGCGTCGAGGCGACGCCCGAGCGCCCCTGGCCCTGCACGAACGCGGCCGTCAGCCGACCGACGGTCGCCGCGCTCGACCCGTAGGAGCGGCCCTCGTTCGTGAGCGCGGCGCGCGGCCGGCCGACGTCGGCGACCGGCGCGAGGTTGACGTTCACCCCCGCCCGGCGCAGCGCCCGGCCCGCGGACACGCCGGACGCGCGCACGGTCGCCACGCCGCCCGCGGCCTGCTGCTGCGCGGACCGGTACGGCGGCGCGTCGTTCAGCCGCTTGGCGCCGGTCGTGCGGCCGTCCCCGCCCTCCTGGTCGATCGTCACGAGCAGCGGGACCGGCACCGGGCTGCGCCGGGCGAGCGCCTGGAGCTCGTCGCTGATGCGCCGCGCGCGGGCGACCGTCGGCGCCGAGGACGTGAAGAGGATCACCGCGCCGAGCTCGCCGCGGCGGATCAGCCGCCGGATCGCGGGACCCGGCACCTGCGTGTCGCGGAACGTCGCGACGAGCCGCTGGCCCGCGAGCTGCCCCGGGGTCAGCGAGGCGAGGTTCAGCGCGCGCGGCGCCGCCGTCGTCTGCGCGCGCGGACGCGGATCGTCGTCGCGGCCCGCGCCGCACGCCGGGACGGCGACGGTCAGCGCCACCAGACAGGCGATCTGCGACGGGCGTCGTGCCAGGTCGACCATGCGTCCAGTCTCGCAGTCAAGGCCCGGGGCCGCCGGCCGACTACCGGGCAGACCCGCCGCTCCCTCCCTCCCGCGGCGCCGGTCACTCCCTCCCTCCATGCATCTTCGAACCGCAGCGCGTGCCACGACGGTGGCCGGCGCCTCCCTGCTCCTGCTCGCTCCCGTGGCGCTCGCCGCACCCGGGGTCGCCGGCAGCGGCGAGGACACGCCCCTGAACCTCCCGGCGGAGCGCGCCGACCAGGCGTCCGCCGTCGGCGGCGGGGGCGGCTCGATCGTCCGCACGATCGTCGGCCTCGCCGTCGTCATCGGCGTCATCTACGGCCTCAGCTGGGTGCTGCGGCAGGTCAAGGCCAGCCGCGAGGAGCGCACGATGGGCCACGGGCTGCGGCCCGCCGCCACGATCGCGCTCGGCCCCAACCGGGCGCTGCACCTCGTGCACGCCGGCCGCGAGCTCGTGCTCGTCGGCGTCGCCGAGCAGGGCGTCACCCCGATCCGCACCTACACCCGCCAGGAGGCGGTCGACCTCGGGCTCATCCCCGACGACGCGCTCGACGCCGACGGGGACCCCGTCGCCCCGCAGCGCGCCCTCAGCAACCCGCGCACCGACGGGGTCGGCGCGCTCCTGGACGCGGTCCGCCGCCGGACGCAGCGATGAACGACGGCGGCAACGCGGTCCAGCTGCTGATCCTGATCGGCGGCATCACGCTCGTCCCGGCGCTGCTGTTCACCGTCACGGGCTTCACGCGCATCCTCATCGTCCTGGGCTTCATCCGCACCGGGCTGGGCACGCCGACCGCGCCGCCCAACCAGGTGCTCGTCGGCATCGCGATCTTCCTGACGATCTTCGTGATGGCCCCGACGTTCACGCAGATCAAGGAGCAGGCGATCGACCCGCTCACCGCGGAGAAGATCACGCAGGCCGAGGCGTTCGAGCGCGGCCAGAAGCCGCTGCGCGAGTTCATGTTCCAGCAGACCCGCACGAGCGATCTCGCGCTGTTCGTGAAGCTCGCGAAGCTCGAGCGGCCGAAGACCCGCGCCGACGTCCCGACCTACGTGCTGATCCCCGCGTTCATCATCAGCGAGCTCAAGACGGCGTTCCAGATCGGGTTCCTGATCTTCCTGCCGTTCCTCGTCATCGACCTCGTCGTCAGCTCGACGCTCATGTCGATGGGCATGGTGATGCTGCCCCCGGTCTTCATCTCCCTGCCGTTCAAGATCCTGCTGTTCGTCCTCGTGGACGGGTGGCACCTCGTCACCCAATCGCTCGTGCAGAGCTTCGCCTAGGAGCACGTCGCCGTGGACCAGGACACCGTCGTCAACCTCTCGACGCAGGCGATGGAGCTGTCGCTGAAGATCGCGCTGCCGCTGCTGCTGTGCGGCCTCGTCGTCGGCCTGCTCGTCTCCGTCTTCCAGGCGGTCACGCAGATCCAGGAGCAGACGCTCTCGTTCATCCCGAAGATCCTCGCGCTCGCCGTCGTGCTCGTCGTCGGCGGCCCGTGGATGCTCAACCAGCTGATGGTCTACACGACCGAGCTGTGGGGGTCGATCCCGTCGCAGATCGGCTGAGCCGTTGACCGTCGAGCAGCTGATCAACGAGTTCGGCGAGCAGCAGGTCGTCGCGTTCTTCCTCGTCCTCGCGCGCGTCAGCCCGCTGTTCGTGCTGGCGCCGCTGTTCAGCTCGCGCAGCGTCCCCGCGCGCGTGCGCGGGATCGTCGCGGTGGCGCTGGCGATCGGCCTCGGCCCGGTCGTCGGCCGTGACGCGCAGGTCGACCTCGACGTCTGGAACCTCGCGGCGCTGATCGGCAAGGAGCTGCTGGTCGGCGCGTCGTTCGCGTTCGCGCTCGCCGCGTTCTTCGCGGCGATCCAGGTCGCGGGCGCGTTCCTCGACACGCTCGTCGGGTTCTCCTACGGCGGCCTGATCGACCCGGTCACCGGCACGCAGTCCGCGGTCCTCACGCAGCTGTACGCGTTCGTCGGCGTCGCGATCTTCATCGCGATCGGCGGGGACGCCTGGGTGATCGAGGGCATGGCCCGCACCTACGAGCTCGTGCCGATGGACGCCTACCCGCAGCTCGGCGCGCTCGTGCAGGGCGCCGACGACGCGTTCGTCGGCGTGTTCGCCGCCGCGATCCAGGTCGCCGGCCCGGTCGTCCTCGCGCTGATCGTGACCGACGCCGCGTTCGGGGTCGTGTCGCGCGTCGTGCCGCAGCTCAACGTGTTCGCGGTCGGCTTCCCGGCCAAGGTGTTCGTCGGCCTGCTGCTGCTCGGCACGACGCTGCCGTTCGTCGCCGGCTGGATCGCCGACGAGCTGCAGCGCGACGTCGGCGCCGCCCTGCAGACCCTGAAGCTCGCGGGGTGAGCGGCGGTGGGCGGCGGGTCGGACAAGACCGAGAAGGCGACACCGAAGAAGCGCGCGGAGGCCCGCGAGAAGGGCCAGGTCGCGCGCTCCCCCGATCTCAGCGGCGCGATCGTGATGCTCGTCGGGGTCGTCGTCCTCGGCTGGGCGGGACCGGCGTACGTCGACCGGATGGGCACGACGATGCAGTCGACGCTCGCGAACCTCGCCGCGTTCGAGGAGGTCAACCGCGAGGGCGTCGGGCGGCTGCTGATGGACGCGCTGGTGACGTCGGTGCTGTGCGTGGCGCCGGTCGCGGTCGCGTGCGCGATCGCGGGCGCGGCGATCGGCGTCATCCAGGTCGGGCCGCAGCCGATGCCCAAGGCGCTGATGCCGGACCCCCAGCGGATGAACCCGGTCAACGGGTTCAAGAACATCTTCGGGCCCAACGCGATCGCCGAGGCGGTGAAGAGCTGCTCGAAGGTCGGGATCGTCGGGGCGATCGTGTTCGCCGCGGTCGGCCCGAAGCTCACGCAGCTCGGGGCGATGGTCGGGGTGGAGCCCGCGCAGCTCGCGGCCGCCCTGACCGGCGAGGTGCGGGCGATCGCGCTGCGCGCCGCGTCCGCCTACCTGCTGATCGGCCTCGTCGACTTCGGCTACCAGAAGTGGCGCAACGAGAAGCAGCTGCGGATGGACAAGCAGGAGGTCAAGGAGGAGGCCAAGGGCCAGTCGCTCCCGGCCGAGGTCCGCTCCGCGCAGCGCCGCCGGGCGATGCAGGCGGCGCGCGGCCGGATGATGGAGGACGTCCCGACCGCGGACGTCGTCATCACCAACCCGACGCACTACGCGGTGGCCCTGAAGTACGAGCACGGCGAGGCGGCGCCGATCGTCGTCGCCAAGGGCAAGGACATCCTCGCCGCCCGGATCCGCGAGCTCGCCACCGAGAACGGCGTGCCGCTCGTGCCCAACCCGCCCCTGGCCCGCGGCCTGCACGCCAGCGTCGAGGTCGGCCAGCAGATCCCCGAGGAGTTCTACGCCGCCGTCGCCCAGGTGCTGGCGTTCGTGTACCGCGTCGCGCGCCGCCGCCGCGCGGTCACGGGCTGACCCCCGGCGAGTGCGCCGCAGCTCACCAGAGTGGTGCGCTCAGACGCAGAGGCGCGGGTCCCGGCGCCCCAGCCCGTCGCGCCCCCCGGCCGCTACCGGGCGCGGCGCAGCACCGGCGCGCCGACCCGCACCGCGGTCGCCCGGCCGCGGTAGCGCACCACGAGCACGGTGGCGACCGTCCGTCCGCGGCGCAGCTGCCTGCGCGTCGCGGCGTCGACCCGCACGCGCACCGTCACCGCCCGCCGGCCGCGCGGCACGCGCGCGGTCGCCCGCCCGAGCCGCCGGCCGAGCCGGGTCGTCTTCGTCACCGGCCGTGGCGGACCGGCCGCCCGGCCCGCGAACGTCGTCCCGATCGCGTGCAGGGACACGGTGAACGCGCAGCCGTTCGTCGTCGCGACCGTGGCGCCGCACCCGACCACGATCCGGGCGACCCCCGACGCGTCGACCGTCAGCGGCGGGCGCGGGAGCGGCGGCGCGGCCGTCACCACGGTGTCGTTCCCGTCGTCTCGGTAGTCCGTGCACCACGCGGAGGTCACCGCGTAGGGGATCCCGTCGCGGCCCGGCCGGCCGCCCTGCACCTGCCACTCCACGCAGTACGGGTTCGGCCGCACGACCGCGCTGCGCGTCCCCTGCTCGACGCCGTTGCGTCCGGTCACGAGCTGCTCGCAGGACAGGCCGACCGGCGGCGTCGGGCCGGTGAAGGCGAGCGATGCGTCGCGGTAGATCTGGCCGTCGAACACCAGCGGCTGCAGCGAGGAGGCGGGGACGACGGTCGTCTGCCCGCCGGCCAGGTGCAGGCGCCAGACGATCCGGGTGCGCAGGCCCGTGAGCGGCCCGTCGTAGGTCGCGGTCCGGCAGGTCCGGTCGAGCTGACGGTAGGCCCCGACGGTCGGCGGCGCGGTGGCCCGCGGCGGGCCCGGGAGCGCGGCGGGCGCCGGCGTCGGGGCGGGCGCGCTGCGGGCGAGGATCGTCGCGAGCGGGCCGTCGGAGCTGAACCGGGTCGCCGCTCCCGCCCGTCCCTCGTCCAGGCAGACGACGCGCCCCCCGGCGGTCCCGTCGGCCAGCGGCCCGAGCGACGTCGGCGTGGGGGAGGCCGGGTAGTCGGCGGCGATCTCCCCGTTGTCGCGCAGCGCCCGGATGGAGTAGGAGTGGGTGACCCCGTAGCCGGCCGGACGCACGCGCACCTCGGTGTCGCTGCAGGTGAAGCGCTCGCCCTCCCGCGGCGGGGTCAGCGGGGCGGTCGGCCGAACCACCGTGACGTCGAGGTGCACGTACCGCGCCCCCGAGGTGACCGTCCGCGGCGTGCCGTTCTCGACGATGCTCGCCCGACAGCGGATCCACCGCTCGACGAGCGCCGGGTCGTCGAGCGTGAAGGTCCGGCCGGTCGCCCCCGCGATCGGGGTGCCCGGCTCGGTGATCCCCGGCCCGACGAGCCAGGTGACCGTGAGCGACGGGTCGGCGTCGAAGCGGCCGGCGTCGCACGTGACCGTCTCGTCGAAGCGCGCGTCGCCCGTCACCTCCGCGGTCGGCGGCGGGGCGACCACCGGTCGCGGGGCGCTCGTCGCGGTCGCGCTCCCGGCGGCGTTCGCCCCGGTCACGCGACAACGCAGCTGCTTGCCGGCGGCGGTCGGCGGCGGCACGAACGTCGGGCCCGTCCCGGCGGCGGCCGCGTCGTCCACGAGCCACTCGTAGGCGAACGTCGGGCTGCCGGTCCAGCTGCCCGGGTCGCACGTCGCGGACTGCCCGGTGACCGGCTCGGCCGGGGAGACCGAGGGGAGCGTCGTGTTCTGCGGTGCGGGGACCGGCGGACCGCTCGTCGGCGGCAGCACGCGCGCGAACGCCTTGTACTGGAGGCCCGCGTCCCCGTCGAGCGTCGCGGACGAGGTGCTGAAGAGCACGACCCGCCCGTCGAGCGACACGGCGGGCGGGAACGCGATCTGCCCGCCGGAGGCCGGTGCCCCGCCCGCCCCGTCCGCGCGGCTGACGAGCACGGTCGTCCCGCCCGGCAGGTCACGGGCGTAGACCTGGAAGCCCGTCACCCCGCTGACGACGTTCGTCGGGCTCGCACCGACGTACGCGACCCGCTCGCCGTCGTCGCTGATCGCCGGCTGCCAGGCGTTGTTGTCGAGCTGCGTCCCGCCGCCGGGGCGCGGCACCGAGACGAGGTCCAGGGCGCCGTCGATCGCGCCGGCCGGGCCACCGAACGTCAGCCGCTGCCGGTACACCCCGAAGCTCGTGCTCGTCTTCCCGGCGACGAGGTTCCCGGCGTTGCTGTCGAACGCGACGTACCGGCCGTCCGGGGTGATCCGCGCGCCACCGGACTCCGTCTGGCCGGTCGCCCCGCCGCCGAAGCGGCCGTAGTCCCCGCTCGCCGAGCGGTTGAGCGCGTAGGTCCGGTCGGTCTGCAGGTCGCGCAGGTAGGCCTGCCGGTAGCCGGGGTCGAAACCGGTCCCGGCGACGAGGACGTCCGCGGAGGTCCAGGTCACGTAGCGGCCGTCCTCGCTGACGGTCGGCTGGTCGACGGCGGGCCCCTGCGGCACGAAGCCGGTGTCGTCGGTGCGCCCGTCGCGCAGGTCGACGCGGACGATCGACCCGCTGCTCATGTCGCGCCGGTACAGCCGCGGCAGGCCGTTGGAGGTGCCCGCGCCCGGCAGGTTCGTGGCGTACGAGCCGAAGACGACGTAGCGGCCGGTCGCGCTCATGCCGGCGAGGAACGCGTCGCCGTTGGCGCCCGGGTCGACCCGGGCGGTGGTCCCGGTGACGCGGTCGCGGCGGCAGAGCCGTCCACCGTCGCACGGGAACGTCACGTGGCGGCCGGTCGCGTCGATGCTCAGCTCGCTTCCGCCGCTCACGAACGGCACGAGCGCGCCCGGCCGGCCGGCGACGTCGCTGCTGCGGCTGACCGCCTCGACCTCCCCGGTGAGCCGGTCGCGGACGTACACCGCCGCCGCGTTCTCGTTCCCGGGGATCCGCGCGTCCCCGCTGTAGCTGTCGTTGCCGTGCGCGACGAACGCGACGTACCGGCCGTCCGCGGACAGCGCGGTACCGCCCACGCCCATCCCGGCGGTGGTGGTCGCGCCGACGCTGCTGCGGAACTGCTCCCCGACGTTGCGGCCGTCGAGCCCGCCGACGGACTGCTCGCGCAGCGTGTCGGCGGGGGCGCCACGGGAGTGCGCACGCGACGGACGACCGCGTCGCGCGCCGCGGTCGTGTCCGCGGCGACGAGGTCGGTGGCCAGCGACGTGAACGCGACGGTGATGCCGTCCTGGGCGAGCGCGGGAGCGACCAGGGCGCCCTCCCCGCCGGTGCTGCTGTCGGCGTCGCCACCGGTGGCGCCGCTGCGCGAGGCGAGCGTCAGCAGGTCCCGGCGGAGGTCGGCGACGTACACCTGCGCGCGGCCGCGCGGGTCGCCGGCCGCGAGGTTCGTCGCGGTCGACGCGAACGCGACGACCCGTCCGCGCCCGGAGATCGTCGGGGGTCCGGCGTCCTCGTTCGCGGTCGTGTCGGGGGCGCCGGCCGGGTGGCTGACGAGCGTCGTGGTCCCGACGACGAGGTCGCGCACGGCGACCTGCAGCCGGAACGACGGCGACAGCGCCCGAGTCGCGAACGCGACCGCGTTGCCGGCGGCGGAGAGGTCCGGCCGCAGGCCGTCGAGCTGGGTGCCGAGCGTCGTGACCGACGCGAGCGTCGTGACGTTCCCGGGCTGGCGCACGTAGACGCGCAGGTCGGCGGCGAACGCGACGCGCAGGCCGTACTCGTCGATCGACGGGGTGGCGGCGGTCGCGGCGATCGGCGTGGCGGCCGTGCCGTCCTGGGCGGAGACGAGCACGGTCGTGCGCGGGCTCACGTCGAGGTTGCGCTGCCAGACCTGGCCGTCCGCGGTGAAGGCGACGTGCTGCCCGTCGCCGCTGAGGTCGAAGTCGGCGGTCGGGCTGCCATCGAGCGCCCCGGCGTCCCCGTCGGCGCGGCTGGCGACCGTGAGCGTCGGGGTCGGACCGGAGAGGTCGGCGACGAGGACCTGCTCGACCCCGGCGGGCGGCGCGGCCCCGCCCCCGGCCGCGGTGATGAGGTTCGCGGCGTCGGTCGCGAACGCGACGACGGTCCCGCGGTGCGAGATCCGGGGCTTGTCCGAGCAGCCGCCCCCGGTCGACCCGCCGGGCACGCGGCTGACGACGACGGTCTCGCCGGTGAGCAGGTCGCGCCGGAACACGTCGCACGTGCCGTTGGTGTCGTAGCCAGCCTGGCCGGCGACGACGTCGGCCGCGTCCGAGGTGAAGACGGCGTAGCGCGAGCCGGCGAGCGCGACCTCCCGCGCCCCGGCGGGCGTGCCGTCCGCGGTCGCCGAGACGAGGTCGGCGACGGGCGCCATCGGCACCGCCGCGCCCGCGGTCCCGGGCGCGGCGGCCCCGACGAGCACGGGCAGCAGCAGGGCGAGCACGGCGAGCGGTCGGCGCATGGTCCGGACCATCGCGTGTGCGCGCGGCCGGCGCAGCAGCCCAAGGGCTGGTCCCGGCCGACCCCTTCAGCAGGCGGTCGCCTCCTCCTCGAGCGTCACGGCGAGCACGTGGGGGCGCCCGAGCAGCGCGCGGCGCGCGAGGTCGAGGTCGCCGCTGATCCCGAGCCGGATGCCGTTGTGCCGGTGATCGAGCCAGCCGATGTGGACCTCGAAGCCGGGGCCGCTGCCGCTGGTGAAGACGTTCGTCTCCAGCGCCTCGCGGAGCGCGAGCAGCGTCGCGCGGTGGGGGTGGAACCGCAGCCGCCCGGGCCACGCGGACAGGGCGCGGGCCGTGGCCGGGAGGTCGGCGAGCGGGCCGACGACGCCGACGAAGATCCGGCCGTCCTGGCGCCAGCAGCCGGCGAGGGCCTGGGGAAAGCGCTCGAGCAGGTCCGCCTCGAGCTGGCGCACGCCCGGCCGCCAGTCCGGGGGCGCGGGGACGACGGCCGCCGGGTCGGCCGGCGCGAGGCGCAGCGATCGCTCCAGCGCGGTCAGGTCTTCCACCGTCCGGGCAGCGAGCACGCGACGCCGCGCCCAAGGACGCCGGTTCGGGAGCGCCGCGAGCAGCGTCGATCTCCGGTTCTCGAGCAGGTGTTCGCCGGGGAGCACGGTCGGGCCTCGCGGAGACATCGGCGTGGAGGCCGCAGCGCGCACCGAAATTGCGGCATGTGGCGCGTTTGCGCTGGCGTTCGGCGGGGAGCGGCGCGTCATTGCCGGTACCGTCCGCGTCGTGCGTCGCCTGCGGGCATCCCTGCTCGTCGTCCTGTTCCTCGCGATCGGCGTCGCGGTCGCCGTCAGCGTCTGGCCCGCCTCCGAGGAGGACCCCTGCGGCTGGACGTGCTACTCGCCGACGGTGGAGGTCGGCCGGTGACCCTCCAGCTCGGGTGCTCCTCGCCCGTGCTTTCGCCTCTTCAGGTCGCCCACTCGGCTCGGCACGGCGGCGCCCGGCGAGTGCTGGCGAGCGTCGCCCGGGTGCCGTGCTTCCACGCCGACGCGCCCGGGGGCGAACTGGGTGGAGCGATGCCCACATATGGGCTTTCGTCCACCCAGTTCGGGCAGGGAGGCTTCCACGGAAGCCCCTGGGCCGCGAGCGCCCTGCGCGACGACCACGCGGAGGCAGCTGCCGCGTTCACTCGGGCGTCATAGGGGACCGGCGAAGTCCCCGAGACCAAGGGTCACCGCCGCCGCCCGTGCGGTCCGACGGCCGCGTGCTGTCTCCGACCAGCCGGCAGCATCCTGCGCTTCGAGGCCCCGCTCCTCCAGGCGGCGCAGTACCCGCGGCACCCTGAACCCCCGCCAACCTTTGGCCTTCCTGAGCTCACGTTCGGTCGCGCCCCGGCGAGCCGAGATGAGGATCAGGACGCTCGCGTCGAACCGACGCAAACCCTCGAGCGCCACCGCCGCGTGACGGTCGGGATCGGAGGGCAGGCCGTCATCACGTTGCATCTTCGTCAGCCTTGCGCCAGGCACGACCGCTGGCGCTCCGATGAGAGTCGACCGTTGAGCGGCGCCCCAAGCGAGCAAAGCAGTGGTTCAACATCCGTGACTCCTCCTATGCGTGGAGGCAAGCGTGGCGGCTGGCTCGCTTCCGCGCGGACGCGACCGTCGCACAAGGAGCAGCGAGCGGGCGTGAGAGAGTTGACCGATGACTCCGTCGCGGCTCGCGGATCTTGTGTCGGAGCTCGCACGACTGCCGGGCGTGCGCGTTGCGCCGGCCTCCGGCGAACCGCGCGTTTCACATCCGGCGGTGACCCGAGGCCGAGCCAGTCCTTTGTGCCGGCCCCGCTGAATCAGGCCGCTGCGGCGCGAAGAGCGTCGGCGACGATCTGCTCGACGTTGCGACCCTCCCGGTCGGCGCGTTCTGTCAGCGCGTCCAGCGTGCCGGCGTCGACGGGCACCGTGACCGTCACAAGGATGTCCGGGCTTCCCTTTGAGACGTGAACCTCCGCGTCGGCGAGCTCGGGAGTCACTTGGGTCTACAAGAACGATGCCGACGGCGTGGTCACGCTTGCGGCGGCGGGAGCGATCCCACCGCTCTCGCTGGCTGTCGGCGCCAACGAGGTCTACTGGACCCAAGACGGTGCGGCGCAGCGCCGTTCGCTCACGAAACTCAAGGGCCGGACCTCGAATCCGAACCGGACGTACTGCCAGCGCCCGCGCTGAATGCCCTCAAGGCTCTCGCATTGCGCGACAAGCACGCGCCGCCATGAACGAGCGCGCGTGAGCGCTCGCCGAGCGCGAGGTGCGGCACCGGGACCCCACCGCGACGGCGGTTCAGGTGAACCGGGGAGCGCTCAGTCGACCCGCAGCCGCACGAGCGGCAGCGAGAAGCCGGGGAGGAGCGGCGACGTCAGCGTCTCGCCGGTACCGAGCAGGGCGTCCGGCTCGCCGGGACGGGTGACGACGACCGTCGCGGTGAGCGGGCCGACGAGCCACACCTCGCGGGTGCCGGCCTCGAGGTAGCGCTCGCGCTTGACCTCGCGGTCGTAGCGCGCCGTGCTCTCCGGCGGACCTCGACGACGAGGTCGCCGACCGGCCACGCGCGCGCATCCGCCGGCAGGTCCCGGCCCGGCGGCGAACCATTGGATGTCGGGAACCAGGATGCTGGCCGACCCCGGATCGACGGCGACCTCCGGGAGCACCTCGTCGCGGCCGGTCGCGGCGTCTGTCCAGATCAGGAGCGCGGAGGCCACACGGAGCGCCACGCGCTGATGCGCCCGGCTCGGCGGGTTCATCTCGAGCACCTCACCGTCGAGGAGCTCGAGTCGCGGACCGTGGGGTCTCGGGGAGTGCGAGGAACTCCGCGGTCTTCATGCGTGGTGCGGCGCTCATCGGCCGGTCATCGTCGGTGCCTCCTGCTCGGGTGTCCACGTCGTTCCTCGGGCCCGGGCGCCGGAAACTCGCTCCCGTCTCAAGTCCCCGTCACCCCGTCCGACCACCCAGGTCAGGCCCCGCGGCCTCCCTCCACCGCGGACGCCTGTGACGACCAGTGACCACCACCCTCTCCCGCATCGGGAAGTACTCGGACCTCGCCGCCGCCGCGGTCGTCGTCCTCATCGTCGTGATGCTCGTGGTGCCGCTCCCGCCGGCGCTGCTGGACCTCGCGATCACGCTGAACATCTCGCTCGCCCTCGCGATCGTCGTCGCGACGCTCTACATCCCGCGCGCGCTCGACTTCAGCGCCTTCCCGTCGCTGCTGCTGCTCACCACCCTGTTCCGGTTGGCGATCAACGTCAGCGTCACCCGCCTGATCCTGCTCGAAGGGGACGCCGGGCACGTCGTCGAGGCGTTCGGCAACTTCGTCGTCGGCGGCAACGTGGTCGTCGGCCTCGTCATCTTCCTCGTCCTCATCGTCATCCAGTTCGTCGTCGTCACCAACGGCGCGGGCCGCGTCGCCGAGGTCGGGGCGCGGTTCACGCTCGACGCGATGCCCGGCAAGCAGATGGCGATCGACGCCGACCTCAACGCCGGGCAGATCACCGAGGAGCAGGCCCGCCAGCGCCGCCAGGACATCTCCAAGGAGGCGGACTTCTACGGCGCGATGGACGGCGCCTCGAAGTTCGTTAAGGGCGACGCGATCGCCGCCGTCCTGATCACGTTGATCAACCTCGTCGGCGGCATCATCGTCGGCGTCATGCAGCAGGGCATGCCGTTCGGGGAGGCCGCCCAGCACTTCTCCCTGCTGACGATCGGCGACGGCCTCGCCGCGCAGATCCCCGCGCTGCTGATCTCCGTCGCCACCGGCATCATCGTCACGCGCGCCGCGTCCGACCAGGACCTCGGCTCCGACATCGCCGGGCAGCTCTCCTCCCAGAGCAAGGCCCCGATGGTCGCGGGCGTCGTCGTCTGCTGCTTCGCGCTCGTCCCCGGGCTGCCGAAGCTGCCGTTCCTCGTGATCGGCTGCATCTTCTTCTTCGCCGGGCGCGCCCTGATGAAGGCCGACGCCGAGAAGGCGCAGGCCGACGAGCAGGAGGCGGCCGCCGCCGCGCTCGCTCCCGCGCCCGTCGCCTCCCCGCGCGAGCAGGCACTCGAGGCGATCGGCATGGACGCCCTGGAGCTCTGCATCGGCTTCGGGCTCGTGCCGCTCGTGTCCGCCAGCGCCGGCGGCGCGGAGGCCAGCGCCCCCGGCGCGCCGCGCGGCGCGCTGCTGCAGCGGGTCGGCGCCGTCCGCCGCCAGATCGCCGGCGAGGTCGGCACGATCATCCCGTCGGTCCGCATCCACGACGAGGTCGGGCTCGGCTCCCACGAGTACGTCATGAAGGTCCGCGGCTCGATCGTCGGCCGCGGTCGCATCACCCCCGGCCACCAGCTCGCGATGGACCCGGGCGACGCGGTCGGCACGCTCGACGGCATCCCGACCACCGAGCCCGCCTTCGGCCTGCCCGCCGTCTGGATCCCGGACATGGCGCGCGCCGAGGCCGAGGCGCTCGGCTACACGGTCGTGGACGCCGAGTCCGTGATCGTCACGCACCTCACCGAGACGATCCGCCGGCACGTCGCCGAGCTCCTCACCCGCCAGGACACCCGCGCGCTCCTCGACCGCCTGCAGGAGAGCAACGCCGCCGTCGTCGAGGAGGTCGTCCCCGACCTGCTCAGCGTCGGCGAGCTGCAGCGCGTCCTGCAGGCGCTGCTGCGCGAGGGCGTCTCGATCCGCGACCTCGGCGCGATCGTCGAGGCGGCCGGCGACCGGGCGCGCATCACCCGCGACCCCGACCTGCTCGCCGAGTACGCGCGGCAGGCGCTGGGCCGCACGATCGTCGCGCCCTACCTCGACGAGGAGCAGCGGCTGCGCGCGATCGCGCTGGACCCGGCGATCGAGATGGAGGTCAGCGAGTCGATCGCCCAGACCGCCGACGGCGAGTACCTCGCGATGAACCCCGACCGGGCCGCCGACCTCGTGCGCTCGCTCGGCGACCAGGTGGACGCGGCGATCGCCCGCGGCCGCCGCCCCGTCCTGCTGTGCTCGTCGCGCGTGCGACGGCACCTGCGGCGCCTGTGCGAGCAGGCGCTCCCCCAGCTGTCCGTGTGCGCGTACAACGAGATCGCGCCCGGCATCAACGTCGAGACGATCGGAGTCGTGACCGCATGACCAACCGGACGAAGACCTACCGCGGCCGCGTGATGGACGAGCTGCTCGCCCAGATCCGCGAGGAGCTCGGCGAGGACGCCGTCATCGTCCGCCGCGGCGAGGGCGCCGAGGGCGGCGTCGGCGGCTTCTTCAGCAAGCGCGTGATCGAGCTGGAGGCGACCGCGGCCGCCACGACCGTCGACCTCGTCGACGACACGCCCGCCCTCCCCGCGCCCCTGGCCGCCCACGACGGCGAGTCCGGCGCGCAGGAGGGCACCTTCGAGGAGCACCTCAAGGCGCTCCTGGCCGGTCAGGCCGCGCCGCCCGCCCCGGTCGTGCGGCCCGTCGTCGCGCCCGAGGTCACCGCCGTCCCCGAGCCCGTCGAGCCGGCGCTCACCGCCGAGGCGATGGCCCAGGCGTTCGCCGCCGCCCCGGTCGTGGAGGACGACGCCGACGCGCTCGTGTCGCTCGCCGTCGAGCCCGTTGTCGCCGCGCCCGTCCCGGTGCCGTCCGCGACGGTGCTCGCCCCCGGCAGCGACGCGGCGCTGGCCCGCGACACGCTCGTCGACATGGGCCTGACGACCGCGCTCGCCGACGAGGTCGTCACCGAGACCGTCACCACGCTCGTGCCGTTCGCCGGGGCGGGCAGCGCGCTCGTCCCGCTCGTGCAGCGCACGCTCGCCGCGCGCATCCCCGTGCACGTCACCCGCGGCGCGCACGGCCGCGTCATCGGCTTCGTCGGCCCCGGCGGCTCCGGCAAGACCCGCTGCGTCGCCCGGCTCGCCGCCGCCTACGCCGCCCGCACCCAGATCCCGGTCGCGTGCGTGACGCTGCGCGCCCCCGACCAGGGCGCCGAGCTGCGCGAGCTGCTCGCCGAGACCGCGCCCGGCGTCACCGTCCACTCGGCGCTCGACGCGGAGTGGGCCGCCGCCCGCATCGAGGAGCTGCGCGCCACGTCGCTCGTCGTCCTCGACACGCCCGGGGTCAGCCCGCGCGCCGAGGCCGAGCTGCGCGTCCTCGCCGCCGAGCTCGCGCAGCTGCGCGCCGACGAGCTGCACCTCACCGTCCCCGCCACGATCGCGTCGCGTCCCGCCCGCGAGCTCGTCATGGGCACCCGGTCGCTGCGGCCCTGCGCGATCGCGCTCACGCACGCCGACGAGACCGACGCGCTCGGCACCGTCGTCGACCTGGCGATCGACAGCGGCCTGCCGCTCTCCTTCCTCGGCCGCGGGCAGGGCGTCACCAGCGGCCTGCGACCGGCCGACGCCGGCGAGCTGGCCACCGCGCTCATCGCGGCCTAGACCATGGCCCGGAAGGCGAAGAAGGGGCAGGACGAGGAGGCCTCCGGCGCGGCCGCCGGCCCGGACACCAGCGGCGGGCTGCGCCTCACCGACCACCCGCGCGCCCGGCGCACGATCGCCACCGCGAAGGGCTGGGGCGGCCTCGCCGGCTTCGGCCTGGGCCTGCTGCTCGCCACCCGCGCCGGGCTGCCGACGAGCGACGCGATCCTCCGGGCGATCATGATCGGCGCCGTCGCCTACCTGCTCGTGTGGGCGGTCGCCGTCGTCGTCTGGAAGCAGATCGCGCGCGCCGAGATCGAGGAGATGCGCCGCATCCTCGTCGCGGCCGCCGAGCAGGCGGAGGCCGAGGTCGCCCGCCGCCGCGCCGAACTCGAGGCCAAGGAGGCCCGTCACGCATGACCCCGCTCATCTCGGTCCTCGTCCCGCTCCCGCCGTCCCCCGCTGCCGCGCTCGCCGCGCTCGAGGCGATCGCCGGCCTGCCCGAGGCGCCCGCCCACGAGGTCCTGCTCCTCGTCGACGCCGGCGGCACCCTCGACGACCTCCTCGCGCGCGTCGCGGGTGACGTCGAGGTCGTCCGCGTCGACCACCGCACCGGCCTGGCCGGGGCGATCGCGGCCGGGACCGCCCGGGCCGCCGCGCCGACTGTCGCGCTCGTGCGCGACGCAGCGCACGTGACGCCCGGCTGGCTCGCCGCGCTCCACCACGCCCTCGACGCCGACCCGGCGCTCGCGGTCGCCACCGCGGTCACCGCGGAGGACCCGGGCGGCACCTCCCCCGTCGCGGCGCTCGCGCTCGCCTGCCGCCGCGAGGCCCTGGGCCGCGCGGTCGCGGCCGGGGTCCTCGCCGCCCGCGGCCGGATCGCCGACGACCTCGTCCTGCCCGCCCTGTGCGTGGCGCTCGCCGCCGACGGTCGCGTCGAGCCCGTCCCGCGCGCCGTCGTGCAGCGCGTCGGCGGCCGCACCGCCGCGGCGGCCGCGCGCGGCGTCTGGAAGTACGGCGCCGCCCCCGAGCTCACCGTCGTGATCCCGACGCTCGACGCCGCCGGGGACCGCCTGCGCGCGTGCGTGCGCGCGCTGCAGCAGCACACCGACGCCCCGCACGAGATCGTCGTCGTCGACAACGGCTCCCCGCCCCAGGGCTTCACCGCCCCGGTCAACGCCGGACTGCGCGCCGGCCGCGGCACCTACCTCGTCGTCTGCAACGACGACGTCGAGGTCCTGCCCGGCTGGTGGCCGCCGCTGCGCGCCCGCCTGACCGTCGGCAGCGGCGGCGAGATCCCGCCCGCCGAGGTCGTCTTCCCGATGACCGTGGACGGCGCGATGCGCGAGGACTTCGCCGCCTGGTGCTTCGCGCTGCACCGCGGCACGCTCGACCGCCACGGCGTCGCGCCCGGCGAGTTCCTCGACCCCGGCCTGAAGGTCTGGTACCAGGACACCGACCTGCTCGCGCGCCTGCGGGCCGCGGGGGTCCCACCGGTGCTCGTGCGCGAGTCGCGGATCCGCCACGGCCTCAGCGAGACCGTCGGGACCGCCGACCCGTCGCTGCGCGCGTGGATCGACGCGCAGATCGCGCGCGACCGCGCGGCGTTCGAGGCGCGGCACGGCAGCGGCGTCCCCGGCGCCGCCCGCTGAGCGGCGCGCGGCGTCCAGAACGCCTGGACGCCGCTCAAGCGCCCGGCGCTCGCGCCGAAAACCCGGACTGTAAGAGGAGCTCATGGAGGAGCTCCGGGACTGACAACCATCGGCTTCAAGGAGAAACCGCATGTCCCTTCGCATCCAGAACAACGTCGAGGCCCTCGGCGCGTGGAACAAGCTCAACCACACCACGGGCGAGACCTCGAAGAGCATGGAGCGCCTGAGCTCCGGCTACCGGATCAACCGTGCGGCGGACGACGCTGCCGGCCTCGGCATCTCGGAGAAGATGCGCGGCCAGATCCGCGGCCTGGCCCAGGCCCAGCGCAACGTGCAGGACGGCGTGTCGCTGGTCCAGACCGCTGAGGGCTCGCTCGACGAGGTCCACAGCATGCTCCAGCGCGTCCGCGAGCTGGCGGTGCAGTACAAGAACGGCTCGCTGTCGCAGGCGTCCCGTGACGCGATCCAGACGGAGGTCAACCAGCTGGCCTCCGAGGTCGAGCGCATCGGCGCCGCGGCCGAGTTCAACGGCATCAAGCTGCTGAACGCGACCGGCTCGGTGACCTTCCAGGTCGGCGCCAACGACGGGGAGACCATCTCGGTCGCCACGATCAGCCTCGGCAGCACCGTCGGCGCCACGTTCTCGTCCCTGACGCAGGCGGGCACCGCGGACATCTCGGAGATCGACGCGGCCATCACCGCGGTCTCCTCGGCCCGTGCCACGTTCGGCGCGGTCCAGAACCGCATGGATCACGCGCTGGGTGCCGCCGCCACGGCCCAGGAGAACCTCGTCGCCGCGGAGTCCCGCATCCGCGACGTCGACATGGCGGAGGAGATGGTCAAGTTCACGAAGAACCAGATCCTCAGCCAGGCCGGTACGGCGATGCTCGCCCAGGCCAACCAGGCGCCGCAGGGCGTCCTGAGCCTGCTGCGCTAGCAGCAGGTCCGCAGGGCCCCCGGCCCGGTCGGGAACGATGTTCTGGCGGCCCGCGCTCAACTCGAGCGCGGGCCGTCCGATCTTCCGGGGAGATGAGCCTGGAAGCCGTGATCGCCCGCGTCGGAGAGCTGCAGCAGCTCGTCGACCCGCGGCTGCGCGCGGCGACCGCGGCGCCGCCCGCCGCCGCGGCCACCGCCACCCCGGCCGCGCTCGGCTCCGGCACGGCGGGGACGACCGCCTTCCAGCAGCAGCTCGCGGCCGCCGCCGGCTCCTGGACGCCGGGGGTCGGCACCCAGCCGGGCGTCCTCGGGGCGACCGCCGTGCCGGGCGGCGTTTCCGCCACCGGCGCGCGGCGCGTGCAGATCGCCGCCGCCGAGCTCGGGGTGACCGAGCAGCCGCCGGGCTCCAACGACTCGCCGCGGATCGCCGAGTACCGCGCCGCGATGCGCGGCGCTCCCGGGGTCGGCCCGTGGTGCGCGTACTTCACGAGCTGGGTGGCCCAGCAGGCGGGCACCCCGCTGGGGGAGACCGGGCAGGGCTTCGCGTCCGTCGACGCGGTCTACGCGTGGGCGCAGCGGACCGGCCGCGCGGTGCCGAACAGCGCGAGCGCCCCGGCCCGCCCGCAGCCCGGCGACCTGATCGTCTGGGACGAGCACATCGGCCTCGTCGAGTCCGTCGCCGCGGACGGCACGGTGCACACGATCGAGGGCAACTCCTCCGACCAGGTCATCCGCCGCCAGCACGCCGCCGGCTCCGCGCTCGGGTACGTGCGACTCGGATAGCGTCGGGCCATGTTCCGCCTCCTGTTCTCGTGGCCCGCGCTCCTGACCCGGGCGCTCGACGACTTCCACCAGCTCGTCGCGACGCTGAAGAAGATGGAGGACGTCGGCCGGATCTCGAAGGACATCCGCGACCTCAACACCCGTCTGGCCTCCACCGAGGCCGTGCTGCGCGACATCGCCCGTCCGGCGAAGACGACCGACACGATCATGCGCGCGATGCCCGGCTCGAAGGTCGTCGCCTCGCGCGCCAAGGCGCAGCGCGAGCGCGCGAAGGCCGCCCGGCCGCCGCGCAAGCCGGCGAGCTAGCGCTCACCGTCCCGCCAGAGCGCCGCCGCGAGCAGCGCGGCGACGAGGCTCGTGGCGCCCAGCAGCGCACCGACCGCCCCGATCCCGATCGCGGCGCCGAGGACGCCCGCCACCGGGTAGGTGACGAGCCAGCACGCGTGCGACAGCGCGAACTGCGCGGCGAACAGCTCCGGGAGCTCGTCGACCGTCGTCGACCGGCGCAGCAGCCGGCCGACCGGCGTCTGCACGAGCGCCAGGCCGGCCCCGAGGACGAGCCACAGGCCGAGCAGCGTCGCGAAGCCGTCGAGGCGCTCCACCAGCGGCAGCGTCAGGGCGAGCGTCAGCGCGCCGCCCAGCATGGCGGTGCGGTCGGTGACGCGACGCAGGAGTGCCGGTGTCGCGGCCGCCACGACGACCGAGCCGAGGCCGGCGGCCCCGAGCGCGATCGCCACCGCGGAGCTGCCGAGGCCGAGCTCGTCGCGCACGAGCACGACCGTGTTGACGATCACCATGGCGCTCGCGCAGGCCGCCGCGAGGTTGAGCGCGAGGAGGCCGCGCAGCCGCGGCACGGTCAGGAACCGGCGCGCCCCGAGCGTCATCCGCGCCCACGTGCGCTCCGTCCCGGCGGGCGCGCGACGACGGTCCGGCAGGGTCACGCCGGCGATCAGCGCGGCCGACAGCCCGAAGGCCACGCCGTTGATCGCGAACAGGGCGTCGAAGTCGACGAGCAGCAGCAGGGCGGCCGCGGCCACGGGGCTGAGCAGCTCGCCGAGGTCGTAGGCGATCCGCGAGAGGGACAGCGCGCGGGTGTAGTCCTCCTCGTCGGGAAGGACCTGCGGGATCGTCGCCTGGAAGGCGGGCGTGAACCCGGCCGCGCACGCGTTGACGACGAAGATCAGCACGAACACCTGCCACACCGCGGTCACGAACGGCAACGCGAACAGGACCAGGGCGCGCACGACGTCGAGCGTGATCAGCAGCCGACGTCGGTCGACCCGGTGGGCGACCGCGGCGATGACCGGCGACAGGCCGACGTACGCGACCATCTTCAGGGCGAGCGCGACGCCGAGGACGACGCCCGCGTCGTCGCCGGCGAGCGCGTAGGCGAGCAGCCCGAGCGCCACGGTCGTCACGCCTGAGCCCACGAGCGCGACGACCTGCGCGGCGTAGAGCCGCCGGTAGGCGGCGTTCGCGAGCGGTCCTGCACCCGCGCCGCCGGAGCGACGCGGGTGCAGGAGATGGCGGTGCGGGCCGGCGTGGGCGTGCGTGTGGACGTGCCCGCCGTGGGCGTGCGGGAGCGGCTCCCGCCGGGTCATCGGATCCGGCCGGCCCGCAGGTCGGCGAGCCACGCGGCGGAGAACCGCTGGATCGCGGGGAGGTCGTGCTCCACGCACGTCGCCTTGCGCCGGGCCGTCGTGGCGACCAGCGCCGCCTGCTGCGCCGGGTCCGGTGCGGCGGCGACGGCCCGGTCGGAGCCCTCGATCCACCGCCTGAGCGCCGCGAGCTGCGTGGCGGTCGTGCGCGGCCCGTACCGGACGATCACCCAGCCGTCCCCGCGGACGTGGGCCAGGTCGTCCTCCGGGACCGTCTCGGTCGCCCCGAAGAACTTCTGCTCCGGATGGCCGCCCGCGGCGCCACCCGTGGCGATCTCCTCGACCGTCGTGCACCCGGCCTGCGCGGTCGTGCCCGCGAGCCGGACCGGTCCGGCCTCCTCGTCGTCGCCGCGGACCGTCAGCACGACGGCGAGGACCAGGCCCACCGCGGCCATGGTCGCGAACAGCCCGCGGCGGACCGCGGGCCAGCGCGGCACCTCCTGGGCCAGCAGCCGCACCACGCCGAACATCACGAGCACCGCGATCAGCTGCCCGATCTCGATCCCGACGTTGAACGCGATCGTCTTCGCGAGCAGCCCGTCGTCGGGGATCCCGAGGTCCTGCAGGCGGGTCGAGAGCCCGAGACCGTGGACGAGCCCGAAGCCCAGGATCGTGAGCGGCGGCCAGAGCGCCCGCGGGTCGAGCGGCTCGCGCCGCAGCCCGAGCACGGCGACGAAGACGACGCTCAGCGCGATCACCACGTCGACCGCGGTGGGGGAGACCCGCCACTCGGCGAGCGTGGCCACGATCAGCGTGACGCTGTGGCCGAGGACGAACAGCGAGATGAGCTTGGCGGCACGCTGCGGGCCACGGGCCAGCAGCAGGATGCCGAGCACGAACAGCAGGTGGTCCCAGCCGAGCAGCATGTGCTCGATGCCGAGCGGCACGTACTCGAGGGTGGACTTGTCGGTGGCGTCGCCGCTGATGCCGTGCGCCCACGCGGACGCGGGCAGCGCGAGCAGCAGCAGGACGGCGCCGGCGGAGCCGCGCAGGCGGCCCCGGTCGGGCATGGTCATGTGGTCCTCCTGGAAGGGGGTCGGTCGTCGGATGGCGGTCGGTGGTCAGACCGCGACCGGGGGACCACGGCCGGACCGCTCGCGCGCGGGCGCCCGCCGGGGCAGGAGCAGCGCGGCGGGCGCGACGACGCAGGGGTTCTCGCGCGGGATGAGCCGGACCGTCAGCAGTCGCGCGACCGCTCGGCGGGCGTCGGACGCGGCGACGTCCGCGATCCGCACGGTGAGCGTCAGGATCGCACCGAGGACGACGGCGACCGGCAGCGCCACCCAGCCGCCCGCGCCGAACACGGCGGAGAGGCCGTCGGCGTGGTGGTGGGAGAGCAGGCCCTCGAGCAGCTCCTGGCCGGCGTAGAGGCCGAACACGCCCGCGCTCAGCAGCGGCCAGAGCCGTCCGGCGCGGCCGCGTCCGGGCGTCCCGGCCGCCGCGCGGAGCACGGTCGCCGCGAGGACGAGCGCCGCCAGCATGCCGACGAGCGGCCCGAGCGCCGCGAGGTACCCGTGTCCGGCCGCGTGCGCGCCACCCGGGGACGCCTCCCCCGGGAGGGCGTACCGGAGCTCGTGCAGCGTCATCGACCCGAGCACGAGCAGGGCGTAGAGCCGGATGAGCGCGAGCCGGTCGGCCACGGGGAAAGGGAATCACACGCGGTGCGCGTGCGGCGTCGGGACCGGTGCGGGACACGGGCCGCGCGCCCGGGCGCCGGCCGCTCAGCTGCCGTCGGCGAACTGGCGCAGCAGCCGGTTCACGGTGCGGGGCCGCTCGAGCTGCGGCACGTGCCCGGTGTCGTCGAGCACGACGAGCCGGGCGTCGGCGATGCCGCGCGTGAACGTCTCGGCGGTCCGCGAGGGCAGCAGCCGGTCGCCGAGTCCCCAGATCAGCAGGGTCGGCGCGGTGATGCGGCGCAGCAGCCCGTCGAGGTTCGCGTGGCGGACGCCCTGCAGGCCGATGCCCAGCGCGGCGAGCGGCACGCCCGGCTTGCCGGCCCCGGGCAGCAGGGCGGCGCGCATCAGCCGCGGCGACAGCGCGGCGGGGTCGTGCACGAGCGTCGCGAGCGGGTGCTCGCGCGAGCGCAGCGGCGTGCGCCGCAGCAGCGGGTCGAGCTGCATGCCGAGGATCTTCGGTCCGGCCTCCAGCGCGACCCGGGCGATGTGCGCGCCGCCGACCGGGGCCAGCAGCGCCAGGCGCTCCACGCGGTCCGGGGACCGTCCGGCGACGATCGTCGCGACCAGGCCGCCGAGCGAGTTGCCCGCCAGCACGACGGGGCCGAGGTCGAGCTCCTCGCACAGCGCCTCGACGACGCGCGCGAACGCGGCCGGGGTGGGCAGGTCGCGCGGCAGCGCGGACGCCCCGAAGCCCGGCAGGTCGACGCCGATCACCCGTCGCGACCGCGCCAGCGGCGGGATCGTCGGCAGCCAGTTCTGCCAGCAGCCGCCGAAGCCGTGCAGCAGGACCAGCGGGGCGGCGGCCGGCGCGTCCGGGTCGGTCGGGCCGAGGTCGACGTAGGCGACCCGCGCGCCGCGCACGCGGACGGACCGCTCGTGGTCCTCCCAGCGGACGTCCTCCCAGGAGGGATCGTCCGCGAGCCCGTAGGCGTCGGCCACGGCGGAGGCGCTCACGCCGCGCGCAGGCCGTCCTTGTCGCCGGTGACGCCCAGCGACGGCACGGCCACCGTGCCGGCCGCGTCGGAGACCGTGCCGATCCGCGCGGTGCCCGGATGGCGCTCGGCGAGCAGCGCGACCGCGTCGTCGGCGCGCTCCTGCGGCACGACGACGGCGAAGCCGCAGCCCATGTTGAAGACCTCCCACATCTCGTGGACGGGGACGTCGGAGCGCTCCTGGATGAGCGTGAAGATCCCCGGGACCGGGAGCGGCTGCTCGATCGTGAAGCCCGCCCGCGTGCCGACGAGCCGCAGCAGGTTCGTCAGGCCGCCGCCGGTGATGTGCGCGAGGCCGAGCACGGGCACGTCGGAGCGCAGCAGCTCGACGACCGCCTTGACGTAGATGACGGTCGGCTCGAGCAGCGCGTCGACGACCGAGGCGCCGCCGAGCTGCGCGGGCGTGTCGTCGAACGTCAGGGCGCCGTCGCCACGCACGTCGGTGAGCAGCGCCTTGCGCGCGAGCGTGTACCCGTTGGAGTGGATGCCGCTCGACGGCACGCCGATCAGCGCGTCCCCGGGCTTGATGTCCGCGCCGGTGACGATCTGGTCGAGCGCCACGGTGCCGATCGCCGTGCCGCAGAGGTCGAAGCCGTGCGGGGACGGATGGCCGCGGATCAGCTCGGGCAGCACGGCGAGCTCGCCGCCGGGGATCTCGATGTTCGCGTCCTCGGCACCGGTCTTCAGGCCCTGCGCGATCCGCGCCAGCGCGCTCGCGTCCGCCTGCTCGACCGCGAGGTAGTCGACCATCGCGATCGGCTCCGCGCCGACGCAGACGATGTCGTTGACGTTCATCGCGATGCAGTCGATGCCAACGGTCTCCAGCCGGTCGGCCTGCTCGGCCACGACGAGCTTGGACCCGACGCCGTCCGTGCACAGGGCCACGCCGAGGTTCGGGGCGACGCGCAGGACGCTGGCGTAGTGGCCGCTGGGGAGCACCGAGGCGCTCGAGCGGTCGAGGCGGATCGTCTTGAGCACGTCGACGAGCGCGCCGACGCCCGCGTCCGACTGGGTCGTGTCGACCCCGGCGGCCGCGTACTGGTTCGGTTCCGTCATCGCGAGCGATGCTGTCAGACCACGCGGTCAGAGGGTGCGGCGACGCCGCGCGGTCCGCAGCACGATTCCCGCAAGGAGCGTGCGATACGCGGCGTAGGGGAGCAGCGAGCGGTCGCGTTCCACCTGGCGGATCAGCCGCACCGACGCGAGCGTCGACACGAACGAGGCGACGACCCCGAGACCGAACCGCGCCGCCATCCCGGCCGGCAGGCCACGCCGGGCCAGCCGGGTCCCCTTCAGGGCGCTGGCGCCGAGGATGATCGGCAGCGCGACGTGCCGCGACAGGACGTTCGCGTCCTCGCGGTCGAAGCCGCGGGCGCGCGCCACCGCGAGCGTCATCCCGTTGCGCGACGCGCCGGGGATCAGCGCGCACGCCTGCCCGACGCCGAGCAGCAGCGCGTCGACGGGGCCGGCGTCGTCGCGGGCGCGACCGGTGGCCCCGCGCACGTCGGCGAGCGCCATCGCGGCCGACCCGGCGAGCAGGCCGATCGCGATCGTCGGCGGGGTGCCGAGCCGCCGCTCGATCGGCCGCTCGAGCGTGAAGCCGGCCACCGCGGGCGGCACGAACGAGCCGACGAGCAGCGTCACGCGACGCAGGTCCAGGCCGCGGGCGGCCTCGCCGACCTCGTCGCGCAGCGCGACGATCAGCGCCAGCGCGGTGCCCGCGTGGAGCGCGACCTCGAACGCCTTGCGCAGCTCCGGGTCGAGCTCGGTCGCGTACGGGCGGCCGAGCAGCCAGGGCACGAGCGTCATGTGCCCGGAGGAGGAGATCGGCAGCAGCTCGGCGGGCCCGTGCAGGAGCCCGAGGCCGATCGCGTCGGCGGGGGTGAGGGCGCGCGTGGCGGAGCTCACGCGGCCGCGTCGGCGACCGGGGCGCCGCCGTCGCCGCCGGAGCGGTTGCGGTACCAGCGCACCGCGAGGTACGCGCCGCCGACGAGGATCATCGCCACGACGACGTAGTCGATGTAGTGGAGCTTGTCCTTCCACTCCTCCCACTTCGAGGAGGCCCCGACCCCGATCGCGGTGAGCCCGGCGATCCAGGGGATGCAGCCGAGGGTGGTGAGGATCGTGAAGCGCCAGAACGGCATCCGCGCGACGCCGGCGGGCAGCGAGATGAACGTGCGGATGATCGGCAGCATCCGGCTGAAGAACACGGCCGCGTCCCCGTACCTGGCGAACCAGCGGTCCGACCACTCCAGGTGGGACTTGGAGATGTGCAGCTTCTTGCCGTGCTTCTCCAGCAGGTCGACGCGCCCGTAGTAGCCGACCGCGTACGCGATCCACGACCCGACGAGGTTCGCGAAGACGCCGACCGCGACGACCGCCACGAAGCTGTACTCGCCGCGCTCGACGTTGAACCCGGCGAACAGGAACGTGGCCTCCGACGGGATCGGGATGCACGCGCTCTCCGCGACCATCATCGCGAAGATCCCGGGGAGCCCGGCCTTGTCGACGACGTCGACGGCGAGCTCGACGATGGGATCGGTGATCGATCCGAGGACGAGGTACATGGCGGCGAGGAAGGTCATGGCGCTCCTGGGACATAGTGGCCGGGCGTCCGAGGGTTACGCTTCCGGGCACCGATGCCCGTGCCGCTCTTCGACCCCGCGACCCCCGTCCGCGCCCTCCGGGGCGCGCTGCGCGAGGCGGTCGACGAGGTCCTGGACAGCGAGCACTACATCCTGGGCAGCCGCGGCGAGGCGTTCGAGCGCGAGTTCGCGGACTACCTCGGGGTGCCGCACGCCGCCGGGGTCGCCAACGGCACGGAGGCGATCACGATCGCGCTGCGGGCCCTGGGCGTCGGGCCGGGCGACGACGTCGTCGTGCCGTCGTTCACGTTCTGGGCGAGCGCCGAGGCGATCCCGCCGACCGGTGCGCGACCGGTGTTCTGCGACGTCGACCCGCACACGATGTGCGTCACGCCCGAGACGGTGAAGGCGGCGCTGACCCCGAACACCAAGGCGGTCATCGCCGTGCACCTGTTCGGCAACGTCGCGCCGGTGCGGGAGATCGCCGCGCTGGGCGTGCCGGTGCTGGAGGACAGCGCGCAGTCCGCGGGGTCCACCGCGCGCGGCGGCGGTCGGCCGGGCGGCCTGGGGACGATCGCGACGTTCTCGTTCTATCCGTCGAAGAACCTCGGGGCGTTCGGGGACGGCGGCGCGATCACCACGACCGACGCGGAGCTCGACGCGCGCGTGCGGACGCTGCGCTTCCACGGCAGCGAGGACAAGGTCACCTACACGGACGTCGGCTACAACTCCCGCCTGGACGAGCTGCAGGCTGCGATCCTGCGCGTGCAGCTGCCCGCGCTCGACGGCTGGGCGGCGCACCGGGCGCAGGTCGGCGCCTGGTACGCGCAGGAGGGTCTGGGCGAGCTCGTCACGCTCCCGCGCGCGACCGACGCCGCCGACCGCGTGGCGTGGCACCTGTACGTGATCGGGACCGAGCAGCCCGACGCGCTGGCGGCGCAGCTGACCGAGCGCGGGGTCGGGGCGCGCGGCTACTACCGCCTGCCCGTGCACCGCCAGCCCGCCGTCGAGTGCCTGCTGGCGGGCGGCCGCGCCGCGGTCGCGCCCGGCGGGCTGCCGGGGACGGAGGAGGCCGCGCGGCGGCACCTCGCGATCCCGATCAGCGCGGCGACGACCCGCGAGCAGGTCGCCGAGGTGGTCGCCGCGGTGCGCGACGGGCTCGGCGCGCTGGGCTAGAGCTCCTGCGCGAGGCCGATCAGCACGCCCTCCGGCCCGCGGAGGTAGCAGAGCCGGTAGACCCCCTGGTAGTCGACGACCTCGTCGACGACCCGGCCGCCGAGCGGCTCCACGCGCGCGAGCGTCTCCTCGAGGTCCTCGACCGCGAACATCACCCGCAGGTAGCCCAGGGCGTTGACCGGGGCGGTGCGGTGGTCGGCGACCGGCGCCGGCTCGAGGTACCGGCAGAGCTCGAGCCGGCCGTGCCCGTCGGGGGTGCGCATCATCGCGATGTCCACGCGCTGTCCGGGGATGCCGGTGACCCGGCCCGACCAGTCCCCCTCGACGGTCGTGCGTCCCTCGAGCTCGAGCCCGAGCGCGACGAAGAACGCGACCGTCGCGTCGAGGTCCTCGACGACGATCGCGACGTTGTCCATGCGCGTGATGCCCATGCGCGCACGCTACCCGGGCGTCCGACCTGCGACGCTCCCGCACCGAGATGCGCGTCTGGATCGACCTGACCAACTCGCCGCACGTCCTCGTCCTGCGCCCCGTGATCGAGGTGCTCCGCGCGCGCGGCGCCGAGGTCCGCGTGACCGCGCGGGACTTCGCGCAGACCGTCGCGCTGTGCGAGCGGCACGGCATCGACGCCGAGGTCATCGGCCGGCACCGCGGCGGCCGGCTCGCGGCGAAGGGCCTGGGGCTCGTGGACCGCAGCACCGCGCTGGCCCGGTGGGCGCGCCGCAACGGCCGCTTCGACCTCGCGCTCGGCCACGGCTCCAACGACGTCACGGTCGCCGCCGCGCTCCTGCGGATCCCGCGCTCGACGATGTTCGACTACGAGTGGGCGACCGTGCAGCACACGGTCAACTGCCGGCTCGGGAACGCGGTCGTGGTCCCCGACGCGATCCCCCCGCAGCGCCTGGACCGCTACGGGGCACGGGCGAAGATCCGCGCCTACGCGGGGCTGAAGGAGGAGTACTACCTCGCGGACCTGACCCCGGACGCGACGGTCCTCGACGAGCTCGGCCTCGACCCGGCGCTGCCGCTGGCGGTCGTGCGCACCCCGCCCGCGGTCGCGCTCTACCACCGCTTCGAGAACGACGTCTTCGCCGCCGCCCTGCACCGGCTGCGCGAGCAGGGCCAGGTCGTCGTCCTGCCGCGCACGCCCGAGCAGCGCGCCGACCTCGCCCGCTTCGGCGGCGTGATCGTCCCGGAGCGCGCGATCGACGCCCCGTCGCTGATCGCGTTCGCGGACCTCGTCGTCAGCGCGGGCGGCACGATGAACCGCGAGGCGGTCGCGCTCGGCACGCCCGTCTACACGACGTTCGAGGGGCGGCTCGGCGCCGTCGACGAGCGGCTCATCGCCGAGGGCCGCCTGCGCCGCCTCTCCTCCGCCGCGGAGCTCGAGCTCACCCGCGCGCCCGACCGGGCGCCGGGCGCCCTGTCCCCGGACCGCGTCACGCGCGACCCGGCGGTCCTCGTCGACCTGCTCTGCTCGCCGCTGCGCTGAGCCCGGGCGCCGGTCAGGCGCCGCGCGGGCGCTCAACCGCGAGCCGTCCCGGCCGACCACCCGGGCGTGGAGCCTCGCGCGTACTTCGTGTGCCCCGACACCGACGTCCCCTCGGGGGGCGTCCGCGTCGTCTACCGGGCCGTCGACCACTGCAACGACGCCGGCATCCCGGCGGTCGTCGTGCACGACCAGCCCGGCTTCGCCTGCACCTGGTTCGAGCACGCCACCCCGGTCGTGTGCGCGGCGCAGGCCGCGCCCGTGCCGGGCCGCGACCTGCTCGTCGTGCCCGAGGTCTACGGGCCGCGACTCGGGGAGATCGCCCCGGGCGTGCGCAAGGTGGTGTTCAACCAGAACGCCTACAACACGTTCCACGGCTACGACCACGTCACCGCCCCCGGGACCACCGCCTACGACCACCCGGAGGTCGCGGGCGCGGTCTGCGTCAGCGACGACAACGCCGCCTACCTGCGCTACGCGTTCCCGCACCTGGACGTGCGGCGGATCACCTACCAGCTCGACCCGGCCCTGTGGTTCGTGGAGGAGACGGGCGCGCCGCGGCCGCGGCGGCTCACGTACATGCCGCGCAAGCACGCCGACCAGGCCGGCCAGGTGCTGAACATCCTCAGCCAGCGCGGCGCGCTGCGCGACGTCGAGGTCGTGCCGCTGCACGGCATGAACGAGCGCGAGGTCGCCGCCGCCCAGCGCTCCTCGCTGGTCTTCCTCTCGTTCGGCTACCCGGAGGGCTGCCCGTTCCCGCCGAAGGAGGCGATGGCGGCCGGCTGCCTCGTCGTCGGCTACCACGGCATGGGCGGGCGCGACTACTTCACCCACGAGCACGGCTACCCGGTCCCGCAGGGCGACATCGTCGCGTTCGCGCGGCAGGTCGAGGAGGTGCTCGACGCGCACCGCGCCGACCCGGCCGGCCTGGAGGCGCGCGCCCGCACCGCGTCCGCCGCGATCCGCGCGCGCTACACGCCCGACGCGGAGCGCCGGACGATCCTCGAGGCGTTCGGCCGGCACCTCCCGGGCGCCGCCGCACCGGGTGTGCCGCTCGTCACGGTGGCCTGAGGTGGGGTTGGAGACCCGCCGCGTGCCTGCTACCTTCCGCGCCTCAACGGCCCAGTTCCAAGCGTCGCAGGGCTGCGACGGGGCCGGTCAGCAACCACATACGGGGGAATTCCCATGGCAGAGAACGTGCAGATCGCCGGCAGCGGCGAGGACGGACGCGTGCGCAACCCGCTGGGTGTCATCGGCCTGACGCTGATCACGCTCGGCATCTACGGCATCGTCTGGTACTACAAGGTCAACAAGGAGCTCGCCGCGATCGGCCGGGCGAAGGGGACCGAGGAGGCCGGCACCAACCCGGTGACCTCCGTGCTCGCCGTCACGCTCGGCGCGCTCGTGATCGTCCCGGCGGTCGTCTCGATGTTCCGCACCTGGAAGCGCCTGAACGTCGCCGAGGGCCTCGTCGGCCGCGAGCCGGACATGAGCGCGCCCGTCGGGTTCGTCCTGATGTTCCTGCTCGGGCCCGTCGGCACCTACTTCTTCCAGCGCAACCTGAACCGGGTGCTGCAGGCGCAGGCCGCCTGAGCCATCGGTCAGCGCACCATCACCCACCGAACGACCCACGGAGGTTCTCCCCCATGACCACGCGATTCGCCGTCTCCCTGCTCGCCGTCGCCGCCCTCGGGCTCGGCGGCTGCTCGGCGGAGGTCTCGACCGGCAAGACCGTCAACACCGACAAGGCCGAGGAGTCCATCGGCGCCAGCCTGAGCGAGCAGCTCGGCGGCACGGTCACCGTGACCTGCCCCGACGACGTCGAGGCCAAGAAGGGCGACACGTTCACCTGCGACGCCAAGGGCAGCGACGGCCGGACCGGCACGGTCAACGTCACGCAGAAGGACGACGACGGCAACATCAGCTGGAAGCTCGGATGAGCCTGCGGCTGCGCCTGGCGGCGGGTGCGTGCGCGCTCGCCGCCGGGCTGGCCGGCTGCGGCGGCGGGGACGACGACGCGCCGAAGGTCTCGGAGCGCGCCAAGGGCAAGACCCCGATCGCCGCGCTCGGCGACAAGGCGCCCCCAAGGCGCTGCGCAGCCTCACCGCCGAGGAGGGCGACACCGCCTCCGCCGGCACCGACGAGAGCTACGAGCCGACCGGCGAGATCGTCGCGGACAGCGGCTTCCGTCCGGACGTGGACGGCTTCGGCTTCGAGAACTACGGCAACGACGTCGGCCCCGAGAACCTCACCCCGGCCGAGGTCGAGTCCTTCTTCGGCGAGCAGGTCTGCGTCCGCGGCAGCGGCACGGACTGCGTCCTGACCGCGCCCGCCAAGCGGTGGATGGAGAACGAGAACGAGCGCATGGCCGGCGGCCACTGCATGGGCTTCTCGGTCGCCGCGATCCGCATGTTCCAGCAGAACCTCAAGGCCGCCGAGTTCGGCGCCGAGCAGACCGCGGCGCTCGAGATCGTCGACAACCCCGCGCTGCAGACCTCCATCGCCGAGCACTGGGTCTACCAGGACCTGCCGCTCGTCCAGGAGGCGATCGTGCAGGGCAAGCCGTCGAAGATCGTCGACATCCTCACCGACACGCTCGTGTCCGGCGAGGAGGACTACACGCTCGGGATCCTCATGGCCGACGGCACCGGCGGTCACGCCATCACGCCGTTCGCGATCGAGGACAAGGGCGACGGCGAGATGGCGATCCTCGTCTACGACAACAACTTCCCCGGCATCGTCCGGGCGGTCGACGTGAACGTGCAGGAGGAGACGTGGCGCTACGTCGGCGGCACGAACCCGCAGAACCTCGGCGAGGTCTACGAGGGCGACGACGAGACGCAGTCGATGGTGCTGCTCCCGACCAGCCCCGGTGACCAGCAGCAGCCGTGCCCGTTCTGCGGCGGCAGCGAGGCCGACGGCGGCGAGGCGCTCGGCTCCGTGCTGCCGAAGGCCAAGCAGTACGCGGAGATCACGCTGCGCGGCAACCCCTCCGACCACCCGCACCTGATCTTCACCGACGACAAGGGCCGCACCACCGGCATCCTCGACGGGAAGCTCCTGCAGGAGATCCCCGGGATCGAGGTCGACCAGGGGTTCAGCGTCCGCAACTGGGAGTCCTCCCCGGAGCCGCGCTACCGGGTGCCCGCCGGGCGCAACATCTCGTTCGCGATCGACGGGTCCAACCTCGATCGGCCGCGTCGCGTCGACCTCGACCTCGTCGGCAACGGCCTCGTCGTCGCGATCGACTCGATCCGGATCGCGCCGGGCCAGACCGACTCGGTGTTCGTCTCCGGTGGCGGTGAGGGGCTCTACTACGAGCTCGACGGCAAGAAGGAGGAGGCGCCCGAGTTCTACGCGGGCGTCGAGGACGAGGGCGCCTCGTACACGTTCGCGGCGACCGCGGTCGGCGTGAAGCGCGGCTCCACGATCGGCATGCTCGTCGACCGCGACTCCGGCACCGTGCTGCTCGACGCCGAGGGCGTCAAGGGCGGCATCGACGGCGAGGCCCTGTTCGGCCTGCTGCTCGGCAAGGAGTCCGAGAGCGGCAGCCGCCTGTGGGGCACCGACGCGCTGCGCCTCAGCGGCAAGCGCAAGGACGGCGTCTACTTCAACTACAAGGAGACGCCGAAGAAGGGCCGCCCGCTGACGCTCGAGGTCGGCCCCGAGGACGGGCCGTTCAAGACCGTCCGCGCCCCCTACCAGGACGAGTAGGTCCCGGCCCGCGGCGGACGTCGCCCTTGTGGCGCGTCCGCCGTGGCGTCATCCTCGGGACCGGATGGTCCCTGGCCCGTCATCGCCGGAGCTCGCGGAGCTCGTCGACGCCGAGCGGGCCGAGCGGCGCCGCCTCGCGGACGCGCTGCACGACGGCCCGCTGCAGGCGCTGCTCGCCGCCCGCCAGGACGCCGAGGAGGCGCTCGCCGGGGACCAGGACCTGCTCGCGACGCTCCCGGACCGGCTCCAGGAGGTCGCGGACGCGCTGCGCTCGCTGCTGACCTCGATGCACGAGGACGGCCTGGACGCCGACCCGCTCGACGTGGCGATCGGCCGGATCGCCGACGAGGCCGCCCGCCGCGGCCGGTTCACGACCACCGTCACGGTCACCCCGGCCGCGCACGGGATCCACGACGCGCTCGTGCGCGAGGCCGCGCGCGAGCTGCTGGGCAACGTCGTGCGTCACGCGCGAGCGACCGCGGCGGTCGTGGACGTCACGGTCGCCGCCGGGCGGCTCGACGTCCGCGTCGTCGACGACGGCCTCGGGGTCGACGACCGGCGGGTGCGCGGCGCGGGCGCGGCGGGCCACGTCGGACTCGAGCGGCTGCGCCGCGGCGCCGACGCGCTCGGCGGCACCCTCACGGTGCAGCGCGGCGCGTCGACCGGGACGGTGGCGCGGGTCGGCTGGTCGGTCGAGGCGCTCGTCGCCCAGCGCCGGCTGGAGGAGCAGCTGCGCGAGGACCGCCGCTGGACCGCCGCGGTCGCCTCGACCGTGCAGGACGGCCTGCTCGTCCTGCGCGACGGGGCGATCGTCCAGGTCAACGACGCGCTCGAGCGGCTCGTCGGCCACGACCGTGGCGCGCTGCTCGGTGCGCGCGCCCCGTGGCCGTTCTGGCCGCCGCAGGACGCCGCGGCGCTCGACGCGCTGCTCGAGCAGACCCGCCGCGAGGGCGGGGCCGGGGGTGCGCACGAGCTGCGCCACGGGGACGGGTCGGCGATCCCGGTGCTCGTCGCCGCGGCCCGCGTGCCGGACGGCGCGCAGGGACGCGGCGGGGTGCTCGTCACGTTCAAGGACCTGCGCGAGCGCCGCCGCGAGGAGGAGCGCCTGCGCCTGGAGGCGGAGCTGCGCACGACGGTCGGCACCACGCGCCGGCTCACCGGGATCCTCGCCGCCGTGCCGCACGGGCCGGCGGCAATCTACGCGGCGTTGCGCGAGACGCTCGGCCAGCACCTCGGCTGGCAGGACCTCGTCGTCAACCGCCGGCGCGACGACGGCCGCTGGGAGGTCGCCTGGACCTCCGGCCCGGAGCTCGACGTCGCGCTGCTGGGCGCCGTCTACGCGGACGCCGACTGGGCGCCGCTGATGATGCCGCGGTTCGCGCGCGCCGGCACGTTCTTCGTCCCCGCGGAGGCGGAGGTGTCGATCGACGGTCCCGACCACGTGCCGGAGCTCGGCGGACCGGTGGCCGCGGGAGCGGACGCCTGGCGCCCCCACGACCTGCTGCTGGTGCCGATGCGCGACGCGGACGGCCACCCGGCCGGGATCCTGTCGGTCGACCGGCCCGCCTCCGGCCTGCGCCCGACGGACACCGAGCTCGAGGTGCTCGCGGTCGTGGCCGCGCACGCGGCGCAGGCGCTCGCCCTCGCGGGCGCGGGCAGCGGCGCGGCCTGAGCTCAGGCGGCCGCCGGCACCGCGAGGGCGCCGGCGTGCAGCAGCGAGCCGGGGTCGGCGGTCGGCACGACATCGAGGTCGACCTCCTCGCCCGCGGCGAGCGCCGCCTCCAGCGCCGGGAACGCCGCCTCCACGCGGTCGGGCGGGAGCGCGACGACCCCGCGCTGCGCGAGCCCGCCCCGCAGGATCGCCCGCAGCCGGTCGACCGCGGTCGCCTCCTCGCCCGGCCCGGGGGCGACGACCGCGTCGGTGAAGCAGCGGGCGAGCTCGAGGTGGGTGGTGGGACCGAGCAGGCCGGGGACGAAGCAGCGCTCCACCGCGGGGACGGCGGCGAGCGCGGCGGCCTGCGCGGCCCAGCGCGTCACGACCTCGGGGGCGTGGCAGTGCCCGGTCCCGACGTGCAGGTCGAGCAGCAGCCGGTCCTCGGGAGCGTCGGCGACCGGCGGGTCGGCGAGCTGCGCGGCCCGGACCGGGCCGCCCTCCCGGGGGGCGGTGATCGCGTCGGCCAGCGTCGCCCGCCAGCGGGCCGGGGCGTGGTGGGCGAGCACCGCGTCACGCGCCGGGGCGGGGGCGGCGAGCAGCCGGGCGAGCTCGGCGGCGGTGCGCGCGCTCGGCCACAGGCCCGCGGCGGCCCCGGCACTGCCCAGCAGCGCCGCCTGCGCGGCGTCGGGCGCCCAGGCGACGACCGGCAGGCCGGTCTGGGCGGCCTCGAGCGCGGCGGTGCCCGACGAGCACGGGTAGGACTCCACGTAGACGTCGGCGGCGGCGAGCAGGTCGGCCACGTCGGGCAGGACCCCGGTGGCCAGGACCCGCCCGGCGGTCTGCGCCGCGGCCGCGGCCCAGCGCCCCTCCGGCGCCGGGCCGACGGCGAGCAGCACCGCGGCGGGATCCGCCGCGAGGACCGGGAGCAGCACGTCGAGCAGGTGACCGCCCGCGGGCGCCTCGAACTTGTAGGCCGAGCCGACCGTCAGCAGCACCCGCGCCGCGGCCGGGATGCCCAGGCGCGCGCGGGCCGCGGTCCGGGCGTCCGGGTCGGTCGCCGGCACGTCGTCGAGCGGCAGCGGCAGCGTCGCGGTGCGCCCGGCGGGCACGCCGCGGCGGGTGCGCGCGAGCGTCGCGGCGACCTCGCGGTGGCCGACGACGACGTCGGCGACGTCGCGGCCGAGCCAGAAGCAGTGGTCGGCGTGGTTGCACAGCAGCACGGGCGCACGGTCCGTCACGGCGGCGAACGCCAGCGACGGCAGCGGGTCGTTGGGCTGGGCGTGCAGCACGACGAGGTCGAAGGACGCGGCGAGCTCGCGCAGCGCCGACGCGGTCGCCAGCAGCCCGGCCTGCGCGCCGGGCACGCGCCACTCCCGGCCGCCGCTGCGCGCGGCCGCCGCCGCGAGCGACGGGGGCGTCGGACCGGGCACCGGCCGGGTGACCACGAACGACTGCGGCCGGTCGCCGTCGAGCTCCATCCAGCGCCACGCCAGCCGCGTGTGGCCGCCGACCTCCAGCGCGTTGGAGAGCACGTGCAGCACGCCGCGCCCGCCGACCCACGCAACGTCCGGCAGCGACGCGGACGCGCGCGCGAGCACGTCGTCGAGGACCGGGTGTGCGAACCGTCCGGGGTGGCGCAGCGCGGCGATGCCCGCGGCGCTCTGCACGAGCGCCGACGCGGTCTCGAGGCGGCCCGCGTCGGCGCAGGCGCGCGCGGCGCGCGCGATCCCGTCGATCGTCGCGGCGTGCCCGGCGAGCGTTCCGGCGGCGGCCTCAGGCACCGAGGACCTCGGCGACGCGGTCGACCGCCCCCGGCTCCAGGTGCGGGCCGATCGGCAGCGACAGCACCTCGTCGGCGAGCCGCTGCGCGACCGGGTACGGGCCGAGCCCGAGCGCCGCGTAGGCCCCGGAGGCGTGCGGCGGGACCGGGTAGTGGACCTGGGTGGCGATCCCGGCGTCGGCCAGGCGCTCCCGCAGGCGCTCGCGCTCCGGCGCCCCGCCGCGGACGCGCACGACGTAGAGGTGCCAGACGTGCGTGGCCGCGTCGGCCGGCAGCACCGGCAGCCGCAGCCCGGGCACGCGGTCGCGCAGCGCGGCGTCGTAGCGCTCCGCCAGGGCGCGGCGGCGCGCGTTCCACGCGTGCACGTGCGGCAGCTTCACCGCGAGCATCGCGGCCTGCAGCGGGTCCAGCCGCGAGTTGATCCCCGCCTCGTCGTTGCGGTATCGCTCGCGCGAGCCGTAGTTGCGCAGCATCCGCACGCGCTCCGCGAGCGCCGGGTCGTCGGTGGTGACCGCGCCCGCGTCGCCCTGCGCGCCGAGGTTCTTCGACGGGTAGAAGGAGAAGGCGGCGGCGTGCCCGATCGCGCCCGCGCCCGCGGCGCCGTGCGCCTGGGCGGCGTCCTCGACCAGCGCGAGGCCGTGCCGGTCGCACAGCGCGCGCAGCGCCCGCGCGTCCGGGGCGACGCGGCCGTGCAGGTGCACGGTCAGGACCGCGGCGGTCCGCGGGCCGAGCGCGGCGGCGACCGCGTCCGGGGTCATCGCGTGCGTGTCGGGGTCCGGCTCGACCGGGACGACGGTCGCGCCCGCGGCGGTGACCGCCAGCCACGTCGCGATGTACGTGTTGGACGGCACCACGACCTCGTCACCCGGACCGATCCCCAGCGCGCGCAGCGCGAGCGTCAGGGCGTCCAGGCCGCTGGCGCAGCCCGCCGCCTCGCGCACGCCGACCCAGTCGGCGAACGCGCGCTCGAACGCCTCGACCTCCGGGCCGAGCACGTACCAGCCGGAGTGCAGGACGCGCAGCGCGGCGGCGTCCAGCTCGTCGCGCAGCTCCGCGTACGCGGCGCCGAGGTCGAGGAACGGGACGGGGTCCGGCGCGCCGACCGGCCGGCCGGCCGCGCGTCGCTCCCGGGCCAGGGTGCTCACGCCGCGACCGGCAGCGGCTCGTCGCCGCGCAGCGCGGCCTCGAACCCCTCGTAGGTGCGGTAGTAGTCCTCCTCGGCGTAGCGGTGCGAGGCGAGCACCATGCAGACCGAGCCGGAGGAGAAGTTCTCCAGGTGCCGCCAGGTCATCGCCGGCACGTAGAGGCCGTAGTGGGAGCGGTTGAGGTGGAACTTCTGCTCGACCATCCCGTCGTTCAGCACGACGTCGAACGAGCCGCTCATCGCCACCAGCAGCTCCTGCGTCTGCTTGTGGGCGTGGCCGCCGCGCTCGGCGCCACCCGGCACGTCGTAGATGTAGTAGACGCGGCTGATGTCGAAGTCGAGGTGGTTCCCGCCCTCGATGAAGGTGAGGTTGCCGCGCGGGTCGTGGATCTTCGGGAAGCCGATGATGCGGCAGTCGGCGAGGGCCATCGGGTGCTCCTATCGGGGGCGCTCGGCGACGAGCCCGATGTTCGCCAGCTGGCGCGGCTCGAGCTCGTCGGAGATCTGGTTGAGGGCGATGAGCAGCTCGCGCGGCCAGTCGAGCATCATCGAGTTCGGGAGGGTCTTCAGGAACCAGCCGAGCTCCGACACGGGGCGCAGTCCGGTGCTGGTGACGTCCGCGGCGAGCCCGTCCAGCGTGTAGACGCGCTGGTGGCCGACGAGGTGGTCGCGGGGGGAGAGGATGTCCAGCGCGGGCTGCAGGCCCATGCGGACGGCGAGACGGCGGTGCAGCGACTCGGCGTTCGGCACGACGACGACGAGCCGGCCGCCGGGCCGCAGCCACGTGGCGAGGTGGGCGAGCAGCGTGCGCGGGTCGTCGACGTGCTCGACGACGTGCAGGGCGAGGACCGCGTCGACCGGCTCGTCGGGCACGAACGACTCGAACAGGCCCTCGTGGACGACGAGGTCCGGGTGGGCCTCGCGGGCCGCGGCGGCGAGCAGCGGCGAGCCCTCGAGGACCTCGATCGGCACGCCGCGGTCGCGCAGCTCGCGGGTCATCAGCCCGACCCCGTAGCCGAGCTCGATCACGCGCCCGGCGCCCGCGACCGCGTCGGCGATCAGGTCGGCGGAGTGGACCTGCTGGAGGTCCTCGACGTGCAGGTCGGGTACGTCGTCCTGCACGAGGTAGTAGCGGCGCGCGTACGCGTCGAGCGCGTCGGCGTCCAGCGGGGCGTGCGTGGTCGGGGTCATCGGGTCAGGGCCTCCGCGGCCGCCAGCCCGGCGACGACCTGCTCGTTGAACGCGTCCGCCCCGGGGGCGGTGGCGGGCCCGACGAGGACCACGCCGGGGTGGGCGGCCCGCACGCGCGCGAGCGCGGCGGCGTGCGCGTCGCGGGTCGCGGCGGTGGGGGCGTCGAAGGTCGGCTGCGCGCCGGTCATCACGGTCGGGGCGGTGGTGAGCGCGGCGGCCGTCAGGAGCCCGGCGTCGCGCAGGCCGCGTCGCGCGTCGGCGTCGATCCGCTCCTTCGGGGTGTCGTGGCGCAGCTCGGCGCACAGCACGCGGGTGCCGTCACGCCGCCCGGGGCCGCTGTCGCTCACGCGCGCGAGCGGGTTCTCGGGGTCGGCGACGTGGACGAGCGGCACGGGACCGTCGTGGGGCACCTCCAGCCACGCGAGCACGCTGCGGGCGCGCTCGGGCGCGTACGCGGGGTCGAGGTCGCGCAGCCCGAGCCCGACGACGGTGCCCGGTCGCAGCGCGGCGGCGGGCCGGCCCTCCAGCGGCGCGATCCGCACGGCGTCCGCGGCCCGCAGGCGGGCCAGGAGCGCGGCGACGACCGCGCCGGGACCGCCGTCGGGACCCTCGGGCCCGGGCGTGTCGGCAACGGTCTCGAAGCGTCGCTGCGGCCGGAACGCGGGCCCGTCGGGCCGGCACGCCTCCAGCAGCGTCGCGGGCCAGAACAGCGGCATCCAGACCTTCCGTCGCCATGTCGCGAGCGTGCGCCGGGCGCCGTCGGCGAGGAACTTGTCGGCCAGCGGCGCGATCAGCGTCTCGTGGAACGTCGTGCCGTGGTTGGCCAGCGAGGCACTCGCGAGCGTCAGGTCCCGGTGGGCGTCGGGCGCGATCCCGCGGGCCCCGTGCTGCGCGATCGCGGCGGCCGCGCCGCGGGCGACGCGCGCGGTGCGGCGCGGTCCGAGCAGCGCGGGCAGCCCGTGCAGGTCGACGGTGAAGTGCACGTCCGGGTGGCGGCGGCCGTCGAGCACGAGCTGCGGGGCGGGCAGCGGGACGAGCCGGTCGCCGACGAGCTCCTGGACCCAGCGGCGGACGAGCGGCGTGTACGCGCGGTGACCGCCGAACCCGGGGTCGTACGCGGCGAGCGGCGGGGCCTCGGCGGGATCGTCCTCGTAGCCCAGCTCCAGCGCGCGGACGCCGAGCTCGAGCCGGCGGCCGTCGCGGCGCAGCGCGACGAAGCCGCCGCCGGCGCCGCGCGCGGGCAGGTGCAGCGCGACGGGACGCCCGGCGCGCGCCAGGGCGTCCGCGGTGACCAGGGCGGCGACGCTGCCGCCGAGCACGGTGACCGTGCCGGGCCGCGCGCGCCGCGGGCGCGGGGCGGGGCCGGGGACGGCCGGCACGGACGGCACGGGCTCACGCACGGCGCAGCCTCATCAGCGTCATCGCGCACAGGTCGGGGACGCGGTGGCTGACCGCGTCGAGCCCGTCGAGGACCGCGGCGGGCAGCTGCTCCATCAGCGCGTTGGGGAGCGGCTTGCAGAGGACCCCGGTGCGGTCCTCGACCGCGAGGCCCGCGTCGCGCGCGTGCGCCGCGAGCGTCTCGTGGTCGAGCATGCGCCGCGTCGACAGGCCCTCGGCGCGCGCGGACAGCTCGTGCAGGTCGGCGAGCAGGCCCATCTCCAGCGCGACGAGGCGGTGCAGCGACGTCGGGTTGGGCACCGACACGTGCACGCGCCCTCCGGGCCGCAGGACCGCGGCGGCGCGGCGCAGGAACGCGGCGGGGTCGTCGAGCTCGTGCAGGAGGTTCGTCGCGACGACGTGGTCGAACGGCCCGGCAGGCAGCGCGTCGGCGTCGAGGTCGCGGCAGGCGGTGACGACCCCGGGGAGCCCGCGCGCGTGGAGGCGCTCGAGGTACCCGACCGACCGGTCGATCGCGGTCACGCGCGCCCCGGCGGCGACGAGCTCGGCGGTCATCAGGCCGGTCGCCGCCCCGGCCTCGAGCACGTGCTCGCCCGCGTGGAGGTGCGGGACGATCCGCGCGGCGGTCGCCAGCGTGTAGCGGGCGTCGAAGTCGACGTCCGGGTCGTAGATCGCGGTGTAGTCGGCGCCGCTCACGGCGTCCGCCTCACGAGCACGGGCCGCAGCTCGGCGGTCGCGCCGACCGCGCGCTTGAACTGGACGAGCCCGTCGTTGGGGACGCGGTGCCCGGCGCCGTCGGGCAGCGTCGAGGTGCCGAGGTCGAGCGCCGCGAGACCGTCGTCCAGGGCGCGCTCGACGAGCCGCAGCGCCAGCACGGGCATCGGGGAGGCGGGCAGGTCGTGGTCGGCGTCGCCCCACGCGACGACGAGCTCGGCGGGACCGCTGACGCGGTAGGTCAGGGCGGCGGCGACCGGCCCCTCGGTGTCGTGGCGCAGCACGGCGAGCCGCACGCGGTCGCCGAACGCGCCGCGGACCGCGAGCACCCGCTCGAGGTCGACCGACAGGGTCCGTCCGCGCTGCTCGCGGTTGGCGCGCAGCAGCGCGAACGCCGCGTCCCAGTCCTCGGCGTCGCGGAGCGTCAGCCGCTCGGGCTCGGCCTGGCGGACCGCGCGGCGCAGCTCGCGCTTGCGCGCGGCGAGCCACTGCTCCCCGTCGCGGATCCCGCGCAGGTCGAGCGTGAAGGACAGGTCGGCCTCGGCGACCGCGAAGCCCGCGTTCAGCAGCGCGAACCGCACCGCGTCCTCGGCGGCCGGCGCCCCGTGGCAGGCGGGCCGGCAGCGCACGACCGTCTCGCGCACGCCGAGCGCGTCGAGCTGGGCGACCGCGTCGTCGACGACCGCGCAGATCCGCGACGGGGTCTCGTCGGGGCGCTCGAGGTCCACGCCGCCGAACGGCGCCGAGTAGCCGGAGGTGAAGGTGGGACCGTCCAGGACCCCGGCGAGCGTCCCGACGACCCGGTCGTCGGTGCGGTGCGCGAGCACGACGCTGCGGGCGCCGTCCGGGGCGTGGACGGCGTGGTAGCGCGGGTCGTTGAACAGCAGTGCGGATGGGAGGGACATCCTGTCCCGGGTGGTCGGCCGCGACGGCCGCGCCTTGACCCGCGGGGCGAGCACGGGAGGCTCAGGCCGCGCGGCGGCCCGACCCGAGCCGCTCGCCGAGGTCGACGTGCCGCAGCACCTTCTCGGTCAGCTCGAGCGCGGGCAGGGCGGCGGACAGCGGCACGGCCGGGACCGCCCGGGAGCCCACCGCCGACACGAACGAGCGGGCCTGCGCGACGAGCGCGTCCTCCTGCCCGGCCGGGTGGACGACGACCTCCCCGTCGTCGCCGCGAGGGTGGACGACGACCTCGCCGGTGTCGCCGCTCGCCTCGACGACGACGCGGTCGGTGACGACGCGCGCGAGCTTCGTCGGGCGGTCGCAGAGATGGCCGACGTGCAGCGTGGCGAGCACGCCGCTGTCGGTGGTCACCAGCGCGGTCACGTGCTCCAGGCCACCGCCGGACCGCCGCCGCCGAGCCGACGCGTGGATCTGCGCGGGCGCGCTGCGCGTCAGCGGGTGCAGGACGGTCAGCGCGTCGTGGAGGATCTCCACCACCGACGGCGCGCCCGGCACGCGCGGGGTCTCGAAGCGCAGCTCGACGGTCGCCGGCTGGTACGGGGCGAGGGCGCGGACGAGGACGCGCAGCAGCGGGTCGTGCAGGGCGGCGTGCCCGGCCTGCGCGACGATCCGCCGCGGGGCGCGCGCCACGTGGGCGTGGAGCCGCGCGAGGTCCTGCGCGCGCGGGACGACGGGCCGCTCGACGAGGACGTCGCAGCCCGCGGCGGCGGCGCGCAGCACGTGCGCGGCGTGGTCCTCGGTCGGGCTGCAGACGACGACGAGGTCGACGGCGGCGCACAGCTCGCCGAGGTCGCGGAACGGCTCCGCCCAGGTCGCTCCGGCCAGGGCGAGGGCGCGCTCGAGGTCGGCGTCGTGGACCCCGACGACCCGGACGAGGTCGGCAGGGAGGGCGTTCACGGCGTGCGCGTGGGCGTGGCCCGCGGCGCCCGCCCCGATGATCCCGGCGCGCAGCACCACCCGGTGATCGGACGGTGCGCCGGGAACTTGCGCGACGACGTCCGCAGGCGCCAGATCGCCGTCGACCGCCAGAAACCGCGCCGTGCGTCGTTGCAGCATCCGATGACCGCTTCGCTCTCCCGTCGCCTCCGGACCGCCGCCGTCGGCGCGCTCGCCGCCGGCGCGGCGCTCGCCCCGGCCGCCCAGGCCGCCGATCTGACCGCGCCCGCCACCGTGCTGCGCTCCACGCTCACCGTCGAGCAGCCCGTCGCGCGCTCGTGCGTGGCCGCGCCCCTGGACCAGCGGGTCGGGGTCGTGCGCCGCGAGGTCACGATGCCCGTCAGCGGCGTCCTCGGCGTCACGCTGAAGGCCGCCTCCGGGGACTGGGACGTCGCCGCGTTCGACCAGGCCACGGGCCGTCTGATCACCGGTGGCGCGGGCTTCGGCGCCAGCGAGGTCGGGGCCGGCTTCGTCGGGCAGGGCCGCACGGTCGTCGTGCAGGGCTGCCGCCGCCGCGGCACCGCCCGCCAGGCCGAGCTGACCGTCAGCGCCCTGGGCATCCCGACCGGCACCGCCGCGTCGCGCCCGAGCCTCGTGGAGATCCCGATCACGGGCCGCGAGCAGATCTCCCAGCTCGCCGCGCTCGGCTTCGACCTCACCGAGCACGCGACCGCCGACCACGTGCAGGCGGTCCTCTACGGCGACGCCGACCTCGAGCGCCTGCGCCGCGCCGGCTTCCGCGCCGAGGTCGTCGTGCAGGACCTCGTCCGCCAGCTCGCCGCGACCCGCACGCAGGACCGCCTCGCGACCGCCCGCCTGCGCGGCCGGACCGCGCGCACCGGCGGCGCCACGCTGCGCCAGGCCCCGGCGGAGTCGCTGCCCTCCGGCCGGACCGAGTACCGCCGCCTCGTCGACTACGACGCCGAGCTCAAGCAGCTCGTCGAGCGCTACCCGGGCCTCGTGCGCCCGATCACCCTGCCGTTCAAGACCGTCGAGGGCCGCGAGGTCCACGGCGTCGAGATCGCCAAGAACGTCGGCGCCTCCGACGGCCGCCCGACGTTCATGCAGATGGGCGTCCACCACGCGCGCGAGTGGCCGTCCGGCGAGCACGCGATGGAGTGGGCGTACGAGCTCGTCACGAAGGCCGGCAAGGACGCGAAGGTCGACGACCTCCTCGCCCGCGTGCGCACCGTCGTCATCCCCGTCGTCAACGTCGACGGCTTCAACGTCTCCCGCGAGGCGCCGACCGACCTGCAGAACGACCCCCAGTACGCGCAGGTCCCGGACACGGGGCTCAACCAGACCGCCGTCTACCTCGTCGACCCGGCGCTGAACTACAAGCGCCGCAACTGCCGGCTGACCGAGGGCACCACGTCGCTGCCCCAGGGCGTCTGCGCGCTGCCGGTCAACCGCACGCTCGGCGTCGACCCGAACCGCAACTACGGCGTCCTGTGGGGCGGCGGCGGCGCGAGCGCCCTGCCGGTCTACGACACGTTCCGCGGCTACGGCCCGTTCTCGGAGAACGAGACGCAGAACATCCGCGCGTTCATCTCCCAGCGGCAGGTCACGACGCTGATCACCAACCACACGTTCTCGAACCTCGTGCTGCGCCCGCCGGGCGTCCGCTCGCAGGGCAACCCGGTCGACGAGCCCGCGATGAAGAAGCTCGGCGACCGGATGGCGTCGCGCAACGGCTACAGCTCCGGCCCGTCCTACGGCCTGTACGACACGACCGGCAGCACCGAGGACTGGTCGTACTCCACCACCGGCGGCTACGGCTACACGTTCGAGATCGGCGAGGACGCCGGCGAGAAGGAGGGCGGCGGCTTCCATCCCGCGTTCGCGAACGTCATCCGCCACTGGAACAGCGGCTCGAAGGTCACCACCGGGCACTCCGGTGGCAACCGGCTCGCCTACTACGACGCGGCGACCACCGCGGCCGACCGGGCCGAGCACTCGCTGCTCACCGGGCGCGCCCCGGCCGGCGTGACGCTGCGGCTGCGCAAGGAGGTCGTGTCGGAGACCTCGCCGGTGCGCCCGGCCGAGCTCGACCTCGTCGACACGCCGCTGGGCATGGTCGAAGGGCCCGTCCAGACGTTCCCGGACGTCCTGGAGTCGACGATCGACGTGGCGAAGAGCGGCACGTTCTCCTGGGACGTGAACCCCTCCACGCGCCCGTTCGTCGACCAGCGCGTGTTCCCCGGGGTGGCCGATCAGGCCGCCCGCAGCGAGGCGATCGCCGAGAAGGGCTCCACGCAGCCCAACCAGGTCGCGGGCGCCGGCGCCGACGGCACGTTCGAGGACGTCCCGTTCGACGTCACCGACGCCGACGCCGCGGCGCTCCTGCGGATCACCGTCGACGGCGCCCTGCCGGTCGACGACTACGACCTGACCCTGTTCCGCAAGGTCGGCGGCGAGCTCAAGGAGGTCGGCTCCTCCGGCGGCGCCCCCGGCGCGACCGAGGAGATCCTCCTCGCCACCCCGCCCGTCGGCGACTACGTCCTGCGCGTCACGAACTACCTCGGCTTCGGTGGCTGGAGCGGCCGGATCGAGCGCTTCCGCCAGGGCCAGGACACGATCCGGCCCCGCAAGGCGACCGAGGCGTACACGATCGACTGCCTCAAGGGCGACCAGGTCCTCGCCACCCGCAAGGTCGAGGTCGAGCGCGGCAGGACCGCGGCGCTCGGCGCGGTCTGCGGCGCGAACGCCGACGAGATCGTCGGCGGCGGCTCGGGCTCCGGGTCGGGCTCGGGCTCCGGCTCCGGCTCCTGCGCGGCGACCTCCGGCTTCCGCTCGGTCGCCGTCGCCCCGGCCTCGCGCACCCGGATCGGGCTGCGGTTCGCGCGGCGGGTCGCCGCCCCGGTGCGGATCGACGTCTTCCGGGTCAGCGCGGGCCGCCGCGTCGTGGGCAACCGCCGCGTCGCCTCGTTCTCCGGGATCTCCCGCTCGGTCACCTGGAACGGCCGCGCGAACGCGCGCGGGCGTGCCGTCGCCGACGGCGTCTACTACGTGCGCTTCACGATCCGCTCCCGCGGACGCACCGACGTGCGCCGCGTGACGCTCGTGCGCGCCGGCGGCCGCTTCGCGGTCCGCCCGGCGTTCCACCGGCCCGACTCGTGCGGGCTGCTGACCACGGCGAAGCTCGAGCTGCCCGCGTTCGGCGGCACCGGCAACCGCCGGCTGGGGATCGCCTACCGCGTGGCGCGCCGCTCGACCGTCACCGTGACGGTCACCCGCGGCGGCCGCCGCGTCGCGACGAAGGTCCTGAAGGGCCGGGCCGCGCGCCGCACCTACCGGGTGACGCTCGCCGCCCGCGGCCTGCCGCGCGGCCGCTACACGGTCCGGATCACCGCGGCGGCGGGCGCCCGCCGCGCGACCGCGACGCTGCAGGCGCAGCGGCTCTAGGGCTCGATCGCCGGGCCGGGCCTCCCCGTGAGGTCCGGCCCGTGCGACAATCCCGCGATGCGTCGTCCCTCGAAGACGACGGCCTTCCCGTTCCACCGGCACGCGGTCCCGCAGGCGCTGCTGGACGGGGGACTGGTCGCGCTCGCGTACTTCCTGGCCTACCGCCTGCGGTTCGACCAGGGCCTGCCCGAGATCTACGACGCGCTGTTCGAGCGCACGTGGTGGTGGGCGGTCCTGATCAGCGTCGTGGTGTTCGGCGCCTTCCGCATGTACCAGCGCTGGTGGCGCTACACGGGCCAGCGGGACTTCCTCGGGATCGTCCAGGGCGTCGTGGTCGCGACGCTCGCGCTCGCGGTGCTCGTGACGATCGTCGACCCCGTCACGCGGATCTCGCGCGACGCGGGCGTCGTCGGCGTGTCGATCCCCAACGGCGTCCTCGCGCTGCACCTGCTGCTGACGCTCCTGTTCGTCGGCGGCGCCCGGTTCGTGGCGCGGACCGTGCACGAGCGGCCGCTCACCGGCTTCCGCGCGCGCAAGGACGCCCGGCGCATCCTCATCGTCGGCGCGGGGGACGGCGGCCGCCTCGTGCTGCGCGAGATCGTCCGCAACGCGGAGCTCGGGCTGAACCCGGTCGGCTTCGTCGACGACGACAAGCGGCTGATCGGCACCCGCGTGGACGGCGTCCGCGTGCTCGGGGACACGGAGAAGGACCTGCCGCGGATCCTCGACGAGGTCGAGCCCGACGAGGTCACGATCGCGATCCCGTCCGCGCCCGGCACGATGCGCGCCCGGATCGTGCGGCAGTGCCGCGAGCGCGGCATCCCGGTCCGCACCCTCCCGACCGTGTTCGAGCTGCTGCAGACCGGCGGCAACGTCGTGCGGCAGGTCCGCGAGATCCAGGTCGAGGACGTCCTCGGCCGCGAGCCGGTCGTCATGGACATCGACCGCGTCGGCGGCTACCTCCAGGGCGAGGTCGTCATGGTCACCGGGGCGGGCGGCTCGATCGGGTCGGAGCTGTGCCGGCAGATCGCGCGCGTCGCGCCGCGGCGGCTGATCCTGCTCGACCACGCCGAGGACAACCTCTTCCGCATCCAGCGCGAGCTCGAGGACGACCGTCACGTGCAGCCGTCGGTGCTCGCCGCGGTCCTCGCGGACTGCAAGGAGGGCGAGCGGATGCGCGAGGTGTTCGCGCACCACCGGCCCACGGTCGTCTTCCACGCCGCCGCGTACAAGCACGTCGGCCTGATGGAGCTCAACCCGGTCGAGGCGGTCCGCAACAACGCGATCGCCACCCGGCTGATGGCGCGGATCGCGGGCGAGAGCGGCGTCAAGCGGTTCGTGCTCGTCTCGACCGACAAGGCGGTCTCGCCCGCCACGGTGATGGGCGCCTCCAAGGCGCTGGCCGAGTTCGCGGTCGAGGCGGCGGGGCGCCGCTGGCCCGGAACCCGCTACGCGAGCGTGCGCTTCGGCAACGTGCTCGGCTCCTCCGGGTCGGTCGTCCCGATCTTCCGCCGGCAGATCGCGCTCGGCGGCCCGGTCACGGTCACCGACGAGCGGATGACCCGCTACTTCATGACGATCCCCGAGGCGGTCCAGCTGATCATCCGCTCCGGCTCGATGGGGACCGGCGGCGAGATCTTCGTGCTCGAGATGGGCGAGCCGGTGTCGATCCTGCAGCTCGCCAAGGACATGATCGAGCTCAGCGGCCTGACCCCGGGGCGCGACATCGCGATCGAGGTCGTCGGCCGCCGCCCGGGCGAGAAGCTCGACGAGGACCTCTTCAACGACTTCGAGCGGATCGTCCCCACCGACGAGGACAAGATCCGCCGGGCCGAGCGGGAGACGCTGGAGCCCGAGACGGTCGAGGCGATGTTCGACCAGATCCAGCTGCTCGTGCTCGAGGGGGACGCCGCGGCGCTCGCGGCGAAGGTGTCCGAGCTGTCGGCCATCCACGTCCCCGGGGCCGTCCAGCCGTCCGAGGCGCGCGCCCCGAGCGTGGCGCGGCGTCCTGACGGCGGCTCGGTCTAGACTGCCCGATTCATGCCGCTGGCTCCCGCAGCCCTCGAGCTCTCCGACAAGGTCCAGTCGCTCGGCGCGTACGCCGGGTTCGCTGCCATCGTCGGACTCGCCGTGATGTCGCTCCTGTACTTCGGGCAGGCGCGCGAGCTGCGGCGCCTGCGCGAGTGGGCCGGCCGGGCGCCGGAGCGTGCCGCCGAGCTGCAGGAGCGCGTCGAGTCCGAGGCCGCGGCCGCCGCCGCGAGCCGCCGCGTCGTCGCGCAGCCCGCGCGTGCCGCGGCCAGCCCGGTCGCGCCGCCCGCGACCGCCGCTGGCCAGGCCGCCGCCCAGCCCGCGCCGGGCCAGCCGGCCGTGCCCGGCGCGCCCGCGGTCCCGGGCACCCCGGCGGCGACCCCCGGGGCCCCACCGCCCCCCGTGCCCGCCGTCCCGGCCGCGAACCCCGGCGCCCCGGGCGCCCTGACCGTCCCGGCCGCCGCGACCGCCGCCGGCGCCGCGAAGGCGCCCGCCGCCCCCGGCACCGACCAGCCGACCGTCGTGACCCCCGGCGGGGCCGTGCCGCCCGCCGTGCCGCCGAGCAGCCCGCCGCCCACCGGCGGGGGCACCGGTGAGCTGACGCTCCCGCCGACCCGCCCGGCCACCCAGGACTCCGGCGAGACCGCGGTGCCGCTGCGGCGCGTGTCGGCCGCCTCCGCCACCCCGGGCGGCGTGCGCGCCAGCGCCGCGACGCCGGCGGGCGGCTCCCCGGGCGGGGGCCGCGAGAAGGGCGATCCCGCCGCCCGCGGTGGGATCGTCGCGATCGCCGCCGGCGTGCTCGCCGTGGTCCTCGTCGGCCTGCTCGTGGCGACCCAGATCGGTGGCGGCGACGAGAGCCCGCCGCCCGGCAACGTCATCACCACCGCGCCCGCCAACGACGTCGCCAACGACGACGGCGAGGACCGTCCGACCACCCGGTCGACGTCCACGACCCCGGAGATCGTCCGCTCCAGCGTGACCGTCGCGGTCCTCAACGGCACGACGACGACGGGCCTCGCGAAGGGCGCGGCCGAGAAGGTCGCCGCCGCGGGCTACAAGACCGGCACGATCGGCAACGCCAACGACCAGTCGCGGACCACCACGACGGTGCAGTTCGCGGAGGGCAACCGGCGCGCCGCCGAGGACGTCGCCCGGCGCATCGGGGCACCCGCCAGCGCCGTCTCCGCCCTCGACGACGGCACGCGCCTCATCGCGGGCGACGACGCGGCCGTCGTCGTCACCGTCGGGGCCGACCAGGGCCAGTAGCCCCCGGACGCCCCGGTTGTCCGGCTTCCTGGATCTCCCGGCGCGCAGCGCCAAGCCCCGTGACGCCGGGGTGACCTCGGTCCTGGACCGCGGGCTCAGCGTCGCCGAGGTCGACGCGCTCATGGAGGTCGCCGGCGCGAGCGTCGACCTCGTGAAGCTCGGCTGGGGCACCGCGCTCGTGACCGGCAACCTCGACGCGAAGCTCGCCCGCTACCGCGAGCACGGCGTCGACGTCACGTTCGGCGGCACGCTCACCGAGCTCGCGATCCGCGACGACCGCGTCCCCGCCTACGTCGACTGGCTGCGCGGTCTCGGGATCCGCCACGTCGAGGTCAGCGACGGCACGATCGAGCTCGACCCGGACCGCAAGCGCGAGCTGATCGCCCACTTCGTCGCCGAGGGGTTCCGCGTCCTCTCCGAGGTCGGATCCAAGGACGACACGCGGATCATGGCCCCCTACCGCTGGGTCGAGCTGATCCAGGGCGAGCTCGACGCGGGCGCCTGGAAGGTCATCGCCGAGGCCCGCGAGTCCGGCACCGCCGGCATCTACCGGGCCGACGGGGAGGTCCGCATGGGCCTCATCGACGAGCTCGCGCACGGCCTGCCGGTGCAGCGGCTGCTGTTCGAGGCCCCGCGCAAGGACCAGCAGGTCTGGTTCCTGCAGCGCTTCGGCCACGAGGTCAACCTCGGCAACATCGCCCCGACCGACGTGCTCTCGCTGGAGACGCTGCGGCTCGGGCTGCGCTCCGACACGATGGCCCCGGAGCGCCACGACCCGGAGGACCGCGCGTGATCATCGCGCTCGCCCGCCACGGGGAGACCGACTACAACGTCGCCCACCGCTTCCAGGGCCAGACCGCGGTGCCGCTGAACGCGCGCGGGATCGAGCAGGCGCACGAACTCGCGGCGGAGGCCGCCCGCCACGAGTGGGCGGCGCTCTACTGCTCCCCCGTGCTGCGCGCCCGGCAGACCGCGGAGATCGTCGCCGCGCGCATCGGCCTGTCCCCGGTGGAGGACCCGCGGTTCATGGAGACCGACACCGGCGACTGGACCGACCTCACGCACGACGAGGTCCGCGCCCGCGACCCCGAGGGCTTCGAGCACTACCTGCACGCCGACGAGGACTTCGGCTTCCCGGGCGGCGAGACGCTCCGCCAGCAGCTCGACCGCGTCGTCGCCGGGCTCGTCGACGTCACGCAGGCCGGGGCGCTGCCGGCGCTCGTCGTCTGCCACCGCGGCGTCATGCGCGTCGCGATCTGCCACACGCACTCCCGGGGCCTGGACGCCTTCATGGAGATCGAGGTCCCGAACGGCTCGCTGGTGGCGCTGTGAGCGCACCGCCGACGCGGCGGGCCGCGGTCGTCGTCTTCGCCGCCCTGGTGGTCGCGACCTTCGGCGCGTTCTTCGTCGCGCAGAACCTGAAGAACCAGCCGTCGATCCTGCAGCAGGTCACGGTCGACCCGTTCTTCTCCCCGAACTCCGACGGGCGCTTCGACGGCGCGCGGATCCGCTTCAAGCTCCGCGACGCCGACCGCGTGAAGCTCGAGGTCGTCGACGCGGACGGCGACCCGGTCCGCACGCTCATCGACGGCGCGGTCGAGCGCTACACGCCCACGCGCGTGCTCTGGAAGGGCGAGACCGACGGTGGCGGCCGCGCCCCGGACGGCGTCTACCGCTACCGCTTCACGCTGCGCGAGCAGGGCCGCTCGATCGTCTTCCAGCGCTCGGTGCGGCTCGACACCACGCCGCCCGTCGTCCGCGTGACGTCGATCGGGCCGGTCTCCGACACGGACCGGCCGCGGCCGGAGCTGCTCCCCAACCCCGAGGGCGAGCCCGCGACCGTGCGCTTCGCCGCCCCGGCCGGGAAGGACCCGCGCAAGAAGGTCACGATCTTCAAGACCGGGCCGGGCGCCACCCGCCGCGTCTACGGTCCCGCCGACCTGCCCGCGGACGCCACGACGTTCCCGTGGGACGGCCGGCTCTCCGACGGCCGCAACGCCTCCCCGGGCACGTACGTCGTCGTCGTCGAGGCCCGCGACCAGGCCGGCAACATCGGCACGAGCGTCCCGCTGGACCGGCGCGGCCTGCCGACCACCACCTACGGGGAGCCGTTCCCCGGCCGGGGCGGAATCACCGTCCGGTACCTCGGCGTGCAGCCGCCGCTGGAGCCGACTCGCGCCGGCGAGCGCGGCGTCTTCGGCGTCGACGCCCGGCAGGAGCGCTACACCTGGTCGCTCAGCCGGCTCGGCGAGCCGGGCCGCGTCCTGGCCCGCAGCGGCCGGCCGAACACCCGCGCGGTGCTGTCGATCACCGCGCCGGCCTCGGACACCCGCGGCGGCGTCTACCTGCTGACCGTCCGCACGCGGACGCGACGGGTCCGCGTGCCCTGGGTCGTGCGCCCGTCGACGCCGACGATCGGCACGCGCGCCGAGCCCCGCGGCGTGCTCGTCGTCCTGCCGGCGACGACCTGGCAGGGCCGCAACCCCGTCGACGACGACGGCGACGGCCTGCCCGACGTCCTGGACCGCGGGCTGCCCGTGCGCCTGCAGCGCATCCTCGTCGGTGCGGGCGACGGCCTGCCGGTCGGCTTCGCGCAGGGGGAGGCGCCGCTGCTGGCGCACCTCGACCGCACCCGCCGCCGCTACGACGTCACCACCGACGTGGCGCTCGCCGCCGGTCGCGGCCCGCAGCTGGCCGACGGCTACCAGGGCGTGATCCTGCCCGGCGACGTGCGCTGGCTCGACACGCGGGCGGGCCGCGCACTGCGCGCGTTCGCGCGCGCCGGTGGCACCGTGACGCTGTTCGGCACCCGCTCGCTGCAGCGCGAGGTCCGCCAGACCCCGCGGCTGCGGCTGACCGACCCGACGGCCCCGCTGGCCACCGACCTGTTCGGCGCGCGGCTTGGCGCGCTCGTCCGCGCGCCGGTGACGCTCACCGACTTCCAGGACGAGATCGACCTGTTCGCCGGGACCGAGGGCGAGTTCCGCGGCCTGCGGGTCATCGAGCCCGTGCAGGCGCTCGGCGATGGCGCCGAGCGCGTCGCCGCCGCGGTGACCCCGAACTCGCGGCCGGTGATCGTCGCCGCCCGCTTCGGTCGCGGCCTCGTGATCCGCACCGGCCTGCCGGAGCTGCCTGCCGCGCTGTCGTCCTCGCCGGAGCTCGCCGCGCTCGTGCGCAACGTCTGGACCCTGTCGAGGGCGCGGTAGATGGACGTCGCCGCGCTCATCGTCTGCTCGCTGCTGGCGGCCGCCGCGCTCGTCGCGCCGAGCCCGCGCGGTCGCGCGGCCGCGCTGCTCGGGGCGCTCGCGCTCGCGCCGGTCATCCTCGTCGCGCACATCTGGGACAGCTCCCAGCTCGAGACGCTGCGCGACCGGCCCGCGTTCGCGGCGGTCGGCGTGCTCGCGGGGCTCGCGGTCCTCGCCGTCGGAGCGCGCGTCGTCGACCGCCGCCCGCAGCTGTTCCCGCTCGCCGCCGTCGCCGCGATCCCGTTCCGCGTGCCGATCAGCGCCGGCGGGTCGACGTCGAACCTGCTGCTGCCGCTGTACCTCGTCGTCGCCGCCGGCGCGCTCGCGTACGCGCTGCCGCGGCTGCGCGCGGCCGGTCCCGGCCCGGGCGCCGAGCCCGAGCCGCGCCCCGGCGCCCTGGAGTGGCTGCTCGGCGCGACGCTCGTGCTCTACGCGGCGCAGACCGCGTACTCCTCCGACGTCGACCACGCGCTCGAGCAGCTCGTGTTCTTCTACGTGCCGTTCGCGGCGCTGTTCCTGCTGCTCGGTCGCGTGGCGTGGACGACCGAGCTGCTGCGCCGCTGCCTGCTCGTGCTCGTCGGGCTCGCCGCGGCGCTCGTGCTGATCGGCTTCTACGAGTACGGCACCAAGCAGCTGCTGCTGAACCCGAAGGTGCTCGCGAGCAACCAGCTCGAGGACTACTTCCGCGTCAACTCGCTGTTCTTCGACCCGAACATCTACGGGCGCTTCCTGGCGATCGTGATGCTCGGCCTGGCGGGCGTGCTGCTGTGGGCGCGCGACCGCACCGACGTCGTCCGCACCGCCGCCGCGCTCGCGCTGCTGTGGGCGGGCCTCGTGCTGACGCTCTCGCAGTCCTCGTTCGCGGCGCTGCTGCTCGGCCTCGCGGTGCTCGGCGGCCTGCGCTGGAACCCGCGGCGCGCCGCGATCGGCGCCGGCGGCCTGCTCGTCGCCGGACTGCTGCTCGTCCTGCTCGCCCCGGGCCTCATCAACCTCGACCTCGGCGACGCCGAGAGCGCGGACAACGCGACGAGCGGCCGCTACGACCTGATCGAGGGCGGCGTCGGCCTCGTCGGGGACGCGCCGGTGCTCGGGCAGGGCTCGGGCTCGTTCGCCCGCGAGTACCGGCGCCGCGAGGGCGCCTCCGCGGCGCGCGCCGCGAGCGCCTCGCACACGATCCCGATCACGGTCGCCGCCGAGCAGGGCGTCGTCGGCCTAGCCGTGTACCTCGCGCTGCTGGCGGCGGCGCTGTCGCGGCTGCTGCGCGGCGCGTCGCGGTCGCTGCCGCGCGCCGTGGTCGGCGCGGCGTTCTGCGCGCTGCTGCTGCACACGATGGTCTACGCCGCGTTCCTGGAGGACCCGCTGGCCTGGGCGCTGCTGGCGGTCGGCACCGCCCTGTGGCGCGCGGGACCGCCCGCCCGTCGCCCTCGCGCGGTCGACGTCGACGCCGATGCCGTCCCGGCCTGACGCGCGGACCGAGCGGCTCGTCTTCGGGGCGCTGGCGGTGGCGGCGCTCGTCGCGGCGCTGCTCGTCCCGACCTACCCGAACTACGACAGCTACTACGCCCTGGTCTGGGGGCGCGAGCTCGCCGACGGGGTGCTGCCGAGCTTCGAGGCGTACGCCGCCCCGACCCAGCATCCGCTGTGGAACCTCGTCGGGCTCGTGCTCGGCGTCCTGTTCGGGGACGACGCGGACCGCGCGGTCGTCGTGCTCGCCGCGGTCAGCCACGTGCTGCTGTGCTGGGCGGTCTACCGTCTCGGGACCGCGGTCGCCAACCGGCCGGTCGGGGCGGTCGCCGCGGCACTCGTGGGCTCCTCGTTCGCGTTCCTGCTGTTCGCCGCCCGCGGCTACGTCGACGTCCCGTTCCTGGCCCTCGTCCTGTGGGCGGCCGCCCTGGAGGCCCGGCGCCCCCCGGCGACCCCCGGCCACCCGGCGGTGAACGGACATTCACCGCCCCTCCGGGGGCCGGAGATGGACAGCCCGGGGCGGGTCTTCCGATGCTGCTGCTGGTCCTCGCCGGCCTGCTGCGCCCCGAGGCGTGGGTGCTCGCCGGGCTGCTGTGGCTCTGGCACGGACCGGCGGCGCGCGTGCGGGCCGCGCTCGCCGCGGGCACGCCGTGGCGCGCCGCGGTCGGGCCGCGCGATGCGCTCGCCCGGCCGGGCCTGCTCGCCGGCGTCCTCGTGGCGCCCGTCCTGTGGGCGCTGAGCGACCTCGCGGTCACCGGCGACCCGCTGTTCTCGCTCAACTCCACCAGCGCGCTCGCCGAGGCGCTGGGCCGCGACCGCGGCATCGCGGCCGTGCCGCGCGCCTTCGTCTCGTTCCTGTCGGACACCGCCCGCCCGCCCGTCGCGGCGGCGGCGCTCGGCGGGATCGCGCTGTGCCTGCTCGCCGCGCGCCCGCTGGGGCTGCGCGCCCTGCACGTCCTCGCCGCCCTGTTCGGGGCCGGGGCGATCACGTTCGTCGGCGTCGGCGTGGCCGGCCTGTCGATCCTGCCCCGCTACCTCACGGTCCCGGTCGTCGCGCTGTGCCTGTTCGCCGCGATCGCGCTCGCGGGGTGGACCCTCCTGGAGGCCGGGCACGCCCGCCGCGCGCTCTGGCGGGGCGGCGCGATCGCCGGCGCGGTCCTCGGCGTCCTCGCGGTCGCGGTCGTGAAGGCCGACGCCCCCGGCCGGTTCGCGACCGAGCTGCGCTACCTGCGGGCGGTGCACGACGACCTCGAGGCCGTCCTCGCGGTGCCCGCGGTGCAGGACGGGCTGCGCTGCGGCCCGGTGACGTTGCCGAACTACCGGCTCGTGCCGGACACGCGCTGGGTGCTCGACGTCGGTGAGGCCGACGTCATCGCCCGCTCCGACGACCGCCGCCGCGCCGCGGGCCTGCTGCCGAGCACCGGCGTGGCGCTGGTCGCGGTGGGGGAGAAGAACGTGCGGCGCATCGGCCGGGCGGACGGCACCCCGCGCACGACCAACCGGCTCCCCGACGGGTTCCGCGAGGTCGCACGCAACCGGACGTTCGTGGCCGGCGTCAGCTGCTGAGCGCCGGCGCCGCGGCGGGCGCCACGGTGCGGGCGTCCTTCCGCCGGCCGCTGCGGCGCAGCTCGGCGACACGCTGCGCGGTCTCGTGCGCGCAGAGCCAGCGGTGCAGCGACTCGCGGCCCCCGACGTCCTGCAGCGCGAAGCCCTCCTGCAGGTCGAGCACGAGCGGCTTGGCGTAGGTGGCGTGCGCGACCGCGTAGCGCCCGTGGGGACCGGCGAGCAGGCCGAGCGCGACGCCGCCACGGCGCGCGGCGGTGACGGCGATCGCGCCGAGCACGAGCGGGGCGCCGGCACCGCGGGCGAGGACCCGGTCGGGGGCGAGCGTGGCGGGCGTGCCGCCGAGGTCGACCGTGAACCGCTCGGCCAGCACGGCGGCGCAGGCGCGCAGCTCGCGCGCGGCGGAGCCCGAGCGGCAGGCGCGCAGCGCGGCCGCCAGGTCGTCGAGGGCGGCGTCGGCGGCGGCCGCGGAGCGCGCGGCGGCGGTGCCGCGGTCCCCGGCGAGGAGCAGCGCGACGTGCCGGGTGCAGTCGGCGGCGGTGGCGCAGCGGTCGGTGGTGCAGGTCATGGCGGTGTTCCCGGGTGGCGGACGGTCGGCGGAGCTTAGGCCACCCTAATACAAACCGCAACGATCGGGATTGCCGGACCGGGCGCCTCGACCCGCCCGGTCGCGACGTAGGATGGGCCGGTGAGCGCGCCACGCGGCAACTCCCGGGCCGTCGACTACGTCGAGGTCCTCTACGGCCTCCTGTTCCCGGTCGGCGTCTACCGGCCCTCCGAGGCGGCCACGCCGATCGCCGCGCGCGTCGCCGAGCGCCTCGGGGTCTCGCGCGCCTCGGCCGGCGAGATGCTCCGCCGCCTCGACGAGCAGGGCCTCGTCGAGCGCGGGCCCGGCCGTGCCCTGGCCCTCACCCCGGCGGGCATCGCGCTGGCGGAGAGCGGCGTCCGCGCCACCCGCGTGATCGAGACGTTCCTCGTCGACATGCTCGGCTACGACCCGGCCGAGGTGCACCCGATGGCCGTCGAGATGCGCGACGCGTTCACCCCCGAGCTCGTCGACCGCCTGCACGAGCGGCTCGGCTCCCCGGGCCGCTGCCCGCACGGCTGGCCGGTCGGCGCCGCCGACGAGCGCGCCGAGGCGGGCGCGCTGCGCCGGCTCGTCGAGCTCGAGGCCGGGACGCGCTGCGCGGTCGTCGGCGTCGTCGAGAGCGACCCGGAGCTCGTGCGGTGGCTGTTCGGCGCGGGCCTCGTGCCGGGCGCCGACCTCGCCGTGCGCGACGTGCAGCCCGCCGCCGGGCACGTGACCGTGACGCTCGGCCGCGACGAGCTCGTCGTCGGCGACCGCGCCGCCAGCCACGTGTTCGTCACCGCGGGCTGAGCGCGGTCAGTCGCGCCGCGCGTCCGGCGCGGCCGCGGCGTCCGCCGGCCCGCTGTCACGACGGTCGAGGTCGCGATCGGCGAACGACACCGGGTCCTCGATCGGCTCGAGATGCGTGAAGATCGTCGTCAGCCCGTGCGGGATCGCCGCCCGCAGGTCCGCCTCGATCCCCTCGATCACGTCGTGGCCGTGCTGCACGCTCCACGAGCCCGGGACCAGCACGTGCACCGACACGAACGCGCGCGGCCCGGACCGGCGGGTGCGCAGCGCGTGGAACTCGACCTCCGCGCAGCGGTGACGGTCGAGCACCGCGGTCACGCGCGCGAGCTCGTCGGGCTCCAGCGCCTTGTCCATCAGCCCGCTCGTCGAGCGCCGGATCAGGCCGACGCCCGTGACGACGATGTTCGCCGCGACGAGCAGGGCGATGATCGGGTCCAGCCGCTCCCAGCCGGTGACGACGACGAGCACGATGCCGACGGCGACCCCGACCGAGGTCCAGACGTCGGTCAGCAGGTGCCTGCCGTCCGCCTCCAGCGTGATCGACGCGTACGCGCGCCCGGTGCGGATCAGCGCGCGGGCCATCACGAGGTTGATCACGGTCGCGACCGCGCTCACCGCCAGGCCGATCCCGACGCTGTCGAGCTCCTGCGGGTCGATCAGCCGGTCGACCGCGCCGTAGCCGATCGTGCCCGCGGCCAGCAGGATCAGGCCGCCCTCCAGGCCCGCCGACAGGTAGCCGGCCTTCTCGTGCCCGTAGGCGTGCTCCTCGTCGGGCGGCTGCGTGGACCAGTGCACGACGAACAGCGCGACGAGCGCGGCCACGAGGTTCACGAGCGACTCGGCCGCGTCGGACAGGAGGCCGACCGACCCGGTGACCGCCCACGCGGCCGTCTTCAGCGCGATCGTCGCCACCGCGGCGAGCACCGACAGCCGCACGAGGCGGATCATCCGGTGGCGCTGCTCGACGGGGCTCACCGGCGGATCGTGGCACCCCCGCGCTTCGTGGTCCGGCTTCGTGGAGGATGTGCCGCGCCCAACTCCGGAGTGAGGCGCTCAGCGCGGCAGGCGCAGCACGAACCGGGCGCCCGGTGCCGCGTCGTGCACGGTGACCTCGCCCCCGTGCGCGCGGGCGACGAGCTGCACGATCGGCAGGCCCAGCCCCGCCCCGCCCGCGGTCGCGCCCGCCCCGCGGTGGAAGCGGTCGAACACCCGGTCGACCTGGCCCGGCGGGATACCCGGACCGCGGTCCTCGACCTCGATCTCGGCGCCGCCCTCGGGCCGCTCGCGCACCGCCACGCGCAGGACGCCGCCCTCGCCGCCGTGGCGCAGCGCGTTGTCGAGCAGGTTGCCGATCGCGCGGGCCAGCAGCCGCTCGTCGCCCGGCACCACGACGCGGTCGGGCGCGTCGAGCCGCACGCGCACCGCGCGCCGTGAGGCCTCGTCGGCCCGCTCGTCCAGGCACGTCGCGACGAGCGCGTCGAGCCGCAGCGGCTCGGCGACGACCATCGCGCGGCCCGCGTCGAGCCGGGCGAGCTCGAGCATGTCGGTGATGGTGTCCCCGGCGCGCTGCGCGGTCGCGACGATCACGCGCAGGTCCTCGTCGCGGACCCCGTCGCGCTGCGCCTGCTCGGCCCGGCCGCGGACGATCGCCCACGGGGTGCGCAGCTCGTGCGCGGCGTCGGCGAGGAACGCCTGCTCGCGCGCGACCGCGAGATCGGTGGGGCGGACCGCGCGCCCGATCAGCACGAACGCCGCCCCGCAGACGAGCAGCCAGCCGGCGATCGCCCCGACCGCGGTGCGCAGCGCGAGCTCGCGCGTGCGGTCGCGCAACGGCTGCAGCGGCGACCAGGCCATGGCCGTGCCGATCTGGTCGTCCTCGCCGATGATCGGCAGCGCGACCAGCCGCACGTCCCCGGGGGCGTCGACCGGGTCGCTCTCGTCGCGGTCGCTGAGCACGAGCGCGCGGTCCAGCAGCGCGTCGCCGGGCTGCCGGTCGGCGACCACCTGGGCGCCGTCGTCGCCGACGACCGCGGTGAGCGGGGCGCCCGGCGCGCGCGGCACCTGCTGGTAGGCCTCGACGTCCAGGGCGCCGGCCTCCTCGCCCTCGCCGACGATCGCGGTGATGTCGCGGGCCGACAGCCGCACCTGGCCGTCCAGCGCCTCGGCGCGACGGTCGGCGTCGGCGCGCACGAGCAGCGCCGACGGCACCGCGATCGCGAGCGCGACCGCGACCCCGACCAGGACCGTCAGCCGCCGCCGCAGGGCGCTCACGACGCGTCCCCCGCACTGCCGCGGCACGCCCCGATCCGGTAGCCCGCGCCGCGGACGGTCTCGACCACGTCGGCGCCGAGCTTGCGGCGCAGCGCGCGCACGTGCACGTCGACGACGTTGGAGCCCGGCTCGGCCGCGTGGTCCCAGCAGGACTCCAGCAGCGCGTAGCGGTCGACGACCGCGCCGTCGGCGAGCGCGAGCTGCTCCAGCAACGCGAACTCCTTCGCGGTCAGGGACACCACCACCGCCCCGTCGCGCACGCGGCGCGGACCGCGCTCGATCTCCAGCGCCCCGATCCGCAGCACCGGCCGCGGGGCGACCGGGGCGCGGCGCAGCAGCGCCTGCACGCGCGCGACGAGCTCGGCCGCCGCGAACGGCTTCGTCAGGTAGTCGTCGGCGCCGGCGCCGAGCCCGTCGACGATCGCCGCGGTCCCGTCGAACGCGGTCAGCACGAGCACCGGGAAGCCGTGCCCCGCCGCCCGCCAGGCCGCGCACAGCTCGAGCCCCTCGCCGTCGGGGAGCCGCCGGTCGAGCACCGCCGCGTCGTAGGGATGCAGGTCGACGAGCAGGTCCGCCTGCGCGACGTCGGCGGCCACGTCGCAGGCGTAGCCCGCGTCCCGCAGCGCGGTCGCGACCGCGGCGGCGATGTCGGTCTCGTCCTCGACGACCAGGATGCGCACCGCTTCATCTTCGCTTCATCGGCCGTGTCGCACCATCCCGGCCATGCCCGTGCCCCGCACCCTCCTCCTCATCGCCGCGACCGCCGTCGTGGTTCCGTCCGCGAGCGCGTTCGCGGTCGACGGCGGCGCGGCGTGGCGGGTGCTCCACGGCAGTCCGTCCCCGGTCGCGCAGCAGCCGTCGACGGTCGCGATCATCACCGCCGGACAGCCCGCCTACGAGGGCCAGTTCTGCGGTGGCAGCGTGATCTCGCCCCGGCACGTCCTCACCGCTGCGCACTGCGTCCAGGGGGAACGGGCGGAGGGCCTCACGGTCGTGTCGGGCCGCACGCGGCTCTCCGACGAGGAGACCGGTCGCCGCACGGGGGTCGCGGCGATCCGGATCGACCCGACGTGGAACCGGCGCACGAGCGAGGGGGACGTCGCGGTCCTGACGCTCACCCGTGACGTGCCGGTCCCGTCGCTGCTCCTCGCCGGACCGGGCGACGCGCCGGCCGGGGCACGGGCGGAGGTGTCGGGCTGGGGACGGACCTCCAGCGACCCCGATGACGAGGGGACCGACGCGTTGCGCGCGGCGACCGTGACGGTCCGGTCGACCGCCGCGTGCGCCGACGCGTACGGGGAGGACCTCCTCCCGGCGGTGATGGTCTGCGCGGGCGGGCTCGGGGGACCCGACTCGTGCGAGGGGGACTCCGGCGGGCCGCTCGTCGTCACGGGGGACGACGGGCTCCGCCGGCAGATCGGGATCGTCTCGTTCGGCGCCGACGCCTGCGGGAGGAGTGACGCGCCGGGGGTCTACGCGCGCGTCGCCGCCCGCGCGGCATGGATCGTGCGCGCCACGGACGGGGCGGCGAGAACCGCCGGGGAGGGTTCGGGTGGCGGTGCGGGGACCACCGCGCCCACCTCCCCGCTGACGACGCCCGCGGCAGGGCGGGGCACGGCGCGCTTCGGTGCGATCACGTGTCCGGGGGTCCGTTGCCGCGTGGAGGTCCGCGTGCCGCCGGGCACGATCGCGGACCGCGTCGTCGTGCGGATCCGGCGGGAGGCGGGCCGCAGGTACGCGGCCGTCGACCGCCGGGTCGCGGCCCGGCGGGTCGCGGCGGGACGATGGGTCGCACAGGTCCAGCTGCCCTTCGGCACGGTCCGGCTCTCCGCGGTGGTCAGCAGCGGAGGACGCCGGACCGTGCAGCCCGCCCGGCTGACGGTCAGCGTCGAGTAGCGCTCAGCGCCCGCCGGTGTCGACCCCGCGTTCGCGCAGCCGGTCCCACAGGGGCCGGTTGACGCGGCGCGGGGTCTGCCGCAGCGCCCACGCGCGCAGCTCGAGGTCGGGCCGGTGGCGGGCCCCGGCCGCGCGGTCCAGCGCGGCCGCGAACGCGTCGAGGTCGGGGGCGACCTCGACGGCCTGCTCCCACGTGCGCACGCCCGCGAGGTCCGGGGTGATCGTGGGGCGGCCGAGCTTCGCCGCCTTGACGATCCGGTAGGGGAGGCCGGCGTCGTTGAACGGGTCGACGCGGAACGGCAGCAGGCCGACGTCGGCGCCGCGCAGCAGCAGTGCCGCCTCGTCGTCGCTGCGCCGCCCGCACCACACGACCTGCGGGGCGTCGCGCACCCACGCGAAGTCCGGGTCGTCGGGCATCTCGTCGTCGTGGCGCTCGCCGACGAGCAGCAGCCGCAGCCCCGGCCGGCGCTCGCACAGCGCGCGCAGCAGCGCCCAGTCGGTGCGCCGGCCGAGGTGGCCGAGCGACAGCGCCACGACCTCGCCGTCGGTGACCGCCGTCCCGGCCCCGGGGGCGACGGCGTCGAGCTCCGCCGCCGTGGGCACGGGCAGCGGCTCGGGGGCCGGGAAGTCGCCGCCGCTGAGGCCGACGAGGACCGCGTCGCGGCCGGCGTCGCGCTCCTGGCGCTCGAGCTCGACGCTCGCGCAGAACGTCAGCGCCGACGCGGTGGCGGCGCGCTCGTGCAGCTCGGCGAGCAGCGCGCGCAGCGGCGGGGCGGCGTCGTGCGCGGCCTCGTAGCGGTCCCAGCGCCCGTACCAGAGCTCGCAGTCCTCGCCCGCGCGGCGCACGAGATGCCGGGCGAGCGGCTCCTGGACGGCGTGGAAGATCACGACGACGCCGATGCGGACGTCCGAGCGCGAGCCGCCGTGGCGGCGGGCGAGGCCCTTGCGCAGCGTCTTCAACAGGCGCCGGGCCTGGCCGGAGGCGATCGTCTCGCGCAGGCCCGCGGGGAGGCGCGCGAGCGCCCCGTACGGCACGCGCGGCGGGTCGGCGGCGATGACCCCGGGACCCTCGAGCAGGTCCTCCACCTGGTCGCGCAGGATGAACCCCTCGAGCGCGCGCGGCAGCAGGAGCAGGGCGACGGGGCGGCCGGTCACGACGGGCAACGATACGGTGCGCGCCGTGGGCGGATACCTCAAGCGGCTCGTCGCCTCCGGCGCCGCCTACCAGGCCGCCGGGCTGCTGGCGTCCCTGCTCGCGCTCGTCACGCTGCCGCTGTACACGCGGCACCTGACCACCGCGGACTACGGCTACGCCGAGACGCTGCTGACGTTCGTGATCCTCGGCAGCATCCTGCTGCGCGCCGGGGTCGGCGAGGCGCTCGTGCGGTTCTGGTTCGACGACGAGGACCACGACCGGCGGATCGCGCTGGCGCGCGCGACGACCGGGTTCGTCGTGCTCGGCTCGACCGCGGTGCTCGGCCTCGGGCTGCTCGCTTCCGGGCCGCTGTCGCAGCTGCTGCTGGGCACCCGCGACCGCGAGCTGATGGCGGCGGGGCTGCTGGGCCTGTGGGCGTTCACGAACCTCGAGATCGCCTACGCGCTGCTGCGCGTGGAGGAGCGACGGCGCGCGTACCTGGCCGCGTCGCTGACCAACGTCCTGCTGACGGTCGGGCTGACCGTGACGCTCGTCGTCGGCCTCGACGCGGGCGCGGTCGGCTACGTGCTGGGCAACTACGCGGCGTCGACCGTCGTGCTGCTGGGGGTCTGGTGGTCGCTGCGCGACCGTGTGCGGCTGCTGCCCGCCGGGGTCCGCGCTCGGCTCGCCGCGCCGCTGGCGTTCGGCCTGCCGACCGTCCCGGCCGAGGCGACCGTGTTCCTGCTGAACGTCGTCGACCGCGCCTACCTGCTGCGGGTGGAGAGCCCGGCCGCCGCGGGCGTCTACGCGGTCGCGGTGAAGCTCGCCACGGCGGTGATCGTCGCGGTCCGCGCGTTCCAGTCCGCGTGGCCGCCGCTGGTCTACAGCGTCGGCGACGACGACGAGGCGCGGCGGCTCTACGCGTTCATCACGACGCTGTACGTGCTCGTCACGGGCGCGACCGTCGCCGCGCTCGCGCTGCTCTCGCGGCAGGTCGTCGACCTGCTCGCAGGCCCCGACTTCGTCACCGCCCACGAGGCGCTGCCGTGGCTGGCGCTCGGCTGGGCGCTCTACGGGCTGAACCTCGTGCTCGTGACGATCGCGGGCCGCGCGAAGGTGACGACCCGCAACTTCCCCGCGGCGCTGGCGGGCGTCGCGGTGAACGTGCTGGCGATGGTCCTGCTCGTGCCGCCGCTGGGGATCGCCGGGGCGGGGATCGCGCTCGCGGTCGCCTACCTCGTGATGATCGCGGTGCTGCACCTGCTCACGCGGCGGCTGTTCGTCGTGCCGTTCGAGTGGCGCCGTCTCGCGCTCGCCGTCGCGATCCTCTCCGCGGTCGCGGTCAGCGGCGAGCTGCTGCTGCCGACCGCTGGCGCCGTCGGCTGGCTGAGCCGGGTGGCGTGGCTCGCCTGGATCCCCGTCCTGCTGCTGGCGACGCGGTTCCTCTCCGCGGCCGAGCGGGCCCGGCTGCGCGCGCTGCTGCCCCGCTGAGGCGGCGGGCTCACGACGAGGCGCGGACCGCGACCTGCAGCTCGAACCGGGCGGCGGGCTCGTCGAACGCCTCCGGCCCGAGGAGCTCGCGCAGCCCGGCCATGCGGTACCGCACGGTCTGCGGGTGCACGTGCAGCTGCTCGGCCATGCGCGTGACGTCCCCGTGCGTGTCGAGCCAGGCGCGCAGCGTCCGGCGGGCGCGCGCCCGCGCGGCGGGGGAGAGGCCGGCGATCGGTCCCAGCCGCGCCTGGACGATCTCGGCGACGAGCGGCGGGTCGGCGGCGAGCAGCAGGTCGAGGCGGTGCTCGTCGGCGCGGACCGGCCCGGCCGGCTGCAGCCGGCCGAGCGCGACCGCCGCCCGGCGCGCCGCGCGGTGCGCCTCGCCGGGCGCGACGGTGGGGCCGATGACGCTCGCGACGCCCGCCAGGCACGCGGCGAGCCGCTCCCGGCGGCCCGGCCCGTCGGGGTCGGGGACGATCAGGACCGCCCCGTCCGGGGTGCGCGCGGGCAGCGTGCCGGACGGGGCGCGGCGCACGAGCGCGACCGGGTCGGCGTGGTCGGCGACGACGACGGCCAGGGTCTCGGGGACGGTCCACTGCGCCGCCCGCGCCGCCGCGCGGACCGCGGTCGCGGACGGCTGCTCGGCGAGCAGCTCGTCGACGAGCGCCTGGCGCCGGGTCTGCACCGAGCCGGCGCGGGAGGCGAGCGCCTCGGAGTAGCCGGCCACCGACGCGGCGGCGAGCTGGTCGATGTAGGCGAAGATCGCCTCGGCCAGCCGGAACATGACGCCGGGGTCGAGCCCGTCCGCCTCGGAGACGAGCCCGCGCCACGCGACCCGCGCCCCGGTGCGGTACGCGGACTGCAGCGCGTCGAGCGTGCGCCCGGCGTCGAGCTCGGCGCGGCCCATCGCCGCGTAGATCCCGGCGTCCGGCGCGGTCTGCGCGGTCCCGAGCAGGCCGACGAACTGCTCGAGCGCCTGGCGCACGCCCTGCGAGATGAGCCGGCCGAACTCGCCCTCCAGCGGCTGGTCGTACTCGCGCACCTCGGCCCGGACCGCCCGGATGATGTCCTCGGTGATCCGGGGGATGCGCTCCTGCAGACCGGGGGCCAGGGACGGGGGGATGTCCTGCCACGGCGTGACTCCCTGATGTTGCATTTCCAACAGAATGACACGGAATGATGTGACGATCGAGGGCAGAAATTCGCTTCCACGTCGGGAACCATGGACGCATGAGCCTGCTGTCGCGCGCCGCCCGACTCGCCACCGCCGTCACCACGCCGCTGCTCCCGGAGGACTACCTGCAGTACGTCGACCCGCTGTGGTCGACCCGCGAGCTGCGCGGCCGCGTCGACGCCGTCCTGCCCGAGACGCGCGACAGCGCCACGATCTGGATCCGTACCCGCGAGCTGCCCGCCCACGTCCCCGGCCAGTACGTGCGCGTCGGCGTCGACGTCGACGGCGTCCGCCACTGGCGCACCTACTCGCTGACCTCCCCCGCGCCGCGCCGCGACCGGCGCATCGCGATCACCGTCAAGGCGATCGACGACGGGGTGGTCTCCCGCCACCTCGTCCACGGCACGCGGCCCGGCACGATCGTCCGGCTCGCCCCGCCCGCGGGCGACTTCGCGCTGCCCGCGCGCCTGTCCGCCACCGGCGGACCGCTCCTGTTCGTCACCGCCGGCAGCGGCATCACCCCCGTGATGTCGATGCTCCGGGACCTCGCCGCGCGACAGCGGCTGCGCGACGTCGTGCACATCCACCTGGCCCCGTCCGCGGACGACGTGATCTTCGGCGCCGAGCTGCGCCGCCTGCACGCCCAGCACGACGGCCTGACCGTCGTCGAGCACCTCGACGACCGCGACGGCCTCTTCGACGTCGCCCGCCTGGACGAGCACTGCCCCGACTGGCGGGCGCGCCCCGCCTGGGCGTGCGGGCCCGCCGGGCTGCTCGACGCGCTGACCGCCCGCTACGCGCAGGCGGGCGTCCCCGACGCGCTGCACCTCGAGCGGTTCCGGCCGGTCGTCCCCGCCGCGGGCGCCACGGCGGCGGGCGGGCGCATCCGCTTCCGCCGGGCGGGCAAGGAGGTCGACGCCGACGGCGCGACGCCGCTGCTCGTGGCCGGCGAGTCGGCCGGGGCGCTGCTCCCCAGCGGCTGCCGCATGGGCATCTGCCACACGTGCGTCGGGGCGCTGTGCTCCGGCTCGGTCGTGGACCTGCGCACGGGGGAGCTCGTCACCGCCGACCCCGACCAGCCCGACCCGATCCGCACCTGCATCTCCGCCGCCGCCGGCGACGTCGAGATCGACCTCTGACGCGCGTCCCCCCGACCGAAACGAGCCGCCATGAGCACCACCACCGACAGCCCGATCGCCCACCTGACCCCCGCCGACCTCGACGCCATCGGCGCCGAGCTCGACGCGATCCGCGACGAGGTCCTCGCCGACCTCGGCGAGCGCGACGCCGAGTACATCCGCTCCGTCATCAAGGCGCAGCGCGGCCTCGAGGTGGGCGGTCGCGCCGCGCTGCTGGTCTCCCTGTTCCCGCCCGCCTGGGTGGCGGGGACCGCGATGCTCAGCGTCGCGAAGATCCTCGAGAACATGGAGATCGGGCACAACGTCCTGCACGGCCAGTGGGACTGGATGCGCGACCCGGAGATCCACTCGACCACGTGGGAGTGGGACTCGGCCTCCACCGCCGAGTCGTGGAAGCACTCCCACAACTACATGCACCACACGTTCACGAACGTGGTGGGCAAGGACCGGGACATCGGCTACGACACGCTGCGCCTGGACCCGGCGCAGCGGTGGGTGCCGTACTACCTCGGTCAGCCGGTCTACAACCTGGTCCTCGCCGCGGTCTTCCAGTGGGCGATCGCGCTGCACGACCTCGAGATGGCGGAGGTCCGCAAGGGCCGCAAGCCCTGGTCGGTCGCCAAGGAGGAGCTGAAGTCGATCGGCCGCAAGGCCCGCAAGCAGTTCGCCAAGGACTACGTGCTGTGGCCGCTGCTCTCGGGGCCCAGCGCCGTCCCGGCGTTCGCGGGAAACCTGACCGCCAACCTCGTGCGCAACGTCTGGTCGCACACGGTGATCTTCTGCGGCCACTTCCCCGACGGCGCGATCACGTTCGACTACGAGGAGTCCCAGCTCGAGGACGAGACCCGCGGCGGCTGGTACGTGCGGCAGCTGCTCGGCTCCTGCAACATCGACGGCAGCAGCCTCATGCACCTGATGAGCGGCAACCTGTCGTTCCAGATCGAGCACCATCTGTTCCCGGACGTGCCGAGCAACCGCTACGCGGAGATCGCCCCGCGCGTGCGGGAGCTGTGCGAGCGCTACGACCTCCCGTACACGTCGGGGCCGCTGCTCACCCAGTACCTGCAGGTCTGGCGCAAGGTGCTGCGGCTCTCGCTCCCGGGCGGCGGCGAGCAGGCGCCCGCGCCGTTCGCGACCGACCTGCCGGACGTCGCCGCGGCCGACCCGCGGCCGCTCGCGGCGGTCGCCTGAGCGGGCGGCCGGCGGGGCCGTTCAGCGCGCGTCGCGGCCGTCCGCGACCGTGGCGTTGAACGCCTCCGCCGCCTCGCGCAGGCCCTCGCCACGTCCGGGGCGCAGCGTCGCGGTGACGTGCCGTGCGTAGCGGCGCGGGTCGTGGCCGGGCAGCACGAGCGCCGCGACGGTCCGCAGCGCGTACGGCAGCGCGGTGAGCGCGCGGACGACCAGCGCGGTCGCCGTCCCGTGGTGCTTGCGCAGGTAGCGGTCGCGGCCGCGGGCCATCTCGACGATCCGGCGCTCGGGCACGCTGCCGGTGGAGAGCTGCTCGTGGTGCACGCAGACCGCGCCGGGGACGAACAGGGAGTGCCAGCCGGCGTCGGCCAGGCGCCGGGCGAAGTCGACCTCGTCGCTGTAGACGAAGAAGTCCGGGTCGAGGTAGCCGACCTGGGCGGCCGCCTCGGTGCGCACGAGCAGGCAGGCGGACTGCGCCCAGTCCACCCGGCGGGTCGTGGGCGTGGTGCCGTCGCCCTGCACGACGAGCCGCCGGTGCAGCAGCAGCGCGGACGCCACCGCGGTCCCGAGTCCCGGGAAGCGCCACGCCGCCGCCTGCGTCGCGCCGTCGGGCCGCAGCAGCGCGGCGCCCGCCGCCCCGGCGCGCGGGTCCGCGTCCAGCGCGGCGAGCAGCGCGCGGACCGCCCCGGGCCGCAGCTCGCTGTCCTCGTTGAGCAGCAGCCCGTGACGGGCGCCGTCCTCGTGCGCGCGGCGCAGCAGCGTCGAGTCGTTCTGCGCCTTGCCCGTGCGGCGGTCCAGGGCGAGGACCTCGTCGACCGCGGGGTGGGCGCGCGCCGCGTCGGGGGAGCCGTCGACCGAGGCGTTGTCGAGCACGAGCACCCGGCTGGTGAAGCCGCCCGCCGCCTGCTCGCGGGCGATCGCGTCGAGCCCGCGCAGCAGCAGCTCGCGGCCGTTGGTGTTCACGACGCAGAAGACGAGGTCCACCGGCACGGACCGGATCATGCCTGCGAGAGGGCGAGCGCGACGGTGAAGCCGAGCACGGTGACGAGCCCGACCGCGCGGCCGCCGTGCTCGTAGGCCTCGGGGATCATCGTGTCGGCGAGCATCGCGAGGATGCCGCCGGCCGCGAGCCCCTGCACGAACGCGACCGGCTCGCCGCCACCGCCGAGCAGCTCACGGCCGAGCACGCACGCGACGACGCAGGCGAGCACGATCCCGGTCCAGAGCCGCAGCACCGCGGCGGCCGGGGTGCCGGCGCGCCGCGCGTCGTGGGCGGCGCCGACGGACTCGGGGAAGTTCGAGAGGAAGACCGCGGCCACCAGCGCCACGCCGACCCCGTCGCCCTGCGCGAGCCCGAGCCCGATCGCCGCCGACTCGGGCACGCCGTCGAGCAGCGCGCCGAGCGCGAGCGCCCCGCCGGCGACCGCCGCCCCGTCGGCGACGCGCCGCTCCCGGCCGGGACCGCGACGTTCGAGCACGAGGTTCCCGCCGACGAACAGCAGCGCGCCGACCGCCAGGCCGACCGAGAGCACGAGGACCGAGCCCTCGGCGAGCCCTTCGAGCGCGAGCTCGACGCCGACGGCGCTGATCAGGGCGCCGGCGCCGAAGCCGAGCAGCAGCCCGTGCACCCGGTCGGTCAGCCGCACGCGCAGCCCGACGAGCGCGCCGAGCAGCAGCGAGGAGGCCGAGATGAGGCCCCACAGGGCCGCGGATCCCATCGCGGGCGACGATACTCCCGGCCGTGCGCGTCCATCAGGTCGACCCCTCGGCCTTCACCCCGCCCTACGACCACGCCCTCTGCGGGGCGCTCGCCGCGCGCGGGCTCGACGTGGTGCTCGAGACGAGCCGGTTCCCGTACGCGGAGGCGCCGTGGGACGGGGGCCGCGCGGCTGCGGCCGGCTACGAGCTGCGCGAGCGGTTCTACCGCCACGGCGGCGGCCTGCCCGGACCGCTGCGGCTGGGGGCGAAGGTCGCCCAGCACGTGCCGGGGATGCGCGGGGTCGCCCGGCGCGCCCGGCGCGAGCGCGCCGACGTCCTGCACGTGCAGTGGTGCGCGATCCAGCACGTCGACCCGTTCCTGCTGCCGCGCGACCGGCCGGTCGTGCTGACCGCGCACGACATCCTGCCCCGGGAGCCGCGCTGGGGGCAGCTGGCGGCGCAGAAGCGCGTCTACCACCGGGTCGACCACGTCATCGCGCACTCGCGGCACGGCCGCGACCGGCTCGTCCTCGAGGCCGACGTGCCCGCCGAGAAGATCACCGTGATCCCGCACGGGGCGTTCGGGCACCTCGCGGGCCTGGCGGCCGCGGACCCGGAGGGCGCGGCGCTGCCGCCGGAGCTGAAGGGCGTGGGGCGCGACGTGCCGGTCGTCCTCTTCTTCGGGCTCTTCCGCGAGTACAAGGGCCTCGACGTGCTGCTGGACGCGTGGTCGCTGCTGCGGCGCGCCGGGCAGACCGACGCGGAGCTGTGGATCGCCGGGATGCCCCGGATGGACACGCGCGCGCTGCACGCGACCGCCGACGCGGCGGGCGGGGTCCGCTGGGTGGAGCGGTTCATCACCGATCCGGGGGCCGCGGCGCTGCTGGACCGGGCCGACCTCGTCGTCCTCCCCCTACCGGGAGATCGAGCAGTCGGGCGTGCTGTTCAGCGCGATGGGGATGGGCAAGCCGATGGTGCTGAGCGCGGTCGGCGGCTTCCCGGAGGTCGCGGCGGAGGGGGCGGCGACGCTCGTGCCGCCGGGCGACCCGACCGCGCTGGCCACGACGCTGACGCGGCTGCTCGCCGATCCGGCGGACCGGGCGCGCCTGGCCGCCGGGGCGCGCGCCGCGCGCGAGGGCCGCTACGCGTGGAGCGCGGTCGCCGCCGAGCACGAGGCGCTGTACCGCCGCCTCGCGCGATGATGGACACCATGCCCCTGGTGAAGTCGCACATCACGGCCTCGCTCGACGGGTACTGCGCCGGCCCCGACCAGTCGCGCGACGCCCCGCTCGGCGTCGGCGGCGAGCAGCTGCATCGCTGGATGTTCCCGGCGGACGACGGCGAGCCGCACCCGGTCGACGCGGCGGTCCGCGATGAGATCCTCGCCGGGGTCGGCGCGTTCGTCATGGGCCGCAACATGTTCGGCGGGCGCTCCGCGAACGGTCAGTGGGATCTCGACTGGCAGGGCTGGTGGGGCGACGATCCGCCCTACCACGGGCCGGTCTTCGTCCTCACCCACGTGCCGCGTGAGCCGCTGGAGATGGCGGGCGGCACGACGTTCTTCTTCGTGACCGACGGCATCGAGGACGCCGTCGCCCGCGCCCGCCAGGCCGCCGGCGACCGGGACGTCTCGGTGGCCGGCGGTGCCTCGACCGTGCAGCAGGCGCTGAACGCCGGGCTGCTCGACGAGCTGTCCGTGAACCTCTCGCCGGTGCTGCTCGGCGCAGGCGAGCGGCTGCTCGACGGTCTCGACGGCGTCGGCTTCGAGCAGGTCCAGTCGCGGGCGTCCGACCTCGCGACCCACGTGCGCTATCGGGTCGTCCGCGACTAGGGGTGCGCCTCCTCGCCGCCATCGGGTTCTGGCTGAGTGCCGGGCTGCTCGTCTTCGCGCAGGTCGGCTACCCGCTGTCGCTGTGGCTGCGCGAGCGGCTGCTCGGCGTCGTCCCGCCCGGCGTGCCCCCGGTGCCGGAGGCGGACCTGCCGACGGTGACGCTCGTGGTCGCCGCCTACCGCGAGGAGGACGTGATCGCCGCCAAGGTCGCGAACGCGCTCGCCCTCGACTACCCGCGCGAGAAGCTGCAGGTGATCGTCAGCTGCGACGGGTCGCCCGACGCGACCCCGGCGCGCGCCCGGCAGGCTGGGGCGGACCTCGTGCTGGAGAACCCGCGCGGCGGCAAGATCCGCTCGCAGGACCTCGCGGTCGAGCGCGCGACCGGCGAGATCGTCGCGTTCTCCGACGCCAACGCGACCTGGGAGCCCGACGCGCTGCGCACGCTCGTCGCCCGGTTCGCGGACCCCGAGGTCGGCTACGTGTGCGGCAACGTCACGTTCGTCAACGCGGGCGGCGACAACCAGGAGGGCGTGTACTGGCGCTACGAGATGTGGCTGCGCGCGATGGAGTCGCGGCTGCACTCGGTGACCGGCGGCAACGGCGCGATCTACGCGACCCGCCGGGACGCGTACGTCGTCGTCGACCCGGTGATGGGCCACGACCTGAGCTTCCCGTTCACGTTCGTGCAGCACGGCCACCGCGCCGTCTACGAGCCGGCGGCGCGCGCGCAGGAGCTGATGGTCCCCTCGATCGAGGGCGAGGCGGCGCGCAAGCGGCGGATGATGAGCCACGCCTGGGCGATCGTCCTGCGCGGCGGCCTGCTGCGGCTCGACCGCGTCCCGCCCCGGTACGCCTACGCGCTCTTCGGGCACCGGGTGCTCCGGTACGCGTCGCCGTTCCTGCACGTGAAGGCCCTCGCCGCGAACGCCCTCTGGGTGGGGCTGGGCGGCGGGCCGCTCGCGCGGCTCTGCCTGGCCGCGCAGGCCGCGCTGCTCGGCTCGGCGCTGGCCCCGGTCCGCAGCCGCCCGTTCCTGATCGCCCGCTACTACGTCGGCACGACCTCGTCGATCGCGCTCGGCCTCCTCGACCACCTGCGCCACGGCACCGAGGCCGGCTGGCAGCCCCCGAAGGAACCCGGAGCACCACCGATGCCTGAGCCCCTGCGGCGGATCTTCGACGTCGTCGTCGCGGCGGCCGTCCTGCTGCTGACCAGCCCGATCCTCGCGGCGGCCGCGCTCGCGGTCCGGCTCGACTCCCCGGGTGGGGTGATCTACCGCCAGCGACGGGTCGGCCAGCACGGTCGCGAGTTCGACGTCCTGAAGCTCCGCACGATGGTCGACGGGGCGGAGTTCCAGGGCGCGGGGCTGGCGGTCGACAAGGGCGACGCCCGGATCACGAAGGTCGGCGCGGTGCTGCGCGCGACGTCGATCGACGAGCTGCCGAACCTCGTGAACGTCCTGCGCGGCGAGATGGCGATCATCGGCCCGCGCCCGACGGTGCCGGGACAGGTCGCGCAGTACACCGACCGTCAGCGCGGACGGCTCGCGCTGCGCCCGGGGATCACCGGCTGGGCGCAGGTCAACGGCCGCGCCGCGCTGCCGTGGTCGCAGCGGATCGAGATGGACCTCGACTACATCGAGCGCGCCTCGGTGGCGCTCGACGTGCGGATCCTGCTGATGACCGCCCGGATGCTGCTCCCGGGCGGTCGCCGGGACGACACGTACAAGGGCGAGACCGGCGGCTGGGACGGTCCCGCCACCTCCTGATCGCGGTCAGGCGGTCGCGAGCACGAGGATCGCCGCGACCGTCACGAGCACGGCGGGCGGGTACTCCTTGGGCTCGTCCTTCGCCCGCACGTGCGTGGCCAGCGCGCCGGCCATGACCACGAGCGCCGCGACCGCGACGACCCGGGCCAGCCCGTCGTCCCCGAGCGCGAGCACGGCCAGGACGGCGAGGACCACCTCGATCGCGCCGATCCCCAGGCGGGCGGCGTCGGGCAGCCCCCAGCGCTCGAAGTTCGCCCGGATCAGCGGGACGCCGGCGAGCTTGGACCCGCCGGCGCCGAGGAAGACGACGGCGAGGACGATCAGGGGGATGTCGGGCATGGGGCCACTATGCCAGCCGCGAGCGGCCGGGCGCCAGGGTCAGGCGGGCCAGAACCCCGGGTCGACCTCCCCGTCCCCTTCGTGGCGCGGACCGAAGGCGAGCAGCTCCATCCCGTCCGGGCCGGCCTCGAAGCCCCGCCACGTCTCCGGGGCGACGCGCAGCGCGTCGAGCCGGGCGAGCTCGACGAGCTCGTCGCCGAGCTTCGCTCGACCGCTGCCGGAGAGCACGACGAAGATCTCCTCCGCGGCGACGTGGCGGTGGCCGAACGCGTGGCGCCGTCCCGGGTTGATCCGGTGCAGCGCGAGGCCGGTGTCGGTCGCGCCGAGCTCCTCGAACGGGAAGATCGCCTGGCCGATCTCGGCCATCCCGAAGTCGGGGGCGCGGTCGGTGGCCTGCAACAGGTTCCGTTTCGTGAAGGCGCTCATGCCGCGAGCCTATCCGCGGCGGGTGATGCTCATCGCCGCCGGTCGGCGAGCTCCTGCGTGAGCGCGTCGAGCGCCGCGCGCAGCTCGTCGATGCGGTCCTCGACGGCGACGATCGCGTCGTCCTCGGTCGACTCGGTCGCGGCGGCGGCCGCCCGGTCGCGCTCGCGCTGGCGCTGGTGGTCGGCGGCGCGCGCCTCCTCCATCGAGTTCAGGACGATCCCGATGAAGAGGTTGAACACGAGGAACGAGGCGAGCAGCACGTAGCTGATGAAGAACGGCACCGTCCACGCGCTCAGCTCCTGGCCCATCTCGAGGTTGTCGGGCAGGTTCTCGAGCGTGAGCATCACGAAGAACGTGAGCATCGACTGCGCGACGTCCCCGTAGTTGTCCGGGTCGTGCGTGTCGAAGATCAGCCAGCCCGCCATCCCGTACACGTAGACGAGCAGCGCGGTCCCGACGGCGAGCGACGCGACCCCGGGGACGCTGCGGCCGACGGCCGCGACGATCACCCGCAGGTCGGGGAGGAACCGCACGACCCGCACGACGCGCGCGAGCCGCACGAGCCGCAGCAGCGACGCGTTGAGTCCCGGGATGAAGCTCGCGGCGACGACGACGAAGTCGAACGTGTTCCAGCCGCTGGAGAAGAACGCCCCGGGCCGGCCGCGGACCGCGCCGAGCCGCAGGGCGAGCTCGACGGTGAAGATCGCCAGGAACGCCTTGTCGAGGACGTGCAGCAGGTCCCCGGCGTCGTCGACGACGCTCTCGAACGTCTCGAGGCCGAGGACGACCGCGTTCAGGAGGATCACGACGAGCATCCCGGCCTCGAACCGGGTGGACTCGGTCAGCCGACGGCAGCGCTCGCTCATGCAGCCGGGGATCCTGCCAGAGTCCGGCCACATGAAGGCCGTCCTCCTCACCGGTGTCGGGAAGCGCTACGACATCGTCAGCGCGTTTGCGCAGCACACGACCGTCGTCGCCGCCGACCCGTCGCCGCTGGCGCCCGCGCAGTACGCGGCGACCGTGCGCAGCAGCGTCCCGCTGATCCGCGACCCGGCCTACGTGCCGGCGCTGCGCGCGCTGTGCGACGAGCACGACGTCGGCGCGATCGTCCCGCTGACCGACCTCGACATCGAGACGCTCGCGGTCGCGCGCGAGGAGGGCCACCTGCCCGAGGCGCTGGTGCCGCCGAGCGCGAGCGCGTCGGCGACCTACGACAAGCACGGCACGCACCTCTGGCTGACCGCGCAGGGCCTGCCGTCGCCGCCGACCGTCCTGCCGGACGACCTCGACGCGATCGCCGACCACTACCCGGTGATGGTCAAGCCGGTCCGTGGCTCCGGGGCGCGGTCGATCCACCCGTGCCGCGACCGGCGCGACGCGGAGTTCTTCGTCGACTACGTCGACGAGCCGGTGATGATCCAGAAGCTCATGGACGGGCCGGAGTTCTCGATGGACTGCCTCAGCGACACCGAGGGCCGCTGCCTGAACGTCATCCCGCGCACGATGCTCGAGTCGCGGGGCGGGGAGTCGATCAAGGGCGCGGCGATCGCCGACCCGGAGCTGATCGAGCTCGGCCGGCGGGTCGTCGAGGCGCTCGGGGTGCGCGGCCCGTGCACGGTCCAGGCGTTCCGCGACAAGGACCTCGGCCTCGGGATCACCGACGTGAACACGCGTTTCGGCGGCGCGTTCCCGGCCCCGATGTACGCGGCGCTGCCGGGCCGTACCTACCCGGAGCTGATCGTGGCGATGGCCAACGGGGAGCGGCCGGACCCGCACGTCGGCGAGTTCGTCGCCGGCCGGCACTTCACGCGCTACTACTGGCAGCTGGAGCTCGACGAGGCGATGCAGCCGACCGGGCGGGACATCGTGTCGCCGCCCGGTCCGCCCGCGCCGCGCTGAGCGGCGGCGCGGCCACGGGGCCTACGGGATGAGCTCGGGGCCCTTGTCGACGTACTTCGCGCGGAAGGCGCGGAACGCGTCGATCGTCTCGTCGGTGAGCGTCTGGCAGCCGATGTAGTTCGTCCACGCGACGGCCGCGTACTTGAACGGCATGTCCGTGTTGTTCTGGAACAGCATCTGGTGGTAGCCGTTGCCGCCCTGGAAGTCCTCGAGGTAGAGGGAGCGGAGCTTCGTGACGTCCGCGGTCGGCGTGCCGGGCGCGTACTGGAACAGGATCCGCCCGTGCTCGAGCGAGTGCACCCAGTTCTCCTTGGCGGGCTCGGTGCCGGCCTCGTACTCGGCGCCGCGGTTCTCGCCCTCGGCGGCCGGCTCGATGTTGTGGTCGCCCGAGGTCGGCGGGTTCGTCTTGTAGCTCGTGACCTCGCCCTGCACGTGGTTGTTGCCCTCGTTGGGCAGCTGCTCGCGCAGCGTGCAGTTCGCGGCCTTCGCGGCCTGGGCGAGGTCGGTGATCTTCGGCGCGGCCAGCGCGACCGTCGGGCCGCTGCCGCTGGCGTCGGGGTCGCCGGCACCGCCGCCACCACCGCCACCCGCGAGGACCGCGGCGGTCACGCCGCCGACGGCGAGCACCGCGACCGCGACACCGGCCACCAGCTGGAGGCGCTTCTTGGACGCCTCGGCCTTGGCGGCCTTCGCCGCCTCCTCTTCGCGCTGCCTGCGGCGCGCTTCCCTTCTCTTCCTGGCGACTCGACATGTGCCCGCCATGGTACCGGGGCTCAAGTGCTCCACGCGACGGCCGATCCAGTGGTCATGCGCGTTCCCCGTCCCGTGGTCGACCGATGAGCACCCTGCCGTTCGCGGAGCGGCGTGCGGCGATCGAGGCGGCGGACCGCGAGAGCCCCGGGGAGACCGTCCCGGTCGCGCTGGTGCTGCTGGACGTCGACCGGCTGCAGGCGGTCAACGCCGAGCACGGACCGGCGGCCGGCGACGAGCTGCTGGACCGTCTCGAGGAGCTGCTGCGGTCGCTCGTGCGCCCGCACGACACGCTGCTGCGGATCGGTGGCGGGACGTTCGGCCTGGCGCTGCCCGGTGCCCGGCGGCTCGACGGCCTGCTGGTGGCCGAGCGGCTGCGGACGGTCGTCGCGCGGCGCCCGCTGCTGGACGGCCGGCGCGTGACGCTGAGCGCCGGCGTCGCGGCGGTCCCCGACGACGGCCGCACGCGCGAGGAGATCGAGCGGCACGCGCGCCGCGCGCTGCGCTGGGCCAAGGAGCACGGTCGCAACCTCTGCGCGGTCGCCGGGGAGGCGGTCGCCCCCGAGCTGGACGAGGGGTCGGGGGACATCCTCGCCCACCTGTTCGCGGTGGTGGAGTCGATCGACGCGCAGCACCTGCACACGCGCGACCACTCCGAGAGCGTCGCGCGGTACGCGGTCGCGGTCGGCCAGGAGCTGGGGCTCGACGAGGCGCACGTGATGCGCATCCGTCGCGCGGCGTTCCTGCACGACATCGGCAAGATCGCGATCGACGACACGATCCTCTCGAAGCCCGACCGGCTGACCGACGCGGAGTTCGAGCAGATCAAGGTGCACCCGGTGGTCGGGGCGCGGATGCTCCATCACGCCGGGCTCGTCGAGGAGGCGGTGTGGATCCGTCACCACCACGAGCGCGTCGACGGCCGGGGCTATCCGGACGGGCTGGCCGGGGAGTCGATCCCGGTCGAGGCCCGGATCATCTTCGTGGCGGACTCGCTCGAGGCGATGACCTCCGACCGGCCGTACCGGCGCGGCATGCCGGTCGCGTCCGCGCTGGAGGAGCTGCGCCGCTGCGCCGGCACGCAGTTCGACCCGGCGGTCGTGGATGCCGTGGTGCGGCTGCTCGACGACGGCCGCCTCGAGGTACTCGGGCTGCGGGAGGACGGCTCCGCGCCCACCTGCTGAAACCGCGACGCACGTCGCATCGGTAACGCAACGGTTTCTAGTACGTTGGAGGGCGCATGACCGTTCCCCCTCTCCTGCGGTCGGTGCCTCGCGCACGCCTGTGCGCGTTCGCCGCCGTCGCCGCGGCGCTCACCGCCCTCGTCGTCACGACGCTGCCGGTCCAGTCGAGCCCGAGTCGCCCGGCGCTGCTCGCGGCCCCGACGTCGGGCACCGTCGACGGCCTCGCCGTCCAGGCCGCCGCGGCCGAGCAGCGCGCGGCGCTGCCGCTGCGGGCCGGCGGGGGACCGCGCGCCCGCACCGGGCGGTCCTACCTCGTCGTGAAGGTCACGCTGGTGAACCGCACCGACCGCGACCTGACCGTCTCCGACGAGCGGTTCTCGGCGTTCGCCGGCGGCGCGGCGCTGCCGATCGCGGCGCAGGCGGCGGACGCGGTCCTCTACTCGCCCTGGAAGCCGCTGCTGCACGAGCAGCTCGGCCCGGGGGAGCGGCTCACCGGCAAGCTCGTGCTCGACGCCCCCGCGCGACCGCTGCGCGACGCGGTCCTCGTCGTCGCGGGGCAGGCCGCCCCGCTGAGGCTCGCCGTACCGCTCGCGCGCCGTTAGCGGTCCTCGCGCGCGCGGCGCGGGAGCGTCCGCACGGTGCCGTTGACCGGACCGTGCCCGTTGCGCCGCGTGCGGCCCGACCGGGAGGCCTCGGTCGCAAAGGTCTCCTCGAGGAACCCGAGGATCTCCCGCACGAGCCGCCCCGGCAGGACGCGCCCCTCGACGATCGACCGCATGCGCACCATCCGGGCGCCCGCGATCTCGTGCACGAGCGCGTCCGCGTCGCTGAACGGGTGGATCGGGTCGTTCGGATGGCCGACGACGAGCGTCGGCGCGGTGATCGCGCGCCGCTGCGCCTGCGTCGGGGCGACGCGGTGGAAGAACAGCCCGTGGAAGACCGCGTTGCTCGGCCCGGGGTCCTGGCGGACGACGTCGAGCAGCAGGTCGGCGAAGTAGAGGCCGCCGGTCGGGATCCGGCGCGTGACCGCGGCGAGCGCCTGCATCGGCGCGCGGGCGAAGCTCAGCGTCAGCATGATCGGCGTGAAGCCGATCGCGCAGCCCATCAGCGCGTTGTCGAGCACCGGCATCTCGATCACGAGCCCCTGCACCCGGTCGGGGGCGATGACGGCGGCCTCGAGCGCCGAGTTGGCCCCGAGCGACAGGCCGTGCAGCACGGCGCGCTCGATGCCGAGATGGTCGAGCAGCCCGACGATCTGGCGGCCGAACGCGGCCATCGAGTACTCCTGCATGGCGGGCGGCCGGTCGGAGCGCCCGTGGCCGAGGAGGTCGAGGGTGATCGCCCGGTAGCCGCGGTGCGCGAGCTCCTGCGCGACCGGCGTCATCAGCTTCTGCGAGAACAGCAGACCGTGGACGAGGACCACCGGCGGACCGTCGGCCGGTCCGTGCTCGGTGTAGGCGAGACGGTGGCCGTCGTGGACGAAGCTCGACATGCGTCCAGCATACCCCGGGGTATGTGGGAGTCGGGCACGCGACCTGCCAACCTGCGACGGTGTGGTGCGTTGGTGGTCGTGTGCGCACGTCCCTGACCGACCCGGAGCAGACCCGTCCATGTCTCTCGTGGCAGCAGCCGCTTCATCCCGCAGCCGGCCCCGCCCGCTTCTCCGCACGCTCTCCGACGAGCGGCTGGTCGCCCGTGTCCGCGCCGGGGACGAGGCGGCCTTCGAGGTCGTCTACGACCGCTACCACCGCAGCCTCCTGTCCTTCTGCCGGCACATGCTCGGCACCCGCGAGGAGGCCGAGGACGCGCTGCAGCAGGTGTGCCTCAGCGCCTACGACGCGCTGCGCGCCGACGACCGCCCGATCCAGCTCAAGGCGTGGCTCTTCACCATCGCCCGCAACCGCTGCCTCACCGTGCTGCGCGCCCGCCGCGAGCACGCCGACGTCGACGTCGTCGAGCCCGCGGTCGAGGGGCTGGCGGCCGAGGTCCAGCGCCGCGAGGACCTCCGCGCGATGCTCGCCGACCTCCACGGACTGCCGGACGACCAGCGCGCCGCACTCGTCCTCACCGAGCTCGGGGCGCACACCCACGACGAGGTGGCGGTGATCCTCGGCGTGCGCAAGGAGAAGGTCAAGGCGCTCGTCTTCCAGGCCCGCGAGCAGCTGCACGGCGCCCGCCAGGCGCGGGAGACCGACTGCGCCGACATCCGCGAGCAGCTCGCCACCCTGCGCGGCGGGGCGCTGCGCCGCACGCAGCTGCGCCGTCACCTCGAGGCGTGCGCGGGCTGCACCGCGTTCAAGCTCGAGGTCCAGCGCCAGCGCGCGGCGATCGCCGTGCTGCTGCCGGTCGTGCCCGGTGCGGCGCTGAAGAGCTCGGCGCTCGCGGGGGTCTTCGGTGCCGGGGCGGGCGGGGCCGGTGCGGGCGGGGTCGGTGGCGGGGGTGCCGCGGTCGCCGGGGCCGGGATCGCCGGTGCGGGTGCCGTGGCCGCCGGGGGCGCCGGCGGCACGTTCGCCGCGATCGGCCTGCAGGGCGCCGCGGTCAAGGCGCTCGCCGCGTTCGCGGTCGTCGGCGGCGCGGGTGGCTCCGGCTACGTCGCGGTGCACGAGCTCCGCGCGGCCCCGCCGCGCGCCGCGGAGACGTCGACCGCGACGGCGGCATCCGCCCCCGCCGCGCCGGCCGCCGCGCCCGGCGGGCCGGTCCTCACCCGGCCGGTCGGGGCGATCGTCCCGCTCACCGGCGGCGGCATCGCCGAGCTCGCGGCCGGGCGCGCGCTGACGAGCGGTCCCGGCACCGCCGGCACCGCCAGCTCCGCCGGCCCGGGCGGCGGCGCCTCCGGGCCCGCCGTCGAGGAGGCCGATGACCGGGAGGACCGCGAGGACCGCCGCGACGAGGCGCCCGTACGCGAGGACCGTGACGGCCGGGAGGAGCGCCCGGCGCGCAGCAACCGCGACCGGCCCGAGTCCTCCCGCCGCGGACCTGGGCGGCGCGAGAGCCGCGAGCGCGAGCGCGACGCCGAGCGCGAGCGCGACAGGGGGTCCGATCGCACGGAGGGCTCCGCGCCGAAGCCCGCCCGCGAGGGGGCGGCCCGCCCCGCCGACCGCGGACGCAGCGGCGGCAAGAAGCAGCGCGACTCCGGGCGCTCCACGGACGACCGCACGCGCACCGAGCGCCCCGCAGCGGTCGCGAAGCCTCAGAAGAGGGTCAAGGCCCCGCGCCCGGACCGCGGCGGCACCGCCGAGCCGGAGACCGCGACCACCGCGCCGCAGCCGGACGCCTCGCCGTCCGCGCCCGCGTCCGAGGACGGCTCCGGCGGCGCCTCCGACCGCCAGGGCGGCGGCGGCCGCGGCGGTCGGGACGACGACTGATCAGGGTCCGGTCGAGTCGCTGCGCCGCACCGGTACGGCGACCCGCACGGTCGTCCCGCGTCCGACCGTCGAGTCGATCGTCGTGGTGCCGCCCGCGGCCTCGACCCGCTCGACGAGGGACGCCAGCCCGATGTGCCCCTCCGCGAGCGCGGCGGCCGGCCGGCCCGCCGGGATGCCTCGTCCGTCGTCGGCCACCGCGAGCAGCAGGAGTCCGTCCTCGAGGAGGGCGTCGACGGTGACCCGCTCGGCGGCGGCGTGCTTGGCCACGTTGGTGACGAGCTCCCGGGCGAGCGACACGACGAACTCGTCGTCCAGGCCCGGGACGTCGGGGGCGACGGTGACCCGGGCCGCGAAGCCCCCGAGTCGGCCCTGTCGCTCGCAGATGCCGTGCAGCGCGAGGTCCAGGCCGCCGTGGTCGAGGGCGATCGGGTGCAGGTCGTGGACCGTCTCGCGCAGCAGGCGGATGCCCTCGGTCAGCGCGTGCTGCGCCTGCGCGAGGCTCGGGTGCGGCGTGCCGGGCGCGGCCTCCTCGAGGTCCTGCCGCGCCGCCAGCAGCAGCTGCAGCGACTCGTCGTGGAGGTCCTGCGAGAGCCGTCGCCGCTCGCGGAACTCGGCGGTCAGGAGCTGGCCGAGCAGCTGCTGCCGGGCGGCCGACAGCCGGCGCACGTCGCCGAGCCGGCGCGCGTTGAGCCGCGCGCTCATCACGGCGTAGACGCTCACCATGGCGTAGACGAACAGCCACTCGACGATCGCGGTGCGCGCGACCGCGTGCAGGTCGTCGAGCACGATGGCCCCCACGTAGGCGGCGGCGCCCACGGGGACGAGCCGGGCGAGCGTCGCCGGCGGCACGAACGGCGTGTAGCAGAGCGGGCCCATGAGCAGGAGGAAGCGCAGGGCGGACGTGGCGTCGCCCGAGGTCTCGATCAGGGCGAACATCGCGGCCGCGTCGAGCACGGTCACCGCGGCGACCCGCCGCCGGGCGCCGGGCCGCCGGAGGACCAGCAGGCCGACCACCAGCCAGACGAGCAGCCCGGCGTATGCCCACCAGAACCCCGGCTGCAGCGCGCCCATGTCGGCCACGGCGAAGATCCCGACCGCGACGCCGCAGACGGCGCGCAGCGCGGCGACGCGGTGCACGGCGATCCGGTGCTCGCGCTCGTCGGACGCGAGGCCCCCGTCGTGGCGCAGGTCGCGCGCCGCGACCGGGCGCGATGCGCCGCCGGGCGCGACGGGCGTCTCGCGCGGGGCGAGCAGCGCGTCGAGGTGGCGCACGACCTCCTCCGGCGCGAGGACCGCGGCGACGCCCGCGACCTGTCCGTCGTCGCGGCCCACGAGGACGACCCGGGTCGGCCGGCCCGCGTCCCGCAGCGCGCGGCCGATCGCCTCGCCGTCGATGCCGGGGAGGTCCCGGTCGAGCAGGGCGACGTCGACCTCCGCGGCGAGCAGGTCGTGCAGCGCGGTGTGGCCGGAGTCCGACGAGCCGCGGAGCGTTGCGTCGGCGGACGCCTCGACGGCGGTGATGAGGTCGAGCCGGCGCGCGGTGTCGCGGCTCGCCACGTAGACGGTCGTGCTCATGCAGTTGCCCCCTGGCGGCCGGCGCCCGCACCGCTGGACCCGTGTGCGGGGTGGCCGCCCCCCAACGGTACTACGGAAACTGGGTGATCGCGCGGGGTGCGGCGCTCCGGGCGTGGCGGGCGTCCCTGCACGCCGGGGGACGGACGGCGCTAGAGTGACGCCTGCGTCAACTTTTCGTCACGGTCCGTCGTCCCAGGAGGGAATCCCCATGGCCAAGCAGCCCCGCGTCCTCACCGGCAAGGTCGCCGCGATCACCGGCGGTGCCCGCGGCATCGGCAAGGAGACCGCGCGCTCGTTCGTCCGCGAGGGCATGAAGGTCGCGATCGGCGACCTCGACCTCGAGCTCGCGAAGAAGACCGCCCTGGAGCTCGGCCCGAACGTCGTCGCGTTCCCGCTGAACGTCATCGAGCGCCCGTCCTTCAAGCAGTTCCTCGACGACGCCGAGGAGGCCCTCGGCCCGATCGACGTGCTCGTCAACAACGCCGGCATCATGCAGCTCGGCTCCTTCCTCGAGGAAGACGACGCCACCACCCAGCGCCAGATCGACATCAACGTCAACGGCGTCCTCTGGGGGATGAAGGAGATCCTGCCGCGCTTCCTGCAGCGCGGCACCGGCCACCTCGTCAACGTCGCGTCGACCGCGGGCAAGGGCGGCTTCCCCGGCGGCGCCACCTACTGCGGCACCAAGCACTTCGTCGTCGGCGTCAGCGAGGCGGTCCGTGCCGAGGTCAAGGACACGCCGATCGAGGTGTCGTGCGTGATGCCGGTCGTCGTGAAGACCGAGCTCGCCTCCGGCCTGCAGCCCACCCGCGGCGTCAAGCACATCGAGCCGCAGGACGTGGCCGAGGAGATCGTCCGCGCGCTGCACTTCCCGAAGTTCGACGTCTTCGTCCCGCGCCAGGTGCAGGCGATCACCACCGTCATGAACGTCCTGCCGCGCCGCGGCCGCGAGGCGATCGCCACCGCCCTGAAGGCCGACAAGGTCCTCGCCCAGCGCGACGACGCGACCCGCCGCGCGTACGAGCTGCGCGCCTCGAACTCCGAGCCCGGCCTCGAGCCCGGCGCGGAGACGAAGCAGCTCACCGAGTCGACCTGAGCACCGCTCGACCGTGCCACCCGGTCGATAACCACCGGGTGGCACGGACCCATAGGGTTGCGTCTCCGTGAACGACGGCCAGATGATCCTGGCGACCGGGGCGCTCCTCGCCCTCGGTCTGCTGGCCTCCCTCCTCGCCGGGCGGCTGCGCGTGCCCGGACTCGTGCTGTTCCTCGGCCTGGGCATGCTGCTCGGCTCCGACGGGATCGGCGAGCTCGAGTTCACCGACTTCGAGCTCGCCCGCACGATCGGGATCATCGCCCTCGTCCTGATCCTCTTCGAGGGCGGCCTCGCCGCCGGCTGGGGGAGATCCGGCCCGTGCTGCGGCCCGCGATGTCGCTCGCGCTCGTCGGCACCGCGGCGACCGCGGCGATCACCGGGTTCGCCGCGGTCCTGCTGCTCGACCTCAGCGTCCTCGAGGGCCTGCTGCTCGGCGCCATCCTCTCCTCGACCGACGGCGCCGCGATCTTCGCGCTGCTGCGCGGCTCGACGCTGCGCCGGCGCCTCGCCCGCTCGCTCGAGGGGGAGGCCGGGTTCAACGACCCGGTCGCGGTGCTCCTCGTGCTCGGGTTCGTCGAGGCGATCGCCCACCCGCCGCACGGGCCGCTGGACTTCCTCGTCGAGTTCGCGATCGAGCTCGGCATCGGCGCGGTCGTCGGCCTCGGGGTCGGCTGGCTCGCGGTGCAGGCGTTCCGCCGCGCGCAGCTCGCCAGCACCGGCCTCTTCCCCGTCGCCTCGCTGGCGACCGCGGCGATCGCCTACGGCGGCGCCGACGTGCTGCACGGCTCCGGGTTCCTCGCCGCCTACCTCACGGGCCTCGCGCTCGGCGGCGCGCTGATCCCCGCCAAGCGGACCGTCGTGGCGTTCCACGAGGGGATGGCCTGGGTCGCGCAGCTGTCGATGTTCTTCGTCCTCGGCCTGCTCGTCTTCCCCTCGCAGCTCGCCGACGTGTGGGTCGAGGGCACCGCGGTCGCGCTCGTCCTGTGCTTCGTCGCGCGGCCGATCGCCGCCTGGGTGGCGACCATCGGCTTCGGCTTCACCGCGGCCGAGCGGGTCGCGCTCGGCTGGGCCGGGCTGCGCGGCGCGGTCCCCGTCGTCCTGGCGACCTTCCCGGTCATCGAGGGCGTCCCGCAGTCCACCGAGTTCTTCAACATCGTCTTCTTCGTCGTGGTCCTCTCGACGATCCTGCAGGGCGTGACGTTCGAGCCGCTGGCCAACCGGCTGCACGTCACCACCAACGAGCCCGCGCTGCCGCGCGTGATCGAGGAGACCGGCACGATCCGCCGCCTCGGCGCCGAGGTCGTCGAGTTCCCCGTCGGTCCGGAGGACGCGATCGTCGGCGTCAAGGTCCGCGACCTCGGGCTGCCGCGCGAGGCGCTCATCAACGTCATCGTCCGCGGGGAGGAGGCGATCCCGCCGCGCGGGGCGAACACGATCGAGGTGGGGGACAGCCTGCACGTGCTCGTGCGCTCCTCCGTCGCGGTCGAGATGCGCGACCTGCTCGAGCGCTGGCGCACCGGGCCGGTCGGGCCGCCGCCGCGCCCGCCCCGCCAGGTCCGCGCGCACGCGACGCCGTTCACGGTCCGCCCGTGGGACCCCGCCGACGGCGACCCCGCCGACCCCACGACGGTGGCCGGGCGCAAGGTCGTCGACCGGCTGCGCCTGCGCCGTGACACCGCCGGGTCGCTCGTGCTGCTCGACGACGGCGTCCTGGCGGTCTGCGGCGAGACGCTCGCCCTCGGTCGTCGCGACCTGCTCGGCGCCTACGCCCGCCGGCGGCTCTCCCGCGCGACCGCGGACAGCGACCGCGCCTGGTGGGCCGAGGTCATCGCCGCCGTCGCGCGATGAGTTCCGGGCGGTCGGCCGGTCGTTCCCGGCATGACCGACTTCGAGATCCGCACGATCGCGGCCCGGCCCGCCGTCGTCTCCCACCACGCCACCGACCTCGCCGGGTTCGCCCGGGTCGTCGACCGCGGCTTCCCGGCGCTCTACGACCGTCTCGGGGAGCTGCGCGTCGCGCCCGCCGGACCGCCGTTCATCCGCTACCTCGAGCTCGGTGATCCGCTGCGCGTCCAGCTCGGCGTGCCGGTGGCGGCGGTCGCCGACGACGGGCAGGGTGCGGACGTGCTCCCGGGCGGGCGGGCCGCGATCGCCCGCCACGTCGGCGCCTACGACGGGCTCGAGGCGGCGGGCCGCGCCCTGCACGCCTGGGTGCTGCAGCGCGGCGAGACGCCCGCCGGGTCGTTCTGGGAGTCCTACGTCACCGACCCGGGCGAGGAGCCCGACCCCGCCCGGCGGGTGACGGAGATCGTCATCCCGCTGCGGTGAGCCACTGCGCGATGCGGGCGCCGATGGCCGGGCCCTGGTCCTCCTGGAGGAAGTGCGAGGCGCCCTCGATCACGTCGGGCTCGCCGTCGTAGCCGATCGCGGCCGCGAACTTCTTCCCCGTGCCCGGGGTGAGGATCGGGTCCTGGTCGGCCCACAGCATCAGCACCGGGCGCTCGTCCTGCGCGAGCGCGGCGAGGACGCGCTGGCCCGCCTCCGCCCCCGTCGACTCGGGGGTCAGGGGGATCATCAGCGGGAAGGCGCGGGCGCCCGCCTTGGAGGCGGCGTCCGGGTAGGGCGCCTCGTACGCGGCGACGACCTCGGCGGGGGGCGGGGTCAAGCAGCCCCCGGCGACGAGCATGCCGACCGGCAGGTCCTCGGTCTGCTCGACGAAGCCGCGGAACGCGTTCCAGGCGTCGCTCATCTTCTGGTGCCCGGTGAACAGGCCGGTGTCCATGATCACCGCGCGGTCGAACCGCGTCGCCTGCTCGACGTAGAGGCGCAGGCCGACCGGGCCGCCCCAGTCGTGCACGACGATCGTCGCGCCGGTGAGGTCGAGGTGGTCCAGCAGCTCGGTCATCACCCCGACGTGGCGGTCGTACGTGTACCAGGCGAAGTCGGTCGGCTTGTCGCTGCGACCGAAGCCGGGCATGTCGGGCACGATGCAGCGGAAGCCCGCCTCGCGCACCGCGGGGAAGACGAGCCGCCAGAGGAACGACCAGGTCGGCTCCCCGTGCAGGAAGACGACCGCCGGGGCGTCGCCGCCGCCGGCGGGTGCGAGGTCGAGGTAGGCGATCCGCAGACCCTCGCGCGTCTCGAAGTACTCGGGGGCGTAGTCGAAGTCGGGAAGGCCCGCGAAGCGGTCCTCGGGCGTGCGCACGATGTCGGTCATGCCGCGAGCCTACTGACAGCGTGTCATCACCGGGGAAAACGTCATGCCGGACGTCAGGCCGCGGCGGCCAGCGCCCACCCGGCCGCCGCGCACGCCGCCCCTCCGAGCGTCGCGGCCGCCAGCAGGCGGCCCGCGGCGGCCGCGGGCAGCGACGCCTCGTCGAGCATCCAGGTCGAGAACGTCGTGTACGAGCCCAGGAACGCGGTGCCCGCCAGCAGCAGGCCGTCGCCGGTCACCCCGGCGCCGGTCAGCACGCCGAGCGCGAACGCCCCGGCGAGGTTCAGCAGCAGCGTGCCGCGGTGCGCGGGCTCGCCCAGCGCGCGGCTCGTCAGCACCCGCGCGACCGCGCCGGTGCCCGACAGCAGGGCAACCGCGAGCGCCGTCGTCACGCCCGCAGCCCCACCCGCACGAGCGCGAAGCCGCCGGTGATCGTCACGGCCATGTATGCGAGCGCCGTGCCCGGGTGTCCGGTGTCGATGAGCCGCACCGCCTCGACCTGCAGCGTGCTGAACGTCGTCAGCGCACCGCACAGCCCCGGACCGAGCAGGGCGCCCGCCCGGGCGCGCCGCGGCGACGGGTCCGGGTGGCGCAGCAGCCGGGCGGCGACGATCCCGAGGACCAGCGCGCCGAGCAGGTTCGCGACCATCGTGCCCGTCGGCCAGGCCCCGTCGTGCGCTCCGGCCCCGAGACCGTCGGCGAGTCCCCAGCGGGCGAGCCCGCCGAGCGCGCCTCCCAGGAACACGGCGAGCAGCATCGCCCCGTAGGGTACGAGCCATGGCCGCCGCCGATCTCGACCAGCTCTCCATCGACACCATCCGGACCCTGTCCATGGACGCCATCCAGAAGGCGAACTCCGGGCACCCGGGGCTCCCGCTGGGCATGGCGCCCGCGGCCTTCCTCCTCTACGCGGAGGTGATGAAGCACGACCCGCAGGACCCGGACTGGCCGGACCGCGACCGCTTCGTGCTGAGCGCGGGCCACGGCTCGATGCTCCAGTACGCGGCGCTGCACCTCGCCGGCTACGACCTGACGGTCGAGGACCTCCAGCAGTTCCGCCAGTGGGACTCGCGCACCCCCGGCCACCCCGAGCGCGAGCGGCGCGAGGACGGCAGCTGGCGCACGCCGGGCGTCGAGGTGACGACCGGGCCGCTGGGCCAGGGCTTCGCCAACGGCGTCGGTCTCGCGATGGCGGAGAAGTTCCTGCGCGAGACGTTCGGCAGCGAGGTCCAGGACCACTTCACCTACGCGATCGTCTCCGACGGCGACCTCATGGAGGGCATCGCCTCGGAGGCCGCGTCGCTGGCCGGGCACCTCGGTCTCGGGAAGCTCGTCTACCTCTACGACGACAACGACATCTCGCTCGACGGCCCGACGTCGCTGTCGTTCGACGAGGACACCACCGCGCGGTTCGCGTCCTACGGCTGGCACGTGCAGACCGTCGAGGACGCCAACGACCTCGCCGCGCTGCGGGCCGCGATCGCCGCGGCGCAGGCCGAGACGGCGAAGCCGTCGCTGATCCGCGTGAAGTCGATCATCGGCTACCCGGCCCCGAACAAGCAGGGCACCTCCGGCGCCCACGGCGCGCCGCTGGGCGAGGACGAGATCCGCGCGACGAAGGAGATCATGGGCTGGGACCCCGACGCCCAGTTCCTCGTCCCCGACGGCGTGCTCGAGCACGCCGGTGCGGCCGGCCGCAAGGGCGCCGAGGAGCGCGCGGCCTGGGAGCAGCGTCTCGAGGCGATGAAGGCCGCCGACGCCGACAAGGCCGCCGCGTGGGACGCGGGCTGGTCGTGCCGTCCGCTGCCCGGGCTCGCCGACGTGCTGCCGGGTGACGCCGAGGCGTTCGGCAAGCCGAAGCTGGCGACGCGTGCCGCGGGCAAGGCCGTGATGGCGGCGTTCGCCGGCCACGTGCCGACCATGGTCGGCGGCGCGGCGGACCTCTCGGGCTCGACCGCCACGATCTTCCCCGGCGGCGACGACGAGCGGTTCACCAAGGACCAGGTCGGCCGCAACGTCTACTGGGGCGTGCGCGAGCACGCGATGGGCGGCGCCGTGAACGGGCTCGCCGCGCACGGCGGGATCGTCCGCCCGTACGGCTCGACGTTCCTGCAGTTCGCGGACTACATGCGCGGGTCGATCCGGCTGAGCGCGCTGCAGGAGCTGAACGTCGCCTGGGTCTTCACGCACGACTCCGTCGCGGTGGGCGAGGACGGGCCGACGCACCAGCCGGTCGAGCACCTGCTGTCCCTGCGCGCGATCCCGGGCCTCACGGTCATCCGTCCCGCGGACGCGACCGAGGTCGCGGAGGCGTGGCGCGTGATCCTCGAGGAGCTCGACGGCCCGGCCGCGCTGATCCTCTCCCGGCAGGACCTGCCGATCCTCGACCGCGAGAAGCTCGAGTCCGCGCGCGGCCTGGCCCGTGGCGCCTACGTCCTGCGCGAGCCGGAGGGCGAGGAGTCCGCGTCGATCATCGCCACCGGCTCCGAGGTCGCCGTCGCGCTGGAGGCCGCCGACAAGCTCGCCGCCGCGGGCGTGCACGTGCGCGTCGTCTCGATGCCGTCGTGGGAGCTGTTCGACGAGCAGGACGAGGGAGATCCAGGAGGACGTGCTCCCCGGGGACCTGCCGACGGTGTCGATCGAGGCCGGCGTCACGATCGGCTGGGAGCGCTACGCCGACATCCCGCTCGGCATCGACCACTTCGGCGCGTCCGCGCCGGGCGGCGAGCTGCTGGAGCGCTTCGGCATCACCGCCGACGCGGTCGTCGAGGCGGTGCAGGAGCTCCTCGAAGAGGAGTGAGTCCCGCCACAGGGTGGTGGTAGCCCTGTGACAGCGGTCGGTGATGGGGTCGGCGGATGCCCGTCCCCGACATCCCACCCGGCGACTGCGCGGCAGCTCACCATTCCGATGAGCTGCGGCGCAGAGGCGCCGACGCCGGGCCGACGATCCACGCGGTGATCGCCGCGGGGGGCGGCGTGGCGAGCGCCGCCGCCCTGCGCGCGGCCGGCGTCCACCGCAACGCCGTGGCCCGGCGCCTGCGCGACGGCCGCCTCGTCGAGCCGTTCGCGGGCGTCTTCGCCCTCGGCGTCCTGCCGGACGACGTCCGTCGCCGTGCCGCGGTCCTGTCGTGCGGGGCGGGCGCGGTGCTCGCCGACTGGTCGTGCGCCGAGCACCGAGGGCTGATCACGTTCCAGGAGCCGGCCGACGACCGCGTCCACGTGATCGTCGGCGAGCGCCGGTGCCCGCGCCGGCCCGGCATCGCGGTGCACCGCGTCGGGACGCTCGACCCCCGGGACGTCGTCGAGCACGACGGGGTCCGCTGTCTGACCGTCGCGCGGCTGCTGCTGCGGCTCGCCGCGACGCGCGACGCCCGGTTCGTGGAGCGGCTCATCGACGAGGCCGCCTACCAGGGGTCCTGGCGGCCGTGGGAGGTCGAGGAGCTCCTCGTCCGGACCCGCGGGCAACGCGGACACGCCGTGCTCGAGCAGGCGTTCCGCCGGCACGTGCCCGGGACGACCCGGACGCAGAACGAGCTGGAGGAGGCGTTCCTGGCGATCTGCGACGCGCAGGGCTGGCCACGGCCGATCTGCCAGCAGCCGGACACCCTGCGGTCCGGGCGCCGGATCCGCCACGACTTCCTGTGGCCGGACCTGCGCGTGGCGGGAGAGACCGACGGCGGGCGGGGCCACGCCGGCGCCTACCGGCAGGCGCGCGACGCCGAGCGCGACGCCGACCTGCGGGCGCGGGGGATCGAGGTGGTCCGCGCGCAGTGGGACGAGGTGTTCCACCGCCCGGCGGTGGTCGTGGCGCGGGTCGGGCCGGTGCTCCTCGCGCGCGGCGCGCGGTTCGGGCGGCCCCGCCGTCGGTGACCGCCTCTGCGCGGCAGCTCACCATTCCGATGAGCTGCGGCGCAGTCGGCGGTCGGGCTACAGGGTGAGCGCTCCGGCGCCGTCGAACGTCGCCTCGACGCCGAGCGGGTCGCTGGCGGTGAGGGCCTCGACGATCTCCGGGGCCTGCGAGCCGCCGACGGCGCGGCGACCGTCGGGCGTGAGGCCCATGGCGAACGCGATCGTCGGCGCGCCGGTGTGGTCGTAGAGCGCGGTGTGCGTCTCGACCGTCGCGGTGGCGGGGGCGCCGTGGGTCGTCTCGCGGCGGGGCTGGGCGTCCACCTCGGCCTGCACGTCGTGGTGCGCGAACGCGCGGGCGGGCACCGTCTCGGGGCCACCGAGCACGGCGAGGCCGTGCTTCGTCAGGTACCAGCCGACCGCGGTGCTGACCCCGAACGCGGCCGGGTCCGCGCGCAGCCGGTCGACGAGCGTCGCGAGCGCGTGCAGCACGTACCCGTTCGCCGGACCGCCCGCGAACGTCAGGCCGCCGGTGACGGTCGGGGCGCGCGACGGGTCGAACAGGTCGACGCCGAGCTCGCCCGCCGCGATCTGCACGGCCGACGGGAAGCACGAGTAGAGGTCCAGGTGCGCCGCGTCGTCGATCGCGATGCCCGCATGCCCGAGCGCCGCCCGGCCGTTGGCGGCGATCGCCGGGGAGCGGTCGAGCTGCCAGCGCTCGCTGACGAACCAGTGGTCGGCGGCGCCCGCGGTCGCGTGCACGACGACCCAGCGCTCGCGCGGGATGCCCGCGGCCGCCGCGGCCTCCGCGCTGGTCAGCACCAGGGCGGCCGCCTGGTCGACGGAGATGTTCGCGTTGAGCAGCTTGGGATAGGGGTCGCTGACGAGCCGGTTGTCCGCCGACGGGGTGCCGAGCACGTCGGGGTCGGTCGGGGCGTCCGGTGACCACGCGTAGGGGTTCTCGCGCGCGACCTGCGCGAACCGCGCCCAGATGCGGGCGGCGTGCGCGCGCTGCTCCTCCCGGGTTCGCCCCGCGGCGGCGCGCAGGGCGTGCTCGAAGAACGGGTAGTAGAAGACGGGCGCGAGCAGGCCCGCCGCCGTCTCCGCCGCGTTGGACGGCTCCTTGTCGGCGCCGACCGACCAGGTCGGCGTCACGTCCTCGCCCTGCTCGGGCCAGCCGGTCGAGGTGCCGCCGCGCACCGCGGCCATGAACGGCTTGAACGACTCGCCGAACGAGATCAGGGCGACGTCGAGGTCCCCGGCCGCGATCCGCGACGAGAGGTCCCCCAGTAGCGCGATCGGGCCGTTGCCGCCGCGCGCGGTGCGGACCGTCGCGCGCGGGCTGATCCCGAGCTCCTGCGCCATCACGGCCGCGGGATCCGGGACCGGCCACGAGAACAGGTCGATCGACGCGGCGACCTCGACCTTGTCGAGCAGGGCGTCCGCCCCGATCGACGCGGCGCAGTCGGCGATCGCGGCGCGCGCCGCGTCGGTCATGAGCAGGTGCGGCGCGGGCGGCGGGCCGTCCGCCGGTCGGTGCGTCAGCTGGGCGGCGCCGACGAGGACGGGGGTGCGGGGATCGAGCGCGGTCATGGAGAGTGGAGCGTACTGCTCCCCACTTTCGGTGACCGCGCCCGATGGCTCAGCCGATCCGCACGGCTGCGCTGCGCGCGGTGCGGATCGCGCGCGTGGTGCGCCGCAGCGTCCACGCGCCCACGAGCCGGGTGCCCACGGGCGTCACGACGGTGAGCCGCCGGCCGCGCACGACCCCGGTGCCGACGACCGCGCCGGAGGCCCGGCGCAGCTCGACCGCCGCCGCGGCCCGCCCGAACGGCGCGCGCGCCCCGCGCAGCGTCACCGTCCGCACGACGCCGTCGCGGCCCGCCGGGCCCGCGGGGCCGGGCGCGCCGGTCGCCCCGGCGGGGCCGACGGGACCCTGCGGTCCGACGGCGCCCGGCGCGCCCGTCGCGCCGCCCGCGCCGGTCGGCCCGTCGGCGCCGGTCGCGCCCGCGCGCGGCGTCACGACCTGGAGCGCGAAGCCGCCGAACGTGTTCGGCGTGCGGTCCGGTCCGGCGCCCGCCGGGTAGCCGCTCGGCGCGGCACCGTCGGTGCCCGGGAAGACGTAGCCGGTCTGGGCGACCGCGGGCACGAGCCCGGAGATGCGCACGGTGCCCTGGTCGTCGGCCGTCGTCGTGGCGGCGGACCGGTCGAGGGTGAAGACCGGCGCGGCGCGCGTGTACCGCGTCGTGCCGGGGGACGCGAGACCGGTCGCGTACAGGCGCGCGGTGCTCGTGCCGTCGAGCTCGACGACGGGGTCCTCGATCGACACGGTGAAGCCGTGCCCGTCCGGGGGCGGCGCCGAGGTGAACGTCAGCGTGCCGGCGAGCCGCACGGTGCCGGTGCCGGTCTCGGGGTCGTAGGTGCCGCCGATCGCCGGGAACGACCAGGTGACGGTGACGTCCGCGCCGCGCGGACTGGTCGGCAGGACGGTGTCCCCCCAGGCCCAGCCGCTCGGGGTCGCGGTGCCGCGCGGGGTCGCCGGGCTCGGGCTGTTGGTGACGTAGCCGACCCAGGTGCGGTTCTGGGGCGTCTGTCCGGCGGGGCCGTAGACGTTGACGGAGGTCCAGTCGAGCTGGCCGCCGATGACCGGCTGGGGCGCGGCGATCGCCGCGGGGGCGGTGAGGGCGGTGACGGCGAGCAGGCCGGCGCCGGTGAGCACGGGACGCGGGACGCGTCGACGCACGGGGCTGGGCATGGGTGTGGGTCCTGTGGTGGTGGGTCAGGGAGCGGCCGGCACCGTGAAGGTGAACGAGCCGTACGCGGCGCCCGCCGGGTAGAAGCCGGCGCCGATCGTGGTCGCGCCCGTCGCGGTCAGCCGCGCGGGCACGTGGGTGAAGGTGGTGCCGGCGGGACCGGTCGTGACGGCGTGGGCTTCGTCCATCCGCAGCTCGAGGATCTCGCGGTCGGTGAACGGCGTCGGCGTCGCCGGGCAGGCGCTGGACGGGCCGCCCTGGGCGGCGCGGCCGTCGGCGCGCACGGTGCCGGTCCGGCGGTCGGCGGAGAGGACGATCACGGGGTCGGCGGTCGCCTGGTCGATGCCGTGGGCGTCGAGCGCGTACTCGAGCGTGCCGGCGAGCCGCAGGCGCACGGTGCCGTCGGCGGGGCGGTCGACCGCGGCCACGGTGAGCCGGTGGTCGAAGGGGTTGGCGTCGTCGATCCGGCTCGCGCCGGCGGACGGGAACACGCCGGCCCGTCCGACGACGCACGGCGGGGCGGCCGACCAGCTGCCGCGGACGTAGGTGGTGAAGCTGCGCAGGCTGCCGCCGGCTGCCGGGTCGCAGGCGATCCAGTCCGCGGCGCCGACGGGGGTCGCGGGGCGGCTCGCCCAGCACGGGTCGGCGGTCGGGCCCGGCGCCGGCGTGGGCGCGGGGGTCGCGGTCGCCGTGGGCGTCGTCGCGGGCGCGGGGGTGGGCGTGGCGACAGGCGTCGTGGCCGTCGGCACCGCCGGGGCGGTCGGCTGCGCCGGGGCCGGGGCCGGGGTGGCGGGACGGGCGGGGACGGCGAGCGAGAGCCGGCCCAGCCGCGCGGTGCCCGGGGAGCGGCGCAGGCGCAGCGGTCCGCGCAGGGCGCGCGCGCCCGCCGCGGTGAGTCGCAGGACGGCGCCGTCGAGCCGCACGGCGCCGGTCGTCGCGTCGGTGCGCAGCGGTCGGCCGCTCGCCGGGGTCGCGCGGGCGAGGGTCACGCGGCGTCCCGCGACGGTCCCGCGCAGGGTCAGCGGGGACCGGGCGACCGCGAGGCGCAGTCCCGTCACGGTCACCGTGCGCGCCGCGCCGCGGGCCCGCAGGCGCAGCGCGCCCGCCAGCCGCAGCTCACCGCCGGCGACCGCGGTCACGGCGAGCCGTCGCGCGGTGGTCAGGCGCACCGCGCCACCGTCGCCGTCCGGCGTGATCGCCGCGGTGCCCGTCCCGGCGGCGTGCGCGGCGCCCGGGATCCCCGCGGGAACCGCGGCGACGAGGGCGAGGGTGGGGAGCAGCGACCGGGCACGCACGATGCGGCCGGACGCTACCAGAAGTTGTAAGGGTGACCTAACAAACGCCGGTTACGGCGGGCCCAGCACCCCGAGCAGCCGCCGCGCGTCCCCGGACACGGTCACGTGGATCGCGCCCGGCTCGCGCACCCACGCGATGAGGTTCAGCGCCGTCAGCCGGTCGAGGAAGAACTGGAACGCGCGCGCCTGCGCCCGCGACGAGTACGTGCGCGAGATGTCGAACGCGAAGCCCGTGGTGTGCAGCGAGTAGCTGCGCGTCGCCTCGATGTTGCGCCGCGTCAGCAGCCGCTGGTACGGCGTGTCCCGCACGCTCGAGGTGATCGTCAGCCGCGCGTCGTCGTCCCCCGCGAGCTGCCGCACGCCTGTGCCGATGTACGCGAGCACGGCGAGGGCCTCCGGGCGCAGCGCCCGGTACAGCCGCCGGGACTGCTGCAGGCGCGGCGCGAGCTCCCCCATCTGCGGGTCCAGCCGGATGCCGTAGCCGTCCAGCTCGTCCGCGTCGAGCGCGCGCAGCGTCCCCGCGGCCCGGGCCCGACCGAGCGCGAACGGGTCCTCGTAGATCGGGGTCGAGCCCTTGGGGTGCAGGACCTCCTCGGCGCTGTTCTTCGCCGTCTGCCGCGCGGCGAGCGTCCGCAGCGCGGCGGGGTCCGCGCGCCACGTGCGCATGATCTCCTGCGCGGCCCGGACCCGCCACAGGTACGTCGCGGAGTCGTCCCCGAGCGACGCGAGCTTCGCGTAGGCGTCCGGGTGGCGGACGGGGGTGCTGTCGAAGTACAGGCGCGCGTACGGGACGTCGTCGCCCTCCCCGAAGCGGCGCAGGACCTCCTGGAGATTGCCGACGCCCATGTGGTAGCCGGCGACGGCGAGGTCGAGCCGGTCGCCGAGCTGCTTGCGCGCGAACGCGAGGTAGCGGACCGTCCCCGCGAGCGCCTTCGCAGGGTCGAACCGCTCGTCGATCCGGCGGCGCAGCGCCACGCGCGCCGCGACCTTGCTGCCGCGCGCGATCCCGCGGGTCAGCCGCTCGCTGGCGCGCACGTCGACGCGCATGCCGAGCAGGTTCGTCCCCGTCTCGGCGAGGATCTGCGTCAGGCCCGCCGCGCCCTCCAGGTCGTCGGACACGCGCGCGTCCTCGCGGCCGGCGCTCTCCAGGAACACGATCGCCTCGAGCGTGTCGGGGTCGACGGTGCCGCCGTCCCCACCGGCGATCTCCTCGATCAGCGGCCGCCAGCGCGCGACGCGCTGCGCGGTCGCGACCGCCCCGCCCGGGGACTTCGCGTAGAGCACGTGCGCCAGACCGTCGGCCGCGGCGCGCTCCAGCGCTGCGCGATCGCCGTCGCGGTACGCGAGCGGGTCGGTGCCGCCGTCGGCGCCGCCGGACCCGGGGCGCAGCCCGCCGCCCGAGCCGTCGCGCAGGATCGCCGCACCGGCGACGACGAGCACGGCGAGCAGGGCGAGCGCGACCGCCACGTACGGGCGGGCGCTCCGCGGGGACCGGCGGGACGACACGCCCGGCAGCCTGTCAGACCCGCTGTCGCGTCCGCGTCACGCCCGCGGTCACTACCGTTCCGCGGAGATGGAGATCAGCGCCGACAAGGACCGCCTGGACCGGGACGTGATCCACCGCTTCCTCAGCGAGGAGGCCTACTGGTCGATCGGCGTCCCCCGCGAGCGCGTCGACCGCGCGATCGACCACTCCCTCTGCTTCGGCGCGTACGACGACGACGGCGCCCAGGTCGGCTTCACCCGCGTCGTCACCGACTACGCGACCTTCGGCTGGGTCTGCGACGTGTTCGTCCTCCCGGCCGCCCGCGGCCGCGGGGTCGCCCGGGCGCTGATCGCCGCCGTCGTCGCGCACGAGCAGCTGCGCGACGTCCGCCGGCTGATGCTCGCCACCGAGGACGCGCACGGCCTCTACGAGCAGCACGGGTTCACGAAGCCCGACGACCTCTACAAGTGGATGGTGCGACGACCGTGAAGCTCTACGTCTGCTGGGGCGCGTTCGCGACCCCGGTGCACGAGCACGTCTGCGCGAGTGCGCTGCAGGCGCTGCGCGACGCCGGCCACGACCCGGAGGTCGAGCGGACCTACTCGTTCGGGGCGATCCCCGGGGCGCTCCAGACCCCGGGACGCAAGCGCGTCCACGCGGGCACGGGCAGCCACTGGGTGCCCGCGCTGCAGCTGGACGACGGCACCTGGATCGGCGGCTCGAAGCGGATCGTCGCCTGGGCGCGCGAGCACCCCGCCGCCTGAGGCGCGCTCAGCGCACCCGCAGCACGAGGTCCCGCCCCGCGGCGCGGACCGTCACGACCCGGCCGCGCGTCGTCGTGCCCCGCACCGTCCGGCCGCGCGCCGCGATGCCGCGCAGCGCGTGCCGGGTGCTGATGACGCGCGGCGCGTAGGTGCCCTGCGGCGAGACGCGGAAGACGACCAGAGGCGTCACCGCGCCGGCGCGGCGGCTGCGCAGCAGGACCGCCATCTCCCGGGTGCCGTCGCGATCGAGGTCGACGCAGCGCACCGCCGCGATCCGGTACACGCGAGCCGCATCGCGCCCGCGCCCCTCGCGGGTCGACGCGAGCGCATCGCGCACGCGGCTGCTCACGAGCGCCGCGGTTGCGGCCAGTGCCCGGCCGCAGGTGCCGCCCCGCACCTCGACGGCGTCGACCGTCAGCGTCCGCGTGCTGGTGCTGCCCACCCGGTCGACCGCGGTGACGGTCAGCGGGTGGCGGCCCGCCCGCCAGCCGCCGTCGGGGGCGGGGACGGTGATCCGCAGGCGCGGCTGCGGCGTGCCGGGCGTGGTCGGCGACGGGGCGGTCTGCACCGCGGTGATCGTGCGGGCGCTGCCGCCCGCGGACGCGGGCACGGCGACGCGGACCTCGGCGACCCCGGACTGCAGGTCCTCGGCGAAGAGCTGCACGGACTGCGGCAGCGTCACCGACACGCGGCCCGCAGTCACCGCGGGGCCGGTGCGGTCGAGCGTCACCGGAGCGAGGACCTCGGTCCGGCGCCCGGTCGCGTCCTCGCTGCGGACCCGCACGCGGTACGACCCGTCGGGCGTGGCGATGCCGCGAAGGTTGCGGCCGTCCCAGGCCACGGGCACGGTGCCCGCGGGCAGGTCGGTCGGCGCGAGCGGCCGCGCGACCACGAGCTCGCCCGTCGGCGGCAGTACCGTCACCTCCAGGCGCGAGGGCTCGTCGAGGTCGACGCTCCCGATCGCCCGCGGCGTCGCGTTGGTGAAGGGCGATGGGAAGCGCAGGTTCGACACGGTGGCCGGCAGTGCGCGCAGGCGCGCCTCCCAGATCGGGAAGCCGTCGCGGCGCGCGATCGTGACGGTCCCCGTGCCCGAGCGGGTGCCGAGGCGCACGGCGACCGGGGTGGCGGAGTCGACCGGGGCGCCGTCGACGGTGACCGCCCCGTCCTCGGTGACGACGTCGGCGACGACCGTGGCCGGGCGGGTGAGGGTGAACGGCAGGGTGCTGACCGCGTCGGACCCGACCGCTCCGACGTAGCTGGTCGGCAGGGCCGGGATCGGGTGCAGGCGGATCTCGTAGCGGGTGTCGCCGGCGGTCTCCGGGCAGCTGACCGCGAACGGGCGCTCCGTCCTGGCCCGCGCGGGCAGCGGGGCCCACAGCACCTCGCCGGCGCCGACGCGGACGCCGTCGATCGTGACCGCGGAGGAGCCGGCCGCGAGCGCGGCGACCAGCGGCGTGTCCACCCCGGGACCGGAGAGCACGGTCCCGGTGGTCGACGGGTCGCAGGTGCTGCTCAGGGACGAGACCGCCTGCAGCTCCCCGGCGGCCGCGGCGGCGGGCAGGGTCAGCAGGGCGACGAGCGCGGCGGGGACCGCGGCGGGACGGACGGACGGCGACAAGGGGACCTCGGGATGTGGGACGTGGTCGGAGTGCGCCGACTGTCGAAGTTTCCTCGCCGCCGACCCCGCGCGCAAGCGGGTGCCGGGTCGCACCCCGGTGATCCCGCCCGCCCCGAGGAACCTACGCGCCTGTAGATTGCCGCCATGCCCGGCACCGTCCCCGTCCCGCCGCCGATCGACGGCGTCCGCCGCTCCTACGTCGACGCGCGCGGCGTGCGCTTCCACGTGACCGAGGCCGGCGACCCGGACGGCCTGCCGATCCTGTGCCTGCACGGCTGGCCGCAGCACCACCTCGGCTACCGCGACCTGCTCGCCGACCCGCCCGCCGGGCTGCGGATCATCGCCCCCGACCTGCCCGGCTACGGCTGGTCGGGCCCGGCCCGGCACCGCTGGGAGAAGGAGGAGGTCGCCCAGGACCTGCTCGCGCTGCTCGACGCGCTGGGCCTCGAGCGGGTCGGCCTCGTCGGCCACGACTGGGGCGGCTACATCGGGCACCTGCTCGTGCTCGGAGCCCCGCAGCGGTTCACGGCGTACCTGGCGCTGAACATCGCGCACCCGTGGAACACGCCGAGGACGCTCGCCCCGCACCTCTGGCGCTTCTTGCTGTACCAGCCCGTGATGGCCGCGTTCGGCCGTCCGCTGCAGCAGCGCACCGGCTTCCTCCACCTGCTGTTCCGGATCGCGGTGAAGAACCGGGAGGCGTTCGGGCCCGCCGACGCCGCCGTGTTCGTCGACCGCTTCCGCGACCCGGTCTGCGCCCGCACCGGGCAGGCGACCTACCGCACCTTCCTGCTGCACGAGCTGCCGCGCCTGGGTCGCGAGCCCGAGCAGCGCCGCTCGACCGTGCCGACCGTCACGCTGTTCGGCGACCGGGACACGGCGATCGACGCGTCGCTCGCCGCCGCCGAGACCGCCCAGGCCGACGACTACCGGCTGAAGCTCGTCCCGGGCGCCGGGCACTTCATCGCCGACGAGCGCCCGGACCTCGTGCGCGCCGAGGTGCTCGCGCTGTTCGCGCCCGGCGCTCCGTGAGATGACGCACACGCGCGCGCGCGGGAAGTCCCCGCGAGCGCGCAGCGCCGTATCTGGGGCATGGCCTCCACCTCCTACCGGCCCGCCGCGATCTCGCTCGACGCGGACGCGCTGCGCCGCTACCTCGACGGTCCGTACCGCGAGGTGCGCGAGCTGACCCGGCGGATCCTCTCGCAGCCCGAGCACGCACCGGTGCAGGGGCTGCCGACCGACGAGTACCGCGAGCTGGTGCTCGAGCGCATGCGGATGCTGGCCGCCGAGGGCCAGACGGGCATGGGCTTCCCCGTCGAGTACGGCGGGGGCGGCGACGTGGGCGCGTCGATCGCGGCGTTCGAGACGCTCGCGCACGGCGACCTGTCGCTGCTCGTGAAGTGCGGCGTGCAGTTCGGCCTGTGGGGCGGCGCGCTGCTGCACCTCGGCACCAAGCGCCACCACGACCTCTACCTCGAGCAGACGATCCGGGCCGACCTGCCCGGCTGCTTCGCGATGACCGAGATCGGGCACGGCTCCGACGTCCAGTCGCTCGGCACGACCGCCACCTACGACCCGAAGACCGACGAGTTCGTGATCAACACGCCCGACCGGGCGGCGACGAAGCACTACATCGGCAACGCCGCCGTGCACGGGCGCATCGCCGCGGTGTTCGCGCAGCTGATCGTCGGGACCGAGAAGCCCGGCGTCCACGCGTTCATCGTGCCGCTGCGCGACCCGGACGGCACGCCGCTGCCCGGCGTCACGATCGAGGACTGCGGCGAGAAGATCGGCCTCAACGGGGTCGACAACGGGATGCTCTCCTTCGACCACGTGCGGATCCCGCGCGAGGCGCTGCTCAACCGCTACGCCGACGTCACCCCCGAGGGCGTCTACGAGAGCGACATCGAGAACCCGAACCGCCGCTTCTTCACGATGATCGGCACCCTGATCCAGGGGCGCGTGTGCGTCGGCGGCGCCGCCGGCAACGCGGCGAAGAACGCGCTGACCATCGCCGTCCGTCACGGCCTCAAGCGCCGCCAGTTCGGCCCGCCCGGCGGCGAGAGCGAGACGCTCCTGCTCGACTACCGCACCCACCAGCGCCGCCTGCTGCCGCTGCTCGCCAAGAGCTACGCGCTGCACTTCGCGCAGGAGGAGGTCGCCGCGAAGCTCCACGTCGCGTTCAGCGGCGGCGAGTTCTCCGAGCGCGACCAGCGCGAGCTCGAGTCCTACGCGGCCGGGCTGAAGGCGATCACCACCTGGCACGCGACCGAGACGATCCAGCAGTCCCGCGAGGCGTGCGGCGGCTTCGGCTACCTCGCCGAGAACCGCTTCGCGGCGCTGAAGGCCGACACCGACGTCTTCACGACGTTCGAGGGCGACAACTGGATCCTGTACCAGCTCGTCGCCAAGGGCCTGCTGACCGACTACAAGGACCAGTTCGCGTCGATGGACCAGCCGGCGCTCGTGCGCTTCGTGGCCGGCCAGGTCGTCGAGACGGTCGTCGAGAAGTCGCTCGCCCGTCAGCTGATCGGCGCGCTGGTCGACGTGCTGCCCGCCTCCGACGACGAGCGCGAGCTGCGCGACCGCGGCTACCAGGGCGAGCTGCTGCGCTGGCGCGAGGAGCACATCCTCGCGAGCGTCGCCCGCCGGCTGAAGTCGGGGATCGACAACGGGTTCGACCCGTTCCGCGTCTTCAACTTCTGCCAGGACCACGTCATCCACACCGCTCGCGCACACGTCGAGCGCAAGGTGTTCGACGCGTTCGTCGCCGGCATCGACCGCTGCGAGGACCCGCAGCTCAAGGAGGCCCTCGGCCAGCTCTGCGACCTCTACGCGCTGAGCACGATCGAGGCCGACCGCGGCTGGTACCTCGAGCACGGCCGGCTCACCACGCAGCGCTCCAAGCGCATCACCACCGAGGTGAACCTGCTCTGCATGGACGTGCGCGAGCAGGCGCGCGAGCTCGTCGACGCGTTCGGCATCCCGGACGAGGTGCTCGCCGCGCCGATCGCGCTCCCGTAGGACCACCCGGCGCCCGGGCCCCGATCGTCGGGGACCCGGGCGCACCGGCGTGTTCGGACACACCGTCCGTTTGGCAGGATGCGGGCCATGCCCGAGCGCGCCCTCGTCGTCTACGCCAACCCCGAGCCGACGTCGTTCGGCGCGGCGCTGCGCGACCGGGCGGTCGCCGAGCTGCAGGCCCAGGGCATGGAGGTCGCGGTCTCGGACCTCTACGCGATGGGCTTCGACCCGGTGGCCCGCGGCGAGGAGTTCTCCAACCGCCGCTTCGACCACCGGCTCTGGTACGACCGCGAGCAGCAGCACGCCGTCCGCACCGACACGCTCTGCGACGACGTCGCCGCCGAGGTCGAGAAGCTCCGCGCCGCCGACCTCGTCGTCCTCGTCTTCCCGCTGTGGTGGTTCTCGGTCCCGGCGATCCTCAAGGGCTGGTTCGACCGCGTGCTCGTCAAGGACGTCGCCTACGGCGGCGGTCGCCGCTACGCCGAGGGCGGCTTCGCCGGCAAGCGCGCGATGCTCGTCACGACGACGAACGCGTGGCCGGGGATGCTCGCGCCCGACGGCCTGATGGGCGACGTCGAGATCGTGCTGTGGCCGCTGCAGAACGGCGTGCTCGGCTACACCGGGTTCGGCGTGCTGCCCGCGCTCGTGGCCAACGCGGTCGCGTTCGTGCAGGACGACGACCGCCACGCGATCCTCGACGACCTCGCCGCGCGGCTGGCGGACTGGCGGACCGCCGAGACGATCCCGTTCCACCACGCCGGCGAGGTCGGGGAGGACTGGCGGCTGCGCGAGGACGTGGAGATCCGCGTCATCGGCCACCGCCGCGCCTGACGCGCCGGGGACTACGCGTCGAGCACGACCTCCGCGGCCCGGCGGATCGTCGCGGCGTCGCCGCTGATCATCAGCGTCGTGACGACCGAGTCGCGCCACGCCTCGAGGTCGTGGCGGATCTTGTCGGCGGGGCCGATCAGCGCCATCTGCTCGACGAGCGCGGTCGGGATCGCGGCCGCCGCCTCGGTCTTCTTCCCCTCCAGGTACAGGGACTGGACCTCGTCGACGACCGCCTCGTAGCCCATGCGGATCGGCACGTTGGCGTGGAAGTTCTTCGTCTTCGCGCCCATGCCCCCGAAGTACAGGGCGTACATCGGACGCAGCAGGTCGGCGGCCTGCTCGACGTCGTCGTGCACGATGACCGGCACGGTGGCGGCGACCTCGAAGTCCTCGCGCGAGCGGCGGGCGCCCTCCCGGGCCCACCCCTCCTCGAGGTTGGGGAGGTACAGGTCCTCGGCGTGCGGCGAGTAGAACAGCGCGAGCCAGCCGTCGCACAGCTCGGCGGCGAGCGCGACGTTCTTCGGGCCCTCCGCCGCGAGGTAGATCGGGATGTCCTCGCGCAACGGGTGCACGGTCGACTTCAGCGGCTTGCCGAGCCCGGACGGGCCGGGCAGGCCGAGCGTGTAGTGGTCCCCCTCGAAGGTGACCGGTCCGCGCCGCGCCCAGATCTCCCGCAGGATCGACACGTACTCGCGCGTGCGGGCGAGCGGCTTGGCGAACGGCTCCCCGTACCAGCCCTCCACGACCTGCGGGCCGGACACGCCGAGCCCGAGGATGAACCGTCCGCCGCTGAGGTGGTCCATCGTGATCGCCGCCATCGCGGCGGCCGCCGGGCGGCGCGCGCTCATCTGCATGATCGCGGTGCCGAGCTGCACGCGCTCGGTGCGCGACCCCCACCAGGCGAGCGGGGTGAGGACGTCGGAGCCGTAGGACTCCGCCGTCCAGATCGAGTGGAAGCCGAGCCGCTCCGCCTCGGCGATCGACTCCTCGACGCCGTGCGGTGGGCCGGAGCCCCAGTAGCCGGTCTGCAGGGCGAGCTTCAGGTCGCGGGCCATGCCGCGACCGTACCGCCCCCGGCCGGTCAGGTCCGCGGGCGGTCGTCCACCTTGATGTCGAACGCTCCGTCGGCGTCGGTGAAGGTCACCGTCGCGCCGTAGGTCTGGGCGTCGACCGTCACGTCGCAGCGCACGGTCGCGCCGGCCTTCAGGTCGACGCGGTCGGGGCAGGAGACGAGGTCGGGTGCGCTGCCGACCTGCCGCTCGAGCGCGTCGGCGGCCCGCTGCTCCAGCGAGCTGCCGGGGATGTTCGCCGAGGTGACCTGCCAGCGGATGCGGCCGTCGTCCTCCTCGCTGGTGACCGTCACGGACACGAGCAGGCGCACGTCGCCGTCACGGGTCATGCGGCACGCGCCCCGGGAGCCCTTCGTGCCGGGGATGTCCTCGTCGCAGTCGATCGACGCGACCTTCGCCCCGGGGACCTGGGACTCGAAGCCCGTGCGGATCTCCGACTCGATCTTGTCCGCGTCGACGGTCGCCTCGCCGCAGCCGGCGAGGCCGAGCGGTACGAGCGCGACGGTGGCGAGCAGGGCGAGGGGGCGGCGCATGCGGCGGGAGACTACGCCTCCCGCCGCAGATCCGCCCGGGTGACTCAGGCCGGGTTCGCGCCCGGCGCGATCTCGCCCGGGTAGGAGCCGGGGGTGGCCTGCGGGTCCGGGGTCGCCGGGCCGGCCGGGCCGGTCGGCGGCGTCGGCGCGGGACCGCCCGGGCCGCCCGGGCCGCCCGGGCCGTGGTGGCCGCGACCGCGGCCGAAGAACCGGCCGGGGCCGCCCTGGCCGGAGGCGAACTCGTCGAAGTGCTCGTCGAACTCCTCGAGCACGTGGTCGCGCTGCGCGTCGGTGATCCTCTTGTCGGCGACCCGGTCGGCGAGCGTCTTGGCCAGCGCGGTGCGCGCCGCCTTCTTCACGTCGGCGAGGTCCTTGTTCTGCGCCTTGGCGATGGCGGCGAGCGTCGTGCCGGAGCGCAGCTGCTCCAGCAGCTTCTCGCGCGTCAGGCCGAGCTCCTTGGCGACCGCGTCGGCGGCGCCGCCGAGCGGGCCGAGTCCGCGACCGGGGCCGTGACCGGGGCCGCCGGGACCGCCCGGGCCGAAGCCGCGACCGGGACCGCCGTGCGGGCCGCGCCCGGGCAGGCCGAGCACCGTGCCCTCCTCGGCGCGCCGCTTCTTGATCGCGTCGGCCTGCGCCTGCGTGAGCTTGCCGTCCTTGACGGCCTGGTCGAGCTGCGCGTCCTGGGCCTTGCCGAGCGCGTCCTTCAGCTCCGACGGCGTGACGTTCAGCCGCTTCGCCGCGTCGGAGAGGACCTGTGACTCGGCCTCCTTGCGGTCGTCCTTGACGGTCGCCGCGACGGCGGCGGCACCGCCGGCGGCGAGCGCGACGGCGGCGGTGCTTGCGACGACGATGCGTCGGGTGATCATCGAGCCTCCTGCTGGGGATTGGTGGGTGGTGCGAAGAGATCGGGGCGCGCCTGGTGGACGCGGGCGAGAAGGAGCAGCAGCACCGGCGCGATGCAGATCACGAGCAGCGCGGCGAACCACGGCTCCGTGACGTCGCTGCCGGAGCCGATCACGTGGACGGTGCTGAGCAGCCACGCGACGAGCGTGAACCGGTGCAGGACCTTCCAGCGCTCGCCGAGCAGCTTCTTGGCGTACGGGGCGAGGCTGAACGCGGCGAACGCGAAGCCGCCGAGGATCCCGAGGCCGGTGAACAGCGGCCGGTAGTCCATCGTGAACGGGACGAGGATGCCGCTGAGGCCGGGCTTCAGCCACGGGTCGTAGAGCAGCGCGGCCGCGTGCACGACGATCGCGACGAGGGTGGCGATCGCGAGCGTCTCGTGGACGGTCTTGAACGTCTGGGTGCGGCCCGGGCCGCTCGCGAGCCGGCCGCCCATCGTCAGCCCGAGGCTGACGGAGGCGCTGGCGCAGACGATCGCGGCGGTGCCGGCGGCACGGCTGGTGATCCAGAGGAGCTGGGGGTCGGTGGAGGCCATGGGCTCAGTGGGGTCGGGGGAGACGGACACGGACGGGACGCGGGACGACCTGCACGTCGCCGCCGGAGGTGACGACGACGCCGCCGTGCGGCAGCGCGCGACGCGCGCGGGCGGGGCCGAGCAGCAGCGCGGTCTTCGCACGGACCTCCGCCTCGAGCGCCGTCGGGGCGAGCGCCGTGACCTGCACGACGCCCGTGTCGGCCGGGCGGCCGGTCCGCGGGTCGACGAGGTGGTGGGCGTCCGCGCCCGTCCCGGTGGTCGTCCAGGCGCGGCGGGTGGTGCCGCTGGTGGCGACCGCGCCGCGCGCGACCTGCAGCTCGTGCACGGTCTCACCGGGGTGGAACGGGTCGCTGATCGCGATCGACCGCGGCACGCGGGCGCTGCCGCCGATCCGCAGGTCGCCGCCGCAGTCGACCGCCCAGGCGGGCAGGCCGGCGAGCAGCTCGCCCGCGAGGTCGGCGGCGAGGCCCTTGCCGATCCCGCCGCTGTCGAGGCGCACCCCGACCGGCCGGACGACGTGCTCGCCGTCCACGCCGACGCGGCGCCAGGCGCCGTCGGCGGTCCAGGTGGGTGCGGTCGCGGCGCGGGGGTCGTGCGCGGCCGTGGGGTCGAGGTGCTCGCGGTACCCGGCGGCCTCGACCGCGGGCAGGCAGGTCGCGTCGACGAGCCCGTCGGAGCGCTCACCGGCCTCGCGGACCGCGGCGGCGAAGCGGCGCAGCAGCGGCGAGGCGGGCACCCGCTCGCGCGGGTCGGCGTTCAGGTGCGACAGCTCGCTGTCGTCCTCGAACCGGGTGAGCCGGTCGTGGATCTCCAGCAGCAGCGCGCGGGCTCGCTCCAGGGCGACGGCCGCGTCGGCCTCCTGCTCGCCGGCCCCGGTGGCGCGGACGCCGACGGTGCCGCCGAAGCAGGGGAAGCGCAGCTCGTGCCCGATGGCGGTCGCGGTGCTCACGACTGCCCCGAGGTCATCGGCGCGGCGGGGACCGACGCGGAGGAGTCACCCGCGGTGCTGCCGCTGTCGTCGGACCAGCCCTGGTCGGTGCTCGTGTCGTCGGACCAGCCGTCCTCGGTGGTGCCCGAGTCGTAGGTCTCGTCGCTCCAGCCGTCGTCGGTGCCGGTGGTGGACTCGACGGCGCGGCTGGTGTCGGTGGCGCCGGTCGCCGGGCTCGCGGCCTGCGTGCTGGTGCTGGAGGAGCTCGCGCCCTGGGCGGGCACGAACAGCGCCAGCCAGGCGGCGAGGAAGACGCCCACCGCTCCGCCGGCCGCCCGCAGGCGGAGCGTCCGCAGACGCCGGGCGCGCGCCGCGAGACGCTCGCGGGCGACAGCGTGCGGGTCCCGCGGCTGGGGGGTGGGCCGGACGGAGTTGGGGGAGGGCATGCCGTACACCGTGCCGGGATGGTGTGCGATCTCCCTCAGGGAACCCTGAGAGTTCCGTCAGAACGGGCGTATCGTTGCGGGCATGGACTCCCGCACCGCCCGTGACCGCCTCGAGTACCGCGCCGCCCGGGCGCTCGCCGCGCTGTCGCCGCGCGCGCAGGTCCGGCTGTCCGGCAAGCCCGCCGTGTCGCTCGACGGGCAGGCGCTCGAGCCGGAGATCCAGCTGACCCTCGCGATGCTCGAGCGGCAGAACCTGCCCGGGATGGAGACGCTCCCGCCCGTGCAGGCGCGCGCGCAGATCCGCCGGCAGGCCCTGGCGATCGCCGGCAAGCCGGTGCCGGTCGGCGCCGTCCGCGACCTCGAGGTCGACGGTGCGCAGGGCCCGCCGCGCGCGCGGCACTACGCGCCCGCGGAGAGCACGACCGGCCCGCATCCGCTGCTCGTGTTCTTCCACGGCGGCGGCTTCGTCGTCGGCGACCTCGACACGCACGACCAGGTCTGCCGGCTGCTGTGCCGCCACGGTGGCGTGCACGTCCTCAGCGTCGACTACCGGCTGGCGCCCGAGTGCCCGTTCCCCGGCCCGGTGGAGGACGCGGTCGCCGCGACGCGTTGGGCGCTCGCGCACGCGCAGGACCTCGGCGCCGACCCGGCCCGCGTCGCGGTCGGCGGCGACAGCGCGGGCGGCAACCTCTCGGCGGTCGCCTGCCACGTCCTCACGCGCGCGGGCGAGCAGGCGCCGGTATTCCAGCTGCTGCTCTACCCGGCGACCGACGGGGCGGGCGAGTACCGCTCGCGCGAGCTGTTCAGCGACGGGTTCTTCCTCACCGAGGCGCAGATGGACTGGTTCAAGGACCAGTACGTCGCCGACGCGGACCCGCTCGACCCGCGCCTGTCCGTCCTGCGCGCCGACGACCTGACGGGCCTGCCGCCCGCGCTCGTCGTGACCGCCGGGTTCGACCCGCTGCGCGACGAGGGCGAGGCGTACGCGCGGGCGCTGCGCGACGCGGGCGTGCGCGTCGCGCTGCGCCGCTTCCCCGGCCTGATCCACGGGTTCGCGAACGCGGCGACCGTCAGCCGCGTGTCGCGTGACGCGCTGATCGAGGTCGCGGGCGCCACGCGCGCGCTGCTGGCGATGGTCTCCGCACCGGTCGCGGAGCCGGAGGTCACGGCAGGCTGAGAACCGGGGTGGTGGGCGGCGGTAGTGTCGCCCCATGCCCCGATCCCACGTCGAGACCACCGCCGGACCGGTCGCCGCGAGCGACCTCGGCCGCACGCTCGTGCACGAGCACCTGCTGACCGTCAGCGAGGTGGTCCGCACCGAGTGGCCGCATCTCGCGGACCGGCCCGCCGAGGAGGAGGCGGCGCTCACGCAGGTCCGCAACGCGCAGAAGCACGGGGTGCGGACCTGGGTCGACCCGGCGGTGATGAACCTCGGCCGCGACGCGGGCCTGGCCAAGCGCGTCGGCGAGCAGACCGGCATGAACATGGTGCTCGCGACGGGCGCCTACGTGTACGAGACGCTGCCGCGCTACTTCCGCTTCCGCGACGGCAGCGCGCTGGCCGACGCGTTCGTGCACGACCACGAGCACGGCATCCAGGGCACGGGCGTGAAGCCCGCGTTCCTGAAGTGCGCGGTCGACGAGCACGGCATCACCGAGGACGTCGAGAAGGTCCTGCGCGCGGTCGCCGACGCCCACCGGCGGACGGGCCTGCCGGTGATGAGCCACTGCCGCCTGGGCGGCACCGCGCTCGGCCCGGAGGGGCCGATCCCGCCGTCGGACGAGGAGCGCGCCCGCGCGCTGGAGCAGACGCTGCGCCAGATCGAGATCCTCGTCGACGAGGGCGGCGTTCCGGCGAACGCGGTGCAGGTCGCGCACGTCGGCGACTGCGACGCGCTCGACCCGATCGAGCGGGTGCTCGAGACCGGCGTGTGGATCGGCATGGACCGCTTCGGCCTGGACATCTTCAACCCGTCCGCGCGCCGCAACGAGGTCGTCGCGGAGCTCGCCTCGCGCGGGTACGCCGACCGGATGATGCTCGGGCAGGACAGCTGCGCGACGATCGACTGGTACCCCCAGGAGGTCCTGCAGATGCTCGCGCCGCGGTGGCACGCGACGCTGATCTTCGAGGAGGAGATCCCGGCGATGCAGCAGCTCGGGGTGACCGACGAGCAGCTCGCGACGATGCTGGAGGCGAACCCGGCGGCGTGGCTGTCGGCGTGACCGTCCGCCCCCGGCGGCACTGACGACGCCCGGGCCCCGGGAACCCCAGGCGCGGGCCGACCGCGTCGTGGGGTTCCCGGCGCCGGTCACCGACGCCCGTCGAGCAGCGGTGCGAGCAGCGCGACGACGCGGTCGGGCCGCTCGAACACGTCGTACCAGCGCAGTCGCACGACGGTGTACCCCCGCCGCCGCATGGCGTCGTCCCGGCGCTGGTCGCGTCGGCGCTGCCTGCGGGTCCGGTGACCGCGGTCCCCGTCGGTCTCCACGATCAGCCGCAGCGCCGGCCACAGGAAGTCGTGGAGGATGCGCGACCCGTCGCGGAGGCGGTCGGGCTGCTGGCAGATCGGGCGGGGCCATCCCTGCGCGTCGCAGATCGCCAGGAGCCGCTCCTCGAGCTCGTTCGCGGTCCGGGTCGTGCCGGGCACGTGCTCGCGCAGCACCGCGCGCAGGACGGCCGCACCCGGGTGGTCGGCGGCCTGCTCGAGGATGCGCTCGAGCTCCCACCGTCGCCACGAGCCCCGGAACGCCGCCTCGTCCAGGATGCGCTCGAGCCGCCGCCGGGCCCACCCGGCCCGCGCGAGGTCGTAGACCAGGCGGGCGACCGTCGTGCACGGGAGCCCGCCGATCTCGGTCCGCTCGTGCGGGGCGAGGTCCATCCGGTGGACGGTGAGCGTCGCGCGGCGCGGGTTGCGGGCCCGCGGGACGGTCACGTGCAGCGGGAGTCCCTCCCCGTCGCGGCGCCGCAGCAGCCCGGCGTGGACGGCGAGCGCCTCGTGGCTGAGGACCGCGCCGGCGCCGCAGGAGAGCACCGCTGCGCGGAACGCCGTGGTCGGCTGGAGCTCGTCCTGGGGGAACGCGAAGACGTCGTGGTGGATCTCGACGAGGGTCCCGGCCTCCAGGCGCAGCCGCAGGGACGCGGGGGTCACCTTGGCTGCGCGGAGCGCCTTGCGGGTCGTGATCCCGCCGCCGTCGCGGATGGTCCGCGCGATGCGGATGTCGACCGGTGTGGGCACACCGGGGAGCCCACCGGACGTCGTGTCACGGCGCTACCACCAGGTCGTCGCGGAACCGTGACCACGCCGTGGAACGTCGCGACACACCCGGCCGCACTCTCAGGTTCCCAGGCCGGTGAGGACCAGGGCCTCGCAGTGCCTGGTGAAGCGGGCGACGAGGGCGGCGTCCACGTCGGAGCCCGTTGCCGCGGCCATCCAGGTGCGCGCGCTGAAGAAGAACTCGCACATGCCGACGAGCGTCGCGAAGAACAGCGCCGGGTCGACGCCCGCGCGGAAGTCGCCGGTGGCCGCTCCCCGCTCCAGCAGCCGCGTGTGGAACGCCAGCAGCGGCTGCGCGAACGCGGCGGCGAGGCGGCCGTCGGGGTCGCCCAGGCGCTCGCCGAGCGCGACCGCGTACGGGTAGTGCAGGTAGTTCTGGATGACGCCCGCGACGTGGCGGCGCAGCGTCTCGACGGGCGTCAGCCCGAGGGCCTCGAGCGCGTCGAGCTGCGCGACGACGCCGACGACCGTGCGGTCGAGCACCGCGTCGAGCAGCTGCCGCTTCCCGCCGAAGCAGTAGCTGACCATCGCGACGTTGACGCCCGCCCGCGCGCAGAGCTCCGCGACCGACGGCTCGGTGCCACGGCGCTCGACCAGGAGGTCGTGCGCCGCGTCCAGCAGCTTGGCCCGTGTGACGTCGACCGGCTCACCCACGGCGCAAACTCTCCCACAGAGTTAAACGATCATGTAAGAATCGTCGGCGTGACCGTCATCCGGACGAAGGTCGACCGCGCCGCCGCCGACTTCCAGCGCAAGCGCACGGGCATGATGGAGCTGCTCGACCAGCTCGACGCGCTGCTCGAGCAGTCGCGCGCCGGGGGCGGCGAGAGCAAGGTCGCCCGCCACCGCAAGCGCGGCAAGCTGCTCCCGCGCGAGCGGATCGAGCAGCTGCTGGACCGCGATAGCGCGTTCCTGGAGCTCAGCCCGTTCGCCGCCTACGGCACCGACTACGAGCTCGGCGCGAGCGTCGTCACCGGCATCGGCGTCGTCGAGGGCGTCGAGTGCGTGATCATCGCGACCGACCCGACGATCCGCGGCGGCACGATCAACCCGTTCACCGGCAAGCGCTCGACGCGCGCGCTGGAGGTCGCCGAGACGAACCGCATGCCGCTCGTCTGGATGGTCGAGTCCGGTGGCGCGGACCTGCCCAAGCAGGCGGAGATCTTCATCCCCGGCGGCGACACCTTCCGCCGCCTCACGAGCCTCTCCCGGCAGGGCATCCCGACGGTCTCGATCGTCTTCGGCAACAGCACCGCCGGCGGCGCCTACATCCCCGGCATGTGCGACTGGAACGTGTTCATCCAGGAGCGCAGCAAGGTCTTCCTCGGCGGCCCGCCGCTCGTGAAGATGGCGACCGGCGAGGAGTCCGACGACGAGAGCCTCGGCGGCGCCGACATGCACGCCCGCACCAGCGGCCTCGCCGACTACCTCGCCGCCGACGAGCCCGACGCGCTGCGCCTCGGCCGCCAGGTCGTGCGACGGCTCAACTGGCGCAAGGCCGGCCCGGGACCCTCGCGCCTGCCGGTCCGCGAGCCGCTCGCCCCGATCGACGACCTCGCCGGGATCGCCTCGATCGACCTGAAGGAGCCGTTCGACATGCGCGAGGTCATCGCGCGGATCCTCGACGGCAGCGACTACGACGAGTTCAAGCCCCTCTACGGGACCTCGCTCACCACCGGCTGGGGCGCGATCCACGGCTTCCCCGTCGGCATCATCGCCAACACCCAGGGCATCCTCTTCAGCGAGGAGGCCCAGAAGGGCACGCAGTTCATCCAGCTGACCAACCGGATGGACGTCCCGCTGCTCTTCATCCACAACGTCACCGGTTTCATGGTCGGCAAGGAGTACGAGCAGAAGGGGATCATCAAGCACGGTGCGCAGATGATCAACGCGGTCACGAACTCGACCGTGCCGCACCTCGCGCTCATCGCCGGCGGCTCCTACGGGGCGGGCAACTACGGCATGAGCGGGCGCGCGTACAACCCGCGCTTCGTCTTCGCCTGGCCCAACGCGAAGCTCGCGGTGATGGGTCCGCAGCAGCTGGCGGGCGTGCTGAGCATCGTCGCCCGGGCGGCTGCCGAGGCGAAGGGCAAGCCCTACGACGAGGACTTCGACGCCGCGATGCGCAAGGCGGTCGAGGAGCAGATCGAGCGCGAGTCGCTCGCGCTCGCCAACAGCGGCCTGCTCTACGACGACGGCATCATCGATCCGCGCGACACGCGGACCGCCCTGGGCCTCGCGCTCAGCGCGGTGCACTCCGGCACGGTGGAGGGCGCCGACGGCTACGGCGTCTTCCGGATGTAGAGGGACGACCATGAAGACGCTCCTGATCGCCAACCGCGGCGAGATCGCCCGCCGCATCATCCGCACCGCGCGCGCGATGGGCCTGCGCACGGTCGCCGTGTACTCCGACGCCGACGCGGACATGCCGTTCGTGCGCGAGGCGGACGTCGCGGTCCGCCTCGGCGGCAACACGCCCGCCGAGTCCTACCTGCGCGTCGACGCGCTGCTCGACGCGGCGCGCCGCACCGGCGCCGACGCCGTCCATCCCGGCTACGGCTTCCTCGCCGAGTCGTCGTCCTTCGCGCGCGCGTGCGCGGACGCGGGCGTCACCTTCGTCGGCCCGACCCCGGAGGCGATCGACGCCATGGGGTCGAAGATCGGGGCCAAGTCGCGGCTGCGCGACGCGGGCGTGCCCGTGCTGCCGGACGCCGACGTCACCGGCCTCGAGGGCGCAGCACTGCGCGAGGCGGCGGACGGGGTCGGCTACCCGCTGCTCGTCAAGCCGTCCGCCGGGGGCGGCGGGAAGGGGATGCAGGTCGTCGGCAGCGGTGACGAGCTCGAGGCCGCCGTCGGCGCCGCACGGCGGCTGGCCAAGGACGCCTTCGGCGACGACAGCATGCTCCTCGAGCGGTTCGTCGAGCGCGGCCGCCACGTCGAGATCCAGATCCTGGGCGACACGCACGGCACCGTCACGCACCTGGGCGAGCGCGAGTGCTCGGTCCAGCGCCGCCACCAGAAGGTGCTCGAGGAGTCCCCGTCCGTCGCCGTGTCGCCGGAGCTCCGCGCGCGGATGGGGGACGCCGCGGTCGCCGCCGGCGAGGCGATCGCGTACGTCGGGGCGGGCACGGTGGAGTTCCTCCTGGCCGCGGACGGCAGCGAGGACTTCTTCTTCCTCGAGGTCAACACGCGCCTGCAGGTCGAGCATCCGGTGACCGAGGAGGTCACGGGCGTCGACCTCGTCCGCGAGCAGCTGCAGATCGCGGCGGGCGCGCCGATCGGTGCGCACGCGAGGAAGCCGGAGCCGGTGGGGCATTCGATCGAGGTCCGCCTCTACGCCGAGGATCCCGCGAGCGACTTCCTCCCGCAGACCGGGGTGCTCACGCGCCTGGTGTTCCCGCAGGACCGCCCGGGCCTGCGCGTCGACGCGGGCGTCGAGTCGGGGTCGGAGGTCTCGATCTACTACGACCCGATGATCGCGAAGGTCATCGCGCACGCCCCGACGCGCGCGGAGGCCGCGCGCACGCTCGCGGCCGCGCTGCGCCAGACGCACATCGACGGGCTGCGGACCAACCGCGACTTCCTCGTGCGGCTGCTGGAGGACGAGCGGTTCCTCGCCGGGGAGATCGACACGCGCTTCCTGGACCGGGACGAGTCGCTGCCGCTGCGGGCGCCGCTCGCCTCCCCGCAGGAGGTGCGGCTGGCGGCGGCGGCCGCGGCGCTCGCCCGGCAGGCGGCCGAGCGCGACGCGGCGGTCGTGCAGGCGACGCTGCCCAGCGGCTGGCGCAACAGCCCGTCCCAGGACCAGCTCGTGGAGTACGCGCACGGCGACGCGGTCCTGCGCGTGACGTACCGCTTCCGCCGCGAGGGCCTGGACCGGATCGCGGTCGACGACGCCCCGCTCGGGGACGTGCGGCTGCTGTCCGCCGCCGCGGACGCGGTGGTGCTCGAGGTCGACGGGGTGCGCCACGCGTTCAGCGTGCGGCGCGCGACGGGCCTGGAGGCGGGCCCGACCGCGGTGACCGGTCCGGCCGGGCAGGTCGACCTCGTCGAGCAGGAGCGCTACCTCGATCCGAGCGCGCAGGACGCGCCCGGATCGCTGCTCGCGCCGATGCCCGGCTCGGTGATCCGGGTCGACGTGCGCGTCGGGGACGAGGTGTCCGCGGGCACGCCGCTGCTGGTCCTCGAGGCGATGAAGATGGAGCACGAGATCGTCGCGCCGCTGGACGGCACGGTGACCGAGCTGCCGGTCCAGGTCGGAGCGCAGGTGGACGCCGGGTCGCTGCTGGCGGCGATCGAGGCGCCGCCCGAGGACTGACCCCGAGGCGCCAGGCATCGACTGCCCCGGTGCCAGGTTCAGGCGCAGGGCGGCTGGGCGACGACCCGCCGGTCCCCCTGCACCGGCCCTGCAACCACGCCCAGAATGCGGGCTCCTGGCGGTTCGAACCCGGTGGTCGTGCCGGGGCGCGGTCGCCGCGCGGGCGGTGCGGCGCCCGTCCCGCACGGATGATCTGTCACCGTTCCGGGCACGGATACGCAACGACCGCTCCGGTTTCCGACCGTTGCGTCCGATACACAGGCACATGCACTTCGTGGAGCTCCCACATCTGATCGACGTCCGGCTGGACCATGAGGGTCTGCCCGCCGTCACCGTCGTGTTCGACCTCACGACCGATCAGATCGGTGCGACCCTGCACGCGCTGCGCACGATCCGCGAGGCGCGGTTCGCGAACGCGTCGATGTCGACCGACGAGGCACTCGCGCTGCGGGAGCTGACGTCGCTGGTCGACGAGTTCGCCGACATGAGCTACGCGGAGGCGACGGCGCGGATCGAGACGACGATCGCGCGCGTCGGCGTGCTGAAGGACGCCGTGGCCGAGTTCGGCATGGGCCGTCACCTCGAGCGCGAGGGCGACATGGCCGCCCATCCGATCGCGGGCGCACTGCTGCCCGCGCTCGAGGACCTCCACGCCGAGGCCCTCCGCGCGTTCTTCGACGCCAACGAGGCGTCGACCACTCCGCGCTGCTGAGCGGCGCCTACGCGAGCGCGGCGCGGACGGTGTCCGCGACCGGCGTGACGGGCCGGCCGATGAGCCGCTCGAGGTCGTCGCCGTCGTGCTCGAGGGCGCCGGCGTCGATCTGCACGTCGACGTCGGCGAAGATCGCGGCGACCGGTGCCGGCAGGCCCGCGCCGACGAGCAGCTGCTCGTAGTCGGCCGGGGCGAGCGCGCGGTAGGGGATCTCGCGGCCGGCGACGGTCGAGATGGTCGCGGCGAGCTCGGCGAGCGTGATCGCCGGGCCGGACAGCTCGTACGCGCGGCCCGCGTGGCCCTCGCCGGCGAGCACGACGGCGGCGGCGAGCGCGTAGTCGTCGCGGGCAGCGAGCCCGACGCGGCCGCTGGCGGCGGCGCCGACGAGCGCGCCGTGCTCGAGCGTCTGGTCGAGCGTGCGCGTGTAGTTCTCGGTGTACCAGCCGTTGCGCAGCAGCACGGCGGGCAGCCCGCTGTCGGCGATGAGCCGCTCGGTCTCCTGGTGCTCGGCGGCGAGCTGCATGCGGGTGGTCTCGGCGTTGAGGATGCTCGTGTAGGCGAGCAGTCCGACGCCCGCGGTCCGGGCGGCCTCGATGACCGCGGTGTGCTGGGGGATGCGCCGGCCGGGCTCGCTGCCGGAGACGAGGAGGAGGCGGTCGACGCCGTCGAGCGCCGGGGCGAGCGTCTCGGGCTGGTCGTAGTCGAACGCGCGGACGGTGACGCCGCGGGCGGCGAGGTCGTCGGCGGCGGCGGGAGTGCGGGCGAGCGCGACGAGGTCGGCGGCGGGGACGCCGCGGTCGAGGAGGTGGGTGACGGTGGCGCGGCCGAGCTGTCCGGTGCTGCCGGTGATGGCGATGGAGGGCATGGCGAAAAAGCTAGCACTATCGAAAAGTTAGCACTATCAATCCGCTACGATCGGTCGGTGGACCCGACCCTCGAGAGCGACGTCTTCGCCCGTGCGTGCACCTCGCGGCTCGTCCTGCAGGACGTCACCGGCCGCTGGGGCGCGCTCGCCCTCGGGGCGCTCCACGAGGGTCCCGCCCGCTTCAACGCCCTGCGCCGCCGCGTCGACGGCGTCAGCGAGAAGATGCTCGCCCAGACCCTGCAGGCGCTCGAACGCGACGGCTTCGTCGTCCGCGACGTGCAGGGCACGATCCCGCCCAAGGTCGAGTACCGCCTGACGCCGCTCGGCGCGCGCCTCGCCGAGCAGCTCGTCGCCCTGATCGAGCTCGTCGAGGGCTCGATGGGCGAGGTCCTCGCCGCGCAGTCCGCCTACGACGCGACCAGGGACTGATCGCCCGCGAGGATCGCCTCCGCGGTGCGGTCGGCGAGCGCCATGATCGTGACCATCGGGTTGACCCCCGGCGCGGTCGGGAACGCGCTCGCGTCCCCGATCCACACCCCCGGCGCATCGTGCAGCTCGCCGCGCCCGTCGGCCACCGAGGTCTCCGGGTCGCCGCCCATCCGGCACGACCCCATCTGGTGGGCGCTGAAGCACGTCACCTGCCCGGCGTCGTAGGACGCCTCGCGCAGCCGGTCCAGGAACGCGTCGAGGTCGTCGCCCTGGCGCCAGCGCAGCTCGCGCGCGTGCGTGGTCACGAGCTCCGCCGCCCCCGCGGCGACGTGCATGCGCGCGAGCTCGACGTGCGCGCGGACCGCCAGCTCGCGGTCGACCGGATCGTCGAGGTCCCAGCGCACCACCGCCCGGCCGCGGTCGTCGAGCACGACCCGGCCCGATCCGTGGTCGCGCGCGACGGTGATGAACGGCGCGGTGTTCGGCATCAGCCGCATCAGGCGCTTGTGCTGCTCCCCGCTGTCCCACGGGTAGGCGACGGCCGCGAAGGCGGGCATCTGCCCGGCCGCCTCGAGCAGGAAGCCGTGGCCGTCCTGCACGTCGAAGAAGTGGTCCGAGAGCGCCGACTGCACCTGCCCGCGCCAGCCCTCGACCGGCTCGTCGTAGATCCCGTAGACGACGAACGCCGGGTGCACGCGCAGGTTCCGGCCGACCGCCGGCCCGCCGATCCCGGAGCGCAGCAGCAGCGCGGGTGACTCGATCGAGCCCGCGGCGACGACGACGGTCGACGCGCGCACGGTCAGCGCCGTGGTCGTGCCGTCCGGCGCGGTGACGGTCGCGACGACCCCGGTGGCGGTGCCCGTCGCGTCCACCGTCACGCGGTCGACGTGGCAGCCGGTGATCGCCCGCGCACCGTCGTCGGAGGCGTCCTGCAGCCACGTCGTCATCGACGAGCGCTTGCAGCCGCGCTGGCAGCCGAGCAGGCAGAAGCCGCATCGCTCGGGGTCGTCGTCGGGGGCGGCGTTGCGCCACAGCGGCCGGTGCTCGTAGCCCAGCGCGTCGCAGGCGGCGAGCATCCGCCGGTGGGTGCCGTTCTGCGTCGTGGCCTCGGTGTTCGCCCCGATGCGCTCGAGCACGACGTCGACGTGGTCGCGCACGAACGCGTCGTCGTCGAGACCGTCGAGCCCGTGGCCCGCCCACTCCGCCAGGACCGCTGCGGGCGGCCGCACGCAGTTCATGTAGTTCACCACGGTGCCGCCGCCGAGCGTGGCGCCCGCGAGGATCGCGAGCGACCCGGACTCCGACGAGGCGAGCCCGCCGCCGTAGTAGAGCTCGAAGTACCCGGGCACCTCGAGGTTGGAGAAGTCGGCCTCGTTGCGGTACTGGCCCGCCTCGAGCACGAGGACCTCCTTGCCGGCCGCGGCGCAGCGCGCCGCGACGACGCCGCCACCGGCGCCCGAGCCGACGACCACGACGTCGCAGGCGAGCACGGCGTGCTCCCCGGAGACCTCGTGCACCGCGAGCGTTTTGGGCGTCGCCGGCGGGGCGCTCGGCGGTCCCGGGAAGCCGATCGCGTCCCAGTTGACGTTGCGCCCGTCGGCGCCCGGCAGCCCGTAGAAGAACAGCATCGTCAGGCCGCGCAGCGCGTCGAGCCCGAGCCGTGCCGCCGGGTCGGCGGCGACGCCGTGCAGGATCGCGGTGCGCCCCGCGAGATCGGCCGCGTCGAACCCGGCATCCGCCAGCGCCTCCAGCAGGCCGGCGAACCCGGCGATCTCCTCCGGGGTCATGACCTGGCCCATCAGGCCCTCGACCTGCTCGACGACGCCGACCGCGGTCGCGGGACGCTCGAGGAACGCGCGCTCCACCGGGTCGGCGCTCGCGCTCGGCACCGCGGGCGCGTAGGTGTCGCACACCAGTGCGAGCGTGGCGCGCTGCGCGTCGGTGAGCACGGCGACGGGCGCTGCGGACATCGGGACCTCTCCTCTCGGACCTCGGACCGGCCGACCCTAACCCCGCCGGTCCGGCCGGGGCAACCGCATGGTTCGGGCGCCGCCGTCGTTCGCGCTGACATGCGCGCACGCCCCCTCCTGCTGACGCTGCTGCTCGCCGTGCTGCTGCTGCCGTCCGCGGCCGTCGCCGCGAACCCCGACCTGCCGTCCGGTCCCCGCTGGTACGAGGACCCGCGGGTGGGTGCCGAGTGGACCGAGGAGTACATCACCGAGGCGGACGGGACCGTCCTGCACGCGGACGTCCTGCGCCCCAAGGGCCTGCCGCGGGACGCGCGCACCCCGGTGATCCTCACCATCGGCCCGTACTTCGCGCACGCGGGCGGCTTCGGGCTCACGGGCGCGCTCGACGGCGACCCGGCGCTCCCGGTCGGCAAGCAGGCGGGACCGTCGGACGTCTGGACGGACCTCTTCGTCCACGGGCGGCTGATGCAGCGCGGCTACACCTTCGCGTTCGTCGACACGCGCGGGACCGGCGGCTCGACCGGCTGCCTGGACTTCGCCGGCCCGGGGGAGCAGGCGGACGTCGTCGAGGCGGTCCGCTGGGCGGCCAACGCCCCGTGGTCGACCGGGTCGGTCGGCATCTACGGCAAGTCCTACCTGGGCGTGACCGGCCTGGTCGGCGCGGTGAAGGAGCCGCCGGGCCTGAAGGCGGTCGTCTCGATGGAGCCGGTCTACGACCAGTACGAGTACCTCTACGCCAACGGCGTGCGGTTCCCTCAACTCGCTCGGCACGCCGCTGCTCTACTACGACATCGCCGCGACCCCGGGCATCGTCACGAGCGACTCCCCGCAGTACCAGCTCAACGCGCTGAACGACCTCGAGCGACCGGGCTGCCCGGTCCGCGGCTACCTCGAGCAGGCGGGCAACAGCGACAAGAGCACGCCGTTCTGGCAGGCCCGCGACCTCGTGCGGCAGGCCGTCGGGCGCGGGCGCGTCCCACTGTTCCTCACGCAGGGGTTCCTCGAGGACAACACCAAGCCGGTGGCCAGCGCCTGGCGGTTCTTCAACGCGCTGGGCGGCCGCGGGCACCGTGCCTGGTACGGGCAGTTCGACCACATCCGCGGCGGTGAGGAGGAGAGCGGCGACCGGCGGGACCTCGCGGGCTTCCACGCCGAGGTCATGCGGTTCTTCGACCACCACGTCCGCGGCGTCCCGCTGGCCGACGCGCCGGTGGACCGCGACCCGCCGATCCGCGTGCAGACCTCCGACGGCAGCTGGCGGACGGAGCGGTCGTGGCCGCCCGCCGACGTGCAGCCGCTGCGCACCACCCTGACCCCCGGCGGCCGCTACGAGGACACGGGCCTCAACCGGGGGACCGGCGAGGCGTCGCTGCTGCCGGTGGGCACGGACGGCCTGGGAGCGTGGACGATCAGCCCGCCGCTGCCGCACGACGCGCACTATGCGGGCGTCCCGCACGCCTCCCTGCAGCTCGCCGCCGCCCGCCCGGGCGCGTCGCTGTCGGTCGACGTGTACGACATCGCCCCGGACCGCCGCGCGCTGCTGCTCAGCCGCGAGGCGTCGCTGGTCCCGGCCGACGGGCGCGTCGAGCTGGACCTCTACGGCCAGGACTGGAAGCTGCCGGCCGGGCACCGGGTCGGGGTCCGCGTCGGCTCGGCGGACGCCGAGTGGTGGACGCCGGTCGGCACGCAGCAGACCGTGACGCTGGTGCGCGGCACCGTCGACCTGCCGTTCCTGCGTCACCGCCGCACCGAGGCCGCCGCGCTCAAGCGGCCGAAGCGCCTGGACACGTGGCTGGAGGACGCCCCGATCACCGTGCCGCAGGAGACGATCGACGCCGCGACCGCGCCGGGCTTCACCCTGCCCGCCGCGCAGACCGCGCTGCCGGTCCCGGCGGGCGCCCCGCCGGCGAACGTCCCGGTGGGCGGGCCGACGGCGCGGCTGACGGCCCGGATCAGCGCGACCGCCCGGCGGCGGGGCAGCCGCGTGCGGCGCATCACGGTGCTCGGCAACGCGCCGCGGGGCGCGCGCGTCACCGTCGCGCTGCGGCGCGCCGGACGCGTCGTCGCCACGCGGCGGGTCTCGGCGCGGGTCGGCGCCTACCGGGTGACGTTCCGCGTGCGCCGCGCCGGACGCTACGCGGCGCGCGTCGGGGCGCGGCGCGGCACGCTGGCCCTGACGGCGCGCACCCGGGCGGTGCGCGTGCGCTGACGGCTCTGGGGGATTCCCAGGGTCGTCCCGGCCGGCGCTCAGCCCGGGCGCCGATCCTGACGACCATGATCCCCTCCACCAAGCGCACGGCCGCGATCGCGTCGGCCGTCCTCCTGTCCCCTCGGCGGCGGCGCGTACGCCACCGCCGCCTCCACGACCGGCCCGTCCGGCACCGCGACCGAGCGTCGCGCCCCGAACGAGACGGCGCTGACCGGCGAGACCGCCGAAAAGGTCCGGGCCGCCGCGCTCGAGAAGGTCCCGGGCGGCACCGTCCTGCGGGTCGAGACCGACGAGGGCGGCATCTACGAGGCGCACGTCCGCAAGGCCGACGGCACCGAGGTCGAGGTGAAGGTCGACCGCGACTTCACCGTCACGGCCGTCGAGACCCGCGCCGCGCGCGGTCCGGGCGGTCGCGGCCACGGCCCGCGGATGGACACGGCGGCGCTCGCGAAGACGCTCGGCGTGACCGAGACGAAGCTCCGCGCCGCCCTCGACGCCGTCCGGCCCGCCAAGGGCGAGCGGTCGGCGCGCGGTGCGGACCGCGCGGCGGCGATCGCCAAGGCCCTCGGCGTCACGCAGGCGCAGGTGCAGGAGGTGCTCGACGCCAACCGGCCGGAGCGCGGCACGGCACGCCCGACCCCGGGCGCCAAGCCCGACCGGTCCGCCCTGGTCGCGGCGCTCGCGAAGGCGTTCGACGTGTCGACCGCGAAGGCGACCGCGGCCGTGGAGGCCGCCGAGAAGGCGCACCGCGCGGAGCACGAGACCCGTGACCGCGAGCTCGCCGCCGCGCTCGCCAAGGAGCTCGGGCTCGACGCCGCAAAGGTCCAGGCCGCCCTCGAGGCCGCCCGCCCGCAGCGCCCGTAGCCCGGGCGCTCTCACGGATCCCTCATGCACGTCCCGGCGTGCATGGGGGTAGGGGAGGCGCATGCGTCGCCTCCCCGCCGCCGCGCTCGTCGCGCTCGCCCTCGGGGCACCGGCCGCCCTCCCGGCGGCCGCGTCCGCGCAGGGCCTCGGCCTGCCCGACGGGGCGTTCGACGTGACCGCGCCCTCCGACCACTTCCGGGGCGGCCTGCTCGGCGCGAAGCTCCGGGGCCCGAACGCCCTGCAGTCGTTCGCGTTCGACGAGGCGGGCCGCAGCCTGTTCGTCCTGCAGACGGTCGAGGGCGGGGCCAAGAAGGACGGTGACCTGTGGCTCAACCGGCTCGACCTCGGCGGTCGGCTGCGCGACAGCATGCGGCTCGACGGCTTCGGGCACGGCGTCTCGATGGGCGTGTCGCGGGACGGCTCGGCGATCTCGATCTGGGTGGAGTCGGCCAGCCGTCCGAACGGCTCCGGGGTCGGCTTCGGCACCCGGGTGGCCCGCGTGGTCTACACGCCTGGCCGCACGGTCACGCCCCGCTCCCCGACCGTCCGCGACGTGACCCCGCCGGGGCTGGGCTCACGCTCGCCGCGACCGGTGATCGACCCGGTGACCGGCGACCTCGTGGTCCGGTACGCGGCGGGCTCGGGTGTCTACGGCTTCATGGCGGTCCCGCGCGCCGACGCGCTCGCGGGCCGCTGGGACCGCCGCCGGGTCCTCGGCACCACCCCGAGCGCGGGTGAGCGCAACCGGCCGGGCGGTGCCCGTGCGACCTCGCAGGGCTACACGGTCGCGGGCACGCGCGCCTACCTCTACTACGGGGACTCCTACGACCACGTGCCCAAGCCCGGGAATGCGTACATCCGGGCGGTGACGCTCGATCCCCGCACGCGCAACCGGGGCCGGATCGGCACGACGGCGTCGCTCGCGGACCTGCCGTTCCGCGAGCCGGAGGGGATCTCCGTCCAGGTCGGCAGCGGCGGGCCGCGGCTCGTCTTCGGCTTCGCGTCCGATCCGGTGACGCGCCCGGACCGCACGGAGCGGTTCGCGAACTTCTCGTTCAAGGCGCGCTTCGTGCCCGACCCGGTGCCCGCCCCGCCCGCGCCCGCGCCGGCCCCCGCGCCCGCCCCGGCGGTCACGCCGGGCCCGTCCGGGCTCGTCGTGCATCCGCGCCGCGCGACGCGCCGAGCGGTCGTGGTGCGCCGGCGCCTGGCGCTGGCGGTCGGCGGGGCCGACGGCGTCGCCCGCGTCCGCGTGTCCGCCCGCATCGGTGGCCGCCGCGTGACGCTCTACCGCGCCGCGCGGCGCGTGACCACGGCGCCGCGCACGCTCGTGCTGCGGCTGTCGCGCACGAGCGCCCGGCGCGTGGCTGGCGTCCGGGGGCGGCTGACGCTGACCCTGACCGTCGCGCTCGACGGCCAGGTGCGGCGCGTCACCGCCCGGGTGCCACGCCGCGCCTGAGCGGGCTCAGCCGCGGTAGGCGCGCTTGGGGGTGCGGTCGTCCGACAGCGACTCCTGCGTGCGCAGCACGAGCTGCTCGATCGCGTCGGCGAGGTGGATCGGCGCGATGTTGTAGTCGCCGCGCTCGACCCGGATCTGGTGGGCGAGCAGCAGCACCTGCGTGTGCGTCACGCCGGCCGGCGGCTCGAAGCGGTAGGAGGCCAGCTCGATGAGGAAGCCGAGCGGGTCGGTGAAGTAGATCGAGTCCATGAACCCGCGGTCCTTCACGCCGGAGTGCGTGATGCCGCGCTCGTCGAGCCGCTCGACGGCCTGCCGGAACGTCGCCTGCGAGAGGTTGATCGCGAGGTGGTGCACGCAGCCCGGGTCGGTGGGCGTGCGCGACGGCTCCGGGGTGCGGTCCTCGTTGGTGAAGATCGTGATGAGGCGCCCGTCGCCCGGGTCGAAGTACAGGTGGCTCTCCCCGGGGTTGTCGAGGTTCGGCTGCTCGAACACGAACGGCATGCCGAGCACCCCCTCCCAGAAGTCGATCGAGGTCTGCCGGTCGGCGCCGACGAGGGTGATGTGGTGGACGCCCTGGGCCTGGAGCTTGCGCATAGTCCGTAGCCTCGCAGCCCACAATGGCCGGCGGGTGCGGATGGGCGCGTCAGGCGGGGGCGGCCGCGGCTGCTTCGGCGCCCGCCGCCGCGTTGCGGCGTCCCATCACGCGGGCGAACAGCCCGGCGGTGAGGAACATGAACACCGAGTAGACCGCGCCGGGGATCGCCAGCTCGCTGTCGATCGAGGTGGCGACGGTGATCGTGAGCGTCGAGTTGTGGACGCCGAGCTCCATCGCGATCGCGGTGGCGGACCGCTCCGGCAGCCGCGCCGCGAGCGCGATCGCGAAGCTCGCGGACATCGCGACGAGGTTCAGCAGCAGCGCGGCGGGCGCGACCTCCGCGAACGAGTCGGTGACCTTGTCGAACTCGCTGATCACCGCGCCGAGCACGACGAGCGCGAACACCGCGAGGCTGATCGGCTTGATCCGCGGCTCGAGCGCGAGCGCCTTCTCGGGCCGGCGCGCCCGGTAGGTCATGCCGATCGCCAGCGGGATCAGCGTGATGCTGAACACGCGCACGACCGTGCCGAGCATCGACACGTCGTCCCCGAGGGGAGCGTCGAAGTGGTCGATCGCGAGCGTGAGGAACAGCGGCACGGTCAGGACCGCGCAGACCGACGACACGGCGGTCATCGTGACGCTGAGCGCGGTCTCCCCGCGCGCGAGGTGGGTGAGGAGGTTCGCCATCGCGCCGCCGGGGGACGCGGCCAGCAGGACGAGGCCGACGGCCATCACCGGGTCCAGGCCGGTGAGCTCGGCGACGAGGAACCCCCACAGCGGCGAGAGCAGCAGCAGGTTGCCCAGGCCGATCACGACGCCGCGCGGCGCGCGGAAGATCCGACGGAAGTCGTCGGGCGTCAGGGTCAGCCCGAGCGTGGCCATGATGATCGCCAGGGCGATCGGCAGGACGATCTCGGTCACGGCGCTCCTCGCTCCCCCACGGGCGGGAGCGTGCCAGATCCCGGAGTGGCGTGCGACGATCGCGCCCATGGACGAGGAGCTGACCGCCATCCGCGCGACCGTCGTCGGGCACGTCCAGGGCGTGTTCTTCCGCGACGCCACGGTCGCCCGGGCCCGCGAGCTCGGGGTCCTGGGCTGGGTCCGCAACGGGGAGGACGGCGAGACCGTGCACGTGCACGCCGAGGGCCCCGACGGCGCGGTGGACCGCTTCATCTCGTTCCTCAACGAGGGTCCGCCGCGGGCCGAGGTCCGCGGCCTGGACCTCGAGTACGTGCCGGTGGAAGGGCACGAGCAGTTCGCGATCCGCGGCGTGCCGGCCGGCGCGTTCGCCGTGCGCGAGACCGACGACGGCGGCTACGAGCTGGCGCTGGAGGTCGACGGTGGCCGGCGGCGCTGGGCGCTGCGCAAGCCGCCGTCCACCGAGCCGTCGGAGAAGCGGCTCGCGCTCCCCCTCGCCCCCGACGCCCCGGCCGCCACGGGCCCGACGTGGGACGCGGGACCGTACGAGCAGGGCGGACGCGTCCCGTGGCCGGCGGCGCTGGAGCGCGGCCACGCGGTCTTCGTCCTGCACGGGGAGCGGCTGACCGGCGGCTTCGCGCTGCAGCGCACCGCCGACGATCGCTGGCTCCTGGTCAAGCGCCGGGAGCGCTGAGCGCGTCCCGCACCCGCTCGGCCACCATCGCCATGGTGGTGCGCGCCCGCACGGGGTCCTCGGTGAGGAAGTAGTGGTCGGCGCCGGGCGTGACGTCGTGCACGACCTCGACGCCCGCCTCGCGCAGCCGCCGGGCGTAGGTGTCGCCGTCGCGGCGCAGGGTGTCGCGCTCCGCGGTCAGCACGATCGCGGGCGGCAGGCCCGACAGGTCGTCCGCGAGGACCGGGGAGGCGTACGGCTCCGCGCGGGACGCCGGGTCGGGGAAGTACACGCGGCGCACGAGCCCGCGCAGCGACGGCGAGATCATCCCGGCGCCGGTCGGCAGCTCGGACGCGAGGTCCAGGGCGGGCACGCCGAGCACCTGCAGGCGCGCGGTGAACGTGCCGCGGTCGCGGGCCTGGAGGCACACCGACGCGGCGTTGCCGCCGCCGCTGGAGAACCCGCCGACCGTGACCGGCGCCTCCTGCGCGATCGCCGCGGCGACGTCGTGGCACTGCTCCTGCGCGACCGGGTACTGGACGTACGGGCCGGTGCGGAAGTCGACGTTCACGACCCGCACGCCGGCGGTCGCCGCGACGTACCGGCACCACCAGTCGTCCATCTGCGGGTAGCGCATGAGCCACGCGCCGCCGTGGAAGTGGACGTGCGCGGGACCGTCGGTCCCGCCGTACTCGTACACGGTCACGCGCCCGTGCCGGGTGGGGAGCTTGCGGCGGGCGGGGGCGGGCAGGTCCTGCCCGGCGAATCGCAGGTCCTTCCCGTACCGCACGGTGTACCGCGCGGACGCGTGCATGAGCGTGGCGCTGATCCGGTCGCTGATCCTCATCGAGGGGGATACGGACCAACTCGCCACGTGGACAACCGCGCGCGCCGCGGTTCATACGGGTGGACAACGACCCGGCGGCGCCTGCCCGCCAGGCTTGGCGGTCGCAGGGGCCTTCGGGTCCCGGGTTGGGTCAACCAAGCAGGAGAACCGCATGAAACTCGTGATCGGGATCGTCCGTCCCGAGAAGACGAACGACGTCCTGGGCGCGCTCTACGCCGCCGACATCCGCGGCTTCTCGATCACCCGCGTGCAGGGGCACGGCGGGGAGCTCGAGCGGGTCGAGACCTATCGCGGCACCACGGTGTCCGTGAGCATGGCCGAGAAGGTCCGCTTCGAGATCGCGGTCTCCGACGAGTTCGTGGACCCCGCCATCGAGGCGATCACGGCGGGCGCGCAGACCGGCGCGGTCGGCGACGGGAAGATCTTCGTGCTGCCGCTGGAGCGCGTCGTGCGCATCCGCTCCGGCGAGGCCGACAACCAGGCCATCACCCCGACGAAGGACGTGACCCCGTGATCGCCGCCGTCAACACGGGCGACACCGCCTGGATGCTCGTCGCCACCGCGCTCGTCCTCCTGATGACGCCCGCGCTCGGCCTCTTCTACGCCGGTCTCGTCCGCGCGAAGAACACGCTCAACACGTTCATGATGTGCGTCGCCGCGATGGGCATCGCGACGCTGACCTGGTCGGTCATCGGCTACTCCTTCGCGTTCGACGGGGACGGCGACCTGATCGGCGGCTTCGGCCACGCGTTCCTGCAGGGCGTCGACTTCGTCCCGCGCGAGGGCATGACGATCCCGCACATCGTCTTCTTCGCCTTCCAGGCGACGTTCTGCATCATCACGACGGCGCTCGTCGCGGGCGCGGTCGTCGAGCGCATGCGGTTCGTGCCGTTCCTGATCTTCGCGGCGCTGTGGTCGGTGCTCGTCTACGCGGTGCTCGCGCACTGGGCGTTCGGCGGCGGCTGGCTCATCGAGGGCGGCACGCTCGACTTCGCGGGCGGTGTCCCGGTCGAGATCGCGTCCGGCTTCTCCGCCGTGGCCGCGGCGATGGTCGTCGGCGCGCGCAAGGACTACGGCCGCCAGGCGATCCTGCCGCACAACGGCATGTTCGTCCTCGTCGGCGCCGGCCTGCTGTGGTTCGGCTGGTTCGGCTTCAACGGCGGCTCCGGCTTCTCGACCGGCAACGCGGGCGTGCTCGCGTTCGTCAACACGCTGCTGACGCCGGCGGCGACGCTCGTCACCTGGATCATCCTCGACGTCATCCGCAACAAGCAGGCGACCGCGGTCGGCGCGGCCACCGCGATCGTCGTCGGCTGCGTCGCGATCACCCCGGCGGGCGGGTTCATCTCCCCGGGCTGGGCGCTCGTCCTCGGCGTCGTCGCGACGTTCCCGTCCTACGCGGTGATCCTCTGGCGTCCGAAGACGAAGCTGGACGAGACGCTCGACGTCCTCGCCGCGCACGGCACCGCGGGCGTCGTCGGCATGATCTTCATCGGCCTCGTCGCGGAGACGGGCTGGAACGGCGTGTCCGACGGCCTGATCTACGGCAACGCCGGCCAGCTCTGGGACCAGCTGATCGCCGTCGTCGCCGCGATCGTCTACGCGTTCGTCGTGACCTACGGCCTGCTGAAGGCGATCGGGGCGCTCATGCCGCTGCGCGTGGCGGAGGACGAGGAGGGCACCGGCCTGGACCTCGTCGCCCACGGCGAGGAGGCCTACCCGGCCAGCGAGGGCGCGCTGCTCGTCTCGACGGAGTTCGCGTCGATCCGCTGAGGCCGTCTGCGGCCGCGATGTACGGATTATCCGGACAGGGCTGTCCGGATAATCCGTACACGGCCCGTGCCGCGGGCCCGCATCGGTTGTCACACGGTGTGGGCCGGCGGCACTGTAGGGGTGTGGAACCCCGTCTGGGACCATCGACCTTCCGGGAGCTCTGGACGGCGCACGCCGAGCCGCTGCTGCGGTTCTTCGCCCGCCGGACGATGGACCCGGAAGCGTCGATGGACCTCGTCGCGGAGACCTTCGCCGCCGCGTTCACCGGTCGGCGGAGGTTCCGTGGACGCACGCGCGAGGAGGAGGCCGCGTACCTGCACGGGATCGCGCGCCGTCAGCTCTCACACTGGTACCGGCACGCTGCCGTGCAGCGCCGGGCGACCCGACGGCTCGGCGTCCAGCGGCCCGCGATGGACGACGAGTCCTACGCGCGCGTCGAGGAGCTCGTCCACTCCGCCCCCGAGCGCGCGGCGGTCCGCGAGGCGCTCCTGGCGCTCAACGACGCGCAGCAGCAGGTCCTGCGGCTGCGCGTCGTCGAGGAGCGCGACTACGCCGAGGTCGCCGCGGCGCTCGGGGTCACCGAGCAGACCGCGCGCGCCCGGGTCTCGCGGGCGCTGCGGGCGCTCGACGGGGCACTCGTGGCGGCGGAGGGGCGGCCATGAGCGACATCGGAGCCCTCGATCGCCTCGGCGAGCAGCTCGGCGACGCGGTTCGGGCGGAGCGTCGCGAGGCCCGTCGGCGCCGTCGTCTCGTCGGCAGTGTCGCGGCGGCGGCGCTGGTCGTCGCGGTCCCGGCGGCCGGGACGGCGACGGACTGGGCCGGGCTGGCCGGCGGCGAGACGCCGCTGCCGGTCCAGGTCGCGGACGGACGGCGTGCCACCCTCGCTGCCGGAGTCGACGGTCGCGGCGCCTGGAGCGTGGAGGCCTACCGGGCGGCGCTCTCGGGACGCTCCGCCGTCGGCGTCTGCGTGTTCACGGTCCGTCGCGACACGGGCGCGGGCCGCTGCGCGCCGGTCGACCGGCTCGCGCCGCTCACGACGAGCCTCGACGCGGCCGCCGCGCAGGGGCTCGTGGGCGGCACGGTCCGCGGTCCGGTCTCCCGGGTCGAGGTGACGGTCACGCGCTCCGTGACCCCGACGGTGCGCGTGATCGCGACCACGCCCCCGGCTCCCGACGCCGACCTGCTCCGCGCCCGTGACCTCCCGGACGACCTGCGGGCGTTCGTGGTGCTCCCTCGGCGACCACGACCTCGTCGGCGTGCGGGGCGTCCGGGCGCTGGACCGGCGCGGGGCGACCGTGGCGCTCGCCGGGCGGCCCGCGCCGCCCGCGCCGTCCGTTCCGGCGCGCCGAACCCCCGCGATCGATCAGGAGGTCTCACCGTGACCCGAGCCCGCGCCGTCCTGCTGCTCGTCCTCGCGGCGTCGGTGGCCGGGGTCGTGGTCGCCTCGGGCGGACCGCCGGATCCGGCTCCTCCGCGCGCCGGGATCGACGTCCCGGGGGTCGTGTCGATCGGCCGCCCCGTCGAGCGACCCCCGGTGGCCGGAGCGCCCCCGACCGGGACGATCGAGCTGCGGGCGACGGACCCCGACGGCGGTCCGACGGTCGCGGTCCTGCAGTTCCCCTGGTCGAAGGTCCGCCGGGGGACGCTGGTGCGGTACGCGTGCCACGCGCAGGGTCCCGAGGCGCGCCTGCGCCGCTACCCGACGGCCGAGGGCGGCCCCTGCCGGCCCCTGGGTGCTCGCGGCGACGGGCCGTGGTCGGTCTCGGTCGGCTCCGGGACGAAGGCGGGCGTCGCGATCGGCGGGACGGTCCGGCCCCAGGTCCGGCGCCTGACCGTGGCCGGGCCCGGCGGAACGTTCGTGGTCCCGCGCTCGCGGACCGGGGCGTTCCTCGTCCTGTACGGGGAGGCGGCGCGCGGCAGCGCCCTCCTCACGGCGAGGCTGGCCGACGGCTCGACCCGCTACTACCGCACGAGTCTCCCGCCGACGCTTCGCCCCGACGGCGTGGCGCTGGCGTCGGACCCCGAGGGCCTGCCGATGTGGTGGGCGCAGGGCGGTCCGCGGCCGACGGCACGCCGCACCTGCGTGCAGGTCAACCAGGACGCGGGCCGCGATCCCCGGCGGGACTCCACCAGCCTGCGCCCGGTGTGCGGGGACCTCACGCGCGGTGCGGTGTTCGCCCGCACGATCGCGGTCGAGCCGCGGTCGCGGCCCGGCACGTTCGGTCCCGGGCCGTCCGCCCCGCGCCGCACGGTGCTCGTCGGCGCGATCGCGAGCCGGGTGCGAGAGGTCGCCGTGGTCACGGCCGCGGGAAGGCGGGTGCTGCCGGTCGGGGCGGTCGGGCGGACGTTCCTGGCCGTGTTCCCGCCGTCCGTGCGGAGCTTCGACCTGCTCCTCGAGGTCACCCTGCGGGACGGTCGCGTGCAGCGGTTCCCGAACCCGAGGGCGGTGAACCGCGTAGTGGCCCGTTACCCGATCCCACGGATCCTCGGGGCTGTCCGCCTGCGTCGCGATCCGGTCGGGGGCCGACGGGTGGTCCTCGCCGCGCGGCTGGACCGTCCGGCCCGACGGTTCGAGGTCACCTTCTTGGGCCGGGAGGTCCGGATGCGGCCCGTCGCCGGGAGCCCGGGTCGGTACCGAGGCGTCTACGACGGCGATCGCGGCGTCCGTCGGCCGATCGTCTCCGGGCGGGTCTACGGGTTCTCGACGCTGACCTGCGGGGAGTACTGCGACGTCCGGCCGGCGAGCGCGCGCCTGCCCTGAGCGCTCAGCTCAGTCGGCGCGCGCGGCGACCAGCCGGCAGAGCAGCAGCAGCTGCTGGATCTGCCGCTGGTCGGCGACCGAGACGGTGACGGCGCGGCTGGTCGGCCGGCGACCGGAGGGCACGCATGTCCGGTAGCGGCGGGTCTCGACGATGCGCCGGCCGCCGGTGGTGCGCACGACGACGCGCACGGTGTAGCGGCCCTTCGGCAGTCCGGTGAGCCGGATGCGCGCGGTGCGCGTGTTGCGCACGGTGCGCACAAGCTTCCCGTTGACGAACACCTGCGCGACGCGGGCGCGAACGCCGCGCCGCAGGCGGATGTCGAACGAGCGCCGTGACCGGCACGGCGCGGAGCTCGGCAGCTGGACGGGCTTGCGGCGCTGGGCGCGGCAGTCCTCGTAGCCGAGGTCGTACTGGGCGAGGTAGGCGTCCTCGTGCGGGCAGGGGTCCTGGTCCTTGAACGGCCAGACGCCGTCGCGGAACTGCACGACGTGGAAGCCCTTGTAGGCGTCGGGGAACCAGATCTGCCCGAGGTCGGAGCGGATGACCGGCCGCGCGACGGTGGCGTTGGCGAGCAGCGCCCCGGCCCCGGTGCTGACGGTGCCGGGGTTGTAGTACGCGATCTCGCGGGGCTTGGCGGGGTCGCGGATGTCGTAGACGCGCACGCCGGAGCCGAAGCTCGCGCACGCGGTGATCGTCGGGTCGATCACGCGGTCGACCGAGCAGTAGTGGGAGTCGTAGAGGAAGACCTGCGAGCCGATGACCGGGAAGACGTCCCCGGCGGTGAGGCCGTCGACGGTCAGGAACGCGCGGTCGGCGAGGATCTTCGCGCAGTTCTCGGGGAGCATCACCTCGGTCTGCAGGCGGGAGACCTCGCGCGGCCTCGTCTCGTCGGAGAGGTCGACGATGACGGGGTAGCCGAAGTTCGACACGGCCTTCTCCCCGGGGATGCACTGGCTGCCCAGCGACCGGTACTCCCCCCAGTTCAGGAGGTGGGGCCGCCCGTCGTAGGTGAGGGGGATCGTCGACTGCTGGCCGCCGTTGTCGGGCAGGTACAGCTCCCCGATCGGGGTGATCGCCGCGTCGGGCCGGCGCTGCTGCACCTGGCTGGTGTCGGCGATGAGCAGCCGGCCGAGCCCGATGTCGGCGAAGTACCCGCGGGTGCCGTCGGCGCTCGTGGAGCAGCCGTGGATGCCGTACGGGCGCGGCGCCGACAGCTGGCGTGGGTTGCGCGGGTCGGTCAGGTCGATCGGCGTGATCGTGTCCGTGGAGCCCATGTAGTAGACGTTGCCGTCCGCCTGGAAGCAGCCCTCGTGGCCGACCGCGCTGGGCATGACCGTGTCGGCCAGGAGCTTCGGCTTGCGGCAGTCGCCGGAGATGTCGTAGACGGCGAGCTGTCGCGGCGAGGCGGGGTCGTCGAGCCGTCCGACCCCGGAGATCGTGTACCGGTCGGCGACGAGCAGGCCGCGGCCGGGGTGCACGCGCAGCGACTCGCCCGCGTTGCGGAACGGGCCCGCGGTGAGGTAGTCGGTCTGCCGGGGGTTGCGCGGGTCGCTGACGTCGAGCACGACGGTGCCGCCCTCGGCGCTGTAGAGGCCGATCGTGTCCGAGTAGTACGCGCAGTTGCGGTAGGTGTCGAAGTTCGCGAACGCGGTGCCGGGAAAGGCGCCGACCTCGTCGAGGTTGCAGTTGTAGCCGCGCGCCGCCCGGCCGCTGACGCGGTCGGCCACCGGGATCTGCCCCTGCAGGCCGGTCTCGGTGCGGTCCTGCGGCCCGCAGACGGCGGGCGATGCGGCCGCGGCGGGCGGCGTTCCGGTCGCGCCGAGCACGGCGGCGACGACGACGGCGACCAGCGATGCGCGGCGAGCTCCTCGACCCATCCGCCGACGCTACCGGGATCCGGAGCGTCGTGGGCGGGTGCTCAGCGATCGGGGCGGGAGATCGCGTCGCGGATGGCCAGCCAGGACGCGACAAGGTCCTCGGTCATCGCGTCGCGGTCGACCTCCAGGCGCCCGTCGAGCCAGTCGAGCAGCACGTGCGCAGTGCCGCCGACGAGCATCGCCGCGGCCTGGGCGATCCGGGCCTCCGCGGCGTCCCCGAGGATCTCGCGGCCCTCGGCGGTCGCGGCGGCGACGATGCGGTGGATGGTCGTGCTGCGGTGCCCGGCGGCGGTGTCGCCGAGGGGCACGGCGCCGAACAGCACGCGCGCCCGGCGCGGGTCGTCGGTCATGTCGGCGACGAGCGCGTGCACGGCCGAGCGGATGCGGGCGTCGCCGTCGTCGGTGGGGTCGATCGCCCCGATCGCGGTGGCGATCGCGTCGTCGCCGAGGCGGCGGGTGACCGCGGCGAGCAGCTCGTCGAGGTCGGTGAACGACTCGTAGAAGTAGCGCTTGTTCAGCTCGGACGCCTGGCAGACCGCGGCGATCGTGACGCCCTGGCGGCCGTGCTCGGCGACGAGCTCGAAGGCGGCGTCGAGCAGCCGCGCGCGGCGGGCCTGGGCGCGGGAGTCCGCGCTCTGACCGCCGTACACGCGGGGTGTCGGGGGCGGTTCGGGAATCGTCTCCGCGCGGCTCACGTCATCTGGTACCTTAGCGACCCAGATGACGGAACGCCTGCTGACCCGACTCACCGACCAGCCGATCCCCGTCGGCGTCCGCGCCCGCCGCGCCGCCGCCGCGGCCGCCCGGCGCGCGCCCGAGCGCGGTGTCCGCGCGCTCGCGCAGCCGCCCGCCGGCAGCGGCCTGCAGCCCGTGATGGGCGACCCGGGACCGCCCGGCGTCGGCTACACGTTCAACCTCCTGCAGGACACGATCGCCTTCTCGCGCGACCGCTACGCGCGCTACGGCAGCGTCTCCTGGCTGGGCGGCTTCGGCACGCAGGTCGCGCTCGTCCTCGGCCCGTCCGCGATCGAGACCGTGCTCGCCAACCGCGACGGCGCGTTCTCCAGCCAGCAGGGATGGAACTACCTGATCGGCCCGTTCTTCGAGCGCGGCGTGATGCTCATGGACTTCGAGGAGCACCGCCACCACCGGCGCATCATGCAGCAGGCGTTCAAGCGCGACCGGCTGAACGTCTACCAGGAGAACATGACCCCGACGATCGCTCGCGGGGTCGAGCGCCTGCCGGTCGGCCGCGCGTTCCCGCTGCTCCCGGCGATCAAGCAGCTGACCCTCGACATCGCGACCGAGGTCTTCGTCGGCGGGGAGCTCGGCCCGGAGGCCGACCGCGTCAACGAGGCGTTCGTCGAGACCGTCGTCGCCGGTCAGGCCGTCGTCCGCGCCGACGTCCCCGGCGGCCGCTGGCACAAGGGGCTGCGCAGCCGCCGCTACCTCGAGCAGTACTTCCGCGACCAGATCGCCACGAAGCGCGCGAGCAACGGCGACGACCTCTTCAGCGTCCTGTGCCGCGCGGAGAGCGAGGACGGCGAGCGGTTCTCCGACGCCGACATCGTCAACCACATGATCTTCCTCATGATGGCCGCGCACGACACGAGCACGATCACCACGACGATGATGGTCCACTACCTCGGCCAGCACCCCGAGTGGCAGGAGCGGCTGCGCGAGGAGTCCGTCGCGCTCGGCAAGGAGGCGATCGGCTACGACGACCTCGACGCGCTCCCGGCGATGGACCTCGCCTTCCGCGAGACGCTGCGGATGAACGGGCCGGTCGGGATCGTCGCGCGGCGGACGCTGACCGACACCGAGATCGACGGGCGCTTCGTGCCGCAGGGCACGCTCCTGGCGGTCGGCCTGTACCCGAGCCAGCGCATGGAGCCGTGGTGGAGCGACCCGGACCGCTTCGACCCCGAGCGGTTCGCCGAGGGTCGCCGCGAGGACCTCTCTCACAAGTACGCGTGGGCGCCGTTCGGCGGCAACGTCCACAAGTGCATCGGCATGCACTTCGGCGGCATGGAGGTCAAGGCGATCCTCCACCGGCTGCTGCTCACGCGCCGCTGGTCGGTCCCGGCCTCCTACGACCCGGTGATCGACTTCGGCACCGGGCCGTTCCCCGCCGACGGCCTGCCCGTCGAGCTGCGACCGGTCTGACGGCGGTCGACCGGCCCCCGGAACGAGGAAACCCGCCTCGGGGGCGGGTTTCGCGTCGAGTGGAGCTGAGGGGACTCGAACCCCTGGCCTCTGCCATGCGAAGGCAGCGCTCTACCAGCTGAGCTACAGCCCCAGACGGGTCCCGGAAGGTAGCAGGATCGACCGCCCGGACGCCCGCTCGCGGCGCGTCCCCGCGATCGATCCGCGGCGGCGCGCCGATCGGGCGCCCGCCGCCACCGACCGCGCGCCGCTCAGGCCGCTGCGCGAGCGGCCTCGCGCAGGGTGACCGCGACCTCGACGCCCGCGCGCCGGCCGCCGGCGAGCGCGCCGTTGATCGACGCGGTGTCGCGGTGGTCGCCGCACACCCACAGGCGGGAGCGCAACCGCACCGGCCGCTGCTCGGGCTCCAGGGCGCCCGGCTCCTGGCGGGGCTGGGCGTGGGCGATCCGGTCGGTGCGCAGCAGCCGCCAGCCGTCGACCGTGGCGCCGAACCAGCCGCGCAGCTGGTCGCGGACCGCGGTCTCGGTCGTCGCGTCGTCGCCGGGCGCGTCGCCGGGGATGCTCGCGTTGACGAGCGTGCGGCCCGCCGGCGCGTAGCCCGGGGCGACGTCCGACAGCACGGCGACGTTGTTCACCGGCCCGTGCCCGTCCCCGTCGAGGACGAGGATCGGCCGGCCGGCGGTCGGGGAGGCGGGGGCGTCGAACCACAGCGCGGTGGTGCTGACGCTGCCGGGGTCCGGGACCTCGGGCAGCAGCTGCGCCGCGACCGGCCCGGCGGTGGCGACGACCACGGCCGCCGCGTCGACGCGGCCGCCGTCGGCGAGCGTCACGCCGTCCTCGTCGACGTCGGTCACGCGCACGCCCAGCCGCACCGTCCCGGCGGGCAGGCGGCTCGCGAGCTGCTCGGGGATGGCCTGCATGCCCGCGTTCGGGACCGCGGTGCCCCCGGCGAGGAACGACCCGAGGACGAACCGCAGGAACCGCGCGCTCACGTCCAGCCGCGGGTCGAGCGTGATGCCCGCCAGGAACGGCCGCAGGAAGCCGTCGATCAGCGCGTCCGACAGGCCCGCGTCGCGCAGCGCCTGCGCGGTCGTCGTCGTATCGGCCGGTGCGCCCGGAGCGTCGGCGCCGTCGCGGACCGCGCGGTGCGCGTCGCGCAGCAGCCGCGCGAGCGCGAGCGCGTCCCCGGGGGCGGCCAGGCCGCCGCGCAGCGCGCCGAGCGCCTCGAGCGGGTGGCGGCGCGGATCCCCGACGACGACCTGGCGGCCGCCGCGCTGCACGAGCGCCCCGGCGTGGAACTCGCGCAGGTCCAGCGCGTCGAGGTCGAGCTGCGCGCGCGCCTGCGGGTAGCCGGTCAGGAGGACCTGGAAGCCGCGGTCCAGGCGGAAGCCCTCGACGACGTCCGTTCGCACGCGCCCGCCGACGCCGTCGTCGGCCTCCAGCACGGTGACGGGGACGCCGCGCTCGTGCAGCGCGCGGGCGCACGCGAGACCGGCGAGGCCGGCTCCGACGACGACGACGGGACGGGACGGGGAAGAGCTCACGACAAGGGGTACGCGCCAGGACCGGCGCGGGCCTACGCGATCGCGCGCAGCGTCGCGGCGGTCGCCGCGGCGACCAGCACGACCACGAGGAACGGCGCCCGCCGCCAGACCAGCAGCGCCGCCACGCCCAGGGCGGGCACGCGCGCGTCGAGCACCAGTCGCTCGCCGCCGTCGACCGTCTGCACGAGGATCAGCGCGCCGAGCAGCGCGACCGGCACGAGCCCCAGGGCCGCCTCGACGTCCGGTCGTAGCGTGCGGCCGCCCAGCACGAGCGGCCCGGCCGCCTTCATCGCCCAGGCCGCGGCGGCCAGCAGCAGCAGCGCGGTCCAGCTCACGCGGCGTCCGCGGGGTCGTCGGTCGGCGCGGCCGCGCGCAGCGCCCGCAGCCCCGGCAGCACGCCGAGCACCGCGGCGAGGATCGGCAGCCCCGCCGGCGCGACGGGCACGAGCGCGACCGCGACCGCCGCGCCGACGCCCGCCGCCGTCCGCGTGGCACGGTCGCGCAGCTGCGGCCACAGCAGCGCGAGGAACGCGGCCGGGAACATCGCGTCGAGCCCGAGCGCACGCGGGTCGCCGATCCCCTCGCCCGCCAGCGCCCCGGCGAGCGACCCGGCGTTCCAGCAGACGAACACGCTCAGGCCGGTGAGCAGGAACGCGCGGTGCGCCCCGTGCGGGTCGGCCTGGGCCCGGGCCATCGCGGTCGACTCGTCGATCACGAGCTGCGCCTCGACGCCCCGCCGCAGCCGGCCGCCGCGCAGCACCGGCGCGAGCGCGAGCCCGTACAGCCCGTTGCGGGCGGCGAGCAGCAGCGCCGGGGCCAGGGCGGCCGCCGCGCTGCCGCCCGCGCCGAGCACCCCGATCACCGCGAACTGCGACGCCCCGGTGAAGACGAGCGCCGACATCGCGCAGGTCTGCGCGACCGACAGTCCCGCCGCCACGGCCAGCACCCCGTAGGAGACGGCGTACGCGCCGGTCGCGAGGCCGATCGCGAGCGCGGCGCGCAGGACGGGGTCGGGTCGGCGCACCCGCGCATTCAAGCGCGTCCCCCGACACCCCGCACACCGGTGCGAGCCGCGCCGGTAGCGTCGGTCCATGCCCGAGCTGTCCTACGCCCACGGCGCGTCCGCGACCCCGCTGCTGCGCGACACCATCGGCGGCCTGCTGAGGCGCGTCGCCGCCGAGCATCCCGACCGGGAGGCGGTGGTCTCCTGCGAGCAGGGCGTGCGGCTCACCTACGCGCAGCTCGACGCCGCGGTGGACGCGGTGGCGTGCGGGCTGCTCGCACGCGGGATCGCGGCGGGCGACCGCGTCGGCGTGTGGGCGCCCAACCGGCTGGAGTGGATGCTCGTCCAGTACGCCACCGCGAAGGTCGGCGCGATCCTCGTGAACGTCAACCCCGCCTACCGTACGCACGAGCTGACGTACGCGCTGAACCAGTCCGGGATCCGCCTGCTGTTCAGCGCGCCCGACTTCAAGACGAGCGACTACCGGGCGATGGTCGCCGAGGTCCGCGCCGACACCCCCGCCGTGGAGGACGTCGTGTTCTTCGGCGACGACGACTGGGCAGCGCTGGCCGCCACGCCCGTTGACGCGGAGGCGCTCGCGCAGCGGCTCGCCGGGCTCGACCCCGACGACCCGATCAACATCCAGTACACGAGCGGCACGACCGGCAACCCGAAGGGCGCGACGCTCTCCCACCACAACATCCTCAACAACGGCTTCTTCGTCGGCGAGCTGTGCTCCTACACGCACGCGGACCGGATCGCCGTCCCGGTGCCCTTCTACCACTGCTTCGGCATGGTCATGGGCAACCTCGCCGCGCTGAGCCACGGCGCCTGCGTCGTGATCCCGGCCGCGGGCTTCGACCCGACCGCGACGCTGCGCGCGGTGGCGCAGGAGCGGTGCACGTCGCTCTACGGCGTCCCGACGATGTTCATCGCGATGCTCGCCGACCCGACGTTCCCCGAGCACGACCTGACGTCGCTGCGAACGGGCATCATGGCCGGGTCGCCCTGCCCGACCGAGGTGATGCGCCGGGTCGTGGACGAGATGCACATGGAGGAGGTCTCGATCGCCTACGGCATGACCGAGACGTCCCCGGTCTCGACCCAGACCCGCCGCGACGATCCGCTGGAGCGCCGGGTCGGCTCGATCGGCCGGGTCGGTCCGCACGTCGAGGTCAAGATCGTCGACCCGCTCACCGGCCTCACCGTCCCGCGCGGGCAGACCGGCGAGTTCTGCACGCGCGGGTACTCGGTCATGCGCGGCTACTGGAACGACCCCGAGAAGACCGCGGAGGCCAAGGACGACGCCGGCTGGATGCACACCGGGGACCTCGCGACGATGGACGACGAGGGCTACCTGAACATCGTCGGCCGCTCCAAGGACATGGTCATCCGGGGCGGGGAGAACGTGTACCCGCGCGAGGTCGAGGAGTTCCTGTACACGCACCCGGACGTCCTCGACGCCCAGGTCGTCGGCGTGCCCGACGCCCGCTACGGCGAGGAGCTGTGCGCCTGGCTGCAGCTGCGCGACGGCGCCCCCGCGCTCGACGCGGACGCCCTGCGCGCGTTCTGCACCGGCAGGCTCGCGCACTACAAGATCCCCCGCTACGTGCTGGTCGTCGACGCGTTCCCGATGACCGTCACCGGCAAGGTCCGCAAGAACGTCATGCGCGAGGAGTCGGTCGCGCGGCTCGGGCTGCGGGCGGCGGCCGCGACCGCCTGACCCGGGCCGGGTCCGGCGCGACAGCGGTCGAAGATACGTCAGCTGGACGACGTTCCGGACGGGCCCGCCGTCCACCATGACCGGTCGGCGGACGCATGAGGCGTGCCGCCCGGTCCCGGGAGCTCTCCAGTCGCATGCCACGCCCGCTCGCCCTCGCGGCACTCGCCGCGTCCCTCGCGCTCGCCGTCGCGGCGCCGTCCGCGGTCGCGTACCCGTTCGCCGGCTCGACGTCCGCGGTCGCGCCGACCGCGGGGAAGACCGTTCGGGCCGTCGCGGCCGGGTTCCTGGACGCCGGCGACGTGCGCGACGTCGCGACGGTCGCCGACGACCGGCTGGAGCTCGCCCGTGGGCTCGGGGACGCGGGCGACGACGGCGACCTCGACTACGCGTCCCTGCTGTCGGTCCCGGCGCCGTCGGCGGTCGACGTTGTCGTGCGCGACCTCGACCGTGACGGCCGCGACGACGTCGTGTGGGTCGACAGCGCCGGCCTGCACGCCCTGCTGCGGACCGCGACCGGGGCCGGCAGCACCGGTGCCGGGTTCGACCGGGTCGACGTCGCGACCCCCGAGTGGGCGCTGCGTCTCGCCGTCGCCGACTTCGTGCCGGGCGGGGGCCTCGACATCGCCACGGCACCGCAGAGCGGCTCCGCGGTCCGGCTCTACGCCGGCGGGACGGACGGCTCGATCACCCCGTACGCGAGCACCACCGTTCCCGACGTCACGATCGGCTCGATCGCGCCCGCGAACCTCGACGGCTCCGGCGCTCCCGAGATCGCCTTCGGTGCCGTGCGGGTCGTCTGCGGCTCCGGCGGGGGCGTCTGCCGCGCCCAGACGCAGCCGGGCGGGCTGCGCGTGCAGGACGGTGCGCTCGTGCCGTACGACACGGCGCGGCCGCGCACGGCCTACAGCGCGTCGCTGGTCCCGGTCCCGGGAGCCGCAGGGGTCGACGACCTGCTCCTCCTGACGGGCGCGCCGTCGGTCGGCGTGGGGATCCAGCGGATCGCCAACGACGGCCAGGGCGTGCTCTCCTCCGCCGGCCGCGGGGTCACCTTCGACGCCACGCCCTATCCGGGGACCGCGCTGAACGTCGCCGACCTCGACGGCGACGGCGCGCTCGACGGCGCCGCGCTGATCGACGGGAGCGTCCGCGTCGCCCGGGCGTCGGGCACGGTCGACACGTTCCCGGCCCGGCAGCCCAACGCGCTGGCGCTCGCCGACATGGACGGCGACGGGCTCCTGGACCTCGTCAGCGGGGACGACGACGGGGTCACCGTCCGGGTCCATGCCGCATCCGGGCTGCTGACGGCGACGCCGGCCGCGCTGGACCTCGGGTCCCGGGTGGTCGCGGACGGTCCGTCCGCCGCGCAGTCGACGACGGTCAGGAACACCGGGACCGGCCCGGCGAAGCTCTCCTCGGCGCCGACGCTGACCGGTGCGGCGCCGGATCGCTTCGAGCTGCTGACCGGTCAGGCCGGCGACTGCGCCGCAGGACTGGTGCTGGCCCCGGACGACACGTGCACCGTGCGGGTGCGGTTCGTCCCGCAGGAGACGGGTGCGCGGTCGGCCGCGATCCGGGTCGCGAGCAACGCCCCGCCGCTGAGCGTCCCGCTCTCCGCGGTCGGGACGGAGCGCCGGCTGCGCTACGCGATCTTCGAGCAGGAGCGGTACCGCTTCGGGGAGCAGCAGGTCGACGACGGCGCGACCGACTACGGGGACTTCCTGAGGATCGAGAACGTCGGCAGCGCACCGGTCACCTACGACGCGACGAGCCTCCGCGGGCCGGACGCCGAGGACTTCGTCCTGGAGCCCCCGGCCGACGGGGACTGCACGCACGACCTCGTGCTCGCGGTCGGCGCGAGCTGCTCGGTGCGGTTCGCGTTCGACCCGACGAGCCCGGGGGACAAGGCCGCGACGCTCGCCTTCACGAGCGACGCCCCGGAGCGGACCGTGACGCTCGCGGGCACCGGGGTGCGCCGCGGCGCCACCCTGACCCCGCCGGTCCTCGACTTCGGGGACGCGCTCCCGGACGGGCGGCCGGGCATCGCGCTCACCGCCGTCCTGCGGAACACCGGGACCAGCGAGCTCGACGTCCGGCTCCGCGACGCCTCGGGCGAGCTCGCGCCGGACGAGCTCGGTCCGTTCACGCGCGACCGCACCGTCGAGGACGACTGCGGCGCCGTCCTGCCGCCGGGCACGAGCTGCCGGCTGCACTACACGTTCGTCCCCGGCGGGCTCGGCCGGCGGTCCGTCCCGCTCACCGTCGACGTCGACGGACGGAAGCTCGAGCTCGGGCTCGAGCTGCGCGGTCGCGGCGTCGAGACGCTGCCGACGCCGGTCGCGGAGCCGACCCCGGACGCCCCGGTCACCGCGACCACGCCGCCGGCCCCCGGGCCCACCGTGACGCCGGGCCCCGCCGCCGCACCGCCGACGACCACCGGGCCCGCGCGGATCCGGACGTCCGGGACCGCGAGCCTTCGCGGGCGCCGTCTGCGCACGCCGTTCCTCGTCAGCTGTCCGGCCGGTGCGCGCCGGGCGTGCGCGGTCACGGGGACGGCCACGGCGGTGCGGGGACGCACGACGCTCGCCCGCGGTCGCACGGCCGTGCCCGCGGGACGGACCGCGCGGGTCACGCTGACGCTCACGACCGCGGGCCGGCGGCAGCTGCGGCGCGCCCGGCGGCCGACCGTGACGCTGCGCCTGCAGGTCGTCGGGCCCGACGGCGTGCGCCGGACGGCGACGAGGCGCGTGACGGTCCGCCGCTGACCCGCGGGGCCCTAGGCTGATCGCATGACCGCGATCGGGCTCGCCGTGACCCCCACGACCCTCGGGCTGGCCGCCGACGGCCGCTCGGCGGTGCAGGGCGACCGCACGGTGAAGGTGCTGCCGGTCCTCGACCGGTTCGCGGTCGCGTTCGGCGGCCGCGACCACCTGCCCGACCACGACCGCTTCAGCTTCGACGACGACGGCCGCGTCGTCGCCGACCGGCTCGAGCCGGACCTCGACCCGGAGCTGCTGCCCGACTGGACGCGCCGCGGGATCGTCACCAACGCGGAGCGCGTCCGCTTCTGGGAGCGCGAGCTGACGACGCCCCCCACCGACCCGGAGCAGCTGACCGAGCAGCTCTGCGCGCTCGTCGCGCCGTCGCTGGTGCGCGCCGCGTTCGCCGCCGCCCCCGACGCGGACGAGGAGACGCTCGGCCGCGACTGGTCGGTGCGCGTGTACGTCGCCGGCTGGAGTCCCGCGCGCGCCCGCGGGGAGATCTGGCAGGGCGCGGTGCGCTGCGGCCGCCCGCCGCAGGAGCCCGAGGCGATCGGCGCGTTCCTCGGGTCGCGGCAGCTCGTCACCAGCGAGGAGCGCCACGCCGGGCTCGTCGAGGACTGGGACTCCGCCGCCGACCCGGGCCTGCTGGACGGGCTCGACGGGTTCACCGCGCCGCGTGCCGCGCGCGAGCTCGTCGACCGCGCCGTCCGGGCGCAGGAGGCGCGCGGGGCGGTGGTGTCGGGGGGCCGCGTGCTGACCGTCGCGGTCGCTCGTGACGCCTCGGCCTACGTCGACGGGTAGCCCGGACGGACGGACAGCGGCTGGACGCCGCCCCCGGCGCGGGTACGCTGGCGCTGTCCCATGCCCACGTCCCGCCTCCTCAGCTTCCTGCGCAGCTTTCGCGGGCGGCTGACGTTCTTCTTCGTCGCGATCGTCATCGTGCCGATGATCTCGCTGAGCGTGATCGTCTTCCGGCTGCTCGACGACAACGAGTCGGCCAAGGCGGACGCGCGGCTGGCGGCCCGGCAGGAGGCGGCGATCAACCTCCAGGAGCGGGCGCGCAACGACGCCGACCGTGCCGCGGTCGAGGTCTCCCAGGACGTGCTGCTGGCGACCGCGTTGCGCGCCGGGGACGCCGCCGCGGCGCGGCGGCGCGCGGCGACGCTCGTGGGCGAGCTCGAGCTCAAGCGGCTGGTGATCCGGCGTCCGGCGGGCACGTTCGTCGACGTCGGGTCGCGTGACGCGGTCTTCCCCGCGGTCCGGGAGCTGCGCGACGACGGCGGCCGCTCGTTCGGCTCGCTGCTCGTCTCGACCACAGGCCCGCGCTCCTACGCGACGCTCGTGAAGGAGGCCACGGATCTCGACGTCGTCGTGTCGCGCCCGCGCGGGGCGCCGATCGACACGCTCGCCGACGTGCAGCCCGGCGTGCTGCCGACGGTCCCGTCGGTCGTCGAGCTCGGCGGCATCTCCTACCGCAGCGCGAGCTTCACCGCGCCCGCGTTCGACGGCGGCCGCACCCGCATCACCGTGCTCGCCGACGAGGCGCGCACGACGAACGACCGGCAGTCCTCGCGCGGCTTCGCGATCGGTCTCCTGGCCGGGTTCTTCGTGCTCGCGTTCCTCTGTGCGTTGATCGTCGCGCGCGCCCTGCAGCGGCAGATCGCGGAGTTCCTCGCGGCCGCCCGGCGGATCGGCGAGGGGGACTTCGGGATCGTCGTGCCGACCGTCGGCCGCGACGAGTTCGCCGCGCTGGGCACCGAGTTCAACGCGATGAGCCGGCAGCTGCAGGAGAAGGTCGAGGCGCTGCAGCGTGAGGAGGTCCGCCTGACGAGCGCGATGCGGACGATCGGCGACACCGCCGCGTCGAACCTCGACCGCGAGGCGCTGCTGGACATCTTCGTCCGCACCGCGGTGGAGGGCGTCGCCGGGCCCGGCGGGGCCGCCCGCGCGACGCTGCGCCCCGACGAGGGCGGCGAGTTCCGCCAGCTCGCCGTCGGTGGTGACCCCGCGGGCCTGGAGGACATCATCCGGCTGGGGGAGTCCGACGTCCTCGCCACCGGTCGCCCGGCGACGGTGTCCAGCGGCGACCTGCACGCGCTCGCCCACCCGCTGCGCACCGCCCCGGACCAGAGCCCGGACGGCCCGCCGCGCGTCACCGGGATCATGGCCGTGGCGCGGCGTGGGGTCCCGTTCGACGACAAGGACCGCGAGCTCTTCCACTACCTGGCCGGGCAGGCGGGCGTGTCGGTCGAGAACGTGGGCCTGCACGAGACGGTCGAGCGGCAGGCGGTCACCGACGAGCTGACGACGCTGTCCAACCGCCGGCGCTTCCAGGAGGCGCTGGCGACCGAGGTGGAGCGCTCCAAGCGCTTCGACCAGCCGGTCGGGCTCGTGCTGCTGGACATCGACGACTTCAAGCGCGTCAACGACACGCACGGCCACCAGCTGGGCGACGAGGTCCTGCGCGAGGTGGCGCGCGTGCTCAAGGCGACCGCGCGCGAGATCGACGAGCCCGCCCGCTACGGCGGCGAGGAGCTCGCGATCGTGCTGCCCGGCACCGACCTGGAGGGCGCGTACAACCTCGCCGAGCGGCTGCGGCAGGGGATCGAGGAGCTCGAGCTGCCGCTCCCCGAGGACGGCACGACGCTGCGGATCACCGCGAGCTTCGGTGCGGCGGAGGTGCCGGGGACCGCGGACGACGTGCGGGCCCTGATCGCCGCCGCCGACGAGGCGCTCTACGCCGCCAAGCACAGCGGCAAGAACCGGACCGAGCGCGCGCAGCGCATCGGCTGACCGGCGACGGCGCTAGGGTAGTCACCGGTATGGGATTGCTCGACGACGCCATCCGCGAGCACCTCGAGCTCAAGCGCCGCAGCGGGGAGGACGCCCGCAAGCTGGCGCAGCTCGAGCACGAGGCCTTCGGGCCGATCCGCCGCGGTGATCCAGCGATCGACCTGCAGCCGCCCGGTGCGGCCGCGGCCGCCGAGGACGCCCCCGTAGCGGACCGCGAGGCGTCCGACGCGGGCCTGTTCGCCGATGAGCCGGTCGCGCGCGAGGTCGCGCCGCCCGCCGAGCGCCCGCGCGCGACGCCGGAGCCCGTGGCCGAGCCGCCGGCACCCGCGTACGAACCGCCCGCGCCCGCCGACGAGGCGCCGCCGGTCGCGCGCGAGCCCGAGCCGCCGCGCCCCGAGCCCGCCTACGAGCCCGTCGCGCCGACCGCGCCGGAGCCCGCTGCGGCCGCCCCGGCGGCCGACCAGCCGACGCAGGCGTTCTCGCTCGACGACCTCGAGGCGATGGGCGGTGCCCCGGCCCCGCCGGCCGCCCCGCCCGCGGATCCGCCGGCCCGCGCGCCGGAGCCCGCGCCGCTGGCGCCGCGCGACGTCGTCCCGGCCGACGAGGAGCCCGGCGAGCACGACGTGCTCGAGGACACCCCGGAGTTCCTCGAGGAGACGCCGGAGCACGACCGGCTCTGGTTCGAGCAGAAGCCGCCGCGCGACTTCGAGTTCTGAGTCGCGACCCGCGCCGGTGGACGGCACCGGGGCGCGTCGGACGAACGTCCATCCCCGTTCAGCGGACCGGTCGCCGCGCCGATGACCGGAGGGACGCACACACCACGCGAGCCGGTCGTTGGGGAACCGCCGGCCCGCAGCTGGTCCAGCCGCCCGCGCCACGCCGCGCGGGCGCGAAGGGATCTTCGGGGCGTTCGGGTCGGAACCCCCGGACGCCCCGCCCTTTCCCACCCGCGCACTAGGATCCGCGCATGCGCTGGAGCCCCGGAAAGCGGAGCGGGAATCTCCGTGACCGCCGCGCCTCCACCGGCGGGGGCGGCATCCCGCTGCCGGGCAAGCTCGGCGGCGGCCTCGGCACCATCATCGTGATCATCGTCGCGCTGCTCGTCGGCACCGGCGGCGACGGCGGCAGCACCGGGACGGGCGGCGGAGCGCTCGGCGAGATCCTCGAGCAGCTCGGCGGCCCGACGGTCCCGGCCGCCACCGACGACGCGCTCGACGCCGACGCCCCGGACCCGGAGAGGCGACAGGTCGACTTCGTGAGCTTCGTCCTGGACGACGTGCAGGGCGTCTGGCGCGAGCAGTTCCGGCGCTCCGGCGAGCAGTACCGCGACGCGACCCTGGAGCTGTTCCGCGGCCGCACGTCGACCGCGTGCGGGACGGGCACCTCCGACACCGGCCCGTTCTACTGCCCGCCCGACCAGGGCGTGTACATCGACCTCGGGTTCTTCCGCGAGCTGTCGGACCGCTTCGGCGCGCCCGGCGACTTCGCGCAGGCCTACGTGATCGCCCACGAGATCGGCCACCACGTGCAGAACCTGCTCGGCATCGACGAGCAGGTCCGCGCCCGCAGCGAGCGCGAGCCCGACCGGGAGAACGACCTGTCGATCCGCCAGGAGCTGCAGGCCGACTGCTTCGCCGGCGTCTGGGGCCACGCCGCCTACACGCGGGAGCTGCTCGAGTCCGGGGACCTGGAGGAGGGGCTCTCGGCCGCCGAGAGCGTCGGCGACGATCGCATCCAGGAGGCCGCCGGGGCGGACGTGAACCCGGAGACCTGGACGCACGGCTCGGCCGCCCAGCGCCAGACGTGGTTCCGGCGCGGCTACGACAGCGGCGATCCCGAGCGCTGCGACACCTTCTCCGCCGACCTCTAGGGTTCCGCTCGACCGCACGGCCACGATCGACCGACGGGCCTGGACCCCGGGGCCAAAGCCCGGGACCGGACCCGCTGCGACAGTCTTCCCACCCGCATGCCCGACGGCTCCTCCTCCACCACCGCCACGAACGGCACCGGACCGAAGACCGCGATCGTCCTCCCGGGCGGCGGCGCGCGCGGCGCCTACGAGGCGGGCGCGCTCAGCGTGCTGCTCCCGGAGCTCGAGCGGCGCGGCGAGCGCGTCGACATCGTCTGCGGCACCTCGGTCGGCGCGATCAACGCGGCGCTGCTGGGGTCCCTGGCGGACCGCGGCGCCGACGAGATCGCGGAGATCGCCCTGTCGCGCTGGCGCGATATGCGCAAGTCCGACGTCATCAAGCCGGTCTTCGGGCCGGGCCTGCCGCTCGTCGCCGCGCGCTTCCTCGGCGAGCTGCTCGAGGTCCCGGGCGTCCGGCTCGCCTCGGTGCTCGACCCGTCGCCGCTGCAGCGCAGTCTCGCGCAGTGGATCGACTGGCTGGCGCTGCACCGCAACGTCAAGCACGGCCTGATCGACGCGGTCTGCGTCGTCGCGACCGCGCTCACCCGCAGCCAGCCGGTCGCGTTCGTGGAGACGAAGGGGCGGCTGCCGCGCCAGTCGGCCAGCGACGACCTGCGCTACGTGCGCGTCCCCTCGATGTCCCCGGAGCACGTGCGCGCCTCGGCGGCCATCCCGGTGCTGTTCCCGCCCGTGGAGGTCACGGTCCCGAAGGCGGCGGCGGACTTCTACATCGACGGCGGCACGCGGCAGAACTCCCCGATCGCGCCGGCGCTCGCGCTCGGCGCGGACCGCGTGGTGATCATCGGCTTCGAGCCGTTCGCGCCGCGCGCGCAGCCGCCGGAGAAGCCCCCGATCCCGCGGATGGCGGACGTGGCGGCGAACATCGTCGACGGGCTCCTGGTCGACCAGGTCTCCGACGACCTCCAGCGGATGGTGTCGATCAACTCGTTCTTCGTGGAGGGCGCGGCGGCCGGGTCGAGCACGTCACGGTCCGCGCGCGCCTACCGCACCGCGCGGGGCCGGCTGCCCTACCGCAAGATCTCCTACGCGCTGGTGGCGCCGGAGCGGCGCGGCGAGATGGGGCTGATCGCCGACCGCGTGTTCCGCGAGCGCTACTCGGGCCTGCGCGGGCTGCGCGACATCGACTACCCGCTGATGTCCCGGCTGCTCGGCGGGGACCGCACGCGCGCCCGTGGCGAGCTGCTGTCGTTCCTGCTGTTCGACGAGCTGTTCGTCGAGGAGCTGCTCGCCGCCGGGGCCGCGGACGCCCAGCGCTGGCTCGATCGCCACCCGCGCTTTTGGTGCTCGGACGCCGCGCACGACTTCCACGTCGACCAGGTCGAGACGCAGGCCGCCCGGGAGCAGCTCGCCATCGACGAGTGGCGGTCGTTGCGGCGGCGCTAGACTCGGCTCACCGCGGGGCCATAGCTCAGTTGGTAGAGCGCCTGCTTTGCAAGCAGGAAGTCGTCGGTTCGAATCCGTCTGGCTCCACTCGGTCGGTCAGCCCTTCGGGAACAGCGGTCGCACCGCCTGGTAGAAGCGCTCGCGGCAGCTGTCGGTCCGCGACACCGCGCGGTTGACGCCACGCGACGCGAGCGTCCCGTAGATCCGGCCGCGCTGCGGCCCGTAGACCTGTGACAGGCAGGTCCCGCCCTCACCGCGGGCCGGGCCGGCCAGCAGCAGGCTCGTCTGGCGCCGGGCCACCTCGCACGCGCGCTTCGGACGGTTGGCGAGCCACCCTGAGGCGGTGATGCGTCCGTCGGGCTCGCAGATGAGCGTCGCCTGGCGCAGCCGGGCACCGGAGTCCCGCTGGAACGAGAAGCTCAGCGACACCCGGATGGGCTTGGCGGCGTCCGCGTCCGCCGGGGCGGCCGGACCGCCGCCGGGGGCGAGCAGGACGACCGCGAGGGTGAGCATGGACGCGGCGAGGACGAGCGGTCGGGCGGGCATGATCGCCGTCCTACCCGTCGCCCGGGCAACCCACGCGCCTTCAGGGCTTGCGCGCGTCGGGCACGTCCTCGACGCGCCAGCGCTCGCGGACCCGGCGGGCGGCGAGGGTGAGCTCGGTGCGGCCGCCGGGCTGGCGCAGGTCGACACCTGCGAGGTCCCCGCGGATGCGCACGGCGGCGACCTCCATCGTCGCGAACAGCTCGCGCGGGCGGCCGCGGAAGTTCAGCAGCAGTGCGCGCTCGCACGTGCCCGACGCGCGGGCGAGGCGCGTGCGCTCCGCGCGCACGCGCGTCGCGCACGCCCGCGCGTAGTCGCCGTCGGCGACGGCCCGCGCGTACTTCAGGACGATCTCGGCCGCGCCGCGCTCGGGGGCGGCGAGCCCGTCCGGGATCGCGGCCCGGACCGCCGCGCTCGAGGACGGGGCGGGGGCGGGTGGCGCGGCGGAGGCGGGCTCGCGGTCGCCGTCGAGGACGAGCTCGCCCTTCCCGCAGCCGGCCGCCGGGATCCCGGCGAGGAGCACGAGCAGCAGGACGGCCGGTCGGCGGGACGTGGTGCGCACGGCGCCGGAGGCTAGGGGATGGCGCCCCGTCGTGCCGCGCACCGCTCGGCCGCCGGGGGCGGCGCGCTAGGGTCGGGCGATCGAGACGCTCGCCCCCATGCTGAGAGCTGCGACGCGCGTCGCTCACCACCGGCTCGAGCGGCGGCTCGGCCTGCCGGGCGTGCTGCGCGGCCTGGACGACTACCGCGCCGTGCTGCGCGGCATGCACGGCTTCCACGCCCCGCTGGAGGAGGCGCTCCAGGCCCACCCCGGGCTGCGGGCCGCGCTCCCCGACCTGACGGCGCGCCGCAAGCTCCCCGGCCTCGGCGCCGACCTGCGCGACCTCGGCGCGCCGGTTCCGGCGCGGCGCGCCCCGATCCCCGACCTGGCGACCACCGCGCGGGCGCTCGGCGCGGCGTACGTCGTGGAGGGCGCGACGCTCGGCGGCGCGGGCATCAGCCGCCACGTGCGCGCGACGCTCCCCGACCCCGCCCCGCAGGCGGTGCGGTTCCTCGCGCCCTACGGCGGGCAGACCGGGCCCATGTGGCGACGGTTCCAGGAGGCGCTCGCGGCGCACGACGACGACCCCGACGAGACGGTCGGGGCGGCGCAGGAGACCTTCGCGGCGCTCGAGGACTGGCTGGAGACCGAGGGCGTGCTGCGATGAGCCTGCAGCCGCTGCCCGCGGGCACCCCGGTCGACCTGACCACCTGCGACCGCGAGCCGATCCACGTGCCCGGCGCGATCCAGCCCCACGGCGTCCTGCTCGTGCTCGACGAGCCGGACCTCGTCATCCGCCACGCGAGCGCCAACGCCGCCGAGCTGCTCGGCGTCCCCGTGCCGCAGCTCCTCGGGACGCCGTTGCCGCAGGCCGCCGGCGTCCCGGACGCCGCCGCCCTGGCCCGCGAGCTCACCGGCCTCCAGGACCGCGGCGCGGGACCGATCGCCGTCGGCTGGATCGGCGGGGACGGCGACACCCGCCGCCTCGACGCGTTCGCCCACCGCCACGACGGGCTGCTGCTGCTCGAGCTCGTGCCCGCCGGCGACCGCGCCGGGCACGACGACCGCTACGCCGGCGTGCGCGAGGTGCTGCGCCGGCTCGCCGGGGTGACCGGGGTCGTCGAGCTCGCCGACCGCGTCGCGCAGGAGGTCCGCGCGATGACCGGCTTCGACCGCGTGATGGTCTACCGGTTCGCCCCCGACTGGTCCGGCCACGTCATCGCCGAGCACCGCCGCGCGGACCTGGAGTCGTTCCTGGACCTGCACTACCCCGCGTCCGACATCCCGGTCCAGGCCCGCGAGCTCTACCGCACCAACTGGGTCCGGGCGATCCTCGACATCCGCTACGAGCCCGCCGTGCTCGAACCGCCGCTGCGGTCCGACACCGGCGCGCCGGTCGACCTCAGCCACGCCGTGCTGCGCAGCGTCTCGCCGATGCACCTGGAGTACCTGGCGAACATGGACGTGCGCGCCACGCTCACGATCTCGCTCATGGACGGCTCCCGGCTGTGGGGCCTGATCGCCTGCCACCACGGCGACCGCAAGGAGCTCCCGTGGCCGCTGCGGGCCGCCGCGGAGTTCCTCGGCGAGGTCGTGTCGCTGCACCTCTCCACGACGCAGGACAGCGAGGAGCACGCGGAGCGCGCGCGGATCCGCGGCGTGCAGCGCGAGCTCGTCGACCGCCTCTCCGAGCCGGAGGCGTTCCCGTCCGCGCTCGTCGGCGACGAGCGGCTGCTCGACGTCGTCGGCGCGACCGGGGCGATCGTGCAGGTGGGCGACGAGCGCGTGCTGCTGGGTCGCACCCCGCCGCCCGAGCGCGTCGACGCGCTGCTGCGCCACGTACGCCGCAGCGACGACGGGTCCCCGCTGCTGGTGACCGCCACCCTCCCGCGCGACGAGCCGTCCTTCGACGACGTGCGGGACGTCGCCGCCGGCGTCCTCGGCGCCCCGGTGTCCGTCGACCGGCGCGACTGGATCCTGTGGCTGCGGCCCGAGGTCGTGCGCACGGTGTCGTGGGGCGGCGACCCGACCAAGCCGGTGGAGCAGTCCCCGGACGGGATGCGGCTGCAGCCGCGCCGGTCCTTCGCGCTCTGGCGCGAGACGGTCGACCGCAGCGCGCAGCCCTGGACGGCCGCCGAGCTGCAGGCCGCCGAGGAGCTGCGGTCCACGATCGTCGGGGTCGTCGTGCGGCGCGCCGAGGACCTCGCGGCGCTGAACCTCGAGCTGGAGCGCTCCAACGCGGAGCTCGACCAGTTCGCGTTCATCGCCTCGCACGACCTCAAGGAGCCGCTGCGCGGCCTGACGAACTACGTCCACTACCTCACCGAGGACCACCTCGCCGACCTCGACGAGGCGGGCCGCGACCAGGTCGCGACGATCATGCGGCTCGCGGGCCGCATGGAGGACCTCATCGACACGCTGCTGCACTACTCGCGCGTCGGGCGGATCGACCTCGCGGTCTCCGACACGGACATGGGCGACGTGCTCGCCCAGACGCTCGCGATCCACGAGGGGTCGCTGCGGGGGATCGAGGTCCGCGTCCCGCGGCCGCTGCCGACGGTCCGCTGCGACGCCGTCCGCGTCCGCGAGCTGCTGAACAATCTGGTCTCCAACGCGATCAAGTACCAGGACCCCGACAAGGACGAGCACTGGATCGAGGTGACGCACGAGCCGCGCACCCCGCCCGGTGCGGGCGTGCCGGAGCCCGCGTTCGTCGTGCGCGACAACGGCATCGGGATCCGCGAGAAGCACCTCGAGACGATCTTCCGGATCTTCAAGCGCCTGCACGCCCGGGACCGCTTCGGCGGCGGGACCGGGGCGGGCCTGACGCTCGCCGAGAAGATCGTGCAGCGTCACCACGGCCGGATCTGGGCCGAGTCGGTCCACGGGGAGGGCACCGAGATGTGCTTCACGCTGAAGGACCCGGACGCATGACGGCGCGCCCGGGCAGCCGTCCGATCCTCGTCGCTGAGGACTCCGACGAGGACTTCTACGCGCTCAGCCGGGCCTTCGGTCGGCTGGCGCCCGAGGCTCGGATCGACCGGGCCGGCGACGGCGACGAGGCGCTCGCGCGGCTGGCCGGCGACCACGGCTACGGGCTGCTGGTCCTGGACCTCAACCTGCCGGGCACGGACGGGCGCGAGGTGCTCGCCACGCTCAAGCGCGCGCAGCCGGACGGCTGGGCGCTGCCGGTGATCGTGCTCTCCAGCTCGGCGGCGCCGCAGGACGTCACGGGTGCCTACCGGGACGGGGCCAACGCCTACGTCCGCAAGGCCCTGCGCCCGGACGACTACGAGCGGTCGATCGCCGCGCTGAAGAGCTTCTGGCTCGACGCGGTCGTCCTGCCGGCGGACTGCGACGACTGACGCGCCGGGGCGGCTGGGCCGCGCGGTCCCGGGTACAGTGCAGGGCGGTGGCGGCGTACAGCACGATCCTCGCGGTCGAGGACAGCGACGAGGACTTCGAGGCGCTCGTCCGCGCGTTCCACGCGGTCGAGCCCGACCTGCGGGTCGACCGCTGCGTCGACGGGGACGAGGCGCTCGACTACCTGTTCCGCCGCGGCGCCTACGCGGAGGTCGCCGCCCCCGGCCTGGTGGTCCTCGACCTCAACCTGCCGGGCACCGACGGCCGCGAGGTGCTCGAGCACGTCAAGGCCGACGACGCGCTGCGGGTGCTGCCGATCATCATCCTCACCACCTCCGGCAGTCCCGGGGACGTGCACGCCGCGTACCGCGGGGGCGCGAACTGCTACGTGCAGAAGGCGCTCGATCCCGGCGAGTTCCGTCGCCGGATCCTGGCGCTGCGGTCGTTCTGGCTGGACGCCGTCATCCCCGCCCGCGACTGATACGCCAGGCCTCTCACAGGGTCCGGATCTGATATTGGAGATGCGTGCACCTTCGCCGTAGGCTTGCCGAGCAACTTCAAACCAGCGGTCGCCCTCATATCCTGGTGATCGCCGAGTTGCACCCTCTCCTCCCTCGTAGTACGTCAGGGCCACTTCTCGGAGTGGCCCTGTTGCGTTGGGGGGCACGCCCGTGATCGAGCCCGCCCCGCACCGCATCGAGCTGCGTCACCTGCGCTCCTACGTGGCCGTCGCCGAGGAGCGCCACTTCCGGCGTGCCGCGGAGCGCCTGCACATGTCCCAGCCGCCGCTGAGCCAGCAGATCAAGACGCTCGAGGAGGCCCTCGGCGTCGAGCTGCTCATCCGCAACCGGCGCGGCGTCGAGGTCACCGTCGCCGGGCAGGCGTTCCTCGAGCAGGCGCGCGCCGTGCTCGCCGCCATGGACCAGGCGGTCGACGTCGCCCGCCGCGCCGACCGCGGCGAGCTCGGCCGCCTGTCGATCGGCTTCGTCGGCTCCGCCATGTACGGCCGCGTGCCCGACGTGCTGCGCCGGTTCCGCACCGAGCACCTCGGCGTCCACCTCACGCTGCGCGAGCTCGGCACCGCCGCCCAGGTCGACGGCCTCGTCCACGGCGAGATCGACGTCGGCTTCCTGCGCCCGCCCGTGTCCGCCGAGGGCATCGAGATCGAGCACTTCGCCGACGAGCCCGTCGTCGTCGTGCTGCCCCAGGACCATCACCTCGTCGGCATGCCGTCGCTCACCCTCGTGCACCTGCGGCGCGAGCGGTTCGTGCAGCTCTCCGCCGCCGCGGCGCCCGGCCAGCACGACGCGATCCAGCGCGCGCTCGCCGCCGAGGGCGCCGCCCCGCTGGTCGTCCAGGAGGCCGAGGGCCTGCAGACCGTCGTCGGGCTCGTCGCCAGCGGGCTCGGCGTGTCGCTCGTGCCCGCGTCCGTCCGCGCGCTCGACCGCCACGACGTCGTCTACCGCGACATCGTCGGCCCCGCCCCGCGCGTCGAGCTCGCCGTCGCGTTCCGCAAACGGGACACGTCCCCGGTCGTCGCCTCGTTCGTCGAGGCCGTCCGCGCCGCGCGCGACGGCCGCCTCTGACCGCGCCGCGCGGTCAGGCCGGCGCGCCCGTCCGCGGCGGCCCGACGTGCTCGCGCAGCCAGCGGACCGTGGGGGCGGCCGCGTCCAGCCACGCACCGATCCGCTCGCCCGCCTCCGCGGTGTGCAGCCAGTCCGACAGCGTCGCCTCCCGGTGGCCGACCACCAGCCGGCGATGGCGCAGCAGCGGGGCGCGCGGGTGATCGGCGTCGTAGCCGCGCGGCACGCGCACGAGGTCCGGGTCCTGCGGCTCGAGGCCCGCGCGCCGCGCCTTCCCCAGCGCCCGCACGAGCGCCGGACCCGTGCGGTCGTCGGCCACCGCCTCGCGCAGCCGGGCGACCTGGTCCTTCTCGACGCGGTAGATGCCCGCCGCGACGAGCAGCCCGTCGAGGCTCAGCTCGACGTAGCAGCCGATCCCGCCCTCGAACCCGAACGGGATGCCGATGTGCTCCTTGATCGGCGGGCGCGGATGGAACCGCGTGTCGTTGTACGGCCGGAACAGGCGCACCGGGCCGAACCGCGCGAGGTCCCGGCCGAGGGCGAGCGCCGGAGCCACCAGATGGTCGTCGTAGCGGTCGCGGTTGGCCTTGAACCAGTCGCGGTCGTTGTGTGCCTCGAGGTCCTCCAGGAACGCGATCGCCGCGGGCGGGAAGCCGGTGAACTCGGGCATCGCGACCACGCTACCGATCGGTGGGGGTCCGATCGGCTGGACCTCCTAAAACGTTCCTGAAGCCCGACCGACCGGACGTACCATCGACTCATGGATGGCATCGTGATGTACCTCGTCTTCCTCGTCCCCGCGCTCGTCCTGGGCCTCGCCGCCCAGTGGTGGCTGAAGCGGACGTTCGCGACGAACAGCGAGATCGGCGTGCAGTCGGGCATGACCGGCGAGGAGGTCGCGCGCCGGATCCTCGACGCCAACGGCCTGCACGGCGTTCCCGTCCACCCGTCGCCCGGTGGTCCCCTGAGCGACCACTACGACCCGCGCTCGCGCGGCGTCTTCCTGTCCGAGCCCGTCTTCGCCGGCCGGTCGATCGCGGCTGCCGCGGTCGCCGCGCACGAGGTCGGGCACGCGATCCAGCACGACAAGGCCTACGCGCCGATGCAGGTGCGCTCCGCGCTCTTCCCCGCGGTCGCGTTCGCCTCGTCCACCTGGATCTTCCTGCTGCTCGCCGGTGCGTTCATGAACGCGATCGGCCTCATCCAGGTCGCGATCGCGCTCTACGCCGTCGCCGTGCTGTTCCACTTCGTGACGCTGCCCGTCGAGTTCGACGCGTCGCGCCGCGCCCAGGTGCAGCTCGCCGGCATGGGGCTCGTCACCGACGTGGAGCGCAGCGGCACCCGCAAGGTGCTGACCGCGGCCGCCATGACCTACGTGGTCGGTGCGATCGCCGCCCTGTCGCAGCTCATCTACTTCGTCCTCGCCTACCTGCAGGACTGAGACGTCTCGCCCGTGACCCGCCCTGCGCGCGATCGCGCGGGGCGGAGGGCGACGCGACACCCCACCGCCGCCGCGCCGGGAGCTCTCCCGGGCGCGGCGGCAGAGCCGGGACCGTCAGGCCGCCGCGGCGGACTTCAGGAGCTCGTCGGCGACGCGATCGGTCGCGTCGCCGGTGCCGCCGAGCAGCCGGCGGGCGAGCTGCGCACGGCGGAAGTACAGCGGCGCGTCGTGCTCCCACGTCGCCCCGATGCCGCCGTGCACGTTGATGTTCGAGCGTGCCGCGTGGTCGAGCGCCGTGCCCGCCGCCGAGCGGAACGCGGAGGCCGCGAGGGCGAACTCGTCCTGCTTGGACTCGCCCGCGTAGCCTGCGTAGAACTGCAGCGAGCGCGCGTTCTCCAGGGTCCGCAGGACCTCGGTGAGCTCGTGCTTGATCGACTGGTAGGAGCCGATCGCGCGGCCGAACGTGAACCGCTCCTTCGCGTACTGGACGCTCATGTCGAGCGTCGTGGCGATCGTGCCGATCGCCTCCGCGGCGAGGATCGCGTGCGCGAGGTACCAGGCGCGGTGCAGGACCTCCTCGTCGACGTCGAGCAGGTCGCCCTGCGCCCCGTCGAGCGTGACGTGCGCCAGCGCACGCGTCGCGTCGTACCCGGCGACCGTGTCGACCTGCGCGGCCGACGCGGGCACCGCGGCCGCCACCGGCGCACCGTCGGCGGTCACGCCGACGACCACCAGCAGGTCGGCCTCCGGGGCGTCCGGGACCCAGGCGACCGTGCCGCTCAGCGTCACCGTGTCGCCGTCTACCGTCGCGGCGGGCGCCGCCGGGCGGGCCTTGCCGCGCGCCGGATCGACGGTCCAGCCGTCCACCGTCGCGCTCGGCGGGCGCGCGGGCACGTACGCGACCCGGGTCTCCCCGGACGCGGCGGCCTGCACGTCGCCGTGGCCGGCGGCGTCGAGGATCAGCGTCGCCGGGAGCACGCCGAGGAACGGGACGGCCGCGAGCACGCGACCGGTCTCCTCCGCGACGAGCAGCGCGTCGAACACGCCGAGGCCGGCGCCGCCGTGCTCCTCGGAGACGAGGAGGCCGGGCCAGCCGGCGTCCTTGGCCACCGTCCAGAGGTCGGGCAGCGGCGTGCCCTCGAGCGCGTCACGCGCGGCCTCGACGGTCTTGAAGCGCGACAGCGCGCCGCGCGCCGCCTCGCGCAGGAACTCCTGCTCGTCGCTCAGTGCGAGGTTCATCGGGACGGACCGCCCTTCGTGTCGTCGCCAGCTGCTGTCGATCGATGACGCCCGGTCATGCCGTCACGGCCTCCTTCTCCTTGGCGCGCAGCTCGCTGAACGGGATGCCCTTGTCGAGCCGCGGCTCCGGGGGCAGGCCGAGCACGCGCTCGCCGATCGTGTTGCGCAGGATCGCCTCGGTGCCGCCCGCGGACTTCAGGCCCGGGAGGAACGAGATCATGTGGTACCACTCGCTCTCCTCGGAGAGCGCGTCGGGGCCGATCACGTCGGCGAGCAGGTCGCCCGCCGCGATGGCCGCGTTGACGGTCGTGACCTTCGCCAGCCCGGCCTCCGGGCCGGGGATCTGGCCCTTCGCCAGCGCGGTCAGTGTCCGGTAGCCGTTGAAGCGCACGGCGAGCAGCTCGGTCGAGATCTCGCCGAGCCGCTTGCGGGTCGTCGGGTCCTTGGCGGCGGCCGCGTCGTTGGCCAGCGCGGTCGCGAAGCGGTCGGCGCGGTAGCCGAAGCCCTCGGAGCCGAGGCCGATCGTGAGCCGCTCGAACATCAGGACGGTGAGCGCGGTGGCCCAGCCGCCGTTGACCTGGCCGACGATGTTCTCGGCCGGGACGACGACGTCGTCGAGGAAGACCTCGTTGAACTCGGCCTCCCCGGTGATCTGCCGCAGGCCGCGCACGGTGATGCCCGGCGTGTTCATGTCGATGACGAACATCGTCAGGCCCTTGTGCTTGTGCTGCTCGGGGTCGGTGCGCGCGAGCAGCATCCCGTAGGAGGCGAACTGCGCGTACGTCGTCCAGACCTTCTGCCCGTTGAGCGTGTACGTGCCGTCGCCGTTGTCCTTCGCGCGGGTCTGCACCGCGGCGAGGTCCGAGCCGGCGGCGGGCTCGCTGAACAGCTGGCACCAGACCTCGTCGGCGTGGAGCATCGGGCCGAGGTACTTCGCCTTCTGGTCGTCGGTGCCGTGGGCGATGAGGGTCGGGCCCATCATGCCGATGCCGATGACGTCGAGGATGCCGGGGACGCCGGCGGCGGCGATCTCCTGGTTGGCGATGACCTGCTCGATCGGGCCGAGGCCCTGGCCGCCGAACTCCTTCGGCCACGTGAGGCCGGCGAGCTCGTTCTCGGCGAGCTTGCGCTGCCAGGCGCGGCGGCTGTCGATGTAGGCCGTGTCACCGCTGTCGCCGCCGGCGGGCGGGGCGTCGGCCTTGTTCGCCTCGAGCCAGTCGCGCACCTTGGCGCGGAACGCGGCCTGCTCGGGGGTGTCGTTCAGATCCACCCTGTTCTCCTTGGTCGACTGGTCAGTCAGGAGGGACCGTAGCACTGTTGGCACGGCGCCAACGAGCGACAGAGCGCCTGTTCTGGAAGTGCGCCGCCGGGGGTCCGGCGGCGCCCGCTCCGGGTCACTTCGGCGGGTCGCCGCAGACGAGGTCGGCGTACGCCGTCGCCCCGTTCGGGGAGAGCCCGTCCTGGCGTCCCTGCGCGTAGGACAGCGTCCAGCACTGCTTCCACTTCGCGTGGTCCCAGGTCACCTGGGGCTGGACGGGGCCGGCGCTCAGCCCGCCCACCGGGCGGGGGGCGGCGTCGGCGGCAGGAGCGGCGAGCGCCGCGGCGGTCACGAGGACGGCGGCGGCGGAGCGGATGGTGTGGGTGATGGTCATGTCCCCCCAACCGCGGCCGCCGACGGAACTTACGTGCCGAGCGAGAACCCGCGGTTGAGCAGCTGCGTCGCCTGCCTGCCCGGGTCGGGGGAGTGCAGCAGCACGACGACCAGACGACGGCCGTTCTGCTCCGCCGCCCCGACGAAGCAGCGGCCCGCCGCGTCCGTGTACCCGGTCTTCACGCCCAGCGCGCCCGGGTAGCCGTCCCGGATCAGGTAGTTGTGGCCGTACAGGTAGATGCGGCCGCCCTTCGTCGGGAACGGCAGCACCGCGCGGCGCCGCTTCATGATCCGCGCCACGCGCGGCTGGTCGAGCGCGAGCTTCGCCATCGCCGCCAGGTCGACGGCGCACGACCGGTTGCCCTCGTCGACGATCCCGCTCGCCGACGCGAACGCCGTGCAGGCCAGCCGCTCCTCCTTCGCCCGCTCGTTCATCTGCGCGACGAACGCCGCCTCCGTCCCGGAGACGTGCTCGGCCAGCGCGACGGCCGCGTCGTTCCCCGACACGAGCATCAGGCCGTTGAGCAGCGTCTCCAGGCGCACCCGCTGCTTCTTCGGGAGGATCCCGATCTTCGAGCCCTCGACGTTGCGCGCCCGTGCGGAGATCCGCACCTTCTCGTCGGCGTCCGTCCGCTCCGCGGTCAGCACCGCGGTCATGATCTTCGTCAGCGACGCGATCGGCAGCGGGGTCACCGGCCGCAGCCGCCAGAGCACCTCGCCGCTGTCGATGTCGACGAGCAGGCCCGCCGCGGGCGGCCGCTTGAACGCCACGCGGACGGGATCCATCGCCGTCGCGTCCAGGCGCAGGTCCAGCGCCTTCGGGCCCCCGTCCACCAGCAGCGCGCCGTTGGCCTCCTGCGGGGGCGTCAGCGGCAGCGCCGGGACCGCCGGGGTCACGACCGCGGGCGTGCGCGGCCCGTCGTCGAGCAGGCCGCAGCCGCCCAGCGCCAGGCCGGCGGTGAGCAGGAGGACCAGCGGGCGCCGTCTCACCGGTCCGGTGGCTGGCGCAGCGCGCCGATGATCCCGAAGGCGAACATCGCCAGGACGATCAGCGACACGAGCGACAGCGGCGTGGGGCCGGTGTCGACGAGGTCGGCGATCGTGAACACGCCGAGCAGCAGCGTGAACGCGAGGGCGAGGCCGAGGACGGTGCGGTGCTCGTTGGACATCAGTACACCGGGTACTTCGCGCCCCCGAAGGGCAGATCCTTCACGCGGGTCGCGAACAGGCGGATCGCGACGAGCCCGAACAGGAAGCCGCCGATGTGCGCGAAGTACGCGACCCCGCCGCCACCCCCGGTCGGGTTCGTCAGGTCCAGGGCGCCGAACGCGATCTGCTGGAAGAACCAGAAGCCGAGGATCAGGGTCGCGGGCAGCTCGATGATCGTGAAGAAGAAGACGATGAAGATCAGGGTGACGACCCGGGCGCGCGGATACAGCAGGATGTAGCCGCCGAGCACCCCGGCGACCGCCCCGGACGCCCCGACCGTCGGGACGATCTCGTCCGGGCCGACCGCGATCTGCAGGCCCAGCGCGGCGAGGCCGCCGAGCAGGTAGAAGGCGACGAACCGGGCGCGGCCCATCGCGTCCTCCACGTTGTTCCCGAAGATCCAGAGGAACAGCATGTTCCCGGCGAGGTGCAGCAGGCCCCCGTGCAGGAACATCGAGCTGAACGCGGTCAGGACGGTCGGCGGGCCGGTGACCTCGACGCCCGGTCCGTCGCACACGAGCTGCGAGCCGAGGATCCCGCACTGGTCGCCCGGGTGGCTGAACTCGTAGGGGATCGCGCCCCAGTCGACGATGAACTGCTGGTCGGGATCCCCGAGGATCGACCCCGGCCGCTGCAGCAGCAGGTACACGAGCACGTTGAGCGCGATCAGCGTCAGCGTGACGACCGGCAGCCGGTCGGTCGGGATGTTGTCCTTGAGCGGGAACACCGCTCCGGGAGGGTACGGGGCGCGCTACGCGGAGGCGGCAGCGACCGGGCCGACGCCCGGCTCGTCCTGCTGGACGTGCAGGTCGGCGTGGTAGCTGGAGCGCACCAGCGGCCCGGACGCGACGTGGTCGAAGCCCAGCGCCATGCCGCGCTCCTCGACCTCCTTGAACTCGTCCGGGTGCCAGTAGCGGATCACCGGCAGGTGCCGCTCGGTCGGCCGCAGGTACTGGCCGACCGTGATGATCTGCACCTCGGCCTCGCGCAGGAGCTTCAGCGTCTCGACGACCTCGTCGACCGTCTCCCCGAACCCGACCATCAGGCCGGACTTCGTCGAGAGCCGGTCGCCGCCGTAGAACTTCGCGGTCCGCAGCACGCGCGTCGAGCGCTCCCACGTCGACCCGCGACGCGCGATCGGGTACAGGCGCGGCACGACCTCGACGTTGTGGTTGAAGACGTCCGGACCCTCGTTGATCACGCGCGCCAGCGGCATGTCCGCCCCGCGGAAGTCCGGGGTCAGCACCTCGATCTTGCAGCGCGGCGCCTGCTTGCGGACCTGGCGGATCGTCGCCGCCCAGATGCCGGCACCGTAGTCCGGCAGGTCGTCGCGGTCGACGCTCGTGATGACCGCGTGACGCAGGCCCATCTTCGCGATCGAGCGCGCCACCCGCGCCGGCTCCAGCGGGTCGTTCCACGTCGGCTTGCCGGTCCGCACGTTGCAGAAGCCGCAGCGCCGCGTGCACGTGTCGCCGTGGATCATGAACGTCGCCGTGCCGCGCTCCCAGCAGTCCCCGATGTTCGGGCACGCGGCCTCCTGGCAGACCGTGTGGAGGTCCTCGTCCTTGATCTGCTGGCGCAGCTCGAGGTACCGCGGCGAGCCCGGTGCCGGGACCTTGAACCACGGCGGCTTGCGCTCGCGGATCGGGACGCCCTCGCTGCCCAGGAACTGCACCACGTCGATGCCGCCCGGGTTGCGCCGCGAGCGCGTCGAGAGGTGCCGGTCGTCGGTCGTCTTCGGCGTCGTGGCCATCGCCATCCAGGCTACAGATCGCCCGTCGGCGGCCCCGGGTCTCGATCCGGTGTCGGCGCGCCCACGACGGCGCCGGGCTGCGCGATGATGCGGGCCGTGGCGCTCGGGCCCTACCAGCTGACCGCGAGCGAGCTGTCCGCGGTGCTGGCCGCGGACCGCGGCGGCGTGCCGTACCTCGCCTACCGCGCCGGGGACGCCCGCCTGGTCTTCCACGCGCTCGACGGGGACCTCGTCACGATCGGGCGCGCGGTCGAGAACGACGTTACCGTCGACTGGGACCCGGAGGTCTCGCGCTCGCACGCGCGACTCGAGCGCGTCGCCGCGCGCTGGACCGTCGTCGACGACGGCCTCAGCCGCAACGGCACCTTCGTCGGCCCCGACCGCGTCACCGGACGCCGGGCGCTGGAGCCCGGTGATCTCGTGCGCATCGGGCGCACCGTGCTCGTCGTCCGCGCCCCCGCGCAGCAGGCGGTCGAGACCGTCCAGGCCCAGGACACCGCCGGTGCCGCGAAGCTCACGCCCGCCGAGCACCGGGTGCTCGTCGCGCTGTGCCGCCCGTGGGCGGCCGCCAGTGGCGGCGTCGCGTCGCCCGCGTCCAACCAGGAGATCGCCGACGAGCTCGTCCTCTCCATCCCCGGCGTCAAGACGCAACTGCGGTCGCTGTTCCAGAAGCTCGGGGTCGAGGAGCTGCCGCAGAACCGCAAGCGCGCCGAGCTCGCGCGGCGCGCGCTCGCCACCGGTCTCGTCCGCGCCGCGGACCTCGCCCCGCCCGGCTGAGCACGCAGCGCCCGACCGGTAGCGTCGCGCCCATGCTCCACGCCCACCGGCCCGACGCCCCGCCGCTCTCCGTGCGTCCCCAGCACGCCCCGCCCGGAGGCGCCGACCGGCTCCCGCGCCACCGCCTCCCGGACGGCGAGATGGACCCCGAGACCGCCTATCGCGTCGTGCACGACGAGCTGCTGCTCGACGGGCAGGCCCGGCTCAACCTCGCGACGTTCGTGACGACGTGGATGGAGCCGCAGGCCGCCCGGCTCATGGCCGAGTGCCACGAGAAGAACATGATCGACAAGGACGAGTACCCGCTCACCGCGGAGATCGAGGCGCGCTGCGTCAGCATGATCGCCGGCCTGTGGAACGCCCCGACCCGCCCGGACGGCGAGGGCGCCACGGGCTGCTCGACGCTCGGATCCTCCGAGGCGTGCATGCTCGCCGGCCTCGCGTTCAAGCGCCACTGGGAGGCGCGGCGCCGCGCCGCCGGCGCGTCCGTGGAGCGACCGAACCTCGTGATGGGCGCCAACGTCCAGGTCTGCTGGGAGAAGTTCTGCCGCTACTTCGACGTCGAGGCGCGCCAGGCCCCGCTGGCCCCCGGCCGCACCCACCTCGACGCCGACAGCGCCCGGCCGCTCGTGGACGAGCACACGATCGGCGTCGTCGCGATCCTCGGCTCGACCATGGACGGCAGCTACGAGCCGGTGGCCGAGATCGCCGCGATGCTCGACGCGCTCGAGGACGAGACGGGCCTGGACGTGCCGGTGCACGTCGACGCCGCCTCCGGCGGGTTCGTCGCCCCGTTCCTGGACCCCGACCTGCTCTGGGACTTCCGCGTCCCGCGCGTGCGGTCGATCAACGCGTCCGGCCACAAGTACGGGCTCGTCTACCCCGGGGTCGGCTGGGCGGTGTGGCGCAGCCGCGACGCGCTCCCGGAGGAGCTCGTCTTCCACGTCAACTACCTCGGCGGCGACATGCCGACCTACGGCCTGAACTTCTCGCGCCCCGGGGCCCAGGTCGTCGCCCAGTACTACGAGCTGCTGCGGCTCGGATTCGAGGGCTACCGGCGCGTGCAGCAGGCCTCGCGTGACACCGCGACCTGGATGGCGGCGCGGATCGCGGAGATCGAGCCGTTCGAGCTCGTGTCCGACGGCAGCGAGCTGCCCGTCTTCGCGGTGCGCATCCGCGAGGGGGAGACGGCCTTCGACGTCTACGACGTGTCCGCCCGGCTGCGGCAGTACGGGTGGCTCGTGCCCGCGTACACGTTCCCGGAGGGCCTGCAGGACCTCGCCGTGCTGCGCGTCGTCGTCCGCAACGGCTTCGGTCCCGAGCTCGCCGCCAAGCTCGTCGAGCACCTCGGCGAGGTCGTCGCCGCGCTCTCCGGGCGCGGCGCGGTCGGCGGGGAGCCGACCGCGTTCCACCACTAGCTGTAGTACTCCAGCGACTCGGCGAGCAGCCCGAAGTAGTGGGCGATGTCGCTGCGCGTGCCCGGGTTGCGCCAGCCGACGTTCAGCTGGCTGTCGTTGCCCGGGGACTCGAACGCCTTGAACTCGACGACCTCACCGCCGGGCCGCAGGTCGGGCACGACGCTGCGCGCGCGGCGCACCCCGCCGCGGAAGAGGTCCACGACCACCGCGCCTCCCACCTCGACGAGCGCGACGCGCACGCGGCGACCGTCCGGCAGGCGCGTCTCGGAGGCGGCGACCTCCCGGCCCGCGCGCGCCCGGGCCGCCTCCGCGCCGACGAGCAGCCGCGGCGGGGGCACCGTCGCGCCGCGCTCGAGCTCGACGCGCAGCTGCACGTCGTAGGCGAACCCCGTCGTCCGGCCGGGACCGGTCTGGGCGCTCACCGGGCCGAACCACCGCTCGGTCCGCGCGCCCGCCGCGGGCCGCAACCCGACCCGGGCGCCCGGCAGGACCGCGAGCGCGACGAGGTCCCCGGCCAGCGCGGGCAGCGCCAGCGGGTAGCGGTGCACGCCGGTGTCGGGGACGACCGTGGGCTGCGAGCGGAAGACCTGGAAGATCTCGCCGCCCCGCCGGCGCAGCACCTGCAGGACCAGCTCGCCGCGCGCGCCGCGGACGGTCCACGCGCGGATCGCGCCGGTCGTCGGCACGACGGTCCGGCGGCCCGGCAGCTCGGTCTGCAGCACCGTGCACGCCGGCGAGCTGCCCGACGGGACCCGGTCGCGGCAGTCGCGGCCCCGCAGCTCCTCGGCCGGTCCGTCGAGCGCGCTGCCGATCGCCACGAGGCCGCTGCCGACCGGCGGGACCACGTCGGCGGCCCGGGCGGGACCACGGTCCTCCGCGGGCACCAGCACGACGACCCCGGCGGCCGCCCCCGCCGCCGCGAGCGCGCCGAGCAGCAGCAGCCGCCGGCCGGGTCGCGCGCGCCGCGGCGGGGTCGCGCCGGCCGCGTCCCGGCGATCTCCGGCAGTCGACGGCGCGGGGTGCGCGGGCGGGCCCTCGTCCCGGGCCGACGCCGCGGTGGCGGCCCCCGACGGCGGGTCGACGGTCGAGGCCTCCGCGCGGGTCGCGGGCACCGGGGACGGCAGCTGCGCCGCCGCGGGGCCCAGCGCCTCGCGCAGCGCGTCCGTGAACGCGGTCGCGGTCGGGAAGCGGTCGGCGGGCTCCTTCGCGAGGCCGCGCGCGAGCACGGCGTCGATCGCCGCCGGCAGCGCGGGTCGACGGGCGCTCGCCGCCGGTGGCGGCTCCTCGACGTGCGCGAACAGGATCGCGGCGTCCGTCGGGCGCGGGAACACGGTCTCCCCGACGAGCAGCTGGTGCGCGACCGCCGCGAGCGCGTAGCGGTCCCCCGCGGCCGACGGCGGCCCGCCGCGCACGAGCTCCGGGGCCAGGTAGGGCAGCGTCCCGATGACCGCCCCGGCGCGCGTGGTCGCGTCGTCGTCCTCGTCCCCGCGCGCCAGGCCGAAGTCCGCCAGCCACGCGCGGTCGCCGTCGACGAGCACGTTGGACGGCTTGACGTCCCGGTGCACGACGCCCGCCGCGTGCGCGGCGTCGAGCGCGCCCGCGACCTGCTCGAGCACCCGCAGCGCGCGGTCCCCCGGCAGCTCGCCGACGCCCAGCAGCTCCCCGAGCGTCGCGCCACGCACGAGCTCCATCGCCACCCACGGCCCGTGGACCGGGCTCTCCCCGACCGCGTGCACGCGCACGACCGCCGGATGGGCGAGCGCCGCCTGGGCGCGCGCGCCGCGCAGGAACCGCGCACGCACCGTCGGGTCGTCGGCGGTCCCGGAGAGCGGGACCTTCAGCGCGACCGGCGCGCCGCCGCCGGGCGGGTCGGCCTCCACCACGATCGCGGTCGTGCCGCGCCCGAGCTCGCGCCGGACGCGATGGCCGGCGATCTCGGTCCCGGGGGCCAGCACGGCCCGGGATCCTACTTCCGGTGCGGTGCGCGGATGGCTGTCGGGCGGCGGGGACTCCACGGGGTCGGACGCTACGCGCGCCCGACCCCGCGGTCAGCCACCCAGGGGATGGGCCGTACCCACCCCCGTGCCGCTCACGGGAACGCGGGGATCGGGCCCTGCGCGCTCGCGACGACCGGGCCCGGGTCCTGGACCTCGGGCGGCGCGACGTACGGCGGCGCCTTCGGGCGCTCCTCGCCTCCGGGGAAGGCGAGCCGCAGGATCGTGCGCTGGACCATCAGCCACTGCTGCAGGAACGGGCCGGTGTTGTACGGGAGCTCGTACTGCTCGCAGATCGCCTTCACCTTCGGGGCGATCTCCTTGTAGCGGCTGCTCGGCATGTCCGGGAAGAGGTGGTGCTCGACCTGGTAGCTGAGGTTGCCGCTCATCAGGTGGAAGGTGTCGCTGCCGTCGATGTTCGCCGCGCCGAGCAGCTGGCGCAGGTACCACGCGCCCCGCGACTCGTCCGCCGCCTCCTCCTCGGTGAACGTGTACGCCTGGTCGGGGAAGTGGCCGCAGAAGATGATCGCGTTGGACCAGATGTTCCGCACGAGGTTCGCGGTGAAGTTCGCGGCGAACGTCGCCTTGAAGCCCTTGCGGCCGCTCAGCGCCGGGAACGCGATGTAGTCCTTGAGGATCTGCCGGCCGGCCTTGCGACCGATGCCGCGCAGCTCGCGCTTGAGCTCCTTCGGGTCCTTCTTGCCCTTGCGGATCGCCTCGATGTCGAGGTCGTGCAGCGCGACGCCCCACTCGAACAGGAGCATCAGCAGCACGTTCACGACCGGCTGCGCGAGGAACCGCGGCTCCCACTGCTGCTTGGGGTCGACCCGCATGATCTCGTAGCCGACGTCCTTGTCCTTGCCGACGACGTTCGTGTACGTGTGGTGCAGGTAGTTGTGCGAGTGCTTCCAGGACTCCGCGGTCGAGGCGGTGTCCCAGTCCCAGGTCGAGGAGTGGATGTTCGGGTCGTTCATCCAGTCCCACTGGCCGTGCAGGACGTTGTGCCCGATCTCCATGTTCTCGAGGATCTTCGCGACGCTGAGTCCCGTGGTGCCGAGCACCCACGCCGGGGGTAGCGCGAGGCCATCAGCACGATCCGCGAGAGGGCGGCGAGGCGGCGGTGGAACAGGATCAGGTTGCGGATGTACTGGGCGTCGCGCTCGCCGAGGTCCGCCTTCACCTCGTCGTGGATCGCCTGGAACGCGTCGCCGATCTCCTCGATCTGCTCGGGCGTCAGGCGGTGCAGCGGATGGTTCGGGTGGTCGCTGGTGTAGGTGGCGGTGGTCATAGCTCGATCTCCACGTGTCCTTCCGGGGCGTTGACGCAGGTACGGACGGTCTGGCCCTGCTCGCCGTGGACCTCGCCCGTGCGGAGGTCCCGGACCTGGCCGGCGCGCAGCCGGCCGACGCAGGTGTGGCAGATCCCCATGCGGCAGCCGTAGGGGAGCAGGCCACCGGCCTCCTCGCCCCCGACGAGGATCGAGACGCCGGGCGCGCAGGTGGCCTCGACGTCGGTGACGCGGAAGCGGACGGTCCCGCCGCCCCCGACCTCCGCGTCGCCGCGACCGATGATCGGCTGGAAGCGCTCCATGTTCAGCCGGTCGGGGTCGCCGACGGTCTTCCAGTGGTCTTCGAAGACGTCCATCATCTCGCGGGGACCGGAGAGGAACGTGTCGCGCTCCGCCCAGTCCGGCACGAGCTCGGCGAGCGTGTCGGGGGTGATGCGAGGGACCTGTCCGGTGAGGTGCTCGTGCAGCGTGTACCCGGGGTAGCGGGCGTGCATCCGCCGCAGGTCCTCGCCGAAGATGACGGTCTCGGGCTCGCGGGCGCAGTGGATGTGCACGACGTCGGTCAGGCCGTCGCGGCGCTCGAGCTCGCGGATCATCGCCCAGATCGGCGTGACGCCGGAGCCGGCGCTGAAGAAGAGCGCCTTCTGCGGAAGCGGGTCGGGCAGGCGGAACTCGCCCTCGACCTGCCCGAGGTAGACCATGGCGCCGGGCTGGACGCGTCGCGTGAAGAACGGCGACATGAGGCCCTCCTCCACGTGCTTGACGGTGATCGACACGAGGCCCTCGGGATGGTCGGGATCGCTCGTGAGCGAGTACGCGCGCCAGTGGCGGATGCCGTTGAGCTCGGCGCCGATGCGCAGGTACTGGCCGGGCCGGTGACCGGGCCAGGGGAACGACGGCTTCACGACGACGGTCGTCGCGTCCGGCGTCTCGGGCTTGAGGCGCACGATCGTGCCCATGAGCTCGCGCGCGGACCAGCGCGGGTCGAGCAGGCCGAGGTAGTCGTCGGGGACGAGGGGGGTGGTGATGGTCCGGGCGGCTCCGACGAGCAGTCGTCGGAGGCCGGAGATCTTGGGCGCAGCGCCGTGTTCGACCATGGCGGGACGCTACGCCTGTCGGAGGTTCGGGAGCAACCGGGGAGCGTCGTGCATCACGTGTCATGGAATCATGTGACATCGTTTCATGTCAAATAGAGACAGGAGGTGGGCGCATCCGGTTAGGGTCGCGTCCATGGCCAAGAATCCCCTCCAGATCCTCACCGGACTCCGCATCGCCGTCGGCGTCGGAGCCTTCGTCGCCCCCAACACCCTCGGCAAGCTCTTCGGCATGGACGTCGACGCCAACCCGCAGGCCTCCTACATGGCCCGTCTGTTCGGCGCCCGCGACGTCGCGCTCGCGGTCGGCACCAACGCCACGACCGGCCCGTCCCGCGCGACCTGGATCAAGATCGGCGTCCTCACCGACGCCGCCGACGTCGTCAGCGCCGTCCTCGGCGGGCGCGACGGCAGCCTCCCCAAGACCACCGCCGTCCTCGGCGGCCTCACCGCCGCCGGCGCGGTCGCCCTGGGCGTCGCGGCCGCGAACGCCGGCGAGTAGCACGCCGCGCGGGCGCCGCGAGCACGCGCGTTCGCCGGGGCGCGCCCGGCCCGACCCGGGCGGTTCTGGGTGATCTGCGGCCCATATCCGGCATCCAGATCACCCAGTTCGGCCGTGCGGGCAGGCCGGCGGGCGCGCGCGATGGCGCTCGGGCTCTGCGGGCGTCAGGGCACGCCCCGGCGCACGCACGCGGCGCGGGGTCCGCGGTTCTGGGTGATCGCAGGTCCACATGTGGCACGCAGATCACCCAGTACGACGGCACGCGGCGCGCACCGCGCGGTACTGGGTGAGCCCGAGCCCAGATATGGCACGCAGATCACCCAGTTCGGCCGCCCGGCGCGCCCGGCGCGCCGTGCGCCCCGGCGCGCCCCAGGGCGCCCGATCAGCCGGTGACGAGCTGGCCGAGCGCGGCGGCGTCGGTCTCCTGGACCTCGCGGTCCAGGCGCTGCGCGAACGCGGCGACGATCGCGTCCGTGAACGGGGAGAGGCGGTCGGGGCGGCCGTTCTCCAGGTACAGCGAGGTCATCTGGACCTCGCTCAGGCCGCACGGCACGATCCAGTTCCACGGCTGCATGTCGTTGCTGACGTTGATCGCGAAGCCGTGCATCGTGACGCCCTTGGCGACGTGCACGCCGATCGACGCGATCTTGCGGTCCTCGACCCACACGCCGGTGAAGTCCGGGCCCTCGCAGGTGCGGCTGTGCGCCGGCACGTGCTCGGTGGCGAGCGCGGCGATCAGCGCCTGCTCCATGTCGCGGACCAGACCGACCACGTCGGTGACGCGCATGATCGGATAGCCGACCACCTGGCCGGGCCCGTGGTAGGTGACCTTGCCGCCGCGGTTGACCTCGACGACGTCGATCCCGTTCCCCAGGTACCAGGCGGCGCCCATCGGCAGGTCGCCCTCGCCGCGACGGCGCCCCACGGTCAGCACCGGCGGGTGGTCGAGGACGAGCAGCGTGTCCGGGACCTCGTCCGCCTGGCGCGCCTCGCGCAGGCGCTCCTGGATCGCCAGGGCCTGGCGGTACTCGACGGTCCCCAGTCGCACGACGCGCAGCGATTCGCCCATCCACGGATCGTGGCACACCGCCGTGGGCGGCCCGACGGCCGGTGTGCGACCCTCGTCGGGTGGCCGACGCCGCCCCGAACCCGCCGCTGCACGACGACCTCGACGACGAGCCCGTCGAGCGTCTCTGGCGGTCGCGGCTGCGCTGGCGTCTCGCCGGCGCCACGATGTGGCCCGCGTTCTACGCGCTTACCACGCTCGAGGCCGTGATGCTGCACTGGCGGCCGATCGCCGGCGAGGGCATCGGCGTCCTGCCCGCCTTCCTGCTCTGCGGGTTCTTCAACCTCGCGGTCGTCGCCGTCGGCGCCCCGGTCGCCGGCTGGCTCCTGCGCCGCCGCGTGCCGCGTCTGCCGAAGGACGTCGCGGTCGACCGCGCCGGCACCGGGCTGCTCGGGGCGCTCGCCGCGCTGCTGCTCGTCCTCGGCCTCGCGCACCACGACGACATCGTCGACCGCGAGCAGGACTTCTCCGCGCAGTCCGCCGCGGTCCGGCGCTACGTGGCCAACCAGGCGCCGCCGGAGTTCCGCGCGAACATCGAGCGGGCGGACACCTACATGGCCGGCCCGGACCTGTACCGGACCTGCATCCCGGGGCCGGACCCGTCCAAGCACCTCTGCCTGCTCGTGCAGACCGATCAGAGCCCGCCCGGGATCCGCGTCGACACGAGCCAGGAGCCGAACTCCCGGTTCGCCGGGCCGGACAACCCCGGCCGCCGCGGCGGCGGCTGAACGTCGTAAGCGCTATCGCGCCAACTTCGGGGCCGAACGCTCAAGCCCCCGCGCGCGCGGGCCGAGTACGCGAGGAGATGCGGCCGACGCGCGTGATCCTCGCCTCCCTGGGAACCGGCATGAGCCTGGTCCTCGTGGGCGTCCTGCTGCTCGCGTCGGTCAGCACCGTCGTCGCCTTCAAGGGCTGGCCCGGTGGCGCCCCGCAGCTGCCCGACACGCCCGCCGCGATGCTCGCCGACGCGGGCGTCCCCGTGCAGGCCGACACCGTCGCCGCCCGGACCGCCCTCGTCGTCCCGGAGGCCCCGCCGACCGCCCGCGCGGCCGTCCGCGCCCCGCGGCGCACCGCCGTCCCGCAGGCGATCCCGGCGCCGACCGACACGCACGTCGAGGTCACCCGCCGGCCCGCGCGCAAGGTGACGGGCAACGGCGCCGTCATGCCCGCCCGCGAGTGGGGGGACGGGCCCGGCGAGACCGCGCCCGCGCAGAAGAAGCCCGCCCGCCGTCGCCCGGCCACCGAGGTGGTCCGTGACGTCGGCGCCGGACTCGGTGGCGCGCTCGACACCACCGTCAGCGAGGTCGGCGCCAAGCTCGACCCCGTCAGCCCGACCCTCGGGCAGACCGTCGACGACACCGGTCAGGTCGTCGGGGACACCGTGCAGGGCGTCACCAACACGGTCTCCGACATCCTCGACGCGCTGAAGCCGCGCCGCTGAGCGCGGCGGGCGACCCGGCCGCTCAGACCTCCGCGCGCTCCAGCAGGTCCCGCACGCGCGCCAGGAACGCGGCGGCGTGCTCGCCGTAGACGATGCGGTGGTCGCACGAGAGCGTGAGGTCCATCGTCGCGCGCGCCACCACCGCGCCGTCCCGCACCACGGCGCGCGGCGCGGCCGCCCCGACCGACAGGATCGCGGCCTGCGGCGGCGTGATCACCGCCGCGAAGCGGTCCACCCCGTGCATGCCGAGGTTCGCGACCGTGAACGTCGCGCCGCTCAGCTCGCGCGCCTCGATCTCGCCCTCCCGGACCCGCGCGGCCAGGCGGCGCAGCTGGTCGCCGATCTCCTCGACGGTCGCGCGGTCGGCGTCGACGATCACGGGCGCGTACAGCGCCTCGGGCGTGCCGACCATGACCGCGACGTTCACCCGCTCGTGCAGCTCGACGCGCGCGTCGCGGTAGGCGCCGTTGAGCCGCGGGTGCTCCCGCAGCGCGCGACCGACCGCCCCCACGACGAGCTCGGTGACCGTCGGGACCGGCTCCTGCGCGGCAAGACGGCGCTCGCGCAGCGCCAGCAGCGCCTCCGCGTCGACCGCGACCGTCACGTCGTAGCTCGGGACCGTGGCGCGCGACTCGGCCGCGCGGCGCGCGATCAGCTGCTGCACGCGCGTCAGCTCCTGCACGGTCACCTCGCCCTTCGCGAGCCCGACACCGGGGGCCGGCGGGGAGGCGGGGGCGGCGGTCTGCTGCGGGTCGGCCATGAGCCTCAGCCTAGTACGGGGCGTATCCCGGGCAGTGCTCCGCTACCAGGCCGACACCGCCGCCGACGCGGCGACCGCGTGGGCGCTGCTCGCCCGGCCCGACCGCTGGTCGGACTGGGCCCCGCACGTCCGGGGCGCCTGGGGGCTCGGCGAGCCCGAGGTGCGCGAGGGCGCGCGCGGCGCCGCGCGGCTGCTCGGCGTGGTGCCCGTCCCCGCGCGCATCACGGCGGTGGAGGCGGGGCGCAGCTGGACCTGGGACGTCGGCGGGATCCTCATGGACCACGTCGTGGAGCCGCTCGAGCGCGGCGCGGTCGTCGCCGTGCAGCTCCGCGCGCCCGCCCCGGTGGAGGCGCTGCTGGCCCGCACCTACGGGCCGGTGGTCGCGCTGCTCGTCCGTCGCCTCGCGCGGGTCGCGGAGCGGCCGTCCGCGGGCCGCTGAGCCGCGACGCGCGCCACGGGGGCGGTGCTACTCGGCGGCGCGGCAGACGGCGCGCGCGGTCAGCGCGAGCGTCTTGACGTCGAGCCACAGCGAGTGGTTGTCGACGTACCAGTTGTCGGCGGCGGCCCGGTCGGCGATCGACGTCTGGCCGCGCAGCCCGTTCACCTGCGCCCAGCCCGTGATGCCCACGCGGACGCGGTGGCGGTCGGCGTAGCGGTCGACCTCGGCGCTGAACTGCTCGACGAACTCGGGGCGCTCCGGCCGCGGCCCGACGAGCGCCATCTCGCCGCGCAGGACGTTCAGCAGCTGGGGCAGCTCGTCCAGCGAGGTGCGGCGCAGCAGCTTGCCGACCGGGGTGCGACGGTCGGTGCCCTCGACGCCGCCGGGGGCGCTCCCGGCCGTCGGGCGGAAGTCGCGCGCCTCGACGGGGGCGGGCCCCATCGACCGGAACTTCAGGATGTCGAACGTGCGGCCGTCGCGGCCGACGCGGCGCTGGCGGTAGAGGACCGGGCCGGGGGAGGAGGCCTTGACCGCGGCGGCGATCACCAGCAGGGAGCGGCAGGAGCACCACGACGGCGACGAGCGCCAGGAGCCAGCCGGCGGCGTGCTTGACCGCGAAGCGCAGGGCCGAGGCCTGCGGTGCGGGCGCGGTCTGCGCGGCGTGCCGCGGGGCGGTCGGGGGTGCGTCGAGGGTCGTGGTGAGCGTGAGCATCTGGTCCTCCCTGCCAGGAGCTGAACGGTGGTGTTCGCCTGCAGGGAAAGGATCGGCGCCGCGCGGACCCCGCCCCATCACCGGACGGGACGGTTGCGCGGGCGCTCCGCGGTCCTCCGACAGAACATCGGTGCATCGGCCCGAACGCCGGTTCGGGTCGACCGATCGGAGGACCCGCCGGGCCCCGATCGGTCAGCGGCGTCGTGCGATCGCTACGGCAGGTCGGAGACCGACTCGATCGCCGTCCAGCGATCGAGGAACGCGTCGGCCTCGAGCTGCGCCAGATCGGCGCGCAGCGCCCGTGCCATGCGGGACGCGTCGGCGGGCAGGCAGTCCCAGAAGAGGACGACCTCGCCGCTGTCGATCTCGACCACCTCGAGGTGGTCGACCCGGTCCGGGGGCGCGAGGAGCCGCCAGCCGCGACCGCCCCGGGTCACGAGCAGCTCGTACGCGCGGCCCGCCCTCACGCCACGGACGCGTCGATCGCGGCCGCCGCGGCGTCCAGGCCGGCGTCGCCGACGAACACCGCGTCCCCGACCACCACGGACGGCAGGTCGCGCACCCCGTCGGCGCGCGCCGTCTCGCCCGCACGGTCCAGCGCGGCCGCGACGTTCCGCGTCCCGACGCCGACGAGCAGCGCCCGCGGGTGGATCTCACAGGCGGCCGCCGCCAGCAGCACGGTCTGCTCGGCGCCGAGGTCCGCGCCGCCCGCGTAGGCCTGGCGCAGCGCCGCGAGCGAGAACGCCGCCACCTTGCCGATGCCGCGCGCGTACGTCGCCGCCCGCAGCGCCAGCTCGTCGTCGAACGGCCAGGCGGCCGGCCAGCGCAGCGGCTGCAGGTGCCGGCCCGCGACGACGTCGGACATCGCGCTGCGCGCCGCCACGTCCCCCGGGGCGGGTCGCAGCGCCGCGGGGTCGGCGAGGTCGCGCCGGCGGACGGGGATGAGCTCGGGCACGACCCCGAGCGTGTGCACGAGCCGCTCGATCGCGAGGTAGCTGTCCGGCGTGGCGAAGTCGTAGTAGAAGCGGACGCCGTCGCCGAACTCGACGTCCGCGGGCGTCGCGGCGGGACCGTCCTGCGGGCGGATCACCCGGAGCACGTCGTCGTCCCGCTCATCCACGGTCCGACACCCGAACCCGGGCAGCGACGTCGTCGCGAACCCTCACCCGTGGATGAGCCAGCCGTCGGCCGCGCGGGCGGCCTCGAGCACGGCCTCGCTCATCGTCGGGTGGCCGTGGATCTGCCGGGCGAGCTCGGGGTAGCCGCCCTCGAGCGCCTTGGCGTTGACGATCTCCTGGATCATCTCGGTGCACTTCGCGCCGACGATGTGCGCGCCGAGGATCTCGCCGTACTTCTTGTCGCCGACGATCTTCACGAGGCCCGTGCGGTCGCCGTAGACCGCGCCCGCGCCGACCGCGCCGTACTGGACCTTGCCGACGACGACGTCGTGCCCGGCCTCCTTGGCCTGCTCCTCGGTGAGGCCGAACGAGGCGACGTTCGGCAGGCAGAAGGTGGCGCGCGGGATGTCGACGTGCACGAGCGGGTGGGTCGGGGTGCCGGTGAAGTGCTCGACCGCGATGACGCCCTCCTCGCTGGCCTTGTGGGCGAGCGCCGGGCCACGGACGAGGTCGCCGATGGCGTACACGCCCTCGACGCTCGTGCGGCCGTACTCGTCGACCTCGATCAGGCCGTTGTCGGCGAGCTTGACGCCCGCGGTGTCGAGGCCGAGGCCCTCGACGTCGGGGCCGCGGCCGGCCGCGATGACGAGCCAGTCGGCCTCGCCGTCGGTGCCCCCGTAGGTGAAGGTGACCTTCTCGTCGGAGGTCTGGACGTTCTCCACGAACGTCGACGTGTGCACGTCGATCCCGGTCTTCTTGAACTGCCGGGCCGCGATCTTGGAGATGTCCGCGTCCTCGCTGGGGAGCACGCGGTCGAGCCCCTCGAACAGCTGCACGGTGACGCCGAGGCGGGCGTACGCGGAGGCGATCTCGGTGCCCGACGCGCCGGCGCCGACGACCGCGAGCGTCTTCGGCAGCTCGTCCAGCGCCCAGGCCTCCTCGGTGCCGATGACGCGGCCGCCGAACTCGGTGCCCGGGATCGGCTTCTTCACGGAGCCGGTCGCGAGGATGATGAGCTTCGCGCTGAGCGTGTCGTCGCCGACCTTGACCTTGCCGTCGCCGAGCAGCGACGCGAAGCCCTCGACGTACTCGACGCCGTTCTTCTTCAGCAGCCCGGACACGCCGCCCGTCAGCGTCTTGATGACCTTCAGCCGCCGGTCCGACACGGCCGAGTAGTCGATCTCCGGCTCGGAGACCTTGATGCCGAACTCGCCGGCCTCGCGGACCTCCTGCGCGATGTCGGCGACGCGGAGCACCGCCTTCGCGGGGATGCAGGCGACGTTCAGGCAGCGACCACCGACGTCCCCCTTCTCGATGCAGGCGGTCGTGAGACCGAGCTGCGCCGCGCGGATCGCGGTGACGTAGCCACCGGGACCCGAGCCGATGACGATGCAGTCGAACGAGGAGTCAGCCATGCATCGAGCCTATCGAGGCCGACGAGCCTCGGGCATCTGCACGCGGGCCATCACGCGGATCATCGACCAGAACAGCCAGCCGCCGTACGCGATGACGGCGAGGCAGAGCACGAGCGCGAGCACGTTGGAGGCGACGACGACGGACAGTCCGGCGATCAGCACGGTGAGCGCCAGGAGCGCCTGGAAGCCGAGGATCGCCCAGTACTTGTGCTTGTACATCCCGACCGCGGCGACGACGAGGATGATGCTGAACGCGGTCACCCCGACGTACGCGTTGGCGCCGTCGGTGTCGGAGTTCTGCAGCTCGTAGCCGGACAGCGCGAGCGTCACGTTGGAGATCGCGAGGACCAGGCACGTCGCGATCCCGAACTTCAGCGGGCGCGGGTGCTCGTCGGGGGCCAGCGGGCGCAGCTTCGCGCGGACCTCGGCGTTGCGCGCCTCGGACTTCGCGGAGCGGCTCGCGTACTGGGCGCGCATGTCCGGCTTGGCGCGCTCCAGGCCGGGCGGCGGGGTCCGCCGCACGCTCTCGGGGGCGGCCTGCCCGGACTTGCGGCTACGGCGTCCCAACGGGGTCCTCCTGCGTCTGGGTGATGGCGGCGCGCAGCGCGCGTGCGGCGGCACCGGACGCGTCCAGGTCGGGCGCGTCGGCGATCGCGCGGACGACCGCGATGCGGGACGCGCCCGCCGCGCGCACGGCGGCGACGTTCGTCGTGTCGATGCCGCCGATCGCGAACCAGGGGAGCGTCGCGGCCGACGCGGCCGCGTGGCGCACGTACTCGAGGCCGGCGGCGGGCCGTCCGGGCTTCGTCGGCGTGGCGTGGACCGGTCCGACGCCCGCGTAGTCGGCGCGGTCCAGCCAGGCGCCGTCGAGGTCGTCGGGCGCGTGCGTCGACAGCCCGACGAGCAGCGACGGGCCGGCGAGCGCGCGCGCCTGCTCGACCGAGTGGTCGTCCTGGCCGACGTGCACGCCGTCGGCCCCGACCTCCTTGGCGAGGTCCGGCCGGTCGTTGAGCACGAACAGCGCCCGGTGCTCGTGCGCGACCCGCCGCACGACCTGCGCGGCGGCGCGGATCGCGTCGTCGGCGGCGTCCTTCATCCGCAGCTGCACGATGTCGACCCCGCCGTGGAGCGCGCGCACGAGGACGTCGGCGAGCGGTCCCGCGCCGGGCTCGGCGTCGGTGACGAGATAGAGCCGCGCCCGGTCCAGGCGCGCGAGGCGTTCGGTGCGGGACAGCTCGGCCATCGGCGATCTCCCAGGGTACGTGGCTGCGGCCCCGCGCGATGCCCGGCTGCGCCGCCGTCGCCGGTCGCGGTCCCCGGGCCGGGCGGGGGCGCGGGCTACGATGGACGGGCGTGTCCTCGCCCCTCCCTGATGTCGCGGTGCTCGGCGCCGGCGTCGCCGGTCTGGCGGTCGCCTGGCGTGCCGCCCGCCACGGCGCGCGGGTCGTCGTGCTCGAGCGCGGCGCCGCCGGCGCGGCCGCGAGCCACGTCGCCGCGGGCATGCTCGCCCCGGTCGCCGAGGCGGACGCCGGGGAGCGCGCGCTGCTCGCCCTCGGGCTGGACTCGGCGCGCCGCTGGCCCGCGTTCGCCCGCGAGCTGCAGGACGCCACCGGGGTCGACGTCGGCTACCGCGAGACCGGCACGCTCGTCGTGGCGCGCGACCGCGACGCGGCGGAGGCGAACGTCCGCGAGGCCGCGATCCGCGCCGAGCTCGGCGCGCCCGTCGCGTCGCTGCTGCCCTCCCAGGCCCGCCGCCTGGAGCCCGCGCTGGCACCGACGATCCGCGGCGCGCTGCACGCGCCCGACGACCACGTCGTCGACCCGCGCGCGGTCGTCGCGGCGCTGCTCGCCGCCCTGCGCGCGCACCCGGCCGTCGAGCTGCGCGAGCACGCCGGCGACCTCGTCCTGCGCACCCACGGCGCCGCCGTCACCGGGGTTGGGGAGGTGCGCGCGGGCGCGACGGTGCTCGCCGCCGGCGCCTGGTCGGCGGTCGCCGCCGCGCCGCTGCGCGACCACGGCGTGCGCGTGCCCGTCCGGCCGGTCAAGGGACAGCTGCTGCGCCTGCACCCGGCGCGCGCGGGCGAGCCGCCGCTGCTGCAGCGCGTCGTGCGGTTCGACAGCGGCTACCTCGTCCCGCGCGAGGACGGCACCGTCATCCTCGGCGCGACGATGGAGGAGCAGGGCTTCGACACGCAGGTCACCGCGCTCGGCCTCCACGAGCTGCTGCGCGACCTCCACGAGGTCGTGCCCGGCGGCCTCGAGCTGGCGGTCGCCGAGACCGTCGCCGGCCTGCGCCCCGGCACCCCGGACAACACGCCGCTGCTCGGCGCCCACCCGCACGCGCCGGGCCTGCACCTCGCCACCGGGCACCACCGCGGCGGGGTGCTCCTCGCGCCCGTCACCGCGGACGTCGTCGCCGCCGGCCTGCGCGGCGCCACCGATCCGGCCGCCGGTCCCGCCGTGGCCCCCGAGCGGTTCGACCCGGCGAGCGTCGCCGCGTGATCACCGTCAACGGCCAGGACGCCCCGGAACTCGAGCCGGGACTCACCGTCGCCGACCTCGTCCGGCGCGTCGCCGGCGTCGACCCGGACGGCCGCGGCGTCGCGGTCGCGCTCGACGCCACCGTCGTGCCGCGCGGCGCGTGGACGACCACGACCGTCCCGGACGGGACGCGCGTCGAGGTCGTCGGCGCCGTTCAGGGAGGATGAGGGGCGTGGACGACCAGCTCCTGATCGCCGACCGCCCGTTCCCGTCCCGCCTGGTCCTCGGCACCGGCGGCTTCCCGCGGATGGAGACGCTCGCCGCCGCCGTCCGGGCCAGCGGCACCGGCATGGTCACGGTCGCGCTGCGCCGGATCGACCCGGCGATGCGCGGCTCGCTCGTCGACACGCTCGACGACTGCGGCGTGGCGCTGCTGCCCAACACGGCGGGCTGCTTCACCGCGCGCGACGCCGTGCTCACCGCGCAGCTCGCGCGCGAGGCGTTCGAGACCGACTGGATCAAGCTCGAGGTCATCGGGGACGAGCGCACGCTGCTGCCCGACGCGCCCGAGCTGCTGCTCGCGGCCGAGCAGCTCGTCGCCGACGGCTTCACCGTCCTCCCGTACACGACCGACGACCCGGTCCTCGCCCGCCGGCTGCAGGACGTCGGCTGCGCGGCGGTGATGCCGCTGGGCTCCCCGATCGGCTCCGGCCAGGGGATCCTCAACCCGTACAACATCGCGCTGATCGTCGAGCAGGCGACCGTCCCGGTCGTCCTCGACGCCGGGGTCGGGACCGCCTCCGACGCCGCGCTGGCGATGGAGCTCGGCTGCGACGCCGTGCTGTGCGCGAGCGCGATCAGCCGCGCGCACGACCCGGTCGCGATGGCCTGCGCGATCCGCGCCGGGGTCGAGGGCGGGCGGCTCGCGCGGCTGGCGGGCCGGATCCCCCGGCGCACCTACGCGCAGGCCTCCACGCCCCACGAGGGGCGCCCGGAGCTCGACCCCGACTCGGTCCCCGCCCAGTGAGCCGCGACGCGCTGCTCGACGCCTGGCAGGAGGCGTGGTCCTCCCGCGACCCGGACGCCTTTCGCGCGGTCTGCACGCCCGACGTCCACTACGAGGACCCGGTGCTCGACCAGCCGATCGAGTCGGTCGGCGAGCTCGGCCGGCACGCCCAACGGCTGTGGGACGCGTTCCCGGACGCCCGCATGGAGGCGACCGCGCAGCGGCTGTGGAGCCCGGACGGGCGCTACGGCTGCGCGCCGGTCAAGCTCCTCGCGACCCACAAGGAGGAGCTCGCGGGCCTGCCCGCCACCGGGCGGTTCCTCGTGCTGCACGCGGTCTTCTACGTGGAGCTCGACGAACCCGGCGAGCGGGTCTGGCGGGTGCGTGGCTTCTTCGACCGCTACGACGCGGCCGTGCAGCTCGGCGTGCTGCCGGCCCGCGGGACGATGGGGGAGCGGGCGCTCCTCATGCTCCGCGGGTTCGGCTGGACCAAGGGCCGCTGAGCGCGGCCCCCGGCCCGGACGCGCTACTCGGTGACGGTGATCTTCCCCGTCATGCCCGGGTGCACGGTGCAGACGTAGTCGATGACCCCGGCCTTCGTGGTCTTGAACTCGTAGGTCTTGCCCTCGCCGAACAGCTCGGACTTGAACTGGCCACCGGCCTCGTCGACGGCGTTGTGGTCGACGGGATCCTCGTTCTTCCAGGTGACGGTGTCGCCGACCTTCACGGTGATCTCGGCGGGCTGGAAGCGGATCCCCTTCATGATGACCTCGCCCGGTGCGGCCTCGGGGGCCGGGGCGGCGCCGGTCTGGCTGGTCGTGGTCTCGGCAGGGGCGTTGCTCGTGGTGTCCTCGTCGTCGTCGCCGCAGCCGGAGAACCCGGCGAGGGCGAGGAGGGAGAGGGCGACGGCGGTCTTGCGCATGTGGTGTGGTTCTCCTGTGGGGAGGGGCGACTGCTCCTACGGACGCAGCTTGTCATCCGGTTCACCCTCGGACACCGGTTTCCCTGCCTCGGCGCGGCGCAGCTCCACGCTCAGCGGTGGGTGATCGCTGAGCCGGCGCATCTCGCCGTCGACCTCGCGGGCGCGCCGCAGCAGCGTCGCGGCGCCCGCCGCCGCGGTCAGCGCCGCCCCCACCTGGACGTGGTCGACGCTCCGCGAGGCGACCGGGCGCAGCGGTCGCCCGGGCGGCGGCTCGCGGTCGTTGAAGTCGCCGCCGAGCACGACGGCGGGCCCGGCGCCCGGCAGGCCGAGCAGCCACCGCTCCGCGCGCGCCCCGTCGGCCCGGGCACGCTCGAGCGGGTCGGCCTGGGAGGCGTGCAGGTTGCCGACCCACAGGACGCCCTCGGGGGCCAGCGGGCTGCCCGCGAGCGCGACCGCGTGCGCCACGCGCCGCTCGGGCGTGCGCGTCAGGCGCACCCGGCGGTGGTCGGTCACGACGCCCGCCGACGCGCGCACGAGGATGACGTTCGCGCCGCCGCCCCACGAGCCCAGCAGCCCCGGCCGGCGCGACGCGACCGCGCGGCGCAGGCACAGCAGCTGGTTGCGCGAGGTGAGCGCCGTGCGCGCCCACGGTGCTCCCGTCGCGCGGGCGAGCGCCGGCCCCCACCACGGGGGGACCTCCTGCAGCAGGGCGACGTCCCACGGCCACGCCGCGAGGGCGGCGGAGAACTCGGGCAGCAGCGACCGCTCGGTCTCCGGGAGCGATCGGCCGTGGAAGAGGTTCCAGCTCAGGACGCGCACCCCCGTATCCTTCCGCAGCCCATGCCCCGCCATCTCCTGACCGGGCTCGAGCTGAGCGCCGACGAGCTGCACGCCCTCCTGGACCGCGCCGTCGCGCTGAAGGCCGCGCCGTACTCCTCCGACGCGCTGCGCGAGAAGGTCGTGGCGCTGATCTTCCAGAAGCCGTCGACGCGCACGCGCCTGAGCTTCGAGGCGGGGATCGTCGAGCTCGGCGGTCACGCGATGCTGCTGCGCGCCGAGGACCTGCAGCTCTCGCGCGGCGAGTCGGTGAAGGACACGGCGCGGATCCTCAGCCGGCACGTGCAGGCGGTCGGCGTGCGCACCGGCCCGGACGCGATGCTCGAGGAGCTCGCGGCGGAGGGCGACATCCCGGTCTTCAACATGCTCACCGCGGGCCACCACCCGTGCCAGGCGCTCGCAGACCTGCTGACGCTGAAGGAGACGTTCGGCGACGTCCGCGGCCTGAAGCTCGCGTACGTCGGCGACGGCAACAACGTGGCGCGCTCGCTGGCGCTGCTCGGCGGCCTGGCGGGCGTCGAGGTCGCGGTCGCCGCGCCGGACGGCTACCAGCTGGAGGAGGGCACCGGCGCGCTGCTGACGAGCGACCCGGCCGAGGCGGTCGCGGGCGCGCACGCGATCTACGCGGACGTGTGGGTGAGCATGGGCGACGAGGAGACGGCGGACGCGCGCCGTGCCGCTCTGACCCCGTACCGGATCGACGACGAGCTGCTCGATCTCGCGGCACCCGACGCAGTTGCGCTGCACTGCCTGCCCGCCCACCCGGGCGAGGAGATCACCGCCGAGGTGCTCTACGGCGACCGTCAGCGCATCTGGGACCAGGCCGAGAACCGCCGTCACGCGCAGAAGGCGCTGCTCGAGCTCCTGCTCGCGCCGGTCGCGTAGCATCAGGCACATGCCGCAGCCCAAGCAGTCCGAGGGAACGACGCGCCGCACCTCCGGGGCGTCGACGGACGGCACGGGAACCGACGACGCAGCCCCCGCGGTGGTCCGCCGGCCGGTCGCGCAGGCGGCCCCCGGCGACGACGAGGCGGCGGCGCTGCGCGACGAGGCGCTGCGCTCGAACATCTCGCAGCTGCGCGACCTGCTCGCCGGTGGCGTGGTCCTGACCGCCCAGCGCGTGCAGGAGGCGATGGACGACGCGGTGTCGCGCGGACGGCTCACCCGCGACGACGCCGAGCAGCTCGTGCAGGGCCTCGTCTCGACCGGCCGCCAGCAGGCGTACGACCTGATCGCCGAGGTCGAGGGTCTGCTCGACAAGGGGCGCACCGACCTCGACGACGCCGCCCGCAAGGTGCGCGACACCGCGGTCAAGAGCTCCGACCGGGCGCTGCGCGGCGCCGACCGCGTGCGCCGCGCGGCGAAGCTCCCGGCGCCCGGCGGCGCGTTCCCGATCGAGGGCTACGACGACCTCACGGCCGCGCAGATCGTCTCGCGCCTGGGGGAGCTCGACGCCTCCGACCTGCGCAAGGTCCGCGAGTACGAGACCCGCAACGCGAACCGCAAGTCGGTCCTCGGCGCGGTCGACAAGAAGCTCGCCTGACGGTCAGAGCAGCTGCTCGGCGCGGACGTAGTCCGCGGCGGTGAGCAGCGGGTCGGCGTCCACGAGCCACGGCGCGCCCGGCCAGTCCAGGCCGGTCGCCGTCGCCATCCGCTGCGCGTAGCGCTCGCGCAGCTCCTTCACCGGGCCGCGGTCGAGCAGGTCGAGCTCGTGCAGCAGCCGTGCGGCCTGACGGCGGCGGCGCAGGACGCGGCGCAGCCGCAGGTGCTCGCGCAGCCGCTCGTCGCCGAAGTCCGGCAGCCGGGCCTCGAACGCGAACGCGGCCGCCTCGCCGAGGTGGGCGGGGAGCAGGTGGCGCTCCTCGAAGCGCCACGACGGGTCACGGGAGGCGAGCAGCAGCGCGTGGCCCGCCTCGTGGAACAGCGACTCCGCCGCGCCGACCCCCGCGCCCGGGCGCACGACGAGATGGACGTCGCCCGGCACGGTCACGGCGGCGCAGAACGCGCGCGGCGACTTGCCCGGTCGCGGCTCCGCGTCGATCGCGAAGCCCGGCGCGTCCGGGTCCGCGCCCGCCTGCCGCAGCGCGTCGTGCAGCAGCGCCAGCTGCCCGTCCGCCGGGAAGTGGTGGTCCGCCCACGCGGCGCGGTGCCAGGCGGGGCCGTCGGCGCGCGTCAGCGCCCCGTCGAGGGCGGGGGCGGACTCCTCGCGCAGCAGCGTCTCGGCGTGACGGCCGAGCGCCCCGAGGTCGACCTTCGTCATCGCCGTCCACAGCGCGCGCGCCGACGGCCAGCCGAGCGCCCGGATCTCCCGCCGCACCGCGTCCAGCGCCGCCGCGGCCGGGGCGGACAGCTGCTCGGCGACGATCGTCATCCGCGCCTCCTCCAGCTCGTGGCGGCGCAGCGGGGACGGCTCGACCGCGAGCTCCTCGGTCAGCGCGGCGAGGCCGCTGGCGCCCTCGAGCCGGGCGCGCTGCGCGTCGTGCGGGGCGGCGACCGCGCGCAGGCGACTGCGGACCGCGAAGCCCCACAGCAGCCGCGCGCCGGCGTTCCCGTTCTGCGCGAGGTCCGCGAGGTGGTCGATCGCCTCGTCGGCCATCACGTCCGCGAACGCGGCGTGGATCGCCGTCGGCTCCCAGGTCGGGTCGACGCCCGCGTAGTGGCGGTGGTGCGCGCCGCCCAGGGCGGTCGCGTACTCCTGGGCGCGGGCCCGGTAGGCGCTCATCTCCATCGGGCTGCCATCCTGACAGCCATGGACGCCCCCGCCGCATCCCGCCCCCAGACCGGGGAGGAGCTCGAGCTCACGATCGACCGGCTCGCCCACGGCGGCAACGGCGTCGCGCGCCACGGTGGCGGCTACGTCGTGTTCGTCCAGGGCGCGATCCCGGGCGACCGGGTCCGCGCCGTCGTCACGAAGCGCAACCGCAAGTACGCGGAGGCGCGCACGCTCGAGATCCTCGAGCCAGGACCCGACCGCATCGAGCCGGTCGCGCACCACCCGGGCGCCGCCTGGCAGGTCATGCCCTACGCGGTCCAGCTCGCGCACAAGCAGGAGCACGTCGAGGACGCCCTGCGGCGCATCGGCAAGCTCGACGGCTTCGAGATGGAGGAGATCGTCCCCGCGGTCGAGCAGTGGGGCTACCGCAACAAGCTCGAGTACTCGTTCGGCGTCGACGCGACCGCCCCGGGCGGGCTCGTCTGCGGGTTCCACGCCCCCGGCTCGTGGGAGACGATCGTCGACGGCGAGTCGAAGCTCGGCTCGGCGCGCGCGAACGCCGCGCGCGAGCAGGTGCTCGCCTGGGCGCGGGCGGAGGGCCTGACCGCCTACGACCGCCGCTCGACGCTCGGGTTCCTGCGCAACCTCGTGATCCGCGAGGGCCGTCGCACCGGGCAGCTGCAGGTCCGCCTCGTCACCTCCCCCGGGGAGCTCGACAGCGCGTCGCTGGAGGCGGCGGTGCCGTGCGACTCGCTCGTCTGGACGCAGGTCGACGGGACGGGCGAGACGACGCAGGGCGGCTTCTCCGAGCTCGTGGCGGGCCGCCCCGCGATCGAGGAGGAGCTCAGCGGGCTGACGTTCTCGATCAGCGCCGAGGCGTTCTTCCAGACGAACACCGAGATGGCCGAGAAGCTCTACGCGGTCGCCGCCGAGTACGCGGGCCTGAAGGGCTGGGAGCGCGTCTACGACCTGTTCTGCGGCATCGGGACGATCGGGCTGGTGCTCTCGCAGCGCGCGGGCGAGGTCTGGGGCCTGGAGATCATCGAGCAGGCGATCGAGGACGCGATCGCCAACGCGCGCGCCAACGAGGTCTCCAACGCGCAGTTCTTCGCCGGGGACGTGCGGCTCGCGCTCCGCGAGCTGGCGGAGAAGGCGAAGAAGCCGGACCTCGTCGTGGTCGACCCGCCGCGCGCCGGCCTGTCGCAGAAGGTCGTGCGGCGGATCGTCGAGACCGCGCCGAAGCGGATCGTCTACGTCAGCTGCAACCCGACGACGCTCGCCCCCAACGCGGCCCAGCTCGTCGAGGCCGGCTACGTGCTGCGCCGGGTGCGGCCGGTCGACATGTTCCCGCAGACGCCGCACATCGAGTGCGTCGCGCTGCTGGAGGCCGGGCCGGGCGGCGTGCAGAACCCCGCGCGGGACTGACGCGGGCCGGCGCTCAGCGCGCGGGGCGCGCGAGCAGGTGGACCGGGCCCGCGTCGCGCAGCGGCTGCGGGCCCTCGAGGTTCTCGGCGCGGTAGCCGGCGTCGTCGAGGACGTCCAGCACCTCGTGGTTGGTGCCGTGCAGCTCGATCACGAGCGCGGGGCGGTGCTCGGCGAGCGTCCGCGCCATCCCCTGGAGCGCCGCGACCTCCGACCCCTCGACGTCGAGCTTCACCACCGCGGGGACGGGCCGGCCGGCGGCGACCTCCGCGTCGACGGTCGTGACCTCGACCTCGACGACCGCGGTCGTGCCGGGGTGGTGGCCACGGTCCTCGAGGTGCGACCAGCTGTGCTCGCCGACCTGCAGCAGCCGGGCCCGCCCGGGCGTCGCCGCGACCGCGGCCTCCCGCACCGTGACGGCGAGGCCGTTCAGCGCGACGTTCGCGCGCAGCCCGGCGACCGCGGGCGGGGACGGCTCGAACGCCACGACGTGCCCGTCGGGACCGGTGAGCCGGGCGGCCAGCAGCGTGAAGAAGCCGACGTTCGCCCCGATGTCGTAGACGACGTCCCCGGGCGCGACGGTGCGCCGCAGCGCCTCCTGCACCTCGGGCTCGAGCGTCCCGCGCACCGCCCCGTGCGCCTGCACGTGGGTGAGCGGGAATGCCCGCGGGTCGAGCAGCACGCCGCGGGCCGCGCCGGCCGCGACCTCGACCGGTCCACGGTCGACGAGCCGCTGCACGAGCGCCAGGGGCACGCCCGTCGCGCCGTCGGCCTCCAGCCGCGCGCGCAGCGCCGGCGGGAACCGGGTGTAGAGGCGGTAGGCGCGGGAGCGCGCGATGCGGGCGGGGTGGGCCGGCACCGGCCGGATGCTCGCAGGTCCCGTCCCGCGACCCGCCACGACGCGGCGTACCGGGTGATCGCGCACCCATATCCGGCATCGAGATCACCCAGTACGCCCTGCGGCGGGGCGGGGCGCGCGGGGGGCGGGGGGCGGTGGGGCGCGGCACGGCGCGGCGCGGCGGGCGCCGCGCCCGGTGGCGGCGCGTCAGCGCAGGCGGTAGACGCGGGTGCGCACGACGGTCTTGCCGGCGAGGTCGCGCACCGACAGCCGCAGGCTCGCGCTGACGCGCTTGCGGCGGCGCAGCGCGGCGGCGATCGCGTCGGTGCCGGCCTCGCTGGGCGCCACCGCCACGCGGACGGGCGCCGGACCGTTGATGACCTCGCGCGCCGGCTCCAGGCGCACCGCGCGGCGCCGCCCGCTGATCCGCACCGTGCCCGTCACCGTCGCGGTGCAGGGCCGGTCGCAGGTGACCTGCGGCACCGCCGCGAAGTCCTCGCGGAAGCGCAGCACGGTCGGGCCGCCGAGCTTCACCAGGAACCGCTCCTGCGGGTCGTTCGTGACGTCCCCGCACGGCGTCGCGCCCGCGGGCCCGAACTTCTGGATGCGCCGGTTGCCCGCGTCGGCGACGTAGATCGCGCCGCGGCAGTCCGTCGTCACGGCCGTCGGCTCGGTCAGCTGGCCGGGCTGCGAGCCCGGGCCGGCGCCGAGCTGGCCGAGGTAGCCGCCGGTCTCCGTGAACGCCTGCACGCGCGAGAGCCGCCGGTCGCTGACGTAGAGGACCGGTCCGGCGAACGCGAGGTCGCTGACGTCCTGGAAGAACGGGCCGGGGTCGTCGGCCCGCTGCCCGAACAGGCCCGCGAACTCCCCGGTCGGCCGGAACAGCTTCACCTGCGGGGAGTCGCCGACGTACAGCAGCCCGTTGGGCCCGAAGGTCAGGCCATCGGTGGAGCCGAGCGTGGGCTCGTCGACGGCGGACAGGCTCGTGCCCGCACCGATCGTCCCGGCGAAGGCGCCGGGATTGGTGAAGACCACGACGCGCTGGTTGCTGCTGTCGCCGACGAGCACGTTGCCCGCCCCGTCGACGGCGAGGCCGGCGGCGCTGCGGAACTGGCCGGGACCGTCGCCGCGGGAGCCGAACGCCCGCCGGTACTCGCCCAGGGGGCTCCAGACGCTCACGCGGGCGCGGTCGGGGCCGGCCTCGCCGACGTACACGGTGCCGTCGGGCCCGATCGCCAGCGACTCGCCGCTGTCGATCGCGCCGGGCAGCTCCTCGGTGCGCCGCTGGTCGTCCGGGTCGTTCGGTCGACCGAAGGTCCGGATCAGCCGTCCGTCGGCGGTGAACTTCTGCACGCGACCGCTCGAGCCGAGCGTCTCGTCGAGCACGTAGACGTAGCCGCGCGCGTCGGCGACGACGTCCTTGATGTCCCGGAACTGGGTCGGGGCGTCCCCGAGCGTCCCCCAGCTGCGCAGCAGCTGCTGGGCGCTCGCGGGCGCGGCGGCCACCGCCGGGAGGGCGGCGGCGAGCCCGGCGGCGACGGCGAGCCGGACGGCGCGTCGCGGGCTCATCGGCGCTTCGCCCAGCTCGGGCCGGTCAGGGCCATGTTCCGCTTCACCAGCGACGGCGAGCCGCCCCGCGTCGGCACGGTCAGCAGGTCCGTGCCGCGGTTGAACGCGACGGTCCGCCCGTCGGGGCTGAAGATCGGCGTGTCGTCGCGCCGGGAGGTCGTCAGGTAGCGGATGAAGCGGCCGGTCGCCGGGCTGTAGAGCGCGATCCGACCCTTGCGGATCGCGTTGCTCGAGTCCGCGGGGACGGGCTCGCTGACCACCGCCAGGTAGCGGCCGTCCGGCGAGACGGACGGGGTGGACAGGAACCGCGCCGGGTCGACGGCGACCGGTCGCAGGCAGTCGCCCTCGTCCTTGCCGGCGGTGCGGTCCTTCAGCTCGCAGATGAAGTCGGCCTCGCCCTCGTCGGGGTCCTCGGGGGCGAGGAACGTGCGGCCCCGGTACCAGGCGAACTCGCCGAGGAGGGTCTCGACGGTCGTCGAGTCCGCCTCCCCGGGGCCGCGGCGCTGCAGCGACGGGGCGAGCGGGTACTGGCACTGGAGGCCGAGGTCGATGTTCGGCACGCACAGCGGCGTGACGATGTACTGGATCCACGCGAAGTTGCGGCCGTCGGGGCTGACCGCGGGGAAGATGCCCTCGCCGATCTTCCTGCGCCCGCGCCCGTCGCGCGAGGCGCGGAAGACGTCGTCGCCGTAGCTGAAGGCGAGCGTCCGGCCGCTCGGGGAGGCGGAGACGCCCTGGTACTCGTCCTTGCCGCGGGCCCGGTAGAGCGTCGTCAGGCGCCGGGTGCGCGGGTCGACGCGGCAGAGGTTCCTGCCGCAGATGCCGTAGATGACGGTGCCGGACGCGCGACCGCGCTTCGTGCGGTCCGAGCCGCGGACCGGCGGGGCGTCCGCGTCGGGGCTGGGCGGCGTGACGACCGGGGTCGGGGACGGCTGGGGAGTCGGGGTGGGCTGCGGGGTCGGGGACTGCGGCAGGGAGATCGCCACGCTGTCGTAGACGGTGCCCGAGCCGCCGGGCTCCTGCAGCGAGACGCGCACGCACGTGTAGGGGCGGCCGGCGAGCGACGGGCTGGTGACCGAGGCCGACACGGTCGCCCCGTCGTAGGCGGCGTTCGCGGGCTGCGGCGCGGTCGGGGTGCCGGCGTTCTCGTTCCAGACGAAGCCGTCACCGGACACGGTCCCGCCGCCCAGACGCGTGGTCGGCGTGCCGCCCTCCGCGAAGCCGCAGCCGCCGCTGACCTCCGAGCCGACGAACCCGAAGACGAACGAGCGGGTGCTCGCGTCGGCGGGCGCGGCGAGGGTGAGCCGCAGCGCGAACGTCCCGGCGTCGCTGTCGTAGTCGGCCTGCGCGCCGAGGATGTCGCGGGCAGGGGCCGGGTCGGCGCTGTCGCCCGCCGGGTCTGGGGCGGACCCGGAGCGGACCTCCGCGGCGGCCGGGGGCGCCGCGGCGCCGAGAGCGGCGGTGGTCAGGAGGGCCAGCCATCGCGCACGGGGAGCCATGCCGCGCCCCTACCCCGTCGGCGCCGTCCCGAACCACGATCCGCGACCGGTGTCGAAGCTCGGCGCGTCCGCCATGATTGGGGGGTGAGTCTCCCGCCCGAACGCGCCTCCCGGACCGCGCTGCTGTTCACGCTCGGCGGGATGGCAGCGCTCGTGGCGCTCGTCCTGCTCGTCCCCGATCTGCGCGAGCTGGCCCAGGCCGCCTTCCGTGGCGACACGGGCCTCGTGCGCGAGCGGCTGGACGAGCTCGGCGTCGCGGGCGTGCTGCTGCTCTACGCGTTCATGCTCGTCCACATCGTCGTGCCGTACCCGTCGGAGATCCCCAGCGCCGCCTCGGGCTACGTGTACGGGTTCTGGGCGGCCGTGCCGATCGCGATGGCCGGCTGGACGCTGTCGGCGATCGGCACCTACTACGTCGGACGCTACGCGGGCCGGCCGGCGATCCACCGCCTCGTCGGCGAGGAGCGGGCCCGCAAGGCGGAGGCGGTCGTCGACCGCGGCGGCGCGGGAGCGCTGCTCGCCGCTCGGCTGATCCCGCTCGTCCCGTTCAGCCTCATCGGCTACGTCGCCGGCGCGACGAGGGTGTCGCTGTGGCGGTTCGTCTGGACGACCGTCATCGGGTTCCTGCCGCTGACCATCGCCTGCGTCTACCTCGGCTCGCGGCTCGAGTCGCTGCACCCGTCCGACCCGCGGCTGTGGGCCGCGCTCACGCCGCTGCTGCTCGCGGTCGCCGCCGGCATCTGGGCCCACCGTCGGCGTACGCCCGTCGTCGACGCCGAGACCTGACTCAGGCCGGCGGCGCGCAACGGGCCCGCAGCGCGGTCAGCCGGGCCGCCGGGCTGCGGGGCGGGTCGAGGCGGCGCGAGGCCCGGTCGAAGCGGGTCTCGGCCCGGTCGAGCGCGCGGCGGCTCTTCGCGCGCGACAGCTCCCGCGCGTAGGTCCGCAGCACGCCGAGGAAGGCGATGTCGTTGGCGGGCACGCGCAGCACGTTGCGGCAGGCGCGATCCTCCACCTCCCGGGTCGCCGTGCGTCCGAGCGCGCGGGCGCGCGCGATCTCGGTCGTCAGCCGGATGATGCCGCGGCGCAGTGCGCCGACGCAGGCGCTGCCGGAGCACTCGAACGCCGACGCGCTGGCCACCTCGGCCAGGCAGTGGCGGCGGTAGTCGCGCAGCAGCGCGTCGTCGGTCGACAGGTCGCGGCAGAGGCGCAGATAGCGCCGCTCCTGCGCGCGCGTGGCCTTCGGGCTGAACGCCGGGACCGCGGCGGCCATGACGGGCTCGAGCGCCGCGTACCGGGACGCCTCCAGCGGCGCCGGCTCCGGGGCGGGCGTCGGCTCCGGCGTGGGCGTCGGCGTCGGCTCCGGGGTCGGGGTCGGCGTGGGCGCCGGGCACGGCCGCTGCAGGAACCCGCCGCACGGGCTCTGGGCCTGCGCCGCGCCCGGAAGGGCCGCGCAGGCCAGTACGACGATCCCTGCCGCCAGCCTCATCCTCATGGGGCGGGACCTTCTCACGGGGCCGCCGTACGACGCAAGTCGCACGCGGCGCTCAGGCGCCGAGCTCCTCGCGCAGCGCGCGCAGCTCGCCGCGGACGGCCGCGAGGTCGTCCTGCAGGCGCGCGACCTGCGCCTCGAGGGCCGCGACCCGCGCGTCGTCGGCGGGCGCGGGCGCGGCCGTGGGGACCGGGGTGGGGGCGGGCGTCGGCGCGTCGGACGCGGCCGCCGCACCCGGGGTCGTCACGGGCGCGGGCGCGCCCGCCACGGACGTCGTGTCCGCCCCGGCCTCCTCCTCGCCCCCGAGCAGCTGCACGTAGCGCTCCTCCTTCTGCCCCGGGCGCCGCTCGAGCTTCGCGACGTGCCCCCGGCCGATCAGCTTCTGCAGCGTGAACAGCAGCTCGTCGAGGTCCGCGAAGCGGTGCAGCCGCTCGCTGCGCGCCTTCAGCTCGCCCGGAGTCTGCGGGCCGCGCAGCAGCAGCACGCCGAGCAGCGCGAGCTCGTCCTGCCCGATGCCGAGCGCCTCGTCGAGCAGGTGCCGGTACTTCGCGGTCCGCGACGAGGAGCTGCTCGCCAGCCGCGACCAGCGGCGCCGCCCGAGCCGCTGGGCCGCCTCCCGCACCGTGTGCTCGTCGTAGTCGACCACCGGGTCGCGGTTCGTCGACTGGTTGCACGCCAGGCGCAGCGCGTTGAGGCTCAGCGGGTACTGGTCCGGCGTCGTGCGCTGCTTCTCGATCAGGCAGCCCAGGACGCGGAGCTCGACGGCATCGGGATCCACGGCGCGTAGGGTAGTCGGCCATGAGAGCAGCGACGATCCGTGACGGTGCCGTGTCGGTGCAGGAGCACCCCGACCCGACCCCCGGCGCCGGGGAGGTCCTCGTCCGGGTCCGGGCCGCGGGCCTCAACGGCGCCGACCTCCTGCAGCGCAAGGGCTTCTACCCGGCCCCGCCCGGCTCCCCGGCCGACATCCCCGGCCTCGAGCTCGCCGGCGAGGTCGCACAGCTCGGCCCAGGCGCCACTCGTTTCGCCGAGGGCGACCGCGTCATGGCGATCGTGGGCGGCGGCGGTCAGGGCGAGCTGTGCGTCGTGCACGAGCGGCAGCTGATGGCCGTCCCCGAGGGCCTGGACTGGCCCGGGGCGGGCGGCGTGCCCGAGGTGTTCACGACCGCGCACGACGCGATCTTCACGCAGAGCGGCCTCGTCGCGGGCGAGCGGCTGCTCGTCCACGGCGCCGCGGGCGGCGTCGGGACCGCCGCCGTCCAGCTCGGCGCCGCCGCCGGCGCGCACGTCACCGCGACGGTCCGCAACCCCGAGCTGCGCGACCGGGTCGCCGAGCTCGGCGCCGACGTCGTCCTGGACCCCGAGGGGTTCGCCGACCACGGCCCGTTCGACGTCGTCCTGGAGCTCGTCGGCGGCCCCAACATGCCTGGCAACGTGCAGGCGCTGAACACCGGCGGGCGGATCGTCGTGATCGGCGTGGGCGGCGGCGGGAAGGCGGAGCTGAACCTGCTGGCGCTGATGGCCAAGCGGGGCGCGATCCGCGCCTCGACGCTGCGCGCCCGGCCGCTGGAGGAGAAGGCGCTGACCGCGCGGGCGATGGAGCGCAGCGTGCTGCCGCTGCTCGCCCGCGGCGCCCTCACCGTCCCGGTGGCCGAGACGTTCCCGCTGGAGCGGGTCCACGACGCCTACGAGCGGTTCGCGGCGGGCGGCAAGCTCGGGAAGATCGTCCTCGAGCTGTAGCGAGGGACCCGTCTCCGGGGCGTCCGACGCTCGGGTTTTCCGCCTCGTACCGCCGCGTCGACCGTTCGCCCCGGCGGTCCGGTGGGTATCTCGCGGGCGTGCTGGAACTGCGCGAGCTGCGGAAGGCGTTCGGCGACCGCGTCGCCCTCGACGGCCTCTCCCTGACCCTCGAGGCCGGGCAGCTGCTCGGCTTCGTCGGCGCCAACGGGGCCGGAAAGACCACGACGATGCGGATCGCGCTCGGCGTCCTCGAGCCCGACGCCGGAGACGTCCTCTGGGACGGGCGGCCCGCGACGCCCGCTGACCGCGCGAGCTTCGGCTACCTGCCGGAGGAGCGCGGGCTCTACCCGCGGATGCGTGCCCGCGCGCAGCTCGTCCACTTCGCGCGCCTGCACGGCCGGGACGCCGCGACCGCCGCGGACGCGGCCGACGCCGTGCTCGACCGCGTCGGGCTCGCCGACCGCGCGGACGACCGCGTCGAGGACCTGTCCCTGGGCAACCAGCAGCGCGTCCAGCTCGCCGCCGCGCTCGTGCACGACCCCGCGTGCCTGATCCTCGACGAGCCGTTCAGCGGCCTCGACCCCGTCGGCGTCGACCTCATGTCCGAGGTCCTGCGCGAGCGCGCCGAAGCCGGCGTCCCCGTCCTCTTCTCCAGCCACCAGCTCGAGCTCGTCGAGAAGCTCTGCGACGCGGTCGCGATCGTCTCGGGCGGCCAGGTCGTCACCGTGGGCGAGGTCGCCGGCCTCCCCGCCCGCTACCGGGAGCTCGTCCGTGCCTGAGCGCGGCGGAGCCACCTGGCTGGTCGCGCGGCGCGAGATCGTCGAACGCGGCCGCGAGCGGTCGTTCCTCGTCTCGACGGTGCTGTCCGTCGTGATCCTCATCGCGGTCGTCGTCGTCCCGAGCGCGCTCGGCCTCGACGGGCCGTCCAAGCAGACGCTCGCCGTCACGCCCGACGTGCCCGCCGCGCTCGTCACGCAGCTGCAGGCGCGCGCCGACGCCTACGACGTCGAGCTCACCGTCGACCGCGTCGCGGACGTGGCCGCCGCGCGCGCCGCCGTGTCCGACGGGGACGCCGACGCCGCCCTCACCGACCGCGGCGCCACCCTGTCGGCCGAGCAGGATCCCGACGACGACCTGGCGCTGCTCGTGCAGACCACCGCCCGCGACCTCGGGACCGCCAGCGCGCTGCGCGAGCGCGGCGCCGACGCCGCCGAGGTCCGTCGGATCCTCGACCCGAGCCCGGTGCGGACCGCGCAGCTCGATCCGGGCGGGGACGACGCGGCCGCCGCCGGTGTCGCGTTCGTCGTCGTGCTGCTCCTGTACTTCCAGCTGATCGGCTACGGCAACTGGGTCGCGTCCGGGGTCGTCGAGGAGAAGTCCTCCCGGGTCGTCGAGCTGCTGCTCTCGACCGTGCGGCCGTGGCAGCTGCTCGCCGGGAAGATCCTCGGGATCGGGGCGCTCGGGCTCGTCCAGCTGCTCGGAATGGCGGGCCTGGGGGTGGGGGTCGCCGCCGTGACCGGGGCGGTCGAGCTCCCCGATGCCACCCTGCCGGCGATCCTCGCGGTCCTGCCGTGGTTCCTGCTCGGGTACGCGTTCTACGCCACCGTGTTCGCGCTGCTCGCGGCCACGGTCGCCCGACAGGAGGACCTGCAGTCCGCGACCGGCCCGATGAACCTCGTGCTGATGGCCGCGTTCTTCGCGTCGTTCGCGGCGCAGAGCGACCCCGAGGGCGGCGTCGCGCGGATCGCGAGCCTGCTGCCGCCCAGCGCCCCGCTCGTCATGCCCTCGCGGATCGTGCAGGACGCCGCGGCCACCTGGGAGATCGCGCTGTCGGTCGGCCTCATGCTCGCCGCGATCGCCGTCGTCGTCCCGCTGGCGGGCCGCATCTACGCCGGCGGCGCGCTGCGCACCGGCAAGCGCGCCTCGCTGCGCGAGACCTGGCGCGCCGCCCGCGCCTGAGCGCCCAGGTCTGCGGGCGGCTGCGGAGCGCGCATCCGGGGTTTCCCCGGATGGAGCCGCCTGCCGGACGCGGGAGGATGCAGCTCCCCCCGATCACCGCCGAGGAGCTGGTCGAGTCAGCGCGACGGTTCCGCTCCTCATCGGCGGCGCGGATCTCGGGCGGGGGACGGTGCCACGCAGCGGAGCCGTCCCCCGCCTGGGCTCCGCACCGCCGCTCTCTCGGTTCGCGGTGTGTGCGCCCAGGCTCAGGCGCCGGCCGGCTCGCGCACGAGCCGGTCGGCGTTGGGCACCAGCAGGGCGGCGGCCACGAACGCGATCGGCGCCGTGCCGAACCCGTCGACGAGGTCCCCCACGAGGCCCGCCAGGGCGGGGGCGAGGGCGAGCGCCACGAGCGTCGGCCCGCGCCGCAGGCGCCCGTCGCGGCGCGCCCAGGTCGCGAAGACCGCGAGGAAGAACACCGACGAGGCGAGAACGCGGTCGACGGTGTCGGTCGCATCGGTCCGCACGTCGCCCCCGACCAGCTCCAGCGCAGCGACGAGCAGCGGGATCGCGAGCACGAACGCGGGCTCGTGGAAGACGCGCGCGAACAGCATCCCCGCGCACGCGAACGCGACCGCGGCGGGCACGAGCACCATGGTGGCCGTCGCGTCCTGCCCGGAGGCGAGCCCGGCGCCCGCGAGCAGGCCCGTCGCGACGAGCACGAGCACGACGCTCCAGCGGACATCCCCCAGCGGGGTCGCCGCGACGACCCCCGCGCCGGTCGCCAGCGCGACGAGCAGCGCGCCCGCGTCGACCATCGACTCAGTACGGCGGGAGGTCGGCGTACCAGTCGCCGAGGACCCGGAACGCCGACCAGAACGCGCGCTTGGCGCCCTCCTCGTCGAGCGCGTGGTCGATGTCGGGCGTGTAGAGCGCGTCGATCGACGGCGTCAGCTCCTGCACCCGGCCCGGCTCGGCGACCACCGGCCGCGCGAGCGGCACGTCGAGGTCGTTCAGCACGGCGAGCGCCTCCTCGCCCATCACGACCACGATCTTCGGCTGCACGATCGCGAGCTCCTGCACCACGCGGGCCATGCACCCCGGGTCGGCCAGGGCGGTGTCGCTGACCGGGCACTTGACGCACAGCGTCCCGTACACGACGAGTGGATCGATGCGCAGCCGCTCCAGCGACTTCATCAGCGCCGTGCCGACACGGCCGTAGAACGCCACGCCCTCCTCGATCTCCGCCGCGGTCGGCGCGAGCTTCAGCAGGAACACGTCGGCCTGCGGGTGCCCGGAGCCGAGGACCGGCATCAGGCTCCCGCGCGGGCAGTCGGAGCAGTCCTGGATCTCGCGCGTGAGCGTGTTCAGCTCACGGATCGCGCGCTCCAGGTACTTCTCCCGGATCTCGTCGTCGGTCGCAGGCATCGGCGACGTCTTGTTCGACGGCGGCGGGGCTGCGTCCTCGCCCTGCATCACGACTTGCGCGGCGCTCGACCGGCCATCGGCCGATGGTAGCGCCGCGCGGAGGCGGGCCCGCCGGGGTCAGCCGACGATGCGCCCGATCGGGGCGCGGTGCACGGTGCGCACGCGGTAGTCGGCGTCGCTGTACTTCGAGGAGCCGGACTCGTAGACGACGCGCAGCTCCCCGCGGGCGATGACCATGCCCTCGGACATGTTCGGGGCGAGGATCGACCGCAGCGGCCGGCCGAACGTCGACCCGAGCGCGTGGACGTCGATGCGGCTGTCGTTGTCGCGCCCGTAGGAGCGGCTCCAGACGACCTTGCCGCCGGTGATGACCATGCCCTGGACCTGCGGGGGTTGATCATGTTGCGGCCCGTGCGGACCGGGACGCCGCCCTTCGCGAAGCGGTACTCCCAGGTGGTGCCGTTGGCGTTCTCGCGGAACTGCCCGAGCCACATCCGGTCGCCGGCGATGGTCATGAACGACGAGGCCGAGACGGGCCAGTCCTCGTCGAGCTTCACGGTCGACATCTCGGGCTTCGCGAGCTCGCTCTTGCGGACGCGGTAGACGATGCCGTCCTGGGTGACCCACAGGAACCGCTTGGTGAACCCGATGCCGCCCGCGTGACCCTTGCGGGGGAGCACGAGGATCTTGCGCTTGGCGCCGGTGTTCCGGTCGATGATCGCGATGCGGCTCTTCTGCTTCTCGTTCCCGTCGTAGTACGAGATCACGAGCGCGTCCTGCTCGGACCAGTACGCGAGCCCCTGCGGCACCCAGGAGGTGTCGTGCCCGGGGATCTTCGCGCCGCCACGGTCGAAGAGGTCGTAGTAGAGCTTGTAGCGCGGGGGATCCGCGGCCTGCGCGGGACTGGTCGGGCCTGCGAGCGCGACGGCGGCGGTCGCGAGCAGCGGCAGGACGGCGAGGGCACGGCGCAGACGGGTCATGGGGCCGTCCTTCCCGCGCGCGCGTCCCGGCACGCCCGTCCTCACGGAGCTCTCACGAACCCGTGCGGGCTCAGCTGCGGCGGGCGCGCTCGACGCGGCGCGCCCGGCGGGCCTTGCGCGCGGCGGGCGGCGTGGCCTTCGTCTCCAGGAACTTCAGCGCCTGCACGTAGAGCAGCGTGCCGCGCCGGGTGTGGATCTCGGCGTCGCGCAGCGACTCGAGGAACTCCTGCGGCCCGTCGAAGTCGCGCATCCGGATCCGGACGGTCCCGAGACCCTGGGCGACGTGCGAGTCCGAGCCCGCCGCCGCCACGATGCGGTACTTGGCCGCGAACCGCTCGGCCTCCTCGTTGAAGGAGCCGATCGCGACGCGTGGGTTGAAGATCTCGAGCGCGTCGACGTCGTCGACGATCGTCAGCAGGTGCTCGTAGTCGGGCACGGCGTGCATGCGGTCGAACGGGTGCGGCACGTACACGAGCCCACCCTGGCGCTTGATCTCCGCGACGGTCTCCTCGAGCGTCAGGCCGCGCGGGATCTTCTCGGTCAGGAAGAGGCCGATCACCTCGCCCTGGTTGGCGGTCTTGACCTCCTCCGCCACGATCACCTTCACGCCGTACTCGGCGCACTTCTCGGCGGCGTCGAGCGCGCCGGAGATCTCGTTGTGGTCGGTGACGGCGATCGCGCCGAGGCCCTGGTCGCGGGCGGTGGCGAGCAGGACCTCGACCGGGGTCGCGCAGTCGTGCGAGTGGTCGGTGTGCATGTGCAGGTCGACGTCGATCAGCGGCCGCGACTGCAGGCGCCGACGGATCTCCGGGTCCCCGGTGGTGTCGTGGCGGCGGGCGACGACCGCCCCGTAGACGCGCTCGAGGTCGTCGGTGACCCGCTCCCAGCCGCTGCGGTCGCGCAGCTCCTGCCCGGCGCCGCGGACGCGGGCGAGCAGCGCGGCGTCGGACACGAGCCGCTGCAGCTGCGCCGCGAGCGTGTCGACGTCGCGCGGCTCGAACAGCAGGCCCGCGCCGTCCTCGGTGAGCTCCTCGTAGGCGGGCAGGCGCGACGCGACCGGCACCGCTCCCGCGGCGATGCCGCGCAGCAGCAGTCCGGGGGCCGGCGCGCCGCCGTCGCTGGCGCACACGAGCACGTGCGCGGCGGCGAGCTCGGCGTCGGCCTCGGCGCCGCCGACGAAGCGGACGCGCTCGCGCAGCTCGTGCCGCAGCGGGGTCGAGGAGGACGGGCCGCGGGCGCTGACGACGACGGCCTCCCAGGGGGCGGCGAGCTCCCCGGTGTCCAGCCGCCGCAGGGCGCGCAGGAACAGTCGCAGGGCCCCGCGCTCCTCCTCGTCGACGAACAGCAGCCGCACCGGGGCGCCCGCGTACGTCGCGCGCGGCGTGGCGCCGGCGGGCGCCGGGTCCGCCCCGGGGTGCACGACCTCGTAGCGGCCGGGGAAGTGGCGGCCCATCAGCTCGGCGGTGGCCTGGAAGCTCGCCAGGCGCGCGTCGAGGCGACCGAAGACCCGCTCGACGAGCTTCTTCGTCACCTGCGTGGCGACGTGCCGCTCGGTCGGCGCGTGGAACGTGCCGACGTTCAGCGCGCGCGAGTGGCGCAGCGCGACGCTCGGCACCGACGGGGCGAACGGCTCGTGCACGTGGCAGATGTCCAGCGACACGGAGCCGAGCAGCTCCTCGACGGTGCGGGCCACGTCGACCGGCAGGCCGGGGCTGCGCCGCACCGGGCCGGGCGCGGTGAGGACCTCGCCGACGGCCGCGACGGCGACGGTGCCGTCCTGCGCGAACAGCTCGCCGGCGCGGATCGCCCGGCGGGTGGTCCGCACGGCGGCTGCCGAGGTGGACGGCGCGACGACGAGCACGCGGTGCCCGCGCTGCGCCAGCAGGGCCGTGGTCCGGGCGACCGCCCGGCCGACCTCGCCGGCCGCGCCGGGCGTCGTGTCCGGGCCGTCACCGTCCCACGGGTACGGCGTCACGTGGGCGATCGTCAGGCGCGGGACGGACACGGGCCGAACGATACTTCGACCGCGTCCGGGCCTACGGGAGCCACACCCGGACGGTCGTGCCCTCGCCGGGCGCCGAGCGCAGCTCGACCGTCCCGCCGGCCGCCTCGACCTGCTCGCGGCAGGAGGCCAGGCCGACGTGCCCGGACTCCAGGGCGCGCTGTGGTCGCGCGGGCGCCATGCCGCAGCCGTCGTCGTCGACGACGAGGAGCACCGCCGCCGCGTCGAGGGTGACCTCGACGGTCGCGCCGGTGGCCGAGGCGTGCTTCGCGACGTTCGTCAGCAGCTCGCGGGCGACACCGACGACGAGCTCGTGATGGCGGGCGGCGACCCCGTCGGCCACCCGCACCCTCGGCGTCGGGCCGCCGAGGCGCGCGGCGCGCGCGGCGATCTCCCGCAGCGCCGGGGCCAGGCCACCGTGCTCGAGCGCGGAGGGGTGCAGCGCGTCGGCGCCCTCGCGCAGCGCGGCGACGCCCGCGGCGGTGTGGGCGAGGGCTCGCGCCGCGGCGTCCGGCCCCGGCTCGGCGGTCTCCTGCGCCGCTGCGAGCACGAGCTGCAGCACGTCGTCGTGCAGCGACCGCGCGACGGCGCCGCGCTCGCGCTCCTGGACGGCGACGGAGTCGCGCAGCAGGGTGCGGCGGGCGGTCTCCAGGCGCGCGGTGCGCTGCTCGAGGCGCTGGCGGCCCAGCGTGCCGACGAAGGCCGCGAGGCCGGTCCAGACGAGGGCCATGGCGGTCACGGCCATCGCGACGCCGGCTCCCGGCTCGCCCTGGGCGACGTCGGGGACGATCGCGGCCGCGAGGCCGACCGCGAGCGCGCCGGCGACGGGTGCCTGCACGATCCCCGGTCCGAGCAGCAGGAAGCTGATCGGCAGGACGGCCGCCGGGATCAGCACGGGTGACTGCGCTCCACCGCTCAGGGCGGTCGCCGCCGCGACGGCGAGCGTGCAGGCGACCGCGACCGCGGTCTGCGGGAGCCGGTCCCAGTGCGGACCGAACGCGACCGCGAGGACGGTGAGCTGGACCACCGCGACGAGGCCGACGAGCGCGATCGCCGAATCGAGCTCGCCGCCGTCGGCGGCGCCCACGATGGTCGCGGCGCCGAAGGTCGGGACCGCGGCGAGCTGCACGATCGCGAGCAGCCGGCCGGCGATCTGCGGGTCGGACATCGGCGCGGCGTCGTCGGGCGGGTCGGCGCCGGCGCGTGGCTCGCGCAGGGCGACGATCGTCGCCCGCAGGAGCCGGGCCGCGTCGTGGAGAGTGGCGGCGCTCCGGCTGCGGGCGGCGGCGTCGTCGCCGCCGGGCTCGGCGAGCTCCTCGAGGTCCTGTTTGGCGGCGAGCAGCAGCTGCAACGGGCCGGCGCCGAGCTCCGCGGAGATGCGGCGACGCTCGGTCCCCGCCGTCGTGAGCTCGTCGACCAGGAGCAGTCGGCGCTCGCGGTAGAGGTCGGCGAGGCGCTCGCCGAGGATCGTGCGCCCGGAGGCGATCGCGACGGCGACGGCGGCGGTGAAGCCGAGGCCGCACAGCAGCCCGACCGCGGTGCGCCCGGCGCCCGGATCGCCGTCGAGCACGTCGGGCAGGACCGGGACGGCGAGCGCGACGAAGACGACCGCGCACGAGGCCAGGACGCGGACCCGGCCGAGGATGAACGCGCCGATGGCGGGGAAGGCGATCGCGACGTGCGCGGCGGGGCTCGCGGCGCCCCCGGAGGTCAGGACGAGGCCGCACACGAGGCTCAGGCCGAGCAGGGGGAAGAGGTGCTCGGAGGTCTGCTCCCAGCGGTCGGAGAACGCGACGCGGGCGCTCGCCAGCTGCGCGGCGACCGCGACCGCGGCGACGGCCCAGTAGGCGGGCCGCGGGTCCCCGAGCGCGCCCGCGGCGATCGTCACCGTCAGCCCGACGCTGCGGATCAGCACGAGGAACCGCAGGCTGATGACGCGGACCGCGATGTCGGGGTCCTCGTCCGGCGCGCGGACGGCGAGTCCGGCGCGGTCCAGGATGTCGATGCGCCGACGGTCGCTCACCGCCCTGCAGGCTAGTGCGCGCGCGGGAGCGCGAACAGTGACGGCGACCCCCGTCCGCCGGACACCAGCTCGCGGGCCCCGCGAGCTGCGGTCCGCCAGGCGGCGCGGTCAGGAGGTCTTGGCGGCGATCAGCTGGCCGCGAACGTGGAAGATGCGCTGCAGGGTCGTCACGAGCGACATTGCCGCGAGCACGTACACGGCGGGAGCGAGCAGCTCGACGTCCCCGGGACCGGTGGCGAACAGCAGGCCGACGGAGAGGATCACGACGCGCACGGCGCGGTTCGCGAAGCCGACCTTGCACTCGACCCCGAGCGCCTCCGCGCGGGCGCGCGTGTAGCTCACCAGCAGCGACCCGGCGACCGCCACGACGCAGCCGACGACGGCGGCGTCGTCGCCCTGCTGGGCGAAGTACCGGGCGACGACCGTGAGGATGATCGCCTCCTCGACGCGGTCGAGCGTCGAGTCCAGGAACGCCCCGAACGGCGACCCCTTGCCCGACATGCGCGCGTAGCGCCCGTCGAGGGTGTCGCAGACCGAGCCGATGATGAACGCGATGCCGCCGGCCACGAAGTGGCCGTTCCACAGGACGGCGGCCGCCACGAAGTGGAGGGCCAGACCGGTGAGCGAGATCGCGTTGGGCGTCAGGCGCGACTCGATGAGCGCGTTGCGCGTCATCTCGCGGCGCTGACCGCGCGGGGTCGGCGTGCTCATGGCGTCGGGGAGGGTAGCGGGCCGGTGCCCGGACCGGCGGTCAGGCGGTCGCCGCGGCCGGGGCCGGCGGCGTGGTGGGCGGGCCGGCCGGCGCGGCCGGGCCCCATCCCCAGCGGTCCGGGCGGATCCGCGAGACCGTCCGGGCGCAGAGCGCGGCGACGACCGCCGCGACCGCGCCGAGGAACGCGTCGGCGAGGAAGTGGTTGCCGGTCACGACGATGACGAACAGCACCATGACCGGGTACGTGGCCCAGAACACCTTCAGCACGCGCCACTTGACGAGCTTCGCGAGCGGGATGCCGATCATCAGCGCGAACGCGATGTGCATCGACGGCACCGCGGCGTACGGGTTGTAGAGCTTGTTGACCAGCGACGGGTCGGTGCTCGAGATGCCGCTGAACTCCGCGACCGCGTCGAAGAAGCCCCACTCGGGGAAGAACCGCGGCGGCGCGGTCGGGTACAGCACGTAGCCGGCGATCGCGCAGAGGAACGCGAAGAAGAACATGTTGCGCACGAAGTAGAAGTGCGCGTTGTGGCGGAGGTACAGGTAGGCGAGGGCGCCGACGGTGACCGAGGTCTGCGCGTTGACGTAGATCGCGCTCGCGGCGTCGACGAGGAAGCCGGTGCCCGACGCCCACGCCTGCATGCTCGGCTCGACGAACAGCCCGAGCGACCGCTCGATGTCGATGAGGTTGCGGGCGTTCTCGAACGCGACCGCGGCCCCCTCGGGGTTGTCGATGGCGCCGCGAAGCATCCTGTACGCGTAGTACATGGCGAAGAAGATCGCGACCTGCACCGCGACGTCGAGGACGCCCCTGGGGAACAGTCGCGTCCGGTAGTCGAGGACGCGGACGAGCATCGGAGACGGACAGACTACCCATCGGACCCGGGGTGGTGAAACACCTGTTACCCGGTTGTCGTGATCCGGTGACCGTCAGGGGCCGCGCGGGGTGCACCGCGCGTCGCGGCGCAGGATGCGGTCCGGGGCGAAGCTCGCGCGCAGCGTCAGGCGGCCCGGGCGGGTCGGCACGACCCGGGTCCAGCGGCCCTGCGGTCCGACGCAGGCGCCCGGCTGGTCGGCCCGCCAGTACGGCGTGTGGTGCACCGCCAGCACGATCGGGGCGACGGCCCGCACGTCGAGCACGACCTCGTCGCGGTCCAGGCGCACGACCTCCGCGGGACCGCGGGCCAGGGGTGCCGGGTCGCGGACCTCGTAGACGACCCAGTGCGCGTCCGCCCACGCGCGCCGCAGGTACGGCAGGCCCTGCGCGACGAGCGCCGCCTCCGCGCGACCGGACGGGTCCAGCGGCGCGTCGGGCACCGCGACCCAGCGGACGGCGGTGCGCCGCAGCCACGCGCGGTAGCTGCGCGCGTCGATCGTGCCGTCGTAGAAGAGCGGGTTGTAGCGCGTGTCGAGCTGGGTCTCCCAGCCGCGCGCCAGCGGCAGGCGGCGGCCCAGGTGGACGGCCTCCCAGTGCCCGCGCGTGAACGGGACCTCGACGCGCCCGAGCGGTCCTCCCTGCGCGGCGATGAACGCGGCGACCGGGGCGTGGTACGCGGCCGAGGTCGACGGGTCGCCCGCGCCCTTGGCGACCTCCCGGATCGGTGCGAGCCACTGCCAGGCGGCCATCCCCACGGCGAGCGCCACGATCGCCGCCCGCCGCCAGCGCGCGGCGTGCGGCGACCACGCGGCGATGATCAGCAGCGGCCCGGCGAACGTCGCGCCGAGCCGCGCGACGTTGCTGCCCATCGGGGTCGCGACGAGGAACGCGGCGAGCCCGGCGAGCAGGTAGAGCAGCGCCCCGACCCGCAGGGTCCGCTCGCGCGCGGGCAGCAGGACCGCGAGCGCGAGCGAGAACCCGGCGATCGCGCAGACCGCCCCGAGCGACATCGGCTGGCGGCCGCCCTCCGGGAACGCGACGACGAGCACCGCGATGGTCGCGCCCGCGGCGGCGACGAGCGCCAGGCCGGCCCGCCGTGCCGGGGCGGTCAGCGCGACGGCGGATCCGGCCAGGGCGAGGAACGCCCCGGCGACCGGGCTCGTCGCCGCGCACACGACGGCCAGGGCGGCCGCCGTGCGCGGCCGGTCGCGCTGCAGCGCCAGCAGCGCGCCGAGTCCGACGGCGACGCCGAGCCCGAACGTCAGCCGGCCGATCAGCAGGTCGCAGGTGGTGGCGGCGGCGAACCACGCGACGCCCCAGCGCGCACGATCGCCGACGTGCGCGCGGGCGAGCCGGTCGAACAGCACCGCGGAGGCGACGGCGGCCACCGCGCCGACGACGCGCGGGCCGAACCAGGCGCCCAGCGGCGGGAACGTCAGGCTGTACCCGGGGAGGTGGTGGCCGCCGTACCAGTTGCCGTTCCAGACCTCGAAGCCGTCGCTGGCCCACAGGCCCGCGCGGAAGACCTGTGCGGCGAGGTCCGGGGTGCGCGGCGCGAGCAGCAGCCAGAGCGTCGCGCCGATCGCGGCGAGCAGCCAGGCCGGGACGCGGACGGGGGTGCGCAGGACCGTCGCCATCGCCGCCCACGGTGGCGCACCAGGGGACGGGCGCGGTGAACGAGCGGTGACCGCGGGCAGGCGCTCAGGGGCAGCGCTCGCCGGTCGCGCCGACGCGGCCGGGCGAGAACGTCGTCACGAGCGTCACCGGTCCGGGCCGCCGCACCCGCACGCGCGTCCACTGCTGGTCCCCCGCGTCCCGCGAGACGCACGCGTCGCCGGTGCGGACCCGCCAGTACGGGGTGAAGCGGACCCGCACGAGCACGTCCCCCGCGGCAGGGGCGTCGAGCTCGACGCGGTCGTGGTCCAGGACGGTCACGCGCGCCCCGGCCCCGGTCGCGAGGGCGGTCGCGGTCGGGCCCTCGACACGCCACACGGTCCAGCGGCCCTCGTCGAGGACCTTGCGCAGCCCCGGGACGTCGCCGTGCTGCAGCAGCCGTCGCTCGGCCTTCGCGGTCTGGTCGAGCCGGCCCTCGGGCAGCGCGACGTAGCGGACCGCGTTCTCGTCCAGCCAGCGCCGGTACTCGGCGGGCTCGAGCTCCCCGTCCTCGTAGAAGAGCCCGTTCCACTTCGTGTCGAGCTGGCGCTGCCAGCCGCGCGCGAGCGGGTGACGCCGCGCGACGAGGTCGGCCTCCACGTGGTTCTGGGTGAACGGCACCTCGACGCGGAACGGGCCCTCGAGGCTGCGCTGACGGTCCAGGAAGCGCAGCACCGGCTCGTAGGCGCGGGCCTGCACGAGCGGGTCGTCGTGCGCGCGGTGCCAGTCGAGCACGGGCGCCTGCCACTGCCACTGCACGAGCGGCAGGGCGAGGACGGCGAGCAGCACCCGGCGGTGCGGCAGCAGCGCGCAGGCGAGCACCGGGCCCGCGAACAGCGTGCCGAGCCGCGTGACGTTCGAGCCCATCGGGCTGACGATCACGAAGCTCGCGAGGATCGCCAGCGCGTACACCCAGGTGACCGCACGGAGCACCTGCCGCTCGCGCGGCAGCAGCAGCGCGATCGCGACCGTGGTGCCCAGCGTGCGCAGGAACGTGCCGGTCTCCATCGGCTGCCCGCCGCCCTCGGGGAAGAACAGGTTGATCGCCATCACCGGTGCGGCGCCGACCACGGCGACCAGCAGCAGGTCGCGCCGGTCGCGCTGCACGAGCCACCAGGCGCCGAGCACCATCGCCAGGAACAGGGCGGCGACCGGGCTCGCGACCGCGGTGCCGACCGCCACGGCGGTCGCCCAGGCCGGCCGGCGCCGGACGGCGAGCAGCACGGCGCCGAGCGCGAACGCGATCCCGAGCGCGAACGTCAGCCGGCCTGCGAGCAGCGTCGACGCGCTCGCCACCCCGAACCACAGCGAGCCGAGCCAGACGTCGTCGTCGAGCGTCTCCTCGGCGATCCGGGCGAACAGCCACGCGGAGGCGACCGCGCTCAGCCCGCCGACGAGCTGCACGCCGAGCAGCGACGCCAGCGGCGGGAACAGCAGCGAGTAGCCGGGCAGGTGATGGCCGCCGTACCAGGCGGTGTCGAACAGCGACGGGCCCTCGTGCTCGAACAGCCACGTCCGGTAGGTCTGGGCGGGCAGGTCGCCCGCTGCGGGCTGCCAGAGGACGTAGACGAGCGCGAGCACGCCCGCGACGACCCAGGGGGCGTGGTGGTGCGACAGCGACGCCCGGGCCACGCGGACCGGGCGGGGGACGGCGGCGGTGCTCACCCCGCGTCCGCCAGCAGGAACGCGGTGATCTCGTCGACGAGCTCGGGACGGTCGACCCACGGCCAGTGCCCGGCCCCGGGCACGGCGGTGAACCCGGCGTTCCCGAGCGCCGCCGCGTAGTCGGGGCCGAACCGCGCCGGGATGTACGGGTCCTCCTGCCCCCACCAGACGTGCGCGGGGCAGTCGAGCGCGCCGAGCCCGGCGCCCGCCGCCGCGAGCTTCTCGGGCGGGCTGGAGCGGTAGAGCGCGAGGATCGCGCGCTGCGTGCCCTGGTCGAGGTGGTCGCAGACGAGGTCGAGGAAGTCGTCGGGCATCGGTCCCGGGGTCGCGCGCGCCTCGCGCGAGAGCTGCTTGAGCAGCGGGCGGACCATCAGGCCGACCGCGATCTCCCCGAGCCCGCGGGTGCGCCACGCGCGCGCGATCCGGTGCCAGCGGTAGCCCGGCAGCAGCGGCACGGCGTTGACGACGGCGAGCCGCGCGACGCGCTCGGGGAAGCGCATGGCGGGCAGCAGCCCGACGCCGCCCCAGTCCTGCACGAGCAGGTTGAAGCGGTCGATCCCCCGCCACTCCAGGAACCGCTCCAGCCAGCGGTCGTAGCCCTCCATCGTGTAGTCGCCGTCCCCGCGCTTGCCGCTGCGACCGAAGCCGGGCAGGTCGGGCGCGACCCCGCCGGTGCGGGCGAGGAACGGCAGCCACAGGTCCGCGTTGGTCGGGACCCCGTGGACATACACGGTCGGCAGCTCCCCGGCCGGGGGCTCGGCCTCCCGCCAGGCGACGGGCCGACCGTCGAGCTCGCCGGTGCGGAGCACCACGTCCTTCACGCCCATGGGCGCCACAATAGTCGTGTCACACTGCCGCGCATGGCCACGCTCTGCCTCGGTGAGGCGCTCGTCGATCTGGTCTGCGAGTCCCCGGTGGACGATCTCTCGCAGGCGACCTCCTTCGTCCCGCACTTCGGCGGGGCGATGGCGAACGTCGCGGTGACCGCCGCCCGGGCGGGCGCGGCGGTGCAGCTCGCGGGCGGCGCGGGGGACGACGCATGGGGCGCGTGGCTGCGCGGCCGGCTGGAGGCGGAGGGCGTCGGCCTGGAGGGCTTCCGGCTCGTCACCGGAGCGGCGACCGCCGTCGCGTTCGTCACGGTCGACGCCGACGCGCAGCCGTCGTTCCTGATCCACGGGGACACGATCGGCGTGGGCGTCGAGGCGGCGGGGCCGCACCTGCCGGAGCTCGTCGAGCAGGCCGACGCGCTGGTCATCACCTCCAACACGCTCGTCGGCGAGACCGAGCGGGCCCTGACGATGGCGGCCCGCGAGCGGGCCCTGGCGCTCGGGGTGCCGGTGATCGTCGATCCGAACTTCCGCCTGCACCGCTGGCCGTCGACCGCGCAGGCGGTCGAGGCGACCCGTGCCTGCCTGGACGGCGCCTTCCTCGTGAAGCTCAACGAGGAGGAGGGACGCCTGCTCACCGGCGAGATCCACGCCGCGGGGGTCGCGGGGAGCCTCGTGTCCTCGCGCGTGCAGCACGCGGTCGTCACGCGCGGCGCCGAGGGCGCGGTGCTGCGCGGGCCGGGCATGCGCTTCGAGGTGCCCGGCGTTCCGGCGGCCACCGTCGACACGACCGGCGCCGGCGACGTCCTGCTCGGCACGCTCGTCGCGGAGCTCGCGAAGACCCGCTTCTACCCGGCGTCGCTGGCCGCCGGCCTGCCGATCGCGGTCGCGGCCGCCGCGCGCGCGACCGAGCGGTGGGGCGCCGTCGGGTGAGTCCCACGCGTGCCGGCGCCGCGGCCCGGCCGGTCGCGGTCGCGCCCGTCCCGCGCGCGCAGTGGGCCCCGCCGAGCCGCGCCCGCGTCGCGGGCCTGCGCCGGCGGCTCGCCGCGCTCTACGGGGTGCCCGTCCAGCCGCCGCACGGCGACCCGCTCGCCGAGCTCGTCCTGACGGTGCTGTCGCAGTCGACCAACGACCGCAACCGCGACGTCGCCTACCTGCGGCTGCGGGAGTGGTTCCCGACGTGGGAGGCGGTCCGCGACGCGCCGATCGCCGACGTGGAGGAGGCGATCCGGCCCGGCGGGCTGCACGTCCAGAAGTCCCGGCGGATCGTCGCGATGCTGCAGGCGCTGCCCGCGGACCTGTCGCTGGACTGGATGCGCGACGCGCCGCTGCCGGCGTGCCGCGAGGCGCTCTGCGCGCTCCCCGGGGTGGGCCGCAAGACCGCCGCGTGCGTGCTGCTGTTCTCGTTCGGCCGCGACGACGTGCCGGTCGACACCCACGTCTCGCGCGTGGGCGAGCGGCTCGGGCTGCTGCGGCCCGGATCCGGCCTCGATCCCGAGCGCCACGACGCGATGAACGCGCTGACGCCGCGCGGCCGCGCCCTGGAGCTGCACGTGCAGCTGCTGCGCCACGGCCGTCGCACGTGTCACGCGCAGCGGCCCGGCTGTCGCGGCTGCGCGCTGCGGCGGTCCTGCCCGGGCGTGGGGGTGGCCCGGTGAGGATCGACGTGCAGACCTCCCTGGAGATGCGCTCGCCGGCGGACCTGCGCCCGGCCGCGCCTCCACGCATCCCGGCCGACCTGACGCCCGTCCCGCCCGAGAAGGGCGACGTGAACCGGCGCCTCTACCGCGGTGTCGGCGCCGCGTACGCGTGGACCGACCGGCTGGCGTGGACGCCGGAGCGGTGGGCGGCGTGGACGGCGTCGGTGACCACGCACCGCGCGCTCGCCGCGGTGCACGGCGTGCCGTGCGAGGCGGGCTTCTTCGAGCTGGCCGTCCAGCCGCGCGGGACCGTGGAGATCGTCATCTTCGGCCTGCTGCCCGACTACCACGGGCTCGGCCTGGGCGGCTGGCTGCTGACCCGCGCGATCGAGGAGGCGTGGGCGCTGCACCCGGACGGGACGCGCCGCGTGTGGGTCCACACCCGCCGCCTCGACGGCCCGGCGGCGCTGCCGAACTACCGGGCGCGCGGGCTGCGCCCGTTCGACGCGCTGGTGTCCGCGCTGCCCTGACCGTCAGGCCGGGGTGGCCGCGCGGGCGCGCAGCCGCGCGAGGATCTCGGCGACGTCCGGGCGGCAGCCGCCACAGCCGGTCGACGCGCGCGTGTGCTCGGCGACCTGGTCGACGCTCGTGAGCCCGCGGTCGCGGATCGCGTGCTCGATCTCGCCGTGCGTGACGCCCTGGCACGAGCAGACGTTCATCGCGGGGTCGACGGCGCCGGCCAGTGCGGCGTCCGCGTTCGCCGACGCGGCGGGGCCGTCCAGCAGCGACGCGGGCACCTCGCCGCGGTCGCGCAGCAGCTCGCGCAGCGCCCGCGCGTCGCGCAGGTCGCCGAGGAGGATCGCGCCCTCGAGCCGGCCGTCGCGCAGCAGCAGGCGGCGGTAGCGGCCCTGGCGGGTGTCGAGCGCGAGGACCTCCTCGTCCCCGTCCTCCTCGAGCACCCGGCCGCAGCAGAACAGCTCGATCCCCGCGACCTTCAGGGTCGTGGCGGGGAGTGCGCCCTGGAACGCGGCGGGCTGCCCGGCGAGCGACGCGCCGGCCGCCCGCGCCTGGTCCAGCAGCGGCGCCCACAGGCCGTACACGTGCCCGCGGTGCTCGGCGCACTCCCCGACCGCCCGGACGCCGGGGGCGCTCGTTCGCAGCTCGTCGTCGACCAGCACGCCCCGGTCGAGCTCGAGCCCGGCGGTGCGGGCGAGGTCCACGTCGGGCCGGATGCCCGCGGCGATCACGACGAGGTCGGCGGGCAGCTCCTCGCCGCCCTCCAGGGCGACCGCGCGGACGTGGCCGTCCTCGTCGGGGACGATCGCCTGCGTGCGCGCCCCGACCCGCACGGTGATCCGCAGCGCCGAGAGCGCCCGGGTCAGCAGCGAGGCGGCGGGGGCGTCGAGCTGCTGCTCCATCAGCCGGTCGGCGAGGTGCACGACGGTGACCCGCAGGCCGCGCTCGGTCAGCGCCCGCGCGGCCTCGAGCCCGAGCAGGCCACCGCCGATGACGACCGCGCGGCGGACCTCGGGGCGCGCGGCCCGCTCGAGGATCGCGCCGGCGTCGGCGGTGGTGCGGAACACGTGCACGCCGCCGGCGTCCGCGCCGCGGACCGGGGGGACGAACGGTCGCGAGCCGGTCGCCAGCACGAGGTCGTCGTAGGGAACGGTGTCGCCGTCGGCGAGCTCGACGACCCGGGCGGCGGTGTCGACGTGCCGGGCGGGCACGCCGAGCCGCAGGGTCACGCCGCGCGCGGCCAGCCAGTCGGGGTGCCGCAGCGCGAGCTCGTGCTCCCCGACCCCGCCCGCGAGGTAGGTGGACAGCAGCACGCGGTTGTACGGGGCGACCGGCTCGGCGCCGATGATCGTGACGTCGAAGCCGGGGGCGCCCGCGGGCACGTTGGCGAGCGCCGCCTCCACGGTCGCCATGCCGGCCATGCCACCGCCGACGACGACGAGCCGCCGCGGGCGCGCGCCGGGGTCGTCGGCGGACGCGGCAGCGGCCGGGCGGTCGGCGCCGAGCGGCTCGATCCGTACCGCGCTCGCCTTCAGCTCGGCCTGCTTGGAGACCGGGTCGATCGCGCGGGCGACGACGCCGTTGAGCGCCCCGGCCCCGGGGGCAGGTGCAGCGCCCCCCAGTGGAACGGGGCGAACGCGACGCCGGGGCGGACGGTGTCCGTGACGCGGGCGCGCATGGTCGCGCGGCCGCGCGGCGAGCGGACGAGCACGAGCTCGCCGTCGGCGACCCCGGCGGTGGCGGCGTCGTCGGGGTGCAGCTCCACGAACGGCTCGGGCTCCGCGGCCAGCAGGTCCTTCGCCTTGCCGGTGCGCGTCATCGTGTGCCACTGGTGGGCGACCCGGCCGGTCGTCAGCACGAGCGGGTGCTCGGGACCCGGCCGGTCGGCGGGCTCGGCGTGCGGGGTCGGCGCGAGGCGCGCGCGGCCGGTCGGGGTGGGGAAGCGCCGGCCGGTGTAGAGGCGCTCGGTCCCGGCGTGGTCCTCGCCGTCGACGCCGCGCGCGGGCACCGGCCACTGCAGCGGTCCTTCGCGGCGCAGTCGCTCGTGCGAGAGGCCGGTCTGGTCGCACAGCCGTCCCGCGGTCGCGGTGACGTACTCGGCGTGCACGTCGGCCGCGGTGCGCCAGCCGAACGCGTCGGGATGCCCGAGCGCCCGCCCGACGCGCGCGAAGATCTCCCAGTCGGGGAGCGCGTCCCCGGGCGGGTCGACGAGCTTGCGCACGAGCGACACGCGCCGCTCGCTGTTGGTCTGGGTGCCGTCCTTCTCCCCCACTGCGCGGCCGGGAGGACGACGTGGGCGAGCGCCCCGGTCTCGGTGGGGTGGTAGGCGTCCTGGACGACGACGAGCTCCGCGCGGCGCAGGGCGGCCGCGAAGCGCGCCGCGTCGGGCTGCGAGACGGCGGGGTTCGTCGCGATGATCCAGACGACCTTGACGCGGTCGTCCTCGAGCGCCTCGACGAGCTCGGTCGCGGGGATGCCGGGCGCGGGCGAGATGCCGGGTAGGTCGGCCGGCAGGTCCCACAGCCGCCGCATCTCGGCGCGGTGCTCGGGGTCGGTCACCAGCCGGTAGCCGGGGAGCAGGTGGGCGAGCCCGCCGGACTCGCGGCCACCCATCGCGTTGGGCTGGCCGGTCAGCGAGAACGGTCCCGTGCCGGGCCGGCCGATGTTGCCGGTCGCGAGGCAGAGGTTGATCAGCGCGCGGTTCTTCAGCGTGCCGACGGTCGACTGGTTGGCGCCCATCGACCACAGCGCCATCGCGCGGCGGGCACCGCCGAACATGCGCGCGGCGCGCACGATCTCCTCGGTCTCCAGGCCGCAGGCCTCGGCCGCCCGGCCGGGGGTCCACTCGCGCGCGGCGGCGAGCGCCTCCTCGGCCCCCTCGGTGTGCCGGGTGAGGAACGCCTCGTCCAGCAGGCCCTCGCCCTCGAGGACGTGGAGCATCGCGCTGAGCAGCGGCAGGTCCGCCCCGGGACGCACCGCGAGGTGCAGGTCGGCCTGCTGCGCGGTCGGGGTGGCGCGCGGGTCGATCACGGTGACGGTCGCGCCCTCCTGGCGGCGGCGACGGATGCGCGACCACACGATCGGGTGGCAGGCGGAGGTGTTGGAGCCGAGCACGAGCACGTGGTCGGCCTGGTCGAGGTCGGCGTAGGACGCGGGCGGCCCGTCGGAGCCGAGCGCCCCGGTGTAGCCGGCGACCGCGCTGGACATGCACAGCCGCGAGTTCGAGTCGACGTTGTTGGTGCCGAGGAACCCCTTGGCGAGCTTCGAGGCCGCGTAGTAGTCCTCGGTCAGCATCTGACCGGAGAGGTAGAGCGCGATCGCGTCGGGGCCGTGACGGCGGGTGACGTCCTGCAGTCGGCGGGCGAGCTCCCCGGCGGTCTGCCGCCAGGTCCGCGGTCGCCAGCGCGCGTCGAGGGCGTCCCGCCAGAGCGGGGTGGTGGCGCGGTCGGCGGCGGTGAGGGCGTCCGGGAGCCGCAGCGGCTTGCGGCACGTCGCGCCGCGGTTGACCGGGTGCAGCGGGTCGCCCTTGACCGCCTGCACGCGGCCGCCGGCGACCTCGGCGACGAGGCCGCAGCCGGTGCCGCAGTACGGGCAGGCGGTCCGCACCTCGCGGGTGCGGGTCGCGGGGGGCGGGGCCGGGAGGCTCACGCGGCGACCCGGGCGGCGACGGCCAGCCGCACCCACAGGCCGCCGTCCCGCTCCTGGACCTCGTGCATGGCGACGCGGTCCTCCCCGCCGACCTGCGCGCCGCTGCGCAGGTCGAAGCGGCGCTGGTGCAGCGGGCACGTCACGCAGCTGTCGGCGACGATGCCGTCCTGCAGCGGGCCGCCGCGGTGGGGGCAGGCGGCGTCGGTGGCCGCCCAGCCGTCGGGCAGGCGGAAGATCGCGATGCGGCGACCGTGCAGCTCGACGCTGCGGCCCTCCAGCAGCGGCACGTCGGTGACGTCGGCGATGCGGGTCCAGGTGCTCATCGGGTGGCCTCCGCGAGCGCGACGAGGTCGAGGCCCTCGGGATCGCTGTCGAGCTCGGAGAACTGCTTGGGGTGGACGGGCGCGTAGCGCTCCTGCCACGGGTCGGGGTCGCAGGCGGCCTTCGCGATCGCGAACCGCTCGAGCAGCGCGGTCTGCTGCTCGGGGTCCAGCACGACCGCCTGGACCGCCTCGAGCCCGACGCGCTCCTGGAAGCCGTAGGTGCGCTCGAGGTGCTCGCCGTGCTCGCGGTAGTGCTGCAGGTAGGCGAGCGCGACCCGCTGGGCCTCCTCGGCGGAGTCGACGGTCGTGAGGAGGTCGCCCTTGCGGATCGACGCGCCGGCGGCGCCGCCGACGTAGATCTCCCACTGCGGGGCGGCGGCGTCCCCGATCGCGACGAGGCCGATGTCCTTCACGTACGCCTCGGAGCAGTTGCGCGGACAGCCGGTCACGGCGGCCTTCACCTTGTGCGGCGTGTGCAGGCCCTCCATCGCGCGTTCGAGATCGATGCCGACCGTGATCGCGTCGCCGAGGCCGAAGCGGCAGAACTGCGTGCCGACGCAGGTCTTGACGGTGCGGACCGCCTTCGCGTAGGCGTAGCCGGAGGGCATCCCCAGGTCCTCCCACACGGCGGGCAGCTGCTCCTTCTTCACGCCGAGGAGGTCGATGCGCTGGCCGCCGGTGATCTTGATCATCGGCAGCTCGTACTTGTCCGCGACGTCGGCGAAGCGGCGCAGCTCGTCGCTGGTGACGACGCCGCCGCGGATGCGCGGGACGACGCTGAAGGTGCCGTCGTTCTGGATGTTCGCGTGCACGCGGTCGTTGATGAACTTCGCGTGGCGCTCCTGGCGGAACTTCACCTTCTGGCGCTCCTCGACGAGGTAGCTCAGCCCGGGCTTGCAGGCGCCGCAGTCGCGGCCGGCCCCGCACGCGGCGGAGATCTCGCTGACCGAGCAGAGGTCCTCGGTGCGGACGAGCTCGCCGACGGCCTCGCGGGTGAGCTTGCGGCACGGGCACAGGTAGGTGGGCTCCTCGGCGGCGCCCGCGCGCTCGATCTGCAGCAGCTCGCTGACGACCGGCTTGCAGGAGCCGCAGCCCGCGCCCGCCCGGGTGACGTTGACGACCTCCTGCGTGGAGCCGAGCCCGCCGCTGCGGATCGCGGCGACGATCTCGCCCTTGCAGATCCCGTTGCAGTTGCAGACCTGCGCGCTGTCGGGCAGCTCGGCCGCGGTGGCCTGCGAGGCCTCGGCCAGCAGCGCCAGCGGGTCGTCGGTGGTGCGACCGGTCCGCACCGCGTCCATCAGCAGCTCGGCGCCGCGGGCGTCGCCGAGCAGGACGGCGCCCAGGACGACCCCGTCGGGATCGCAGACGAGCTTGCGGTAGGTGCCGGCGGCCGCGTCGGCGACGACGACCTCCCGCTCGCCCTCGGGGGCGCCGGCGGTCACGAGGTCGACGCCCATCACCTTGAGCTTCGCGGTCGGGATCGAGCCCGTGTACGCGGGCGCGTCGGGACGCCCGACGAGCGTGTCGGCCGCGACCTGCGCCTGGTCGTGGATCGGGGCGACGATCCCGTGCACGACGCCGCGGTGCTGCGCGCACTCGCCGACGGCGAGGACGTTCGGGTGCGAGGTCACGAGCCGGTCGTCGACGACGATCCCGCGCTCGACCGTGAGGCCGGTGTCCCGGGCGAGGGAGACCTGCGGGCGGATGCCGACGGCCACGACGACGAGGTCGCAGTCCAGCGTCGTGCCGTCGGCGAACCGCAGTCCGCAGGCGCGCCCGTCGCCGTGGGTGAGGATCTCGCGGGTCGCGTGCTCGAGCCGCACCTCGACGCCGAGCGCCTCGATCGCGGGCGCGAGCAGCGCGGCCGCGGGCGCGTCGAGCTGGCGTTCCATCAGCCGGTCGACGAGGTGGACGAGCGTGACCGGGGTGCCGCCGCGGGCGAGCGCGTGGGCGGCCTCGAGGCCGAGCAGCCCGCCGCCGATGACCGCCGCGTGCCGGGCGGACCGCGCGGCGCCCAGGATGGCCGCGCAGTCCGCCGGGTCGCGGAAGACCTCGACGCCGGTGGCGGCCGAGCCCTCCATGGGGGGCACGAGCGCGTCGCTGCCGGTGCAGAGCACGACGCGGTCGTAGTGCAGGACGGTGCCGGTGGACAGGGTCGCCGTGCCGGCGTCGGGGGACAGCGCGGTGACGCGCGCCCCGGTGATCGCGGTGATCCCCGCGTCCTCGTACCAGGCGTCGGGTCGCAGGCGCAGGGCCTGCACGGAGCCGGTCTCCTCGAGCAGGTCGCCGAGCCGGACGCGGTCGTAGGGGAGGTGGTCCTCGGCGCAGACGAGCGTCACGGGGACGTCGGTGTCGCGGGCGCGGACCGCCTCGCAGACGGCCTGGCCGGCGATGCCGCCGCCGATGACGAGGATGCCGTGGGTGGAGAACATGTCAGGGGGTCCCTTCGGTCACGTCCGCCACGCTAGGACCGGGTCGTCGGGGCCTCTACGGCCCCCGGGTCGAGCGCGGCGGGGAAGTTCACACCGCCCGGTCCAATCCGAACCGGGCGGTCAGGAAACGGTGGAGGCGGGGCGCCTACACCCCGGCGGAGGCGAAGCTCGGCACGCGGCTGGTGTCCGAGGTCCGCCGCAGGTACACGGCCCAGGTGAGGGCGGCGAGGACGACGTAGGCGCCGAGGAACACCCACAGGGCGGGGATCGACCAGTCGGCGTTGGCGGCGGCGACCGCGACCTTCTCGGCGGGGTCCTTCGCCGCCTTGACCGCTGCGGCGACGTCGAGCGATGCCTGCCGGAACGCGACCTGGATGAGGAAGCCGCCGAAGGCGCCGATCGCCCCGGCGATGCCGATCACCGCGGCGGCGCGGCGCTTGTAGTCGACCGCGTCGCCGCCGTTGCGCCGCCCGAGCTCCGCGAAGATCGACGGGATCATGCGGTAGGTCGAGCCGTTGCCCATGCCGGCGAGGACGAAGATCGCCATGTACGCGGCGAAGAACACGCCGAAGCTGCGCTCCTGCACGCCAACCATGGCGAGCCCGGTGAAGACGCCCATCCCGAGGAAGCAGGCGAGCGTCACGCGCGCCCCGCCCATGCGGTCGCTGAGCCAGCCGCCGAACGGCCGCGAGACCGAGCCGAGCAGCGCGCCGACGAAGCCGAGCCCGGCGAGGTACGTGGCGATGAACTGGTGCTGGGCGAGGAACTCCGGGAACGTGTTCTTGATCACCAGCGGCAGCGCGAACGAGTAGCCGATGAACGAGCCGAAGGTGCCGATGTAGAGGACCGACATGATCCAGGTCTGGCCGTGGCCGAGGGCCTTCACGTAGGAGGACGTGTCCGCCTTGGCCTGCGTGAGCGAGTCCATGGCGAGCCAGGCGCCGATCGCCGCGAGGACGATGAACGGCATCCACATGAAGCCCGCGTAGGCGAGGTGCACCTCGTGCTGCGGGAGCTTCACGGCGGCGGCGGGGACGCCGATGATGAGGACCAGCGGGACGAGGAGCTGGGCGATCGCGACGCCGAGGTTGCCGCCGGCCGCGTTGAGGCCGAGCGCCAGGCCCTTCTTGCCCTCGGGGTAGAAGAACGAGATGTTCGCCATCGAGGAGGAGAAGTTGCCGCCACCGAAGCCGGCGGTCGCGGCGCAGGCGAGCAGCACCCAGAACTGGGTGTCGTGGGACTGCTCGAGCAGCCAGCCGCTGGGGACGAGGAACGCGAGCAGCAGCGTCGGGATCAGCAGCAGCGAGGCGCTGATCCCGGTCCACAGGCGGCCGCCGAAGCGGGGGACGGCGAAGGTGTAGGGGATCCGCAGGAACGAGCCGACGAGGTTCGGGACGGCGGTGAGCCAGAACAGCTCCGAGATCGACATCGTGATCCCGGCGTTGCCGAGGTTCAGGACGATGATGGTCCAGAGGACCCAGACGCTGAACCCGATGTTCTCGGCGAAGATCGAGAGGATCAGGTTCTTCCGGGCGATCCGCTTGCCGGTGGTCTCCCAGAAGTGCTCGTCCTCGGGCTCCCAGTGGTCGATCCAGCGGCCGCGCACGCCGCTCGGAGCGAAGGTTCTCGGGGCCCGTGGTGCGCCGGCCCGATCGATGGTGGTGCTCATGGGAGACCACGTTGGAGCGCCGCCGGTCGACCCTCCATCGACCGTCGGTCGAAGGATGCCCGGGCAGCTCGCACCGCGCGGTCGAAGATGAACCGGGTGGTTCGGGAACACCATGTGCGCATGGCCCGTCCCCGTGCCCGTCTCGACCTCGCCGTCCTCGCCGACGCGTTCGCGGCCGACGGGCTGCACGGGATCTCCGCGGCGGAGCTCGCGCAGCGTCTCGGGGTCGCGAAGCCCACGCTGTACGTGCACGGGACCTCGAAGGAGTCGCTGTTCCTGCTGGCGGTCGAGGCGGAGGTCGAGCGGGTGGTCGACCGCCTGCACGGGGCCGAGCGGGCCGCCGCGGGACGGACCGCGCGCGACCGCGCGACCGCCGCGGTCCGCGCGCTGCTGGACCACGCGGCCGCCCGTCCGGCGGGCGCCCGGCTGCTGCACCGCACCGCGCACCACGAGTCGTCGGCGGTCGCCGATGACGTGCGCGCCGCCGTCCGCCGGGTGCCGGACCGGATGGCCGAGACGCTGCGCCGGGACCTCTCGGCGGACGGCCTGGACCCGGCGCTCGCGCCGTTCCTCGCCCGCGCGCTGCACGCGGGCGCCCACGCGCTCGCCGAGGTGCGGCCGGGGGAGCGGCGGCCGGCGCGCGCGGTGCTCGCCGCGACGCTCGCGGAGATCGTGCCGCTGCCGCAGGCGCCCGGACCGGAGGACTGGCCGACCGCGTGAGCCGCGGCCGTTCCGTCAGTCCTGGCCGAGCACGAGCCGGGTGAGCGCGACGCGGTTGCGGGCCCCGGTCGTCTTCAGCGCGGTGGCGACGTGCCGGTTGACCGTGCGCACGGCGATCCCGAGCGCGTCGGCGATCTCGGCGTCGCGCATGCCCTTGGCCACGAGCGCCACGACCTCCGCGACGCGCGGCGAGAGGCCGAGCGCGGCGAGGTCGACCACGGTCGGGGCGGCGGTCGTGGGCGCGGTCGCGGGTGCGGTGGCGGGCGCCGGGGCGGGGGCGCCGGTCCAGTCGTCGGCGCGCGCGATCCGGGCCAGGCGGGCGAGGCCGTGCCGGTCGGCGATCGCGGCGGCCTCCTCGCGCGTCGCGGTGGCCGCGGCGCCCTGCTCGGTGCGGGCGTGCACGAGCAGCGCGAGCGTGCGCACGGTCGGCGACTCGGCGCCACCGAGGGCGAGCAGCGTGTCGCTGACGAGCCGGCGGGCCTGCGGGGCGTCGCCCTCGGCGACGCGGGCGCGCGCGACGAGCAGGCGCCACGGCCCGCCGGCCGGGTGGGTGTCGAGCACGCGGGCCAGACGGTCGCCGGCGGTGCGGCCGAGGTCGGCGGCGGCGGTGGCCTGGCCGGTCGCCAGCGCGATCGTCCCGGCGGCCAGGTCCAGGGCGACGTGCGGGCGGTGGTCGGCGCCGGCGGCGTCGGCCGCGGCGCGTCCGAGCTCGGTGGCGGCCGTGGCCGCCTCGTGCTCGCCGCGGTCGTGCAGGAGGTGGGCGCGGACGGCGTGGGCGTGCGCGGCCGCCGTGCCCCCGGCGGCGACGGCCTCGTCGGCGAGCCGCTGCGCGGCACCGGGGTCGTCGAGCTCGAGCCGGGCCTGGGCGGCGAGCGCGGTCGCCAGCGCGGCGCCGGCAGCGTCGCGCCAGCGGGCCGCCAGGCGGGTCGCGGCGTCGGCGGCCGCGGCGGGGCGTCCGAGGCGCAGCAGCGCCCGGATCCGGGCGAGCTCGTCCAGCGGCTCGCCCGCGGCGCCCGGGCTGCTGGCGACGTCGGCGACGAGTGGCTCGTGGGTGGGGTCGAGGATCCCGACGGTGAGGGCGGCGAGCCGCCAGGCGGCCAGTCCCTCGGCGGTGCCGCGCAGGTCGCGGGCGCGGAGCACCGTCGCGCAGCGCAGGCGGGCGCGGACGAGCGCGATGTCGTCGAGCTGGGCCATGCGCAGGAGCTGCAGGACCTGCGGGGCCGCGCCGGCCACGGTCACGCCGCGGACCGCGAGCTCCCGGTCGAGCCAGGCGGCGCTGCCCTCGGCCTCGTCGTCGACGAGGCCGTCGGGGTCGTCCTCGGTGAGCAGGTCGAAGAGGCGGCCGGTCACGAGCGCCTGCTGCTCGGGCCCGAACAGCGGGTCGATGCGGCCGCGCAGCGTCATCCCGTCGGTGAGGTAGCCCATCAGCACGTTGAGCTCGTCGCTCGTCATGCCGCCCCGCGGCCGCCGCCGGCCGGCGAGGAGCATCGCGGTGGTCGCGGGCGCGTAGGCGTTGAGGATGCCGTCGTAGGTCTCGCGCAGGGCGCGGGCGATCGACCCGTCGGCGTCCGCGACCGACATCGCCGCCCACCAGACGCGCTCGCGCGCGATGAGGACGGCGTGGCCGTCCGCGCCGGGGTTGAACGAGTTGGCCTGCTCGACGGTCTGCTCGTCGAAGGAGGCGTGGCCCAGGACGGCGGAGGCGAGCTCGATGTAGCCGCGGGCGACCTCGTCCGCGCGCTGGGCGGCGTCCTCGCGCACCGATTCGAGGATCGCGATGCAGCGGGCGCGATCGGACGGGGTGCCGTCCTCGTCGGCCAGCAGGAGCGAGAGCGGGTCCCGCTCGGTGATCGCGTCCATCCAGTCCGTCAGGTCCACGGTGATCCCCATGCGCCCACTCTAGGGCGCGTGGTGGGTGGAACTACCCACCACGACTGGAGTCGGCGCGCCCGCCGCTCTACCGTCCCGGCCGTCAGGTGGGCGGAGCCGCTGCTCCGCGGGGGCCCGACGACAGGACGGTCGCACGTGTCCGGCGCCACACGGTGGGGCGCCGGCGTGCCCGTCCCCTCCAGGGACGGACCAGCCGCCTGGCGCATCCCTGCGCGCCCGCGGGCCGGGAGCGTTCCCCCACGCCCCGGCGGCGAGCGCCGGGGCTGGGGGCGGGGCCGTCCCGCGCCTCAGCCCCGGCCGCGCTTGGCGCGGTACATGCGCTCGTCGGCACGGGCGAGCGCGGCGACGAGCCCGCCGTCACCGGTGGGGCGGGTGGCGCAGCCGATCGACGCGGTGACGCCGGCGATCGCGAGCCGGTCGCGCATGCGGGTCGCCAGCCGCGATGCCTCGCCGCCGGGGCACTCCGGCAGCAGGACGCCGAACTCGTCGCCGCCGAGCCGCGCGACGACGTCGTGCGCGCGGACCGCGGTGCGCATGGCGGTGGCGGCGCGCCGCAGCAGGTCGTCGCCCGCGGCGTGGCCCTCGGCGTCGTTGATCTCCTTGAGGCCGTCGACGTCGACCGAGAGCACGGCAGCGGGGTGCCCGTAGCGGACGCAGCGCGCCTCCTCCTCGCGGAGCGCGATGTCCCAGCCGCGGCGGTTGAGTAGGCCGGTGAGCGCGTCGTGGGTCGCCTCGTCCTCGGCGACCTGGGCGCGGCGCGCCTCGCGCTGGGCCTCCAGCTCGCGGGCGAGGATCGTCGAGAGCAGCCGTGCGTACATGCGCACGGCGGGCAGCTCGTGCGCGAGGTCCTGCTCGGCGGGGTCGGGGTCGATCGCGCAGAGCGTGCCGAACAGCTCGCCGTCGGGCAGCTCGATCGGGACTCCGAGGTAGGAGCCGATGCCCAGCTGCGCGGTGATCGGAGCGGTCGCGTACGCGGGGATCGCGCGGACGTCGGGCGCGGCGGGTGGCCCCTCCCCGGCCATCATCCGCGAGCAAAGGGAGTCGTCCCAGGCGTGCACCGAGCCGGCGGTCACCAGCGGGTCCTCGCCGGTGGTCGTCCGCAGCACGATCCAGTCCTCGCCGAGCGTGCGCGTGACCATCCACAGGCCGAGGCCGAAGCGGTCGCGGAGGTAGTCGAGGACCGCCGCGCAGGCGGCGTCGAAGTCCTCGAACGGCTGGGCGGCGTCCTGATCCGGCACACGCACAGTCTGGCGGGATGCGGGCTGCGTGGGTGACGCCCTTGGGATGGCCGCTGCGCAGCCCGGGCGTCGTAGGTTTGCGGCATGCCCAGCTTCCGCGTGGTGGTCCTCGCCCTGCTCCTCGTCCCCGTGGCCCTCCCGGGAGCGGCCACGGCGCAGGTGCCGGCCCTCGGCGCCGCGGACCTGGGCGGCCGGGCGGTCCCGGTGCCGCGCGCGTTCGCGATCGACGTCCTGGCTCGCCGTGTGGATGCGGCGGACCGGCGGGCGCTGCGGGCGGCGCGCGGCACGGCACGGGCGAGCGGGACCCGGCTCGCCGGCGGGCGCGTCGTCCGGACGGGGACCGTCGTGCTGTCGTCGGCGGCACGCGCCCGCACGCTGGTCCGGCGCTGGGCGCGCGGCGCGCAGCGTATCCCCGGTACGGGCGTGTTCGCCGCGCTCCGCGAGGGCCGTGGCGGCTCGCGCGCCATCCACGTGGGGCTCGTCCTGCGCGGCCGAGGCATCGCGGTCCTCCGCTGGGTCCCGTCCGCGTCGACGACGGCGGCGCGGCGGAGCGCGAGCGTCCGCGTCCTCCGCGCGCTCGAGGCGCGGCTCGACGAGCGCCTGACACCGACGCTCGACGGCTATCTCACCGCGGGCCGTCGCGCGGACGGCGCACTCACGCCGGCGGGGGCGCTGCGGCTCGTCGCGGCGACGACCGGCGCCCGCATCCCCGGCGTCCCGGCGCCGGGCGGCCTCGTGGACGCGCCGGCCTCGGCGACCGCCGCGCTGCGGCACGCGCTGCACCACGCTCGGGCCTTCACGCCCGCGCAGCGGGCCGCTGCCGGCCGCGCGCTCGGGATCGACCTGCTCACCGGTACCAGCGCGTCCCCCGCCGCCCGCCGAACCGCGTTCCGGGCGCCGGGGTCCAGCTCCGACGTCGCGGCGATCGAGGGCTTCCGCGCGCGGTACGCCGCGCTGCTGGGCCGGCCGCCGCGGTTGCGTCTCCTCGTCGAGTCCGAGCCCGGCCCACCCGGCGGCAAAGCCGCCGCGGTGACGCTGGCGATCGACGACGTCGGCAAGCCGTCGCTCTCGCCGACCACCTGCCGCATCCGCACGTTCGAGAGCTGGCTCGCCACGAAGTCCGCGGCATACCGCACCTACTCGCTGGCGCACGAGGCCTTCCACTGCATGCAGTTCGAGCTCGATGGGCGGCTCATGGGCTACTCCGACTGGCTGATCGAGGGCAGCGCCAACTACGCGGCCGACCGGGTGACCGGGCTCGGCTCAGGCGGGACCCCGAGCTCGTACCTGAACTACCTGCGCCGTCCGGACTACGGACTGTTCGAGCGGACCTACACGGCGGAGGGCTTCTGGGGTCGGCTCGACGAGATCGCTCCCGACTCCTTCTTCCGCGTCATCGACGGGGCGATCCGCGCGTGGGGGACCGGCGGTGACGCCCGCGCCTACGAGGCGGCCGGCGGGACCGATCCCGCGTTCGAGGACGCCTGGGCGCCGGGGCTCGCGCGCAGCGGCGTCCTCACCCCGCTGTGGTTCCAGCGCCGGCCGTACGTCGTCGCCGACACGCAGGTCCGCACGCCCGAGCAGGTCCTTGCGGCGACCGGGGTCGTCACCGCCAAGCCGCTCGGGAACCGTCTGGCGCTGGTCCCGCGGGACCCGCGTGTCCCGCTCACCGAGGTTCGCGTGCTCCAGGGGAAGGGGCAGGTCACCAACCCGCCGGTCGACCTGACGCTCCGCGACCAGCCGGCCTACTTCTGCCAGGACGGCGACTGCGCCTGCCCGGCAGGGACCAGCGGGACCCCGCCGTCGTCGGCGAAGACCCCGGGTGACCTGCGGCTCGCGGTCGGCGGCGCGCGGACCGGGGCGACCGTCCGCGTGTCGCGCCTGACGCTCGAGCAGTTCTGCGACCCCGCGACGCGGCCAGGCGGCCCGTCGCCGGCGGGCCAGCCCGGGACCGCGGTGGTCCTCGGTGACCCGCACCTGATCACCTTCGACGGACTGCTCTACAGCTTCCAGGCGGTGGGGGAGTTCGTCCTGGCCCGGGGCGCGGGCGGCCTCGAGGTCCAGGCCCGCTTCGCCCGTGTCGGTCGCGACGCGTCGTTGATGTCGATGGTCGCGGTGCGCTCCGGCTCCGCCACGGTCGTCTTCGACGCACCGGGCGAGGCGCTCCGTGTCCGGCGCGACGGCACGGTGCTGCGGGCCCCGACGACGGTCGGCGACCTGTCGCTCACCCCGGACGAGCTCGGGGTCACCGTGCGGCTGCCGGACGGCACCCGGCTGCTCGTGACGAGCGCCCGGCCGGGACGGCTGGGGATCGGCTTCACTCCCGGCCCCGGGCGCGCAGGGAAGCTCGCCGGTCTGCTCGGGGACGCCGACGGACGTCCTGACGACGACCTGCGCACCTCGAGGGGCACCCTGCCCGAAGCGCTGCGCCAGAAGGCGCGACGGGGTGGGACGTCGCTGATGGACGGCGCGGGGCCCGCCTTCGACGACGCGCTCTACGACGTGCTCGGGCCCTCGTGGCGTGTCACGTCCGCGACGTCGATCCTCCGCTACGAGCCTGGCGAGTCCCCGGCGTCGTTCGTCGACCGCACCGTGCCCCGCCGACCGACGAGGAGGCCGTCGCCGGAGGAGGTGCGGGACGCCGCGTCGGTGTGCGCGCGGCGCGGAGTCGACTCGGTCTTCGCCAGGGCGACGTGCGCCGCCGACGTCGCGCGGACGAACGATCCTGGATGGGCGGCCGATGCGGCCGCGGCGGAGTCCGCGGCCGAGTCGAGCGCCGCCGCGGCGCCGGTGAGGTTCGCGGCGGTGCCGGGTGGTGCGGACCGCCGCGGTGCCGCGAGCGTCGTCGCGATGGCGGGGGGCGGGCTCGTCGCCGCGTGGATGCAGAAGCCGGGCGGGGGGCCGGGCGAGATCGTGGCGCAGCGTCTCGACGCGGCGGCCGGCACCGCAGGCCCGCTCGAGCCGGTCGCGGGCGCGGAGGCGGAGCCGTCGCTCGCGGTCGCCCCCGACGGCACGCCGGTCGCGACGTGGGCGACCGTCGACGTGCCGGATCGCATTCCCGGGTTCGACGCGGGCACCGCGTTGAGCCGGGCGGGCACCCCTGGGGCTCCGTGGGCGCCACCGGAGATCGTGACGACCGACAGCCTGTCGGGCGGGGAGACCCCGTCGACCGTGTTCACACGCGACGGCACGCCGCTGACGGTGCTTCCGCGGGGTGGCGCCGCGCACCTCGCCCGAGGTGTCGGACGGACGGACCCGGGGGAGCGGGTGGACCCGGAGGGCGGCAGCGACTGCTACGCATCCAGCGTCGCGGTCGCGATCGACGCGGGCGCCGAGGCGTGGACGATCGGCGGACGCTGGGACTGTCCGTCCCCGTCGCTCGTCGCGCACCGTGTGGATGCGGCCACGGGTACCCCGGTGGGCCCCGCGATCGTCCCGCCCGGTGGCGCCGACGGCTACGCGCTGGGGTACGACGACGCCGCCGGGCTACGGCGGCTCTCGCTCGTGGCGCGGTCCGGCGGCGGGGTGCTCCTCGGCTACCGGCGGTCCGTCCCGCCGACGCGGCACGAAGTGCGGGTCTGGCGGGCGGGTGCGCCGCAGGCCACGGTGGTGGCGACCGTCGACGGTGAGGCACCGATCGGCGTGCGCGTGCTGCCCGAGCCCGCCGGCGGACGTGTGTGGGTGGCGTGGGAGGACGGGACGGGCCGGCTGGTCGTCCGCCGCAGCGAGCCGGACGGCGTCACCTTCACGGTGCCGGCCCGGATCGTCGCGCCTCCGGTGGTGACGACCCGGACGGGCGTCTCGCCCTGGTCCGGGGTGGCGCGGGAGGGTGCGCTGGACCTCGTCTACGCGCCTGAAGGGCGGGACGGGGCGCCCGGTGGAACATGGATCGGGCGCCTCACCACGGACTGACGCGAGCCCGCGCGCAATATCTGCCATACTCGCACTTAGATTTGCAGCGGCGAGGAGCCGCAGCCCCCCTCACGTCACTGAAGGAGCCTGAACATGGGCAAGACCATCGGCATCGACCTCGGCACGACGAACTCGTGCATGGCCGTCCTCGAGGGCGGCGAGCCCACCGTCATCGAGAACTCCGAGGGCGGGCGCACCACCCCGTCCGTCGTCGCGTTCACCCAGGGCGGCGAGCGGCTGGTCGGCACGGTCGCCAAGCGCCAGGCGGTCACGAACCCGACGAACACGATCTTCTCCGTCAAGCGCTTCATGGGCCGCAAGGAGGCCGAGGTCAAGGAGGAGGAGTCGATCGTCCCGTACAAGGTCGTCTCCGGCACCGGTGGTGACGCGCGGATCGAGGCCGACGGCAAGCAGTACTCGCCGCCGGAGATCTCCGCGATGACGCTCGCCAAGCTCAAGGCGGACGCCGAGGCGTACCTGGGGGAGACCGTCGACTCCGCGGTCATCACCGTCCCCGCGTACTTCAACGACGACCAGCGTCAGGCGACGAAGGACGCCGGCAAGATCGCGGGCCTCGACGTGAAGCGCATCATCAACGAGCCGACCGCCGCGTCGCTCGCCTACGGCCTCGACAAGGAGGACGACCAGACGATCCTCGTCTTCGACCTCGGCGGCGGCACGTTCGACGTGTCGGTGCTGGAGATCGGCGACGGCGTCTTCGAGGTCAAGTCGACCGCGGGCGACAACCACCTCGGCGGTGACAACTGGGACAAGGCGATCGTCGACTGGCTCGCCGGCGAGTTCAAGAAGGACCAGGGCATCGACCTGAAGGCCGACCCGATGGCGCTCCAGCGCCTGTACGAGGCCGCCGAGAAGGCGAAGATCGAGCTGAGCTCCGCGCAGGAGTCGCAGATCAACCTGCCGTTCATCACCGCGGACGCGACCGGCCCGAAGCACCTCGACGTGCGCATCACCCGCGCGAAGTTCAACGAGCTGACCGCCGACCTGCTCGACCGCGTGGTCGCCCCGGTCCGGCAGGCGCTGGACGACGCCAAGGACAAGGGCGCCGCGTCGATCGACCACGTCGTCCTCGTCGGCGGCATGACCCGCATGCCCAGCGTGCAGGAGAAGGTCAAGGAGCTCACCGGCAAGGAGCCGCACCGCGGCGTCAACCCGGACGAGGTCGTGGCCGTCGGCGCCGCCATCCAGGCCGGCGTCCTCTCCGGCGACGTCAAGGACGTCCTGCTGCTCGACGTCACGCCGCTGACGCTCGGCATCGAGACCAAGGGCGGCGTCATGACGAAGCTCATCGAGCGCAACACGACGATCCCGACCCGCAAGTCGGAGGTCTTCTCCACGGCCGAGGACAACCAGCCGTCGGTGGAGATCCACGTCCTGCAGGGCGAGCGCGAGATGGCGACCTACAACAAGTCGCTCGGCAAGTTCCAGCTGACCGGCATCCCGCCGGCGCCGCGCGGCGTGCCGCAGATCGAGGTCGGCTTCGACATCGACGCCAACGGCATCCTGTCGGTGTCCGCGAAGGACCTCGGCACCGGCAAGGAGCAGAAGATCGAGATCAAGGCGGGCGGCGGCCTGTCCGACGACGAGATCAAGCGCATGGTGTCCGACGCCGAGTCCAACGCCGAGGCCGACAAGCAGGCCCGCGAGCTGGCCGAGGCGCGCAACGGCGCCGAGAACGCCGCCTACCAGGCGGAGCGCCAGCTCAAGGACCTCGGCGACCAGGTCGACGAGGCGTCCAAGACGGAGATCGAGGCGGCCATCAAGGACGTCCGCGAGGCGCTCGACGGCTCCGACGCCGCCGCGATCACGGCGAAGGCCGAGGCGCTGCAGGCCGCGTTCCACAAGGTCTCCGAGGCCCTGTACGAGAAGGCCCAGCAGCAGCAGGCGGCCGCGGCGGCCGAGGGCGCCAACGGGGCGTCGGCCGACGCCCCGGCCGACGACGTCGAGGACGTCGTCGACGCCGAGGTCGTGGACGAGGGGCGGTAGTCCCCGATGACCGCTCCCGAGGAGCCCACCACGCCGGACACCCCGACGCCCAAGGCGTCGGGGGCCGGGCCCGCGCCGGACGGCGCCGCGCAGCCCGCGGCGACCGCCGACGTGCCCGGCACCGGCTCGGCGCCCCAGCCCGAGCCGGCCGTCGACTCCGCCGCGCCCGGCGAGCCGGTCGCGGCGGAGGCCGAGGCCGCCGCGCCGGAGGCCGCGCCCGAGCCCGACTACAAGGACCAGTACCTGCGCGCGGTCGCCGAGACCGACAACGTGCGCAAGCGCGCGCGGCGCGACGTCGAGGTCGCGCACGGTCGCGGCGTCGCCAAGCTCGCGAAGGAGCTGCTCCCGGCGCTCGACAACCTCGAGCGGGCGCTCGCCGCCGCCGAGGCGCAGGAGGGCGACGAGCACCAGCTCACCAGCGGGATCCGCCTGGTCCAGCAGGAGCTGATCGCCGCGCTCGGCCGCGTCGGCATCGTCCAGGACGCCCCCAAGGGCGCCGCGTTCGACCCGCACCGCCACGAGGCCATCGCGCAGATGCCCGCGGAGGGCGTCGCGAGCGGCACGATCACCGAGGTCTACTCCGCCGGCTACCTGCTCGGGGACGACGTCCTGCGGGCCGCGAAGGTCGTCGTCGCGCAGTAGCGCAGGAGCACCACATGGCCCGTCCCGATCTCTACAAGACGCTCGGCGTCGACAAGAAGGCCTCCGCGGAGGAGATCAAGAAGGCGCACCGCAAGCTCGTGCGCCAGTACCACCCGGACCGCAACCCGGGGGACACCGCCGCGGAGGCGAAGTTCAAGGAGGTCCAGGCGGCATACGACGTCCTCGGCGACCCGGAGAAGCGCAAGCAGTACGACCGCGGCGGCCTGTTCGGCGGCGGGGCCGGAGGCTTCGGCGGCGGCACGGCGGGCGGGGGCGGTGGCTTCGACGCCGGCTCGTTCTCGGACATCTTCAGCAACATCTTCGGCGGCGGGACCGGCCCCGCCGGGGGCGGGGCCGGGACGCGTCGCGGACCGACCGGGCCGCGCCCCGAGCGCGGCGGCGATCTCGAGGCGAGCGTCTCGATCAGCTTCCAGCAGGCGATCGACGGGGCGCAGGTCCCGCTGCAGGTGCCGACCTCGCAGACCTGCGGGACCTGCCGCGGAGCGGGCGCCAAGCCCGGCACGTCGCCGACAATCTGCCCGCGCTGCTCGGGTCGCGGGATCGAGGCGCAGGGCCAGGGCCTGTTCTCGATCTCCCAGCCGTGCCGGCGCTGTGAGGGCACCGGCACGATCGTCGAGCACCCGTGCCCGACGTGCGGGGGCAGCGGCGCGACCCGGACGGTGAAGAAGTACCGGGTCAACATCCCGGCCGGCGTCCAGGACGGCTCGAAGGTCCGGCTGGCGGGCAAGGGCGAGCCCGGCCGCCACGGCGGACCGCCCGGTGACCTGTACGTCCTCACGCGCGTGGACCCGTCCCCGATCTTCCGGCGCAAGGGCGACAACCTCGAGGTCGAGGTGCCGCTGTCGATCCCGGAGGCGATGCGCGGCGCGGAGGTCGAGGTGCCGACGCTCGACGGCCGCAAGACCCTGCGCGTCCCGGCCGGCACGAAGCACGGCACGGTCCAGCGGCTCCGCGGCGCGGGGCCGCCGAAGCTCGGCGCCACCGGCACGCGGGGCGACATCCACTACCGGTTCGTCATCGACGTGCCGACCGAGCTCAGCAAGGAGCAGTCCGAGGCGGTCGAGAGACTGCAGGCCGTGCTCACCGGTGACCCGCGAGCCCAGCTGTTCGAGGCGACGACCTGATGACCGACGACGACCGCCGCCGCACCGTCAGTCGCAGCTCGGTCCGCGTCACCGTCGCGGAGGACCGCGGCGTCTTCATGATCTCGGTCGCCGCGGAGCTCGCCGAGATGCACCCGCAGACGCTGCGCATGTACGAGGCGCGCGGTCTGATCGAGCCGCAGCGCTCGCCGAAGGGCACCCGGCTGTACTCGCACGCCGACGTCGAGCGGCTCCGCAAGATCCAGCACATGACGACCGAGTTCGGTCTCAACCTGGCCGGGGTCGAGAAGGTCATGGAGCTCGAGGACACGCTCGAGCGCAAGCAGACGCAGCTCGAGCAGGCCCGCCGCAAGGTCGACGAGCTCGAGGCGCGCGCCGAGACGCTCACGAAGGAGATCGAGCGCCTCGAGGCCGTCCGCGAGCAGGTCCGTGCGGACATCGTCCGCTACGAGCAGCCGGGCACCGACGTCGTGCGCGCGAAGGACGTCGCGCCGCGCACGACCCGGATCCGCATCGACCGCGGCTGACGCGGGCGATCCGGTCCGTCCGCGATCCGCGCGGCGGGCTACGGCCTCAGGCGGCGGCGCCCGCCTCGTCGCGGATCTCCCCGACGAGCTCCTCCAGCGCGTCCTCGAGGGCGGCGACGCCGAGCACGGTGCCGTCGGCGTCGACGACGCGCGCGAGGTGCGCGGTGCCCCGGCGCATCGACTCGAGCGTCTCGCGCAGGCGGTCGTCCGCCCGGACGGTCGGCATCGACCGGATCCACGACGGCGCGATCGGCCGGTGGCGGTGGCGGTCCTCGAACTCCAGGACGTCCTTGACGTGCAGGTAGCCGGTGAGCGTGCCGTCCGGCCCGGCGACGAGCAGCCGCGAGTACCCCGAGCGGGTCGCGGCCTGCTCGAGCTCGGCGGGCGTCACGTCGGGCGGCACGGTCTCCAGCGCATCGAGCGGGATCAGGACCGAGCGCGCGCGTCGCTCCTCGAACGTCAGCGCCCCGGTCAGCAGCCGCGTCTCGTCCGCGTCGAGCAGGCCCTCCTTGCGCGACTCCTCGACGAGGCCGGCGACCTCGTCGCGCGTGAACGCGCTCGTCACCTCGTCCTTCGGCTCGACGCCGAACGCCCGCAGGATCGCGTTCGCCGTCCAGTTCATGGCGAAGATCGCGGGCTTCAGCGCGCGCACGACGAGCACGAGCGGCGGGCCGAGCGCGAGCGCGGCGCGGTCGGGGGTGGCGAGCGCGAGGTTCTTCGGGACCATCTCGCCGAGCACGACGTGCAGGTAGCTGACGAGCGTCAGCGCGATCGCGAACGACAGCGCGTACGCGGCGGAGTCGGGGATGCCGAGGTCGCCGAACGGCGCCTCGAGCGCGTAGCTGATCGCGGGCTTGGCGACGAAGCCGAGGCCCAGCGAGCAGATCGTGATGCCGAGCTGCGCGGCGGCGAGCATCATCGACACGTTCTCCATCGCGCCGAGCGTGATCCGGGCCGCGCGCGAGCCCTCCTCGGCACGCGGCTCGATCGAGGTGCGGCGGGCGCTGATGATCGCGAACTCGGCGCCGACGAAGAACGCGTTGGCGGCCAGCAGCAGGAGGGAGACGCCGAGCGCGGCGAGCGGGCTCATCGCTCCCCCTCCGCGGGCTCGGCGTCGTCGTCCGCGGCGACCGCCGGCTCGGCCTGCAGGCGGACGCGGTCGATCCGCAGACCGTCCATCGCGAGGACCGTGAGCGTCACCTGCTGCGGGGTGCCGTCGGCGTCGGAGCCCTCGAGCTCGATCGCGTCGCCGACCTGCGGCATCCGTCCGAGGTGCAGGGCGATCAGGCCGCCGACCGTCTCGACCTCGGGGTCGTCGGGGATCGCGATGCCGATCTCCTCCTGGACCTCGTCCTCGCGCAGCAGCGCGGAGATCGTCCAGCCGCCGGCCGGGTGATGGCGGACCGTCTCCTCGCGGCCGTCGTGCTCGTCGCGCACGTCGCCGACGATCTCCTCGATCAGGTCCTCGAGCGTCACGATGCCGTCGACGTTGCCCCACTCGTCGACGACGACCGCGAGCTGCAGGCCGCCCTCGCGCAGCAGCGTCAGCAGCGGGTCGAGCTCGATCGTCGAGGGGACGAGCACCGGGTCGACCATGATCGAGCGGACCGTGACGTCCTCGCGGTCCTCGTGCGGCACGGCCATGACGTGCTTGACGTGGACGATCCCGCAGACGTCGCCGCGGTCGCCCTCGACCACGGGGAAGCGCGACCGACCGGTCGCGCGCGCGAGCCGGAAGACCTCGATCGCCGGGCTGTCGGCGCCGATCACGTGGACCTTCACGCGCGGGGTCATGACGTCGATCGCGCGGTGCTCGCCGAACGCGATCGAGCGCGTCAGCAGCTCGGCCGTCGCGTCCCCGAGCGTGCCCTGCTCGGCGGACCGGCGGGCCAGCGACGCGAGCTCCTCGGGGCTGCGCGCGGACGCGAGCTCCTCCTGCGGCTCGACGCCGAGGCGGTGCAGCAGCCGGTTGGCGTTGTCGTTGCACAGCCGGATGACCGGCCCGGCTACGACCGTGAAGGTGCGCTGGAACCGCTGGACCGCGCGCGCGGTCTCCAGCGGCCGGGCGATCGCGAGGTTCTTCGGTACGAGCTCGCCGAACACCATCGTCACGCCGGTCGCGAGCACGAGCGCGATGACGAGGCTCGTGGCGTCCGCCGCGTCGCCGGTGACGCCGACGTCCTCGAGCGGCCCGTGGACGAGGTCGGCGATCGCGGGCTCCGCGAGGAAGCCGATCAGCAGGTTCGTCAGGGTGATGCCGACCTGGGCGGCGGACAGCTGCGTCGAGAGCGACCGCAGCGCGTCGAGGACGCCGTCGGCGGCCGCGTCACCCTCCTCGGCACGGCGCTCGACCGTGGGACGGTCGACGGTGACGAGCGAGAACTCCGAGGCGACGAACAGGCCGCACGCGAAGACGAGCCCCAACGAGATCAGGATGAGGAGCAGTTCGATCACCGCGCGCCCCCCTGTCTGCTCACGGGAAGGGGGCGCGGGGCGCTACAGCCTGGGTCGTCGGGCATCGGTGCCCTGAGAGGGTAGGACATCGGCGGCCCGGGGCGGGCCGCGCGGCGCTCAGCGCTGGCGGTCCATGCCGCGCCGCGCCACCGCGGACGCGTACCGCGGGCCGACGACGGCCACGCGCGAGCGGCGAGCGCCGTGGGACTGCGAGAGCGAGCGCTCGCCGTAGGGCCGGCGGCGCAGGGGCTCGCGCAGCAGCATGACGCGGCGCATCAGACGTTCCCCTTGGTGAACCCGTCCTCGCCGACGGCCTCCTCGGCCGCCCGGCGGGCCGGCGTGCCGGGACGCAGGTCGTGCGGGTTGATCATGTCGTGCACCTCGGGCGTGTCCCCGGCGGGGGTCTCGTCGTCCGGGGTGAAGGGGCCCAAGGGCTCCTTCGACGCGCCGTCGTGCGGGCTCGACTCGTCGCGGGCCTCGGGGTTGATCTCGCGCTCTAGCGACATGGGCCGGGTCGTACCCGCCGGCCGGGGGCTGGAAACCGGGCCCGCCCAGCCGAGTGCGGACCCGGCGTGCCGACGCGCGTCGGGTTGCCCGCGGCGTCGGCGACGGGGAGGCCGAGGAGCGCGACCGGCGTCGCGATCGCGGGGCGGACGGCAGGCACGCACGGCAGCGTGGACCGGTCTTGCGGCGATGGTGGTGGTGTGCAAAAATCTCAGTCCGTACGACTGAGATCGTGCCTCCTCTCCTGAACGGACCCGCCCATGCAGCCCGATCGCTTCACCACGCTCACCCAGGAAGCCGTCCGCGACGCCGTCTCGCTTGCGGAGCGCCGCCGCAACCCGCAGGCGATGCCCGAGCACCTCCTGCTCGCCCTCCTCGACCAGGAGAACGGCATCGTCCCGGCCGTCCTCGCGAAGCTCGGCGTGGCCACGACCGCGATCCGCGCCGCCACCGATGCGGCGATCGACGACCTCCCCCGCCTCGGCGAGGGCGGCGAGGTCGCCGGGCCGGCCTCCGAGCTCGTGCAGGTCGTGCGGGCCGCCGAGCACGAGATGCGCGAGCTCGGCGACGACTTCATCTCCACCGAGCACCTGCTGCTCTCGCTCTCCGGACATGGCTCGCGGGGGGGGCGAGGCGCTGCGCGGCGCCGGCGCCACGAAGGAGCGGCTGCTCCCCGCCATCGGCGAGGTCCGCGGCCCGCACAAGGTCACCGACCAGAACCCCGAGGAGCGCTACCAGGCGCTCGAGCGCTTCGGCATCGACCTCACCGCGCGCGCCGAGCGCGGCGAGCTCGACCCGGTGATCGGCCGCGACGACGAGATCCGCCGCGTCATCCAGGTCCTCTCCCGGCGCACGAAGAACAACCCGGTGCTGATCGGCGAGCCCGGCGTCGGCAAGACCGCGATCGCCGAGGGCCTCGCCCAGCGGATCGTGCAGAACGACGTGCCCGCCGCCCTGACCCACCGCCGCGTCGTCGCGCTCGACATCGGCTCGCTGATCGCGGGCGCCAAGTACCGCGGCGAGTTCGAGGACCGCCTGAAGGCCGTCCTCAAGGAGGTCCAGGAGGCCAAGGGGCAGATCATCCTGTTCCTCGACGAGCTCCACACGATCGTCGGCGCGGGCGCCGCCGAGGGCGCCGTCGACGCCGCCAACCTGCTCAAGCCGATGCTCGCCCGCGGCGAGCTGCGCGCCGTCGGCGCCACCACCCTGGACGAGTACCGCAAGCACATCGAGAAGGACGCGGCGCTCGAGCGGCGCTTCCAGCCCGTCACGGTCGGGGAGCCGTCCGTCGAGGACGCCATCGCGATCCTCCGCGGCCTCAAGGAGCGCTACGAGGAGCACCACGGCGTCCGCATCCAGGACGCCGCGCTCATCGCCGCCGCGACGATGTCGCACCGCTACATCTCCGACCGCTTCCTCCCCGACAAGGCGATCGACCTCATCGACGAGGCGTCGTCGCGACTGGCGATCGAGATGGACTCCGTGCCCACCGAGATCGACGAGGTCGGCCGCCGCATCCTGCAGCTGCAGATCGAGCAGACCTCGCTGGAGAAGGAGAAGGACGACGCCTCCAAGGCGCGCCTGGACGCGCTCCAGCGCGAGATCGCCGACCTCGAGGAGCAGCACGCCGCGATGACCGCGGAGTGGCAGCGCGAGAAGGACGCCGCGCAGGGCGTCGGCGAGGTCATCCAGCGGATCGGCGAGGTCGAGCGCGAGCTCGAGCGGGCCGAGCGCGAGGCCGACCTCGAGACCGCCGCGAAGCTCCGCCACGGGGAGCTGCCCGAGCTGCGCCGCCGCCTCGAGGAGGCTGAGGCCGCGGCCGCCGACGAGGACGCGCCGGCCAGCCGCTTCTTCAAGAAGGAGGTCGACGCCGAGGACATCGCCGAGGTCGTCGGCCGCTGGACCGGCATCCCGGTCAGCCGCCTGATGGAGGGCGAGATCGAGAAGCTCGTGCAGATGGAGGCGCGGCTGCACCGCCGCGTCATCGGCCAGGACGAGGCGGTCTCCGCCGTCGCCGCCGCGATCCGCCGCTCGCGCGCCGGCCTGCAGGACCCGGACCGGCCGATCGGCTCCTTCCTGTTCATGGGCCCCACGGGCGTCGGCAAGACCGAACTCGCCCGCGCGCTCGCCGAGCAGATGTTCGACAGCCAGGACGCGATGGTCCGCATCGACATGTCCGAGTACATGGAGAAGCACTCCGTCGCCCGGCTCGTCGGGGCGCCCCCCGGCTACGTCGGCTACGACGAGGGCGGCCAGCTGACCGAGGCGGTGCGCCGCAAGCCCTATGGCGTCGTGCTGCTCGACGAGGTCGAGAAGGCCCACCCGGACGTGTTCAACGCGCTGCTGCAGGTGATGGACGACGGGCGCCTGACCGACGGCCAGGGGCGCACCGTCGACTTCAAGAACGTCGTGCTGATCATGACCTCGAACGTCGGGGCGGGCAGTGCGGACGGGTACCGCGCCGCGCTCGAGCGCACGTTCCGGCCCGAGTTCCTCAACCGCCTCGACGACATCGTCGAGTTCCACGCGCTCAGCCGCGAGCAGCTGTCGGAGATCGTCGACATCCAGGTCGAGCGGCTCGTCGGCCGCGTGCGCGAGCGCGGGGTCGAGGTCGAGCTCACCGACGGTGCGCGCACCCTGCTCGGCGACCTCGGGCACGACCCCACCTACGGGGCCCGGCCGCTCAAGCGGGTCATCCAGAAGCGGCTCGTCGACCCGCTGGCGATCGCGATCCTGGAGGGCACCTACCGCGAGGGCGACACCGTGCACGTCGAGGCCGTCGACGGGGAGCTCGTGCTCACCGCCGGTGCGCCGTCGCCCGACGTGGCGACCGCCTGACCGTCCGTCCGCCCGTCCCGCGCCGCCCGGTGCGGGACGGGGTGGACCGGCGCGCTCAGCCCGTCACGGTCCGGATCCGCACGCCGACCGTGTAGTAGGTGAACGTCGTCTTGGACGTGCCCTTGCGGTAGGTCGGGCTGGTGTCGAACTGCAGCCGCCACAGGCCCTTCTCGGCCTCGAACGGGAACAGCCGTCGCAGCTTCGTGCGGGCGAGGTTGCCGCACGCGCCCGTGGCGGTGCCCAGCCGCACGGTCGCCTTGCGCCTCCCGTTCGGTCGCACGTAGTGGAGGTACACGGACGGGGCCTTCGCGCGCTGCTCGAGGTTGAAGCCGGTCGCGGTGAACCGCACCTTCAGCGTCGACGGCCGCCCGCGGGAGGGCGAGAAGCCCGCGAACACGTCGGAGGTGAAGAAGCTCGTCGTCGCCGACTGGGCACCCGAGTCCACCCGCAGCGTCCAGCGCCGCTGGCGCTCCCCGAGCGACGCCAGCGACGGCGTGCGGACCTCGCCCGGCCCGATCGCGCCGAGCGCGTCGGTCCTGCCGGTGCCGCCCGGCAGCGGCTGCCCGTCGAGGTTGATCTGGTAGTCCGCGTTCGGCTGGAACTGGTTGCCCGACAGGATCACCGGACGGCGGTCGTCGCCGCCGACGTCCGCGTAGCAGTCCAGGTCGGTCTGGATCCGCGGGGTCGCGGCCGGGGTCTGGGCGACGGCCGGCACCGCGAGCAGCGGCGACAGCGCGAGGACGGACACGGCGGTACGACGGGCGTTCATGGGACCTCCGGGGCGGGCGGTGTGGACGGACGGTAGCCGCTCCGTGCGACGGTGTCCGCACACGGGAACACGCGGATCGGGTAGAACGCGCGGTGTCCGGAAGTCGTCCTGCGGCACCAACCCACGGAGGTCCCCATGCCCACGTACATCATGCTCTCGACCCTCACCCCGGAAGGCGTGCAGACGGTCAAGAACAACCCGCAGCGCATCCGCGAGGTCAACAACGAGGTCGCGCAGCTCGGGGCGAAGGTCACCGCCCAGTGGTCCACGCTCGGCCGCTACGACTTCATCAACATCGTCGAGGCGCCCGACGAGCAGACGATGGCGCGCGTCAGCCTCGAGCTCGGCTCGCGCGGCACCGCCCGCTACGAGACGCTGCCCGCCATCCCGATCGACGACTTCATCGCGTCGCTCTAAGACCTCCCCAGGAGCCCCACCGCCCATGAAGGTCCTCGTCGTCGGCAGCGGCGGCCGCGAGCACGCGATCGTGCGCGCGCTCGCCCGCAGCCCGCAGTCCCCGCAGCTGCTCTGCGCCCCCGGCAACCCCGGCATCGCCGCCGACGCGACGCTCGTCGACGTGGCGGTGACCGACACCGACGGGCTCGTGGCCGCCGCGCAGGAGCACGACGTCGACCTCGTGGTGGTCGGTCCCGAGGTCCCGCTCGTCGCGGGCCTCGTCGACGCGCTCGCCGCGGTCGGCCGCCGGGCGTTCGGCCCGATCGCGGCCGCCGCGCGCATGGAGGGCTCCAAGGAGTACGCCAAGGAGGTCATGGAGGCGGCGGGCGTCCCGACCGCCTCGTGGACCGCGGTGGACGACGTCGAGGCCGGTCTGGCCGCGATCACCGGCTACCCGACGGTCCTGAAGTTCGACGGGCTCGCCGCCGGCAAGGGCGTCGTCATCGCGCCCGACGAGGCGGCGGCCCGCGAGGCGCTCGAGGCGTTCCTCGTCGAGCGCCGCTACGGCGACGGCCGCGTCGTCGTGGAGGAGTTCCTCGTCGGGGAGGAGCTGTCGCTGCTGGCGCTCTGCGACGGGGAGCGGGCGGTGGCGCTCGCCCCCGCCCAGGACTACAAGCGGATCTTCGACGGGGACCAGGGCCCGAACACCGGCGGCATGGGCTCCTACTCCCCGGTCGCCGGGGTCGACGCCGCGCTGGTGCAGCGGATCGTGCGCGAGATCCACCAGCCCGTCATCGACGAGCTCGCGCGGCGCGGCACCCCGTTCCACGGCGTGCTCTACGCCGGCCTCATGCTCACCGCCGCGGGCCCGAAGGTCATCGAGTTCAACGCGCGCTTCGGCGACCCGGAGACGCAGGCGGTCCTGCCGCGGCTGCGGTCCGACCTGCTCGAGCATCTCCTGCGCGCCGTCGAGCCGGGCGGCCTGGACGGCATCGCGCTCGAGTGGGACGACGGCTGGGCGGTGACGCTCGTGCTCGCCAGCGCCGGCTACCCGGAGGCGCCGCGCACCGGCGACCCGATCACCGGACTCGACGCCGCGGCCGCGACCGGCGTGGAGATCACGCACGCGGGCACGCGGGCGGTGGACGGCGCGATCGTCACCGCCGGCGGGCGCGTCCTGAACGTCACGGCGCTGGGGCCCGACGCGGCCGCCGCCCGCTCCGCCGCGTACGCGGCGGCCGAGCACATCGCCTTCGCCGGCAGGCAGCAGCGCAGCGACATCGCGCTGCGCGCCGTGGAGCGCAGCGCGCACCCATGAGCGAGCAGCCCGGGGCGGACCTGACGCCGACCACGCGGCCCGAGGTCGCCTTCGAGGAGCTCGAGGTCGGGGCGCCGCGCGTCGGGATCGTCATGGGCACGAAGGCCGCGCTGCCCGTCATGGAGCAGGCCGGCCCCGTGCTCGAGGAGGCCGGCGTGCGGTACGAGATCCGCGTGCTGAAGAGCCCGGAGGCCGTCGCCGACTACTGCCGCAACGCCCGGATGCGCGGCCTGCGCGTCATCGTCGCGGGCGCCGCCCTGTCGGCCGGGCTGCCGGGCGTCGCCGCCGCGCACACCGACCTGCCGGTGATCGGCGTGCCGCTGACCGCTCCGGGGACGGTGTCCGGCGGCCTCGACGCCGTGCTGGGCGTGGTGCAGATGGCGCCGGGCGTCCCGGTCGCGGCGGTCGGGCTCGACAACGCGCAGAACGCGGCGCACCTCGCGCTGCGGATCCTCGCCGCGTAGCGCGCGCGACCGGGCCCGGGAACGCCACGGCGCGCCCGACCGCACCCTCGCGTTCCCGGCGTGGGCTCAGCGGAGTGGGGTGCCGAAGCGGTCGGCGAAGGCGATCTCCGCCAGGGGGTTGCGCGCCCGCGGGCGCCGGTCGCGCTCGGCGAGGCGGGGGTCGGAGGCCTCGACGGACTCCGGCGGGGCCAGGCGGCCGATCGCGACGCCGATGGTCAGCTCCCACGCCGCCGGGACCTCCAGGAGCGCCGCGGCGCCCGCGTGGTCGAACCCCGCGAAGGGGTGGACGTGCAGGTCGAGCGCCGTCGCCTGGACCGACAGGTGCGCGGTCGCCTGGCCGAGGTCGTGCGCCGCGTACGCGGCGTAGTCGACCGTCGCGCCGTCGTCCTCCGTCACGCGATGGGCGGTCACCACCACGGCGCTCGCGCGGGGGACCCAGGACGCGTTGCCGCGCGACAGGAGCTCCGTGAACGCCGCGTGCTGCGCGTCCCCCCGGCGCAGCGCGACGAACGCCCACGGCTGCACGTTGCCGAACGACGGCGCCCAGCGGGCCGCCTCCAGCACCGTCCGCAGGTCCTCGTCGGTCAGCTCGTGCCCCGGGTCGTACACACGCGGGCTCCAACGCTGCGCGAGCAGCTCGTGGATGGGCGGGCCGTCCTGCCCGGGTTCGCGGTCGAGCGCCATGCCCCGATCCTGGCAGGTGCGCGAGAATCGCCCGGTGACCGCCGTCCCGAACGTCCTCGCCCACCGCTACGCCTCGGCGGAGCTCGCGCGCATCTGGTCCCCCGAGCACAAGATCGTGCTCGAGCGGCAGCTGTGGATCGCGGTCCTGCGGGCGCAGAAGGACCTCGGCGTCGACGTCCCCGACGGCGTGATCGAGGCCTACGAGGCGGTCGTCGACCGGGTCGACCTGCCGTCGATCGCCGAGCGCGAGCGGGTCACGCGGCACGACGTCAAGGCGCGCATCGAGGAGTTCTCCGCGCTCGCCGGGCACGAGCACATCCACAAGGGGATGACCTCGCGCGACCTGACCGAGAACGTCGAGCAGCTGCAGATCCGCGCGTCGCTGGAGCTCGTCCGCACGCGCGTGGTCGCGACGCTCGCGCGGCTCGCCGCGCGCGCCGCCGAGTACGAGACGCTCGTGATGGCGGGCCGCTCCCACAACGTGCCGGCGCAGGCCACGACGCTCGGCAAGCGGTTCGCCACGGTCGCCGACGAGCAGCTCGTCGCGCTCGAGCGGCTCGAGGAACTGATCGCCCGCTACCCGCTGCGCGGGGTGAAGGGACCGGTCGGCACGAGCCAGGACATGCTCGACCTGCTCGACGGGGACGAGGGGCGGCTCGCGGAGCTGGAGGAGCGGGTCGCGCGGCACCTCGGCTTCGAGCGCGTGCTGACGAGCGTCGGGCAGGTGTACCCGCGGTCGCTGGACTTCGACGTCGTCTCCGCGCTCGTGCAGGTCGTCAGCGCGCCGTCGAACCTCGCGACGACGATCCGGCTGATGGCCGGCAACGAGCTCGTCACCGAGGGCTTCCAGCCCGGCCAGGTCGGCTCGTCGGCGATGCCGCACAAGATGAACACGCGCTCGTGCGAGCGCGTCAACGGCCTGGCGGTGATCCTCCGCGGCCACCTGTCGATGGTCAGCGAGCTCGCGGGCGACCAGTGGAACGAGGGCGACGTCTCCTGCTCCGTGGTCCGCCGGGTCGCGCTGCCCGACGCGTTCTTCGCCACCGACGGCCTCTACGAGACGTTCATCACCGTGCTCGACGAGTTCGGCGCGTTCCCCGCGGTGATCGCCCGCGAGCTCGACCGCTACCTGCCGTTCCTCGCCACCACGAAGGTGCTGATGGCCGCCGTCCGGGCGGGCACCGGCCGCGAGGAGGCGCACGAGGCGATCAAGGAGCACGCGGTCGGCGTCGCGCTCGGGATGCGCGAGCAGGGCACGGCGGAGAACGAGCTGCTCGGGCGCCTCGCCGCCGACGACCGGCTGGGCATGACGCTCGACGCGCTGCGCGAGGCGGTCGCCGAGCCGCTCGCGTTCACCGGCGGGGCGGTCGCCCAGACGCGCGCGGTCGTCGCGCGCGTCGAGGAGGTGCTCGCCCGCTTCCCGCAGGCGGCCTCCTACACCCCCGGCGCGATCCTCTGAGCGGCCGCCCGGCGGCTCACTCCACCACGGTCCCCTCGACGCCCGCGGGCGCCGGGGGTACTGCGGGTCGAGCCGCTCGAGCGTGTCGACGAGGATGTTCAGGACCGCCCAGTTGCGGTACCAGTTGCGGTCGCCGGGCACGACATACCAGGGCGCGTCGCGCGTGGTCGTGGCGGCGATGGCGTCCTCGAACGCGCGCTGGTAGGCGTCCCAGTGCTCGCGCTCGGCGAGGTCGGCGGCGTTGAACTTCCACCGCTTGGCCGGGTCGTCGACCCGCTCCTGCAGGCGCGCCCGCTGCTCCTCGGCGGAGATGTGGAGCATGATCTTCACGACGGTCGTGCCCTCGCCGACGAGCAGCTCCTCGAACGCGCGGATGCGGCGGAAGCGGGCGCGCACGACGTCCTCGCCGACGAGGCCGTGGACGCGGACGACGAGCACGTCCTCGTAGTGGCTGCGGTTGAACACGGCGATCTCGCCGTCGCCCGGCGCCTGCGCGTGGATCCGCCAGAGGAAGTCGTGCGCGAGCTCCTGGGCGGTGGGGGCCTTGAACGAGGCGACGCGCACGCCCTGCGGGTTGACGCCCTCGAACACGGCCCGCACCGTGCCGTCCTTGCCGCCGGCGTCCATCGCCTGCAGGACGACGAGCAGCGACCGCGAGCCCTCCGCGTACAGGCGGGCCTGCAGCTCGGCGAGACGGGCGCGCAGGACGGCTGACGCGTCCTTGGTGGCGAGCTTGTCGCCGGGGGCGCCGGCCTTCGTGCCGGGGTCGATCGCCGCGAGGTCGACGGTGGTGCGCGGGCGGATCCGCCAGCGGTCGGACACGGGGCGGGAGGGCATGCGCGCAGCATCGCATCTCCGTCGCCCTTGACCCAGGGGTCCGGAAGGGAGGATGCTGGCGCGCACGGAGTCTTCGCCCGTCGCGTGCGCGACGGCAGGCGTGGGCCGGGATTCGCTGTCACCGGCCCGCCCAACAGGGTCGCCCTGCGTGTCCACCCGCGCAGGGCGACCCGCCAACCTGCCCGCGGCGCCCTTGCGCGAGATCGTTAGGTCCCTAATGTTCGGTACCTGATGAGTTCTCCGGTCACCGCACACGACCCCCGCACCCCGCCCGAGCCGCTCGGCCGCGAGGTCGTCTCCGTCGCGATCGTCGTCGTCCTCGGCGCCGTCATGTCGGTCCTCGACACGACGATCGTCAACGTCGCCCTCGAGACGCTCGCGCGCGACCTCGGCAGCCCGCTCGCCGACATCCAGTGGATCGTCACCGGCTACCTGCTGGCCCTCGCCGCCGTCATCCCGATCACCGGCTGGGCCTCCCGCCGCTGGGGCGCCCGACGGCTCTACCTCACCGCCCTCGTCCTCTTCACCGCCGGCTCCGCGCTCTGCGCGCTCGCCTGGTCGACCCCCAGCCTCGTCGCCGCCCGCGTCATCCAGGGCGCCGGCGGCGGCCTCCTGCTCCCCGTCGGCCAGATGATCCTCGCCCGGGCCGCCGGCCCCCAGCGCATGGGCCGCGTCATGGGCCTCGTCGGCGTCGCCGTCGTGATGGCGCCGATCTTCGGCCCCGTCCTCGGCGGCGTGCTGCTGGAGAGCGCCGGCTGGGAGTGGATCTTCCTCATCAACGTGCCCGTCGGCGCGGTCGCCGTCGTCGCCGCGCTGCGCCTGCTCCCGCACGACGAGCCGCAGGAGGCCGGCCGCCTCGACCTCGCCGGGATGGCGCTGCTGGCCCCCGGCCTCGTCGGCATCACCTACGGCCTCGCCGAGACCGCCACCCACGACCTCGCCAGCGCGCCGGTCGTGCTGCCGCTGCTCGCCGGCGCCGTCCTCGTCGTCGCCTTCGCGCTCCGCGCCCTGCGGATCCCCCGCCCGCTGCTCGACGTGCGGCTGTTCCAGAACGGCGGCTTCCGCAACGCGTCGCTGCTGACCTTCGCGCTCGGCGCCGCGATGTTCGGCTCGATGATCCTGCTGCCGCTCTACTTCCAGACGCTGCGCGGCGAGAGCGCCACCGCCACCGGCCTGCTGATGGCCCCCCAGGGCGTCGGCGCCGCGCTCGCCATGTTCCTCTCCGGACGGCTGACCGAGCGCTACGGCGGCGGGCTCATCGCCACGATCGGCGTCGTCGTCACCGCGGTCGCGACGATCCCGTTCGCGTTCATCGGCGCGGAGACCTCCTACGTCCTGATCGGCGCCGCGATGGTCGTCCGCGGCATCGGCATCGGGATCGCGTTCGTCCCCGCGATGTCGGTCGCGTTCGCGGTGCTGCGCCCCGACCAGGTCGGCGACGCCTCCCCGCAGCTGAACACGCTCCAGCGCGTCGGCGGCTCGCTCGGCACCGCGCTCTTCACCGTCGTCCTGCAGCACCGCCTCGACGACGCGGCCCCGGGAGCGGCGGGGGCCGCCGACGGGTTCGCCAGCACCTACTGGTGGGTGCTCGGCGTGACCCTGCTCGCCCTCCTGCCCGCCCTGCGGCTGCTCGCCGTCGAGCGCGCCGCGCGCCGCGCCACCGACGTCCAGGCCGTCGAGGAGGCGCAGGAGACGCTGCGCGAGGCGGTGCCCGCGTGACCCGCGAGGAGCAGCTCCTGGAGCTGCGCCGCGCGCTGCGCGAGCTGCTGCACACCGAGCGACGGCTGCGCAGCCGCGAACCCGAGCCCGGCCGGCTGTCGTGGCCGCAGTACCGCGTCGTGCACGCGCTCGTCGAGCTCGGCGGTACCGCGCCCGCCGGCAAGCTCGCCGTCGCCGCCGAGATGACGCCCGCGTCGCTCACCCAGGCCGTCGACGGCCTCGCCGCCCTCGGGCTGGTCGAGCGCGCCCGCTCCGACGCGGACCGTCGCCGGGTCGACGTCGTGCTCACCGCCGCCGGGCGCGAGAAGTACGACGCGGTCGGCGCGCGCATCCAGCCGCTGTGGGACGAGGCGTTCGGCGACGACACCCCCGAGGAGCTCGCGCAGGCGACCCGGACCCTCGAGCGGCTCACCGCCCTGCTGCTGCGCTTCTAGGCGAAGCGCTCAGGCGTCGACCGCGGCGCGCGCGAGCGCCATCGCGCCCTCGCGGCTGCGCGCCACCGCCAGGAACCGCGCCGCGTGGCAGAACACGGCGTCCGGCACCCCGGTGACCTCCTGCAGCGCCTCGTGCTCCAGGCCCGCCCACGCCTCCGGCAGATCCTTGCGGTTGGCGAACTGGCCCGGCACCGCCTGGACGGCCTGCACGCCCCAGCCCGCCGACTTCGGGGCGAGCACGTACAGCGCCTCGGGGGCGTGCGCGTGCACCGCGCGCATCCACGGCAGCGACCGGTCCAGCTCGACGATCCGCGGGTCCGCGCTCGCCGCCACGCAGCGGGCGACGATCTCCTGCGCGCGCGCCGTCGCCGCCGCGCCGCGGATCTCGCGCGCGAGGACGCCCTCGGCGAGCGCGAGCGCCTCGTGGAAGCGCGCGTCGACCGTGGCGTCGTCCTCCGGCTCCTCCCACGTCGGGTTGAAGCCGCCGATCACGCCGCTGACGCCCATGATCGCCACGCCCTCCACCACCGGGGTGGCGATCGTCTGGCCCGTGTCGTTGGCGTCGATCCCCTGCACGAGCGCCTCCTCCACGAACCGCGCCGTGACCTCGTCCCCGCCGCACGCCTGCACCCCGAACGCCTTCCACACCAGGCCGAACGACGCGTAGCGGATCCCGTTCGGCCGCTCGCCCGCGCCGCCGCGCTGATGGTGGTCGAAGTCCCCGGTGGCAGGGTCGTAGCGGTGTCCGACGTCCACCCGCAGGTCGGCGGCGGCGTGCAGCTCCCGGTCGCGCGTGCGGACGATCTCCACGTTCTCCGCCCCGTGGACCGCGCGCAGGACCGCGAGGGCGAAGACCTCGTCGGCGTGGAAGGAGCCCGAGTGGGTGGCGACGCGCATGGCGCTGCAGCCTAGTCGTGGATGCCGAGCAACTCCGCGTAGCCGCGGTCGACCACCCGGTCCGGGGTGATCCCGAGGGCCCGCGCGAGCGCGTCGACGGCGGCGTGCTCGGCCTGCAGGTCCGAGTCCGGCGGTGCGACCGCCTCGAGCTCGACGAAGTCGCCGAGCCCCTCGATGCGGTCGAGGTGGATCCGGACCGCGCCGTGCATCAGCAGCCGGCGGGACTTCACGACCGTCCCGGACTCGCCGAGGGCCTGCGCCAGCGCGGCCCGCAGCGACGCCGGGTCCGGGACCGGCACGAGCCGGTAGCTGCTCGGTCGCGCGCGGGCCTCGCGCGGGCGGTCGTAGGAGATCAGCGTCGCGCCGCGCGGTCCCTCGTCGCGGAGCTTGAGCCGGCCGTGGGGCACCGGGAAGTACGTGTCGGCCTGCTCGAGCGTGCCCATCGAGACGGCTCCGGTGTCGCGGACGGCGGCGAGGGTCGAGACCGGATCCGGATCGTGGGCCTTCAGCTCGACGTTGCGGCGGGGTGCGGCGGGCGGGATCACGTGCCCGGACGCTAGCGGGCGCGCGCCTGCCGCCCGCTGTGGTCGCTAGCATCGGCCCACGTGAGCCCGCCGTCCCTCGCCGACCTGCCCCTGCTGCACCGCGGCAAGGTCCGCGAGATGTACGACCTGGGCGCGGACACGGTCCTGCTCGTCGCGAGCGACCGGATCTCCACCTACGACGTCATCCACCCGAACCCGATCCCGGACAAGGGCAAGGTCCTCACCGCGCTGAGCGCGTTCTGGTTCGAGCGGACCGCCCCGATCGTGCCGAACCACGTCGTCTCCTACACCGACGGCGTGCCCGCCGAGGTGCGCGGACGCGCCGCCGTGGTGCGCAAGCTCACGATGCTGCCGGTCGAGGCCGTCGTGCGCGGCTACATCACCGGCTCGGGCTGGACCGACTACCAGGCCACCGGCCGCGTCTCCGGGATCGAGCTGCCGCCCGGCCTGCAGGAGTCCCAGCAGCTGCCGCACCCGATCTTCACGCCGTCGACGAAGGCCGCGCTGGGCGACCACGACGAGGCGATCGACTTCGACGCGGCCGTCGCCGCGATCGGCGACCGCGCGCTCGCGGAGCGCGTGCGCGACACCGCGATCGCGCTCTACGTCGCCGCCGCCGAGCACGCCGCCTCACGCGGGGTCCTGCTCGCCGACACGAAGTTCGAGTTCGGCCTCGACGCGGACGGCACGCTCGTCGTCGGCGACGAGGTGCTCACGCCCGACTCGTCGCGGTACTGGCCGGCCGACGGCTACGAGGTCGGGCACGGGCAGCCGAGCTACGACAAGCAGTACGTCCGGGACTGGGCGCGCAGCACCGGCTGGGACAAGACGCCGCCCGCGCCGGAGGTCCCGGAGGACATCGTCGCGGGTACCCGCGCACGGTACGTCGAGGCGTACGAAACGATCACCGGGGAGTCGTTCGACTCCTGGCTCGAGAGGACAGCAGCATGAAGGCACGAGTGCTCATCCGGCCCAAGGCCGGCATCCTGGACCCGCAGGGCGTCGCGGTGGAGCAGGCGCTCCCCGCCCTCGGGTTCAGCGGCATCAGCGAGGTCCGCGTCGGCCGCATGGTCGAGCTCGAGATCGAGGACGAGTCGCAGCTCGACGCGCTCTGCCAGAAGCTCCTCGCGAACACGCTGATCGAGGACTACGAAGTGGTGAGCGTCTCGTGAAGTTCGGCGTCGTCCGCTTCCCCGGCACCTGCGACGACTTCGACGCGCGCGACGCCGCCCTGCGCGTCGACGGGGCGCAGGCCGTGCTGCTCTGGCATGGCGACCACTCGCTGCAGGACGTCGACGCCGTCATCGTCCCCGGCGGCTTCTCCTACGGCGACTACCTGCGCGTCGGCGCGATCGCCCGGTTCGCGCCCGTCATGACCGAGGTCATCGAGTTCGCCCGCCAGGGCGGCACCGTGCTCGGCATCTGCAACGGCTTCCAGATCCTCTGCGAGGCGGGCCTGCTGCCCGGGGCGCTGCTGCCCAACACGGGCCGGCGGTTCATCTTCCGCCAGGTCGACCTCGACGTCGTCCGCACCGACACGCGCTTCACGAGCGCCGTGCCCGCCGGGCAGACCTCGCTGTCGATCCCGATCAAGCACACGACCGGCCGTTACTACGCGCCCGAGGACCAGCTCGACGCGATGGAGGCGAACGGCCAGGTGCTGCTGCGCTACGCCCGCGGCCAGAACCCCAACGGCTCGCTGCGCGACATCGCGGGCGTGACCAACGAGGCCGGCAACGTCTTCGGCCTGATGCCCCACCCCGAGCACGCGGTCGACCCGCTCACCGGCTCGGTCGACGGGCTGACGCTGTTCACCTCGATGGCCCAGGCGGTCGCCAATGTCTGACGTCCAGTCCGTCCCCGGGGTCGAGCAGGCGGTCGCGCTCGGCCTCACGCGCGACGAGTACGCGCTGATCATCGAGAAGCTCGACGGCCGCGAGCCCAACGAGGTCGAGCTCGCGATGTTCTCGCTGCTGTGGAGCGAGCACTGCGCCTACAAGCACTCCAAGAAGATCCTGCGCACGCTGCCCACCGAGGGCGACGCCGTCTTCATGGGGCCGGGGAGAACGCCGGCGCGGTGCGCGTCGGGCTCGCCGAGGACTCCGACCTCGTCTGCGCGTTCAAGGTCGAGTCGCACAACCACCCGTCCGCGGTCGAGCCGTTCCAGGGCGCCGCCACCGGGGTCGGCGGCATCCTGCGCGACATCTTCGCGATCGGCGCCCGCCCGGTCGCCGTGCTCGACGCGCTGCGCTTCGGCGAGCCGACGTCCGAGCGCTCCCGCTACCTGCTCGACCGCGCGGTCGCCGGGATCGGGCACTACGGCAACTCGATCGGCGTCCCGACGATCGGTGGCGAGGTCTACTTCGAGGGCCCGTACGAGACGAACTGCCTCGTCAACGCGATGGCCCTCGGGCTCGCGAACGCGGGCGACATGATCCGCTCCGCCGCGACCGGGATCGGCAACCCGCTGATCCTCTTCGGCGCCTCCACCGGCCGCGACGGCATCGGCGGCGCGTCCGTCCTCGCCTCCGCCGAGCTCGACGACGCCGACGGGGACAAGCGCCCGACCGTCCAGGTCGGCGACCCGTTCGAGGAGAAGAAGCTCCTGGAGTGCTCGCTGGAGCTGCTCGAGAAGGGGCTGCTCGTCGCGCTGCAGGACCTCGGCGCCGCGGGCCTGACGTCCAGCGCCTCCGAGATGGCCTCCAAGGGCGAGACCGGCATGGACATCGACATCTCCAAGGTGCCGCTGCGCGAGCCGGGCATGGCGCCCTTCGAGATCATGGTGTCCGAGTCGCAGGAGCGGATGCTCTGCGTCTGCACGCCCGAGAACGTCGACGCGGTCATCGCGATCACCGACAAGTGGCTCGTGCACGGCACGGTCATCGGGTCGGTCACCGACACGCGCGCGATGCGGATCTTCGACGGCGAGACGCTCGTCGGCGAGATGCCCGTCGAGGCGCTGGTCGACGACTGCCCGCTCTACGACCTTGCGCCCGCCAAGCCGCAGCAGCCGCTGTACCCGGCGCCGGTCGCGACGCTCGCCGCCGACGCCTCGCCGCGCGACACGCTGCTCGCGCTCGTCGGCGCGCCGAACATCGCGTCGCGCCTGCCGCTGTTCGAGCAGTACGACCCGGTCGTGCAGTCCCGCACCGTGCGCCGCCCGAACACGTGCGACGCCGCCGTCCTGCAGCTGCCCGACGGCAGCGGCCTCGGCGTGTCGATCGACTGCAACGGCCGTCGGGTCGCCGCCGACCCGTACCGCGGCACGATCGAGGCGGCGCTGGAGTGCGCGTCGAACCTCGCGTGCGCGGGCGCCAAGCCGCTGGGCACGACGAACAACCTGAACTTCGGCAACCCCGAGAAGCCGGAGATCGCCTGGCAGCTCACCGAGGCCGTCCGCGGCCTGGGCGACGCGTGCCGCGCGCTCGACGCCCCGATCGTCGGCGGCAACGTCTCCCTGTACAACCAGGGTGCCGCCGGCCCGATCTACCCGACCCCGGTCGTCGGCATGGTCGGCGCGCTGCCCGACGTCACCCGCGCCGGCCAGCTCGGGTTCGCGAAGGAGGGCGACCTCTGGGGCCTGGCCGGCTGGACCGGCATGCCGTCGCTCGACGCGAGCGAGCTCGCGAAGCTCCGCGGCGACGCGCTCCCCGACGGCCTGCCCGAGTTCGACGTCGACCACGTGATCGCGACGCAGGAGGCGATCCGCGAGGCGGTCCGCTCCGGCGCGCTGTCCAGCGCCCACGACGTCGCCGAGGGCGGCTTCGCGGTCGCGGTCGCCGAGTGCTGCCTGGCGGGCGGCATCGGCGCCAAGGTCCTGGGCGAGCCGACCACCGACCGCACGCCGCGCGAGGTCGTCGACGCCATCCTCTTCGGGGAGCGGCCGGGCGGGTTCATCGTCTCGGGCTCCGAGGAGGCGCTCGAGGCGCTCGCCGAGAAGATCCCGCTGGACATCTTCGGCGAGGTCGGCGGCGACACGCTCGACGTCGTCGCGGGCTCGGAGACCTTCTCCGTGACGCTCGACGAGCTCCGCGACGCGCACGCGTCGCTGCGCCCGCTGTTCCCGTAACGGGCTCCTTCGCGACTTCCGGTCGCGACACGCGTTGCAGATGCCATGCGCACCCATGGCACGGGCGGGGGGCCGCGGTTCCCCGCCCTGGACGGCGTCCGCGGACTCGCGGCGCTGGCCGTCGTCGTCCATCACGTCGGGCTCTACGTCGGCGCCCACGGGGACATCGCGGGCGGGGAGGTGCTGCGACGCCTCGACGTCGGGGTGCCGGTCTTCTTCGCGCTCTCCGGCTTCCTGCTGTACCGCCCGTTCGTGGCCGCGCGGGCGGCCGGTGGGCCGGCGGTGCGCGTCCCGGACTACCTCCGGACCCGCGCGCTGCGCCTGCTGCCCGCCTACTGGGTGGCGCTCGGCCTGGTGGCCGCCGTGCCGTACCTGGCGAGCGTCACGCCGACGATCGACCCGGTGCAGTCGGGGGACTGGTGGCGGTACTTCGGGCTGACGCAGGTCTACACCGCGGACGCCATCGGGCAGGGGTTCCCGCACGCGTGGACGCTCTGCGTCGAGCTGAGCTTCTACCTCCTGCTGCCGCTGTGGGCCGCGGTCTGGTCGCGCCGGCCGCTCGACGACCGGCGCAGCGTCGCCGAGGTCGTCCTGCTCCTCGGTCTCGGCGTCGCGTCGTGGGGCGTGCGCACGCTCACCTACGTCGAGCCGCAGGTGCTCGGGTCGTGGTTCCCGTTCGGCTTCACCGTGGGCGCGACGTTCCTGTGGTTCAGCGTCGGGATGGCCGCCGCGGTCCTCGGCGTGCACCGCCCGGCCTGGATCCGCGCGTGGCCGGCGCCCGGTGCGGCATGGGCGGCGGCGCTCGTGGTCTTCCTCCTGCTGAGCTACGCGGCCGGGCTCCCGCGCTCGACCGCCCGGCCCTCGGGCGTCGGCTTCCTGCTGCTGCACGGGGTCCCGGCGCTGATCGCCGCGCTGCTGGTCGTGCCGTTCACCACGACGGACGGGCACGGGCGCAGCGCGGTCGGCCGGGTGCTCGCCTCGCGCCCGCTCGTGCGGCTCGGAGAGGTCTCCTACGGCGTGTACCTGTGGCACCCGATCGTCGTGCTCGTGCTGCTCGACCAGGGCGTCGGGACCGACGACCGCTTCTGGATCCTCGCGCCCGCCACGATCGCCGCCTCGATCGCGCTGGGCGCCCTGTCGTTCGAGCTGGTCGAGCGCCCGGCGAGGCGGCTGCGACGGCGGCGGCCCGCGCTCGCCTGAGGCTCACCGACGCCGGAGCGTCACCTCCGCGCGCACCGCGTCGCCGCCGGCGCTCACCTCGACCACGACGCGCCCGCGCCGCCCCGCGATGCGTCGGCCGGTCGGTCCGAGCGCCACCGGCACGCGGACGTCCTGCCGGGGCGGCGGGGCGACGGCCACGGCGCGGCCGAGGCGCCGCCCGCCGTGACGCACGATGATGGTGGCGGTCGGGCACGCGGCGGCGGTCGCGGCCCGGCAGCGGACGACGAGCGTCGAGCGGCCACGCGGGTCGACGCGTGCCACGGTCGAGCGCAGGCCGACGGTCGGCGCGGCCGTGCGGAGGCGCAGCGCGGCGAGGTACGTCGGGCCGAGGTCCTCGCGGATGTCGTTGCCGCCGTCGCCGCTCGTACCGACCGCGGTCACCAGGCCGCCCGGACCGACGGGCCCGAGCAGCGCTCCGAGCCGCTGACCGATCTGCGCGCGCGGGAACGAGAGCAGGCGAAGGCCGCCGGACCAGAAGCGGCGATCCAGAGCGCCCGCGGGCGTCAGGCGGGCGACGAACAGGCGGTTGCGCCGCGGCTGCGAGCGTTGGACGAGCCCCGCGAGCAGCAGCGAGCCGTCGGCGGCTCGACGCGCCGCGGAGATCGACGTGACCCCGGGGAGGGTCACGGCGGGCGGCTGTGGTGTCCCGTCGTCCTTCAGGCGGAGGAGACGAGGGCCGTCGACCGCCACGAAGCCGGCGCCGTCGTGGAGCACGGACGCTGCACGGAACGGGACCGTCGCCGTGGTGGTGGTCCCGGCCTTCGTGAAGCGGACGAGTCGGAGCGGCTGCCTCTCACCGGTAATACGAGTGTCCACCGCCGGGCCAAGCAGCGTGAACCGTCCGTCGCGAGCGAGCGTCAGCTGCGAGCCCGACGGCCAGAGGGCGGAGAACGGCGATGCCGCCAGGCGCGTCGAGACGCCGAGCAGTCCGTCCTGCCCGAACGAGCGGTGCGGGCGGCCGGAGACAGTGGAGAAGGCGGCGACGACGAGGAGTGATCCGGCCGCGGCGCCCGCGTAGACGGCTTGGTCGTCGACCGCACGGGTCGCGACCGGAGAGGTCGGGAACGGCAGGTCCATCCGCGCGATCCCCCCCACCAGCTGAGCTCCACGGGCCACGGGTCCCGAACGCCGCGTCCTGGCGACCAGCGACCGTGAGCCGCGCGACCGCGGGCGTGCCGCCGACGTCGCCGCCGACCACGAGCGTCCCGCCGTCGGGCCGCGGGATCAGCGTCAGCGCTTCCTGCTGGTTCAGGTCGCCGAACAGGGGCGGGGCGTATCCGCCGCCGCCCCATCCGCGGTCCACGCGCCCGCGCCGGGTGAGGGCGCGGACGGTGCTGTCGTTGCCGAGAACGAGTGTCCGGCCTGCGGCGTCGACGGTCGCGTCGTACACCTGGTCCATCGTGGCGCCGGTGAGCACCGAGATCCCGTCGTCACCGAAGGGCCGGTCGAGCACGCCGACGCCGGGAGCCGCGTGCGCGCCCGGGACGCAGACGAGCAGGCCGACGACGGCGATGCGACACGTGGAGCGGATCATGGCGCCGTAACGTCGGCGACCGGCGCGGAGTTGCGGAAACCACCGGCACCCGCACCGCGTCGAGTGGACGCGTGATCCTTCAGGGAAGGATCAGCCGTCCACGACGCGGGCGGCCGAGCCGGGCGCCGCGCGCGAGGAGCACCGGCTCGACCCGTGCGGCGACGGTGCGCGGGCGGTGCAGGACCTCGTCCCAGGCGGCGCGGACGGTCGCGATCCCGGCCGCGGCGAGCAGCCGGTCGCGGTGCGCGTCCCGCGCCTGGCGGACCGGGCCGGCGTGGCCCCGGCCGCCGTCGGTCTCCCCGGCGACGCGGAGGTCCGGCCACCAGAAGTCGTGGCGGATGCGCGTGCCGTCGGTCAGCGTGGCGGGCTGCTGGCAGATCGGCCGCGGCCAGCCGCGCGCGTCGGCGATCGCGAGGAACGCCTCCTCGACGTCGTTGGCGGTCCGGGTCGTGCCGGGCACGTGCTGCTCGATCACGGCGGCGAGGACGTCGGCGCCCCGGCGCCCGCGCGACCGGGCGAGCAGCTCGCGCAGCTCCCACGGACGCAGATGCCCGCGGTAGGCGGCCTCGTCCACGAACCGCTCGACCAGCCGTTGCGGATGCCCGGCGGCGATGTGCAGCAGCGCGCGCGGGAGCGCGAGGCACGCGGTGCCGTCCCGCACGGTGAGGTCGCGCGGGTCCAGCGTCGCGAGGCGGTGCACGGCGACGCCGGGCCGGCGCGGCCGGCGCCCGCCGGGGACGCAGACGTGGATCAGGTCGTCCGGCCCCGCCTGGTGGGTGACGAGGCCCCACGCCTCCGCGGCCGACCAGCGGTCGAGCGCCGCCCCCGCGCCGCAGGAGACCACGGCGGCGTGCCGGCGCAGGGCGGGCGGCAGGGGCGCGCCCGGCAGCCGGAACACGCCGGGGAACTCCTCCACCAGCCGGCCGTCGCGCACGCGCAGCGTCAGCGCGTTGCGGCAGACGCCGGCCTGCGCGAGCTGCCCCGTCGTCGCGATGCCGCCGTGCGCGGTGACGGTGGTGGCGATCAGCGTCGCCGTCGGGCGCGGGCGGGCGCGGCGGCGGCGCGACCCGGCGCCGGCGCGGTCGGGGGCCGCGGCGGGGTCGCCGCGCCGCGCCGTGGACACCACGTCCTTCCCCGAAGGTCCTGGTGTCCACTCGTCGCCGTCGGCCATGCCCCGGAGTCCACCCGGGGGCGCGTCACGGCACAACCACCAGGGTGTGCCGATCCCGCTACAGCTTCACGGTGATCGTGCGGGTGGTCAGGCCCTTCCCGGACACCTTCACCTTGGTGCTCTTCGCGGCGGCCGGGGCGGTCTTCCAGGTGAAGGTCGAGGAGACGACGCAGCGGACCTTGCCGCCCGCGGACTTCTTCTTCGCCTTCTTCGCCTTGAGCGCACGCGACACCGCGGGCTTCGCGCCGACGATCGCCGCGGTCACCGTCTTCGGGCAGCTCTTCGTCTTCGTGCTCTTGGCCGTCAGCGTCACCGCGACCTTGACCTTCTTCGCGACGGTCGTCGGCGGCTGGGCGACCGGCGGCTGGGCCACCGGCGGCTGCGCCGGCGGGACCGTCGGCGGCGGGCAGCCGTCGTCGGTCTGGGCCGCCGCGGCCGGGCAGCCGTCGAAGCGGTCCGGGAGGCCGTCGCCGTCACCGTCAGGGAGGTCGGTGCCGAACGTCACCGTCGCGACGCCCGCCGGCTTCGTCGTCCCCGTGTCGGCGGTGCTGCCGCTGGCGAGCCGGCCGTTGGAGCCCTCGCCCCAGCAGAGCGCCTGCCCGGAGGTCAGCATCGCGCACGTGTGGTCGTCGCCGACCGCGATGCCGATCGCCGTGCGGCCCGCACCGATGTCGGTGGTGACCGGCTTGGTCTCCCCGAGCGAGTCGCCCCAGTTGTTGCCGATGAAGCCGCCGCCGAGCATCCCGGACTGGTTGTCGCCCCAGCAGCGGACCGTCTCCGGCTCGGTGTCGGCGTCCGTCCCGTCGGTCAGCGCGCACACCGCCTCGCTCCCGGCGCTGATCGCGCGGGCGCGCTGGCCGTCGAGGTCGACGGTGACGTCGTTGAGCGTGGCGGCGTTCGTGTTGCCCTGGGACAGCTGGCCGCGCGCGCCCTCGCCCCAGCAGTGCACGCTGTCGGACGGGACCTCGATCGCGCACGTGGACTGGTCGAGCGTCACGACCGCCAGGTAGTTCTCCGACGCCTGCACGGTCGGGGGCTGGATCGGCTTCTCGCCCGGGTCGTCGCCGATCGCGGCCTTCGGGCCGCTGAACGCGCCGTCCCCGATCTGGCTGCGCGAGTTCGCGCCCCAGCACAGGAGCTTGCGCTGCAGCGTCACGACACAGGTGTGGCGGTCCCGCGAGCTGATCGAGAACGCGCCCGCCTCGCCGAGGTCGACGCGCGCCGGGAGGTGGGACGCGCCGTCGTCCGGCTGCCCGAGTCCCAGGACCCCGTTGGCGTTCCCGCCCCAGCAGGCGACCGAGGTGTCGGTGAGGATCGCGCAGCTGTGGTTCGCGCCCGTGGCGACCTGCTTGGCCCCGAGCCCGTCCGGCAGCGCCACCCGGAACGGGCGCTCGCCCGGATCGTCGCCGCGGTTCTCGGCCGCGGTCCCGTCCCCGGTCTGGCCGACGATGTTGCGTCCCCAGCAGTACACGGCGCCGCCCTGCGCCAGCGCGCACGAGTGGGAGGAGCCGGAGCTCACCTGCACGGGCACGACGCCGCGACCGAGCCACACCTGGACGGTCGTGGACCCCGGGACGTCCCCGACGTTCGCGGTGGAGCCGGTGGCGAGCTGGCCCTGGTCGCCCTCGCCCCAGCAGTGGACGGTCGCCTGCGGGGTGATCGCGCAGCTCCCGAGCGTGCCCGACGCGATCTTCGCGGCGCCGGCCTGCGTCGTGGCGGTGGTGGCGCCGCCGATCTCCCGCGCCGGCGGGGCGGACGGTGACGAGGAGCGCGGCGAGCGCGGCGAGGAGGGCGACCGCCGCACGACGGCCGGATGTGTGCTGGACCATGCGCCGCCTTCTATCGGATTCCCGCCGCGAGTGCGACCGCTGACGCGGTTTCTGAGGCCCGGGCGATACCGGGACGGGACTCAGCGGCGCGCCTGCTCCCACTCGATCGGGTCGCCGCTGCCGGCCGGCGGGTGGCCGAGCTCGCGCAGCAGGCCCGCGAGCGTCTCGCGGCGCACCGCCCCGTAGCTCAGCACGTGCGCGAGCACGCCGCCGTAGGTAAACGCCTGGGGCGGCTCGCAGAGCGCGTCGACGAACGCGTCGTCCCAGGCGCCCCGCGCGCGCACGTCGTCCACGAGCGCCCGGAAGCGCGGGGCGACGTGGTCGAAGCGGCGCAGGAGCTCCCCGGACTCCGCGGGCGGCGGCTCCTCCCCGGCGATCGCCGCGGTCCAGACCTCGAGCGTGCGGACCGACCGCTCCGCCAGCAGTCCGGCCGTCTCCTCCGGGCCCTCGAACCAGACGATCACGAGCCCGGGACGCACGGCGCGGTCGCGGTCCTCCGCGGACAGTCGGGCGACGATCCGCAGCAGCTCGCGGGTGCGGTCGAGGTGGTGGTGCAGCAGCCGGTCGGTCACGTCGCGGCCGCCGGCGCGCGGGCCGGGGACGGTGAGGCCGGCGGGGCCGAGGAAGTGGATGCCGTTGCGCGCGGGGAGCGCGACCGGCAGGTCCGACGCCGCGAACGCGCGGGGCGGCACGCCGTACGCGCGCGCGAACGCGCGGCTGAACGCCTCCGGGGACCCGTAGCCGGCCGCGGCCGCCTCCGTGCCGCTCGTCGCCCCACGGCGCAGCCGCCACGCGGCGCGCTCCAGCAGCAGCCGCCGGCGCAGCGCCACCGGGGTCTCGCCGGTCGCGGCGCGCACGAGCCGGTCGAGGTGGTCGCGGGAGAACGACGCGCGCGCGGCGAGCGTCCGGCCGTCGACGTCGGGCTCGTCGAGGGAGCCGACGACGAGGTCGAGCAGGTCGCGCAGCCGATCGGACACGCCGTCCATTTGATCGCATTCGACGCGTCGCCCGTCGCCGGTGCGACCGTCCGGCACGGTGCGGGGCATGCCCTCCTGGTCCACGTTCGCCGACGCCGCCCCCGCGCTCGCGCAGCGCGCTCGCGCCCGCCTCGACGCGCACGTCCACAAGACCCTCGCGACGGTGCGCGCGGACGGCTCCCCGCGCATCAGTGGCATCGAGACCCGCTGGCTGGAGGGCGACCTCTACGTCGGGTCGATGCCCGGCGCCCGCAAGGCGCTCGACCTCCGTCGCGACCCGCGGTTCGCGCTGCACTCCGGCTCCGAGGACCCGCCGGCGTGGCCGGGGGACGCGAAGCTCGCCGGGGTCGCGCACGAGGTCACCGACGACGAGGCGGTCCGGCTGGCGATCCTCGCCGGGACGCCCGACGCCGACGCGCACGTCTTCCGCCTGGACCTGCGCGAGGTCTCGACCGTGCACGTCGAGGACGACGTGCTGGTCGTCGAGGTGTGGACGCCTGCGCGCGGCCTGCGGCGGATCGAGCGGACGTGACCGCGGGGCGCGCGGCTCAGGTCGTCACGGCCTCGCCGATCTGCACGCGCCACAGGCCCGCGTAGCGCCCGTCGAGCGCGAGCAGCTCGTCGTGGGTGCCGGACTCGGTGATGCGCCCCGCCTCCAGCACGTGGATGCGGTGCGCGTGGCGGACGGTCGACAGGCGGTGGGCGATGACGATCGTCGTGCGGTTCGCGCTGACCGTGCGCAGCGACCGCTGGATCGCGGCCTCGGTCTCGGTGTCGACGGCGGCGGTCGCCTCGTCGAGCAGCAGCACCGCGGGGTCGCGCAGGATCGCGCGGGCGAGCGACAGCCGCTGGCGCTGGCCGCCGCTCATCCGCATGCCGCGCTCGCCGACCATCGTGTCGAGCCCCTCGGGCATCGCCTCCACGAACGCCAGCGCCTCGGCGGCGCGCAGCGCGCCCTCGATCTGCGTGTCGTCGGCGTCCGGGCGCCCGTAGGCGACGTTCTCCCGCACGGTGCCGCTGAACAGGAAGACGTCCTGCGCGACGTACCCGAGCGACCCGCGCAGCGACTCGAAGCGCAGCGACGGCAGCGCGGCACCGTCGAGCGTGATCGTGCCGGCGGTCGGGTCCTCCAGGCGCAGCAGGAGCTTCACCAGCGTGGACTTGCCCGCGCCGGTCGGGCCGACGATCGCGTGCGTCTCGCCGGCGGGGACGTGCAGGTCGATCCCGCGCAGCACCGGCGGCGCGTCGTCCCCGAGGTGCCGATACGCGAACTCCACTCCGTCGAGGCGGACCCCGCCGCGGACCGGCGTCACGAGCGTGTCCGTGCCGCCGATGATCCGCGGCGGCACGTCGAGCAGGTCGAGGATCCGCCGTGTGGACGCCATGCCGCGCTGGTAGAGGTCGAGCACCTCGCCCAGGCGGGTCAGCGGCCACAGCAGCCGCTGGGTCATGAACACGAGGACGCTGAACGCCCCGACCTCGAGGTCGCCGTCGAGCGCCGCGTTGCCGCCGATGACGAGCGTCATCGTGAACCCGGCGAGGATCGCCATCCGGATCAGCGGCACGAACGCGCTCGACACGCGGATCGCGTCGCGGTTGGCCTCCCGGTAGGCCTGCGAGGCGGCGGCGATCCGGTTGACCTCCCGCTCCTCCGCCGTGAACGCCTTGATCGTCGCGAGCCCGGCGAGGTTGTTCGCCAGCACGCCACCGACCGCGCCCGCCCGCTCGCGCACCGACCGGTACAGCGGGGTCAGCCGCCGCTGGAACGCCAGCGATCCGAGCACGATCACGGGGATCGGCAGGAACGCCAGCAGCGCCAGGAGCGGCGAGATGACGACGAAGACCGTGCCGACGAGGAGCACGTTCATGACGGTGAGGATGATCTCGTTGGCGCCGACGTCGAGGAACCGCTCGAGCTGGTTGACGTCGTCGTTGAGGACGGCGAGCAGGTCGCCGGTCTCCCGGTCCTCCAGCGCGCCGAGCTCCAGCCGCTGCACGTGCGCGTACGCGTCCATGCGCGCCTCGTGCTCGATCGTCTGCGCGAGCGTTCGCCAGGAGATGTCGGCGAGGTAGTCGGTGACCGACTCCATCACCCACACGAACAGGTTCGCGGCGGCGAGCACGAGCAGCTGGTGGAAGCGGTCCTCGACGCCGACGAGGTCGGAGACGATCGAGCCCTGCCCGCGGACGACGACGTCGACCGCGACGCCGATCAGCAGCTCCGGCGCGATGTCGAAGACCTTGTTCAGGACGCTGAACGTCGTCGCGCGGCGGATCGCGCGCCGGTGCGGGGAGGCGTAGTGCCACAGCCGCCGCAGGGGCGAGGCGTCCGCGGCGGCGGTGGGGGCGGGGAGCGAGGACATGCGCCCGACACGATGGCAGGCCACCCTGACGAGCGGCGGTCGGCGGGGGACGACCCCGCATCCTGCGGACATCCGGTCCATGGACGCGCCCCGGCACGCTGCTACCCTGACCGGGCTGCCCCGGCAGCTCCTCTCATGAGTGTCAGCGCTCCCCTTCCCATGGCGGACCCCGACGGACGCGAGGGTCCACGCGACGAGTGCGGCGTCTTCGGGATCTACGGTCCCGGCCACGACGTCTCGCGCCTCGCGTACTTCTCGCTGTTCGCGCTCCAGCACCGCGGCCAGGAGTCGGCCGGCATCGCCGCCGCCGACGTCGACGGCTACATCATCACCCAGCGTGCGCTGGGCCTGGTGAGCCAGGTCTTCAAGGAGCACGACCTCAAGGCGCTCGGCGGCGACCTCGCGATCGGCCACACCCGGTACTCGACGACCGGCTCCAACGAGTGGGAGAACTCCCAGCCGGTGCACCGTTCGGCCGGCTCGGGCGGCAACCGTCGCGAGCTCGCACTCGCGCACAACGGCAACCTCATCAACGCCGTCGAGATGCACGCGAAGCTGCGCTCGCAGGGCGTCACGTTCTCCTCGACCTCCGACTCGGAGATCATCGCGGCGGCGCTCGCGTCGCACCCCGCGGAGACGATCGAGGAGGCCGTCAAGGACGTCATCCCGCAGCTGAAGGGCGCGTTCTCGACCGTCGTGATGACCAACGACAAGGTCATCGCGTTCCGCGACCCCGCCGGTGTCCGACCGCTCGTGCTCGGCCGCTTCGGCGACGCGTACTGCGTGGCCAGCGAGTCCTGCGCGTTCCTGACGATCGGCGCCGAGTACGTGCGCGAGGTCAAGCCCGGGGAGATGGTCGTGCTCGACGCGCGCGGCGTCACCTCCGAGCAGGTCGGCGACCCCGCCGCCCGCGAGGCGTTCTGCGTCTTCGAGTACATCTACTTCGCGCGGCCCGACTCGCGCATGGGCGGCGGCGCGCTGCAGATCGCCCGCGAGCGGATGGGCGAGGTCCTCGCCCGCGAGGCCCCGGTCCCCGGTGCGGACCTCGTGATCGCGGTGCCGGACTCCGGCAACCCGGCGGCCCGCGGCTTCGCGCGCGCGTCCGGCATCCCGCAGGGCGAGGGGTTCGTCAAGAACCGCTACATCGCGCGGACGTTCATCCAGCCCGGCCAGGAGCTGCGCAAGCACGGCCTGCGGCTGAAGTTCAACCCGCTGCCCGAGGTCGTCGCCGGCAAGTCGCTCGTCGTCGTCGACGACTCGATCGTGCGCGGCAACACGACGCGGCAGATCGTCCAGATGCTGCGCGACGCCGGGGCGCGCGAGGTCCACATGCGGTCCTCCGCCCCGCCGATCAAGAACCCCTGCTATTACGGGGTCGACATGTCCACGCGCGAGGAGATGGTCGCCCACCAGCGCACCGTCGAGGAGATCTCCGCGCACCTCGGCACCGACTCGCTGGCGTACATCTCGCTGGAGGGCGTCTACGAGGCCGTCGGCAACGCCGACCGCGCCCGCCACTGCGACGCGTGCTTCAGCGGCGAGTACCCGCTGGACGGCACCGTCGCCACGCAGGGCAAGTTCGACCTCGAGCTGCCGCTCGTGCAGTCCTCCGCGCGCTAGACGCGCCGTTCGCGCCGTCTCCGTCACGAACCCGTGCCGGTCCTGTCACGACGGGCCGGAGGCGACCGGTCCCGTCGTTATGGTCCGCCGCCGTCGATGCGCACGCTCCCTCTCGACGCCCTGCAGCGGTACTACGGCCACACCGCCTTCCGGCCCGGGCAGGCGGAGGCGGTCGCGGCCGCGCTCGACGACCGCGACGTGCTCGTCGTGATGCCGACCGGCGCGGGCAAGTCGCTGTGCTACCAGCTGCCCGCCCTGCTGCGCGACGACCTGACCGTCGTCGTCTCGCCGCTCGTGTCGCTGATGCAGGACCAGGTCGACGGGCTGCGCGCGCGGCTCGGGGCGCGCGGCGCGCTCGTCGGGGCGATCAACGGCCAGCAGGACACGGCGACGAACCGGGCGGTCCTCGCGCGCGCCGTCGCCGGCGAGCTGCGGCTGCTGCACGTCGCGCCCGAGCGGTTCTCCTCCCCGGACGTGCTCGCGGCGCTCGCGGGCGCCCGCGTCGGGCTGTTCGTCGTCGACGAGGCGCACTGCGTCTCGCAGTGGGGGCACGACTTCCGCCCCGACTACTTCCGGCTCGGGGACGTCGCCCGCGCGCTCGGGGCGCGCGCGATCGTCGCGTCGACCGCGACCGCCACGCCGCAGGTCGCGCAGGACATCGCCGCGCGGCTGGGCCTGCGCGACCCGGTGCGCGTGCAGACCGGGTTCGACCGGCCCGCGCTGAGCTTCGGGGTCGTGCCGTGCAGCTCGCCCAACGACCGTGCGCGACGGATCGTGCACGCGCTCGCCACCGCGCAGGCGCGACCGGCGATCGTCTACGCGGGCACGCGGCAGGCGGCCGAGACGCTCGCCGCCCGCATCGGCGCCGACCTCGGCGTCACCTGCGCCGCGTACCACGCGGGCCTGCCCGCGCCGCGTCGCAGCGAGGTGCAGCGCCGCTTCATGGCGGGCGAGCTGGAGATCGTTGTCGCGACCAACGCGTTCGGCATGGGCGTCGACAAGGCCGACGTGCGGACCGTTGCGCACGACGGCGTCCCGGCGTCCCTGGAGGCCTACTACCAGGAGGCCGGGCGGGCGGGCCGCGACGGCCGTCCGGCGCGGGCGCTCCTGTTCGCCTGCGCGAAGGACAAGGGCCTGCACGTGTTCTTCATGCAGCGCAGCGAGATCGACGACGCGCTGCTGGACCGGGTCGCCGGGCGCGTGCTCGCTGCCGCCGACGCCGACGGGCTCGTCGACGCCCCGGTCGCCGCGCTCGCCGGGACCGACCGGCCCGACCAGGTCCGCGCGATCGTCGGGCACCTCGACCGGGCGGGCGTCCTGGCCCTCGAGCCTGGGCGCGCCGACCGCGTGCGGGCGCGCCTGGGCCGCCCGCACGACGCCGACACCCGCGACGCGTGCCGGACCGCGGCCGGGGAGGGGCGCAGCGCGCGCGCTGGGCGCAGTACCGGGCGGTGTGGGCGTACGCGGAGGGCCGCGGCTGCCGCCGCGCGGCGCTGCTGCGGCACTTCGGCGACCCCGCCCCGGGCGCGCCGACCGTCCCGTGCTGCGACGTCTGCGACCCGACCGTGCTGCCCGCGGGGCCCGCGGCGACGCTCAGCGGCGCCGACCGCGCCCGCGTCATCCGGGCGACGCTCGACGGCCCGGTGCGGCCGCTGGTCGAGCGCTCCGCGGTGGACGCCTGCCGGGCGCTCGTGCAGCGGCTCGGCGACGAGGCGGACGAGGAGACGCTCGTGCGGATCCTCCGCGGCCGGCGCAGCCGCGAGATCGCCCGCCGCTCCTGGGACGGGCTCCCGGAGTACGGGGCGTTCGCCGACCTGTCGGCCGCCGAGGTGCTGGCGCTGCTCGGCGAGGCGGTGGGCGCCCGATGAGCCTGCGCGTCGTCGTCCTCGCGTCGGGTGCCGGGACGAACCTGCAGGCGATCCTCGACGAGCTGCACGGCGGGCCTGAGGGCGTCGTGGTCGTCGGGGTCGCGGGCGACCGGCCCGGCGCGCCCGCCCTGGAGCGCGCCGCTGCGGCGGGCGTCGCGACCGCCGTGTTCCCGCGCGACGCGTTCCCCGACCGGGCCGCGCGCGACGCGGCGCTCGCCGCGCAGGTCCAGGCGTGGGAGGCCGACCTCGTCGTGCTCGCCGGCTACATGGCGCTGCTGGACCCGGGCTTCACGCGCCGGTTCGCCGGACGCATCGTCAACGTGCACCCGTCGCTGCTGCCCGTGTTCCCCGGGCTGCGCGCGATCGAGCAGGCGATCGCCTACGGCGTCAAGGTCGCGGGCGTCACCGTCCACCTCGTCGATGACGGGATCGACACGGGCGCGATCCTGCTGCAGGACGCGGTCGCGGTCGCCGACGACGAGACCGCCGCGAGCCTGCACGACCGGCTGCGGCCGCTGGAGCACGCGCTGCTGTGCCGGGCGGTCCGCGCGTTCGCGGCCGGCGGGGTGTCCGTCGACCCGGACAATCCCCGCAGGATGCGGGTGACCTGAGTCCGCGTTTCCCGGGCGTTCTCTAGGCTCAGGCCCATGCCGTCCGTGCCTGAGCTGAACCCCGTCGACCCGCCCGACCTCGTCCCGGTCCGCCGCGCGCTGCTGTCCGTCAGCGACAAGCGCGGGATCGTCGACTTCGCGCGCGGGCTCGCCGAGCAGGGCGTCGAGCTGATCTCCACCGGGGGCACCGCGAAGGAGCTCGAGGCCGCCGGGCTGCCGGTCCGCGCGATCGACGACTTCACGGGCTTCCCCGAGATCATGGACGGCCGCGTCAAGACGCTGAACCCGAAGCTCTACGCGGGCCTGCTGGCCGTGCGCGACAACCCCGAGCACCAGGCGGCGCTCGAGGAGCACGGGATCGAGGTCGTCGACCTCGTGTGCGTGAACCTGTACCCGTTCGAGCGCACCGTCGCGCGGATGAACGTCAGCGACCGCGACGCGATCGAGAACATCGACATCGGCGGCCCGACGATGATCCGGGCGGCGGCGAAGAACCACGCGTACGCCGCGGTCGTCGTGAAGCCGGAGAGCTACGACGCGATCCTCGAGGAGCTCGCCCAGAACGACGGCGCGCTGTCGTTCCGCACCCGGCAGGAGCTCGCCGCCCAGGCGTTCCACGACACCGCCCGCTACGACACGGCGATCGCCCGCTGGTTCGCGGAGCGCAGCGACGACCACCCGCCGCTGCTCGTGCGCGCCTACGAGAAGGTCACGGACCTCTCCTACGGCGAGAACCCGCACCAACGCGCCGCCTACTACTCGGCGGTCGGCGAGCGCCGGCACCTGCTGTCGATGGTCAAGCAGCACCACGGCAAGCAGCTGTCGTTCAACAACCTCCTCGACCTCGACTCGGCGACCGCGCTCGCGCGCGACTTCGACGAGCCGAGCTGCACGATCGTCAAGCACAACAACCCGTGCGGCGCGGCGACCGGCGCGACCGCGCTGGAGGCCTACCGGGCCGCCTTCGAGTGCGACCCGCTCAGCGCGTTCGGCGGCGTCATCGCGATCAACCGCGAGGTCGACGCCGAGCTGGCGCAGGCGCTGCACCAGCAGTTCATCGAGGTCCTCTACGCGCCCGGGTACACCGACGAGGCGCTCGAGATCCTCACCCAGAAGCAGAACATCCGCATCCTCGAGGACCAGGAGCGCCGCCGCGTCCCGCTCGGCGAGCTGCAGGGCCGGCAGGTGCAGGGCGGCATCCTCGTGCAGGACCGCGACACGATCGTGCTCGACCGGGACACGATGGAGGTCGTCACCGAGCGCCAGCCGACCGAGCAGGAGTGGTCGGACCTGCTGTTCGCGTGGCGGGTCTGCAAGCACGTGAAGTCCAACGCGATCATCCTCGCGCAGGGCGACCGGACCGTCGGCATCGGCGCCGGGCAGATGAGCCGCGTCGACTCCGTGCGCCTGGCGCTGGAGAAGTGCCGGCTCGACAGCGTGCAGGGCGCCGTGCTCGCCTCCGACGCGTTCTTCCCGTTCGCCGACGGTCCCGCCCTGGCGATCGAGGCGGGGGTCCGCGCGGTCATCCAGCCCGGCGGGTCGATCCGCGACGACGAGGTCATCGCCGCCGCCAACGCGGACGGCGTCGCGATGGTCATGACCCGCCGACGCCACTTCCGGCACTAGCGCGATGTCGGGGATCGAGCGGTTCGGGTCCGGCGGGCCCTGGGAGGCGCGCGTCGGCTACTCGCGCGTCGTGCGCGCCGGTGACGGCGTGCACGTGTCGGGCTGCACGGCGATCGGGGAGGACGGCCAGGTCGTCGGTCCCGGGGACGTGTACCTGCAGGCGCAGCAGTGCCTGCGCAACATCGAGCGCGCGCTCGCCCAGGCGGGCGCGACGCTGCAGGACGTCGTGCGCACCCGCGTGTACCTGCTGGACGCGAGCCGCTGGGAGGACGCGGGCCGCGCCCACGGCGAGGTCTTCGGCGAGATCCGGCCGGCGAACACGATGCTCGAGGTCGCCGCGCTGCTGGACCCGCGGCTGCTCGTCGAGATCGAGGCCGACGCCTGGTCGCCGCGGGCGTGACCGACGGATTCCCGCTGCGTGCGGGAATCGTTCGGTGCCGTCCGATCGGGCTGCCAGCCTTCCCCGCTCGGTGAGCTCCGCCGCACGACAGACCACCCCCGCCGGCGGCCTGCGCGACTGGCAGGTCCGGGCACTCGACGCGATGGCGTCGTGGACCGAGGGCTCCTTCCTCGTCAACGCCGCCCCCGGTGCCGGGAAGACCCGTCCGGCGCTCGAGTTCGCGCGCCGCGAGATCGCCGCCGGGCGTGCCCGGCGCGTCGTCGTCGTCTGCCCGACCGGGCCGCTGACCCGCCAGTGGGCGGAGGCCGCGGCCCGCAGCGGCCTGCAGATCGAGCCGGACTCCGACGAGCTCGTCCCCCCGAAGGGCTTCCACGGGATCGCCGTCACCTACGCGCGCGTCGCGATGGCCGGCGTGCGCTGGGCGGCCGCCTGCACCCCGGACACGCTGATCGTCGCCGACGAGGCGCACCACCTCGGCGAGGACCTCGCCTGGGGCCTGGGCTTCTCCGCCGCGTTCTCGAAGGCCCAGCGCTGGCTGCTGCTGTCGGGCACCCCGTTCCGCTCCGACGCCTCCGCGATCCCGGGCGTCCGCTACGACGGCGAGGGCCTCGCCGAGCCCGACATCTCCTACGGGTACGCGGACGCGGTCCGCGACGGCGTCTGCCGGCCGGTCGCGTTCATCACCTACGACGGATCGCTGTCGTGGCGCTCGGGCGACGACGTGATCGAGGCCGGGTTCGACACCGTCCTCACCGGGCGCGAGGCGTCACGCCGGTACCGCACCGCGATCTCCACCGAGCTGCCCGACGGCCTGCCGCGGATCCTCCGCGAGGCGCACGCCAAGCTGCTGGGCGTCCGCTCCGCCGAGGGCGGCCAGCGCGACGCGGGCGGGCTCGTCATCGCCGCCGATGGCGAGCACGCGAAGAAGGTCGCCAAGCTCCTGCGCGAGGTGACCGGCAAGCCGCCGACCGTCGTCCTGCACACCGAGGCGCGCGCGGCCGAGAAGCTTCAGCGGTTCACCGCCTCCAAGGACGAGTGGATCGTCGCGGTGAACATGGTCAGCGAGGGCGTCGACATCCCGCGCCTGCGCGTCGGCGTGTACGCGAGCGCCGCGAAGACCGCGATGATCTTCCGGCAGATCGTCGGCCGGTTCGTCCGCACGATCCCGGGGCGGCCGCCGGAGATGAGCTGGCTGTACCTCCCCGCCGACCCGATCCTGCGCATCCACGCCTCCGAGGTCGAGACCGAGGTGCGCCCGTTCGTGCGCCGCAAGGACGAGGACGAGGACCTCGGCGAGTGGGACGAGGTCTCCCAGCGCAAGGAGACCGAGCGCGGCGAGGCCGTCGAGTTCGTGCCGCTCGTCGCCGACGTCGCGCCGCAGATGACGCTGTTCGGCGGGCCCGCGCCCGCCGAGCCGGTGCGGCCGGTCAGCGTGCCGGTCACGCCCGGCATGACCGACGACCTGCCCGGCCTGCCCGAGCCCGCCGCCGAGCTGCCCGCCTACCAGAAGCGCCGCATCCTGCGCGAGAAGCGCCACGGCCTGGTGAACGACCTCAAGCGCCGCGGCCGCTACGGCGGCCCGCAGGAGATCAACGCCTGGCTCAACCGCGAGACCGGCGTCGCGAAGGTCGGCGACGCGTCGATCGAGCAGCTCGAGAAGTCGATCGAGCTGCTCATGCAGGCGCTGACGAAGGGCTCGCGCGCGCGGCGCTGAGTGCCCCCGGTCGGATTCGAACCGACGCGCGACGGATTAAAAGTCCGCTGCTCTGCCGCTGAGCTACGGGGGCCCGAGCATCATGCCGCAGGATCGCCCGGGTCGCGCACCGAGGTTCGGTCCGCATTGCGCGAGCGTCGCCGGCGCTCGCGCTGCTTCGCCGCCGCCTCGGCCCGCTGCTCGTCGGTCCGGGCACGGCCGCGCGCCGCGTCGCACGCCTTGCACTGCTTGCGCCGAAGCGAGCCGTTCCGAGAGAACGCTGCGGCCGGCTGCTCCTCGCCGCAGGTCCGGCACGGCCGCGGCGGCTCGTCGGATTCCGCGGCCTCAACTGCGATCCGCGCCGCTCGGCGCCGATCGTGGATCGAGGCGCGCTGCTCGTTGGTGAGCGTGACGTCCCGGACCCAGTGACCCACGGTGTCGCGCGCAGCTCCGACCGCGTGGGCGATTTCGTCGAGGCTCCATCCCTCAGCGCGCAGCGCCCGCGCCCGTGGCGCGCGTGCGGCGAGGTCGACGGCGCCTACATCGATCTCGGCAACGCGTGTCCGGAACGACCGGGCGCGCTCCGCGGTACGTCGGCGGTGGCAGTTCGCGCAGCGCACGTCGCACTTGGCGATCTCCTCGGTGACGATGGCGAGGCTGCAGCCGTGCGCGGCGAGACGCGTCACGTCGCCACGCTTGGCCGTGCCGGGCCGGTGATCGAAGTCGAGTGCCGCCATGTCCCGTTGTCCGCAGTCCACGCACCCAGTCTTCTCGAGGTGTTCGAGGACGACACGCTGGTTGCGCGCTCGCGGAGCGCTGCGCGAGGCGATCCGCGAGCGCCAGTCCGGCGAGGCACGAGCCCAGTCGCCGCGGCGCGCCGTGCGGGCGCGGTGGCAATTGGCGCAGACGACCTCGCACTGCTCCACCTCCGCGATCACCCGTGCCAGCGACCGACCGTTCGCGACGAGAGTCGACACGTCAGCCGTCTTCGTCCCCACGTGGTCGAAGTCGAGCACGACGACGTCCGCCTCGCCGCAGTCGCTGCACGGGTGTGAGGCGAGGTAGCTCAGGACCCACACCCGGGCGACCTCACGCCGCCTGACCGTGGAGCGCCGGACCTGCTCGCCGTGCGCCGCGCCCCGGCTCTTGGCGTGCGCGCGGAAGCACGGTCGACACCAGGCCTGGCGGCCCCGGACGGTCCTGCCGTGCAGCTCGATCGGCTGAACGAGCCGGCAGCGCGTGCACTGCACGGTCCGCCCGCTCCGCCAGACGACCAGTCGGCGGCTGGCGGACAGGGGGGACCGCGTCTTCGGGACGACTGCGGGGCGCCACGTCGCGCGTCCACACACTCACGCTCGACTGCGCGGCACCGAGCCGCCGAGCGATCTCCCGGACGCCGACGCCCTGGGTCCGCAGGGCTCGTGCTTCGAGTCGAGTCTGCGGGCGTGCCATGAGAACACATGTTCCCATGGGGGTCGGACGTCGCACGTCCGATCTCGAACCTTCAGTACCCCCGACGGGATTCGAACCCGCGAGATCTCCTCCTTGAAAGGGAGGCGGCTTGGACCGCTAGCCTACGGGGGCGCGTGCACGCAGTGTAGCCCCGTGCCTGGCGTGACGGAGCCCTCGCGGGTACCGTGCCACCCCTATGGATGGCATGGGTCGAGCGCACACCGGCCGCCGGGCCCTGACCGCCGCGTTGCTCGCGGTCACGGCCCTGGGCATCGCGCCCCACGCGGTGGCCGAGGCGGCCACGAAGAAGCGCCCCGCGACCGCGCGGCTCGCGCCGTTCGACTCCTGCGCCGATCTCGCGGCCTACGCGCGCGCGAACGCGCTGGCCCACCCGTCGACGGTGGCCGTGACGTTCCCGTCGTCCGCCCCGACGCCCGGCGGCGGGGTCGCCGAGGACGGTGCCGCGCGCCCGCTGCCGGCCGCCGCGCCCACCGCGGCGACGCCCGAGGCCGGCACCACGGCCGAGCCGGACTTCAGCGGCACGAACAACCAGGAGGCGGGCGTCGACGAGCCGGACAGGGTCAAGACCGACGGCCGGCGGATCTTCACGCTCGGCGGCGGGCGGCTCCAGGCGGTCGCGGTGAGCGCCGATGGCAGGCCGTCGATCCGCGGCAGCCTCGACCTCGGGGACGCCGGGATCGCCTACGGCGGCGAGCTGCTCCTCCACGGCAACCGGCTGCTGGTCCTCGGGACGCGGTCCGGCTTCTCCGCGCAGGACGCCGCGAAGCCCACGGCCGCGCGAAGGAGCGTCGCCTTCCCCGGCACGTACCGCAGCAGCGCGGTGATCCTCGAGGTCGACGTTCGTGATCCGGCGGCGATGACGGTCGTCCGCTCGCTCACCGTCGACGGCAGCTACGTGTCCGCCCGCGCGACCGGCGACGTCGCCCGCGTCGTCATCACCTCGCCGCCGGCGCCCGTGGAGATCCAGCCCGCGAGCTCGCAGGAGGAGTTCGAGACGCGCCGGCGCGAGGCGATCCGCAACGCCCCGGTCGACGGCTTCCGCCCGAAGGTCGCGATCACCCGCAACGGGCAGACGACGGTCCGGGGTGCGCTGCCGTGCAGCGCGATCCGGCACCCGCGGGTCTTCTCGGGCCTCGACACCACGAGCGTCTTCACGATCGACCTCGACAAGGGCCTGCCGGAGGCGGAGGTCGACGCGGTGCTCGGCGGCGGCGACACGGTGTACGCGTCGACGAGCGGCCTGTACGTCGCGTCCAACCGCTGGGACGAGCAGTTCGAGACGACCGGCCGCCCCGGCTTCGGCACGACGACGACCCAGCTGCACCGCTTCGCGACGGGCGAGCGGACGTCGACCACCTACCGCGCGAGCGGCAGCGTCCGGGGCTACCTGCTCAACCAGTTCTCGCTCAGCGAGCACCGAGGAGTCCTGCGCGTCGCGACGACGGAGGACCCGGTCTCCTTCGGGGACGCGCAGACGGAGTCGTCCTCCACGCTCACCGTGCTGGACGAGCGCGACGGCGTGCTCACCCCGATCGGTCGGGTCGGCGGCCTCGGCCGGGGCGAGCGGATCTACTCGGCGCGGTTCGTCGACGACGTCGCGTACGTCGTCACGTTCCGTCAGGTCGACCCGCTCTACACGGTCGACCTGCGCGACCCGCGCGCGCCGAAGGTCCTCGGGGAGCTGAAGATCCTCGGCTACTCCGCGTACCTGCACCCGGTGGGGGAGGACACGATCCTCGGCGTCGGCCAGGACGCCTCGCCGCAGGGCCGCCGGCAGGGGACCCAGTTGTCGCTGTTCGACGTGTCCGACCTGCGCAATCCGCGGCTGCTGCACCAGGCGAAGGTCGGCGGCTCGTCCTCCTCGAGCGTCGAGTACGACCACCGGGCGTTCCTGTGGTGGGCGCCGCGGCGCACGGCGGTCCTGCCGGTGACGCTCGACGACGGCGCGGGCTTCCGTCAGGCGACGACCGCGCCCGCGCCGTCGATCGCGCCCGCGCCGAGGCCGCCGTTCGCCGGGGTGCTCGGCTACCGCGTCACGCGCGCGAACGGGATCGGCGCGCTCGGACGGATGAGCGACCCGGGCGACGGCCGCTCCTTCTCCGGCGGCATCACCCGCACCCTCGTCTTCGGCGGCCGGCTCGTCACGATCTCCGACCGCGGGGTCGGCGTCGGGTCGCTGGGCGACTTCAAGCGCTCGGGCTTCGTCGCCTTCCCGACGAGCGACGGCTCCTAGAACACGGACCGGGTGAGGCCGCCGTCGACGGCGAGGGTCTCCCCGGTGATGTACGAGGCGGGCGCCGAGCAGAGGAACGCGGCCGCCGCCGCGAACTCCTCCGGCGTGCCGACGCGGCCGGCGGGGATCTCGGCGGACGCCATCGTCTCGACGTTCTCCCGCGACCCGTAGAGGGGACTCGAGCCGCGCGGTGCCGATCCGCCCGGGGAGGAGGCTGTTGAGCGTCACGCCGTCGGCGGCGACGTGCGCCGCGACCGTCTTGAACGCGGTGATCATCGACGCGCGGTGCGTGTTGGACAGCATCAGCGGCGGGGTCGGCTCGCGCACGGTCGTCGACACGACGTTCAGGACCCGCCCCCAGCCGGCCGCGCGCATCGCGGGCAGAGCGGCCTGCACGAGCGCCATCGGGGCGCGCACGAGCGTGCGGTACGCGTCCTCCCACTGCTCGCCGGTGAACTCCAGCGGCATGCCGGCGGGCGGTCCGCCGGTGTTCGTCACGAGGATCGACACCGGCGCGCCGAGCTGCGCGGCGACCGTGTCGAGCAGTGCCGGGCCGCCGTCCACGTCGGCGCTGTCCCACACGAACCCGGTCGCGCCGATCTCCGCGGCGGTCGCGTCGATCCGCTCCTGCGAGCGCGAGCTGATCGCGACCGTCGCGCCCTCCGCCGCGAGCGCCGCGGCGATCGCGCGCCCCAGTCCACCCGACGCGCCCGTGACGAGCGCGACCCTGCCGCCGATGCCGAGATCCATGCGCGCAACCCTACGCGCCGCCCGCAACCGTGCGATCCTTCCCGCGGTCCGGGCGCGTAGCTCAGTTGGTCAGAGCACCTCGTTTACACCGAGGGAGTCGGGGGTTCGAGTCCCTCCGCGCCCATGCCCGAACGGAGGCGTACCCGGCGGCTCCGGTCCGAATGCCGCACCAGCGCGCGCTCACGCCGTCGGAGCGTCCGCTCTCCGGCATAGCGTCGCCGTCGTGCTGATCCTCCACCTGGTCATCAACGCGCTGGCGAGGCGAAAGCTCGCGGCGCGTCAGATCACCAGTGCAGAGGCCGAGCAGATCGTCGCGAACGGCCCGCTCGTCGTACCGAACCCCGCGGCGCGCGTGCCCGGCAGCCTGTTCGCGATCGGCCCCACCGACGCGGCGCGCATCCTCACCATCGTGCTCCAACCCGATGAGGCGAGCGCGACGACCTGGCATGTCATGACCGGCTGGGACGCCTCGCCTCGCCAGGTGCGTGCCTTCCAATCGAGACGCTGAACCACCATCATCCGAAGCAGAGCCATGAACGACCTCCCGGACAGCGACGACCTCGACCGCATCCTCGCGGACGACCCCGGCGCGGGCGACCTCCTCGCCCCGCGCGACATCGACGTACGCCTGGAAGTGTCCGTCGATGCGGCCACGCTCGAGGGCCTCACCGAGCGCGCCACACGCGAGGGCCGAGACATCGGAGAAGTCGTGGCCGATGTCCTGCGAAGCGCGGCTGCCTGAGTCCGGCAGCACTGCACTCGACTCTCCCGCGATCGCGGGAGCAACTCGGCACCACGGCCGGCGGGCGCGGGTGTTCGAACCTCTCGCGCCCACTCCCGTCCCCCCGCCGCTGATCCCGCGCGCCCGCCGGTCCGCAGAACCAGACGACGGGGCCGTGACGGCCGGAGCGACGCGTGGAGGGGAGGCAGGTGTGCGGGAGGACCTCGAGGCGCTCGTGTCGTCCGCCGGGGCGGCCGGGCCGGTCGCGTTCGTCGTGCTGTACGTGCTGCTGACCGTGGCGCTCGTGCCCGGCACGATCCCCTCGCTCGCCGCGGGCGTGCTGTTCGGGCCGGTGTGGGGCTCGCTGCTGACCGTGCTCGGCGCGACGCTCGGGGCCGTCGCGGCGTTCGAGATCGCCCGGCGCCTGGGCCGCGAGCGCACCCGCCGCCTGCTCGGCGGCCGCGGCGCGGCCGCCGACGCGTGGCTGAGCGCGCGCGGGCTGCGCGGCGTCGTCGCGCTGCGGCTGATCCCGGTGCTGCCGTTCAACGCGCTCAACTACGCGTTCGGGCTGTCGGGCGTGACGCGCCGCGCGCACGCGCTCGGCACGCTCGTCGGCATCGTCCCGGGGACGGTCGCGTTCGTCGCGCTCGGGGACTCCCTGGCCGACCCCGGCTCGACCGGGTTCGTGCTGTCGCTCGGGGCCGTCGTCCTGCTGCTCCTGCTCGGGGCGACGCAGCAGCGACGGCGGGTCGCCTGATGCTCGACGCGCGCACCCGGCGCCTCGTCGGACCCGCGGTCGACGGCGTGGCCGCCCGCCTGGACCGGGTCGGCGTCGGTCCCGGTGCGGTCACCGCGGTCGGCCTCGCCGTCGGTGTCGCGGCGTGCGTGCTGGCCGCCACGGGCGCCTGGATCGCAGCGCTCGCGCTGTGGCTCGCCAACCGCTCGCTCGACGGCGTCGACGGGGCGCTCGCGCGCCGCCGCGGCCCGACCGACCTCGGCGGGATGCTCGACTTCCTCGCGGACTTCGTCGTCTACGGGGGGTTCGTCGTCGCAGCGGCGATCGCCGTGCCCGACGCCCGGGTCGCCGCCTGCGTCCTCCTCGCCGTCTACCTGCTGAACAACGTCGCGCTCCTGAGCTTCGCGTCGCTGATCGAGAAGCGCGGGCTGGACCTCGGGGACGAGCGCTCCCTGCGGTTCACCGCCGGGCTGACGGAGGGGGACCGAGACGATCGCCGCCTACGTCCTGCTCTGCCTGCTGCCCGAGCACGCCGGGACGATCATGTGGGTGTTCGCGGCGCTCGTCGCGATCACCGTCGCGCAGCGCGTCCGCCTGGCGGTCGTCGTGCTCGGCCCGGCCCGCACCTAGCGCACGAGCCGCCGCGCGGCGAGGACCGGGGCCAGCGCGCGCCGCAGGCCGGGCCCGGCGTACCGGTCACGCAGGTGGTCGTCGACCGCGCGGACGGCGGCGTCCGCGTAGGTCGGGTACGCGTGGACGGTCCCGGAGACGCGGGCGAGCTTCGCGCCGGTCGCGATCCAGGCGGTGAGCTCGGCGATCGACTCGCCCGCGCCGCGCCCGACGAGCGTCGCGCCGACGAGCCGTCCGCGCGGATCGCCGACGAGGATCGCGCCGCCGCGGTGCTCGCCCGCGGCGATCGCCCGGTCCAGGCCCGCGTAGGTCGACCGGGCGACCACGACGCGCTCCCCGTGCCGCTCCCGGGCCTGCGCGACCGTCAGCCCGACGTGCGCGACCTCCGGGTCGGTGAAGGTCACCCACGGCAGCGGCGTGCGGTCGGCCCGCCGGCGCAGGCCGAACAGCGCGTTCACCGCGGCCTGCCGCGCGTGGTGCGCGGCGACGTGCGTGAACGCGGGAGGCCCCACGACGTCCCCGACCGCGAAGATCCCCGCGGCGCTCGTGCGCATCGTCGGGTCGACGACGATCGCGCCGCCCGCGTCGCAGCGCACCCCCGCGGCGTCGAGCCCGATTCCGTCGCTGCGCGGGGCCCGGCCCGCGGCCACGAGCACCGCGTCGACGACGAGCTCCTGCGCGTCGCCGAGCGTCAGGCGGATCGCGCCGTCGTCCCCGCGCGCGGCGGCGGTGACCCGGACCCCGAGCCGCAGGTCGATCCCGTCCTCGCGCAGCTGCTCGGCCAGCAGCGCCGACGCCTCGGGCTCCTCGCCGCGCAGCGGCCGGTCGCCGGACTCCAGCAGCGTGACCCGCGACCCGAGCCGTCCGAGCGCCTGCCCGAGCTCGCAGCCGATCGGGCCCGCGCCGAGCACCGCCAGCCGGGTGGGGAGCGCGCGCAGCTCCCACACGGTCTCGTGCGTCAGCGGCGCGAGCGCGGCCAGCCCGGGGACCGGCGGCACCACGGCGCGCGAGCCGGTCGCGACGATCGCCCGACGGAACCGCACCGGCCGACCGTCGACGGTCAGCGTCCGCGGCCCGGTGAAGCGCCCCTCGCCGACCAGCACGTCGACCCCCGCGGCGGTCAGCCGCTCCACCGAGTCGTGCGGGGCGATCGTCGCCTGCGCGGCCCGCACGTGGTCGAGGACCGCGGCGAGGTCGACCGTCGGGGTGGCGGGCGGCAGGCCGACCCGGTCGGCGTGGCGCATCGCGTGCGCGAGGCCGGCCGCCGCGAGCAGGCTCTTGGACGGCACGCAGCCCGTCCACAGGCAGTCGCCGCCGGTCCGGTCGCGCTCGACGAGCGCCACCCGCGCACCGGCACCCGCAGCGATCATCGCGCTGACGAGGCCACCGGTGCCGCCGCCGAGGACGAGCAGGTCGTAGGTCATGCGGGGATCCTCCAGCTCGGGCTCGCGGCCAGGTCGACGCCGACCTCCGCGCCCAACGCGGGGGCGTCGCCGGGCGGACGGTGCGCCGACAGCTCGAGGCCACCGGCGTCGAGGACGACCCGGACGTGGTCGCCGAGATAGGTGGCCTCGACGACCCGGGCGCGCAGCGGCGCCGCGTCGTCCAGGCGCAGGTGCTCGGGACGGATCGCCAGCAGCCCGTCGCCGTCCGGCACGAGGTTGCCGACGCCGAAGAACCGCGCGACCGCGGCCGAGCACGGCCGCTCGAACAGCGCGCGCGGCTCGTCGTGCTGGACGATCCGCCCGTCGAGCAGCAGCGCGATCGTGCGGCCGAGCTCCGCCGCCTCCGCACGGTCGTGCGTCACCACGAGCGTGGTCAGCCCGTGCGCCTCCTGCAGCGTCACCAGCAGCCGGCGCAGTGCGCCGCGGCGCGCCGGGTCCAGCGCGGCGAGGGGCTCGTCGAGCAGCAGCAGCCGCGGCCGGGCGGTGAGCGCGCGGGCCAGCGCGACGCGCTGCTGCTCGCCCCCGGAGAGCCCGGTCGTGCGCCGGTCGCCGAAGCCGTCGAGCCCGACCTCGCGCAGCGCCGCGTCGGCGCGCGCCCGGCGCTCGGGCCGCCGCATCCCGGCGGCGCGCAGCGGCAGCGCGACGTTGTCGCGGACGTCGAGGTGGGGGAGCAGGCGCGGCTCCTGGAAGACGACGGCGAGGTCGCGCCGGTGCGGCGGGAGCCCGTCGAGGGGCACGCCGTCGAGGACGACCCGGCCCGCGGCGGTCGGGGTCAGCCCGGCGATCGCGCGCAGCAGCGTCGTCTTCCCGGCACCCGACGGGCCGACGAGCGCGACGCGACCGCCCGCGGGCACGGTCAGCGACAGGTCCTGCAGGACCGTGGTCGCCCCTGCGGTGACGGTGAGGTCCGCGCAGTCCAGGCCGCTCACAGCGGGCGTCTCCCGGCGCGGACGGCGACGGCCAGCGCGACGAGCGCGGGCGCGAGGAACACGAGCGCGAGGCTCGCCGCGATCTGCGGGTCGGTGCCGACGAACGGCAGCAGCACCAGCGGCAGCATCGGCCGGCCCGCACCGACCGCGAGGCTCGTCCCGTAGTCGCTCCACGAGACGAGGAACGCCAGCAGCGCGGCGGCGGCGACGGTCGGGGCGGCGGCCGGGAGCGTCACGAGCAGCAGCCGGCGGCGCGGCGCGAGCCCCGCGGTGTGGGCCATCTCCTCCAGGGCGGTGAGCCGCGGCCCGAAGCCGCCGAGCAGCACGAGCGTCGCGTACGGGACCGCGAAGGTCAGGTGCGCCAGCACGATCGCGGGGAGCGTCCCGTCGACGCCGAGGCGGATGAGCCACTCGTTCAGCCCGGTGCCGATCGCGTAGCCGGGGACGAGCAGCGGGGCGGCGAGGAGCACCAGCACCGGCCCGGGCCGGCGCAGCCGCCGCTCGGCGAGCACGCGGGCCGCGGGCCACGCGACCAGCAGCGCGAGCGCGGTCGTCGCGGCGGCGACGAGCGCCGAGTTGCCGGTGGCGGTCGCCGCCTCCCCGGAGAGCGCGGCGCGCACCCCGCGCAGGCCGAGGTCGGTCGGCAGCAGGTCGGGCGCGCGCCACGCGTCGGCGACGGCGCGGACGACGAGCGCCAGCAGCGGCAGCGCGACGAGGGCGGCGGGCACGGTCCCCGCCGGGGGCCTACGCATCGCGCAGTCCCCGCGCGGCACGGACCGCGAGCGCCGCGAGCACCACCGACACGGCGGCGGCGAGCAGCAGCGCCGCGGCCGCGGTGGACTGGCCGGTGACGACGTCGCCCTGCGTGGCGCCGAGCGCGTACTCGGCGATCGTCTGCGGGTAGGTCGGGCCGACCGCGAGCGGCACGTCGAACGCGCCGAGCACGAACGCGAACACCACGACGCACCCGAGCAGCAGCGGTCCGCGGATCGTCGGCCACGTCACCCAGCGCAGCCGCTGCAGCGGCGACAGCCCCAGCGCTGCGGCGGCCTCGTCGCGCTCCGCATGCCCGCGGCCCAGGGCGGCGAGCAGCAGCACGAGCAGGAACGGGACCTCCTTGTAGAGGTAGACGAGCACGATCCCGACGCCGTGCTCGTCGCGCACGAGCGTCACGGGCAGCGCGCCGATCGCCCGCTCCGCGAGCCCGCCCGGGGCGAGCCACAGGACGGCGACCGTGGCGACGAGCAGGTGCGGCACCGGGACCGGCAGGGCCAGCAGCGTGCGCACGACGGTCCCGGCCCGCCGCACCCGCAGCGCCAGCGCGGTGGCGAGCGCCGCGGCGAGCACCGTCGTCAGCACCGCGGTGCGGACCGTGAAGACGACCGCGTCCCGGAACTCGGGTGCCGCGAGCAGGTCCCGCCAGGCGACGAGGGTCGGCTCCCCGCCCAGCGGCGTGACGCTCGCGCGCACCGCCCCGGCGAGCGCGCCGCCGAGCAGCAGCGCGACGAGCGCCGCGGCGGGCAGGACCGCGACGCGGCCCCGTGCGCCCGCCGTCCTCACGTCCCCGCGCCGCGCAGGACCTCGCGCGTCCAGCGCTGCTCCAGCGGTGCGACCTCGTCGGCGGCGAGCTCGGGCAGCGCCTCGCCGAGGTCGTCGAGCAGGTACGGGCTGCGGGCCGCGCGCGTGAACGCGGAACGCTGCGCGGGGTCGAGCCGGTCGAGCTGCAGGACGGTCGGGTTGCCCAGCCCGGCGGGGTCGGCCTTGGCCGCCTGCAGCCGCGGGTCGAGCAGCAGGTTCGCGACGACCTGGGCGCCCGCCGCGTTGGCCGCGTTGGCGGGGATCGCGACGAAGCTCACGTTCTGCAGCGTGCCGTCGCCGAGCACGAACGGCCGGGCGCTGCGCGGCACGATGCCGCGCCGGACCGCGGACCGCACGAACGCGGCGTCGTAGGACATCGCGAGGTCGACCTCGCCGTCCCCGAAGAGGCGGGTCAGCTCCGCCTCGGACTTCGGGTAGGAGCGGCCGCCGCGGTAGAGCAGCGGCGCGAGCTCGCGCAGGTAGCGCATCGCGGCATCGGCGCCCTTCGCCGCGACGACCTGCCGCACGAACGCCGACCCGGTGAAGTCGGGCGGTGCCGGGTAGGTCACACGGCCCGGGTTCGCGCGGGCGAACGCGAGCAGCTCGTCGAAGCTGCGCGGCGGGCGCGGCGTGCGGGCGCGGTCGTGGGCGAACACGAACGCCGCCCGCTGCCACGGGGACTCTTGCCCGTCGACCGGGACGCGGAAGTCCTCGCGCAGGGACGGGTCGTCCGGGTCGAGCAGCCGCGCGTTGGGGAGCCGCGTCGCCCAGTCCTCGAGCCACAGGCCGGCGCGCTTGCCGGAGGCGAAGTTCTCGCCGTTGATCCAGATGAGGTCGACCGCGCCGCCCGTGCGTCGACCGGCCCGTCGCTCGGACACGACGCGCTGCACGGCGTCGGCGGTGTCGGCGACGGGGACGCGGCGCACGGTCACGCCCAGCCGTCGCGCGGCCGGGGCGACGACGTCGTCGACGTAGCGGTTGACGCCCTCGTCGCCGCCGAAGAGCCACCAGCGCACGGTCTGCCCGCGGGCCTGGCGCTGCACCTCCGCGAAGCCGCCGGCCGACGCGGCGGTCGAGGGGGCCGGGGGTCGTCGCCGCACGCGGCGAGGATCAGCGCGGCGGCGATCGCGGCGAGCAGGGACAGGAGGCGGGGTGCGGTCATGGGGTCCGGAGGTCGGGGGTGCGGCCGGCGGGGAGCCGGGCGCGCAGGACGAGGGAGGGGTAGCCGCGGCGGGGCAGCTCGACGCGACGGTCCACCTGCAGGCCGGCGGCCCGCAGGTCGGCGGTGGGGTCGAGCGGGCGCAGGCCGCCGAGGGCGGCGGGCCGCGCGGCCGCGGCGGCGGCGAGCACGCGACCGACGAGCCGGGCCGGCGGGGCGCGCCCGGTCCAGACGGTGACGGTCACGAGCCGGGACGCCGGGTCGGGGCGCAGCAGCCGTCGGGCCTCGGCGAGCACGGCGGCACGGTCGGCGGGGGACAGGAGATGCAGCAGGTAGGAGATGGTGACGACGTCGGCATGCCCGTCGGGCAGCGGCACGTCGCGGGCGTCCGCGCGCAGCAGCCGGGTGTCGTCGGGGAGGGGGCCGACGTGCGCGAGCATCGCCGCCGACCGGTCGACCCCGACCGCCTGCGCGGGCCGGGCGCCGAGCCGGCGCAGCACGAGGCCGGTGCCGCTGGCGAGGTCGACGAGCGTCTCGCGCGGGCCGGGGGCGGCGAGGCGCAGGGCGGTGTCGACGGCATGCTGCTCGCGTCGCTCCTGCCGCCCGTAGGAGCGGGCCAGCCGGTCCCAGGTGCGGACGCTCGCTGGATCGGTCCCGGCCACGCCCGCGACGCTAGCTGCCCGCGACGCCCGGACCGAGCGGCGAGACGCCACTTGCAAAAGCTACATCCGTGTATGTACAGTCGTGCACATGGCCACCACCACGCCGTCTCCCGCGACCGAGGCGCCCGTCCGCCCGGCCCCGTCCGCCAGCGCCCCGCAGGAGCGCTCGGCCACCCGGCAGCTGCGCGACCGGCTGCGGCGCGCGGACCCCGACCGCATCGAGCCGATGGAGGACTACGGCTGGTTCGGCCCCGACTCCGTCACCTGGAAGGTCTGGTCCTACCCGACCGCCCCGACCGTCGGCTTCAGCCGCGCCGTCGTCGTCGAGGAGCTCGACCCGTTCCTCATCGCGCCGGTGAAGAACAGCAGCAAGATCTACAGCCAGACCAGCGTCCGCTACGACCGCACGCTCCGCTACTTCGCGACCTACCTGTTCGCGGACTCCAGGAAGATCGCGCACGCCACCCAGGTGCTGATGAAGGTCCACCACAAGGCCGCGAGCCCCGACCCGGTCTCGGGCCTGCTCTCCGACCCGAACAACCCGGACGAGCAGCTGTGGATCCACATGACCGCCTGGCACTCGATCCTCTACACCTACGAGCAGTTCGGCCCCGGCCGGCTGACCGCCGAGGAGGAGACCCGCTACTGGGCGGAGTGCGCGATCGCCGCGCAGGCCCAGACGATCGACCCGGACCGCGTCCCGCGCTCCCGCGACGAGGTCCGCGAGTACTTCCGTCTCATGCGCCCGCGGCTCGCCGCTAGCGAGGCGACCCAGGAGGCGATGAGCCACCTGATGGACCCGGACGGCCTGTACCCGCCGGTGCCCGCCGTCGCGCGGCCCGCCCTCTGGGCGTACGCCAAGCTGTTCCGCGCCGCGGTGATCGCGACGCTGCCGCAGTACCAGCGCGACCTCGCCAACCTCCGCCAGCCGAAGGTCGTCGACGCGCTCGTCACCCCGATCATGCGCCTGGGCATGCGGATCGTCGCCCGCTCGCCCCGCGTCCAGCTGGCGATCGTCGCGGCGCTGTCGCCGTCGACCGTGCCCGTCGTCGGCCCGGTGCTGCTCGGCCTGCCGCCGCGCAGCACCGAGATCCTCACGCCGCAGGAGACGTTCCGCCGCCACGACGTGCCGACCCCGCGCGAGCTGTACGCCGAGCTCGGCCACGACCAGGGGACGATCGTCTACCCGCCGTCGGCGCCCGTGCCGTCCGAGGTCGCCGAGCGGTACGCCGTCAGCTGAGGATCCGGGCGACCTCGCGGAAGAGGTCGCCCCACTCGGTCAGCGCGTCGGTGGCGCCGAGCGCCATCGCCGCGCGCCGGTCGACGATCCCGCCCGTGCCGCCGGTCCGCGAGAACACGACCGCGGGGGCGCGCAGGTCCTCCGCGCGCATCGCCGTCAGCGTCGCCTCCGCGAGCGGGCCGTCGAGCAGCACGAGGTCCGGCACCGCCGCCCGCATCCGCGCGAGCGCCTCGTCGACCGTGCGCACCGACTCGATCGTCGTGCGGCCGCCCGCGTCCGCGGCCGCGTCGCGCAGGAGCGCCGCCCCGTAGGAGGTGTCGTCGGGCTCGCCGTCGACCCACAGGATCGTGCGGTCGGCGAGGGCTCGACCGAGGATCGCCCGCGGGTTCGTCGCGGCGTGGATCGCGCGCAGGTGGTCCTCGAACCCGCTCCAGTCGGTCATCCCCGCGGTGTCGAAGCCCAGGACCCCGAGGCCCTCGTGGCTGCGCAGGTAGCGCTCCTGGTGGGGCTGCACGTCGGCGAGCAGCGCGTAGGCGACCGGGTCGTCGTCGGCCTCGTGGTCGAGCATCGCGAGCACCTCGCTGCGCAGCTCGTTGAGGTAGGCGTCCGTGAACGACACGCCGATGTAGAGGACCGTGTTCGTCGCGAACAGCGACCGCAGGAACGTCATGTAGGCGGGGCTCGAGTAGAGCCGCTCGCGGTAGTCGCGCTGCGTGAAGACGACGGCGTCCCCGATCGGGCCGACCTCGCCGTGGAGCTTGATGACCGGGGCGCCCTCCTCGCCCTCCCAGAAGCGCGGCTCCCACCAGCGGTGCGGCGGGTCGCGCAGGATCCGCTGGTAGGCCTGCGGCCCGGGCACGTCCCCGATCAGGAAGTGGTCGAAGTTCGTGGTGAGGATCGCGTCGAACGGGATCCCGGCGAGCAGCCGGCGGCGCTCGGCGATCCGCTCCGGGTGGCCGCGCTCGACGAGGACCTCGGCCAGCGCCGGGTCGAACTGGTCGCCCATCGCGACCTGGAGCACCTGGGCGGCGGCCTCGAGGTCGCGGTGGCCGCCCTGGTGGATGAGCTGGTCCAGCCAGGCGGCCTGGTCGGCGTCGAGCGCCGCCTTCTCGGCGAGCCCGTCGAGCAGGGCCTTCCACGCGGGCACCGCGGGGGCGGAGAAGCCCGCCCCGACGAACGCGACGCAGCGGCCGGCGGTGATCTGGTCGATCAGGTGCTGCGGGATCTCGGTCACGGTGGTCCCCGGTGGTGGCCGCTCAGCTCTCGGCGAGCGAGAACGTCGAGGGCGTGGCGTCGGCGAACGTCGCGGGCTCGCCGGTGAAGCCGGCCTGGATCGCCGCCATCTGGTTGGGCTTCATGATGATCTCGCGCTGCAGCTCGGTCTCGAGCACGAGCCCGTCGCGCGGCGAGAGCCCGCCCTCCCAGGCGGCGTTGTAGAGCGCCTTGGTGCGCCGCGTGGCGTCCGGGGACTTCGACGCGATCTCGCGGGCGAGCGCGTCGGCCGCGCCGTGCGGGTCGGCGTCGACGCGCGTGACGAGGCCGTACTCCTTGGCCGCGGCGCCGTCGACGATCCGGCCGGTGTAGGTGAGCTCCTTGGCGACGTCGATCGGCACGAGCCGCGGGAGCGACTGCGTGATCCCCATGTCGGGGATGAGGCCCCACTTGATCTCCATGATCGACATGCGGATGTCGGGTGCGGCGATCCGGATGTCGGCGCCGAGCGCGATCTGCGCGCCGCCGCCGAAGACGTTGCCGTGCAGCGCGGCGATGACGGGGACGGGCAGGTCCTGCCAGTCGGTGGCGACGCGCTGGGCGAAGTTCGCGAGCCGGTCGGCGTCCCGCTCGAGGACCTGCTCCATCGGCATCGCGCCCTCCGCGTAGAAGCTCGGGACGTCGAGGCCGGAGCAGAAGCTCTTGCCCTCACCGCGCAGGACGACGGCGCGGACGGTGCCGTCGGTCGCGAGCTGGTCGGCGGCGGCGTGCAGCGCGCGGACCATGTGCTCGTCGAGCGCGTTGTGCTTGTCGGTGCGGACCATCGTCACGGTGGCGACGTGGTCGGCGATGTCGATGCGGACGCGGTCCTCGCTCATGGACGGATCCTACGCCGGGCAGGGCCCCGGCCGCGAGGCCCGGGCGCGTCGGCGTGGCGGGCTACGGCCAGGCGAGCGGGCGCAGCTCCTCGACGGCCCGGCGGATGGCGGTGGAGGGCGGGGCGTCGCCGAGGCTGGGGACGAGGGTGCGCGCGGCCATCATCGTCCCGAGGAAGGCGCCCGCGAGGATCTCGGCGCGGATCTCGGGCGCGGGGTCCCCGGCGGCGCGGAGGCGGCGGTCCAGGAAGCGCCGGACGGTCTCGTGGTTCTCGCCCATGAGCGACGCCTCGTGGCGGCGCAGCTCGGGCTCGCGCGCGAGCAGCTCGAGGAACGTCCCGGCGTCGGGGTCGGTGGGTCCGGCGGGCGGCTGCTCGACGTCGATCGCGCGCCAGAGGGCGTCGGCGAGGACGTCGAGGGCGTGCCGCTCGCCGTCGTCCTCGTCGAGCAGCTCGGCGAGGCGGCGGGCGATCGTCTCGTGGCGGTGGAAGGGGAGGTCCTCCTTGCGGGGGAACTGCCGGTAGACGGTGCGGGGGAGACGCCGGCCTCCTCGGCGACCTCCTCGATCGTCGTGGCCGCGTAGCCCTGGCGGAGGAAGAGGCGCCGCGCGGCGCTGCCGATCTCGTCCCGGACGCGCTCCCGGTTGCGCTCGCGCACGGAGGGTCGGGAACCGGTTGCCATGCCCCGATCGTATCTCCTGGCAAAGCAGATCCCGCCGATGTGGCAGTATGTGCCGCGCAGGCAGTTTCTTCCGCTTTCGACCCCGACCCCCCGCTCCCACATGACCGCGCTCCTCCTCGCCGCCGGCCGCCGCTCGAAGGTCCTCGTCCTCGTCCTCGCGATCCTCGCCGCCGGCGGGCTCGCCTCCCAGGCCGGCAAGCTCGAGGGTGTCGTCGACAACGACCCCGTCGCGTCGCTGCCGTCCGGCTCGGAGTCGCGCGACGTCGCCCAGCGGCCCGTCGCCGACCCGACCGAGCGCGACGTGCCCGCCGTCGTCGTGGTCGCCCGCGACGGCGGCCTGCGCGACGGCGACCTCGACGCCCTGCGCGACGTCGTCGCCGACCTGCGCCGGCAGCCGCCCGGGCTCGTCGACACCCGCGCCCTGCGCGAGCCCGAGCAGGCGCCCGGCGGGGCGGCGGCCGTCCTCGCCGTCCCGATCACCGACAACGGCGACGAGGAGGCTTTCAACGAGACCGTCGAGACCCTCCGCGACCGGCTCGCGCCGCTGCGCGAGCGCGACGGGCTCGACGTCCAGGTCACCGGCGGCGCCGCGTTCAGCGCCGACCTCAGCGCGGTCTTCGACGGGCTCGACGGACGCCTGCTGGCGATCACCGGATCGCTCGTGCTGCTCCTGCTGATCCTGATCTACCGGTCGCCGATCTTCTGGCTCGTGCCGTTCGTGACCGTGATCTTCGCCGAGGGCGCGAGCCGCGGTGCGGGCGCCCTGCTCGGGGAGGCCGGGCTGACCGTCACCGGCCAGTCCAGCGGCATCCTCTCCGTCCTCGTCTTCGGCGCCGCGACCGACTACGCCCTGCTGCTCGTGGCCCGCTACCGGGAGGAGCTGCGCGCCCACGACGACGTGCACGACGCCATGCGCGCCGCGCTGCGCGGCGCCGCGCCCGCGATCCTCGCCAGCGGCGGCACCGTCGTCGTCGGCCTGCTGACCCTGCTGCTCGCCGACGTCGGCTCCACACGCGCGATCGGCCCGCTGGGCGCCGCCGGCGTCGCGCTCGCGATGGTGCTGTCGCTCACGCTGCTGCCCGCCTCGCTGGCCGTCGTCGGCCGCCGGGCGTTCTGGCCGTTCATCCCGCGGCCCGGCGAGGAGGTCGCCGCGCGGCGCAGCGTCTGGGAGCGCCTCGGGGACCGCATCGCGCGGCGCCCGCGCCGCGCCTGGGTCGGGGCGACCGCGGTGCTCGTCGTCCTCGCGGCCGGCACGCTCGGCCTCGACACGACGCTCACCCAGCAGGACCAGTTCACCTCGACGGTCGAGGCGGTCGAGGGGCAGAAGCTGCTCAGCGAGAGCTTCCCGCCCGGGCTCACCGCGCCCGCCGACGTCGTGCTCGGCGACCCCGGTCGCGCCGAGGCCGTGCAGGCCGCGCTCGGCCGCGCCGACGACCTCGTCGCGTCCGCGCGCCCGACCGGCGACCCGAACCGGCTGTCGGTCGTGCTCGCCCGCGATCCGTACGGGGAGGCGGCGGTCGCCGCGGTCCCGGAGCTCCGGCGCGTCGTGCGGTCCGCCGACCCGCAGGCGCTCGTCGGCGGGGCCACCGCCGAGGCCTACGACCTCCGGGACGCCGCCGAGCGCGACAACCTCGTGGTGCCGCCGATCGCGCTGCTCGTCGTCGCGCTCGTGCTCGTCGTGCTGCTGCGCTCGATCGCCGCGTCGCTGCTGCTGCTGGCCACGGTCGTGGTGTCGTTCCTCGCGTCGCTCGGCGTCGCGACCGTCGCCTGGGACGTCCTGTTCGGCTTCCCGGCGGCCGACCCGACGCTGCCGCTGCTGGCGTTCGTGTTCCTCGTCGCGCTCGGCGTCGACTACAACATCTTCCTCGCGTCCCGCGCGCGGGAGGAGGCGGAGCGCATCGGCACCCGGCGCGGCGTCCTCGCCGCCCTCGCGGTCACCGGCGGGGTCATCACGGCCGCGGGCGTCGTGCTCGCGGGGACGTTCTCCGTCCTCGCGGTCCTGCCGCTCGTCCTGCTCACGCAGATCGGCACGGTCGTCGCGTTCGGCGTCCTGCTCGACGCCACGCTCGTGCGGTCCGTGCTCGTCCCGGCCCTCATCCACGACCTCGGCCGCCGCGTGTGGTGGCCGTCGCGCCTGGCCCGGCAGGACGGCGAGTCCGGCTGACTATCGTGCGGAGGGTGACCGGCGACGCGTCCCCTCCGCCCGCCGACCGCGCCCGGCCGCTGCCCCCGGCGCTCGCCGCCGCGCTGGTGGCCGGGGCGTCGGGCGCGGTGCTCGTGCTGGAGATCCTCGGGGTGCGGCTGCTCGCCCCCTACGTCGGGCTGACGCTGGAGACGACGACGTCGATCATCGGCGTCGTGCTCGGCGGGATCGCCGCGGGCTCCGCGGTCGGCGGCCGCCTCGCCGACCGCACCGACCCGCGCGGGCTCGTCGCGCTGCTGCTCACGTCCGGCGGCGTGCTCGCCCTGCTGACCGTGCCGATCGTCCGCGGGCTCGGTCCGTCCTCCTCCGGCGGGGGCGGGGCGCTCGCGCTCACCACCGTGGCGCTGCTGCCCGCCGCCACCGTGCTGTCGGCGATCACCCCCGCCGTCGCGCGGCTGCAGCTCGCCGACCTCGCGAGCACCGGCACCGTGTACGGGCGGCTGTCCGGCTGGGCGACCGCGGGCGCCCTCGCCGGCACGTTCGTCACCGGATTCGTCGTCGTGCCGCTCGTCCCGGTCAGCACGGCGGTCGTGCTCGTCGGCGGCGCGCTCGTGGCGTGCGGCCTGCTCGCCGCGGTCCGCGCCCGCACCTCCTCGCGGCGGGCGGCCGCCGGGCCCGCCGCGGGCGCGACGGTGCTCGCGCTGCTGGCGCTCGCCTCCGGCTCGCCGTGCGACGTCGAGTCGACCTACCACTGCGCGCGCGTGGAGATCGACCCCCAGCGCGCCTCCGGCCGGATCCTCCTGCTCGACGACCTGCAGCACAGCTACGTGGATCTCGACGACCCGCAGCGCCTCGCGTTCGCGTACACGCGCTGGATCGGGGACGCGCTCGACGCCGCGGCGCCCGCGGCCCGGCCGCTCGACGCGGTGTTCGTCGGCGGCGGCGGGTTCACGCTGCCCCGCTACCTGCTCGCCACCCGGCCCGGCTCGCGCGCCCGCGTGCTGGAGGTCGACGGCAAGGTCGTGGAGCTCGCGCGCGAGCGGCTCGGGCTGCGCCGGTCCGCCGCGCTGCGCGTGGACGTCGGCGACGCGCGCGTGACGCTGCGCGGCCGCCCGGCGGACTCCGCCGACGTGCTCGTCGGCGACGCGTTCGGGCAGGTCGCGGTGCCGTGGCACCTCACGACCCGGGAGTGGCACGACGACGTGCGTCGCGTGCTGCGACCCGGCGGGATCTACGCGCTGAACGTCATCGACCGCGGCGACCTCGGCCTGCTGCGCGCGGTCACCGCGACGGTGCTCGACCGCTTCGCCGACGTGCGGCTCGTCCGTGCCGCCCCGGGCACGGCGGGCAGCGCCAACGCGGTGCTGCTCGCCTCCGACCGGCCGCTGCCCGCGACCGCGCGGTCCAGCGCGCAGGGCGCACGGACGCTCGACCGGCCCGCGGTCGTGCGCTTCGCCGCCGGGGCCGACGTCCTCACCGACGACGACGCGCCGGTGGACCAGCTGCACGACGCGCGTTGACGCGCGCGCCCGTCAGTCGGCGTGGCGCCAGCCGCCCGCCGGGGCGCCGTCGCGCGGGCGCCGGCCGCTGCCGGCCTTGCGCCGCCCGGCGGTCTCGCGCGCCGCGACGCTCGCGGCCTCCGCGTCGAGGCTCAGGAACGTCGCGAACCGCGACGCGGCCAGACGGCCGTCCCCGATCGCCTCCTGCACCGCGCACCCGGGCTCCTGCTCGTGCGCGCAGTCCGCGAACCGGCACTCGCCCGCCAGCGCGGCGATGTCCTGGAACGCGGCGCGCACGTCGCCGCGCACCCCGACCGTCCGCAGGCCCGGCGTGTCGATCAGCAGGCCACCGTCGGGCAGGGCCAGGAGGTCGCGGCGGACGGTGATGTGCCGGCCACGACCGTCGTCCTCGCGCACGGCCCCGGTCTTCTGGCGGTCCTCGCCGAGCAGCGCGTTGGCGAGCGTCGACTTGCCCGCGCCGGACGCGCCGAGCACCGCGGCGGTCGTGCCGATCGGGATCAGCGCCCGGACCGCGTCGAGGCCCAGGCCGGTGGCGGAGCTGACCGCGAGCACCTTCGCGCCGCCCAGCTCGAACGACAGCTGCGCCTTCTCCGCCTCGACGTCGTCGAGCAGGTCGGCCTTCGTCAGCAGCACGACGACCGGGACGCCCGCGGCGGCGGCCAGCGCGGTGAAGCGCGGCAGCCGGTCCACGGCCCGGTCCTCGGCCAGCGCGTGGGCGACGAGGACGAGGTCGACGTGCGCGACGAGCGGCTCCGGGCCGGTCGGGGTGGGCCGCTGCAGCAGGCCGACGCGCGGCAGCACGGCGAGGACGCGGTCGCCGTCGAGCGCGACCCAGTCGCCGGTGACGGGGAACGCGGTCGCCTCGCGACCGCGGTGACGGACGGTGCCCGAGACGACGGCGGGGATCGGGCCCGTGCCGTCGTCGACCATGAGGAGGCGGCCGCGATCCACGGAGACGACCCGCGCGGCCTTCGCCGTGCCGCCGAGCTCCAGCTTCTGCAGCGCACGGGCGGTGCGCGGGCGGAGTCCCAGGGCGGTCAACGGCGTGTGGAGATGCGGCAGGAGCAGGCCTTCCTCGTCGGGGCGGGACCCTGCAGGGTAGCGCCCGCACGGGGCCGCGTCACGTCGTGGACGGGCCGCGACGGCCGGTAGGTTGCGGGGCGTGACGGTCGGCGTGCTGCTCCCGGTCCACGGCTTCGCGCCGTTCCTCGCCGAGGCGATCGACGCGGTCCTCGCCCAGGACCCGCCGCCGGACGTGGTCGTCGTGGTCGACGACGGCTCCCCCGTCCCGGTCGCGCTGCACCCGGACCACCTCGCCGCGGGCGTGCGGCGCGTGCGCCGGGCCACCGCCGGCGGGCCGGCCGCCGCGCGCGACACGGGCCTGCGCGCGCTCGACCCCGCGGTGACGTTCGTGGCGCTCTGCGACGCCGACGACACGTGGGAGCCGGGCGCGCTCGCCGCGCACCTGCGGGCGCACGCCGCGTCGCCGGGGGCGGGCTGGAGCTTCGGGCGCTCCCGCGTCGTCGGGGTCGACGGGCGGCCGACCGGGGAGCGCTGGGACGAGCCCGCGCCCGGCCGGCACGACGCCGCGGCGCTGGGCCGCGCGCTCCACGCCGCCAACCCGGTGCCGACCTCGAGCGTCGTGCTGCGCCGCGAGGCGCTGGCGGCGGTCGGCGGCTTCGCCGCGCCGGTGCGGGTCGCCGAGGACTGGGAGCTGTGGCTGCGCCTGTGCGCCGCGGGCCACGACGCGCTCTGCGTGCCCGACGCGGTCGTGCGCTACCGCCGCCACCCGGGCGGGCTGACCGCCGACGTAGCCGCGCTCGCCCGCGCGCAGCTCGAGGTCCGCGAGCGGCACGCCGCACTCGCCGCCGGGCCCGACGCGGTCGCCCGGGCGCGCGCCGCGGACCTCGCGGCGCTCGCCGACGGCTTGGCCCGCGCCGGTGACCCGCGCGCGGCGCGCGCGGCGTGGGCGCGCGTGGCCCGTCAGCGCCCGCTCACCGCGCGCGAGCGGGCGCGGCGTCTGGCGCTTGCGCTGCCGGGCGTGCGGGCCCGGGTCGGGCGCGGTCCCGCCTACTGACCGTCCGGGCCGGGGTCGAGGGGCGGGCCGTCGCCGTCCCGGGCGTCCGGCGGCCCGTCGGAGCGGTGCGCCGCGCCGGGCCCGCCGGGGGCGGACGGGCCGCCGCGCCGCGCGCGCCCGGCCGCGGGCAGCTCGCGGTTGGGCACCCGACGGCCGAGCTCGAACGCCCACACCGCAGGCCCGTCGAGCAGGCCGACGAGCGCCGCGTCCCGGTCGCCGCGCAGGCCCGCGCGCACGCCCGCCCCGGCGCGACGGACGCCCCACGCCAGCAGGCCCGGCCAGCGCCGGGCGGGCAGCGCCCCCGGGTGCTCGGCGGCCAGCCACGCGGCGCCGGTCCCGTGCCGGAACCGCTGCCCGAGCATCGCGCGGACCGTCGTGCGGTTGCGGTGCACGACCGCCGCGTCGGGGCGGCGCTCCAGCGCCCAGCCGGCGGCGGCGAGGCGGAAGCAGAGGTCGGCGTCACCGCCCGAGCGGACCTCCTCGCGGAACCCGCCGACCACGACGAACGCGGACCGGCGCACCGCGGCGTTCGCGGTCTGCGCGAACGCGAACCGCCCGCGGTCCCGGGCGAGCGTCGTCTCCTGGCTCATCGACGACTTCAGGTGGGCGTAGCGCTCCGCCGCCGTGCCGCGCGGCCCGGGGTCGCTGTCGCGCACGGCGCCCGCGAGGACCCCGACGTGCTCGCCGGGGACGGGGGAGAAGAGGCGGTCCAGGAGGTCCGCGGGCGGGTCCACGTCGGCGTCGAGGAACAGCAGCCACGGCGCCGTGCCGCGCGCCGCCCCACGGTTGCGCGCGTGGTAGGAGGTCCGCACCGCGGTCGCCACGAGCACGTCCGGGTCCTCCACGCCGACCCCGCGGTTGTCCACGACGGTCACGGTGTCGCCGTCGCGACGCTCCAGCCCGCGCAGCCGCGCGAGGACCGCGCGCACGAGCGCGGCGTCCCCCGCCACCGGTGCGACGACGTCGACGGCAGGACGGGCGGACGGCACGACGCGCACCGTATCCGAGCAAGCCGCGCAACCTTCCGTCCGGGCCGTCGTTCTCGTCGGCAGCACCCTCCGAACGACCCCGAGGTGGAGTCATGCGCAGCACCAGAACCACGATCACCGTCGCAGTCGCGGCGGCCGGTCTCGCGGCCGCGGCCGCCGCGCCGGCCGGCGCGAACGTCCAGGTCGGCAGCTCCGCCTGGGAGTGGGGCAACCCCCAGCCGCAGGGCAACACGCTGCGCGCGACCGACTTCCGCGGCGCCACCGGCTACGCCGTCGGCGACTTCGGCACGCTGCTGAAGAGCAGCGACGGCGGTCTCACCTGGGCCGGCCTGCAGACCGGCACGTTCACGAACCTCACCGAGGTCCAGGCCGTCGACGACACGACGCTCGTCGCCGGTGGCGGCTGCGTCGCCCGGCGCTCCGACGACGGCGGCCGCACGTTCTCGCGGATCGCCTTCACCCCGGTGGAGAACAGCTGCAAGGAGCCGCTCGCGGCGCTGAGCTTCCCGCAGAAGACCGTCGGGTTCCTCGCGCTCGCCGACGGGACCGTGCTGCAGACCGCCGACGGGGGCACCGCGTTCGCGCAGAAGAGCGCGATCCCCGGCACCCGCGCGCCGGGCGGGCGCGACACGCCGACCGCCCTGTGGTTCACCTCCCCGACCACCGGCTTCGCCGCGACGACCGGCGGCAAGATCTTCTCCACCGTCGACGCGGGCAACTCGTGGAAGCTCGTGAGCGACACCAACCGCGCCGTCCGCGACGTCACGTTCTTCGACGCGACGACCGGCTACGCCGTCGGGGACGGCGGCCTCTTCCTGCGCACCACCGACAGCGGCGTGACGTGGACGCCGAAGGACCTCGGCGTCGCCCGCAACTACACCGGGGTGCGGTGCTCCACGGCACTGCAGTGCGTCGTCTCGACCGCCGAGGGCGACGTGGTGGTCCGCACGACCGACGGCGGCGACACCGCGAACGCGCTGACGCCGTCGACCGACAAGATCCTCGCCGCCTCGTTCGCCTCGGCCACGCGGCTCGTCGCCGCCGGCGAGCGCGGCACGACCGTCGTCAGCGACGACGCCGGCACGACGTTCGCGCCCGTCGGCGGCCGCCTCACCGGCACGTTCTCGCGGCTGCGGGCGGGCCTGCAGCCCGGCACCGCGTTCGCCCCGGGCGCCGACGGCGCCCTCGGCAAGACCACCGACGGCGGCAGGACCTGGACGCGCGCGAACGTCGCGACCAGCGAGGACGTCCTGGACGTCGCGTTCCCCACCGCGACGGTCGGCTACGCGCTCGACGTGCAGGGCGGCCTGTTCCGCACCGCGGACGGCGGCGCGACCTGGAAGACGCTGGACACCGGCACGACCGCCCGGCCCAACGCGGTCGTCGCGACGAGCCCGGACACCGTGCTGGTGCTCGGCCCGACCGGGGTCCGCCGCTCCGCCGACGGCGGCAACGTCTTCGACGCCGTCCGCAGCGACGCGGTCGCGCGCACCGCGCTGACCGACGCCGAGCGCGCCGGGTCGGCGGTGGTCGCCTGGGGCCGTCAGGACATCGTGCGCACCACCGACGGCGGCCGCACCTGGACGGCGATCCGCAAGCCCGGCACCTACAAGCGGGTCAAGGGCAAGCTGCGCAACCGCCTGGTCGTCGGTCGCGTCGACTTCGTCGACCAGCGCGTCGGCTACGTGCAGGACGGGACCTCGCGGCTGTGGCGCACCGCCAACGGCGGCCGGACCTGGACGGAGCTGCCCGGCACGGGCACCAACCGCTTCGACGGCCTGCAGTTCTCCTCCGCGACCAGCGGCTACCTCGTCGCGCAGGGCGGCTTCGGGGACGTCCCGTCGGCGGGCATCCTCTACCGCACGACCGACGGCGGGAAGACCTTCGCGCCGCAGGTCGTCTCGCCGACGGTCATCGGGCCGACCGGGCTCGTCGCCCCCGGCGGCGGCAGCGACTTCCTCCTGGCCGGCGTCGCCGACCTCTTCGCCACGACGAAGGGCGGCGTCTCCGGCGCGGCGTCGACGCTGAGCATCACGACGAAGCAGAAGCGGTACACGAAGGTCACGAAGATCACCGTCACCGGCAAGCTCACGCCCGCGACGGGCACCGAGCGGGTGACCGTGTCGCGGCGTCCCGAGGGCAGCGCGCGCTGGATCGCCCAGACCGTCAAGGTCGCGGCCAACGGCGCGTTCACCACGAGCTGGACGGTCACGCGCGGCGCGAACCTGTTCGTCGCCCAGTGGGCGGGCGACTTCGACAGCGCCGGCGACGGGTCGCCGCTGCTGAACGTCGTCGTCAGCGCGAAGAAGAAGAAGCGGTAGGAGGGACCGCCGGGGCGCTGCGGGTCAGACGGCCCGCAGCGTCATCGGCATCCCGTCGGCCGGGCTGATCGTCGGCATCTGCCGGATCCGCAGCCGGAAGCCGGGCGGCAGGTCGAGGTCGAACCGCCGCACGAGCTCGCGGACGATGATCGCGATCTCCGCCTGGCCGAACCGCATCCCGATGCACGTGCGCGAGCCGCCCCCGAACGGCACGTACGCGCCCTTGGGCAGCCGGCTGACCTCGCCGCCGGGCAGGAACCGGTCGGGCCGGAACGTGTCGGGCTCGTCCCACACGTCGGGCAGCCGGTGGCTCGCCCACGAGCAGTAGTTCACGGGCACGTCCCCGGGGATGCGGTGCCCGCACAGCTCGAACGGCTCGATCGAGCGGCGCGGCCCGATCCACGCGGGCGGGTACAGGCGCAGCGTCTCGTCGAGCACGCGCTCGAGCTCGCCGTCCCCGTCGTCGAGCTTCGCGCGCAGCCGCTCGCGCGCCTGCGGGGTGCGTGACAGCTCGTGGAAGAGGAACGAGACGGTCGAGGTCGTCGTGTCGTGCCCGGCGAACAGGAGCGTCATGACCTCGTCGCGGACGTGCTGGTCCGACAGTCGCGAGCCGTCCTCGTCCTGCGCGTCGAGCAGCATCGAGAGGATGTCCGGGCCGCGCTCGCCGCTGCGCCGTCGCCGCTGGATCTCCCCGAGGATCAGGCCGTCCAGGCGGCGGCGGGCCTGCTGCATCCGCGCCCACGGCGTGCGCGGGCCGCGCAGGATCTGCAGCGTGTAGTCGCGCGCGTAGAAGCCGAGGGCGTGCTCGAACTCGCGGGCGGCGTCGAGGTCGCGGGCGGCCGCGTCCGGGTCCAGGCCGAACAGGGCGCGCATCGCGATCCGCAGCGCGAGCTCGCGCGTCCAGTGGTCGAGGTCGATCGTCGTGCCGGCGCGCAGGCCGGCGACCGCGCGGTCGGTCTCCTGCTGCATCGTGGTGACCGAGGCGCGGATGCGCTCCTTGTGGAAGGCGGGGAGCATGATCCGCCGGGAGCGGCGGTGGAAGTCCCCGTCGATGGTCAGCAGCCCGTCGCCCAGCAGCGGCACGAGGTCGCTGAAGTGCCCCTTGCGCCACGAGAAGTTCGCGGCACCGGAGACGAGCACGTGGTGGTTGGCCTGCGGGCCGAGGACGAAGACGACGTTGCCGTGGAAGACCCGCTGCGTGAACACCGGCCCGTGGCGGTCGTAGCCGTCGAGCAGGACGTGCAGCGGGTCGGTGGCGAAGCGGCGCGTGCGGCGGGCGCTGGGGCGCGTGTCCCCGGGCGGGAAGGGGATCGCGCCCGCGCGGCGCGTGCGGGCCTCGGAGCGCAGGTCGAGCGCCATCCGCCCGAACGGCGTGCGCTCCATCGGACCGAGGGGACGGGGACCCGCGAGCGACATGGGCGCCAGCCTATCCCGTCGACTGGCCAGCTGGCCAGTCGGGGTCCGGGGTGGGTTCTGGCGTACCGTTCGCCGCCTATGCCGCTCGACGTCACGTACAAGCTGCAGGTCCCGCACAAGCCCGGCCAGCTCCAGAAGGTCGCGGCGGTCATCGCCGATCACAAGGGGCTGATCGGCGACATCGTCACGATCCACCTCGGCCGCGAGCTGACCGACCGCGAGATCACGGTCGAGGTCCGCGACCCGCAGCACGGCGCCGAGCTCGCCGCGTCGCTCTCCGGCCTGGAGGGCGTGCGGCTGGTCTGGCACCACGACCGCGCGTTCCTGCGCCACGAGGGCGGCAAGCTCCGCACCGAGGCGGTCACCCCGGTGCGCACGCCGCAGGAGATGCGCGACGTCTACACCCCGGGGGTGGCGCGCGTCTGCAGCGCGATCGCGGAGAACCCGCAGCTGGCCGCGAAGTTCACGTCGATCGGGCGGACCGTCGCGATCTGCACGAACGGCTCGCGCGTGCTCGGGCTCGGCGACATCGGCCCGGTCGCCTCGATGCCCGTGATGGAGGGCAAGGCGGTCTTCTACTCGCAGTTCGCGGGGATCAGCGCGGTGCCGGTGCTCGTGGACACGAAGGACGTCGACGAGTTCGTCGAGACCGTCGTGCGGATCGCCCCGTCGTTCGGGGGCATCCACCTCGAGGACATCAGCGCGCCCGAGTGCTTCGAGATCGAGCGGCGCCTGATCGAGCGGCTCGGCGTGCCGGTCATGCACGACGACGTCCACGGCACCGCGGTCGTGTCGGTCGCCGCCGTGCTGACGGTCTGCCGCGCGCTCGGCCGCGACCTCGGGGAGGTGACCGTCGGCCAGCTCGGCCTCGGCGCCGCCGGCTACGGCATCGCCGCGCTCGTGGCCGAGGCCGGGGCCGCGGCGGTCGTCGCGTTCGACCCCAACGAGGACTCACACGGTCGCGCGCGCGAGGCGGGCATCGAGGTCACGACGATGGACGACGTGTTCGCGCGCGCGGACATCGTCGTCGCCACCACCGGTCGTCCCGGCCTCATCACCCCGTCGATGGTCCGGCCGGGCCAGGCGATCCTCGCGCTGACGAACCCGATCGCGGAGATCGACCCGGACGCCGCGCTCGCCGCGGGCGCGGGCTTCGCCGCCGACGGGCGCTCGGTCAACAACGTGATCGGCTACCCGGGCATCTTCCGCGGGGCGCTGCTGGCGGGCGCCGACCGCATCACCTCCGGGATGAAGCTCGCCGCCGCCCGCGCGATCAGCGAGCTGACCGAGGGCGACGACCTCGTGCCCGACGCGCTGGAGGCCGCCGTGCACACGCGCGTGGCGGAGGCCGTGCACGCCGCCGCGCTGGAGGAGGGGCACGCCCGCCCCGACCAGGCGCCGTCCGGGCTCTGAGCTCGCGCGCCGGCGGCCCGGCGGTCAGCCGGTCTTCGGCGGGGCGCGGTCGACCAGCTCGCACGCCCCGTCGGGCCGCTGCGGCGTGGCGTCGGCGATGACGTCGACGAGGTCGAGCGTCGCGCGGTCGCGGCCGCCCGGGCCGCAGTGGATCGTGTCCGGCTCGCCGTCGCGCGCGTTCAGCACGTCGCTGCCCGGCCCGCCGCGCAGGACGTCCCGTCCCGGGCCGGCGGTCAGCCGGTCGGCCCCGGGGCCGCCCAGCAGCGTGTCCGCCCCGCGGCCGGCGAGCAGGCGGTCGTCACCCGGTCCGCCGTCGAGCGTGTCGTCGCCGTCGAAGGCGCGCAGCTCGTCGTCGCCCTCGAGGCCCGTGAGCGTGTCCGCCTGCTGGGAGCCACGGAGCAGGTCGTCGCGCGGCGTGCCCTCGATCCCGGTCGCGAACGCCACCGCGGGCAGGGCGGCGAGGAGCGCGAGGACGGCGAGGATGCGGGAGCGCGGACGGGTCACGGGCGACGGTTCCAACCGCCAGTCTGCCCGGGAGTTGCGCCGGTCGCCACACGGCACGCCACGTTTCGCGACTTCGTGCCATACTGCGGTCCCGTTTGGGGGCGTAGCTCAGTTGGTTAGAGCGCCGGCCTGTCACGCCGGAGGTCGCGGGTTCGAGTCCCGTCGCTCCCGTCACAAAAGAAGCCCTGCACGCGCTGGGCTTCTGTCGTTTCGGGGCTCGCTTGCAGGGAGAACGCGCGCGCCGCGAGTAGCAGCCGCAAGGAGCAAACGGAGCTCCTTTCCGTCGATTCTCGGCTGCGACGACGCGGAGGGCGTGCCGCTGACCTGCCGGCACCGACGCGCACCTCCCCGACGACGAGCGAGCGGCTGAGCCCATCGGTGGTTCCCGACCGGCGTACCGCCACGCCGGACACTGCCGAACGGACCATGCGACCCGGTCGCCGATGCGTCGCTCGCCCGCGGTCACACGGCCTTGCCGATCACGAGCGTCACCGGGACCGGGCTCGGCTGCTCGGCGAGCAACGCCCCTCCGGTGCCGAGGATCAGCTCGGCGGCGGCGCCGTTCAGGTGGATGTTGCGGGCGTCCTCGTCGTCGAAGAGGTCGACGAGATAGAAGACGGTCGGCTCCTGCTCGGCTCGCAACGTCAGCCACGGACGGGTGCCGGCCTCCGCCTCGACGTGCTCCAGCGCCGCGACGAGGATGTCGCTGAACTGCTCGGCGGTGTCGGGCTTGGTCTTGAACTGGATGACGAGTCCGGGACGGGCCATGAGGGTGCTCCTTCGGTAGTGGGGCACCGACGGTGCCGCACCCGCCTGCACCCAACGCGACGCTGTACGTATCGTTTGCGCCATGCGCATCGGCGTCGTCGCGATCCCCGGTACCTTCGACTCGGCGTTCACCAGCGTGCTCGACATCCTGCGAGTCGCCGAGATGCTGCGCCCCTCGGTGGACCGCGACATCCCGCCGCTCGAAACGACGGTCGTCGGCCTGCGCCCGTCCGTGAGAACCGCCGGCGGGCTGATCGTCGAGGCCGACCGCGCGCTCGACGACGGCCTCGACGACTATGACGTCCTTGTGGTTCCCGCCCTCGGGGCGCTGTCTGCGCCGGCCGTGGAAGATGCGCTCGCCCTGCCGGAGATACGCCGGCTCCGCGCCGTCCTGCACGACCGCCCGGAGGCCGAACTGCCGCGCCTGGCGGGCGCGTGCACCGGGACGTTCCTGCTCGCCGAGGCCGGCCGGCTCGACGGCGTGACGGCGGCCACGAGCTGGTGGCTCAGCGAGACCTTCCGACGTCGATACCCGAAGGTCGATCTGGACACCTCGCGGATGGTCGTACGGAGCAGCAGCGTCCTGACCGCAGGCGCGGCCTTCGCGCACATCGACCTCGCCGTCAGCCTCGTCTCCGAAACCTCCCCGCGGCTCGCGGAGACCGTCGTCCACCACCTCCTCATCGATGAGCGACCCGCGCGATCGATGGAAGCGGTACACGCACACCTCGCCGTCACCGACACGCTCGTCACACGGCTCGAGGACGAGGTCCGACGCCGCATCTCGGACGACCTCTCCGTGACCGACCTCGCCGACGCGCTCGGCGTCACCAGGCGCACGCTCGAGCGCCACGTTCGCCTACGGACCGGAGCGACCCCCAACCAGCTGGTCCGACGCCTGCGCGCCGAGCGCGCCAAGCACCTCCGCCGCACCACCGACCTCTCGATGGATCAGATCGCGCACCGCGTCGGCTACGCCAACGCTGTGACCCTCCGCCGACTGCTCGCCAGCACCACCTGACCTACCGCGACCACTGCTCGACCGGCAAGACTCGCTGCCGCGGTGACGGGACGATCGCATCGGACGGGCAGCAGCCGTCCGGCTGATGTCGCGACCGTCGCAGGTACGTCGGCGGAGCTCGTCATGACTCGTCGCGGGGCGCGTCGCCGCCGGCACCGCGGCGCGCCGTCGATTGCCGCGCGGGCGCGCGAGGCGGCTCCGCGATCAGGCGTCGCGGCTCGAGTGCCCGGCGCCGCCGTTCAGGACGTAGACGGTGGTCTCCGCGTGCGCGATCGTGACGGGCCCGTCGCGGACGGTCGCCTCGAGCGTGCGCCAGGGCCCGTCGTGGCGGGAGCACCAGGCTTCGATGTGGACGTCGCGGTCGATGCGCAGCGGGGCGCGGTGGGTGATGCGGGTCTCGACGTCGATCGCCTGCCCGTGGCCGTGGTCGGCGGCGAGCTCAAGGAAGATGTGGTGCAGGGCCGAGGGGAGGATGGTGCCGTCGGCGCGGCCGGGCGGGCCCTCGTGCTCGGGGCCGACGAGCAGCTGGCCGGACCAGCGGCCGGCGGCGTCCGCCGCACCCGTGGCGGTGGGGCGGGGCGCGGACACGCCGGCGGCCGGGTCGGCGGCCGCCCCGTCCCCCTCGAGGTCGACCACCGGGAGCAGCCGGTCGAGCCACGCGGGGATCCAGAAGGCGGCCGGGCCGGCGAGGCGCAGGGCGGCGGGGAGCGCGATGAGGCAGACGGCGGACGCGGCGAGCAGGACGGTGGCGACCAGGCCGGCGCCGGTCTGGCGGATCGTCTGCAGGTCGGGCGTCATGAAGGCGAGGAAGACGCCGGACATGATCGCCGCCGCGCCCATGATGACGGGCCCGGTCCGGACGATGGCCGAGCGGATCGCGGTGCCGACGTCGCCTGACCGCAGCCAGTTCTCGCGCAGCCGCGTGAGGATGAAGACCTGGTAGTCGAGCGAGAGCCCGAAGATGAGTGACAGCAGTGCGAGGAGCGAGAGGGCGTCGGCGAAGCCGGCCCCGCCGAGGAGCGGGTCGGACCCGGTGGAGAGCAGCGACAGCACGCCGAAGGACCCCGCCACGACGAGCGCGTTCAGCAGGACCGCGACCAGCGGCAGCAGCAGCGCCCGGAGGACGAGGACGAGCGCGACGAAGGCGACGGCACTCAGCGCGGCGACGAGCCACGGCAGGCGCGCGTTGAACGCGCGCCGGTAGTCGGTCAACTGCGCGGCGACGCCGCCGACGCGGGCGTCCGCCCCCGTGCTCGCGTGCAGCCGGTCGGCCGCGCGGCGGACGCGGTCGTAGAGGCCGGCGGTGGCGGGATCGTTCGGGCCCGAGCGGGGGACGACGGTCAGCAGCGTCGAGCGGCCGACTGGCCGGGGGCCGAGGACGAGCGCGACGTCGCGGTCGTCCACGAGTCCGGCGCGGAGGACGCCGAGCGCGCGCCGGCCGGCCGGGGTGTCGAGGGTGGCGCGGCGGTCGACGGCGATCACCTCGAGCGGCGCGCTCCAGCCGGGACCCAGCGCGCGGACGACCCGCTCGGCGTCGGTGCGGACGGGTGCGTCGGGCGGCAGGACGCGGACATCGGGCGGCCCGGCGTCGAGTCCGACCCCTGGGACGGCGAGCGCCCCGAGCACGGCGACCGCCGGCAGTGCGGTGAGCACCGGTCGCCGGAGCAGCCCGGCGGCGAGCCCGCCCCAGAGGCCGCCGCCGTCTGCCGGCGCCCGGCCGAACCGCAGCCGCTCGAGGTGCCCGCCGACGAGGACGAGGGCGGCCGGGACGGCGGTGAGCGCGGAGAGGACGCCGACGACGGCCGCCGCGGCCGCACCGACCGCGGCCGACTGCAGGAACGTGCCCGGGGCGAGCAGGATCGCCACGCCCATCGTCACCAGGATCGTCGCGCCCGCGACGACGACCGTCCGGCCGGCGGTCTGGGCCGCCGTCGCCGCCGCCGCGTCCACGCTGGCGCCGTCGCGGCGCGCCTCGCGGAACCGCGAGACCATCAGCAGCGAGTAGTCGACGCCGAGCGCGAGCCCCATCATCGAGGCGATGGGCGTGCAGACGTCGGTGATGTCGCGGGTGCGGGCGACGAGGTCGGCGACGCCGAGCGCGCTCGCGACCGTCGCCCCGCCGAGGACCGCGGGGATCGCCGCGCCGAGCGGCGAGCGGAACACGAGCAGCAGGACGAGCAGCAGGATCGGGACTGCGAGCTTCTCCGCCTCGTGGGCCTGCTCGACGGACGCGTCGGAGATCGCGCTTCCGATGGCCGAGAAGCCGGTCACCGATGCGCGCACCGGCGGCCGCACGACCGCGTCGACGACGGGCTGCACCGCGTCGGCGACCTCCGGGCCGAACGTCTCGTCGGTCGGGCGCTCCACGAGGACCACCGCCCCGCCGGCCGGCCGCAGCTGCGGCGGCGCCCCCTTGTCGAAGGCGGACAGCACCGTGTTGCGCGGATCCGCTCGCAGTCGCGCCGCCAGCCGCGCGGTCTGCGCGCGGACGGCCGGCGCCGGCCCTTGGAGCAGGACCGGCGCCTGCCCGCGGCTGCCGATCTCCGCGTCGGCCAGATCCTGCGCGGCCTGTGCGCGCGTCCCCGGGACCTCGATGGACGTCGGGGCGATGTGCGACTCGAGCTGCGTCCCGTTGTAGGCGAGCGCGGCGGTCAGCACGAGCCACACGACGAGCACGAGTCGCGGCCGGCGAAGCGCCAGCCCGCTCAGCGCGCCCACAGGACCGTGCCCCTCCTCATTCACCAGATGGTGAAGAAGACCTGACGGGGTGTCAAGCTACGCGCGGCCGAAGAGTGCGCGCACCATCTCCTGGGTCGCGGCGATCGCCTCGTCCAGCGCGGGCGTACGGCCGTCCTCGAGCAGGGCGACCGTGAAGCCGTCGATCGACGCGAGCACGAGCGTCACCATCGCCGCGTCCGGCAGCGACGCGCGCCACCCTGCGGCGAGCATCGCCGAGAGCCGCGCGCGCACCATCTCGCGGTAGCGAGCACGCACCTTCCTCACCGGCTCGGCGAGCGCCGGATCGGTGATGGCGGCGGCGTACAAGCTCAGCCACGCGGCGTGCAGCCGGGGGTCGCCGACCACGTGGTCCCACATGGTCCCGAACCCGACCTCCACGACCTCCGCCGGATCGTCGAGCCCCGCGACCGCCGCCTCGACGTCCGCGAGCAGCCGGTCGCCGAGGTGGACGATCGCCGCCGCAAGCAATCCGGCCTTGCTCGTGAAGTAGTAGTGCAGGAGCGCCTTGTCGACGCCGGCCGTGTCTGCGACCCGCTGCATCGTGGTGCCCGCGTGGCCCCGGTCCGCGATCACCCCGAGCGCGGCGTCGAGGATCTGCTCGCGGGTGCGGCCGGGATTGCGCGGGGCGGGCACCGGCGGGATGCTAGGCCAGCGGGAAGGGTCTCACGGACCGGGGCCCCGACGGACGCGTCCTCGTGCAGCAGCAGCGCAACCTGCAGGTGCGGGGGCGCGCTCGGTGACGGGGTGGCCGAGGTCACGTGTTCCAGGTGCGGCAACACCGACGACCACGCCCGCAACCACGCGGCGTTCTGGGACGGGTCGGATGTCGTCGACGGTGACGGTGGTGCGGACATGCCGCAGCGGCGACGAGAGTGTCATGTCGTGGTCAAGGGGGTTCCCGACCGTCGGGCGACGGCGGGGTGGCGCGCCCCGGACAGGATCAGGGTCCCGTCTGGGGGTGTCCCCGATGTGGCGGCGGTGCGCGCCGCGCAAGCTCCATCCACCGCACCCATCCGGCGTGCGGATCCCACGGACAGGAGCAACCACCATGGCATTCCGGCATCGCGCCGCCCCGGCGGCAGTCGCGGCGCTGGCGCTGAGCGCGCTCGGCGCCCCCGCCGCCCACGCCGACTCGATCGCGTACATCAAGGACGCGGACGTCTGGCTCTCGACGGCGGACGGCAGCCGCCAGCACCGCGTCACGACGACCGGTGGCTACGCCGACGTGTCGCAGGCCGACGACGGCACGATGATCGCCCTGCACGGCGTGCGGCTGCGCCGCCTGGACCGCGAGGGCCGCGTCCTCGCGGACTTCGACACGCCCGTCAGCGACACGCGTCCCCCGGGCTCGAAGGTGTTCTGGGGCCCGTTCGATCCGGCGCTCTCCCCGGACGGCAGCAAGGTGGCCTACACCTGGTTCTACACGACACAGACGCAGAACCCGAACTGCTACCCGCCCGAGTGCACGGTCGCCGTCAACGAGGGCGGCACCGGCTACTCCCGCGCCGATCGCCAGACCTCCTGGGACGAGCCGGGCTTCCGCAAGCACAGTGGCTGGCGCAACCCGATCTGGGCCGATGACGCGACCACGGTCCTCACCGATCCCACCCACCTGCCGAACGCGGACGTCGTCGTCGACCAGCCCGGCAGTCGGACCGAGGCCGCGTTCCTCGTGCAGAACTGGTTCACCGACCAGCTCGGGGGCAACCCCGGCGTCGGGGCGGGCGATCTCACCCGCGCCAAGGACAAGCTCGCGCTCGTGACCGGCCAGGACGGAACCACCCTGACCGTCTACCGGGTGGGCCGCTTCCCGACGACGTTCAAGGACGGAGAGGCGCCCGCGGACTCACGCCCGGACGTCTGCTATCGCTACGGCGACGCGGTCGGTGGCCGCTTCCGGGGGCCGACGTTCTCCCCGGACGGCGCACGGCTCGCGTTCGCGGCGGGCGACGGCATCCACGTCGTCGACGTCCCGAGCTTCGCCGCAGGCTGCACCCAGACCGGTGCGTCGCTGTCGCGGCTGCTGATCCCGGGAGGCTCGGAGCCCGACTGGGGACCCGCCGACGTCCCGCTCCCGAGCCCGCCTGCGGGCGGGAACGGCGCAGCAGGCGGGACCGGTGGCGGCGCGGTCGGCGCCCCGGGCCCGGTGCCTGCGCCGTCGCGTCCGGCGGCCGTCGCCCTGCGGGTCGCCGGTACCGGTCTGCGGCAGGCGCTGCGGCGCGGGCTCGTGGTCCGCGTGACGCGCACGACCCCGGGGGCACGCGTCACGCTCCGGGCGCTCCAGGGACGGCGGACGGTGGCGATCGGGAGCGGCCGCGCGTCGGCCGCCGGTGCCCTGACGGTGCGGCTGCGGTTCACGCGGGCGGCCGCCCGTCGCCTCTCCCGCATGCGCCGCGTCCCGCTGACGGTCGCCGGCGCCGACGTCAGCACCACGGTCGTGCTGCGGCGCTGAGCGTCCCGGCCATGGACTGACGCCCGCGCCCCGGCCGGCCCCCTACGTGTCCGTCAGCCCGGCCAGCAGCGCCTGCGCCGCGGGGGTGGTCGCGTGCCCGGCCCGCTGGACCGCCGCGAGCGTGCGGCGGGCGAGCGCCTCGCCCGGGAGCGGCGTCAGCGGCTCCGGGCCGCGCTGCGCCTGCGCGACGGGCAGGACGCTCCAGCCGACGCCCAGGCGCACCATCGCGGCGAGCACCTCGGGCTGGCCGGACTCGGCGACGACGTCGAAGCGGGCGCCGGTGCGGCGCAGGGCCTCGGCCACGATCGCGCGCGTGCGCGAGTCCGGCGGGAACGTCACCCACGGACCCCAGGTGGCGGGTCGGCCGATCCGGGTGCCGGGCGGGGCGTAGACCGCCAGCGGCTCCTCCCGCAGCCGCGTCACCGCGAGACCGGTGTCGTCGTCGGGCACGACGCAGACGACGAGGTCGAGGCTGCCGCGGTGGAGCTGGTCGAGCAGGGCGGCGGACGGCGCGACGGTGAGGCGCAGGTCGACGTCCGGCCGGTCGGCCCGGAACGTGCGCAGCGCGGCGGGGAAGTGGTCGACCGCGGCCACGTCGATCATCCCGACGCGCAGCGGGCCGGCGTGCCCGGAGCGCCGCTGCGCGGTCCAGCGGGCGAGCTCCCCGGTCTCGGCGAGCACGCGCTCGGCGTAGCGGAGCACGACGTCGGCGTCCTCGGTGAGCGCGCGCCCGCGGCCGACGGGCCGGAAGATCCGCACGCCGACGCGGCGCTCGAGCTCGGCGAGGCCCTGCGAGAGCGCGGAGGGGGAGACCCCGACGGCGCGGGCCGCGCTGGCGAACGTCGGCTCGCGGGCCGCGGCGACGAGGTACTCGAGCTGCTGGACCGTGAGGTTGGGCAGGATCTGATCGTTCACCGCTCGGAGACCATACAACGGACTTTCTTCACGAACGTAACTGTCCGTGCGGAATGGCTTACGTTGGGCATATGCCTGACACGCCTGCTCCGACCGTCGCGCCCGCTGAGGGCAAGCTCGGGATCCTCAACGTCGGCCTCGGTGCCGTCACCACCACGCTGATCGCCGGCGTCGAGCTCGCCAAGCGCGGTCTCGGCGAGCCCGTCGGCTCGCTCACCCAGATGGGCACCATCCGCCTGGGCAAGCGCACCGACGACAACGTGCCGCTGATCAAGGACTTCGTCCCGCTCGCCGCCCTCGAGGACATCGTCTTCGGCGCCTGGGACCCCTACAAGGCCGACGCCTACGAGGCCGCCGTCAACGCCGGCGTCCTGGACCGCCACGAGCACCTCGCCCCGATCGAGGACGCGCTGCGCGCGATCAAGCCGATGCCCGCCGCCTTCGACGGCGCCTACGTCAAGCGCCTCGAGCCCGAGAACGTCATGGCGGACACCTCCAAGCGCGGCATGCTCGAGCAGATCCGCAAGGACATCCGCAGCTTCCGCGAGGAGCACGGCTGCGCCCGCCTGGTGATGATCTGGTCCGGCTCGACCGAGGTCTACATCGAGCCCGGTGCCGCCCACGCCAGCCTCGACGCCTTCGAGGCCGCCATCGACGCCGAGGATCCGTCGATCGCCCCGTCGATGCTCTACGCCTACGCGGCGCTGCTCGAGGGCGTCCCCTACGCCAACGGCGCGCCGAACCTCGCCGTCGACACGTCGGCGCTGCGCACGCTCGCCGAGCAGCAGGGCGTCGCGATCTCCGGCAAGGACTACAAGACGGGCCAGACCCTCCTGAAGACCGTGCTGGCGCCGATGCTCAAGGCCCGCATGCTCGGCCTCAACGGCTGGTACTCGACGAACATCCTCGGCAACCGGGACGGCGAGGTCCTCGACGACCCCGAGAACTTCAAGACCAAGGAGACGTCGAAGCTCGGCGTGCTCGAGGACGTCCTGGAGCCGGAGCGCTTCCCGCAGCTCTACGGCGACGTCTACCACAAGGTCCGCATCAACTACTACCCGCCGCGCGGTGACGCGAAGGAGGGCTGGGACAACATCGACCTCTTCGGGTGGCTCGGCTACCCGATGCAGATGAAGGTCGACTTCCTCTGCCGCGACTCGATCCTGGCGGCGCCGCTGGCGCTCGACCTCTGCCTGTTCATGGACCTCGCCCAGCGGGCCGGCATGGGCGGCATCCAGGAGTGGCTGAGCTTCTACTACAAGTCCCCGCAGGTGGCGCCCGGCCTGTACCCCGAGCACGACCTGTTCATCCAGCTGACCAAGCTGAAGAACACGCTGCGCTGGATGATGGGCGAAGAGGTCATCACGCACCTCGGCCAGGACTACGCCGAGGACGAGCTCGCCGGCATCTCGTAGGTCCCCACGGACCGCATCGGCAGGACCCGGAGGCCCCGCACGCGCGGGGCCTCCGCCGTTTCCGCCTGCTCGCCTCAGCGGCGCCGCGGCACCGTGAACCGCAGCACGAGCGGGGTGCGGTCCGCGTTGCCCGCGGCGTCGATCGCGCGGACGCGCAGCACGTGCCGGCCGGCACGCAGGCGCCGGAGGGTCAGCGGGCTCGTGCACGTCCGCACGCGGCCGCCGTCCAGGCGGCACTGGAAGCGGACGCCGCGCTCGCTGGCGCCGAAGCGGAACGTCGCGATCCCGCGGCGCAGGCGCGACCCGGGGCCACCGCGACGGAACGTCTCCGGGGCGGTCGTGTCGGCGGGCCCGGCCATCGTGCCGCCGCCCGGACCCGGCACCGTGCCCGTCCCGGGCGTCCCCGTCCCCGTCCCCGGCGCGGGGGTGGGCGACGGCTGGGGCGCGGGGGCGGGCGGCGGCGCCGGGCGCTCGTAGGCGCCGATGTCACGGATCGCGGTCCCGTCGCCGTTCCCGTCGACGACCCGCGGGTTCCCGTTCAGGTCCACGGTCGGCGACGCGGTCCCCGGCGTGCCCGCGTCGACGCCCGCGGATCCGGCGGCGAGCGAGAAGTCGAACCCCGCGGGGTCCGCGAACGTGGGGGCGCTCAGCACCATGTCGGTGGCCGACGTGCTGCCCGGGCCGGCCGCGCCGACGACGCCGGGCACGTGGCTGGCGCTCAGGGCGATCCGCGCCGGCCCGACGCCGGTGGCCGAGCGCTGCCCGGCGCCCGCGAACCCGGACACGATCGAGTTCGTCACCGTGACGGTCGCGCCACCGGTCGACTGGGCCGTCGCCCCCACCGGCGGGGTGGTCGCCCCGGGGGCGGACGATACGATCGTCGCGTGGTCGAGCGTCACGGACGACGCGGTCGCGCTCGGCGACGTGGCGGCGACGGGCGGGGTGTCCGCGGCCATCGTCAGCAGGAGGTTCGTCAGCGTCACCGTGGCGGGCCGGGCGAGCACCGCGGTCGAGCGCGCCCCGAGGACGACGACACGGGACGCGGTCACCGGTGAGCCGCTCTCGGCGCGGATCGCCGTGACCCGCGGCTGCGCGATCGTCAGCTGCGTCGCCGTCAGGCCGGTGGGGGTGGCCGATCCGACGTCCAGCGCGGTCGCGAGCGCGCCGCTGCCCGACGGGGCGATGCGGACGCGCTCGAGGCTGCTGATGCCCCCGTTGAACGTCAGGCCGTAGGAGCCCGTGCCGCCGGGCGACGGCGGGTTGCGCAGCTCGACCTCGACGTCCCGCAGGATCGTCCCGGCGTCGGCGTTGAGCGCGCTCCCGTTGTCGGTGGGGAAGCTCTCGCCGACGACGATCGAGAGGTCGCGCAGCAGCGTCGGTCCGCGGCCCGTGAGCGACACGACGAACACGTTGGCGCCCGAGCTGCTGGTCAGGAAGCTCGCGCCGGCGCCCTGCCCCACGACGGTCAGCGCGTCCGTGCCGGTCGGCGTGAACGTCGAGGTCGTCGAGAAGACCCCGGGGCCCAGGACGATCGTGTCGGCGGTCCCGTCGCTGCCGCTCGTGCTCATCGCGGTCTCGAGGCTGGCCTGGGCGACGGTCGTCCCGTCGTCCGGGCACGCGGCGCTGAAGGTCGGCACGCAGAACGTCGTCGCCGACGCCGACGCGGGCAGGAGGGCGAGCGCGGCGAGACACGCCGGCAGCAGGAGGCGCGGTGCGGTCATGGGTCCCCGGTGATCGTGTGGAGCGGGGTCGGACGACCCGCGCCGCGACATGGTGGCGCAGCGGGCGCCGGCGCGCCAGCGCGACCGTCAGCGCGCCGCGGCGCGCACCGACATCGCGGTGAGGTGCGCGACGAGCGTGCGTCGTTCCAGCCCGGTGCTGCCGCGCAGCCACGTGATCACCGCCTGCGTGATGCCGGTGACGAGCACGAGCGCGGTCACGCGGTCCTTGCGGCCGGGGCGGCGCAGGCCCAGCACGTGCCGCAGCACGAGATCGGCGAAGTCCTCGTAGGCCTGCTCACGCAGGGCCTCGAGGGCGGGGACGGCGACCGCCTCGACGTAGAGCCGGGCCGTCGCGGGGTCCTCGAGCGACGAGACGAGACGGTCGATCGCCACGCGCGTGCGCGCCACCGGGTCGGCCGGGATCCCGTCGAGCGCGGCCACGATGTCCGCGAGCAGCGTGCGGTGGAAATCGTCCAGCAGCGTCGTCAGCAGCGCCTCGCGCTCGCTGAACGCCTCGTAGAAGTAGCGCTTCGTCAGGCCGGCCTCGGTGCACACCGCGCCGACCGTCGTGCCGGCCACGCCGTCCCGTCCGACGACCACGAGGCCGGCGGCGAGGAGCTGCCGGCGGCGTAGCGCGGTGCGCTCGCTGGCGCTGACGCCGCGGTAGGGCCGGACGGGGGGGCACGCGGTCATCCTCGCAGCGCGCGCGGTCCGACGCCGCCACCGACTTGACACGGCGTCGTGTCAACTCGTACCGTCCGGGCACGCCGGACCTGACACGGTCCCGTCTCACTTCTGGTCCGGCGCCACACCACCATGGGTTGCTGCATCGCCATCGCACTCGTCCTGGGCGCCCTGCGCCCCGCGCTCGCCCGGCTCATGCCCGGGCGCTTCGCCACCGCCGAGCTGCTCGCGCCGCCCGCCCGCCGGCCGGTGCCGGGCACCGACCCGGTCGTCGCGTCCGAGCGGCCGGCCGTCGCGCCACGACCCAAGGCCGCCGCGCCCCGTCGGGCGCGCCGACTCCGCCGCCCGACGCTGCCGTCGGCGCTCATCGCCGCCGGGATCGCCTGGCTGCTCGTCACCGAGCTCCTCGCGCACGTGCTCCACGTCGTCGAGCACTCGCAGCTCCTGCACGCGCCCGGTCCCGTGCTCGTCGTCGCGGGCCTCGCGCTCCTGGTCCGCGACGCCTACGCCCCGGCGCCGCGCCGCCCCGTCCCCGACACCCTCAGGCCCCTCGCATGACCGATCTGCTCGTCCGTCCCCAGCCCGTGACCCAGGACCGGCCGGGGGACCGTGCCGTCACCGCGCTGATCCCCCGCCGGCGGGCGCGCTCGGACCCGTCAGCGCCGCCCGGATGCGCCGGGCGCTCGCGGTCTACGCCGCCGTCTGGGTCCTCGGCGTCCTGCCCGCGGTCCTCGGGGCGTCCGCGGCGCTGCAGGCGCTGGGGCTCGGCATCGTCGCCCCGGGCGGCGGGCTGTGGGCCCAGGGCTCGCCGATCCTCGGTCTCGTCGCGACCCTCGCGTTCGTCTCGTCGCTGTCGATCTGGTGGGCGGCCGGCCCCGTCGTGCTGCCCCCGATCGTCCTCGCGCTCACCGCCGGGCTCGCCGCCTGGCGCGCCGACGACGCCGCTCCCGGCACCGGCGCGGTGATCGCCGTCGCGCTGGCCGTCCCCGCGCTCGCCCTGCTCGCGCGGCTCGTCGTCGAGGTCCGCCACCGCCGCCAGCTCGCCCGCCGCCGCGTGGCCAACGATCGCCTCGCGCACGAGCGCTTCACCGTCACCGGTCCGCCGACCGTCGAGGCGCACCTGCCCGTCGTCGAGCACTCCGAGGACGACCTCGCGCACCTGCGCTACAGCCTCGACCTCGCCCTGCAGCCGCTCGACCGCTTCGACGGCTTCACGCACATCGACCAGTTCCGCGAGGCGGCGCTGCGGTACCAGCTCACCGCGCTGTCCAACAGCCTCGCGATGGCCCAGCTGACCCGCACGCCCGCGTTCGGCGGCTACCTCGCCGAGGGCCAGCGCAACGCGATCGAGAAGATGCTGGACCGGCGCGTCTGGGGCTACTGGGCGATCGAGAACGCGTGGGGGAACCTGTCGCTCAACCGCGATCCGCTCGACACCCACGAGAACATCATGCTCTCGGGCTGGCACGGGATCATGGTCGGGGCCTACGCAACGCTGAACGACGACCGCTACAGCCGGCCCGGCGCCCTGACCTTCCGCTGGTCGCAGGACGAGGCCTACGCCTACGACTTCGGCGGGCTCGCCGACCAGATCCGCCGCAACGTCGACGCCTCGCCCTACGCGCTCTTCGCCTGCGAGCCGAACTGGATCTACCCGGTCTGCAACTCCTTCGGGATGAACACGCTGCTCAGCCACGACCGGCTGCACGGCACCGACCACTTCGCCGCCACCGAGCCCCGCCTGCGTGCCGCCTACGAGTCGGACTTCCTGCGCCCGGACGGCCGCATGATCGGCGTGCGCTCCGCGCACCTCGGCCTGTCCTGGAACTTCTGGACCGGAGCGGCGCTGCAGCTCGGCACCTCGTTCTGGCTCAACCCGACCCTCCCGGAGATCGCCCACCGGACCTGGTGGCTGCTGCGCGAGAACACGCTGACGCTGCGCGACGGCGTCCTGCACACGCCGCGCGCCGTGTCCGACCGCCTGGACCCCGGGAACTACAAGCTCGGCTCCGAGACCTTCGGCCACGTCGCCACCACGCTCGCCGCGCGCGAGCTCGGCGACGAGGACGTCGCCCGCGCCGCCGAGACGGCGCTCGCCGCCGGCACCCCCACCGCCGACCACCACGGCGCCCGCCGCTACGACGGTGCCTCGCCGCTGGCCAACTGCTACGCGAACCTGGCCCGGTTCGGGCGGCGCAGCGGCCTGCGCGACCTCATCGCCCACGGCGTGCCCGAGACCTGGACGACCGGTCCCCGCCTCGCCGAGGCCGCCTACCCGGAGGTGCAGGTCGCCCGCGCCGTCACCGACGGCCACGCGCTCGACCTCGTCCTGCGGCCCGGTGCCGGACCCGTCCGCACGACGCTGCGGCTGGAGCAGCTCGTGCCCGGCCGGCAGTACACCGTCCGCGGTGGCCTCGTGGACGAGCTCACCGCCGCCGCCGACGGCAGCGCGCTGCTCGAGGTCGAGCTCGACGGGCGTCGCGAGGTCCGGATCGCCTGAGCCGGACCCGGTCGCCCGGCCGCGGCGCGCTCAGCCGCGCGGCGCGGTCGCGAAGACCTGCACCCAGTAGTGCCGCAGCCGGCCGCCGCGCGCGTAGCCGGTGCCGATCCGCGCGTACGAGGACCGCAGGATGTTCGCCCGGTGGCCGCTGCTGCGCATCCACGCGCGGCATGCCGCCGCCCCGGTCGCGTAGCCGCCGCCGATGTTCTCCCCGACACCGGAGAACACGCCCGTCAGGCGCTCCACCCGCTCCGAGGGACCACGGCCCTCCGGGTCGGTGTGGTCGAAGAACCCCTGACGGCGCATGTTCTCCGCGTGATCGCGCGCGGCCCGCGCGAGCGACGGGTTGACCCGCAGCGGCGCGAGGCCGCGCTTCTCGCGCTCGCGGTTCACGCACGTGCGGATCGCCCGCTCGTTCGCGGCGCGGGAGCTCGCCGTGGCGCTCGCCGTCGGTGCCGCGGTCGCGGCCGGCGCGGTGAGCTCGGCGGGCGGGGCGCCGGTCGCGGACGCCGTGAGCGCGAGGACGGCGACGGTGGTGGGAACGGCGACGGCCTGCTTGAGCATCGGTGCCTCCTTCGGGGACCGCGACCGTAGCAGCGACCCCCGGGCCGGACCGCCGGTTCGGCCGGGCCGTCAGCGGGATCTCGCCGCTAGCCTGCGGGCGTGCGCTACGTCCACACGAACCTGGTCGCGCGGGACTGGCGCGCCCTCGCGGACTTCTACGTCTCCGTCTTCGGCTGCGAGCTGCTGCTCCCCGAGCGGGACCTGCGCGGCGCGTGGCTCGAGGACTCGGCGGGACTGGCGGCGGGCGCGCGCCTGCGCGGGGCGCACCTGCGGCTCCCCGGGCCGCCCGAGGCCGACCCGCAGACCTGGCCGACGCTCGAGCTCTTCCAGTACGACGACCCCGTGGAGCAGACCGACCCGGTCGCCGACCGGCTCGGGTTCGGCCACCTGGCGTTCCGCGTCGAGGACGTGCCCGGCACGCTCGCCGCGCTGCTGCGGGCGGGAGGCGGCGAGCTGGGCCGCGTCGCCCACACCACGATCCCCGGGGTGGGGGAGCTCACCGTCGTCTACGCCCGCGACCCCGAGGGCAACATCCTCGAGCTCCAGACCTGGTCCTGAGCCCCGGCGAGGGGCGCGCGGGCGCCGAGGAACGGTCCGCAGATAGCGCTTCAACGCGCCAGCTTTTGTGTGAAAACCGCTATTTCATGCGCAATCCCTCAGAAAGACGCGGGCGTTCATCAAAAGCACCGGAAAACCGGGTGTAGCACCGGCAAACGGTCTCTTGACCTGCGACAAGACGGTGCACTACCGTGCGCCACGTCCGGGCCGACCCCTGCGGGTGGGCCTGGCTGTCCATAGGGGTCGGCCGTGCCGGGAGCGCGGTCGGAACGCCATCAGGGGAAGAGGTTCCAATGCTCGGGTCCACTCGCGGCGTGCGCGCCGCGCTGGTCGCATCCGTCGCCGTCGCCGCGCCGCTCGCCGCTGCGCCCGCGGCCAACGCCGGCCTGCTCGGCGGGCTGCTCGGCCCGGTCGTCACCACGACGAACCAGACCGTCAACCAGACCACGACCGCCACCTCCGGCCTGGTCTCCCAGACCCTCGGGGCCACCACGACCCTCGTCAACGGCGTCGTCTGCCCGACCGTCAGCTCGCTCAGCCAGCAGCTCGCGACCGTCCCCGGGCTCGGCAACGGCCTCGGCGCCATCGGCTCCGGGCTCACCTCTCTGACCTGCGCCTCCTCGCTGCTGCACTACGAGGTCGTCACGCGCTACAAGCGCCCCAACGGCACGATCCTCACCCGCTCGACCCCCGCGCTGATCGGCGTCCCCGCCGCCCTGAACGTCGACGACGAGGCGCTCGCCGACCTCAACGCGACGCTCACCCTCACCTCCCTGAACACGATCGGCCTCAAGGTCAACCGCGACCTGCTCAAGTCGGCCGCGAACCTCCCGGTGTCCGTCGAGGTCGTCGTCTCCGACACCTCCACCCGCATCCTCGGCCGCCGCAACCTCTCCTTCGGCTACGACGCCACCGCCGACCAGGCGCCCGGCGGCTTCACGCTCGAGACCCCGCTCGACACGATCACCCGCCCGGGCGGCGACTTCCGCGTCACCCTCAGCCAGACGCTGCGGCGCAACCGCATCAAGCTCATCGCCGGGCTCTTCGACGGCACCTCGAGCGCCCGCGTCAACCCCACCGAGGTCTCGATCGACTACGGCGCCTCGCCCGACACCGCCACCATCGTCGCGCGCGCCGGCTCCGACCTCGCCGCGACCCTGACGACCAACCGCCCCGGCCCCACCACCGTGGCCGGCCGCGTCGTCGACGGCACCACCACCGACGCGTTCGACGCGCAGATCACGAACCTCCCCGGCACGCTCAGCATCGCCGCCAGCACCGCCGGCGGCACCCGCGCCACCTACTCGGCCTCGGCGCGCGTCGCCACCATCGACGCGACCCTGCAGCGCACCGAGAACGGCGTCCTGCGCCAGAAGACGAAGCTCAACCTCGCCGACGTGCCGACCGGGCTCACCGCGACGGTCGCGGGCGACGACGTCCAGGTCGCCACCACCGGCGGCCCGCTCGGCCTCGCGAAGCTCGGGCAGGCCAACGGCGAGCCGAAGTTCCTCCCCGACACCGAGCCCGCCTACGTCTACAGCGACGACGACGGCACGCTGCGCTCCGTCAGCGCGAAGATCCCCGGCCTGCAGTCCGCGACCGCCCGCCTGAGCGGCACGCCGACCGTGTCCGCGAAGCTCGCGTCCACGCCGCTGCTCGCCCGCATCGTCGACACCCGCCAGCGCATCGACGCCCGCGTCAAGAACGTGCCCGCCTGGTTCGACGCCAGCCTCGACCTCGACAACGGCCGCCTCACCTACGACGGCCACGGCACCGGGATCGGCCGGATCGAGCTCGACGCCGTCTCCACGACCCCGTTCTTCGGCCGCGCCACGAAGCTCAAGGGCACGCTCGTCGACCTCCCGTCGAGCCTCGACGCGCGCATCGAGACCGCGAACGGCAAGGGCGGCATCACGCTCGACCGTGCGCTCGGCCGCGCCGAGATCATCGCCTCCAACGGCCCCGAGACCCTCCCGGCCGGCGGCGGCCAGGGCGCCATCTACCGCGACCTGCCCGGCGGCGAGTACCTCGTCTCCGCCCGCGTCGACGGGATCCGCAAGGTCGCCTTCGACACCACCGGGGCGCCCCGCCTCTCCGCCGTCACGGCGGGCGGCCCGTTCTCGGTCGCCCTGCGCACCGACGCGCTGGACGTCGCGGGCGACATCCGCGACCTGCCCGCCGACGTCGACCTCGGGTTCGACCTCGACGGTGGCCGCCTGACCTTCGAGGGCAAGGCCGCCGACGGCAGCCCCCGCGGCATCGGGCAGCTCGACCTGACGGCCGCCGACCCGCGGCCCGGCAGCGCGCTCATCGCCCGCGCCACCCGGATCCAGGGGCGCGTCAAGGACATCCCCGCCTCCCTGGACCTGCGGTTCGACACCGACGGGGACGACCTGTCCGTCGACGCCTCCAACGCGATCGGCTCGATCGAGCTCGTCGCCGCGAACCGCGCGATCGACTTCCGCTCCGGCGGCGACCTGCCCGCCGACGACCGCCAGGGCGCGACCCTGGTCGACCGCACGGGCGGCACCTTCGCCGTCGGCGCCCGCATCCTCGGCCTGAAGTCCGTCAGCGCCGCGCTCGGCCAGGACCTCGTGCGGCTGAAGACGCACACGCGCGGCGGCCCGTTCGACCTCTCGGTCGACACCGACGACCTCACCGGCACCGCCCAGGTCCGCGACCTGCCGGCGAAGCTCGACACGACCCTCGACCTGCCGAACGGCAAGGTCACCGTGGTCGGTCGCGACGCCGACGACTCGCCCGCGACGATCGAGCGCCTCGACGTCGCCCTCGCGGCCCGCCAGGCCCTCCTCGGCCGGGCGAGGTACCTCGACGCCACCGTCAAGCGGATCCCCGCCGACCTCGTGCTCGACATCGCGCAGGACGGCGAGGGCGCCCGCCTCGAGGCCAACGAGCCGATCGGCTCCGCCGAGGTGATCGTCTCCGCGACACCGCCCGACCGCGCCGCCGACCTCCCGGCCGGTGACGAGCAGGGCGCCAAGGTCGTCGACACCGCCACCGAGTTCACGATCGCCGCCCGCATCCGCGAGTTCGAGAAGGTCGCGGCCCGCGTCGCCGGGGACGTCGTGCGCGTCGGCACCAAGACGGAGGGCGGCCCGTTCTCGGTCCGCTTCCGCACCGACGAGCTGAACGCCACCGGCCGCATCGAGGACCTCCCGAAGGAGCTCGACGCGACCCTCGACCTGCCCGCCGGCAAGCTCACCGTCGACGGCCACGGCGAGGGCATCGACCGGGTCCTGCTCGACGCGGTCTCCACCCGGCCGCTGCTCGGCCGCGCGACCGCGGTCCGCGCCCGCGTCGAGGGCCTCGCGCCGCTGACCGTCGTCGACCTCGCGCAGGCCGGCAACGGCGCCCGCGTCGAGGCCAACGAGCCGATCGGCCTCGTCGAGGTCGCCGCCGCCGACACGGTCGCCGGCCTCGCCGACGCCCTCCCGGCCGACGACGACCAGGGCGCCGTCCTGCTCGACACGCCCGCCCGCTACGCGGTCGGCGCTCGCGTCCGCGGCCTGAAGAAGGTCGTGGCGCTCCTCGACGACACCGTCACGCTCGTGACCCGCACCGCGAGCGGCCCGTTCACGATCAAGGCCCGCACCGCGGACCTCGACGCGGACGCCCGCATCGCCGACCTGCCGTCCGCGCTCGACGCCACGCTCGACCTCGACGGCGGCGCGCTGCAGTTCGACAACAGCGACGTCATCGACGAGATCACCCTCAAGGCGATCGCCCGCACCGGCACGCTGCTCGGGCGCGCCACCCGCGTCGAGGGCACGATCCGCAAGCTCGCCAAGCGGGCCTCGATCACGATCGACCCCGCCGCCCCGTCGGCGACGGTCGACGCGGACTCCCCGATCGAGGAGGTGTCGATCCTCGCGACCGACCTCCCCGAGGACCAGGCCGCCCCGGCGATCGCCGACGGCGAGCAGGGCGCGATCTACCAGGACAAGGCCGGCCAGCCGTTCGTGCTCGCCGCCCGCCTCCTCGACCTCCGCCGCATCGGGCTGCAGCTCGACGGCCAGGACGTCGACATCGACGCGCGGCTGCGCAGCACGCCGTTCTCGATCGACGCCACCACCGACGACCTGACGGCCACGGCGCGCATCGACAAGCTGCCCGCCCGCACCTCGCTCGGGTTCGACCTGCAGAACGCGCGGTTCACCTACGCGGGCCGCAACGACGACGACGAGCCCGTCGGCGTGGACGAGATCTCCTTCTCGGCCCGCTCCGACCAGCCGATCTTCGACCGGGCGCGCAAGCTCCAGGGTCGCCTCACCGACGTCCCGTCCGACCTCACCGTCGGCCTCGACTCCGCCGGCAACGGCGCCACGGTCGCGATCCCGGACGGCCAGGCGCTCGGCGACCTCGAGCTGCACGTCGCCGACGACGTGGACGCGCCGTTCCCGCTCACCGAGCAGGGCGTCCGCTACCACGACACCGCCGACGAGTACGGCATCGCGGTCAAGGTCGCCGGGCTGAAGAAGCTCGCGGTCGGCCTCGACACCGGCAGCGGCATCGGCCTGCAGATCGACCGCACCGCCGGCAGCCGCTTCGTCGCCGACGTCGACGTCGACGGCCTGCTCACCGCGGTCGCCGACATCGCCGACCTGCCCGCCTCGGCGGAGCTCGCCGTCGACCTCGACGGCTCCAGCGACAACCCGAACGCCCTGACGTTCAAGGGCCGGGACGAGAACGGCGACCCGGTCGGCATCCAGCGCCTGACGCTGTCCGCCGAGTCCGACGAGCCGATCCTCGGCGGCGGCCGCTACATCCAGGGCGACATCGAGCGCCTGCCGTCCGACGTGGCCCTGTCGTTCTCGCAGGCCAACGGGCGCGCGACCGTCAAGGCGATCGACCCGAACGACCCGGACGCCGACGGCACCCCGGTCGGCAAGATCGAGCTCGCCGCCTCCGACGAGGCCGGCCAGTTCACCTACCCGACCTCGGAGGGCCAGCCGGCCCAGGGCGCGGTCCTGCGCTCCAAGCCGGGCGAGCCGTTCCGCGTCGGCATCCGCGTGCTCGAGCTCCGCGAGCTCAGCGTGCAGTTCGACGAGGCGATCAGCCTGAAGTCCAAGACCGCCGGCGGCCCGTTCGTCGCCGACGTCTCGACCGAGGCGTTCGCGGCCCAGGCGAAGATCCTCGACCTGCCGCAGGAGCTGACGCTCGACCTCGACCTGCAGGCCGGGGAGGTCCGGTACACGGGCTCCGCCCCGATCGGGCAGATCTTCGCCGACATCGACGGGCGCGAGCCGCTCTTCCTCGGTGCCACCGGCATCGAGGTCGACCTGCGCGACGTCCCGCAGGCGTTCACGCTCGGTCTCGGGACGGCCAACGAGGCGGACCCGGAGGCGACCGACCTCTCGGGCATCAAGCTGACGGCCGACCAGCCGATCGGCTCCGTGAACATCCGTGCGCGCAGCCGCAACCGCTCCTACCCGGTGCTGCCCGCGGGCACCGCCGGGGCGATCATCGACGCCACCCTCACCGACGAGGAGAAGGCCGAGGACCCGACCCAGGAGCAGCTCGCGCTCGCCCTGCGCGTCTTCCAGCTCAAGCGCCTCGAGGTCAACCTCGCGCCGCTCGTGCTGAAGACCGAGATGCAGGCCGGCCGCGTGTTCACGGTCGACGCCAAGCTCCCGCAGACCGCGGAGGACGGCACGCCGCGCCGTGACCTCGAGGTCGCCGGCACGATCGACCGGCTGCCCGCCGTCGTCGAGCTCGGCCTCGGGGACAACCTCGAGGGCGACACCGTCAACGGGTCGAAGCTCATGCTCAAGGGCAGCGAGCCGATCGACCTCGTCAAGCTCTCCACCCGCGGCCTCGAGCTGCTGGAGGGCGCCGACGCCGTCGAGGCGGAGATCGAGAACCTGCCGGTCGACGTCGACGTGACGCTGCCCGACCAGGGCGACCTCGCCCGGGTCACCGCGCGGGACGCGCAGGGCCAGCTCACCCCGATCGGCCAGCTGCGGCTCGCCGCGGGCAGCGGCACGGCGAACCTGCCGGCCGACGACTACGACGCGGCCGCGGGCGGCGCGGGCACGCTCAACGACCTCCTGAAGTTCAGCCAGACCTCCGGCTTCGACATCCGCACGCGGCTGTCCGGCGTCCGGTCGATCACGCTGGACCTCGACCCGGTCAAGCTGCGCGGCCTCACCAACGGCGGCAAGAAGCTCGACATCGACGCCGAGGTGCCGCTCGAGGAGGGCGGCGCGCCGGTCAGTGTCAAGGCGCTCGTCGACAGCCTCCCGTCGGACCTGACGCTCGAGCTCGGGGACAACCCGGGCGCCAACGGGCCGAACGGCACGCGGCTGCAGGTCCTCGGCAACGCCCGCATCGGCCTCGTGACGCTCGACACCAGCGGCCTGGAGCTGCTGCCCGGGGCGTCCGTGGTCCAGGCGGCGCTGCACGACCTGCCGCTGAGCACGACGATCACGATCCCCGAGGAGGGCTCGCTCGCGACGATCGCCGGGCTCAACGGGGCCGGGCAGCCGGACCCGATCGGGCAGATCCGCCTGGCCGCCCACGGGGGCTCCGGCACGCTGCCGCAGTTCATCGACCCGGCGTCGCCGATCCCCGGCACGGTCACGCAGGCCACGGCCAGCAACGACCTGCTGAAGTTCGCGACCGATCCGGCGAACTTCGGGATCGCCCTGCGGCTCACGGGGGCGAAGGTCATCGACGTCAACCTCGAGCCGGTCGCGCTGCAGCTGCAGCAGGACCCGGCGAAGGCGCGGCCGATCACGATCGACGCGGCGATCCCCGCGGGGACCACCGTGTCCGACGTGGACGGCCTGATCAACCGCCCGGGGGCCTCGACGAAGCTGTTCGTGAACCTCTCCAACGACCCGTCGGTGCCGTCGTCGATCAACTTCGACAACTCGCAGAAGCTCGCGCGCCTGGAGCTGTTCGCGACCAACCTCGGGTCGATCCCGTCGGCGAAGCTCGCGTTCGACAACGTCGCGCCGAAGCTCACCGCGTGCCTCGACCCGGGCAACGGGTGCCGCCGGCCGAACCCCAACGTCCCGGGGAACACGACCTCGGGGCCGCGCGGGTGCTCGGGCGGCAACATCTTCAACCCGTGCAGCGGCCCGCCGCAGGACAAGATCGGCAACCGCTACAACGCCAACGGCAACGGCCGGCCGTACAAGGCCTCGGCGTCGCTGAACTTCGACGACCAGGGGTCGCTCGGCACTGGCACGGCGGCGACGGACTTCACGACCTTCCGCGCGAAGCTGAAGCTCACGCCGACCGACCCGGAGATCAAGTTCGGTGACCCGGACACGAACGCGGGCGGCCTGACGTTCAAGACGTTCAGCCTGGACCTCGGGACCGGGCCGGCGAACACGACGATCAGCTCGTTCGGGCAGAACCTGCCGCTGCTCTACATGTTCTTCGACTCGCGCAACGCGGGCGGGGTGGCGCAGCCGTTCGTGATGGACGGGATCTCCTACCCGCCGCTGGTGAACTCGTTCAACGTCGGCACGCAGGCGTCGAAGGCGACCGCCTCGGCCCGCTTCGTGTGGGCGCGCGGCGACGGCTCGATCGTGACGGCGCCCGCCTCGACCTCCACGGGCTCGCTGGCCTGCGGCGGACGGCGCGAGCTGCTGATCTCGACGGGTCTGGGCAACATCAACGTGCTGAACGTGTTCGGGCTGAACTTCGCGCTGCTGCCGGTCTGCAGCAGCTGAGTCCGGTCCCGGGCCCCGCCCGCCCGCGACGGCCCCGGAGCGCCTCGGCGCCCCGGGGCCGTCGTGCGTCGCGAGCCCGATCTGCGACCGATCCGAGATCGACGGCCGGGGCGCCGTGGCGTACCCTGCGCGCCCATGGGGACGCGCGCACGGACGATCGCCACGCTCATCGCGACGGGACTCGGGCTGGTCGCCGCGGCGCCCCTGGCGCAGGCTGCCGCGCCACCGAACGACCAGTATCTGAACGCGGAGTCGATCGCGGCGGGGGGCGGTGCCTTCTCCGGGACGCTCACCGACGCGAGCGACTCGCCGGAGGGTGTCGTGCTCGGTGGACGGGACGTCTGGTACCGGTGGATCGCTCCCGCGGGTGCGGGCGTGACCTCGGTGGAGCTGTGCGGGCCGATCACCGGCACGGAGCGCCCGCTGCTGAACGTCTACGACGAGAACGCCACGCCGCGCGGGTTCGCCGCGTCGGCGACGAACGCCTGCCCGGGGGCGCGTCCGTCCACCGTGAAGACCTGGCGCGCGGTCCCCGGCCGCGAGTACACGATCGTGGTCGAGGACGGGCAGATCTCGACGGCGCCCGGCGGCTTCAGCGGCGAGCTCTACCGCGGGGGCGCGACCACGGCCGACATCCTCCCCGGCGTCGGCGGCCTCGTCGCGCCGCGGGTCGCGGCCCGGGTCGCGCTGGCCCGCGGCACCGATCTCGCGGGCAGCTGCAGCGTCGACGGCGGGGCTCCACAGCCGTGCCTGCAGGCCCGGTCCCTGGCCGCGCTGTCCGAGGGCGCCCACACGGTCAGCGCCACGTCGACCGCCGAGGGCCTCAGCGACCCCTCGCCCTTCGTGCTGCCGTTCCTCGTCGACCGCACCCCGCCGCAGACCGCGACCCCGGGCGTGAACGCCACCGATCCCGCCACGCCGCTGCTGAGCCTCGCGGCCGACGAGGACGCGAGCTTCCGCTGCGGGATCGGCAGCCTGACCCCGTCGACGTGCGCGGCGACCGGCGCGTTCGTCGCCAACCTCTGCGCGCGGACGCGCACGCTGACCGTGCAGGCGGTCGACCGGGCCCTGAACGTCGACCCGTCCCCGGCGACCGCGCAGCTCCCTGCCTCCAGCAGACCGTGCGGCACGCCGCGCCTGGCGCTGCGCGACGTCCAGGGGATCGGCATCCCGACCTGGAGCGTCGACACCAACGGGCTGGTCGGCGAGACCTGGCTGGAGTACGGCACCACCCCCGCGCTGGGGACGGTCACGGCCAGGCGGATCGTCGGCCGCGACTACGACGACGCGCTGTACGCCTTCGCCTCCGACGGTGCCTTCGCCTACGCGCCCAACGGCGCCGCCATCTACTACCGCGCCGTGCTGCGGACCGAGGACGGGGACGTGCTCTCGACGCCGGTCGCCTCGTTCACGCGGCCGACGCCGCCGCTCGCGCCGGCCCTCACGCTGGGAGCGCCCACGGTCACCGCCACGACGATCGAGGTGCCCTACACCCTGACCTCGAACCCGAGCGCGCAGATCCCCGAGATCGACCTGCGGCTCCTCGACGACGCCGAGGTTCGCACGATCGACCGCCACGGCCTGCCCGACGCGGCCGGACCGCTGACGGGCACCCTGCGGGTCGACGGCGCCCGGCCCGACACCGTCTACCGGCTGGGCGTCTCGGCGTCCGACAGCGAGTTCTCGGCGCCGTTCACCGTCCGCACCGCCGCCGTGCCGACGCCGGGCGGCGGAACCACGCCGGGTGGCGGCACGACGCCGGGCGGCGGCACCACGCCGGGCGGCGGGACGGCCCCGCTCGTGCGCTCGCCGCTCGGCCGGGTCACGACGCCCAAGGCGGTGCTGAGGACCCTCCGCGCGAAGCGGTGGCGGGCGACCGTGCGCTGCACCGCGACCTGCTCGGTGCGGCTGCGCCTGACGGCCGGCCGCACGGTCGTCGCGACCGGCAGCGGCCGCCGCACCGGGGCCGGCACGGTCCGGGTGACGCTGCGACCCACCAAGGCGGGCACGCGCCGGCTGAAGGCCGTCCGGCGCGGGCGCGCGCTGAAGCTGCGGCTCTCCGCCGCGGCGGTCGACGCGCGCGGGGCCACCATCGGCACCACGACGACGAAGGCGCTCACCTTCCGCTGAGCCGGACGCCGGTCCGCGCGAGCGCCCGCGCGCCCACCAGGGTGGCGTGGCGCCTGCGCGCCACGTAGCATTCAACGCACGCCGGGGGACCAAGCGCCCGGCGTGCGGTCCGGGCGCAGGGTCCGGGACGCGATCACGGTCAGTAGGGGGACACCATGATTCGCCAGCTCTCGGCGGCGCTGCTCGCGCTCGTCGCGTTCCCGACGGTCGGGCACGCCGCCACCGGCCCGCTCGTGCCCGCGGCCCCGCTCGTCCCATCGGTCACCGACCTCGACGGGCGCACCGCGCTCCTGGCGGGCAGCGACCGCCTCGTCGCCGTCGCCCGCGGTCCGCGCTCCACCGCCGACGACGTGTTCCCGGGTGTCGTCGATCTCTACGACCGCCCGGCGGCGGGCTGGCCGGCCACGCTCGCCGAGCGCCGACCCGACACCACGCTCACGATCCCGGACAGCGCCGGCGGGTCGGCCCAGAGCCCGAACGCGATCGCCGCCCGGGACGGCGTCGTGGCGGTGACCGCCGGCCGTGACGTCCTGGTCTGGCAGCGCGGCGCCGCCGGCTGGAGCGGGCCTGTGACGCTCGCGCGCCCCGCCAACGCGGACGTGCTCGCGTTCGCCGGGTCCGCGCTCGTCGCCGGGCCCGGGGTCGCGCCCGGGCGCTCGCGGCGCGGCGGGCCCGTGACCGTCTGGGAGCCCGGCCCGACGGGCTTCGGCGAGGGCCAGCCGGCGACGACGGTCCTCCCCGACCGACCCGTGAGCACGCTGCCGCCGACGGGCGCGGTCGGCGCCCGCGGCGCGCTGATCGTGCTCACGGCGGGGAACCTCGGCACGGTCATCGTCTACGAGCGCCCCGCGACCGGCTGGGCCGCGCTCGATCCGACGGCCCCGGCCGCGACCGCCACCGTCGGCGGGCTGGTCGGCGACCCCGTCGTCGCGGACGAGGCGATCGTCGTCCCGTCGATCGACCGGCGCGCCCCCGGCGTGGACGTCGACGCGTACGTCCTGCCCCGCCCGGCCGGCGGCTGGGCCGGGGAGCTGGCGGTCACCCGCACGGTGAGCGCCGCGCGCACCGACGGGCTGACCCCCGGCGTCCAGTCGGCGGCCGCCACCGACGGTCGCCGCGTGCTCGTCGCCCGCCAGTTCAGCGGCGACGACGGGCCGGTCCGGCGACCGGTCGCCGTCGACCGCCAGGACCCGGGCTGGTTCCTCGAGCCGCTGACCGTCGGGCTCGCCGCCCTGCCCCCGAACATCGCGGCCGGGCTCGCGCAGGTCGACGACCGGACGATCGCGACGATCGACGAGCCCCCCTTCGAGATCGGCCGCGTCCTCACCGCCCGGCTGCTCGTGTCGCTGGAGCCCGAGCTGCGCCTGACCCCGGCCGCTCCCGACGGGGGCGAGGGCTGGTACCGCACGCCCCCGACCGCCGCCGTCGCCACGAGCCCGGCGCCCGCCGGTGCGCGGGTGCGCTGCGCGATCGACGCGCCCGTGCCCTCGCCGAGTGCGGCGACCCTCCCCGACGGCTGCTCGCTGTCCCCGTCCGGGACGCTCGCCGACGGGGTCCGCGTCGTCGAGGTCGCCGCGCAGGACGCGCTCGGCCAGGCCTCGGGCGTCCTGCGCCGCACCGTGCGCGTCGACGCGACCGCGCCGGCCGTCGCCTGCCCCGCCGGGACGCCGGAGTTCGCCGTCGGCAGCGCCGGGATCGTCCGCGGCACCGCGGGCGACACCGGGTCCGGGATCGCCGAGAGCGCCGTGGAGGCGCCCGCCGACACCCGCGGCCCGGGCGAGCGGACCGTCGTCCTGACCGCTCGGGACGTCGCGGGCAACGCCACGTCGGTGACCTGCGGCTACCGCGTCACCACCGTGCGGGGCGCCTCCACCGCCTGCACGACCCCGCCGCGCGTCCTGCTCGGCGTCACCCGGCCGACGCGCCGCACCGTCCGCTACACGATCGCCGCCGGCACGAGCCTCGGCGGGCTGCCCGCCGCGGTCCACCGCGGCCTCGAGCGCCTCGGCAGCACGACCCTGGACGCCGCCGGGAACGCGACCGTCACGATCGCGCGGCCCGGCGCCGGGCTGCGGGGAGCGGACCGCGCCCGCGTCAGCGGGCAGCGCTCCGACGCGGTGCCGCCGACCGCGCCGCTGCGGCTCACCGGCGCGACGGTCCAGGGGACCGAGATCGTCGTGCAGGGCTCGATCGGTCGCGCACTGGCCCGGCGGGCCCGCACCGTGCGGCTGCGCGTGCGCACCCCGGGATGTGGCGGTGTGCTGCTGCGCAGCACCGGGCGCGCGGCCGCCGACGGCACCGTGACGTTGCGCGCGCCGCTGCCCGTCACCGGCTCGGCCGTCGAGGTCCGGCTGTCCGCCCGCAATGCCGCCGGGCGCGTCGTCGCGTCGCTGCCCCGGGTCGTCACGCGATGAGGGGTCGCCGGTTCCCGGCGATCCTCCCCACGATGGCCGCCGCGCTCTGCGCGGCGGCCGCACCGGGAGCCACCGCGCACGCCGCGGCGCTCCCCGCTGCCTGGCTCTACGACCCGGCGGCCGTCGCCGAGATCGACGTGACGCTCGCCGCGGGCAGCCGTGACGCGCTGCGGCGCGCACCCATGACCTACGCGCCCGCGACCATCGCCGTCCGCACCCCGGGCCGCACGGTCGCCGCGGCCCCGGGCCGGATCCGGCTGAAGGGCTCGACCTCCTTCCGCGACCTCGACGGCAAGGCCGCCTTCAAGCTGCGCTTCGACAGCGGGCACCGCCCGGACGGCGTGCGGACCCTGACGCTGAACAACATGGTCCAGGACCCGTCGATGGTCCACGAGCTGCTCGCGTACACGGCGTTCGCGGCGGTCGGCCTGCCCGCCCCGCGGGTCGGCTACGCGTTCGTGCGGCTCGACGGCGAGCCCTACGGCCTCTACGCCAACGTCGAGACCTACGAGCCCGCGCTCCTGGCCCGGTACTTCCCGGCGACCACCCACCTGTACGAGGCGGAGGGACCGCCCTCCCCGCCGGCCGACGCGGTCCCGGGGATGACCGACGCGTTCGAGCTCGACCAGGGTCCCGACGATCGCACCGACCTCGAGCGGCTCGCCGCCCTCGCGGCGACGCCGGGCGAGGGCTGGGCGCGCCGGGTGGCGCCCGCGCTCGACGTCCCCGCGCTCGTCCGCTACCTGGCGACCGAGCGGTACGTCGGCCAGTTCGACGGCTACGCCGGGCTGGCCGGGGAGACGCCGTCCAACGTCTTCTTCCACGCGGGCCCCGACGGCGTCTTCTCGCTGCTGCCGTGGGGCATGGACCAGGCGTTCCGCGAGCGGATCCCCTACGGCGCCGCGGCGGGCGGCGCGCTCGCCGCCGGCTGCCAGAGCGACCCGGCCTGCCTGCGCGCCTACGCCGACGCCGTCCACGACGTGCGCACGACGCTCGCGACCGCCGCCCTGGACGAGCTCGCGCAGCGCACCGCTGCGCTCCTCGCCCCGTGGCAGGAGCGCGACCCGCGCCGCGAGCACAGCCTCGCGGAGATCGCCGCCGCGGTCGAGGCGACCGTGCGGTTCGCGCGCGAGCGCCCCGCCGACGCGGACCTGCGGACCCCCCGGCCGGGCCGGGGCTCGCCGAGCGGACGCCGGGACCCGTCCCGTCCGACCCGCCCGCCGCGGCGGTCGCGCCCGCCGTGCTCGACCTCGGCACGACCACCTCCACGACCGCGCCCGGCCCGACCACCGCGCCGGCCGCCCCTGTCGCGCCCGCACCGCTACGCGCCCGCGCGACGCTCGGCGACCGCGGGCGGCTGCGCGTCACCGTCCGCGCCCCGCACGCCGGGACCGTCACCGTGACGGCGCCCGGCTGCCGCCGCACCCGCCCGCTCGCCGCGGACCGCCCGGCCGTCCTCACCTGCCGGATCGCGGCCGGCGCGCTCACGAGCGCCCGCCGCGAGGCCCGCCCGCTGCTCGTCCGCGCCCGTCTGTCCGCGGCCCCGCGCCGCGCCCTCACCGCCACCGTCCGGGTCCCCGTCCGATGACCCCGCGCCGTCCACGAGAAGGGAGCCGTCGTCATGCCGCAGCACCGTCCCGCCCGCCGCCGCGTCCTCGTGGCGCTGATCGCCGCGCTCGCCTGGCTCGTCGCCGCCCCGGGCGCGCTCGCGCAGGGCCTCGTCGACCCGCCGGACACCGTGATCGACTCGCCCGCGTCCGGTACCCGGGTGAACGCGTCGACCCCGATCGTCTTCCGCGCCGTCGGCGACGGCGGCGGCGGGTTCGTCTGCACCGTCGTCGGATCCGGCGACCTCGGCTGCGACTCCCCGATCTCCGCGGGAGCGTTCGGGCTGCCCGACGGCCCCTTCGAGCTCCGGATCGCCGCGATCGCCTCGGACGGCGTCACCGTCGACCCGACCCCCGCGACGGTCTCGCTCGTGCTCGACGCCACCGCGCCGCAGACGACGATCGCCGGTGCGCCGCCCGCGCGCAGCCCGAGCGGCGAGGCGCGACTGACGTTCTCCTCCGACGAGCCCGTCGCCGGGTACCGCTGCGCGGTGGACGGGGGGGCGCTGAACCCGTGCGGGGCGGAGCTCGCCCTGAGCGGGCTCGCCGACGGCACCCACCAGGTCCTCGTGCGCGCGGTCGACCTGGCGGGCAACCCCGACCCGACGCCCGCCGTCGTGACCTGGAGCTCGGACGCCACGCCGCCCGACACCCGCATCGACGCGGGGCCCTTCGGCCGGCTGACCGATCCGACCGCCCGGTTCTCCTACTCGTCCCCCGACGATCCGGCGCCGCGGTTCGAGTGCGCGGTCGACGGCGGGGCCTTCAGCGCCTGTGCCGCCTCCGGGCTCACGCTCACCGGGGTGGGCGTCGGGGACCACGTCTTCGCGGTCCGCGCCGTCGACGGGTTCGGCCGTCCGGACCCGTCCCCGGCGACGCGCGCCTGGAGCGTCGGCAGCGCCCCGGCGGCCCCGGTCCGGGCGACCTGCGCCTCGCGCCGCGTGCTGACCGTGACGCTCGGCTCGCGGCGCACGCCGGTCCGTGGCGTCGTGGCGACGATCGACGGGGTGCGCGTCGCGGCCACCGGTCGGGCGCCCGCGCGCGTGCGCGTCGACCTGCGCGGCCGGCCGCCCGGGGTCGCCGTGGTCCGCGTCCGCGGGCGGACCGCGGACGGCCGGCTGCTGCGCACGACCCGCACGTTCGCGACCTGCGGCCCGGCCGCGGGCTGACCGTCGGCCGTCCGGTGCGCGGCGCGCACCGGACGGGCCGGGGGGCCTACCGCTGGCGGCGGAACGGCCCGGTGATCGCGAACACGTGCCCGGGGGACTGCACGTTGGCGAACAGGGTGCGGCGGTCGGCCGAGAACGTCGGGCCGGTGAACTCCGACTCGCCCGCCAGCTCGTTGCGCGCGAGGAAGAACGTCTCCCCGGAGGCGGTCGAGCCGACGAGGTGGCTGGCGCCCTCCCCGTCCTCGGCGATGACCAGCCCGCCGTAGGGGCTGACGGTGATGTTGTCGGGCCCGTCCGGGTCGTTGTCCTGGTCGGGCGTGTACTCGAAGTGGATCTTCAGCTCGATCGTCTGCGCGCGCGGGTCGAGGAACCAGACCTGCCCGTCGTGGACCCCGGCGCTGCCGTCGGCGGTGCGGGCGAACGAGCAGACGAAGTAGCAGCCGCCATCGCCCCACCACATGCCCTCGAGCTTGCGCGAGCGGGTCGGATCCTCGGCGTAGGCCTGCTTGCGCGTGGGGGTGGTCGCCGCGAACCGGTCGGGGACGGTGACCCAGCGGGTGCGGTACCGCGTCCCGACCTCGCGGGCGGGGGAGAGGTCCGGCACGAAGGTCCCGTCGGGGCGCAGGGCGCGCAGCGCCTCGAGCGTGCCCGCGTCGTCGGGCAGCGTGCGCAGGACGCCGCGGCCGAGCCGGCGCAGGCCGCGCGGCGGGGTCCAGCGGTAGAACAGGCCGTTGGGGGTCCCGGCGTCCTCGGTCTCGTAGATGACGCCGCGCAGCGGGTCGACGGCGACCGACTCGTGGGAGAACCGGCCGAGCGCCTTGATCGGCTTCGGGGCGCGGTTGGCGCGCTGGTCGTACGGGTCGACCTCGAAGACCCAGCCGTGCTGGACGCCGGCGACGGTCGCCTCCGTCTCCTCGCAGGTCAGCCAGGTGCCCCACGGCGAGCGACCGCCGGCGCAGTTGTTGACGGTGCCCGCGAGCGACACGTACTCGCGGACGCGGCGACCGCGCGCGTCGACCTCGATCGTGGTGGTGCCGCCGCCGGCGGCCGGGTTGAACGTGTGGTCGGGGACGGTGGGGACGGTCGGCGCGTCGCTGCCGGAGATCTCGTGGTTGACGATCAGCGCGGTGCCGCCGCGGCGCAGCGGGAACGCGGCGCTGCCGTCCGGGTCGGCGGGGGTGGGCTCGCCGGTCTCCAGGCGGGTGACGCCGGACTCGGCGATGACCGAGTAGTGGAAGCCCTGCGGGAGCGAGAGGATCCCGGCGGGGTCGGGGATCAGCGGGCCGTAGCCGGCGGGGCGGCCGTGGGCGGCGGCGGGGCCGCCGAAGAGCAGGCCGAGGCTGCCGGAGAGGGCGAGGCCGAGGCCGCCCTGGGCGCTGCGCGAGAGCATCTCGCGGCGGGAGAGGCCGGTGGGCTCGTCCGGCTCGACGGCGGTGGGGGGAACGGGTGCCATGGTGTGTGCGGACTCCGTGGGGTGGGGTTGGGACCTGCGCACCGTGTCGCACATGAGTGACCGTCCTGTGACCGTCGTGTGAATCCCGCGCCGGGCTGGCGCGCCTCCGCCGATCTAAACTGGACTTGTTCCAGAATGAGTGGCATACTCGTCGGAGTGCCGGCGACCGCCGATCTCGAGCAGCTTCTCCGCGGGGCCTCCCTGCGCGTGACGCGACCCCGGATCGCGGTCCTCGGCGCGGTGCACGACCACCCGCACGCGGACACGGCCTCGATCATCGGCCACGTCCGCCGGGACCTGCGCGACGTCTCCCAGCAGGCCGTCTACGACGTGCTGCAGGCGCTCACCGACGCGCAGCTCGTGCGCCGCATCCAGCCTCCGGGCTCGGTCGCCCGCTACGAGTCACGGGTCGGTGACAACCACCACCACGTGGTCTGTCGATCCTGCGGAGCGATCGCCGACGTCGAGTGCGCCGTCGGTCACGCGCCGTGCCTGGTCGCGTCCGACGACCACGGCTTCGTCATCGACGAGGCCGAGGTCGTCTTCCGGGGCCTGTGCCCCGACTGCCGTTCCGAGACAACCCCCTGATCCCCGAAAGGGTTCCCTGTGTCTGACAAGCCTGACGCCGAAGTCGGAGAGATGAACGAGCCGGGCGCCGCCGGTTGCCCGTTCGACCCGAGCTCCGCGCTGCACCCCACCGAGAGCGGCAGCAGCAACGCCGGCTGGTGGCCCAACCGCCTCAACCTGCGGATCCTGGCCAAGAACCCCGCGGTCGGGAACCCCAACGGCGAGGACTTCGACTACGCCGCCGCCTTCAACGGCCTCGACCTCGCCGCCGTCAAGAAGGACATCGAGGACGTCATCACGACCTCGCAGGACTGGTGGCCCGCCGACTTCGGTCACTACGGCGGCTTCATGGTCCGCATGGCCTGGCACGCGGCCGGCACCTACCGGATCAGCGACGGCCGCGGCGGCGCCGGCGCCGGCATGCAGCGGTTCGCGCCGCTGAACTCCTGGCCCGACAACGGCAACCTCGACAAGGCCCGCCGGCTCCTCTGGCCGGTCAAGGCGAAGTACGGCCAGTCGCTCTCCTGGGCCGACCTCATGGTCCTCGCCGGCAACGTCGCGCTCGAGTCGATGGGCTTCGACACGTTCGGCTTCGCCGGCGGTCGCCCCGACGTCTGGGAGCCCGACGAGGACGTCTACTGGGGGCCGGAGACGGAGTGGCTCGGCGACAAGCGCTACAAGCCGGGCCGCGTGCTCGAGGAGCCGCTCGGCGCCGTCCAGATGGGCCTCATCTACGTCAACCCCGAGGGCCCCAACGGCAACCCCGACCCGGTCGCCGCCGCCCACGACATCCGTGAGACGTTCGCGCGCATGGCGATGAACGACGAGGAGACCGTCGCGCTCATCGCCGGCGGCCACACCTTCGGCAAGACCCACGGCGCCGCCGACCCCGACCAGTACGTCGGCCCGGAGCCCGAGGGCGCCGAGCTCGTCGAGCAGGGCTTTGGCTGGACCAACAGCTACGGCTCCGGCAAGGGCGCCGACACCATCACCTCCGGGCTCGAGGTCACCTGGACCACGACCCCGGTGCAGTGGTCCAACGACTACTTCGACCACCTGTTCGGCTACGAGTGGGAGCTCGACAAGTCCCCCGCCGGCGCCGCCCAGTGGGTCGCCAAGGACGCCGAGGCGATCATCCCCGGTCCGACGCCCGACTCGCCCCCGCGCAAGCCGACGATGCTCACGACCGACCTGTCGCTGCGCTTCGACCCGGCCTACGAGAAGATCTCGCGCCGCTTCCACGAGAACCCGGACGAGTTCGCCGACGCGTTCGCCCGCGCGTGGTTCAAGCTGACCCACCGCGACATGGGGCCGCGCGCCCGCTACCTCGGCTCCGAGGTCCCGCAGGAGGAGCTCATCTGGCAGGACCCGGTCCCGGCCGGCCCGTCGCTCTCCGACGCGGACGTCGCCGAGCTGAAGGCCAAGGTGCTCGAGAGCGGCCTGACCGTCACCGAGCTCGTCAAGGCGGCCTGGGCGTCGGCGTCGACGTTCCGCGGCAGCGACAAGCGCGGTGGCGCCAACGGCGCGCGCGTGCGGCTCGAGCCGCAGGCCGGCTGGGAGGTCAACGACCCGGCCGAGCTCGCGAAGGTCCTCGACGGGCTCACCGCCGTGCAGCAGGCGTTCGGCAAGCCGGTCTCGCTGGCCGACCTGATCGTCATCGGCGGCAGCGCCGCGGTCGAGAAGGCGGCCAAGGACGCGGGCTACGACGTGACCGTCCCCGTCACCACGGGTCGCGGCGACGCGACGCCCGAGCAGACCGACGCGGACTCGTTCGCGCCGCTGGAGCCCAAGCGCGACGGCTTCCGCAACTACGACGTCGGCGGTCGCCTGCCGGCCGAGTACGCGCTGATCGACCGTGCCAACCTGCTGACGCTGAGCGCGCCCGAGCTGACCGTGCTGGTCGGTGGCCTGCGCGTCCTCGGCGCCAACGCGGGCAACACGAAGCACGGCGTCCTGACCGACCGGGTCGGGGTCCTCACGAACGACTTCTTCGTGAACCTCCTCGACCTCGGCACGCGCTGGACGACGAAGGACGACGGCACCTTCGAGACGGCCGACGGCAGGTGGACCGGCACGCGCGCCGACCTCGTCTTCGGCTCGAACTCGGAGCTGCGTGCGCTCGCCGAGGTGTACGCCAGCGACGACGCCGCGGAGAAGTTCGTCCACGCCTTCGTCGCCGCCTGGGCGAAGGTCATGGACCTCGACCGCTACGACCTGCGCTAGCGCGCCGGTCGTGACGCGGGGCCCGTCCGCCCGGTGCGGGCGGGCCCCGTCGTCGTCGCGGGGACGCGCTCAGGCGGCCCCGCCCAGGTCGAAGTCCTTCGCGAGCACCTCGCGGACCGTGTCCGCCGCGACGCGCCCGCCGACGTCGTTGAGGTGCGCCCCGTCGGGGTCGCGGACGACCTGCGGGCGCCCGTCGACGTCCATCGCCGAGCGGAACCGGCCGCCCGGGGTGAACACGGAGGCGATGTCGACGACGCGGACCTGCTCCCCGTACGGAGCCGCCGCGAGCTTGATCGTCGTGTTGACGACCTTGATGATCCGGTTGCGCGCCGCGTCGTTGGAGTTCGGGATCAGCAGCCAGTAGACGCGTCCCGCCCCGCCGCGCGTGTACGTGGCCATCATCGCCCGCACGCGGGTCGCGTACTCGGCGGCCCAGTCGAGGTCGCAGCACTCGACCGTCCCGGCCTTCGTGGTCATCGGGAAGCCCTCGTTGGCGCCCAGCAGCACGACGGTCGCGTCCGGCTCGTCGCGCCGCGCCTGCACGCCCGAGTACGCCCCCCAGTCCAGGAGGTCGGTCTTCGAGATGCCGGTGCCGAACTTCGGGTCGCGCTTGGTGCGCACCCCGATCGGGGTGAGCGCGCGGGCGAGCTCCCCGTCCATCGGCTGGGACATCGAGTCGCCGGTCACCAGCAGCGAGCGGAGCTTGCGCGGCTTGGCCGCCGGCAGGCCGAGCGCCGCCGGGTCGAAGGCGCCCGGCGACACCGCGCCGCCGCCCGTCCCGCCGCTCGCGGAGAACGTGCCGTCGTCGTTGCCGAGGTCCTCGTCGGGGGACAGCCAGCCGAGCATCTGGTCGACCACCGGGGCGACGGGCAGCTGGTCGGCGATCCAGCCCGCGGGCCGGCCGACTGCGAGCACGACGTCCTTCTCGGTGCCGTCGTCCATGCGCTCGCCCTGGTGGCGAATGCCGTCGCCGTCGGCGACGACGAGCAGCGCGAACGTCAGCAGCACCATCGTGATGGCGGCCTTCGCGGTCATGCGGGCGCCACCGCGGAGGTGGTCGTCGGCGGTGGGGACGTGGGCGGCCGGGGGGATCTCCGACCGGGGCGGGGTGGTGTCAGGAGCGCTCATCTAGAACTGGAAGTAGATGAAGGGCGGGACGCCCTGGGACGGGATGGTGGCCGCGACCGCGAGGATCGAGACCGCGAGACCGGCGCTGAGCGCCGGGACCGGCAGGGTGGCGATGCGGAGCTTGATCGCCCGCAGCGGGGCGGCGGGCAGCTGGTGGCTGAAGATCACGCCGAACGTCAGCAGCACCGCGGTCGGCGTCCACAGCGTCGCGGCGCCGGGGGACAGGATCCCCTCGATCAGGGCGCTGCCGAGGTCGAAGTCGGGGGAGCGGAACGGCACGGCGGAGAGCGCGAAGAAGCTCACGATCACCACGGTGCTGACCCAGCCGGGCGGCCGCCACGCGGTCTTCGCGGCCGCGATCCGCTCGCCGACCATCCAGGTGCCGTGCATGGCGCCGAAGATCACGAACCCCCAGGTCGGGCCGTGCCAGATCCCGGCCAGCAGCATCGTCAGCCACAGGTTCACCGCGGCGCGCGCGGGTCCCTTGCGGCTGCCGCCGAGCGGGATGAACACGTAGTCGCGCAGGAAGCGGCCGAGCGTGATGTGCCAGCGCCGCCAGAACTCCGCGAGGCTGCGCGAGCGGAACGGTCGGTCGAAGTTCTGCGGGAACGTCAGGCCCATCAGCAGCGCGATGCCGATCGCCATGTCGGTGTAGCCGGAGAAGTCGCAGTAGATCTGCACCGCGTAGGCGTAGAGCGCGAGGATCACGTCCGGGGACGCGTACGCCTCCGGCACCGTGAAGACCGGGTCGACGACCTCGCGGGCGAGCACGTCGGCGACCGCGATCTTCTTGAACAGGCCCAGCGCGATCAGGCAGACCGCGGCGCCGACCGCGACCTGCGACGGGTCGCGCTTCTCCTTCAGCTGCGGCAGGAACTCCGAGGCGCGGACGATCGGACCGGCGACGAGGTGCGGGAAGAAGCTGATGTACAGCGCCAGGTCGGTGAGCGTCGGCGGCTCGAGCTGACGGCGGTGCACGTCCACGACGTAGCTGATCGCGTGGAACGTGATGAACGAGATGCCGATCGGCAGCGCGACCGCCAGGACCGGGAACGGCGCGCCGAGCCCGATGCCGTCCAGGGCGCCCGCCGCCTGCTCGACGAAGAACCCGTAGTACTTGAAGACGCCGAGGACGGCGAGGTCCAGCACGACCGCGACGCGCACGAGCAGCAGCCGCCGCCGCGCGTCGTCGGAGCCGTGGATCGCCTTCGCGAAGACGTGGTTGCCGACGGTGATGGCGCCGAGCAGGAACGCGAAGCGCCAGTCCGCGGTGGCGTAGAAGAGGTAGCTCGCCAGGAGCAGGAACGCCTTCCACGCCCCCATGTGCCGCATCAGCGCCCAGGACGCCGGGAGCACGACCGCGAAGAAGATCGCGAACGTGATCGTCGGGAAGACCATGGACGCCGGACCGCTCTACGCCCGCGGGCTCAGGTGAACTGCGTGTACGCGGTGACGATCCGCGCCTTGCCCTTGCGGCAGGTGGCGGTCGCGTCGAACTGCGTGGCGATGACGTTGCTGCGCTTCTCGCTGCACGAGTAGCCGAGGACCTTCTTGGAGCAGCGGCCCTTCTTGCCCTTGCCGCCCGAGACGCGGCACTTGTAGTAGGCGCCGATCATCTTCTTCGCGGTCGCGCAGGACGCGCCACCGGTCGCCTTCAGCGAGCGGGTGTAGGTCGGCTTGGCGTTGTTGGCCTTGTGGTACTTGTCGTCGGCGCTCAGCGAGCAGGTCGCGGCGGACGCCGAGGCGGGGACCAGGGACAGGCCGCCGATGGCGGCGGCGAGCAGTCCGAGGGGCAGACGGTGGGACATCGGGGTCACCTTCCGGTCGGGGTGGTGGCGGGGGTGCGCAGGACGGACAGGATCGCCTGGGTGGCGAGCCGCTGGCCGGCGAGCGAGAAGTGCAGCCCGTCGGGATCACGGACCTTCTCGCCGTCGATCGTGTCGCGGTAGCCGGGGCCGAAGACCTTGTCCAGCGGCACGAGGCGGACGGCGGGCATGCGGGCGGCGAGGCGGCGGATCGCGTCGTTGACGGCGCTGATCGGCGCGGTGAGGTCCTCGCGGCGGGTGGGCGGCAGCAGCGACCACAGGACGGTGCCGCGCCCGTTGCGGGCGTAGGCGGTGGCCATCTCCTCGAGGCGGCGCAGGTACTCCTGGCGCCACGCCTCGCTGCAGCACTTGATCTCGACGCCCGACTCGTTCTTCATCGGGAACCCGTCGTTGCCGCCGAGCAGCACGACGGTGACGGCGGGCTTGTGGCGGGCGGCCTGCTCGCGGGCGAGCACCGTCCACTTCTTCCCGAGGTCCTTGCTGATCCCGGTGCCGGGTCGCGTCTGGCGGATGATCCGGTAGTCCTTCTCGAGCCGGTCGGCGAGCAGCGCGTCGATGCCCTGCATCATCGAGTCGCCCGTGATCAGCATGCCCTGGCGCGCGGCCTTCGTGGCGGCGCGGCCGACGCCGATCCGCTGCTGGGTGCGGAAGCCGCTGACGTACAGGTCGATCGTGAAGTCGCCGATCCCGGCGCCGACGTTGCGGCGGAACGAGAGCAGCCGCTGGCCGGGCTCGAAGCGCAGCGAGGTGCAGCGCCGCCCGGTGGGCTTGCGGCCGACGCAGACGCGGACGGGCAGGTCGCCGAGCTGCCAGCGGTCCTTCAGCTGGATCGTCGCGGCGCTTCCCGGCTGCACCTGCTTGGGGGCGACGATCGCGACGCGGTCGCGGCAGCTCGGGGTGAGCGCCTCGTTGCTGGCCTCGATCGTGCGGCCGTCGGTGGTCCGGGCGACGGCGTGGAAGCGGCGGGTGGTGCGGTCGCAGCGCCACGGGATCGCGACGGGGACGGGGGCGGCGCCGTCGGGGCCGCCGGTCGCGGGCGGGACCGCGGTCGAGGTGCCGAGCTCGGTGCGGGCACCGTCGATCTCCTCGAAGAACGTCACCGTCGAGTCGACGGGCGCGAGCATCAGCATCTGGACGTGTCCGCGCGAGACGTTGATGCCCAGGAGGCTCTGCGTCGCCGGCTGCTGCGTCGGCTCGTCGGCCGCCGGGGCGATCGTCGCCGCGCCGAGGCCGACGCCGAGCGCGACCGTCACCGCGGTCAGCGCGCCGAGCGCGCGCGTCCGTCCTGCACGATGGTCGCAGCCCCCGCTGCGTGCTCCGCCGAGCATGTCCTGCCCTCCCGATGTTCCCCTGTGGACCTGCTGAGAAGCAGGGAGGGTAGTGCCTGCGGCGGCCTCCGTGCGACTCGTACGTCTGTCCAGGGTCGGACGGGTTTCCGGGGTGTCAGGCGGGGGCGAGCGCCTCGAGCACGTCGAGATCCGGGGTCGGACGGCCCTCGAGCGAGATCGGCTGGATGCAGACGTGCGTCGCCCCGGCCGCGTAGTGCTCGTCGATCCGGGCGCGGATCGTGCCGACGTCCCCCCAGACGATCAGGTCGTCCACGAACGCCGGGTCGTTGGCGGCGATCTGCTCCTCGGTGTAGCCGAGCCGCTTCCAGTTGTTGCGGTAGTTCGGCAGCGCGCCGTAGCGCTCGGTCTGCTGGTGCGCGGCGGCGCGGGCGGCGGCCTCGTCGGTGCTGAGGATGACCTTCTGCTCGACGCACAGCAGCTTGTCCGGCCCGAGGATCTCGCGGGCGCGGCGGGTGTGCTCGGGCGTCGTGAAGTACGGGTGCGCGCCGGCGGCCCGCTCCGCCGCGAGGGCGAGCATCTTGGGGCCGAGCGCCGCGAGCACGACGGGCGCGGGCTCCGCGGGCTGCGGGCCCGCGTAGGGGGAGGCGTCCATCGCGTCGAGGTACGTGCGCATCGCGGTGAGCGGCTTGTCGTAGCTCAGGCCGCGCAGGCCCTCCACGAGCGGCCGGTGCGAGACGCCGATGCCGTTGAGGAAGCGCCCGTCGGACTGCTCGGCGAGCGTCATCGCGGCCTGCTTCATCGCGCCCGGGTGGCGGTTGTAGAGGTTCGCGATCCCGGTCGCGAGCAGCAGCGTGTCGGTGGCGCCCGCGAGGTGGGCGAGGTGCGAGAAGGGCTCGCGCCCGACGGTCTCCGGGTGCCAGAGCGCCGAGTAGCCGAGCGCCTCGATCCGGCGGGCGACGTCGGCCGCCTCGCGGGCCCCGAGCGCGTCGGTGAAGGTCCAGACGCCCGGGACGCGCAGGCGCTCCGCGAGCGCGCTCACGACTCGTGCCGGCCGCGGACGGTGCGGTGCACCCAGAGGATCGGGAGCACCTGCAGCGGCAGGCGCGCCCACAGCAGCGCCCGCGGGACGCCGCGCGCGCCCGGGATGTCCTGGGGGCGCACCGCCATGTGGATGTTCGCCGGGTAGACGGCGAGCAGCAGCGCGGTGAGGTAGGTGCGCGCGTGCCGCTCGGCGCCCGGCACGACCGCCAGGACGCCACCCGCGATCTCGGCCACGCCGGCCGCCTCGTTGACGCGCTTGGGTCCGCCGGGGACCCACGGCGGCACGATCGACTCGAAGAACCGCCGGGCGACGGTCAGGTGCAGCACGCCGGTCAGCACGAAGAACGCGGCGACGGGCCAGGGACGGGATCGCTCGGGGCTCACGGGCCCATCATGCCGCACCGGCCCCGCCGGCCGGCGAGCAATCCTCATGAACTCTTGAGCCGGCGTTGTCCAGCCGTTCAGCGTTCCTGCCGATAGTGGTGGCATGGACGTCGAGCTCACCCCCACGCAGGCGCGGGCGATCGCGCAGCTGCGCTGGCGCCACCCGGGCGCCGAGGTGCGCGCGCATCGCGTCGTCTGGGGTGTGATCGTCGAGGCCCGGCGCGACGGCCACGTCGCCGAGGTCCTCGCGCTCGACGCGGCCGGGCAGGTGCTGCCCGAGCGGCGCGTCGACGCCGCCTGACGGCCGGTCCGCCCGCGCGGCGTGCGAGGCTCCCGGGCATGCGCGCGACGCTGGTGGAGTGGATGGGCCCGCAGGACGCCAACGGCGGCGGGTTCGTGCACGGGGGAACGATCATGAAGCTGTGCGACGAGGCCGCCGGCCTCGCCGCCTTCCGGCACTGCCGCATGCGCTGCGTGACCGCCGGGATGGACCGCATGTCGTTCGTCTCGCGCGTCGACATCGGCGAGGTGGTGACGCTCGACGCCACCGTCAACGCGGTCTGGCGCACCTCGATGGAGGTCGGGGTGCGCGTCACCGCCGAGAACGTCCGCACCGGTGAGGTGCGCCACACCTCCACGGCCTACCTGACGATGGTGGCGATCAACGACGCGGGCGGGCCGATGCCGGTGCCGCCGCTGCCGCCGACCGACGATCCGGTCGCGCTGCGCCGCGGCCGCGAGGCGCAGGCGCGCCGCAGCAACCGGCTCGCGGAGCGCGAGGCGTTCCAGGCCCCGACGTCCGAGGACGGGGAGGTGGCGGACGGGGGTGGGGGCGCGTAGAGTCCGCCCGTGCGAGTGACCAAGATCCTGTGTGCTGCGCTTGCGTCGTTTGCGGTCGCGTCCCCCGCCGGCGCCGCCCCGGCCGCGGCGGTCCCCTCCCCGTGCGACCGCCCCGAGGCCGCCGCGCCCATCGCCAAGGCGCGCTGCGCGACGGCGTGGCGGGCGCGGGTGGCGCAGGTCGCCCGCACCGAGCGGGTGTCCCGGCGCGTGGCGGCGCAGCGCGAGATGACGCGGTTCCTCGTGCTCGGGCGCACCGACCGGATCCAGCGGGCGATGCCGCCGTTCCTCGTCGGCGCGGTGTACCTGACCTCCACGGCGCAGCTGCGGGTGGGCGCGATCGACACGGCGGCCGCGACGGGCGCGGCGCGCCGCGCGCTGTCCCGCGTCGCGGTCACGAAGGCGGAGCGGGCGCTGCTGCGCAGCCGGCTGCGGCTGTACGCGGTCCCCCACAGCCACCGGGAGATCCTCGACACGTTCGCCGACGTCGAGCGGCGCCTCCCCGCGAGCCCGGTCGCGTCCGCGGTGCAGTCCTTCGGCGTCGTCCTGGACCGTGCGACCGGCCGAGAGGCGGTCGTCGTCGAGGTCGCCCGGTCGGCCGGGCAGGCGCAGTTCGACGAGGTCGTGGCGTTCGCCGCGCCGTACGCGACCAAGGTGATCGTGCGGCGCGCGACGGGCGAGATCGCCCCCGACGTCGGCACCGGGACCAGCCCGGGCTGACCCGGGACGACGGCTCGCCTACGCCGCCTGCGGCGCGTAGTAGGCGGCGACGACGCGCTGGAACTCGCGCATGTCGCGGTGCGCGCCGAACGCGGCGGGCACGGCGCCGAGCACCGGGATCGCCCGGAACGTGCCGCCGGTGAGGGCGTCGCGGGCATCGCCGAGCTCGCGCATCCGCCAGAGGAACCGCAACGTCGCGACCGGGGTCCAGCGGTCGGGGATGGCCTCGCGCACGCGGGCCTCGGTGTCGCCGTGGAGGTGGTCCAGCAGCGACCCGTCGGAGCTGCCGTCGCACATCGCGGTCGCGACCGCCGCGTCCTCGACGAGCTCCCAGAGGACGAGCAGGTCGCCCGCGATCGCCGCGTCGGTCGGGCCGCCCGGGGCCTGCTCGGCGGCGTCGATCGCGACCCGGGCCTCCTCGACGAGCCCGAGGGCGTCGGCGGGGAGCGCGCCGAACGCGCCCGCCAGGCCTCCGAGGGCCGCGGTCCGCCGGGCCCGTCGCCGCGCGACCCGCCCGGCCGACGGGGCCGCGGACAGGTCGTGCCGGCGCTCGGCCCGCAGGCACCGCACGAGGGCGACGAGGACCTTCTCGGGGATCCGGGGCAGGCGCTCGGCCCCGCCGCCGTCGTCGGCGCCGTCCTGCGCGGCGGCGCTCAGGGCCTCCAGCAGCGAGGCGGCCTGGGTGCGGGACAGCGGAAGCCAGGGCGTGTCGGACACGCCCTGGCACATACCGCGTCGGGCGCCGGTCCTAACCTGCGCGCCGCGTCAGCGCGACGTCCTTGGCCGCGCCGCGGACGTAGAGGATCTGCGGGGCGCCGCTGGTACCGGGCGCGGAGGCCGAGACGACGAACGGGCTCGCGTCGGTGGTGACCGCCTCGGGCGCGCCGAACGCCGACTCCACGGAGGTGCGGCGGGCGACCTGGAGCGGCAGGTCGGTGAACGGCAGCTGTGCGCCGAGGACGTAGGGCACGGTGACGGTCCCGTCCGGGGACGCGGTGATCTCCCCATGCGTGCCGTCGGCGGTCAGCTCCACGGGCGCACCGAAGACCGCGCGCGCGTCCTGGCGCGAGACGCGCACCGGGGTCCGGGCGTCGTTGTCGACGAAGCGGCCGCTGAGCGTGTACGCGATCGTGGTGGTGCCGCTGGCGCCCGCGGCCAGGGACGGGCTCGGGACGTCACCCTCGAGGGCGCCGTCGGCGGCGCGGTCGATCTGCGTGGAGGGCCGCAGGACGAAGCTCGTCGACGGGGCCACCGCGGCCCGGATCTCGGTCGGCTCGTTCTGCTCCTCGCCGCCGTCCTCGGTCGCCCAGGCGACCGTGGTGCGCCCCGTGCCGGTCACGAGCGTCGAGACGCGGGCGACGCCGAGCGAGGGGCCGGCGTTCAGCAGCCCGTTCCCGCGACCGGAGGTCCGACCCATCCGGGCCTCGACACGCGGGTCGCCCGTGCCGTTCTGCGACCAGGCGACGACGTAGCGGCCACGGTCGTTGACCGAGACCCAGACGGAGCGCTGCGAGCCGGTCCCGCGGATGATGCGCGGGGTCTGGAACGTGCCGCCCGCCCTGCGCGTGGTGAACCAGAGGCGCGAGCGGCCACCGCCGAGCTCCTCGACGAACGCGATCGCCGCGTCGCCGGAGGTCGCGGCGGCGAGGGCGTACTCCGAGGTCCGCAGCGGCACGGTGCGCAGCGGGCGCAGCGTGCCGATGGTGCCGGAGGTCGTGCCCTCCGACCAGCCGACGAGGACGCGGTCGGCGCCGCCGGCCTTCTGCAGGCGCAGCGAGATGGTCCTGCCGGAGCCGGAGGGGATCGGGCCGGCGCCGAGCGTCGAGGCGGCGCGGCTCCAGGTCTTCGTGCCGTCGGCGCGCACGCCGAAGGCCTCGCGGCCCATGGCGCCGACCCGGACGCTGGCGACGCCGTTGCCGTCACCGTCGAAGGCGAGCGACGGGTCGAGGCCGGCGCTGGCGGTGAGCTGGGTGGGGGCGGTCCACGGCGGCGCGGCCTGGGCCGCGGCCGGGACGAGCAGGGCGGCCGCGAGGGCCGCGGTGGAGAGGGCGGGGATGCGTGCGGACATGCCCCTGGAACGCGACAGCCGTCGCAGGGATACGCGGTGTCGCGCGCGCTCTCACGAACCTCTCACACGCGCACGGGCCGGGACGCGACGCAACGTCGCGTCGAGCGCCGGGAGCGTCACGGGCTTGGCGAGGAAGTCGTGCATGCCGGCGGCGCGCGCCTGCTCGCGATGCTCGGGGAGCACGTCGGCGGTCATGGCCACCAGCCACGGCCCCGCCTCGCGGTCGATCCGCGCGCGGATCGCACGAGCGACCGCGAGTCCGTCGAGGACGGGCATGCGGAGATCGAGCAGGACGACGTCGAAGGGGTGGCGCTCGACGGCCTCCAGGGCGGCGGCGCCGTCGCCGACGATCTCGACCTCGTGGCCCAGGCGCTCCAGCAGCGTCCGGGCCACCGTCTGGTTGACGGCGCTGTCCTCGGCGACGAGCACGCGCAGCGACGCGACCGCCCCCGGCGCCGGGTGCTGGGCGGCGAGGGGCGGCGGCGGCGCGGCGGCGGGCAGCGGGATCGCGAAGCGGAACGTCGCGCCGCGCCCCGGCGCGCTGTCGATCGCGATCCGGCCGCCCATGAGCCCGACGAGCTCCTGCGAGATCGTGAGCCCGAGGCCGGTGCCACCGTGCGTGCGCGTCGTGGACGGGTCCGCCTGCTCGAAGGCGGCGAACAGCCGCTCGTGGACCGCCGCGTCGATCCCCGGTCCGGTGTCGCGCACCGCGAACCGCAGGCGGGGCCCGCCCGCCGTGTCCGCCGGGTCGATCGTGAGCGTCACCCGTCCACCGGCCGGCGTGAACCGCACCGCGTTGGCGACGAGGTTCAGGAGGACCTGACGGAGCCGACCGGGGTCGCCGGTGACGTGGTCCGGCACCCCGGGCGCGACCTCGACCGCGAGCGTCACGTCGGCCCGCTCCGCGTCCGCCCGCAGCAGCGCGACGACCCCGGTGGCGCAGTCACGCGGGGAGAACGCCAGCTCCTCGAGCACGACCTTTCCCGCCTCGAGCTTCGACACCTCGAGGATGTCGTCGATCACCCGCAGCAGGTGGTCGCCGCTGCTGCGGATCACCTCGGCCTGCCCGCGCTGGTGCTCGTCTGTGAGACCGTCGGCCAGGAGTGCGCTCATGCCGACGACCGCGTTCATCGGCGTGCGGATCTCGTGGGACATGGTGGCCAGGAACGCGGCCTTCGCGTCCGTCGCCGCCTCCGCATCGGCGCGGGCCCGGCGCAGGTCCTCCGCCTGCGCGGCGAGCCGACCGGCCAGCCGGCGCCAGCGCTCGGCGATCCGGCCGACGACGACGAACGCCGCGCTGGTCAGCAGCCCGGCGAGGAGCACGAGCCACGGGGCGAGGCGGCTGCCGACCGGGACGAAGCCGGTCTCCGCCACGTAGCGGACCTCCCAGGTGCGCCCGGGCATCGCGACGCGGGCGCGCCGCTCGTACGCGACGTCGGGATCGCCGAGCGGCCGCGGTGCACCGTCGGGCCGGACGCCCGCGGTGGAGTGCAGCAGGGCGCCGCCGCCGTCGCGCACCTCGAACGCCAACGGGCTCCGCGTCGGCCCGAGCAGGCCGCGCATGAACTGCTCGGCCCGGAACGCCGCCGTCAGCCACCCGTCGAGCTCGCCGCGGCGCCGCACGGCGACGTAGGCGATGAAGCCCGCCTCCGCGTTGGCGCTGCCGGAGAGCTGCAGGCGGGGACTCAGCACCGCCTGGCTCGTGCGGCCGGCCTCGAGCATGGCGGTCCGCCGTCGCGGCTCGCGCATCATGTCGACGCCGAGCACCACCTGGTTCTCGGCGGTGAACGGCGCGACCCACTCGATCGGCGAGTGGATCGGGGTGACGCCCGCCGCGTCGGCGGGCACCTGCAGGCGGTAGTCGCGCATCGTGCGCAGCACCACCAGCCCTGCCGGGGCGGGCTCAGCGCGCACGCGCGCGAGGAACGCGGACAGCTCCGCGTCCGGGACCGCCCGGGCGAAGCTCAGCGACTTGAAGCCCGGGTAGCGCTCGTCGAGTGCGAGCGTGTCGACGTAGCGCCGCCAGTCGGTCCGCGTCACCTCGTTGGACGCGCGGAACAGGCCGATGCCCCCGCGCAGCACCTGCACGTAGGCGGTCATGCGCTGCTCCAGCGCGACGTCGATCCGCTCGGCCTCGGCGTCGAAGCGGGTGCGCTGGTGCGTGTCCACCGCCCGGTGCGTGAGCCACGCGGCGAGCAGCGAGGCGAGGACCAGCACGAGCGCGACCAACGCCCTGACGGGCTGGCCGCCCGTGTGCGGTCGTTGCTTTCCGAGCTCCTGCACCCTCGCCGGTCCCCTTCCCCGCGGCCCCGAGGGCCCTACGGTAGACGTCGCAGGGCGCCTGCGCCACCTGTCTCGTCGACGGGTGACACGGCGCCCCGGGGGTGCGGCGGGCTACTTCGCGAGCGCGCGCTCGATCGCGGACTTGATCTCCGGATCGTCGGGCTTGACCTTCGTCGCCCAGCGCGCGACGAGCTTGCCGTCGCCGTCGACGAGGTACTTCGTGAAGTTCCAGACCGGCGGCTTGGAGCCCGGCTGGCGGTTGAGGTCCTCCCACAGCGGGTGCGGGTCGGCGCGGACGCTCATCTTCGCGGTGACGGGGAAGGTGACGCCGTAGTTGCGGCGGCAGACCTCGCCGGTGGCGACGGCGTCGTCGTGCTCCTGGCCGGCGAAGTCGGCCGACGGGCAGCCGAGGATCTGGAGGCCCTGGTCCTGGTAGGTGGCGTAGAGCTCCTGCAGCCCCTCGAACTGCGGGGTGTAGCCGCACTTGCTCGCCGTGTTGACGATCAGGGTCGGCTTGCCGCGCAGGGTGGACAGGTCGAGCGTCCCACCCTCGAGCAGCTCCACCTCGTGGGCGTAGACGTCGGTCGGCGCGTCCAGCGTCTTGGAGCGCTTGAAGTACATCTTCAGCGTGTCGAAGGCCATGTGAGGACGTTACGCGATGCCCCCGCGGGCGGTTCACCCCGCGGGATCGTGCAGCGCCCCGGCGAGCGCCCGGACCGCCACGACGGCGGAGACCGGCAGCGGCCCGTACAGGTGCGGGAAGAGCCCGTCTGCGTCCGGCGCGGGCTCGTCGACGATCGGCAGTCCGGCGGGGCGCACGGTCAGCACGACGAGGTGGTCGTGCGGCGGCGGGTAGAAGCGCGCGACGACCCCGGCGAGCTGCTCGGGGCGGCAGAGGTGGATGAACGGCGCCGGGGAGCCGTCGGGCTGCGGCGGGATCGCGTACTCGCCGGTCGTGCCGGCGGCGTCCCAGGCGTCGGCGCTCGTGACGTGCAGGAGGTCGTCCATGGTCAGTCGGCCTCCCCGGCGAGCCGGCCGGGAGCGGCGGGCGGCCCGTCGTCGTCGGAGGTCGCGTCGCCGTCCGCGTCGGGCCGCGCGACCGCCGGGATCGGCACGCCGCGCATCAGCAGCCACGCGAGCCAGCCGCCGAGCGCGAACAGCGGCAGGCCCATCGCCACGCGCGCGACGCCGAGCGCGACGAGCGCGTCGGCGAGGTACAGCGGCAGCTGTACCGCGAGCCGGCCGACGAACACGCCGACGAACACCCAGGAGGCGCGCGTCGCGACGCGCAGGTACGCGGGGTCCTCCCGCCAGGCGGCGAGCGGGTTGCCGCCCGCGACCGCCACGGCGACGTAGCCCGCGAGCGGGCGGCGGAGCGTGATCGACACCGCGAACGCGGCCGCGTAGCCCGCGTTGGCGAGCAGGCCCGGGAGGAAGAAGTTCTCCGCCTTGCCGGTGCGCGCCGCGATGAACGCCGCGAACCCGACGCCGATCAGGCCGCTGAGCGCGTACTGGACGGTCTGCCCGCGCACGATCCGGGCGAGCGCGAGGACGAGCGCGAGCGCGACGGCGACGATCGCCGCGAGCGTCGTGTCCCCGCCCGACGCGGTCGACGCCGCGACGAACGCGGCGGCGGGCAGCGCCGACTCGGCGATGCCGAGCGGCCCGCCGATCGCGTCGGCGAGTGCGGAGGGCGGCGCCTCGGAGGGACGGGTCTGGGCGTCGGGCGGGTCGGGCACGATGGGGGCATCATGGCGCAGATCCCCGAGATCCCCGCCGCCCTCGCCCGGCGGATGGCGCTGCACGCCCAGGGTCTGGGGGCGCAGACCCCCGCAGGCTGGGGCCCGCGGGACGGGGACGGCGCCGCGCGGATCGCCCGCGTGGTGCAGCGCATCGGGTGCCTGCAGCTGGACCCGGTCTCGACCGTCGCGCGCTCGCCGCTGCTCGTGCTCCACGCGCGGCTCGGGGCGATCGACGAGGCGGCGCTGCACGAGGCGGCGTACGGGCGGCGCGCGCTCTTCGAGTACTGGTGCCACGAGGCGTCGCTGTGCTGGACCGGGGACCTGCCGTTCCACCGTCACCGCATGCGCCGGTGGCTGGCGCAGTCCTCGCCGCGCGCCGCGCGCGCCCGCGCCTTCCTCGCCGAGAACGCCGCGTTCGCCCGCTCCGTGGTCCGGACGCTGCGGCAGGCGGGCCCGCTGCCGGCCGCGGCGCTCGAGGACCGCTCGGCGGCGCCGTGGCGTCACGGGCACTGGACCGACGAGGTCTCCGGCCGCCAGACGGTGGCGCGGATGCTCGACCTGCTGTGGCTGACCGGGAAGGTCGGGGTCGCCGACCGCGGCCCGTCCCCGACCGCGACGAGCGCGCGGCGCTGGGACCTGCTGGAGCGGTGCCTGCCCGACGACCTGACCGACGTCGCGCCGATCCCGTCGTCGCGCATCACCCGTCGGGCGGTCGAGCGTGCCGTCGGCATGCTCGGCGTCGCGCGCGGCCCCGACGTCCGCGCGCACTTCACCCGCAACCGCTACGACGACCTGCCCGGCACGCTCGCCGCGCTGAGCGGGCCGCGCGGTCCGCTCACCGCGGTGGCGGTCCGCGGCGACGACGGCGAGCTGCTGCGCGGCCCGTGGTACGCGCGTCGCGAGGATCTCGCGACCGCCTCCGCCCTCGAGCCCGGCACGCGCCGGCTGGCGCTCTCCCCGTTCGACAACGTCCTCTGCGACCGCGCGCGCACCGCGACGCTGTTCGGCTTCGACCACCGGCTGGAGATCTACGTGCCGCCCCCGAAGCGCCGCTGGGGCTACTACGTGCTGCCGATCCTCGACGGCGAGCGGCTCGTCGCCCGCGCCGACGCCGCCCACGACCGCGAGAGCGGGGTGCTGCGGGTCCACACGCTCCACCTGGAGGATCGCGGCGCCCGGGGCGCGGCGCAGGAGGCGCTCAACGCGCTCGCGCGCCTGCGCGGCGCGCGCGACGTGCGCATCGAACGGGTCGCCTGAGGGTTACGGTTCTCACCATGAGCCGCCCCGCACGCATCCTCGCCGTGGCCGCCGCGACCGCCCTCGTGGCGACCGGGACGTCCGCGACCGCCGCCACCGGCGGGCCGACGCCGCTGGCCCCGTCCAACGGCAAGAGCCTCACCGCCGGGAAGGCGTTCACCTTCAAGGTCCGCTCGCGGGGGCAGGGCGCCGTCTTCCTGAAGGTCTCCAAGTCCAAGAAGAAGGGCAAGGACGGCACGCTCGCCGCCAAGGACGACCTCTACTTCCGCAAGATGGGGAAGAAGGGCTCGACGTTCTCGAAGAAGACCGAGACCTACAGCGCCCTGGAGGACTACTTCCTCAACAAGCCGGGCCGCTACTACTGGCAGGCCTACCGGATCGACTGCGCCGCGCAGAGCGACTGCAACGTCGAGGGCGCGATCCGGTCGTTCCGCATCCGCTGAGGGCGCCCGCGAACGACGACGGCCCGGTCGCGCGGGGCGCGACCGGGCCGTGACGGTGCCGCCGGGTCCTAGCGGCCGCCGAGCAGCGCGCCGACGAACGGCAGGTTGCCCAGCAGGTTGTTGATGAAGCTCCCGAAGCCCGGGACGACGCCGCTGAGGTTCGGGATCAGGCTGCCGAGGCTCGGCATCGAGACGTTGACCGAGCCGTCGAGCTGCGCAGCGGTCTCGACGTCCGCGTCGATCTCGCCGCCGGCGTTCGGGGCGGCCGCCGCGGCCGGCTTCAGCGCGGTGATGATCTGCTGGATCGAGCCGGCGATGCTCGTGGACATCTGCGCCACGCCGTCGGTGACGGTCTTCAGGATCTGGCCGACGGAGGCGAGCGCCTGGGTCATCGGGGCCTGCGCCGCGGTCGGCAGCGTCGGGATCAGCGCGGACATGCGCTGCGTGAGCAGGTCGATCGCCTGGGTGGTCGTGTCCATGACCGTCTTGACGATGTTCGCGACGCGGACGGGCATCTGGTCGACCGGGATGTCGGCGAGCTCGTCGAGCGTCGACGGGGTCTGCGCGGCGAGCGCGGCGAGCGCCTGGGACGCGAGCGCCTGGAGCTCCGGGTCCTTGAGCTTGTCGAGGAGGGTCGTCAGCGACTGGACGACCGCGTCGCGGCTGGCGACGCTCGACGGCAGCGCGCCGGCGAGGGAGAGCTGGAGGCGTCCGTCGGTGTCGACGAGCAGGTCGACGTAGGCGCCGGCGGCCTGCGACTGGGCGGCACCGGCGGCGGTGAGGGCCCAGATCGCGCGCTCGGCCGACGCATCACCGGTGACGCGCAGGGCGAGGCGGCGGGCGTCGCGGGCGGCGGTGGTGGTCTCGCGGCGGACGACCTTGAGGACCTTGAGCGCGGCGCCGTCGCGGCCGGCCTCGATGTGGGCGGACAGCTTCGCGGTGGCGGTGCTGGCCTTCTTGAGGTGGCTGGCGACGTCGATCGTGGCGCTCGCGCTGGCGGTGGCCTTGACGTCGGCGTTGGCGACCTGGGCGGTCGCCGGGACGATCGCGACGGCGGCGAGGGCCGTGGCGGCGAGGCGGGACATGCGGGTCATCTGGGTGCTCCTTCTCGGGCGACTGGGCGACCTCCGGGCGGAGGCCCCTGGTTTTGCGACCCCGTCTCACGACGGGTGTGCCTTGGACCGAGGCGCGTGATGTGCCTCACCACTGCAGAGGGGGGTGGCGGGGCGAATGTCAGGCCCCGCCGCGAAGGTGGCGCGTCGGCGTTACTCGACGGTGATGGCGACGACGTCCTCGCTGGCCTCGCCGGTGACCTCACCGGAGCCGACCGCGTTCCCCGGGGCGGTCGCCGCCGTGGTCGCGGGAGCGGGGGTCGTCGCCGTGGCGGCGGGATCGGCCGCCCCGCCCGTCGGGCTCTCCTCGACGTCGACGCCGCTGACGTCGGGCTCGGGCTCGGGTGCCGCCGCCGGGGTGGCGGGAGTGCTCGCGGCCTGCCGGTGGCGGTCGTCACGGGCCTGCTCGAGCGTCCGGGCGCGGGCCTGGGCGCGGGCGTCGCGGGCGGCGGCGCGGCGGGCGCGCTCGCGGCGCGCGGCGCGCGCGTCGGCGCGGCGCTGTGCCGCGGCGCGCTGCGCGGCGTCGGCCTCGCGAGCGGCGGCCACCGGATCGGGGTCCGGGCTCGCAGCGGCCCGGTCGTCCGCGGCGGGCCGGGACTCGGCGCGCTCGACGACGGCGGGGCGGTCGCGGTCGCGCTCGGGGGCGGGCGGGTGCGTGACGGAGTAGGACCCGGCGCCGACGACGCCGATGGTCGCGCAGACGGCGGCGCACTTCGCCGCGACGCCCGCCCCGCCGAAGATCCCGCCGAGCAGGCCGGCGGCGCCGGCCCCGCCCGTGGCCGTCGCCGCCCCGGCGGCGCCCGCCGCCCCGGCGCCCGCGGCGCTGCCCGCCAGCGCGAGCGCGGGCCCGAGCGGGAACAGCGCGGCGAGCTCGGCACGCCCGGCGCGCAGCTTCGTGCGGGCCTCGTAGGCGGCCTGCCGCGCGGCGGCGGAGGAGATGTCGAGCGTCTCGCCGATCTCGTCGAACGACAGCCCGGCGAGCTCGTGCAGCACCAGGGCGCTGCGGCTGCGCTCGGGCAGGGCGCGCAGGTCGCCGAGCAGCTCGGCGAGGTCGGCGCGCGTGTCGACGCGGTCGGGCCGCGGCGACGGCAGCAGCGCGAGGACCGTGTCGTCCCCCGCGGTGGCCGGCGGGCGCCGGCGCAGGACGGCGAGCGCCTCGCGGTGGGCGATCCGGTAGAGCCAGGCGCGCAGGGCGTGCGGGCGGGCGCGCCCGTCGGCGAGGGCGCGCAGCGCGGCCGCCAGCGCGGACTGGGCGGCGTCCTCGGCGTCGTGGTGCTGCAGCACGATCGTGCGGCAGTACCGCTCCAGCGGCGCGCGGTAGCGGTCGTGGATGGCGGCGAGCGCGCCCTCGTGGCCGCGGGCGGCGGCCCGGACGAGGAACTCGTCGGAGGCTGCGCGCCAGCGGCGCGGGGGCCGGTCCGGCCGGGAGCGTCCGGGGGTCTCGAAGCCGTCGGGACGTGTGGGAGCGAGCGCCATCGTCCCGCGCTATCGGCACGGGAGGGCCCGAACTTCAGCGCGTTGGCGCGCGGCCCGGCGGATGCCCGATGGGGACCTCTACAGGCCGGGCGGGTGCCGGACGGTGAATCCGGCGGTGCTGCGGCTGGCGGTCTGCCAGCGGGAGCCGCGCTCGCGCAGGCCGCTGGTGTCGAACCGCAGGCCGCCGACGGTCATCCAGGCGTGCTCGCCGTTGGCGTAGATCGTGATCCACTTGCCCGGGCCCGGCTTGCCCCACTTCGCGAGTGCGCCGCTGACCATCGGGGCGTCGATCAGCCCGGCGGACGCGAACGCGAACGAGATCGAGCCGGAGCAGTCGTAGCCGCTGTCGACCCAGGTCTCGCCGGCGAGCCGGCCGTGCCCGCCGCCGTAGATGTACGGCTTGGTGGCGACCTGGTTGGCCGCGCGGATGATCGCGGCGACCTCCGGCGGGGCGCTCGGCGGCACGGTCGCGATGCCGCCGGAGGCGAGGGTCGCGGTGTCGACGATGCTGCGGTCCGGGTCGGCCAGCTCGCCCTCGGGCGTCTTGAACGCCTGGCGCAGCTCGGCGGCGATCTCCGCGTCGGTCGGGGCGCCCTCGGCGACGCGCGTGCCGTCGCTGCCGCCGTCCCCGCGCGGCGCCGCGGTCGTCCCGGTCGCCGACGCGGGTGCGGGCGCGTCCGGGGCGTCGCTCGGGCTCGAGGTCGGCAGGCTGATCGGGGAGAGCTCGGGCGCCTCGATCGTGAACCGGGCGATGCGCTCCGGCTTCTCCGAGGCGCCGCAGCCGGCGGCGCCGAGGGCGACGGCGCAGGCGAGCGCGACGATCGGGACGCGACGGATGGACGACACGGTGGGCAGTATGCCTCGCGCACGCGACGCGTGACGCCGGTACGGTCGCGTCCGTGTCCCGGAGGGGGAGATCCGTCACCGCGCCGCTCGGTCGCGGCGGTCGCTCAGGGCCCGACGGTCACGGGCACCGGCTCGGTCGCGCCGTCGGGCGCGACGCGGTAGGTGCCGTCGGGCAGCTCGCCGGCGGGCGTCTGGCGGGTCTCGCCGGGCTTCACGACCACGCGCACCGTGGTGGGGGCGCCGTCGAGCGTCACGCCGTGCGGGCGGCCGTCCTGCGCGGAGACGCGCAGGGTCACGTCCTCGCCGGAGGGCACGGTCGTCGGCGTGACCTGCAGGCCGTCGGCCGCGAAGACCACGTCGACCGTGGTGCCCGCCGGGGTCGGTTCGTCGTCCCCGCAGCCCGCCGCGACGAGGGCCGGGAGCGCAAGAACGAGCAGGGCGCGACGTTGCAGCACGAACACGGTCGAATCGTAGGACAGAAACCTTGGACAGACGTCCAGCTTTCCACTACTGTACGCGACCGTTCACCGCGTTCATCGCACCAGGGAGCCACACCACATGAAGCGCATCACCCTGACCGCCGCGCTGGCCGCGCTGGCGATCGTGCCCGTCGGGCCCGTCGCCGCCGCCACCGCCGCCGGTCCGACGGCCTCGTCGGCCGCCACGAAGAAGCCGGCCAAGAAGAAGGCGACGAAGAAGAAGGCGACCAAGAAGGTCACGAACTTCACCGTCTGCCGCCGCGGTTGCCCGTTCAGCTCGATCCAGAAGGCCGTCGACGCCGCCCCCGCGGGCGCCACGGTGAAGATCAAGCCGGGCACCTACACCGAGGGTGTCGACGTCAAGGACACCAAGGACAACCTGAAGATCATCGGCCTCGGCACGAAGCCCGAGGAGGTCGTCCTCGAGGGCAAGGGCGCCAAGCGCCCCGACGGCAACCCCGCCCAGAACGGCATCTTCGTCGACGGCGCCGACAACGTCGAGATGCGCAACATGACCGCGCAGAACTTCCCGGCCAACGGCTTCTTCGTCCGCAACTGCGACGGCTACGTGATGGACCGCCTGATCGCCGGCTTCAACCGCGCCTACGGCCTCTACGCGTTCAACTGCATCGGCGGCCGCATGACCTACTCAAGGGCTACGGCCACGGCGACTCCGCCTTCTACATCGGGCAGACCCCGTTCCAGGAGAAGCCCAAGCCGTCGCTGATCAGCCACGTCGAGGGCTACGAGAACGTCCTCGGCTACTCCGGCACGAACTCGAAGTACGTGACGATCCAGTTCTCCGAGTTCTACAACAACGGTGCGGGCGTGGCCCCGAACACGCTCGGCTCGGAGAAGTTCCCGCCGGCCCAGGACGGCAAGGTCACCGACAACCTCGTCTACTGGAACAACTTCAACTACTTCAAGGCCGGCTCGAAGGTCAAGCCGCTGCCGGCCGCGACCGGCTCGTTCCAGTACCCGACCGGCGTGGGCATCGTCCTGCTCGGCACCACGAACTGGGACGTCCGCGCGAACCTCGTCTTCGGCAACTTCAAGTGGGGCATCATGACGGTGTCCGACCCGACCTACGCGCCGGCGACGAACCGCAACAACAAGGTCCGCTTCAACGTCATGGGCGCCGCCTACGACGACGCCAACGGCACCGACGTCTGGAACGACGGCGCCGGGAGCGGGAACTGCTGGGAGAACCAGTCGGCGGGGACCACCTACGACGCGGGGGCGCTGCCGCAGCCGCTGCTGTACCCGGGCTGCAACAACCCGCAGAACGCCACCGACCTCGCCCAGGTCGCCGAGGTGGCCGACTACCTGACCAAGACCGAGGCGCAGGAGGAGTCGTGGAAGAAGCATCCGCACCCGCCGCGCGCCGACCGCACGCCCATCGACGGGCAGGGAGGCTGAACCCGCATGAGCAACGAGCAGCGCACGAAGCGGACCGCGTCCCTGGCGCTCGTCGCGATCACGGGGCTGGCGCTCGGCGCGCCGGCCCTGGCCGCGGCACCCAAGACGTACTCCATCCAGCACGGCGCCGAGGAGTTCATCCCGGCGGGCGGCGCGAAGAAGAAGTCCAAGAAGGACGGTGCCGGTGACCCGGTGCTGACGATCAACGCCGGCGACAGCGTGAAGTTCGTGTGGCCCGACGACATCGGGGACACCCACGACTTCGCCTACTCCAAGGGCGGCAAGATCCAGTGGCAGTCCGAGCCGTTCGCGACCGGTGCCACCGTGACGATCGGGCCGAAGTCCAAGAACAAGGACATCAAGGGCAAGTCGCTGAAGAAGGTCATCAGCAAGCCCGGGACGTACAAGATCTACTGCACGTTCCACTCCGGCACGATGAAGATGAAGCTCGTCGTCAAGAAGGCCTCCTAGGAGGGCGGCGTGAACCTCGATCGCCGAGCGTTCCTCGGAGCGGGTGCGGGCGCGTTCGTCTGCACCCTCGCCGGGCAGCAGATCGCCTCCGACGGGCCCGAGCCCGACCTGGAGAAGCTCTCGGCCGGGATCGAGGTCCCGCCGAAGGTCCGCGCCTCCGCGCGGCAGAACCCGCTCACCCCCGCCCAGACGCCGACCCCGGCGCCGGGCGGGACCCGGCGGGAGTACTGGATCGTCGCGACGAAGGCCCGATGGAACATCGTGCCGACCAAGCGCGACGAGATGATGAACAAGAAGATCACCGGGAGCACGAAGTTCACCGGCTGGTTCTACCGGGAGTACACGGAGAACTTCGGCGCTCCGAAAGGCCCGGTGTCGATGCCCGGCCCCGTGCTCGAGGCGGAGACCGGCGACACGCTCGTCGTCAACTTCCGCAACGACCTGAAGATCCCGGTGACGATGCACCCGCACGGCGTGCAGTACACGCCCGAGATGGACGGCGCCTACAAGGGGCAGTTCACCGATCCCGGCGGGTTCGTGCAGCCCGGCAAGACGTTCCAGTACGTCTGGGACTGCAAGGAGGGCACCGAGGGCGTGTGGCCGTACCACGACCACGGCCCGATGGACCCGATGCCGCTCTACAAGGGCCTGTTCGGCTTCATCAACGTCCGCAAGAAGGGCGCGCCCCGGCCGGACGTCGACCACTACCTCGTGTTCCACCAGATCACGACCGCCACCTCGGGCCTGGCCCGCGGCTTCCAGTGCATCAACGGCCGCGCCTACACGGGCAACACGCCGACGCTGCGCGCGAAGGTCGGGCAGCGCGTGGCGCAGCACATCACCGCGATGGACGTGAACTTCCACACGTACCACCTGCACGGGCACCGCTGGAAGAACGCGGCGGGCAAGGTCGTCGACAACGAGACGCTCGGCCCGGCGGACTCGCTGACCGTCGAGTTCACCGAGGACAACCCGGGCCGCTGGTTCTACCACTGCCACGTCTTCAGCCATCTCCACGAGGGGATGAGCGGCTGGTACATCGTCGAGCCGTGATCGCCGTGCGCACCGTCCGCCGTGTCCTGCCGCTCGCCGCCGGCACCGCCGTCCTCCTGGGGGCGGCGCTGCCGGCCGACGCGGCGAACCGCAACATCGCGATCGGCAACTTCCAGTGGAGCGTCCAGGACGTCCAGATCGACCTGAACGAGAAGGTCACCTGGCACTGGGTCGGGCCCGACACGCAGCACTCGGTCGGCCCGGTCGCCGGCAACACGTCGGGGATCGACTCCGACCCCGGGACCGCGGCGCCGGACCACCCGCCGGGCTTCACGTTCACCGGGCAGTTCACCCGTCCGGGCGTGTACGACTTCGTCTGCAAGCTCCACGGGATCGTCCGCGGTCGCGTGACGGTCAGCCCGAACCCGGGGCGGCCGGAGGCGCCGTCGCCGGACCCGGTGCCGGTCGTCAACGTCGACCGGCGCGCCCCCGAGCTCACGCAGGCGCGGTGGGCGCGCGGCCCGGTCCTGCGCCGGGCGCGCGGCACGCTGCGGTTCGAGCTCGACGAGCGCGCCCGCATCGTCCTGGACGTCGAGAAGCTCGTCCGGGGGCGCTGGCGCCTGGCCGGCACCCGGACCTTCGACGGCTTCGTCGGCTACAACGACTACGCGTTCAGCGGCGTCCTGCGCAAGGCGCGGCTGAAGCCCGGGCGCTACCGCGCGCTGCTCGTCGCCGCCGACGCGGACAACAACCGCAGCGGCGACGTCGTCGTGCCGTTCACCGTGCGCTGAGCCGGTCCGGTTGGCGGGGGTTCGATCGGCCGGAAACGCGGCCATCGTTGCGGTGGTGGCGCGCCATCATCTACCTTCGACCGATGGGGATCACATCGTCGGGGGCACGCGCGCGGCGCGTGGCCGCAGCGGCCGCTGCGGCGTTCGCCGTCACCGCCTCGAGCGCCGTCGCGGCGCCGCCGGGCTTCCTGTCCAACGGGTTCGGGACGACCGGCGTCGGCGTCACGGTCACCGACGTCGGTCAGGCGAACAACGTCGGGGCGCTGAAGGACCTCGACGTCGACCCCGACGGCCGCCTGGTCTCCGGCGGGTTCGAGGAGGGCTTCGGCATCGCCGTCACGCGGCACACGCGGACGGGGGCGCTCGATCCGAGCTTCAGCGGCGACGGCGTGGCCACGATCGACGCGGACCTGCTCGGCGGCACGGCCGTCGACGACATCCCCGACCCGTTCTCCGTCGAGTGGGGCGGCCTCGTCGTGGACGACGGCGGGCGGACCTACGTGCAGGTCGCGTACGCCGACGCCGGCCAGTACCACGACGTCGTCGTCCGCCTGACCGCCGCGGGCGAGGTCGACACGACGTTCGACGGGGACGGCGTGTCCACCCAGGCGTACGTGTCCACCGGGCTCGACCCGGCGAGCACGGCGGGGATCGACCTCGCTCCCGGTGGCGGCGTCGTGACCGCGGTCGCGTTCGACCTCGGCGGGACCGGCCGCGTCGCCGCGCGCACGATCAGCGAGGCCGGGGTCAGCGGGGCGCCGGTCGAGACGACGGTCGCCGACCCGACACCACGGGTCACCGACCTCGTCACCGACCTCGGCACGGGCCGTATCTACGTGCTGGGCAACCTCCAGGACGACGCCGCGCGGACCGCGGACGTGCTGGCCCTGAGCTCCGGCCTCGCCGCCCAGTTCACCGCGGCGGTGCCCGGGCTGGGGCAGGTCCTCACCGACCGCATCGCGGTCGCGCCCGGCGGTGGCGTCGCCGTGTCCGGCTCCGCGGTGAACGGCGGCGCGGGGTTCGTCGCGCGACTCGACGCGACCGGCGCCCCGGTCACCGGCTTCGACGGTGACGGCGTCGTGCTGATGCCCTCCCCGATCAGCGGCGTCCCGGTCGACGCGGCCAGCAGCTGGGCGGGCCTGGCCTTCGACGGGGAGGACCTCGTCGTCGTCGGCGAGTTCACGAGCGGCCTCGTCCCCTACCTGGCGGCCGCGCGGTACAACGCCGACGGCTCGCTCGACGGGGGGCTGGACCCCGCGGGCGTGGTGGCCCTCTCCGCCGTCGAGGAGGGTGCGACCGTCCTGCCGCTCGGCAGCTCCGGCCCGCAGCTCGGCGGGCCGCCCGTCGCCCTCACCTCGGACGGCGTGGCCGTGGCGGGTGCCCGTGTCGTGCGCAACGGCAAGGTCCGCTTCGCCCTGGTCGGCCTCGGCCCCGACCTCGTGGCGCCGCCCGCCGGTGGCGGCGGGGGCACGACGCCGCCCGCCGGTGGTGGCGGTCCCGCTCCGGGAGCCGTGAGCCTGCAGCTGCTCAACACCGGCGTGGAGCGGAAGATGCCCGACCTGCTGCGCGCCCCCTACGCCGGCCTCGGCACCGCGGCGCTGTCGGCGCGGCTGAACGCCGAGGGCCTCCCGGTCACGCTGCGGGTCGCCCGGCTGACGAAGGCGGCCGCCCAGCGGATCTCCGCTCAGGCCCGGCCCGGCCGCGCGGTGCGGCAGGTGCCCGCCGCCGGGACGACCGTCCGCGGGTCCGCGCTGACCCCGGTCATCGTGGAGCTCGCGGCGTGGGACCCGGTGCTCGACGTCAAGGGCCGGCCGCGCTGCGCGCCCGACGCCGTCGTGACGCGGCAGGGCCGCGACCCGCTGACGCTCGCCGAGGCGCTCAAGGGCGCGGAGTTCGCACCCGGCGCCCGGGTCGAGGGGGCCGCGAACGAGCTGCTCGACCGGTTCGCCTGCGACGTCGAGGTGAACTTCGCGTTCTCCGCCCGGGCGACGCGCACGACCGTCACCGCGGTGCGGTTCGCGCGGACCAGCCGCAAGCCGCTGCGCTACGAGGCGATCCTGACCGTCACCCGACCACGCTCGGACACGGACTTCATGGTCACCTACTCCGAGGGTGACGGGATCACGCGGAGCAACCGGGTCCCGCTCGGTGCCGATGCGAAGCTGACGCGCAACGTCGGGAACGAGCTGACCGTGGCCGTGCGGGAGACCGCCACCGGGGCGGTCGCCGACAACGCGCTCGTCGAGGTGTTCGGCCCGGACGGCGAGGTGGCCGCCCGGGCGCGGGCCAACCTGCGCGGCGTCGCGGTGCTCGACTTCGTGCCGCGCCGCGCCGGGAGCTACGACGTGTACGTGAGCCGCGGGCGCTACAACGCGCCGACGCGCGAGGAGGTCCGTCAGGAGTACCTGATGTCCCTCGGGTCGGTCGTGCGCCGGCAGGCGTTCACGTCGGTCGGCGGCAGCCGCTACATCCGGCGGGGCAGCGGCTTCGTGCGCGCGGCGAGCGCCGCGCAGCTCTCGGCCGCCCAGGCGGTGACGCTGACCGTCCTGCGCCAGTCGCTGGCCGCGCTCGCCAACGCCCTGGCGACGCAGATCGCGCAGGCCAACCGGCTCAGCGAGACCGAGCGCGCCGACATCGCCCGCCTGTACGGGCTGCTCCTGGGCGTGCCGCCCGAGACGACCGCGGGCCTGGTCGCCGCGAGTCGCGACGCCGGCTTCCGGCCCGCGATCGCGACCGCGTCGGGCGGGGTCGTGACGCCCGCGCTGCGGCCGGCGCAGACGGGGCTCGCGCGGCTCCCCGGCGTCAACGCCTCGGGTGTCGTCGTCGGCCGCGCCGAGGGCGTGTCGATCGGTCGTGGTGACGGGGTGCTGATCAACGACAACGGGACGGTGATCGCGCCCGACGGCCAGCCGATGGGCACCCAGCGGCTGATCGCCAACGACGGCGCCGGCCTGATCTCCGATCACGGCGGCGGGATCGTCAGCAACCACAGCGGCGCGATCATCAGCAACGACGGTGGGGGCATCATCAGCAACGACGGCGGCGGGCTGATCGCCAACGACGGGACCACGTTCGTCCCGACGAGCCGCCTGGTGAGCGACAACGGCGGCGGCATCATCAGCAACGACGGTGGCGGGTTCAGCCCGCTCGCGCGGGGCACCTCGATGATGTCGGCCCGCGGAGGCTGACCCCGTACCCTTGCGTTCCACGTCGTGTACTCCTAGGGTACGCGGCGTGGAGCAGGGGAGTCTCGTCGGGACGCACCCGGACCTCGAGCCGCTGCTCGGGGGCGCCGGCCCGACCGTCGAGGACGCCCAGCGGGCCCGGATCCTCGACGCGATCAGCCGCGTCGTCGCCGAGAAGGGCTACGCCGCCGCGACCGTCGCCGACGTCGTCCGCGCCGCGCGCGTGAGCCGCGGCACGTTCTACGGGCTGTTCGCAGCGAAGGAGCAGTGCTTCCTCGAGGCCTACGCCCACGGGACCGACGTCCTCCTCGCCCGCGTCCGCGAGGGCGCCCGCGCGGGTGCCGACAGCACGGACTGGCGGGGCGCCCTGCGCGGCGGCATGACGGCGTACCTCGGCACGCTCGCCCACGAGCCGCAGTTCGCGCGGACCTACCTTCTGGAGATCCACGCCGCCGGCCCGGCCGCGCAGATCGCGCGGGACGGCGTGCTGCGCCGGTTCGCGACCGAGTACCAGCGCGCGTTCCGCCTGGCCCGCAAGCTCGACCCGTCGCTGCGTGCGCTCACCGCCGACGAGCTGTTCGTCGTCAGCGCCGGCCTCGACCAGCTCATCTGCGCCCGGGTGCACGCCGAGGGCGTCGAGCGCCTCCCGGGCCACACCGAGAGCTTCGTCCGCACCGCCGCCGCGCTCATGGAGGGCGCGGCCTCCACCGATCCCGCAAGCAGGAGGGCCTGACCGATGGACCTGACCTTCTCCGAGGCCGAGCTCGCGTTCCGCGACGAGCTGCGCAGCTGGCTGGCCGACCACCACCCGGGCGAGATGCCCCACGGCGACGAGGACGAGCAGTACGCGTTCCGTCGCGACTGGCAGCGCACGCTCTACGACGGCGGCTGGGCGGCGGTGCACTGGCCCTCCCGCTACGGCGGCCGCGACGCGACGCTCACGCAGTCCGCGATCTACTTCGAGGAGCTCGGCCGTGCGCGTGCGCCACTGGCCGCGAACGTCCTCGGGCTGCTGCTCGCCGGTCCGACGATCATGGCCTGGGGCACGGAGGAGCAGCAGGATCGCTACCTCACCCCGATCCTCAGCGCCGAGGAGATCTGGTGCCAGGGCTTCTCCGAGCCCGAGGCCGGGTCCGACCTCGCGTCGCTGAAGACGAAGGCCGTCCGCGACGGGGACGAGTGGGTCGTCACCGGCCAGAAGGTCTGGACCTCCGGTGCCCAGCACTCGAAGTGGTGCATGCTCGTCGCGCGCACCGACCAGGACGTACCCAAGCACAAGGGGCTCAGCTACTTCCTGATGGACATGGAGCAGGCCGAGATCCAGGTCCGGCCGCTCGTCCAGATCACCGGCGAGGCGGAGTTCAACGAGCTGTTCATCGAGGAGGCGCGGATCCCGCACGAGAACCTCCTCGGCGGTGAGGGCAACGGCTGGAAGGTCGCGCTGACCACGCTGATGAACGAGCGCGCCGGCCTGGGCTTCTTCCTGCAGGTCCGGATGCGCAACGTGCTCGACGACCTCGTCACCGCCGCGGTGCAGAACGGCCGGATCGACGATCCGGTCGTCGCCGACCGCCTCGGCGACCTGCACCTGCGCACCGAGAACCTCCGGCTGCTCGCCTACCGCGGGCTCAGCACGATCGAGAAGTACGGCCAGCCCGGGCCGGAGGGGTCGCTGACCAAGTGGCTGTGGTCGGAGACCAACCAGCTGCTCGCGCAGACCGCCGCCGACGTCGTCGGCGCGGACGCCCTCGTCGCCGGCACGCCCTGGGCCTACGAGCTGCTGCGCTCGCGCGGCAACTCGATCGAGGGCGGCACCACCGAGATCCTCAAGAACATCGTCGCCGAGCGCGTCCTGCGCCTCCCGCGCGCCGCCTAGGAGCCACCACCGTGAACTTCGACTTCTCCGAGGACCAGCACGAGATCAAGCGCACCGCGCACGATCTCCTCGCCAAGCGCTCGACGCTCGAGCGCGTCCGCGCGGCCGCCGAGTCGCGCACCTACGACGACGGCCTGTGGACCGAGCTCGTCGAGCTCGGCTGGCCCGGCATCGCGATCGACGAGCAGCACGGGGGCGGCGGGCTCGGCGTCGTCGAGCTGTGCACCCTGCTCGAGGAGGGCGGCCACGCGCTCGCCGGCTCCCCGTTCCTGGCGACCGCGCTGTGCGGGCTCGTCCTGCAGGCCGCGGGCGACGACGAGCAGCGCGCCGCCTGGCTGCCGCGCCTGGCGAGCGGCGAGGTCACCGGCACGGTCGGGACCGCCGACGCGCTCGTGCCGGACGCCGACCGGGCCGCGGTCCTGCTGCTCGCCGACGGCGACGGCATCCGGCTGAAAGAGCGCGACGAGGCGACCGTCGAGCCCGTCGACGCGATCGACCCGACCCGCCGCTACGCGCGGGTCTCCGCAGCGGCGGGCGCGGGCAGCCCGCTGCCGGGCGACGTCGAGGCGGCGCTCGACCGCGCACGCGTCGCGGTCGCCGCCGAGCTCGTCGGGGTTAGCGCCCGCGCGCTGGAGATGACCGTCGCCTACGTCCAGGACCGCAAGCAGTTCGGCGTGCCGGTCGGCTCGTTCCAGGCGGTCCAGCACCGCTGCGCGCAGATGCTCCTGCACACCGAGAGCGCCCGCGCCGCGACGTACTTCGCGGCCTGGGCGGCCGACGCGGACCCCGAGCGGCTCGCGGAGGGCGCGGCGCTGGCGAAGGCCGCCGCCTCCGACGGGGCGCGCGAGACGACCGCGAGCGCGATCCAGGCGCACGGCGGCATCGGCTTCACCTGGGAGGCCGACGTCCACTGGTTCTACAAGCGCGCCCAGCTCGGGGCCGCCTACCTCGGCGGGGGCGGCGCGATGCGCGCGCGGCTGGCGCGGCTGGCCGCCCGGCGCGTGGAGGCGGTGGTCTAGCCGGTGTGCGCGGCCGGCCCGCCCGGCCGCGCACGAAGGGCCGTGCGCACGGCGAGCAGCAGCACCACCGCGCCGAGGCCGATGTCCGCCACGATGTGGGCGTGGCGCCACCACGGAAAGTCGCCGGTCCCGCCGACCCCGTAGTGGAGGATCCCGACCAGCCCGCTGCCGGAGTAGCCGGCCAGGCAGAACGCGGCCGCGCGTTCGCGGCCCCGTCGCAGCAGCGCGAGGGCGGCGATCGCGAGCGCCGTGAACCCGAACCACGAGGCGGCGATCAGCGCGGCGGACGGGTTGGGGAGCGTCTCCGACTCCGGGTAGGCGTCGTAGGCCGCGACGTTGTCCACGTAGTGGACGATCGAGACGAGGATCGCGGCCGCGAGGACGGCCCCGACGGTCCGCTCACGGTGGGGCATCGTCGCGAGCCTACCCGGGATGGCGGGTCCATCGACGGAGCCGCTCTGCGACGATGGTCGTGGATGCCCGTGTCCTCCCCGATCCTGCGCCGGACCGCGGCCGTGCTGGCGGCCGCACCCGCCGTCCTGCTGGCCGGGACCGGGCCGGCGAGCGCGCCCGCGCAGGGACCGCAGCAGGAGAACCCCGCGGTCGTCCGGCTGCTCGCCGGGGACCGCGCGGGCGGCTGGCAGGACGGCTTCGGCACCGCGGCGAAGTTCAACGCCCCCGGCGGCATCGCCGTCGACGGCGGCGGCAACATCCTCGTCGCCGACTCGCAGTCGCACCGCATCCGCCGCGTGTCGCCGTCCGGGGACGTGCAGACCCTCGCGGGCTCCGGCGAGGGCAACGCCGAGAACGGGGTCGGCACCGCCGCGTCGTTCAACGGGCCCGGCGGCCTCGACGTCGGACCGGACGGCGACGTGTACGTCGCCGACACCCAGAACGGGCGGCTGCGCAAGGTCCGCTCCAACGGCGGCGAGACGACCGACCTCACCCCGGGCCAGTTCTACGCGCTCCCGCGCGACACCGCGGTCGACCGGCAGGGCAAGGTCTACGTCGCGGAGGCCAACGCCGGCTGGGTGCGCAAGGTCGACCCGACGACCCGCAGCCGCACCGTCGTCACCCGCGGCCTCAGCGAGCCGTGGGGCGTGGACGTCGGCCCCGACGGGTCGCTCTACGTCACCGACTACGGCAAGCAGCGGATCCGGCGCGTCACGCGCTCCGGCCGCCACCACACCTTCGCCGGGAACGGCAACTACGGCGTGCGCGACGGCCCGCCGGGCTACGCGACGTTCGGTCGCCCCGCGGCCATCGACGTCGACCGTGACGGCTACGTCTGGATCGCCGACCTCGGCACGCACCGCATCCGCGTCGTGTCGCCCGAGGGGGTCGTCGCGACGGTCGCCGGCGGCAACCAGGGCTTCGACGACGGTCCCGCCCGCCAGGCGCGCTTCGACAACCCGCGCGGCATCGCGGTCCCCGGGGACGGCTCGACGGTCTACGTGTCCGACCGCGCGAACAACGCGATCCGCGTCATCACCGGGGTCGACAAGCGGACGCTCACGCGACCGCCCGCCGTCGGCACGACGCGCAGCGGCGCGCTCGCCCGCGGCATCCCGGTCACCTGCGGCGGCAACGACAAGGGCCGCTGCTCGCTGACCGTCCGCTACGCCGGCCGCGTGATCGCGACCCGGTCGGTGAAGCTCGACTACATCGGACGGCGCACGATCTACGTGCGGATCCCGGGCGACGCGCGCGCCGCGGTGCGCGCGAACGACCGCACCGAGTTCACGGTCAGCGGCACGTTCCGCGGCCCGGTCGGCCCGCGGCGCCTGCCCACCACCACGGTCGTCGCGCGGTAGCTGGGCCGGGCGCTGCGCGAGCTCGGCGGCGATCCGCCGGCCGCGCCGCCGTGCGCGCACCCGCCGCGCCAGCACGCCGTGCTGCGGGGAGAGCAGCAACCCCAGCAGGAAGCACGCGAACGCGACGAGGCCCATGCAGCCGGCGATCGACGCGTCGAGCGCGATCGCGCTCGAGTACCCGCCGATCGCGCTGACCCACCCGATCGTGACGGTCACCGCGATCATCACCCACAGGCGCTGGGTCAGCAGCGACGCGGCCGCCGCGGGCACGATCAGCAGCGACACGACGAGGATCGCGCCGACCGACTCGAACGCGGTGACCGCCGTGATCGCGACGGCGATCAGCAGGATCCGGGAGATCGCGGTGGGGGACACGCCGATCGTGCGCGCGAAGCCCGGGTCGAAGGTCGTGACCTTCAGCTCCTTCCACAGCGCGGCGACGAGCAGCAGGTTGAACAGCACGACGCCGCCGAGCAGCACGATCGACCGGGCGACCTCGACGCCGCCGAACGCGACGACGTCGAACGGGGCGAACGCGATCTCCCCGTAGATCGTCGAGTCGAGGTCGAGATGGGCGCCGCTGGCCCACCGCGTGATGCCGATGACCCCGAGCGAGAACAGGGCGGGGAAGACCAGCGCGATCGCCGCGTCGCTCTTCACGAGGCCGCTGCCGCGCAGCGCGTCGACCGCGAGCACGCAGACGATCGCGAACACCGCGGCGCCCGCGATCACCGGCAGCGGCGCGCGCGACTGGAAGACGAGGAACGCCACGACGATCCCGGGCAGGACGGCGTGGGAGACCGCGTCGGACATCAGCGCGACGCGGCGCAGCACGAGGAACGGTCCGAGCAGGCCGGCCGCGGTGGCGACGAGGCCCGCGGTCAGCACGATGGTGAGATCGTCGTTCACGACCGGGCCTCCTGCTGCCGCACGAGCGCGTGGAGCCGGTCGGCGAGGTCGTCACCGAGGCTGGCGCGCAGGTCGGTCGGGTCCGGCTCGCGCGCGTCGGGCACGTCGAGGCGGTGCCCGTGCTCGAGCCAGGCGCCGAACAGCGCGCGCCGCTCGAGCATCGCGTGCGCGGCCGCAGCGCCCGCGTCGGTCAGCCGCAGGCGCCCGGCGTCGTCGGCGAGCATGCCGGTGCGCTCGAGGTCGCGTAGGCCGCGGCGCACGGCCCCCGGGCGCCGGCCCGAGACGTCGGCGAGCTCCTGCGCGGTCGGCGGCGGCCCGGCGTGCAGCGCGGTCTCGAGGTCGACGAGGACGCCCTCGGCGAGCCGCCGTCGGCGCTCGGCGCGCAGCCGCCGCGCGCGCCAGAGCACCCCGCGGCCGGGAGCGAGCAGCACGCACGCGACGACGACCCCGACCGCGACGAGCACGATGACCGGCCCGGTCGGCAGGTCGGTCCCCGAGGCCAGCAGCGCCCCGGTCACCCCGACCGCACCGCCGATCAGCGCCGCCACGGGGATCATCAGCGCCAGCCGGCCCGTGAGCTGCCGGGCGGCGACCGCCGGGGCGGTGAGCATCGCGACCATGAGGATCGCGCCCACGGTCCGCAGGCCGACGACGACCGCGACGACCAGCAGGCCCGTCATCAGCGTCTCGAGCGCGCGGGCGGGCAGCCCGGTCGAGGCCGCGAACGCGGGGTCGAACAGGGTGGTCTTCAGCGGCCGGAAGGCGAGCGCGACGACGAGCAGCGAGGCGGCGGCGAGGCCGGCCATGATCCAGAGGTCGCGCTCGAGCAGCCCGGCGGCCTGCCCGAAGAGGTACTTCTCCAGGCCCGCCTGGTTGGCGCTCTCGGAGCTGGCGATGAACGTCAGGAGCACGATCCCGAGCGAGAAGAAGCTCGACAGCACGACGCCGATCGCCGCGTCGGGCCGGATCCGGCCGGATCGCTCGATCGCGACCATCGCCAGGGCCCCGACGAGCCCGGCGAACGCGGCCCCGACCACGAGCGTCCCTGCGTCCTTCGCACCGGTGACGAGGAACGCGACGCAGACCCCCGGCAGCGCGGCGTGGGCGAGCGCGTCCCCGACGAGGCTGCGCTCGCGCAGGACCGCGAAGACGCCGAGCGCCCCGGCGGTGATGCCCAGCAGCGCGGCGCCGATCGCGACGACCGCGTCGGGGTAGTCGAGCGGCAGGAGGTCGATCAGCGGACCCACGACGCGTCCTGCTCCCCGTCGGTGACCGCGGCCGCGCCGTAGGCGCGCGCGAGCTGCTCGTCGGTCAGCGCCTGCGCGACCGGCCCGGCGGCGATCGCCCGCACGTTCAGGAGCAGCGCGAAGTCGAAGCTCGCCCGCACGGTGCCGAGGTCGTGGTGCACGACGACGATCGAGCGGCCGTCGTCGCGCAGCTCCCGCAGCAGGCCGAGGATGCTCGCCTCGGTCCGCGCGTCGACCCCGGCGAACGGCTCGTCCATCAGCATCACCGGGGTCTGCTGCGCGAGCGCCCGGGCGATGAACACCCGCTGGCGCTGGCCGCCGGAGAGCGCGCCGATCTGCCGGTCGGCGTAGGCGCGCATGCCGACGCGGTCGAGGCACTCGTCGATCAGCGGCGTCTCGCGCCGGGCCACGCGGCGCAGCCACCCGGTCGATGCGTAGCGGCCCATCTCGACCACCTCGCGGACGGTGATCGGGAAGTCCCAGTCGACGGCGTCGCGCTGCGGGACGTAGGCGACGCGGTCGCGGGCCCGGGCGATCGGCAGCCCGTCGACGAGCGTCTGCCCGGCGTCGGCGGGGATCAGCCCGAGCGCCGCCTTCAGCAGCGTCGACTTGCCGGCGCCGTTCGGGCCGACGATGGCGCTGAGCGCCCCGGCGGGGAACGCGACGTCGACGTCCCACAGGACGGGCCGCGAGGCGTAGGAGACGGTCAGGCGGCGCAGCTCGAGCGCGGCGGCGCGGCGGTCGCTCGTGTCGCTCATCGCAGGCCCTGCGCGATCCGGTCGGCGTTGGCGCGCAGCATCCCGACGTAGGTGCCCTCGGGGGTGCCGTCGTCGCCGGCGGCGTCGGTGAAGAGCTCGGTGCCCACACGCGCGTCGGCGCCGAGACGGCGGGCGGCGGCGAGGACGGCGTCGATGGTCTGCCGCGGCACGCTCGACTCGACGAACACGGCGGGGACGTCGCGGTCGGCGATCAGCCGGGCGACGCGCTGGACGTCCCCGGTGGTGGCCTCGGCGGCGGTGGAGATGCCCTGGATCGCGGCGACCTCGAGGCCGTAGCGGCGGCCGAAGTACGCGAACGCGTCGTGCGAGGTGACGAGGATCCGCCGCTCCCGGGGATGCTCGCGATGCGCCGCTGCACGTAGCGGTCGGTCTGCTGCAGCTCGCGCTCGTAGGCGGCGAGGTTGCGGTCGTAGAGCGCCGCGCTGCCGGGGTCCTTCTCCTTCAGCGTGGCGGCGATCGTGCGCGCGACGATCATCCAGTTCGTCGCGTCGAACCACACGTGCGGGTCGACCTGCTCGGCGGCGTCACCCGGCGGCTCGAGCAGCCGGCCGCGCGGGATGTCCTTCGTGACCGCCACCGTGGTCTGGCGCTCGGCGAGCTCGTCGAGCAGGTCCGCCATCTTGCCCTCGAGCTCGAGGCCGCCGTAGGCGATCACGTCGGCGTCGCGGAGCGTCCGCACGTCGCCGGCGCTGGCCTTGTAGAGGTGCGGGTCGACGCCCGGGCCCATCAGGCCGGTGACCGCGACCCGGTCGCCGCCGATCTGGCGGACCGTGTCGGTGATGAAGTTCGTGGTGGTGGTGACGCGGACCTTGCGGTCGGCGATGTCGCCGCTCTCGGCGCTGGAGGAGCAGCCGGGCAGGGCGAGCGCGACGAGGGCGAGCAGCAGCAGGCGTCGAGGCGTCATGCCTCGACCATATCAGAGAGTTTGGCATGCCAAACTCAGGACTTCGCGACGTGTCAGCCGTCGCCGCCTCCGGCCACGTACTGGGCGATCGCCGCGATGTCCGTCGGGCTGAGGGTGCCCTGGAACGGCGGCATGCCGCCACCCCCGACGCGGATCTGCCGCTCGATCGCCGCGACGTCCAGGCGCGTCTCGTCGAGGTTCGGGCCGAAGCCGCCGTCCGTTCCGGCGCGCGCGAGCGTGTGGCAGGACCCGCAGTTGGCCTGGGCGAAGAGCTTCGCCCCGTCGGCGGCGGCCGGACCGGACGCGCCGGAGGCGGTGCTGGTCGTGCCGGCGGTCCCGGCGCTCGGCTCCTCGTCGTCGCCGCATCCGGCGGCGGTCACGGCGAGGGCGGCGGCGCAGAGCGCGAGGGCGAGGGGACGGCGCGACATGGCGGGACTCCGGCGGGCAGGGGAGGGGGACGAACGCACGCCTCGGGGCCGTGCGCGATCCGGAGAACGCGCACGGCGGCCCGAGGGGCGGTTGACGCCGGTCGGCCGATCGCCTATGGATGGTGCCCTGACGCTTCACCGTGCGTTCGGGCGACGAATCGGTCGGACGACGTCGGTGCCGGTTGCCGCTCGCGGTGGTCCACACCACATAGCCCTCCGCGACGGGGCCGGCACGACTGGAAGCAGCACCGGGAGCGCGCGCGGTGGTCTCGGGCCACCGCGCGTCGGGTGCTGCTAGGCGAGCGCGGGCGGGCCGCGCTCGGCGAGGCGGCTCGCGAGGAGCGCGTCGCGCCAGCGGAAGCCGCGCACCCGCGGCAGCACGGGAGCGGCGACGGCGCCGCGGATCCGACGGGCCGGGGCCGGTCGCATGGCGGCGGCGAGCCGCTCGATCCGCTCCTCGCCGACGTAGCGGCCGAGGAGCAGCGGCGCCACGAGCAGCGCCAGCGGGAGCAGGAACAGGCCGCCGCCCGCGAGGACGACGGCGAGGCACGCGAGCACCACGAGCGCCCCGCGCAGCAGCGCGGACGAGCGATCGGGGTGGCCGACGGGCGTCATCGCGAACACTGTAGGGGAGGCGCCGTGCGGCGACAAGCGTCGACGCTGCACCTGCGGGCCCGGTCGACCCGGACCCGCAGGAACGGCTCGGTCCCTAGCCCTTGATGAACGGCTTGGCGGCGGCGAGGACCTCGTCCATCGTCGAGGCCTTGTCGAACGCCTGCGGCGCCGGCGGCCGGTCGCGCGCCAGGCGGATCAGCGCGGCGTGTCGCGCCTCGACCTGCACGATGCTGCCGGCGGCCCCGAGGATGTCGGTGCTCTCGATCATCGGGCCGGCGCCGTTGTAGGCGCTGACGCCGAGGTCCTCGAAGACGTTGGCGGTCTTCAGGAACGTCGCCTCGTCCTTGAACGAGTCGCCGAAGTCGACGGTCGGCACGTCGACGGGCGTGCCGCCGGCGTCCTCGATCATCGACTTCAGGGCGCCGACGTGCTCGTCCTCGTTGTCCCGCAGCTCGGTCGCGAGCTTCTTCGTGTCGCCGCTGAGGCCGGAGACCTCCTTCAGCGCCTGGGCGTAGAACGCGGCCTCGAGGTACTCGAGGGTGAGCGCGTAGTTGGCGATGTCGAGGTCGCCACCGCCGGACTGCGCGATCGCGGCCCGCGTGAACGGGGTCACCGCCGCCATGCCGAAGACCGCGCCCGCGGTCAGCGACGCGCGGGTCAGGAAGGCCGCGCGAGTGTGGCCGCGGACCTCGATCCGGGCGAGCTCGGGGATCTGGATCTGGGTGCTCATCTGGTCGTCTCCTCTGCTCACGCGGCGATGAAGGGCTTGACGGCCTCGAGGACCGCGGCCATGTCCAAGGGCTTGGCGAACGCGCCGTCGGGGATCGACCCCTGCCCGCCGTCGGCGGTGAAGCCACGGCCGATCAGCTGGTTGAGCGCGGCGGCGTGCCGGGCTTCGACGCTGTGGATCGACAGCGCGGCGGCGAGGATCTCCTTGTTCTTGATCGCCCCGGCCTGACCGAGGTACGCGGCGGCGCCGAGGTTCTCGACGTCCGCGGCGGTCTGCAGGACTTTCTCCAGACCCCCGCCCAGGACGTCCTCGAACGCGGTCTTCGGCTGCTCGGCGGGCGTGCCGCCGAGACCCTCGACCGCGGTCTTCAGCGCGTCGACGTGCGCCTGCTCGCTCTCGCCGAACTTCTTGGCGATGTCGAGGACCGCCTTGTCCTTGATGATGTCCGCGTCGATGACCTGGCGGTAGAAGTCCGCCTCGAGGTACTCGAGCGTGAGCGCGTAGTTGACGATCTCGATGTCGCTCGACGCGTCGTTGCCGGCGGCGGCGTCGGGCGTGGCGCTGCCGTCCGCGGTGGTGCCGGTGGTGCTGGTGGAGGCGCCGTCGCCTCCGTCGTCGTCGTCGCCGCACGCGGCGAGGAGCGTGCCGAGCGCCAGCGCGGCGCCGCCACCACCCATCATCCGCAGGAACGTCGCGCGCGACGACGGGTCGCGCTGCAGCTCGTCCAGGGCGCTTCCGCGTTCGATGCGCGGCATGGCCGGTCGGTCCGGGTCCATCGGTGCCTCCTCGGGTCGGGTGTCTCCGAGGTCCCCGCTACCCGGGTCTGCGACGGGCTGCGCAGATCGGATGACCTTCTGGCACCGGGCCGCTCCCCGGTGGGGGTCAGGCGGCGGCGAGGTCCCGGCGGATCTTCAGGTCGCCGAGCAGGGCGCCGAGCGGCCCGCCGGTGATGACGACCGCGCCGAGGAACCACCAGCCCCAGAGCTTCTCGCCCGCCCCGACGGCGACGAGGTAGAGCTGCACGAGGAAGCCGATGCCGTGGATCGGGCCGAGGATCGAGACGGCCGAGTCGCTGTCGGCGATGACGCTCGCGTAGAGCAGCACGAGGAGGAGCAGGAAGTCCGCGAGGGCGACCCAGCGGACGACGTCGAGCTTCTTGAGGACCACGGCGCGATCGGGCATGGCCTCCATCGTAGGGTGGAGGCGATGGCGCAGACGCTCACCCCGCTCCCCGGCGCGTACGCGATCGCCCGGTTTCCCGTCGATGCCGCCCTGCCCGCGGGCCCCTCCGCGACCCTGGCGGGGCTGTGGTCGGTCACGCGGACGATGGACGAGGTCTCGCTCGTCGCCCGCGCGCACGCGATCCCGGCGGACGCCGAGCGGGTCGACCGTCCCTGGACCGCGCTGAAGCTCGAGGGGCCGTTCGACCTGACGGGCGAGACCGGGGTGATCGCGTCGGTCGCCCGCCCGATCGCGCAGGCGCGGATCAGCGTCTTCGCGATGGCGACGTTCGACACCGACTACGTGCTCGTGCCCGCCGGGCAGGCCGGTCGCGTCCGCGCCGCGCTCACCGCGGCGGGGCACGAGGTGCGCGTCCCGGCGACGCGGATCCGGCCGGTGGCGGCCGCCGACGCGGACGGCGTCGCCCGGCTCGTGTGGGAGGGCTTCCTCGGCTACCTGCCCGTCGCCCCCGATGGCTGGGACCCGGGGGTCCCCGAGCCCCAAGCCGACCGGCTCGACCGTCCGGGCACGCGCTGGCTGCTGGCCGAGGACGGGGACGGGTACGTGCGCGGCAGCGCGGGGGCGATCGCCACCGAGGACGAGCAGCTGGGCCACGTCTGGCAGCTCTTCGTCGACCCGGGCCTGCACGGCACCGGCCTCGCCGACGCCCTCCTGGACGCCGTCGTCGAGACGACCCGCGCCGACGGTCGCCGCGCGCTGCAGCTGTACGTGGCGCGTGACGCCACGCAGGCCCGCGCCTTCTACGCGCGACGCGGCTTCGCCCCGGACCCGGCCGACGACGGCCGCCCCGGTCCCGGCGGCCTGCCGGTCGTCCGCCTGCGCCGCGCCCTGTAGCCGCGCGGGCCGTCGAGTGGACGCCAGATCCTTCCGGGAAGGATCTCCGGTCCACGGCGGGCGGGCGGGCGGGCGGCGTGCGCCCCGATCGATCCCGCCCCGCCGTTCCAGACCGGGCGGACCCCGGTCCGCCGCGCCGCCCGGCCACGCCCGCGCCGGCCGCGCCCGACCGGCCGCGCCCGCACCGGCCGCGCCCGCACCGGCCGGACCCGCGCCGCCCGGTCCGGCGGCGCCGGTCACTCCCGCGCCGCCCGGTCACGCCCGCGCCGGTCAGGCGCGGATCCCGAACCCCGTGGACGCCTGGTCCTTCCGGGAAGGATCTGGCGTCCACTCGACCCGCGGCACGGGCGCGGCGGGTGCCGCGCCCGGCCCGTCCGGTGGCTCAGGCGGCGACCATGCGCCGGTCGCGCACGAGCGAGGCGACGACGCCGACGCCGAGGATGGCGGCGATGATCGGCAGGCTGATCTCGGGCCCGATCTTGCCGGCGATCTGGGCGATCGCCATCTTCGCGCCGATGAACACGAGCAGGGCGGCGAGCGCGGTCTTCAGGTAGTAGAGGCGCTCGACGAGGTCGGCGACGAGGAAGAACAGCGGGCGCAGGCCGAGCAGCGCGAACGCGTTGGCCGCGAACACGATGAACGAGTCCGTGGTGATCGCGAGGATCGCGGGCACCGAGTCGATCGCGAAGATCAGGTCCACGACCGCGATCGCCGCGAGGGCCGCACCGCCGACGGTCAGCAGGGTCTTGCCGTCCCGCCGCACGACGAGCTTGCCGTCCGGGGCGTCCTCGGTGATCGGCAGGCGCGCGGAGAGCTTGTCGACCAGCTGCTGCTCGCCCTCGTGGTCGTTGCGGTGCTTGAACATCTTGTAGCCCGTGTAGACGAGGAACGCCGCGAACACGTAGTTCAGCCAGCTGAACGTCGACAGCGCGGCCGCGCCGACGAGGATGAACACGAGCCGCAGGACGAGCGCGCCGACGATGCCGTAGGTCAGCAGCCGGTGGCGCTCGGCCATCGGCACCTGGAACGCGGTGAAGACGAGCAGGAAGACGAAGACGTTGTCCAGCGACAGCGACTTCTCGACGAGGTAGCCGGCGAGGTACGCGCCCGCGTCCTCGCTGTCGCCGAACGCGAGCAGCACGCCGAAGAACGCGAACGACACGCCGACCCAGACGATGCTCGCGACGGTCGCGAAGCGCAGGGTCATCTCGCCGTTGCGGCCGCGGGCGACGAACAGGTCGATCGCGAGCAGCACGGCGATGGCGAGGGACGAGGCCGACCCAGGGGCCGGTGGACGAGGACAGCAGATCAGGCACGGTGTGCTCCTTCGCGGTAGACGGTTGGTCCTTCCGCGAAGGTCTCCCCGCCTCCGAGCGTGGCTCCGGAGACCGCGCGCACCGGGTGACATGAGGTCACCGTGCTGACGATGCGCGCCGTAGGGGTACTGCCCTTCGACGTTCCGGAAAGCGTAGCAGGGGACCGGCGCGAGGCCGGTCCCGCCGCCACGGATCAGGCCTGGGAGTGCGTGCGCGAGTCCGCGGCCGCCGCGACCGCCCGCTCGACCGCGTTGACGTCGCGGATCGCGCCGGTGTCCGCGGAGGTCGCCATCGCCGCGTACGCGCGCAGCGCGGGCGAGACCACCCGGTCGCGCGCCGCCGGGACGTACCCCGCGCCGGACTCGAGCGCCTCGCGGCGCTCCGCGAGCTCCGCGTCGGACACCTGCAGCTCGATCGACCGCGTGTGGATGTCGATGGCGATCGTGTCGCCGTCCTGCACGAGCGCGATCGTGCCCCCGGCCGCCGCCTCCGGCGAGACGTGCCCGATCGACAGGCCCGACGTGCCGCCCGAGAAGCGCCCGTCGGTGATCAGCGCGCACTTCGCGCCGAGCCCGAGGCCCTTCAGGTAGGAGGTCGGGTAGAGCATCTCCTGCATGCCCGGGCCGCCGCGCGGACCCTCGTAGCGGATGACGACCACGTCGCCCTCCTTGACCTTGCCGCCGAGGATCGCGTCGACCGCGTCGTCCTGCGACTCGACCACGACCGCCGGACCGCTGAACGTCAGGATCGACTCGTCGACGCCCGCGGTCTTCACGACGCAGCCGCGGACCGCGAGGTTGCCGTAGAGGATCGCCAGGCCGCCGTCCTGGGAGAGCGCGTGCTCCACGTCGTGGATGCAGCCCTCCGCGGCGTCGGTGTCCAGCGACTCCCACCGCTCGCTCTGCGAGAACGCGGTCGCCGACCGCACGCAGCCGGGCGCGGCGTGGAACATCTCGATCGCCTCCGGTGTCGCCTCGCCCGAGCGGATGTCCCACGGCAGCAGCCACTCGCCGATCGTCCCGGCGTGCACCGTGTGCACGTCCTCGTTGAGCAGCCCGCCGCGCCACAGCTCGCCGAGGATCGCGGCGATGCCGCCGGCGCGGTGCACGTCCTCCATCAGCCACGGGCCGTTCGGCGCGGGCTTGCACAGGCACGGCACGCGCCGCGACACCGCGTCGATGTCCTTCATCGTGAAGTCGAGCTCCGCCTCCTGGGCGGCGGCGAGGATGTGCAGGACGGTGTTCGTCGAGCCGCCCATCGCGACGTCGAGCGCCATCGCGTTCTCGAACGCCTCGCGGGTGGCGACCGCGCGGGGCAGGACGGACTCGTCGTCCTCCTCGTAGTAGCGGCGCGTGATCTCCACGACGCAGCGCGCGGCGCGCTGGTAGAGCTCCTTGCGGGCCGTGTGCGTCGCGAGGATCGACCCGTTGCCCGGCAGCGCGAGGCCGAGCGCCTCGGTCAGGCAGTTCATCGAGTTCGCCGTGAACATGCCCGAGCACGACCCGCAGGTCGGGCACGCGGCCTCCTCGATGATCTCGATGTCCTCGTCGGAGACGTCGCCCGCGACGGCGTCCGCGATCGCGGTGATGAGGTTCACGCGCTTGCGCACCGTGCCGTCGACGAGGACCGCGGTGCCGCCCTCCATCGGGCCGCCGGACACGAACACGGTCGGGATGTTCAGCCGCAGCGCGGCGTTGAGCATCCCGGGCGTGATCTTGTCGCAGTTGGAGATGCAGATCAGGGCGTCCGCGCAGTGCGCGTTGACCATGTACTCGACGCTGTCGGCGATCAGGTCGCGGGAGGGGAGCGAGTAGAGCATGCCGCCGTGGCCCATCGCGATGCCGTCGTCGACCGCGATCGTGTTGAACTCGCGCGGGATGCCGCCCGCCTCGCTGATCGCCTCCGCGACGATCTGCCCGACCGGGGCGAGGTGCGTGTGCCCGGGGACGAACTGCGTGTAGGAGTTGGCGACCGCGATGATCGGCTTGCGGCCGAGGTCGCCCTTGGCGACGCCGGTCGCGCGGTACAGGGCGCGGGCGCCGGCCATGTTGCGTCCGTGGGTGACGGTGCGGGAGCGGTACGCGGGCATGGGTCCAGTGTCCCACAGGACGCCAGTGCGCCCGGGCCGTGTCGTCGACCGCCGGGCGGTCAGCCGGCGAGCGCCTCCGCGGCGGCGCGCCGGCCGCTGCGCAGCGCGCCGTCCATGTAGCCGTTCCAGATCGTCGCGGTCTCGGCCCCGGCCCAGTGGATCCGGCCGAACGGGCGGCGGATCGCCTGGCCGTAGTCGAGCAGCACGCCCGGCGGCGTGAAGCCGACGTAGCAGCCGCCGGTCCAGCGCTCGGCCGACCAGTCCATCTCGACGTACTCGCGCGGCGACGCGGCCCGCGGCCCGAAGTAGGTCCGGAAGCTCTCGAGCACCGCGGCGCGCCGGTCGGCGGCCGGGCGACGGCTCCAGACACGGGCGAGGTGCCCTTCGATGAAGCCCAGCAGCACGCCCGGACTGCCGTCGGGCGGCGAGTTGTCGAACGTGATCCGCACCGGGGCGCCGTCGCTCGTCACCTGGCCGGCGAGCCCGTCGGCCCGCCAGAACGGCTCGTCGTACACGGCCATGCACTTGATCGCGTTGCCCTGCGGGAACCGCTGCAGCAGCTGCGCGCGGTCGGCGGGGAGGATCGGGTCGTAGTCGATGAACGCGCTGACCGCGGGCGGCGCGGTGACGATGACCTGGCGGGCGCGGACGGTCCCGACGCGGTCGGCGTGCACCTCGACCCCGCCGCGGAGCTGGCGGATCCGCCGGACCGGCGCGGAGAGCAGGATCCGGCGGCGCCCGAGCGCACGGGCCAGCTCCAGCGACACGCGCTGCGAGCCGCCGACGAAGCGCGACTCCTGCGCGCCGCCCGCGGTGCTGATCAGCCGGTTCAGTGACCCGGGGGTCGTCTCGTTGCCCGCCCCGCGGATGTACGTGAGGACGTGCAGGAGCGAGACGTCGCGCGGCTGCGCCGCCCAGACCGCCTCGATCGCGAGGTCGAGCAGCAGCCGGGCGCCCGCGGTCGCGGTGTTCGCGCGCTTCCAGGTCTCGAAGGTCTGGGAGTCCCACTCCTCGGCCCGCGGCGCGGTCCAGGGCGCGTCGAGCGGCAGCGTCGCCGCCATCGCGTCGAGCTGGCCGATCGCGGCGAACGCCTCCACCGCACCGAGGTCCGGCGGGATCGCCCCCAGCGGCGTGGAGGCGCTGTACCGGGTGGTGCGGCCCTCGCGGTGGAAGAGGTAGTCGCCCCGGTCGTAGGTCTTGAACGTCTCCACCCCGAGCGTGCGGGCGAGACCGAGGAGCACGTCCTGGGTCGGGCCGACCCACTGGCCGCCGATCTCCACGACCGTGCCGCGTGCGGTGGTCAGCTCGCGGTTCAGCGTGCGGCCGCCGACCCGGTCGCGTGCCTCCAGCACGAGGACGCTGCGCCCGGCGGCCGCGACCTCGCGGGCGGCCATCAGCCCGGCGAGGCCGGCCCCGACCACGACGACGTCCGCCGAGCGGCGGCGGGTGCGGGCCGCGGCCGCCCGGTCGGGGAGCAGGGCGGCGGACCCGGCGGCCGCGGCGCCGGCGCCCAGCAGGCCGCGGCGGGTGACGTCGGAGCTCATGCTCCGGATTCTGGCACCGGGGCGCCTACCAGCCCCAGGTGCCCGGCCCGCCCTTCATCCGCCCGGTGATGTCGTCGGTGATCCAGCCGCCGTAGAAGTCGCCCTCCTGCGCCCGGACGGTCTCCTCGTCCAGCCGGCACCGCTCCATGCGGCCCGGGTACACCGCGACGTGGTCGCGGAGCTCCGCGTACGCCGGCACCGGGTCCGGGTAGGACCAGCCGGCCGCCTGCGCGACGGTCACGCCGTCGGCGCCGACGACGTCCCAGTAGGTCGCGCGGCCCTTCCACTCGCAGAACGTCGAGCGCGCGTCCGCGGCCCGCAGGGCGCCCGGCGCGAAGTCCCCGGGCGGTACGTAGATCGTCGGCGGGTGACTCGTCTCGAGGATCCGCAGCGCGCGGGTGGAGTCGGCGATCACGGCGCCGCCGAGCTCGATCCGCACGCGGCGCGTGCACGGCACGAGCGCGGGCGGGCGGGGATAGTCCCAGACGTTCTCCATGACCGGGATACGGAGCAGCGGCCGAACCGGGACGCATCCGATCGGGCCGTCGGGCCGTATCCCTGAGCGACGTCCGCCCTCGCGCCCTGTGAGGTCGGGCGCTACCCTGACCGTGATGACCCAGCGCCGAGACCTCCTGCCGGTCGCCCTCGTGGCCGCCGTCGGCGTGCTCGCAGCGCTGCTCACCACCGTCGGGGGAATCGACAGCTGGCTCCTGGAGCTGGCGCCCGTCCTCGTGCTGCTGCTCCCGCTGCTGGCGGGTCGCTACCTCGGGGAGAAGCGCCTCGCGGCCGTCGTCGCCGCGTTCGCGCCGGCCCGTCGCCGCGCCGCACTCCGGCTCACCGCGCGCCTGCCGCGCGCCCCGCGGGCGTTCGCCCGCCGCGGGCGGCTCGTCGCGTCCGCGCTCGCCGAGCGCGGACCGCCCGCGCTCGCGCCGGCCCGCTAGGAGCCCCCGTGCTCCCGGACGTGTGCCCGTCGCGCACCGTCCGCCGTGTCCCGCTGAACGACCCGACCCTGGAGGTCCCGGTTCCATGAACCGCGTCCGCACCATCGTCGTGGTCGCGCTCGCCGCCCTCGCGGCCTGCGTGTCCACCGCCGCCGCCCACAAGGGCGACCCCAACTACCAGTCCCTCATCACCGGCTCGACCGGTCTGCCCACGGGCGTCACCACGCAGATCCTCAACCGCGAGGACAGCCTCGAGCTGACGAACCGCAGCGACCGCGACATCGTCGTGCTCGGCTACGAGGACGAGCCGTACGCGCGCATCGACGCCGACGGGACCGTGGCGGTGAACGAGAACTCCAAGTCGACGTACATCAACGAGGAGCGCGACGGCAACGTGCCCGTCCCCGCGGGCGTCGACCCGAAGGCCGAGCCGCGCTGGAAGGTCCTCGACAAGACCGGCCGCTTCGCCTGGCACGACCACCGCATCCACTGGATGGGCGGTGGCACCCCGCCGCAGGTGAAGGACACGGCCGTCAAGACGAAGGTCTTCGACTGGACCGTCGACCTCCAGGTCGCCGGGCAGCCCGCCACCATCGCGGGCGTCCTCAACTGGACCCCCACTGACGACGGGGGCGCGCCGACCGCCGCGATCGCCGTGTTCGTCGTGCTGCTGGCGCTCAGCGGCGTCTTCGTCGTCACGGTCCGGCGCCGGCGCGCCGCCGAGGAGCAGGACGGCGCCGCCGCGCCCGCGAAGGAGTCCTGGTGAGCCATCTGCGCCGCATCCTGGCCCTCGCGGGCGTCGCGCTCGTCGCGTTCCTCGCGCTCGCGCCCGCCGGGGCGTCCGCCCACGCCTTCCTCGTCGGCAACCAGCCGTTCCGCGACGAGGTCTTCAAGGACGGGCAGCCGTCCGAGGTCGTCTTCCGCTTCAACGAGCCCGTCGAGGCGTCCTTCGGCGCGGTCCGCGTCTTCGACACCAGCGCCAAGCGCGTCGACGAGCAGGAGATCCTGCGGCCCGGCGGTGACACCAAGAAGATCGGGGTCAAGCTCAAGCCCGGCCTCGCGAAGGGCTCCTACACGGCCACCTACCGGCTCGTGTCCGCCGACGGCCACGTGATCAACGGTGGCTTCGTCTTCCACCTCGGTGAGCCGTCGAAGTCCGGGGCCCTCGCGGTCGCCGACCTCGTCGAGGGCACCTCCGCGGGAGCGACCACGACCACCGTCTTCGCGGGGGTGAAGGCGCTCGACTACCTCGCGATCGCGCTCGCGCTCGGCGGCGTCGGCTTCCTGCTGCTCTGCTGGCTCCCGGGCCTGCGCGGCGTCGCGGGCGGGGACGAGCGCTGGGCCGCGGCCAGCGAGGCGTACGCCAAGCGCGGCAGCACGATGCTGCTCGGCGCCGTGAACCTCGGGCTCGCCACCGCGCTGCTCGGCATCCTCATCCAGGGGTCGATCGTCTCCGGCCAAGGGTTCTTCGACGCGCTGCAGGCCTCCACCGTCCGCGAGGTCCTCGACACGCGCTTCGGCACCGTCTGGGGCCTGAAGCTCGTGGTCTGGCTCGTCCTCGGCGGCGTCCTGCTCGTCACCCCGCGGACCGTGCCCGTCCTGCGCCCCGTGTCGCTCGGTGCCGACGGTCGCGTGCTCGACCGTCCCGGCGGGCTGCGGCTCGCGCTGCTCGTCGCGCCCGTCACCGCGCTCGCCTTCGCCCCCGCCCTCTCCGGCCACGCCGGGACGAGCGACCCGGTCGCGGTGCTGCTCCCGACCGACGTCGCGCACGTCGCCGCGATGAGCCTCTGGCTCGGCGGCCTGATCGCGCTCGTCGCGCTCGTCCCCGCCGCCACCGGCAAGCTCGACGGCGGGGACCGCGCCCGGCTCCTCTCCGCCGTGCTGCTGCGCTTCTCCCCGGTCGCGCTCGCCGCCGTCGCCGTGCTCGCCGTCACCGGCACCGTGCAGGCGGTCCTCCACCTCACGAGCTTCTCCCAGCTGCTCGACACCGGCTTCGGCCGCGCCGTCCTCATCAAGGCGCTGCTGCTGCTCGTGCTGATCGGCCTCGGCGCCCTGAACCGGCAGCGCACGCTCCCAAGCTGCGCGAGATCGCCGCCACCGGCGGCACCCCCGGGCAGGCCGGCACGACGCTGAAGAACACGCTGCGTGCCGAGGTCGGCCTCATCGTCGCCGTGCTCGCCACCACCGGCGCGCTCGTCGGCTACTCGCCGCCCGCCTCCTACACGACCCCCAAGGCCGTGAACATCGAGCAGCGCGTCGGGCCGCTCGACCTCAACACGACCGTCGAGCCCGCCACCGTCGGCTCGAACACGATGCACATCTACCTGTTCGACGCCAAGACCGGCGAGCCGTTCGACGACACCAAGTCCATCACCGCGCAGGCCACCCTGAAGTCCGCGAACGTCGGCCCGCTCGACATCGCCCTGCGCAAGTCGGGTCCCGGCCACTTCACCGCCGACGCGTTCCAGCTGACGCTCGCGGGGGAGTGGGAGATCCGGATCGTCGACCGCGTCAGCGAGTTCGACGAGTACGCCACCACGATCAAGGTCCCCATCCGATGAAGCTGCTCCCCACCCTCACCGCCGTGGCGGTCCTGGCGCTCCCCGGCGTCGCCGCCGCGCACGTCACCCTCCAGCCCGCCGAGGGCGCCGCCGGCGCCTACGTCGTCGAGAACGTCCGCGTCCCCAACGAGAAGGAGGACTCGGGCACCACGAAGGTCGTCGTCCAGTTCCCCGCCGGCTTCGAGTCCGCCAGCACCCAGCCCGTGCCCGGCTGGAAGGCGGAGGTCGCCACCAGCGGCGGTGCGGTCAGGACGATCACCTGGACCGCCTCCGGCGACACCCGGATCGGCCCGGGCGAGTTCCAGGACTTCCCGATCAGCATCAAGCTCCCCGACACCGAGGGGCCGCTGACCTTCAAGGCGCTGCAGACCTACGAGGACGGCGAGACCGTCCGCTGGATCGGCGACGAGGCGTCCGACAAGCCCGCCCCGACCGTCATGGTCGGCGCCGCCAGCGGTGACGGGCACGGGGCGAGCGGCCACTCCGACGACGGCGCGGCCAAGAGCACCGAGACCTCCGAGTCCGCCACGGCCGAGCCCGCGCTCGCCTCCGCCACCACCGGTGGTGGGGACGACGGCGGCGACGGCCTTGCGATCGCCGCGCTGATCGTCGGCGGCCTCGGCCTGCTCGTCGGTGCCGCGGGCCTCGCGACCGCGCGCCGGGCCGGGAGCGGCGCATGAGCACCGAGCCGAAGGTCACCCGCGCGGAGCAGAAGGCCGCCCGTCGCGCCGAGCGGGACGCGGCCGCCGCCGCCGCGGAGGCTGCCGCCGCCCGCAAGCGGCGCCTCGCCCAGCTCGGCGGCGTGCTCGCCGTCGCCGCCGCGATCGTCGCCGTGTTCATCGCGATCAGCGCCGGCGGCACCGACGACGGCCCCACCAAGAAGGCGGGCGAGACCGTCGCCGGGCAGACCGAGGTCACCCAGCGGTTCGCCGGCATCCCGCAGGCCGGCATCGTCCTCGGACAGGCCGACGCGCCCGTCACGCTCGTCGAGTTCGCCGACATGCAGTGCCCGTTCTGCGCCGAGTTCGCCCGCGACGGCCTCCCGACGCTCGTCGAGCGCGAGGTCCGCGCCGGCACGCTGCGCGTCGAGTTCCGCTCGATGGCGTTCATCGGCGACGACAGCCAGACCCTCGCGCGCGCCGTCGCCGGCGCCGGCGCCCAGGGCAAGCTCTGGCAGGCGCTCGACCTGTTCTTCATCAACCAGGGCCGCGAGAACTCCGGCTACGCCGACGACGCATTCGTCCGCACGACCCTCAGCGGGATCCCCGGCCTCGACGTCGACAAGGCGATCGCCGACGGCGAGGGCTCCGCGGGCACCGAGGCGATCAACCAGGCCCAGCAGCTCGCCGACCAGAACGGCATCTCCAGCACCCCGTCCTTCCTCATCGGGAAGACCGGCGGCAAGCTCGAGAAGCTCGAGCTCAGCTCGCTCGACGGCAGCCAGATCCGCGACAAGGTCCAGGAGCTCGCGGGCACGTGAGCGACCGGCTGCGGACAGCCACCCTCGCCGTCACGGTCCTCGGTCTCGGCGTCGCCGTGTACCTCACGTACGCGCACTACGCCGGGATCGACCCCGCCTGCGGGATCTCGCACGGCTGCTCGAAGGTCCAGGCGTCCGACTGGGCGACCTTCGCCGGGATCCCCGTGGCGGTGCTCGGCCTGATCGGCTACGTGAGCATCCTCGCGGTGCTGCTGCTCGTCCCGGGCGACACCGGCCTGCTCGCCGCGGTCGGCCTCGCCTGGGTCGGCTTCGGCTTCAGCATGTACCTCACCTACGTCGAGATCGCCGAGATCGACGCCATCTGCCAGTGGTGCGTCGCGAGCGCCGTCTGCATGACGCTGCTCGCCGCACTGACCACGACGCGCTTCCTGCGCGCACCGTCCCAGGAGACCACCGCATGACCCGCACGACCCTCCGTCGCGCCGCCGTCCTCGGCACGCTCGGCGCCCTGACGTTCTCCACCACCGCGCTCGGCCACGCCGAGGTCGACAAGCGCCTGCCCAAGCCCGGCGCGAGCCTCTCCAGCGGCCCGAAGACCGTCTACATCAGCTTCACGCAGCAGATCAAGAGCGGCGGCAGCTTCACCGTCACGCGTGGCTCGCGCACCGTGCTGCGCGGCAAGAACGACCCGCGCAACGTCAAGCGCATCATCGGCAAGTCCTCCAAGCGCCTCGCGAAGGGCACCTACAAGGTGAGCTGGCGTGCCACCTACATCGACGGTCACCGCGAGACCGGCAGCTGGACCTTCCGCGTCCGCTGATGCTCCGCCGCACGCTGCTCCTGCCCGCGCTCGCGCTCGGCGCCACCGCCGCGCCGGCCGCCGCGCACGTGGAGGTCCTCCCGAAGACCGTCGCGCCCGCCGACCCGGTCCTGTTCACCGTGCTCGTCCCCGGCGAGCGCGACGACACCGGCACCACCGAGGTCAAGCTGCAGATCCCCGAGGGCGTCCTGCCGTTCTCCTTCGAGGACCAGCCCGGCTGGAAGCGCACCGTGCAGCGCGCCTCCAACGGGGCGCTGGAGACCGTCACCTGGAAGGGGAAGGCCGCCGCCGACGGGCTCGTCGCGCTGCGCTTCCTCGCCTCCACGCCGGACGCGCCCGGCACGATCGAGTGGAAGTCGATCCAGACCTACGACGACGGCGACGTCGTCCGCTGGATCGGGGCGGAGGGCAGCGAGTCGCCCGCCAGCACGACCACGGTGTCCGCCGACGCGCCGCGCCAGAACGCCGGCGGCGAGGGCGCCCAGGCCGCCTCGCCGGACGCCGGGACCGGCGGCGCCGCCGCGCCGCAGGCCGACACGACCCAGGACGCGGCCGGTGCCGCGTCGCCCGACGCCGGGGACGACGGCGGCCGCGACGGCCTGACGCTCGGCCTCGCGATCGCCGGGCTCGTCGCCGGCCTGGCCGCGCTCGGCGTGACCGTCACCCGGGGTCGCGCCACCGCCTAGCCCGATGCGCGTCCGCCCGGCCACGACCCGTCGCACGCGGGCCCTCGCGGGCCTGCTCGTGCTGCTCGCCGCGCTCGCGGCGTTCGCGGTCGTGGTCGCGCCGGGCGTGCTGCTCGCGCTCGCTCCCACCCTGCTGCTGTTCGGCACCCTCCTCGCGGGCGCGATGCCCGGGGAGGAGCTGCTGGACCGCCTGCGCGCGCGGTTCGCGCCGCGCGCGCGCCGACGGCGTCCCGCCCGCCCGCGGGCGTACCGCGCCGTCTACCTCCGACGTGTCGGCCGGCTCATCGCCGCCGCGCTCGCCGTGCGTCCGCCTCCCGCGGCGCCCGCGACCGTCGTCGCCTCCTAGACCGTCCGCGGCGCCCGACCGGGTGCCGCGCCCGATCCGTCCATCCTCATCCGAAAGGAGGGAGCTCCCTGTGAGCATCCCTCGCTCGTCCGCTGCGGCTGTCCTGCTGCTCGCGGCCGGCCTCGCCGCACCCGCCTCCGCGGGCGCGGCGGCGCCCGCCCCGTGCGGTGGCAGCGCCCAGATCACCGACGCCACCGGCGACGGCCACCACATCAACACCGACGTCACCGCGGCCTGGTTCGGCCAGGCGGCGGGGCAGCTCCAGGCCGTCATCCAGGTCAAGAGCGCCGCGTGGGAGCCCGCGCACGAGGACTCGTCCTCGGCGACCTTCGCGATGCTCTTCCGCGTCGGCGGGACCGTCCGCTACGTGCGGGGCGTCGCCCCGCGCAACGCGCCGCCCGTCTACGACCACGGGACGTGGTCCGGCGGGCGGTTCGTGTCGGCCGGCCCGACGACCGGGTCGGTGACCCAGGGTCCGGGCGGCACGATGACGATCGACGTGCCCGCCGCGACCGGGGCCGTCAGCGGTGCCGTGATCGCCGAGCCGTTCGTGCTCACGGCCGACGGGGAGGACGCCCCCGGCGTCACCCACTACGTCGACCGGGCGCCGGGCGGCGTCACGCCGACCGAGCCCGCCTACGGCGCCGATCTCGTCGTCGCGTCCTGCTTCGGCGGGACCGGCGGCGGCGCCGGCACCGGTGGCGGGACGGGCACCGGCGGCGGCACCGGGAGCGGCGCGGGGACCGGCACCGGTGCCGGAACCGGGACCGGCTCGGGTGCCGGGACCGGCACCGGGGCGGACGGGACGGGCGGCACCGCCGGCCCCGCCGGCGGCCTCGGGACCGGGACCGCCGGAGTCACCGCCGTGCAGCTCACCGCCCCCGCCCGGGTCACGGGCGACGGGCGCGTGCGGATCAGCGGCCGGGTGGTCCCCGCCCGCGCCGGGATGATCGTGACCATCCGGTCGACGGTCTCCCGGGTGAAGGTCCCCAACCTCGTGACGACGGCGGACGGCTCGTTCAGCGGCCTGGTCCGGATCCCCGAGTCCACCGGCCTGCGGGCCGTGGTCGACGGGTTCGGCTCGCAGACGCGCAGCGTGCTCGTCCGTCCGCTCGTGCGCATCACCACGAAGCGCCTGCGCTCCGGCGCGGTGCTCGTCACCGGTGTCGTCAAGCCCGGCCTCCCCGGCCGGATCCAGCTGCTGCGGACGACGGCGATCACGCCGTCGGGCCGGGCGACCGTCTCGACCAGCGGCCGCTTCCGCATCCGTCTCGCCAACCCCAAGCGTGGCCGCTACCAGGCCATCTTCACCCCCGCCGGCGACCGCGCCGAGCGGGCCACATCGAACACGGGAGTCATCCGATGAAGTCCAAGAAGCACCTCGCGTCCGCCGCGGTGGCGGCCGCCGCCCTCGCCGTCCCGGCCACCGCCGGCGCGCACGGCAGCGTGTACACCGACACGGCCAAGGTCGCCCCGACGCCGCTGCCCGCGAACGCGACGCAGAACGACCTGCAGACGCAGACCCGCTACGCCGTGACCAACCACGGCTACACGTACGTCCTGCGCGAGACGAACAACCGGCCGGGCGTCGCCGGCATGCTCGACTACAAGAAGCTGCCGTCCGCCTACCGCACGAGCTTCGCGTCGGACAAGGCCCGCTGGCTGTCCGAGGGCGGCACCGCCGCGCAGCCGCACGCCACCTGCAGCACGCCGGAGCTCAACGCGCTCTCCGCCGTCCTCTCGTGGCAGGGCAACGACCCGTTCTACGGCTACATCCCGTGGCAGGCGACCAGCGCCGGCCTCGAGGACGACCCGGCGCTGTGGCTGCCGCGCATCAACACGATCACCGGCAAGACGCTGACCGCGACGATGACCACCGATCAGCTGAAGGCCGCCTGCGAGGGCATCGGCGGCACGTTCTTCCCCGCCGACACGATCCAGACGACCACCGCCAGCCTGAACGCCGGCTACGCCGCGGACATCGTCGCGCCGCTGAACACGCAGATCGGGCAGCTCAACGCGGACAAGCTGACGCTCCAGGGCGCGCTCGACACCGCCAACGGCGCGAAGACCGCGGCGGACGCCGCGAAGGCCAAGGCCGAGGCGGACCTCGCCGACGCGATCGCCGCGAAGTCGGCGGCGGAGAGCCGCATCGCCACCGCCGAGGCGGCGGTCAAGGCGGCCGACGCGGCGCGCGTCACCGCCGAGAAGGGCGCGGCGGCCAGCGACGCCGCGGCCACGAGCGCGAAGGCGGACGCCACGGCGCTGCGCCTGAAGCTCACGCGCCTGCAGGTCGCCGTCGCGTCGCTGCCGACCGCGAGCGAGATGGCGAGCGACGGCATGACCGCCACGGTCAACGGCCCCGCCGGTGAGCCCGTCACGGTCCGCGTGCTCGTCACCGAGACGCGCGCCCGCGCGCTGAAGCTCAAGAGCCGCGTCATCGCCAGCGGCACGGGCACGATCGGCTCGGACGCCACCGGCCGCGTGACGGTGAAGGCCACGACCGCCGGCGCCAAGGCGCTGCGCGCGGCCAAGGGCAAGCTCGGCGTCACCGTGCAGGCCCTGAGCGGCGACCGCGTCGCCCAGCAGGAGGCGACGCTCTAGCCCCACCCGCAGACCTCCGCGCCGGCCGCCTCGTGGTGTGGCGGTCGGCGACGGATCCCGCCGGGGGGCGTCGCGCGCTCGGCAGGGCGCGCGACGCCCCGACTCCCACCGGCCGTCCGGACGGCGCCCTCGGGGTGCGACCGCGTGTCGCGGCCCGGGGACGCCCGACGTCGCGCCGCGCCCGTCCCGCGTCGAAGGACCGACCCCATGCCCCGCTTTCCCGAGCTGCGCCTGCTCACCCTGACCGGCTCCGCGCTCGTCGCGATCGCCGTCCCCGTGGCCGTCGACCGCTCCGCGCCCGACGCGGACGACCGCTTCGTCGACGGGGCGTCCGCGATCTGCGAGCGCACGCACGACCGGCTCGCCGCGCTGCCGCCGCTGCGCGACCCGTCCGACATCCGCGCCGCGGCCCCGACCGCGATCGCCGCGACCCACGAGGCTGCGCGCCGCCTGACCATCATCGCCACCCCGGACGCGCGGCTACCCGCCCGTCGCGCCTACGTCGCGTTCCTGGAGCGCCAGGAGCGCCTCCTCGGCCGCATGCTCCGCGCCGCACACCGCGAGGACACGCGGGCGATCCTGTCCGTCCACGTCCTCCTGAACGACAACAGCGCCCGCGGCCAGGATGCCGGCCGGCGCCTGGACGCCGGCGCGTGCGCCGGATCCACCCCGCCGCGCAGCCCGCGCGGCGCGCCCGCCTGAGCGCGGGCGCGCCCGAGTGGCGCGCTGCCCGGGCGCGCTGCCCGGGCAGGCGCGGCGCCTCCCGCGCCGCGCCCGCAAGCGCGTTCTGGGTGATCTGCGGCCCATATCTGGGTGCCGGATCACCCAGAACGGAGTGGGCGTGCGCGGCCGAGCGCGGAAGATGCCCGCTCTGCCCGCGCCCGCTCTTCGCCAGCGCCACGACCAGCGCCCGCGCGTCCGCGGGCGCGGCGCGTCCCGCGGGCGGGGTCGGTCGATCGCGCGCGATCGGCGACCGCGGTGGTTCTGGGTGATCTGGAGTCCAGATATGGCCTCGCGATCACCCAGTACGCGCTCGAGCGCGGCGGACACGGCGGTTCTGGGTGATCTGCGGCCCATATCTGGGCGCCGGATCACCCAGAACGCGCGGGGGTGTGCGCGACGGATCGGGCCCTCGACGGTGTCGGTGCGTCGTGCTCGGCGGGGCCGTCGGGCGACCCGTCGCGGCGCACGACGCGCGCGGCGCGCGGTGGCTCAGGCGCCGGGGGCGGCCGCCGGGAACGTCACGCGCACCGCGCCGCCCCGCGTCTCGATCCGCCCGTTCAGCCCGGCCCCGACGATCTGGCGTACGAGGACGAGGCCGAGCCCGTCGGCGGGGCCCGCGTCGGCCCCGGCGACGTCGGGGCCGTCCCCGGCGTCCTGCACGAGCAGCGCGATCTCGTCGCCGTGCGGCACGAGCTCCAGGGCGTAGGGCGGGCTGCCGTGCTCCAGCGCGTTGGTCAGCAGCTCGTTGACCACGACCCCCAGGGACTGGGCGCGGTCGGCGCTGAGCGTGAGCTGCTCGGCGACGTGGACGCGGACCGGGACGTCGGGGGCGATCGCCTCGACGAGCGCCGTGACGAGCTCCGGGGCGGCGACCGGGGCGCCCGCCCGGCTCTCGAGCGCCCGGTGGACCGCGGCGATCGAGCGGATCCGCCCCGCGGCCCGGTCGAGCACCGCGGCGGCGGTCGGGTCGGCCGGACGGCCGAGCAGCAGCAGGTCGGACACGACCTGCAGCGAGTTCTTGACGCGATGGTGCGCCTCGGCGAGCAGCGCGCCCTCGAGCGCCGCCCGCCGCGCCGCCTCCGCGCGGCCGAGCGCCTGCCGCTCGAGCGCCCGGGTCAGGCTGAGCCCCAGCAGCGTCGCGCCGACGAGCAGCACGAGGTGCAGCAGCACCTCGCCGGTCTCCAGCCGGTCGTCGGGCGCGAGCACCGCGGCGAGGAACGCCGCCCCCGCGGCGACGAGCCAGCCGGCGAGCTGCCCCGGCCGCTCCTGGTGGGTGATCGCCAGGAACGGCACGACGAGCAGCAGCAGCAGGTCCAGGCGCGACTGGCCGCCCGCGAAGATCGCGAGCGCGCAGACCGCGACGAGCACCCCGGCGCCCCACGCGTCGAGCAGCAGCCGGCCGCGTCGCGTGCGCAGCAGCTGCGGCCAGTCGAGCGTCGCAAGGAACGTGTGGGCGAGCGCCCCGACCCCGGTCAGGACCGCGACCGCGGTGGGCGAGCGGACCTCCGGACCGAACACGAGCACGACCGCGATCCCGACCACCGACGTCCACCCGAGCAGCAGTCCGGCGCGGAGCGCGGCACGGAGCGCCTCGCGGTCCGCGACGGCCGGATCGGGGCTGGGGACGGAGGCCACGCGCGCTACAGTAGGAGACGTCGCCCATGTCGGCGGCACCGGGCCGTGATCGCCCTCCTGACCTCGCCCCTCCCGGGGCACGGACACCGGAGATCACCATGCCCGACGTCACCTCGCTGGACCTCGCCCGCTGGCAGTTCGGCCTCACGACCCTCATGCACTTCGCCGTCGTCGGCGTGTCGATCGGCCTCGTCTGCGCGGTGCTCGGCATGCAGCTGCAGTGGCTGCGCACCGGTGATGAGCGGTGGCTGCGCCTGACGAAGTTCTACGGGCGCGCGATGCTCATCGCGTTCGCGGTCGGCGTCGTCACCGGCATCGTCCAGACGTTCCAGTTCGGCATGAACTGGGCGGGCTTCTCGCGCTACGTCGGTGACGTGTTCGGCGCGCCGCTGGCGCTCGAGGGTCTCGCCGCGTTCTTCGTCGAGTCGCTGTTCCTCGGCTTCTGGATCTTCGGCTGGGGACGCCTGAACCCGAAGGTCCACGCCGCCTGCCTGGGGGTGGTGGCCGCCGCGGCGATGCTGTCCGCGTACGCGATCCTCGTCGCGAACTCGTGGATGCAGGCACCGACCGGGTACCGGATCGTGGACGGGCGCGCCGAGCTCACCGACCTGTGGTCGGTGCTCGTGAACGTCGACACGATCCTCACCACGTCGCACGTCCTGCTGTCCGCGCTGGTGACCGGCGCGGTCGTGGTCCTGGGCATCGCGGTCTGGCACATCGCCCGCGGCCGGGACGCGGACGTGTTCGCGCTGGTCACCCGGCCGGCGGCGATCCTCGGCCTGCTGCTCGCGCTCGGCTCCGCCGGCGCCGGGCACTTCCAGGCGGTCGTCGCGATGGAGCGCCAGCCGCTGAAGATGGCGGCCGCCGAGGCGCTCTACTCCACGGAGAAGGGCGCCGGCCTGTCGATCTTCGCGATCGGCGGCCTGTCCACCGATCCCGGCCCGCCGGTGATCGACATCCGCATCCCGTACCTGCTCTCGTTCCTGGAGAAGTTCGACCCGCTCGCCGAGGTCAAGGGCATCGACCAGGCGCAGGCGGAGGCGGAGGCCCGCTACGGGCCCGGGGACTACACGCCGGTCGTGGGGCTCATGTACTGGAGCTTCCGCGCGATGGTCGGCAGCGGCATGCTGCTGATCGGGCTGTTCGCCTGGGCGACGCTGCTGTCGCGCCGCCGCAAGCTGACGACGACCCCGCTGTTCCTGCGGCTGGCGCCGCTGGCGATCGCGATCCCCGTGGTGGCGCAGGCGGGCGGCTGGATCCTGCGCGAGGGCGGCCGACAGCCCTGGGCGGTGCAGGGCCTGCTGCGCACCGAGGACGCGCTCTCGACCGTGTCGGCGACGACGGTCGGGATCTCGCTCGTCGCCTTCCTGACGATCTACGGCGTCGTGTTCGCGTGCGCCGCGACCGTGCTGCGGCGCGAGCTCGGGCACGGCCTGCCGCCAGCCGCCGCCGACGACCACGACGGACCGGACACCCCGAGGACCGCGCCGACCCAGGCGCTGGCCCTGAGCTACTGAGAGGAGCACGACGATGACCTCCCTGGAGACCATCTGGCTCGTCCTCGTGACGGGCATCTGGACCCTGTACCTCGTGCTCGGCGGCGCGGAGCTCGGCGTGACGATGCTGCTGCGCCTGGGCAGCGGCGCCGCCCGCACGGTGAACCGCCAGGCGGCGCTGCGGGCGATCGGCCCGACCTGGCAGGCCAACGACGTCTGGCTGATCTGCGCGATAGGCGCGATGTTCGGCGCCTTCCCGGCCTGGTACGCGGGCTTCACCGAGGGCCTGTACCTGCCGCTCGTGGTGCTGATCCTCGCCCTGATCGTGCGGCACGCGGGGATCGAGTTCGCCGACCACCACTCGCCGATCGGCCGGGAGCGGTGGACGCGCGCGGTGATCGCCTGCTCCGCCGTCCTGCCGGTCGGGTGGGGCGTGGCGTGGGCGGCGGCGGCCGACGGGTCGCTCGCGCGGGGCGGCGTGGACGTGCTGTCGTGGAGCACGGTCCTCGCCGGGCTCGCGCTGCTGGCCCTCTGCCACGCGATGGGCGCCGCGCTGCTGGCGCACCGCACCAGCGGGGCGCTGGCGGTTGCCGCGACCCGTCGCCTGCGCTGGGCCGCACCGCTCGCCGCGGTCCTCGGCGTCGCCGCGACGGTCGGCGTCGCGCAGGGGGCGGCGGACGGCGTGACCGCCGGGCCGCTCGCGGTCGCCCTGCTCGTCGTCGCGGGGGCCGCCCTGGCGACCCTGACGGTCGCGGGCAGGCAGGGCCGGGCCCGTGTCGCGCACCACGCGGCGGGCGTCGCGGTCGGCGGGCTGCTCGGCGCGCTCGTCGCCGCGCTGGGCTCGCGCGTGATCGCCGGTGCGGGCGGCGTCGACCTCGCCACCAGCGCGTCGGGCGGTTACACGCTGGCGTGGATGACGGCGATCACGGTCGCGCTGCTGCCCGTCCTGCTCTGGGTCTTGCACCTCGCCGGGCGACGGCGCAGCACCGGGCCGCGTCGCGGGCTGGGCGAGGGCCTCTTCGAGGGGCTGCGATGACCGGGCGCGAGATCGGCCGCCTGCTGCTCGGCCGCACCCCGGCGGCGCGCCGGCTGCTCGTCGGGGCGGTGCTGGCGGGCTGCCTGGGCGCCGCGGCGACGATCGGCCTCGCCTGGGGGATCGCCGACGCGGTCGACGCGGCGGCGTTCTCCGACCGGGCGCTCGGCCTGTCCGCCGCGCTCGTGCTCGCCGGGCTCGTGCTGCTGCGGGCCGCGTCGGTCGCCGCCGGTGAGCTGCTGGGCCGGGCGGCCGCGGCCCGTGTGCAGGCGGACCTGCGCGCCGGCCTGGCCGAGCGCGCCCTGGCGGGCAGCGGTCGCGGACTGACGTCGGCGCGGCGCGGCGAGCTCGTCGGCGGTGCGGTGCAGGGGGTCGACGCGCTCGCCGAGCTGTTCGCCCGCGCGCTGCCGCAGGCCGTGCTGGCGAGCATCGTGCCGCTGGCGATGGCCGTGGCGATCGCGGTCCGCGTCCCGGTCGTCGGCGTCCTGCTGCTGCTGACGCTGCCCGCCGCGGTGCTGCTGCTGATCCTCGTCGGGCGGCGCTCGGCCGACCACGCGCGCGAGCGGCAGGACGCGCTCGCGACGCTGTCGGCCCACTTCTTCGAGGTCGTGCGCGGCCTGCCGACGTTGCGCGCGCACGGCCGCGCCGACGCGCAGGCCGCGGTGCTCGAGCAGGTCGGGGAGCGCCTGCGGGTCGAGTCGCTCGGCGCGCTGCGCGTCGCGATGCTGTCCGCGCTGGTGCTCGAGCTGCTGGCGATGCTCGGCACCGCCGTGGCGGCCGCCACGACCGGCGTGCTGCTGGCGTCCGGCTCGCTGGATCTCGCGATCGGGCTGTTCGTGCTGCTGCTGGCCCCCGAGGTGTACGCGCCGCTGCGCGCGGCCGGGGCGCGCTTCCACACCGCCGAGGACGGGGTCGAGGCGGCCAAGCGGCTGCTCGCGGTGCTGGACGACGACGGCCCGCTGCCCCCCGCCGGCACCCGGCCCGTCCCGGCGGGACCGTCCGCGCTCACGCTCGAGCGCGCGACCGTCCGCGGCGGCGCCCGCGAGGGGGAGGGGCTCGCGGCGCTCGACGTCCGCGTCCCGGCGGGCGGCTCGCTGGCGATCGTCGGGCCGTCCGGGGCGGGCAAGTCGACGGCGCTGGCGCTGCTCGCCGGGGTGGTGGCGCCGGCCGCGGGGACCGTGCGTGCCGCGGGGATCGACCTGCGGGAGCTCGACCGCGACGCGTGGTGGTCGCACGTCGCCTGGCTCGACCAGCTGCCCGGCCTGCCCGCGGGCACCGTCCGCGACCTGCTGCGCACGCGCGCCCCCGAAGCGCCCGAGGCGGAGCTCTGGACCGCGCTGGAGCGTGCGGCGGCGGACGGCCTCGTGCGGGCGCTGCCCGGCGGGCTCGACACGCCCGTCGGGCGTGGCGGCCGACCGCTGAGCCTCGGCGAGCAGCAGCGGCTCGCGCTCGCCGCGGTGCTCGTGTCGCGCGCGCCGGTGCTGCTGCTGGACGAGCCGACCGCGCACCTGGACCGGGCCACGGCCCGCCGTGTCGTCGGCGGCATCGTCGCCGCCGCGGAGGGCCGCACGCTCGTGGTCGCCACCCACGACCCGCTCCTCGCCGACGCCTGCGCGCAGCGGCTCGCCGTCGCGCCGCCCGCGGCGCCGGACCGACCCGCGACGCCGGCCGTGCCCTCGGGGCACGCGGCGTCGCCGCCGGCCACCCCGGGCGGCGGCAATCCCGTCCCCGAGACCACGGCCGCATCGCCCGGGCCCGCCGTCCCGCGCCCCGCGTCGCGCCGCCGGGCGCTCGCGCTCGTGCTGCTCGGCAGTGCCGCGGGCCTCGGGCTGCTGGCGACGTCCGGCTGGCTGATCGTCCGGGCGGCGGAGCGCCCGCCGGTGCTCGCGCTGCTGACCGCGATCGTCGTGGTCCGGGCCCTCGGCACGACCCGGGCGCTGGCCCGCTACTTCGAGCGGCTCGCCTCCCACGACCTCGCGCTGCACCGCGCCTCCCGCGAGCGCGCGACATTGTTCGAGCGCCTGGCCCACCGCGTCGGCCTGCCCGGGAGGCCCGGGGCCAGCGACGCGCTGACGCGCTTCACCGCCGACGTCGACCGCCTGCCGGACCGCGACCTGCGCGTCCTCGTGCCGCGCGTGGCGACGGCCGTCGCGGTCGTCCTCGGCGTCGCGGGCGCGACGGTGCTGCTGCCGACCGCCGGCGCGGTCCTGCTGGCCGCGTGCGCGCTGGCGCTGGTGGCGGTCCCGGGCCTCGTGCGCCGTCTCGTCCGCGCCGCGCTGGACGGCGCCGGCCGGTCGCGCGACGGCTACGCGACCACGCTCGACGAGGCGCTCGAGCACGGCCCGCAGCTCGCCGTCGCAGGCGCCGGGCCGCGCGTCCGCGCCGAGCTCGCGGACGCCGCGGGCCGGGTGGCGCGGGCCGAGCGGCAGGTCGCCGCCGCGATCGCCACGGGCGCGGGGCTCGCCTCGGCGGTGGCCGGGCTCGGCACGCTGGCCGTCCTGGCGGTCGCGTCGTCGGCGGGCCTGGACCCCGTCTGGCTCGGCGCTCTGGTCCTGCTCGGGCTCGCGACGATGGAGGAGACGCGGGCGCTGCCCGAGGCCGAGGAGCGGCTCGCCGCCGTCCGCGCGGCGGAGCGCCGGCTGGCCGCGGCGACCGACGGGCCGCAGGCGACCCCCGCTCCCGCCCGTCCGCGGCCGCTGCCGGCGCGGCCCGCCGCGCTGCGCCTGCGGTCGGTCACCCACCGGCCGGGCGGCCCGGGCACGCCCGCCGTCCTGCGCGGCGTCGACCTGACGGTCCGGCCGGGCGAGCACGTCGCGATCGTCGGCCCGAGCGGCACCGGCAAGTCGACGCTCGCCGCGCTCCTCACCCGCCAGCTCGACCCGGACGCCGGGACGGTCCGCCTCGGCGGCGTCGACCTGCGCGACGCCGACCCCGCGGCGCTGCGCGACCGGGTGCGGCTCGGCGGGCAGGACGCGCACCTGCTGGCCGGGACGATCGCCGCGAACGTCCGGATCGGCCGCCCGCAGGCCACCGACGACGAGGTCCGCGCCGCGCTCGCCGACGCGGGCCTGGCCGCGTGGCTCGCCACGCTGCCCGACGGCCTCGACACGCTCGTCGGGGAGGACGGCTCGGCGGTCTCCGGCGGTCAGCGGCGCCGCATCGCGCTGGCCCGCACGCTGCTCAGCGGCGCGGACGTCCTCGTGCTCGACGAGCCGACCGCGATGCTCGACCACGCCACCGCGGCGACCGTGCTCGCCGACGCGCGGCGGGCGGCGCGCGGACGCACGCTGGTGGTCGTCACCCACGATCCGACCGGTCTCGACGGCTTCGACCGGGTGCTGGAGCTGCGCGGCGGCGTCCTCGCCGACGCCCGGGCCCCGCGCGACGGGACGGCTAGAATCGAGCTGGTGCCCACGGCCGGTACCGCCCCGAGGCCATGACCGCCTCCCGTCGCCGCTGCCCCCTGCCCGAGGACCGGTCATGACCCTCTGCCTGCTCCGCTTCCCCGACGCCTTCCCCGCCCGCGCCCGCCGCGGCGAGATCCGCTGGCAGCTGTTCCTCTGCCGTGAGGTCCGGGACGTCCTGCCGACCTCCCGGCCCGACACGCTGCACGTCGTCTTCGACGGACCGGTGCGGCTGGACCGCTGGACCGCGGCGCTCGCGCAGGAGGGGCTGCCGGTGCCCACGCTCGTCCCGGGCTCGGTCGTCCGGGCCCGCACCGCGACCCCCGACCGGGGCGGCTGACGTGCGGATCCTCGTCGCCGAGGACGATCCCGTCATCGCGCTCGGCCTGGGCGCGCGGCTCGCCGCGCTCGGGCACGAGGTGATCGGCCCGGCGGCCGACGGCGTGCAGGCGGTCGAGCTCGCGCAGGAGCAGGAGCCCGACCTCTACCTCTTCGACGTCCACATGCCGCACCTGGACGGGCTGGGCGCCGCGCAGCGGCTGACCGAGATGGGGCTGCGCCGGCCCGTCGTGATCATCACCGGGGTCCCGGCCCCGGACCTGCTGGAGCGGTGCGTCGCCCACGGCGTCAACGCGTACCTCGTCAAGCCGGTCGACGACCGTCAGCTCGAGGCGAGCATCCTGCTGGCGGCGAGCCGGCACGCCGAGCTCGTCGCGCTGGAGGACGAGGTGAGCACCGCCCGGCACGCGCTGGAGGACCGCAAGGTCGTGGAGCACGCGAAGGCGATCCTGATGGAGGCGCTCGGCCTGCCCGAGCCCGACGCGTTCCGCCGGCTGCAGCAGACCGCGCGCAAGCGCAACGCCAAGCTCGTCGACGTCGCCCGCGACGTCGTCGCGCGGGAGGACCTGCTGCGCCCCACCTGAGCGGGGCGCAGCGGTCCGGGGTGCTGCGATCTAGCTCTTGATGAACGGCTTGGCCGCGGCGAGGACCTCGTCCATCGTCGAGGCCTTGTCGAACGCCTGCGGCGCCGGCGGCTTGCTGCGGGCGAGGCGCACGAGCGCCGCGTGCCGCGCCTCGACCTGCACGATCGTGCCGGCCGCGACGAGGATGTCGGTGCTCTCGATGAGCGGGCCGGCGCCGTTGTAGGCGCTGACGCCGAGGTCCTCGAAGACGTTGGCGGTCTTCAGGAACGTGGCCTCGTCCTTGAACGAGTCGCCGAAGTCGACGGTCGGCACGTCGACGGGCGTGCCGCCGGCGTCGCTGATCATCGCCTTGAGGGCGTCCACGTGGGCGTCCTCGTTGTCGCGCAGCTCGGTCGCGAGCTTCTTGTTGTCGCTGGAGAGGCCGGAGACCTCCTTCAGCGCCTGGGCGTAGAACGCGGCCTCGAGGTACTCGAGGGTGAGCGCGTAGTTGGCGATGTCGAGGTCGCCACCGCCGGACTGCGCGATGGCCGCCCGCGTGATCGGCGAGACCGCCGCGAGGCCGAAGACGGCACCGGCGGAGAGGGAGGCACGCGTCAGGAAGGCGGCACGGGTGTGACCGTGGACCTTGATCTGCGCGAGCTCGGGGACCTGGATGTTCTGGCTCATGTTCACGGTCTCCTTACGCGGCGAGGAAGGGCTTGACGGCCTCGAGCACGGCGGCCTTGTCCATCGGCTTGGCGAACGCGCCGTTGGGGATCGATCCCTGCCCGCCGTCGGCGGTGAAGCCACGGCCGATCAGCTGGTTGAGGGCCGCCGCGTGGCGGGCCTCGACGCTGTGGATCGACAGCGCGGCGGCGAGGATGTCCTTGTTCTTGATCGCCCCGGCCTGGCCGAGGTACGCGGCGGCGCCGAGGTTCTCGACGTCGGCCGCAGCCTGCAGGACCTTCTCGAGGCCGCCACCGAGGACGTCGTCGAAGTTCGTCTTCGGCGCCTCGACGGCGGTGCCGCCCAGGCCCTCGACGGCGGTCTTCAGCGCGTCGACGTGCGCCTGCTCGCTCTCGCCGAACTTCTTGGCGATCTCGAGCACGGCCTTGTCCTTGATGATGTCCGCCGCGATGACCTGGTTGTAGAAGTCGGTCTCCAGGTACTCGAGCGTTAGCGCGTAGTTGACGATCTCGATGTCGCCCGCAGCGTCACCGGTGTCGGCGCCCGCGGTCGTGGTCTCGGCGGGGGTGCTCGCGGTCGAGCCGGAGTCCTCGTCGTCGTCACCGCACGCGGCGAGCAGGGTGCCGAGCGCGAGCGCGGCACCGCCGCCACCCATCATCCGCAGGAAGGTGGCCCGCGACGAGGGGTCGCGCTGGAGCTCGTCCAGGGCGCTCCCGCGCACGATGCGGGTGCTCGTGTCCTGCTGGTCCATCACCGGCTGGTCCGGGTCCATCGGTACCTCCTCAGGTGTCCTGCTGGGTTGGAACGACATGGGGGTGGCGCGGGGCGTCCCGCCCTGGATGGGGGGAGGGACGCCCCGGCCGATCGGGGCGGCGGGCGCCGCCGAAGCGGATGTCGGGTGCAGCGCGGGAGACGCCACGACCGGGTTCGGCGGACCGTCGCCACCGACACGCCCTGGCTCGCGTGCAGGCCCACACCACATAGGCCGGCACGCGCGGAGGGCGTGCAGCTGGGTCGCGGTCAGGCGAACGTGGGCGGCCCGCGCTCGGCCAGCCGGAAGGCGGCGAGCAGGCCGTGGGCGCGGAAGCCGAGGTCCACGCCGTGCGTCGCGGGCGTGGCGGGGCGGACGCGCGGGACGCGGCGGGGCCGCAGGCGCGTGAGCAGCCGCGCGAGGCGCTCCTCGCCGACGTATCGGCCGAGCAGCAGCGGCGCGAGCAGCACTGCGAGCGGGACGAGGAACAGCAGCCCGCCGGCGGCGAGCGCCGCGAGCACGACGAGCGCGCCGAGGGCCGCGAAGAGCAGGGCTCCCGGGCGCGGCGCGCGTCGTGTGGGCTGCTCGGCCATTGACCGCAACTACGACCGCCCTCACGGGGCGGACGTCCAGCCGTCGCATTTTGGCGCGGAAGCGCTACCGTGACTCGCGGAACAGGACGGTCTGGCGGATCCGCTTGTCGTACTTGCGCAGCTCGAGCCGGCCGGGGGTGTTTCGCTTCGACTTCGTCGTCCAGTAGGTCGTGCCGGTCCCGGCCGTCGACTCCAGCCGGATCGTGACGCGGGTGTCGCCCTTCTTCGCCATCGGTCGCTCCTCGCAACGCGGTCTACATGAGAATGAGAACGAATCCTATATAATCGGCGGCATGACCAGGCTCCCCGTCACCGTCCTGTCCGGCTTCCTCGGCGCCGGCAAGACCACGCTGCTCGAGCACGTGCTCCGCAACCGCGAGGGCCGCCGCGTCGCGGTCATCGTCAACGACATGAGCGAGGTGAACGTCGACGCGCAGCTCGTCCGCGACGGCGACGCCCGCATCGACCACGTCCAGGAGCAGCTCGTGGAGATGAGCAACGGCTGCATCTGCTGCACGCTGCGCGAGGACCTCCTCGTCGAGGTCGCGCGCCTGGCCCGCGAGGGCCGCTTCGACCAGCTGCTGATCGAGTCGACCGGCATCAGCGAGCCGCTCCCGGTCGCCGAGACCTTCACGTTCGCCGACGAGACCGGCCGCACGCTCTCCGACATCGCGCGGCTCGACACGATGGTCACCGTCGTCGACAGCTCCACCTTCCTGGACCAGTGCGACGGCGTCGACGACCTCGCCTCGCGCGGCCTGGGGCTCAGCGACGAGGACGACCGCGCGATCGTCGACCTCCTCGTCGAGCAGGTCGAGTTCGCCAACGTCGTCGTGCTCAACAAGGCCGACCTCGTCGACGCCGAGACCCTCGACCGCACCGAGGCGATCGTCCGGACGCTCAACCCGGCCGCCCGCATCGTCCGCGCCGTCCGCGGCGAGGTCGACCTCGGACTCGTCCTCGACACCGCGCTGTTCGACTTCGACCGCGCCGCCGAGGCGCCCGGCTGGCTCGCGACCCTCCGCGGTGAGGAGCAGCCCGAGACCGAGGAGTACGGCATCAGCTCGTTCGTCTACCGCGCCCGCCGCCCGTTCGACCCGACCCGCATCTGGGAGCGCGCCAACGGCGAGTGGCCGGGCGTCCTGCGCGCCAAGGGCTTCTTCTGGCTCGCGAGCCGCCCGGTGATCGCGGGCGGCTGGGCGCAGGCGGGCCGCGTCCTGACGCTCCAGCCCGCCGGCGGCTGGTGGGCCACCGTCCCGCGCCACGAGTGGCCCGAGGACGAGCTGAAGGCCGTGATGATCGACCCGTTCTGGGAGGAGCCCTGGGGCGACCGCCGCCAGGAGATCGTCTTCATCGGCGCCGACATGGACGAGGACGCCATCCGCGCCGACCTCGACGACTGCCTGCTCACCGACGCCGAGATGGAGCTCGGGGAGGGTGGCTGGGAGTCGCTGCCCGACCCGTTCGAGCCGTGGCTGTTCGCCGACGAGCTCGACGAGGCCGACGACGCCCGGGAGGCGCTGCGATGAGCCGCCTGCCCGTCACCGTCCTCTCCGGCTTCCTCGGCGCCGGCAAGACCACGTTGCTGGAGCACCTGCTGCACAACCGCGACGGGCTGCGCGTCGCGGTGATCGTCAACGACATGAGCGAGGTGAACGTCGACGCCTCGCTGATCGAGGGGAAGGTCGAGATCGACCACGCGCAGGAGCAGCTCGTCGAGCTCAGCAACGGCTGCATCTGCTGCACGCTGCGCGAGGACCTGCTCCAGGAGGTCGGGCGGCTGGCCCGCGAGGACCGCTTCGACCACCTGATCATCGAGTCCACCGGCATCAGCGAGCCGCTCCCGGTCGCCGAGACGTTCACGTTCCGCTTCGAGGACGGCACCTCGCTGGCCGACGTCGCGCAGCTCGACACGATGGTCACCGTCGTCGACGCCGGCGCCTTCCGGCGCGACATGGCCGAGCACGAGCACCTCGCCCAGCGCGGCGAGGTCGCCGGGGACGGCGACGACCGCACGGTCGCCGACCTGCTCGTCGACCAGGTGGAGTTCGCCGACGTGATCGTCCTGAACAAGACCGACCTTGCCGACGCGCGCGAGCTCGAGCTGCTCGAGCAGGAGATCGTCGCGCTGAACCCGCGCGCCCGCCGCGTCCGCGCGACGCACGGCCGCGTCGACCCGGCGCAGGTGCTCGGCACCGGGCTCTTCGACTTCGCCCACGCGGCGCAGGCGCCCGGCTGGCTGCAGGTCATGCGCGGCGAGGAGCAGCCCGAGACCGAGGAGTACGGGATCCGGTCGTTCGTCTACGAGGCCCGTCGCCCGTTCGACCCGCGGCGCCTCGCGCCGCTGCTCGCGACCCGCTTCCCCGGCGTGCTGCGCGCGAAGGGGTACTTCTGGCTCGCGACGCGCAACGACCACGTCGGCGAGCTGTCGCAGGCGGGCGGGGTGGTGAGCAGCCGGCCCGTCGGCGTCTGGTGGGCGTCGGTGCCGCAGTCGCGCTGGCCGGTCTCCGAGCAGATGCGCCGTATCCACGAGCGCTACTGGCAGGAGCCCCACGGCGACCGCCGGCAGGAGCTCGTGTTCATCGGCCGCGAGATGGACGAGGCGGCGATCCGGGCGACGCTCGACGGCGCCCTCGTCGACGACGGGACGTTCGCGGCCGGCCCGCGCGCGTGGAGCGACCTGCCCGACCCGCTGCCCCGCTGGACCGCGGAGCACGCCGCGGCCTGAGCGGCGCATGGGGCGTCACCCCGACGGCGGTCCGAGCACCCGTTCGACGCGGATGGCCGCGAGCAGCTCCGGCAGACGGGAGCGCACCGGGCGGCCCAGGCGCTCCTCGACCGTGCGCAGCCGGTAGGCGACCGTCCGGTCGTTCACGCCCAGCGTCGCCGCGGCCGCGGAGGCGTTGAAGCCGGCCGCCGCGTACGCCGCCAGCGTCTCGCGGAGCTTCGCGCCGTCGCGGTCGCCGCCCAGCGCTCCGAGCTCCGCCTCCACGAACGCCCGGGCGGCGGACTCGTCGGCGAGCAGCACGGCCTCCAGCGCGACGTCGTCGTGAAAGGTCATGTCGGCGCCGGTCGCCGCCGCGATCCGCTGGGCGGCGCGCGCCTCGCGGTGGCTCGCGCGGAAGCCGTCGGCCCCGGCTCCCGGGCGCCCGACGGCGAGGCCGACCCCGTCCGGGATCGCCATCGCGCGCAGGGGCCGGTCGTCCGCGACGGCCGGTCCCGCGAACCAGCCCCAGACGGTCGTGGCGGTCGCCGTGACGGTCAGCGCGCGCAGCTCGAGCTCGACGGCGAGGGCGAGCAGGACGGCCTCGGCGCGCGGGCCCCACGCGATCACGGCGCGGTGCGTGGCGGCCAGGTCGTAGCCGAGCTCGCCCGCGTCGACCGGCTCGCCGTCGAGCAGGTCGCGCACGAGCCCGGCCCTCCGCTGCTCGCGCCCGCGCAGCAGGCGGTCGCGCTCCCGCGTGTACTCGTCCATGACGAGCGGGACGATCGCGTCGACGTAGGCGAACGAGCGGCGGGTGCACCGGCGCAGCGCCGCGCCCCGCGTGGCGGCGTCGAGATCGTCCAGCGTCTCGAGCACGTCGAGGACGGCATCGAGCACGACCGCCTGGCCGATCCGGTACGTCTGCAGCCCAGGGGCGATGGGAATCCCCGCACCCGCGCAGGTGCGGGCCTCCTCCAGCGCCTCGACCGGCGCGCCGTGCGGGAGCGGCGGACCGCCATCGACGACATGGCGGATCGCGGCACGGAGGTTGGCACGGCTGCTCGCGCGCATCGCCGCGGCGACGTCGGGGTCCGTCGTGGTCCCCGCCTCGGGCGCCTGCGCCCCGAACCGCGCGAGCATCGTGGCCTCGAGCTCGCCTTCGCGAGCGACGAGCGCTCCGGCCACGCGCTCCACCGCCCGCTGAACCGCCCCCGGATCCACACCGGGAACGGTACCGGCCGGTCCTCTGCGACATTCGCGCATCGACGGCCGGCGGATGCGCGGAACTCGTGCGGTGGGTGCGGGAGCGGTCCGGCGATCCTCCCCGCATGGAGCGGATCGACACCCAGATCGTCGTCGTCGGAGCCGGGCTCGCGGGCCTCGCCGCCGCACGGGAGCTGACCGCCGCGGGCCGGGAGGTGGTCGTGCTCGAGGCGCGCGACCGGGTCGGCGGTCGCCTGCTGAACCACGAGCTCGGCGGCGGACGTGGCGTGGTGGAGCTGGGCGGCCAGTGGGTCGGGCCCACGCATACGCGCGTCCACGCATGGATCCGCGAGCTCGGGCTCGCCACGTTCCCGACCCACGACACCGGGGATGCGCTGTTCGAGGACCGCGGAGTCCTGCGCCGCTACGGCGGCGCGCTGCCGCGCCTGAGTCCCGTGGCCCTGGCGGAGGTGGCCGTCGCGCAGCTGCGGCTCGAGCGGATGGCCCGGCGCGTCCCGGCCGCGACGCCGTGGGAGGCGCCGCGCGCCGCCGCGTGGGACGGCACGACGCTCGCGTCGTGGCTGCGCCGCAACGTTCGGACGCGGCTGGGGCGGGCGTTCTTCACGCACGCGTGCGAGGGCCTGTTCTGCGCGCAGCCGCAGGAGATCTCGCTGCTGCAGTTCCTCGCCGCGGTGCGCTCCAGCGGTGGTCTGGAGGCGATGCTGGGGACCGAGGGCGGCGCCCAGCAGGACCGCGTGGTCGGCGGCTCGCAGCTCCTGGCGATCCGCGCGGCGGAGACGATCGCGGACCGGGTGCGGCTCGGCGCGCCGGTGCGGGCGGTCGCCGTCTCCGGCGACCGGGTGCTCGTCCGCGCCGACGGCGTGGAGGCCCGGGCGCGGCGGGTGATCGTCGCGCTCCCCCGACGCTGGCGGCCCGCCTCGCCTACGCCCCGGCGCTCCCGGGTGGTCGTGACCAGCTCGCGCAGCGCTCGGTGATGGGAGCGGTCGCGAAGTGCATGGCGGTCTACGAGACGCCGTTCTGGCGGGCGGACGGGCTCTCCGGGCAGGCGACGTGCACGACCGGCCCGGTGCGGATCGTGTTCGACAACTCGCCGCGTGACGGTGCGGCCGGTGTGCTGCTCGGGTTCCTGGAGGGGGATGCTGCGCGGCGCCTGGGCGCGCTGGCGCCGGACGCGCGGCGTGCACTGGTGCTCGAGGCGTTCGTGCGGCTGTTCGGGGCTCGCGCCGGCCGGCCGCTCGACTACGTCGAGCGCGTCTGGGCCGAGGAGGAGTTCTCGCGCGGTGGGTACGCGGGGTTCTGCGTGCCCGGCGCGCTCGCGTCGCTCGGGCCGCACCTGCGCCGACCGTGCGGCCGGATCCACTGGGCCGGGACCGAGACGGCCGAGGCGTTCGCCGGCTACATGGAGGGCGCGGTCCGCTCGGGGGAGCGCGCGGCGCGGGAGGTGCTGGCGGCGGAGACGGCGGTGCCGGTCCCCGCCGCGCAGAGCGTCTGACTCAGGCGGCCGCGGCGGCGGGGCCGTGGTCGTCGCAGTGGTCGCCGTGCGGGTGGTGCAGGTGCCCGTCGACGACGTAGTCGACGTGGTCGCCGTGCTGGACGGCCTCGTGCCCGCAGCCGTCGCCGTGGACGTGGTCGTCGGCGTGGGCGCCGCAGTCGTGCGCGTCGGTGCAGGTGCTCTCGGACATGGGATCTCCTGGGTCGAAGGGGAGGACCCCACCGTAGGCCGACAGGGCGATCCGGGCGAGCAGCTGCTGACGAGACTCGTTCGCGTCAGTCGCCGTCGTCGTGCGCGCAGTCCGGGCACAGGCCGCGCAGGACGACGTCGTGCGTCTCGACGACGAACGGGGTGCGCTGCTCCACGGCGTGGATCGCCTCCTCGAGCGGTTCGTCCTCGAACACGTCGGTGCGGGCGCAGCGCCGGCAGACGACGTGGTGGCGGTGCTGGCCGTCGGGCAGCACGAGCTCGTAGCGGGCGATGCCGTTGCCGACGTCGACGGGGTGCAGGCGGCCGAGGTCGACGAGGATGCCGAGCGTCCGGTAGACGCTGGCGAGGCTCGCGGGCCGCGGACCCTGCTGCGCGAGCATCGCGAGCTCCTGCGCCGTGACGCCACCGCCGACGCGGCCGAGCAGCTCGACGACGACGGTCCGGGCGCCGCCGGTGCGGTGGCCGCCGGCGGCCAGCGCGCGGTGCGCCTCCTCGATCCAGTCGCCGTTGTCCCGCGCGACGTCCGTGCTCATCGCCGCAGCTGCAGGGCGGGTGGGTCGAGCAGGTCGACGGCGACCAGGAGGCGGTCGTCGTCGCCGACGGGGGAGCGGTGCACGAGGCCGTGGCGGCAGCCGGGGAAGGTCGAGCCCTTGAGGATCCCGACCTCGCCCGGAGCGAGGTGCCGGATCGCGCTCGCGTCGGGGGCGATCGCGGCGTTCGCCTGCTCCGGGGTGCGGCCGCGCAGGCCGAGCTCCTCGCGGACGGCGTCGGCCTCCGCGAGCCACGCGGTGCCCGGGCCGACGTAGGTGCACAGCAGCCGCAGCGCGACCGAGTCGACGTGCAGCAGCGGGCAGCCCGCCGAGGGGTCGGTCTCGACGCGGACCGCGACGCGGGTGGCGCCGCCGACGCGGGCGAGCAGGAACGCGAGCGCGGCGATGTCGTGGGTGAGCGCGCGGCGGTCCGCGGCGCGGCCCGGGGCGAGCTCGTCGAGGAGCGCCTCGATCGCGGGGACGCGGTCGGCGACGAGGACCTCCCCGCGGACGGCGTGGCGCGTCGTGCGCGCGAGCGTGGCCGCCTGGCGCGCGGTCGCGTCGGGCAGGTGCCGCTCCCAACGCCAGAGCGCGGCGGCGGGGTCGAGGATCGCGTCGGCGTCGCTGGGGACGGTCGCGCGCACGACCTGGCCGAGGCCGGTGCGGGTCGCCGTCGCGGTGATCACGCGGGGCCCCGCCCGCGGCGGCGCGGCTCGGGCGCGTCGCGGCGCACGTAGGGCAGCAGCGCGAGCTCGCGGGCGCGCTTGATCGCCTGGGCGACCTCGCGCTGCTGGCGGCGCGAGAGGCCGGTCTGGGTGCGGGCCTTGATCTTGCCCCGCTCGGTGAGGAACTGCGACAGCGTCTGGATGTCCAGGTAGCTGATCGGCTCGGGGAGCAGGATGCGCTTGCGCGGCTTGCCGCGGCGCGGTCGGTCGGTGGTGGGTCGGGCCATGACGGGAGCGTACCGTAGAGAAAGAGAATCATTCTTATTTGCGCTAGCCTGTGGTCCATGACGCGCCCGACCACCTCCCGCTCCGCGCTCTCGCGCTCCCTGCTCGCGGCCGGCCTGCTGACCGCCGCGCTGACCGTCACCGCGTGCGGTGACGACGACCCGGGCACCGCCGGCTCGGGCGGCGGCGACGCGGCCATCAAGGTCGTCGCCACGACCACCCAGCTCGGCGACTTCGCGCGCGAGATCGGCGGCGACCGCGTCGACGTCACCCAGCTGCTGCAGGCCAACTCCGACCCGCACGACTACGAGCCGCGCCCCCAGGACCTGCGTGAGGCCACGGGCGCGAAGGTCATGTTCGTCTCCGGTGACGACCTCGACTCCTGGTCGGGGGACGTCGCCAAGCAGGCGGGCATCGAGGACGCCGTGCTCGATGTCGGGCAGGGGCGCCCCGTCGAGCGTGAGGGTGGCCACGAGGACGAGGAGCACGCCGAGGAGGAGGGCGAGAAGCACAGCGAGGAGGAGGGCGACGAGCACGGCGACGTCGACCCGCACTGGTGGCACGACCCGCGCAACGTCGAGTACGCCGCGCAGCGCATCGCCACGAAGCTCGCCGAGGTCGACCCGGCGGGCGCCGCCGACTACCGCGCCCGCGCCGCCGCCTACGTGACGAAGGTCCGCGCGCTCGACCAGCGGCTGCAGCGCTGCTTCTCCGCGGTCCCCGCCGCGCAGCGCAAGCTCGTCTCCGACCACGACGCGTTCGGCTACCTCGCCGCCCGCTACGACATCGAGGTCGTCGGCGCCATCATCCCCGCGACGACCACCCAGGCGCAGGCCTCCGCGGGTGAGCTGACCGCGCTCGCCCGCACGATCGAGGCGGAGGGCGTGCGCGCGATCTTCCCCGAGAGCTCGCTGAACCCGAAGCTCGCCGAGGCGATCAGCCAGCGGACCGGCGCGAAGGTCGGCGGGACGCTCTACGCCGACACGCTCGGGCCCGAGGGCTCCGCCGGCGCGACGTACCTGAGCAGCGAGCAGGCCAACGCCGACGCGCTCGTCCGCGGCTTCACCGGCCGCAGCACCGGCTGCGCGAGCTGACCCGGCCGATCGGGCGCCGCGGGGGCAAATCCGACCCCCGCGGTCCGAATGTAGGGTGATACCCTACGTCACCGGATGGCCGACCAGCCGGTGAAGAAGACCTCGATCTACCTCAGCGACGAGCTCGACGCGCGGCTCGCCGAGCGCGCCGGCGAGGACGGCATCACCAAGGCCGAGTTCATCCGCCGCACGCTCACCGCCGCGGTCGAGCGTCCGCGCCGGCCCAAGCCGTCGATCGGCGTGTTCGACAGCCGCAGGGCGGGCGCGTGAGCGTCGTCGCCGACTGCTCCCTGCTCCTCGCCGCCTACGACAAGGGCGCCACCCAGCACCAGCGCGCCGTCGCGTGGCTCACCCGCACCGACGAGGAGCTCGTCCTCACGCCGCTGGCGGTCGCCGAGCTCGAGGTCGCGGTCCGCGACGGCGGCGGCGCCCGCGCCCAGGCCAAGGTCTGGCACGACCTCGAGGTCGGCGCCTACACCACCCGCTGGTGGGCCGACGCCCTCGCCGAGTCCCTGCGCATCGCGCGCGCCCACCCGGCGCTCGGCCTCACCAATGCGTCGCTCGTCGCGCTCGCGGAGAGACTGCGGACGACGCGCATCGCCACCTTCAACCCGGACTTCCGCACCGTGAAGACGACGTCGGGCGACGAGCTCGTCCTGCTGCCCGACGACGCATGACCCCGCCGCACACCGCACACCAAGACCACCAGAGGACCTGACATGTCCGAGAACCCGAACTCCTTCGACGCCCGCGCGACCCTCTCGGTCGGCGGCCGCGACCTGACCATCTACCGCCTCGACGCCCTGCAGTCCCAGTACGACGTCGCCCGGCTCCCCTACTCGCTGAAGGTCCTGCTCGAGAACCTCCTGCGCACCGAGGGCAACGGTGCCGTGACGAAGGAGTCGATCGAGGCGCTCGCCACCTGGGACGCCAAGGCCGACCCGTCCAAGGAGATCAACTTCACCCCCGCGCGCGTGGTGATGCAGGACTTCACCGGCGTCCCCGCGGTCGTCGACCTCGCCGCGATGCGCGACGCGATGGCCGACCTCGGCGGCGACCCGTCGAAGATCGAGCCGCTCGTCCCCGCCGAGCTCGTCATCGACCACTCCGTCCAGGTCGACGTCTTCGGCAGCAAGGACGCGTTCCGCCGCAACGCCGAGATCGAGTTCCAGCGCAACGAGGAGCGCTACCAGTTCCTCAAGTGGGGCCAGCAGGCGTTCGACTCCTTCAAGGTCGTCCCGCCGGACACCGGCATCGTCCACCAGGTCAACCTCGAGTACCTGGCGCGCACCGTCTTCGTCGACGACAAGACCGGCACCGCCTACCCCGATACCGTCGTCGGCACCGACTCGCACACGACGATGATCAACGGCCTCGGCGTGCTCGGCTGGGGCGTCGGCGGCATCGAGGCCGAGGCCGCGATGCTCGGCCAGCCGATCCCGATGCTCATCCCGCAGGTCATCGGCTTCAAGCTCAAGGGCGAGCTGCCCGAGGGCGCGACCGCCACCGACCTCGTCCTGACGATCACCGAGATGCTCCGCGAGAAGGGCGTCGTCGGCAAGTTCGTCGAGTTCTACGGCGCGGGCGTCACCGCGCTCCCGCTGGCCGACCGCGCGACGATCGGCAACATGTCGCCCGAGTTCGGCTCGACCTGCGCGATCTTCCCGATCGACGCCGAGACGATCCGCTACATGCGCTTCTCGGGCCGGCCGGACGACCTCTGCGAGCTCGTCGAGGCCTACGCCAAGGAGCAGGGCATGTGGCACGACGAGCACGCGGAGGAGCCGACCTTCTCCGACACGCTCGAGCTCGACCTCTCGACCGTCGTCCCCTCGATCGCCGGCCCCAAGCGTCCGCAGGACCGCGTCGCGCTCAGCGACGCCGCCTCCGCGTTCGACGAGGCGATCAAGGCGTACATGCCGGGTGACGGTCCCACCGACCAGCCGGGCGAGCGCGCGGTCGAGGACGAGGCGCCGCTGGCGACCGCGACCCGCCGCTCCACCGACGTCGCGCTCGCCTCCGGCGAGACCTGCGCCCTGAAGGACGGCGCCGTCGTCATCGCCGCGATCACCTCGTGCACGAACACCTCCAACCCGTCGGTCATGCTCGCCGCCGGCCTGCTGGCCCGCAACGCGGTCGCCAAGGGCCTGAAGGCCGCGCCGTGGGTCAAGACGTCCCTGGCCCCAGGCTCGATGGTCGTCACCGAGTACCTGGAGCGCGCGGGCCTGATCGACGACCTCGAGGGCCTGGGCTTCCACAACGTCGGCTACGGCTGCACGACCTGCATCGGCAACTCCGGCCCGCTGCCCGCGGAGATCAGCGCGGCGATCCAGGAGAACGACCTCGTCGCGGTGTCGGTGCTCTCCGGCAACCGCAACTTCGAGGGCCGGATCAACCCGGACGTGAAGATGAACTACCTCGCGTCCCCGCCGCTCGTCGTCGCATACGCGATCGCCGGGTCGATGGACGTCGACCTGCTGAACGACCCGATCGGGCAGGCCGACGACGGCAGCGACGTCTACCTCAAGGACATCTGGCCCTCGACCGCCGAGGTCGCGCAGACCGTCGAGGAGGCCGTGCAGTCGGACATGTTCCACAAGAGCTACGGCCAGGTCTTCGACGGCGGCCCCGAGTGGAACGCGCTCGACGTCCCGACCGGTGACCGCTTCGCCTGGGACGCCGACTCCACCTACGTGCGCAAGGCGCCGTACTTCGACGGCATGCCGCAGACGCCCGAGGCGGTCACCGACATCACGGGCGCGAAGGTGCTCGCGAAGCTCGGCGACTCGGTGACCACCGACCACATCTCGCCCGCGGGCGCGATCAAGAAGGACGGCCCCGCCGGGCGCTACCTCGAGGCCAACGGCGTCGAGCCCAAGGACTTCAACTCCTTCGGCTCGCGGCGCGGCAACCACGAGGTGATGATCCGCGGCACGTTCGCGAACATCCGCCTGCGCAACCTGCTCGCACCGGGCACCGAGGGCGGTGTCACGCGGTACCTCGGGCCGGACGGTGACGCGAGCGAGGTCGTCGCGATCGCCGACGCGTCGGAGAAGTACCAGGCGGCGGGCATCCCGCTCGTCGTCCTGGGCGGCAAGGAGTACGGCTCCGGCTCCTCCCGCGACTGGGCCGCCAAGGGCACCAACCTGCTCGGCGTCCGCGCCGTCATCGCCGAGTCCTTCGAGCGCATCCACCGCTCGAACCTCGTCGGCATGGGCGTCCTGCCGCTGCAGTTCCCGGCCGGTGAGACCGCCGACTCGCTCGGCCTGACCGGCGAGGAGACGTTCGACATCACGGGCTACGCCGACGCGCTCAACGCCGGCGAGCTGCCGAAGACCGTCAAGGTCAAGGCGGGCGACGTCGAGTTCGACGCGGTCGTCCGCATCGACACGCCCAAGGAGGCGGACTACTTCCGCCACGGCGGCATCCTCCTCTACGTCCTGCGGCAGATCGCGGCGGCGTAACGACCGATCGGGACGTGGGAGCCGCCACCCGCGCGGCTTTCACGTCCCCTTCATCCGCACTCCGGGAAGACTGCCGTCATGCGCGTGCTGGTGGTCGAGGACGATCCGCGGATGGCCGACATGCTCCGCCGGGGCCTGGAGCGGGCGGGGATGACGATCGACCTCGCGGCGACCGGGGCCGACGCGGACTGGATGGCGCGGTCCGCCACCTACGACGCGATCGTCCTCGACGTCGGCCTGCCGGACACCGACGGGTTCGCGGTCTGCGCGCGCCTGCGCGCCGCCGACGTGTGGTCGCCGGTCCTGATGCTCACCGCGCGCGACGCGACCGCCGACCGCGTACGCGGGCTCGACACCGGCGCCGACGACTACGTCCTGAAGCCGTTCACGTTCGAGGAGCTGACCGCGCGGCTGCGCGCCCTCGCCCGCCGCGGCGCCCGCGAGCGGCCCGCGGTGCTCGAGGCCGCCGGGCTGCGGCTCGACCCGGCGGCACGGCGCGCCTGGCGCGGCGACACCGAGCTCGCGCTCTCCGCCAAGGAGTTCACGCTGCTGGAGGCGTTCCTGCGCCGCCCCGGCGAGGTGCTGACGCGGGCGGAGCTGCTGGAGGCCGGCTGGGACATGGCCTACGAGAACCGGTCCAACGTCGTCGACGCGTACGTGCGCCTGCTGCGCGACAAGATCGACCGGCCGTTCGGCGCCCGCTCGCTGGAGACCGTGCGCGGGCACGGGTACCGGCTGTGCGACTGATCCGCCGGGCCGGGCTGCGAACCCGGGTGACGCTCGCCTACCTCGCCGCGATCGTCGCGGCGATCGCGATCGGCGGCGTGCTGGTGAACGCGGCGCTCGAGGCGCGGCTCACCGACGCGCTCGACGAGACGCTCGAGACCCGCACCGCCGCGGTCGGCCGGCTGCTCGTGGACCGTGGCGGCCCGGCGCCCGGCCTGACCGTCGGGCTCGACGACCCGGGGGAGACCTTCACGCAGGTGGTCGGCCCCGGCGAGCGGCTCGTCTCGTCCTCGCCCGGCCTGCCGCTGCGACCGCTGCTCGACGCCGCCGGCCGACGCGCGGCGGTCGAGGGGCGCGACATCCGCCTGCGCGACGTCGTGGTGGCCGGGGACGACGACGGCGCCGACGAGATCGACCTCGAGGCGCTCGAGGAGACCGGCGTCGAGGCCTACGAGACCGACCGCGCCCGCGTCCTGGCCCGGCAGGTCCGGGCGGGCGGCGTGCGCTACGCGCTGATCGTCGGCTCCACCTACGAGGACCACGACGAGGCGCTGCGCGAGGTCCGTAGCGCGCTGCTGCTCGTCCTGCCGGTCGCGCTCGTGCTCGTCGCGCTGGCGGGCGGCGGGGCGATCGTCGCGTCGCTGCGCCCGGTCGAGCGGATGCGGCAGCGGGCCGCCGCGATCGCCGACCCGGGGTCGGGGGAGCGGCTGCCCGTGCCGCCCGGCGGGGACGAGCTGGCGCGGCTCGGCCGCTCGCTCAACGAGATGCTCGACCGCCTGCAGCGGGCCGCCGAGCACGAGCGGGCGCTCGTGTCGGACGTCAGCCACGAGCTGCGGACCCCGCTGGCGGTGATCGGCGGCGAGCTCGAGCTCGCGCTGCAGACCCTCGGCGACGCGGACCCCGAGCTGCGCGCGTCGCTCACCGTCGCCGCCGACGAGACACGGCGGCTCGGCCGGATCGCCGAGGACCTGCTGCTGCTCGCGCGCGCCGACGAACAGCGCCTGGAGCTGCAGCGCGAACCGCTGGACGCCGGGGAGCTCCTGCGCGAGCAGGCGCGGCGGTTCGCCGCGCGCGCGACCGTCGCGGTGCAGGCGCCGGACGGCCTGCGCCTGGACGGTGACCGGCTGCGGCTCGCCCAGGCGCTCGGCAACCTCGTCGACAACGCGCTGCGTCACGGTCGCGAGCCGGTGACGCTGCACGCCTGGGCCGACGGGGACGCGGTCGTGCTCGCCGTCCGCGACGCGGGCGACGGCTTCCCGGCGGCGTTCCGCGAGCGGGCGTTCGACCGCTTCTCGCGGGCCCACGAGGGCCGCAGCGGCCGCGGCGCCGGGCTGGGGCTCGCGATCGTCGCGCTGATCGCCGAGGCCCACGGCGGCACCGCGATCGTGCACGACGCCCCGCAGGGCGGCGGCGAGGTGCGCCTGCGTCTGCGCGCCACCTGACGCAGTTTTCACGGAGCTTTCATCCGGCCTGCGGCACCGTCGTCCCATGACCACCACCCCTCGCCCCCTCACCCTCACCGCCGGCGCCGCGCTCGCCGCCACGATCGCGGCCGTCGGCTTCAGCTCCGCCGCCTCCGCCGCGCCCGGCCGCGTCGTCGACGGCGACGCCGACCTGACCCAGAACCGCACCGGGCTGCGCCTGGAGGCCGAGACGCGCGGGGCCACCCGCGTGACGTTCCTCTACGGCGGACGCTCGTTCGCCGCCCGGCTCGTCGAGGTCGACGACGACGGCTCGCGCGAATGGCGTCGCACCGTCACCGCCCGGACCGCGGACCGCCGCGACGGCGCCCGCGTGACCTTCCGCGTGCGCGCCTGCGGCGCGGACGGCTGCACGACCCGCACGATCACGGAGCGCGTCGAATGGGACGACTGAGCCTGCTCGCGGCGGGTGCCGCGCTGGTCGTCGGCGGTGTCGGCGCGGGGGTCGCCGGCGCCGACCTGCTCGACGGGGACGACGACCGCGACCGCCCGGACCGCGTCGTGACGATCGCCGCCCCGGCGGCCGGGACCGCCGCGCCCGCGGCCTCGACCCTCACGGTCGACGACGGGGTGCCGGTCGGGGAGGCGCGGGCCGTCGCCCGCCTCGCGACCGCGCACCTGGGCGGCGGGCGTGCCGTCAGCGTCGACCGTGACGACGGCCGCTACGAGGTCGAGGTCCAGCGCGCCGACGGCGCGCTCGTCGAGGTCCTCCTCGACGGCGGGCGCCGCGTGGTCGGGACCGAGCTGGACGACGGGGACCGCTGACACCGGTCCCCGGAACGACGAGCGGCGGGCCCGGAGGCCCGCCGCTCGCGGATCGGAGGGGTCTGTCGCCCTACGCGATCTCGCCCTTGACCGTCGCGACGCCGAGCGTCAGGCCGGCCGTGAACGCCGTGGTGCCGAACGCCGCGTTCAGCGCGTCGGCGGCGCCCTGGGTGAGCTTGCCGGTCACGTTGCCGACCGACACGGTGCGGCCGGAGACGTCGACCTTCGGAGCGCTGAGGTCCAGCGACAGGATCGCGGCGCGCGCGCCGCCGTTGATCGCCGCCGTCAGCTCCGCCTTGCGGGTGTCGATGTTGAAGTCGGTCAGCCGCACGACCGTGCCGCCCTTCGTCAGCGAGATGCCGCCCGAGTGCGGGATCTGGCCGGCCAGCGTCTTGGCGTTCACCCCACCGCCGGTGATCGGGAAGCCGAGCGAGCCGTCCGGGTTGGCGACCGCGGGGCCGACGATGCCGGGCGCGACGCCGAGGCTCGTCAGCGCGGAGACGGCGCCGGGATCGAGCGCGAGGGCGGTCTGGCCGCCGGTGAAGCGGACCTCGGCGAGCGAGGTGGCGACCGTCGCCGTGCCGAGCTTCAGGCGCGGCTTGAACGCCTTCACGCCGAAGGTCTTGTTCAGCGCCGCGGCGCCCTTGGTGGACAGGTGGATGTCGATCCGCGACACGGTGACGCCGAGGCCGGAACGCGTGATGCGCGCCTTGCCGACGACCGGGACGAGCGCGCCGAGGCGCTTGCCGCCGTTGACGCGAGCGCTCATCGTCGGGGCCTTGTTCACCGCGACGGTGAAGTCGGAGAGCGTCACGCGGGTGCGGCCGGCCGAGAGGCGCAGACCACCGGTGTGACGGATGACGCCGGCCGCGGAGGCCGGGTCGAGCTCGCCGCCCGTGATCGGGAAGCGGACGCCCGCGCTGCCGGCGGTCGCGCGGCCGGTCGGGGCGACCGAGACGCCGAGCGACTTCAGCGCCTTGGCGGTGCCGGAGTCGAGCTTCAGGGTGGTGCCGCCGCCGCTGATGTCGAGCTTGCTCGACGTCGACTGCGCGGAGGCCGCGGGGGCGAGGGCCAGGCCGGCGGCGAGGGCGCCGGCGATGAGGGTGGAGGTACGGGTGACAGACATGTTCGATCTCCTGAGTCGGGGTGGGATCTGGGGGGAGGTCCGACAGCCGACGCAGGATCGGTTGAGCGTTGATGCGCCAGGAAGGCGGGGGAACGTCATCGCGCCACGACCAATTCCGTGTCCCGGCTCGTACCCCGGAAGTGAGATGGCTCCCCACGTCCTCACCCCAGCGCCGTGAGCGCCGCATCGCAGAAGGTCTGCGTCGCGGAGACGAGCAGGCGCTCGAAGCGCTGCACGAGGCGGTGGGCCGCACCGTCTTCGGCTACCTCGTGCAGACGCTCGGGGACCGTGGACGGGCCGAGGACGTCTTCCAGCAGGTGCTCACCGAGGTCTGGCGCCGCGGCGACCAGTTCGACGCGCAGCGCGGATCGCTGCTGGCCTGGGTCATGACGATCACGCGCTCACGGGCGATCGACGAGCTGCGCCGCCGCGTGCCCGAGCCCACCGACCCGCAGGACATGCCGGTCGAGACCGTCGTCGACCGCGGCACCGATCCCGACGTCCTCGTCGAGCGCTGGACCGTCGCCGACCTCCTCGCGCGCCTGCCCCAGGAGGAGGCGGAGCTGCTGCGCCTGCGCTTCCACGCCGACCTCAGCCAGAGCGAGATCGCCGAGCGCACCGGCCTGCCCCTGGGCACCGTCAAGACGCGCATGGTCCGCGGCCTGCGCCGCCTCGCCGACCTCGCCGACGACGCGCTCGCCCCGGCGCCGGCCGCCGCGGCCGCGCACGCCTCGCTCGAGCTCACGCCCGTGCCGGTCGTCGCCACCGCGCAGCCCGCCGGATCCGAGGCCCCCGCATGACGCGCTGGCCCGTCGATCCCGCCGCCGTGCTGCTCGGCGGCCTCGACCCGCAGGAGCGCGCCGAGGCCGAGCGCCTGGTCCGCGAGGACCCGGCGTTCCGGGCCGAGCTCGAGCGGCTGCGGCGCGTCGGCGCCGCGCTCGCGGTCACCGGCTCCACCGGGGACCTCGACCCGCCGCCGCTGGACCTCGAGGCGGCGCGCGCCGCCCGGCCCGTCGCGCCCGCGCGGCGCCGCCGTACCCGCCGCGCCGGCGGGGGCATCGTGCTGCGCCCGGCGATGGCGCTCGCCTCCTCGATCGCGCTCGTCGCGGTCGGGGCGCTCGGCGGCACGCTCGTCGCCGGGGGCGGCGACGACACGCCCGCGACCGAGGGCGCGCCCGTCACCCTCGCGGCGCTCGACGGCACCGCCCGGCCGCAGCGCGCGACCGTCGCGATGCGCGGCGGCGGCATGCACCTCGACGTCGCGGGCCTCGCCCCGAGCCGCGCCGGCGAGCACTACGAGCTCTGGCTCCTGAACTCCGCCGACGACCTCGTCAGCGTCGGCACCTTCAAGGTCGACGACAAGGGTCGCGTGGACGCCGACTTCCCGCTCGGGGTCGACGCCAGCCGCTACGCGTTCATCGACGTGTCGGTCGAGCCGGACGACGGCAACCCCGCGCACTCCTCGCGCTCGGTGCTGCGCTCGTCCGCGCAGCGCGAGCTCTCCTGACGCGCCCGGGGTGGCGCGCGACCCGCCGCGGCGGGTAGCGTCCCCACCGTCCGGAAAACGGAGGGAGGACCGTGGACGACGAGGGGACCGGGGCCCAGGCCCCGCTGACGGGCGGCGTGACGCGCCGCGTGCTGCTGCGTGACGGGACCGCGGCGACGGTCGCCGTGCTGCTCGCCGGATCGGCGACGGCGACGACCGGGGACGCGATCGCGGTCGGCCTGCGCGCCGACGGACGCGCCGCGTTCCTCACCGCGGCGGAGCTGCGGACGCTGCGCGCGCTGTGCGCCGTGCTGATCCCGACCGACGACCTCCCGGGCGCCGCCGACGCCGGCTGCCCCGAGGCGATCGACGCGCTGCTCAGCGCGTTCGCCGTGTCCCCGCCGCGGATCTGGGCGGGCGGCGGCTTCTCCGACCGCGGCGGCGCGCCCCGCAACGACTTCGTCCGCTTCCTCGAGCTCGACCGCTACGAGCGCCGCGCCTGGCGCATCCGCATCGAGGGCACCCGCGGACTGCCGCGCCTGGAGTGGGCCGGTCCGGTGCGCGGCTGGCAGGCCGTGTACCGCGACGGGCTCGCCGCCCTGGACCGCGCCGCCCGCGGCGACTTCGCGGCACTGCCCGTCCCGGCGGCCGACGCGCTGCTGCGCACCAGCCGCGACCCCGACGTGCAGGAGCTGCTCGACGTCGCCTTCCCGCACGCGATCGAGTTCCTCTACGGGGCGCCCGAGTACGGCGGCAACCGCGACCTCGCCGGCTGGCGGGCGATCGGCTACGACGGCGACACCCTCCCGCGCGGCTACACGCCCGAGCAGATCGCGGCGCCACCCGAGCCCGGCCTCGCCGCCGTCCCCGCCGAGATCCTGCTCGGCCTGCTCGACCTCGCCCCGCTCGCGGGCTCCTCCGAGCTCGTGCACGGCCTGACCTCCCGCTCCGGTGAGCGGCTCAGCGACCTGCGCGCCGACCTCGGGGCCCTCGGGGACCTCGACGGCCTCGGCGCCCGCCTCGCCGCGCTGCAGGAGGAGGTCCGTCGTGGGGCGTGAGGCGGTCGTCGTCGGCTCCGGCGCGGCGGGCAGCGTCGTCGCGTACGAGCTCGCCAGGCGGGGCTGGGAGGTCACCGTGCTGGAGCGCGGGCGTCACATGCGGTCGGGGCTCGGCCGGGCCGCCGACGGCGATCTCGGCACCCGCTACGGCAGCGACGAGATCAAGTCCGCGCGGCACTTCGGGTTCCCCGACCCGCTGCTGGAGCCGTACACGCAGCGCACCCGGGAGGACGCCGCGGCCGGCCGGGCGCGGACCGCGGTCGGGGCGTTCGGCCAGCTCGGCGCCGCCGTCGGCGGGACCACGCTCCACTACAACGCGAAGTTCCCGCGGTTCTGGAAGCAGGACTTCTCGACCCTCAGCGACCTCGGCCCGCAGCCCGGCGCGCAGGTCGCCGACTGGCCGATCACCTACGCGGACCTGGAGCCGCACTACGACGCCGTCGAGCGCCGCGTCGGGGTCAGCGGCAGCCGCGCCGCGATGCCCGCCCGGACCCGCGAGCAGGCGCCGCGGCGCAGCGAGTTCGCGATGGCGCCGCTGCCGATCTCCCACACCGGGCAGCTGCTGCGGACCGCTGCGCGACTCTCCGGCTACGAGGCCTATCCGCAGCCCGCCGCGGTGAACTCGGCGCCGTTCCGCGGCCGTCCCGCCTGCACGTCGTGCGGGCTGTGCTCCGGCTTCGGCTGCCCCATCGACGCGCGCGGCGACGCGATCACCGCGTGGCTGAACCCGGCGGTCCGCGCCGGCCGGGTCCGGGTGCTCGCACGCGCGTTCGTGCACCGCGTCGACACCACGCGCGACGGGCGCCGGGTGACCGGCGTGCGCTACGTCGACGCCCGCGGCCGGCGCCGCCGCATCGCCGCCGACACCGTCGTGCTCGCGGGCAGCCCGATCAACACCGCGCGGCTGCTGCTGATGAGCGCGTCGGGTGCGCACGAGCGCGGGCTGGGCAACGGCAGCGACCAGGTCGGCCGCAACATGATGTTCCACGCGTTCACGCTCGCCGCCGCGCTCTACCCGGACGACCTGCACCCGCTGCGCGGGCAGAGCAACCCGCTGCAGATGGACGACCTGATGGGCCCGTTCACCGGGCCGGAGGTGCGCGCGCTCGGGGTGCCGTGGATCAAGGGCGGCCTCGCCCAGGTCGGCAGCGGCGTCCCGGCGTTCGCGGAGGCGAAGCTGCTCGCCCCGATCCTCGGCTTCGGGACCGCGCACCGGCAGGCCATGCGGGCCGGCCTGCTGCACCAGCGCGTCGCGGGCTCCCAGCTCGTCGGGGAGGACCTGCCGCTCGCCGACAACCGCATCGACCTCGACCCGGACGTGCGCGACCACCACGGCTTCCCGGCGGCGCGGATCACGTACAGCGCCCACCCGCACGAGAAGGTCGCCGCGGTGCTGCTCGGCGCGCGGCTGGAGCGGATGCACCTCGCCGCGCCGGGATCGCTGGGGGCCGCGGTCATCCCGTTCCCGCTCGTCCAGTCCGGCCCGTACGCCACCGCGCACCTCGCGGGCACCGCCCGGATGGGGACCGATCCGCGCACGAGCGTCTGCGACCCGTCCGGCCGGCTGCACGAGGTCGACGGCGTCTGGGTCGCCGACGCGTCGACGTTCCCGACGTTCCCGGGCTTCAACCCGACCAACACGATCATGTCCAACGCCCGGCGTGTCGCGTTCGCGATCGCCGGGGCCACGACCGCAAAGGCCTCCTGATGCGCCCGCTGCTCCGGGCGGCCCTGCTCGCCGCCACCGTCCTGCTCGCCGGCGCGCCCGCCGCGTCCGCGGCCCCCGCCCCGCCGGCGGGCGCGCGGGCGGCCGCCGAGCCGTTCGACGTGCTCGTCTTCACGCGCACCAACGGCTACCGCCACGCCTCGATCCCGCTCGGCGTCGCGCTGCTGCGCGACCTCGGGGCCCGCCACGGGTTCCGCGTGCGCACCACCGAGGAGTTCCGGGACATCAGCGACGCGGGGCTCGCGGACGTGGAGGTCGTCGCGTTCGTCAACACGGTCGGGGACGTCCTGGACGACCTCGCGCAGGACGCGCTGCGGCGGTTCGTCGAGCGCGGCGGCGCGTTCTTCGGCCTGCACGCGGCGGCGGACACCGAGCACGGCTGGCCGTGGTACCGGGAGCTCGTGGGCGGGGAGTTCCTCGCCCATCCGCTCGAGCAGCTCGGGATCTACGTCAACGAGGCGCCGCTGGAGCCCGCCACCAGCCACCTTCCCGCCCGCTTCGCGGTCTTCGACGAGTTCTACTCGTTCCGCCTGAACCCGCGGGACCGCGTCCGCGTGCTGCTGTCGATCGACGAGCGCACCTACCTGCCGGATCCCAACACGACGGACATCCCCGGTCCGGGCGTGGTGCCGGCCAGCGGCCGGATGGGCGACCACCCGATGGCCTGGTGCCAGGACCTCGGCCGGGGCCGCTCGTTCTACACCGCGCTCGGCCACGAGGTGCAGCTGTACGCGCTGCCGTGGTTCCGCCGCCACGTGCTCGGCGGGGTGCTGACGGCGGCGCGGCGCGTCGAGGCGGACTGCACGAGCCCCGCGCAGCGGCGTGCGGCCGTCGCCGCGCAGGCGCGGCGGCAGGCGGCGGCGCAGCGCGCGGCGGCGCGGCGACGGCAGGCCGCGGCGGAGCGTCGCCGTCGCGCGGCGGCGCGGGCACCGCGACGGCCGGCGGGCTGAGGGCCGACGCCGCGGTCGACCGAGAAATCCGACCAGATCCGTCGGTATTTGTTAGGGTGACCTTACGATGCTCGATCCGGATCGCTCCTCCTCGCCCTACGCCCGGCTCGCCTGCGGCTCCTGCCCGGCCCTCGACGAGTTCCTCGTCGCGATGGTCGCCGAGTTCCGCCACATCGACCGCGACGCCGTCCTCCTCGCGCTCGACCGGCTCGCGCTCGACGTAGGCCTGCTCGAAGGGCTGCCGCCGCAGGAGCAGCTCGACGCCCTGCGCTCCGTCCTGGGCGACCTCGAGCCGATCGCCGCCGACCACGTCGACGCCGTCGCGCTCGACCGCGTGCTCGCCTTCCGGCAGGGGCACCCCACCGCGATCGCCGCCCTGTGGCTGCTCGTCGGGCGTCGCACCGGTGTCCCGCTCGGGGCCCTGAGCGCGAAGGGGCGCCCGCTCGTCGCCGACGCCCGGCCCGGCGCCGGCCTCGTCGTCGACCCCGCCGCGGGCGGCCGCCGCGTCCCGCTGCACGAGCTGCCCGACGAGGCCCGCTGGCGCTGCCCGCACCAGATCGCCTACGGCATGCTCACCGCGCTCGCCTCCGGGGCGATGGAGCGCGGCGACCTGACGCTCGCGATCCGCGCCGCCGAGCTGCGGCTCGACCTGCCCTGCGACACCGAGTCGCGCCGGGTGCTCGAGCTCGAGGTCAGCCGGCTGCGCGCACGCCTGCACTGACGGCCCGCCACGGCGCGCCAGTAGATTGCGGCGATGGCCATCCCTCCCGTCCTGCACCGCCTGCTGACCGCCGCCGGCCCCTCCGGCTACGAGACCGCGCCCGCCGCCGCCTTCCGCGACGCCGCCGCCGAGTTCGCGGAGGTGACCACGGACGTCATGGGGTCCGTGTGGGCGAAGGTCCCCGGCACGGCCGGCGGCCGGTCGCTCGCGATCATCGGCCACATCGACGAGATCGGGCTGATCGTCACCCACATCGACGACGACGGCTTCCTCTACGTCATCGGCGTCGGCGGCTGGGACCCGCCGAACCTCGTCGGTCAGCGCGTCGACGTCCTCACCAAGGACGGGGTCGTGCCCGGCGTCATCGGCAAGAAGCCGATCCACCTGATCAAGCCCGACCAGCGCGACAAGGGCGTCAAGCTCGAGGACCTCCACATCGACATCGCGGCGAAGGACGGCGAGGAGGCCCGCGGCCGCGTCCGCATCGGCGACGTCGCGGTCATCACCGGCGAGCCGGTCGAGCTGCCCAACGACCGCGCGATCTCCCGCTCGATGGACAACCGCCTGGGCTGCTACGTCGCCTACGAGGCCGCGCGGCTCGTCGCGGAGGCCGGCGGCGCCCCCGGGGACGTCGTCGCGGTCGCGGCCGTCCAGGAGGAGATCACCTTCGGCGGCTCCCGCACGACCGCCTACGCGCTCGAGCCCGACGCGGCGATCGTCGTCGACGTGACGTTCGCCACCGACCAGCCGGGCATCGACGTCAAGGAGCTCGGCAAGCACGAGCTCGGCTCCGGCCCGGTGCTCGAACGCGGCTCGGTCCTGAACCCCGCGATCTTCGAGGGCCTCCACGCCGCGGCGCTCGCCAAGGAGCTGCCGTTCACCGTCAGCTCGTCCGCCGGGCGCACCGGCACCGACGCGGACGCCGTGCACCTCTCGCGCGCGGGCGTGCCGACCGGCCTGATCGGGCTGCCGCTGCGCTACATGCACTCGCCGGTGGAGATGGTGCAGATCTCCGACGTGCAGGCGGCTGCCGAGATCATCGCCGCCTACGCGCTGGGCCTCGCGCCCGACGCGTCGTTCGCGCGGTAGGCCTCAGAGCTCGTCGAGGATCGCCCGGCGCCGGGCCGCGTGCTCGGCGTCGGTGATCAGGCCCGCGGCGCGCAGCTCGTCGAGCTTGCGCAGCCGGCCGGCGACCGGGTCGTCGTCGGTCGCCTCGCGGGCCCGGGCGATCGCGCCGAGCTGCCCGGCGAGCGTCGCCATGGCGTCGCCGTCGGCCGGGAACCGCGTCGGCCCGAGGCGCCCTTCGGCGCGGGCACGCGCGAGCACCTCCTCCGCGTCGGCGCTCCCGCGCCGCGCGATCGTCATCAGGCCGAGGATCAGCAGCAGCGAGAACCCGCCGATCGCCAGGAAGGTGATCCCGACGCCGAGCGCGTCACCCGAGGACCCGGGCGGTGACGCCGGACCGTAGGCGACCACCATCGCGGCAGCGCCCATCGCCAGCCACAGGTAGCACCACCACAGCCCGGCGAGCAGCTGCCGCGCGACCGGTGCCAGCGCGATCCCGACCGCGGGCAGCACGAAGATCGAGCCGATCAGCTGGAGCACCTGCCCGCCGGTCCCCTCCGGACAGGGGCGGACCGCGACCGCCCCGGGCGGCGCGCCGCAGGTGCCCGTGCGGATCAGCTCGTAGATCGCCGCGGTCGCGAGCACGATCGACAGGCCGACGATCGCGACGGCGCCGAGCAGGCGCAGCAGCCGGCTCACAGGCCCGCCGCCTCCAGGCAGCGGCCGACCGCGTCGCCCGTCCCGCGGGCGCGGGCCTCCTCGATGCAGACCTGCAGCCGGCGCGCCCGCGCGCCCGTGAGCCGGACCCGCCGGCCGTTGGTGAACACGGTCACCGAGCCCGCGGACGAACGGCCGGGCCGCGCCGCCGGTGCCGTGGCCGGGCGCGGCGTGGCGGCGGGCGGCGGTCGAAGCTCCGGTCGCGTCAGCGCGGCGTCCTCGTCGCTGCGACGCACGACCCGGCCGTCGCGCCGCGCGAACCACGTCTCGTCGCGCGGGCGGACGTCGGCGACCGCCAGCCGCCACTCGCTCTGCGCGACGCGCCCGTCGGTGACCGTCAGGCCGAGGTCCACGCCGGTCACGCGCGCGGCGGCCTCCGGGATCCGGGCGCGGACGCGCGCAACGGCGGCCGGCACACCGCGGAGGTCGACCCGGGAGGGGAGGAGGCCGTCCGCCTCGCTGCGGCCCGCGTCCCGGGCCTCGACGCCCCCGACGACGTCGACCTCGAGGCGGCGCAGGAACGCGCGCCCGTCCCGCACCTGGAGCGTGAGCCCGACGGGCGTCACGGTCAGCCCGGTCACGAGCTCGCCCGCGCGCACCCGCCGAAGGGCGGCGGCGTACGCGGCGCGCAGCGGGGCTGCCCGCAGCAGCGACCGCGCGGACCGGTCGGTGATCTCGCCCCGCTGCGCCTGCTGGACCGGGTCGTCGCGGTTCTCGCGCTCGGCCCGCACGAGGAAGAGCGCGCTGCCGCCGAGGCTGATCGCGCCGAGCAGCAGGACGATCAGCCACGGCCCGACGGTCACGGTCCGGTCCGGGGCGGCGGACGGCCCGTCGACGGGACGCGCGCCCGCGCCCGCGTCCCGCTCGTCGGTGCTGCGTCCGAACGCGTCGGTCCCCATCGCGGCGCACCGTACCCGTCCGCGCGCCAGGACCGAAGCGCGTGGGACCGGTTCGAGACGCGATCGGGCAGGCTCCCGGACGATGCTCCTGCTCTTCGACATCGACGGCACGCTGCTGATCGGCGCGTCCGCCGCGCACCGCGACGCGCTCCACGCGGCGATCCGCGAGGTGCACGGGGTGGCGATCCCGCGTGCCGGGGTCGACGCCGCCGGTCGCACCGACGGGGCGATCGCCGCCGACATCGTGCGCCTCGCCGGCGTGCCGGACGCGCAGGCGCGCGCGGGCGCCGCCCTGGTCCGCGACGCCGCCTGCCGCCACTACGAGCGGCTGTGCCCCGACGACCTCTCCGCCCACGTCGCCGCCGGGGTGCCGGAGCTGCTCGCGGGGCTCGCCGAGCGCGACGACGTGCTCTGCACGCTCGTCACCGGCAACCACGAGCCGATCGCGCGCCGCAAGCTCGCCGCCGCCGGGATCGGCCACCGGTTCCCCGCCGGGCAGGGCGGCTTCGGGTCCGACCACGACGACCGCGACCGGCTGCCCGGCATCGCGCGCCTGCGGGCCGGTACGGGCGTGGGTGGCCGCGCCTACCCGGCCGGCGAGACGGTCGTGCTCGGTGACACCCCGCGCGACATCGCCTGCGCCCGCGCCGACGGCGTGCACGTCGTCGCCGTCACCACCGGGGCCTACGACGCCGCCGCCCTGGCGGCCGCGGACGTCGTGGTCGACGGGGCGGCCGCGCTGCCCGGCGCGCTGCGCGCACTCGGCCTCGACGGCTGAGCGCGCGCCCGGCCGTCCCGCGGATCGACGGCGCCCGCGCGCCGGGGTATCGTCCTCGCGCTCCGGGTCCCCCGAACCACTCCCGCGTGACCGAGCCCACGACCAGCGCCGCAGATCCCGAGATCCGTCGTCCCGACGGGCTGGTCGACCGTGAGCGCGATCTGGCCGTGCTGGAGGCCGCGAGCGCGCGGGCGCGGACCGGAGACGGCGCCCTCATGGTCCTGGAGGGGCCGGCGGGCATCGGCAAGAGCGCCCTGCTCGCGACCCTGCGCGACCAGCTCGACGCGTCGGTCACGACGTTGCGCGCCCGCGCCGGGGACCTCGAGCAGGACTTCCCGTTCGGCGTCGTGCGGCAGCTGTTCGAGGGCCTGCTGGCGGATCCGGCGGTGCGGGAGCGCCGCCTCGACGGCGCCGCGGCGACCGCCGCGCCCGTGTTCCCTCGCCCCCGGGGCGGCGGCGACTGAGGAGGCCGGGGCGTTCGCCGCGCTGCACGGCCTCTACTGGCTGACCGCCGACCTCGCCTCCGACGGACCGCTCGTCGTGCTCGTCGATGACCTGCACTGGTGCGACCCCGCGTCGCTGCGGTTCCTCGTGTACCTCGCGCGCCGCCTGGACGGCCTGCCGGTGCTGCTCGTCGGGACGCTGCGCACGGGGGAGACGGGCACCGATCCGCACCTGCTCGCCGAGCTGCTCGTCGCCCCGCAGACCGAGACGCTGACGCTCGCACCGCTGACGCCGACCGCCACCGCCGGGCTGGTGCGCGCGCGGCTGGGGGCCGACGCCGACGACGCGTTCTGCGTCGCCTGTCACGACGCCAGCGGCGGCAATCCGCTGCTGCTGCGCCAGCTCCTGCACGCCCTGGAGAGCGACCGGGTCGCCCCGACCGCCGAGCGGGTCGGCGCGGTGCTGGAGGTCGGGCCGCGCGCGGTGAGCCGCACGGTCCTGCTGCGGCTGGCGCGACTGGACGCGGACGCCCTCGCGCTCGCCCGCGCCGTCGCCCTGCTGGGGGACGAGGCGGACCTCGGGGTCGCGGCCGAGCTTGCCGGCCTGGACCGCGCGCGGGCCGCCGCCGCGACCGGTCCGCTCGCCCGCGTCGAGATCCTGCGCCCCGAGCTGCCGCTGGGGTTCGTCCATCCGCTCGTGCGCGACGCCGTGTACCTCGAGCTGCCCGCCGGAGAACGCGCCGACGGCCACGCGCGCGCGGCGGAGATCCTGCGCGCCCACGGCGCCGACCCGCGCCAGACCGCCGGTCAGCTGCTGCTCAGCCCGCCGCGGGCGGTCGACTGGGTGGCCGACGAGCTGCACGCGGCCGGCCTCGACGCCGCGACCCGCGGGGCGCCGGAGAGCGCGGTCGCCCACCTGCGCCGCGCCCTCGCCGAGCCGCCCGCCGCGGACCGTCGTGGCCGGCTGCTCTTCGACCTCGGTCGCACCGAGGCGCTCAGCGACGGGTTCGCGGCGGTCGAGCACCTCTCCGCCGCGCTCGAGGAGCTGCGCGAGCCGCTGGTCCGCGTGCAGACCGCCCTGGCGCTGATCCGGCTGCTGATCCTCGTCAACCGGCCCGCCGACGCGCAGCAGCTCTGCCGCCGGATGCTCGCGGAGGTGCCCGCCGACGACGTCGACGTGCGGTCGAGCCTCGAGGCGTTCGAGCGGATCGTCGCGTTCTTCGGCGGCCCGCCGGTCCCGACGCCCTCGTCGTTCGAGACACGTCCCGGTCCGATGGGCGCCACCGTCGGCGAGAAGCGTCTGCTGGCGGTCGCCGCCCTGGAGCGGTGCTTCACCGGCTTCGGCGTGCAGGACGTCGTCCCGGTCGCGCTCGAGGCGCTCGACGGCGGCGTGCTGATCCCGGCGGACGACACGTTCCTGACGATCGCGGCCGCGATCCCGCTGGTGGAGGCCGACCGCGACGAGGCGCTCGCGGTCTTTGACGAGGCCCTGGCCGACGCCCACCGGCGCGGCTCCCAGTTCGCCGTCCTGGGCGTGCACCTCTGGCGCGGGTACACGCTCCTGCGCCGGGGCGACCTGCTCGACGCGCAGGCGTCGCTGGAGCGCGCCGACGCGGGCAACCGCGACTGGGGTGACGACGGCGTGGCGGTGGCCTACGTCGCCGCGATGATGAGCGAGGTCCGGCGCGAGCTCGGCGACCTCGCCGGGGCCGCGCGGGTCCTCGACCGACCGCACGGCGCGCCGCCCGGGGGTGACGCGATGCGGCTCCACGACGGCGCCCGGATCCGCCTGCTCCTCGCCGACCGCCGCAGCGAGGAGGCGCTCGAGGCGATCGACCGGTACGCGCAGATGCTGCAGGCGCTGACGAACCCGGCGTGGAACCCATGGCGGTCGATGCGCGCCGAGGCGCTCGCGCAGCTCGGTCGGACCGACGAGGCGCGCGCGCTCGTCGAGGAGGAGCTGCCGATCGCCCGGGCCTGGGGGGCGCCGAGCACCGTCGGACGGACGCTGCGCCAGCTGGGCGAGCTGCGCCGTGACGAGGGGCTGCTGCGGGAGGCGGTCGAGCTGCTGACGACCTCGACGCAGCGCATCGAGCACGCGCGCGCGCTGCTCGCCCTCGGGACGCTGCTGCGCCGCGAGCGGCGCCCGGCCGAGGCCCGCGATCCGCTGCGCGAGGCCCACGAGCTCGCGGTGGCGCGCGGGGCGACGCCGATCGTCGACGCGGCCCGGGCGGAGCTGCTGGCCAGCGGCGCCCGCCCGCGGGCCACGGCGCTCAGCGGCGTCGCGTCGCTGACGGCGAGCGAGCGCCGGGTGGCGGACCTCGCGGCGGCGGGTCGCACGAACCGCGACATCGCGCAGGAGCTCTACGTCACGCAGAAGACCGTCGAGGTCCACCTGTCGAGCACGTACCGCAAGCTGGGGATCGGGTCGCGGCGCGAGCTCGTCGGGGCGCTGGCCGACGGCTGAGGCCGCGCGGCCCCGGGGTGGGCGCCGGGCAAGGACTGGGGTTCCCGTCTGGGGGTGTCCCCGATGTGGGGGTGGGGGTGCACGGCGCACGATGTCGCCATGCCCCGCCGCAGCTGCGAGATCCGTCTGAGCGTCGACGTCGAGGACGACGACCTCGCCGGCGTCGCCGACGACGGCATCGTGCCGCCGCGGAGCTTCCACGGCTGGCTCGGGCTGCTCGCCACGCTCGACGCGCTGCTCGCCGCGGTCCCGTCCGCGGCCGACGTCGCGGGCGCCCCGGACGAGCCGCCCATGCCCTACGGGGGTGGCTCGTGATGTCGGGCCGGCGTTCAGCGCTCCCGCTCGAGCAGCTCCTCGACCTCGTCGAGCCAGCGCTCGAACGCGTCGAGGATCCCGTCCGCCATGCGGTGCTGCGTGAGCAGGCGCTCCCCGCGGTCGCCGACCTCGGCGGCGATCTCGCGGGCGCGCGCGACGGCCTCGCGGGTCTCCTCGATCTCCTCGCGCAGCGGTGCGAGTCCGGCGAGGACGTCGGCCGGGTCGTCGGCGAGGTCGACGGCGAGGACGCGGACGAGCGCCTCGTGCTGGATCTTGGGCAGGCCGACGGGGGTCCGCACCCAGGCCGCGACGGCGCGCCGTCCCTTTGCGGTCAGGCGGTACCGGACGCGCGGTCCGGTGCGCCCGGCCTCCTCCTTGGCGGACAGGTAGCCCGCGGCCGCGAGCTTCTTGGGCTCGGCGTACCACTGCGAGCGCGGCGCGGCCCAGTAGATGCGGCCGCGACCCATCATCTCGGCGAGTTCCGGGGCGGTGGCGCCGCCCCTGCCCACGAGGGTCAGGACGACGTAGGAGAACGGGTTCAGCGTCACGTGGCACTCCTGGGCTTGACAAGGTCTGAAACAGACTCTACCGTGCCCTCTCGTTCCGAAGAGTCCGTTTCGGACTCTTCACCCGCAGGACCGACGTCAGCACAACGACCCGTCTCGGAAGGAGACCCCATGCCCGCCTCGTCCCACTGGTTCATCGACGCCCTCATGCACGTCCACGTCGACGGCACGGACACCGGTGACGCCTACGCCCTCGTCGAGTGCCTCGCCCCCGCCGGCCACATGCCGCCGCCCCACGTCCACCGCGGCGAGGCCGAGGGCTTCCACGTCCTCGAGGGCGAGCTCACCGTGCACGGGCCGCAGGGCGCGACCGTCCTGCGGCCCGGCGACAGCCTCCACGCCCCGGCCGGTGAGCCGCACACGATCGAGGTCACGAGCGCCGCACCCTGCCGGATGCTCATCGTCTCCGTGCCGGCCGGCTTCGAGCGCTTCGTCCGCGCCTTCGGCGAGCCGGCCGCGACGGACACGCTGCCCGTCCTCGACGGCCCGCCCGACGTCGAGCGCCTCGCGCGGATCGCCGGCGAGCACGGCATCACGTTCGTCGGCCCTCCCGGCACCCGCCCGGCCGAGCTCGCGCCGGCCGTCGCCTGACCTCGCCCGCGACGCCCGCCGCCGTCCACCCGTGGCGGCGGGCACCACCGTTCCCGCCCCTGCTGAAGCGCACCCGAGACCACCATGCCCCGCTCCCGCACCATCGCCCGCATCCTGCCCGCCGTCCTCCTCGCCGCCCTCACTGCTCCCGCGGCGGCGTCCGCGACGCCCACCCCCACGTTCGGCGAGCTCCTGCGCCTCGACGCCGGCGAGCAGCCCTCCACCTACCGGCCGGACGCCGAGAGCCGTGACGGGACCACGGCGGCCGCGTGGCGGGAGAACGCCCGGATCGTCGCCGCCCGGCTCGACCCGGCCGCCGGCAGCGCCGAGGCCCGCTGGTCGTTCGACCGTCCCGGCCGCATCCCGACCGGCCAGGACCCCGTCGTCGCGATCACGGGCACGACCGTGCACGTGGCCTGGGTCGAGACCGGCGACGGGCACGCGGGCATCGTCCTGGCCACCAGCCGCAACGGCGGACGCACGTTCGGTCCGGCGCACGACGTCACGCCCCGCACGCGCGACCACCTCGGCCAGCCGCGCATCGACGCCGACGGCGAGCGCGTCTACGTCGTCTGGTCGCAGACCGCGCCGGGACAGCCGACGCGCCTGCGGGCCGCGGGGTCCCGTGACGGTGGCGCCACCTTCCCGTGCCAGGCGCGCGTCAGCCGGGTCGGCGACCGCGTCGACGAGCGCTACGACGTCGCCGTCGACGGCACGAGCGTCCACGTCACGTGGCTGTCGACCGGGGACGAGCTGCGCTACCGGCGATCGGTCGACGACGGCCGGACCCTGGACGAGCCGCTGACCTTTCCCGCGTCCGGCCTCTCCGTCCCGCGCATCGCGGCGGAGGACGGGCACGTCGTGCTCGTCCACGGCCCGGACGCCGTCGTCCTCGCCTCGGCCGACGGCGGCCACTCCTTCGGCTCCCGCACGCTCGCGGACGCGAGCACGCGCTGCCCCGACCACCACTGCGGCGACCCGCTCGGCCTCGACCTCGACGGCGGCCGCGCGGTCGTCTCCTGGATCGGGCGCAGCAGCGTCTACGCCGCGGCCAGCTCCGACGCCGGACAGCGGTTCGCCGCGGTCGTCCCGGTCTCCCCGATCCTCTACACCTGGCACGCGTTCTCGCAGCCGACCGTCGACGTCGAGGGGGACGTCGTGTCGATCGCCTGGCACGGCGCGCCCCGCGCCGGGACCGCGCAGCAGCCGGACCGGGACCTCGACCCGTACGTCGCCAGCTCGCGCGACGGGGGCGCGACGTACACCGTCAGCGACGCCGACGATGAGGCGCCGGGCACCGCGATCTTCCCGGTCGCCGTCGCCCACGCCGACCCCGCCCCGGCGTCCGGCACCGTCTGGTGGCGCACCCGTGGCGGCCTCTACTCCGATCGCTCGATCCGCTATCGCGGGATCGCGCTCGGGACGCCGAACGCGGAGGTCCTCGACGTCGCGGTGACCCAGGGCACCGAGGACCCGCAGCGCCTCGTCGCGGGCCGCGCCACCGCGGTGCGCGTGCGCCTGCGCGCGACGTTCCCGCGCACCGTCACGGTGCCCGTCCGCGTCACCGCGCGCTACACGCGTCCCGACGGCGACGTCGTGCGGACCGTCGAGGAGGACGTCGCCCTCCCCGGAGGTCGCACCGTCGTGCGTCACCTGACGGTCCCCGGTGCCCCGGAGGCCGGCAGCTACCGCGTGCGTGCCGAGGTCGATCCCGACGGGAGCCTCGGCGGGGAGACCGCCGACGACGCCCGCGAGGTGACGCGCGCGGTCGTCGCGGGGCGGGCGCCGCGCATCCTCGTCGTCGGCCTGCACGCCGCCGACGAGGACCCGGTCGTCTGCGGTCGTGTCCAGCGCCTCGCGGAGAGCGCGCGCGAGTATCTCGAGGCCGCGTGGCCGATCGACCCACGCCGCCTGCGCGTCGACGCGCCCTGCATCGGGCAGCTGACCCACCCGGGCCCGCTCGACTCCGCGGGGATCGCGCAGACCTTCGCGCGGCTGGACCGGCTTGCCGCCGACGGCGCCCACGACCGCGTCGTCGCCGTCGTCCCGGACGGCTGGTTCGCACGCCAGCAGGTCCCCGCGCTCGCCCAGGCGGCCGGCCTCGCGCCGTTCGGCGGGGGCACCCGTGCGGCGATCCTCGACGCCCGCGCGAGCGCCGGCTGGGTCCTCGCCCACGAGCTCGCGCACCAGCTCGGCTGGGTCAGCGCGGAGGCCTCCGACGACGGCCACCTCGACCGCGTGCCCGCACCGGGCTACCGGGTGACGCAGGAGCGGGTCGTCGCCGGGCGGGTCGACGCCATGCACCCGACCGCGTCGCTGGACGAGCTCGCCGACCCCGTGGCCCGCTGGACCTCGCCCGCCTCCTGGGACGGCCTGCTCGACCGCCTCGAGGAGCGCGCCGGGACGGGCGCCCGCATCGCAGCGGCCCCCGCCGCCGGCCCCGTGCTCGACGTGCGCGGCACCGTCCGGGCGGACGCGGCGACGCTCACCGACGTCGGCGCCGCCACCGGCACCCCCGACACCGCCGACCCCGACGGGCCGCTGGCGCTCGAGCTGCTGGACGCCGACGGGGCCGTGCTCGCCACCCACCGCTTCGCGGCGGCGAGCCTGCACGCCGCCGTGGGGATCGGCACCGCCGAGCCGCCGCACGACGCGCTCGCCGACGCCGCGTTCAGCGCGCGGGTCCCGCTCGTCGCCGGCGCCGCGCGACTGCGGCTGCGCCGCGGGCCGGCGGTGCTCGCGACGCGGACCGCGAGCGCCGCCGCGCCCGCGGTGACGGTGGTCAGCCCGGCCGCGGGCGCCACGGTCGGCGCCGGGCAGCGCACGACGATCCGCTGGACCGCGACCGACGCCGACGGCGACCCGCTGCGCAGCACCGTGGAGATCTCCAAGGACGGCGCCGACTGGATCGCCGTCGGCGCCGACCTCGCCGAGCCGCAGATCGAGGTCACCATGCCCGACGCGTTCGTCGGCGACACCGCCCGCGTGCGCGTCACCACCACCGACGGCTGGCACCGCACCACGGTCACGAGCGCGCCGTTCGCCGTCCGCGGTGGACTCGTGGACGGGGCGCTGGTCACCTTCGACCACCGCGACGGGGACGTGTGGACCGCGCCCTCGGCGGGCGGCGGGACCGCCACGCCCATCGCGCAGGCCGCCGGCGGCGTGTACCCGCGCTGGAGCCCCGACGGCACGCGGATCGCGTTCGGGTCCAACGATCCGGCGATCGCCCGCCAGCGCGTGAACGTCGTCGACGTCGACGGCAGCGACCGGCGCGTCCTGTCCCCGGGCGGCGACCTGTGGCCGCGCTGGACCGGCCCGGACACGATCGCCACGCACCACACCACCGACGCCGGCGGGTACCAGGGCTGGTTCGACGCGCGCGACGACGGCAGCGGCAGCTTCGCGCCGCGCGCCGGCCGCTACGCCGAGCCGTGCGACCTGTCGGCCGACGGCACCAAGGTCCTCTACAACCAGGGCGGCTACGCCGTCGGCAAGCCCGACGGCACGGGCCTCGTCTCCGTCCCGCCCGGCTACGGATCGTTCGAGTGCGGCTCGTTCAGCCCCGACGCCAAGCGGTTCGTCGGCATCTCCGGCAACGAGCTGGCGATCATCACCGTCGCGACCGGCGCCGTGCAGCGGCTCGCGGTCGACACCACGAGCTACGACCTGTCGCCCGAGTGGTCGCCGACCGGCGAGTGGATCTACTGGAGCTCGAGCCGCAGCCGCAAGGGCTACAACTTCGACGTCTGGCGGATCCGGCCCGACGGCACCGACGCCCAGCTCGTCCTCGACGGGGACCTCGACCACGACGGCGTGGAGCAGAGCAGCGACGCGTCCTACGTCTCCGTCGACGTGCAGCCGCTGCGCACCGGCGGCGAGTCCGCGTCCCCGCGCGGACCGCAGGCCGACGCCGGCGGTCCCTACACCGTCGACGAGGGCGCGGCGCTGACGCTCGACGCGTCGCGGACCACCGCCGGGGACCGGCCGCTCACCGCGACCCGCTGGGACACGGACGGCGATGGCGCCCACGACGACGAGGCGACCGTCACGTTCGACGACGACACCCGCACGACCGTCGCGCTGCTGGCCACCGACGCGGCCGGGCGCAGCGCGACCGACGACGCGCCGGTGACGGTCCGCAACGTCGCGCCCGCGTTGCACGACGTCACCGCCACCCTGGCGACCGGCGGGACGGTGGGCGTGAGCGCGCGCCTGACCGACCCGGGCCGCGGCGACACCCACACCGCCACGGTCGACTGGGGTGACGGCCGGGGACCGCAGGACGCCGCGGTCCAGGTCGACGGCGGGACCGTGCGGGTCCTGGCGACCCGCGCGGCGCTCGCCGCCGGCACGACCGTGACGCTCACCGTGCGCGACGACGACGGCGGCTCCGCCTCGGCGAGCCTGCCCGTCGCGCCCGCCGCGCCCAACGGCGCCCCGACCGCCGACGACGTCGCGCAGGACGTCCCGTTCGCCACGGGCGTCGACGTGACGCTGCCGGTCGGCGACCCGGAGGGCGACCGCCTGCGCGTCGAGCTGGTCCAGGCCCCGCGGCACGGCCGCGTCGTCGTCGGCGACGACGCCACGGTCGCCTACGTCCCGGCCGAGGACCACGTCGGCGACGACGCGTTCACCTACCGGGCCGTCGACGGCGACGGCGCCTCCCCGGCCGCGACCGTCCGGCTGCGCGTGCTGCCGCCCGCCGCCGACCAGCAGCGCCCCGGTACCCCGGCGCCGGTCCCGCCGCGCGAGGACCGCGACCCGGCGGACCTGCCCGCGGACGCGGCCCCCGCGCCCGGCCGGCCGCTCACCGCCGAGCCCGCCGCCGTCGGAGGCGCCGCCGCACCGGGCGGGACCCCCGGCGGCGGATCCGCCGGCGCCCGCACCTGCGTCAGCCGCCGCAGCCTCACCCTGCACATCCCCGCCCCGCGGCGCGGCGAGGGCGCGCACCGCACGGTCGTGGTCCGCGTCGACGACCAGGTCGTCACCGTGCGCCGCGGCCGCGCCACCCGCGTCCCGATCGACCTGCGCGGCCTGCCGAAGGGCGCCGTGCGCGTGACCGTCGTGATCACGCGCGCCTCCGGCCGCGTCACGCGCAGCACGCGCACCTACCGCACCTGCGTGAAGCGGCAGGCCGCGCGATGACCACGAAGCCCGCCACCCCGAACCAGCCCTCGTCCCGGAGCCTCGCCATGTCCCGTTCCCTCCTGTCGTTCCTGCTCGGCGTGACCGTCGCGGTCGCGCTCGCCTCCTGGGCGATGCCCGCGGGCGCGTGCGCGCAGAGCCCGCAGGACCCGTGCCTGGAGGACCGCGAGACCAGCTGGGTCCGCGGCACCGTGTTCACGGACCGCGTCCCCGACGGGGCTCCACGTGCGGAGATCGACCTCGGCCGGCCCGGCGAGCTCGTGTGGGTCGACGTCGACGAGGACGCGGTCCCCGACGCCGACGAGCCCCGCGCCCGCACGGACGGCGACGGACGCTTCGCGTTCGAGGTCGACCCCGGCGCGTTCCCGGCCGGCAGCCGCCCGCCGCTGCGCGTGCAGGTCGCCGCCGCCAACGCCTGCACGGTCCCCGACCCGTGCGCCCGGCGCGCCCCGTTCGTCCCCGGCGAGGACCTCGAGGACCAGGACTTCGGCATCGCGATCCCCGCGGTCCTGCGCGGGCAGGCCAACGAGGACCTCGACGACGACGGGGTCCGCGACCGCGACGAGCCCGGCGCCCTGAACCTGCGCCTCTACGTGGACCTCGACCGCAGCCGCAGCTACGACCGCGGCGAGCCGACCACGCTCGTCCCGTTCCACGGCGCCTGGGACATCGAGGTCCCGGTGACGCTCCTGGGGCGGGCGCTCACCGTGCGCTCCGAGAACCCGCAGGGCTTCCACTGCAAGCGCCCGCTGTCGTGCGAGGAGACCGTCCCGCCGCTCGGCGCCGGCGAGTTCCGCACGCTGGACCAGCGGATGATCAGCGAGCCGGCCATCGTCTTCGTGCACGGCTTCCTGGGCTCGGAGATCGGCTGCCCGGGCAACAAGGCGTGGTTCGACGGGCTGGGCGCCGACCTGCTCGACATGCAGCTCGGGCCGGACGGCCGCTCGAACATGACGGTCGCCCAGGGCGGCACGCGCTGCTCCGAGCAGGCCGGGCCCACCGGCGGGCTCATCCTCGAGGCGGCCGGCAAGGACATCTACGGCTCGTCCGTGAGCCACTACGCGAAGCTCGCGCGCGCCGAGCGCTTCCGGGCGATCGCCTGGGACTGGCGCAAGGATCCGCGCAGCCAGGTGCACGTCCTCGACCGGGCGATCGACGAGCTGCGCTGCCAGGGACCGACCCCGTGCGACGCCCCGCGGGTGCGCAAGGTCGTCCTCGTCGCCCACTCCCAGGGCGGCCTGCTCAGCCGCGCGTACGTCGCCGACCCGGCCCGCGCGGCGAAGGTCAGCCGCCTCGTCACCGTCGGCACCCCGACGTGGGGCTCGCCGAAGTCGATCTTCCCGCTCGTCGGCGGCGTCGAGACACCGATCGGCGGCCTCGGGATGGACGTGTTCCTCGACAACGACGACCTCAAGGTCCTCGCGCGCAACCTCTCCGGCGGGTTCTCGCTCGCGCCGTCCCCCGCCTACGGGCCGTGGCTCGACGTGCCGACGTTCAGCAGCACCCGGATGGACGCCGACAGCGCGCCGGACTTCTACGCGGCGATCGGCGGCAACGCGCTGCTCGTGCGCCAGCAGGCGCAGGCCCACCGCGAGCTCTACGACCGGTTCGGCTCGCTCAACGGCGTCGACTACCAGGTGGTCGCCGGGCGCGGGATGGCGACGATCACCGACGTGAAGCTCCTCTACGGCGCCGACGAGCGCGTCGAGGCGACCTTCGGCGAGGGCGACCAGACGGTGCCGCTGAAGAGCGCGGAGTTCGACGCGCCCGCCGACCGGCTGCACCACGTCTGCGGCATCTCGCACGTGCCGCTCACCGCCGATCCGCAGACCACGGCGATGATCGACCCGTTCGTGACGATGGGCGAGCCGGTGCGCCCGAACCCGCAGGGCCGGGACTGCCCGGTCGCCGCCACGGTCGTGAACGTCTACGCCGCGACGGCGCTCGGCTTCGACCTGACGGACCCGGTGGCGACCGCGGCGTCCGCGCGCAGCGGGATCGGCGCCGCGCGGGTGCGCGCCCGCTCCGCGGCGACCGGCCGGGCGACCGGTCCGGCGATGACCCCCGCGCAGGCGCAGGCCGCCGGGCTCATCGACCTCGTGCAGGCGGGCGGGCAGACCACGATCGTCGTGGACGACCGCCGCCCGGTGCAGCTCACCGTGCCGGCCGACCGCTCCGGGAAGCCGTACGCGATGACGACGCAGGATCTCGACGGCTCGCGCCACGGCCCCGTGCGCACCTTCGGGGACCTGACCGGAGCGACGGTGCTCGACGCGGGAGCGGCCACGACCCTGCGCGCCGGCGGCCGCGTGCTCCGGCCCTCGCGGGGCGCGGAGCGAGACGCCCCGCGCACGCGAGCGCAGATCGTGCGCCTCGCCGGCGGGCGGGTGCGCGTGACCCTCACGACCCGCGACCGGTCGCTGGTGACCGGCACCTACGTGTTCGTGGGCGAGCGCCGTCGGCGCTACCGGCGCCCGGTCGTGCTCACCGCGGCGCAGGCCCGCCGGGCGAGCTTCGCCTCGGTGGACCGCTGGGGCAACGCGGAGCCGCGCCGCCCGCTGCGGCTGCGCTGAGCGCGCCGGCCGCTCAGGCCGGCAGGGTCCAGTAGGAGTCGGTGCCGACGGGCTCCTCGACGGCGCCCGCGGCCTGCAGCTGCTCGCGCGCCTCGTCGCGGCTGCGGCCGGTGATCTGCGCGACCTCCTGGGTGGCGAGCTTGTGGCCCGCCCAGGTGAGGACCTCGGCGACGTCGTCGGCCGGGCGCCGGTCGACGAGCGGCGTGAGGTTGGCGACGATCGTGTCGTAGACCTCCCACGGGTGGAACCCGGGGGCGACCATCGTCGCGCCGTCGGACAGCCGCGTGAAGGTCAGGCTCGGGCAGGTGTAGCGGCGGCCCTTCCTGCCGTCGCGCTCCCAGCCGGCCAGCTTGTGGTCCATGGCGAGCGCGGCGGTGCTGGGGTGGCGGGCGTCGTGCATGTCCTGCTCGACGGCGGCCTGCACGTCCTCCTGCCCGACCCAGCCGCGCAGCTGCTGCGCGTCGATGTCCGCGTCGGCGGCCGCGGCCGCGATCGTGTCCCACTCGTCCAGCAGCTCGCCGGAGAAGTTCCGCACGCGCAGCGCGCGCAGCAGCCGCTCGTAGCGCTCCGGCGCGTGGAGCCGCGCGGCGACGACCGCCTCGCAGGCGGGGCGCGTCGCCGGCGGGCGCTCCTTGACGGTGCCGTCGATCGGCATGCCGAAGCGCTCGCCGAGCTGCACGCCCGAGGAGGCGAGGAACGCCGCGTCGAGACCCTTGTCGAGGTACTCCTGCGAGGACTCGCTCAGGACGACGAGCTTCGACGTCCAGCGGACCTGCTCGCCCAGCTCCCACAGCAGTCGCAGCCGGAAGGGCTCGGCGCTGAACGCGAACGGGCAGGCGGGGTCGGTGTACTCGGTGATCTCCAGGTGCGCGAGGGCCATGCCGGACAGCCTTGCACAGCCCGGACCCCGGTCCGCTCAGCCGGGCTCTCCCGCGTAGGTGCCGAAGCTCCAGCCGTTGCCGTCGGGGTCGGCGAGCCCGCACTCGCGACCGCCGTAGTCGGGCACGTACGGCTCCCGGACGCTCGTGGCGCCGGCGGCGATCGCCCGCGCGTAGAGGGCGTCGACGGCCGCCGCGTCGGGCAGCACCCAGTAGGTGAGCGTGGCACCGAGCGGCTGCTCGGTCGCGCCGCGCGTGCCGCACATGATCGCGCCGTCGCCGAGCCGCAGCTGGGCGTGGTCGACCTCCTCGCCCTCGGGCGGGAAGACGGCGACGAGCCGCAGCCCGAACGCCTCCTGGTAGAACCGCAGCAGGTCGCGGGAGCTGATCTTCAGACAGGGGAAGACGGTCATGCGCCGACCGTACGGGCCGGCGGCCCGACGGTCTTGGACGGATCGGACCGCAGGTCGCGGACCGGTGGGGGCGTCGTCGCGAGCAGCGCGGTCGGCGTGGTCCCGGTGTACGTGCGGAAGTCGCGGTTGAAGTGCGCCTGGTCGGCGTAGCCGCACTCCGCCGCGACCCGGCCCAGGTCGCACGGCGCGGCGCGCAGCCGGGCGGCCGCGCGCTCGAACCGCAGCAGCCGCGCGTACGCCTTCGGCGGCAGGCCGACCGCCTCGCCGAACCGCCGCGACAGGTGGCGGGTGCTGCAGTGCAGCTCGCGGGCGAGCGCGTCGACGCGCAGCGCGCCGTGCGTCTCGTGCAGGCGCGCGAAGGCGCGCGCCACGTCCGCGCCGACCGGTGTCGCCGCCGCGACGCGCCGGGCGACGAACGCGTCGAGCAGCGCGAAGCGCGCCGCCCACGACGCGGTCAGCGCCAGGCGCTCGACCAGCAGCGGCAGCTCGCGCCCGAGCAGGTCCTCCAGCGCGACGACCGCACCGGTCAGCTCGCGACCGGGAACGCCGAGCAGCGCTCGCGCCCCCAGCGGCGTGAGGTCGATCTGCACGAGCTCGGCGGCCCCGACGTTCTCCGTCATCACCGGCACCTCGGTCAGGCCGCCCGCGAACGAGCCGAACGCCTCCCCGTCGATCAGCCAGCCGCCGTCGAGCGCGAGGATCACCGCGACGCCGCCGAACGGCAGCTCGGCGCGGCGCACCGGCGCCGGGTCGCGCGACGCGAACCCGGCGTAGGCGAGCACGTGACCGCGCAGCGTGCAGGACGGAGCGGCGAGCTCGACCTGCACGCGCGCGACGCTAGTTGCGCGTCAGCTTCTTGTAGCCGATGCGGTGCGGCCGGTCGGCCGCGTCGCCGAGCTTCTCGCGACGGTACTCGTCGTAGGCCTCGAAGTTGCCCTCGAACCACTCGACCTGCGAGTTCCCCTCGAACGCGAGCACGTGGGTGCAGATCCGGTCGAGGAAGAACCGATCGTGGGAGATGATCACCGCGCAGCCCGGGAAGCCGACGAGCGCGCTCTCGAGCGCCTGCAGCGTCTCGTGGTCGAGGTCGTTGGTCGGCTCGTCGAGCAGCAGCAGGTTGCCGCCGCTGCGCAGGAGCTTCGCGAGGTGCACGCGGTTGCGCTGCCCGCCCGAGAGCGTGCCGACCTTCTGCTGCTGGTCGCCCTTGCGGAAGTTGAAGCCGGCGACGTACTGGCGCGAGGGCATCTCGCGCTTGCCGACCTTGATGTAGTCGTAGCCCTCGGAGATCTCCTCCCAGACGGTCTTGTCCGGGTCCAGCGCGTCACGGGCCTGGTCGACGTAGGAGAGCTGCACCGTGTCGCCGAGCTTCACCGTGCCGCTGTCGGGCTGCTCCTGCCCGGCGATCATCTTGAACAGCGTCGTCTTGCCGGCGCCGTTGGGGCCGACCACGCCGATGATGCCCGCGGGCGGCAGCGTGAAGCTCAGGTCCTCGAACAGGAGCTTGTCGCCGAAGCTCTTCGTCAGGTTCTTCGCCTCGATCACGTTCCCGCCCAGCCGGGGACCGGCCGGGATGTGGATCGTGACCTCGTCGAACTTCACGAGCTTCTCCGCCTCGACGAGCTCGTCGTAGCGGTTCAGGCGCGCCTTGTTCTTCACCCGGCGGCCCTTCGGGTTCGTGCGGACCCACTCGAGCTCGGCCTTCAGGGTGCGCTCTCGCGCCTTGTCCTGCTGCTTGGCCATCTCCATCCGCTTGGCCTTCGCCTCGAGCCAGCTCGTGTAGTTGCCCTCGTGCGGGTGCGCGCGGCCGTGCTCGAGCTCGAGGATCCAGCCGGCGACGTTGTCGAGGAAGTAGCGGTCGTGGGTGACCGCGACGACGGCGCCCTTGTAGTCGTGCAGGTGGCGCTCCAGCCACGAGACGGACTCGGCGTCGAGGTGGTTGGTCGGCTCGTCGAGGAGCAGCAGGTCGGGGGCCTGCAGCAGCAGCCGGCAGAGCGCGACGCGGCGGCGCTCACCACCGGACAGGCCGTCCACGATCGTCTCCGGCGGCGGGCAGCGCAGCGCGTCCATCGCGTACTCGAGCTGCGTGTCGAGGCTCCAGGCGTCGGCCGCGTCGATCTGCTCCTGCAGCCGCGCGAACTCCTTCGCGGTCTCGTCGGAGTAGTTCGCGGCCAGCTCGTTGAAGCGCTCCAGCAGAGCCTTCGTCTCGGCGACGCCCTCCTCGACGCACTCCTTGACCGTCGAGCCGGGGGTCAGGTGCGGCTCCTGCTCCAGCAGGCCGACGGTCTTGTTCGTGCCCAGGATCGCCTCGCCCCGGTAGTCGTCGTCGATGCCGGCCATGATCTTCAGCAGCGAGGACTTGCCCGCGCCGTTGTAGCCGAGCACGCCGATCTTGGCGCCCGGGTAGAACGCCAGCGTCACCTCGTTCAGCACCGTCTTGTCCGGCGGGTACCGCTTGGTGACGCCCATCATCTGGAACACGTACTGGGAGCTCATCTCCACCCAGGATACGTGGGGCGGCCAGGATCCTCACGGGCGTCGCACGCTCGCGGGCATCTGCCCCCTCCCGACCGGGTGGATCGAGGCAGGGAGATCCCGGCACGTCGCGCGGGTCAGAGCCGCTGCGCCCAGCGGGACGCCGCGAGCGAGACCTCCCGCAGCGCGCCGCGCAGATCGCCCGGTGCGCCCCCGGCGGCACGGGCGCGCGCCAGGCGCGTGAGGGCGGCCGCGAGGACCGCGGGACCGGCGGGCGCGGTCGGGTCGCCGGTGGCGGCGACGAGACGCGCCGCCCCCCCCTCGGCGCGATCCGCCCGGCGCGAGGCGGCGTGCTCCCGGGCGCGCGCCTCCGCGATCCGCTGGTCGGCGTCCGCCCGGGCGGCGGCGAGCCGGTCCTCGCAGGCGGCGCGGGCGGCGGCGACCACGCGCAGCTCGCGCTCGCGCGCCCGGTCACGCGCCTCGATCGCCCGGCGTGCGCGGTCGGCCAACCGCCGGGCGCGCAGCCGGCTCGCCGCCGCGCGGGCCTGCTCGCGGTCGGCGCGGGCCCGTTCGGCGCGCGCCCGTCGCAGGGCGTCCTCGGCTCGTCGCTCCGCCTCCGCGGCGCGCGCGTCCGCGGCGGCGACGAGCGCGTGCGCGGCGCGCAGTGCGTCGTCGAGGGCGACCGGGGGCAGCGGCTCGCGCGGCGGGACGTCGGGCCGGGCGGTCCCGGGGGCGCGGCGCCGCGGCCCGGGCCGTCGCGGCACGAGCCCGGCCTCCCGCACGGCTGCGTCGAAGCTGCCGTCGAAGCGGCGCTTGACCGCGTTCAGGGACGGCCAGCGCGCCCCGGTGTCCGGGTCCCCGGCGGCGTACCGCTCGATCCGCCACTCCTGCGCGCGCCAGCGGGCGACCGACGGGTTCCAGTCGGCGGTGCAGGGCGGCTCGCCGAACAGGTCGTTCCAGCGGCGGATCGCGGTGAGGATCTCCTCGCGGGTGGAGGCCGACCTGCCGGTCCGTGCCCCGTCCGCGAGCTTCGCGGACGGTGGCATCTCGTGAGGCCTAGTCCGCGGAGCGCGTCTTCGTCTTCGGGTTCTGCTTCGTCGTCGGGTTCGTCGCACGGGTCGCCGCGGCGGCCGGCAGGGCCGGGCGGGCGATCGGGGAGCGACGGGCGACGGACGGCATCTGCCCTGGAACCTAGCGGACGGACGGCGGACCGTCCATCGCGCGCGCCGGGCCGGCGCGACGCTCCGCGGACGGGTGGGTTCGAACCCGCCCGGCCCGTCGGGACGGCGGGTCGGCCGCGGTACCATGGGTGGTCGTGGCGCAGGTCCTCGACATCGAGCAGTCCCTTCTCCTGCTGGAGCTGGAGCCGCCGTTCGGCAAGCGCGAGGTGCAGCTCGCGCGACGGCGGCTGGCGAAGATCTGGCACCCGGATCTCGCGCCGCCCGGCAAGCAGTTCGCGCACGAGCGGCACCTCAAGGCGATCAACGAGGCGGCCGACCAGCTCGAGCGCCTGGCCGAGGACTCGCGCGGCGGTCAGGTCTCCCGCGCGGCCGTCAAGGTCAGCGCGGCCGCGGCCCGCGCCGCGCGCGAGGAGGCCGGTCGGCGCGCCTACGAGGCCGAGCAGCGCGCCCGCGAGCAGGCCGCCGACCGCGCGCAGAACGACCCGTTCGGCGCGCGCGTCCCCGATCACTCGGTCGTGCACCGCTACGCGCGCTGCGCCGCCTACCCGGAGTGGGGCGTCGGCTCGGTCACCGGCATCTACTTCACCGGTGCGGGCGACGACGTGCAGCAGTGGGCGCGCCTGAAGTTCGAGATCGGCGTGCGGACGGTGCCGGCGGACTCGCTCACCTTCGTCGACTTCTCCAAGCCCGACCCGGGCGCCGACCGCGTCCAGCGGTTCCTCGTCGCCGCCCAGCACGCGATGCACGACAACGACTACGCGCTCGCGGCGCAGCGCCTCATCTACGCGCGCGACGCGGACCCGAAGAACCCGTCGGTGCTGCGCCTGATGACGCTCGCGTTCTGGCAGGCGGGCAACCTCAACGCGGCGGGGCGCTCCGTGCGCGACTGGGCGCGGGTCGAGGGCGAGCGGCCGGCGCCGCACCGCTTCGCCTCGCGCATCTACGAGGACATGCGGGCGTTCGACCTCGCGCTGGAGGCGGCCGAGCGCGTCGCCGAGCGCGCCCCGGACGACGCGTCCTCGTGGGAGCGGATCGGCCGCGTGAAGCTGCGGATGATGGATCGGGGCGGCGCGATCGCGGCGCTCGAGCACGCGCGCGAGCTGGGCCCGAGCATGGAGGGTCTCCTGGACCTCGCGACCGCCCTGCACCTCGCCGGGGACCTCGGCGGCGAGGTCACCGCGACCGAGCAGGCGACGTTCCTGGCGCCCGACTCGCACGAGGCCTGGTCGCGCTACGCGCACGCCCTCGCCCGCACCGACCGGGTCTCCGACGCGATCGCCGCGGCGGACAAGGCCCTGACGCTCGGCCCCGACGACGCCGAGATCGCGCACCTGATCGAGCGCCTGCGCGAGGTCGAGGCGCGGGTCCTCCCCGCGGCGTAGACCGGGCGGGGCCGGCCGGGACCGGCCCCGGGCGGCGCGCAGGGTGGACCGCAGCTCGCGGGGTCCGCGAGCTCACGTCCACCGGGACGGGCCGGCCGGGACCGGCCCCGGGCGGCGCGCAGGGTGGACCGCAGCTCGCGGGGTCCGCGAGCCGACGTCCACCGGGACGGGCCGGCCGCGTAGGCTGCCGCCGTGCCCGTCGCCGCCGATCTCCTCGTCCGCGCGCTGGAGCGCGCGGGGGTGCGCGTCGTGTTCGGCCTGCCGGGCGTGCACAACCTCGCCGCGTTCGAGGCGCTGCGCACGAGCGCCGCGATCCGCACGATCGGCGTCCGGCACGAGCAGGCCGCCGCGTACGCCGCCGACGGTCACGCGCGGGCGACCGGCGAGGTCGGCGTCGCGCTCGTCACGACCGGGCCCGGTGCGGCGAACACGCTCGGCGCGGTGGGGGAGGCGTGGGCGAGCGGCACGCCGCTGGTCGTGATCGCGACCGACGTCCCCGCGTCCCTGAAACGACCTGGCATCGTCGGCGGCGCGCTGCACGAGTCGGCCGACCAGCGCGCGATGTTCGCGCCGGTGACGAAGGCGACCGTCCGCGTCACCGATCCGGCGGACCTGGGGCACGCGACCGCGCAGGCGCTCGCGACCGCGCTCGCCGCGCCCCAGCGGCCGGTCCTGCTCGAGGTCCCGACCGACGTCCTCGCCGCGGCCGTCACCGGGGACGAGCCGACCGTCGCGGGCGCGCCCGCGTACGCGGAGACCCCGGACGTCGACCAGGCGCTCCCGCACCTGCTCGCCGCGCAGCGGCCGATCGTCTGGGCCGGCGGCGGCGCGCTGCGCGCGGGCGCGGGACCGACCGTCGCGGCGCTCGCGCAGCGCCTGGGCGCCCCGGTCCTGACGACCTACGCCGCGCGCGGGCTGCTGGCCGGGCACCCGTTCCTCGTCGGCCTGCCGCCGCACGTCCCGGAGGCGGGCGAGCTGTGGGACCGGGCCGACCTCGTGCTCGCCGTCGGCAGCGACCTCGACGGCATGAGCACGATGAACTGGCGCCTGCCGCAGCCGCCCCGGCTCGTCGCGGTCAACGTCGACGCCGCGGACGCGACGAAGAACTACCGCGCCGACGCGGTCGTCGTCGCCGACGCGGTGCTCGGCTGCGAGGAACTGCTCGAGGGGCTCGACGAGGCGGGCCACGCCCCGCCGCAGCCGGCCGACACCCACTCCGACGCGCTCTTCGGCGGGACGGCGAGCGCCTGGTACGGGGACCTCGCGGCGCTGCGGGCCGGTGCCGTGCGGCGCCTGCGGATCGAGCACCCGGCCGAGCTGGCCTTCGTCGACGTCGTCGCCCGCACGGTCCCGTCGGGCACCACCGTCGTCGCGGACATGTGCGTGGCCGGGTACTGGCTCGCCGCCCTGCACGAGGTCCCCGGCCCCCGCCGCTTCCAGTACCCGATGGGATGGGGCACGCTCGGGTACGCGCTGCCCGCGGCGATCGGCTCCGCCGCCACCGGCACCCCGACCGTCGCGTTCTGCGGGGACGGCGGACTGCTCCTCGCCTGCGGGGAGCTCGCCACCGTGCAGCAGGAGCGGCTGGGGCTGACGCTCGTGGTCGTCGACGACGGCGGCTACGGCATGCTCCGCCACGACCAGGACCGGGCCGGCACGCCGCGCTTCGGCGTCGACCTCGCGGGTCCGGACCACGTCGCGCTGGCGCAGGCGTTCGGCCTGCGCGCGGAGCGCGTCGACGGACTCGGGGAGGCGTTCGGCGCGGCGCTCGCCGCGCACCTCGCCGACCCGGCGCCGTCGGTCCTGGTCGCCGCCGCGGCGCTCGCGCCGCCGCCCACCACCTCGCCCCGCTGGCACCGTCAAGGCCCGCCGGCGTGGGCGGTGCCATGACCGCGGACACCGCCGGACTGCAGGACTCCCGCCGACCTGCCGATAGGACAAACGACCCGTGTGTCGCGGTTCGTCGCCTCCGCGGCTATGCTCGCCCCTCCCGCGCACAGGGTTCCAGCCGTCCCGTCCGTTGCTCCAAGAGGTCCACTCGCATGCGCCTGTCGTCGTCCCTCGCCCTGCTGGCCACATCGTTGACGCTGCTCGCCGCCGCCCCCGCAGCGCACGGCGCCTCGCTCGGCCTGGTCATCCCCGGTGACCTGCAGACGAACAACCCACTGATCACCCGGACGACCGAGCTCGGCAGGCAGGGCGCGAAGACCGCGAAGTTCTTCGTCACCTGGAACGTCATCGCCGGGCCCGCCGGCGGATCGACCGTCAACGACGCGAAGATCGTCCAGTACGCGGACACCGTGAAGCACCTGCGGGCCAACGGCATCAGCTCGACGATCGTCTTCTTCGGCGGCGAGCCGGAGCTGCCGGCCGCCACGCGCGACCGCACGCCCCCGACCGACAACGGCCGCTTCGCCGCGGTCATGGGCGCGTTCGCCGCGAAGATGAAGGAGTTCGGCGCGGGCGGCACGACCATGACCGTCTGGAACGAGGCCGACGAGGGCGTCTTCTGGGCCGGTGGCGCGAACCCGGACAAGTACGTCGACCTGCTCAAGCGGTCCTACGAGTCGATCAAGCGCGCCGACGACACCGTCCGCGTCGGGATCACGCCGCTCACCGCGGGCAACTGGCGCTTCCTCCAGGCCGCCTACGAGCGCGGCGCCAAGGGCTTCTTCGACGCCGTCCCGGTCGACGTCGACACCGCCTGCAACATCGCCTCGCCGTACTCGTACTACCGCGACCAGCAGGACGGCAGCAAGCTCGGCCAGATCACCTTCCTCGGCTACCGCGAGGTCCGCAAGACCCAGCTCGCCAACGGCGACCCGAAGCCGATCCTGCTGGAGATCGGCTGGTCGACCGCGATCGGCGACACGAACTGCAACCAGGGGCTCGAGGCGGGCAAGAAGCCCGGCGGCGTCACCGAGGCGCAGCAGGCCCAGTTCCTGCGCGAGGCGGTCAACTGCCTGTCGCAGGACGACTACGTCGAGACCGCCTACTGGTTCGAGCTCCAGGACCGCGGGACGGACCGCACCCACCCGGACGAGAACTTCGGCCTGATCGACCCTGCCGGGCGCAACAAGCCCGCCCATGATGCGTTCGTCGCCGCGGCGGGCGGGGCGAACGTCCTCGCCGGCCAGGAGTGCGGCGACTTCCGCGCGCCGGACCTGACCGTCATCAGCCCGGTCGAGGGCCAGCAGTACACCGACCGCTTCGACATCCGCGCGAAGGCCTCCGACGCGGCCGGGGTCGGCCGCATCACCTTCCAGTACGACGGCGCCAACGAGATCCGCAACTTCACCGGCGGCGACGTCGGCAACGACAAGATCGTCGGCCTCGAGCCGTGGTTCAAGTCGCGCGAGCTCGCGCTCGGCAAGCACACGGTGAAGGTCGTCGCGATCGACGCGTTCGGCAACACCGCCGAGAAGGTCATCAACGTCGAGAAGGTCCCGGAGGGCGCGATCGCCGCGAACCTCCAGGCGGTCTTCAAGATCGGCCGGAAGGTCACCTGCAAGCGGCGGGTCTGCTCCTTCCGCGTCTCGCTGGGCAAGGCGGCCAACGGCCCGTCGGTCAGCGGCAAGGTCCTCGCGCAGTGGCAGTGGTACTCGCCGCCGAAGCCGAAGAAGAAGGGCAAGCGCAAGAAGGCGATCCCCGGCCAGTGGAAGACGATCCACAAGGCGACGAAGCCGGCGAACAAGGTCTTCACGCTCAAGCAGAAGGTCTCCCGCAAGGGGAAGTGGCGGCTGCGCCTGACCCACCAGGCCAGCGCCCCGTACAAGACCTACAGCGCGAAGGACATCCCCTTCACCATCAAGTAGTCCAGGCGGCCGGCCGCCGGCTTCACGGCCGGCGCCCGGTGCCGATCACGGGGGACGTATGCGCCCCCGTCGTCTGCTGCTCCCCGCCCTGCTGCTCGCGCTCGTCGCGGTCCCGACGCCCGCCCGCGCGGCGAGCTTCGGGGTCGTGATGCCCGGCGACCTGCAGCCCGCCAACCCGCTGATGGCGGAGGTCGACCAGCTCGCCGCGCAGGGCGCGCGCACGGCGAAGATCTTCATCACCTGGGACGTCGTGCAGCCGACCGCGGTCGGGTTCGACGACGGCAAGATCGCGCAGTACGTCACGACGATCCGGCGCCTGCGCGACCGCGGGATCGCCACGACCGTCGTGTTCTTCGGCGCCGAGGCCTGGACGCACCCGGATCCCGCCACGCGCGACCGCATGCCGCCCGACAGCGTGCCCGGCTTCGCGCTCGCGATGGGCCGCCTGGCGACCGCGTTCCGCGGCCTGGGCGTCTCCTACATGGTCTGGAACGAGGCCGACGAGGCGGTCTTCTGGAAGGGCGGCCCGGACCCGGACCGCTACGTCGACCTCCTCAAGCAGTCCGCGGCGGCGATCCGCGCCGCCGACCCGTCCGGTCGGGTCGTCTTCACGCCGCTCACCGCCGGGAACTGGCGCTTCCTGCAGGCCGCCTACGACCGTGGCGCCAAGGGCCACTTCGACGCGATCGGCGTCGACGCCGACACGGCCTGCAACCTCGTCTCCCCCTACGAGTACTACCGCGACCAGCAGGACCCCGCGCGGATCGGGCAGGTGACGTTCCTCGGCTACCGCGAGGTCCGCCAGACGATGCTCGCCAACGGGGACGACAAGCCGATCCTGCTCGAGCTCGGCTGGTCGACGTCCAGGGCGCTGTGCGACCAGGGCCTGCAGGCCGGCCAGAAGCCCGGCGGCGTGACCGAGGCGCAGCAGGCGCAGTACCTGCGCGAGGCCGCCCACTGCCTGAAGGAGGACGCCTACGTCGAGACCGCGTACTGGTTCGAGGTCCAGGACCGCGGGCAGAGCGACACCCCCGACCACCGCTTCGGGCTGCTGCGCACCGACGGCTCGCGCCGTCCCGCCTACGACGCGTTCGTGCAGGCCACCCGCGGGGTGGACCCGCTGGCCGGGCCGTGCGGGGACTTCGAGCCGCCCGCCGTCGAGGTGCTCAGCCCCCGCCCGGGGGAGCGCTACAGCGACCGCCTGGACCTGCGCGCCCGCGCGACCGACCCCGCGAAGGTCGGACGGATCACCTTCCAGTTCGACGGCACGAACCAGATCCGCAACTTCACCGGCGCCGAGGTCGGCAACGGCGTCGAGGTGAAGCTCACGCCCTGGTTCGGCTCCGACGACCTGCCGCTCGGCCCGCACACCGTGCACGTCACGGCGATCGACCTGTACGGCAACCGCCGGACCGTCGACGTGCCGGTGCAGCGGGTCACCGAGGACCAGCTCGCCCGCAACCTCGTCGCGCGCTTCAAGGTCGGCCGCCGCGTCAGCTGCGCCCGCACGCGCGTCTGCAGCTTCCGCGTGTCGCTCGGCAAGGCGCCCGGCGGGTCGTCGCTGACCGGCAAGGTCCGGGCCGAGTGGGTCTGGTGGTCGCCGGCGCTGCCGAAGAAGAAGGGCGTGCGCAAGGCGGCGATCCCTGGCCGCTGGAAGACGCTGCACAAGATGACCAAGCCGGTGAACAAGGTCGCGGTGCTCAGGCAGCAGCTGCGCAAGCCGGGCCGCTGGAAGCTCGTGCTGACCCACGACGCCAAGCCGCCCTACCGCACGACGTCGGCGAAGCCGATCGCGTTCACCGCGCGCTGAGCGGGGGTACCGGGAACGGCCCGAAAGTACGGTCCATTCGGGTGTCGCCCACGAACCCGGCACTGGTACGTTCGCCGCGATGGCGCCCTACGGCTCGTCGTCGCCATTGCACAACGCCGCCCAGGTGCTCCTGCGTGCCCTGGATCTCCGCGGCCTCGAGCCGCCGCTCGGCGCGTCGCCGAGCCTGCTCACTCCGCACGTCGGTCCGGAGGAGGAGGCGCGGTTGGTCACGCTCGCCACCCGTCTCGGCCTCGACGAGCTGGAGACCGCGATCCTGGCGACGAGCGTGCTGGTCGAGCTCGTGCCGCCGGTGGGGGAGGCGGTCGCGGTGCTCGCCGAAGGGGCGGCCGGTCCGCTGCCGACGCCCTGGGCGCTCGAGCTGATCGCCGCGGCCGACGGTCATGCGCCCGTTGCGTGTCGCGAAGCGCTGGCGGGCACCGGCACGCTGCGGGCGACCGGCGCGCTGCGGATCCCGCCCGCGCACACGTTCTCGGGGAGTCCGATCGTCCTCGCCCGTGCCGTCGGCGACGCCGTGCGTGGTTCGACGAGCGCGGATCCGGTCGGTCGTGCCGCGCTGGTCCGGGTTGACCCTCCGGGAGCGGCGTTCGGACGGACCGCGGTGGCAGAGCACCTGCGCGACCTCCTGGCCGAGCGCGAGAACGACACGACCGTGGTGGTTCGCGGCGCGGAGGCGGATCGGCTGTGCGCGGCGGCGACCCCCGGCGGAGCGCTCGTCGCCGTGGCCGACACCCTGGCGGACGGCGAGGGCCTTGCCGACTTCAGCATCGCCGCTGCGCTCGAGGGTCGCCTCCCGGTGGTGCGGGGACTCGGCGCGCTGCCGGTGGATCGCCGCGAAAGCGTGGTCCGTCAGATCCTCCACGCCACGCCGCGCCCCGTGGTCTGGGAGCGCGGTGGCGACGACGCCGCGGTTCTGGGTGATCAGACCGTCGTCCGAGTCCCGATCCCGGCCATGGGCGTCGAGGAAGCGACCCGCGCGTGGTGTGACGCGACAGGCGGGACCACGGCGGCCGGCGAGGTCGCGCATCTGCGACTGACATACGACGAGATCCGTCAGGCCGTCCGGGTCGCCCGCGCCGGCGCCCGCGAAGGCTCCCCGATCACCGGGCGCGCGCTGCGATCGGCGGCGACGGCCATCTCGAGCCGCGGACTCGACTCGCTCGCGGAGACGCTCCCTCGTGGGCCTCGCTGGGAGGACATCGTGCTCGCGCCGCGCACACAGGATGGTCTTCGAGCGGTCGACGCGTTCCTGCGCAATCACGACCGGCTCCGGTCGACACCCGCGTACGATCGCTACTTCGCGGGTCGGGGTCTCACGGCCCTGTTCGCCGGACCGCCCGGCACCGGGAAGACCCTCGCCGCCCGGGTCGCGGCCGGAGAGGCGGACCGGGACGTCTTCCGGGTCGATCTGTCGACGCTGTACTCCCGGTGGGTCGGCGAGATGGAGAAGCAGCTCGATCGGCTCTTCGCGGCCGCGGACGGAACGAACTCCGTGTTGTTCTTCGACGAGGCCGACGTCGTCTTCGGGAAGCGCGGCGACGCGGGCGACGGCGGTGCCGCGGATCGCTACGCCAATCTCGGAACGGCGTACCTGCTGCAGCGGATCGAGACCTTCGACGGGGTGGTGATCCTCGCGACGAACTTCCTCAGCAACGTCGACCCGGCGTTCATGCGGCGTGTCGACGTCCTCGTCGACTTTCCGGAGCCCGATGCGGCGACCCGTCTGCGGCTCTGGAGTCAGATGCTCGACGGAGCGGGGATCGACGATCTTCCCGCGGAGGACGTCGCGATGATCGCCGAGCGCTTCGAGCTCACCGGCGGATCGATCCGCAACTGCGTGGTCGCGGCCGTGCTCTTCGCCGCAGACGAGGGCCGGCGCGTCGAGACGCTCGGGCTCATGCGCGCGATCGCCCTGGAGCACCGCAAGCTGGGTCGTCTCGTCCTCGCCGCCGATTTCGGGGCGTACCACCGGCTGCTCCCAGGGAGCGCGGAAGCCCATGGCTGAGCGGTCGTCGGACCGCAGTGCACGAACGACGTCCCGAACGGCCCTGTCGGTGCCGCGCAAGGGCGGCAAGGCTGTCGACCCTCCCATCGCCGCGCGAGGTACGACATGACCGACCACCGCGTCCCCGAACCGCCCCGTCGAGTCAAGGCTCCGATCGGGTACCAGCGTGGCCGGCTGCGGAAGCTGGCGAACGAGCGAGGTGTTCTCCCGCCCGGGACCCCGGGCGTTCCGTCCTCGCCGCAGCTCCCGCCGCCCGGCCTCCTGGTTCCGGACGGCGAGGAGCGAGAGCTCGAGCGCGACCTCCGGGTGCCGCCGCCGACGATCGTTGCGACCCCGACGCAGGGCAAGGCGCTCGACATCGGCAATCTCGGTCGTGGTCGCGACGAGGTCGCGCGTCTGCCCATGGCGGATGAGGACATCGAGGGCGCGGTGGCCTACGACACGCAGATGAAGGTCGGTGGTGTCTTCCGAGACAAGGTCGCGGACGCCCACGTCCGTGACGGACGCGCTGCCCTCCTCGACTACCGCAAGCGCGGCTACACCGACATCGACCTCCGTCTCGGCGACCTCGAGCGGCTCATTTCCGCGATGCTCGGAGTCGCCTCGCGCGACCGGGGGAGCAAGCCCGGGTCGGCACGCGGCCGCCGCGCCGTGAACGCCCGCGGACTCGTCAGGTCGGCCGGTGCCTACCGTCGGGTGTACCGCGGGATGAAGAAGGTCTCGACGCTTCCCGCCGGGTCGGTCGCGCGGGTGCGCGCGGCACGTGAGGTCCACGAGATCGCTGCCCATCACGGGCTGAAGCCACTGCCTTTCGAGCTGGACGAGCTGTTCCGCTTCGAGCGGCAGGACTTCGCCCAGGCGAACCCGGCGAACGAGCACCTCGAGGTCGCAGCCCACGGCGAGCTGCACTCCGACTCGACGGCCACCCTCGAGACGATCGCGTCACGGCCGGGCCTGCCGACGATCCTCACGCAGACGATTCGCGAGGGGTTGCAGGGGCGCGACGCCACCTGGTTCGTGACCGGGGCCGCGTCGGCCGGTCTGCGAGAGCTGAACGGCAAGCGGTGGAGGATCACGGAGATGGCTTTCGGCCAGCTCGGCATCGAGGGGACGCTCGAGCTGGTGGCCGCTCGACTGCACGAGCTGATGCACGTGGCGGCGGGCGACGCCTACGCGAACACCGAGGCGCTGCTGTGCGTCCCGAGGCGGGCGAGCGACGAGGAGATCCGTGATCGCGTGACGCAGCGTCGCGAGCTGAGCAAGCAGCTCGTCGGGCTCATCGCGGATGCGACGGATGTCCCGGGGTACCTGAAGACGGCACTGGCGGAGAAGGCGGCCTATGGGGCCGGATTCACCGGGACCTCACAGCCCAACAAGTTCGCGGAGTATCACAATCGGATCCTCCCGACCGCGGCGCGAGAGGAGATCGCGACCGCGGCGCATGTTTTCAACCTCTACGCCACGACGCCGATCCAGCCTGGGGAACAGGCGAACAAGAGCCTGCCGGCGGGCTGCGGACTGGACACGCTCATCGAGTGGGACACCACGTCGCCGCAGATGCTGCTCTGGTGTGTCTGGTCCGGTCTCCCGCGGGAGCATCCGATCGTCGGCAAGCTCGTGGAGATGTGCCAGCGCGCGTACGACGACCGTGCCGCGGCGCGGAGGGTCAACGCGGCGTCCCAGGCCTACACGCACTGACCGACCCGATCGGTACGGTGCCGAACCATGCGCCTGATCGTCGCCCGCTGCGAGGTGGTCTACACCGGCCGGCTCACCGCCGTGCTGCCCGAGGCCCTGCGGCTGCTGATGATCAAGCAGGACGGGTCGGTGATGGTCCACGCCGACACCGGCGGCTACAAGCCGCAGAACTGGATGACGCCCCCGACGGTGCTCGAGTTCGACGGCGAGCCGCTGGAGCGCCTCGTCGTGCGGAAGTTCGCCGGCAAGACCGAGGACCGGCTCGACATCCGCATCGTCGAGGTGGTCAGCGACGTCACGCACGACATGGGCGAGGCGGCCGAGCTGGAGAAGGACGGCGTCGAGCGCCACCTGCAGGAGGAGCTCGCGGCCGCGCCGCACTGGTGCGGGGAGGGGTTCCGGCTGGTGCGCCGCGAGTGGCCGACCGACATCGGCCCCGTCGACCTCATGTGCCGCGACGAGGAGGACGGCTGGATCGCCGTGGAGATCAAGCGCGTCGCGACGATCGAGGCGGTCGAGCAGCTCACGCGCTACCTCGACTTCATCCGCCGCGACCCGGCGATGGACGGCTGCCGCGGCGTGCTCGCCGCCCAGCAGATCAAGCCGCAGGCGCGCACGCTCGCGGAGTCCCGCGGGCTGCGCTGCGTCGAGGTCGACCTGGCCGTCCTGCGCGGGGAGCGGGAACCCGACCTGACCCTGTTCGCGGTGTAGCCGTGCGGGCGCCGGGGGTCCCGGTCCGGTCCTCCGACCGTCGCGGCGCGGCGGCCGGCGTGGTGGTCGTCCTCGTCCTCGGCCTCGGTGCCGTGGCGTGCGGGAGCGACGGCGGCGCCGACGGGGCCGACCCGCCGGGCCCACTGCCCCCGGGCGTCACCGTCTTCCTCGACCAGGCCCGCCAGGACCAGGGCAGCCGTCGCGTGCAGATCCAGGTGCGCAACGCGGGCCCGGGCCTGCTGACGGTCGACGCCGCCGAACTGCGCTCCTCGCGCGTGCGCACGGTCGCCCGCTACCGCGGTCCCGCGCTCGTCGCCGCGGGGGCGGCGACGAACCTCACGGTGCCGCTCGGGACCGGGCGCTGCGCGCGGGACGGCGAGGGCCTCGGCGCGCGCGTCGTGCTGAGCGCCCACCGCGAGGGCGGCCCGATGCAGCGCTCCCAGGCGCCCGTGCGGGACCGCTACGACGGGGTCGGTCGGCTCCTCGCCGGGGACTGCGCCCGCAGCCACCTGCGCACCGCGGAGCTCGGCCGCGTCACGGTCTCGGGGCGCGGCACCGACGCCCGCCTGGACGTCGAGCTCGTGCTCGCGGCCCGCGCCGGCGGTCCGCCGGTGCGCGTGGACCGGGTGCTCGGCACGACCCTGCTCGCGCCGGTCGGGGGCAGCGAGCGGATCGGCCGGACGCTCGCGCCCGGCGGGCCGCCGCTGCGCGCCCGCGTGCGGTTCGTCCCCAACCGCTGCGACGTCCACGTCGTCGCCGAGGACCGCGCCGGCACGATCCTGCTCGTGCGCCTGGCGCCGGCGAGCGGGCCCGCCGGCACGCTGCAGCTGCGCATGGACGAGCCGCGCAAGGCCGTCGTGTTCGACTGGCTCGCGGAGCGCTGCCGCTTCGCCGGCCCCGGCGACCGCTGACGCGCCAGCACGAGTTTCCGCGACCGCCGTCGTGGATAAGGGATCGGGTATTCGGCGGCGTCCGCCCGACGCCACCCACCCTGGACCCCCGATGGAGGAGGACCCACGAATGCAGCGAGCCACGCTCGCGACCGTCGGCTGCGCGCTGACGGCCACCCTGGCGCTCCCCGGCGCCGCCCTCGCCGCCCCGAAGGCCGCGACCCCCGACAAGGCCACCGCGAAGGCCTCCGCCAAGCTGCAGGACGCCGTGACGCCCACGGGCATCACCCGGCACCTGCGCGAGCTCCAGTCGATCGCGGAGCGCAACGGCGGCAACCGCGCCTCCGGCACCGTCGGCTACGACCGGTCGGTCGCCTACGTCTCCGAGCGGCTCAAGGCGGCCGGGTACGCGGTCACCGTCCAGCCGTTCTCGTTCCCGTACTTCCAGGAGACGGCGCCCGCGTCGTTCGCGCGCACCGCGCCGGACGCCCGCACCTACGTGCCCGAGACCGACTTCGCCACGATGGAGTACTCCGGCAGCGGCGACGTCACCGGCACGGTCGTCCCGGTCGACGTGACCGTTCCGCCCGCCCCGACCCCGTCGTCGACCTCCGGCTGCGAGGCCGCGGACTTCGCCGGCTTCCCGCAGGGCGCGGTCGCGCTCGTGCAGCGCGGCACCTGCGACTTCGCCACCAAGGCCAAGAACGCGCAGGCCGCGGGCGCCGGCGCCGTCGTGATCTTCAACGAGGGCCAGGAGGGGCGCCAGGAGGTGCTGACCGGCACCCTCGGCGGTCCCGACCTGACCGTCCCGGTCATCGGCACGAGCTACGCCGACGGCAAGGAGCTCGTCGACCTCGCGGCCGCGGGCACGACCACCGTGCGGATCACGACGCAGACCCTGAGCGAGACCCGCATGACCGCCAACGTCCTCGCGGACTCCAGGACGGGTCGCACCGACCGTACCGTCGTCGTCGGCGCGCACCTCGACTCCGTCGTCGACGGTCCCGGGATCAACGACAACGGCTCCGGCACCGCGCAGGACCTCGAGATCGCCGAGGAGCTCCCGAAGGCGCTGAAGAAGCCGCGCAACGCGCTGCGGTTCGCCTTCTGGGGCGCGGAGGAGTCCGGCCTGCTCGGCTCGACGCACTACGTCGAGAGCCTCACCCAGGAGCAGCGCGACCAGATCATGGCGAACCTCAACTTCGACATGACCGCGTCGCAGAACTACGTCCGCTTCGTCTACGACGGCGACGGCTCGGACAACCCGGACATCGGGGCCGGCCCGGTCGGCTCGGACCTCATCGAGGGGATCTTCACCGAGCACTTCGCGTCGAAGGGCCTCGCGAGCGCCCCGACCGCGTTCGACGGCCGCTCCGACTACGGCCCGTTCATCGCCGCGGGCATCCCGGCCGGCGGTCTCTTCGCCGGCGCCGAGGGCGTCAAGACCGCGGAGGAGGCCACGCTCTTCGGCGGCACCGCCGGCGAGCCCTACGACGCCTGCTACCACACGTCGTGCGACACCCTTGGCGCGATCAACCAGCAGGCGCTCTCGGAGTTCGCCGACGCGGCCGCGCACGCGACGGTCACCCTCGCGCAGCGCCGTGCCCCGCTGACCGACAACGAGGCGCTCAAGCGCGGGCGTCGCGCCGCGCCGGAGTTCGCCGGCCCGCACGCCGTCCGCTAGCCGGTCCCGGCTACAGGCCCGCCACGAAGGTCCGCATCGCCTGCGCGGCGTCGCGGACCGGCGGGCCGTGGCCGGCCAGCACGATCTGCGGCTCGAGCCCGGCCAGGCGCCGCTCGCTCTCGCGGTTGCGCTCCGGATCCGGGGTCAGCAGCGCGGGCGGCTGATGCAGGCCGGGCTTCGTCGTCAGCAGGTGCATGGCGGTGACCACGTCGCCGCAGATCAGCACGCCGTCGGACTCCCGCCAGAACGACACGTGCCCCGGGGAGTGCCCGGGGGTCTCGAGCACCGTGAAGCCGCAGCCGATGTCGTCGCCCTCCGTCAGGGAGTGGTCGACCGAGAAGCCGTCGAAGCCGCCCGCGAACTTCAGGATGCCGTGCAGGCCGGGCCTGCGGGCCTTGGCGGAGAGCACCGGCTCGCCCGCCTCCGCGGCCGCCCGGTCGCCGGCGCCGACGCTCACCGGGACGCCCGTGGCGTCCACGATCGTCGGGGTGCCGCCGACGTGGTCCCCGTGGGCGTGCGTGATCACGTGCGCCGACAGCGTCACGCCCGCCGCGTCGAGCGCCTTGAGGATCTTCTTCGCGCTGCCCTTCATGCCCGCGTCGACGAGCACGTCGCCCACGATGTAGGCGTTCACGCCGTCGCGCGGCAGCAGCGGGATGCGGAAGACGTCGGGGGCGATCTGCTCCATGCGGACGATCCTACGGACGTCCGGGGGGTGCGCCGTGCCAACGTCGCGGCGGGTCGCATAGGGTCAGGCCATGACCGAGTCCGATCCCGCCCCCGCGGTCCTCACCGAGCGCCGCGGCTCCGTCCTCCTCATCACCATCAACCGGCCCGAGGTGCGCAACGCCGTCAACGGCCAGGTCGCCGAGGGGATGGCGAACGCCCTCGACGAGCTCGACGCCGACGCCGAGCTGACCGTCGGCATCGTCACCGGCGCCGGCGGCTTCTTCTGCGCCGGCATGGACCTCGGCGCGTTCGCCAAGGGCGAGCGTCCCTGGTTCGCCGACCGCGGCTTCGCGGGCATCACGCAGCGCTCGGCCAAGAAGCCGCTGATCGCCGCGATCGAGGGCTTCGCGGTCGCGGGCGGCCTGGAGATCGCGCTCTCCTGCGACATGATCGTCGCCGCCACGGGCGCGAAGCTGGGCATCCCGGAGAGCAAGCGCTCGCTCATCGCCGCGGGCGGCGCGCTGCTGCGGATGCCGCGCCGCATGCCGTACCACGTGGTCATGGAGCTCGCGCTCACCGGTGACCCGCTCCCGGCCGAGCGGTTCCACGAGTTCGGCGTCGTCAACCGCATCGCGGAGAAGGGCCAGGCGGTCGACGTCGCGCTCGAGCTCGCCGCCGCGATCGCCAAGAACGGGCCGCTGTCGCTGATCGTCTCCAAGCAGATCGTCCAGGAGCAGCAGGACTGGACGCTCGAGAACATGTGGGAGAAGCAGGGCGAGCTCGCGGGCCCGGTGATGATGTCGCAGGACGCCAAGGAGGGCGCCATCGCCTTCAAGGAGAAGCGCGACCCCGTCTGGCAGGGGAAGTAGGGTCGCTTATCCACGCGGTCCAGGGGCCTTCGCCCCAAGGCTGAAATCTCGGCGGGCGGGCGACCGCGGCCCTACTCTGGGCCCGTGGTCACTCGTCCCCCGCAGATCGTCGCCTTCGGCGGTGGCGGCTTCTCGATGGAAGCCGGCAACACGCTGCTCGACGACCATGTCCTCCAGCTGACCGGCGTCGCCCGCCCGAAGGTCTGCTTCATCCCGACCGCCTCGGGTGACGCCGACCACTACGTCGTGCGGTTCTACCGCGAGTTCGCGGCGCGCGCCGAGGTCTCGCACCTGTCGCTCTTCCGCCGTGACCGGGGTGCCGGCGCGGTCGAGGGGGACATCGAGGCGCACCTCATGGAGCAGGACCTCGTCTACGTCGGCGGGGGCAGCGTGCTGTCGCTGCTGGGCGCCTGGCGGGCGCACGGCGTCGACCGGATGCTCGAGCGCGCCTGGCGCTCGGGGGTCGTCATGTGCGGCCTGAGCGCCGGCTCGCTGTGCTGGTTCCACGAGGCGCAGACCGCGTTCCACGGCCCGCCCGAGCGGGTCGCCGGCATGGGCTTCCTGCCGTGGTCCAACTGCGTGCACTACGACGCCGAGCCCGAGCGCGCGGTCGAGTTCCGCCAGGCGGTCGCGTCCGGCGAGGTCGGCCCGGGCTACGGGGCCGACGACGGCGCCGCGCTGCACTTCATCGGGCACGAGCTCGTGGAGGTCGTCAGCTCGCGCCCGAAGGCGGGCGCCGTGCAGGTCACGGCCGTCGACGGGGAGGCGGTCGAGACCGCGCTTCCCGTGCGGTACCTGGGCGCACCCAAGGTGGCGCTCGTCGCGTGATCGGCGCGCGAAGACCCCCCGAGGGCCGGTAGGCTCGGGGACCGCATGCGCACGATCTTCGCCATGGGCGGCGGTGGGTTCACGATGGAGCCGGAGAACCCGGCCCTCGACGAGTTCATCCTCGGCCTCGCGCAGCGCCGCGAGCCGAAGGTCCTGCACCTGCCCACGGCCGGTGGGGACCAGGAGGCGCAGATCGCCGCCTTCTACGCCTGCTTCGGCGACCGGCCGTGCGAGCCCGCGCACCTCTCGCTGTTCCGTCTCGGCGGCACCGGTCCGGTGCACCTGCGCGACCTCGTCCTCAGCCAGGACATCGTGTACGTCGGCGGCGGCTCGATGCGGCTGATGCTCGCGATCTGGCGGGAGTACGGGCTCGACCAGATCCTGCGCGAGGCGTGGGAGCGCGGCGTGGTGCTCGCCGGGCTGAGCGCGGGCGCGATGTGCTGGTTCACCCACGGGGTGACGAAGTCGACCGGGGTGCCCGAGCCCGTCGACGGCCTCGGCTTCCTGCCCGCGTCGCTGACCGTGCACGCCGACGGCGAGCCGGAGCGGCTCCCGGTCTACTGCGAGGCGGTCCGGACCGGCGCCGTCGTCCCCGGGTACGCGGCCGACGACGGCTGCGGCCTGCTGTTCCGCGGCACCTCGTTCGAGCGGGCGGTCAGCTCGCGACCGAACGCCCGCGCGTGGAAGGTCGAGCCGTCGGCGGACGGCAGCGAGGTCGTCCGGACGCCGCTGCTGCCGACGTTCCTGCCACACGCGGGCCGCACGGAGCGCCCGACGCCCCCGGACGTGCTCGAGTTCCGCCAGGCGCACCGGATGCGCCTGGGCCGCTCCTGAGCGGCGGTCACTCGCCGTTGAGCGTCAGCGTGAGCGTCCGCGAGCCGCCGCGGTCGCGGTGCTCGCAGAGGTGGATCCCCTGCCAGACGCCGAGCGCCAGCCCACCGTCGCGGACCGGCAGGGTCAGCGACGGCCCCATGAGCGACGCCTTGACGTGCGCGGGCATGTCGTCGGACCCCTCCAGCGTGTGCGTCCACGCGAACTGCTCGGGGACCGCCGCGTTCATCCACGTCTCGATGTCGCGGCGCACGTCGGGGGACGCGTTCTCGTTCAGCGTCAGCGACGCGGAGGTGTGCGCGATGTGCACGTGCAGCAGGCCGACCCGCAGGTCGGCGAGCTCGGGGACGGCGGCGAGGACCTCCCGCGTGATCAGGTGGACGCCGCGCGGCCGGGCGGCCAGCGGCAGGTCGCGGGAGAGCCACATGCCTGCACTGTAGGCCCTTCCTCAGAGCACCTCGGGCGGGATCCGCGCGGCCCGCAGGTCCACCCGTCCGCTCGGGAGGAACGGCACGTCCTCGGCCTCCAGCAGCGCGCGCTGCCGGTCCCCGACCGCGAGCGAGCCGTCGGCGCGGACCACCCGCCACCAGGGCACGCGGTCGCCGGCGCCGCGCAGCGCGGCGCCGCCCTGCCGGGGCGCCCCGGGGGGAGACGTCCCCGTAGGTCGTGACGAACCCGGGCGGTACGCGCTCCACGCGCGCGAGGATCCTCGACCGCCAGTCGGAGGATTCCGCGGCCGTCGTTTGTATCGTCGCGTCCGTGATCCGTCGGGGCACCTACTCGATCGTCGCACGCGACGCCCACACCGGCGAGCTCGGAGCGGCCGTGCAGTCGCACTGGTTCGCGGTCGGGCCGATCGTCCCGTGGGTCCGCCCGGGGGTCGGGGCGGTCTGCACGCAGTCCGTCGCCGAGAAGGCGTTCGGACCGCGGCTGCTCGACCGGCTCGAGGCGGGGGAGGGGCCGCGCGAGGCGCTCGACGCGCTGCTGCGGGCCGACCCCGCCGGGCGCTTCCGCCAGGTCGCCGTCATCGACGGTCGCGGCAGCGTCGCGACGCACACCGGGGACGGCTGCATCGCGTTCGCCGGTCACAGCATCGGCGCGGGCTTCAGCGTGCAGGCGAACATGATGGCCTCGCCCGAGGTGTGGCCGGCGATGCGCGCCGCGTTCGAGGCCACGCGGCCCGACGAGCCGCTCGCCCGGCGCCTGCTCGCGGCGCTGCGCGGCGCGGAGGGCGCCGGCGGCGACGTCCGCGGCCGCCAGTCCGCCGCGCTGGTGGTCGCGCCGCCGTCGGGGGAGCGGTGGCGGACCGTCACCGACGTGCGCGTCGACGACCACCCCGAGCCGCTGGACGAGCTCGAGCGGCTGCTCGACCTCGCGGACGCGTACGCGCTCGCCACCGAGGGGGACGACCTCACCGGCGAGGGCCGGCTGAGCGAGGCGGGCGTGCGCTACGCCGCGGCCGCCGCGCTGGCGCCGGGCAACCACGAGCTGCTGTTCTGGGCGGGCCTCGCCGCCTACGCGGCGGGCGACCGCGACGCCGGGCTCGCGCAGGTCCGCGGCGCGATCGCCGCGCAGCCCGGCTGGGCCGAGCTGCTCCCGCGGCTCACCGCGGAGATCAGCCCGGTCGCCGGCGCGGTCGCGCGGGACCTGGGGCTGACCGCGTGAGCCCGCGCGACGCGTTCGGCCGCGAGACCGACGAGGGCCGCCCCACCGACGAGGTGGCGCCGGGCGCGACGTCGTCGAGCGCCGGGCCACGGACCGGGGTGCCACGGTGGCTGCCGTGGCTCGTCGCGGTCGACCTCGTGATCGCGCTCGTCGTCGTGCTGCTGGTCGTCCGCTAGGACCGGGGCGCCCCGCACGCGCGGCGCCCGGGCCCCGACGGGCTACCGCTCGCCCGGCGTCTTCTTCGGGTACAGCGAGACCGGCACCGACGTGTCGAGCGCGGTGCGGATGATCCGCGTCTGCTCGGTGTTGTGCGCGGCCGGGTAGCCCTCGCCCGGGCTCGCGCGCTCCGGTCGGCCGACGTACCCGAGCGACAGGTGCTCGGGCAGGATCTGCATGAGGCGCGGGAACATGTGCGCGCGGGCGCCCATGTTGCGCGGCTCCTCCTGCACCCACAGGACCTCCTGCAGGTTCGGGTAGGAGTCGATCAGCTCGCGGACCTGGCCCTCCGGGAACGGGTAGAGCAGCTCGATCCGGCCGACCGCGACCGCCTCGTTGTCCTTGCGGGACTCGTGACCGACGAGGTCGTAGTAGACCTTGCCGGTGCACAGCACGAGCCGCGTGACCTTCTCGTGCGGCACGCGCGGCTCGCCGAGCACCGGGAAGAACTGCGTGTCCGCGAGGTGCTGGATGCGGTTCGTGGCCTGCGGCAGGCGCAGCAGCGACTTCGGGGTCATGATGACCAGCGGCCGCTGCTTGGCGATCCGGGCCTGGCGGCGCAGCAGGTGGAAGTACTGCGCCGGGGTCGTCAGGTTCGCCACGCGGATGTTGCCCTCCGCCGCGAGCTGCAGGAACCGCTCCAGGCGCGCGGAGGAGTGCTCCGGGCCGGAGCCCTCGTAGCCGTGCGGCAGCAGCAGCGTCAGGCGCGAGGACTGGCCCCACTTCGCCAGGCCGGACACGATGAACTGGTCGATGATCACCTGGGCGCCGTTGGCGAAGTCGCCGAACTGGCCCTCCCACAGCACGAGCGTCTCCGGCGCCTCCTGCGAGTAGCCGTACTCGAAGCCCAGGCAGGCGGTCTCGCTCAGCGGCGAGTTGTGCAGCTCGATCGGGGCGAGCGCGCCCGGCAGGTTCTGGATCGGCGACGTGGTCTGGCCGGTCTTCGCGTCGTGCAGCACGAGGTGGCGCTGCGAGAACGTGCCGCGCTCCACGTCCTGGCCGGTGAGGCGGATCGGGATGCCCTCGGTCAGCAGCGACGCGAACGCCAGCGCCTCGGCGTGCGCCCAGTCGATGCCGCCCTCGTCGCCCAGCGCCTTGCGCTTGCGCTCCAGCTGCTTGACGAGCTTCGGGTGGACCGTGAACCCGTCCGGCGTCGTGAGCAGCTCCTCGTTGAGGACCTGCAGCCGGTCGGCGCTCACGGCCGTCTTGACCTCCGGGGAGGGCGAGCGGTCGAGCTGGTACTCGCCGGTCTTCTGCTCGACCGTGCCGGCCTCCTCGGAGGCGGCGATCTGCGCCTTGAGGTTCTGGTGCAGCGCGGTCAGCTCGTCCCAGATCCGCTGCACGCCCGCGTCGTACTCCTCCTGCGTGAACAGGCCGGAGCCGATCAGCTCCTTGGAGAACAGCTCGGTGACGCGCGGGTGCTTCTTGATCTTCGCGGTCATCTCGGGCTGCGTGTACGCGGGCTCGTCGGCCTCGTTGTGGCCGAAGCGGCGGTAGCCGATCAGGTCGATCAGCACGTCGTGCCCGAACTCGTGGCGGAACGCGAACGCGAGCCGCACCGCGTCGATGCACGCGGCGACGTCGTCGGCGTTGACGTGGATGATCGGGACGTCGAAGCCCTTCGCGAGGTCCGACGCCCAGCGCGTGGAGCGCGAGTCCTCCGGGTCGGTGGTGAAGCCGACCTGGTTGTTCTGGACGATGTGGATCGTGCCGCCGACCTGGTAGCCGTCGAGCGCCTGCAGGTTCAGGGACTCCGCCACGACGCCCTGGCCCGGGAACGCGGCGTCGCCGTGCAGGACGATCGGCACGGCCTCGGCGACGTCACGCTGGGCGTGCGGGCCCTGACGCTGCGTCTGCGCGGCGCGCGTGGCGCCGAGCACGACCGGGTGGACGAACTCGAGGTGCGACGGGTTGCTCTCGAGGTTCACGAGGATCGAGTTGCCGTCGGGCAGCTGGTAGCTGCCCTGGGCGCCGTGGTGGTACTTCACGTCACCGGTGCCGCCCTGCGGGATCGTCGTGATCGCCTCGAGCGTCGAGGCGCCCTCGAACTCCGCGAAGATCGTCTCGTAGGGGCGGCCGAGGTTGTGCGCGAGCACGTTGAGGCGGCCACGGTGCGCCATGCCGACGACGACCTCGCGGGCCCCGTGCGAGGCCGACAGCTGGATGATCTCGTCGATCATCGGGACCGTCATGTCGAGGCCCTCGATCGAGAACTGCTTCTGACCGAGGTACGCCTTGTGCATGAACCGCTCGAACGCGTCGACCTCGACGAGGCGCTTGAGCAGCGCCTTCTGCTCGTCACCGGTCAGCGGCGTGCGGAACGCGCCCGACTCGATCTTCTCGCGCAGCCACGTGCGCTGGCGGTGCGAGGCGATGTGCTCGACCTCGTAGGCGATCGTGCCGCAGTACGTGCGGCGCAGGTGCGGCAGCGCCTCGGCGAGCGTCGCGCCCGGCACGTTCGTGCGCAGGATCTTCACCGGGATCTGCGCGAGCAGCTCCGGGGTGAGGCCCAGCGGCTCCGGGTCGAGCGCGGGGTCGCCCTCGGGCGCGGAGCCCAGCGGGTCGAGCGTCGCCGCGAGGTGCCCGTGCGTGCGGTGCGCCTTCAGCAGCGAGGTCGCGGCCTGGACGGCCTGCAGCAGCTCCTCCGACGGGGCGGCGGCGACGGCGGACGGCGCGGCCGCGGCGGCCGGCGCGAGCGCGGCGGTCGGCTCGGGCAGCGGGATCGCCGGCCCGGCGGTCGCGCCGAGGTCAGAGAAGACCTTCTCGTAGAAGCCGTGCTCGCCCTGGAGGTACTCCTCCACGGTCTTGAGGAACTGCCCGGACTCGGCGCCCTGGATGATCCGGTGGTCGTAGGTCGAGGTCATCGACATGACCTTCTCCGCGCCGATCGCGGCCCCGATGTTGCCCAGGCCGACGGGGTAGGCGATCGAGCCGGTCGCGATGATCGTGCCCTGGCCGACCATCAGGCGCGGCACGGACGCGACCGTGCCGATGCCGCCCGGGTTCGTCAGCGAGATGTTGGCGCCCGCGAGGTCGTCGGCGGTCAGCTTGTTGTCGCGCGCCCGGGAGATCAGGTCGCCGAACGCGTCGAGGAAGCCCTGGAAGGTCAGCCGGCCCGCGTCGCGGATCACCGGCACCATCAGGGTGCGGCTGCCGTCCTTCTTCTCGACGTCGACGGCGATGCCGAGGTTCACGGCGCCGTCGTCGACGCGGTGCGGCTTGCCGTCGACCTCCTCGAAGTGGTGCGCCATCACCGGCATGTCCTGCGTGGCGGCGAGCGCGATCGCGTAGGCGATCAGATGGGTGAAGGAGACCTTCTGCCCGGCGGCCTTCAGCTGCTTGCGCCGGCCGTCCATCTGGGTGACGGTGATCGTGCGGAACGAGGTCGCGGTCGGGATCGCGCGGGACTCGTCCATGTAGCGGGCGAGCATCGCGGCGCCGCCCTTGATCGCCTTCGACGTGCCGGTCGCGGTCGTGCCGCCCGACGCGGCGCCGTTGCCCGCCGACGGGCCGGCGAGCACGTCGGCCTTCGTGATGCGGCCGCCCGGGCCGGTGCCGGTCAGGCCGGCGACGTCGACGCCCTCGGCGGCCGCGACGCGCTTGGCGACGGGGGAGATCTTCGTGCCGTCGGCGATCGCGGGCGCGGCGCCGTTGCCGTTCCCGTTCCCGTTGCCGGAGGCGGACGCGCCGTTGCCGGAGGCCGCGGGGGCGGCGGGCTGGGCGGACGCCGACGACGCCGCACCGGTCTCCATGCGGGCGATGACCTGGCCGACGGTGACCGTGTCGCCCTCCTGCGCGAGCAGCTCGGTGATCGTGCCCGCGGCCGGGGCGGGCAGCTCGACGTCGACCTTGTCGGTCGAGATCTCGACGATCGTCTGGTCCTCCTCGACGGTGTCGCCGACCTGCACGTGCCACTCGAGGATGTCGCCCTCGGTGACGGACTCGCCCGCCCCGGGGGTGACGATGTCGATGACCTGGCCCGCGCTGGCGGTCTGGGCCTCGGTGTCGGCGGCGGACTGCGAGCCGTCGCCCTCGTCGGGGACGCCCGCGGTCGCGAGCTCGTCGGCGGGATCGCCGCCGCCCGTCGCGTCGCCGTCCCCGGCGGACAGCTCGGCGAGCAGCTGGCCGACCGTGATCGTCTCGCCCTCGGCGACGTGCAGCTTCACGACCTTCCCGGAGGCGGGGGAGGGGGACCTCGACGTCGACCTTGTCGGTCGAGATCTCGACGAGGGTGTCACCCTCGGAGACGACGTCCCCCTCCTGCACGTGCCATTCGAGGATCTCGCCCTCGGTCACGGACTCGCCCGCACCGGGCGCGACCACCTGAATCGTCGACTCGACCGCCATGCGACTGACTCTAGCGCGCTGGTGCGCCCCGGTCGGACGGCGTCCTGCACCAAGACAGGACGTTCACATGTGGGTCAGGTCACAGGTCGCCGCGCGCGGTCCTGGCGGATGAACTCCGCCGAGCCGATGAACGGCCCGATCGCGCCCAGCACCGAGATGGCGACGGCGAGCCGCAGGTCGATCAGCCGGCGCCGCACGCCCTCGAACGCGAGGGCGCACATCGCGAACCAGCCGAGGCCGTGCGCGAGGCCGAAGACGAACTCCACGCCGGCCAGTCCCGGGATCGCCCAGGCGACCAGCAGCACGAGGTAGACGGTCGAGTGGGTGAACGACGCCCACTTCAGGCGCGGACGGGTCAGCACGTCACGCGGGCCCGGCGGACGCCAGCAGCGCCGCCATGCGGCGCAGGGGCTCGTCGGCCTCCGGCGGCCAGTCGTCGACCGACGCCGGCCACCACGCGTAGGCGTCGTGCTCGGAGTCCATGACGAGCTGCTCGTCGGCGCCCTCGGGCAGCCAGGCCTGGCCGACGACCATGATCATCTGGTGGGGCAGGCGCACGAGCGCGTCGACCTGGACGCGATCGGCGGTCAGCTGCCACTCCTCCATCAGCTCGCGCGTGAGCGTCTCGGCGGGCGACTCGCCCACGTCGACGGCACCGCCGGCGCCGAGCGCCCAGCGGCCCGCCCAGGTGGACAGCCACGCCGCGCGGCGGCCGGCGAGCCAGCGCCCGTCGTGCGCGCGCGTGACGCAGAGCGCGGCCATCGACTGCGACGCGTCCCCGTCGACGAGCCGCAGGCCCCAGCGGGCCGGCTGCATCTCGATCACGAGCCGCCCGTCGACCTCGCGGTGCGACACGAAGCGGGCGCCGAGACCGTCGTGGCTGGGGGAGCCGCGCTCGGCCAGCGCGGTGATCGCCGCGTCGGCGGCGGCGGTCGCCGCGGCGGGCGGCTCGTAGTGGTCGTCGAGCCAGCGGGCCTCGACGGCCGACGGCACCCAGGGTCCGCGCGCGATGATGCCGGGAGACGGTGCCATGGGCCAAACCCTAGATGGTCGCGTCCGTCAGAGTCCCGGTCATGGAGCTCGATCCCGCCCCCTCGGCGACCTGGCTGGCGCACGCACGCGAGGGCCGCCTCGCGTACCAGGTGGCCCCCGACGGAACCGCCGTGTTCCGCCCGCGCGTCGGAGCGGGCGCGTGGGCGATCAGCACCGGGCGCGGCCGCGTCCACGCGACCTGCACCGTGCGCCCGCGCGACGGCGAGCCCTACGACGTCTCGCTCGTCGACCTCGACGAGGGCTTCCGGATGATGAGCCGCGTCGTCGGCGTCGCGCCGGAGGCCGTCCGGATCGGCGCCCGCGTGCAGGTCGAGTGGGAGGACGACGTTCCGGTCTTCCGGCCGGTCGCCGACGGCGACGACCCCGCCGGTGCGTCGTGAGCCTGCGCGCGCAGGTCGCGATCGCGGGCGCCGCGCTCTCGGACATGGGGGCGGTGCCCGAGGGCACCACGCCCGCGGGGCTCGCCGCGCAGGCGGCGCGCCGCGCGCTGGGGCAGTGCGGCCTGGGGGTGCAGGACGTCGACGGCCTGTTCGCCGCGTCGACGCAGCTGCCGTGGGCGAGCGTCACGCTCGCGGAGGAGCTCGGCATCCGCCCCCGGGTCAGCGACTCCACGCAGGTCGGCGGCTCGTCCCCGATCGCGCACCTCAACCACGCCCGCGCGCTCATCGCGGCCGGGCAGATCGAGGTGGCGCTCATCGCCTACGGCTCCACGCAGCGGCTCGTCGGCCGCGCCGCCGCCTCCGTCCAGGAGGTCGACCCCTACGAGGCGCCCTACCGGCCGCCGCTGCCGATCGCCGCGTACGCGCTCGCCGCGTCCCGGCACATGCACGAGTACGGGACCACGCCCGAGCAGCTCGCCGCGGTCGCGGTGAGCGCCCGCGCCTGGGCGCGCGCCTGGGAGGGCACGCCGGCCGCCTGGTCGACCACGCCGCTGGAGATCGCCGACGTGCTGGCGGCGCCCCGCGTCTGCGACCCGCTCGGGGTGCGCGACTGCTGCCTCGTCACCGACGGCGGCGGCGCGATCGTCGTCGTCGCCCGCGAGCGCGCGCGGGAGCTGCTCGGACCGGCGGTCCCCGAGGTGCTCGTCCTCGGGATCGGCGAGGCGCTCTCCCACCGGCACGTCTCCTCGATGCCCTCGCTGACCACGACCGCCGCGGTGGAGTCCGGTGCCCGCGCGTACGCCGAGGCCGGCCTGACCGCCGCCGACGTGCAGGTCGCCCAGCTCTACGACGCCTTCACGATCACCCCGATCGTGTTCCTCGAGGACCTCGGGTTCTGCCCCAAGGGCGAGGGCGGCCCGTTCGTGGCGAGGGGCGCGATCGCCCCCGGCGGCGCGCTGCCCGTGAACACCACCGGCGGCGGCCTGAGCTTCCAGCACCCCGGGATGAACGGGCTGCCGCTGCTCGTCGAGGGCGTCCGCCAGGTCCGCGAGGTCGGCCGCGACGTCTCGCTCGTCCACGGCAACGGCGGTGCGTGGTCGTCGCAGTGCACGGTGCTGCTCGGCTCGGGCGCCACGGCCTGAGCTTGGCGGGAGCGGGGTCGGCCCGGGCGCTACCCTCGAGGGGAGGTGTCGCTCACCGGTCCGTCCCGCACGATCGTCGTCGAGCCCGTCGTCGTCCCCGACCGGGCGCCGGCGCCCGCGCGCGAGCCCGCCGCCCCGCCGCGGCCCGCGCCGACCCCGGCTCCCGAGCGGGAGCCCGTCCGCACGTGAGCGCGGCCCCGGACCTGATCGAGCCCGTCGTCGGCTTCCGCGCCTGGCGGATCGTCAAGGACCGGCTGCACTCCCCGTACATCCCGTGCACCTGGGACGGCCGCGACATGCACGCGGTCTGCTACCCCGCCAACCGCACGCTCACCCGGGGCGTCGGCTGGCTCGACGCGCCGCACGAGTCGCCGCACCCGGACTGCCAGTGCGGCGTCTACGCCTACCACGCGCCCGGCACGCAGCGCTGGTACGGCGAGTGGCACTGGGTCGAGGGCGTCGTCACGGCCTGGGGGCGCATCGAGGCGCACCGCGAGGGCCTGCGCGCGCAGCACGCGCGGATCCAGGCGCTCGCGCACCCGCCGCGCAACGAGCCCGAGCGCCGCCGCCTCGTCGAGGCGATCGCCGCGGACCTCGACGTGCCGCTCGTCCCGTGGGACGGGCTGCGCGAGGAGGCGGCGCGCCACGGCGCGCCGTTGCCCTCGCGCATGCTGCCCGGCGCCGCATAGGATCGCGCCATGTCCAGCGCGCAGGAGCACGTCGCCGTCATCGACCGGCTGTACGCGGCGCTCGCCGCCGGGGACGGCGAGGCGATGGCCGCCTGCTACACCCCGGACGCCGTGTTCGAGGACCCCGCGTTCGGCGAGCTGCGCGACGGTGCCGCCCAGGACATGTGGCGGATGCTCACCGCCCGCGCCTCCGGGATCGAGGTCGAGGTCCCCGAGCGCGACGCCGACGAGCAGACCGGGCACGCCCGCTGGATCGCCCGCTACGACTTCCAGGGCCGCCCGGTGGTCAACGAGATCCGTGCGCGGTACGTGTTCCGCGACGGCCTGATCGCCGATCACCGCGACAGCTTCGACCTGCACGCCTGGGCCGCGCAGGCGATGGGACCGCTCGGCAAGGTGCTCGGCCACTCGCCGGTCCTGCGGCTGCTCGTGCGCCGCCGCACCGCCGGGCAGCTCGCCGCGTTCCGCCAGGGGCGGATGCCGCTGCGCGCACCCGCCGGCCGCGCCTGATCAGCCGCCGTAGAAGAGGATCCCCACGCCGCCGGTGGCGAGCAGCAGCACGACCCCGATCCCGCACAGCGCGATCAGCGCGGTGCGCCGCGGGCCGGGGAAGATCAGGTCCGGGTGCCGGTAGAGCGCCAGCAGCGCCAGGACGATCCCGATCAGCGGCTGCCCGAGGATCGCCAGCGCCACGACCCCGACGACGAGGTCCGCCTCGACCAGGCGCGGCAGGCCCGGCAGCCGCACCCCGCGGCGCTGCGCCCGGGCGCGACGGTGCGCCTCGAGGTCGGTGCCGCACACCGCGCACCCCGCCGCGAACTGACTGACCGGCTCCTTGCAGTTCGGGCACACCGCCATCCTCCACAGGCTACGCGCGGCCCGTCCGGATAGCGTCAGCCCATGAGCACGCGGACACGCAGCTGGTGGGGCTGGGGCTACGACGACGGGCACCAGCCCGTCGAGGCGCTGCGGGCCGCCGCCCCGGCGATCGTGCAGCAGCTCGGCTTCGGCAGCGCCGAGGTGGAGGAGCCCGCCCGGATCGCCGACGTCCTCGCGACCCTCCCCGCGCCGCGCGTCCCGGTCCCCGCGTCGCTGCGGGGGATCGTCACCACCGACGGCGAGCAGCGGATCCGCCACGCCCAGGGGAAGTCCTACCTCGACACCGTCCGCGCCTTCCGCGGCGTCTTCGAGCATCCCGTCGACGCGGTCGCCCGTCCCCGCGACGAGCACGAGCTCGAGGCCGTCCTGGCGTGGGCGGCGGACGCCCGCGTCGCGGTCATCCCCTACGGCGGCGGCACCAGCGTCTGCGGCGGCGTCGAGCCGCGCGAGCTCGGACCGCGGTTCGAGGGCGCCGTGTCCGTCGACCTCGGGGCGCTCGACGCCCTGCACGAGCTCGACGACGTCTCGCGCGCGGCGCGCATCGGCGCCGGGGCGAGCGGCCCGCGCCTCGAGGAGCAGCTGCGGGCGCACGGGATGACCATGCGGTTCTTCCCCCAGTCGTTCGAGCTCTCGACCCTCGGCGGCTGGATCGCCACGCGCGCCGGCGGGCACTTCGCGACGGTCTGGACGCACGTCGACGACCTCGTCGAGAGCGTCCGGGCGATCACCCCGATCGGGGCGTGGGCGTCGCGGCGCCTGCCCGGCTCCGGGGCCGGACCGTCCCCCGACCGGCTGCTGCTCGGCAGCGAGGGCACGCTCGGCGTGATCACCGAGGCGTGGGTGCGCGTGCAGCCGCGGCCCGAGCACCGGGCCTCGCGCGCGGTCCGGTTCCCGACCTTCCTCGCCGGGGCGGACGCCGTGCGCGCCCTGTCCCAGAGCGGGCTGCTGCCCGCCAACTGCCGCCTCGTCGACCCGCTGGAGGCGCAGCAGACCGGGGCCGGTGACGGGACGACCGCGCTGCTCGTCCTCGGGTTCGAGTCGACCGACCACGACGTCGCCGACCGGCTCGACCGCGGGCTGGCGATCTGCCGGGAGCACGGCGGCTCACCGGACGAGCCGCGCGCCGGCGGCGCGGTCTCCGCCTGGCGCGACGCGTTCCTGGCGATGCCGTACCTGCGCGACACGCTCATGCAGGTCGGGGTGCTCGCGGACACGTTCGAGACGGCGATCACCTGGGACCGGTTCCCCGCGTTCCACGAGACGGTGGTCGGCGCCACGCGCGCAGCGCTCGGCGAGCCGTGCCGCGTGACCTGCCGCTTTACCCACGTGTACCCCGACGGCCCCGCGCCGTACTACACGGTCATCGCGCCCGCCCGGCGCGGCGACGAGGTCGCCCAGTGGCAGGCGATGAAGGACGCGGCCAGCCGCGCGATCGTCGCCGCCGGCGGCACGATCACCCACCACCACGCGGTCGGACGCGACCACCGCCCCTACTACGAGACGCAGCGACCTGACGTGTTCGCCGCCGCGCTGCGCGGCGCGAAGGCCGCGGTCGACCCGGCGGGCGTGATGAATCCCGGGGTGCTGCTGCCCGCGGAGGCGTAGGCTGCCCGGCATGCGCCGCCTCCTCGTCGTGCCCGTCCTCGCCGCCGCCGCGTTCGCGGTCGGGCCCGCGGACGCCCAGGACACTCCGCTGCCGCTCGACGAGCCGCTGCAGCTGAACGTCGACCGCGACCCGGAGCTCGAGACGATCCGCGTCCGCACGGTCCGCTGCTACGTCGACGGTGAGACGTCACCGCCGCCCTGCGCCGATCCCGACGGCGTGCGCGACATCATGGTCGAGCTCGTCAACGTCTGCGACGGCGCCGAGAAGGCGACGCCCCTGCTCGTGCGGACCGAGAACTTCGTCAGCGGCGCGCAGTCCCTGGAGATCGACGGCGACCCCGCCGACCGCGAGTTCATCATCGCCGCCGCCAGCGGGGCGAGCGGCCGCAACGGCCAGATCGTCGTCGGGGACGTCCGCGACCGCGGCGACGGCTGCCCGCGCGTCAAGCGCCTGCTGAGCCTCGGCCCGTTCCGGGCGGCGACGGTCCGGCCCAAGGGCGCGAAGTACCACAGCACCGGGGACGTCGTGGCGGAGAACCTCCGCAAGGACTTCAAGGGCAAGGAGCTGCAGGTCCTGCAGCCCTGGTACACGTCCCGCGACGCGGGCTGCTGCCCGAGCTTCGTGTCCAAGGCGCTCTACCGCTACAAGGCCTCGACCGACAGCTACGTGCGCTACAAGTCGGTGACGATGCGATCGGACGAGGTGCGATGAGCAACCCCGAGGCGAAGAACTTCGAGGCCATCGTCAAGGCCAAGGACCAGCACAACAAGAGCTGCCCGTTCCCGCCGCACACCGTGCGGATGAACCCGTTCGAGATCGAGCGGATGCAGTGGGAGGAGGGCGACACCATCGCCGGTCTCGTGCTCGAGGCCGACGGCAAGGTCGGGACCGGGTCGTTCCGTCTCGTCTGCGACGGCATGGAGCCGCCGGAGCTCGAGATCGAGCAGACCGAGACGATCACCGCGCCCGCCGAGCCGCTCGTCGTGCCCGTCGGGCCGACGCGCGAGAACGACCCCTACGCCGCCTCTTGATCGCGGTCCTCGGACCGGGCGGCGTCGGCGGCCTCGTGGCCGGGGCGCTCGCGCACGCGGGCGAGCCCGTCGTCCTGCTCTGCCGCGAGGAGACCGCCGACACGCTCGCGCGCACCGGGCTGCACGTGACCTCGCGCGCGCTCGACGCGGACTTCGTCGCCTGGCCGCGCATCGCCACGACGCTCGACGAGCCCGTCGACGCGCTGCTCGTGGCCAGCAAGGCGACCACGCTGAGCGCCTCGCTGGAGCGGGTCGACCCCGGCGCGCCGCGGCTCGTCGTCCCGCTCCTCAACGGCCTCGACCACATGGAGGTGCTGCGCGCGCGGTTCGGGGACGCCCGCACGCGCGCCGGGGTCATCCGCGTCCAGAGCGACCGTCCCGCGGTCGGCCGCATCGTCCAGGACAGCGCCGCCGTGCGGATCGACATCGCGGGGCCCGAGACCGACATCCCGCCCGTCGCCGTGCTCGCGCGCGCGCTGCGCAGCGCCGGCATCGAGACGCGCACGGGCGCGAGCGAGGCGGACGTGCTGTGGAGCAAGCTCGCCCGGCTCAACGCGATCGCGTGCGCGACGACCGCGTTCGACGCCACGCTCGGGGAGATCCGCGAGGACCCGTCGCGCCTGTCCGCCCTGCACGCGGCGATCGCGGAGACCGCCGCGGTCGCCCGCGCCGAGGGCGCCGACGTCGACACGGACACGACGATCGCCGAGGTCGACGCACTGCGCGGCGACCAGTCCAGCTCGATGGCCCGCGACGTCGCGGCCGCGCGGGCGCCGGAGCTCGACGCGATCCCGGGCGCGGTGCTGCGCGCGGCCGCCCGGCACGGCATCGCCACCCCGGCGGTGGAGTACCTCCACGCCCGGATCGCCGCCCGCGCCTGACGCCGCCCCGCCCCGCAGGTGTCGAACAGGGAGTTCTTCGCCTCTGGCCGGAAGAACTCCCCGTTCGACCGCTGGCGGAGCGGGGTTAGTCGATGAGGTGGCGGGCTGAGGCCCAGCGGGCGAGCTCGTGGCGGCTGGAGAGCTGCAGCTTGCGCAGGACCGCGCTGACGTGCGCCTCGACCGTCTTGACCGAGATGCCGAGGCGGTGGGCGACCTCCTTGTACATGTAGCCGCGGGCGATGTGGCGCAGGACCTCGCGCTCGCGGTCGGTGAGGAGGTCGAGCTCGGGGTCGGCGACGGGCTCGCGCCCGGCGAACGCGTCCAGCACGTAGCCCGCCAGGCGCGGGGAGAACACGGCGTCCCCGTCGGCGACGCGGCGCACGGCGTCGGCGAGCTCGTCGCCCGCGATCGACTTCGTCACGTAGCCGCGCGCGCCCGCCCGGACCACGGCGATGACGTCCTCGGCGGCGTCGCTGACGCTCAGGGCCAGGAACCGCGTGCCGGCCGTGTCGCCCGCGCCGCGCAGGACGGCCACGCCGCCGCCGTCGGGCATGTGGACGTCCAGCAGGACGACGTCCGGGGCGGTGGCGCGGATCAGCTCGATCGCCGCGGCGACCGTCCCCGCGTCCCCGACGACCTCGACGGCGTCGCCGAGCTCGGCGCGCACGCCCGAGCGGACGAGGTCGTGGTCGTCGACGATCGCGACGCGCAGCATCAGCGGCTCCCTGCCTCGGGACGGTCCAGGACGAGCTCCACCTCGGTGCCCTCTCCGGGGGCGGAGCGGACGACAACGCGGCCGCCGTGGCGGGCCATCCGCCCGACGATCGACTCGCGCAGACCGCGGCGGTCCTCCGGGACGGTGTCGGGGTCGAAGCCCGCGCCGCGGTCGCGGACGAACACCTCGACGCGCTCGGGGCCCACCTCGGCGAACACGTCCACCCGGCCGGTCCCCGCGAACTTCGCGGCGTTCACCGCGGCCTCGCCCGTCGCGCGCACGAGCGCCGCGACGTGGTCGTCGAGCGCGACGTCGCCGACGGTCACCACCTCGACGGTCACGGCGTGCCGCTCCTCGACGTCGGCGGCGGCGGCGCGCAGGGCCCCCGTGAGGGTGGTGGCGCCCCCGGCCTCCTGACCGCGCCCCGAGAGCCAGTCGCGCAGCTCGCGCTCCTGCCGGCGGGCGAGCGTCGCGACCTCCCGGTCGTCGCCGGCGCGCCGCTGGATCAGCGCGAGCGTCTGCAGCACCGAGTCGTGCAGGTGCGCGGCCATCTCGGCGCGCTCCTCGGAGCGGATGCGCTGCGCGCGCTCCTCGCGCAGCGTCGAGAGCAGCCCGAGCCACGAGCTGCCGAAGATCAACGTGACCCCCGCCAGGACGATCGCGCCCGCGACGACGAGGTCCCGCAGCGTGCCGATCGCGTTGGTCGCCTCGAGCAGCGCGACGAGCCCGGCGGCGATCAGGGCGATCCCCGCGAGCGTGCGCGGGCCGAGCCCGGGCAGCTCGCGCAGCAGCGCACGGCCCGAGGCCGCTCCGGCCCCGCCGGGCCCGCGCCAGCGCCCCTCGTCGGTCGGCGGGGTGGGCGCGGGCGCCTGGTCGGCGAGCGGCCGTCCGGAGCGCCAGAGCAGCACGACGCCCGCGACGGTCAGCACGACGGGCCACAGCAGCGGGGCGCCGTCGGGGGCGGCGCCGAGCTCCTGCAGGGCGAGGACGACGGACGCGGCGAGCATGCCCGCCCCGGCCGCGACCCGCCAGCCCAGCGCCTGCGGGCTCGGGGAGGCGGTCGCGTCGCCGGGCATGAACGTCCACGCCAACAGGTACCCGCCGATCCCCGCGCCGCCCGTGGACAGCCCGAGCACGACCGCCACGACGCGGACGAGCCGCGGGTCGAGGTCCAGGGCGCGCGCCAGGCCGGCGCAGACGCCCGCCAGCACGGCCCCGTCGCCGGTGCGCTGCGCGCCGCGCAGGCTGCGCCCCGTCCGGGCCGGGGCCGAGGTCGCGGGATCGGAGGCGGCGGTCGCCACGACCGGATCCTACGACCCGTCCCGCAGCCCGCCGACCAGCAGCGTGGCGCCCGCGCCCGCGAGCACCAGCGACGCCGTCCAGCCGAGCGTGAGGTCGACCTCGCCGGTGCTGTCGAGCAGCAGGAAGAGGCCGATGACCAGCAGCGCGACGCCGCCGACGAGGGAGGTGAGGTCCAGGCGCCTCATCGCGTGCGGCCCTCCGTCACGCCGTCCTGCTGGATGCGGATCTCGCCGAACGTGACCTTCGCGTCGACGACGACCCGGCGCAGGCTGCGCACCGGGCTCTGCACCTCGAGGTCGGCGTCGCTGCCGTCCTCCTCGCGCCCGAGCACCTCGAGCGCGCCGCCGCTGACCCGTCCCCGGGCCACCAGGGCGACCCCGGCGGGCACGCGGACGCGCAGCTCGCCGACGCCCTGACGGACCTTCACGGTCGTCGTGCCGACGGGGAAGACCACGTCGCGCAGGTCGATGCGCTGGTCGCCGACGCCCAGCCGGTACCCGTCGGCGGGCAGACCGGCGACGGTGGCGGGACGCTCGCGGCGCTCGCCGATCCCGCCCTCCAGGTCGAGGTCGGTCGCGGCGAGGAAGCCGCCGATCGACGCGGTCGCGAAGCCCAGGAGCAGCAGGGCGCGCGAGCCGCCGAACGGCGCGGCGGCCACGGCACCCGCCCCGAGCAGGAGCACGCCGATCGCCACCGCGGTCCCGCCGCCGAGGTCCGCGCCCGCGACGGAGACCAGCGCGCCGAGCGCCCCGAGCGCGAGCAGGACGAGCCCGAGCACGACGCGGGCCTGCACGCCGCGCCGCGGGGCTCCGCGCGGCCGAACGGGTCGGGTGGCGCGGCGGGCCCGCCCGGGCCGCCGCCGTCGGGCCCGTCCGGCGGGAGGACGACGGTCGGCTCGTCGTCCGAGGCGGCCGTGGGCTGCTCCGCGGTCGGTGGCCCGGGCGCGACGGTCGTGGGGGCCTCGTCGTCCGCGGTGGGCGCCGGAGCGGTCGCCGTGGCCGCCACGACGGTCTCGCGGCGGCGGTCGTTGCGCACGCTGAGGACGACGAGCGCCACCCCGGCGGCGAGGATCGCCAGCCACGGCCCGCCGTCCCACCAGTCCCACGGCAGCGGACCCGCGCCGAAGACCACCGCGGCGAGCGCGAGCCCGCCGAGGATCAGCGGCGCGCGGTCGTCGTCGTCCAGGCGGCCGGACCGCGCGAACGGCTGGTCGCGGCCCTCCTCGGGCACGAGCACCAGCACCGTCAGGTACGCCAGCAGGCCGGCGCCACCGAGGAAGGTCAGCACCACGGTCGCGACGCGGACGAGGCCGACGTCGATGCCGAGGTGGCGGGCCATGCCGGCGCAGACGCCGCTCAGGACCCGGTCGTGGCGGGGGCGCACCAGCCGGGGCCGCGCCGTGGAGGGGGGAGGGAGGATCGGTCGCCATCATGGCCCGGATGCTGCCGGGCGTGGCCGTCGCCGACCATCCGGAATGACCCTGAGGACGACCCGGGGGTCGGCGCGCACGCCGACCCCCGGGGTCCTGCCGGACGGGGGGTCCGGGGCTACTTGAACGCGCGCACGGTCAGTGCCGTGACGTTCGTCGTCTTGCCCGACGGGTCCTTGACCTTCAGCGGCAGCTTGAAGGTCGCGGAGCGCAGGCTCTTGCGGCCGAGCGCGGTGCGGGCCTTGCTCGTGAGCTTCAGGCGCACGAGCCTCGTCGCGCCCGCGGAGACCTTCGTGGCCTTCAGCGTCGCGATGTTCTTGCCGGACCGCTTGGCCAGTGCCGAGCTCGCGGTCAGGTTGCCGCTGACCTCGCAGGCCTGCGTGCAGTACAGCCGCACGAGGATGCCCTTGCTGCGCAGCGTGCTGAGCCGGATCTCGTCGGTCGCCGCGCGGACGAACACGAACGGCGCGGTCGCCGGGACGAGCACCGGGACCGTGACGGTCACGGTCTGGCCGGGACCGGTCCCGACGCTGGCCGGGATCTCGTCGTCGAGGATCGACACCGCGGTCAGCGCCGGGGTGCTGATCCGCGCCCCGCCGGTCGAGGCGGTCAGCGCGACGGCGAACGTCTTCGTGCCCTCCGCGACCGCGTCGTCGATCACCGGGACGGACACGGTCTTCACCGTCTCACCGGGCTGGAACGTCACCGAGCCGGAGGTCGCCGTGTAGTCGGTGCCCGCCTTCCCGGTCCCGTCGGCCGTCGTGTAGGAGACCGTCGCGGCGCTGTCGGCGCCGTTCTCGCGGACGATCGTCACGGTCGCCGTGCCGCCGTTCTCCGCCACGGCCGTCGAGGCCGCGCCGAAGCGGACGGTCGAGCCCGTGAAGGCCGTCAGGCCGTCGACGACCGTGCCCGCCGGCTGCGCGATCGTGCCGGTCGGGATCGCCTTCGCCTCGCTGCTCAGGCCACCCTCGGCGCCGATCGTGTAGAGCCGGTAGACGTTCGGCTCGGCCGCCGTCGCGAACGCGCCGACGCGGCGGTTGAACGGGCCGACGATGTCGTAGCCCCCGCGGTCGGTGACGTCCACCTGCAGCGCGCCGGCGACGTTGCCGGCGGCCGCGGTGCCCAGCGGCGTCGGGACGCCGGGGTTGTTCGCGTCGGCGGCGGTCAGCAGCTCGTTGGTCGTCGAGTCGATGTACTGGATCTGCGTGGTCGCCGTGTCCGACGTGTTGTTCGTGTACGCGACCTCGGTGATCTTCTGGGTCGGGGCCGTGAAGGCGGCGTCCGGGGAGCCGTTCATCGCGGTGCCCGCCGCGGCGTTGTCGACGTTGATCCGCAGGTTCTGGCGGTTGTCGGAGACGATCCGCAGCCGGTCGGCGGCGGGGTTGAAGTCGACGCCGAAGCGCGTCCCGTCCAGGGCGACCGGGATCTGGTTGTTCGGGGCGGCGGTCGCGACCCCGGAGTTCGGCTCGATCAGGAAGATCTTGCCGGTCGAGCTGACGCCGTACACCTGGCCGGTGCGCGGACGGGTGTCGATCCCGACCAGGCGCTCACCCGCGGGGAGACCCGTGACCGGCACCGTGCCGGAGACTGTGCCCGGGTCGTCGGAGCGGAACTGGAACAGCTGCTGGCCGCCGTTCGCGTCCGTCGCGAGACCGAGGAAGGTGACCGTGTCCTTCGGGGCGAGCGCGAAGTCGACGAGCGGGTCGGCCTGCCCGAGGGCGCCCGAGGTCGCCGTCGCCGCGCCGGTCGTGAGATCGACCGTGTAGAAGCGCCGTGCGGGCGTGGCGCCGAGCGTGTTCAGCAGCGCGATCGCCCGGTTGGTGCCCGGGACGATGTCGAAGCCGCCGACGTTCGTGATGTCCACGCCGAGCGCGCCGACGGTGTTCAGCGTGCCCGCGTTCGGCGGGTTCTGGGTGACGAGGGCGTCGTTGCCCGCGTCGAGGTTGAACAGCGTGGTGGCCGTCGTGCCCGCGAACGAGTTCGTGTACGCGGCGTGCCCGACGTCCGGGTTGTCGCCCGCGTTGGCGTCTCCGGCGGCGAACGCCAGCGTCCCGTCGCCCGGGGTCCCGGGCACCGCCTGGGCCGTCACGCCGTTGGACGGGTTGACGCGCAGGTTCTGGTCGGCGTCGCTGACGATCCGCAGCCGGTCGGCGGCGGGGTTGAAGTCGAGGTCGAACGACGTGCCGCTGATGGCGATGTCGGCGCCGGCGGCGGTGCCGTCCTTCAGCACGCCGACGAGCGTGGCGGCCCCGGTGGCCGGGTTGATGCGCAGGAGGCGGCCCTGGGTCCCCGAGACCCCGAGGCCGTAGAGCACGCCGTTGGCGGGCCGGACGTCGATGCCGACGACCTTCTCACCGGTGGCCAGGCCGCTGATGTCGATCGCGGTGGCCTGCTGGTTGGGCGTGGCCGTGTCGAAGGTGGTCAGCTTCGTGCCGCTCGCGAGCAGCCCGTACGCGGTGTCCGCCATCGCCGGGGCGCTGAGCCCGAGCGTGGCCACCGTGGTTGCTGCGGCGATGAGCCGCGTCCGTCCCTGCATGTGGTTCGTCCTCCCGAAGGTGGTGGGGATCGCTGTGCATCGCTCTTCGCGCGGCCGCCGGTTCTGGTTCACTCGGCCCGGATGACCGACGTCCTGGCGCTTTCGACCCCCCACGGGCCGGCCCGCGCCCACTGCCTGCTGCGCCCGGACGCCCCGGTCGCGCTCGTCCTCGGCCACGGGGCCGGGGGGTCGGTGACCGCCCCGGACCTGCAGGCGGTCACCGCGCGCGTCGTCGAGGACGGGGGCTCGGTCGTGCTGGTCGAGCAGCCCTACCGCGTCGCCGGGAAGCGCTCGGCGCCCCGCGCCCCCACGCTCGACGCCGCGTGGCTCGCCGTCCTGCAGACGCTGCGCGCCGGGCCGCTGGCGGGCGTGCCCCGTCTGGTCTGCGGCGGCCGGTCCTCCGGTGCGCGCGTGGCGTGCCGGACCGCGACCGCGGTCGGCGCCGACGCGGTGCTGTGCCTCGCCTTCCCGCTGCAGCCGCCGCCGCGTCGCAGCGGTCCGGCCCCCTCGCGCCAGCCGGAGCTCGACGCGGCCGGCGTCCCGGTGCTCGTCGTGCAGGGGGAGAGCGACCGCTTCGGCGTCCCCGCGCCCGACCCGGACCGCGCGCGCGAGGTCGTGGTGGTGGCGGGGGACCACGGGCTCAAGCGCGACGTCGCCGGGACCGCGGCGATCGTGGCCGCCTGGCTCGCGCGCACGGTCGGCCCGGGCGCGTAGGCTCGCGCCATGCGCATCGACCAGCACGTGGCCGGCCTGCTCGTCGGCGTGGCGTCCGCCGTCGGGACCGAGGTCCTCGTCCGTCGGCACGCGCCGCGCCGGCGCCTCGCCCTGCTCGGCGCCGGGCTCCCGGTGGCCGCCGCGATCTACCCGGCCGCCCGCAGCGGTGACCGGCACGGCCACCACGCCCGCCGCGAGGTCGCGGCGCTCGCCGCGTACAGCGCGTGGGTCCTCGCGTCGAGCCGTGCCGACCGCGACCGCGCCGCCCGGCTGCTCGCCGCCGGCTGGGCCAGCCACGCCGCGTTCGACGCCCTCCACGACGGTGGCGGGCACAGCCTGATCCCGGCCTGGTACCCCGCGCTCTGCGCCGGCTACGACGTCGTGATCGCCGCCGGGCTGCTGCAGCGCCGCGCCTGAGCGCGGCGCGCCCCGGCGCCGCTCAGACGACGACCAGCCGCCGGTCGAACGCGCGCGTGAACAGCGGGTTCTCGCGCTGCGCCGCCCAGCGCGGGACGCTGACGTCCTCGAGCGCGTCGAGCGTCAGCTCCACCCGCTCGTCGTCGACGCGCACGCCGACCGACCGGACGGCCTGGTCGCGCGAGCGCTCGAGATCCTCCGCGAGCCGCAGCAGCACCGCGCAGCGGTCGAGCACGCGCCCGTCGCCCGCACGGAAGTGGTGCGCCAGCGGGCCCGGGTCCGGGGATCCCTTGCGGTGGTAGCGCGCCGCCTGGGCGACGATCGCCACCTCGCGCGGCGAGAACCCGGGCAGGCCGGCGTTGAGGATCAGGTAGCGCGTGTGCTTGTGGTGGTCGTCGTAGTCGATCGCCACGCCGATGTCGTGCAGCGTGCTCGCCGCCCACAGCAGCTCGCGCTCGATCGGATCGCCCGGGTGCAGGCCCGCCGCGGCGAGGTCGTCGAACAGCCCGAGGGCCAGGGTGGCGACGTGGGCGGTGTGCGCGGGCTCGACCCCGTACTGGGCGGCGAGGTTCAGGACGCTCGCCGAGCGCACGTCCTCGAACAGCGGCGGGTCCCCGCGGTCCTCGAGGAACCGGGAGTAGAAGACCCCCTCGCGCAGCCCGGCCTCGGTCGCCTCGATCGCCGGGAACCCCCCGATCTCCATGACCGACTGGATGACCGTGAGGCCCGCGACGATGACGTCCGCCCGGGCCGGCTTCACGCCCGGGACGCTGCCGCGCTCGGACCGCGGGAGCGCCGCGACGCGCTCGACCAGCTCGTCGACGCACGCCCGCTCGACCGCGTACCCCTGCACGCCGCCCCCCGCGGGCATGTCCGCCATCCGCTGCGCGGCGACCGCGAGGTTGCGGACCGTGCCGCCGACCCCGACGAGCCGCTTGCCGCTGCGCCCGATCCACGGGTGCGACTCGAGCTCCGCGGCCACGTGCGCGCGCAGGCGGTCGAGCTGCTTCGGCGTCGCCGGACCGTCGTGGTCGAGGAACCGCTCGGTCATCCGCACCGCGCCCAGCGGCCAGGACGCGCGGTCGGTCGCGTGGCGGCCGGTGACCCCGACGAGCTGCATCGAGCCGCCGCCGATGTCCAGGACGGCGCCGTCCGCGAGCGTCGTCGAGTTCACCGCGGCGAGGTAGCCGTAGTGGGCCTCCTCCTCGCGCGACAGGACCCGGATGTCCATGCCGCCCTTCTTGCGCGCCCGCTGCAGGAACGCCGCCTGGTTCGTGGCGTCGCGGATCGCGCTGGTGGCCACCGCGTCGATCTCGTCCGGCTGCAGGCCGCTCGCCGCGCAGAAGTGCGAGAAGACCGTGATCGTGTCGAGCGCCCGCTTCATCGGCTCGGCGCCCAGCGCGCCGGTCGCCGCCATCCCCTCGCCGATGCGGACCGGCTGGTAGATCTCGTCGGTGCGCCTCCACCAGCCGTCCACCGCCGTGAAGACGACCAGGCGGAACGAGTTGGAGCCGAGGTCGCAGACGGCGAGCCGACGGCGGGCGGGGGATGCGGGGACCTCCGTCACGGCCCGCATCCTCGCGCATCCGGCGGCGGGAGTCCCGTGTGCTATCCGGACGTCTCGATGAGCTCGATCCGGTAGCCGTCCGGATCCCGCACGAAGCACAGCCGGGAGCCGCCCTCGCGGATGCTGTAGGGCGGCTTCTCCGGCTCGATGCCCTTCTCGGCGAGCGCCGCCAGCGTCGCGTCGAGGTCCTCGCTGGTGATCGCGATGTGGTTGTAGCCGGTGCCGAGGTCGTAGGATTCGACCCCGAAGTTGTAGGTCAGCTCCAGCCGGGCGCCGTCCCCCGGCAGGCCCATGAAGACGTTGATCGCCTCGTCGCGGATCGGCATGCGGCGCAGCTCCTCGAAGCCGAGGGCCTCGTAGAACGCGACCGAGCGATCGATGTCGCCGATGCGGTAGCAGGTGTGGAGAAGGGCGGGCATGACCAGACCCTACCCTCCACCGATGCTCCCTCCCTGGCTGCGCGTGCTCCCCGGCCGCACGCCGAGCGCGACCGTCGCGCTCGTGCTCGGGCGCGCCCCCGTGCTCGTCGACGCGGGCTCCGGCCGGGTGGCGTCCCGCGCCGCGATCGACCGGCTGCTCGCCGACGCGGGTCTGCGGCCCGGTGACCTCACCGCGGTGCTCCTCACCCACGCCCACGACGACCACGTCGGCGGGGTCGGCCGGCTCGCGCGCGAGCACGGGGTGCCGGTCGCGCTCCACGCCGCCGACCTGGACCACCGGTGCGATCGCGCGTTCCTGGCCTTCGACGTGCCCCCGTTCCCGGTCGACCGCGTGCTCGCCGACGGGGACGTGCTCGCCGCCGGGGACCGCGAGCTGCACGTCGTGCACGTCGGCGGGCAGACGCCCGGTGCCGTCGTCTACTGGGAGCCGGTCGACCGGATCGCGCTCACCGGGGACCTCGTCCAGGACGGGGACGTCGCGTGGGCGCGCTTCCACGAGCCCGGGGGCGTCGCCGCGATGGCGGCCGCGGTCCACCGGGTCGCCGCGCTCGACCCGCGGATCGTCGTCCCCGGCCACGGCCCGGTGGTGACCGACGTGCCGGCCGCGATCGCCCGCAGCCTGGACCGCTACGCAGCCTGGGAGCACGACCTGCCCGCCGCCGCCCGGCACGCCGGCCGCCGCGCCGTCGTCCACACGCTCGTGCACGCCCCGCGCGACGCCGCGGCGCTCGCACGGCTCCCGTGGGCGCGGCACGTCGCCGCCACCGTCGGCCTGCCCGTCGAGGGCGCGGTCGACGAGCTCGTCGCGGGACTCGCCGCGCGCGGGATCGTGCGTGAGCGCGACGGGCTGCTCCACGCGACGGTGCCCGCCGAGCCGGCCGACCCGGCGGGCTAGGGTTGGGGGCGTGATCACCGAACGCAGCCTGCTCCCCGACTTCGTGACCAACACGTACCTCGTGGCCGACAAGGAGGGCGGGACCGCCTTCTTCGTCGACGCGGGAGGCCCCGTCGCGCCGCTGATCGAGCGCGCCAAGGAGCTCGACGTCACCGTCACCCACGTCCTGCTGACCCACCACCACTACGACCACGTCTGCGACCTGCAGGCGGTCGTCGACGCCTACCCGGACGTCGAGGTGCTCTCCAACCCGTCGGAGACCGCGCTGCTGGAGGACCAGTACGCGGCCCTCGTCACCGGCGAGGTGCTGCCCGGTCAGCGACTCACGATCGGCGAGCTCGAGATCGACGTGCTGCACACGCCCGGCCACACGCTCGGGATGCTGTCGCTGCACGTCGGCGGCGAGGTGTTCACCGGTGACACCCTGTTCAAGAACTCCGTCGGCGGCGTCCGCGCCCCGGGGCACACCACGTTCGCGGACATCAAGCACTCGATCATGGAGGTGCTGCTCGCGCTGCCGCCGGAGACCGTGATCCGCCCCGGGCACACCGACCCGACCACGGTCGCCGACGAGTGGGAGCACAACAGCTTCGTGCGGATCTGGCGCGGCCTGGACCCCGAGGGCTCCGCGCCCTGCAAGGCGCTCGACGAGGACGCCACGCTGATCCACCTCGGCGACGACTACGACGGCGGCCACAAGGCCTGGGTGCGCTGGCCCGACGGCAGCGACGACATCGTGCCGGGCTCGAAGATCGAGCAGCTCTAGCGGCGCGGGCGGCGGCGCTCCACCATCGCGCTGCCGCCCCCGCGACGCGCCGGCTCCGCGACCGCCTGCACGCGCCCGTCGGGCAACAGCACCGGGGCGGTCGCCGCCGTCTCCCCGATCAGCGCGCGGCACCGGCCTGCTGTCCGCGCCGTTCGCGCGCGCTGCGCCCCGACGCGTTCGGGCGCGCGGCGAGCGCCGGGGCGGGCGCGGCGACGAGCACGAGGAGCGCGGGGACGAGACGGCGCGACCTGCGGAGCATGTCGCAGGTCCTTCCCGGCCGGGGGCCCGGCGTACCCGTCGCGTAGATTCCCGGTCATGGCGGAGAAGGAGCAGAAGGTCCCGACCAACCGCTACGCGCGCGCCGCGCGGGTCGGGCGGATGGCCGCCTCCCAGTCGGTGAAGCAGATGGGCACGCGCGCGGCCAACACGGTGCGCTCCGACGACGCCGCCCGGCGCGCGATGGAGCGCCGGCAGTTCGAGGCCGCCGAGCAGCTCGTCACCGTCCTGGGGACCATGAAGGGCGCCGCGATGAAGCTCGGCCAGGTGCTCTCGTTCCTCGACGTCGGGATCGTGCCCGAGGAGCACCGCGAGGAGTTCCAGGCGAAGCTCGCCGCCCTGCGCGACGCGGCCCCGAAGGTCGCCTTCAAGGACATGCGCAAGGTCATCGAGGCCGATCTCGGCGAATCGCTCTCCGCGGTCTTCAGCGACTTCGACGAGGAGGCGATCGCCGCCGCGTCGATCGGCCAGGTGTACCGCGCGCGGCTGCGCGAGGACGGTCGCGAGGTCGCGGTGAAGGTCCAGTACCCGGGCGTGAACGCCGCGGTGCGGGCGGACCTCCAGAACCTCGGGATGATCATGCGTCTGATCAGCCGGCTGATGCCCGGCCTCGACACGCAGGCGCTCACGCAGGAGATCCGGGAGCGGGTCGTCGAGGAGCTCGACTACGAGCTCGAGGCGTCCAACCAGAAGCGGCTCGCGCGGATCTACCGCGACCACCCGTTCATCGTCATCCCCGGCGTGGTCTCCGACCTGTGCCGCGAGCGCGTGATCGTCACCGAGTTCGTCGACGGGGAGGGCTTCGAGGCGTTCAAGGCCCGCTGCACCGACGAGGAGCGCGACCGGCTCGGCGAGATCGTCTTCCGCTTCTACTTCGGGTCGATGTACCGGTTCCTGCAGTTCAGCGGCGACCCGCACCCGGGCAACTTCCTCGTGATGCCCGACGGGCGCGTCTGCTTCCTGGACTTCGGGCTGTTCAAGACGATCGACCGGTCGGTCGCCGACGTGGAGACCGCGTCGCAGCGGCTCGCGCACGAGGGGCGCGGGGAGGAGCTGCGCGAGCTGTGGGTGCGCGAGGGGTTCCTCTCCAGCGAGCGCGAGATGGAGGTCGAGCGGCTGCTCGACTTCGTCAGCATGGCGTCGGGCTGGTACACGGAGGACGAGGAGGTGCAGCTGACGCCCGAGCTGGCCTCCGACGTCGTGCTCGGGGTGTCCACGCCGATGGGCGAGCACTTCGCGCGCTTCCGGCACGAGTCGATGCCGGCCGAGTACCTGTTCGGGCGGCGCCTGGAGCACCTGACGCTCGCGGTCCTCGGCCAGCTCGAGGCGAAGGCGAACTTCCACCGGATCGCGCGCGAGTGGGTGTACGGGGACGAGCCGGTCACCGAGCTCGGTCGGCTCGAGGCCGCGTGGCTGGCCGAGCGGCACGGCTGAGCGACGCCCGTCCGCTGCTGCGGGTCGGTCTGCTCGGGGCCGTCCTCGCGGCACTGCTCGTCGCGGTCGGGCTGGGGCTCGACCCCTCGGCGGACGGGCTGCGCGACGAGGTCGACCGCACGGGCGCGTGGGCGCCGGTCGCGTTCGTCGTGGCGGGCGGGCTGCTCACGGTCTGCCTGTTTCCCGGCCCGCTGCTGGCGGGCGCGAGCGGCCTGCTGTTCGGCACCGCGCTGGGCACCCCGATCACGATCACCGCGTTCGTGCTCGGCGGCGCGCTCGCGTTCTCGCTGGCGCGCTGGTGGGCGCACGACGCGGTCGTCGAGCTCGCCGCGCGCTGGGCGCGCCTGGGTGCCGTGCGCGCGTGGATCGGCCGCCGCGGCTTCCTGTCGGTGCTGTACGCGCGGATCGCGCCGGGCGTGCCGTACAGCCTCGTCAACTACGCGGCCGGCCTTGCGCCGGTGACGCTGCGCGCGTTCGTCGCCGCGACCGCCCTGGGCTGCGCGCCGCGCGCGTTCGCCTACACCGCGCTCGGCGGGTCGCTCGACGACCTCGGCTCGCCCGAGGCGATCGTCGCCGTGGCGGTCCTGGTCGCCATGGCGGTCGGCGGTCTCCTGCTCGCCCGCCGCGAGGCCGCGTAGCGGCGCCCGGCGCGGGCGCTGCGCCCGAGGCGCCCACGCGCCCGCTGCGCCCACGCGCCCGAGGCGCCCACGCGCCCGCTGCGCCCGAGGCGCCCAGGACGGGTTTTGGGTGATCTGGGTGCCATATCTGGGTCCCGGATCACCCAGTACGGACTGGTCGGGCGCGGCGGGGCTCGGTCGGCCGGTGCGTTCGCGCGTGCCCAGGCGCTGGCAGTCCGGCGAGCCGTCCCACCCCACACCGCGCGTTCTGGGTGGTCTGGGTGCCACATATGGGTCTCGGATCACCCAGAACGGCCTGGTCGCGGGGGCGGCGGTCTCTGCCCGCAGCGCCGCGTGCGCGGCGCCCGCGGCGTGCGTGTGCCAAGCGCCCCGTCCGGGCGAGCGCCCGCGCTCCCGCCGCCCGTGGCGCCCCGGGCGCGATTCTGGGTGATCTGCAGGCCATATATGGGTCCCGGATCACCCAGAACCCGCTTGCGGGCCCGCGCGCCCGCCCGCCCCGCCCGCGCCCGCGCGTCAGGCGACGACGACCGCGGTGCCCGTGCGCGCGAACGCGTAGACGACGGGTGCCTCGGGGGCCGGGACGCGCACGCAGCCGTGCGAGGCGGGGAAGGCCGGCACGTCGGACCACTCGTGGAAGGCGATGCCCTGGTTGAAGTACGACGCGTACGGGAGGTACACGCGGTAGGGGACCGACCACGACCGCAGCTCCTTGCGGGTCACCGTGTAGCGCCCGGTCGGGGTGGCGTTGGCGCCCGCGCCGGTCGACACGTGGATCGCGCGGACGGTCCGGCCGCCCTCGATCAGCAGGATCACGCCGCGATCACGGAACACCTCGATCCGCCGCGCCGGGCCGCCGAGCCGCGGACGGGGCACGCCCGCCTGGGCGAGCTTCGCCTGCGTCATCGGGCCGACGACGCCGTCGCGCTGCAGCCCGTGCCACGCCTGGAACGCGGTGACCGCCTGCCGCGTGCGGTAGCCGTCGATCCCGTCGACCGCGTCGGCGGGGAGGAAGCGCAGCTCCGCGAGTCGCTGCTGGATCTCGCGGACGCCGGGGACGACCGGGCCGGCCGCCGGCGCGGGCGCGGTCGTCGGGCCGGGCGTGGTGCCGAACGTGGGCCGGGGCGGCTGGTAGTCCTGGCGGTCGAGGTCGTCCTCGACGACGGTGTCGCCGACGAGCACGCGCGCCCCGGTCACGTCCCCGAACTGCGTGACGGTGTACAGCAGCTGGCCGAGCCTGGCCCGCAGCAGGGACGTCTGGTCGGGCGTGCGCTCCGCGGCCGCGACCGGCACGCCTTGCAGCAGCTCGCGCGACATCGACAGCCGCACCCGGCCGCTGCCGGTGATCGTCAGCGACGAGACCCGCAGGCCCTTGGGCAGCTGCGTGTCGATGCCGCGGGCGCGCTCGGCGGCCGTCGGCCCGCGCAGCAGCGCACGCAGCGTCGGCAGCACGGTGGAGCCGCCGGCGGGCAGCGTGCGGGTGACCGTGCGGAACTGCTCCCCGGTGGTGAAGTAGAGCCGGGCGCGCTCCGACGCCCCCGCACCCGCGGGCAGCGCGCCGAGCGTCGCGAGCGCCACGAGCGCCGTCGCGACGGTGCGCGGTCCCCGGTTCACGACGGCCAGGTCTCGCCCGGCTGGGGCAGGACCTGCACCTGGAACAGGGAGGTCGACCCCGGCCGGCCGCTCGGCAGCCCGGCGGTGATCCCGACGCGCTGGCCGGGCTGCAGCCAGCCGAGCTCCACGACCCGCCGGGCGGCGTCGGCGATGAGCTCCTCGGTGACCTCGTGGCGGCGCAGCGACGCGGCCCGCACGCCCCACATGAGGCCGCAGCGGCGCACGGTCTCCTTGCCCGGGGAGAGCGCGTAGATCGGCACGTTGGGGCGGTGCGCGCTCACGAGCCGCACCGAGCGGCCCGACAGCGTCGGCACGACCAGCGCGTCGAGCTCGAGGTCCCGCGCCGCCTCGCACGCGGAGTGCGCCACGGTGTAGGAGGGATCGCGGGCGTCGCGGGCGACGCGCGACTCGTTCCAGCGCCGGTAGGGCGCCTCCTTCTCCGTCTGCCGCGCGATCGCGTCGAGCATCGCGACCGCCCCGACGGGGTACGCGCCGACCGCGGTCTCCTGCGACAGCATCACGGCGTCGGTGCCGTCGAGGATCGCGTTGGCGACGTCGGTGACCTCCGCGCGCGTCGGGCGCGAGGAGTGGACCATCGAGTCGAGCATCTGGGTGGCGGTGATCGCCGGGCGCGCCAGCGACCCGGCGAGCCGCAGGAGGCGCTTCTGGACCATCGGCACCTCCTCGATCGGCAGCTCGATCCCGAGGTCGCCGCGGGCGACCATGACGCAGTCGGCGGCGCGCAGGATCTCCTCGGCGCGCGCGACGGCCTGCGGCTTCTCGATCTTCGCGATCAGCGGCACGCGCGTGTGCTCGCGCACGGACGTGATGTCCTCCGGGCGCCGCACGAACGACAGCGCGACGAGGTCGACGCCGATCGCCAGACCGGCCTTGAGGTGCTCGAGGTCCTCCGCCGGGACGGCGGGAAGCTGGTCGACCGGACCGGGGATGTTCAGCCCCTGCCGGCTGGCGACGCTGCCGGCGATCTCGACCTCGGCGTCGACCTCGCCGGGGCGGGAGGCGAGCGTCCGCAGCCGCACCGTGCCGTCGGCGAGGTAGAGGACGTCCCCGGGCTCCATCGCGTCGGCGAGGCCGTCCCAGGTGATGCTCATCCGCGTCGCGGTCCCGGGGGGCGGGTCGTCCTCCCCGCAGGTGAAGGTGACGACGTCCCCGAGGTTCAGGTCGACGCGGTCGTCGGCCAGCGGGCCGATCCGCAGCTTCGGGCCGGGGAGGTCCTGGAGGATCGCGACGGGGCGCCCGGCGCGGTTGGCGGCCTCCCGGACCATCTGCGCGGTCTCGCGGTGCTGGTCGTGGGAGCCGTGGCTGAAGTTCAGCCGCACCACGTCCATCCCCGCGTCGACCATGCGGGCGAGGGTCTCCGGATCCCGGGAGGCGGGGCCGATGGTCGCGACGATCTTCGTTCTGCGCATGACTGCACCGCACCCTACTCGCGCGCACGGCGCAGATCGTGAACCTCGCGCGACGGTCCCCCGGGTCGGCCCGGGGGACCGTCGCGCTTCCCTCTAGGAGAGGTCGACGGCGCGCGGCAGCGTGAACGTCGGGAACGTCTTGGCGTTCCCCGCGGTCTTGCGCACGCGCGTCCCGAGCCGGTACACGGCGGCCAGCTGCCCCTCGGGGGCGGGCACGGTCACGCGGAAGCTGCCGTCGGAGCGGGGCTTCACGCGCGCGACGACCGCCATCTTCTTGCAGGACACCCGGCGCGTGACGGTGATCGTCGCGGCCGGACGTGCGAGCGGGCGGGTGACGCGGCCGGCGATCGTGACCTTGCCGTCGCGGACGGAGACCCCGCTGACGACCATCCGCCGCTCGAGCTTGAGGTCGAGGGACTTCTCGCGTCCGACGACCGCCTGGTAGCGCGCGCGGTTGCCGGAGCGCACGCTCCGGGAGGGCAGCGGCGCGGTCGCGCGGAAGCTGCCGTCGGGGGCGATCCGCACCCGCGCCACGATCCGGCCGGTGGCGAGGAAGCGGATCGACACGGTCTTCCCGGCGAGCGCCCGGTCGGCCGCGCCGATGAGCGAGACGCGGTCGCCGCGCGCGATGACGTCCTCGAGCACGAGCCGCCGCGTGGTGCACTGCAGCGCGAGGTCGGTGGTGGTCGGCGGGGTGACCGCCGGGGCGGGCGGGGTGCAGTCGGCGCCCGCGGTGTTCACGCGCGCTTCGCCGATCGTCACGTCGGCGATCGCCTGGTTCAGCACGCTGATCTGGACGCGCAGCGCCTGCTGGGTGAGGACGCCGTCCTCCGCGCTGCGGCCGCCGGCGGTGATCTTCACGTTGGCGACGGTGGCGGGCACCTCGATGTTCGGGAGCGCGTCGAGCAGCGACTGGATCAGCGGCCGCAGCGCGGTGTTCACGAGCCCGCTGACGAGCGGGGTCCCGGTGAGCGTGTCGAGCGTGGCGGTGGGCAGGAGCGCCAGCGGGTCGAGCCGCGACGGGTCGATCGAGGCGGTGTCGATGAGGTTCAGCGTGTCCTGCAGCGCGGAGTCGACGACGACCGGCTGTCCGAGGACCTTCAGCCCGGTGACCGAGGAGGTCGAGAACGGGACGGCCTTCCCGTCGGTGCAGCGGGCGCCCGCGTAGGCGAGCACGGCGTCGGCGGAGACGATGCTGTCGGGCAGCCCGCCGTTGGGGAGCAGCTGGGCCAGCGCGGGCCGCAGGTCCAGCGAGAGGTTCGGGACGCCGAGCAGCGACGCGACGGGCGCGAGCAGGCCGTTCAGCGGCACGAGCAGCGGCTGCACGGAGTCCAGGACGGTGTCGACCGGCAGCTGCAGCGGCAGGCCGAGCGCCCCGATCTTCACGTCGGCGAGGCCGCCGATGGCGAGGGCGGTGCGCAGGTCGGGGCGGTCGGCGGGACCGCCGGAGATCGTGCGGGCGACGACCGCGGACGCGGCGAGCGGCGCGGGCAGCACCCCGGTGAGGCCGCCGGTGGCGTTCTGGCAGGACGCCTGGCCGCGGTTGGCGGAGGCGGGCTCCAGCGACGCGGTGCCCAGGACGACGCCGCGCAGCGCGCTGGCGTCGCAGTTGAACGGGTTCGTGGCGGTCTGCGCGCCGGCCGGGGCGGCGGCGGCGAGTCCGGCGCTCGCGACGAGCGCGAGGGCGAGACGACGGCTGGGGTGGTGTCGGTGGGCCGTGGGACGGGCCATTGCAGTGCCTCCATGACTGCCGGGTTTCGGAGCTGCCAACCGCGCGACGGGCGGGAGGTTCCGGCGCGGTGGACGGCCCTGGACGGATATCGGCAGGCGGGTCCCCGGTCTGAAGGGCTATCCGTCCAGCAGGTCGGTGATCCGGCGGCCCTGGCGTCGGCGCTCGAGCGCGACGGGCAGCGCGCCGTCGCCGGTCGGTGCCGCGCCCGGGGCGGGCTCGCCGGTGCGCCGGTCCAGCCCGGAGCGCCGGTCGTTCGCGGCGCGCGGTCCGGGGATCCAGAGGATCGCCTCGGGACGGGCGGGGTCGCGCTGCGCGCGGCTGACCGACGCGCGGCGCTCCCAGGCGGGCGCCTCGGTCGCGGGGGCGGGGAGGCCGAAGAGGCCGCGCAGCTCGCGGTCGACGCGGGGGCTGAGCACGCCGTGCTCGGGCAGCCGCGGCCCACGGTCGATCTGCCGGCCGGGGTAGGGGCACCACACCCGGCCGCCACCGGCGACCGCGCCCTGCACGGGCACGGCGCACAGCCCGCCGCTGCGCCCGCGCCGACGGACGAGGAAGAAGCGGTTGTGCCCGTCGTGGCGGGAGACGAGGATCGCGGCGATCGTGCCGATCCGGCGTCCCTCGACGTCGTCGATCCGTGCGCCGGCGAGCGCGTGCACGTCGTCGTCGTGGCGGACGGCGCGCATGCCCGGCGGGAAGCCGTACATGCGCCCGCCGGGGCCGTACATGGTCTCGCTCATCCGTGGCGTCCCATCCGCCACGGGATTCTAGTGCAACAGTGACCGCTGTCGCAGGAACGCGATCTGGGCGGCGGCGAGCCGCGCGGGCTCCTCGCCGACGAACGGATCGAAGTGGTCGTGGTCGTAGCGGTGCAGCTCGGCGTGCGGCGCGCGCCGGGCGAGCGCCTCGATCCCGGCCGCGGGGGCGCTGACGTCGCGCTCGCCGAGCGCGATCCACACCGGCACGCGGATCCGCGCCGCGGTGATCCACGGGGCGTGCAGCGCGACCGTGGCGAACAGCCCGGGCGAGATCTCGTTGCGCCACGGCGAGTCCGCCGGGACGGCGCGGGCGAAGCCGTCGGCCTCGCCGGGGAGCGTCATCGCGGCGCGGGAGCCCGGCTGGGCGGTCACCGGGATCGTCGTGTGGCGGCCGGCGAGGTCGGCGAGCGCGCGCGGCAGCAGCCAGGCGATGTCGCCCGGGCCGGCGCTCAGCACCCGGCGGGGGCCGTCGACGAACGGGCAGACGAGGAGCCCGGCCGCGAGGCCGTGGTCGCGCTGCAGGAGCTTCGTGACGTGCCCGCCGGAGAAGCTGAAGCCCCAGGCGACGACGCGCGCGGGGTCGACGTCGTCACGGCCGCGCACGTAGGCGAGCGCGTTGCGCCAGTCCTCGAGCTGCTCGCCGGCCCGGAACCGCTGGCGGGGCGTGCCGCCGCTGTCGCCGAGGAAGCGGTGGTCGAAGACGAGCACGCCGGCGCCCGCGTCGCTGAGCGCCTGCGCGTAGGCGGGCAGCCCGTCGTGGCGGGTCATGCTGAAGCCGTTGGCCATCACGACGCAGGTACCGCGCTCCCCGTCGGCGCGGCCGGCGGCGGGGTACCACCAGGCGGCGATCCGCTCGCCGCCGCTGGTGAACCAGACGTCCTGGCGACTCACAGCACGAACTTCCCGTTCTCCTGGAAGACCTCGCCGTCGGCGGTGAGGCGGCCGCCTCCGCGCAGGTCGCAGATGAGGTCCCAGTGCAGCGCGCTGCGGTTCTTGCCGCCGGTCTCGTCGTAGCTGCGTCCGAGCGCGCAGTGCACGGTGCCGCCGATCTTCTCGTCGAAGAGGATGACGCCGACGGGGCGGTCGATCCCGAAGTTCGTGCCGATGCCGAGCTCGCCCAGGCGGCGGGCGCCGTCGTCGGTCGCGAGCGCCTGCTGGAGGTACGCGTCGCCGACGTCGGCGCGGGCCTTGACGACCTCGCCGTCGCGGAACTCGAGCTCGACGCCGGACACCTCGACCCCGGCGGGGGACGACGGCACGTCGAAGCGGATGTGCCCGGTGGCGCTGCGCTCGTGCGGGCCGGTGAAGACCTCGCCGGAGGGCATGTTGCGCTTGCCGTCGGAGTTCACCCAGCCGCGTCCCTTGACCTTGAGCCGCAGGTCGGTGCCCGGTGCCTCGATCCGGATCTCGCTCGCCGGCGCGACGCGCCTGATGAGTTGGTCCTGGAAGTGCCCGAGCTCGTTCCAGGCCGCCACCGGTCCGGCGGGCCGGTCGAGGAACAGCGCGCCGCGCACGAACGTCGCGAACTCGGTGAGGCTCATGCCGGCGCCCGCGGCCAGCGACGCGGTCGGCCACAGGCTCGTGCACCAGCGCTTCTTCATCGTCGCCTCGGAGACGGGCCCGCGGGCGCGGCGGGCGCGCATGAGCTTCTGCGGGTCGAGGCCCTGGAGGGCGTGCACGTCGTCGGGGGCCTGGATCGCCACGGTCGCGTCGAGCTTCTTCGCCTCGGTGAGGGTGAGCTGCGGGAAGTCGTCGAGCTGCCAGTCGGCGGCGTGCTCGTAGTACCCGCGGGTCTGTCCCGGGAGCTCGACGCGCAGCAGCGGCCAGCCCTCGCGCTGCAGGATCGCGCGCTGCAGCTCCAGCAGCAGCGGGGCGGCGAGCGTCGTCGAGCGGACGGTGACCTGCTGGTGGGGCTCGACCTCCAGGCAGTAGCCCGCGATGAGGTCGGCGAACGCGGCCGGGTCGACGATGCCCGCGACCGTCGCGGTGTCCTCCTCGTGGCTCACGCGGCCGCCCAGCCCGCCGCGAGCGTGTCGAGCGCGGGGGCGGCCTCGCGCCCGAGCAGCGTCGCGAGCGCGGTGACGAGCCGCTCCTGCGGCTCGGGGTTCGCGCCGACGCCCATGACCCCGACGCGCCAGAGCCGGCCGGCGAGCGGGCCGAGGCCACCGGAGATCTCGATGCCGTGGTCCTGCAGCAGCGCGCCGCGGACGGCTGCCTCGTCGACGTCCGGCGGGGGCGTGACCGCGAGCAGCGGGTGGAGCTGCTCGCCCTCGGGCGCCAGGCGCGGCAGCCCGAGCACCGCGAGCGCGTCGCGCAGCGCGGCGTGCGCGGTGGCGTGCCGGTCCCAGCGCGCCTGCAGGCCCTCGTCGTGGACGAGCTCGAGCGCCTCGTGCAGCGCGTAGACGCTGTTGATCGGGGCGGTGTGGTGGTAGGCGCGCGCGCCGCCCGCGGCGCCGCCGTCGCGCCAGTAGCCGAGCACCAGCGAGAGGTCGAAGTACCAGGAGCGCGAGCCGCCGTCGACGCGCTGCATCGCCCGGTCGCCGAGCGTGAACGGCGCGAGGCCGGGGGGGCGCGTTGAGGCACTTCTGGCTGCCGCTGAACGCCGCGTCGACGCCGCTCGCCTCGAGGTCGAGCGGGTGCCCGGTGAACGAGGTCACGCAGTCCAGGAGGAACAGGGCGTCATGCTCGCGGCAGGCGTCGGCGATGCCGTCGAGGGGCTGCGCGACGCCCGTGGACGTCTCGCCGTGGACGACGAACGCCGCGGCGGTGTCGCCCGCGTGGATCGCGGTGACGAGCTCCTGCGGGTCGATCGCCCGGCCCCACTCGGCGTCCACCCGCACGACGTGCGCGCCCTGCCGGCCGAGCGCCTCGGCCATCCGCTGCCCGAACAGGCCGTGGATGCCGCAGACGACGCGGTCCCCGGGCTGCACGAGGTTGGCGACCATGAGGTCCATGCCGCCGCTGCCGGTCGCGCTGACCGGGAACGCGACGCGGTTCGCGGTCCGGAACGCGGTGCGCAGGCCGTCGGCGACCTCGTCCATGAGGGCGCCGAACGCCGGGTCGAGGTGCCCGATCGTCGGCCGGGCGAGGGCGTCGAGGATCTGCTGCGGGACGGGCGACGGGCCGGAGCCGAGCAGCAGGCGATCAGGGACGGTGACGGGCATGGCGCAACCCTACGGGGCCGCGTTGTCCGGGGCGGAGCCTGCGGCGCTCCCAACCCGCCCTTGCGGTCGCCGCGGCGCCGCGGGGAGCATGCGGGCATGAGCTCCTCCGTCCCCCGCCACGACGTGATCGTCGTCGGCTCCGGTCTCGGTGGCCTGACGACGGCGGCGTGCCTCGCCGCGTGCGGCCGCTCGGTCCTCGTCCTCGAGCAGCACGAGATGCTCGGCGGCTGCTCGCAGGTGTTCCGCCGCCGCAAGGCCTGGGAGTTCGACGTCGGCGTGCACTACGTCGGTGGCTGCGTCCCGGGGTCCGACGGCCTCATCCCGACGGTCCTGCGCGGTCTCGGGGTGGAGGACCGGATCGCCTGGTCGCGGATGGACGACGCGGGGATGGACACGGTCCAGCTGCCCGAGCACGCGTTCCGGGTGCCGACCTCGTGGGAGGGCCTGGCCGACAACCTCGCCGCCGCGTTCCCGGCGGACGCCGACGGGCTGCGCCGCTGCGTCGCCCACCTGCGCCTGATCGGGGAGGGGTTCGACCGCATCAACGACGTGCCGCACGCGGTCGGCGCGATGTTGCCGCTCGCGCGCCGCCCGCTCGAGCTCGCGCAGATCGTGCGCGGACTCGAGCAGCCGATCACCGCGCTGTTCGCCCGCAACGGGCTGAGCCCGCAGGCGTCGGCGGCGCTGGTGTCGCTGGTGCACCTGCACAACACGCCGCCGGACCGCACGCCCGCCCTGCTCGTCGCCGCGCTGCTGCGCCACTACTTCAAGGCGGGGGCGTTCTTCCCGACGCAGGGCGGTCAGGTGCTCGCCGCGAACCTCACGGAGGTGATCCGCAGCCACGGCGGCGCGGTCCGGACGAAGGCGCGCGTGCGGTCGATCGACGTCGTCGCCGGTCGCGTGACGGGGGTGACGCTCGACGAGGGCGAGCGGATCGCCGCGGACGTCGTCGTCAGCAACGCCGACGCGCACCGCACGTTCCTGGACCTCGTGGGCCCGGAGCACCTGAAGGCCCGGACGGTGCGGCGGATCCGGCGGTTCGAGCGGCCGCACTCGATCTTCTCGCTGTACCTCGCGGCCGACATCGACCTGTCGGCGACGCGGCCGGCGACGAACTACGTCCTGCACCGCCGCTACGACCAGCAGACGACCTTCGACCTCATGGACCGTGGCCGGTGGGACCCGGACGGCTGGCTGGCGATCAGCTCCCCGACGCTCAAGACCGGCGGCGTGCGGCACTTCGGCACGCCGGGCCACTCGTCGATCGAGGCGTTCACGACGGTCCCGGACGATCCGGCGTTCTGGGGCGGCGGCGATCCGTACGCGGGCGAGGACTACGAGGACCGGCCCGCCTACCAGGAGCGCAAGGCCGAGGTCGAGGCGGTCATGCTCGAGCGCACGCTGGAGGCCCTGCCGGAGCTGCGCGGGCACGTGGTCTGGCAGGAGTCCGCGACGCCGCAGACGCACGAGCGGTACACGCTCTCGCGGATGCCGTACGGGCCGCTCAACAGCAAGGAGCAGATCGGGCCGGGGCGGCGGCTGCCGGTCCGCACCGAGATCGACGGGCTGTACCTGGCGGGTGCGTCGACCGTGTTCCTGTACGGGATCGCGTTCACGATGCGCGGCGGCGTCGGCACGGCGTCGGCGATCGTCGGCCGCGACCTGATGGCGGCGTTCCACGGCGGCGAGGTGATCGCGGACCGCGCGGCGCTGCCCGACCACGGCCCCGACTGGGACCCGTTCTTCGTCTGCCGCCGGCACGCCGTCAAGCGGGGCCGCGCCCGCCGTGACGGGGAGGTCGTGTCCGCCGCATAGCATCGGCCGATGGGCGAGGACCTCGACGACGCGGCGCTGCGCGCCTTCGCGCTCGCCGCGCTGCCCGACCTCGAGGCGCTCACCGACGCGGTGTCCGCCGCGATCCTCGACCGCCAGCCCGAGCTGGCGGGCCCGGACGGCGCGCTGCGGGAGCTGGTGCGCTCCACCTCGCGGGCGAACGTGCAGGCGATCGTCACGACCCTGGCGGGCGGCATGCCGGCCGACGGGCTCGACGTGCCCGAGGGCGCGCTGGAGCTGCTGGACCGGCTCGCCGCGCAGGAGGACGCGCTGCCGGTGATGCTGCGCGCCTACCGGCTCGGGGCCGCCGCGCTGCTGCTGCTGTGGCTCGACCGGATCGCCGCGAGCGGGGCCGACGCGGCGGCCCATCACCGGCTGGCCCGCGCCTCGGCGGACCACCTGGCCCGGTACGTCGACCGGATCAGCGAGCTGATCGTGCGGCGCTGGTCGGCGATCGCCGCGGAGGCGGCGGTGTCGGGACGGCGGCGCGAGGCGCTGCTGCGCGCCCTGCTCGCCGGGGAGCCCGCGGACCCCGCGCTGCTCGACCACCCGCTCGACCGCGCGCAGGTCGTCGTCGCGGTCCGCGCGCCGACGGGCGGCCCGGCGGCGGCGGTCGGACGGGTCGCCGCGGCGCTCGCGGACCCGCCGCGGATGGGGCTCGACCTCGTCGACGGCGCGCACGTCAGCTGGTTCGCCGTCGTCGCGGACGCGCGCCGGGCGGCGGCGACCGCGCTCGCCGCCGTGCCGGCCGGGACCTGGTGCGTGGTCGCGACCGTCCGTCCCGGCGTCGGGGAGCTGGTGGGCGGTGCCCGTGACGCGCTGGTCGCGCTGCGCGCCCTGGAGCGGATCCATCCGGGCGGCGCCGCGGTCGCCTACCCGGACGTGGCGGTGCTCGCCGCGCTCCTGGCCGACGAGGACGCGGCGCGCCGCCTGGTCGCCACGGTCCTCGGGGAGGAGCTGGGCGCCGCGACGCCGCGGGCCGTGCGGCTGCGCGAGACGCTGCGGGCGTACTTCGACGCGGGGGAGCGCAAGACGGGCGCGGCGGCGCTGCTCGGGGTGCACGAGAAGACCGTCAGCCACCGGCTCGCGCAGGCGCAGGAGGCGCTCGGCGCACCGCTGGCGCAGCGCCGGACCGACCTGGTGACCGCGCTGCTGATCGACCGCGCGCTCGCGGCCTCGTAGGACGGCCGCCGCTCAGGGCGCCGCGACGTCCGGCAGGTGCTCGGCGAGGTGCTGGCGCAGGCCGTCGCGGATCGCGTGGCGCTCGTCGCGGGTGGCGACGCGCAGGCGTCGCAGCAGGTCCTTCTGCCCGCTCGTGGCGACGCCGGCGACCTCCCAGCGGACGACGAGCCGCTCGAACAGGAACTCGACGGCGCGCGCCCAGCGGTCCTCCTGGGTGGCGGCGGCGGTGGAGCGGAAGCCCTTGAGCAGCTGCTCGTACTCGCTGCGGGTGCCGGGGGACATGCCGAGCCGCAGCGTCAGGACGCCGTGCTCGCCGATCGTCCGGGTGACCTCGGGCTCGGCGTCGAGGTCGAGGTCGAGGTCGATCCCGAGGTCGGCGAACGAGGACGGTCCGTCGTCGGCGGGGCCGCCGCGGCGGCGCGAGCGCTTGCCCATCAGGTCGTCTCCGCCGCTCGCAGGAGCTGGGACTCCACGTCGCCGCTGATGCCCTCGGCGTGGCCCGGCCACGCGGCCGCGGGCCGGAGCGCGGCAAGCTTGCGGATCGACGCGCGCGCCTGCTCGTGGTCGAGGTTGAACGCGCGCAGGGGCACGCGCGGCGCGCCGTGCTGCCCGGTCTCGGGATTGGCGGTGTAGAAGACGTCGCTGCTGAGCGCGAGCCGGTCGGAGGACCGCCAGAGGGCGATGAGCCCGTCGGCGTGCCCGGGGCAGTGGACGACCTCGAAGCCCGCGACCGCGTCGCCCTCCTGGACGGTCCCGGCGATCTCGACGGGGCCGCCGTCCCACGTCTTCAGCAGGTGCGGGTACAGCCATCGCGCCGGCGGCTTCAGCAGCGAGAGGTCGAACCCCGAGAAGCCGCCGTCGCCCTGCGCGATGGCGACGTCGTCGGGGTGGCAGAGCACGGGGACGCGCAGGCCGGGCGCGGCGCCGCGGTGGTCCTGATGGCCGTGCCCGAGGACGACCTGCTTGATGCCGCCGAGCGCGGCGCCGGCCCGCGCGACCGCGGCGGTCATCGCGCGGATGCCGGCGTCGAAGACGACGATCCGGCCGTCGGCGGGGTCGCGCACGAGGTAGACGTTCATCGACCGCGGGATGCCGCCGCGCACGAGCCACACGCCGTCGGCGATCTCCTCCGGGCGGCTGCCGGCCAGGCGGCGGGTCGCGCGGGTCCGCGCGTTGGCCGCGGCGGCGAGCCGTCCGTAGGCGGGGGTGCCGGGCTCGGGCAGCAGGCCGATCTGCCGGGCGAACGTCATGCCGTCGGTGTACGCGTTGTTCTCGACGATCAGCCCGTCGCGGACCTGCAGCTCGTCGATCCCCTCGAGCCGGATGCGCGCGCCGGTGGCGGCGATCCCCTGGTAGGCCTGACCGGTGAACGTGCCGGTCGCGACCCAGCGCACGGCGACGCGCTCGCGCTGCACGGTCTTGGCGACGACCTCGAACCGCAGGTCGGGCACGGCGGCGAGCAGCCCGCCGAGGAAGGCGCGGACGCCCTCGGGCGCGACGGTGTCGACCTGTCCGCGGACGTGCTCGCGTCCGCCCGGCGCCCAGAGCGCGACGGCGGCCTCGAGATCGTGTCGGGCGATCGCGTCGAAGTACGCGTCGGCGACCTTCGTCGGGGTGGCGGCCATCGCGAAATCCTAGACTCCCGGCGGTGTCCTCCCCCCTCCCACAAGCGCGAGGTGGGGCGTGGCGAGCGCGTCATGCCCGGCGTCTGGCGTCTGCGTCTGCCCCTGCCGTGGCCCGGTGTGCCGCACGTCAACGCCTGGGCGGTCGCCCGCGGTGACGGGATCGTGCTGTTCGACTGCGGCATGCACGAGCCGGGGTCGCTGGCGCACCTGGAGCGCGCGCTCGCGCAGGTGAACCTGCGGCTGGAGCACGTGCGCCTGCTGGTCTGCACGCACGCGCACTCCGACCACTACGGGCAGGCCGCCGCGATCATGGCGCGCAGCGGCTGCGAGCTGTGGATGCACCCGGCGGTGGAGCACATGACCGCCAACGCGTCGGATCCGGACGCGGCGATCGAGCGCCGGATCGAGGTGGCGTTGCAGTCCGGGGTGCCGGAGGCGCCGCTGCGCACGTACGCGGCGGAGGCGAAGACGCGCGGCTACGGGATCGAGGAGGTCGTGGTGGCGGACCGCGACCTGGTCCCGGGCGTGGTGGTGGAGACCGACCTGGGGCCCTGGACCGTCCACGAGACGCCCGGGCACGCGCCCTCGCACGTGTGCCTGCACCAGCGCGACCGGCGGCTGCTGATCAGCGGCGACCACCTGCTCGGCCGGGTGTCGCTCTACTACGACTACGGCTACTCGCCGGACCCGGTCGGGGAGTTCCTGTCCTCGCTGGACGTCGTCGAGCGGCTCGACGCGCGCCTGTGCCTGCCGGGGCACGGCCGGACGTTCACCGACGTGCAGGCGCACATCGACGCCAACCGCGAGCTCGTGCACGAGCGGCTGGACCGGGTGCAGCTCGTGCTCTCGGAGCACGGGCCGATCACGGCGTTCGACGCGCTGCCGCGCGTGTACGGGGACGCGACGAGCGCGCTCAACGCGGCGTGGCGGATGACGGAGACGCTGTCGTACCTGACGCACCTCGAGGCGCTCGGCCGGGCGGCGCGGGTCGCGGGCGAGCAGGGGGCTCCGGAGCGGTGGGAGGTCGCCCCTACCCAACCTTGACACGACCGTGTTAAGGTTCGCCGCGAGATGAGGATCGACGAGCTTCTCGCCCGCAACGGCGACCCCACGTTCTCCTTCGAGTTCTTCCCGCCGAAGACCGAGGCGGGGGAGGAGAACCTCTACGCGGCGCTGCGCGAGCTGCAGCCGCTGGAGCCCGCGTACGTCAGCGTCACCTACGGCGCCGGCGGCAGCACCCGCGAGAAGACGATCGAGATCGTCTCCACGATCAAGGAGAAGTTCGGCCTCGAGGCGATGGCGCACTTCACCTGCGTCAACGCCACGACCGACGACCTGCGCGGCGCGCTGGACCAGCTGCGCGACGCGGGCGTCGAGAACGTCCTCGCCCTGCGCGGCGACCCGCCCGCGGGCGAGACGCGCTGGACGAAGACCGACGGCGGCCTCGAGTACTCGCGCGAGCTCGTCGAGCTGCTCGCCGCGGAGTACCCGGAGTTCGCGATCGCCGGTGCGGCCTTCCCGGAGACGCACATCGACGCCGTCTCGCCCGAGGCCGACCTCGAGTACCTCAAGCAGAAGGTCGACGCGGGCGCGACGTTCCTCGTCACCCAGCTGTTCTTCGAGAACCGCTTCTACTTCGACTTCGTCGAGCGCGCCCGCGCGGCCGGGATCACCGTCCCGATCATCGCCGGGATCATGCCGATCACGAACGTCGAGGGCATCAAGCGGATGACGACGCTGTCGGGCTGCGCGCTCCCCGCGGGCCTCGAGCAGGCGCTGGACGCCCGCCGCGAGAACCCGGAGGCGGTCGCCGAGCTCGGCGTCTCCTACGCGACGCTGCAGTGCGCCGACCTGCTCGCCGGCGGCTGCCCCGGCATCCACTTCTACACGCTCAACCGCTCGCCCGCGACGCGCGCGATCCTCAGCGCCCTGAAGCTCTGGCGCCCGTGGGAGCGCGCGACCGGCCTCGCCGTGCCGCCGGAGAAGGCGACCGCCTGAGGCGGCCGGCTCACGGCCCGAGCTCGATCTCCAGACCCTCCGCGACCAGCGGTCGGCCGTCGAGCTCGTACTGCACGTCCACCGAGTCGTCCTGCCGGTAGGTCCCGACGCCCCACGCGCCGAGGAACCAGCGCCAGCCGCTCACCCGGTCCTTGCGCAGCTCGCGCCCCGGGAAGACCAGGAACCCGTCCTCGACGAGATAGTCCTCGCCCTCCCGCTGCGGCACGCCGCTGACGAACACCCGGAACGGCGGTCGCACCTGCGGCGGGAGGCGGACGATCGAGCGCGGGCCCGGCATCCCCGAACCGTACCTTCCAGAGCCCCCCATGAACGACCTCCACGAGACCGACGAATCCCGCCTGCGCGGCCTGCGACGGATGCAGGCGGTGGCGCTCGGCCTGCTGCTGCTCGCCGCCGCCGTCTACGCGCTGACCTTCGGGCAGGACGGCGCGCTCGGCTACGTCAACGCCGCCGCCGAGGCGTCGATGGTCGGCGCCGTCGCGGACTGGTTCGCGGTGACCGCGCTGTTCCGTCACCCGCTCGGGCTGCCGATCCCGCACACGGCGCTGATCCCGCGGCGCAAGCAGCAGCTCGGCCGCAGCCTCGAGTCGTTCGTGACCGAGAACTTCCTCACCGCCGAGATCGTCCGCGACCGCGTGCTCGACGCGGAGCCCGCCCGTCGCGCCGGTACCTGGATCGGCCGCCCGGAGAACGCGGCGCGCGTCGTGCGCCGCGCCGCGCCGACGCTCGCCCGGGGCCTCGACGGCCTGCAGGAGGACGAGGTCCGCGCGATCGTCGAGCAGGCGGTGCTACCGCGCCTGGCCAACGAGTCGCTGGCCCCGGTCGTCGGGCACGTGCTCGAGCGGGTCCTGGACGACCGCGCCCACACGGTCGTCGTCGACCTCGTGATCGTCGAGACGCACGACTGGCTCGTCGACAACGCCGACACGGTCACCGAGCTCGTCACCGACCGGCTGCCGGAGTGGTCGCCGCGGTTCGTCGAGCGCGGCGTGTCCCGTCGCGTCTACCGCGAGTTCGTGCGGTTCGTCGCCGAGATCCGCGACGACCCGCACCACCGGGCGCGTGCCGCCGCCGACGAGCTGCTGCGCCGCCTCGCCCGCGACCTGCAGCACGATCCGCGCACCCGCGCCCGGGCCGACGAGCTCAAGCGCCGGATCCTCGCCGGCCGCGCCGCGGCCGACGCGGCGACGTCGCTGACGCTCTCCGTGCGGGAGGCGCTGACCGCCGCGCTGCGCGACGAGCGCGGCGCCCTGCAGGAGCGCGCGAGCGTCCTGCTCGCCGACCTCGGCGCCCGGCTCCTGGCCGACGATGCGCTGCGCGCCCGCGTCGACGAGCGCACGGCAGAGGCCGTCACGTCCCTCGTCGACACCTACGGGGCCGAGCTGACCACCGTCATCACGCACACGATCGACCAGTGGGACGGCGACGAGGCGGCGCGACGCCTGGAGCTGATGGTCGGCCGCGACCTGCAGTTCATCCGCATCAACGGCACCGTCGTCGGCGGCCTCGCCGGCCTGCTGATCCACGCGCTGTCCGAGCTGCTCTGAGCCCCCGCGCGACCGGCGCGGGCCCGTCGGCACCGGGTCGTACCCTTGCGGGCCCGTGGCGTCCCGGCCCTCGCACGACATCCCGTACACGATCCGTCGCTCGCCGCGGGCGCGGCGCGTGCGGGTGACCGTCGACCCGCGGGAGGGCGTCGAGGTCGTGCTCCCGGCCCGGGCGCGGGAGGCCGAGGCGGAGCGCGCGATCGTCGAGCTGCGCCCGTGGATCGAGCGGCGCCTGGCCGAGCAGGCCGCGCTGCTCGCGCGGTTCGAGCGGCCGCCGGGCGTCGTCCCCTACCTCGGCTTCGACCTGTGGCTGCGCGAGGAGCCGGGCCGCACCCGCGTGCACCGTCGCGGCGACGTGCTGCTCGTCCCGCCCGCCGCGGCCGGGCAGCGCGACGCGCTCGAGCGCTGGTACCGGCGCGCCGCCCGCGGCGAGATCGGGCCGCGCGTCGACGCGGCCGCCACGCGCCTGGGGCGGACCGTCACGCGGCTGACGATCCGCGACCAGAAGACCCGCTGGGGCTCGTGCACCTCCGACGGGGCGCTGAGCTTCAACTGGCGGCTGCTGCTGGCGCCCGAACCGGTCCTCGACTACGTGATCTGGCACGAGGCGTGCCACCTGGTCGAGATGAACCACGGCCCGCGGTTCTGGGCGCTCGTGGCCCGGCACTGCCCGGGCTACCGCGAGCCGCAGCGCTGGCTGAAGGCCAACGGCGCCGGGCTGCACCTGTAGGCAGGGCGCCTCGGCGCGCGATCCGCGTTCGCCGCCGCGATGCGCCGGGTACCGACCCGCAGGCATGCGCCGGGTCACCGCACTCACCCTCGTCCTGCTCGCCACCGTCGCGCTGTCCGCGTGCGGGTCGGGCGAGGACTCCGGCTCCCGCACCCTGACCTGGTTCATCGCCAAGCAGCCCGGCGGTGCGCTCGACGTGCTCGCCGACCGCTGCAGCCGGCAGTCCGACGGCCGCTACCGGATCCAACTCGAGTACCTCCCCAGCCAGGCCGACCAGCAGCGCGAGCAGCTCGTCCGCCGCCTCGGCGCCGAGGACGACACGATCGACATCATCGGCGCCGACGTCGTCTGGACCGGCGAGTTCGCGAACGCCGGCTGGCTGCGCCCCGTTCCCGCCGCCCGGCGCGCGACGCTCACCCGCGGCGTCTTCGACAGCGTCCGCCGGACGGCGACCTTCGAGAACCGCCTGTACGCGGCGCCGCTGTGGTCCAACACGCAGCTGCTCTGGTACCGCAAGGACCGGGTCGACCGGGCGCCGCGCACCTGGGACGAGCTGCTCGACGAGGCCGACCGGCTCGGCGACGACGGGGTCGTCGCGATCCAGGGCTCCCGCTACGAGGGCCTCGTCGTGCTGGCGAGCGCGCTGATCAACTCCGCCGGCACGCGCGTCCTCGACGGTCCGGACCGCCTCGGCCTGCGGCGCGCCCCGACCGTGCGCGCCCTGGAGATCCTCGCGCGCCTCGCCCGCACCCACGGCACCGCCGACATCGACACCTCCGACGAGGACTCGGCGAGCAAGAGCTTCGAGGCGGGCACCGCGACGTTCGAGCTGAACTACCCGTTCGTCTACCCGGCCGCGAAGGCCAACGCCCCGGCCGTGTACGAGCAGATGGCCGCGGCGAAGTACCCGCGCGTCGACCCCTCGCGGCCGAGCAACCCGCCGCTGGGCGGCTTCAACCTCGGCGTGTCGTCCTACGCGAAGGACCCGGACCGCGCCTGGGACGCGATCGAATGCCTCGTCTCGTCGCGCAACCAGCTCGAGGTCACCAAGCGCGAGGGCCTGCCGCCCGTGCGCCCCGACCTGTTCGACCGTCGCACGGTGAAGGACGCCTACCCGGGCTTCGCCCGCACGATCCGGGAGTCGATCGAGGACGCGGAGCCGCGCCCGTCGGAGTCGCCCGCCTACCAGGACGTGTCGCTGGCGATCCAGCGGGCGCTGCACCCGCTGACGAAGCTCGACCCGGCCAAGGCCTACGACGACCTGCGCGAGAAGGTCCAGCAGGCGATCGACCGCGAGGGGCTGCTGTAGATGGCCCGCGCGTCGGGCCCGAAGCCGGTCCTGTCCGAGCGCGCCCGCGCCGAGCGGCGGCTGGGCCTGCTGCTGTGCGCCCCCGCGGTGGCGGTGATGCTGCTCGTCACCGCGTACCCGATCGGCTACGCGGTCGTCCTCTCGCTCCAGGAGAAGGACCTGCGCTTCCCGGGCGAGGGCGGCTTCGTCGGCCTGGCCAACTACGTCACGGTCCTCACCTCGGAGCTCTGGTGGACCGCGCTGTTCAACACGGTCGTGATCGCGGTCGTGTCGGTGGCGATCGAGCTCGTGCTCGGCCTCGCGCTCGCGATGGTCATGCACCGGGCGATCTTCGGCCGCGGCGTCGCGCGCACCGCGGTCCTGATCCCGTACGGCATCGTCACGGTCGTCGCCGCGTTCGCGTGGTTCTACGCCTTCGACCCGTCGGCGGGGTTCGTGAACGGGCTGCCGTTCGTCGACGACGACAAGGCCTGGTTCGGGGAGCGGTTCTCCTCGATGGTCGTGATCGTCATGGCGGAGGTCTGGAAGACCACGCCGTTCATGGCGCTCCTGCTGCTCGCCGGTCTCACCACGATCGACGAGAGCCTCTACGAGGCGGCGAAGGTCGACGGCGCGAACGCGTGGCAGCGGTTCACGCGGATCACGCTGCCGCTGATGCGGCCGGCGATCCTCGTCGCGCTGCTGTTCCGCACGCTGGAGGCCTTCCGGGTCTTCGACTCGATCTTCGTGATGACCCGCGGCGCGCAGGACACCGAGTCCGTGTCGATCCTCGGCTACAACCAGCTCATCTCGCGGTTGAACCTCGGGCTGGGCTCGACCGTGTCGGTGCTGCTGTTCGTCCTCGTCGTGGCGATCGCGGTCGTCTTCACGCGCGGCCTCGGCACCCAGGCCCCGGGCCGGGAGGTCTAGCCGTGCGGTCCACCGGTCGCGAGAAGCTCTTCTGGACCGTCGGCCTCGCGGCCGTGCTGATCAGCGCGCTGACCCCGGTCCTGTGGCTGCTGATGCTGTCGTTCAAGACGCCCGCGACGGTCGGGGACGGGCGGCTCGTCCCGGCGCAGTGGACGCTGGACAACTACACGACCCTGTTCGAGGGCGGGCTCGACTCGCCGCTGCTGCGGCCGCTGATCAACTCGATCCTCATCGCGCTGATCGCCACGTCGATCGCGATCGTGCTCGCGTCCTTCACCGCCTACGCGATCGCGCGCCTGGAGTTCCCGGGCCGTCGCGCGATCCTCGCCGGCGCGCTGGCGATCGCGATGTTCCCGCCGATCTCCACGGTCGGCCCGCTGTTCGACATGTGGCGGGCGCTGCACATCTACGACACGTACCTCGGGTTGATCATCCCGTACCTGACGTTCGCCCTGCCGCTGGCGATCTACATCCTCGTCGCGTTCTTCCGCGAGATCCCGTTCGACCTCGAGGAGGCCGCCCAGGTCGACGGTGCCACGCCGTTCCAGGCGTTCCGCAAGGTGATCGTGCCGCTCGCCGCCCCCGGCATGTTCACGGCGGCGATCCTCGTCTTCATCTTCTGCTGGAACGACTTCGTCTTCTCGATCTCGCTGACCTCGTCGGACGCGTCACGCACGGTCCCGGCGGCGATCGCGTTCTTCACCGGGGAGTCCCAGTTCACCGCGCCGACCGGCAACATCGCCGCCGCCGCGATCCTGGTGACGATCCCGATCATCGTCTTCGTCCTGATCTTCCAGCGCCGGATCGTGGCGGGGCTCACGTCCGGCGCCGTCAAGGGGTAGGTGGCAGCACACATGGCCGGCATCACGCTCGACCGCGTCAGCAAGGTCTACGACGACGGCTACGAGGCCGTCAAGGAGGTCTCGCTGGAGATCGCCGACGGGGAGTTCGTGATCCTCGTCGGGCCCTCGGGCTGCGGCAAGTCCACGGCGCTGCGGATGATCGCGGGACTCGAGGACATCACCAGCGGCGAGCTGCGGATCGGCGACGAGGTCGTCAACGGCCGGGCGCCGAAGGACCGCGACATCGCGATGGTCTTCCAGAACTACGCGCTGTACCCGCACATGACGGTGCGGGACAACATGGGGTTCGCGCTGAAGCTCGCCGGGGTGGCGAAGGAGGAGATCGACGCGAAGGTCACCGAGGCCGCGAAGGTCCTCGACCTCGACGCGCACCTGGACCGCAAGCCGTCCCAGCTCAGCGGCGGTCAGCGCCAGCGCGTCGCGATGGGTCGCGCGATCGTCCGGGAGCCGAAGGCGTTCCTGATGGACGAGCCGCTCTCGAACCTGGACGCGAAGCTGCGGGTGCAGATGCGCACGGAGGTCTCGCGGATCCAGGCGCGCCTGGGCACCACGACGGTGTACGTCACGCACGACCAGGTCGAGGCGATGACGCTGGGCGATCGCGTCGCGGTGATGCGCGCCGGCGTGATCCAGCAGGTGGACGCGCCGCGGGTGCTCTACAACGAGCCCGCGAACCTGTTCGTGGCGGGCTTCATCGGCTCACCGGCGATGAACTTCTTCGCCGCGGACGTGACGGACGGTCGCGTGGCGCTGCCGTTCGGGGAGGTGCCGCTCCCGGACCGTCTGCGCGGCGTCGGCGACCGGCACGTCCTGGTCGGGATCCGGCCGGAGTCGTTCGAGGACGCGGCGCTCGTCGGCGAGCATCACGAGGGCGCCGCGTTCACGTTCACCGAGACGATCGAGCTCGTCGAGTCGATGGGCTCGGAGCTCTACGCGTACTTCACCCACGAGAGCGGCCGGGCGGAGAACGAGGAGCTCGCCGACGTCGCGGCGGACGCGGGCCTCGGCGAGATCCCGTCGGCCGCCGACACGGGCCGGGTCACGGCGCGCCTGGCGCCCGAGTCCGAGGCGCGCGAAGGACGGCCGCTGGAGCTGTGGCTGGACGTCGAGCGCCTGCACCTGTTCGACCCGGACACGGGGCGGCGCATCACGGGCTGATCGTCCCGGACGGCGGGCGTCCCGGCCGTCTAGGCGCCGAGCGCGCGACGCAGCGCCCGGTAGGCGTCCTCGCGGCCCTGCGGCGCGACGGGCTGCTTGCGCACCCGGCCGGTCCAGGCCTGCGCCGAGCCGTCCCCGCGCACGTCGATGCCGGCGTGGCGCGGACCGCCGCGCAGCTCGCCGCGCACGACGACCTGGGCCTCGGGCCCGTAGTCGCGGCCGAGCACGGTCGTGTCGCCAGTGCGCCCGACGGCGGTGGCGGTGGCGCGCAGCTCGCGTTCGAGGACCGCGAGCGCCTCGTCGAGGTCTGGGCAGGGGTGCTTGTGCACCTTCCCGCGCACGCGGACGACGACGGTCAGCGCCATGTCAGCCGGCGCCGTCGGTCCGCTGGTCGGTGACGACGGGCGCCGCGCCGGGCTCGACGTCCTCGTCGGGGTCGACCTCGGGCGCACCCTCCGACAGGGCCCGGCGCCGGGGGATCCGGGCGGCGGCTGCCGCGGCCCGGTCGGCGACGGGCTTGGCCGACGCGCCGATGATCCGGCGCTCGGCCGCGCTCATGTCCGGCCACGCCGCGCGCAGGGCGGCGAGCGCCGCCTCGGCCTCGTCGAGCAGGTCGCGCGCGTGGGTGAAGACGCCCTCGTCGAGGGCCTCCTCCGCCTCGCCGATCTTCAGGCCGGCCTCGGCCAGCAGCTTCAGGTGGGCATCCATGGGGACGCCGACCCTAGCGGCCGCTCAGGCGGCGGCGAGCAGCTCGGGGATCTCGGCGCGCGGGCGGGTGCGCTCGGTGCCGAGGTCGAACACGAGGCGGACCTCGCCGCCGTCGCGGCGGATCTCGAGCACCGGCCCGGCGTTGCCGAAGAGGCGCTGCGCCCCGGTGTTCTCGGCGAGCATGATCGCCACGAAGCGGCGGATGCCGCGCTCGCGCCCGGCCTCCATCAGGAGCTCGAGCAGCTCGCGGCCGACGCCCTGGCCCTGGAACGGGTCGCCGATCGTCATGGCGACCTCGGCCGCCTCCGGGTCGTCGGTCTGGCGGACGAACCGCGCGACCCCGACGAGCTTCGACGGGTCGTCGGCGAGGACGGCCACGAGCGCCTCGTGGTCGACGTGGTCGACCTCGGTGAGGTAGCGCAGCTCCCCGGCGGAGAGCTTGTTGCGGGTGGAGAAGAACCGCAGGTACGACGACTCGCGGGACAGCTGCGAGACGCCCCAGGCGATCAGGGCCTTGTCGTCGGGGCTGACCGGCCGCACGAGGACGCGCCGACCGTCGCGGAGCGACATGAAGCGATATCCAAGAAGTTGCGCGAACACGTACTCAACGGTACGCCGATCGGAGCGAACGTGTGTGCGTGCGGTCACCGACTGACGCCGGCGTCAGCTTCAGGCGCGCGTGAGCCAGAAGAAGAGCGGCGCGTCGCCCTTGCGGTCCATCAGCCCGAGGACGGTCCGCTCGTCCACCCGGCGGAAGTGGTCGAACACCGGGTGCTTGTCGTAGACCATCGTCGCGGTGACGACGCCGCGGTGCTCGACCGCGCGCAAGGTCGCCGCGCCGAGGATCGGGTTCGCCTCCCGGCCGCCGTCGGCGGTCCGGCAGACGATCGGGTCGACGTCGTCGCGACCCCGGAACGACTTGCCGGCCCACCCGAGCGCGCCGAGCTGCTGCTCGCCCGGGTGGCCGGTCACGATCACGCCGCCGTCCCACTCGCCCAGCATCTCCTCGCAGTCGACGGCGTCGAGCGCGTCGAAGAGGGCGTGGGCGTCCGCGACCGGCACGGGGGTCCCGCCGGCGGCGAGCTCCCGGAACCGGTCGGCGTGGGCGGCGGAGGGGGCCATCGGCCTAGCGGTCGCCGATCGGCACGTAGTCGAGCGTGCGGCCGCCGGTGTAGATCTGCCGCGGGCGGGCGATCTTCTGCTCCTTGTCCTGCGTCATCTCCAGCCACTGGGCGATCCAGCCGCTGGTCCGCGGGATGGCGAACAGCACGGGGAACATGTCGACCGGCATCCCGAGCGCCTCGTAGATGAGGCCCGAGTAGAAGTCGACGTTCGGGTAGAGCTTGCGGGAGACGAAGTACTCGTCCTCCAGCGCGATCTTCTCGAGCTCGACCGCGATGTCCAGGAGCGGGCTCGTGCCCGTGACCTCGAACACGTCCTCGCACGCCTTCTTGATGATCTTGGCGCGCGGGTCGTAGTTCTTGTAGACGCGGTGGCCGAAGCCCATCAGGCGCTCGTTGCCGTTCTTGACGCCCTCGACGAACGCCGGGACGTTCTCGAGCGTGCCGATGCGGCGCAGCATCCGCAGCACCGCCTCGTTGGCGCCGCCGTGCAGCGGGCCGTACAGCGCCGCGACGCCGGCCGCGACGGCCGAGTACGGGTCGACCTGCGAGGAGCCGACCGCGCGGACGGCGCTGGTCGAGCAGTTCTGCTCGTGGTCGGCGTGCAGGATGAAGAGGATGTCGAGCGCGCGCTCGATCCGCGGATCGGGCTGGTACTTCAGCTCGGTCATCTTGAACAGCATCCCGAGGAAGTTGCCCGGGTAGTTCAGGTCGTTGTCGGGGTAGACGTACGGCATGCCGCGCGCGTGGCGGTAGGCGAACGCGGCGAGCGTCGGCATCTTCGCGATCAGCCGGACGACGTGGCTGTAGCGGATCTCCGGGTCGTCGATCTTGTTGGCGTCCGGGTAGAACGTCGACAGCGCGCCGGTCGTCGCCAGCAGCATCCCCATCGGGTGCGCGTCGTAGCGGAAGCCCTCGCAGAACTGCTTGAGGTTCTCGTGGACGAACGTGTGCGTCGTGATCTGGTAGGTCCACTCGTCGAGCTGCTTCTGGTTCGGCAGCTCGCCGTGGATGAGCAGGTAGGCGACCTCGAGGTAGGTCGACTTCTCCGCCAGCTGCTCGATCGGGTACCCGCGGTACTCGAGGATGCCCTTGTCGCCGTCGATGTAGGTGATCGACGACCGGCACGACGCGGTGTTCATGAACGCCGGGTCGTAGGTCATCATGCCGAAGTCGTCGTCGTTGACCTTGATCTGCCGAAGGTCGATCGCGCGGACCGTGTCGTCGGTGATCTCGATCTCGTACGTCTTGCCGGTCCGGTTGTCCGTGATGCTCAGCGTGTTCTGGCCGGTGCCTACGCCGGCGCCGTCCTGCTGGGTCTCGGTGCTCACTGACGTGCTCCTTCGGGGTCTCTCTCGGGGTCAGCCGCATACTAGTCGGCGTGGATAGCCTTCCCGCGCGATGGCGGCTCAATCTCCCTCTTCTACGGATCGGCGCGGGGTGATCGACCACGCGGCGCGCGACCGCGGCCTGTCGTGGCGGCAGCGCTGGCGGCGGCGCCGGCGGATCCCGCCGTTCGGCGCGTTCGGCGCCGGGTCGACGATCGGCTGGCCGCGCACGGTCACGCAGCCGGAGTGCGTGTTCATCGGGACCGACGTGCACCTGGGCGACTACACGTGGTTCGCGCTGACGCAGGACCGCTCGGTCCAGGTCACCCAGGGCGATGCGGTGCCCCGGCAGGCGTTCGACCCGCGGCTGACGATCGGGGACCGCACGCGCTTCGGGCGCGACCTCACGATCGCCTGCCTGGGGGAGGTGACGATCGGCGCCGACGTGCTCGGCGGCGACCGGATCCTCATCGGCGACACCTACCACGACTACCGGGACCCGGACACGCCGGTCGCGCAGCAGCCGATGGCCGCGCCGCGGCCCGTGCGGATCGAGGACGGCGCGACGCTCGGCACCGGCGTGATCGTCAACCCGGGCGTGACGATCGGGGCGGGCGCGGTGGTGCGTCCGGGCTCGGTGGTGACGAAGGACGTGCCGCCGGGCGCGCACGTCGGCGGCAGCCCGGCGCGGCCCGTCTGAGGACGCCCGCGCCACGTCGCGCGGGCGCGCGCGGACGTCGCGCATCGGCGGTCGCTCGACGCCGCGCGCGCGAACCCGCGATCATCGGAGCCGTCATGAGCGTCGAGGATCCCCAGACCACCCCGCCCGCCCCCGACGAGCCGGCCGGCGAGACGCCGTCGGCGGACGCGGCCGCCGCGCCGCAGCCGCCCGCCGCCGAGGTGCCGCAGCCGGCCGAGCCGGCGCCGCCCGCGGAGGCGCCGACCCCGGTGGTCCCCGAGACGCCCGTCCCGGCCACGCCCGCGGAGCCCGCGACGCCCGCGGAGCCGGTGCCGAGCGTGCCGGAGCCCGCCCCGGCCGAGGTGCCGACGCCCGACCCCGCCCCGGTGCCGGAGCCCACCCCGGCCCCCGAGCCCGCCCCCGCTCCCGAGCCCACCCCGGCTCCCGAGCCGACCCCGGAGCCGGCGCCCGCGCCCGAGCAGGCCGCCCCGGCGGCGGAGGGCGACGCCCCCGCCGGTGACGCCCCCGCAGCCGGCGAGCAGCGCGGGCAGTCCGTCGCCGAGATCCAGGCGATCTCCTCGTCGGTCGACCCGTCGATCCCGACGCGGCCGATCGCCGTCGCGCGGCCCGGCGAGCAGCCGCGCCTGCGCGGCGCCGGCAAGAAGGCCGCCAAGGCCGCCCGCAAGCCGGGCCAGCCCGGGCAGCCCGGCCAGCCCGGCGGTGGCAAGCGGCCGCGCCCGAAGCGCCCGCCCATGAAGCCGATCGAGGGCCCGCTGCCGTTCGACGACCTGCGCGACGCCGGCCGCACGCTGCTCGAGCAGTTCGGCGGCCGCCGCGCCTGCCGCGACGCGGTCACCGCGCTGCACCAGAAGGAGCGCGACACGTTCGCGAAGATGCTCCGCGAGGCCGAGGACTGGCGCAAGGAGCTGCGCCGTCGCGGCGGCGGTGCGCTCGCGCACCGCGCCCTGGATCGGGCGCTCGCCTATCAGGTGCTCGCCACGGCCGAGAACCTCGACGTCTGCTTCGCGCTCCTCTCCAAGGAGGAGGCCGCGGAGGTCGCCGCCCTGCAGCCCGCGCCTCAGGGGCGCGGCGGTCGCGGCGGTCCGCGCCGCGGCGGGCCCGGCGGCGACCGCGGTGGCCGCGGCGGCGGCCGTCCCGGTGGCGACCGCGGCGGTCGTGGCGACGGCTTCGACCGTCCGCGCCGTCCGCGCCGCGACGACAACGCCGAGCCCGAGACCTACACGTTCGCCGACGAGAAGCCGTCGAACTCCCCGTTCGCCGGCCTGCAGATCGTCGACGCGGCCGCCGCCAAGGAGGCCGAGAAGAAGGAGCGCGAGGAGCGCCGCAAGAAGGAGCGCGAGGAGCGCATCCAGCGGCGCGGCTACTAGCCGGTGCGCGTCGCCCGGCGCTCCGGCGCCGGGCGGCCACGAGCGGCCCCGCCCGTCACCGGGCGGGCCCGGGCGCTACCGCTGCGGCGTCGCCCGCACCGCGGTGTGCGGGATGCCCTTCAGGCGGATGACCACCTTCTCGCGGCCGCCGGCCGTGAGCAGCTCGCGCCAGGTCGCGCGCGACAGGACGGGCGGCTTGGGGTGCGAGGCGCCGATCGGCAGGAAGTAGATGCCGGTCTGCTCGACGATGTCGAACCCGGCCGAGCGCACCATGCGGCGGAACGCGGCCGCGTTGGGCTGCCACCACCACGACTGGTCCAGGCCCTCGAGCCGGGCGCTGGGCGTGCGCGGGCGCAGCAGCGACGGGAGCAGCTCGATCGTGTCCGCGATGATCGCCTCGCCGGAGCAGACGCTGCGCAGGGCGCTGAGCGCGCTGACCGGGTCGCGCAGGTGCAGCAGCAGCGAGCCGAGGAAGACGACGTCGAAGGTGCCGTGGACGGCGGGGTCGAGGTCGTAGACCGAGCAGTCGATCCGCTCGACCTTCGAGTCCAGCGCCTCCTTCGCCAGCCGGAACCCGGCCGCGTCCTTCTTGTACTGCTCGAGGTAGGCGAGCCGGTCGGCGTCCCGGTCCAGGCGCAGGCGCGCCTCCGGCGGCCAGTCCCAGCGCGACGGGTCGTCGAGGTCGATCGCCGTCACCGACGCCGCGCCGCGGCGCTCCATCTCGAACGCCCAGAACCCGTCCCAGGTGCCGACGTCCAGACAGCGCTTGCCGTCCAGGCGGGCGGGGAGGGGGACCTTCGCGACCGTCGGCCGCGTGTCGAAGTGCCCGGCGGTCTCGATCCCACCCGGGAGATCCAGCGTGTGGTACCAGCTGAGGGCGGCGGCCCGCTCGGCGAGCGTCGCCTGGGCCGCTGCCGCGGTGGTGCCGTTGGTGGTGCTCATCGCTTCTCCCATCGATCCTTCATCTTGCGGCCGAACCGCTTTGCGCGGCGGACCGATGGTGCCATCTCCACGCGCGCCTTGAGGCGCGACTGCGCGTCCGGGAGCGCCGCGACCTCCGCCGCGTCGATCGACAGCGTCACCGCGCGCTCGGCGATGTGGTCGACCTCGGGCGCGTCGACGAAGATCCGGCGGTCCGCGGTGTCGACCTCGATCCCGTCGAACAGGTTCTCGCGGTCGAGCTCCAGGACGCGGCGGACCTTGCCGATCTCGACGCCGTCGGACGTGCGGACGACGGTGCCCCGGCGGAGCACCTTGAAGCTGATCGCCGGGCCGTCGTCGCGCCCGGTCACGCGGTGATGATCACGGCCGCCATCGCGGCGACCACGAGCACGACGGCCGTGCCGATCGTGGCGCGGGCGGCGCCGTCGGTGCCCGGGAAGTCGGGACGGGACATGCCGAGACCGGAGAGGAGCACCGCGAAGACGGCGAGGGCGGATCCCAGGACGTAGAAGAGCGTCTTGGACGTCTCCTCTGCTCCCTCGGTGGTGGCGATGGTGAGCAGTGCGTGCATGGGCGGCGAGCCTAACCCACCGAGGACTGCGCGGGGCCGCCTTCGTAGCGGGACTCCGTCGCGTCGACCTGGCCGTGGTAGTGGCTGCCGAGCTCGGGGTGGCCGTACGGGCGCTCGGCGGGCCGGTCGAGCGTCATGAACGACAGCTGCGCGATCGGCTTGCCCGGCCACAGGACGATCGGCACCCGCGTGAGGTTCGTGATCTCGAGCGTCAGCGTGCCCTTCCAGCCCGGATCGACGAACCCGGCGGTCGCGTGCACGATAAGGCCGAGGCGGCCGAGCGAGCTCTTGCCCTCGATCCGGGCGACGAGGTCGGCGGGCAGCTCGACCCACTCCTCGGTGCGGCCGAGGACGAACTCGCCCGGGTGGATGACGAACGACTCGCCCTCCTCGCAGGTGACGAGCTCGGTGAGGTTCGTCGGCGGCTCCGCGAGGTCGATCGCCGCGACCCGGAAGTTGTGGAAGACGCGGAAGGTGTTCCCGAGCTTCAGGTCGACGCTGGCGGGCTGCACCATCGTCGGGTCCCAGGGGTCGATGCGCACGTGGCCCTCGTCCACGAGGCGCCGGATCGTCCCGTCGGAGAGCACGGAGGCGGTCATCGGCTGAAGTGTCGCACCCCGGGCGGACCGGGGCGGCGTCGAAACGTCCGCAGTTTGCGGGGCTCAGCCGCGGCCGCCGACACGGCGCCGCGCGACCGCGGGCGTCCGGGTGCGCGGGGGCGAGGGCAGCGGCGGGTCGCCGTGCGGACCGCGGCGCGGCGGGCGCGGGCGGGAGGAGGGGCCCTCGGGCAGCGGGGGCGTCTTCGTGCCGCCGTCCTCGCCGTCCGCCGGGGCCGGCTCGTCGACGTCCTTGATCGCCCGCCAGACGATCCAGAAGAGCGCGGCGATCGGGAGCTTCAGCACGACCATGAGGAAGAAGAACGTCCAGCCCACGTGTCCGAGGGTACCCGGGTGCCCTCGATCGATGGGGAAACCGGGCGCGCCGGGGGCGGGGCGACGGCGCGCGCCGGTCAGGCGGCGCGCACCGGCACGACCCCGGGCAGCAGCGCCCGCGACCGCGCGCCGCGCGAGGAGCGGGCCAGGCGCGCGCTGCGCGCCTGCAGCCGCGAGCGGCGCAGCTCGTGGGTCGCCTCGGCCTTCGCGTCGGCGGTCGCGGCGGCGAGCGCCTTGGCCTGCCGGTCGCGCTCCTGCGTCGCGGAGGCGGTCGCGGTCGGCGTCGTCCGCGCGCCGGTCGTGGTCGGCGCCGGCGCCGCGGCCCCGGGGGCCCGCCAGCGGTCGGCCGGGATCACGCGCCGCAGCGCGCCGGCGGCGTCGAGCGTGCCGCCCCCGATCGGCAGGACGGTGCGCCGCGCGCCGCCGACGACCGCGTCGCGCAGGGTGCGCCAGTCGGCCGTCGGGGCGACGCTGGCGACGAGCGTCGCGACGCCCGCGACCATCGGCGAGGCCATCGAGGTGCCGGTGCGCCACTCGTAGTCGCCGCCCAGCGCCGTGGAGAGGATGAGGTCGCCGGGGGCGGCGAGGTCGACCGGCGAGCCGAAGCTCGAGATCGACGCGAGCAGTCCCTCGACCGTCGTCGCCGCGACCGACACGACGTTGTCCAGCGGCGAGGCCGCGGGCCAGGAGGGCAGGATCGCCAGGTCGCGGTGCTGGTTGCCGGCCGCCGCGACCACGAGGATCCCGGCGTCCTGCGCGCGCTGCAGCGCGTCGTCGAGCACCGGGCTGCGCTGGTTGCCCGCGAGGCTGAGGTTGATGATGCGCGCGCCCTTGGAGATCGCGTAGTCGACGCCGCGTGCGACCCCGCCGGTGTCGCCGCCCGCACCGCCGTCGAGGACCTTCACGGGCATGATCCGCGCCCGCCACGCGACCCCGGCGGTGCCGATCCCGTTGCCGCCGCGCGCGGCGATGATGCCCGCGACATGTGTCCCGTGCCCGTTGTCGTCCTGCGGGACGCCGTCCCCGCTCACGACGTCGGCGCCGTGGACGTCGTCGACGTAGCCGTTGCCGTCGTCGTCGCGGCCGTTGCCGGGGATCTCGCCGGGGTTCGTCCAGAGGTTGTCGCGCAGATCGGGGTGCGTGAGGTCGATGCCGGTGTCGAGGATCGCCACCACCACGTCGCCGCCGACGGTCTGGTCCCAGGCGCTGTCGATGCCCATCGGCGCGTCGCCGTCGAAGGCCCAGACGTCGGCCAGGCGCGGGTCGTCGGGCCGGACCGCGAGGGCCGGGGTCGCGGCGAGCGCGCAGACGACGAGCGTGACGAGGACGTGCAGGACGGTGCGCAGCGGCGCACCGACGCGGGAGCGGCGGAGCATCGGGTGCCTCCTTGGCGTTCGATGGGCGACCGTCCGTGGTCGCCGTGCTCCGGGGATCGGCGGGGGCGCCGCGGGCCCTCCAGCGTCCCGTCCGTGGGATGGACATGTGACGTAGGACGCAGATCCCCACTTCTTCGGGGTGGTCCGCGACCCCCTGGAACGCGTATCCTTGTCGCGGTTCCAACCGTTCCCCAACTTCTTCGAGCAACGAGGTCAGCAACCAGATGTCCGAGATCGCCAGCGCCACCGCCGTCAGCCGTGGTCGCCGTGCCGACGCCGTGCGCAACGCCAGCGCCATCGTCGACGCCGCCAGCCGCGTCCTCGCGGAGAACCCGTCGGCCTCGGTGCAGGACGTCGCCGTCGCCTGCGGCCTGCACCGCGCGACCGTCCACCGCCACTTCGCCTCGCGCGACGAGCTGATCCACGCCGTCCGCATCCAGGCCTTCCGCGAGACCCAGGTCGAGGTCGAGCGGCTCGCCGCCGACGAGTCGCTCGCCCCGATGGCGGCGCTCGAGAAGATCGCGCTCGCGCTCTTCGACGTCGGCGACCGGTACCGGATCTACCGCTTCACGACGATGCTCGGCCCGGGCATCGACGACGAGCGCGCCGACGTCCACGCCCCGATCGCGGTCGTGATCAAGCGCGCGCAGAAGGCCGGCGAGCTCCGCAAGGACATCACCGGCGCGATGCACGTCGCCGCGTTCGGCGGCCTCGTCTTCGGCATGCTGCCCGAGATCGCGGCCGGCACCGTCGGCCAGAAGAAGGCCGCGCGGATCGTCATGTCGATCATGCGGGGCGTCTAGCCCGACGCCGTCCCGCGGGACACGGCGCCCCCGGGCACCGTGCTCCGCCATCATCCGCGGCGATGCGTGCGCTTCCCGCCCTCCTCGCCCTGCTGACCTGTGCCGCCGTCCCCGCGACGGCGGCTGCGGCCAACCGCGACGTCACCCCCCGGCGACAGCGTCCAGGCGGCCGTCGACGCCTCCGCGCCGGGCGACACCGTGACGCTGCTCCCCGGCCAGCACGCCGGCCCGGTGCTCGTCAGCAAGGACCTCACGCTCACCGGGGCGGGTGCCACCCTCTCCGGTGGCTCCCCGGTGGTGCGGGTGAGCGGCGCCGACGTCACGCTCGACCGCGTCGCGGTCGCGAGCGGCGCCGCCACCGGCGTGCGCGTCGACGGCGGAGCGGTCGCCACGCTGCGCGGCGTGTCGGTCACCGGCAGCTGCGGACCCGCGTGCCCGCCGCCCGCCGATCCGCTGGCGGTCACGGACGCCGGTGTGCGCGTGGTCGGCGCCTCCGCGGCGCTCGTCGGCGTCGCCGTCAGCGGGCACGCCGTGGGCGTCCGCGCGGCCGGAGCCGACCGCCTCGACGTCCTCGACGGCCGTCTCGCCGACAACGGGGCCGGGATCCAGGTGCTCGACGCCGAGGCCGGCGTCGGTCCGGCGGCGACCCAGGCCGTGGTCTCCGGCACCGCGATCACCGGCGGCGGACGCGCGATCGAGGTGCGCGACACCGCGACCGGCGCCCCGCGACCGACCGTGACCCTGCGCGCCGACCGCATCGTCGGCACCGCGGGCACCGCGGTGGTCGCCGACGTGCCGGTCGACGCGCGCGGCGTCTGGTGGGGCTGCAACGGCGGCCCGGGCAGCCCGGGTTGCAGCACGGTCGACCCGTCGGTCGACGCGGCCTCGCCGCTGGTCCTGCGGCTCGCCGCCGGCCCGGGAGCGATCGCCACCGGCGGCGCCCGCGCGGCGCTCACCGCCGACGTCGTCCGCGACGCGGGCGGCACGGCCCTCGGGGCCGCGTTCCCCGACGGCACCCCGATCGCCTTCACGACCGATCTCGGGACGGTCACCCCCTCGTCCGCGGCGACCAGCGCGGGGGCGGCCGCCGCGGCGCTCGTCTCCGGCGAGCAGCCGGGGACCGCGACGGTCACCGCGACGCTCGACGGGCAGGCGGTCGCCGCGCCGGTGACCGTCACCGCGCCGTCCGCCGTCCAGCCCGCCCCGCCGGCCGCGACGCCGACCCCGGCCGCGACCCCGACCCCGGCCGCGACGCCCACGGCCGTCCCGACCGGCGCGGAGCTGCTGGCCGCCGCGCGCAAGGCGATCGGGCGCAAGGTCTTCCGCCTCACCCCGACGCTCACGCCCGGGGTCGGCTACGTCGACCGGGCCGCGCGCAGCGGCGCCGGCACGATCACGGTCCCGAACCGGGACGTCGTCTCGCTGATGGTGCTCGCCTGCCCCGAGGTCGCCTGCGACGCCGGGATCAGCGCGCGCGTGCTGCGGACGGGCCGCACCGGGCGCCGCCTGACCTCCTACGCGCTGCGCCGGGCGACCTTCTCGCTGCAGGCGGGACGCCAGCGCGTCGTCGCGGTCCGCCTGACGAAGGCGCAGCGGCAGGGGATCCGGCGGGCGCGCACCGCGACGATGTCGGTCACCGTCGCGGTCTCCGCGCCCGACGGGCAGCGCAGCAAGCGGACGCTGCGGCTGCGCCTGCGGGTCGCTACTTGACGATGATCCGCCCGACCATGCTGCCCGGCGCGAACGAGCCGTCGGGCTCGGACTGGGCGTGGATCGTGCAGATGTAGGTGTAGGTGCCGGCCTTCGTGATGGCCGCGGTCGTCGCGGTGCCCTTGGTGCGGTTGGACGCGGTCGCGCGCGACCTGCCGTTGACGACGAGCTTGAAGCGCTTGCTGCCGACCGGGGTGACGTTGTGGACGATCCCGTTGTCCGCCCAGCGGAAGCGGACCTTGCCGCCCTTGGAGATGCGCACGGTCTTCGGGGAGAAGGCGACGCCCTGCATGGTCACCGTCTTCGTCGCGGCGGCCGACGCGGTCGGGGTGGGCGGTCCGTCCTGCGCGGACGCGAGGGCGGCCGGGACGAGCGCGGCGGCCGCGGCGCCGGCGATGAGGGCGTGACGTGCGTGACGGGTCATGTCCATCCCTGCGTGCGCGACGGCGCACCGGATCACGGAACGACGGAGGCCGTCGCGCCCAGGGCGCGACGGCCTCGCCGTTCCGTTCCGTTCCGGTACTGCGGTGCTACGACTTGAAGTACGGCGAGAGCGCCGTGGTGGCCTGCGCCAGCGTGACCGTGTCCGGCAGCGACTTCGTGACGCCCTTGCCACCGGTGGCGAAGGAGAAGAAGCCCTGGTGCGAGGCCTCGTTGGCCGCGACCTGCGCCGCGACGAGGGTGGTGGCCGCGTCGAGGGCGCCCGACTTGATCGCGCCGAGGTAGGTCGACACGAACGCGGTCTCGAGCGCGAGCGCGAACTTCAGGACGGCCAGCGGCGAGGCGACGGCCGACTTGGGCACCTGGAACTGCGGGACGGTCGGCTTGGCCGAGCCGAGCGCGTTGCCCAGGAAGTCGCGGTGGTCCTGCTCGTTCTTGAGCGCGGCCTTCAGGTACACGGCGTTGCGGCCCGTGAAGAACTTCTGGCCCTTCTTCACGCCGGTCCGCGAGTTGCTCTTGGCGAACTTCAGGCCGGCGCCCGCGGTGTAGACGAAGACCGCGAGGTTCTCGGCGATGAACGCCGTGTCGAGGATCTCCTTGGCGGTCGGGCCGGACGACTGCGCGTAGGTCGGCGTGGCCGAGGCCAGGACCGAGCCGCCGGCGACGAGGGCGAAGCCGCCACCCGCACGGCGGAGGAACTGCGCGCGGTTGGTGCCGTCCCAGTTGCGGAGATCGAGGTTGGGCGCGTCCTCGACCAGATGGTCGACGGCCTTGAGGTGATCGGTCAACGGACCCTCCGAAGGTCTGATGGTGTGTGGAACCTGCGGAGGGGCGTGCGACGAGGGACCGCCGCCGGTTCAGCGACGATCCCAAGCTGGCGCGAACGAACTCGCGATCGAGGTTTAGCCGCGGAGGGCGACGGGCGTGGCGTCGAACGCCGTCATGCCCTGGAGATCCGCGACGCGCGCCGCGATCTCGTCGCCGGTGAGCCGCTCGACACGCTCGGTCCCGAACTCCTGGACGTTGAACGAGGCGATCGCCGTGCCGTACGCCATCGCGCGCTTGAGCACGTCGTGGGTGATCTCGCCCTCGGTCGCCGCGAGCGAGCCGACGAAGCCGCCGGCGAACGTGTCGCCCGCACCGGTCGGGTCGACGACGTCGGTCATCGGGTAGGCGGGCAGCGCGAACACGCCGTCGGCCGTGTAGAGCGCCGCGCCGTACTTGCCCTGCTTGCCGACGACCGCCTTCAGGCCCCAGCCGAGGATCTCCTGCGCGGCGCCGTAGGTGGTCGGCCTGCCCGTCAGCTGCTCGAGCTCCTCGTCGTTGAGGATCAGGCAGTCGACCGCCCTGATCGTCTTCTCCAGCGACTCGCGCGCGATGTTGATCCACAGGTCCATCGAGTCCAGCGCGGTGAAGCGCGCCTTCGTGCACTGCTGCAGCACGCCGTACTGGAGGTCGGGCTGGATGTTCGCGAGGAACAGGACGTCGGCCTCCTGAGCGGCCGGGGAGAGCTTCGGCTCGAACGTCTCGAAGACGTTGAGGTCGGTCTCCAGCGTCTCGCGCGAGTTGAGGTTGTCCCCGTAGACGCCCTTCCAGAAGAACGTCTTGCCGCCCGCGACGTGCTCGACGTCGTCGGTGTTGATCCCGCGCGTGCGCAGGGTCTTCCACGCGGCGTCGTCGAAGTCGTCGCCGACGGGCCCGACCACGCGGATCTCGTCGAAGAACGACGCCGCGAGGGCGAAGTGGGTCGCGGCGCCGCCCAGCATGCGCTCGCGCTCCCCGAACGGCGTCTTGACGCCGTCGAAGGCGATGGATCCGACCACGGTCACGCTCATAGGCGGGCGAGGCTACCGTTCACGCCCTATGCGCGCCGTCCAGCAGACCGAGTTCGGAGGACCCGAGGTCCTCCACGTCGTCGACCTCCCGATCCCGGAGCCCGGCCCCGACGAGGTGCTCGTCGAGGTCACGACGATCGGCATGAACTTCGCCGACACGCACACGCGCGAGAACTCCTACGTGCAGGAGGCGTCGCTGCCGCTGATCCCCGGGGCGGAGGTCGCGGGCATCCGCCAGGACACCGGTGAGCGGGTCGTCGCGATGACCGGCGGCGCCGGCGGCTACGCGCAGTACGCGGCGGTGCGCAAGGACCGCTGCTACCCGATCCCCGACGGCGTCGACGACGGCACCGCGCTCGCGCTGCTGCTCCAGGGCCTGACCGCCTGGCTGCTGTACGACCAGGGCCACGTGCGCGAGGGCGAGAGCGTCGTCGTCATCTCCGGCGCCGGCGGTGTCGGCTCGCTCGCCGTGCAGCTCGGCCGGCCGCTCGGCGCCGGGCGCGTCATCGCCACCGCCTCCAGCGAGGACAAGCGCCGGCTCTGCCTGGAGCTCGGTGCCGACGCCGCGACCGACACCGACGCGGAGGGCCTGACCGAGCGGATCCTGGAGGCCAACGGCGGCGAGCCGGTCGACGTCGTGTTCGAGATGTCGGGCGGCGCGGTGTTCGACCGGTGCCTCGACGCGCTCGCCCCGTTCGGCCGGATGATCGCCTACGGGATCGCCTCCAAGGACCAGAACGAGGTCCGCACCGGCAAGCTGCTGCGGCGCTCGCTCACGGTCACCGGCTTCTGGTTCGGGCACTGCCACGACAAGCCCGGTCTCGTCGCGCGCGCCCTCGACGACCTGTACGCCCACGCGGCCGCCGGACGGCTGCGCGTCGTGGTCGGCGAGACGTACGCGCTGAGCGACGCGCGGCGCGCCCAGGAGGACCTCGTGGGCCGTCGCACCCAGGGCAAGCTGCTGCTCGACCCGCGACGCTGAGGCCCACCCCGCAGGCGGGAATGCCGCCCGGCCCCTAAGCTGGGAGGCGAGATGACGACCTTCGCCGACCTCGGGCTCAAAGAGGCAACCCTCAAGGCGCTCAAGGACGTCGGCTACGAGAAGCCGTCTCCGATCCAGGAGCAGGCCATCCCCGCGATGCTGCAGGGCCGGGACGTGATCGGCCAGGCGCAGACCGGCTCCGGCAAGACCGCGGCGTTCGGCCTGCCCATCGTCGAGTACATCGACACCGACGTGCAGGAGGTGCAGGCGCTCGTCCTGACGCCCACGCGCGAGCTCTGCATCCAGGTCACGCAGGCGATCCGCGGCTACGGCGCCCCGCACGGCGTCGACGTCGTCGCGGTGTTCGGCGGCGCGCCGATCAAGACCCAGCAGGCGCAGCTGAAGGGCGGCGGCCACGTCGTCGTCGGCACGGTCGGCCGGGTGCTCGACCTCATCAGCCGGCACTCGCTCGTGCTGCACGACTGCCGCTTCGTCGTGCTGGACGAGGCGGACGAGATGCTCGACCTCGGCTTCCTCGACGACGTCGCGAAGATCCTGTCGCTGACCCCGAACAGCCGCCAGACCGCGCTGTTCAGCGCGACGATGGCGCCGCCGATCCGCAAGCTCGCGGACAACTACCTCTACGACCCGGTCCACGTGAAGGTCCAGGCCGCCACGCTGACCGTCGACACCGTCGCGCAGTTCCAGGCGACCGTCGGGCAGAAGGACAAGCCGGCGAAGCTCGTCGAGGTCCTGAAGTCCGAGAAGCCCGACCAGGCGATCGTCTTCGTCCGCACGAAGATCCGCGCCGACCAGCTCTACAAGACGCTCCGCGACAAGGGGCTGAACGTCAAGGCGCTGCACGGCGACATGAGCCAGGGCAGCCGCGACGGCGTCATGCTCGGCTTCAAGGGCGGCCGCGTGCCGATCCTCGTCGCCACCGACGTCGCCGCCCGCGGCCTCGACATCTCGACCGTCACGCACGTCGTCAACTACGACGTGCCGAAGCCCGACGTGTACGTGCACCGCATCGGCCGCACCGGCCGCGCCGGGCGCACCGGCCGGGCGGTCACGTTCGTCGAGCCCAAGCAGGCCGAGGACATGGCGAAGATCGAGGCGCACATCAACCACCAGATCGGCCAGTGGTCGCCCGGGGTCGTGCGCGACGGCGACGAGCCGGAGCCCGAGGTGGTCGACGCCACGCCCGTCGCCGAGGCGGAGGGCGAGGCCCCGGCGGTCGAGGTGGCCGCCGACGAGGCGCCCGCCGCGCCCAAGCGCCGCCGCACGCGCCGCGCGAAGGCCACGAAGGACGAGACGCCCGCGGAGGAGACGCCCGCCGAGGAGCCCGTCGCCGAGGAGGCGCCCGCCGAGGAGCCGGCGGCGGCCGGGGAGCCCGTCGCGGCCGCGGAGGTCGCCGTCGAGGAGGCGCCCGCGGCCGACGAGCCCGCGGCCGACGCGGGAGCCGGAGCCCGAGCCCGCGCCGAAGAAGCGCCCGCGTCGCCACACCAAGCCGAAGCTCACGCCCCACGGCGACGAGCCCCCCGTGACGCTGCTCGCCGCGCTCGGTACCGCCGACGGCGTCGACGTGCCCGCGGTCGTCAAGCACGTCGTGAAGGTCACCGGCCTCGACGGCGAGGTCGTCCAGGACGTGCGCGTCCTGACGCGCTTCACGCTGCTGAAGGTCCCCGGCGCCGAGGTGGAGCGCGTGCTCGCCGAGATCGACGGGACCGAGCTCGCGGGGGCGCCGCTGCGCCTCCAGCGCGCCCGCGGCTGAGCGCCCGCACCGGCCCGGCGGCGCGGGGTGCTCGTTGCCCCGCGGCGCCGCGATGTGCGACCCTGGGTGCGATGCAGCCCGTCCTCGGAGAGCACGAGAACGCCACCGGCACGGCGGCCGACGGCCAGCTCCCGCCCGGGAGCGAGGCGCCGCAGGTCGCGCCCCGCGTGTGCGACACCTGTGGCTCGACGATGGCCGCCGAGCAGGACTGGTGCCTGGAGTGCGGGACCGCCGCCCCGGGCCGTCTCGGCACCCGTCCCGGGCTGCGCGCGATGCTCAGCGTCGCCGGCGCGACGCTGCTGCTCGCGGGCGGCGCGATCACCGCCAGCTACGCGGCGCTGAGCGAGGACGCCAAGATCGACGCGGGCGGCCCGGCCCCCGCCGCGGCCGGCCCGATCGCCCAGGCCGTCCCCGACCTCCCGCCCGCCTCCGTGCCGCCGGCCCCGACCGGCGCCGCGGGCGCGCCCGCCGCCCCGACCGGGGCGTCGGGCCTGCCGACCGTCACGCTGCCCGAGGCGACGAAGCCCGCCCCGTCCACGCCCGTGACCCCGATCGTCCCGTCGACCCCGATCACGCCCGTCACCCCCAGCGGCGGCGGCTCGACGGACACCGACACCGACACGGACACCGGCAGCTCCGGCGGCTCCGACTCCACCGGCGGTGGCAGCGACTCCGGCACGGACACGACGACGGAGGAGGACGACACGAAGGAGACGACGCCGTCCCTCACGGCGATCGAGCTCGGCGCCGACACCGTCTCGATCTACGACCCGTACGGTCGCGTCACCGCCAAGGGCGATCCCGTCGACGCCTACGACAACGACCGCGACACCGCCTTCCGCGTCTCGACCGCCGACCCGGCCAAGCCGATGGGCGTCGGCCTCGTCATCGACCTCGAGAAGGCCACGAAGGTCCGCGCGATCGAGCTGCTCACCGACACGCCCGGATACCGCGTCGAGCTCTACGGCACGAAGAGCAGCGAGATCCCCAAGGACGTCATCGACACCCGCTGGGAGCACTACGCCGACCGCTCGAAGGTCGACGAGAGCACGAAGGACGGCAACGTCGCCGACGACGCCAAGGAGCGCATCTCGCTGCGCGGCGTGCGCGACGCCCGGTACGTGCTCGTCTGGATCACGACCCCGCCGACGAAGTCCCCGACGGTCCGCATCCAGGAGCTGAGCCTGCTCAAGTAGGGTCGGTGGCATGTCTACTGCCACCATGAGCACCACCGAGGGCGAGATCGTCTTCGAGCTCTTCGACGCGGACGCGCCGAAGACCGTCCAGAACTTCAAGGACCTCGCCGGGAAGGGCTTCTACGACGGCCTGATCTTCCATCGGGTGATCAAGGACTTCATGATCCAGGGCGGCTGCCCGCAGGGCACCGGCACCGGTGGCCCGGGCTACACGTTCGAGGACGAGTTCAACGACCACAAGGTCGTCCGCGGTGCGCTCGCGATGGCGAACGCCGGCCCGAACACCAACGGCTCGCAGTTCTTCATCGTCACCATCGGCGCCGCCGAGTGGCTCGACGGCAAGCACACGGTCTTCGGCCAGGTCACGTCCGGGATGGACGTCGTCGACAAGATCGAGGGCACGCAGACCGACGCGCGCGACCGCCCGGTCGAGCCGATGGGCATCCAGACGGTCACGATCACCGACTGACGCCGGACCACCTCCGGCTCCCCGGGTCCGTCCCGGGGCGCCGGACCCCGGACCGCGCGCGGCGTAGCATCGACCCCGATGAACGTCCTGTCGATCCAGTCGCACGTCGCCTACGGGCACGTCGGCAACGCCTCCGCCACCTTCGCCATGCAGCGCCTCGGCGTCGAGGTGTGGCCGGTCCACACGGTCCAGTTCTCCAACCACACCGGCTACGGGGACTGGACCGGCCGGGTCTTCGACGGCCCGTTCGTCGACGAGCTGCTCGACGGCATCACCGCCCGCGGCGTCCTGCCGAGCTGCGACGGCGTCCTGTCGGGCTACATGGGCTCCGCCGACGTGGGCAGCGCGATCCTCGCCGCGGTCGACCGCGTCCGCGCCGCCAACCCGCAGGCGCGCTACTGCTGCGACCCGGTGATCGGGGACGTCGGGCGTGGCGTCTTCGTCCGTCCCGGGATCCCCGAGCTGATGCGCGACCAGGCGGTCCCGCGCGCCGACGTCGTCACCCCCAACCACTTCGAGCTCGACTACCTCTCCGGCATCGAGAGCCGCACGCGGCCGGCGCTCGCCGACGCGCTCGCCGCCGTGCACGCGCTCGGGCCGTCGACGATCCTCGCGACCTCCGTGCACCTCGAGGACACGCCGCCGGACGCGATCGACCTCGTCGTCTCGCAGGACGGCGCCACCTGGCGGGTGCGCACCCCGAAGCTCGACGTCTCGGTCAACGGGGCGGGCGACATGATCGCCGCGCTCTTCTCGGTGCAGCTCGCCCGCACCGGCAGCCCGCAGGAGGCGCTCGCGCACGCCGCGTCGGCCACCTACGGGGTGCTGAAGGCGACCGCGGACGCCGGCTCGCGGGAGATCCTGCTCGTCGCCGCGCAGGACCAGCTCGTCGCGCCCGACCGCGTCTTCGCGGCCGAGCCGCTGACCTGACGTGCCGCTGCTCGGCGCCCCGCGACCGCCGGTCGGCTGCCCGTGCGGCAGCGGCGCTCCGTACGCGGACTGCTGCGGGCCGCTGCACCGCGGCCGCCGCGCCGGCAGCCCGACCGCGCCGACCGCGGAGCGGCTGATGCGCTCCCGCTACAGCGCCTACGTCGTCGAGGACGTCGACTACCTGCTCGCCACCTGGCACCCGTCGACGCGACCGGTCCGGCTCGTCCTCGACGACGGCGACGCCTGGCTGGGGCTCGAGGTCCTCGCCGCCACCGAGGACACCGTCCGGTTCGTCGCCCGCCACCGCGACGGGGCGCTCCACGAGCACAGCACGTTCGTGCGCGAGGACGGGCACTGGTACTACCTCTCCGCGCGCTCCTGACGCGATCTCCCTGGCCGGGTGGCCAGGACGCGGTACGGTGTCCGTGACACGTTGTCGAACACGTTGGAGAGGGAGAGGCTGATGGCGAGCGTCGAGGAGCAGGTCGTCGAGACGAACGGGAGCGCGCCCGAGGGGTCGCAGATCCCGGTCGAGAACCCGGCGACCGGCCAGGTCATCGCGCACGTCCCCGACATGGGGGCGGACGAGGTCAAGGAGATGGCGCGCAAGGCCCGCGCCGTCCAGCCCGCGTGGGAGGCGCTCGGCTTCGAGGGCCGCGGGCGCATCCTCAAGCGGATGCAGAAGTGGGTCCTGGACAACCGCGACGAGATCATCGCGGTCATCCGCTCGGAGACCGGCAAGACCTACGAGGACGCGCAGCTCGCCGAGATCTCCTACGGCGCCGCCGCGTTCGGCTTCTGGGCCGACAACGCCCCGGTCTACCTGGCCGACGAGAAGGTCAAGTCCGCGAACGTCCTCGTGAAGGGCAAGAAGCTCATCACGCGCTACAAGCCGCTCGGCCTCGTCGGCGTGATCGGCCCGTGGAACTACCCGCTGACGAACTCCTTCGGCGACTGCATCCCGGCGCTGGCCGCGGGCAACGCGGTCATCCTCAAGCCGTCCGAGGTCACGCCGCTGACGTCGCTGAAGCTCCTCGAGGGGCTGCGCGAGTGCGGCGTCCCCGAGCACGTCTTCCAGGTCGCCACCGGCCGTGGCGGCACCGGTGCTGCGCTGACCGACGAGGTCGACATGATCATGTTCACCGGCTCGACCGCCACCGGCAAGAAGGTCATGCAGCGCGCGGCCGAGACGCTGACGCCGGTCTCGCTGGAGCTCGGCGGCAAGGACCCGCTGATCGTCCTCGCCGACGCCGACCTCGAGCGGGCCGCCAACAGCGCGATCTACTGGGGCATGTTCAACGGCGGCCAGACCTGCATCTCGGTCGAGCGCGTGTACGTCGAGGAGCCCGTCTACGACGCGTTCGTCGCGAAGGTGACCGAGAAGGCCCGCGCACTGCGCCAGGGCTCCGGGGAGATGGGCACGGCCGACGTCGGCTCGATGACCTTCCCGCCGCAGGTCGACATCGTCGAGCGGCACGTCGAGGACGCGAAGGCCAAGGGCGCGAAGGTGCTCGTCGGCGGCAAGCGCGGCTCCGGTGCCGGCTACTGGTTCGAGCCGACCGTCCTGGTCGACGTCGACCACACGATGGAGTGCATGACCGAGGAGACGTTCGGCCCGACGCTGCCGATCATGAAGGTCTCCGACGCGGAGGAGGCCATCCGCCTGGCCAACGACTCCCCGTACGGCCTCGGCGCCTCGGTCTACGGCAAGGACGTGCACCGCGCGGAGGCCGTCGGTCGCCGCCTCGAGTCCGGTGCCGTCTGCATCAACGACTCACTCGTCAACTACACGGCGCTGGAGCTGCCGATGGGCGGCGCGAAGGCGTCGGGCCTCGGCACCCGGCACGGCGCCGGCGGCATCCGCAAGTACTGCCAGCAGCAGGCGATCGTCGTCACCCGCTTCGCGATGAAGAAGGAGCTGTACATGTACCCGTACAACTCCCGCGTCACGAGGCTCCTGGGCAAGACGTTCAACCTCCTCTACGGGCGCGGCAAGCGCGACTAGGCGTCCGGCGTGGAGGGGGCTTGCGCGCAAGCCCCCTCCCGCTGCGCGGGGTGCGGGCGTGGTGCAGCTGACCGCGCGCGCAAACGGCCGCGCCGTCTCACCGGAGCCTTCGCGCCGCGGGCGCGTCGTCGACGCCGAGTGCGCGTCAGCTCACCAGTCCGATGAGCTGACGTGCAGAGGATCTGCTCGTGGCGCGCGGCAGTCGGCCGGCGCCGGTGGCTAGGGAGGCGCCGAGCTCGTCGACGAGGCGCAACAGGTCGAGCGGGCTGAACGGCTTGGTGAGGAAGAGGTCGGCGCCTGCCGCACGCGAGCCCGCCTCGTACTCGGAGCCTGCGGCGGCGGTCAGCATGACGATCGTCGCGTCGGCGCCCGCCGGACGGCGGCGCAGCTCCGCGCACGTGCTGATGCCGTCGCGTCGCGGCATGTCGATGTCGAGGAACACGATCGACGGGGTGGTGGCGTCCGCGACCTCGAGTGCCTCCTCGCCGTCGGCGGCCTCGTGCAGCTCGAAGCCCGCCACGTCCTCGAGCGTCGTCGCGATGAGCTTGCGGATGAACGGGTCGTCGTCGACGATCAGGACGGTCTTCGGCACGGGGCGCTCAGCTCAGCTCGTCGTGGATCTCGCGCAGCCGCTCGTCGGACACCTGGCCGTACGCCTCGACCGCGGCCGGGTCGAACTGCGTGCCCGAGCCCGCCACGATGATCTCGCGCGCGACCGCGAAGCTGCGCCCCGGCCGATACGGACGCGCCGTCGTCAGCGCGTCGAGCGTGTCCGCGACCGCGAAGATGCGTGCGGCGGGCGGGATCGCCTCCCCGGCCAGCCCGTCCGGGTAGCCGGTGCCGTCCCAGCGCTCGTGGTGGGAGCGCACGACCTCCTTCGCCACGCCGAGGAAGTCGATCTCCCGCAGGATCTCGTCGCCGATCACCGGGTGGCGCTCCATCAGCCGCCGCTCGGCGTCGTCCAGCGGCGCGGGCTTGAACAGGATCGCGTCCGGCACCCCGACCTTCCCGACGTCGTGCAGGAGGAAGCCGAACTCGATCTCCGGGTCCTCCGCGAGCTTCAGCCCCGCCGCGCGCGCGAACTCCAGCCCGTAGGCGGCGACGCGCTCCGCGTGCTTGCCCGTGTACGCGTCACGGCGCTCGACCGCGTTGGCGAGCGCCCGCACGGTCGCCATGTAGGAGGCGCGCAGCTGCTCGGTGCGGGCACGCTCCTGCTTGAACGTCTCGCGCAGGTCGGCGGCGTAGCGCTCCAGCTGGCGCTCCTTGTCCGCCGCCAGCCGCTCGTGCGTCTGGAGCTGGTGGCGCAGCGTCGCGAGCTCGTCGAGGGTGTCGTCCATCCCGCTGTGAGCCTATCCGTCCTGCGCGCGGCTGCCGACCGGTGCATCGAGCAGCCCGAGCACCACCGCGCCCGCGTCGCTGATCGGCACCGGCTCTGCGTCCAGGCGCGCGTACCCGGAGATCTCGTCGTCGGCGCTGCCGAACACCACGACCGAGCGGCGCAGCCGCCGCCCGCGCAGGTCCAGGCCGGCGATCACCTGCGCGGCGTCGGGCAACCCGGCGTCCACCAGCGCCACCTCGTAGTAGCGCTGGGCGCACCGCGCGGTCGCCTCCTGCGGCGAGGTCGCCCACTCGTGCTCGATCCCCAGCGCGGTGAGGCCGCGGTCGAGCTCGTCGCGGATCTCCGGGCGCCCGACGGCGAGCACGCGCACCCGGTCGGCGAGCACCGCGGCCCCGAGCGCGTCGGCGAGCTCGCCCGGGTCGATCGGCTTGCTGACCACCCACTCGCCCGAGAGCGCCTCGCGACCGGAGAAGACCGACACCACGACCACCGGAAGACGCGCGAGGTCCGGGTCGGCGCGCAGCGCGCGCATCACCTCGAACCCGCTCATTCCCGGCATCAGGATGTCGAGCGTCACCGCGTCGAACCGCTCCGCGCGCAGGCGCTCCAGCGCGCCGGCGCCGTCACGGGCGATCTCGGTCTGGACGCCGAAGTCCACGAGCCGCTCGGCGACCAGGCGCGCCACGTCCTCCTCGTCGTCGACGACGAGCACCCGCTTGCCGCGCAGCGCGTCGCGCGCCGCGGCCGTCGTGCCGACCGCGCTGCTCACCGGCAGCCGCACCGAGAACGTCGTCCCGACGCCGGGAGCGCTCTCGACGTCGACCCGGCCCTCGTGCAGGTCGACGAGCGACTTGACGATCGACAGGCCGAGCCCGGAGCCGGTCGTGCGGTCGCCCTCGCCGCCGACGCGCACGAAGCGGTCGAACACGGTGGCGATCTCCTCGCGGCTCATGCCGCGCCCGTCGTCGGCCACGTCGAACCGCACCGCGGAGCGCCCGTCGGCCCGCCCCGTGATCGAGATCGCGCCGCCCTCCTGCGTGTACAGGTGCGCGTTGGTGAGGAGGTTCGTGAGGATCTGCCGGACGCGGGCCGGGTCGGCGTGCGCGCGCGGCAGGTCCTCGGGGACGTCGACCGACAAGCGCTGGCGCTTCGTCGCCAGCCGCGGACCGAACAGCGTCGTCACCTCCTGCACGACCTCGTGCAGCGCGGTCGGACGCCGGTGGATCTCCAGCCGGCCGGCCTCGACCCGAGCGACGTCGAGCAGGTCGTTGACGAGGTCGACGAGTCGGTTCGTCGACACGAGGACGATGTCGAGGAACTCCCGCTGGCGCGGCTGCAGGTCCTCGCCGGAGGCGAGCAGCTCGACGAAGCCCTTGATCGACGTGAGCGGGCTGCGCAGCTCGTGCGACGCGGTCGCGACGAACTCGCTCTTCAGCCGCTCCAGCCGGGCGCGCTCGGACACGTCCCGGATCGTCCAGACGACCCCGCCCTGCTCGGGCAGGCGCGCCGCGGTGATCGCGAGCGTGCGGGTCTCGTCCTGCTCGACGACGACCTCGCCCTCGAGCGCCTGCGCGAGCTCGGCGGGCGCGCTCGCCGCGTCGAGGACGGTGCCGACCGCCAGCTCGGGGACGAGCTCGCCCGCGCGCGGGTTGGCGCTCACCACGACGCCGTCGGCGTCGGTCTGCACGAGCGCGTCACCGAGGCTGCGGACGGTGACGTCGAGGCGGTCGCGCTCGCGCCGCAGCCGCGTCGCCGCGTCCTGCACGTCCCCGGCCATCTGGTTGAACGAGCGGGCCAGCAGCCGCAGCTCGTCCGGGCCGTCCTCGCGCACGCGCGCGTCGTCCTCGCCGCCGGCCAGCCGGGCGCTCGCGCCGACGAGGTCGTCCAGCGGGCGGCGCACGGCGGCGACCAGCGCGGCGATCAGCACGAGCGCCACGAGGAACGCCAGACCGCCGCCGCTGACGATCGCGATCACGGCCCGGCGTGTCTCGCTCTGCGCCTCGTCGCGGGCGTCCGCGATCCGCTGCGTCTGACGGCGGCTGAGCCGGGCCAGCGGCTCGCGGGCGGCCAGCGGCGCGGTCGCCGAGGTCGGGCGCAGGCGCAGGAGCTGCTGTCCGGCGGCCGCGGCGGTGATCGCCTCGGTGCTCGCCGCGTCGCCCTGCGCGAGCGCGAGCGCCTCGCGGTTCGCCGCGCGGTACGCGGCGCGGGCGCGGCGGCGCTCGGTGAGCCCGTCCGGACCGCGGCGCAGCCGCAGCGTCGCCTCCTCGACGACCCCGGCGGCCAGCAGCCGGCCCGCGCTGGCCTGCAGCTGCAGGCCCTCGGCGAGCCGGTCCTCGTAGTCCTGGCGCGACTGGTAGAGGGCGCCGACCCCGAGCGCGGCGATCGCGGTCAGCGCGACGGTGAGCCCGAGGAGGGCCAGCTGGAGGGACCGCGCGATCGACAGACGCCGCATGCGCGAGCGATCGTACGCCGGAACGCGCTCGCCCGCCGGGCGTCGACCGACTACGGTGGGGAGCGATGGGTCGTCGAGGGACACTGCTGCGCACCATCCTGCGCACCGCCGGTGCGGCGGCGCTCGTTCCCGTGGGCCTGCTCGTCGCGGTCGCGGTCGCCGCCGGCGTCGGCGGCGGCGGCCTCGGCGGCCTCGGCCAGCTCGTCGGCGGACCGACCCTCCCTGGCGAGGACCCGGTCGTCATCGCGCTCGGCTCGGGCACCGCGACGTCGCCGTCCGCGGTCCCGGCCGTGCCGCGTGCGACACCCGTCCGCACCCGGGGTGCCGGCACGACCGCCACCACCACGGCGGACCGCGAGCGCGGCGGCCGCGGACCCGCCACCGGGACCGACGGGGAGGACGGGCGCGCGCCCACCGAAGACCCCGGCGACGGCGACGGCGACGGCGACGGCGACGGCGGCGGCGGGACCGGCGACCCGGGCAGCGGCGGGTCGGGCACGCCCGCGCCGACGCCCACCGCCACCCCGCAGCCGCCGACCGCGACCCCGCAGCCCGGCGCCACCCCGACCCCGCGGCCGCGGCCGGTCGCCGACATCGTGCGCGGCCTCGGCGAGGTCGTCGACGACATCGTCCGGCCGCTGCCGATCCTCGGGCGGCCGACCGCGGACGCCGTCGGCACGGTGATCGACCTCGTCGCGCCCCCGCGCACCGCGGCGCCCGCGGCCACGCCCGCGCCCGCCGTCCCCGCGCCGGCGAGCGGGACCCCGCCCGCCCCGTAGGCTCGCGGTCCCGTGACCGCCGTCCTCGCCCACGTCGGAGGGGTCCAGCTCGCCCCGCTGCAGCTGCTCCCGCAGCTCGTCGTCGCGGTCCTGTACCTGCGCCGCTGCGCCACCCTGGCGGGCACGCCGCGCGCGGTCCCCGGCTGGCGGCAGGGGTGCTTCCTCGGCGGCCTCGGCCTCATCGCCGTCGCGCTCACCTCGCCGCTCGGCCACATGGCCGACGAGGTGTTCTGGGCGCACATGGCCGAGCACCTCCTGATGGCCGACCTCGGGGCGCTGCTGCTCGTCCTCGGCCTCACCGGGCCGCTGCTGGCGCCCGTCCTGCGGATCCGGGCGTTCGACCGCCTGCGGATCGTCACGCATCCCGTCGTCGCGGTCGTGCTGTGGGCGGCGAACCTCGCGCTGTGGCACGTCCCGGTCGTGCACGAGGCGGCGCTCGACAGCGAGGTCGTGCACGCCGTCCAGCACCTGACGTTCGTCTCGCTCGGGGCCGCGGTGTGGATGCCGCTGTTCGGTCCGCTGCCGCGCCCGACCTGGTTCACGAACGCGTGGGCGCTCGGCTACGTCCTGATGGTGCGGATGGTCGGCGCCGTCCTCGCGAACGTCTTCCTGTTCGGCGGCGGCGCGTTCTACGACGGCTACACGCCCGGCGTCTTCGACCTCTCCCGGGAGGCCGACCAGGTGACGGCCGGGACCGTCATGATGGTCGAGGAGTCGATCCTGACGATCTGCCTGTTCGCCGTCCTGTTCCTGCGCACCGCCCGCCAGAGCGAGGAGCAGCAGCTGCTGCTCGAGCACGCCGCCGCCCGCGGCGTGACGCTCGACCCCGCCCGGGCGCGCCGCGCCGTCGCGGCCGGCCGCGGGGAGGAGCTGCGGGCGCGGATCGACGACCGGGCGGCCGGTGCGTGAGCGGCGAGCCGGTCTTCTTCGACGGTCCCGCCGCCTGGCGCACGTGGCTCGCGGCGCACCACGCGACCGCGACCGAGGTGCAGGTCGGCTACTGGAAGGCGCACACGGGCCGCCAGGTGCTCAGCTGGGAGCAGAGCGTCCGGGAGGCGCTGTGCTTCGGCTGGATCGACGGGCGGCTGAACCGCATCGACGACGAGCGCCACACCGTCCGCTTCACGCCGCGCCGGCCGGGCTCGCGGTGGAGCGCGGTGAACGTCCGGCTCGTCGCCGAGCTCGAGGCGCAGGGACGGATGACCGACGCGGGCCGCGCCGCGTTCGCCGCCCGCGACCCCGACGACCCCGGGTACTCGATCGCCGCGACCCCCGACCGGCTGCCGGAGGCCGACGAGGCGCGCCTGCGGGAGGATCCGCGGGCCGCGGAGTTTTGGGATGCCTGCCCGGCGGGGTATCGACGGCAGATGGTCTTCTGGATCGGCAACGCCAGGCGCCCGGACACCCGGCTGCGCCGCCTCGAGCAGCTGCGCGCCGCCTGCGCGGCCGGGGAGCGGCTCGCGCGGTGAGCCGGCCGGTTCAGCTCGTCCTCGCCGTCCTGACGGCGCTGCTCGCCGTCGGCCCGTCCGCGACCGCCCTGGCGGCCGACCCGGACCGGGTCGACCTCGTCGCGCGCGAGCTGCGCCGCGACCCGGTGTTCGTCAGCGACTCGTTCTCGCGGATCGTCAGCCCGCAGGAGGTCGCCGCCCTGCGGCGGGCGGTCGCGCGGATGCCGTTCCCGACCTACGTCGTGCTCGCGCCCGGGATCACCCCGCCGGGCCCGACCGCGATCCAGCAGCCCTCCGACGGCTGGGCCGCCCAGCTGCGCGACGCGCTCGGCCGCGACGGCCTGTACGTCGTCGGCAAGGGCACCTCGCCGGAGGCGGACGCGTTCGGGGTCCGGCCGCGGCTGGACGGCCGCGACGCCACGCTCGCCGCCTTCTTCGACCTGCCCGAGGATATCCGGCCCGCCCGCGAGGTCCTCTACGTGCTCGGGCTGATGCGCGGCGAGCCGCGGCTGCCGCGCGCGGAGCGCCGCCAGATCCCCCCGAACGAGGGTGGTCCGCCGTTCGAGGACGACCGCGCGGAGGAGGACGAGGGCGGCGGCAGCGGCGTCTGGTGGATCCTCGGCGGCATCCTCGGGCTGCCGGTGGCCGCGGTCGTGACGCGCCGCACGCTGCTGCGCCACGGACCCGGGGCGCCGCCCCGGGCGACCGCGCGCGGCCGGGCGCTCGATCCCGGGACGCGCGCGGAGGCGGAGCTCGCGGTGCAGCGTCTCGCCACGGCGCTGGACCGCGCGACGAGTCCGCCCGAGCGGGCGTTCGAGCTCGCGGCGGCCGCGAGCGTCGCCCTGGACCGCGACCGCGACGGCGAGCTCGACGACCTCGGGGCGCTCGTGCTCGCGGGCATGGGGCTCGACGTGCTCCGCCGCGGGCACGCCGACCCGCGCTGCTTCTACGACCCCCGGCACGGCCGGGCGAAGGCGGAGTCCCGCTGGTCGCAGGACGGCGAGACCGTCGCCGTCCCGGCCTGCCGCGCGTGCGCCCGGGACATCGCGGGTCGCCGTGCCCCGTCGGCGCTGCTGCACGACGGCCGCCCCTACTGGGAGCAGCGCAGCGTCTGGGCGCGGACCGGGTTCGGCGCGCTGGATCCCGACGTCGGCCGCGCGCTCGCGCAGGACGGTCGCTGATGCGACGCGCCGTCCTCCTGCTGCTCGCCGCCGGGACCGTGCTCCTCGGGACGGGGCCCGCGCCCGCGAGCGCCTCCGGGCGCCTGGACACGGTCGCGCAGGCGCTGCGCACCGATCCGGTCTTCGTGTCGATCGACATGCAGGACGCGTTCCCGCCCGCGCTCGCCCGCGCCACCCGGGAGCGGATCGCGCAGCTCGATCCGCCGTTCCGGCTGCTCGTCGCGGTGCTGCCGCTGCTCAACGAGGACGAGTCCGGCGGCGACGCGGAACGCGTCCTCTACGGGCTCGCCGACCGGCTGGGGCCGGAGCCGACCGTGCTGGTCCTCGTCAGCCAGCGCGGCGTCGTGGACGTCCTGCCCTCGCGGGTCGACCGCGACGTCGAGCTGGACTTCGACCTGCGCTACGGCCCGTCGTCGCGCGAGAGCCTCGACCAGCTCCGCATCCGGATGGACCGGATCATCCAGCAGGTCGCGGCCGCGCCGCGCGGGGAGACGTTCGGCCTGTCGCGACCGGACGGCCCGGTCGACCCGGTCTTCTCGCTGCTGCCCGACGACGAGGAGGAGGGACGGCGATGGGGCAGGATGGGAGGTCATGGTGATCCTCTGGGGAAGCGGCGCGCTGCTCGGCGCCGCGTGGTGGGTGGTGCGGCGTCCCAAGCCGGTGCGGCGTCCGGCCGCCGGTGCGGGCCGCGGGCGGAAGGGCCGGTCGTGAGCCGCCGCCGCGGCGCGCTGATCGCCGCACTCGCGCTCGCCCTCCCGGCGCTCGGGGCCGCCACCCCGGCGCAGGCCCAGGACGTCGACACCGCCGCGAACGCCCTGCGCGACGCGCCGCTGTACGTCGACGACGCGGTCCGCTCGTCCCTCGACGCGACGGAGCGCCGCACGATCCTGCGCAAGCTCCGCGGCCGGCGCCCGCCCGTGCTCGTCGTCGTGATCCCGCTCGTGCCCGGGGACGCGGTCGACGGCGAGCCGCGCAAGCTCCTGGAGGTCCTGCGCCGACGGCTCGACACCGACGCGACCCTCGTCGCGGCCGACAACTCGTCGCTCACGGTCGAGCCCGCCGACGTCGAGGACGCGCGCACCTACGCGGCCTCGACGGTCGCCAGCCTCGAGGGCGAGTACCGCGAGCCGGTCGCCATCACGATCGAGCGGTTCCTCGACGCGCTCGACGACCCCGACGTCCTCGCGCGCGCCCAGCGCGCCCGCGACAAGCTCAGCTCCGAGGCCGAGGACTCCGGCACGACGCCGGCCCGGGGCGACGAGACCGGGGACGGCGGCGGGACCGTCCCGTTCGTGCTGCTGGGCGTCGCGCTCGTCGTGCTCGCGGGTGGGGTCGGCGCGCTGCTCCTCGCGCGACGGCGCGCCACCCCGGCCCCGGACGGGGCGCCGGTGCTGCCCGCGCACGTGTTCGCCGCGGCGCGCAACGCCCGGCACGCACAGCTGCGCCGCACGCTCGACGACGAGCTCGTCGCGTTCGCCGGGCTGCTCGACCGCACCCCGACCCCCGAGTCCGGGGCGGCCGCCGAGCACTGGCAGCGTGCCCTGGAGATCCGCGACGTCGCCGCCGCGATCGCCGGCGACCCGGACGCCCGTGACGTCGACCTCGTCGGCGCCCTGGTGCTCGAGGACGCCGCCCGGGCGCAGCTCGGCGCCGCGACCGCGCTGGACGCCGGGCGTGCCGAGCCGACCCCCGCGCCGGCCCCGTGCGGCCTCAACCCCACGCACGGGCGCAGCACGACCCAGGCCCGCTGGGGCGGCGCGCCGCGCATGCCGGTCTGCTCCGCGTGCGCGAAGGACGTCGCCGCCGGCCGTCGCCCGGACGTGCTCGAGGACCGCGGTCGCGCGTACCTCGAGCAGGAGACGCCGTGGGCGGCCACCGCGTTCGGCACGCTCCCGGGCGACCTGGTCGGCGCGGTGCGCGCCGACCGGGCGACGCGGCGCTGAGCGCGCGCTACGCGGCGGCGGGCAGCTGCACGCCGAGCACGTCCTGCAGCTCGGCGAGCGTCGTGGCGGCGTCGACGTGCAGGACCGTGTGGATGCCCATCGCCCGCGGCACCTTCAGGTTGCCCCCGATGTCGTCGACGAACACGAGCTCCTGCGCGGCCAGTCCCATCCGCTCGACCGCCAGCTCGTAGATCCGCGGGTCGGGCTTGCGCATGCCCTCCTCGCCGCTGATGACGAGCACGTCGAACAGCGTGGCGAAGCGCCCACGGTCGTAGGACTCGTCGGCCCACGAGTTCGACAGCAGGCCCGTCCGCACGCCGGCGGCGCGGAACGCCTCGACCGCGTCGAGCATCGCGTCGTCCGGGCCGACGCCGGAGAACAGCCGCAGCGCCAGGCCGTCCCCGGTGTCCAGGCCCAGGACGGCCGCGAAGCGCTCCTCGAACTGCGCGACGGTCGCCCGGCCGCACTCCAGGTCGTCGAGCGCCGCCCGGGCCTCGGGGTCGGTGCGGAACGCCTGCTTGACCGTGCCGTCGGCCAGACCGCTCGCCCGGTCGAACGCGGCGAAGGAGGCGAACAGCGACGTCGTCATGACGCCGCCCCAGTCCATGATGAGGCCCTTACGCGCCACCCCGGGACACCTCCTCGGCGCGGCGGGCGAGCTCGATCACGCCGTCGCCGAACGTCTTGAGGAACGGGTCGTCGGACGCGCCGCTGGTGGCGCGCTTGTAGTTGCCCTCCATGAACACGATCGCCTTCCAGAGGGCGAGCGTCGTGTACCAGGTGATGTCGGTCATCGAGCGGCCCGAGCGCTCCTCGTAGCGGGCGACCATCTCGGCGCGGGTCGGGAAGCCCTCGGCGCGCGTGACGCGGTTGAGCTCGAACATCCCGCCGTCGGGGTCGGTCGCCTCGCTCCACATCATCTGCAGGTAGCCGAGGTCGGCGAGGGGGTCGCCGATCGTCGACATCTCCCAGTCGAAGATCGCGACCAGCCGGGCGGGCGCCTCGGGCGCGTACATGACGTTGCCCAGGCGGAAGTCGCCGTGCACGATCGTCGAGTCGGTCTGGGCGGGCATGTGCTCGCGCAGCCAGGCGCCGACGCGCTCGACCTCGGGGATCTCGCGGGTCCGGTTGTGCTCCCAGAGACCGAGGAACCGCTTGACCTGGCGCTCCAGGTAGCCGTCGGGCTTGCCGAACCCCTCGCCCAGACCGGCGGCCCGCCAGTCCACGGCGTGCAGCTCGACGAGCGCGTCGACGAGCTCGAAGGACAGGGCGCGCCGCTGCTCGGGCGTGTCGAGGACGTCGGGCACCGTGTCGGTGATGACGTGCCCGTCCATCTTCTCCATGACGTAGAACGGCGCGCCGATCACCGCCTCGTCGGCGCACGTGGCGAGCACCGCGGGCGCCTTCACCGGGGTCGTCTGGACGGCGCGCAGGACGCGCGCCTCGCGCAGCATGTCGTGCGCGGACGGCGGCAGCGGGCCGCGCGGCGGGCGCCGCAGGATCACGGAGTCGGCGCCGCGGTCGAGGATGAACGTGTGGTTGGAGTGCCCGTCGCCGACGGGGGTGACCCCGATCTCCTGCTCACCGGTGCCGATGCCGGCGCCGTCGAGGAAGGTCCGCAGCGACGAGAGCACCAGCAGCGGCACGCGGTCGTTCGCCGCGCCCTCCTCGTGTGTCTCGACGACGTCGTCGTGGGCGAGTTCCATGGACGGCATGGCTTAGAAGATGTCTCCGGTGGCCTGGCGGGTGGACTGTCCCTGCATCGAGAGCTTCAGCAGCTCCCGGGCGATCGTCATGCGGTGGACCTCGCTGGCGCCGTCGTAGATCCGCGCGGCGCGCGCGTCCTGGTACCAGCGGGCGATGGGCAGGTCCATCGCGATCCCCGCCGCCCCGTGGATCTGCACGGCGCGGTCGACGATCCGCCCGAAGGCCTCGCTGACGAACGTCTTGGTCATCGCGATCTCCTGCCGGTAGGGGAGGCCGTTCTCGACCTTCCAGGCGGCGTGCAGGACCATGAGCTTGGAGGCGTAGAGGTCCATCGCGGAGTCGGCGATCATGAACTGCAGGCCCTGGTGGCGCGCGAGCTCCTTGCCGAAGGAGCGGCGCTGCAGCAGCCGCTCGCTCGTCATGTCCAGCGCGCGCTGCGAGACGCCGATCCAGCGCATCGCGTGCGCGAGGCGGCCGCCGGCGAGGCGCTTCTGCGCGATGACGAAGCCCTCGCCCTCGCCGCCGAGGAGGTTGCCGGCGGGGACGCGCACGTCGGTGAGCGTCACGATCGGATGGCCGCCGGGGGAGTGGGAGCCCATCCACTCGGGGTGGCGCTCGATCGCCCAGCCGGGCGTGTCGCACGGCACGAGGATCAGCGAGTAGTCGCGGTGCGTGGCGGGCTCGGAGCTGCCGGTCTTCGCGACGACGATCGCGAACGCGGCGCCCTCGGCGCCGGTGATGCACCACTTGCGGCCGTTGATGACCCACTCGTCGCCGTCGCGGACGGCGGTGGTCTCGAGGTTCGTCGGGTCGGAGGAGGCGACGTCGGGCTCGGTCATCGCGAAGCACGAGCGCGTGCGGCCCTCGGCGAGCGGGCGCAGGTACTCCTCCAGCTGCTCGTCGGTGCCGGCGATCAGCAGCGTGTGCATGTTGCCCTCGTCGGGGGCCATGGCGTTGAGGCCGAGCGAGGCGAGGCCGGAGACGCCGCAGGCCTGCGAGACGAGCGACATCGCGAGGACGCCGAGCCCGAGGCCGCCCCACTCGACGGGCAGGTGCGGGGTGTAGATCCCGAGCTCGCGCGCACGGTCGCGCAGGCGCTCGACGAGGTGCCAGCTCGTGAGGACGTGGTCGGGGTCGGCGATCTCCGCCTCGGCGGGGAGCACGTCCTCCTCGATGTAGCGCTCGATGCGCGCGAGGATCTCCTGGACGTCGTCGGGGATCGTGAAGTCGATCACAGCATGCCTTCCATGAGGGAGCGGAACCGCGTGACCCAGTCGAGCTGGGTGGCCTGGTCCTCGAGTTGCTGCACGAGGAAGCCCTGCAGCGCAGCGTTGACGGTGAGGCCGACCGCGACCGCGTCCAGCGACGGGTCGATCGACCCGTCCTCCTGGCCGGAGCGGACGCAGTCGATCATGTACTCGCGCTGGCGCTGCTGGACGCGGCGCGCGATCGCGGCGAGGTTGGGACGCGACGTGCCGGCCTCGAGGTGCAGGCGGGTCAGCAGCGAGTAGAACGGGGTCCGGGAGCCGTAGAGCCGGGCGCTCTCGTCGACGAGGCCGAGCAGGCGGGTGCGGCCGTCGCCGTCGCTGGAGCGCGCGATGACCTGCTCGCTGTGACGCCGGATGGTCTCGCGGTAGACGGCCTCGATCAGCCCGTCCTTGGAGGCGAAGTGGTGGTAGAGCGCGCCCTTGGTGACGCCGGCGTCGGCGGCGACCTGGTCGAAGCTCGCGTCGGGCCCGTCGGTGGCGAACCGCTCGATCGCGGCGTCGATGAGCTTCGTGCGCGTGGCGGCGGCCGTCGCGGCGCGGGAGCTCGGGGCGGGCGGTGCGCTCACATACCCGACAGTATGCGAACGCGAGGGCGGCCGTCAAGACCTGCGCGGGCTCGCGCCGCGGGCGTCGTCGAGCGCCGAGTCGATCTCCGCGGCGACCTGCGCGCCACGCCGCTGCAGATCGACGGCCGCGAACGGGAGCATCGTCCAGCCGGCGCGCTGGAGCGCCCGCAGCTTGCGCCGATCGCGCACGAAGCTCTCGCGGTCGAGGTGGTAGCCGAAGCTGTCGATCTCGATGCCGACCCGCAGGTCGACGTACGCCGCGTCGATCTCGTAGCCGTCGGCCCGATGGTTCATCGTCGGTCGCGGGAGCCCGTGCTCGTCGCAGATCGCGAGCAGCCGCTGCTCCGCGTCGGACCGGGTGAGCTGGACCCCGAGCCGCGCGATCTCCGCGCGCGCGGAGGCGAAGCGCGCCGGGCCCTTCCCGCGGAGCCCGCGGCGGCGCCGGGCGATCGCGTCGAGGTCCGTGTCGGTCAGCGCGCCGTCGGCGAGCGCGTCGTTCAGCAGCTTCACGAGGTCCTTCCGCGCCGTCACGGCCGCGCCGTCGTAGACGCAGCGGGCGAGGGTCGTGACGGGGATGCCGTCCACGACGGTCAGGTCCTCCGCCCCGAGCCGCCTGCTCGCATGCACGTGCACCCCGGGGTGTCCGCCGACGCTCGGCCGGATCGTGGTGACGTGCACCCGGCGGCTCGCATCGGGCGTCGCGCCGCGGTGCAGCGCGACCCCGTCCGTGTGGCTCAGCGCCGACCCCGGACCGGCGAGCAGCACGGCGGCCAGCCAGCGCCGACGGGCGTCCTCGTCGAGGCGGCCCGCGACCGAGTAGACGCCGCGGTGCACCCGCCGCAGGCGCTGCCGCTCGAGCCAGCCGTCGATCGTGTTGCCGCCGATCCGCAGCCGCTCCAGCTGCCAGCGGGCGACGAGCGCGTGCTGCTGCTCGGCGAGCAGGCGCAGCCGCAGGTCGGGACGGATGCGCCCGTCCTCGCGTGGCGCCGCACGGGCGACCGTCTCGACGGTCCGGACGAGGTGGCAGGGCATGCGCTCGACCATGCCGCGTTCGGTGTGACGGGACACCACGGGTCTGCCACCCGATGGTGCCGACCGTGCGCCACAGGACGTGACCGGGTCTACCTGGCGCGGTCTACCTGGCTGGGAGGGGGCGAACCCGGACAGGTAGACCCGTTCACGTGCCCGTCCGCGGTGACGCAGATCCTTCACGCGACAGGACGCCGACGGGCTACCGTTCGCAGCGTATGTCCAGACAGCTCTGGTTCCTGCGGCACGGCGAGGCCGAGCCGCACGGCACACGCGCCGACGCCGAGCGGCGCCTGACGGCCCGCGGCGAGGACCAGGCGCGCGCCGCCGGTCAGGCGATCGCCGCCCTGGACGCCTCGCCCGTCATCGTCTTCACGAGCCCGAAGGTCCGGGCGCACGACACGGCCGCCCTGGCCTGCGCGGCGCTGCCCGGCGACCCCGTCGTGCACCACGCCCTCGTCGGCCTCGACGCCGGCGAGGCGCTCGCCCTGCTGGAGGCCGCCTCCGACGGCGAGCGGATCCTCCTCGTCGGCCACGAGCCCGACTTCAGCCAGGTCGTGCACGACCTCACCGGCGCCCGGATCGACATGAAGAAGGGCGGCATCGCGGTCGTCCGGATGGACGGCTCCCGCGGCGAGCTCGCGGTCCTGCTGCGCCCGCGCGAGCTACGCGCGATCGCCGGCGCCTGAGCGCGACGCCGGGCTGGTGCGACGGGGGCACCCCCGCATGCGGCAGGATCCGCGGCGATGACCGTGGGGACCCGGCCGTTCGTCGGCCGCGACGACGACATCGAGCGCCTCGCGTCGCGCCTGCGCGACGCCCGACCCGCCGGCCTGCTCCTGACCGGGGAGGCCGGCGTCGGCAAGAGCCGCCTCGCGGTCGCGGCCGCCCGCCGCGCCGACCCGGACGCCGTCGAGCTGCACGCCGGCCCCGGCCTGCGCCAGATCCCGCTCGGCGCGCTCGCGCCGCTGCTCGCCGCGCTCGACATCCGCGCCGACAGCGCGTCCGCGGCGCTCACGGCGCTGCACGCCCGCGCCGCCGCGCGCCCGGGGCTCGTCGTGGTCGTCGACGACGTCCCCGCCCTCGACCCCGCGTCGACGGCGGCCGTCCAGCAGCTCGCGCTCGGCGGTGCCGTGCGGCTCGTGCTCACCGCGCGGGACGGGATGTCGCTGCCGCCCGAGATCGAGCGGCTCGTCGAGGACGGCAGGCTGGAGCCGCACCCGGTCCGCCCGCTCACCCTCGCGGAGGCCGGCGAGCTCGTCGCCGCCGTGCTCGGCGGACCCGTCGACCCGTCCGCGGCCCGGACGCTGCACGAGGAGAGCGGCGGCAACCCGCTGTTCCTGCACGAGCTCGTCGCCGGGGCGCAGCAGGCCGGCGGCCTGACGCGGGGACCCGGCGGATGGGCGCTGCGCTCCCTGGTGCCGAGCCGACGGCTGCTCGAGCTCGTCGTCGCGCGCTTCGCCGGGCTGGACCGGGGGGCGCGGACGTTCCTCGAGCTCGTCGCCGCCGGGCAGCCGCTGCCGTTCGACCCGCGCGGCGCCGACGCGCGGACCGCGTCCGCGCTGCAGCAGGCCGGGCTCGTGCTGCTCGAGCCCGCCGGGGACGGCGTCGAGATCCGGCTCGCGCACCCGCTCTACGACGAGGCGCTGCGCGCGACCACCCCCACGGACCGGTGGGCGACCGCCGCCCGGCGCGCCGCGGGCATGCTCCTCGCGCGCGAGGACGAGGACGCCCGGCTGCGCGCGGTCGCGCTGCTGCTCGATGTCGGCGAGACCCCGGAGCCCGCCGCGGCGATCGGGGCGGCGGAGCGCGCGTTCGCGCTCCTGGACCATCCGCTGGCCGCGCGGATCGCGCAGGCCGTCCTGGCCGTCGAGCCGCGGTCGTTCCGGGCGGCGCGCGTCCGCGCCGGGGCGCTGTCCGCCCTCGAGGACCCCGGGGCGATCGCCGCCCTCGAGCACGCCTCGGCGCTGGCGGGCGACGACGAGGAGCGGGCGCTCGCCGCACAGCGGCACGGGCTGCACCTGGCCCTCCGCGCGGGCGACCCGGCGGGGGCGATCGCCGTCGCCCGGGCGGCGCTCGACCGCATCGTCGACGCCGACTGGGCGGCGTTCGTGGAGGCCGACCTCGCGAAGTGGCGGATGATGCGCGGCGAGCAGGTCGAGGACCTCGCCCCGGAGGACGGGGCGGGCGGGCCGGCGCAGCTGAACGCGCACCTGCTCACCGCGCTCGTCAGCGCGATGGGCGCGCGCTCCGCCGACTGCGAGCGCGCCGTCCGCGCCGGGCTGCCGCTGGCCGCCGAGCACGGCGAGCTGCTGCCCAACGCCCGCGACCTGCTCCAGCTCGCGCAGTTCCTCGCGCTCGTCGCGGGCGGGCGCCTGGACGAGGCGCGCGCGCACGTCGGACGGCAGGTCGCCCGGGTGGCCGAGCGCCACGACGAGCCCCTGGGCCTGTGGTCCTACGCGACCGCGGTGCTCGACCTCCACGTCGGACGGGCGGGGGTCGCGGCGACCGGCGCGCTCGAGGCGAGCCGGGCGCTCGAGTGGCGCGACTTCGTCGGGCTGCGGCCGGTCGCGCGGGCCGTCCGGGCGACCGCGCTCGCGCAGCTCGGGCGGGCGGCGGCGGCACGTGAGGTGCTGGACACGATCGGCCCCGACGAGCTCGCCGACCCCAAGGCGGCCCTCCAGCACGCGCAGGCGCGCGCCTGGCTGCTCGTGCACGACGGCGACCGTGCCGGCGCCGTGCGGCTGCTGGCGGCGGCCGGGACGGACGGGCTCGCGGCCGAGCAGGTGCTGCTCGGGGCGCTCACGAGCTACGAGGCGGTCCGGCTCGGCGGCGCCGACGCGGTGGCCGACGACCTCGACGCCGCGGCCCGGCGCGCGGACCCGGGGCTGCTGCCCCTGTTCGCCGCGCACGCCTCCGCGCTGCGCCGCCGGGACGCGGAGGCGCTGTCGGCCGTCGTCGGCGCGCTGGCGGACACCGGCATCCCGCTCGCCGCCGCCGACGCCGCCGTCCAGCTCGCCGAGCTGCACCGGGCGCAGCGTCGCGCCGAGGACGCCCGGCGCGCCCTGCTGCGCGCGACCGCCCTGCGCGCGGGCCTGGACGGGGCGGCGGGCGCCGCGGACCGGCCGCGGCTCCTCACGCGGCGCGAGCACGAGATCGCGCTGCGCGCCGCGCGCCGCGAGCGCAGCCGCGAGATCGCGGACGCGCTCGGCGTGTCGACCCGCACGGTCGACAACCACCTGGCGAGCGTCTACCGCAAGCTCGACCTCACCGACCGCGGGCAGCTCGCCCGGGCGCTCGCCGCGCTCGACGGCGAGCCCGCGGGCTAGCGACGCTCACGCGCAGATCCGCACCGACCGGCGGATCGAGCGGGTCCGCTGCTTGCCGGTCCGGACCTTGAGGAACGCGCGGGCGCGCACGACGTGCGTGGAGCCCGGTGCGAGCCCGACGAGGCGCAGCGTCTGGGTGAACGGGGCGCGCCGGTCGGTGCGGACGTTGCGGCCGTCGACCGAGAAGTCGACCCGCGTGACCTTGACCACGACGCGCCTGCCGGTGCTGCGCCGCGTCTTGACCTTGCGCGCCCTCTGGGTGAGCGTCACGCGCACGTCGCCCGCGGGCAGGCAGCCCCGGGGCAGGCCGAGCAGCAGGTCGGTGTCGCCCTCGGTGACCTTGGTCGTGACCGTCGGCTCGCCGGGCAGCCCGGCGCTCGGCTCCAGCGGCAGCGCGAACCACTCCTCGCCCCGGACGGCGACCGCGAAGCCGCGCCCGTCCGCCGCCGCGCTCGCGCGCGCCCGCAGCACGGACCGGTCGGGCGAGGTCGTCAGCACCTGTGCGGGGCTCCACGTGGCGCCCCCGTCCGCCGACCGCGTGTAGCGCAGCGTCGAGCCGTTGTCCCCGGTGAAGACGGCGTGGAAGCGGCCGCCGGGGTCCGCGGTGACCTCACCGTTGTTGGCGTTGTTGGAGCCGCCCTGGTTGCGGTACAGGACGACCGGCGGCCCGAAGCCCGCGCCGGTCCAGCGGCGGGCGGTGATCGCCGCCTCCAGCGAGCCGTTCTCGAGCGTCGTGAGGACCATGCCGCGCCCGCCGCTCGCGAGGCTCGGCTCGCCGATCACGCGCCCCGCCGTCGGGGTCAGCGTCCCGGGCGGCGACCAGGAGGTGGCCACGTGCGGGTCGCCGCTGCCGAGCGGGTGGGCGAAGAACGCCGCGGGGTCGGTCGGCCGGACGGCGACCGCGACGCCGTCCACGATCGCGAACCCGGCCGGGTCCACCCCGGCGCCCGGGCCGTCGAACACGAGCCGTGGCGTCGAGGTCGGGGTGGAGCCGTCGAACGCGGCGCGGACGACGTTCAGGAAGCCGCCGGACATGACGCCGTGCCACAGCGCGCCGTCGGGGCCGACGACCTGCTGGCCGGCGAGCACCTGCGAGGAGCCGACCCGGACGCCCGGGGCGAAGCTCGCCCCGCCGTCGGTGGACACGGCGACCGCGGGACCGTCCCCGTCGGGATCGCCGGTGGACCGGGCGGCGGTGACGAGCACCGCGGCCCCGTTGACCTGCACGTGCACCTCCGAGCCGATCGGCGCGCCCGGCATCGCGATCGGGGTGCGCCGTACGCAGCCGGTCCCGTCGCGGGGGATGAGGCAGTGCGACACGGCGCCGTCGGTGCCCGAGAGCGCGACGTGCGCCGCGCCGGCCGCGTCGACGGCGACGTCGGCGGCCGCGACCGTCCCGAGCGGGATCGGCGTGGCGGCGGGGGCGGTCGCGGCCGGGACGAGCGTCAGCGCGACGGCGAGCGGGATGGGCAGGAGCGAGCGGGGGTGGAGCACCCGGCCGACGGTAGGCCCGGGCGGTCGCGCGCACCATGAGCAATTCCTACTCAGGGCGGGTGGGGCGACCGGTCCCGGGTAGACTCTCGTACAGGTGAGCCGGGAAGCCTGGTCGGCACGTCGTCGACCCCTGCCCGAAACGGAGCCGCCCCTCCCGTGACGCTCGCCATCGTCCTCTTCGCCCTCGCGCTCGCGCTCATCGCCAGCGAGAAGGTCGACCGCACCAAGGTCGCGCTCGCCGGCATGGTCCTCGTCCTGCTCACGCAGACGATCGACCAGGAGCAGGCGATCGAGGCGGTGGACTGGGCGACCATCGGCCTGCTCGTGGGCATGATGATCGTCGTCAAGCTCACGGAGACGACCGGGCTCTACACGTACCTCGCGATCCGCGCCGGCCAGGCGAGCGGCGGCCGGCCGCTGGCGCTCGTGCTGCTGCTCGCCGGCTCCACCGCGCTGCTCAGCGCGTTCCTGGACAACCTGACGACGGTGCTGCTGATGGTGCCGATCACGTTCCTGCTCGCGGACGCGCTCGACATCGACCCGATCCCGCTGATCCTCATCGAGGTCTTCGCGTCGAACATCGGCGGCACCGCCACGCTGATCGGCGACCCGCCGAACATCCTCATCGCCGGGGCGACCGGTCTCAGCTTCAGCGCGTTCCTCACGAACCTCGCGCCGGTGGTGATCGTCACGCTGCTCGTCGTCGTGCCGCTGCTCTACCTCGTCTTCCGGTCGCGGCTGCAGGTCGCGCCGGACGCCCGCCGCCGCGTGATGGAGCTCGACGCCGACCGCGCGATCGAGGACGCCACCGAGCTGAAGAAGCTGCTCCCGGTGCTCCTCGGGACGATCCTGCTGTTCTTCGTCCACAAGCCGCTGCACATCGAGCCCGCCACCGTGGCGCTCGCAGGCGCCGCGCTGATGCTGCTGCTCACGACGCAGACGCTCGAGAAGACGCTCGCGAGCGTCGAGTGGCCGACGATCTTCTTCTTCGTCGGCCTGTTCGTGATGGTCGGCGCGCTCGAGGAGACCGGCGCGATCGGCGAGATGGCCGACGGCATCGCCGACGTCACCGGCGGTGACCGCACCGCCGAGCTGCTCGGCATCACCTGGTTCAGCGCGATCTCCTCCGGGCTCGTCGACAACATCCCGTTCACGACCGCGATGATCCCCGTCGTCGAGCAGCTCAACGAGAGCGACGACGACGCCTACTGGTGGGCGCTCGCGCTCGGCGCCTGCTTCGGCGGCAACGCCACGATCATCGCCGCCGCCGCCAACGTCGCCGCCTCCGGGCTCGCCGCCCGCGCCGGTCGGCGGATCGGGTTCGTCGAGTTCCTGAAGATCGGCGTCCCGGTCACCCTGCTGTCGCTGCTCGTCGCCACCGCGTACGTGAGCATCCGCTACGTCTGACCACCCGGAGTCCCTGCACCATGCCCCGCTCGATCACCGACATCGCCATCGTCCGCGACACCCCCACGGTCACGGTCGACGACCCGATCTCCGCCGCGCTCGAGATCCTCGCGACGACGAAGCTGCCCGCCGTCCCGGTCCTGAAGGCCGACGGCCGCTACCACGGCATCTTCGGCGAGCGCGAGTTCATCGCCGCGCTGTTCCCCGGCTACCTCGACCAGATGACGTCGATGCGGTTCCTCACCCACACCCTCGACGAGACGATCGACCGCCGCGCCGGCTGCATCGCCGAGTCCGTCGGGTCGCACGCGAACACCGAGCACGTCGAGGTCGACGTCGACGCGGGCGACGCCCAGCTCGCCGAGGTCTTCCTGCACCACCGCGTGCTGCTCGTGCCGGTGCTCGAGCACGGGCACGTCGTCGGGGTCGTGACGCGCTCCGCGTTCTTCCGCGAGCTCGCCGCCCGGGTGGTGGACCGCGCCTCGTGAAGCGCACGGCCCTCGCCGAGTTCCTCCACGACGAGGCCGCCGGCGGCATCGTCCTCGCGCTCGCGACCGTCGTCGCGCTCGTGTGGGCGAACAGCCCGCTCGGGGACGACTACGTGGCGCTGTGGGAGACGAAGCTCGACCTCGGACTCGAGCTGGACCTGCACCACTGGATCAACGACGGCCTGATGGCGATCTTCTTCTTCGTCGTCGGGCTGGAGATCAAGCGCGAGCTCGTCTGCGGCGAGCTGCAGGACCGCCGGACCGCGACGCTGCCGGTGGTCGCGGCGATCGGCGGCGTGGCGCTCCCCGCGCTGCTGTTCACGCTCCTGACGGCCGGAACGCCGGACGCTCCGGGCTGGGCGATCCCCGCCGCGACCGACATCGCGTTCGCGGTCGGCGTCCTCGCCCTCCTGGGCGACCGGATCCCCGCGAGTCTCAAGCTGTTCCTGCTGACGATCGCGATCGTCGACGACATCCTCGCGATCGCGATCATCGCCGTCTTCTACGCGGACGACCTGTCGATCCTGTGGCTCGCCGGCTCCGCGCTCGGCCTCGTCGGGATGGTCGGGCTGCGCCGGCTCGGCGCCACCCGGCCGTGGCAGTACGTGCCGCTCGCGATCGTCGTCTGGGTCGCGATGCACGAGTCCGGGGTGCACGCCACGATCGCCGGCGTCCTCATCGGCCTGCTGATGCCCACCGGGGAGATCGACGGGCGCAACGTCCTGGAGGAGCTCGAGGACCGGCTCCACAACGTGACCGCGTTCGCGATCGTGCCGCTGTTCGCGCTCGCCAACGCGGGGGTCGACCTCGGGGGCGGGACGCTCCAGGACGCGGCGTCCAGCACGCTCGCGTGGGCGATCGTCCTCGGCCTCGTCGTCGGCAAGCTCCTGGGCATCGGCGGCGCGGCGATGCTCGCGCTGCGTGCGGGCTGGGGCGTGCTGCCCGACGGCGTGGACCGCGGGCACGTCTGGGGTGCGGCGGCGCTCGGCGGGATCGGCTTCACCGTCTCGCTGTTCATCGCTCAGCTCGCCTACGTCGACGGCGCGCAGATCGCGATCGCCAAGGTCGGCATCCTCGTCGGATCGCTGGTGAGCGGCGCGCTCGGCGTGCTGCTGCTCCTGCGGCGGCGCGCTCAGGTCGCGCCGTAGCGCGCCGCGACCGTCGCGGTGAACGTCGAGCCGACGCCCGGCTCGCTCTCGACGTCGACGGTGCCGCCGAGCAGGTCGGCGAGCTTGCGCGCCAGCGGCAGCCCGAGCCCGGTGCCCCGCCCGTCCTCGCTGTCGCCCGCCCGCTCGAACGGCTGGAAGATCCGCTCGAGGTCGTCGGCCGGGATCCCGGCCCCGGTGTCGCGGACCGTGAACGCGACCCGCGTGCCGTCGTCGACGAGCCGCGCCGCGACGCGGACCTCGCCCCGCTCGGTGTGGCGGAGCGCGTTGGCGACGAGGTTGCGCAGGATCTGCGCGAGCTTCCCCGGGTCGGTGCGCAGCGCCGGCACGTCGGCGGGCGCAGGCTCGACGACGAGCTCGACGCCCGGTGCGCGCGGGACCGGGGCCATCATGCCGCGCAGCGCGCCGAGGACCTCCTCGAGCGCGACGTCGGAGGCGTCGACGACCGCGTGCCCGGCCTCCGTCCGCGCGAGCTGCAGCTGCTCGTTGACGAGCTCGAGCGCCTCCTGCGCGGTCCGGTCGATCATCGCCACGTCGGTGGCGAGGCCGGACGCGGGCGCCTCGGCGAGCATCACCTCGGCGAGCCCGCGGATCGCGAACAGCGGCGTGCGCAGCTCGTGCGCGATCGTCGACGCGAGGTCGATCGACACGCGCTCGGTGCGGTCGCGCTCGTGCTCGGACTCGTCGAGCACGTCCTGCAGCGTCCGCAGGCCGCGTGCCGCGTCCTCGAGCTCCTGCGTGCGCTCGGTGGCGAGCTCGAGCGCGTCGCGCAGCTCGATCTCGGTGACGACCATGTCGGAGAGGTCGGAGACGAGCTTCACGTGCTCCTCGGTCCACGGCCGCGGCGCGAAGTCGATCGCGCAGAGCGTCCCGATGATCTCGCCCCCGGACCGGCGCAGCGGGAAGCCGCAGTACGCGCGCAGGCCCTTGCCGATCGCCGGGCTGTCGGCCAGCAGCTCGTGGGACTCGGCGTCCTCGGCGACGATCTCGGCGCCGCTGCGCACGACCCACTGGCACGCCGAGTCGGCCACCGGGCCGGAGAGCATCGCCGCCAGGTCGGGGTCGTCGGTGCGACGGCTCAGGTAGCGCTCCTCGTGCTCGCCGACGAGCGACAGCTGCGCCAGCGGCACGTCGAGCACCGTTGCGACGATGCGGGTGAAGCGGTCGAACGAGGTGTCGGGAGCGGAGGCGAACAGGCCACGGCGCTCGAGTGCGGCGAGCCGCCGCGGGTCGTCGAGCTCCTGTCCTGCGGAACCGGTCACGCGGGGGGAGGATACTTCCCGCAGGTGTCCGGACCCCTCGACATCCACCGCGTGCGCGTCCGTGCGCCAGAACTCCGGAGTACTGGCCGCTGGTCGGGCGGCGGGCCGCTGACGCTCGCCGACCTGCGCGGCCGCGTGGTGCTGCTGGACTTCTGGACGAGCTGCTGCGTGAACTGCCTGCACGTCGCCGAGGAGCTCCGCGGGCTGGAGCGGCGCTTCGCGGACGTCCTCACCACGATCGCCGTGCACACCCCGAAGTTCCCGCACGAGCGCGACCACGGCGCGGTCGCCGCGGCCGCCGCCCGGCTGCGGCTCGAGCACCCGGTGCTCGAGGACCCCGACGGTGCGCTGTGGGACGCCTACGGGGTGCGCGCCTGGCCGACGCTCGTGCTGATCGACCCGACCGGCCGCGTCGCCGCGACGGTGGCGGGGGAGGGCCACGCCGTCGAGCTCGCCGCCGCGATCGAGGCGCTCGTCGAGGAGGCCCGCGAGGCCGGCACGCTCGGCCCGCCCGGCCCGCTGCCGTCCGTCCGTCCGTCCGCCGCCGGGCGCGGCGAGCTCGCGTTCCCCGGCAAGGTCGCGATCGCCCCCGACGGGCAGCGGCTCGTCGTCGCCGACAGCGGCCACGACCGCGTGCTCGTCACCACGCTCGACGGGGTCGTCCTGGTCGAGCTCGGCGGGCTCTACCAGCCGCAGGGCGTGCGCTTCGACGGCCCCGACGCCCTGCTGGTCTGCGAGACCGCGCGCGACCGCGTCTGGCGGATCGAGCTGCCCGGCGGGACGCGGACGCTCCTCACCGAGCAGGTGAAGAGCCCGTGGGACGTCGTGCGCTGGCAGGGGCACGTCGTCATCGCCGGGGCCGGCCGCCACGTCCTGTGCGCGATCGACGCGGGCGGCGAGGCGCAGGTGATCGCGGGGACCGGGGCGGAGGAGCTGCTCGACGGGCCGGCCCTGCGCGCGCTGCTCGCCCAGCCCAGTGCGCTCGCGGTCACCGCCCGGGACGAGCTGGCGTTCCTCGACGCCGAGAGCTCCGCGCTGCGCGTGCTCGACCGTCCGGCCGGGACCGTCCGCACGCTCGCCGGGCAGGGCCTGTTCGACTGGGGCGCGAGCGACGGGGACCGCGACCGCGCGATGCTGCAGCACCCGCTCGGGCTCGCCGCCGCGCCCGACGGCTCCCTGTTCGTCGCCGACACCTACAACCACCGGCTGCGCGTGTGGCGCGGGGAGCACCTGTGGACCGTGCCGGTCGAGGGGTTCGACGAGCCTGGCGGCCTCGACGTCCTGCCCGACGGCCGGCTCGTCGTCGCCGACACCGGCGCGCACCGCGTCGTGCTCGTCGACCCCGTCGCCGCCCGCGCGGAGGCGATCGACGTCGGCCGGCCACCCTCGCGCGACGAGCCCGGGGCCCCGGTCGTCGCCGAGACCGCGATCCTGGCCGAGGACGGCGTCCTGCACGCGACGCTCGACGTCCCGCTCGACGGCGACGCGCTCGACCCGGCCGGCGGCCCGCCCGTCCGCGTGACCGCGCGCGCGACCGACGAGGCCCTCCTGCCGGGCGAGCGGACCTGGTGGCTGGACGCGCTGCCGGCCCGCGTCGCGGTCCCGCTCGGCACCGGATCGGGCCGCATCACGCTCGAGCTGCGCGCCGCGAGCTGCGGTCCCGACGCCTGCCGCCTGCGCCGCACCGAACGCGCCTACGACGTCATCCTCACCCCCGCAGGAGGTTGAGCCGTGCCCGAGCTGCCCGAGGTCGAGATCACCGCGCGCCGGCTCTCGGCGGCCCTGGAGGGCGCGACGGTCGCGTCGGCGCTCGCGCCGGGGCTCAACACGCTCAAGACGTTCGACCCGCCCCTGCACGCGCTCGAAGGCGCCACGATCACCGGGGTGCGACGGATCGGCAAGCACCTCGTCGTCGACCTCGACGCGCCCGCGGCGGGCGGCCCGGTCGCGCTGCTGCTGCACCTGATGTCGGCCGGCCGGCTGCAGCTGTTCGAGAAGCGCGCCTCGATGAAGGACCGCGCGAACCGCCTGCTGCTGCGCATCGCCGACGAGGACGGCCGGCCGCCCGACCGGGAGCTGCGGCTGAAGGAGTTCGGCACGAAGCAGGCGGCGTGGGCGAAGCTCCTGCGCGCCGACGAGCTCGCCGCCGATCCGGCGCTGGCGACGCTCGGCCCGGAGGCGTGGCCCGACCCGCCGGCCGACCTGCGCGACGTGCTCGGCCCCCAGAAGGCCCGGCCGTTGCAGGCGGTCCTGCGTGACCAGCGGGTGCTCGCCGGGATCGGCCGGTCGTGGGTGGACGAGATCCTCTGGGAGGCGCGGCTCTCGCCGTTCGCGCGCGCCGGCGGCCTCTCGGACGAGGACGCGGCCGCGTTGCGTGCCGCGATGGTCGACCGGCTCGGGGCCGCACTGGCGCACTACGAGGACGTCGTGCGACTGCCGATCCCGGACAAGCTGCCGCTGCCGCTGCTCGTGCACCGACACCACGGTGTGCCGTGCCCGCGCTGCGGCACGACGATCGAGGCGGTCCACTACGAGGAGCAGGTGCTCTGCTACTGCCCGCGGTGCCAGACCGACGGGAAGGTGCTGAAGGACCGGCGCCTGTCGCGGCTGTTGAAGTGAGCCGCGCGGTGACGGACCGCTCCGCGGCTGGTTGAATGACCGGCGGCGATGGTGCGGCACGACCACAGGGGACCGGCCGGTGGGCCGGATGCGGCCGGGCACGCGCGCATCGGCGCCCTGCTGCGGCTGCTCGTCGTGCCGATCGCGCTGCTGTCGAGCATCGCCGCCGACGGTCCCGCGACCCGCGACCCCGTGTTCCTCGGCGTGGCGGCCGCGTGCTTCGCGTACGCGCTCGTGCGCTGGGAGCTGGCCCGTCGCGGCGCGACGCTGGGCGCGCGATCCACCGCGGCGGACCTCGTCGTCCTGGTGGTGCTGATCGTCGCTGCGAACCCGCGCGTCGATCCGGCCGGGCGGGCCATGGCCCTGCTGGCGATCGGCGCCTGGGCGCTCACCAGCACGCCCCGGCACCTCGTCGTCTCGGGCCTCGGGATCGCCGCGACCGTCACGGTCCTGCAGCTGCTGCTGCGCGGGGGTGAGCCCAACCTCCGCACGCTCGCCGGGTCGGTCGTGGCCGTCGGGGTCGGGGCGCTCGTCGCCGCCGAGCTGCGCCGCCGCGACCGGCTCACCGCCGAGGTCGAGCAGCGCGCCGACGAGCTGCTCGTCGAGGTCGCCGACCTCGAGCGCCGGGAACGCGAGCGGATCGCCCAGCTGGTGCACGACGACGCGCTGCAGCGGCTGCTCGCCGCCCGGCAGGACCTCGACCAGAGCCTGTCCGGCGACGCCGAGGCGCTGGACCGCGCCCGCGAGGGTCTGCGGGCCGCCACCGCATCGCTGCGGGATCTCACCCGCGTCGTGCACGACGAGGCGCTCCAGGCCGCCGGCCTCGAGGCCGCCGTGCGCCGGCTCGTCGACGACACCGCGCGACGGGCCGACCTGGAGGCGACCGTCGGCGTCGACGCCGGGGCGGCCGGGGCGGCGAACCCGCTCGTCCTCGCGGTCGTCCGGGAGCTCGTCGGGAACGTCGAGCGCCACGCGGCCGCGACCTGCCTGGACGTGACGGTCGAGCGTCACGGCACTGCCGTGTCGATCGTCGTGCAGGACGACGGCCGTGGGCTGCGCCTCCAGGACCTCGGGACCGCGGAGGCCGCCGGGCACCTCGGCCACGCGGCGCTGCGCCGCCGGGTCGAGCAGCTGCACGGCTCGCTGACCGTCGACGCCCGGCCCGGTGCCGGGACCCGGGTGGAGGTCGTCCTCGCCGACGCGGACGTCCGCGCGCACCGCGCGCTCGAGCAGGCGCTGCGCCACGAGCGCGGGTGGAACGCCGCGCTCGTCGCCGGGTTCCCGGACGCGTTCGTCGTCGCCACCTCGGACCTGCGGCTGGTCGAGGTCAGCGACCGCTTCGTCGAGCTGACCGGGTTCACCCGCGCGGAGCTGCTGGCCGCGCCCGCGGGTGACCTGCCGTACTGGCCGCCCGAGCACCGCGCGGCGATCCGGCGCATCGCGACCGACCTGAGCGCCGACCTCGAGCACGAGACGCGCTACGACATCGCCACGAAGGACGGGCGTCGCGTCGACGTGCTCGCGACCGCATCGGTCGTCGTCGACCCGCGTGGCGGGCGGCGCCTGCACCTGGTGACGTTCAAGGACCTCTCCACGGGCACCGAGCTCCGGGACGAGCTCGCGGCGCTGCACCCGGCGAGGCTGCGGCCGCGCCTGCGGCAGCCGAGGCCGCACGTCCAGGGGGACCGCTCGAGGCTGGGGTAGGGTCGAGGCGTGGCGTCACCGCCCAGTTCCGCGCAGCCGAGTGGGCTCACCCACCGGATGCGGCTGCCGCGCCGTGACCGCGCGGCGGTCATCGCCGCCGCGCGACTGAGCACCGTCCCGCTGGCCTGCAGCGCGAGCTTCGCGCTCGACGACGGGGCGCTGCGCGACGGCGCCTTCCTCCTCGCCGCAGCGGTCTGTCAGACCTACGCCACGGGGGTCTGGCTGCTGGTGCGTCGCCGGGTCGCCCTGCCCTCCGCGGTCGTCTCGGCGCTCGACGTGGCGATGGTGCTCGGGCTGGCGGTCGCGGCGCACCCGAGCCGCAGCGTCGCCGCGCTCGTCCCGCTCATCCTGCTGTTCGTCGTCTGGTCGATGTTCCTGTCGCCGCGAGCGCTCGCGGCGCGCGGCGTCGGCATCGCGGGCGCGATCGTCCCCGTCGAGCTCGTGCATCACGGCGTCGCGGATGCCGCCCGCAACGGCTTCTTCATCGCGGTCGTCGTCGGCGTCTGCGCGGTCGTCGCCCGCCAGATGCGGGAGCGGCTCGACGGACTCGTCGCGCTCGAGCGCCACACCGCGACGCTGCAGGCCGACGCCGAGGACCTGCAGCGGCGCGAGCGCGTCCGCATCGCCCAGCTGCTTCACGACGACGCGCTGCAGCGGCTGCTGGCCGCCCGGCAGGACCTCGACGGTGCCGAGAGCGACCCGTCGGCGCTCGAGCACGTCCGCGACGGGCTCGCCGAGGCGACGCGCGCGTTGCGGAGCCTCACCCACGTCGTCCACGACGACGCCCTGGAGGCGGCGGGCCTCGAGTCGGGCATCGGCCGAATCGTCGACGAGGCGGTCCGCCGTTCCGGCCTGACCGCGCACGTGGCGGTCGACCCCGAGATCGATGGCCACGTCGCGACCGTCGTGCTGCCGATCCTGCGGGAGCTCGTCGCCAACGCCGAGCGGCACGCCGAGGCGAGCGAGCTCGCCGTCGAGCTGCGTCGCGAGGCGGGCGGCCTGCTGCTGCGCGTCGCCGACGACGGGCGGGGCTTCACGCGCGCGGAGCTCGTCGACGCCGAGCGGTCCGGGCACCTCGGGCACGCGGGCCTGCGGCGCCGGGTGGCGGACCTGCAGGGGGAGCTCGAGATCGACACGGCGCCGGGGGCGGGCTGCCGCGTCACGGTCCGCCTGCGGGACGCCGCGATCGAAGCGCGGCGCGAGCTCGAGTCCTCGCTGCGGCGGGAGCGCGAGTGGAACGCGGCGCTCGTCGCGGGGTTCCCCGACCCGTTCATCGTCCTCGGGGACGACGCGCGGATCATCGACGTGAGCGACCGGTTCGTCGCGCTCACCGGCTGGACCCGCGGCGAGCTGCTGAGCGCGTCACCCGGCCAGTTCCCGTACCTGCCGCCGGAGACGGCGATCGAGGACGCGGCACGAATCCGCGAGCGCGATCCGCACGACGACCACACCGCCGAGCACGAGCTCCACTGCCGCGGCGGTCGCCGCGTCGCGGTGATCGTGAGCGTCCGCTTCGTGCAGGACCCGCGCGGAGGACGCGGGCTGCGGCTCGTGACGTTCAAGGACATCACGCAGCGCCGCGAGACGGAGCGCCGGCTCGTGGCCGAGCGCGACCTGTCGGAGGCGATCCGCGACGCGATGCAGGAGCCGTTCCTGCAGACGCTCGACGGGGTCGTCGTCGCGGTCAACGAGGCGTTCTGCACGCTCACCGGCTACCGCCAGGACGAGCTGATCGGTGCGCGGCGGCCGTACTTCTTCATCCGCACCGCCACGCTGGACGAGGCGTTCGCCTACGCGGCCCGCCTCGACGCGGAGGGCACGGCGGTGACGGAGCTGCTGATCGTGCGCGCGGACGGCTCCGAGGTCCGGGTGCGGGTCCGCGGCGTCACGGTCCGCGACGTCGACGGCACGTCGCTCGGCCGGGTCCAGACCGCGCACCCGCTGGGCGCGATGCCACCGCTCGGACCGCGTCGGTCCGAGCTTCGAGCACCCTCGTAGGACCTAGCCCGCGGGGCAGGAGCGGGCCGCGGGGATGCGGTAGCTGGCGATCACCGGCTTGTGGTCGGAGGGGAAGGTGCCCGCGCCGTAGTCGTCCGGCTCGCCGCCGGGCACGCGCAGGCCGTCGTCCGGGACGTCGGCGTTCATCGGCGTGGCGTTGTCGTAGAGGAGGTAGTCGATGCGCTTGGCCGGGGTGCCGCCCGTCGCCCAGCCGTAGGTGTACTGGTTGCCGCCGCGGTGGACGGGGCGACCGTCGAAGCGCTGCAGCCACGTGTCCTTGAGGAACGTGGTCAGGACCCGGTGCGTGGAGCTGCCGGGCACGCGGTTCATGTCGCCCCCGACGAACGTCGCGCAGCTCGGTTTGCCGACGATGCGCCGCAGCTGCTTGGCCTGCTCGAGCGCGGCGTCGGCGCTGGTGACGGGGTAGCCGGGGTCGTTGGAGCAGCTCGCCCCGGCCTCCTTGCCGTCGAGGTGCGCGACACCGAGGTTGACGTTCGCGGCCCCGAGGTCGACGGTCGCGCCGACGACGCCGCGCAGGTAGCAGCCGTTGGGCGTGAGCCGGCTGCGGCTCACGCGCAGGAACCGCAGCCGCTTCGGGATCAGGATGGCGTTGCCGCGCAGGACGCTGCCGTGCCGCTCGGTGAGGTAGGTCTGGGCCTGCATGCCGAGCGCGGCGGCCAGGCTGTGCGCCTGGTTGCGCTGGTCGTTCGGACCGTCGACCTCGTTGAGGAAGACGACCTGCGGGTCGTAGAAGCGGATGAGCCGCACGATCCGGTCGCGGCTGTCCTCGACGCGCAGCTGGGCGATGTTGAAGGTCATGACGCGCACCGAGGTCGACGCGGAGGCGGGCGCGACGCTCCCGACGGTCGGCGCGGCCAGGCCGAGCGCGACGACGGCGAGCGCGCCGCGCCGCAGCATCCGCCCGGCCTGTCCGCTGCGGGTGGCGCGGGTGGGCGTGCGGCCGGGCGGCGTGAGCGGGCGGGCGGGAGCGGTCATGCCCCCGATCCTTCCCGCGACCCCCGGTTCCACACCACGCCTTCTCACGGCATCCTCACGCCCCGGGCGGCCGGGCGGCCGGGCGGCCGGGCGGCCGGGCGGGCGGGCGGTGGGCGGTGAACGGACATTTCCAGACCCTGGAGGGGCAGGAGATGGACAGTCCGGGCGACCGTCTGCCGCCCGACGCCCGCCGCATCGCTCCCGGCGCCCCGCACAGATGCCGCTCGAGCCTGTCCATCTTCTGCCCCCGGAGGGTCTGGAAATGTCCGTTCACACGCCGCGGGGCGGGGCGGGGCGGGCGGCCGGCCGGGCCTGTCCGGGCGCGCGGCGGGGTCGTCGACCTGCGCGACACGCCACCCGGAAGGTGCCCGACACGCTCCTCGGGGTGGTGGTGCCATCGCTCGGCGGCGTCCTCGACGCGGGCAGGCGTCTGGTCAGGGACCGAGATCGCGGTCCTCGTGCGCGGAGGGGAACCTCGGAGCACGGCGTCCCGACGATCCTGGACGCACCCCGGGACGTACCCTGGCGTGATGCTCGAAGCCGGAACCCCAGCCCCCGCGTTCACCCTCCCCGACCAGGACGGCAACGACGTCGCACTCGCCGACCACGCCGGGAAGACGGTGGTCCTCTACTTCTACCCCAAGGCCGACACGCCCGGCTGCACCACGCAGGCGTGCGGCGTGCGTGACGCGTCGTCCGCGTACGCGGACCGCGACGTGGTCGTGATCGGCCTGTCGCCCGACCCGGTCGCGAAGGTCAAGAAGTTCCACGACAAGCAGTCCCTGAACTTCACGCTGCTCGCCGACGAGGACCACGCGGTGTGCGAGCAGTTCGGCGTCTGGGTCGAGAAGTCGATGTACGGCAAGACCTACTGGGGCGCCCAGCGCGCGACGTTCATCATCGACGGCTCCGGCACGATCGCCGCGGTGCTGCCGAAGGTGCAGCCCAAGCAGCACGAGCAGCTCGTCTTCGCCGCGCTGGACGAGCTCGGCGTCGGCTGACGCGCCGCCGGCCGCGCGGACCGCGGTCGGGCCCGGCCCGGCCGTCCGGCTGGCGCCCCGCCGGTAGGGTCGCCGCATGGCCCGTTCCCGCAGCGCCGAGCGTCCCGTCGTGTCCGCGCGCGAGGCCGGCGCGGCCGAGCACGCCGCGGTCGCCGGCGTGCTCGCCGATGCGTTCCACGTCGACCGGGCGTTCCGCTTCATCGTGCCGGACGCCGCCCGTCGCACCCGGGCCCTGGCGGCGTTCTTCGCCCGGATCACACCGCAGGACGCCGACGCCGGTCCGGTCGACGTCGCGGCCGGGGAGGACGGCGTGGTGCGCGGCGCCGCGCTCTGGCAGGCGCCCGGCTTCCGCACGCCCGCCGTGCGTCCGCTCGCGGAGACCGTCGCGATGCTGCGGATTTTTGGGGTGGGGACGTGGCGGGCGGCGGTCGTCGACCACGCCGTCACCGGGCACATCCCGCCCGATCACCGCTTCTGGTGGCTGCACTACCTCGGCGTCGGGTCGGCGCACCAGGGCCTGGGGGTCGGCAGCCGCCTGCTGGAGCAGGGCGTCGCCCGCGCGGACGCGGACCGGATGCCGTGCTGGCTCGAGGCGTCGGATCCGGACAACGTCCGCCTCTACGAGCGGTTCGGCTTCCGCACCGCCTGCGAGTACGACACGCCGTTCGGCGGTCCGCACTTCTGGGGCATGTGGCGGCCGGTCGGCGGTTGACGGGCGTCCTCACCGCTCCGGGAGCGGGGACCGCTCCGGCGGGGTCGCCGGGTCGGCCCGGCTCTCGGCGTCGAGCACGGGCCGCTCGAACCGCGTCGCGAGATCGGTCACGCGCCCGCGGTCGTCGAGCGGCACGCCCTCGACCTGCAGCGCGCCGCGCAGCGCCGCTGCGCGGCGGCCGCCGCCGACGGAGCCGTCCTCGCGGACGACCCGGTGGACCGGGACGGCCGGGTCGTCCTCGCGGGAGAGGATGTACGCGACGTACCGGGCCGGCACGTCGAGCTCGTCCCCGATCGCCTGGTGCGTGGTGAGCCGACCCACCTGGAGCCGGCGGACGATGTCGAGGACCTGCGCCCGGATGCGCGCGTCGTTCGCGGAGCCCGCCACGGTGCGAGGACGACCGGACCGTGCCGACCGCTCACGAGCAGTCCGGCCTCGACGGCACCACCACCGCGATACGCGACGGGTGACGCGGTTGCGCGCAGCGCGTGGCTGCGCTACGGTCGGGGCGTCATGGACTCCATGTTCCTGTAGACGGGCCGCGCGCCCGATCGCTCGCGCCGACCAGGCGCTCGCAGCGTGCAGCACGTCGCTCCGCCATCGCGCCCGCGACGTCTACTACCGGCACCGTCCGTGACCAGTCCGTGCCCGGGCGTGTCGCCGCATCCGGACCCCGTCGCGGGGTCGACCCCGTTTCCGAGAGGAGCGCTCGTGCGAGAGCGAGACCCATTCCCCACCGGCCGGCGCGCCCCGCGCCGGCTCCAGCAGCCGCCGACCCACCGCGTCGTGCGGCAGGTGCCCCGCAAGCTGCCGCCCCAGCGGGGCGGCGGTCGCCCCGGCCGCTGAGGCTCAGCGCACGCCGGTCATCCGGCGCAGCCGCCCCGTCGCCGCCAGGCCCTCCAGGAGCCTGGCCGCGCCGGGGGCGAAGTGCCGTCCCGCCTCGCGGCGGACCTCGGCCAGCGCCCCGGAGGGATCGCGCGACCGCTGGTACCAGCGGTCGCTGCGCATCGCGTCCCACGCGTCGGCGAGCGCCAGCAGCGCCGCCCCGTCCGGGATCGCGTCGCCCGCCAGGCCGTCCGGGTAGCCGGTGCCGTCCCAGCGCTCGTGGTGCCCGCGGATCCAGCGCAGCTGCTCCTCGTCCAGGACCGAGGAGGCGATCCGCGCGCCGATCATCGCGTGCGTCTGCACGTGGGCGCGCTCGTCGCTGTCGAGCTGCGCGGTCTTCAGCAGGACCTCCTCGCGCAGCGCGACCTTGCCGACGTCGTGCACGAGCGCGGCGTCGCGCAGGCGCTGCGCCCGGTCCGGTGACCAGCCCGCCTCGAGCGCCAGTGCGTGCGCGAGCGCCGCGACGCGCTCGGCGTGCCCCACGGTCGACGGGTGCCGGTCGTCCACGAGCGTGCCGAGCGCCCGCAGGCTCGCGAGTGCCCGCGCGCGGTCCGACGCGCCGTCGCGCTCGCGCTGCGGCTGCAGCTCGGCGGCGACCTCGGGCGTGTAGCGGAAGGTCATGTTGCGGCCGTGGTCCTTGGCCCAGTAGAGGGCGACGTCCGCGAGCCGGTAGAGCTCGGTGGCCGACCCGGCGGTGCTGAGCGCGCAGACCCCCGCCGACACCGTGAGCGTGCCGACCTCGGCGAACGGTCGTGCCGCGATCGCCTGCCGCAGCCGCTCGGCCGCGGCGAACGCGCCGACGCCGTCGGCGTCCGGGAGGATCAGCGCGAACTCCTCGCCGCCGACCCGGGCGACGTGCTCGCCGACGCGGGCGATCGCCGTGATCCGCGCGGCCGCCTCGGCGAGGACGCGATCACCGGCCGGGTGCCCGTGGCGGTCGTTGATCGCCTTGAAGTGGTCGAGGTCCAGGACGACGACGCTCAGCGGGCGCTCGTGGCGCAGCGCGCGCCCGACCTCGTCCTCGAGCCGCTGGTGGAACGCCCGGTGGTTGAGCAGCCCGGTCTGCGCGTCGATCGCGGCGATCGCGCCGAGCCGGCCCTCGGTCTCCTCGCGCTGCGCCCGGTGGGCCTGCGCCTCCCGCTCGGCGTGGCGGGCCGCCCGGTGGGCGCGCAGCGCGACGAGGGCACCCGCCGCCGCGAGTCCCCAGCCGGCGAGCGCGACGACGAGCAGGAGCATCTACGCGCGTGGTCGGCCAGCGCCGGCGCTGCTTGAGTCGATCTGGCGCAACGGCGCTCGCGGGGGTCGATCGGCCACCATGTGCGTCGTGACCGCCACGCCGCCCGACGCCGTCGTCTTCGACAACGACGGCCTGCTCCTGGACACCGAGGTCGCGTGGACGCGCGCCGAGGTGACGCTCTTCGCCCGCCGCGACCGCACGTTCACCGACGAGCACAAGCGGTACATCATCGGCAGCTCGCGCGCGGTCGCCGCCCGCAAGCTCGAGGAGATGCTCGACCGGCCGGGGGAGGGGATCGCGCTCATGGACGAGCTGCACGACCTCGTCATGGAGGAGCTGCTCGGCGGCTGCCCGCCGCGCCCCGGGGCGCTCGAGCTGCTCGACGCGCTCGAGGCGGCCGGCCGCCCGTTCGCGCTGGCGTCCAACAGCTCGCGGCCCTTCTGCGAGCGCGCGCTCACCGTCGGCGGCGTCCGTGACCGCTTCGCGATCGTCCTGACCGCCGACGACGTCGAGCACCCCAAGCCCGCACCGGACCTGTACCTCGCCGCCGCCGCGGCGCTCGGCGTGCCCGCGGAGCGCTGCGCGGGCCTGGAGGACTCGCCCCCCGGGGTCGCCGCCGCCCACGCCGCGGGCATGTTCGTGATCGGCGTGCCCTACCTGCCCGGGACCGAGCTGCCGCACGCGGACCTGCTCGCCGGCTCGCTCGCCGACGACGCGGTCCACGCCGCGCTCGGCCTGCGCTGAGCCGGCCCCGGCCCCGCGAGCCGGGTCAGCGCAGCCCGGCTTCCACGCGCACGTGCGCGGCGGCGTCCCGCGCGAGCGCGCGCGCCGCGTCCGCGTCCGGGCCGGTCGCGAGCGCGACGCCCAGCCGGCGGCCCGGGCGCGACTCCGGCTTGCCGAACAGGCGCAGGTCGATCCGGTCGTCGGTCGCGAGCGCGGCGGCGACCCCGGCGAAGACCGGGGCCTCGACCGTGTCGGACCCGAGCACGACCGCGCTCGCCCCCGGGGCGCGCAGCGGCACCCGGCCGGCGGGCACGGGAAGGCCGAGGATCGCGCGGGCGTGCAGCGCGAACTCGCTGAGCGCCTGCGTCGCCATCGTCACCATGCCGGTGTCGTGCGGGCGCGGGGAGACCTCGCTGAACAGCACGTCGTCGCCGACGACGAACAGCTCCACGCCGAACAGGCCGTGCCCGCCGAGCGCCTCGGTGACCGCGCGGGCGACCTCCTCGGCGCGCGCGGCGGCCGCGTCGCTCATCGGCTGCGGCTGCCACGACTCGCGGTAGTCCCCGTCCTCCTGCACGTGCCCGATCGGGGCGCAGAACGAGGTGCCGCCCGCGTGGCGGACCGTCAGCAGCGTGATCTCGTAGTCGAACTCGACGAAGCCCTCGACGATCACGCGGGCGATGCTCGTGCGCGACCCCTCCTGGGCGTAGTCCCAGGCGGCGCGGCCGCCGTCGGCGCTGCGCACGACCGACTGGCCCTTGCCGGACGAGGACATGACGGGCTTCACCACGCAGGGCACGCCGAGCGCGGCGACGGCGGCGTCGACCTCCTCGGCGCTCTCGCAGAACCGGTAGGGCGACGTCGGCAGCCCGAGCTCCTCCGCGGCGAGCCGGCGGATGCCCTCCCGGTCCATCGTCAGCCGGGCGGCGCGCGCGGTCGGCGTCACGAGCAGGCCGTCGGCCTCGAGCTCGACGAGCACCTCGGTGGCGATCGCCTCGATCTCGGGGACGACGTGCAGCGCCGCGCACGGGCGACCGCGCTCCTCCTCGAGGACGGCGCGGAGCGCCGCCGGGTCGGTCATGTCGACGACGTGGAAGCGGTGCGCGACCTGCATCGCGGGCGCCCCCGCGTAGCGATCGACCGCCACGACCTCGGCGCCGAGCCGCATCGCCTCGAGCGCGACCTCCCGGCCGAGCTCGCCGCTGCCGAGGAGCACCAGGCGCGTCGCGCCTGCGGTGCCCGGGGTGCCGATCGTCTCCTGGATGCCCATGGGCGCGCGATGATCGCACGGCGCCGCCGTCCTCGCCCGCGACCCCGAGCCCCGGCGCGGCCATCGCGTACCCTCGTGGCCCGTGCCGATCGCGAGCATCAGCGAGGACGTCTCGAAGTTCGTCGACGCCGTCGAGGAGTTCGTCGGGAACCTCGCGGACGTGCAGTTCCAGTGGCTTGCGTTCGGCCTCGCCGCGTTCGGCATCTACCTGAGCTTCCGCGCCCGCGCGTTCTTCCACGTGCTGCGGGCCGCGTACCCGGCGGAGCGGATCGAGTTCCGCCGCATCTGGGGCGCGTACGTCGCCGCGTACGGCTTCAACAACGTCGTGCCGGCCCGCGGCGGCGACGTGATGAAGCTGTTCCTCACGAAGACGTCGGTGCCCCGCTCGTCCTACCCGGCGGTCGGCGCCGCGTTCTTCGTCGAGGGCGTCTTCGACCTGACGATGGGGATCTTCATCCTCACCTTCGCGTTCTCGCAGGGCGTCTTCCCCAAGCCCCCGGACTTCGCGGCGCTCGGCGCGTTCGACCTGAGCTTCTTCGCCAGCCATCCGCGGTTCACGCTGTTCTTCCTCACCGCGCTCGGGGTGCTCTCGCTCGTGCTCTTCGCGGTGCTGTCGCGGCGCGTGCAGGCGTTCTGGGCGCGCGTGCAGCAGGGCCTGACGATCCTCTACGACCGGCCGCGCTACCTGCGGGAGGTCTTCGCCTTCCAGTTCTACGGCTGGTGCTTCCGCTTCACGGCGTTCTGGTGCCTGCTCGAGGCATTCAACATCGGCGGCTCGGTGAAGAACGTGCTGCTCGTGCTCGGCGTCAACGCGGTCGCGGCGATCGTGCCGTTCACGCCCGGCGGTGCGGGCGTGCAGCAGGCGTTCCTCGTGAAGGTGTTCGGCGCGGGCGCGGCGGCCTACTCGGTCGGCCAGCAGATCGCGATCGCCGCGTTCAGCATCGGACTCGGCTTCCTCGCGATCGTCACGATCTTCCGATTCCGCTCGTTCCGCGAGGTCATCGACGCGGGCAAGGCCGCGCGGGCGCGGGAGGACGCCGAGGTCGGGTTCGCGCCGGAGGGGGAGACGGTCGCCGCGACCGCGCGTGCGCGCGCGGCGGCTCCGCCCGGCGAGTCCTGGCTGGACGAGGAGGCCGCGACCGCACGGGACCGCGCCGAGCGGCGGGCTCGGCGGGCGTCGCGCCGCGCGAAGCGCTGAGCGCTACTGCAGGCCCTGGCGCGCCTCGCGGACCAACGTGACCGCCTCCGGGAAGACCACCGCCATCACCTGCCGGATCTGCTGGGCCTGGGCCTCAGCGTCACCCTGCAGGTTGATCCGGTTGACGGCCGCGACCGTCATGTCCACCGCGAGCTTGATCGCGTTGTCCGCCCAGGCCAGGCGCTGCTGGCCCTGCATCTGATTCGCGAACTCCGCCATCCGCTTCTGGAGCTCTTCTGGATCGCCGAAAAGACCACCGAAACCGTCCATGACCAGATCGTCGCACATGCGCCTCCTCGCCCTCGCGGGTCTCCTCGCGCTCTCCCTGCTGCTCGCCGCGTGCGGGGACGACCCCGGGAGCGCCGGGGCCGGTCCCCGGCCGGACCCGCCCGCCGAGCGACGTGCGACGACCGTCGTCGCCGCCCTCGGGGACTCGATCACCGCGGGGACGCCGCTGTGGGATCCCGACCCGTCGGTGCGCGCCCAGATCGGGCCGGCGCTCGACGAGCGCTCCCAGTGGGCGTACTGGTACGAGCGCGACCACCCCGGGACCGAGGTGCGCAACTGCGGGATCAACGGGCAGCGCACCGACGAGATCGCGCAGCGCCTCGACGGGTGCGCGCGCGGGGCCAACGTGCTCGTCGTGCAGGGCGGGATCAACGACATCGCCCAGGGCCGCCCGGTCGCCGATGCCGCCGACGACCTCGACACGATGGTGCGGCGCGGGAAGGCCGCGGGCCTGCGGGTGGCGATGGTGGAGCTGCTGCCGTGGAACAACGGCTACCCCGCCGCGGCGCCGCTGATCGACGACCTGAACCGGCGCATCCGCGCGATCGGCCGGCGGGAGGGCGTCCCGGTCGCCCCCTGGTACACGGCGCTGGAGGACCCGGCGGCGCCCGGTCGGATGCGCACGGACCTGACGATCGAGGGGGACCACCCGTCGGTCGCCGGCTACCGCCGCCTCGCCGCCCGCGTCAGGATCCCCTGATGGCCCACGACGAGGACCTCGCCCTGCGGCTGCGCGCCGCGCTCGCCGACCGCGACGCCGTGACCGAGAAGCGGATGTTCGGCGGCCTCGCGTTCCTCGTGCACGGGCACATGGCGGTCTGCGCGTCCGGCACCGGCGGCCTGCTGGTGCGCGTCGACCCGGCGACCTCGGCCGCGCTGGTCGAGCAGCAGGGGGTCGAGCGCATGGTGATGGGCGGCCGCGAGATGGACGGCTGGCTGCGCGTCGCCACGGCGCAGCTGGAGGACGACGCCGCGCTGCGCTCCTGGGTGGACCGGGGGCTGGCGGTCGTGGCCGGTCTTCCGCCGAAGGGCGCCTGACGCGCCGCGCAGCGGCCGGTCAGATGCGCGCGAGCACCGCGACCGTGCCGCCGCGCCGGGCGAGCCCGGCCGCGGCCTCCACGCCCGCGGCGACCGGGAGCAGCGGCAGCGCCGCGACGGTCGGGAGCGCGTCGGCGGCCCGCAGCGGGGCGACGCGCTTGAGCGCGTAGTAGAGCCAGGAGGGTGTCGGCGTCACGCGCGACACCGCGGACTGCCAGAGCCCGAACGGGTTGTGCTCCAGCAGCAGGTGCTGCTCGTGCTCGACCGTGAAGCCCTCGCGGCGCAGCAGCGCGCGCAGCCCGGTCGTCGTGAAGTGCGTGCGGTGGCGGGGCAGGTCGAGGTGCCACCAGCGGTCGCCGCCGATCCGCGCCTGCCAGCTCGCGAGGTTCGGGACGCCGAGCAGCAGCACGCCGCCGGGGCGCAGCCAGGACCGCAGGGTCCGCAGCGTGGCGGCCGGGTCGTCGACGTGCTCGAGCACGTGCCACAGCGAGACCGCGTCGACGCTCGCGGCGGGCACGGGCGCGTCCTCGATCGCGGCGCGGACGAGCGCGACGCCGTAGCGCGAGGCGGCCATGTCGACGCCGCGCGCGGTCGGCTCGACGCCGGTGGCGTCGTAGCCCGCGGCCCGGGCGGCGGCGACGAAGCGGCCCCGTCCGGCGCCCGCGTCCACGACGCGGGCCGGGGCGGGACAGGCGCGCGCCAGGAGCCGCAGGCGCTGCCGGTCGAAGCGCGCCAGCAGCGGTGCGGCGAGCGCCGCGCCGCGCGGTGCGACCGGGGCGTAGGCGCCGGACTCGTGGAAGTCCTCCTGCGCGGGCGGGGCGGCGAGCGTCACGCCGGTGCCGCAGGCCGCGCAGCGCCCGACCGGCAGCGGCGCGACGCCCGGCTCGCCGGACGGGACGTCCCGCCACGGGGCGACGCGCGCCCCGCAGGCCGGGCAGACCGTCACGCCACCTCGTAGCTGATGCCGTGCTCGCCGAGCGCGTCGAGGAACGGGCGGGCGTCGAACGCCTCCGCCGGGGCCAGGGCGCCGGCCCGGTCGTAGGCCGGGTCGGACAGGAGCTGCGCGGCGTGCGAGGTCGTGACCGCGGTGATCCCGTAGACGTCGGTGCCGCGCAGGACGCCGCGCCGGGCGGCGGAGCCGTTGGCGGGGACCGCGTCGGCGACGAGCGTGTAGGCGGCGGCCCGGCGCGCGTCCTCGGGCGGGCCGGCGGGCAGCCGGTCGATCGCCTTGTCGAGCACCCCGCGCAGCGGCGTGCGCAGCAGCGCCGCGATGCCCGGGGTCAGGGCGGGGACGGCCTTCGCGGCGCGCGGGTGCGGCGCGAAGGTCGCCGCGGTGATGCGCGAGACGATCTCCTGCGTGTGGACGTGACGGGGGACGGTCACGACCTCGCCCGACGGGTAGCGGGCGACCGGCACGCGGCCGAGGCCGGGAATGTCGGCGGTCTCGCCCAGCGGCTGGCGCAGCGGCGCCTTGGCGAGCCGCCCGCCGCGGTACTCCCACTCCTCGCCGCCCATCATCAGCAGCGCGCTGTGCATCGTGCCGCGCGTCGCGCCGAAGCCCTGGACCGCGTAGGTGATCCGCAGCTCCCGCAGCGGCCCGAGGCCCTCGGCGGTGACGGCGCAGAGCAGGTCGCCGGGCAGGTAGTCGAAGCCGAGGCCGCTGACGACGGCGACCCCGGCCCGCGCCGCGTCCACGCCGTAGCGCTCGAGCGCGAGCTTGATGAACGGCTGCTCGCCAGTCGTGTCGACGTAGTGGGTGCCGGAGGCGATGGCCGCGCGCAGCACCGGCTCGCCGACCTGGAGGAACGGGCCGGCGCACGCGATCACGGCGGCGCAGTCCTCGAAGACGCGGGCGAGCGCGGCCTCGTCGTCGGCCGGGGCGGGGCGCACGGCGCTCGACGGCAGCCCGTTGTCGGCGGCCACGCGGGCCAGCGAGTCGGCGGACCGGCCGCTCACGACGACCTCGAGTCCGCGGCGCCGCAGCTCCGCGACGACGAGCTTGCCGGTGTAGCCGGTCGCGCCGTAGACGGCGACGGGGGCGGAGGACTGCTGCTCGGGCATCGCGTGACCGTACCGGCGAGCGGCATGGTTCGCGCTCCCGACGGGTAGCCTCGGCCCCATGAAGCGTCTCGTCGCCGCACTGGCCACCGCATCCCTGCTCGCCCCCGGGGCCCTCCTCGCCGCCGGCTGCGGCGACGACGACGGTGGCGACGGCGGCGGGGGCGGCACCAACGGCGGCGTCGTCAGCGTCGCGCAGGCCGCGCAGCGCACGGCGCAGAAGAGCAGCGCGAAGCTGGCGCTGAGCGTCCGCATCAGCGGCGCCGGGCTGCCCAAGCCGATCGCGCTGAAGGCGTCCGGCGTCACCGCGCTGGACCGTCCCGCCGGCCGGATGACGATCGACCTCGCGCCGCTGGCGCAGAGCCTCGGCGCTCCGCTCTCCGGGACCGTCGAGGTGCTCTACGACGGCGGTGTCGTCAACGTGAAGCTGCCCAAGGGCGCCGGCATCCCGGCCCTCCCGGGCGGGGCCGAGTGGCTGAAGCTCGACATCGGCGCGCTCGCGAAGTCGGCCGGGGTCGACACGACCGGCCTCGACAAGCTCTACTCCGTCGACCCGGCCAGCCAGCTGAAGCTCCTGGAGTCGATCGGGACGCTGAAGAAGGTCGGCGAGGTCCAGGTCGACGGACAGCCGACCACCCACTTCCGCGGCACCTACTCGCCCCAGCAGGCGATCGACGCCCTCCCGGCCGAGCAGAAGGACCGCATCAACAAGCTGCTCGGCGACCTGGAGAAGCTCGCGGGCGGCTCGGAGGCCCTCGGGCTCGACACGCAGATCCCCGCGGACCTGTACGTCGGCGAGGACGGCGTCGCGCGGAAGATCACGAGCACCGTGAAGCTCCCCGCCCAGAACGGCATGCCCGGCGGCACCGTCGAGCAGGAGTACGTCCTGTCGGATTTCGGGACGAAGCTCGACCTGACCGCGCCGGCGGCCGGCGACACCTACGACGCGGCCCAGCTGCTGGGCAACCTGTTCAAGCAGGGCCTCTCCGGCGCGGGCGGGCTGCCGGGCACGCAGAACGGCTGAGCTGGCCGTACAATTCCTCGCCGTGGCGCGAGTGAAGAGCCCTGCCGAGACGGACGTCCCGGTCGAGGAGATCCTGGCTCGCGAGAGCGAGTGGCGCACCCGCGCCGGCATCGCCAGCATCCTCGCCGGGGTCCTGACGCTCGGCGGCGGCATCGCCGCCGGGCTCGTCTACCAGGACCTCCCGAGCGTCCTGCTGCTCGACGCGCTCCGGGACGCCGCCGGCCAGGACATCGGGCGGGAGGGCCTGCGCACCGCGCAGATCCAGTTCTACGACGACAAGATGGTCACGCTGCTGCTGCTCAGCGGCGTGCTCGCGCTCGGCGCCCTGCTCACCGCCGTGCCGCTGTCGTACCTGGCGCGCGCCACGAGCGCGCGGCGCAAGGAGTTCCCGCGCTCGGTGATCTACGCGGTGATCGCCGGTCCCGCGCTCGTCGCGATCAGCGGCCTGATGCTCCAGGTCGTCGTCGCCGTCCGCGCCCGCGACTTCGTCAGCTCCGGGGACTTCTCGACCCGGACCGCCCATGACGTCCTGCAGGCCTCCGACCTGCTGATCGTCTCCCAGATCCTGCGGCAGGTCGGCGTCCTGGCGATCGGCTTCGCGTTCGTGCTCGTCGCGCTGAACGCGATGCGCGCCGGGCTGCTCACGCGCTTCATGGGCACGCTGGGGATCATCGTCGGCGTCCTCTTCGTGATCCCGATCGGCGGCCAGCTGCCGGTCGTGCAGGCGTTCTGGCTCGTCGCGCTCGGCTTCCTGTTCATGCAGCTCTGGACCGCCGGTGGCGTGCCGCCCGCGTGGCAGTCCGGCCGCGCCGAGCCGTGGCCGACCCAGCAGGAGCTGCGCGAGGCGCGCGAGCGCGCGAAGGCGGGCGCCGCGTCCGAGCCGGAGCCGGAGCGGCGCAAGGCGACCCCACCGCCCCCGTCGGCCGACGACACGCCCGCGCCGAGCAAGCCGCACGTCTCCTCGAACAAGAAGAAGCGCAAGCGCCGCTGATGGGCCGCCCGACCGGCGACACCCTCGTGCGGTCCGGCATGGCCGAGCTCGCGGCCGGGGCGCTGAGCGGCTGGGTGTACACGCTGGCCCGCCAGCAGCCCGAGCTCGCGCGGCGCCTGGGCATCCGCAACACCGCTCGGGTGCGCCAGTGGCACCTCGACCTCGCGATGCTCGGCACCGCCACGGTCGTCTGCGGCCTCGCCGTCCCCGAGCCGCCGCGCTACGCGGCGCGCGCCCTGCAGGTGGGGGCGTGGACGAACGCGATGGCGTTCCTGCCGCTGGCGTTCCGCCCCGACGTCGACGAGCACCCCGCCTACGTGGCGGGGGCGGCCGCGTCGTTCGTGGCCACGAGCGTCGGCTTCACCGGCCTGGCGATCGCCGCCGGGCGCCGCGGGCGCGACCGCGACTAGCGGGCGGGCAGTCCGAGCCCCTCGGGGGCGTGCAGCGCGCGCAGCTGCCCCTCCACGTCGCGCGGCAGGCGCGCCGGGGTGCGCAGCGACACGAGCACCATCGTCGCGAACGCCACGGGCACGCTGAGCACCGCGGGCTGCGCGAGCACGGCGTCCCCCGCGGTGACGGCCTCGCCGCCGCCGAGCACCCCGACGACGATCGCGGCCGTCGCGGTCGCCGCCCCGGCGAGCATGCCGGCGGCCGCCCCGGTCGACGTCAGCCGCGTCCACCAGATCCCGAGCAGGAACAGCGGGCAGAACGTGCTCGCCGCGAGCGCGAAGGCCCAGCCGACGAGCAGCGAGATGTCGACGCCGCGCGCGACGAGCGCGAGCACGACCGGCACGAGCATGCCGCCGAGCGCGGCGCCGCGGAACCGGCGGGTGCGCACGTCGGCGCCGCGCCCGCCGCGCGCGCGGCGCAGGTCGTGGCTGATCGTCCCGGCGATCGACACGAGCAGCCCCGACGCGGTCGACAGGAACGCGGCGAACGCGCCGGCCGCGACGAGCGCGGCGAGGATCTCGCCGCCCAGCCCGGGCATCGCGGCCTCGGGCAGGCGCAGCACGACCTCGTCGGTGGCGCCGGTCACGTACAGCTGCGGCGTCAGGACGCGCCCGAGGAGCCCGTAGACGACCGGGAAGACGTAGAACAGCCCGAGCAGCCCGAGCACCCGGACGGTCGTGCGGCGCGCGGCCGGCCCGTCCGGGTTCGTGTAGAAGCGGACGAGGATGTGCGGCAGGCCCATGGTCCCGAGGAACGTGGCCAGCAGCAGCGAGCCGACGAACAGCGGGGACGCCCGGCCCTCGTCGCTGATCGGGCGGATCCAGTCCTCGCCGCGCTGCGCCTCGATCCCCTCGGCGACCGGCACGACCGTCCCGGCGGGCAGCCGCAGCGCCCCGGCGGGCAGCGTGCGCTCCTCGCCCGCCGCGGCGGACGCCCGCACCCCGTCGATCGTGTAGGTCGCGGCGGCGGGGAACGTGACGTCGGTCGGCGCGTCGAGGGACACCACGAGCCCGGCGGCCGGGGCGCGCGGCAGCTCCTGCCCGAACAGCGCGCTGCGCTGCGGCAGACCGCCGAGGTGGATCAGCAGCAGGCACGCGGGCACGAGGATCGCGAACGTCTTCACCCAGTACTGGTACGCCTGCACGTAGGTGATCCCGCGCATCCCGCCCAGCGCGACGACGAGCGCCACGACGACCCCCGCGCCCACGACCCCGACCCAGTACGGGGCCCCGGTCACGACTCCCAGCGCGATCCCGGCGCCCTTCAGCTGCGGCACGAGGTAGAAGCCGCCGATCACGAGCACGATCCCGGCGGCGAGCAGCCGCATCCGCGGCGCGTCGAGCCGCGCCTCCGCGAAGTCCGGGATCGTGTACGAGCCGTAGCGGCGCAGCGGGGCCGCCACGAACAGCAGCAGGGCGACGTACCCGGCGGTGAACCCGACCGGCAGCCACAGGGCGCTGGCACCGAGCTTCATCTGCAGTCCGGCGATGCCCAGGAACGACGCGGCCGACAGGTACTCGCCGCTGATCGCCGCCGCGTTCCACCACGGGCTGATCGCGCGCGACGCGACGAAGAAGTCGCTCGTGGTGCGCGCGAACCGCACGCCCCACGCGCCCAGGCCGACCGCCCCGAGCGTCACCACCGACACCGCGAGGATCGACAGCATCGTCAGGGACGGTCGTCGTGGACGAGGTCGCGGAACGCCTCGTCCAGCGCGTCCGCGCGCCGTGCGTACAGCCAGCCGACGCCGAGCAGCACGAGGAACACCGGGGGGGCCGAGGAGGACGATCGCCCAGGGCACGCCGAGCACGGCCGCGGAGCTGAGCGACGGCACGACGTACAGGGCGATCGGCAGCGCGCCGAGCAGCCCGCCGAAGGCGACGAGCGACACGAGCGACAGCGTCAGCTGCGCGCGCACGAGCCGCCGCAGGTAGATGCCGCCGACCGGGGTCTGGTCGACGAGCTCGTCGCGCGGGGACCGGACGGGACGGCGGTCCGGCGTGCTCATCGCACCTGGAGCCGCCGCCGCAGGTCCCCGACCTGGCGGCGGGAGATCGGCACCTCGCTGCCGTCCGCCAGGCGCAGCACCGCGGTCCCGTTCAGCTGCGGCTGCAGCTCGACCGCACGGCGGAGGTTGACGAGGTAGGCCCGGTGGACGCGCGCGAAGCCGTGCGGCGTCCAGCGCCGCTCGATGTCGTGCAGCCGCGCGCGCAGCAGGAAGCGGCCGTCGTCGCTGACGATCCGCACGTAGTCGCCGTGCGCCTGCAGGTAGAGGATCGAGCTGCGCTGCAGCAGCCGCGTGCCGCCACCGCGGACGTTGTCGACCGGGACGACGTCGCCGCCGTCGTCCCACGGCACCTCGTCGGGGTCGCCGGGGCGCTCCCCGCCCGCCGGAGGCGCGGACGCCTCGGCCACGTGCGCCTGGACGCGCGCGACCGCCTCGTCGATCCGCGCCCGGCTCGCCGGCTTCATCAGGTAGTCGAGGGCGTGCAGCGCGAACGCGTCCACCGCCGCCGACTCGTACGCGGTGACGAACACCAGCGCCGGCGGGTGGGCGAAGCGACCGGCGACCCGGGCGAGCTCGACCCCGTCCAGGCCCGGCATCCGCACGTCGAGGAAGACGGCGTCGAAGCGGCGCTGCGCGAGCTCCAGCAGCGCGTCCTTGGCGCCCGCGGCGGTGACGACCTCCCCGACCCGGTCGGAGGCGCGCAGCATCCGCGCGAGGTCCTCGAGCGCCGGGCGCTCGTCGTCGACGGCGAGCACCGTGAGCGGCGCGGCGGTCACGACGCCCGCACCCCCGCCCGGAACTTCGGCACGGTCATGACGACCCCGGTGCCCTCCCCGGGCGCGGTGTCGATCCGCAGCCCGTAGTCCTCCCCGAACGCGGCCCGCATCCGCCCGTCGACGTTCGACACCCCGATGCCGCCGTCCTCCCGACCGCCGACGAGCACCTCGCGCGCCCGGTCGGCCGACATCCCGGGACCGTCGTCGTGGACGCGCAGCTCGACGTCCGGGCCGAGGTCGCGGCCGAGGATCTCCAGGTGCCCGCGGCCCCCGTGCGCCTCGACGCCGTGGCGGACCGCGTTCTCCACCAGCGGCTGCACGCTCAGCACCGGCACGACGGCGGGCAGCACCTCCGGGGCGACCTCGATGCGGATCGTCAGCCGCTCCCCGAAGCGGGCCTGCTCGAGCCGCAGGTACTTCTCGACGTAGCGGAGCTCGTCGGCGAGCGTCACGTACGGCCGGCGGCCGCGGAACGCGTAGCGGGTGAACTCCGCGAAGTCGGTCAGCAGCTCGCGGGCCTCGTCGGGGTCGGCGTGGATCTGCGCGGCGATCGCGGCGAGCGCGTTGTAGACGAAGTGCGGGCTGATCTGCGCACGCAGGGCCCGCAGCTCCGCCTCCGCCAGGCGGGCGCCCTGCGCATCGAGCTCGGCCTGCGCGAGCTGCGCGCCGACGAGCATCGCCGCGTCCTGCACCACCTGGGTGTCCTCCGGCACCAACCGCCGGTCGCGCGGGTAGAGCGCCACCAGCGTTCCCGCGTTGCGCTGACCGGCGTGCAGCGGCGCGGTCACGGCGACACCGTGCGGGCAGCCCGGGGCGGCGCAGTGCCAGTGCGGCTCGACGTGCACGCGGTCGGCGTGAGCGGCCACGAACAGCGGGGCGGCAGCGTCCCCGGCGCGGTGGTGCTCGGACCCGGGCCCCTCGAACGCGAGCACGACGTGCCCGTCGGTCAGCGCCAGCGCGGGGGACCCGACGAGCGCCCGCAGGTACGGGGCGGCGGTGGTGGCGCTGTCGGCGTCCAGCCCGCGGCGCAGGTGCGGCAGCGTCGAGGTGACGGTGTGCAGGGCGGCGCGCGTGGCGGTCGCCTCGGGGGAGAGGACGCGCCGCGGGGCGGCGAGCAGGCGGGACCACGCCGCGATCGAGGCGGCGAGCGCGAGACCCAGGAGCACGCCGAGCAGGACGTCCATGACCGGGGGCGAGCCTAGCCCCGCGCCCGGAGCGCGTCGAACGGTGACCGCTCGTCGTGCCCCAGCCACCGCTCGTCGCGCGATCGCGCCGGTCGGCGGACCCGACGCTGGCAGACGAGCGGGGTCCCGGGGACGGTCGGCTCCGGGTCCATTCCGAGGAGAGGAGCAGTCACCCGATGTCCGTCACCACCACCGAGGGGCGCGTCGACGTCCCCACCGGCGGTCCGCCGCACGAGCCCGACTGGGAGGCGATCGAGGCCTCCCCCGAGTTCCGTGAGCTCGTCGCGAAGCGCCGCCGCTTCGTCGTCCCCGCCACCGTGGGGTTCCTGACCTGGTACCTCGCGTTCATCCTGCTGGCCGGCTACGCCGACGGCTTCATGGGCGAGTCGCTCTACCAGGGCTTCACGGTCGGCTACGCGATCGCCCTGACGCAGTTCTTCATGGTCTGGGGCCTGTCGGTCGCGTACGTCCGCTACTCCGAGCGGGAGCTCGACCCGCTGCGCGACGCGATCACCGCCCGCGCCGAGGCCGACACCCGCGCGGCGACGGTCTCCGGGGGTGATCGGGCATGAGCCTGCCGCTGGCCGCCGACCTCAACGAGCTCGCCCTCTCGATCTTCGCGGTCGTCCTGGGCATCACCCTCTGGATCACCTTCTGGGCGTCCCGGCGCACGAGCTCCGCCGCCGACTTCTGGGCCGCCGGGCGGGGCATCAGCGGCGTGCAGAACGGCTTCGCGATCGCGGGCGACTACATGTCCGCCGCCTCGTTCCTGGGGATCGCGGGCCTCATCTTCCTGTTCGGCTTCGACGGGTTCCTGTACTCCGTCGGCTTCCTCGTCGCGTTCCTGACCGTGCTGTTCCTGCTCGCCGAGCGGATGCGCAACGCGGGCAAGTACACGATCGCGGACGTCCTGAGCTTCCGCCTCAAGCAGGAGCCCGCGCGGGTCGCGGCGGCCTCCGGCACGCTCGCGGTCGCGGCGTTCTACCTGATCGCGCAGATGGTCGGCGCCGGGGTGCTGATCCAGGCGCTCGTCGGCCTGAGCTTCACGACGTCGGTGCTGATCACCGGCGTCTTCATGCTCTGCTACGTCGTCTTCGGCGGCATGCTCGCGACGACCTGGGTGCAGATCGTCAAGGCCGTGATGCTCATGGGCGCGGCGACCGCGCTGACGATCATGGTGCTGGTCAAGATCGGTGGCAACCCGATCGACCTGTTCAACAAGGCGCGCGACGAGTCGCCCAGCGGCGACGCGTACCTCGCGCCCGGGCTGTTCTACACGAACCCCATCGACACGGTCTCGCTCGGCCTGGGCCTCGTGCTCGGCACCGCGGGCCTGCCGCACATCCTCATGCGGTTCTTCACCGTGCCCAACGCGAAGGCCGCGCGCTCCAGCGTCGTCTGGGCCGTCTTCCTGATCGGCGCGTTCTACGTCATGACGACCGCGCTGGGCTTCGGCGCCCGCGCGATCCTCGGGACCGGCGGCGAGGCCGCTGCGGGCGCGGGCGGCAACCTCGCCGCACCGCTGCTGGCCGAGGAGCTCGGCGGCGGCCCGGGCACGCTCGGCGGGGACCTGATGCTCGCCGTCATCGCGGCGGTCGCGTTCGCCACGATCCTCGCGGTCGTCGCCGGCCTGGTCATCAGCGCCTCGGGCGCGGTCGCCCACGACCTCTGGTCCGGCGTCATCCGGCGCGGCCGGGAGTCCGAGCACGAGGAGGTCCTCGTCGCCCGGATCGCCGCGATCTCGATCGGCGCCATCGCCATCGCGGTCGCGATCATCGGCGGCCAAGGGCTGAACGTCTCGTTCATGGTCGGCCTCGCGTTCGCGGTCGCGGCGAGCGCGAACTTCCCCGCGCTCCTGCTGGCGCTCACGTGGAAGCGGTTCAACACCACCGGGGCGATCACCGGGGTCGCGGTCGGCGTGATCAGCTCGGTCTTCCTCGTGATCGTGTCGCCGAAGGTGTGGCCGGGGCCGGACTCCGAGGGGTCCCCGATCGGCTGGACGCTGGCGAACCCGGGCATCGTGTCGATCCCGCTCGGGTTCCTCGGCTGCTACCTGGGCACGGTGCTGTCGCGGTCCTCCGCGGCGGAGCGGTCCTTCCACGAGCTGAACGTGCGGGCCGAGACCGGCATCGGCGCCGAGGGCGCCGTGGCGCACTGAGGCTCGCCCGGACGCAACGTCCCTGCAACCACCCGCCCGGTCGGCGTATCCCCGCGTTCGGGGGTGCGCCGATCGGGCATGATCGAGGAGTACCCGCTGTGAGCACCCTGGAGGAGCGCGACGACATGACGGACACCGGTCACCTGGAGCAGGACCTCGAGGCCCTGCTGCAGATCGAGAACTTCCCCCCGCCCGCGTCGTTCGCGGAGCACGCGCGGATCCACGACCGCTCCGTCCACGAGGCCGCCGCGGCCGATCCGGTCGCCTGGTGGGCCGAGCAGGCGAAGGCGCTGGACTGGTTCACCGAGCCGACGACGGCGCTGGACGACAGCAACCCGCCGTTCTACACGTGGTTCAAGGGCGGCACCCTGAACGCGTCGTACAACGCGGTCGACCGGCACGTCCTCGCGGGCAACGGCGACCGCGTCGCGTTCCACTGGCACGGCGAGGAGGGCGAGCAGCGCGCCGTCACCTACGCGGACCTGCACCGCGACGTGCAGCGGGCCGCCAACGCGCTGAAGGCGCGGGGCATCGGCAAGGGCGACGTCGTCGGGATCTTCCTGCCGATGATCCCGGAGGTCGTCGTCGCGATGCTCGCCTGCGCGCGGATCGGCGCCCCGCACAACGTCGTCTTCGGCGGCTTCTCCGCCGAGTCCGTGCACGAGCGCATGGAGGTCTCCCAGGCCAAGGCGCTGATCACGGTCGACAGCGCGCGCCGCAAGGGGAAGACCGCGCCGGTCAAGACGACGGTCGACGACGTGATGGGCTCGCTCGACACGCTCGAGACGATCTTCGTCGTCCAGCACGGCGGCGGCGACTGCCCGATGCAGGACGGCCGCGACCTCTTCTGGGGCGATGCCCTCGCGGCGGCCGACGCCGAGTGCGAGGCCGAGCCGCTGGACGCCGAGCACCCGCTGTTCATCCTCTACTCCTCCGGCTCCACGGCGAAGCCGAAGGGCATCCAGCACACCACCGGCGGCTACCTGACCGGCGTCGCGTGGACGCACAAGCACGTCTTCGACCTGCGGCCGGAGGAGGACGTGTACTGGTGCTCGGCCGACGTCGGCTGGATCACCGGGCACTCCTACATCGTCTACGGACCGCTGATGAACGGCACCACGTCGGTGATGTTCGAGGGCGCCCCCGACTACCCCCACAAGGGCATCTGGTGGGAGCTGTGCGAGCAGTACGGCGTCACGCTCTTCTACACGGCGCCGACCGCGATCCGCGCCTGCATGAAGTGGGGCGCGGACCTGCCCGCGCAGCACGACCTCTCCAAGCTCCGCCTGCTCGGCAGCGTCGGCGAGCCGATCAACCCGAAGGCGTGGCTCTGGTACCACAAGGTCATCGGCGGGGAGCGCTGCCCGATCGTCGACACCTGGTGGCAGACCGAGACCGGTCACATCATGATCACGACGCTCCCGGGCGCCCAGTACGGCAAGCCCGGCAGCGCCGGCACGCCGCTCCCCGGCGTGTACGCGGCCATCGTCGACCCGGACAGCGGCGAGGAGGTCCCGGACGGCACCCAGGGCCTGCTGACGCTGACCCGGCCGTGGCCCGGGATGCTCCGCACGCTGTTCGGGGACGACGACCGCTACGTCTCGACCTACTGGGAGAAGTTCGGCCCGCAGACGTACTTCGTCGGCGACGCCAGCAAGCGCGACGCGGACGACGGGTACGTCTGGGTGATCGGGCGCGTCGACGACGTGCTCAACGTCTCCGGCCACCGCATGTCGACCGCCGAGATCGAGTCGGCGATCGTCTCGCACGGGAAGGTCGCGGAGTCCGCGGTCATCGGCCAGACCGACGAGGACACCGGTCAGGCCGTCTGCGCGTTCGTGACGCTCGAGGGCGATCTCGAGGGCACGCCCGATCTCGAGGCGGAGATCCGCGAGCACGTCGCCCAGCGGATCGGCAAGCTCGCCCGCCCCAAGCGGATCGTGTGGGCCGACGACCTGCCCAAGACCCGCTCGGGCAAGATCATGCGCCGCCTGCTGAAGGACATCGCCGAGGGTCGCGCCCTGGGTGACGTGACGACCCTGCGCGACCCGGGCGTCATGCAGCAGCTGCAGGGCAAGATCGCCGAGGCGCAGAGCGACGAGGGCTGACGGGCGGGGGCGCTACCGTGCCCCCATGACCGTCGAGGACCACCGGACCGCCGAGCGCCGCAGCATCGCGCTGCACGCGGCGGTCCGGGCGCGGCTGACCCCGGAGGTCGTCGGGACGGCCCGGGCGCGCGTCGATGCGTGGCTGCGAGACGGTGGCCCGGTCCCGCCGCCCGCCGCGCGGGCGTGGCGGGCCCTGCTCGACGGCCCCGCCGACGAGCTCGCCGCAGCGCTCGTGCGCGACGACGAGCGGATGCGTGACCTGCGGCAGAACACCCCCTTCGCCGGTGTCGTCCCGTCCGCGGAGCGCTGGCGCATCGTGCGGGAGGTGCGCTGATGCGCCGCGACGAGCTCGAGCACGTGCTGCGCGCCGCGGCGGCCGTCGCGGGCGAGGACGACCTGGTGGTCGTCGACAGCAGCGCGATCCTCGCGTCCGCGCCCGACGCTCCCGCGGCGATGCTCACCTCCGTCGAGGCCGACGTCTTCCCGCGCGATCGGCCCGAGCGGTCGGACCTGATCGACGGCGCGATCGGCGAGGGCTCGATCTTCCAGGAGACGTTCGGCTACTACGCGCACGGCGTCGGCCCCGAGACCGCCAAGGCCCCGGAAGGCTGGCAGGACCGGCTCGTGCTGGTCGAGGGCCCGGCGACCCGCGGCGCGCGCGGCTGGTGCCTGGAGCCGCACGACCTCGTGCTCTCGAAGCTCGTCGCCGGGCGCGAGAAGGACGTCGCGTTCGCCCGGCAGGCGGTCGCGGCCGGGATCGTCGCGGTCGCGACGCTGGCGGCGCGCGTCGACGCGCTCCCGGTCGACGAGGAGCACCGCCGGGCCGTGCGGCGGCTCGTCGACGGGCTCACCTGACGGGACCCCGGCCGGCGCGCGGCGAACCTCCGTGCAACGGTTGACCGCGGCGCCCGGCGGGCAGGAGGATCGGCACCATGTCCCACCGCTACGAGCAGGCCGTCGCCGACCACCGCTGGGAGGTCCCCGAGCGGTACAACATCGCCCAGGACGTCTGCGAGAAGCACCCGCCGGACCAGCTCGCGATGATCCACGAGCGCTACGACGGGGAGCGCCGCGAGCTCACCTGGGGCGAGCTGCAGGACCTCGCCAACCGCGCCGCGAACCTGCTCGCCGCCCACGGCGTGCAGCGCGGCGACCGCGTCGCGGTCGTCCTCCCGCCGACGCCCGAGACCGCCGCGCTGTTCTTCGGGACCTGGAAGCTCGGGGCGATCCTGCTGAGCATGAGCGTCCTCTACGGCGACGACGGCATCCGCTACCGGCTCACCGACTCGCAGTCCAAGGTGCTCGTCACCGACGCGGCGAACGTCGAGCGGTTCGACACCTCGCTGGTCGAGACGGTGATCGTGCTCGACGCCGAGACGCTCGCCGCCGCGGACGCGACGCCGGTGCACGCCGACACCGCCGCCGACGACCCGGCGCAGCTCTACTACACCTCCGGCACCACGGGCGCGGCCAAGGGCATCCTCCACGCCCACCGCTACCTGCTGGCGCACAACGAGTTCGTGCACTCCCACGACGTGCAGCCCGGCGAGCGGTTCCACGGCATGGGGGAGTGGGCGTGGGCCGCGGGGATCGCGCCGCTGCTCGGCCCGTGGCGCCTCGGGGCGGTCCAGGTCGTGCTGCAGCGCCAGGGCGGCTTCGACCCCCACCAGCAGCTCGACTTCCTCAGCCGCAACGAGGTCACCAACGTCTTCACGACGCCGACGGCGATGCGGTCGATGATGGGGATCTCCGACGCCGGGACCCGCTACCCGCAGCGGTTCCGGATCGTCTGCAGCGCCGGCGAGCCGCTGAACCCCGAGGCGATCCGCTGGTTCCGCGAGCAGTACGGCCTGACCGTCCTGGACTACTACGGGATGACCGAGAGCTACCCGATGGTCGCCAACTACCCGTGGATGGACGTCCGCGAGGGCTCGATGGGCAAGCCGATGCCCGGCTGGGAGATGGCGATCCTCGACGAGGACTCGCGGCCGATCACGACGCCGGGGGAGCGCGGGGAGATCGCCCTGAAGGCCCGCTCCAACCCGCACTACCCGCTCGGCTACTGGAACCGCGACGAGGACACGGAGCGCGTCTTCGGCGGCGAGTGGTTCCGCACCGGCGACGCGGCCAGCGCCGACGAGGACGGCTACTACTGGTACGAGGGCCGCGCCGACGACCTGATCATCGCCGCCGGCTACCGGATCGGCCCGTTCGAGGTGGAGTCCGCGTGCCTGGAGCACCCGGCGGTGGCCGAGGCGGCAGCCGTCGCGTCGCCCGACGAGCGTCGCGGCCACGTCGTCAAGGCGTTCATCGTCCCGGCCGCGGGCCACGAGCCGTCCGACGCGCTCGCCGAGGAGGTCAAGGCGTTCGTGCGCGAGCGGCTCTCCGCCTACGCGTACCCGCGCCGGATCGAGTTCGTCACCGAGCTGCCGAAGACGCTCACGGGCAAGATCCGGCGCATCGAGTTGCGCCAGCAGGAGGAGGAGCGCGCCCGCCAGGGCGGCTGACCGCCGCCCGTGCGCACCCTCGTCATCTCCGACCTGCACCTCGGCTCGCGGGTCGAGCGCGACGTGCTGCGCGCGCCCGTGCCGCGTGCCCGGCTGCTCGCCGCCCTGGCCGACGTCGACCGTCTCGTGCTGCTCGGGGACGTCGTCGAGCTGACCGAGGCGCGCCCGCGGGACGCGCTCGCGATCGCCGAGTCGGTGCTGCGGGACATCGGGGACGCGCTCGGTCCGGACCGCGAGATCGTGCTGCTGGCGGGCAACCACGACCGGCTGCTCGTACGGCCGTGGCTGCGCACGCCCGGCCGGGTGCTGCGCCCGGACAGCCGGGTGCCACCCGACGCCTCCCCGCTGCTGGCCCGCGTGGTCGGCTGGCTGGCGGGCGGCGGTGCGACCGTCACCGTCCGCTACCCGGGCGTGTGGCTCGACGACCGCATCTGGGCGACGCACGGCCACTACCTCGACCGCCACCTGCTCCCCGAGTCGGCGTTCGGCATCGCGCGGGGCCTGCTCGGACGGCTGCCGCGCGACGGGGCGACCCCGATGGACTACGAGCAGCGCTCGAGCGTCACGACGATCGAGGGGCCGCTCGGCCGGCTGCTGCCGCGCTGGCTGTCGGACCGCCTCGCCGACCTCGGCGCGCTCGCGCGGCGCGCCACGATGTCGGGCACCCAGGCGGCTGCGGCGGCCGGGGGCGACAGCGCCTGGCGCGCCCGGCTGCGCTCCCGCCTGCTGGGCCTGCAGATGCTGCGGGCGAGCATCCCGGCGTTCGCGCGCGTCGTGCACCGTCTCGGCGTCGACGCGGACGACGTCGTCTTCGGCCACGTGCACCGCGCCGGGCCGCGACCCGGCGACGATCCGACCCAGTGGGTCGGTCCCACCGGCCTGCCGCGGATCTGGAACACGGGCTCGTGGGTCGACGAGCGGCTGCTGCTGCACCGCGCCGACCCCTCGCACGTGTACTGGCCCGGCGGCGCGATCCTCGTGGAGGACGGGCGGATCACCCCGCTGGCGCTGCTGGACGACCTGCCGGCGAGCGCGCTGCGCTCCTGACCGGCCTCAGGCGCGGGGCGTGAGCGCGTCGAGCTTCGCCTGCGTGCGCATCTCGCCGAGGATGCGCTCCAGGCGCGGCTCGGTCTCGCGGTCGACGTGGCGCATGGCGCCGGCGACCGCCGGGTGCACCGCCGCGATCTGCGCGTGCATCTCGTGCGCGACCGCCCGGTAGGAGGGGTGGCCCTCGCGGCCGGAGCGCAGCTCGATCAGCTGCATCGCCTCGCGCGCGTTGCAGTCGAGCACGTAGCGGATGCGGAAGCCCAGGCACAGCGCGTAGGGCGCCGCGGTCGCGAGGCCCGCGTCGTGCAGGCGCTGGAACTCCGCGCGGGAGATCTCCAGCGCGCGGCGGTACTCGTCCCCGCAGCCGGCGGCGACGACCTCGTCCGGCACGCCGGCGCCGAGGTGCGGCCCGAGCGTCTGCCACTGCACGGTCAGCATGCGGTGGCGCTGCAGGTCGCGGAAGGCGCCGTAGTCGCTGACGATCTCGAAGCGGTAGCGCAGCGCCTCGAACCCGCGGCCGGGCCGATGGCGCCGGTTGCGCCGTTCGCCGACGAGGTCGGCCAGGAGCTGGGTGCGCTCGTCGGCGCCGAGCGCGGCGAGGCGGATGCGCGTCTCCTCCTCGCGGACCCCGGCGGCCTCGAACAGCAGCGAGGCCAGCAGGGCGTCCTCGTCGCCGTCGACGTGCAGCAGCTCGACCGAGGGGCGCACCGAGCCGTCCCCGGACGGCCGGTCGAGCCCCAGGCGCGCCACCCAGCGACGCGCGGCGCTCTCGCGGTGCTCGAGGTAGGAGACCCACTCGCCGCCGCGGTCGGGACGCTCGACGCGCGCGACGAAGCTCGGCATCGTCGCCTTGATCGCGTCGAGGATCATGCGGCCGTACTCGCGCGCCTCGGGCAGCGGGTGGGCGAGCAGGTGGAGGATCAGCTGCTCGTAGGTCTGACCGCTGGCGAAGATCCCCATGTGCGACAGCGACGACGCCGGCAGCAGGCCGCGCAGCAGGTCGAGCGCCTTCGCCGTGATCGCCCGGCGGTGGGCCGCGGTCGGCTCGCCGTCCGGCGGCGGGTAGGCGGCGTCCGCCCACGCGATCACCTTCGGGATGCAGGCCGAGTAGATCGAGAAGATCTCGTCCATCGCCGCCTCGTAGACGGGGCCGAGCTGCTCGTCGCGGTAGTAGCGGTAGTCGCTCGTGCCCTCGATCGGGGCGTCGTAGGCGATGTAGCGCGTGGACTGCTCCAGGTAGGAGCCCAGCCGCGGGCGCTGGAGGATCTTCGTGAGGACGTTCGAGGTCCACTCGCAGGCGACGTGCGCGCCGCCGAGCTGCGCGACGGAGTCGTCGCCGTAGCCGAGGAAGATCCGCTCGTAGAGGTCGGCGGCGCGGCGGCCCTCGTCGCCGTCCCAGGCCGGGGCGGCGGTGGTGGCGCCCAGCGAGTCGGCGAACTCGTCGAGGAACAGGCGGCGCAGCGTGCCCTGGTAGCGGGAGTAGCGGGCGAAGAGCGCGCCCTTGACCGTCTCGGGCAGGCCGACGAGCGCGAACACGGGGCGGTCGAGGTTCGTCACGTGCGGCGCCAGCAGCGCCTGCTCGTCGGGGGTGAAGGACTCGACCGGGTAGAGCACGGGGCGGTCAGCGTAGCGGCCGCGTCGGCGGGCTCGGACTCCGCCAATCCGGTGGATCCCATCGGGACCGGGGCGCTCTTGTCGACCGGCTTGCTCGGGAATGTGCAATCCTGCAAAACCCGATCAGCAACTCAGTCTTTCTGGAGGACCACCCCGTGCATCGCTCATTCCCCCGCATCGCCGCGCTCGCGGCCACCGGCCTCGCCCTCGTGGCGGCCGGCTGCGGTGGCGCGTCGGACTCGACCGACGGCGCCGACGCCGGCTCCTCCTCGGGCTCCAAGTCGACGCTCTCGCTCGTCGCCTACTCCACGCCGCAGGTCGTCTACGACGAGCTCATCCCCGCGTTCGAGAAGACCACCGCGGGCGAGGGCATCGGCTTCAAGACCTCCTTCGGCGCGTCGGGCGATCAGAGCCGCGCGGTCGAGGCGGGCCAGAAGGCCGACGTCGTCACCTTCTCCACCGAGCCCGACATGACCCGCCTGCAGGACGCGGGCCTCGTCGACGACTTCCAGAAGGTCTCGACCTCGCAGGTCTCCTTCATCGTCCGCAAGGGCAACCCGAAGAACATCCGCAACTGGGACGACCTGCTGAAGCCCGGCGTCTCCGTCGTCACCCCGAACCCGTTCACCTCGGGCGCGGCGAAGTGGAACCTCATGGGCGCGTTCGCCTACGGCGGCATCGACTACGTCGACAAGCTCATCAAGGACCACGTCAAGGTCCAGGACAAGTCCGGCCGCGAGGCGCTGCAGACCTTCACCTCCGGCACCGGCGACGTGCTGCTCTCCTACTACTACGAGGCGATCACCGCGCAGAAGAAGGGCGAGGAGCTCGACGTCGTCGTCCCCGAGGACACGCTGCAGATCGACCTGCTCATCGCCAAGACGAAGACCGCCGGTGAGGGCACCGACGCGTTCATCGACTACGCGACCGGCCCCGAGGGCCAGAAGTTCTTCGCCGACTGGGGCTACGACCCGCCGTCCGGCCCGCTGAAGCCCGCCAAGAACCTCAAGACGATCGAGGACATCGGCGGCTGGAAGAAGCTCAACAAGGAGCTGTTCGACCCCGAGGCCGGCTCGATCGCGAAGATCGAGGAAGAGGCGGGAGTGTCGACCGCCAAGTGAGCACGCCCGCGACACCCGTCGGGGCGCCCGAGTCCGCACCCCGCCGCCGCGCCCGTCGCGGCGGCGGCCGGTCGGACGACCGCGTCGTAGGAGGCCCCGGCGGCCTCGCCCTCGGCGCGGTCGTCCTGTGGCTCGGCCTGGTCGTCCTCCTGCCGCTGGCCGCCGTCACGACGCGCTCGTTCGACGACGGCCTGGACGGCTTCTGGACCGCGGTCTCGTCGCGGCAGGCCGTCAGCGCCCTCGAGTTCACGCTCCTCGTCTCGCTCGCGGTCGCCGCAGTGCAGGCCGTGATGGGCACGATCATCGCCTGGGTCCTCGTCCGCGACGACTTCCGCGGCAAGGGCTTCGTCAACACGATCATCGACCTGCCGTTCGCGCTACCCACGATCGTCGCCGGTCTGACGCTGCTGGCGCTCTACGGGCCGAAGAGCCCGATCGACGTCAACGTCAGCTTCACGAAGTTCAGCGTCATGCTCGCGCTGCTCTTCGTCACCCTGCCGTTCGTCGTGCGCTCCGTCCAGCCCGTGATCATCGAGCTCGACCGCGAGATGGAGCAGGCCGCCGCCTCGCTGGGGGCCAACGGCCGCACGATCTTCCGCCGGATCATCCTGCCCAACCTCGGGCCCGCGATCCTCTCCGGCGCCGCGCTGGCGTTCGCCCGCGCCATCGGGGAGTTCGGCTCGCTGATCCTCATCAGCGGCAACGTCCCGTTCGACACGCAGGTCGCGTCCGTCTTCGTCTTCAAGCAGCTCGAGTCCGACAACCTCCGCGGCGCCGCCGCCGTGTCGGTCGTCCTGCTGGCCATGTCGCTGCTCGTCCTCCTCGGCCTGCGGCTCGTCGAGCGCTGGAGCACCCGCCATGAGCGCTGACGCCCTCAGCCGCTACGGCCTGCGCTTCGTCGCGCTCGCCTACCTCGCCCTCCTGCTGGCGTTCCCGGTCGGGTACGTCCTGTACGAGACCTTCGAGCCCGGCTTCGGCTCGGTCGTGGACAGCGTCACGACCCCGGCCGCGATCTCCGCCTTCTGGCTGACGATCACGGTCACCGTCATCGCGGTGCCGATCAACACCGTGCTCGGGGTCCTCGCCGCGCTGTCGCTCGTCCGCGGCAAGCTCGGTCGCAGCCGCTTCAAGCCGCTGTTCGAGGCGATCCTCGACCTGCCGTTCGCGATCTCCCCGGTCGTCGTCGGCCTCGCGCTGATCCTCGTCTACGGCAAGACCGGCTGGTTCGGCGACGAGCTCGCCGACGCCGGCATCCAGATCATCTTCAGCCTCCCCGGCATGGTCATCGCGACCGTGTTCGTCTGCCTGCCGTTCGTGGCGCGCGAGGTCATCCCCGTGCTCCGCGAGGTTGGCGACGACCAGGAGCAGGCGGCCGCGACGCTCGGCGCCTCACGCTGGCAGAGCTTCCGCCGGATCACGCTGCCGAGCATCCGCTGGGGCGTCGCCTACGGCGTGGTGCTCTCCACCGCCCGCGCGGTCGGGGAGTTCGGCGCGGTCAGCGTCGTCTCCGGCAAGATCAGCGGCGAGACGGAGACGCTCCCGCTGCTGGTCGAGAAGCGGTACCAGAACTTCGACCTCGCGGGCGCCTACGCGGCGTCCGCGCTGCTGGCCGTCCTCGCCCTGGGGACGCTGCTGGCCATGACGCTCATCAACCCGCGCAAGGACCACTGATCCGCATGATCACCGTCTCGAACGTCGACAAGCACTACGGGGACTTCCAGGCCCTCACGGACGTCTCGCTGGACATCCCCACCGGGTCGCTCACCGCGCTGCTCGGGCCGTCGGGCTCGGGGAAGTCCACGCTGCTGCGCGTCATCGCGGGCCTCGAGCGTCCCGACGCCGGCTCGGTCGTGCTCGAGGGCCAGGACGTCACCGCCCTCGCGCCCCAGCAGCGGGGCGTCGGCTTCGTCTTCCAGCACTACGCCGCCTTCAAGCACATGAGCGTGCGCGACAACGTCGCGTTCGGCCTGGCGATCCGCAAGCGCCCCAAGAAGGAGATCGACGAGCGCGTCGACGAGCTGCTCGGCGTCGTCGGGCTGTCGGGGTACCAGAAGCGCTACCCGTCCCAGCTCTCCGGCGGCCAGCGCCAGCGCATGGCGCTCGCCCGCGCGCTCGCCGTCGAGCCGAAGGTCCTCCTGCTCGACGAGCCGTTCGGCGCGCTCGACGCGAAGGTCCGCGCCGAGCTCCGCGCATGGCTGCGCCGCCTTCACGACGAGGTCCACGTGACCACCGTGCTCGTCACGCACGACCAGGAGGAGGCGATGGACGTCACCGACCGGATCGCCGTGATGAGCGACGGGAAGATCGAGCAGGTCGGCCCGCCGCGCGAGCTCTACGACAACCCGCAGACGCCGTTCGTCATGTCCTTCCTCGGCGAGGTCAGCCGGCTGGGCGACCGTCTCGTGCGGCCGCACGACCTGCTGCTGTCGTGGGAGCGGGATGAGGACGCCGTCGAGGCGCAGGTCGCACGCGTCGCCCACCTCGGCTTCGAGGTCCGCGTCGAGCTGACGCTGAAGGACGGCAGCGAGGTCACCGCGCAGATCACGCGCCACGAGGCGCAGGAGCTCGAGCTCCGCGTCGGCGGCATCCTCTTCATCCGCCCGACGACCGCGACCGTGTTCTCCCCGCAGGAGGTCGCGGCGGCCGGCGCCGACGAGGACGACCTCGACGGCCTGCCGCTCAGCGCGTAGCCGTGAGGCGCCCCCGGAGGGGCGCTCAGCGCGTGACCCAGGCCTCCGGGTCGGCGGCCAGCTTGGCCACCGACGCCGGGAGCGCGCCGGCGGCGACGTCGGCCAGCGTGACCGTCTCGGTCACACCGCGCAGCGCAGCGCGCACGGCGATCCAGACCTGCTGCAGCGACTCGGCGTTGCCGGCGTACTCGACCTCCTCGGGCTTCTCGCCGCGCACGTGCGCGAGCGGGCCCTCGACGGCGCGGATGATGTCGGCGATCGTGACCTCGTCGGCGGGCTTGGCGAGCAGGTAGCCGCCGTCGGCCCCGCGCCGGCTGCGCACGATCCCGGACTGCCGGAGGTCCGCGAGGATGTTCTCGAGGAACTTCAGGGGGATGTCCTGCGCGCGGGCGAGCGCCTCGCCCTTGGTCGGTCGGTCGTCCCCGGCATGGGCGGCGAGCTCGATCGCGGCCCGGACGGCGTAGTCGGCCTTCGCGGTGATGCGCACGCACGCATCATCGCGGATCGGCCGCCCCGCCGTCGGGCCTGGGTCGCGTCAGCGGCGCTTCTTCGGCGTGCAGGTCCGGTAGGTGCGGGTGGCGGTCAGGTGGGTGCCGGTCGTGGTGGTGGCGAGCACCTTCACGACCACCCGGCCCTTCGGCAGGCCCGCGAGGCTGATCGCGCGCCGCAGGCCGGTGCCGGTCACGGTGCGCCGCCGCGTCCCGTTGACGGTCACGACGACGCTGCGCAGGGTCGTGCCCTTCGGCGCCTTCAGCGTGACGCGCACGGTCCGACGGCTCAGGCACCGCTTCGTCGACGGGCCGCCGAGCAGCGACGGGACGACCTTCGCGGGGCGCTCGCCGGTCGGCAGGCCCTGCCCGGTGGTCGGGGTCGGCTGCGGCGCGGGCGTGGCCGACGGGGTGGGGGTGGGCGCCGGGGGTGCGGGCGGGGGCGTGCCGACGGTGATCGTCGCGCTGCGCGTCCTCCGGGCGCCGCGGTCGTCGGTGACGCGCAGGGCGACGGGCTTCGCGCCGACGGTCGGGAACGCGACGGTCTGCGTGCGCGCGGTGCCGTTGTCGCGCTCGAACGTCCCGTCCCCGTCGAGGTCCCACTCGAACCGCGTCAGGGAGCCGTCGCGGTCCACCGCGGGGGACGCGTCGAGCGTGACGGTCTCGTCCACGAGCGCGGTGGTGGGCGCGTCGAACGCCGGGACGGGGTCGACGTTGCAGTCGGGTGGATCGGAGATCCCGACGCGCTGGATCGTCCCGGTGTCCCCGGCGGCGAGGTCGCGGACGGTCAGCGTCCACGTGCCGGTGATCGTCTGCCCGTCGAACGCGGCCAGCGGCTGGTCGGGCCGCCAGCGGCCGGTGTGCGGTGCGTCGGCGGCGACGATCGACTCGATCGTCCGGGTCGCGTCGTCGTCGAGGATCGTCGCGACGAGGTCGTCGCCCGGCGAGCCCGCGCCGCCGGGGCCGGGACGGCTCATGAGCGTGACCGTCGTGCCCGCGGGACTCGTGAGCGTGATCGCGAGGTCCCCGACGTAGGTGTGCGTGAGGTCGAGGATCACCTCGAGGTTCGCGACGCGGCCGGGCCGGCTGACGACGAGCGGCAGCGTCGCGGACGCGCCTCCGGGGCCGTCGGGGATCGCCACGGCGGTCGGGGCGGTCCGCAGGAAGGCGACGGAGGCGGGGCCGGCGATGCGGCCGCCCGGCCCGATCCCGGCGCCGGAGGGCGCGTCGGTGGCGAGCGCCACCCCGATCCTCGCCCCGGTGCCGCACGGCGCCGAGCTGGCGAGCACGCCGCGGGCCCCGGCGAGCGTCCCGGTCGCGCCGGGGGCCAGCTCGATCGCCGGCCCGCGCGGCTCGGTCACCGTGACGTCGGGGGACGCCGGGGAGATCTGCGAGCGGACGTTCTGCGCGGGCGAGCCGCCGACGTTCGTGACGGTGGTCTCGGCGGCGAACGGCTCGCCGGGCTCGATCACGCCGTCCCCGTCCTCGTCGCGGAGCGTCGTGGCGTCACCGGTGACGTAGCCCGCGGTCGCGGCGGTCTGGTTGTCGACGACCAGCTCGTAGTCCTGGTCGGTGAGATCGCCGTCGCCCGGCACGCCGTCCCCGGCGATCGTCGTCGCGCGCACGGTCACCGCGTAGGTGCCGGTGGTGCCGGCCGGGAGCACGACCGTCTCGAGGGTGTTGCGCGGGTCGGCGGTCCCGCCCGGGAGCGAGAGGCCGGTCGCGCCGTCGCGGGCGTTGCCCCGGTAGACCTGCCCGCCGGCGGTCACCTCGAGGTCGAGGTCGTTGACCACGCTGCTGCCGACCGTCGAGCCCGGCGCGTCGGTGAACGCGAGCGCGACCCGCACCGGGCGGCCGGGGTCCTGCACGGTGCGCACGATCGTCTGGGTGGTGCCGGAGTCCGCGAACGTCCCGGTGCGGATCGCCGCGGTCGCCGCCTGGTCGAGCGTGGCGCGGATCGCGGCGGTCCCGTGGCCCTGCGACGTGTTGGGTGCGTGGCCGCCGGCCGCCGGGTCGTCGATGTCGACGGTGGCGTTGGCGATCAGCGCCTTCGTCAGCGCAGGGGTCGGTGCGCGCCCGATGACCGGCGTGAAGACGTCGCGCACGAGCGCGGCGAGGCCCGCCACGGCGGGCGCGGAGTGCGAGGTCCCCGAGGAGGCCGTGTAGCGGTTGTTGAACTGGATCCCGCCGCCCGCGACGCCGCAGACGCCGTTGCCGTTGTAGGCCCCGCTCTGGGACCGGGTGCCGGAGACGTGCGTGCCCGGGGCGGTCACGTCGGGCTTCAGCCGACCGTCCGCGGTCGGGCCGCGGCTGGAGAAGCCGATGACCTGCCGGTTGTCGTCGGCGAGCGCGTCGGTGATCCCGCACGCGTCGGTGCCGAACGGCCGCTCGCTCTCGGTCGCCCCGACGGTGAGGACGTTCTTCGCGGTGCCCGGGGAGCCGATCGTGCCCGGGTTCGGACCCGAGTTGCCGGCCGAGAACACCTCGACGAGCTGCTGGTTGCCGGCCGTGCCCGGCTGCGCGTCGCGGACGATGCGGTCGAACAGCTGCGCCTCCGGCGTGTACGCCCCGCCGCTGTTCGCGCCCCAGGAGTTGGTGTGGATCCGGGTGCCGGCCGCGTAGGTCGTGTCGGCGACCGTGCTGAGGTTGGGGGCGTTCCAGGGGCCGCTGCACTGGAACACACGGGTGGCGTTGATCCGCGCCCGCGGTGCGACGCCCATCGAATAGCGGTAGCCGGCGGCGTCGACGTCGGTGGCCGGGGTGGTGTTGGCGGTGAACCCGGCGGCGATGCCCGCGTTGATCGTCCCGTGCCCGCCGCAGTCCGAGCCGTCCTCGACGGGACCGGTTGTGCGCGCGTTGACGATCCGCCCGACCCGGCTGGGGTTGGCGGCGCTGCCGCCGACGCGGAAGTCGGTGTGACCGATGTCGGCGGCGTTGCCGGTGTCCAGGCCCTCGTCGGTGACGTCGATCGCGAAGTCGAACGTGTCGGTCCCCGTGTAGCCGTCGACGAGGCCGAGGTAGGTGCCGGCCGCGCCGAGCGCGGCGACCGGGTCCCACATCAGCAGCGCCTGCCGCTCGTCGAGCAGCTCCGGAATCGGCGCCGCCTCCAGCGAGACGACACCCGGCTGCGCGGCGAGCTCCTCGACCTCGGTCCGCGTGAGCGTCGCGTACCGGGTGAGGTACGGGCCGAGGTGGATGTCGGGGCGCGGGGGCGTCGCCCCGGCGGCGCGGGCGAGCGCGCTGCGCGCCGGGGTGCCGTCCTCGCCGGTCAGCGTCTGGACCGCCACGGGGCTCGCGCCCTGCGCCGGGATCTCGGGCGCGATCTTGTCCGCGGCGGCGAGCGGGAACGTCGCCCGCACGACCCTCGACCGCTCGGCGTAGGCGGCGAGGGCGTCGCGCTGTCGGCCCTCGGCGTGGACGAGGTAGGCGGCCTGAGGAAGGTAGCTCACGATCCGCACGCCGGTGGCGGCGAGGTCCTCGAGCCAGCCGTCCTTCGGCGGGCCGACGTACTGCACGACCTGGAGCACGGGGCCGTCCGCGGCCGCCAGCGGGGACGGGGCCCGCTTCGTCGTGGTCGACGCCTGCTCGGCCGCGGGGTCGACGGTGCGGCGCTGGAGCGTGACCCGGCGCAGGTCGTCGCGGATCTGGGCGCCGGCGTCGACGAGCGCGCCCGCGTCGGCCGCGGAGGTCTCGGCGAGCACCGCGTCCTCGTAGCGCGCGACGAGGCGCACGGCCGGGGAGGCGACGGCGCGGTCCGCCGCGGCACCCGCCGGGACGAGGTAGAGGTGGGGCGCACCGGTCCCGCCGGTGGTGGCGGTCGCCCGTCCGGGCCCGCCCGGGAGGGCCCAGACCAGCAGCAGGATGGCCGCGACGGCGGCGGTCAGGACGGCCCACGCGGACGCGCGGCCAGGGCGTGCGACGGACATGTGCGCTCCTCGGCGTGCGGCGCCGAAGGCCGGTCCCCCGCGCTCGCCCCGTCAGCCTGCCACACCGCTCGGCGAGATGGGAGCGGTCCGAGACCAGGTTGCGACCCGCCGCCGCCGGTCAGGCGCGACGCACCTCGGACTTCAGCTTCAGGACCCGTCCGCCGTCCTCCTGCTCGATCAGGTAGGCGGGGCAGTCCTCGCTGCCGTGCTTGGTGATCTCCGACCCCTCGATCGTGCGGGTCACCGTGTCGGTGAACCGCTCGGCGACGGTGCCGGTCGCGGTGCCGTTCCCCCAGGACCAGGAGACCTTCGTGCCGGTGCGGATGACGCTCATGCGCCCCGGCTACCCGGGGCGCGGCGCGCAGAGGCGCCCGGAAGCGGCGGTCTAGAAGAGGCCGAGGCCCGAGCCGCTGTCGCGGATCAGGTCGAACAGCGGGCCCGGGATCACGCCGAGCACGAGCGTGGCGGCACCGAACACGGCGGCCACGAGCGCGACCTCCCAGTGCTTCTCCGCGCCGGGGGTGAAGTCCGCCGGGCCGTCGGGCGCGCCGCCCGCGAGCGCGGGGAGGGGGCCCGCGCCGGTGGTGGCCGTGGCGGTGGCCTCGGTGCTCCAGACCGCCGCGACGACCCGCAGGTAGTACGCGAGCGAGATCATCGAGCCGATCACGATGACGATGCCCAGCCAGGCGTAGTCGCCGTCCACGGCCGCATCGATGAGGTAGAACTTCCCGATGAACCCGGCGGTCGCCGGGACACCGGCGAGCCCGAGCATCGACAGGGTGAGCGCCCAGCCCAGCAGCGGGCGGTCGCGGCCGATGCCCTTGATCGCCTCGATGTCGTCGCCGTGACCGGTCTCGCGCTCGCGGGCGACGATGACCGCGAACGCGGCGAGGTTCATGACGAGGTAGACCGCGAGGTAGAAGACGGTCGCGCGGACGCCGAGCTGCGTCGCGACGATCACGCCGGCGAGCATGTAGCCGGCCTGGGCGACGCTCGAGAACGCGAGCATCCGCTTCAGCGACGACTGGCCGAGCGCACCGACGTTGCCGACGATGATCGTCACGGTGGCGAGGATCGCCAGGAACGGCGCCCAGACGTCGGACGAGCCGATCAGCGCGACGTCGAAGAGTCGCAGGAAGACGCCGAACGCGGCGGCCTTCGTGGCGACCGCCATGAACGCGGTGACGGGCGTGGGGGCGCCCTCGTACACGTCCGGCGTCCACTGGTGGAACGGTGCGATCGAGCACTTGAACGCGAGGCCGACCGCGGTGAGCGCGACGCCGGCGAGCAGCAGCGAGTCCTTGGCGAGGCCCTGGTCCTCGACCGCGGCGGCGATGCCGGTGAAGTCGGTGTCCCCGGTGGCGCCGTAGAGCAGCGCCAGGCCGTACAGGAGGATCGCGGAGCCGGCGGAGCCGACGATCAGGTACTTCAGGCCGGACTCGAGCGCGGTCGCGCGGCGCATCTCGGTCGCGCAGAGCACGTAGAGCGGGATCGAGAACAGCTCGAGCCCGATGAAGAGCGTCACGAGGTTCTGGGCGCCGACGAGCACGACCATGCCGGCGACCGAGGTCAGCAGCAGCGAGTGGTACTCGCCGTGGGCGCTCTCGCGCGGGGCGTTGGCGCGCCAGGACAGCAGGATCGTCGCGAACGCGGCGGTGAGCAGCACGAGGTTCAGCGTCAGCGCCAGGCCGTCGACGCGCATCGCGCCGCTGATCAGGTCCAGACGGGTGTCCCACTGCCAGATCGTCAGGCCGGCGGACGCGCCGACGGCGACGAGGCTGAGGAACGGCACGACCTGCTCGCGCACGAAGGCGGAGCGGAACAGGCCGAGCATCAGGACGACGACGGCGCCGCCGAGCAGCGCGATGAGCGGGGAGAGCCCGCCCCAGTCGATCTTCGGCGCCTCGGCGGCGGCGAGGAGGGTGGTCGTCACGGCGTGACCTCCTGGGCCTCGGCGGGGAGCTGGTCGGGATCGATCTGGATCGGCTGCCCGGTGTTCGGGTCGATCGGCAGACCGGTCTGCGGGTCGATCTGCACGGCCTGGCCGCCCGCGGGCGCCCCGGTGGCCGGATCGATCGCCTGGCCGGCGCCCGCACCGGGCGTGACGGCCTGCGCGGCGGCGGGCTCGGCGCTGCCGCCCGTCTCCTTGGCGAACTGCTCGGGGTCGGACTTCTCGAACGCGGTCGCGACCGCGCCGGTGATGTCCTTCTCGCCCTTCTGCAGCGCGAGCTGCGGGTAGAAGGCGAGCGCGATGATCGCGAGCACGAGCGGGACGAGCACGAGCCCGTCGCGGACGCTGATCTCGCGGCCCTCGGTCTCCGCGCCGGTGCGGTTGTGCATCACGCGGATGAACAGGCGCAGCGAGTAGACGGAGGCGAGCGCGACGCCGGTGAAGGCGATCGCGGCGATCGCGACCTTCGCGTTGAAGACGCCGAGCAGGATGAAGAACTCGCCGACGAAGTTCGACGATCCGGGGATCGCGAGGTTCGCGAGCGCGACGATGAGGAAGAGGACCGCGATGATCGGCGCCTTGAACGCCAGGCCGCCCATGTCGCGGATGTCCTCCGAGCCGCGGGCGCGCTCGGCGGCCAGGGCGACGAGGAAGAACGCGGGCGCGACGACGAGGCCGTGGTTGACCGACTGCAGGATCGCGCCCTGCGCGCCCTGCGGGTTCAGCGCGAAGACGCCGAGCAGGATGAAGCCGAGCTGGGCCAGCGACGAGTACCCGAGGATCAGGCGGGCGTTCGTGGTGGTGAAGGCGACCGCGGAGCCGTAGACGATCGACAGCAGGCCGATGATGAGCATCAGCGTCTGGAACTCGACCGCGGCGTCGGGGAGCGTCGGGCAGACGATCCGCAGGAAGCCGTAGGCGGCGACCTTCGACAGCACGCCGGAGAACACGGCCAGGACGGGCAGCGGCATCGCCTTGTACCCGTCGGGCATCCAGCCGTGGAACGGGAACGCCGGCATCTTCACGAGGAAGGCGGCGGCGAAGCAGAGGAAGATCCAGTCCTGCGTGCCCTCGGGCAGCGTCGTGGCGGTGAGGTCGCTGAGGACGAAGGTCAGGTCGTTGCCCGACGCGTCCTTGGTGAGGACCGCGATGCCGATCGCGGCGACGAGCATCAGCAGCGAGCCGACGAGCGTGTAGATGACGAGCTTCAGGACCGCGCCGGTCTTGCTCTCCGCCGTGGACCACCCGATCGTCAGGAAGAAGAACGGGATCAGCATCAGGTCGAAGAACGCGACGAAGAGCGCCAGGTCCTGCGCCATGAGGGCGCCGAGGACGGCGGTCTGGCCGATGCCGAGGTGCAGCCAGTAGTGGCGCTCGCGCTCGATCGGCGTGCGCATCGACCACAGGATCGCCGCGAGGAACAGCACGGCCGTCAGCAGGATCAGGAACAGGTTCAGCCCGTCGAGGCCGAGCTTGTAGTGGATCCCGAGCTCGGAGATCCAGGTGCGGTCGGTGACGTACTGCAGACCACCGGTGTCGCGGTCGTAGTCGACGACCGCGGTGATCGCGTAGCCCAGGGAGCCGAGGGCCCCGAGGACCGCGAGCGCGCGGGCGAGCTTGTCGGACCGCGAGAGCAGTCCGAGGACGCCGGCCGCCGCGGGCAGCCAGAGGAAGATCGAGAGATGAAGGGTCACGAGATCACGACTGCACGAGGAAGTAGAAGACGGTCGCGGCGACGCCGGCGAACAGCAGCGCCGCGTAGGCGCGCAGGAAGCCGGACTGCAGGGCACGGACGGCGGCGGAGCCCGCCTTGACGAGCCCGCTGGGCCCGCCGATGAGCGCGGCGCCGACGACGATGCGCTCGAAGGTCTGCTGCGCGAAGCGGCCGATCCAGCCGAACGGGCGGACGATCACGAGGTCGATCAGCTCGTCGAAGTACCACTTGTTCACGAACAGGCGGTGCAGGAACGGGAAGCGCGCCTGGATCTTCGCGGGGATCTCCGGGCTCTGGACCCAGAGGCGGTAGGCGATCGCGATGCCGACGAGCCCGAGCACGGTGCCGAGCGCGAGGCCGAAGTAGAGGAGCGAGTCGTTCTTGGACAGCTGCTCGATGGCGCTGTCCTCGAACGTCGGGTGCAGGAAGTCGTCCAGCCAGTGGTTGACCTTCGGGATCTGGATGAACCCGCCGATCACCGCGAGGACCGCGAGGCAGCCCATCGCGACCTTCATCGGCACGGAGCGCTCCGCGATGTGGTGCTCGGAGCCGGGGAAGCCGACCTCGGTGTCCTCGACCTCGCCGTTGGCGGGGTTCGTGTGGACGTGGGCGTGGTGCAGGTGGCCGCCCTCGAGCTCCTTGGCCTCGGGGCACGCCTCGCCGAAGAACGCGCGGAAGATCATGCGCCACGTGTAGATGGCGGTCAGCAGCGCGCCGACGTAGCCGGCGACGTACAGGGCGATGTACCAGCCGCCGCGGTCCCCGATGATCAGGAGGATCTCGTCCTTGGAGAAGAAGCCCGAGAACGGCGGGATGCCGGCGAGCGCGAGGCCGCCGATGACGAAGCAGCCGAAGGTGAACGGCATCGCCTTGCGGAAGCCGCCCATCTTGTCCAGGTCCTGGTTGCCGGCCATCGCGCCGATGACCGAGCCGGCCGCCATGAAGAGCAGCGCCTTGAAGAACGCGTGCGTCATCAGGTGGAAGAGGCCCGCCACGTAGGCGCCGCCGCCGACGGCCATGATCATGTAGCCGATCTGGGACATCGTCGAGTAGGCGATGACGCGCTTGAGGTCGGTGACGACCAGGCCGATCGTGCCGGCGACGAGCAGGGTGATCGCGCCGGTGATGGCGGCGACGTCCGCGGCCGCGGGCGCCTGCTCGAACAGCGGGTGCATGCGGGCGATGAGGTAGACGCCCGCCGTGACCATGGTGGCGGCGTGGATGAGGGACGAGACCGGGGTCGGGCCCTCCATCGCGTCCGGCAGCCACGTGTGGAACGGGATCTGCGCGGACTTCGCGAACGCGCCGACGAGCAGCAGGATCAGGCCGGCGGTGAGATCGCCGTTGGCGGTCCGCCCGACCTCCTCGGCCTCCTTGAACGTCTTGAGGAAGTCGAGCGTCCCGGTGTGCTTGAAGATGAAGTACGTGCCGAGCACGAGGCCGACGTCGCCGACGACGTTGATGACGAACGCCTTGACGCCCGCGGTCGTCGCCGTGGTCCGGCGGTACCAGAAGCTGATCAGCAGGTAGGAGGCGGCGCCGACGAAGGCCCAGCCGACCACGAGGATCATGAAGTTGCCGGCCAGGACCAGCAGCAGCATCGAGAAGACGAAGAAGTTCAGGTACGCGAAGAAGCGCGCGTAGCCCTTGTCGCTCCACATGTAGGCCGTGGAGTAGAGGTGGATCAGCGTCGAGACGCCGGTCACCACGAGGCACATGAGGATCGACAGCGGGTCGACGAGGATCGACATCTCCGCGTCGACGCCGACGGTCTTGGCGTAGTCGTAGAGGACGCCGGTGATCTGGCGGGCCTCCTCGGGCTTGTCCTGGAGCTGGAAGAAGGCGCCGAGGGTGGCGAGGAAGGCGAGGCCGATGGCGGCGGTGCCGATGACGCCGGCGGCCTTGCCCGGCAGCTTGCTGCTGGTGAGCCCGATGAGCACGGAGCCCACCAGGGGGAAGAGCAGGATCAGCCAGCCGTAGTCCGTGACGTTCATGCGCTTTCGATGAGTCCTAGCCCTGAAGCTCGCGCAGCTCGTCGACGTCGATCGGGAGCTGGCGGCGGTACATGGCGACGATGACGCCCAGACCGATGCAGACCTCGCACGCGGCGACGACCATGACGACGATCGCGAAGATCTGCCCGTCGCCGTCGCCGTGCATGCGGCTGAAGGCGATGAGCGCGAGGTTCGCGGCGTTGAGCATCAGCTCCAGGCAGAGCAGGATGACGAGGGGGTTGCGACGCGTGAGCACGCCACCCGCGCCGATCGCGAAGATCAGCGCGCTGACGGCGAGGTACCAGCCGATCGCCATGTCAGGCGTCCTCTCCGGAGTCGTCGGCGGGCCGCGGGGTGCTGCCGGCGCCGCTCATGACGCGCGCGACACCGCCCGCGTCCTCGGTGTGCTTGCCGACGCCCTCGGCCATCGTGCCGGTCTCGCGCGGCTTGAGCCGGACGAGGTCCAGCGGGGTGATGACCCCGGGGTCCTCGCCGAGGCCGCCGCGGCGGCGGGCCAGCGTGACCGCGCCGACGGCGGCGATCAGCAGCAGGAAGGAGGCGAGCTCGAACGCGATGAGGAAGCGGGTCAGCAGCAGCTCGCCGATGGCGGCGGGGCTGCCGAAGCCGGGCTCGAACGAGGCGCCGTCCCCGTCGATGGCCTTCAGGCCGGAGCCGAGCACCGCGATCGTGATCTCGATGAAGAGGATCAGCGCGACCCCGAGGCTGAACGCCCGGGTGCCGGGGCCCGTCGCGGGCCCGACCTGCTCCTGCGTGCCGCCGACGTAGGCGACGACGAAGACGTAGAGCACCATGACGGCGCCCGCGTACACGACGACCTGGGCGGCCGCCACGAACTCCGCGCGCAGCAGCAGGAACAGCGCCGCGAGCGAGAGAAGGTGGAAGACCAGCGCGAGGACGCTGTAGAACGGGTTGCGCAGACTGACCGTCCCGATCGCACCCGCGATGGCGCCGATTGCGGCGATGAAGAAGAGAACCTCGGCCATCCGCTGCGGGAATCTATCGGTCCGCGCACCTCGGCGTGGGCTTCGTCGCGCACGGTTGCACGCGGGCTGTGGCGCCTGTCACGAAGTCGGCACAATCCCCAGACCCGTGTCCCACCTCCACGTCACCGATCTCGCCTACGCCCACCCGGGGGGAGACCTCCTGTTCTCGGGCGCCTCGTTCCGCCTGAAGCCCGGTCAGCACGCCGCGCTGGTGGGCGCGAACGGGGTCGGCAAGACGACGCTCCTGAAGGTCGTCGCGGGCGTGCTGGCGGCCGACGCCGGGGAGGTCGCGGCCGGTGGGCGGATCGCGATGATGCCCCAGGACGTCGGGGTGGGGGACGAGGACCGGACCGTCCGCGAGCTGCTGCTGTCGGTCGCGGACGCGCCGCTGCGCGACGCGGGCACGCGGATGGCGCAGCACGAGCTCGAGACCACCGACCCGGACCCGGAGGCGGCCGCCCGGGCGGGCATGGCGTTCGCCGAGGCGATCGACGACTGGGGCCGGGGCGGCGGCTACGAGCTCGAGGCGCAGTGGGACGCCGCCTGCCGGCGCGTCGTCGGCGCGGGCCTGTCGGAGGTGGGGGACCGCCCGGCGGTGACGCTGAGCGGCGGCGAGCGCAAGCGGCTCGTGCTCGACCTGCTGCTCGCCTCCGACGCGGCGATCGTGCTGCTCGACGAGCCCGACAACTTCCTCGACATCCCGGGCAAGCGCGCGCTGGAGGCCGCGGTGCGCGGCTCCCGCAAGACGATCCTCATGATCAGCCACGACCGCGAGGTCCTCTCCGCGGCGGTCGACTCGATCGTGACGCTGGAGGCCGGTGGCGCCTGGGTGCACGGGGACGCCTACGGCACCTACCCGGAGGCCCGCGAGGCGCGCCGCCGGCGCATGGGCGACCGGCTGAAGCAGTGGAAGGAGGAGGAGCGGCGCCTGCGCGACTACGTGCGGATCCTCAAGGAGCGCGCCCGCTACTCCCCCGACTTCGCGAAGAAGGCGGACGCCGCCGAGACCCGCTGGAAGCGGTTCGTCGACGCGGGGCCGCCGCCCGCGCCCGCGGTCGACCACGCGATCACCGTGCGGCTGCGCGGCGGCGACAGCGCGCGGCGCGTGCTCGACCTCCGGGCGCTGGGGATCGACGACCTGATGCGGCCGCTGACCGACGAGGTCCACTTCGGCGAGCGGGTCGGGCTGATCGGGCCCAACGGGTCGGGCAAGACGCATCTCGTGCGGCTGATCGCGGGCGAGGACGTGCCGCACTCCGGTGCGCTGGTGCAGGGCCCGCGCGTGTCCGTCGGGGTGTTCTCGCAGCTGAACGCGCGGACCGACTTCGCAGGACGGACGTGCCTGGAGATCGTGCACGAGCGGACCGCCGACCACCAGCGGGCGATGGGCGCGCTGGCCCGCTACGGGCTCGTCGACGCGCACGACCGGGCCTACGACGTCCTCAGCGGCGGCCAGAAGGCGCGCCTGGAGATCCTCTGCCTGGAGCTCGAGGGGCACAACCTGCTGCTCCTGGACGAGCCGACCGACAACCTCGACATCGACTCGTGCGCGGCGCTGGAGCAGGCGCTGGAGGGCTTCGAGGGCACGGTCGTGGCCGTCTCCCACGACCGCGCGTTCCTGCGCGGCCTCGACCGCTTCTGGCTGCTCGGCCACGACGGCCGGGTCCGCGCGCTCGGCTCGCCCGACGAGGCGATCGCGGCGCTCGAGCAGGGCGTCGGCGCGCGCTGACGCGCTCCGACCACGGTGCGCGGCGCACCACCGGCCCACGGGACGCACCGGATGTGAGAACGTCGCGATGTGAAAGCGATGTTCACGTCCTGTGTCGTGGCGGTGGCGCTGCTGCTCGCCCCCGCGACCGCGCCGGCGCAGGCACCCGCGCCGACCGGCTGCGCGGCGCTCAGCCCGATCGCGCTGCCGTGCGTCGCGCTGCAGAAGGTCGCCGAGGCGGCCTCCGCCTTCGCGCCCGACCTCGCCGCCTACCGGGCGAGCTGGGAGCACCGCGCGGCCGTGTTCCAGTCGCGCCTGGGCGATCGGCTGCCGCTGCGCGAGGCCACGTTCGTCGGCACGCACAACTCGTTCAACGCGGTCGCGGCGGGCCTCACGCTCAGCCACGCCGACAGCAACCAGCGCATGACGCTCGTGCAGCAGCTCGACGCCGACGTCCGCTCGCTCGAGCTCGACCTGCATCTCGTCGGTGGCCGCGTGCGGGTCTGCCACGGTCGCGGCCGCGACGAGCTGCACCTCGGCTGCACGAGCGAGTCGGGGCTCGCCGAGGTGCTCGCGCCCGTGGCGGCGTGGCTGCGCGCCAACCCCGACGAGGTCCTGCTCCTCTACCTGGAGGACCACGTCGAGGACGCGCAAGCCTACGCCGGGGTGGTGCGGACCCTCACCGAGCAGTTGCGGATCCACCGGCCCGACCCGGCCCGCATCTCCGCCGAGAAGGGCTGCGCCACGCTGCCGCTGGACCTGACCCGCCGCGCGATCCGCGCGGGCGGCGCCCAGGTCGTCGTCGTGGGTGACTGCGCCGCCGGCTGGGGCTCGGTGGTCCACGAGTGGCGCAGCGTCCACGTCGAGAGCGGCAGCACCGCCCGCTACCGGCCGTTCCCGGCCTGCGACGCGACCTACCCGCGCGCCGTCTACGGGCAGAAGATCGTCCGCTACTTCGAGGACTCGACGCTCGTGGCGACCGTCGTGGACCCGACCACCCCGAGCGTGGACCCCGACGCCCTGACCCCCGAGAAGGTCCGGGCGATGACCGCGTGCGGCGTGACGCTCCTGGGTCTCGACCAGCTGACGCCGACCGACGGGCGTCTCGCCGCGACGCTCTGGAGCTGGGCGCCCGGCGAGCCCGGTCGCCGCGACGGCTGCGCCCGCACCGACGCCGACGGCCGCTGGGTCGCCGCCCCGTGCGCGGAGCGTCGCCGCGCCGCGTGCGCGCGCGACGGACGCTGGACGCTCACGCGCCGCGCGGTCCCCTACGCGCAGGCGGCGGGCGCCTGCCGCGCCTCGGCGCGCCGCGGGACCGCCCGGTTCGCGCTGCCGCTCAGCGCCAACGCGAACGCCGAGCTGCACCGCCGCACCGGCGGGACCCCGGTGTGGATCCGCTACCGCGTCGGACGCTCGGCGCCCGCGGCGCCCTAGGCGGCGCGGCGGCGCTGCGTCACCACGATCAGCACCGTGCCCGCGACGACCCCGACGATCACGAGCAGGATCGCCCCGACGATGATCCGCACGATCCGGTTGCCCAGGCCCTTGCCGATCGCGAGCTCGGCGTCGGTCACCGCCGGATCGGTCGCCCGCGCGGTCAGCGCGTAGCGCCCGTCGCGCGGGATCCGAACGCTCGCCACCGACTGGCCGGTGTGCCCGCTGAGCGCGTAGCTCACCGAGCCCGAGTGGTCCTCGATCTTCAGCGGCCGGCCGCCGACCGGGCGGATCGCGATCCGCAGCGCGGGCACGCGGTCCTGCGCGTCGAACCGCTCGTAGTAGATCGCCTTGCGGCCCGCCGAAAGCTCGACGACGCCGCCGTCACCGACCGGCACGCGCGCGAGGTCGTCGATCGCGTCGCCGAACCGCGCGAACCCCCAGATCGCCCACAGGACGGCGGCGAGGACGCCGAGGCCGATGAGCAGCCCGCCGACCCAGTAGCCGGCCCGGGAGGCGGGACGGGCCGGCGGCGGGGCGCCGAAGGCCCGGGCCGCCTCGTCACTCACCCTGCGCGCGGAGCGGCGTGCGCTCCATCGGCTCCTGGAGGAGCATCTCCTTCGTGAAGATGAGATCGGAGCGGTTGTAGTCGCTCATCTCGTAGTCGTGGCCCATCGTGATCGCGTCGAACGGGCACGCGACCTCGCAGTAGCCGCAGAAGATGCAGCGCGACAGGTTGATCTCGTAGACGGCGGCGTAGCGCTCGCCGGCGGACACGCGGTGCTCCGGCGTGTTCTCCGCCGCGACGACGCGGATGCAGTCCGAGGGGCAGGCCGCCGCGCAGAGCGAGCAGCCGACGCACTTCTCCAGGCCGGTGTCCTCGAAGCGGTGGAGGCGGTGCCGGCCGCGGAAGCGCGGGTAGACCGGGACCTTCTCCTCCGGGTAGGAGATCGTGTTGACGCCCTCGACGACGCGCGAGAACGTCGTCTTCAGGCCGCGCAGCGTCTCACCGAAGACGCGGTAGGCGCCGCCGGCACCGCCGGGCTGCGGCCCGCGCTGGACGGCGACGGCGTCGTCGCCCGGGTTCCATTCGATCGGCATGTCAGACCAGCTCCGACTAGTTCGTGGCCACGACGAGGATCGCCGTGACGAGCGTGTTGAGGGTGGCCAGCGGCAGCAGGACCTTCCAGCCGAAGCTCATCAGCTGGTCGTAGCGCAGACGCGGGAGCGTGGCGCGGATCCAGACGAAGAGGAAGACGAAGATCGACATCTTCGCGAGGACCACGAACGGGTCGACCCAGGTGGGCGGGTCGATGCCGAACGGCAGCATCCAGCCGCCGAGGAAGCAGGTCACGGTGATGCCGGAGACCACGAGGATGTTCAGGTACTCGGCGAAGAAGTACGAGGCGAACCCGCCGCCGCCGTACTCCGTGTTGTAGCCGCCGACGAGCTCGGCGTCCGCCTCGACGAGGTCGAACGGCGCGCGGTTCGTCTCCGCGAACGACGCGGTGAGGAAGATCAGGAAGCCCGCGAACTGCGGGATGAAGTACCACATGCCCGCCTGCGCGTTGACGATCTCCGTCAGCGACAGCGTGCCGGCGGTGATGACGACGCCGACGAGCGCGAGGCCCTGCGCCACCTCGTAGGAGATGAGCTGCGCGGCGGCGCGCATCGAGCCGAGGAACGAGTACTTCGAGCCGGACGCCCAGCCGCCGAGCATGATCCCGTAGAAGGCGACCGCGCCGAACGCGAAGAGGTAGAGCGGCCCGATCCCGACGTCGACGCCGTAGAGGCCGACCTGGGTGCCGAAGATGTCGACGGTGTCCCCGAACGGGATGACGCTGAACGCGGCGACCGCGGTCATGATCGAGATGATCGGCGCGATCCGGAACAGCCAGCCGATCGAGGTCTTCGGGCGGAAGGCCTCCTTCGTGGCGAGCTTGATGATGTCCGCCAGCGGCTGCAGCAGGCCGAACGGCCCGACGCGGTTGGGGCCGTAGCGGTGCTGGAAGCGGCCCAGGAGCTTGCGCTCGACCACGAGCACGATGGGGACGATCTGCAGGCCGACCGCGAAGATCACGATCGACTTCAGGATCTGGATCCACCACGGCTCGTAGTAGTCGACGACGGCGAGCATCAGGCCTGGTCCTCCGGGCCTGCGCCCTCGGTCGGGGAGGGCTCGGTGCCCTCCGGGGTCGCGTCCGTCTCGGACGTCTCGTGCGCGTCGGTGGCCTCGGGCGCCTGCTGCACCGGGGCGACCGGGTCGGGCTGGGCGTCCGCGGCGGCGACCGCCTCGTCGGCAGGGGCGCCGACGACGGCGAGCTCACGGGCCTCCACGGGGACCAGCGGTCCCTCGAGCAGGTTCGCGGAGCCGTCGGCGATGCCGGTCTGCAGGAAGATGCTGCCCTGCGGCGCGGTCCCGCGCAGGTGCACGGTGGCGGCGACCTGGGCGCGGCCCTCGCCGACGGTGACGCGCTGCCCGTGGCGCAGGCCGAGGTGCTCGGCGTCCGCCGGGGAGATCTCGACCTGCTGCTTGGGCGTCAGGAACTTCAGCGCGGGGCTGACCTCGACCTCGGGGGACGCCCAGATCGAGCGGTACGTGCCGAGGCGCAGGCGCCCGTTGGGGGACGCGAGCGTCGGCAGGTCGCCCGTGGGCGCCGCGAGCTCGGGCGGCTCGGGGAACGCCTGCACGCCCGGGTCGGTCGCGGGCCAGCGCAGGCCGGTGCCGCCGAGGGCGTCGAGGGTGACGCCCGCGTAGAACGGGACCGCCTCGACGAGCTGCGTGGTCGCCATCGCGCCGGTGAGGACGCCGAGGTCGAGCCCGACGCGCCCGGCGAGGTCGTCCAGCACCTGCCAGCCCGGCCGGATCTGGCCCTGGCGGCCGATCGCGGGGCGCAGCCGCTGGATGCGACCGTCCGGGTGGGTGACGGTGCCCTCCTTCTCCGCGTAGCTCTCGGCGGGGAAGACGACGTTGGCGTGCTCGGCGATGCCGGCGGTGAGGTACTTGGCGTGCGCGACCACCATCGAGGCCTTCTCGAGCGCCTGGTCCCAGCCGGCGGCGTCGTCGGCGTCGCGCAGCGGGTCGGTGCCGACGAGCAGCACGGCGGTCAGGTCGCCGTCGCGCAGCGCCTGCGCGATGCCGGCCGCGTCGAGCGCGCCGTCGCCCGCGGGCGTGTAGCCCGGGCCACGGCCCGCCAGCGCACCGGCCTCGGCGATGCCGCGGCCGTTGGCGTCCTGCGGCACGGCCAGCAGGCCGGCGCCGTCGCGACCGACGACGTTCAGGCCGCCCGCGATCTTCAGCAGCGCGGGGGCGACCCCGGGACCGGCGGCGAGCAGCCGCTGCCCGTACAGGACCACGACGTCCCCGGCGCTGTTCTCCGCGCCACCGGTGCGCAGCAGCTCGGCGAGGGAGCGGACGGCGTCGGCGTCGGCGCCCGCCGCGCGGGCGGGACCGTCGACCTCGCCGCCGAAGAGCGCGGCCGAGAGGGCGGTGACGAACGCGGCCTCGCCGCCGGGCGCGTAGCGCACGGACAGCGCGGCGTTGGGGTCCAGGGACGACGGGCGCGGGGTCGCGACCGCGAGCGTGACGCGGTTGCGGCGCACGCCCTTGCGGATGCGCAGGTCCAGCGCGGCCATGTCGTCGACGGGCTCGGTGCCGAGCACGAGGACGGTGTGCGCGAACTCGAGGTCCGGCACGGTGGCCTGCAGGTCGGGGCGAGCGAGCGCGTGCAGCGCGTCGGCGGGCAGGCCCGCGGCGCCGTCGACGGCCTGCGAGCGCAGGCCCTCGCGGACGAGGCGCTGCACGAGGAACGCCTCCTCGTTGGAGCTGTCGCCGCCGACGAGCGCGCCGACCTTGCCGCCCATGCGGCCGAGGGCCTTGGCGGCCTCCTCCAGCGCGCGCTCCCACGGGACCTCGCGCAGGACGCCGCCGTCGCGGACCATCGGCGCGGTGACGCGCTCGTCCGCGTGGATCGCCTGATAGGCGAAGCGGCCCTTGTCGCAGAGCCAGCCGTCGTCGACGCCGTCGTTCTCGCGGCTCAGGGCGCGCAGCACGCGCTCGTCGCGGACGGTGAGGTGGACGTTGCACTGCCCGGGGCAGAGGGTGCAGACGGTGCCGCCGCCCTCGATGTCCCACGGGCGGGCACGGAAGCGGTACGGGCGCGACGTGAGCGCGCCGACGGGGCACAGCTCGATGATGTTGCCGCTGAACGGCGCGACGTACGGGTGCGCGTCGAACGTGCCGACGTAGGTCGCGGCGCCGCGCTCGTGGAGGACCAGCTGGTAGTCCTCGGAGATCTCCTGGGAGAACCGCACGCAGCGGTAGCAGAGGATGCAGCGCTCGCGGTCGATCGCGATCAGCGGGGAGAGCGCCAGCGGCTTCTCGAAGTGCCGCTTGGGCTCGACGAAGCGGCTCTTGCCGCCGCCCCAGCCGAAGGAGATGTCCTGCAGCGGGCACTCGCCGCCCTTGTCGCAGACCGGGCAGTCGAGCGGGTGGTTGACGAGCAGGAACTCGACGACCGCCTCCTGGGCGGTCTTCACGCGCTGGGTCTGCGTCTGGACGACCATGCCGTCCTTGACCGGCGTGGAGCACGCGGTCTGGAGCTTCGGGATGCCCTCGATCTCCACGAGGCACATGCGGCAGGCGCCGACGGGCGCGCCGAGCTTCGGCTCGTAGCAGAACACCGGGATCTCGACGTCGCCGAGCTTGGCGGCGTCGACGAGCATCATGTTCTCGTCGGCCTGGACCTCCCGGCCGTCGATCGAGAACGTGATCGTCTTCGGTTCGGGGCGCGGCATCAGGCGGCGGCCGGCTGGGCGGGAGCGGGGAGGCTCGCGAGCAGCGCCCGCTCGGCCTCGTCGCGCTTCATCTCGATGTACTCCTCGAACTCGCCGCGGAACTTCGCGACCATCGAGCCGACCGGCATCGCCATGGCGTCGCCGAGCACGCAGAGGCAGTTGCCCTGGATGCGCTCGCAGACCGACGCGATGATGTCGAGGTCCATCGGGGTGGCCTCACCCGTCTTGACGCGCTGGAGCATCTTCACGGTCCAGTTGGTGCCCTCGCGGCACGGCGTGCACTTGCCGCACGACTCGTGCTTGTAGAAGGACGCGGTCTTCAGCGCGACGTCGACCACCGAGGTCGTGTCGTCGACGACGATGATCGCGCCGGAGCCGAGCATGGTGCCGGCCTTCGCGAGCGTGTCGAAGTCGTAGGAGAGGTCGAGGTCGTCGCCCGTCAGCACCGGGGAGGACGAGCCGCCCGGGAACCACAGCTTCACGCTGCGGCCCTCGCCGGGGCCGCCGGCCAGGCCGTAGATGATGTCCCGCGAGGACATGCCGAGCTCGATCTCGTAGTTGCCGGGCCGCTGCACGTGGCCGGAGACGGAGATGAGCTTCGTGCCGGTGGAGTTGTCCACGCCGATCTTCGCGTACTCGGCGCCGCCCATCTCGACGATGAACGGGGTGGTCGCGAGCGTCTCGACGTTGTTGATCAGCGTCGGGCCCTGGTAGAGGCCCTGGTTCGCCGGGAACGGGGGCTTCAGGCGCGGGTTGCCGCGCTTGCCCTCGAGCGCGTCGAGCAGCGCGGTCTCCTCGCCGCAGATGTAGGCGCCCGCACCGCGGTGCACCCACATGTCGAGGTCGAAGCCGGTGCCGAGGATGTTCTCGCCGACGAGGCCGGCGGCCTTCGCCTCGGCGATCGCGGCCTCGAGGATGTCGGCCTGCTGGGCGTACTCGCCGCGGATGAACACGAACGAGCGGTTCGCGCCGGCGGCGTACGCGCCGATGATCATGCCCTCGATGAGGAGGTGCGGGATCTTCTGCATGAGCTCGCGGTCCTTGAAGGTCCCGGGCTCGGACTCGTCGGCGTTGCAGACGAGGTACTTGTCCATCGTGCCCTTCGGCATGAAGGACGCCTTCATGCCCATGGAGAAGCCGGCACCGCCGCGGCCGCGCAGGCCGGACGCCTTCAGCTCCTCGACGAGCGCCTCGCGCGGCATCTGCAGTGCGCGCTTGAGCCGGTCGCCGTAGCCGCCACGCTGCTTGTACACCTCGAGGGTGTGCAGCCCGGGCTGGTCGATGTCCTTGAAGATCAGGTGCTTGCTCACGAGTTCGCTCCCGGGTCCACCGAGCGGCGCTTGACCAGCTGCTTCTCGGGCAGCGGGTCGGCACCGTCACGGATGTGCTGGGCGAGGGTCGGGATCTCGTCGTCGTCGACGGGTCCCACGTAGACGCCGTTGACCGAGGCCATCGGCGCGATGTCACAGGCTCCGAGGCACTCGAAGCCGCGGAGGTTCACGTCCGGGTCGTCACCGAGCTCGCCGCGGAGCGCGTCGAGCAGCTCGTCGCCGCCGCGCAGCGAGCACGAGATGTTCGTGCAGACGTAGACGGTCTTGCGACCGACCGGCTTCGTCTCGAGCATGTCGTAGAAGCCGGCGACCGCGATGAGGTAGCCGGGCGTGAGCTGCATGACGCACGCGACCTGCTCCACCGCGGTGGGGGAGCACCAGCCGTGCAGCCGCTGCGCGGCCGCCAGGGCGGGGATCGACGCGCTGCGCCGGTCCGGGTAGCGGGTCATGTAGTCCTCGATCTCCGCACGGAGATCGGCGGGCACCTCGGTCGTCGCCGGGTCCGGGACGACCGACGGGTCCTTCGTCAGGTCGGCGGCGTCGTCCCACCCGGGGACGCGCGAGCCCGTCTGCGGGTCGCGGACGGGGGCGGGCTCGAAGGCGGCGACCTTCTGTCCGAGGTCGTTGGGCGCGCTGACGCCGCGCAGCTTCGGGGTCACCGGTCGATGCCTCCCAGGACGGGATCGAGCATGGCGAGCGTCGCGATCAGGTCCGCGATGTACGCGTCCTTGCACATCGGCGCGGTCGCCTGGAGGTTCACGAACGAGGGGTCGCGCATGTGGACGCGCGCGGGCTTGGACGACCCGTCCGAGCGGACGAAGCAGGCGAGCTCGCCGCGGGGCGCCTCGCACGGGTGGTAGACCTCGCCCGGCGGGACGCGGAAGCCCTCGGTCACGAGCTTGAAGTGGTGGATCAGCGCCTCCATCGAGGTCGCCAGCTCGTGCCGCGGCGGCAGCGCCACCTTGCGGTTGTCGGTGATGACCGGCCCGTCGGGGAGCTTGTCCAGCGCCTGGTCGATGATCTTCACCGACTCGAGCATCTCCTGGACGCGGACCATGTAGCGGTCGTAGTTGTCGCCCTCGGTCCCGACGGGGATCTGGAAGTCGAAGTCCTCGTAGGACGAGTACGGCATCGCCTTGCGCAGGTCCCACGGGTTGCCGGCGGCGCGCAGCAGCGGGCCGGTGACGCCGAGGCCGAACAGCGTCTCCTCGTCGAGCGGGCAGACGCCCTTGAGGCGCTGCAGGAGGATCTCGTTCTTGTTCAGCAGCGCGCGGTACTGGCGGACGCGCTCGGGCATGTCGGCCGTGAACTTCCGGACGTTCTCGATCCAGCCGTCCGGCACGTCCTCCATGACGCCGCCGACCTGGAAGTAGCGCGTGTGCATGCGCTGCCCGGTCGACTGCTCGAAGAGGTCGAGGATCTTCTCGCGCTCGCGGAAGCAGTACCAGAACATCGACATCGCGCCGAGGTCCAGCGCGGACGTCCCGAGCCACACGAGGTGGCTCATGATCCGGTTCAGCTCCATGTGGACGACCCGGAGGTACTGCGCGCGCTTGGGGACCTCGAGGTCCAGCAGCGTCTCGACCGCGCCGCAGTACGCGTACGCGTTGAAGAAGTAGGAGAGGTAGTCCATCCGCTCGACGACGGGGATGGCCTTCCAGTAGCTCTTGTCCTCGGCGGTCTTCTCGATGCCGGTGTGGACGTAGCCGATGATCGGCTTGATGTCGCGGACGATCTCGCCGTCGAGCTGCACCAGCAGCCGCAGCACGCCGTGCGTGGCGGGGTGGTGCGGCCCCATGTTCAGCGTGAGCAGCTCGCTGTCGAGCTCCCCGACGGGCTGCTTGAGCTCGGCCAGGTCGACCGAGTCCTCCATCTGGCGGTACGCGGACTTGCGCGGCGCCTCGGTGGTCGTCGTGACGTCGGTCATCGCGTCCACCCCGGGTTCGAGGACTCGTTGTGCGTGAAGAGGATCGGCTCGCCGCCGATCGGGAAGTCGCGGCGCTGCGGGTGCCCCTGGTAGTCCTCGGGCATGAGGATGCGGCGCAGGTCCGGGTGGCCGTCGAAGACGACGCCGAACATGTCGTAGACCTCGCGCTCCTGGTGGTCCGCGGTCGGCCAGTCGGGCGTGACGGACTCGACGTGCGGGTGCTCGGTGTGCACGCGGACCTTCAGCGACAGGCGGTCGCGGCGGCGCATGCTCAGCAGCTCGTAGTGGACCCCGAGGCGGGGCTCCTCGGGGTAGTAGTCGACCCCGTGGACGCTCGCGAGGAACGTCCAGCCGTCGTGCTCGCGCAGGTGCGCGAGCGTGGCGCGGACGTGCTTGGGGTCGATCAGCAGCGTGCCCTTGCCGCGGAAGTGCAGCGTGCCGAGGACGGCGTCGGGCAGCGCGTCGCGCAGGCCGCCGGCGACGAGCTCGAGGCCGGTGGCGTCAGGCACGGTCGGCCTCCCCGGGCTCCATGACGGTCAGCTCGTCGGCGCGCTTGAGGAGCTCGTCGCCCTCGTCGGGCAGGACCTCGATCGTGTCGGTGGCGCCGTAGCGGGTGCGCCAGCCCTGCGCGGGGTCGAGCTGGATCTGCTGGCGGAGCTTGAGGATGCCGTGCATCAGCGCCTCGGGGCGGGGCGGGCAGCCGGGGACGTGGACGTCGACCGGCATGAACTTGTCGGCCGGCACGACGGCGTAGTTGTTGAACACGCCCATCGAGCTGGAGCACGCACCCATCGCGATGGCCCACTTCGGCTCGAGCATCTGGTCGTAGATACGGCGCACGACCGGCGCCATCTTGATGCTGACGCGCCCGGAGAGGATGAGCAGGTCGGCCTGGCGCGGCGACGCGCGGAACGCCTCGAAGCCGAAGCGGGCGACGTCGACGCGGGCGGCGACGATGCTCATCATCTCGATGGCGCAGCAGGCGAGGCCGAAGGTGGCGGGGAACATCGCGTTCCCGCGCGCCCAGGCGACGGCCTTGTCGAGCGTCGTCGTGATGATGCGCGACTGGACGTACTCCTCGAGCTCCTTGCCCTCGAGGTCGCCGCGGAGCATGTCGCGGGCCTTCAGCTGCTGGGAGCGGAAGTCCGACGGGCTCTGCCCGGGGCCGGTGAGCGGCTGGCGGATGATCTCCATGGTGCGCGTTCCCTCCTTGCCTGCGTCCTCAGCGCCACTCGAGTGCGCCGCGCCGCCACACGTAGATGAAGGCGACGAAGAGCAGGGTGATGAAGACGATGGTCTCGATCAGGGCGAACGTTCCGAACGCCTTCAGCTGTACGGCCACCGGGTACAGGAAGAGCACCTCGATGTCGAACAGGATGAACAGCATGGCGATCAGGTAGAAGCTGATCCCGAACCGGAAGTTCTGCTGCACCTCGGACGGCAGACCGCACTCGTACGGGTCGGTCTTGTTGTTGACCTGCATCTTCCGCTTCGGCCCGAACAGCGTGTTCAGGAAGGCGAAGGCGACGCCCACGATCGTGCCGAGACCGAGGAAGACGAGGGCTGGGGCGTAGGAGCGCAGCACGGACCCGGTTTCTATCACCTTCGCGGGCTCGGCTGTGCTCGCTTGTGCGCCCGTGTCACAAAGTGGCAGAACGCACGTGTCCATGCGGGAAATCCGACCTGCGCGGTGGGTCAAGGGACCGGGGCACGACGACGGCGGACCGCGACGCCGGAGCGTCGCGGTCCGCCGCGCACGCGGGTCGTCGGGGCTACGGGGCGTCGGTGAGGCTGCCGACGCGCGTCAGCACCAGCGCGGCGTCGGTGGCGGTCTGCGAGAGACCGGCGGTCGTCTCGGCACAGCGGACCGCGACCTCCTGGCCCTGCGCGAGCGTCACGGCGCCGACGAACTGCTGGCGCGTCCGCTCGTTCTGGTCGACGCCGGTCTCCGCGAAGCCCGGATCGACGGGGATCTCGAGGAGGTTCTCCGGGTTCTCCGCGACCAGGGAGCACGAGTGGGTGAGGTTGTCGAACGCGACGGTGTTGCGCAGCCCGACCCGCGCCTGGAGGAGGTAGGCGCCGGCGGCCGGCGCGGTCGTCTCCACGACGCGCGCGCCGCCGGCCCCGTCGAACGCCACGTTCGCGGCCGTCGTCTGGAAGCTCGCACTGGGGCCCGGCGCGCCGGTGTCCCCCTTCGCGCCGGGGTCGCCCTTGGCGCCAGGCTCGCCCTTGGCGCCGACGTCGCCCTTGGGCCCGGGGGCCCCCTGGTCGCCCTTGGCCCCGGGCTCGCCCTTGGCCCCCTTGAGCGTGTTCCGTGCAGCCGTGCTCAGGTCGGCGGCGCTGATCGTCCGGTTGCGGATGTCGGCGCCGGTCAGGCTGCTGTTGCGGATGTCCGCGCCCGTCACCGAGCTGTTCTTGATCGACGCGCCGGAGATCAGCCCGGCCGCCGTGGCGCTGCCGGTGCCTGCGAGCACGATCGCCCCGGTGGCGAGCAGGGTGGCGGGGGACGGGCGCTTGAACGTGATGTGCATGGTGGTGCTCCTGAGGTGGTCGTCCTGCGGGTGGTCGTCCGCGCCGGCGGCGCTCGACGGTCGAACGCGATCGCTTCCCGACTCGTCCGGGGGGCGGTGCTCGTGTTCGACGTGACCCAGCTTCGGGCCCGACGCCCCCCTTCGCATGGGGGGACCCCCTCAACCTGGTTCCGGCCCGGAAGCGGGGTACGCTCCCGCCCCATGGGGAGGCCGTCGGCGGCGATCGTCGAGCGTGGTCGGGAGCTCGCCGCGATCGACGTGGCGTTGGCCGACGTCGCCGCGGGCACCGGCGCGCTGGTCGTCCTCGAAGGCCCCGGCGGGATCGGGAAGACGCTGCTCGCCGAGGAGTGCGCGCAGCGGGCGCGCCGCCTCGAGCTCCCGACCCTGATGGCCCGATCCGTCGAGGGTGAGCGTGAGATCCCCCACGGGCTCGTCGCGCGGCTGCTCGGGCCGCGCCTGGCCGGCGCCGACGACGACGAGCGCGCGATGCTGCTCGCAGGACCGGCCGCCCGCGCGGCTCCGATCTTCGACCCGGGCGCCGCGGCCCGGACCGACGCCCCCGCAGATCCGGAGTTCGCGATCCAGCACGGGCTTGCCTGGCTCGTCGCCAACCTGGCCGAGGACACCGGGCTCGTCCTCGTGTGCGACGACGCGCACCGGGCGGATGCCCCTTCGCTGCGCGCGCTGCGGTATCTCGCCCGCCGGATCGAGGACCTGGGCGTGCTGCTCCTCGTGGCGACCCGGCGCAACGAGCCGGGAAGCGAGCACGCCCTGCTCGACGACCTGTCCCGCGTGCCCCGCGCGGTCGTGCTGCGGCCGCGCGAGCTGACCGCCGACGCGGTCGGCGCGCTCGTCGCCCGCGCCGGCGTGGCAGCGGACGCGGCCGTGGTCGACGCGATCCACGTCTCCTCCGGGGGCGTGCCCTTCTACGTGAACGAGCTCCTGCGCGCGGTGGCGGCGGCCCCGGACGAGGCGACCGCGGACGCGCTCCGTGCGCACGGAGACGTCCGCCGCACGGTCGTGGCCCGGCGCTTCACCGACCTCGCCCCCGCGGCGGCGCTTCTGGCCCGCATCGTGGTCGTGGCCGGTGCGCACGCCGTGCCGTCGCGGGTCGCGGAGGTCGCGGGCCTTCCCCTCGAACAGGTCCTCACGGCGCTCGACGCTCTCGTGGCCACCGAGTTCCTCACCGTCGCCGACGACGGCACGATCGGCTTCGTCCACCCGCTCGTCGAGGCGGCGGTCGATGCCGAGATCGGCCCGGACGAGCGACGCGACCGGCACGCGCAGCTGGCCGCGCTCCTCCACGCGGAGCAGGCCCATCCCGAGCATGTCGCCGCGCATCTCCTCGAGTCGCTGCCCGACGACCGGCCCTGGGCGATCGACACGCTCCGGGAGGCCGCCCGTGCGGCGAGCGCACGCGGTGCCCCGGAGATCGCGGCCCGCCTGCTGGAGCGCGCACTGCGCGAGCCGCCGTCCGCCGAGGCGCGCGGAGCCGTCCTGGAGGAGCTCGGGGTCGCCCAGCTGCGGGCAGGCGACGCCCGGGCGGCCGCGACGCTCGCGCTGGCGCTCGCGGAGCGCCGGACGATCGGTGCCGCGCGGGCGCTCGTTCGCGCGCTGGCGGCGGGCGGCGGAAGCCGCGAGGTGTTCGACATGCTCGCCCCGGTGGCCGACGCCCACCGGGACGACGACCCCGAGGGCGCGATGCTGCTCGACGCGGACATCGCCGCCCTCGGCCTGCTCGAGCCGGCCAGCGCCGATGCGATCTCGCAGCGCCTGGACCGCTACCGCGACGTGCGCGGCGCGACGGCCGCAGAGCGGCTGGTGCTGGTGGCGCTCGCGCAGCAGAGCTGGGTGTCCGGGAACGACGTGGCACGCACTGCGGAACTCGCGCGTTCCGCGCTCGGGGACGGCCTGCTTCTGGCGCGCGAGACGAGCGACTCGGTCGCCGTCGGCCAGGCGATCTTCGCGTTGGTCGTCGCCGACGGGTTGGTCGAGGCCGAGCAGCACCTCGACGCGGTCGTGGCGGACGCCGAGGGCCGCGGATCGATCTACGGCTACACGTCGGCGGCGACGATCCGGGCGCTCGCCCGGCTGCGCGCGGGCGACGTCGCCGGAGCGGAGGTCGCGGCGCGCGCCTCCCTCGACGCCGCCGACCACGCAGTGCTGACCCCGTCGGCCCGCGCGTTCCTCGCGATCGCTCTCGCGGAGCGCGACGACCTGGTGGCGGCCGCGGCCGTCGTCGCGCCCCGGCCCGGCCTGCCGGCCGTGCTGCCGCCGACGATGCCGTCGATCCACGTCGCGTACGCCCGCGGCCTGGTCGCGCTGCTCACCGATCGGATCGACGAGGCGCGGGCGGCCCTGCTCGACGCCGGCGCGCGCGAGACGTCGTTCGCGATCCGCGCGCCGGTGCTGGCGTGGCGGCTGCTCCTTGCCGGCGTCATGGCCCGTTCGGGCGACGTCACCCGTGCCCGATCGCTGGTCGACGAGCACGCGGCGCTCGCGCGGCGATGGGGATCCACGACCGTCCTCGCGGGGGTCGAGCGCATCCAGGCGATGTTCGTCGCCGAGCCGGAACGCCAGCGGGAGCTCGACGCGGTCGTCCAGCGGGCGCGTCGCGGCGTCGATCGACTGGAGCTCGCACGAGCGCTGGTCGACGGGGGGATCGAGCGGCGCCGCGCCGGCGACGCCGCCGCGGCGCGGGAGCGACTCGGCGAAGCGCTCGGCATCGCGGACGCGATGGGGGCGCGAGCGCTCGGCGGGCGGGCACGTCGCGAGCTGGAGAAGGCCGGCGGACGCCCAGCACGGACACGCTCCTCCGGCGTCGAGGCGCTGACGGACGCCGAGCAGCGGATCGTGCCGCTCGTGGCCCTCGGGCGCACCAACCGCGAGATCGCGCAGGCGCTGTTCCTCACCCCGAAGACCGTCGAGAACCACCTCGGACGCATGTACCGCAAGCTCGGCATCGGCTCGCGCGCGGAGCTCGCGGCCCTCGTCGGCACCACGCCGGACTGACCCGGCAGTGCCGACGCGCCAGGGTCTGGCACCCTGTGCCGCGATGGCGACGTTCGAGCGCGAGGAGGCGATCGCCGCCGGCGCCCACGCCCTCGATCGGGTGGCGGCCGGTGATGGCGAGCTGCTGGTCGTCGTCGCGCCGGCGGGGAACGGGAAGTCCCATCTGCTCGGCGAGTTCCGCGCCCTGGCGCGCAGACGCCGATTCGGGCGGCTGAACGCGCTCGCCGACGAGGCCGAGCAGCGGGTCCCCTGGGGGGTGGTGCGCCAGCTCATCGAGCGGCCGCTCCTCCGTCGCGGCATCGACCGCACCCCGGCGCTCGAGGGACCCGTGGGCCGCGCCCTGGCCGCACTCGACGACCTCGCGGCGACCGAGGAGGCCCTGCTCGAGCTCTGGTGGGCGCTGGCAGAGCTCTCGGCCGACCGGCCCATGCTCATCACGATCGACGATCTCCAGTGGGCCGACGCTCCGTCACTGGCGTTCCTGCGCTATCTCCTGCCGCGGCTCGCCGAGCTGCCGGTGCTGCTCGTCCTGGGAGCTCGCCCGCCGGCACCGGGGGCCGCGCACCGCACGCTCGTCACCACGCCCGTCGGTCGGGAGGTCCCGATCAGCCCGCTCTCGGCCGCGTCCGTCGGCGCGCTGATCGCCTCCGTGGTCGACCGACCCGTACACCCGGACAACGAGCACGCGATCCACGAGGCGACCGGAGGCGTGCCGCTCCTGGTCGTGCACGTCGCGGAGGAGCTGCGCAGCTCCGGACTCGACGTCGCGGACCCGACCGTCGCCGCCGCGTTCACGACGCTCGGCGCCGAGGGCGTCGCCCGGGCGGTCGTGTCGCGCCTCGTACCGGACGCCCGGCTCGTGGCGGCGGCCGCGGCGCTGCTCGGCAGCGACGCGACGCCTGCGCGGCTCTCCGCCGTCGCGGCGATCGGGGCCGAGGCGGTCACCGTCGCCGTCGGGTCGGCGGCCGCCGCGAACGTCCTGACCCAGGCCGACGGCGTCGTGCGCTTCGCGCACCCGGTGCTCCGCGAGGCCGTGCTCTCCGGGCTGCGGCCGGGAGAGCGGCAGGAGCTCCACGCCCGTGCCGCCCGGAGCCTGGCCGCGGCCGGTGCGCCGGCGGAGCGGCTCGTGCCGCACCTCCTCGCCACGCCGCCCGGGGTCCTGCCCGACGCGGCGCAGCGCCTGTACGCCGCCGGGACCAGGCTGCGTGCGGAGGGCGACCCGGGCGCGGCCGTCGAGGCGCTGAAGCGGTCGCTCGCCGAGGGCGCGGAGGACGACGGGGTCCGGCTGGCGCTCGCCCGCGCGCTCGTCGACGCGGGGCGCCCGGATGAGGGCAGGGCGCAGCTGCGCCGGTTGGCCGACGTCCCGGACCAGCGGGTCCGCGCCGAGCGGCTCGCCGAGGCGGCGTCGGCGACGTTCGCGGCGAGCGGCGCCCTGCCGGCCATCGCCGAGCTGCGCGCCCTGCTCGACGGCGAGGTCGTCCGCGACGCACGCGCCCGCCTGGTGCTCGAGGCGCGTCTCGCAGCCTTCTGCGCGCTGCATCCGCCGGAGGCGGTCCGTGCGGATCCCCACGTCGCCGCGCTGGCCGACCGACTGGAGGGCCGTGACCGGGACGAGCGAACGATCCTCGGCATCGCCGCCCAGCGCGCGTTCGCCACGGCGCGCAGCGCCCCGGCGACCGCCGCGCTGGCCCGCCGCGCGCTCGCCCATGGCCAGTGGTGGCCGCGGGATCACGACGAGGCGGTCGCCTACGGCGGGGCGTTCCACGCGCTGGCCAACAGCGAGGAGGCCACGGCCGCGCGCCGGATCGGGGAGCGGGCCGGACCGCCCGAGGGGGCGCGGAGGTCGCTGCTCACGGAGCTCGTGCGGGCCGCGATCGGATCGGTCGTCGCCTGGCGCCAGGGGGACCTGCGCGAGGCGGAGGCGACCGCCCGCGCGCTGCTCGACACGTGCGTCCTGGCGCCCGACACGCCGTTCGTCCAGGGCGTCCGCTCCGCCGGCACGCGGTACCTCGCGCTCGCGCTGATCGCCGCCGGACGGCCGGACGCGGCGCAGGAGGCGCTCGAGGACCACGACCGGGCGTCGCGCGACTGGCCCGCCGGGGTGCCGCACCACCGCGTCGGCCATGCGCGGGTGGCCGTCGCACTCGCGTGCGGTGATCCGGCGCGCGCGCAGCGGGCGGCCGTGGCGCTCGGGGAGGCGGAACGTGCCGCGGGCAGCGACAGCCCCGTCATCCCGTGGCGCGCGTATCTCGCGCTGGCGCACGTCGCGGCGGGACGTGCGGACGAGGCGCTCGCCGTCTCCGGCACGCACCTGGCGCGGGCGCAGCGGTGGGGTGCGGTCTCGGACGTGGGCGCCGCGCTTCGGGTGCACGCGCGGGTCGACCTCGATCGCCGCGTGGCGCACCTCGAGGAGGCCGTCAGGGTCCTGGAGGGCGCCGACGCCCGCCTGGAGCTGGCGGGGGCCCTCGTCGACCTCGGGGAGGCCCTGCGGGTGGAGCGGCGACGCCGGGACGCCCGCGGTCCGCTCGTCCGCGGCGCCGAGCTCGCCGGCACGCTCGGGGCGGTACCGCTGGTGGAACGTGCCCGCGCCGCGCTCGGAGCCATCGGGGACCGCCCGCCCGCGGACCGCGCGACCGCCTACGACGAGCTGACGACGAGCGAGCTCCGCGTCGCTCGGATGGCGGTCCTGGGGCGCACCAACCGCGAGATCGCGCACGAGCTGTTCGTCACGCCGAAGACCGTGGAGAACCATCTCGGGCGGGTCTACGCGAAGCTCGGGGTCGGCGGACGCAGCGAGCTCGTGGGTGCGATCACGCGGGCGTGAGCGGCGCCGGGAGGTGCGGTCGGCGCCGCGTGGATCGACCGGGCGCGCGGCCCCCGGCGCGCCCGTGCCACCATCCTGCGCGTGGAGACCGTCGTCCAGGCCGCCGCGATCACCGTCGCCGCGATGAACCTCGCGCCGGGCGCGCTCGGCGCCTTGCGCTGGTGGCAGGTCGAGCAGAGCGCGGTGTTCTGGCGGCTCGTGCGCATCGCCCAGGTCGGCTGTGGCGTGCTCGCGCTCGTCGCGGGGGTCGCCGCGGCTTCGGGTGCGCGGCCCGACGACGGGCTGCTGTGGCTCTACCTGCTGCTGCCGGTCGCGGTCAACGTCGTCGCCGAGCAGCTGCGCGCGGTGTCCGCCCAGACCGTCCTGGACGACCGCGAGCTCGAGAGCGCCGACGCCATGCGCGAGCTCGACGAGGCGACCCAGCGGTCGATCGTCGTGCAGATCCTGCGCAAGGAGATGGGCGTGATGACGCTGGCCGCGTTCGTCGTCGCCTTCCTCTGCGTGCGCGCGCTCGGCGTCACCGCCGGGCTCTGACCGGGCGCGGCGCCGCGCCGCGCGCCTAGCCGATCGCGCGGTAGCCGCCGCCGAACCACAGCAGCGGCGCCGCCTGCGGCTCGTGGTGCACCGCGGTGACGCGGCCCAGCCCGATCGTGTGGTCGCCGCCGGGCAGCAGGTCGTGCAGCTCGCACGCGAACCAGGCGATCGCGTCGTCGAGCACCGGCAGCCCGTGCTCGACCCGGTGCGTGACCTCGGCGAACTTCTCGTGCTGCTCGCGCTTGGACGCGAACACGGACGCGAGGTCCGCCTGGTGGGCGGCGAGCACGTTCACCGCGAAGCGCCCAGCGCCGCGGACCGCCTCGAGCGTGCGCGAGGTGTTGTCGAAGCAGACGAGCAGCAGCAGCGGGTCGAGCGACAGCGACGACACCGCGTTCGTGGTCAGGCCGCTCGGGCCCTGCGGCCCGTCGCAGGTGACCACGGCGACCCCGGTCGCGAAGCGGCCGATGGCCTCGCGGTAGCTCGTGGGGTCCGGGGTCACGGCCATGAACGGTAGCCGCCGCGCCGCCCGGGCCGCGCATCGCCCGGCCGTCCCGGCCCGCTGCCCGTTCGGCCGTCCCGGCCCGCTGCCCGTTCGGCCATTGCCGAAGCTGGCGCACCGGACTACGGTGCCGCCGCATGGGGACCTCTCTACTCGCGCGCAGCGCACCGGCCGTCGTCACGCTCGGCCTCAGCCTCGCCCTCGCCTCGCCGGCGTCGGCGATCGTCGGCGGCCGCCAGGCCACGCCGACCGACAACCCGGCCCAGGTGGGCCTCGTCATCCGCGGCCAGTCCGCCCAGGAGGCGCTGTTCTGCGGCGGCACGCTGATCGCCCCGCAGGTCGTCGTGTCGGCGATGCACTGCCTCGGCACCTTCCAGGGGGAGGGCGGTGACCTCGCCCGGCGCATCGACGTCATCGGCGGGGCGATCTCCCGCGTCGATCCCGGCATGCAGCGCGTGCAGGTCGCGTCGATCGTCAAGCACCCGCAGTACGACGACCAGCGCACGCTGCACGACGTCCTCGTGCTGAAGCTCGCGGCGCCGATCAACGCGCCGACCGCCGAGCTCGCCGGCCCCGGGGACGAGGCGCTCGAGGCGCCCGGCACGGTCCTGTCGGCCACCGGCTGGGGCCTCACGGACTACCGCGACGACGACAGCCAGCCCACGGTGCTCAAGCAGGCGGACATCCCGCTGGTGGCCGGCTCGGTCTGCGAGAGCCAGTTCGGCAGCTCGATCTACTTCTCCGAGGTGGAGCTGTGCGGCAGCTCCCCCAACGGCCGGCCGGACACCTGCCAGGGCGACAGCGGCGGCCCGCTCGTCGGGCGCGTCGGCGAGGCGATCCGGCTCGTCGGCATCGTCTCCTACGGTCCCGCGAGCTGTGGCGTGAAGGGCAACGCGGCCGTGTACGCCCGCGTGACCGCGGAGCGCTCGTGGATCCTCGGTGCCGCCGGCATCGCCGACACCGCGCCCGCACCGACGACCCCGGCCGCGCCGGTCGTCGCCCCGGCGACGGTGCGCAAGACCGTGCGCCTGCGGATCGGCTCGATCAGCTGCGGCGCCACGACGTGCCGCACGACGCTGCGCGCCTCGGGCAGCGGCCGCTCCCAGGTCCGCGAGGTCATCCTGCGCGCGTCGCGTCCGGCCCAGGAGGGCCTGGCGCCCGCGAAGCGCTTCGTCCGCGCCAAGCGCGTCGCGACCGGCGTGTACCGCGCCTCGACGCTGCTGCCGCTCGGCCGCGTGACGCTCAGCGCCGCCGCCTACGACCGCGACGGTGCGCAGATCAGCCCGACCGTGCGGGAGACCGTCGTCGTCGAGTAGCCGACGGTCGCGAGGTCGTCGCCGGGGAGAAGCTGGTGACCCGGCGACGACCAGTGGTTGCCGCCGTACGTGAGCGATCGCGAAGAAGTCTTGGAGCGACCGGTCGCGGGTCGAACGCCGGGTCGCTCCCGGGGTTCGCCGCGGCGGCGCGGACTCCTTCCCGCGCGCGTCAGGAGCCGTCGCCGACGATCAGCGTGCCGGTCTGGCCGAGGTCGTCGTGGTTGCCCAGCGTGCAGACCAGCTCGTACTTGCCGGACTGCAGCACGACGTCGCCGGTCACCAGCCCGCCCGGGAAGGCGGTCGGGGAGAACTGGCCGAACTCCTCGACCTCCTCACCCCGCTCGCGGTCCAGCGACCGCACCCGCAGGTTGTGCGGCAGCCGGCCCTCGTTGCGGGCGACGATGTGGATGCGGCCCGGCCGCACGCGGATCACCTGCGGGTCGATCCGGTACTCGGACAGGGTCAGCCGCAGCGTGCCGTCGCGGTCGACGACGGCCGCGGGCTCGCCGCCGCACGCGCCCAGGGCGAGCGCGGCCGTGACGGCGAGTGCGGGCAGCAGGCGCCGCAGCGGTATGGACGTGGCGCCTCGGTCGGCCATTCCTTTCGTATGATGCCGCGGCCATGCGTCATCGCGTCGTCACCGCCTTCGCCCTCCTCGCCATCGCCGGGAGCGTCTCCGCCTGCGGCTCCGAGGGCAACAGCCTCCAGAACGCCGCCGGGAACGAGGGCAAGGGTGCCCGTCTGTTCGTCGAGCGCTGCTCGGGCTGCCACACCCTCGACAAGGTCGGGGCGCAGGGTGGTGCCATCGGCATCAACAACCGCGAGCGCGTCGACGGCCCGAACTTCAACGTCCGCAAGGAGGACGTGGAGACGATCCTGTACGCGATCCGCAACGGCGGCTACTCGGGCGCGATCATGCCCGAGAACCTCGTCGTCGGCGAGGACGCGCAGGCCGTCGCCGAGTTCCTGGCGAAGTGGGCCGGCTACAAGCGCAAGGTCAGCGCCGGCCCGAACTCCTGAGCCGGACCGTCAGCCCTGGTCGCTCGGCGCGAAGCCGAGCGACAGCGAGTTGATGCAGTAGCGCTGCCCGCCGCGATCGCGCGGGCCGTCGTCGAAGACGTGTCCCAGGTGCGACTCGCACGTGGCGCACAGGACCTCGACGCGCAGCATGCCGTGCGACGTGTCGGGCCGCAGGATCACCGCGGACTCGTCGGCGGGCTCGACGAAGCTCGGCCAGCCGCAGTGCGACTCGTACTTCGCGTCGCTGCCGAACAGCGTCGCGCCGCACGCCCCGCACACGAACGTCCCGTCGTCCTTCACCGTCAGCAGCTCACCGGTGAACGGCGGCTCCGTGCCCGCGCGGCGCAGCACGTGGAAGCGGTCGGGCCCGAGCTGCTCGAGCCACTCCTGGTCGGTCTTTCGCACCTTGGCGTCCATGGAGAAAGCGTACGCCTCCCGCCACGGATACCTTCCGGGTGATGCTCGACCTCAAGCTGCTGCGCACCGAGACCGAGGCCGCACGGGCCGCGCTGGCCCGCCGGGGGGACGCCGACGGGCTCGACGCCGTCCTGTCGCTCGACGAGCGCCGCCGCGCGCTGATCCCGCAGGTCGAGGGCCTGAAGGCGGAGCAGAACGCGGCCGGCCAGGCGATCGCCACCGCCAAGAAGGCCGGGGAGGACGCCACCGAGGCGCTCCAGGCGATGAACGACGTCAAGGCGCGCGCGAAGGCGCTGCAGGAGGAGCTGACCGAGGTCGAGGCGCAGCTGCAGCCCGCGCTCGCGAAGCTCCCGAACCTCCCGGACCCGACCGCGGCGCCGCAGGACACGGTCCTCCGGGAGGTCGGGGAGCCGCGCAGCCCGGTCGCGGAGCCGCGCGACCACCTCGAGCTGGCCGGCCCCATGATCGACATGGAGGCCGGGGCGCGCCTGGCGGGCAGCCGCTTCGCGTACCTGAAGGGCGACCTCGTGATGCTCGAGATGGCGCTCGTGCGGTGGGCGCTGGAGAAGGTCCGCGGTCACGGCCACGAGCCGGTCATCCCCCCCGGTCCTCGTCCGCGAGGAGGCGCTGTTCGGCACCGGCTTCCTGCCGGACACCGAGCAGCAGATCTACCACCTGCCGCAGGACGACCTGTACCTCGTCGGGACGAGCGAGGTCGCGCTCGCGTCCCTGCACGCGGGGGAGATCCTCGACCAGGCGAGCCTGCCGGTCCGCTACGCGGGCTTCAGCCCGTGCTTCCGCCGGGAGGCGGGCGCCGCCGGCCGCGACACGCGCGGGATCTTCCGCGTGCACCAGTTCGACAAGGTCGAGATGTTCTGCTTCGTCGAGCCGGACGCCTCACAGGCCGAGCACGAGCGGCTGCTGGCGATCGAGGAGGAGATCCTCACCGACCTCGGGATCCCCTACCGCGTGGTGAACATCGCGGTCGACGACCTCGGGGCGAGCGCCGCGAAGAAGTACGACTGCGAGGCCTGGCTGCCCGCGCAGGGCCAGTACCGGGAGCTGACGTCGTGCTCGAACACGACCGACTACCAGGCGCGGCGCCTGAACATCCGGCTGCGCCCGGAGGGCGGCAAGCCGCAGACCCTCCACACGCTCAACGGGACGGCCGTGGCCGTCGGCCGCACGCTGATCGCGATCCTCGAGAACCACCAGCAGGAGGACGGCACCGTCGCGCTCCCGCAGTGCCTCGTGGACGCGGGCGCGCCGCCCGTGCTGCGGGCGACGACCTAGTCGCGGGTCGCGCGGCGCACGCTCTGCACGCGCAGGTCCTTCGGGGCGCCCGCGGCGCGCAGGCGCTTGGCGCGCCCGGTGCGGTAGGCGTCGGGCTCGAGCTGCTCGACGGCCGGGACGGACAGCAGCAGCTCGCCCCCGCGCGCCTGGTCGGCGACCCGCGCCGCGATGTTCACGTCGACGCCGAGGTAGTCCCCGCCGATCTTGCGGGGCCGCCCGACGTGGACCCCGGCGCGCAGCCGCGGGCGGTGCCCGTCGACCTCTACGTCGCGCAAGCCCGCGTCGGCGTCCAGCGCCGCGCGCGTCGCCGCCTCGACGGTGGGGAACACGGCCATCAGCCCGTCGCCGAGCCGCTTGACGAGCGTCCCGCGATGCTCGGCGACCGCGCCCTCGACGACGATGCCGACCTCGCGCAGGAGCTGCACGGCGGCCTCGTCTCCGGCGCGCAGCGCCCACGAGGAGAAGCCGACGAGGTCGGTGAACAGCATCGCGACCTCGCGATCGCCGCGGCCGCGGCCCGCCGACTCCGACAGCGCCTGCCAGACCTGCAGGGCGCTCAGCCCGAGCTCGCGCGCGACGCTCGGCCGCTCGGAGGAGAGGACCTGCACCTGCCGGCCGACGACCTCCGCCGGGGACGTGCCCGCGACCGACAGCGGGTCGCCGAAGCGGTCGTCGCCGGGCAGGCGGCGGCGGAGCCTGTCGGTCAGGCGCAGCAGCAGCGGCTGGGAGTCGATGCGGCGCACGACGGTCAGCACGCGCAGCGGCTCGCCGGGCTCCGGGCGCGGCTGCGGCAGGTTCGGCTCCTCGGGCGCGTCGCGGTCGGCCATCCACCGGGATCGTACGCGCCATCCCGCCCCGTCCGGCCGGACGTGCGCGATCCTTGCCGGGTGCGCCGCTCCCGCTCCCGGCTCCCCGCCCAGGTCGCCCTGCACCGTCCCGACGGCACGGTCGTGGTGGCGCGCTGCGCGGTCGCCCAGACCCCGTGGACGCGCCTGCGTGGCCTGCTCGGCCGCGAGCTGGCCGCCGACGCCGGCCTGTGGATCCGGCCCGCGGCCTCGATCCACATGTTCTTCATGGGCTACCCGATCGACGCCGTGTTCCTGGACCGCGAGGACCGCGTCGTGCGGATCGTGGCGGACCTCGCCCCGTGGCGCACGGCGTCCTGCCGCGGCGCGCGCACCGTCGTCGAGCTGCCCGCCGGCACCGCCGCCCGGGTCGGCCTGCGCGAGGGCGAGACGCTGCGGCACGAACCCGCGCACTGAGACGGGCGGCGCGGATAGGGTCGGCTCGTGCCCGAGATCAAGGAGCAGGTCTACCGCGACGAGCGGGCCGCGGACGCGCTCGCGCCGTTCCACGCCTGGGCGCGCACGCACGAGCCGGGCTGGACCTACGCGGCCGCGCGGGTGCTGCTGACCCCGGTCGCGCTGCTGCTGTACCGCACGCGGGCGATCGGCCGGCAGAACGTGCCCGCGCACGGCGGGTTCATCCTCGCCCCGAACCACTTCTCCAACATGGACCACTTCTTCTGCGGCGTGTACCTGCGCCGGCAGATCCGCTTCATGGCGAAGTCGCAGTTCTTCGGCGGGCAGCCCGTGCTGTCGTACGTGTTCCGGGTGGCCGGCCACTTCCCCGTCCGGCGTGGCGAGAAGGACGACGAGGCGTTCGTCACCGCCCACTCGATCCTCGACCGCGGCGGCTGCGTCGGCATGTACGCGGAGGGGGGGCCGGTCGCGCAGCGGCGGCCTGGGGGAGCCGAAGGCCGGCATCGGCCGGCTGGCGCTCGAGTCCGGCGTGCCGGTCGTGCCGGTCGCGATCCACGGCTCCAAGGACGTGCGCGGCTGGCGTCGCGGCCGCCTGCCGCGCATCACCGTCAGCTACGGCACGCCGCTGCGCTTCGACCGTGTCGAGGAGCCCACGCGCGACGAGGCGCTCGACGCCGCCCGCGCGATCTTCGCGCAGGTGCGCGAGCAGTACGCGGCGCTCGACGCGGCGCGGTAGAGCGGAGAGGGCGGGATTCGAACCCGCGATCGCCTTGCGACGACTCCGGTTTTCAAGACCGGTGCATTCAACCGCTCTGCCACCTCTCCAGCGGACCACAGGGTAGTCGCGGAACTGCGAAGGTGCGCACCGTGCGCTGCTACGACGGATGCGGGCAGGAGGTCCGGGGGGCTCGGGCTGCGGGCCGCCAACCGTCAGGGGGAGCGCGCGACCGTCGTGATGGAGCGCCTGCACGACGCGCGCGACCGCACGCTCGACGCGGGGCAGGAGGGCGCGCGGACCGGGGCGGCGCTTGAGCGGCTCGCCCACCACGAGGTGCAGCTGCGCCAGGTGCTCACGTCCTGCCACGAGGTCTTGCACGGCGAGCGCTCCTACAAGGAGATCGACTGGAAGCTCGTGCGCACCACGATCACCGAGGCGGACCGGTTCGTGACGCTGCTGCGCCGCCGGCCCTGAGCGGGCTCAGCGCAGCCAGTCGCGCACGAGCCGGTAGACCTGCGGATCGCTCGGCAGGTCGAAATGCGTCAGCCCGCCGATCGTCGCGCGGTGCTCGTCCTTGATCCCCAGCCCGTGCTTGCGGTGGTCGCCCGACGCGCTGTCGAGCCGCACGAGGATGTCGCCGAACGCGGTGCTGATCGCGTGGCGCGGATCGGTCGCGAGCGTCGCGCTGATCGCGTGCAGCGTCACGTGGTCGGGCAGCGTGATCGCCTCGCGGTAGTCGGCCAGCAGCGCGCCGCCGTCGCGGTCGCGCCAGTGCTCCTCCGCGATGACCCCGAACGCGAGGTCCTTGATCCCGACCGAGCGGGTGTCGAGGACCGAGGCGATCGGCGCGGCCTCCGGGACGCTGCGCAGCGCGTACGAGGCGAGGTTGACGCCCTTCTCGAGGGGCGCCCCGTGGTGGGGGGTGCCGAGGCTCACGATGTGCTCGACGCGCTCGACCCACGGGTGGCCGCCGAGGTCGCCGGCGCGCAGTGCGGCGCGGGCGACGAGCCCGCCCATCGAGTGGCCGACGAGCGCGACCTCGGACACGTCGACCGGCCACGCGTCGGTGAGCGCGTTCAGCAGGGTGGCGAGGCGGGCGCCGTTCTCGCTGATCCGCAGGCCGGTGTTGTAGCGGACGTGCACCGCCGTGAAGCCGAGCTCGCGGTGCAGCCGCTCGCTCATCGGGATCACGGGACCCAGCCCGGCCTTGCGGGCGCGCCACCACCACACGCCCTCGTTCTCGCCGAGCCCGTGGATCAGCACGACGATCCGCGGCGTCGCGCGCGGGTACGCCTCGGCGAGCAGGGTGCGCGTCGGCGGGACGTCGCGGCCCGCGAGGCGCACGGCCATCGGGATCGCCAGCGGGCTCTTCTCCTCCTCGAGGAGATCGCCGAGCAGGCCGTTGATCGCCGAGCGCGCCACCGAGCCGGCGGGCGTCTCGGTCAGCGGCTCCGCGTCGTCGGGCGTGAAGCGCGCGACGGCCGCTGCGACCCCGCGCGCCGCCGTGCCGGTCGCGAACCGCACGCTGCCGTACACCGCGGCGCTGACCGCGTCGTGCACGGCGCGGATCGGGTCGGAGACCGGGCCGGTCGCGTCGAACGACCGGCGGGAGATCGCGTGGTGGAGCTCTTCGACGCGGTCGGTGACGAGCTCCAGGCCGAACGCCCCGAGGTCGCCGAGCGCGCGCAGCTCCTGCTGGCGGGTGAGGTCCGGCTCGCCACGTCGGGCGAGCGGGCCGGCCGTGTCGTGCGGGACCGGCAGGTTCGACGGGGACGGCGACGGCATCGCCGCAGGCTACACCGATCGATGACGGATCCGGTGTGCGTCGACGCACATCGGCGGGCGGCCGCTCAGGTGGTCGGCGGAGCGGTGCGCTCGGGCCGGAAGAGGTCGCGCCAGGTCGCGCCGCCGTCGGCGGACTCGAGGATCGCGCCGTCGGAGAGCGCCATCAGCAGCTGCCCGTCACGGTCCTCGATGAGCTTGTACGGCTCGCCCTGCACGCGCCCGATGCGCGTCCACGTGCCGCCCCGGTCGGTCGATCGCTGGATCGTGCCGTCCTTGTCGGCGCGGACGATGCCGCCGCGCTCCGGCCACTCCATCCGGATGCCGGTGCCGCTGAGCAGCGCCCGCCACGTCTGGCCGCCGTCGGTGGAGCGGTAGAGCTGGTCCTCGGTCGAGGCGACGATCGTGTCCGCGTCCTGCGGGTCGACGACGAAGTCGATCACCAGGCCGCGCGGCGTGAAGAACTCCTCGAAGGTCTTGCCCTCGTCGTCGCTGATCAGCATCGCGCCGAGCACCGCGTCGAACGCGTAGAGCTTGTCGTGGCGCAGCACGAGCTTGTGGAGGTCCGCCTCCCCGAGCCGGGCGAGGACCGTCCAGGAGCGGCCGCCGTCGAACGACTCGATGAACCCGAGGAAGTTCGGCAGCGCGGTGGAGTCCGGGTGCCCGGAGCCGATCAGGCGGCGGCCCCCGTCGACCTCCAGGAACGCGAGGAACTCCCCGACCGGCGCGGTGCGCTGCCCGGCCTTCACCGTGCCCGCGATCTTCGTGATCCGCGAGCCGTCGCGGGCGATGCGGAAGAAGCCGCGGTTGGTGGTCAGCAGCAGGTCGTCGGACTTCGGGTCGAAGCCGAGGCTGTTGACGTACGGGGGCTGCTTGCGGAAGTCCACGAGCCGGTCCGAGCGGGTCTTCGCCTCGCGCGGCGCCGCGCCGCCCTTGGAGCCCGCCAGCCGGTCCGAGCCGCAGCCCACGCCCGTCGCGGCGAGCGTCGCGCCCGCCAGCAGCACGGCGGCCGTGCGCGCGCGCCCGGTCATGCGCCCGCCTGCGCCAGCAGCCACAGCGCGAGGGTCGTGAAGCCCACCATGACCGACAGCATCCAGTACTGGGACCGTGCGGCGCGCCGGGCGTCCCCGTAGAGGACGAGCGCGCGGTCGTGCGCGAGCGCCAGCCCGGCCATGTGCCCGAGCACCACGAACCCGACCTGCAGGTACCAGGCGAGGTTCTGCCCCAGCCAGTAGTCGATCGTGGACGTGGCGGTGCCGAAGAGGTCCCAACCCTGCCCGAGCGGGTCGGACGCCAGGTACACCGTCGCCTGCCCCTGGAAGGCCAGCAGCGTCAGGTAGTGCGCCGCCACGTAGACGACGGCGATCGGGACGAGCGTGTGCACGAACGCGCGCGAGAGCCGGTCCGCGTCGAAGCCCCCGCCGACGCTGCGCATCCCGATGATGCCGAGCCGGTAGAACGCGGCGACGAGCAGCACGCAGACGACGAGCCCGACGGTCGCCGACGCCTTCAGGCCCGTCACGACGCTCATCCCCAGCGGCTCCCACAGCCCGTCGAGGAGCTTCTGCGCGTCCTTCCACAGGGACCCGCTGGAGAGGCCGTCGTACGTGACCGTCCCGATCATCACGCAGACGACGCCGACCGTTCCGGGCACGACGTCCAGGCGGGTGAGGCCCTCCAGCGGCCGCCGGGTCCCGAGGCGCCCGTCGCGGACCTCCAGCGGCGAGAGCCGGGCGAACAGCCCGAAGTAGACGCTGAACGCCTCCCCGTGCCGGATCCACGGCCGCACCCCGTAGACCGCCATCCCGGCGAACGTGATCGCGCTGTAGACGATCGTCGCCGTCGCGAGCGTGCGCGGGTGCTCGCCGCCGCTCTCGGCGAGCTCCAGCCAGGTGAAGCCCAGCAGCCCGGCCGCGGCCGGCCAGCGTCCGAGCCGCTGCGGGTACGCGCGCGGCGCGCGGAGGCGGCCGCCCCGCGCGCGGGCGACGAGCCAGCCCGTCGCGCGCCCGATCGCGCGCCACGGGTTGAGCGCGTGGAAGACGTCCCCCAGGAGGACGCTCGCGAACACGAGCCCGACCCAGAAGACCACGAAGATGAACGTGGGGGAGAGGTTGGCCTGCGGCGTGTCGGTGCCTGCGAGCGCCGCCCACAGGACGACCGCGAACAGGAACGTCCCGAGCGCCTGACCGGCGGTGTCGAGCGCGGGAGCGCCGAGCGCGCGACCGACCGCTCCCGGGACGGGCCGCCACGCCGTCGGCGCGTCCGACGCGGCGCCGCGCCGCTCGTAGCGCGGCTGCTGCCAGAGGACGGCGAGCGCCACGAAGGAGACCACGAGGACGACCGCCGCGCCCCATCCGAACAGCCACTCGGGGATCGGCAGGTCGTTGCGCTGCACGAGCCCGTGCGCGTGCGCGGCGGCGGGCGGGCCGAGGATCAGGAGGGCGCCCGCCGCGAGGGCGGCGAGCGTGGTGCGGCGGTGGGTGGTCCGGGTCAACGCTTGATCGCGAAGAAGTTCTTGATGCCGCGGGCGCAGCGGAACTTCAGCTTGGTCTCGGCGCCGTAGCGCTTGCAGGTGTAGCCCTGGGGCTTGCGCTTCGTGCTCGGTCGGCCTTGATGTTGTACCGCTTGCCCTTGACGGTGAGGAAGCCGCAGTCCTGCGGCGTCAAGGCGACCACGGTCCGCGCCGTGACGCGCGGGTCGGCGAGCACCGCGCTCGCCGCCGCGCTCAGCGGCCAGCGGTCCTCCGCACGCACGGCCGGATCGGGCATGGGCGCCACGGTAGCGTCGGCGCGCCGCCACGACGAGGACCACGCGCGCGACGCGGCGCGGATACACTTCCGCGGACACGGAGAGGTGGCCGAGTGGCTGAAGGCGCCCGCCTGCTAAGTGGGTATAGGGGTGATACCTCTATCGAGGGTTCGAATCCCTCCCTCTCCGCTCTTCCGAAAGCCCTGCTGCCCGCGGGGCTTTCCGCGTTCCGGACCAGTGCCCGGGGTGACGGTGCGGTGACGGCGGCCCGCTACCGTTTCCCGGAGTGATCGGACCCCGCGCGCGCCTCGCGATCCTCGTCGTCGCGCTCCTCGCCGGCTTCGCGGCGTTCTGGGGCTTCGACGTCGTGACGAAGGAGGACGTGCGCGGCTGGGTCGACGCGTTCGGCCCGTTCGCCCCGGTCGCCTACGTGCCGATCTCGGCGCTGCTCGGCCTGCTGCTCGTGCCCGGACCGGTGCTCGCCGGGGTCTCGGGCCTGCTGTTCGGCACCGCGGTCGGCACGATCGTCACGCTCAGCGCCTCCGTCCTCAGCGCGGTCTGCGCGCTGCTCGTCGCCCGGCACGTCGGCCGCGAGGGCGCGGTCGACCTCGGTGGCGAGCGACTCGCGCGCGCCGAACGGCTGCTCGAACGGCACGGCTTCGGCGCCGTCGTGCTCCAGCGGCTGCTGCCCGCCGTGCCCGACGCCCCGATGAACTACGCGTTCGGGGTCCTCGGCGTCGCGGTCTGGCAGATCGCGCTCGGGACCGCGATCGGCGCCGCGCCCCGCGCGTTCTCCTACACGGCGATCGGCGCGTCGCTGGACGACCCGTCCTCCCCGGCCGCGATCGCCGGCGTCGTCGTGCTCGTGCTCGTCTCGTTCGTCGGCGCGGAGATCGCGCGACGGATCTACGTCGCGCGGTGAAGATCGCCCGCCGCCGCGTGCGGCCGCGTAGGGTTCGACACCATGTCGAGTCAGATCCCCGTTCCTGTCGCCAAGACCGTCGACGACGTCACCTCCGACTGGCTCAGCGCCGTGCTGCAGCGGGAGGTCGAGATCGCCTCGATCGTCCCGATCGGCACCGGGCAGATGAGCGGCAGCTTCCGCGTCACGTTCGGGGAGGGGGAGACCGTCGTGGTGAAGCTCGCCGCCACCGACGCGAACAGTCGCGCCACCGGCGTCGGGCTCGGCGCGTACCGGCGGGAGATCTCCTTCTACGCGCACCTCGCCGACCGTGCGACCGGGGCCGTGCCCGGCTGCCACCTCGCCGTCTACGACGAGGACGAGGGCTGGTTCACGCTCGTGCTGGAGGACATCGTCGGCGCCGAGCAGGGCGACCAGATCCGCGGCTGCACCGTCGAGGAGGCGCGGCTGGCGCTGCGCACCCTCGCCCGCGTGCACGCCCCCGTCATGGGCGACCTGCACGTCGGCACGCTCGACTTCCTCAACGTCCCCAACCCGCTCACCCAGCAGCTCGCCGGGGCGCTGCTCCCCGGGTTCCTCGAGCGCTACGGCGACCGGGTCGCGCCCGAGCACGCCGAGGTGCTCGAGCGGTTCGTGCCCGTGATCGACGCGTGGTTCGCCGACCGTCGCCCGCCGCTCGGGCTCGTCCACGGCGACTACCGGCTCGACAACCTCCTCTTCGCCGCCGACCGCTGCACCGTCGTGGACTGGCAGACGCTGCAGTGGGGGCCCGCGCTCTACGACGTCTCCTACTTCCTCGCCGGCGCGTTCGACGCCGACGTCCGGCGCGCGCACGAGGAGGAGCTCGTGCGGCTCTACCACGACGAGCTGCTCGCCCACGGCGTCCGCGCCCTGTCGTGGGAGCTGTGCTGGGAGGAGTACCGCCGCCAGGCGTTCGGCGGACTGCTGATGACCGTCGTCGCCGCGATGGTCGTCGAGCAGACCGAGCGCGGGGACGAGATGTTCATGACCTGGCTGCGACGCAACGCCCAGCAGGTCCTCGACCTCGGCTCCCTCGACCTGCTGCCCGAGCCGGGAGCGCTCACCGCGCTCGTGCCCGACGCCGCCGACGAGGGCTGCCACGAGCCCGGACCGGAGGCCACCTGGAGCGAGTCCTGGTACTTCGACGCCGCCAGCGCCGACGGCACCGTCGGCGTCTACGCGCGGATCGGCCGGGTCGTCAACGGCGGCCACACGCACGTCATCGCGAGCATCGTCCGCGAGGGCCGGCCCGCCGTCATGGTCGCCATGCCCACCGGGCCGCTCCCACCCGCCGACGACCGCGAGCAGTCCGTCAGCGCCGACGGCGTGACGCTCACCCAGGTCTGCGAGGAGCCGCTGAAGCGGTTCCGCGTGACCCTCGACGGGCGGGCCGCCGCCTTCGCCGACCACAGCGGCCCGCTGCGCGGCGAGCCCGGCGAGCCGGTCGACGTCGCGTTCGACCTCGTCTGGGAGACCGACGCCGTCCCCTACCAGTGGCGCGGCGCCACCCGCTACGAGATCCCCTGCCGCGTCACCGGCACCATCCGCGTCGACGACACCGAGATCGCGTTCGACGGGCCCGGGCAGCGCGACCACTCGTGGGGCTCGCGCGACTGGTTCGCCAGCGACTGGATGTGGAGCGGCTTCCACCTCGAGGACGGCACGCGCACCCACGCCGTCGGCGTCCCCACGATCCCCGGCATGGGGATCGGCTACGTCCAGCGCGACGGCGACGTCCACGAGCTCACCGGCCTGCAGATGTCCGCCACGTTCGCCGACGACGGCCTCGCCACCGGCGCCCGCCTGGAGCACCAGGCCGACGGGCCCGTCGTGGACGTCGAGCCCGTCGGCTTCGGCGCCGTGCTCTTCACCGCCGACGACGGACGCCGCGCCGAGTTCCCCCGCGCGCTCGCCCGCCTGCGCACCGAGGACGGACGCCAGGGCGTCGGCTGGATCGAGTGGAACCGCAACACGCCCGCGTGACCCACCCGCCCGCCGGGGTCGGCCGACAACGCACGCCCACGTGTCGTACCATGGTCGACCCGGACGCCGAGCGTCCGGTCTGCGCCCGTAGCTCAGCTGGATAGAGCGTCGGTCTACGGAACCGAAGGTCAGAGGTTCGAATCCTCTCGGGCGCGCTCAAGAAAACCCCGCAAATCGCGGGGTTTTCGCGTTGTTCGGGGCGGATTCAATCCGCGAAATCGGCCGGGAGTACCACTCGGGAGTACCAAACGCGGTCCGAAATCCCGCCCTACCGGGATCGAGGCGGACCTCGTGGTCTGCGGTTCTGCCGCGGTCGACGGCCAGCGCTGGAACGCGAGCCGACCTGCCTCCTCTTGGGGCACCCGCAATGACCGTGCGCTTCGCCTGGCGCGGCGGGGAGGTCTTGTCAGGAGCGCCCGGATCGGTTCGACTACGACGGATGCCGACGATCGTCACGTGTCCGCAGCTGGCCGCCGATGTGGAGACGTCCCCGCGCCGGTTGTCCCGCTGGCTCTCGCAGCAGCGGGATGCGGGGCACCCCCTCCTCGTCGGCATCCCTGCCCGAAGCCCGTGGCGGTTCACCCGCGAGCAGGCAGATCAGCTCGCCTCGGAGTTCGAGGCTGCAGAGGCCGAGAGCCATGTCAGCGACTCGGCGGTGCAGCGGCACGCCGAGGAGATCATCCGTGGGCTGCTGGCCGAGCGGCTCGGGGTTGCGCTGGCTCCACGCACGATCACCCTGGAGGCTGGGGCTCCGGTGCAGGTCGATGCCGCCTCGTCCGACGGTGCCGTGCTTGCCGAGATCTTCGCTCGTCAGGGCGCGCTGAAGGGCGGCCAGCAGAAGAAGGTCGCGATTGACACGCTCAAGCTGATCACGATTCACCGCGAGCAGCCCGCCGAGAAGCTCGTCCTCTGCTTTGCCGACCACGAAGCCGCTGCATACGCGACCGGAGGGGGCTGGGTCGCCCAGGCGCTGCGCACGTGGGGCGTCAAGGTCGAGATCATCGACCTTCCCGAGGACATTCGCGGTGAGATCCGCGCGGCTCAGGATGGGCAGACGATGGTCAATCCCGGCTGAGCAGGAGGCGTGAGGCTTCTAGGTGAGCTCTGCGATCGTCCCCGACGTCGCGTCCCATGTCGCCAGGCGGATGTCGATGTCGGTTTCTGAGCAGACCTTCGCGATGAGGCGCTGGGCGGGCTCGACCGAGTTGCTTCGTTGCCCGGCGGCGGTGTAGTAGCCCGCCGGCGCGAGGACGAGTCCTGTAACCGGGAGGGCTTGGGGGATGGAGGAATCCTGCCGGTGGAAGTAATCCGCCGCATGTCCGCTTGCCGTGAAGAGGCGCAGCTGGCGGAGGAGTTCGATCGTCGCGTACCAAGGGGTGTTGGCCATTGCCTTGGCCTCGGCGAGATAGAGCCGGTGCTCGCCGTCGTGGTCCACGAGCAGCAGAAGGTCGGCCTCGATCTTCGGGGTCAAGGTCAGCGCGATGGCGTTGATCCCGTCGACAACCGCTCCGCCGAAACAAGTGCGCCCGTCGGCGACCTGGTCACCAGCTCCAAGGATCTGGTGCTCGACGATACGTTCCGGGGACGTCGGCTCAAGCCGATCGCCGCGCCGGTACGGGCCGGTGCTCCACTTGTGATCCTCGGCCTCGGGCCGCGGCCACGACGGGTCGACGGGGAGATCGCACAGCGCTAGCACCGAGGCGATACGCGCGTCGACGTTGTCGATGTGCGGCGAAGTGAACTTTGCGGCCAAAGTCCACTCCGCGATCCATTCTGCGAGTTCCATGGTGCCTCTCGTTCGTGACCGCGTCGACCCTGTCGCGGCGATTCGTCAATGGTCGACTCCGAGGTGCTCCTCGGCGCAGCCCTGGCAGACGCCCGCTTCGTGCATCCAGCCAGGGTTGAACGACTGGGCGCAGTACCGGCACGTCTGCCGACGGGCAGCCCCGGCGGCGCGAGCGCGTTCGATCGTCGTGCGGAGTGGGTCCGCTTCGATCGGTGCCGGAAGATGCACCGCGTCCGTCAGAACGAAGTCGGCAGGCGGACAGGAACTACGCCACCGGATCTCGATCCACCCAACGACTGCGTGCCCTTGGTGCGCGAGGACTCCTACGTTCTGGTCCGCATCGCTCCAGAGTCCGCTGTGGTCGAGCGCCAGTCCGGCGGCAGCGAGTTCGCTGACGAGCATCTTGTGAGCATGTTCGAGATCGTCGTCCATCAGACGCAGGTCCAGTCTCCGTCGCCGTGCGGTTCGACGTTGTCGATCGCCGAAGCGAACACCGACGGCGAATCGGTGTGGATCGGGATGACGCGTCTCGGAGCAATCTGAGCCGCGAACCGTTGAAGGGTGCTGCGCGAGGCATGGCCGCTTGTGTGCGCGTGGAGCACCGGGACACCATAACTGCGGAGCGTCGACGTCAGGCGCGGATCTCGGTCGAGATAACCGTCCCACATCGACCAGATGGCGATCGCTCCTCCAAGCGCTGTGCGCAACTCCGGGAGCATCGAGGTGCGAGTCGTCATTACGAAGGCCTCCGGCCGTTCTGCGAGTTCGTCGATGAACACCCGGGACGGGCGCACCGCGTTGACGGCTGTGAAGTCGCCCGACGCGATGACGCGTCGTTTCTGGTTGTTGGGGAGGTAGACGCGCACGCCGTCCCAGTCGGCTTGCGGGACTCGCGGGTTTCCCGTCGCGTGAGCGACGGCCGCTGTGTACAGGTCCATGACGAATGTCCGATCGGCGCGCCGCGCCGCCCGGTACAGGGACACGAGCCGGTCGATGTTCATGGCCGAGTAGAAGGCGAGTCCCATGCCGCAGGTTGCGCGAAGCGCGCGCGCGACATCAGTCTCGACGTCGCCCTCCGTGTTCTCGATGGCGTCGTTCCTGATTCGTGTCCCTTCGAGGAGGAGCGCATCGACGCCCCTGCACGCTGTCGCCACGGCCTCGAGCGTGCGCGGCTTGCGGCCGGTCGCCCGGATATCCCCGCTGTACAGCAGCCGGCGGCCACCGCCCTCGATCAGCAGGCTGTACGCGTCGTATCCGCTGTGGTCGACGAGCCAAGGCGTGACGCGCAGATGGCCGAGCGTGAGCGGTACCGCGTGCCGGAAGTGGCCGGAGGCTGCGAACGGCGTCATGCGCGGCACGTAGAACGACGCGCTGTTCCAGATCCGCTCTGCCGCTGCACCGCAGTAGACCGGTACGTCGGGCGCTACGAGGTCGGCGAGACCGCAATGGTCGGGGTGGGTGTGCGAGAGCAGCACAGCGTGCAGCGACCCGTCGGCAGTCGCCCAGAGTCCGGGGACGTCGGGGAGCAGGTCGCGATATGCGCCAGGTCGTTCGAGGGGCAGGCCGACATCGATGACGATGCGGGTCCCGCTCTGCTCGACCTCAACGCAGCTGCCGCCGACCTGCGTTGCCCCTCGCAGGATGCGAACGCGCACGTCAGGATCCGGCCGGTGTTTTCGCGGGCTTCACGTCAGCCGGGTCGTGCGCGGCACACGAGATCTGACCCCTGCGTCAGGTGCTGGCTTCCTTGGAGGCTTGCCAGAGTGCCTTGTCGAGTTCGCGGATCGTGACGTGCGCGTCGGCCGCGAGCGCGCGGCATTGGTCGAGGTAGTCGACCCAGAACGCGGGGCTGTAGGTCGATCGCCGCGTCGCATCTCCGAGCGTCGCGAGGGCGCGGAAGTCGAGGATCGGGTACCGGTCGGGGAAGGCGAAGTGCAGGAGCGCGGACGCCACGGGCGCGCCGACACCGTCCAGCGACAGGAGCGAGGTGAGGCGTGTGACCTCGTCATTGGCTGCGAGAGCTCGGAGGGTCGCGTCGACGACCGCTTCCTCGGAGTTCCGCTCCGCAAGGGGGCGAGCGCGCGCGCTCTTCCAGTCGACCACGATGAGGAACTCGTCCCGCGTGTAGTGCCCTCGATCGGCCGCAGCACCTCCTGCAGCCCTCGGCGCTGAGTCGTCGTCGTACATGTAGCGATCAGCGAGGTCGCGAATCCATGCGGCACTGAACTTCGCCGGTCGGGCGCCCGCTTGGTCTGGCACGGTGACGGAGTCGTCCGCGATCTCGTGGTCTCCAGCGAGGGCGCGTCGCTCCTCGCGTATCTCGTCGGCGTGCTGGAGCGATGCCGCGATCGTCTGCGGGACATCCTGATCCAGGATCTCCAGAGCGTCGAGCCAAGGCTCGCGATGGCTGCGTCGTGCAAGGACGATCGCTTCGTAGTCGCTGTCGAGGTCCCACCAGCCGCCGTGTGGGTCCACGGCGAGTAGACGACTGGTGCCGGGAACGACGATCAGCGCCGCTGCCCATTCGGGGTCGAGCCGTAGCGTCGACGGCGTTGCGTCCCAGTGCGCACCCGCGGACGGGATATCGCTCGTCCACGGCCGGTCGCGGCCGCCGATCGCGTCCGGGTCGTCGGGGAAGACGGGGAGCCAGAACACCGGCCGATCGGTGAGCGTGCACCAGCGGATCTGGCCGACGTTGATGGCTGGTGATGGCGGCTCGGCGACCGTCGGCGCGAAGTAGGAGCGGACCCGGGTGGACTCCCACGCCAGTGCGAGGAGGACGGCTGACCCCTGTGCTGCGCTGTCGATGGAACCGGTCTCGCGCAGCAGCCGCGCGACCTCACCCAGGCGCATCCGTGGCGGCTCGGTCGTGGGGGTTGCCGTTCCCAAGACCAGCCACGCGGGAAAGGCATCACGCTCGGTCGGGATCGATGCGCGGCGTGCACTCATGCAGGACGCCAGCGCAGCGCTCGCATGGCGTTCGAGAGCGGGCGGTCGACTGCTCGCCAGACGCTCGAGGTGCAGGAGTTTCGATTCAGTGGCGGAGCCGGCCGCGGACGCGACGTGCTCGACTGCGCCTGCGGAGCAGCGGACTGCCGACTTGTCGCCCAGCAGTACGGCCGGTCCCTCGTCGGTCTCTATCCATAGGCCCGCCTGCGATGACTGCAGCCGCCCTGGCACGGACAACAGGGTGAGGACCTCGCTCGCGTCGAGATCGCGTTGCGGCTCGACGGCACGCGCGACGGTCTCCAACGACCGGACTCGAGGCTCGGTGCCGCTAGAGGCTGGGCCGAGTTTGAGGGACTGGGCGTCGTCCAGCATGAAGTCGTCGAACGCTGGTGCGGAGACGAATCGATCGTCGAGCTCGAAAACCGCCGCGAGAGCGTCGAGGTCGGTCATCGATGTCTCACGCGCTGAACTCACTAGGGCGATCGCATGCACCCAACGCTCGTGCTCGCGCGCCGAGTGTTCGCGCAGTCGTCGCTCGAGCTCGTCCGTGATCGCCTCGCGGCGGTCGGTGCCCGCGCGGGCGAGCTCGGCCGCCGCGATCGCGGCGTGCACCTCGGCCGCGTCCAGGGCCATGAACGGCGCGAGGCCTGCGAGTCCTGCCTCGACGGGCACTCGATACTTCTCCGGCAGGTGTGCGAGCCCCGCGCGGAGAGGGGCCGGCAGCGCCTCGAGTTCTTCAGGCATCAGCAGGCTGACTGGCGATCGCTGCTGCGCGGTCGTAGGCGGAACGGATGGCGCTTGTGAGACTCCCGTCGTCGCCCATGACCGGCGTATGAACGAGGCTGCTAGCGGCGACCGCGAGGATTGTCGCCTCCCGAACGCGTTCGCGGTCACGCTCGTCCAGTTCGCGCCAATCGCTCTGCCGTTCGACGAGCGACTGCAGCCAGCCGCTCGTGCGCGCCAGGCGCGCGGTGAGTGGCCGCAGGACGACGGTCGCGTCCTGCGCCTGGGCTTGCGCGGCGGCGAGGACCGCTTGGCATTGACGATGCTGCGCCAGCGCAGTGTCGACATCGGCGGCGAACTGGTCGGCCCTCGCTTCCGCCCCGCGGCCCTTGTGGAACAGGAACACGCCACCCACGAGGACAGCAGGAGCAGCGGCGATGCCGGTGAGCATGGTGCTCCCCAGAGCCATCCCGCCGCCACCGGAGGCGATCGAGCCACCGCCCATCCAGGCGAGCATCGCGTTGTTCGCGGCCGCGCCGCTCAGCGCGCTGAGCGATGTGCCTGTCGATGCTGCTCCCACCGCCATGACGCCCTGGGTTGCGGCTTGACTGGCGAGCATCGCGGCGGCCCCCGCCCCGGCGACCCCGCCGAGGGCGTCGAGCGCGGTCATCGAGAGTCGCCCCGCCTCGGCTAGGGACACTGCGTCCAACGCCGGCGAGTTCTCGTCGGAGACGTCGGCCTCGAAGTCGACGTTCTTGAGCTGGCTGAAGGCGGCGTGAAATGGGACGAGCGCCTCGCTCATCGCCTCGACCTTCGCCGCGCCCAGGAGCGTGAACGCCTGCTCGCAGTCGGCGCGGTGCTTGGCAGTGACTGCCTCAGCGATGTGAAACTCGCCCTTCTTCGCCTTCACCGCGCGCGAAGCGTCACGCTGCTTCTTGATGCCCAAGCCGCCAGCTCCGGCGCCGCTGCCTGCCGCGGCGGCGATGGCCCAGGCCGCGGCGACGACGGGGAGCGGCATCAGGCCGCCTCGTCGGTCGCCACGAGTCGCTGCCCGTCGACAACGAGTGCCTGAGCGCGCGCCGCGAATGCGAACGCTGCGTCGAGGAACCCGTCGGTAGAGTCGAGTGCTCGGGCGATCTCGGTGACAGCCGTTACCTCGTCGGGGTGGGAGTGTCCGTCGATCAGCGCAACGCCTGCGAGTTCCAGAACGAACGCACGCCGGGCCGGCCCCGTGTCCAGCGCTGCCGATGCGTCGGCGGCGATCGCCGCGATGTCACGCGGCGCGGCGGGCTCCTCGTCGAGTCCGCACTCGCTGTGCAGGCCGTCCAGCAGGGCTTGCTCGACGTCTGCGACGTGTCCGTCCTGCTCGATGACGGCCCGCGCCGCTTCCAGGAAGACGCGCTGTTGCGCGGGTGTGAGGATGCTCAGGAACACGATCAGGTTCGCTTTCGTGGGTTGGGGAGTGACGCTAACGGCCAGCGCCGCGCGCCGCCAGAACGTCCGCGGGCGGTGGCACTGCGGAAGCGATTAAGCTGCGCGCCTGCACGTGTCATCCTCCGCGGGCCCCAAGGGCTGCAGCAGCGAGCAGCGCCGTCGCCGTGACCGCCATAGCCGCGGGGCCCGCGAATTCGAGCGGACGCGCATTGGCCTCGTTTTCGTGCCACGCGACCACGATCACGGCGTACTCGCCGACAGCGCCCGCCAAGCGACCGATCCAAACGCCTCGGTCGCCGGCGACCCAGCCGCGTTCACGGATGAGGGCAGTGGCCTCGTGAAACGTAAGCGCGAGAAGTACGGCAGGGTCGGCAGGCGTGCCCGGGTTTGCGGGGATGGAGTGGGCATCCATCGCGCCGCAGCCGACCGCGGCGATCCGCATGAGCAACTCGCGTGAGTCCTCGGTAGGGCCAGCCGCGAATGCGCCGACCGCATCGACCAGCGCCGCGAGCCAGTCCGTCGGGCTGCGGGGGTCGAGGTTGACGCTCGTCAGGGTGAGGTAGGCCTCTTCGAGAGTCTCGTCGAGGGCGGCGCTGGGGTCGCCGGCGAGGTCTTCCATGCGCTCTGTGTCGCGTCGCTGTCTCGACTTCTGACATGGCGGGTGAGGGCGTCAAGTGCGGTCGCGCGAAGTGCGACGCTCCGCCACCGAGACGGCGCTCTGGGCTGCGGCAGTTCCGTTCATGAGATGAGGCCACCAGCCCGGGGCCCGCGCAGGCGGGTCAGTCGCGTAGGCGGGCTCGCACCGCATCGAGCGGTCGCCGGTCGCCGTCGGGTCCGGAGTGGAGCGTGCGGCGCAAGCGCCGGTTGAGGTCGAGCGTGTCGAGGCGCTCCAGGCTGCCGGCGTGGGTGATGGCGGCCTCGTCGGTGGGCCATTCGTCCCACTCGTTCCAGATCTTGATGAGGCCCTCTTGGAGGGCGTCTTCGGCGACGCCGGCGTGGGGGCCGCAGAGGCGGCGCGCGACGTAGTCGGCGAAGAGGAAGTAGTTGGCGTCGACGAACGCGCGGAAGGCGCTGTGGTCGGCGCGCTGGAGGCCGAGGTTGTCCCGTAGCTCGTAGAACTTTGTAGGCGGCGGTTCTCCCGCCTCGTCCGCTCCCGTTGGGAGCGTGACGGGTGCTTGAAGTCCATCCGAGACAGGAGAACCGCCGTGAGGAACGTAGAGCAGGACCCCGACGGCCGCGAGCTCGCGCTGCCGCCCGCTGTGCAGGAGGCGCTCGGAGAGCTCGTCAATGCCGCCAAGGACGGGCTGCTGGCGTTGAGCGTCGGCGTCGGGCTCGGCGTGCTGGACACGCTGATGGAAGAAGAGGTCACCGAGGTCGTCGGCCCGAAAGGCCGACGCGACCCGGACCGCGTCGCGGTGCGCCACGGCCACGAACCGGGCGAGGTCACCTTGGGCGGCCGGCGTGTCGGCGTGCAACGCCCGCGGGTGCGGGCCGCTGACGGCAGCGGCGAGATCCGCCTTCAGACCTACGCGCACTTCGCCGACCGTGACCCACTCACCCGGGTCGTGCTCGAGCAGATGCTCGCCGGCGTCTCCACGCGACGGTTCGCGCGCACCCGGGAGCCGGTCGGCGAGCACGTGACCGCGGCCGAGCGGTCGACCTCCAAGAGCGCGGTCAGCCGCGAGTTCGTCGGGCGCACGACCGAGCACCTGCGCGCGCTCATGTCGCGCGACCTGGGCGACGTGCGGTTGGCGGCGCTGATGCTCGACGGGATCGAGCTCAAAGGCCGCTGCTGCGTCGTCGCCCTCGGGGTCACGACCGATGGGGTGAAGGTCCCGCTCGGCCTCTGGGACGGCAGCACCGAGAACCAGACGGTCGCCCGGCACCTCCTCGCCGACCTCGTCGACCGTGGCCTGGACCTCGACCAGGGCGTCCTGGTCGTCCTGGACGGCGGAAAGGCGCTGCGCGCGGCGGTCGACCAGGTCCTCGGCCCGGTCCCCGTCCAGCGATGCATCCGCCACAAGGAGAGGAACGTCCTGGACCACCTCCCCGAGGCCGATCGCGACCTCGTCAAGCGCAGGTTGCGCACCGCCTGGAAGCAGTCCAACTACGAGCTCGCGCTCGACGGCCTCAACCGGCTCGCCGACGAACTCGCCCACTCCCATCCCGGAGCCGCGGCGTCGCTGCGCGAAGGCCTCCCCGAGACGCTCACACTGCAGCGCCTCGGCTGCCCCGAGCAACTCCGCCGCACCCTCGCCTCGACGAACCCGATCGAGTCGATGATCGAGTTCGTCCGCCGCACCTCCAGGAACGTGAAGCGCTGGCAGTCCGGCGACATGTGCCTCAGATGGACCGCCGCCGGCATGCTCGAAGCCGAACAGCAGTTCCGGAAAATCATCGGCGTCGACCACCTCGCCACACTCACGATCGCCGTCGAGCGCGACCTCGCCGCCCGACGCTCCGCAACCGCCTCGCCGACCATGTCCACCACGACCCCCGAGCCGGCCGCTACGCTCGCACCCGCTCACTGATCACCGAACCGCCGCCGAGAAGTTCCACGGCGACCGGGACATCCTCTGGAGGCCGGTGGCGCTGGCGTGGTCGCGCGGTGCGTGCGGGTCGCGACGCGCTGGGTCAGGGCCCACGTCCGTAGGCCAGGGCACCGAGCTGTCCCGGTACGGCCTGATCCAGGATCGGTTCGTTTCGAGCCCATCGTCAGTCTCGACGAGCTCGACGATGTACCAGCAGGTGCCGGCGCCATGCCCTTCCGGTGCATCCCGATCGACATTGATCGGCGCGTACGCGACGTCGAGCTCGCAAGCGACCTGCACGTTGTTCCCGTGACGCCGTGCGCTCACGAGGCGGTGTGCGAGCACATCAGAGCCATCGACCGGAGATCCCTCATCGCTGTAGTCGGCCGCGACGAATTCGGCGATCTCCTCCTCGTCTTCATCGATTGCCCAGCGGACAACGTCGTCCAGGTCCTGCTGCAAGAGGTCAGCGAGCAGGTGAGAATCGTCGCGCTCGCCCATCACGACAGACCCCGAAGGGTCGCCTGTACCCGGCTGGTGGGCGGTCGAAGGTCGATCTGCAGCTCGTCCGCCAATTCTCGGGCCTGCTCCGGTCCGAGCCGCGTCAGCAGGTGGTCGATGACATCCTCCTGCCGGGCCTGACCGAAGGCGAGCCTGTAGACGGCGAGTGCGTCGCGCAGGCCGTCGATGCGTTCGAGCTCGCGGCTCAGCGGCAGGGCGAGGATGTGACGTTCGACCGCGGCCCCGTGGTCCAAGGGATAGATCCAGTAGGGCACGAGCTCCGAGTCGGTGGGGAGGCGGTCGCCGCAGGCGAGGTCGAACGCGACGCGCCAGGGGTCACCGGCGCCGGCCAGCGCTCCCTGTCCGTGCATCAGCGCGACGTTCTTTCGGACCGCGTGCCCCTTGTAGCGGTGGACGCGGCCCTCACGCTGCTCGAGGTCGACCGGGTTGTTCGGGAGATTCCAGTGGACGACGACGTGGCAGTAGGGGTGGAAGTCAAGTCCCTCCTGCCCGACGGACGTGCTGACGAGCACGAACGGCCAGTAAGGCGAATTGAATGCCTCGCGCAGCTGCGATGCACGGGCGGGGGCGCCGTCCTCCGGTGCGGCTCCTCCGCTGTCGTCGTCGCCGAAGCGCATCGCGAACGCCGTGTGGAGGCGTTCCGTGTTCGCGGTGATGGCGTCGTCATCGACGGTGAGGTGGCTGTAGGTGACGCGTGAGGCGCGCAGCGCGAGAGAGCGGATCATGGCGCTGGCGACCGTAGCCGCGGCCTTCTCGGGCGATTCGTTCAGCGCGCCTTCGGACTCGTAAAGGACGTGGGCGTGCTCGTCGAGCACGGCCTGGAGGTCTCCGTCAATGCTGTGGCGGAGCACCTCTCGCCAAAACGTGTCGTCGCGGGATGCGCGGCCCGCGCGCAGTAGAGCGGTGGCCTCCGGAGCGTTGAACATGCCGCGCAGGGCCCAAGCCACACGAGCGGCAGGCAGTCGTGCCTCGATCGAGGAGAGCGGCAGCGCGGTGACTCGGGCGATGGCGCGGAGCGCGAGCGTGCCCGGTGAGCCGACGGCAAGCCGTGCCACGGTCTCGGTGAGATTGTCCGGACGCCGGCCGAGCGGCGGGTCAAGCGAGCCGTCGGCCGCGGTTTGGGCGAGTGCCACGTGGTCGTGCCAGCGACTGTCTTCGGCTGACGCGCGTGGGTCACCGCCGGTCCAGTCCGCCGCAAGGGTGGGATACCACCAGGGCGCGGTGAGAGCCGAGTCGAGCATCACGGGCGCGGCCCAGTACCAGCGCTCGTCCTCCGCCGGCGTGTCATTGCCCGGCGGGAGCCTGTCGAGCAGCGGCTGAACGCGGTCCACGGCCCAGCGCTCGAGTTCGTCGATTGTGCCGCCCGGATGCTCGCTGGCGAAGTCGCGGGGATCCGCCGCCGCTGCGAGCGCCGGGGAGGGGTAGAGAAGCGCCAGCGCGGGCATTCCTGTGCGGCGTTCGTTGACAACCGTGAACTGCAGGCGGTTGCGTTGCCGGGATCGGCGCTCGGTTGTGTTTTGCGCGTTCGGGTCGGCCTCGAGCGTCAGTTCGCGCTCGGCGAGATAGCTGAGCAGGCCGGCTGCGGCGCGCGGAACGGCGCGCCAGGCTGAGAACACGAGCCGCTTCGTGAATCCCTGGAGGCCGTCCTTGGCGTAGGCGCCGCCTAGCTGGTGGTACGGCAGAGCGGGAGGGATCCAGAGGAGCCGCCAGGCCTCGGAGTCGATGAGGTCCCTCGCGAGCTCACGCAGTCGCGGGCCGCCCGGGTCGACATCGTCGTACGCGGCCAATGCCTCGCGATCGAGGAGCGCTTTCGGCGTGGCGGAGACGAGCCGGGCGAGGTGGGCAACCTCGGCGGGCTGCTTGCACGCGTTGTCGAAGCGGGTTCGGAGCTTGTAGCCGTCGAGGAAGCTCAAGAGATAAGGAGCGCTCTTCCATAGCTCGGTGACGTCGTGCTCGCCAAGCTGGTGGGCGACGTCTTGGGCGAGGAGGTACTGGTGCAGGTCACCTGGTGTCGGCGGCGCCTGCCGTGGTACGTGGCGGAGCATGGCGTCGTGGCGCCCGGCTGCCCCGATCCTCTCGGTACGGGCGATGTACTTCGTGAGCAGCGCCTCGATCGCTCCCCCGATCTCACGGAGCCGGACGGAGGCGTCGGGAGACGGGCCGTACAGCTCGCGTTGATAGTCGCGGAGCAGCCCGCGGAGCTCGCCTGACCGTTCGCTGCTGTCGGCGAGGAAGCGGACCGTCGCGAGGAAGTCCTCGTGGTGGTCGTCGTCGCCGCCATCCCCGGCGACTGTCAGGGCTCGATAGGGGGTTGCGGAGAGCATCAGGACCCGGGCGTGCTCGCCGCCGTCGGCGCTTTCCCATTCGAAGAGGTCTCGCGCGAGCCGGGCGGCGTCGTTGTCGGGATCGTCGACCAGCAGATGGCGGAAGCGCTGGAACTCGTCCAGGACGACCAGGTCTGGCTCGAGTGCCTCGATGCAGGAGGCGGCGAGCATGCGCCGCAGATCACCAATCAACAGGTCGCGCCGCCGCGCCTGATCGCGGGGGACGTTGATGCGTGCGCGCGTGAACTCCTCGCACAGGTCATCGAAGCGCTCGCGGATCGTGCGCTCCCCGCGCTGCGTCTCTTCGGCGGCGCGGCGCTCGAGCGCACGGATGAACTCGCCGGTGATGCCGGGGTCTACGCGGTCACGGTCGAGGCGCTTGAGGCGGTCGCGAAAGTCGGATGCCCATTTCACCCCGCCTTGGAGTGCATTCTTGGGGCCGGCGCGGTCGCCGAACGACCAGGCTTCGCGGAGCAGCCAGTAGAGCAGGATGCGCTCGTCGGATCGTCCGCCGCCGCCGGTCTGCTCGAACGAGGTGCCTGGGGTGAACGCGATCAGGTTGAGCTGCTTGTTGCGCAGGTCTCCGACCTGTTTGGGCAGGAGGGTGAGCCGGCTTGCCATCGAGGCACCCTGGCCGGTCACGTCCAGCTTGCGGACGTTCTGTGCGGCGATGTCGCCGTTTGAGCAGATGTAGACCACGTCGATTCGGTCGATGCCGTCGCGTTGAAGGCGGTCGATCGCCTTTGCGACCACGCCCCGGGCGACCATGGTCTTGCCGAGGCCGACCTCGTCGGCGACGAGAAACCGCCTGGTGGAGTCGGAGGCTTCGAAGAGGCGGTGATAGGCGTGCTCGACGGTGGCGCGCTGGAAGTCCTTGAGCCCGCTGAGAACGGCGTCCGTGTCGACGAGCGGCTTCACGTGCGGGCTCGGCGAACCTCGTTGATGGTCTCCCAGAACTCTTCGAGCTCCTTCGGCAGCAGCGCTTCGGTTGAGGCGCCGGCGGTGCGCATGTCGGCGAGGAGCCGGTCGATCTCGTCCAGCTTCTCGGGGGAGCGGTGCAGGGCGCGGAGCATCGGTTCGAGCAGCGGGAGCCCGAGCGCTCCGCGGACGTTCCCGGCGGAGCTGCCCGCATGCTTCTCCGTGAGGAGGGCTTCGAGCTCTCCGAGCATGCGGTCGCTGTCGCCGTCGTCGGCGAGGAGGAGCAAGATGAATCTGAGCAGGCGGTCCGTGTCCGAGAGGATCTCGGCGGTGACGGCTTCCGCACGGCCATCGGGGGCGCCGTCGAGCTGGAGCCGGGCGGTGACGTCAAGGTGGCGCTCGACGCCTGTGTCGGTGCGGCCGGTGAGGCGAAGGGCGAAGAACGGCGTGATCGACGCGAGGCTCGTGGGGCGGAACGCTGCTGCGGGATCGGCGGCGAGGTCGACGGGCCGGAACCCAGGGTCTGAAAGGGGGCGGGCCTCGATTCGCACTCCCTCGGTGCCTGCATGCCCGGATGCGTGAAGCGCGAGCTGCCACCGACGGTCATCGACAGCAGTTGCGGTCGCACGCAGCGCTCCCGTGGCTAGCTTGTGCGCTGCGTGCTCCAGCTTGCGCTGGAGCGCTTCGGAGGGATCTTCGGGCTGGGGGGTTTCGGTCTGCTTGAAGCGTCTGAGGAGGTTTGCGTCCTCCAGCTGCCCGCGGACGGCCTTCGTGCCGTGGCGGGTGCGCCAGCCGTCGAGCTCGACGAGGAACTCGACATTGCGTTCGAACGCTGCCTCGGTCGCGTTCGCGGAGCCGATGTAGACAGCGGCGTGCTTCCAGCGCTCCCCGACGAACACCTTGGCGTGAAGCCCGGAGAGCTCGGTCTCCAGTTGCTCGGCGAGATCGCTCTTCTCGCCGGATTCGTCCTCGATGTCCAGGAGCGTTGCGGCGTCGTCGAACGCGTCGACCTGGTCTAGCGCGTCGAGCGCGTCGGCTTCGAGCCTCACGAGCTCGTCGTATCTCGCGACGAGCGTTAGGTCGGCTCGAACCTCGGCGGCGATACGGCTCAGGAACGGCGCGCCGACGAACGGCGAGATCACCATCAGGCGATGGAGGTTCTCGATCGGCCAGTTCGGCTTCCCGTCGTGACCGATCGGATGAAAAGCGAGGTCGTCGAATGCTTCCGGGAGCGTCCAGTGGACGCGGCGGACCTCGCTCGTCATCTGCTCCACCCGGTCAATCGCCCGCGGCTCCAAGGGGTGACCCGCTGCGGAGGCCATGCCGGGGAGTGCGGCGAAGAACTCGGCGAGTGGGCGGTTCGGGTTGCCGCGACGCTGGCGGTCGAGCAGCTCGCCGTCCAGGCAGAGCGCGACATCCCAGGACTTGTCGAACGTGAGGTTGCGCGAGAGCACGAGCAGTCGGTAGCGGACCGGTGCGTCAGGCAGCTCGGCTGTGAATCGCAGGAGCCAGCACTTGGGATGGAACACGCCGCCGGGGCGCGGTGGCGTGACCGGGTGTATCGAGTTCTCAAGGAACGCGAGCAGCGGAACGTGCTTCGCCGGAACCTTCGTCGCGCCGGCGTGGCAGAACAGCGAGATGCGGCCCGCATTGCGGCGCAGTGCGGTCAGCAGCGCGAAGGGGTTCTCCACGGGCCCGCCGCTGTCCGCAGACCACGGGAGCGCAGTGGCGGCGAGCGGCACGCGGAGGAGCGCGAGCAGGTCGAGGGTGTAGGTGGTCCCGATCGCGTGATCGAGCCGGTAACCCGCAGGCGGAGCGAGCGTGTCGAGCAGGAGCCGGCGGTCGGTAGGCGCGAGCATCACGCAGTGCCGGCGTTGACCACGTCAAGGATCTGGCGCTGCGCACTGGCCCAGCGGTACTCGAGCTGGCCCACTCCGGCCGCGCCCCTCCACGTCTCGCGGGCAGTGTCGAAGCTGAGGCGGGCCTGTCGCTTCTTGACCTCGAGCTCCCGGGCTCGGACGAGGTCGGTGAAGCGCGAGCCGGCAAGGATGCTTCGCGGATCTGTGGTGAGGCGTGCCCACTCGGTTACGAACGCGCGGGTTTGGGTGGAGTGGCGGGAGCCGAGGTCGCCGAGCAGTGTCCAGAGCTCGTCAAGCTGGGCCGCAGTGCGGTCGGCGCCGCTTTCGGCGGCCGCCCACTGCTCAAGGCTCGACCGGTGCTCAGCCTCGCGGGCTTCGTCCTCGGTGGCGATGGCGAGAGCGTGGTTGTAGAGCAGCGCGGCGCCCTGCATCAGCTCGCTGAACCGACGTGCATGGCGCAGGATCGTCTGCTGGCGGTTGGAGAGTTCGGGGACATCTAGCTGCCACGCGAACTGCGTCTGCGTCCACGGCTCGCGGCGGTCGATCAGCGTCGCAAGCATCGTGTCCGGGCAGCGTTTGCGGATCCGCTCACGCAGGTAGTCCGCCTCGACGGGGCGCAGCTTGAGCGACGCTCGGTCAGGCCAGTCCTCGGGCGGGTCGGGAAGGCTCGCGTGCCACCACGAGGCGCTGCGGTTGACGATCTGGCCGTCGTCGTCGATCGCTGTGCCATGCGAGCGCGCGGCGGCACGGCCCCATTGCTCTCGCGTCCCCTCGACGCGGCGGATTCCCCAGCGGGCAAGTCCCTGCCAATAGATCATGCTCGGCACTTGGCGGAGGTTCTTGCGGGCCGAGGAGCCGATGATCCCGTCGCTGTCGCCTTCGTCCTCGGCGGTGTCGAGCAGCGCTTCGATCAGGCGAAGCTCGGCGCGGCGGGCCTTAGCGAGGGTGTCCGTGCGTCCCGACCATCGCTGCTCGGCCTCCCGGAACGTCCACGGAATGAACAGGAAATAGCGCGCGCGACGCTGAACCGTGCTGATCCCAGGAAAGAGCGCGTTTGCGAACGCATCCCGGATCGCTCCCAGCCCAAGCTCATCCCGTGTTTCTGGACGTCCGAGGAGCTCGACGACTTGCAGCGCGCGCTTGCGCTCAGCGTCGGAGTAATCGAGCCAAGTCAGTGTCGACATGTAAGGGAAGGGTCGCGGGTGATGGCACAATCCTGACCGCTCGGGCGCACCCGACACGGTCGGTGCGATGACACCGCGGTTAGCTGCTCGTTGAGATCGTGTGCGGTTGCCGCGGCGCTGATGAAGGCGGCGAAGTCCGGGTGTTCGTGGAGCTTCATTTCGCTTGCCACTCGCGGGCGTGGTTGAGCGCGGCGAGGGGTCCGAAGTCGAAGCGGCTGATCGGGTTGAGGCTGTCGCGAAGGCGCGCGAGTTGCGCCTTGGGCATACCGGCCTGCTGGCCGAGGGCTCCGAGCATGGCGCGGACGCGTGGAGGTTCGCTGAGGGCGGCGTCGGTGAGTCGGCGGAAGGTGGCTGGCCGGCCGACGAACTCGAGGAGCCTGTCGATGGTCTCCTCGGTGGGGAGGTCGCTCGTGGTTGCGCGGTCGCGCAGGATCTCGAGCAGCGCGGCGTCCTGGTTGTCGAGTCCGTGACGGGCGTGCGGTCGGCGCGTGTGGATGGTGGCGCCGGACAGGGCGCCTGGGCCGGCGGCGGCCGGGGTGGAGAACTCGGGGCGTCCCGGGTTCTGGGTCGTGAATCCGAGCGCGCTTGCGGCGGTGAGCCCGGCGGGGTGCAGGGGTGCGGCGAACGTCTGGGCCAAGGCCTGGGTGGCACTCGGCAGGCTAGGACCGAGCGCGGTCATCTTGGGTCGCCAGTAGAGGCCCTTGCGCACGCGTTGCAGCTCGCCGTCGCTGGCGAGGCGCGAGAGGGCGTGCGCGGTGGCGGCGGCGCTGAGGTCGGGGAAGTCGCGTAGCTGCCAGTGGCGGTCGCCGCCGTTCTGCACGCGTCGACGGACCTCGGCGGCGGCGCTCGACGCGCTGGGGCCGCGGCCGCGACGGGTGTTCGCTGGACTCGACACGCCGATTGAGGGTAGCCAGCGCAGTAATGCTCGGCAAGTTTTTCGGCTGTAGAACTTGCCAAATAGTTCGCGCGAACGGACGAGCTCAGCCCGCGGCGCCGCGGGCGGGTCAGTCGCGCACGCGTGCCTTCACCGCGTCGAGCGGCCGCTCGTAGCCGTTGGGCCCGGAGTGGAGCGTGCGTCGCAGACGCCGGTTGAGGTCGAGCGTGTCGAGGCGCTCCAGACCGCCGGCGTGGACGACGGCGGCCTCGCAGCCATAGGCGTCGTCGGTCATGACGCCGAGGATGCGCCGGCTGGCGGTCCGCGCGAGCTCGAGCGGGGTGGTGAGGTCCCCGAGCGCATCGGGTGGGAGGTGCTCGTCGTAGAGGGCGACCTGGGCGTTGCGCCGCACGAGTTCGGCGAGGTCGCGGAGGTCGGCGGCGAGGACGTCGGCGATGAAGATCGGGAAAAGCGTGTCCGCGTGGGTGAGCAGCAGGCACTTGCGGCGGTCGAACCAGAGGAGGTTGGCGTACCAGTCGTCCGGCTCGGAGTTGGCGTCGGAGAGCGAACGCGGCGCGACGCGCATCGCCTTCAGCAGCTTCTGGGTGCAGCGGACGGTCACGTCGCGTAGGTCGATCGGGCCGCGGCCAGGGGCGAGGGTTCGGCCATCGCGGAGAACTGTCGCACGCAATCGAGGCTGCGGCGGGACGCTGGTCCCGCCGCAGCATGGGGTGTTCACGGGGCGACGGCGATCCGCGCGTGACGGCTGGTGGCGGCAAGGAACGGGGCGCCGCTGTCCATGCGCGTGACGGCGCGGATTCGGTACCGGGTGGTGGTGGTCGTGTTGCGGAACCGGTAGCGGGCGGTGAAGCGTCCCTTGCTGTCGGTGCGGGGGGAGGCGAAGACGACCCAGCCGCGTCCGCGGACGTGCGCCTGGAGGTTCACGACGACGCCGGCCACGGGGAGCGGGCGCGAGACGACGGTGCCGCGCAGGCGCATCGTGTCGCCGTTGTGCAGGGTGCGCCGGTCGATCCGGAGGGTGACCCTGCTGCGCACGGCGAGCCGCAGCCGGGAGAGGCCCTGCACGGTGGTGTTGGCGAGGTTGGCCTTGTAGGTGTAGAGGATCTCGCGGCTGGCGCCGGCGGGGATGAGCCAGCGGAACCGGCCGTTCGCGTCGGTCTTGACGGACCCGACGGTCTGGAGGACGGAGTTGGGGGCGTAGCCGCGGCGGAGGGGCAGGATGGCGCGCTGCTGGATCGTGACGACGGCGCCGGTGATGGGCTGGCCGTTGACGTTGACGAGGCGTCCGGTGGTGGCGATGCGCCGTCCCCAGGCGACGGACCGGGAGCGGCTGCCGGTGATGAGGACGCTGGCCTTGTTCGTGGCGCCGGTGCCGTTGTTGGCGGGGCCGTGGATGCCCTCCTGGTGGGAGAGGACGGGCATGCCGTCGCCGCTGCCGACGACCACGACGGTCTGCGTCGACGTCGAGTGCGTCGTGGTCGAGTGCGTCGACGTCGCGGCCGGGGCTGAGCTGCCGGTGTCGCTGGTGCTCGTCGAGATCGTGGGTGCGGTGGCCGCGGGCTCGACGGCGAAGGGGCGGGGATCGCGGTCGTCGGCGATTCCGTCGTTGTCGTCGTCGGGGTCAGCGTGGTTGGGCTGGCCGTCGGCGTCGTAGTCGCCGCAGGGGTCGGTGGGTCCGGTGGGCTTGCCGGCGCAGTACGTCTTGACGGTCTGGCCCGAGGCGAACGGCCCCGAGGTGAGCGTCGAGGTCTTCGTGGTGGAGCCGCCGCCGTCGGTCGCCGTGACGCGGCAGAGGAGCTTCTTGCCGGCGTCGGCCTCGGTCGGCGTGTAGCCGGGGGTCGTGGCGTCGGGGACCGGGGTCTCGTCGGAGCCGTCGGGGTTTGCGCGAAGCCACTGATAGGCGAGGCTCGGGGACTGGCCGACCACGTTCTTGGCGGCGCAGCTGAGAGGGGTGCCGACGCGGGCTTCGGCGCCGGTGATCTGCGGGGCGTCGAGGGTCGGAGGCTGGTTGTCGACGGCGATCGTCCACGTGGGGCTGGTCGCGGTGTTCGCGTCGGTGATGTCGGAGACGAGCAGCGCGACCGTGTGGCTGCCGTCCGGAAGGGCCGCCGTGTCGTAGGTGAAGTTCTCCGAGAGCGTGAGCTTGCACGGGACGCGCTTGGCGGCGGGCTGCCTGCAGTCCCCGCTGTTGGCGTCGATGACGGTCGGAGCGCCGGCGTTGCCGTTGATGACGAGGCGGCGGCGGTAGATCCCGCCGCCGCGGTCGGCGGCGTTGTAGGAGAGCGACCGGTAGCGGGCGGTGGTGTTCGGGCTCGAGAGCGGGCCGCCGACGTCGCTGAGGGTCGGGGAGTATGGGTCGCGGACGGTCAGCACGATGTTCTTGACGCGGTTGTGGACCTCGCCGGCGGGGCAGCCGTTGCCGCCGGTGCAGTGCACGGCGAACGTGAGGCTCTGGGCGTCGGAGAGGTCCCAAAACCCGTTGCCGGCGATGCCGCCGCAGCCGTAGATGAGCGTGCAGCCGTCGATGCGGCCCTTGTCGGTGGCGATGATCGCGTGGGCGTCGCCGTAGGCCTGCTGGGAGTTGGCCTTCCACTCTCGGTAGGCGCTGACGGAGGCGAAGGTCGTGTCCGCCGGGGCGGTGAGGGTCCACTGAGCGACGGTGCCCTGTGCGTGGTGGAAGCCCGAGTCGAACCAGGCTTGCATCGTGCCGCCGCTGGCGCAGTTCTCGCCGTAGTAGGTCCAGGGGCTGCCGCCGTAGCTCGGCGTCCAGCCGGCGGCGCTGGGGTTGGCGGCGTCGCAGTAGCCGACGGTGTAGGTCCCGGCGTTCGCGGGCGCGGCCGTTGCGGCGATGAGGCCGGCGGCGAGGAGCGCCGTGGCGAGGTGTCGGTTGGTCTTGGTCATGGTGGTCGGCCTCCCGTGCCGAGTCGCGTGCGTCCGTCGCACTGGTCGTGGTGGTCTGTTGGGTCTCAGCGGCTGCCGAGGACGAACTCGCCGCCCGGGCTGCTGCTCGGGTTCTTGACGGTCGTGGCCGCGGTGGTCGCGCGCGGCGTCGGGGCCGGGGACGTCGTGACGGGCTGACGGGCCGTGACGGTGCGGGGGGCGGTGGTCGTGACCGCAGCGGCGGTCCTGGTCGTCGCGCTCGGAGTCTTCGCCGTGGCCCGCCGGGGGCGCGGCTTGGCTGTGCGCTTCGGCGGGGCCTTCTTGGCGGTGGTGTTCCGCTTCGGCGGGGCGGCGGTGGTCGCCAGGACGGCGTCCCGCATCTGACTCGTCACGGCCGGGGCTGGGGCGTTGAGGGCGGCGCGTTCCTGCTGTTGACGGTCGTGTGCGAGCTTGTAGACGCCGGCGAAGCTGCCGGCGACGGCGAGCCCGGCGAGTCCGAGGCCGGCCTTCGCGGTGACGCCGGCGATGACCGAGCCGAACGAGACGGTCGGTGCGACGGGCGCGAGGACCGTGCCGCCGAGCTGCGCGCCGACCCCGGCGCCGCCGGCGGCCGACGTGCCGGAGCCGGCTGTGCCCGTGGCGGCGGCGGCGACGCTGCCGCCGGTCAGGGTCTTGCCGGCGGCCAGCAGGAGGACGGGGACGGGCAGGACGACGAGGGCGCCGTTGGTGCCGATGGTCTCCTCGAGGCCGAGGAGCCGCTGGCAGGCGGTGCAGTGCTCGACGTGGCGCTTGAGCTCGCGGGCGCGTTTGCCGGAGAGCTGGCCGTCGGCGTACTGCCACAGGAGCTTGGCTTCCTGTTCGGAGACCTTCTGGCCGTCGGCGTGCTCGATGAGCATTCGGCACAGGCGGCGGGCGCGCATGAGCGCTTCGCGGGCCTGCTGGTGGGTGACGCCGAGGTCGGTGGCGATCTCCTTGCAGTCGTCGCCCTGGGCGGTCTTGAAGAGGACGCGCTGTTCGAGGTCGCTGAGCGTGGCGATGGCGGCGACGAGCGAGGCCTTCTCGAGGAACGCGAGCTGGTCCTTGACGAGCGACTGGGCGGCGATCGCCTTGCCGAGGTCGCGGGCGAGCTGCTCGGCGGCTGGGGCCGGGCGGGCGTGGCCGTCGAGGTCGGCGAAGTCGACGACGATCTCCCCGGCGCGGGGGGAGCCGTCGCGGCCGGTGCGCTTGCGGATCGCTTCGAGCGCGGCGATGCGCAGGGCTTGGCGGGCGAACCGGATGCGCTCGCTCTCGTCGGTGGGCCATTCGTCCCACTCGTTCCAGATCTTGATGAGGCCCTCTTGGAGGGCGTCTTCGGCGGCGCCGGCGTGGGGGCCGTTGAGGCGGCGGGCGACGTAGTCGGCGAAGAGGAAGTAGTTGGCGTCGACGAACGCGCGGAAGGCGCTGTGGTCGGCACGCTGGAGGCCGGTGGCGCTGGCATGGTCGCGCGGTGCGTGCGGGTCGCGGCGCGCCGGCTCGCGAAGCGTGAGCGGTGTGATCGGCGTGGGCGATGCGATGGGCATGCCCTGGTCTTGGAGCTGGGACCGCGGAGTGTTGCCGCGGTCCCAGCGAGTCGTGTAGCTCGGCATCCGTGCCGTCCCCCTGTGCGTGTGGTGCTGCCGTCTCGCTGGGCGTTCCGTGCCCGGTGGCGAGTGCGGCGCTGCGTTGCCACCACGAGGGATAGGGCACCGATGACGGGCTGTCACGCGGGCTCGACACCTCCGCTGGCTGCTCAGCCAGTGTCCATAACGAGGCGTCCAGACGGCGGTCGCGAGCCACGATCTTCATTTCTGGTCGGGCAGATGCCCACTGCACAGATCGCGCCGGCGCGCGGAGCGGGATCCCGCAAACAGCGCAGAACCCGGACGGAATTCGACGAATGTACGAGAGGAATTCCTGGTCAGGCCGCGACGGACACGCCCGCCGCGTATTCAGCCGCCGGTGAGCTTGCCGAGCTTCCGGGTGGGAACGAGTGCGCGCACCTCTTCGAGCTGGCGCTCGAGGTCGCGGTTCCTCGCGCGCGCAACCTCGAGCTCGGCCTTCGCCTCGTCCCGGGCGGCGGTCAGCGATGCCGTCAGCTCGGCCGTGTTGCTTCCGACGTGGGTTTCGACTGCCGCGAGACGATTTGCGAGTGCGGTGAGCGCTTCAGCTTGGTCTCGCAGCTGGGCGTCGTTCGTCGATGCTCGAGTCCGTTCCTCGTCGAGGAATCGTTGTAGGGCGGCGAGGGCGTCGTTCGTGCGCGCTTGGGTGGACGCGAGTTCTGCGGTGTCGAGTTCGGCGTACCGCTGCTCGGCGCGTTCTCCGGCAGCGAGAACCTGCTGCTGGGCGGCGACGAGGGCGGTGGCGGATTCGCTGAGCTCCTGCGCGGTGCGGGCGATCGATTCGGCCGCGGCGGCGAGACTGCTCGATAGCTCGGCCTCCTCTCGTCCGCGCTCGATCGTGGCGGACAGCTCGTCGGCGAGTTCACGGACAAGTTGCTCGGCCTCGACGAGGAGCTGGCCCGGTGTCTCGTGCTCATCTGGTGCGTTCAACGTTCCTCCATGGTTGGTCTTCGCGCAGGGCCCGAAGGAGCAGGTTCATTGCCACGAGGTGGTCCGGACCTTCTGGCTCCCCCGTTGGCGAGTATGTCTCTGGCGTATGCGGCGTGGGTGGTTCGCGGCAGGCACTCGCCGAGTGCCGCCAGTACGGACGCCCTCCCCTGCCTTGAGTCGCTCGTTCGTCGGAGCGCCCACTCTGCGACGGCTGTCGCGTCGTTCTCGCTAAGGCTGTACTGCAGAAGCACACGTTGATCGAGAGCGCGTCGAAGCGCGAGGCCGGCGCGCGCGTGGGCGTCGACGGTGAGCTCTGCCGCGGCGACGGCGAGCCACACGCCCGGATGGTCTGCGTCGTGCTCTTCGAGGGCTCGCTTGAGATCGCCGAGCGTGTCGCGCGGGTCGAATGAGTCCGTCCCTTCGATGAGGTCGATCCAGTCGAAGAGATCGACGTGCTGCTCTAGCACGAGGCCATCAATGCGTTCGGTTGCTGGACCTTGCTCGAGATGTTCGAGGATGCGTCGGCGGAGCTCCTCGCCGTCATGCAGACCGTCGTTGGCGGCCTGCCACATGTGGTACATGCCGACGCGACGCGAGTGCGCGATCGTGCTGTAGACGAAGTCGATCAGGGTGCGGCCTGCGGTCGCGACGGCTGCGCGCGTGTTTGGTGGTGACTCGTAGCGCAGGATGCCGGCGACGGCTTCGGTTCGCCCCGGATGAGTGCGGCGTACCCATGCGAGAAGCGCCTCGAAGATCTCGGCGGGGCCGGCGCTCGACCGTTGGACACGGAAGGCCTTGGATCCGTAGTCGACACGGTACTGCGAGACGGCGCCGAGCACCTTGAGTCGCATAAGGGCTCGTTCGAGAGCTTCGTTGGCGTCGCTGTCGTCGTAACCCCGGCTGTTCGTCAAGAAGGGGAGTTCGACGCTGCCCTTCGCTTTGTCGACGCCGATTCGCGCTGCGGTCTCGTTGAGCGTCGAGAGTTCCTTGTCGGGCCCGGCGAATGACTTCTTGTGGAAGAAGAGCTGGGTGTCGAGATCGGCGGCTTTGGCACCGCCGCGGTCAAGTCCGTCGGGATCGATGAGGAAGTCGGCGCTGGCGTCGGCGTTGGCGGCCGTCACGAGAACGCAGGTACTAGCGTCCCCGTCGCGGCCGGCCCGGCCGACCTCTTGGTAGTAGGCCTCGATCGAGCCGGGCATTCCCGCGTGCACGACCCACCGGATGTCGGACTTGTCGATGCCCATTCCGAAGGCCTTCGTGGCGACCATGACGTTCGTAGCGCCCGAGAGGAATGCGTCGAAGCTCTCCCGTTTTGTCTTGGCCCAGTCGCCCGGGTAGTTCTTCGGTCGCTTGCCCGCGAACCACCCCACGCGTTTCGAGAGTGCATGTTCGAGATCGGTACCGATGCGGGCTAGCCCGCCGGTGTCGTCGAGCGTCGCGGTGAAGACGATCCCGGCTGAGCCGTCGCTCGCGAGGGACGCGGCGACGTCGACTGCGGCGCGTGCGATCGCGGCCTTCGTCGGCTCAGCGGCGACGACGTCGAACGACAGTTCCTCGCGGTTGAACGACGAGGTTCTGATCTCGGCGCCAACGTCTGTGGCGTCGATCTGGAGCTCGAGCTTGACGTCGCGAAGTACGGGTGCGGAGGCGGTTCCGGTGAGGGCTAGGATCGGGAGTCGCGGCGCACTCTCCGGCGTTGTGGCTTCGTGGAGTGTTCGTCCGAGTTGGAGGTAGGCGCAGCGGAAGTCGTGGCCCCACTCGCTCACGCAGTGCGCTTCGTCGACAACCGTGAGTGTGGTGTCGCGGTAGCGGCGTCCCGCCTCGAGCTTGGCTCGGAACTGGTCGATGAGTAGTCGTTCGGGAGTGACGAGCACGAACGCCGGGAGTCCTTCGCTGATCCGCCGCTCGGCTTGCGCGCGTTCATCCTTGTTTCGGTCGCTGGTCAGCCACTCGACGCGTTCGATGCCGATTCGCGCGAGGCTTCGTGCCTGGTCTTCGATGAGCGCCTTCAGCGGGAAGACGCAGACGGTGCTGCCTCCGAGAAGCAGCCCTGCGAGCTGGTACACGAGGCTCTTGCCCGCACCCGTCGGCAGAAGGACGACGGCGTCACGGCCCCGCAGGACACGTTGGATCGCTTCGGCCTGGCCGAAGCGCGGCGCGGTCTTGCCGCCGACCTCTTGAAACAGGACTTGGATACAAACCGCCGTCTCGTCTTCTTGCTGTGGCTCGGGCATGTGCTCGGCGCCGCCGCGCACTGTCGCCGGCGCGACCGCCACGGGGGCGCCTGCGGTGCGCAGGACGATCGTCGGAGTGCCATCGGTGGAGGGGAGCGCCTCGACGCCGGTCCGCAGCGTCTCGACGACGAGCCGCAGGGCGACGCGGACATCGGGGTGATCGGGAACGACGTGCCAGCGAGCTCCGCCCTGCGTGAGCGTGAGGCGCTCATCCCCGCGCCGGATCTGGAGCTTGTTCGGCATGAGGTCTGCTGCCCAGAGCCGGTCGATGCTAAGGAGCAGATCGAGTTGTGGGACCAGAACGTCGAGCGGGATCTCGGTGCCCGTCAGTTGGACCCCGACGGCTTCGACTGGATCGATGGCGCCTTCACTCAGGGCGAGCGTCAGTCCGAGGGCGACGCGCGCGGCGTCGATTGGTTGGGCCGTCATCGTCACGAGGAGTGAATCGACGGGCTCCGGGTCGGGCCATGAACCCTTGAGCGCAGCCAGGGCGCGTGAGTCCTCGGGAGCGGTGAGGTCCGCCACTGGAACACGGATGACGGTGAATCCCGCCGACTGGAGCGCGCGATCGCGAGCGCGGTCGACGGCGCGGGCCTGGTCGTGCTGCGCTCCGTCGATCTCGACGATGAGCCGGATCGCGGTACCTGGGGGCGCGGCGACGAAGTCGGGACGTCGGTAGTCCTCCTCGGCGTCGTGGCCGAGCAGAGCTGCCATCGAGGGTTGAGGGATGAACCAGCGGGCGGCACTGGGGCCGAGCAGTCGAGGAACGATGTCGTGGAGGAAGCGACGTTCGGCATCTGAGCCGAGGTCGAGTTCCGGGCTGAGCGCTTCGACGGGATCTCCGAGCAACGCCCACCGGAGGTGGTGCTCGCTCGGTGCCCGTGCGAGGCCGATCTGGGTCGTGCCGTCGGCCGCTTCACGTACGAGGGAGTCGATTCGAGGCAGTCCGTGAAGCAGGCGGGCTTCAGCTCCATAGGCCAAGTGCGGAGCGTCGGCTCGCTGAAGGATCGCTCGGATCGAGCGGATGGTCGCCAGCTGGAGCGGCCCCGCCGATCTGCGGCGCGGCCAGGTGGCTGCGATGAAGGCGGGCGCCGCCTCCGACGCGGCGCGGTGGACGCCCGGGACGGATGCGAGACGCGCGGCTACTGGTTCGACCCAGCAGGTCCAGCCGTCTCGTTGCTGCGTCCCGTCAGTCCATCCTTGGTGCAGAAGCCCATCGTCGGCCACTGGAATGTCTCTCGCCGCGGGCACGCTTGGTGACGCGACCGGGGCGGGAGGTTGAGGGGCGGCTTCGATCGTCGTTTCCCCAGGGGTGGGGCGGCGCGAGGCCGCGGGCTTCGCTCGTTTGGACCCGGGCCGGGTCCTGGGGTCAGGCTCGTCGACCGGCAGGCCAAGAGCCTCGAGGCTCACTGGGTCCAGTCGCGAAAAGAGCTGCCACGCCGTGGTCTCCAAGCCACGGTGCGCTTTGTCGTCCGTCGTGCCGAGCACATCGCGGTGGCGGTGCGCGAGCCGGACGAGTTCGTCGACGGTCGACGTCGCAGCTCCGTGTTGCTCAGCGATCTCGACGGCGCGGGGCGAAGGGGCGCTGTTCAGCCAGTTGCGTAGCGCAACGCCGTCGGCATGGGACGTGGTAACCAGGAGCCAGAGTGCTTCGGCGCCGGACTGCACCTTTTTCGATGCGAAGTCTCCGGTGCTGTGACGGTGCAGATAGAGCAGCGGCCGCGAGGTCGTTGCGAACCCGGTTGTGCCGTCGGGGTTCTCGAAGCCGATGACGACTCGTCGGTCGCCGTGTGCGTCCCCGCCGGCCTTCATCGCGCAAGAACGCGGAAGGACGGCCGGGAGCAGGACATCTCGGGAACCTATCTTCCGGGAGCGGCTCCGGGGCAGCGGATTGCCGACGACTGTCGCGGTGGCACCGCCGGTTGAGCGGCGCCGTCACGCGGCGCGCGGAAGGTGGTCGTAGACGTCGCTGGGACTGAGCTCGGCGTCTGGTGCGGGGCGGAGTGCGTCGCGCAGAAGCCGTCCTTCTTGGATCTGCGTGAAGGTGAGGACCTGGACGCGGTCCATGATGCGGTCGCCGTGTGCGGCGCGGAGGGTCTTGGCGATCCAGGCGGCGCGTTCGTCGGTGGGGCAGGCGAAGAGGACGCCGGTGGCGTCGGGGTCGGCGAGGAAGGTGCTGAGCTTGCCGAGGATCCGCTGGCGGCTGTAGTGGCCGAGGTCGATCTCGAGCATCACGGTGCGCCGACCGGTCGTGTCGGGGCGGGCTTGGTAGGTGGCGTCGGGGCGATGGCGGCGGTCCCCGGGGAGGTCGAGCAGGTGATCAGGGCGCAGCGGGGTGCCGAGGAGTTCGCCGACGCGGTTGACGGCGAGCTGGTGCGGGATGGCGGCTTCGTCGAGGTCGCCCTTGACGCTGCGTCCGCGAAGCACGCTGCCGGCGAGGGACCGGCGGCGCAGTGCGGCGATGCCGCGTGGGGTGAGCGTGTAGGCGTGGACCCAGCCGCTCTCGTCGTCGCCGGAGTGGACGAGCGCGGCGGGTGGGCGTTCCAGGTAGATGCGGTTGAGGAAGCCGTCATTGACGAGGACGCCAAGCCGACGCCGCGCGGTGTCCTGGGCGGCCGTGGGCCAGTGACGGGCGTGGATGCTGCCGAGGCTGTCGGCTCGGCGTTCGAGGAGGTCCTCGAAGATCTGGGTGTCGCGGGCGGTCAGCCGCACGCCTTTGTCGCGGCGCGGTCTACGCATGGCGGCGCTCGACGTTCACGACGGTGGCGGGGTAGGCGGTGCGTCCGTTGACCTGACGGATGAGCGCCTCCCCCGTCGCAAGCTCGGTCACGTGGGTCGGGGTGAACCGCGGGGTGTCGCGCAGCTCGCTGCGGACCGAGGGAAGGGGCGCGGGGTCGAGGATCGATCGGGGCGCGGTGGTGGTGGAGCGCTGCTCGGTCTCGTGTTCGCCGAACGCGCGCGACCAGTGCTCGGCGTCGAAGGGCAGGGCGCCGGGGGTGACGATTTGGGTCGAGGCGTTGGCGAGGAGCTGGTCGCGGTAGTCGATGTGGAAGTCGGCGATGGTCTGGGTGCTCATGACGGCGGCGCCGCCGCGGGAGCGGGCCTGGGCGAGGAACTTCGTGAAGGCGGGGCTGACGAAGTTGTGGAACTCGTCGAGCACGGCGACCTTCGTCACCTCGGGCGTCGAGCTGAGGACGGCCTGCTGGAACTGCGCGAGCGCGACGCGACCGAGCGGCTCGGCGATCCCGGGGAAGGTGCCAGCCGGGAGGAGCATCGCGATCGACCGTCCGGCGCAGATGTCGGCGAGTGTGAAGTCCGAGCGGGAGCAGAGCCGGTCGAAGGGCGGGGTGAGGAAGACGGCGATGCGGTTCTCGAGGTTCGAGAGGACCGCGGCGCGCTCCTTGGCGGGGAGCGTGGCGAGGGTGCGGACCTGGGCGGCGAGGAGCTTGAAGCGTTCGCGGGCGAGGTCGGTGGCGTGCTCGTCGAGCAGGCCGTCGAGGCGCTTGGCGAGCTCGTCGAGCTGGCCGTCGGTGAAGAGGACGTGGTGCAGGGCGGCGATCGTCGGGGTGGCGGCGCGGGGCATGAGCAGCGTCTCGTCGATCGCCGGTGAGGGGCGGTTGTTGTTGGTGATGAAGTCCAGGAGCGCTTCGGGGGTCTGGCGCTTGCGGGTGGGCAGCCAGCGCAGCTGGTCTTCGCAGGCTCCGACGCCATAGGTGAGCGCGTGCGTCGCCTCGCTCTCGGAGAGGCCGGCGACGAGCAGCGCGGTGCGGACGTCGTCCTCGCTCGTGGTCGGTGGGTGTTCAAGACCGAGCCCGGTGTAGGCGATGGCGGGTGCGACCGTGCGGATGGCGAACGCGCCGCGGACCTCGTAGTAGACGGCGCCGGGGAGTCCGGCGGTGGGGAAGATCGCGTCGGCGAAGCTGCGCGCGGCCGTGAACGGGTCGGGGCCGGCGAGCGGGTTCCAGTGCGCGGAGGAGGCGGGGTCCTCGGGATAGAAGACGTGGTCGAACGTGACGGCGTCGCTGCCGTGGTGGATGGGGTCGCCTTTGCCGTCCATGTAGAGGACGCCGGTGTCGCGGCGGTGCATGTGGCCGCGCAGGATCGGCGCGATGAAGCCGTAGCTCTTGCCGCGTCCGGTGGGTCCGGTGATGAGCACGTGCTGGCGGAAGCTGTCCCAGCCGAGCACGTATGGGCGCGGCCGCGCGAGCCGCCAGGCGCCGCGGACGGTCCCGATGACGATGCCCTTCCTTGGCGGGTCCGAGTGGGTGGCGAGCCGGTCTCGGACACGGGCTCGGACGGCGAGTACGGTGGTTGCGAGTGTCGTGCCGAGAGCCGCTGCGACGAGCGCTGTGATCGGGTGCCGCGCGAGCTGTGTGGCGCCGATGAAGAGCGCGAGCGCGGCGAGAACGGTGGCGACGAGGAGCGCGTCTCGGCGGGTCTGCTCGGGGTTCGGGCTTGCCGTGTGGTGGGTTGCCATGGGTCGTGCGGGTCAGGTCGTGTGAAGGGTGATGGTGGTGGCCGGTTGGCCGTGGTTGGCGCCCGCAGGGCGCCGGGGCGGCGTTGCCGCTGGGGCTGCGCGAGCAGCTGGGGGACGCGCTCTGCGCGGCCCGGGAGGCCGTCCGGCCCTCTCGCCACGGAGCCGGGCGAGCGCAGCGAGAGGGCCGACGAAGGAGGCCTGGTCCGGCTCGCGTGTGCGAGACCGAGCGCTCTGCGCGAGGTGTCCGGCCAGGACACCTCGCGCGAATCCGTCGATTTCCAGGTCTTTTCTCCCGAGGGCTGCCGGCTCCCGTGGGGGGACTTCGGTAGGGGCTCGGTGGGACATCCGAGGCTCTTGCGTAGCCCGCAGCACCGTCGTCAGTTCTCCTCGCGTCGGAAGGGGCCGGGCGTGAGGTAGCGCCAGAGGAGATCGAGCGCGTTGGCGGTCAGGGCGTCGGGCTCTTCTCCTTCGGGGACGTCGGCGTCGCCGAGGTCGTCGCGTTCGAGGTCGTCGCGCCAGGCACGCCATTCCGCGTAGGCGAGGTCGTGACGGACGCAGAAGCCGTGCGGGGCGACGGCTGTGTCGCCGCAATCGGGTCGGCGGCAGGTTGGGGCGGCGTGAAGGGTGTGCACGCCCCGTTCTTGGAGCGACGGGCGGGATGTGTTGACGCCGCTTCGCTGAACGGCGTCGGCCCGTCGTGCCCACGCGAGACACTGCTCCCGTGACGGTCACCGAACTGCTGCGACTCGCCCCTTTCTCGCTCGGGACGATCACGATCCTTCTGGCCGCAGGCGGCCTGATCTTCGGACACGCCTACGGCCGTTACGGGGATGACGCCGCGATCAGCTTCCTACTGCGATGGCGCTTCGTTGCGGCGGGTGCCGTGGTGTTTCCAACGCCAGTTCTCATGCTCGTCTCGTTCGGCCGGGGGGAGGTGCCCGCCTGGCTCACCGAGCGCGTCGCCGCCGTGCTCGTCGCTGCCGGCATCGCGGCGACGATGCTCGTCGTCGGCTACCTACTGCTGTCGGTGAGTCGGCCGGGAATGTTCCTGGCCACGGTCGGGAAGCGAGTGACGACGCGGCGGCTCAACCGTTACGCGCTCGCTGTGCGATGGCGGCAGGCCAACGAGTTCGGCTTCGACGTTGCCGGGCGCAGGTATCGCTGGTTTGGTGCCGAGATCCCGGGACTTCGGGGTGACGCCGCGAAGCCAGGCCGTCTTCGGCGCGTTCGCTGGTCCGTCGTCGAGCGCTGGATGAAGGTTCGCCGCCTCGCGCTCCGCGGCTTCCGGACCGACCCCTCGGAGATGCTTTTCGACGCCGCGGCGGCTGGCCTCAAGAACGGCAACATGCGAACTTGGCGCAGCGCGCTCGACGTCATCGGTCGACGCCTTACCACCGGCTCGCTTGATGCGGCAGCGGTTGGCCATCTCGTCGCGAACGCTCAGGCCCTCGAGGAGTCCGCACATCGGCAGGGGTCCGAGGACTGCAAGGTGCGTCTGTGCTCCGCGCTCGGGGTCGTCGGCGGGGTACCGATGTCAGATGACGCCGCCGAGGCACTCGCAAAGGGCATCTCGTCGCTCGCCGAGCGGCGCCTCGGGGAGCACCGTCCGGTCATGGCAGCGATCGATGCGCTTCGTGCGACTGCGGCGGCGAACGGGATTCCTGCCGTGAAGACCATCGGGTGGCTCGGCCAGCACCTTGCAGCGGTTCCGCCGCCCGCGGTGGTTTACGGTTTCGACGGCGATCGAATCGAGCACCCCACACGGGCGCTGTTCGCGCTGCTCGTGGAACTTGCAGGACGGGCGGACCACGACGACGATGCGCGGCTCAACGACGCGATCATCGATGCCGGCTCGATGATTGTCCGAAGGCTGCCCGGGAGCCAGGACCGCGAGACGATTGAGACGCTCGGCTTCGCGCTCGGCCGTGCAGGTATCGCCGCCGGGCGGCGGTACGGCAAAGGCGAGGACTGGCACGGGACGCACGACGCCGTTGCTGCGCTCGTCCGGGTGCACGAGGTGCTCCACGAGGCCAACAGCGGGGCAGAGCCGAGCCCGTCGGACTGGATCGCCGAGGAACTCGCGCGTATGGGCTGCTGGGTGATCCCGAACACGCGGTCGCTCGGGTTCCACATTGGGAGCGGCCTGTCCGATATGGCGGCTCTCGTCGCGCAGCGACTCCTGGAGCTGCCACACGACAGCATCGCCAGGGCATTCGTCGAACTTCAGGTCCGCCAGCACAACAGCGACATCCCGCAGGGCAACCGTGACGCGTTCATCGCCCGTTGCCAGCGGATGAGCGGCGAACTTCTCGGGATGGGCGTGTTTCTCGAAGCTCCTGATGACTCCGACGACGGCGCGTAGCCAAGCGGCGCGGGATTCGGGACCGGCAGCGCTGAGTGGAATCGAGCGTGAGCCGGGGCGATTACCTACAGCCCCGCGGGATGCCGAGCCACGAACCCGGCGCCACTCCGCGGGCCGTGCCAGCCGGGTCCGTGCCGCGGGTTCTCGCTGCTGGTGCCCCAGTAGCGATTGCCGATCTGGAGGTAGACGTGCTCGGCGTTCGCCCAGATGGTGACGTGCCGTCCGGGCCCTGGTTCGCCCCAGCGGGCGAGCCGCGCCGCTGGTCATGGTGGGGAGCTTGTAGCCGGCGCGCTGCAGGATGAGGGAGACGCTGCTTGAGCAGTCGAGGCCTTGGTCGGGGCTGGCGTAGACCTTGCGCTCGGGCGCGGCGTGCCAGCAGTACTGGCCGCGCGTTGGTCGCGCCGGCGTCACGCCGTGTCCGCCGCCGTAGCAGTACGGGATCCGGGCGCGATCCAGGGTTTCGGCGGTGGCGAGGACCGTCGCGAGCCGGTCGTCTCCGGCGGCGGGGAGGTCGGTGAGGCCGGCGGGGTCGCCGCGGTAGCGGTCGGCTTGGTCGAGGACCTGGGTGACGTACCAGGTGGCGTGGTTGTAGGCGAAGAGTGCGCGGCGCCAGTCGCGCGGGGCGCCTGAGGCCTTGAGGTAGCGGGCGGCGGCGGGGATGGCGTCGACGGGGTCGTGCGGGTTCTTGCGGCCGTCGCGGTTGCCGTCGACGCCGTAGGCGTCCCAGGTGTTGGGGTGTGGCGGGGCGATCCAGAACTGCATGGGGCCGCCGCAGCAGCCGTGGCTGTTGACGCCGGACTTCACGCCGGGGAGGGGGCTGCGGCCGTGGTCGGTCTCGATCTTTCCGACGGCGGCGAGGATCGCCCAGTCGAGTCCCTCGGCCTTCGCGGCGTCGAGGTAGAGCGCGAGGTAGTCGGCGGGGATGTCGTTGCGGGCTTCGTCGCTGAGCCCGTAGGCGGTGTCGCCGGTGGAGCTGTCGGCCTGCTCGGGGGCACCGAGGACGGTCACGACGAGCAGCAGGAGGACGAGGGCGGGGAGTGTGGCGGCGACGAGGCTGACGCGCGCGACGACCGGGCCGGTCATTCGATGCTCGCCACGCGGCAGTCTGGGCGACAGATGACGAGGAGCGCGACGTGCTCGGCGCGGCCGTCCCGCCGGATGGTCGCGAGCACGCGCCGGACGCCGGCGAACGGTGTCTGCTCGTGGAGTCGAACGAGTTCGGCCGACGCGGAGATGGGGGGCCGGTCGCGGTGGTCGGGTGGTCATCGCGGCGGCGAGGGGGTCGGTGAAGGTCCGCGCGGGGACGGGGCGGGGGCGGCCGGTCTCGACGGTGAGTTGCCACCGCAGCGCCCGCCGGACAACGGCGAGCGGGGACAGTTTGCGCAAGGCCCGGGCGGGCGCGGTGGCCGAGACGGGCGAGCTCACGATCGCGACCGCGGGCTCGGCGGGGTTGGTCGGCCGTTGGGGGCCGCTTGGTGCAGCCATGGCCGCCGCTGTGGTCAGGACGGCGATCGGGGCGAGCGCCGACCGCGTGCGGGTGCTCATCGGTGGTGGTCGGGGACGGGTGCGGGGTTGCGCCGCTGGTCGCGTGCTTCGCGGGTGCGGTCGCGCAGCAGATCGGGGTCGACGGCCTGGCGGGCGGTGCGGCGCGCGGCGCCGCGGGGTCGGGTCGAGGGCTGTTCGAGCGAAGGGACGGCGGCGAGCAGGGCGCGGTCGCGGTCGAGCTGGGCGGTGAGGTGGCGGTCGAGTTCCTGTCGGTCGTCGGGGGCGAGGTCGGCGAGTTGGGCTTCGGGGAGGCCGGGCCGCCAGGACTGTGCGCGCCAGGCGTGCCGCTCGTCGGTGGTGGGGTGCTCGGTGTCGGCGCGGAGCTCTTCGATCTGGAGGTCCAGCTGGCGGGTGCTGTATCGCTCGCCGGTCTCGACCTGGGTGCGGTCGGCGGTCTCGATGAAGCGGCGGGCGACGCCTTCCTCGGCGCGGGGCATGAGGCGCGGTTCGAGCGCTTTGCGCTGGGCGATGAGCTTGCCGCGCTCGGCGCGGGCGTCGCGGCGGCGCTGCTGGGCCTCGGCGCGGTCCTCGGGGGTGCGGGCGCGGCGCTCGGCGTTCTCGGCCTGGTCGATCGTGCGCTCGAGGGTGGTGATCCGTCGGGTGAGGCCCTGGGTCTTCGCGCGCGCGTCGTCGTGCGCGGTGAGCGTCTCGTGCAGCTGGGTGTAGCGGTGGTCGAGTCGGGCGCGGGCGCGGTCGCGCAGCTCAGTGGTCGCGGCGACACGCAAACCTTCGTCGGCGTCCTCGCGGCGGTGGGTGTGGGCGGTGCGCGCGGCGCCGCTGGCGACGAGCGTCGCCGCGACGGGGGCGCCCGCGACGGTGGCGGTGCCGCCGGTGAGGGCGCTGGCCACGGGGGCGGTCATGCGGGCGGCGTAGTAGGCGCGGGCGAGCGAGTTGCTCTTGTCGTCCTGGGTGCCCAGGGAGAGCCAGCCGAGGAGCTCGTCGCGTTTGAGTAGGACGCCCCACCAGAAGACGGCGCTGACGAGCCAGACGGCGAGCCACGGCAGGTCGGTGTCGAGGCCGGCGACGATGCCGTTGATGGCGAGGACGATCGCGAGCAGCAGCGCGTAGATCGCTTTGGCGACGGCGGCGGCGAGGAGCTTTTTGGCCCAGCCGGTGAAGAGGCGGCGGCCGTGTTCGCCGAAGGCGGGGGCGAGCAGCATGACGGGGGCGGCGAGCAGGAGGACGAGCGTGAGGAGGCCCTGGAGGAGGACGCGGAGGGCGAGCCAGCCGATGAGGAGGATGCAGCCGGCCATGCCGAGCGCGATGAGGCAGAACAGCCCGACCCGTACGACGGTCTTGCCCTTGCCCTGGATCTCGACGCGCTCGCGGTCGGCCTTCGTCGGGCGGTAGCCGGCGAGCTGGTCGCGGATGTCGTCGTCGTCGGCCTGAAGGAGGTCGGTGCCGGGGACGGTGATTCCCAGGACGTCGGGCTGGTTGGTCCAGGGTTCGGAGTCGGGGTCGTCGATGATCTGCCACTCGGCGGTGCGCGGTCGGGTGTCGGGGTCGTAGCGCAGCCAGCGCTCGGCGCGGGTGAGCCGGTCCCCGGGGGCCTTCTGAAGGCACCAGGTGACGTCGGCGAAGTTCATCGCGCACCACGGTCTGAGGACGACGGCGTCGAAGATCTGTCGGGAGCTGCCGGCAATCGTGCGGGCGGGGCGGGTGAGGGTGCCGTCGGCGGCGCCGGAGAGGAAGCCGAGCGAGACGTCGTTGGCGCCTTTGGAGAGGGCGCCGATCGTCTCGGCGGGCCGGGCGATGACGAAGAGGGCGCCGGCCATCATGAGGGCGGCGGCGGCGAGTCCCGCGGCGGTCTCGGTGTGGCGGCGCTGGACGATCCCCCGCCACAGGGCCCAGAGGCCAAGGGTGGTGATGGCGGCGAGCAGCCACGGCTGGCCGAGGGTGCGGGTGTGGAGGCGCTGCAGGGCATCGCGGGCGGGGCGCATCGCCTCGTTGAGGAGGTCGAGGCTGAACGCCCATTGGAAGGCGAGGAGCACGCCCTTGAGCCCGTAGAGGAGGGCGAGCCAGGCCATCGAAAGCAGCCACTGCACGGCGGCGAGCAGGTTGGAGGTGGGGTCCTTGGTGAGGCCGGTGTCGATGTGCCAATCGAAGCGGTAGCGGTCTAGCGGGTAGGGGTGCTCGATCGCGCCGGTCGCCGCGCAGTCCGCCCGGGTCCGGGCGTCGAGACCGGCGGCGTTGTTCGCGCAGAGTGGGCTGTCGCCGCCTAGGGTGCGCAGCGGGTCGGCGGCGCTCGCCGGTGCGGCGAGCGCGAGCAACACGACGGTCGCCGCGAGCAGCCCGACGAGTGCTCTCACGCGCCGGCCTCTGGCGGGGTGGTGTCCAGCGCGGAGAGGAGGTCGGGGTCGGCGGGGTCGATCTGGACGGGGGCGACGCGACCGTGCAGGTCGCGCATGAGGCAGGCGCCCTGGCGGAAGGCGAGCAGGCGTTGGCGCTGGCGGTCGTCGGTGGGGTCCAGGCGCAGGAGCTCGAGGGCGGCGGCGGCTTCCTTGTCGGATTCCATGCCGAAGACGAGCCGGGTGCCGATGAGGTTGTCGAGCTCTTGGGCGTCGCCGATGAGGTGGGTGACGAGGAACGGGGTGGCGTTCTCCGAGCGGCCCCATCGGTTGAGGTGCTCGATGAGCCGCCGTCCGGCGGCGTCGGAGAGCAGGAACCACGCTTCGTCGAAGCCCAAAGCCTTGTGGCGGGAGCGGTCGTGGCCCATGTGGTGCATCGCGTAGGCGGCGAGCAGCCGCAGAACGGCCTGGCCGATGCGTTCCTCCTCGGAGAGCTCTGCCCGCGGCGTGCCGGGAAGGGGGCGGGGGAGGTTGCGGATCCGCAGCGACGTGACCTGCTTGCCGCCGGCAGGATCGACGTGGTGGTCGGTGGTGGCGAAGCCGAGCTGGGCGAGGCCGGTGTCGGCGTAGACCTCGAGGACCCCGGCGACCCGCGGCGCCGGATCCTCCCCTGAACGGAGGGCGTCGATGACGGCCTGGCAGCAGCGAGGCCCGTCGCCGTGGGTAACGGTCTTGACGGCGCGGCGGACCTCGGCGCGCCACTCCGGGGCGACGGGCTGGGGGAGGACGTCGCACAGGAAGGAGACGGCGAGGTCCTCGGCGGTGCCGGGCGGTGCGATCCGTAGCGGGTCGAGGAGGCCGCGGTGTTCGGGGCCGGCGGTGAGCTCGATGCGCTCGACGTGCCCTGCCATGGCGGGGAGCTGGTCGAGGCGGTGGTCGCCCTTGGGGTCGATGTCGACGATCCGCGCTCCCTGCAGGAACGCCTGATGGAGCAGGAGCTGCAGCGCGACGGTCTTGCCGGAGCCGAGCGTGCCGGCGAGCAGCGTGGCGGGCGGCCGACTGGTCCGGCTTGCTTCGGTCGGGTCGTGCAGGACGGGCTGGCCGCTGCCGGTGAGGGTGTGGCCGATGTAGGCGCCGCGGTCGGGGCCGACGTGGGTGGTCGCGGTCGGGACCATCGCGCCGAGCTGCTCGACGAGGAGGTAGTCGGCGTAGTCGCCGATCTGGGTGCCGTGGCCGGGGAGGTGCTCGAGGAAGAGGCGGTGCTGGTCGCCGAGCGGCCGGTGGAGGGAGACGGGGCTGTAGAGGGTGCGCAGCTGCGCGACGCGTTCGTCGAGCAGCTCGGAGGTGGGTGCGCCGACGGCGAGGCTGATCGAGGTGTGAAGGAGCGGCGGGCGGGCGTCGCCGGAGAGGTAGTCCTCCAGGGCGCGAGCGGCGTGCGGTCGACGCGCGCCGTCGGTGCTCGCGCCGTGCGCGCCCTGGGTCTCTTCGCCGTAGGCGTTGTCGGCGTCGACGACCTTGCGGCGCACGAGCGCGGCGGCGCGGTCGTTGGCGACGTGGCGGATGCAGACGGCGGCGTCGACCCCGAACCCGGCGGCTTCCATGGGGGCGAAGAGGAGCTCGGCGCCCGGACCGGGGAACGCGACGGTGGTGGGCAGGGCACCCAGGGCGAGGTGCGCCTGGTGGCTCGTGCCGTATTCGGTCTCGGCGGTGAGCGTGCGGCCGGTCGTGGTGATCGGGTGGTTGGCCCAGCGCAGCAGGTCGGCGCGCAGCGGCCGGTAGCGCAGCTCGTCGCCGTTAGCGATGACCATCGCCTGCGGGCGGTGGTGGAGGTCGAGGTCGGGCTCGCCCAGGCCACGGGTGAACGCGCGGCGGATGAGCCATTGGAGATCGAGGGTGCTCGCGCGCCGGCAGGCGATGTGCTCCCTGATGCGGTGGTGAAGCTGTTGCTCGCGGGTGGCGAGCTCGCGCAGCCGGGTCTCCGACAGGCCGGCGGGGTCCTCCCAACCGATCGCCTCCCGCACCGTGCTCCAAAGCCCGTCGGGCCGTGGGCTGGGGAGGCGGGCGGCGAGCCAGACCTCGGGGCGCAGGATCTGGCGGTGCTCGAGGAGGTCGCGGTGGGCGGCGAGGTGCGCGGCCCACTCGTCGGGGTGTCCGTGGCGAGAGTCGAGCTGGCCGATCGCGCGCTGCTCGTACTCGGCGGCGGACCAGGCGCGCGTGACGCGGTGAAGCGTGATGTCGGTCTTCAGCGCGTGGATGAGCCGGGCGAGCGCGCCGAGCAGCGCGATCTTCTCGGTGGTGGTGAGGCCGTCGTAGCTGGTGAGTTCGAGGCGGTAGAGCGCCCACACGTCGTTCAGGCGGCGGGGGAAGACGAGGTTCCCGGTCGCGAACACCGCGGGCGCCTTCACGTCTGGCTCCGGATGCGAAGGCGCTGGCCGGGGGCGAGGCGGATGACCTTGGGTCGGGTGAGCGTAGGGCCGGGGATCGCGCGCATGTGGAGCGTTCTCGCGCGCGCGTGCGCACGCGCGGGACGCAGGAGGCGCACGGTTGCCGGTCCGGTGATCTCGCACGCGGGGTACGCGGTGGCGGTGGGGCTGTGGGTGAGGAGGGGGCCGTCGGGGATCGGGTGGGGGCTGAGCGGGGCGGGGCGTGCGACGGCGGTGCGCTGCGGGGTGAGGGCGTTGGTGGTGCGGGCGAGGAGGTAGCGGTGGGCGGGGCGCCCGTCGATCCGCAGCCGGGTGAGCGCCATCGCCGCGGCCGCCGGGGCGAGCACGTAGGTCAACGGGGCGGGAAGCGCACCGAGGATCGCGCCGAGGCCGGGAAGCTGGCCGAGCGCGACGATGAGGCAAAGGACGGCAGCGGCGTGGCCGATCGCCGCGACAGGGATGCCGTGCGGGAACGGCAGGCGCCAGCGGTCGATGCGGTGAAGGCGTCGCTCGAGGCGGAAGACGACGTGGAAGGAGCGGATCTCCATCCCGGCGTGCGGGTCGACGGGGGCCATGGGTCAGCGGCCGGTGTCGGCGAACTCGTAGATGCCGCGGATGAAGTCGGCGACCTGTGGGCCGGCGAGGACGAATCCGCCGACGAGGATCGCCATACCGGCGAAGACGAGGGCGCCAGCGACGTCGCGGCGCCCGAGGTGCGTGACGGCGATGATCGCGGTGGCCCCGCCGAAGAGCCAGGTCGCCCAGGTCTTCAGGAGGCCGCCGAGGTTTCGGCCGACGTCGGCGGCGGAGTTCGCCGCCAAGGCGTCGTCGACGACGAGGGTAAGGGCGAGGATCGCGAGCAGGCAGGCGAGCGCGATCGGCAGTGCGCGCGACCGCAACGCCTGCGGGGACCGGGGCGAGGTGTGGACGGTGCGGGGGCGGGTGCTCATGGTGCGGCTCCTTGGGTGGTGTGATGGGTCGGGTTGATGGCGGCGACGAACCAGCGGCCGTCGCGGGTGAGGGAGAGGTGGAAGCGCAGGCGCAGGCGGGTGCCGTCGGCGAGCTCGGCGGTGGCGAGCGCGGCGACGCGTCGGCCGGGCTGCTGCCAGGCGAGCTCGTCGATCGCGGTGAGCTGCGCGGTCGTCTCGGGGGTGGTGACGTGGGCGCCGGGGGCGAGGTCGGCCTGGAGGTCGCCGGCGTTGCCGGCGAGGTAGTTGCGCAGCGCGCGCTCGACGACGCGCTCGAGCCCGGCGTCCTCGACGAAGTCGTTCCACTCCTGCGGGCGCGCCGTGCTGCGCGCGGCGAGCGCGGTGAGGCTCGGGTAGTCGCTGACGACGAGGTCGCCCGCGGCACCGGCGGTCACGGTGACGAGCAGCGTGATCCGCCGGCCGCTGGGTAGTCCAGCGAGCACGGCAACCCGCCACCCGCCTGCGTGCTCTGCCGCCCGTGCTCCGGTGGCGACGGTCCACTCGGGCCGCTGAGCGGTCCCAGGCACGGGGGTGATCCCTGCGTCGGGGTCGAGGCCCTCGGCGAGGTAGGCGCGCAGGCGCCGCTCGCGCTCGGCGGGGTCGCGGCCGTCCCAGGTGAGGAGCTCGCGCACGAACGCTTCGGCGAACGGGGCGACCGAGACGGGCGCGGCCGTCGTGACGCGCGCGGTCGACGTGATCGGAGCCGGTGGCGCAAGTGCTCCACGCAGGCCGGCCGCGGCGAGGAGAAGGCCTGCGCCGATGATGGCGAGCCGCGGCGCCCGCGCGAGGACGCGTGCGAGGGTGAGGCTGCGTGACTCAGGGCGCACCGAGGACGAACTCCTCGCCCGCCGGTGCGGGCTTCCGAACCGGGGCGGGCCTTGCCCGGGCGACCGTCGACGGGCGCGGCGCCGGCGCCGGCGGCGCGGGAGCGACCATCCGGGCGGCGGCGCGACGGCGCAGAACAGGCGAAGTCCGCGGCGTCCGCTTCGCGCGCCGCCGGGACTGGGAGCGCTCGGCCGCCGCGACCGGCTTCGCGGCCGGCCTCGTAGGGGCAGGCTCAGGGACCAGCGGCGACCGCGGCGGCGCGGGCGCCGGTGCCGGCGGCGACGGAGGGCCCGCGGACGGACGTCCCGCGACCGCAATGACGAGCGCAGCGGCCGCGACGCCGGTCACGACGCCCCAGGACCGGAGCCGCTTGGTGAAGGTGCCGGCGCGGTGAGGCGAGGCTCCCGCGCTGGTATCGGCGCTGGGAGGCTTGGTGTGCTCTGGAGTGCCGTGGCCCGACGTCGCGGTGGCCCGTGCGAGGTGCGGGAACTGGCCGGTGGCGTCGTAGGAGTCGCCGGGGTCGTCGCGGATGTCGAAGCCGCGAGGTCGAGGGAGGCGGGGCATGTCGTCCTCTTGGCGACGCCGCCCCAATGTGTTGCCCTACCGGCGTCGCAATGCGGCGCTGGCCCCGGCGAGATGACGATTGACCTGGGTGTAGGAGAGCCCGCCTTCGGCTTCGATCTCTCGGTAGGAGAGTCCGGCGACGCGTCGCGACATCGCGTATCGGTGCGTTGGGCGCAGAGCGGCGAGCGAGCGAAGGGCTTCGCGCGCGTCGAGCTGAATCTCGATGCTTGTGCCCGGAACCAGGTCGGTGAGCGTCCCGCCGGTTCCGTCGTCGCCGATGGGGACGTCGAGCGAGAGGTCGTGGCGCTCCCGGGCCGCGAGAGCCCAGACGCGGCGAGTCGCGGTGAGGCGCAACCAGGCGACCACGTGCTCGCGATCGGGCTGGTAGCGCAGGAACTGGGCCCACGCGTGCTGGCAGGCGTCCTCGACGGTCTCGTTGCTCGCGTCGACGGCGCTGCGGACTGCGCGGAAGAGCCGATCGGCGTGCTCGAGGTAGAGCGCGGTCTCGTCGCCGTGCTGTGGGGGACAGGCCTGGGCGGTCTCGGTCATGCGCCGGCGACCGGCGCGCCGGCAAGGCGCGAGCAAGGCGCTCCGCGCCGTACCCGTCAGGGTTGACCGTGCCCGCCGCCGGGGTGCCAGCCTCAGCGCTAACCGAGGCCGCTGCGCCCGAGATCACGCGGGAAGCAGCAGTCAGCGCCCGTCGCGCATGCGACCGTCGAGCTTGCGCGAATAGTCGAGTTCCCACCGGGCGTCGGCTGTGATTTGGGCCAAGAGCTCCGCGAACTCACCGAGGTCCGCTCGGGCTGCGCTCTCGAGCCTCTCGTTCGCGAACGAGCGCACCAGCTCTGCCATCGCGGACCGTTCTGCTGGCGTCACATGCCTTCGCGGTAGGTCCGTATGAACTCCTCGGACCGGGGCCCAGGCGCTCCGCCACCGCGACCGTTCGCCGACATCCACGCGGACACGGGAGAGCTAGGACGAGCTACTGCCCTTGCGGGTGACCCGCCGGTAGGCGGCGACACGTCGCGGCGATGGGTCGAAGACGGGCTGGTAGTAGAGATCGGCGGCGAGCTCTACGAGGACCGTGGCTGCCTCGGGCGTCGCCACGTCGATCGGCCCGGTCGTCCCGAAGGCGTCCCCGCCAAGACCGGTGACGCCGACTCCGGCGCGGAGCGCCTCGGTGGTGACGTGTCCGAGGGTGCCTTCACGAACGAGCTGCTGAACGCGGCGGGCGACATGCACGTTGCTACTGGCGACGTGGATGATCGCGTCGATGGCGGTCGAGGTGAGGTCAGCGTCGATGGCCTCGTTGAAGGCGACGACGGCGTCGGGGGCGCGGCGCTTGACCTCGTCGCCATCGACGAAGCGGGCTTCAAGGCGCTGTGGGTGCGCGACGTAGACGGTGTCGTCGACGACGATGGCGTCGGCACCGAGCTCGAAGGCTACGAGCGGACCTTCGACGGCTTTGAGTTGGTTGCCGGCGAGCATCGCTCGGAACTTGTTGCGTGACTGCAGCCCAAAGGTTGGGCTCTGACCGCGCACGGTGACGATGTCTGGGGTGCCCCGGAGCCTGGTTAGGTAGAAGCTCCACCGGCCGGTGCGGATGTCGCTCTCGCCCAGGAGGTCAGGGAGTTGCTGGCGACGGATCTCGATGACGGCGCGCTCGAAACTCCATGGAGCGTCCGGCTGGAAGTGGTCGTCGAAATCTTCGAGCGGCGCAACCATGATCTCGCCGTCGACGACGATGTCGTTGACGCTAAACGCGATCTGCGTCTTGGAGGTGAGGCGCGCGTGGAGCGCTTCGGCGTTCTCGGCGAGGTCGCGGCGCGCGGTCTCGTCCAAGTCGACGTGGCCGAAAGCGGGCTCGCCGTTGGTGGCCGGGCGTCGGCCGAACATCGCGCGAAGGTCAGGAGCGGGCATGAGGGTCCGGGGCGATGAACAGGACGCCAGCAAGGCGGCGGATGACGGCGGTGTGCCCTTGCTGGGGGAGATCTCGTGCGAGGGCTACGTGCTGGGTTCCGCTGATGGTAACTCGCACCGCTCGCATTCCCGCAAGATAGACGAGGGGGTTGACCGACCAGAGCTTTGCGAAGTAGGCCACGACCAGGATCAGGACCGCGCACAGGCTGTAGGCCACCCAGTCCTGTGTCGTTGGTGTGCCGGCCGCGACGGCGGGGAGGAGTATCGACACGATGTACCCAGTGACTTCAGCGTCGATGGGCTCGATCTCGTCGACCTGAACATCGCGCTGTTGGCCGCGCGGCAGGCAGGCGAGGACGACCGCCCATGCCACGAGCATGCCGATGCCGATGCCGATCGCGATGAACGCCGCGTACGCGTCGAGACCCCGGATGCCCGCCACGATCAGCACAGGCGCGTAGGCGCTGAGGAGCAACACGAGTCGACCCAGCGGAGCGTCGGTGGTTCTCGAGGTCATATCGAACATACGTTCCCATAGGCTGCGGACGCGCTCGGACAACCTCCCATACCCTTCGGGTCGGCTGGAGGGACCTCGAGCTGACATCAAGCCACTTCGATGCTCACCCACGCCTTCGCGCAGCAGCGGCTTGAGCGACGAGCCTGCCGTCGGCGGGTTCGAGCGGCCCTCCTGCTGTCCGCGTCCGACGTCATCTGCGCGGTCTACCATCCAGCTATGGCTAGGTGTACAGCTCCCGTTCAGGGTCACCGAACCGCCAGCGGAGCTGCGGCCTGCCCTGCGTGTGGCGGGCGTTACGGGTACTACTCGCGGCCGTCGCACTACCCGTCATCGGGTTACTCCCCGCGCGGCGGCGGGAGTGGAGGTGTCGGTAGCTCGGGCACGTCACGCGGCGGCGGGGCGCGGCCCAAGTGGTCGCCAAGTAGCTCGTCGGTGCATTACACCGCCGAGCAAGTCAAGGCGCTGGCTCCGTACCGTCGAGCGGTCGAGTTGCGAGGACGGCAGTCGGACCTTCGCGACCTCTTCCTCTGTCACGCGTGGGACGACCGGCGCGGTGCCGCCACTGAACTGCACGACCTGCTCGATGCCAAGAACGTGTCGGTCTGGTTCAGCGAGAAGGACGTCCTGCTAGGCCAGCCGTTCATGCGCGAGATCGACCGGGGTCTGGCGAAGTCGCGTGCGGGCCTCGTCCTCATCACACCGGCGCTACTGGAGCGCGTCGACAACCGAGGGGTCTCAGACAAGGAGCTCTCGGAGCTTCTGGCGCGCGATCAGCTCATCCCCGTCGTGCATAGGACGACCTACGATGAGGTTCGGAAGGTCAGCCCACTGCTCGGCTCGCGCAACGGCCTGGACACGGCGGAGGACTCGATGGAAGTCATCGCTACCAAGATCGCCGAGCTCGTTGCCATCAACAACGAGCTGGCGACAGGCGACGGCGACTGCGGACGACCCTAGCCCCCGGCCACTCGTATCGCTGTCAGACGAGGCTCGCACTCGGATCACCTGAGCATCGTCGTGGTCAGCTCGCTTCAGTGTCCGCGGGAACGGCGGTGCCGTACGTACAGGTGACGAGGAGGAACGTGCGAGTAGTTGTCGTGACGGACGGGGAGTCGGGTCACGCAGGTGTCGACCGGTCGCAATGCAGAGGTCGACCAAACCGAGGGCTGAGCCAGAAGAAATCACATAGGCGCAAGCGCTCATCGGACTCGGTATCGCTCCAGCGAATCCGCGCCCGCGAAGAAGTCGAGCGCATATTCCGGCGGACTCTTGGCGAACGGCCCGTAATCCTTGCTGACCAGGAGCGGATCGTTCGTCGTCCACTCGAGGGCGGGGATGAAGTACACCGCCGGCTCACGACCCTCGGCGTACTTCACGACCGCGGCGATCACTCCCTCGCGGAGCTCGAGCCGTTTCTGCTGCCAATACGTGTAGTTGTCTCCGGTGCAGCTACGGACGTGCACCTCGGTCAGCTTGCCGTCGCGCAGTGCGAAGACTCGGGAGCTCTGGCCACCGTCGCGACGCACCTCGTGGCCTTGGTCGACGAGCACGGCCTCGACGATGTCTAGTGAGCGCAGGCGCTTCGCCGCCTTCGGCTTTTGTGCCATGCCCCTACCTGCGGTGCGAGTCGGTTGGGCTCGCTGGCGCTCGTGCCCTGCGAGGGGCGGCGCGTGGATGGCGGCCGCCCCTGGGTCGCCGAGCGTCAGACGAGCGCGTGCGGTCGCGATGCGTACCGTGACCTTGCTCCTTGCGCGATCGGCCGCGGTCCGCACCACCTGTCCCGCGACTATGCGATGGTCGTCCGGATCGATCCCACCGTCGGCACGAATCAACCTGTCACATCGTCCGAGGACCGCACGATCTGCTCCGCTGGCCAACTGCAGGATGTCGGAGACAGACGCTCCGAGTCGCTGCGCCAGCACGACCACCTGACGCTCGAGGCCGACGCCGTACTGGACGGCGGCGACGGCGCCGTCGACGACGGCTTTGATCGCGTTTGTTGTCAGCCGCTCGCCGGTCACGTTCGCCGTCACGATCAGCGGAGAATCTCCATGAGCTGCATCTCCGAGATGCACGTCTCCGGTCCTCAACGCCTTCCAGACGGCCGGTGCGGTGAGTTGGTCGGCCGGGACGTCCTTCCACTCGACGACGGTCCGCCCCTCTTCCCACACTTCAAAGGGATCGTCGGGTCGGCGGTAGCTGTAGCGGTACGACACCCGCGGGCCGTCGTGGTCGTCGATGTGCTCGAAGCGGAACCCGTCAGCGATGCGACTGGCAGGGACCTGCATGTTGAGAAGCAGGAGGTTCTCGACGTCGGTGCCCTTGGTCGGTTTGCGCCCGGTGAAGATGCCCTCGAGCACGGCGCCCGGCGGCTCGCGGAGTCCGCCGATCCCTTGCAGCACCGCGACCCGCACGTCGAGGCGATCTCCTTCGGACAGTCGGACGTGCCCGTCCGACGTCACCGCGACCGCGGCGTCATCGCACTCGACCGACACCAACGCCCGAGGCCTGGGGGCCGACCCCGCGGGAATCTGGGCGGTCTTGCGCGGACGTCCGCGTCGGATGACGCCTCGGCGGCGCAGTTCGTCCTTCACGTCTTCGATCTCGCTACGTGTCGCCATGTAGGCGCCATAGGCCGCTTGGTACTCGTTCCCGCGCAGCTCGACGACGCGACTCCACATGCGTGGGCGCTCCCGCTCCCAGGCGGCCAGCAACTTCTGTAGCTCCTCCGTGCTCGCCGCGGAAGGGTCACTCATCGGTCTCAACTTCTCCGTGGCGTCAGGAAATTGCATTCGCGGCGGATCCTCGCCGAGAAGTCGATCGGCCGTCAATACGACGGAAGCGCTGAGCATGGTGGAGCGACGATGCCTGCCACGCGGGCCGGTGAAAGCAGCTTGCTACGGATCATCGGCGACGCCCGTTTAGCGTCCAAGTGCAGGCACGATCCCGCGCGGCGTGCGAATTCACTCTTGTCTACCCGCAAGATCGGACATCGCCTCCGGCCCGGTCTTCGCGTAAGTTCGGCGGCTGCGGCTGCGGCTCCGGCTACGGCGCGTCGACGCCGATGACCTCCTCGAGCCTGCGCGCGATCGCGTCGACGGTCGTCGCGTATTCCCGAATCGCGTCGATTGCTCCGTCCTCGCCCCAACCGGCGACGTACGGGATCGCTTCTCCGCTGACGTCGAGTCCGACGCTGCCGCAGACGATGTAGGTGACGGTGTCGACGAGGACCTCGGCCTGCGCGCGGGTATGCGAGGTGTAGGTGATGCCGAGGGCGTGGGCGAGTTCGTGGACGAGGACGCGGACCTGTCCGTTGGGTGGGAGCGCCGCGCTGATCGCGATGGTCTTGGCGCGGCTGTCGCACCATCCGCCCGCGGTCCCGGTGTCCTGCCTCTCGACGGTGTAGCCGAGTTCGCCGGCGAAGATCTCGAGCTTCGGGATCAGGTGGGCGTGGCTGTCGCCGGTGACGGGCTGCGTCTCCGGTTCGAGCGGGGTGGGCTCGCGGTCGGGGAGCGGTTCGGTCTGGGAGACGTCGAAGACCGGGACGGCGCGGAAGCGGATGCGGTTCTCGTCCTCGTTCGAATCGGCGTCGTCCCGCTCGCTCTTCTTCGGCGGGATGGGGGCGAGGATGCGGATCGCCTTCTCGCCCTTGCGGACGCAGGAGCCGAGGTCGAGGAAGGCGCGGAAGCCGGCGATATAGGTCGCGCGCGGCGCTTGGAGGGCGATGAGGAGCTGGTTGTTGAGGCTGTAGCGGGCGAGTCCGTTGCGCGCGCGGACCTGGACCCAGTGCTGCCAGCCGTCGCTGGTGAGGAGGGCTCCGGCGGCGGCTTCGAGGCGGTCGCGGTCGGCGGCTCGTCGGTCGGCGCGCTGCTGTTCGGTGAGGGCCATGGTGGTCTCCTTGACGGTGGGCCGGCGCCGGGTGCGCGTGGCCCTGTTGGCCGTCCCCGACTGCACGCTTGCGTGCGACACTCGGGGCGGCGGGGCACGCGCATTCGCGCGTCCGCCTGGAGACGTCAGCCTCGGAGCTCGTTGATCGATCCGCCGGCGAGGAGGTGGTCGGTGAGGTCGTGGCCGTCGTCGCGACCGGGGTCCAGATCGACCACCTGAGCTGTGATGCCTGCGCGTCCGAGGTCGAGCGCGACGCGTCGTGCGCAGGCTCTTCCTTCGTCGTCGCAGTCCATGACGACGGTCACGGCCCGGCCGGCGAAGCGGGTTGCCCATGCGGGTCGCCAGGCGGCGACTCCCGGGATCGCGACCGCCAAGAGTCTGGCGGTGTGAGCCGCGAGCGCATCGGGTTCCCCTTCGCAGAGCAGGATCGCGCCGGGCGGCAGGTGCTCGGGTGCAGGGAAGAGCGTCCGGCGGCTTCCGGGGAGCGCGAGCATCTTCGGGGCTCCGTGTCGGTCGAACGGAAGCCAGCGCAGGACGCCGGCGAGCCCGCCGTCTGCGTCCCGGACGGGGATCGTTACGCGTCGGCCGTCGTACCCGATCGCGAAACGAGTCACGGTGCTGGCACCGATCGCACGGTCGGCTTCGAGGCGGGCGAGCAGCGAAGAGCTCTGGGCCAGACGTTTCGCCCACGTGGCGACCGCCGTGTCGGGGATGACCAGCTCCTTCGGCGGGGCCGCGCCATGGTCGACGAGAGACCGCCGCGTGGGCTTCTGGCGTGCGGGGCGCGGGAGATCGGTCCGCCGCGGCTCTGCCAGTCCGCAGCTGATGAGGAGGTCCATCGCGCTGCGTGGACTGTGGCCTCGCTGGAGTGCCGCGTCGTAGGCCCCGCCGCGAGCGCCGCATCCGTGGCAGAGCCAGGCTCCGCTGGCGAGGTTCACCGAGACCGAGGGGTGACGGTCGTCGTGTCGGTGGGCGTCAGGTGAGGCAAAGCACCTGGCGGGCGCCTCGGTTCCGGCAGCGCGCAGGAGCGTGATCCCGAGGCGCGCGTAGAAGTCGCGAACCGCGGTCATGCTCAGGCGGCCTGGGCGAGGGCGGCGACGTGCTCGCTGACTTCGATGCGTGTGTGGCTCTCGGCGGCTTCGGCTTCGAAGTAGGCGAGGTAGGCGAACTCGTTGTTGATGAGCGGGACCTCGTGGGGCCATCGGCTGGCCCACCAGGCGAGCTGTCCGTAGGTGAGGCGCCCAGCGCACATCGCGGCGACGCGCTGGTCTGCGCTCATCTGCACGACCTGCTCCTTCTCGAGCGCTGTGAGGGGTCCGAACTTCAGGCGCGGGGGTCGGATGCTGAGCTGGGGCATGTGGGCCTCCGTGGTTCGGGTGCCGCCGGGTGCGGCGCCGTTCCGCGCCCGCCGCATCCGCGTTGGCGGGTGCCACAATCAGGCGGGCGCGGCGCCGCACTCGGGGTCAGGCGGCGGCGGGCTGGTCGGGCACCTCCTGGCGGTCGGGGCGGGTGCCGTCGGGCAGGAACTTGACCTGGCCGATGACCTTGTGGCGGGAGCGCTTCTCGCCCTCGCTGGTGGTCCACTCGTCCAGGACGAGGCGTCCGTCGACGGCGACGAGGCGGCCCTTGGTGAGGTACTGCTGGCAGGCCTGGGCGCCGGCGTCGAAGCAGACGACGTCGACGAAGCAGGCGGGCTCCTCGCCGCGGGCGTCGACGGCGAGCCGCAGGTCGCAGACGGGCCGGCCGCTGCCGGTCTCGCGCAGCTCGGGGTCGCGGGTGAGGCGGCCGACGAGCGCGACGGTGTTGAGCATCCGGGTCACTCCTCGGTGTCGGGGTCGAGGGTGAGTGGGGCGATGATCACGACGACGGGGTTGCCCTCGGTGTCGCGCTCGATGCTGGCGTGGAGGTTGTCGCTGACGGCGAGCTGCGCGAGCAGCTTGGCGGCGGGCTTGGTGATGGACACGCGGGTGTGGCTCCTTGTGGTGGTGGATGAGGAGCGGGCCCGCGACCGGTGGTGGTCGCGGGCCCGCTTTGGGTCAGGAGGCGACGACGTAGGCGGGGTTCTCGTCCTCGTGGGCGATGACGCCCACGCAGGAGTCGATGTCCACGACGTTGTCGTCGGTGCTCGCGGCGTCCGGGGAGTCCGCGTGCTGGTCCTCGGGCTGGGGCGTCGGCGGGTTGGCCGGCGCCTTGGCGGGGTCGAGGAACTCGACCTCCTGGGCGATCACCTCGTGCTTGCTGCGGATCTGGCCGTCGTCGGCCTTCCACTGCGAGAACTCGAGGCGTCCGTCGATGGCCACGCGCGCCCCCTTGCGCAGGTACTTCGCGCAGTTCTGCGCCTGCCGGTCGAACGAGGTGACGTCGATGAAGACGGCGCCCTTGTCCTGGCCGTTGGTGCGCTTGCGCTGGATCGCGAGACGCATGGTGCAGATGACCGCCTTGGAGTCGCCGGCGACCCGCAGCTGCGGATCGCTGGTGAGGCGGCCGGAGAGGATGATGCGGTTGACGCTCACGTCACCGCTCCTTTCTGCCCACCGGTGGTGGGCGTTCGTGGAATGAACGTGCGGGCTTGCGGCCGCGGAGGACGTCGGCCGGGACCCGCAGGGGTCCACGAGGAGCGGGGCGCGATCGCGCCCAGCAGCCCGGTTGCCCGGGCGGCTCGACGCGGTCTTCCTGCTGTCCGTGTGGCATCGCACACCACCGTCTTGGAGTGCGGCGGCGCGGGTGTTGCCGCTGCTGCGCAACTTCGTCGACGCGTCGCTCAGCGAGCGGGCGGCAACATCGCGCGGGGCTCGTGCCAAGTAGTGGGCATGTCCATCGAACGCGATCCCACTTCACCCGCGGTCGGGCTGACGCGTGCGGACCTCATGACCCCGGACGAGGTCGCGGCGCTCCTCGCGGTGCCAGTGTCCACCGTGCGTGACTGGGCGCGACGTGGGCTGATCCCGTCACGCAAGCTCGGCCGGCACCGCCGGTTCCTGCGCAGCGAGATCGAGCGGTGGGTCACGCGCGGGGTCGCGGCGTAGCCAGCGGGCGATCCTCTTCAATTGCCTTCCATCGGGTCGCTCCCGTGCTCGACGGGGCGAGCGAGCCTGCGGCACGTTACGTTGACGCCATGACCGTCAGATCACGCGGGTACACGTCGACCTCGGGCGCGTGATGGAAGGCCACAGCCAGCACGTCGCGTTCATCTGGTCGGTAGCCGACCTGCTTCGCGGGGATTACAAGCAGTCGGAGTACGGCAAGGTCATCCTGCCGCTCACGGTGCTGCGCCGTCTGGACTGCGTCCTGGAGGCGACCAAGCCCGCGGTCCTCAAGGCAGCCGAGATTCACGGGCACCGTCCGAACCCGGATCCGATACTGCGTCGGGCGGCAGGGGTCGACTTCTACAACACCTCACCGCTCGACTTCCGGCGCCTGCTCGACGACCCGCAGCAGCTCAAGGGCCAGCTGCAGGCGTACATCGCTGGGTTCTCTCCGGGCGCGTTCGAAACGTTCCAACGCTTCAACTTCGACGAGCAGATCGTTCGCCTGGACGAGGCGGACCTGCTGTACCTCGTAGTCGGGAGGTTCGCGGACATCGACCTGCACCCGGACGTCGTCAGCAACCTGCAGATGGGCTACGTCTTCGAGGAGCTGATCCGGCGCTTCTCGGAGCAGTCCAATGAGACGGCGGGAGAGCACTTCACGCCGCGCGAAGTCATCCGTCTCATGGTGGATCTGCTGTTCGCCGGTGACAGCACGGAGCTGCGCACGAAGGGGATCGTCAAGACGCTCTACGACCCCGCGTGCGGGACAGGCGGCATGCTGAGTGCCGCGGAGGAGTACCTGCGCGAACTGAATCCCGACGGCCGGCTCGAGGTCTTCGGGCAGGAGCTCAACGCGGAGTCGTACGCGATCTGCCGCTCGGACATGATGCTCAAGGGGCAGGACGCCGGGAACATCGCGTTCGGCAACACCCTCTCCAACGACCAGCACCCGCGTCGCTTCGACTACATGCTCTCCAATCCGCCGTTTGGGGTGGAGTGGAAGAAGATCGAGGTGCAGGTCAAGCATGAGCGCGACACGCTCGGGCACTCCGGCCGCTTCGGGGCGGGCCTGCCACGGATCAACGACGGCAGCTTCCTGTTCCTGCAGCACATGATCAGCAAGATGAAGCCCGCCGAAGAGGGCGGGTCGCGGATCGCGATCGTGTTTAACGGCTCGCCGCTGTTCACGGGCGCCGCCGGTTCTGGCGAGTCGGAGATCCGCCGCTGGATCATCGAGAACGACTGGCTCGAAGCGGTCGTCGCGCTCCCGGATCAGCTGTTCTATAACACCGGAATCAGCACCTACGTCTGGGTCGTCACCAACGCGAAGGCCGAGCGCCGCCTCGGCAAGGTGCAGCTGATCGACGCCCGCGAGCGGTGGGAGAAGATGCCGAAGTCACTCGGGGAGAAGCGCAAGCGAATCGCCGACGCGGGCATCGCCGAGATCGCACGCTGGTACGAGGACTTCGCAGAGACAGACACCAGCAAGGTGTTCGATAACGAAGCGTTCGGCTTCCGTCGCGTGACGGTCGAGCGGCCGAAGCGAGTACGGGTGGACCTTGAAGGGGCAGGCGAGCGCATGGACGGTCTCGCCGACAAGCTGGGCGAGGACGTCGTGGCCGCGGTCAAGGCCGCGACGGCCTCTCTCAAAGTCCCGGCTGGTTCGTCAGTCGCCGACGCGGCCACCGCGATCGCAAAGGCACTGCCCAAGCTCCCTGCGGCCAAGAAGAAGCTCGTCGTCGCGGCCTTCCTTCCACGCGACCCCGACGGCGACGTCGCAACCGACGGCAAGGGTCGACCCGAGCCTGATCTCGAGCTTCGCGACCACGAGAGCATCCCCCTTGTGGAGAACGTCGAGGACTACATCGCGCGCGAGGTCCTCCCGCACGCCCCCGACGCCTGGGTCGACGAGAGCAAGAGCGTGGTCGGCTACGAGATCCCGCTCACGCGTCACTTCTACAGGTGCCTGGAGCCGCGGTCTCTCGAGGAGATCGACGCTGAGATCGACGAGGTCGAGCAGGAGATCCTTCGGCTCCTGGAGGAGGTGCGGGGGTGACAACAACTGTGCTCAAGTACCTCGCCGATGTCACGTATGGGCTAGGCGAACCGCCGAGGCAGCTAGACGGTGGTGTCCCGGTGCTGCGGGCGACGAACATCCACCGCGGCAAGATCGTCCGCGAGAGCCTTATGCGCGCCGATCCGTCGGACGTACCGTGGGATCGGTGCCCGCCCCTCGTCGACGGGGAAATTCTCGTCGTGAGGAGTGGGGCCTACACCGGCGACTCCGCGATCGTCACCGCCGAGTGGGAGGGCGCCGCGCCCGGGTACGACCTGCGCGTTACACCGAGGCGCGTCGATCCGCGTTTCCTCGCGTACGTCATGCTGTCAACGCCTGCGCTTGACTACTTCACTGAGTGTCGCAGCCGCGCTGCGCAGCCGCACCTGAACGCCGATCAGGTCGCGGGACTTCGCATCCCGGAAATGGAGCGGCACGCACAGGCGGTGGTCGCTGATCTTCTCGACACCGAAACCGCGCGGATCGACGCGCTCGTAAGCGCTCGAATGCGCCAACGTCAACTCATTGCGGAGCGCGCCGCAGTGGCCGTCGACAGCTTGATGGCGCGCGCGCCTCGCATCACTGCGCGCCGCGTCTTCAGCCGAATCGATCAGGGCTGGAGCGCGGTTGCTGAAGCCTCCTCGGCCACTGAGCCTGGTGAGGTCGGTGTGCTGCGCCTGGATGCGGTAAGTGCTGGCGCGTTCTTCCCATCTCGCAACAAGCGCATCGACGTTGCTGCACTGCGCGACGATTGGCGACGTTTCGTGGTGAGCGATGGCGATCTTCTACTCGCGCGCGCATCCGGCTCACGAGAACGTGTTGGGGAGTCCGCGTTGGTCGAGCTTGCCGGCGAGGGGCCGACGCTCCTGTTCCCCGACATCCTGTACCGGCTCACGCCTGGGGAGCGACTCTCGGCAGCCTTCGCTGCAGCAGCCATGCGATCGAGCGATGTCCGAGCCCAAATTCGCGAGGTCGCTCGAGGCACGGCCAATAGCAAGATCCGTTCGTCGGACCTCCGTGAGCTCCAGATTCCACTCCCCGATCCTAGGCGGCAAGCGGAGATCGTTGCGGTAGTTCGGAGGATCGACGCGACCAGCGGTGCGACGATTGCCGCCATTGACAAGCAGATCGCGCTCCTGCACGAGCGCCGCCAGGCGCTCATCACGGCGGCGGTGACGGGCAGGTTGCAGGTTCCCGGGGCACCGTTGGCGAACGCGGTTGCATGACTACGCCCGGCGCACATGTCGAAGAGGCGTTCGAGGCCGCGATCGAGGCGTATTTGCTCGCGCACGGCTGGTACCAGGGCGCGAACACCTCCTACGACCGCGATCTCGCGTTGGACACGGTCGAGTTGTTCACCTTCATTGGTGCGACCCAGATCGAGTCGTGGGAGAAGCTCGTCGGGCGTCACGGGGGCGATCAGGAGACCGCGCAGAAGAAGTTCAAGGCGCGCCTGACGGAGGAGCTCAACCGACGTGGCGTGATTGACCTTCTCCGGCACGGCGTGACCGACCTGGGCGTGACGATCGACCTCGCGTACTTCCGGCCGGCGCACGGCCTCACGCCAGCCCTGGAGGAGCGATATCAGGCGAACCGCTGCGCGGTGACGCGGCAGCTGCGCTACGCGCCTGGCCATGACGGCGAGCTTGACCTCGCGCTGTTCGTCAACGGCCTGCCGGTTGCGACGGCGGAACTGAAGAACCATCTGACTGGCCAGACGGTCGAGCACGCCAAGAAGCAGTACCGCACCGACCGCTCCCCGAAGGACCTGATGCTGTCGGGGCGTCGTGCGGTGGCGCACTTCGCGGTCGACCCGGCGCTGGTGTTCATGACGACGCGGCTGCAGTCCAAGGAGACGCGGTTCCTGCCGTTCAACAAGGGCACGGCTGACGGTGGGGCAGGGAACCCGCCGAACCCGTCCGGTCACCGGACCGCGTACCTGTGGGAGGAGGTGTGGCAGCGCGACAACTGGCTGGACCTGCTGCACCGCTTCGTCCATGTGGAGCCGGGGACGGGCAAGGGCCCGACCGGTGCGGTCATCTTCCCGCGTTACCACCAGTGGGACGCGGTCCGGCGCCTCGTCGCCGACGCGCGCTCGGGCGGCGCGGGCCGGTCGTATCTGGTGCAGCACTCGGCGGGGTCGGGCAAGTCGAACACGATCGCGTGGACGGCGCATCAGCTGTCCAACGTGCATGACGTACAGGACCGCAAGGTGTTCGACAAGGTCGTGGTCATCACCGACCGGGTGGTGCTCGACCGGCAGCTGCAAGACACGATCTTCCAGTTCGATCACAAGCCGGGCGTGGTCAAGAAGATCGACAAGAACTCGGCGCAGCTCGCCGCGGCGCTGACCGGCGGCAGCGCGCAGGTGGTCATCACGACGTTGCAGAAGTTCCCGGTCGTCCTGCGGCAGGGTGCGGAGCTGAAGTCCGGTCGCTACGCAGTCATCGTGGACGAGGCGCACTCCAGCCAGACCGGCGAGGCGGCGAAGGACCTCAAGCGGGTGCTGGGCGCGAGCGCCGAGCAGCAGCTCGAAGCCGCCGCCGCGCAGGACGCAGCCGCGGAATCGGCGACGGATGCCCAGGACGATCTCGCTGCCGCGGTCGCCGCGCGCGGTCGTCAGGAAAACCTCTCGTTCTTCGCGTTCACGGCGACGCCGAAGGCGCGCACGCTAGAGCTGTTCGGCACGCCCAGCGACGCGTTCGGCGCGACGGACGGCAAGGTGAACTACGGGCCGTTCCACGTGTACTCGATGAAGCAGGCGATCGAGGAGGGGTTCATCCTCGACGTGCTCAAGGGGTACGCGACGTACGGCTCGTACTGGAAGATCGCGTCGGCCGCGGCGCAGGATCCGGATGTCGACAAGGCCAAGGCCGCCGCGCAGCTCGCGCGGTTCGTTTCGTTGCATCCGACGAACCTCGCGCAGAAGGCGGAGGTGATCATCGAGCACTTCCGTGCGCACACGCGGCGAAAGATCGGTGGCCAGGCCAAGGCGATGGTCGTGACGCGCAGCCGCTTGCACGCGGTTCGCTACAAGCTCGCGATCGACCAGTACATTCGCGAGCAGGGCTATGACGACCTCCGGACCCTGGTCGCGTTCAGCGGGACGGTCGAGGATGACGGCGGCCCGTACACCGAGTCGCAGATGAACGGCGGCTTGGCCGAGAGTGCATTGCCGGTCGAGTTCGCCGGCGACGGCTACCAGTTGCTGATCGTGGCCGAGAAGTACCAGACGGGCTTCGACCAGCCGCTGCTACACACGATGTACGTCGACAAGAAGCTCGAGGGCGTCAAGGCGGTCCAGACGCTCAGCCGGCTGAACCGGATCTACCCCGGCAAGACCGACACGTTCGTGCTCGACTTCGCGAACGACACCGAGCAGATCCAGGACGCGTTCGCGCCGTTCTTCGAGGCGACGATCGCCGAGCCGACGGATCCGAACCTGCTCTACAACGCCGCCGCGCGGCTCGACGAGTTCGCTGTCATCGACCGCGACGAAACAGCGACGTTTACGGCGGCGTTCCTGGGCTCCGGCGAGTCCGCGAACGCCTCGCTGTACGCGCAGCTGGATCCCGCGATCGAGCGTTATGCCGCACTTGCTGACGACGACCTACGCGAAGGCTTCCGTGCGGCGCTCACAGCTTTCGTACGCGTGTACGCGTTCCTCGCGCAGATCGTCCCGTTCGCCGACCCGGAACTCGAGCAGCTCTACACCTACAGCCGCTTCCTCGCGCTCCGGCTGCCGCGCGAGCAGCCCGCTGGCCTCGACCTCGCCGACGACGTAGTGCTCACCCATCTCCGGACCGAGCTGATCGGCGAGCACGACCTCTCGCTGACAGAGGGCGGCGGGGTGATCCCCGGGTTTACGGGCGAAGGCACTGGCGGGCAGGATCCTCAGCTCGCCAAGCTCTCGGAGATCATCGATCGGCTCAACGAGCGGTTCGGGACCGAGTTCACGGAGGCTGACAAGGTCTTCGTCGACCAGATCGAGCAAACGTGCGTCGAGAACGAGGCGCTCGCGACCCAGGCACGGGTCAACACGCCCGAGAACTTCAAGCTCGCCCTCGATCGCGTCTTGGAGGGACTCGTGATCGATCGGCTCGACGCCAACCAGGAGTTCTTCGGCCGCATGATCGACGACCCCGCCTTTGGCGCCGTGGTCCGCGAGTACCTCGCGCAGCGGGTCTACGGGCGGCTGAACGACTCCGGGGCCGCCGGATGAGCGGGCGCGAGACCGAGCTGGTGATCGCGCTTGTCGCCGCGGTGGGGACCGACCTCGCGATGCTCACCGACGAACTGAGCACGGAGCTGAACGAGTACGGCTACACGACGAGATGCATCCGGCTCAGCGGATTCCTCGAGGAACTTCGGAGAGAGACCTTTAGCAGCCTGCCGTTCGACGAACGGCTCTTCCAGGCGATGGACTCAGGCAACGCGCTCCGCCGAGAGTGGGAGCGCGGCGATGCCTTGGCGCTTGCCGCAGTCAGCGATATCGTCGCCACGCGCGGTCAGCTCACGAGCGGAATGGTTGGGGATGGCGAGGATGCGCAGCCCCTCGGTCTTGAACGCCATGCGTTCGTCATCCGGTCGCTCAAGACCCCCGACGAGCTCCGAACGCTGCGTGCGGTCTACGGCCCGCGCCTGTTCGTTATTGCGGCGTTCAGTCCAGAGAAGTCCCGCCTCGCCCACTTGGCTGACGAGATCCGCAGGTCGCGCAGCGACAACGATCCGTCGCGTTGGAAGCATCAACCTGAGGAGTTGATCCGGCGGGACATGGACGAGGAGAAGTCCGAGGGCCAGGACGTGTCGGACACGTTCCACCGCGCAGACTTCTTCATCAGAGGCGGCGACGCGGACGTCGCTCGCAAGGACATCGAACGGACGTTGCGCATCATCTTCGGCGACCCGTTTGCCACGCCGACCAAGGACGAGCACGCCCAGTTCCTCGCCGCTGGCGAAGCGCGGCGATCTGCAGAGCTCGGGCGTCAGGTGGGCGCGGCCATCGTCGATGGGCGCGGTGCTGTCGTGGCGCTGGGTGCCAACGAGGTCCCAATCGCCGGTGGCGGGTCGTACTGGGAAGGAGACGGGCGGACGGACAACCGCGAGTTCGCCGCTCACGAGATCGAGACAAACAAGCGCGCGCAGCAGGAACTCGCAGAGACGATCGCGGGAAAGCTTGAGGCCGGGTTCGCGGAAACGCTAGGAGTCCTGGGGCACGAGTCAGAGGCTGCGGCGCATGCGGCGGCAGCGCTCGCGGGAGATCTCCCCCAGAAGCTTCTCGCAGCGGGATTGAAGGACATCACCGAGTTCGGCCGCGCCGTCCACGCTGAGATGGATGCTCTCTTGGATGCTGCGAGGCGAGGCGTTGCGGTTCAGGGATGCAGCGCCCACACGACCACGTTCCCCCTGTCACAACTGTGCCCGCCATCTGATCGCAGCCGGAATCGACAGGGTGGTTTTTGTCGAGCCTTACGAGAAGAGCAAGGCGCCTGAGCTTCACGACGACTCGATCGTGTTGTCGGAACGGACGGATGGCGATCAGCGGGTCGCATTCGTCCCGTTCGTCGGGGTTGCGCCGAGGCGCTATCTCGACGCGTTCGACGCCGTCGCTCGAGAACGCTTTGCTGGCCAGAGCCGGAAACACGACGACGGCAGCGTGCGAGCCTTCGAGAAAAGCAGCGCGGTACCGCTGTTCACGGATCTTGTCGTGCCCGAAGAGCTCCGGCCGCTGCTCCCTGCCTACCGCCAGCACGAGCTGCTTGCACTCGGCCACTTCGAGGAGCTGCTCGGCCAGCGAGACGACGACCGGCAGGACCTGTAGAACACCGGGCGACAACGGAGAGGACGAGATGGCCAGCCGGGAAGAACGAGAGAAGGCGATCAAGCACGCCAGTCAGCAGGTCAAGTCTGGCTCGATCTGGTTGCGTCGCGCGAGCGATGCAGGGCCGGTGGCTGCCCCGCGCCCGGGAGCTGCCCCACGGCAAGCCAAGTCTTCATCCTAGGTCGGTTCGGCCCGTCGGGTCTCGAGGCGTCGTGCGCTACCTTTGAGCCCATAGTCCCCGGCTCAGCTGCTTGGCAGCGGCCGGGGTTTTCTTTGCCGCAAAGCTCAGGTCCGGATGCCTTGCGCGGCGAGCAGCGCCTCGCGTTCCTGAGGAGCGAGCTCCTGCAGTAGCGCCTTGATCTCGGCGAGCCGCGGCTTCTCGGGGGCCGGCCCGGAGGACGCGAACGCCTTCGTCGCCGCATCGGCCAACGCGCTCGCGCGCTGCGCATGCAGATACCGCTCGGTCGTCTTCAGGTCCGCGTGCCCGAGGATGTCCTTCACGCTGGCCGGGTCGATGACGCGCACGAGGAGCGACCCGGCGGTGTGACGGAGGTCGTGGAAGCGGAGGGGCGGGAGGCCTGCGGCTTCGCGCGCGCAGACGTATCGGCGGCGGAGCGCGGACGGGTCGAGTCGGTCGCCGACGACGTTGCAGAACACGAAGTCGTCGGGTGAGGTGAAGTTGGCTCGCTGGGAGAGCCGCTCGAGCGCCGCCATCGGCTGGTCCGCCAGCGGGACGTACCGGGCACGGCGTGACTTCGGGGAGACTTCGACGCCGTCGGAGAGTGCCCGCTCGACGACGAGGACGCGCTCGGCCCAGCGGACGTCGCGCCAGCGCAGGACGACGAGTTCGCCGCGGCGAAGGCCGGTGTAGCAGGCGACGCGGAGCATCTCGGCGAGCTGCTGGTCCTCTGCGCGATGCAGGGCGACGGTCGCCTCGTCGCGCTGCCAGAGGGCGGAGCTCTTGCGGTTGTCGATCTCGCCCTTCTCGGTTCGGGTTCGCCATTCGCCGGAGGCAGCGGCGCGGGCGAGGGCCTCAACCTGGTCGACGTCGAAGACCTCGAGCCGTCCCGGTCCGTCGGCCCGTCGGAGCGTCGCCTCGGCTGCCGGGTTCGCGGTGAGTCCGAATGCGGAGCGCCGGCTGATGCCAAAGTTGAAGATCGCGCGCAGGACCTCGCGGTAGCGGTTCACGGTGCGGACGGAGATGCCCTCGGTGGCGATGTCGTCGAGGAACGCGTCGACGTCCTCGACCGTGATCGCGCCCGCGGGCATGTCGCCGAATCGCGCAAGGACGCGGCCGCGCGTGACGGTCTGGCCGCGACGCTTCGAGAGTCCCGGCTCGGCGAGGACGCTGCGCAGGTCACGCAGGGTGGAGGGCTTGACGCGCTTGATGTGTTCCTGGTGGTGCAGCCACGCCTGGGCGAGCGCGCGGAAGGTCTGCTTCGCCCGTTCGGCGTCGGCGGCGCGGTCCTCTGCATGAGCGTCGGCGAGCTCGAGCTCCTCGATGACGCGCGCCATCTCGGCGTGCGCGCGGCGCTCGTCGAGGAACCCGTCCTGGACCCTGCCGCGGCGAGGCTTCCACCTGCCCGCGGGATCGGCGACGAGCCACGCCGGTCCGAGCCGGCGCTTGACCTGCCGCTGGTCCTTGGAGGCGCGCCACTTTGCCGCGTAGAACGCCTGCCCGGCGTTCGGACCTTTGCCTTTCTCGACCACGAGGACGCCGGCCGGAGGAGCGCTGGAGAGCGGCGGTCGGGGAGTGGGCATGAGGCCATTCTAGTGCTCCGATCGGCCGGGAGTACCACGGGAGTACCAACTTTTCCGTGACGCTCGGGAGTACCACCGGGAGTACCAAATGAGCCGTAAACGCCTATCTAGAGCCACATTCTGCGAAAGTCAGCCATCGATAAACACTGGCTTCGGCGTGCCGATTTCCGGCTACGGAACCGAAGGTCAGAGGTTCGAATCCTCTCGGGCGCGCTCCACGAAAGCCTCGCTACTCGCGAGGCTTTCGTCGTTTTGGCGACGCCGGTCGTAGATGCCCAGTGCGCCAAAATGCCTGAATCCGGCGTTTCGCGACGTCGATCCTTGGTATGACTGCGCGCTCGGCGGCGGAGCGCACCCCCGCGCGTCTCTTCCCGGAAAGGTCCAGTCCGTTGCTTCGCCCCTCCGTGCCCGCCCTCGCGGCGGCGTTCGCCGTCCTCGTCTGCGCGGCTCCTGCCCAGGCCCAGGTCTTCCAGACCGGTCCCGGCACCAACCCGGGGACCGTCGACCTCGTCGACGGGATCCTCCAGTACGAGGCCCGCGACAGCGCCAACGCGGCGATCCAGGACAACGACGTCACGATCACCGTCAACGGCGACGTCGCCACCGTCCGGGACACGAGCGCGAACCTGACGGCCGGGACGGGATGCGAGCAGACGAGCGACCCCAAGGTCGTGCGGTGCGCGCCGGGCGACACCGGCGGGCCCGGGATCGCCGCCTACGACATCGATCTCAACGCCGGTGACGACGTCGCGCGGGTGGACGGCAACCGGCCCGTGACCGGCACGCTCGACGGCGGTGCGGGTGACGACCAGCTCACCGGTGGCCTCGGCTCCGACCAGTTCCTCGGCGGTCCGGGAGCGGACTCGTTCATTGGTGGCCGCGCGACCAACGGCTTCCCGGACGTCGTCTCCTACGCCGACCACGCCGCGGCTGTGTCGGCCGGCATCGGAAACACGGAGGGCGGCAACGGCAATGCGACCGACGGCGCCACCGGCGACATCATCGGGAACGACATCGAGGTGCTCATCGGCACTGATGCCGGCGACGAGCTGTACGGAAACTCCCGCGCCAACACGCTGGTCGGCGGGGCAGGGGCCGACATCCTCGAAGCACGCGCGGGCAACGACACCCTCTACGGCTATGTCCAGGACACGCTCCCCCCCGCAGGCCGGCACCCCCGCGGACGGAGACGATGCGCTGTACGGTCAGGACGGCTCGGACACGCTCTTCGGCGCCGGCGGCGAGGACATCTACGACGGCGGCGACGACGACGGCATCGACACGGCCGACTACAGCGACCACACCGCGGGCGTGACGGTCACGATCGGTGACGGGTTCTCCGACGACGGCACGACCGGCGCCTCCGAGGGCGACGACGTCCGGGCCAACATCGAGGTCGTCAACGGCACGAGCAGCGCCGACGTCCTGACGGGCAACGACGCGAACAACACGCTGCGCGGCGGCTCCGGCGCCGACACGCTGAACGGCGCCGGCGGCGACGACGTCCTCGTCCCGGGCGACGACACCGTGGCCGACACCGTCAACGGCGGTCCCGGTCGTGACGTCTTCTCGACCCCCGGCGTCCGAGGCTTCGGCTTCCCCGCCCCGCGGACACAGGATGGCCCGGACACCTTCGACGGCGGCGACGGCGTCGACCGCGCCGACTACGGGGAGCGCACCCAGGCCTTGAACGTGACGCTCGGCGACGCGGCGGCCAACGACGGCGTCGTCGACGTCGACCCCAACACCGTCGGCAACCAGGGCGAGGGTGACACGATCACCAACACCGAGGCGGTCGTCGGCGGGACTGCGGCCGACACGCTCACCGGCACGCCGGAGGCCGACGACATCGCCGGCGGCGCCGGCGCCGACACGATCGCGACGCTCGGCGGCGACGACGTCGTCCGCACACGGGACAACGTCAAGGACACCATCAGCTGCGGCGGCGGGACCGACACGGCGCTGATCGACGCCGCCGACAACGACAGCGCCGCGAACACCACCGCGTTCAGCACGGCCTCGGGATGCGAGACGGCGACGCTGCCGCCGACCGGGACGCCGACGCCGGGGCAGGTCGCCCTGAAGCCGTCCTCCGGGAGCGTCGACGTGGTGTACACGGCAAGGGCCGGCGACGCCAACAACGTCACGGCGCGCTTCACCACCGCCGGCGTGACCGTCACCGACACCGGGGTCGCGAGCCTCCAGCCCGGGAACGGCTGCGCGCAGGGCGACAGCGCCCAGGAGGTCGTCTGCCCCCAGACGGCCAACGCGTTCTCCAGCACGTACGACATCCGCACCGTCGACGGGCAGGACAGCGTCCGGATCATCGACGAGCTGTCGACGGACACGAACCCGCGCGTCTCCGGGACGATGTTCGGCGGCGACGACTGGGACACCCTGACAGGCGGGGCGGGCAGCGACACGCTCGTCGGCGGTCGCGGCCGCGACGCCATGTCGGGCGGCGACGGAACCGACACCATCTCCTACCTCGACCATGACCTCCGCGTCGACGTCGACCTCTTCAGCGGCCGCGGTGGCAACCCCACGTTCGGCCGGGACTTCCTGCTCGGCTTCGACATCGAGAACGTCGTCGGCTCGAGCTTCAACGATCTCCTGGTCGGCGACGAGCGTGCCAACCGGCTCTCCGGCGGGCCCGGCAGCGACACGATCTCCGGCGGGTCTGGTGACGACACCCTCGTTGACGACGTCTTCCCCGCCAGCCTGGCCGACGGCAGCCAGGCCAACAATCCCAACGCGACGAACGCCGACACGCTCGAAGGCGGCGAAGGCGACGACCTGCTCGATGGCGGCAGCGGTCCCGACGACCTGTTCGGTGGTGCCAGCGACGACCCGACCTTCGACCCCGACGGGTCGGACACCGTCTCCTACTTCGGCCGTCAGGCGGCCGTCGTCGCGTCCATCGGCGCCGGCACCGCCGACGACGGCAACACCAGCGACGAAGCGACGGCCGGGGGCCGCCGCGACGACATCTCCGGCGACGTCGAGAACCTGTGGGGCACGTCGCCCGGCGGCACGTCGCCCGCCGGCGACACGCTCGTCGGCGACGACGACGACAACCGCCTCGAGGGCGGTGCCGGGCCCGACACCCTGACCGGCAACGGCGGTGACGACGAGTTCCGGCCCGAGTCGGTGAGCAACATCTCCGGGACCGGCTCCAACGACGTGGTCGACGGCGGGGCCGGCGACGACACGTTCACCGCGGCGGTGGCGTTCACCTCCGGGCCGTTCGCCAACGAGGGCGACGGCGCCGACACGTTCACCGGCGGCACGGGCGTCGACCGCATCGACTACCAGGCCCGCTCCCTGCCGATCACGGTCGACCTGTCGTCCGACGCGGCCACCGACGGCGGCGCGGGCGAGAACGACCAGATCGCCTCGGACGTCGAGCAGGTCACGGGCGGCCGGGGAGCGGACACGCTCACGGGCAACGCCTCGGCCAACCGCCTGCACGGCGGCCCCGGCAACGGCGCCGACACGATCGACGGCGCCGGAGGCAACGACCGGATCTTCGGCGGGTACAACGGCCAGGGCCCCAACGGCGCGGACACGCTCCGTGGTGGCACGGGCGACGACGTCGTCTTCGCACAGGACCTGGCGCGCGACGACGTCGTGGACTGCGGCGCCGACCGCGACCAGGCGTACGTGGACGTCGCGGGGCAGAACGACGCCACGGCGTCCGACGCGCCCGTCGGCTGCGAGATCCTCAACCCGACGACGTCCACGTCGAACGTCAACGCCGGTGACACGGCGGACGACTCGCCGGGAACGGATCCGACGGCGGACGACGTGATCCAGACGGCGATCACCTCGCCCAACGCGGGCATCGTGACGATCCAGGAGCAGACGCTGATCACGAACACCCCGCCGTCCAACGCGACGTTCCTGCCGATCCAGCTGGACCTCACGGCGCCCGACGCGACCGTCACCGACCCGCTCGTGATCGTGTTCGACCTCGACGCGTCGATCCTGCCCGCGGACGGCGTCAGCGCCGTCCGGGTCTTCCGCGACGGGGTGGAGGCGCTGAACTGCACCGGCCCGGCGGGCCAGGCGGTGCCGGATCCGTGCGTCGCCTCGCGGACGACCATCGCCGGAGGCGACGGGCGCATCCGGGTCCTGAGCTCGCACGCGAGCATCTGGAGCTTCGGGGTGCCGCGCGCCACGACGCCGCCGGCCGACACGGACGGCGACGGCGTGCCGGACTCGACCGACGCCTGCCCGACGGTGGCCGCGGCCACCGCGAACGGCTGCCCGGCGGGCGGCGGCGGTGGCGACGGCGGCTCGACCGGTGGCGGCGGCCCGACCGGTGGCGGGAGCACGACGACGCCTCCGGCCACGACGCCGACGACCCCGGGCACGACCCCGCCCGGCACCGGGACGACGCCCAGCGGCCCGCCGGCGCCGACCGCCGCGATCCTGCGGATCAAGTCCGCGACGGCGCCGAAGCTGTCGGTGCTGCTCAAGAGCGGACTCACGTCGACGATCTCGTGCTCGGTCGCGTGCAAGCTCAACGCGACGCTCACCCTCGACGCGACGACGCTCAAGCGGCTGAAGCTCAAGGGTGCGATCGCGACGCGGTCGCAGTCCGGCCGGGCCGGCGACAACACCGTCCGGCTGACGCTCACCAAGAAGGCGAAGGCGAAGCTCAAGCGCCTGCGCTCGCTCGTCGTGACCCTCCGCGTGACGGCCACGCCGGTCGGCGGCAAGGCCGTCGTCCTGCCCGCGCGGCGCCTGACGATCAAGCGCTGAACGCGGCAGGACCGCGACCCGCATCGTGCTGATGCGATGCGGGTCGCGGGTCAGCGGCCGGCGTCGCCGCGTCGGCGAACTGCCGCGTGCCGACGCCTGGCGCTGCGCTCCAGCAGGCCGACCTGCGGCGCTGCAGGCTCACCGCCGCGGCGCGACCACCCGGAAGGTCGCGCTGACCGGCGCGCTCGCCTTCCCCGCCGCGGTGGCGACCGCGGTCAGCCGGTAGCTGCCCGGGGCGAGCGTGACGCGGCCGATCGTCGTGCGCAGGACGACGGTGCGGTCGCCGGCCGCGTCGCTGCGCGTGATCGTGGCGCGGCGCAGGAGCCGTGAGCAGCGCTGGCCGGCGGCGATCCGGCGGCCGGGGCGCGCGGCGACGCAGCGGCCGCCGCTACGCCGGCCGGGGAGGACCTGCTCGATCGTCAGCGTCGTGCGCGCGGCCACGTCCAGCCGGTAGCGGACGGTCGATCGCGTGCGACGGGTCAGCGTCGCGGCGCGGACCGAGAGGCCGCTCAGGCGCGGGGCCGCGGCGACGGCCGGGGCCGGGTCGGTCGACGGCGCGGGCGCGGGGCTCGGACTCGCGGGCGTCGCGGGCGGCGTCGTCGTGCCCGACCCACCGCCCGAGGACGTCCCGCCGCTCGGGGCCTCGCCGCCCGGCGTGCCGCCCCCCGGCGTGCTGCCCCCCGGCGCGGTCCCGGTCGTCCGGAACGAGCCCGCCGCGCTCTCCACGACCCCGTACGCGGTGGTCGCCACGACCACGACCGCGTGATCGGTCCCCGGGGTCAGGCCGGACAGGGGCTCGCCGACGAGCCGCGCGCCGGGCGGGTCGCTGGAGACCGACCGCGCCGTCGTCGTGAACGGCGTCCCGCCGCTCGGGGTGACGCGGAACGCGACGGTCGTCGGCGTCAAGCGGGCGTCGACCGTGCCGACCACGGTCGCGGTCGTCTCCCCGACGCCCTGGGCGGGGGAGACCGTCACGACCGGCGCCAGCACCTCGACCGCGCCGATGTCGCACGCTCCGGCCGCGGCGCGGGGCAGGCCGCGCTGATCGGTCGCCGGGCAGCCGCTCGTGCGGCCGTCGAGGGCGGCGCTCGTCGGGCCCGGCACCGCCGACGGGGTCGGGCCCCCGTTCGCGCCGAGGGCACCGAGGGCGAGCGTGCCGACGAGGCCCGGGCAGCTCGACGCGCCCGTGAGGTTGCCGCCACCGTCGCTCAGCGGTCCGGCGCAGCCGCCCGCGCCGGTCCCCGCCCCGAGGATCGAGCCGGTGAAGGTCGCCGTGCCCGCGGTACGCAGCACGCCGGCGATGGTCCCGGCCTGCCCGGGGGCGCCCGGGGTCGCGTCCGGGTTGGGGCTCGCGGGCGGGGTGCCCGCCGGGCCGGGAGCGCTCTCCGTCACGGTCACGTGCGTCGCGGTGAGGCTGCCGGAGGTGACGGCGATCGCTCCGGCGTTGCCGCCGTCGCCGCCGTTGCCGTTGGCCGCCATCGGACCGATGTCCTGGTTGCCTCCCTGGCCGCCCATGCCTCCAGCCCCCGCGGTGCCCGACACCGTCACGTTCGTGAGCGTCGTCGTCCCCGCGCTGAGCAGCGCGCCGCCCAGCCCGCCGGCGCCGCCCGTCCCGCCGCTCGTCGCCGCGGAGATGAGGGTCGACGGCGGCGTGAACACCTCGTTGAGGCCGCGCCCGCCGACGCCGCCCCTCCCGGCCGTGCCGGTCACGAAGCTGTCGGCGAGATCGAGCGTGCCGAGGCTCGCGATCGCCCCGCCGAACCCGCCCTGCCCGCCGGTGCCGCCTGCGGCCGTCGCGGTCCCGGCGCTCCCGCGAGTCCCCTCGGCCGCGGTGCCGACGACGTGGATCCGGTCGCCCTCCAGCGCTGCGAGGCTCCGGACGAGGATCGCGCCGCCGTCCCGCTCGCCGGTGCCGTCGAGCGCGCCCTGTATCCGCAGGTCGGTCACCGTCGCGGAGACCGCCGCGACGCCGCTGCCCACCGTCAGCGCCCGCGTCCCCCCGAACGCGCGGACGGTCGTGCTGCTCGCGCCGACCCCGTCGATCGTCAGCGGGCTCGTGACGACCAGCGCCCCGAGATCGAGGCGGTAGGTCCCCGACCCGAGCGTGATCACGTCCGCCCCCAACCCGGCGGGGCAGCCGCCGACGGCGCTGTCGCCGTTGGCCGAGGCCACCGCCTCGCGCAGCTCGCACACCCCCGCCGCGGTCCCGTCGTCGGTCGTCGCGGTGACCGGGATCGTCGCCGCCCCCGCGGCGGTCGTCCACGTCGTCGTGATGGCGAGCGCAGTGCCGAGCACCACGCGCCCTCTCCCCCTGGCACGGTTCATGGGGATGACCCTCGCAGGTCGTGCATGAATCGGGTGCGACGGCGCGCACAGTAGGCGCGTGACGACCGTCACCTCCGGCACGGGTCGCTCGTCGCCGGCTCCGGGTTGACCGTGGACAGACTGTTCGGTCACAATGTCCGAATGAGCACCGTCGACGCTCCCGCGCGGGTGCTGGACGCCGTCTTCCCGAAGGCCGGCGCGGCCCACCCGCCCGGACCCGAGGCGGCGCTCGCCCGCGCCCTCCTCGCGCTCGGCGGCGCCCGGCGTCCAGAGCACCTGATCGAGCGCGCCCCCGCGGTCCTCGTCCGCTGGTCGGCGTTCGAGAAGGCGACGCTGCTGCGCGTCGAGCACACCACGTGCACGACGCTCTCGGCCGCCTCGTCCACCGGTCGCGCGCCGGTGCCGCAGGGCGAGCGCGCCCTCACCGACCTCGAGCTCGAGGTCGTGCGACGACGCGGCCCCGCGCTCGTCCCCGGGTGCTCCGTCGTCGCGCCGATCCTCGCCGAGACCTCCGTCATCGGCCTGCTGCACGCCGTCCCCGCGGGGACGGGCTCCGCGCAGGACCGCGACCTGCTCCACGCCTTCGCGGCCGGCTTCGGGCATCTCTTCGAGCGCGCGACGCTGGAGGCCCGGCTCGCCGCGTCCGCCGACCGGGCCCGCGCGTTCGCCACCACGATCGCCGCCGGTCTCGCGCCGTCGCAGGACGCGGTGCTGCGTCTCGGCCCGCCCGACCGCGCGTCCGTCGCGCGGGTGCCGCTCACCGCGGTCCCCCGGGCCGAGAACGGCGCGCAGCTGCTGCTCACGGCACGACAGCTCGAGGTGCTCGAGCTGATGGCGGCCGGTCGCACCAACGCCGAGATCGCGGACGCGCTGACCGTCAGCGAAGGCACCGTGAAGAGCCACGTCAAGCTCATCCTGCGGCGGCTCAAGGCCGCGAACCGGGCCGAGGCGGTGTCGCGGTACATGCGGCTGGCCGGGGCTCGCGCCGCCTGACGGGCGTCCCTGCACGGGGCCTGCGCTCCCGGGTGAACGCTGCCGTACACTCGGCGGCCGCACACGGCACCTGGGGAGGAGCGCACGATGGACCGGACCGAGCACCACCACGACGAGGACCTCGAGGACGCGGGGCGGACCCGCCGCGGACGGCGCGGGCTGCTCGCCGCACCCCTTGTGGCGCTGCTGCTCGTCGTCCCGGCCGGCGCCGCGCTCGACGGGCCGCTCAACGACCTCCTCGCGCTCGGCAAGGGGGAGGGGCAGGTCGTCCCGCGCGCGGCCACCCAGGACATCGACGACCTCCCGTTCGAGCCCACGCCGCAGGTCGGCTGCGCGCCCGACGACCGGCCCGAGCCCGGCATCCAGGGACGCGTCCCCGCCGGCAGCGCCCGCAACGGGCTGTTCTGCAACGCGCGGATCGTCGGCCGCCACGGCAGCGCCGGCGGCTTCAAGGTCCACCGCTACGTCGACCGCACGGGCCGCGAATGCGCCTACTACGACACCGCGCTGCTGTTCCCGCTCAACGCGCTGCGCGTCGGCGCGGGCGACTCGCTCGGCGTGCAGGTCCTCGACATGACCGACCCGACGAACCCCAGGCGCACCGCGGTCCTCACCGAGCTGCCGATGATGTCCCCGCACGAGTCGCTCGTCCTCAACCAGCGGCGCGGCCTCCTCGCCGCCGTGCTCGGCAACCCGGCGACCTACCCGGGGCTCGTCTCGATCTACGACGCCAGCGCCGACTGCCGCAAGCCCGTCCTGAAGTCCACGCGGCTCATCGCCCGGTTCGGGCACGAGAGCGGCTTCAGCGAGGACGGCCGCACCTTCTACGCCGCCGGCACCGCCACCGACTCGCTCACCGCCATCGACGTCGTCGATCCCGCCCGGCCGAAGGTCCTCTGGCAGGGCCAGGTCTCCTCCCACGGCCTCACCCTCGACCCGGACGGCACCCGCGCCTACGTCACCGACACGGGCCGCGGCGAGGCCGCCGTCCTCGACGTCCACGAGATCGAGCAGCGCAAGCCCGACCCGCAGGTCCGCGAGATCAGCCGCATGACCTGGACGAACGCGTCGATCCCGCAGAACGCCATCCACTTCACCGTCGGCGGGCGCCCCTACCTGCTCGAGTTCGACGAGTACACCCAGGGCACCACCGGCGGCGGGAACCGCGACGCCGTCGGCGCCGGACGCATCATCGACATCGCCGACGAGACCCGGCCCCGCCAGGTCGCCAACCTGCGCCTCGCCGTCAACCAGCCCGACGCGCACCGCGCCGCCCAGAACGACCCGGGCGCGGCCAGCCCCGTGCAGGGCTACGCGGCGCACTACTGCGACCTCGACTCCCGCGTGGACCCGACCGTCGTCGCCTGCTCGTTCATCGCCTCCGGCCTGCGCGTGTTCGACATCACCGACCTCGAGAAGCCCCGCGAGATCGCCTACGTCGTCGCCCCCACGAAGGCCGCGGTCGAGACCGTCGGCCTCGAGTCGAGCTTCGCGATGAGCAAGCCCGTCGTCGTCAAGGACCGGCGCGAGGTCTGGTACACCGACGGGGCCAGCGGCCTGTCCGTCGTGCGCGTCGCCGACCGCGTGTGGCCCGCAAACCGGCCGGCGTGCACCCCACGCACCCGGCGCTTCGTCCGCCTGAAGGTCCCCAGGGGCGCGAAGGTCCGCACCGCGAGCGCGCGGCTGCTCGGCCGCCGCGCCACCGTCGTGCGCCGGGGCGGGCGGCTCGGGGTGGTCGTCGACCTCCGGCGCGCCGCACCCGGCACCGTCCGCCTCAGCGGCACGGTGCGCACCCGGACCGGCCGCGTGGTCCGGACCGTGCGGACGTTCCGGGTCTGCGCGACCGGCTGAGCGACGGGCGCGGGCGCGCCCTGCCCGCTCAGACCCCGACGGGGACGCGCGGCGCGGGCGCCGCGGCCGCCGCGCGCTCCATCGCCTGCCAGGACGCGTTGGCGCGCCGCTGGGTCAGCGCCAGCCGCGCGCAGGCCGCGAGGTAGCGGTGCGGTGCGGCGTGGTTGCCCAGGAACAGGCGGCTGCGGCGCAGCCACAGCGGCATGTGCCGGTTGCAGTCGAGCATGTTCTGCGAGGTGACCACGAGGGCGCGGGCCAGGTCGATCGCCTGCTCGGGGTGCGGGACCGGACGGCAGACGCGGTTGCGGCGGTCGTCGTCGAGGTCCATCAGGTCCAGGTGCGCGATCAGCGCCGAGCTGAACGTCTGCTGGCACATGAAGATCGGCTGCAGCGTGACCCGCCCGGGGGCGTACACGGGCACCGGCTCGTTCTTCGCCAGGCCGTTGGCGGAGCAGTCGACGTAGAGCGTGTCGGCGGGGCACGCGACCTCGCCCTCGACGAGCTCGATCCCCGCGCTCGTGACGCGCTGGACCCGACCGAGCCGCACGACGTCCTCGACGAGCCGCAGCTGCGCGAGCTCGCTGCGGTCGACCGTCGCGCAGCGCCACTTCGTCGGCGTGCGCGACTCGTCGAAGCGGAAGATGATCCCCTCGCGCTCGAGCTGGTGGAAGGCGTCCTGCACGACCCGGCCGTCGGCGATGCTGCGCAGCATCGACACGACCGTGTCGAGGACGATGTCCGGCCGCATCGCGCCGCGGTCCAGCAGCCACGCGTCGTTGGGCATCACCCAGCGGATGCGGTGCGGCGCGACGCCGTTGTCCAGGAGGAAGAGGATCGCGTCGATGCCGGTCTTCCCGGCGCCGATCACGACGTACTGCTCCCACGGCCGCTGCAGCCGCGCGAGCTCGTTCGGCGGGACGAGCGTGACGTCGGGGTCGACCTCGTAGCGCGGCGGGCACATCGACGGCACCTGCACGCCGCTGTACGTGCCGTCGACGACGCGGCGGCGCGCGGTGACGGTGGTGACGCGATCGCGGTCGACGGTCGAGACGATCCGGCCGTCGCCGACGTGGTCGCTCATCGGCAGGAACCGCACGCGGCCGGTGCGCACGAAGCGGTCCATCGCGGTGCGGAAGTAGGCGAGGATGTCCGCGCCCGCGCTGAGGTCCTCGCCGCCGCGACCGAGGCTCGTGGACTGCAGGCCGTAGTAGACGGCGGGCTGGTGCAGGCGCACGTACGGGTAGGCGTCGTTCCAGTGGCCGCCGGGATTGGCGTGCCGGTCGACCATGACGATCTGCGCGGTGGGGTCCTCGGCGAGGATCACGTCCGCGTAGCCCATGCTCATGGCGCCTGCGCCGAGGATGAGGTAGTCGGTCTCGATGTGCTCGGTGGTCATGGTTGCTCCCGGGGCTGCTGGTGACCGGACCGACGCTACGGCGCGGCCGGTGCGCCGCACATCGCCCCTGCGGGGTCAATCAGGACTCATTCGGGGTGAATCAGGGGGGGACGGCGCGGGGCACCGGCCCCGCGGGTCAGCGGCCGAGGAGCTCGAGGATCTCGCCGACGGCGTGGTCGCGGTCCATCGGGTGACGCAGTGGCGCCTGGCGGTTGACGCGGTAGTGGTTGCGCCGCCCGTCGCGCTCGCGCTCGACGTACCCGCCCTCGATCAGGTCGCTGACGATCCGCTGGGCGGCCCGCTCGGTGATCCCGACCGTGTCGGCGATGTCGCGCATCCGCATGCCGGGGTCACGGGCGACGCAGAGGAGGACGTGCGCGTGGTTGGTGAGGAAGGTCCAGTCGCCCGCCATGTCCGTCAAGCCTACGGGCAACAGGGGTCGGCAAGCCGTCCTTCCGGTGACGCGATTTACGAAACGTGACATACAACACACGACTCAGAACACACGACAGCAAATACATGTATTGTCCTTCGCGTCATCCATGTCGTCTTCTGCGAAGGAGTTGCCGTGCACCGTTCCGACGTCGTGACCCCGCCCGCTCCCCGGCCCGCCGTGGCCGACGCGGCGCCCCCGCGCAGCACGCCCGGACCGTGGGCGCGCAAGTACGTCGCGCCGCCGCCGGACATCGCCATGACGATCAGCCCGGCCGGCGCCCGCGCCCGCGCAGCCCAGCAGGTCGGCGCCCACATCGCGACCGAGCTCGAACGCGGCCGCTCGCTCTACTGCGTCGTCCACGACCCGGAGATCCTGGCCCGCCTGGGCGGCTTCGACGGCCGCGCGCTCGCGACCCCCGGCGCGGAGGGCATCGCACCGTGAGCGCCCTCCTACCCCTCGCGGTCGGCGCCCCGGCGCTCGCCGGGATCGCGGTCCTGCTGGCGCCCGCCCGGCGGCTGCGGTCCGGCGGCGCCCACGCCGCGGCCGCCGGCTCGCTCCTGGGCCTCGCGCTCACCGTCGCGCTCGCCGTCGACGTGCTCGGCGGCGGGCCGGTCACCTGGACCCCCGGCGGCAGCCCGGACGGGCCGGGCCTCCTCGCCGACCGCGTCTCGGTCCTCCTGCTCCTGCTCGTCCTCGGCGTCAGCGCCGTCGTGCAGGCCTACACCGCCCGCTACCTCTGCGGCGACCCGCGCCAGCGGCGCCTCGTCGTCACCGCCGCCGGCACCACCACGGCCGCCGCCGCGATGGTCGGCGCCGCCACCCTCACCGTCCTGGCGGCCGCGTGGTGCGCCGCCGGCCTGGGCCTGCTCGCGCTGCTCGCGCAGCGCGCCGACCTCCCGGCCGCCCGCGTCGGCCTGCAGCGGACCGCGCGGACCTTCGCCATCGGCGACCTCGCGCTGCTCGCCGCCGTCGCCATCGTCCTCGCCACCGCCGGTGACCCGTCGCTGCGCGACCCCGGGGCGGCCGCCGCCGCGCTCGACACCGCGACCGTCGCCGGCGTCGACGCCGCGACGCTCGTCGCCTGCCTGCTCGTGCTCGCCGCGATCGCGCGCTCCGCGCTGCTGCCGCTGCACCGCTGGCTGCCCGCCACGCTCGCCGCACCGACCCCCGTCTCGGCCCTGCTGCACGCCGGGCTCGTCAACGCGGGCGGCATCCTGCTGGTGCGGCTCGCCCCGCTCGTCGACGCCTCCGCACTCGCCCTCGGCCTCGCCTTCGCGGCCGGTGCGGCCACCGCGGTCCACGGCACCGCCCTGATGCTCACCCGTCCCGACGTGAAGGGCGCCCTCGCGCACTCGACCGTCGGCCAGATGGGCTTCATGGTCCTCGCGTGCGCGCTCGGCGCCTACGCCGCCGCGCTCCTGCACCTCGTCGCGCACGGCATGTACAAGGCCACCCTGTTCCTCGGGTCGGGCTCCGTCGTGCACGCCGACAAGCGGCGGGCCGTCGCCGCCCGGCCCGGCCCACGCGGCGTGCGCTGGGCGCCGCCCGTCCGGCTCGCCGCCGCCGCCCTCGTCCCGGCGGTGGCGATCGCCGCCGCGTTCCTGACCTACGCCGCCGACCTGCTCGACCATCCCGGCACGCTCGTCCTCGTCGCGTTCGCCTGGGCCACCGCCGCGCACGCCGCCCACGCCTGGCTCACGAGTACCCCCGGACGACCGCTGCTGGGCCTCGCCGCCGTCGCGGCGGCGTGCCTCGCCTACACCGGCCTGATCACGGGCGCCGACGCCCTGCTCGCGCCCGCGCTCCCGGACCCCGGCGCGACCGTCAGCGCCTGGTTCGCGCTGGTGCCCGCCGCCGTCCTGGCGGCCGGCCTGCCGGTCCTGCGCTCCCGCCGCGGCGCGCAGCTGAGCGCCCGGCTGTACGTCCGCGCGCTCGAGGCCGGGCGCACCGCGCCCCGGCCGCGGCGCGACCCGGCGCTCGCCCGCCGCGCCCATGCGCCCGTCGTCACCCGGCCCCCGCGGGTCCGTGACGGCGCCCTCGACGACCGCAGCACCACCCACCACGACGCCCCCAGGAGCGTGCCCGCATGAGCTATACCGACACCGACCGGGTGCGCCTGCGCGCCCAGGTCTCCTCCGCCGCCACCGCGCTGCACGCCGTCTGGCCGCTGCGCACCTTCATCGCCGTCAACCCGCTCGGCGGCCTCCAGCACGAGCCGTTCGAGCAGGCGGTCGCGCGCTCCCGGCGCCTGCTCGGGATCGACGGCCACCTGCCGCTCGCCGACTACCGCGCCCACCACGACCGCGGCCGCATCACCAGCGCCGACCTCGACGCCGCGCTCCACCGGCGCCTGCCCGAGCTCGGCGGCCTCCCCGACCTCGAGCTCGACGGGAACACGGTGCCGGCCGTGCACGCCCTGCGCGCCGACCTCCTGCACGGCCGCGACGTGCCCGCCCCGCCCGCGCTCCCGCGCGGCGCCGGGGAGTGGTGCGACCGGCTGCTGGGCACCGACATCGCCGCCGCCGTCGACGCGGAGGTCGCCAAGTGGCTCACCGCCTTCTGCGACTCCGGGCACGCCGCCTGGGCGATGCCCGGCCGCGACCGGGGCCTGTACGCCGCCTGGCGCGCGCTCGTGCCGCACGACGCGGCGCTCGACCGGCTCGGGCTGCGCGACGTGCTCGCCGCGCCCGCGGTGCGCGCCGAGGACGCCGTGCTCGCCGCCCTGACCGCGCTGCACGTGCCCGACGCCGAACGCCGCGCCGAGCTGCGCGGACAGCTCGCCCGCCTGCCCGGCTTCACCGGGCACGTGAAGTGGTGCGCCGAGCACCCCGACCAGGCACCGCACCCGGCCGACCTCGTCGAGCTGCTCGCCATCCGGCTCTCCTACGAGGCGCCGCTCGTCAGCGCCGCCACCGCCGGACTCCTCCCCGAGGGGACCGCCGGCCTGCGCGCACTGGTCGAGCAGGACCTCGCCCGGCACGCCGCCCCGGCACCCGTCGACCCGATCGGACGGCACGTCCGCGCCGCCCGCGTCGCCCGCGTGCTCGGCGCCCACGCGGCCACCGAGCAGGAGCTCGAGGCGTGCAGCGCGGTCCTCGAGCGGCTGCCCGCCGCGGACCGGCCGTGGGTCTGGCAGGACGCGTTCGAGTGGCACTACCGCGACGGCCTGCTCGCGCAGCTGGCACGCGCCCCCGACCCGGACCCGGCACCGTCGGGGCGGCCCGACGCGCAGGCCGTCTTCTGCATCGACGCGCGCTCGGAGGGCCTGCGCCGTCACCTCGGCGACCGCGGCGCCTACGAGACGTTCGGCTTCGCCGGCTTCTACCAGCTCGTGATCCGCTGGCGGCAGCTCGGCAGCGACCACGAGGCGCGGCTGTGCCCGGCCCCGGTCACGCCGACCAAGGCGATCACCGAGCGGCCCGTCACCGGCACCGAACGCGACGCCGCCCGGGCGATGGCCACCGCCGGGCACCTCGACGCGCTCGACCACGCCTTCCACCGGGCCCGGCACGGGCTCGCCTCCCCGTTCGCGCTCGCCGAGGCGTCCGGCTGGCTCGCGGGCCCGCTCGCGGCCGCGCGCACCGCCGCCCCGGAACGGGTCGGGCGGCTGCGCGACCGGCTCGCCCGCCGGACCCGCGTCATCGCCGCCGACCCCACCGTCGCCACCCCCGACGAGCAGGAGGCGGCCGCGCTCGTCGCCGAGACCGAGCGGCAGGCGATCCGCGCCGCGCTCGGCCGTCCCGGCCTCCCGGAGGAGCGCTGCGAGGACCTGCGCCTGCAGGCCCTGCGCGGCGAGGCCCCCGACCTCGCCGCCCGCGCCGGACTGACCCCGCACGCCCACGCGCAGCGGCTCGCCGACGCCGCCCGGCTGGGCTTCGACCGCGACGAGCAGGTCCTCTGGGCCGAGTTCGCCCTGCGCTCGTTCGGGCTCGTGGACCGCTTCGCCCCCGTCGTCCTGCTGACCGGGCACGGCAGCCGGACCGAGAACAACGCCTACGAGGCCGCCCTGGACTGCGGCGCGTGCGGCGGGCAGCACGGCGGCCCCAACGCCCGCATCGCCGCCGCGCTGCTCAACCGCCTCAGCGTCCGCGTCGGCCTCGCCGAGCGCGGGATCCGCATCCCCGACGACACGGTCGTGATCGCCGGACACCACGACACCGCCACCGACCGCGTCGAGATCCTCGACCGTCACGCGATCCCCGCCAGGCACCGCGACGCGGTCGACCGGCTGCAGGCCGACCTCGACCGGGCCGGGGAGGCGCTCGCCGCCGAGCGCGCACGGCGGCTGCCCGGCCCCGACCATCCGCGCCGGCGGGCCCGCGACTGGGCGCAGATCCGGCCCGAGTGGGGGCTCGCCCGCCACGGCGCGTTCGTCATCGGACCGGGGGACATGGTCGCCGGCCTGGACCTCCAGACCCGGACGTTCCTGCACTCCTACGACTGGCGCGCCGACCCGGACGGCACCGCCCTGGAGACGATCCTCACCGCGCCCGGGCTCGTCGTGCAGTGGATCAACGCCCAGTACTACTTCTCCGCCGTCGACCCGGACGTCCTGGGGGCGGGGGACAAGGCGCTCCACAACGTCGTCGGGGACGTCGGCGTCCTCGAGGGACCCGGAGGGGACCTGCGGATCGGGCTGCCGTGGCAGTCGGTCGCCGTCGGCGACGAGCTCTACCACGAGCCGCTGCGCGCACTGTTCGTCGTGCAGGCCCCCCGCGCGCGCATCGACGAGCTGATGGCGCGCAACGACCTGCTGCAGCACTACGTCGACGGCGGCTGGATCGCGCTCGCCGCCCGCGAGTCCGCCGACGACCCGTTCCACCAGCGCACCACGGGCGGGCCCTGGGTGCGCTGGACCCCTGCCACCCCCGTCCTCGAGGAGATCGCATGAGCACCCCCACCGCCCTGACGCCGATGACGAAGGTCGAGGTCGTCCTGCGCGGCGCCGACGTCCCGAGCGCCGTCGAGCTGCTGCGCGCCGCCGGCGCCACCGGCTACACGAGCATCAACGGCGTCTCCGGCTTCGGGCACGACGGCTACCACGGGGGCCGCCTGCTCTTCAACGACACCGACGCGCTCTCGCTGCTCATCGCGGTCATGCCCGACGACCGCGCGCACGCGGCGATCGCCGGACTGCGCGAGCTGTTCGAGGACCGCCCGGGCGTGCTGTTCGTCTCGCCCACCGCGGTCTGCCGCTCCGAGCACTTCACCGCGCCGGCCTGACCGGTCCGCGCCACCGACCACCGACCCTCCAGGAGGACCCTGCCGATGTCCCTCACCGACCGCCGGCTGCTCGTCACCGGCGTCGCCTCACCCGAGTCCATCGCCTACGCCGTCGCCGAGCGCGCCCTCGACGACGGGGCGCACGTCACCCTCACCGCGCCGCCGCGCGACCTCGACCGCTGCCGCGACCTCGCCCACACGCTGCCCGGGGACGTCGCGGTCGTCTGCGCGGACCTGACCTCGACCGAGGACCTCGACGCGCTGCAGCGCCGCCTGCGCGCCGACGGAGGGCCGCTGCACGGGGCCGTGCACGCCGTGGCCTACGCGCCCGCGGAAGCGCTCGACGGACCGTTCGTCGAGGCCGGGCAGGCCGGGGTCGAGCTGGCGTTCCGCACGTCCGCCTGGTCCCTGGCCGGTCTCGCCCGCGCCGTCGCCCCGCTGTTCCCGGCCGGGGGCGGCTCGCTCGTCGGCATGACGTTCCACAGCGACGGCGCGTGGGCGACGTACAACTGGATGGGCGTGTGCAAGTCGGCGCTCGAGGCGACCAACCGCTACCTCGCCCGCGACCTCGGGACGGTCGGCGCGCGGGCCAACCTCGTCGCCGCCGGACCCCTGCACACGCGCGCCGCGGGCGGCATCCCCGGCTTCGACGCGCTCCTGGACGCCTGGGAGCGGCAGGCCCCGCTGCGCTGGGACGCCACCGACCCGGGGCCGGTCGCCGACGCCACCCTGTTCCTGCTCGACGACGCGTCCCGCGCCATCACCGGGGAGGTCCTGCACGTCGACGCCGGGTTCCACGCGATGGCGGGCGCGGTGCGGTCCGCCTGAGCGGCCCGCCGCCGGGGCGCGGCCGGTCGAGTCCGGCGCGCGCCTCAGCGGCGGCCGGCGAGCGCCCGCCGGGGCCGGGCGACCGGCGGCTCGGCGGCGGGCGGGGACGGCGGGTCCTGCGGGACGCGGCCGAGCAGCGGGCCGGTCGCGAACGTCGTGATCAGCGCGACCAGCACGAACACCGCGAACAGCCGCTCGTCGATCAGCCCGGCGTCGAGCCCGACCGTGAGGACGAGGATCTCGACCAGGCCCCGCGCGTTCATCAGGACACCGACCGTCAGGGCGTCGGAGCGGGAGAGCCCCGCCCACGCCGCGGCCGCCGTGGCGGTCAGGAGCTTGGCGGCGACCGCCACCACGAGGACGAGCGCGAGCATCCCGAGACCGTCGGAGCCCAGGGTGGTGACGTCCAGGCGCAGCGCCGGAACCGCGAAGTACAGCGGCAGCAGCACGGCGAGCGCGACGACCGCCCGGCGCGAGCGCAGGTCCGCGGCCAGCTCCGCGCGCGGACCGGCCGGCAGCACGAGGCCGTACAGGAACGCACCCGCGACCGGATGCAGCCCCGTCACCTCGGTCACCGCGGCCGCGAGCCCGAGGCCCGCAACGAGCACGCCGAACCGCCCCGCCGGCGCCGACGCGGCGCGCAGCACGACCGGGGCGAGCACCCGGGCCAGCGCCACCACGACGAGCACCCCGGCGACCGCCGCGGCGAGCGTGCCCGCCGGGCCGCCGCCGACCCCGCCGTCGCGCCCGCTCACCGTCACGGCGATCGCCAGCGCCGGCCACACGAGCGCCTCCTGCGCCGCGGCAGCGGCGAGCGCGACCCGGCCCGGCAGCCGGTCCCCGAGCCCGCGCGCGTCGACGATCCGGGCGAGGACCGGGAAGGCCGTCACCGCGATCGCGGTCCCGACGAACAGCGCGAACGCCGCCAGCGGCGGATCACCCGACACCTCGCCGTGGAGCGCGAGCGCGAGCGCCGCCCCGGCGGCGAACGGGAGCGCGAACGACGCGAGCGCGACGCTCGTGGCGGCCCGACGGTCGCGCCGCAGCGCCGTGAGATCCAGCGACGCGCCGACCGCCCCGAGGTACGCGACGACGCCGACGAGGCCCGCGGCCTTCATCACGTCGCGCGCGTCGTCGGTGAAGATCGCCGCCGACGGATCGCCCGGGGCCAGACCCAGCAGCGAGGCGCCGAGCACGAGCCCGGCGAGCACCTCGCCCATCACGCGGGGCTGCCCGAACCGCTCGAGCAGCCCGCCGAGCGCCCGGGCGACGACCACCACGAGCAGGCACGCGAGCACGATCCCGGCAAGGGCGTCCACGACCGGGGTACGGGCGCGGACGCGCCGCGGCGCGGCGATCGGGCGTGCCGGGACTCGCCGACCGGGCCGCGAGCGGTCGCCGCGCCCGTACACTGCCGCGATGCTCACGAGGGGTCGGGTCGTCGCACTGCTCACCGCCGCGCTGCTCGGCACGGGGGCGAGCGCCGGTCCCGCGACCGCGGCCGGCCCCGTCACGGACGCCGCGTTCGCGCCGGTCGACACCCCGGGCGCGCCGCTCACCGTCGACCCCGCCGCCGTCGAGCGCGCGCTCGCCTGCTCGCCCGGCGTGACGGGCGCGACCCGCACGCCGGTCCTGCTGCTCCAAGGGACCGGCGCGACCGCGAAGGACAACTGGTCGTGGACCTACCAGCCCGCGTTCGACGCGCTCGGCGTCCCCTGGTGCGCGCTGGACCTGCCCGAGCACGCCACCGCCGACATCCAGCAGGCGGGCGAGTACGTCGTCCACGCCCTGCGCACGATGGCGGCACGCGCCGGCCGACGCGTGTCGATCGTCGGGCATTCCCAGGGCGGCATGGTCGGGCGCTGGGCGCTGCGCTGGTGGCCCGACACCCGCGCGCTCGTCGACGACCTCGTCGGCTTCGCGCCGTCCAACCACGGCACCACCCGCGCGGTCTGCAGCGCCGAGGACCCGTGCAGCCCGGCCGGCTGGCAGCAGCGCGACGAGGCCGACTTCATGCGCGCGCTGAACTCCCGGCAGGAGACCTTCGCGGGGATCTCGTACACGAGCATCTACACGCGCGTCGACGAGACCGTGCAGCCCAACCAGGACGCGGAGACCGGCTCGTCGTCCCTGCGCACCGGGGACGGGGCGCGCACGAACGTCGCCACCCAGGACATCTGCCCGGCCGCCGCCTACGAGCACCTGCTCATCGGCCTCGTCGACCCGGTCGCCTACGCGCTGGCGATCGACGCCCTCACCCACGACGGCCCGGCCGACCCGTCGCGGATTGACCGCGGCGTCTGCCTGCAGGTCCTGCACCCGGGCATCGACCCCGTGACCGCGCCCGCCGACGGTGCCGCCGCCGCGATCTCGTTCCAGAGCTACCGGGCGCGTACGGACCCCGCCGAGCCCGCGCTCGCCTGCTACACCACCGCCTCCTGCCCGCGGTCCGCTCCCGCCGCGGCCTGCACGCCCGCCCGCCGCACGACCGTGACGCTCGCCCGGCTGGCCCGCGTGCGCGTGACGGTGAACGGCCGGCGGACCGCCGTCACGCGCACGCGCACCGGCCGGGTCCGCGTGCGGCTCGACCTGCGCCGCCGCGCCGGCACGACCGTCGTCGTCCGCGCCCGCGGCACCGACGCGCGTGGCCGGCGCGTCAGCGTCGTGCGGCGCGTCGTGGTCTGCGGCTGACCGGCGGATCGGCGCTCGCCGGGAACTCCGCAGGCGCGACCGGCGTTGCAGCAGGCATGAGCACCATCGACGCGGGCGCGTTCTCCGCGATCTACGAGCGCCACCACGACGCGATCCGCGGCTACCTCCGGGCGCGCGTCCGCGACGACGCCCTGGCCGACGACCTGACCGCCGAGACGTTCGCGCGCGCGTTCGCCTCCCACGACCGGTTCGTCGACCAGGGCCACGGCGAGCGGCCGTGGCTGTTCACCATCGCCACGAACCTGCTCCGCGACGAGCTGCGCGCCGGGACCCGGCGGCAGGCGCTCCTGGACCGGCTCCCGGCCGACGGGCACACTCCGCCGCCCGAGCCGGCCGGCCCGGCCGACCCGCTCCTCGCCGGGGCGCTGCGCGACCTGCGCCGGGAGGAGCTCGAGGTCCTGCTGCTGAGCGCGTGGGCGGACCTCTCCTACGAGGAGATCGCCGCCGCGCTCGACGTGCCCGTCGGGACCGTGCGCTCGCGCCTGCACCGTGCGCGCCGCCACCTGCGCACCGCGCTCGCCGCGGGCATCGCGGCGGGCGTGGCGCTCGTCGCGGTCCTCGCGCTGCTGCCCACCCGGGACGGGCGGGGCCCGGGAGTCCCCGGCACGCCGCTCCGCGGGCCCGTGTCGGCCGCCGCCGCGTGCGCCGAGCCCGGGCCCGCCGGGCGGTGCCTGCGCGCCGTCGGACTGCGCGCCGGGCTGCAGACGCTGCCGGGCAGCGGCGACGTGCTCTACGAGCGGGGCAGCACGACGCTCGCGTCGTTCCTCGTCGGCGGCCCCCCGCGCGAGGACCGCGGCAACCAGATCCCGTTGGCGACCGCGCGCACGCCGTTCTCCGTGTCCCGCTGGGTCGTCGAGGAGCGCTGGGTCGCCGCCGACGGCAGCGGGCGGTTCGCCGCCACGGGCGTCAGCCGCGTGCGGCTCGACTCGGCCCGCGACCGGGCGGCCTGGCGCGCGGCGGGCTCCCCCGATCTCGAGCGGCTGGTCCCGCAGGTCCCGCCGCCGGACCCGGCCAGCTCCGCCTTCCCCGCGGGAGCGGCCGGGACCGCGCTGCTCGGCGCCAACGGCCTGAACGACGAGCTCGCGGGAGACGATCCGCTCCGCGGGCTCTCCGAGGACCCGACGGTCCTGGCCGGGCAGCTGCGCGAGACGGCCTGGTCGGGCCGCGACGCCGGCGACGGCGGCTGCCCGTCGGCCGCCGCCCTGTCCGACTGCCCGCCGGCCGTCCGCGACGAGGTCCGCCGGACCGCGAGCGGCTTCGCGATCACGCTGCTGGGCTACCCGGCGGCCGGGCCGCGGCTGCGGGCCGCGCTCGTCGAGGTCCTGCGCCGCACGCCGAGGACCCGTGGCCTGGGCCTGCGCCGTCTGCCCGACGGGACGCGCGTCGCCGTGATTCGCCTCGACCGGGCCTGGGCGGCCGACGGGCTCGACGTCCTGGCGTTCGACCCCTCGACCGGGGCGCTGCGCGGCACCGGCACGACCGGCGAGGACGGCACCCTGCGCTGGTTCGCCACGACGAACGACGTGCGGGCGCGCGTCCCCGCGGTCGGCCGGCGGCCGTAGCGCGGGGCGCTCCGGCGCGGCCCTGCGGCCATCGCGCGGTCGTCCCTGCGGCAGCTCGCGTGGCGACGCCATGCGGCCGGCGGCGCGGCCTCGCGCCGCGGCGGCGGGGCTCGTCGGCGGCGGTTCTGCGACGTCGTGTCGAGGTCAGCCGAACGAAAAATCGCCCAGTGTTCATCGGCAATCGGGTGTGTTTCTCCAACTTGGGCTGCGTGTTCCGCCAAATGATGTGGTAGAAAACCCGCCGTCCCGGGGTTCCCGGGGTTCAAGGACAAGCGGCAGGACACGCCGCACGACGAAAAGGGGTTCCACCATGGCGGCACTGCCGCGTAGTCCCCGGCACATCAGTGCTGAGGGCTTCTTCAAGACCCGTGTGGCCGCACTCGCGGCCCTCGGGCTCCTCGCGCTTCCGGGCGCTGCGTTTGCCGGCGGCTCCGCCGCGGTGCAGAGCGGGACGCTCGTGTTCACCGGCGATGCCGTCGGTGCCGATCTCGATCTCGCCCAGGGGGGCGCAGGTCAGGTCATCATCCGCAACCTCAACGGCGGCGTTCTCCCGGGCACCCTCGACTGCCTCCCGACTGCGAGTGGCGTTGGCGACCCGCTGCCCGGCACCGCCGGCCAGCGTCTCGTCTGCTCGAACGTCACGGTGGGCATCGATCTCAAGCTCGGCACCGGGAACGACGATGTCGATCCCGCCAGTGTCGCGGGCTCGGAGATCACACTGCCGATCAAGGCGACCGGCAACGACGGTGATGACACGATCCGTGGCGGCTTCAACCCCGGTACCGTCACCCCCGACGATCTCGACGGGGAGGGCGGCGACGACACGGTCTTCGGTGACCAGGGCAAGGACCAGCTCTACGGCGGCGCAGGCGTCGACCAGGTCATCGGCGGTGACGGCGACGACGAGCTGTTCGGCGAGGACGGCGTCGACGCACTCGACGGCGGCCTCGGTGACGACAAGATCACCGGCGGCAACGGCAACGACACGGTCGTCGCCCCGACCCCGGCTTCCACCAACGGGGACGACACGTTCATCGAGCTGATCGGCGACGGCAAGGACGTGTACGTCGGCGGTCAGGGCGTTGATCTGATCACCTACGCCGCCTACACCGACGCCGCCTTCGCGCCGGGCTCCGCGCCGAACCTCACGATCAGGGCGGACAACGCGGCCTCGAGCGGCCCTGAGCTCGACACCGTCACGCGCGATATCGAGTCGCTGGTCGGCGGCGACGGGGACGACACGCTCGTCCCGAACGTCTTCGCCGCGGGCAACCTCCACTCCGGGGGCACCATCGACGGTGGGGCCGGCATCGACAGGGTCGACTTCTCCGGACGTACGACCAGCGTGGACGTCAGCCTCGACGACTCCCCCAACGACGGTGGCTCGACCGCGCCACAAGGTCCGGCCGGCGTCGTCGCGAGTCCGATCAACGAGAACCTGAACGTGAAGCCCAGCGTCGAGAACGTGACCGGCGGCTCCGCCAACGACAAGATCGTCGGCTCGGCGCTCGCGAACGATCTCCGGGGAGGGCTTGGCGACGACTCGATCGACGGGGGGCTCGGCGATGACCTCCTCGACGTCGACGGCTCCACCGCCGACAACGGCGCCGACCTACTGGTCGGCGGAGGCCCGGTCGGGGGCCCAGACCGCGACACCGTGAGCTACTCCACGCGCCTCGCCGGCTCGATCACCATCGACCAGGACGGCTCGAGCAACGATGGCGCCGTCAACGAGGACGACAACGTCGCTGCCGACGTCGAGATCCTGACGACGTCCACCAGCGGCGGAAGCGACACCGTCGATGCGGCGGGCGAGAACAACCTCATCACCACGTTCGGCGGTGACGACAGCATCGCCGCCGGTGCCGGCGACGACACCGTCAACGCGGGATCGGGCGCCGATAGCGTGAGCGGCGAGGCCGGGATCGACACGATCAGCGGCGAGGACGGCAGCGACCCGCTGCTCGACGGCGGCGCCGACAACGACACGATCCTCGGCGGGACCGGCGCCGACACGATCCTCGGCGGGACGGAAGACGACACGCTCGAGGGCAACGCCGGCGACGACGAGGTCGACGGCCAGGACGGGAAGGACGTCATCAAGGAGGAGAACGCCCCCAACGGCGCGGACGACCTCAAGGGTGGCGCGGGGAATAAGGACACGATCGACTACACCGGTCGCACCGGCAATGTGACGGTCCACTTCTCCAACCCGCTCAACGGCGACGGTGAGCTCGGCGAGGGCGACCAGGTCGAGGGCTCCTTCGAGATCATCAAGACCGGTAGCGGTGACGACACGATCGTCGGCGACGCGAGCGACGAGGAGGTCACGGCCGGTGACGGCGCGGACACCGTCAACGGCGGGGCCGGGAACGACACGTTCTTCGGCAACGACGCCACCGGCTTCGGCGGCTCGAACGACACGTACACCGGCGGTGACGGCAACGACACCGTGTCCTACGCCGGTCGCGGTGACGGCATGCAGATCACCCTGGACGGCCTCGCCAACGACGGCACGATCTTCGGGGACTTCCCGGAGAACGACAACGTCATCACGGCGAACGTGACGGGCGGTGCCGGTCCGGACTCCATCGTCGGCAGCTTGGGAGACAACACGCTGCTCGGTGGCGGCGGTGCCGACGACATCGACGGCGCCGAAGGCATGGACACCGTCGACGGCGAGGCCGGAGCGGACGTGCTCGACGGCGGCGAGGGTGAGGACACCGTCAAGGGTGGTGCCGGTCCGGACGACCTGCGCGTTCGCGACCTGACCGACGACACGCTCGACTGCGGGACCGGGAGCGACTCGGTCATCGCGGACCTGCTGCCGCTGGACGAGACGCCCGGCAACTGCGAGGTCGTGACGCGCAACGACGGCACCGGGCCCGTCGGGCCGACGGGTCCGGCCGGTCCGACGGGTGCGACCGGCGCGACCGGCGCGACCGGAGCCCCTGGCGCCCCCGGCGCCACCGGGCCTGCCGGGGCGAACGGCACGAACGGCACCAACGGGGCCGCGGGCCCGCAGGGGCCGGCCGGCACCAACGGCACCAACGGCACGCCGGGTCCGGCGGGTCCGGCGGGGGCCACCGGCGCGAAGGGCGACAAGGGCGAGAAGGGTGACCCCGGGTTCACCTCGTCGATCACGGTGCGGAGCACCCGGGCGGGGCGCACCATCTCGGTGCGGGTCGTCCGCCGCGGCCGCGTCGCGAAGAACGTGACCGTCTCACTGCGGGTCGGCAAGACGACGCTGCGCAAGAAGACGAACGCGAAGGGCGTCGCGTCCTTCAAGGTCGCCAAGCGTGGCACGGTGACGGTCACCCGCATCTCCGCCTAGCCACGAACGGCAGGGGTACGGGGGCGCTCCTCGGAGCGCCCCCGTGGGGGCCCGGAGATGCCGCCGGCGCCCTCCGCGCAAAGCGTCGTCGTACCCAGACGGCGCTTCGCGGGGAGGGGTCGGCGGAGATCGCCGGACCGATCGAGCGGAACCCCCGGTCGCGAAGCGCGACTCCGATTCTGCTCTCCCGAGTCCAGCGGGGCGCGGTCCTCGGACCGTGCCCCGTTGGCGCTTTCGTGGCATTGTCCACCGGACGAGTTGACAATTGCGCGGACTGCACCACAACTCATCGAACAACAGCGAGGGTCGCACTATGGGCAGTACTTCTCATTGCGGTTCAATGGGCGCTCGCACGCGGGGAGCGTGGTCCAGGAGTGAGGGTGGGGATAGGTCAGGTGCGAGACGCGTCGCGTGCTGGAGGGCTACAGGGTGACGAGCACATCGAGGTGCTCGGGTGGGTCAATCGCCAGCGCATGGCCGCTGGACGGGACCCGATCGACGCCCTGCCCCGCGGGCGCCCCTGCGATCCCGGTGGCTGTCCCGTGTCGCTGGGCGTCGGCGCCGGACCGATCGGGCCCGAGCTCGACCACCAGGGGCGGCGGTTGCCCGCTGCGGTCCGCGCGTTCCTCGCCGCGTTCGACCTCGGCCTGCTGCCGGAGTACGAGCAGGACCCAGGGCAGCCCTGGGATCCCGCCCCATCGCAGGCGCGATCACGAAGCTGAACGGCGTTGTAGGCGCGTCGCCGTTCCTGAAATCCGCTGGCGCGGGGGCGCTGCACGCTTCGCACCACTTGGCGTGCGCGCGCTGCGTCAAATGTTGCGCGGGAGCCTTCGACGTTCACGCGATCCTGTCAGCTCGCAGGTTCGATCTGCGACTCCCGTGTGCTGACCATGGAGATCTCGACCGAACCGATAGAGGCCCTGCCGGCGACGTTCGTCGACGCGCTGGCCGCCGCCTGGGTCCAGGAGGGGCCGGCCGCTCGCCGTCGGCTCGTCGAGGCGATCGACGGTGCCTATCTGCTGCCCGACGACATGGTCCTGGTGAGCGGCTGGGCCGTCACCGCCACGAACCTCGCGGCGGCCGTCGGGCAGGAGGACACCCAGCCGTACCGCGTCCTGCGCGCGTCGCGGGCGATGGGCCGCACGATCGCGCTCGCCGAGTCGGGGGAGATGGTCCTGGAGGAGGTCCTCCAGCAGTTCTGGGCACGGTTGAGCGACATCTACGCGGAGTGCGCCGAGCAGCACGGCGTGGGTCTACTCCCCGCGATCAGAGGGACGCGAACGCTCGCGCTCGTCGCGGCCAGATCCTCGGCGCAGGCGCTCGAGGCGTTCCGCGAGCAACGCCTCGCGATGGCCGGGCGACCGGCCGATCGGCTGCTGCGGCGGCTGGTCGGGGAGCGGCGCGAGCCGCGTGCGGCCGAGCGCGCGGCCGCGGCGCTCGGGCTCGAGGCCGGGCGCCTGTGGGTCACCGTCGGTCGTCCGCCCGAGGGGGTCCAGCTCGGCGCCTCCGATGCGCGCGCACCACGACTCGTGCCGACCGGGCCGCGCGCGCAGACGGTCCCTCGCGGGGCGGCTGCTGGTGGTCTCGGGGGCCCGGCCCGCCGGTCACGGCGGGCTCATCTGTGCCACCGCCGCCGCGTCGGGGCCGACGGATCTGCCACGAGCGTTCGCGGAGGCCTCGCTCGTCCTCGAGGCGCTCCCGCCCGGCGTCGCGGCCGGGATCAGGGACAGCGTCGACGTCGCCCCGGCCGTCCTGCTGCGGCCGGGAAGTGCGACGGGATGGTTCCTGCGGGAGCGTCGGGGACGGTTGGACGACCTCACGCCCGAGCTGCGGGAGGCCGCCGAGGCGTGGGCCGCCAGCGGCGGCGTCGCCAGTGAGGCCGCGGAAGCGCTCAACGCGAGTGAGACGACGGTGCGGCGACGCGTGACGCGTGTCGGGCAGCTTCTCGACCTCGACCTCGAGAGCCTGGGGGGCTTCTGTGCCCTGCGAACGCTCCTCGTCGCCTCGGCGACCTCGATGTCGTGAGCCGCGACGTGACCGATGACCTGGCCGTGGTGCGTGAGCGTCCAGGCGCCTTCGTGGAGCGCTACGTCGGCGTGCTGGAGCGGCTCGGAATGGTCCCGGTCCATCTGCCGGCGGACACGGCCCGGCTGATCCTGTCGCAGCGTCAGCGCGCCATCCTCCGGACGATGGAGGTCGACGCGCCCAGTCCCGACGACGAGATGTCGCTCCGCGAGATCGGCGACGCGCTCGGGCGCGCCGATGTGCCTCTCGCCCTCGTCGCGGCGGGTGGCGCCGCGTTGCCCGGCGTGCTGCGCAGCGAGCTCACCGCACGCGGGATCCCCGTCCGGCGGAGCTCCGCCGACTACGTCGTCGAGACCGTGCGGCTCGCACGCGCGCTGCGGTGTCTGTTCGAAGGGTGGGAGCAGGGGGGACGCGGTGCGCAAGGCCGCCGGTGGGAAGGATCCCCTTCGTGCGCTGCTCGAGGATCTGCTCGCCGGTCGCGTGACGAGCGCCGGCGCGGCGACGCGTATCTCCCTCGCCGGGCTCCCGCAGGCCCCGTGGTACATCGGCCTCCTGGAGGCGACGGAGCGACCGGCCCGGCTGAGGCCCGAGGTGACGGCGGCACGCACGAGCTACCGCGGCGACGTCGCCTGGCTGGCGACCGTCGACGAGCCCTTCGAGGGACACGCGGAGCTGCTGGGTGGTGTCAGCGCGCGGGTGGCCTCGCGCGATCTGCCTCGCGCGGCGGTCCAGGCGACGCTGGCCTTCGCCGCCGCGAGGCGCACCGGCGTGACGCAGTCGTGGGGCGGTGTCGGTTTCGACGACGGCCTCGCCGAGCATCCGAGCCTCCTCGAGGCGGCGGCCGAGCGACTGCTCGCGCCGCTCGATCCGTCGTTGCGCGCCACGCTCGAGGCGTTCGCGCGCCGCTGGCCGCGCCGCGGTGCGGCAGCCGAGGATCTGGCGATCCACCGCAACACGTTCGCCCGCCGTCTGAGCACCATCGAGCGAGAGCTGCACGTCGATCTGTCCGACCCGGACGTCCTGGTCCAGCTCCACCTCGCGACGCAGCGCCGGAACCGCGACAAGCAGTAAGAATTCCGGACGGTGAACCGGCGGCGGGCCGCATGCGTCAGACTGTGCATGCGTGGTCGCTCCCGAGTTGCAGCTCTTCTTCCTCGACCAGCTGGCGTCGCTGGCGGCTGAGCTCGGTCGGACTCCGACACGGGCTGCGTGGGACGAGGCGCGCGACGCAGCCGCGCTGAGCTCGGCGACGCTCATCGCGTGCTACGGGGCGTGGTCACTCGTCCTCCTCGCCGCCGGGCTGCAGCCGCCCCGCCGCGTGAAGTCCGCTCCGGTCGCCCGCCCGACGGGCCCGGCCGTCGACCCGGAGGTCGCCGCGCGCCGGGCGCGTGCGGCGACGCTGCACGAGCAAGGTGTCTCGTACGCGGAGATCGGCCGCATGCTCGGGGTCAGCCGGGCCACCGCGTACCGCGACGTGCAGGATCCCGAGCGCGTCGAGGCGCGTGCTGCGCGCGAGCGGCGCAAGGAGCCGTGCCCGGGCTGCGGCGGACCGAAGGTCGCAGAGGGTGCCGCCGTCTCGGCGGTCTGCTGGGACTGCGCCCATGCGCTGCGCCGCGGAAACGCACGCGCGCGGACGATCCAGGCGATGCAGGCGTGGGCCGCACGGCACGGTGAGCCGCCGACGTCGACCGACTGGTCCCCGGCCGCCCTGCGCCGGGCCGGCCGGGAGGCGGACGCCGACGCCGTCCAGCGAGAGGGCTGGCCGCCCGCGAGCTCGGTGCAGCGTCTGTTCGGCTCGTGGAACGCCGCGGTGGAGCTGGCCGGGTTCCGGCCGCGCGGGCCCGGGAGGCCCGCGACCTACCGTCGCCCCAGATGAGCCTGTAGTTTCACCAGAATCTCGTGTAGGTTTCCGTCGCGTGAGCGTCGGGATCGGGAGACATCTGCAGGCGGGGGAGGTCGTCGGCGCGTACCGGATCGAGCGCCTTGTCGGACTCGGCGGCATGTCGACCGTCTACGCCGCCCGTCAGGTCTCGCTCGATCGCCCCGTCGCGCTCAAGGTCATGGACCGCAGCCTGGCCTCGGACACCCAGTTCGTCCAGCGGTTCGAGCGCGAGGCGCGGACCGCCGCAGGACTCGAGCATCCGCACGTCGTCCCCGTCTACGACTTCGGATCGGCGGACGGGCACCTCTACATCGCGATGCAGCTGGTCGACGGTGGGACCGTCGGGGACCGCCTGCGCCAGGGGCCGCTCAGCGGCCGGGAAGCGCTCGAGCTGCTCCGCGCCGTCGGCAGCGCGCTCGCCGCGGCACACGACGCCGGACTCGTCCATCGCGACATCAAGCCCCAGAACGTGCTCCTCACGCGCGCCGGGTGGGCGTACCTCGCGGACTTCGGGGTCGTCAAGGGCGTCGCGGACGCGGGGCTCACCGCGACAGGAGCGTTCGTCGGGACGGCCGCCTACGCGAGCCCGGAGCAGATCAAGGCCGAGGACCTCACGGTGGCCTCGGACGTCTACTCCCTCGCCTGCCTCGCGTGTCAGCTGCTCACCGGCCAGGTGCCGTTCCCGCGTCCGACCGAGGCGGCCGTGCTCATGGCGCATCTCGCCGATCCGCCGCCGCGCCTTCCGGGGCTCGACGGCCCCGAGGGGCGACGGATCCAGGAGGTCCTCGATCGGGCTCTGGCAAAGGATCCGGTCGACCGCGAGACGGACGTCGAGCGGTTCGTCGCGGACATCCGCGACGCACTCGTCGGCCTGGGCTCCGAGCGGCTCGGGCGGGCGCCGATGTTCCCGTCGGCCCCGCTCCTGGAGAGCGCGACGCCGGTCGCCCCGGATCCCGATCCTGCACCCGCGATCGTGCCCGAGCCCGTCGCGGCGCCCGAGCGCGACGTCGAGCCCCCGCCGTCGGTCGTCGCCGTGCCCGCACCGCCCCGCTCCGCCGCGGCGGAGCGCGAGACGCCACCGAAGCCCAGGCGGGATCCCGAGCCGCGTGCCGCCCGTCAACGGCCCACGCTCCCGGCCGTCGACGCGCGGATCGTGGGAGGTCTCGCCGCCGTGCTGCTCTTCGTCGCCGGGTTCGCGCTCGCCCGGCCGGCCGGCCCTGCCGACACGGTGCCGGTCCGCCTCGGGGGCGGGCTGAGCTTCGGACCCGTCGACGCGGCCGCGCAGGTCCGGCGGACCGACTCCGGGGGCACCGTGCGGGTCGCCGGGACCACGCTGAGGGCGACCGTGCTGCCCAGCCGCGGGCCGCTGGCCGGTGCCGCCCCGGTCGACGGCGTACCACTGCGTGCCCCGCGCCCGGTCCGCCTCGGTGCCTTCGTCGCGATGCAGGACGGCGACCGCTTCGTCGTCCCGACCACGACCGGTGACGTCGAGCTGCGCTGCGACGGCACCGCTGCCTGTCTCCGTCTCGTCGCGACGCTGCGGGTCCGCGGCGCGACGTCCGTGCCGCTGGGGATCCCGCGCGCGCGGCTCGAGGCGGTTCGCGTCCAGGTCGACCGCCTGCGCGCTGCGGTCGGGACCGCCAAGGGGGTGCTGGAGGCGTCGCGGCGCGGCGCGACACAGGCCCGCGCCGCGCGCGAGCTCGCCGGCACGCTGCGGTCGGTCTCCGCGCGACTGCGTCCCCTGGCGGCACAGGAGCGCCGCGAGGGCCGGTCCACGGCGCTGCGGAGCGTCGTGGCGAGCACCGACCGGGCGGCAGCGCGAGCCCGCGCGCTCGCCCGCGCCGCCGCGACCGCGGACCGCGGCAGGCACAGGAAGGCCGGGCGCGCGCTGTCCTCGGCGCTCCGAGCGCTGCGCGACCGCGTGGCGCGAGCCGGGCGCCTGGGATATCCGGTGAAGGAGGCGGGACGGTGAGCCGTTCGGCGGTCCTCGGCGGAGCGCTCGCGCTGCTGGGCGCCGTGGGCGGGCTCGGGGTGGCGCAGGCGACCGCACCCGACGACGATCCGTGGCGCGACCTCGGGGCCACCGAGGTGGTTGCGGCCCCGGGTCCGGTGACGGTGCCCCCGGCCGGACTGCCCGCCGGGCGGATCGACGTCCGCGCGCTCGCACGACCCCGGCGGCCGAAGCGGAGCGTCGCGTCACCCGTCCAGCCGGCGAGGGGCACCCCGTCCCGCAGCGCGCCGGTGACGCCCGTGCAGCCGAGCCCGCCCGTCGTGCCGCGCCCGCCCGTGGTGGTGCCGCCTCCGGCGCCGCGGCCCGCACCCCCGAGCGACGGTCCCACCGGGGTCGACTGATGCGTCCGGCCCGCACGTGTGGGGCACTGGTCGCGCTGGTCGGGACGATCCTGCTCGTCGGCTTCGGCGTCGTCCAAGCGCAGACGCCGGCGCCCGGAGTCACGGTCACCGTGGGGACCGTGACGCGAACCACCGCCGCGCTGGACATCACCTTCGACGTCCCCGCAGGGTGGAAGTGGCTCGTGGAGTACAGCGCCCCTGCGGTTCGCGGGACGCGGACCGCCGAGCGGGTCGTCCCGTCGTCGGGGCACCGGACGACCACGACGCTGCGCGGCTTGGTCCCGCGCGCGAAGTACGCGGCCCGGATCTTCGTCCGTCCTCCCGACCAGGCGACGTATCCCGTCCTCCAGACGGTCACGTTCACGACGGCAGGAAGCGACGCGCCCGTGGTCCTCGACTTCCCGGCCATCGAGCTGGAGTACCGCAAGCCGCGGCCCGCAAAGGATCGCGACGTGATCCGGGCGCTCGTCCTCCGTGAGCTGGACGCCGTCGACGCGGGAACCCAGCTCGACGTGTTCTGCCGACCGGTCTGCGGGAACGGCTTCCGCTACGTGGAGCGGCGCGGCAACCGCAACTCTCGGCGGGAGCTCGCTCGACCGCCGATGCCGATTCGAGCCGGTCAACGGATCTACTTCGTCGTCAGCCGCCCCGGCAGCATCACCAAGAGCCAGAGCTATCGGCTCAAGCGGGGGCGCAGGAGCCTCGTGCTCGACGTGCCCCGACGGGTGATCCGCTGCTCGGACCCCGACAACGGCAACCGCCGGGTCCGCTGTCCCAAGCGGAGGTAGCCGCCGGGCAGCTCCCGGCTGGCGTTGCATCAATCCAAAGTGTAGATTGATGCCGTGATCAGCAACCAGCTCCGTGCACGCCGCGTCGCCGTCGCGATCGCGGCCGGCATCCTCCCGCTCCTCGCCACTCCAGCCGCCGACGCCGCGCCGCGGACGGGCTCGCTGAAGCTGGAGATCCGCACCCCCTCCGGCGTGCCCGCCACCGCCACGCTCCGCGCCGGCGCTCGCCGCGTCGTCGCCGCGAAGGTCGACCGGGGCACCGTCCTCCGCCGGACCCTGAAGCTCCGCGCCGCGACCTACACGGTCGACGCCGCGGTCCTCCAGCACGACGGTCGCCTCTACGGTCCGGCGGCATCGCCCGCGCGCGTCCGGGTCCGGGCCCGCCGTTCGGCGAAGCTGACGCTGCGCTACGTGCTGCTCCCGACCGCCAGCGCGCTCACGCCCTCGGAGATCTCGCCGACCACGCTGTCGTTCTCGTGGAGCGGTCCGGCCGGTGCGTCCTACGTCGTGCGCCGTGCCCCGGGCTTCGACGCACCCGCGACGCCATCAGCCGGCGCGGCGGTCGCCGTGGTCGGCAGCGCGGCCAGCGACACCGGCCTGACGCCCGGATCGCAGTACTCGTACAGCGTCTTCACCGTGACAGGGGGACGCACGCTCGGGCCGGCGACGCTGACCGTGGGAACCGCCCCGGCGCCGGGGGGCGCGGCCCCGACGTTCGTCGCCGCCCCGGGGACCGCGATCCTCACCAAGGCGGACGTCGCCTCCGCTCGTCCGCTGACGCAGGGCGCTGCGGTGCGTCTGGCGGGCGGGCAGTCGCTTCCCGCCGTCGGTGACCACCTGGTCGTCCCGGCGACCGGCGAAGTCGACCTTGCGTTCGTCGGTCGCGTGGCCTCGATCGCCGTAGACGGAACGCTCACGGTCGTGCCGGTCAGTCTCCCGGACGCATTCGACTACGTCGACCTCGTCATCCCTGACTTCGAGCGGGCGCTGCGGCCAGTCGGACCGCGAACCCGCGCCGGGCTCCGCGCCAGTCGCCGGAGTTGCGGCGGCGAGGGCACTGCAGGCCTCGGCGTGAAGCCCGATGTGGGACTCGGCGGCGGGGGGCGGATCGAGATCTCGACAGGAAAGTTCCTGGGCCTGGACGTTCCCAAGGGCGTCAACTACGACCTGGGACTCTCGGTTCGCGCGCAGTTGCGGATCTTCGCTGAGGTCACCGGCAAGCTCGACTGCAACGTCGAACTGGCCACCGTGACGCAGTCGCTCACGCCGCCTCCCGTCCCGACGGCAGTCTCGTTCACGCCCAGGGTCTCGATGTCGGCGTCGGCCGCAGCTCGGTACGTCGGCGGTGGGGTGTCCGCCGAGGCGGGCGTCGCCGCGTCGGGCTCCTTGCCGGGCACACCGCAGGTGAAGCCGATCTTCAATGGCAAGGTGCTGGAGGCCTCTGGTGTCGATCTGTCCGGCCAGATCAACGCACGTCTTCAGGGGTCCATCACCCTCGGCCCGGGTGCCGGTGCAGGCCCGGCGGGGCTGGTCGTCGGCCCGACCGGGACCATCACTCCCATCGACGTGACGGTCTCCGCGGCGTATGACTCGCAGGACCCGCGGAACACGGGCTGCGCTGTCGTACGGGCTGGCGGCAGCGCCGCCCTCGGCATCAGTGCGCGGGGATCGGTGCTCGGCAAGGGAGTCGATTGGTACTCCGAACTGCTCGACGGCTCGTTCGAGTACTTCAAGCGCGCCTTCCCCCAGGACTGCGACAAGAAGCCGGCGCCGGCGACGCCGGCCGACCCGGGTACGTCGGTGCCGCCGCCCACCGGCGGTGGCGGCAGCCAACTGCCGGACTGCGACTGCGGCCCGCCGCCCGGGTTCCGTCGCACGAGCGTCGTCTGACGTCGTCCGGGGGCCGGGGGTGACCGAGATGCGCGAGCGCCGCGAGGACCCGGTCCGCGTGGCCCGTTCCACGCTGCGGCTCTCGGTCATTCCGGGGCCGCGACGTGATCCGGTCGACGTCGAGATCGACGCGCCCGCGACCGCGACCGTCGGTGCGGTCGCGGCGGCGCTGGCCGACCGGCTCGGCGTCGACGCGCCGGGGGGGCCTCGACGTCCGGCGGCTCGGGGCGATCTCCGGCGTGACCACCGTCGCGGCCAGTGGCCTGCGGGACGGAGACATCGTCGCCCTGGGCCGCCTCGGTCGGGAGGTCGACGTCGCGGCGACCGCGGTCGAGCTGCGCATCGTCGGCGGATGTCGGGCCGGCGCGCGGATCGCCTTGCCACCCGGGCGGACGACCATCGGCCGGGCGGACGCCGCCGACGTGACCGTGCAGGATCCGGCGCTGTCTCGCGAGCACGTCGCGCTCGTGGTGGACCCCGGCGGAACGGTGGTCGTCAGCGACCTCGGCACGAGCAACGGCACGGCGGTCGACGGTCGGCCGTTGCGCCCCGAGACCCCGGAGGTCCTGGAGCGTGGCGCGGTCGTCGAGGCGGGCCGCACGGTCTTCGCCGTGGTCGACGCGCCGCTGACCGTTCGTGTCGCCGCCTCCCGCGTCCCCGTCGCCGGGACGGCCGGCGCAGTGCCCTTCAACCGGCCGCCCCGGATCCGCACGACCTACGCCCCCGGATCGGTGCGTCTGGATAGCCCGCCCATGCGCCAGCGGCGTCAGCAGATCCCCTGGTTCCTGATCGCCATGCCGATGGTCATCGGGATCGCGATCTACCTCATCACGCGCTCCCCGATCGCGATCGTGATGGCCTGCCTCACGCCCGTGCTGCTGCTCGCCAACGCGATCGCCGACCGGCGCTACGACGACTCCGAGCACGCGCAGGACGTCCGCGCGTGGGAGCACGACCTCGTCGAGCAACGGGAGCGGCTGGTGATCGATCACGCCCACGAGCGGGCCGCCCGGCGGCGGCTCGCACCGGACCTCGCCGAGCTGGAGGCGCGCGCGACGGGCCTCCAAGCCGAGCTCTGGGAGCGCAGGGCGACCGACCCCGATGCGATGGCGCTGCGTCTCGGGACCGCGGACCAGCCGACCGAGGCGACCATCGAGCTCCCGCGAACCGGCGACATCGAGCTGCGGCAGGAGGCCCGCGACAGCCTCGAGCCGCTGATGACGGTCCCTGCCGTTCCGGTGATGGTCGATCTGCGCACGGTGGGCGCCGTCGGCGTCGTCGGCCCGGAGGCCGCGCGCCACGCCGCCGCCCGCGCGATGCTCGTGCAGGCCGCGACGCTGCGCAGCCCGCTCGACCTCGTCATCGCGGCCGGGATCTCCGAGGCGCTCGCCGAGCAGGAGACCTGGCTCTCGTGGCTGCCGCACGTCACCGCGCCCTCGACCCTGATCGACGGTGACCGCATCGCGATCGGACGGCAGGCGACCGACGAGCTCGTCCGCACGGTCATCGCAGTGCTCGCGGAACGACGCGCGGACGACCGTCCCCGCCAGACGGGCCGTACCGGCGTGCTGCTGGTGCTGGACGATGTCGTCGCACCCGACCGCAGCGTCGTGGCGTCCCTGCTCGAGGGCTGCGCCGAGCACGAGGTGCACGTGCTCTGGCTCGCCGGGCAGCGCGCCGACCTCCCCGGTGGGTGCGGCGCCATCGTCGAGCTCCACCCGGACCAGCCGGGGCGCGGCAGCGCGACCTGGGCGGCCACCGGCGTCCACATCGCGGACATGACCGTCGACCAGCTGGAGCTCGAGACCGCGGACCGCATCGGGCGCAGCCTCGCCCCGCTGCGTGACGTGACCGCCGCCGGCGGCGGAGAGCTGCCCCGGCGCGTCTCGCTGCTCGAGCTGCTCGATCTCACCGACCTGCAGCCGGAGCCCATCATGGACCGCTGGGACGACCTCACCGGGGCAGGGCTCGCCGCGCCGCTCGGTGCCGGGCCGGACGGTCCCTGGGAGATCGATCTGCGCGACCAGGGTCCGCACGGGCTCGTCGCCGGCACCACCGGCGCCGGCAAGAGCGAGCTGCTGCAGACGATGATCGCGTCGCTTGCGGCAGCGCACCCGCCGTCGCGGTTGTCGTTCCTCCTGATCGACTACAAGGGCGGCGCGGCGTTCAAGGACGTCGGACAGCTCCCGCACTGCGTCGGCCTCGTCACCGATCTCGACGAGCACGAGGTCCGGCGGGCGCTCGTCTCGCTCGAGGCGGAGCTCAAGCGCCGTGAGCACCTGCTGGCCGCGGCCGGTGCCAAGGACCTGCTCGAGCTCGAGCGCCGCTCCGCCGACGCGCCGGCGCCACTCGTCATCGTCATCGACGAGTTCGCCACGCTCGCCAAGGAGGTCCCGGCGTTCGTGGCGGGCGTCGTGGACGTCGCCCAGCGAGGTCGCTCCCTCGGGGTGCACCTCGTCCTCGCCACCCAGCGCCCGAGCGGTGCGATCACGGCGAACATCCGCGCGAACACGACCCTGCGGATGGCGCTGCGCGTCGCGTCCACCGAGGACAGCGACGACGTCGTCGACGTCCCCGACGCGGCCCGGCTTCCGCGTTCCATTCCGGGACGCGTCCTGGTGCGGATCGGCCCCGGCGAGCTGACCGAGGTCCAGACCGCCTACGGCGGAGGCTGGACCCCGCGCCCCGGCGAGGATGACGGGTCGGTGCGCATCCGGTTGCGCTCCGACGACATCGGCGCGAGCGCCCGGCCGGACGTGGACCAGGGGCCGACCGACCTGCAGCGGCTCGTCGCGACGATCGAGGAGGCGACGGCCCTGGCCGGGGAGGTCGCGCCCCCGAGGCCGTGGCTGGCGCCCCTCCCGCCCGCGATCGCACGGGCCGACCTCGGGGACCTGGGTCCCGAACCGGACGGCGTGGCGACCCTCGGACTGGCCGACGAGCCCCGCCGCCAACGACAGACCGTCGCGAGCGTGGACCTCCGTGCGGTCGGCTCGTTCCTGGTCTACGGGGCGTCCGGTTCGGGGCGGTCGTCCACGCTGCGCCAGATCGCCGCGAGCCTCGCCGCGGACACCCCGGTCCGACGACTGCACCTGCACGCCATCGACGCGGGAGGGGGAGGGCTGCGGCAGCTCGCGGACCTGCCGCACACCTCCGCCGTCGTCGTGCCGGAGGACGTCGAGCGCGTCGAGCGCGTGCTGCAGCTGCTCGTCGAGACGCTGGAGGAGCGCCAGCGGGCGTTCGTCCAGAAGCACGCCAACGACCTCGACACGCTCCGCGAGCGGCGGCCCGACGCGACCCTGCCCCGTCACGTCCTGCTGATCGACGGCTGGACCGCGTTCGCCGAGGCGTTCCAGGACGTCGAGCGCGGGCGGCTCCTGGATCTCGTCGTCCGGCTCGTCGCCGACGGCCGCGGAGCAGGCATCCACCTCGTCATCTCCGGCGACCGCCGGGCATCGATCCCGACGCCGATCGCGGCCGCCGTCCCGCGGCGGCTCGTCCTGCGGATGGCCGCGGAGGACGACTACGCGCTGCTGGGGCTCGCCGCAGGCGTCGGCGGCCCGGACCTGCCCGCGGGGCGCGGATTCCTCGACCGGGACCTCGAGGTCCAGATCGCGCGGACCGCGGCGACGACCCTGGCGACGGAGGAGGACGCCGCGTTCCGCGCCTGGGCCGCGACCGTGGCCGACCGCGAGACCGAGCGTGCGCCGGCGATCGGGCGGATGCCGACCGTGGTGGACCTCGCACCGCTCGGGCCGGCCGAGGGTCGCCTGACGGCGACCCTGGGCGTGGAGGGCGAGCGTCTCTCGGCGATCGGCGTCAGCCTCGAGAGCGGCCACCTGCTGGTCGCGGGTCCGATGCGGACCGGGCGCTCGACGACGGTCGCGACGATCGCCCAGGGCCTGATCGACGACGTCGCGGAGGCCCATCTGCTGCTCCCGCGCCGGTCGTCGCTCGCCGGGATGCCCGGGTGGACGTCGCAGGTGCGTGGTGTGGCCGACTGCGCCGCGGCGCTCAAGGCGCTGCTGACGCGGGTGCCGGAGTTCCGCGACCCCGACGGTCCCGTCCTGCTCGTCGTGGTCGACGATGCGGTGGAGCTGGAGGACGTCCTGCGAGCCGACGACGATCTCGAGGCGCTCCTCGCCGCCGGGCGGGACGGGGCCGTCCGCGTGATCGCCGCCATCGAGTCCGCGCAGCTGCGGCACTACTCGCCATGGCTGAAGACCCTGCGTCGGCAGGGCTGCGCGGTGCACCTCGAGCCATCGGTCGACGACGGGGACGTCTTCGGGGTGACCTATCCGCGGTCGCTGCAGCGGGCGCCACGGCTTCCCGGTAGGGGTGTGCTCGTCGACGGCGGGCAGGTCGTTCCCGTGCAGGTGGCGCGACCCGACATTGCGTTGCGCCAAGATTCTGCATAGATTAAGTCGTCCGCGCGGGGCGCGGTCAGCAACCCAAGGAGACACGCATGGCAAACATCAAGATCACGACGGAAGCGCTCGAGGCGGGTGCCGTGTCGTTCGACAACGCGGCCAACAAGATGGAGACCGCCATCGCCAAGGCCAAGAACGCCGTGGCCAGCCTCGACGGTGGATGGGACGGAACGGCATCCGAGGCGTTCAAGTCCCGCTTCCACACTCACCTGCGCGAGGCGCGGGAGGCCAAGGAGTTCTTCGAGCGGCTCGCCCTGGACCTCCGGAGCGCCCGCAACGAGTACGACCAGGCCGAGGACGAGGTCCGCGGGACCGTCGCCACCTGACCTCCTCCCGGTGCGGGGCCCGGCCGTCCCCCCGGTCGGGCCCCGCACCGGCAGGCCTCTGCACGCGCCATGACCCTGCAGGACACCCTTCCCGAGATCGACGGCTACGTCGTCGAGCGCGTCGTCTCGCGCGGCGCCGGCTCGACCGTCCTGCGGGCGCGTCACACCGCGCTCGGCCGCCGGGTCACGATCCGGCTCCACCTCCTCGCCGAAGGCGCGCAGGACGACGACCTGCTCCGGGTCGTCCGCGGGATCGCCGGGATCGAGCACCCGGGGCTCACGCCGGTGCTCGACGCCGGCTACCTGCCCGGGGGCCGGTTCTACGTGGTCACCGCAGCCGTCGACGCCGTGCCGCTCGCCGACAGCGCGGGCACGCTGACGGTCGGCGGTCTCGGACGGGTCCTGCTCGACGTCGCCCGGGGACTCGAGGCCGCACACGCCGTCGGCATCGTGCACGGCGAGGTCCGCCCGGCGAGCATCCTCGTCCACCGGCGCGGAGACGGCCTCCTCGCCGACCTCGGCGACTCGCGCCTCAGCGGCGCCACCCGGGTCGCGGACGACACCCTGCTCGAGCGCATGCGCCATCTCGCACCCGAGGCGATCGCCGGGCGCGCCGAGCCGCGCAGCGACGTCTTCGGCCTCGGCGGTCTCGCCCTTCTGGCCCTCGCCGACCAGGCGCCGTACGAGGGCGCCGACCACGGCGCCGTCGTGGTCCGTCGGTCGGCCCCCGTCGTCATCCCCGAGCTCGACGCCCCCTGGTGGCCCGGCGCCGAACGCGTCCTGGCCCGCGCGCTCGCCCTCGACCCTCAGGAGCGCTGGCCCAGCCCGACCGCGTTCGTCGAGGCGTTCCTCGCCGCGACCACCGACGGCAGCAGCACGCGCGTGCCGCTCGGCCGGACCGTGGCGCACCTGCCCGAGATCGGCAGCGTCACGCGAATCGACCGGGTCCTCGTCGCCTCGCCGGAAGCCCAGGACGCCACCCCGACGACCACGTGGCGCCGCATCGCACGAGCCGGACTCATCACCGCCTGCGGGACGGCGGTCGTCGCGATCGGGCTCGCCGGCGGACGGCTGCTCGCCCCCGAGCCGCGCCCCGTCGCCGAGATCGACGGCATCGCGGTGCCCGCGCTGCTCGACGCGGCACCCGCGACCTTCGCCGGGGCACGGGCAGCGATCACCGGGCGGCCCGAGGGCGCGGTGCCCGGGACGTCGACCGGTCTCGCCGTCTTCCCGTCCGGTCCGCCGCCCGACCCGCTGAACCGCGAGACCCTCGAGGGTCTCGGCATCGACCCGACCGACACCGCCACCGTGGTCGCCGCGGGCGGCACCGAGATCCTCCGATACACGGCGGCCGACGGCGTCGTCCTTGCGCGACCCGCGCGCGCCCGGACCCTCGTCGCGCGGTGCGCCTCGGCCAGCCAGGCGATCTGCGCCCGCACGATCACGACCGCCGCGCTCGACGGCGCCGTGCCACCACGGCTGCCGACCGCGCTGGTGCGCGGGATCCAGACGGTGTTCGAGGATCTCGGCGAGCAGCGCTCGGAGCCCGTCGGCGGCCTCCAGGCGCGGCGGCTCGAGGAGCGCATCCAGGGCGGCCGCGACCTGGCGGAGACCTACCGCGCCGCCCGCAACGCGCTGGCGGAGCTCGGCCCGATCGCCGCGGTGGCCACCGACGGGGTACAGCGACGGCTGAGCAGCGCCGCGACCCGCTGGGACCGGTACTCGGTCGCCCTGCGGCAGCGAGCGCCGACGCGTCGCCTCCGTCGCGAGGCGCTCCGGGCCGACGCCGATCTGCGAGAGAGCGTCCGCCGCCTGCGGCGCCTCGGGTTCCGGGTGGGTCGATGAGGCGTCCCTCCCTGCGACTGCCCGTCTCCAAGCATCGCCGCATCGCGACGATCGCCGCGATCGTCCTCGGGTTGCTGCTGCTCGGCGGCACCGTCGGCATCCTCACCGCGCCCGGGGACCCGGAGATCCCGGCGGCCGGCGTGGTGCGCGCGGTCCCCCCCACCGAGCGTCGATCCCTACATCGAGCTTCCCGCGATCCGCGGGGTGCGCCGCTAGGCGCGCACGTCCGTCAGACCACCACCAGAACCACACAGGAGCACGCACATGGCACACATCAAGGTGACCCCCGAGATCCTCGGGAACGGCTCGACCTTCTTCCGCAACGCCGCCCAGTTCGTCGACGAGGCCAAGCAGGACGCCGTGCGGGCCGTCGGCAACCTCGACGGCATGTGGGACGGCACCGCCTCGGACGGGTTCAAGAGCCGCTTCAACCAGCACGTCAAGGAGGTCGAGGAGGCACGGCAGTTCTTCGAGCAGATCTCCGTCGACCTGAAGCAGGCCCAGCAGCGCTACGCCTCGGCCGAGAGCACGGTCCGCTCGATCGTCTCCTCGTAGAGCCGTGGCGTGCGGCGCCCGCCGTGCGCCACCCCACCGTCACGGCCAGCCGGTCGCCGGCGCGCAGGACGGTCTGCGGGAGCAGCTGCGACGTGGCGCGCGCAGCCCTGCGGACGGTGACGCCCGACCGGCCGCGTGCCGGCAGCCGCGCCCCGGCTGACCGCGGTCAGATGCCGCCCGCGAGGGCGGCGCGCACCGTGTCCAGCGCGGCCGGGGGATCGTCGGTCCGCCACGCGAGGTCGATGCGCATCGGCGGCGGCTCCGGGTCCAGTGGCCGGGTCGCGATCGACGCGGGCAGGCTCGCCGCCTGGCTCGCCGCGATCACCCCGATCCCCGGTCCCTGCGCGATCCGCGCCCACACCGCGCTGCCCGCCGCCGAGGTGTCCAGCCGCGGCTCGACGCCCGCCGCGGCGAACGCGGCGCGGACCGCGTCGTGGTACCCGGGTGCGGTCTCGCGCGGCCACACGTGCACCGGTCGCGGCGCGAGCGCCGTCACCGCCACGCGCCCGTGCTCGGCCAGCGGGTCGTCCGCCGCGACGGCGACGCACAGCGCCACCGCGGCGACCGGCGTGCCGGTGAGCTCCGGTCCCAGCTCCTGGTGGGGGAGCAGCGCGAGGTCGACCTCGCCGCGCAGCAGCGCGCCCGGCAGGTCCCGCGCGAGCAGCTCGAGCGCCAGCAGGCGCGTGCCCGGGGCGACGGTGGCGAGGTGCGCGGTGATCGCGGGCACGAGGTCCGCCGCGGTCGTCAGCGTGTGCCCGAGCCGCAGCACCGCGCCCTCGCCGGCGGCGGCCTGCACCGTGCGCTCCACCGCGCGCTCGGCCGCCACGAGGACCCGGCGCGCCTCGACGAGCAGCGTGCGCCCGGCTGCGGTCGGCACCGCGCCGCGGTTGCTGCGCTCAAGCAGTGCGACCCCGAGCAGGTCCTCGAGCTGGCGCAGCTGCTGGCTGAGCGCCTGCTGGCTGATGTGCTGCTCGGCGGCGGCCCGGGACATGCTCCCGGCGGTCGCCACGGCGACGAAGGAGCGCAGCAGGCGCAGCTCGGGAACCGGGGTCACGGCGCAAGCCTGCCACAACCGGGCCTTGTGGCCGGGCAAGCGATCGGTGTTTCCGGATCGCGCACCGCGCGCCTACCGTCGAACGCGTCCACCAGCCACCACCCGGGAGCCTCCGTGTCCGCCTCCATCGACGTCCTGAACCCCGACCGTCCCAAGCGCGTCCTGCTCGTCGCCTCCAACCCCGCCGTGTCCCCGGTCACCGGGTGGCCCGTCGGCTTCTGGTGGGCGGAGCTCGTCCACCCCTGGTGGGCGTTCACCGAGCGCGGCTACGAGGTCACGATCGCCTCGCCCGACGGCGGCGCGCTGACCGCCGACAGCTGGAGCGACCCGCGCGACGAGTCCGGCTACTCCGCCCACGACCTCCTGTCGCTCGGGTTCATCAGCAGCCCCGAGCACGCCGCGCTCGTGCAGGACACGCCCGCGCTCGCGGACGTCGACCTCGACGCCCACGACGCGATCATGCTCGTGGGCGGCCAGGCGCCGATGGTCACGTTCGTCGACGACGAGCGTGTCCACACGGCGCTCTCCGCGTTCCACGACAGCGGCCGGGCCGCCGCCGCGATCTGCCACGCCACCTGCGTGCTGCTGAAGGCCCGTTCGGCCACCGGGGAGCTGCTCGTCGCCGGTCGTACCTGGACCGGCTTCGCCAACAGCGAGGAGGACTTCGCCGACGAGTACGTCGGGCAGCGGATCCAGCCGTTCCGCATCGAGGACGAGGGCCGCGCGCTGCCCGGCACGAACATGATCGTCGCCTCGCGCTTCAAGAGCCACGCGATCCGTGACGGCAACCTCATCACCGGCCAGCAGCAGTACTCGGGTGCGGCCGCCGCCCAGCTCGTGATCGAGGCGCTCGGTGTCTGAGGCGACGCTGCGGATCGACGTCCTCGGGCGCGGCACGGTCGGCGCCGGGCTCGCCGCGCGCTGGGAGGCCGCCGGGCACGACGTGCGCCTCCTGGGCCGCGCCGACGCGGTCCGCGGGGACGCCGACGCGGTCCTCGTCGCGGTGCCCGCCGCGGCGGCGGTCGCCGCGGTCGCCGACCGCGCGGCGCAGCTCGCCGGCCGGACGGTGGTCGACGCGACCAACGACGTGTCGGGCGCGATCCCCGACCTGGCCGGCGCGATCGCCGCCGCCGCACCCCACGCGTACGTCACGAAGGCGTTCAACACCGTCTTCGCCCGGCTCTACGACGAGATCGCCGCGCACCCCAGTCGGGCCGACATGGCCTGGTGCGGGGACGACCCGCAGGCCCGCGCGACCACCGAGCGGCTCGTGCGCGACGCGGGCTTCCGGCCCGTCGACTGCGGCCCGCTCGCCGCCGCCCCCGACCTCGAGGGGTTCGCGCGGCTCGTCATCCGCACCGCCTACGCGGTCGGGCGGGGCCCGTTCGCGTACCGCTTCGACGCCCCGGCGGTCCTGCCGGAGCCGGGGTCGGCGTGAGCGGCACCGGCACGCTCCTGGACGGCCGCGTCGACGGTCACCGGCCCGCGACGGCGCTCGAGCTGTTCTTCGACCTGTGCTTCGTCGTCGCGGTCGCGCAGGTCGCCGCCGTGCTGCACGGCGACCCGACCGTCGAGGGAGCCGCGACCGCGGCCGGGCTGTTCGTCGGCATCTGGTGGGCGTGGATGGCGGTCACGTGGCACGCCGCGGCGGGGGACCGCGACGACGCCGCCTACCGCGTCGGGATCCTCACGGCGATGCTCGCCGTGCTCGCCGTCGCGGTCGGCGTGCCCGACGCGGCGGCGGGGGACGCGACGCTCTACGCGCTCGCGGCCGGCGCCCTGCGCGTGCCGCTCGTGGCGCTGTGGCTGGCCCTGCGCCGCCGCGCGACGTCCCCCGGGCTGCGCGCCTTCACCGGGCGCTACGCGGCGGGCAGCGCCTGGGGCGCCGTCCTCTGGGCGGGCTCGGCGCTCGCGGACGGCACGCTCCAGCACCTGCTCTGGGCGCTGGCGCTCGCGGGGGAGATCGCGGCCCCGTACCTCGCGGCCGCCGTCGCCGACCGGGCCTTCTACCACCCGGGGCACATCGTCGAGCGCTACGGCCTCTTCACGATCATCGTGCTCGGCGAGTCGATCCTCGCGGTCGTCGTCGGCCTCGACGCGGTCGACCTCGGGGTCGAGGCGGCCGCGGCCGCCGTGCTCGGCTTCGCCGGGGCCGCCGCGCTGTGGTGGCTGTACTTCGACCACGCCGGGGCCGGGGGCCTGGGACGCAGCCGGCAGGCCGGCTTCCTCTGGGGCTACGGGCACCTGGCGATCTGGTCGGGCGTCGCGGCGTTCGGGGTCGGCGTGCACCTGGCGATCGAGCAGGCCGGGGCGACCGGCGCGCTCGTCGCCGCCGCCGTACCCGGACCGGCCGGCCCCGGGGCGGGGGAGCTGCCGCTGGAGCCGCTGTTCCTCGGCCCGGCCCTGGCCCTCGCGGCGCTGGCGGCGATCGCCGCCTCCTCCCGGATCGCGGGCGCGGAGCGGTCGGTGCGCGTCCGGGCGGCCGGCGCGGTCGTGCTCGGCGCCGGCGGCCTCGCCGCGTCCGCGTTCGCGCCGGTGGTCGCGACCGCCGGGGTGGTCGCGGTGCTCGCCGCGGTCGTCGTCACGGAGCGGCTCGCCCGGCCGGCGGGTGCCGGCGGCTGACTGGCGCCGCCGGCGCCCGGGCGGATACGGTCGCACCATGGCCGTCGATCCCACCGGAGCCCAGATCTCCGCCCTCGCGAAGTCCACGCACGCCGGACCCGTGCAGATGATCAACCTGCTGCAGTTCGCGCCCGACGGCGGGCGCGCCGGGTACGGGCGCTACGCCGAGGCGGTGCAGCCCCACCTGGAGCGGGTCGGCGCGCGCGTCGTCGCGATGAGCGAGGTCGAGCTGCTGGTCATCGGCGACGACGAGCGGCCGTGGTGGGACGCGATCCTCACGGTCGAGTACCCGTCGATCGCCGCCTTCCTGCAGATGGTCGGGGACCCCGGGTACCAGGCGATCACGCACCTGCGCACGACCGCGCTGACGCGCGCGGAGCTCGTCGCGACCGCGCCGTCGGCCCTGGGCTGACGCCGCGGGGACCTGCCGCCTACGGGCGCTGCCCGCGTCGCTCGCGGACTGCCGCCGGCACGAGCCACAGCGCCACCGGCAGGCCCACCGCCGCGCCCACGAGCGTCCCCGCCAGCGGCTCCGCGACGAACGCGCCGACGCCGAGCCCGGTGACGACGCAGTAGAGGTACGCGCCGACCGACGCGCGACCCGCGTCGCCCGGGTCGCCGGTCCGGCGTTCGGTGTCGGATCGCTCGCCCACCCTCCGGGACGCTAGCCGTCCCCGCGCCCGCGCGCGAGCCTCGGCGGTCCGGCCACGTGAGACCGGGGTGAGACGGACCGGCCCCGGTCCCGCGCGAAGATCCGCGGCGATGCCCCGTCACCGCCCCGCCCTGCTCCTGGCCGCGCTCGCCGCCGCCCTCCTGGTCGTCCCCGCGACCACCGGCACCGCCGCCACGAGGACCCCGACCGCCCCGAAGATCAAGACCCGCAACGCGAAGGTCCAGATCGACGTCCGCGGCTACCTCGAGATCCGCCGCCTGCACGACACCACCAGCGACTGCTTCCCCGGCGAGTCCTGGACGCAGGTCAACCGCTACGACTACGCCACCGGCGGCTTCCGCAACATCAACCTCAAGCGCGTCACCGGCGAGGGCTTCGACCCGGTCGTCACCTCCACGCCGTCCGCCCCCGCCGGCACCGCGAAGGTCGAGGGGAAGATCCTCGGCTACCGCACCACGAACTACTGCACCGGCACGAAGGCCGAGGTCAAGCCCGAGCCGACCTGCGCCCCGGTCCGCCGCGGCAGGACGCGGATCTCGCTGCTGGAGACGACCCCGTCGTCCTCCACGGACGACGACGAGCTCACGCCGCTCAGCTCGGGCAACCGCCTGCAGGTCGCGGTCTTCATGACCGGCAGCGGCCTCGACGACCCTGACTGCGTCGGCGGCGGCCCCGAGAGCCTCACCGGCGACGCGCTCCCCACGAGCATCGCGACCACGGCGATCGCCCCCGGCAACACGACCGCGCTCCCCGCCGGCATCACGACGCTGAAGCTCTTCGGCATCCGCCGCGGCCAGACGATCCGGCGCACCGCGATCGTCACGGGGCCGTGCACGCGCGCCGAGGTCGACGTCGTCACCGGCGCGGGCGGCTCGCCGTCGCCCGCGCGGCTCAACGCCGACGGGGACTGCCAGGTCGCCGGCAAGCTCTCGTACACGATCCGGCCGCGCCCGGTGAAGAAGTAGGCCGGGGCCCGGGCGGCCCGGCTAGGCTCGCCCGATGCACCGGTTCCCGTGGGTCCGCGCCGTCCGGTGGCGCGGGGCCCTCCCCGTCCTGATCGCGGCCTGCGCGCTGCCCGCCACGACCGCGACGGCGGCGCCCACCGCGCCGCCCTGCGGCACGCCCGTAGCGGCGCACGAGCCACCGTGCAACCCGCACCTGGCCGACTCGGGCTGGGGCGCGTCGCACCGCGGCTCCTACGCCTCCGGCGCCTCGCCGTACCCCGGCCCGCGGCCCGCCGACCAGGTCCGCTGGCAGCACGTCCAGCTGCCCCGGTCGATCACCCAGGTGCCGGTCGTCATCGACTTCTCCTCCGCCTACCCGGACGGCGGCCGGGTCGCCTGGATGTCCACCGTCTCCACGCCCGATCTCTCGGCGGTGCACAAGGTCGACGTCGCCACCGGCCGGGTGATCGACTCCGCCACCAAGCCCGCGGCCGGGACCGGCGCGTCGATCTCCGGGGCGTACAACCTGCTGGACCGCGACGACCACCTCTTCGTCGGTCGCGCCCGCTCGCTGGAGGTCTACGGGGACGCGCGGCCCGGCGAGCGGGGGTCCCCGATCGCGCAGCTCGCGTCGTTCGCGGTCCCGCAGAGCGCGCTGTGCGGCGCGGACGACCAGCTCGTCGGCATCACCATGACCTACGACGGGCACATCGCGTTCGCGACCGAGCGCGGCGCGGTCGGCGTCGTGCCCCGCACGCTGCCCGAGCTCACCGCGGAGAACGTCCGCAGCGTCCAGCTCAACGGGGAGCGGTGCACCGACGGCGCCCCGGCGGCGGACCTCGAGATCGTGTCGAACTCGATCAGCGCCGATGAGGACGGCGGCATCTACGTCGTCACCTCCAAGGCGATGCACCGCATCCAGTGGGACGGCCGGCGGCTGCGCAGCGGCTGGCGCGCCCGCTACGAGACCGGCACCAACGCGGGCGGCGTGCGCCTGGGCGAGGGCTCCGGCTCGACGCCCGACGTCGTCGGGACCGGCCGCGACCGCGACCGCTTCGTCGTCATCACCGACGGTCAGCCGCTGATGCACCTCGTGCTCCTGTGGCGCGACGAGATCCCCGCCGGCTGGCAGCCGATCGCCCCGGGCAAGGACCCGCGGATCGCCTGCGAGATCCCCGTGCGCTTCGGTGACCCGACCCGCACGACGTCGAGCTCCGAGCAGTCCGTGCTCACCAGCGGCTACTCGAGCTTCGTCGTGAACAACACGCTCGCCAACGAGGCGCTGTTCGCCGCGCTCCCGCCCGCGCAGCGCCGCGTCGCGGCCGCGCTGGCCGGGCAGGACCCGCTGAACGCCCCGTACGGCATGGAGCGCATCGACTGGGACCCGGCGACCCGGACGTGCCGGTCGGTGTGGGCGAACCCCGACGTGTCGATCCCCAACGGGATCCCGACGCTCAGCACCGCCTCGGGGCTCGTCTACGGCCAGGGCCAGCGGCTCGGGACCTGGGGCCTCGAGGGCCTGGACATCGAGACCGGCCGCCAGGTCCTGCGCGTGCCCGCCTCGCCCGGGCCGGACTCCAACTCGCTCTACGCGGCGACCGCCGTCGGACCGGACGGCGCGGTCTGGCAGGGCGTCGCCGGCGGCATCGACATCTACCGCGGCCCGGTCCGCCCGGCGCCCGCGACGCGCTGCTTCGACCTCGACCGGCCCCGGCTCGCGGTCCTGTCCGTCCGCGGCCGGCGGCTCTCCGGCCGCGCGACCGACCGGGCCTGCGGGGCCGCGACGCGACCGCTCGTGCGGGTCGTGGTGCGGCGCGGTGGGCGGGTCGTCGCGCGGCCGCGCACCCGGGCCGACGCGCAGGGACGCTTCGCCCTGACGCTCCCGCCCCGCGGGCGCGAGGCGCTGCGGATCGAGGCCGTCGCGACCGACCCGGCGGGGCTGCGCTCCGTCGTGCGCCGTCGCGTGCTGCGATGAGGGCGGCCGCGCGGTCCGGCGCGCTGCTGCTGGTGCTCGCCGGGCTCGCCTGCTTCGCGCTGCTGGTCGAGCCCGGACCGCGCGAGGTGGCCGACTGGCTCGGGCGGGCCTGCACGAACGACCGCGGGCGCACCGACGTGGAGTGCGACGCGCTGGACGCCACCGACCTGCTGGTGACCTTCGGGGGCGTGCTCGTCGTCCTGGGAGGCGCCCTGCGGCTGATCCTGCGGCCGGCGGACCGCGGGCCGCGGACGCTCGACCTGTCGCGCTTGCGGCGCGGCCGCTGAGCGCCCTACGCTTGCCTCATGCCCCTGCGCACCACGTTCCTGACCGCGGCCGTCACGGCGACCGTCGCGCTCGTGCCCGCCGTCGCGACCGCCCCGCTCGCCGGGGCCGCGACGAAGAAGAAGACCGGCTGCGCCGCGCTCAAGACGAAGAAGCAGCAGACCGCGTGCAAGAAGGGCCGCAAGACCACGAAGCTGCGCCGCGGCCAGGTCTGCTCGCTCGGCAAGGCCAAGGGCGCCGAGTACAAGCGGCTCGGCTACTTCTGCCTCGACATCTCCGCCGGTCAGGACGGCTCGCTGACGTACCTGGAGGAGCTCGGCCGCTGAACCACCTCCGGGGTCGCGGCGACCGGCTGCGGGCGACCGCCCGTGCGCTGCGCGCCCGCCCCGGCGAGGACGACCAGCAGGACGCCCAGGAGCGCGATCGGCGCGGGCGCCTGCCCGAGCGCGACGAGGCCGATGAGCACGGCGAGCGCCGGCTCGAGGCTCATCAGCGTGCCGAACGCCGTCGCGGTCAGGTGCCGCAGCGCGAGCATCTCGAGCGCGAACGGCACGACCGGCAGCAGCACCGCGAGCCCCAGGCCGAGCGCGAGCAGCCCGGGGTCGAGCTCGGCGGCGACGCGCGGGCCTGCGACCGCGAGCGACACGAGCGCCGCGACCGGCATCGAGATCGCGAGACCGGTGATGCCCGGCAGGCGGTCCCCGACCTGCTGGGTGAGGAGGATGTAGGCGGCCCAGCACGCCCCGGCGGCGAGCGCCCACGCCACGCCGAGCGGGTCGGCGCCCCCGTGCCACGGCTCGGTCAGCAGCAGCACGCCGACGCCCGCCAGCAGCGGCCACGCGCGGGCCCCGCGCGCGCCCTGCCAGGCCGCGACGCCGAGCGGGCCGAGGAACTCGATCGCGACCGCGGTCCCCAGCGGCAGGCGCCCGAGGGCGAGCATGAAGCTGATCGTCACCCCGGCGGTCACGACGCCCAGCAGGACGGCCCCGCGCACGGCGTCGCCCGGCAGGGTCCGCAGCCGCGGCCGGACGATCGCCAGCAGCAGCAGGCCGCCCCAGGTCAGGCGCAGGCAGGCGGCGCCCGCGGGCCCGACGCGGTCGAACAGGCCGACCGACGCGGCGAGGCCGAGCTGCACGAACAGCATCGAGCCGAGCGTCATCGTGGTGCCGATCCGGGCGGAGGAGCGCTGCATCGCCTCCACTGAAGCGGCTCGGATCGTTCGTGTCCACGTCGAATCGGTGAACACACCGTTCGCGAATCGTGGACAATGCCCGGCGTGGATCCCCGGCGTCTGCGGTTCCTCCTCGAGCTGTCCCGCCAGGGATCGATGCGCGCGGTCGCCGAGGAGCTCGGGCACACGACCTCGACCGTCTCCCAGCAGCTGGCCCAGCTGACCCGGGAGGCGGGCACGGCCCTGTACGAGCCGGACGGGCGCCGCGTGCGCCTGACCCCGGCGGGACGGCGGCTCGCCGAGCACGCCGTCACGGTGCTCGCCGCCCTGGACGCTGCGCGCGCCGACCTCGACCCGCACGCCGAGCCCGCCGGCACGGTCCGCGTCGGCGGCTTCGCGACGGCGATCCGCCGCTCGCTCGTCCCGACGCTCGCCCGCCTCGCGCGCGAGCACCCCGCCGTGCGCCTGCGCGTCCTCGAGCACGAGCCGCCCGAGGCGCTCGCCGCGCTCGCCGCCGACGCCGTCGACCTGGCGCTCGTCTACGACTACGACCTCGCGCCCGCGGCGCTCGACCCGACCGTCGACCGCGTGCCCCTCTGGCAGGCTCCGTGGGGCCTCGGCGTCCCGGCGCGCGCCGCCCGCGGCGTGCGCGGCGCGACCGCCCCCGAGCTGCTGCGCCGGTTCGCCGACCACGAGTGGATCGTCAACTCGCGGCACGTCGCCGACGAGGACGTCGTCCGCACGATCGCCGCCGTCGCCGGGGTCGAGCCCGTCGTCGGCCACCGCGCCGACAGCCTCGAGCTCGTCCAGGACCTCGTCGTCGCCGGGCTCGGCGTCGGGCTGCTGCCGCTGGACCAGCCGCCGCGACCCGGGGTCGCGGTCCTCGCGCTGCGCCGTCCCGGGGTGCTGCTGCGCGCACACGCGGTCACCCGCCGCGGCCGCGACTCGTGGGCGCCGCTGCGGCTCGTCCGCGCGCTGCTCGCCGACGACGGCGCCGGCTGAAGACCGGCCGGGGTCCTGCCGATGACGGGAGGGTGCGCCCGCCGTCCCCCGCCGCCCTGCTCACGCTGCTCGCCGTCGGCGCGGGCCTGACGCTGCCCGTCGCTGCGGACGGCCGCCGGCTCACCGGCAGCGACGGGGCGGACGTCCTGCGCGGCGGTCACGGACCCGACGTCCTGCGCGGCGGCCGCGGGCACGACCGCCTCGTCGGGGGCGCCGGACGCGACCGGCTCAGCGGCGGCCCGGCCGAGGACCGCCTGTTCGGCGGCCTCGGCGCCGACCTGCTCACCGGCCAGTCCGCCAACGACCGGCTCGACGGCGGCGCCGGGGCGGACCGGCTGCTCGGCGGCAATGGCAACGACTGGCTGCTCGGCCGCGCCGGGGACGACGACCTCGACGGCGGTGCGGGCAACGACCGGCTGCGCGGCGGGCCCGGCGACGACGTCCTGCGCCTCGGTTTCGGTCACGACCGCGGCCGTGGCGGATCCGGGAACGACCGCATCACCGGCGGCGAGGCGGCCGACCGCATCCGCGGCGACGACGGCGACGACGACATCCGCGCCGGGAGCGGCTCCGACGTCGTGCGCGGTGGGGCCGGGAACGACCGGCTGGTCGGCTCCAGCGGCAGCGACTCGCTGCGTGGCGACACCGGCGATGACGTCCTCTACGGCGGCCGTGGCGAGGACGCCCTGCGCGGCGGCGCCGGCCGCGACCACCTGCAGGGCGGCGGCGGGGTCGACGAGCTGCGCGGCGGCAGCGGCGACGACGAGCTCGACAGCGCCGACGGGGAGACCGAGCCCGCCGACCGCGTGATCGACTGCGGCCCCGGGGACGCGGACGTCGCCCACGTCGACGCCGCCGACCGGCGCGACGCGCGCATCGTCGGGTGCGAGCAGGTGCTCGTCACCACCACCCGGCGCGCCGACCCGGGATTCGACGGGATGGCGCTCCTCACCGGCACGAAGCTCCCCAACACGCTCGTCGGCAGCGACCGGCGCGAGAAGCTCATGGGCCTCGCCGGTCACGACTGGATCTACGGCCGCGGCGGCGACGACAAGGTCCTCGGCGGCAACGGCAACGACCGGCTCTTCGGCGAGGCGGGCGACGACGTCCTCGAGGGACAGCCCGGCAACGACCGGCTCAGCGGCGGCCCCGGCCGCGACCGGCTCGCCGGCCGGATGGGGAACGACGTGCTGCGCGGCGGCTCCGGCGGCGACCGCCTGACCGGCGACCGCGGGGACGACGTGCTGCGCGGCGGCCCGGGCAACGACCAGATCTGGGGCGGCTTCGGCCACGACAGCGTCGTCGGCGGTCCCGGCAACGACCGCATCAACGTCCTCGACACCGCCCGCGACCGCGTGCGCTGCGGCAGCGGCACCGACATCGTGTTCGCCGACCCCGTCGACGAGGTCCGGGGCGACTGCGAGCGCGTCGTGCGCTGAGCCGCCCCGGACCGCGTCGCGGCTCAGCCGCGACGCAGGGTCACGGTCGTGCGCGCGGCGCCGGCCCGCAGGGTCACGGTCGCGCTCGCGCGGCGACCGAGCGTCCGGCGGGCGGCGGCGGTGAACCGCACCAGCACGGTGGCGCGACCGCTCGCGCCGACGGTGGCCCGCCCGCGGCCGATCGTGCGCCCGCCGGCGGTGGCGCGCACGGTCGCCGGGCCGGCCGCCATGCCGGTCAGCCGCACGCGGAGCCCGGCGCGCAGCGCCGTCGCCAGCGGGGTCCGCGGGACCGACAGCGCCGTGCGCGCGCCGACCGGCGCCGACGGGGTCGGGGCGACCGCTCCGCCCGTGCCGCCCTGGCCCGCTCCCGGACCGGGCGCCGGCGCGGGAGCCGGCGTCGGCGGTGCGGGCACCGGGCCCGGCGCGGGGCCGGGGACGGGCGTTCCGCCGCCACCGGGCGGCGGGGTCTGCCGCGGGGCGGGGACGTCGGCGGGCCCCCAGGCGGGCGCCGTGGCGCCGGGCACGAGCACCCCGCCGCCGTCGGTGAGCGTCCCGCAGCTGTCGGTCGTGAACGTCGGCAGCGTCGCGGCGCTGATGCCCTTCGGGGTCGCCCAGAAGACGCGCGAGCCGGTGGCGTTGAACGTCGGGCTGGAGATCCGCGCGGCCTCGCCCTCGTCCTCGACGGAGGCTTCGAAGCACCGCACGGGGTACTGCGGGTGGAACAGCCCGACCGCGCGCGAGATGCTCATCCGCCGGCCGCCCTTCGTCACGGTCGCCAGCGCGGAGCGGTCACGGCTCATGGCCGAGTCGGTCACGTCGCCGTAGTAGGCGTGGTCGACGAACCAGCGCTTCAGGCTGTCGGGATCTTCCGGGGACCACAGCACCACGTCCTCGTTGGGGAGGATGTAGGGGTCGGACAGCAGGACCTGGTGGTCGTCCAGCCAGTGCGCGTCCTTCCAACCCGACCGGCGCAGGAACCCCGGCTCGTCCCACGCGGTCACGCGGTCCGTCGCGGTGAATCCGGTGCCGTGGTACAGCCGCTTGACGGTGCAGTTCGTCGACGGGTTGCAGTACGGGTCGTAGCCCGTGTACTGCCAGTAGTACGAGTAGGCGACCTTGCGGCCGTCCGGCGAGACCACCGGGTCGAACGGGCCGCGGAAGGCCATGCTCGGGTCGGCGGTCGTCGAGACGGGCGTGACGATCTCCGAGAGCACCGTGCCCTGGCGATCGAGCTGGCGGATCCGGTCGCCGCGCAGCGCGACGATGCGCCCGTCGTCCGCCTGCGACACCGACGAGTAGCCACCGCCCGAGGTCACCTGGTATTGCCGTGACCCGTCGGTGGTGGAGAGGTGGATGTCGCCGTCCTTGAGGTAGGCGATCGAGTCGGCCTGCGCCGGGGCGGCGGCCGTGGCGAGCAGCCCGGCGGCGATCGCGGCGGCCGCGATCCGGCGGCGCAGCGGGGAGGGGGAGGGGGTCGTGACGATCATGGGCAGCACTCTCGGCGGGCCGCCGTCCGGGCACATCGGGGGATCCCCCTGGTGCCGAACGGGGGGCTCGACAGGGGCATCTCCCCGATGCCGCGGCGCGCCCGGACGGGCACGCTGGGCGATCATGCGGACCGGGGAGCAGCTCGTGGACGGCCGGACCGGCGTGCAGGTCGTCGTGCTCGCCGACGCGCACGACACCGGCGGCGCCTACGGGCTGCTCGAGGTGGCGCTCCCCGGCGGAACGTGCCGCTCGGTGGGCGGGAGGCCGGCGCCGCTGCGTCTCGAGCTCGAGATCCTGCACGGGCACCTGCTCGTCGACGGCGACCCGCTGCGGGCGGGCGACCAGGTCGCCCTCGCCGGTGACGCGCTCGCGCGCTGGACGGTGGAGGCCGGGCGCGGGGTGCTGCTGCTCGTCGAGATCCGCCCCGGCGGTCATCTGCGTGCCGCGGTGCAGATGCTCCTCGACGGCGACTAGACTGCGCGCGTGCTGGTTGGTCGCGAGGACGAGCTGGCGACGCTCGGCGGTCTGGTCCAGGACGCGGCGGCGGGACGCTCCGGCGTGCTGTGCCTGCACGGGCCCGCGGGGGTCGGCAAGACGATGCTGCTGCAGCAGGCGGCGGCCCAGGCGGGCGGCACGGTGCTGCACGCGCGCGGCGTCGAGTCCGAGGCGCACCTCGCGTTCGCCGCGCTCGCCGAGATGCTCGGGCCGGTGCTCGACCTGCGCGACGGGCTGCCCGCGGCGCAGGCCCGGGCGCTGGGGTCCGCGCTCGCGCTCGAGGAGGCCGCGCCCGCGGCGCCGTTCGCGGTCGCCTCCGCGGTGCTCGGGCTGCTCGCCGCCGCCGCGGAGGACCGCGGACCGGTCGTCGTGGTCGTCGACGACCTCCAGTGGGTCGACGAGGCGAGCCGCTCCGCCGTCCTGTTCGCCGCCCGCCGGCTGGACGCGGACCCGGTCGCCGTGCTGCTCGGGGTCCGGGACGAGGAGGGCCTCGACGTCGCGGCGCTCGACGTCCCCGCCCTCGCCCTCGGCGGCCTCGACGCGGACGCCGGGGTCGCGCTGCTCACCGCCGCCCACCCGGGACTCGCCGACGCGGTCGCCCGCCGCCTGGTGGCCGACACCGGCGGCAACCCGCTCGCGCTCGTGGAGATCCCGGCCCTGCTCAGCGCCGCCCAGCGCGGTGGCGAGGAGCCGCTGCCCGCTCAGCTGCCGATCGGCCGCGGACTCGAGCGCGCCTACGGTCGCCGCGTCGGCGCGCTCGACCCGCCGGCCCGGGAGGCGCTGCTGCTGCTCGCCGCCGCCCAGCCCGGCGACGACGCCGCCGGGCTCGCGCGGCATCTCGTCGGCGACGGTGCGCTCACGGCGGCCGAGCGCGCCGGCCTGCTCGTGCTCGACGCGTCGGGGGCGACGTTCCGCCATCCGCTCGTGCGCTCCGCGGTGCTCGCCGCCGCGGAGCCCGCGGCGCTGCGCGCCGTGCACGGGCAGCTCGCCGACCAGCCGGGCGCCTCCCCCGACGGGCGCGCCTGGCACCGCGCGGCCGCGGCGATCGGCCCCGACGCGGACGTCGCGGCCGCGCTGCGCGACGTCGGGGTGCGCGCCCAGACGGCCGGTGCGTTCGTCGACGCCGCCGCCGCGTTCGCGCGCGCCGCCGATCTCACCGCCGCGCCAGACGACCGGGCCCGCCTGCTGCTGGAGGCCGCCGCGGCCGCGCTCGTCGGCGGGCGGCCCGCGCTCGGCCGCGAGCTCCTCGTCCGCTGCGAGCAGGTCGCCCGAGACCCGCTCGTCGGCGTCGACCTGCGCGCGCTGCGGGCCCGGGTCGACTCCCGCTCCGGGCAGCCCGAGGCGGGGGCGGACGGGCTCGTCGCCGAGGCGCAGGCCCTCCCCGACGATCCGCTGCGTGCCGGGGCGTTCCTGCTCGAGGCCGCGGCGATCGACATGGCCAACGGGCGGATGCGCCGGATGGTCCAGCGCGCCACGCGCGCCCGTGACCTCGCGGCGCCGGTGGCCCCACCGGTCGCGGCGCTCGCCGAGGTCCTGATCGCGGAGGCGCGCATGGCGCTCGGCGAGAGCGCGGAGGCCGACGCGGTCCTCGACGCCGCGCACGAGCAGCTGCTCGCCTACCAGCCGGGCACCGGCCCGCCGGAGATCGTCGCGATGGCCGCCCAGTCCGCGACCTGGGTCGAGCGGTTCGACCGCGCCGAGGCGCTCGCGACGCGGCTCGTCGCCGTCCTGCGCGAGGCCGGACTGGTGGCCGAGCTCGTCTACCCCCTCGGGGTCCGCGCGCTCGTGCAGCTGCGCCTGGGGCGGCTCCAGCGGGCGCGGGCCGACGCCACCGAGGCCGTGGAGCTCGGGGACGCGACCGGCTTCGAGACCGCGCTCGGATACCCGCTCGGCGTGCTCGCGGAGGTCGAGGCCCTGCTCGGCGAGGACGACCGCTGCCGGGCACACGCGACGCGCTGCGCGGCCCTGGCCGAGAGCATGAGCGCCGCGTCGATCGCCGTCTACGGCCACGCGGCCCTGTGCCTGCTCGAGCTCGGCCGCGGCCACCCCGGCGAGGCCGCCGACCACGGACTGGCGGCGGAGCGCGTCGAGGCGCGCACCGACGTGGACGAGTCCGCGATCGTCCGCTACCTGCCGAACCTCGTCGAGGCGCTCTGGCGCAGCGGCGACGAGCCCGGGGCCGCCCGGCGTCTCGCGGTGCTCGAGCGCCACGCGCAGCGTCCCGGCCACACCTGGGCGGCCGGCGCCGCGCTCCGTCTGCGCGGCGTGCTCGGCCCCGACGAGGAGGTCGACGACTGGTTCGCCCGCGCCCTCGAGCAGCACGACCCGGCCGAGCGGCCGTTCGAGGCGGCGCGGACCCGCTTGCTCCTCGGGGAGCGGCTGCGGCGCGCGCGCCGACCGGCCGACGCCCGCCGGCCGCTGCGCACGGCCGTCGCGGCGTTCGAGCGGCTCGGGGCCGCGCCGTGGGCGGAGCGGGCCCGGGTCGAGCTCCGGGCCGCGGGCGGTCCGGCGGCGAGCGCGGGCGGACCGGCCGCCGCCGGGGCGCCCGGGGTGGAGGAGCTGACCCCGCAGGAGCTGCAGGTCGCGCTGCTCGCCGCGCAGGGCCAGACCAACCGAGAGATCGGCGCCGGGCTCTTCCTCAGCCCCAAGACCGTCGAGCACCACCTCTCCCGGACGTTCCGCAAGCTCGGCATCCGCCGTCGGGCCGAGCTCTCGGGCGCGCTGCCGCCGACCTGAGCGGGCCGGCGTCCGCGGTCAGCGGCGGCGCAGCGCGCGCGGCGGGTCCTGGTCGTCGGCCAGCAGCTCCGAGGCGAGCATCCGCAGGATCCGGATGCGCTGGTGCGGCTGCTGCGCGAACGCGTACTCGTACGCGTCCCCGGGGCCGGCGATGCCCAGCGAGGCGCGCCGCTCGGGCGAGGCGAGCTCGTCGAGCAGCCGTCCCAGGAGGTAGCCGTCGAGGTCCTCGGGCTCGGGCTCGCGCAGCTCCGCGCGTGCCGCGCCGGGCGCGCCGCCGGCGCGCAGCGCCGCGTCGCGCGCGGGCGTGCGGGCCGCCCGGTCCGGCGACGCCGCGTCCCAGTCGCGCTGGTCCTCGCCGTCGTCCTTCGCGCGCTTGGCGGCCCAGCGCGCCTCGTCGAGCTGGCGCGACTGCTCGTCGTAGTCCTTGGGCTTCGGCGGCACGTACCCGACGCCGAGCTTCAGCGAGCCGCCGCTGATCTTCCCCTCGGCGTGCTGCTCGACGAGGTCGGCCGCCTCGTCGGGGGAGACGTCCCCGCGCGAGATCCCGCGCCGCACGATTTCCGCGGCGGTGAACGACAGGTCCCCCCTGCTCGACCCGCTCGACGATCGACTCCGGCAGGTCGAGCATCCGCAGCGCCTGACGCGTCCACGCCAGCGGCGCGCCGACCATCCGGGACACGTCCGCCGCGGTCAGCGACTCGTCCTCCGCCATGATCGCCCGCGCCGCCCGCGCGAACTGCACGGGCTCGGGCTTGCGCTGGTGGAAGTTCTCGGCGAACTGCATCGTCAGCGCCTCGCGCCGCGAGATGTCGGTCACGACCGTGAAGCGCCAGTCCTCGCGCACGCCCTCGGCCTGGTCGAGCAGCTGCATCGCGGCGAAGCGGCGGCGGCCCGCGAGCAGCTCGTAGGGCTTGTCGTCGTCCCCGGTGGCGCGGACGAGCGGCGGGTGCAGCAGGCCGCTCTCCTTGATCGACACGGCGAGGTCGTGGATGTCGGGCAGCGTCCCGACGCGCATGTTCACCATCGTGCGGACCTGGCGCAGCGCCGCGGTCACGAGCGTGTGCGGGCGGTCCGCGAGATCGGTGAGCGGCGCCTTGCGGAGGTCCTCGGTCCGTGACTCGCGCTCGCGGCGGTCGCGTTCCTCCTGCAGCTGCGCGACGTCCTGCTCGGCTTCCTGAAGCTGGTCTACCTGGCCCATGAGGTGGTGGATGGAAGCAGGTCCGTGCGATACTCGCGCCCATGCGCGACCACCTTCGCCACCGCAAGCGCTGACCTGACCGCGGCGTGACGCCGCTGGCCCGTCGCCTGTACGCGTACGCGTTCCTGGGCGACTTCGTGCTGCTGTACCCGCTGTACGCCCTGCTGTTCGAGGACCACGGGCTGTCGACGGCGGAGATCTCCTCGCTGCTGGCGATCTGGTCGGTCACCGGGTTCGTGCTCGAGGTGCCGTCGGGCGTCTGGGCGGACGTCGTGTCCCGGCGGCGGCTGCTGACGCTCGCGCCGCTGCTGAGCGGCGCGGCGTTCGGGCTCTGGGTCGCGGCGCCCTCCTACCCGGTGTTCGCGCTGGGCTTCGTGCTCTGGGGGGCGCAAGGGGCGCTGCAGTCCGGGGCGCTCGAGGCGCTCGTGCACGACGAGCTCGAGCGGCAGGGGCACGCCGACCGCTACGCCGAGCTGCTCGGTCGCGCGACCGCGTGCGGCACCGTCGCCAGCGCGACCGCGATCGGTCTCGCGGCGCCCGCGTTCGCGCTCGGCGGGTTCGGGCTCGTCGGCGCCGGAAGCGTGCTGGCCTGCGGGCTGGCGGCCGCCGTCGGCGCGACGTTCCCGGAGCACCGCACGGCCCCGGCGCAGCGCGACCCGGAGGCCGGGCTCGCCGCCTACGGGACGGTCCTGCGGGACGGGCTCGCCGAGCTGCGCAGCTCCCCCGCGGTCCGCGCGGCGCTGCCCGCGATCCCGGCGGTCGCCGCCGTCTGGGGGTCGCTGGACGAGTACCTGCCGCTGCTGGCGGTCGGCACCGGGGTGGGAGAGGGGACGGTCCCGCTGCTCGGGCTGCTCGTCTACGCGGCCATGGCGCTCGGAGGCGTCGGCGCAACGCGGGCGGCGGCGTGCTCGGGGCGCGCCCGCGCGCTGCTCGTGCTGGTCGCCGCCGCGGCGCTCGCGGCGGGGGCGCTCGCGCGCGTCCCCGCCGGGTTCGTGCTCGTGGCGCTGGCGTTCGCGGTCTTCCAGGCGGTCACTGTCGCGGTCGACGCGCGGCTGCAGGAGGCGATCGAGGGGGAGGCCCGCTCGACGGTCACGTCGGTCGCGAGCCTCGCGACCGAGGTCGTCGTGCTCGCGGTCTTCGGGGCCTACGCGCTCGGGTCGCTCGTCGCCGACGACGCCGTGCTGTTCGCGGTGCTCGCCGCGACGTACGTGCCCGTCGCGTGGCTGCTGGCCCGGCCGGATCGGACCGGCTGACCGGGTCGACCCGACATCCGGTCGAGCGACTTGCAGTCGCAGTTGTGCCGGATGTAGGTTCCGTGACATGGGAGGGGGAACTACCGTCGTGCGCTCCGTGATCGACGTCCGCGTGCACTCACGAGCCTGGTGGTCGCCCGCCCAGCTCCTCGCGTTCTCCTGACGCCGCCCCTCGTCCGAGGAGGCGGACCGCAGCCGGTCCGCGATCACCGCGCCGTCGCCCACCGCGCCGTCGCTCGTCGTTCCTGTCGGCCGCCCCTGCGGCGTCCCGGCGCACACCACACAACCCACCCCTGGAGGGACCTTGCGCATCCCACTCGCGTCGCGAGCGGCAGTGGTCGTCATCTCGACGACCGCGACCCTCGCCGTCGCCGGCCCCGCGTCAGCGGTCACGTTCACCGTCGACGACGACAAGGCCGACTGCCCCGCGGCCGGTTACACCTCGGTGCAGGACGCCATCGACGCCGCCGGCGTCGGTGACACCGTCATCGTCTGCCCCGGCGCCTACGCCGAGGGCGCCGGCACCCCCGGCAGCAACGGCCTCACGATCACGAAGAGCATGACCCTCAAGGGGGCCGGCGCCGACCTCGTGACGATCACGCCGAAGAAGCTCGCCCCGGGCTCGTCGATCGCCGACAGCACGCTCAACATCCGCAATGGCATCGGCGACCTCGTCGCCGTCGTCGGCGGCTCGTTCCGCAACCCGATCAACGTCGCGATCAGCGGCATCACCGTGTCCGGCGGCGGTGTCGCCAGCGAGGCGGGCATCGTCTACATCGACGCGACCGGCTCGATCACCCGCTCCGCGGTCACCAACGTGACGACGGGCGAGCGCCGCTTCGCCTTCGAGCAGCCCGGCGGTTACCGCTCCGGCACGCCCGGCTACGGCATCGCGATCGTCACGAACGACACCGCGGCCAACGGGTTCAGCTCCACGAACCCCCGTACCGTGCGGATCGAGAGCACGCGCGTGGACCGCTACAACCGCATCGGCGTCCTCGTCGACGGCGCCGAAAGCGACACCGTCCCGCTGGTCTCCTCCGGCGTCCGTCCGCGCGCGGAGATCGTCGCGTCGGAGATCGTCGGGCGCAACGAGTGCGTCAACTACGAGGCCGACGGCTTCTGCGGCTCGGGGAGCACCCAGCCGGTCGGCGAGCTCACCGACGGGCCGCTGTTCGGCCAGGACGGCGTCCGCGTCAACGCCGGGGCGACCACCACGATCAGCAGCTCGCTGCTGTCCCAGAACCGCGTCAACGGCACCGGCGCCCCCGTTCGCAACAGCGCGACGAACAACGCCAACCTCAGCCTCGGATCGGGCATCCGCCTGCAGAACGCGGTCGCCTCGACGATCACCACGTCGAACATCGTCGACAACGCCTACGGCGCCTACAACGTGCTCGCCGACGGCATGTCGGCGGCGACCGTGCCGCTCGTGGCGACGAACCTCTGGTGGGGTCTGCGCTACACCGCGACCACCAACCCGGGTCCGGCCGTGTCGCCGACCACCAACCCGGACATCCCGGAGAACCCGGTCAACGGCGTCGCCTCGGCGAACGGGTCCACGACCGTGACCTTCTCGCCGTTCCGCAACGGCGCGCAGATCTCGCCGACCGCGGGCGAGTACCCGATCGCCAGCGCCCCGCTGCCGATCTCCGACGCCGCACCGACCGCGTCGCTGACCGGCCCGGCGTCCGTGCAGCCCGGGCAGGCCGTGCCGCTGACCGCGGTCGCCGACGACGACATCGGCGTCAAGAAGGTCACCTTCTACGCCGGGGCCACGGTCCTGGGCAGCGCCTCGGTGCCGCCGTACACGCAGACGGCCAACGTGCCCGCGGGAGCGGCGTGCGGTTCGGGCGCGACGCGCAGCTACGGCGTCGTCGTCGAGGACTCGCTCGGGCAGACCACCGCCGCGAGCACCACGGTCGCGATCGCCTGCCCGACGCCGACCCCCGAGCCGACCCCGACCCCGACGACGCCGGCCCCCGAGCCGACGCCGACCCCGACGGCCCCGGCCCCGCCGGCCCCGGCGCCGGTCCAGGCCGCGTCGCCGACGATCGAGCTGCCGATCGATCTGCCGACGCAGCTCGGTGACCAGGGACGCACGCTGCGCTTCCGGCCCGTCGCGGCGGCCGGTGTCCGCACCGTCACCGTGTTCCTGGGCACCCGGCAGATCTGCGTGGTCTCCGCGGAGCCCTGGACCTGCAAGGTGACGCCGAAGATCGGCGAGGTCGGCATGCAGACGCTGCGTGCCGTCGTCACCGACGCCTCCGGCGCGACCGCCGAGGTCTCCCGTCCGCTGCGCGTGCGGAAGTTCGAGCCGCGCAAGCTGTCGGTCGCCGTCGGCACCCGCCGCCTCAGCGGTGGCCGGGTCCGCAAGACCGTCACCCTGACGCTGCGGCGTCCGCTCGGCACCACCGCCGCGCAGGCCTGCTCGTCGGGGACCGTCACGCTCGTCGTGCGCCGGGGAGGCAGGACGCTCTCCAACCGCAAGGTGAAGCTCGACCGCGCGACCTGCACGGTCCGCCGGTCCGTCGTCACGCGTCGCTCCGGCCGCGCGTTCACGGTGTCCGCCCGCTTCGGCGGATCCACCGTCCTGTCCGAGATCACCGCGACCCGGAGGTTCTCCTGATGCTCCGCCGCAGGCTCCTCGCCGCCGCGCTCTCCGCGGCCGCGATCATCGGGGCGGGCATGCCCGCCGCCGCCAACGCCCAGGCCGACCCGGCCCAGTGCACCCCTGACCTGCAGTACGACTCGAACATCCCGTCCTGGGACCAGTACTACGGTGACGGGCACAACCCGGCGGCGAAGCTGCCGTTCGGCACGGGCGGCACCGGCCGCGTCGAGGGCAAGAACCAGTCGGCCGTCGTGCTCGAGTACTTCGACGCGGTCATGGCCGCGGTGAACACGGGCGCCGGCACCGCCAGCGGCCAGCCGAGCCCCACCGTGCGGATGAAGAAGTACCCGCTCGGCCGCTCGGTTCTCAACCGCGAGCTGGCGTTCTACGTCCTCTCGACCCCCGACAACGTCGCCAACCTCGACGAGGGGCGCCAGGACGGGCCGTTCTGGGCCGGCGTCCGCGCGGGCACGATCAGCGAGGCCGAGGGTCTCGCCGCGGTCCGCAACCGGCCCGCGCTCGCGTGGGTCACGGCGACCCCGCACGGCAACGAGCCGGCGGCCGCCGAGGCGATCGTGCGGCAGCTCTACGAGCTGGTGACGCGCAAGGACTGCGCCAACCAGCGCCGGCTGAAGAACCTCGACCTGTTCCTCATGCCGGTCCGCAACCCGGACGGCCGGGACAACGACCAGCGCACGAGCGCCTGGGCGTTCGACCACAACCGCGACTTCGGGACGCGGCAGCAGAGCGAGAACCGGTCGTTCATCCCGCAGATGAACAAGTACCCGGGCCTGTTCTTCATCGACGCGCACCAGCAGTCCTCGGGCTACTTCTTCCCGCCCAACGAGGACCCGGTCCACCACGAGCTGTCGGACTTCACGCTCGACACGATCCAGAACACGATCGGACCGGCGCTGCAGCAGAAGTTCAACGACCAGTCCGGGCAGTACCAGAACTACAACTCCTACGACATGTTCACGCCGGAGTACGGCGACTCCGTGCCCTCCCTGATCATGGGCGCGGCCGGCATGACCTACGAGAAGGGCGTGAGCGAGGCCTACGGCAAGCAGGCCTACGACCACTACCTCGCCATCGACGAGACGATCAACGTCGTCTCCGACCAGAAGGTCCGGCTGCTCACCAAGTGGGTGGAGCAGTGGCAGGAGGCGATCGACCAGGGAGCGGCCTGCAACCTGCAGCCCAACAAGCTGGTCAGCCCCCTGCACGACGTCATCACCCAGCAGCCCAGCCACCCGGTCTGCGGCTACTTCTTCCGGGCCGACGAGCACTCCGGTGACGTCGCGAAGCTCATCAAGGAGCTCCTGGAGGTCGGCGTGCACGTGTACAAGCTCGACTCGGCGGTCAACGCGACCGGCGTGCGCGAGTTCGGCAAGCCCGCCACGACGAAGACGCTGCCCGCCGGGACCTTCTGGATCCCGATGGCGCAGTCGCAGAAGCACTGGATCCAGGCCGTCCTGGGCGAGGACCCGTTCATCGCGTTCCCGTACTTCTACGACGTGGTGACCTGGTCGTACCCGCTGCAGCGCGGGCTCGCCGGCAGCGGCTTCCTCGTCGAGAACCTGCCGGTGGGGGTCACGACGACGGAGATCACCGCCCCGGCGCTCGGCACCACCCCGGCGCCCGACGCGGCGGTCTACGCGTTCGACACGGACTCGATGGCGGGCCTCGGCCTCGTCGTCGACCTGCTCGACCGCGGCGCCACCGTGTACCGGTCGGGCTCCGCGTTCACCGCGGCGGGTCGCTCGTTCGCGACCGGCGCGGCGCTCGTGGACGGCGCGACCGTCCGCACGGCGGGGATCGACCTGGCCGCGCTGTCGGCGGCCCGCGAGACCCCGATCGCCGGGCTGGCCTCCTACCCGGTGGCCCGGTACCTGATCGCCAAGCCGAAGATCGGCCTGTTCACGGGCGGCACCACGGTGCCGAGCAACCCGCTGCAGCCCGGCACCGGCACCGGCCAGTGCACCTCGACGTCGTTCTGCGAGGCGCTCTTCACGCTCACGCAGAAGGACAAGCTGCCCGCGTCGGCGATCGTCCCCATCACGACGACGCAGCTCGCGGCCGGTGAGCTGGTGACCGGCCAGTACACCGCGTTCATCAACCCGGGCAGCACGATCGCCGCCGGGGCGGGAGCGTCGGCCCTGCAGGCGTTCGTCAACGGCGGCGGGCGCTACGTGGGCTCCAACGCGGGCGGGGTCACCTCCGCGCGCAACGCGGGCATCACCCAGCTGAACACGGTCAACCTGTCGCCGACGATCACGACGCCGGGCACCGAGTACAGCGCCGAGTACACGACCGCCAGCCCGGTCGGCTGGGGCTTCGATCGCGGGGGCTTCATCTACCGCGACGCGAGCAGCAACCCGGTGTTCGACCCGGCCACGGTCGGGACTGGCACGGTCGTCGCCGCCTACGGCACCCGGGCCTTCGGGTACCAGGTGAACTCGCTGGGGGCCGGGAAGCTCGACGGGCGCCCGGCGGTCGTCGAGCAGCGGCTCGGCAGCGGCCGCGCGACGCTGCTGGGGTTCAACCCGTTCTTCCGGGCCTGGAAGGACCAGGACGAGCGGCTCGTGCTCAACGCGGTGCTCGCACCCTCGGGTGACCCGATCGCCCCGGCAGCCGTCCGGACGCCGGACCCGGCCAAGGGCCAGACGAGCGCGACGGCGGAGTCCGCACCGCCGGCGGCCGAGTCGCTCGCGAAGGCGGAGCTGCCGAAGGTCGCGTCGCGGCCGGTGGTGGCGTCCACGACCACGCAGAAGGACGTGCGGATCACGGTCCGCCGGTCGGAGCTCGGCAAGCTCCGCACCGCCGTCAAGCGGGCGAAGCTCTCCAAGGCCCTGCGCAGCAAGGTCCGGTGGGCGACGACGAAGAAGCAGGCGACGTTCATCGCCAAGAACGCCCGCCTCAGCGACGACCACGACCGCAACTACTGGACGAGTCGGGTCATGGGACAGCTCAAGTCCCTGAAGGTCAAGCCGCTGCAGGCGCAGCTGTAGGCCCGGGCACGCGCGCCCGTTCGTCACGGCCGGTCGGGGGCTGGGTCCCCGGCCGGCCGAGGCGCGTCAGCGGCCGGGGATCGGCTCGCCGGCCCGCGCGGCCCGCAGGCGCTCGAGCCCGGCGGGCAGCTCGCTGGTCCCGGGGCCGACCATCATCCCCGGGCCCTCGAGGGGTGTGAGGTCGAGCGCGTTGAGCGGCTCGCCGCAGCAGGTGCACCGCAGCTCCACGCCGGTGATGCCGCCGCAGGTCTCGTGCCGGACCTCGACGGTCGGCTTGCCGGGGAGGGACCAGCGGTCGCCCCAGGCCTTCATCGCGAGGAGGATCGCGCCGAGGTCGGCGCCCTTCTCGGTGAGGAAGTAGTCGTGGCGCGGCGGCTTCTCGGAGTACGCCTGCCGCTTCAGCACCCCGGCCTCGACGAGGCCGTTGAGCCGCTCGGTGAGGACCTTGCGTGAGATGCCGAGGTTGCGCTGGATCTCATCGAACCGGGTGAGCCCGAACGCGATGTCGCGCAGGATCAGCGGCGTCCACCACTCGCCGATCACCTCGAGCGTCTGGGCGATCGGGCACATGAACTCCTCGAACGACGTTCGCTGCATCAGTCAAGTGTAGCGACTCAGTTCCTTCAAGAAACTTACATGCTACGGTGCCGCACCATGCTTCGGAAGATCGCGGACATCACCTGGCGACGCCCCCGGCTCGTCCTCGCCGTCGTGGCCCTGTTCGCCGTCGGCGCCGGGGCCTTCGGGTATGACGTCGAGCATCACCTGAAGGCCGCCGGCTTCACCGACTCGAGCTCGGAGTCCGAGCGGGCGACGTCGACGCTGCGCGACGCGCTCGGCTACGACGCCACCCCCGGGATCGTCGCGCTCGTGCGCGCACCGGGCGGCGGCGCGCTCGACACGACCGCGCCTTCGGTGCGCGCCGAGGTGGCGCGGATCGCGCAGCGGCTGCGGCGGGTCGAGCACGTCGGCCGTGTCGTGAACCCCCTGGCCGAGCCGCGGGCGGCCGGCGGTCTGGGCATCGCGCGAGACGGCCGCTCCCTCGTGGTCACCGCCTTCCTCTCCACGCAGGACGTCGAGGACGTCGGCGGCATCGCGGCGACGGACGCCAGGCGGACGGTGCGCTCGGACACGCTGGACGTCTCGTTCGCAGGCTTCGCCCCCGGGTTCGACGAGGTCAACGACCAGACCCGCAAGGACCTCACGAACGCGGAGTTGATCGCGTTCCCGGCCCTCACCGTCCTGCTGCTGCTCGTCTTCCGTGGCGTGGTCGCCGCGCTGATCCCGCTGCTGATCGGCGTCCTCTCGATTGTCGGCACGTTCCTGTTCCTGCGGATCATGTCGTCGCTCGTGGACACGTCGTTGTTCGCGCTGAACATCGGGACCGCGCTCAGCCTCGGCCTCGCGGTCGACTACGCGCTGCTGCTCGTCTCCCGCTACCGCGAGGAGGTCGAGCGACACGGCCACGGCGAGGTGGCCCACCGCGCGACCGTCGTGCACGCCGGGCGCGGCGTGATCTTCTCGGGCTTCACGGTCGCCGCCGCGATGGCTGCGCTGCTCGTGATGCCCCAGCGGTTCCTCTACTCGGTGGGCGCCGCGGGCGTCGCCGTCGGCGTGCTCAGCGCCGTCATCGCGATCCTCGTGGTGCCGTCGCTGCTCGCGCTCCTGGGTGCGCGGCTGGATGCGCTCACACTGCGTCGCGGAGCGCCGCCGGTGTCGGCGACGTCGGGTGGCTGGTATCGGCTGGCGCGCGGCGTGATGCGCCGGCCGGTCCTGGTCGCGCTCGTGAGCGGCGGCCTGCTGCTCGCCGCGGCGGCGCCCATGGCCGGGGTGGACTTCACCGGGCCGAGCGCCAAGGCGGTCCCGCCCGGTCAGCCGTCCTACGAGCCGGGCGAGTACCTCACCGCCAACTACCCGCGCGAGGTCACCGAGGCGATCACGGTCACGGTCCGGGGGAGGCGACCGACGCGGACCTCGCCGGGTTCGCCGGGCGACTGCGGTCGGTCGAGGGCATCGCGCGCGCGACGCCGTTCACCCGCGCCTCGCCGGACGTCGCATTCGCGACGCTGTCAGCGCGGGATGCCGCGCTCGATGGAGGTGCCCAGGACGCCGTGCGCGCGATCCGCGACCTTGCGCCACCGGGGGCGGCGGACGTGCTCGTCGCGGGCAACACAGCGCGGTTCATCGACCAGAAGGCGAGCCTCGTCGAGAACGCGCCCTACGTCGTCGCGATCATCGTGGTCGGGACGACGATGCTGCTGTTCCTCCTGACGGGCTCCGTGATCCTGCCGTTGAAGACCCTGCTGATGAACGCGCTCACGCTGTCGGCGACGCTCGGGATCCTGGTCCTCGCGTTCCAGCACGGATGGCTGTCGTGGGCGCTCGACTACCCCGGGCCGGACGCCGTCGAGGTCACCAGCCTCGTCTTCCTGTTCGCCGTCACGTTCGCACTCGCGACCGACTACGCCGTCCTCGTGCTCGCGCGGATCAAGGAGCAGCACGAGCTCGGACTGACGAACGAGGAGGCCGTCGCGATCGGCATCGGGCGGACGGGACGGATCATCAGCGCGGCTGCGGTGATGATCGCCGTGGTCTTCCTCGCCTTCGCCGTGAGCCCGGTGTTCTTCATGAAGCAGATCGCGGTCGGCATGGCGGTCGGGGTGATCATCGACACGACCATCGTCCGCGCGCTCCTCGTGCCCGCGCTCATGCGGCTGTTCGGAGAACGCAACTGGTGGGCGCCCCGACCCCTGGCGGCGCTCCACCGTCGTGTGGGGATCAGTGAGGCCTAGGGCTCAGGAGCGGCGCAGCGTCCGGATCGTGGTCCGGTCGCCGAAGCTGCCCCGCTCCACCGACCGCAGCACGATCGTCCGACCGCTGCCCGGCACCTTCGCGCGGACGGTCCGCGTCGCGCCGGCCCGGATCGCGTAGCGCGTCGTCGCTCCGGTCCGGCCGCCCGCCCTCGCACTGAGGCGGCCCGCGCAGCCCTGGGCGTGCCCTTCGGGCACGACAGCCGCAGGGTCAGGGTTCCGCGTGAGAGCTTGGGGGATCGCGGGCCGAACCGCACGTGCCCGTACTCGCGCAGGGCCCCGCGGTCGAAGGACTCGCAGGTGTTGCGTCCCTCGTCGTACTCGTCGCGCAGATCGGCGGTCGCCGCGTCGGTCCCCGTGCCGCAGTCGATGCGGTCCCGGGTCCCGTCGCGGCCGAAGATCAGGTCGTCGCCGCCGCGGCCGTCGACGAGGTCCTCGCCCGCCTCCCCGTTGATGTCGTCCCCCAGCGCCGAGCCGTACAGCTCGTCGTTGCCCGGGCCGCCCAGCAGGACGTCTGCCAGTCGGATCCGCACGTTCAGCTGCACGGCCGGGAACGTCACGACGCGCGGAGGCTGCGCAGCGGGCCCCGGGGAGGTCGGCGCCTTGGAGGGCGGCACCGTGGTGAAGCAGCACGCGGCCCGCGAGGCCATCCGCGGGTTGGCGGCATCGGGGTCGAACAGCCGGTGGGCCTCGGGGTCGCCGAAGATCTTGTCCGGCCCGTCACGGCCCTCGAGGCGGTCGATGCCGCTGGTGCCGACGAGCGTGTCGCCGTTGGCCGAACCGATCGCCACCGCGAAGCTCGAGATCGTGTCCTGCGCGTTGACCTGCCTGGGGGCGTTGCGCTTCAGCGTCGGGCGGGTGCCGTCGAGAAAGACGATCGCGCTGTGCACGCCACGGCTGTAGTCGATCGTGTCGGTGCCGTCGCCGCCCTCGTAGCGGTCGTTGCCGCCACCGCCGAACACGTAGTCGTTCCCCGGGCCGGCGATCACCGAGTCGTTCCCGCCGCGCGTCTCGACGGTGTCGTTGCCGGGCCCGAGGTCGACGGCGTCGAAGCTGCTGCCGGTCCGGACGTCGTCGTCTCCCGGCCCGGCGGTGATGAACGTGTCGCCCGTCTCCACGACGTAGCCGCCACCCTCGAACACGTCGTCTCCGTCGCCGAGGTCGGCCGTCAGGACGTAGTTCGCTCCGGTGCCGATCGGCAGGACGCAGACGACGACCGACGCCGAAGCGCCGGTCTGGCAGCCCCCGCCGGGAGTGGGCGTCGTCCCCGCGTCGGTGACCCGGATCTCGAGCCCGGCGGCGCGCGCCTCGCTCTCGAAGCTGATGCGGTTGGTCTCGCCGGCGCCCGCGGTGATCCGCATGCCGGTCCCCGCGTCGTACGACACGGTCGCGGCGCCCGCCGGGGCGGTGGAGCCCAGCACCGCGAGCAGCAGGAGGGCGGCGAGGTGGTGGCGTCGAGCGGGCATGGTCCCTCGGGAGCTGGTGGGGTGGTGGTCGAGGACGCGTGCGCGGACCCGATCACGGGAGAAGATACGCTCGGACGATGCTCGGAGCGATCGTCCTCGGCTTCGTCGCCGGCTACCTCGGCCGCGCGTTCACCCCGGGAAGCCAGGTGTCCGGGTGCCTGCCGACGACGGCGCTGGGCATCGTCGGATCCCTGGTCGGCTACTTCCTCTTCACCGAGGTGCTCGGCGTGGGGGACACGGAGACGCTCGACCTCGGCGGTCTTCCGGGTGCGGTGATCGGGACGGCGCTCGTGCTGATCGTGCTGCGCACGGCCGGACGCGACTGACCCGTCCGGCGCGCCCGGCGCCGACGCGCCGAACCATCGGCGAACAGCGGCGTTCGCCGGTCCGCTACGCTGCCGCGCCATGGCGAAGAAGTCCGTCTCCGGCAAGCAGTGCCTGATCACCGGCGCCGCGAGCGGCATCGGCCGGGCCACGGCGATCGCGACCGCCAAGCGCGGCGGGATCCTGTTCCTGACCGACGTCCAGGGCGACCGGCTCGACGAGGTCGTCGCGGAGATCCGCGCGGCCGGCGGCACCGTCGCCTTCGCGCAGGCCGCGGACATCGCCGACCACGACGCGGTCGTCGCGATGGCCGCGGCGATCCATGCGGAGCACGGCGCGATGGACGTCGTGATGAACGTCGCGGGCATCTCGATCTGGGGCAGCGTCGAGACGCTCACCCACGAGCAGTGGCGGCGCGTGATCGACATCGACCTGATGGGTCCGATCCACGTGATCGAGACGTTCGTGCCGCCGATGATCGCCGCCGGCCGGGGCGGCCACCTCGTCAACGTCTCCTCGGCGGCCGGGCTGCTGGGGCTGCCCTGGCACGCCGCCTACAGCGCCGCGAAGTTCGGGCTGCGCGGGGTCTCCGAGGTCCTGCGCTTCGACCTGCGACGCCACGGCATCGGCGTGAGCCTCGTCGTGCCGGGCGGCGTCGACACGCCGCTGGTCCAGACGGTCGAGATCGCCGGGATCGACCGGGAGAACCCCGCGATCCAGAAGATGGTCGGCCGCTTCCGCCGCCACGCGCGGACGCTGGAGCAGGTCGCCGAGAGCATCCTCGTCGGGATCGAGAAGGACCGCTACCTCGTCCACACCTCGCCCGACATCCGCCTCGGGTACCTCGCCCAGCGCGTCTTCCCGCCCGGCTACGCGCTCGCGATGCGGCTGCTCAACGACCAGTTCGTGCGCATCACCCGGCAGGCCCGGCAGGGCTAGTCGGTCGGCGCCGCCGCGTAGGCCGCCAGCAGCAGCCGCAGCGCCTCGCGCAGCGCCTGCGCGTCGCCCTGCGGGCCGGCGCCCCGGACCACGCGGTGCAGCGCGAACCCGTCGACGAGCGCGACGAACGCCCGGGCGGCCTCGTCGGCGCGAGCGACGCCGGCGGCGGCGAGCGCGGCGCGGACGGGGGCCTGGAACGCGTCGAGCACCGCGATCAGGTCGGCGCGCAGCTCCGGGCGTCGCGACGCCTCCACGTACGCCTCGAACTGCGCGACGAGCTCCGTCTCGGGGACCGCGAGCAGCAGCGCGACGAACGCGTCGATCGCGGCGTCCGGGGCGAGGTCGTGCTCGACCATCGCGGCGGTCGCGGCCTCGAGCCGGGTGATCGAGCGCGCCGCGAACGTCCGCAGGGCCTCCAGCAGCAGCTCGTCGATCGAGCCGAAGAAGTAGCTCGTCGTCGACAGCGGCACGCCCGCGCGCGCGGCGACGAGCCGATGCGTGGTGGCGCCGACGCCGCGCTCCGCGACGACCTCGAGTGCGGCGGCCAGGAGCGCGTCCCGGCGCTCGAGGGTGGAGGCGCGGTGGGCGGGGCGCGGGCTCGGCATGCACCTCCAGCGTACCCGGAAGTTTGGACATCTGTCCGGACTTCCCCTATGCTGGACATATGTCCGAACTTCTGGAGGGTGGGACGGCGGGGCTCGCGGACCGGGCGGCCGCGCTCGCTGCCGGCGACGTGACGTCCCGCGAGCTCGTGCAGCGCTCGCTCGACGCGATCGACGGGGTCGGCGCGCAGCTCGGCGCGTTCCGCCGCGTCCGTCACGAGGCCGCGCTCGCCGAGGCCGACGCGGCCGACGCCGCGCTCGCCCGCGGGGAACGCGCGCCGCTGCTCGGCGTCCCGATCGCGGTGAAGGACGACACCGACGTCGCGGGGGAGACCACCCCGTTCGGCTGCGTCGGCGACTTCCCCGTCGTCGAGCAGGACGCCGAGGTCGTCCGTCGCCTGCGCGTCGCGGGCGCCGTGATCGTCGGCAAGACCACGACCCCCGAGTTCGGTCAGTGGCCGTTCACCGAGGGTCCCGGCTTCGGCGTCACCCGCAACCCCTGGAACACCGATCACACCCCCGGGGGCTCCAGCGGCGGGTCGGCCGCCGCCGTGGCCGCCGGGCTCGTGCCCGCTGCACTCGGGTCCGACGGCGCCGGCTCGGTCCGCATCCCCGCCGCGTGGACGGGTCTCGTCGGCGTGAAGCCCCAGCGCGGCCGCGTCTCCACCTGGCCCGACGCGGAGGCGTTCAACGGCCTCACGTGCAACGGGCCGCTGGCGCGGACGGTGCAGGACGCCGCGCTGCTGCTCGACGCCGCGACCGGCAACCACCCGCGCGAGCGCCACCGCCCGCCCGCGCCGGCGGAGTCGTTCGCCGCCGCGGCCGCGCGCGAGCCCGGGCGGCTGCGGATCGCGCTCTCCACCGCCGTGCCGTTCAGCGGGCCGCCCGCCCGGCTCGATCCCCGCGTGCGCGAGCAGGTGGAGCGGCTCGGCGCGGTGCTCGAGGGGCTCGGCCACGAGGTCACGCCGGCCGACCCGCGCTACGGGCTCGTCGGCCTGAGCTTCGTCCCGCGCTCGACCGCGGGCGTGCGCGAGTGGGCGGGGCGCGTGCCCGACCCGGCGCGGCTGGACCACCGCACGCGCGAGAACGCGCGCACCGGCGCGCTGCTCGGCGGTCCGCTGCTGTGGCTCGCCCGCCGCGCCGAGGCGCTGCTGCGGCTCCAGCTCGGCGCCGTGTTCCGCGCGCACGACGTGGTCCTCGCCCCGACGACCGCGCAGCCGCCCCCCGCGATCGGGGCCATCGACGGGCTCAGCAACTGGCAGACCGACAAGCGCATGATCGCCGCGTGCCCGTACTCGTGGCCGTGGAACGTCGTCGGCTGGCCCGGGGTGAACGTCCCGGCCGGGCTCGTCGACGGGCTGCCCATCGGCGCGACGTTGCTCGGGCCGGCGTGCAGCGAGGGCCGGCTGCTCGGTCTCGCCGCCCAGCTGCAGGAGGTCGAGCGCTGGCACGAGCGCCGGCCGCCCGTGTTCGCGGCGGTCTGAGCGACGCGCCGCGCGCGATCGGGATACCGTGGCGCCGTGGCCTCCCCGAACTTCCGCTTCGTCGCCCCGCCCGCCGCACTCGACGGGATCACGCCCGGATGGGCGATCGAGATGCTCCGCGACGGCGAGATCGCGCTCGTCGTGGACGACGGCGGCCTCGCCGCGATCGACGCGACCGCGCACGCGCTCGACCTCGTCACCGTCCAGGTCGTCCGCACGGAGGCCGACCAGGGCGCGCAGGAGCGCACCGTCATCGCGTACGCGACGCGGCTGCCGACGATCTGGTGCGCGCCGTCCTTCACCGACGGGACGAAGGAGTGGGCGCGCAAGCGCGGCCCGATGACGCTGCTCGTCGAGATCGACGGGCCGCTCCCCGAGGAGGAGCGCCGCCGCATCGAGCGGTTCGTCGCCATCCTCGGCCGGCAGAGCGAGTAGCCGCGTGACGCGGCGCCGCCTGCGGATCACGCTCGGCGTCGTCTTCCTGATCGCGTCGCTGCCGAAGTTCCTCGCCTACGGCTGGGAGCTCGACCAGTTCCGCCGCTTCGGCCTGCCCGGCCCCGACGAGGCGTGGGTCATCGCTGCCGGCGTCATCGAGCTGGTCGGTGGCGCGCTGCTCCTCGCGGACCGGTTCGTGCGCCCGGCGTGCGTCGTGCTGGCGGCGACGATGGCCGTCGCGATCGCGACCTCGGGCATCAAGGAGGGCGACGTCGTCCCGTCGCTCACCGTCGCGCCGCTGCTGCTCGCCGGGTGCGTGGTGCTCCTCGCGCGCCGGGGCCGCGCCCGCTGAGTCCGCGGCCGGGGCGTGACGGGGCGGGCCGCCCCGGCTGCGGACCGGCCCGGGCCGGCGAGTGGACCGCAGGACCTTCCCGGAAGGATCAGCGGTCCACACGAGGTCGACGCCCGGCGCTTGTTCTCGCGTGTTCACATCCTGCCGCTACCGTCGTGTCCGTGGACGCCGACGACCAGCGCCGCCCGACGACCCGGCCCGAGGACGAGCGCATGGGACGGCGCGTCTTCCTCGGGATGATGGGGGCGGGCGCGGTCGGCCTGGTCGTCGGCGACGGGGTCCTCAGCGTCGTCGGTCGGGCGTCCCGTCCGCTCACCGACGCGCTCCCGGAGGGCGTCCGGGCCGCGCTGCCCGCACCCGGCGGGGGATGGCGGATCTACACGGTGAACCCGCCGATGCCGCGGTTCGACCCGGCGACGTGGCGCCTGACGATCGACGGGCTCGTGGAGCGGCCCATGACGCTGACGCACGCGCAGCTGCTCGCGCTGCCCCGGGTCGAGCAGACCTCGGACTTCTACTGCGTCACCGGTTGGTCGGTCCTCGGCGTGCGCTGGACCGGCGTGCGCTTCGCCGACCTGCTGGCCGCCGCCCGCCCGCTGCCGCGCGCCACGGCACTGCGCTTCGTGTCCGCCGAACGGCCCTACGTCGACATGCTCACGATGAAGCAGGCGATGGTCGACGACGCGATGCTCGCCTACGGGATGGACGGCCGCCCGATGCCGAGACCCCACGGTGCTCCTGCGCGGGTGGTGATGCCGAAGATGTACGGCTACAAGGGCGTCAAGTGGGTCGAGCGGATCGAGCTCGTCGACCGCGTCGAGCCGGGGTTCTGGGAGCAGCGCGGCTATGACCGCGACCCCTGGCTCAACAGCGAGGACGCGGTGTGAGCCACGCCGCGGTCCCGCTGGTGCGGCGCTTCAGCGGCACCGAGCGGCTCCTGCACTGGACGCACACCGCGGGGTTCCTCGCGATGCTCGGGACGGGGCTCCTGCTCTACGTCCCCGCGTTCAGCGACGTCCTCGGCGGGCGGCCGACCGCGAAGGCCGCGCACCTCGGCGCGTCGATCGCGTGGCTGGTCGCGATGGCGCTGGTCGTGCTGCTCGGCGACCGGCGCGGGCTGCACGTGACGCTGCAGGAGATCGACCGCTTCGACCAGGACGACCGCGACTGGCTGCGCCGCCGGGGCACCCCGCCGGCGCGCTTCAACGCCGGGCAGAAGCTGCACACGGTCGTGCAGGCCGGGTTCGCCGCCCTGTTCGTCGCCAGCGGGACGCTGCTGTGGCTCTCCGAGCGGGTCAACGGCCTGCGCCTGCAGGGAACGATCGTCGTGCACGACGCCGCGATGTTCGGGGCCGTCGCGCTGCTCCTCGGGCACCTCTGGCTCGCGCTCGTCTGGCCGCCGACACGGCACGCGATGCGCGGCATCGTCCGCGGGACGGTCCGCGCGTCCTGGGCCGCGCGGCACCATCCCCGCTGGCGCGCGGCGTCCGCCGAGAGCCCGCGCACCCGCTGGACCGTGCCGCGGTCGGCGTGGCTGGCGAGCGTCCTGATCCTCGTCGTCGGCGGGACCGCGACCGCCTACGTCGTGGACGACTCGCTCGGCGACCGGGCCGGGGAGGAGGTGTCGATCGCCCCGCCCGCAGCGCCGCAGCCCGCGTCGGCCGCGGCCGCGGCGGCGCCGCCGGTCGAGGCCGAGCAGGTCGTGCCGCCGCCCGACCCCGGGGCCGATCCGCTGCAGCTGGCCGCGGAGGCGCAGCAGTTGCAGCAGGACGGTCGGCTCAACGCGGCGATCGAGCGGTACCGGATCGCGCTGCGCGGACTGCCCGGGCGCCCGGACGTCCGGGCCGCCTACGGCATCGCGCTCGTCGACGCTGGCAACGAGGACGAGGGGTTCGCCCAACTACGCCGCGCGACGCGACACACGCCGCGGTACGAGGGCGCCCGGCTGGCCCTGGGCCTGGAGCTGCTCGACGCCGGGCGCGCCGCGGAGGGCCGCGCCCAGCTGCGCCGCTATCTGCGGTCCGCAGCCCCCGGGCCCGGCGCGGACGTCGCGCGCGCCGCGCTCGAGCGCGACGCGCGCTGAGCGTGAGGCGACGGCCGCGCGGATCGCGTCGTACTTCGACAGCCGAGGACGCCGCGCACCGCGAGCATCCAAAGCGCGGTCGACAGGACGGCGACGTGAGCGCGTCGCGGTTCAGCCGAGACCGTGGGAGTGTGGGATCGTGCCTGGCAGATGCCCGTCAGCAAGGACCCCGACGACTACCGCTACGCGCCGCCTGCCGAGCGCACCGCGGCGATCGGTGCGGCCGGCGCCTACCTCCTCGCGGTGATCCTGGCCGCGCCCGCGATCGTCGCCCTCGTCACGCAGGGCCTGTCCGGTGATCTGGCGCTCCCGAGTCTTGCCTCGATCGTCGGCGCGGTGGCGGTGCTGGTCGCGCGGCGCGCGCTCGCGGAACTGCTCGCGCGGCTCGCACGTGCGGAACTGCTCGCGCGCGTCATCGCGCCGCGGCTGCCCGAGCCGTCCAAGGACCCGGACCACTACCGCTGAGGGACGGGTGCCGCGCGGCGCCCCGCCCGGCGCGCTCAGCCGCCGCTGACGCCGAAGATCGCGAGGTGCAGGAAGCCGCCGGCGAGGCCGAGGATGGCGCCGTGGGCGTAGAGCATCCACTCGTCCTCCTTGATGGCGGCGCGCATCATCTCGACGAAGTCCTCGGGGGCAGCTCCTTCGTGCGGGCCTCGATCAGCACGCGGATCTTCTCGGACTGGCGCCGGGAGAACTCCGGGTCGGTGAACGGCTGCATCGTCTTGCCGACCGCGTCCTGGGCGACGGCCGCGCGGATCGCGTCGTACTTCGACGGGCCGAGCGCGACGCGCACCGCGCCCTTGATCGGGCCCGCGGCACCGTCGATCGCCGGGCCCATCGCGTCCGCGAGCATCTTGCGCGTCCGGTCGCCGCGCGGGCCGTTGAGGAGGAAGTCGCCGATGTTCTCGAGCGTGATGACGTCGGCGGCGATGATCCGCGCGTACACCTCGGCGGCCTCGTCCTGGCGGCGCAGGAACAGGCCGTGGATCGTGAACGGACCGATCTTCCGCGGCCGCACCGGCTCGAAGATCAGCGACATGCCGAGCAGGTTCGTGATCCAGCCGACGATCACGCCGAGGATCGGCAGCAGCCACCACTGGTGCAGCGTGTGGTCGAGGATCGCCACCGGGATGCCCAGCAGGAAGCCGAAGTAGAACCCGAAGTTGATCATCAGCTTCAGCTCGCGCTCGCCGATGTCGCGGAAGATCCGGTTGACGACGTCCGGGTGCTTCTCGAAGTGGTCGATGACCATGAGCTTCGGGTCGAGCAGCTGGTCGATGTGCACGCCGATCTCGTCGGTCACCTGCCGCACGATCGACGGCAGCTGCTGCTGCACCCGCGCGTACACCGCCTGCTTGCCGCGCGGCGGCACGTCCGCCCACAGCTGCGGATGCTCGCGGCGCATCGTCTCGTCGACGAGCTCGGGGATCTGCGGGCTGAACATCTGGACGATGTGCTCGGCGATCTTGTCCGGCTCGAGCTGCTGGTAGAACTCGCCCGGCGTCCCGAGCTTCGCGATCGCCTTGTCGACCGCGATCGAGCCCATCTTCGCGGCGCGCATGGGGATGATCCCCTGCCAGCCCAGGCCGCCCTGCGCGATGCCAGGGATCTCCTGCAGCTTGTGCGGCAGGAACTCCGCCAGCGCCCGCATCCCCAGGACCCGGCGGCCGTGGTACTGCACCGGGTTGAACAGCATCAGCACGCCGGACCAGTTGATGATCCAGCCGATCGCGCCCGTGAACACGGGGATGGAGGCGAAGGTGATCCACTCTGACGTCGACACGGTGAGCCGACCCTACACAGCTGTACACGGGCCGTACCATCTGCCGGTGCGCCGCGTCTTCATCACCGAGACACCGGACGTCGGAGCGGTCCCGGGGCGTCGGCTGGCGGTGAAGGACCTGTTCGACACCGCCGGGGTCCGCACGACCTACGGGTCCGCGATCTTCGCCGAGCACGTGCCGACCGTGACCGCCGCCGCCGTGGTCGCGGCGCAGGACGCCGGCTACGTCAGCGTCGGCAAGGCGAACCTCCACGAGTTCGCCTGGGGGATCACCTCCGACACGCCGCACTTCGGGGCCGTGCCCAACCCGCTCGCGCCCGACCGGATCGCGGGCGGCTCCAGCGGCGGCTGCGCCGCGGCGCTCGCGGCCGGGCTCGCCGACGTCGCGCTCGGCACCGACTCCGGCGGCTCGATCCGCATCCCGTCGGCGTGCTGCGGCACCACCGGCTTCAAGCCCACCCACGGCCTCGTGCCGCTCGACGGCTGCTGGCCGCTCGCGCCCAGCTGGGACCACGCCGGCCCGATGGCCCGCGACGTCGCCGGGTGCGAGGCGCTCCTCGCCGCGCTCGTGCCCGGCTACCGGCCGGTCGCGGACGTCGCGCTCGCGGACGTCCGGGCGGCCGTCGCGTGGACCGGGCACGCCGACCCGCTCGTGCGCGCGCGTGTAGAGGACGTCGCGCGGCTGCTCGGGGCGCAGCCGCTGGAGCTGCCGTTCCCCGACGACGCGTACGACCTGTTCGCCGGCGAGGCGGCCGCCGTCCACCGCGAGCTGTTCGCCGCGCACGCCGACCGCTACAGCGAGAACGTCGCCGCGAAGGTCCGCCGAGCCCTGTCGGTCACCCCCGAGGCGATGGCGGCGGACGCGGCCCGCCGCGAGCGCTACCGGGAGCGGACCGCGGCGCTGCTGGCCCCCTACGACGTGCTGCTCACGCCGACGATGGCGATGGTCGCCCCGCCCGCCGCCGCGGGGGAGGCGCCGATCCGCGCCCGCGCGCTGTCGCTCACCTACCCGTTCAACGCCACCGGGGCGCCCGCACTCGCGCTGCCCTGCGGCACGGCCGAGCACGGGCTGCCCGCCTCCGCGCAGCTGGTCGGCGCGCCCGGGACGGACGCGCTCGTCCTCGCGGTCGGCCGGGCGGTCGAGGCCGCGCTGCGGACCGGTCGGTAGGGTCGCCGCATGAGCCTCCGTGACCGTGCCCCCGACGCCCTCGCCGGAGTGATGGGCGTCGTGGGCTCGCTGCACTTCGTGATCCCCGGGACGATGGCCGAGACGATCCCGTCGCAGCTGCCCTACCGCCGGGAGCTCGTGCTCGTCAGCGGCGTCGTCGAGGTCGGGACCGCGATCGCGCTGCGCCGCCGCATTCCCGGTGCCGGACGCTTCGCCGCGCTGACGCTGCTGGCGATCTGGCCCGCGAACATCCAGATGGCGCTCGACGCCGGGTCCGGCAAGCACCCCGGACCGGCCGACGACAAGCGACTGATGTGGGCACGGGTGCCGCTGCAGCTCCCGCTGATCTGGGCCGCCCTGCAGGCCGACCGGCCCGGCGCCCGCCGCTAGCGCTCCGGCGCGCCCTCGAGCGCGAGGAGCACCTCGACCACCCGCTCCGGGGTCTCCCAGACCGGGGAGTGCCCGGACTGCGGGATCCGCACGACCGCCGGCCCGTCCTCGAGCGCCTCGTAGCGCGCGACGGTCGCCGGGTCGACGCGGGCGTCCTGCTCGCCGAAGACGATCGTCACCGGCACGTCGAGCGCCGCGACCCGCTCCGGCAGCGGCTCGTCGTGGACGTAGTGGTCGATCGCCAGCGTCGCGTCGCGGAACGTGCGCCAGCGCGCCGCCCCCGCGGCGGCGAGGAACACGTCGGGGACCTCGGTGCCCGGCGCGAACGCGGTCCGCAGCCCGTCGCGCCGGACCCGCTGCGGCAGCACGCGCCACAGCAGCGGCCCGAGCCCCGCCACCGTCAGCAGCCGCTCCGGGCCACCGCGCGCGGTCAGCCGCGACGCGAACGTCGCGGGCGCGTTGATCGCGACGACGTGCGTGGCGAACGCCGGGTCCTGCTCGGCGACCGCGACCGCCACGAGCCCGCCCATCGAGTGGCCGACGAGCACCGCCGGGCCGGCGGCGACGTCCCGCACGTACCCGGCCATCTCCTCGATCGACTCGGCGCCGGGGTTGGCGGCGTCGGTGCCGTGACCGGGGAGGTCGGGGACGAGCACCTCGTGTCCGGCCGCGCGCAGCGGCCCGGCGACGCGGTCGAGGGTCCGGGCGGAGCACAGCAGCCCGTGCAGCAGGACGAAGCGCATGGACGGATGGTCCCCGATCGCCGCCTCTCAGGGTCCTCTCAGGAACTTCTCGACCGGCTCTTACGCGCCACCACGAGGCTGCCCCGCATGTTCGTGGCGGACGCTCCGGCCCAGACCCTCACCGTCCTCGTCGTCGAGGACGACCCGGAGCTGCGCGTCGGCGTGGCCCGCGGGGTCGCCGCGGCCGGCTGGACCGCGCTGGTCGCCGGGGACGGGATGGAGGTGCTCGCCGTCCTGCGCGAGCAGCGCGTCGACGCCGTGCTCCTGGACCGCGGCCTGCCGTTCGTCGAGGGCCTGGAGACCTGCCGCCGCCTGCGGGCCGCGGGCGACCCCGTCCCGGTGGTGCTGCTGTGCGACCGCGGCGGGATCGACGACCGCGTCGCCGCCCTCGACGCCGGTGCCGACGACGTCGTCGGCAAGCCGTTCGCGCTCCGCGAGGTGCTCGCGCGCGTCCGCGCGATCCACCGCCGCAGCACGCGCGGCAGCGCGCCCGCGCCCGTCGAGCGCCGCTACGCCGACCTGCGGATCGACCTCCCCGCCCACCAGGCCTACCGCGGCGACCGGCTCCTGCAGCTCACCCGCACCGAGTTCCTGCTGCTCGACCAGCTCGCCGCGAACGCCGGGCACGTCATCGAGCGCTCGCAGCTGCTGCTGCGCGTCTGGGGGTACGACTTCGGCGCCGAGTCCAACTCGCTCGGCGTGTACATCGGCTACCTGCGCCGCAAGACCGAGGCGGGCGGCGAGCCGCGCCTGATCCACACGGTCCGCAACGTCGGCTACGTCCTGCGCGAGACGGGCTGATGCGCGACATCGCCCAGGGACCAGGCGATGAACCACACGCGCACGTCCACGTCGCTCACGCTGCCGCCGCCCTCGGCGGCGACCGCGGCGAGCTCGCCGGCCAGCGCCGCGACCGCGAGCGGCGGGATCGCCCGGGGCAGCACCGTGGCCAGCAGCCGGGCGGCCAGCACGGCGGGATCGGGCTCGTCCCGGGCGACCGCGAACGTCTCCCGCACGGTCAGCAGCTCCTCGGTCAGCAGCTGCGCGAGGCGCCCGCGGTCGGCGTCGCAGCGCGCGGCCAGGCGGCCGGCGCGATGGGCGCTGCCGGGGATCGGCTCGCCGGGGCGCCGGCGGCGCGCGGGGGCGTCGGGGACGTGCATGACCCCATGACGCGCGCGACGCCCGCGGCGTTCGTGAGAGCCACCGAAGAACGCGCAACCGAAGGACCGCGTAAGAGCGCGGCGCCGCTCCTGACGCGCGGCCCGGTCGCCGCGTCCTCAAGGCACGGTCTCGGACACCGATGTCCAGGACCGCCACCCCAACACCCAAGGAGAGCGATGTCCATCACCAGGAAGGCCGGGGCCCTCGCCCTGGCCGCCGGTCTCGCCGCCGGAGTCCCGTCCGCGGCGCAGGCGGACCGCGGGGACCACGTCAAGGCCCCCACGCGGATCGCGTCGAAGCTCAAGAGCGCCGAGCGCGCGCTCGAGCGCGCGCAGGACCGGGCCGACGACGGCGAGACCGCCGGCGCCGTCTCGAGCCTCGCCGCCTCACGGCGCCACCTCGCCTCGGCGACCGGCTCGGCCGTCAAGCGCGTCGCCGCCGCCGCGAGCACCGGCGAGGCCGCGGCCGCCGCCGTCACGCGCACCGACCACCGGATCGTCGGCGGGGCCGCCGCGATCCTCGACGGGGCCGGGGAGGACGTCTCGACCGCCGCGACCACCACGATCGACGCCGCCCTGGACGGGCGCGACCGCATCGTCGCCGCGATCGCCGCGCTCGGCGAGGACGACAAGGCCGACTACGCCGACGTCCTCGACCGGATCGTCGAGCACGCCGACGACGAGATCGACGAGCTCGCCGAGACCGCCGCCGACGACGAGCTGACCGACGCCGCCACCACCGCGCTCGGTGAGGCCGCGACGCAGATCGCCGCCACCCGGACCGCCGCCCAGGCCCAGCTCGACGCCATCGAGGGCGCCGACGAGGCCGACGACGAGGACACCGGCTACCCGACCGACGACAGCGGCTACCCGACCGACGTCGCCGACCGCCCGAGCGGCGACCGCGGCGACTGCCCGCGTCCGGGCGGCCGCCCGCACGGCCCGCGCCCCGGCGCCGGCCAGCAGCAGCCCGCCGACGACCTCCCCGCCGGGAGCTACGGCACCTGATCGACCCGCGGCGCCGGGCCCGTCCCGGCGCCGCTTCTTCACCACCTCTTCAGTCCCTCCGCCCCCAGCCGCCGATCGAGACACCATGACCCCCGTCCGCCTCCTCCGTGCCACCGGTGACGACGCGCTGGCCCGCCGGGCCTCCCGCGGCGACCACGAGGCGTTCGGCGTGCTGTTCTCCCGCTACCAGCTGCGGCTGGAGCTGTACTGCCGCTCGATCCTGCGCCACGACGAGGACGCGCGCGACGCGACCCAGAACGCGATGACGAAGGCGTTCCTGGCGCTCGACGGTCGCGAGCAGGACGTCGCGGTCCGCGCCTGGCTGTTCCGGATCGCGCACAACGAGTCGATCTCGCTCATGCGCCGCCGCCGGCCGACCGCCGAGCTGGCCGAGGAGCTCACCGAGAGCGGCGCCGCCGGCTGCGCGCCCGCGCCGGCGGAGACCGTCGAGCTGCGCGAGGACCTCGCCGCGCTCCTGGAGGGGATCCGTGGCCTGCCGCCGCGCGCCCGCCAGGCGCTGCTGCTGCGCGAGCTCGCCGACCTCGACTACGCGTCCGTCGGCACGGTGCTCGGCATCTCCGCGGGCGGCGCGCGGCAGGCGGTCTTCGAGGCGCGCACCGCGCTGCAGGCCGACCGCGCGGGCCGCGAGGCGCCGTGCGAGAGCATCCGCCGTGAGCTGTCGGAGGCCGATCACCGCCGCCGCCCGGCCCGCCACGTCCGCGGGCACCTGCGCGGCTGCGCGTGCTGCCGCGACTGGTCCACCGCCCTGGACACGCGCCGTCAGCGGCTGTCGGTGCTGCCCGGCGCCGCCGGGCTCGCCGGCGGCTCGCTGTGGGGCTGGCTCTCCGGGGCGCTGGGCGTGGGCGCCTCCGGGACCGCGGGTGCGGTCGGCACCTCCTTCGGCGGTGGTCTGGCGCTCAACGGCAAGGCGCTCGCCGCGCTCGCCGCGGTCGCCGCCGGCGCCACGCCGGTCGCCGTCCACGAGGTCGAGCGCCACGCCGCCCCGAGCCCCGCCGAGACCCGCGCCGCGACGTCCGGTGCGCCCGCGTCGCCGGCCGACGACGCGACCGCGGCCGTCGCCCGTCCGGCCACCGCGACGCCGGTGCGGACCGCACTGCGGACGACGGCCGCGCCGCGCACGCTCGCGCCGGTGGCCGCCACGGGGACCGCGGCGCTGACGCGCGACCGTGACGCCACGCCGCGGCCGGAGGCGGACCCCGACGGCCGGGGGACGGCGCAGGACCGCCCGGCCGGCAGCCGCCGCGACCGCGACGCCTGGTCGGGCGACGCACCGCGCGGCGCCGAGACGGAGACGGACGGCGCGCACGTCGCCGGGCCAGGCTGGAGCGGTCCGTCCGCCCGCCGGGACGGCGCCCGCCGCGGCGACGACACGACGACCCAGACCCCGGACGCGACCGCCGACGACGAGCGCCCCACGTCCCCGACCGATGCGGCGCGGCCGGCCGGTCAGCGGCCCGCCGGCCAGCGGCCCGCCCGTGGCCCCGGCGCCGGCAGCCGGCCCGCCGCGACCACCACCGAGGCGACCGCCGGGACCGACACCGGCCCGGCCACGACGACCACCGACGCGGCACCCGCGACCGCGCCGACGCAGCCCGTCGCGGACGCCGACGCCGACGACGCGTCGCCGACCGCCGACCCCGCCACCGAGGAGACGCCGTGAGGCGCCCCGCGCTGCTCGCGCTGCTCCTCGCGCTCACGCTCCTGCCCGCCACCCCGGCGGCCGCGCTGACCTTCGGCCTGTCCGACCAGCAGGTCGACAGCTGGAAGGACCCGCGCCTCACCGCGCTCGGCCTGCGCCAGGCGCGGCTGATCGTCCCCTGGGACGCTGCGACCTCCGAGCCCGCCCGCGTGCAGGCCTGGCTCGACGCGACCGCCGCCGCGGGCATGACCCCGCACGTGGCGTTCCAGCACCTGCGCAGCGAGCGCTGCCCGTCCTCGCCCTGCAGCGCGCCGTCCCGCAGCCGCTACCGCGCCGCCGTCACCGCGTTCCGCTCCCGCTTCCCGCAGGTCACGACGTTCACGACCTGGAACGAGGCCAACCACCGCAGCCAGCCGGTCGCGAGCAGCCCCGAGACCGTCGCCGGCTACCACGAGGAGCTGCGCTCAGTCTGCCCGAGCTGCACGATCGTCGCCGGGGACGTCCTGGACTCCGGCGGCTACGTCCGCTGGCTGCAGCGGTTCCTCGACGCCAGCCCGACCCCGCCGCAGCTCTGGGGCCTGCACAACTACGGCGACGTCACCTACGACACGACGACCGGCACCGACGCCGTGCTCGCGACCGTGCCGGGCGAGCTGTGGATCGAGGAGACCGGCGGCATCGTCACGCTGCGCTCCAGCCAGAACGGCCGCGAGACGCTCCGCACCGACGAGACGCGCGCCGCCGCGTCGGTGGAGCGCGCGTTCGCGATCGCCCGCGCCCGCCCGCGGATCACCCGCATGTACCTCTACCACTGGCGCGGCCGCACCGGGGACCCGTTCGACTCCGGGCTCATCCGTCCGGACGGCAGCGCCCGGCCGAGCTACGCGGTCGCCCTGCGCAACCTCACCCCGACCCCGACGACGACCCCGACCGTCACCCCCACGGCCGCGGGGCCCGCGGTGCCGCGCATGACCGTCACCTGGTCGCGGGCCCGGCCGGCCCAGCTCGTCGTGCGGCTCGCGTGCCGCGCCACCACGGGCGTGTGCCGGGGGAGCGCCCGCATCGCGCTGCGCACCCGCGCGCGCACCGGCGCGCGCGCCGTCACCCGGGTGCTCGCCACCCGCCGCTACGCGACGACCGCCTCGCGCCGCACGGCCACGCTGCGGATCACCGTCCCGGCCGCCCGCCGCCGGGTCGCCCGCCGCGCCGCCACGCGCGTCGTGCGCGCCACCGTCACCCCGACCGCGCCGACCGGCACCCGCACCGTGCGCGAGCGGTCGCTCGCCCGCCCGCGCTGAACGGGCGCCCGTCCCTTCCGGCCGGAGGATCCGCACCCCCCGAACGGACGGCCATCGGCCGCCGGCGGCCGTTCCGGGACTGGGGCTCGCGCCGCTCCTCGCTAGCCTCGGAGCACGTTCCGTCGTTCCCCAGGAGTCCCGATGCCCGCACGACCCGCCGCCAGTCCGTCCACCGCCGCCGAGGCCCGCGCATGAGCGCGCCGCTGCGGGTCGCCATCGTCGGGGCCGGACCGGCCGGGTTCTACGCCGCCGGCGACCTCCTCAAGGCCGGGGACGGCAGCGTCGAGGTCGACCTGTTCGACCGGCTCCCCACCCCGTACGGCCTCGTCCGCGCCGGGGTCGCGCCCGACCACCCGAACATCAAGGTCGTCACGAAGGTCTACGAGAAGACCGCCGCCAAGCCCGGGTTCCGCTACCACGGCAACGTCGAGATCGGCCGCGACATCACCCCCGCGGAGCTGCGCGAGCACTTCCACGCCGTCCTCTACACCGTCGGGGCGCCGAACGACCGCAAGCTCGGCATCCCCGGCGAGGACCTCCCGGGCAGCCTCGGCGCCGCCGACTTCGTCGGCTGGTACAACGGCCACCCGGACTTCCGCGACCTCGACCCCGACCTCTCCGGCGAGCGGGCCGTCGTCGTCGGCGCCGGCAACGTCGCGCTCGACTGCGCCCGCATGCTCGGCGTGCCCGTCGCCGAGCTGCAGAGCACCGACACCGCCGACCACGCGCTGGCCGCGCTCGCCGCCAGCTCGATCCGCGAGGTCGTCATCCTCGCGCGCCGCGGGCCGCTGCAGGGCGCGTACACGAACCCGGAGCTGCTCGAGCTCGGGGAGATCGAGGGCCTCGACGTCATCGTCGACGCGGACGACGTCCGGCTCGACGACGCGCACCGGGCGCTGCTCGAGACCGCCGACAAGACGACCCGGCGCAACGTCGAGATCGTCACCGACTACGCCGGTCGCGTGCCCACCGGGGCGAGCCGCCGGATCGTCCTGAAGTTCTTCTCCTCGCCGGTCGAGATCCTCGGCGAGGACCGCGTCGAGGGTGTGCGGATCGTCCGCAACGAGCTCGTGCAGAACGAGGACGGCTCGTTCTCCGCGCGGCCGACCGAGGTCACCGAGACGATCGCGGCGGGTCTCGTGCTGCGCTCCATCGGCTACCTCGGCGCGCCGCTGGACGGCGTGCCGTTCGACGAGCGCCGCGGCACGATCCGCAACGTCGACGGCCGCGTCACCGAGGAGGACGGCACCGTCGTCCCCGGCGTCTACACCGCCGGCTGGGTCAAGCGCGGCCCCAGCGGCGTCATCGGCACGAACAAGAAGTGCGCCCAGGAGACCGTGCGTGAGCTGCGCGCCGACGCGGAGGCCGGCCTGCTCGCCGACCCGCCCAAGGGTGCCGCCGAGCTCGACGCGCTGCTCGCCGAGCGCGTCCCCGACCGCATCGACTACGCCGCCTGGGGGCGCATCGACGCGCACGAGGTCGCCGCCGGAGAGCCCGCCGGCCGGCCGCGCGTGAAGCTCGTCGACATCGACGAGATGGTCGGCGTCTCCCGCAGCTGAACGTGCAGGTGCACGGCGCGCCCTCCGGGACGCGTACGCTGCGCCGATGTCCCCCGAGCCCGGCCTCTCCCGCACCCACGTCGATCTCGACGACCCGCCGCACGAGCGGTTCGTCCCGCTGCGGCGCGACCTCGGGATCACGACGTTCGGGATGAACCTCATGACCTTCGACCCCGGGCAGCAGGGGCGCATCCACCGGCACGCGATGCAGGAGGAGGTCTACGTCGTCCTCGACGGCGTGCTCGACCTCGTCGTCGAGCAGGAGACCCACGAGCTGCGCCGTGGCGACGTCGTGCGCGTCGCCCCGCAGCTGCGCCGCAAGCTCGTCAACCGCGGGCCCGACCGGGTCGTCCTGCTCGCCCTCGGCGGCAGCGCCGAGCACCGCGGCCGCGACGGGGAGGCGTTCCCCGACTGGGACGCGTCGACGCCCGCGCCGCCGCAGGAGATCCCGCTGCCCGACGACCTGCCCGCGGACGAGCGGCGCTGAGCGCCGCCCGCGCCCCGCGCCGCTACCGGCGCGGCGTCGTGAGCCGGACCCCGCGCGTGACCGTCACCGGGGAGCCCTTCGGCAGCCGGGCGGTCAGCCGCAGCCGGTAGCTGCCCGGACGCAGCCGCACGCCGCGGCGCAGCCGCACCGCGACCCGCGTGGTGCGCGACAGCCGCGCGACCCGGACCTCCCCGAGCACCCGCGAGCCGGTGGCGCGCAGCAGCGCCAGTCGGACGCTGCGCACCGGGCCGCCGCGGACCCCGATGCTCACGAGCCCGCGGCGCCGCGCGTTCAGCGTCCGCAGCGTCGACTGCAGCCGGCCGATCCGCACCCGGGTCGCGCCCGCCGACGCGGCGCCGCCCTCGGCCGGCAGCGTGCCGCCGCACGGCAGCTCGACCCGGGCCGTCTCGCCGCGCGCGACGAACAGCGGCTGGGACTGCTCGACCTTGCCGCCGTTCTCGCAGGTCAGCGTGTACTCCTCGCGGCGGCCGGCCTTCAGCTCGAACGGCCGCGTCGACGGGTTGACCCACCACTCGAACCGGCCGCTGGCCGGCACCACGGTGGTGAACTCGAGCTTCTCCGGGCTGCGCCGCACCCCAGTCGCGCCGATGCACGCGGTCGGGTCCGCGCCCTCCCCGAGCTGCAGCGGCAGGCTGACCGGCAGCGGGTCGGCGATCGCGCACACGTCGCTGGTGAGCGTGTCGAACGTCTTGGTCAGGCGCAGCGTCCGCCCGGCCGGCGCGCGGCCCGCCACCCGTGAGGTGTACGCGGGGTTGCGCGCGGCCTCCGCGGCGAGCAGGTACGCCTCGCGGATCCCCTTGCCGGCGCGCTCCCCGGTGCCCACGTACTGGTCGATCACGTGGCGCTGGTAGTTGCCGTGGAAGAAGCCGTCCTCGGGACCGAGCTCGATCGTGTACCCAAACCCGCCGGTGGTCGCGTAGGTCCAGTCGTCGGTCGTGCCGGACGTGTCGTAGAGCTCGAAGCCGTACTGGTTCGTGTAGCCGGTCGCGTCGGCCATGCGCTGACCGAGCGCCTTCAGCGCCTCCTCGTCCGGCGCGAACCCGTCCGCCTTCAGGCCCGGCGGGCGCAGGATCAGCGCGGCGACGTTGTGGATCGTCAGGAACGACGTCGGGTTCACCGTGCTCGTCAGCTCGCGGACCGCCTGCGTCTCCGGCTCGGAGAACGGGCCGGTCCCCCGGTAGGTCTGGTCGTTGGGGTTCGACGACGCGCCCGGCCCGCCCCACGACGACGCGTAGTTGCGGTTCGGGTCGGTGCCGATCGCCAGCTCGCACGGGAACGACGGGACCGCGAAGCCCGGGTTGCAGTTCTTGCGCTTGTAGGAGAGCGAGCCGCCCAGGACGATCACGCCGGTCGCCAGCGAGTAGACCGTGCCGACGCCGAGCTCCTCGTCGGGATCGGGGTCGGGGGAGGAGCGCGAGACGATGAACCCGTCCGCGTTGGTGATCGGCATCACGACGACGCGGACCTCGTCCAGGAGCTTCGTGATCCGCGGGTCCTTCCCGTAGCCGCGCACGAGGTCGTGGGCGAACTCCATGATCGACTCGGCCGCCGGCCACTCGCGCGCGTGATGCAGCCCGTTGAGGATGAACGTCGGGCGGCCGTCGTCGCGGCGCGCGACGTTCCCGGCGATCTCCACCACGCCGAGCTCGCGCCCCTGGAACGTGCGGCCGCGCAGCCGCACGGGCCGCGCGATCGCCGGGTGCTGCTCGACGATCTGCTTCAGCTCCGCCTGGTAGTCCTCGTAGACGCGGTACCCGGTGCGCCCCGTCGGCAGGGCGCTGGCGGGCGCCTGGCGCAGCGTCGCGGCGCCGCGGGCGGCGTCCCGGCGGCTCGCCGCGATCACGTCCGCGATCACCGTGCGCAGCGTGAAGCCCGCGGCGCGCAGCGCGTCCCGGTCGTGGTCGTCGGCGACGAGGACCTTCGCGCTGTCCGCGTCGATGTCGTGCGTGACGTCGACCCCGGTGGCCTCCAGCCGCGCGAGCGCGCCGCGGCCCTCCAACGGCACGTCGACGAGCGACAGGCGCGGCGCGGTGCGCGGCAGGCCGCTGAGGTCCAGGCGCGTGAACGTCGTCGTCAGCGACGCGGTGGCGGGGGCGGCCGCCGTGCGACGGCAGGCCTGCACCAGCAGCGACGCGCCCTCGCGCAGGGTCAGCGTCACGACCTCGTCGGCGCCGAACGCGGCCGAGGAGCCGACGAGCTTCCCGGACGTGGACTCGAACACCGCGAGGTCCCAGTCGCCGCGCGCGGCGCGCAGGCGCAGGGCGGCCTCGCCGTCGGCCGGGGCGATCCAGCGGTGCTGCGCGACCCCCGCGCCGGTGAGCGGACGTGTCACGCAGCTGCGACGGACCGCGCGCGTGCTGCGCAGCGCCGTGCGCAGCGGGCCGTCGGTGCCGAGCACACGGACCGTCGTCGCCGGGGCGGTCGGTGCCGTGGCGGACGTCCCGGCGGAGCGGGAGGTGGCGCCGCGCTCGTGGGCGGCGGCCGCGGCCGGCAGGGCGAGAGCGGCGCAGGCGACGGACAGCGCCAGGCGGCGCGCGGACGGGTGCATGGCGGGCATCGTTCCCGAGCGGGCCGCCGGACGCAACCGACCGGGCGTCGGTGCGTGGTGGTCGGCGGGCCGGGACCGGGCGCGTGACAGGATCCGGGGATGGCGGTCGCGCTCGCGCTGTTCACCTCGGTCGCCTACGGCGTGTCGAACTACGTCGGGCCGCGCCTGGCGCGCGGCGTGTCGCTCTACCTGCTGCTGCTCGCCGGGCAGACCTGCTCGCTCGTGCTCGCCGCGGTCGTGGTCGCGGCAGGCGGCGACCCGTTCCCGGCCGCGGACGCGGTCGCGTTCGCGCTGCTCGCCGGGCTCGGGAACGCCGGTGGCCTCGTGCTCTTCTACCGGGCCGCGCAGGTCGGGCCGCTGAGCATCGTCACCCCGATCGGGGCGCTCGGCGCCGCGCTCCCGGTCGCCGTCGGCATCGCGGGCGGGGAGACCGTCACCGCCTTGGAGGGCGTCGGGATCCTGCTCGCGCTCACCGGCGTGGTGCTCGTCGCCCGCCGCCCCGTCGACCCGGACGCCCACCCCGACGAGCACGCCGACCGCCGCGCGGCGATCCTCCCTCTCGGTCGCCTCCGCGTTCTGCTTCGGCGTGTTCCTCGCCGCGATCGCCCCCGCCGCCGAGGACGCGGCCGGCTGGGCGGTGCTGTTCAGCCGCGTCTCGCTGCTGAGCGTCCTCGTGGTGTTCTGTGTCCGCCTCGGGGTCCTGCGGTCGGTCGGCGCGCGGCGCCTGCCCGTGCTCGCGGTCCCCGGGATCCTGCTGTTCCTCGGCACGTTCTCCTACGCGATCGCCACGCGCGAGGGCGATCTCAGCGTCGTGTCCGTCCTCGGGTCGCTGTTCCCCGTCGTGACGGTCGCGCTCGCGCTCGGCCTCGACCGCGAGCGGCTGAGCGCACCGCAGGCGCTCGGCGTACTCGGCACGATCGTCGGGGTCGTGCTGCTGTCGATGCGCTGACGTCCGCGTCCGCGGCCGGGCCGTCGTACCCTGGAGGGCGTGCGACACCAGCTCCGCCCGCTCTTCGACCGCATCGTCATCAAGGAGCTCGAGCCCGACCGCATGCGCCAGTCGGGCCTGCTCGTGCCGCCCGGCACGCACGAACCGCCGCCGCAGCACGGCATCGTGCTCGCCGTCGGGCCCGGCCTGGACTGGTGGGCGCAGGCCGGGGTCGCGATGCCCGTGAGCGCCGGGGACCACGTCGTCTTCCCCGCCTCCGCGGGCGCGTGGGTCGAGGTCGACGAGGAGCGCCTGCTCGTCTGCCGCGTCGGGGAGCTCCTCGGGGTGCTCGAGCCGCTCGAGAGCCCGGACGCCCGCGGGGCGGACACCGCCACCTCCGGCTGATCCCGGGGCGCCCGGCGCCCGGACCCCGGGGATGGCCGATCTGCCGCTCCCCGTCCCCACGATCGACGACGCGCCCGCCTGGGTCGCCGAGCACCTCGGCGGCCTGTACGCCGAGTCCCCGGGTCCCGTGCCCGTGAGCGGCGCGTTCACCGGCGGGCAGGCGGCCGCCGACGCCGCGCTCGGGCTCTACGACGTCAGCGGCTACGCGCGCACGCGCAGCGAGGTCCTGCCCGTGGGGCGGCGCGGTGCCTCCCGGCTGTCCCCGTACATCCGGCACGGGCTTCTGCCGCTGCCGCGCGTCTGGGCGGCGGTGGGGGACGGTCCCGCGCGCGACCGCACGAAGTTCCGCGACGAGCTGCTCTGGCAGGAGTACTCCCGCCACCTCTACGCGCGGCTCGGCGCGGCGACCGCGCGGCCGCTGCGGTACGCGCCCGCGGTCGCGGCGGGCGCGCCGTGGGAGGACCCGTGGCCGCGGGACATGGCGTGCATGGACCTCGTCGTCGGGGAGCTCGAGGACGACGGCTGGCTCGTGAACCAGACCCGCATGTGGATGTCCGCGCACTGGACCGTGCGCGCCGGCTGGGACTGGCGGGCCGGGGAGGACCGGTTCTTCACCCACCTGCTCGACGGCTCGCGGGCCGCGAACCGCCTGGGCTGGCAGTGGACGATCGGCGCGGGCACCGGCAAGGCGTACGGCTTCAGCCGCTGGCAGACCGAGAAGCGCGCCCCGGGCCTGTGCGGGCGCTGCGCGCTGCGGGACGCGTGCCCGATCGAGGACTGGCCCGACGACGCCACGGCACCCGCCCGGCTGCCCGAGCCGTCGCCGCTGCTGCGCAGCGACCCCGACGTGGAGCGCACCGCCGGCCCGCGCACGACCGCGGAGCTCGGCGAGCCCGAGGCGGTGTGGCTGACCGCCGAGTCGCTGGGGGACGAGGACCCGGCGCTCGCCGCGCACCCCGACCTGCCCGCGGTGTTCGTGCTCGACCGCGAGCTGCTCCGCGGCTGGCAGCTGTCCGGCAAGCGGCTCGTGTTCCTCGCCCAGACGCTCGCCGACCTCGGTGCGCGCCGGCCGCTGGAGGTGTGGCTCGGCGATCCCGTCTCCGTGCTGTCGGGCCGGCCGGTCGCGGCGACCTTCACGCCCGTGCCCGGCTGGCGCCGCCGCGCGGCCGCGATCCGGCCGGCGGTCGTGCACCCCTGGCCGTGGCTCGTGCGCCCGCACACCGGCTCGATCGGGTCGTTCAGCGCGTGGCGCAAGCGCGCGTCGCGCTGAGGCGGGCGGCGCGGCGCGGCGGCGGGGTGGCGGCGGGCCGCCGGGTCAGCAGGTGCTCGCGACCGGACGGTCGAGCGTGAGCCGCGCGGTCGCCCGCGTGCGGCCACCGATCGTGACGCGCACCACGTAGACGCCCTGCGGGAAGGCGGCGTCGTCGAGCGCGGCGGGCGTGAACGTCACGCGCCGGGTGCCCGCGCGCGGGGTGGCCCGCAGCGTGCGGCGCGCGGGCCGGCTGCGGTGCTCGGGCGCGCTCACCGACACGACCGCGCGCAGCGCCCCGCCCGACCAGCGCACGTGCGGCGCGAGCTCGGTGAACGGGATCGCCTGGCACAGCGACGCCCGACCGCCGGGCGCGACGCGCTGCTGCTCCATGTTCACCTGGGTGAGCGTGAACGCGGTGATCCGCACCTTCGGCGCCGGCGCGGCCGCGGTCGCGGGAACGGCGGAGGCGACCACGGCGAGCCCGGTCGCCGCGAGCAGCCCCCGGCCCGCGCGCGCTCGCAGGACGCGGCAGGACGGTCGATCACGCGCGAAGGACGGCACGACGCGCACGCTACCGCGCTCCGGCGTGGCCGGGCGCCACCCAGGCGCTCGTGACGCCCGTCCCGGTTGGGCGGTGGCGGGGCCGACCTCGCTGCCCTCCCGCGGGTTCTGGGTGATCTGCGTGCCAGATATGGGTCGCGCATCACCCAGAACGCCCGTGGACGGCGCCCACCGGCCCGCCCGCGCCCATCACGGCGGGCGCCCGGGTTCTGGGTGATCCGGGACCCAGATATGGCGTCGAGGTCACCCAGAACGGGTCGAGCGCGCCCGCCCGGCGTCGTTCTGGGTGATCTCGAGGCCATATGTGGCACGCAGATCACCCAGAACGGCCGTGCGGCGCCGCCGCAGGCGCCAATCACGCCTCCGGAAGCGCCCGTGGCGCCGCCGCAGGCGCCCGCGGCGTCAGCGCGCGAGCCGCACGCGCACGGTGCCGGCGTCGACCGGGGCGCCCGCGGCGTCGACCGAGCGGACGGTCACGCTCACGGTGCTGCCCGGCGCGACGCGGCGCAGGCGACGCAGCTGCACGCCGGTCCGCGGGCCGCGCAGGGTCCGGGACCGGGACGACGCGACGAGTCGGCCGCGCGCGTCGAGCACGCGCACGGCGACACGGCGCGCGGCGACCGAGCCGCGCGCCTTCTCGAGCACGATCCGCACCGACCGCACGCCGGGACGGCCGAGCCGCCGGACGGTCGACCCGACGCGCAGCGCGCGCACGCCCGCGAACGGCACCGCGGCGGGCACCGGGCCGAGCTCGCGGCCGCCGGGACCGTCCTCGTAGGTGAGCCAGGGCACGGTCGGGGTCTCCCTCGACGCCCGGCTTGCTCCAGTCGCAGACGCCGGTCGGGAACGTCGCCTGCAGCGTCGCCCACTGCGCGTCGGTGAACGTCACGCCCGGGTAGTCCTCACGGCGCAGCGGCTTGAGCTGGCACTTGAGCACGTCGTTGCGCGGTCCCTCACCGGCGACGTTCGTCGGCGAGTCGTAGAAGCGGGTCAGCAGCGGGCAGTCGGTGCCCTGCTGCTCGAGGCCGGTGGCGAGCTCGCAGCGGTCGGTGAGGTCCGCGGGCCGGTTGGCACGGACCTTCTCGGCCTGCGTGCGACCCGACCGGTCGTCCTGGATGCGGGCGATCCAGCGGTCGATCTCGAGGACGGACCGGTTCGGGAACGTGATGTTGCCGATCAGCGGGACCGGGCCCTGCCAGAGGACGTGGCTGGCGTGCGTGCCCTCGAAGCGGTCCAGGCGCGCGTTCAGCGCGAGGCTCGGGTAGGTGACGTGCGCGGTGACCTCGTTGGAGCCGCGGTACTCGATGTGCGGGGTCTGCCCGAGCGTGTTGCCGATCGCCATGTAGCCGGACCGGTACGCGTTGCGCAGCGCCTGCGGGTCGGCGCTCGTGCGGCCCGGTGCCGCGCCGAACGTCGTCTTGTCGAGCCCGCCGATCCGCGCGTTGACGTCCACGAACTTCGCCGGCGTGAGCCGGCCGGCGAGGAGCGCCTTGCGCCCGTACTCGATCCCGACGTTGTCCAGGGGGACGCCCGCGTAGCCGCTCTCGCCCTTGCCGAAGACGGCGATGTTGTGGTCCAGCACGCCGCAGCGCACCCCGCCGGGGTTGGACGGCGACCACTTCAGCGTGGGGTCCATGCCGCCGCACCCGCTCTCGCCGGTGATGTTCGACCAGAACGCGAGGTCGAACAGCTGGTCGTCCAGCGTGGCGAGCGGGGGAGCCGGACACCTCCGCCTGGTCCAGCGGCGTGTAGAGCCCGCCGGGACCGTCGCTGATCCCGCGGAAGAGCTCCTTGAACAGGTGCCCGTGGACCGCGTGGCGTCCGGTGGTGAGGAGGTCCGCGAACGTCGCACCGGTGGTGATGCCGTCGTAGAAGCCCGGGTAGGCGTGGGCGATCATGAGCTGCGCGATGGCGCCGCCGGAGCTGCCGGTGCCGATGGTGCGCCGGACCTCGCCGTACTGCTCGACGATCCGCTCACGGGCCATGATCTCCGACTCGGCGATGAGCGCCGGGTTGCAGTTGTGCCCGAGGTTGTTCAGGGCGGTGCTCATGACCATGAAGCCCTTGCCGAGCAGCTCCTCGTTGAGCACGTCCGGGGCGCTGCCGACGGCGCGGTCCACGCCGCACGAGCCGCCGTGCGTGATGACGAGCTTGCGGTTCCACTGCGGCTGGGGCGCCCACGGGTCCCACTCCCGGGCGGGATCGTGCAGGGTGGCGATCCGGTACTGGTCGCGGTCCTGGTAGCCGGTCTCGACGCGCACGACGAACGGGACGGTGCGCCCGCCGTCGGTCGTGGTGGAGCGCAGGTCGCGCGGCGGGCTCGCCGGGTCGTACGGCCGGAAGCCGCGGTCGCCGCGGTAGAGCAGCTGGTAGCTCGCCGGCTGGTTGCACTGCGCGTCGCGGGCGCCGGGCTGGCAGGCCCAGGGCTGGACCTGCGGTCCGGCGAACACCGGGCCGCCGTTGGGGTGCCCGACGAGCCGGATCGACGCGCCGGTGCGGTCGGGGGAGCCGGGCGGCGAGGCGGACGGGACCGTCGGGGATCCCGGTGAGCAGCGCGCCGAAGCGGCCGTCGGCGCGGACGGCGAACTGCTTCGTCACGTCGGTGGACCCGAGCGTCACGCGCAGGTCCTGGACGCGCCGGCCCTCGGGCACGGCGATCGCGACGAGCGCGTCGCCGCCGGACAGCAGGTCCGCGCGGTTGCTCAGCACGTCGATCTCGACGCCCGCCGCGAGCGCGGCTCCCGGCGTCAGCAGCGTCGTGGCCAGCGCCAGCAGCGCGACCGTCCCTCGTCCCATCACGAAACCTCCCGTGGCTCTCCCGACCCGTCCGGCTGAACGCTACCGTTCATCGTCGATGTCCGCCGCATCCGTCCCCGCCACCGCCCTCACCGAGCGGTCCGCCACCGCGCTCGCGGACGCGATCCGCACGGGGGAGACCTCCTCGCGCGCCGTCGTCGAGGCGCACGTCGCGCTGCTGCGCCGCCGCCATCCGACGCTGCGTGCGGTCGCGCACGACCGCTTCGACGCCGCGCTCGCCGACGCCGACGCGGCGGACGCCCGGATCGCCGCCGCGGGCCCGGACGAGCAGCTGCCGCCGCTGCTGGGCGTGCCCTGCACGGTCAAGGAGTCGATCGAGCTCGCCGGGATGCCGAACTGCGCGGGTCTCGTCAGCCGTCGCGACCACCGCGCGCCCGGGTCCGCGCCCGCCGTGCAGCGCCTGCTGGACGCGGGCGCGATCCCGCTCGGGGTGACGAACACGTCCGAGCTGTGCATGTGGATCGAGTCGCAGAATCACGTCTACGGTCGGACCTCCAACGCCTACGACCCGACGCGCATCGCGGGCGGCTCCAGTGGCGGGGAGGGCTCCGCGGTCGGCAGTGGCGGCTCGCCCTTCGGCCTGGGCTCGGACATCGGCGGGTCGATCCGGCTGCCGGCGTTCTTCAACGGCGTCTTCGGGCTCAAGCCGTCCCCGGGGCTCGTGCCGAACACCGGGCAGTTCCCGGTCACGCACGGCGAGGCGGCGCGCCTGCTGACGATGGGCCCGCTCGCGCGCCGGGCGGAGGACCTGATCGGGCTGCTGCGGATCATCGCCGGACCCGACGGCCTCGACGCGCGGGCGCGCGACGTCGCGCTCGGCGACCCGGCGGACGTGGACCTCGCCGCCCTGGACGTGATCGTCACGCAGGACACGAGCGCCTGGCCGCTGCGCCGCGACCTGCGCGAGGCGCGCGAGCGGGCCGCGCGCGCCCTCGAGGCCTCCGGCGCGCGCGTGCGCGAGCTGTCGCTGAAGCCGTTGCGCCGCGTGATGGACGGTTACCTCGCCGCGCTGCAGTCCGGCGCCGACGTGACGTTCGCCGCGGAGCTCGGCGGCGATGTCACGGTCCGCCGCGCGCTCGGCGGCGCGGTCCGCGGCCGCGGGCCGCACACGGTGGCGAGCGCGCTGCTGCTCGGGGCCGAGCGCGCCTCGGGCGTCCTGCCGGCCGGGATGACGCGCCGGTCGCTGGAGGCGGGGCGGCGCCTGGCCGCGGAGGTCGAGGAGGTGATCGGGGACGGGGTCCTGCTGCACCCGCCGTTCGGGCGCGTCGCGCCGCGCCACGGCCGCACCGTCGGTCGCCCGTGGTCGATCCACCACGCCGCGATCTTCAACCTCCTCGGCCTGCCGGTGGTGCAGACGCCGCTGGGCCTGAACGCGCAGGGCCTGCCGCTCGGCGTCCAGGTGGCGGCGCCGCGCGACCACGACCACGTGGCGATCGCGGTCGCGCTGGAGCTCGAGCGGGCGTTCGGCGGCTGGGTCCCGCCCGCGGCATGAGCGCGCCCGACCGCCCGGTGCGGATCCTCATGGTGTGCCTGGGGAACATCTGCCGCTCGCCGACCGCGGAGGCGGTGATGGTCGCGCTGCTGGAGCGCGAGGGGCTGGCCGACCGCGTCGAGGTCGCGTCCGCGGGCACCGGTGACTGGCACGTCGGCGACCCGCCGGACGCGCGCAGCACCGCCGCGGCCGCGCGCCGCGGGGTGCACCTGCGCGGCGCCGCCCAGCAGGTCACCCGCCGCGACTTCGCGGACCACGACCTGCTCGTCGCGATGGACGCGAGCAACCGCCGCGACCTGCTCGCGCTCGCCGGGGACGACGCGGCGGCGCGCGACAGGGTCGTGCTGCTGCGCGAGCTCGACCCGGCCGCGGTCGCCGCCGGCGACACCGACGTGCCCGACCCCTACTACGGGGGACCGGACGGGTTCGACGTGGTCCTCGATGTCGTCGAGGCGGGCTGCGTGGGCCTGCTCGCCGAGCTGCGGGCGCGCGGTCTCGTCTGAACCACGTTCACCGCGTCGTAATCGACGCGCCGACCGGTCCGCTCCACCATGAGGGCATGAATCGGACGGCGTACCTGGCGGCCTCGATCTGCGTGCTGATCGCAGCAGCCGGCGTGTTCCTCGCCGTCGGTGGATCGGACGACCCCGACGGTCGCTCGGCCCCGGCGCTCTCCCGGACCACGCCGACCGTGTCCGTCCCGCCCTCCGAGACCTCCCAGGCCACGCCGGATGCGGCGGTCGCCGAACGGTCCGGGACCTACGTCGAGTACTCGCCGGCGGCGCTGGCCGCGGCGGACGGCACGCGACTGCTGTTCTTCCACGCGTCGTGGTGCACGCAGTGCCGCGCGCTGGAGCAGTCGATCCGGGACGAGGGGCTGCCGGCCGGCGTCACCGTGCTGAAGGTCGACTACGACGAGCGACAGGACCTGCGTCAGCGCTACGGGGTGACCCTCCAGACCACCGTGGTCCGCGTGGACGCCGAAGGTCGGAAGACGGGCAGCGTCGTCCCGTACGACGACCCGCAGATCACGAAGGTCCTCGACGAGCTCGCCTGACGGCCGTGGAGCTCCTGGTCGTCAGCTTCATGGCCGGGGTCCTGACGGCTGCGGCGCCGTGCGTCCTACCGCTGCTGCCGGTGGTCGTCGGGGGTGCGGTCGTCACGGCGACGGACGGTGCGACGGGCCGGGGAGACATCGCCCGGCCGGTGGTCATCGTGGCCTCGCTGGGAGCGTCGGTGGTGGTCTTCACGCTGCTGCTGAAGGCCACCAGCGCGCTCCTCGGCGTCCCGCAGGAGGTCTGGAGCACGCTGTCCGGGCTCGTCGTCCTCGGACTGGGCGTCAGCCTGCTGGCGCCCGGGCTCTGGGAGCGGGGGATGGCCGCCAGCGGCGGTCAGCGGCAGGCGGCCGCCCTCCTGGAGCGCTCCGCGGCACGCAGTGGCCGCAGCCGGGACGTGCTGATCGGCGCGTCGCTCGGTCCCGTGTTCAGCAGCTGCAGCCCGACCTACGCGCTGATCGTGGCCACGGTGCTGCCCGCGTCGTTCGGCGAGGGCCTGGCGTATCTGGTGGCGTACGCGGTCGGACTGGCCGTGATCCTGCTGCTGCTCGCGGTGCTCGGTCGTGCGGCGGCCGAGCGGCTCGGCTGGCTGGCGAACCCGCACGGCGTCTTTCGCCGCGTGACCGGCGCGCTGTTCGTGTTCGTGGGCGTGGCCGTGATGCTCGGGCTGGACCGCGACCTCCAGGCGTTCGTGCTGGAGCGTGGCTGGTACGACCCGATCAGCGACCTGGAGGAGTCGCTGGACGGGTAGTCAGCCGCGCGGGTCGAAGTACGAGACGGTCTGGTTGCTGATCGCGCGCAGATGCCCGTCGGCGTCCCACACGCGGGCGGCCGCCTGCGTGTACCCGTCGCGCGCGACGTGCGTGTGCACGGCGTACCGCCAGAGCGCGTCGGGCCGGTCGGGCACGGCCGGGTCCGGTGCGGCGACGGGCTCGTAGCTCCAGCTCATCGTGCTGATCGGCGCCGGGCCGCCGAACATCGGGGCGATCGCGGGCGGCCAGGCGTCGACGAGCGCGATGAGCTCGCGGTCGCCCATCCGCGCCGGGGGCTCGCGGAAGCGGAACCAGCCGCCGAAGTCGGGCTCCGCCGCACCGCTGAGCGGGAACCCGCCGCTGCCGTAGCGCAGCTCGACGTGGCGGATGAACTCGGGGGTGAGGCCCTCGAGGTACGGGATCGGCTGCAGCTCGTCCGGCTCGGGGAGCGCGGGCGGCGGGTTGCGCCGGTCGGCGGGGAACGCGATCGCGGTCGCGCGGTCCTGCCCGAGCGTGGCGAGCATCGCGGCGCGCACGGTCCCGTCCTGCACAAGCTTGACGTCCACGGTCGTCGCCGAGCCGCCGGCGCGCAGGACGGTGCCCTGGAGCTCGGCGGTGCCGGGGGTGACCGGCCCGACGAACGACACGGCCGCGGAGCGCAGCCGTCGCGCCGGGTCGGCCGTGAGCGTCTCGGCGCGCGCGACGAGCAGGCCCGCGACGAGGCCGCCGTAGGTCGCGCGGCCCTGCCCCCAGCCGGGCGCGACCGTGGTCGCGCCCGTCGCGGCGCCGTCGAGCATCTCGTCCAGGGTGGGATCCGCGGTCATCCTCCGGCACCCTACGGATCGCTCCGCGCGGCCCGGTCTCAGACGAGCGCGGCGCGCGAGCGGCGCGTCAGCTCGACGGTGGCGCCGCGCAGCCCGTCGGGCTCGACGATCGGCTCCGCGAACCCGATCCGCGCGCGGGTCTCCCCGCGTGGCGTGACGACGCGCAGCTCGATGCCGTAGCGGTCCGCGCCGGTGCACGTGGCCGACAGGGCGTCGGGGTGGCCGCCGAACGCCCGGGCCATCAGCAGCAGCGCGTCGGCGTGGTCGGCGTTGAGGTGCGCGATCGCGTACGCGGTCTGGCCCTGCACGGGGTCGGGCTCGGCGGCGCGGTAGCTCTCGGCGTCGGCGGAGTCCATGCGCCCGTAGCCGCCGACCCAGCGGACGCGGTCGACGCGCAGCACCCAGAGCGAGAAGTCGCCGAAGCCGGCGTAGAGCCGTGCGGGCGGATGGGCCTGCACGTAGGCGTCGCGGGCGGTCGCCTCGAGCGTCCCGGTCGGCCGCTGCGCGACCCCGGCGAGGGTGACGCGGCCGCTGTTCAGCGGGTCGCCGCCGCGGGCGGGCTCGGCGACGACGAGCGAGGCGCGCTGGTCGGCGCGGAGGTTGCGGCCGTGCTCGGCCAGCAGCGACACGCACAGCACGGGGGAGCCGTCGGCCAGCGTGGCGTAGCTCACGAGCGAGCCCCACGGGTGGCCGTCCTCGGACAGCGTCGCGAGCGTGGCGACGTTCGTCTGGGCGACGAGCGTGCGGGCCTCCTCGGCGGCGGAGCGGCGCCGGCCCTCGTGGGTCGGGCCGATCGGCTCGGGCATCGGCGGGTTGAGGACCTCCGCGGGAGCGGCGTGGTCGGTCGGGAACGACGTGGCGGTGTCGGTCATGTCAGGAACCTGGGGTCGTGGTGAACGTGACGGTCATGGCGCCGAACGGGTCGCCGGGCGCGTAGAAGCCGTTGAAGACCGAGCCCTGCGTCTGTGCGGGCACGGCGCCCGGGACGTCGGTCAGGGTGCGGGTCGCTCCGTCGGCGGAGCCGCTGCGCGTGGCGGCGGCGGGGTCGAGGTCCAGCAGCGTCGCGCGGCGGCCGTCGAACGGGGTGCCGTCGCGGCCGGTGAACGAGAACGTCGCGCGGGACCCGCTGCCGGCGCCGCGCAGCTCGAGCTGCGGGTCGCTGGTCTCGAACTGGATGCCGTGGTCGCGGTAGGAGAACCCGACCCCGCCGCGGAACGTCAGCACCGCGAGGTCGCTCGCGGGGTCGTACCAGCCGCTGGCGAACGGGAACCGGAAGTCGTAGTCCAGCGGCACGGAGGTGCCGGGCCGCACGGTCTTCCCGGGCGCGACGGCGCCGCCGAGGACGCGCGTGCCCTCCCCGGTGTTCACGTAGCGGATGAACGACTCGCGCACGTGCCAGTCGAGCGTGGCGGCGGTGACGTCGACCGCGGTCGCGGGGCGGGCGGGGGCGCTGGTGCCCGCGCCGGCGGCGGTCCCGGCGAGGTCCGGGGCGACCGTCGCGTCGAGCGTCAGCGTCCCGAGCGAGCCGAGGCCGATCTCACGGATCCCGAGCGCGCGCCGCACGATCCCGGCGGCGGGGACGGCGAGCCGCAGCTTCCCGCTGCGCAGCCGCGCGCGGCCGCTGCGGCGGTCCAGGACGGGGCGCACCCCGGTGGTGGAGACGAGCACGGGCCGCCGCCGTCCGCCCAGCCGGGCGGTGACCCAGACGCTGCTGCCGAGCTGCAGCTCGACGTCGCCCAGCGTGATCGACCGGCCGCCGCGCACCAGCCGGATCGCGCCGCGGGTGCCGAGCGCGAAGACCGAGGAGCCGACCCGGCCGCCGGTGACGGGCAGCACGACGCGGGTCCCGAACGCCTCGGCGCCGCCGCTGCCCGCGAGCCGGACGTCGCGGTCGGTGAGCCGGGTTCCGGCGGGGCCGTCGAGCGTGAGGGTGGCGCTGCCCTCCCCGGGGCCGGCGTGCGCGGCGCCGGCGGTGGCGAGGACGGCCAGGAGCGCGAGGACGAGCGCGGTCGGCAGGGTGCGGAGCATTCAGCGGCCCTCCAGGGCGTGGGGGACGGGGCGCCAGCCGACGCGCAGCGCGGTCCGGGCGCCGTCGCCCGGGTCGAGCTCGGCGTCGACCTCCCAGACGGCGGCGAGCCGGTCGGGGGTGAGCACCTCCTCGGCGGGTCCGGTGGCGACGGTCCGTCCGCGGTGGACGACGACGATGGTGTCGGCGATGGCGGCGGCGAGCGCCAGGTCGTGGACGACGAGGACGACGGCGAGCCCGTCGTCGGCGAGCGCGCGCAGCAGCCGGGCGACGGTGACGGCGGCCCCGAGGTCGAGGCTGGCGGTCGGCTCGTCGGCGAGCAGCAGCGGGGCCTCCTGCGCGAGCGCGACGGACAGCTGCGCGCGCTGGAGCTCGCCGCCGCTGAGCGTGGAGAGGCGGCGCTGCGCGAACCCGGTCATGCGCGTGCGGGCGAGCGCCCGGTCGATCGCGTCGTGGTCGGTGGTCGTGGGTCGCCCGAGCAGCCCGACGTGCGGGGCGCGGCCGAGCTCGACGGCCTCGCGGACGCGGATGCCGTCGGGGACGCGTCCGCGCTGCGGCACGTAGGCCCGGTGGTGCGGACGGCGCCGCGCGCGGACGGCGCCGACGTCCTGCCCGCCCCAGCGCACGGTCCCGGCGGCGGGGGCGAGCAGCCCGGCGGCGACGCGGCCGAGCGTGGACTTGCCCGCGCCGTTGGGGCCGACGACCGCGACGAGCTCGCCGGCACGGGCGGTGAGGTCGCAGCCGTGCAGGATCGCGGTGCCGCCGATCCGCACGTCGACGCCGCGGACCTCGAGCAGCGGGTCGGGCCGGTCCACGCTCACGTCTCCCGTCGCAGCAGCACGAGGAACAGGGGGACGCCGAGGAGGACCATGATCGGGCCGACGGGCAGCTCGATCGGGGCGACGACGATCCGGGCCATCGTGTCGGCGGTGAGCACGAGCCCGGCGCCGATCGCGGCGCTGACGGGCACGACGTAGCGGTGGCGCGCGGTGCCCGCGACGAGCCGCACGAGGTGGGGGACGACGAGCCCGACGAAGCCGAGCAGGCCCGCGATCGCGGCGGAGGCGGAGGCGAGGAACGCGGCGGCGACCGCGGCGCCGAGCCGCACGAGCCGGGGGCGCGAGCCCAGCGAGGCGGCGACGTCGTCGCCGAGCGCCAGCCGGTCGAGCGGCCCGCAGAGCACGAGCGCGAGCGCGAAGCCGGCGAGGAAGAACGGCCAGGCGACGTCCATGCCCTCCCAGCCGTCGGAGGAGAAGCCGCCCGCGAGGAACAGGACGGCGCCCTGCACGCGGTCGCTGAAGGCGACCATCAGCGACGTGGTCCCGGCGCCGAACATCGCGCTGACCGCGATCCCGGCGAGGATCAGGCGCTGGGTGGAGCCGCCGCCGCGACCGCCCCAGGCGAACGCCATCACGAGCACGATGGCGAGCGCCCCGAAGGCGAGCGCCCCGACCGGCAGCAGCGCCACGGCGGTGGGGAAGGCGAGCAGCACGAGGACCGCGCCGAACCCGGATCCGGCGGTGACGCCGAGCACCTCGGGGGACGCGAGCGGGTTGGCGAGGGCGCCCTGGAGCATCGCCCCGGCGACGCCGAGGGCGGCGCCGACGGTCAGCGCCTCGACGGTGCGGGGCAGCCGCAGCTGCAGGACGATCTCCTTCAGCGGGCCCTCCTGCGCGCGGCCCAGGAGCGCGTCGAGGACGGTCCCCAGCGGCACGTCGACCGCGCCGAACGCCAGCGAGGCGGCGGTCGCCCCGACGAGCACCGCGAACGCGACGGCGACGACCGCGGCACGGCGCAGCCGCCGCCGGCGGGCGGGCGTGGCGTCCGGGGCGGGACCGCTGGTGGACGCGGGCGGGCGGGCGACGACCGTGCTCATCTACAGGTTCTTCAGGAACAGCCGGCGGACGTCGCGGATCGTCAGGTAGACGTCGTCGTAGGGCTGCAGCAGCGAGTTGCCGGTGGCGACGTAGACGCGGCCGTTGCGGGCGGCGCGGGTGGTCCGCCAGCCGGCCTTGGTGCGCAGGTACGCGGCCTGCCGGGCGTAGTCCTTGGACTCGCCGTGGGGGACGGCGATGATGATGTCCGGGTTGCGGGCGACGACGGCCTCGTCGGAGATCCGCGCGTACCCGTCCCCGGCGCGCAGGCCCTGGGTGAGCAGGCGGCCGCCGGCGCGCCGGACGACGTCGCCGCCCCAGCTGTTGGCGAGCATCGCGTAGGAGGTGCGGCCGACCCCGAGGACGAGCAGGACGGTGGGGCGGCGGCGGATGCCGCGGGTGACCGCGGCGACGCGGCGGTCGATGAACGCGGCGCGGCGGTTCGCGGCGGCGGAGCGGCCGAGGGCGCGGCCGATGCGGCGGGTCTGCGTGGCGACCTGGGCGACGGTGCGCGGCTCGGACTCGAGCACCGGAATCTTCAGCCGGCGCATCGCGCCGTGGCCCTTGCGCCAGACGGGGGCGGAGAGCACGAGCTGGGGCCGGCGGGCGGCGAGCTGCTCGATGTTCGGGCCGCTGGGGTGGCTGAGCGCGAGCCGCGGCACGCCGCGCAGCTCGGGCGCGAAGCGGTCCTGGCCGCCGAGCGTCTGGCCGATGGCGATGGGGGTGAGGCCGATGCGGGCGGCGGTGTTCGCGGTGAACGGGGTGAGTGCGACGACGCGGCGGGGGGCGGCGTCGGCGGCGGCCGCGCCGAGCGCGAGGGCGACGGCGGTGGCCGCGATCGTCCGGAGAGCGGTGGGTGCCATGCGCCGAGCCTAGCGCAATGTTAGGGTGCCCTGACATGCGACTTCTGATCGGCCTTACGACCGTGGGTGTCCTCGGGTGCGCGGCGACCGCCACCGCCGCTCCCACCCCGGTGACCGGCGGCGCGCTCGAGTGGACCCAGGCCAACGTCTACGAGACCGGCGCCCCCGACGGCACCAACCGCACCTGGCTCGGGTACACGACCGCGCTCGGCCCGCCGTTCACCAACGGCACCGCCCGCCCCACCGCGCCGGCCACCGGGCCGACCGTCACCGCGCAGAGCGCGCGCGGCGCCGACGCGACCGCCACCACGAGCTTCCCCGTCGCCGCGGGCGGCAGCTGGGACGCGGCGACCGGCGAGGGCACGCTCGAGTTCGCCGGGACGCTCAGCTTCACCTCCGCCGCGCACGGCTTCGCGATCACCGTCTCCAACCCGCGCGTCGTCGTCGCCGCCGGCCGCGCGCAGCTGTTCGCCTCCGGCTCGGGCTCCTCGGGGTCCGGGCAGTCCTCCTCCGCGGGCGCCACCTACGACCGCAGCCGCCCGGTCTTCGACCTCGCGCTCCCACCGGCGAGCACCGAGGGCACCGTCACGACGATCGCCGGCGCCGCGCCCGCGATCGCCACCGCCGACATGGTCTGGCCCGGCGGCAGCTACCCGGCGGGCGCGGGCCCCGACCGCACCCCGAACACGTTCGGGCGCTTCACCGTCCGGGTGGACACCGCCGCGGCGGCCGTCCCCGTCGCCGCCCCGACCCCGCCCGCGGTCGTGCAACCGGTCGCTCCCGTCGCGACGACGCCGGGGACCACCACCGCTCCGACGCGGCTCGGCACGCCGCGGATCCGCTGCGCGCGCACCCGCCGGGGCGGCGCGCCGCGCACCACCTGCACGATCACCACCGCGACGACCGTCCGCCGGGTGGCCGTCACCTTCCAGGGCCGCCGCGTCGGCCGGGCCACCGTCCGCGGCGGCGTCGCCCGCGTCGAGCTGCCGCGCAAGCGCCGCCGCCTCGCGTTCGTCCTGCAGGACGCGCGCGGTCGCGAGCTCGGTCGCCGCACCCTGACCGTCGGCGGCTAGCCCGACCGCGAGCGGCGGGCGCGACGCCGCACGCCCCGCGAGACTGTCCATCTCCGGCCCCCATGGGGGCAGGAGATGGACGGCCAAGAGCGCGATCCGCGTGTCGGCCGCCCCACCGGTGGGGCGTCACGAGCTCAGGCGAGCGCCGCCCGCGCCTGCTTCACCAGCTCGACGCTCGCGGCCCGCAGCTGCGCCGGCTCGTCGAGCCGCTGCGGCCAGCCGACCCGCGGCCACTCGCGCGACCCGTCCGCCCGCGTCACCGCGAGGTCCATGCCGTAGCGGTCGCAGCGCAGGCACTCGGCGGACAAGGCGTCCGGCAGGTCGGCGAGCGCCCGGGCGATCAGCAGCAGCGCGTCGGCGTGGTCCTCGTTGAGGTGGGCGACCGCGCCGGCCGCATGCGGCGAGACCGGGTCGGCGGTCGCCGTCGCGTACGAAGCGCCGTCGGCGGAGTCCATGCGCGCGAAGCCGCCGACCCAGCGGACGCGCTCGACGTCGACGATCCAGATCGAGAAGCCGTGGAAGTCGAGGAAGTCGGTGCCCGGGTGCGCGGCGAGGAACGCGGCGCGCGCCGCGGCCTCCTCGTCGGCGTCCCGCGCGCGCCGCGCGACGCCCGCGAGCGTCACGCGCGCGGTCTCGACCGGGTCGGCGGCCGGCGTCTGGTCCAGCACGCACAGCGACGCGCGCTGGTCGTCGACGAGGTTGCGGCCGTGCTCGGCCATCGTCGAGACGCACAGCACCGGCGAGCCGTCCGCCAGCAGCGCGTACGCGAGGTAGGACGCCCAGGGCGCGCCGTCCCCACCGACGGTCGCGAGCGTCGCGACACGGCCGTGCTCGGTCAGGGTGCGGGCCTGCTCGGCGGCGGTCGGGGCGGTCTGCGGCACGGAGGACATGACCGCAGCCTACGGGGCGCCGTCCTCACAGCAGGCTCTCAGGAACCGCACAGGAACCTGGCCGATAATCCCGCTGTGAGCACGAGCACCGCGTCCGAGTCGTCCCACCGCGTCCTCGTCGTCGACGACGAGCCGAACATCGCCGACGTCGTCGCGATGGCCCTGCGCTACCAGGGCTTCGAGGTCGAGACCGCCGGCGACGGCAAGACCGCCCTGGACGCCGTGCGGAGCTTCAAGCCCGACCTCATGGTGCTCGACATCATGCTCCCCGACATGGAGGGCTTCGAGGTCGCCGAGCGGCTCGGCGCCCAGCGGGCCTCGCTGCCGATCGTCTTCCTCACCGCCCGCGACAGCACCGAGGACAAGGTCCGCGGGCTGACCACCGGCGGCGACGACTACGTCACCAAGCCGTTCAGCCTCGAGGAGCTCGTCGCGCGCATCCGCACGATCCTGCGCCGCGCCGGGCTCGCGCAGCCCGAGTCGCACCGGCTCGTGTTCGAGGACGTCGAGATGGACGAGGAGACCCGCGAGGTCACCCGCGCCGGCAACCCGATCGACCTCACCGCCACCGAGTACCGGCTGCTGCGCTACTTCCTGCGCAACCCGCGCCGCGTGCTCACGCGCGCGCAGATCCTCGACCACGTCTGGGACTACGACTTCGGCGGCGACGCGCGCGTGCTCGAGACCTACGTCTCCTACCTGCGCAAGAAGCTCGACGCGCACGGCCCGTCGCTGATCCAGACCGCGCGCGGCGTCGGCTACGCGCTGCGCCTGCCGCGGAGCTGACGTGTCCCGGTTCGCCCCGCAGACGCTGCGCGGCCGGCTCGTCGCGATCCTGCTCGCCGTCGCCGCGGTCGGGCTGCTGACGCTCGCCGCGGTCACGTACGCGAGCCAGCGCTCGTTCCTGCAGGACCGCATCGACCAGCAGGCCCGCGACGGCCTCCCGGCGATCGGCCGCGAGCTCGACGAGGACCTCGGCCTGGACCCGCGCTCCGCCCGCTTCCCCTACGGCCGCGGCTTCCGCCGCCCCGGGGAGGGGCCGCCTCCGGCGAGCCTGCCGCCCGGCACCTACGGCGCGCGCGTCACCACGACCGGCGAGGTGCTGGCCGCGGGGATCTCCTCCTACCGGGGCGAGAGCGACGCGCCGAGCCTCGAGCTGCCCGACGACCTGCAGGCCGGCCAGCTGCGGACCGTGTCGATCGCCGACGAGCCGTACCGGATCGCCGTCGACCTCAGCCGCAGCGACGCGAACCTCAACGTCATCGCCGTGCCGCTGGCCGAGATGAACTCGACGCTCAGCCGCCTGCTGCTCGTCGAGGGCATCGTGATCGTCGCGGTGCTCGGCGTGCTCGGCGGCATCGCGTTCCTCGTCGTGCGGATCGGGCTGCGCCCGCTGGACGAGATGGCGGCGACCGCGGACGAGATCCGCGCCGGCGACCTCTCGCGACGCGTCGAGCCCGCCGACGACGCGACCGAGGTCGGCCGCCTCGGCCTCGCGCTCAACACGATGCTCGGCGGGATCGAGACCGCGTTCGCGGGGCAGCGCCAGAGCGAGGAGCGGCTGCGGCAGTTCGTCGCCGACGCCTCGCACGAGCTCCGCACGCCGCTGGCGTCGATCCGCGGCTACGCCGAGCTGTTCCGCATGGGCGCCGCCCAGAGCGAGGCGGACACGAGCACCGCGATGCGCCGCATCGAGGAGGAGGCCCGGCGCATGGGCGTCCTCGTCGAGGACCTGCTCGCGCTCGCGCGGCTGGACGAGACCCGCGCGGTGGTGCGCGAGCCGGTCGACGTCGGGGACCTGGCCGCGGACGCGGTCGAGGACGCGAAGGCCACCGCGCCGGACCGCGAGATCCGGCTGCACGTCGCCGCCGACGACGACCCGATCGTCAGCGCCGACCCCGACCAGCTGCGCCAGGTCCTCGCGAACCTCCTGCGCAACGCGCTCGTGCACACGCCCGCGGGCACCGCGATCGAGGTCCACGCCGGCAGCGCCCAGGGCGCGGGCGGGCGCGTCGCGCTGAGCGTCCGCGACCACGGGCCGGGGCTGCCGGTCGACGACCCGTCGACCCTGTTCGAGCGGTTCTGGCGTGCCGGCGGCGGCGGGCGCAAGCAGGGCCCGGCGGGCGCGGGCCTGGGGCTCGCGATCGTCGCCGGGATCGTCGACGCGCACGGCGGCACCGTCCGCGCCGAGAACGCCGACGGCGGCGGCGCCCGCTTCGTCGTCGAGCTGCCCGCCTACGCCGAGCAGACCGTGGTCCTCAGGAACCTCTGAGGTTTCCCGAAGGTCGGGGCAAGGTCCCGGGGGAATCCTGTGGACATGCCCCCCTCACCGCACGATCCCCTCTGGCAGGCCCCCTACCGCGATCCGGACGACGAGCCGACCCGCGTGGCCGACGAGCCCACCGCGCAGCACGCCCGTCCCGAGCCGCCCGCCCCGGCGGCGGCCGCTCCGGCCCGCCGCCGTCTCGGTGCGCGCAGCCTCGCGGCGCTGGGCGCCACCGCCCTGATCGGCGGGGCGGGCGGTGCGCTCGCGGTCGCGGCGTTCCAGCCGTCGAAGACCACGACCACCACGATCACCGAGGCCTCCTCGGGCACCGGCACGCGCGCCTTCGCGGCGTCCACGAGCGGGGGCGCCAAGACGGCCGGCGAGATCTACCAGCAGTCCAAGGACGCGGTCGTGTTCATCACCGCGAACGTCACCGAGACGCAGCAGACCCCGTTCGGCCCGCGCCAGTCCCAGGGGCAGGCGACGGGCTCGGGCTTCGTGATCTCCAAGGACGGCTACATCGTCACCAACCAGCACGTCATCGACGGCGCGACCACCGTGCGCGTGGAGATCGGCGACCGGCCCGCGCAGACCGCGCGCGTGGTCGGGCAGGACGCCTCCACCGACATCGCGCTGCTGAAGGTCGACGGCACCGACGACCTGCCGGTCCTGCAGCTCGGCGACTCCGCGGGCGTGCAGGTCGGTGACGCGACGGTCGCGATCGGCAACCCGTTCGGCCTGGACCGCACGCTGACCACGGGCGTCGTGTCCGCGCTGGCGCGCACGATCGAGTCCCCGAACGGCTACTCGATCTCCGACGTGCTGCAGACCGACGCGGCGCTCAACCCGGGCAACTCGGGCGGCCCGCTGCTCGACGCGTCCGGGCGCGTGATCGGCGTGAACTCGCAGATCGAGAGCTCCGGCTCCTCGCCCGCGAACACGGGCCTGGGCTTCGCGGTCCCGTCGAGCACGGTCAGGCGCGTGGTCGCGCAGCTGCGCGCCGACGGCACCGCCGAGCACGCCTACCTCGGCGTGAGCACGGGTGACAGCACGACCGGCAAGCCGGGGGCGACGGTCGCCTCGGTCGCCGACGGCGGGCCCGCCGCCGACGCCGGCCTGCGCGCCGGGGACCTCATCACCGCGGTCGACGGCAAGGCCGTCACCGAGTCCGGGGACGTGTCGCGCCTGATCGACGCGCACGAGCCCGGCGACCGGGTGACGATCACCGCGAGCGGCCGCGACGTCACCGTGACGCTCGGCACCCGCCCGCAGACCGCGGCTGGGCAGGGCAGCAGCGAGCAGGCCCAGCCGAGCCTGCCGTAACGGGCGCGACGGGGCGCGTCGGCCGGGCATCCTGGCGCGCCCCGCCCCCGACCGCGGGGGCCCGGATGGGATGCTCTGGTGCATGGATCTCGGAGAACTCCGCCGCAGCTACCTGCACGCCACGCTCGACCCGTCGGAGGTGGCGGCCGATCCCGTCGCCCAGTTCGAGCGCTGGTTCACCGAGGTGCAGGAGGCGCTGCCGTCCGACGCGGTGCCGTGGGAGGCCAACGCGATGACGCTCGCGACCGCGTCCCCGGACGGCCTGCCGTCCGCCCGGATCGTCCTGCTGAAGGCGGTCGACGAGCGGGGCTTCGTCTTCTACACCAACCGGGAGAGCCGCAAGGGCGAGGAGCTCGCGGCCAACCCGCGCGCCGCGCTCGTCTTCCACTGGGGGCAGCTGGAGCGTCAGGTCCGGATCGTCGGGACCGTCGAGCGCGTGTCCGACGAGGGAGACCGAGGCGTACTTCGCGACCCGTCCGGCGGGCAGCCGCCGCGGGGCGTGGGCGTCGGCGCAGTCGCGGCCGATCGCCGACCGCGCCGCGCTGGAGACCGCCGAGGAGGAGATCGCGCAGCGCTTCCCGGACGACGACGCGATCCCGGTCCCGCCGTTCTGGGGCGGCTACCGCGTCGTCGCGCTGGAGGTCGAGTTCTGGCAGGGCCGGCGCGACCGCCTGCACGACCGCGTCCGCTACCGCCGGGACGGCGCCGACGCGGCCTGGGTCATCGACCGGCTGCAGCCGTGACGGGCGGCTCGGGTGCCGTCGCCGCGGCGGCGGTCCCGGGCTGCTCGTCGTGGCGCCAGCCGGGCGGCTTGACCGTGTAGCGGAGCTTGTCGGCGAGGCGGTCGGCGCGCTGCATGTCCGCCCAGATCGCCTTCCACTCGTGCGTGGCGACCTGCACGGGGTTGAACGTCCCGATGTTCGTGGTCAGGCCGTAGCGGACGCGCTCGCCCTCGGGCTCGAAGGTGCCGAACAGGCGGTCCCAGACGATGAGGATGCCGCCGTAGTTCTTGTCGAGGTAGCGGGCGTTGGCGCCGTGGTGGACGCGGTGGTGCGAGGGGGTGTTGAAGACCCACTCGACCGGGCGGGGCAGGCGGCCGATCCGCTCGGTGTGCAGCCCGAACTGGTAGATCAGCGAGATCGCCTGCTGCATGAGGATCATCCAGGGGGCGAAGCCGAGCAGCGCCAGCGGCAGCCAGAACGGCAGCGCGGTCATCGGCACCCAGGGCTGGCGCAGCGCGGTGGAGAGGTTGTAGTGCTCGCTGGAGTGGTGCACGACGTGGGAGGCCCAGCCGATCCGCACGCGGTGCCCGACGCGGTGGTACCAGTAGAACGCGAGGTCGTCGGCGACGAACAGCAGGACGAACGCCCACCAGGCGTCCTGCGGCATCCGGATCGGCGTGAGCTCGTAGAGAGTGACGTAGAGCGCGACGACGACGAGCTTCCAGCCGACGTTGATCGCGACGTTCCCGAGGCCCATCGTGAGGCTCGTGACGGTGTCGCGTCGCTCGTAGCCCCTCAGCGGGGTGGCGGGCTCGTCGTCGTGGTGGTCGTGGCCGAGCAGGTGGTAGCTCAGCGCCTCGAGCGCGAGCAGCAGGACGAAGAAGGGGATCGCGTAGGTGATGAGCTCGGACACGGGGATCAGTCCTCCGACGGGACGGTGGTGAGGAGGGCGCGGGCGGCGATCTCGGCGGCGGGGGCGTCGCGGCGCACGACCGCGTCGACGAGCGCGACGTGGCCGTCGTCGTCGCGCAGCTCGTCGGCGAGCAGGGCGAGGGCGGGGGCGCCGATGGCGCCGACGCCGGCGACGAGGCTGTTGAAGGCGAGGCGGTAGGCGAGGTTCTGCGCGCCGTCGACCAGGGTGGTCCAGAGGTGCGCGTAGGCGGTCTCGCGGGCGGCGAGGTCGTCGGGGGCGCAGGCGGTGACGGCGGCGAGGTGACCCGGGAGCGCCAGGAGGGTGTCGGCGTCGGCGCGCTCGGCGGCGCGGCCGGCGACGTCGGTGCCGATGCAGGCGCGCATCTCGAGGACGCCGGGCAGCACGGCGACGGCGAGGTTCGGGTCGACGGTGCCGTCGGCGGTGGCGCCGGTGAGCTGGGTGAGGAGGTCCAGGCCGCCGGTGGCGCGCCAGTCGCGCACGCGGGTGGCGCCGCCCTGGGCGACCTCGACGAGCCCGGCCTGCTGCAGGCGCTTGACGGCCTCGCGGACGGCGTGGCGGTTGCAGCCGAGCTCCTCGGCGAGCGCGCGCTCGCTGGGCAGCGGGTCGCCCGCGTGGAGGGTGTCGCCGAGGATGTCGGCCCGGAGGCGGTCGAAGATCGACCCGGACACCGTGGACGCCGTGCTGGTTGGACCAGTCATCGGGACTGGTTGTACCAGTCACGCATCGGCGCGTGCAAGCTCATGTCGCTACGACGTTCAGCCGATACCGTTGCCGATGATGACCTCGACGGCCCTCGCGCCCCTGCGCTTCCTCCCCGGATACCACGAGCGGGTCTGGGGCGGACGGCGGCTCGAGAGCGTCTACGGCAAGCCGCTGCCGCAGGGCACCTACGGCGAGTCCTGGGAGCTCGTCGACCGCCCCGGCGAGGAGAGCGTCGTCGCCGCCGGCCCGCTCGCCGGCCGCACCCTCGGCGAGCTCTGGCGCGGTCCCGAGCGCACCCGCATCTTCGGCGCCCGCGCCGACGGCTGGGGCGACCGCTTCCCGCTGCTCGTCAAGGTCCTCGACTGCGTCGAGACCCTGTCCGTGCAGGTGCATCCGCCCGCCGACCTCGCGCCCGCCCTCGGGGGCGAGCCGAAGACCGAGATGTGGGTCGTCGCCGACGCCACCCCCGACGCCCACCTGTTCGCCGGCCTGCGCGCCGGGGTCACCCGCGAGGCGTTCGACGCCGCGCTACGCGCGGGCGAGGACGTCAGCGCGATGCTCCACCGCATCGACGTCGCCGCCGGCGACGTCATGTTCCTGCCGTCCGGCCGCGTGCACGCGATCGGCGCCGGCAACCTCATCGTCGAGATCCAGCAGAACTCCGACACGACCTATCGCGTCTACGACTTCGACCGGCCCGGCCTCGACGGCCGCCCGCGCGAGCTGCACGTCGAGGAGTCGATGCGCTCGATCGACTGGGACGACGTCGAGCCCGCGCTCGTGCAGCCCGACGGCGAGACGCTCGTCGCCGGCGAGCTGTTCGTCGTCGAGCGCTGGGCCCTGGACGGCGCGCGCCGCGTCACCGACCCGGGCGAGTGCGCGATCGTCGTGCCGCTCGACGGTGCCGTCGAGCTCGACGGCGAGGCGCTCGCCGCCGGCGAGTTCGCGCTCGTGCCCGCGGACGCGTCGGCGCAGGCCGCCACCGTCAGCGGCACCGCGACCGTGCTGCGGATCATGCTCGCGCCGCGCGCCTGACGCGCGCGCTCGCGGCCGGGCCGCTCAGGCGGTCTCGATGACGTCGAGCGTCCACGTCGCGACGCCCCCCGTCCCCGGCCTGCCGGTCCGCGCGAGCTCGACCGTGCGCCCCGAGCGCTCGACGAGCGTCGCGAGGTCCTCGGGGCTGCGGGGATCGGTCCGCGCCTGCGCGACGAGCCGGGCGACGTCGCCGCGCGTCGCCTTCGCCATGTGGCTGATCGGCTTGCGGGTCCCGTCGGCGGCCTGCGAGAACGCGCGCACCGCCACGAGCGTGCCGCCCGCCGGCTTCCACGCGGCCGCATAGCCGCCCGAGCGGCAGTCGACCACGAGGTCGTCCGGGGGGAGCGCCGCCGTCAGCGCGGGCTTCCAGGTGGCGGCGAGCGTGCGCCGCAGCGCGGGCACCGTCGCGCCGATCGACAGGCGGTAGGCGGGGATGCGGTCCTCGAGCCGCACGACGCCCCACAGTGCGCTGGCGACGAGCACCCGCTCGGCTGCGCGCTCGCGGGCGCGCGGGGTCAGCGAGCCGAGGTCGAGGTGCTGGTAGAGCACGCCGCTGTACACGTCGGCCGCCGGGCCCGCGGGCGCGTCGCGCAGGGTGGCGTTGCGGTCGAGCTCCCCGGCGAGGCCGGGGGAGAGGCCGAGCAGGTCGAGCGCGCGGCTGCGCGAGCGGCCCGCGCAGAGCCGCACGAGCGCGTCGAGCACCCGTGCCCGCACGGGCCCGAGCTCGGCGTCGTGGACGAGCGCGGCGAGGTCGACGGGCGCCCCGTCGGCCGGGGCGGTCTTGCCCTCGGAGGGCGGCAGGAGGACGAGCATGCGGCCGCCGAGGGTACGGGCTGCGCGGGCGGCCTGCGGTACGGTCCCGGCCCGATGCCGAGCCTGCTCCCCCGTCTGCGTGACGCCGTCGTGCTGCGCGTCCAGTCGCGCCGGTTCCGCCGTGCGCTCGAGGTCCGCCCGCGCCCCGACGCGGCGACGATCGCGGACCCCGGCTACGGCGGCTACGTCGTGCCGACCGGCGGCCTGGGCCCGGACAGCGTCGTCGTCCTCTGCGGCACGGGCACCGACATCAGCTTCGACCTCGCGCTGATCGAGCGGTTCGGCTGCCGCGTCCTGGCGCTCGACCCGGTGCCCGACGCGGCCGCGTTCGTCGCGCGCGCCGCCGCCGACGAGCCGCGCCACGAGTTCCTGCCGGTCGCGCTGTGGGACGAGGACACGACGCTCGACTTCCACGCGCCCCGTGTCGCCGGCTACATCAGCCACTCCGCGACCGACATGCACGGCACCCCGGTGGCGTTCACCGCCCCCGCGTGCCGGCTCTCGACGCTGATGGCGCAGCGCGGTCACGACCGCGTCGACCTGCTGAAGGTCTCCGCGGAGGGCAGCGAGTACGCGATCCTGGCGGACGTCCGGCGGTCGGGCCTCGACGTGCGTGTCGTGACCGTCGAGTTCGCGACGCCCGTCGCGCCCGCGGTCGCGCTCGCCGAGGTCGCGCGGATGCGCGAGGCCGGGTACGACGCCGTGTGGACCCGGGCGGTCCCCTACAACTGGAAGGTCACGTTCGCGCGGCGCTGACCGCCGCCCACGCGCTCGCGACCATCTCGTCGAGCCCGTGCGTGGCGCGCCAGCCGAAGTCCCGCTCGATCCGCGCGGTGCTGCCGACGATCCGCGCGGGATCCCCCGGGCGCCGCTCGTGCCGCTCGGGCTCGAAGTCGATCCCGGTGACCCGCCGCACGGTGTCCATGATCTCCAGGACGCTGACGCCCTCGCCACGGCCGACGTTGTAGGCCTGCCCGCACGGCAGCCCGTCGTCGAGCCGCGACGCGGCGGCGACGTGCGCGTCGGCCAGGTCGACGACGTGGACGTAGTCGCGGATGCAGGAGCCGTCGCGCGTCGGGTAGTCGGTCCCGAACACGGCGGGACGCCGGCCCTCGGCGACCGCGCCGAGCACGAGCGGGAAGAGGTTGTACGGGCTGTGGTCGGCGAGGTGCGGCGGACCGGAGCCGACGACGTTGAAGTACCGCAGCGACGTGTGACGCAGGCCCGGGGTCACGTGCGCGACGTCGCGCAGCAGCCACTCGCTGATGAGCTTCGACTCCCCGTACGGGCTCTCGGGGCGACCGACGACCGCGTCCTCGTCGACGATCTCCTCCGCCGGCGTGCCGTAGACCGAGGAGCTCGAGGAGAACACGAACCGCTCGATGCCGCGGTCGGCGACCGCCTCGAGCAGCACCTGCATGCCGGTGACGTTCTCGCGGTAGAAGTGCAGCGGCCGGTCGACGGACACGCCCGCGTACTTCCAGCCGGCGAGATGCACGATGCCCGTGACGTCGTGGTCCAGGGCCCGGTCGACGGCGGCGCGGTCGGTGACCGAGCCCTCCACGAGCGGCACGTCCTCGGGCACGAAGGCGCGGTATCCGGTGGAGAGGTCGTCGAGGACGACGACGTCCTTCCCCGCCCGCTGGAGGGCGAGGATGATGTGCGAGCCGATGTAGCCGGCGCCGCCGGTGAGAAGCCAGGTCACCGCGCCAAGTCTAGGGCGGTGACCTGGGAGCTTCCTCGGAGCCGGGCTACTCGATCTCGAAGCGCCGGAAGTTCTGCGTCGTCTTCTTCGCCTCGACGAGCCGGCCCGCGACGATCGCGCGCGACCAGATCGTGTAGCGGCCCTTCGCCAGCACCGGCAGCGCGAGCCGCCAGGTCCGCGTGCCCTCGGCGGTGACGTAGAGCGTGCGACGGCAGTCGCGCAGCGCCGAGAACCGCTGGTCGGGCCGCAGGAAGCGGCACTTCGACCCGACCTTGCGGGCGACGGACACGCGCACCTTCGTGGTGCCGCGCCCGGCGGTGCCGCGGATCGTGATCGGCTGGCGCGGTGCGCGGACGACCGCGGGCCGGCTGATCGGCTGCGGGAGGGCGATCGCCGTCGAGCCCGCCGGGGTCGTCGGCGCGGGCGGCACGGCGGCCGGGACCGCTGCCGCCGGGGCGGCGGGCTGCGGCTGCGGCGCGGGCGCCGGCGGCGCGTCGCGCTCGACGGCGCCGATGTCGGTGCCGTCGCCGCCCGTCGCGTTGGCGACGTCGGCGAGGTCGACGGTGCGGGCGGCGCCGCGCTGGTCGGCGGTCACGCCCGGCGCGGCGCTGCCGGCGTCCAGTGCCGGGCTCGTCGCGGACGGCAGCTGCGTGGCGGTCGGGCCGCCGTTGTCGGCGAGCGCGCCGAGCTGCGGGTCGACGCCGATCAGGCTCGGACGCGCGGCGTCGGTGCGCACCCGCGCGGTGCCCGGGACCTGCACGAGGCTGTGCTGGAGCACGAAGCCGGTGCCCGGCGTGTCCTGGGTGCCGGGGGCGATGCCGAGGTCGCCGGGGGCGCCGTTGGTGGTGTTGCCGGCCACGATCGACGAGCGCAGCACCTGCGTCGGCGCGACGAGGATCTCCTGCTGGGTCTGCGGGTCCTCCGCCGGCCGCGCGTCGAGGCGCACGGCGCCGCCGTCCGCGTCGGTGGCGGTGTTGCCCGCGATCGTCAGCGCGTCGAGGGTGACGCCCGTGTCGGTCGGGGCCGCCGCGCGGGTCCCGCGGCGCGCGCGCAGCTGCGGGTCCTGGATCCCGATCGCGGCACCCTGCCCGGCGCGGTTGCCGGTGAAGGTCGACCGGGTCACGTTCGCGTCCGCCGCCGCCTCGGCGAGGACGGTGAGGCCGCCGCCGCTGCCGGCGACGTTCCCGGAGAAGGTGGAGCGGTCGACGGTCGCCGTCGCGCCCTCGCGGACGAGGCCGACGAGGAGGCCACCGCCCGTGCCGTCGGTGTCGTCGTCCCCGGCCGTGTTGTCGGCGAAGGTCGACGTCGTGACCGTCAGCGGGGTCGTGTCGTCGACGCGGTTGACGCCGACCGCGCCGCCCGAGACCCCGGCGGTGTTCGCGGCGAAGCGCGACCCGCGGATCGTCAGCGGGGCCTGTGTCTGGTTGCGGCCGTACTTCGAGCGCGCGACGGCGCCGCCGGAGAACGCGCTGGCGTTGCCGCTGAACGCGGAGTCCTCGATGGTCAGGGCGCCGACCACGGCGTCCGGGCCGAAGTCCGATCCGGGGACGAACTGCGCGATGGCGCCGCCGGGGCCGGTCGCGCCGTTGCCCTGGAAGGTCGTGCGGGCGACCGTGGTCGTCCCGCCCGCCGCGATCGCGCCGCCCGTGCCGGTGGTGCTGTTCGCCGTGAGCGCCGCGTCGCGCAGATCGAGCGTCGCGCCCGCCCGCACGAGGATGGCGCCGCCGCCGTCGCCGCCGCCGTACTTGCTGGGGTCGTTCACCCAGCCGCGCGTGAGCGTCAGGCCGCTGAGCGCCAGCGTCGCGTCGGGCGACACCTCGAGGATCCGCGTGTCGCCCTGGCCGGTCGTGCCGCTGCCGTCGCTGTCGCCGCTGATCGACAGCAGCTGGCTGCCGGGACCGGTGATCGTCAGCCCGCCGGGAGCGACGTCGAGCTGGCCGCCGACGAGGCGGATCGTGCCGGTCAGGCCGCTGGCGAACGTGATCGTGTCGGGACCGTCGGTGGCGTTGGCCTGCTCGACGGCGGAGCGCAGGGTCAGCTCGTCGCCCGGCGCCTGCCGGGTCTCGATCGCCGGCTTGCGGTCCGCGGTGGTGGTGACCACGAACGTGGCCGCGTGCGCCCCGGAGGCGGCGACGGCGGACGCGCCGGCGACGCCGCCGGCGATCAGGCCGGCGCGGCGCAGGCGCTGCTCGCGCTTGGCGGCGGACAGGACGCGGCGCCGATGGGCCCGGCGCACGGAACGGTTGGACATCTGGACCTCTGTGCTGACGTAGGGGGACCATGACGGCCCGGAAGGCCGGGAACCCTAGCCGGTCCGGCGGTCATCTGCGACCCGCGTCCGAGATCCGGGCGCGACGCAGTAGCGTCTGCACCATGGCTCCCCCGGCGACGATCCGCCCCCCACGGCCGCAGGACGGCCCGGTGCTCGAGCGGCTCGGCCTGGCGGGCGAGCGGGTCGTGCTCGTGCTCGAGGACGGTCCGGACGGGGTGCGCGCCGCGACCGCGGTCCGTCCGGCACGGGTCGAGCTCGTGGGCGGGCAGGACCTCTACCTCTACGCGGCCGCCGCGACCGGCCTGCTGCCCGAGGAGGCCGACCGGCTGCTGAGCGCCACCTACGCCGCCCTCGACGCCGAGCACGAGCCCGGCCGGGACGGGGAGCCGATCGGCCTCTGCCTGCTGATCGCCGACCGCGCCGAGATGCGCCGCCGACCGCAGGCGCAGTGGGAGGACCCGCCGATGCTCTACGTCGGCTACCTCGGCGACCGCCGTCAGGTGCGCGTCGCGTACTTCGAGGGGGCGCTGCTGCGCCCGCCGGTGACCACGTGAGGATCGGGCCGTGGCGCCTGGCCGACGGCTACCGGGTCGAGCCGTTCGAGGGGCAGGACGAGATCGCCGCCGCCGACGTTGTCGCCTTCTGGGAGGCGGAGGGCGTGCTGAGCCCGCAGGAGCGCGAGGAGCGCGTCCACGAGTTGCTGCTCGTCGCCCGCGCCCCCGACGGCACGCTCGCCGGCGTGACGACCGCGTACCTGGAGCGCGAGCCGCAGCTCGGCGCGACGATGTGGTGGGTGCGCGGCCTCGTCGGAGCGGCGCACCGCGGCAGCGCCGTCGGCTACTGGCTGGGGGTGCGCTCGCGCGAGGTGCTCGCCCGCCGCTTCGCCGAGGGGGCGGACACGCGCGGCTCCGGCGTGCTGTTCCAGCTCGAGAACGAGGAGCTCGCGCGCGCGTTCCCGATGGCGGTCTGGCCGACCATGGGCTTTCGCTTCTACGCGCGCAACGTCGCCGGGCAGGACCTGCGCGTCCACTGGTTCGACGGCGCGCTCGCCCCGGAGCCCCCGTCGTGACCGGGCCCTGCACGTACCTGCCCCTGGAGGGCCATCCGCAGGTCGGCCCGCAGGACGTGCTCGATCTCTGGGTCGGGGAAGGCGCCCTGGACGCCGCGCAGGCGCAGGCGCGGCTGCCCGAGGTCCTGCACGTCGCAGTCACGTCCGCGGGCGAGCTCGCCGCGGTCTGCACGGTCCACCTGCACGAGGACCCGCAGCTGCGCGCCGACCTGTGGTTCTACCGGACCTACGTCGGGGTCCGTCACCGCCGGTCCACGGTCGCCGAGGGCCTGCTGCGCACGACGGTCGAGCTGCTCGAGGCGCGCTGGCAGGACGGCCGCGACCGGCGCGGCGCCGGGATCGCGTTCCGGCTGCAGAACGACGGGCTGCGCGCCGCGCACCGCGAGGCGGTGTGGCCGCGGATCCCGATGTCGTACGTGACCCGCAGCCCCGGTGGGGAGCTGCGGGTCCGCTGGTTCGCGGGCGCGCTCGCGCCCGACCCGCCGCGCGCTACCTGACCTCGAAGCGACGGAAGTTGCGGCTGGTCTTCTTGCGCTCGACGAGCTTGCCCTGGACGATCGCGCGCGACCAGACCGTGTAGCGGCCCTTCGGCAGCTTCGGCAGCGTCAGCCGCCACGAGGTCGTGCCCTGCGCGGTGACGTAGAGCGTGCGGCGGCAGTCGCGGGTCGCGGAGAACGTCCCGCCGGGCAGGAGGAACCGGCACCGCTTGCCGACCTTGCGGGCGACCGAGACGCGCACCTTGGACGTGCCGCGCCCCGCGGTGCCGCGCAGGGTGATCGGCTGCCGGGTCCGTGCCGGGAGCACCCCGGGCCGGCTGAACGGCGCGGGCGGCGCGACCGCGGTCGTCCCGGCGGGGGTGGTCGGGATGGTCGCGGGCGGCACCGGGGCGGCCGGGGCGGCCGGCTGCGGCTGCGGGCTCGGCGGGGCCGGGGGCGTCCCGGGCGCGGGCAGCTCGACCGCGCCGATGTCGCTGCCGTCACCGCCGACCGCGTCGGCGACGCCGGGCTGGTCGGCGGGCCGAGGCGCGCCGCGCTGGTCGCTGGTGATCCCGGGTGCGGCGCGGCCCGCGTCGATCACGGGGCTGTCGGCGGCGGGCAGGATCGTCGCGGTGGGTCCGCCGGCCGGGGCGAGCGCGCCGAGCTTCGGGTCGACGCCGAGCAGGCTCGGGGCCGCCGGGTCGGTCGTGTAGGCGGCGGCGATCGGCGCCTGCACGAGGCTGTGGCGCAGCGCGAACCCGTCGCCGGGGCCGCCGGCCGGCTCCTGCCCGAGGTCGTCGGGCGTGGTGTCGCCGGGGGCGCGGCCCGCGCGCTGCTCCAGCGGCTCGACGACGACGTTCCCGGCGACGATCGAGCTCGACAGCACCTGGGTGCCGGGCGCGCTCGTGGTGCCGTCCTGCGTCGGCACCTGCGTGGGGGCCAGGTAGATGCCACCGCCGCGCTCGGTCGCGCGGTTGCCGGTGACCGTGAGCGCGTCGAGCGCCACCCCGGTGGTCGAGGCCGCGGCACGGGCCATGGGCGCCGGGCCGGGTGTCTGGGCCGGGATCGCGATCGCGCCGCCGCGGCCCGCCTGGTTGCCGGTGAACGTCGAGCGGGTGAGCGCGAGGGCCGAGTCGGCCGCGCCGGAGATCGCGACGCCACCGCCGAGGTCGGTGGCGGTGTTGTCGACGAACGTGTTGCGGTCGAGCGTCCCGCCGCCACCGGGAAGCCCGCCGGACGGGCCCGAGGCGCTCCCGGCCTGGACGGCGACCGCGCCGCCCAGGTCGGCGGTGTTCGCGCTGAAGGTGCTGTCGGTGATGGCGAGGTCGTCGCTGTCGGGGGCGGGTGCCGCGAGGATCGCCCCGCCGGTCTGCGCCTGGTTGCCGGTGAACGTCGAGGTCGTGACGGTCAGCGGGGCGGCGCGCTGCTGGTCGTCCGGCGCGTACTTGATCGCCGCGCCGATGCTGGCGACCGCGCCGCCGACGAAGCCGGCGTTGCCCGAGAAGCTCGAGTCGGTGATCGTCAGCGAGGACGGTCGCTGTGCGTCCTCGGTCGAGGGCAGCTGCGCGATCGCGCCGCCGAAGAGGCCGCTGTTGCCGGAGAAGGTCGTCCGCGTGACGGTCGTCCGGCCCCCGGTGAGGATCGCCCCGCCGATCGTGAACTCCTGCGGCCCGGACTGCGACGTGAAACGTCCGTTCTGCGTCAGCGCGGCGTCGTGGAGGTCGAGCGTCGCGTCGGGCTCGACCGTGATCGCCCCGGCGTACTTGAAGCGCGAGTCGCCCGAGCGCCCGTGCGAGCCGGTGATGCCGCTGAGCTCCAGCGCGGCGTCCGCGGTGATCGTGAAGAGCGACGTGTCCCCCGGCGAGGCCTCGCCGTCGGCGTCGGCGTCGCCGCTGATCGTGAGGACCTGCGAGCCGGGGCCGGTGATCGTGAGGCCGCCGGGCCGGACGGTGAGGGGACCCGACTGCAGCCGGATGGTGCCGGAGAGGCCGCTGGCGAACGTGATCGTGTCGGGGCCGTCGGTGCCGTTGGCCCGCATGATCGCGTCGCGCAGGGTCAGCTCGTCCTCGGCGGCGCGCTGCGTGCGCTCGCCGCCGACCCAGCGGGCCGGGTCCGCGGTGGAGGTCACCACGAACGTGTCGGCGTGGGCGGCCGGGGCGGTGACGGCGGCGGCGCCGAGGACGACGCCCGCGGTGAGGCCGGCGCGGCGCAGGCGCGCCTCGCGACGGGTGGCGGCGTCGAGACGACGCCGATGGGCACGGCGGACCGAGCGCTGCGACATGGGGACCTCGTGAGGAAGGGGCTGGACCTGGACCTGCGTCGGGCACCTTACCGAGCTGCGACAACTAGTGCACCGACTGTCGCGTTTTAGGGCCTGCGGGCCCGGCTCAGGGCAGCTGGACCGTGCGCGCCACCGCGGTGCTCGACGGGTCCGCGATCTCCGGGTAGCGGGTCCCGGGCAGGAGCGCCACGTCGAAGACCTCCTGGACGAGATCCTCGAAGCGCAGGAACCCGGCGATCGCGCCGCTGCGCAGGTCGACCATCCACACCCCGCTCTGGCGCTCGTCGAGCCGCTGCACGACCGGCAGGTCGCCGAACGTGGAGGTCTCGCGGATCTGCGACAGCCCGACGAACGCGTAGCCGCCGACGATCGTCAGCCCGCGCGTGAAGCCGGGCAGCTCGCAGACGACCTCCACCGTCCCGTCGGCCGGGTCCACGACGCCGAGCGCCCCGAGGCCGGACTGGAGCACCCACAGCCGGTCGTCCCACACGCGCGGCGAGTGCGGCATCGACAGCCCGGCCGCCACGACCTCCTCGGCGACGACGTCGTAGAGGACCCCGCCGGTCGCCTTCCCGGCGTGCCAGCCACGGGGCTCGTCCGTGCGCCCCAGCGCCGTGACGTAGCGGACACGGTCGTCGACGACGCACATCCCGTTGAGGTGGCAGCGATCGCCGGCGGCCACCGCGCTGATCCACGGCGGCGTCCAGCGCGGCACGATGCTGTGGTCCGCGTCGAGCGTGGCGAGACACGAGAACGCGGTCGCGACGAGCCACAGCTCGCCGCCCGCGAACCCCATCTCGTGGACCGCGACGTCCCCGGTGACGTGCCGGTGGCGGGGGAGGAAGCACGCGTCGTGCGCGCCGGGAGGGTCGAGGTGCGCGGCGATGCCCGGCACGTCGCGCAGGTCCCAGATCTCGGTCCGCGTGCCGAGCGAGAAGCGCCCGGGGCCGACCGCGATCCCCATCGGCTTGTCGACCGGGCGGAAGTGCGTGTTGAGGCCGTCGTCGGTGGCCCGCAGGCAGACGAGCCGTCCAGACTGGTAGGTCGAGACGAGGAGCGCCCCGCCGAGCGCGCGCAGCGCCGCGGCCATCGACGGGGTGTACGTGCTGGCGAACGCGGTGTCGCCGTCGCGGCCGGCGGCGAGCCGCGCGGCGTCCTCGACCGGGCCGAGCGCCGCCTGGTCGTAGGCGATCCCGAGGGCGGCGCACAGCGCGCGCATCCCGTCGGCCGGGGCGGCGAGCAGCGCGGCGAGGTCCACGGCCGTCCAGGGACCCTCGCCCGCGCCGGTGCGGGCCAGCCACGGCGACGGCGCGACGAGCCGGGCGCCCGGCGTCCGCGCGAGCGCGCGGGCGCCGTCCGCGTCGACGTCGGAGACCGCGACGGGCGCGGCGCCCGCCACCTCGCGCAGGGAGGCGGCGAGCACGTCGGCGCCGTCGGCGGACGCTCCGAGGACGAACAGCGGGGCGGTCATCGACCGCCCATCATGCCGGACCGCGGGTCAGGCGACGGACGCGTCCGGGGACGCGCTGACGCCGACCCCGACCGGGCACGAGACGCCGGTCCCGCCGAGACCGCAGTAGCCGTTCGGGTTCTTCGCGAGGTACTGCTGGTGCTCGTCCTCGGCGTAGTAGAAGCCGCGGTCCGGGGCGATCTCCGTGGTGATCTCGGCGTCGCGGCCGGCCGCGCGCAGCGCCGCCTGGAACCGGTCGCGCGTCTCGAGCGCGACGCGCTCCTGCTCGGGCGAGGTCGTGTAGATCGCCGACCGGTATTGGGTGCCGACGTCGTTGCCCTGGCGCATGCCCTGGGTCGGGTCGTGGCCCTCCCAGAACACCTTCAGGACCTGCTCGTAGCTGATCGTCTGCGGGTCGAACGCGACGAGCACGACCTCGGTGTGGCCGGTCCGGCCGGAGCAGACCTCGCGGTAGGTCGGGTTGGGCGTGTGACCGCCCGCGTAGCCGACCGCGGTGCTGAGGACGCCCGGCGTCTGCCAGAACATCCGCTCGGCGCCCCAGAAGCAGCCCATGCCGACGACGGCGACCTCGGTGCCGGGCGGGAACGGCGGCTTCAGCGGCGCACCGGTGACGAGATGGGTGGCGGCGACCGGCATCTCCGCGTCGCGCCCCGGGAGGGCGTCCTGCGCGCTGGGGATGGTCGCGGGCTTGCGGGAGAAGAGCATGTCCAGACGGTACTCCTCACCCCTAACGGGCCGATGAACTCGGGGGCCGTCAGTCGACGAGGTCGCGGGTCAGCGCGTCGGCGACGAGCCGGCCGGAGAGCGTCAGGACGCAGCGGTCGCGCTCGCGCAGCGCCCGCCCGTCCAGCAGGCCGGCCGCGGCGGCCCGCTCCGCGGCGGCCCGCCCGGCGGGGCGCAGCACCGACGCGGGCAGGCCCTCGACGAGGCGCAGCTCGAGCATCACGCGCTCGACCCGGCGGGTCTCCTCGTCGAGCACCTCGCGGCCCGCCGCGGGCGAGCGCCCCTCCGCGAGGGCCCGCGCGTGGCTCGCGGGCCGCAGCACGTTCCACCAGCGCACCCCGGCGACGTGGCTGTGCGCGCCGGGGCCGATCCCCCACCAGTCGTCGCCCATCCAGTACCCGTGGTTGTGGGTGCTGCGGGTCGCGGGGCCGGTCGACCAGTTCGCGACCTCGTACCAGTGCAGGCCGGCGGCCGCGAGCGCCGCGTCGGCGTGCTCGTAGCGGCGGGCGGCGGCGTCCGGGTCCGGCGCGGGGACCGCGCCCCGGCGCACGCGCGCGGCGAGCGCGGTGCCCGGCTCGACGGTGAGCGCGTACACGCTCAGCCGGTCCGGCCCGGTGGCGAGCGCCGCGTCGACGGTGCGCGCCCAGTCCTCGTCGGTCTCGCCCGGCGTCCCGAGGATCAGGTCCAGCCCGACGACCGTGAAGCCGGCGGCGCGCGCCTCCCGGGCGGCGGCCTCCGCGCGGCCCGGCGTGTGGGCGCGGTCGAGGGTGGCGAGGACGTGCGGCGCCGCCGACTGCATCCCCAGCGAGATCCGGTCGACGCCCGCTTCCCGCAGCGCGGCGAGGGAGGCCGCCTCGACGCTCTCGGGGTTGGCCTCGACCGTGATCTCCGCGTCGGCGGCGACGCCGATCTCGTCCCGAACCGCGTCGAGGATCCGCCCGAGCTGGGCGGGGGACAGCAGCGTCGGGGTCCCGCCGCCGACGTGCACGGTCCGGGCCGGTGGGCGGCGCTCGCCGAGCACCTGCGCCGCCAGTCGGGTCTCGGCGATCGCCGCGCGGACGTACGCCTCGGTCGCGTCGCCGCCCCCGGCCTCCCGCGGGGTGTAGGTGTTGAAGTCGCAGTAGCCGCAGCGCGCCGCGCAGAACGGGACGTGCACGTAGATCCCGAGCGGACGGTCGCCCACGCGGTCCTGCGCCGGGTCGGGCAGCCGACCGTCGGCCGGGGCGGGATCGCCGGTGGGGAGCTGGGCGGGCACGGTCCCAGTCTGCCGCCTCGCACCGGTCTGGCGTAGATTGGTAGGGGCATGGGCACGGGAGCCTTGGCAGGTGGGGATGGATCCCCTCGAGCGCTACGTGACGGGGAGGACCCCCGTCACGCGGTCGGGGCACTCGGCGTGCGCGCCCTCCTCCTCGCCCGCCTCGCGGCCCTGCCGACCGGCATCGCGCTCGGGCTCACGTCCGCCGACGTCGCCTGGGAGCCGGCGCTGGCGATCAGCGCCGTCGCGATCTGCTGGATCCTCGCGACGAACCGGCGGATGAGCCGGCGCGGCCTCGGCCGCCGCGAGGCGCTGGTGCTCGCCGCCGTGGACGTCGCGATCGTCGCCGCGGGGATCGCGGCCTCGGGCGGCGCGGACAGCGGCATGCGGCTCCTGCTCGGCGTCCTGCCGCTGGCGATGGCGTTCGCGTTCCGCGCGCCGGTCGTCGTCGGGATCGGCGTCGGCGGCGGCGCGCTGCTGATCCCCTCCGGCCTGGACGACCCCGGCGGCCTCGCGGTCAACCTCGTCGTCGGGGCGTGGTCGACCGCCGTCGGCCTGGCGCTCGTGCGGGACCGCCGCCGCCTCGTCGGGCGGATGCGCCGGCTCGCGGAGGTCCGCGAGCGGCTGCTGGAGGCGCACGACGGCGCCGCCGCCCGCGAGCGCGACCGCGCCGCCGACGAGCTGCGGCTCGGCGCGCTCGACGACGTGCGCGCCGCCCGGACCGCGCTCGTCCTGCCCGGGGGCGCAGGGCGCGCGGCCGAGCTGACGCGCTCGGCGGCCGGCCGCATCCGCGGCCTCGTCAGCGAGCTGCACGCGCTGTCGGCGCGACCGGTCGCGCTGCGCGCCGCGGTCGACGCGGTCGCTGCGCGACGGGCCGCGCAGACCGGTCGCACCATCGCGGTGCGCGTCGACGACGCCGTCGAGGGGAAGCGCGACGACCTCGTCCTCGTGCTCGTGCGCGACCTGCTCGACGCGATCACGACCCACGGGAGCGCCGCGGCGGACCTCACGGTCACGGTCGCGGCCGGTGACCGCGGCCTCGAGGTCGCGGTGCGCGGCGCGCCGCTCGCCGCCTTCGACGAGCTCGGCCTGGCGCTGGTGCGGGAGCGGCTGCTCGGCGTGCCCGGCGCGGTCCTGGTCGTCGGCGACGGGCTCGTGACGGCGATCCTCGAGGACGAGCCCGCACGCGAGGTCCCGCCGCCGCCCGGCACCCCGAGCGCCGCGCGCGCCTCCCGACGGCTCGGAGCCCTCGCCGTGCCGGTGATCGCGCTCATCTGCGGGACCAGCGCCGCCTCGTTCTGGATCCCCACCGCGATCGGGTTCGTCGCCGTCGTCGCCTCGGAGATCGCGATCGCCCGCCGCCCGCTGCCCGTGCGCGGCCGCATCGCCATGACCGCGATCGACGCGGCGCTGGTCGTCTCCGCGGTCGCCCTCGCGGGGCCGGCCCGCGACGAGCTGCTGCTGCTGGTCGTCGGCTTCGCGCCGGTCTACGCGTCGATCTTCGCGCCACGGATCGTGGCGGTGTTCGTCGCCGGGCTCGGCCTCGGCACGCTGGCGGTGATCGGCTGGGACCAGGCCTTCGTGATCGGCTATGGCGCCGCGGCCGTCATCGCGGTCGCGCTCGCCGTCGCGACCGAGCGGGCGATCGCGCTCGCCACGGTCCTCCTGGAGTGCCGCCGCGAGGCCTTCCTGTCGCTGCTCGCCTCCGAGGAGGCGGTGCGGCGGTCGGTCGCGCGCCGCCTCCACGACGACGCGCTGCAGCTGCTGCTGACCGCCCGGCAGGACGCCGACGAGGCCGCGCAGGCCGCCGACCCGGCGATCGGCGCCGACGGCGCGCAGCGGGCGCGCCTCGCGCTCGCCGAGGTCGAGGCGCAGCTCGACCGCGCGTCGCTGCGGCAGGAGGTCGACCGCGCGCCGCAGGGCGGGCTGGCGACGGCGCTCGAGGCGCTCGTGCGGGAGGCGGAGTCCGAGTCGGAGCTGCTCGTCGTCCGCGCGATCGACCCGGCGGTCGCGGCCGCCGCGGACGGCGGCCTCGTCCTCGGTCTCGCGCGCGAGCTCGTCACGAACGCCGTCCGCCACGCGCAGGCCCGGCGGCTCACGGTGACGCTCGGCGCGGACGGCCGCGGGGCCCACGTGCTCGTGGTCGCCGACGACGGCCGCGGCATGGCGCCCGACCGGGCGGCGGCGGCGCTCGCGGAGGGGCACATCGGCCTGGCGGCGGCGCGCGACCGCGTCCGCCGCCGTGGCGGCACGCTCACGCTCGACGCGACGCCGGGCCGCGGGACCGTGGTGACGGTCGTCCTGCCCGGCTGATCAGCCGCGCCCGTGCGGCGCGTCGAGGTCGAGCTCCGGCCCGACCGGCACGATCCCGGTCGGGTTGATCGAGTCGTGCGTCTCGTAGTAGTGGCGCTTGATGTGCTCGAAGTCGACGGTCGGCGCGATCCCGGGGGTCTGGTACAGGTCGCGCAGGTAGCCCGAGAGGTGCGCGTAGTCGGCGATCCGCCGGACGTTGCACTTGAAGTGGCCGACGTAGACGGCGTCGAAGCGCACGAGCGTCGTGAACAGCCGGATGTCCGCGAGGGTCAGCCGGTCGCCCAGCAGGTAGCGGCGGTCGGCGAGCCGCGCGTCGAGCTCGTCGAGGACCTCGAAGAGCGGGAGCACCGCCTCCTCGTAGGCGTGCTGCGACGCCGCGAAGCCGGACCGGTACACGCCGTTGTTGACGTACTCGTAGATGCGGTCGTTCAGCGGGCCCATCTCCTCGCGGAGGTCGTCGGGCAGCAGGTCGAGCCCGGGGTTCGCCGCGACGGCGTCGAACTCGCGGGCGAGCATCTCGATGATCTCGGAGGACTCGTTGTTGACGATGCGGCCGCGCTCGGTGTCCCACAGGACCGGCACGGTGACGCGGCCGACGAACGCGGCGTCGCTCTGCGTGTAGCCCTGCGAGAGGTAGTCCCAGCCGTGCAGCGGGTCGGCCTGCGCGGGGTGCGCCTCGCTGCCCGCGCCGGGGCGGAAGCGCCAGCCGAGCTCGTCGCGGATCGGGTCGACGATCGTCATTCCGATCGCGTCCTGCAGGCCCTTCAGCTCGCGGACGATGACCGCCCGGTGCGCCCACGGGCAGGCGAGGCTGACGTAGAGGTGGTACCGGCCGGCGGCAGCCGGGTAGCCGGACGACCCGTCGGCGGTGACGCGGTCGCGGAACGCGCTGACCTGGCGGACGAAGCGGCCGTCGTCGTCGGACTCGGCGGAGAACTGCGCGGGCGCCATCAGCGCCTCCTCGTGGTCGCGGTGAAGTGCTGGATGCGGCGGTTGTTGGCGGCGTCGGTGGCCGTCACGGTGACGCGGTAGCGCGCGCCGCGGCGCAGGCCGCGGGCGGTCAGCCGGTAGGTGTCGGCGCCGAGGAAGCGCACGGTCACGCTGCGCGCCTCGGTGCGGCGGCAGGTCCGGGGCCGGGACGTGCCGCCGCAGCGGCGGCGTGCCGTCGTGGTCGCCCGGGCGGTGACGGAGCGCAGCGGCACGACCGCGGCCGGGTCGGTGATCCGCAGCGTCAGCGTGCAGGAGACGGTGGTGCACGAGCGGCGCCGCAGCGTCGCGGTCGGCGGCGTGCGGTCGACCAGCGGGATGGTCGTCGAGGTGGTGGGCGTCGCGGCCGTCGGCGTCGCCGTCGGGGTCGGCGTGGGCGTGGGCGTCGGGGTGGCCGTGGTGTCCGCCGGCCGCGGGGCGGGGGCCGACGCCGGGGCGGTCGACGCGGCGAGGATCTCCGTGGTGTCGGCCGAGAACCGCTCGGCGTAGCCGCCCGCGTTCGTGACGCGCACGCGGCAGAAGAGCTTTCGGCCGACGTCGGCGCTGCCCGGCACGTAGGTCGCGGCGGTCGCGCCCGGGATCGCGACGTCCGCCTCGGACATCGTGCGACCCGCGCGCGCCCACAGGTAGGAGACGGTCAGCGGCCCGGTCCCGGTCCCGGCGTCGTGGGTGCAGGTGAGCGTCTCGCCCGCCCGGGCGGTGCCCGTGATCCCGGCGGCGGTGGCGCTGGCGAAGTCCGGGCGGTTGGGCAGCGTCGCGCGCTGCGCGAGGAAGCCGTCGATCGCCGGGGCGGTGAGGTCGGTGTACACGCCGGGGAACGAGGCGGAGGCGCAGCCGACGCCCCAGCTGACGATCCCGACGAGCCGGAACGACCCGACCGTGCCGGACACGAGCGGGCCGCCGGAGTCGCCCTGGCAGGAGTCCTTGCCGGGGGCGCCCGCGCAGACCATCGAGGCCGGGTCGACCGCCCCGGCGTAGCTCGACGGCGCGTTGCAGGTCGCGTCGGCGATCGCGTTCAGGCCGACCGCGCGCAGGTCGTTCGGGTAGGCGGGCGTGCCGCTCGCGACCGTGTTGCCCCAGCCGCTCGTCGTCACCGCCGCCCCGGCGGCGAGCAGCGCGGCGTCCGCGGTGGTGGCGGGCGTGGCGGGGAGGGCCTGCGGGTCGACGACGTCCTGTGCCAGCTCGAGCACGGCGACGTCGTTGCGGTTGGAGACGGGATCCCAGGCGGGGGAGAACGACACGCGGGCCACGTCCACCGTCTGCCCGGAGGCGGGCTGGTCCAGCCGCTCGTGGCCGGCGAACACCTGCACGTCGCCCGGGTAGGTCGAGGAGCCGGGCAGCTCGACGCAGTGCGCGGCGGTCACGACGATCCGCGGCGAGACGAGCGTGCCGCCGCAGTACTGGCCGAGATCCGGCGTGCGCCCGGTGACGACGAGCGCGACCTGGTGCGGCTGGGCGGTGATCGGCACGCTCGTGCCGCCGATGATCCGCCACGAGGACGGCGCCGCGTACGCGCTCGGCGCGGAGGCGGACAGCAGGCCCGCCAGGACCGCGAGGACGACCGGACAGCGTGCGCGCGACATCGACCCCGCAGGCTACTCTCCGCGCGTGCACCGCCTCGTCGTTTCGGCCATCGCCACCGCGCTGCTCGCGCTGACGCTCGCCGCCTGCGGTGGGGAGGACGTCGAGCGCAGCAACGACTACGTGCGCGCGGTCAACGCGGCGCAGACCTCGTTCGCGCAGACCTTCGACCGCCTGCAGTCGCAGATCACGACGTCGAGCACCCCGGCGCAGGACAGCGCGACGCTGGGCCGCTTCCGCGCCGCGATCGACGACGTGGTCGCCGATCTGCGCCGCGTCGACCCGCCGGACTCCGTGCGCCAGCAGCACGAGCAGCTCGTCGCCGCGATCCGCAGCTACGGCACCACGGTGACGAAGGCGCGGGCCGCGTTCCGCTCCAAGGACGCGACCGAGATCCTCGCGGCCCGCACGCAGCTCAGCACCGACGTCGCGCGCACCAGCGTGCGGATCAACCAGACGATCGACGCGATCAACCGGACGTTGCGGGGCGAGTGACCGACGGCCGGTCCGACGGCGGGCGCGCCGTCCGATAGGCTCGATGACGTAGGTGGCGTGCAACATTCGGCGCGTCGCCGCTCCTGCGCGGGCCAACCTTCCGGTCCCGCCGGTGTTCCTTGTGCCGATGCCCCGTCCACGCTCCCGGATCCTGCTCGCCGCCGTCGCGGCGCTCGCCCTCACGCCCACCGCCGCCCAGGCCAAGGGCTCGCTGCTGAGCGGCTACGGCGGGCCGGGCGGCGGGGAGCAGGTGATCCTCGGCTCCCAGCTGCTCGGCGGCCCGGGGGGCTCGGGCCCGGCCGCGGGCGGCTCCGGCTCCGGGACGGGCGCCCGTCCCGCGGCCCCGGCGCCGCTGCGGGCCGCCGCTCCCGCACCCGCGGCCGCCCCGACCGCGGCGGCCCCCGCGCCCGGCGCGACCGCGCCCGCCACGCGCGGCGACGACCCGCGCTCCGACACCCGCGGCTCGCAGCGCCGCGGATCCGGCGACGGTGCCCGGACCGAGCGCGACAGCGCCGCGACCGCGGGGGAGGGCGCTCCGGCCGCCGCGGGCGGTGGCACCACGACGGTCGCCGCGGACCGCGCGCCCGGCGCGCCCGTCCGCACCGCCTACCCGTCCGGCGACGCCGCCTCGACGCTGCCGCTGGACCGGCGCGACCTCTTCCTGCTGCTCGGCACCGCGCTGCTGCTCGGGCTGCTCGTCCTCGGCCTGCGCCCCCTCACCCGCTGGCAGCCGCGCGGACCTGGGCGGGTCGTGAGGCGGGCGGAGCGCGCCCCCGACCCGCCGATCCTCGCGGGCCGCGACGCTCCCGGGCCGGCGCCCGCACCCGCCACGACCGGTCACCCGCGCGCCACCTGGCTGCTCGAAGGGCCCGGCTGGCGGCCGCTGCGCCCCGCCGTCGACCTGCTCGCGCTCGTCGCCGCGGTCGCGCTCACCCTGGCCTGGCCCGGCGGCGGCGACCCCGGGAGCGCCCGGCCCGTGCTGCTCGCCCTGCCGCCGCTGGCGATGCTCGCGCTGTGGTCGCGGGGCATGTACGACCGCCGCCTGCGCATCGACGTCCTCGACGGCGTCGGACCCGTCGTCGGCGCGATCTCGGTCGCCGTCATGGTGCTCGTCGTCGTCCAGGCGACCGTCGCGGACGCGACGCTGGACGACGGGGTCGTCGGTCACGCCTGGGTGCTGTCGGTGCTGCTCGTCGGCGCAGCGCGCATCGCGATCGCCGGGACGCAGCGGCTCGCGCGCACGCGCCTGGGGATCGGCAGCCCCGCGCTCATCGTCGGGGCGGGCCACGTCGGCCACCGCGTCGCCCGGCGTCTGGTCCAGCTGCCCGAGTACGGGCTGCGGCCGGTCGGCTTCCTCGACGTCGACCCGCGGGGCCCGGAGGCACCGGCCGCCGACGACGTCCCGGTGCTCGGCGGTCCCGACGACCTCGAGCACGTCGCCCGCACGACCGGCGCGCGCGACGTCGTCGTCGCGTTCTCGTCCGAGCCCGACCGCGACCTCGTCGAGCTCGTGCAGCGGTGCGAGCGCGCGGGCCTGCGCGTGACGCTCGTGCCGCGCCTGTTCGAGTCGATGAACGACCGCACGCGGTACGAGTCGCTCGGCGGGCTGCCGCTCCTCGGCCTCGCGGGCACGAACCCGCGGAGCTGGCGCTTCGTGGTCAAGCACGCGCTCGACCGGCTCGTCGCCGCGGTGATGCTGCTCCTCCTCGGCCCGCTGCTGCTCGCGCTCGTCGTCGCGGTGAAGGCCAGCAGTCCCGGTCCGGTCCTCTTCCGCCAGCGGCGCGTGGGCCGGGACGGCCGCGCCTTCGACCTCCTGAAGTTCCGGTCGATGGCCGTCCCGCGGCCCGGGGACGCCTTCCGGCCCGGGGCCGGCCAGGCGCCCGGCGGCGTCGAGGGGGTCGACCGTCGCACCGCGGTCGGGCGGTTCATGCGCCGCACGTCGCTCGACGAGCTGCCGCAGCTGCTGAACGTGCTGCGCGGCGAGATGAGCCTCGTCGGCCCGCGGCCCGAGCGTCCCGAGTTCGTCGAGCTGTTCGTCCACGACATCGACCGCTACGACGAGCGCCACCGCGTCCGCGCGGGCATCACCGGCTGGGCGCAGATCCACGGCCTGCGCGGGCAGACCTCGCTGGCCGATCGCGTCGAGTGGGACAACTGGTACATCGAGCACTGGTCGCTGGCCCTCGACCTGAAGATCCTCGTGCGCACCGTCGTCGCGGCCTTCCGCGCCGCCGAGTGACGCACGCCGACGTAAGGTCCAGGCGGTGAGGTCCGGGCGTCCCCTCGAGCTGCTCGTGCGCGCGGCGCCGGTGACGGTGCCGTCGCTCGTCGTCGTGCTCGTCTCGGTCGCGCTGGTGTTCGACGACGTCGGCTACCCGCTCACCGCGTGGGCGCCCGCCACCGTCCTCGTCCTCGGCCTGCTCGGGGTCGCCGTCGCCACGCTGCCCAACGCCTGGGGCGACGTCCCGACGCCCGTGCGGGTCGCCACCGCCGGCCTCGTCGGCCTCACCGCCTGGACGTTCCTGTCGATCCTCTGGACGCCCGACCGCGGTGCCGCGCTGGAGGCCGGCGGCCGCACCGTCCTCTACGCGGCGGTCTTCCTCCTCTTCGCGCTCTGGCGGCAGCGCGCCCGCTCCGCGGCGCTCGTGCTCGGCGCCTGGACGGCCCTGATGCTCGTGCTCGCCGCCGCCTGGACGGTGCGCGTCGGGGCGGGCGGGCAGGCCGCGGTCGACCTGTTCCTCGACGACCGGCTGCGCTCCCCCGCCGGCTACCCGAACGCGTCCGCCGCGACGTGGCTCATGGTCCTCTGGCCCGCCGTCGCCCTCGCCGCCTCCGCGCGCGTGCCCTGGGTGGCGCGCGGCGCGTTCGCCGCCGGAGCGGTCGTGGTCCTGCCGCTCGCGCTGCTGAGCGTCAGCCGCGGGTCGCTCATCGCCGTCCCGCTCACCGCGCTGCTGCTGCTCGTGCTGCTGCCCGGCCGCCTGCGCCACCTCGGCACGCTGCTGCTCGTCGCGGCCGCCGCCACCCCGGGACTGCTCGCCGCGCTCGACGTCGGCGACGTCCTCACCACCCCGGGCGCCGACCCGTCGTCGGACCTCCGGGCGGTCGCGGTGCTCGCGCTCGGCGGCGGGCTCGTGGCCGGTGCGATCGTCGCCGCCGTCGCCCGCTGGGAGGTCGCGCGCCCGTCCGGGGACCCGCGCGTCGCGGCGCTGCACCGGGCCGGCCGGCTCGCCGCCGCCGCGGTCGTCGCCGTCGGCCTCGTCGGCGGCCTCGTCGCCGTCGGCGACCCCGTCGACCGGCTCGACCGCGCCTGGACCTCGTTCCAGGGCGGCTACGCCGAGGACTCCGGCTCGGGCAACCGCCTCGCGTCCGGGCTGGGCTCCAACCGCTACGACTTCTACCGCGTCGCGCTCGACGGCTTCACCGCCGCGCCGCTCGTCGGGCAGGGCGCCGAGAGCTTCCGCCAGAGCTACCTGCGCGACGGCACGAGCACCGAGACCCCCCGCTACCCGCACAGCGTCGAGCTGCGCGTCCTGGGCGAGCTGGGCCTCGTCGGCGCGCTGCTGCTGCTCCTGTGGCTCGGCGGGGCCGCGTGGGCGGCCGCGCGGGCGGTGCGCGCCGGGGACCCGCTCACGCGTGCGGTCGTCGCCGGGGCGCTCGGGGTGACCGGCTACTGGCTGGTGCACGGCTCGGCCGACTGGTTCTGGGAGTTCGCCGGGCTCGGGCTGCCGGCGGTGGCGATGCTCGGGCTCGCCTGCTCGCTGGCCCCCCGCCACGACCCGCCGCGCGCCCCCCTGATGCGCGCCCGCGGCGCCGGCGAGCTCGCCGCCCTCGCCCTCGTGCTCGGGGCGGCCGCGCTCACCGTCCTGTCGCCGTGGAGCGCCCAGCGCGAGATCGACCGCGCCGCCGCCGTCTTCGCGACCCGGCCGCTGGAGTCCTACTCGCGCCTGGACCGCGCCCGCACGCTCGACCCGCTGTCCGACCGGGCGTCGCTGCTGGAGGGCAGCATCGCCCTGCGCTACGGCGACCTGCCGCGGGCGCGCCGCGCGTTCGAGGACGCGCTGGAGCGCGTGCCCGACGGCCAGTACGCGACCCTGCAGCTCGGCGCGATCGCCGCCGTCCAGCGCGACCGGCCGCGCGCCCTGCGTCTGCTGCGCCGCGCGGTGGCGCTGGCGCCGCGCGACCCGATCGCGCGCGAGAGCCTCGCGATCGTCCGCGACGGCGGCGTCGTCGACCTCGACGCGCTCTCGGCGGCGATCCTGCGCGGCGCCGCCTCCCTGTCCTGAGACCCTCCACCCACCCGATGACCGACCCCGCCCCGATCACCGCGCTCGCCGACCGGCGCGTCGCGATCTCCCACGAGTGGCTGACGATCCCCGGCGGCTCGGAGAAGGTCGTGCTCGCGCTGCTGGACCTCCTCCCGCACGCCGAGATCCTCACGACCGTCTACGACCCCGACGGACCGTGGCCGCGGGCGCTGACCGACCGGCCGATCCACCCGTCGTTCCTCGACCGCCTGCCGGGCGCCCGCGAGCACTACCCGAAGCTCCTGCCGCTGATGGACCGCGCGTTCCGCGGCTTCGACGTCTCCGGCTACGACCTCGTCGTGTCGAGCAACCACGCCAACGCGAAGAACGTCCGCACGCACCCGCGTCGCGGCCGGCAGGTGCGGCACGTCTGCTACTGCCACACGCCGATGCGCTACGCCTGGGACCCGTCGTTCCTGGAGGGCGAGGACCTCGGCCGCGTCGGGGGCCTCGTCTTCCGCGCGCTGCTGGGGCGGCTGCGCCGCGCCGACCTGCGCGGCGCCCGCCAGGTCGACGAGTTCGTCGCCAACTCGACGTTCGTCGCGGAGCGCATCCGCAGCACCTACGGGGTGCCCGCGCACGTCGTGCACCCGCCCGTGGACGTCGACCGGTTCCTCGACGCGCCGCGCGTCCCGGAGGACTTCTACCTCGTGTTCGGGCGCGTCGTGCCCTACAAGAAGGCGGACGTCGCGGCGGCCGCGTGCGAGCTCCTGGGCCGTGACGTCGTCATCGCGGGCACCGGCCGCGACCTCGATCGCGTCCGGGCGGTCGCCGGGTCCGGCGCGCGCTTCCCCGGCCGGGTCGACGACGCGGAGGTCGCCTCGCTGTTCTCGCGCGCGCGGGCGCTGCTGTTCCCGGGGACCGAGGACTTCGGGATCGTGCCGGTCGAGGCGCAGGCCGCGGGCCTGCCCGTGATCGCCTACGGCGTCGGGGGCGCCCGCGACTCGGTCGTCGACGGGGTGACCGGCGTGCTCTACGACGACCCGAGCCCGGCGGGGCTGGCGGCGGCGATCGAGCGGTTCGAGGGCCTGACGCTCCGCGACGAGGACCTGCGCGCGCACGCGCGCGGCTTCGCCCCCGAGGTGTTCCGCGACCGGATGGCCGCGGTGCTCACGGGGACGGCCGGAGATCAGGCCCGGCCGTAGACCTCGTCGAGCAGGCCGTCGACCTCGCGGATCCCGAACTCGTCGGTGAGCCGCGAGCGGGCCTCGGCCCGGGACGCGCCGCCGACCGCCATCTCGATCGCCACGAGCCGCGCGGTCTCGCCGTGCGGCGCCGGGGCCGGCCGCTCGGCCGCGACGGGGGCCGCCGCGACGTCCGCACCCGTGTCGTCCGGGGCGGCGTCCGTCGGCCCGGGCAGCGGGGCGTCCTGCGGCGCGTCGGTCGGCGCGGGCTGCGGGGCCGGCGCCACGGCCTCGCGCCGGCCGACCTCCTCGGAGAGCGCGTCGAGCCGGCGCCGGACCTCCGCGGCCTGCACGGCGATGCGCTGGATCAGCGCCAGCAACCGCTCGGGATCGGGGATCGCCGTGACGTCCGCGGGCGCCGCGCTCGGCGGCTGGACGGCGCGCAGCGCGGCCGGCGCCGGGCGGCGCGGGACGGGGGTGCGCTCCGCCGCCGGACGGTCGCCGCGCCCCGCCCGGGCCGCCTCCTCCGCCGCCTCGACGATGGCGCGAGCGCGGTCGGACAGGCCGTGGGGAGCAGTGCTCATGCGCCCGATGGTAGCGGCGACCCCGCGGCCGGCCCGGTCCTGCACGGCGACGACCGCGGCGACGCGGCGGCGCGCCGACCGCGACAAATGACCGAAACCAAGAGGGGGTGGCGGTGTTGATGTCCGCGCATGAACGCGCTCCGCTCCCCCCGCCCACGGTCCGTGCTGCTCGGCGCAGCCGCCGCCCTCGCCGGCCTGCTGGCCGCCCCGGCCGCCCACGCGGCCCCGGTCACCGGGGTCACGATCGCCCCGATCCGTGCCGCGGAGAACCGCGTCGAGATGGTCCGGGACCTCGACGAGGCCCGCGCCCTCGGGGCGAAGGTCGTGCGCACGGAGATCCGCTGGGACCTGCTCGAGCCGACGCAGGGGACCTACGACGCCGCCTACCTCGCGCGCCTGGACGACGTCTTCGCCGCCGCGAAGGCCCGCGGCATCCGCGTCCTCGTCACCTTCCTGGGGTCCCCGTGCTGGACCTCGACGGCGCCGCAGCTCACCGCGGGCTGCTCGGGCACCGTGCCGCAGGACGCGCCGTTCCACCCGCCGTCCGATCCCGCCGCCTACGGGCGCGCGGCGGCGTTCCTGGCGCAGCGCTTCACCGGCACGCTCGGCTGGATCGAGATCTGGAACGAGCCCGACCACGCCAACCAGGTCTACTGGGGCGGGGCGGACAAGGCCAGGACCTACGCGGGGCTGCTGAAGGCCAGCTACCCCCTGATCCGGGCGGCGGCCCCCGACGTCAAGGTGCTCGGCGGCGCGATCGTCGGCGCCAACGGCGCGTTCCTGAAGGCGCTCTACGCCAACGGCGCCAAGGGCAGCTACGACGCGCTCTCGGTCCACTACTACGACCTCGTGCTCGCCTCGATCCGCGCGATCCGCGAGACCCAGCGCGCGGCCGGCGACCGCGCCCCGCTGTTCCTCGGCGAGTTCGGCTGGACCAGCTGCCGGCCGAAGAGCACGGAGGGCGGGCACGCCTGCGTCACCCAGGGCGTGCAGGCCGCGAACCTCCGCGACACGTTCCGGCTGCTGCGCTCCGCCTCCTACGTCCAGGGCGCGCTCGTCTACAACCTGCGCGACACCGCCCAGTACCGGTTCGGGCTGCTCTCCACCACGCAGAAGCGCAAGCTCGCGTTCGCCGCCGCGCGCACCGCGTTCGGCGGCGGCGGGACCGCCGCGCGCGTCACGCTGCGGCTGCGCCGCTCGGGCGGCACGGTGATCGCCAGCGGCAGCGGCCCGGCCGGCGACGCGCTCGGCCTCGAGGTCCGTCAGGGCGGCCGCCTGCGCTACACCGCCACCCTGCGGCAGGCCCGCGACCGCAGCTACCGCGTGCGGCTCCCGCGCCAGCTCGGCACCCGCGGCCTGCAGGTCCGCGTGCGGCAGTTCTGGTCGGGATCCAGCGCGACGAAGCGCATCTGACCGGCGACCGCTTCGTAGACTGCGCGGCGCATGAGCACCCCGACGAACGAGCCTTCGGCGTCACTCGCCGCGCTTCGCGTCCTGCGCGAGCGGCGGTGGATGGCGCTCCTCGTCACGGTCGCCGTGGTGGTCGTGTGGGTCGGCCTCGCCGCGACCCAGACCAAGCAGTACGAGGCGACCAGCACCCTGCTCCAGGGCCAGTCGCAGCTGCAGGGGCTGATCAACCCCAGCGCCCAGGCCTCCGAGGACACCACCCGGGACGCCTCGACCAACGTGCTGCTGGTCCGCTCGGTCGCCGTCGCGCAGCGGGTCAAGCGCGCGCTCCGCGCGCCCGAGAGCCCCGAGGAGCTGCTGGACCGCGTCGACGCCGTCGCGGAGCCCGACGCGGACATCATCACGATCACGGTCACCGATCCCTCGGCGGACCGCGCCAAGCGCCTCGCCGACGCGTTCGCCGACCAGTTCGTCGCCTTCCGCGCCGAAGCCGACCGGCGGCAGATCGCCGACGGCCAGGACCTCGTGCGCCGCCGCCTCGCCGCGCTGCCGCAGACCGCGACCGCGGAGCGCGCGCAGCTCGAGCAGACCCTCCAGACGATCAACGCGCTGTCCGCCGTCACGACCGGCGGCGCGCAGGTCGTCGACCGGGCGACCGTCCCCACCTCCGCGGCGTCCCCCGACCTGCGCCGCTCGGCGCTGCTCGCCCTGCTCCTCGGGCTCGTGCTCGGGCTGGTCCTGATCTACCTGATCGACCTCTTCGACCGGCGCATCAAGGCGGGGGAGGACTTCGAGGCGCTCTACCGGCTGCCGGCCCTGACGACGATCCCGGAGCGCCCGCGCGACCCCGCCACCCAGCGCGACCGCAGCCTCGCGCTCGAGCCGTTCCGGATCCTGCGCAGCAGCCTCGGGACGCTCGAGCGGGACCGCCCGATCCGCGTGGTGCTCGTCACGAGCGCCGTGCCCGGGGAGGGCAAGTCGACGACGGCCGCCGGGCTCGCGCGGGCCGCGGCGCTGTCCGGCCAGCAGGTCGTGCTCGTCGAGGTCGACCTGCGCCGGCCGACGTTCCAGGACCAGTTCGACCTCGCCGGGGACCCGCGCGGCCTGACCACCGCGCTGATCGGCGGCACGCCGGTGGACACGCTCGCGCGGCAGGTGCTGCCCGGCCTGACGACGCTGCGGGTGCTGCCCTCCGGGCCGACGCCGCCCAACGCGGCCGAGCTGCTGCGGTCCCCGCAGATGGGCCGCGTGCTCGACGACCTCGCCGCCACCGCGGACCTGATCGTGCTCGACGCGCCGCCGCTGCTGCCGGTCGCCGACTCGCAGGTGCTGCTCGACCGGCCGGAGATCGACGCGGTGCTGATCACGGCCCGCGCGTACCACACGACCCGCGAGGAGGTCCGGCGCACGCGTGCCGTGCTCGACCGCTTCCCGGGCGCGCGGGCCGGTCTCGTGGTCAACGGGGTCCGCGTGCTGGACGCCGGCTACGACTACTACGGCAGCGGCCAGTCGGGCACGGGCCGGCGCGTCCCGGTCTGAGGTCCGGTGGCGACGCCCAGCCTCACGGCCGTCCGTCCCGGGGACGTCCGCGTCGGTCCGCTGCCCGTCCTGCTCGCCGGTGCCCTCGCGGTCGGGTTCGTCGGGGCGGCGGTGGTCGCCGGTCCGCTCCTGGCGGTGCTCGGGCTCGTCGCGCTGGCCGCCGCGGTCTTCCTGCTCGGGCATCCGGGCTGGGCGGTCGCGGTCACGGTCGGCGTCCTGATCGGGGCGGAGGCGACGCGCGAGTGGGGCGTCCCGGCGTTCGAGACGCTCTACACGCCGACCGCGGTGACGCTCAGCCCGGTGAACCTGCTGACGCTCCTCGCCGTCGCCGCGGTCGTCCTCGACGGGATCCGCCGGGAGGTCGGCTTCCGCGGCGTCGCGCCGTTCGGGCTCGCGCTCGGCCTCGTCGCGGCGGCGCTGGTCTTCGGGACGCTGTACGGCGTCCTCGGCGGGAAGGCGATCCCGTACACGATCGTCTCGACGATCCAGACGACCGCCCCGCTGTTCACGATGCCGTTCCTCGTGGTGCACGTCGTGCGCACCGACGAGCAGCTGCGCCGCGTGCTGCGGGCGATCCCGGTCATCGCGCTCGTCAAGGCGCTCGCCGGGTTCGTCGTCGTCTTCGGCGGGCTCGGCGCGGTGTCGACGGGCCTGGGACGCATCACGTACTACGAGCCGGCCACGAACTACCTGTTCGTCCTCTTCCTCCTGGGCATGCTCGCGGCGACCCTCGCGGGGGTCCCGACGAGCCGCCTGGCCCGCCTCACGGTCCCGGTCGTCGTCGCCTGCATGGTGCTCTCCTACCGGCGCTCCTTCTGGCTGGCGGCGATCGCCTGCCTGCTCGTGCTGCTGCTGCTCGGCTCCGGCCGCGAGCTGCGCCGGCTGCTGCCCGTGGTCGTCGTGCTCGTGGGGCTGACCGGGTACGCGGCGTTCACCGGCGGCCTGCTCGGCGGGTCCGACAGCGAGGTCGTGCAGCGGGCGCAGTCGCTCTCGCCGCAGAAGGTCAGCCGCAACGACCAGGACCGCTACCGGCTCTCGGAGCGGCGCAACGTGCTGCTCGCGCTCGAGCGGGAGCCGCTGACCGGGATCGGCGTCGGCGTCGACTGGCCGACCCGCTACCCGCTGCCGTTCGAGGGCCAGGATCTGCACCAGTACGCGCACTTCGGGCTGCTGTGGTGGTGGATGAAGGCCGGGGTGCTCGGCGGGCTCGCGTACCTCGCGGTGCTCGGGTCGGTCCTGTGGACCGGACTGCGCGTCTGGCGCCGCCACGGCGACCCGCTCGTGCGCTGCGCCGCGCTGGCGGCCGCGGTCGGCGCGATCGGCTTCGTGATCGTCGAGCTCGCCGCGTCGATCATGGGCTCCGACGAGCGCGGCACCGCGGTCCTCGCGCTGAGCATGGGCCTGCTCGCGGTCGCCTACCGCGGGCTGCCGTCCCGGGCGGGGAGCGCCGCGTGACCGGCCCGGGCCCGACCGCGGCGACCCCCACCTCGCTGGAGAACGCGTGGCGGCTGCTGCGCGCCCGCTGGTGGATCCTCGCGCTGTCCGCCGCGGTCGTGGGCGGCGTCTTCGTCGCGCGGGCGGTCACGACCGAGAAGACCTACACGGCGACCGCGACCGTCCTCGTGCGCCAGTCGAGCCTGCTGACCCTGATCGACCCGGGCGCGCGGCCGCCGGATCCGGCCCGGGCCGCGGCGACGAACCTGCTGCTCGCGCGCTCCAACGACGTCGCCGAGCTCGTGCGCGCCTCGCTGCGCTCGCCGCTGGACGTCTCGGGGCTGCTGGACCGCATCGACGTGACGAACGAGCCCGACACCGACCTGCTCGAGCTGACGGCCAGCGACCCGGACCCGGAGGGCGCGGCCCGGCTGGCCAACGCGTTCGCCGACCAGTTCGTCGTGTTCCGCCGCGCGAGCGACCGGCGGCTCGCGGGGGGGGGGGGCGCGCACGCTGCAGCAGCAGCTGGCCGCCCTGCCCGACGGGGACTCCCGGGAGCGACGCGAGCTGCTGCAGGCGCTGCGCAAGGTCCGGGCGCTGCAGGCGGTGACGACGGGGGACGTCGAGGTCGCGAGTCGCGCCAGCGCCTCGTCCACGCCCGCCGCCCCGCTGCCCAAGCGCTCGGCGGTCGTCGGCGTCACCCTGGGGCTCGGGCTCGGCGCGCTCGTCGTCGTGCTGCTCGAGCTGCTCGACCGGCGGCTGCGCCGCCCGGAGGAGGTGGCGGCCCTGACCGGGCTGCCGGTGCTCGCGACCGTCCCGACCGAGCCCGACGGCCCAGCCCGCCTGGACGCGCTGCGCATCGTCCGCAGTGGCCTCGAGGCCCGCGCGCCGGACGCGCGCACGGTGCTCGTCACGAGCGCGGTGGCCGGGGAGGGCGCCTCCGCCCTTGCCGGGGAGCTCGCGCGCGCCTACGCGCTCGCGGGGCTGCGCGTCGCGCTGGTCGAGATGGACCTGCGCCGTCCCACCATGGCGACCCGCTTCGACCTGCCCGCGCCGGGGCGCGGCCTGACCACCGCGCTCGTCGGCGGGCTGCCCGTGCGGGAGCTGGTGCAGCCCGCCATCCCCGGGCTGCGCTCGCTGGTCGTCCTGCCCGGCGGGCCGCCCGTGCCCAACGCGCCGGAGCTGCTGCGCAGCGCGGCGCTCGGCGCCGTCCTCGACGAGCTGCACGCCCTCGCCGACGTGCTCGTGCTCGACGCGCCGCCGCTGCTGCCGGTCGCCGACGCGCGCGTGCTGCTGGACCGCGACGAGGTCGACGCCTGCCTCGTCGTCGCCCGACTGGGACGCACGACCGACGACGAGGCGCGCCGCATGCGCGCGGTCCTCGCCGCCCGTCCCGGGGTGCCCGCGGCGCTCGCGGTCCTCGGGGACTGACCGCGGCTCAGCGGCCGGCGCGGCGCAGCACCGCGGCCGCCGGCTTCTCCCGGCCGTCGAGCTCCAGCAGGCCGAAGGCGCCCTCGCGCAGCGGCTCGCCGCTCGCGGGCCGGAAGTCGAACAGGGCGTACGCGAACAGGGCGCGGACCCAGCCGCGGTAGCGGCCGCCCGCGGCGCGGATCGCCTGCTCGAGGTAGCGGGCCTGCTGCGCGCGGGACACGCACGCCGGGCGCTGCGGGCAGGTGGGCCAGCCGATCTCGGTGATCCAGACCTGGTCGGTCGGACCCCCGACGGTGCGCAGGTCCTCGCGGATCAGCTCCATCCGGCGCAGGTCCTTGGAGGCGCCGGCGGCGGCGGTGCCGATCGGCGCGCCGGGGGAGTAGGGGTGGACGGCGACCCCGTCGTAGCTCTCGGCCAGCTTGGGCACTGCGGCGTGCACGTCGCGCACCCAGCGGCGGAACGTCCCGTCGGGCGTCTTCCACTCGTACTCCATCGCGGCGAGGACCCTGGCGCGCGGGTGCGCGGCGTGGATCGCGTTGCCCGCCGCCTGGACGAGCCGCGCGTAGGTGCCCGCGTCCTGGCGGTCGGCGGCGAACTGGGGCAGGAACGGCTCGTTCCACAGCTCGAACCAGGCCATGGCGAAGCGGCGGTCGAGGTCCGGGTTGGCCCGCCAGAAGGCCCCGTCGGGCCCGTACCGGCGCACGACGTCCCGGGCGAACGCCGCGTAGCGGCGCGGGTCGGTCGGGATCGTCGTCGGGTCGGGGGCGGCCCACCGGGGCGTGCCGATGAGCAGCGGGAGGATCCGCAGGCCGCGGCGGGTCGCCGACGCGACGAGCCGGTCGGTGCGCGCCCAGCGCCGCGTGCCGCGGACGGGCTCGACCTCGTTCCAGCGGATCTCCTCGCGCAGCCAGCCGGCGCCGAGGTCGCGGGAGCGACGCTGCATCGCCGCCATCTGCGTGCCCCAGTCCAGCGTGTTGGACACCAGCCCCAGCCGGGGGACGGTGGGCAGCGGCTCGCCGTCGGAGGCGGCGCAGCCGAGCGTCCCGAGGGTGAGGGCGGCGGGGAGCAGGACGAGCAGTCGCAGGCGGCGCATCTCCCCGAGTGTCCGTCCCGGCGGACGGTCGGTGCGCCGGTTCATCCGCCGAGACGGCCGCGGACGGCCCCGACGGCGCGCGTGACGTCGGAGCGGGGGACGGCCCGCAGCGCCAGCACGGCGGCCGGGTAGCTCAGCGCGGCGGTGATGACGAGGACCGCGAGCGGGGCGCCCGCGCGCTCCGCCGCCGCGACGGCGACGCCCATCACCGCGGCGGCCGCGGCGATCCGCAGCAGCGGCACCAGGGCGGGCCGCATCCCGACCCGCCCGACGAGCGTCGCGCGGGCGGCGAGCCCGCAGACGAGCACCTCGGTCGCGAGCGTCGTCCAGGCGGCGCCGACGTACCCGTGGTCGGGGATGACGAGCAGGTTCGCGACGACGTTGAACAGGAGCCCGGCGAGCGCGATCCGCACGAAGATCCGCTGGGCGTCGACGACGATCGCCATGAAGCCCATGAGGTAGCCGAACGCCACCAGCACGTAGGCGCCCATGAGGATCGGCAGCGCCGCGCCCGCGTCCTGGAACTCGGCGCCGAACAGGGCCCGCACGACCTGCTCGGGCGCGACGACGGTGAAGGCGAGGATCGGCGCGGAGGCGAGCAGCAGCAGCTCGAGGATGCGCTGCGCGAGCCCGTGGATGCGCGGCCGGTCCCCGGGCCAGGCGGCCGCCAGCAGCGGGAACGCGGTGGTCATCACCGCGGAGGGGATGAACTGCAGGCGGTCGAGCAGGATGTACGCGCTGCCGTAGAGGCCGGCGTCCCGCTCGCCGGCGATCTCGAGCACCATGACCTGGTCGATCTTCGCGTAGGCGGTCGTCAGCGCGGTGCCGATCCCGACGACGAACCCGATCCGCACGAGCCGCCGGGCGCGCGCGACGAGCTCCCCGCCCTGCAGGTCGAGCTCGCGCAGCGCGAGGACGACCATCAGGCCGGTGGTCGCGACCTGGATCGCGAGGAAGCTGGCGGCGAACGCGACGAGCCCGCCGTCGAGGACCGCGAGCAGGACGATCGCCGCGAGCCACGCGACGCTGTTGACGGTCATCACGACGATCGGGACGTCGTTGCGCACGCGCAGCTGGAAGATGGTCCGCAGCGACATCGGCGCCCCGGCGAGGATCGTGCCGCTGACGAGCGCCCCGGCGAGCGCCATGGTCCCGTCGGTCGAGACGGCGAAGCAGATGGCGGCCGCCAGCAGCGAGGCGGGCAGCGCGATCGCGCAGCGCACGAGCAGCAGCGCCGTGATCCAGCGGGCCTCGTCCTCGCGCTCCTGGGCGGCGAGCCGGACCGCGGAGGGCTCGAGCCCGAACTCCCCGGCGACGCCGACGAGCGTGGCGACGGCGAGGATCGTCGCCCACTGGCCGTTGCCCTCGATGCCGAGCGCCTGGACGAGGACGACCGTGGCGACGACGCCGAGCGCGAGGTTCCCGAACCGCCCGACGAGCTGCACGAGCACGTCGAGCGCCGCGCGGCCGCGTCCGGCCTCCAGGGCGTCCTGCTCGCCGGTCACGCTCAGCCCCGCAGCGCGGCCAGCGCGTCGTCGATGAACGCCTCGGAGGCGTCGAGGTAGCGTTCCCAGCCGTGCCGCTCGGCGGCCTGCGCGGCGGCCGCGACGCGCCGCGCGGTGCCCTGCGCGTCGGTGAGGGTGCGGTGCAGGGCCAGGGCGCAGCCGTCGGCGTCGCCGGCGTCGAACAGCAGGCCCTCGACGTCGTCGTGCACGAACTCGGGGATGCCACCGGCGCGCGACGCGACGAGCGGGACGCGCGCGGCCGCCCCCTCGATGCTGACGAGCGGGTACGGCTCGGGCCACACCGACGGCACGACCAGCGCGTGGGCGGCGCCGAGCTGCGCGCCGACCCCGTCGGCGTCCAGCGGCCCGCGGTCCTCGACGAGGTCGGTGACGCCCTCCTGCGCGGCGACGCGCGTCGCGAACGCGGGCCCGTCGACGCCGTCGGGCCCCGCGAGGACGAGCCGTGCGGTGACGCCGTGCCGGTCGCGCAGCCGGGCGACCGCGCGGACGGCGACGTCGGCGCCCTTCATCGCGTCCTTGCGGCCGAGGAAGAGGACGGTCGGCGTGGCGGCGGGCTCGCGGGGGAGCGCGGCGAGCTGCGGCAGCTTGCGCGAGGTGGAGTGCAGGACGGTCTCGTACGCCACGTCCACCGCGGCCGGGGCGGGCGCCATGCCGCGGATCGCGGCGGAGTTCCACGAGATCGCGGCGCGGAACCGTCGGTCGGGGTCGTGGCGCAGCCGCGGGTGCCGGTTCAGCGCGCGCATCGCCGTGCCCCAGAGCCGGTCGCGCGGGCCGTCCTCGCCGCCCCGCAGGTGGGCGCCGAAGCGGTCGGCGCGCAGGACGTCCGCGAACCAGTGCTCGCAGACGCGGAACGCGAGCGGCACGTCGGCGTGCGCGAGCGCGCCGAGCGCCGTGTCCGGCAGGCACGAGCCGTTCCAGACCCACACGAGGTCCGGCCGCACCCGCTCGAGCACCCGGCGGGTCTCGCGCCCCCCGGCGAACGCGCCGGCGGGGGCGCGCAGCGTCCCCGACAGGTCGTGGTCCAGGAACGGGAGCGTGGCGGTGACCCCGGGGCGCGGGGCGGGGTCGTCGAGCGTCGAGGTCAGCACGTGGACGTCGTGGAGCTCGCGCAGCCGGTCGACCACGCCGCTGCACTCGACCTCGTACCCGCCGCGCACCACCGGCGGGTAGATGTTCGAGACGACGAGGATCCGCACGTCAGCCGCCGGCGGCCAGCTGGTCCCCCGACCCGAGCAGCCGCCCCAGCTGCGCCATCCGCGACTCCCACGAGAACTGCTGGACCGACGCGGACCGCGCGGCGCGCTGCGCCGGGGAGTCGGCGGCCATCGCCGCCTCGATCCGGTCGACCATCTCCTGGGCCGTGGCGACCTTGTCGATCAGGTCGACGTCGGCGAGCGCGGGTAGGGAGGTGGAGACGACCGGCAGGCCCGCCCCGAGGTACTCGTAGGTCTTCATCGGGAAGACGCTGCGCATCTCGCCACCGGTGTGGTACGGCATGATCGCGACCGCGCCGCCGCGCAGCACCTCCGGCAGCTGCTCGTACGGGCGGTGGCCGAGGAGGTGCACGTTGGGCAGGTCCTTCAGGCCGTCGACGTTCGTGGTCGGGTCCCCGGGACCGATCGGGCCGACGAACGCGAAGCTCCAGCCGGGACGCAGCGCCGACAGCTCGCGCACCAGCGGGATGTCGATCTTCGACGCGATGATCGCCCCGACGAAGACGACGCGCGGCTCGGGCAGGGCGGCGACCGCCGGGTCGACCGGGCCGTCCTGCAGCGCGGTGGCGAACAGCGCCGTGTCGGCGACGTTGAACGCCTCGTGGACGTTGTCGTTGAGCGTGCGCATGCGCTCGGCGAGCTCGGGCGCGCTGGCCATCACGACGTCCGCGCGGCGGGCGAACCGCTCCTCCGCGGCGCGGAAGCTGTCGGCGTCGATGCCCTTCTTCGCGGCGTGGTCGTCGTCGACGTAGTAGAGGACGGTGCGCGGCTGCAGCGGCTCGAGCAGCACCTCGGCCTGCGGGACGAACGTCCACAGCACGACGTCGCGCAGCCCGAGCCGGCGGACGGCACGACGCACGAGGCGCGGCAGCACGAACGCGTTGAAGCGCTTGGCCCACGCGAGGTGGTGGATCGGCAGGACCAGCGGCGACAGCACGTGGACGCCGTCGACCTCGCGGGCCGGCATGACGCCGCGTACGAGCCGGCGCGCCATCCGCTTGAGGTCGCGGCCGGCGACCTGCGGGCGGCGCAGGCCGAGCGACTCGACGAACAGGATCCGGTTGTGCTCCGCGAGGCGGATCAGCAGGTGCTGCTCGTTGGTGAGCAGGTCCTTGCCCCAGTCGGAGAAGCCGACGCAGACGATGTCGCGCCCGCGCAGGGGCGGATCGTCCGGCGGTCCGGACCGGGGGTGCGCCGACGAGGTCATCCCCAGGATTCTCGCACGCGGGTGCGCGCGAGCGACGGCCGCGGATGGGCGGACGGGCGTACCGTCGTGCGACACATGACTTCCGACGTCTACGACCTCGGTCTACGATCCACTCGAGACCGGCACCCGGACGCCGGCGGACCCCAAGGAGACGTGATGGTCGAGACGGTGCTGGTCACGGGAGGAGCCGGATACATCGGCGCCCCGCTGTGCGAGGAGCTGCTGGCGCAGGGCAAGGCCGTCCGCGCGCTGGACAGCCTGCTGCACGGGCAGGCCGACATCGCCGCGGACCTGCGGGCCAAGGGCGTCACGCTCGTCGAGGGGGACCTGCGCGACCAGGCCGCCCGCGCCGAGGCCCTGCAGGGCGCCGACGCGGTCGTCCACCTCGGCGCGATCGTCGGCGACCCCGCCTGCGCGCTGGACCCGGAGCTCTCCGAGGACGTGAACGTCCGGGCCTCCCACGACCTCATCGACGAGGCGGCCGCCGCGGGCGTGCAGCGCTGGATCATGGCGTCGACCTGCTCGAACTACGGCCGCATGGCCGACCCGACCGTGCCGATCACCGAGGAGGGGGAGTTGGCCCCGGTCTCGCTCTACGCGCGCCAGAAGGTCGGGGTCGAGCAGCGGCTGATGACCGAGGACTTCGGGCAGATGATCCCGACCTGCCTGCGGTTCGCGACCGTGTACGGCGTCGCGCCGCGCATGCGCTTCGACCTGACCGTCAACGAGTTCACCCGCGACCTGTGGGCCGACCGCGAGCTCGAGGTGTTCGGCGAGCAGTTCTGGCGGCCGTACGTGCACGTCAAGGACGCGGGGCGCGGGGTCGTCGCCGCCCTGACCGCCGACCCGGCGATCGCCGGCAAGCAGGTCTTCAACGTCGGCCGCTCGGGCGAGAACTACCGCAAGCTCGACCTCGTGCACGAGATCGGCCGGCAGACCGACCGCGGCACGGTCAGCTACGTCAAGCGCGACGAGGACCCGCGCGACTACAAGGTGAGCTTCGACAAGATCCGCGAGGTGCTCGGCTTCGAGACCCTCATGACCGTGCCCGACGGCATCGGCGAGATCCTCCGCGGTCTCGACGAGGGCGTCTTCGGGGACCCGTTCGCCGGGAAGTTCAAGAACATCCCGTGAGCGCGGGCGGCTTCCCGGAGATCCCGCTCTTCGACCTGCGCCTCGAGCCGCAGGACCTTGAGGCGGTCGCCCAGACCCTGCGCTCCGGGTGGCTGACCCTCGGGCCGCGCACGCAGGAGTTCGAGGAGACGTTCGCCGCGCACCTCGGCGTCCGCCACGCGGTGGCGGTCAGCTCGTGCACCGCGGCGCTGCACCTCGCCTACCTCGCCGCGGGGGTCGGCCCCGGGGACGAGGTGATCGTGCCCGCGTTCACGTTCGCCGCGACCGCCGCCGCCGTGCTCTACGCGGGCGGCACGCCGGTCTTCGCCGACATCCGCGGGCTCGAGGACCCGTCGATCGACCCGCAGGACGTGGCGCGCAGGATCACGCCGCGCACGAAGGCGGTCGCGTGCGTGCACTTCGCCGGGTACGCGGCCCCCGTGCAGGAGCTGCAGGCCCTGTGCTGCGAGCACGGGCTCGCGCTGATCGAGGACGTCGCGCACGCGCCCAGCGCGACGGCGGGCGGGCGCAAGCTCGGCTCGTTCGGCCTGGCGGGCGCGTTCAGCTTCTTCTCGAACAAGATCCTCTCGGTCGGCGAGGGCGGCCTGCTGTCCACCGACGACGACGCGGTCGCCGAGCAGGCCCGGGCGCTGCGCTCGCACGCGATGACCTCCGGGACCTGGGCGCGGCACACCGGCGCGACCACGACCTACGACGTCACCGGCCTGGGCTTCAACTACCGCCTGGACGAGCCGCGCGCCGCGTTGCTGTCGAGCCGCTTCCGGCGGCTCGAGGACGACATCGCGCGCCGGCGCGTGCTGACGCGCCGGTACCGCGAGCTGCTCGGCGCGGTCGAGGGCGTCACGCTGCCCTACCGCGACGAGGACGTCGACACGTCCTCCTGCTACGTGCTGCCGATCATGGTGGCGCCCGAGGTGCAGGGCCCGCTGCGGATCGCGCTGCGCGAGAAGCACGGCGTGCAGACCTCGCTGTTCTACCCGTCGGTGCACGAGTTCACCGCGTACCGCGAGCGCTTCGCGGGCGTGTCGCTGCCGCGGGCCGAGCTCGCGTCGCGGTGCGAGGTCACGATCCCGCTGTTCCCGCACCTCACCGAGGAGCAGCAGGACCACGTCGTGCGGTCGATCGACCAGGAGCTGCGGGCGCTGCGCGCCGGGGTGTCGCGATGAGCTGGACCGTCCCGCTGACCGACGTCGTCGTGGCGGAGGAGGACGTCGAGGCGGTCCTCGCCTGCTACCGCGACGGCTGGCTGACGATGGGGCCGCGCACCCAGGAGCTCGAGCGGCGCTTCGCGGAGCTCGTCGGCGTGCAGCACGCGGTCGCCGTCTCGTCGGGCACCGCGGCGCTGCACCTGGCGCTGCTCGCCGCGGGGATCGGGCCGGGGGACGAGGTGCTCGTCCCGGCGCTGACGTTCGTCGCCGGGGCCGCGGCGGTCCGCGCGTGCGGCGGCGTGCCGGTGCTCGTCGACAGCGTCGGCCCGCACGACCCGAACCTCGACCCGCAGGACGCGGCGGCGCGCGTCACCGCCCGCACCCGCGCGATCCTGCCGACGCACTTCATGGGCTACGCGTGCGACCTCGCGGCCGTCCGCGCGCTCGCCGACGAGCACGGGCTGCGCGTGGTCGAGGACTGCGCCCAGGCGGTGCTGGCGCGGGACGCCGACGGCGCCCGGGTCGGGTCGCGCTCCGACGCGGGCTGCTTCAGCTTCTTCTCCAAGAAGCAGCTGTGCGTCGGTGAGGGCGGGATGGTCACCACCGACGACGAGACGCTCGCCGCGAAGGTGCGGTCGCTGCGCTCGCACGCGATGACCTCGGTCACGTGGGACCGTCACCGCGGGCACGCCGAGAGCTACGACATCCTCGACGTGGGGTTCAACTACCGCCTCGACGAGCCGCGCGCCGCGCTCGGCCTCAGCCGGCTCGGCCGCCTCGAGGCGGACCTCGACCGTCGCCGCGCGATGACGCAGGCCTACCGCCAGGCGCTCGCGGGGCTCGACGGGGTGCTCGTCCCCTGGGACGACGACGCGCTCGTCGAGCGCGCGACGCACTTCTGCTTCGCGGTGCTGCTCGAGGACCTCGCCACGCGCGACCGGGTCCGCGAGGAGCTCGCCGCGCGCGGCATCCAGACCACCTGGTATCCGGCGCTGACGATGTTCAGCGGCTACGCCGACGCGGGATCGCGGCCGCGCGCGGAGGCGATCGCAGCGCGGCACACGGCGCTGCCGCTGTCCTCGTCGTTCGGCGCGCGCGAGGTCGACCTGGTCATCGGCGCGCTGCGCGAGATCCTCGCCTGAGCGGCGCGGCCGTCGTCGCCCCGGCAGCCGGTCAGCCGCTCGCGCCGGCGTCGCGCATGAGCCCCTCGAGGAGCTCGGCGACGACGGGCGCCGCGTAGGTCCGCTCGGCGTAGGCGCGCGCGGCGTCCCCCTGGCGGGGCCCGAGCTGCGGGTCCTCGAGGTAGCGGCGCAGCAGCGCGACGAGCGCGTCCGGGTCGTTCTCCGGGGAGGAGATCGCCCCGAAGTCCGCGTGGATCATGTCGTGCACGCCCTCCGCCCCGGTCGACAGGCAGGGGCGCCGGGCGAGCATCCCGAGGATCACCGCGCGCGGCTGCCCCTCGGTCGGGGACGGGCAGAAGACGCTGACGTCGAAGGCGCTGAGGACGTCGCCGACGTCGCCGCGCGGCGTGTCGATGACGTGCAGCCGGTCCCCGAGCGGCGCGCCGAGCTCGCGCAGCTGCGCCTCGGTCTCGCCGCTGCCGGCGAGGATCAGGTGGACGTCGTCGGGCAGCCGCATGACCGCGTCGACGACGACGTCGTTGCGCTTCTTGACGTGGAAGCGCGAGATGCAGCCGACGACGAACGCGTCCGCCGGGATGCCGAGCCGCTCGCGCACGCGGGCGCGACCCTCGGGCGAGCAGTCGATCTCGTCGGTGCGCAGCACGTTGGGGACGACCACGACCTCCTGCGGCGGAATCCCGACCGCGCAGACGGAGTCCTTCGTCCCCTGCGAGATCGCGAGCACGAGGTCGGCGCGCTCCCCGGCGGCGAGGTACATCCGTCGGGGCAGGCCCTTGCGCAGCGGGAACGGGACCGGCCCCCACTCGCACCACACGAGCGTCGCGCGCAGCTCGCGGGGGAGCCAGCGCGCCATCAGCTGCTCCTTCTTGTAGTGGACGAGCAGCACGTCGTAGGGCGCCTGCGCCTCGAGCGCGCGGCGCAGCCGCCGCACGTACGGCACGAACCGCAGCATCAGCGAGCCCCAGGTGCGCACCGACAGCTTCGGCCCGATCGCGATCGGCTCGACGCGCACGCCGGTGCCGCGTCCGATCCCGGGGTCGTCGCTGAGCATCACGCAGTCGTGGCCGCGGGCGACGAGCGCGTCGAGCATCTCCACGGCCGCGAACTCGGCGCCGCCGGGGGACGTGGTCGTCATCACCGAGACGATCTTCATCCGGCGTCCCCCTGCGCGGCGAGCGCCCCGACCTTGCCGCTCATGTCGGCGGCGGCGAGGAACTCCTCCCACGGGCGCGCGTCGGCCCCGAGCTCGGCGCAAAGCGCCTCCAGCGCGGTCCAGCCGTCGTCGGCCTCCCAGCCCCAGTGCAGCACGATCGGGTGCCACAGGTCGGCGCCCTGCTCGCGCAGCGCGCGGACCGCGGGCAGCACCTCGCTCGCGCGCCCGTACAGGGGCGCGTAGGCGGGCAGGTACACGGCGTCCGCACGCCACAGCGGGGTGCGGTGGAAGCCGAGGTGCGCGACGGACTCGGGGCCACCGGTGACGACGTCGAAGCGGTCGGCCATCAGCCCGTACTGACGGCGGCCGAAGCGGTTGTAGGGCGGCACGAACACGTCGGCGTGCAGCGCCTCGTCGCGCAGCACCCCGGCGGCGGCCTCCAGCCGCTGCACGGTGTCGTCGTCGTCGAGGCCGAGGAACTCGGAGTGCTTGCGCGGGTTCGCCGAGCGGGTGCGGTGGTCGAGGCCGTGGACGCCGAACGCGACGCCCTCGCGGCGCAGCGCGGCGAGCGTGTCGAGCTCGTCCTGCGTGTGGGGGCGCCACTCGTCGACGTCGGGGTCCAGCGGCTCGCGCGGGACCCACGGGACGACCGCGAGCAGGTAGGCGACGCCGGCGTCGCGCAGCGTGCGGTGGAAGCGCGCGAACACGTCGGTCCCGTAGGTGTCGGGCCGGTCCCATGCGCGGTAGTGGGGGAACTCGTCGACGCGCACCAGGAACCGCGGCGCGCGCGGCCGGTCGCTGCCGAGCACCGCGTCACGGGCGGCGAGCAGCGGCGCGACGACGTGCTCGTCGTAGCCGAGGTTGCCGTTGCGCAGCTGCACGCGCTGCAGCGTGCGGCTCGGCAGCGACGGCACCGGCATCGAGCGGACGGCCTCGAGCACGGCGGGGTGGTCGAGGTCGCGCGGGGCGAGCGTGCCGTCCGCGAGCTCGGCGGCGAACAGCAGGCAGGCGGAGCGCCATTCGTCCTGGGTCACGCGGAGGCTCCGGGGAGGTCGTCGAGGGCGTCGCGGATCTGCACGAGCCGATCGTCCCACGAGTGGCCCGCCGCCGCGGCGGAGCGGGCGCGCCGCTCCTGTGGCCCGTCGGCGGCCAGGGCGTCCTCGACGGCGGCGACGGTTGCGGGGACGTCGGCGGCGAACGCGATGTCGGGGACCTCGGCGATCGACGGCAGCGGCGTCGACACGACCGGCAGGCCGGCGGCGAGGTACTCGTAGACCTTCATCGGGAAGATCGAGTCGGTCAGCGGCGAGCGCCGGTAGGGGATCAGCGCGACGTCCGCGGCGCGCAGCACCGCGGGCAGCTCCTCGTAGCTGCGCGCGCCGAGCAGGTGCACGTTGGGAAGGTCGGTCAGGCGCGAGATGTCGGCGGCGGGGTCGCCCAGGCCGACGGGCCCGACGAGCGCGATCGACCAGCCCGGCCGGGCGCGGGCGACCCCGGCGAGCAGGTCGACGTCGAGCTTCTTGGCGGCGACCGCTCCGGTGAACACCAGGCGCGGGCCGGGGAGCGCGGCGACCGGGCCGTCGACCGGTCCGGGCCCGAGCGCGGCGGCGAACGCGGCGACGTCGGCGACGTTCGGCGCGTCGACGACGCGGTCGTTGAGGTCGCGCATCCGGGCGGCGAGGATCGCGGAGCTGGCGAGCACGAGGTCGGCGCGGGCGGCGAAGCGGTGCTCGGCGTCGACGTAGACGGACGCGTCGATGCCGTCCTGCGCGCCGATGTCGTCGACGCAGTGGTAGACGACGAGGTCGGGGGAGACGACGTGCAGGAGGATCTCCGCCTGCGGCACGTACCCCCACAGCGCGCGGCGGCCGCGCGGGCCCGGGAACGCGCGCCGCACCGCCCGCCGCACGAGCTGGGCGAGCAGCCGGCCGTTGAGGGCGCGCGCGACGCGTGAGCCGTGGAACGGCAGGACCATCGGCGAGAGCACCCAGACGTGCCCGCCGTGCGGCGAGTCGATCCGGCGCGCGGGCCGCAGCCCGCGGACGAACCGGCGGCGCATGCGGCGCAGGTCGCGGCCGGTGAGCGTCGGGCGGCGCAGCCCGAGCGACTCGATGAACAGGACGCGGTTGTCCGCCGCCAGGCGGGACATGAGGTGGTGCTGGTTGGTCCACAGCTCGCTGTCCCACTCGGCGAAGCCGACGCAGACGATGTCCAGCCCGTGGGGCCGGTCCTCGTCCATCGCTCAGGCGCCTCCGGGCAGCAGGCGGTCGACGAGGCGCTCGTAGTCCTCCTGGGCCTGCTCGTAGTCGCCGGGCCGGCCGATGTCGAGCCAGAAGTCCTCCGAGCGCCAGCCGCGGACGACCTCGCCGGCGGCGACGAGCCGCAGCATGTGGTCGGGGAAGTCCAGGCGCACGCCGGGCTCGATGTACTCGATCGCCTTCGGGGAGAAGCAGTACACGCCCATCGAGGACTCGTAGCGGTGCGTCGGCTTCTCGGAGTAGTCGGCCAGGCGCGTGTCGTCGGTCGCGTCGAAGTGCAGGACGCCGAGCGAGACCTCGACGGTGCTCACGCGGGTGGCGATCGTGGCGACCGCGTCGCTCGCCTCGTGCCGCGCGAGCAGCGCGGCGTAGTCGAGGTCGGTGAGGACGTCCCCGTTCATGACGAGGAACGGCTCGTCACGCAGCCCGTCGATCAGCGCGAGCGCGCCGACCGTCCCGAGCGGCTCCTCCTCCCGGAAGTAGTCGATCCGCAGGCCGTAGCGCTCCCCGTTGCGGCAGTACGCCTCGATGAGCTCGGCGAGGTGGCCGGTCGCGATCGTGACGTGCTCGAAGCCGTGGTGGCGCAGCTGGCGCAGCACGATGTCGAGGATCGGCCGGTCGCCGACCGGCATCAGCGGCTTCGGGAGGGTGACGGTGTAGGGGCGGAGCCGGGTGCCGAGGCCACCGGCCAGGATGATCGCGCGTCTGCTCATGGACCTTGGACGCCGGCGGTGCGCGCGGGGCGCGGCCGGATGACGGATGGACGACCCCCTGGCGCTGCGACACATGTCCTGCGTGGCGGTCGGACGCTAGGGTACGCGACCCGCCCGCTCGCGGGCGCTCCCCGATGAAGCAGCAGCTCAAGGCACTGATGGGCGAGGGCGCGCGCCGGCGGCTGCGGCGCCTCGGTCGCCTGCGCTGGATCACGAAGGCGGGGGTGCTGCGCCGCCACGACGTGCGACTGCGCACGAGCCCCGTGACCTGGCTGCGCTACGTGCTGCTCGACCCGGAGGTCGACACGTTCACCTACCGGCTCGACAACGTCGACGAGCTCGTCGCCGTGCTCGCGGCGCAGACCGGGCTGCCGGCGGCGCAGCTCGCCGCCCACGCCCGGGAGGTCGAGACCGACGAGGAGCTGACCCGCGGCCTGGCGCGCCGCACGCGCCGGCGCCTGGACGTCAAGCGCCGGCTGCATCCGGTCGGCCACCACCTCGCGGCCTGGGTCCTGGTGCGCGCCCGCCGGCCCGCCCTGGTGGTCGAGGCGGGGGTGCTCGACGGGCTCGCCTCGCTGGTGGTGCTGCGGGCGCTGGAGCGCAACGCGCAGGAGGGCGCGCCGGGGCGGCTCGTGAGCCTCGACGTCATGCCGGGCGCCGGGTCGCTCGTCGCGCCGCACCTGCGCGAGCGCTGGGCGCTCCACGTCGCGGACTCGCGCACCGGGATCCCCGCGGCGGTCGGGGAGGAGCGCGTGGACCTGTTCGTCTCCGACTCGCTGCCCGACAGCGCGCACGTGCGCGCCGAGCTCGACGCCGTCCTGGCCCGGGCCGCCCCGACGCTCGACGTGATCCAGGTGTGGGGACAGCTCGACGCGCTGCACGACCTCGGCCGCGAGCTGGGCGTCCCGGTCACGGTGTTCCGGGAGCGGCCGCGCGGCCACTTCTACCCGGGCAACCGCATCGCGCTGGCGCGCCTGCGCGACGACGGCCGCAGCGCCCCGTAGTCCCCGGCGCGCGCCGCCGCGACGAAGGCGCGCCAGTCGTCGGCCAGCAGCAGCGGCAGCTCGTCGGGGAAGCCCGGGTGCACCATCACCTCCACGGTCCGTCCGCGCGCGGCGGCGAGCGCGGCGTCGAGGCCGGCGCCCCCGAGGGCGGGGTGCACGTCGGCGATCGCCCAGAACCGGCTGGTCGTGGTGAACCGTCGCCGCATCAGCGTGGCCTTGGCGGTCGACGCGAGGGCCTGCGGGGTGCGCGGCGCGCCCGCGCCGGGCGGAGCGCTGCGCGTCTGCCGCACCCGCGTCCCCCGCGGGAGGGCGGGGCTGAGCAGGACGTCCGGGCAGACGTGCACGTGGTGGTGGGAGTCGACGTGCCCGGGCGGCGCGCCGTAGAGGCGCCGGTGCTCGGCGAGCTGGACGGCGATCTCGGCGGCGACGTCACGCCGGACCGCGCGCGTGTACCGCCAGCGTCGTCGCGGCAGGTCGGCGAAGTGCGCGCGCAGCCGCGCGTGCCGGGCGGCGTGCTCGGCGCCGACGCCGGGGCCGTCGAGCGCCTCGGTGAGGTTGAGGTGCAGCCCGGTCGGCAGGCCGCGCTCGCGCGCGAGGGTGGCGGCGCGGACGCTGTCGGCCATGAAGACCATGCCGGTCGTCGAGGTGATCGCCCCGGCCGCGTGGGCTCGCGCGATCGCGTCGGTGACCGCGACCGAGGCGCCCCAGTCGTCGGCGTTGACGATCAGGAGCTCGTCGCCCACGGGCGCAGCCGCTCCACGACGGAGGTGATCGAGTACTCGGCCAGGGCGAGCTCGCGCGCGGCGGTCGCCATCGCCGGGTCGCCCCCGGCGGCGAGGACCTCGCCGACGGCGGCGGCGAACGCCGCGGCCCCGTCGGCGACCCGGTAGTGCACCCCGGGGGTGCCGCGCAGCCCGGCGGCCCCGCGCGGGGTGGTGACGACGGTCCGCCCGTGCGCGAGCGCCTCGACGAACTTCAGCGGCGAGCCGCCGCCGGTCAGCAGCGGCACGGCGACGCAGGTGCTGGTCGCGTAGAGCGGCCCGATGTCCGGCACGAACCCCGGCAGCTCGACCCCGGGCGGCGGGGCGGTCGCGTCGAGGCCCAGCGCCCCGGCGGCGTCGCGGCCGGCGAGCACGAGCACGGTGCCGGGCCGGGCGGCGCGCAGCAGCGGCGCGATCTCCTGCAGCAGGAACCGGCCGGCCTCGACGTTGGGCGGGTAGGTCCAGTCGGCGAGCAGCAGCACGCGCCCCGGCCCGCCGGCGGGTGGCGGGGAGGGGCTGACCGCCTCCGCGTCGACGACGTTGGGCACGAGCCGCAGGGTCGCGCCGGGGCACAGCTCGCGCGCGCCGGCCATGTCGGCCTCGCTGACCATCCACGACTCGCCGACGCGGGCGAGCAACCGGCGCTCGAAGCGTCGCAGCAGCGCCGGGCTGCCCATGTCCCCGATGTCGGCGCGCAGCTGCGCCTCGAGGTTGTGGGCGTTGTAGGTCACGCGTGCGCCGAGGCCGTGCAGGGCGGCGGCGCAGACGGGCCCGTCGGCGACGACGTGCCCGCGGTCGGGCGTGGCGGCGAGCCGCCGGGCGGCGCGGACGAGCTCGGGGGAGACGCCGCGCGCGAAGCCGTCGGGCACGCCGCGGGCGCGGGTGGCGGCGTAGGCGAGCGCGCGCCGGGCGCCGCGCGAGGGCGCCGCCGCGTGGAGGGTCACGCCGGCCATCGCGCGGTACTCCTCGCCGGGCTCGAGCACGCCGCGCTGCGGGTACAGGACGTCGACCGGGCCGAGCTGCGCGAGGGCGCGGACGACGCCGTGGACGCGCAGGGCGCGGCCGGAGCCCAGGCGCGGGGCGTCCTCGGTGACGAACAGGGTCCGTCGCTCAGGCACCGGCGCCTCCCCGCGTGCGGTGGGCGCGGACGGCGTGCAGGGCGTCGGCGACGGGCGTGGTGACGGGCACGGGCGCATGGTGGCCGACCCGGGCGACGGCGCGTCGCGCGAGCGGGGTCAGGCGGGCGGGGACGACGAGCGCGTCGACCTGTCGCACCTGTCGCTCGGCGTCGAGGCCGCGGGTCAGCGCGAGCGCCGCCGCGCCGGACAGCGGCCGGACGCGGACGCCGGCGGCGGTGACGGCCGGCCCGTCGCCGGGGGCGTGCCCGACGACGACGGTCTCGGGGCAGGGGGTCAGGAGCGCGGTGTCGGCGCCGCGGTCGGCCGCCTCGTGCAGCCAGGCGCAGATCGCGCGGGTGCTCGCCGCGTCCGTCGCCACGCCGACGAGCCGCAGCGGCCCGCGCGGCGGCGGCTCGAGCGAGAAGTGCGCGCCGGAGCCGTCGGGGTGGCCGGTGTCGCGGCGCAGCGCGAGCACCCACACGCCCGCGTCGGCGACGGCGTCCAGCGCGACCTTCAGCACGCCGCGCCACCCGTCGCGCCAGGCGCGGTCCACGAGCAGCCGGTACGCGGTCTTGGCCAGCGGCCGGGCGAGCACGCCGACGAGGACCGCGCGGGGCGTGCGCGCGGGGGTGAACTGGGAGGCCTCCAGGCGCGTGTAGGCGCGCAGGTCGGCGAGCGCCGCGCGCAGCGTCGGGGCGAGCTCGTGCTCCATGTCGTGCCGCATCGCCCACGCGGGCGTCGTCGCCCACAGGCCCTCGTGGACGGTGCGCCGCTCGTCGTGCCGGTAGGCGCCGCGGCGGAACAGGCGGTAGCGGTAGCACGGGTACTTGATCGCCGGCTCGAGCCAGCCGCCGAGGTACTCGTGGCGCATCGGCAGCGCGACGATGTCGTGGCGCGGGTCGTGGGCGTCGAGGAACGCGCGGATCTCGCGGGCCAGCGCGGGCGTGATCCGCTCGTCGGCGTCGACCTCGAGGATCCAGTCGCCGTGCGCGTGGTCGATCGCGACGTTGCGCTGCGCGGCGAACCCCGGCCAGCCGCGCTGCACGACGACCGCGCCCGCGGCCCGGGCGATCTCCACGGTCCGGTCGGTGGACCCGGAGTCGACGACCACGACCTCGTCGCAGAACGCGACGCTCCTGAGCGCCCGGGGCAGCAGCCGCTCCTCGTCACGGACGATCAGGCAGGCGGTGATGGTGGGACGGGGCGTGCTCACGGACCGGGGGAGGGACGCACGGCGTCGACCTGGGGGGCGGCGGGCGCGTCCAGGTCCCCGGCCACGGGGCCGCGCGCGACGAGCCGCAGGGCGAGCCGGGTGGCCCGTCGGGCGTCGTCGGCGGCGACGACGAGCTCGACGGGGCGGACCTGCTCCTCGCGGTCCAGGGCGCGCCCGATCGCGACGGGCCCGCGTCCGGCGAGCGCCTGCACGCGGACGGCGTCACGGACCCAGGGCGGGGCGGCGGCGTCGAGGTCGACGGGCGCGACGGGCGGCGGCACCAGGAGGGTGGCGTCGGCGCCCGCCGCGGCCGCCTGCGCGAGCCAGGCGGTGACGCGCTGCGCTCCGCCGGCGCTGGTCGCGACGCCGACGACCCGCACGGCGGACACGGCGGGGAACCGCTCGCTGTAGTGGCCGGCGGTCGCGTCCGCCGCGCCGTCCGGCCCGGTGCGCCGCGCCGCGCGGGCCGCGAGGACCCACACGGCGGCGTCGGTCCCGGTGTCCAGGGCGATCCGCGCCGCGCCGCGCCAGCCGTCGCGCCAGCCGCCGTCGAGCGTCAGCCGGTAGGCGGCCTTCACCAGCGGTCGCGCCACGACGCCGCGCACGAGCGCCGTGACGGAGAGCTGCGGGCGGAACTGGGCGGCGTCGAGCTTCGCGTAGGCCCAGGTGTCGCGCAGCGCCTCGCGCCATGTGCCGGCCAGCTCGTGCGTGATGTCGCCGCGGGCCGCCCACGCGGGCGTGGTCGGCACGACCTCCTCGTGCACGGTGCGCGTCTCGTCGTGCTCGTAGGCGCCGAGGGCGAACATCCGCCGGCAGTAGCTCGGGTACTTCATCGAGTCGCGCAGCCAGCCGCCGAGGAAGCGGTTGCGGCGCGGCAGCGACAGCAGCGGGAAGCGGTCGGGCAGGGTGGGGTGGTCGAGGAAGGCGCGCAGCTCGGCGGCGAGCTCGGGGGTCACGCGCTCGTCGGCGTCGATCTCGACGACCCAGTCGCCGGTGGCGTGGCGCAGGGCGACGTTGCGCTGCCGGGCGAACCCGGGCCACGGGTTGTGGACGACGGTGGCGCCGGCGGCGCGGGCGAGCTCGACGGTGCGGTCGGTGGAGCCCGAGTCGACGACGACGATCTCGTCGCAGAACGCGAGCGAGGCGAGCGCGGCGGGCAGCCGCTCCTCCTCGTCCAGGGTGATGAGGCAGGCGCTGAGACGCCGTCGGCTCACGGTACCCTCACGGGGTGTCCCCGTTCTGGATCTGGATGCAGGTGCTCATCGTCGTCTTCGTGCTCGCCGGCATGGTGATCGCGGTCACGAAGCTCGTCTGAGCCGGCCGCGCAGGCCCCGCCGTGGCGGGGTGGCGTCGAAGGGCACGGGGGCGAACGGGACGGGGGTCCCGTCGAGGATCGCGCGCGGCACGTCGTGGCCGAGCCAGCGGACGAGCTGCGGGTCGAGCCCGGCCCTGGTGAGCGGCTCCTCGATCCCGGGCGGGCGGCGGGTGAGGTCGTGCGCGTCGCTGGCGACGCTGTGGACGAGGCCGCGCCGCAGGAACGTGGTCGCCACCTCCTGCACGGTGGAGCCGAAGCGCCCGACGAACGCGCCCGCGGTCACCGAGGTGAGGATCCCGCGCTGCACGAGGCGCTCGAGCAGCGCGGGCTCGCGGTGGAAGGCGGGGCAGCGCTCCGGGTGGGCGAGCAGCAGCCGGTGCCCGCGGGCGAGCAGGTCGTCGATGACGAGCTCGAACCCCGCGCCGCTGGGCGTGAACGGGCACTCGAGCAGCAGCCACGGGCCGCCGCCCAGGCGCAGCGCCTGCAGCTCGGGATCGTCGAGCGCCTCCACGCGCGTGAGGGCGACCTCGGCGCCGGTGCGGATCTCCAGCGGGATCGCGGCGGCGGCGAGCCGCGTGCGGACGAGCTCGACGAGCGGCCCCAGGAGCCGCGCGCCGTTGTCCGGGTGGTCCCAGCTGACGTGGGAGGTCGCGACCACCAGCGAGGTGCCCGCCGCGACGTGGGCGCGGGCGAGGTCGAGCGTGTCGTCCATCGTCGGCGGCCCGTCGTCGATCCCGGGCAGGATGTGGCAGTGGAGGTCCAGCACAGCCGCAGAGCCTGCCACAGCACCGGGCGGTCCGGGACGCTCGGAGGGAGTGTGCGGCGACGCACCCGCGGGCCGGTGCGTTGCGGTTAGGCTGGGCCCTATGTTCACTTCGATCGTCGTCGGGACCGACGGGTCCGACACCGCCAAGAAGGCCGTGGCCCGCGCGGTCGCGCTGGCCGCCGAGCTGAAGGCCACGCTGGAGATCGTGAGCGCGTACGAGCCGGTGTCCGAGCAGCGGCTGCGCGAGGAGAAGCAGCAGGTGCCCGGGGATCTGCAGTGGATGGTGACCCCGCGGGAGGACGTCGACGCGACGCTCGACGCGGCCGCCGACGAGGCCCGGGCGGCCGGCGTGCCCGAGGTGCGGGTCCACGCCCGGCAGGGCGACCCGGCCGACGCGATCCTCGACGTCGCCGAGGAGCTCGACTCGGACCTCATCGTGGTGGGCAACAAGGGCATGACCGGGGCGAAGCGGTTCCTGCTGGGCTCGGTGCCCAACAAGGTGAGCCACCACGCCCCGTGCAGCGTCCTGATCGTGCGCACCAGCTGAAAACACCGGAAAGTCGACGGGTCTCTCCCGGTCGGGGGGGAGCGAGGGGTCGTCCGATCGGACGAGGCCCGTTCGTCGACCGGGTGAGGCCACGTGGTCCGGTGGACCCTGCGGTTCGGGGAGTGTCGAACCGCACGGCCTGTCGCACCATGTCGGGCATGGCGGTGACGGTCAGGCAGGGGTTCACCACGACGCGCCCGGGGCTCCGGGAGCGCGGGTCGTCGTCGGCGACCGCGGAGGTCGTCGCGCTGCGGCCGCCCGCCCGCACCACGCCGTGGACCACGAGCGCCGAGGCCGCCGTCGAGCGTGCGCTGCGCGCCGACGCTCCCGTCGCCGTCGTGCTGCTGCGCGCCGAGGGCCGCCGCTCCCGGCTGCGCCGCCGTCCCGCGTCCACCCCGTCGGTCGTCGACCTCGTCCGCGACTGGCGCGGCGCGCTCGCCGTCGACGAGCACCTCGTCGCCATCGACGCGGGCACCATCGGCGTGCTCCTGCCCGGCAGCGGGCTCGACGCCGCGTTCGAGCGGGTCGAGGCGCTGCGCGGCCTGGCCGGCCCCGCCGTCGCCGTGACCGCGGCGGTCGCCGCCGTCCGCGCCGCCGAGCCGCTCGAGGACGCCTCCCGGCGGGCCGCGCGCAAGCTCGCACAGTTCTCGCGCGCCGGCGCCTCCGCGCTGGCTGTCTGACGCACCGTCCGCCGCCGCGGGCGGCGGCGTCCCGACCGCCGCTACGTGCCCGGCGTCGCCGCGGGCTGCGGCAGCACCGGCTGCGTCGCCTTCGCCGCGTTCAGCAGCCCGTGGCCGTAGCGCTCGTCGACCCCGGGCGTCCCGAGGTCGGTCGCCGTCGCCTTCAGGTGCCGCTCGATCCGCGCCGGGCTCGGGGACGGGCCCAGCACGCCGGAGGCGATGACGAGCGCCGCGGTCGCCGACACGTGCGGGGTCGCCATCGACGTGCCCTCGTAGTCGCTGGGCAGGCCGAAGCTGCGCCGCTGACGGCCCTGCAGCGTCACCTGGAAGATGTCGCGGCCGGGCTTGGCGTCGTCCTTGCAGTTGGGGTCGTCCAGCAGCTGCGCGTCCGCGCCGCCACCGGGCGCCACGAGGTCCAGGCCCGCGCCGACGTTCGAGAAGTCCGACAGGCAGCCGTGCTCGGTGGTCGCCCCGACCGAGATCACGTTCGACGCGCGCGCGGGGTACGCGATCGCGCGGTGGCCCTCGTTGCCGGAGGCCCCGACGACGACCGCGCCCTTGCTGTGCGCGTAGCGGATCGCGTCGAGCATCTCGGGGATCTGCGCGGCGCGCACGTCGCTGGAGAACTCGAGGCTGAGGTTGATGACCTGCGCGCCGCGGCGGGCCGCGAAGCGGATCCCGTCGGCGATGTCGCTGGCGTCGCCCTCGCCCTGGTCGTCGAGCACGCGGATCGGCATGATCCGCGCCCCGTACGCCAGGCCCGTGAGGCCGATCCCGTTGTTCGTCGCCTCGGCGATCGTCGACGCGACGTGGGTGCCGTGCCCGTTGCGGTCGTACGGGTAGGGGTCGCGGTCGACGAAGTCGTAGCCGCGCACGAACTGGTCGGTGCGCAGGTCGGGGGACTTCAGGTACGTGCCCTTCGCGCGGTACGCGACCCCGGTGTCGAGCACGGCGACGGTGACGCCGCGCCCGCCGCTGCGCTTCACGGCGGCGAGGTTCGCCCACGCCTCGGGGGCGTTGACGGAGAAGGGGCCGACGAAGTTCCACTGCACGCGCTGCCAGCCGCCGGCGGTGGTGCCGCGGCCCGGGTCGTTGGGCACGAGCGCCGCGGCGCGGGCCTTCACGTTGGGGACGGCGTAGACGACCGAGGACCGCCGGCGCACGGCGCGCAGCGCCCGGTCGACGTCGGTGACGCGGATCACCCGGTGCGCGGTCTGCGCCCGGGTCGCCGCGCGCGCGAGCATCCCGGTCGGGTGCTCCTTGACGACGATCTCCCCGGGCACGGTCTCGACCGCGTGCGCGCCGGCGACGGGGCCGGTCAGCGCGATCGCCCCGAGGGTCGCGGCGGCGACCGCGAGGCGGCGGGCGCGAGGGACGGAGGGGCGGGGCGGGAAGGGCATCGGGCGCTGGACCGGCAGGGAGACGGCACCTCTCCCAACAGCGCGCGCCTGCCGGAGTTGTGCGGCCTGAGCGATGATGACGCATCCCGTGGACCCCGTCGCCCCTGCACCCGACCCTGCGCCCGGCATGCGCCTGGCGATCGACGAGGCCCGCCGGGCCCTCGAGCACGACGACGTGCCGATCGGCGCGGTCGTCCTGGCGCACGACGGCACGCTCCTGGCGGCCGCCCACAACGAGCGCGAGCTGCACGAGGACCCGACCGCGCACGCCGAGGTCCTGGCGCTGCGGCGCGCGGCGGCGGCGCTCGGCTCGTGGCGGGTGCTCGACGCGACGCTCTACGTGACGCTCGAGCCGTGCGCGATGTGCGCGGGCGCGATCGTCCTGAGCCGGATCCCGCGCGTGGTCTACGGCTGCACCGATCCGAAGGCGGGCGCGGCGGGCTCGGTCCTCGACGTGCTCGACCAGCCGGCGCTCAACCACCGGCCCGAGGTCGTCGGCGGCGTGCTGGCGGACGAGTGCGCGGAGCTGCTGCGCGCGTTCTTCCGCGCCCGCCGGCGCTGACGGCCGCAGCCCTCCAGTAGCGTGCGGCCCATGTCGCGGTTGCGTGCGCTGCCCCTCGCCCTGGCCCTCGTGGCCGCGGCTCTCGCCCTGCCGGGCGCCGCGCCGGTCGGGGCGCAGGACCTCGCGTCGGTGCGTGCCGAGGCGGTCGCCTGGGCGGTGACGCAGAACGGGCACCGCGAGACGGGCACGTCGAACTGCTCGTCGCGGATCACGCGCTGGCAGCGCGACATGGGCCTGCGCGTGCCGCCGTGCCGCCCGTGGTGCGGCGCGTTCGTGCACCAGGCGTTCAAGCGCGCGGGCCTGCGGCTGTCGGCCCGCCTGATCGACCCGGACCGCTCCTACGAGGACGCGGTCGCCGGCCGCCGGGGGCTGCGCCGCATCCCGATCGGGAGCGTCCGCACGGGCGACCTGCTGTTCTTCGCCTTCCGCCCGGGCCTGAAGGCGTCGCACATCGCGCTGGTGCGCGGCGCGCCCCGCGGCGGGGTGGTCCGCACGGTGGAGGGGAACATCTCCCACACCGTGCGGCTGAAGACCCGCGGCCTGCGCTACGCGGTGCTGGCGGCCAGGGTCTCGGGCTGATCGCCGGCGGCCGGCGTGTGCCGGTCGACCCACTCGACGATCGTGTCGACGACGAGCCGGGAGTCGTCCCACATCGGCACGTGACCGCAGCCGGGCAGGACGCGGAACTCGTTGCCGGGGATCTCGCGGCGCAGCCGCGGCGAGTGCAGCGGCAGCGGCAGGATGCGGTCGTGCTGCGGCCAGGCCAGGAGGACAGGGGCGCTGACCTGCCCGAGCTCCTTGAGCACCGGGGTGCCGGCCTGCAGGGCGGTGATGACGCGGTCGCTGACGGTGCAGCCGAGCGAGTCGCGCAGGAGGTCGACGGCGTCGGCGGGCTGCACGAGCTCGCCGTGGCGCATGACGTCGCGCAGCGCGAGCCGGCGGCTGCCCGCGCGGCGCATGACCTGCGGGGCGCGGGGGGCCGCCGCCTGCGAGAGCTTGATCGTGCGCGCGAAGAACCGCGCGAGGCGCTGCGACTCGGCGTGGCCGGGCTCCCAGCCGCCGCCGGGGGCGAGCGCGACGACGCTGCGCGCGCGGCCGCGCTTGGCGAGCTCGATCGCGAGGGCGCCGCCCATGCTGTTGCCGACGAGGTGGGCGGTGCCGACGCCGATGTCGTCGAGGTGGCCGCAGAGGTGGTCGGCGGCGGCCTCGAGCGTCAGCTCGTCGGCCTCGAAGGCGGGGCCGCCGTGGTGCCCGGCGAGCGTCGGGGCGATGACCTCGTAGCGGGCGACGAGCTCGCCCAGCACGGGGCGCCAGTGCTTCCAGGTACCGGTGAAGCCGTGCAGCAGGACGACGGGCTCGCCGCTGCCGGCGCGGTAGAGCGCGGGGGTGATCTCGGGCATGCGGGAATGCTACTGCGGTGTAGGAACCACTGTGAACGTCGGCGTTCTTCGCGTAGGCTGCGCGACCATGGCTGGCCTTCCCCCCATCCCGGGCCTGAAGGAGCTCGCGGCGCTCGCCGCGAAGCCCGTCGGGCTCGTCAACGACCTCTCCAACCGTCCGCTCGTGCTGCGGCCGATGGACCTGCTGCGTGGCGCGGGCTCCGTTCAGGACGCGGTGCGCGACCGGACGATCCTCGTGACGGGCGCCTCCTCGGGCATCGGCGAGGAGACGGCGCGGCAGCTCGGCGCCGCGGGCGGCAAGGTCGTGATCGTCGCGCGCTCGCTCGACAAGCTCCAGGCGCTCGCCACGGAGATCGAGGCGGCGGGCGGGACCGCGGACCCGCGGTCCTGCGACCTCTCGGACTTCGACGCGATCGACGCGCTGATGGAGTCGGTGCTCGCCGACCACGGCACGGTCGACGTGCTCGTCAACAACGCGGGCCGGTCGATCCGCCGCTCGGTGGCGCTCTCCTACGACCGCTTCCACGACTACGAGCGCACGATGCAGCTGAACTACTTCGCGGCCGTGCGGCTGATCCTGCGGGTGCTGCCGGGGATGCGCGAGCAGCGCGGCGGCCACGTGGTGAACATCTCCTCGGCGGGGGTGCAGACGCGCACGCCGCGGTTCGGCGCGTACATCGCGTCGAAGGCGGCGCTGGACACGCTCTGCGACGCGCTGCAGGCGGAGACGCGCGACGAGAACGTCCGCTTCACGACGATCCACATGCCGCTGGTGCGCACGCCGATGATCGCGCCGACGAAGATGTACGAGCGGTTCCCGGCGCTGACGCCCGAGCAGGCGGGCGGGCTGGTGACGCGGGCGATCGTGCACCGTCCGCGGCGGCTCGGTCCGCCGTTCGGCAGCGCAGCGGCGTTCATCGACACGCTGTCGCCGGACACGATGGACCTGGTGCGCAACCGCGGCTTCAAGATGTTCCCGGACACCCGCGCGGCGCGGGCGGTGGCGGCGGAGCAGTCGGCCGAGGACGCGGCGGCGGCGCCGGGCACCGATGCCGACGGCAACGCGAACACGACCGGGGTCGCGTTCGCGAACCTGACGCGCGGCACGCACTGGTAGGCGGGCCGGGGGGCGCCGCGACCGCGTGATCCCCTAGCCGGCGCGCCTCATCCGCTTCCAGCCGTCCCACAGGGCGGGCAGGTAGTCGGCGATCGGCGGCAGGTCGATCCCGCTGCCGGCGAGCGCGGCGCGCGTGCGGGAGGTCTCGAAGTGGCAGCGGAACGGCGCGGCGTCGATCAGCCCGGGGGAGACGCCGATCGCCGTGAGCGTCCGGTCGCGCACGCCGCCGACGACGGGCAGGCGCCCGGCGAGCTGGCCGGCGAGGAACGCGACCGACCCGGTGCTCTCGGGCAGCGCCGCGACGATCCGCGGGCCGCGGACGTGCGCGCACAGCGCGGCGAGGATGTCGTGCACGCGCTCGTCCTCGCTGGCGGTCAGGCCGAACGTGTCGCCGTGGGCGGGGTCGTCGGTCAGCGCGATGTGCGCGATCGCCTCCGCGCACCGGTCGACGGGGACGGTGGGCAGCCGGCCCATCTTCGGGACCGGGACGACCGCGAGCGACGGCACGCCCCGCAGCGCGGCCGCGAGCGGGAACAGCGCGTAGACGCCGTCGAGCTTGTCGGTCTCCCCGGTCGTCGTGGTCCCGACGACCGCGCCCGGCCGGTAGATCCGGAACGGCATCGCGGCCGTCTCGCGGACCAGCACCTCGGAGTCGTACTTCGACTGGTGGTACGGATGGGTGAACGACTGGCCCAGGCGGCAGTCCGCCTCCGGGTAGGAGCCCGCGTACGTGCCGGCCGAGGCGACCGAGGAGATCATGTGGAAGCGGCCCGCGTCGTGCGCGGCGGCGAACGCGAGGACGCGCCGCGTGCCCTCGACGTTGGCCTCGGCCATCGCCTCCGCGGAGGCGTCCATGTCGTAGATCGCCGCGAGGTGCACGAGGTGGTCGATCGGCGCGTCGAACGGCTCGAGCGTCAGGCCGTCGCGGGCGATGTCGCCCGGGACCGCGATCAGGCGCTCGCCGGCCTGCAGGTCGTCGGCGATCGCCTGGAGCCGTCCGGCGGACTGCGGCCGCACGAGGGCGTGCACGGTCGCGCCGCGGCGCAGCAGCTCGGCGATGACGAAGCGGCCGAGGAACCCGGTGCCGCCGGTGACGAAGCAGGACGCGCTGTCGCTCATGGCCGCGATCCTCGCAGACCGCCGCCCCCCGGACGGCGGGTCCGTGCCGGGGATCGCTTGTGCCCGCGGGTGAGGGTGGGATGGTCGGTGTCCCACCCCCGAGCACACTGGAGTGACACGCATGTCCGTCGTCCCCACCCGCACCCTGCTCTTCGGAGGCGCCTGCGCCGTCGGTGGCGCCGTGACCGCCAGTCGCCTGCGCGGCCGCCCGCACGAGGTCCGCCCGACCGCGGTCGTCCCGGCCCCGTTCGCGCCCCGACCGGCGACCCCGGTCCGTCCGGACGTCGCGATGAGCCCCGCCGAGCTGGACTCGGCGCTCGCCGCCGCCTTCCCGGGCGACGAGACGCCCGGCTACCTGTAGCCCGACCCGCCGCGCCCGGGGCGTCGCCGTCCCGGTCGCGGCCTCGCGCGCGCGGGAGTAGCTTCCCGGTGCGTGGGGACCTCGCTCGCACCGCTGCGCCACCCGGTGTTCCGCCGGCTGTGGGGCGCCAACGTCGTCTCGAACCTCGGGTTCTGGATGCAGCAGGTCGCGGCCGGATGGCTGATGACCGAGCTGACCGGGTCCCCGGCGCTGGTCGCGCTGCTGGCGACCGCGGCGGCGCTCCCCGTGTTCCTGCTCGCGCTCCCGGCGGGCGCGCTCGCCGACGTGGTGGACCGTCGCCGGCTCATCATCGCCACCCAGACGTGGCAGATCGCGGTGTCCGGCACGATGGCGGTGCTCGCGCTCACCGACGTCATGACCCCGGGACTGCTGCTCGCGGGCACCGCCCTGTACGGCCTCGGGTCGACGCTGGGGATGCCGCCGCAGTCGGCGATCGTGCCGGAGCTCGTGCCGCGCGAGGACCTGCCGCAGGCGATCGCGCTGAACGCGGTCGCGTTCACGGTCGCGCAGGCGCTCGGTCCGGCGATCGGCGGCGTGCTGGTCGCGACCGCGGGTGCGGGCTGGGCGTTCGCCGCCAACGCGGTCTCGTTCCTCGCCGTCGTCGCGGTGGTGGTCGCGTGGCGTCGTGAGACGCCGGAGAGCCACCTGCCGCCCGAGCACGTCTGGGGCGCGGTGCGCGCCGGGGCGCGGTACGTGCGGCACGCGCCCCCGCTGCAGCTCGTGCTGGCCCGTCAGCTGCTGCACGTCTTCTGCTTCGCGGCGTTCCCCGCGCTGCTGGCGGTCGCCGTCCGCGACGACCTGGGTGCGGGCGCGAGCGGCTACGGCCTCGCGTTCGGCGCGTTCGGCGTCGGCGGCGTGCTCGGCGCCCTGCTCGTGGTGCCGCGGCTGCGGGCGCGCGCGGTGCCGATCGACGCGATCGTCGCGGGAGCGACTGTGCTGTTCGCGGCGGGCGCCCTGGGGACGGTGGCGCTCGCCCCGTCGCTGCCGGTCGCGCTGCCGGGTCTGGTGCTCGGTGGCGCCGGGTCGATGATCGTGCTCAGCTCGCTGCAGGCCGCCGCCCAGCAGGTGCTCCCGGCGTGGGTGCGGGGCCGCGGACTCGCGGTCTCGCAGCTCGTCTTCCAGGCGGGGCTCGCGGGGGGTGCGGTCGTGTGGGGGCAGCTGGCGACCGCGCAGGGCACGCCGACCGCGCTGGTCGCCGCGGCCGTCCTGGTCTGCGTGCTGCTGTCCGGCGCGCTCGCCGCCGGGCTGCGCCTGGGGTCCGTCGAGGGCCTGGACCTCGATCCCGCCCCGTGGCCCGGCGCGCACCAGGGCGCGAGCATCGCGCCGGACGACGGGCCGGTGCTGGTGACGATCGAGTACCGCGTCGCGGAGGACCGCGCGCACGAGTTCCTCACCGAGATGCGTCGCGTCGCCCGCCTGCGGCGCCGCGACGGGGCGATCCACTGGTCGGTCGCCAGCGACCTCGACGACGCGATGCGCCACGTCGAGACCTTCGTCGTCTCATCGTGGGCCGAGCACGAGCGCCAGGGGGAGCGCCGCGTCCGCGCGGACCTCGAGCAGCTCGAGCGCGTCTGGTCCCTGCACGAGGGTCCCGACCGGCCGGTCGTGCGGCACCTGCTCGGCCACCACGGGCGCCTGCACCTGCCGCGCGCGCACCTCGCCCGCCGCGGCGCCCTGCGCGAGCGCGCACGCCCCAGCGCCCACGACTAGGGACCGGCCGACCTCCGCGCGACCGGCTCGGTACCCTCCTTCGTCCCCGCGAAGCGGACCCATGGAGAGGTGCCGGAGTGGTTGAACGGGGCGGTCTCGAAAACCGTTGTGCGTCGTAAGGCGTACCGAGGGTTCGAATCCCTCCCTCTCCGCTGTGGTCCCGCGATTTCCCAGTGTTCAGGCGCCTTGGCGGCCCGCCGGCTCCGCCGTTGTGGAACCCGCACGACCGGTCACCGCCGGATTGGGAGACGCGACGGAGCGCGTGCGGCAGGCGGGCTCCTACGCTCGCGTCCGTGCACCTGATCGACACCTTCGACCGCGGCGTGCGCGAGGCACCCGACGGCGACTGCTTCGTCATGGCCGACGGCGCCGGGCGGATGACCTACCGGCAGGTCGAGGAGGCGTCCCACCGGATCGCGGCCTCGCTCCTCGCGGCCGGCGTCGGCAAGGGCCACCGGGTCGGCGTGCTCTCCCCCAACGCGCCGATGGCCTTCGTCTGCATCCTCGGCGCGTTGCGCGCCGACGCGTCGTGGGTCCCGCTCAACACCCGGGCGGTCGCCAAGGACCTCGTCGCGTTGCTGGGGCTGACCGGGTGCGAGCTGCTCTTCTACCACCCGTCGCTCGTCGCGCTGACCGACGAGATCCGCGCGGAGCTGCCGCAGCTCCACACGGCCGTCTGCCTGGACACGGGAGGGCGTGACGGCGACCCGGTGCTCGCGGAGTGGATGGCGGCCGAGGGGGCGCGGGTGCCGCGCCCGCCCCACGACCGCGACCACCCGGCCGTCCTCTTCCCGACGGGCGGGACGACCGGCCGCTCGAAGGCCGTGCAGCTCACGCACGGCATGGTCGAGCTCATGAACCTCGCGTTCGCCGCCCACATGCCGGAGCCCGAGCGGCCGCCGGTGATGGCGATGGCGGCGCCGATGACCCATGCCGCCGGTCCGATCTGCTTTCCCGTGTTTGCCCGCGCAGGGACGGTCGTCGTGCACGACGGGGTCGACCCGCAACGGCTGCTGGAGTCGATCGCACGGCACCGGGTCACCCGGCTGTTCCTCCCGCCGACGGCGATCTACGCGCTGCTGGCCCATCCGGGAGTGCGCGACCACGACTACTCGTCGCTGCGACACTTCATCTACGCAGCGGCGCCCATGAGCGTCAGCAAGCTCCGCGAGGCGATCGAGGTCTTCGGGCCAGTCATGACGCAGACCTTCGGGCAGGCGGAGGCGCCGATGATCCTCACCGTGATGTCCCCGCAGGACCACGCCGACGCCGTCGCCGCGCACCCGGAGCGGCTGGCGAGCGCCGGACGGCCGTCGCTGGTCGCCGAGGTGGCGATCATGGACGACGAGGGGACGCTGCTGCCGGCGGGCGAGGTCGGCGAGATCGTGGTGCGCGGCTCGCTCGTGACCCCGGGCTACTTCGAGGACCCCGAGCAGAGCGCCGCGAACCATCGGCCGGGCGGCTGGCACGGCACGAGCGACGTCGGACGCGTGGACGAGGCCGGGTTCGTCTACCTCGTCGACCGCAAGCGGGACATGATCATCACGGGCGGCTTCAATGTCTGGCCGTCAGAGATCGAGCAGACGATCCACGCGATGGAGGGCGTCGCGGACGTCGCCGTCATCGGGCTGCCCGACGAGGTGTGGGGCGAGGCGGTGACCGCGGTCGTGCAGATGAAGCCGGGCTTCGACGTCCTCGACGTCGACGCGGTGCGGGCCCGCTGCAAGGCGCGGCTCGGCTCGGTCAAGGCGCCCAAGCACGTGCTGTTCCGCGAGCTGCCGCGTTCGCCCGCCGGGAAGGTCCTCAAGCGCGCGCTGCGCGACGAGTACCGCTCGGCGGCTGGGGCGGCGGGCTGAGCGACGGGTCGCGCGGCTAGCGGACCAGCGGTACGTTGACCACGCCATGCGCTACCACGACCCAGTGACCGATCCCTCGGCCTGGGACGACGTGCGGCGGCAGACGGCGGCCGAGATGCTCCCGCGCCTGCGGGACCTCGTCGACGAGTGCGTCGTCTACATCAACGCGCACCAGCCCGAGCTCGCCTCCGACCCCGAGCTCGCCGCCGGCCTGCAGTCCAGCGCCTACGACAACTTCGAGCAGATCTTCCGGATGCTCGCCGACGGCAGCCCGGTCTTCGAGGCCTCTGCTCCGGCGGGCGCGATCGACTACGCGGAGATCATGGTCAAGCGCGGCCAGCCGCTGCAGACGCTGCTACGCGCATACCGCTTGGGGACGATGTACTTCTGGCGGCTGTGGCGGCGCGAGTTCGTCACGCGGATCGACGACCCGGACGAGCTGATGCAGGCGGTCGACCACTCGATGCAGTTCGTCTTCGACTACGTCGACGCGATCGCCGAGGAGGTCACCGAGGAGTACGCCGTCCAACGCGAGCGGTGGGCGCGCTCCGCGGCCGCGCTGCGCCACGAGACGGTGGTGCGGCTCCTGTCGGGGGAGGGGATCGACCTGGACGTCGCCACCCAGCGACTGTCCTACGACCTGCGTCGGCGCCACCTCGGTCTCGTGCTGTGGACCCATCCGGAGCACGAGGCCGAGGACGTCATCCACCGCCTGGAGCAGGGTGCCCGTCGGCTCGCCGCCTCGATGGGCGCACCGCGGCCGCTGCTCGTCCCCGACGGCCGCACGACGCTCTGGGCGTGGATCGGCTTCGAGGACGAGCCGGATCCCGACCTCCTGGACCACGCGGCCCGCGACAGCGACGCGCTGCGCGGCCTGCACGCCGCGACCGGCGAGGTCGAGGACGGCATCCGCGGCTTCGTCGACACCCACACGGAGGCGCTCCGGGCACGCGAGATGGCGGAGCGGTCCGGCCGGCGCGGCCAGGTCGTCCGCTACGGCAGGGTGGTCGTGTCCTCGCTGCTGCTCGCCGACACCGACCGCGCCCGCCGCTTCGTCGCGCGTGAGCTCGGCGCGCTCGCCGCGGCCGACGACGCCACCACGCGGATCCGCGCGACCGTGCAGGTGCACCTCGAGGAGCAGCTGCGCACGGGCGTCACGGCGAAGCGGCTCGGCATCCACCAGAACACCGTCACGTACCGCGTGCGACAGGCCGAGGCGCTGCTGGGTCGCTCGGTCACGGACCGCCGGTACGAGCTCGAGACCGCGCTGCGGCTGCTCGGCTCCCTGGGCGACTGAGCGCCGTTGTGCAGGTCCCACAACGCGTGCCCGATCGTTCCGCCGAGCCTCCTGAGCGACCCCCGCGGCCTCGGCCTAGGTTGGTCGTGCGGTCGACGAGGAGCGGCCGCGCGAGCCCCACCGAGGAGAGGACCGCCAGTGCCGTCGACCACGATCGACATCGACACGGGTGGCACGTTCACCGACGCCTACGTCGTCCGCGACGGACAGGCGCTCACGGCGAAGGTGCTGACCACGCCACACGATCTCGCCGTCTGCTTCCAGGACGTCGTGGAGCGCGCCGCCGCGAGCCTGGACCTGCCCGTCCCCGCGCTGCTGCGCGAGACCGCGTGCGTGCGCTACGCCACGACCGTCGGCACGAACGCCGTCATCCAGCGGACCGGGCCGCGCATCGGCCTGCTGGTCGCGCCCGGCGCCGAAGGGACCGCCCAGGCCGCGGCGGGACGGTTCGTGGAAACCGGGATGGTGGGCGCCGTCGGCGCCGACGACGCCCTGGTCGCCACGACGAAGGACCTGCTCGCGGGCAGCGCCCGCGCGCTGGTCTGCTCGCTCCCCGCCGGGGACGCCGCCGCCGAGCGCGCGGTTCGCGAGGGCTTCGAGCGCCACTATCCCAAGCACTGCCTCGACGCCGTGCCGCTGCTGCTCTCCCACGAGGTGGACGACGATCCCGACGACACGCGTCGCACGTCCACGGCGCTGTTCAACGCCTACGTGCACCCCGAGGTGGCGAGGTACCTCCACCGCTGCGAGGACTGGCTGCGTGACCAGGGGTACCGCCGGCCACTGCTGGTGGTCCACAACGACGGCGGCTGCGCCCGCGTCGCCAAGACGATCGCGGGGAAGACGTACAACTCCGGTCCGACCGCGGGCCTGATGGGTGCGGAGATCATCGCCCGGCTCTACGACGTGCCGGCGCTGGTCACGTTCGACGTCGGCGGCACCTCGCTGGACGTCGGCGTCGTCCGCGACGGCAGGGTCGCGATGCGGGAGCACGGCACCGTCGAGGGCGTCGAGCTGTCGTTCTCGATGCCCGACCTGCACGTGCTCGGCGCGGGCGGCGGATCGATCGCGCACCGCCTCGAGGACGGGACGATCGAGGTCGGGCCGCAGAGCGCCGGCGCCCGGCCAGGGCCCGCGGCGTTCGCCCTCGGCGGGACCGCACCGACGGTGACCGACGCCGACGTCGTCCTCGGGATCATCGAGCCGTCCAGCTTCCTCGGGGGAACCATGCCGCTCGACGGCGAGCGGGCGCGCGCGGCGTTGCAGAGCCTGGACGCCGACGACCCGGGTGCCGCCGCGGAGCAGGTGCGCGCGCGACTGCACGAGAACATGGGCGCGCGGATCGCGCAGGAGCTCGCGCAGCTGGGCGTCACCCCCGCGGACGCGACGCTGCTCGCCTACGGCGGCGCCGGCCCGACGCACGCGGCCGGAGTCGCCGAGCGGCTGGGCGTCCGCGAGGTGATCACGCTCCCCTTCAGCGCGGTCTTCTCCGCGTTCGGGGCGCAGAGCGCCGACGTCACCCACACGTACGCGGCGGCCCCGGGGGACGGGGTGGAGGAGCAGCTCCGCGCCCGCGCGTCGCGCGACATGCGCGGCGAGGGGTTCAGCGCCGAGGACGTCGAGATCGCGACGACCGCGGTGACGCGGCACGGCGTCGACCGCACGCAGGTGCGGGCCGTCGCCCGGCTCGCCCACCACGCGTTCGTCGCGCAGCCGACGAACGGCGCGAGCACGACCGCCCGTGCCACCCGGGCCGTCCGCTGGCGCAGCGCCCCGGAGCCCACCGCGATCCACGACCTGGCGGCGCTCGCCCCGGGCGCGCGCGTCGACGGACCCGCGGTGATCGAGGCGAGCGACACGACCATCGCGGTGCCGCCCGGCTGGGCGTTCTCCGTGGACGAGTACGGCAACGGACGACTGACGAGGAACGACCGATGAGCACCACGCGAGAGCGAATCACGGAGTACCTGGAGATCGACCTGGACGCGGAGCGCTGGCACTGCCGTGTCTGCGGGCAGGACCTCGGCGACGCCCGGGGCGACTACAAGCGCGGACTGCTGCTGCACGACCGCGACCCGCGCGAGGTCTACGAGGCGAAGATCGACGCGGAGTACAGCTACGCGCCGGACCCGGCCTGGTGCCGGATCGTCGAGTACTGCTGCCCCGGTTGCGGCACACAGGTCGAGGCCGAGTACCTGCCGCCCGGGCATCCGCTGCACCGGGACATCGAGATCGACCTCGACTGGCTGAAGGCCCGGCGCGAGCGTGAGGGGAGCGTGGCCTGATGGAGATCAACGTCGACATCGGCGGCACGTTCACGGACTGCTTCGCCACCGAGAACGGGACCGTCGCGTCCGCGAAGGCGCTCACCACCCACCACGACCTCAGCCAGGGGTTCATGACCGCGGTCGGCGATCTCGCGCAGGCGTTCGACACCAGCGCCGAAGATCTCCTCGGCCGCACCAGCGCGATCCGCTACGCGACGACGCTCGGCACCAACGCGCTGATCGAGCGCACCGGTCCGCGGCTCGGCCTCATCACGACCATGGGGTTCGAGGACGTCGTGCCCGTCTCCCGCTGTCGCGGCTACGGCGAGGGCCTCTCCATCCAGGAGAACCGCAACCTCGCGAAGGCGCAGCGTCCCGAGCCGCTGATCCCGCGCGACATGATCGTCGGGCTGCGGGAGCGCGTGGACTCCGCCGGCAACGTCGTGATGCCGTTGGACGAGGACGAGGTGCGGGACCGCGTGCTCGACCTCGTCGACCGCGGCGTGCGGGGCTTCGTCGTGTCGTTCCTGTGGGCGTTCAAGAACCCCGAGCACGAGCTGCTCGTCCGCCGGGTGATCGAGGAGGAGTTCCCGGGCGCGTACCTGGGCCGCTTCCCGGTCATCCTCAGCCACGAGGTGAGCAAGCGCTCGGGCGAGTACGTCCGGACGAGCACCTCGATCCTCGACGCGTACCTGCACCGCTTCACCGGCGACAAGATGAGCGAGCTGCGCGACGAGCTCCGCGGTCACGGATACACGGGCTCGCTGCTGCTGGTCCACAACTCCGGCGGGATGGGTGGGCTGGCCCGCACCACGCCGCTGAAGACGATCCACGCCGGGCCGGTCGCCGGGCTCTACGGCTCCCGTCACATGGCCGACGCGTTCGGCTACGACAAGGTCGTGACCACCGACATGGGCGGCACGTCGTTCGACATCGGCGTTGTCGTGAAGGGGTCGGTGCGGTTCTACGAGTTCAACCCGGTGATCGACCGGTGGCTCGTGCAGATGCCGATGATGGACCTCAAGACCGTCGGCGCCGGCGGCGGCTCTATCGCCTCGCACGACCCGTACAAGGGCGTGCAGGTCGGGCCGCGGAGCGCCGGGTCCACTCCCGGGCCCGCGTGCTACGCCCAGGGCGGCACGGAGCCGACGACGACCGACGCCAACGTGGTGCTCGGGTACCTCAACCCCGACCACTACCACGGCGGCGAGCTGGCGCTCGACGTCAGACGGGCCGAGCGGGCGATCGAGCGTCGCGTCGCCCGGCCGATGGGCGTCGACGTCGTCACGGCGGCTGCGGCGATCCGGCAGGTCGTCGACAACAACATGGGTGACGCGATCTTCAAGGAGGTCGTCCTGAAGGGGTACGACCCGCGGTCGTTCACGATCTTCAGCTTCGGCGGTGGCGGCCCGCTCCACGCGTGCGGCTACGCGGACGTCCTGCAGATCCCCCGGGTGGTCGTGCCGCCGCACTCCCCAGTGTTCAGCGCCTCCGGCGCGGCCGGCCTGGACCTCCTGCACATCTACGAGCAGTCCGAGCACTTCACGCTCTACAACCCGCTGTTCGGGACGGTCTTCGAGGACTTCCCCGCGATCGACGCGGTACTCGACGACTTCGCCCGGCAGGCCGAGGCCGACTTCGCCGACGAGGGGCACGACGCGACCGAGATCGTCTACCAGCTGGAGCTCGACCTGCGGTCGGGCGGGCAGCTGTACGTGACGACGATCAAGTCGCCGGTCCTGCGCATCCGTGACAAGGCCGACCTCGCCGCGGTCCTCCAGGCCTACTTCAAGGAGTACGCCGACCGCTTCGGCGACTTCGCGCTGACCAGCGAGGTCGGCGTCTCGATCGAGACCCTGCGGTTGCGGGCCTCGGTCCCCCGAGCGCACTGGGAACCGCAGGACGTCCCGCCGTCCGCCGGCGGCGTCGAGGCCGCCCTCAAGGGCTCGCGTCAGGTGTGGTGGCGCGGCCTGGGCTTCACCGACAGCCCGATCTACGACTACGACCTGCTCGGCGACGGCGACGCCGTGCAGGGACCCGCCGTCCTGGAGGGACGCGACACCACGGTCGTGGTGGAGCCCCGGTGGACGGCGACCATGAACCAGCACGGGTTCCTCGTGCTCGACAAGGAGAAGTCCGCATGAACCCCCCGCCCCAGACCCTGACGCCGGACGCCCCGGAGGTCGCGGCGCCGATCGACGCCGACGCCTTCTTCACCGACCTGCTGCACGCGCGGCCGGTCATGTACGGACCGGACGCCTCCATCATGGACGGCAACGCGCTTGCACCCCGGACCGCGCTCGAGGACGAGGCGCTCGCGAGCGGCGTCGATCCCGTCGACGCGACGATCTCGCAGAACCGGCTCGAGATCATCCTCGAGTCCGCAAAGGAGATGCTCGAGCAGACCGGCGCCGCTCCCGGCGCCAAGTGGGGCGACCTCACGACCGGGCTCTACAGCGCGGCGGGAGACCTGGCGCTGGCGTCGTCCTCCGGCGTGGTCGTCTTCTCCGCCTGCGCCTCGGCACCGCTCAAGCACATCGTCAAGCAGTGGGCCGACGAGCCCACCGTGGGGGTCCGCCCGGGCGACGTCTACTACCACAACGATGCCCGCTACGGCGGGGTCCACAACGCCGACCAGACCCTCTGGATCCCGATCTTCGTGGACGGGGTCATCATCGGCTGGGCGGGCGCCACGATCCACGAGGGCGAGAACGGCGCGACCGAGCCGGGCGGCCTCTCCGCCTCGGCGCTGAGCGTCTACGACGAGGGCCTGAAGATCAGCCCGATCAAGATCGCGGAGAACTACACGTTCCGCCGGGACGTCGTGAACCTGTTGCAGAACAACGTCCGCGATCCGCTCATGCAGCTGATCGACATGCGGGCGAAGCTCAGCGCCTGCATGCGCATCGAGCAGCAGGTCCTGGAGCTCGTCCGGGAGAAGGGGCGCGACCTGGTCGTCGCCGTCCTGCGCGGCGCGCTGGAGAACACGGAGGCCGAGGTCCGCCGCCGCTTCAGCGAGCTGCCCGACGGCATCTACCGCGCGACGCACTTCGTCGACACGACGCTGCTGGAGGACCGGCTCCTCAAGTTCGGCCTGGAGGTCGAGAAGCGCCACGACCGGATCATCTGCCGGTCCGTCGGGACCGCGCCGATGATCCCCGACCGCGCGATCAACACCGCCCCGACGTTCGCCCGCGCGCTGTTCATGAACAGCCTGCAGATGTTCTTCTGGGCCGACCTGCCCCGCAACGCGGGATACGTCGCCGCGCTGGACTTCGAGTTCGAGGAGGACTCGATCTCCACGGCCGGCAACGAGGTCCCCAACGGGCTCGGGATGATCGGCGCCTGCGCGTGGCAGACCGCGATGCACCAGTGCATGTCGAAGATGGCCTACAACCGGCCGGGCGACATCGAGATCATCGCCCCGTGGTACGGGATGACGCAATCGCTCTACTACGGCGGCCTGAACCAGTGGGGCGCGCCGGTGGCGAACCTCATGATCGACATCAACTCGGTGGGCGGCGGCGCACACGCGGACCGCGACGGCGAGCACGCCTGCGCCCCGTTCTTCGCCTCGATGGCCGACTACGGGGAGATCGAGGACCGCGAGACCGAGCTGCCGGTCCTCACGCTCGGCCGGCGGCTGACCGTCGACAACCACGGGCCGGGCCGCCACCGCGGTGGCTCGTCCGTCGAGTGCATGTACATGGTCTGGGGAGTCCCCGAGTTCTTCTACGGTTGCATGGGCACCGGCTCCAAGTTCCCCACCACGCCGGGACTGTTCGGCGGGTACGGGTCGGGCGCCAACCCGCTGACCGTGTTCAAGGGCTCGTCGTCGGAAGCGGTCGTCGCGGCCTTGCGCGACAACGCTGCGGACGTCCCCTACACCGCGCACGAACTGCACCGCGACGGCGGCCTGCCCGGCACGGTGGAGAGCAAGCGCTGCACGCAGTCCGCCGACCTGAACAAGCCGGGGGACCTGTGGATCCTCCAGGTCGGTGGTGGCGGCGGCTACGGTGACGTGCTCGAGCGCGACCCCCAGGACGTCATGCGCGACCTCCGCGAGACGCGCATCAGCCACTGGCGCGCGCGGGAGCTCTACAAGGTCGTCTACGACGAGGAGACGCTGCTCGTCGACGAGGACGCGACGACGGCCGCGCGGACGGCCGAGCGCGACGCACGGCGGGCCCGGTCCCTCCCGTACGACGAGTTCGTCGCGCAGTGGCGGCGCGACGAGCCGCCCGTGGGGATCGACTACCTCGGGGGGTGGTCGTGGTGAGCGCCGTGACCGCTGACCCGCACCCGGCCGCCGTCGCAGCCGCGGCCAAGCACGGCGTCGTCCTCGGGGAGGACGCGCCGATCATGGAGGTCATGTCGACCATGCGCGCGATGCGCAAGCTGAAGCCCGATCCCGTTCCCCGCGAGCTGCTCGAGCGGCTCGTGGAGGCCGCCACCTGGGCACCGAGCGCCGGCAACACGCAGACCTACGGGTTCGTGATCGTCGACGACCGGGAGACGATGGCGAAGTGCGGCAGGATCTGGCGGCGCCAGCAGAGGTTCTACTCGCGCGCGCAGGAGCCGCTCGTCCCCGAGTTCACGACGGCCGAGAAGTGGACGAAGGTCCACGACGCGCTGCGCCACCAGGCGGCGCACTTTGACGACACTCCGGCGCTGATCGTCTTCACCTACGACTTCACCGGCACGGTGATCACGAAGATGGTGAAGGGGCTGCGGCACACGCTCGCGGGCTGCGTGGCGGTCGGGCCGGTCGGGACGCTGAAGATGCTCCCCAACCTCGTGCGGTTCTTCTCGACCGGCGAGGCTGCGTCGATCTACCCGGCGGTCGAGAACACGCTCCTCGCGGCACGGGCGCACGGCCTCGCGGCGTGCTTGACGACCTGGCACACGATCTACGAGCCGGACTGGCGACGGGCCCTCGGGCTCAAGCGCGGGACGAAGATCTACTGCGTCGTCCCGGTCGGCTGGCCGGAGGGGAAGTTCGGACCGGTGGCGCGTCGGCCGGTCGCCGACGTCGTCCGCTACACGGGCACCGCCACCGGCTGAGGTCATGCTGGCGCTGTCCCTCGACGCGCTCGCTGCGCGGCTGACCGGTGCGGACCCGGCGGTCGCGCTCGCCGAGCCGGAGCGGTGGGCGTACGCACTGCGTGAGGCCGTCGCCCTGGCCCGCCCGGACATGCTCGTCCTCGGGTGGGACGGCGGCTTCGAGACCGGCGCGCTCGCGACGGTGGTCGGCGGGGCCGCCGATCCGGTCGACGCGATCTACGACGCCGACAGGCCGCTGTGCGAGCAGCCGCAGGGCGCGGCGCTCGTGACGCTCGTCGGGACGCTCAGGCAGCTGTTCGGCGGGCGGCCACGCCTGGCGCTCGCCGTCCGCGGTCCGGCCGCGCTGGCGGACGGGCTCGGGGCCCCCGCCGACGACGAGCTCGCCGATCTCTGCGCCGATCAGCTCGTGGACCTCCTGCTCGCGTGCGCGGCGGTCGGGATCGACACGGTGGTCCTGCGCGGGGAGGACCAGCGGGCGGACGGCCCCGTCGTGCGTGCGCTCGACCACGCCCGGGTCGCACTCGTCCGACCGGGGATGGTGGAGCTCCTCCCGGCCGCGTCGTGGTCGACGATCGGGGCATCCGAGCTGGCGGCGGCGCGGGCCGCGCCGCATCTCGTCCTCTCCGACGGACCGGTCCCGGGGAACCTGGAGCTCGAGCGGCTCGCGCCGGCGCGCTGACCCGGCGACCGGCTCGGTGCAGACTGGTCCGGACCCCTGGTCCTGACCGGGTGCGCGGTGCGTTCCGCGCCGCGGCCCTCCGAGGGGCTGGCCTATCCCGTGAGCGTCGGGTAGTCCGTGTAGCCGCGGTGGTCGCCGCCGTAGAAGGTGGAGCGGTCGTGGTCGTTGAGCGCGGCGCCGCGGGCGATCCGCTCGGGCAGGTCGGGGTTGGCGATGAACGCCCGGCCGAACGCGACCGCGTCCGCGTCGCCGGCCGCGACGATCTCCGCGGCCGAGGTCGGCGTGAAGCCGCCGGCCGCGATCAGCGTGCCGGGCCACTGCGGGCGCAGCAGCGCCGCGACCGACGAGATCCCGCTCGGGGAGGGGCGGTCGGCGTGACCGCGCGGCTCGATCAGGTGCAGGTAGGCGATGTCGCGCGCCGCGAGCTCGGCGAGCACGTGCGCGTACAGCTCGAGCGTCCCGTCCGTCCCCGCATAGGAGTCGTTGGCGCTCCCGTACGGACTCAGGCGCACGCCGACGCGCTCACTGCCGAGCACCGCGCACGCGGCGTCGACGACCTCGAGCAGCAGCCGGGCGCGGTTGGCGATCGAGCCGCCGTAGGCGTCGTCGCGGAGGTTGGTGTGCGGCTCGAGGAACTGCTGCAGCAGGTAGCCGTTGGCGCCGTGGATCTCGACGCCGTCGAAGCCGGCCTCCTGCGCGTTGCGGGCTCCCGCCCGGAAGCGCTCCACGACCCCGGGCAGCTCGTCGAGCGCGAGGGCGCGTGGCGTCTCGAACGGCACGGGCTGGAAGGACGCGTCCAGCGCCCGGCCGGCGGGGGTGACCGCCGACGGCGCGACGGGCGGGCCACCGCCCGGCTGGAAGCTCGAGTGCGAGATCCGGCCGACGTGCCACAGCTGCGCGACGATCAGCCCACCGTGCTCGTGGACCGCGTCCGTCACGCCGCGCCACCCGGCGACGTGCTCGGGCTCGTGGATGCCCGGCGTGTCCGGGTAGCCCTGGCCGTCGGGCGCGACCTGGGTCGCCTCCGAGATCAGCAGCCCGCCGGGAGAGGACCGCTGCCCGTAGTACTCCGCGTTCAGCGGCTTCGGCGCGGTGCTGCCGGCACCGGTCGCGCGCATGCGCGTCAGCGGCGCCATCACGACGCGGTGCGCCAGCTCCAGCGCGCCGGCGGTGAACGGGTCGGTCAGGGCAGGGTGGGGCATCGGACTGTGCACTCTAGGGGTGGCCCGACCGGGTCGCGGCCCGTCGCGATGGGGTAGACATCCCGGGGTGCGCACCGGGACACCCACGCCGTGAACATCCTCGAGGCCATCCTGCTCGGGGCGGTCGAGGGCCTCACCGAGTTCCTGCCGATCTCCAGCACCGGGCACCTGACGGTGATCGAGAAGCTCCTGGGCTACGAGATCGACGACCCGGACATCACCGCGTTCACCGCGATCATCCAGGTCGGCGCGGTCCTCGCCACGCTGATCTTCCTGCGCCACGACATCCGCCGGATCCTCGGCGCGTTCTTCGCCGGGCTCACCCGGCAGGACCGGCGCGCCGAGCCCGACTACCGGTTCGCCTGGGCGATCCTGCTCGGCTCGCTGCCCCTGGGGATCGTCGGCCTCGCGTTCAAGGACACGATCGAGACGACGCTGCGCAACCTCTGGTTCGTCGCGGGCGCCCTGATCCTGTGGAGCTTCGTGATGCTCCTCGCCGACCGGACCGCCACGCAGGAGCGCGGCGAGCGCGACGTCACCCGCACCGACACGATCATCATCGGCCTCACGCAGTGCCTCGCGCTGATCCCGGGCGTGTCGCGCTCCGGGGCGACGATGTCCGCCGGGCTACTGCGCGGCCTGGACCGCGTCACGGCGACGAAGCTCGCGTTCTTCCTCTCGATCCCCGCGCTCACCGGCGCCGGCGCGCTGCAGACCGTCACGAAGTATGACGAGATCGCCAGCGGCGTCGGCTGGGGACCGACGATCACCGCCACGGTCGTGAGCTTCGTCGTCGGGTACGCGGCGGTCGCCTGGCTGCTGCGGTTCGTCGCCGGCCACACGTACACCGTGTTCATCGTGTACCGGCTGGTCCTCGGATCGGTGCTCGTCGTGCTGCTCGGGACAGGCGCGCTCGCCGCGACCTGAGCGACCCGACGGGAGCTGGCGCGACGACGCTCAACCGTGCGTCGTGGTGCGCTCGGAGCACCAGGGGAGACCACCCCGACCCTGGAGGCCGTTCCATGAAGTTCCCCACCCGCATCACCGCCGGCGTCATCGTCGGCGTCCTGTCGATCGGCGGACTCGCCGCGTGCGGCGACGACGAGGACGAGAGCGCGTCCACCGGCACCACGACCGCCGCGCCCGCCGACACCGCGACCACCGCCCCCGAGGCCGGTGCACAGGACATCGTCGCGCTCGCCCAGGCCACGCCCGACCTGTCCACCCTCGTGCAGGCCGTGACCGCGGCGGACCTCGTCGAGACGCTGCAGGGTGAGGGTCCGTTCACGGTCTTCGCGCCGTCCAACGCCGCGTTCGAGGCGGCCAACGACGTCGTCGCGCCGCTGCTGGAGCCGGACATGAAGGCGCAGCTCGCCGACGTGCTGACGTACCACGTCGTGCCCGGCAAGCTCACCGCCGCCGACCTCAAGGACGGTGACGAGCTCACGACCGTCCAGGGCGGGAAGCTGACCGTCAAGGTCGCCGACGGCGCCGTGACCATCAACGACATCCCGGTCGAGATGCCCGACGTCGAGGCCTCCAACGGCGTCGTGCACGTCATCGGCGGCGTGCTCGTCCCGCAGAGCTGATCCTCCGCACCGCCCGGCCGCCCCAGCCCCCGGGGGCGGCCGGGCACCTCATCGTGCCGGCGCGGGCCCCGTCCTGGGGCCCGCGCCCGTTCCCGCCACCGAGCGCCTAGACTCGGAGGACCGGCGGGGACCCGGCCGCGCACCGCGCATCAACCCACACGGGCTCCCCGCGACCTCCCCACCCCGTGAGCGAGATGCCCAGCTCCCCGTCCGACGCCGCCGGTGTTCCCGCCTCGACCGTCACCGTCGAGGAGCGGGCCGACCGCGTCGTCCTCACGGTCAGCGGCGACTTCGACCTGGCCACCACCCCCACCCACGCGGCCACCTTCCGGACGCTCAGCCGCTCCGAGCGGCACGTGATCCTCGACCTGCGCGGCACCCGCTTCGTCGACTCGACCGGGCTCGCCGTGCTGCTCAACAGCGCGCGCCGCGCGATCGCCGCCGGCAACCACTGCGTCGCCGTCGCGACGCCCGGCGCCGTCCTGCGCGTGCTCGAGCTCAGCGGCCTCGTCGACACGTTGCACGTGCAGCAGGACCTCGACGCCGCGCACGCGCTCCTGGACCGCGCGCCCGCCGGGCCTATCGCGGCGCGTCGTAGTCCGACGCGCCCGGTCGGCCGTACCTGCGGTATGGGACTGGACGAGCAGCGGATCCTCATCACCGGCGCCACGGGCGCCCTGGGCACGCAGCTCGCGCGCGAGCTGTCGGCACGCGGGGCGGAGCTCGCGCTGCTCGGCCGCGACCGCGGTCGCCTCGAGGAGCTCGCCGACGAGCTCGGCGGCGCCCCCGTCGCGTGCTTCGAGGCGACCCGGGTCGGGTCGTGCCGACCGGCCGTCGACGCGCTCGCCGCCGCCCTCGGCGGGCTCGACGGCTGCATGATCGCCCACGGGGTCGCCGCGTTCGGCGACGCGCGCGAGCTCGACGACGAGATCGCCGAGCAGCTCATGGCCGTCAACGCCACGTCGGCCATCGCCGTGCTGCGCGCGGCCGCCGCCCACATCGACGGGCCCGGCCGGCTCGGCGCCGTCACCGCGGTCGTCGCCGAGTACCCGACCGCCGGTCTGGCCGCCTACTCCGCGTCGAAGGCCGCGCTCAGCGCGTACCTGACCGCGGTGCGCCGCGAGCTGCGCCGCGACCACATCTCGGTCCTCGACGCGCGGCTGCCGCATCTCGACACGCAGTTCGCCGACCACGCGCTCGCGGGCACGCCGCCCAAGCTGCCCGAGGGTCTCTCCGCCGCCGAGGTCGCCGTCACGGTGGTCGACGCCTACGAGTCCGGGGCCAAGGAGCTGCGCTGGGACCTCCGCGCGCGCGAGCTCGCCGCCGCCTGAACCCGCGACGCGCGACGTAGACTCGCGGGGCGTGGCCCCGCGAACTCCCACCACCCCGTCAGCCGACCAGCAGCGCCTCGACGACCTCGTGCGGCTGCGACGGGTCCGCGACCGCATCGACCGCGAGTACGACCGGCCACTCGACGTCGCGGCGCTCGCCCGCGACGCTGCGATGTCCCCCGGGCACTTCAGCCGGCGCTTCCGCGCCGCCTACGGGGAGTCGCCCTACCAGTACCTGATGACCCGCCGCATCGAGCGCGCGATGGCGCTGCTGCGCCGCGGCGACCGCACGGTCACCGAGGTCTGCTTCGCGGTCGGCTGCTCGTCGCTGGGCACCTTCAGCAGCCGCTTCACCGAGCTCGTCGGCGTGACCCCCAGCGCGTACCGGGCCGGCGCCGGACCCGGACTGCCCGGGGTGCCGGCGTGCGTCGCCAAGCAGGTGACCCGACCGGTCAGGAATCGAGAAGCCGATCGTGGCCGGGCGGGCTAGCGTGGCGCCCATGGACCTCACCGTGCACCACGTGATGCTGCCCCACACCGACCCGGAGGCCTCGCTCGCGTTCTGGCGTGACGCGATCGGCTTCGCGGTTCGCAACGACGTCGGCTCCGGGACGATGCGCTGGATCACGCTCGGGCCCGCCGAGGGCGGCACCTCGATCGTCCTGTACCCGCCCGACGCGACCCCGGGGATCACCGACGCCGAGCGGACCGCCGTGCGCGAGATGATGGCCAAGGGCACGTACGCGAGCCTCACGCTCGCCACCGCCGACCTCGACGCGACGTTCGCGCGGCTCCAGGCCACCGACGCCGAGATCGTCCAGGAGCCCGTCGACCAGCCCTACGGGATCCGCGACTGCGCGCTGCGCGACCCCGCCGGCACGCTCGTGCGGCTCAACCAGGCCTGAGCGCCTGTCCGTGCACGCCGCCGACCGCCACGACGTCATCCGCGTCCGCGGCGCGCGCGAGAACACGCTGCGCGACGTCGACGTCGAGCTGCCCAAGCGTCGCCTGACGGTCTTCACCGGCGTCTCCGGGTCCGGGAAGAGCTCGCTCGTGTTCTCGACCATCGCCGCGGAGTCCCAGCGGCTCATCAACGAGACCTACAGCGCGTTCGTGCAGGGGTTCATGCCGTCCCTGGCGCGACCCGACGTCGACCTCCTCGACGGGCTGACGACGGCGATCATCGTCGACCAGGAGCGCCTCGGCGGCAACGCCCGCTCCACCGTCGGGACCGTCACCGACGCGAACGCGATGCTGCGGATCCTGTTCAGCCGTCTCGGCGACCCGCACATCGGCCCGCCCGGCGCCTACGCGTTCAACGTCCCGAGCGTCACCGCCAAGGGCGGCATCACCGTGCAGCGCGGCGGCCGCACCCGCACCGAGAAGGCCGAGTACTCGCGCACCGGCGGCATGTGCCCGCGCTGCGAGGGCATGGGGCAGGTCAGCGACGTCGACCACGGCGCGCTCTACGACCCCGAGAAGTCGATCAACGAGGGCGCGATCCTCATCCCCGGCTACTCGATGGAGGGCTGGTACGGACGGATCTACCGGGGCTGCGGATGGTTCGACCCGGACAAGCCCGTCGGCCGCTTCACGACCCGCGAGCTCGACGACCTCCTCCACAAGGAGGCCACGAAGATCAAGGTCGACGGCGTCAACCTCACCTACCTGGGGCTCATCCCCCAGATGCAGAAGTCCTGGCTCTCCAAGGACGTCGACAGCCTCCAGCCCCACATCCGCGCGTTCGTAGAGCGCGCGATCACCTTCACGACCTGCCCGGAGTGCGACGGCACCCGCCTGGCCGAGGGAGCGCGCAGCTCGCGGATCGACGGGGTCAGCATCGCCGACGCCTGCCGCATGCAGATCACCGACCTCGCGGCCTGGGTGCGCGGGCTCGACGAGCCGACGGTCCGGCCGCTGCTCGACGCGCTCGCGCACACGTGCGACGCGTTCGTGGAGATCGGCCTGGGCTACCTGTCGCTGGACCGGCCGTCCGGCACGCTGTCCGGCGGCGAGGCGCAGCGCACGAAGATGATCCGGCACCTCGGGTCCTCGCTGACCGACGTCACCTACGTCTTCGACGAGCCGACGATCGGCCTGCACCCGCACGACGTGCGGCGGATGAACGACCTGCTGCTCGCGCTGCGCGACAAGGGCAACACGGTCCTCGTCGTCGAGCACAAGCCGCAGACGATCGCGATCGCCGACCACGTCGTCGACCTCGGGCCGGGAGCCGGGACCGACGGCGGCCGCGTCGTGTACGCGGGCGACGTCGCGGGCCTGCGCGCCGCCGACACCCCGACCGGCCGGCACCTCGACGACCGCGCCACGCTCAAGGACGAGGTCCGCACGCCGACCGGCGTGCTCGCGGTCCGCGGCGCCGACACCCACAACCTCCGCGCGGTCGACGTCGACGTGCCGCTCGGCGTGCTCGTCGCGGTCACCGGCGTGGCGGGCTCGGGGAAGAGCTCGCTGATCCACGGCTCGGTCGCCCCGCAGGACGGGGTGGTGGTCGTCGACCAGGGCGCGATCAAGGGGTCGCGCCGCAGCAACCCCGCCACCTACACCGGGCTGCTCGACCCGATCCGCAAGGCGTTCGCGAAGGCCAACGGCGTCAAGCCGGGCCTGTTCAGCGCGAACTCCGAGGGCGCCTGCCCGGCCTGCAACGGCGCCGGGGTGATCTACACGGACCTGGCGATGATGGCCGGGGCCGCGACGACCTGCGAGGACTGCGAGGGCCGCCGGTTCCAGGCATCGGTCCTCGAGCACCGCCTCGGCGGCCACGACATCGCCGAGGTGCTCGCCATGTCGGTCGCACAGGCGGAGCGGTTCTTCGCCGAGGGCGAGGCGCGGATCCCGGCCGCGCACAAGGTGCTCGTCCGCCTCGTCGACGTCGGGCTCGGCTACCTGACGATCGGCCAGCCGCTCACGACGCTCTCCGGCGGTGAGCGGCAGCGCCTGAAGCTCGCGGTGCAGCTCGGGCAGGACGGTGGCGTCTACGTGCTGGACGAGCCGACGACCGGCCTGCACCTGGCCGACGTGGCGCAGCTGCTCGGGCTGCTCGACCGGCTCGTCGACGACGGCCGGTCGGTGATCGTCATCGAGCACCACCAGGCGGTGATGGCCCACGCCGACTGGATCATCGACCTCGGGCCGGGCGCCGGGCACGACGGCGGCCGGGTCGTGTTCGAGGGGACGCCCGCGGCCCTGGTCGCCGACCGCTCGACGCTCACCGGCGAGCACCTCGCGGCGTACCTCGACGCCTGAGCCGGCTCGGGGTCAGGCGGCGAGGGCGGCGCCCAGGCGCGCGGCGTGCTCGGCGTCGAGGTCGCCCAGCGCCCGTTCGATCGTGCTGAACAGGTCGGCCTGCGGGGCGATCGCCGCCGCGAAGCTCGACAGGTACAGCAGGTTCTTGAAGAACAGCACGAGCCCCTTCGGCATCCGGAACCCGTTGCGGGAGAGGATCGCCAGCTGCCGGCCGACGGTGTCGCCGAGCCGCTCGAACGTCACGGCCCCGTCGGTGCGGTGGCCGAGCCGCTCGAGCTCCGCGCCGAGCTCGGCCACGAGCGCGTCGGCGTCCGCGTCGGCCGGGATCGCGCCGAAGCGGCGCAGCGCGTGGATCTGGGCGGCGGCGTCGCCCGCCGCGAAGCCCATGAGGTACGCGCCGAGCGCTCCGCGCTGCTCCTCGGAGAGCCGTCCGCAGATCCCGAAGTCGACGAGCGCGAACGTCCCGTCGTGACGGACGAGCACGTTGCCGGCGTGCAGGTCGCCGTGGAAGACCCCGTGCAGGAGCGTGCTGGTCAGCACGCCGCCGATCGCCAGCTGCAGCAGACGCTCGCCGTCGACGTCGGCGTCGAGCTCCTCGCCCGCCCGGTCGTAGGGCACGCCCGCGACGTGCTCCATGACGAGCACCCGCGAGGTGACGAGCCCGTCGATCGGCCGCGGGACCTGCACGAAGTCCAGGCCGCAGTCGCGGTAGATCGCGGCGCTCTGGACGAGGTTGTGGGCCTCGAGGCGGAAGTCGAGCTCCTCGAGGGTGAGCTGCGCGAACAGCTCGACGAACCCCGGCAGGTTGAGCGCGGCGACGTCCTCGCTCATCCGCTCCGCGCCGGCGGCGGCGAGGGCGAGCGCCCCGATGTCCGAGCGCAGCCGGCGGCGCAGCCCGGGCCGGCGGACCTTCACGACCACGGGCGTGCCGTCGGGCAGCCACGCCCGGTGCACCTGGCCGATCGACCCGGCGGCGAGCGCCTCCTCCTCGACGACCGCCAGAGCGTCCTCGCCGAGCTCGCGGGCGATGACGTCCCGGACGATCCGGGTGTCCAGCCGCGGCGCGTCGTCGCGACACCAGGCGAAGGCCTGCACCCAGGCGGGCGGGAGGATCCCGTCGGCGCTGGCGACGAACTGGCCGAGCTTGATGTAGGCGGGGCCGCCGCGGCGCACGAGCCGCTGGGCGCCGGCGATCGCGGCGGGCTCGCTGCGGACCGGGCCGATCGCGGGCGCGCCGGCGGCGGAGGCGGCCGCGCCGAGGAGCACGAGCGGCGCGTCGGGCGCGGCGCTGCTCACCGCCCGCCAGGCCGTCGTGGCGAGCGCCCCGATGGTGTCGGTCCAGATGCGGGGCCGGGCCAGGGCGGCGGCCTCGCGGGCCACGCGGGCCCGCTCGCGGTCGATGTCGATCGTCCTCTCCATGGGTGTCATCACACCATGTGACATCGATCGATGTCATGTGCGATGGGTCACGTGACGTCGGCGAGCCAGGCGAGCAGGTGCTCGTTGACCGCCTCGGGCGCGTGCTGCTGCAGCCAGTGCCCCGCCTCGGGGATCACCGCGTCGACCCGCAGGTCCGTCACCCAGCCCTGCATGACCACCGACGGCATGAACCGGCGGACCGGGTCGCGCTCGCCGGTGAGGAACAGCGCCGGGACCTCGATCCGGCGGTCCAGGTCCTTCGTCCGCTCCCAGCTGCGGTCGAGGTTGCGGTACCAGTTCAGCCCGCCGCGGAAGCCCGTGCGCTCGTAGGCCCGCACGTAGACGTCGAGCTCCTCGTCGGTGAGGAACGAGGGCGTCGGCGGCACGTCGTCCTGCTCCTGCGCCCACGCGGCCGTCCACTGCCGGCTCGTCGCGAGCGTGCGCCGCACGTCGCGCTCGAGGGCCGCCTCGGCCACCCCGGGCTCCTGGAACCACACCATGTAGAAGTCCTCGCCGAGCCCCTGGCGCATCAGCCCGACGGGCGGGGCGGGCGCGGGCGGCGCGAACGGCACCGACAGGCCGCCCACCGCGATGACGCGGTCGGGGTGCAGCCACGTCGTCTTCCACGCGAGGTCCGCACCCCAGTCGTGCCCGATCAGCACCGCCCGCTCGACCGCGAACGCGTCGAGGATCCCGGTGACGTCGCGCGCGAGCACGTCGATCGCGTAGTCCTCCACCGCCGCCGGCGCCTCCGAGCGGCCGTACCCGCGCAGGTCGGGGACGAGCAGCCGGTACCCCGCGTCCGTCAGCGGCCCGATCTGGTGGCGCCACGAGTACGCGAGCTCCGGGAAGCCGTGGAGGAGGACGACGACCGGACCGTCGGCGGGCCCGTGCTCGTCGACCGCGAGGTCGATGCCGTTGATCTGCACACGGCGCAGCGTAAGCAGTTCGTCATCGACGGTGGGACGGCGGGCCGCCATCCTCGATCCATGCTCCGATCCCGTCCCGCCCTCCTGGCGACCGCGGCCACGGCCGTGGCGCTCCTGTCGGCCGCGCCGCCCGCGATGGCCGCCAACGTCGAGCTGCTGCGCGGCACCGTGCGGCCCGCCTCCCACGACGCCCGCGGCGTCGCGACCGTCGTCGCCCGTCCCGACGGCAGCCGCACGCTGAACCTGCGGCGCTTCCGCATCGATCCCGGCCCGGTCGTGCGCGTGTGGCTCGTGCCGAAGAGCGCCCGCAGCGACGGCCGCATCGACGACGACTACAAGGACCTCGGACGCCTGAAGGGCTCCAAGGGCAACCAGAGCTACCGGATCCCGAAGTCGATCGACCTGCGGCGCTACAGCTCGGTCGTGTTCTGGTGCGTGCCGTTCACGTCGAACCTCGCCCGCGCCGACCTGGGCCGCTCGTGATGCGCGTCGCCGCGCCGCTGGCGCTCGTCGCCGCCGTCGCGGCGGGCACCTGGTTCCTCGGGGCGATCGTCGCCCGCACGACGGTCGCCGCCATCGCGCTCACGACGGTCTGGTTCGCGCTGCTGGGCCTCGCCGTGCTGCTGGCCTGCCGGCGCGACCGGGCGCTGCGCCTGCCGCTGGGCGGCACGTTCGCCGCGATCGCGGCCGTGAGCCTGTTCGGCCTGTGGTGGGGGACGGTCCGCGAGACCGAGGTGAACGAGCGCGTCGACGTCGGGACCCCGGCCAGCGCGCTGCCCGCCGCGGAGCGGCCGGCCGTCGAGGACCTGCTCGCCCCGCAGCCCTGAGGCCGGGTCCGGCCGCTACCGGACGGTCACGCGGCCGGTCAGCCGGGCGCTCGCCCCGTCCCGGGCGGTCAGCGTGATCGTCGCGGTGTAGGTGCCCTTCGCGGCGGCGGACCGCCCGCTGCGGCCGTTCCAGGCGATCGTCGCGCGGCCGGGCGCGCGCACGGTGCGCGTCACGGTCGCCACCGTGCGGCTGCCGCGCCGCACGACGAGACGCAGGCTGCCCGGCTCGGTGACGACGAGCGAGAACGCGGCCCGGCGACCGCGGCGCACGCGCAGGCGGTTCGAGGAGGCGACGACGACGATCCGCGCCCGCGCGGTCGTGCCCGCGGCGCCGGCCGGTCCGGCGGGTCCGGCGGGACCCGCCGGACCGCTCCCCGGAGCCGCCGGGGTCTGGATCGCGCCGGTGGTCACGTCGGTGCTCCGGCCCTGACCGTCGCGGTGCACGAGCCGGAACGGCGTGCTCGCCCCGGGCGCCAGCCCGGATACCGCGGCGACCGGGAACGCGAGCCGGTCGGCGTCGTCGGGGGTGCTGAGGTCGAGCGTCTGCGCGGGCGTCGTGCCGACCTCCAGGGCCAGTCGCGTGGGCAGGCCGAAGGTCCGCACGGGGAGCTGCAGCTGCGCGGTGGTGGCGTTCGCCGCCACGTGCGCGGGCAGGCCCTCGGGCACGAGCCGCAGCAGCTCCAGGCGCAGGCCGGAGAGGGTCGCGATGGCGCGCAGCGCGTACGGCGAGCCGGTCGCGCCGCCGACGTGCAGCAGCGAGATCGGGATGTCGGCCGCCAGCTCGCCGGTGCCCGGGAACCCGAGCCCCAGGTCGACGAGGGCGCCGTCGAGCACCCGTCGCGCGACCGCGTTGGCCGTCCCTCCGGTGGTGAGCAGGCCGGGACCCGTGCCGAGCGGCCCGAACGCGGACTGGGGCGTCGAGTCCCCGGTCGCGGCGGGGCCGCCGCCGACCCCGACGAACAGGGCGCGCCCGGCCTCGAAGGCGAGGCGGTACAGGGTGACGCTGGTGGGACCGTACGGCTCGTCCGGGGTGGCGATGTCGTAGTGCTGGCTGGTGACGCCGACGTACGGGCCGCCGGGGGCGTCGAAGACGATCGCGGTCTGCTGGTCGATGCGGAACAGGCCCGCCGACTCCTGCAGCACGTCGCCGGAGCCGTTGGGACGCGCGACGAACAGCGTGCCGATGTTCAGGTCCGCAGGGTCCGCGTCCCGCTCGATCCACACGACGCCCGGCTGCCCGCCGAGGTCGACGACCGACGGGTTGGGGCCGCCGACCGTCGAGTTGCCCGAGACCGCGTTGAAGCCGTTGGCGCCGACGATGTCGGCGATCTCCGTCCAGGCGCCCGCGGCGAAGCGGAACAGCCGCAGCCGCTCGTCGGTCCCGCTGACGTCGACGAGGACGACGTGCGGCACGCCGCCGACCTCCCCGATCCCGACACGCGATGCGGTGGGGACGCTCAGCCGGGGCGTGATCCGGTCGGCGCCGCTCCCGTCCTCCCGGACCCGCAGCAGGTAGTAGCCGTCGCCCTCCGGCCCGTTGTCCCGCACGACGAAGGTCGGGACCCCGGCGATGGTGCCGAACGCGGCCCGCGTCGCGGTGGTCGACACCGTCACCGGGGGTGTTGCGGCGGCCGCGCCGGGGGCGAGGCGCTGGAACGTCGCGAGGGCGCCGTCCAGCTGGCCGACGACGACGCTGCGGTCGCTCGCGCGCTCGACGGCCTGCAGGAGGGCCGGGCTGGCGCCGAGCGTGATGGGCCCGACCGACTCCCAGCCGGCGTGGGCGACCCCGATCGGCGTCGCGAGCACGGTCGCGGCGAGGGCGGCCGGCAGATGGCGGAGGCGCATCGGCCCATCCCACCCCACCGGCGGGTCGCGGACAAGCCGCCCGGCCCGACATGAGACCGCACTGAGACCGGGACGCGACCGGCGGCACGGGCGCGTCCGCGGTCGTGCGCGGTGGTCGCAGCGCGCCCCGCGGCCCGTAGACCGGGTGATCGCCCGTGCCGCTGCTCGCCGAGACCACCGCCACCGTCCCCGCCTCCGCCGAGGCGGTGTGGGCCGTCCTCGCGGACGTGGAGGCGCGCCCCCGATGGCATCCGCGCCTGCAGCGCGCGTGGCTCGACGGGCCGCTCGCGCCCGGCGTGCGCGGCGGGCTGCACCCCGAGCGCACGCGACCGGTCGACCTCGAGGTCGGCGTGGTTCAGCCGCAGCGGCGTCTGACGCTCGTGGGCGTCCACGGGCTGCCGGTCGCCCGGGGCACCTACGAGCACGAGCTGCGCCCGCTCGGCGACGACGCCTGCGAGGTGACGCTGCGGATGCGGGTCGACGGCCCGGCCGCCCGCCTCGTCGCGCTGCTCGCCGGCCGGCTGCTGCGCGCGTGGGCGCAGCCCGGGCCGCTGCAGGCGCTCGGCGCGCTGGCCCGCGAGCGCGACGCGCGCACCGCTCCGTCTCCCTGAGGCGCCGGTCGGACATATGCTCCGGTCGAGATGTCCGACACCGGCACGACCCGTGACGACCGCGACGCCCCCGCCCCCGGCGAGGTCACCAAGCAGGAGGGCCTGGCCGAGCTCGAGCGTCGGCGTGCGGCCGCGCTGGCGATGGGCGGGGAGGAGCGGCTCGCCGCGCGCGCGGCCGCCGGGCGGCTGAACGCCCGCGAGCGCGTCGCGCTGCTCGTCGACCCGGGCTCGTTCGTCGAGCTCGGCATGCTCGCCCACTCCGACCGCGAGGAGGTCGGGGAGCGCGCCCCGGCCGACGCGGTGGTCACCGGGGTCGGCACGGTCGAGGGCCGCAAGGTCTGCGTGATCGCCACCGACGCGTCCGTGCTCGCCGGCACGACCGGCCGCGTCGGGTCGCGCAAGCAGGGCCAGATCATGAGCCTCGCCGGCCGCAAGGGCTACCCGCTGGTGATGCTCGGGGACGCCAACGGCGGACGCCTGCCCGACCTCCTGGGCTCCGACTTCGCGGCCGCGGCGGGTGGCGACGAGGGCGAGCACTTCCTCGGCCTGCGCGTCACCGAGGACCGCATCCCGCGCATCACCGCGATCCTCGGCAACGCCTACGGCGACCCGACGCTCTGGGCGGGGTCGTCGGACCTCGTCGTGATGGCGGAGGGCTGCTCGATCGCGCTGTCGGGCCCGTCGCTGGTCGGCGCGTCGACCGGGGCCGAGACGACCCACGAGCAGCTCGGCGGTCCCGCGGTCACCGTGCGCGAGACCGGCATGGTCACGCGGCTCGAGCCGACCGAGGAGGCCGTGATGCAGACGATCCGCCGCTACCTCGGCTACCTGCCGAGCAACGCGACCCGCGAGCCGCCGAGCGTCCCGCCGGTCGCGCCCGCGACGCCGGGCGAGGAGCTGCTGACGATCGTGCCCGACCGCGGCCGGCGCGGCTACGACGTGCGCCGCGTGCTCGACGCGGTGCTCGACGGCGACTCGTTCCTGGAGCTGCACCCCGAGCACGCGCGCAGCGTCGTCGTCGGCCTCGGCCGGGTGCAGGGTCGCCCCGTCGGCGTGGTCGCCAACCAGCCGAAGTTCCGCGGCGGGGTCCTCGACGCCCCGGCGGCCGTCAAGGTCCACCGCCTCGTCGACCTCTGCACCGGCTTCGGGCTGCCGCTCGTCTTCCTGCAGGACATGCCCGGGGTGATGATCGGGGAGGAGTCCGAGCGGCTCGCGGTCGGCCAGAAGCTCATCGGCCTCTACACGGCGGTCGCTCGCTCGCCCGTCCCGAAGGTGACGGTGATCCTGCGCAAGGCGTTCGGCTTCGGCTACATGGCGCTCGGCGGGCCGTCGATGGGCACCGACTACGTCGTCGCCTGGCCGAACGCGGAGATCGGGTTCATGGCCGCCGACAACGCCGTCCACGTGGTCCACCACCGCCGCCTGCAGGCGGCGCGCGCCGAGGGCGGGGAGGAGGCGGCGCGCGCGCTGGCCGCCGAGCTCGAGCGCGAGATGCACAGCGCGTTCGCCCCCTGGCGGGCCGCGTCGCAGTCGTTCCTGCACGACGTCATCCGGCCGCAGGACACCCGGCAGGCCGTGATCGACGGGCTGTTCGTCGGGACCGGGTACCGCTGAGCCGGGACCCCGTAGATCGGACGGTCAGGCCGGACATACTGTTCGCAACGTGTCAAGATCGGGGCATGTCTCCTCTCTCCGGCCGCGTCGTCCTCGTCACCGGAGGTGCCCGCGGGATCGGGCACGCCACCGCCCGGGCCCTGCGTGACGCCGGGGCGCGCGTCGCGATCGGCGACCTCGACGAGCAGGCGACCCGCGACGCCGCGGCGGCGCTCGGCCCGGACGTCCTCGGGCTCGCGCTCGACGTCACCGACCCGGGCTCGTTCGCGGCGGCGATCGACCGCGTCGAGGAGGAGCTCGGCCCGCTCGACGCGCTCGTCAACAACGCCGGGATCATGCCACTCGGCCCGTTCGTCGACGAGGCCGACAGCACCGCCGAGAAGGTCATGCAGGTCAACGTCCTCGGGGCCATGACCGGCATGCGGCTCGCGCTGCGCCGGATGCTGCCCCGCCGTCGCGGCCACGTCGTCAACGTCGCCTCGGTGGCCGGGAAGGCGCCCGCGCCCGGGGCGGTCTCCTACTGCGCGAGCAAGGCGGCCGTCGTCGCGATGACCGAGACCGCACGCGTCGAGCACCGCGGCAGCGGCATCGAGTTCACGTGCGTGATGCCGTCGTTCACGCAGACCGACCTGATCGCCGGCACCACGGGCACGCGGTTCATCCGCACGGTCACCCCCGAGGACGTGGCGGCGGGCATCGTCGACGCCCTCGCGGACCCGCGCCCGGACGTGTACGTGCCGCGCGTCGTCGGCTCGGCCGTCCGCGCCAACCAGCTGCTGGGCCGGCGCTTCCGCGACGCGACCGCGCGGGCGCTGAAGGCCGACCGCACGTTCCTGGAGATCGACCAGGCCGCGCGCGCCGGCTACGACCGCCGGATCGGTGCCGCCAAGCAGCCCGAGCTCGTCCGCGGCGCCGACGACGACGCGGAGGCCTGAGGTCCGATGTCCCAGCTCGCCCTGCACCAGCTCAGCGCCTTCGACGCGCAGTTCCTCGCCGAGACCGACACGACGCTCGCGCACTACACGGGCATCACGATCGTCGCGCCCGCCCCCGACGGCAGCACGGTCACCCGGGACGCGATCATCGCCCGCGTCCAGCAGCGCATCGGCCTGCTGACCCCGCTGCGCTGGAAGCTCCACACCGTGCCGCTCGGCCTCGACCACCCGGTGTTCGTCGAGGTCGACCCCGACGTCCCGGCGCACGTGCAGGAGATCACGCTCGACGCCCCCGGGGACGAGCGGCAGCTCGGCGCCGCCGTCGCGTCGATCCTCGAGGTCCAGCTGCCGCGCGACCGGCCGCTGTGGCGCATCGATCTCGTCCACGGCCTCGCCGACGGGCGCTCCGCGATCCTCACGACGCTCCACCACGCCGCCGCCGACGGCGTCGCCGCCGCGCACATCTTCGGCACGCTGATGGTCGACCACGACGCGCCCGTGCGCCCCGCCCGGCGCGCCGCGCTCGTCCCGCGCCGCCGCGAGCTGCTGGCGCGCGGCACCCGTGGTCTGCTGCTGCACCCGGTGCGCGGCACGCGGGCGGGGCTGAAGGTCCTGCCCCACCTCGACCAGTCGCCGAGCCTGCGCTCGATCCCCGGGGTCCCGCAGGTGGCGGGTGCCGCGCGGACCGCGGGACGGCTCGCCGCGTGGGCCACCGGCGGTCCGGTGAGCGCCCGCCCGACGGTGGTCGCGGCGCCGCGGACGCGGATCAACGGCCCGCTCTCCTCGCGGCGCATCGTCGCGTTCGGGCGCGTGCCGGTCCAGGTCGTGAAGGACCTGAAGAACGCCCACGGCGTGACCTTCAACGACGTCGTCGTCGCCGGGGTCTCTGGCGGGCTGCGTCGGCGGCTCGAGGCCACCGGGGGCGTCCCCGACGCGCCGCTCGTCGCGTTCGTGCCGACGAGCGTGCGCGGCACGACCGCCGCGGGCGGCTTCGGCAACGCGATCTCCTCGTTCGTCGTGCCGATCCCGACGCACCTCGAGGAGCCCGACCGCCGCATCGGGTTCGCCCGCCGGGCGATGGTCGCCGCCAAGGAACGCCACCGGGCGATCCCGACCTCGCTGCTGGCCGACACCAACGGCCTGATCCCGCCGCCCCTGTTCGGCGCCGTCGCCGGGGTCGCGATGAAGCTCATGGACTCCGGCCAGGTCGCACCGCCGGTGAACCTGACGATCTCCAACGTGCCCGGTCCGCCCGTGCAGATCACGGCGTTCGGCCGCGAGGTCGTCGGCCAGTACCCGGCGAGCCTCATCTTCGGCGGCGTGGGGCTGAACGTCACCGTCGTCAGCTACGCCGACGCGCTGGAGATCGGGATGGTCGGCGACCGCGAGCTGCTCCCGGACCTGTGGGAGCTCGTCGAGGACGTGCGCGAGGAGTTCGCCGCGTTGCACGCCGCGATCAGCTGAGTAGCATCACCCTTGACACCCTGTCGAACCCGAGGAGAGCCCGCATGGCCGACGTGACCGCCGATTCCGCCCCCGCGACCCGCACCATCGACGTCGAGGACCCGGCGCGCGGCCGCACGATCGGGCAGATCCCCGTCCTGGACGAGCGTGCGGTCCAGGAGCTCGCCACGCGCGGCCGGATGGCGCAGGTCGGCTGGAACGCGATGGGCTTCGACGCGCGCGCCGACGTCCTGCACCGCTCGCGCCGCTGGCTGATGGCGAACACCGACCGCATGATCAAGACGATCTGCGACGAGACCGGCAAGACCTACGAGGACGCCTCGCTGGAGGTCAGCATCGCCGCGCAGAGCTTCCGCTTCTGGGCGAAGGAGTCCGAGCGGTACCTGGCCGACGAGCCGATCTCCCACTTCACGCCGTTCACGGTCGGCAAGAAGGTCGTCGTCCGCTACGAGCCCGTCGGACTCGTCGGCGTCGTCGGCCCGTGGAACTACCCGCTGGTCAACGCGTTCTGCGACTGCGTGCCCGCGCTCATGGCCGGCAACGCGGTGGTCCTCAAGCCGTCCGAGGTCACCCCGATGACCGCGCTCCTCGTCCAGGAGATGCTCGACGCGGCCGGCATGCCCGCCGACGTGTTCTCGGTCGCCACCGGCGACGGCGGCACCGGCGGCGCGGTCGTCGACGCGGCCGACTACGTGATGTTCACCGGCTCGACCGCGACCGGCCGCAAGGTCATGGAGCGCGCCGCGAAGACCCTCACGCCGGTCTCGCTGGAGCTCGGTGGCAAGGACCCGATGATCGTGCTCGCCGACGCGGACCTCGACCGCGCCGCGAACGCCGCCGCCTACTACGGCCTGCTGAACTCGGGCCAGGTCTGCATCTCGATCGAGCGCGTGTACGTCGAGCGTGCCGTGCACGACGAGTTCGTCGCCAAGCTCGTCGCCAACGTCCGCGAGCTGCGCCAGGGCGTCTCCGACGGCCCGGGCGTCGCCGAGGTCGGGGCGCTGACGTTCGCGCCGCAGATCGACATCGTCGAGGCGCACGTCAAGGACGCCGTCGAGCAGGGCGCGAAGGTCGAGATCGGCGGCCGCCGCGGGGCGGGTCCCGGCCGGTTCTTCGAGCCGACCGTCCTGACCGGCGTCACGCACCAGATGCGTTGCATGCGCGAGGAGACGTTCGGCCCGACGATCCCCGTGATGGCGGTCGAGGACGCCGAGGAGGCGATCCGCATGGCCAACGACTCCGAGTACGGCCTGCAGGCCAGCGTCTGGACCAAGGACATCGCCCGCGGCGAGGCGATCGCCCGGCGCGTCGAGGCGGGCGCGGTGCTCGTCAACGACGCGCTGCTCAACTACGCGGTGATGGGCGCCCCGATGGGCGGCTGGAAGTCCTCGGGCGTCGGCTCGCGCCACGGCGCCAACGGCATCCGCAAGTACTGCAAGACCCAGACGGTCGTCTCGCAGCGCTTCGCGCTCAAGAAGGACCTGAACATGTTCCCGTACACGCCGCTGAAGTCGAAGCTGCTCGGCCGCGTCGTCAAGGCGGCCTACGACCGCAAGCGCTAGGCGGCGCCCTCCGGCGCCGCCCGCGGGATCAGATCTGCGGGACCGGCGCCGGGTCGGGCTCGGTCGGCGGGGCCGGGTCGTCGGGCACGACCGGGGGCTGGGGCGCCGGGTCCGGCGGGAGCTGCGGCTCGGGGCCGGGCGAGGGCGGGCCGGGCGCCGGCGGCGCCGGGACCTCGGCACGGGGGAGGGTGGCGGTCATCCGGCGTCCTCCTCGCGGTCGGCCTCGCCGTGCTCGGCGGCCTCGCGCTCGGGCTCGGGGTCGGGCATGTCCTGCAGGACGCGGTGGGCGGCGTGCTGGTCGCCGTGCGAGGCGTTGTCGACGAGGGCGCGCTCGGCGTCCTCGAAGCCCTCGGCCTCGCCGCCGCCCGCCTCGCGGACGGCCTGCTGGGCCGGGTCGGCCTCGGACGTGCCGGTCCCGCCGATGGCGGCCGCCTCGGCGGCGGCCTCCTGCTCGTGCTCGCGTTCGGTGGGGGTGATCGGGTCGGTGTCCATGCCGTCGGGCTACCCGGCGACCGCGCGGGCAACCGCGCGCGGGCTCAGCGCTGCAGGCGGTTCCACTCGAGCCAGCCCAGGCCGGTGCGCCCGTCGTCGGTGCGCACGCGGCAGAGGGCCCGCGGGAACCACGACACGCGCCCGTCGGGGGCATCGAGGCGCACGCAGCCGAACGCCAGCGGCTCGACCGCGAGGTCGGGGGCGTCGGGCGCGAGCGCGACGGCGCAGCGCACGATCAGCCCGTCCGGCGCGACCTCGTCCTGCGCGACGACGGTCGACAGCTCGTGCACGAGGCCGTCGCGCTGCACGTAGCCGACGCTGTACTGCGGCACCCCGGGGATGCCGACGGCGTGCAGGTGCGTGCCGTCGTCGAGGTGCAGGGCGCTCCACATCCACTCGACCGCCCACCAGTCCCGCGCGCCCCACGAGTGGTCGCGCTGCCCGACCCCGGCGAGCGTGAGCTGCTCCTCGCCGACGCGGACCGTGCCGGCGACGCGGCACGGGACCTCGTAGCGGTTGCCGTGCCGCCAGCGGTACGGGGTGCCGTCGGTCGTCCACTCGAGCTCCAGCGCGACCGCGGTCGGCACACCGGTCCCGCCGTGCAGCGGGGCGGCGTGGTCGGCGTGCGCCTCGCCGATCCCGTCGACGGAGAGCCGCCAGCGTCGCAGCGGCTCCTCGCAGGACTGCCGGTAGCGGGCGCCGTCCACCGTGACGGCCTGGGTGTCGTCGTCGGCGTCGGGCAGCGGCACCTCGCGCGCGAGCATCACCGACGGGCGGCCGGGACCGGTCACGCAGACCGTGAGGAGGGCGACCCCCTGGTTCGGCAGCCGCCCCAGGCGCGCGTAGACGCCGAGGTCCCCGCTCGCCGAGACCGCGTCGAAGTACCAGCTCTCGTTCCACAGCGGCTCCGGGCCGGGCGCGTGCCGTCCCTCGTCGGCGGCGTCCGGCTGCGGTGCCATCAGTCGTTGGCCGTGACCATCTCGAGGATCTCGGCGAACTTCTGCCGGGCGTGCGCCTCGCGCGTGGGCAGGTGCTCGCTGGGCACCCCGTCGGCGGGCGCCTCGTAGCCGCGCAGGATCTGCCGCGCGACCGACTGGCGGTGCACCTCGTCGGGCCCGTCGTAGAACCGCGCGCCGCGCGCCATCCGGTACATCGCCTCGAGCGGCAGGTCGGTCGAGTAGCCGAGCGATCCGTGGATCTGGAGGGCGCGGTCGACGACGTCGTGCAGGACGCCGGCGCCGAAGAACTTGATCAGCGAGATGTCGGTGCGGGCGGCGGAGGCGCCCTGGGTGTCCATCTTCCACGCCGCGTGCAGCGTCATCAGCCGGGCCGCCTGCATCTGCGCGGCGCTGTCGGCGATCCAGTTCTGCACGGTCTGCTTCTCGGCCAGGGTGGAGCCGAACGCGTAGCGGTAGGTCGCCCGCTCGCAGAGCATGTCGAAGGCCCGCTGGCTGACGCCGAGCCAGCGCATACAGTGATGGATGCGGCCGGGCCCGAGGCGGTGCTGGGCGATGAGGAAGCCGGTGCCCTCCGCGCCGAGGAGGTTCTCCTTCGGGATCCGGACGTCCTCGTAGAGCACCTCGGAGTGCCCGCCGAGCTTGCCGAAGCCGCCCTCCGGGTGCTCCATCGTCGGCACGTCGCGCAGGATGTTCACGCCGGGGGTGTCGGCCGGGACGATGAACATCGAGGCGCGCTGGTGCGGCCGCGCGTCGGGGTCGGTGACCGCCATGACGATGAGCACGTCGGCGATCGAGCCGTTGGAGGTGAACCACTTGTGGCCGTTGATGACGTAGTCGTCGCCGTCGCGGACCGCGCGGGTCTGCAGCAGCGTCGGGTCGGCGCCCGCGCCCGGCTCGGTCATCGAGAAGGCGCTCTTGATGTCGCCGGCGAGGAGCGGCTCGAGCCAGCGCTCCTTCTGCTCGGGCGTGCCGGCGAGCGCGAGGATCTCGCTGTTGCCGGAGTCCGGCGCCTGGCAGCCGAACGCGTTGGGCGCGAGCATCGAGGTGCCGAGGATCTCGTGCAGGAGGCCGAGCTTCACCTGGCCCCACCCCTGACCGCCGAGCTCGGGCGGCAGGTGCGCGGCCCACAGGCCCTGCTCCTTGACGCGCTCCTGCAGCGGGGCGTAGGCGCGGTCGAGCTGGTCCTGGTCGAGCTCGTGGAAGACGGTCTCCAGCGGCCAGATCTCCTCGCGGACGAACTGCCGCGCCCAGTCGAGCTTCTCCTGGTACTCCGGGTCGGTCGAGAAATCCCAAGGCATGCGACCGAGTCTAATGCAGGCGCATTGATTGTCAATGCGGGTGCTTGTAGGGTCCGGCGCCGTGCCCGACGCCCCGGACCTGCGCACGCGCCTCGTCGCCGCCGCCGAGCAGCTGTTCTTCGAGCGCGGCCTCGACGGCGTCTCGCTGCGCGAGATCAACGCCGCCGCCGGGGCTCGCAACGCCAGCGCCGTCCAGTACCACCTCGGTGGCCGTGACGGCGTCATCGCGGCCGTCCTCGAGAAGCACGCCCCCGAGGTCGAGGCCCGGCGCCACGCGCTGCTGGACGCCGCCCAGGACGAGCCCGAGCTGCGCGCGGTCGTCGCCGCCTACGTCCGCCCGCTGGCGGTCAAGCTCGGCGACGCCGACGGCGGTCCCGGCTACCTGCAGGTCCTCGCGGACCTCGCCACGGCTCCCGGCGAGCGGGCGCTGCGGCTCCTGGGCGGCGTGGAAAGCAGCAGCACCGCCCGCTGGCGCACCGCGGTCGCGCCGTTCATGCCCGCCGGGGCGGTCGAGCTGCACCGCCGCTTCACCGCGATGCAGTTCACCCACGTCGAGCTGGCCCGGCGCGCGCACGAGCGCGGCGTCCGCGCCGACCACCGGCTGTTCACGAGCCACCTCGTCGACCTCGTCGCGGGGCTCCTCGGCGCGCCGGTGTCGGGCGAGACGGCGCGCCTGGTGGAGGCCCGCGACGCCCGCCGGGCCGCCCGCACCGGGCGAAGTTGACACCCGTCAAGTTCCCGGGGTACGGTCGGCCGCATGGGAGAGCTTCCGACCACCTGCGTCATCGGCGCCGGCATCAGCGGCCTGACCGCCGGCAAGAACCTCGGGGACTACGGCGTCCCGTACGAGTGCTTCGAGTCCTCGGACCGCATCGGCGGCAACTGGGCGTTCAAGAACCCCAACGGCCGCTCGAGCGCCTACGCGTCGCTGCACATCGACACGTCCAAGGACCTCCTGTCGTTCAAGGACTTCCCGATGCCGGAGTCCTACCCGGACTTCCCGCACCACTCGGAGATCAAGAGCTACCTCGAGCTCTACGCCGACGCGTTCGCGCTCAAGGAGCGCATCCACTTCGAGAACGGCGTCGAGCACGCCCGGCGGCTGCCCGGTGGCGGCTGGGAGGTCGACACCCAGGACGGCGAGACGCGCCGCTTCGACGCGCTCGTCGTCGCCAACGGCCACCACTGGGACGCGCGCCTGCCCGACTTCCCCGGCACCTTCACCGGCGAGACGATCCACTCCCACCACTACATCTCCCCGACCGACCCGCTCGACCTGCGCGACAAGCGCGTGCTCGTCGTCGGCATCGGCAACAGCGCCGCCGACATCGTCAGCGAGCTGTCCCAGAAGGCGTGGGGCAACCGGGTGACGATCTCGACCCGCTCCGGCGCGTGGATCATCCCCAAGTACGTGTTCGGCCGGCCGGTCGACAAGGTCGTGTCCACCACGCCCTGGCTGCCGCTGGCGCTGCAGCGCCGCGCGGCGCGGATCCTGCCCCGGCTCATCTCCGGGCATCCGACCGACTTCGGCCTGCCGCAGCCCAACCACCACTTCCTCGAGGCCCACCCGACCGCCTCCAGCGAGCTGCTCCTGCGCCTCGGCTCCGGCGACGCCTGCGCGAAGCCGAACGTCGAGCGCCTCGACGGCCGCACCGTCCACTTCGTCGACGGCACCAGCGGCGAGTTCGACGCGATCGTCTACGCCACGGGCTACAACATCAGCTTCCCGTTCTTCGACGAGGACCTCATCAGCGCACCGGGCAACCGGATCGACCTCTACAAGCGGATGCTGCACCCCGACCACGACGACGTCGTCTTCGTCGGCTTCGCCCAGGCCGTCCCGACGCTGTTCCCGTTCGTGGAGTGCCAGTCGCGGCTCGCGGCCCGCTACCTCGCGGGCACCTACCGGCCGCCCGCGCCCGAGGAGATGCGCCGCGTGATCGCGGCCGACGACGCGCGCAACACCGGCCACTTCAAGGACTCGCCGCGCCACACGCAGCAGATGGACTACCACGTCTACGAGTACGAGATGCGCAAGAAGGAGCTGCCCGCGGGCCGCGAGCGCGCGCAGCGCCCGGCCCGGTCCCGCTCGCGGGGCGTGCCGGGGAGCCCGTCGGTGTCTGAGGCGGTCGCGCAGCGGCCGCCGAGCAGGGGGGACGTCCGGCGCGCGGCGCTGCTGCAGGCGCTCGAGCGGCTGCTGCGCGACCGGCCGCTGTCGGCGGTCGGCATCGGCGAGATCGCCCGGGACGCCGGCGTCGTGCGCTCCGCGTTCTACTTCTACTTTCCCGGCAAGGAGGCCGCGGTCGCCGAGCTGCTCGGCGACGTCGCCGACGAGCTGCTCGCGGTCGCGGCCCCGTTCCTCGACGAGCCGCACGGGCGCGACGTCGCCGCGGTCGGCCGCACGATGCGCAGCACCGTCGCCGCCTGGCGCCGTCACCGGCACGTCGTCCTCGCGACGATCGACGCCCGCGACGACGCCGAGGTCCGGCGGCTGTGGAACGCGTGGATCGACCGGTTCGTCGCCCCGGTCGCCGCGACGATCGCCGCCGAGCGCGCGCTGGGCAATGCGCCCGACGGCCCGGACCCGGTGCTGCTCGCCCGCCTGCTGCTGTCCATGAACGAGCGGGCGCTCGAGCGCCACGCGCGCGGCGAGGACGAGCCGTCCTTCACCGACGAGCAGCTCGCCGACGCCCTGACCACGACCTGGCTTTCCGCCATCTTCGGAGGACCCACCGCATGACCGAGCCGACCGACATCCGCTTTCCGTCCGGCGGCGTGCAGTGCGCCGCCTGGCATCACGTCGGGGAGGGCGACGCGCTCTCCTCGCCGGCCGGGCGGCCCTGCGTCGTCATGGCGCACGGCTTCGCGGCCACGCGCGACAGCGGGCTGCCGCCGTTCGCGCAGGCGTTCGCGGCGGCGGGGGCCGACGTCGTCCTGTTCGACTACCGGCACTTCGGCGCCAGCGACGGCGAGCCCCGCCAGCTGCTGTCCCCGCGGCGTCAGCGCGAGGACTACGCGGCGGCGATCGCGTACGCGCGCACGCTGCCCGGCGTCGATCCGGACCGCATCGTCGCCTGGGGCGTTTCGTTCGCCGGCGGGCACGTGCTCCAGGTGGCGGCGGAGGACCCGCGGATCGCCGCGGTGATCGCGCTGACGCCGGCGACCGACGGCCTGGCGACGCTCGTCGACCTCGTGCGCCGCAACGGGCCGCTGGCCGCCGGCCGGCTGACCGCGGTCGGCCTGAAGGACGCGCTTGGGGCCCTGCGGGGCGCGGCGCCGGTGTACGCCCCGTCGGTCGGCGCGCCGGGCACCGTCGCCGCGTTGACCGCGCCCGGTGCCGAGGCCGCGATGCACGCCGTCGCCGGGCCGACGTGGCGCAACGAGGTCGCGGCGCGCATCTTCCTGCAGGTCGGCTCCTACGCCCCCGGCCGGCACGCCGCGAAGCTCCGGGTGCCGCTGCTCGTGCAGATCGGGGACGAGGACCGCACGGTCACCCCGGCCCAGTCGATGAAGGCCGCCGAGAAGGGGCGGGCCGAGGTCCGGCACTACCCGTGCGACCACTTCGACGTGTACCCGGGCGGATCGGCGCACGAGCGCGTCGTCGAGCACCAGCTCGCGTTCCTGCGCCGCCACCTCGGCGGGGGCGCGGCCGCCGCGACGGCCGCGGTGGGCGCGGCGGCCTGACCGCCGGCTGCGGCCCGCGGTCAGCGGCGGCGGAACAGCCCGCGGCGGCGCCGCCCGCCCAGCGCGGAGGGGCGCGCGCCGTCGAGGACGTCGCCGACACCGGCGGCGTCGAGCGCCTCGAGCAGCGGATCGGCGCCGGAGCGGACCTTCAGCTCCATCTCGTCGGCGTGCAGCGGCAGGAACGTCAGGACGGTCACGACCCGGCCGTCGGGCAGCTCGAGGGTGCCGAACTCCGGCGGCGGGGTGAGCGGCGGGGCGAGCATGACGCCGACGAACGGGCTGCCGGGCGCCACGGGGTCGGGCGGGTCGCCGTTGGGCATCGTGTGCCAGGCGCCGAGCCACGAGTCGTACTCGTGCGGGAAGCGGGCGAGCACCTTCATCCAGCGGATCGGCCAGTAGTGGCGCTCGTCCTGCCAGGCGTCCTCGTCCAGCGGCCAGTCGGGCGGGAGCAGCAGGCAGATCTCGGCGTGCGGCGACAGCTCGCCGTCGAGCTCGGCGGGGAGGGTCATCGGCCGGTCGCTCATGCCGGAGGTCATGAGCGCCGCGTACGGGCGGTCGGGGGCTGGGAGCACCATGTGGATGTCGACGTGGACGAGGTCGCTGACGATCTCGTGGAAGACGGTCTCGACCGGGCCGATGTGCCGTTCGAGGTGCGCGCCGACGGCGGCGATGGTGGCGTCGTCGCCCGGGGCGGGCTCGAGGTCGCGGTCGGTGCGCTGCTCGTAGCGGTAGATGCGCTGCTCGTCGTCGCCCATGCCTGGCGCGACCCTACCCACCAGACTCGGACAGCCTGTCCGTTCACGATGTATGATCGTGGCATGTCGCTCGAGCTCACGGCCGATCAGCACGACTACCGCGACCGGCTGCGCGCCTGGCTGGACGAGCACGGTGCCGACGCCCCGCGTCGGCACGTCCTCGAGCCCCAGGACGATGCGGCCGTCGCGCGGCTGCGCGCGTGGCAGGGTCGCCTCTCCGACGCCGGCTACGTCGGGGTCACCTGGCCCGCGCGGTTCGGCGGTCCCGGCGGCACGCCGGCCGAGGCCGTCATCGTCGACCAGGAGCTCGAGGCCCGCGGCATCGCCGGCCCGTTCGACTTCATCGGCATCGGCATGGTCGGCCCGACGATCATGGCCCACGGCACCCCCGAGCAGCAGGAGCGCCACCTCGCGCCGCTGCTGCGCGGCGACGAGTTCTGGTGCCAGCTGCTCTCCGAGCCGGGCGCGGGCTCCGACCTCGCGGCCGTCCAGACCCGCGCCCGGCGGCGCGAGGACGGGGCCTGGGTCGTCAACGGCCAGAAGGTCTGGACGAGCTTCGCCCAGCACGCCGCGTTCGGCATCCTGCTCGCCCGCACCGACCCGGCCGTCGCCAAGCACAAGGGCCTGTCGATGTTCCTCGTCCCCATGGACAGCGACGGCCTGACGATCCGGCCGCTGCGCCAGATCACCGGTGACGCCGAGTTCAACGAGGTCTTCCTCGACGACCTCGTCCTGCCGGCCGACGCCATGATCGGCGCCGAGGGCGAGGGCTGGAAGGTCGCGCTGACGATGCTCGGGTTCGAGCGCGTGGCTGTCGGCTCGGGCCTGCACGCGGTCCGCCTGGAGCGGCTCGTCGCCGCGATCGCCGAGGACCCGGCGGCGCGCGAGGACCACGCCGTCCGCGTGCGCATGGGCCAGGTCGCCAGCCAGCTCCTCGCCCTGCGCCACACGAGCGAGCGCGTCGTCCGCGAGATCGCCGAGGGCCGCGTCCCCGGCCCGGACGCCGGGCTCATCAAGATCACGTCGGTGATCGCGTCGCTCGACGCGTGCCGCTTCGTCGTCGACGCCATCGGCCCCGACGCGCTCGTCGACGGGGAGTGGGGCCACCAGGTCTCCGCCCTGCCGGGCGTCCGCTCGGCCGGCGGCACCGAGGAGATCCTGCGCAACCTCATCGGCGAGCGCCACCTCGGGCTGCCGCCCGAGCCCCGCGTCGCCCCGCCGGCGCCCGCCGCCCCTGCTCCCGCCCCCGCTCCCGCGACCGTCTGAGGAGACGCCGTGTACCTCCCCCTGACCGACGAGCAGACCTTCCTGCGCGAGGCCGCGCTCGACGCCCTGGCCCGCCACGCCACCGTCGAGGCCGCCCGCGAGGCGCTCGACGACGCCGTCTATCCCGTCCTGTGGCCGACCGGCACGGAGGCCGGCTGGACCGGCCTGCTCACCGGCGAGGACGCCGACGGCGTCGGCCTCGGTGCCTACGAGGCGCTGCTCGTCCTCGAGGCCTGCGGCGGACGGCTGGCGGACGCGCGGCTGCTCGGCCACCTGCCCGCGACCGCGCTGCTCGAGGCGGCCGGCGCCGACGCGCAGCTGCGGGGCGCGCTGGCCCGGGGCGAGCGTCGGGCCGCGCTCGTCGACGGCGGCGCCGGGGACCGGCCCGGGGCGATCAGCCTCGACGGCGACTTCGCCTCCGGCGCGGTCACCGGGGTGCTCGACGCCGACGGCGCCGACGTCCTCGTCGTGGTCTGCGGCGACACCCTGCTCGTCGTCGAGGCCGGCGCGGACGGCGTCGTCGTCGCCGGCAAGCGCGCCTACGACAGCACCCGGGCGGTCGCGGACGTCGTCCTGCGCACCGCCGCGGGGACCCGGCTGGAGCTGCCCGCGGGCCGCGGCCGTGACGGCGTGGACCTGCAGCGGACGCTGCTGGCGGCCGAGGCGGTCGGCGCGGCGGACGCGGCGATGCGGATGGCGCGCGACTACGCCGTCGACCGCGTCGCGTTCGGGCGGCCGATCGGCTCCTACCAGGCGATCAAGCACAAGATCGTCGAGATGCTGCGGCTCGTCGAGGGCGCCCGTTCGCTGCTCGTCGCCGCGGGGGAGGCGTGGTCGCACGACCGCGACGGCTTCGCGCTCGCGGCGAACGCCGCCCGCGTCGCCGCCGACGACGCCCTGCGCTACGCCGCACCGGAGAACATCTTCATCCACGGCGGCGTCGGCGCCACCTGGGAGCACGACGCGCAGCTCTACTACCGCCGCGCCGAGTCCTCCCGGCGCCTGGCCGGCGGCGTCGACGCGGCCGCGGCCGCGGTCGCCGACGCCCTGCTCGCGGCCGCCTGAGCGGCGGCCGCGCCCGCGGCGCTCAGGCCGCGGTGTCGCCGGCGCGCGCGCCGGGCGTGAACGTCACCGGGAAGTGCACGAGGCCGTTGGCCCAGGAGGAGGGGAGGCGCTCGACCGGGCCGGGGGGCTGGAGGTCGCGCAGCCGCCGGGTGATCTCCTCGAGCGCGATCCGCAGCTCGGCGCGGGCGAGGCCGGCGCCGAGGCAGAAGTGTCGTCCGCCGCCGCCGAACGCCTTGTGCTCGGGCTTGACGCGGTGGATGTCGAAGCGCGTCGGCTCGTCGAACACCTCGTCGTCGAAGGAGGCGCTGGCGTACCACATGACCACGCGGTCGCCCTCGCGGATCGACTGCCCGCCGAGCTCCGTGTCGGTGGTCGCGGTGCGCACGAACCAGCGCACGACGCTCGTGTAGCGCAGGATCTCCTCGACGGCGCCCGGGATGAGCGACGGGTCCTCGACGAGCTCCTGCAGCTGGTCGGGATGCTCGAGCAGCGCGTGCAGCCCGTTGGCGAGCGTGTTGCGGGTCGTGTCGTTGCCCGCGAACGCGAGCAGGCCGAAGAAGACGAGGATCTCCGGGTCCGTGAGCTTCTCGCCGTCGACCTCGGCGGCGCGGAGCTTCATCACGAGCGAGTCCTCGTTGCCCTCGGCGGCCTGCCGCTCGATCTGCCCGTGCAGGTAGCCGGCCATCTTCACGAAGACCTCGGCGGCGGCGTTGGGCTCGGGGGCGCGCTGGGCGGCCTCGATCTCCTCGGTCCACGTGTAGAACTCGGCGATGTCCTCCTCGGGGACGCCCATGAGCTCGGTGAGCACGCCCAGCGGGATCGGCACGGCGATGTCGTCGACGACGTCGCAGGAACCGGCCTCGACGATCCGGTCGAGCGTCTTCGTCACGCGGGCGCGGATGCCGTCCTCGAGCGCCTGCACGGTGTGCGGCGTGAACGCCTTCTGCAGGATCAGCCGGTACTTCGTGTGCTGCGGCGGATCCATGTAGAGCAGCAGGTTCCGCGTCAGGTCCAGGCCGACGACCTGGTCGGGGTGCAGGAAGATGCCGGCCTTGTAGGAGGAGAAGGTCTCGGTGTCGCGGCTGATCGCGGACACGTCGGCGTGGCGGGTGACCGACCAGCAGCCGGTGCCGTCGGGCAGCGGGTTCCAGCGCACGGGAGCCTCGGCGCGCATGCGGGCGAACAGCTCGTGCGGCGTGCCGTCGGCGAACCAGCGCGCGTCGAGGACGTCGATGGCGTCGAGGTCGACGTCGGTGGTCTGGGCGGTGCTCATCGGGCAGGTCCTCCGGCCTGGGTGACGGGCGCCGAACCTACCAGAATCGGACAAGTAGGCCGGACAACTTGTTCGGGATTGTCCGCGCTCGTCTACGCTGGCGTCGTGAGCACCGACCGCATCGCCCTGACGATCTCCGACGGACTGGCCGAGCTGCGCCTCGACCGGCCGGACGCCGGCAACGCGATCGACCCGGCCTGGGTCACGGCGTTCGCCGCCGCCGTGGCCGAGCTCGAGGCCCGCGCCGGCGCCGACGCGCGTGCGGTCCTCGTGACCGCGACGGGGCGCGCCTTCACGGTCGGCGGCGACCTCGCGCACTTCGCCGGCGCGCTCGACGACCTCGAGGCCGCGATGGCGGCGATGGTGGCCCCGTTCCACGACGCGCTGGTGCGGCTCGCCGAGCTGCCCGTCCCGGTGGTCTGCGCGGTCCAGGGGCCGATCGCCGGCGGCGGCCTCGGCCTGGCGTGGTGCGCCGACGTCGTCCTGGCCGCGCCGCAGGCGCGCTTCGCCACCGGCTTCCACCTGCTGGGGCTCAGCGGCGACGGCGCCTCCTCGTGGTGGTTGCCCCGGCTCGTCGGACTGCGCCTCGCGCAGGAGATGCTGCTGCTCGGGCGCGTGCTCGACGCCGAGGAGGCCCTCGGCGCCGGGCTCGTGACCGAGGTCGTGGCGGCCGAGGCGCTGGACGACCGGGCGCGCGAGGTGGCCGCGGCGCTGGCCGCGGGACCGACGGTCGCGCTCGGCCACGCCCGCGCCCTGCTGCGCGCGGCGGCGCAGACGCCGATGCGCGAGCACTACGCGCGGGAGGTCGACGCGATGCTCGCGTGCAGCCGCACGGCCGACGCGGTCGAGGGGGTGCGCGCCTTCGGGGAGCGCCGCCCGCCGCGGTTCGGCGGCGTCTGAACCGGCGCCGGCGGCGTCCCGACAAGATCGGACAGTCTGTCCGGACATCTGGTATCGTCGTGGCCATGAGCATCGCTGAACGCCAGACGCCGGACTGGGACGCGCTCATCGAGCACGACCGCGTCCACGGGTCGCTCTACACCGACCCCGCGGTCTACGCCGCCGAGCTCGAGCGCATCTGGTACCGGACGTGGGTCTACGTCGGGCACGTCAGCGAGATCCCGGAGCCCAACGACTACGTGGTGAAGTCGATCGGCCCGCAGCCGATCATCATGAGCCGCGACAAGAGCGGCGAGATCCACCTGCTGCTCAACCGCTGCACCCACCGCGCGAACCTCGTGTGCGACGCGGCGAAGGGCAACTCCTCCGCGTTTCGCTGCCCCTACCACGGCTGGACGTTCTCCAACACCGGGCAGCTGCTCGGGTACCCGTTCAACTCCGGCTACGGCGGGCGCGAGGCCAAGAAGGACCTCGGGCTCGGCCGCGTGCCCCGGATCGGCGTCCACCAGGGCTTCGTCTTCGGCTCCTTCGCGGAGGACGGACCGTCCCTGATGGAGCACCTGGGTGCCGCCGCGGAGGCCTTCGACCGGCTCGTCGCCCTCTCGCCGACGGGCGAGGTCGCCCTGACCGCCGGCTGGCTGCAGCACGAGGCCAAGGCCAACTGGAAGATGCTGCTGGAGAACGAGACCGACGGGTACCACCCGCAGTTCGTGCACTCCTCGATCTTCAGCGTCGCCAAGAGCGGCATCGGCGACCTGTACGGGGAGAAGTCGACGGCGGTCAGCCGCGACCTCGGCGGGGGGCACACCGAGAACGACCTGCGCCCCGAGTTCCGCCGCATCGGCCAGCCGCTGGGCTGGTTCGGCACGAGGCCCGAGAAGGTGCCCGACTACGTCGCGCAGATGGAGGCGAGGCACGGGGTCGACGGCGCCCGCGAGATCCTGATCGACGGCGCCCCGCACGTGATGCTCTTCCCGAACCTGTTCATCGCCGAGATCCAGCTGTTCGTGATCCAGCCCACGGCCGTCGACGAGACGGTCCAGCACGTGACCGCCGTGCAGTTCCCCGGCTGCGACGACATGAACCGGCGGCTGCTGCAGCAGACGATCGGCTCCGTCGGGCCCGCCGGCTTCCTGCTCGCGGACGACACCGAGATGTACGAGCGCAACCAGCGCGGCGTCCAGGCGCGCTCGCCGGAGTGGCTGCAGATCAAGCGCGGCACCCACCGCGAGCGTCGCGACGAGAACGGCTTCCTGATCGGCGACGCGACCGACGAGGTCCCGCAGCGCGGCATCTGGCGCCACTACCGCGAGCTGATGGAGGACTGAGACCGTGTCCACCGCCCTGGACCTCGAGCTCCTCAAGGCCGTCGAGCAGTTCGTCTACCGCGAGGCCCGCTACGCCGACGAGCACGAGTACGACGCGTGGGAGGCCCTCTGGACCGACGACGCGATCTACTGGGTCCCCGCCAACGGGGCCGACATCGACCCGACGCGGCAGATGTCGGTGCTCTACGACAACCGCGCCCGCATCGCCACCCGCATCAAGCAGCTGCACACCGGCAAGCGTCACGCGCAGATCCCGCGCTCGGACCTGCGGCGGATCGTCTCCAACGTCGAGCTGCTCGAGGCGCACCCGGAGCTGCCCGACGACGTCCACGTGGGCGCCAACGTCCTGGTCTGCGAGGCCCGCGAGCGCGGCACCGTCCTGTGGGCGGGGCGGACCACCTACGTCCTGCGCGACACGCCCGACGGGCTGCGGATGGCGCGCAAGAAGGTCGTGCTCGTCGACAACGAGCGTCCGCTGCACACCCTCGCGTTCCTGATCTGATGGCCGGCCCCCCGGACGACGTCGTCGAGAGCGAGTTCGCCTCGGTGCGGCTGAGCATCGACCGCGAGGGCAACGACCCGCGCCTGCGGATCGAGGACCTGCGCACCGGGCAGGTCGGCTTCCTCGACGCGCTCGAGCTCGAGACGCTCGCGTGGCTGCCCGAGGGGGGCCTCCACAAGCTGCTGGACCCCTCCTTCCTGCGCTGGCGCGATCCCGGCGCCGACTGAGTTCGTGTCCGGACAGCCTGTACGATGAGCTGATGCCGTCGACCACCCGCCGCTCCAAGGCCGCCCGCGCGGACCGCAAGTCCGACATCGAGGAGCGGATGCGCCAGGCGATCACGAAGCTCGTCGTCGACGGCGAGCGCTTCACCGAGCTCAGCGTCGAGCGGCTCGTCGCCGAGGCGGGGATGGCCCGCTCGACCTTCTACGTCTACTTCGAGGACAAGGGCGCGCTGCTGCGCGCGATCGGCGCCTCGACCCTCCACACGTTCTACGAGGGCGCGCAGGCCTGGTTCGAGAACCGCGGCGAGGTCACCTACGAGGACGTCCGCACCGCGATGCGCGGCCTGCTCGAGGCGTTCCAGGCCAACGAGGTCGTGATGGGCGCCGTCGCCGAGACGGCCGTCTACGACCCCGAGGTCGGCGAGATGTACCAGGAGAGCGTCGACGGCTTCGTCGGCGCGGTCCGCAAGCTCATCCAGCGCGGGCAGAAGGACGGCACGATCCGCGACGTCCACCCGGCCGAGACGGCGACCGCGCTCAGCTGGATGATCGAGCGCACGACGCTCCAGCGCGCGCAGGGCGCGACGCCCAAGCAGCTCGACGCCATCGCGACGGGGCTCGCGGACGTCATCTGGGGCACGCTGTACGTCGCGGCGCGCTGACCCGGCGCCGGTCCCCGCTTCGGACATGCCGTCCGAACAGGGCGCCCGAAGTGTTACGGTCGTCGCATGGACGCGACCGTGCCGAGCATCGACGACCGCCGCGCCGCGCTGGAGGCCCGGCACCCGGCGTGGCGGCCACGGACCCTCGACGGCCTGCTCGACGACGCGGCCCGCGAGTTCCCCGACCGGCCCCTCGTCATCACCGACGAGCACACCGTCACCTACGCCCAGGCCCGCGACTGGGCCTGGCGGCTGGCGGACGGACTGACCGCGCTCGGCGTCCGGCCCGGCGACCACGTCGGGCTGCTGATGGCCAACCACGTCGAGTTCGCGCCGCTGAAGTTCGCCATCGCGCGGGCCGGCGCCGTCGCGATCCCGTTCAACTTCCTCTACCGCCAGGACGAGCTCGCGTTCGTGCTGCGCCAGTCGCGCTGCCGCGTGCTGATCACGATGGCGCGCTTCGCGGGCCTGGACCAGGCCGCGATGCTCGACGCGATCGCCCCCGGCTGGGAGCGCGGCCCGACCGCCGAGCTGCCCGACCTCGAGCGCGTCGTGCTGCTCGACGGCACCGGCCGCGGCGAGGTCCTCACCGTCGCCGGGCTCGAGCGGCTCGGGGCCGAGCAGCCCACCGACCACGGCCCGCTGCGCCGCCCGCAGGACATCGGCGACATCCTCTACACCTCGGGCACGACCGGCTCGCCCAAGGGCGTCATGGTCACCCACGACGCCGTGCAGCGCACCGGCTACGCCTCGGCGCTGACCCGCGCGTTCGAGGACGCCCGGCGGATCCTCTTCTCGCTGCCCTGCTACCACATGTTCGGCTACGTCGAGGGCCTGATCGCGACGATGTTCGTCGGCGGCGCGATCGTGCCGCGGACCGCGTTCGACCCCGCCGACCACTACGCGGCGATCGCCCGCCACCGCGCCACCGAGGTGCTGTGCGTGCCGACGATGACGATCGCGCTGCTCGAGCACCCCGACCGCCGCACGACCGACCTCTCCAGCGTCTTCGCGCTCCTCTCCGGGGCGGCGCCCGGCCCCGCGTGGCTGTGGGAGCGCTGCGCGCGGGAGCTCGGCATCACCGAGATCACCACCGGCTACGGGATGACCGAGTGCGGCGGCGCGATGACGATGACGCTGCCCGAGGACCCGACCGAGCGGCACACCACCACGGTCGGACGGCCGAAGCGCGCCGGCGTCGCCGGGATCGCGGACGCCGGCGGCGACCTGTGCGTCTACGCGACGGTGGACCCGCTGGACGGCACCCGCCGGCCGGACGGGGGAGGAGGGCGAGCTCATCTCCACCGGCCCGACGCACATGCGCGGCTTCTGGGACGAGCCCGGGCTGACCGCCGGCGCGCTGCGCGACGGCTGGGTGCACTCCGGCGACCTCGGGCGCGTGGACCCGGACGGCTACCTCGTCCTGACCGGCCGCACGAAGGAGCTCTACAAGTCCGGCGGCGAGCTCGTCATGCCCAAGGAGGTCGAGGAGCTGGTCGCGACCGTCGCGGGCGTCAGCCAGGTCTACGCGGTCGGCGTCCCCGACGAGCGCTGGGGCGAGGTGGGCTGCGCCTGGGTCGTCCCCGAGCCCGGGGTCGCCGTCGACGTCGACGCCGTGCTCGCGCTCTGCCGCGAGCGCCTCGCGCGGTTCAAGGTCCCCAAGCACGTGCTGCTCGTCGACGCCGCCGACCTGCCGACGACGCCGACCGGCAAGGTCCAGAAGTTCAAGCTCGTCGAGCGCGCGGCGCGGCGGCTCGCGGCCGCCGCGCCGTGAGCGCCGGGCGGCCTACAGCCCGTAGCTCTTGCCGATCACGTCGAGCATGATCTCGTCGGCGCCGGCGCCGATGCGGTAGAGCCGGATGTCGCGCATGACGCGCTCGACGGGGTACTCCTTCATGTAGCCGGCGCCGCCGTGGATCTGGACGCACTGGTCGGCGACCTCCCAGGCGACCTGCGTGGCCTTGAGCTTGGCCATCGAGATCTCGCGGACGTTGTACGCGCCGGCCGCGTAGTCGGCGGCCGTGGCGTAGATGAGCTTGCGGGTGGCCTCGAGCTCCGTCGCCATCTGCGCGAACTTGTGGCGGATCGCCTGGTGGGTGCCGAGCTGCTGGCCGAAGGTGCGGCGCTCCTTCGCGTACTCCAGCGTCGCGTCGAAGGCGTACTGGGCGTAGGCGAGGCAGCCGGCGGCGGCGATGCAGCGCTCGGCCTGCAGCTCCCACATGATGTGCTGGAAGCCCTTGCCCTTCTCGCCGAGGATCGCGCTGGCGGGCACGCGCACGTCCTGGAAGGCGAGCAGCGCGGTGTCGGAGGCGTGCATGCCCATCTTCTGCAGCTTCTGCTCGCGGATGACCCCGGGGGCGTCCATCGGGACGAGGAAGAGGGTGAAGCCCGCGTAGCCGGCGTCCGGGTCGGTCTTCGTGACCAGGCAGATCATGTCGGCGCGGTGCCCGTTGGTGATGTAGGTCTTCGAGCCGTTGATGACGTACTCGTCGGTGGCCGCGTCGTACACCGCCCGCGTCTTGATCGAGGCGACGTCGGAGCCCGCGTCGGGCTCGGTGATCCCGAGGGCGTAGATGCTCTCCCCGGCGATGCCGCGCGGCAGGTACTCGCGCTTCTGCTCCTCGGTGCCGAACTCCAGCAGCGGGGGCATGACCATGTCGGTGTGGACGGAGAGGCCCATGAGGAACCCGCCGCTGCCCGCCCGCGCGACCTCCTCGGCGAGCACGAGGTTGCAGAAGTAGTCGCCGCCCTGGCCGCCGTACTCCTCGGGCATCGACAGGCCGAGGAAGCCGAGCTCGCCCATGCGGCGGACGATCGCGTCGGGGAACGTCGTCTCCTCCCACGCCTCGACGTGGGGGACGACCTCGCGGTCCATGAAGGACCGGATCGACTCGCGCAGGGCGGCGTGATCCTCGGTGAAGATGCCGGTGGGGGTGGGGGCGACGGTGGACATGGCAACATCGTACAGGCTGTCCGAAGTTGTGTCGACCTGCGACGATGCGCCCGGATGGGACAGGGCAAGGCATACGGGGAGGACGAGGTGCGGGCGCTGCTGCGCGAGGCCCTCGTCGCGCTCACCGCCGACGGGACGCCCGCCGGCGACCTCAGCGTCGGGCGGCTCTGCACCCACGCGGGCATCTCCCGCTCGACGTTCTACAAGTACTTCGAGGACCGCCCGGCGATGCTGCACGCGCTCAGCGCCGACACGCTCCACCGCCTCTACGCCGCCCAGCGCTCGTGGCTGGCCCGCGGCGCGCAGGCCACCCGTGCCGACGTCCGCGCGTCGATGGCCGCGCTGCTGCAGGCCTACACCGGTGAGCGCGCGGTCCTGCGCGCCACCGCCGACGCGGCCACCACCGAGCCGTCGCTCGCCGCCGCCTACACCAGCGCGGTCCAGGACTACGCCCGCGCGATCGCGCGGTTCGTCCGGGCCGGACGGACCGCGGGCACCATCCCGGACGGGCCGCCCGCCGCCGAGACCGGCGCCGCCCTGGCCTGGATGACCGAGCGCACCGTCGCGACCGCCCCGCCGGACGCGGACCCGGCGGCGCTCGCCGACGCGCTGACCCACGTTCTCACCGCCACGCTGGCGATCCCCGACCCCACCTAGACTGCCTCCATGAGCGCCCCGGCCCTGGACGACGACGCGCACGCCGCGCTGCAGACCGCCGCCGAGGCGGGGCTGCACCGGATCCCCGTCCCCACGCCGTTCGCGATCGGGGACGTCAACACCTACGTGATCGAGGGCGACGGGCTCGCGCTCGTCGACGCCGGACCGAACTCCGCCACCGCGCTCAGCGGCCTCGAGCAGGGGCTCGCCACGCACGGCTGGGCGATCACCGACCTCGACGTCGTCTTCGTCACCCACCAGCACATCGACCACATCGGCCTCGCCGGCGAGGTCGCGCGCCGCGCCGGGGCGGAGATCGTCTGCCTCGACCTGCTCGAGCCCGTCCTCGCCGACTGGAACGCCTTCGCCCAGCAGGACGACGACGACGCCTTCCTGCTCATGTCGCGCCACGGCGTCGAGGCGCACGTCGCCGAGGCGCTGCACGCCGTCGCCGCGCTCGTGCGCGGCTGGGGCGCCCCCGCCCGCGTCGACCGCACCGTCCGCGCGGGCGAGACCGTGACGCTCGCCGGGCGCGCGTTCGAGGTGGCGTGGCGGCCCGGCCACTCGCCGTCGGACACGACCCTCCTCGAGCCGTCGGCGCGGATCCTCATCGCGGGCGACCACCTGCTCAAGGACATCTCCTCCAACGCGCTCATCGCCCGGCCGATGGGCCTGCCGTTCGGCCCGTGGGAGGGCGCCCGGCCGCGCCCGACCCCGCTCCTGCAGTACCGGGAGTCGCTGCGCGCCACGCGCGAGCAGGACCTCGCGCTCGCCCTCGGCGGTCACGGCGGCCCCGTCGTCGACCACCGGGCGCTCGTCGACGAGCGGCTGCGCGCGCACGAGCGGCGCGCCGACGACTTCCACGCGATCCTCACCGACGGCCCGATGAGCGCGCACGAGATCGCGACCGCGAAGTGGGGGGAGGTCGCGATCACGCAGGCGTTCCTGACGCTGTCGGAGGTCCTCGGACACCTCGACCTGCTCCTCGCCGACGGCCGCATCGTCGAGGATCGCTCGCAGCACGTCATCCGCTTCCGTCAGGCTTGAGGCGATGCACGGAGAGGAACCCGGACTCGACCACGCCCGCACCCGCCCCGGCGGATGGCGCGGCCGGCTGCGCGAGAACCCCGCGACGCGGCACGCCTACCTCGTCGGCGTCTTCGTCGCCGGGCTGCTCTGCATCGCGCTCGGGCTCGCGCTCGTCGTGCTGCCCGGACCGCTGACGATCCCGCCGATGCTGCTCGGCCTGTGGATCTGGTCGTGGGAGTTCCGCTTCGCCGAGAAGATCTTCGACGAGTTCCAGGAGAAGGGCCAGGCGGCCTGGGAGGAGGCCAAGCGCCGCCCGGTCGTGGCCGGCGTCACCTCCGTCGGGGGCATCGTGCTCGCCGGCGTCGTCGTCTGGGCCGTCCTCAGCTACGACCTCGTCGACAAGGGTCGCGACGCCGTCGGGCTGTGAGCGCGCGGGGCGCGCTCAGGCGCTGATCCCCATCCCGCCGCTGACCCCGAGGCACTCCGCGGTCACGAACGACGCCTCCTCGGCGCAGAGGAACGCCGCCGCCGCCCCGACCTCCTCGGTCGTCCCGAGGCGTCGCAGCAGCGTGCCGTCCTTCATCGCCTGCACCATCTTCTCGCCGTGCACCGGGACCGCGCGGGCCGCGTCGGTCAGCGGCGTGTCGATCGGCCCGACCGCCAGCGTGTTGCAGGTGATGCCGTAGCGGGCGTTCTCGCGCGCGATCGACTTGCTGAAGCCGATGATCCCGGCCTTCGTCGTCGCGTAGACCGCGTTGCCCTTGGAGCCGATCCGTCCCGCCTCCGAGCCGATGTTGAGGATCCGCCCGTAGCCGGCCTGCTGCATCGCGGGCAGCGCCGCGTGCGTGCAGGCGAACATGCCCTCGAGGTTCGTGCCCAGCAGCGCCCGCCACTGCTGCGGGGTCGTGTCGGTGAAGTAGGCGAAGTCGTCGAAGCCCGCGTTGTTGACGAGGACGTCGAGCGGGCCGAGCGCCGCGACCGCGGCCATCGTCGCCTCCGCGTCGGAGATGTCCATCTGCACGGCGCTGCCGCCGATCTCCCCGGCGACCTCCTGCGCGGGGCCGAGCGAGCGACCGGCGACGATCACGTGCGCGCCCTCGGCCGCCAGGCGGCGGGCGATCCCCTCGCCGATGCCGCGGCTGCCCCCGGTGACCAGGGCGCGGCGGCCGTCGAAGCGTCGGGTCGTCGTCATGTCAGCTCCAGCTGGTGCAGGACGGCATGCATGTCCCAGTAGTCGGCGTGGGTCGCCAGCAGGCCGTCGGGGGTGGTCGTGCAGTACGCGACGCCCGGGACGGAGAACCGCCGGCCCGTCGCGGGGTAGACGCGGTCGCGGACCTTGAGCTTCCCGGCCGCCGTGCCCGACCAGGTCCACCGCGACGCGAAGCCGCGATCGTCGCCGTAGGCCTCGTGGAACTCGATCAGCCCGTCGGGCGAGAACCGCAGCATGAACGCGAAGAACGCGCGCAGCTCGTCGTGGCCGTGGAAGACGAGATCGGAGCCGACGTCGGTGTAGACCGCGTCCGGGGCGTAGAGGGCGAGCAGGGCGTCGGGCTCGTCGGCGCTCCAGGCGCGGCCCCACGCCGCGAGGTCCGGCACGCCGCTCACGAGAACTCCGGGCGGCGACGCTCGATCACCGCGGCGAGGCCCTCGCGGGCGTCGGCGCTCCCGGACAGCCGCGAGACGGTCGCCGCCTCGTCGTCGAGGACCGCGCCGAACGCGGCGCCCGCCCCGGCCCACATCAGCCGCTTCGTCTCGGCCTGCGAGTCGCGCGGGCCGCGCGCGAGCTTCGTCGCGAGCGCCAGGGCCTCGTCGGCGAGCGCGTCGTCGGGCACGACGCGCCCGACGAGCCCCAGCTCCTTCGCCTCGGCGGCGCTCAGCAGCGGGTTGGTGAGCGCGAGGTCGAGCGCCCCGCGCAGCCCGACGAGGCGGGGGAGGGTGAACGTCATCCCGGCGTCGGGGGCCATGCCGACCCGCGTCGCGGCGACCATGAAGCGGGCCGACTCGCCCGCGACGACGATGTCCGCGGCGCAGGCGAGCCCGAGGCCGCCGCCCCCGGTCGCGGCGCCCTGGATCGCGGCGATCACCGGGACGTCGAGGCCGACGAGCCCGGCGGCGATGCGACCGAGCTGCTCGGTGAGCACGACGAGATGGTCGGGGAGCTGCTCGCCCTTGGAGGCGAACTCGACGACGTCGCCGCCGCCGCAGAAGTTCTTGCCGGCGCCGGTGAGCAGGACGACGCGCACGTCGCGGTCGCCGCGCAGGCGGCCGACGATCTCGAGCAGCTGCTCGAGCAGCGCGGCGTTCAGCGCGTTGGACTGCTCGGGGCGGTTGAGCGTGAGGTGCGCGACGCCGTCGCGGACCTCCAGCAGGACGGGGGGCTCGTCGGTCATCGGGTCATCCCTTCGTGGTGAACGCGTCCATCGCGTCCGGTGAGGTCAGGTGCTCGACGACGCGGCGGCGCTCCAGCGCGAGGCCCTCGTCGAGCGGCAGCGCGAGGCCCTCGTGCACGAGCGCCTTGGTGCGGGCGAGCGCGGTGCGGTCCTTCGCGGCGAGCGTGGCGGCCAGCTCGCCCGCGGCGGCGTCGAGCTCGGCCCGGGGGACGGCGCGCAGCGCGAGCCCGAGGGCGACCGCCTCCGCCGCCCCGATCCGCGCGCCGGTGAGGATGTGGGCGAGCGCGCGCTGGCGGCCGATCAGCCGCGGCAGCCGCTGCGAGCCGCCCCCGCCGGGCACCATCGCGAAGTTCGCGTGGTTGTCGGCCAGGCGCACGTCATCGGCGACGATCGCCATGTCGCACGCCTGCAGCAGCTCGAAGCCGCCGGCCATCGCGTTGCCCTGGACGGCGGCGATCACCGGCACCGGCAGGGTGGCGATCAGCGCGGTCGCGGCGCCGAACGCCTCGAACAGCTCGCGCATCGCCGCGGGGCCCTGCGCCTGCAGGCGGGTGAGCTCCTTGTAGTCGCCGCCGACGCAGAAGTGGTCCCCGGCGCCCCGCACGACGATGACGTCGGCGCCTGCGGCGGCGTCGCGCAGCGCGGCCTCGAGCTCGCGGGCGAGCGCGACGGTGATCGCGTTCATCGCGTCGGGGCGGTTCAGCGTGACCGACGCGACGCCCTCGTGGACGGTCGTCGTGACGACGGGATCGGGCATCGCCGCGATCCTACAGTGTGTCCGGACTAGCTGCCCGAGATCGTCCGGTGGCGCCGCGGTCCGCGCATGGCCGCTAGCGTCTCGGGGCATGACACGGGGAATCGGTGCGACGCTCGCCGCGGTCGCCGTTCTGCTCGGGGCCGCCGCCACCGCTCCGGCGCGGCAGGCCGACCGCGAAGGTGCGCCCAACCCGGTCGCCGCGCTCGCCGTCGGACAGGCCGCCCACGAGTACGGCTTCCCGCTGCTGGAGTTCCTGCGCGTCCGCCGCGAGATGACGAGCGTCCGTTGCCCCGACGAGCGCGGCAACGCCCCCGTCAACGCGTTCTCCAACGTCCCGGTCTTCGCCGACGCCTCCGCCCGCACCGTCGTCGCGCCGAACACCGACACGCTCTACTCGATCGCGCACCTCGACCTCGGCAAGGGCCCGATCGTCCTGCGCCACCCCGCGATGGGCACGCGCTACTTCAGCTTCGCGATGCTCGACCCGTACACGAACGTCATCGCGACCCCCGGCACGCGCGAGGACGGGGGGCCGGGCCGGGCGCATCCTCGTCCGCTGGGCGCAGAAGCCCGGCAAGGTCGGGCGCCGCACGTTCACCCGCGTCGTCACCTCCCCGCACCGCCGCGTGTGGATCATCGGGCGCACGCTCGCCACCGACCGGGCCGACCAGGCGCGGGCGTTCGCGCTCATGCAGCGCTACCGGCTGTCGCGCCTGGACGGCACCGCGCGCCGCTTCGCGACCGACTGCCGCCCCGGCGACCCGGGCAGCTTCCCCACCCCGACCGACGGCGGTGGCTTCGTCGCCGCGCTCAACCGCGCGATGGAGGAGAGCCCACCGCCTGACCGCGACCGGCCGCTGCTGCGTCGCCTCGCGCCCTACGGCATCGGGCCGGGCCGCTCGCCCGAGGCGGCCAAGCTCGACCCCGCCACCCGCGCCGCGCTCTTCGCCGGCATCGAGCTGTCGGCCCGCACGCTGACGTCGACCTCCCGGCTCGACGCGCTGCTCGCCGCCCAGCGCACCGACGGCTGGTACACGCCGCCCGCGAACACCGGGGCGTTCGGCACCGCCTACCGCGACCGCGCGCTGATCGCCGCGCTCGGCCTGGGCGCCAACACGCCCGAGGAGGCGACCTACCCCGCGGGCGTCACCGATGGCCTCGGACTCCCCTTCCTGGGCCTCAACCGCTACCGGCTGACCTTCACGCCCGACCGGATCCCGCCCGCGCGGTTCTTCTGGTCACTGACGATGTACGACGCCGACGGCTACCTCGTCGACAACCCCGACGACCTCTACTCGATCGGCCCGAGCCACCCGCCGCTGCGGACCCGGCCCGACGGCTCGGTCGTGATCGAGATCGCGCGGACGCGACCGACGGCGCCCGACGTCAACTGGCTGCCCTCGCCACCCGGCACCTTCCGCCTGAACCTGCGGCTCTACGGGCCCGCCCCCGAAGCGCTCGACGGGCGCTGGCGGCCGCCCGCCGTGGAGAACCTCGGCCCCGGCTGAGCGGCGGCGGCCGGTCAGGCGACGGCGCCGGCGGTCAGCGCCGCCTCGAGGTCCTCGAGCCGGTCCTGGCCCCAGAAGCACTCGTCGCCCAGCGTGAACACCGGCACGCCCCACATGCCCAGGGCGGCGAGCTCGTCGGTGTTGGCCTGGACCCGCGCCTGCATCGCCGGGTCGTCGATCGCCGCGCGGCACGCCGCCCACTCCAGGCCGGCGCGCTCGCAGACCGCGCGCAGGCCCTCGTCGGAGGCGACCTCGACGGCCTCGCCCCAGATCGCGCGGCTGGCGGTCAGCACGAACGGCTCGATCCGCCCGACGTCCCGCGCGTGCTCGGAGACCCGCAGGCAGCGGACCGCGCCGTCCCCGATCGGGTCGTGCACGCGACCGAACGGCAGGCCCAGGCGCGTGGCCTCGCGCTTGGCGTCGCGCAGCGTGTGCAGCCGCTTGGGCAGCGGCACCGACTGGCCGCGCATCGCCATCGGCAGGACGCCGCGGACGTCGATCTCGACGTCGTGGCGCCGCGCGAGCTCGAACGCACGCGGTGCCGCGAGGTACGAGTACGGGCTGCGGAACGAGAAGAAGAAGCGGACGGTCGTCATGCGGTGGCCCTCCAGCCGAGCTCGTCGAGGCGGTGCTCGATCTGCGGCAGTCGCTCGTGGGCGAAGAACCACTGCCCGTGGACGACCGCGATCGGCGTGTCGTAGAGGCCGCGCCGCCGCATGACCGACTCGGCGGGGAGCGCTTCGGTCGCCGCCGCCGGCGGCGGGCCGAGGTGCGCGACATGGAGGTCCGCGTACGCGTCGGGGGTCGGCTCGACGTCCTCGCACCACAGCCGTCGCATGGCGTCGGCCGCGAACGCGAGCCGGGCGGCGCCGTCGGGCGCGGCGGCGGTCCAGCGGGCGAGGAACGCCGCCGCGGCGGGGGCGACGGTCGTGGTGCGCGTGAAGGTCAGCCCGTCGCGGGCCGCGAGGCGCCGGGCGTCGGTCACCGCGTAGGTGCGCTTGGCCTCGGCGGCCGGGTCGCCGGGGATCCCGCGGGCGACGACCGGGTGGACGCGCACGTCCGCGGGGCGGCCGGCCGTCCGGGCGGCGAGGCCGAGCGTCGCGACCGCGCTGTACGGGTCGTCGAAGGCGACGTACAGGTCGACCGTGCCGCGCCCGCCGCGCGCCCGGCGCAGCCGCGCGAGCAGCCGCCGGTGGGCGTCGACGGTCGACAGGGTCACGATCAGCCGGGGCACGAGCCGGCGCTTGATGCGGTCCTTCGGGGTCATGCGCTCGCTCCGCCGTAGAGGGTCCTCGTCCAGATCGTCCAGACCGTCTCGAGCACGCGCTCGCGGTCGGTGAAGGGCTCCTGCCCGAGGGCGTCGCCGAGGTAGCCGTTGAGCATCCGCACCAGGGCGCGCGCGACCTCCGGGGCGTCGAGCGGCTCGAGCTCGCCGCGGGCGATGCGGGCCTCGATCGCCTGCGTCGTCATCGCGATGAAGCCCTCGACCATCTGCCCGTAGGCGGCGTCGACGGTCGCGTCGTGGTGGGCGGCGGCGGCGATCGCGCGCACGACCGGGCCGTGGCGCACGTAGAAGTCCACGAACCGCTCGAGCCGGGCGCGCGCCTCGGCGGGGGAGGTGCGCTCCACCGCGGCCCAGTCGGCGCCGACCTCGACGAGCTCCCCGCCGACCTCGGTGATGACCGCGAGCACGAGCGAGGGGATGTCCTCGAAGTGGCGGTAGAAGACCGTCCGCGAGTGGCCGGTCCGCCGCATGACCGTCTCGACCCCGATCTCGCGGAACGGCTGCTCGCGGAGCAGCTCGAGCATCGCCAGCACGATCTGGCTGCGCGTCTGCTCGGGCGTCTGCCGGGGTCGGGTGCGGTGCACGGGGGCGCTCATCGCTCGCCACAGTAGCGCTATTGACAGCGCGTCATCAAGCTGGGAAGGTCTGCGACACCGCGTCATCAGCGCGGTGGAGAAGCGGAGGTTCCGTGGTGCGGGAGCAGGGGTCAGCAGAGTCGGGGAGCGGCGCGTCCACGCCGTCGGGGAGCACGCGACGCTCCCTCGTGCTCGGAGCGATGACGGGCGCGGCCGGGTGGGCCGCGTCCGGATCGCTGCTCGACGGGGTCGCCCGCGCGGCCGACACCGCGCCGTGCACGCCGACCGCCCCGGGCACCCGCACGAGCGCCATCGCGCTCGCGCCCGGCGCGCGCAGCGCCTGGACCGCCGATGCCGGCGCCACCACGATCAGCCGCGTCCGCGTGCGCGACCTCGTCCGCGGTCCGGCGCGCGACGTCGGGGGCTCGCCGCTCGCGCTCACGCTCACCCCCGACGGCCGCACCGCGCTCGTGCTCACCGCCGCGCACGACCGCCCCGGGCTCGTGCTCGTCGACCTCATCGGCACCGCGACCGACCGCGTCGACGTCGGCGCCGCGCCGCGCGCCCTCGCCGTCACCGCTGACGGACGGCACGCCTGGGTCGCCGGGGAGGAGGGGCTGCTGCGCGTCACGCTCGCCGACGGCGCCGTCGAGGGGCCGATCGCGCTCGGCGGTCGCCCGCGCGCCGTCGCGCTGCTGCCCGACGGCCGCCGCGCCGCCGTCACCGACCACACCGGCGCGGCGCTCCTGCTCGTCGACCTGCGCCGCCGCCGCGTCCTGCGCCGGATCGCGACGTCCCCGTTCCCCTCCGAGCTCGCGCTCGCCGCGCGCGGCACCCGCGCCCTCGTCACCCACGACGGCTACGGCGCGACCGGGGTCACGCTCGTCGACCTCGTCCGCGGCCGCGCCCTGCGGACCCTGCGCACCGGCGCCGACCCGGCCGGGGTCGCCGTCGACGCGCGCGGGACCGTCGCGCTCGTCGCCAACGCCGGGGACGGCACCGTCTCGGTGCTCGACCTGCGCAGCGGCCGCCACCGCCGTCGCGCGCGCCCCGGTGGCGCGCCCCGCGCGGTCGCCGTCGCCGGACGCCGGGGGATCGCCGTCGACGGCGACACCGGCCTGCTCACCGCCGTCCCGCTCACGAAGGGTCCCCGCTGATGTCCCGCACCACCCGCCGGGAGGCCTCGGCGCCGCGGGCGCCGCGGCCCTCACCGCCGCCGCCCTCGGGCAGGCGAGCGCCGGGGCCCAGACCCCGACGCGCAAGCCGAACATCCTCATCGTCATGTGCGACCAGGAGCGCGCGCCGCAGTGGACGCCCGACCTGCCGCTCCCCGCGCGCGACTGGATCGACAGCCACGGCGTCACCTTCGAGCGGTTCCACCACTCCGCCGTGCAGTGCTCGTCCGCCCGCGCCTGCATGTGGACCGGCATGTACGTGCCGCAGAACGGGATCTTCGGGAACTTCCTGCAGAGCTGGCAGTTCTCGCTCGACCCGCGGATCCCGACGATCGCCGACCTGCTCAAGGAGCAGGGGTACACCACCGCGTTCTTCGGCAAGTGGCACCTCAGCATGGTCGGCACCTCGCTGCCGGAGGGACCGCTCGACACGCTGCGCAACAACTACCTCGCGCCGTACGGCTTCGACTACTCCGAGATCTCCACCTCGCTGGAGCCCGCCGGCTACAACGACGGCATCTACAACGACCCGGTCTGGACGAAGCAGGGCGTCGACTGGCTCAAGGAGCACGGGGGCGGCGACCAGCCCTGGTTCTGCGTCGTCTCGCTGCTGAACCCGCACGACATCGCGTACTTCCCGCGCGGCTTCACCGCCGACGTCACCCGGCCCGACTGGGAGGTGCAGCTGCCCCCGAACTTCGAGGACGACGTGCGCTCCAAGCCGCGCGTCCACGCCCAGTACGACGGGGGCGCGGCGCTCGTCCGCGGCAAGGTCAAGCCGGACGACACCGCCACGTGGAAGCGGCTGATCAACACCTACTGCGACCTGATCGTCAACACCGACGACAACTACGCGGCGATCATGAAGGCCCTGCACCACTCGGGCGGGTTCGACGACACCGTGGTCATCCGCACCGCCGACCACGGCGAGATGGCCGGCTCGCACCGCGCCGTCGGCAAGGGACCGATGATCTACGACGAGCAGCTGCGGATGCCGCTGTCGATCTCCTACCCGAAGCGGTTCCCGGCGGTCCAGGGCGCGCGCACGCCCGCGCTCGCCGAGGCCGTCGACCTCGTGCCCACGTGCCTCGAGCTCGCCGGGGTCGCCGACCCCGTCAACCGCTACCCGTGGCTGCGCGGCCGCTCGCTCGTCCCCGCCCTGCAGGACCCGGTCGGGGCGCGCGGCAAGGAGTTCACGGTCAGCACCTGCGACGAGGTCTGGTCGCCGCAGGACTTCGCCGGACAGGGCAAGGCGTGGCGGCGTCACGTCCGCGCCGCGCTCTCCGGGCGCTTCAAGATCGCGCGCTACGTCGCGATGACCGGCAAGCCCCAGACCGAGCGCACCGAGGACCAGGAGTACGAGCTCTACGACCTGCGCGAGGACCCGCTGGAGCTGCGCAACCTCGCCCGCGATCCGGCCTACACGCCGCTCCTGGACGAGCTGCTCACCGTCCTGAACGACCTCGAGCGCGAGCGCCTGGGCCCCGTCGAGGTGCCGCTCAGCGGGCCGCCGTCGCTGATCGAGCCGATCCGCCCCGACCCGATCGGCCGCCCGTCGATCGGCGACCAGACCAAGGAGAACCCGCCGTCCCCGGTCGAGGGCGTGCCCGGCGCGTACGTGCAGCTGCCGTTCGGCGACCCGCACCTGCTCGCCCGCGTCTACGACGGCGTCGGCGGCGACCGGCTGCCGCAGACGGCGGACGAGTCGCGGGCCCTGGCCGAGGCCCGCGCCCTGCACCGGGCGCGGATGCTCTGCGAGCTCGGCCCGATGGCCGGCCGGACGCGATGAGCAGCACGCGACGCGAGGCGCTCGGCGCCGCCGTCGCCGGCGCGACCGGCCTGCTCGCCGCCCCGGCGGTCGCGCCCGCCGCCGCGCCCACGGCGCCCGCCACGATCGTCGCCGCCCGCTCGGTGACCGTGCGCCGCGGGGTCGCGATCGCCGCCTCGCGCGACGGCCGCACGCTCGTCGTCGCGCACGACCGCCGCCGCACGATCGCGCTGGTCGGCCGCGGAGGACGCGCCGACCGCCTCGTCGACGTGGGCGGACAACCGGTGGAGGTCGCGGTGTCGCCGGACGGGCGACGGATCGCGGTGAGCACGGCTGCGTGGGACCAGCCGGGGCTCGTGATGGTGGACCCCGTCGCAGCTCGGACGCTGCGCCGGACCGACGTCGGTCCCGCTCCGGGGGCCGCGACCTTCACCACCGGCCGCCGCGCGCGGCTCGTCGTCGTCGGCGGGGAGCAGGAGGGGACCCTCCACGTCCTCGACGCCGACGGCACGGCCGTGCTCGCGCGACACGAGCTCGGGCTCGTGCCGCGCGGGCTCGCGGTGACCGCCGACGGCCGCGCCGCCTGGGTCGCGCTCGCCGCCCAGGACGAGGTCGTCCGCATCGACCTGCGCAGCGGGCGCCTCACGCGCCGCCTGGCGACACCGCCCCGGCCCGAGCGGCTCGCGCTCGCCCCCGACGGCCGCCGCCTGCTGCTCACCCACGCAGGCCCCGACGCCGACCGGGTCAGCGAGATCGACCTGCGCCGCGGCACCGTCCGGCGACTGGCCGCCGGGCCGCTCCCGGCGGCCGTGGGCTACACGCGCCGCGGCCGTCGCCTGGCGGTCGTGGGCGGCGCCGGGCAGGTCGTCGTGCTCGGCCCGCGACCCCGCCGGCGCGCGGTCGGCGGCGCCCCCCGCGGCCTGGCGGTCGTCGGCGAGCGCGCGTTCACGGTCGACCACCTCACCGGTGCGGTGCACCGGGTGACCGCATGAGCACCGACCGGCGCGGGTTCCTCGCGGGCGGTGCGCGGCTGGCGGCGGCCGCGTCGCTCGGCGGCCTCGCGACCGCCGCGGCCCCCGGTTCCGCCGCGGCGGCGCCCGCGGGCCGGCGCCCGAACGTCCTGATCCTCATGACCGACCAGGAGCGCCACCAGGACCGCCTGCCGGACCACCTCCCGACCCCGGTGCGCTGCTGGATGGACGCCAACGGCACGCGGATCGACCGCTTCCACGCCTCCTCGATGGCCTGCTCCCCGTCGCGCGCGTGCTTCTGGACGGGCATGTACGCGCCGCAGCAGGGGGATCTACGGGACCTTCGTGCTCGGCACGCAGTTCACCATGGACCCGTCGATCCCCACGATCGGCGACCTCTTCAAGGAGCTCGGGTACCGCACCGCGTTCTTCGGCAAGTGGCACCTCTCGTTCCCCGGCGAGCCGCCGACCAACCCGGAGGCGCTGCTCGACCTCGCGAAGGGCAGCCCGCTCGCCGGCTACGGCTTCGACGACTCCGCGATCTCCCCGCCCGCGGACGTCGGCGGCTACAACGACGGGTACACCAACGACCCGATCTGGACCGGCCAGGCGGTCGACTGGCTGAAGCGGCACGCCGACGACGAGCAGCCGTGGCTGTGCGTGCTGTCGCTGCTCAACCCGCACGACATCCAGTTCTACCCGCGCGGCTTCCGCGTCGACTGGGAGCGGCCGGACTACGACCCGCAGCTCGAGCCGTCCTTCCACGCCGAGCCGACGCTCGCGGACAAGCCGACGAGCCAGCAGCGCTTCCGCGAGGTCGCCGCGGTCGTCGCGGGCACGCCGCGCGGCACCCAGGACGACCCGGACTACTTCCGCGGCCACCTGAACGTCTACTACGACCTCATCGTCGGGACCGACGAGATGCTCGGGGCCGCGATCCGCGCGGTCGCGGACGCCGGGGCGCTCGACGACACCGTGATCGTCCGCACCGCCGACCACGGCGAGCTGGGCTCGGCGCACCGCCTGCAGAACAAGGGCACGACGATGTACGACGAGCAGAACCGCGTGCCGTTCACCGTCGTCTACCCGAAGCGGTTCCCGCGCGGCGGGCGCTCGGCCGCGCTCGGGGAGGCGGTCGACCTCGTGCCGACGCTGCTGGAGGTCGCGGGCGCCGCCGACCCGGTGGCGCGCTGGCCCTGGCTGCGGGGCGTGTCGCTCGTCGAGGCGCTCGAGCATCCCGAGCGGCGCGGCCCGCGCGATCACACGCTCTACCGCACCGACGAGTACCCGATCACGAACGTCGGCACCGCGGTCCCCACGAACAGCCACATCCGCGCGATCTACGACGGCCGCTACAAGTTCGCCCGCTACGTCGCGGTCGCCGACCAGCACTTCGCGGGACCGGAGCTGCGCGAGCGCCAGGAGTACGAGCTGTACGACACCTGGAACGACCCGTACGAGATCCGCAACCTCGCCAACGATCCCGGCTACGCGGCGCTCGCCACCGACCTGCTCGCCTGGCTCTACGAGCGCGAGGCGGTGTCGTTCACCCCGGTGCAGGTGCCGGCCTACGGGCCGCGCGCCCCGATCCGCAAGCTGCCCGAGCCGCCGAGCCTCAACGCGACGTCGAACACGATCCCCAACCCGTGGGTCGGTGCGGCGCCCGGCAGCTACCTGACGATCCCCGGCCCGCAGCCGACCCCGGCCGCCTTCCTGTACGAGGGCGGCCTGCCCGACCTCGGCCTGCTCGGGCCCCGCCCGAGCCGGGCCGACCACGCCCGCTTCTTCTGCGAACTCCTCCCCGAAAGCTGACCCGTGCTGCACCGCATCCGTCCCCGCCCGCTCCTGGACCTCGCGCGTCGCGACCTGCCCGGGCCGCTGGACGTCATCAACCTCATCCACACCGGCCGCTGGTCGCACTACCGCTGGTACGCGCTGCTCGTGACGCCGCCGCTGCTGGCCGTCGGCGGCCGGCCGCTGTGGATGGGCCGGACCGAGACGGTCGTGCACGGGGAGCGGCAGGCGGACAAGTTCCTGGTCGTCCGCTACCCGTCGCAGCGGCGCTTCCTGGCGATGACGCTGAACCCGTACTACCTGGCGATCAACCTCCTGCGCGAGTCCGGCGTGCGGCGGTTCGAGGCGTCGTTCACGCACGCGATGCACACGGCCCCGCAGCTGCGATCCGCGCGGACGCTCGTCGCCGTGCACCTGCGCGGCGCCGACGACGACGCGATCGACGCGGTCCGCGCGCTGACCGAGCCGGTCGCGGGACCGTGCGTGTACGCGACCCGCGCGGTCGCCTCGCTCGGCTTCCTCGAGCCGCCCGCCCCGACCGACCCGCACCCGTTGAGCTTCCCGCAGATCGCGCTGTTCGCCCCGCCGCGCGACGCCGCGCTGCCGCTGCAGGCGCTGGCCGAGCTCGCGCCGCGCCTGGAGGAGCACGTCGACGCCTGCGTCGTGCAGGTCTACCGCCAGGAGCCCGCGAGCGTCTACCGGCCGTCGCTGCGCGGCGGCGAGGACGAGCACGCGGCGCCGCCCGCCGCCCGACCGGACGTGCCCGGCGCCGACCCGGTGACCGTCCCGTGAGCCGCCGGCGCACGCTCCTCGGCGCCCTGGTCGCGGCCGGGGCGACCGCGCTCGCCGCGGTCCCGGCGACGTCCGCGCAGCAGGCGGCGTTCCCGATCCCGGGACCCCTCGACGGTCCGCTGCCGCGGTACACCGGGGCGCCCGCGACCGCGGCCCCGCTGCCCGGCCCGTTCCCGCCCGCCAACCCGGCGCTCGCCGCGGACGGGCGCAGCGGCAGCGGCCTGGCCGCCGGGAACGGCGCGGCCTCCCCGTACCCGGGACCGCTGGGCGTCGGCACGCGCTCGATCAGCGCGTTCGCGCAGGGCGGCTGCTCGTCGCTGGCGTTCGACGCGCGCGACCGGCTGCTGGCCGTCTGCAGCAACCCGCTCGGCCCGGGGCTGCGGCTGTTCGACCCGCGGACGCTCGCGACCCGGGCCTCGCTGGCGCTGCCGCTGCGCCCGGGCCCGGACCGCACCGACCTCGCGGGCGGCACCCACTTCGTCGTGCGCGCGGACGGCAGCCTGCTCGTGCCGACGCACGCCCGCACGCTGCTGCGCGTGACCGTCGAGGGCGACCGGCTGCAGGAGGCGGGGGAGACCGACCTGGGCGGCGCGCTCGGCACGGGCGAGCGCCCGTTCGCCGTCGGCGCCGGCTTCGACGGACGCGACTGGGTCGTCGGCACCGCGGGGACCGTCGTCACCGTGCCGCGCGACGGGGGCCCGGTGCGCGCGCTCGCGCTGCGCGAGCCGGTCGCGGAGGACCTCGCGACCAACGCGTCCGGCACGTACGTGGTGACGCGCGACGCGCTGTACCGGCTCGTCGCGCGGTCGGACGGCACGCCCCGGGTCGTCTGGCGCCAGCCGCTGGGCTCCGGGCTGGCCGATGGGCGCTCGGGCCGCATCCACGAGGGGCCGGGCACGCCGCCGGTGATGGTGGCGGGCGGGTTCGTCGCGGTCGTCGACGGCCTGAACCCGCCGCGCGTGACCGTGCTGCGGACCGCGGGCCGCGACGCCCAGCGCCTGCGCTGCACGGTGCCGGTCTTCCGGCCGGGAGCGGGGAGCGTCGAGGCGCACCTCGTGGCGGCGGGCCGCTCGCTCGTCGTCAGCAACGCCTACGGCTACCAGAGCCTGCTCACCACCGAGGCGGGCGGCACCACCACCGGCGGCCTCGCCCGCGTGGTCGTCGGGCGACGCGGCTGCCGCGTCGCGTGGACGAGCGACGTCGTCACGCCGTCGGCGCAGGCGGTCGTCTCGCGCGCGACCGGACTCCTGTACGCGATCGAGAAGCCGGCCGGCTTCCCCGACGCCTGGAACCTCGTCGCCCTGGACTGGCGCACCGGTGCGCGGCGCTTCGGCGTCCTCGCCGGGGAGGGCCTGGGCTTCAACAGCGACGGGGGCGCCGTCGTGCTGGGCCCGGACGGCGTCGCCTACGCGGGCTCGTTCGGCGGCGTGACGCGGTTCGCCGACGCACGCTGAAGCGGGCGCGGGCGCGGGCGCGGGCGCGGGCGCGGGCGCGGGCGGGCGGGCGCGGGCGCGCGGCGTGGGCGGGCGCGGCCGCACGTGCGCGGCGCGGGCCGGGCGCGGCGCGGGCCGGGCGCGGCGCGGGTGCGCGGCCCGGCGCGGGTGCGCGCAGGCGCGCACAGCGGGGCCCGCACCTGCCCGCACCAGCGGTTCTGGGTGATCCGAGACCCAGATATGGCCTCGGGCTCACCCAGTTCGGTGGATTGGAGCGGTCCGCGCGCGGACGGCGACCGCCGCGCTGGCCGATCGGGGCGCGTGCGGCATCGGCGTGGGGCGGGCGGCGCGCCCGCCCGCCTCGCCGTTCTGGGTGATCCGAAGCCCGGATCTGGCCTTGCGCTCACCCAGTTCGGCGGCCTGGCGCGGTCCGCGCGCGGACGGCGACCGCCGCGGTGGCGGACCGGGGCGCCTGCGACGTCGGCGTATGCTCGCTTGGTGCTGACCGACGCCGCCAACCGGGTGCTCGTCGTCGGGCCGTCCTGATGGCGGTGCTCGTCGTCCTGCTGCCGGGCGTGGAGCCCGGGGTCCTCGTCGCGGCCGGATCGGTGTGGATCGCGGTGGTCCTGGTCGTCGAGCTGCGTACGCGTCGTACGCGGCGGTGAGCCGTCGCGGCCCTGACCGGCTGCCCGCCCCGCCCGCCCCGCCGTTCCGGGTGATCCGAGACCCAGATACGGCCTTGCGCCCGCCCAGTTCGGCGGGGGTCAGCGGCCGGTGAACACCGGGCGGCGCTTCTCCTTGAAGGCCGCGACGCCCTCGGCGTAGTCCGCGGTCGTCGCGTGGCGCTGCTGGAGCGCCGCCTCGTGGGCGAGGAAGGCGGGCAGGTCGGCCGGGGGCGACTCGCGGATGAGCTGTTTCATCGTCGCGAGCGCCACGGTGGGCGCCGCCGCGAGCCGGCGGGCGAGCGCGTGCGCCGCGTCCGCCAGCTCGCCGACCGGGTGGACCGCGTTGACGAGCCCCCACTCGAGCGCCTGCGGGGCGTGGAGCTTCTCGCCGAGCATCACGAGCTGCGCGGTGCGCGCCGGGCCGATCCGGGCCACAAGGTGCGGGATCGAGCCGCCGTCGGGCGCGACGCCGAGGTGCACGAACGCCAGCAGGAAGAACGCGTCGTCGGCGGCGAGGACGAGGTCGCAGGCCAGGGCGAGCGAGACGCCGAGCCCGGCGCACGGTCCCTGCACCGCCGCGACGACGGGCTTCTCCATGCGACGGATCTCGAGCACGATCGGGTTGTAGATCTCCTCCAGGCGCGTGTGGAGATCGGGCTCGCCGTCGGGGGTGATCTCGCGGGGGACCTTCACGTCGGCGCCGGCGCTGAACGCGCGCCCGGCGCCGGTGACGAGGACCGCGCGCACCGCGTCGTCCTGGGCGACGGCGCGCAGCGCGTGCAGCAGCTGCCGGCCCAGGTCGGGCGTCCAGGCGTTCAGCTGGTCGGGGCGGTGCAGCTGCACGTGCGCGACGGCGTCGGCGACGGTCAGCCGGAGGTCCTCGTAGGTGCTCACGGGCCGCAGCGTACGACACCGTGGCGCCCGTCGTGTAGCCTCTCGGACAGTCTGTCCGCACAGATCGTTTCCGAGAGGGTCCATGGGTCACGCCATCGTCAGCTACGCCGCCTACGTCCCCCGCCACCGCCTGCAGGGCGCGGAGGCCGGGTCCGTCCTGTCCGGGCGGCCGGGCCGCGGCGTCCGCGCGCTCGCCTCCTACGACGAGGACGCCACGACCCTCGCCGCCGAGGCCGCCCGCCGGCTGCTGGACGGCCGCGATCCGGCGACCGCCCCGGGCTTCGGCGCCCTGTATCTCGCGACGACCGCCCCGCCGTACCTCGACAAGACCAACGCCGCCGCCGTCCACGCGGCGCTCGACCTGCCGCGCGAGGGCTTCGCCGTCGACCTCGTCGGCTCGCCGCGCTCCGGCGTCGGCGCCCTGCGCGCCGCTGCCGCGACCGGCGGCGTCGCCGTCCTGTCGGACCTCCGGACCGGCCTGCCCGGCAGTGCCGACGAGCTCGGCGGCGGCGACGCGGCCGCGGCGTTCGCGTTCGGCCCGGCCGACGAGGCATGCGTCGAGACGCTCGCCGAGGTCTCGCTGACCGCCGAGTTCCTCGACCGCTGGCGCCTGCCCGGCGCCGCGACGAGCACGCAATGGGAGGAGCGCTTCGGCCTCGAGACGTACGTGCCGCTGATCCGCGACGCGGCGGCGCGCGCGCTCGAGCGCGGCGGCGTGGGGGAGCCCGACCACCTCGTCGTCTCGTGCCCGCACCTGAAGGCCGCGGCCACGGCGACGAAGGCGCTCGGCGGCGGTCGCGTCCCCGAGGAGCTGACCGGGGTCGGCTACGCGGGCGCGGCGGACGCGGGCCTGCGGCTCGCCGCCGTCCTCGACCGCGCGGCGCCCGGCGAGACGATCCTGCTGGTCGTCGCCAGCGACGGGGCCGACGCGCTGCTGCTGCGCGCCACCGACCGCGTCGGCAGCGCCCGCCGCGGCGCCGCGATCGCCGAGCAGGCCGCGGCCGGCCGCGACGTCCCTTACGCGACCTACCTCAGCTGGCGTGGCCTGCTGGACCGCGAGCCGCCGCGCCGTCCCGAGCCCGAGCGTCCGACCGCCCCGCCGTCGGCACGCGACGCGGCGTGGAAGTTCGGCTTCGTCGGCACGGTCTGCGACGCCTGCGGTCGCGTGCACGTGCCGCCGCGGCGGGTGTGCGCGGGCTGCGGCGCGGTCGACCGGATGACCCGCCGGCCGCTCAGCGGCGCCCGCGGCACGGTCGCGACGTTCACCGTCGACCGGCTCGCGTTCTCGCCCGCGCCGCCGATGATCGACGCGGTCGTCGACTTCGACGGTGGCGGCCGCTACACGCTCGAGGTCGCCGACGCGAGCCCCGAGGAGATCGGGATCGGCACGCGGCTGGAGCTGACGTTCCGCCGCCTGTACACGACGGGCGGCGTCCACAACTACTTCTGGAAGGTGCGTCCGACCGATGGCTAGTCACGGGATCAAGGACAAGGTCGCCATCGTCGGCATGGGCTGCACGACGTTCGGCGAGCATTGGGACAAGAGCGCCGACGACCTGCTCGTCGAGGCGACCCAGGAGTGCTTCGCCTCCACGCCGAGGCTCCCCAAGGAGGACGTCGACGCCTACTGGCTGGGGACGATGAACTCCGGGCAGTCCGGGGTCGTCCTCAGCCGCCCGGTCGGGATCGACTACAAGCCCGTGACGCGCGTGGAGAACATGTGCGCGACCGGCTCGGAGGCCGTGCGGGCCGCCTGCTACGCCGTCGCCTCCGGCGCGTACGACCGTGTGATGGCGGTCGGGGTCGAGAAGCTCAAGGACACCGGGTTCGCCGGCCTCGTCCGCTCGACCGTCCCCGGTGACGGGACCGCGCCGGAGATCAACCTCACGGCCCCGGCCGCGTTCTCGCTGCTGGATCCCGCCTACTGCGAGAAGTACGGGGTCGATCAGCAGGACATGCGCGACGCGATGACCCACGTGGCGTGGAAGAACCACGTCGGCGGTGCGCGCAACCCGCGCGCGCAGTTCCGCAAGGAGGTCTCCAAGGAGACCATCGCCAAGCAGGCCGGCAAGGTCGCGGGGCGCCTGGGGGTCTTCGACTGCTCCGGCGTCGCCGACGGCGCCGCCGCGGCGCTGATCGTCCGCGCCGAGGACGCTCACCGGTACACCGACACGCCGATGTACGTGAAGGCGCTGTCGATGATCGCCGGTCCGGCGAGCGGCCCGATCGACCCCGACTACGACTACACGACCTTCCACGAGGTCGTCGCGTGCGCGAAGGACGCCTACGCCCAGGCGGGGATCACCGACCCGCGCGCGCAGCTCGACCTCGCCGAGGTGCACGACTGCTTCACCCCGACCGAGCTGGTGCTGATGGAGGACCTCGGGTTCTCGCAGCGTGGGCAGGCCTGGCGCGACGAGCTCGACGGCGTGTTCGACCAGGACGGCGCGCTCGCGGTCAACGTCGACGGCGGCCTGAAGTCCTTCGGGCATCCGGTCGGGGCGTCCGGGCTGCGGATGCTGTTCGAGTGCTGGCAGCAGTTCCGTGGCGAGGCGGGTGAGCGCCAGCTGCCGGACGCGAAGCTCGGGCTGACGCACAACCTCGGCGGCCGGCCGGGGACGTGCGTCTCGTTCATCTCGGTGGTCGGTCGCGACCGCGGCTGAGCGTCGGGACGAGACAAACCTCGGACACGGCGTCCGAGGTTGCGGTAGGCTCTTCCCATGAGCGAGACGGAACGTCTGGACAACATGTCCGAGCAGGAGGTCGAGACCGTCGACGTCCTCGTCGTCGGGGCCGGCATGGGCGGGGTCTGCGTCGCCGCGCGCCTCGCGCAGGGCGGCCAGCGCGTGCTCCTCGTCGACCGCGGCGAGCGGGTCGGCGGGCGCGCGTCGAGCTTCGAGGTCGACGGCTTCACGGTCAACACCGGGGCCATCGCGATCGAGAACGGCGGCATGATGGAGCAGACGTTCACCGACCTCGGCGCCACGCTCGACATCCGCTACCCGGAGCCCGCGAACGTCTTCCGGATCAAGGGCCGCACCGTCAACCCCGCCAAGGGCGGCTGGGCCTTCCTCCTGGACCAGATCACGAAGAAGGGCGCAAAGGTCCTCGCCGGACTCGGCAGCGCCCGCAAGGGCGAGCTGCCCGAGGACCAGGTGACGCTCGCCGACTGGATCGCGGGCGCGACCTCCAACGAGACCGTCCACCGCCTGTTCCGCAACCTCAGCGCCGCGATCTTCGCCGTCAACGCGAACGAGATCCCGGCGAAGGCGTTCCTCACCTACTTCACCCAGAAGGGCGCGTTCCGCAACTTCGGCTTCCATCCGCGCGGCACCGCCGCGGTCTGCGAGGCGATCGCCGACGTCGTGACCCGCGAGGGCTCGGAGGTCTGGACCGGCGCCACCGTCACCCGGATCACCACCGAGGGCGACCGCGCGACCGGCGCCGTCGTCCGCCGCGCCGACGGGCGCACCGTCACCGTCCGCGCGGGCGCGGTCGTCAGCAACGTCGGACCGGTCGCCACGATCGACCTCGTCGGCGAGGACGCGCTGCCCGGCGACTACGTCGCCTCGATCCGGGAGCGGTCGCGGCCGAGCGCGAACATCATCATCCACGTCGCCTCGCGCGAGCCACTGCTCGACACGCCCGGGCTGATCGTCTTCAGCGCGACCGACCGGATCTGCAACGCCGGGAACATGACCGCCACCTGCCCGGAGCTCGCGCCGGAGGGCTGGCACCTGACCGTCGTCTACGCCGTGCCCGTCCCGGCGATCGGGGACTTCGACGCCGACGCCGAGCTGGAGGCCTCGCTGCAGGAGCTGCGTGCCGAGCTGCCCGGCATGGCGCACCCGGAGACCCGCGTCGTCGATGCGCGCGTGATGCGCGGCGACTGGCCGGCGCAGCGTGCCGCGTCCGGGTACGAGCTGCCCCGCGAGACGCCGCTGGACAACCTGCTGCACGTCGGCGACGGCGTCCGCGACTACGGCGACGGCGGCACGCAGGCGTGCGCCGTGACCGCCAAGCAGGTCGCCGACGAGCTCCTCGGCGTCGCCGCATCCTCCGGATGACCTAGGCCGACCGGTCACAAGGACCGTCCGGATGTACGACTGGCAGGCGCGCTTGTCGGGCGTCACACTGGACGGATGACCCACCCGTCGTCCGCGTCGGCCGAGCGGATCCGCGAGCTGCACGAGCGCGCCGCGTCCCTGCTGACGACCCGGGAGGAGCGCCCGCGTCTCGCGCTCGCCCAGGATCCCCGGCCCGGATTCGCGGGCGACCTGTCCCAGACGCGCGAGGCGCTCGCCGCCCTGCGCGCCGAGGTCGACGGGGGAGCGCCGCGAGCACCTCGCCGCCCTCGAGCGGTTCCGTGCCGATCGCGACCGGCAGGTCGCGGGCCTCGTCGCCGACCGCGACGCCGTCGCGGCGGAGGCGGCCCGGCTGCGGCAGCTGGCGGAGGAGCGGCGTGCCGCGATCGCCGCGGTCGAGGCGGAGCTCTGGACGATCGTCGAGGAGCTGGACGCCGAGCGGGCCGACCGCGAGGCCGTGGTCGCCGAGCTCGTCGCCGACGCGGAGGCCCGCGGGCGCCAGTACGAGGAGGCGCTCGCCGCCCAGCACGACGAGCTGACCGCCCTGACGGACGGGCTGCGCGAGGAGCTCGACGCGCTGCGCGCCGCGCTCGCCGAGGCCGACGAGGACCGCCGCGAGGCCGAGCGGGCGACCGACCTGCTGCGCGCCGAGCACGAGCGTGAGCGGGAGGCGGCGGCCGAGCGCGCCGCCCGCGCCGAGCTGCAGGCCCAGCGCGACGAGGCGCGCATCGCCGAGCTGACCGTCGAGGCCGAGCGGCTCGAGTCCACGCTCGCCCACACCGAGGACGAGGCCCGTGCCGCGGCCGAGGCCGCCGCACGCGACCTCGCGACGCTCACCGCCGCCGGGGAGGAGACCGTCGCCGCCCTCGGCCGGTCCGCCGCCGCCGAGCTGGACGCCGAGCGCCGACGCTCCGCCGAGGCCCTCGCCGCCGCGGACGGCCGGCTGCGCGCCGAGCGCGGCCGCTCCGCGCAGGCCGCGGCGCAGGCGACCGAGCGGCTCGAGGAGGAGCGTCGCCGCTCCGCCGACGCGCTGGCCGAGGCCGCCGGGCGCCTGGAGGCCGAGCAGGCGAGCGCCGCCACGATGCGCGAGGAGCTGGCCGTCCGGGGTCGCGCCCTGCAGACGACCGAGGCCGCCCGGGCGGAGCTCGCCCGGCGTCTGGAGGCCGAGGAGGACGGGCACCGTGCCACGCGCGGGGAGCTCGCCGCCCGGCGCCTGGAGATCGATCGCCTCGAGGCGCAGGTGCGCGCCTACCAGGAGTCGCTCGTCGGCGCGCAGCGCGAGATCGCCGCCGCCCAGGTCGGGCTCGCCAGCTCGCAGCGCGCGCTCGACGACGAGCGCGTCCAGCGCGGCGCGCTCGGGGCGCGCCTGACGCTCGAGCAGCACGAGCGCGGCGAGCTCGAGCGGCGGGTCGCGCAGGTCGAGGCCGCGGGCCAGGCCGCCCTGCGGGCCGAGCGCGGCCTGCGCCAGGAGATCCAGCGTGACCTGCAGGGCAAGCTCGGGGTCCTGCGCGACGAGCTCGCCACCGCGACCGGTCGGCTGCGCGAGGACCTCGCCGCCGAGCGCACGACGCTGAACGACCGCATCGCGATTCTCGAGGAGTGCCTGGCGCAGGAGCGCACCCGCCGCGCCGAGGCCGAGGCCGAGCGCGAGGACCGGGACGAGATCCGCGCGGCGCTCGCCGCGTTCGGCGCGCGGATCGAGCGCGCGGGCGAGGCCGCCGAGGCGAGCGCCGCCCGCTGCGCCGAGCTCGAGGAGGAGCTCGCCCGCCGCGACGCGATGCTGCGCCGCGTGAGCGTCGTGGCGCAGGAGCTGCGCGCGGAGCTCGCCTCCGCGCGGGCCGCCGCGCAGGCCCAGGACGACGCGCACGGCCACGACGACGCGCCACGCGGCGACCGCGCGCTCGAGCCCGACGCGGCCGGCGTCCCCGTCCCCGACGAGGCGGGAGCCTCGACCCTCGACGCGCTCAGCGCCCGCCTGGAGCGCCTGAAGGCGCAGGCGCGCGCGAGCGCCGACCCCGCGCCCGCGTCCACCGACGCGTAGGCGCGTCCCGGGCGGTCGGCACCGCCCGGGGCGTCCGTCGCTCAGCCGCCGAGGGCGGCCTGCTGGGCCTCGTCCAGGCCCCAGTCGGCGAGGACCGCGGCGGTGTCCTTCACCGCCGGGCGCGCCTCGCCGGGCGTGCGGTCGAACCGCGGCGCGGCCTGCGGCTGCACCATCCCGTCGACCTCCACGAACGTGCCGCGGGCGGCCATGTGCGGGTGCTCGGCCGCCTCGCCGAGGCCGTACACCCCGGTCGCGCAGGTCTCCTCGGGCTCCAGCAGCGCCGCCCACTCCGCGCGCGTGCGCGTCTTGAACAGCGCAGTCAGGCGCTCCTTGTACTCCGGCCAGCGGCCCATCTCGAACTGCGGCATCTCCTCGGCGGGGATCTCGAGCAGCTCGAGCAGCCGCGCGTAGAACTGCGGCTCGATCGCGCCGAGGGCCACGTGCCCGCCGTCGGAGGTCTCGTAGGTGTCGTAGAAGTGCGCGCCGGAGTCCAGGAGGTTCGTGCCCGGCTCGTCCTTCCACATGCCGCCCGCGCGCATGCCGTGGAACATCGCGGTGAGGGCGGCGGCGCCGTCGACCATCGCCGCGTCCACGACCTGGCCCTGCCCGGAGCTGCGTGCCTCGATGATCCCGGCGAGCACGCCCATGACGAGGAACATCGCGCCGCCGCCGTAGTCGCCGACGAGGTTCAGCGCGAACATCGGCTTCTCGCCGGTGCGCTGCGCCGGGCCGAGGGCGCCCGCGAGCGAGATGTAGTTGATGTCGTGACCGGCGACCGGGGCCATCGGGCCCTCCTGGCCGTAGCCGGTCATGCGGCCGTAGACGAGCCGCGGGTTGCGCGCGTGCACGACGTCCGGGCCGAGGCCGAGCCGCTCCATGACCCCGGGGCGGTATCCCTCGATCAGCGCGTCGGCCTGCTCGGCGAGCGTGAGGATCGACTCGATCGCCTCGGGCGACTTGAGGTTCGCCGCGACGGTCGCGCGGCCGCGCAGCGTCGGGTTGAACTGGGCCGGGAAGAGGTCCTGGCCGGGACGGTCCAGGCGCAGGACGTCGGCGCCGAGGTCGGCGAGCAGCATCGCGGCGAAGGGGTTCGGGCCGATGCCGCCGACCTCGAGGATGCGGACGCCGGTGAGGGGACCGGTACGGGGAGGAAGGCTCATAGGGGCCGCAGCTTATGGATCGTCCACCAACGCCGTCGGTTACCGGTCAGGCGTTCGGTACGTTCGGCGGGTACGGTCGGCCGATGGACTTCGAGACCATCCGCTACGAGGTCGCCGACGGCGTCCTGACGCTCACGCTCGACCGGCCCGAGCAGCTCAACGCCTTCACGTTGACGATGGGGCGCGAGCTCATCGCCGCGTTCGACGCGTCCGACGCCGACGACGACGTGCGCGCCGTGATCGTCACCGGGGCCGGGCGCGGGTTCTGCGCCGGGGCGGACCTCAGCAGCGGCGGGGCGTCCTTCGACGCCGAGGCCCACGGTGCTGACGCGGGATCCGTCCCGCGCGATCTGGGGGGCGAGGTCAGCCTGCGGATCTTCGCGTCGAAGAAGCCGGTGATCGCCGCGATCAACGGCCCGGCGGTCGGGGTGGGGGCGACGATGACGCTGCCGATGGACGTGCGGCTCGCTGCGGAGAGCGCCCGGATGGGGTTCGTGTTCGCGCGCCGCGGCATCGTGCCCGAGGCGGCGTCCACCTGGTTCCTGCCGCGCGTGGTCGGCATCGCGCAGGCGACGGAGTGGGTGATGACCGGCCGGGTCTTCGACGCCGAGGAGGCGCTGCGCGGCGGGCTCGTCCGCAGTCTGCACGACGACGGCGGCCTGCTGCAGGCCGCGCGCGGCCTCGCGCGCGAGATCGCCGAGAACACGTCGCCGGTGTCGGTCGCGCTGGCCCGCCAGATGCTCTGGCGCGGGCTCGTCGCCGCGCACCCGATGGAGGCCCACCGCGCCGAGTCCCACGGGATGGCGACCCGCGGCCGGGCCGCCGACGCGATCGAGGGCGTGACGGCGTTCCTCGAGAAGCGCCCGGCCGCGTTCCCCGACCGCGTCTCGACCGACCTCCCCGACGTCTTCCCCGGCTGGGTGGAGCCGACGTACGAGACGCGGTCCAGCTGACCCGCGGTGCGCCGCCCGGGCCGAACGCCGCACGAGTGCGCGCCAGCTCACCAACGCGATGAGCTGGCGCGCAGAGGGCACGGTCCACGCCCGGTTGAGCGGAGGTCCCCGATGGTCGACCGCGGGCAGGTCGGCGTCCGCCCGGGTCCAGTTGAACGGCTACGGTGGTCTCCGTGCGCAAGGTGCTCGCTGTGACGGTTCTCTGCGGGGCCGTCGGCGGCTGCGACGGCGGGGACGCCGAGCGGCGCGGCGGGCTCACCCGGGACGAGGCCCGCGGCGAAGCGGTCCGACGCTGCCCCAGCCTCGGTGAGCGTCCGGAGTGCCGGCCGGTCACCGACGGATGGGTGTGCGAGAGCCCGACGAACGCGGTAGGCCTCAGGGGCAGCGGGATCGCCACCATCAAGAGTCCGTGTTAGCCCGCCGCGCGCCGAGGGCTCATCGACAAGCCGTCCAGCGCCCGGCAGCCCCGTCGGCGCGCCGGCTGGCGACGACGCGCGATTCAGCTGAACCGCGCCATCGGTGCGGGTCACGCTCGCTTCCACGCGTGGGATCAGCAGCCTACGGACACCCGACCGCCGTACGAAAGAGGGCGTACATGCCCTGTTTCGTACGGCACTCCCGACGGAGGTACGGCCGTCGCGCTGCAGGCTCGCGCTCGCATCCACGCGAAGGCACGAGCGACAGAATTTCATCCGGCGCCGGCGAGCCCGCCGCTCATGCCGGGGTCGAACGATCCCTCGAAGTCGGTGCGCTGCGGGAGAAGCGCGTCGGCGAAGGCACCGGGGTCGCATGGGTGAGGCACGCCGAGGTCGCGCATCACGGCGAGGACCAGCTCCTCGGGCGCCGGATCTCTTGCGATCTCGATCAACCGCTGACGGGCGGAAAGACGATCGCTCGGACGCTCGAGAGGCAGGGCAGCGTCACGCGCGAGCAGCACGAGGAGCGCTGCGTCGTCGCCCGTGGGGCGCGCGGGGCGCCGCACCAGGGAAAGAACGCGCGCCAGGCGCGCACGGGTGTCGGCGTCGCCGGTTGCGCCGCCCGCCAGCAACCTCGCCTCCTCCGCCGGCGCGAGTTGCGGCTGTATCGGCGGCGGTGGCGGCCCGACGCGGTTAGCGAAGCCGCTGAGCTCGTCGCGATCCACCTTCACGTTGAACAACCTACGACCCGTCCTCCGCCGTGCCAACCGGGGAGACTCGAACGCTGGAGATCGGAAACCCCCGCTCGCGGACACGCGTTGAAGCACGCGTCGCGTTGACGCGCGCCCTGGGAGACCTGATTCGACACGACGGTCAGCCAGCGGCTGACCAAGCGCTGCGCGGATGGGGGGTACGGTGCTGCCCATGCGCCCGACGGACTCCCTTCCGCGGTTGATCGCGGCACTGAACGACCGCGGGGTACAGACACGCGCACTTGACGATGACCTCCACTCGTTGGACGGCGGGGCGGCACACACCGCCTGGGCTGCGTTCTGCGAACTAGCCTTGTCGGACTGCGGTGCGCCGTTTGAGTCCTACGGGCAGATGGTGTCGGTCGGCGACGATGCCCATTGCAATCTGCTCGCCTTCGAGTCGCTGTGGTGGGAGCCGCGCGAGTCGAACGGCGGCGACGCGCAGGTCTACACGTTGCAGGCGACCCGGCACTTCTCGCTGGAAGATCGCAACGGGGACTACGTCGGAACCCACGCGCTTCGCCTAGAGATCGAATGCGCGGGCGATCCGACGACGTTCTCCGCCGACGACACAGCAACCGGTTACGCCGGACCGGTGCGGCCTGACGTCAGCGACACGCAGGACGACGAGTTCGACGACTGGGCTGGTCATGTGAGGTCCTGGGCCGCGACGGTCCAAGCCACCAGGGCGTTCGGTGCGCTGACGGAGCTACGGCCGGCGTGCGTCTACGTGATGTATGACGATTGACGCCGGCTCCAACGGGCGAGCTGTGCCATCGCGCGTCGCGTCCGCCGACGCTGCTGCTTTGAGCCTCACTCTCGTCAAGGTGGTATCCGCAGCACTCGTGCTCCCACGCGAATTCGCTAGTGCTCTTTCGCGTGACCCCCGCTGTGAGTGCGGAGTGGGCAGCGGCTAGCTGCCGGAGAGGATCGAATCGAGAAACGCTCGCAGCGACCACCGCCCGCCAGCGCGCACCGTGGCACGGCCGGCGCCGTCCGTCTGCCCGCCGGCGTCGGCGACCTCGTCCAGACGCCGCCAGAAACGGTTGACCTTCTTCCAGTCGCCGCAGACCTCCACGGTGACGCGCTCTAGCCGTCCCGCAGGACGCACGGAGACCTTCACGTCGACCAGCTCGACGAAGAGCACGACCGCCAACTCGCGCGCTCGCTGCGGGAGCGACCAACCGACAGGGCCTTGGTACTCCCGCTTCTCCGTGACACGAAGCCGCGGCGCACCGATCGGCTCAGTGGACTCCGGCACGGGCCGACTCTACGACGGCGAGCTCGCCAGAGCGAAATCGAAGCACAGCCTCCGACCGAGCAACCCAGCTTGCCCCTGGACCGGCGTTCCGCAAGCCAGACCCCGACGCGTAGCGCGGCTCGAAGCACCTACCCGGGCTCGCGCAGCGGTCCTCAAGGGAAGGACTGTCCCCGGTTTTCAGGAGTTCCGAAGGCGATTGCGCGGGTCCGTCGCCTCGCTTTCGGTCAAACCGCCGTACTCCACGAGCTGACCGATGGCCTCGAACAGAACATCCCGCGTGGGCGTGCCGTCCCCGCGGTGAATCTTCCAAGCAAACGACCGGGTCGACTTATGGCACTCAGGGCAGAGGAGCTGGCCGTTCCCCAAGTCCCACGTACCGCCTTGGTTCAGCGGCACGCGATGATGCGCCTCGACATTCTCGGCGTCGCCGCACTGCTCGCAACGGTGCCCACGCTCTTCGATCAGACGCACCCGGAAGCGACGCTGAAGCGCCGAGTCTCGTCGCAGATCGGCTCGGCTTCTCGACGAGTCGGTCGTCACACCGCGAAGGTACCGACTGCGTCCAGGCGCTCCCGCTCGCACGCGGATCCGAGTGCGCGAACTGGGTGGGGCGATGACCGCACATGGGCTTTCGTTCACCCAGTTCGGCCGACGAGGCTTCCGCGGAAGCCTTTCCCCGCCGCTATCGCAATGCGCGAGATCCGCCAGCCCGCCGTGCGGCCACGCAGAACGATGAGGGCCGCGCCGGTCATCCCCGTCAGCGTCGGACTCGACCGCTGATTGACGAGGGGTGCGCGGGTTCGCGCGAAGCGACGGTCGCTGTCCGCCGACACGAACCCGGCCCGCTCGACCCAGACGCAGCGGCACAATGCGCCGCCGCCGACGACACGACCCGGCTCGTGGTCTTCCGGAGGCCGTCGAGGCACTCCGCTCCGGCACGATCGACGCGATCGAGCTCCGCAGACGGGGCCCGTCGCACGTCGTCGGCTGGTGACCCGCGGCCCGGCCACCGCGGGCTGACAGGATCCCCGGCATGAGCATCGTGAAGATCAACGCGATCACCGTTCCGCGCGAGCGGTTCGACGAGTTCGAGCGGCGGTTCGCGACCCGCGCGGGCAGGGTCGAGGAGGCGGAGGGGTTCGAGTCCTTCGACCTGCTGCGGCCCAACGACGACCGCGACGTCTGCCTCGTGATCACGAAGTGGCGCAGCGAGGAGGACTTCCGCGCCTGGGTCGCCTCGCCCGACTTCGCGGCCGGGCACGCGCAGCACCGCAGCGACGGTCCGGTCGGCACGAACAGCGAGATCTGGTCGTTCGACGTCCTGGAGTCCAAGGACTGACGCGGTGCCGTTCGCGGACGAGCTGCTCGGGCGGGAGGTCGTCGAGACCCTGCGCGACGTGCTGCGCGGGGTGGCTCCCGACCGCCCGCTGGACGAGCTCGCGGCCGTCGCCGGGGCGCTCGACGGGCAGGCGCTCGGAGAGCGCTCGGCCGCGATCCGCGACGCGACGCTCGCCGGCCTGCCCGCGGACTTCGCCGCGTTCGACGCCGTCCTGCGGGCCGCGCTCGCGGACGACCGCTTCCGCGGCTGGATGATCTGGGCGGTCGCCGACGCGGCGGCGGTCCGCGCGCTCGAGGCCCCGGACGACCGCGATCTCGTCGCCGGGCTCGAGCTCCTGCGCGCGCTCACCCCGCGGCTGACCGCCGAGGCGGCGATCCGCCGCTTCCTGCTGCGCGACCCCGACCGCACGCTCGCGCACCTCGCGGGCTGGACCGACGACCCCGACGAGCACGTCCGCCGCCTCGTCAGCGAGGGGACCCGGCCGAACCTGCCGTGGGCGGTCCGCGTCCCGGCCCTGCGGGCGCGGCCCGACGCCACCGTCGGGCTGCTCGACGCGCTGCACCGCGACCCCGCCGAGTACGTGCGCCGCTCGGTCGCCAACCACCTCAACGACCTGTCGCGCATCGACGCGGACCTCGCCATCGCCGTCGCCGGACGGTGGCTGGCCGGAGCACCGGGCGACGTGCCGACCGCGCGGCTCGTCCGTCACGCCCTGCGGACCGCCGTAAAGGCCGGCGATCCGCGGGCACTCGCACTGCAGGGCTTCGGCCCGCCGCCGCCCGGCCTGACGGTCACCGGGCCCGTCCCGGACCGCACGGCGCTGCGGATCGGCGAGGAGCTCACGCTCACCTGCACGCTCGCGCACGCCGGCGACGCACCGGTCGCGCTCGCGATCGACTACGTCGTCCACTACGTCAAGGCGTCGGGCGCGACCGCGCCGAAGGTCTTCAAGCTCGCGACCCGCACGCTGGCCCCGGGGGAGACCTCGACGCTCACGGCCCGCCGGTCGTTCGCGCAGCGGACGACCCGACGGCACCACCCCGGCCCGCACGTGATCGAGCTGCAGGTCAACGGTCACCGTCACGGCCGGGCCGAGGTGCAGCTCCTCCCGTAGAACCCCAGACGCCCGGCGCGCCAGGTTGTGCGGAACCCCCAGGATCCGGTGCCCGCGCCTGGGGTACGGTCGGCCGCGAGGGTCAACCCAGAGGAGAGAGATGTTCGACTACGTGATCGTCGGCGCCGGATCCGCGGGCTGCGTGCTCGCCGCGCGCCTGACCGAGGACCCGTCCGTGAAGGTCGCGCTGCTGGAGGCGGGCGGCGACGACCAGGACATGGAGGTGCAGATCCCGGCCGCGTTCGGCGCGCTGTTCAAGGGCCGCCGCGACTGGGACATGTCGACGGACCCGGAGCCGGCGCTGAACAACCGCCGCTGCTACCTGCCGCGCGCGAAGATGCTCGGCGGCTGCAGCTCCATGAACGCCATGGTCTACATCCGCGGCAACCGCGCCGACTACGACGAGTGGGCGGCGATGGGCGCCGAGGGCTGGGGCTACGACGACGTCCTGGACTACTTCAGGCGCTCCGAGGACAACGAGCGCGGCGAGGACCTCTACCACGGCGCCGGAGGCCCGCTCCCGGTGCGCGAGAGCCGCTCGATGCACCCGCTCGCCACCGCCTTCGTCGAGGCCGCCAAGCAGGCCGGCCACGAGGAGAACCCGGACTTCAACGGCGCCCGCCAGGAGGGCGTGGGCCGCTACCAGACGACCCAGCAGGACGGGATGCGCGCGAGCACCTCCGCGACGTTCCTGCGGCAGGCGGAGGGCCGCGAGAACCTGACCGTCATCACCGACGCGATGGTGACCGACCTGATCATCGAGCAGGGTCGCTGCAAGGGCGTGCACGTCGACCACCCCGACCACTTCGAGATCCTCGCCGAGCGCGAGGTCATCCTCACCGCCGGGGCGTACCAGACCCCGCAGATCCTGATGCTGTCGGGCATCGGCCCGCGCGAGCACCTCGAGGCGCTCGGGCTGGAGGTCGTGAAGGACCTGCCGGTCGGGCAGGGCCTGCAGGACCACTGCATGACGCTCATGAACTACAAGACCGACGTCGAGTCGCTGCTGACCGCGATGACCGACGAGAACGTCGAGCGGATGAGCGTCGACGGCGAGGGGCCGCTGACCTCGAACATCGCCGAGGCGGGCGCGTTCATCCGGACGCGGCCCGGCCTCGACGGGCCCGACTGCCAGTTCCACTGCGCGCCGGTGTTCTTCTTCGAAGAGGGCCTCGGCGTCGCGACCGAGCACGGTGTCGCGTTCGGTCCCGGGGTCGTCAAGCCGACCAGTCGCGGCTCGGTGACGCTGCGTTCCGCGAGCCCGTACTCCAAGCCGCGGATCATCCACAACTACCTCACGACCGAGGAGGACCGCCAGACGATCCTCGCCGGCGTGCGGCTGGGTCTGGAGATCGCCGAGCAGCCCGCGATGCAGGAGATCATCACCGGCCGGTTCGTCGCGCCCGCCAAGGACGCGACCGACGAGGAGCTCTGGGCGTTCATCCGCGAGAACACGATGACGATCTACCACCCGACGTCGACCGCGGCGATCGGCCCGGTCGTCGACTCGCGCCTGAAGGTCCACGGGATCGACGGCCTGCGCGTCGCCGACGCGTCGGTGATGCCGACGATCGTGCGAGGGAACACGAACGCGCCGGTGATCATGATCGCCGAGAAGGCCGCGGACCTCGTGCGCGAGGACGCCGCCGTCCCGGCCTGAGCCGCGGCGTCGCCGACCGGGCGCGGCGACGCGCCCGGTCGTGGCCGACGTCGCGGTGGCGGACGTCGGCTGACCGGGCGGCGGGACGTCAGGACTTCGCGGTGGCCGCGCCGAGCGCGGCGGTGATCTCGGCGAGCTGCGCCTCGATCGCCTCGAGACGGTCCTCGATGCGCTTGGTCGACCGGCTCTGCGCGACGCCGTCGAGCTGGTCCTCGATGCCCTCGAGACGCTGGGAGACCGACCGCAGGCGTCGGGTCAGGCGCTCGATGTCGGCGGCGGAGGGGATGTTCAGGCCGCTCATCGCGACCTCCTGGGCCGCGACGGCCTTCTCGCGTGCACTGAGGATCTGCGTGATCGCCCCGGTGACCAGCGGGTTCTCGATCAGGTCCTTGGTGACCCCGCCGAGCGTCTGCTGGGCGGTCTTGCTGAGGTCGGGCACGGTGTCTCCTGGGAGGTCGGGTGCAGCGGGACGGCCTCTGGAGTACGCCGCAGACCGGCCGAGGTCACACGCCCGCGTGGGCGCGCGTGCGCCGGAAACGGGGCCGACGAGCGCGGACGCGCAGGCAACCGGCGGTCTTCCGCGAACGATGAGATACGTTTCCGAAAGGGTGTTGTTCATGCGGAATTCCGGTGTGACGGAATCCGCGATCAGAGGGAGAACCACGAACGGTGCAGGGGAGGATCGTCGCTGTGGCAGCGCTGGTGGTCGCGATCGCGGCCGCCGCTCTCGTGCTCACGCGCGGCGGTGACGAGTACCGTCTCACCCTCCGGTTCGACAACGCCTCCCAGCTCGTCAAGGGCAACGAGGTGAAGGTCGGCGGCCTGCCGGTCGGCACCGTCGAGGACATCGTGCTCGCCGACGACAACGCCGCCGAGGTGAAGGTCCGCATCACCGACAAGGACCTCACGCCGCTGCACGAGGGCACCCGCGCGGAGATCCGCGTCGCCTCGCTCTCGAGCGTCGCAACCGGTTCATCCAGCTCCAGCCGGGCCCCAACAACGCGCCCGAGATCGCCGACGGCGGCACGCTCGCCACCGCGCGCACGAGCTCCGTCGTCGAGATCGACAGCCTCCTCGCGACCCTCGACGCCCAGACCCGCAACGCCGCGCAGGACCTCCTGCGCAACCAGGCCGCGATCTACGAGGGCGCCGCCGCCGAGGCCAACCGCGGCCTCGTCGCCCTGAACCCGGCGCTCTCCCAGCTCGACCTGCTCAGCCGCGACCTGGGCCGCGACAACACCGCGCTGCGCGGCTTCCTCGTCCGCACCGCCTCCGTCGTCGCCGCCGTCGCCTCCCGCGACGCGGACCTCGACCGCGGCCTCGCCGGTGCCGCCACCACCGCCCGTACGCTCGCGGACGAGCAGCAGTCGCTCGAGGGCGTCCTGCGCCGCGCGCCCGGCACGCTGGCCGACGCGACCGGCGCGCTGAACGACCTCGACCGCACCTTCACCGCGCTGCGACCGGCCGCCCGCGAGCTGCGGCCCGTCGCCCCGCGCGCCGCCGGACTGGTCCGCGACCTGCAGCCCGTGCTCGACCGGTCCGGCCCGGCGATCGCCTCGCTGCGCGGCCTGCTGCCCGACCTCGGCGCGGTCCTGCGGCGGATGCCCGCGCTGCGCGACACGGCGCTCGCGTCGTTCACCGCGACGCGCACCGCCCTCGCCGACGCCGACCCGATCATCCAGGGCGTCCTGCCGTACCTGCCGGACGTCTACCACGGCGTCGTCACCGGCTTCGGCGGCCAGCAGGTCAACTCCTACGACGCCAACGGCCCGTACGCGCGGATCACGCCCGTCGCCTCGCAGCTGTCGCTCACCGGTGCCCTCTCCGGGCTCACCAAGGGCCTGCCGCTGCCGTTCAAGAACGGGCGCACGTCGCGCTGCGCCGGCGGCGCCTACCGGCAGGTCACGAGCTCGCCGAACAACACGCCGACGCCCGGCTTCCCCTGCGACCCGGGGAACGCGCCATGAAGCTCGGACTGCGCATCGGGCTGCTGGCGGTCGCCGCGCTCCTGCTGGGCGTCGTGCTCTCGGGGGCGGGCGGCAGCGAGACCGACGGCGGGGACTACCGCGTCGACGCGATCTTCCGCAACGCCGGCTTCCTCATCCCCGGCCAGGACGTGAAGATCGCCGGCGCCAAGGTCGGCAGCGTCGAGGACGTGTCGCTCACGAAGGACCGCCGCGCCCGCATCAGCATGCGGGTCGACCCGAAGTTCGCGCCGTTCCGGGCCGACGCCGACTGCACCGTGCAGCCCCAGTCGCTGATCGGCGAGAAGTTCGTCCAGTGCACCCCGGGCACCCCGGACGCCGGTGAGCTGCGCGTGCCCGCGGGCAGCGACACGCCGACCGTGCCACTCCAGAACACGCGCTCGCCCGTCGACCTCGACCTCGTCCTCGCGACCTTCCGCCAGCCCACGACGACCCGCGCCGCGCTGCTGCTCAGCGCGCTCGGCGGCGGCCTCGCCGGCCGCGGCGACGACCTCGACGAGGCGATCCGCCAGGCCGACCCGGCGTTCAAGGAGACCGAGCGCCTGCTGACGCTCGTCAACGGCGAGCGCCAGACGATCCGCACGCTGATCAGCGAGGCCGACACCGTCATCGGCGAGCTCGACGGCCGCCGTGAGGACGTCGCCGACTTCATCAGCGGGGCCGCCGCCGCGACCCGCCCGACCGCTCGGCGCAACGCCGAGCTGCGGTCGACGCTGCGGGAGCTCCCCGGCTTCCTGGCGCAGGCCCGGCCCGCGCTGCGCGAGCTGCGCCGCCTCGGGGAGGACGGCGCGCCGGTCGTGCGGCAGCTCACGGCGGCCGCCCCGTCGGCCACGCGGCTCGTCGGCGCGCTCAGCCCGTTCTCGACCGCCGCCCGCCCGGCGCTGCGCGAGCTCGGCACCGCCGCGGCCGCCGGCCGGCGCGCGGTGAAGCCCGCCGCGCCGCAGATCCGCCGCCTGCGGCGCCTCGCCGAGACGGCCGGGCCCGCGGGCACGCAGCTCGCCGCCTTCCTCGAGAGCTCGCGCGACCAGGGCGCCGTCGAGGGCGTGCTGCGGTTCGTCTACTGGGCGACCGCCGCGCTGGCCCGCTACGACAGCGTCTCGCACATCCTGCCGGCGTACGCGATCGTCGACGGGTCCTGCAACCTGTACGCGGTCGTCACCACCGAGGCGTGCGACGCGCACTTCGCCGCCGGCGCTGGGACCGCCGGGCGCCGCGCCGCGCGCGAGACGCCCGAGCGCGCCGGCACGACCCCTGCCGCGGCGCCGAAGACCCCGTCCGCCACGCCGCAGCTGACGCCCACGCCGTCGCCCCAGACCGGGAAGCCGACGGCGCCCGCGACGCCGAAGCTCCCGTCCGTGCCGCAGGTCGTCGGCGATCTGCCCAAGGCCATCCAGGACACGCTCGACGGGCTCCTCGGCGGGCTCACCGGCAAGCGCGACCCGCAGGCCTCGCCGACGCCCGCGCCGGACCTGCAGTCCCTGCTCGGCTCGCTGCTCGGAGGGGGCCGATGAACCGCCGCCGCAACAGCTCGCTCGCCGCGAACCCGGTGCTCATCGGTGCGATCACGACGCTGATCGTCGTCGTCGCGGTGTTCCTCTCCTACAACGCCAACAACGGCCTGCCGTTCGTCCCGACCTACGACCTCGAGGTCGTCGTCCCCGACGCCGCCGAGCTCGTGCCCGGCAACGACGTGCGGATCGGCGGCTCACGCGTCGGGGTCGTGAAGGCGATCACCGCGGAGCCCGGCCGGGGCGACGCCCTGCCCGCCGCGCGGATCGACGTGGCGCTCGAGACGGCCGCGCAGCCGCTCGCCGCGGACACGCGGGCGATCGTGCGGCAGCGCTCGAACCTCGGCCTGAAGTACCTCGAGCTGATCCCCGGGCGCAGCAGCCGCGAGCTGGCCGCCGGCGGCGAGATCCCGCTGCGCCAGTCCACCGGCGTGGTGGCGTTCGACGACGCGATCTCCGCGTTCGACGCCCCGACCCGCGCCGGCGTGCGCGGCGTCGTGCGCGAGCTCGGCAGCGGGCTCGCGGGCCGCGGCCCCGACCTCAGCGACGCGATCGGCGCGCTCCCGCAGGTCGCCACCGACCTGCGCTCCGTCGCGGCCAACCTGCGGTCGGACACCACCGACCTGCGCGGCTTCCTCCAGGGCGCGCGGGCCACGACCGCCGCGCTCGCGCCCGTCACGCCGCAGCTCGGCAGCCTGTTCGAGGCCGGCGCGCGCACGTTCGAGGCGCTCGGCGCCGAGGACGCGGCGATCGACCGGACCCTCGTCGTCGCCCCGGGCGCCCAGCGCAACGCGGCCGCCGGCTTCCGCGAGGCCCGCCCGCTGCTGGCCGAGGCCGCCGGCCTGCTGCGTGACGCGCGGCCCGCGGTCGCCGTCCTGCGCGGCTCCGCAGACCGCCTGACCGCCGGCCTGCAGGCCGCCACCCCGGTGCTGCGCCGCGCCCCGCGACTGGGCACCGACCTGCGCCGGACGCTGTCGCGCCTGGACGCGCTCTCGCGTCGCGCGTCGCTGCCGGTCGCCCTGCGCCACCTCACCACCAGCGTGCGGTCGCTCGGCACCGCGCTCGAGGTCATCGCGCCGTTCCAGACCCGCTGCAACTACCTCGGCCTCTGGGGTCGCAACGTCCCGCAGGTCGTCAGCGAGGGCGACACGATGGGCACCTGGTTCCGCTTCATCCCGATCGTGCAGGGCGAGGAGATGTTCCAGAGCGCCCGGGCGTCGCGCACGCTCCACGCGATGCCCGTCGCCGACACCGGCGCCGGCGGCGAGTGCGAGCCGGGCAACGAGACGTTCGTGCCGGGCCAGCAGATCGGGCCCGCACCGGGCGTGCAGCCGGGCGCGACCGAGAAGACCTCGCCGCCCACGTTCGTCGAGGGGGCGGGCCGATGAGGCGCGGGGTCAAGCCGGGCATGAGCCCGTTCAAGGCCGGGGCGCTGGCGCTCGTCTTCGTCGCCGCCTTCACCTACCTGGGCTTCACGAAGTTCCGGGTCCCGTTCAAGCCCCAGTACGAGGTCGACGCCGTGTTCACCTCGGCGGCCACCGAGATCAAGGGCGGCTCGCCCGTGCGGATCGCGGGCGTCGAGGTCGGCAAGGTCGTGCGCGTCGAGCGCGGACCCGGCGGCACCGCGGTCGCGCGCCTGCGCTTCGAGGACAAGGGCCGGCCGATCCACCGCGACGCGACGATGAAGATCCGCCCGCGGCTGTTCCTGGAGGGCAACTTCTTCGTCGACGTGCGACCCGGCACCCCGGGCGCCGGGGAGGTCCCGGACAACGGGACGATCCCGATCGGGCAGACCGCCGTCGCGGTGCAGCTCGACGAGGTGCTCGGCGCCCTGCGCAGCAACTCGCGCGCCGACGTCCAGGCGACGGTGAAGAACCTCGCCACCGCCTTCGACGGCGGCGGCGCCGAGGCCGTGAACGCCGGGTTCGCCGACTGGGCCGGGGCCTTCACCGGCACCGCGATCGTCAGCGAGGCGGCGCGCGGCCAGAAGCCCGGCGACCTGACCCGCTTCGTGCAGGCCCAGGCGAAGGTGTCCGACGCGCTCGCCGCCCGGGACGGCGAGCTCGCGGGCCTCGTCACCGGCTTCGCGCAGACCGTGACGACGCTGGCCGCGTCGCGCGACGACCTCGCCGCGACGCTGCGCGGCCTCGACCGCACGCTCTCGACCGCCCGCCCGGCGCTCGCCGACCTGCGCGGCGCGCTGCCGCCGCTGCGCCGCTTCGCCTCGGCGCTGCGCCCGGCGCTGCGGGTCGCGCCCGGGGCGATCGACACGGCCCGCCCGTTCGTGCGCTCGACCGCCGGCCTGCTGGCGCCCAGCGAGCTGCCGGCGCTCGTGCGTGACCTGCGGCCCGCGGTCAGCGGCCTGCGGACCCTGCAGCCGGCGCTCGACACGCTGCTCGGCCGGATCGACCCGATCGCCCGCTGCGTCTCGCGCAACGTCGTGCCGACCCTGAACAAGTCCGTCGACGACGGGGCACTCTCCACCGGCCGCCCGGTCTGGCAGGAGATCGCGATGATCGGCCCGGGGCTCGCCTCGGCCGGCAGCAGCTTCGACGCCAACGGCGCCGCGGTCCGCTACCACGCCGGCGGGGGCGAGAACCTCGTCTCGACCGCGCTGCCCGGCGTCGGCGACCTCGTGTCGCTCACCTCCGAGCCGCTGCTCGGGGCGCGCCCGCGGTACACGCCCAACCAGGTGCCGCCGTTCGCCCCCGGCGCCGACTGCCTGAAGCAGGACCTGCCGGACCTGCGGGCCGACTCGGTGCCCGCGCCGGCCAACCAGCGCCGCATCTCCGGGGCCACGCGCAGCGCCCTGGGCACCTCGGTCGGGAAGGCCGTGCAGCGCCTGCAGTCGCTGACGAAGGACGGCAAGCTGCGCCGCGCCCTGACCCGCGAGCGCGCCGCCGACGCGAAGGGGTCGCGATGAACCTCCGCCAGCAGCTGCGCAAGTACTCGGTGACGATCCTCGCGATCTTCGGCCTGCTCATCGCCGCGGTCGCCGTCGGCAGCTACATCCTCGTCAACCAGCGGCTGCGGCTGCCCTGGGAGGACTTCTACAGCGTCAAGGTCGAGCTGCCCACCGCGCAGGCGATCACCCCCGGCCAGGGACAGACGGTCACGGTCGCGGGCGTCAACGTCGGCGAGATCGGCGCCGTCGACCTCGTGAACGGCCGCGCCGTCGTCCGGATGGACATCGAGCGCAACAAGCTCGACGCCGTGCACGCCGACGCGAAGGTGCTCGTGCGGCCCCGCACCGGCCTGCAGGACATGACGATCGACATGGACCCGGGGACCCCGTCGGCGCCGAAGCTCGGCTCCGACGACGTGCTGCCCGTGTCCCGCGCGACGCCGACCGTGAACGTCGACGAGGTCCTCGCGGGCCTCGACGGCGACACGCGCGGGTACGTGCAGGCGCTCGTCCAGGGCCTCGGCGACGGCCTCGCCGGCGACCGCGCGCTGAACCTCCGCGAGATCCTCAAGACCAGCCAGCCGACGCTCGCGCGCACGAAGGAGCTGACCGCCGCGCTGCGCGGCCGGCGCGTCGAGCTGCGCCGCCTCGTCAGCCGCCTGGCGTCCCTGTCGGGCCGTGTCGCCGGCCAGTCCGACGACCTGCAGGCGCTGGTGTCGCAGGGCAACACGACGTTCGCCGCCATCGCCAGCGAGGACGACGCGCTGCGCCGCGGCCTGGCGGAGCTGCCCGGCACGCTCGGGGAGGTCGACGGCGCGCTGGCCGCCGCCCGCCCGCTGGCCCGTGACCTGAAGCCCGCGCTGACGCGCCTGGAGCCGACCGCGCGCCGGCTGCGGCCCGCGCTGCAGGACCTCGCGTCCCTGGCGCGCACCGGCGGCCCCGCCGTCCGCGAGCTGCGCGGCCTCTCGCGCGAGGCGCGCCCGACCGCCCGGCAGACCGCCGCCGCGGTCAAGGCCCTGACCCCGGTGACCGCCGACCTCGACCGCAGCATGGCGGTGCTGGGCCGGATCGTGAACACGATCGCCTACAACCCGCCGGGCAAGGAGGAGGGCTACCTCTTCTGGCTCGCCTGGTTCGGCCACAACACGACCTCGATGCTCTCGACCAACGACGGCAACGGCGTCGCCTGGCGCGGGCAGGTCATCGTCTCCTGCGCGAACGTCAACCAGGCCGGCCTGCTCGTCCCGCTGCTGCAGCCGCTCGCCGATCTGCGGGTGTGCCCGAAGTGAACCCGTCGGAGATGACCCGCAGCCGGCTGGCCATCATGGTCGTGTTCGCCCTGACCTGCTTCGGGCTGCTGCTGTTCCTCTGGGTGAGCTTCGGCGGCTCGACGCCGCTGAAGCCCAAGGGCTACCGGGCCGACGTGCTGTTCCCGGAGGCCACGCAGCTCGCCGAGCAGGCCGACGTGCGGGTCTCCGGCGTGCCGATCGGCAAGGTCGTCGACCAGCGCCGCGACGGCGACCGCACCCGCGCCACGCTGCAGATCGACCCCCGTTACGCGCCGCTGCGCGCCGACGCCCGCGCGATCCTGCGCCAGAAGACGCTGCTCGGCGAGATCTACGTCGAGATGACCCCGGGCTCGCCCGGTGCGCCCGAGATCCCCGAGGGCGGGACCCTCGCCCGCGGGCAGGTCGCGTCGACCGTCGAGCTCGACGAGGTCCTGCAGGCGTTCGACGCCCCGTCGCGGCGCAACCTCCAGCGCTGGATGCAGGGCTGGTCGGCGGCGCTGAAGGGCCGCGGCACGGACATCAACGACGCGGTCGGCAACCTCGGCCCGCTGCTCCAGGACGGCGGGGACGTGCTGGCGACCTTCGACGCGCAGTCCCGCGCGGTGCAGGGGCTCGTCCGCGACGCGGGCACCGTGTTCCGCACCGTCGGGCGTCGCGACGTGGCCACGCGTGAGCTCGTGACCGCCGGCGACCAGGTGCTGCGCACGACCGCCGCGCGCCGCGACGACCTCCGCGCGACCGTGCGCGCGCTGCCGCCGTTCCTGCAGGCGCTCGACCGCAGCGCCACCTCGACCCGCGCGCTCAGCCGCGACCTGCTGCCCGCGGTCCGCGACCTGCGCCCCGTCGCCCGCGACCTCAAGCCCACCCTCGACGGCGGCGCCGCGCTTGGCGACGACCTGCGCGACCTCTCCCGCGACCTCTCGCCCGTGCTGAGCGCCGCCCGCAACGGCCTGCCCGCGACGACCGCGATCCTGCAGGCCGCCGGCCCGCTGTTCGACCGCCTCGCGCCGTTCTCGCGCGACCTCGAGCCGGCCACCGCCTTCCTGGCCGCCTACCGCACCGACTTCACGCAGTCGTGGGCGAAGGTCGCGGCGGCGACGAACCGCACGGCGCCGACCGCCAGCGGCCGCCAGACGAACTACCTGCGGCTGCTGCTGCCGGTGTGGAACGAGACGCTCGGGTTCTTCGAGCAGCGCGCGCCGAGCAACCGCTCCAACCCGTACCCGGCGCCGCTCGCGCAGCGGAAGATCGGGCCCGACGGTGGCTACGAGTCCTTCGACTGCACGAACACGGGCAACCCGCAGGTCGTGCCGCCGCTCGGCCAGCCGCCCGCGTGCCTGCAGCAGCAGCCGTTCGACGCCGGGGCCGGCGTCTCGCGGTTCCCGAAGCTCTCGCGCGCGCCCGAGTGAGCGCGGGCGGGTGCGGCTCCCGCTGCTGGACCAGCTGCCGTCCTGGGCGACGACCGGGATCGGCAGCCTGCCGCACGCCGACCCGGCCGCGGCCGTCGAGTACCTGACGCTCGCCTACGCGGTCCCGTTCTGCCCGCAGCTGCCGCGCCACGACGGCGACATGGTGCACGAGTGGCTCGGGGACGTCGCGGCGCGGCGGACCTGGACGCCCGAGCGCGCGGCGCGGGAGCCGGCGGCGTGGCCGGCGTTCCTACGGGAGCTCGAACGGCGCCCGCCCGCCCACGGCGTCGTGAAGCTCCAGCTGACCGGGCCGGTGACGCTCGGCTGCGCGATCGACCGGGCCACGGACGCGTCCGCCCCCGCGGGGACCCCGTCCCCGCGGACCGCGGAGCTCGCCACGTGGCTCGCGGACGCCGCGGCGGAGGCGGTCGACGCGGTCCGGGAGCGCGGCCCGGGCGTGGTGCTGGTCCTCGACGAGCCCGCGCTCGGCCTCTGCGCCCACCCCGGCATCGAGGCGGCCTGGGCGCCGCTGCGCGACCTCGCCGACGCGTGGGGCCTGCACTGCTGCTGCGAGGTGCCGTGGGACGTGGTCGACGCCGCGGCCCCCGACCTGCTGTCGCTGGACCTCGCGTTCACGCCCGTCGACGGGCGGGCGGCCCGCTCGCTCGACGCGCTCGCCGCGCGCGGGGCCTGGGTGGCGTGGGGGGCGATCGCCGCCCACCGGCCCGAGTACGCGCTGCACGGCATCCGACGGGTCACGGCCGCGGTGGAGGCGGTCCCGCGGACCGAGGGACGCAGCCTGCTGACGGCGTCGTGCGGGACGGGACGGATGAGCGTCGAGCGCGAGCGGCAGGTCGCGGTGGCCCTGCGCGACGTGGCCGGCACGATGCGCCGGCGCGCGGACGCGGCGCGCGCGACCGCCCCCTGACGCGGCGGGTCAGTCCTGCCGGCGCAGCCGCGCGCGCAGCCGCTCGAGCTCCTCGGGGCGCAGGCCCTCGGAGAGCAGCCACGCCTCGACGCTGCCGTGCTCGGCCTCCAGGAGCTCGAGGACGCGCTCCATCGTGCCGGGGACGGGCGCGTGGCTCGACGGGTCGTGCTTGCGCATCTCGGCGCCGTAGGTGTTCGTCTCGGCGAGCCGCTGCACGATCGCCTCGATGTTCTGCGCGGTCGCCAGGTAGTCGGCGACGATCGCGTCGCGGTCCGCCCCGGCCGCGGCGAGCGCGATCGCGACGACGGTGCCGGTCCGGTCCTTCCCGGCGGCGCAGTGCACCAGCGTGGCGCCCTCGGTGTGCGCCATCGCGCGCAGCGCCTCGACGATCGAGTCGGGGCGGCGGCGCGTGTAGCCGAGGTACGCGCGGACGGTCGGGGTCTCCTGCGGCAGGTCGGCGCCGACGCCGTCGCCCCACGGCAGCACGGTCTGCAGGTCGAGGTCGGTGCCGCCCCCGGTCTCCGGGTAGAGCGAGCGGTGCTCGATCCGCACGCGCTCGTCGCGCTCGAGCGGGCCGGGGCCCTCCGACCGCAGCTCGTAGCCGGTGCGCAGGTCGACGACGAGCCGCAGGCCGAGCTCCTCGACGAGGGTGGCGATGTCGCGCTCGGTGAGGTCCTGCAGGTTGTCGGCGCGCAGCAGCACGCCGGGCGCGATCACGCCGCTGCCGTCGGCGAGCGGGATGCCGCCGACGTCGCGGGCGTTGACCGTCCCGTCGAGGTCGATCGGCGTGGTGGGCGGCGCGGTGTCGGGCATCACCGCACACGCTACGGGACGCGGACCGCGGGCTCGTGACCGCCGCGTTGCCCGGTCCGTAGGGTCCGACGGGATGACGATCCTCGAGGCGATCGCGATCCTGGCCGCCGGCCTGGCCGCCGGGACGATCAACGCGGTGATCGGCTCGGGCACGCTCGTGACCTTTCCCGTGCTGCTGGCGGTCGGCTACCCGCCGGTGGTGGCGAACACGACGAACGGCCTCGGGCTGGTCCCCGGCTCGTTCACGGCGGCGTGGGGCTACCGGCGCGAGCTGGCGGAGAACCGGCGGTCCGCGCTGCTGCTGGCGTCCTGCTCGGCGGCGGGGTCGGTGATCGGCGCGATCCTGCTCCTGGAGCTGCCGGAGGACCTCTTCGCGGTCGTCGTGCCCGTGCTCATCGCCGGGGCGCTCGTGCTCGTCGTCTTCCAGCCGCGGGTCGCGGCGTGGGTCGCGCGGCGGCGGGAGGGCCGGGCGGCGGGCGGCCACGCGGAGGGCACGCTCGGCCTGCGGGCGGGGATCGGGGCGACCGGCGTGTACGGCGGCTACTTCGGGGCGGGGCAGGGGATCCTGCTGTTCGCGCTGCTCGGGACGGCGCTGCCGGACGACATGGCGCGCCTGCAGGGCCTGCGCAACCTCCTGGCGGGGACGGCCAACGGGGTGGCGGCGCTCGTCTTCGTGCTCGTGGCGGACGTGTCGTTCGGGGCGGCGGCGTTGATCGCGGTCGGGGCGGCGACCGGTGGCGTGATCGGGGCGCGGATCGGTCGGCGGCTCGCGCCGGGGACCCTGCGGGCGCTCGTCGTGGTCGTCGGGCTCGCGGCGATCCTGCAGCTCGTGCTGTGAGTGCGCCGGCGCTCAGACCGCGGCGTCCAGCAGCGCGATCGCCACGGCGAGCTGGGCGGTCCACGCGAGCGTGCGCAGCCAGTTCAGCCGCACGAGTCGCGTGAGCAGCGCCGGATCGTGGCGGGCGGCGAGCCGCCCGTGCATGGGGGCGTAGACCGCGCCGGTCGCGGCGAAGATCCCTCCGGCGAGCGCCAGGTTGGCGATCGCGAGGTCCTGTGGCGCGCCGCCGTCGAGGAGCAGCGCGGCGGCGAGGCCGACGTTCGCGAGCATGAGCGGCAGCACGAGGACGGTGATCCGCTGCTGGTGCTCGGCCTCGTAGGCGGGCCAGGCGGGCTCGGGCACGCGCGCGAAGAGCGGGTAGTGCACGACCTGGATCGTCCAGATCAGGCCGCACAGCACGGCGACGTCGACGAGGTTCAGCAGCTCCAGCAGCATGGTCCCGGACGGATACGGGCGACGGGGCCCGACGGGATCGCTCAGCCGCGGCGACGGCGGTCCGCGTGGCCCGCGGCCTGCATGACCCGCTCGAGGTCCTCCTGGTCGACGGGGGCGGCGGGCATCGGGGTGGCGTCGGTGCCGGTGGCGCGCAGGCCGTCGAGGACGAGGACGAGCATGCGCCGCCAGGCGTCGGGGGCGATGTCGCGGGTGTAGTCGGCCAGGCCGCCGATGGCGAACTGCGAGAGCGGGAGGTCGGTGAAGCTGACGTCGCGGCGGACGGCACCGGCCTCCTGCGCGCGGTCGAGCAGTTGCTGCACGAGCGGGGCGATCCGGTCGCGGGCGGCCGTGACGCGGGCGCGCTCGTGGACGTCGCCGAGGAGCACCTCCTTGAGCCCGCGGTCGGTGGCCTGGAGCTCCTGGGCGGCGGTGAGGAACTGCTCGAGGCCCGCCCAGGGGTCCTCGACGGCCTGGCTCGCGCGGGCGAGCTCGACCATCTCCCCGACGCGCTCCTCGAACAGCGCGTCGATCAGCTGCTCCTTGTCGGGGAATCGCCGGTACACGGTTCCCACGCCCACGCCGGCGTGCCGGGCGATGTCGTCGAGCGAGGCGGCGAGCCCGTGCTCGGCGAAGACCTCGCGCGCCGCCTCCAGCACGCGCCGGCGGTTGCGCTCGGCGTCCTTGCGCAGCGGCCGCGGGGCGGTCTCCCGAGTGGACATGCGTCACACGATAGCGGCCGAAGTGGAGGCGTGGCCTCCAAATGGAGGACATTCTTCCGCTTTCGTGCTACCGTGCGCCTGCAAGCGGAGAACAAGTCTCCACTTTCGCTCCCTTCTCCTCCTCCAAGGATCTCCATGTCACCCACCACCGCGACCGCGCACAAGCACCGCTGGCTGATCCTCGCCGTGATCGGCATCGCCCAGCTGATGGTCGTCCTCGACGCGACGATCGTGAACATCGCGCTGCCCACCGCCCAGGCGGACCTCGGCTTCAGCGACGACTCCCGCCAGTGGATCATCACCGCCTACGCCCTCGCCTTCGGCAGCCTCCTGCTCGTCGGCGGACGCCTCGGCGACCTCTACGGCCGCAAGAACGTCTTCATCGCCGGACTCGTCGGCTTCGCCGCCGCCTCCGCGCTGGGCGGGATGGCCGGCAGCATCGGCGTGCTCATCGCCGCCCGCGCCCTGCAGGGCGTCTTCGGCGCGCTGCTCGCCCCCGCCGCCCTGTCGCTGCTCAGCACGACCTTCACCGACCCGGCCGAGCGTGCCACGGCGTTCGGCGTCTTCGGCGCCATCGCCGGCGCCGGTGCCGCGGTCGGCCTGCTGCTCGGCGGCATCCTCACCGAGTACCTCAGCTGGCGCTGGTGCCTGTACGTGAACCTCCTCTTCGCGCTGCCCGCCGCGGCCGCCGGCGTCGCCCTCCTCGTCGCCGGCCGGGAGCACGCCGACACCAGCACCCGCATCGACGTCCCCGGTGCGCTGACCGCGACGGCGGGGCTCTTCGCCATCGTCTTCGGCTTCTCCAGCGCCGAGACGCGCAGCTGGGGTGATCCCGTCACCGTCGTCGCGCTCGTCCTCGGCGTCGTGCTGCTCGTCGCGTTCGTCCTCGTCGAGCGCCGCGTCGCGCACCCGCTGCTGCCGCTGCGCGTCGTGCGCGACCGCAACCGCGGAGGTGCCTACCTCGCCGTCGCGGTCGTCGGCGCCGGGATGTTCGGCGTCTTCCTGTTCCTCACCTACTTCCTCCAGCAGTCGCTCGGCTTCTCGCCGGTCGAGACGGGCCTCGCGTTCCTCGCCATGACGGTGTCGATCATGGTCTCGTCGACCGCCGCGACGATGCGGCTCGTGCCGCGGTTCGGGATGCGGCCGCTCGTCGTCGGCGGCATGCTCCTTGGCGGCGCCGCAATGGTGTTCTTCACCGGCGTCTCCGCCGACTCGACCTACCTGCGTGACGTGCTCCCCGGTCTCGTCGTCATCGGCCTGGGGGTCGGCTTCATCATCGCCCCGGCGATGAGCGGCGCGACGCTCGGCGTGCGCGCCTCCGACGCGGGCGTCGCCTCGGCGATGGTCAACACCGGCCAGCAGATCGGTGGCTCCATCGGCACCGCGCTCCTGAGCACGCTCGCGGCCAGCGCGACGTCGAGCCGCCTCGAGGGCGTCCGGCCCACGCCGGAGCTCGTCGGCCAGGCGGCGATCCACGGCTACACGACCGCGTTCTGGTGGGCGGCGGGGATCTTCTTCCTCGGTGCCGTCGTCTCCGCGCTCGTGCTCGACGGGTCCCGTGCGCCGGCGCCGGCCACCACGGGCGACCCGGTCTTCGCCCACTGACGCCCCCGCCGTCGATCGCCCGTCCGCGCCCGTCCGCCGCTCGCGGGCGGGCGCGCGCCGTCGCTCCCCCGGGGCGCCGGGCGGCGGCCACTACCATTGCGGGCAGTGCAAGACGCTCTGGGCCTGCTCGCCGTGCTCGCGCTCGTCGGTGCGAACGCGTTCTTCGTCGTCGGGGAGTACGCCGTCGTGACCGCGCGACGCGGGCCGCTGAACCTCGCGGCCGCCGAGGGCTCGCGCCGGGCCGCCGCCGCGCTGCGGCTGATGGACGACCCGGTGCGCGTGATCTCGACCGTGCAGGTCGGCATCACCATGCTCGGCATCCTCACCGGCGCGCTCGGCGAGCCGATCGTCCGCGACGTCCTCGGGGACGGCGTGCCCGGCTGGCTGGCGTTCCTGATCGCCTTCGGCAGCGTCACCTACCTGTCGGTCGTGCTCGGCGAGCTCGTGCCGAAGTCGCTGACGCTCGACCGCGCCGAGGCGCTCGTCATGCGGATCGCCGTCCCGATCGAGCTGCTCGCCCGCCTGTTCCGCCCGGTCGTCTGGGTCCTGCGGCAGTCCTCGCTGCTCGTCCTGCGGCCGTTCGGCGTCCACGACGTCACCGCCGGGGACGGCGTGCAGTCCCCGGAGGAGCTGCGCGAGCTCGTCGACGAGGCGGAGGGCTCCGGGGTCATCGCCGAGGACCAGGAGCGCCTCCTGCACAACGTCCTGGACTTCGCCGACCGTGACGCCCGCGACGTCATGGTCGCGGCGCGGGACGTGCGCTGGCTCGACGCCGAGCAGACCGTCCGCGCGGCGCTCGACCAGCACGTCGCCCAGCCGCACACGCGCTACCCGGTCGGCGACGGGTCGATCGACCGGCTCGTCGGCGTCGTCCACGTGCGCGAGCTGCTCGCCGCCGAGCGCCGTGACCCCGACACGGCCGTCGGCGACGTCGCGACCCCCGCGGTCGTCGTGCCGGAGTCCAAGTCGCTGCGCCCGCTGCTCGCCGAGCTGCGCGCGGGCCGCAAGCAGCTCGCCGTCGTGGTCGACGAGTACGGCTCCACCGCGGGGATCGTCACGCTCGAGGATCTGCTCGAGCAGCTCGTCGGCAGCATCGAGGACGAGTACGACCCCGAGCTGCCCGGCGTCGAGGAGCGCGAGGACGGGGCGCTCGTCATGCCCGGCGCCACCGCGATCCTCGACCTTGAGCGCCACTTCGGCCTCGACCTCGGGGACACGTCCGCGCGCACCGTGGCCGGCGCGGTGTTCGAGCGGCTCGGGCGGCGGCCGCGCCCCGGCGACGTGGTCGAGTTCGACGGCTCCCGCATCACCGTGCAGGCGGTCGACGGGACCCGCATCACCGAGGTTGCGGTCCTCACCGACGTCGCCGCCCGTGACTGAGCCCGCCGCCCCGCCGCGCCGCGCGCGGCTGTGGGAGATCGACCTCCTGCGCACCGCCGCGATCGTGATGATGGTCGTCTACCACCTGGTCTACGACATCCGCTTCCTTGCCCCCGACGTCGCCCCGAACCCCTACGACGGTGGCTGGCGCGCGCTGCAGATCGCGTGCGCCTCGACGTTCCCTCACCGTCGTGGGCCTCAGCTTCTGGGTGCGCGACGCGCGGCGGCGGGCCCGCGGCGTCGACGCGCGCGAGCGCTGGCGCAGCGGTGTGCCGCGCGGCCTGCAGGTGGCCGCCGGGGCGCTCGCGGTCTCCGTCGCCACCGGGATCGCGCTCGGTGACGAGCTCGTGCGCTTCGGCATCCTGCACCTGATCGCCGTCGCCCACCTCGTCGTTCTGCCCGTGCTCGTCGGCCTGCGGCACTGGAACGCGGTCCTCGGCGTCGCCGCGGTCGCGGCCGGCTTGGCCCTCCAGGGCACGTCGACCGCGCAGTCCGCGCTGATGGTCATCGGGCTCGACCCGGGGGAGACGGGGGTGGACTGGGTGCCGCTGCTGCCGTGGATCGGGCCCTGCCTGCTGGGCGTCGCGCTCGGCGCGCTGCTCTACCCGGGCGGCGAGCGCCGCGCGCTGCTGCGCGGGCTCGGGGACGGCTCGCCGCGCGCGCACGCGGCGGGCGCGCCGGGCCGCCGGTCGCTGACGATCTACCTCGTGCACCAGCCGATCCTCATCGCGCTCGTGGCGGGCGCGCTCGTCGCGACCGGCACGCCGCTGGACCCCCGCTGACGGGCCCGCCCGTCCGCCGCGGCTCAGACCGTCAGCACGCGTGCGGCGTCGACCGCGGCGGCCGTGCACGGGGACCCGCCCGCGGTGGCACCCGCGACCAGCGGCTCGGGAAGCGTGCGGTCGTCGCGGGCGGGGGCCCACGTGCCGTCGTCGCAGCGGACGTACTCGCCGGCCGGCCCCTCGGTGACGAGCCGCTCGACCGCGGCCAGCAGCGCCTCGACGTCGGCGAGCGACGAGCACGCGCCGAGGCTCGCCCGCACCGCGCCCTCGGGCCGGCGCAGCACGCGCTCCAGAGCGATGTGCGCGCAGAAGCGGCCGTCGCGGACGCTGATCGCGTGCTCGGCCGCGAGCACCGCGCTGACGAGGCCCGGAGCGAGCCCGTCGACGGTGAACGCGACGACCCCGATCGCGTCGTCGGCGTCGTCGAAGAGCCGGTGCACGGCGACGCCGGGCAGCGCCTCCAGCCCGGTGAGCAGCCGCGCGTGGAGCGCCCGCTCGTGCGCCTCGAGCGCGCCCTCCGGGAGCGCGGCGAGCGTCCGGCAGGCGGCGGCGAGCGCGACGGCGCCGACGAGGTTCGGGGTGCCGCCCTCGTGGCGCTGCGGCGCGGCCGCCCAGTCGGTGCCGTCGCTGCGGACCTCCACCACCGCGCCGCCGCCCGCGAGGTGCGGGGGTGCCGCGTCCAGCCAGTCCCGCCGTCCGACCAGGGCGCCGGCGCCGAACGGCGCGTACAGCTTGTGCCCGGAGAACGCCACGTAGTCCACGCCCGAGGCGGCCAGGGAGATCCGCCGGTGCGGGGCGAGCTGGGCGGCGTCGACGGCGATCCGCGCGCCGTGCGCGTGGGCGAGCGCGGTGAGCCGCTCCAGCGGCAGGACCTCGCCGGTCACGTTCGACGCGCCGGTGACCGCGAGCAGCGCGGCGGGGCGCAGCGCGAGCTCCGCGGCGATCCGGGCGATCGTCTCCTGCACGGTCGTCGCCGCCGGGACGAGGCGGTGGGCGCCCGTGCGCCACGGCAGCAGGTTCGCGTGGTGCTCGACGTCCACGACGACGACCTCGCCGCCGCGCGCGGCGACCGCCGAGGCGAGCAGATTCAGGGCGTCCGTCGTGTTGCGCACCACCACGACGACGTCGTCCTCGCGTGCGCCGACGAACGTCCCGATCTCCCGGCGCGCCTCCTCGTAGCGGGCGGTCGCCACCTGCGAGGGCAGGCCGGCGCCGCGGTGCACGCTGCCCGACCAGGGGAGCGCGGCCGTGACCGCGTCGGCGACCGCCCGCAGCGCGGGCGCGGTCGCCGCGAGGTCGAGGTGCACGTGGCGGCGCGTGCCGCCGCCCAGCACGGGCAGCGGCAGGTCGGCGCCGACCACCGGCAGCAGCGGACGGGACGGGACGACGGGAACGACAGGGGTCATGCGAGCTCCTCGATATGGGTCCGGACCCACGTCGGGGTCCGCGCTTGCCACAGACCGTCCGGGGACGACTGTGCGGCCTGGTCCTCACCCGGGGCACCCCACCGCGGTTGGAGGGTTGCCGGCCAGCGAGCCGGGGCTTGACGCTGGCGCTCTTGACCGCGAGGGAGCGTAGCGCACCCGGCGACGAACTGCACCGATCCAGTGGACAAGTGTCGGACGCGCGCCGGCGCGACCGCGGGCCGTCAGCCGTCGAACCCGACCCGCGTGTCGGGCCCCTGATGCTCTTCGGCGAGCGCGGTGATCGCGTCGACGACCCGCCGCAGCTCCCCGACGTAGGGCCGGGCCGCCGCGCCGATGCGGTGCTCCTCGCGCTCGAAGGCGAGCGCGATCTCCCGGTAGTAGACGCGCGTCGCGAGACCCTGGCCCTGCTTGAACCGCGCCCACAGGTCGTCCCCGTGCGTGCGGTAGTCCAGCAGGATCGAGCGGGCGTTGTGGAGCTTGTCGGCCAGCGACACCCGCAGGGCGGCCGGCGACTTCTCCGGGAACGCGCGCACGTACGCGACCTTGCGCCGGTACCAGGCGGCACCGCGGTCGCGCGGGTCCCCGTCCTCGTCGTCGGGGACGTCGACCCGGTCGCTGTTGGCGAGCACGATCGCGGCGACCGGGCCCCCGAACCGCTCCTCGATCTCGGCGAGCGCCTCCCGGCCACCGCCGTCCTCGACGACGTCGTGCAGCAGCGCGCCGATCGCCTCGTCCTCGTCGCCGTGCATCTCCAGGACGAGCGACGCCACCGCGAGCAGGTGCGCCACGTACGGCACGGGCGTGCCCTCGCGCAGCTGCGTGGCGTGGTGCGCGGCCGCGTACGCGAGCGCGTCGTCGAAGCGGCCGGTGAGGAACGGGGCGTCGGTGTAGGACTCGGGCACGCCCCGGGAGCGTACGCGTCAGACGCGCACGAGGAGCTTGCCGGTGTTCGCCCCGGAGAACAGCTGGTTCAGCGCGTCGATCGTCGACTCGAACCCGTCGACCACCGTGTCGGTCCAGCGCAGGCGGCCCTCCGCGGCGAGCGCGGCCAGCGCGGCGATCGCCTCGGGGAAGCGGGCCGCGTGGTCGAGCACGAGGAAGCCGGTCATCGTCGCCCGCTGCATGATCAGCTGGCCGATCGCCCGTTGGCCCGGAACCGTCGAGCCCCCGCCGGGGCCGTAGTCGTTGTACTCGCTGATCATCCCGCACAGCGCGATCCGCGCCCCGATGTTCAGCCGCAGCAGGACCGCGTCCATGATCTCGCCGCCGACGTTCTCGAAGTCCGCGTCGACCCCGTCCGGCGTGGCACGCGCGAGCTGCTCGGCCCAGTCGAGGTCCTTGTAGTTCACGCACGCGTCGAAGCCGAGGTCCTCGACGACGTGCCGGCACTTCTCCGGGGACCCGGCGAGCCCGACGACGCGGGCGCCGCGCGCCTTGGCGAGCTGCCCGGCGATCGACCCGACGGCCCCGGCGGCCGCGGACACCACGACGGTCTCCCCGGCGGCCGGCCGGCAGATGTCCTCGATTCCGAGCCAGGCGGTGATGCCGGTGTGCCCGAGCGCGCCCAGCAGCGCCTGCGGCGGTGCGGGCAGCGGGTCGGGCAGCACGGTCAGCGGTGCCTCCAGCAGCGCGTCGTCGACGAGGCAGTGGTCCTGGAAGCCGAGCATGCCGGTCACGTGCGCCCCGACCGGGAAGTCGTCGCGGCGCGACTCGACGACCTCGCCGATCCCGAGGCCGCGCATCACCGCGTCGATCGCCACCGGCGGCAGGTATCCGCGCAGGTCGCTCATCCAGATCCGGTTCGTCGGGTCGACCGACAGCCAGCTCGTGCGCACGAGCGCCTGCCCGTCCCGCAGCGGCGGGATCCCCTCCTCGACGAGCTCGAGGTCCTGCGGCGTGACGAGCCCGTCCGGGCGGCGGCGCAGGCGGTAGCAGCGGTTCGTGCGGTCGACCATGACGGCGACGCTACGAGCCGCCGTCGCGCCCGGCTTGGGGCGCGGCCACAACCCGCGGGCCGTCAGTCCGCGACGAGCACGCGCGCCGCGCGCCGGGCCTGCTTGGCCACGTACATGGCGGCGTCGGCGCGGGCGAGGATCCCGGCGGCGTCCTCGCCGTCACGGGCGATCGCGGCGCCGAAGCTCAGCCGCGGGACGATCTCGTCGGGCAGGCCGGGGACAGGCGCCGCGACCCCGGTGCTCAGGCGCTCGCCGACCGCGGTGAGCTCCGCCTCCCCGGGCAGCCGCGAGCAGACGATCACGAACTCGTCGCCCGCGATCCGCGCGACCGTGTCGGTCCCGCGGGCGCGGCGGGCCAGGCGCCGGCCGACCGCGCGCAGCAGCGCGTCGCCGGCCTGGTGGCCGTAGGTGTCGTTGACGTGCTTGAGTCCGTCGAGGTCCCCGAAGAGGACGCCGACCGCGCCACCGGAGCGGGCTCGGGCGCGGACGCGCAGGGCGAGCTCCAGCCGGTCGAGCAGCAGGGTGCGGTTCGCCAGTCCGGTCAGCGGGTCCTGGACGGCGAGACGTCGCAGCTCGCTGTTGGCGGCGCGCAGCTCGCGTGAGCGCAGCCGCAGCTCGAGGTTCGCGGAGACCTGCCGGGCGAGCACCTGCAGCGCCGACAGCGCCTGCGGGTCGAGCTCGCGCGGCGTGCTGTCGGCGACGCACAGCGTGCCGACCGGCTGGCCGTCGGCGTGGATGGCCGCACCGGCGTAGAAGCGCAGGTGCGGGGCGCCGAGGACCATCGCGTTCTGCGCCCAGGTCGCGTCCTGCAGCGTGTCCGGGACGACCATGGTGCCGTCGGGCGCGACGATCGTGCGCGCGCAGAACGACTGCTCCCGTGGGGCCTCCGAGCTCGGCAGTCCCACGAGCGCCTTGCCCCACTGCCGGTCCGCGTCGACGAGGTTCACGACCGCGATCGGGGTGCGGCAGATCGCCGCGGCGAGCGCGACGACGTCGTCGTAGAGGGCCTCGGCCGGCGTGTCGAGGATCTCGAGGTCCTCGAGCACGGCCATCCGGGCGCCCTCGGTGCTGGGCACGGGGTACGGCATGGCCGGAGGATCGGCAGATCCCCCGGCCTGCTTGAGCGCGCGCTCAGCGCTGCTTGGCGGCCATCCGCTCGGCGCTGGGGCGCACGACGTCCCACGCGAGCCCGACGCGCTCCATGCCGCGGATCACGAGCGCCGAGAGATCGACCTGGTACCAGCGCAGCCCGTGGTGCGCGGAGGTCGGGAAGGCGTGGTGGTTGTTGTGCCACGACTCGCCCATCGAGAACAGCGCGAGCCAGCCGACGTTGCGGGACTCGTCGTCGGACTCGTAGGCCTTGCGCCCGAACACGTGGCAGATCGAGTTGATCGAGTAGGTGACGTGGTGCAGCAGCAGCATCCGCACGGCGCCGCCCCACAGCAGGCCGGTGAGCGCGGTGGCCAGCGAGCCGCCGATCAGCCAGCCGAGGCCGAACGGGAGCGCCAGGCCCAGCAGCACCCAGTAGAAGAACTTGCCGTTGGCCCACGAGACGACCGGGTCGTCCTGCAGGTCGGGGGCGTAGCGGTCGTGCGAGCCGCGCTGGTCGTGCATGAAGATCCAGCCGACGTGCGCGTGGAACAGGCCGTGCAGCGCGCCCTTGAGGCCGTGACCGTGCAGGTGCGGGGAGTGCGGGTCGCCCTCGTGGTCGCTGAACGCGTGGTGCTTGCGGTGGTCGGCGACCCAGGAGATCACCGGGCCCTCGATCGCCATCATCCCCATGACCGCGAGAACGCCGCGCGTGCGCGGTCCCGTCTTGAAGCTGCGGTGCGTGAACAGGCGGTGGAAGCCGACGGTGATCCCCAGGCAGGTGATCACGTACATGATCGCCAGCACGATCAGGTCGCTGACGTGCAGCAGCGAGTTCCACAGCTGCCAGCCGACGATGCCGAGCGCGAGGATCGGGATGCCGGTGACCAGGCCGGTGAGGAAGCGGTCCAGCGTCTCGTTGTGGCAGGGCTGGACGTCGTCGCGTGCCGGGGCCGGCGACGCGCTCGTGGGCGGGGCGGACTCGATCAGGGACACGAGCGGATCGTCGCGGCGGCCGCGCGGCGCAGCGATGGGGGGTGCCACCGGCCGGGGTGGGGGTAACCCCCGGTGCCGTCCCGCTCAGCCCTGGTCCTGCAGCCAGGCGAGGACGGCGAGGACGCGCCGGTGGTCGTCGGAGCTGGCCGGCAGGTCGAGCTTTCCGAAGATGCTCGTGACGTGCTTCTCGACCGCGCCCGCGGTGACGACGAGCTCGCGGGCGATCGCGGCGTTGGAGCGGCCCTCCGCCATGAGGCCGAGCACGTCCCGCTCGCGGGGCGTGAGGTCGGCGAGGCGGCCGTCCTGCACGCGCTCGGCCGGGCGCACGAGCTGCGCGACGACCTCGCGGTCCAGGGCGGTGCCGCCGTCGGCGACGCGGTGCACCGCATCCACGAAGTCGGCGACCTCGGCGACGCGCTCCTTCAGCAGGTAGCCCAGCCCGCCGCCGCCGGAGGCCAGCAGCTCCGACGTGTACGCCTCCTCGACGTGCTGCGAGAGCACGAGCACGCCGAGCTGCGGCCAGCGCCGGCGGGCCTCGATCGCCGCGCGGATGCCCTCGTCGGTGAACGTCGGCGGAAGCCGCACGTCGACGATCGCCAGGTCGGGCTTGTGCCCGCCGAGCACGCGGAGCAGGCCCTCGCCGTCCTCGACCTCGGCGACGACCTCGATGTCGTGGTCCGCCAGCAGCGCCACGATCCCCGCCCGCAGCAGCACGTGGTCCTCGGCGATCACGACGCGCACGGCAGCTCCGCACGCACCCGCGTGCCGGTCGGGTCCAGGTCGGTGACGGTCAGGCGGCCGTCGAGCGCCTCGACGCGGGAGCGCAGGCCGAGCAGCCCGGTGCCGGCCGGGTCGGCGCCGCCGGGGCCGTCGTCGGCGACCTCGACCCACAGCGCCCCGTCGGAGGCGAACAGCGACACGGTCGCGCGCGCGTCGGGCGCGTGCTTGGCGACGTTGGTGAGCGACTCGGCGACGACGAAGTACGCGGCGCGCTCGGTCGATGGGGGCAGCCGGTCGGGGAGCGCTCCGCGGACGTCCACCGCGACGGAGGAGCGGTGCGCGAGCGCCTCGACGGCGGCGACGAGCCCGCGCTCCTGCAGCATCGGCGGCGCGATCCCGCGCGCGAGGTCGCGCAGCTCGGCGATCGCCGCCGTCGCCTCGCGGCGCGCGTCGCGGACCAGGGGGGCGGCGTCGTGGTCCTCGCCGAGGCGCTGCTCGGCCCGGCCGAGCGCGAGGCTCAGCGCGACCAGGCGGGCCTGCGCCCCGTCGTGGAGGTCGCGCTCGATGCGGGCGAGCGCGATCGCCTGCTCGTCGAGCGCGGCGCGGCGGGTGCGGACGAGCTCGTCGACGCGGGCCGACAGGACCTTCTCGCGCGGTCGCGGCGGCAGCCGGTCGGCGAACGCCAGCAGCGCGTGGACGGACAGCGCCAGGCCCATCCCGAAGAGGACCCAGGCCAGCCAGAAGCCGCCGCCGGTCAGCAGCCAGATGCACGCGAGCAGCGTGGCCGCGACCGCGCCGACCCCGGCGTGCGCGCTCGCCCAGCGGGCCGGTCCGGCCGGGATCCGCCACGACACCCGCACGGCGGCGGCGGCCGCGACCGGCGCCCCGCCGCCGATCCACACCCACACCGGCCAGTAGGTCGTGTCCGCGCCCAGCAGCGCCCAGACGAGCGTGCACGCGAGCCCGGCCACGACGACGGCGAGCCCGGCGGCCGAGATCAGGGCGCCCGGGTGCGCGTCGCGCAGGCCGGTCAGCCGTCCGCGGCGCGGGGGGCGCTCGGGCTGCTGCGCCGTGAGGTCGCCGGCCACCGAGGACATGCGCCGATCATCCCAGGACGGGCCGCGGCGGGGGCCCGCCGCCGACCCGGCGTCAGCCGAGCTGCGCGACGACGACGGTCGTGTCGTCGCCGCCGGTCTCGCGCGCGAGCGCGACGAGCACGTCGCAGGCCTCGTCCGGGTCGGCCGTGGAGGCGAGCACGTCGGCGATCTCGGCGTCGGTCAGCTGGTCGCTGATGCCGTCGGTGCAGAGGACGAGGACGTCGCCCGGCGCGACCGGCACGGTGTCGACGTCGGCGCGGAGCTCGTCGTCGAGCCCGATCGCCCGCAGGATCGAGGACCGCAGCGGGTGACGGCGGGCCTCGTCCTCGGTGATCTGCTCGCGTGCCTCGAGCACGGCGACGAGCGAGTGGTCGTCGGTGAGCCGCTCGAGCCGGCCGTCGTGCCAGAGGTAGGCGCGGCTGTCCCCGGCGTGGGCGACGGTCACGCCCTCGGCGGTGAGCAGCGCGGCGACGACCGTGCTGGCCATGCCCTCGACGCGCCGGGAGCGGGCGGCCGCGCGCACGGCGGCGTTCGCCTCGTCGAGTGCGTCGAGCAGCGCGTCCTCGGGATCGCGCACCGCACCGTCCGGCACGGCGCGGCGCAGCGCGGCGACCGTCAGTGCGGACGCGTCGTCCCCGCCGACGTGCCCGCCGACGCCGTCGGCGACCGCCAGCAGCGGGGAGGCCAAGAGGACCGCGTCCTCGTTGCGCATCCGGCGCAGCCCGCGGACGCTGCGAGCGCCATGGGCGACCACGCGCAGCGGGGTGGTGCCGGGGGCCGGCGGGGTCCGGGGCGTCAGCGCGTGGGGGAGGATGGCCATGGGGATCAGGGTGGCGGTGAAGTGCGGGAGTCCGCTGAGTGTTCCCCGAGCGTGCGACCTCGAACCCTCCGTCCGAAGATCGTCGCCGGGGCTGCTATCGGCGCCGTCGCGCGGCCCGGCACGGCAGACTGTGGGGGTGCGTCCCACGCCGTCGACCGTCCGCCGTCGCGTCCCGCCGCCGCCCGCCACGGCCCGGCGGGCCGCCCGCACCGTCGCCGCCGCGCTGCTGCTCGGCCTCGCCGCCACGACCCCTGCGCAGGCCGGCACCCGGCTCAGCGTGCTGGCCGAGCCCGGCGCCACCGCCGGCGCCACGACGACCACCGCGCGGGCCGCCGCCTCGTCCGCCGTGCGCGTCGTGCGCCGCGTGCCCGAGATCGGCCTGACCGAGCTCGAGGTCGCCACCGGAGTCGACGCGGCCGGCGTCGCCCGCGGCCTGCGGCGGGCCGCCGGGGTCGACAGCGTCCAGACCGTCGCGCGGCGGCTCGCGTACCGCGCCGACGTCCTGCCCAACGACCCGGCGCTGATCGATGCCGAGGGCGCCCCCGGGACGGACCCGGGGACGCCGGTGCAGTGGTGGGCCTACGGGCTGCGGCTGCCGACCGCCTGGGGCGTCGCGCGCGGCGGCGGCATCCGCGTCGGAGTCATCGACTCGGGCGCCGACGTCGACCACCCGGACCTGCAGCGCAAGGTCGTGCGGGCGATCGACGAGCACGCGACGTCCGACCGTGCGCGCACCGACGAGGAGGGGCACGGCACCCACGTCGCGGGGCTCGCCTGCGGCGACGCGGGCAACGGCACCGGGATCGCCGGCGCGGGCTACAACTGCCGGCTCGTGGTGGTGAAGACCGACCTGTCGGACACGAGCGTCGCCGCGAGCATCGTCTCCGCCGTGAAGGCCGGGGCCCGCGTCCTGAACTTCAGCTTCGGTGCGAACAACCGCCCGCGCGCCCCCGCCGTGCTGCGCCGCGCGATCGACTACGCGCTGGACCGCGACGTCGTGATGGTCGCGGCCGCGGCCGACGAGGCCGTCACCGAGCAGGGCGATCCGGCGAACTACCTGCAGCCGACCGGCACCGGTTCGAAGATCGCCCAGGGGCGGGGCCTGGTCGTCACCGCCGCCACGGTCGACGGCCGTCGCGCCGCGTACGCCGGGCGCGGCTCCCAGATCTCGGTGGCCGCCTACGGCAGCTTCCGCTACGACGCCGCGGGGACCGCCCCGGGCCCCGGCGGCATCTTCTCCCTGTTCCCGCGCACCGCGACGATCCTCGACACCGGATCGTTCAGCGTGTTCGGCCCGTCGGTACCGCCCTGCGGCTGCCGCGCCGACTACCGCGGCAGCCAGGCGTACGCGTACCTCAGCGGCACGTCGATGGCGACGCCGCAGGTCGCCGGGGTCGTCGCGCTCGTGCGGGCGGCGAACAAGCGGCTCACGGCCCGCCAGGTGATCCGGATCGTCAAGGGCACCGCGCGACGCAGCGGCGGGTACGACCGCGAGCTCGGCTGGGGGATCGTCGACGCCGCGGCCGCCGTCACGCTCGCCAAGCGCACGAAGGGCCAGCGCGCGCGCTCGCTGTAGCGCCCGCACCTGCGAGGATCGCCGGCATGCACGACCTGTGGCTGCCCGGCGGGGTCCGGACCGAGATCCGGCTGACCGGAGAGGACACGGCTGGGGCCTTCACGCTGCTGGTCGACGAGGCGCCGCCCGGGTGGGAGCTGCCCCCGCACCGACACCTCGTCGAGTCCGAGACCATCCACGTGACCGGCGGGACCATGTGGCTCGCGCTCGGTGGAGAGGACGAGCGGATGGAGGTCCCCGCCGGGAGCACCGTGCACCTGCCGCCGGGTCTGCTGCACGCCGGCGGAACCGCGGGCGACGAGCCGCTCGAGCGCGTCGTGATCTTCTCCCCCGCCGGGATCGAGGAGTTCTTCGCGGCGATCGGGCAGGAGTCGCAGGACGCCCAGATCGACGGTCCAGAGCTCCTTCGCCTGGCCGGGGAGTACGGCTGGGAGTTCTCCTAGGCCGTCACGCCCGTCCACTGGGCGTCGATCTCGCGCTCGGCCGCCGCGAGGCTCTCGGCGGCGAGCGGCTTGAGATCGGCCATCGCCGGATTCACGTCGGCGAGCGTGAGCTGCGCGGTGATGAAGCGCGGCCGCAGCCCGGTCATGCTGAGGCCATGGGGCAGCCACGTCTCGGCGTGATCCCACCCCTCCTTGGGCGAGCCGGGCGTGTAGCCGCCTCCGCGCGAGGCAAGGACGAGCAGGTCGCGGTCGCCCAGCAGACCCTCCTGGGTCTCGGGGTCGAACGCCACTCCCGGCAGGATCAGGTGGTCGACCCAGGTCTTCACCGAGCTCGGGGCGCCGAAGTTGTAGAGCGGCAGTCCGAGCAGGATGGTGTCGGCGGCGAGGATCTCGCCGACCAGCTCCTGGCTCAGCGCGTAGGACGTCGCCTGTGCCGGGGTGTGCGCCTCCGGGGGCAGCATGCGCGCGGTCCCTGAGTCGCTGTCGAGATGCGGCAGGGGTGCGGCGCCGAGGTCGCGGTAGGTGGACGTGCCACCGGGGTGGGCCGAGCGCCAGCGCTCGGCGGCGCGCGCGGTGAGTCGACGGCTGACCGAGCGCTCGCCCTGGATGCTCGAGTCGATGTGCAGGAGGTGGGGCATGACGTGGTTCGGACTCCTTTGCGTCAGATAGATGTGTTGTATAACGCAAATGAGTTGTAGCACACCGCTGGATGGCGGTCGGGGAGTATCGTGGGCCCATCACCGAGCTCCCCGTGGTCAACCAGGCTCCGCCCCGATCAGCCGTCTTCGTCGTGCACCTCGCGCGGCTGATGCGGCTGCGCAGCGAGGCCGCGCTGGAGCCGTTGGGACTGCGGTCACGGCACCTGATCGCGCTGACCGTGCTGCGCGACTCGCCCGGCATCGCCCAGCAGGACCTCGCCGGGGCGATCCAGATCGACCGCACCAACCTCGTCGGCCTGCTCAACGAGCTCGAGGAGCACGGCTGGGTGCTGCGTCGTCGCTCCGCGGAGGACCGGCGCCGGCATGTCGTCGAGCTCACCGAGGCCGGGCAACACCTGCTGGCCCGTGCGGAGTTCGCGCTCGCCGCAGTGGAGGACGAGGTCCTGGCCGACCTCACGACGAAGGAGCGCGCGACGCTCCACCGCCTGCTGCAGCGCGCGACCGCGAGGGCGACCGTGGAGAGCTCCTGCACCGAGGAGGGCTCCGGGGCGGATCGATAGCGGCGGCCCGGTCAGCCGGAGGCCGTCCGCGCGCGTCGCCGCGCGAGCCGGCGGGCCTGGTTGGCCGCGTGGAGGATCACCTCGGTCACCGCGCCCGCGTCCTCCATCGGGGCCTGGTGGCCGCAACGCGCCAGCAGGATCACGGGCGCGTCGAGCGCCTGCGCGATCTCGTTGCCGCGGGCGGCGGGCGTCAGCCGGTCGCGACCGCCGACCAGCACGGTGACGTCGACCCCGGCGAGCGCCTCGATCCCGTCGCGCGCGTCGAGCCGCCAGAGGAACCGGGCGGCATCCGCGCGCTGGCGCGGGTCGGTGCGGAAGAACAGCCGCTCGGTGGTCGCCACGTCGCGGCGGGAGGCGCGCTCCCCGAACGCGAGATGGCGCAGGAGCGGCCGGACCACGGGCGCGAGGCGACCGTCGAGCGGCAGCGGCAGGCTGACGAGCGGGGCGAGCCCGTAGACGAACTGCGCGGAGATCCACGGCGGGAGCCGCAGGACGATCCCGTTGGGCACGCCGTGCGCGGTGGTGTTGGCCAGCACGACCGCGTCGAGCTGCCGCTCGTGCGGGGCGTGGGCGGTCACGGCGGCCCAGCCCATGAGCGCCATGCCCCCCATCGAGTGCCCGACCGCCGTGGCCGACAGGCCGTCGGGCACGAGCGCGCGCACGACGGCCTCGACGTCCCGGCCGAGGACGTGGTGGTGCCAGCCGTCGCGCCCGGCGGGGTCGCTGCGGCCGTGGCCGCGCTGGTCCATCGCGATGACGAGGTGGTGCTCGCGCAGCACCTCGACCTGCCGGTCCCAGAACGTGTGGTCCATCGTGAAGCCGTGGACGAGCACGATCGCGCTGCGCGCCTTCCGGCGTCCGGGCGGCGCGCTGACGGCGGCGTGCAGGCGGGTGCCGTCCGGCGCTCGCACCCAGCGGGAGGTCGAAAAACCGAGCATGCGCTCTGGATCCTACGGAAGATCCACATACAGAACGAATGCTCGGTAAGGTTCGCGCATGAGCACCCCCACCACGACCGCCTTCAACGTCGACGCCCTCGACCAGTGGACCGAGCCGCGCGAGTTCGTCGTCGAGCGCGACCGGCTCGTCGCCTACGCCCAGGCCACCAACGACGACATCCCCCAGCACGCGTCCGGAGACCTCGCCTCGCCGGTCTTCAACGTCGTCCCGCCGTTCGAGGGCCTGTTCCCGCTGATCGGCACGCTCGTGCCCAACGAGGTGCTCATGCGCGTCGTGCACGGCATGCAGGACTTCCGCTTCCACCGGCCGATCACGCCGGGCATGACGCTCAGCGTCCGCGGCGCCGGCATCGGGATCCAGGCGAAGTCGTCCGGGACCACGCTCGTCGTGAAGTCCGAGACGCGCGACGCGGCCGACGGCGGTCTCGTCTGCGAGCAGCTGATGACCTCGTTCTTCCGCGGCGTCATCGCCGAGGCGGGCGGCGGCGTGGGGCCCGACGACCACCGCTTCCCCGAGGACGTGCGCGGCACCGAGCCGGTCGCGGTCGTGGAGCAGCGCTTCGACGAAGACCAGACGTTCCGCTACTCGCCCGCGTCGGGCGACCCGATGCCCATCCACCTCGACGACGACTTCGCGAAGTCCGTCGGCCTCCCCGGCATCATCATCCACGGGCTCTGCACGATGGCCTTCACGTCGGTGGCCGCGATCCGCACCGGCAGCCCGGAGGACCCGACGCGGCTCAAGCGTCTCGCGGTCCGCTTCAACCGGCCCGCCCTGCCCGGGCAGACGATCACCACGACGCTGCACCGCTCGGCGCCCGACACGCTCGTGTTCGAGACCGTCAACGACGCCGGCGACGTCGTCATCAAGGACGGCCTCGCGCAGTTCGCCCCGGCGGACTGAGGGTTGGCGGCGGCGGGCCGGCACGTCCGGCCCGCCGCCCCTTGAGCTCAATCGCACTTGAAGCCCTAGGGTGCGGTGCATGTCCGATCTGCTGCTCATCGGGGAGGTCGCGGCGCGCAGCGGCGTCGCCGCCTCCGCCCTGCGCTTCTACGAGGAGAAGGGCCTCATCGCCTCGGAGCGCAGCGGCTCCGGCCACCGCCGCTTCCGGCGCACGGTGCTGCGCCGCATCGCCTTCATCGTCTTCGCCCAGCGCATCGGGCTGACGCTCGCCGAGATCGGGGAGGAGCTCGCGAAGCTCCCCGGCGACCGCGCCCCGACCAAGCGGGACTGGACCCGCCTGTCCGCCACCTGGGACGCCCGGATCGACGAGCGCATCGTCGAGCTCCAGACGCTCAAGGCGGGCCTGGGGGAGTGCATCGGCTGCGGCTGCCTGTCGCTCGCCCGCTGCGCGCTGGCGAACCCCGGCGACCGGCTCGCCGAGCACGGCCCGGGGCCGGTCAGGTGGGCGCCCGGTCCGTCCGGGCGCGGCTGACCCAGCCCGCGGTCGCCGCCGCCAGCGCCGCCGCCGCCAGCAGCGCGCCCACGTCGCCGGTGAGTCCCGCGACGGCGGTCAGCGCGTACGGCGCCCCGAACCCCATGTAGGTGAGCGCGTAGAACACCGCGAGCGTCGCCCCGCGCTCCTGCGGCGCGGCGAGGCGCTCGGACAGCCGCAGCCCGGACACGAGGCACAGCCCGTAGGCCGCCCCGAGCACCGGGGCGCAGACGAGCAGCAGGACGGGCGCGCCGAGCGCCAGCACGCCGGCGCCCAGCGCCGCGCCCGCCGCCGCCGCGACCAGGCCGAGCGTGCCCGCCCGCAGCGGCCGGCGGTCCTCCACCCGCCGGGCCAGCGGCTGCACCAGCACGCCGCAGCCGAGCGTCACGCCGGTCACGAGCCCCGCGAACGCCACCGGCACGTCGTCCCCGACCCGCTCGGGCAGGACCGCGAAGGAGATCGCCGCCGCCGCGAACACCCACGGCGCGGTCGGCACGACCACCCGGACGAACGCGCCGCCGCGGACCGCGCGGGGCAGCCCGACCCGGATCCGGCCGCCGGCAGACGGCGCGGTCTCCGGCACGCCGCCGGCGCGCACGAGCACGGCGAGCGCGACGACCCCGAGCACGACGTGTGGGACGAACGCCAGCACCCGCGGGGCCGCGGCGACCTGCGCGACGAGCGCCGCCACCACCGGACCGCTGCCGAAGCCCGCGGTCAGCGCCACCGCCGCGCGTCGTGCCCCGGCCCCGGACGGAGCGCCCGCCGAGAGCTCCTGCACCCACGCGCTCCCCGCCGCGAACACGACCCCCGAGCACACGCCCGCGAGCAGCCGCGCGGCGGCGAGACCCTCCGCGCCGTCGCGGCCGACGATCAGCAGCAGCGACGCCAGCGGCGACAGCGCGACGAACGCCACGACGAGCGTCCGCCGCCCGTAGCGGTCGGAGGCCGGCCCGCCGATCAGCAGGCCGGGGACGAGCCCGAGCGCGTAGACGCCGAACAGCGCCGCGAGCGTGCCCGACGACAGGCCGAGCTCGTCGCGGTACACGACGAGCATCGACGAGAACTGGTTGGCGCCCCAGCCGACCGCGAACATGCCGAGCGCGACGCGGCGCCAGGTGCCCGGCGAGGGGGTCATGCCTGACAGAATGACGCCGCCGTCACGTATCCGAGACTTGGAGAGGTCCCGATGTCCACACCCACCGCCGCCGAGCCCGTCATCCGCCTCGTGCCGACCCAGGAGCAGGAGATGCTCCGCGAGTCGGTCGCCGGGGTCACCGCCAAGTACGGGGCGAAGTACATGCTCGACTGCCACGAGCGCGGCGTCCCGCCCACCGAGATGTGGGACGCGCTGTCCGAGAAGGGCTTCACGGGCGTGAACATCCCCGAGGAGTACGGCGGCGGCGGGCTCGGCATGACCGGCCTCGCGCTCGTCCAGGAGGAGCTCGGCCGCCACGGCTGCACGCAGCTGCTGATGGTCGTCTCCCCGGCGATCGCCGGATCGATCCCTCATGCTCCACGGCGACGAGGAGCAGAAGGACCGCTGGCTCCCCCGGGCTCGCGACCGGCACCGAGCGGATCTCCTTCGCGGTGACCGAGCCCGACGCGGGCACGAACACCCACAACATCACGACGCGGGCCAGGCGCAACGACGACGGCACCTGGACCCTGCGCGGCCAGAAGACCTACATCTCCGCCGTGGAGCACGCCACCGCGCTGCTCGTCGTGGCCCGCCGCGAGCTCGAGGACGGCTCGCTGGGCCTGCCGCTGCTGTTCATCATCGACCTCGACTCGCCGGGCTTCTCCAAGGAGAACATCCCGACCGCGCTGCGTCTGCCGGACAAGCAGTGGACGCTCTACTTCGACGACGTCCAGGTGCCCGAGGAGCGGCTCATCGGCGGCGACCAGGGCGGCCTGGGCGCGCTGTTCGACGGGCTGAACCCGGAGCGGATCATGGCCGCCGCGGGCAGCCTCGGCGCCGCCGACCGCGCGCTGACGAAGGCGGCCGAGTACGCCAACGAGCGAGTCGTGTGGGGCAAGCCGATCGGCACCCACCAGGGCCTCTCGCACCCGCTGGCCCAGTGCAAGATCGAGCTCGAGCTCGCCCGGCTCATGAACCAGAAGGCGTGCGCGCTCTACGACGCGGGCTGGAAGGGCGCGGGCGAGACGGCGAACATCGCGAAGTACGCGGCCGCCGAGGCCTGCGTGCACGCGGTCGACCAAGCGATCCAGACCCACGGCGGCAACGGCATCGCGCTCGAGTACGGCCTGTCCGACATGTGGTGGGGCGCGCGGCTGAACAAGATCGCGCCGGTCAGCCGCGAGATGATCCTGAACTACGTCGCCGAGCACTCGCTCGGGCTGCCGAAGAGCTACTGACGCGATGGCGCTGCCGCGGCGGGCCGCCGTCCTCGGCAGCGCCCTGTTCTTCCTCGTCGGTCCCGGGCTCGAGGCCGGCCTGGGGCCGTTCCTCGTCACCGGCGGCTGGGACCGCGGGTCCGGCACCTCGCCGGCGCTGACCGTCGCCGGGGCGCTGCTGATCGTCGGCGGGCTGGTGGTGCTCGTGCGCTGCTTCGCGGACTTCGCGCTGCGCGGACAGGGGACCCCGACCCCGGCCGCGCCGACCGCGACGCTCGTGACCGGCGGGCCCTACGCGGTGGTCCGCAACCCGCAGCACCTCGCGACGGCCGTGGTCGTGCTCGGCCAGGCGCTCGTGCTCGCCCGGCCGGTGCTGGTCGTCGCGGTCGCCGCGTACCTGGGCACGCTCGGGCTGCTCGTGCGCCGCTACGAGGAGCCGCGCCTGCGGGAGCGGTTCGGTCCGGCCTACGACGCCTACCGGGCGGCGACGCCCGCCTGGGTGCCGCGACCGCGCCGCGGTCGCGCGCCGGGCCCGACGGGCGCGACGCGATGACGCACTAAGGTCCCCGGGGTGACGGACGACGCAGCCGACGAGGAGCTGCCGGCGGTCCCGGCCTCGGTGAGCGCCCTGCGCCGCCGGGCCGTCGCGTTCGCGACCGAGCACGGCGCCGCCCCGGAGGTCGTCGCCGGGGTCGCGCTCGCCGTCTCGGAGGTCGTCAGCAACGTCGTCCTGCACGCCTACCGGGACACGCCCGGTCCCGGGACCGTCCGCCTGACCCTGCGCGCCGACGGTCCGCGGCTCGTCGTGGCGGTCGCCGACGACGGCGTCGGGCTCGGGGTGCGCGACGACTCCCCGGGGCTCGGCCACGGTCTCGCGTCGGTCGGCGTGCACGCCCAGGCGCTGGACATCGGCCCGGGCCCCGACGGTCGCGGCACCGTCGTGCGGATGACCTTCGCGCGGCCCGCGCCCCCGCCGACCGCGCCCGACCTCGTGCCGCTGTGCGCGCTCGCGCTCGCCACCGTCGCCGACGTCAGCTGCATCGACCTGATCGGCGAGGGCGTGCTGCGTCGCGCCGCCGCCGAGGTCCGCGACGCCCCCGAGCTCGGGGCCTGGCTGTCGACCTCGCCGCCCCCGACCAAGCCGGGGACCGCGACCTGGGCCGCGATGCGCGAGGGCGGCGCCCGTCTCGTCGAGCACGATCCGTCGCGACCGCGGTCCCCCGGCGGTCCCGGGGATCGGCTGGACCTGCGGTGGTGGATCGCGGTGCCGCTCGAGGACGCCGCCGGGGCTCCCGTCGCGCTCTGGGGGCTCGGTGGGCGCTATGGCGGCCGGCCGGTCCCGGGGGAGGCGACCGTCGCGCTGCTGGCGCAGGCGGCCCGCGGCGATCTCGCGGAGCCCGCGGCGCGCGAGACGCTGCGCGCGCAGCTGCTCGCGACGGACGGCTGACGGTCCCAGGAAGCTCGCAGGATCGGCCCAGGCTCCTCCCACCGGCGGGCACGACGCTGCTCGCATGTCTCCCATCAAGCGCAAGGCCGCCGTGCTCCTCGGCACCGCGGCGATGTTCGGTGCCGCGGGCTGCGGCGCCTCCGGCGACGACCGGTCCGGTGGCGCCACCGCGAGCTCCGGCACGCAGGCGGCCGCCCAGCAGGCGGCGCCCGCCGTGACCGGTCAGGCGGGCTCCGCCGCCCCGTCCGGGCAGAACGGTCAGCCGCCCGCGGGCGCGACCGGTGCCCCGCCGTCCGGCGGCGGAACCGGCGGCCCGCCCGACCTCGGCGAGCTCGCCTCGGCCCTGGGCGTGAGCACCGCCAAGCTGCAGGCGGCGATGGCCTCGACGCGGCCCGACGCGTCCTCAAGCAGCGGTCCCCCGAGCGCGGAGACGATGGCCAACGACCTGGCCGAGGCGCTCGACCTCGACGCCGACGAGGTCGCCAAGGCGCTCAGCGAGTTCGGTCCGCCCGCCGGCCCGCCCCCGGGTGGCACGCCGCCGCAGGGCACCGACCCGCAGGCCTCCCAGGCCCCGTCGCAGGCCCAGGGCGCGGCGGCCGGCGGCACGACCTGAGCGGGCGACCCGCCCTGCGCGGTGGTCCGGGGTCCGTGGCGGCTCCGGGCCGCGACGTGCAGGGCGGCGCCCGCACGTCGGTGCGGTCACTCGCCCTCGGCGGGCTGGTCGTAGGTCGTGGTGTACGGCTGGCGGACCTCGCGCCCGTCCGCGTACCGCACCACGCGGGTGACGGTGATCGCGAAGTCGCCGCCCGCGACGGGGCGGCGCGCCCCGGTGTCCGCGGACACGCGACGGCCGCCGTTGTCCCCGTAGAGGCTGACCGTCACCGACGTCTCGTCGGTGAACGTGCGGATGAGCACCGGGGCGTCGGTGTCGTTGGTCCACCGCAGGTCGATGTCGGGGAAGTTCAGCGTCGCCTCCCGGCCGGGGGGATAGCGCGCGATGTAGAGGCTGTGGGGCATGTGCGCGTCGAGGCGCAGCCCGGCGAAGTAGGCGGCGTTGTAGAGCGTGGTGGAGAACTGCGAGACGCCGCCGCCGACCGACGGCACGATCTTGCCGTCGGCGATGAAGGGGGCCTCCACGTAGCCGTCGGCCTCGGTGCGCTGCCCGACCCGGCCGTTGAGCGAGAACGTCGCGCCCGGGGCGACGAGCGTCCCGTCGACCGTCCGGGCGATCCGGCGGATGTTCGTCACGCGCGGCTGTCCCGGCTCGTAGCGGGTGGTGAACGTGCCGATCAGGCGGTCGAGCCCGCGGGCGGCGTCGGCCCCGACGGCGGGCTTCGTCTCGGTGGTGGCCAGCGCGATGTCGTGCTCGCCCGCGCGGACCGCGGCGGTGACGCGCTCGGCGCTGCGCTCGCGCTGCACGACGCGGCCGCTGCGGCCGTCGCGGACGACCCGCACGTCGGCGCGCTTCGGGCGCCAGGTCACGTCGCCCTTGCCGTCGACGATCGTCGAGCGGCCCGGGGCGGAGAGCTCGGCGTCGCGGGCCTTGCGGTCGCGGCGGGCGGCGATCGACGCGACGAGCTTCTCGGTCTCCGCGGCGCTGGTGCCGAGGCTGACGGTGCCGTCGTCCCCGGCGGTCGACAGGCGCAGGATCGGCGCGACCTTCGAGGCCTCGAGCGTGAGCGGCTCGCCGATCCCGGTCACGCGGACGGGGGGCGTCGAGGTAGTCCTGGGCCTCCTGGGCGACGCGCTCGACGTCGGCGCGCGACGCGACGCGCGTGGTCTGCACCGACGCGCGCACGTCGCGGCGGCCGGTCTGCAGCGCGCGCAGCAGCCGCTGGCGGAGGTCGTCGCGGTCGATCTCGCGGCCGCTGCGCGGCGGGCGCGCGCCGACCTCGAGGAGCTCGGCGTCGACGTCGAGCGCCCCCGGGAAGGCCTCGCGGTCGACGCTCTGCGCGATCCGCGTGACGGTGCGGTCGAGGCGGGTGGTGTCGATCCGCGTGTCGATCAGGACCTCGTGGCGACCGGTGATCCCGCCGACCGTGGACAGCAGGCCGCCGAGGGCCCCGTCGCGACCAGCGTCCATGACGCGGTCGAGCGTGGCCTCGATGTTCGCCGCGTAGCCCGCCTCGACGGGGTCGACGCGCAGCCGGCGGTCGCCGGCCCGGACGACGATCGTGCGGGTGGCGAACTGCTCGAGCTCGGTGCGGATCTCGTCCTCGGTCTTGCCGCTGACCGACGCGCCCGCGAGCTCGGTGCCCGGCAGGGCCCGGTCGGCGTAGGCGACGCGCAGGCCGAGGACGGCGATCAGGACGACGGCGACCGGCAGCGCGAGGACGAGCAGCGGAACCGGGACGCGGGGGCGACGTGGGGCAGGGGCGGCCACCGGTCAGGTTCTACCGGACGTCCGTCCGCGGGCGTGCCGCACGGCACGGGCTGCAACGGGACGTGCGTTCCGGTGGGCGTCCTTGCGGTGCCCCTGGCGGGCGCCGGCACATCCCGTTACGGTCGTCGCATGTGCCGCAACATCCGGACGCTCCACAACTTCGAGCCGCCGGCCACCGCCGACGAGGTGCACGCCGCCGCGCTGCAGTACGTGCGCAAGATCAGCGGCTCGACCAAGCCCTCGCAGGCCAACCAGGAGGCGTTCGACGCCGCGGTCGCCGCCGTGACCGCCGCCTCGCACGAGCTGCTCGAGCGCCTCGTCACCTCGGCGCCGCCGAAGGACCGCGAGGTCGAGCGCCAGAAGGCCGTCGAGCGCAACCGCAAGCGGTTCGGCGACGCGAGCGCCGCCTGACGCGTCCGCGGTGCGCCCCGCGCGGGCGCCCGTCGTACCCGGGACGATGACCGTCCCCACCGACGCGGAGTCCCCGTACGGCCGTCCCGCCCGGGACCGCACCGTCCTGCAGGCGCTCGTCGACGAGCCGGGGGCGACGCTCGAGCAGCTCGCCGCCGCCACCGGCATCGCCGCCCGCGTGCTCGCCCCGACGCTGTGGCGCCTGGAGGACGAGCGCCGCGTCGTCCACGAGGCGCACCGCTGGTTCGCCACCGAGGAGTGACCGCCCTTGACGGCGGTGCGTCCAGCGGCCAGGGTCGCGGCCATGCCCGACATGCGCATCCTGGTCGTGGGCTCCGGCGGCGTCGGTGCCGCGGTCGCCTCCATCGCCCGACACCGCTCGTTCTTCCAGACACTCGTCCTCGGTGACCTCGACGCCGACCGCGCCCGGGCCGCCGCCGCCCGCACCGGGGACGACCGCATCAGCGGTGTCGCGTGCGACGCCTCCGACGCGGACGCGATCGTCGCGGTCATCGAGGAGCACCGCGCCACGCACGTCCTCAACGCGTGCGACCCGCGGCTCAACCCGCCGATCTTCGCCGCCGCGCGCGCGCCGGCGTGACCTACCTCGACATGGCGATGACGCTCTCCGAGCGCCACCCCGAGGAGCCGTACGCCCGGACCGGCGTGATGCTCGGCGACGCCCAGTTCGCCGAGCACGACGCGTGGGAGGCCGACGGGCAGCTCGCGCTCGTCGGGATCGGGGTCGAGCCGGGCGCCAGCGACGTGTTCGCCCGTCACGCCGCCGACACGATGTTCTCGGCGATCGACGAGATCGGGGTCCGCGACGGCGCAGACCTCGAGGTCGCCGGCTACGCCTTCGCCCCGACGTTCTCGATCTGGACGACGATCGAGGAGTGCCTGAACCCGCCGCTGATCTGGGAGAAGGAGCGCGGCTTCTACGTGACCGAGCCGTTCAGCGAGCCCGAGGTCTTCGAGTTCCCCGAGGGCATCGGCCCGGTCGAGTGCGTGAACGTCGAGCACGAGGAGGTCGTGCTGATCCCGCGATGGGTCGACTGCAACCGCGTGACGTTCAAGTACGGCCTCGGGGAGGAGTTCATCGGCGTCCTGCGCACCCTGAACCTGCTCGGCCTCGACGGCACGACGCCGATCGACGTGCGGGGGCAGCTGGTCTCCCCGCGCGACGTCGTCGCCGCCGCCCTCCCGGACCCGGCGACGCTCGGCGACAAGATGACCGGCCGCACCTGCGCGGGCACGATCGTCACCGGCACCGGTAAGGACGGGCAGCCGCGCGCCACCTACCTCTACCACGTGGTCGACAACGAGCGCACGATGCGCGAGGACGGCTGCCAGGCGGTCGTCTGGCAGACCGCGATCAACCCGGTCGTCGCGCTCGAGCTGCTCGCCGAAGGCGTCTGGAGCGGCGCCGGGGTGCTCGGGCCGGAGGCGTTCGAGGCACAGCCGTTCCTCGACCTGCTCGCCGACTACGGCTCGCCCCACGGCGTCGACGAGCGCGACCCGGCCGACCCGCTGCGACGCCGCTGACGCGAGATCGGCGGCGCGCGCCGCAACTCCGGGCCGCCGGGGTGTTGAAGCGGGCATGGTCCAGATCCGCTCCCGCCCCGTCGCCCTGCTGCTCACCGTCACCGGGCTCGCCGCCGCCGTCCCCGCGCTCGCCGCCACCCGCGACGGCGGCCGCCTCGCCGACACCCTGCGTGGCACCGAGCAGAACGACACGCTCCGCGGCCGCGGCTCGGCCGACACCCTGTTCGGCCTCGGCGGCAACGACCTGCTGAGCGGGGGGACCGCCGCCGACCGGCTGTTCGGCGGGCCGGGGAACGACGACCTCGACGGCGGCTCCGGCAACGACCTGCTGCGCGGCGAGGACGGCGACGACGTCCTCTACGGCTTCACCGGCAACGACACGCTCGAGGGCGGGCCGGGCAACGACCGCCTCGACGGCTACGACGGCGACGACACGCTGCGCGGCCAGGCCGGCAACGACTTCCTCGGCGAGTCCCGCTTCGGCGACGACAAGCTCCTCGACGGCGGCGAGGGCGACGACGTCCTCATCGGCAACGCGGGCAAGGACGCGCGGCTGGAGGGCGGGCCCGGCAACGACCTGCTCAGCGGCGGCACCGGGAACGACGGCCTCGACGGCGGGCCCGGCAACGACGCGCTGTTCGCCGGTAGCGGCCAGTTCCGCGGCCGGGCGGCGGTGGGCGGCGACGGCGACGACCTGCTCGTCGACACCGGCTCGGGCCGACTCGTCGGCGGCAACGGCGACGACACGCTCTGGGTCTCCGGCGACCGGGAGTCCGCGACGCTCGAGGGCGGACCGGGGAACGACGTCCTGCACGTCGGCGGGTCCGTCCAGGTCGCCGACTGCGGCGACGGCGCCGACGTCGTCGTCCTCACGCCCGACGCGGCCCGTCGCCGCGCCGCCAACCGGCTGCCCCGCACCGTCGGGTTCGCCGGCTGCGAGACCTTCACCGTCCGCGACGCGGGCGCCCGCGTCCCGCGCTTCACCGACTTCCGCGACCGCTTCGTCGCGGCCGGTGTCCCGTGGGACGACGAGCTCGTCCGCAAGGCGCTCGAGTACGAGACGCTCCCCAACTGCCAGCTGCGCCGCCAGCGCTGCCCCGGGCGCGGCATCGCCGAGCGGATCGTCGGCACCGACCGCGCCAACACGATCCGCGGCCGTGGCGGCGACGACTTCCTCGAGGGCGCCGGCGGCAGCGACAAGCTCTACGGGGACAGCGGCGCCGACTCCCTGTTCGGCCGCACCGGGAACGACCGCCTCGTCGGCGGGCCCGGCAACGACGAGCTCGAGGGCGGCCGCGGGGAGGACACCCTCGTCGGCGGTGACGGCGACGACACCCTCAACGGCGGATTCGGCGTCGACCGGATCCTCGGCGGGCGCGGCGACGACACGATCCGCGCCGTCGGCGGCAGCCGCGACGTCATCGACTGCGGGCCGGGCCGCGACCGCGTCGAGAAGGACTCGCGCGACGTCACCCGCAACTGCGAGATCGTCATCGGCTGACCCTGGCGCGTCCGCGGCGTCCACGCCGTGCGCGACACTGTGTCCGTGGCCGCACGACCGACGAGGAGGATGTCCGCCGACGAGCGCCGCGAGCAGCTGCTCGACGTGCTCGCCGACCTCGTCCTGTCCGAGGGCTACGGCGCGGCGTCGATCGACCGGATCGCCCGCGAGGCGGGCATCGCGCGCACCGTCGTGTACGCGCACTTCGGCAACCTCGAGGGCATGCAGCACGCGCTCATCGCGCGGACCGAGAACCGGGCGCTGCAGGGCATCCGCCGGGTGGTTCCCGACGCGCCCGTCGGGGAGGACCCCGACGCGCTGCTGCTTGAGGCCCTGCACGGCTTCCTGCGCGGCGTGCACGACGACCCCATCACCTGGCGGCTCGCGCTGCTGCCGATCGACGGCGCGCCCGCCGAGCTGCGGGGCGTCATCCAGCGGGCCAAGGACGCGGTCAGCGGCCTGATCGTCCCGGTCATCGCCTGGGGGCTCGAGCAGCGCGGCGGGCCGAGGGGCCTCGACCCGACGCTGTTCACGCGGCTGCTCATCACCGTCCTGGAGGACACCGCCCGGCTGGTGCTCGAGGACCCGCAGGCCAACGATCCGGACCGGATCGTCGACTTCACCCGCACGCTGCTGCAGTCGATCGGCCGCGACTAGCGCCGCGCGAGGAGCGGCTACCGGCTGTCGCCGACGAGCCGCCGCAACGCGGCCGAGACGCGGTCGGCGTGCTCGAGCGGACCCATGTGACCGCCGGGGAGCCGCAGCAGCCCCAGCGGGCGCGGCAGCTCCGCGTGCAGCCGCTCGGCGTGCTCGGGCGGCGTGAGCTTGTCGCGCTCCCCGCAGATCACCAGCGTCGGCACGTCGAGCCGCGCGACGGCGGCATGGAGGTCCAGTCGCGTCAGCGCCCCGCCGACGGCACCGCGCACGTCGGGCCGGCAGTCGACGACGAGCTCCTCGCTGAAGGCGACCTGGGCGGGGGTCGCGTCCGGCGAGAGGGCCACGTACTTCACGACCCGGTGGGCGAGCGGCGTCGGGCCGGCGGGCAGCGGCAGCGGCGCGCTGAGCGCCGCGGAGCCGACGAGCTGCTCGACCTTCGCCAGCGGCGTCCTCACCGGCAGGATCAGGGCCTTCTGGATCAGGTCGCCCATCCCGGTGTTCACGAGCGCCGCGGCCGCGAGCCGATCGCGGACCTCGCCCATGTGGAGCCCCGCGTAGGAGACGATGCTCATCCCGCCGAGCGAGTGCCCGGCGACGACCGCACGCCGACCCTCCGGAACGGTCGCCTCGAGCACCGCGGCGAGGTCGTGGCCGAACCGCTCGATCCCGTACTCGTCGTCGGCCGCGCGGCCGCTGCGGCCGTGGCCGCGCTGGTCGTAGGCCACGACGCGGATGTCCGGCGAGAGCGCCTGGATCTGGCGGGTCCAGAAGCGGATCTGGCAGGTCCAGCCGTGCGCGAGCACGAGCGTCGGCCCATCCCCCGGACCGAACTCCTCGACGTGGAGGGTCGTGCCGTCCTGCGAGACCACCTCCTGCGCGCGGCCGTGCAGCGGCCGGTGCAGGAGCTCGTGCTCGGGGTCGCGCGCCACGCGCGCGCCGTCACGGCGGCGCTGCAGCTCCCAGGCGACCGCCGTCCCGGCGGCGCCGCCCAGCGCGGTCAGCAGCGTGCGGCGGGCTCCCACGGCACTCAGGCGAGGTGGTCGACCTTCGCCAGCCCCTTGGCGATGTCGCGCTTGAGGGCCTTCGCGACGATCGCGTCGAGGCCCGGCACGACGGCGCGGAACTCGATCTCGTAGCGCAGGTGGCTGCCGCCGTCGGGACGGGCGCTGAACGTCATCCGGCCCTGGTGGTCGCGCAGCGGCGACCCCTTGGTGATCCGGTACTCGACGAGCTCGTTCTCCACGACCTTGGTGTTCGTCTCCTCGAACGGCGGGAGGATCGCGATCTGCAGCTTGCGGACCGACCCGACGCCGTTGCGGGTGCCGTCGTCGCCGTCCTTGACGCGGGTGACCTTCGCCGGGAAGAGGGTGGAGAGGTTCTCGTGCTCGGACAGGAACGCGTAGGCGCGCTCCACCGGCACCGTGAAGTCGTGCTCGATGGCGATCTTCTGCATGGTGGGCGGCACCGTATAGCGTCGAGGGGGATGCCGCCCACTCCCGTCACGCCCGCCGACGCCGCCGCCCTGCTGCAGACCCGCGACACGCTGGGCATCCCGCTCGGCCCCGGCCAGCCGCCGTCGCTGCTCGCCGCGCTGGGACAGCGGACCGACTGGGAGGACCTGCGTGTCGCGGGGGCGCTGCTCGCGGTCGGCACCGAGCTGTTCTCGCGGCCCGGCGTCCACTACCTCTCGGGATTCTTCGGCCCGTTCGAGCGGGCGCTGCGCGACCAGGGGGCCAACATCTCGTTCGCGCCCGCGGACTTCCGCCGCTTCGCGCCCCTGCTGGAGAAGTCCCCGCCGCGCGTCATGGTCACCGCCGCCTCCCCGCCGGACGCCGACGGCTGGTGCAGCCTGTCGCTGCACGCGGGCGGCACGATCGCCGCACTGCGCGCCGCCGGCGCGGACCCCGACCGGCTGCTCGTCGTCGAGACGAGCGACCGCTTCCCGCGCACGTTCGGCGCCCCGCCCGAGCACCGGCACGCCCTGCACGTCGACGAGATCGACGTCCTCGTGGCCGGAGAGCTCGGCCCGATCGCCCTGCCCGAGGCGCCCGCCGGCGACGTCGACGAGGCGATCGCCGCGCACGCCCGCCGGTTCATCGCCGACGGCGCGACGCTGCAGACCGGCATCGGCTCGATCCCCAGCGCGATCGCCACGCGGCTCGCCCAGGACGAGGGCGGCGGCTACGGCCTGCACACGGAGATGTTCACCGACGGGTGCATGCGCCTGCACGAGGCCGGCAAGGTCACCAACCGCAAGGGGCATCTGGACGGCGTGAGCGTCACGACGTTCGCGTTCGGCAGCCAGGAGCTCTACGACTGGCTGCACGAGAACCGCGACGTCGCGTTCCTCCCGGTCGAGCACGTCAACGCCCCGGAGGTCATCGCCCGCAACGCCGGCATGGTCACGATCAACGGCGCGCTCGCCGTCGACATCCACGGGCAGGTCGTGGCGGACACCATCGACGGCGGGCAGTTCTCCGGGATCGGCGGTGCGGAGGACTTCATCGCCGGGCCGGGGACGTCGCTCGCGCAGCGGGCGCTGCTGTGCCTGCCGTCGACGACGACCGTCGGCGGCGAGGTGCGCTCGCGGATCGTGCCGTGGTTCGGGCCCGGCGCCGTGATCACCACGCCCCGCCACCAGGTCGACGTCGTCATCACCGAGCACGGGGCCGCGGAGCTCGAGGGGCTGACCGTGCACCAACGGGGTCTCGCGCTCGCCGAGATCGCCGCGCCCGCGTTCCGCGACGAGCTGCGCGAGGCGGCCGATCGGGCCTCCAAGGGCCGCTCGCCCGTCATCTGATTCGATTCCGGGCCATGGGCACCATCGATCAGCTCCTCGACAACGCCGCGCGCTACAAGGACGCGCCCGACGGCTACCACGCCACCGACAAGACGGCGGAGCCCGGTCGGGCGATCGCGGTCGTCGCCTGCATGGACGCGCGCCTGCGGCTCTTCTCGCTCCTCGGCCTCGACGAGGGCGACGCGCACATCATCCGCAACGCGGGCGGCGTCGTCACCGACGACACGATCCGCTCCCTCAGCGTGTCGCAGCACGTCCTCAACACCCTCGACGTCCTCGTCATCCAGCACACCGACTGCGGCCTGACGAAGACCACCGACGAGGCGTTCGACGCGCTCATGCGCGAGCACGCCGGCCGCCGTCCCGCCTGGGGCCTGCGCACGATCACCGACCTCGAGGCGAGCGTCCGCGAGTCGGTGCAGACGATCAAGGAGAGCGCGTTCCTGAAGAACGTCGGCGAGGTCCGCGGCGCGATCTTCGACGTCGCGACCGGCGAGCTGCGCGAGGTCGCCTGAGCGATCCCGCGGCGCCGGTCGCGCGATCTCGCGACCGGCGCGCCGCCGGGCGTCAGGCCGGCGTCGGCTCGGCGCGGTGGACCGGGTCGCCCTTGGCGTCCAGGGCGGCTGCGGTGGGCCGGTCGCGCAGGGCGGCGAACCAGGCGCTGACCGCGGGGAGGGCGTCGACCGCCTCGACGAGGTGCGGCGTCCAGGCGGGCAGGCGCGCGGCGACGGGCATCGCTCCGACGTCGGCGAGCGTGAACGCGTCGCCGCACAGGTAGGGGCCGTCGTGCTGCGCGAGCACCGGCTCCAGCGTCGCGAGCCGCTTGACGCACTTCGCGTGCAGCTGCTCGGTGATGTCCTCGGGGTCGTCGGGCGCCTTGCCGAACGCGAGCTTGCGCATCCCGAGGAAGTAGTTCGCGGTGGCGTGGTCGTCGATCCACTTCGCCCACGCGCGCGCCCAGCCGCGCAGGCCCGGGTCGGCGGGCCACAGGGGCGGCTCCGGGTGCGTGTCCTCGAGCCACTCACAGATCACCGACGACTCGAAGATCGGCGGGGCCCCGGGAACCTCCAGCACCGGCACGCGCCCGATCGGCGTGAGCTCGCGCAGGCGGGCCGGGCGGCTGGCGGGATGGATCTCGTGGAGCTCGAGCTCCAGGCCCTTCTCGGCGAAGGCGACGCGGACCTTGCCGGCGAAGGGCGAGGTGCTGAACGTCCACAGGCGGGGGGTGTCGGACATGGCGCTCATCCTCCCACCGTGGCGGAGACGGCGACGGTCCACGGCTCGACGCGGCGGGCGGTGACGAGCCCGGCGAGGACGTACGGGTCCTCGGCGGCGAACGCCTCGACCTCCTCGACCGTGACCCCGGGGGCGAAGACGCCCAGCGCGCCGTGGGGCGGGTCGCCGAGCGCGCCGAGCGACAGCAGGCGGCCGGCGTCGCGGGCCGCGCCCGCGTGGGCGAGGTGGGCGTCGCGGTGCGGGCCGCGGCGCTCGAGGATGTCCGCGACGTAGTCGTAGACGAGGACGTGGTGGAGCTCCATGTGCCGACCCTAGGGGACCGGCCGGGCTCAGGACCGGCGTGCGTCGCGGCCGAGCTTGTCGGCGACGCGGTCGGCGGCGCGCTCGACCGCCTCGCTCATCGCCGGCTCGAACATGCCCAGCAGCGACTCGCCCGCGAGCGGCCGCAGCCGCTCGAGGGCGTCGCGGACGCGCGCCCAGTCCTCGGGGGGCATCCCGGCCTTCTGGAACGGCTTCCAGATCTCCTCGAGGAACAGCTCGACGAAGATCTTGGCGATCGACTGCGCGTGGCGGTCGAGCTTCTCGAGCACGTCGAGGCCGACCTCGTGCGGCAGGCCGATCGCGGTGATCTCCTCGGCGGCGCGCAGCAGCCGGGGGCTCGTGACCTCGAAGCGGTCGTCGCCGAGCGGCCGGAACAGCCCGAGCTTCTGCGCCCGGTCGATGACCTCCTCCGAGACGGCGCCGCCGAGTGCGGCGCGGACCTCGGGCCCGTCCATGATCTGGGCGCCCGCGGTCTCGAACGGGGTCGCGAGCGCGCGGCGGAAGCCGGCGAACTCCTCGCCGCCGGTCCCGACGAGCTTCGAGATCGCGGCGAGGTTCAGCCCGTCGGCCTGCATGTCGCGGATCAGCCGCAGCCGGTCGACGTGCTGGGGCCCGTAGTAGCCGGTGCGGCCGCGGACCTCGGGCGGGTCCAGCAGCCCGCGGGACTGGTGCGCGCGGATGTTGCGCACCGACATGCCGACCTCCGCGGCCAGCTGCTCGATCGTCAGCTCACCACTCTGCGTGAACTCGCTCACAGACCGAACGTACCACTTGTTTATGTGACATCAGATCGTGTAATAGTCGCGTCATGAGCTTCCACACCACGTCGCTCGCCACGGTCGTCCAGGCCGCGGCCGAGCCCGCCGGGGGCGCCGCCATCGGCGAGGTCCTGCTCGCCAGCGCGATGGCGGGCGTCGCGACCGCGGTCCTCGGCTGGCTGGGCTACACCCACCGCACCGGCCGCAGCCAGGTCCTCGCGCGCGCCGGCGCCGTCGCCGAGCGCACCAGCGGGATGCCCGCCTGGGCCGCCCTCCCCGGCGCGCTCGCGGGCGTCGCCCTGCTCGTCGCGGTCCTCGGCATGTACTGGGACATCGCGCTGCACATCGACGACGGCCGCGACGCCGGCCCGCTCGCCAACCCCGCGCACTACTTCATCCTCGCCGGGCTCTTCGGCATCTTCGCCGCCGGCTTCCTCGCGATCGTCCTCTCGCCGCAGGGCAGCAGGCCCAGCCGCGGCGCCGTCCGCGTCACCCGCGGCTGGTACGCCCCGCTCGGCGGCGTGCTGATGATCTGCTGCTCCGCGTTCAGCCTCGTCGGCTTCCCGCTCGACGACGTCTGGCACCGGCTGTTCGGCCAGGACGTCACGCTCTGGGGCCCGACGCACCTGATGCTCATCGGCGGCGCGGGCATGACCCTCGTCGGCATGAGCGTGCTGCTCGTCGAGGGCGGCGGCGCCCGCGCGCTCGAGCGTGAGGAGACCGCCACGCGCGAGGGCGGCGCCGGCACCCCGGGCTCCCGGACGTGGGCGTTCTTCATGCGCATGCGATTCCTCGGGATCGCCGGTGGCTTCCTCGTCGGCCTCTCGACCTTCCAGGCCGAGTTCGACTTCGGCGTGCCGCAGTTCGCGCTCATCCTCCAGCCCGCGCTCATCACCGTCGCCGCCGGCGTCGCGCTCGTCAGCGCGCGCGTGTTCCTCGGCCCCGGCGCCGCGCTGTGGGCGGTCTTCTACTTCGTCCTCGTCCGCGGCGGCCTCGCGCTGATCGTCGGCCCCGGCCTGGGCGAGACCACCCCGCACTTCCCGCTGTACCTCGGCTCGGCGCTCGTCGTCGAGGGCGTCGCGCTGCTCGTCGCCGTCCGCCGTGACCCGGTCCGCTTCGGTGCGATCGCGGGCGCCGCGGTCGGCACCGTCGGCCTGCTCACCGAGCAGGTCTGGACGCACGTCTGGATGACGCTGCCGTGGCCCGCCGACATGCTCCCCGAGACCCTCGCCGTCGGGCTCGTGACCGGCATCGCGGCGGGCGCGCTCGGCGGCTGGGTCGGCGCCATGCTCCGCGCCCCGCAGGCCATCGCCAAGGGCGAGGACACCCCGCGCGTGGCACCCGCGAGCGCCCCGATGATCCGCCGCATCGCCCTGCCCGGCGTGTGCGGGCTCGTCGTCGCCGCGGTCGTCGGCTACGGCCTCATGACCTCGACGCCGCAGGGGCTGAGCGCCGACGTGCGCCTGGCCGACGTCGCGGGCAGCGGCCAGCAGCGCGAGGCCACGGCCGAGGTCACGATCCGTCCCGCGTCGAAGGCCGACGACGCCCGCTGGCTGACCGTCACCGCCTGGCAGGGCGGGACCAAGCTCCACGTCGACCGCCTCGAGCAGGTCGGGCCCGGCCGCTACCGCAGCACCGAGCCGCTCCCGCTGCACGGCGACTGGAAGACCCTGATCCGCCTGCACACGCGGGGCGAGCTCGCCACCGTGCCGATCTACCTGCCCGAGGACAGGGCGATCCCGGCGCCCGCCGTGCCCGCCCCGGCCTCCTTCACCCGCGCCTTCCAGGGCGAGAAGGAGTTCCTGCAGCGCGAGGCCAAGGGTGGCGTGTCGGGCTGGCTGTGGGGCGTCGGGTACGCGGTCGTGCTCGGCATCGCCGCCGCGCTGCTCGTCGCGCTCGCGTGGGGCCTGGCGCGGCTCGCCGCGCCGCCCGCGGGCCCGCAGGGTCCGCGCCGCCCGGCGGCCGACCGGCGCTCCCCGGCGGGCCTGCGACCGGTCGGGACCTCCTAGCGCACTATCGTCCGTGCCATGAGCACGGATCAGCACCCCGGGGCAAGCGGCGGCATGGACGAGGCCACGCTCGCCCGCTTCGCGGACCTCGTCGTCGGCTTCGGCGCCAACGTCCAGCCCGAGCAGATCGTCGCCATCGGCGCCGAGATCGGGAAGGAGCACCTCGCCCGGGCGCTGGCGGCGAGCGCGTACCGCGCGGGCGCGAAGTTCGTGGACGTCCAGTACTTCGACCTCCACGTCAAGCGGGCCCGTGTCGAGTTCTCGCGCGAGGAGCTGCTGCCGTTCGTGCCCTCCTGGTACGGGGAGCGGATCCTCGAGCTCGGCCGTCAGCGCTGCGCGCGGATCGGGCTCACCGGCCCGTCCGCCCCGGGGCTGCTCGACGACCTCGACCCGGCCCGGGTCGGCAAGGACCCGCTGCCGTTCCTGAAGGAGTCCGGGCAGGTCGTCAACGAGCGCACGACGAACTGGACCGCGGTGCCGTGCCCGACGCCGCAGTGGGCGCAGCTCGTCCACCCCGAGCTCGACCCCGTCGCCGCCTACGCGAAGCTCTGCGAGCAGATCGTGCACGTCTGCCGGCTCGACGAGGAGGACCCGATCGCCGCCTGGACCGCGCGCGCCGACGCGCTCGTGTCGACCGCGGCACGGATGACCGGCATCGGCTACGACGCGCTGCACTTCACCGGCCCCGGGACCGACCTCACCGTCGGGCTGCTGCCGACCTCGACCTGGATGGCGGCGCGCTTCGAGACCGTCGACGGGATCACGCACATGCCGAACCTCCCCAGCGAGGAGATCTTCACCGCCCCCGACCCGCTGCGCGTCGACGGCGTCGTGCGGTCGACGAAGCCCCTCGTCGTCGGCGGCTCGATCATCCGCGGCCTCGAGGTCGAGTTCCGTGACGGCCGCGCCGTGCGCATCGACGCCGACGAGCACGCCGACGTCCTGCGCGGCTACGCCGCCCGAGACGAGGGCGCCGCGCGGCTCGGCGAGGTCGCGCTCGTCGACGGCGACGGGCGCATCGGCGCGCTCGACACGGTCTTCTTCGACACGCTGCTCGACGAGAACGCGGCGAGCCACATCGCCATCGGCTCCGCGTACCAGTTCACCGCCGGGGAGGCCGACCACCCGCGGCTGAACCAGTCGCAGATCCACATCGACTTCATGATCGGCGGGCCGGACGTCGACGTGCACGCCACGCCGCGCGGCGGCGGCGACCGCGTGCCCGTGCTCGTCGGCGGCGCCTGGAAGATCTGACCCGGGCCCGTGCCCACGCTCCACACGCTGCTGCTGTTCGCGGCGACCGCGGCCGCGCTCGTCGCGATCCCGGGACCGAACCACCTGTACATCGCGACCCGAGCGGTGGCGCAGGACCGGCGAGCGGGGATCGTCTCCGGGCTCGGCGTCGAGACGGGCACGCTCGTCCACATCGCCGCGGCTGCCGGTGGGCTGTCGGCGCTGATCGCCTCGTCGGCCACCGCGTTCGACGCGGTGCGCTACGCGGGCGCGGCCTACCTCGTCCTCCTGGGGGTGCGGGCCCTGCGCGCGGGGTCGGCCGGCACCGGTGGGGAGGCGGCACCGCCGGTCCCGGTGTCCCTGCGGCGCGTCTACCGCGACGGCATCGTCGTCAACGTCCTGAACCCGAAGGTCGCGCTGTTCTTCCTCGCGTTCCTGCCGCAGTTCCTGGACCCGGAGCGGGGGACCGTCGTGCTCCAGGTCGTGACGCTCGGCCTCGTGCTGGCCGCGCTGGGCCTGCTCAGCAACGTCGTCTGCGCCGTGGCCGCCGATCGCGTGGCGCGGCGCCTGCGCGCGCGGTCCGGCGGGGTGCTCGCCGGCCGCGGGCACCTGCTCACCGGCGGCATCTACGTCGGGCTGGGCGCGGTCGCCGCGCTCGCCGGCGGCCGCCGCCACGGCGCCTGAGCGGCCCGCCGGCGCGCCCGGACGAGCCGGGACGCGCCAGCTCGCGCGCCGTCGCGCCCGAACACCTGCTCGTGTGACGCAGGGCACACGGACGGGCGGTCGTCGCGCGCGCCCGCACCCGTATCCAGGGCACCAACTTCAACGGGTCGGAGCCCACAGGAGGTTCGTCGTGCGGCAGCACAGAACAGGTGTCCTCGTCATCGGAGCCGGAGCAGCGGGCCTGCGCACCGCGATCGCGTGCGCGGACGCGGGGGTCCAGGTCCTTGTCGTCGGCAAGCGCGCCCGCACGGACGCGCACACCGTCCTCGCCGCCGGCGGCATCAACGCCGCGCTCGGCACGATGGACCCGCAGGACGACGACGCGCAGCACGCGGCCGACACGCTCCACGAGGGCTACTGGCTCGGGCACCCCGAGATCGTGCAGCAGCTCGTCGAGCACAGCCCGCGGGCGGTCGACGAGCTCGCCGGCTGGGGCGCGCGCTTCCACCGCGAGGACGACGGACGCCTCTCGCAGCGGTTCTTCGGCGCGCACCGCTGGCGGCGGACCTGCTTCGCGGGGGACTACACGGGTCGCGAGATCCAGCACGCGCTCGTGCGCGCCGCCAAGGCGCGCGCGGTCGACTGGGTCGACGGCCTCTACGTCAGCCGCCTGCTCGTCGGGCCCGACGGGGTCTTCGGCGCGGTCGCGTTCGACCTCGAGGACGGCGAGCGGCACGTCATCTACGCCGACCAGGTGGTCCTTGCCGCCGGCGGCCACACCCGCGCCTGGCGGCGCTCCTCCTCGCGTCGCGACGAGAACTGCGGCGACGCGTTCCGCCTCGCCGCGCTCGCCGGTGCCCGCCTGCAGGACATGGAGCTCGTCCAGTTCCATCCGACCGGCATGGTCGATCCCGAGTACGCGTCCGGCACGCTCGTGACCGAGGCCGTCCGCGGCGAGGGCGGCATCCTGCGCAACGTCGAGGGCGAGCGCTACATGGAGCGCTACGACCCGGTCCGCAAGGAGCTCTCCACGCGTGACCGCGTCGCGCTGGCGAACTACACGGAGATCCTCGAGGGGCGCGGCACCCCGGGCGGCGGCGTGCTGCTCGACGTCACCCACCTCGACCCGGCGCTCGTGCGCGAGCGCCTGCCGCGGATGTACCGGCAGTTCCTGGACCTCTCGATGCTGGACATCACGCGGCAGCCGATGGAGGTCGCCCCGACCGCCCACTACTCCATGGGCGGGGTGCTCGTGGACCCGGCCACGCACGAGACGGACGTGCCGGGCCTGTGGTGCTGCGGCGAGGCGGCCGCCGGCCTGCACGGCGCCAACCGGCTCGGCGGCAACAGCCTCGCCGAGTGCGTGGTGTTCGGCCGGCTCGTCGGCGAGCACGCCGCGCAGCGCGCGCTCGAGGGCGCCGGCCCGGCCCGTGACCGCGGCGAGACGACCGCGGCGCTCGAGGAGCTCGACGACGCGCTCGCCGTCCGCGGCAACGAGTTCGCCCGCCCGCTCCAGCGCGCGGTCCGTGACCTGCTGTGGGAGCGCTGCGGCGTCGTGCGCGACGAGGCCGGCCTCGACGCGGGCCTGCGTGAGCTCGACGGGATCGAGGAGGCGGCCGCCGACGTGCAGGTCTCCCCGGACCTCGCGGGCTACGACGACCTCGCGCACCTGCTCGACCTGCGCGCGCTGATCCTCTCGGCGCGCTCGACCATGGCTCTCGCCCGCGAGCGGCGCGAGAGCCGCGGCGCGCACCAGCGCGCCGACCACCCGGACACCGACCCGGGCCAGCAGCACAACCTGACCTGGACGCTCGACGGCACCGTCGACGTCCGTGCCATCCCCGAGGCGGACGCCGTCGTCCGCGAGAAGGCCGGCGACCTCGACGTCGCCGGGCGCCTCCTGGAGTAGCCACCGAATGACCACGATCGACGTCCGTCCCTCGTCCACCGTCCCCGCCCCGGTGGAGCGCATCGAGCAGCTGCTCGTCCGCTCCGTCGACGGGCACGTGGAGACCTGGGACGCCGAGGACCAGCTGCCCGACGCCGTCGTCGACGAGCTCGCCGCCGCGGGGGCCTTCGGGCTCACCGTCGGGCCGGAGCACGGCGGGGCGGGCATCGGGGCGGAGGGCGCCCTCGAGGCCTGGCGGCGCCTGGCCCGCCGCTGGATCGCCATGACCGGGCTCGTCAACACGCACGCGCTCGCCGGGGCGATCCTCCAGACCCACGGCACCGTCGAGCAGCAGCGTCGCTGGCTGCCGGGCATCGCGTCCCGCCAGCTGCGGGCGAGCTTCTCGATCACCGAGCCGCAGGCGGGCAGCGACCTGGCCCAGCTCGCGCTCGCGGCGACCCCGCACCCCGACGGCGGCTTCCTGCTCAGCGGGGAGAAGCGCTGGATCGCGGGCGGCATGAGCGCGACGCTCCCGTTCGCGCTGGTGCGCACCGCCGAGGGCCTGACGTGCCTGGCGATCCCGCGCGAGCCGGGCTGGTCGGCGACCTGGGAGGGCGGTCTGATCGACAAGCCCGGCTACCGGGGCGTCGAGTCCGCCTGGTGGCGGCTGCGGGACCACCACGCGCCCGCCGCCGAGGTCATCGGCGAGCCCGGGCGCGGGGCGCGCGTCATGCTCGGTGCGCTGAACCTCGGGCGCGTGAACGTCGCCGCCCGGGGCCTGGGCATCGCCGAGCGCGCGGTCGAGCTGGCGCTCGAGGAGTCCCGGACCCGGCGGATCGGGGACGGTCCGCTGCTGGACCAGTCCCACACCCGCATCCGGCTGGGGGAGATGCGCACGCGGCTGATGGCCGCCGACGCGCTCGCCCGCCGGGCCGCCCAGGCGATCGACGCCGACGACCCGGAGGCCCGTGACCTCTGCGCGGCCGCGAAGGTCGCGGCCGCCCGCGCCGCGCGCGAGAACGCCGAGGACGCCTCGCGGCTCGCCGCGTCGCGGTCCTATGTGGCGGGCTGCGAGCTCGACCGCCTGCGCCGCGACGCCGGCCAGCTGGCGATCGGCGAGGGCGCCGAAGACGTGCTCCTCCTGACCCTCGGGGGCAGGACGGGCCGGGCGTGACCGGCCGGGGCGCCGTCCACGTGGGCGGCGCCCCGGCGGTGCCCCCTGGCGGCGCCGCGCCCGTACCCCGGGCATGAGCACCCCCGCCGCCACCCGCCGCGCGTCCGCCGAGCTGCTCCCCGAGGGACGCTCCGTCGTCACGGGCAGCTCGACCGCGACGTTCTCGGTCAAGCACTTCCGCGTCCAGACGGTCCGCGGTCGCTTCGGCGCCGCGCCCGAGGGCGAGCTCGAGGTCGCCGACGGGCACCTGACCGCGCGTGGCAGCGTGGACGCCGCCTCGATCAGCACCGGCAACCCGCCGCGCGACGCCCACCTGCGCGGCTTCCTGTTCGCGACGCGCGAGCACCCGCGGCTCGAGCTCCGCGTCGACGCCCCGCTGGCCGCGCAGGTCCCGGCGACCGTGTGGGTGCGCGGCCGGCCCGCGACGGTGCTCGTGACGCTCGCCCCGAACGACCGCGGCGTGCGCGCGTCGTTCACGCTCGACCGCCGCCTGGTCGGCCTGACCTGGCCGCCGCCGATCGAGGCCGGCGGCGTCGCGGTCGGCCGCGAGGTGCACGTCGAGCTCGACCTCGCGCTCGCCCCGGCCTGAGCGGGCCCGGGCCCGGTCTCGCGGGGTGCGAGCGGGGCGCCTGAGCATCCCGGCGCCCTGACCGCCGTACGAACCCCTGCGCTGGGCGCGGGGTTCGTACGGCGGTCGCGCGTCCGGGGCGGGGGCTGGACGCTCCGTCGCGCCCGGGCCGGCCGCGACGCGCGGGGTGCGGACGCCACGCACCGGTCCCGCGAAGCGTCCCGGGCATCCCACTCCGGCGAGTTCTGGGTGATCCGAGTGCCATGTACGGGCCACGGATCACCCAGAACGGCCGCAGCGTGGGCGTCGCCGGGCCCCCTGCTCCGCGCGCCGGCCCGCGCCGCGCCCAGGCCGCGACCTCGCCGCGCCCGCGCCGGGCGCTGCACCCGCGCCGCGCCCGCGTCGGCTCGCGCCGCGCCCGCGCCCGAGCCGGCTCGCGCCGCGCCCAGGCCGCGACCTCGCCGGGCGCTGCACCCGCGTCGGCTCGCGCCGCGCCCGCGCCCGCGTCGGCTCGCCCGCGCCCGAGCCGGTTCACGCCGCGCTCGCGCCCGCGTCGGCTCGCCCGCGCCCGAGCCGGTTCACGCCGCGCTCGCGCCGGCTCGCGCCGCGCCCGCCGCGGGCCGCCCTCCAGGCCCGCTTCTGGGTGATCCCAGTGCCAGATATGGGCCCCGGATCACCCAGAACGGCCTGGGGTGGCCGCTCCGGTCGATGGCGTCGGGCCGCGGGCCGCGGCGGACGTTCGCGCGGCGCACGATCCGGGGTGCGATGCGCGATCGCGGGCGCGCCGCGGGCCGTAGACCGGGCATGGGCACCTTTCACGCCGAGACGATCATCGACGCGCCGGTCGCGGACGTGTTCGCGTTCCACCGCGACACGCGCAACGCGAAGGTCATCGGGCATCCCGCGCAGCCGATCCTCGGGGTCGAGGGGGAGTTCCCGCTCGACGAGGGCGACGAGGTCGTCCTGAAGGTCCTGGTGCTGCCGCTCCCGGTCCCGCAGCGTTGGCGCGTCCGCGTGACGAAGCTCGTGGAGCCGACGTTGCTCGTCGACGAGACGCTCGACGGGCCGTTCCGCACGTTCGTCCACCAGCACCGCTTCGAGGAGCTGCCGGACGGCCGCACGAAGCTCACCGACCACGTCGAGTACGCCCTGCCCTTCGGCCGTCTCGGACGGCTCGCGGACGCGCTCGTCGTCCGGCGCCTGATGGGCCCGACGTTCCGTCACCGCCAGCGTCGCACGCGCGAGGTGCTGGAGGCCGCGGCGGCCGGCCGCCCGGCAGCGGCGGCCTGAGGGCACGGCCGGGGCGGCGAGCGGAGAGAGAGGGATTCGAACCCTCGGTACGCGTTAACGCACACACGATTTCCAGTCGTGCCCGTTCAACCACTCCGGCACCTCTCCTGGATGCGCCCGTGGGGCGCGTGTCACCCGACAGGGTAGCTCTACGGCGCGTCGGGCGGCGTGTCGTCCTCGCCGTCCGGCAGCAGCGCGAAGACGATCTGGTGACGGTTGATCGTCACGAACGGATGCCGACGCGCCTCCTCGCTGCCGTCGAGCCGCTCGACGAGCGCGTCGGTCAGCGACACGAACTCCCGCTCGCCCGCGTTGAGGACGTCGGACACGCGGCTGCGGTAGCCGTCCCGGGCGAGCGTGATCGAGCCGGTGATCCGGTGCTGGGCGGTGACGACGACGACGGTCTCGTGGCGGTACGGCATCACGACCTCCTGTCGGCATCCGCCGGGCGCGGCATGAGCCCGGCCGCGCTCAGCCGGCGAGCGCGGCGATCGCGTCGTCGCGGGTGGCGACGACGGTGAAGATCTCGTCCAGACCGGTGATCGTGAACGTCTTGGCGGTCGTCGGGTCCGTGTTGACGATCGTGAGATCGCCGCCGAGCGGTCGGACGCGCTTGACGAGGCCGATCAGGACCCCCAGCGCGGTCGAGTCGAGGAAGCGGGTCGCCGTCAGGTCTACGACAAGGCGGGTCGCGCCCGCGTCGAGCGCCTGCTGGGCGGCGACCTTCAGCTCGGGTGCGGTGAACAGGTCGACCTCGCCGGACACGGCCAGGACGGAGATGCCGTCCGCGGCCTCCTCGGTCTCGACACGGAAGTCGAAGGCGTCGTTCATGGGGTCCCCCTCCTGCAGCAGTTCGACGACGAGGTACTCGTTGCGGCTGCCGCCCCCGCTCACCCGGGCGCGCGAGGCGAGCCGCTGGATGATCTGGGCGCCGGGAACGGCGTCGTCGGCGCCGTCCAGCAGGCGGCGGGCGCCGCCGTCGCGCAGCGGCCCGATCCGCAGGGTCAGCGCGCCCGGACGGGTCTCGACCCGGATCGGCAGGCGGTCGTCGACGGCCTCGGCGGTCGCGCCGTGGCTGATCGCGTCGGCGACGAGGACCGCGTCGTCGAGCCGGTCGAGCGTGAGGTCGGCGCGGGCGGCGAGCGCCCCGACGGTCCGCGCGAGCGCGGGCGCGAGGAGCGGGCCGATCGCGAGGTCGAGGCGCACGCCGTCGAGCTGGCGGGCGGCGAGGGTCGTCGGCTCGGCGCCGGTCACGCGGCCACCGTGTCGCCGCCGTGGGCGGGCTCGTCCAGGGCGAAGGTCATGCGGACCTCGGTGGCGCCGTCGTCCGCGGTGCCGATCTCCACCGCGGAGCTCAGCGCGGCGATCAGCGGCAGGCCGACCCCGAGCCCGGGCGAGTCCGCCCGCGGACCCATGCCGCGACCACGGTCGCGCACGACGATCTCGAGCTCGCGGCGGGGCAGCGCGCGGGCGGTGAGCTCGAGCAGCCCCTCCGCGTCGCGGTACGCGTGCACGATGACGTTGGAGCACGCCTCGCTCACCGCGAGCCGCACGTCGTGGAGCAGCTCGGGCCGGACGCCGAGCGCCTCGGACAGCGAACCGAGGACGTGCCGGACCACCGCGACGTTCTCCGGACGGGCCGGCAGCGTGAGTTCGAGGTCTGGTCTGGTGGGATCGCTCATGCCACGTCGTGCGCTCGTGGAGGGCGAGTATCGCGGACGTCTTCGGTGACTGACGGCTCGGTCCTTCCCGTGCGCGCGCGAGATGAAACCTCGGTGACATCAGACATCCGCCCCGATCGAAGGTCAGAAGTCCGCGTGACCGGTCTTGTCCACCTTCGAAAACCGGAGCTTCGGCGCACGGGGTCTCCCTTGACCACCTTTGACCACCTTGTTGGCGCACCGACGTGGTCCAGAGTGCTGGTCATCGCGCACCACCCATCAGGGAGGACCACCATGCAGAACGTACCCGCACCCGTCAGCTCCACCGATGCAGCCGCCGCCGAGGCCGAGCTGCTGCACCGCTACCACCACCTCGGTGACCGCCGTGCCCGGCAGGAGCTCGTCGAGCGGATGGTCCCGCTCGTCCGCCACATCGCGCGTCGCTACGCCGACCGCGGCGAGCCGCTGGACGACCTCGTGCAGGTCGGCTGCGTCGGACTGATCAACGCCATCGACCGCTTCGATCCCGACCGAGGTGTGCGCCTCTCGACCTTCGCCGCTCCCACGATCGCCGGCGAGATCAAGCGCCACTTCCGTGACCGCGCCTGGTCGGTCCGCATCCCGCGCGACCTCCAGGAGCTCAGCGCCAAGCTCTCGAAGACCACCGAGCGCCTCTCGACGGAGCTCGGTCGCGCGCCGAGCATCGCCGAGCTCGCGAAGGCCGTCGAGCGCACCGAGGAGGACGTCCTCGAGGCGCTCCAGGGCGCGCAGAGCTACTCGGCCGCGTCGCTCGACGAGCCGCTCGGCGAGGACCGCACCGCCATGGACGTGCTCGGCGGCGAGGACGTCGAGTTCGCGCAGGCCGACCGCCGCCTGCTCGTGATGGAGGGCTTCGGCGCCCTCGCCGAGCGCGAGCGCGAGATCGTGCGCCTGCGGTTCTTCGAGGGCCTCACGCAGCGCGAGATCGCCGACCGCGTCGGCGTCTCCCAGATGCACGTCTCGCGCCTGCTGCGCCGCTCGCTCAACGACATGCGCGAGCGCCTCGACGCCCCGGCGGAGATGGCGCGCGAGCGCGACGTCCGCGGGTTCGGCGCGCGTCGCGCCGGGTAGGAACTACACGTACGTAGTTTCCCCCTCTGGAAAGGAACCGACATGGCTGGCACCACCGACCAGATCAAGGGCAAGGCCAAGCAGGCCGCTGGCGACCTCACCGGTGACGAGGAGCTGCGCCAGGAGGGCAAGGCCGACGAGCTGACCGGCAAGGTCAAGGAGGCCGCCGAGGACGTGAAGGACGCCGTCTCCGGCGCCCTGGACTCGGTGAAGGACAAGCTGAAGAAGTAGCTCCTCGCGCGCGCACGACGCGCGCGACCGGAACGACAGCGGGCCGCCCTTGGGCGGCCCGTCGTCGTCCGGGGGCGCCGCGGGTCGCGGCGCCCCCGGACGCTCAGGCCCGGCGGCCGCGTCCGCCGTACACCCCGGTCGGGATGCCGCCGAGCAGCACGAGGATCGCGGCGACGATGCCGACGATCGAGGGGCGCGAGGCCCTCAGTCGCGCAGCTGGTCGACGACGCGCTCGCGCACGAGCACGAACCCGAGGACGGTCGAGATCGTGAGGAGCACCTCGGCGGGCACGTCCTGCAGATCGTCCTCCTCGTCGAACAGCAGCACGAGCGCCCCGAGCGGCTCGCCCGCCGCGACCACGGGCACGACGTGCGCCGCGAGCTCGGGGGGCACGCCGACCGCCGCTCCCGCCCCCGCCCCGAGCCAGGTCGGGGTGCCGTCGCGCAGCGCCGCGGCCAGCTCCTCGTAGGCGGTGACCGTGATCGTCCCGGGCCCCAGCCGGCCGCGGCTCGACCGGCCGAGGACGAGCGCCCCGGTCATGTACGGGGCGACCGCGGCGTCCAGCGCGCCGGTGTTGCGCACGAGGCCGTCCGCCGCCTCCGCGAGCGCCTGCATCCCGCCGCGCGCCCGCGCCGCGCGCACGACCGCGTCGGTCGCCGCCGACCAGCGACCGCGCTGCTCGAGCGTCGCGCGCAGCGCCGCGCGCTCCTGCGCGACCGCGTCGAGGTCGCGGCGCAGCTGCCGCTCGCGTGCCGTGTCGATCCCGACGAGCGCCACCAGCGGCGGGCGTCCCGCCTCCTGCGGCAGCCGATAGGCGATCGCGTTCGCCGTCCCGACCATCCCGGCGGTCCAGTCGGGGTGCTCGCACGCCGCCGCCACCGAGGTCGACGCGAAGAGGCTCCGCAGCGTCGCGGCTCCCGGATGGTCGGCGTACCACGGGGCGAGCTCGAGCAGGTCGTCGCCCGGGCTCGGCGCGCCGGGGCGCGCGCGGACCAGGGCGTTGACCTCCTCGATCCGCAGCGGCTCCGGGCCGGACACGACGACGAGCGCGATCGGGGCGTGCTCGGCCAGCGCGCTGCGCGCCGCATCGCTGATCCCGGCCGCGGGCTGCGTGCGCGCGGCCGACACCGCGGTCTCGAGCGGAATGCCGCGATCGACCGAGCGGCGCACGGCGACCACGCGCGGCACGTCGTCGACGAGGTAGCGGCGCGCCCCGCGGCCGATCCGCACCGGCTCGGGGAAGGCGTGGCGGCGCTCCCAGGTCCGCAGCCGCTCGCGCGAGACCCCGGTGATCTCGGCGAACTCGGTGGCGCTGAGCGTCCTGCTGTCGGGCGGCACCGGACGCCCGTCCGCTCAGTCCCGGACCCGCACGACGAGGATCGCGACATCGTCGCGCAGCACGCCGACGGCGCGGCGGCGCGCGATCGCCTCGACCGCGGTCGCGACCTGCTGGGCGTCCGCGGGCGCCCCGCCGAGCTCGCGCCCCAGCAGTGCGGCCAGCGCCGGCGCGTCCAGCGGCGCGTCGCGGTCCGCCTCGGTGACGCCGTCGGTGGCGACGAGCAGCGCGTCGCCCGGGCCGAGGTCGACGGCGGAGACGGGCCAGTGGGCGCCGGCCAGGACGCCGATGAGCGCCCCGTGCGACGACACGGCCTCGATCGTCCCGTCGGCCCGCAGCACGAGCGGTGAGGGGTGGCCCGCGCACGCCAGCTGCACGTGGGCGTGCCCGCCGGCGTCGACGGGGGAGACGTGCGCGAGGACCGCGGTGAGGAACCGCTCCGGGGTCTCCTCGCGTAGCAGCGCCTGGTTGAGGATGGCCAGGCCGCGGTCGGGGCAGGCCTCGCCCATCGCGGCGGTCGCCCGCAGCGTGTAGCGGGCCATCGCGGTGACCGCGGCGGCGTCGGCGCCCTTGCCGCAGACGTCGCCGACGGCGAGCACCCAACCGCCGTCGGCGGCGGGGAAGAGGTCGTAGAAGTCGCCGCCGACGTCGGTGGCGGCGTCCGCCGAGACGTACCGGGCGGCGGTCTGCATCCCGTCGATCGCGGGCAGGTCGGGCGGCAGCAGGCTCGCCTGGAGCGCGTCGGCGACCTGCTCGCGCTCGCCGTAGAGCAGGGCGTTGTCGATCCACAGCGCGAGACGCTGTGCGATGTCGCCGACGTGCCGGGCGTCGGCTGCCGACGGCTGATGGCGCTCGGCGCGCCAGCCGAGGACCACGGCGCCGACGTGCCGGCCGCGGGCGACGAGCGGGACCGAGCGGGTCGTCGGGCAGTCCTCGGGGCGGGCGGGGCCGCCCGGCACGCTCACCTGGCCGCGGCGCCGGGTACGGCGCCCCTGGCGCTCGACGACGTCGACCGCGACGCTGTCGGCGAGCTGGTCGCGCAGCAGGACGACGACCTCGGCGAGGGTGTCGTCGAGGTGCAGGGAGCGCTCCAGGACACCGCCGAGCCGCGCGAGGAACGAGCTGCGGGCGTGCGCCTCCTCGAGCTGGACGCGCGCGCGTTGCTCGGCGGCCAGCAGCCGCTCGCGCTCCATGTCGGCCTCGCGCCGCTCGTGGATGTCGACGCAGCCGCCGACGTAGCCGCGGAAGGTCCCGTCGCCGTCGACGAGCGGGCGGCAGCGGTCGAGGACCCAGCGGTGGGTGCCGTCGTGGCGACGCATCCGGTACTCCATCTCGAGCTCGACGTGGCTCGCGAACGCCTCGCGGTGGCGACGGACGACCCCGTCGAGGTCGTCCGGGTGGACGATCTCGTGCCAGACCCCGGCGACGTGCTCGTCGAAGCTGCGGCCGGTGAAGGCGCAGAGGCTCTCGTTGACGAAGGTGCAGCGCCCGTCCGGGGCCGCCACCCACAGCAGGACCGGGGCGACGTTCGCCAGGCGCTCGAAGCGCCGCTGCGCCTCGGCGAGCGCGTCGCGGGCGCTGCGCTCCTCGTCGATCAGCCGGGCGACCCCGGCGAGCCGCACGGGCGTGCCCTCGTCGTCGCAGAACACGCGCCCGACGCCGTACATCCAGTGGACGCTGCCGTCCGGCCAGACGGTGCGGAACTCCGTCTCGTACGAGCCGCGGGTTCCCACCGCGTCGCGGATGAGCGCGTCCATGCGCTCGCGGTCGTCGGGGTGGACGCTGCGCAGGTAGTCCTCGTACGTGAGCGGGGCCGCGGTGCCACCGTGCGCGTCCTCGTGCCCCTGGGACCAGCGGATCTCGCCGTCGGGCAGGTCCCACTCCCACCAGCCCATGTTCGCCGCGCGGAGCGCGAGGGACAGGTCCTCGTCGCGCCGGGTGGCGCGTGCGGGTTCGACGGTCGGTGGGGCGGGCGGCGGACGGTCGCGCACGGAACGCTTGACCTTACGCCCTCGATGCCGGGCTGTGTCACCCTGGGGGAGACGGTCGGCAGGGCCGTCGCAGGGTCAGCTCGTCGCGTCGAACCGTCACCGAGCAGGGAGAAGCCATGACCAGGTTGTCCACGTTCCTCGCCGCCGCCACCGTCTGCGCCGGGATCGCCGCGGCCCCCGCCGCCGCTGCGCCCGCCTGGGCGCCCGCGGCGTCGGCGACCGTCACGCCCGGGGTGCAGACGTTCACCGCCGGATCGCAGTGCACCGCGAACTTCGTCTTCACCGACGCGTCGGGCGGCGTCTACCTCGGCCAGGCCGCGCACTGCGCGGGGACCGGGGAGGCGACGGACACGAACGGCTGCGAGGCGAAGTCGCTGCCGCTGGGGACCGCGGTCACGGTCCGCGGGGCGTCACGGCCCGGCACGCTCGTCTACAGCTCGTGGCTGACGATGCAGGGGCGGGGCGAGCGGGACGACGACACCTGCCAGTACAACGACTTCGCGCTCGTGAAGCTCGACCGGGCCGACCACGGGCGCGTCAACCCGTCGATCCCGCACTGGGGCGGCCCGACGGCGCCCTCGTCGTCCGGCACGCGGCTGCTCGACACCGTCTACAGCTACGGCAACTCGTCGCTGCGCGGCGGGCTGAAGCTGCTGAGCCCGAAGCGTGGGGTGAGCCTCGGCGCCAACGGCGGCGGCTGGAACCACCCGGTCTACACGCTGACGCCGGGCATCCCCGGGGATTCGGGCAGCGCGTTCCTGGACCGCTCCGGCCGCGCGCTCGGCGTGCTGAGCACGCTGTCGATCGCGCCGGTGCCGCTCAGCAACGGGGTCAGCGACGTGGCCCGGGCGGTCCGCTACGCGAACGCCAACGGGGGTGTGGCGGTGACGCTCGCGACCGGGACCGAGCGCTTCCGCGCGAACGCGCTGCCGCTGGGTGTGCGCTTGGGGCTGCTCGACCTGTAGACGCGCCGGCCGGCAGCGATTGTTGGACAATCATGCGGCGGGGCTGCTAGCCTCGCCGCGTGCCCTCGATTGTTGAACAATCTTCTCGTCGCGCGCCGTTGCGGATCTGGACCGGCGCGGCCGTCGTGTACGGCATCGCGGCGTTCGCCGCCGCGCTCGACGGCGGCCGCGCGCCCGACGACCCCGCCTGGTCGGTCGTCCCCTTCTGTGCCGCGTTCGCCGTCGCCTTCCTCCCCTGGGGCGCCTGGGCCGACCGTCACGGCGCGCCCGCCGCGATGCGCGCCTCGACGCTGCTGCTGCTCGTCGGCGGCGTCGTGCTGCTGCTGCCGCTCGGGGACGGCGGCTGGCTCGTCGGCCGGGCGCTCGAGGGTCTGGCCGCGGCCGGCTTCCCGCCCGCCGCGCAGGCCGCCCTCGCGCGGCTCGGCGGTCCGGGGCGCGCCGGCCGGTCGATCGGCGGCATGAGCGTCGCCGTCGCGGTGGGCACGCTGCTCCTCCCGCTGCTCGCCGGACTCGCGGAGGGGCCGCTCGGCACGACCGCGACGCTCGCGCTCGGCGCACTCGGCCTTCCGCTGGTCGGCCTCGCCGCCGTCGCCACGCTGACCGTCGCGCCGGTCCCCGCGGCGGCGCCCACCGGCGGTCCTGCCGTCCCGGGCCGCGCGCCCGCCGCGGCGCTGCGGCCGACCTCCGGGCTCCTCTCCGCCTACGCCTGCGCGTTCCTCGTCCTCATCGCCTACTGGACCGTCGTGACCCGCGCCGCCCCGCTGCTCGGTCCCGACGGGGCCGGTCTCTCCGAGAGCGGCGCCCGCGCGGTCCCGCTGGTCGGGGGCCTGCTCGGCATGGTGCTCACCGGGGTCGTCGCCGGCGTCGCCGACCGCCGTGGGCCGCGCGGTCCGATGGTCGCCGTCCTCGCCGTCGGGATCGCCGGGCTGGCCGTGGCCGCGTCGACGGGGGCACCCGGCGCGGCGGTCCTGGGCGTCGCCGGCTTCTCGCTGGCCTACTGGTGCTACTTGACCCTCGTCGGCCTCCAGGTCGTGCGCAGCGCCCCGGCGGCCGTGCACGGCCGGGCGCTCGGCGGCCTCTACACGTCGATGTGGACCGGCGCCGCCGTCGGCGGTGCCGTCGCCGCCACCGGCGCCGCGTGGACCGTGGTGCTCGGGCTGTGCGCCGGGGCCTGGACGCTCGCGGCGCTCGTCGCCGCCCGCTGGTTCCTCGCCGCGGCGCCGAGGCCCGCCGTCCCGCCGCGGGATGCGGCACCATCGGCGGTCGATGCCCGCCTCGCGACCAGCTCCCGCTGACCCGACCGCCGGCGCGGTCGCCGAGGTCGTGGCGGCGCTGCGCGCCCGCATCCTCGACGGCGCGCTGGCCCCCGGCGACCGCCTCGTCGAACGCGTGCTCGTCGACGAGTTCGACTGCGCGCGCCACACCGCCCGCATGGCGCTGCGCACGCTCCAGGACGAGGGGCTCGTCTCCGTCGAGCGCAACCGGGGGGGCCGCGGTCGCGGCGCTCGACGTCGAGCGGCTGCGCGGGCTCTTCGAGGTGCGGGCCGCGCTCGAGCTCGAGTCCGCCCACCGGATGCTCGAGCGGCACGACGGTCGGGTCGCGGCCCCGGTGCACGCGGCGGTCGCCCGGCTCGACGCGGTGTGCGCGGCCCGTCGACCGGCGTGGCGCCGGGTGGTCGAGGCGCACGAGGGGGTGCACGAGGCGCTCGTGCACGCGGGGGAGAGCCGCCGCATCGCCGAGGCGTACGCGCGCCTGTCGGGCGAGATCCGGCTGTTCGTGATCGCGCTGCGCCCGCTGTGGACGCCCGCGACGATGGCGCAGCACCACCGCGAGCTGCTCGACGCGCTCGAGTCCGACGGTCCGGCGGCGCTGCGGCGTCACCTGCGCGAGGGCGAGGGCAGCGTGCGCGCGGCCCTCATGGCCGACGGCTGACGCGTCGCCTTCCGGAGCATCGCGATGCACCGGATTACGACCACCGTCGCAGTTCGTGGCACCGGTCCGCTCGCCGAGCGTCCGCACGCCGAGCTGGCCCGCGGAGGCATCCGCTCGCGGCGGTCGGGCAGAACACTCAACATGTTCCCCAAGCGCAGCAACGGGTCCGACCCGTCCCACATCACGCTCGAGACCGTCGACGTCGACGGCGCCATCCGCGAGACGGCCGAGGCCGCCGGCATCGACCGCGCGACCTTCCTGCGCCGCGGCGCGGTCGGCGGTGGCACGTTCGTCGCCGGCAGCGTCCTGTTCAGCGGCTTCGCCCATCCGGCGCTCGCCGCGATCTCCACGAAGCGCCCGTCGAAGGCCAACGACGTGAAGATCCTGAACTACGCGCTGACCCTCGAGTACCTCGAGAACGAGTTCTACCTCGCGGCCCTGCAGAACAAGCCGTTCGCCAACGACCAGATCGGCAAGTTCGCGACGATCACGCAGCTGCACGAGGCCGCGCACGTCAAGCAGCTGCGCGCCGTCCTCGGCTCGAAGGCCATCAAGAAGCCGACCTTCGACTTCGGCGACACCGTCACCGATCCCGCGAAGTTCCAGGCGACCGCGCAGGCGCTCGAGGACACGGGCGTCTCCGCCTACGCCGGCCAGGGCCCGAACGTCGCCCAGCGCGCCGTCGTCCAGGCCGCGCTCGCGATCCACTCCGTCGAGGCCCGCCACGCCGCGTGGATCCGCTTCCTCAACCACGGCGCAAACCCGAGCACGGCCACGAAGGACCTGCCGGCGCCGGCGTCGTTCGACGCGCCCAAGAGCGAGAAGAGCGTCCTGAAGATCGTCGGGGACACCGGCTTCATCAAGTAGCCGCCCCACCCCGCGGATTGGACCCGCCCGGAGGGCCCGGCCAGGACGGCCGGGCCCTTCGTGGTCCTAGAGCCCGTAGGTCTTGCCGATGATCTCGCGCTGCACCTCGGAGGTGCCGCCGAGGATCGTCATCACGAGGCTGCGCCGGACGTGCAGCTCCATGTCGTACTCGGTCGCGTAGCCATAGCCGCCCATCATCTGCATGCCCTCGAGGGTCACCGCCTTGGCGACCTCGGTGCACTTGAGCTTGGCCATCGACGCCTCGCGCGGGAACATCGCCCCGGGGTTCGCGTCGACCTGCTGGGCCACGTCGTAGGTCAGCAGCCGGCAGCACTCGAGCTCGGTCGCGAGGTCCGCGATCCGGTGGCGCAGGGCCTGGAAGCTGCCGATCGGCCGGCCGAACTGCTCGCGCTCCTTGACGTAGGCGAGGAGGTCGTCGAACGCGCGCTCGGCCATGCCGAGGGCGAGCGCGGCGATGATCAGGCGCTCGACGTTGAGGCCCGACATCAGCTGCATCCAGCCGTTGCCCTCCTGGCCCAGGACGTTCTCGACCGGGACGCGCACGTCGGTGAAGAAGACGTCGTTGACGACCTCGCCGCCCATCGTCTCGATCCGCCGGATGTCGACGCCGGGGGCGTCGGCGGGGACCTCGATCATCGAGATGCCCTCGTGCTTGGCGCCTGAGCCGTCCGTGCGGCAGACGAGCAGGATGTGCTCGGACAGGTGCGCCTCGCTGATCCAGGTCTTCTGGCCGTTGATGACGTACTCGTCGCCCTCGCGGACCGCCTTGCACTTCAGCGAGCCGACGTCGGAGCCCGACTCGGGCTCGCTCATCGCGATCGCCTCGAGCGTGCCGGTGGCGATGCCGCCGAGGATGCGGTCCTTCTGCTCCGGGGTGCCGAACCGCTCGTAGGTGCCGGCGACGATCATCGTCACGCCGAAGCCGCCGATCGGGGCCATGCCGCGCGCCGTCTCCTCGAGGAACAGGCAGAGGTCGACGAGCCCGCCGCCGGAGCCGCCGTGCTCCTCCGGGATCGCGACGCCGAGCCAGCCGAGGTCGGCCATCTTCTTGTAGATCTCGGCGTTGTGCGGGTGCTGGCGGCTGTCGAGCGCGTCGCGCTGCTCGCGGGTGCCGCACTCGCGCGCGCAGAAGTCGCGGATCGCCGCGACGAAGTCCTGCTGCTCGTTGGTCAGCGTGATGGCCATGAGGGTGTCAGGCTCCTTCGGGGTCGGTGAGGGGGGTGGCGATCGCCGGGATCACGTCCTCGAGGAGGGCGAGCATCGTCCGGACGATCAGGGTGTGGGTCTGCTCGCGCGAGAGGCGGCCGCGGACGAGCCACTCGCGGGTCGCGGACTCGGCGAGGGCGATGTGGCTGCGGATCGCGGCGCGCGCCGGGGCCACGACGTCATGGGGGGCGTCGGGGTGGCGCGCGGCGAGGATCTCGATCCAGCGGTCGACGATGCCCTCGCGGGCCTCCTCGAGGATGCGCTCGATCTCGGGATCGGGGCCCAGTCCCTCGGCGCCGACGGCGGCGAACCAGGTCTCGCGGTTGCGGCTGACCATCGTGAGCCAGCCATGGATCGTCGCGTCGAGGATGTCGGGGATCGGGCGCTGCCGGACGTCGTCGCCGGGGAGCGGCGGCGGCAGGCGGACCATCGTGCGGACGACCTCGGCGTAGAGGTCGCGCTTGGTGCCGAAGTAGTGGTGCAGCAGGCCGCGGGCGACGCCGGCCTCGGCGGCGATCTCGGTGGTCGAGACGGCGCTGTAGTGGCGATCGCGGAAGAGGCGCCGGGCACAGGCCAGGATCTGCTCGCGACGCTCGTCGTGCTCGAGGCGCGTCCAGCGGGGGGTGGAGGACGGCGAGCCCATCGCGGGGACCGTAGCAGCCTTGTTGGCACCCTGCCAAGAGCTTGTTGGCGCCCTGCCAGGAGCGGGCGCGATGCCGCCCGCGGCCTCCGGATGCAGCGGCGCGGTGCCGTTTCTGCGACGTCATGGCGCAACTTTGGCGCGCGCCGGGCATTCCGGGACGTGGACCCAGCAAACTCACGAAGGGTTGTCTGTCTCATGACGAAGTTCGACCAGCACGCGTTCGACGACGCGTGGAACGAGGAGTACGCGGGCGGCGAGCAGGACGCCACCCCGCGCAAGCGCCGCTTCGGCCTCGGCCGCGGCGCCCGGACCCGCAACGTGGTCGCGGCCACCGCGGTCGCCGCGATCGGCATCACCGGCGTCGTCGACGCCGCCACCGGCGGCAACCTCCGCGAGGGCGTGCGCAACGGCACGACCACGCAGGAGACCCAGATCATCTCCAACATCAACTCGAGCACCGGCCTCACCGGCGGCTACTCGACCCGGCAGTCGAACCTGTCGAGCACCGGTGGTGGCGCCGTCTACGGCTGCCGGTCCACCGAGGGCGGCAGCGCCGCGTCGCCGCCGAAGAACCCGTGCGTGCGCGCGAACAACCTCTCGACCGGCTTCGCCTTCGAGTTCAACGCGACCAACGGCACGACCGTCGGCACGATCAACGCCGGCTCCGGCGGGGACACGAAGAAGCCGTTCACCACGAACGCGACCGGCGTCGCCACCGGCCTCAACGCCGACCGCGTCGACGGTGCCAACGCCGCCGACATCGTCGCCGCCTCCCGCGCCAAGGCCGGCCTCGACGCCGACACCGTCGACGGCGTCGACTCGGCGGGCCTGAAGACCCGCTGGGCGCTGATCAACGAGCAGGGCGAGATCGAGTCGCAGTCCGGCGGCTTCTCCGTCGTCACCGCCTACCCGGGCGGCGGGAACCCCGCGGGCAACCAGAACGTGTACGTCAACACCGGTGCGGACGCCCGCAGCCGCGGTCTGACCGGCACGATCGCGATCCAGAACACCAACCAGGGTGGCGTCGCCAGCAACTTCGGCGGCGAGCTGTCGATCGGCGCCTGCGGCCTGGCCTCGATCAACTGCGCCCCGGACAACACCGAGAACAACGACACGATCGTGATCTCGCCGCGCAACAGCGACGGCACCGTGACCGCCGCGGGCGCCCGCAAGCGGTTCTACCTCCAGATCACCGAGTAGCACCCGCTCCATCCGTCGCAACGCGAACGGCCCCCGGACGCCTCAGCGCGCCGGGGGCCGTCGTGCGTCCACAGGGACGCGGCCGTGGGGCAGGGGGACCAGCCGCTGCCCCGCCGGGAGTCAGGCCGCGTCGCGGTGCCCGGAGACCTCGCCGGGTCTGGGCACCACCACCGCCGACCGCACCGTCGGGTCCAGGCGGACGTCGACGATGCCGTCAGCAGTCACCACGGTCGCGTGCCACGTGCGACCGTCGGCGAGTTGGACGAGCCCGACGACGGTGCCGCCGCCGGCCGCCTGCGCGGCGGTCTCGGCGAGCGTCTCGCGGTGCTCGAGGGGGAGGGGCTGGACGGGGGAGAGGGAGAGCATGGGCCGGATCCTCCACCCCGAACCTCAAGGCGACGTATCCGCCACCTCAGAGTTTCCTGAGGGCCCGGGGAGTCGCTGCGGGCCGAGCGGCTCGGCGGGCGCGGCGGTCCGTGGGGCGTCCGGTCGCAGGTCGAGCTGCAGCCACAGGACGTCCCGCCAGGCGCCGTGCTTGTAGCCGACCCCGGCGTAGGTCCCGACCGGGCGGAAGCCGAACGCCTCGTGCAGCCCGACGCTCGCCGCGTTCGGCAGCGCGATCCCCGCGTGGACCCGGTACAGGCCCTGGCGGCGCAGCAGCGACAGGAGCCCGGTGTACAGCTCCCGCCCGACCCCCTGGCGGTGGACGGCGGCGTCGAGGTACACGCTCACGTCGCACGACCAGCGGTACGCGGCGCGCTCCCGGTGCGCGGCGGCGTAGGCGAAGCCCACGACCCCGCGCCCGCGCTCGGCGACGAGGAACGCGTGCGAGGCCGCGCACGTGCGGATCCGCGCCGCCATCGTCCCGGCGTCCGGGGCGGTCAGCTCGAACGAGGCGACGCCGTCCTCGACGTACGGGCGGTAGATCGCCGCGCACGCGGCGCCGTCGCGGCCGGGATCGGCGTGGCGGAGCACCCGCCCATTATGGTCCGCGCGATGCCTGCTCCCCGACGCCGTGCCGCGAAGCTCCCCGGGACCATGCCCGAGCCCCAGGAGGGCGAGGTCCTGATCTGGACCGACGGGGCCTGCCAGGGCAACCCGGGACCCGGCGGATGGGCGGCGCTCGTCGTCTGGCCCGACGGGGAGGTCGAGGAGCACAGCGGCGGCCTCGCCCACACCACGAACAACATCATGGAGATGAGCGCGGCGCTCGAGGGCCTGCGGTCGCTGCCGCCGGGCTCGCGAGCGTGCGTCGTCACCGACTCCCGCTACCTGCTGGACGGGATCACCTCGTGGATCCACGGCTGGAAGCGCAAGGGCTGGAAGACGGCCGGCGGGGCGCCCGTGAAGAACAAGGAGCTGTGGGAGGCGCTCGACGCGGAGGTCGGGCGTCACGAGCAGGTGCGCTGGCACTGGGTCAAGGGCCACGTCGGCACCGAGCTCAACGAGCGCGCCGACCAGCTCGCCGTCGCCGCAGCGGAGGCCGCGGTGCGATGAGCGCCTACGAGACGATCCTCTACGCGGTCGACCCGCAGACCCGCGTCGCGACCGTCTCGCTCAACCGGCCGGAGCGGCTCAACACGATCGTCCCGCCGATGCCCGACGAGGTCCAGGACGCGGTCACCCGCGCCTCGCACGACCCCGACGTGAAGGTGCTCGTCGTCCGCGGGATCGGCCGCTCGTTCTGCGCCGGCTACGACTTCGGCGGCGGCTTCCACCACTGGGACGAGCAGATCACCACCGACGGCGCCTGGGACCCCGGCAAGGACCTCGCGTTCGCGACGAGCCAGCTGCACGCCCCGACGCAGAAGTTCATGAGCGTCTGGCGCACCCCGAAGCCCGTGATCGTCCAGGTCCACGGCTGGTGCGTCGGCGGCGGCAGCGACTTCGCGCTCTGCGGCGACCTCGTCATCGCCAGCGAGGACGCGCGGATCGGGACCCCGTACTCGCGCATGTGGGGTGCCGCGCTCAGCGGCATGTGGATCTACCGCCTCGGGCTCGCGAAGGCCAAGGAGCACGCGCTGCTCGGCCGCGCCCTGTCGGGCCGCGAGGCCGCCGACGCCGGGCTGGTCAACGAGGCGGTCCCGTTCGCCGAGCTCGAGGCGACGGTCGCCCGGCGCGCCGCGCAGCTCGCGTCGATCCCGTCCTCGCAGCTGGCCGCGCAGAAGCTCGTGGTCAACCACGCCTACGAGCAGATGGGGCTCGCCTCGACGCAGACGCTGGGCCCGATCCTCGACGGGCTGATGCGCAACACCCCGGACGCGCGCCGCTTCGTCGCGCTCGCGCAGGAGGAGGGGGTCGGCGCGGTCGTGCAGGAGCGCGACGGGGCGTTCGGCGACTACTCCCAGGCGCCGCCGTCGGAGCAGCCCGACCCCGGGAACGTCATCGAGCCGTAGTCCGGCGCACCATCGAACCGCGACGAGGGTTGCCGTGCGCCCGTGGGGGGTAGACGGTGGTCGTGCCCGAGCAGCCGACCACCCAGGCCTCCCCGCCGGCCGCCGACGGCGACGCCGCCACGGCGCCGACCGCCGGGACGCCGCGGGCACGACGGGTCGGCAACGCGCTGCTCCTCACCCTGATCGTCGGCCTGCTCGTCGCGACCTGGGCCAGCGTCGCCGGTGCCCTGGACCTCGGCGCCGGCTCCGGCGCGGGCGCCGCGAGCGGGGAGCTCGCGAAGGACGCGCGCAGCATGGACGCCGCGATGGACCTGCTCGACGGCGCGCGGTCGGTCACGGACCTGCGCGCCGCCGGCCGGATGGTCGGTGACCTGCGCCTGGGGATCGACGACCAGCGCCGCGCGCTCGCCGGCAACGACGACCAGCGCGTCGCGGACATCGCGCTGCGCACGCACCGCGAGATCGCGTCGGTCCTCGACGGCTGGGCGGTGCTCGAGAAGCTCGAGGACGGCGACCTCGCCGCGTGGGCCCGGCGCGAGGCGCCCGGGGTCCTGCGCGCCACCAACCGCCTGCGCGACGGGCTCGTCGCGAAGGCCCAGGACGCGGTCGCCGACGACGGCCTCGACATCGACCACGCGCGCGCCCGCGCCGTGACGCTCAAGGTCGCGCGGTACCTCGTGAAGACGGCCGACGCCGAGCGCGCGCGCGAGGTCTGAGGCGCGGCACGCCGCGCCATCCTCGGCCCCGGTGACCGGGCCCGCGGCTTCGAGCGGATCCGCCGCCGAGGGGCCGCGCGCGGCCCGCGGTCAGCGCGGCGGCTCGTAGATCCGGAAGGTCGCGCCCGCGCCCTCCGGGAGCGTGACGGCCGCGCGGCCCTCGCGCAGCAGCGCGAGCGTCTCGCCCTGCCCCTCGACCGAGAGGTCCGCCGGCGCGCGGCACGTCGCGGCCCGCGCGAGCGTCGCGGTCAGCGGCTCGTCGCCGCGGCGCCGCCAGACCGCCAGCGTGCCGTAGGACCGCAGGGCGACGAGCCGACCGTCCGGGGAGACGTCACCGGCGGTGACGATGCCCAGGTCGACGCGGCGGCGGTCCTGCAGCGCCACCGTCGACCCCGGGGCGGCGAGCGCCGACTGCGGCCCGCCCCGGTAGACGCGCGCACCTAGCGCCCGCTTCGTCACCACGACCAGCTCGTCCCGGACCGGGTCGACGAGCAGCGCCTCGGCGTCCTGCGGCCCGTCGGGGTAGCGCAGCGTGAGCGCCGCCGCCGGGGCGCTGCCGGGGATCGCGCCCGCGGGCGGCGTCGGCACCCGGTAGACCTGCACGCCGTCGGACCGGACCGCGCCGTTGTCGCCGATGTCACCGACGTACAGCGACGGCACGCCGTCCGGTCCCGGGCCGGCGGCGAGGTCCTCCCAGTCGACGTTCGCCGCGCCGGTGAGGGCCATCGTCCCGAACGGGACGCCGTCCCCGGAGAGCGCGAACAGGGAGGCGGGGCCGCCGGAGTCCTCGACGGCCCAGTAGCGGGTGCCGCGGTACACGAGGCCGCTGACCTCGTCGAGGGCGGCGTCGACGAGCGTGCCCATCTCGATCCCGCGCGTGGCCCGGCACAGCGCCGGGCGCGCAGGCGGGCGCGGGGTCGCGGTCGCGGTTGGGGCGGGGGTGGCGGTCGCCGAGGCGGCCGGGGCCGACGCCGCCGGGGGCGCGACGGGCGCGTCGGAGCCGCCGCACCCGGCGAGCAGCAGCAGGACGGCGAGGAGGGCGGGACGGTGCACCGCAGGGAGTATCGCGCGCGACCCGGTAGCGTCCCGGCGCATGTCATCCAGCGAGAAGCCCGTCGTCGAGGTCCCGGTCGGGACCGACCCGTCCTACCAGCTCGAGCTCGAGGACCTGGTCGTCGGCGACGGCGACGAGGCCGTCGCCGGGAAGGTCGTCGAGGTCCACTACGTCGGCGTGTCCTGGAGCACCGGCCGCCAGTTCGACGCGTCCTGGGACCGCGGCGACACGTTCAAGTTCCCGCTCGGTCGCGGCCAGGTCATCCAGGGCTGGGACCAGGGCGTCGCCGGCATGAAGGTCGGGGGCCGCCGCCGCATCACGATCCCGCCGATGCTCGCCTACGGCAAGCGCGGCGCCGGCGGGGTGATCGGGCCGGACGAGACGCTCGTCTTCGTCGTCGACCTGATCGGCGTCCGCTGATCCCGTGAAGGTCATCGTCGTCGGGCTGGGGGAGGTCGGGCTGCACGTCGCCCGCACCCTCAGCGCCGAGCGCCACGCCGTCACCGTCGTCGAGCAGGACCCCGGCCGGGCCGAGGCCCTGCAGTCCGAGCTCGACGCGCTCGTGGTGCTCGGCAACGGCGCCTCCCCACGCTTCCTCAAGGAGGTCGGGGCCGACGACGCCGACCTCGTCGTCGCGGTCACCGCCAGCGACGAGAGCAACGTCATCACCGCGCTCGCGGCCCACCAGCTCGGGGCCGGAAAGACCGTCGCGCGCGTCCGTGACCCCGACTACTTCGGGGAGGACGAGGGCTTCGCGCGCGACGTGCTCGGGATCGACTTCGTCATCCACCCGGAGCGCGCGACCGCCGAGGACCTCGCGGAGGCGATCCTGCTCCCCGGCGCCGTGCACGTCGAGCACTTCGGCAACGGCCGCGTCGCCGTCGCGGAGTGCGTCGTCAGCGACCGCTCGCCGCTCATCGGCCGCGCGATCCGCGAGCGCCGCGCCGCCCTCCCGCACCAGATCGTCGGGCTGATCCGCGACACCCGCGTCGTCGCCGCCGAGCCGGGCCTGCGCCCGCGCGCCGGCGACCACATCATCGTCGCCGCGGCGCGCGAGGACATCGGCTCCGTGGTCAGCCACATCGCCGGGCACACCCGGCAGGTCCGGGACGTCGTGATCTTCGGCGGCGGCCGCATCGGGCTGCCGCTCGCCAAGCGCCTGGAGGCGACCGGCAAGTTCGACGTGACGGTCATGGAGAGCGAGATCGAGCGCGCGCGCGAGGTCGCCGAGGTGCTGCGGCGGGCGACCGTCCTGCACGAGGAGGGCATCGGCAAGGACGCGCTGCTCGCCCACGGCGTCGACCAGGCCGGCGCGTTCGTCGCCGCGGCGGGCGACGACCGCGCGAACCTCCTCGCGGCGCTGAACGCCAAGCAGCTCGGCGCCGGCCTCAGCCTCGCGGTCGTCTCGCGCGAGGAGTACACGCCGCTCGTCGACGCGCTCCACATCGACGCCGGGTTCTCCCCGCGCCTCGTCACCGCCGAGGCGATCCTGCGGGTGGTGCGCGGCGACAACGTCGAGGCGATCCACCTGCTGCTCGGCGGCGGCGAGCTGACCGACGTCACCGTCGACGCGGGCTGCAAGGCGGACGGCAAGTCGATCAAGGCCGCGGAGTCGCTCGCCACCACGCGCGTCGCCGCGGTCGTGCGCCGCGACCGGGTCCTCTTCCCCGCCGACTGCGAGGCCGTCCAGGCCGGGGACCGCGTCATCACCTTCAACGCGCGGCGCGGCACCAGCGCGATCGCCGCCGCGTTCGACGCGTGAGCGGTCCGGTGCTGCGCGTCGGACCCGGGTTCAACTGGGGACTGATCCTGCCGGTCGTCTCCGGCGTGCTCGGGGCGCTCGCGCTCGGCATGCTCGTCTGCGCGCTGCACGCGGTCGCGCACGACGACGGGACCACGAGCTCGTTCCTGGTGCCCGCCGCCGTGCTGCTGCCGCTCGCCGGGCTCGGCTTCCTCGCGGCGCGCCGGACCCGGACCGTGCCGCTGCGCGCCCGCGACGGCTTCCTCGCCGTGACGCTCGCGTGGCTCGCCGCCGGCGCGGCGGGCGCGGCGCCGTTCCTGCTCGAGGGCACGCTCCCGCGGCTCGTCGACGGCCTCTTCGAGAGCATGGCCGGGTTCACCACCACCGGCTCCACCCTCGTCGACGTCGAGGCCGCCCCCGAGTCGATCCTGCTGTGGCGCAGCCTCTCCCAGTGGCTCGGCGGCGTCGGCATCGTCGTGCTCGTCGTCGCGATCGCGCCCGCCGCCGGTCTCGCGACCCAGCGGATCTTCCACGCCGAGACCTCCGGCGTCACCGCGGAGCGGCTCACCCCGCGGATCGCGGACACCGCGAAGATCATCTGCGGCATCTACGGCGGGCTGACGCTCGTCGGGTTCGGGGCCTACTGGGCCGCCGGGATGGGCCCGTTCGACGCGATCAACCACATCCTCACGACGATCTCCTCCGGGGGGTTCTCGACCCGCAGCGCGTCGATCGGCGCGTTCGACAGCGTCGCCGTCGAGCTCGTCGCGATCGTCTTCATGATCGCCTCCGGGATCAACTTCGCGTTCTACTGGCGGGCGCTGCGCGGCGACAGCCTGTGGCCGCAGGCCGCCGAGGTCCGCGGGTTCCTGCTGATCCTGCTCGGCAGCACCGCGGCGGTCACCGCGTCGCTCGTGCTCGCCGACCAGTACGACGGCGTCTGGGACGGACTGCGCGCCGCCGCGTTCACCGTCGCGTCGGTCGGGTCGGGCACCGGCTTCCTCACCGACGACTTCGACCTCTGGCCCGACTACGCCCGCTCGCACCTGCTGCTGCTGATGTTCATCGGCGGCTGCGCGGGCTCGACCTCCGGCGGCATCAAGGTCGTCCGCGCGATGCTGCTGGGCAAGACCGTCGGGCAGGAGCTCACGCGCCAGTTGCGCCCGCGCGCCGTGCAGGTGCTGCGCACGCGCGGCAAGGTGTTCAGCGAGGAGGTCCGGCGGGCCGTCCTGGGCTTCACCGTCGTGTACTTCCTCGTCGCGATCGCCGGGACGTTCGCGATGCTCGTCGCCGGACTCGACCTGCTCAGCGCGGCCACGAGCGCCGCCGCGTGCCTCGCGCTGCTGGGGACCGGGCTCGGGGACGTCGGGGCGACCGAGAACTTCCAGGCGATCCCCGAGGGCGCCCGCGTCGTCCTCATGTTCCTCATGCTCGCCGGCCGCCTCGAGGTGCTGACCGTGCTCGTCCTGCTCACCCCGGCGTTCTGGCGGCGCAACGTCGCCTGAGCCGGAGCCTACGACGGGGACAGCCGACGACGGCCGACCCGCGACGGGACCGCGGGCGGCCGCGGGAGCGCGGGCGCGGGAGACGTCGGCCGGCCCGCAGCGCGCCGCCTGGCGGGCATGACGACGGTCGGACGCTCTGCGGTCCCGCCCTGGCGGGGCCGCTTCCGCAGGATGTTGCGCTGCAGGATCCGGACGCGCTCCTCGGCCTCCGCCCGCTTCCGGAGCGCCTCCGGGTCCATCCGCTCGCGCTGCATCGCGACCGCGCGGCGGAGGTAGTTGGCGTGGTCCCGATCCTGGGCCTTGGCCAAGCTGTCGCCGTCGGCGAGCGCTCGGCGGTACGTCTCCTCGCCCCACTCGTGGGAGCCAACCAGGCCTCCGGACGCCTCCAGGCCCCGCAGGTGCTCCTGGAGCAGCGTGAAGCGCTTGCGCAGCGACTCGAGCTCCCGGTCCGTGAGCCGGAGGCTGCTCGCGACGCCGGCCCCACCGTCGTCGGCGTCGAGTGTCTTCAGGATCGCCGTCTGGAGCTCGGTCCACGAGAGCGAGAGGATTCTGGCGGCGACGTCGCGATCGGCGAGGCGCGGGACGGTGACGACCTTGTCGAACGGCGAGTGCCGTAGCTCGTCGTCGAGCTGGTCGAACCCCTTGTCGTTGTCGATTCCCCGAACCGTCCCGGACCCGTCGACGAGGATGTTGCCGCCGTGCCGGTCGCTCTCCGCGGTGAGCGCGTCGAGCAGCTGCAGATTCCACAGCCCGCGCTGGGTCTCAGGGAGCTTCAGGTTGATGTCCGACGCGACGTTGTCGATCCGATAGGCCTGACCGTCCTTGAGCGTGTAGCCCTCGGTGTCCACCCCCTCGTCGGGATCTCTCAGCGCCTTCAGGACCGCCGGCGGCGCCTCGACCGGACTCAGACGCGACTGGACGAGCGGCACCCCCGCGACCGTCGGCGAGACCGTCCCGAGCTGCCCGCCGTGGGTGGCGAGCTGCTCAGACGGCAGCACGTCCAGGCCGAGGATCTCGGACAGCCGGCTCGCGACCGTCGCGGAGGCAGCGAGCTTGCGGCGTTGCCCATCGCTCCCCGTCAGCGGCTTGAAGTATCCGTCCCGCGTTCCCGAGGTTCCGATGGTCGACTTGTACGAGACCTTGAACGTCGGGTTCGCGCTGTACCCCGAGTTGGCGAGGCGCTCCCCCGCGAGGTCCGCGTCGGTGAAGCCCCCGTGGCGGCCGCCCGTGGCCAGCTTCGCGCGTCGCCGGGCGATGAGCTTCTCCATCCACTCCGGGAGGAACTGGACCTCGCCTCCGGGCGAGGCGCCGACGGTCGCCACGCGGCCCTCGACCGCCGCCGCAGACGCCGCGTGGGCCTCGGCCTCGGCCGCTCCGCCCGCCGCCCCGATCGTGGCGGTGGGCGGGGCCATCGCGTTGCGGTTCTGCAGCACGTGCGCGGTCTCGTGAGCGACGGTCGCGAGACTCGGCGACCGGTCGGCGAAGACCACGGTGTCGCCGACCGTCGCCGCGGCTGCGCCGTGGGCCTGGAGCGTCGAACCGGCACCGACCCGCGCGCTCACGCCGTCGAGCGACTGTCCGAAGGACGACTCGAGCCGCGACTGGAAGGGCAGCGTCGCGCTGGGGTGGCCAGCGCCGGAGACCTGCGCCGCCAGCGCGCTGCTCGGCCGCGTCACCGCGCGAGGTGGGCGCCGCTGATGACCTGCCGACTCGGGCATGCGTCGATCCTGCAGCCACCGGCCGGCAACTGCAGGCCTTTGCGGGCAGGCTTTTTGGGCACGGCTCGACTTCCCGTCCGGCGGCTGGGAGTCTGAGCGCGCATGGGGGGGACGACCCGACGCTTCGGAGTCCGACGTCGCGCGAGGAGCGCTCGTCCTGCGTGCCGTGGCGGATCTCCTGCACGCGGCGGTCGCCGAGCTCGAGGACGCACCGCAGCCCGCCGCGTTCCCCCTCGCGTACGTCGAGCAGGCGCTCACCGTCACGACCGACGAGGGGCAGCTGGGCATCTACGAGCGCATCGGCGTCATGCTCGACCTCCTCGAGCTGGACGAGCTCGACGCGGCCATCCTCGTGGGAGTGCTGCTCCCCGAGTTGCATCCCTTGTTCGTCCAGCAGATCGCGTGGTTCTCGAGCGACGCCGGAACTCGGCCGACGCCGCGTCTGCTCGCCCGCCTGCTGGCGACGGGACCGCTGCGCGATGCGGACGTGCTGCTACGCCTCGACCGCCACGGGCGACTGCAGGACCTTGGTGCAGTGCGGCTTGTCGGGACAGGGCCGCTGGCCGACCGACCGCTCGAGCCCGCCTCGCCGATCGTGGCCTGGCTGCTCGGGAGCGATCTCCGCGCAGGCGGGCCGACCGTGCGGCGGATCGACCCACCGAGCTATGCGATCGGCCGTGAGGCCGCGCAGGCGGCCATGACGGCGGCGATCCGCCGCGGAACCCCGTGCTGGTCGATCGTCGGCGGCCACGACGCCCCGTTCGTCCTCGCGGCAGCCCTTGGCGGGGTGCTCGTGACCCAGATGGCCGACGTCGTCGAGCAGCCGGCCTGGTCGGAGTTCCTGCTCACGGCGCGGCTGGAACAGCGGATCCCGGTGGTCGGCGAGCAGGAAGGCCGGGAGATTGACGCCGTTGACACCGAGCGCCTCCGGTCGCCCCCGACCTGCGTGGTGCTCTGGGCATCTCGCTTCCGATCGTTGCCCTCGGGGCTTCGGGCGACAGCGGATCCGATCCTCGTCCCGTCTGCAACCCCGGCCGAGCGTGCCGCGTGCCTCGAGACGCTGATCGGGAAGACCGACGAGCTGCAGCGGGTCTCGCTCGAGCTCTCGGTGATCGCGGAGGCGGTCGAGGAGGCGCGAGGGGTCGGCGGCGAGGTGGACCGCGGCGCGCTCGGTCGCCAGCTGCGCCGCGAGACGCACGCCCAGCTGCAGGAGATCGCCCACATGCTGGAACCGGGCCCGGGGTGGAGCGACCTGGTCCTCGCGCCCGGGCAGACCGAGGCGCTCGAACTCGTGGACGCGTTCCTGCGCTTCGGTGCGGAGGTCCGCGAGCGGTGGGGCCTGGGCGACGTGGCCGGACGGGACGGACTCGTCGTGCTGTTCGCCGGCGAGTCCGGGACGGGAAAGACGATGTCCGCGCGCGTCGTCGCCAGTGGGGCGGATCTGCCGCTCTTCCGCGTCGACCTCTCGACGCTGTTCAGCAAGTGGGTCGGGGAGACCGAGAAGAACCTCGATCGGATCTTCGACGCAGCCGACGCGTCGCAGGCGGTGCTGTTCTTCGACGAGGGCGATGTCGTGTTCGGACGACGGACGGCCTCCGACGACGCCCAGTCGCGCTACACGAACCTCGCGACGGCGCACCTGCTCCAGCGGATCGAGCACTTCCGCGGCGTCGTCATCATCGCCACCAACCTGCGGAGCAACATCGACTCGGCGTTCCTGCGCCGGGTCGACGTGCTCATCGACTTCCCGCCTCCCAACTCGGAGAGCCGCCAGGAGCTCTGGGAGCGGCTGCTGCCGACGGCTCTCCCGCGCGGCGAGGCGCTGGATGTCGAGTTTCTGGCGCGGTCCTTCGACCTCACTGGAGGGGGGATCCGCAACGCGATCATGGCGGGCGCCCTGTCCGCGGCCGCCGACGGCGAGGCGGTCTCGACTGCGCACCTGGTCCGCGGCGTGGCCAACGAGTACACGAAGCTCGGCCGGCTGATCGTCGAGGCGGACTTCGGTCCGTACACGCGATCGCTGCGCCGCGCCGGGCGCGCCTAGATCCCGTCGTACAGGAGGACCGACTCGACGCGGCGCAGCAGCGCGAGCAGCTCCTCCTCCTGGGCCTTCTTGCCGAACAGGCGCAGCCCGATCGCGCCCATCGCGCCCGAGCTCTCCCACGACTTCGACACCGTCAGGGTGGTGCCCGACCCCTCCGGCCCCGGCTCGATGCCGAAGACCAGGCCGTTGCCGTACGCGACCAGCGTGTACGGCTCGGCCCGCGTGACGTCCTGGAAGGGCGCGAAGCGGTCGCGCCACTGGGTCTGCTGGTCGGCGTCCGCCAGCAGCTCGTAGACGTCCCACGGCGTCACCGGGATGTCCAGCGACGCCGTGAAGCTGCGCGAGTGCTCCTTGCCCACGGGGGCAGTATGCCCGCCTACAGGACCCCGTAGGAGTTCGCGGGCGCCACGGTGGCGACCGGCGCGACGTGCCCGGAGATCGACGGCGGCGCCATCAGGCCGAACGCGGTCAGGCAGGCGAGCAGCTCGCGGTGACCGAACGCCTGGCAGGCGGACGCGAACCCGGCGCGGCGGGTCGAGCCGTGGATCAGGCAGTGCGCGACGTACGCCTGCAGCAGACCGGTCTGCTTGTAGTTGCAGGTGCCGTTGAGCACGACGTGCACGCGGCCCGACGGCCCCGACGCGTGGACCGAGTCCAGCGAGATGTTGACCCGCTGGTTCTCGCGCGGCGGCATCTCCGACTGGGTCTGGGCGGCGACCTGCGCCAGGAACGCCTTCGCCTCGTCCGGGCTCATCTCGGCCGCCTGCGCGGCGACCTGGCCGGCGCCCTCGATGACGCCCTTCATCCGCTCGCGGTCGAACAGGCCGCCGAGCGCCTTGACGTTCGCGACGCGCGGGTCGCGCTTGAACCACACCGGGTGGGCGGTGCCGCCCCACTCCAGCGCCAGCGCGAGCTCGTGCTGGCCGGGCACGACGACCTCGTGCGGCTCGACCGTCCACGGCTGGTACTGGTTCTGCTCGAGGTAGTGGCGGGGGGAGAGCAGGTTCTCGAAGATCGTCGCGGTCGACGCGACGGTCGGGAAGCCCTTCCACAGTACGAGGATGTCGAGCGTGTCGAGACCCGGCGTCTCGAGCGCGATGTTCGCCGCGATCTCGCCGGTCGTGTACATCTGCGCCACGCCCGGGGCGATCAGCAGGCCCTTCTCCGCGAACTTCGGACCCCACTGCTCGTCGCAGACGATCATCCAGTCCTGCTCGCCGTTGGTGTCCGAGTAGTGGCAGCCGGCGGCCAGCGACGCCTCGACGGCCTCGGGTCCGAGCTTCATGAACGGGCCGACCATGTTCAGGACGACCTTCGCGCCGGTGAACAGGTCGGTCAGCGCCTCGACGGTGTGGTCGACGGCGGCGACCTCGTAGTCGGCGGTCTCGATGCCGGGGATGACCTTCATCGCCTCCTCGACGCGGCCGGCGTCACGGCCGGCGGCGACGAACGGGATGTGGTACTCGCGCAGGTACTCGCAGACCAGGCGGCCGGTGTAGCCGCTGGCGCCGTAGACGACGACGGGCTTGGTGGTGGGCATCGCGGGGAACGTCTCCTCATCGTTTTCCGGTGGACGGTCGCGAGCCTACGGCCGGGTCCGGGGTCGCCCTGCGTGGGGTCCCCACAAACCGGACGGCGGGGATCGGTGGGAGCGGGACGAGCACGCGTTCCCCGCCTCGGCGCCCGGGTAGCCAGGAGGTCATGGCCTCCTACACCGCCTCCGTGACGTCCGACCGCCCGCCCGAGGAGGTGTTCCGCTACCTCGCCGACTTCCGGACCGTGCAGGAGTGGGATCCGTCGATCACGGCGTCCACGCACACCGGCGGCGGGCCGCCCGCGACGGTCGGGAGCCGCTACCGCGTCGTCACCCACGTCGCCGGGCACGACACCGAGCTCGACTACGAGACGGTCGAGAGCGTCGCGCCCTCGCGGATCGTCCTGCGCGGGGAGAACGAGTCCGCGGTGTCGGTCGACACGATCACGATCGAGGCCGAGACCGACGGCGGCTGCACCGTCACCTACGAGGCCGACGTCACCCTCAAGGGCGTGCGCAAGCTTGCCGACCCGGTGATGGGACGGGTCCTCGAGCGCCTCGGGCACGACGCGCGTGACGGCCTGGCGGAGAAGCTCCGCCGCTGACGGCCGCGCGCCCCGACCGCCGAGTAGGCGCGACGGCGACCGGGTAGCCCCGGGGCATGAGCAGCCCCAAGACCCTGATCAAGCGCAAGGCGGCCAAGGCGGTCGTCGCGCACACCGCCCACGGCACCGTCTCCAAGGTCCGGCGCCAGCCCGCCCGCGCGACGAGCCTGCTCGGCGCGGGCGCGCTGCTCGGCGCCGTCGTCGGGTACCTCCTCGGCCGTCGCGGTGCGGGCGCGCCCGCGGTGCCGCACCCGGCCGCTTCGGCCGTCGCGCCCGCCGCGGCGCCGGTCGCGCCGCCCGCCGGGCCCGCCGTCACGCCGGTCGGCTCGGCGCCCGCCGCGGGCGCCTGAGCGCGCTCCGCGGCCCGGAGGTCGCCCGACCGCCGATCGGGCGAACTTCCGGGAAGACCGTGCCCGCGCGGGCCACGCGGCCGCGCTGCGCACCTACCGTCCGCGAGGATGGCGCGATCGATCTCGCTGCGCAGGCGCGCATGGGTGGCGCTCGGCGCGGCCGGGATGGTCGGCGTGCTCGGCGTGCCCGCCCCCGCCTCGGCCGCCACGACGTTCTCGTGCGCGGGCGGCGCGGCGATCGTCACGCTCGACGGCGCCAACTTCGAGCAGATCGACGTCCGCAACCTCTCGCTGCAGGTCGGGGCGACGAGCATCGGCTGCCCGGTCCCGCCGACGAGCCTCACGGTCACCGGTTCGAACCTCGACCAGTTCGAGCAGGTCAGCGTGCGCGCCGAGACCACCGCCCCGGGGCTCGACATCTCGATCGACCTCGGCAACGGCGACGCCCAGGCGGTCCTCGTCGAGGGTCCCGCCGACCTCGGCACCGTCAACGTCCGCAGCACCGCGCGGGTCCAGAACCTCGTGGACCTCGACTCGGTCGCGTCGCTCGAGCGCCTCGAGGTGGCCCTCGCGAGCACCGCACCCGGCGGGAGCGACCGCCTCCAGACGCCGCCCGCCCCGGGCACCTTCGCGGCCGGCGGCGATCGCGGCATCATCGAGCTCGTCGGGACCGTGCCCGTCAGCGCGACCTACGCCGGGCCCGTCGGCTCCGGGACGATGACCACGGCCGGTGGCGTCCTGACCTTCGCCGGCCTCGACGAGATCCTCGGCACGGAGGGGGACGACACGTTCCTCGGCGGCGACGGCCCGCAGCGCTTCTTCGGCCGCGGTGGGAACGACGTCCTCGGCGGCGGCCTCGGGACCGACGTGCTGGACGGGGGCGCCGGGACCGACACGGTCACGTACGTCGGCCGGACCGAGGCGATCAGCGCCAGCCTCGACAACACCGCCAACGACGGGGCGGTCGGGGAGGACGACGCGCTCACGGCGATCGAGAACCTGACCGGCGGCAGCGGCGACGACGTCCTCACCGGCAACGGCAACGTCAACGCGCTCGACGGCGGCCCGGGGGACGACGTGATCGTCGGCCTGGACGGCGTCGACACGCTCGCCGGCGGGACCGGCACCGACACCGTCTCCTACGCGGCGGAGAACGCCCCGCTGGGGATCGACCTCACGGCGCAGACCTCCAACCGGGACACGATCAGCGGCTTCGAGTCGGTGATCGGGGGGGCCCTTCTCCGACCTGATCGTCGGCGACGACGGGCCCAACGTGCTCGACGGCGGCCCCGGCGCCGACCGGATCGAGGCGCGGGGCGGCACCGACGTCCTGTTCACGGGCATCGGCCCGAACGACGTCGTGCTCCCGGGAATCGGCGCGGACGTCATCGCGGGCAGCGTCGACACGACCCTCAGCTACGAGGATCTCACCGCCGGCGTGCGCGTCTCCGTGGGCGACGGCACGGCGGTCGTCGGGCCGGACACCCAGAACTTCGGCGGGCAGATCCGCCAGATCGTCGGCACCCCGCTCCCCGACGTGCTCATCGGCAGCATCGGAAACGACCTTCTCATCGGAAGCAACGGCGACGACCGCATCACCTCGCGCGGCGGTCAGGACACCCTGCAGGGCGGCGCGGGCGTCGACACGCTCGACTACTCGGCCGACACGAACGGCCTGGTCATCGACCTCGGCGCCGGGACGGTCGGTCAGACCTTCATCAGCGGCTTCGAGAACGCGATCGGTGGTCTCGGCAACGACTCGATCATCGGGACGACCGCCGACAACCGCCTCGAGGGTGGCGCCGGGACGGACTCGATCAACGGCGCCGACGGCGACGACCTGGTCATCGGCGGGCCGGCGGTCGACGTGCTCAGCGGCGGCCCGGGGATCGACACCCTCTCCTACGAGGGGACCACGACCCCGGTCACCGTCGTGCTGCCCAACACCGCGCCCGACACGATCGGCGCCTTCGAGAAGATCATCGGCGGCGACGCCGGGGACAGCCTCACCGGTGACGCGGGCCCCAACGACCTCGCGGGTGGCGGGGGGCCGACACGCTCATCGGCCTCGCCGGCGACGACGAGCTCGCCGGCGGGCCCGGGGACGACCTGCTGCGGCCCGGGCGTGGCGCGGGCTCCATCGACGGCGGGCCGGGCAGCGACACGGTGAGCTACGCGGTCGCGGCCGAGGTCACCGGACCGCTCGTCGCGGACCTGCGCCCCCCGAACGCCAGCGCCACGATCGAGAGCCAGACCCTGGCGCTGACCTCGATCGAGAGCGTCACCGGTACCGACGAGGACGACACGCTCATCGGCAACGCCGCCGCGAACACGCTCGTCGGGGGCGACGGCGACGACCTGCTGCGGCCCGGATCGGGCGGGGGTGCCAACGACGGCGGCGCCGGCCTCGACCACGTCGACTGGCAGGACCTCACCGGCGTCGGCGTGCAGTTCACGATCGACGGCGGCGTCGCGCAGCTCGGCCCGACGACGACCCAGGCCACCACGAACGTCGAGCAGGTGACGGGCTCCCCGCAGGCCGACGCCCTGACCATGAGCGACACGGTCCTGCAGACCGAGACGCTGCGCGGCCTCGACGGGGACGACGTGCTGTCCGGTCGCGCCGGTGTCGACGACATCGACGGTGGGCCGGGCAACGACACGATCTCCGGCGGCATCGGCCAGGACGTCATCGACCCGGGGACGGGCACCGACCTGGTCACGTACAACGACCCCGAGCGCCAGGTCGCGGCTGGCCCGTTGACCATCGACCTCCGGGCGGGAACCTTCGGCGGGATCCAGGACATCGGGGGACTGCCGGGAGGACGCGACGTGGTGGATGTCGCGGATACCGAGATCTGGGAGGGCGGGCAGACCGCCGACTCCTTCCGCGGCATCGCGGGGCCACAGGAGTTCCGGGGCGCGGCGGGTGACGACCTGTTCCTGGCGGGCGGCTCCGGAACCCAGCGGGACGCGGGCGACGACCGGTACCAGGGGGACGGCGGCACGGACCACGTCACCTGGGAAGGGGACCGCGCCGTCACCGCCGATCTCGTGGCGGGCACCGCGACGTTCGCGGACGGCGAGATCGACACGCTGGCGTCGGTCGAGGACCTGACCGGCAGCTCCGGCGCCGATGTCCTCCGCGGCGACGCCCAGGCAAACAACCTCTTTGGGGCCGGGGGCGACGACGATCTGCGGGGGCGCGGCGGCACCGACTCGCTGGACGGCGGCGAGGGCAATGACGTCGTCGGCGGCGGTGCAGGGCAGGATCTCCTCTTCGGTGGAAACCCGGGCTTCCGCATCCCCGGAGGTACGCCGGGTGACACGCTCGACTACAGCGACGAGACCGTCGGCGTGAGCGTGGATCTCCAGGCGGAGAACTCCCCGGATCAGCAGATCAGCGGCTTCGAGAACGTCAACGGCGGCAGCGGGAACGACGCGCTGAGGGGGGACGCTGGGCTCCAACCGTCTGGTCGGCAACGACGGGGACGACTCGATCAGCGACGCTGCCACCGGCGATACGCAGTTCGACGAGCTCGAGGGAGGACCTGGCAACGACATCCTCGTGCCCGGCCGTGACGTCGACCGGATCGACGGTGGCGCGGACCGCGATCGCGTCCGGCTGACCGCGTTCGGCGTCTCGGTCGACGCGTCGCTGCGGACCGGTGTCGCTCGTGTTCCGCGTGGCTCGGTGACGTCGATGGGGTTGGTCGACATCGAGGACATCACGTCGGGGCCGCAGGCCGATCGCCTCGAGGGGAACGCCGGGGACAACGACCTCGACGGCGGCCTGGGCGACGACGAGCTCGAGCCGCTGCAGGGCGGCGGTACCGTCACCGGCGGTGCCGGCACCGACCGGGTCACCTACGGCAACCTGACGGCCCCGACCGCGGTGCTCGTGGACCTCGCCGCCGGGCAGAGCACCGTGCCGCGCAGCGGCGGCGCCGTCCAGACCCTCGTCGGCGTCGAGAACGCGACCGGCGGCCCCGGGGCCGACCGGCTCGTCGGCACCGCCGGCCCGGAGTCGCTGCTCGGCGGGGCGGGCGACGACGAGCTCGTCGGCGGCGCGGCCGCCGACGTCCTCGGCGGCGAGGCGGGCAACGACCTGCTCGACGGCGGCTCCGGCGGCGACGTGCTCGAGGGCGGCACCCAGACGACCTACGACACCGTGACCTACGCCGGCCGCACCCAGCCGGTGACCGCGGAGTCCAACGGCACGGCGACGAGCGGCGAGATGACCGAGATGGACACCATCTCCGGCATCGAGGGCCTCGTCGGAGGCAACGCGGGCGACACGCTGCGCGGCGGCTTCCTCGACGAGCGCTTCGAGGGCGGTCCGGGGACCGATGTGATCCGCCCCGGCTTCGGCAACGACGTCGTCGACGGCGGCGCCGACAGCGACCTCGTCAGCTACGACGACCGCACCGCCGTCCAGCCGGTCACGGTCGCGATGGCCCCACCCGCCCAGGCCGGTGCGCCCGGGGAGGTCGACACGCTCACCTCGGTCGAGCGCGCCCTCGGCGGCGCCGGCAACGACACCCTCGTCGGCAACGCGCTGGACAACACGCTCGACGGCGGTCCCGGCGACGACACCGTCACCGGCGGCAACGGCCTCGACACCCTCATCGGCGGCGACGGGACCGCGGACCTCGTCAGCTACGCCGACGAGGTCGACGACGTCGTGGTCGACCTCGTCGCGGGGACCGGTGGCGCCGCCGGCAGCAGCCAGGACACCCTCAGCGGCTTCGAGAACGTGACCGCCGGACCGGGCGACGACGTCGTCACCGGCGACGGGGCCGCCAACCGCGTCCGCGGCGGCGACGGCAACGACACGATCGCCGGCGGCGGCGGGCCCGACCGCCTGGAGGGCGAGGACGACGTCGACACCGTCGACGGCGGCGGCGCCGACGACCTCGTGCTCGGCGGCGACGGCGACGACGTCCTCTCCGGCGGGGAGGGCGACGACCGCGTCGACGGCGGTGACGACGGCGACCGTCTGGTCGGCGGCGACGGGGCCGACGCGCTCCTCGGCGGCGAGGACGACGACACCGCCGACTACGGCACCCGCACCGACGCGGTCAGCCTGTCGCTCGACGGCGTCGCCAACGACGGCACCCCCGGCGAGGGCGACCAGCTCCTGGGCGTCGAGCGGCTCGTCGGCGGCCAGGGCGACGACGTCCTGCGCGGCAACCAGGCCGACAACCGCATCAGCGGCGGCCTCGGCGACGACCTGATCGACGGCGGCTTCGGCAGCGACGTCCTCGACGGCCAGACCGGTGTCGACACCGTCACCTACGAGACCCGCACCGCCGACCAGCCCGTGACCATCACCGTCGACGGGAGCGACGACGAGGGCGCGAGCGGCGAGCGCGACGCGCTCCAGGGCTTCGAGATCCACCGCGGAGGCGCCGGAGCGGACACGATGACCGGCGGTTCCGGCGCCGACCGCTTCGAGGGCGGCCCCGGCGACGACGTCCTGCGCGGCGCCGGCGGCGCCGACGTCCTCGACGGCGGGGTGGGGGCCGACCGGCTCACCGGCGACGACGGCACCGACACCCTGCGCGGCGGCGACGACGCCGACGTCCTCGACGGCGGGGGCGGCGTCGACCTGTTCGCCGCCGGCCCGGGCGACGACCTCCTGCGCGCCGTCGACGGCCTCGCCGACACGGTCGGCTGCGACGCCGGCACCGACACCGCCGAGGCCGACGGCGACGACGCCATCACCGCCTGCGAGCGCGTGCTCGTCCCCGCGGTCCCCGTCGTCGCCCGCCCGGCCCCCGACAACGGCAGCGACGCGACCGTGGGCCGCGACCGCGACGGCGACGGCTTCCCCCTCCGGCCCCGACTGCGACGACAGCACGCGGACGATCTCGCCCTCCGCCGTCGACGTCCCCGGTGACGGCATCGACCAGAACTGCGACGGCGCCGACGCGCCGTTCCCGGTCACCGCCGCGAAGGTGTCGGTGACGTTCGGCGCCCGCACCCCGCTCGGCCTGCGCGTGCGCAAGCTGCTGGTGTCCGGCATCCCGGCGGGCAGCACCGTCGTCGTCACCTGCACCTCCAAGCCGCGCGCCCGCTGCCCGTTCGTGACGCGCAGCCGCGCGTTCACGACGGCCCGCACGAGCTTCTCCTTCCGCGGGCTCTTCGGCGACCGGCCGCTCCCGACCGGCACCGTCGTGACCGTGACGGTGAGCGACGAGGCATCTCGCGGGCGCCGCGTCACGCTGCGCACGCTGAGCCGCGGGCCCGCCCGCCGCACCGACGCCTGCCTGGCCCGCGGCACCACGAGGACGACGACATGCTGAGCCGCCGCCTCGCCACCGGGCTCGCGCTCGGCGCCGCGCTGGTCGCGCCCGCGGCGGCGCACGGCCAGGCGGGCGCGCCCTTCACGCTCGAGCTCGTCGCGCCCGGGGAGCTGCTCGTCGGGGCCCAGAACCCGGGGGAGACCGTCGGGCTGAACATCACCCGCGACGGCGGCGTGCTGCGCTTCAGCCCGGCGGCGAGCGGCACGCTCCCGGCCGGCTGCGTGGCGGCGACCGTCGCCGGCGTCGCGGTCACCGAGTGCCCGACGAGCGTCGCCGCGACCCGCCTGCAGATCAGCGCCCGCATCCTCCACGCCACCGTCAGCGGCGTGAGCACCGGCACGCTCGTGCTCGACGGCGGCAGCGACGGCGACACCCTCCGGGCGCTCGGCGTCACCGTCACGACCCTGCGCGTGGCCAGCGAGCGCGGCCCCGACGAGGTCGAGATCCGCGGCACCGTCGGCACGCTCCAGGACATCGCGGGCGCCGACCGCGCCGCCGACCGCTACGTCGTCGACGTCCCCGGCCTGACCGGCACCCTGAGCCTCGGCGACGGCCCGGACACCGCGGTCGCCACCGGCACCTCGCTGACGCTCGACGGCGGCGCCGACGGCGACACGCTCGTCGGCGGCACCACGCAGCTGGGCGGCCCGGGGGACGACGTGCTGCGGCCCGTGGTGCCCGGCGTCGCGGTCGACGGGGGCGCCGGGACCGACCGCGTCTCGTTCCTCGACCGGTCGGCGCCGCTGCGGCTCGAGGCCGTCGACGCCGACCGCGTGCGCGTGGACGGCGCCACCGCCATCACGATCCAGGGCATCGAGGAGATCGAGGGCGGGGAGGGCGCCGACACGCTCGTCGGCACCGACCCCGCCGAGGACCCCGTCCCGCGCGACGGTGTCGACGTGCTGCTCGGCGGTCGCGGCGACGACCTCATCCGCGGTCGCGGCGGCGCCGACCGGCTCGTCGGCGGCGCGGGGATCGACACCGTCACCTACGACGACGCCGCCACCCCGGTCACCGTCGACCTGCCCGCAGGCACGGCCGGCACCGCGGGCCAGCTCGACACGCTCGAGGGCTTCGAGCGGGTCGTCACCGGCGCGGGCGCCGACACGGTGCTCGGCACCGCGGGCGCCGACGTCGTCAGCACCGGCGCCGGGGCCGACGTCGTCACCGCGGGCGCCGGCGACGACGTGATCGACACCGGTCCGGGACCGGCGACCGTGGACCTGGGCGACGGCGACGACCGGCTCGTCACCGACCCGCTGGTCGCCGCGGCGGACACCGTGACCGGCGGCGCCGGTGCCGACACGATCGCCACCGGCCCGGGCGAGGACCTCCTCGACGGCGGTACCGGGACCGACAGCCTCGACGGCGGCGACGGCGTCGACACGGTCACCTACGCGGCGCGCACCGCGCTCGAGCCGCTGGCGGTCACCCTCGACGGCGTCGACGACGACGGGCAGGCGGGGGAGAACGACCGCCTCGTCGCGATCGAGAGCGTCGTCGGCGGTGACGGCAACGACACGCTGACCGGCAACACGGTCGCCAACCGGCTCGTCGGCGGTCCGGGCTCCGACTCGATCGCCGGGGGCACCGGGGCCGACACGCTCGACGGCGGCGACGGCGCCGACACGCTCGACGGCGGCCCCGGCAACGACTCCCTGATCGGGGCCGCGGGCAACGACCGCCTGCTCGACTTCGACGGCTTCGCCGACACGCTGAACTGCGGGCCGGGGGCCGACGACGAGACCCAGCAGGACAGCATCGACCTCGTCGATGGCTGCGAGTTCCTGCGCCGCCTCGACGTCGCCGACTCCAACGACCGCGACGGCGACGGCGTCGTGCCGCCGCTGGACTGCAACGACCGCGACCCGGCGATCCGCCCCGGGGCCACCGACATCCCCGCCAACGGCGTCGACGAGGACTGCTCGGGCGCCGACGCCCCGCAGCCCGTCGTGAAGCTCGACCTCGCCGCGCGGTTCTTCTCCACCCGGACCGGCACGCAGCTGCGGCGGCTGCAGGTCCTGAAGGTGCCGCCGGGTTCCACCGTGAAGGTGACCTGCAAGGCGTACCTGCGGTTCCGCGCGCGCTGCCGCTTCTCCTCGCGGACGATCGCGGCGACCACGCGGACGCGTACCGTCTCGCTGCACCCGTTCTTCCAGAACGCGAGCCTGCCGGTCGGCACGGTCAGCGAGATCACCGTGACCCGACCGGGGTTCATCGGGCAGGTGACCCGCCTCGTCGTGCGGCGTCGCGCCGCCCCGCGGCGCGACGACCTGTGCCTCGTGCCCGGGACGAGCCGGCCGCGGGCGTGCCCGACGACCGGCTAGGGACTAGATGATGCCCTGGCGGACCGCGCGGGCGATCGCCTGGGAGCGGCTGCGCGCGCCGAGCTTCACGACGACGTCGCCGAGGACCTTCTTCACGGTCCGCTCGCTGTAGTTCATCTCCAGCGCCACCTCGCGGGTGGGGTAGCCCTCCGCGACGAGCGCCAGGACCTCCTGCTCGCGCTGCGTGAGGTGCGGCTCGGACGGACCGCGGCCGCCGCCGGAGAACGACGGCAGCAGGAACGGCCCGCCCGCGGCGGCCGCCCGCACGGCGAGCACGAGGCTCTCCGGGGTCAGCGCGTCGCTGTCCATCGCCGCGGTCGCCCCGGTCTCCAGGGCCCCGAGGAGCTGGTCGCTCTCCCGGCCCGGGCCGTAGACGACGACCGAGGCGTCCGTGAAGTCCCGGACCTCGCTGATGAACGGCAGCGCACCGTCCGTCGCGATCCCCAGGAGCAGCAGGTCGACCTCGCCGAGCGCCGGGCTGGCCCAGGCGTCCGCGACCGACCCCACGCACTCGACGCGGTCCATGCCGTCCACGCGCTCCAGGCAGGCTTCCAGACCTCTCCGGAGCACCGGATGAGGATGTCCCGGTCGCCGTGGAACTTCTCGGCGGCGGTTCGGTGATCAGTGAGCGGGTGCGAGCGTAGCGGCCGGCTCGGGGGTCGTGGTGGACATGGTCGGCGAGGCGGTTGCGGAGCGTCGGGCGGCGAGGTCGCGCTCGACGGCGATCGTGAGTGTGGCGAGGTGGTCGACGCCGATGATTTTCCGGAACTGCTGTTCGGCTTCGAGCATGCCGGCGGCGGTCCATCTGAGGCACATGTCGCCGGACTGCCAGCGCTTCACGTTCCTGGAGGTGCGGCGGACGAACTCGATCATCGACTCGATCGGGTTCGTCGAGGCGAGGGTGCGGCGGAGTTGCTCGGGGCAGCCGAGGCGCTGCAGTGTGAGCGTCTCGGGGAGGCCTTCGCGCAGCGACGCCGCGGCTCCGGGATGGGAGTGGGCGAGTTCGTCGGCGAGCCGGTTGAGGCCGTCGAGCGCGAGCTCGTAGTTGGACTGCTTCCAGGCGGTGCGCAACCTGCGCTTGACGAGGTCGCGATCGGCCTCGGGGAGGTGGTCCAGGACGTTCCTCTCCTTGTGGCGGATGCATCGCTGGACGGGGACCGGGCCGAGGACCTGGTCGACCGCCGCGCGCAGCGCCTTTCCGCCGTCCAGGACGACCAGGACGCCCTGGTCGAGGTCCAGGCCACGGTCGACGAGGTCGGCGAGGAGGTGCCGGGCGACCGTCTGGTTCTCGGTGCTGCCGTCCCAGAGGCCGAGCGGGACCTTCACCCCATCGGTCGTGACCCCGAGGGCGACGACGCAGCAGCGGCCTTTGAGCTCGATCCCGTCGAGCATCAGCGCCGCCAACCGCACGTCGCCCAGGTCGCGCGACATGAGCGCGCGCAGGTGCTCGGTCGTGCGCCCGACGAACTCGCGGCTGACCGCGCTCTTGGAGGTCGACCGCTCGGCCGCGGTCACGTGCTCGCCGACCGGCTCCCGGGTGCGCGCGAACCGTCGCGTGGAGACGCCGGCGAGCATCTGCTCGAGCACGACCCGGGTGAGTGGGTCACGGTCGGCGAAGTGCGCGTAGGTCTGAAGGCGGATCTCGCCGCTGCCGTCAGCGGCCCGCACCCGCGGGCGTTGCACGCCGACACGCCGGCCGCCCAAGGTGACCTCGCCCGGTTCGTGGCCGTGGCGCACCGCGACGCGGTCCGGGTCGCGTCGGCCTTTCGGGCCGACGACCTCGGTGACCTCTTCTTCCATCAGCGTGTCCAGCACGCCGAGCCCGACGCCGACGCTCAACGCCAGCAGCCCGTCCTTGGCGGCATTGACGAGCTCTCCGAGCGCCTCCTGCACAGCGGGCGGCAGCGCGAGCTCGCGGCCGTCGGGGTCCTGCTCTACGTTCCTCACGGCGGTTCTCCTGTCTCGGATGGACTTCAAGCACCCGTCACGCTCCCAACGGGAGCGGACGAGGCGGGAGAACCGCCGCCTACAAAGTTCTACGAGCTACGGGACAACCTCCACCGGATGGCGCTCGACGATCATCACTTCCACCGACTGTGACACGGTTCCGTCCCCCCGGACCGAGTTGCTGACACGCCAGCGGGCCGTCTTGGACCGTCCCGCTGTTGTGTGCAACATACCGGGCGTGCCGAAGACGCGTCGAAGAACCCGACGCATGCTGGCGCGATGACCGCGTGTCACTGAGCCAGCGGCTGTGCGACGCGCACCCTCCGCAGCTCGGCCGAATGGCGGATCGCCAGCCCCAGCGTCAGGACGAGCGCCCGCCGTCGTCTGTCCTGCACGACCTCGGTCTCGACCTGGAACGCCTGCTCGGCCGCCGCCCCGTGGAGAAGGCCGTCGCGCCACGCGCGACCGAGGAAGTCGACGACCGCCAGCCGGACCCGGCGCTGCACGTCCTCGTCGCCGTCGGTCGCCCCGACCCACGCGGTCCCGCGCAGGACCGACCCCGCGAGGTGGGCGACGATGCGGCGGTGGTGGACGTAGCGGAAGTCCTGGTCGCTGCTCAGCGACCGCGCGCCCCACACGTGCACGGTCTCCTCGGGCCAGGCGCGCAGCACGTTGATCCCGTTGCGCTGCAGCTGCTGCTGCTCGTCGCGGGCGACCTCGCCCTGCAGCGACGCCGCGCCCGCCAGCCGCGAGGCGGTCGGGGCCCGCCCGACGCCGTGCCGGCGCTCGAGCCGCGCCCACACGCCCGCGACGTGCCCGACCGGCGTGATCGTGCGCCGCAGCCCGGCAGGGCCGTCACCGGGGCTGATCCACGGGTGGAAGACCGCCGCCGCCGGCGAGTCCAGGCCCAGCCGCGCGCGCCACTGCAGCACGTCCTGCGTCGTCGCGCCCATCGGGGCGGCGAGGATCGCGATCCGGTCGGCCGACGCGTCGGCCAGATGGCCGAGCGCGGCCTGCACCCGGTCGGCGATCGCCGGGTCCGGGCCGATCCCGTACGCGTCCGGGGCGACGACCACCAGCGGGCCGTCGAGCCTGGCGAGCAGCTGCATGCCCCCGCCCGAGGCGATCCCCACATGGGCCGCCTCGTCGCTCTCCCCGGGCGTCCCGGGGGTCCTGATCACCCAGCAGGCCCCGCCGCCGTTCTCGAAGAACCCGCGGACCGCGTGGCCGAGCATGCCGCCGCGCACGAGCGGCCCCGCCCGCGGATGATCGGGATCGGAGAACGCCGCGCTGAACTCGTCCAGCGAGGACACGCGGACCGGCCGGTCCAGCGGGCCGCCGGCCGCGAAGCCGACGAACGCCGTCTCCGACGCAGACAAGGGGTCGATGGCGGGGACACGCTCGTACTCGAGCACGGGAAGGGTGGGGGGGATCGGCGTGGACCGCCCCGTGAAGCTCGGGGGACACACCGTGATCCTCGTCCGCGCGGCCCCCCGCCGCACAGTGGCGAACGGGAACGGTGTCCTGCCCGTTCGGACCGCCAAGCGGGCGGCCACGCACGGGTGCCCGATCGTCCTCCCGTCCGCCCCTAGGCGCGCGCCCGCCGACCGGATGGGATGGACGGTCGAATGGGCACCATCATCGACGTCCCCGAGACGACGCTCATCGCCGATCTCGACCGCGGGATCCAGGCGCTCCTGAAGCAGCAGCTGGCGCGGCACGGCTTCGAGGACGCCGACGTCGTCTTCGAGACCCCGACGAAGGACTGGGCCGCCCGGCTCAGCCGCCCAACCGTCGACCTGTTCCTCTACGACCTGCAGAAGTCGCAGTCTCCGAGCTCCGGGACGCAGGCCCAGCGCGGCCCCGAGGGCACCGTCGACCGGCCGCCGCCGCTGCGCGTCGACCTCATGTTCGCGATCACCGCCTGGGCGCCCGCCGTCGTCGACGAGCACCGCCTGCTGTCCCAGGTCCTGGCGATCCTCCACACCTTCACCGCGCTGGACCTCGTCCTCGGCGAGCAGCTCGGCAGCACGCAGCCGTTCCCCGTCGTCGCCTCGATCGGCAGCGGCCGGACCGACCGCCGATCGGAGTTCTGGCAGTCCGTCGGCGGCCACTACAAGCCGGCGATCGACTGGACGGTCACGCTCGCGATCGAGAGCGGCCTACGCACCCAGCGCGGCCCCGACGTGCGCACCACCACGATCGTCACCCGCTCGTCCGACAACCGGCGCGCGGTCGCCACCGAGTTCCACGCGCTCGGCGGCACCGTCCGCGACGAGGACGGCGAGCCCGTGCCCGACGCGTGGGTGGCGGTCCCGACCCTCGGGAAGGTCGCCAGCACCGACGAGGACGGCCGCTTCCGGCTCCCGCGCCTGGCGCCGGGGCCCCTGGAGATCGAGGTCCGGGATCGCGAGGGCCGGACCGCCACCGTCGAGACGACCGTCCCGGGTGCGCCCGTGGACCTCGTCGTGTCAGCGCCCCGCCGAGCGAGGCGCTGAGGGGCCCGACGCCCCGGGGCACCCAAAAGTGCCCGAACGGCTGCCCGGACGGTTCTTGTCCGCCCGCGGAGCCGCTGTGAGAGTCGCCTGCATCGTCGCCCGACGAGCGGGCAGCGCGAGGAACCGAGCACGCGAGGAGCAAGATGGCCACGTCTTACCTGACCCCCGGGGTCTACGTCGAAGAGGTCCCGGCACAGAGCAAGCCGATCGAGGGGGTCAGCACCTCGGTCGCCGCCTTCGTCGGGCTCGCCCCCGGCGGCCCCACCAACACGCCGATGCGCATCAGCAACTTCACGCAGTTCTCGCGCATCTTCGGCGACCCGTCCGCGCCCGAGCGCGGCGCCTTCATGGACGGCGCCTACCTGGCCCACGCGGTCTACGGCTTCTTCCAGAACGGCGGCTCCCTCTGCTGGGTCGTGCGCGTCGGCGCCGGCGACGGCGAGGCGCCCGCCCCGGTCGCCGCCCTCCCGGCGGCCGCCGACCTGTCGGTCGAGTCCTACCGCGCCGTCGCGCGGCCGGAGATCACCGCGCCGGTCACGGTCGAGATCGACGAGGAGCCCGCCGCCAAGGGCGACGACGACAAGCCGGCCGAGACCACCTACCGCATCGTCGTCACCGCCGGTGACGACCGCGAGGAGCACACCGGCCTCAGCCTCAAGAAGGGCCGCACCAACCTCGCGACGAAGGTCAACGCGAGCTCGAAGATCATCATCGTCGAGGACACCGGCGCGAGCCTCCCGGAGACGCAGCGCGTCCCCGCGCTGGGCACCTACCAGCTCGCCGCCCCGGCCCCGACCTCCTCCGACCTCGACGCCTCGGAGTTCGAGGGCGACGTCGCGCGCCGTCAGGGCATCGGCGGGCTCGTCGCCATCGACGAGATCTCGATCGTCTGCGTCCCCGACGCCGTCAACCTCATCGGCGAGAACGGCGACGACACGCTCCTGCGCGACGTGCAGGGCAAGATCATCGCCCACTGCGAGTCGACCGGTGACCGCATGGTCATCCTCGACACGCCGGACGGCCTGCTCCCGCAGGAGGTCCTCGAGTGGCGGCAGGACACCGCCGGCTACGACTCGAAGTTCGCCGCGCTCTACTGGCCGTGGATCGAGGTCATCGACCCGCTGACCAAGCGCCCGCTGGCCGTCCCGCCGTCCGGCCACGTCGCCGGCGCCTGGGCGCGCACCGACGCGCAGCGCGGCGTCCACAAGGCCCCGGCCAACGAGGTGGTCATGGGCGCGAACTCGCTCGCGTTCCAGATCACCAGCGCCGAGCAGGGCGCCCTGAACAAGGCGGGCATCAACTGCATCCGGTCGTTCACCGGCCGCGGCATCCGCATCTGGGGCGCACGCACGCTCTCCAGCGATCCGGAGTGGCGCTACATCAACGTGCGCCGCCTCTTCAACTACGTGTCCCAGTCCGTCATGGAGGGCACGCAGTGGTCGGTGTTCGAGCCCAACGACGAGCGCCTGTGGATGAAGCTCCAGGTCTCGGTCTCGAACTTCCTCAACCGCACCTGGCGGTCGGGGGCCCTGTTCGGCACGAGCGAGAGCCAGGCGTTCTTCGTCAAGTGCGATGCGGAGACCAACCCGCCCGACTCGATCGAGGCCGGCCAGGTCGTCTGCGAGATCGGCATCAGCCCGGTCAAGCCCGCCGAGTTCGTGATCTTCCGGCTCAGCCAGTTCGCCGACGGCGGCGGCGACGACGGTGGCGACGAGTAGTCCCCGTCCCGACTGAGAACCCACACCGACCACCAGGAGGACCATCACCATGGCCACCACCGCTCCCGCGCCGCTGGACGCGAAGTACTTCGATCTGCAGTTCCCGGGCATCAACGCGCAGTTCAAGGACGTCCAGGGCGTCAGCATCTCCGTGCCGCTGCACACGTCGAGCACCAGCGACTCGATGGGGCAGCCGATCCGCCAGCGGACGGCGTCCTCGGTCGAGTACGGCTCGATCACCTGCTCGGCCGGCGCCACCGCCGACCTCGGCCTCGACAACTGGATCAAGGCCGTCGCCGACAAGGGCCTCGAGGGCAACATGAAGGACGGCACCCTCACGCTGTTCAACGCCGCCAACGCCCCGGTGGCGACCTGGGCGCTGACGAAGGCCGTCATCACGGCGCTCAGCGTCAGCTCGATCAGCGTCGAGGCGGGCGGTCACCTCGACCTCCAGGCCACGTTCGACTGCGAGAAGATCGAGCGCACGAAGTAGCCGCATGCTGGCGACCGAGGTGCCGTTCACGCTCCCCCGGGGGTGCTCGACAGCTCGGGTGCCCTGCACCGCGACGGAGTCATGCGTCTCGCGACGGCTCGCGACGAGATCGAGCCGCTGCGAGACCCCGCGGTACGCGCCAACGGCGCGTACCTCAGCGTCCTGCTGCTCGCCCGCACGGTCGTGCGGGTGGGCGGCATCGAGCCCGTCACCCCCGAGATCCTCGAGAACATGTTCGCCGTCGACTTCGACCACCTGCAGCGGCTCTACGAGCGGCTCAACGCCAGCGGCGAGGTCGTCGGCACGGTCACCTGCCCGGGCTGCGGCGACGCGTTCGACGTCGATCTCTCCGCCATCGAGGACGGTGGGCTGGGGGGATGACGAGGCCGTCTCAGCAGGAGCTGATGGCTGAGACGGCCGTGATCGCCCAGGCGTTCGGCTGGTCGCTGGACGCCATCCTCGACCTCGAGCACCGCGACCGCCGCGCGTTCGCGGCGCACGCCCGCGCGAGCGGGTCGCACGACACGGGAGCACGATGAGCACGCCGCCCCCCGGATCCCGCCCGCGCGTGCCGATCGGGCTGCGTCCCGCGCCCAGCGCGGTGGCGCGGCTCGCCGCGCGCGCCGACGCCGCCGAGGCCCGCATGGCCGGCGGCCACGTCGCGCTGCGACGCACGGCCGGGCGCGCGTCGTCGGTGCTGCGGCTGGCGGCACCCGTGCTGCCCCCGACCGTGCTCGCGGCCGCGCTGCCGCCGGAGCCCGTCCCCGCACCGGTCCCCGCTCCCGCGCCGGTCCCCGCGGTGCCCGCGTCCCCGGTCGCCGCGGCGGCACCGGTCCCCGCGGCGGCGTGGACGATCGACGAGGGGTGGGTCGACGCCGACGGCGTCCCCGTGCCCGAGGTCGTCGCCCCGGAGCCGGAGGGGCTGATCGCCACCGCCGACCCGGGCGTGCCTGCCTGGGCCTTCGCCCCGATCCCCGACGAGGCCGCGCCGCCGGTCGCGCCGGCGGCCGCTGCGGCGCCCGCCCCGGCGGCGGCAGCGCCGGTCCCGGTCGCGCCGGTCCCGGCCGCGCCGGTCCCGGCCGCGGCTGCCGAGGCGCCCGCTCCGCGGCGCCCCTCGCGCCTGTCCTCGACGCGGGCGACCCCGCCGCGCCCGGTCGCGTCGCGGCCCGCCGCTCCTGCGCCGGCGGCAGCGACCGCGCCGCCCGAGCGTCCCGCGCCGGAGCCGAGCCCGTCGGCGCCGGCGGTGCCCGCCGCTGCGGCGACGGCGGCCGCCCCGGCCCCGGCCCCGGCCGCTCCGGCGCCCGCGCCCGCGGAGGCGTCGGTCGACACGAGCCGCGGCACGATCATGCCGCCGCCACCGCACATCAACGAGAACATCTGGCGCGCGCTGCTGGCCGAGGACTACGGCCCGATCGCCTGGGAGCTGCCGATCGACCCGAACGCCACGGACGTGTACGCCAAGCGCCCCGAGCGGGCCCGTCGCGCGCGCATCATCGAGCCCGGCAGCCCGACGCCCGATCCCGCGGCGGCGCCCGAGCCCGTGGCGGCGCCCGAGCCCGTGGCGGCGCCCGAGCCCGTGGCGGCGCCCGAGCCCGTGGCGGCGCCCGAGCCTGTCGCGGCGCCCGAGCCCGCGGCTGCGGCGCCCGAGCCCGCCGCGCCCGCGGCGACCGACCGGTCCGACCGTGGCTCCGACGACGAGCCCGACCCGCCCGCCGCGGGACCGACCGTCGCCGCGACGCCGGACCCGGCCACTGCCGGCGCCCCGGCCGCGCCGCTCGTCGAGCAGGCGGCGGCCGACCCGCAGCGTCCCGAGGTCCCCGGCCGCCCGACGGCCTCCCAGGTCGCGCCGCGGCCCACCGCGACGGACCGTCCCGCCCCCACGGCCGAGCCGGTCGCCGCCCCGCGCCCCCGCCCGGAGGCCACCGCCGTCACGCCGGCCCCGGTGGCGCCCGACACCCCGCGCCCGGCCGTTCCCGCCCGCGCGGGCCGCGCCGAGGTCAGCGCGGCCGACGCCGCATCGCGCCCGGCGCCGCCGGCCCGGTCCGGCGGCGCCGTGTCCGACGCCGCTCGCCCCGCGCCTCCCGCCGTCGTCGCGGCTGCTCCGGCCACGCCCGCGGCGGGCATGCCGGTGCCTGCGCCGCCGGCCGGCGCGGTCGCGCCCGAGCGCTCCGCGACCCCGGTCACCGAGAATGCACCGGCGGTCCTCGAGGACGCGCCGCCCACCAGCACAGCGCCGGCCGAGACCGCGGTGGTCCCCGCCGCGGTCCCCGCTCTGCTGCAGGACGCCGCCGCACCGGCGCCCGCGATCGATCCTGCGGGCCCCGCGCCGGCCCCGGCGCCCGTCGAGCCCGACGCCGACCTCGGCGACCGACGGCCCGCGTCGATGGTCGACCGGCCGACGGGGATCTCGCTGACGCCGCCCGGTCCGCCGTCCTTCTCCTCCGCCGTCGCGCCCGCCGCCCCCGTCACCGCCGAGGCCGCGGCGCCCGCGGACGCGGCGACCGACCGCGCCGCCGCGCCCGCACCCGACGGCCCCACGATCGCCGCGCCCCGCTTCGACGGTGCCGTCCGCGGCCTGCAGCGCCCGGTCCTCCGTGCGCCCGAGCGCCGACCGGTCCGCGCCGTCCTGCGCCGTCCGGAGCCGCCTGCGCCGCTGCCCGCCGGCCCCGGTTCCGAGGGAGGCACCCCGCCGCGCCGGCGCGTTCGCGCGGCTCGGCCGCCTGCTGCGCCCGAGCGCCCGTCCGGCGCCCGCCCGGCCCGCCGTGGCCGCGCCCGCCCGCGCCGTCGTCCCCGTGACGCTCGGCGCCATCCCGCGCCCGACCCCGGCCGCCGGCCCCGCCGCGCGGGCCACCGTGCGGCCGGTGGCCGCGCCCGCCGCCGCGCCGACCGCGCTGCTGGAGGTCGCCCCCGCGGCGGTGGAGCTCGCGCAGGGCGACGCCGACCGGGCCCCGTCGACCCCGGTCTGGGCCGAGCAGGCCCGGCAGGTCGCGGTTCGCCTCGCCGACGCGCCCGCCCCGGAGCCCGCGCCCGCACCGCTCGCCCCGCCGGTCCCCGTCGCGGCGCCGCGACCCGTCGCGACGCCCCGGGCCGCCCCGTCCCCGACCGCCGCGGCCGGCCCTGGCGCACGCCCGTCCACGCCGGTCGCGGCCCGGCGCTCCGGCCCGCCCGCGGGCCAGCCGCCCACCGGTCACGCGTCCGGCGGCGGGCCCGGCAGCAGCGGGCCGGACATGCCGTCCGGTGGCGGACCATCGGGGCCCGCCGGTCCCGGTGCGGACGCCGGCGCCGACGGCGACGGCACCGCGCCGACGCCGCCCGCCCCGACGGCCCCGGCGCTCGCTCCGGCGGCCGGCGGCACCGCCGACCTCGCCGCGGGCGCCACGGCGCGCGGCGGCGCGACCACGGCCGGCGCGCCGTCCGGCCTGCGCTCCGAGCTCGCCTACGACGACCTGCTCGCCCGGCTGCGCCGCACGGTCCGCGACGACCGCGACCGGCTCGGCATCGGCCCCGACGACCCGCTGCGCCCATGACCCCGCCGACCATCGACACCGACCAGCGCTACACGTTCGTCCTCGAGGTCGTGGGCCGGACGCTCGGCAACTTCGCGAGCGTCCAGGGCCTGGAGGCGACCGTGCAGGTCTTCGAGTACCGCGAGGGCGGCAACAACGACCTCGTGCACCGGCTCCCCGGCGCGGTGAGCTACCCGAACCTCGTGCTCTCCGGCGGGATGATGACCCCGGCGCTGTCCAGCTGGTTCCGCGAGACGCGCCTGGGCGCGACGCGCCAAGAGGTCACGCTCACCCTCTCGGCGGACGGCCAGGTCGTGCGCAAGTGGTCGTTCGCCGACGCCTTCCCCGTCCGCTGGGTCGGCCCGACGTTCGACGCCGGCAGCGGTCGCGTCGGCGCCGAGGTCGTCGAGATCGCCCACGGTGGCCTGACGGAGCTCCCGACATGACCGACGACGCGAAGACCCCGGAGGAGGAGCCCAAGGACCAGGACGGCGCGAAGCCCGCGCCGCCCGCCGACGCGTCGACCGGGAGCGGCACGCCCAAGCCGCCGCCCGGCGTCACCCCGCCGACCGCCGACGCGGTCATCCGCGACCCGAAGGCCGCGACCGAGGCCGCCGCACGCGGCTCGGCCGGCGGGGCGGCCGGTGCGGCCGCGTCCGCGGCGGGCGCCGACGCCCAGACCGCGGCAGCCGCATCGTCCGCCGCGAGCACGGCGGCCGGTGGAGGCACCGCGCGCTCGGCCGCGTCGTCCGCCGCGTCCGCGGCGGGGGTCGACCCGCAGGCCGTCGCCGCCGCCAACGCGGCGGCCGACCGCGCCGCAGCCGCCGGGACCGCGGCGGCGCCGGGGGCACCCGGGGCTCCGGGTGCTCCGGGCGGCGGGGCAGGTGCTCCGGGCGCCGGCGCCGCGGGCGCTCCCGCTGGTGGTGCCGCAGGCGCTGCCGGTGGCGGTGCCGCGGGCGCTGCCGGTGGCGGTGCCGCGGGCGCTGCCGGTGGCGGTGCCGCGGGCGCTCCCGGTGGTGGTGCCGCGGGCGCTCCCGGTGGTGGCGCGGCGGGCGCAGGCCCAGCAGGTGGTGGCGGTGCCGCGACCGGCGGTGCCGGTGCCGCGAAGGGCGGCGCGGCCGCGCCCGCCGGGGCCGCGGGCGGCACGCCCGCCGCCGGTGGCGCAGCGGGCGCCCCCGCGCAGGACACGTCCTCCGGTCCTCCCGCCGACCCCGCGCAGAAGAAGCCCGGCCAGGCGGCGGCACAGCCTGCCGGCGGCGCCGGCGGCGGGACGGGCGCGGCCGGGAAGCCGGCGGGGCAGGCCCCCGCCGGACCCGCCGGCGGCGCCGCCGACACGACTTCCGGCCCCCCGGCCGATCCTGCGGCGAAGAAGCCCGGGCAGGCGGCGGCCCCCGGCGCCGCCGCCGGCGGAGGTGCCCGCCCGGCGCCCACCGCCACGCGCGCCGCCGCCGCCGGTGGCGCCACCGGTGCGGCCGCCGGTGCCGCCGCGGGCGGTGCGGCCGGCGGCGCGACCGGTGCCGCGGGCGGCCAGCTCGTGCCCGCCGGCCCGCGCGGGGTCGAGCCCGCGGCGACCGGCCGCCCGGGCGGCGCGCCCGCGCGACCCGCCGCGATGGCGAAGCCCGCCCAGCCGAAGCCGACCACGGTCCAGCGGGCGTCGCTGGAGATCGAGGGCCAGCAGAAGATCGACGTCCTCTTCAACCCGGCGCAGTACGCGATCTCCAAGACCAACGCCTACCACGTCACCCCGGTCCCGGGCACGAGCCTCGCGCGCACCCAGTTCGCCGGTGGTCACCCGCGCGAGCTGCACCTCGAGCTGCTGCTCGACGTCACCCTCTCGCGCCCGGCGAAGACGAGCGTGCGGCCGATCACCGACCGCCTCTTCAAGATGATGGAGGTCGTGCCCCCGAAGGGCGGCGGCGCCGTCGCCGGGCACACGCCCCCCACCGTCACGTTCCGCTGGGGCGCGGTCGAGACCTTCAAGGCCGTCCCGACCCGGCTCGAGGTCCAGTACGTCCTGTTCCGGCCCGACGGCGAGCCCGTCCGGGCCTGGGTGCGCCTGTCGCTGCTGCAGGTGGCCCCCGCCGACTCGCGGTCCAGCTCCAGCACGCCGAAGGCGCAGAACCCGACCACCCGCGCCGACGCGATGCGCACCGTGCACGTCGTCACGCTCGGCGACTCGCTCCCCTCCGTCGCCTACGCGATGTACGGGGACGCCACCCGCTGGCGCGAGATCGCCCACGCCAACGGCATCGACGACCCCATGAACCTGCGACCCGGGAGCCGGCTGACGGTCCCCGCCATCGACGCATGAGCCCCGCCGACTCCGCCGTCCTGGCCCCCGGCATCGACGTCAAGCTCGACGGCAGCCCGCTCGACCCGCTGATCGCCGCACAGCTCGCGCACGCCGAGATCGACCTCGCCACCGGCCTGCCCGACCGCGCGACCCTGCGCTTCAACGACCACCGCCACGAGCTCGTCGACCATCGCGCGTTCGTGATCGGCGCGAAGCTCGAGATCAAGCTCGGCGCCGCCCTCCAGCGCACCGCCGCGACCGTGTTCGTCGGCGAGGTCGCCGCCGTCGAGGTCGAGTTCGGCGGGGAGCTCGGCACGACCATCGACCTCGTCGCGTTCGACGCCACCCACCGGATGCACAACACGGTGGCGTCGCGCACCTTCAAGCAGGCGAGCGCCCGCGACGCGCTGCAGAAGATCGCCGCCGAGCACGGCCTCAGGGTGGGGTCGATCGACACGGTCGTCGCCCCCGCCAAGCTCGAGACGATCGACCAGGTCGCCGAGAGCGACTGGCGGTTCCTCACCCGCCTGCTGCGCGACGCGGGCGGGCGCCTGCAGTCCGACCTCGGCACGCTCACCGTCGTGGAGGTCGGGGCCGCCGCCCGCGGCGCCCGCGAGATCGAGCTCGCCTGGGGGCAGGGCCTGCTGCGCTTCCGCCCCCGGGCCTCCGGGGCCGGCCAGCGCAAGGAGGTCGTCGTCACCCAGTGGGATCCCGAGCAGAAGCGCGAGACCGTCGCCAAGGCGCCGGTCCCGAAGACCGCGCCCGCCCTCAAGCGTCCCGCCGCGACCGGGCGCGTCACGTACGCCATGCGGCCCGGCGAGGGCACGAAGACGACCGAGCCGCTCGCGAAGGCCGCCGCCGCCGAGGTCGCCCGCCACTTCCTCGAGGCCGAGGCCGTCGCCCACGGCGACCCGCGGCTGCGGCCCGGCGCCACCGCAAACGTCACCGGCGTCGGCAAGCGCTTCGGCGGCAAGCACGTCATCGTCGGCGCGACCCACGTCTTCCACGCTGCCGGCGGGTACGTCACGCGGCTGCGCCTGGGCGGCGGCGAGAGCAGCCTGCTGCAGGACCTCGGGTCCGCGCCCGCCCGCCGCGCCACCGACCAGCTCGTCGTCGGCGTCGTCACCAACACGAAGGACCCGAAGAAGCTCGGGCGCGTGAAGGTCAAGATCCCCGTCCTGGAGGGCCTCGAGACCGACTGGGCGCGCGTCGCGCTCGGCTCCGCCGGGGCCAACCGCGGCACCTACCAGCAGCTGATGGTCGACGACGAGGTCGTGCTCGGCTTCGAGCACGGCGACATCGAGCGCTGCTTCGTCCTCGGGGTCCTGCACAACGGCAAGGACAAGCCCGACGCGGCGATGGTCGACCCCGCGACGGCGATCGGGATCCGGCAGGACAAGGACCTCGACGCCGCGTTCAAGGGCAAGGCGCTCGTCGCCACCGACAAGGGGATGACCGTGAAGGCCGCACAGGGACCGCTGGAGCTCACCGCCAACAAGGCGATGACGCTGAAGTCCGAGACCGCCGCCATCGCGATCGAGGCCGCCGCCTCCGACGTGAAGGTCGACGCCAAGGGCCAGATCGCCATCAGCGGCGTCAGCGCCGTGAAGATCAGCAGCACCGCGCAGCTGAGCATCGAGGCCAACGGGCCGTTGAAGCTCAAGGGCGCGATCGTCGAGATCAACGCGACCGCGATGGCGAAGGTCTCCGGGGCGACGGTGATGCTCGGATGAGCGGCCTGCTCGGCAACGGGATCGCGTTCCCGCTCGGCGTCGACCAGCGCGGGGCGCTCGCGCTCGCCCGCGGCGACGAGGACGTCGCGCAGGCGATCGGGATCATCCTCGCGACCGCGCCCGGCGAGCGGCCGATGCGCCCCGAGTTCGGCTGCCGGGTCCACGACCACGTCTTCGACCAGCTCGACCCCGAGACGCTGGGCCGCGTCGAGGGCGCCGTCCGCGAGGCGCTCGACCGCTGGGAGCCCCGAATCGACGTCGAGGCCGTCGACTTCGACCTCGCGCGCGCCGACGAGGGCGAGCTGCACGTCGAGCTGACCTACCGCCTCCGGGAGACCGGGAGCATCCGCAACCTCGTCCACCCCTTCTACCTGATCCCCGCCGAGGACCCCGCGTGAGACTGCCCGAGATCGAGCTCGACGACCGCCGCTTCCAGGAGCTCGTCTCCGAGGCGCGCACGCGCATCGCGCGCGTCTGCCCGGAGTGGACCGAGCACAACGTCTCCGACCCGGGGATCACGCTCATCGAGCTGTTCGCGTGGATGACGGAGATGACGATCTACCGGCTCAACCGGGTGCCGGACAAGGTCCACGTGCAGCTGCTCGACCTGCTCGGCGTCCGCCTGCGCCCGCCGGCGCCCGCGCGCACCGACGTGCGGATCCTGCTGTCGGCGCCGCCGGACGAGCCGATCGAGATCCGCGCGGGGGAGACCGAGGTCGCCAACGTGCCCGCGTACGGGGCGCCCGAGGTCGTCTTCCAGGTCTCCCAGGGCCGCGTGATCGAGCCGCTGCAGGCGTCCGCGTGCGTGCTCACCCGCTCCGGCGAGGTGCGCGTCGTGCCGCTGGCCGACGGCATCGCCCGGCCGGTCGGACCGGACCAGGCGGCCTTCGCCACGCCGCCGCAGCCCGGCGACGCGGTCCTGCTCGGCTTCGAGCCCGCCCTCGACGGCCTCGTGCTCGAGCTCGACGTCGAGGCCGAGTCCGCGCGCGGCGCGGGCGTCGACCCCGACCGTCCGCCGCTGCGCTGGGAGGTCATCGCCGCCGACGACCGCTGGGAGCCCTGCGAGGTCCTGCTCGACACGACCGGCGGCTTCAACTTCGGCTCCGGCCGCATCGTGCTGGCGCTGCCGCCCGAGAGCACCCGGGCCTCGTTCGGCGGCGAGCGGCTGCACTGGATCCGCTGCCGGCTGCTCGACCCGTTCGAGGGCGGCGGCGCCTACCAGGAGCCCCCCCGGCTGCTCGGCGTCGGCGCGACCGTGATCGGCGCGACCGTCCCGGCCGAGCACGCCACGCGCGTCGAGGAGGAGCCGCTGGGGGAGAGCGACGGCACCGCCGGCCAGACGTTCGAGCTGCGCTCCGCCCCGATCCTCGCGCCGCGCGGCGACGAGGTCCTCGAGGTGCGCGTCTCGGGCGGTCGCTGGCAGCCGTGGCAGCCGGTCGAGAGCTTCGCCGACGCGGGCCCGGACGACCACGTGTACGTCTGCGACCCGGCGACCGGGACCGTCGAGCTCGGGCCCGCGCTGCGCCAGCCCGACGGCAGCTGGCGCCGCCACGGTGCGGTCCCGGAGAAGGGCGCGCTGCTGCGGATGCGCGCCTACCGGCACGGCGGCGGCCGCGAGGGCAACGTGACGGCCGGCGCGCTGTCGGTGCTGAAGAACGGCCCGTCGGGCGTCGCCGAGGTCGTCAACCCGCGGGCGGCCGCCGGCGGCGTGGACGCCGAGCCGCTGGACAGCGTCCGCGCCCGCGGGCCGATGGAGCTGCGCGCCCGCCACCGCGCGGTCACCGCGGAGGACTTCGAGCACCTCACGCGCGAGGCGTCCCCACGCGTGGCGCGCGTCGTCTGCGTGCCCCCGGACGAGGGCTCGGCGATCGCGGTGCGGCTGCTGCCGACCGTCTTCCCGGCCGACCGCCCGCTGACGTTCGAGGAGCTGCAGCCGCCGCGCGACCTGCTCGAGGAGGTCGCCGCGCACCTCGACCAGCGCCGGCTGCTCGGCGCCACCGTGCACGTCGCGCCGGTCCGGCTGCGCGCCGTCAGCATCGTCGTCGACGTGCAGACCGAGCCGCTCGCCGACACCGAGCGCATCCGCGAGGAGACCGAGCAGGCGCTCTACACGTTCCTCAACCCGCTCGTCGGCGGCACCCCGGGCGAGATCGGCACGGGCTGGGAGTTCGGCCGCACGCTCAACCAGGGCGAGCTCTACGGGGTCGTGCACGCCGTTCCGGGCGTCGAGTACGTCCGGCTGCTGCGCGTCTACGAGGCGGACCTGCGGACCGGCAAGCAGGCGCCCGAGCCGGCCGGCACCCACGTGGTGCTGCAGCCCGACGAGGTCATCGCCTCGGGCCGGCACGTCGTCAAGGCCACGATCCGGGGGACGTGATGACGCTCGTCCCCGTCCGCGAGGAGCGCGCACCCGCGCCGACCGGCAGCCCGGAGGCGGCGCCGCCGTCCGTGTCGGGACGCCGCCGGCTGCGCGACGGCCTGCCCGAGCTGTACCGCGAGAGCGAGTTCACGATGCGGTTCGTGCTCGGGTTCGAGGAGGTCCTCGACCCGATCGTCGCGACGCTCGACTCGCTCACCGCGCACTTCGACGCGGACCTCGCGCCGCCGCACGCGCTCGCCGGCCTGGCGACGTGGCTCGGGGTCGACGAGGTCGAGGCGCTGCCCGCGAGCCGCCGGCGCACCGCGCTGCACCGGGCCGGGGAGCTGGCGAGGCTCCGCGGCACCGCGGAGGGGCTGCGGCTCGTGCTCGACCTGTTCTTCCCCGACGTGCCGCTGCGCATCGAGGACCACGGCGGCGTGCTGATCGGCGAGGAGGCGGGCGACCCGCCGAAGGCGAAGGCGGCGGCGTTCGACGTGTACTCCGACCGGCCGCTGGAGCCCGCGATGCAGCAGGCGATCGCGCAGTGCATCGAGCGCTGGAAGCCCGCGCACGCCCGCCCGCGACTGCGCGTGAAGAAGGGCAGCGCCACCACGGTCGACATGCCCGCCGCGACCCCGACCCCGCTCCCGACGCAGGACGACACCCCGGAGCCGCCCGCGTGACCTCGGGCGTTCGCTGCGGCAGTTGCGGGAAGGACAACGCTCCGGGACGGGACTTCTGCGAGTTCTGCGGGGAGTACCTCAGCTGGGCGCCGACCGGGTACCTGCCCGCCGTCGGGGCCGTCGCGACGGACACCGCCGGCGAGGACGCGGTCGCGACCACGGAGACGCCCGGAGTGCCCGCGGCCGCGCCGGACGCCCCGGCAGCGGACGCCGGCGCCGGGGAGGACACGCTCGTCGCGGACGCCCCGCCCGCGACGGAGGGCGCGGTCGAGGCCGACCCGCTCGCCGCCGCGCCCACGCAGGACGAGCCGCCGCCCGCCCCGGACGCGCCCGGGGCACCCGACGACCCGGCGGTCCCGGCCGCCGCGATCCCCGCGCCCGACGAGGCCGCCGCCGCTGCGACGCTCCCCGTCGAGGCGGTCGCCCCGCCCCCCGCGACCGCCCCGCCCGTCGTCACCGGAGACGCGTCGCTCGTCCTCGAGGCCCAGACCGAGCTCGGCGCCGCCGGCGTCCCCGCCTGCGACGCCGGCCTGCCCGTCTCCTTCGACCTGCGGATCCGCAACGAGAGCCGCATCGTCGACAACTACGCGATCCAGGTCGTCAGCTTCCCCGAGGGCTGGGTGAACGTCGCCCCCGCCGAGGTCTTCCTCGTGCCGGTCGGCTCGGGCAACGACAGCGAGCAGACGATCCGGATCGACATCACGCCGCCGCGCAGCCCCGAGGCGACCGCCGGCATCTGGACGTTCGAGATCCTCGCCTTCTCGCGCGCCACCGGCCAGGTCGCCGCGCGCGCCGTCGCGCAGCTGGAGATCCGGCCGTTCACCGCCTGGACGACCGAGGTCGCCCCCGAGCTGGCGACCGGCCGCCTCAAGGCGCAGTACCGCGTCGCGGTCCGCAACGAGGGCAACGCGCCGATCGACCTGTGGCTCGTCGCCACCGACGAGGCCGGCCGCGTCCGCACGAGCTTCGACGCCGACCGCGTGCAGCTGCTCGCGGGCGAGATCCGCCTCGTGAAGCTCACGGCGCGCCCGCGGATCCCGCTGCCGGTCGGCCCGCGGCTCACGCACCGCCTGGGGATCGAGGCGCTGCCCGCCCCGCCCGAGGAGCCGCAGGACGAGGAGGGCCGGCTCGCCCAGGCCCGCTCGTCGCTGCTGGAGGCCGCGAAGACCGGCTCGGTCGACGCGAGCGACAAGGGCGTCGCCGTCAAGGCGCCCCGCTCCCCGCTGCGCCGCCCGAAGACCCCGAAGCTCAAGCTCGACCTCGGCACGCTGGCCCGCCTGCGCGCGGAGGACAGCCCGGCCGCGCTGGCGGGCCGCGTCGTCGTCTACCGGCAGCGGCCGCTCGTGCCGCTGTGGCTCGTCGGGCTGCTCGCCCTGATCGCGGTCGCCGCCTACGTCGTCTACACCCGGCTGCCGGACGAGGTCACCGTCCCGCGCGTCGTCGGCGCACGCGACACGTTCACCGCCGACAAGCAGCTGCGCGCCGCCGGCCTCGTGCTCGCTCAGCCGGTGCAGCAGCGCGTCGACCAGGACGCCCCGCCCGGCAGCATCATCGGCCAGAGCCCCGAGCCCGGGGCGGAGATCGAGCGCGGTTCCAGCGTCACGCTGCAGGTCGCGGCGGGCACGCCGCAGGTCCGCACCCCGCGCCTGGCGGGCCTGACCCGCACCCGCGCCGACGAGCGCCTGCGGGCCGCCGGGCTCACGCTCGGCGTCGCCGAGCCGCCACGCTCACCGCTGACGTGGATCGTCGACCGGCAGATCCCGCGCGCCGACCTGCCCGTCTCGCGCGGCACGCCGGTGATGGTCTTCCTCAAGGCGCCGAAGACGAAGAAGAAGGCGTCCTCGTCCTCCGGCGGGGAGAAGAAGACGACGACGTCCCGCAAGACCGTCGTGGTCCCCGCGATCGCCGGCAAGGGCGTCGACGACTACGCCTCGGCGCTCGAGGAGGCGGGGCTCGAGGTGCGGCGCGTGTCGGTCACTGCGAGCGTGCCCGCCGGTGCGCTGATCAGCGTGACGCCGGAGCCGGGCTCCAGCACCAAGGAGGGCTCGACCGTCCGCCTGGAGGTCTCCGACGGCAGCCCCACCATCGCGGTCGAGACCGACGGGCTGGTCACGTTCCTCGACCCGATCGGCGGCAAGGAGCTCGGCCGCCTGCCGGCCGGGGAGGGGACGGCGGTCGAGCCGTCGTGGGCGCCGTCGGGCAAGAACGTCCTGTACCGCGACGGGCAGCGGCTCGTGCTCGGCCCGAGCGGCTCGGGCGGCGAGTCGCGCACCGTCTACAGCGGGTCCGACAGCCTGCGCGACGCGGTCGTCGCCCCGCGCGGCAGCAGCGTGGCGATGCTGCGGGTGGAGGAGGAGGACGGCGACCTCTGCTTCGGCAGCCTCGCCGGGCGCCGCCTGACCCCGCGCTGCCTGCCCGACGACGGCTGGAACCTGACGGGCCGGCCCGCGTGGCGCCCCGACGGTCGCGTGCTCGTCGTCGGGGCGGTGCGCCAGAGCGACACCCGCGTGATCAGCGTCCGCGCGTACCAGACCGACGAGCCGTTCTCGACCGACCCGGACGACTGGTCCGGCCGGACCGCGGGCGACATCACGGTGCCCGGCAAGGGCGTGCGCAGCGTCGCGTTCTCCCCCGACGGGGAGCGGATCGCGGCGATCACGAACGTCGAGTCGTCGGCGTTCGAGGTGGTCCTCGCCGACGCGGGGGATCTCGAGCTCGTCGACCCCCAGCCGCTGGACGTGCGCGCCTGCGAGGTCGCGTGGCGCCCGGACGGCGGGGAGCTCGCGATCGTGCAGGCCGACAGCGGCTGCACGCAGGAACGCGGGACCGTGCTGCGCTTCGCGCCCGGGTCGCCGCGCGAGACCGCGCGCGTCGCCGACGACGCCCGCGCACCGACCTACCGGCCGAAGTGAGCCGCGCGCCCGGGCGGTGACCCGGGCGCCGGTCCCTCGGCCCGGGCTGCGGCCGCGGTCGGGCGCCGGTCCCCGGGCCGGGCGCCGGCTGGCGTGGCGTGCCGGTCGGCGGCCCGGGCGCCGGTCGGCGCGAGCGGTGCCGGGCCGGGAGGTCGGGTGCCGGTCGGGGCCCGCGGTGGAACCACGTGTCCGCCGACGGCCCGGGCCGGACGCTGCGACGGCGCCGCGGGCGTGGCGCCGCGGTCGTCGTGGACGGCGGCGGGCTAGACCCGCCGCGCGCTCAGAACTCGTCGATGACCACGCCGCCGCCGCCCGAGCCGCCGCCGGAGGACCCGCCCGAGGAGCCCCCGGAGCTGCCGCCGGACGACGAGCCGCCGCCCGAGGACGAGCCGCCCGAGGACGAGCCGCCCGACGAGGACCCACCGGACGACGAGCCACCCGAGGACCCACCGGAGGACGAGCCGCCCGACGAGGAGCCGCCGGACGAGGAGCCACCACCGGAGGAGGACCCGCCCGAGGAGGATGAACCGCCCGACGAGGACGACGAGCCGCCGCCGCTGCTCTGCGCGGCGGCGAGCGCGGGCGCCGCCGGCCCGGCGGGCGCGGCGTCGACCGCGATCCGCGACGCGGAGGCGGGCGTGGCAGGGGTCAGCTCGTCCCCGCCGCCCCCGAGGGCGGAGCCGAGCCCGAAGCCCGCTCCCGCGCCCACGACGACGGTGACGGCGACCACGAAGACGGTGCTGCGCATCAGCTCTTCCCTCCGTATCCGGCGCGGCCCAGGGCGGCCCGCGCGGCCTTCACCGCGTCGCGCGCGCCGGCGATCCGGCCGCGCGCCTGCTCGACCGCGGCGGCGTCGCCGGACTGCGCGGCCGAGCCGTACGCCGACCAGGCGCTGCCGGTCCGCTCCAGCGCGCGCTCGAGGTCGCGCAGCGGCGCGGCCGCCAGCGCTCCGACCTCGGTGTCGCCGATGTCGCCGGCGGCGGACGTGTAGGCGCGGCCGAGGTCGCGCGCGGCGGTCGCCTGCGCGCCGCGCGAGCGTGCCGCGGCGAGGTCCTGCTGCGGGTTCTCGATCGCGGACGAGAGCCGCTGCAGCGCCTGGCCGAGCGCCTGCGCCCCGGCCTCGGTCGGCCCGAGCTCCTGTACGTCCCCGTCGACCTGCACGGAGCCGGCGACCTCCGCGCACGCCGCGCGGTCGGCCAGCGTGCACGCGACCACCACGACGCCGTCGGCGGTCGGCAGCGCGTAGACGTCCGCGGTCGCCCCGCCCGCCTTCGCGCCGCGGTGCAGGACCGCGTCGCCGGCGGCGAGCGTCGCCCGGGCGGGGCCGCCGGCCCCCGGACTCATCGCGTCGGGCAGCAGGTCGGCGCGCGTGCGCTGGACGCGGCCCACGGCCACGAGCTCGCCCGCGCCGGCGCCCGCGGGCGCGAGCGCCACCGCGTCCGGGCCGAGGCCCGCGACCGCGCGCGGGTCGGCGGTCTCCCAGCCGGCCGGGGCCTGGAGCGTGACGCCGGGACCGGCCGCGGTCGCGAGGTCCGAGCCGCCCCCGGCGGCCAGCGCGAGCCCCGCCCCGGCGGCCAGGGCGACGACCCCGGCGAGCAGCGCCGGGACGAGCGGGCCGCGGCCCTCCTCCTCGACCCCGGTGACCGTGCGGGTCACCGCGGGTATCTGCCCGCCGGTGACCGCGGGGACGGGCGCGGGCGTCCGCACCGCGGGCCGGGGCACGGGCGTGGGGGCCGGCGTCGCGGCCGCGGGGGTCGGCGGGGGCGTCGCGGTCGGCGTGCCCGACGGCCGCTCCCCGGTCTCGCCGAGCACCTCGTGCAGCGCGGCGGGCGCGTGGTAGGTCTGGAAGCCGGTGGCGCCCGGCGGCGGCGCGGTCCCAGCGCCGCCCATGGTCGGCGGGCGCAGCGGCGTGTCGGTCTGCGGCGGCAGCTCGCCGATCTCGATCGTGCTGGCGGGCTCCAGCCGCGCGTCGCGCCGCCAGGTCGGGCCGACGAACTCGAGCACCGCGTCCTCGAACGTCGACCAGGCGGCGGCCGCGTCGGCGGGCCGGTCGTCCGGGTCCTTCGCGCACATCGCCGCGACCCAGGCGGCGATCGGCTCGGGGATCATCGGGTCGACCGAGCGGACGTCGGGGACCTCCTCCTGCACGTGCTTGAGCAGGAGCTTCATCGGCGACGGGTCGGTGAACGGCGTCTGACCGGTCAGCAGCTCGAACGCGATGCAGCCGATCGCGTACAGGTCGGAGGCGGGGGTCAGGTCGTCGGAGGCCATCGCCTGCTCGGGCGACATGTAGGCGGGCGTGCCGACCGTCATCCCCTGCGAGGTGAGGTTGGCGCCACCCTGCGCGGCCTCCCCGGCCTTCGCGATGCCGAAGTCTGCGACCTTCACGTGCCCGTCGGCGCTGACGAGCACGTTCTCGGGCTTGAGGTCGCGGTGGACGATCCCCTGCTGGCCCGCGAGGCCGATCGCGGAGAGCAGCGCCTCGAGCACCCCGGTGGTCTGCGGCAGCGACAGCGTCCCGACGAGCGGGCGCAGCGAGCCGCCCTCGACGAGCTCCATCGCCATGAACGGGGTACCGTCCTCGTCGAAGTAGTCGTAGACGGCGACGATGTTCGGGTGGCTGAGCGACGACGCGACGCGGGACTCGCGCAGGAACCGCTCGGCCACCGCGGGGTCGCCGACGCTGAAGCCGCCGAGCTCCTTCAGCGCGAGCAGCCGGCCGAGGTCGCGCTGGCGCGCGAGGTGCACGATCGCCATGCCGCCGCGGCCGAGCTCGCGCAGGACGTCGTAGCGGTCCAGGGCACTCATGCCATGACCTTCGTCTGGCCGGGGAACGCGACGATGAACGGGCCGGGCGGCACCGAGTTCGTCAGGCCCTGCAGTCCCTGGAGCAGGACGGGCTTGCCGTTGACCATCACCTGCGGGTTCATCCCGACCTTCGGGACGGGGATCTCGGTCGCCACGACGGTGCACGGCACGGTCGCCGGGGTCGGCGGCAGCGTGCAGCCGACGATCGGCGAGCCGGCGACGTCACCCAGGCACAGGACCGGGCTGCCGTTGGCGAGCACCTTCATCTGCTTGGGGATGAGCGTCACCTGCCCGCCGTGCGGGCACATGATCTTCGCGGAGGCGGTGAGGACGGGCGCAGGCATCGGTGACCGCACGCTAGACCGCGCGCGTGAGAACCCCGAGCGGCTCTGCCCGTCCGACCCGCAAGGCGGCCCGAAGGGGCAGCGCCCCGCCGACGGGCCGCTCGCCGCCGGCCGGCCGCCCCGTCCGAGCGCTCGTTCTGGGTGACCCGCGTGCCACATCAGGGCCCGAGATCACCCAGTACGGCCGGCGCGCGGCCGGCCCGGGCCGTTCTGGGTGATCTCGATGCCATATCTGGGCGCCGGATCACCCAGTACGCCGAGGGTGGCCGGGGCCGGACCGCCGACCGCGCTCAGGAGCCCGCGTCGAACGCCGGCTCGTCGCCGCCGCGGCCCCGCGGTCCCGCGGGCGGGGCGTCGTCGCCCGCCGCGGCCCGGAAGCGCGGCTCGGGGTCCGCCGGCCGGGTGGACGGCCGCTCGGTCGCCGGGCGCGCGGCCGCCCCGTCGCCGGCCGACCGGTCGCTCGCGGTCGCGCCGCGGGTGCCGCCGCGGGCGGGCTCGTCGGCCGGGACGGCGGCCCGGAACGTCGGCTCGCCGGTGAAGCCCGCCCCGTCGGCGGTCGGGTCGGCGTCGCCGGACGACGCCGTCGCGCGGGCGGCGCTGAACCGCGGGTCGGGGTCGACCGGCGCGGCGGCGGGGACGACCTCCGCGGGCTCGACGGGCTCCCCGGCCGCGTCGGCGCCGTCGCTCCCCGGGACGACGTCGGGCAGCTCGATCCCGGCGAGCGGGGCGTCGAAGCCGATGTGCAGGTGGTCCTGGTGGCCGGCGTCGGTGAAGTACTCCGGGCCCTCCAGCGGCCACGGCGTGCCGATCTCGCTCGGGCGGATCGCCTCGGGGAGCGACGCGAGCGCCTCCGACAGCTCGCGGGCCGCCGCGTTGGCCGCGGTCACCGGCGCGCCGTCGACCACGGAGATGTCGACCGCCCGACCGACGTAGTGGTTGCTGACCGAGCCGCCCGCGGTGAGGCGCGAGTGGCCCGTCTCGAGCACCGACACGGTGATCGGGTGACGCTCGGCCAGCGACAGCAGGACCGCGCTGACGCGCGGGTCGATCCGCTCGGCGCGGAAGTCGGCGATGCCGTCGCCGTCGAGTGTGATCCGGTCGTCGTCGAGCACCTCCGCGGCGAGCTCGCGGGCCGAGTCGGTCGCCCCGGGCAGGGCGCCGGGCTCGAGCGCGCCGGGGTTCTCGACGGCGGGCACGGTCAGCTCGTCCGGTGTCGAGAGCGCCGGCGCGCTGTCGAGCAGCTCGCGGGCCTCCTCGAGGCGCAGCTGGTAGCGGCCGCGGTACATCTCGGCCGGGCGCTCGACGTCGGCGATCCACCGGCCCCAGGCGCCCGGGTCCTCGACGGGGTCGCCGGCGCCCGCGGCGATCAGCCGGTCGCGCACGGCGCTCGCGTGGTCGATGAACCAGGCGAGCTGGAGCTGCGGGTCCTCGAGGTAGCCGCGGTAGGCGCCGTGGTTCCAGATCGACAGGCGCATCTGGAAGAAGCCGACGCTGTCGGCGTCCCCGTAGCTGAGGTTGCGCAGCCCGGACTCCACGAGCGCGGCCATCACGGGCAGCTCTGCGGGCAGCCCGGCCTCCTGGGCGGCGGCGCCCATCCAGCGGGCGAGCTCGGCGCGGCCCGCGCCGTCACCGGGGTAGTCGGTCTGCGGGATCTCGGCGAACGGGTCCGCGGGGATCGCGGCGGCCGCGGCCGCAGGGTCCTCGACGGCGGCGGACGCCGCGACGCCGGTGCCGTCACCGCCCGGGGTCCACAGCGGGTCCGGGGACGTCGCGGCGGGCGTGGTCGGCGGCAGCTCCTCGCCCGGGAGCGGGGCGGTGACGACGGTCCCGGTCGGGGGCAGCGGCTCCGGCGCGCCGCGCAGCACGCGGTCGACGGTCTCGAGGTCGACGGCGCCCGCCGCGTCGCGGACGGCCTGCACCGACGCGTCGCCGTACGTGGTGACGGCGTGCTCGATCGCGGCCGCCTCGACCGCGGCGGCCATGACGACCCCGGCGACGCTCGAGCGCAGCTCCCGCGGCTCGAGCGCCTGATGCCCGGTGGAGCTGTGGTGCAGGCGCAGGGCCATCTCCCCGAGTCCCTCCAGCGCGCAGGCGCCGACCGGCTCGGCGCGGAAGCGGCGCCGGAACCCGGGGTCGCGCAGGAGCCGCTCGACGACGAGCACCGCCTGCAGGTCGGCGCTGGGCAGGAGCGGGTCAGGCACGGGCGAGTCCTCGGTGGCGGAGCGGGCGGCCGAGCAGGTAGGCGGTGGGGGCGACGGCGAGCAGCCAGGCGGGCCCGAGGACCCACCAGCGCAGGTCCTCCGGCACCGCGCGGCCGAGGGCGCCGGAGGAGAGCGCGACCGTGCCGACGAGCAGCGTGGCGCCGGCGACGCCCCAGGCGACGGTCGCGACGGCGAACGCGGTCAGCGGTCCGCTGTCCGGCGTCACCGGCGTGCCCGCGAGCCGCGCCTGCATGCGGGTGATCGCGCGGCGGCGCAGGTGCGGCTCCCCGAGATGGTCGACGAGCAGGTGGTAGCCGTCGCGGTCCAGCAGCGGGTTGAGGTTCAGCAGCGCCCCGACGTAGGCGGCGACGCACGCCTGGAAGGCGAGCTGCGCGACGAGCGGGTCGGTGGCCAGCAGCGCGACGGTCGCGGCGATCCCACCGAGGGCGAGGTCGCAGAGCGGCCCGGCGAGCGTGACCGCGGTGCGGCGCCGGCGCGGCTCGAGCCACACGGGGGAGGTGTCGACGTACGCGTAGGGGAAGCAGAGCAGCAGCCGGACGCCGGCGGCGTCGACCGCGCGGCCGCAGCGGGCGAGCGCGAGCCCGTGCGCGAGCTCGTGCGCGACCACGAGCACGGCGCGGAAGCCGACGAACGCGGCGGCCCCGAGGACGAGCCGGTCGTCGACGACCAGTGGGGCTGCGCGACCGCGGACGAGCAGCAGCACCGCGGCGACGAGGCCCGCGACCGCGGCGACGGCGGCGAGCGCCGCGACGGGCCGGCTGACGAGCAGCCGGCCGCCGTGCCGGTACAGCCAGACGATCAGCTCGGGGGCGTGCGGGATCGCGCGCGACCGTGGCCGGGCGAGGCGCGCGAGCCGCCCGGTGGGCCGCTCCCCGGGCCCGGCGGGCGTGACGCCCTGCAGCAGGCCGCGTTCGGCGAGCTCCGCGACGAGCCGGGCCAGGCGCGGCGGCCCGTCGGGGCCGCAGCGCACGGTCGCGGCGGCGACGAGCTCGGCGCTGCCCCGGCGCCCGTCGAGCAGCTCGAGCAGGCCGGCGTCCGCGGCGTCCAGCCGCAGCGGTCCCTCGGGGCCGCCCGGGAGCCGCACGACGTGGCGGCGCGGCCCCCTCGGCCTCGGGCAGCTCGGCGCGCTCGGCGCGCGGGTGCAGCGCGGGACGCACGACGGCGCTCACGACCCGCCCCGCGGTCCCCGGTACTGCAGCGGCTGGTAGGCGGGATGCCGGCCACCGGTGGCGGCGACGACGACGCGGCGGGGGCGGGCGACGTCGACGCGCGCGACGGTGCCCAGCGGCTCCTGGCAGGCGCTGTCGCTCTGCACCACGGCGACCTCGCGCCCGTCGGGGCGCCAGGCGACCTCGCAGGCGCGGACGGGCAGCGCCTCGGTCGTCACGTCACGCAGGCGGCGGGCGGGGGTGACGACGAGCTGGAAGCGGGGCAGCCCGACGTTCGTGACGAGCGCGACGCGCTTGCCGGACGGCGAGTACGCGCCGGCGATGACGCCGCGCCGGGCACTGGAGACGTCGGTGGCGATGCGGCCGGTCCACGCGGCCGGGTCGACGGAGAACGCGCGGCTGGTGCGGAACCGCAGGAGCCCGAAGCGCGACCGCTCCCCGCGGCGCACGCCGAAGACGAGCAGCTCCTTGCCGTCGCGCCGCCAGCTGATCTGGCGGCCGAGGTCCCAGGTGTCGTCGCGCAGGCACGCGGGCTCGATCCGTCCGCTGCCGACGCGCGCGAAGCAGAGGTCGCCGTCCCCGGCGCGGCGCGAGATGACGGCGAGGACGTCGCCGGCGGGGGTCGGCGCGAACGCCGGGGTGACGAGGTCGAGCGGTCCGTCGTAGAGGACGCGGCCGCGGTCGGAGAGCCCCGCCGCGGTCAGGAGCAGGCGGCGGCCGATCCGGTAGACGAGGCGCCGGCCGCCCGGCGTCCAGGCGGGTTCGACGGCGTCCCCGGCGCTGGGGGCGGCCTCGGCGGTGGTCCGGCCGGCGACGGTGTCGAGCACCCGGACCGCGCTGCCGGTGTCGAACGCCAGCCGCGGGACGCCCGCGGTGACGAGCAGGCGGACGGTGGCGCCGGCGGGGCGGGCGGTCCCGGCGGCGGGCTCGACGCCGACGAGCCGCCCGGGGCGGCCGGTGCGCACCACGCGGATGACCTTGGGCACGAGGCCACGCTGCGCGGCCTCGGCGGCGTAGCTCGTGGGGGTCTGGTCGCGCGGGGACGGCACGATGCCCTCCTCGCTGGTGGGCGTCGCGCTGGCGGTGGCGCGCGCCGTCCCGCCGCGCAGGGCGGGCCGCAGGAACACGGCGACCGGGGTGCCGACCGCGGCCCGCTGGCGGGCGGACGGCAGCTGGCTCGCGACGATCTCGCCGCCGTCCTGCGGGCGCGGGCGTGCGGGCCCGAGGGTCAGGCCGGCGTCGCGCAGGCGCTCCTCGGCGGCCTTGGACCGCAGGCCGATGACCGACGGCACGCGGAGCAGCCGCTCCCCGACGGCGACGGTCACGCGCACGCGCCCGCCGCGGTCCAGGGCGGTGCCGTCGGCGGGGTCCTGGGCGAGGACGACGCCGGGCGGCACGCTGGCGTCGGGGCGGCGCTCGACCGCGGGGTCGAGCGCGAGTCCCGCCCGCTCCAGGGCGCGTTCGGCGCCGGCGGCGTCGAGCAGGCCGACGAGCGACGGGACAGTCGCCCGGTCGTCACTGCGGGCCAGCGACAGCCCGACGGGGGCGGCGACGCCGACGAGCGCGACGGCCGCGAGCAGCCGGGGGACGAGCGGCCGGACGCGCACCGGGAGCTGCGCGGCGACGTGCAGCGACCGGCCGCCGTCGAGCAGGCGGCCGCCGTCGCCGACCCGCAGGCGGCCGACCGCGGCGGGGTCGGCGAGCTGCAGCGGGCTGGGGTCGGGTGCCGGGCCGTCGTCCGGTCCGGGGACGGCGGCGACGGTCACGGTCGCGGTCCGCGCGGCCCCGAGCCGCGGCCGACGGGCGCGGACGGTCGCGGTCGCGTCGGCGCGGCCGCCGGGCGCGATCCGCAGCGCGTCCGGGACGGCGCGCCCGACGACGAGTCCGTCGGGGTCGGTGAGCAGCAGCCAGACGGTGCGCGGCTCGGCACCGTGGTTGCTGACGGTCAGGGCGACCCGCGCGCGGCGCCGCAGGGCCAGGCGGGCGGGGTGGGTCTCGACGTGGACGAGCCCGTCGGGCGAGCCGCCGGCGGCGTTGGCCGACGCGGCGGTCGGCACGGCGGGGGCGCCGAGCGCGGGGGCGGGCGTCCCGCAGGCGGGGCAGAGCGCGAGCGTGGCCGGCGCGATGCGCGTGCAGGCCGGGCAGCGCCAGCCGACGCTCACGGGCGACGCCTCGTCGACGGGGACGGGCGGGGCAGGGCTCGCGCGCGGGCGCGCGTGCGGGCGCGGCTGGCCGGGCTCTGCAGCACCGCTGGACCGTACGGCCGGTTCCGCGCGCGCGAAACCTCCCGGCGCAGGAGTGCACGAAAAGCAGGGCGAACGGGCGGACCGGGCATCATCGGCGCGGCGATGACGACGACGCTCGAGGTGCCGGAGGCGGTACGGGCCGCGCAGGAGGCGGCCAACGCGGCGCTCGCCCGGATGCCGCACCCCGATCCGCGCGAGCCGGCGGGGCTGGCGGCCCTGCGGGCCGCGCCGCCGGCGGGACCGCGGCACCCGGCGGCCCGTGACGTCGTCCGCGACGGGCTGCGGCTGCGGGTCCTGCCGCCGCCGGGCGAGGCCGCGGGGGCGCTCGTGCGCGTGCACGGCGGCGGCTTCCTGCTGGGCTCGCCCGAGCACGACGACCCGGTGAACGCCCGTCTGGCGCGGCCCTGCGCCGTGCGGGTGCTCGCCCCGGCCTACCGGCGGGCGCCCGAGGCGCCGGTGTCCGCGGCGGTCGACGACGTCGGCACGGCGCTGCGCGCCGCCGCGACGGGGGACCCGGCGCTCCCGCTCCTGGTCGCGGGCGTCTCGGCGGGCGCCCATCTGGCGCTGCGGGCCCTGCTGGCGCTGCGCGACGGCGGCGACCCGCTGCTCACCCGGGTCGCCGGCGCGCACCTGGACTGCGGCCGCTACGACCTCCTGGGCACGCCGAGCGCGCGCCGCGCCGACGATCGCACGCTGCTGCTCACCGGGACCTGGCTGACGGCGTTCCGCGAGGTCGCGTTCCCGGGCGCGGACCGGGCGGCGCTGCGGGCGGCGTCACCGCTGCACGCCGACCTGCGCGGTCTGCCGCCGCTGCTGCTGACGGTCGGCGACCTCGACCCGCTGCTGGACGACACGCTGCTGCTCGCCGACGCGGTGCGCGCCGCGGGCGGCGAGGCGTCGGTGCTGTGCCTGCCGCACGCCCCGCACTCCGTGCTCGGGTCGGGGACGCCGCTGGCGGACCTCGCACTGGGACACGTGGAGCGGTGGCTGCGCGCACGGCTGCGCGCGGCGCCCCTGCGATAGTTCGCGGCGGTGAGCCGGCCGCTGCACGAGATCGTCGATCCCGGTTGGGCGCGGGCGCTCGATCCGGTCGCGGACCGGATCGCCGCGATGGGCGACTTCCTGCGCGCGGAGATCGCCGCGGGGCGCCGGGTGCTGCCCCGTGGCGAGCACGTCCTGCGGGCCTTCGCGCGGCCGCTGGCCGACGTGCGCGTGCTCGTCGTCGGCCAGGATCCGTACCCGACCCCGGGCCACGCGGTCGGCCTGAGCTTCTCGGTCGCGCCCGACGTGCGGCCGCTGCCGCCGAGCCTGCGCAACATCTTTCGCGAGTACGAGGACGACCTCGGCCATCCGCCGCCGAGCAGCGGTGACCTTTCGGCGTGGGCGGACCGCGGGGTCCTGCTGCTGAACCGTGCGCTGACCGTCGAGGCGGGCCGCGCCAACGCCCACCAGGGCAAGGGCTGGGAGCCGGTCACCGAGCAGGCGATCCGCGCCCTGGCCGAGCGGGGCGGCCCGCTCGTCGCGATCCTCTGGGGCCGCAACGCGCGCAGCCTCCGTCCGCTGCTGGGCGACGTGCCGTGCCTGGAGTCCGCGCACCCGAGCCCGCTCTCGGCGCGCAACGGCTTCTTCGGCTCGCGGCCGTTCAGCCGCACGAACGCGCTGCTGCAGCAGCAGGGCGCGGCGCCGGTCGACTGGCGTCTGCCCTAGGCGTCCGGGCCGGCGAGCGCCGCGGCGAGCTCGTCCAGCGCGGCGACGGCGAACGCGACCATGTTGCGCTCGCGGTCCTCCTCGCCGGTGAGGAGGTGCCGGGTGCGCAGCGCGCCCTGTGGTCCGGCGACCGCGACCCAGGTGTGGCCGGCCGGGTCGCCGTAGGGGTTGCCCGAGGGGCCGGCGGCGCCTGCCTCCCCGACGCCCCAGTCGGCGCCGACCTTGGCGGCGGCCGAGCGCGCGTGGAACGTGGCGAGGTGCTCGCAGGCGCCGCGGCGGCCGGGGTCCATGTCGGTGGCGCCGACGAGGAACGCCTCGATGCTCGTGCGGTCGTAGACGACCGTGCCGCCGCGGTAGTAGGCGGAGGCCCCGGGGACCGACAGGAGCGCGGCGCAGATCAGGCCGCCGGAGGAGGACTCGCCGACCGCGACGGTCTGCCCTCGCGTGCGCAGCAGGTCGGCGACGCGCAGGGCGGGGGCGGTGAGATCGGCCGGGAGCATGCGCCGGACGCTACCGGCCCGTGCGGGCCGTCCGCCGGAGCTCGAGCGCGATGATGAGCCCGGAGGTCGCGGCGGCCATGAGCGGCGCGCGCCGCGGGACCGAGCGGGCGCGGTAGGCCTGCCAGAACACGATCTGGTCCATCAGCTGGACGGGCAGGAAGGTGCCGGTGGCGGACGGGTCGCCCTGGAGGGCGCGGACGGCCACCCAGACGTTGCGGACGGCGAAGAGCCGCCAGCCGAACCGCGCCGCCCCGGTCACCTCGGCGGCGTCGATGCCGAACAGGCGCAGGAAGGGGGTGGGCGCGAACGTCACGCCGGCCGCCACGGCGAGCGCGACGGCGGCGTTGATCCGGGTCTCGCGGGCGACCATGGCGGTCACCCTACGAGACCCGGGACCGGGCGGCTAGAAGGCGGCCTCGGCGAGCTTCATGACGTCGTTGTCGACGGCCGCGATGCTCTCGCGGACGCCGGCCAGGCGCGGCAGCGCGGTGCGGGCGAAGAAGTTCGCCGTGGCGATCTTGCCCTCGTAGAAGGCGACGTCGCTCTCCTTGGCGCCGTTGTCGAGCGCGTTCTGCGCGGTGATGCCGTGCGTCAGCAGCAGCCAGCCGATGAGCAGGTCGCCGACCGCCATGAGGAAGTCGACGGAGCCCAGGCCGACCTTGTAGAGCTCCTCCATGTCCTCCTGGGAGCCCATGAGGTAGCCGGTCAGCGAGCCGACCATCGCCTGCACGTCGCCGAGCGCGGTCTTGAAGCGCTCGTGCGCGCCGGCGAGCGAGGCGGGCACCTCGGCGTCGACCGTCTTCTGCATCTGCGTCATCAGGTGCGTGAGCGCCACGCCCTTGTCGCGCGCGATCTTGCGGAAGAAGAAGTCCTGCGCCTGGATCGCGGTGGTGCCCTCGTAGAGCGAGTCGATCTTCGCGTCGCGGATGTACTGCTCGATCGGGTAGTCCTGCAGGTAGCCGGAGCCGCCGTAGGTCTGCAGCGACTCGGTCAGCACCTGGTAGGCCCGCTCGGAGCCGACGCCCTTGACGATCGGCAGCAGCAGGTCGTTGACGCGGTGCGCGGTCTGCTCGTCGGCGCCCGAGACGACCTGCGCCATCGCGGCGTCCTGGTGGGCGGCGGTGTAGAGGTAGACGGCGCGCAGGCCCTCGGCGTACGCCTTCTGGTTCAGCAGCGCCCGGCGCACGTCCGGGTGGTGCATGATCGTGACGCGCGGCGCGGCCTTGTCGGTCATCTGCGTGAGGTCGGCGCCCTGGACGCGCTCCTTGGCGTACTCGAGCGCGTTGAGGTAGCCGGTCGAGAGCGTGGAGATGGCCTTGGTGCCGACCATCATCCGGGCGTGCTCGATGACCTGGAACATCTGCGCGATGCCGCCGTGCACGCCGCCGACGAGCCAGCCCTTGGCGGGGATGCCGTTGTCGCCGAACGCGACGTCGCAGGTGGCGGAGGCCTTGAGGCCCATCTTGTGCTCGAGGCCGGTGACGAAGACGCCGTTGCGCTCGCCGAGCTCGCCGGTCTCGGTGTCGAAGTGGAACTTCGGGACGAAGAACAGGCTCAGGCCCTTGGTGCCGACGCCGGCGCCCTCGGGGCGGGCGAGCACGAGGTGGAAGATGTTCTCGAACAGGTCGCCGGAGTCGCCGGAGGTGATGAAGCGCTTGACGCCCTCGATGTGCCAGGTGCCGTCGGGCTGCTCGATCGCCTTGGTGCGGCCGGCGCCGACGTCGGAGCCCGCGTCGGGCTCGGTGAGGACCATGGTGGCGCCCCAGTTGCGCTCGAACGCCCACTGGGCCCAGCGCTTCTGCTCGTCGGTGCCGAGCGTGTAGAGGATGTGGGAGAACGACGCGCCCGCGAGGTACATGAGCGCGGCGGGCTGGGCGCCGAGGATGAACTCGTTGATCGCCCAGGTGACGGCGGGCGGGGCGGCGACGCCACCGATGTCCTCGGTGATGCCGATGGCGGGCCAGCCGCCGTCGTGCCAGGCGCGGACCGCGGCCATGAAGTCGTCGGGCAGGGTGACGGTGCCCGTGGCGGGGTCGAAGGTCGGCGGCTTGCGGTCGGTCTCGTGGAACGAGGCGGCGACGGGGCCCTCGGCGAGCCGCGAGGACTCGTCGAGCATGGTGCGGACGGTGTCGGAGTCGAGGTCGGGGTAGGCGCCCTGACCGAGGACCTCGTCGACGTGGAGCGTCTCGAAGAGGTTGAACTCGAGATCGCGGACGTTGCTCTTGTAATGGCTCATGAGGGGATCCGATCCAGGAAGGGTTCGAACGGTTGAACGGACGCGTTCAGGCGTCGATCGGGGGCGAATGGTGGCAGAACCGACGCCGCCTCGTCTTCCCGATTGACCCGTCAGTCAACAGTGTACGGCCCGTCGTGGGCGATGGACGGATGCCCGACGTTCCGGGCGCGCGAGCCGCACGACGCAGGAGGGCCCGGAACGGCTCTTCGTGCAGTTTGCCCCCCGGCGCTCAACCCGCTCAAGTATCCGGTCCGGCACGCCGACCACCCAGCACGGACGTCCCGCACCAGGGGACGACACGACGACCAAGACCATCCGCGCCGCGACCACGGCGTTCTCCATCCTCATCGTGCTCGCCCTCGGCGGGTGCGGCCGGGCGGCGGTCCGGCGACGCCGGCCGCCGAGGCGACCGGCTCGAGCAGCCCCGGCGAGATCCGCGCGGGCGAGCGCGTCCCAGGGCACGGGTGCGACGGCTGCCCGCCGCATCGCGGCGCAACCGTCGCCCGTGCTTCGCCAGCGGGCCCGGCGACGGGGCGGTGCCGCGTCTCGGCTCGACGTGCCGCCGGCCTCTCCTCGTGCGTCAGCCGCTTCGACCGCTCCCGATCACCGCGCCACCCGGGAACGGCTGACGCTCACCGCACGCCGACGGCAAGCGTCTTGGCGATGCTCGACGAGATGATCTTGCCCCGGGCGCGCAGCACGACGCGGTAGACCCCGATGGTCGCGCCCGGCCGAACGGCGGTGCTGATGCGGAAGCGACCGCTCTTCGACAGCCTTCCCGACTTCAGCGTCGTGGCCTTCTCGCACAGGTCAGGGCTGCCCACGAGCTGGACGGTGACCGAAGACGGTCGGACCGTGCCGGTGTATCGCCCCGACAGGGCGACCGTGCCACCGGTGACCCTCGTGGCGCCGAGGACGACCTTTCGATCGAGCGCGAGCGGGGAGGAGCGGCGGTCCCCGATCAGCGCCACGTAGCTCGCGCGGGGCTTCGCGCCCGCGGCAGGGGCGGGTCCGGTCGTGATCGCGCGGAACCGACCGTCGGGGAAGACGATCGCGGTCGCGACCGTCTTCCCGGATGTCTGGATGAACACGGTGCCACCCGCGAACCTCGGGAGCGTCACGCCGCTGAACGCGACCCGGCCGTCGCGGCGTCGCGCGTCGAACAGCGCGATGCCGCTGTCGTTGCACGCCAGCTGCGGATCGACGACCTGGGGGACCGTCGGCGTCGCGCTGCTGCTCGGATCGAACGGGAAGGCGTCCTGGGCGTCCGGCACGTCGTCGTTGTCGTCGTCGGTGTCGGCGTTGTTGCCGGTGCCGTCGTTGTCGGTGTCGACGGTCTCGTTGGGGTTGAGGGGGAAGGCGTCCTGGGCGTCCGGCACGTCGTCGTTGTCGTCGTCGGTGTCGGCGTTGTTGCCGGTGCCGTCGTTGTCGGTGTCGACGGTCTCGTTGGGGTTGAGGGGGAAGGCGTCTTGGGTGTCGCGGACGCCGTCGTTGTCGTCGTCGGTGTCGGCGTTGTTGCCGGTGCCGTCGTTGTCGGTGTCGACGGTCTCGTTGGGGTTGAGGGGGAAGGCGTCTTGGGTGTCGCGGACGCCGTCGTTGTCGTCGTCGGTGTCGGCGTTGTTGCCGGTGCCGTCGTTGTCGGTGTCGACGGTCTCGTTGGGGTTGAGGGGGAAGGCGTCCTGGGCGTCCGGCACGTCGTCGTTGTCGTCGTCGGTGTCGGCGTTGTTGCCGGTGCCGTCGTTGTCGGTGTCGACGGTCTCGTTGGGGTTGAGGGGGAAGACGTCCTGGGCGTCCGGCACGTCGTCGTTGTCGTCGTCCGTGTCGGTCGGGTCGCCGGTGCCATCGTTGTCGGTATCGCGGACGCCGCGGCCGGTGACGTCGACGACGACGTCCGGGGCGTTCGACTCGACCGTGATGGTCGCGGAGTCGTCGCCCTCGACACCGGGATCGAACCGCACGCGCACCGCGCAGGACTCGTTGCGCGACAGCACGGTCGAGGCATCGCAGTCGGTCGAGTCGCCCGCAGCGTCGAGCACCTCGAACTGCTCGGGTGCGGCGTCGCTGAGCGTGACACCGTCGAGATCGACGGGCTCCGGGTCGGGGTTGGTGATCGTGGCGGTCGCCGTGGGTGACGGGCCGTCGTCGGTGATCTGGTCACCGATCGACAGCGACTGCGGTGACACCGTCAGCGTCGGCGGGGCGTACCGCGCGGTCAACACGGTTGCCGTTCCCGCCTGCGCGTTGGCGGTGACCAGGTCCGGGCGATCATCGCCGTCCATGTCATCGATCGCCACCGAGGCCGGGGCAGCGCCGGTCGGACCGGCGGTGCTCCGGGTGTAGGAGCCGTCGCCGGCATTGGTGAGCAGCGTCACGGTGCCGTCGCCACGGTCCGAGGTGGCGAGGTCGAGCTTGCCATCGCCGCTGAGGTCCGCGATCGCCACGCCTCCCGGGCTGCTCCCGGTGCTGCCCGCGGTGGTGAGCGTGTAGCCGCCGTCCTCGTTCTTGGTCAGCACGTTCACCTGCGAACGGCCCTCATCGGCGAACGCCAGGTCGGGACGCCCGTCGAGGCTCAGATCGCCGATGGCGATCGAGGCCGGGTGCGACGGGGAAGAGCCGCCGTCGCAGCCCTCGCCGGTCTCCTCGTTGCAAATCGTCGCGGGAGGTGGGGCCAACGCGAAGCTGGACGTGTAGCCGGCACCCGGGTTCTTCGTCAGGACCGTCACCGAGTTGTCCTCGAAGTTCGCGGTTGCGAGATCGACGCGGCCATCATCGTTCAGGTCGCCTATCGCGATCGACTGGGGGCGCCTGCCGGTGGAGCCGGCCCTGCCGGCCGTATACCCGCCGTCCTCGTTCTTGGTCAGCACGGTCACCGAGTTTCCGTTGCGATCGGCGGTCGCCAGGTCGGGCCGGCCGTCGTCGTTCAGGTCGCCGATCGCCACCGCGTTCGGTCCACCGCCGGTGAGCCCCGCCGTGCTGGCCGTGTATCCGTCGCCTGCGTTCTTGGTGAGCACCGTCACGGTGCCGGCTCCGAAGTCAGCCGTCGCCAGATCGGGCCGGCCGTCGTCGTTCAGATCGCCGATGGCCACCGAAAACGGCCTTGCGCCCGTGGTGCCCGCCGTGCTGGCCGTGTAACCGCCGTCCTCGTTCTTGGTCAGCACGGTCACGGTGTTGCTGTCGAAGTTGGCGGTCGCCAGGTCGGGCCGGCCGTCGCCGTTCAGGTCGCCCACGGCGACGGACACGGGGTTCGGGCCGGTGGTGCCCGCGGTGCGCGGGACGTAGTCGTTCGTCGCCTTCGCCAGGACGACTGCGGCGCGCGAGGTCCGCGGCGTCTCCGCGTTGCCCGCGACATCGGTCGCGAAGTACCGAATCGCCTCACCGTCCTGCAGGACCGGCTTGGCCTGCGCGTCGTAGACGAGCGTCAGGGCCGGGTCCGGCTCCGCGTCGGTGACGATCCCGTAGCGGATCTCGTCGACCCCCGAGCCCTGCGGGTCGTCGGTCGCCCTGAGCGTCACCCGCGGCGGGGACGTGCGATAGAACCGCGGCACGTCATCGGTCGTGACCGGGGGCGTGGAGTCGGTGGTGTTGGTCAGCACCGTCACCGTGTTGCCCCCGGTCTCGGTGCTCGCCAGATCAAGGCGCCCATCCGCATTCAGATCGCCGATCGTCAGGGAGGACCGGAAGCTGCCCGTGACTCCCGCCGTGCTGACCGTGTAGCCGGCGCCCGCGTTCTTGGTCAGGATCGACACCGTGTCGGAGCCGCTGGTGTTGTTGGCGGTCGCCAGGTCCGGACGCCCGTCATCGTTGAGATCGCCGATGACCACCGCCACCGCGTTGCGACCGGTTCTGCCCGCCGTGTCGGCGGTGTAGCCCGCGTCCGCGTTGTTGGTCAGCACTGTGACGGTCCCGCCGACGATCTGGTCAGCGATGTTGGCGGTCGCCAGGTCCGGACGCCCGTCGCCGTTCAGGTCCCCGATGGCCACCGACTGCGGCAGCGCATCCGTGGAACCCGCAGTGCTCCTCGTGTAGCCGATGCCTTCGTTCTTCGTCAGGATCGACACCGTGTTGTCGCCGGTGTCGGCGGTCGCCAGGTCCGGACGCCCGTCGCCGTTCAGATCGCCGATCGCCACCGAGCTCGGGTTGTTGCCGGTGGTCACCGTGCTTTTCGTGTAGCCGGTGCCTTCGTTCTTGATCAGGATCGTCACCGTGTTGTCGCCGGTGTTGGCGGTGACCAGGTCCGGACGCCCGTCGCCGCTCAGGTCGCCGATCGCCAGGGACCTCGGATTGCTCCCCGTGGTGCCGGCCGTGCTGGCGGTGTAGCCGGCGCTTGCGTTCTTGGTCAGCACCGTCACCGCGCCGGTCAGGTTGGCGACCGCCAGGTCCGGAAGCCCGTCACCGTTCAGATCGCCGATCGCCACCGAACTGGGGACAGGGCCGGCGGAGCCCGCGCTGCTGGCGGTGTAGCCGTCGTCCGCGTTCTTGGTCAGGATCGTCGCCGTACCTTCGAAGCTGGTGGAGCTGACCGTCGCCAGGTCGGGACGTCCGTCGTCGTTCAGATCACCGATCGCCACCGCCCGTGGGCCGTCGGCGGTCGTCGCGTTGGAGACGGTGAACGTCGGCGTCACGGCCGCCGAGGCCGAGGCCGAGAGCGCCAGGGTGAGCAGACAAGCAGCCACCCCCGCGAGCGAGCGCGAAAAGGGCAGGGTGCGCTCGATGGCGCGGACGGCGACGGCGTGCATGCTGACTCCTCGAGGTTGGACCTGACTCGCGCCCGTTCTCCGGCGGCCGAGACACCGGGCGGCCTGCTTCAAGTGCGTCGACCAGCGCGAATCTGTGACGAAGGGTACCGATGCACCAGAGTCTGGACGCGCCGTTTTGGCACGTCCGAGCGGCGGCGCCGCGCGACCTCCGGGCTCGCAAGCGCTGGGCCGGCCGCTGCGAGCCCACCCGGCAGGTCGTCGCGCAACGCGGCGCTCGAGTCAGCCGTCCCCGCGGATGGAGCATCGCCGATGTGAAGGAGATGCATCACAGATCTATATAGTTTGCGGATGTGAGCGCGCCGACCGCCCAGCAGACCTCCGGCCGGGCCCGCGACGTCGAGCACGTCGCCGAGGGGCTCGTGCCCCGCGCGGGCCTTCTGACGCGCCTGCTGCTGCCTGAGGGCGACCGCTCGCTGACCCGCGCCGAGGCCGCCCTGCTCGCCGCCCTGGAGGCCGGGCCGCGCCGCGTCACCGAGCTCGCCGGCGTGCTCGCGTTCGCGCAGCCGACGGTCACCCAGCTCGTCGGCCGGCTCGACGGCCGCGGCCTGCTCGAGCGCGCCCGCGACCCGCAGGACGGCCGCGCCGTCCGCGTGACGCTCACCCCGGCCGGCCGGCGCGAGCTCGCCACCGTCCGCGCCTCCTACCGGACGGTCCTGCGCGAGAAGCTCGCCGACCGCTCCGACGAGCAGGTCCGCGCGCTGGCGCAGGCGATCGACGTGCTCGACGACCTGATCGCGGCGCTGCGCGACGACCGGGGTCCCGCGTGAGCGCGGAGCGCCGCACGGCGCTGCTGCTGCCCACGCTGCTGCTCACCACGATCGTGACCGCGGTGATCTCGTCGCTCGGCGCGCCGCTGATCCCGCTCGTCGCCGACGACCTCGGGGTGGCGCTGAGCGACGCCCAGTGGTCCCTGACCGCCGCGCTGCTGGTGGGCGCGGTGAGCGCACCCGTCCTCGGCCGCCTCGGTGACGGGCCGCACCGCCGCGAGGCGCTGGCGGGCGGCCTGGGCCTCGTCGCGCTCGGCTGCGTCGTCGCCGCGGTCGCCGGGTCGCTGGGGGTGCTCGTGGCCGGCCGGGCGCTCCAGGGCCTCGGGCTCGGCCTCATCCCGCTGGCGATGGCGGTCGCCCGGCACGGTCTGCCGGCCGCGCGGATCACGCCCGCGATCGCGTTGCTGTCGGTGTCCGCGGCCGCCGGGATCGGCGTCGGCTACCCGGTCAGCGGACTGGTCGCGGAGCGGTTCGGCCTCGCGGGCGCCTACTGGTTCGGGGCCGCCTTCGCGGGCGTCGCGCTGGCGCTCGTGCTCGCGGTCGTGCCGTCCAGCCGCGGCGATCGCGCCCCGGCGCTGGACGGCCGCGGGGCGCTCGTCCTCGCGGGCGCGCTCGTCGCGCTGCTGCTGGCGATCGGGCAGGGGGAGAGCTGGGGCTGGACGTCCGCGACGGTCCTCGCCCTCGCGGCCGCCGCAGCCCTGCTGCTGGCCCTGTGGGTGCCGCTGCAGCTGCGCACCGCGGCCCCGCTCGTGGAGCTGCGACTGCTGCGCCACCCGGCGGTGCTGACCGCCAACGGCTGCGCGCTGGTGCTCGGTGCCGCCCTCTACATCGACCTGTCGATCGTCACCGCGTTCGTGCAGGCGCCGAGCGCGGGCGGTTACGGCTTCGACGCGACGGTCCTCGCCGCCGGGCTCTGCCTCGTCCCGTTCTCGGTCATGAGCGTCGTCGCGAGCCGCCTGCTCCCGGCCCTCGGCGCGCGGATCGGGCAGGACGGGATCCTGCCGCTGGGGTGCCTGATCTGCGGCCTGACCGGCGTGGTCTTCGCGCTCGGCCACGGCGCCCTGTGGGAGGTCTTCGTGCTGATGGGCATCGTCGGGATCGGCATGGGCCTGACCTTCGCCGCGATCCCGGGGATGATCGTCGCCGCGGTCCCGCAGGAGGAGACCGGGAGCGCGATGGGCTTCTACCAGGTGGTCCGCTACGTCGGCTTCTCGGTCGGCAGTGCCGCGACCGCCGCGGTCCTCGCCGCGCACACCCCGTCGGGGGCGCGCCTGCCGACCGTGACCGGGTTCGAGACCGCCGCCTGGGCGAGCGTCGCGCTGTGCGTGGCGGCGGCGCTCGCCGCGCGGGTCCTGCCCCGTCGCGCGCGCGGTGCGGGGCCGGACGCGCAAGCCGGGACGGCCGACCGGCGCCGCGCGCGCCCGGAGACCGGCGCGGCACGGCTCGTCGGCCCGCGCGGCTGACGGCCGGGCCCGCCGAGCGGTCGTCCCGCTCAGCCGTGCAGCGCCGCGAGCGCGGCGGCCACCGGCTGCTCGCCGCCGTTGAGGTACAGCACGCGCCGCCGCAGCGCGGGCGTCGCGAGCAGCGCGGCGAGCACGGTCGCCACGTCCTCGCGCGGGACCTCGCCGCGGTGCGGCTCGGCGTCGAGGCGCACGAGCCCGGTGCCGTCGTCGTCGGTCAGCCGACCGGGACGCACCACCAGCCAGTCGAGCTCGCTGGCCATGACCGCCGCGTCGGCCTCCGCCTTGGCACGGAGGTAGACGGCGAACACGTCGTCCCCGGACGGCGGGTCCTCGGTGCCCACCGAGCTGACGATCAGGTAGCGCCCGACCCCCGCCCGGACGGTCGCGTCGAGCAGCAGGATCGCGGCGTCGCGGTCGACGGTCAGCTTGCGCTCGGCGCCGCTGCCCGGACCGGCGCCGGCGGCGAACACGACCGCGTCGGCGCCGGCGAGCGCCGTGGTCACCGCGTCGTGGTCGGCGCGCTCGAGGTCCAGCACGACGGGCACGCCGCCGTCGGCCTCGACGTCCGCCGCATGGTCGGGGTTGCGGATGATCCCGTGGACGCGGTCCCCGCGACCGGCGAGCTGACGGGTGAGGCGGCGGCCGATCTGGCCGTGTGCGCCGGCGATGACGATCTCCATGTCCGGACGCTACCCCGCACGGTGCTCGGCGACGCCCGGATCGAGCGCGGCGACCGCCGCGAGGATCCGCCGGGCGGTCTCGAGGCTCCGCTCGCGTGACGGATCGGGGTCCTCCTCGACGGTGATCGGCGGGCCGACCGTGACGGTGACGCGCGGCCAGGTCCAGGGCCGGTAGAGCCGCCGGGGACCGTCGAGGTGGACGGGCACGACGACCGCGCCGGTGGTGTGCGCGAGGTGCCCGATGCCGGCGCGGGCGGGCTTGTACCCGCCGGGCGGGCTGACCCCGCCCTCGGGGAACATGACGAGCACGCGACCGCGGCGCAGCACGGTGGCGGCGGTCGTGAACGCGTCGGCGTCCCAGGTGCCGCGGACGACGGGAAAGGCGCCGATGCGGCTCATCACCCAGGCGGGCAGGGGCCGCCGCCACAGCTCGGCCATGCCCATGAACGAGATCCGCCGCGGCAGCACGGCCAGGGCGGCGAAGACGCCGTCGAGCACGGACGGGTGGTTCGGGGCGAGGACGAACCCGCCCGAGTCCGGCAGGTGCTCGCGCCCTCGCACGCGCACGCGCGCGAGGAGCAGGACGACCGGGAGCAGCGTCGCGACGGCGACGCCCTGCAGGTAGGGGCTGCGCCGGCGCGCCCGGGCGTGCGAGCGCGTCAGCCGCCGGGCGAGGGAGGGGGAGGGCTGCAGCCGCGCCACGCTGCGCAGCGTAGAGCCGCCGGGGTGGCGACGGCGCGCGGCTCAGGAGGCGGCGCGCAGCGGGGGCGCGACCGCGGTGGCGACGTACAGCAGGTCGCCGGCGGGGGTCGCCCCCATCACCGACACGTCGCCCGCGGCGCGGGCGAGGCCGAGCAGCGCCCGGACCTCGGACTCGGGCACCTGCAGGCAGGCGGCGATCTCGCGTCCGGTCATGCGGCGACCGTCGCGGCCGCGCAGCACGGCGACGACGGTGTCGACGCGGCGCCGCCGCTGGACGTGCAGGTCGGCGACGCCCGGCCGCGGGGTGGCGGCGGCCGGGCGGCCGGAGGGGGAGTGCGACATGGAACCTCGTGCGTGGGATACGAGCGTCGCGGAGGGGCAGCGTCCGGTCTGGACCGCCGGAGCGCGACCCCCTCGCGCTGGACCACCCGAATGAATCACACCGCCGTCCGGTGCGCCAGCGCAGGATGGGCAGTCCTACCCATTGCCGTTCCCCGGGCAGGGCCGCGGGACGCCGCCGGGGCCCGATCCTCTACCCTGTCGGTCCGCTGGACGAGTAGCTCAGCTGGCTAGAGCGCGCGCTTCACACGCGTGAGGTCGGGGGTTCGAGTCCCTCCTCGTCCATCATCAGCCCCCGGCCCCCGTGGTTCGGGGGCTGCGTCGTTCCCGGCCCGTCGCGCGTACCTGCTCGCCTCGGCGGGTAGGCCGGCATCGCCACCGACCCGGAGACGCCCATGCGCTCGCCCTGCGCCACCGACCTGCCCGTGGACGGGCCCGCCGACGAGGCCTTCGAGGCCGCGCTCGGCGTCGTCCAGAACACGAAGAACCTCGAGCTGCTCGCCGTCCACCGCGAGGGACGCAGGCTGATCGCCTACGAGCAGCCGAAGCTGACCAACGCGCGGATCCACATGGTCGTCGTGCACGACGGGGAGCCGACGGTCGTCACCCACGCCGTCGGCAACGACCCGCGCACGAGCGCGGCGCTCCTGGACGGCCGGTTCAACCGCAAGGCCGCGCAGCAGTTCCTCGAGGCCGTCGTCGCGGCGCTGGACGGCAGCCGGCCGGCCCCGGTCACCCCGGTCGAGAACCACTACATGCAGAAGGACGAGCGCGTGCCGTGGACCGACCCCGAGCAGGAGCCGGACATCGAGCTCGGGTTCTCCTGGCGCACCCCGTTCGGCTGACCCCGCGCCACACCCCGGACGCACGACGGCCCCGCCTGCGCGGGGCCGTCGTCGTCGCGGGTTGCGGGGTGGTGGTGCGGTGCGCTCAGCGGCCGCGGCGCAGGTCCAGCGCGGCGACGTCGAACGGCAGCTCCGGGGCGGCGCCGCTGTTGCGCTTGTCGAACTGGGAGTTCACGAGCAGCAGCCGGCCGCCGACGAGCGCGCCGGTGGTCGGGTACTTCAGGGCCGGGCTGGTCACGCCAGTGCCGACCGCGCCGCGGCGCAGGTCCTTCGACAGCCGCACGGGGACGACGAGCTCCTGCTGGTTGCGGATGACGAGCAGCGTGCGACCGGCGAGCACGAGGCCGTCGCCGTTGGTCAGGGCGGTGCCGCCGAGGTCGACCTGGGAGACCTCCTTCGTGCGCGTGTCGACGCGGAACACCTTGCCGGTGTTCGACTGCACGACGAGCAGGACGCGGCCGCCCTTCGCGGCGACGATGCCGTTGGCGTTGAAGCCGGTCTGGTACGCGAACGCGGTCCCGGTGAAGTCCAGGAACGGCGTGATCGACGCCGCGCGGCCGCGCGAGCCGAGGTCGACCTTCCAGAGGATCGGCCGCTGCGAGTCGGTCACGTACGCGGTGCGGCGGCCGGCGACGGCGACGTCGTTGAGGAACGCCGGGGTCTGGCCGGGCTCCGTGTCGAGCGTCGCGGTGGTCCGCCCGGTCCGTGCGTCGAGGACGAAGACCTTGCCGGTCGCGCCGCCGGCGACGACGAGCGAGCGGCCGAGGACCTTCATGCCGATCGCGGTGGTCCGGCCGTCCTGCCCGCCGGGGAGAACGGCACGAGCGCGTCGCGGCGGGTGTCACCGCGGAAGAGCGTGCCGTCGGTGGTCGAGCCGACGAAGAACGTGCGGCCGGCGGCGGCGATCCCCTCGGGGAAGACCCGGTCGCCGGGGATCGTGTACGTCGAGGGCTTCGGGGAGCGGTCGGGGCGGCCGTCGGCCGAGGCGCCGACGGCGGTGGCCGCGAGCGCGGCGGCGAGCACCGCGAGCGCGAGCGAGAGCAGGGAGCGTGGGGACATGTCCGACGCCTTCCCGCCGGTGCGGCGGATCATGCGTCCGGGGCGCCTCCCGGCGCGCTCACGCGCGCGGGAGCACGGTGACCGGCCCGTCGACCCACGCCTTCACGCGGTCGCCCGGATGCCAGGCCGGGAAGCCGGGGCGGCGCGAGCGCAGCCGCGTGCCGCCGTCGAGCTCCAGCAGCACGAGCTGGTCGTGCCCGAAGTACTCGCGCTCGACCACGAGCGCGTCGCACGCCCCGGCCGGTGCGCCGGTGGCCTCGATCCGCACGCTCTCGGGGCGCACGAGCACGTCGACGTCGCCGTGCAGCCGGGGGGAGGCGGGGAGGACCGCGACCGGGGTGGTGACGCGCCCGGCGTCGGCGACGCCCGGCAGCACGTCGACCTCCCCGAGGAACGACGCGACCCAGTGCCCGGCCGGCGCGGCGTAGACCTCCTCGGGCGTCCCGACCTGCTCGATGCGCCCGTCGCGCATGACCGCGACGCGGTCGGCGACCGACAGCGCCTCGTCCTGGTCGTGGGTGACGAGCAGCGCGCTCACGCCCGCGTCGCGCAGCAGCCGGCGGACCTCGCCGCGGACCTCGGTGCGCAGCGCCGCGTCGAGGTTGGAGAACGGCTCGTCCAGCAGCACGACGGACGGGTGGTTCGCCAGTGCGCGGGCGAGCGCGACGCGCTGCTGCTGCCCGCCGGAGAGCTCGTGCGGGCGGCGCGCGCCGAGGCCGTCGAGGCCGACGAGCTCGAGCAGCTCGCGCACGCGCGCGGGGTCCGGCCGCCGACCGAGCGGGTAGCCGACGTTCGCGGCGACGTCGAGGTGCGGGAACAGCGCGTAGTCCTGGAAGACCATGCCGACCCGTCGCGCCTCGGGCGAGACGGCCTGGGTGGGCCCGGCGACGGTGCGGCCGGAGATCGCGATGGTGCCCGCGTCCGGCTGCTCGAAGCCGGCGATCATCCGCAGCATCGTCGTCTTGCCGCAGCCGCTGGGGCCGAGCAGCGCGACGATCTCCCCGCTGCCGACGTCGAGGTCGACGCCGTCGACCGCCTGGTGGGCGTCGAAGCGCTTGGTCACCCCCAGGCACGCGATGGCGTGACACGGGGGCGCGTCCAGCGGGGCGGCGTCGGAGACGGAGGGTGCGGGGCGGCGCAGGCGCACGGCACTCCTCATCGTCTCACGCGGGGAGCGCGGGAGGCTGCCGGACCGACGGGTCCGCCGGTCGGTCCCCACCGGTGGCGCGGCGCTTGAGCCGGCGCCCGAGCGGCGCCTCGACGAACCGCCAGCTCGCGGCCCCGGCCAGCACGGCGAGGGCCATGGTGAGCGGCAGCCGCGCGCCGAGCGGCAGGTCCGGGGCGTGCACGACCAGCGCCTTCTGCACGATCCAGCCCCACAGGAAGATCCCGTAGGACCAGCGGCCGAGCGCCTGCGCCGGGCGCGTGACGCACCAGCGCTGCGGGCCGCGCAGCGCGTCGCCGTGCAGCAGCAGCGCGGCGATCAGCAGCGTCGCGGCGATCGTGTCGAGCTGGTCGCGGCCCTCGACGTAGGACAGCGGCAGCAGCGCGGCGGTCGTCGTGGCGGCCAGCGCGAGCGCGATGGTCGGCCAGGGCCGACGGCCCGGGAGGTCGAGCAGCGGGCCGGCGAGCCCGCGCTGCCGGGCGGCGACGACGATCGCCAGCAGCATGCCGATCGCGAACCAGTCCGCGCGGCCGAAGACGTTGAAGACCGGCTCCTCGGTCAGCGGCCCGGTGAGCGACAGCTCGCGGACCAGCAGCGCGCCGACGATGACCCCGGCCAGCCACAGCGACTCGCGGCGCAGGACGGCGGCGGGCGCGGGGTCGCGGTCGCGGTCGGCGCGGCGACGCAGCCGCGACCAGACGGGCAGCAGCAGGTAGAAGGCGAAGAACATCGACAGCGACCAGGTCGGCGGGATGCCCTCCCACGGCCCGTCGGGTCCGTAGGCCTGCGTGAGCGTGACGATCTGCAGCCAGTCGGTGGCGGGCTGCTCCACGTAGTGCCAGCCGACCAGCAGGGCTGCGCCGGCGAGCGCGACCCAGTAGCCGGGGTAGATCCGCGAGGCGCGGGCCCGCAGGTAGGGGCGCAGCGCCGGCTCGGGCCGCCCGTCGAGGCGCGCCCGCAGGAACGGGGCGCCGACGAGCATGCCGGTGAGGATCGCGAACAGCACGACGCCGTGGTTCTGCGTGGACCAGGGGCCGAGGCCCCAGTGGTCCTCGACGGTGTGGTCGAAGACGACGAGCAGCGCCGCGAAGCCGCGGAGGCCGTCGACGGTCCGGATGCGCACGGCTCAGCGCTCCTTGGCGGCCAGGAGGAACAGGGGCGGGGCGCTGACCGCGAGCAGCAGCAGGGCGGGGAGCGCGCCCGCCTCGAAGGCGCTGACCGTGGACTGCGACCAGATCCGCGTGGCGAGCGTCTCGTAGCCGGTCGGCGCCAGCAGGATCAGGGTCGGCAGCTCCTTCACCGTCGTGAGGAACACGAGCGCCGCCCCGGCGAGGGTGCCGCCCATCGCCAGCGGCGCGGTGATCGTCGCCCAGACGGCGAGCGGGCCGCGCCCGGCGTTGCGTCCGGCCTCCTCGACCGACCGCGGGACCTGCAGCAGCGCGGTGCGCATCGACCCGAGCGCGAGCGGCAGGAAGTGCACGACGAGCGCGAAGACCACGATGCCGAGGGTCTGGTACGCCCAGGGCGCGACGCGGGTGCCGACGAACACGAGCGCCAGCGCGACGACGAGGCCGGGCAGCACGTAGCCGGTCTGCGCGACGGTGTCGAGCACGCGGCTGATCCGCCCGGGGTGCCGTGCCGACAGCAGCGCGATCGGCAGCGCGACGAGCACCGCGGCCCCGGCGGCGAGCCCCGCGGTCGCCAGCGAGCGTCCGGCGGCGGCGAGCAGCCGGCCCCAGTCGGGGTCGCCGGCGAACGCGCGGCCGGACCAGACGATCAGGGTGGCGACCGGGATCACGAGCGCGACCGCGACGACGAGCCCGCAGAACAGCAGCGCCGGCACGGTCCAGCGGCCGAGCGCGACCGGGGTGGCGGCGCGCGCCACGCCGGGGGAGACGCGGGTGCGGCCCCGGTCGCCGCGGATCCGCCGCTCCGCGATGACGACGAGCACGATCACGACGACGAGCAGGGCGGCGAGCGCGGCCGCCCCGGTGCGGTCGAAGCTCGCCTTGTAGGACTGGTAGATGACGCGGGTGAAGCTGTCGAACCGCAGGATCGACACGGCGCCGAAGTCGGCGAGCGAGTAGGCGATCGCCAGCAGCGCCCCGGCGCCCAGGGCGGGGATCAGCTGCGGGACGACGACGGTCGCGAAGACCACGAACGGCCGGCGGCCCATGCCGCGCGCGGCCTCCTCGAGTGCCGGGTCCAGGCGGCGCAGTGCGGCCCGCACCGGCAGCAGCACGAGCGGATAGGTGAAGAGCGTCAGCACGAGCCAGGCGCCCCAGAAGCCGAAGATCCACGAGGTCTGGGCGATCACGCCGCCCGGCCCGAGGGCGCTGACGAACAGGTACGCCCCGATGTAGCTCGGGATCACGAACGGCAGCACGACGAGGACCGACCACAGCCGCCGACCGGGCAGGTCGGTGCGGACGGTCAGCCACGCGAGCGTCAGCGCGAGCACCGAGGCGCTGAGCGAGACGGCGGCGGCGAGCAGCAGCGAGCGGCCGATGAGCCGGGCGGTCCGCTCGCGCCACAGCGCCTCCCAGGCGGCGTCGGGGTGGTCGCCGATGACGATCGCCAGGTAGACGAGCGGCACGGCGACCACCGCGGCGCACGCCGCGCCCGCGAGCGTGAGCGCGGGCGGCGGGATGCGGCGGCGCAGCGGGGTGGCGAGCGCGAGGCCCACGCGTCCGGCTCCGGTCCTCGGGGGCTAGAGGGCCCCGGAGGACTCGATCAGCTCGAGCGTCCCGGCGAGGTCGTCGAGGTCCGACAGGTCGATGTCGGGCTGCTCGAGGTCGGCGAGCGGCGGGACGCCCGCGGGGCCGGCGACGCCGTCGGCGACCGGGTACTCCTTGGTCTCCTCGGCGAAGAACTTCTGGGCCTCGGTGGCGAGCAGGAAGTCGACGAGCTTGGCGGCATCGGCCTGCTTCTCGGAGCTCTTGAGCACCGCGACACCGGCGACGTTCACGAGCGAGCCGGGGTCGCCGGCCTTCGTGAAGTGGACGTCGACGGGGTAGTCGTCGCCCTCCTGGGCCTTGGCCTCGAGCACGTAGTAGTGGTTGATCAGGCCGAGGTCGATCTCGCCGGCGGCGATCGCGTCGCGGATCGCGATGTTCGAGTCGAACGTCTTGACGCCGTTGGCGCGCATGCCCTCGAGCCAGGCCTTGGCGCGGTCCTCGCCGGCGATCTTGCGCATGGCGGTGACGAACGCCTGGAACGAGCCGTTGGTGGGCGCCCAGCCGACCTTGCCCTTCCACGCGGGCTGGGTGAGGTCGAAGACGCTCTGCGGCAGGTCGGCGTCCTGGTACTCGCGGCTGTCGTAGGCGATCACGCGGGCGCGGGCGGAGGTGCCGACCCAGGCGCCGGCCGGGGAGCGGAACCGCTCGTCGACCTTGCCGAGCTGGCTCTGCGCCAGCGGGGCGGTGAGCTGCTCCTTGGCGAGCGCGCCGAGCGCGCCCGCGTCCTGGCCGAAGAAGACGTCGGCGGGCGAGTTGGCGCCCTCCTCGCGGATCGTGGCCGCGAGCTCGGCGGTATCGGCGTAGCGGACCTCGAGGTCGACGCCGGACTCCTTCTCGAACCGCTCCAGCAGCGGGCCGACGAGGTCCTCGTTGCGGCCGGAGTAGACGGTGAGGGCGTTGGGGTTCCCCTCGTCGTCGCCGCAGGCGGCCACGGTGGTGGCGAGCGGGAGCACGAGGAGCAGCGGGAGGAGGTACTTGCGCATGGTCGAGCCTTCGGTCTTAGGGTGCCCTAGTTAGGGATGCCTACATCGTGGCCGGCGGGACCATAGTGGAACTCCGACGTCCGTGGTCGGGAAAGGGTGGTCGCGCGCCGTCGGGGCCCGGCCGGTAGCATCGACGGCGGACCGTGCTAGGCGGGGGAGGTAGCGGTGCCCTGTCGCTCGCAATCCGCTCTAGCGAGGCCGAATCCCCGGTTGAGGGGTGAGGTCGCGGGGTCGAGCTCGCCGAGTGCGGTGTCGATGATCCGGGTCCCGCGCGACGACGGCTCGTGAACCAGGTCAGGTCCGGAAGGAAGCAGCCTTAAGCGATCACCGGCGGGCGCAGCGGGAGTTCCTGGGTCGGAGCCGTGTCTCGACGGAAGCGCCCGTCGATCGCCACTTCGAGGTCGGGTGCACGGTCCATGACTTCGCAGGACGGACGACGCCCCCGGTCTCCCGGGGGCGTCGCCGTTGCTGCTCGTGCTTGCCTGCTCAGGGGCAGCGTCGCGACACCGACCACGACCCGTTGCGGGCGACGTTGTCGGCGTCCGCCGGCGGGCGCGGGATCGCCTTGCGCTCGTCGCGCGGGTCGAGGACGAAGCGCCGCGCGACGTCCGCACTGGCGGGGACGACGTAGCCGCCGCGCGGCGGCACGCCCGCGCGTTGCGTGACGACGATCCGCGACGGCGGCGCGTCGAGCCACAGCGCCAGCTGCGGCACGGCCCGCTGGTTGGGCACCGCGACACCGCACCCGCGGGTGATCGGCGCGGGGTCCGAGCCACGTGGCTCGGTGAGCGACCGCAGGTCGGCGAGGATCTGCGTCTGCGTCGTGATCGCGGCGCGCAGCCGGTCGATCCGGTCGACCTGGCCGGGGCCGAAGGCGACGAACAGCGTCGCCGTCGCGACCGCCCCGGCGTAGGCCGGTCGGCGCAGCCGGTCACCGGCGGGCAGCCGCGTGACGCCGACGAGCGCGACCGCGGCGAACAGCGCCAGCAGCACCGACGTCAGCAGCAGGTAGCGGGTGATGATCGGCAGCCCGGCGCCCGCCAGGAGGCCGAACGCGACGGCGGCGGCGAGGAGCGACGCGAGCCCGACCCGCACCGCGTGGACGGCCCGCAGGCGCAGGACCGCGAGCCCGAGACCCAGCGCGGCGCCGAGCAGGACGGGCTCGCGTGCGATCTCGCCGAGGCGGCGGGGCCCGTAGAGCGGCAGGTCCGCGAAGCCGCGCCGACGCTGCAGCACCTCGGCGTTGTCCTGGGTCCCGGTCAGCGAGTAGAGCGGGTCGCCGACGAGCAGCAGGTCGTGCAGCGCCCACAGGACGGGACCGGCGGCGGCGAGCACGACGAGGAGCGCGAGCCGCGGCGTCTCCCACCGCTGCGGCCACCAGAGGTAGACGAGGTAGCCGGCCGCGAGCAGCCACGCCTCCGGGCGGATCAGGCCGGCGAGCGCGAGCAGCACGAGGACCCCGGCGCCGTCCCGGGGCCGCCGTGTCTCGCGCAGGATCGCGGCGAGCACGAGGCAGACGAACGGGATGTCGACGTAGGCGCGCACGCCGAAGCTCAGGACCGGCTCGCGGGTGAGGACGATCGCGGCGGCGAGGATCCCGGCCGCCGGGCCCGCCCAGCGCTCGCCGAGGCGGTAGACGAGGTAGCCGAGCACGCCGAGCCACAGGAACGCGAGCGCCGTCACGATCGACTCCGCCGTCGTCCCGTAGGGCTGCGTCGCGACGCCGAGGTCCAGCGGGGCGAGCAGCGCGCCGGCGAGGTTCGCCAGCGGGTGCGGGGTGGGAGAGAGGAAGGCGCCCGTGTCGATCGGGTCGAGCCGGGCGATGTCGCGGCCCCAGAGCAGCGCGTACTCGGTGTCGTAGTTCGGGAACCCGTCGCCGCGGAACAGCACGAGCAGCGCCGCGGCGAGCGCCGGGGGCACGAGCATGGCCGGGAGCAGGGCTTTCACACGCGCGTGCACGAGGGCCGTGACGCTACCCGTCGGCCGCGCCGGGGGTATCCCTAGACTGGCTCCTCGTGTCCGCCGGCCCCTCGCTCTACCGTCGCCACCGCCCGCGCACGTTCGCCGACGTGGTCGGTCAGGAGCACGTCGTGCGCACCCTGCGCAACGCCGTCGAGCAGGGCAAGGTCCACCACGCGTACATGTTCGTCGGGTCCCGCGGGACCGGCAAGACGTCGATGGCGAAGATCCTCGCCGCGTGCCTGAACTGCACCGGGGCGGAGTCCCGGCCGACGGTCAGCCCGTGCGGCGCGTGTCCGTCGTGCGTGGCGATCGCCGCGGCGACGTCGCTCGACGTCATCGAGATGGACGCGGCGTCCAACAACTCGGTGGACGACGTCCGCGAGCTGCGCGACAGCGTCGCCTTCGCCCCGGTCTCGGGCGGCGCGAAGGTCTACATCCTCGACGAGGCGCACATGCTGACCACGCAGGCGTGGAACGCGTTCCTCAAGACGCTCGAGGAGCCGCCGCCGAACACGATCTTCGTGCTGGCGACGACCGAGGCCGACAAGGTCCTGCCGACCGTCGCGGACCGCTGCCACCGCTTCGACTTCCAGCGGCCGACCGTCGAGCAGCTCGCCGGGGTCGTCGGCCGCGTCGCCGCGCAGGAGGGGATCACGATCCCCGCCGACGCGGTCGCTCTCCTGGCCCGCCACGCGACCGGCTCGTTCCGCGACGCGCTCGGCACGCTCGAGCAGCTCGTCACCTACTCCGGGGCGGAGATCACGCTCGACGACGTCCTCGCGGTGCTCGGCGTCGCGGCGGACGACCAGCTGTTCGGCACGCTCGACGCCGTCGCGTCGCACGACGCCGCCGGGGTGCTGCGCGCGATCGCGGCGCTGTCGGACGGTGGCCGCGACCTGCAGCACTACAGCCGCCAGCTCGAGGGCCACGTGCGTGAGGTCATGGTCGTGCAGACGCTCGGGACCGTCCCGCGCGAGATCGCGATCACCCCCGACCGCGACGCGCGCCTGCTCGACCAGGCCCAGCGGGTGACGCCGGGCGACGTCGTGCGGTTGCTGGATCTGCTGGCCACGGCGCTGCGGGCCGTCCGCGACGGTGCGGACGCGCGCACGCAGCTCGAGCTCGCGCTCGTGAAGGCCGCCACCCCGCAGGTCGACGCGACGACCCGCGCGCTGATGGCGCGGATCGAGCGGCTCGAGGCCCGCCTCGCGTCCGGCGCGCCCGCCCCGGCACCGGTGCCGACGCCCGCGGCCGCCGCGGTCCCCGTCCCCGCGCCGGCCGCCGCCGCGCCCGCGCCCCCCGCGCCCGCGCCCCCCGCGCCCGCGCCCCCCGCGCCCGCGCCCCCCGCGCCCGCGCCCCCCGCGCCCGCGCCCCCCGCGCCCGCGCCCGTCCAGTCCGCGCCCGCCGCCACGCCGGCGCCGCCCGCCGCGCCCGCGCCGCCCGCCACGCCGGTGGACAGCCCGCCTGCGGCCCCCGCGGCGCCGACCGGCGCTGCGCCGTCGCCGCCCGCCGAGGCGCCCGCCGCCGCGCCCGCGCCCGTCCCGCCGGCGCCCGTCGCGTCGGCCGCTGCGCCCGCACCGGTCCCCGATCCGCCCGCTCCGCCGCCGCCCGCCCCCGAGCCGGTCGCCGCGCCCGGGGGCTCGATGGATCTCGACGGCGTCAAGGACCTGTGGCCCGCGGTGCTCGAGACGATCAGCGAGCAGAGCGGCCTGCTCGGCGCGGTCCTCGGCGGCGCGGTCCCGGTCGAGCTGCACGGCGAGGAGCTCGTCGTCGCGTTCGACGAGGGCAACGCGTTCATGCGCAAGAAGGCGGAGGACAAGCCCAACCGCGACGCCCTGGTCGAGGCCATCCGCTCGATCACCGGCATGCGCGCCCGGGTGACGTTCGACCTGCGTGACCTCAGCGAGGTCGTCCCGGAGATCGGCGCCGCCGCGCAGCCGATCGGCGAGGACGAGCTGCTCGCCCGCCTGAAGTCCGCGTTCGACGCGGAAGAGGAACCCGCCCCCGACCAGACCCCCACGGAGAGCTGACCGATGCCCCAGCCGAACATGAACCAGATGCTCAAGCAGGTCCAGAAGATGCAGGCCGACATGATGGCCGCGCAGGAGAAGCTCAAGGAGCAGGAGGTCACCGCGACCGCCGGTGGCGGCATGGTGACCGTGGTCGTCACGGGCGAGCTCGTCGTGAAGTCGATCGAGATCAAGCCCGAGGCGATCGACCCCGACGACCCCGAGATGCTGTCGGACCTCGTCCTCGCCGCGGTCAACGAGGGCATCCGCTCGGCGCAGGAGCTCGCCGCCAAGGCGATGGGCGGCGTCACCGGCGGCATGGACCTCGGCGGCCTGGGGCTCCCGGGCTTCTAGCCGTTGCAGGCCCCGTCCGTCCAGCGGCTCGTCACCGAGCTCGGCCGCCTGCCCGGGATCGGGCAGCGCAGCGCGCAGCGGCTCGCGTTCCACATCCTGCGCACGGACGCCGACGTGGCGCTCGCGCTGGCGGACGCGATCCGCGAGGTGAAGGAGAAGATCGGCGTCTGCGAGATCTGCTTCAACCTCGCGGAGGGGCCGCACTGCACGATCTGCCAGGACGAGCGCCGCGACGCCGCGCTGATCTGCGTCGTCGAGGAGCCCGGGGACATCGTGCCGCTCGAGCGCACCCACGAGTACCGGGGCCGCTACCACGTGCTCGGCGGTGCGCTCAGCCCGATCGACGGGGTGGACCCGGACGACCTGCGGATCGCCGAGCTGTACGCCCGCGTCGCCACCCCGCGCCCGGGGGACCCCGACGTCCGCGAGGTCGTGCTGGCCACCAACCCGACGACCACCGGGGAGGCCACCGCGCTGCACCTCGCCGCGGGCCTGCACGAGCGCGCGCCCGAGGTCACGGTCTCGCGGCTCGCCTCCGGCCTGCCGGTCGGCTCGGACCTCGAGTACGCCGACGAGGTCACGCTCGGCAAGGCCCTCGCGGGTCGCCGCGCGGTCTAGGCCCCGTGCCCGGCCCTCAGCCGACGTCGTAGCGGCGCTTCAGCGCGGCGACCCGGCCGAGCGCCTCGCGCACCCGCGCGGCGGGCAGCGCTCCCGAGCGGATCGCGCGGACCACGGTGCGCACCGCCTGCTCCTGGTCGGTCGCGTCCCCGGGCAGCAGCAGCAGGTCGCAGCCGGCGCGCAGCGCATCGACCGCGGCATCACCGGGCGTCGTGCCCGAGGCGAACGCGGCCGCCCCGAGGTCCGCGGACAGGACGACGCCGTCGAAGCGGGCCTCCTTGCGCAGCAGCGCGACCGCCTGCGGCAGCAGCGTCGCCGGGGTCACCCCGTCGAGCGCCGCGTACAGCGCCCCGCTCATCTGCACGACGGCGGCGTCCGGCGCGACCTCCAGGAACGGCTGCATGTCGGCGGCGCGCAGCTCGTCGAGGCCGAGCCCGACGGTCGCGGTGGTGCGGGCCGGGTCGGCGGACGCGGCGCCCTCCCCGGGGAAGTGCCCGACGACCGCGGCGACGTTCCCGCGCCGGTAGGCGCGCACCGCGGCGACGGTCTTGGCGGTGACGTCCGGGACGTCGGCGGCGAAGCCGCGCCCGTCCCACGGCCCGCCGATCGAGCCGAGGTCCGCGTCGGGCGCGAGCGTCATCGTCACCCCGAGCGCGCGCAGCTGCGCGGCCGAGCGCCGGGCCTGGTCGGCGGCGTCCTGCGGGGTCAGCTGGTCGAACTGGGCGTCGGGCGGGAGGTTGCCGAACGCGCTGTCCTCGCCGCCGGCCTGGCGGGCGACGACGAACGGCTCGTCGTGCCCGGCCGCGCGCGCGGCCGCCCCGACCCCGGCGGCGAGCGTGCGCAGCTGTCCCGGCTCGACGTAGTTCGGGCGCGTGAGCAGCACGCCGCCCCACTCGCGGACCCGCATCCGGGCGAAGAACGGCGCGTTCGGGGTCGTGCCCGGGAAGCCGACGACGAACAGCCGCGCGGCCGCCCGGTCGACCGGCACGCCGAGGTTCGAGCCCGCCGCGCCGCGCTGCGGCGCGGCGGTCGTCGTGCTGCCCGCGCCCGTCGCGGAGCCCTGTCCCGCCCGGCCGCTGCCGGCGGCCAGCAGCGGCGCGAGCGCGGAGATCAGGGACGATCCGCGCTCGCGGACCTCGGGCGCGGCACGGAACGAGGAGCCGCCCTCGGTGGTCGGCGCGGCGTCGTCGTCGGAGCCCGTGAGCAGCGGGATCGCCGCCGCCAGGGCGGCGAGGAGCACGACCAGCGCGACGGTGCGGCGACGCAGGTGCACGCCCATGGTCAGGGTCGCCCGCCCGCGAGGCGGGCACCCTCGTAGAATCGACCGTCCCCATGAGCTCCCCCCGACCGTCGTCATGAAGTTCGGTGGCACCTCCGTCGCCGACGCGGAGCGCCTCAAGCGCGCAGCGAAGCGCATCGTCGAGAAGCGCGAGGCCGGCCACCGGGTCGTCGCCGTGCTCTCCGCCCGCGGCAAGGAGACCGACCGGCTCATCGCCGACGCCTTCGAGGTCAGCCCGTCGCCGGACCCCCGCGAGATGGACATGCTCCTCTCCACCGGCGAGCGCGTCAGCTGCGCGCTCTGCGCGATGGCGATCAACGACCTCGGGCACCGCGCGATCTCCCTGACCGGTTCACAGGCGGGCATCGTGACAGACACGTCGCACACGAAGGCGAGAATCCTCGACGTGCGCGCCGACCGCATCACGAGCGCGCTGGACGACGACAACATCGTCCTCGTCGCCGGCTTCCAGGGCGTGTCGACCGCGAAGGACGTCACGACGCTCGGCCGCGGCGGCTCGGACACGACCGCGGTCGCGCTCGCCGCCGCCGTCGGCGCGGACGTCTGCGAGATCTACACCGACGTCGCGGGCGTGTTCAGCGCCGACCCGCGCATCGTCCCCGACGCGCGCAAGCTGAACGTCGTCTCGTTCGACGAGATGCTCGAGATGTCCGCCTCCGGCGCGGGCGTCCTGCAGCTGCGCAGCGTCGAGTACGCCCGCAACCACGGCGTGCGCATCCACTGCCGTTCCAGCTTCGACGACCAACCGGGCACGATCGTCGTGTCCGAGGAGGACACCGTGGAGAACCCCCTGATCACCGCCGTCACCCACTCGACCGGGGAGGCGCGCGTGACGCTGCTGGGCCTGCCCGACCATCCCGGCATCGCCGGGCGGGTGACGACGACGCTCGCCGAGGCGAACGTCAACATCGACATGATCATCCAGAACGAGCCGGTCACCGCCGACGCGAAGGCCGACATGTCGTTCACGATCCCGCGCGAGGACCTCGACACGGCCAAGGACGCGCTCGCGGCCCTGGCCGCCGAGCACGGCATCGAGATCCGCACCGACGAGTCGATGGGGAAGGTCTCGATCGTCGGCGCCGGGATGAAGTCGCACCCGGGCGTCGCCGCGAAGGTCTTCACGACGCTCGGCGAGCACGAGATCAACATCGAGATGATCTCGACCTCCCCGATCCGCATCTCCTGCGTGGTCCCGGGCGACAAGGTGCCCGACGCGGTCCGCGCCCTGCACAGCGCGTTCGAGCTCAGCGGCCCGGACACGATCCGGCCCGAGCAGCCCTTCGGGGAGTTCGCATGACCGGCGCCGGCGGAGAGGGGACCTGCCCGGTCACCGGCCAGGGCGGCGGCAGCGGCCCGATCGTCGGCATCGTCGGCGCCACCGGCGCGGTCGGCACGACGATGCTGCGGCTCCTGCGCGACCGGCGCTTTCCGGCGGCCGAGGTCGTGCCGCTCGCGAGCGCCCGCTCGGCGGGCAAGGTCCTCGACGGCGGCCTGAAGGTCGAGGAGCTCGCCGACCGCAACATCGGCGGGATCGACATCGCGATCTTCAGCGCCGGCGGCTCGATCAGCCGCGAGTGGGCGCCGAAGTTCGTCGAGAAGGGCGCGATCGTCATCGACAACTCCTCCGCGTTCCGCGCGGACCCGGAGGTCCCGCTCGTCGTCAGCGAGGTCAACGGCGACCTCGTGGCGCAGACGCCGAAGGGCATCATCGCCAACCCCAACTGCACGACGATGGCGTTCATGCCGCCGATGAAGGCGCTGCACGACGTCTACGGCCTGCGGTCCCTGGTGGCGTCCAGCTACCAGGCGGTCGGCGGCGCGGGGCAGAAGGGCATGGACGAGCTCGCCGAGCAGATCCCGACGATGCTCGGGCAGCGCGAGAAGCTCGTCGACGCCGGCGCCGAGGCGTACGCGTCGGTGACCGCGAGCGTCCACGCGAAGCCGATCGCGTTCAACGTCGTGCCGTGGCTGGGCTCCGAGAAGGAGGGCGGCTACACCGACGAGGAGCTGAAGATGCTCAGCGAGAGCCGCAAGATCCTCGACCTGCCCGAGCTGACCGTCGCCCCGACGTGCGTGCGCGTGCCGGTCATGGTCGGCCACGCGATCGCGATCCGCGCCACGTTCGCGCGCGAGGTCGACGTCGACGAGGCCAAGGCGGCGCTCGCGGCGATGCCCGGCGTCGCGCTCGACGACGTGCCGACCCCGCTGGAGTGGGCGGGCCGCGACGAGGTCGTCGTCGGCCGCATCCGCAAGGACCTCGCCGACCCGTGCTCGCTGAACCTGTTCGTGGTCGGCGACAACCTGCTCAAGGGCGCCGCGCTCAACACGATCCAGATCGCGGAGCTGCTGGTCGAGAAGGGCCTCGTCCGGACCTGAGTCCCGGGGTGGCGCGCGACCGGCGCGCCACCGTGCTGCCGTCGGGTCCGGTGACCGGACCCGACGCGTGGCGCGCTAGGAGAAGAGCTCGCCGGCGCGGATGCGCTTGGCCATGTCCTTGGACTCCTCGCGGTACGCGGAGCCGTCCTCGAACTCGATGACGGGGAGCTTGCTCTGGCCGCTGAGCGCCTCGAGCGCCGGGCGGTTGCCCTTCTTCAGGCCGTTGTGCTTGACGACCTCGTACTCGATCCCCTGGTCGCGCAGCGCCTTCTCCGCGTTCCAGCAGGCGTCGAGGCTCGTGTGCAGGAAGGTGAACTGGCAGCGGTGGAGCTTGACCTTGGGCATGGCGTCACCCTACCCGCTGACGAGCGTCGGGCTCAGCGGGACGTCAGGCCGGCGAGCTCGCGACGGGTCCGCACCCCGAGCTTGCGGTAGATGTTGCGGCGGTGGGTGCGGACGGTCTCGACGCCGACGTGCAGCGCGAGCGCGATCTCCGCGTTGGAGGCGCCGCGCTGGAGGTGCTCGAGCACGTCGGCCTCGCGCGGGGTGAGGAGGTCGGGGCCGACCTGCTCGCCGGCCGTCGCGGCGCCGCCCGCCGCGGAGCGGGGGAGGACCTGCAGGCCGCGGGAGGCGAGGTGGATCGCGTTGAGGACGTCGCGGGCCTGCGTGTCCTTGCTCAGGCAGGCGGTCGCGCCGAACGCGAGCATCTGGTTGGCCTCGGCGGGCCCGGGCCGGTTGGCGAGCACCACCAGGCGCGTGTCGGGGTGCGCGGTGTGCAGGCGGCGGACGTCGGCCGGGCTGCGCAGCCCGCCGAAGTTCACGATCGCGACGCGCGGCCGGTGCACCCGCAGGACCCCGTCGAGGTCGTGCTGCTCGACGTCGGCCGCCACGATCTCCAGGTGCTCGTCGTCCTCGACGAACGCGCGCAGGCCCCGGGCGACGAGGTCCTCGAAGCGGGCGAGCGCGACGGTGATGGAACGGCGGGCGACCATGGTCCTGTGACCCCTATCGGCAGCCGGGCCCGAAAGGGTGAGGGCGATCTCACCCGTTTCTCACCCGGGCGCTCACCCGAAGATCACCCGGGTGAGGGGACGACGGCCGCTGACCGCTGCGTCACCATTGCCTCATCGCCTGACGCACACACGGCGAGCCGGTCGGACCACGGGAGGGACGACCGCGACAGAGCTTCCCTGGGGCGGAATGGGGTACGCAACACCGGGAGTCGGAACGGGCGGGCCAGGACGGCCCGCCCGTCCGCGTTCCGGGGCCGTCGGGGGACGGCGTCAGTCGTCGTCGACCGGCGGGATCTCGCGGCGTAGCCGCTCGCGCGCCGCGTCGAGCCGGGCCACGTCCAGCGGTCCCGCGGGGCTCGTGCCGCCTTTCGGCGCGCCGAGCGCCCGGGCGCGCTCGGCGATCCCGTCCTCGGAGGGCAGCGGCAGGAACGAGCGCGGCGCGGGCTTCGCGGCCGCCCGCTTGGGGCGGCGCCGCCCGGGGAGGGGGAGCACCTTGTCGAGATCCGGCAACCGCATCGAGCGCGCATCCTATGCCCCGGCCGGGGCGTCGTGGCGCCCCGACAGGACGCCCCTGCAAGCGGGGGTGCAGAACGACCGAGGCCGCCCCGTGGGGCGGCCTCGAAGGTCCTGCGGGATCGGCACGCGGCCGGGCGTGGCTACCAGCCGCCGCCCTCGGCGCCGACGCCCGCGATCACGCTCGTCGACCAGTCGACGACCGCGGTGGGCTTCACGACGTGCTTGTTCAGCCCGATCTCCTTCGGCGACAGGCCGAGGGCCAGGCCGACGAGCTGGGGCAGGTGCAGCACCGGCATGTTCAGCGGCTTGGGCGTGAGCTTCGCCGCGATCGGCTGCTGCAGGTCGAGGTTCAGGTGGCACAGCGGGCACGGCGTGACGATGCAGTCCGCGTCCGCGTCCTGCGCGTCCCCGAGGTTGCGCGCCGCCATCGTCAGCGACGCCTCCTTCTTCATCGTGATGATGGGGAAGCCGCAGCACTTGTGCGAGCCGGCGTAGTCGATGACCGTGCCGCCGAGCGCCTCGATGACCAGCGACAGGTAGCTGTCACGCGGGTTCTCGTCGTCGATGCCCAGGCGGTCCGCCGGACGGACGATGTAGCAGCCGTAGAACGGGCCGACCTTCAGGCCCGTGAGGGGCTTGACGACCTTCTCCTTGAGCTTGTCGAGGCCGTAGTCCTCGACGAGCATCCACAGGAAGTTCTTGTTGGCGATGCCCTGCTGGTAGGTCAGGTTCTCCTTGGCCAGCGTCTCGTTGACGTGGTCGCGGTAGACCTTGTTCGCGTCCAGGCGCTCCTGCGACTCGCTCTGCGCGCCCTGGCAGGTCGAGCAGATGTTCATCATCAGGTCGGCGCCCTTCGCCAGCTCCTGCTGCGCCAGCGCGAACGTGCGGGCGTTGAGGGTGTCGGCGAGCTCCTGGTTGTGCTCGGCGATGACGCCGGCACCGGTGCAGCAGGCACGGTCGAGCTCGACGAGCTCGATCCCGAGCTTCGGCGCGACCTGCGCCATCGAGCCGTGCAGCTCGGGGGTGAAGCCGCGGCTGACGCAGCCGGGCCAGTAGGCGACCTTCATCAGGTGGTGCTCCGATCCTCGACGGCGCCCGCGACGGGCTGTTCCAGGTCCTTGTCGTCCCCGACCACGTACAGGTTCAGCTCGTAGCGCTCCTCGCGCGAGCCGATCGTGTCGAAGATCTCGCGGACGGCCTTGACGTCCTGCTTGGGGATCTTGTGCGGCACGAGCGCGAGCTTCGGGTTGACCTTGCGCCGCAGCACCGCCTTGGTGATGACCGGCAGCGAGGACACGAGCTCGGCGCCCGCCTTCGGGGCGAACTTGCCGAACCAGCTGTCGCCGCCGTACGAGCGCGGGAGCAGCTCGGCCTCGTGGAGCAGGCCGCCCTGCTTGACGAGCGTGACGAACGCGGCCTCGTGACGGTGGCCGTTGTTGCGGTCGTCGATGTGGTGGTCGGAGCCGGCGCGACGGCGCAGACGCATGATCTGGTTCATCGGCGCGACGCCCTTCGGGCACGCCTCCACGCACTTGAAGCAGTGCGTGCAGTTGTAGATGCCGTTGGGGTCCTCGGAGAGGTCCTTCAGCCGCTGCTGCTGCTCGGCGTCACGCGGGTCGCCGACGAAGCGGTACGCCTTCGCGAGGGCGGCCGGGCCGATGAAGCCCGGGTCGACCTCCATCGAGAGGCAGTCCGAGACGCAGGCGCCGCACTGGATGCAGGCCATCGTCTGGGTCACGTCGACCATCGAGACGCGGTCGACGACGTACTCGCGCTCCGGCACCGGGGTCTTGCCGATCAGCCACGGGGTGACGCGGTTGATCTTCTTCCAGTGGACCGCGTCCATGTCGACGATCAGGTCCTTGATGACGGGCATGTTGCCCATCGGCTCGACCGTGATCTTCCCGTCCTTGGAGCGCTTGAGCGCCTCCTCGAGATGGGTGTGGCAGGCGAGGCCGGGCTTGTCGTTGATCCGCACGCCACAGGAGCCGCAGATCGCGGCACGGCACGAACAACGCACGCCGATCGAGCCGTCGTACTTGGCCTTGGCCTGCAGCAGGCCCTCGAGCACCGAGCGGTGCGGCTCGAGGGTCACCGTGTGCTCGTCCCAGTACGGGGCCTCGCCCGAGTCCGGGTCGTAGCGGCGGATGCGCAGGGTGAAGTCCTGCGCGGGCTTACGAGTGTCCATCTAGTACTTGCGCTCCTCGGGCTGCCACTGGGTGATGGTCACGGGCGAGTAGTGGATCGTCGGCACGTCGTCGCCGTTGATCGACGTGTTGATGTGCTTCTGCCACTCGTCGTCGTTGCGCTCCGGGAAGTCGGTGCGGAACTGCGCCCCGCGGGACTCCTTGCGCTCGAGCGCGGCGACGACGCAGCACTCGGCGGCGTCGAGCATGTAGCCGAGCTCGATCGCCCCGAGCACGTCCTGGTTGAAGACGGTGCCCTGGTCGTCGATGTAGGCGGACTTCGCCTCCTCCTTCAGCCGCCGCACGACCTCGTGCGCGTGCTGGAGGCCGGCCTCGTCGCGGAACACCGCGACGTAGCGGTTCATGACGGTGCCGAGCTCGTCCTTGATCTCGGAGACGCGGCGCCCGGTCTTCGGGCGGCCGATGATCTCCTTGATCTCCGCCTCGTCCTTGAGCAGCTGCGTGCGGTCGTTGGTCGGCATCGTCATGCTCTTCGCGCGCTCCGCGGCGTGCTCGCCGGAGCGGCGGCCGAAGATCAGCGTGTCGAGCAGCGAGTTGGCGCCGAGCCGGTTGCCGCCGTGGACGGAGACGCAGGCGACCTCGCCGGCGGCGTACAGGCCGGGGACCGGGGTCGCGCCGTCGACGTCGGTCTTGACGCCGCCCATGATGTAGTGCTGGCCGGGCCGGATGAGGATCGGCTCCTTGGTGATGTCGACGCCGGCGAAGTCCTTGCCGATGTTGACGATCTCGCGGAGCGCCTCGAGCGTGCGCTTCTTCGGCACCACGGTGATGTCGAGGTAGATGCCCGCCCCGTCCTCGCCGACGCCGCGACCCTCGTTGATCTCGGTCTGCTCGGCGCGCGACACGACGTCGCGGGAGGCGAGCTCCATCTTGTTGGGCGCGTACTTCTCCATGAAGCGCTCGCCCTCGGAGTTGAGGAGGTGCGCACCCTCGCCGCGGGCGCCCTCGGTGATGAGGAAGCCGTTCTCCAGCAGCGTGGTCGGGTGGTACTGGATCATCTCCATGTCCATCAGCGGCACGCCGGCGCGGTACGCCTGCGTGATGCCGTCGGCGGTGCAGATGAGCGCGTTGGTGGACGGCTTCCAGATCTGGCCGGCGCCACCGGAGGCGAGGATGACGTTCTTGGCGGTGAAGACCTCCATGTCGCCGGTGCGGATGTTCCGCGCCACGCAGCCGGTGCAGGTGCCCTCGTCGTCGAGGATCAGGGAGGTGGTGAACCACTCCTCGTACCGGTCGACGGTGTCGGAGTGCTTCATCAGCTGCTCGTACAGGACGTGCAGGATCGCCTGGCCGGTGATGTCGGCGACGTATGCGGTGCGCTTGACCGAGGCGCCACCGAAGGCGCGGAGGTCGAGCAGACCGTCGTCGTTGCGGTGGAACGTGACGCCGATGTGCTCGAGGTGCATGACCTCGGCGGGGGCCTCGGAGCACATCACCTCGATGGCGTCCTGGTCGCCGAGGAAGTCTGATCCCTTGACGGTGTCGTAGGCGTGGGAGCGCCAGTCGTCGGTGACGCTGACCGCGGCGTTGATGCCGCCGGCGGCGGCCACCGAGTGTGAGCGGACCGGATGGACCTTGCTCATGATCGCGACCGTGACTCCGGCCTGGGCTGCGGCGAGGGCGGCTCGCTGACCTGCGAGTCCCGCGCCGATGATGAGGACGTCGTGTGAAGGCATGAACTCTCTCTGCGACGGACGTGTTCTAGGACCGCACTCTATACGGGTCGGGATCGCTCCCGGCTTGACGACATACGCGCCCATTCCCCACTCCCGCGGACGGCATTCGCTGTCCATCGGCAGTTAGGGAACCCTTATTCCTGCGGGCCTCTCACAGGCGCTGCAACGGGGATCACCGGATCCCCGTCGGCGGGATTTCCCCGGTCGACCGGGGCGTAGACGGCGCCGATGGCGCCGGTCATCGAGGTGCACGACCTCCGCAAGAGCTACGACGGGACCCCCGCCGTCGACGGCGTCTCGTTCGCGGTGGAGGCGGGCGAGTTCTTCGGCATCCTCGGTCCCAACGGCGCCGGGAAGACCACGACGCTCGAGCTCGTCGAAGGGCTGCGCGAGCCCGACGGCGGGACCGTCACGGTGACCGGACTGGACCCCTGGCCACGCAACCGGGCGCTGCTGCCCCGGATCGGCGCGCAGCTGCAGTCCTCCGCGTTCTTCGACCGGCTGACCGTGCGCGAGCAGATCGCGACGTTCGCCGCGCTCTACGGGGTCGAGGACGGGCGCATCGACGCTGCCCTGGAGACCGTCGGGCTGGCGGACCGGCACGAGACGCCGACCAACGACCTCTCCGGCGGGCAGAAGCAACGGCTCTCGATCGCGTGCGCGCTCGTCCACGACCCGGAGGTCGTGTTCCTCGACGAGCCCACCGCCGCGCTCGACCCGCAGGCGCGCCGCAACCTCTGGGACATGCTGCGCTCGATCACCGGGGCCGGCCGCACGGTCGTCCTCACGACCCACCACATGGACGAGGCCGAGATCCTCTGCGACCGCGTGGCGATCATGGACCACGGGCGGATCCTGCGCCTGGACGAGCCCGCCGCGCTGATCCGCGACCTCGGCGCGCCGCTGCGGATCTCGGTCGCCGCGAGCGCCCTCGACCTAGCGCACGCCCGCGCCATCGAGGGCGTCGAGGACGCCGAGGTGGGCGGGTCGACGCTCACGCTGCGCACCCGGAACGCGCCCGCCGTGCTGGGCGCGCTCGCCCAGCACGGCGCGCTCGAGGGGCTCCAGGTCGCCGGCGCGACGCTCGAGGACGTCTTCCTGGACCTCACCGGAAGGGAGTACCGCGTATGACCTCGCTGCGCAGCATCGCCCGCGCGATGTTCCTCGGATTCGTCCGCGACCGCTCGGCGCTGTTCTTCTCGATCGCCTTCCCGCTGCTGCTGCTCGTCCTGCTCGGCGGTCTCGCGGGTGACGGCCAGCGGGACCGCAGCACAGTCGTGCAGGTCGGCCGGGTGGCGCTGCTCGACGGCGCGTCCGCCGCGACGAGGCGGTCGCTCGACGACGTCCTCGACGTCCGCCGAGAGACCGACCTCGCCGCCGCGCTCGAGCAGGTCCGTGACGGCGACGTCGACGCGGTCGTGCTCGAGCAGGGCGGACGGGTCGTCGTGCGCTACTCCGCCGCCGACCAGGTGACCGCCGCGACCGTCCGGGGCACCTTCGACGCGATCGTCCAGAACGCGAACGTCGCCGCCACCGGACAACCGCCCCGCTTCCGGCTCAGCACCCGGCAGGTCGAGGACGACTCGCTGGAGCCGATCCAGTACTTCACGCCCGGCCTGCTCGGCTGGGCGATCGCGACCGGAGCCGCCTTCGGGGCGGCGCTCTCCCTCGTGAACTGGCGCGTCTCGGGCCTGCTGCGGCGGCTGCGCCTCGCCCCGATCGGCGCGGGGTCGGTCGTCGGCGCCCGGGTCGGCGTCAGCGTCACGATCGCGCTCGCGCAGACCGCGGTGTTCTTCCTCGCCGCGGTGCTGTTCTTCGGCCTCCAGCTGTCGGGGGCGTGGTACATGGCCGTCCCGCTCGTCGTGTGCGCCGCGCTCGCGTTCATGGCCCTCGGGCTGCTCGCGGGCGCCATCGCGCGCACGGAGGAGGCCGCCAGCGGCATCGCGAACATCATCGTGCTGCCCATGGCGTTCCTGTCGGGCTCGTTCTTCCCGCTCGACGACGCCCCGGAGTGGATCAGGGCCGTCTCGCAGGCGTTCCCGCTGCGGCATCTCACCGACGGGCTGATCGACGTGACGGTGCGCGGGGACGGCCCGGCGGCCGCGCTCGGTCCGATGGCCTTCCTGCTCGCCTTCAGCGCGGTCGTCGCGCTGATCGCGTCACGCGTCTTCCGCTGGGAGCGCTAGGCGCCGCCTGCCCGCCTACGCGGCGTCGACCGCGGCGCCGAGCGCCCGGCGGACCTGCTGGACCGTGACGACGCCCCGCAGCGCCCCGGCGGCGTCGACGACCATGAGCGCCCCGAGGTCGCGCAGCGGCGCGGAGTGGATCAGCGCCTCCAGCGGCTCGTCGTCGCGGACGGCGAAGCGCGCGTCGGCGGCGTCGAGCAGGTCGGCGACCGGCAGGATCGGGCGACCCGCGTCGACCGCGCCGTCCACTCGCACGCGCGGCAGGATCCCGAGGTAGCGCCCGGTCCCGGGCTCGACCGCGGCGAACCACTCCCAGCCGTAGCGCAGGAAGAAGTCCTCCTGCGCGCGCAGCGCGGTCGTGTCCCCGGGGATCGTGACCGGGTCGCCGTCCATCAGGTCGGCGACGGTCACGCCGTCGATCCGCTCGGCGAAGTCGCTCGTCGCGACCGCGCCCGAGGCCGCCTGGCCGAGGAACCAGCCGAGCACCATGAGCCACACGCCGTTGATCGGGTCGATCGTGAACGCGAGGACCGCGCCGCCGCCGATCAGCACGAAGCTGAAGCCCTGGCCGAGCCGGGCGGAGAAGCGCGTGCCGCGGTTCTTGTCCCCGGTGATCTTCCACGCGGCCGCGCGGGCCAGGCGCCCGCCGTCCAGCGGGAACGCCGGGACCATGTTGAACACGAACAGGAACGCGTTGACCGTGAACAGCCACGAGGCGAGCGCGAGCGCCGGGGTGGTGCTCGACTCGCTGAACGTCACGTTGTCGAAGAACTCGCCGGCCCGGGACAGGCCGAAGCCGAACGCCAGGCACAGCGCGCAGACCACGAGCGTCACCGCCGGGCCCGCGCCGGCGACGCGGAACTCCTCGCCCGGGGTGCGGCTGTCGCGGCTGAGCTTCGCGAGACCGCCGAAGAACCAGAGGTCGATCCCCTCGATCCCGATCCCGCTGCGGCGGGCGACGAGCGCGTGGCCGAGCTCGTGGGCGACGAGCGACACGAAGAACAGCAGCGCGCCCGCGACCGCGACGAGGTAGGCCTCCGTGTCCGAGCCGCCCAGGACGTCCTGGAACTGCCCGGACAGGAAGTAGATCATCAGGAACAGGAAGACGAACCAGCTGGGGCTGGCGCCGATCCTGATCCCGAACAGGCGACCGAGCTGGACGGACGAGGAGCCGATCACCCCTCCATGGTCGCACGGCGCGGGCTACTTCACCTCGCGTCGCAGCAGCAGCGCGGTGCCGACGACGAGCGGGAGCGCGATCCACAGCGAGCACGCGGTGAGCAGGTGCCACCACCCGTCGCCGGAGAGACGCATCTCGCTCAGGGTCACCAGCGAGAGGTTCGGGTCCAGCCACGTCCACGTGGACTGGAGCGCGGTGACGAGCTCGCCGAGGAGGCCGAACACCGTGGGAAGCGCGAAGTAGGCGACGATCGCTGCGGCCGAGGTGCGCAGCACGAGGCCGAACGCGACGCCCCAGAGCATGCCGAGGAGGACCGCGAGGGTCACCTGCCCGAGGTCGCCGGCGCCGACGTCCCAGGCTCCGGGCACCCCGGCCGCCGCGGTGACCACGACCGCAGCCAGGAGAGCGGTCGCGAGACCGGTCGCGCTGAGCGTGAGGGCGGCAAGGAGCTTGGCCGCGATCACCCGGCGACGGTCGGGGACGAGCGCGAACGTCGTGAGCGCGGTTCGCTGCGACCACTCGCCCGTGACGAGCAGGATCCCGATGATCGGGAGGAAGATCGAGAACGGCAGGTGGGAGAGCGCGATGATCTCGGTCAGCGTGCGGTCCTCGGCGGCGCCGATGAACCCGCGCGCCACGGTGACCGCGATCGTGACGAGCACCGCGAGGCCGAGCAGCCAGCGGCCGGAGCGGGTGTCGGACGCCTTGCGCAGCTCGACGGCGGTCAACCGCCCGATGGTCGGGCCGGCGATGTCGCGCGGCGCGAGCGTGGTGGGGAGGGTGGCGGTGCTCATGCGGCGATCTCCTGGTGCTCGAGGGTGGGATGGGGGGAGGTGGTGAGGGACAGGAAGAGCTCCTCGAGCCCGGCGCCGTCGGCGGCGCGCAGCTCCAAGAGGACGACGCCGCCGGCCGCGGCGGCCCGGCCGACCGCCTCGGCGTCAGCCTCGACGAGCTGACCGCCGTCGGTCAGGTTTGTCGACGGCAGGCCGGCGACCGCGAGCGCCCGGCGGAGGTCCGTGCTGCTGGTGGCCCGCACCAGCGTGCCGGTCGCGGCGAGCAGCTCGGTCTTGGTGCCGTCGGCGACGATCCGGCCGCCTGCGATGACGACGAGCCGGTCGGCGACGGCCTCGACCTCGCGCAGCAGGTGCGAGGACAGCAGCACCGTGCCGCCACGGTCGGCGAAGTCGCGCAGCAGACCGCGCATCCAGTGGATGCCCTCGGGGTCCAGGCCGTTGGCGGGCTCGTCGAGCATCAGCACGCGCGGGTCGCCGGTCAGGGCCTGGGCGAGTCCGAGCCGCTGGCGCATGCCCAGCGAGTAGTCGCCGACGCGGCGGCGCGCCTTCGTGCGGTCGAGGTCCACGAGCGCCAGCAGCTCGTCGACCCGCGCGCGCGGAACGCCGAGCACGTCGGCGGTGAGGCGCAGCGTCCCCAGCCCCGTGCGGCCCGCGTGCTGGGCGGAGGCGTCGAGCAGGACGCCGATCTCGCGGCCGGGGTTCGGGAGGTCTGCGTAGGGGACGCCCATCACCGTGGTGGTGCCGGAGGTCGGCGTCGTCAACCCGGCGATCATCCGCATCGTCGTGGACTTGCCCGCCCCGTTCGGTCCGAGGAAGCCGGTGACGGTGCCCGGCTCGCAGCGGAAGCTGACGTCTTGCACGGCGGTGTGCCCGCCGTACCGCTTCGTGAGGTTCTCGACCGTGATCATGCTCTCGAGCTTCGGCGCCGGGGCCGCGTGGCACATCGGCCGAAGGTCGATCGCGGCGTCGACTTCCGTCGGTGGTCGGCGCGACCGCGGGCGCGTACGCTCGATCCACGATGGCCACGACCGTCCCCGACCGCACCTGGCGCGATCCGGCGCTGATCGCCGCCGCGATCGCGTTCGGCCTCGTGACGTACATGACCGACGCCCCGTGGGACCGCCACGGCGGCGTGGTCGCGCTCCTGGACCTCGTGGCCGGTGTCGTCGCGACGGCGGCGCTGTGGTGGCGCAAGCGCTGGCCCGTGCCGATCGCCCTCGCGACGCTCCCCCTCGGGATGCTGGCGACCTCCACGAGCGGCGCCGGCCTGGTGGTCCTCTTCACCGTGGCCGTGCACCGGCCGCTGCGCAGCGTGATGCCGGTGGCGGCGCTGTACGTCGCGACGGCCGGGGTGTACTTCCGCTTCTACCCGGACAAGGAGATCGCCTGGGGCTGGCTGATGGTGATGGTCGCCGTCTTCGTCGCGGCGCACGTCGGCTGGGGCATGTACGTGCGCGCGCGCCGCGCGCTCGTCGACTCGCTGCGCGAGCGCGCCGAGCGGGCCGAGGCCGAGCAGCAGCTGCGCGCCCAGCAGGCCCGGGACGGCGAGCGGGCGCGGATCGCGCGCGAGATGCACGACGTGCTCGCGCATCGGATCTCGCTGCTGAGCATGCACGCGGGGGCGCTCGAGTTCCGCCCCGACGCGCCGCCGCACGAGATCGCGCAGGCCGCGGGCGTGATCCGCCGCAGCGCCCACGAGGCGCTCGAGGACCTCCGCGAGGTGATCGGCGTGCTGCGCTCCGACGCGGGCGAGTCCGCCGAGGTCGACGCCGCGTCGGGGGCGCCCGCCCGCCCGCAGCCGACGCTCGGGGACCTCGACGCGCTGCTGGCGGAGAGCCGCGCGGCGGGGATGCGCGTGCACGCCGAGGTCGCCGTCGGCGCGGTGCCCGCCGGACTGGGCCGCACCGCCTACCGGGTCGTGCAGGAGGGGCTCACCAACGCGCGCAAGCACGCCGACGGCGCCCCCGTCGACGTGCGCCTGCACGGGGCGCCCGGCGACGGGCTGACCGTCGAGGTCGACAACCCGGCACCGGTCGGCGCCGCCGTCGGGGCGTCCGCCCGGATCCCCGGGGCGGGCAGCGGGCTGCTCGGCCTGCGCGAGCGCGCACAGCTCGCCGGCGGCCGCCTGGAGCACGGACCCACGCAGGACGGCGGGTTCCGCCTGCGCGTCTGGCTGCCCTGGCCGGTGGAGGCGACGTGAGCACGATCCGCGTCCTGCTCGTCGACGACGACGCGCTCGTGCGCTCGGCGCTGCGGATGATGCTCGACGGGCAGTCCGACCTGCGGGTCGTCGCCGAGGCGTCCGACGGCGCCGAGGTGCCGGCCGCCGTCGACGCGCACCGCCCGCACGTCGTGCTGATGGACATCCGCATGCCCGGGGTCGACGGGCTGGCCGCCACGGAGGCGCTGCGCGCACGCCGCGACCCGCCGCAGGTGATCGTCCTGACGACCATGAACGCCGACGAGCACGTGCTGCGTGCGCTGCGCGCGGGCGCGGGCGGGTTCCTGCTGAAGGACACGCCGCCCGCCCGGATCGTCGAGGCGATCCGGCTCGTGGCCGCCGGCGAGGCGATGCTGTCCCCGGCGGTCACCCGCCAGCTGATCACGCACGTCGCCGACCCGGCCGTCGAGGACCGTCGCGGCCGCGCGCGCGAGGCGCTGCAGGAGCTCACCGAGCGCGAGCTGGAGGTCGCCGTCGCGCTCGGCGGTGGCGGCTCGAACGCCGAGATCGGCGCCGAACTGCACATGAGCGTGGCCACCGTGAAGGCCCACGTCTCGCGCCTGCTGACGAAGCTCGAGCTGAACAACCGCGTCCAGGTCGCGCTGCTCGTCCACGACGCGGAACTGCTCTGAGCGCTCGGCGCCGTGGCGCCGTACCGCCGGTGAATCGCGACGCCGATAGCATCGCCCGCACCTCACCCTCACCGGACCCCTGAAGGAGACACCGAACCGTGAGCACCCCCGTCAACGTGGTCGTGACCGGCGCCGCCGGCCAGATCGGCTACGCCCTGCTCTTCCGCATCGCCTCCGGCGCGATGCTCGGCCCCGACACCCCCGTCAACCTGCGGCTGCTCGAGATCCCCCAGGCCGTCAAGGCCGCCGAGGGCACCGCCATGGAGCTGAACGACTGCGCGTTCCCGCTGCTGGCGAACATCGACATCTACGACGACGCCACCAAGGCGTTCGACGGGGCGAACATCGGCCTGCTCGTCGGTGCCCGCCCGCGTGGTCCGGGGATGGAGCGCGCCGACCTGCTCGAGGCCAACGGCGCGATCTTCAAGCCGCAGGGCGAGGCGATCAACGCCGGCGCCGCGGACGACATCAAGGTCCTCGTCGTCGGCAACCCGGCGAACACCAACGCGCTGATCGCGCAGGCCAACGCGCCGGACGTGCCCAAGGAGCGCTTCACCGCGATGACGCGCCTGGACCACAACCGCGCGATCGCCCAGCTGGCCGAGAAGACCGGCGCCACCGTGTCCGACATCACGAACATGGCGATCTGGGGCAACCACTCGCCGACGATGTTCCCCGACCTCTACAACGCGAAGGTCAAGGGCCAGAACGCGTTCGAGGCCGTCGGCTCGGACCTCGACTGGTACCGCGAGATCTACCAGCCGACCGTCGGCAAGCGCGGCGCGGCGATCATCGACGCGCGCGGCGCCTCCTCGGCGGCCTCCGCGGCCTCCGCGGCGATCGACCACATCCACGACTGGGTGCTCGGGACCCCCGAGGGTGACTGGGTCTCGATGGCGATCCCGTCCGACGGCAGCTACGGCGTCGCCGAGGGCATCATCAGCTCGTTCCCGGTGACCTGCTCGGGCGGCGAGTACTCGATCGTCCAGGGCCTCGAGATCCCCGAGTTCGCGCAGGAGAAGATCGACGCGACCGTCGCCGAGCTCGTCGGCGAGCGCGACGCGGTCAAGGGCCTCGGCCTCGTCGGCTGACCCGACCGATCCCGGACGGACCGAGGGCCGGTGCCACCGCGGTGGCGCCGGCCCTCGGCCGTTGCGCGGGCGCTCAGGCCGCCTCGAGCGCGTGCCAGCCGCGCCCCTCCTTGCGCACCAGGCCCTCCTTCTGCAGCCCGGGCAGCACCCGGTAGAGGTAGTTCTGCTTGATGCCCATCGCGTCGGCGAGCTCGGGGATGGTGATGCCGGGCTTCTCCTTCACGAGCGTGAGCGCCTCGTTGGCCCGCGGGCCGCTGCCCTTGGGGCGGCCGCGACGGCCCGTGCCGGAGTCCGTGCCCGAGGCGGCCTTGCGGGCCCGTGGTGCACGGGCGGGGGAGGGCGCGGGCGCGGCGCGGACGCCGTCGAGCGCCTGCAGCGCCGCCTCGAGCTTGTGGTACTCCTCGACGAGCGGCGCCAGCTCCTTCAGGCGGCTCGCGATCTCCTGACGCTTCTCGTCCAGAAAGTCCGTCATGGTGTCACATCTACCTCTAATCGGTGCGGTTATGACCAGCAAACGTCACGGATGTGACTTTTCGGAATAGTGACACACCTGGGGTGCGGGCCCGCCCCGACGATCGTCCACCGCGCCGGGAGGCCGCGTGGGCGATACTCGGTCGATGAGACGGAAGATCACCGTGGTGGGGGCCGGCGCGGTCGGCTCGGCGACCGCGCTGCTGCTCGGCCGCCGGCCCGACGCGGACGTCGTGCTCGTCGACGCCGACGCCGCTCGTGCCCGGGCGCGCGCGCTCGACCTCACCGCCGCGGTCGCGCTCGACGCGGGCGCCGGCCGGGTCTCCCCGGGCGGCTGGGTGGACGTCGCGGGCAGCCACGTCGTCGTCCTCGCCCTCGGCGGGCCGGACCCGCTCGCGGCGCTCGCCGAGGTCGGGGCCGAGCTCGCCCGCCGCTGCCCGGACGCGGTCGTCGTCGTGCTCACCACCCCGGTGGACGCGGCCACGCACGCGGTGCTCGAGGCGACCCGCTTCCCGCGCGGTCAGGTGCTCGGCCTCGGGACCGTCGTCGACACCGCGCGGCTGCGGTCGCTGCTGGCCCGCGAGGCGGGCGTCAGCGTCGCCGACGTGCAGGCGCTCGTGCTCGGCCAGCACGACGGCGTGCTCGTCCCGATCACCTCGACCGCGACGATCGCCGGACGTCCCGCCGCCGAGGTGCTCGGCACCGAGCGGCTCGACGCGGTCGTCGCGGGCGTCGCCGACGCGGCGGACGAGCTGCGCGCCGGGCTGGGCGAGCGCGCCGGGCTGCTGGCGCCCGCCGCCGCGGTCGTCGACGTCGTCGCGGCGATCGTCGACGACACGCGCCGCGTGCTGCCGTGCTCGGCGCTCTGCCAGGGCGAGCTCGGGATCACCGGCAGCGTCCTCGCCGTCCCCGTGGCGCTCGGCGCCGACGGCATCGCCGCGATCGTCGACGTGCAGATGGCCGAGGCCGAGCGCGTCGCGCTGCTCGCCGCGGCCGACGTCTGACCGTCCGCCTCAGCTGCCGACGAACGGCAGGTCCGGCGCGCTCAGCGGCAGCGACGGCGCGGGCTGGAACCCCCGCCGCCCGTACAGGTGCGTGAAGCCGCGGCTGGACCGTGGGCCGCGCGTGTACTCCGCCTGGCGCCCGTAGACCTGCCGGGCGCTGGTCGCCACCCAGTCGCGCACGAACGGCTCGTCCATGCGGTGGAACTCGCGCGTGACACCGTCCTCGTGGAAGCGCAGCAGCGCGAACCCGGCCGGGTACTCCTTGCCCGCCCCGTTCTCCACGAACGGCAGCCGCTCCCCGATCCGCTCGTCGTAGGCGACGAGGTTGCGGTGCGTGTGCCCGTGGAGCACCAGCGCGACGTGCGGATGCCGGGCGAGCACCCCCAGCGCGTCACGGCCGCCGCGGTCGGGGTCGACCCCGGAGCCGAAGGGCGGCAGCGCGCTGAAGCGCGACCCGGCGACGATCGGGTGGTGGAAGAGCACGAGCGCCCGGCGGCCCTGTCCGGCGGCCCGGGTCAGCTCGCGGTCCAGGAACGACAGCTGGTCCCCGAGGTCCAGCCGCCCGCGGCCACTGTCCGGGTCGCAGGAGTCCAGGCCGATCACCGTCAGCGCCGGGCCGACGTCGCGCGACCACGACAGGGCGTGCGCGCCGACGGGTCGGTCGCCGAACGCCTGCATGCGCAGGCAGTCCCCGTCCTCCCCGCAGGGGCCGAAGCGGCGGTCGTGGTTTCCGCGTGTCACCGCCAGCGGCACGCGCGCCCGGCGCAGCACCGCCAGGGCGCGGCGCACCTCGTCGGGGCGGCCGCGGTCGGTGAGGTCGCCGTTGACGACGAGCAGGTCGGGGCGCAGCCGTCGGATCGCCCGCACGGCCGCAGCGGTCATGCGGATCGCGTAGCCGGGCTCGGAGAAGCACGGCGGGAAGTCGCCGCTGATCGTCCCCGAGCAGCCCTCGCCGACGTGGATGTCGTTCAGCACGGCGATCGTCGCCAGCACGCGCCCGGCGGGCCGGCGCAGCGTCGTCACGACCCCGGTGTGCGCGTCGTTCTCGGGCACCCGGCGGCCGCCGGACCACAGCTCGTAGCGGTACTCGCGGCCCGGCTGCAGGCCCTCCACGGACGCGACGTGCACCCGGGCGCCCTGCTCCAGCACCCGCGACTCCCCGGCGGCGGGCAGGCCCGGGCCCCGCAGCACGATCCGGCTGTCGGACGCCTCCGACGTCGCCCACCAGCACGAGAAGCCGGTCGGCGTCACGGTCACGAGCTCCGAGCGCAGCCCGCCGCGCAGCGCCGCGAGCTGCCCGAGCGCGGGCGGCGCGCCGCGCGCCCCGAGCAGCAGGCCGCCCGCCCCCGCGGCACCGGCGACCAGCAGCTCCCGACGGGACACTCCGCGCTCCATGGGCGCGATGCTCCCACAGCCGCGACCGGCCCCCGTTACGTTCCTGTGCCATGAGCGAGCCGGCGTTCCGCTACGACCCGGACCTCGACGGGGACGCCGACCCCGGCGAGGTCGTCTGGACCTGGGTGCCCTACGAGGAGGACGCCTCCCAGGGCAAGGACCGCCCGACGGTCGTCATCGCCCGCGACGGCGACGAGGTCCTGCTCGTGCCGCTGTCCAGCCGCAGCCACGAGGACCGGCTCGACCGCGACGACTGGATCGAGCTCGGCAGCGGGGCGTGGGACCGCGACGGCCGTTGCAGCCACGTCGACGTCTCGCGCGTCCTGCGCGTCCGTGCCGACGCGATCCGCCGCGAGGGCGCCGTGCTCGAGCAGGACCGCTTCGAGGCGGTCGTCGCCGCCGTGCGCGCCCGCGGCGGCGGCTGAGCGCCTGTCGGCTCTCCACAGCCCGCGGGGTGCCGGTTCGTCCCTGCTCCCCATACAGCGGTCCCGGACGACGTGGGAGCCTCGGACGCGACCCACCACGCCAGGAGAGACCGATGACGACCATGGAAGAGCGCCGCGCCGCGCTGACGACCTTCGCCGAGCTGCCCGCGATGCGCGCCTCCCAGGCCCCCGACGCCCCGGCCGTCTGGGACGACCACGTGCAGCTCGACAACGCGGGGCTGCACGACCGCGTCGAGCGGGCCGCCGCGGCGCTCGTGCGCGCCGGGGTCGGGCCGGGGGACACCACGGCGGTGATCCTCCCCAACCGTCACGAGCTGATCGTCGCGCTGTTCGCGTCCTGGCGGATCGGGGCGGCGATCACGCCGGTCAACCCGATGCTGACGCCGACCGAGATGCAGTACCAGGTCGACGACGCGGGGGCGAAGGCGATCATCGGCGAGGGCCTGCCGATCGAGGGGCAGGTGCTCGGCCTCGACGCGCTGCTGCAGGACGTCGGGGACACCGCGCTGCCGGCGCCGCCGCAGGACCCCTCGGACCTCGCGCTGCTGATCTACACGAGCGGCACGACCGGCAAGCCCAAGGGCGTCATGCTCGACCACTCCAACCTGCTGAGCATGTGCGAGAGCGCCGGGACGCACCTGCTGATCACCGACGCCGACCACAGCCTGCTGGTGCTGCCGCTGTTCCACGCCAACGGCATCGTCGCGGGCACGCTCACGCCGCTGCTCGCGGGCGGCCGCGTGACGATCGTCGCGAAGTTCAGCCCGTCGACGTTCTTCGACACCGTCGCCGCGGTGCGCCCCACGTACTTCTCGGCGGTCCCCGCGATCTACGCGATGCTCTCCGCGCTCCCCGACGACCAGGTCGCCGACACGTCCTCGCTGCGGCTCGTCATCTGCGGTGCGGCGCCGATGCCCGCCGAGCTCATCCACCGCGTCGAGGAGCGGTTCGACGTCGTGCTCGTCGAGGGCTACGGCCTCTCGGAGGGCACCTGCGCCTCGGTGATCAACCCGGTGGAGGGGGAAGCGCAAGCCCGGCACGGTCGGGATCCCGATGCCCGGCCAGCAGGTCGAGATCATGGGCGAGGACGGCACCATCCTGCCGCACGGCGAGCGCGGCGAGGTCGTCATCAAGGGCCCGGTCGTCATGCGCGGCTACCTCAACAAGCCTGAGGAGACCGCCAAGACGATCGTCGACGGCTGGCTGCACACCGGTGACGTCGGCATCTTCGACGAGGACGGGTACCTGAAGATCGTCGACCGGATCAAGGACATGATCATCCGCGGCGGCGAGAACATCTACCCGAAGGAGATCGAGTCGGTCCTCTACACCGACGAGGGCGTGCTCGAGGCGGCGGTGATCGGCCGGCCCGACGACGTGCTCGGCGAGGTCGTCGTCGCCTACGTCGCGCTGCGCCCCGACGCGACCACCACGGTGGAGGACCTGCACGCGCTCTGCGAGGAGCAGCTGGCGAAGTACAAGCGGCCGGTGCTCATCGAGCTGCGCGACGAGCTGCCGAAGAACCCCGTCGGCAAGATCGACAAGCCGACCCTGCGCAAGCAGTCGGTGGCCTGAGACCGCGACGCCCGCGCCGCGGCCCCGGACGGACGTCCCGGGGTCGCGGTCTCCGCGGGCGACGACGGGTGGGCGCCCTACTCGGCGGCGCCTGTGAACGTGAACGCCTTGGCGGGCGCGGAGGCGACGTTCGTCTCCGCCGCCTCGAGGCCGAACGGCCCGTCGGCCTTCACCGTGAAGATCGACGACTCGCGCGGCGGGTTGCGCTGCGCGACCGGTCCGTAGGTGTAGTCGCCGGACAGCCCGTCGAGCGAGACCGTCCCGACCTCCTGCACCGCCTTGAGGATCCCCTCGTGCGACAGGTCCCCGTTCTTCACGGCCTGCTCGAGCACCGCGGTCATGGCGCGCGCCTGGTTGTAGCCGAACGCGTAGTACAGGTCGCCCTCGGCGACCTTGGCCTTCGACGGGAACTCCTTGCGGGCGGCGATCAGCTCCTTCATGCCGGGAACGCTCTCGTCCCCCCACGCCGGGCCCTCCGCGACGACCCACAGCCGGGCCTCGAGGTAGTCCTTCAGCGGGGACTGCGACAGCGCCTGCACCCAGGCGGGGGACTGCGCGATCCAGCGTGGTGCGAACCGGCCCTGAGCCGCGGTGCCGAGGATGGCGCCGGTCTCGGTCGGCAGCGCGGTGAGGAACACCATGTCGCAGCCGGCGTTCTTCAGCCGGGTGACCTGGCCCGTGAAGTCCTTGTCGCCCTGGCGGAAGGTGACGCTGGCGGCGAGCTCCTGCCCGAGCTCCTTCATCGCGAAGTCGACGCCCTGCGATCCCGCCTCGCCGTAGGGGTCGTCCTGGAACATGCCGCAGAGCTTCTTGCCACCGCCCTTGCCCTCGGTGCGCAGGTAGTAGTCGATCCCGTTGATCGCCTGCAGCTGGTACGGGGCGCCCATCGGCACGAGGTTCGGCTCGCGCACCCACTCGGCGTCGAGCGTGGCGGGGCCGGCGACGGTGCCGTCGCGCTTGATCTGCGGCAGGACCGCGGAGATCGTCGGCGTGCCGAGGATCTGCACGAACGCGGCGGTCTCGTCCTTGAGCCGGTTGTACGCCTGCACGGCGGTCGGCGGGTCGTAGCGCGTGTCGCGCTGCACGAGCTCGACCCGGTACTTGCCCGCGACGCCGCCCGCGGCGTTGAGCTTGTCGAACCACAGCTGGTTGCCGGCGGTCAGCGGCTGCCCGATCACGGCGACCGGACCGCTGAGCGGTGTCAGGACCCCGAGCTTGATCGTCTTGCCGTCGAAGCCCGCGGTGGTGCCGGGGGCACCTGCGGATCCGCCGCCGCCCCCGTCGTCGTCGTCGCGGCCGCAGCCGGCGACGCCCAGGGCGGCCACCAGCGCGAGTGCGGTGACGGCCCTCGTCGTCCTGCTCCCTCTCATCTGCTCTCCTCCTCGGTGGTGGCGGTCGCCTGTGCGGACGACCGCCGGTTGACCCGCAGCGCGACCCGACGCGTGAGGGCGGTCAGCCCCCGGGGCTCGGCGATCAGGAAGCCGATGATCAGCAACCCGAACAGCACCTGGTTGAGCGCGAAGACGGTGATGATCCCGTCGTCGCCGGCGCTCGCGGCGACCCCGGGGATCGAGTCCGAGTACTCCTCGATGATCCGCGGCAGCGAGCCGACGAACAGCGCGCCGACGACCGGTCCGTAGACCGAGCCGAGCCCGCCGACGATGACGATCGCGATGTACTGGATCGAGAGGACGAGGCTCCACTCGTTCGGGGAGACGAACTCCTGGTAGGCGCCCAGGAGGGCGCCGGCGAGCGCGGCGAGGGCACTGGACAGCGCGAACACGGCGACCTTCGTGCGGGCGAGGTCGACCCCGGTCAGCTCGGCGGCGAGGTCGCGGTCGCGGATCGCCTGCAGCGCGCGGCCCGCGCGGCTGCGCGCGAGGTTCGCGGCGACGAGGCTGACGAGCGCGACGAGCGCCCAGACGAGCCAGAACCAGCTCTGCGCGCGGGTGGCCTCGAAGCCGCCGAGCGCGAAGTCGTTGAAGTCCACGCCGAGGCTCGCGGGCGCGTCGATCGCGCGGCCGCCGTTGCCGCCGGTCAGCCCGGTCCAGTTGCGGAAGACATGCTCGGCCAGGAACACGAGCCCGAGCGTCACGACGACGAGGTACTGGCCGCGCAGCCGCAGGGCGAACGGGCCGATCAGCGCGCCGATGACGGCCCCGGCGAGCGCGGCCCCGGCGAGCCACAGCGGCAGCGGCAGGCCGTTGTCCGCGCCCAGCCAGCCCGCGACGTACGCGCCGACGCCGATGAACGCGGCGTGCCCGAGCGACACCTGACCGGCGTACCCCGTGAGGAGATTGAGGCCGTGGGCGCCGATCGCGGCGATGCCCGCGTAGGCGAGGACCGACAGCCAGAAGTCGGAGACGCCAAGCGGCAGCAGCACGTAGAGCGCGAGCAGCGCGACCGCGAGCGGGCGGGCCGCCGGCGCGCGCAGCAGCGCGGGCGGACGGGGGACGGGGGTGCTCATGCGCGGTCCACCTCCCGGCTGCCGAACAGCCCGTAGGGCCGCACGAGCAGGATGAGGATCATCACGACGTAGGGCATGACGACGTGGAAGTTGTCGCCCAGCCACGCGGCGTGGTCGGGTTGGTAGCCGGCGGTGAGCGTCTGGGTGATGCCGATCAGCAGGCCGCCGACGACCGCCCCGCCGGGGGAGTCCAGGCCGCCGAGGATCATCGCCGGGAAGGCGGCGAGCGCGATGAACGAGATCGTCGGCGTGACGGCCGCCGCCCCCGTCGCGAGCGTGACGCCGGCGAGGGCCGCGACCATCCCGGAGATCGCCCAGCTGACCGCGACGACGCGCCGGACGCTGATGCCCTGCGCGAGCGCGGCCTCCTGGTCGATCGCCACGGCGCGCATCGCCAGGCCGTAACGGGAGCGCTGGAAGAAGGCGAAGAACCCGGCGAGCGCGACGGCGGCGAGCAGCAGCGTCCAGAGGTCCCGGACCGCGAGCGTGAGGCCGGCGGCGTCGACCGTGTCGATGCCCCACGGGTCGCCGAGGTTCTGCGCCCCGTAGCCCCAGATCGTCGGGATGACCTGCTCGAGGACGAACAGCAGGCCGATCGTGATCATGATCACCGCGAAGGCGGGCTGGCCGACGGTGCGGGCGAGCACGAGCCGCTCGATCAGCGCGCCGAGCAGGCCGCACAGCGCGACGGCCATCACGACCGCGAGCGCGAACGGCAGGCCGGACTCCTCGGCCAGCTGGTAGGTCAGGTACGCGCCGACGGCGACGAGACCGCCCTGCGCGAAGTTGATGACGCCGGTGGCGCGGAAGATGACGACGAACCCGAGCGCGACGAGCGCGTAGCGGGCGCCGAGCGCGCTTCCCGCGAAGACGTACTGGACGAAGTCGGTCATGCGACCTCCGCGGTGCCGAGGTAGGCGGCGATGACGCGCTCGTCGCGCTGGATCTCCGCCGGGGTGCCGGTCGCGATCGGCCGGCCGAAGTCGAGTGCGACGACGCGGTCGGCGAGCCCCATGACGAACGGCATGTCGTGCTCGACGAGCACGACGGCGAGCTCGGGCCGGGCGGTCCGGACCGCGCGCACGTGCGCGGCCATCGCCTCGGTCTCCTCGCTGTTCATGCCCGCGACGGGCTCGTCGAGCAGCAGCAGCCGCGGCTCCATCGCCAGGGCCCGGCCGAGCTCGACGCGCTTCTGGATGCCGTAGGGCAGCATCGCGACGTGGGCGTCCTGCACCGCCTCCAGGTGCAGGAGCTCGAGGATCGCGCCGACGTGGACGCGGTGCTCGCGCTCCTCGCGGCGGGCGCGACCCAGCCAGGCGGCGCCGGCGAGGAAGCCGGAGCGCATGTGGCGGTGGCGGCCGAGCAGGAGGTTCTCGGTGACCGTGAGCGTGGGGAAGAGGCCGAGGTTCTGGAACGTCCGCCCGACGCCGAGGTCGGCGGACCGCCGGCGCGAGCCGAGCAGCGAGACGCCGTCGAGGGCGACCGCCCCCTCCTGCGGCACGTACACGCCGCTGATGCAGTTGAAGACCGAGGTCTTCCCGGCGCCGTTGGGGCCGATGACCGCGACGAGCTCGCCGCGCGCAGCGGTGAACGACACGCCGTCCAGGGCCGTGACCCCGCCGAAGCGCAGGGTGACGTCGCGGACCTCCAGCAGCGCGCTCATGCCGGCTCCCCGGTGTCGGGGAGCGCCTGGGCGACCGCGTCGGGCAGCGGCTCGCCGACGGTGCCGCCGAGGTAGCTGGCCTGCACCTGGGGGTCGGCGAGCAGCGCGTCGGCCGGGCCGTCGAGCGCGACGCGGCCGGTCGCCATGACGACGCCGCGATCAGCGATCGCGAGGGCCATCCGCGCGTTCTGCTCGACGAGCAGGACCGTGGTGCCCGCCTCGTTGATCGCGACGATCGCGTCGCGGATCTGGCGGACCATCAGCGGCGCCAGCCCGAGCGAGGGCTCGTCGAGGACGAGCAGCCGCGGCCCGGCCATGAGCGCACGGCCGATCGCGAGCATCTGCTGCTGGCCGCCGGAGAGGTAGCCGGCGACGTCGTCGAGCCGTCCCCGCAGGTCGGGGAACAGCTCGAGCACGCGGTCGCGGGAGGCGGCGACGGCGGTGCGGTCGGTGCGCGAGAACGCGCCGGTGCGCAGGTTCTCCTCGACGGTCAGCGGCGCGAAGATCCGCCGGCCCTCCATGACCTGCGCGACCCCGGCGCGCACGAGGTCGACGGCGCCGCGACGACCGAGCGGCGTGCCGTCGAGCTCGATCCCGCCGCGGACCGTGCGGCCGCGGTGCATGGGCAGCAGGCCGGTCGCCGCGCGCAGGACGGTCGTCTTGCCGGCGCCGTTGGCGCCGAGCAGCGCGACGATCGATCCGCCCGGCACCGAGAACGTCACGCCACGCAGGGCGTGGATGACGTCCGAGTAGACGACCGCGAGATCGCGGACCTCCAGGGATGCACCAGCGATGCGCTCCTCGGGCGCCACCACCGCTCTCCTCTCGACCCATGGGCTCCGGCAGTCCCGGATCCCGATGGGCGGCCAGCCTAACCGCACCGGGAGGACGAAATGCAAGGGCGAACTGCGGCCGACTGCGCAGGTGGTCGAGGGGGAATCCGGTGCATTCTGCGGTGCGCCAGCCGGTGCCAGGGCGCGCTCGGGCAACTCACCCGTGCTTGTATACTAGTACGCAGCCCATGCAGCTCGTCCTGTCCGACCGTGGCCGACCCGGAGAACCGACCCGGGACCGCGTGTACGCGACGCTGCGGGACGCGATCACCACCGCGCAGCTGGACCCCGGCCGGCGGCTGTCCGAGAACGAGCTCGCCGGGGAGCTCGGCGTCAGCCGCACCCCGATCCGGGAGGCGCTCGCGCTGCTGCGCGAGGAGCGGCTCGTCGCGATCGTGCCGCAGCTCGGCACCTTCGTCACGCGGATCAGCCGCCAGGCGGTCGAGGACGCGGCGTTCGTCCGCGAGGCGCTCGAGTGCGCGTCCGTGCGACTCGCCGCGCGCGCCGCCACCACCGACCTGCTCGACGAGCTGCAGGCCAACCTCGCGATGCAGGAGCGCGTCGTCGACCGGGCCGACCCGGTCCGCTTCGACGCGCTCGACGGGGAGCTGCACCGGCTGCTCGCGCTCGCCAGCGGGCGGCCGATCGCCTGGACGCTCGCCCAACGCGCCAACGGCCAGCTCGACCGCGTCCGGCGGCTGTCGCTCCCCGCTCCCGGCTTCCTCGCCGACATGCTCGCCGAGCACCGCGCCGTCGTCGCCGCGGTCGCCGCCCGGGACGCCGACGCGGCCGAGTCGGCGATGCGCCACCACCTCCGCCAGGTCACCTCGCAGCTCGGGGAGATCCAGGCCGCCCACCCCGAGTACTTCGACGAGGAGCCCCCCCGCATGAGCACCGTCTTCGAGGTCGAGCGCCGTCCCACCGCACGCCCGGTCGGCCGCCCCCGCGCCCGCCGCTTCGGCCGCGACGAGATCATCGCGGCGATCCAGGCCTGGACCGCCGAGCACGGCGCGCCACCGCTGACGATCGACTGGGAGCCCTCACGCGCCCGGGCCCGCGGGCAGGTGTGGCGCGCCGAGCGGTTCGAGCGCGGGACGTGGCCGACGATCCGGATGGTGCGCCGCCAGTTCCGCACGCTCGGCGAGGCGATCGCCGCAGCCGGGCTCGAGCCCCCGCGCCCGCGCGGCCGCAAGCCCAACCTCACCGGACCGGACGCCGTCCTGCGCGCGATCCGCGAGTGGACGCGCCGCTTCGGCGAGCCCCCGACGCAGACCGACCTCGACCCCTACCGCGCGCGCCGCACCCGCCAGGAGTGGCGGATCGAGCGCTACTACGAGGGGGACTGGCCGAGCCTGCCGACCGTGCGCCACCACTTCGGGACGCTCAGCGCCGCCGTCGCCGCCGCCGGCCTCGAGCCCGCCCCGCAGTCCGAGACGCCCGCCGACCGGCTCGCCCGCCGGCGGCGCAATCGGCTCGCGCTGGTCGACGGCGTCGCCGGGGCCGCGCCCGACCACGGGCCGGGCGCCCTCGCCGCCGCCGTGCGCGAGGTCGCGCGCGCCCGCTCGGCCCGCGACGCCCAGGCGCTCGACCAGGCCCTGCTCGAGCTCGCCGGGACCGCGCTGGGCTGGGCCGACCGCGTGCGCACCCCGGACGCCGCCTGACCCGGGGACGGGCGCCGCTCAGATCCCGTCGGCGTCGCGGGCGGGCACGGTGCCCGCGACGAGCCGCAGCAGCTCCGCTCGATCCAGCAGTCGCGCCGGGGACGGGTCGGCGGCCGCGCCCGCCGCGATCCGGTCGGCGGGCAGCGGCGCCGTGGACCCCGCCAGCACGACGTTGCCGCCGCGCAGGCCGCGGGAGCCCAGCGCGACCACGTGCGCGTAGGCCTGCAGCAGCGACGCGGCGACCGCGCGCGTGTCGTCGAGCGCGCGCGTGTCGACGAGGTTCACCAGGGTCAGCGGCGCCACCCGCGCCGCGTCCGTCAGCGCCTCGATCGTGACGAGGTGGCGGGGCACGCGGGCGCCGACGAACGCGTCGAGCACGATCGCGTCGTGGCTGTCGTCGGGGCGCGCCGCGATCCGCTCGCGGCCGTCGCCGACGCGGACGCGCAGCCCGGGCGCCCGGCGCAGTCCCAGGTGCTCGCGCGCGACCTCGAGGACCGCCGGGTCGATCTCCACGACCTCCTGGCGGCCCTCGCGGTCCTCGTCGGCCAGGGCCCGGGCCAGCGCGCAGCCCGCCCCGCCGACGTGCAGGACGCGGCGCGCCCCGGCCGCGCGCAGCACGAGCCGCGCCCAGCGCAGGTAGTCGAACTCGAGGTGCCGCACGTCGGCGAGGTCGACGTAGGAGGCGTCCATGTCGCCCTGACGCAGCAGCCGGCCCGTCGGGCGCGCCGGGTCGCGCTCGACGACGAGCTCCCCGACGCGCGCGACCACGATGTCCTGGGCGCGTCGGCGGGCCACGGGCGGGATCATCGCGGACGGTCCCGGCGGTTAGGGTCGGGGCATGAGCGACTCCGCCGCCGTCCGCGTCGAGCGCGACGGCCCCGTCACCACGGTGATCCTGTCCCGTCCCGCGGTCCGCAACGCGGTCGACGGCCCGACCGCCGCGCTGCTGGCCGACGCCTTCCGCGCCTTCGACGCCGACGAGGACGCCGCCGTCGCCGTCCTGTACGGGGAGGGCGGCTCGTTCTGCGCCGGGGCCGACCTCAAGGCGCTGGGCTCCGACCGCGCCAACCGGATGCACGACCCCGGCAGCGGGGACGGGCCGATGGGTCCGAGCCGGATGCAGCTCGGCAAGCCGGTGATCGCCGCGGTCGCCGGGCACGCGGTCGCGGGCGGCCTCGAGCTCGCCTGCTGGTGCGACCTGCGCGTCATCGAGGAGGACGCCGTGTTCGGCGTGTTCTGCCGCCGCTGGGGCGTGCCCCTGATCGACGGCGGCACCGTCCGGCTGCCGCGGCTGATCGGGCTCAGCCGCGCGATGGACCTCATCCTCACCGGCCGACCCGTCGACGCCGCCGAGGCGGAGCGCATCGGCCTCGCCAACCGCGTCGTGCCCACCGGCACGGGCCTCGCCGCCGCGCAGGAGCTCGCCCGCGACCTCGCCCGCTTCCCGCAGGTGACGATGCGCGGCGACCGCCTCTCGGCGCTGCAGCAGGACGGCCGCGACGAGCAGGCCGCCCTGGCCGTCGAGTGGGAGCACGGGCGGCGCGCGCTCACCGCCGCCCTGGAGGGCGCGTCGCGGTTCGCGGGCGGCGCCGGCCGCCACGGCTCCTTCGACGACCTCGGCTGAGCGGCGTGCCCGTCGATCCTGCCGTCGTCGGCCGCGCGCTCGACACCGTCACCGTGACGATCGAGCCGGGCAAGCTGCGCGAGCTCGCCCGCGCGTTCGGGGAGGCCCCGGACGCCTGGGGCGCCGTCGCGCCCCCGACCGCGCTCGTGCTCGCCGACCACCTGCGCGCCGACGGCATCATCGACGCGCCGCTGGCGATCGGGATGGACGTCGCGCGGCTGCTGCACGGCGAGGCGTCCTGGGACCTCGTCCGGCCCGTCCGGGCGGGCGACGTGCTGACCGGCACGACCGTCGTGGAGGCGCTCGACACCCGCGAGGGCCGGCGCGGCGGCACGATGACCCGCGCGACGTTCGCGACCACGTTCACCGATCCCGCCGGCGCGGTCGTCGCCGTCCAGCGGCACGTCTTCGTGGAGACGGGCGCATGAGCGCGTTCCCGCCGCAGCGGATCGGGCCGATCACCCGCACCGACATCGTCCGCTACGCGGGGGCGGGCGGCGACTTCAACCCGATCCACCACGACGAGGCGTTCGCGCGCGCCGCGGGCAGCGACGGCGTGTTCGCGATGGGCCTGCTGAGCGGCGGGATCGTCGCCGCGCGCCTGGCCCGCTGGGCGGGGCCCGAGAACGTCGCGTCCTACCGCGTGCGGTTCACCGGCCAGGTGTGGCCCGGGGACGAGCTGCTCCTGACCGGTGACGTGGACGGCGTCGCCGTGACGCTGCAGGCGCGCCGCGGCGACGACGTCGTGGTGCGCGCATGGGCGACGCTCAGGCGTCCTGCATGACCGCGTGGACGTTGCCCGCGGGGTCGGTGAACCAGGCGATGTGCGGGCCGCGCGTGCCGTCGCTGCGCACGATGCCCTTGGCGTCGTGCTCGAACCCGTCGTAGCGGACCAGTTCGACGCCGCGGGCGGCGAGCTCGTCGACGGCCGCGTCGATGTCGGGCACCGGGAAGTTCAGGACCGTGTACGTCGCGGGCACGTGGTCGGGCTTCGGGTACACGATCGTGTTCTGGGACCCGAGGTGCAGGACGAGCATGCCCATCTCCTCGCTGGTGGGCAGGCCGAGCGTGTCGGCGTAGAAGGCGCGCGCGGCCTCCACGTCGGGGACGGCGAGGCCGTGGAAGGCGATGCTGGCGTCGAACATGCGGGTGCTCCTCGGGTCAGGGACGGGTGTCGATCCTGACCGACCGGGTGCCCGGAACTCATCGGTCCGGCGCGTCGGTGCGTCGGCGGACCGGCCCGGCGGGCCGTGTGGCAAGCTCCCCGGGGCCGTGCCCGAGCCGCTGCCCATCGACCCGATCGCCGAGGCCGGACGCCAGTGGGAGAAGCACTGGGGCGCCGAGACCGTCCCTCCCGTGGCGGCGGTCACCTCGCTCATGCGCGCCCACCAGGTCGTGCTCGCCCGCCTGAACGAGCAGCTCGAGCCGCACGGGCTCTCCTACGCGCGCTACGAGGCGCTGATGCTGCTGTTCTACTCGCGCGCGGGGGAGCTGCCGCTCGGGAAGATGGGGGAGCGCCTGCAGCTGCACCCCGCGAGCGTCACGAACCTCGTCGACGGCCTCGAGCGGCTCGGCCTCGTCGCGCGCACCCGGCATCCCAGCGACCGGCGCACGACGCTGGCGCGGATCACCGACGAGGGCCGCACCGTCGCCACCGACGCGACGCGCGCCCTCAACGGCATCCGCTTCGGGATGGAGCCCGTCGGCGACGGCGACCTCGTCACCCTCGCCGACGTCCTGCACCACCTGCGGGCCGCCGACTTCCGCCTGTAGCGCCGTCCGGGTCCCGGCTACGCGGTCATCGCGCGGGCGATGACGACGCGCTGGATCTCGTTGGTGCCCTCGTAGATCTGCGTGATCTTCGCGTCGCGCATCATCCGCTCGACGGGGTACTCGTTCACGTAGCCGTAGCCGCCGAGGACCTGGATGGCGTCGAGCGTGACGCGCATCGCGTTGTCGGACGCGAACAGCTTCGCCATCGACGTGTACTTGCCGACGTTGGGCGTTCCCCGGTCGACCATCGTGCACGCCTTGTAGAGCAGCTCCCGCGCGGCGGCCGTCCCGGTCTCCATGTCGGCGAGCTTGAACTGCAGGCCCTGCAGCTGGTTGATCGGCTTGCCGAACGCGATCCGCTCCTTCGCGTACTCGTTGGCGTAGTCCGTCGCACCCTGCGCGATCCCCACCGCCTGCGCCGCCGCACCCAGCCGCGTGCGCTCCAGCGTGCCGAGCGCGACGGAGAGGCCCTTGCCTTCGACGCCGATGAGGTTCTCGTGCGGGATCCGCACGTCCTCCATCACGGGCGAGCCGGTCGGGGAGCCCTTGATGCCGAGCTTGTGCTCGTAGTTGCCGATCGAGAACCCCTCGCGGTCGGCCTCGACGAGGAACGCGGAGGAACGCCGGTTCTCGCGGTCGGTGATCGCGAAGACGACGTAGGTGTCGGCGACCCCGGCGTTGGAGATCCAGTTCTTCGTCCCGTTGAGGACCCACTCGTCGCCGTCGCGCACCGCGGTCGTGCGCATCGCCGCGGGGTCGGACCCGGCCTCCGGCTCGCTCAGCGCGAACGCGGGCGCGAGCTCGCCGCTGGCGAAGCGCGGCAGCCACTTCTCCTTCATCTCCTCGGAGCCGAACAGGCTGATCGGCAGCGAGCCGAGCTCCTGCAGCATGAGGATCAGCGCGCTCGACGCGCAGACCTTCGCGATCTCCTCGACCGCCATCTGCAGCATCAGCGTCCCGGTGCCGGTGCCGCCGTGCTCGGTGCCGAACGGCAGCCCCAGCACGTCCTGCTCGGCGAGGAGCCGGCGGACGTCCCACGGGTACTCGGCCGCCCGGTCGATCTCGCCGGCGCGCGGCGCGATCTGCTCCTGCGCCAGCTGGCGGACGAGGTCCCGGAAGTCCAGGAGCTCCTGCGGGATGTCGTAGAGGTCGGGGAACGCGGTGGTCGTCATGCGATGGCCTTGGTCGGGGTGGGAGCGCTGTCGTAGTCGTAGAAACCGCGGCCGCTCTTGCGGCCGTGGGCGCCGGAGACGACCATCCGCTTGAGCAGCGGCGGCGGGGCGTACTCGGGCTGCTTGAACTCCTCGTAGAGCGAGTCGCCGATCGCGTAGAGGACGTCCAGGCCGATGAAGTCGGCGAGCGTCAGCGGGCCCATCGGGTGGCCGCAGCCCTGCTTCATCGCCTCGTCGATGTCCTCGCGGGCGGCGAAGCCGTCCTGGAACATCCGGATCGCCGCCATGAGGTAGGGGACGAGCAGGAAGTTGACGATGAAGCCGGAGCGGTCCTTCGTGATCACCGGGTGCTTGCCGATGTCGCGCGAGAGGTCCTCGGCGAGCGCCACGACGTCCTCGTGGGTGTCGTAGCCGACGACGATCTCGACGAGGCTCATCACCGGCACGGGGGAGAAGAAGTGCAGTCCGAGGACGCGCTCGGGGCGCCGGGTCCACGAAGCGATCTCGGCGATCGGGATCGACGAGGTGTTGGACGCGAGGAACCGCGCGTCGGGCAGCAGCGCGTCGAGCTTCTTGAACAGGGAGCCCTTGACGCGGGCGTCCTCGATGATCGCCTCGACCACCCCGTCGACCCGCTGCAGGTCCTCGATCTCGGTGGTCCAGGTGATGCGGTCGACGAGCGCCTCGCCGTCCTCCTCGGCGAGCTTGCCGCGGCCGACCGCGCGGGCGATCGATCGCTCGATCCCTGCGCGGGAGCGCTCCAGCGGCGGGCCCTCGGGCTCGAAGACGACGACCTCCAGGCCCGCGCGCGCACACGACTCCGCGATGCCCGAGCCCATGAAGCCCGCTCCGACGACGCCCAACCGCTCGATCTCGCTCATGCATCCACCGTAGCGATGCTTGGAGGTCAAACCATATGGTCGGGCGCCACGAACTGGAGGATCTTCTGGTGTCGGGAGGGCACCGCCGGGCATGCCAGACTCCGCCGATGCCGACCGTCACCCCGCCCGACGCGCCGCCGACCGACGCGGACCTCGCGCCGACGGCGTTCCTCGACGCCGACCACCCGACCGTCGTCGCGTTCGTGCAGCGCGTCACCGCGGGAGCCGACTCCGCGGTCGAGCGGGTCCGCCGGCTGTTCGCGGCGGTCCGCGACGAGCTGCGCTACGACCCCTTCGACCTGCCCACCGACCCGGCCGCCTACCGGGCCAGCGCCGTGCTCGACGCGGGCCGCGGCTACTGCGTGCCGAAGTCCGTCGTGCTCACCGCGGGCGCGCGGGCACTCGGCGTGCCCTCGCGACTGGGGTTCGCCGACGTGAAGAACCACCTGCAGTCCGAGCGGCTCGCCGAGCAGATGGGCACCGACCTGTTCGTCTACCACGGCTACTCGACCCTCTGGATCGACGGCGCGTGGCGCAAGGCGAGCTCCGCGTTCAACGCCGAGCTGTGCGCGCGCTTCGGCGTCGAGCCGCTGGAGTTCGACGGCACGAGCGACGCGCTGCTGCACCAGTTCGACGCGCAGGGCGGCCGCTACATGGAGTACCTGCGCGACCACGGCACCTGGGACGACCTGCCGCTGGACCATCTCCTGGCCGAGTACGCCCGCGTCTACGGCCCGCCCGCCTGAGCGGGGTGCGCCACAGCGCCGGGATCGTGCTGCACCGCGCCGGACCGGAGGGTCCCGAGGTGCTGCTCGGGCACATGGGCGGCCCGTTCTGGGCCCGCAAGGACGACGGTGCGTGGTCGATCCCCAAGGGCGAGTACGACCCGGCCACCGAGGACCCGTGGGACGCCGCCCGCCGCGAGTTCCGCGAGGAACTCGGCCTGCCGCTCCCGGACGGCCCGCGGCTGGAGCTCGGGGAGATCCGCCAGTCCGGCGGCAAGCGCGTCACCGCGTGGGCGGTCGCCGGGGACCTCGACGTCGACGCGATCGTGCCCGGGACCTTCGAGCTGGAGTGGCCGCCCCGCTCCGGTCGCACCCAGGTCTTCCCGGAGATCGACCGCGCCGCCTGGTTCGGGACCGAGGCGGCGCGGGTGAAGCTCGTGCGGGCGCAGGCGGCCTTCCTGGACCGCCTGCTCGAGCAGCTCGGCTCGCGGTAGCCGTCGCCCTCAGCGCGGCGTCGCGTACCCGAGGATCGCCGCCGCCGCCGCGACGTTCAGCGACTCGAAGCCGCCCGCGGGGACGGTGACCGCGTGGTCGCAGCAGGCGACCTCCGCCTCGGAAAGGCCCCGCTGCTCGCTCCCGAGGACGACGACCGCTCCCGCCGGCAGCTCCTCCGGCCGCACGCCGCCGCGCGGCACGGCCGCGGCGAGCGCCGGGCGGGCGGGGGCGGCGGCGAGCGTTCCGAGGTCCGCGCCGCGGGCCACGAGGCCCGGCGCAAGCGTCGCGCCCGCGGCCGCCCGCAGCGCCCGCCGCGACCACGGCGAGGCGCACGCCTCGTCGAGCAGGACGCGCGGGCGGCCCAGCGCGCGCGCGGTCCGGACGATCGTCCCGACGTTCCCGGCGTCGCGCACGCCCACGAGGACGAGCGCGCCCGTCGGGAGCTCCCCGGGGTCGGGTGCGGCCGGGCGCGGCACGAGCGCCACGACGTCCGCGGCCTGCCCGAGCACGCCGAGCGCGCGGCGGGCGTCGTCGGCGAGCGGCACGCCGTCCTGGCCGCCGAGCAGCAGGCCCGGTCGGGCGCCGAGCGCGGCCGCCTCCGCGATCACGTCGGCGTCCTCGAGTGCGACGACGCGGCCGTCCGGGTCCTCCGCGCGGAGCAGCGCGACGGCGCGGGCGACGCGCGGGTCGCGGGCCGAGGTCACCGCGACGAGCGGGTCGCCGTCGACGCGCTCGCGGAACGTGCGCGCGCCGACGACCCGGGCGCCGAGCGCCGCGGCCCGCTCGCGCAGGCCGCCGTCGGAGGTCGCCACGGTCACCGCGCCCGGGTCGCGGTCCCGCTCCAGCAGCGCGACGATCGTGTCGTCGGCGGCGTCCCGGCGCGACGGGTCGGGCCCGTCCGCGGTGACGACCCGCGCGAGCACCGGCGCCCCGTACGGCCGGGGCGCCCCGTCGACCACGACGGTCGCCTGCGCGCCGGTCCGCGCGCACCACGCGTCGACCGCGGCCACGAGCGCGGTGACCGCCGCGGGACGGTCGCGCCACCACCCGTCCGGGCGGCTCCCGAGCACGTTGAGGGCGTCCACCAGGACGCGGCGCGGGGGAGGAGCCATCGCAGCCGCCACCCTAGCCCCGCCGGCGTGCGAGGATCGCGCCCATGAGCCAGGTGTTCCGGGAGGGGCTGCTCGACGGCCAGGTCTGCATCGTCACCGGCGGCGGCTCCGGCCTGGGCCGGGTCACGGCGCTGGAGCTCGCGTCGCTCGGCGCACGGGTGATCGTCTGCGGGCGGCGCGAGGAGCCGCTGCAGGAGACCGCCGCGCTCGCGCCCGCGGGCAACGTCAGCGCCGCGACGTGCGACATCCGCGAGGAGGACGAGGTCGACGCGTTCGTCGACGGCGTCGTCGCCGAGCACGGCCGCATCGACCTGCTCGTCAACAACGCCGGCGGCCAGTTCCTCGTCCCGGCCGAGTCGATCACGCCGAAGGGCTTCCGCACGGTCATCCGGCTGAACGTCGAGGGCACCTGGCTGATGACCCACGCGGTCGCGACGAAGGCGATGATCCCCCAGCGCGGCGGCAAGATCCTCAGCGTCACGCTCACCCCGCACAACGGGCTGCCCGGCATGGTGCACTCCTGCGCGGCCCGCGCGGCGGTCGACAACATGATGAAGGTGCTCGCGGTGGAGTGGGCGCGCTTCGACATCAAGCTCAACGCCATCGCCGCCGGCGTGTTCGGCACCGACACCTTCCTGACGAAGTACCCGACGCCGATCGTGGAGGGCGCGGCCGCGACCGTCCCGCTGCAGCGGCTCGGACGCCCGGAGGAGATCGCCTGGCTCGTCGCGCACCTCGCCTCCCCGGCGGGCGACTACACGACCGGCTCGGTCATCGACGTCGACGGCGGACGCAACAACTACCTCGGCACCTGGCCGCCCGGCCACGAGTCCGACGACGCGGGCAACCCGCTGGCCGAGGCTCGGCGCCATCTTCGGACTGACGAGGTTCCGCCTCGGGCAGGATGAGCGCCGTACCCCGAACCCGAAACCAGGAGGACCCGACATGCCGTCCATCGGCACCGCGAAGTGGGAAGGCGACCTGAAGTCCGGCCGCGGCGAGTTCGTCGCCGGCGAGAGCATCGGCGGCAACTACTCGTTCAAGAGCCGCTTCGAGGACGGTGACGGCGCCAACCCCGAGCAGCTGATCGGCGCCGCGCACGCCGCGTGCTTCTCGATGGCCCTGTCGAACATGCTCGCCGAGGCCGGCCACACGCCGCAGTCGGTCGAGACGACCGCGAAGGTCACCCTGAAGCTGCTCGACTCCGGCCCCACGATCACGAAGATCGAGCTCACGACGGTCGGCACGGTCCCCGGCCTCGACGAGGCCGCGTTCCTCGAGCACGCCGAGGCCGCGAAGGCCGGCTGCCCGGTCTCCAAGGCGCTCGCGGGCGTCGAGGAGATCACGCTGGACGCCTCGCTCGCGGGCTGACCGCCGTCCCCTCGAGGGCGACCGTCGCGCAACGTACTGGCACTCTGCCAACAACGCGCTACGATTCCGCGGCCGCCGATTCGATGTCGTCGGCGGTCCGCGGGCCCGGTCCCATCACGCCCCGCGCCTGAGAGAGCTACCTCGAGGAGTTCATCCCCCATGAGCACAGAAGCGTTCGTCTACGACGCGATCCGCACCCCGCGCGGGAAGGGCAAGTTCAACGGCTCGCTGCACAACGTGAAGCCCGTCGACCTGGTCGTCGGCCTCATGCACGAGACCCTGGCCCGCAACGAGTCCCTTGATCCCAACCAGGTCGAGGACGTCGTCCTCGGCTGCGTGTCGCCGATCGGCGACCAGGGTGGCGACATCGCCAAGACCGCCGCCATCAAGGCCGGCCTGCCGGACACCACCGCCGGCGTCCAGCTCAACCGCTTCTGCGCGTCCGGCCTCGAGGCCGTCAACGCGGCGGCGCAGAAGGTCGCCTCCGGCTGGGAGGACCTCGTCTGGGCCGGTGGCGTCGAGTCGATGTCCCGCGTCCCGATGGGCTCCGACGGCGGCGCCTGGGCGATGGACCCGGAGACGAACTTCGACACCGGCTTCGTGCCCCAGGGCATCGGCGCCGACCTCATCGCCACGGTCGAGGGCTGGACCCGCGAGGACGTCGACGCGTTCGCCGCCCGCTCGCAGGAGCGCGCCGCGGCCGCCCAGGCCAACGGCTACTTCGACAACTCGGTCATCCCGGTCCGCGACATCAACGACCAGATCGTCCTCGAGAAGGACGAGTTCATCCGTCCCGGCACGACCGTCGAGTCCCTCTCCGGCCTCAAGCCGTCGTTCGCGGTCATGGGCGAGATGGGCGGCTTCGACGCCGTCGCGCTCCAGAAGTACCACTGGATCGAGAAGATCAACCACGTCCACCACGCGGGCAACTCCTCGGGCATCGTCGACGGCGCCGCCCTCGTCATGATCGGCAACGAGGAGGCCGGCAAGCGCAACGGCCTCACGCCGAAGGCGCGGATCGTGTCGACCGCCCTCTCCGGCGCCGACCCGACGATCATGCTGACGGGCCCCGGCCCGGCGTCCAAGAAGGCGCTCGCCAAGGCCGGCCTGACCGTCGACGACCTCGACCTGATCGAGATCAACGAGGCGTTCGCGTCCGTCGCCCTGCGTCTGGTCAAGGACCTCGACGCCGACATGGACAAGGTCAACGTCAACGGCGGCTCGATCGCCATGGGTCACCCGCTCGGCGCGACCGGCGCGATGATCCTCGGCACCATCATCGACGAGCTCCACCGCACCGGTGGCCGCTACGGCCTGTGCACCCTGTGCGTCGGCGGCGGCATGGGCATCGCGACCGTCGTGGAGGCCCTCTAGCCATGAGCACCATCCGCTACGAGAAGGACGCGGACGGGATCGTCAACCTCGTCCTCGACGACCCGAACCAGTCCGCCAACACGATGAACGCCGCGTTCATGGCCTCCTTCAAGGAGACCGTGGACCAGCTCGAGGCCGAGAAGGACTCGATCAAGGGCGTCATCATCACCTCCGCGAAGAAGACCTTCTTCGCCGGTGGCGACCTCAACGACCTCCGTCGCGTCGGCCCCGGTGACGCGGCCGAGTTCAGCGCCGGCGTCGAGGACCTCAAGGCCGACATGCGTCGCCTCGAGACCCTCGGCAAGCCGGTCGTCGCCGCGATCAACGGCGCCGCCCTGGGCGGCGGTCTGGAGATCGCGCTCGTCGCCCACCACCGCGTGGTCGTCAACGACCCGAAGATCCAGCTCGGCTTCCCCGAGGTGCAGCTCGGCTTGCTCCCCGGTGCCGGTGGCGTCGTGCGCTCCGTGCGCATGCTCGGCATCGTCAACGCGCTCATGGGCCTGCTGCTGCAGGGCCAGCGCGTGCGCCCGGACAAGGCGCTCGAGATGGGCCTCGTCAGCGAGCTCGTCGACAGCCCCGACGACCTGATCCCGGCGGCCAAGAAGTTCATCGAGGCCAACCCGGAGTCGCAGCAGCCCTGGGACGCGGACAAGAAGTACAAGATCCCCGGCGGCACCCCGCAGACCCCGGCGCTCGCGGCGAACCTGCCCGCGTTCCCGGCCAACCTGAAGAAGCAGCTCAAGGGCGCCAACTACCCGGCCCCGAAGGCGATCATGGCCGTCGCGGCCGAGGGCGCGCTCGTCGACTTCGACAACGCGCTCGCGATCGAGGGCCGGTACTTCACGAACCTCGCCACCGGCCAGGTCGCGAAGAACATGATCCAGGCGTTCTTCTTCGACATGAACGCGGTCAACGGCGACCGCAACCGCCCCGAGGGCATCGAGAAGTACGAGGCCAAGAAGGCCGTCGTGCTCGGCGCGGGCATGATGGGCGCCGCGATCGCGTACGTGTGCGCGAAGGCCGGCATCGAGGTCGTCCTCAAGGACGTCTCGCAGGAGGCCGCCGACAAGGGCAAGGCCTACAGCGAGAAGCTCGTCGCCAAGGGCGTCTCCAAGGGCAAGGTCACGCAGGAGAAGGGCGACGCCCTGCTCGCGCGGATCACCCCGACGACCGACCCGGCCGCCGCGGCCGGCGCCGACATCGTCATCGAGGCGGTCTTCGAGGACCCGTCCATCAAGGAGCAGGTCTGGAAGGAGATCGAGCCGCACGTCGCGCCCGACGCGATCCTGGGCTCCAACACCTCGACGCTCCCGATCACCGACCTGGCCGGCAACGTCAGCCGCCCGGAGGCCTTCATCGGCCTGCACTTCTTCTCCCCCGTGGACAAGATGCCGCTGCTCGAGATCATCAAGGGCGCCGGCGGCGGCGACGAGGTCCTCTACAAGAGCCTCGACTTCGCCAAGCAGATCAAGAAGACCCCGATCGTCGTCAACGACTCGCGCGGCTTCTTCACCTCGCGCGTCATCGGCACGTTCATCAACGAGGGCATCGCGATGGTCAACGAGGGCTACTCGCCCCAGACCATCGAGCAGGCGTCCTCGCAGGCGGGCTACCCGGCGCCGGTCCTGCAGCTGACCGACGAGCTCAACATGGAGCTCATGGTCCGCATCCGCAAGGCGGGCAACGACGCGCTCGTGGCCGAGGGCAAGGAGCCCATCAGCCACCCGGCGTTCGACGTCATCGACAAGATGATCGAAGCCGGCCGTCCCGCCCGCGTCCGCGGCGCCGGCTTCTACGAGTACGGCGAGGACGGCAAGCGCACGGGGCTGTGGAGCGGTCTGAACGACCTCTTCCCCGTCACCGTCGACCCGTTCACCGTCGACCTCAAGGACCTCGAGGAGCGGATGCTCTTCGCCGAGGCCCTCGAGACCGTCAAGTGCCTGGACGAGGGCGTGCTCGAGACCGTGTCCGACGCCAACATCGGCTCGATCATGGGCATCGGCTTCCCGGCCTGGACGGGCGGCGTGATCCAGTACATCAACGGCTACGAGGGTGGCGTCGCCGGCTTCGTCGCCCGCTCGCGTGAGCTGGCCGAGAAGTACGGCGAGCGCTTCGAGCCGCCGGCGTCCCTGGTCGCCAAGGCCGAGGCCGGCGAGATCTACAGCGACGAGCCGGTGGCCGCCACCGCGTAGCGGTCGCCCCACACCGGACCGTCGTGCCCGAGGGCCCCGCCGCGTGCGGGGCCCTCGCCCGTTCCGCCCCGGGCGCCCGGGTGTCCGGGGGCGTCCCCGGACGCGAACTGGGTGAGCAGACGCCCACATATGGGCATGGGCCCGCCCGGTTCGGCCGGTCGGGCAGCCGTCGAGCACCCGCACCGTCACCGGGCGCGCCCGCGCTCAAGTCCCGGCCCGCGCGAGCCGATACGCGCCGGGTGACGCACCTGCGGAAGATCCCGGTCCTCGCCGTCCTCGCCCTGGGAGCCACGCTCCCGGTGCCGGCCGCCCACGCCGCGACGGCGAAGAAGGCGCCGGCCAAGCCCAAGGCGCCCCTCGGCGTCGTCGTCGCCGCCAAGGACCTCAAGACGGTCGGCACCGTCAGCTGCGCGCGCATCGGTGGCACCTGGTACGCCGGCACGCGCACGAAGGCCGGCCGCTTCCTCACCTTCAAGCGCCAGGCGGCCAACGCCCGCTCCTCCGCGAGGACGCTGAAGGGCGCGGCCCGCACGAAGAAGCTCGCCGCCGCCCGGCGCTACGACCGCAAGGCCGGGAGCCTCGTCCCGTACTGCAAGCTGCGCCCGGCGGTCGTCGGGCAGCCGCTCCCCCTCGAGCGTGCCGTGGGGTCCCGGCTACGTCGCCCCGCCCGCCGCGCCGGTGCGGTTCGACCTCACGGGTGCGGCGGGCATCGCCCTGCGCGACCCGTCGATGCCGCTCCCGGCGACGCGCGCGACCAACACCGGCGTCTCCAACCTCGCGGTCGTCGACGGCGCCGGCCGCCTGCGCGAGGCGCTCGTGTCCGGCACCGTCCAGGCCAGCCGCTTCCTCATCGCGCCGAACGACCGGCTGTTCGTCCTGTTCGTCAGCCCCACGCCGCTCGCGCCCGACGGCCCGTCGTGCCTGCTCGCCGAGGTCGGGCGTCAGGACGGCGTCCCGACCTGCGTCGACAGCACGCTGGCCTCGGTCTGGTGGGACGGCTACGGCGGCGGCGCCGGGGCACCCAACCCGGCGGTGCAGTTCGACGACCGCGGCGGCGTCTACTACCTCGGCGGCACCGCCGACGGCCGCACCGTCCTGCGCCGCTTCTCGGGTGGGGTGCGCACCGACCTCATCACCGACAACGCCTCGGTCAGCGACTTCCTCGTGCTCGGTGACGGCACCGTGCTGCTGACCGGGTCGACGTCGAACACCCAGGCTCCGTGGCTGCGGCGCATCGCGCCGGGCGGGGCGCTGCGCACCCTGCGGGCATCGGCCGCGAGCTTCCTGCGCCGCTTCCCGGACGGCAACGTGTACTTCGGGGTCAGCGTCACCGGGGACTACGGCGTGCGCCGCTACCTCGCCGCCAGCGACGAGGTCGATCCGCCGCTGTGGATCGGGCCCGGGCGGGAGGACGGGCTGCCCCCGCGCAACGACAGCACGTCGCTCTGCTCCGACTGGGTCAGCAACCAGGGCTTCTGCTCCAGCACGGGCAGCTGGATCAGCAAGGCGTTCACGACCCTGCAGGGCAAGGTGTTCGTCATCGCCGGCGGGGGCTCCACGGGCCAGCTCGTGCAGTACTTCCCGACGCTCGCGCGCCCGACCACCGCCGTCACGAAGGTCGCGGTCGCCCAGGGCGTGCTGAACCACGTCGTGCTCAGCGGGGTGGGGGCGCAGGAGCGCAACGTCACGACGCTCTACGACACCACCGACGGATCCGAGCGCGTGCTCATCGGCCCGGACGCCGAGGTCGAGGTCTACCACCTCAACTACCGCGCCGACGACAACCGCATCCTGTTCGACGGCCTGCGCTTCGCGGACAACACCTACGTCCTCGGGCAGATCGATCTCGACACCGGGGCGGTGACCACCACCGCCACGACCCCGCGGCGGCTGCAGGCGTTCCAGACGTTCCGGTAGCGGGTCCTCGCGGCCGGTAGCGTCGTGGTGATGAGCACCGTCGACGACCGCCTCACCGAGCTCGGGATCGCGCTGCCGGCGCTGTTCGGCGGACCGCCGGGCTTCGAGCGGCGCTTCGACCGGGTCCACGTCGACGGTGATCTCGCGTACGTCTCCGGGCACGGTCCCGTCGACGGCGCGACGGTCCTGTCGCAGGGCCGGGTCGGCGGTGACCTCACGCCCGAGGACGGCTACGCGGCGGCCCGCGCGACCGGGCTGTCGATCCTCGCCTCGCTGCGCGACGAGCTCGGCTCGCTGGAGCGGGTCGGCTCGTGGGTGAAGGCGCTCGGGCTCGTCCGCGCGGCGCCCGGGTTCACGGCGCTCCCCGGGGTGATGGACGGCTTCACCGACCTCGTGCTGGAGCTCTGGGGGCCCGACCGCGGCCGCCACGCGCGCTCGGCGATCGGCGTCGCCGAGCTGCCGTTCGGGATCCCGGTCGAGGTCGAGGCGATCGTCCGCCTCGCCGACTGACCGGTCGCCCGTCGCCGGTCGCCTCAGGTCATGCCCTGGAGCGCGCGGACGCTCGCACGGTGCAGGTGCGTGATCTCGTTGCGGGTGCAGCCGCCCTCGAAGATGCCGCGGTCGCACGCGTCGCCCCGGTACTTGTAGGAGCCCGACTCGAAGCTCAGGAAGGCGCGGCCGCGCGACAGCGTGATCCCCTCCGCCATGCTCGGGGCCGCGAAGCACGTCACGTCCTGCGGGTAGGCGTCGTCGAGGTCCCGCCGACCGCGTCGCACGACGTAGACGTTGCTGCGGTTCTCGCTGCCGTAGGAGGTCGAGAAGAAGAAGTGCGTGCGCGTCACCGCGAGACCCTGGGTCTTCTTCGGGACCTGGATCCACGAGCCGGACGTGCCGATGAGTCGCGGGCCGCCCTTCGGGCCGACGCGGAAGCGGTACATGCGGTTGCGGGCGTCCTGCGAGAACGTCCCCGCCCAGAAGCCGTCCCCGTCAGCGGCCAGGAACGAGGCGTTGAACCCGCTCGTGCCGACCTCGAGCCGGTGCTCGGCCGCCGCCGTGAGCGGACGGCCGTCGGCGAGGCGCTCGCGCACGCGGTCCAGCGGGAAGCGCAGGACGGTCGGGACGCCCCCGACCTCCTCGCCGGCCACGAACAGCCACGGACCGACGACGGCGACGCCGCCGACGTGCGCGTCGACCGGGTCGCGGCCGCCGGGCCGCACGAGCACCGGCATCCGGGTCGTGGCGCCGCCCGGCACCATGCCGACGATCACCGCGCGGTCGGTCGTGTCGTTGTAGGCGGACTGGACGAGCAGGTCGACGCCGCGGCCACCCCAGGCCCGCCAGGTGCCCAGGCCCTGCGGCACGTAGCCGTCGAGCAGCGGGCCGGGCACGGCGCGCGCGAGCGCGAAGGTCCCGTCGTACACGGTCGAGGCGCTCGGACCGTTGTAGAACGGCCGCGAGCCCTCGTCGTCGGCGCAGCTGATCGACTCGTCGGCGCGCTCCCACGGCTCCGCGGCGGCGGCGGGGACGGCGGGGGCCAGCAGCGCGCAGGCGACCAGCAGGGCGGGGGTGAGACGACGCATGACGCTCATCCTGCTCGGCGCCGGACCGGCTCGCGCCCCGCTCTCATCGATTCCTCACGCGCGCCGCGCGCACCCGACGACGCCGAGTGGACCGCAGATCCTTCCGGGAAGGATCAGGCGTCCACGTGACCGGTGGGCCACAGGACGGGGAACAGCGGGTGCGCGAGCGGCGCGCCCGCGGCCAGGCCGCTGCCGTCGGTGGCGGCGAGCTCCGGGAACGGCGGGCTCGTGCGGTGCGGGCGCGGCGCGTAGGTGACGTCGTCCCCGGTCAGCCGCAGGCTGAACGCGCGGCGCCGGGTGGGGGAACCGCCCGCGGCGTGCAGCGTCAGCATGTTGAACGCCACCGCGTCCCCGGGCTCCATCGCCCAGCCGACGATCGGGTGGGCGTCGCGGTCGGCCTCCACGTCGGGGACCTCGTCGAGCGCGCCCTCCTCGAAGACCATCGGGGTCTTGCGGACGAACGAGCGCGGCATGAACCAGCGCCCGTCCGCGTGCGAGCCGGCGACGAACTCCAGCGTGTTCTCGCGCGTCACCGGGTCCAGCGGGATCCAGAACGACACGGTCTGGGTGCCGTCGATGCAGTAGTACGGCTGGTCCTGGTGCCACGGGCTCGGGTCCAGCGTGCCGGGCTCCTTGACGAGCAGGTGGTCGTGGAAGACGCGGGCGGCGCGCGAGCCCATCAGCTGCGCACCGGCCCGCGCGAGCGCCGAGCCGCGCACGACCCGCTCGTACTCCGGGATGCGCGTCCAGTTGCGGAAGTCCTCGACGAACGCGCCGGGCCGGTCGGGCCCGGTCGCGTTCATGCCCAGCTGCGACAGCGACGCGAGGTTGCGCTCGACGCCGGCCGCGAGCGTCGCGACCTCCTCGGGGGTGAGGAGGTCGCGCAGCACGACGACCCCGTCGCGGCGGAACGCGTGGACGAGGTCGTCGGGCAGGAGGGCGGCGTCGGTCACGCGGCGCAGGCTACCGCCCGTCGCGCACGGGGTTGCCGTCCCGGTCCAGGACGATGACCCGGGTGTCGGCGGTGGTGGGGATGTCCAGCAGCCTCCGGTTCTCCGCCGAGCCCTCGAGCGTCTCGAACACCGGCACGGTGAACGAGCGCACGACCTCGAGTCCGTCGGACGTCCGCACGACGACCCGGCCGGCGACGGGGGCGAACGACTCCGGGTCCACGTCGTAGGTGATGGTCCGGCTGCGCGCGTCGGTCACGTCGGTGGCCACCAGCCGCCGGACGGTCCGCCCGCCCGAGGACACCTCGCCCTCGTCGCGGAACTCGCCGCGGGCGAGCGCGTCGCGCAGGCCCTGCACGGGATCGGGCCCGAGCCCCTCGAGGCCGTCCAGGGGCATCACGGGCCCGTCGGCGGGGTCGATCCGCTGCACGCGCAGCGTGTCGATGTTCGTGACGTAGACCCGCAGCGTCCCGTCGGCGTAGCTCATCTCCAGGGGGCCCTGGGGCTCCTCGCCGTCCGCCGGTGCGGAGCCCGCCGAGCGCGTGCGCCAGGCGTCGGCCGCCGGGTCGCTCCAGGTCTCCGAGACGACGGTCGCGTCGCCCGGGCCGCGGGTCGGGACGTCGCTCGACCGCAGGCGCAGGTGGACGATGCCTCCCTCGGGGTTCAGGGCCGCCTGCGCCTCGGCGACGGCGTCGAGGCGCTCGCCGGCCGCGCCCCCGCCGACGGCGAGGACGGCGGCGACGATCGCGGCGGCCGCGACCGCCGTGCCGCCAAGACCGAGGGCGAGACGGCGGCGGGGCGGGCGGACCGGGTCCGGGTCGGGGGCGGCGACGCGGGACACCTGCGCCCCGAAGTCGTCGAGGTAGCGGTCGTACTGGGTCGGGCTCATGGCTGGAGGGCCTCCTTGGTGGTGGGTGGGTCGAGCAGGTCGGCGAGCGCGGACAGTCCGCGGGAGACGCGCGCCCGCGCGGCGGGCTCCGCGATCCCCAGGCGGGCGGCGACCGCGGGGTAGGGCAGCTCCTCGACGACGCGCAGCGTCACGGCGTCGCGGACCGCCGGGGAGAGGGTGGCGAGCGCCGCGCCGAGGTCCTCGCGCAGCGCGGCGAGCCCGGCGCGGCGCGTCAGCTCCTCGAGCACCGCGGGGGACGCGGGCGGCCGCTCGAGCTGCAGCCGGGCGCCGGCGCGCCGTTCGATCCGGCCGCGGCGGTGGTACAGCGCGAGCTGGCGGCGGGCGATCCCGTACAGCCAGCCCGCGGCCTCGGCGTCGCTGCGGCCGCGGTAGCGGCGGCGGCCCTCGACCGCCAGGGCGAAGGTCTCGGCCCAGAGGTCGAGGGCGATCTCGGGGTCGCCCGTGCGCCGGGTGAGGAAGACGAGCAGGTCGTCCGCCAGCCGGGCGTAGAGCGCCGCGACGTCGAGTGGTGGTCGGTTCGAGCGTGCCATCGCGACAACAGTTGCACCGCCCCCGTCCGCTGTGACACGAGGGCTCGCCGTAGGCTTGCGGACGTGCTGCGCGTCCCCGCCCCGTCCACCGACCTGCGCGCCGCGTTCGACGCGATCCGCGCCGAGCTCGACGTGCCGCAGGCGTTCCCCGCGGAGGTCCTGGCAGCGGCGGAGGAGGCCGTGCGGGCGCCGCTGCCCGCGCGCGACCTCACCGACGTGCCGTTCTTCACGATCGACCCGCCCGGCTCGATGGACCTCGACCAGGCGATGGCGCTCGAGCGTGACGGGGACGGCCACCGCGTGCGGTACGCGATCGCCGACGTGCCCGCGTTCGTGCCGCTGGGCTCGCCGCTGGACGCGGAGGCGCGCCGGCGTGGCGTGACGATCTACGCGCCCGACGGGCGCACGCCGCTGCACCCGCCGGTGCTCAGCGAGGACGCCGCCTCGCTGCTGCCCGACCGGGAGCGTCCCGCGTTCGTCTGGGACCTGCGTCTGGACGGTCGCGGCGTGGTCACGGGCGCGACGGTCGCCCGGGCGCGCGTGCGCAGCCGCGCCCGCCACGACTACGCGTCCGTCCAGGCGACGCTCGATGCGGCTGGGGCACCCGAGGAGCTCGTGCTCCTGCGCGAGATCGGGGAGCGGCGCATCGCCCTGGAGCGCGAGCGCGGCGGCGCGGAGCTGCCGATGCCCGCCCAGGAGATCGAGGAGCACGACGGGCGCTACGCGCTCGTGTACCGCCCGCAGGTGCCGGTCGAGGACCACAACGCGCAGATCTCGCTGATGACCGGCTCAGCCGCCGCGCAGCTGATGCTCGACGGCGGGATCGGCATCCTGCGCACGATGCCGCCGCCCGCGGGGGAGGCGGTCGGGCAGCTGCGACGGCAGGCGCGCGCGCTCGGGGTCGCCTGGCCCGACGGCGTCGCGCACGGGGCGTTCCTGCGCTCCCTGAACCTCGCGCGGCCCGAGCACGTCGCGATCGTCCACGCCGCCAGGCGCCTGTTCCGCGGGGCCGCCTACACCGCGTTCGACGGGACGGCCCCGACCGGGGACGACGCGCGGCACGCGGGCGTCGCCGCCCCGTACGCGCACGTCACCGCGCCGCTGCGCCGGCTGGTCGACCGCTTCGGGCTGCTCGTCTGCGCCGCGCTCTGCGCCGGCGAGCCGGTCCCCGAGGACCTGCGCGCCGCGCTGCCGCTGCTGCCCGACCTCATGCGGGCGGCCGACCGGCGCGCGAGCAGTGTCGAGCGCGCGTGCCTGGACGCGGTCGAGGCGGCGGTGCTCGCGCCGCGCGCGGGGGAGACGTTCCGCGGGGTCGTCGTCGGCCGGGACGACCGGGGCGCGCAGGTGCAGCTGCACGACCCGGCGGTCGTCGCGCCGCTGGAGGGCGACGTGCAGCTCGGCGACGAGCTCGACGTCCGGCTCGTCGAGGCGGACGTGGCCCGGCGGGTCGTGCGGTTCGCCGCCGCCTGAGCGCTCACCGGCCGCGGCGGCCCCGGGGCGTCTAGCGGGCCCGGTACGGCGCGATGCGGAAGGTCGTGGTGACCGGGGCCGAACGGTTGCCGGCCGCGTCCTGCGCGACGGCGGTGAGCCGGTAGCTGCCCCGCGGCAGGGCCCGCCGGCCGATCCGGCCGGTGAACGTGTACGTCGAGGGCCCGGCGGTCGCGGTCCGGCGCAGGGTCCCGGCGGTCGTGGCCACCGTGCAGGCGCGCTGGCGCAGCAGCGCCGCGGCGCGGCGCGTGCGCGCCGTCCCGGTGAGCCGGCGGACCGCCGCGAGGCGGGCGATCTGGCGACGGACCGTCGCGACGCGACGTCCGGTGCGCGGCGAGCAGGGGCTCGTGGCGGCTGCGCGCAGCCGGATGCCCGGTCGTGTGCGCGCCACGGTGAGCGTCACGACCGCGGGCTCGCTCAGCCGCCAGGAGACCTGCGTCGTCTCGCGGACGGCCGCGGCGACCGCCGTGGCGTCGGCGCCGGTCGCGAAGGTGCGCCGCGACAGGCGCAGCGCGGTGAGCGACGGGGCGGTCGTGTCCGGCACGGTGCCCGGGCCACCGGTGGTCGGCGTCGAGGCGCTGCCGCCGGTCGGCGTCGAGGTGCTGCCGCCGGTCGGGCCGGGGCTCGTCCCGTTGCCCTGCGGCGTCGGGACGATCGTCACCTCGACGCTCTCGCAGTTCACGGTGGTGTCGACGTTGTCGACGCGAGCCGTGTCGATCCCGGCACCGCAGTCGACGGTGTCGGCGGAACCGTCGCGGGACTCCAGGGTGTCGTCGCCGGCGTCGCCGAGCAGCGTGTCGGTGCCGGTGCCGCCGGTGAGCGTGTCCGTGCCGGGGCCGCCGAGCAGCGTGTCGTCGCCGCCGCGACCGGACAGCGTGTCGCCGCCGTCCCCGCCCTCGATGCGGTTGGGGCCGTCCCCGCCGGTGATCGTGTCGGTGCTCGAGCCGCCGAGCACGTTCTCGTTCTCGGCACGGACGTTGTCGGCCTCCCCGGGCGCGCCGTCGTCGGCCACGTCGTCGATCGTGACGGTCATCGGCGTCGTCCGCGTCTCGTAGGTGACGGTGTCGGTCCCGGAGCCGCCGAGGAACACGTCGGGGCCCGCCCCGCCGTCCAGCGTGTCGTCGCCCGCGACGGGGCCGCCGTCGTCGGTCCCGCCGAGCAGGACGTCCGGGCCGCCGCCGCCCTCGAGCCGGTCGTTCCCGCCGCCTCCGACGAGGCGGTCGGCCTAGCCCGTCCCGCCGATGGTGTCGTCGGCGGAGCCGCCGAGCACCCACTCGACCTCGGTGACGTTGTCGCCCTCGCCGGCGCGGCCGTCGTCCGCGATCCCGTTCTGCGAGACGCGAACGGGCCGGGTCCGGGCCGAGAGGTCGAGCCGGTCGAACCCGAGGCCGCCGGTGTACACGTCGCCGGCGGGGGTCGCGGCGGTGTCGTCGCCGGCCTCGTCGACGAGCGTGTCGTCGCCGTCCTCGCCGAGGACTTGGTCGGCGCCGGTCGTCCCGATCAACCGGTCGGCGCCGGGCCCGCCGAAGAGCTTGTCGTTGTCGTTGCCTCCGAAGAGCTGGTCTTCGCCCGAGCCACCGGTCAGCGTGTCGTTGCCGCCCTGCCCGTTGAGCGTCGCGGGGATCGTCGCCTGGATGTCGACCACGATGTTGTCCGGGGCGTCCTTGCCGCTGGCGACGAGTCGCTCGATGTCCGCGGACGGGCAGTCGGCGAAGTCGCCGCTCTGGCTGCAGCCGCTCATCGCGGTGACCTTGCCCAGGACGTCCCGGACCTGGTACCGGTTTCCGAAGTCGAGGATCGAGATCTCGTGGCCCTGGGTGGCTTGCGGCTGCACGAAGACGCCGTCGAAGACGATCAGCGCGTTGGTGACCACGGCCGTGGCGGGTGCCGGGGTCCAGGCGAGAACGAGAACCGCCGAGAGCGCGGCCGGAGCGATGAGTCGCAACACCGACCGGAATATAGGTGAGCGGGGACGCGCCGACTAGGCGGCGGTCGCCGGCCGGCGACCCGCGACGACGCGCGGCGCGCCCGCACGGATCTCCTCGAGCAGCCGGGCGGCGAAGTCCGTGGTGGACTCGCCCTGCTGCAGCCCGCCGCCCGCCGGGCGGAAGAACTCGACCTGCACGTGCGGACGTGACCGCGGGAACTTCGGCAGGTCGACCGTGCCGCGCACGCGCACGCAGACGACCTCCGCCTCGGGGACCTCGGCGGCGAGCCGTCCGATGCCGCTGCGGGCGCGCAGCTCGCGTCCGAGGGAGCGCGTGCCCTCCGGGAAGACGCCGATGCACGCACCGTCGCGCAGCCGCTCGATCGCGGTCGCCATCGCCTCGCGGTCGCCGGAGCCGCGCTCGATCGGGATCTGGCCCATGCCGTCGAGGATCAGCCCGAGGCCGGGCTTCCACAGCGAGCGCTTGGCCAGCGCGCAGATCTGCCGGCGCGGCATGCCCGCGATGCCGATCGCGACCGGGTCCCAGTAGCTGTCGTGGTTCCCCGCGATGAGCAGGGGCCCGTCGGCGGGCAGCAGGTCGCGGCCCTGCACCTCCAGTCGACCCCAGCCGCGCACGGCGGGGGAGCAGGCGGCCATCGCGAAGCGGTACGTCGGGCTGATGCGGGACACGTCGCGAACCCTAGGGGACGGGGGCCGCGCCCGATCTTCACCGGATCTTGATGCGGGGGCCGTGTTCTTGATGGGCCCCGCACGGGCCCGGGTTGACCATCGGGAGGCCATGCACACACCGCACGTCCACCAGCTCCACGCCCTCAGCCCGTACGGCACGCTCGAGGACCCGCCGCCGCCGTCCCCGGCCGCCACGACGGCCGCCGACCGGGCCGACGAGCCCGCCGACCACGGCCCCGTGCCGCCGGCGCGCATCGAGGCCGCCCGGCGCGCCGCCGCGCACCTGCCTCCCCACCACGGCTGAGGCTCGACCGGCGGTCGAGGCGAGGTCGCGCAGGACTGGACCGCCGGTCGGACAAGCCCGGCGGTCCCACGTCGTTCCTGCTGATGGTCGAGCTCGGACGCCCGGCCGCACCTCCTCGAAAGGACACGCCGTGTCACCGCACCTCCGCGCCCGCGCGGGCCGCTCCTCCTGGGCGCCCGTCGGGCTGCTGCTCGCCCTGCTCCTGCTGCCGCTGCTCGCCCCGTCCCCGGCGGGGGCGGCGACCGACGTCGTCCCGGACCCCGCGGTCCCCGGCCCGTACGGCTTCGTGCGCGCCGAGTACGACTTCCCCAAGCAGCCGGTCGGCGAGAACGCGACGACCACCGGGGTGCGGCTCGCGGGCGACGTGTACTACCCGGCCAACGGGAACGGCCCGTTCCCGGCGCTTGTGTTCCTGCACGGCAACCACTCCACGTGCGAGTCGGGCCCCGACGGCCTGCCGGTGTCGCCACTGCCCGCCGACTACGACAGCGGCCAGTGCCGCAGCGACGCGGGCCCGGCGGCCGACGCCGCCCTGGACGTCGACGCGGCCCGCTCCTACCAGGGCTACGACTACCTGTCCCAGCGGCTCGCGACGCAGGGCTACGTCGTCGCGTCGATCGACATCAACGACGTGACGGCCTGGGGGGAGAACGGCAACCGCGCCGGCTACCTCGGCCGCGTGCAGACGATGTCGCGCACGCTCGACCTGCTGGCGCGCTGGAACCGCGAGGCCGGACCGGCCGGGATCGGCACCGGGCTGATCGGGCGCGTGGACCTCGGGCGCGTCGGCGTGATGGGGCACTCGCGCGGCGGCGAGGGCGTCAACCTCTTCGCCCAGTACAACGCGGCCCGCCCGCTGACCGCGCAGGACGCCGCCGCGTGGCGGCTCGCCCCGGGGGACGCGCCGAGCGCGATCCCGGACTTCGGCCCGCGCTACCCGCTGAAGGCGGTGTTCTCGCTGGCGCCGGTCGACGGGCAGGGCAACTTCCGCCCGACGTTCGACAACACCGCGTTCGCGACCGCGCTGCCCTACTGCGACGGCGACGTCTTCAACCTCCAGGGGGCGCCCGTCTTCGAGCGCAACAAGGCGGCGCTGTCGGCGGCCGGTCACCCGGCGATCCAGTACGTCGTCAACGGCGCCAACCACAACTACTTCAACACGGTCTGGACGAACGACGACGCGAACCTCTTCGGCTTCGGCGACCCCAACTGCAACGTCGCGGCCGCGCCGACGCGGCTGAGCCCGGACGAGGAGCGCCGGGTCGGCATCACGCTGATGGGCGGCTTCCTGCGCCGCTACGTCGGCGGTGAGCGGCAGTTCGACCCGATCGTGACCGGTGCGGGGCTGCCGTCGTCGGTCTGCCCGGACGAGGATCCCGACAGCACCGGGACGCCCGTGGGCGTGACGTGCCGCAACATCGTGCAGACCTCCTACGTGGCCCCGGCCCCGGACCGGCGGCTGCTCGTCGGCCCGGCGACCACGGCGGTGCCGACCCGCACCCCCGACGGGGACGCGGTCGCCTTCGCCGGCTTCAGCGCGGTGAGCGCCTGCTCGCCGACGGAGACCGCGCTGGTGCTCACGACGGGGTGCGGCTCGACGCCGAACCGCAGCCGTGGCCCGCAGCTGTCGCTGGACTGGAGCGACACGGCCGCGCTGACCGTGACGCTCGGGGAGGGACGGCGGGACGTGCGCGCGTTCGACACGCTCGCGTTCCGCGCGGCGACGAACCACACGTCGCCGCTGAACCCGCCGGGGCTCGAGCGCGAGGTCGAGGTGACGCTGACCGACGGCTCGACCCCGCCGCGCAGCCGCACGGTGATCTCCTCCTCCTATTCGCCCGCGCTGGAGGTGCCGCCCGGGACCACGGCGCGCAAGCAGGTGCTCAGCGGCGTGCGGATCCCGCTCGCGGCGTTCGTCGGGGTCGACCTCTCCGACGTGCGGACCGTCCGGCTCGGGTTCGGCACGAACAGCCTGACCGGGTCGATCCAGCTGGCGGACCTCGCCTTCCAGGAGCCGCGCTTCACGCCCGGCGACGTCCCGGGCGGCGGCACGACCGGTCCGACCGGTCCGACCGGACCGACCGGCTCCACGGGGTCGACGGGGCCGACCGGCCCGACCGGTCCGACCGGCTCCACCGGGTCGACGGGCCCCACCGGCCCGTCGGGTGCGACCGGCTCCACCGGCGCGTCGGGCCCGACCGGGGCCACCGGTCAGCCGGGCGCGACCGGTGAGACCGGTGCCACCGGTCAGCCGGGTGCGACCGGGGCCGCCGGTCAGCCGGGCGCGACCGGTGCGACCGGGGCCACGGGGCAGCCGGGAGCGACCGGCGCGACCGGTGCGGCCGGGGCCCCGGGCACCGCCGGGGCCTCCGGGTCGCTCGCCGCGACCCCGGGGTGCCGTGACACGGTCGCCCCGACCACGGCGATCAGCCGCGTGCGCCTGCGCGCCGGCGGCCTGCGCATCACCGGCACCGCCGCCGACACCGGCTGCGGCGCACGGGTCGTCCGGGTCCGCGTGGCGATCGGGCTGCGGCTGGGCAGCTCGTGCCGGTTCGTCCGCGACGACGGCACGTTCGGTCCGCGGACCGGCTGCACCCGGCGCCGTTACCTGCAGGCCCGCGGCACCACGGCCTGGGCGCTCACGCGCGCGGCCCGGCTGCCCCGTGGTCGCTACCTCGTGACGGTGCGGGCGACCGACGCCGCCGAGAACGTCGAGGCCGTCCCGCGCGCGGGACGTGATCGCCTGGTGCGCCGGGGCTGAGGCGCCGCGCGGCGCCCGGCCCCCGGACGGGCGGGTCGGCGCCGCGGCCCGCCGTGGCCGTCCTCGCGCTACGCGGCCGGGCGGAGCGGCTCCGGGCCGGCGGGCCGCGCGACCGTGCCGGTCGTCGCAGCGGCGGGCGGGCCCCCGGAGCCGGGCCGCACGAGGGCCGCCACCGCCACCGCGACCGCCACCAGCAGCGCCGCGGCCACCACGAGCGCGACGTGCAGGCCGTCGACCCAGTCCTCGGCGGCGACCCCGCGCAGCGCCCGCCCGCCGTCGGCGGCGGCACCCGCGTGCGCGGCGATGATCGTCCCGAGCACCGCGACCCCGAGCGTCTGCCCGACCTGCCGGCTGGCGTTGTGGACCGCCGACGCCATGCCGGTGCGCGCCGGATCGACGGCGGACAGCGCCGTCACCGTCATCGGCGGCAGCGCCAGGCCGGTGCCGACGCCCACCAGCGCGACGTTCCACCAGATCGCCCCGTAGCCGAGCCCGGGCTCCAGCCGCAGCATCAGCAGCGTCGCGGTCGCCGCCACCGCGAGCCCGGCGAGCATCAGCCGCCCGGCGCCGAGCCGCGGGGTCAGCCGCCCCGCGAGCGGCGCGACGAGCACGACGGCGAGGCCCAGCGGCAGCATGCAGAACCCGGACTCCAGGGCGCTGCGTCCCTGGACCTGCTGGAAGAACGCCGTGAAGTAGACGGTGCCGCCGATGAGGGCGAAGAACACGGTGCCGCCGGCGAGGTTCGCGGCGAGGAACGTGCGCTGCAGCAGCAGCGCGGGGACGACGAGCGGCTCCGGCCGCCCCTGCTCCCAGCGCAGGAAGCCGGCGAGCAGCACGGCCGCGAGCGCGGCGGACGCGACGATCCCCGGCGAGCCCCAGCCCAGCGTCCGGCCCTCGATGATCGCGAAGCACAGCGCCGCGATCCCGCCGGTCAGCAGCAGCGCGCCGCCGACGTCGAAGCGGTGCGGCGACGGCGTGGGGGGCAGGCGCGGCAGCCCGCGTACCCCGACGACGAGCAGCGCGGCGGCGAGCGGGACGTTGATCGCGAAGACCGCACGCCAGTCGAACGCCTCGACGAGGATCCCGCCGACGGTCGGCCCGCTCGCGAGCCCCAGGCCCGAGCCGGTCGCCCAGACCCCGATCGCCCGGGCGCGCTCGACGGCGTCGGGGAAGATCGCGGTCACGAGCGCGAGCGACGCGGGCAGCAGCAGCGCGGGCCCTACCCCCTGCACGACGCGGCCGACCAGCAGCGCGGGGACGCTCGGCGCGAGCGCGCACCACAGCGAGCCGAGCGCGAACAGCGACAGGCCCGCGAGGAACGTCGTGCGACGGCCCACCCGGTCGCCGAGCACGCCCCCGGCGACGAGCAGCGACGCGAACACGATCACGAACGCGTCGACGACCCACTGCAGCTCCGACGCCGACGCGTCGAGGTCGCGCCCGAGCTGCGGCAGCGCCACGGCGACGACGCTCGCCGAGGCGACCGAGAGCGCCTGCGCGGCGGTGATGGTGAGGAGGACCGGCCGCCGCGTCACCTCTCACAGGCTAGGGGTCGGCTCAGTGCGGCGGGAACGGCAGCCCGTGATCCTCCGCGAGCAGCCCGGTGCTGGCGAACGCCCCGGCGCGTGAGCCCTCCGCGATCGCGTTCGGCACGCTGGGCATCGACATCGCCGCGTCGCCGGCCGCCAGGACGCCGGGCAGCGAGGTCATCGCCTGCCCGTCGGTCAGGATCGTCCCGTCCGGCCGCAGCTCGAGGCCGAGCTGCTCGGCCAGCGGCGAGCGCTGGCGGCGCGTGTGGACGCTGAGCACGGCACGGCGCACGAGCTCCTCGCCGTCGGCGAGGACGACCGCGGCGAGCGTCCCGCCCTCCGCGCGCAGCCGCGCGATCGGCCGCTCCTCGAGTCGCACCCCGGCGGCGTCGAGCGTCGCGCGGGCCGCGTCGTCGAGGGCGGTCGCGGGCCCGTCGGTCAGCACGACGACGTCGTCGGACCAGCCGGTGAGCAGCAGGTCGTGCAGCAGGTGCCCGCCGCCGGGAGCCAGCAGCGCGAGCGGCGCGTCGCGGACCTCCCAGCCGTGGCAGAACGGGCAGTGAAAGACGTCGGTGCCCCACAGCTCGGCCGCGCCCGGGACGTCGGGCAGGACGTAGGTCGTGCCGCCCGCGAGCAGCAGGCGCCGCGACCGATGCTCGTCGCCGTCGACGGTGGCGGTGAACGCGGGGGCCTGCGGCGTGCCGGTCGCACGGGCCGCGGTGACGGTGCCGTCCCGGACGGTGACCGACGGGTAGGTCGCGAGCTCGCGGCGGCCGAGCGCGTACAGCTCGTCGGCCGTCCGCCCGTCGTGGCCGAGCACGCCGTGGACCGCGGGGGCGGCGCGGTTGCTCTGCTCCCCGGCGTCGACGACGAGCGTCCGGCGCCGCGCCCGGCCGAGCATCTGCGCGGCGTTCAGGCCGGCGGCCCCGGCGCCGACGACGATGACGTCCCAGTCCTGATCCATGGGGACACGGTGGCACGGCGCACCCGCGGCTGGCAAGATCGCTTGCCATGTTGGCAAACGACGAGTCGGCGGAGGACCGCGTCCGGCGGCGCCTGCGCGAGCTGCGGATCGATCGCGGTCTGACGCTCGAGGCGGTCGCCTCCCGGGCGGGGATGGACACCTCGACCCTCAGCCGCCTGGAGTCCGGTCGTCGGCGCCTGGCGCTCGACCACCTGCCCGCGCTCGCCGCCGCCCTGGGCGTGTCCTCCGACGAACTGCTGCTGCCGCACACCCCGGAGGACCCGCGCATCCGCGCGGAGCCGGTCCGCCGCGGCGACATGACCTTCTGGCCCTTGACGCGACGGGGCGCCGCGGGCGGCCTGCACGCGTTCAAGTTCCTGATCCCGCACCGTCGCGAGCTCGGGCCCGCCGACCAGCGCGTGCACGACGGCCACGACTGGATCTACGTGCTCAGCGGTCGGCTGCGGCTGCTGCTCGGCGACGACGAGCTGATCCTCGAGCCCGGCGAGGCGGTCGAGTTCAGCTGCCGCACCCCGCACGCGATGGGCGCGGTCGAGGAGCCGGTCGAGGCGATCGGCATCTTCGGCCCGCACGGCGAGCGCGTGCACGTGCACGGCTGACCGTCCCGGACGACCTCAGTCGAGGCGGACGTCCTGGCCCGCGAGCCCGATCGCCACCGCGATCGTCAGCGCGACCCCGAGGAAGCCGAGCACGACCGCGATCCACGCGCCGACCCGCGCCGCGCGGCGGTCGCTGTCCGTCAGCACGCCGCCCGCGAGGACGAGCGCGACGGCGCTGCCGATCCCGCCGAGCCAGAGCAGCCCGAGCAGCACCGCGATCGCGGCGCGCAGGCCGAGCTCCCGCTCCCCGACCCCCGCGTCCGGCGGCCCGTCGGGCGCGGCGGGCGGTGCGGCGTCCGGCTGCACCTCGGTGGTCGGCGCCTCGCCCGGCGCCGGGGCGGGCGGCACGCGCAGCCGGCCGGCGGCGACGGCCTCGCGCAGCTCCGCGACCGCGGCGAGGCTCGCGCCCCACCCGGCGATCCGCCGCTGCTCGACGACCCGGCCGCCGGTGCGCGCCTGGACCAGCCAGGGGTGCCCGAGCACGAGCCGCCCCGCCAGGCCCGCGAGCACGACCACCAGGACGATCACGAGCTCGGCGCCGAACAGCAGCAGCGGCACGGCGACGAACACGATCAGCAGCGCGATCGCGATCAGGGCCAGGATCGCCCCGAGGATCGCGAGCGGCCCGGCGTCGGCCAGCGAGCCCGCCGCGTCGAACCCGTCGAGTCCCGGGTCGCGCCCGCGCCAGCGCGGCAGCTCGAAGCCCTCCGACCAGCGCCGGCCGACCGTCCAGCGCGTGCCCTGCGGATCCCGGACCGTGCGTCGCATCCGCGCGCACCCTACCCGCGGGTGCGCGACACTCGGCGCGTGCACGTCGACCTGACCCTCCGCGCCCTGCCGATCGCCGACGTCGCGTCCGCGGCCCGGGAGGCGCAGGCGCTCGGCTTCTCCGGCGTCGGGGTGACCGAGTCGACCGGCAACCCGTTCGTCGCCGCGACCCTCGCCGCCGACGCCACCGCCGACGTCCGCGTCAGCACGGGGATCGCGCTCGCGCTCCCGCGCACGCCGATGGACCTCGCCTACACGGCGTGGGACCTGCAGACCCTCAGCGGCGGCCGCTTCGCGCTCGGGCTCGGCTCGCAGGTCCGCGCGCACGTCGAGCGTCGCTACGGCGCCGCGTTCGCGCGGCCCGCGGCCCGGATGCGGGAGCAGACGCTCGCCCTGCGCGCGATCTTCGACGCCTGGGAGCACGGCAGCGAGCTGGCGTTCGAGGGCGAGTTCTGGTCGCACACGCTGATGCCGCCGAACTTCCGGCCGCCCGCGCTCCCGGACGGCGTCCGGCGCCCGCCGGTCCTCTTGGCCGCGGTCCGCGAGCGGATGCTCGAGGTCGTCGGGGAGGTCGCCGACGGGCTGCTCGGCCACGCCTTCCAGACCGTCGACGTGCTGCGCGAGGTGACGCTCCCGGCGCTCGAGCGCGGCCTCGAGACCGGCGGTCGCGCCCGCGCGGACATCGAGGTCACCGCCGGGATCTTCGTCGCCCTGGACGACGGCGAGTGGGAGGGCGTGCGCCGGCGCGTCGCGTTCTACGGGTCGACGCCCGGCTACCGGCACGTGCTCGACCACCACGACCTCGGCGGCCTGTTCGAGGCGCTGCACGCCGCGTCGCGCGCGGGGGAGTGGCGGACGATGCCCGACCTCGTCGACGACGACGTCCTGCGCCTGTTCGCGGTGCGGGCCGACACGCCCGCCGAGGCGGCGGCGGAGATCCGCGCACGGGTCGGGGGACTCGCCGACCGCGTGGCGCTCGTCGGCGAGCAGCCGGACCTCGCCCAGTGGGCGGCGATCGCGGCCGCCCTGCGGGACGGGTAGCGGCTACCGCGCGGCGTCGTAGGCGTCGAGCTTGTTGCGCAGCGCGTTGCTCGCGGACGCGAGCTCCTTGGCGAGCTCGGCGAGCGGGCGCGGGTCGTCCGCGGGGGCGCTCTCCTCGCCGCGGTAGCCGGCCTTCAGCTCGCTGACGAACCCGCGGGGCCCGTACTCCAGGCGCGTGCGGACGGCGGCGAGGGCGGCCTTCACGGCCTCCCACTCCTTGCGCGCCTCCTCCTGCTGCTCGGGCGGGAGCGCCTTCCAGCGGGCCTCGAGCTCGCGGGCGGTGGACACCCGGGCGTGCGCGAGCTTCGCGACGCGGGCGAGCTGCAGGTAGCCGGCCATGGGCCGGCGAGTCTGTCAGTTCTGCTTGACGACGGCGGTGTAGACCGGCGGGCGGCCGGTGTACCAGAGCGTCGCCTCGAGGACGACGTAGGTCCCGGCCAGCCCGGCGGTGATGCGGGCGACGCGGGTGGCGAGTGACGAGGGATCCGAATCGGCGAGACGCGCGATGTCCATGCTCGGATGGTCGGCGTCGCGCCCGCTGCGGTGAATGGCCCGCCGGGACCGGACGGGGCCCGGGCGCCCCGACCGGCGGTCGAGCGCGGGGCGTGCTCGCCGCCGAACGCGAACCGTCATCTCCTGTTCACCGTCCGGCAAGGACCGGGGCGCAGACTCGTCTCAACCCCGAACCGCGAGGAGCACCTGATGGGACCCACCACCGCCCACATCCTGGTCGTCGCCAACCGCACGTGTCCGTGTCCCGGCCTCGTCGACGTGATCCACGATCGCGTCGAGCGCGCGCCGGCCGCGGACGTCCGGATCGTCGCGCCCGCGCTGAACAGCCGGCTGCGCCACGCCTTCTCCGACGTGGACGGGGCGCTCCTGCAGGCGCAGGGACGGCTCGAGGAGGTCGTCGCGGTCCTGCGTCAGCGGGGCATCCGAGCGGCCGGCGAGGTCGGCGACGCCGACCCGTTCCTCGCGGTCGCCGACGCGCTGGCGCTGCGGCCGGCCACCGAGATCCTCGTGTCCACGCACCCGCCCGGCGCGTCGAACTGGATGGAGCGCGGCCTCGTCGAGCGGCTCCGCGCGACCTACGGGGTGCCGGTCACGCACCTCGTCTCGCAGGCGGGACTCGTCCTGGCCTGAGCGGCCCGACCGGGGGCGCGTCAGTCGACGACGCGCCCCGGGTCCGCGTAGACGGCGACCGCGTCGCCGCGCGCGAACCCGCACAGCGTCATCCCGCGGTCGGCGGCCAGTGCGACCGCCAGCGAGGTCGGCGCACCGACCCCGACGAGCACCGGGGCCCCGGCGACGGCGGCCTTCTGCACGAGCTCGAAGGACAGCCGCCCGCTGACGCACAGGAGGTGATCGTGCAGCGGCAGCAGCCCGTCGAGCAGCGCGCGGCCGATCACCTTGTCCATCGCGTTGTGGCGGCCGACGTCCTCGCGCAGGAGCAGCAGCCGGCCGTCGGCGTCGAAGAGGCCCGTGGCGTGCATGCCGCCCGTGCGACGGAAGCCCGGCTGGCGCAGGCGGTCCGGCAGCGCGGCCAGCAGCGCGCGCGACACCCGCGGGCCGCCGGTCGGCAGCGGCGGGGCGTGCACCGCGACCTCCTCCAGCGCGCCCTTGCCGCAGACCCCGCACGACGACGTGGTGAAGAACGACCGGGCCCCGGGATCGCGCAGGAGCGGCCCGGCGACGACGACCGTGTTCGCGGCGAGGTCGGCGGTCGGGCCCGCCGCCCGTGGCGCGTCGATCAGGCCCTCGCCGTGCAGGAATCCCAGCGCGAGCTCCTCGTCGTGGCCCGGGGTGCGCATCGTCACGACGAGCGGCCGGTCGTCCACGCGGATCTCCAGCGGCTCCTCGACGGCGACCTCGTCGCGCCCGCCGTCACGCGCGACGGTCGCGACGCTGTGCGCGACGGCGACGTCGGGGACCAGCGGGCCGGACATCACGCGGCGGCGGGCGTGCCGAGGACGGGCCGGGCGGCCGGCTCCTCCCCGAACGGGGTCACGGCGACCGCGACGACCTTGTACTCCGGGCAGGAGGTGTTGACGTCCGCGGAGTTGCCGACGAGCAGGTTCGTGCGGATCTCCGGGAAGTGGAAGGCGGTGAAGACGTTCCCCGGCTCGATGCGCTCGGTCACGCGCACGTCGATCTCGATCCGCCCGACGCGCGAGCGGACCTCCACGCGCTGCCCGTCGCGCACGCCCAGCCGCGCGGCGTCGTCGGGGTGGACCTCCAGCCAGTCGCCGTCCAGCAGCTCGAGGTTGCCGGTCCGGCGCGTCATCGTGCCGGCGTTGTAGTGCTGCAGCCGCCGGCCGGTGATCAGCACCAGCGGGAACTCCGCGTCGGGGGCGTCGCCGGGCTCGTGGTACGGGAGCGCGGCGAACAGGCCGCGGCCGCCCTCGCGGACGAACTCGGTCTCGTACAGCGTCGGGGGAGTCCGTGCCGTCGGCGGCGACCGGCCACTGCAGGCCGGTGCGCCCGACCCGGGCGTGGCTGATGCCGCGGAAGTTCGGGGTCAACGCGGCGATCTCGTCCATCGCGTCCGCCGGGGTCGCCAGGCCCATGTCGTGCCCCAGCGCCCGTGACAGGCCGGTGATGATGTCGAAGTCCGTGCGCGCGTCCCCGGGCGGGGTGATCGCCGCGCCCACCAGCTGCACGCGGCGCTCCGCGTTGGTGAACGTGCCGGTCTTCTCCAGGAACGAGGAGGCGGGCAGGACGACGTCGGCGTAGCGGGTCGTCTCCGTCTCGAAGATGTCCTGGGCGACGACGAACTCCAGCGACTCGAGCGCGTGGATCACGTGCGCGGTGTTCGGGTCGGTCTGCGCGACGTCCTCGCCGAAGATGTACATCGCGCGCAGGTCGCCGGCGATCGCCGCGTCGAACATCTGCGGGATCGTCAGGCCGCGGCGGCGCGACAGCGGCACGCCCCACCGGGCCTCGAACGCGCGCGCGGTCGGCTCGTCGTCGACCGGGCGGTAGTCGGAGTACGTGTCCGGCAGCGCGCCCATGTCCGAGGAGCCCTGCACGTTGTTCTGGCCGCGCAGCGGCAGCAGCGCCGAGCCGCGCCGACCGACCTTGCCGGTCATCAGCCCGAGGTTGCAGATCAGCTGCACGACCTCGCTGCCGTAGCGGTGCTCGGTCACGCCCAGGCCCCACATGATCGAGGCCTCCGCGGCGTCGCCGTAGATCCGGGCAGCGCGTTCGAGGTCGGCGGCGCGCACGCCGGTGATCCGCTCGACCTCCGCCGGGTCGTAGTCGGCCAGCAGCGCGACGAGCTCGTCGAGGCCCTCGGTGCGCGCGCTGACGAAGTCGTGGTCGACGTACCCGTCGCGGTGCAGGACGTGGGCGAGGCCGAGCATGACCGCGGCGTTCGTGCCCGGCCGCGGCGCGAGGTGCAGGGCGGCGTGGTCGACGAGCTCGATCGTGCGCGGGTCGATGACCACGAGCTGCATGCCGCGCAGCGCGGCCTGCTTGATCCGCGCCCCGACGACCGGGTGCCCCTCGGTCGGGTTGGCGCCGACGAGGATCGCCGCGTCGGCGTGGTCGATGTCGGAGAACGAGCCGGTGGCGCCCGAGAGCCCGAGCGTGCGGCGCATCGCGTAGGAGGTGGGGGAGTGGCAGACGCGCGAGCAGTTGTCGACGTTGTTGGTCCCGATCGCGGCACGGACCAGGCGCTGCAGCACCCAGCAGTCCTCGTTGGTGCCGCGCGAGGACGCGAGGGCGGCGATCGCGTCGGGGCCGCTCTGCTCCTTGATCGCGGTGAGCCGGGAGACGATCAGGTCGGTCGCCTCCTCCCAGCTCGCCGGCCGCAGCTCGCCGCCGCGGCGGTCGCGGATCAGCGGCGTGGTGAGCCGTTCGCGGTGGCGGCTGAAGCGGTGCGCGAAGCGCCCCTTCAGGCACGTGTGGCCCTCGTTGGCGGGACCGTCGTGCGCGGGGGTGATCGACACGACGTGGTCGTCGACGACGTGCGCCTCCAGGCGGCAGCCCACGCCGCAGTAGCCGCAGGTGGTCGTGACGGTGTCGTCGAAGCGGCTCATGCGGTGGCCTCCTGGGCGGTGGCGAGGTCGAGCAGGGACAGCTCGGTGATCGCGTCGGTGGGGCAGGTGTCGGCGCAGGCGCCGCACGACACGCAGGCCGACGCGCGGAAGCCCTCGTCGATCCCGGCGCTGATGTCGGTGTGGAACCCGCGACCGGTGAGCGTCAGGGCGAACGTGCCCTGGACCTCGTCGCAGGCGCGCACGCAGCGGGCGCAGCTGATGCAGAGCTCGTGGCGCAGCGCGAGGTACGGGTGGTCGGTCTCGTGACGCACCGCGCGCTGCTCGCCGGGCCAGCGCGTCGTGGTGACGCCGAGCTCGCGGGCGACCGCGGCGAGCTCGGTGTGCGCGGCGGGCGCGACGGGCAGCTCGGAGAGCACGAGCTCCACGACCGCGCCGGCGACGCGGCGGGCGCGCTCGTCGCGGGTGTGGACGACCATGCCGTCCTTGGCGATCGTCGTGCAGGACGGGACGACGTCGACCGTGCCGTCCTCGCCCTGGACCCCGACGAGGCAGACGCGGCAGGCGCCGAACGGGTCCATCCGCTCGTCGAAGCACAGGACGGGCACGTCGTGGGCGGCGGCGCGCGCGGCCTCCAGCACGGTCGCGCCGTCGGCGACCTCGATCTCGGTGCCGTCGACGGTCAGGCGGGTCATGCGTCGAGCCCCAGCTCGTCGGGGAAGTGCTCGATCAGGGAGCGCAGCGGTGCGGGCATCCCGCCGCCGTGGGCGCAGAGGCTGCCGACGTCGAGCGCCTCGAGCAGCGCCTCCAGCCGGGCGCGGTCGATCGGGGGTCGTCCGGGCACGGAGAACTCCTCGTAGGCGCGTTGCAGGCCGATCCGGCACGGGAAGCAGGTGCCGCAGGACTCGTGCGCGCCGAAGCGCAGCAGGTGGCGGGCGACCTCGCGCATGTCGGTCGTCTCGTCGAAGGCCAGCAGCGAGCCGTGCCCGACCATGCAGCCGACCTCGGGGAGCGCGTCGAGGTCGAAGCGGGTGTCCAGCAGCGACGCGGGGAGGATGCCGCCCAGGGGGCCGCCGATCTGCACGGCCTTGATCGTGTGGCCGTCACGCAGGCCGCCGCCGACGTCCTCGCAGAGCTCGCGGACGGTCATGCCGAACGGGACCTCGACCACGCCCGGGGTGCGGAACCGCTCGTTGAAGCAGACGAGCTTGCTGCCGGCGGTCTCGCTGTCGGGGCTGAGCGCCCGGTAGGCGTCGGCGCCGCAGGCGGCGATCACCGGCACGTTGCTGAGCGTCTCGACGTTGTTGACGACGGTCGGCAGGCCGAAGAGCCCCTTCTGCGCGGGGAACGGGGGGCGGGCGGAGACGGTGCCGCGCAGCCCCTGCAGGCAGGCGAGCAGCGCGGTCTCCTCGCCGACCACGTAGGAGCCGGCGCCCTCGACGATCGTGACGTCGAACGCGAAGCCGCTGCCGAGCACGTCGTCGCCGAGCAGGCCGGCGGCGCGCGCCTCGTCGGCGGCCGCCTCCAGCGCGGGCTTGCTCAGCGGGTACTCGCTGCGCACGAGCACGAAGCCGTGGTCGGCGCCGACCGCGTAGCCGGCGAGCGCCATGCCCTCCAGGAGCAGCTGCGGGTTGCGCTCCATGAGGTGCTTGTCGATGTAGGAGCCGGGGTCGCCCTCGTCGCCGTTGACGACGATGAACTTCTGGCCGGTCGGCGAGTCGGCCTCGCGCGCGAACCGCCACTTGGAGCCGGTGCGGAAGGCGGCGCCGCCGCGGCCGGTCAGCCCGGCGTCCTCGACGGTGTCGAGCAGCTGCTCGGGCGTGATCGCGGTGCCGAGCACGTGCCGCAGGCCCGACCAGTCGCCGTCCCGGGTCAGGACGGGCTCGGGCAGGAGGCTGCGGACCGCCGGTTCGGGAGCGTCGCGGCTCGCGTCCGCCAGGACGCGGTCCAGGGCGCCGGGCCCGGCCTCGATCGTGTCGCCGTCGCGGAAGGCGGGGGCGCTGTGGCAGAAGCCCAGGCAGACGGTCTCCGCCAGCGAGGTGGAGCCGTCGGGGGTGCAGGCGCCGACGTCGACGCCGAGCCCGTCACGGAGGGCGTCGACGTGGTCGTGCCCGGTCGCGGCGAAGCACGCGGTCCCGGTGCAGACGCGGACGTGACGCGTCCCCCGCGGGACGAGCAGGTCGTCGTAGAAGCCCGCGACGCCGTGGACCGTCGCCTCGGGGACGCCGGTGCGCGCGGCGACGTCGCGGACGGTGGCGTCGGTGACCGGTCCCCCGTCGGCCTGGACGGCGGCCACGAGGAGGTCGAGGACGGTGGGGGCGTCGACGGCGTGGTGTCGGCGGACGAGCTCGACGAGGTTCTGGGAGGGCACTCCGTTGAGCTTCCCGCGCGATACGTGCTCGTGCAACTGCAAGTGCCGCTGTTTCGATAGAGCGCGTCTATCGTGCGGGGTCGTGCTCGTCCAGCAGCTCACGTACCTCTCGGCGCTGGCCCGGGAGCGCCACTTCGGCCGCGCCGCGGACGCCTGCCATGTCACGCAGCCGACGCTCTCGGCGGGGCTGCGCCGGCTGGAGGAGGAGCTCGGGGTGCCGCTCGTGCGTCGCGGCCGGCGGTACGAGGGGCTGACCGCCGAGGGGGAGCGCATCCTCGCCTGGGCCCACCGGCTGCTCGCCGACGTCGAGGGGCTGCGCGCCGACGTGCGCGTGATGCGCGACGGGCTCGTCGGCCGCCTGCGGATCGGCGCGATCCCCACGTCGCTGCCGATCGTCTCGCTGCTCACCGCGCCGCTGCTGCGCGCGCATCCCGACCTGGACCTGGCCGTCCAGTCGATGACCTCGCGGCAGATCGAGGAGGGGCTGCGCGACGCGCGCCTGGACGTCGGGCTCACCTACCTGGACAACGAGCCGCTGGTCGGCGTCCGCACCCGGCGGCTCTACGAGGAGCGCTACCTGTACCTCGTGCAGCGCGACGGCCCGCACGCCGGGGCGGCCGAGGTCGGCTGGGCGGAGGTCGCGGGCGAGCGGCTGTGCCTGCTGTCCCCGGACATGCAGCACCGCCGGATCCTCGACGCGGTCTTCCGCGCGGCGCGCGCCCAGCCGCGGCCGATGCTCGAGACGAACTCGATCACGACGCTCTACGCGCACGTGCGCGACGGCCTCGCCGCGGGCGTCATGCCGCACACCTGGCTGCACCTGTTCGGCCTGCCCGAGGGCGTCCGGGCGATCCCGCTGCGCGACCCGCTCGTGCGGCACGCGATCGGGGTCGTGTGGCCCGACCGCGACCCGGAGCCGCTGCTGGCCCGGGCGTTCGTCGACAGCGTCCGCGACGTGCGCGTCGAGGAGGAGGTCTCTGCGCCCGCGCGCGCGTGAGGGTGGGTCAGCCGGGGAGGACGGCGGCCACCGTCGTCGGCGGCACGCCGTCGACGTGGGCGTCGAGGACGTCCGCGCCACGGAGCGTGGTCACCGAGCGGTAGCCGCCGGGGGTGGGGTCGGTGTGCTCGACGACCTCGCGCGCGCGGGCGTCGGCGACCCAGTAGCGCGCGACGTCGGCGCGCGCGTAGGCGGCGGCCTTGGCGAGGTCGTGCCCTCGCGAGCTGACCGCGACCTCGACCACGAGCAGTCCCGCGGTCGGCCGGGCGAGCTGCGGCGTGGACGCCAGCATCAGGTCGGGCTCCGGCATGTCCCCCTCGGCGGCGGCGAAGGTCGACTGCACGACGAGGAGGTCCGCCCGGGCCGCGAGCAGGCGGGTGAACGCCCGGACCGTCCCGACGTGCAGGTCCCCCTGCGGGCTCATGTCGGGCACGTCGAGGATGAGCCCGTCGAGCAGCTCCACGCGCAGCCCGTCGAGCGCGCCGGCGCTGATGAGCGCGTCGTACTCGGCCGAGGTGAAGCGGTGGACGGAGGGCGCGAGGGCCATGGCCTCATGGAGCATCGCAAAGGTGCCGCCTGGTGTCACCGTGCATCGCCGCAGGGTGGTGGGCGACGGCGCGCAGCGCGCTGGGCGCAACCGGATCGATGCTGTCCCGTCACGCGACGGTGACGGTCCGGTGCCGCGCCGTCACCCCTCGAAGCGCGTGACGTCCCGGCACTCGGCCGTGACGGCCCGCCCGACGCTCCGCCCGAAGCCCCCGTCGTCCCAGGGCTCGGCGGTTGCGGTGGTGACGCCCTTCTCGCGCGCGAACGACCAGCCGCCGACCGCCCGGCCGTCGTGCAGGACGATCGCGGGCACGATCCCGTTGCGGTTGGCGAAGCGGTGCTCGTCGCCGGCGCGCAGGAGGAGCGCCCGGTCGCGGTAGCCGACGGTCATCTCGTCCCACATCGGCAGCAGGCGCGCAGGCAGCCGCGACGGGGCCGCCTCGATCTCGGCGGCCTCCCCGTGCAGCGCCACGAGGTCGCCGTCGGTCGGCACGAGCTCGCCGGCGATCGCGGTCAGGCCGGCGCGCGCGTCGCGCAGCGGCAGACCGGCCCACTTGGCGAGGTCGCGGTCGGCGGCGGGGCCGTGCCCGCGCAGGTAGCGGCGGGCGAGCTCGGCCAGCGCCCGGTCGCGCTCGGCGCCCTGCAGCGGCGCCGGCGGCTCGGTGCCGAGCCAGTCGCGGGTGAGTGCGTAGCGCTGCTGGCCGTCGACCACCGGTCCGCGGACGGTGAGGCCGCGGGCGCCGCTGAGCCCGAGCGCGTGGACGACGCTCAGCCCCTCGCCCGGGCGGCGGGCGGCCTCGAGCCGCTCGGCGAGGGTGCGACGGTCCAGCGGGCCCTCCTGCGCGAGGACCGTGACGATCCGGTCGACGAGCGTGTCCGCGAGGTCGGCGCCGACGTCGAAGTCGCCGAGGCGCTTGAGCAGCGGTCGCTCGTGCGTGGGGGCGGTGAGGCCGAGCAGCCACGCGTGGTCGTCGCGGTGGACGAGGTGCAGCGTGCCGCGGTTGAACCAGCTGACGACGACCGTGCGGTCGTCCATGGCGGCGTCGACGTCGGCCGCGGTCAGGCCGGCGGTGCGGGCGCGGACGGCGAGCTTGGCCTGGCGGTAGTCCTGGGCCTGGACGGCGAGGAGGCGCTGCGTGATCGCGGCGACGTCGGCGCCGTCGGGGCGGTGCAGGCCCTGAGCGACGGCCCGCCGGTGCTGGATCGAGACCACCGCCCGACCCTACCCGCAGGTCGACCGGCCGGTTATGGTGGCGACCGACCCTCGAGCCGTGGTCGAGGGTTCATGGGTTTCGTTGTGGTCGGCGATCCCGGGGTCGCCGACGACCCTCGACCCGAGGTCGAGGGTTTTGGTCAGGGCGTCATAACCGAGCCGTCAGGCGGCGCGCGCGGCGACCGCGAGGCTCGCCCGGGTCACGACGTGCGCGCTGAGGTGCTCGGCGTCGCGCGCGATCGCCGCGAACCGCCCGGAGCCCCACGTGTGCAGCCACGGCAGCCCCAGCACGTGCAGGCCCGGCACGCGCTCGACCACTCCGCGGACGTGGTCCGGGTACCCGGTGTCGTCGAGGAACGGCAGCTCGACCCACGACCAGTCCGGCCGGAAGCCCGTGCACCAGACGACGCTCGTGACGCCCGCCGCGCGCAGGTCCAGCGGGGCGGGCGGGCCGGGCGGCGGCGTCCACACCGGCGTGTACCGGGACGGCGGCTCGGCGACATCGAGTCCCTGCGCCTCGATGTACCGGTCGATCGCCTCGTTGATCCGGTCGTACGTGGCGTCCGCGGCGTCGAGGCGCTCGGCGAGGTCGTCGTCGAAGTGGGCGACGCCGTCCTCGTCGATCCGGCGCAGCAGCCCGTGGAGGTGCATCCCCTGGGCGGCGAACGCGCGCAGGTCGAGGTCGCGGCCGCCGTCTCGGCCCGTGACGTAGTGGTTGGCCTCGCGGCGGGCGGCGTTGCCCTCGGGATGGTCGGTGATCGTCAGGTCGTAGTGGCCCATCTCCTCGAGCCACGTGACGACGTCCTTGCCGCGGTACCGGCGCGCGACCCGGGGCGCGTCGCCCAGGCACAGGTGCACGTCGCGGCCCTCGAGGTGCAGGTCCTCCGCGATCTGGGCCCCGGACTGGCCGGTGCCGACCACGAGCACCGCGCCGTCGGGCAGCGCCGACGGCGACCGGTAGGCGTTGGAGTGCACGGCGTGGATGCCCTGCGGGAGCGCGCGCTCCACCGCGGGCGGCGCCCACGGCCGGTGGTAGCCGCCGACGCAGAGCACGACCTGCTCGGCGTGCAGCACGCCCTCGTCGGTCTGCAGCACGAAGCCCCCGTCCTCGCCGGCGCGCAGCCGGGTGACGGTGACGCCCTCGTGCAGTGGCGGATCGAGCTTCTCCATGAAGCGGTCCAGCCAGGCGAGGATCTGCTCGCGGCGCATGAAGCCCTCGGGCTCCTCGCCGTCGTAGGGGTGCTCGGGCAGCCGGCACTGGAAGTTCGGGGTGACGAGCGTGAACGCGTCCCAGCGCTCGTGCTTCCAGGCGTGGAACGCCTCGGAGCGCTCGAGCACGACGTGGTCGACGCCGGCGCGCTGCAGGTACCAGCTCATCGACAGGCCGGCCTGGCCGCCGCCGATGACCGCCACCGCGGTACGGTCAGGAAGCACGGGGCACCTCCGGCACGGCGGGCTTGCCGACCGCGACGACGGTCACCGGGCCCGCATCGCCGCCGTACCGCGCGGCGACGGCCTCGATCTGCTCGAGCTGCTCGGCGGCACCGGTGCAGGCGAAGCCGTACCGGGCCCGGACGCGCTCGCTGGCGGCGTGCATCGCCACGCGCATCCGCGCGACGAGCTCCGGGACGGGCATCTCCTGGCCGTCCACGAAGTGCTCGTGGATGACCGTGGACGGAGACGTGCAGCGCTGCTGCCGGCCGTCCGGCCAGCGCAGCGTGAAGTCGACGGTGGGCACGGGGCCTCCCTAGGCGCGCAGCGGCTCGGCGACCCGGTAGGTGTCCGGGCGCAGGTCGCGGATCGGGGACAGGGCGCGACGCGCGCGCGTCAGCGCCGCGTCGAGGTCGAACGTGTGGACGGCCAGGCCCGGGGTGGTGCCGGTCTGGGCGACGACGTCGCCGCCGGGCTCGACGATCCGCGCCCCGCCGAGGAACCGCAGCGACCCGAAGCTCCCGGTCTGGTTGGCGGACGCGACCACGAGCGAGTTCTCCGCGGCGCGCGCCCGGTCCCACAGCTCCGCGCGACGCCACTGGCGGTCGTCGGTCAGCTCCGGGGCGGCGTTCGTCGCCGAGCACGGCCACGCGGACATCGTGCAGATCACCTGGGCGCCGTCGAGCGCGAGCGTGCGCGCCGCCTCCGGGAAGGCCTTGTCGTAGCAGATGAGCATCCCGATCCGGCCGACCGGCGTGTCGAACGCGGCCAGCGACGAGCCGGCCGTGGTCACCCGGTCCTCGCGCAGCGGCAGATGCACCTTGCGGTGCAGGCCGTGCAGGCCGTCACCGCTGACGCAGGCCGCGACGTTGTAGGCGGGACCGTCCGGGTCGGCGGCGTCGCCCTCGCAGAAGCCGACGCACACGACGGTGTCGCCGGCGAGCTCCATCAGGCGCCGCAGCTGCGGGCCGTCCGGGTCCAGGGCGGGCGGCGGGTCCATCTCGCCCTCGCCCGAGAGCGTCTCGACGTAGCCGCCGAGTGCCGCCTCGGGCAGGACGACGAGCCCGGCGCCCGCGGCGCGGGCGTCCTGCAGCAGGCGCTCGATGGTGGCGAAGCACGCCTCCATGTCGCGGGTGAACGGCGCGGCGGCGGCCGCGATCGTCAACGGGGTCATGCGGGATCTCCTGGGGTGACGGGACGGGCAGGGCCGAGGCCGGTGACGCCGGCCGACAGGGCCGGGATGACCTCGCCGTCGGGCCAGCGCAGCCGGACGCCGGGCTCGGGGACGAGCGCGCCGCAGACGGCGCCGACCGCGGGACCGGCCGGCAGCGGCGCGGCCCCGGGGGCGTCGGCGGTGACCAGCGCGAAGCCGGGGAAGCAGGTGAGCCAGTCGGCCGCGCCGACGCCGCGTGGCCGCGGGATCGCGGCGACGTCGAGCTCGGCGCCGCAGCCGGAGGCCTCGGCGAGCATGCCCGTCGTGCCGACGACGCCGGCCATCGAGACGTCCTTGGCGGCGGCGGGGCGCCCGGCGCGGACCGCGTCGAGCATCAGCCCGAGCTCCTCGCGCGAGCGCCACGAGGACGAGTCCCACTGGGTGCGCCCGTACCCGGGGCGCCAGCCGCCGTGCAGGTCCGCGGTGACGGTGAGCGCCATCCCCGGCCGGCCGCCGGACGCCGGCACCGGCCGGCTGGTGCGGCCCAGGCCGGTGACGCTGAGGGCGCCGGGCACGCCGAGCTGCGTGTGGCCGCCGAGGATCGGCAGCGAGAACGCGTCGGCCCCGGCGCGCAGGCCGCGGACGATCCGCTGCGCGTGCGCCTCGTCGCGGGCGCCGAGCGCGTCGAGCGCGCCGACGGGCGCCGCGCCCATCGCGCAGAGGTCGTGGGCGGTGACGAGCATCCCGCACCACGCGGCCCACTCGGGGTCGCGCTCCACCATCGAGGGGAGGATCGCGTCGGTCGCGGCGACGAGGTCGGAGCCGGGCACCGGGGCGCCGTCGTCCCCGAGGAACGCGCCGCCGCCGAGGAGGCCGCCGAGCAGCGGCGCGATCGGCGACTTCGTGCGCGCCGCCAGCTCCGCGATCCGGCCGACGGAGAAGCGCATCAGGCGGTGCGGGGCGCCCGCGCAGGTGACGGCCCGCACGTCCTCCCAGCCGAGCCGCGCGAAGAACGCGCGGTGCCCCGGCTGCACGTGCGCGTCGAAGCGCAGCGCCCCGGCGTCGAGCGCCTGGGCGCAGGCGGCCCGGACGAGCGCCGCGCCGACCGTGCCGCGCCGCGGGCGGTCGGCGCTGCCGCGGCCGCAGACCAGGCGGCTGCCGCGCCACCAGCCGAGCGTCGCGTCGTCCCCGACCGGGTGCAGGCGCACGCCGCCGAGGACCTCCCCGTCGAGGTCGACCGCGACGAGCACGCGGGTGGCGTCGTGGGCGTCGTGGTCGTCGAGGTCGTCGCCGCGGAAGAGGCCCTGGTCGTGGACGAAGGCGCGCAGGCGCAGGTCGCGGTAGGCGGCCAGCAGCCGGGGCTGGTCGTCGGCGCGCAGCACCATCAGCCCGGCGGGCGCGGCGGCGGGCGCCCCGGGGTCGCCGGCGGCGAACAGGTCCAGCAGCGGCGCGAAGCCGACCGGGCGTGACCACGTGGCCGGTCCGGTGGGACCCGGCCCGGTCGTCTCGCCGAGCATCATCCGCCACACGCCCCGAGCGCCGAGCAGGCGCCGCACGCGGCACACCCGGCGACCTGGTCGGCGCCGCGCATGTCGGCCTCGCGCAGGGCGCGGGCGACCCGCCGCGTGACGCGCATCAGCGTGGCGGGGTCGGGGGCGGGGACGCCGTCGGCGTGGGCGAGCGAGCCGGCGAGCGGCCGGTAGGGCACGACGAACGGGTAGACGCCCATCGCGATCAGCCGCTCGGCGCCGGCGACGAGCTCGTCCGGGTCCTCCCCGAGCCCGACGAGCAGGTAGGTGGAGACGCGGTTGCGGCCGAACACGCGGACCGCCTCCTGCCAGGCCTCCTCGTAGCGGGCCATCGGCACGGTCGCCTTGCCGGGCGTCCAGCGTGCCCGCACGGTCTCGTCGAGCGCCTCGACGTGGATGCCGAGGGCGGTGGCACCGGCCTCGTGCAGCGTGGTGATCCACGACAGGTCCAGCGGCGGCTCGATCTGCACCTGGATCGGCAGTCCGGGGACGGCCGACCGGACCGCGGCGACGCACTTCGACAGGTGCTTCGCGCCGCGGTCCGGACCGTTGGACGTCCCGGTGGTCATGACCATCTGTCGGATGCCGTCCAGCTCCACCGCCGCGTGCGCGACCTCGGCGAGCAGCTCGGGGGACTTCACCTGCACGGTCGCACCGGAGCGCAGCGACTCCTCGATGGTGCAGAACCGGCAGCGGGTGTCCTCGTGGGTGTAGCGGATGCAGGTCTGCACGACCGTGGTCGCGAGGACCTCGGTGCCGTGCAGGCGGGCGAGCGCCTCGTAGGGCGTGCCGTCCGCGGTCGTCAGGTCGTAGAAGCGCGGGCGGACGATCGGCTCGAGCATCGCGTCGTCGACGACGACGCCGTCGCGGGTGAGCGTGCCGCCGGGATGCAGCTCGAACGGGGAGTCCTCGACCACCGGGAGGGTGGCGGAGCGCCCGTCGAGGATCCAGTGGCCGTCGTCGCTGGGGCCGGCCCCGGCCCGGCGGCTGACCGCCGGGCGGGAGCGGATCCCGCGCACCGCGAGCTCGGAGCGAAGGTCCATGGCGCGGGCCTCGTCCCTAGAACATCCAGGAGGAGTTGATGATCGCGCCCTTGCGGGCGTACTCGATCAGCGCGTCCTGGAGGTCGAGCGGGTGGCAGGGGATGACGCCCTCGATGAGGTCCTCCTCACGGGCGCCGTGCAGCGCCAGGCCGAGCCGGCAGGCGTACACCTTGCCGCCGCCGCCGATGTAGCGCTCGAGCACGTTGTTCTCGTTGCGCATGCCGGGGAACAGCTCGTTGCCGACGGTCGGGAAGCCGCGCGTGGCGAGGCAGTTCAGCGACCCGATCCCGTAGAAGTAGAGCGCCGAGTCGAAGCCCTTCTTCTGCGCGCGGATGGCCTGGAGGACCGCGACGAACGAGACGGAGGACTCGTGCACGATGCCGTGAACGAGGCCGAAGTACGTCTCGCCCGGCTCGGCCTGGTAGTCGGGGAAGACCTTCGTCTCGCCGTAGAGGGAGTCCCCGACCGCCTTGCTGGGGTGGGGGATCTCCATGAGGCTCGCGATCTCCTGATCGGTGAGCTTGGGCTCGACCGCCATGCGGTGCTCCTTCGGTTGGACGTCGTAGAGGACGCCTTCGAGAGTGCCCGCCCGGCGGGACCTTCCCTACGGACCGGCGGTCCGGGCCTTCGACCGGCGGTCGGACGACACGTCGAGTCCCCACGCGACACGTGGGGTTGGCCCTACCCGCCCGTCGGGGGAGGCCCGGCGAGGGGTGGGGGCGAGGACCGGCGGTCGGTCGCCCTGTGGGCCGGCGGTCCATGCCGCGGCCCGGGAGCGGCCCGTAGGTTGCGGGTCGACGGGTGAGGCCGCGGGGGCCCGGATCCGGGATCCCCGCCGCCCCACGGCACGCCGGCGCGTGTCGCTCATCCGGTCCTTCGCTGCTCCGACGGCCTGCGCCCGGACCGCGTGCCCATCACTCATCCGCAAGAAGGAGAGGCTCTCGTGGCCACCCAGGTTGCATCAGAACCCGCATCCGTCATCCCGACCCGCGCCCTCGCGGCGAAGGTCCTCGACAGCCCCACCGGCGGGGCCGGGCTGCTGTTCCCCAACGTCCCGCTGGGCATCGCGCTGCAGCTCGGGGCGCTGGGCATCGTGCTCGGGCTGCTGTCCGCCGCGAACGCCGAGCTGTTCAGCCCGGCGGCGACCGGTGTCGTGCTGCCGGTCGCGTTCAGCGTCGGGGCGATCGGCATCTTCGCCGGCGGGATCATCAACTTCCGTGCCGGGCTGCTCATCGCCGGGGTGATCGGCGCGTTGTACGGGACCTTCTGGCTGTCGTTCGGCCTGCTGGTCCAGTTCTTCGCAGCGGGTGTCGGCGAGGCGGCGGGACCCGCGGCACTCGGTGACGCGATCGGCACGTACCTCGTGATCTGGGCGATCGTGTCCGGGTTCCTCGCGGTCGCGACGTTCTACGTCAACCGCATCGTGTTCGCGCAGCAGCTGCTGCTGACGGTCGTGTTCCTCGTGCTGGGCCTGGCGAACATGTCCGCTCCTGGCGGCACCGGGCTCACGCAGCTCGGCGGCTGGCTCGGCCTCGTCGACGCGCTGATGGCGCTGTACATCTCGGCGGCGCTGGTCATCAACGACACGGCGGGCAAGGAGCTGCTGCCCTTCCGCTGATCAGCGGGCGCGCACGGCGGCGACCAGCGGCGGCACCGCGTCCTCCCACAGCAGGGGACGCAGGTGCAGCCCGCTGGTCGCCCGGTGCGTGAGGAGCAGGCGGCCCAGCTCCGCGGCCGCGGCCGGGCCTTCGGCGTCGACGCCGGCGACGCCCGGGATGCGGGCGAGCTGAGCGCGGTGCGCGGCGTCGCGCACGGGCACGATCGAGGCGACGAGCGCCACCCGCTCGGGCACGCCGTCGGCCCACAGGGCGTCGAGGACGGCGGTCGCGCGGTCGTCGTCGGTCAGCCCCTGGAGCTGCAGGAAGTGTGCGCCGGCCTGGGCCTTCGCCTCGATCCGTCGGCGCAGCTCGTCGGTGGAGCCGCGGCCGACGGCCTCGACGGCCCCGACGCGGAAGCGCAGCGGCCCGGCGAGCCGGTAGCCGCTGGAGAGGCGTCCCTCGTCGGCGAGCCGTCGCACGAGGGCGATGGCCGCGGAGGTCTTCAGGTCGCGCGCCTCCCGCGCGTGCGGGTCGGGGCCGAGCCGCACGTCGTGTCCGGGGACGACGACGAGGTCGCGGACGCCGATCGCGTGCGCGCCGAGCAGGTCGGCCTGGACGGCGATCCGGTTGCGGTGGCGGACCCCGACGTGCAGGACGGTCTCCAGGCGGGTGCCGCGCAGCAGCGCGGCGAGCGCCACGCCGCTCATGCGGACCCGTGCGCAGAGGTGGTCGTTGACCTGCGCGGCGTCGAGGTCGCAGCCCGCCCAGGTGCGCGCGACGTCTAGTGCGGCGGTCGGGTCGGCGCCCAGCGGCGGCGTCAGCTCGGCGCTGAGGAGGGTCCGGGCGGCGAGCGCGTCGGCGAAGCGGGACACCCCTGGATCCTGTGGGCGGGCCGGGCCGACCGCCAGGGACGCACGGTCCTGCCGGGGCCCGCGGTGACGGGGACCGACCGTCGTTTCCCGACGCCCGTGCGCGGTGTGACCCGACGGTGGGGCTCCGGCAGACCCCACGTCGGCGCCGCGTGGTCGGGCGCGGCGCCCGGAGCTCTCGACCGCCGGTCCAGCTCGCGGCCGGGCGCGGTGCGCGACGATGGGCGCATGACGACGAGCTCGGTGCAGCGGGTCGGCGAGCGCCTGGGGCTCGCGCCGCGCGACGTCCTCGAGGCGCTCCTGTCGAGCGTCCCGGACGCGGTGTACGTCGTCGACCCGGACGGGCGGGTGGAGTTCGCCAACCCGGCGGCGCTCGAGCTGCTCGGCTACGAGGAGGAGGAGCTGCTGGGCCGGATCAGTCATCCGACGATCCACCACCACCACTGGGATGGCACGCCGTTCCCGCAGGAGGAGTGCCCGATGCTGCGCCCGCGGCAGACGGGCGAGACGGTCCGCGTGGACGGCGACTGCTTCTGGCGCAAGGACGGCACGCCGTTCCGCGTGGCGTACTCGAGCGCGCCGCTGCCGATGTCCACGGGCCGCGGTGCGGTGGTCGTGTTCCGGGACGTGACCGCGCGGATCGAGGCGGAGGAGGCGGCCCGCCGGGAGGCGGTCGAGCGCGCGCGGGCGCAGGAGATCCACGACTCGCGCGCCCGGATCCTCGCGGCGGCGGACACCGAGCGCCGCCGGCTCGGGCGCGACCTGCACGACGGCGCGCAGCAGCGGCTCGTGCGGGTGCTGCTCGCGCTCAAGCAGGCGGAGGGCAGCTGCGGCGACCCGGTCGCGGGCGGCCACCTGGCGGAGGCGATCCGCGAGGCGGAGGAGGCGATCGCCGAGCTGCGCGACCTCGTGACGGGGGTGCACCCGGCGATCCTCACCACGCGCGGCCTCGCGGCGGCGATCGACTCGCTGGCGGCGCGGCTGCCGCTGATCACGACCGTGTCGGTGACCGACCGGCGGTTCGCGCCGAGCCTCGAGGCGGCCGCCTACTTCGTCGTCGCGGAGGCGCTGACGAACGTCGTCAAGCACGCGGGCGCCGAGGAGGTCCACGTGCGCATCGACGAGCGCGGCGACGGCCTGTGCATCGAGGTCAAGGACGACGGCCGCGGCGGCGCCAGGGCCGAGGGCGGCAGCGGCCTGCGCGGCCTCGCCGACCGTGCGGCGGCCTTCGACGGCACGCTGGAGATCGTCAGCGAGCCGGGCCAGGGCACCCGCCTGCGGGTCGCGATCCCGGTTCCCTGACGCCGCCGTCCCGCGCGCCGGCCCGACCGCGCGAGCGCGAGCGGCGTCGAGTGGACCGCAGGACCTTCCGGGAAGGATCTGCGGTCCACACGACGCTCCGGAGCGCCGTCAGAGCAGCCGCAGCGCCAGCCAGACCAGGAAGCGCGGTGTGCAGCAGGCAGGTGACCGCGCGGGGCGGAGTCCTGCCGGGGAAGAGCACCGCCGTCCGGTCAAGCAGCGCGTGCTTGTCGCGCTTGCTGTTCCGATTGCAGTGGCGCAGCAAAGCGAAAGCCATCGCGCTGGCATCAGGAACGCGTTGAGATCACTAAGGCCTACGGCATGCCCGCGGGTCGGCGGAGGTTTACGACCGCGGTTTGGCCTCGGGGATCTGTGCGCCGTCGGCACGAGTCACCGAGGAGATCGATGCGGACGGTCACCTTGGTCGGCACCGGCCCCGTGATCGGGTGGGTCGTGATCTGGGTGGGGTAGCGGGTGACGATCCGGTCGGCGAGCGTCCGTCCGGATGGTGTCCTGATCGTGAGGCGGTTGCAGGTGTTGAGGATCCCGGTGGGGCGTCGCAACTGGGTTAGGGTGATCTGCCGGTCGCTGCGCAGGCGCGGGTAGCGGAGGTCGTAGAGGCCGATGCTGCCGCGTTCGCAGTTGCTGGCGATCACGGCGCGGCCGAAGCTGCCGGCGATGTCGTCGCCGGCGTCGCAGACCATTCTGTGCGCTCGCGCTTTGGGACTGTCCAGCATGGTGGCGAGGTCGTCGTCTCCTGCTCCGCCGGAGACCGTTCCTCCGCTGCCGGTGAGGCGGACGATGTCGCGGCCCGGGCCGGCGTCGGCGAAATCGCTTCCTCCTCCGCCGGTGATCTGGTCGTTCCCGGAGCCGCCTTCGATGTGGTCGTTGTCGCGGCCGCCCGAGAGCTCGTCGTCGCCGTCGAGCCCGTAGATGCGATCACCGGGGCCGATGCCAGCTTGGCCACCCGAGATGCGGTTCGGGCCATCGCTTCCGACGAGGAAGTCGGGAGCACTGCTGCCGATGATGTTCTCCACATTGTTCAGGTGGTCCAGCTCGTCCGCGGGACCGCCCGAGCCGCGGCCCAGATCGACGTGGACGGCACGCGAGCTGTCCGTCCACGAGGCGGTATCCGACCCGGTGCCTCCGTCGAGTCGGTCTGTTCCCGGACCGCCCTGGAGCTGGTCGTTGCCGTCGGCGCCGACCAGGGTGTCGTTGCCTGCCCCACCCGAGAGACTGCTCCCACGAGGTCCGAGGGCGCGGAGGTCATCGGCTCCTTCGCCACCCTGCAGCGAGACCGAGATCGTCCCGCTCGAGCGTAGGACGTCATCGTCGGCGCCGCCGTCAATCGTCAGTGCGTCGACCGCGCCGTTGATGTCGGCGGTGGCAGAGTCCGCGGAGTCGCCGAGCTCGACCACCCCCGAGGCCAGGCTGGCGGAACCGACCACCTCGCACCGCGCACCACCGCCGTCAAGAGACGTACACCCAACGCCTGCCCGGATCGACGAGCCTCCATCCGTGATCGTCAAGCCCGTCGCATCTGAGCGCACCTCAACGACGTTGCGCTCCCCAGGATCCGCCACGAACATCACTTGAGCGGTCGTGTAGCCAGGGTCGCGACCGTCAGGCGGAACGACGGTGCGCTCGACCAACACCGACGACGCCACCGCAGACGAGACGGGAAACAGAACGAGCGTGACCGCGAGCCCCGACAAGGCGGCCAGCACCAACCGAAGACGTTCAGACATCACCACACCAACGCGCTCACCGGCACGAACTACCACATACGTCGCAAGCGACCCTCGAACAGTCGTCCACCGGCCTGAAGCCCAGGCACCCGTCCGCGGAGGTACCGGTGGCACAGCCGAGCAGCTCCGTTACGCACTCGCAGATCGCGCAATGCGACAGCGGGCTGTTGGGGGGCCGCGGAAACGACGGTCTAGGTGAACCAGTTCGGCGGTGAGGCATGCCGGCCGCCGTGGTCGAGTGGGATGCGATCACGCCAGCTCACGATGGGAACGCGGCCCAGGCGTGAAGATCAGGGAGCGGCTGGAGCGACGACTGCAACGCCGCGGTGAGTCAGCGCTTCCTGCATGCGCCGGTCGTAGGTCAGCACGCCGCCGAGGTCCTCGCCGAGCGAGAGCGCTGTGGCGATGTGAATCGCGTCGAGGGACCGGACGGCGGTGGGCTGCAGGTCGGCAGCGGCACGCCGGATCTCTGCGCTGAGCTCGATCTCGACCATGCCTGCGGTGATTGCCCACACGGCGAGCTCGTCGAGCGCTGCCGAGTCCCTCTCTCGGGCCCGCGCGACTGCGCGGGCAAGCTCGATTTCGGTCAGGACGCTCGTCACGACGCCAGTCCAGGAGGAGAGCTCCTGGCGGACCGCGGCGGTCTCCGATTCGGTGACGGCGAGTTTCACGAGCGCCGAGGTGTCGGCGTAGAGCAGACCCGTCCGGTCAGACACGGTCGCCGCGTTGCTCCTGCAGCGCCCGCGTCCCCGCGTCGCTCGAAGGCGCCGGAGGCAACTCGATCTCCCGCAGCACCTCCCGGAGGTCCCGGCGCGGCGCGATCGCTCGACCGTCAGCGATCATCGCGCGGAGTCGCGGCGGCAACGCATCGGTGCTGGGAATGTCACGGCGCACCGACCAACCGTACCGCGCCGTGCTCAGCACCGCGAACATGCCGCCCGTGACCGCTCCCGCGTGGAAGGGCTCGACTCGGCGCGGAAGCAGCGAGGCGTCTGCTCCTTCAGTCGCTGCGCCGTCGAGCTAGCTCGGCGAGTGCCGAGGCGAGACGAATCCGCTCGCGTAGCCGAACCACCAGCGCGCGCAGCCGCAGGCCGTAGAGCCCGTGGTCGGCGGCGCGCAGCACTTGGATGATCTCCTCGACCCGGGGTGGGTCGGCCGGGTAGCAGCGTCCCTTGTTTCAAGGAGGGCGGCCGGCGTGGAAGCCGGGCACAGTGGCGGGCGAGCGGCGGCGGCCGCAGACGTCCAGGAGCTCGGTGGAGGGCATAGCCCATGGTGCCCGCGCGAGCGCATCGCCGACAACGCCAGCAGCGGGGAGCACGACGCTCTCGCCCCGGGGCCGACGGGCGCCGCGCTGTCAGCGGTTCTCGCAGTTGCGGACGCGGTCGGTGCTGTCGGCGACGACCCGATCGCGGCCGGGTCCGCAGTCGACGAGGTCGCGCCCGCCGCCGAAGGAGATGACGGTGTCGTTCCCCGGCCCGCCGCTGATCCGGTCGGAGCCGATCCCGCCGTTGAGGCGGTCGGCGCCGCGACCGCCGCTCAACCGGTCGGCGCCGCGCCCGCCCTCCAGCAGGTCATCGCCGTCACCGGCGAGCAGGACGTCGTCGCCGACGCGCCCGAACAGCAGGTCGTCACCGGCACCCCCTTCCAGATGGTCGTCACCGAACTCACCTTCGAGGTGGTCATCGCCGCCGAGCCCGAACAGGCGATCTGCCCTACCGGCGCCGAGCAACAAGTCGTCGGAGTCTCCGGGCAGGCCGTGCAGCACGTCGGCACCCGAGCTACCCGGCACTCGGACGGGTCGCGGCTCCCCGATCGATCCCAGCTCCGCCCGCGCGCGGCCTCCGCGCCGAAAGCCCGCGTTGCTGACGCTCCCCAGGAGATCGGTCGCCGGGTCGATGCCGTCGGCGGGGCGCACGATCTCGCACCCCCGCAGCGCCCGTTCGGTCCGGCCGACGAAGACATCCTGACCGGGACCACAGTCCACGTTGCCCATCGGGATCAGGGCGATGATCGTGTCGTTGCCGGCGCCCGCCGAGATGATGTCCTGCGCATCAGTCGCCCCGTCCCCGTCCGGCCGCACCACGATCAGGTCGTCCCCGTCTCCGGCGTCGATGCGATCGCGGCGGTCGCCACCGTCGATGGCGTCGTTGCCAGGTCCACCGACCAGGTAGTCGCCTCCTGCTCCTCCGCGCAGGATGTCGTTGCCGCTGCCGCCGTCGATCCGCTTGTCGGCTCCTCGGTTGCCGTCGAGGTAGTCGTCCCCGGGCCCGCCCTCGAGCAGCCGGTCATCGCCGAAGCCCGACTCGACGATGAAGTCGTTGCCACGCCCTCCACGCAGCGTGTCGTTGCCGTCACCTCCGTCGATCACGTCGTCCCCGAGACCGCCGTCGAGCAGGTCGTCGCCGGTGCCCCCATCGAGGTCGTCCCTTCCGGCCTCGCCGTAGAGCCGATCCGTGGCCGACTCACCGAGCAGGATGTCGTCGCCCTCGCGCCCCAGAAGACGATCCCGACCGAACCCGCCCGCCAACCGATCAGCACGGGCCGTCCCACGCAGGACATCAGCGCCCCCGCCCCCGACGCGGACGACCGCACCCGCGAACACCGGTGACCACACCAGGACGAGTATCGCCAGCAGCACGCCGGCCAACCTGTTGGCCACCCCGAGTCGCATCCGTAAAGCCCGATGGTACGGGCGATCCGTCTGCCCGATGCCTGCAACCACGCCGAAGTGAGAGCGGCAAGGACCGTGTTGGGCGCGTCCTGGGTGTCTTCACCATCGTTGGCGAGAACATCCAGATCGCCGCCGTTGTGGCCGCCGCGGAAGCCCCTCTGAACGCCATGGTCCGAGCCGCGTGGGCGGCCGAGCAAGAGCGTGGCCTCTCAGTCCGACCACCGCGTTGCGAGTTCCTGCAGCGTCTGCTCTGGGCGCGCGCGGAGCTCGGCGAGTGCGAGCGGGAGCTGCGCCGCGGCGAGCGTCCCCAGGCGAGAAGGGAGTCACGGCCTCCTTGGGCATGGCGGACCTCAGCACGCGCCCGCACCGAGCTGAGGTCCACCCTGCGGAGCGCCGTGCCGGGGCGGCAGAGCGAGCCCAGCACATGTGGGACGCAGGACCTGGGTCGCGGGGCGGCCCGCCGGCGTGGTTCAGCTGGACCGGGACGCGTCAGAGCACGCGTAGTGCCAGCCAGACCAGGAACGCCGTGTGCAGCACGCATGTCACGGCACCGACGCCGATCGCCACGGCGGCCTTGCGGGATCGACGCGGGCTGCCCGCCATGCGGATCGCGGCGACGGCCATGACGTAGGGGACCGGGCCCACGACGCCGCTGACGGCGACCACCAGGGCGGTCGTGTCGCTGCGCGGGTCGTCGGCGGCGCTCGGGAGCATCACCCACCACTACGCAGCCTTCCGCAACCCGGCTCAGGGCGCGGTGAGCGCGTACAGGTGCTCGGGCCCGCGGCTGCCTCGGATCGTGCTCCACCCGGGGCGGCGGAGCGGACGCGACCGCGCGGTCACCCTTGCGGTCACGTCTCGTCGTGGTCGCGGCCGTCAGCGCGACCGCAGCAGCGCGAGCACGGCCATGACCCGCCGGTGCTGCAGCGGCTCGTCGCCGAGGCCGAGCTTCCCGAACAGGCCGGTGATGTGCTTCTCCACCGCGGCGGGGGTGACCTCCAGCGAGCGGGCGATCCCGTGGTTGGACTTGCCCTCGGCCATCAGCGAGAGCACGTCCCTCTCGCGCGGGGTCAGCGCGTCGAGCGGGTTGTCGCGTCGGCGCCGCCCGACCATCAGCGCGACGACGTCCGGGTCCAGGGCGGACCCGCCGGAGGCCACGCGGCGGACCGACTCGACGAACGAGGGCACGTCGGCGACCCGCGTCTTCAGCAGGTAGCCGACGCCCTCGGCGTCGTCGCCGATGAGATCGAGCGGGTACTGCTCCTCGAGGAACTGGGAGAGCACGAGCACGGTGGTGTCCGGGTGCTCGCGGCGGATGCGGATCGCGGCGCGCAGCCCGTCGTCGGTGAGCGAGGGCGGCATCTGCACGTCGAGGATCGCGACGTCCGGGGTGTGCGCGGCGGTGAGCTCCACCGCCTCCTCGGCGTCCCCGGTCTCGGCGACGACCGTCATGCCCGCGTCCTGCAGCAGCCGCGCGATCCCGGCCCGCAGGAGCACCTCGTCGTCGGCGATCAGCACCCGCGGATTGTCGGTCACGCACCCAGGGTAGACGAGCCCGCTCGGCGGTCCCGCTACCGTCGGGGGATGCGTGTGAGCGTGCTGGACCAGTCCCCGATCTCCCAGGGCTCGACGAACGCGCAGGCGCTCGCGAACACCCTGGACCTCGCCCGGACCGCGGACCGCCTCGGCTACCACCGGTACTGGGTCGCCGAGCACCACGGCGGCGCGATGGCGGGCGCGAGCCCGGAGGCGCTGATCGGCCCGATCGCCGTGCAGACGACCGGCATCCGGGTGGGCAGCGGCGGCGTGATGCTGCCGCACTACAGCCCGCTGAAGGTCGCGGAGACGTTCTCGCTGCTGGACGGCCTGGCCCCCGGCCGGATCGACCTCGGGATCGGCCGGGCGCCCGGCACCGACGGCATGCGCAGCTTCGCGCTGCAGCGCGACCGCCGGCAGGCCGCGCCCGACGACTTCCCCGAGCACCTCGCCGAGCTGCTCGCCCACCTCGGCCGGCGCCCCTACCCGCCGGAGCACCCGTTCCGCCACCTGCAGGTCCGCGGCGAGCACGTGACGCCCCCGACCGCGGGCACCGGGCCGGTCCCGTGGCTGCTGGGCTCCTCGCCGCAGAGCGCGATCTGGGCTGGGCAGCTCGGCCTGCCCTACGCGTACGCGGACTTCATCTCCCCCGACGGGCACGACGTCGCGCAGCTGTACCGGGACCGCTTCGTGCCCGGCGAGCACCTCCGCGCGCCGCAGTTGCTGCTCGCCTCGTGGGCGCTCGCCGCCCCGGACGCCGCGGAGGCGCTGGCGCTCGTCTCCAGCGGCCGGATGATGTTCAAGATGCTGCGCCGCGGCCGCCCGATGCTCGTGCCGCCGACCGACGTCGCGCAGCGGTTCCTGGAGAGCGAGGGGGACACCGCGCCGCCGCGCCGGATGGTCTGCGGGACGCCGGAGCAGGTCCGCGCCGCGCTCGAGGAGCGCGTCCAGCGCTACCGCGCCGACGAGCTGATGCTCGTGACCATCACGCACGACCACGCGGCGCGCGTGCGGTCCTACCGGCTGCTCGCCGACGCCTTCGGGCTCGACGCGCGCGAGCCCGCCGCGACCGCGGTCGCCGCCTGAGCGACGCCGTCAGGCGCGGGTCGCGGTGAAGTACGTGATCCCGCCCGACGGGCGCAGCGCCACGTCGACGAAGCCGTCCTGCGCGAGCCACTCGCGCAGCTCGGTCGACGAGCACATCGGGCCGAGCAGCCCGGCGATCCGGCCGGTGACGCGCATCGGCAGGAAGCGCAGGCCGGCGTCGGAGAGGACCGCGGAGCCGGACAGGCGCCCGCCCGGGCGCACGACGCGCGCGATCTCGCGGACCGCGCCGCGGACGTCGGGGAAGCAGTGCAGGCCGGTGAACGACACGCACAGGTCGAAGGTCGCGTCGGGGAACGGCATCGCGGCGACGTCCGCCTCGACGAGCTCGACCTGCCGGGCGAGCCCGCGCTCGTGCGCGGCCTCCTCGGTGCGCCGCAGCATCGCCGGGGAGATGTCGGCGGCGACGTAGCGGATGTCCTGTCCGGGGCGCATGCCGCGCAGCGCCACGCCGCCACCGCAGGGCACGTCGAGGACGGCGGCGCCGTCGGGCAGCTCGCCGACGACCTCGGCGGCCTCCCACAGCAGGCCGAAGTCGGTGCCCGCCCCGATCCGGGCGATCGGATGCCCGATGCGGCGGCTCTCGACGAGGAAGTCGTAGACGGTCGCCCAGGGATGGTCGGTGCGCCACGCGTTGGCCATGGGGCCGAGCCTAGCCCGTACCCTGGGTGACATGGCCACCGAGCAGGCAACCGGCACCCCCACCGATCCGCGCGTCGCGGGGCTGAAGCTCGTCGTCGGGATGGCGGCGCTGATGTGGGTGCTCGAGGTCGTCGACGTCGCCGCGGACCACCGGCTCGACCGGTACGGGATCGAGCCGCGCGAGGCGGACGGCCTGCTGGGCATCCTCTTCGCCCCGTTCCTGCACGTCGGCTTCGGGCACCTCGCGGGGAACACGGTCCCGTTCCTGGCGCTCGGCGCCGGGATCGCGCTCAGCGGCATCGCGCGGGTCGCGATCGTCACGGCGATCGTCGGCGTGGTCGGCGGCCTCGGCACGTGGCTGACCGGCTCGGACAACAGCGTGCACCTCGGCGCCAGCGGGCTCGTGTTCGGCTACGCGACCTACCTGATCAGCCGCGGGGTCTTCGAGCGCAACCTCGTCCACCTGGCGGTCGCCGCGGTCGTCGCCGCGGGCTACGGCGGCGTGCTGCTCGGCGGGATCCTCCCGGAGGACGGCGTGTCGTGGCAGGGCCATCTGTTCGGTGCGATCGGCGGCATTCTCGCCGCCCGGCTGCTGGCCTCCGAGGAGGACCGGATGCACCCGCGCGCCCGGGCCCGCGCGCGCCGCGAAGCCGCGATCTGACCCGGCTCGGCGCGGCGCCGCTCACCCTGGCGACCGCCGGTGCGACAGGCCCGGCGAACGGTCGCGTTCCCGGATAGGCTCGCCGCCCTATGCGGCAGCTCACGGGTCTCGACACGCAGTTCCTCGCCATCGAGAGCGACACCACCGTCGGCCACGTCGGCGGCCTCGCGATCTTCGACCCGGCGACCGCCCCCGGGGGCCGCTTCGGCATCGCCGAGGTCCGCGCGATGCTGCAGGAGCGGCTGCACCTGCTGCCGCCGCTGCGCTGGACGCTCGTGCCGGTGCCGTTCGGGCTGGACCGCCCGTACTGGAAGGACGACCCGCACTTCGACCTCGACTTCCACGTCCGCGAGCTGGCGCTGCCGGCGCCGGGCGACGACGACCAGCTCGCCGAGCAGGTCGCGCGGATCGCGTCGCGGCGGCTGGACCGCGCGCGGCCGCTGTGGGAGCTGTACGTCATCCACGGGCTGGCCGGGGGGCGCGTCGCGGTCCAGACGAAGATGCACCACGCGATGATCGACGGCATGTCCGGGGCGGAGATCATGGGCATCCTGTTCGACCTCGCGCCGGAGGGCCGGGACATCGAGCCGCCGCCCGCCGACCAGGCGCCCGAGGTGGCCCCGGGGACGCTGGAGATGCTCGGTCGCGGGGTCGCGGCGCTGCCGCTCTACCCGGTCCGCGCGCTGCGCGCGGTGCCGACGACGCTGCCCTACCTCGACGTCGCGCCGTCGATCTTCGGCCTGCCGGGCGCCGAGCCGATCAGCCGCACCGCCTCGCGGCTGCGCCGCCGGCTGCTGGGCAGCGACGAGCACGACGGGGAGGTCGTCGAGCGGCCGAAGATGCGCGCGCCACGCGTGCCGTTCAGCGGCACGATCAGCCCGCACCGCCGGTTCGTGTTCGGCTCGATGCCGCTCGCCGACGTCAAGCGGGTCAAGAACCACTTCGGGGTCACCGTCAACGACGTGGTCGTCACGCTCTGCGCGGGCGCGGTCCGCGAGTGGCTCGTCGCGCACGACGCGCTGCCCGAGGCGCCGCTGCTCGCCCAGATCCCGGTGAGCGTGCGCACCGACGAGCAGATCGGCACGTACGGCAACCGCATCAGCGTGATGATCGTGCCGATCCCGACGCACGTCGCCGAGCCGCAGGACCGCCTGGCGGCGACGCACGACGCGATGCGCGCCGCGAAGGAGCGCCACCGCGCGCTGCCCGCCGAGGCGCTGCAGGACGTGACGAACTTCATCCCGCCTGCGATCAACGCGCGCGCGGCCCGCGTGGTGCTGCAGCTCGGGGCCAACCCGGCGCTGCGCCCGCTGTTCAACCTCATCATCAGCAACGTGCCGGGCCCGCCGATCCCGCTGTACCTCGCGGGCGCGAAGCTCGAGGCGAACTACCCGGTGTCGGTGATCGCCGACGGTGCGGGGCTGAACATCACGGTGCTGAGCTACCTCGACTCGATCGACGTGGGGATCATCTGCGACCGCGAGCAGATGCCGGACGTGCAGCGCGTGCTGGACGGGATGCAGGGCGAGCTCGACGCGCTGCTGGCGCTCTGCGAGGCCCAGGCGCACGCCTGAACGGGGGTTGCGGACGGCGCCGCGCCGGGCACGATGGAGGGGTGCTCCGCCACTACCGGGCCACCGGCGCCGACCTGCCCTTCGGCGACCCGCTGCGCGCGCACGGGACCGCGCTGGAGGGCTACTTCTGGCGCCTGACCGACCCGGGTTCGGGGCGGGTCATCGTCGCGCTGTGCGGCGTGCACCGCGATGGGGAGGGGCGCAGCTGGTCCAACGTCGCGCTTGCCGCCCACCCCGGTCGCGTGCTGCATCAGGCGGACGTGCCGGGCGGTCTCGCGGACCCCGACGACCTCGGCGTGCGCGCGGGGGCCGGGACCTTCCATGGGGACGCGCGCGGCGTCCGGGTCGACCTCGGACCGCGCGCACGGCTCGACCTGCACATCCACGAGGCCTGCGCGTGGCCGACCGGACGCGCGCTCGGCGGGCTCGGGATCGGCCAGGTCGTCCCCGGCCTCAGCCAGCGCTGGCACCCGTACCTCCTCGGCGCCCGCGCGACCGGGACGGCGCAGCTCGACGGGGAGCGGATCGACCTGGACGGCTTCCGCGTCTACGCGGAGAAGAACTGGGGGACGAGCGGCTTCCCGTCGCGCTGGTGGTGGGGGCAGGCGCAGCACGTGGACGGACGGCCCGACGCGTGCGTCGCGTTCGCGGGCGGGGCGATCTCGCTCGGTCCGTGGCGCACCCACGCGACGGCGATCGTGGTGCGGGTCGGGGACCGGGTCGTGCGTCTCGGCGACCCGGTGTGGTCGCCCGTCCGCACGGACTTCGCCACCGACGGGCGCTGGCGGCTGCGGGCGCGTTCGCGGCGCCTCACGGTCGAGCTCGACGGCCGCGCGGACCCGGCGGGCGCGCACCTGCTGCCGGTCCCGCTGCCGGCGCGCCGCTGCAGCGTCCCGGGGGCACGCCAGCACTTCGACGGGCAGCTGCACGTCACGGTCCGCGAGCGCGGTCGGCTGCTGCTCGAGGGCCGCTCGTCGCTGGCGGGTCTCGAGCACGGCGGAGCGCACGTGATGGCCGAGCTGTCCCGGGCTGCCGCTGCCACCGCACCGGGGGGCCGGCCGGCTGCGTGCCTGCCGGTCGGCCGCGGGCGCCGGGCGGCGTGAGCCCGCTGCCGGACCTCGACCGCTGGGTCGCCGATCCGGCGGTCCGCACGCGCCACGAGCGGACGGCGGCCGCGTCGGCGGCGGAGCTGTGGGCGGCTGCCCGCGCGGTGCGCCTGGACGACACGGGGACGCTCGGCGGGCTCGTGCGCTGGCGCATCCCGGGCACGCCGCCGGACCGCCGCTTCCAGGAGCTGTTCGCGACGGCGCCGTTCACCGTCCTGGCCGAGGGCGAGCACTGGTCGGTGTCCGGCCTGTGCGGCCGCATCTGGACGCTTGCGCGCGACTACCCGCGGGTCGACGCCGAGCGGTTCGCGCGGTGGGACCGCCCGGGCACGGTCCGCGTCGTCTTCGCGCACGGCGTGCGGCCGGCGGGCGACGGTCGCAGCACGCTGGTCAGCGAGGCGCGGGTCGCGCCGGTCGACCGCCGTGCGCGCTTCGCGCTGCGGTCGCTGTGGCTCGCCGTCGGCCGCTTCGAGGCGCTGATCGGCGCTGAGCCGCTGGAGCTGGCGGTCCGCCGTGCCGAGGGGCGCGGCCGGTAGCCTGCGGCGGCGATGCAGCTCAACCTCGAGGACCTCCGCGCCGCGTTCGGCTTCGGCGTCGCCGGCAACTTCGCCGGGCACCTGGAGCAGGCGGGCGAGGCGGGCGACTTCACGTCCGTCGACGCTCCCGCGGAGGCGCCGAAGGGCATCTTCCCCTGGTACGTGCCGCGCGACAACGGCTTCCTGCGGCTGTTCCCGCTGTCCCACGAGCGGATCGTGCTGCCCGTGTCGAAGACGCCGCTGAACCTCCAGATCGAGCCGGAGGTCGCGGTGCTGGGGGTCGTGACCTACCGGCGCGACGGGACCGTCGACCGGATCGAGCCGCGGGCGATCGGCGCGTTCAACGACTGCTCGATCCGCCGCGAGGGCGCGACGAAGATCAGCCAGAAGAAGAACTGGGGCGAGGCGTCGAAGGGCATCGCGCGGCAGCTGCTGCGCGTCACCGAGATCGAGCCGGACGGCGCCGCCGCGACGCTGCGCCTGGCGAGCTTCCTCGTGCGTGACGGCGAGGCGCTCCCCTACGGCGTGGACAGCGCCGTCGCGGACTACTCGTACTTCGGCACGCAGCTGCTCGACTGGGTCGTGGACCGCCTGCGCCACCAGCAGGGCGCGGACGGCACGCCGCTGGAGGACGTCGGGCAACAGCTGCTCGCGGCGGGGCGCCCGGCGGTCGTGGTGATCGGGATCGGCGCGACGCGCTACACGGCGCTGGGGGAGACGACGTTCCTCGCGCCCGGCGACCACTCGGTCGTCGTGGTGTACGACGGCGCACGCCACGACGCGGACGCCGTGCAGGCGGCGGTCGCGGCGGGCGCCGAGCACGAGCTGCCCGGCGCCTCGACGCTGCGACAGGCCGTCTTCGCCGCCGCCTGAGCGCCGCCCCGCCGCCGCGGCTCAGGCCGCGACGAGCGCCGCGTCCGTCGTGCCCGCGGGCGCCGCGGACGTGCGCCGCCGCACGACCGCCACGCCGCCGGCGGAGGGCGCGAAGGCGACGCCGCGGAAGCGCATCTGCTCGCCGGGCTCGTCGGTGGGCACGAGCTCGACGTGCTGCAGGACGGTGCGCAGCACGACGTCCATCTCCATGTGCGCGAACGCGGCGCCGATGCAGCGCCGGATGCCGCCGCCGAACGGCGTCCACGTGTACGTGTCGGGCTTGACGCCGACGAAGCGGTCGGGGTCGAAGCGCTCGGCCTCGGGGTAGTAGCGGTCGTCGGCGTGGGTGAGCGCGGCGGAGACGACGATCGCCATGCCGGCGGGGACGGTCCACTGGCCGAGCCGGAAGTCCTCCTGCACGAACCGTACGGTGCCACCGATGACGGGACGGCTGCGCTGCGTCTCGCGGATCGTCGCCTCGCGCAGCTCGCGGCCGCCGGCGTCGGTCTCGGCGACGAGGCGCGCGAGCAGCTCGGGGTGGCGGCGCAGGCGCTCGACCGTCCAGGAGAGGCTGCCCGCGGTGGTCTCGTGGCCGGCGACGAGGAGGGTGAGGAGCTGGTCGGCGAGCGCCGCGTGGGAGAGCTCGTCGCCGTCGTCGTAGCGGGCCTGGACGAGCAGCGCGAGCACGTCGGTGCGTTGCTCGAGGTCGGGGTCGGCCTTGGCCTTGGCGATGAGCGTGGCGACGTAGGCGTCGAACGCGGCGCGCTGGCGCACGAAGCGACCCCACGGGGAGCGCGGCCCGAGGTCCTTGTGGAGGGCGGGGACGAGCACGAGCTTGGAGCCGAGCTCGACCATGCCGGGGAGCAGCTCGCGCAGCCCGTCGAACTCCTCGTCCTCGGCGCCGAAGACGGTGCGCAGGATGGCGTTCAGCGTGATGCGCATGAACGGCTCGAGCGTGCGGAACGCCTCGTCCTGCGGCCAGGTCTCGAGCTCGCGGACGGTCTCCTCCTCGAAGATGCCCTCGTAGGACTTCATCCGCTCGCCGTGGAAGGGCGGCAGCAGCAGCCGCCGCTCGCGCAGGTGCTCGGCGTCGTCGAGCGAGAACAGGGAGCCCTTGCCGAGGACCTTGCCGAGCGGGCCGCGGTCGCCGACGTGGAGGACCTTCGGGTCGGCGGTGAAGACCTGCTTGACGAGCGTCGGGTGGGTGATCACGACGCTGTGGCCGAAGCCGGGCAGGTAGGTCGTGAAGGCGTCGCGGTGGCGGCGGTGCAGGGCCTGCATGACGCGCTGCTGCCAGAACAGGAAGGCGGCGCCCTGGACGGCCTTGGGGAGGCGCGGGCCGGGCGGCAGACGGTGGGCGGTGGCGGTCATCGGGGGCCTCTCGTTCCTCGGACGGACACTGACCGGTACGTCAGCGTACCGGCACGGTAGCGCACGGTACGCCGATGTACCAGTGCGTCGTCCCGGACCTCAGACCCAGCGCCGGCGGGACGGGTCGAGCACGGCCTTCACCGCGTCGCGCGCGGGCGGGTGCAGCGCGCTCAGGTCCTCGCCGCGCTCGACCGCGTAGACGATGAGCTCGCGCAGCCCGCCGACCAGCAGCACCGCCGTGTGCCGGGGCAGCGGCTGGACGCCCGCGGCGCGCCACTCCGGGGTGTCGACGAGCCCCACGATGAGGTCGGCGAACCGGTCGGTGACCGCCGCCTGCACCGCGATCGCCTCGGCACCGAGCGCGGGCAGCTCGCGCACGAAGCTCACCGTGATCTCCGGCTCGGCCTCGATCACGCCGACGTGCACGTCGAGCGCCTGGTCGACCTGCGTCGTCCACGGGGCGGTGGGGTCGACCGCGGCGGCGATCGCCCGGATCGCGACGTCGTTCACCGCATCGAACAGCGCGATCAGCGCCTGTCCGCGGTCGTCGAAGTGCTCGTAGAAGGTCCGGCGGGAGGTCCGGGCCCGCGCGACGACGTCGGCGACGGTGGTGCCGCGGAAGCCCTGCTCCCGGATGCTCTGGGCCAGCGCGGTCAGCAGCCGCTCGCGCGGGCCGTCGCCGACGATCGTGTACGGGTCGGGCGGGGGCTGTCGCTGTCGCGCGCGGTGGCGGGCATCCGCGGCAACGGTACCCGTCACCGGCTCATGCGGCGCGGGGGAGCGCCGGCTCCTGCGCCACGTCGCGCGGGTCCAGCGCGGCCGGGGCGGCGCCCGCGAGGCCGAGCGTGCGGCGGACCCCGGCGATCTCGCGGGCCACGAGCCGCTCCTCGCTCCCCAGCACCCCGGTCCAGCGCAGCGCGTCGCGCGCGAGCATCAGTGGGCGCAGCCCGGGCAGCAGGTGCCGCAGCGGCGAGGCGGGGACGTCGAGCCGGTCGGCCATCTCGTCGCCCATCCAGCGCCGGGTGTACATGCCGAGGATCTGGGTGGCGAGGAACTCGGCGGGCACGTGCGTCGGGCCGGGGAGGACGCGCTGCAGCGAGACGCCGTGGTGCAGCAGGGCGTGGAGCAGCTTCGCGGAGTCCTCGTTGGGGCCCGGGTCGAGGTCCAGGGCGGTCCCGATCGTCGTGCAGGCCTCGCGGTAGCTGTGCGGGAGCAGCTCCTCGGGGGCGCCGGTGACGAACCCGATCCAGCGCCAGAGGTGCGTGAGCGCCTCGAGCTCGGCCCGCGAGTGCCGCACGCCGAGATCGCGCATCGCACGCAGGGGCACGACGTGGAAGCCGCCGATGGCGGTCACGAGCGTGTCGCTGGCGCTGATCGGCACGCCCCAGGACGCCCGGTCCCAGGTCGGGTCGCGCAGCAGGTGGTCGCGGACGAGCGCGTGGACCATGCGCACGTGGATGCTCGCCGCGACGCCCGGGGCGACGGCCCGGCCGTCGACCCGCATCCCGCCCGGGGTCGTGACCTCCAGGACCCAGCGCGCGGTCTCGCCCATGCGGCGGGACGCCATCCGCTCCAGCCGTCCGGTGGCGGCGAGCGGTCGCACGAGGAACGCCGACTGGTAGCCGAACGCCAGAGAGCCGGCGGCGAGCGCGAGGCTGATCGGCTGCGCCCCGCCCTTCCAGAAGGCGAGCGCCCCGGCGTCGGCGAGCTCGGGGTCCAGCCAGGCGGGCGGCTCGACCACGGGGGCGAGCAGGTCGTGCACCTCGCGCGGGGTGCCGGGGAGCGGCCGGCCGGCGAGCGCGGCGTCCAGCAGCGCCCAGCCGCGGCCGCCGGGGAGGTCGCGGAAGGCGGCGACGACCGCGTCGGCGGCCGGGTCGCCGACGGTGCGGCCGTCGAGGAGGCGCTGTTGCAGCGCGGGATCGTGCGCGGGTGCGGACATCAGGAAACGGATGTTGCCGGAACGCGCCCGATCTGGCAACACCCGTTTCCGAACCGTGACGGACGTGCTTCACTGGAGGCCGTGAGCACTCCCGCCACCGGCGTCTACGCCGGCGTCCCCGCCGCCCAGCGCCACGCCGAGCGCCGCGCGCGCCTCATGGCCGCGGCGCTCGAGCTGCTCGGCACCGTCGGCTGGTCGGGGACGACCGTGCGCGCCGTCTGCGCCGAGGCGAAGCTCACGCCCCGGTTCTTCTACCAGAGCTTCCCCGACCTCGACGCGCTCGTCGTCGCCGTCTTCGACGAGGTGAGCGCGACGACGACCGCGCGCGTGCTCGCCGCCGTCCGGACGGCCGTCGCCGAGGACCCGGCCGACCGCCTGGCCCACGCGCGCGCCGCGATCGGGACGCTCGTCGTGGACCTCACCGACGACCCGCGCCGCGCCCGCGTCGTCTTCGTCGAGGCGCTCGGCCACGAGGCGCTCGCGCGACGGCGCCTCGCCTCGATGCGCACCCTCGCCGGGCTCATCGCCCACCAGGGTCGCGCCTCGTTCGGGACCACCGCGCGGGACGAGGGGCTCGTCGCGGTCACCTCGTCGCTGCTGGCCGGCGGCATCGCGGAGCTGCTGATCGCGTGGCTCGACGGCGAGGTCGAGGTCACCCGCGACGAGCTCGTCGAGGACTGCGCCGAGCTGCTCGTCGCCGTCGGGGAGGGCGCGGCGCGGATCGCGCGCCGCCGCGCTCAGGTGCCCGGGACGGACATCGAGCCGCCGAACAGCGCCAGGTAGCCGCCCGCGACCGCGACGGCGAGGGCGACGCTCACGACCATCACGCGCTCGAGGATCCCGTCCTGCGCGGTCGTGTCCTGCGAGTCGCGCATCGACGTGTTCCAGGCCGCCCGTCGCGGACCGTCGCGCAGCGCCCCGCGCAGCTCGCGGTGCGCGTGGTCCAGGCGGCCCAGCAGCGGCGCGAAGAACGCCATGCTCACCGGGGTCGCGACGAGCACGAGCGCGATCGGCGCGAAGCTCGGCGTGCCCGGCGTCGAGATGAGGCCGCCGAGGAGAATCCACAGCACCGGGATCCCGATCCACAGCACGATCGACCCGACCGCCATCGCCGCGACCAGCGCGACCGCGCGCACGCGCAGCGCGAGCGGCGGCGCCGACCCGGGCGGATCGGTCGCGACCCGGTCGGCGGGAGCGGGGGCGGGGACCTGGGCGGGACGGGGCGAGGGCGAGGGCGGCACGATCGGCGCCCGGGGCCACGCACGTGCGCGGGCCGCCGGGGGCCCGACGCTACCCGGCCGCGTCCGCCCCGCGCAAGGTCGAGCGCCGGTCGGCTAGCGTGCCGCGCCATGAGCTCCGTCAACGGCAAGGTCGTCCTCATCACCGGCGCGGCGCGCGGCATCGGCGCGGAGACCGCGCGGGCGCTCGCCCGCAAGGGCGCGAAGCTCGTGCTCACCGACCTCGACGCCGAGCCGCTGGCCGCGCTCGGGGCGGAGCTCGGCGACGGGGTCGCGGTCACCGCGGTCTGCGACGTCTGCGACCTCCCCTCGATGGAGGCGGCCGTCGCCGCCGGGATCGAGCGGTTCGGGGGCATCGACATCGTCCTCGCCAACGCCGGGATCGCGAGCTACGGCTCCGTCATGGCGGTCGACCCGGCGACGTTCAAGCGCGTCATCGACATCAACATCACCGGCGTCTTCCACACCGTCCGCGCCGCGCTGCCCTCGGTCGTCGAGCGCCGCGGCTACGTCCTCGTCGTGTCGTCCCTGGCCGCGTACGCCCCCGCGCCCGGGCTGGCCGCCTACAACGCCTCGAAGGCGGGCGTCGAGCACTTCGCCAACGCGCTGCGGCTGGAGCTCGCGCACCGCGGCGTCGTCGTCGGCTCCGCGCACATGTCGTGGATCGACACCCCGCTCGTGCAGGACGCCAAGAAGGACCTCACGGCCTTCGACAAGATGGTCGCCTCGCTGCCCGGTCCGCTGAGCCGCACGACCTCCGTCGACCGCTGCGTCGAGGCGTTCGTCGCCGGCATCGAGGGCCGCAAGCGCCGCGTCAACGTGCCCGGCTGGGTCGGCGTCATGGGCTGGATCAAGCGGCTCGCCACGACCCCGGTCGGCGAGCGCGAGACGCTGAAGCAGGTCCCGACGCTGCTGCCGCTGATGGACCAGGAGGTCGCGGCGCTCGGCCGCTCCACCAGCGCGCGCAACACCGCGATGGACCAGACCGAGGCCGCGGTGCGCAGCTGAGACGGCCGTCGCAGGCGGAGGGTCGCGGCGCGCTAGCCTCGATGGATGGCGCTGCGTCTCTCGATCCTGGACCTCGCGACGAGCAGTGAGGCCGTGCCGCCGGGTGCGGCGATGGCCGCGAGCGTCGAGCTCGCCCGTGCCGCGGAGCGGCTGGGCTACACCCGCTACTGGTTCTCCGAGCACCACAACATGCCGACGATCGTCTCCTCGGCGCCCGCGGTGCTCGCCGCGCACGTGCTCGCGCACACCGACCGGATCCGCGTCGGCGCGGGCGGCGTGATGCTCCCCAACCACTCGCCGCTCGTCGTCGCCGAGCAGTTCGGCACGCTCGAGTCGCTGCATCCCGGCCGCGTCGACCTCGGGCTCGGGCGCGCCCCGGGCGGCGACCAGCACACGTTCGCGGCGCTGCGCCGCGACCCGGCCGCCTCGTCGGTCTTCCCGCAGGACGTCCTCGAGCTGCAGGCGCTGCTCGGCGACCCGCAGCCCGGCCAGCGCGTCCACGCCGTGCCCGGCGAGGGGACCCACGTGCCGCTCTACATCCTCGGCTCCTCGCAGTTCGGGGCGCAGCTCGCCGCGCACCTCGGACTGCCCTACGCGTTCGCCTCGCACTTCGCGCCCGCCGAGCTCGTGCCCGCGGTCGCCCGCTACCGCGCGGAGTTCCGGCCCTCCGAGCAGCTCGAGGAGCCGTACGTCATCGCCGGGCTCAACGTGTTCGCCGCCGACGACGACCGGACCGCCCGGGAGCTGTTCGAGGCGAGCCTCGCGACGATGGCCCGCGGCCTCGCGAAGCTCGCCGGCCGTCCGGCGGGCGCGACCGACGCCGAGCTGCTCGCCTCGCCGATCGGCCGGCAGGCGCGGATGATGCTGCACCACAGCGCGGTGGGCGCACCGGCGACGGTCCGCGCGGAGGTGCTCGCGTTCGCCGCGCACGCCGACGCCGACGAGGTCATCGTCGCGATGAACACCGCCCGACCCGAGGTCCGCCTGCGCAGCTACGAGCTGCTCGCCGAGGCGTTCGCCGACGAGCTCGCGGCGGCCTGCGCGGCCTAGACGCCGCCGCGGCTCGGCCGGGCGAGGAGCCGCACCGCGCCGGCCTGCCGCACGGGCTCGGGCCCGTCGAGGTTCTCCAGCCGGTAGCCGGCGTCCTCCAGCAGGTCGGCGACCTCGTCGTTGGTGTCGTGCAGCTCGACGACGAGCACGGGTCGGTGGTCGCGCAGGAGCGCGGTGGCGCCGCGCAGCGCCTCGACCTCCGCGCCCTCCACGTCGAGCTTCACGACGTCGGGCGGGGGCGTGCCGTCCTGCAGCAGCGCGTCGAGGGTGACGACCTCGACGTCGATCGTCGCGACGGTGTCCGGGTGACGTCCGCGGCTGGCCAGGTGCGACCACGACGCCTCGCCGACGACGTGCAGCGCGGCGGTGCCGGCGGTCGCGGCGACCGCCTGGGTGCGGATCTCGACGTGTCCGGCGAGGCCGTTGCGGGCGATCGCGGCGCGCGCGAGGTCCGCGATCCGCGGGACGGGCTCGAAGCCGACGACCCGCCCGGTCGGCCCGGTCAGGCGGCCGGCGAGCGCGCTGAAGAAGCCGATGTTCGCGCCGATGTCGTAGACCACCGACCCGGGGGTCACGGAGCGGCGCAGCGCCTCCTGCACCGGCGCCTCGAGGTCGCCGAGCAGGAGCAGCCGCGTGTGCGGATGGCCGGGCGGGACCGCGACGACGGGGAAGCGCAGGCCCTCGGCGAGGCCGTGCAGGACGGCGAGGTCGCCGCGGCGCAGCAGCGGCGCGAACCGCGGGCGCAGTCGCGGTGGCACGCGCGTGGCCGCGAGGGCGACGAGCGTGCGGTCGCTGCGGCCGATGTCGGCGTCGGCCGCGTGGGGGTCGAGGGCGGCGGGCACGACCCGATGCTACGGGCCGTGCCGGGGGCCGCCGTCGGTCAGCGGGCGGAGACCGCGGCCGCGAACACGGCGGCGACCTCGGGCTCCATGTAGTAGTCGGTGCCGCCGTCGTCACGGCCGGCGGTGGAGACGGGCATGACGCGGCCGAGCTTGCGGCAGTACCGGCCCGGCCAGGCGAGGATGCCCGCGACGCCGTGGGCGCCCTTCTCGAGCCCGAGGCGGGCGGCGAGGTCGTTGCCCGCGATCCGCGTGCCGGGCGCGGCCAGCAGCGCGTCGAAGAGGGCGCGCGCGGGGGGCGCGAGCTTGCCGTAGAGCCAGGCGGCCTCGGCGGTGTCGTCGGCCGTCCAGGCGGCGGCGTCCTCGACCGGGGGGACCCAGCCGCGGCGCCGGCGATGGCCGGGCTCGCCACCGCCGGGGCCGAACGGGCCACCACGTCCGGGGCCCGGTCGGCCGCCGGGAACGGGGGCGCCCGGCTCCGACGCCAGGAAGGCCGCGAACCAGAGGTAGAACTCCGGGACGCGGTCCTCCGGGACGTCGACCGTGATGGCCTTGTCGGCCATCAGGCCTGGGCGGGCCGGGGCCGCGCGTCGGCGCCGTGGCGGTCGTGGTGGGGGTGGTCGCAGCGGTGGCCCTGCGGGCCGCCGCGGTGGCCGCGGCCGCGGCGTCCGGGACGCGGCCGGCCCGCGAGGAAGCGCGCGTAGAACGCGTAGAACTCGGGGACGCGGTCGGCGGGGACGTCGACGGTGATCTGCTTGTCCTGCGGGGTGGTGGTCGATGGCGTGTCCATCTGATCTCCTCGATCCGTTTACTTGTGTGGCATAAGTAAATACAAGTAAGCAGAGAATGTCAAGCGCCGCGTGATAAAGTTGCGTGTGCAATCACATCGGACGGAAGGGCACGCCATGCAGCTCGAGGGCATCCACCACATCAGCGCCATCACCGGTGACGCCGCCGGGAACGTCGACTTCTACGCGCGCGTCCTCGGCCTGCGGCTCGTCGCCAAGACCGTCAACCAGGACGACCCGTCCGTCTACCATCTCTTCTACGCCTCCGAGCACGGCCGGCCCGGCAGCGACATGACGTTCTTCGAGTACCCCGGAGCGCGCCGCGGTCGCCCCGCGGCCGGCATGGTCCACCGCGTCGTCTGGCGCGTCGGCTCCTCCGCCGCACTCGACTTCTGGACCGCGCGGCTCGCCGCCGAGGGGGATCACCGCCGAGCGCGCCGCCGACGACGTCACCGGCCGCGACGGCCTCGTCTTCGCCGACCCCGAGGGCCTCGGCATCGGCCTCGTCGTCGCCGACACCACCGACGCCCCGCTCGCCGCCCACCATCCGGAGATCCCGTCGGAGCACGCCCTCCTCGGCTTCGAAGGCGTGCGCGCCTACACGCACGACCCCGAGCGCTCCCGCGCGCTGCTGGAGCGGCTCATGGGCGCCCGCGAGCTGCGCCCCGGCACCTGGGAGCTGCGCGGGGAGCGTCGCGGCGGCACGATCACCTACGACCCGGCGCCCGCCGGTGCGATGGCGATCCCTGGGGCCGGTACCGTGCACCACGTCGCCTGGGGCACGACGGTCGAGGACCACCCGGCATGGTTCGCGCGGCTGCAGCAGGCCGGCGTGCAGTCCAGCCCGATCATCGACCGCCACTACTTCAAGGCGATCTACTACCGCGAGCCCAGTGGCGTGCTCTTCGAGCTCTCCGACGACGAGCCGGGCTTCACCGTCGACGTGCCGCTCGAGCGGCTCGGCGAGGTCGTGATCCTGCCGCCGCAGCTCGAGCCCCACCGCGACGCGATCGTCGCGAACCTCACGCCGCTGCCCGACCCGCGCGCCAGCTGGACGACGACCCCCTGAGCGGCCCGGCCCGCTAGCGTGGCGGACGGATGCCCGAGACCACCACGCTCACCCTGGCCGCGATCGAGGCGGCGATCCGCGAGTCGTGGGGCCGCGACACCAGCGACGACCCCGACGAGTGGACGCCCGAGGTGCCCACGCGCGGCCAGTGCGCGGTCACCTCGATCGTCCTGCGCGAGCTGCTCGGCGGCGAGATCCTCATGGCCGACGTCTTCGGCAGCCACATCGACGGCGAGCGCCACGCCTGGAACCGGCTGCCCGGCGGCATCGAGATCGACCTGACGCTCGACCAGTTCCGCGCGGGGGAGACCCTCGGGCCCGCCGCGCCCGACGAGCCGTACGTGACCGACACCGGCATCGACCGGGGCGCGCTGCTCTCCGCGCGCGTCCGCCAGCGACTGGGGCTGACCGCATGACCACGACCCGTGTCCTCCTCGGCGCCGCCGCGACGGCACTGCTGCTCGGGCTCGCCGCCTGCGGCGACGACGGTGACGGCAGCACCGACCGCGCCCGCGACGTCACGGCGGCGTCGTCGCTGTCGATCACGCTGCAGGGCCCCCGCTCCACGCGCGCGTTCACGCTGCGCTGCGAGCCCGACGGCGGGACGTGGCCGGACGCCGCGGCCGCCTGCGAGGGCCTGCGCGCCGCCCCCGAGGTGCTCGAGCCGATCGGCATCGAGACCCGCGACCTCGGCGTCATCACCGACGTGCCCGTCACGATCACCGGCGAGTTCGACGGCCGCGCCGTGAACCTCGCGATCCCCGCCCGTGGGTCCAGCACCCGCCGCGTGCGCTTCGGCCAGCTGCGCGAGGCGCTCGGTGCCGACGCGTTCGACGAGGCGGCGGCGTCCGTCCAGTAGCGCTCAGCCGCTGCGCTCGGTGATCCAGGCCGTGACCGCGGCCCGCGGGACGCGGCCCGCGGCGAGCTCCTCGATCAGCCCGGCGTCCCGCTCCACGTCCTGCGGACCCCACGGTCGACCGTTGGCCTCGAGGAACCGCGCCGCCATCAGGAAGCCCGCGCGCTTGTTCCCGTCGGGAAGCGGGTGATTCTGCACCAGATGCTCGACCAGCACCGCCGCCTGCTCGACCAGGTCCGGGTAGGCCTCCTGGCCGCCGAAGGAGGCGAACGGCGCCTCGACCGCGGACTCGGCCAGCGCGGCGCGCGGAAGCCGTGCCAGCGTCCCGTGCTCCGTGTCGAGCACGACGGCCGCGAGGTCGAGATAGTCCTCCACCGTCGGACGCCAACGCGGGATCATCAGCGGGAGAGTCGGTCGAAGGTGTCCGGGTGCTCGGCCACGAACCGCGCGGCGAACGCGCGGTTCTCCGACGCGCGGCGATCCGTGTCGCGCCCAGCGAGCGCGGCGCCGAGGGCGCGGAGGTCATCGGAGTCGAACCCGTAACGGTCGCGCAGCTCCGCCGCGACCTCCGCGACGAGCTCGTCGGTGATCCGCGGTGTTCCCATCCGCCGATGGTAGACGCGTGCGCCGCAGCTCACCGAACCGGTGAGCCACGGCGCAGCAGCGACCGGCTACTTGAGCTCGGCGCTCGTCTTCTTCAGCAGCTGGCGGGCGATGATGAGCAGCTGGATCTGCTGCGTGCCCTCGAAGATGTCGAGGATCTTCGCGTCGCGCGACCACTTCTCCAGCAGCTCGGTCTCGTCGTAGCCGTGCGCGCCGCACAGCTCGATGCAGCCGAGCGCGACGTCGACGCCCGTGCGGCCCGCCTTCGCCTTGGCCAGCGAGGCCTGCAGCGAGTTGGGCTTGCGGTTGTCGGCCATCCAGGTCGCCTGGAGGGTCAGCAGTCGCGCCGCCTCGTAGTCGGCCTCCAGCGCCAGGAACTTCGCGGCCGCCGCGGACTGCGTCAGCGCCGGGCGGTCCGCGTCGAGCTCCACGCCCGCGCCGGTGAGGACCTCGCGCGTGTGGTCCAGGCACGCCCGCGCGACACCCACCGCCATCGCCGCGACGAGCGGCCGGGTGTTGTCGAACGTCTGCATGACGCCGCCGAAGCCCTTCTTCGTGTCGATCTCCGGGTTGCCGAGCAGCGCCTCCTTCGGCACGCGGCAGTCCTCCAGCCGGAACGCGGCCGTGTCCGACGCCCGGATGCCGAGCTTGTGCTCGAGCCGGTCGAGCTTCATGCCCGGGTTCGACCGCTCGACGATGAACGACTTGATCGCCGCGCGGCCGATCGAGCGGTCCAGCGACGCCCACACGACGACGAGCTCGCAGCGCTCACCCGCGGTCACGTAGATCTTCTCGCCGTTGAGCACGTACTCGCCGGTCTCCTCGTCGAGCACCGCGGTCGTGCGGATCGAGGCGCTGTCGGAGCCCGACTCGGGCTCGGTGATCGCCATCGACGCCCACTTGCCGCCGTAGCGCTTGAGCTGCTCGTCGGTGGCCACCGCGGCGATCGCCGAGTTGCCCAGGCCCTGGCCGGGGATCGCGAGCGTCAGGCCCACGTCGCCCCAGCAGGTCTCCATGATCGACAGCGCGGTCGACATGTTCGACCCGTTCTTGTTCTTCGGGCCGGCGCCGTTGCCGTTGCCGTTCTGCTCGGCGCTGTCGCGCGAGCCGACGCCCGCGGCACCCGCGCCGCCGGTCTCGCCGCCGTCGTTCATCCCGTCGATGAGCTTGGCGAGCATGTCCAGCTCGACCGGGCGCTCGTGCTCGGCGGTGTCGTACTTGCGGCTGATCGGGCGCATCACGTGCACCGCGACCTGATGGGCCTGCTCCACGAGCGGCCGGAACTTCTTGGGGGTCTCGAGATTGATCATGTCGGTCGTTCTCCTCGTCGCCGATGGCTAGACGAGCAGGGCGCCCTCCATCACGCCCGTGGCCCGCAGGTCCCGGTACCAGCGCTCGACCGGGTACTCCTTGATGTAGCCCGCGCCGCCCAGCAGCTGGACGCCCTGCGAGCCGATGTACATGCCCTTCGTCGCGCAGAGCTGCCGCGCGATCGCGGTCGCGTGCGCGAAGTCCTTGTCCTGGTCGGCCAGGCTCGCCGCCCGGTAGGTCGCCAGGCGCATGCCCTCGAGCTCGATGGCGATGTCGGAGACCGCGAACGCGACCGCCTGCCGGTGGCTGACCGGCTCGCCGAACGCGACGCGCTCGTTGACGTACGGGATGACGAGGTCGAGGACCGCCTGGGCGGTGCCGACGGTCGCCGCGCACCAGCCGAGCCGGGCACGGTGGATCGCCTGGGCGTAGACGGCCGGGTCGCCCTGCGCCAGCAGCGCGTCCGGGCCGACCTTGACGCCCTCGAGGTGCAGCGTCTCCGTCGCGGCGGCCCGCAGGCCCATCGCCGGGTTCGCCTCCACCGTCAGGCCGCTCGTCTCGCCGCTGCTCACGAGGAACAGCGCCGGGCCGTGGCCCTCGAGGTGCGCGGCGACGAGCAGGACCTCCGCGTCGGCGGCGCGCGCGACCATCGACTTGACGCCGTCGAGCACGTAGCCCTCGCCGTCCAGGCGGGCGGTCGTCTTCAGCGCGAAGGGGTCGAACAGCGGCTGCGGCTCGAGCACCGCGAACGCGGCACAGGGGACGTCGTCGCCGGTGAACGCGGGCATGTACGTCGCCTGCTGGTCGGCGTCGCCCCACAGGCCCAGCGCGGTCGAGACCGCGCTCGTGCCCAGGAGGGCGACGGTCAGGCCCATGTCGCCGTGGGCGAGCTGCTCGGTCACGAGCACCGTCGTCACCGCGGAGCGCTCGGCGGCGGTCCCGCCGAGGTCCTCCGGCACGCCGAGCAGCGCGAGGCCGAGCTCGGTGCCCTGGTCGAGCACCTCCTGCGGGGCGGCGCACGCCTCGTCGGCCTTCAGCGCCGCGGGACGCAGCTCGCCGGCCGCGACCTCGCGCATGACCTCGACCAGCATCTGCTGGTCGTCGTCGGGCGTGAGGTCGAACAGGTCGCTGCCCCCGGACACGCGGGCGCGGGTCGGCTTGCCGGCGCCGCTGACGCGGGCGAAGGTGCGCCCCGCGACGGTCGCGCCCTTGAAGCCGTTCTTCGACGCCTGGTACACGATCTGCTCGGTCGGCCCGCGCAGACCCACGCGGTCGATGAGCTCGAACGAGGCGAGCTTGCGGAGGGCCTGGAGGCCCAGGCCCATGCTGCGATCAGCGACGCTCATGACGTCGTCCTCCTGGTGGTCGTCTTCTTCGTGGTGGTGGCCGGCTTCTTCGCCGCCGGCTTCTTCGCGGCGGTCGTCTTCGCCGCCGTGCTGCGGGGCTTCGCGGCGGGCTTCCCGGCCGCGGTGCTGCGAGGCTTGGTGGCCGGCTTCTTCGCGGCGGGCGCCGCCTGGTCGGCCGCGGCCGCCGGCGTGCGCCGGGCGGGCGTGCCGCGCTTGGGCGCGGCCTTCCGCGGCGTCGCGGTGACCGCCGTGACGGTGCCCTCCAGGTGCGCGGAGCCCTTGCGGTCCTGGACGGCGAAGAACGTCGTGCCGTCCTGCACGACGCTGCCGAACCGCGCCGTGGTGGGGAGCAGGACGGGCTTGCGGAACTGCACGTGGACCGTGCACGCGTCGGGCAGCGTGCCCTCCAGTGCGGCGACCGCGTGCGCCTTGGTCCACAGCCCGTGGGCGATGTGGCGCGGGAAGCCGAACGGCTTGGCGGTCCACGCGTTCAGGTGGATCGGGTTGCGGTCGCCGGACACGGCCGCGTAGCGGCGCCCGAGGTCCTCGGGCAGCTTCCACGTGACCGACGGGGCGATCTCGGGCGCGACGACGGCGGTGGGCGTCGCGGCCGCCTTCGGCGCGTCGCCCGGGCCCGCGGGCCCGCGGCGCAGCATCGTCGACTGCGCCGACCAGACGAGCTCCCGGCCCGCGCGCGCCTCCGTGTGGAGCGTGAGCGTGCGGCCCTTGGGGTGCGGGTCCAGGCCGGTCGCCCAGACCTTCAGCGACAGCGTCTCGCGGACGGTGACGGGACGGTGCTGGGTGATCGTGTTCGTCAGGTGCACGAGGCCGACCGGGCCGAAGGGCATCGCCGGGTCGGTCATCAGCGCGATGTGGACCGCGAACGCGCGGACGTTCAGGTACGTCAGCGGCAGCGTGTCGCGCAGCGTGAACCCGGTGACGCGGCAGTACGCCGCGAGGTGGTCGAGGTCCGTCTCCACCGACGGGATCTCCAGCACGAGCTCCGGCAGGCCCGTGCCGCCGCCGGGGAACAGCGGCAGCCGGCCGATGCCGGGCAGCATCGCGCCGAACGCCTTGAGGTAGTTGGCGCCGACGCCGGGGGTGGCGTCGAGCGTCTTCGTCTTGGCCGCGGCCATGGTCAGGCCCCCAGCAGCGACTGGCCGCAGACGCGCACGACGTTGCCGGTCAGGCCCGACGAGCCCGGTGAGGCGTACCAGGCGATCGTCTCGGCGACGTCGACCGGCAGGCCGCCCTGGCTCATGCTGTTCATCAGACGGCCCGCCTGGCGGATCGGCAGCGGCACCTTCGCGGTCATCTGGGTCTCGATGAACCCGGGGGCGACCGCGTTGATCGTGATGTCGCGGTCGGCGAGCACCGGCGCGAGCGACTGGACCATGCCGATGACGCCGGCCTTCGAGGTGGCGTAGTTCGTCTGGCCGTTGTTGCCCGCGATGCCGGAGATCGAGGACACGCAGACGATCCGGCCGCCGTCCTTGATCGTGTCGGTCGCCAGGAACGCGTCGTTGAGCCGCTCCTCCGCCGAGAGGTTGACGTCGACGACGAGGCCCCAGCCCTCGGGCTTCATGCCGCCGATCGTCTTGTCGCGGGTGATGCCCGCGTTGTGGACGACGATGTCGATGCCGCCCTTGTGGGCCTTCTTCAGCGCGGCGACGATGTCCTTCGGGGCGCTCTCGGCGGTGATGTCCGCCTCGATCGCGGTGCCGCCGATCGAGTCCATCCCGGCCTGCAGGTCCGCGCCGAGCTGCGGCACGTCGAGGCCGACGATCGTCGCGCCCTCGCGGTGCAGCGTCTGGGCGATCGCGGCGCCGATCCCGCGCGCCGCCCCGGTGACGAGCGCGACCTTGCCGGCGAGCGGCGCGACGAGGTCCGCGGTGGACGGGTCCTTCGCCTCGCCGATCCGCACGACCTGGCCGCTGACGTACGCGGAGCGGGGGAGAGCAGGAACGCGAGCGTGGTGAACAGCTGGTCCTCGGCGCCGGGGGCGACGTAGACGAGCTGCGCCGTGGTGCCCGCGCGCGCCTCCTTGCCGGCGGAGCGCGTGAAGCCCTCCAGCGCGCGCTGCGCCGTGGCCTCGCGCGGCGAGTCGGCGTGCTCGGGCGGCGTGCCCAGCACGATGACGCGGCCGCAGCTCTTCACGCGGCGGAACGTCGGCTGGAAGAAGGCGTGCAGCTCCTGCAGCTGCGTGGAGTCGGTGATGCCGGTCGCGTCGAACACGAGCGCCTTGAAGCGCTGGTCGGCCGGGGCCTGCGGGTTCCAGACGGCGGCGTCCAGGCCCGCGTCCGCCGCGGCGGTGCGCAGGTCGTCGCGCAGCTCGGTCGCCGCCTCGGCGCCGACGCGCTCGAGGACCTGGGCGATCGGGCCGGCGAGCCGGCCGCCCGGGGCCGCGCCGAGCAGCACGGTGCCCTGCACGACGGCGTCGCCGGGCTCGTGGCGCTCGAGGATGACCGGGGCGGGGAGCCCCAGCTGCTGGATGACCTTGCGACCGATCGAGTTGGTCGCGATCTGGGTGTAGGTGTCGGGCATGTCTCTGTGGCCTCCTGGCTACTTCTCGAGGATCGCGACGACGCCCTGACCGCCGGCCGCGCAGACGGAGATGACGCCGCGGCCGCCGCCGCGCTGGTCGAGCTCCTTCGCGAGCGCGGCCACGATCCGCCCGCCGGTGGCGGCGAACGGGTGGCCGGCCCCCAGGGAGGAGCCGTTGACGTTGAGCTTGTCGGGGTCGATCTCGCCGAACGCGCCGTCGAGGCCGAGCCGCTCCTTGCCGAAGACCGGGTCGCTCCAGGCCTTCAGCGTGGCGATGACCTGCGAGGCGAACGCCTCGTGGATCTCGTAGAGGTCGAAGTCGCCGAGCTTCGAGCCGTCGCGCTCGAGCAGCCGCGGCAGCGCGTAGACCGGGGCGGTGAGCAGGCCGTCGTCGCCGTGCACGTAGTCGACCGCGGCGGTCTCGGCGCCGGCGAAGTACGCGAGCACCGGCAGGCCGCGCTCCTTGGCCCACTCCTCGCTGGCGAGCAGCACGACGGAGGCGCCGTCGGACAGCGGCGTGGAGTTGCCCGCGGTCATCGTGCCGTCCGGGCCGCCGAAGACGGGCTTCAGCTTCGCGAGCTTCTCGACGCTCGAGTCCGGGCGCAGGTTCTGGTCGCGCGTCAGACCGAGGTAGGGGGTGAGCAGGTCGTCCTGGAAGCCGCGCTCGTAGGCGGCGGCGAGGCGCTGGTGGCTGCGCGCGGCGAGCTCGTCCTGCTCGGCGCGGGTGACGCCCCACTGCAGCGCGGTGCGGGCCGCGTGCTCGCCCATCGAGAGGCCGGTGCGCGGCTCCTCGTTGCGGGGGATCGCGGGGATCAGCTGGCCGGGACGCAGGCCGGCGAGCAGCTTCAGGCGCTGGGCGTTGGTCTTCGCGTTGTTCAGGCCGATGAGGATCTGGCGCAGGTCGTCGCCGAGCGCCAGCGGCGCGTCGGAGGTCGTGTCGACGCCGCCGGCGATGGCGGAGTCGATCTGCCCGAGCGCGATCTTGTTCGCGACCTGGATGACGGCCTGCAGGCCGGTGCCGCACGCCTGCTGGATGTCGATCGCGGGCGTCTCGGCCGAGAGGCGGCTGCCCAGGACGGTCTCGCGCGTGAGGTTGAAGTCACGGCTGTGCTTCAGCACGGCACCGGCGACGACCTCGCCGATGCGCTGGCCCTCGAGGTTGAAGCGGGTGACCAGGCCGTCGAGCGCAGCGCTGAGCATGTCCTGGTTGGAGGCCTGCGCGTAGGCGCTGTTGGACCGCGCGAACGGGATCCGGTTGCCGCCGATGATGGCGACGCGGCGGGGCTTGTCGGGCATCTCTGTGTTGGTCCTTGGTCTCGTGAGGGGGGTCGGGTCAGGTCCGTGCGCGCCGCGCGATGCCCGGCTCGACGGTGGTGATGAGGAGGTCGGCGACCTCCGAGGCGGTGAGCGCCTCGGTGTTGCGCAGCCACCAGCGGCCGAGGCCCTCGGCGGCGCCCAGGAGGGCGTGCGCCATGGCGTCCGCCTCGGCGGCGGAGTGTCCGGGCAGGACGCCCTGGACGGCGGCGGCGGCGAGTGCGGCGAGCTGCTCGCGATGGCGGTCCATCTCGAGCTCGATCTCGCCGCCGACCGGGACGGTGGGGTCGTAGAGGACCTGCCACGCGGCGCGGTCGGCGTCGAGGAACTCCAGGAACGCGCGCATCCCGGACCGCAGGCTCTCACCCGGGTCGGGGGCGGTCGTGAACGCCTCGGTCACCGCGGCCTGGAGCTTCGTGCCGCCGCGCGCGACGCACGCGAGGAACAGGCGCTCCTTGTTGCCGAAGTACGTGTAGAGCAGCGGCTTGGTGACGCCGACCTCGGCGGCCACCTCGTCCATCGTGACCGCCCCGAAGCCGCGCGCGGCGAACAGCGCGTGGGCGACGTCGAGGATCTGGGCCTCGCGCTCGGCGCGGGGCAGTCGCGGGGGCGAGCGGTGCTCACCCGCCGCACGTTACCGACCTATAAATTTATATGTCGGTAGGGGTGATCGATCGCACAGTCGACCGCCCCGCCGCAGCGCGCCCCGCGGCACGCGCGGCCCCAGCCGCGGGCAGGCGCACGCGGCCCGCGCGCCCCGGTCCGGGGCGGCGCGGGCAGGTGGCCGGGCGGCTCAGGCCGGCGTCTTCGTCGGCGCGACGCCGACGAGCTTGCGCCGCGCGGCGATCGTCAGCGGCTTGTAGCCCGCGCGGCCGCTCTCGCGGTACCAGACCGTCTTGGGCCGGCCCGCGGCGTTCGCCGCCGGGACGCCCTCGGCGCGCAGCGGGCCCGCGGTCGGGCGGTACCACGTCGTCACCGGGATCTCGTCGACGACGTGCACGATCGCGGGCCGCTGGTCGATCGCCAGCACGCCGAGCGCGTCCTCGATCTCGGCGACCGTCAGCGTCTGGCCCCGCCGGACCGTGACCGCCGCCACCGCCAGCTCCTCCTGGCCCTCGCGCGGGCGCACGCCGTAGGCGATCGCCAGGTCGACGGCGGGCAGGTCGTACAGCGCGTCGACGATCGGGGTCGCGGCGACGAGACCGCGGTCGGTCTTCATCAGCGCCGGGACGTGGTCGACGAGCCAGTGGTCCCCGTCGGCGTCGCGCCGGAACAGGTCGCCCGTCGCGAGCCACGCGTCACCGCGCTGGAAGACGCCGCGCAGCGGCGACCCGGTCGTGGGCACGCCGGGCTCCAGCCGCGACAGCAGCATCCCGACCTCGTCGTCGTCGCACACCCGCGCCAGCCCGTCGGGGCCCTCCAGCAGCCGGCCCTCGCTCGGGTCGTAGGCGGCCACCCGCACCTCGGCCGAGCCCGGGAGCCGGCGGCCGAGCGCGCCCGGCTTGGCGCCGGTCAGGTTGACGAGGATCGCGTCGCCCTCGGTCGCGGCGTAGAACTCGATGACGCGGGCGGGCGCGAAGCGGTCGAGCACCCGCCGCCACAGGCCGCGCGGCATGCCCGAGCCGATGAACAGCCGCACGCCGTGGTGCTTCTCGGCGGGATGCGGCGGCGCCTCGACGAGCGCGCGCAGCAGCGTCCACGTGTAGCCCGCGACCGTGACGCCGTAGCGCCGCGCCTCGTCCCAGAACGTGTCGGGGTCGAACTCGCGGGCCATCGCCAGCCGCGAGCCGCCCGCCACCGCGCCGCCGATCGACATCAGCAGGCCGGAGGGGTGGTGGATCGGGGTGACCGAGTAGACCGTGTCGCCCTCGCCCAGCGAGGCGGAGGACGCGGTGCCGAACGCCGACAGCGCCCAGCGACGGTTCGTGATGCGCGCGGCGCGCGTGCGGTCGCCCTCGCCGGTGAAGAGGACGAACGCGAGGTCCGACGCCTTCCCGGGGTTCGGCCGGTACCAGGCGGGCAGCTCGACCGCGTCCGGGTCGATGCGCTCCATGTCGGTGACGTCGGGCCCGAGGTCGCGGTCCTCGCCGCCGCCGCCGAGCACGTAGACGTGCGCGCCCTCGGCGCGCAGCGCGATGTGCATGTTGTCCGGGTCGGCGATGATCTTCGTCGTCTGGCCGAGCTCCGCCTCCCGGGTCGGGTTGCCGTCCGGGCGCAGCAGCACGCCGACGGCGCCCAGACGCGACAACGCCGCGACCGTGACGAGCGCCGACGGCCGCGTCTCCATGAGGACGCCGACGTGCTCGCCCTGCCGCACGCCGATCGACACGAGGCCGCGCACGACGTTGTCGATGCGGCGCTTCGCGTCGCGGTGGGAGTGCGCGCGGTCCTCGAACAGGAAGCAGACGGAGCCGGGGGAGCGCTTGGCCTGCTCGTCGAGCAGCAGGCCGAGCGAGATCCGGGTGCCCGGCGCGATCTGCTCGAGCCGCGCCAGGCGCGGCAGCTGCGTCGCCGCCTCGCGGGCGACCTCCCGCACGGAGCGGACCGTGCGGCTCGCGCCGCCGAGCACGGACTTCGCCAGGCCGTAGCCGACGTCCGCCGCGAGCTCCAGCTGGTAGCCGACGCCACCGCCCCGACCGGTCTCGGTGAGCTCGCCGCCGATCATCGGCGCGATGCCGGTGGGCGGCGGGCCCTGCTTCCCGCCGTCGCACCACTGCAGCCACTCGGCCACGGCGGGCCAGCTCTCGCGGCCTGCGGTGCTGCCGACGACGAGGCCGAAGTGCCCGGCGCGCAGGCTCTTCTCGTAGACCTTCGCGCGCGGGGCGGCGCGCTGGATCGCGCGGACCGCGGGCGGCGGCGCGATCTCGTCGACCTCGCCGACGAAGCACAGGCACGGGCAGGCGATGTCGGCGAGCGTCACGAGCCGCTCGTCGATGACGAAGCCGCCCTGCAGCATCCGGTTGTGCGCGACGAAGCCGCGCATCAGCTCGGCGATCGCGGGACCGGACCAGGCGACGAAGCCCTCCCCGGCGAGGAACCGGCGCTGGCTCTCGCGCGGCAGCAGCGCCTCGCGGTCGTGCAGCGCCATGACGAACTCGACGCGCTGGCGCACGGACTTCGCGGGGTCGAGCAGGCGGAAGCCGGTCCGGCTCGCCCAGGCGGGCAGCGCGGCGCGGCCGAGCAGCGCGGCGACGACGTTCGCCGCCCCGTTGAAGACCTCCTCGGGCAGGCCGAACGGCAGGACGCCGCGCGTGTCGACCGGGCTGCCGAACGTGATCAGCGACGCCAGGCCCTCGGCCCGGCGGTAGGCGGCGGCCTGGTAGCAGAACATGCCGCCCTGGCTGTAGCCGCCGAGGTGCACGTCGCGGCCGGTCGCGGCGCCGACGCGGTCGCACGCCTCGCTGACGGCCAGCACGTGGTCGGTGAGCGTGCGCTGCAGGCCGCCCTCCTCGTGCTCGGGCGCGCCGAAGTCGACGACCCACGGGTCGATGCCGGCGGCGTGCAGGTCGCGCACGGCCGACGCCTGCGGGGAGACGTCCCAGACCTCGGCCGACAGCATCATCGGCGGCACCAGCACGATCGCCGGGCGGTCCTGCGGCGCGGAGCCCAGGCGGCGCTCGTCCTGCGGCGGGAAGTAGCGGCGCAGGCGGTAGACGCGCTGCTCGGCGACGACCTCGAACGGGGCGTGCTCGTCGTCGGTCTCCAGGCCGCCGAAGCGCGCCACCTCGAGGGCGTTCTGGGCCGCCGCGCCGATGCGCGCGGCCGGACGGCTGATGACCTTGGGTACGAGTTCCACCGATGTTCCTCCCATGCCTGCCTGCTGGACCGCTGCAGGGATAGTCGCACGACGGCGGTCCGGAGCACGGTCCGACGGGCCCGCTCCCGCGCCCGGATCAGACGCGACGGGTGACGCCGATCGTGGCGGACCGGGACGGCGTCAGCGTGATCGCCCGCCGGGCGACCCGCTCGGGCCGCTCGCGCACGGCGTGGACCGTCACCCGGCGCAGCAGCTCGGCCAGCACCACGCGGGCCTCCACCAGCGCGAACGAGGCGCCCAGGCAGCGGCGCACACCGCCGCCGAACGGCAGCCAGGTGTACGCGTCGCGGCCGCCGTCGTCGAGGAACCGCTCCGGCCGGAAGGCGTGCGGGTCCGGCCAGGCGTCGGGCCGGCGGTGCAGCAGGTGGATGCACGGCGCGACGTCGATCCCGGCGGGGAGCAGGTGGTCGCCGAGCCGCACCGGGGCGGTCGTGTGGCGCACGACGATCGGCAGCACGGGCCGCAGCCGCAGCGTCTCGCGCACGACCGCGTCGAGCCACGCGTGCCCGCCGTCGTCGGCCTCCTGGACCGCGCGGTGCAGCGCCGCCGGGTGGCGCACGAGCCGCTCCAGCGCCCAGGCGAGCGTCGTCGCGGTCGTCTCGTGGCCGGCGACCAGCAGCGTGATCAGCTGGTCGCGCAGCTCCTCGTCGGTGAGGCCGCGGCCGGTCTCGTCGCGGGCGGCCAGCAGCAGCGACAGGACGTCCTGCCCGCCGCCGGCTCCGCGGCGGCGGTGGTCGAGCTCCTCCTGCAGCAGCGCGTGGACGCCGCGGGTCGCGCGCCGGAACGGCTCGAGCGCCGCGTCGCTCTCCCCGCGCCGCGCGCCGCGCGTGGCGAGCGCCAGGCGCACGAGCTTCGTCGGCGCGGCGAGGTCGTCGAGCATCCGCGCGAGCACGTCGCGCAGCCGGGCGGCGCGCGCCGGCTCGGTCACGCCGAACACGGCGGCGACGACGATCTCCAGCGTGATCGCCTGCATCCGCGGCCAGGCGGCGACCGGGCCGTCGTGCCAGCCGTCGACCTCCCGCGCGGTCGCCGTGCGCATCAGCCCGACGTACGCGTCGATCCGATCGCCGTGGAACGCGGGGAGCATCATCCGGCGCTGCGCGAGATGGTCGGCGCCGTCGAGCAGCAGCAGCGACCGCGAGCCCACGACCGGGCGCAGGATCGCGTTGCCCTCCCCGGCGCGCAGCACGTCGGGGTCCCCGGTGAGCACGTCGCGCACGAGCCCCGGGTCCGCGACGAAGACCAGCGGCTGGTCCCCGAAGATCCGCGCGGTGAAGACGTCGCCGTGCGCGGCGCGGCAGCGCTCCATGAACGCCATCGGCCGCGCGATCCAGGCGAGCGACTGCCGGACCGGGGCGACGGTCGGGCCCGGCGGCAGCACGGGACGCGCGGTGACCGTGGGCATCCCCACACGGTACGGTGCCGCCGCGATGCCCCAGCTGATCCCCCGCCTGCCGATCGGCCCCGACCCGCTGCGGCGGATCCGCGTGCCGAAGGACCTCGACGCGATCACGAGCGTCGGGGAGGAGGTCGACCCGTCCGCGGTCGGCATGACGCGCGACAACGTCGAGCGGATGTGGGCGGCGATCCGCGTGCTCTACCGCACCGGCGTGCACCCGGCGATCCAGCTGACGGTGCGCCGCGAGGGGCAGGTCGTCCTGGACCGGGCGATCGGCCACGCGCGCGGCAACGGTCCCGCGGACGGGCCGGACGTCGAGCGGGTGCCCGTCACGACCCGCACGCCGTTCGTCATCTACTCGGCGTCCAAGGCGATCACCGCGATGGTCGCCCACCTGCTCGACCAGCGCGGGGTGCTGCACATCGGCGACCGCGTCTGCGAGTACGTCCCCGAGTTCGCCGCGCACGGCAAGGAGGGCGTGACGATCGCGCACGTGCTCTCCCACCGGGCGGGCGTGCCGAACGTGCCGACCGAGATGCTCGACCTCGAGAACATCGACGACCACGACCTCGTCGTGCGGACGATGTGCGACGCGCGGCCGCTGTCGCGGCCCGGGAAGGCGCTCGCCTACCACGCGATCTCCGGCGGCTTCATCGTCGACGAGATCGTGCGCCGCGTCACCGGGGACGACATCCGCACGGTCCTCGCGCGCGAGATCCTCGACCCGCTCGGCTTCGACTTCACCAACTACGGCGTGCCCGCGGACCGCGTCGACGAGGTCGGCTGGTCCTACGCGACGGGCGCCCCGAGCCTGCCGCCCGTCTCGACGCTGCTGCTGCGCGCGCTCGGCAAGCACCCGGACGACATCCCCGCGCTCGCCAACGACCCGCGGTTCCTCACCGGGATCATCCCGGCGGGCAACGGGGTGGCCAGCGCGTTCGAGCTGTCGCGGTTCTTCGAGCTGCTGCGGGCGGGCGGGACGCTCGACGGCGTCGAGGTGTTCGAGCCGCGCACGATCCGCCGGGCGGTCACCGAGCAGTCCTACCGCGAGATCGACTTCACGCTCGGCTTCCCGACCCGCTACTCGCTCGGGTTCATGCTCGGCGCGCAGCTGCTGAGCATCTACGGGCCCGACACCGAGCAGGTGTTCGGCCACCTCGGCTACTCGAACACGATCGGATGGGCGGACCCGGCGCGCGCGACCGCGTGCGCGCTGGTGACCAGCGGCAAGCCGATCGTCTACCCGGAGCTCGTGGACTTCTGGGGCGTGATGCGGCGCATCGGCCGGGAGTGCCCGAAGGCGGACCCGGCCACCGACCCGCTGCGCCTGCCCGCCTGAGCGACGGTCAGAGCGCGGCGGCCAGCGAGCGCTGGCGCTCGGTCACGAAGCGGGCGAGCGCCCGCTCGGAGCGACCGTCGAGGTCCTCGAACTGCACGCCGCGCGTGCCGTCCGGCGCGCCGCGCACGACGCGCCCGGTCCCGGCGACCGTCGCGTCCTCGCCGAGCTCGAGCGCGAAGCGCAGGCGCTCGTCGAGCCGCAGGTCGGGCACGCCGGCGAGGAGCATCCCGCCGATCGAGACGTTGCGCGTGCGCGCCAGCACGCGGCGGTCCTCGGCCACGAGCGCGGCGGGCAGCTCGGCGGCGACCCGCACGAAGCGCCGGCGCTGGATCGTGTGCGCGGCACCGACGGGCGTCAGCGCGAAGCCGTCACCGTGGGCGGTGAGCACGCCGTCCAGCCGGGCGGCGCGGGAGCCGACGCGCCACTCCAGCGCGGCGGGGCAGAACCGCAGCGTGCCGGGGAGCAGCGTGCCGCCCTCGATCGGGCGCACGAGCACGGGATCGCCGGCGTGGCTGACGTGGACGTGCCGTCGCCAGCCGCCGTCCAGGACGACGTCGGCGACGACACCGGGCTCGAGGAAGCGGTGCACGTCCCCGTGGTCGGCCGTGGTCCGCGCGGCTTGAGCGCCGTATCCCTGGTGATGCCGGAGGGCCACACGATCCACCGCCTCGCGCGGGACCACACCAGGCTGCTGGGCGGCCGGGCGCTGCACGTCACCTCGCCGCAGGGCCGGGCGTCCGCCGCCGCGCAGGCGGTCGACGGGCGCGTGCTCGACGCGGTCGACGCCCACGGCAAGCACCTGCTCTACCGCTTCGCCGGGGTCGAGGGCGCGGTGCACGTGCACCTCGGGCTGTTCGGCCGGTTCGTGACGCGCCGCAAGGCCCCGATCCCGCAGCCGCGCGCGACGACGCGGCTGCGGCTCGTGCCCGCCGAGGACCCCGACGCGCTCGCGGTCGACCTCAGCGGCGCGACCGCCTCGGAGCTGCTGGACCCCGCCCAGGAGGACGCGCTGCTGGCCCGCCTGGGCCCGGACCCGCTGCGCCGCGACGGCGACCCGGACGCGTTCGCCGCGAACCTCGCGCGGCGCCGGATCCCGATCGGCGCCGCGCTGCTGGACCAGGCGGTCGTCGCCGGGATCGGCAACGTGTACCGGGCCGAGGTGCTGCACGCCTGTCGCGTCGACCCGTACACGCCGGCCCGCGAGGTCCCGGCCGACACGGTCCGGGCGCTGTGGGACACGACGGTCGCGATGCTGCGCGAGGGCGTGCGCCTGAACCGCATCGTCACCACGCCGCCCGAGCTCGCCCCCGCCGGCAAGCCCCGCTCGCGGCTGCGCCGCGACGAGCGCGTGGTCGTCTACCGGCGCAGCGCCTGCCTGGCCTGCGGCGGGCCGGTGACGCGCGAGGAGCTCGCGATGCGCACGCTGTTCTGGTGCCCCGCCTGCCAGCGCGGCTGACGCCGCCCGCCCGTCATGGCCGCGGGCCGTGCGTGCGCAGCAGCACGACCGGGCCGCGCCCGTAGCGGCCGCGGCGCGCCGAGGCGAGCAGCGCCGCGAACGCCTTGCCGGTGTAGACCGGGTCGAGGTGCACGCCGTGCTCGCCGCCGATCGCGATCGCGTTTCCGGCGGCCTCCGTGCCGACGCCGTAGCCGGGGCCGAGCTCGCTGCGGTCGACGACCACGTGGCCGCGCCCGAGCAGCAGTGGCCCGAGCCGCGCGCCGCGACGGCGCAGCAGCGCGCTCGTGCGCCGCGCGAGCCGCAGCATCTGCGGCTCGTCCAGGCGCAGCGTGTCGTTCACGACGACGGCGTGGACGCGGGTCCGCAGCCCGGCGAGCGCGAAGCCGAGCGCGAAGCCCGCCGCCGTGCCGCCGGTGCCGACCGCGCAGACGACGTGCGAGGGCTCGGGCAGCTCCCCGGCACGGACCTGGGCGGCCAGCTCCAGCGCCGCCTCGACGGTGCCGAGCACGCCGACCGGCGAGGAGCCCCCGGCCGGGAACACGTACGGGCGCCGGCCGCCCGAGGCCGCCGCGTGGTGGGCGAGCACGACCGGCAGGGCCGCGGCGGTGCGGGCCTTCGTGCCGGTCCGGTAGACGGACGCCCCCGACCGGCACAGCAGCCCGAACTGGCGCTCGACGTGCTCGTCCAGCGGCTGCTCGACGACGAGGACCGCGGCGCGCAGCCCGAGGTCGCGGGCGTAGAGGGCGGTCGCCAGGCCGTGGTTGGTGCCCAGCGCCCCGAACGTCACGACGGTGTCGCGGCCGCGGCGCAGCGCGTCGGGCAGCAGCCACTCGAGCTTGCGGACCTTGTTGCCGCCCCAGCCGCCGTCCCCGTAGGCGCCCTCGTCCTTGATCCAGACCTCCGCGCCACCCGCCGCCAGGCCGTCGAGGCGCCGCACCGCGGTCGGCGCGGACCCGAGCCGCACGTGCGGCAGCGGACCGCCGGCCAGCTCGGGGAAGCGGTCGTGCAGGTGCGGTCCGGTCGCGTTCACGGGCCGAGCACCTGGGCGACGTACGGGTTCGTGAACACGCGCCCGGGGTCGAGCCGGTCCCGCACGGCGAGGAAGCGGTCGAAGTCCGGGTAGACCGGGCGCAGGTCCTCCGCGGTGCGGAAGTGGCGCTTGCCCCAGTGGGGGCGGCCGTCGAGCTCGCGCATGATCCCCTCGACGCCGCGCAGGAACGGCTCCCACGGCATCCCCTCGAAGACGTGCGAGGCGATGTAGCAGGTGTCCCGGCCGCCGGCGGGGGAGAGGAACGCGTCGTCGCCCGCGACGAACCGGACCTCGAACGGGAACGACACCGCGTGGCCGCCGTCCTGCACCAGCGCGCGCACGCGCTCCAGCGCCGTGCGGCCGTGCTCGCGCGGGATCGCGTACTCCATCTCGGTGAAGCGGACGCTGCGCGGCGAGGCGAAGATCCGGTCGCTGCGGTCCACGCGCACGCTCGTGCCCGACACGCGCGAGACCAGCCGGTTGATCGCCGGGATCCACGACGGCCGCGCCCGCGCGACCCGGTTGGCGACCCCGAACGCGCGGTTGACGAGCAGCTCGTCCTGCACGAACGCGGCGGCCCGCGACCGGGGCCGGGGCGGCTCGGTGGTCCGCGTGTTCGTCCGCGTGAGCGCGAGCGGGCTGTGCGGGAAGGTGAAGAACTCGAAGTGCTCGCTGCCGTCGGCGAGCTCGTCGAGCCGGGGGAGGACCTCGGCCAGCGGCATCGGCGTGTCGACCCCGCGCAGCGTGAACGCGGGCACGACACGCACCGTCACCGCGGTCACGACGCCCAGCGCGCCGAGCGACACGCGCGCCGCCCGCCAGCCGTCGGGGTCCGACGCCTCGTCGAGCTCGACGACCTCGCCGTCCCCGCGGACCAGTTCGATCGCGTGCAGGGCGCTGGAGAGGTTGCGCAGCCGGGCGCCGGTCCCGTGCGTCCCGGTCGCGGTCGCCCCGGCGATCGACTGCACGTCGATGTCCCCGAGGTTCTCGAACGCCAGGCCGTGGGCGGCGAGCGCCTCGCTGCACGCGTTCAGGGTGATCCCGGCCTCGACGCGCACGAGGCCCGCCTCGCGGTCGACGTCGAGCACGCGGCTCATCCGCTCGAGCGAGAGGAGCGTCCCGTCCGTGACCACGCACGGCGTGAACGAGTGGCCCGCGCCCGCGACCCGCACGACGCGCCCGGCGGCCGCCGCCTCCCGCACGAGCCGCTGCACCTCGGCCACCGAGGTCGGCCGGGCCAGCACCGCGGGGCGGCAGGTGTGCTCCTGCGACCAGCTCGTCCACGTCTCGGGCATCCGCCGCCCAGCGTATCCGGCCGGTGAACGGGCCTTGCGCGCGCCGTCGCGCCCGCTCTAGGCTCGCGCCCGTCCGCCGCCCCCCGGGTCGGGGGCGGCCCGTCCCAGGAGAGCCCGCATGTCCCAGGTCGTCCGCACGCGCCGCCGTGCCGCCCTCGCCGCCGTCGCCTTCGCGCTCGCCGGTCCCGCCGCGGCCGCCCCGTCGGCGCTCGCCGCCCCGGGGTCGGCACCCCGACCGTCGTGACGGTCGGCGACTCCTACATCTCCGGCGAGGCGGGCCGCTGGGCGGGCAACTCCAACGCGAGCGAGAACCGGCACGACGCGCTCGGCGCCGACGCCTACTGGGACAACGCCACGAGGACCGGGGAGCAGATCGACCGCTGCCACCGGTCCGAGAGCGCCGAGGCGTTCATCGGCGGCGGCGTGCGCGGGATCAACCTCGCCTGCTCGGGGGCGCGCACGGCCACCTACACCGACGGCGACGGGCGCTTCAAGCCCGGCCTGGACTTCTTCCTCTCGGGAGCGAGCAAGGGGCAGGCGCGGATGCTCCAGGAGACTGCGCAGGCCAACAACGTGAAGCTCGTCGTCGTCTCGATCGGCGGCAACGACTTCGACTTCGCCTCGATCGTCCAGACCTGCGTCACGAACTGGGCGACCTCGCCGACCTGGTGGAAGGACTACTGCAACGACGACTCGTCGGTCACCGCGAACTTCACCGCCGCGAACGTCGCCGCCCAGCGGCTGAAGATCCGCAACGCGCTGCTGAACCTCCGCACCGCGATGAGCAACGCCGGCTACAGCGCCTCGCAGTACACGATCCTCGTGCAGAACTACGGCTCGCCGATCCCGGCGGGCAGCGGCTTCCGCTACGGGGAGAGCGGCTACGGGCGCCAGTCCACCGGCGGCTGCGGGTTCTGGAACGCGGACGCGAACTGGGCCAACGCCACGGCGCTGCCGACCATCAACGGCGCCGTCTTCGGCGGCGCGGCCGACGCGGGCCTGAGCAACCTCCGGACGCTCGACGTGTCGAGCGCGTTCAACGGCCGCCGGCTGTGCGAGAACACCGTCGGGCTGGTCGAGGAGCGGGGCCTGGCGAGCTGGGCGTCCCCCGGCGCGGTGGACCAGACCGAGTGGGTCAACCAGATCCGCACGGTGTCGACGATCAACTCGAACTACTTCATCCAGGAGTCGCTGCACCCCAACTACTGGGGCCAGCTCGCGCTGCGCGCCTGCGTCCGGCTCGCCTACAACGGCGGGACGCCGCGCTCGGGCCGGTGCACCCGCGCCGCGAACGGGCTGCTGAACGGCGAGCCGCGGATGGCGCTCGGCTGAGCCCGCGCCGGCCCGTCAGTCCCGGGCCGGACCGAGCACGGCCGGCTCGGCGCCGCGGAGGGCGTTGACGATCAGGATCTCCGCGGCGTCGCCCAGCTCGCCGAGCGGCAGCGGACGCTCGGCGATCACCTCGCCGATCTCCTGCAGCTGGCGGATCGAGCGGGCGCGGGCGATGCCGGGCAGGATCCGCCCGTCCAGCGGCGGCGTCACCCAGCTGCCGTCGGCCAGGCGCGCGAGCACGCTGGAGCGCGCGGCCTCGAGCACGAGGCCGTCGAGGTCGACGGCGAGCGGCAGCGCCCCGGGGTCGCGCTCGGCGAGCGCGTCCCACAGCCGCCGGTCGGCCCACTTGTGCGGGCCGAAGCCGCCGGGCACGACGACCGGACCGAGCACGACCGGGGAGGGCGCGGCGGGCGGCAGCGGCGTGCAGACCGCGTGGGAGGCGAGCCGGCCGGTCAGGCCGGGCACGACGTCGATCCGCAGCCGGGCCTCGCCGGCGGTGAGCCCCGCGGTCGCGATCGCGGCGCGGGCCGCGGCGACCAGCGGCCGGAACGCCAAGGCGTCCCCGTAGAGCTCGAGCGTGCTGGCGGTCAGGCGCGCGAGGTGCTCGTCGAGGTCGACCGCGGTCCCGTCGCGGACGAGGATCGTCTCGAACACGCCGCGTCCCGGCTCGGGCCGCGGCAGCGGCACGGGCGCGCGCCGGGCGGGCGCGATCCCCGCGCCCGGGGGCGGGGCGGGCGTCGCGTCGGCCGCGAACGGCGGCGACCCGATCGCCGCGAGCAGCGGCGCGGCCTTGTCGGCGGCCTCGGTCGCCTCGCCGGCCCCGGTCGAGTCGGCGACGATGCCGCCGCCGACCCCCAGCCAGATCCGCTCGCCGCGCGCCTCGAACGTCCGGATCGCGACGTTCAGGTCGAGCCCCGCGAGCGGGCCGGCGAGCCCGATCGCCCCGGTGTAGGCCTCGCGCCCGGTGCTCTCCAGCTCGTGGATCACCTGCATCGCCGCGACCTTCGGGGCGCCGGTCACCGAGCCGGGCGGGAAGGTCGCGCGGACGAGCTCCGCGTCGCCGACGCCGGCGGGCAGCTCGCCGCGCACGTCGGAGACGAGGTGCCACACGCCCGGGGCCTCGCGCGGCTGCGCGAGCGCGCTCACCCGCACCGTCCCGGTCGCGCACACGCGCCCGAGGTCGTTGCGGACGAGGTCGACGATCATCACGTGCTCGGCCCGGTCCTTCTCCGCGCTCTCGAGCTCCTCCCGGGCCTCCTCGTCGGCGACCGGGTCGGGCCCGCGCGGCCGCGTCCCCTTGATCGGGGAGCTCAGGACGCTGCGGCCGTGGCGCTCCAGGTACAGCTCGGGGGAGAGCGAGGCGACGACGCCCCACGGCCCCTGGACGTAGGCGGCCTTGGCGGGGCGCAGCGCCGCCCACGCGCGCACGAACACGTCGAGCGCGTCGCCCTCCAGCCGGCCGTCGAGCCGCTGGCAGAGGTTCGCCTGGAAGAGGTCGCCGTGACGGATCCGCTCGACGCAGGCGGCGACCGCGGCGGCGTGCCCGGCCGCCGACGGGGTGGCCCGCCAGGTGCCGGTGCGGACCGGGCGGGGCCCCTCGTCCTGGGCGACCAGGGCGGCCGCTCGCGCGCGCAGGTCCGCGAGGCGCTCCTGCAGCGCCGGCTCGCGGTCGGGGGTGACGAGCGCCTCGAACCACCAGTCGCCGGCCGCGTCCTGGCGCAGCACGTGGTCGTGGTAGGCGAGCGCCGCCCCGGGCAGCGGGACCGGTCGCGGCGGCGGGCCGCCGACCGGCTCCAGGGCGCGGCCGAGCGGGTAGCCGAGCAGGCCGAACCAGCCGCCGCCCACCGCACCGGCCGGGGCGTCGCCGGCGGCCGTGACGGCGGGCAGGTCGTCCAGGGCGGCGAACGGCTCGGGCGCGTCGACGGCGACCCGCAGCGGCGGGCCGGGCGCGAGCACCGCGCGTGACCCGCCCGCCCACGAGCCGAGCAGGGCGGTGGCGCCGGTCCGGCCGCGCAGCAGCAGCGGCGACCGCCAGGTTTCCAGGGCGACGCCGAGCGGGGCGACCAGGAGCTGCGCCGTCGCGGCGGGACCGGGGGACACGCCGGGCATCATGCCGCGCCGCGCGCGCCGGCGGCGGACCGCGCCGGTACTGGTTGCGTGGCCAGAGTCTCGTCGGCTAGGCTCGCCGCGCGCCACGGAGCCCGCCCTCGACCCGAGGGCGGGGGCGCGGGAGAGGGATGTGGGAGAGAAGCGTTCATGGTGCGCGGCCTAGCTGATCGCGCGTTCCTGCCCCTGCGGGAGTTCATCGAGACGATCGGCTCGATGGGCATCCTCACGGGCAAGACGATCGTCTCGGCGGTCCGTCCGCCCTACCCCTACGGCGGCGAGTTCGTCTCGCAGTTCCTGTTCGCGCTGCGGCTCTGCTGGTTCCCGATGATCGTCGCGTCGATCGCGTTCACCTACGGGCCGTCCGGCATCCAGGCCGCGAACTTCCTCAACCTGTTCGGGGCGCTCGACCGGCTCGGCGGGCTGTTCGTCCTCGCCGTCGTGCGCGAGTTCGCGCCGCTGGTCTGCGCGATCGTCATGGCGGGCGTCGCCGGCACCGCGATGTGCGCCGACCTCGGCGCCCGCAAGATCCGCGAGGAGCTCGACGCGCTCCAGGTGCTCGGCGTCGACCCGATCAAGAACCTCGTCGTGCCGCGCTTCCTCGCGCTGATGCTCGCGACCGGCATGTTCAACGTCTACGCGCTGATCTTCGGCACCTTCGGCGGCGTCCTCGTGACGCTCTCCAACGGCGCCCCGGTCGGCGCGTTCTTCGCCACGTACTTCACGAACGCGACGACGACCGAGCTCTGGGGCTCGCTGCTGAAGACGACGCTGTTCGGGGCGATCATCGCGATCGTCTGCTGCTACAAGGGCCTCACCGCCAAGGGCGGCCCCGAGGGCGTCGGCCGCGCGGTCAACGAGGCGGTCGTCATCGCGTTCCTCGGCATCGGCGCGTTCAACTACGTCTTCACGCAGACGCTGCTGGCCACCCACCCGGAGCTGTCGGCCGTCCGATGAGGACCCTCAACGACCGGATCTTCCTGCCGTTCGGCGTCTGGCTGCGGTTCGCCGGCCGCGTGATGGGCGACGTCTACTCGCTGAAGGTCATGCGCTTCTTCGGCGAGGCGCTGCGGCAGGCCGGGATCCTCGTCGTCGGCTCGGTGCTGATCGTCCTCGGGCTCGTCTTCATCCTCGGGCTGCAGTGCGGCATCGAGGGCGTCTACGGCACCCGCGCGGTCGGGTCGCCGTCGACGGTCGGCGCGTTCACCGCGCTGTGCGACCTGCGCGAGGTCACCCCGTACGCGTTCGGCTACATGATGGCCGCGAAGGTCGGCACGGGCATGGTCGCCGAGCTCGGCTCGATGCGGATCTCCGACGAGATCGACGCGCTCGAGGTCATGGGCTTCGACTCGATGCTCTACCTCTGCGCCACCCGCCTGCTCGGGATGTGGCTCGTGCTGCCGTTCGTCTACATCATCGCGGTGGCCGCGGGGTTCCTCGGCTCGTACATCGCGGTCGTCGAGCAGATCGCCGAGGTGTCGGCCGGCGGGTACTTCCAGATCTTCTGGCAGTTCCAGAACCCCGTCGACCTCCTGTACTCGGCGATCAAGGGGATGCTGATGGCGACCTTCGTCGTCCTCGTCGGCGTCTACTACGGCTACAACGTCACCGGGGGACCCGTCGGCGTCGGCCGCGCGACCGCGAAGTCGATGGTCATGAACATCTTCGGCATCCACATCATCGGGATGCTCGGCACGCAGGTGTTCTGGGGCGGCAACCCTCGAGCCCCGATCGGCGGGTAGCGCGGACGCGTGCGGGGCCTGCCCACCCAGCGCATCGCCGCGGTCGCGGCGCTCGTCATCGCCCTCGCCGTCGCCGCGGTCGTCCTGCTCGGCGGCAGCGGCGACTACGTCGTCAAGGCCCGGTTCGTCGACGCCGGCCAGCTCGTCAAGGGCAACCTCGTGCAGGTCGCCGGGCGGCCCGTCGGCAAGGTCACCGACATCGACCTGACCGACGACAACCAGGCCGAGCTGACGCTGACGCTCACCGACGACGGGGTCAAGCCGCTGCACCGCGGCACCGTCGCGCAGATCCGCCTCGTGGGCCTCTCCGGCGTCGCCAACCGCTACCTCGAGCTCGCCCCGGGCCCGTCGAGCGGCGAGGCGATCCCGGACGGCGGCGTCCTCTCCCAGGACGAGACGCGGCCGGTCGTCGACCTCGACACGCTCCTCAACGCGCTCGACGCGAAGACCCGCGGCAAGCTCCAGAACATCATCAAGGACGGCAGCGAGATCTTCGAGGGCACCGCCGCCGGAGACGCCAACCGCGCCACGCAGTACCTGAACCCCGCCGTCGGCCAGGGCCGCGCGCTCGCCGAGGAGCTCGCGTTCGACACGGCGGCGGTCGGGCGGCTCGTCACCACGGGCGCCGCCGTCACGAAGGTCCTCGCCAACCGCCGCGACGACGTCGGCGCCGGCATCACGACCACGGCGCGGGCGCTGCGGTCGATCGCCGACGAGCGCGGCGCGCTGCAGGACGCGCTGACCCGCGCGCCCGCCGTGCTGCGCCAGGCGCGCCGCACCTTCGCCACGACCGACCGCACGCTGCGCCAGGTCCGGCCCGCGCTGCGCGACCTGCGCCCCGCCGCCGCCCCGCTCGCCGACGTCCTGCGCGAGCTGCCCGGCACCGCGCGCCAGGCCCGCCCGGTCCTCGACGACCTCACCGCGCTGCTGCCGTCGCTGCGCACCGTGCTGCGCGCCGCGCCCGCGCTCGCGTCCGTCGCCGTCCCCGCGGTCGACTCGACGACCACCGCGGTCCGCGGCGCCGCCCCGATCTTCACCGGCCTGCGCCCGTACACCCCCGACCTCGTGCTCGGCCTCTTCAACGGCCTCGGCGGGCAGGCCGCCACGAGCTACGACGCCAACGGGCACTTCGCCCGCATCGGCTTCGCGACCGGCGGGCCGACGCTCACGGGCCTGCTGAGCCCCGGTCCCGGGATGGGGGCGCCCGGCGTGCGCTCCGGCGTCACCGCCCGCTGCCCGGGCGCGGCCGCCGACGCCGCCCCGGACGGCTCGAGCCCGTACGTGCCCGACGAGTCGATCTGCGACCCCCGGAGCACCCGGCCGTGAGCGCGCTCGCCCGCACGATCGCGGCCGGCACGGGCCCGCGGCGCCTGCTCGCCCTCGGGCTGCTCGCGGCGCTCGCCGCCGTCGGCGTCGCGCTCGCGCTCGGTCCCGCCCGCTCGGGAGCGGCCGACGGGGCGCAGTACCGCGTCAACGCGATCTTCGACACCGCCAAGGGGATCATCCCGGGACAGGTCGTGAAGATCGCCGGCGCGCGCGTCGGGACGGTCGACGACGTCACGCTCACCGACGACTACCGCGCGCGGATCGAGATGTCGGTCGACGGCCGCTTCGCGCCGTTCCGCAGCGACGCCGCCTGCGACATCCAGCCCGAGGGCCTGATCAGCGAGCGGTTCGTGCAGTGCGACCCCGGCTCCCCGGACGGCCGCGAGCTCGGCGAGGAGGACGGGGTCCCGACGGTCCCGGTCACGCGCACGAAGGTGCCGGTGGCGTTCACCGACCTCTTCAACATCTTCGACCTCCCGGTCCGGCAGCGGTTCTCGATCGTCGTCAGCTCGCTCGGGCTCGGGCTCGCCGGCCGCGGCACCGACGTCAACGACGTGCTGCGCCGCGCGAACCCGACGCTCGGGCTGCTGCGCCAGGTGCTCGACCGGCTCGACCGCGACCGTCGCGACCTGCAGGACGCGGTCTCGGCGACCGACCGCGTGGTCGCCGACCTCGCCCGGCGGCCGGAGCGCGTCGGCGACTTCGTCGACCGCGCCGCGGCGGTGACGCAGCGGACCGCGAACCGTCGCAGCGAGCTGCAGGAGGGCATCCGCCGCCTGCCCGCGCTGCTGGACGAGACCGAGCCGACCGTCCGCCGCTTCGAGACCTTCGCGCGCGAGACGACGCCGCTGCTGCGCGAGGCGCGCACGACGGCGCCCGAGCTCGTGCGGCTGCTCGACCAGATCGCCCCCGCGGCCGCGGCCGGGCGGCCCGCGCTGCGCGCGCTCGGGCAGACCGCGGTGACCGGTCGCACGGCCGTCCGCAGCGCCCGGCCCGTCGTGCGGCTGCTGCGGACATTCGCGGCCGCCGCCGGACCGACCGGGACGCAGCTCGCGAGCCTCGTGACGAACCTGCGCGAGCGCGGCGCCACCGAGTTCCTCGCGAAGTACGCGTACAACGCCGTCGGCTTCACCGGGCGCTACGACTCCTACGGCCACATCGCGCCCGCGCACGCGTTCTTCAACAGCTGCGCGTTCTTCGCCACCACGCCGACCGAGACGTGCCGCGCGACGTACACGACCACCACGCCGCAGCGTGCCGCGAAGACCGCGCCGACGCGCGACGGCGCCCGCCGGCCCGCCGCGCGCCCGCAGACCGGGGAGGCCCCCGCCGCCGCGCCCGCGCCCCCGCAGCCGACCGCGACCCCGAAGCCCACGACGCCCGCGATCGAGCTGCCCGGCCTGCCGCCGATCCAGGTGCCCGGTCTCGAGAAGCTGCCCGAGCTGCTCCCGGGCATCCTCGGCGGCGGCAAGGGGTCCGGGTCCGGCGGCGGGACCGACCAGCAGACCACCGAGAGCCTCCTGGACTACCTGCTGGGATGACCCGCAAGCCCTCCAACACGACGTTCAGCCCGGGCGACCTGTTCGGCAACCCGATCCTCGTCGGGTCGATGATCCTCATCGTCACGGTCATCGGCGTGCTGCTGTCCTACAACGCCAACAAGGGCCTGCCGTACGTCCCCGCCTACCAGATCTCCGCGATCGTGCCGGACGCCGCCGAGCTCACCGCGGGGGGCAGCGAGGTCCGGATCGGCGGCGCGCGCATCGGGATCATCAAGAAGATCGAGGCGCTGCCCGCCGACGGCCGGCTGCCCGCGCGCGCGAAGCTCGACCTCGAGCTGCAGAAGGACCAGGAGGGCCTGCCGGTCGACTCCGAGGTCCGCGTGCGGCCGCGGTCGATCCTCGGCGCGAAGTACCTCGACGTCATCCCCGGCCGCTCGGCGCGCGGCATCCCCGCGGGCGGCGAGATCCCGTTGCAGCAGGCGCAGCCGATCGTCGAGCTCGACGAGGCGTTCAACGTCTTCGACGACGAGACCTCGCGCGGCATCCGCGGCACGATCACCGTGCTCGGGGACGCGCTCGCGGGCCGCGGCACCGCGATGAACGAGGCGATCGCGGAGACCGGCGAGCTGCTGCCGCCCGCCCAGCGCGTGCTCGGCGTGCTCGCCGCGCGCGACACCGACCTCGAGGGCCTCGTGCGCGGTGTGTCCGGCCTGTCGCGCGCGCTGGAGCCGGTCGCGCCGCGGTTCGTGTCGCTGCTGCTGAACGGTGCGACGACGCTCGACGCGCTCGAGGCCGCCGGCCCGCAGCTCGAGCAGGCGATCGTCGAGCTGCCCCGCACCGAGATCGCCGCGACCCGGGCGCTGCGCGTCTCGCGTCCCGTCCTGGACGACGCCGCCGCGATCAGCACCGCGCTGCGTCCCGGCACGAAGCTGCTGCGCCCCGCCGCCCGCAGCCTGACGGCGGCGCTGCGCACCACCACCCCCGTGCTGCGGGGCGTCCCCGACCTCGCCGGACGGCTGCGCACGACGCTCGTCGCGCTGGACCGGCTCTCGCGCGACCCGTCGACGCCCTCCGCGGTCCGCAAGCTCACCACGACCGTCTCGACGCTCGACGGCACGCTGCAGACGCTGCTGCCCGCCCAGCAGACCTGCAACACGCTCGCGATCGTCCTGCGCAACCTCGGCGAGGTCGTCGCCAACGGCAACGCCGACGGCTCCGGCCTCAACGCCCTGTTCATGCTCGGGCTCGACCAGCAGCTGCAGAGCGCCGGTCCCGCCGCGACGCTCAACGCGAACCCGCGGCCGATCAACGACGCGACCGAGTGCGAGTCCGGCAACGAGCCCTACCGGCCCGGCCGCCACATCGGCAACCCCGAGGGCCGGCAGCCCGCCCGCACCGAGCTGACCGCCGCCCCGCAGGAGGCGACCGACCGGGCGCGCGCGGCCGGCCTGCTGGAGGTCGAGAAGTGAGGCGCTACGGACCGGACCACCGGATCCCGACGCCCGTTCTCGGGGCGATCGCGGTCGTGCTGTTCCTCGCGGGCGTGTACGGGGCCTTCACCAAGCGCGTCCCGTTCGTCGAGGGGTACCGCGTCAAGGCCGTCCTGCACAGCTCCAACGAGCTGCGCAAGGGCTCCCCGGTCCGCATCGCGGGCGTGGACGTCGCGAAGGTCGTCGACCTCGATCACGGGCCGGGGACGACCGCGATCATCACGATGGAGTTCAAGGACCGCGGCCGCCCGGTGCACACCGACGCCGAGCTGCGGATCCGCCCGCGCCTGTTCCTGGAGGGCGGCTTCTACGTCGAGCTCAGTCCCGGCAGTCCGAGCGCCCCGGAGATGCGCGACGGCGGCACGATCCCGCTGAGCGCGACGAAGCTGCCGGTGCAGTTCGACCAGATCCTCAGCGGCGCGTTCGACCGGCCCTCGCGCGACGCGCTCGCCGACGTCCTGGACGAGGCGGGGACCGCGCTGGCCGACGGGGGCGCCCGCGACCTCGGCCGCTCGTTCCGCCCCGCCGTGCCCGCCCTGCGCGACATCGCGATCGTGTCGAAGGCGGCGCGCGGCGAGCGCACCCACGACCTGTCGACGACGATCCGCTCGCTGTCGCGGATCACCGGCGCGCTGGCCGCCAACGAGGACGCGCTCGGCGGCCTCGTCACCGGCTTCGCCCGCACGTCGGGGGCGCTCGCCGCGGAGAGCCGCGCGCTCGGCGAGGGGATCCGCGAGCTCGACACCGTCCTGACCACGGCGCCGCCCGCGCTGCGCGCGATCGACCGGGCGCTGCCGCCCACCGGGCGCCTCGCCCAGGACCTGCGGCCCGGCCTGCGCGTCGCGCCGCCCGTCCTGCGCGGCACCGTGCGGCTGCTGGACCAGCTCGAGCGCGCGACCCGGCCGGCCGAGCTGCCGGGCCTGATCGCCACCCTGCGGCCCGCCCTCACCGAGCTGCCGCGGCTGACCGACCGGCTGCAGACCCTGTTCCCGCTGGTGACGCCGGTCAGCGACTGCGTCCGCGAGCGCGTCACGCCCGTGCTCGAGACGAAGCTCGACGACGGCGCCCTCAGCTCGGGCCGGCCGCTGTGGCAGGACCTCGTGCACGCGATGGTCGGCCTCAACAGCGCGGCGTCGACCTTCGACGGCAACGGCCACCAGGTCCGCTACCTCGCGGGCATCGGCGACCAGGTCATCGGCAGCGGGGACATCCCCGGCCTCGGGCCGCTGCTGGGTGTCGGGCCGGAGCCGATCCAGGGTGTGCGGCCGCGCTGGAACGGGCCCGGGAAGTTCCCGCCGTTCCGCCCGGACCTGCCCTGCCGCGACCAGCCCGCGCCCGACCTGCGCGCCCCCGCCTCCGCGCCGACGGCGATGACCGCGCGGTCCGCCACCGCGGCCGAGCTGCGCCGGGCCGCGGCCGCCCGTCGCGCCACGCGCCGTGCGACGCCGACCCAGCTGCGGCGCACCGAGCAGCGGCTGCGCCGGGCCGCGCAGACGCGCCGGGAGGCGGGACGATGAGGCGCCAGCTGGAGCGCTACGGCCGCTGGCTGATCGCGATCGGCGTGCTGATGGCGATCGCCGCGGTGTGCGCCGGCTACATCCTCGTGAACCAGCGGCTCAGCCTGCCGTTCCGCGACACGTACACGGTCAAGGTCGAGATGGCGACCGTCCCCGGGCTGGCCCCCGGACTCGGCCAGCCCGCGAACGTCGCCGGGGTGCGCGTCGGCATGATCAAGGGCGTCGAGTTGCGCAACGGGCGCGCGATCGTCGCGCTGGAGATCGAGCGCGACAAGCTCCCGCGGGTCTGGGACAACGCGTTCGCCACGATGGTCCCGAACTCGCCGCTGAAGGACCTGCAGATGGAGCTGTTCCCGGGCCGACCGCCCGCGAAGGAGCTCCCCGACGGCGGTCTCGTGCCGATCGCGCGGACGTCCCCGCCGATCGACAGCGACGAGCTCACCAACGCGCTGGACCTCGACACCCGCCGCTTCTTCAACGTGCTCGTCGCCGGCTCAGACGAGGGGCTCGCGGGCCGCGGGGAGGACCTGCGCCGGCTGTTCGCGTCGCTCGGGCCGACGGCCGAGGACCTGCGGACCGTCAGCGGCGCGCTCGCCGAGCGGCGCCGCCAGCTGCGCCGCCTGGTCGGCAACCTCGCGATCCTCACCCGCCGCGTCGGCGAGCGCGACGTCGAGCTCGCGAAGCTCGTCGAGTCCGGCAACGCGACGGTCACGGCGCTCGCCGCCGAGGAGCGGGCGCTGCGCGCCTCGGTGCGCAAGCTCCCCGCGACCCTGCGCACCACGCGGCGCGCGCTGGACTCCGCACGGGACTTCAGCGCCGAGCTCGAGCCGGCCGCCCGCGCCCTCGGGCCCGTGGCGGCGCGCGCCCCGGGGGCGCTGAAGGCCGCCGAGCCGCTCGTCCGCGAGGCGGTCCCGATCCTGCGCGACCGGCTGCGCCCGCTCGTGCGCGAGTCGCAGCCCCTGGCCCGGGACCTGGCGCCCGCGACCCGCTCGCTCAGCGCCGTCACGCCGTCCCTGACCACCGCGTTCCGCGGCCTGAACTACATCGTCAACACGCTCGCCCACAACCCGGAGGGCAAGGACGAGGGCTACCTGTTCTGGATCGCCTGGTTCGCCCACAACGGCATGTCGTTCATCAGCAACGAGGACGCCAACGGCGCCGCCTGGCGCGGGATGCTGCTGTTCGACTGCGCCACCCTCTACGCGTTCGACGGCATCGGGCCGCTGCTGTCCCAGCTCGGCGACCTCGCCCCCTTCTGCCCGAAGTAGCCCATGGGAACCCGACCGCCAGCCCTCTCGCAGATCGCCGTCGCCGTCGTCTTCGCGCTCTCGGTGTTCGGCTTCACGCTGTTCGTCTGGAAGAGCTTCGGCGGCACCGTGCCGCTGGAGCCCAAGGGCTACGAGGTGCAGGTCCTGTTCGGCCGCGACGCCGCGCAGCTGACGTCCAACGCGTCGGTGCGGATCGCGGGCGTCCCCGTCGGCCGCGTCGTGCGGACCGAGCCGGTCGGGACCCGGATCCGGGCGACGATCGACCTCGAGCGCCGCTACGCGCCGCTGCCCGCCGACGCGCGCGCGATCGTCCGGGCGAAGACGCTGCTGGGGGAGACGTTCATCGAGCTGACCCCGGGCACGAAGGGCCGCACGCCGGTCCCCGACGGCGGCACGCTCCCGGCCGGCAACGTGCAGGCCGCGGAGGGCCTGGACGACGTCCTGGCGAGCTTCGACGCCCCGACCCGGCAGGCGCTCAAGGACTTCCTGGGGGACGTCGACACCGCGCTGGACGGCCGTGCCGACGACATCAGCGCGGTCCTCGGCAACGCCGCCCCGGCGGCGCGCGACCTGCGCCGCACCCTCGACGTGCTCGACGCCCAGCGTCCCGCGCTGCGCGCCCTGATCCGCGACTCGGCGACGACGCTGCAGACGATCGCCGACCGCGAGGGCGACCTGCGCGAGCTCGTCGTCGCCGGCGACGAGGTCCTCGACGCGACCGCCGACCGCAACGCGCAGCTGACGGCGACGATCCGCGAGCTCCCGGGGTTCCTGCGCGACGTGCGCAGCTTCTCCGGGGCGGTGGAGGACACGGCGCGGGAGGCGGCGCCGACGCTGCGGACCCTGCGCCCGGTCGCCCGGCAGCTGCGCCCGTCGCTGCAGGAGGCGATCCGCCTCGGGCCGAGCCTGCAGCGCCTCGCGCGCGGCATCGACCCGGTGGTGACCGCCGCCCGGCGCGGCCTGCCCGCCCTGACCCGGGTGGTGGACGCGGCGCGCCCGCTCGTCGGGGTGCTCGACCGCGCGGGGCGTGACCTCGTGCCGGTGATCCGCTTCGTCGACGCCTACCGCGAGGACCTCGTGGCGGGCGCCGCGACCGTCGCGGCCGCGACGAACTACACGGTCCCCGGTCCGGGCGGCCGCCCCAACCGGGCGCTGCGCGTGCTCTCCCCGATCTGGAGCGAGGGGCTGCTCGGGGCCGAGAAGCGCTCGCCGACCAACCGCTACAACCCGTACCACGTGCCCGGTGGGCTCGGGAAGATCATCGACGGGCCGCTGGCCTCGTTCAGCTGCAAGCACACGTCCAACCCGGCGAACGCCCAGTCGGCCGGTGCGCAGGCCGCGCCGTGCCTGCAGTCCGAGCCGTGGACGGTCGACGGGCGGACGTCGCAGTTCCCGCGGGTCGAGCCGCTGTCGAAGTAGCGCGCGCGGGGCCGGCGACCCGGCCGCGCGTCAGGGGGCGAAGACGCGCGCGAGCGCGTCCAGCGTGCCGTCGAGCACGCGGTTGCGGACCTGGTCGACGACCGGTCCGCGGGCGAGCAGCCCGAGCGTGCGGCCCGGGTCGACCGCGAGGTCGTAGCGCACGCGGCAGCCGCTCTCGGTCGGCTCGACGGTGAAGCTCCCCCTCGAGCTTCTTCACGTCGCTGCCCTTCTCGGAGGTCCAGCTCAGCGAGCGGGGCGCGTCGTAGCGGTAGCGGAGGTTCACCGACACCGTGCGGACCTTCGCGTCGATGGTCTGACGGGTCGCGAGCGGGCGCCCGTCCGGGCCGGTCTCGCGGACCTCCACGGCGCGGACGGTGCTCTGCCAGTCCGGGAAGCCGGCGGCGTCGGCGAGGTGCTCGTAGACGGCCGTCGCGTCGGCGGCGATCTCGATCGTGCGGGAGCCGGTGATCACGGGCGCAGCCTACGCCAGGCGGGCGCGGGTCGCGGCCCACGCGTCGCGCAGGACGGCGGCGGCGTGCGCGGGATCGACGCCGGCCCGGGCCGTGCGCTCGAGGTCGTAGGCGGCCTGCTGCAGACGGGTCGCTCCGACGAGCATCGCCCCGCCCTTCACGCCGTGCGCCTCGCGCACGAGCGTCTCGTCGATCGTGCCGGCCGTGACGGCGGCCACGATCGCACCGAGCTGCCGGTCGGTCTCCTGCACGAAGCCGTCGACGATCTCGCGGGCGCCCTCCGGGCCGAAGTCCGCCTCGAGCTCGCCGAAGCGTCCGTCGTCGAGGACCGGGAGTCCGGCGATGTCCTGGGTCACGCGTGGCGCTCGCGGTCGGCCTCGCCGTAGACGTCGGGGTCCAGGGCCGCGGCGGCCTCGTCGCTGCGGCCGGCGTGCCGGCCGATCTGCGAGGTCGTGTGCTGGTCGCCGTGGCTGGCGTGCTCCACGAGCAGCGCCTCGGCGAGCTCGAAGCCCTCGGCCTCGCCGCCGCCGGCCTCCTCGACCGCGCGCCGCTCCTCGCGGCGGCGGGCCTCCAGGGCGTCGGACACCCCGCTCATCGGATGCTCGGTCATGGGGGGAGTCAACCGTGCCGGGGCGCCGGGTGCAACCGCGGGCGTCCACCCGCCGGAAACTGCGTCCGGCGACGCGGGTTTGGTCGCCCTGGCGAGCGGGAAACCACGGAGCGACCGGCCGATACGCCCGAGGGGGCGGGGCGCCGGCGGCCCTCGGAACGGTGTGCGCCCGGACCGGCGGGTGCGCCGGCGCCCCGCCCCCTCCCGCGTGCGCCGCGCCGGACCACGCGCGATGATGGGCGCCGTGCTCCGCGGCCCCGCCCTGCGCTTCACCCTGCTCGTCCTCGCCCAGCTGCTCGTCTTCGCGGCGGACGTGGTGATCGACGCGCCGGTGGTGCTGACGGGCGTCACGAGCGTCCCGGTGCTCGTGATGGCCCTGCTCGGCGGCCCGCGCGCGACGTTCGCGCTGGGGGCGATCGCGGTCGTGCTGATCCTCCTCGGGGGCGCGGTCGACGGCACGTTCCTGGAGGCCTCCAACGTCGTCCGGGCGGCGACCGTGACCGCGGTCTGCGTGCTCGCCGGCTTCGCGTCGCAGGCGCGGATGCGCCTCGAGGGGGACGTCGCGCGGCTCGCGCTGCTGGCGGCGGTCGGCGACGCCCGGCCGGGGGACGGCCCCCAGTCGGCGGCGGGCGTGCTGCTCGAGGCGCTCGCCCCGTCCTACGCCGACCTCGCGCGCGTCACGCTCGTGGAGACCGCGACGACCGGCACGACCCGCACGGTGGTGGAGCGCGGCCGGAGCCCCGACGACCCGGGGCCGACGCTCGTGCTGCCGCTGTCGGCCGCCGGGAGGCACGTCGGCACGCTCGAGCTCGTGCGCGGCGGCCGCCGCGCGCGCTTCGGCCGCGCCGACCAGCGGTTCGGCCGGGCGCTCGCCGCCCGCGCCGCGCTCGTGATCGAGAACGCCCGCCTCGTCGGCCAGCTGACCGCCGCGGAGGCCGAGCAGCGGCACGTCGCCCAGGCGCTCCAGCACAGCCTGCGCCCGCCCGAGGTGCCGGACATCCCCGGCGCGCAGGTCGGCGCCTACTACCGGGCGGTCGGGGCCGCGACGCAGGTCGGTGGCGACTTCTACGACGCCTACCCGCTGCAGGACGGCTGGCTGCTGGTCATCGGCGACGTCACCGGCAAGGGCGCGGCGGCCGCGTCCGTGACGGCGCTGGCGCGCGGCGCCCTGGAGGCGGCGGCCACCCAGACGGGCTCGGCGCTGGAGGCGGTCGCGCGGCTCGATGCGCTCCTCGGGCGCCGGGAGGAGCTGTCGCTGTGCTCGGTCGCGCTCGTGCACCTGCGGCTCTGCGACGCCCGCCGACGCGCCGAGGTGCTCCTGGCGGGGCACCCGCCCGTGCTGCTCCTGCGCGACGGGGCGGTCCGGCCGGTCGGGCACCCCGGGTCGCTGCCCGGCGCGTTCCCGGATCCGCGCTGGCGGGTGGAGGAGGTCGAACTGCGGGAGGGCGACGCGCTCGTGCTGCGCACCGACGGGGTGACCGACGCGGTCGGGGCCGACGGGCGCCTGGGGGAGGAGCGCCTGCACGCCGCCCTGGAAGGGCTGCGTCCGGCGTCCGCCGACGCGGTGCTCGACCGCGTCCGGGCGGCGATCGACGGCCACACGGTCGGCACGCAGCGCGACGACACCGCGGTCGTCGCCGTGGTCGTCGGGCCGGGGCCGGCCGCGACGCCGCCGCGCCCGCGGCCGCTCGGGCCCGACGATCTGCAGCTCGTGCTCGACGGGACGCCGAGCTCGGTCGCGGCGGCCCGGCGCGCGGTCGAGGCGCACCTCGGCCCGCGGCTGACCGACGCGGAGCTCGCGGACGTGCGGCTGCTCGTCAGCGAGCTGGCGTCCAACGCGGTCCGCCACGGGGGGCGGGGGCCGACGGAGCTGACGCTCGGCTGCGACACGCGCGCGGTCCGGGCGATCGTCGTCGACCCGGGGAGCGGCTTCCTGCCGCCCGACCGCGACCTCGACGCGCCGGTCGAGGAGCCCACCGAGGGCGGCTACGGGCTCGCGCTCGTCGCGCGCCTGGCCTCCCGCTGGGGCGTCGACCGCGACGGCGGCACGCGGGTCTGGTTCGAGCTCGACCGCTGAACGACCGGCGCGCGTGCCCTAGGCGGGCGGCGCGTCGACGAGCTCGAGGTGCGCGGCGACGCCCGTGGTCTCGAGCAGCTCGCGGACCGGGCGCGACCCGGCGACGCGGAACGGGACGCCCTGCGCGGCCCCGTGGCGGTGCGCCTCGACGAGCACGCGGATCCCCGAGGAGTCCAGGAACGACGTGCCGAGCAGGTCGAGCACGAGGGCGATCTCCCCGTCCTGGCGGGCGCCGAGGGCCTGCTGCACCTCCGGGGCGGTCGCGAGGTCGATCTCGCCGCGGACGGTGACGACGCGACTTCCATCCTGGGCGCGGCGCTGCTCGAGGGAGAACGGGGGCGGTTCGTGCGGCGGCAGGGACATCGGTCGAGCGCGCGGGCGTCCGGTGCCCGCCGGGCGAGCATAGCGGGGACCCGGACGGTCGGCGGTCCGCGCCGGTGACGGCGCTCAGGCCTGCGTGGCGCGCAGCTGCTCGAGCGCGAGGTCGCGCGTGGGGACGACCGACAGGACCCCGTCGAGGCCGGTGATCGCGAACGTGCTCGCGGTCGTGGGCTCCGTGTTGACGATCGCGACGTCACCACCGGCGGGCCGGACGCGCTTGGCGATGCCGATCAGCACGCCGAGACCGGTGGAGTCCAGGAAGCGCGTGTCGGTGAGGTCGATGACGATGCGGCGGGCGCCGCCCTCGATCGCCTCGGCGGCCGCGTGCTTGAGGTCGGGAGCGGTGAAGAGGTCGATCTCCCCGGCCACGGCGAGCACGTGGACGTCGTCGGGGAGCACCTCGGAGCGGAGGGCGAAGTCGAACATCGGACCGCCCCGACCTACCCGAGGGGCGGCAGGGGCAAACCGGGTGTCGGCGGGCTGCGCGCTCATGCCGCGAGCTGCGCCGGATGCAGGCTGAACGCCATGTGGACCTCGGTCGCGCCGTCCCGGCGGGTGATGTCGAACCGCTGGGCCATCGCGCCGATCAGCCGCAGGCCGGCGCCGAGGCCCGCCCCGGGGGAGTCCGGGCGCAGCCCGCCGCCCTCGTCGCGGATGACGACGTCGATCTCGTCGGCGTCGGCGGTCGCGTGGACCTCCATGAGGCCGACGCTGTCCGTGCGGTCCGTGTAGGCGTGCACGACGACGTTCGCGACCGCCTCCGTGACCGCCAGGGCGATCGCGCCGCGGGTGCGCTTGTCGGCGCCGCGGGTGGCGGCCATGCCGCCGAGCGCGTGGCGCACGACCGGCACGTTCTCGGGCACGGCACGGAGCCGCATCTCGAGATCGTGGTCGCCGACGGGTCGTTGCACACCCTCGGGATTCCCCCTGCGAGCGGCCCCAAACCCGCGAAAGTGCCGATGGCGCCTGCCTTTCCGGGACGTGGTCCGTCCGCGGAACGGTCTAGGGTGCTCCACCGGTCCCGGCCAGACGGGATTTCCACGCACACACCCTGGGCACCAATCTGGCGCAGGGAACCCATCAGCAGGAGGAAGAAACGTGAACAAGACTGAGCTCGCGCAGCACCTGGCGGAGAAGACCGACCTGGGTGCCGGCGACGCCAAGGCGGCGGTCGACGGCCTGACCGCGATCCTGTCCGAGACGCTGGCCCGCGGTGGCGAGGTCAACATCGCCGGCTTCGGGAAGTTCACCGTCGCCGAGCGTGGTGCCCGCACGGGTGTCAACCCGGCCACCGGCGAGAAGATCCAGATCAAGGCCTCCAAGGCGCCGAAGTTCACGGCCGCCAAGGCGCTGAAGGACGCGGTCAACGGGCGCTAGTCCCCCCGTCGTACCGCGGTTCCGCGGGGCCGTCACGCCGTCGTGCGTGGCGGCCCCGTCGCGTTTCCGGACGTTCCGACCGGCTAAAACAACACAAACTCGACATGTTTTGTAGAGTTTGCGCCCGCGGTCCTGGGAGGGACCGCTTCACCACATCTCGGAACCCCCAGGAGACGTTCGCACATGGCAGGGAACACCCCCGCACGACGCGGGAGACGATGGGCCGCGGCCGCCGCCGCCGTCCTCGCCGCCGGCGTCCTCGTCCCGTCGACTGCGTCCTCGCAGCTGACCGGCGACAACGATCTGCCGATCAACCCCCAGTGGCTCGCCAACACGCTCGGCAACGCCACGAACATCGGCCAGGTCAAGAACAACACGATCCCCGGCGCCATCGAGCGCCGCGACAAGGCGGTGGCCGAGTGGAAGGCCGCGCAGACCGCGTTCGAGCAGGGCAAGGGCAAGCAGCCCAGCCCGCTGGCCAAGCCGACCTACAACGTCGTCTGGTCGTCCAAGCAGAACGTGGCCGACGTCCACGCCGACGTCATCAGCAAGCTCGTCACCAACGCGACGGTCAACCCGCAGGGCCTCGCCGACCTGCTCAACCCGCAGTTCCTGCCGGGCCTCGACGGCTTCCAGGTCATCGACACCCGCAAGATCAACCTCGACGGGTCGGAGAACCCCGACTACGGCAAGGTCGTCAACTTCGTCCAGCTCCCGCTGCCCTGGGGCCTGGAGAACGAGGCGCACCACATGCAGTACGAGTGGGAGGACGGGGACCCGATCCTCGCCGGCTCGCTGTTCATCGGCACCACGCACGTCCTCGGCGCCGACGACATCCCGAACCTGAAGCTGCTCAACGAGATCGCGCCCACGGAGTACCCGGGCGGCACGATCGCCGACGCGTACGAGAAGGGGCCCGACGGCCGCTTCCTGCTGACGCTCATGGGCGGTCCGCTCGCGAACTTCGGCGGCTCCCCGGGCCAGCTCGTCACGTTCAAGCCCGACAAGGAGAAGGGCGTCGTCGTCGAGTCCGCGGTCTCCGCCGGCAACATCGGCGGCGTGCTCTCCGGCAATGCCGGTGGCGTCCCGGAGCCCTGCTCGGTCCGCGAGGCCCGCCCGCTGGGCACCTGCGCCAACCCGCACGGCATCCAGATCCGCAACGACCTCGGCTGGGGCCTGACCTCCGACTACGCCGAGCCGCGCGAGATCGTGCTCGACCCGGTCAAGACGGTCGACAAGTACGCGTTCCGCCCGACGATCCGCTCGTGGGACACCTCGAAGGCCGGCTCGCCGGTGCTCAAGGGCGTCGCCAACGTGCCGGACGGCCCGCTCGAGCCCGCCAACCGCGCGCACGAGCAGTACGGGATCATGGAGAACGCCAAGACCTACCCCGACGCCAAGAAGAAGTACGGCGGCATCGACTCCAAGGGCTTCTTCGCGGGCTCGATGTGCGGTGGCGGCGTGTTCTTCGTCCCGGACATCACCAAGGCGAAGGGCGACTTCTCCGACCAGGTCGTGCAGGTCTGGAACGACGGTCTGTCGATCATCCGCAGCGGTGACGGCGGCAACCAGAAGTTCTCCGACGAGCCCGGCGGCTGCGCCGGCGGTGCGTGGCACCAGGTGACCCCGAACAACAAGCTGCTGTTCCGGGCCGTCCAGGGCCGCAACCCCGCGTCGGACAACTACTTCGACCAGGGCCAGGCCAAGCTCATCTACGACATCGACATCTCGCCGGTGATCGAGTCCGCGCAGGACGGCACCGTCGAGTGCGACCTGTCGCGGGGCATCAAGCGCCTGAACCTCACGGGCATCCAGGTGTTCAACAAGCTCGCCAAGGGCGAGGTCGTCGCCGACTGCCCGAAGTTCGTCGACGCGCTGAAGGTCAACGACGTGACGTCCGGCGGCCCGCACTGGGCGGCCTTCGACAACCACTCGATCGACCAGAACGGCGTCCCGTGGCGTCTCACGTTCTCGAACTACTTCGTGTCGCGGACGGGCGTCGACGGTGACCACCGCCTCTACGCGGTGGACGTCTCGCCGGAGGGCAAGCTCTCCTACGACGACGCATGGCGGGACGAGAAGACCGGCGCCCTGGGCGTCAACTTCAACCGCCGCAACTGGCCCGGCAACCCCGACGCGGGCTTCTACAAGCCGCACTCGGAGATCTGGGTCTGCCCGCCCGGCATCTGCCCGACGGACGCCAAGCCGGCCGTTCGCCAGGTGGCCGCCGCGAAGTCCTGCGCCAGCCGCCGGACCTTCACGATCCGCCTCGACAAGGTCAAGGGCCACCGCGTCCTCGGCGGCACCGTGACGGTCTCGGGCAAGAAGGCCAAGGCGACGAAGCGCAACGCGAAGACCGGTCGCTACACGACCACTGTCGACCTGCGCTCGTTCACGAAGAACAAGGTCAAGGTCACCCTGCGGATCAAGGTCCGCAACCTGAAGACCGGCAAGACCCGGACGATCACCCGCACCCGCACGTACAACCCGTGCGTGCGCAAGGCGTAGTCCTCGTCGCACCCTGATGGTCCGACGCCTCGTCGTCGGCACGCTCGCCGCGCTCGGTGCCCTCATGGGCACCGGGCCGGCGACGGCGCTGGCGCATCCCCTCCTGCTGCAGTCCGCCCCCCAGGCCGGACTCGTGAGCCCCCAGGCTCCCGACGCGGTCCGTCTCGCGCTCAGCGAGTCCGGCGTCGCGCGCGGCTCCCGCATCGAGCTGCTCGACGCCCGCGGACGCCGCGTCCCCACCTCGCCGGTGGTCGCCTCTGCCGGCAACCGCACCTTCTCCGTCACCCCCCGTCGCACGCTGCCCAGCGCCGTCTACACGGTCCGCTGGAGCGTCCTGGGCAACGACGGCCACCTCGTCCGCGGCACGTTCGACTTCGGCGTGGCGGGAGCCGGCGGCGCCGCCCCGCCCGGAGCCGAGAAGCTCGGCGGCACCGGTGCCGGCGGCCGCGGCGGCGAGAACGCCGTCAGCGACGGCGTCGTCGCCGTCCTCGGCCGCTGGCTCGGCGTCGCCGCCGCCGCGCTGCTGCTCGGCGCCTTCGTGCTGCTGGCGCTCCTGCGCCGCCGCGAGGACCCGTCCCTCGACGCGGCCCGGGCGCGTGTCCGCGCCGCCGCGCCGCTCACCTGGATCCTCGTCGGCTTCGCGGCCGTCGAGGGCGTCCTGGCCGCCGCCACCTCCGGCACGGGCGGCGAGGTCGACCTCGGGCTGCTGACCGCCGCCCCGACCGCGCGCGCCGACCTGCTGCGGCTCGTCCTCTTCGCGCTCGTCACCGTGGCGCTGCTCGCGCTCGGCGAGCGCCGCGATCCGCTCCGCGGCCGGCTGCTCGCCGGCGGCGCCGTCGCGATCCTGCTCACCTACGCCCTGTCCGGGCACGTCCTGTCGGACCCGTCGGCGTGGACCGTGCTGGACCAGACCGTGCACGTGCTGACCGCGAGCCTGTGGCTCGGGGGCGTGCTGGCGATCGTGCTGCTCACCGTCCGCAACGCGGTCCCCGCCGTCAGTGCCGCCCGGGCGTTCGCCCCGGTCGCCGCCGGGGCGCTCGGCGTCGCGATCGTCACCGGCGTCCTGGCCGCCGTGCGCGAGGTCGACGCCTGGTACTTCCTGCGCTGGTCGGACTACGGGCGCGTCGTGCTCGTGAAGTCCGCGCTCGTCGCGCTCGTCGCGGTCGCCGGTGCCGTCGTCTTCTGGCGGGCGCGCCGCGCCGGGGCCGAGGCCGGGGCCGCGCCCACGGGGCGCGGCTCGCGGCTCGTGCGCGTCGAGGCCGTCGGCGTCGTGGCGATCGTCGGGCTCGCCGCGGCGCTCTCGGGCATCGCCCAGGGCCGCGGTCAGCCGCTCCCCGCCGAGCGTGGCACGCTGTTCGCCGGTCCCGCGTTCGGGACGGCGCTGCTGGCCGACGGCGGCGCGCAGCTGACGCTCGCGCCCGCGCGGCGCGGGAGCAACGTGCTCACGACGATGCTCCCGCCCGAGGAGCGCACCCCGCAGCGCATCAGCGTCCGCCTGGCGCGCGCCGGGGCTCCCGGCGAGGACATCCGCGTCACGCTGCGCCGCGGTGACGGGCCGGCCTGGTCGGCGCCCGTCGAGCTGCCGCAGGACGGCACCTGGTTCGCGTACGTGACCGTCGACGGGGATGCGTCGACCTCCCCGGTCCAGCTCGGGGTCGGCGTCCCGCAGGCGCCCGGCTCGACGCCGCTGGACGTCGTCGCCGTCGCCGACCTCAGCGGTCCCGACGCCGAGCGCTGCCGCGCGCACGTGCTCGGCGCCGGCCTGGCGATCGCCCGGCTCAACGGAGAGGGCGGGCTCGACGGCGGCCGCAAGGTGGCGTCGAAGGTCCTCGACAGCGGCAGCGATCCCGCCCGGGCCGTCGCGCTCGCGCGCGGGGCCGTCGCCGACGGGCGGCGACCCCTGGCCGCGGTCGGCAGCTGCGGCAGCGGCGGCGAGCAGGCCGTCCGCGTGCTCCAGCGCGCCGGCGTCCCGGTCGTGATCGGCGACCCGACCGTCGGGCCGGTCGCCGGCTCCGGCGTCTTCCGCACCGCCGCCGACCCGTACGCGCAAGGCATCTCGTTCGCGCAGATCGTCACGCAGCGCGTGCTGCCCGCCGCCCCGGTCGGCGTCCGGCGCATCCCGGTGATCCTCGGCAGCGACCAGGCGTCGCAGCGGCTCCTGGCCGGCCTGCGCCGCGGTCTCGCCGGCAGCGAGGCGCGGCTCGACGTCCGGCGACCCGGGGACCTCGCGCGACGGTCGCTCGACGACCGCGAGGACGCGATCAGCCAGCTCGAGGTGCTCGCGACGGTGATCGACGTGCCGTCGACCGAGCGCCGCGACGTCGACGCGCTCACCGCGCTGGGCCGCGACCGGGAGGGCATCGTGCCCGCCCCGGTCCTGCTCTCCGAGCGCGTCCTGTCCGAGCGCGTCATCCGCTCCGCCGGGTCGCTCGGCCGGATCGGGGCGCTGCAGGGCGTCAGCGAGGTCTCGCCGACGACCGCCGACGGGATCCTCTACCGCCAGTCCGTGCCGCTGCTGTACCGCGGCGACCTCGCCTCGCTCGACGGGCTGCGCGGCTACGTCAGCGGCCTGGCGCTGCGCGACGCGGTCCGCCGCGGCGGGATCGGGGCGGACGGCGTGATCGACGCCCTGCGCGACCCGGGCGTGTTCACCAGCGCCCTGCTCGCGCCGTGGACCGCACGGCAGCCCGGGGCCGGCTCGCCGGCCACGCTGGCGGTGCAGCCGCTGTTCCTGTCGCCGACCGTCACGCCGCCGTCCGCGGGCGGCACGCCGCGCGCCGCGGCGTACTTCCCGGACGGCACGTGGACCGCGACGTCGGGCCTGCTCGGCGTCGGCCCGCAGACCGGGCCGGCCCCGCAGCTGGCCCGCTGACGGCCGCGGGGTACCCTCGCAGGCGTGCACGCGACCGCACGCCTGCGAGGCCACGGCCTCGTCCTCACCCCACGAGCGCCGTTCGTGCTGCGCCGGATCGGGGACGGCCGCGACGATCGCGTCGCCGTCCAGCACGGGGACGTCGCGGCGACGCTCGACCCGCGCGCGCCCGGGTCGCCGGAGCTCGAGGCGGTGGCGGAGCTGCTGCTCGCCGACGGCCCGACGCCCGACGGCTGGCTCGTCGAGATCCCGGGCGCCGCGTCCGGCGGGTCGTTCGCGGTGCGCTGGCCCAACCACCACGCCCTGGCCAGCTCGGAGCTGCCCGGGGTGCCGTTCGAGCTCTGGGGGCCCGACGGGTCGTCGCTGTTCGTGCAGGGCCCGTTCGACCCGCCGCCCGCCGAGGGGCAGATGGTCGCCCCGGGGCAGGCGGTCGCCGATCGCGGCGACGCGGGCGGCGCGCACTGGCTCGAGCTCGCCTACGCGGACCCGCAGGGCGCCACCTGGCGCCAGCGCCACCACATCCTCCCGTTCGGCCTCGTCGTCAGCGCGCAGGCCCCGGCGGCGGCTGCGGACGCCGCGATGGCGGTCGCCGCCACCCTGGTCGGGGAGCTACTGGACCACTGCCCGTGCACGGTCGAGGTCTCGTGGCGCAGCGCGGACGCGGGCCCGACGACCGACGGGACCGCCCGCATCTGGCGCTGCCCGACCTGCGGCGGCTACTGGCGCGGCGCGACCCGCGAGCGCGCCCGGCGCCTCAGCCCGCAGCACGCCGCCGCGGACCTCGGCTTGATCTGAGCCGGGCCAGCGCGCCGCGCGCTCAGGCCAGCGTGCGGGCCCGCACCGTCGCGACGAGCGCGGCAGCGAGCCCGGCGGCCGCCGCGAGGCCGAACGCGGTGCCGGCGCCGGCCTGGTCGGCGACCGTGCCCGCGGAGACGGCGCCGAGCGCGGCGCCGACCGCGACCGCGGTGTTCAGGCAGGCGAACGCCTCGGTGACGGTTCCGGCGGGGGTGGCCGCGTCGACCATGCTGAACACGGTTGCGAACATCGGGGCGATCAGCGCGCCGCCCAGCGGCAGGACGAGGCCGAGCGCGAGCAGGTTGCCCGACGCCCCGGCGAGCGCCAGGTGCCCGACGGTGAGGACCGCGAGGATGACGGCGAGGCCGGCGGCCGTGCGCGCGCCGCCGCCGAGCCGGGCGGCGACGAGGCCGCCGAGCAGCGAGCCCGCACCCCAGATGCCGAGCAGGACCCCGGAGACGCCGGGGTGGCCGAGCTCGTCGGCGGCGGCGACGACCGACACCTCGACGGAGCCGAACAGCCAGCCGGCGGCGAAGAGCACGAGCGCGAGCGTCTGCATGCCGGGGCTGCGCATGGCCCCGCCCGCGGGCCGCGGCTGCCCGGTGGGGCGCCAGCCGCGCGAGGCGGGGTGCGCCGCGAACAGGGTGGTGCCCGCGAGCAGCACGAGCCCGGCGAGCGCCATCGCCCCGCCGGTGGACCAGGCGGAGCCCAGCAGCAGGACCAGCGGCGGGCCGGCGATCCAGGTGACCTCGAGGATCGCGGACTCGGCGGCGTAGGAGGCGCGGACCGACGCCTCGTCGGGCAGCACGGTGGGCAGCAGCGCGCGCAGGCAGGCGCCGACCGGCGGGAACGCGAGGCCGAGCGCGGCGGCGAGCGCCACCAGGGCGCCGAGCGGGGCGGAGGCGGGCAGCGCGGCGATCGTCAGCAGCGCGCCGCCCGCGACGGCGGCACCGGCGAGCAGCACGCGCGTCTGGCCGCGGCGGTCGATGACGCGGCCGAGCAGCGGGGCGCCGATGCCGTTGCTGGCGGCGAAGGTGCCGGCGACGAGGCCGGCGGGGGCGAGGGAGCCGGTGAGCCCCTCGACGTGGACGAGCAGCCCGACGCTCATCATCGCGAGCGGCAGCCGGGCCAGGAGGGAGAGGGCGAAGAGGCGCAGCGCGCCCGGGGACTGGGTGATGACCTGCATGCGCTCAGGGTGCGACACCGCCCGCGGTTCCCGTGAGTGATTCGCTCTAGACTGAATCGAACGTGTTCCGGTACCGCTTCGGCCAGGACGACCTGCTGCGCACGCGCTTCGCGATCGCCCCGCTGATGGAGCTCGCGGGCGCCTACGACGCCGTCCGCGACCCGCGCCGCTACGCCGTCCACGCCCCGTGGGCGGCCCGCGTCGCACCGCGGCTGACCGGCGTCGACCTGTCGCTGCTCGAGGCCGCCGTCCCGCTGGAGAGCGACTGGCACCCCGACTTCGTCTCCCCGCCGCCCAACGCCCCGCACGCCGTCCTCGCCGAGGAGCTCGACCGCGTCTGCCGCACCCCGCCGGCCCAGGTCGCGCTCGAGATCGCGCGCGCCTACCCCGACGGCGTGCCCGCCCACGCCCGGCCGCTGATCGACCGCCCGTCGACCGCGATCCCCGGCCTGGCCGACCAGATGCGCGTGTTCTGGAACCTCGCGCTCGCCGACGTCTGGCCGCGCGTCCTCGCCCTGGTCGAGACGGAGATCGCCTGGCGCGCCCGGCGACTGGCGGCCGTCGGACCGCAGGCAGCGTTCGCGGGCCTGCACGACACCGTCCGCTGGACCGACGGGGCCGTCGAGCTCAGCGGCCGTCGCCGCGCGGTCGACCTGCCGCTCGGCGGCCGCGGCCTGCTGCTCGTCCCGGCGGCCTTCTCCTGGCCGGCGGTGTGGCCGCTCGTCGACGCGCCGTGGCAGCCGACGCTCGTCTACCCGCCGCCCGGGGTCGCGGACCTCTGGGCGCCCGCGCAGACCGACGACGAGGCGCTCGGCGCGCTGCTCGGGCGCGGCCGCGCCCGCATCCTCCTGGCGCTCGAGCGGCCCGCCGCGACCGACGAGCTGGCGCGCCGCCTGGAGGTCAGCGCCGGCGGCGTCAGCGCGCACCTGCAGGTCCTGCGCCGCGCGGGGCTCGTGACCGGCCGCCGCGAGGGGCACCGCGTCATCTACGCGCGCACCGGACGCGGCGACGTGCTCTGCGGCGCGGCGTGAGCCGCTCATGCCCCGCCGCCCGGCTGCCGATGGGCAGGTGTGCCGTCCCGCTCCCCGCTCGTCGCGGCGCTCCTCGCCGCCGCGCTGCTGCCCGCCGCCGCGCCCGCGCGCGAGCTCGTCGGCGGCTACGGCAGCCAGACCCTCGCCGGGGGCCCGGGCCCCGACCGCCTCGACGGTCGGTCGGCCGACGACGTGCTGCGCGGTGCGGCGGGCGACGACGTCCTCGACGGTGGCACCGGGAACGACCGCCTGTCCGGCGGGGCCGGGCACGACTGGCTCGACGGCGGTGACGGGGACGACGACCTGGGCGGCGGTGACGGGGACGACCTCCTGCTCGAGCGCGGCTTCGGCGACGACCGCCGGCTCGACGGCGGGGCCGGCGACGACGTCGTGCTCGGCGGCCGGGGCGGTGACGCCCTGCTGCTCGGCGGCGCCGGCGACGACGTCCTCGGCGGCGGGCGCGGCCCGGACGTGCTGGCGGGCGGGGACGGCGACGACCTCCTGGACGCCGGTCCCGGGACCGACCGCGTGACGGGGGGCGCGGGAGCGGACCTCCTGATCGGCGGCAGCGGCGCGGACGTCCTCGACGGCGGCCCGGGGGACGACGCGATCTGGCTCGGCCGCACCGTGCAGACGGTGGTGTGCGGCCCGGGCACCGACACCGTCTACTGGCCGTACCACGGCGCTCGCGCCGTCGGCACCCCGGCCGAGGTGCTCGGCGCACACGGCGCGCGCTTCGCCGACTGCGAGCGGCTCGTCGCCCGGCGGGTGGCCGGCGCCCCGTGGATCGAGCCCGGCGACGTGGTGCGCGCGCGGGTCAATGCCGGGCTGCGTCGGGCGCCGGCGGCCGCACTCGCCGCGCTCGAGGCGATCCGGGCGGCCGACGGCATCACCTCGACCCCCTGGGCGACCCTGGGGGACGACTACCTCAGCATGACCGCCCTGCGCGCCGCCGGGTACGTGGGGCCGCTGCACGGCCGCGAGGGCGCCGACCACCTCGAGGGGTCCGCGGTCGGGGACTGGCTCGACGGTGGACCGGGCGCCGACCGGCTCGAGGGGCGCCGCGGCGACGACGTGCTGCTCGGCGGCGACGGCGACGACCGGCTCGCGGGCGCCCGCGGCGACGACGGCCTCGACGGCGGCGCGGGCCGCGACGCGCTCACCGGCGGCTACGGCGCCGACGTGCTCCGCGGCGGCCCCGGCGACGACCTCCTGCGCAGCGTCGACGGCGAGCGCGACGTGGTCGACTGCGGCCCGGGACGCGACCGCGTCGAGGCCGACCGCCTCGACGTCGTCCGCGGCTGCGAGCGCGGGCGCCGCGCCGCCCGCTAACCGCGGCTCAGGGCAGCTCGGCGGGGCGCAGCCGCGGGGTCTGGCCGCGCTCGTAGGGGCGGTTGTCGGCCGCGTCCCCGGGCTGCGGGTAGGCGTTGGTCGGCAGCGAGGACCGCTGCGACAGCAGCTGCGCCGGGTCGGCGAAGATGAAGAACCGCGCCCACCGGCCCTTGGCGTCGCCGCGGCGCCCGAGCGCCGCGGTGTTCGCGAACCAGGCGGCGATCGCATCCTTGCGCGGCTCGAGGTAGCGCACGGCGGTGACGACGTTGCGCAGCGTCGGGTCGAGCCGACGGGCGGCCGGCCGGGCGGCGGCGATCACCGGTCCCGCGGCGCGCAGCAGCGGCAGTGCTGCGGCGCGCACGGGCGCGGCCCGGTCGAGCACGACGCGCAGGTCCCGGGCGGCGGCCGGGAGGGCGTCGAGCGCCCCGGTGAGCGGCCGGGCGGTCGCACGCAGGTCGGCGACGAGCGGGCGCGCCTGCGTCAGCAGCGGCCGGGCGGTGCGCAGCGTCCGGTCGGTGGTGGCGAGCAGCCGCGGCGTCTCGGCGAGCGTCGCGCGCAGCGCGCGGTCGCGCCGCGCGGTGGCCTGCAGCGTCGTGCGGGCGCCGGTCACGAGACGGCGCAGCTGCCCGTCGCGGACGGCGAGCTCGCCGACGACCCGGCGCCCGGCCCCGACCGAGGCGGCGATGTCCCCGGTCTGGTCGCGCAGCGTCGTGCCGAGCACGTGCAGCTCCTGCACCGTGCGGTGCAGCTCCCCGAGCGTGCCCGAGACCCGCTCGGCGGTCTCGGGTGCCGCCGCGCCACGGCCGGCCTCGCGCACCGTGGCGGCGAGGTCCTCGCGGGCCCGGGGGCCGAGGGCGGCGAGCGCCTCGTCGACCTGCACCGTGTCGCGGACCGCGCTCGCCGGCAGGGTGGCGCCGGACGGCAGCCGCGCGGCGCCCGCGGGACCCGGGACGAGATCGACGTACGCCTCCCCGAGCAGCGTCTTGCTGCCGACGCGCACGGTGGCGCCGCGGTGCACGTCGACCGGCTCGGCGTCGAGGACGAGGCGCGCGCGGGCGACGCCGCCGCGCACGCGCAGCCCGGTGACGCGGCCGACCTTGACCCCGCGCACGAGGACGTCGCTGCGCTCGGTGAGCCCCTGGGTGTCGCCGAGCGTCACGCGCAGCTCGTACGGGTCGTCGAGCCGGATCGACGGGCCGCCGAAGCGCGCGGTCAGGATCAGCAGGACCGTCACGGACGCGACGACGAAGGCGACGAGGGCCAGGGCGCCGCCGCGCGGGATCTCGAGGTTCACGGCCGGTCCTTCCGGGGCAGCGCGCCGAGCGGGTCGGCGGCGGTGCGGACGGCCCCGGGGAGGCCGGGGACGAGGTAGCGCACGAGGCAGGCGAGCGGGTTCTGCTCGGCGCAGACCTTCGTGAGCGCCGCGACGACCTGCGTGCCGGCGCGCAGCCGGGCGGCGGGGGTCGTGGCGCTGAAGCCGAAGTTCGCCGGGTTGAACGTCTCGAAGAAGCCGAGGCCGCGGAGGATCGGGCCGTTGACGTCGTTGGTCGAGAAGATGCCGGTGAAGCGCTCGCCGAGCAGGCCGATCCCGTCGCGGTTGCGGTCGATCGCCGCCACGGTCGGGGCCGCGTCGCGGACGGCGGGCTCCAGGGCGGTCGCGGCCGGTCCGAGGCGCTGGAGGGTCACGCGCAGCGTGCGGGAGGCGGTGCGGGTCTGCCGGGCGGTGCGGCGCAGCTCGCCGAGCAGGGCGCGCGTCGCCGGGGTGCTGTCCCGCAGCGCGTCGAGCGCCCCGGGGAGCGCGCGGGCGACCGGGCGCAGCCGCACGAGCGCCGGGTCGAGCGGTTCGGCGAGCCGCTGGATGCCGTCGAGCGCCGCCCGGACGTCCGCGAGCGTCCCGGGCAGCCGGTCGACGGCGGCGGCGATCTCCGCGTCGCGGGCGGCGCTCACCGCGACGGTCCGGCGGCCGGCGCCGACCGCGCGCTCGAGCGCGTCGGCACGGGCGGCGAGCGCCCCGGTGAGCGTGTCCAGGCCGCCGACGAGACGGCGCAGCAGCACGCGGCGCTCGGCGAGCGTGCGCGCGACCCGCCCGCCGGAGACGCGCACCGGGTCGAGCTGGCGCAGGGCGGCGGCGACGCGTCCGCCCCGGGCGTCGCCGAGGCCCTCGTCGAGCCCGGCGAGGAGCAGCTGCAGCTGCGAGCGGGTGTCGGCGTCGAGCGTCTCGAGGACCTGGTCGAGCTGCGTGGCGCCGGCGGCCCGGGTCACCGGGATGCGGTCCCCGTCGAGCAGGGCGGGGGCGTCGAGGCGGCCGGGGGTGAGGTCGAGCACGAGGTCGTTGAGCGCCGAGCGCGGCTGCACGGTCGCGCGGGTCCCGGCGTGCAGGCGGCCGGCGGTGTCGCCGTCGAGGCGCAGGGTCGCCACGGCGACGCCGCGCTCGGGGTCGTGGCGGACCTCGTCGACCCGTCCGGCGGGGACGCCCGCGATGGTCACGCGGTTGCGGTCCTCGGTCGACAGGCCCGAGGCGTCGCGCAGCTCGACGCGGACCTCGTAGGAGTCGTCCCACGGCATCCGCGGGTCCTGCTGGGCGAGCAGGAAGGCGGCGAGCGCGAGGGCGACGAGGGCCTGCAGCACGACCGCGAGGCGGCCGAGCCGCGGGCGCGGCCCGGCGAGCGCGCGGCCGGCGGGGACGGGACGGCGACGGCGGCTCACGGCGTGCACGCTCCCGCGGTGGCGAACGCACCGGCGAGCTCGGGGCGCAGGCGCTCGAGGAGCGTGCACGGCGCAGCGGGCAGGCCGATCCCGGTGAGGAAGCGGAAGCCGAAGCGCATGAAGTGCCCGGCCCCGGTGCTGCCGCCCTGCGCCGGGGTCTGGAAGGCGCGCGAGGCGCCGCCGCCGCCGGCGAACATGTTCAGGAACGCGCGGTAGGCCGGGATGCCCAGGCCGGTCTCGCGCAGCAGCGCGGGCAGCAGGGTCGCGTCGAGCGTGCGCAGCGTCGGCGTCGTGGCGCGCAGGACACGCCGGGTGGGCGTGGCGGCGCGGCGACCGGCGGGCAGTGCGACCCGCAGGTCGGCGACGAGCGGCCGGGCGGCCACGAGCGCGCTCGACGCGTCGCGCAGCAGCGGGCGTGCGGTCCGCAGCGTCGGGGCCAGCCGCCGGGCGCCGGGCCGCAGCGCGGCGGCGACGGGCTGCAGCCGCGCGACGGTGGCGTCGAGGCGGCGGCCGTGGTCCCGCAGCGCGACGGCGGTGGCGGGCAGGGCGGCGATCGTGCGGCGCAGCGCGGCGCGGCCGGTGGCCACCCGCCCGCGCAGCGCGGCCGCGGTGGCGGCGGTGTCGCGCATCAGCGGGGCGAGGTCCCGCTCGCGGGCGGCGAGCGCCGACGTGGTGGTCGCCAGCTGCGCGACGGTGCGCTGCAGCGCGGCCGGACGCGGCCCCTGGGCGGCCTCGGTCACCCAGGCGGTGTCGCGCAGCAGGGCGGGGGCGTCGCCGAGCAGGCGGTTGACGGCGGCGCGTGCGCCGGGCTCCAGCGCACGGGCGAGGCCGGCGGCGGTCCCGCGGACGCGTGCGCGGGTCGGGGCGTCGGCGAGCCGCAGGACCGTGTCCAGCGAGGTGAAGGTCGTCGTCCGCGCGAGCGGCAGGACGCGGTCGCCCAGCGGCGCGGACCGCGGGCTGCCGGGCTGCAGGTCGATGAAGGCGGTGCCCTCGAACGCGAGCCGCGGGCGCAGCTGCGCGGTCGCGTCGCGCCGGACGGTCCCGGCGGCGTCGTCGAGCTCCATCGTCACCTCGGCGACGGAGCCCACGCGACGCTTGCCGGTCACCCGGCCGACGGGCGTGCCGGCCATGCGGACCTCGGCGCCGATGAGCTGGAGCGCCCCGCCGTCGGCGAACACGGCGCGGACCTCCGTCGGGTCGGCGAACGGGTTCGGGCGCAGCCACGCGAGCAGCACGCCGGCGACGAGCAGCAGGGCGACGAGGGCGCCGCGCAGGGCGGTGCGGGTCAGCGGCACGGTGCCTCCTGCGTGAGCGCCTCGCCGGGAGCCGGGTAGGCGTCGCGGGCGCGGTGGCAGGTCAGCACCATGCTGAAGCGCACGGCGCGGGCCCCGGACGCCTGCCCCTCGGCGAAGCGGAACCCGCCCCAGGTGGTGAAGCCCTCCGGGGCGAGGAGGATCTCGCGGCGGTACGGGACGAGGGAGGTGGCCAGCGAGCCCAGCGGCGTGGCGAGCGGGCGCAGGAGCGCGGTCGGGACGCGCAGCTCGCGCAGCAGCGGGGCGGCGGCGCGGAGCACGGGCGTCGCGGCCCGGCCGACGCGCGCGAGGTCGTCGAGCGCCTCGTCGCGGCGCAGCGCCGCGCGCAGCGACGGGACGGCGCGGCGCAGCGAGACGGCCGCGGGGCGCAGGTCGACCGCGGCGACCCGGAGGTCCTCCAGGAGCCGGTCCGCCTGCGGGAGGACGGCGGCGACGGAGCGCTCCGCCGCCGGCAGGGTCCGCAGGGTCGCGTCGACGGCGGGCGACGGGACGGCGTCGAGCGTGCGGCGGGCGGCGGGCACGGCGTCGGCGAGCGCGCCGTCGGCGTCGGCCGCCCGGACCGTGGTGCCGAGGTCGCCGAGCAGCGCGGCGAGCTCGCCCGGGCGCGGCGTCATCGCGCGGGCCAGCGGCGTCAGGCGCGCGGCGGCGGGACCGAGGGTGGCGACGGTCTCGCCGAGCTCGCGCCCGCGGCCGGCGAGACCGCCGCCGAAGCCGGTCAGCGCCGAGCGGCTGGCCGCACGGGTGGCCGCGTCGAAGGTCTCGACGACGTCCGCGAGATCGGGTGCGGCGCTGGCGGCGGTGTCCGGGAGCCGGGCGGGGGAGGGCAGCACCGGTCCGGTCCCGGGGTCGAGGTCGAGGTAGGTGGCGCCCGCCAGGCCGCGGATGCGCACGCGCACGGTGGCGTCGCGGGCGACGCCGCGACCGACCGTGCCGTCGAGCGCGAGCGTGAGCCGCGCGCCGGTCGGGTCGGCGCGGTCGACCTCGACGCGGCGCACCTCGCCGGCGCGCTGCCCGCCGATGCGGACCTCGTCGCCGTCCTTCAGCGGCGGCGCGCCCGGGGTGGCGGCGTCGACGCGCAGCTGGACCTCGTAGGCGCGCTCCAGCGGCCCACCGTCGATCGCGACGGTGGAGAGGTACGCGACGAGTGCGACGAGCGTGACGACGACGAGCCCGAGGGCGAGCAGGCCGTTGCCGCGGGGGGCCTCGTCGTTGACGGCCAGGTGGCCGCGCAGGCGGGTGCGTCGGCGGCTCATGGGCGCAGCAGCTCCTGGAGCGTGGAGCCGGTCCGCGACGACGGGCCGAGCAGGTCCTGCAGCGCCTCGCGGACGTCGGGCAGCAGCGACGGCAGGAGCGGGCCGGGGGCGGAGGCCGGGCGGTCGCCGTCGGCGGGCGTGGGGGTCACGGCCGCGGGGACGGTCGGGGCCGGGGTGCGGTCGCGCTGCGGCCGGGCCGTCGTGCGCGTCCCGTCGCCGGCGGCGCCGCCGAGGAAGCGGGTGAGGCAGCCGGGCGCGACCTTGACGCCGAACGCCTCGCAGGAGAGGACGGCGGCGCCGCGCCAGTAGGTGCGCCGCGGGTCGGCGAACGGGTCGAACGGCTGCCTCCCGGATTCGGAGCCCTGGTCGGCGAAGTTCACGAAGAACCCCTCGGAGATGTCGGGCGCGGCGTCGCGCGCGATCGCGGCGAGCTCCCGGACCTGCGGGGCCACCGTGGTCAGCGCGCCGAGCCCGGAGGCGAGCGAGCGCAGCGCGGGGGTCCCGTCGCGCAGGGTGCTGCGCAGGGCGGCGAGCGTCGGGGTGAGGTCGCGCGCGGCGGTCCGCAGGCCGCGCAGGAACGGGGGCAGCTCGGCGAGCGCCCCGGCGACGCCGGGGGCGGCGTCACGCAGCTCGCGGGCCAGCGGCACGGCGGCGGTCGCGGTGGCGTCCAGCCGCCGGGCGGTGCCGGAGATCCGGGTGAGCGTGGCGGGCAGGTCTCGCAGGCCGCGGTCGAGGTCGCGTCCGCGGCGGTCGGTGGTGGCGAGCAGGCGGTCGAGCCCGTCGACGGTCCCGGCGACGTCGCCGCGGCGCGCGGCGAGCGAGCCGACGGCGCGGTCGGCGTCCTGCACGAGCGCGCCGAGCGCCGCGTTCTGGGCGTCGAGCTCGCGCAGGACGCCGTCGCTCGCGCGCAGGGCGGGACGCAGCTCGATCGCGGCGCGCCCCAGCTCGGCCCCGCGGGCGCCGAGCGCGCGGCCGGACTCGGCCAGCAGCGCGCGCAGGCCGGCGCGGACCGGGGCGTCGAAGGTGGAGAGCAGCTCGTCCAGGCGCGGCGCGTTGCTCGTCCGGGCGACCGGGATCGGGCCGCGCAGCGGCTCGGTCGAGGTGCCGGGCGTGAGCTCGACGTACACGTCCCCGAGCAGGTCGACGGGCCGGATCGCCGCGGTGGCGTCGGCGCGCAGGGCGGGCAGGCCGTCGTGGAGGTCGAGCTCGACACGCGCGGTGCCGCGGTCGCTCAGCTCGATCGCCGCGACCGACCCGGCGGGCGCGCCGCCGAGCCGCACCTCGGCGCGGGGGACGAGCCCGCGGGAGCTCGTGAACTCGGCGCGGACGTCGACGTCGGGGCCGCCGCGCAGCAGCAGGACGGCGGCGACGGCCGCGGCGGCGCCGAGGAGCAGGAGGGTGGTGGCGGTGGCGGCGCGGCGGCTCATCGGCCGTCCCCGCCGACGTAGCTGTCGCGGTAGTCGGTCCACGGCTCGTCCTGCAGGACGCCGGGCTCGCGCACGAACGGGGCGCGCAGGTGGCCGGCGGCGTTCGTGCTGCCGTCGATCTGGTTCAGCGGCGCGGGCGGGAGGACGAGCCCGACGCGGGCGGCGTGCCCGTTGGCGTCGAAGTTGCTCGTGAAGTCCGCCCAGCCGGAGAAGAACGAGAAGAAGTCGGGGAGCCGCACGCGGGTCTCGTCGAGCACGGGCCCGGCGACGCGCAGGACGTCGTCGAGCCGCGGCAGGACCTTGCGGGCGGTGGGCAGGACGGCGCGCAGGGCGTCGAGGTCGCCGGGGGCGGTGCGGGTCAGCGCGGCGGCGTCGCGCAGCACCGGGCGGGCGTCGCGCAGCGCCGTGGCGAGCTCGGGGGCCGCGTCGCGCAGCTCGCGGGTGCCGGGGCGCAGCTCGCGCACGAGGGCGCGGAGGGTCGGGGTGGCCGTGCGGACGCGCTCGAGCGCGCGCCGGGGGGCGGCGAGCCCGGCGGGCAGGCCGGCGAGCGCGTCCCCGAGGGCGGCCTGCTCGGCGGCGGTGTCCGCCAGCAGCGCGGCGACCTCGTCGACGGCGGCGCCGGTGGCCCCGGGGTCCGCGGCGAGCGCGCCGGTGACGCGCCGGCCGGAGCGGACGAGCTCCTGCAGGGCGCGTCCGTCGGCGGTGACCTCGCCGAGCGCGTCGGCGGTGCCCTGCAGCGCCCGCGTGCTGCGTCGCAGGGCGCCGGCGAGCGCGTCGCCGCGGCCGTCGGTGGCGCCGCGCAGGCCGGTCAGGACGGCGCGGACCTCGCCGCGGGTGCGGGGGTCGAGCGTGGAGAGGACGTCGTCGACCTCGACCGGCTGGTCGGTGCGGGCGAGGCCGAGGGTGGCCCCGTCGGCGAGCAGCGGCCCGTCGCCGGGGGCCACGGCGACGTAGCGATTGACGGTGCCGCTGAGCGAGCCGAGCCGCAGGTCGGCGCGGGCGCCGCGGCGCAGGCGCACGTCGTCGTCGAGCCGCAGCGTGACGCGGGGCCGGCCGTCGCGCAGCGCGATGTCCTGGACGCGCCCGACCCGCAGTCCGCCCATGCGGACCTCGGCGCCGCGGACGAGGCCGTTGACGCCGTCGAACACCGCGACGACGCGCTGGCCGTCGGCCCCGCCGCCGGGGCCGAGCAGCAGCACGGCGACGGCGAGCACGGCCGCTCCGAGGGCGGCGGCGGCGAGCGACCGGCTGCTCATCCCACCGGGATCCGCGGGTTGGCCGACCAGAAGATGAGCGTCCCGGCCATCGAGATGACGGTGACGCCGATGATCGAGACGCCCATCGAGCGGGCGGTGGCGGCGCCGACCTCGACGGGGCCGCCGCGGACGCCGTAGCCGAAGTACAGCGAGACGAGCAGCACCCACGCGGCGATGACCGTGCCCTTGACCATCGAGTAGACGAGGTCCCAGCCGTCCTGGAAGGTGAAGAAGAACAGCGACCAGGTGCCGGGGGACACGTCGCCGAAGCGGACGACCGACATGAGGTAGGCGGCGGCGTACGCGGCACCGATGCTGAGCAGGTAGGCGAAGGGCAGCACGGCGACGCACGCGAGCAGCCGCGTGACGCCGAGGTAGGCGAGCGAGCGCACGCCCATCGACTCGAGCGCGTCGATCTCCTCCTGGACGCGCATGGCGCCGAGCTCGGCGACGAAGCCGCAGCCGACCTTGGCGGCGAGGATGTAGCCGAAGACGAACGGGACGACCTCGCGCAGCGAGCACCAGGTCGAGAAGCCGCCGGCGATCGGGTCGAAGCCGAAGCTGCGCGCCAGCGCGGTGGACTCCAGGCCGCAGGAGCCGCCGGCGAGGAACGCGACCGCGACGATCACGAGGGTCGAGCCGGTGGCGATCATCGCGGCCTGGCGGGCGGCCTCGGCGAGGTAGCGCCGCACGTCGGGCGTGGCCCGGGCGAGGGCGCGGGCGAACGACGCGAGCTCGCCGAGCAGCTCGAGCGGGCCGCGGGCGGCGGGGCGCTGGTTGCGGGAGGCGAGGCGGCTCACGAGGGACGGGCGGCCCGGGGTGCGTGCGGCCGGCGCGTGGCGGGTGCGCGCGTCGTGGTCGTGGGGCGGTGCCCACGGGCGGTGGTGGTCCCGGAGGAAGGCGTGGTCATGCGCGGGGAGCGGCGCCGCGGACCCCTGCCCGGACGCCTAACTCGATAATCCCAGTAGAGATTACATGCTTTTGGGTCGAGGGCCGCGTCAGCGGCGCCCCGATGGTCGCGATCCGGGCTGTCTCACCCTCAGGTAGAGGGTGAGCATGGACGGATGTCCGGGGGCGGACTCCGTAGTTCGCCCCCTGCGGACCGCTCCCCGGTGGCCGACGACCCCGGGGGACTTCCCCGTTCACGACCAAGGAAAATCGCGCATGTTCTCCTCAGACACGATCGCCGGGCGGCTGCGCCGCGGGTTCGGTGCCGTCGTGGTGCTGTTCGTCCTCGCCATCGCGGCGACGATCCTCTTCGGCGCCCGCTCGGGCTCGGCGTGGTCCGACGCCGACCGCGCCTCCAGCGCCCTCTCCTCCGCCCAGACCCAGACCGAGGGGACCCGCCGCCAGATGGCCGCGCAGGCCTCCTACGCCGAGACCGGCGACGCGCGCTACGTCCGCGAGTTCGAGCGCGGCGTCGCCATGGCCGAGCGCGGCGCCGCCCGCGTCGAGGCGTTCGGCGACCCCGAGGCGACGCGGATCGCCGCGGGCGCCAACAAGGCCGACCAGGCGCACGACGCCTCCGTGCGGACGGAGCTCTTCCCCGCGGTCCGCGAGCGCGCCGGCATCGCCGCGATCCGCACCGCGTTCGAGAAGGCCGAGCGCATGGCCGAGCAGGTGCTCGCCGCCGCGGTCCGCACGCAGCAGCGCTTCGAGGAGCTGCGCGCCGCGGACGCCGCCACGGCGCGCGCCGCCAGCCGCAACGCCATCATCGCCGGGCTCGTCGCGGCCCTGCTCGCGTTCGCGGTCGCGTTGCTCGTCTCCCGCCGCATCAGCCGTGACGTCAGCTCCTCGGTCGGCGAGGTCCGCGAGCGGCTCGGCCTCGTCCGCGACCAGGCGGTCGACGGGCTCGCCGAGGGGCTGCGGGCCCTCGAGCGCGGCGACCACGCACACGAGGTCGCCTTCGACGTCCAGCCGATCGACTCCGACGCCCGCGACGAGATCGGCGATCTCTGCCGCGCGGTCGACGACATCCGCGCCCGCACGATCGAGTCGGTCGCCGCCTACGACGCGCTGCGTGCCGAGCTGGCCGACGCGCTCGGGACGCAGTCCTGCCTCACCGACCTGCGGGCCCGTCTGGAGAGCCTCGACGGTCACTGCCTCACGGCCCTGGAGGACGGCCTGCAGGCGATGAGCGCCCGCGGCGACCTCACCGTGACGGTGACGCCCGTGACCACGCCGCTGGTCGCTGCCGACGGCGCCGACGTCGGGCGGCTCGCAGAGATCTTCAACGCCATGCTCGCCAAGGCCCAGACCTCGATCGAGGCGTACAACGCGATGCGGGAGGACCTGCGCGTCGCGCTGGGCGACCACTCCTGCCTCGCCGACCTGGAGGATCGCCTGGGAAGCCTGAGCACGAACTGCCTGGCGGACCTCGAGGCGGGGCTGCAGGCGATGAGCGGTCAGGGCGACCTCGGGGTCGAGGTCCGCGAGCGCACGACCCGGCTGACCGCGCAGGAGGGCACCGAGGCGGGCACGCTCGCCGGCATCTTCAACGAGATGCTCGCGCGCGCGCAGTCGTCGATCGCGGCCTACAACGACATGCGCGAGGACCTCGCCCGCGTGGCGGACACGGCGTCCGCGGTCGCGGCCGGTGACCTGCGGGTGCAGGTGACGAGCAAGGGCGAGGCGGACACGCTCGGCAACGCCTTCGCGGAGATGACCGAGCGGCTCTCGGGCCTCGTCGGCGAGGTCGCCCGGATGGCCTCCGAGCTGACCGTGGCGTCCCAGACGATGGCCGGCTCGTCCGACGAGACGGGCCGGGCGATCGGCGAGATCGCGACCGCGATCGGCGAGGTCGCGCTCGGCGCCGAGCGGCAGGTCCGCGCGGTGGAGTCCGCACGTGCGGCGACCGAGGAGATGGCCCGCGCCGGGGAGTCGAGCGCCCGCAGCGCCCAGGAGGCGTCCGACGCGGCCGTCGAGGCCCGGCAGGTCGCCGAGCGGGGCGCCCGGACCGTGGTCGAGGCGACCGAGGCGATGACGACGGTGCGCGCGGCGTCGGCCGACGTCTCGCAGGCGATGGACGGGCTGACCCAGAAGTCCGGCGAGATCGGCGGGATCGTCGACACGATCACCGGGATCGCCGAGCAGACGAACCTGCTCGCGCTGAACGCCGCGATCGAGGCCGCCCGGGCGGGTGAGCAGGGCCGCGGCTTCGCGGTCGTGGCCGACGAGGTCCGCAAGCTCGCCGAGGAGGCGCAGGACGCCGCCGCCACGATCGGCTCGCTGATCGAGCAGATCCAGCACGAGACCTCGCGGGCGCGCGAGGTCGTGCTCGACGGGGCGCGGCGCACGGAGGTCGGGGTCGGGACGGTCGAGGAGGCGCGCGAGAGCTTCGTGGCGATCGGCCGGTCGGTCGAGCAGCTCGGGGAGCGCGTGGAGGCGATCACCGACGAGGTGGCGCGCATCGCCGAGGGCTCGCAGCGGCTGCACACCGACATCGCCGACGTCGCGAGCGTCGCCGAGCAGTCCTCGGCGGGGGCGCAGCAGGTCTCGGCGTCGACCGAGCAGACGACCGCGTCCGCGCACGAGATCGCGATGGCCGCGCAGCAGCTGGCAGGCCGGGCGGACGCCCTCGAGGCGGTCGTCGGGCGCTTCCAGCTCGCCGCCTGACCCGGCGGTCGGCGTGGTCCGCCGGGCCGCCGTGGCGGCTCAGCGGAACACGCCGACCTCGGGGAACTCCGCGAGGAACCACTGCGTGTACAGGAGGTTCACGAGGAAGATCGCCACGAGCGACCCGACGACCGCGTCGTTGACGGCGCGGCCGACGCCCGCGGCGCCGCCGGAGGCGGTCAGCCCGCGGTAGCTGCAGATGACGCCGATGAGGACGCCGAAGAGCCCGACCTTCAGCACGCTGGCGGCGAGGTCGAGGAACGTGGCGTTGGCGAAGAAGCTCGTGACGAACCCGCCGGTGGTGCCGCCGAGGACGCCGACCGCGGCGACGTAGCCGCCGAGCACGCCGCACAGCAGCGCGAGCACGTCCAGCAGCATCATCATCAGCGCGAGGGCGAGGATGCGCGGGGCGACGATCGACGCGATCGGGTCGACGCCGAGGGTGCGCAGTGCGTCGAGCTCCCCGCGTACACGACGGGCGCCGAGCTCGGCGGTGATGGTGGTGCCGACGACGCCGGCGACGACGGTCGCGGTGACGAACGTCCCGAACTCGCGGACGATGGCGACGACCATGAAGCCGCCGGCCCGGTCGATCGAGCCGAAGGTGACGAGGAAGTTGCCCGCCTGCAGGCCCGGGCCGCCGAAGCCCCAGGCCGCCACGCTGATGGCGATCGGCAGCGCGGCGACGCGCAGGATGAAGATGCTGTGCAGGACGAACTCGGTCCGCCAGGTGGGGAAGCGCGCGGGCGAGGCGAGGACGCGCACGCTGGCGGCGAGCAGGGCGAGCATGCCGCCGAGGCGCTCGAGGCGCGGGCGCGCGGGGCCGGTGGCGGCGCTGAGGATCGCGAGGGGGGAGGTCACGGTGTGGTGTGCCGGACCACCCGTTCGGGCAATCCCAACAAACAAGATAGACATTACATGCTTTGTGCTACGGTGGGCTCGTGCCGGCTCCCACCGACACCTCGCTCACGATCGGGACCCGCCCCGCCCTCCCGGGCGCGGCGCGATGTCCCGCGCCGTCGCGGCTCCCCGCCGCCTGACCGGCCTAGCGCCGGACCGACACGGCGCCCACGCGCGCCGCCCGCCCCCGTCGCCCGCTCCCCGGAAGGACACCGCGTCCCGTGAGACCCCCTGCCTCGATCCTCGTCGTCCAGCACGACGACCGCCTGCCTCCCGGCCTCCTGGGCGAGTGGGCGCCCGACCGCGACGTCGCCCTGCACGTCGTGCGCGCCGACCGCGGCGAGCTCGCCGCCGTCGACCCGTCCCGCCACGACGCCGCGGTCGTGCTCGGCGCCGACGCCTCGGCGGCCGACCTGCACGTCCCGTGGGTGCGACAGGAGCTCGCCTGGCTCGCCGCCGCCGCGCCGCGTCTGCCGCTGCTGGGCATCGCCTACGGCTCCCAGGCGCTCGCCGTCGCCCTCGGGGGCCGCACCCGCCGCGCCGCGACGCCCTGGATCACCTGGGGCGTCGGCGTCACCGGTGCCGACGCCCCGATCCCGGCCGGGGCGTGGCTGTGCTGGCAGCACGAGCTCGTCGTGCCGCCGCCGGGCGCGACGATCCGCGCGCGCGGCCTGCGCGGGACGCTCGCCTACACGCACGGCCGCCACCTCGGCGTCCAGTTCCACCCGGAGATCCTGCCGTGGATGGTGGACTGGTGGCTGCACCCCGAGCACGGTCGCCCAGGCGCTCCGGGACCGCGCGCCGGCGTCCTGCGCGCGCTCACCCGCGAGCGCGCCGCCGCCAGCGCGACCGCCGGCCGCGCGCTCTTCGACCTCCTCCTGGCCCGCGCAGGACGCGGACCCGCCCCCCGACCCGTCACCCCGAAGGAGCCCCATGTCTGATCCCGCCGCCCTGCGTCCCGAGACCGTCGCCCTCCACGGCGGCCAGTCGCCCGACCCGGCCACCAACGCCCGGGCCGTCCCGATCTACCAGACCTCGTCGTTCGTGTTCGACGACACCGATCACGCCGCCGATCTCTTCGCGCTGAAGACGCCGGGGAACATCTACTCGCGGATCATGAACCCGACCTGGGACGTGCTCGAGCAGCGCCTCGCCCAGCTCGAGGGCGGCGTCGGTGCGGTCGTCACCGCCTCCGGTCAGGCGGCCGTGACCTACAGCGTCCTGAACATCGCGCGGGCCGGCGACAACATCGTCTCGGTCTCCCAGCTCTACGGCGGGACGTACAACCTCTTCGCCCACACGCTGCCGCAGTACGGCATCGAGGTGCGCTGGGTCGACGCCGACGACCCGGCGTCGCTGGCGCAGCACGTCGACGAGCGCACCCGGCTGGTGTTCGGCGAGACGATCGGCAACCCGCGGCTCAACGTCCTGGACGTGCCCGCGTGGGCGCAGGCGGCCCACGAGCACGGCCTGCCGCTGATCGTCGACAACACCGTCGCGACGCCGATCGGCGCGCGCGTGCTGGACCTCGGCGCCGACGTCGCGGTCCACTCGCTGACGAAGTTCATCGGCGGCCACGGCACGTCGATCGGCGGCGCGGTCGTCGATGCCGGACGCTTCGACTGGGTCGCCCACGGCGCCCGCTTCCCCGGCCTCACCCAGCCCGACCCCAGCTACCACGGCGTGGTCTGGTCCGACGCGCTGGGCCCGGCCGCCTACATCGGTCGCGTGCGCACGGTCCTGCTGCGCAACACCGGGGCGGCGCTGTCGCCGTTCAACGCGTTCCTGTTCCTGCAGGGCATCGAGACGCTGCCGCTGCGGATCGAGCGCCACAACGCCAACGCGCTGGCGATCGCCCGCTGGCTGAAGGAGCACCCGGCGGTCGCGTGGGTGTTCTACCCGGGCCTCGAGGACGACCCGTACCACGAGGTCGCGGGTCGCGTGCTGCGCGGCGGCCACGGGGCCCTCGTGACCTTCGGGGTGGAGGGCGGCCACGACGCGGGCCGCACGTTCATCGAGTCGCTCGGGCTGTTCAGCCACCTGGCGAACATCGGCGACGCGAAGTCGCTGGCGATCCACAACGCCTCGACCACGCACTCGCAGCTCTCCGAGGAGGAGCTCGCCGCCGCAGGCGTCACGCAGGACACGGTGCGCCTGTCGGTCGGCATCGAGCACGTCGAGGACCTCATCGCCGACCTCGACCAGGCGCTGGCCGCCGCGCGGCAGCCCACGCACGCCTGACCCGGGACCGTGGGCTCCGCGCTCACCGCGACCCGGCGGGTCGTCCTCTTCACCGAGGACGACCCGCTGGTGCTCGCCTGCGGGCGCCGGCTGGCGCCGGTGGAGGTCGCCTACGAAACGCACGGACCGCTGGCGCAGGACCGCTCCAACGCGGTGCTCGTCTGCCACGCGCTGACCGGGGACGCCCACGCGGTCGCCCCGGACGGCTGGTGGCGCGAGCACGTCGGGCCCGGGCTGGCGATCGACACCGAGCGCTTCCACGTCATCACGCCGAACCTCCTGGGCGGCTGCGCCGGGACGACGGGGCCGTCGTCGACGGACCCGCGCACGGGGCGCCCGTACGGCCTGGACTTCCCGCCGCTGACCGTCGGGGATCTCGTCGCGGTGCACCTGCGCCTGCTCGACCACCTGGGGATCGACCGGCTGCACGCGGCCGTCGGCGGCTCGCTCGGCGGGATGCAGGTGCTCGAGCTGCTGCTGGAGCACCCGCGGCGCCTGGCGCGCGCCCTGCTCGTGGCGACGACCGCGCGGCTGACGGCGCAGAACGTCGCGCTCTCCGCGGTGGCGCGCGCGGCGATCCTCGCGGACCCGGCGTTCCGCGCGGGCCGTCCCGCGCGCGACCCCGACGTCGGGATGGGGGTGGCGCGACGGCTGGGGCACGTGACCTACCTCTCCGAGCAGGGCCTGGAGGCCCGTTTCGGGGAGCACCGTCGTCCGGCCGCGCCCGACCCGGACGCGCGCGCCTGGCTCGCGCCGCGACACCCGGTGGAGCGGTACCTCGACCGGCAGGCGGCGGCGTTCGTCGCGCGCTTCGACCCGTGGAGCTACCTGTACCTGTCGCGGCTGATGGACGACCTCGACCCGTTCGGGGCGGGGCCGCGGACGGTGTCGCCGCAGGTGCAGTGCACGGTGCTGAGCTTCTCCTCGGACTGGCGCTTCGGCCCCGACCACGCGCGGCGGCTGGCCGCGGCGCTGCGGGCCGGCGGGGGACGGGTGCGCCGCGAGCTGGTGCTCGACAGCGACCACGGCCACAACGCGTTCCTGTTCGACGTCCCGGGGTACGCGCGGGAGCTCGCGGACGCGCTCGCAGCCTAAAGTCAATAAAGCTTGTCGGGATTATCGAGTTTGTGCTACGCTGACCGCGCATTGCGAACGACGACCCGGCATATCCGTGCTGCATCCGCCATCCGCGTCCAGCGGGCGGCGGCCCGGTCCTGTCGTCCGCGATGTCACGGGACCACCCGCCCGTGACCAGCAGCGGCACGTCCGGGACTGGCGTGCCGTGACCCTGCAGGGGTGTTCGGACGTCGTGTCGTTCCTGCGCGACGCCCGGCCCGGGTGGTGCGACGGTCGAGGGGACCGTCGCACCACCGACTCCTGCACCTCGCCCGGAGGCCATCGGGGTACAGCGGTCTGCAACACCGCGAACCGTGGGTTCGACTCCCACCCGGGCGTTCCGCACCATCCCACCACCGGAGGTCCCCGATGTCCGTCACCGATGAGCTGCTCGCCAACAACGAGGCCTACGCCGCCGGCTTCGACCGCGGCGACCTGCCGCTGCCACCCGCGAAGAAGGTCGCCGTGGTCGCGTGCATGGACGCGCGCCTGAACGTCTACGGGGCGCTCGGGCTGCAGGAGGGCGACGCCCACGTGATCCGCAACGCCGGCGGGGTCGTGACCGAGGACGAGATCCGCTCCCTGGCGATCAGCCAGCGCCTGCTGGGGACCGAGGAGATCATCCTCATCCACCACACCGACTGCGGCATGCTCACGTTCACCGACGACGCGTTCAAGGAGTCGATCCTCGAGGACACGGGGCTGCGGCCCGCGTGGGCCGCGGAGGCGTTCGGCGACCTCGAGGCCGACGTGCGCCAGTCGATCCGCCGGATCCGCACCAGCCCGTTCATCCCGCATCGCGACCGGGTCCGCGGGTTCGTCTACGAGGTCGAGACCGGGCGCCTGCGCGAGGTCGTCTGAGCGCGGGGCGGGCCCGGGCGGCGCTCGTCGGGGAGGGGACGCGGGGGTTCTCCGCCGACGACCCCGTGCACCGACCCTCGACCAGAGATCGAGGGTCGGTGCGACGGCCGCACGGTCAGCGCCCGTGGGCGATCCCGGGGTCGTCGGCCGCTCCGCGACGACCCTCGATCCAGGGTCGAGAGTTGGGTCCGGGTGGCGTCCAGGTCGACAGAACCCCGGGACCGGCCCGCTAGGCTGCGGGGCATGACCGCCCGCGAGACCTTCCTGCTCGTCGACGGCGAGAACATCGACGCCACGCTCGGCGGCAGCCTGCTCGGACGCCGCCCGACCCCCGAGGAGCGCCCGCGCTGGGACCGCGTCCTGGACCACGCCCGCGCGCTCTGGGAGCAGCCCGTGCGCGGTCTCTTCTTCCTCAACGGCAGCGGCACGCTCCCGATGTCCTTCGTCCAAGCGGTCACCGCGATCGGCTACCGGCCGGTGCTCCTGTCCGGTCCCGCGGACGTCAAGGTCGTCGACGTCGCGATCCAGCGCACGCTCGAGGCGCTCGCCCAGCGCGACGGCGGCGACGTCCTGCTGCTCAGCCACGACGGCGACTTCGCGCCCGCGCTCACGCCGCTCGTGCGCGACCCCACCCGCCGGACCGGCGTCGTCGGCTTCCGCGAGCTCGTCAGCACGCAGCTCGCCGAGCTGACCGCCGAGGGCCTCGAGCTGCTGGACCTCGAGGACGACGTGCGCGCCTTCACCGTCCCGCTGCCGCGCGTGCGCGTGGTGCCGATCGACCGCTTCGACCCCTGGACCCTCCTGGACTGACCGATGGCCGCCACCGCACCACCGCTGCCGTTCGCCGACGGCACCTACGTCGCCGACCTCGAGGGGCTCTACACCCCGTGGGAGGCCGACGCCGTCCCCGACGCGCGGCTGCTCGTCCTCAACACTGCACTCGCCGCCGCGCTCGGCCTCGACGCGGAGGCGCTCGCCGGTCCGGACGGCCTCGCCGCGCTGAGCGGCCGCGCGCTGCCCGAGGGCCTGCGCAGCGTCGCCCAGGGGTACGCCGGCCACCAGTTCGGGGGCTTCTCGCCGCGGCTGGGCGACGGACGCGCCGTCCTGCTCGGCGAGCTCGTCGACCCCACCGGCCGTCGCCACGACGTGCACCTCAAGGGCTCCGGGCGGACGCCGTACTCCCGCGGGGGCGACGGCAAGGCCGCCGTCGGCCCGATGCTGCGCGAGCACCTGATGGGCGAGGCGATGCACGCGCTCGGCATCCCGACGACACGGGCGCTCGCGGTCCTGGCCACCGGCGAGACGATCGCGCGCGAGGTCCCGCTCCCGGGGGCCGTGCTCGTGCGGATCGCCGAGAGCCACCTGCGCGTCGGCACGTTCGAGTACGTCACCACCACGCTCGACGACCGCGACCTCCTGCGGCGGCTCGTCGACCACGCGATCGCCCGCCACCATCCCCACGCCGCGCAGGCCGACAACCCGGCGCTCGCGCTGCTGGAGGCCGTCGCCGACGTGCAGGCCGACCTGCTCGCCCGCTGGCAGCTCGTCGGCTTCGTGCACGGCGTGATGAACACCGACAACACCACGATCTCCGGCCAGACGATCGACTACGGCCCCTGCGCGTTCATGGAGGGCTACGACCCGCGCACGGTCTACAGCTCGATCGACCACGCCGGCCGTTACGCCTACGGCCGCCAGCCGCAGGTCCTCCAGTGGAACCTCGCGCGCCTCGCCGAGGGCCTGCTGCCCCTGCTGGCCGACGACCCGCAGGACGCGGTCGCGCTCGCCACCCCGGTCCTGGACCGCTTCCGCGACCGCTTCACCGACGCCTGGGGGACGGGGATGGCGCGCAAGCTCGGACTGGATGCCGTGCCGCAGGACGGCCTGCTCGAGGACCTGCTCGAGCTCCTGACCGCCGACGCCCCCGACTGGACAGGCCTGTTCCGCGACCTCGCCCGGACCGCGCGCGGCGACGCGACCGCCGCGCGCGCCCACGTGCTCGACCGGGAGGCCTTCGACGCGTGGACCGCCCGCTGGCTGGCGCTGGGTCCCGACGCGGACGCGATGGACGCGGTCAACCCGCTGTACATCCCGCGCAACGCGCTCGTCGAGGAGGCGCTCGCCGCCGCCACCGCCGGGGACCTCGGACCCTACGAGGCGCTGCTGGAGGTCGTCACCGACCCCTTCGTCGAGCGCCCGGGCCGGGAGCGCTACACGCGCGCCGCGCCCCCCGGGGACCGCCACGTCACCTTCTGCGGCACCTGATCGCCGCCACGGCGCCGCGCCTCAGACGTAGCGGCGGACCTGCACGACCGGGACCGCCGGGTCGCCCTCGAGCCGGCCGCGCAGCACCTGCGCCTGCGCGCGGAACCGCTCGACGCTCGCGAGCTTCACGTCCTCGTAGCCGCGCACGACGTCCGGCAGCGCCGCGAGCTCCACGACCGTCGCGTGCGTGTGCGGCGCCAGGTGCGCGAGCGCGTCGCGGACGAGGCCGAGGTAGTCGTCGACGAGCGCCCGCTCGGTGCGGCGGACCGCCGCGCGCCCGAACGGGTCCAGGGGCGTGCCACGCAGCCGCCGTCCCGCCCGCAGGCCGTGCAGCGCGGGCGTGAACCACGGGCCGAGCGACAGCTTGCGGCGCAGGCCGAGCGCGCGCAGCGCGGGCGGGTGCAGCTGCAGCGCGACGCGCGCGCCGGGGCCGAACTCCGCCTCGATCCGCGCCCGCTCCTGCGGCAGCAGGTGCAGCCGGGCGACCTCGTACTCGTCCTTGTAGGCCATGAGCTTGAACAGCCCGTCGGCGAACGCCGCGGTCAGCTCGAGCCGGCCCGGGGTCGCGGCGCGCTCGGCGGCCGCCACCTCCGCCACCGCCGCCTCGTAGCGCTGCGCGAGCCGGCGCGACTGGTAGGCGACGAGCTCGGCGGCGCGGCGGGCGACGAGCGCGTCGACCCGCTCGGGGGTGGGCATCGCCGGGGCCTGCGCCCCCGGGACCGGCGCGTCGGCGTCGGCGGCGAGCGCGGCGACGGCGTCGGGGTGGGCGACGCACGCGCGACCCCACGCGAACGCGCGCAGGTTCTGCTCGACGCCCGCCCCGTTGAGCCGGAAGGCCTGCTCCAGCGACTCCTGCGAGAGCGGCAGCGCCCCGAGCTGGAAGGCGGCGCCGACGACGATCGCGTTGGCGGGCATGTGGTCGCCGAACAGGGCCTGGGCGAGCGCCTGCGCGTCGAGGTACGCGTTGCCGTCGGCGCCCGTGGCGGTCTCGATCGTGCGCAGCAGCCCGGTCAGGCGCGGGAACGGCGTGCCGGGGTCGACGACCATCCGGCCGGTCGGCACGGCGCTGGTGGACACGACCGCGGTGGTCCGGTCCGGGGCGGCGACGAGCAGGTTCTTCGGCGTGGCGGTCCCGAGCACGTCGAGGCCGAGCAGGACGTCGGCGGTGCCGCTGCGCAGCTTGCCGACGCCGTCGACCGGCGCGGGGGAGAGGACGAGATCGCTGACGACCTGGCCGCCCTTCTGCGCGAGCCCGGTCATGTCGAGCGCGGCGAGGTGCAGACCGTCGAGCATCGCGGCCATCCCGATGATCTGCGCGACGGTCACGACGCCGGTCCCGCCGACCCCGACGAGCCGCACGTTCGTCGCGCCGCTGCGCGCGCGGGGCGGCGGTGCGGGCAGCGCGGGCGGCTCGGGCACGGCGGCCCGCGCGGCGACGGGCGCGGGCGCGGTCGTGGCCGCCGCGCGGCGGCGGCGGGCGGGCCGGACGGTCACGAACGACGGGCAGTCGCCCTCCAGGCAGGAGAAGTCCGTGTTGCAGGAGGCCTGGTGGATGCGGGTCTTGCGGCCGTACTCGGTCTCGACGGGGAGGACGCTCAGGCACGAGCTCTTGCTGCCGCAGTCGCCGCAGCCCTCGCAGACCCGCTCGTTGATCGCCACCCGGAACGGGGCGGGCGCGAGCTTCCCGCGCTTGGTCAGGCGGCGCTTCTCGGCCGCGCACGCCTGGTCGTGGATCAGCACGGTGACGCCGGGCTCGCGGGCGAGCTCCTCCTGGACGGCGAGCAGGTCCTCGCGCGGGCGGACGGTCGTGATCGGCGCGAGCGTCGCGTCGGCGAAGCGCGACGGGTCCTCGGTGGTGATCACGATCCGCCGGACGCCCTCGAGCGCGAGCCAGCGCGTCAGCTCGGGCACGGCCATGCGGCCCTCGATGTCCTGCGCGCCGGTCATCGCGACCGTGCCGTTGGACAGGAGCTTGTAGGTGACCGGGAGCCCGGCCGCGACGGCCGCGCGGATCGCCAGCGACCCGGAGTGGTGGAAGGTGCCGTCGCCGAGGTTCTGGAGGAAGTGCCCGGTCGCGGTGAACGGCGCCATCCCGATGAACTGGGTCCCCTCGCCGCCCATCTGCGTGATGCCCGCGACCTCGCCCTTCCCGTCGGGGTTCAGCAGGACCATCGTGTGGCAGCCGATGCCGCCGCCGACGACCGCGCCGTCGGGTGCCTGGGTGGAGCTGTTGTGCGGGCAGCCGGAGCAGAAGAACGGCGTGCGTCCGGCGGTCCCGAGCGCGGGGACGGCGCCGGCGCGCTCGCGGGCGGCCTCGATCCGCGCGACGCGCGCGGCGACCGACGGCGGCTCGATCCCGCGGGCGCGCAGCCGGGCGGCGACGACGAGCGCGATGTCGTCGGCGTCGAGCTCGCCGTGGGCGGGGAGCAGCGGGGCGCCACGCTCGTCGGTCTTGCCGATGACGCGCGGCGCCCCGGCGCCGTAGAGGACGGCCTTGACCTCGCGCTCGAGGAACGCCTGCTTCTCCTCGACGACGAGCACCTCGTCGACGCCGCGGGCGAGCTCGCGCGTGATCGCGGGCTCCAGCGGCCAGACCATGCCGAGCTGCAGCAGCCGGATCCCGGCCTGCATCAGCGCCCGGTCGGACAGCCCGAGGTCGGTGAGCGCCTGGCGGACGTCGTGGTAGGTCTTGCCCGCGGCGACGATGCCGAGCCACGCGTCGGCGGTCGGGAGGGTGATGCGGTTGAGCCCGTTGCGGCGCGCGTACTCGACGGCGAGCGGCAGCCGGATCCCGTGCAGGGACGCCTCGAGGTCGGTGGAGACGGGGGCCAGCAGCCGCGCGGTGGGGACGTGGTGGTACGGCCGCCCGTCGACCTCCGCGACGGGCCGGTCGATCCGCAGCCGGTCGGGGTGGACCTCGGCGGTCCCGGCCCCGTCGGCGACGTTCGTGACGACCTTCAGGCCGGCCCAGAGGCCGCTGGCCCGGGACAGCTCGTAGCCGTGCCGCGCGAGGTCGAGGGTCTCCTGCACGTCGCCGGGGTAGAGGACGGGCACGTGCAGGGCGGCGAGGGAGCGGCTCGCTGGCGCTGGGCAGGGTGGAGGACTTCGACGCGGGGTCGTCGCCGGCGAGGGCGAGCACGCCGCCGCTGGGGGAGGTGCCCGCGAGGTTCGCGTGGCGGATCGCGTCGGAGGCCCGGTCGACGCCGGGGGCCTTGCCGTACCAGGTGCCCACGACCCCGTCGACGCGCGGGCCGGGCAGCTGGGTGGCGAGCTGGGAGCCCATGACGGCGGTCGCCCCGAGCTCCTCGTTGAGGCCGGGCCGCAGGTGCAGGTCGAGCTCGGCGGCGAGCGCGTGCTGGCGGGCGAGCTCCTGGTCCAGGCCGCCGAGCGGGGAGCCCTGGTACCCGGAGACGAAGCCGCCGGTCCGCAGGCCGGCGCGGCGGTCGGCGCGCAGCTGGTCGAACGCCGCGCGGATCAGCGCCTGCACGCCGCTGAGGACGATGCGGCCCTCCTCGAGCCGGTACTTGTCCTCGAGGGTGACCGTGCGACCGACGGCCCGGGAGGCCACTCCGGTCGGCGTCCGCGGCGTGCTGATCGTCGGTCCAAGCATGGTCAGGTGCTTTTACCATTGGCGGGACGCCGCATACAAGGGCGATCCCGCGATGACCGACGGGTTTCCGGTCAGGGATACTCACCGGCGTGGAGTTCCGTCCGGTCCAGACGCGCAAGACGTTCGAGGAGGCCGTCGCCCAGATCGCCGAGCGCGTCCGCCACGGCGAGCTGCGGGTCGGCGACCGCCTGCCCTCCGAGCGTCTCGTCGCCGAGCAGATGGGCATCAGCCGCCCGACGCTGCGCGAGGCGGTCCGGGTCCTGGTGAAGGCCGGGGTCCTGGAGGTCCGTCCCGGGTCGGCGGGCGGGATGTTCGTCGTCGGGGACGTCGTCCCGCGCGAGCTCGTCCATCGCACCCAGCAGCTGCGCCTAGGGGAGATCGGCGGCGTCCTCGAGGCTCGCCGGCTGTTCGAGCCGCGCGTCGCGCAGCTCGCCGCCGCCTACGCGACCGAGGACGACTTCGCCGCCCTGGAGGAGACGATCGAGCGCCAGCGCGCGCTGCTGCGCGACGACCGCATGCCGCAGTCCGCGGAGGACCGCTTCCTGCAGCTCGACCTCCAGTTCCACCTCGGCATCGCCAGCGCCACCCGCAACCGCTCGATCATGAAGCTCATGCGCTCGCTGCTGCGCGACCTCGAGATCGCCCGCGACATGACGCTGCACGAGCCGCTCGCCCCGGCGTGGTCGGTCGAGGTCCACGAGCGCACGCTCGCCGCGATCCGCTCCGGCGACCTCGACCGCGTCGAGGCCGTCATGGACGAGCATCTCGGCGGCCTCGAGCGGACGTGGGAGCGCGAGTCGGGCCGCTCGATGGTCCGCCCCGTCCCGGAGTTCCTGCGCCCGGTGGCGGACCGGGGATGAGCGCGCGGCTGCGCATCCTGGTGGCCGGTGTCACCGCCCCGCTGCTGACCATGTACCTGGGAACGCTGCTGGCCCAGGCCGGCGGCAGCGGTCTGCTGCTGATCGCCGTCGGCGTGCTCGCGGGCTCCTATGTCGACGTGGTCGCCGGGCCCCACCCGCGCGGCGCCCGCCGGGACGAACCGCGCTGGCTCGGCTGGCTGGGCTTCGGACTGGCGTGGCTCCTGGGCATCGGCGGTGCCCTCGTCGTCGAGGCGGCGGTCGGCCTGCCGCCGGGGCTCCTCGGCGCGGATGCCGGCCAGCTCGTGTGGCTCGTCGGCGTCCTCGTGGCGCTGCAGTCCGGCACCGACGCGGTTCGGGCCGTCCTCGGCCGGCTGCCGGATGGCAGCGCCGACCCGCGCGGGCCGCTCGAGCCGTTCGTCGCCGTGGGACGGGTCGCCGACCGCCGGCCGACGGCCTACCGGGAGGACCGGGACGGGGACGCCCTCACCGGGCTGCTGGTCCTTGCGGGCCTGCTGTTGGGCCTCGCCGCGGCGATCGTCGACGACGGACCGCTCGTCGAGCGCCTGGTGATCGGGACCTTCTGCGGCGGGCTGGCCGCGATGCTCGTCGTGGTGCTCGTACGCGGCGGGCGCGGTTCCTCCTTCGCGGTCGGCCCGTCGGGCCTCGTCGTGGGCGACGCGGCCCCTCTGCCCTGGTCCGAGGTCACGCACTACGCCGTGCGTGGCACCAGCGTGACCCTCACGACCGCCGACGGTCGCGAGGCGCGGCTCGACGCCGACGCCTACGAGCTGTCCGTCGAGCGCCTCGTCGAGGTGCTGCGCGCCTGGGCGCCGCCGGCCCCCGACCCCGTCGAACAGGGAGTTTCTCCCCTCTAGGCCGAAGAACTCCCTGTTCGACCGCGAGCGGGGGCGCGGGCGGGGGTGCGGGCGGCGAGGACGCCGAGTCCGGCGGCGATCACGGCGCACGCGGCGGCGACGAGGAAGGCCTCGGTGTAGCCGGTCAGCGACGCGATGGCGCCCGCGAGCGGGCCGCCGACACCCACGCCGATGTCGAAGAACGCGGTGAACGCGCCGAGCGCGGCCCCGCGCCGCTCCGGCGGGTTGGCGGAGATCGCCACCAGCGCGAGGGCGGGGAAGAGCAGCGAGAAGCCCAGCCCCATCACCAGGGCGCCCGCGAACGCCACCGGCAGCGATCCGGCGAAGGCGATCATCGTCAGCCCGGCGGCCTCCAGCCCGCCGGCGCCCAGGGCCGCGGGCCGGGCGCCGTAGCGGTCCGGGACGCCGCCCAGGAGCAGGCGACCGATCACGACGGCGACCGCGAACGCCACGAACGCGGCCGAGCCGTGCCCGATGCCCTCCGCGTCGAGGTGCAGGACCATGAACCCGGCGAACGCGGCGTAGCCGATGTTGCCGAGCAGCAGGGCGCTGCCGGGCAGCACGACGCCGGGCGGCAGCCACCCGCTGCCCCGCGGTGGCGGCGGGGCCGGGGCGCGCTGCACCTCCGGCAGCCGGGCGACCATCGCGGCCGCGATCAGCGGCGTCGCGGCGGCGAACGCCCAGACCGCCTCGTAGGAGCCGATCGAGAGCAGCAGCTCGCCGAACAGCGGACCGAGCGACAGCCCGCCCCAGATGGCCATCCCGAACATCGCGATGGCCTGCCCGCGCCGCTCCTCGGGCGCGAGGTCCACGATCCAGGTCGCGGACGCCGTGTACACCCAGCCGTCGCCGAGCCCCAGGACCAGCCGCGCGAAGACGATGCCGGCGACCCCGAACGGCAGGTAGTACAGGCACGCCGCCGCGGTGCACAGCGCCATCCCGATCAGGATCACCGGCTTGCGCCCCCACCGGTCGGCGAGCCGGCCGCCGACGGGGCGGCCGACGACCGCGGCGATCGCGAACGCCCCGGTGACGATGCCGACGGCGATGTCGCCGCCGTCCAGCGGCCCCTGCACGTAGCGCGGGAGGATCGGCAGGACCGCCCCGATCGCGAGGAACGCCACGAGCGTCGCGGCGAAGACGCCGGCGAAGGCGGCGCGTCGCGGCGACCCGAGCATGCCGCGAGAGTACGGCTCCGGACGCGGACTCGACCGGGTGGACAACCGCGCCCGCGGAGGTTCCGACGAACGCACAGCGTGAGCGACCCCGTTCCCGGGCATGATGGTCAGCGCGTGAACGAGCCGACGATCCTGAGAGAGCCCACCGTCTACCGCCCGTCCGGCGGCTTCATGGACGAGGTCTTCGGTCCGGGCGGGGTGCCGCACCCCGAGCTGGTGCCGCTCGTCGCCGAGCTCGCCCGGCTGGGCCCGGAGCAGCTCGCCGCCGCCGGGCGCCGTCGCGACGCGATCTTCATGCAGCAGGGCATCACCTTCGACGCCACCGGCGAGGACGGGCCCGTCAAGGACCGTCCGTTCCCGCTGGACCTCGTCCCGCGGGTGATCCCGGCGACCGAGTGGACCCACATCAAGCGCGGCCTGGCCCAGCGCATCCGCGCGCTGAACCACTTCGTCGACGACGTGTACCACGGCCGCGAGATCGTCCGCGACGGCATCGTGCCGTGGAAGCTCATCGTCAGCCGCTCGCACTTCGCGCGCGCGGTCCACGGCGTGCGGCCGCCCGGTGGCGTGTACTGCCACGTCGCGGGCTGCGACATGGTGCGCGACAGCGACGGCTCGTGGAAGGTCCTCGAGGACAACGTCCGCACGCCGTCGGGCATCTCCTACGTGCTCGAGAACCGGGTCGCGATGACGCGCCTGGTCCCGCAGCTGTTCCAGCACTACCGCGTGCGGCCGGTCGACCACTACCCGCAGCTGCTGCTCGCCGCCCTGCGCGCCGTGGCCCCGTCGACCGACGACGAGGCGACCGTCGTCGTCTGGACGCCGGGGCCGATGAACAGCGCGTACTTCGAGCACGCGTTCCTCGCCCGCCAGATGGGCGTCGAGCTCGTCGAGGCGAGCGACCTCGTCGTGCGCGACGACGTGCTCTACATGCGCACGACCAGCGGCCTGCAGCGCGTGCACTCCGTCTACCGCCGCCTCGACGACGACTTCGTCGACCCGCTGGAGTTCCGGCCCGACTCGCTGCTCGGGGTCCCCGGCCTGGTGCGCGCCTACCGGGCGGGCAGCGTCGCGATCGCCAACGCGTTCGGCACCGGCGTCGCGGACGACAAGGCGGTCTACCACTACGTCCCGGAGATGGTCCGCTACTACCTGTCCGAGGAGCCGATCCTCCAGAACGTCAAGACGTACCTGCTGACCGACCCCGAGCAGCTGCACCACGTGCTCGGGCGCCTCGACGAGCTCGTCGTCAAGCCGACCGGCGAGTCCGGCGGCAAGGGCGTGGTGATCGGGCCGTCGACGCCGAAGGCGGAGCTCGAGAAGGTCGCGAAGTACGTGCAGGCCGAGCCGGAGCGCTACATCGCGCAGGAGATCGTGAAGCTCTCGACGGTCCCGACCGCGGGGGTCGACGGCACCGTCGCCCCGCGCCACGTCGACCTGCGCCCGTTCGCCGTGTTCGGCGAGACGATCAAGATCATCCCCGGGGGCTGACCCGCGTCGCGATGGTCGAGGGGTCGATGATCGTCAACAGCTCCCAGGGCGGCGGCTCGAAGGACACCTGGGTGCTGGAGGACGGTACCGACGCCGAGCGCGAGGAGCCGACGATCCCGGCGCCGCTGCCGCCGACGATGCCCGACCTGCGCTACGGCGGCTGGACCGGCCAGGCCCAGCAGCAACAGCAGCAGCAGGCCCCCGCCCCGACGACCGCGGGGGAGGACGCCTAGATGCTCGCGCGCATCGCCCACGAGTTGTTCTGGCTGGGGCGCAACCTCGTCCGCGCCGAGCACACCGCGCGGATGCTCGACGGCGTCTTCCAGGCCGACGTCCAGGGCCGCCCCGACGACCCGGCGGGCGTGACGCTCGGCTGGGGCTCGATCCTCGCGATCATGGGCGCCAACCCGGAGGGGCTCCCGGCCCGACGCGACGACGTGCTCGAGCGGCTGACGCTCGACGCCGACGACCCGGCGAGCGTCGTCTCGTGCGTCGCCCGCGGCCGCGAGGGTGCGCGCACCGTCCGCGACGTCATCAGCGCGGAGATGTGGGAGGCGGTCAACACCACGAACCTCACGCTCCTGGAGGGCGACCTCTCCGCCCGGCTGCGCACGGGCCCCTACTCCTTCTACCAGTACGTGAAGGAGCGCTCGGCGCTGTTCTGGGGCCTCACGCGCCGGACGATGCTGCGCGACGACGCGAGCGCGTTCCTCATCGCCGGCGGTCGGATCGAGGCCGCCGACATGGTGCTGCGGATGCTGCGCGTCGCGCTGCCGGTCGCCGACGCCGACGACACCGCCGCGCGCGACGGCCAGGCGCTCGCGCTGCTGCAGGCGGTCGGCGGCTTCCAGGCGTTCCGCCGCGCCGTGCCGGGCCCGCCCAACGCGCAGCCGGTCGCGCGGTTCCTGCTGTTCGAGCGCGCCTACCCGGACAGCGTCGCCGCCTCGGTCGAGTCGCTGCTGCAGTCGATCGAGCAGGCCGACCTGAACCCGCGCAACAGCGAGCCGGTCCTGCGCCTCACGCGCCTGGGGGCGGACCTCGAGTTCCGTCGCCGCTCGGAGATCGCCGGCGTCGGGGGCCTGCACGGCACGTTCGAGTTCATCCAGTCGGAGCTCGCGCAGGTCGACCAGGACATCGCCGAGCGCTACTTCGCCGGGGCGGCCGCGCCGGGTGTCGTCGCGACCCACGTGAACGCATGAACTTCCAGATCCGCTACCTCACCGAGTACCGCTACGACGGGCCGGTGTCCGACAACCTCAACGCGCTGCGGGTGCGTCCCGCGACGACGAGCACGCAGCGCTGCGACGACTTCCAGTTCCGCACCGATCCGGAGACGCGCGTGCAGAGCCACCGCGACTACTTCGGCACCGAGGTCATCGAGTTCGGGATCCCCAAGATCCACGACCACCTGACGATCGACGTGCGGGCCCGCGTCGTGACGTCCGAGCCGGCCGAGCCGCCGGAGTCCTCCTGGGAGGCGCTCGGGACGGCCGCCTACGAGGAGGCGGCCGGGGAGTTCCTGCTGCCCGGCCCGGCGGAGCCGCCCGAGGGCCTGCTGGACGAGCTCGTCGAGACGACCCGCGCCACGACCCCGCTGGCGACGCTGAAGCTCCTGTGCGAGCTGATCCCGGACCGCTTCCGCTACGACCAGACCGCCACGTACGTCGGCTCCACGGTCGAGGACCTGCTGCGCGTCGGCGGCGGCGTCTGCCAGGACTTCGTGCACCTCGGGCTGCTGCTGCTGCGCCGCCACGGGATCGCGGCACGCTACGTCAGCGGGTACCTCTGGGCCGCGCCGGCGGACGGCAGCCTCGACTCGATGGAGGTCCACACGCACGCGTGGCTCGAGGCGCTGCTGCCGACGGAGGAGCGCGGCGAGCCCGTGTGGGTCGGGGCCGACCCGACGAACCGCCGGCTCGCGGGGGAGACCCACGTGAAGATCGGGCACGGTCGCCACTACGTCGACGTGCCGCCGATCAAGGGCGTCTACCGCGGCGTCGCGCAGGCGACCTACGAGGCGTCGGTGAAGCTCACCCGCCTGGACCCGGCCACCAGCGCGCGGGCCTGAGCGCCACGGCGCCGCGCCCGCGGACGCCGCACGCTATCCTCCCGGGTCGACTCGCTCCCGGGCGGGTTCTTTTTCGCCCGGAAGCCCGTCGCAGCCTGTCCAACATTCTTCCTCTGGGGAACGCCACATGGCCCGCGGAGACGTGCGCATCGCCATCACCCTCGCCTGCGAGGACTGCAAGCGCCGCAACTACCAGACCAACAAGTCCAAGCGCAACAACCCCGATCGCATCACGCTGCGGAAGTACTGCAAGTGGTGCCGGTCGCAGACGTCGCACAAGGAGACCCGCTAACCGCGGGACGCCGACGTGGCGCGCGACGACGAGCACGAGCAGGAGCAGGACGCTCCCGACGAGCGCGAGCTCGAGCAGCAGGCCCTCGCGGCCGCGCCGAGCGGTGCCCCGCGGGAGCAAAGCCTGCCGGGTCAGTCCACCAAGGGCGGGCCGGCGCGGTTCGGCCGGTTCCTGAAGGCGTCCTGGGCCGAGCTGCAGCGCGTGCAGTGGCCGGACCGCCGCCAGGTCGGGCAGGCCACCGCCGTGGTCCTGGGCTTCGTCGTCGTCGCGGGGGCCTACCTGGGTCTCGCGGACGTCGCCGCCGAGAACCTCGTGGACCTCGTCCTCTAACCGTCTTTCCGTCAGTCAGGTAACGCCATGTTCCGCTGGTACGTCGTCAACACCTATTCCGGGCACGAGAACAAGGTCAAGCAGAACCTCGAGCACCGCTCGGTCTCGCTGGGCCAGAAGCGCTTCATGCGCCAGATCGTCGTGCCCACGGAGACGGTCTCCGAGGTCAAGGACGGCGAGAAGAAGACCAAGGAGCAGCGCACCATGCCGGGCTACGTGCTCGTGAACATGGAGCTCAACGAGGACTCCTGGCAGCTCGTGAAGGGCACGCCGGGCGTCACCGGGTTCGTCGGCGCGTCCAACGAGCCGGTCCCGCTCACGCAGGTCGAGGTCGACCGGCTGCTCAAGCGCGAGGTCGCGCAGAAGGTCCAGACGAAGGCGCAGTTCAGCATCGGGGAGTCCGTGAAGGTCGTCAGCGGTCCGCTGTCGGACTTCTCGGGCGAGATCTCCGAGATCAACCAGGACGCGCAGAAGCTGAAGGTCCTGGTCTCCATCTTCGGCCGGGAGACCCCGGTCGAGGTCGGGTTCGACCAGGTGAAGAAGATCTAAGCAATCCGCTACGACCACTCCCACCGGCGCCGCCGGTGCAGTGGCAGGAGACACCGCATGGCAAAGAAGGTCCTCACCCAGATCAAGCTGCAGGCCGTCGGCGGCCAGGCCAGCCCGGCTCCGCCGGTCGGCCCCGCCCTGGGTCAGCACGGCATCAACATCATGGAGTTCTGCAAGGCGTTCAACGCCCAGACGCAGCAGGACTCGGGGACGATCATCCCCGTCGTCATCACCGTGTACGAGGACCGCTCGTTCACGTTCGTGACGAAGACCCCGCCGGCCGCGATCCTGATCAAGCAGGCCGCCGGGATCGACTCGGGCTCCGCCGAGCCCCACCGCGTCAAGGTCGCGACGCTGACCGAGGCGCAGGTCCGCGAGATCGCGGAGAAGAAGCTGGCCGACCTGAACGCCCACGACGTGGACCAGGCGGCGAAGATCATCGCGGGAACCGCCCGCTCGATGGGTGTGGAGGTCGTCTAGCCATGGGCAAGCACAGCAAGAGCTACAGCGACGTCAAGTCGCAGGTCGACCGCTCGCGGGACTACTCGCCGGCCGAGGCCGTCGCGCTGGTCCAGCAGCTGAAGCGCGCGAAGTTCGACGAGTCCGTCGAGATCCACGTGCGCACCGGCCTGAACGTCCGCCACGCCGACGAGCAGCTCCGCGGCACGATCGCGCTGCCGCACGGTCTCGGCAAGGAGGTCACGATCGCCGTCTTCGCGCAGGGCCCGAAGGCCGCCGAGGCCGAGGCCGCGGGCGCGGACATCGTCGGCGCCGACGACCTCGCCAAGCGCGTCGAGGAGGGCTTCACCGACTTCGACGTCGCCATCGCGACCCCGGACATGATGCCGCTCGTCGGCCGTCTCGGCCGCGTGCTCGGCCCGTCCGGCAAGATGCCGAACCCGAAGGTCGGCACCGTGACGATGGACGTCGCGAAGGCCGTCGAGGAGGCGAAGGCGGGCAAGGTCGAGTACCGCACCGACCGCACCGCGATCGTCCACCTCGTCATCGGCAAGACGAGCTTCCCCGCCGAGCACCTGCTCGAGAACTACGCGGCCGTCATCGACGAGCTCGTCCGCGCGAAGCCGTCGGCCGCGAAGGGCAAGTACCTGAAGACCATCACCATGGCGTCCACGATGGGCCCGGGCGTGAAGGTCGACGCCACCCGTACCCGCGACATCCTCGGGGAGGCCGCGCCCACCGCCGCCTAGGCGACCCGGACGCTCCTCACCTACCAGTCGCGCCACCGAAGACCCCTGGCCGGACCCCGACGAGGATCGGGGTCCACAAGCCCAGGACAGGAGGCCCATGAACAGGGAACAGAAAGCCGCGGTGATCGACGAGATCGCCGCCGACATCCAGGAATCCGAGGCGATCTTCGCCGTGGACTACCGCGGGATCACGGTCGCCCAGGTGGCCGAGCTCCGCGGGAAGCTGCGCGAGTCCGACGCCACGTTCCGGGTCGTCAAGAACACGCTGACGGAGCGTGCCGCCGACAAGGTGGACGCGCCGCAGCTGAAGGAGCTGCTGACGGGCCCGACGGCCCTGACCTTCGTCCGCGGTGACGTCGCGGCGGCCGCCAAGGCCGTCTCCGACGCGCAGAAGACGACGCAGCTGCTCGAGTTCAAGGGCGGCATCATGAACGGTGAGCCGCTCGATGCGGCGCAGATCACCGCTATCTCGAAGCTGCCGTCGCGCGAGGTGCTCTACGGGCAGCTCGTCGGCGTCGTCGCCTCGCCGGTCTCCGGCGTCGTGCGCACGCTCAACGCCCTCATCCAGGGCGTCGCCATCCAGCTGGGTGGCGTGCTCGAGAAGAAGCAGTCCGGCGAGATCCCGGCGGGCGACGCGCCTGCCGCGGCGGCTCCGGCCGCCGAGGACGCCCCGGCCGAGGCCGAGGCTCCCCCCGAGGAGACCGAGGCCCCCGCGGCCGAGGCCACCGAGGACACCCCGGCCGCCGAGGCCGACACCAGCACCACCGACAACGACCAGACGGATGCGTCGGCTGCCGCCGACAGCACCGACGCATAGGAGGAACATCACATGGCCACGACTCAGGAGTGGATCGACGAGCTGAAGAGCATCTCGGTGCTCGAGCTGTCCGAGCGCATCAAGGCGCTGGAGGAGGAGTTCGGCGTGTCGGCGACGGCCGTCGCGGCGGCGGCCCCGGCTGCCGGTGGCGGCGGCGGTGACGCGGGCGGCGAGGACGAGGCGAGCAGCACCGTCGACGTCGTCATCACCGCGGCCGGCGACAAGAAGATCCAGGTCATCAAGGTCGTCCGTGCGGCGACCGGCCTCGGTCTGAAGGAGGCCAAGGCGGTCGTCGACGAGGCGCCCAAGGCCGTCAAGGAGGGCATTGAGCGCGACGAGGCCGAGAAGCTCAAGGCCGAGCTCGAGGAGGCCGGCGCGACCGTCGAGCTCAAGTAGCCCGACGCGTCACCCGACGCTTCAGCAGGTCTCGGAGGGCGCCCAGTGGGCGCCCTCCGTCGTTCTCGGTCCCGCTCCACCTCCGGTCCCGCCGTTCGTGCGACAGGCGTCGCCCCTCCTCCGATCGGTCACCGGGGGTCGTCCGATCGGTCACGCGCCGTTCGCCCGGCGGACCGTGCGCCCGCGTGATCCCGCGCCGGCCGCGGGCGGTCGATGCTGCGCGTACCGTCGCCGGAGTCACGCCCGGCGACGCTCGTCCCAAGACGGCCGACAGGCCACAGCAAAGGCAGGAGCGATGTCGCAGATGTCCGGATCCGGGTTCTCGCCCGCCCGCCGCGGACTCCAGTTCGGGAGCCGTCGTGCCGATGGGGGAGGCATGGTTCCCCACCTCCCGCTCCGCGCTGCCCTGCGCGCGACGGTGCTGCTCGTCGCCGTCCTGCTCACCTGCACGTCCGTCGCCTCGGCCGACCGCGGGTTCTCCGCGCGGTTCTCGACGAACGACACCGGCGACATCGCCGGCATCGCCAACACGCTGATGACGTGCCCGGCGGGCTCGAACGCCAACGGCACGACATGCGCGACGACCCAGAACGTCGGGCCGACGAGCACGGCGAACGTCTCGTACAACAACAACTACGACATGACGTACGTCGACGTCGACAGCGACCCGACGACGTTCAACTCCTCCACGGCGAACCAGAGCCTCCCGGCCGGCGCCGAGGTCCTCTTCGCCGGGCTCTACTGGGGCGGCGACTACAGCACGGGGACGGCGGCGGCGCCCAACGCCAACGCCCGCAACACGGTGCGCCTGCGCCTGCCCGGGGCCACGGGGTACCAGACGCTGACCGCCGACACCGTCGACGACTCGACGCTGAACATCGGGCGCTACCAGGCGTTCAAGGACGTCACCGCGCTCGTCCGCCCGCTGCCCAACGCGGGCAACGGCACGTACGGCGTCGCGAACGTGCAGGCGGGCCGCGGCGGCGACCGCTACGCCGGCTGGACGCTGATCGTCGCCTACCGCGACACCACCGCCCCGGCGCGCAACCTCACGGTCTTCGACGGCCTGCGGACGATCCGCACGACCGACCCGCCCACCGACATCCCGGTGTCCGGCTTCCCTCACGCCGCCCAGCGGCCAGGTCAAGACCGAGATCGGCTTCGTCACCTGGGAGGGCGACCACGGCCTCGTCGGCGACTCCGCGTCGCTGAACGGCAACGTGCTGAGCGACGCGCAGCACCCGGCCACGAACTTCTTCAACTCCCGGATCAGCCGCGACGGCGCGCTGTTCACCGACCGCAACCCGGCGTACGCCAACACGCTGGGCATGGACGCCTCGTTCACGCCCGCCAACGGCTTCATCGGCAACAGCGCCACGAGCGCCACGATCCGCGTCACGACCTCCGGCGACCAGTACCTGCCGGGCGTCATCACCTTCGCGACCGAGATCTACGCGCCGAAGATCGAGCAGACGAAGACCGTCCGCGACGTCAACGGCGGCCAGGTCGAGCAGGGCGACGTGCTCGAGTACACGGTCTCCGGCACGAACACCGGGCAGGACGGCACCGCGAACTTCGTCCTGCGCGACCCGATCCCCGCGAACACGACCTACGTGCCCGGCTCGATCGTCCTCGGCGGCACGTCGAGCACCGCGGGCGCCGCGACCGACGCCACCGGCGACGACCGCGGCGAGTACGACGCGGCGAACGCCCGCGTCGTGGCCCGCCTGGGTGCGGGCGCGAACGCCACGCAGGGCGGCAACGTCGCGCCCGGACGCACCTACTCGCTGACCTTCCGGGTCCGCGTCAACGGCCCCGCGCTGCAGGACGACCCGGTCCCCGCGGGCACGCGGATCGACAACACGGCGACCGCGAGCTTCTTCTCCCAGACCACCAACACGCCGCTCGGCGCGACCTCCCTCGGTCCGCAGCACCGTCACCGCGCCCGACCTGCGCATCGCCAAGACGCGCACCGGCGGCCCGCTGGTCGGCGGCGCCGCCAACACGTACCGGCTCGCCGTCGACAACGTCGGCGACGCCCGCACGCAGGGCACCGTGACGGTCAGCGACACGCTGCCCGCCGGCCTCACCCCGACCGCCGCGAGCGGCACCGGCTGGGACTGCTCGATCAGCGGCCAGGTCGTCACCTGCACGCGCGCCGACGCGCTGCCCGCCGGCAGCGCCTACCCGCCGATCACGCTGTCGGTCGACGTCGACGGCGGCGTCAGCGGCGACGTCTCGAACACCGCGACGGTCTCGGGCGGCGGTGACGGGCAGCTCTCCAACAACAGCTCGACCGACACCTCGCCGTCCTCCCAGTCCGCGGACCTGACGCTCACGAAGGTCGCCGACAAGGCCTCCGTCGTGATCGGCGAGACCGTCGTGTTCACGCTCACGGCGAAGAACGAGGGCCCGTCGACCGCGACCTCGGTGACGATCACCGACGCGCTCCCGACCGGCCTGCAGTTCGTCTCCTCGACCCCGGCGTGCACGATCGACCCGGTCAGCGGCACGCTGTCCTGCCCGGTCGGCACGCTGGCCCGCGGCGCCTCGAGGACCGTCGAGATCACGGCCCGCGCGATGGCGTCCGCCGCCACCACGACGGTCCGCAACACCGCCACGGTCGCCGGGCAGCAGGCCGACCCGACCCCGGGCAACAACGCCGCCGACGCCTCGGTGGCGGTCGCGGGCGCCGACCTGCGCGTCGTCAAGACGCTCGACGGTCCCGCCGCGCCGCGCACCGGTGACCGCGTCACCTACACGGTGAAGGTCGAGAACCGCGGTGCCTCGCGCGCCACCGGCGTCGTGCTGCGCGACGCGCTGCCCGACGGCCTGTCCGCCGTCACCACCGACGGTGGCGCCGCCTGCACCGTCGACGGCACGCAGCTGACCTGCGCGGTCGGCGCGCTGGCCGCCGGTGACACGTACACCGTGAAGGTCAGCGGCACCGTGAAGGCCGGGCAGACCACGCTGACCAACACGGCGTCCGCGTCGGGCAACGAGGCCGACCCGGACACGTCGAACAACACCGACCAGGTCGTCACCCCGGTCGCGGCCGCGGCCGACCTCAAGGTCGTCAAGCGTGCCGATCCCGCCCAGGTGTCCCCGGGCGACCAGCTGGACTACTTCTTCGTCACGACGAACGACGGGCCCGACACGGCGACCTCCGTCACCGTCACCGACGTCCTGCCGGCCGGCGTCACGTACGTCTCCGGCGCCCCGGGCTGCAACGAGTCCGCGGGCACCGTCACCTGCAGCTACGCGCAGCCGATCCTGCCGGGCACGTCCCGCCAGACCGGCTTCACCGTGCGGGTCGCGGCGACGGCGAGCGGCACCATCCGCAACACGGCGACGGTCGCGAGCCCGGTGTTCGACCCGGACACCACGAACAACACCGACACCATCGCCACGACGGTCCTGGACGTCGCGGACGTCGCGATCACCAAGACCGCCGACCGCACCACCGCGACCGCGGGTGACACCGTCACCTACACGCTGAAGGCGACCAACGCCGGGCCGGCGACGGCGCGCGACGTCGTCATCACCGACACGCTGCCGCCCGGGGTGCACTACGCCTCGGCGGATGCGCCCTGCACGATCGGGCCCGGCGGCGCCGCGGGCATCGTCCGCTGCGAGGTCGGCTCGATCCCGGCGGGCGGCTCGGTCACCAAGGAGCTGCGCGTCACCGTCGACCCGATCACGGTCGCCAACCCCGGCGCGAGCCACCAGCTCGACGTGCAGAAGGTCGAGGCCCAGCTGGACCTCGAGCCCGGCCAGACCCGCACGGTCGCGGTCAGCTGCCCGCCCGGCTACCTCGCCACCGACGGCTCGACGCGCGTCGACGCGGTCGACCAGGGCACGGGCACGCTCGCGTCCCCCAAGGTCCTCGTCAACCGGGCGGTCGGCCGCGGCGGCTGGGAGGGCACGGTGCGCAACGACGCCACGGGCCGCGCCCAGGCGAAGGTGTTCGCGGTCTGCGTCAGCGAGCGGACCTCGCAGGAGCTCGGCCACGCCCACGACCTCGTGGTCAGCGACCCGGTCACGACCACCCGCACGCTGCTGGCGGGCCGCAACACCGTGACCCTGTCGTGCGGTCCGGGGCAGACCCCGATCCAGCCCGGCATCGCCCTGCAGGGCGACGCCACGATCCTGACCTCGTTCCCGCAGGGCGACAGCGCCTGGACGTTCGCGCTGGACAGCCCCGAGGGCACGCAGGCGACGTTCTCGATCCGCTGCCTGGACCGCACGCTCGGCGTGACCGACGGACACACGCACCCGCTGAACCTGCAGCTGCTGCGCAAGGACGTCGTGGTCGCTGCCGGCCAGACCGTCGAGGTGCAGCTCGACTGCGCCGACGACGCGAAGGGCGTCGTCGGGGGCTACGACGTCGACCCGGGCCTCGTCCCGCTCGGCAACGACCCGCGGCCGAAGACCCGTGCGTTCCGGTTCTTCAACCCGACCGGCCAGGACCTCAACGCCTCCGTGACGCTGCTGTGCCTGTCGACCCGCACGGGCGGTGAGCAGGCCTCCACGACGATCGACAACACCGCCCAGGTGGCGACGGCGACCCCGGAGACCGACCTCGCCGACAACCAGGGCTCGGCCCGCATCACCGCCACCGGCGGCTCGGCGGCCACCCCGGCCCCGGCCCCCCGCCGCCGCGACGCCGGACGCTCCGGCCACCGGCGCCGGGACCCCGACGGCCCCGTCCGCCCCGGCGACGACCCCGGCGGCGCCGTCGGGGCCGGCCGCCCCGGCGACGGGCCGCGCGGCCCTGGCCCGCAGCACGGTCACGGTCCGGGGCGCCACCGCGGTGACCGCGGTGCGCTGCGGCGGCGGTGCCTCGTGCCGCGGCACGGTCCGGCTGCTGGCCGCGGCCACGCAGCGCCTCGGCGGCCGCGTGGTCCGCAAGGGCACCGTGCTCGCCACCGGTCGCTACGTCGTCCGCTCCGGGCGCACCGCGAAGGTGACGCTCCGCGCCACGTCGGCCGGGAAGCGCGCGCTGCGCTCGAAGGCGCTGCGCCGCGGGCAGCTGCGGCTCGGTACCGCGACGCGGATCGTGAAACTGGCGCGCTAGCTCGTCGGTCCGGTCCCGGGCGCTGTAGTAGCGTCCGGGGCCGATGACCGTCGTCCTCGTCCTCGTCTTCCTCGTCCTGATCGGGGCCGGCGTCGCCGTCCTGGTCCGTGGCCGCAGCACCGCCGCCGTGACCGCCGGTGACGCCCCCGGGCGGGCGATCGGCACCGCCGAGCCCGCCGCCGCCCGCCGCTCCTCGGTCCGCGGCCTGCGGATCGGCGACGTCGTCGCCCACGACGGGCACGACGCGATCGTGGAGCGCAGCTACCGCTTCCGCGAGGGCGGCTCGCGCTGGGAGGAGCACCTGCTCGTCGACGGCGACTACACCCGCTGGCTGTCCGTCGAGGACGACGAGGGCCTGGAGTGCGTGCTGTGGGAGCGCCGCCCGGACCCGACGCTCGAGCCGGGCGAGCGCACGCTCGAGGTCGACGGCGTCGCCTACCGCTTCGACGAGCGCGGCACCGCCGACTACACGCTCGAGGAGCAGGACGGGCCGGGCGGCTCCGGTCGCGCCGAGTACGCCGACTACGTCGCCGGGGAGCAGCGCCTGAGCTTCGAGCGCTACGACGGCTCCGCGTCCTGGGAGATCAACGTCGGCGCGGTCGTGTCCGAGCACGCCTTCGACGTCTACCCGGGGTCGGGGTCGTGAGCGGCGACCCGCTGGGCGAGGCGCAGGCCACCGAGGACGCGCTCCGTGCGCAGCTGGGCGACCTGATCGGCGCGAAGGCGCGCGCCGAGCACGAGGCCGCGCGGCTGGACGTCCGCGCGGGTCTGCCGGGCGCCGATCCGGAGCTCGCCGCCCTCGCCGACCGCCACCGGGCGCAGGCCGCCCGGCTGGCGGCCGAGGTGGAGGAGGTCCGCTCGTCCCTGCGGGCCCAGGAGGTCCGCACCGAGTCCCTGCGCGCGGACGCCGCCGGGGCCTGACCGGTGAAGCTCGCGCTCGCCACCCCGTACGCCGACGTGCGCGCCGCCGACCTCGTGCTGCGGCTCGACCGGGCCCCGGGCCCGACGCTCGGCACCCGCCGCGTGCGCGTCGGTGGCCTCGAGGTCGAGCTCGGGCTGCTCGGGCACTCCCACCAGGTCCACGTCCGCGGGGACGGCGTCGCGCTGTGCGAGGTGCTCGCCTGCGACCCGGGCCGTCCGGGCGACCTGCCCGCGGTGCGCGAGCACGACCGCATCACCCACACCTACCGCTTCACCGCCGAGGTCCTGCCGCTCGGTGCCGCCGACGGCCTCGACCTCGCCGACGCGGTCGCCGTCGACCCGGACGGCCTCGTCGGGCTGTTCCCGGGGCACGTCGAGGCGTTCACCGCGCTGCGCGCCCGCGCGGTCGGTCGGGAGGCGGTCAGCTGGGAGACCTGGCACGCCTACCCGCAGACCGACGAGCTCGTCCACACCACCACGACCGTGACGGTGCGCCGGTGAACCCCCGTCGCGGTCTCGCGCTCGGCCTCATCGCGGTCGGGGTCCTCGGCATCGTCCTGACGCTCGCGACGACCGGCTCGGTGCGCGGCTACGTCAAGGACCACTACACCCGCGCGGGCAGCCAGGGCGGGGCGGAGGTCTACCGGTCGAGCCAGTCGCCCGCGAAGGTCGCCGCCGACATCCAGCGCGAGCACGAGCCGGCGGACCGCCGCGTCACGCCCGAGGGCATCTTCCTGCGCTACCGCGGCGACTACGTGGGCGTCCAGCCCGACGGGCGCGGCTCGCGCATCACGCTCGCCGACGAGAACCGCGGGTACGGCCTCTTCTACCCGTACGTCGGCGGCTACTGGGGCACCTACTCGGGGCCCGCCGAGAGCTTCCGCGGCGGCGGTCCGGGGGGGCGGCGGCAAGTGAGGGCGCGCCTCGTCGTGGTGCTCGCGGCGCTGCTGGCGTCGGCGGTCCTCGCCACCCCGGCGAGCGCGGGCCCGCTGCTGTCCGACGGCGACGCCGCCGAGCTCGCGCAGTCGCTGGCGGAGGCGACCGCCGAGCAGGACGTCTGCTACGGCTGGCGGGTCGACGTCAGCGACTCGTCGGGCGGGCCGAGCGGCATCGACGTCGGCTCGGGCGCGGGGCCCGGCATCGGCGTGACCGACGCCGAGAACGCCGGCTGCACCCGCGTCGTCGAGCTCTTCGGCAGCGTCCGCTTCACCTGCGAGTCCTGCGAGGCCGACGACAGCTCCAACGCCACGGTCGTCTCCACGCTCCCGAACGGTCCGCGGATCGGGGACCTGGAGGCGCTCGGCCTGGACGGCGGCGACCTCAAGGGGGACGACGGGGATGTCGTGCTCGCCAACATGGTCGGGGCGCTGCCGATCGTCGCCGCCTCCAAGGGCGCCGCGCCCGAGCTCGAGGCCGACGCGCTGACGGGCCCGACCGGCGCTGCCGCACGCGACCGGGCGACCGGCTCCCCGCGCGTGCCCGACTGGCTGCGCGAGTCGTGGCTGGCCCTGGCCGTCTGCCTGCTGGCGATCCTCGGCGGCGTCTGGTGGTTCGTCTCGGTCGTCCTGAGCGACCGCTCGGCCGCCGGGCGCGCCGCCCGCCTCGCGGCCCGCCGTCGCCGTCGCGCCGCCGAGACCGACCCACCCGCACCGAAGGGCACCTGACATGGACGACTTCTTCACCGAGATCGCGAGCGCCCTCCTCTACGGGGCCGTCGGCGTCGCGCTGCTCGCCGCCGGCTTCCTGATCCTCGACCTGCTGATCCCCGGCAAGCTCGGCGAGCTGATCATCGAGGAGCGCAACCGCTCCGCCGGGATCATCACCGCCGCCGGCATGGTCGCGGTCGGCGCCGTCGTCACCACGGCGATCGCCTCGGCCGACGGGCCGCTCGGGGAGGGCCTCGCCGAGACGGCGGGCTACGGCGGCGTCGGGGTGCTGATGCTCGGCGTGGCGTTCGTCGTCGTGGACGTCCTCACGCCCGGCAAGCTCAGCGACGTCTGTCACCGGGAGGGCGAGCAGCCCGTGGCGTACGTCATCGCGGCGGCGCTGCTGGCGGCCGGCGCGATCGTCGCGGCCGCGATCAGCTGACGGTCGCCGTCGTGGTCGCGCTCGCGCAGCGGCCCGCCCGGGCCGTCCTGCTGGGAACCGTGCTGCTCGTCGCGGTCTGCGGGTTCATCTACGAGCTCGTGATCGTCGCGATGGGCACGTACCTGCTCGGCAACTCGATCGAGCAGGTCTCGCTCGTGCTCGCCGCGTTCGTCTCCAGCATGGGCGCGGGATCGCTGCTGTCGCGGCCGCTGATGGGTCGCCCGGTCGTCTCGTTCGCCCTCGTCGAGTGCCTCGTGGCGCTGATCGGCGGCCTCAGCGCGATCGGCCTGTACGCCGCGTTCGCGTACCTCGACCTGTACCAGCCGGTGATGCTGCTGTTCGCCGCGTCGATCGGCCTGCTGGTGGGCTGCGAGATCCCGCTGCTCGTCGTCCTGCTGCAGCGCGTGCGCCGCCAGGAGACCGGCACCTCGGTGGCCGAGCTGCTCGCCGCCGACTACCTCGGCGCGGTCGTCGGCGGCGTCTCGTTCCCGCTGCTGCTGCTCCCGTTCCTCGGGCAGATCGACACCGCGCTGGCGGTCGGCGCGCTCAACCTCGGGGCCGGCGTCGTCGTCGTGTGGCTGCTCGGCGGCGACCTGTCGGCGCGCACGCGACGCTGGCTGGGCGTCGCGTTCGCCGCGGTCCTCGCGGTCCTCGGGGCGACCGCGGCGCTCGCCGACCGCTTCGAGGTCGACGCGCGCCAGGCGCTCTACGACGACCCGATCGTGCTCAGCGAGCGCACCCGCTACCAGGAGATCGTGCTCACGCGGTCGCTGGCCGGTGGCGACCTGCGGCTGTTCCTCAACGGCGACCTGCAGTTTTCCTCCAAGGACGAGTACCGCTACCACGAGGCGCTCGTGCACCCCGCCATGGCGGGGTCGCGCTCCCGCGTGCTGGTGCTCGGGGGCGGCGACGGCCTGGCGATGCGCGAGGTGCTCCGCTACCCGGACGTCCGCGAGGCCGTCCAGGTCGAGCTCGACCCGCGGATGCTGCGCCTGGCCCGCGAGGACGAGCGCCTGCGCGCGCTCAACGGCGACAGCCTGCGCGACCGGCGCGTGCGGACGGTCACCCGTGACGCGTTCGCCTGGCTGCGCACCGCGCCCGCGCACGCGTTCGACGTGGTCATCGCCGACTTCCCGGACCCCGACGACGCCGCGCTCGCCAAGCTCTACTCGGTGGAGCTCTACGGGCTGGTGCGCCGCGCGCTCGCGCCGGGCGGTCGCCTCGTGGTGCAGAGCGGCAGCCCGTACTTCGCGCAGAAGGCGTACTGGTCGATCGCCGCGAGCCTCGAGGGCGCGGGCCTGGCGGTCACGAGCTACCACGTCGACGTGCCGAGCTTCGGCGACTGGGGCTTCCACCTGGCCGGGACCGCCCGCCCGGCGCTGACGCTGGATCCGCCGCCGCGACCGCTGCGGTTCCTCGACGGCCCGACGCTGCAGGCCGCCGCCGTGTTCGGGCGCGACCGCCGCCGCCCGCCGGGCGACCTGCGCTCGACGCTCGACAAGCCGCGGATCGTGGCGTACGCCCGCGAGGGCTACCGCGACTACTGAGCGGTCCGTTACGCCCCGGTGACGGGACGGCTGGCACCGTGGAGGACGCCCCGTACGCGCCCCGACCGGTCCGGCCCATCACACCGGCTCCCCCCGATGCGGATCGGTCCGGGGCGCGGCGGCGGCGCGCCCCGCCCGCCGCGGGCGCGAGTAGCCCGGGCGGGAACGGGAAGGATGGGGGTGGCCGCCGGTCCCTCGCGGGCCCACGGTCTCGGACACGACACCCCCTCGAGAGGACCAGTGCACATGACGCTCCCCACGTCCACCCTCGGCCGCGGCGACGCCGCGCTCACCGTCAGCCGGCAGGGCCTCGGCTGCATGGGCATGTCCGACTTCTACGGCGACCGCGACGACACCGAGTCGACCGCGACCCTCCACCGGGCGCTCGACCTCGGCGTGACCTTCCTCGACACCGCCGACATGTACGGCTTCGGCGCCAACGAGGAGCTCGTCGGCCGCGCGATCGCCGACCGTCGCGACGAGGTCGTCCTGGCCACGAAGTTCGGCATCCTGCGCGATCCCGACGACCCGACCAAGCGCGGGGTCGACGGCCGTCCGGAGTACGTGAAGGCCGCCTGCGAGGCGTCGCTGCGTCGCCTCGGGGTCGACCACATCGACCTCTACTACCAGCACCGGGTCGACCCGGACACCCCGATCGAGGAGACGGTCGGCGCGATGGCGCAGCTCGTCGCCGAGGGCAAGGTCCGCTTCCTCGGGCTCTCCGAGGCGGCGCCCGCGACGATCCGCCGCGCCCACGCCGTCCACCCGATCACCGCCCTGCAGACCGAGTACTCGATCTGGTCGCGCGACCCGGAGCGGGAGATCCTCGCGACGGTGCGCGAGCTCGGGATCGGCTTCGTGCCGTACAGCCCGCTCGGCCGCGGCTTCCTCACCGGGACGGTCCGCACGGTCGACGACCTCCCGGACGGCGACTTCCGCCGCGTCCAGCCGCGCCTGCAGGACGGCAACATCGACAAGAACCTCGCGATCGTCGACGTGGTGCGGGAGATCGCGCAGGCCCACGACGCGACCCCCGGTCAGGTGGCGCTCGCCTGGGTCCACCGCCAGGGCGACGACGTCGCGCCGATCCCGGGCACGAAGCGCCGCACCTACCTCGAGGAGAACGTCGCCGCGCTCGAGGTCGAGCTGACCGACGACGACCTCGCCCGCATCGACGCGGTCGGCCCCGGCCACGGCGACCGCTACCCGGACATGTCCTCCGTGGACCGCTAGACCCCGCTCCCGGCGGCGGGACCGCAAGTTCCCGCCGCGGGGACCGTTGGCGTCTGCATGGGACGCCGAGCGCTGGGGCTGCTGCTGACGATCGCCGCGGGTGCGGGGGCGGCGCCCGCGGCGCACGCGTACCAGCTGGGGGAGACCGGGCTGCGCCCGTCGTCGCTCACGCGCGCCCAGGCGGCGATCCCCGCCGCCCAGCCGCTGACCGGCATGGGCCAGAACATGCGGATCGTCGGCAACCTGCCGCTCGACACCGCGGGCGGCAACCCGGCGGCGTCGGACCTCGAGCTGCACGGGAACTTCGCGTTCATCGGCTCCTACACGGAGGGCATGGTCATCGCCGACGTGTCCGATCCGACCCGGCCGCGGCGCGTGGGGGTCTTCTCCTGCGGCGGCGGCTCCCAGTACGACGTGCAGCTCTCGACCGACGGGAACCTCGCGCTGCTCACCACCGACTCCAGCGGCGCGAGCTGCCTGCCCGACGGCAAGCAGGGGTCGATGGTCATCGACGTGACCGACCGCGCCCGGCCGGTGCTGAAGAGCTTCATCGAGACCGCGGTGGGGTCCCACACGCACACGCTCGACGGGCGCACGCTCTACATCAACAACTACCCGACGTCGTACTCGAAGCTCGAGATCTACGACCTGACCGACCCGGCGGTGCCGGCGAAGCTGTCGGAGCTGTCGTTCGGCGGCGAGGACTCGATCCACGACTCCTACGTCGACCACCGCCCGGACGGCCGCACGCTGCTCTACGCGGCGTCGATCGGCTTCACGGACGTGATCGACGTGACGGACCCGAGGAGCCCGAGGATCCTCCAGCGGCTGGCCGACCCGGCGGTCACGATCAGCCACCAGGCCGAGCCCAACCCGGCGCGCGACACGCTCGTGGTCACCGACGAGCTGCTCGGCGGCACCGACGTGCCGGTGTGCGGGCAGCTGCCGGTGCGCCTGGGCGAGGGCATCCTGCCGGTCATCGGCGACCCGACCGACACGGGCGCGATCCACTTCTACAAGCTCGAGCGGGACGGCACGATGCTCGACGGCGGGAAGGGGAGCGGCAAGATCGGCACGTTCAACCTGCCCGCCGCGCTGAACCCGACGGGCGGCTGCACCGTCCACGTGCTGTGGCAGGCGCCGGACGTCAACCGGCTCGTCGCCGCCTGGTACGGCCGCGGCACGCACGTCGTCGACTACCAGGACCCGGCGGCGCCGCGCCTGCTCGGCTCGTTCATCCCGACCGGGGCGAACACGTGGGCGGCCAAGCCGCACCGCGTCGGCGGCCGCTCCTACGTCTTCACCGGGGACATCGCCCGCGGCATGGACGTCCTGGAGTTCACCGGCGACGGCTGGCCCGCGACGGCCGGCCCGGCCGAGGCGCAGCGCGCGCAGATCCAGGGCGCCGCGCCGGCGCCGGCCGCCACGCCGACGACGCCGTCGCGGCCGCCGACCCCGATCGCGCAGGCGAAGGGCGGCTACGCGTTCAAGGCGAGGATCCGCGTCCCGCGGGCGCTGAGGACGCGCACGGCGACCCTGACGCTGACGTTCACGGACGTGCGCGGCAAGGTCCTCGCCAAGCAGCGCTACCGCGGCACCCGTGGCCGGGTCGCGACGCTGCGCGCCCGCATCGCGGCCCGCGCGGGGCGCTACCGCTACGTCGTGCGCGTCGGCGACACCGGCCGGGTGCTGCGGCGCGGCACGATCACCGTGACGCGTCGCAAGGCGGTGAGCGCGGCCGAGCGCGGGGGCCGGGCGTTCGTCTGCACGCTGCCGCGCGGGGCCGGGCGGGCCTGAGCGGCGGGGGCCCGGAGCGCCGGGCTTCCCCGGGGGCGCCGACCGGCTACCCTGTCCCGGTCGGCCGATAGTCGTAGCCGCCCCCTTTCGCCCCCGCGCCACATACGCGGACCAGGCACCGGGCGGGGTCCGTGAGCGCCGAATGCACCCCCCGCGGGGTGCGCGTAGCCGTGTGCTATCTTCGTTGGTCGCGTTCGTGGTCCCCGTGGACGCGCGCCCTCGCTCTTGCCCGTTCCGATCTCCCTGAGGAGTCGCCTGTCGTGCCTCGTGTTGACGCTCCCCGCGCTCGCCGGACCTTCGCGCGCCTGAACAAGCTCGTCGATGTCCCCAACCTGATCGACATCCAGAAGCGCTCCTTCGAGTGGCTGGTCGATCCCGAGAACGGGGGCCTGCGCGAGACGATCGACGACATCTCGCCGATCGAGGACTACACCGGTCACCTCGCCGTCCAGTTCGGCGACTTCGTCTTCGACGAGCCGAGCGCGTCGATCGAGGAGTGCCGCGAGAAGGACCTCACCTACTCGCGCCCGCTGACCGTCACTGTCGCGTTCATCAACCACGAGACCGGCGAGATCCGCGAGCAGTCGGTCTTCATGGGCGACTTCCCGTGGATGACCGACCGCGGCACGTTCATCATCAACGGCACCGAGCGCGTCGTCGTCACGCAGCTCGTCCGCTCGCCGGGCGCCTACCTGATGGAGCCGAAGGACCGCGAGAAGCAGGTCTTCACCGCGAACCTCATGCCGGCCCGCGGCTCCTGGCTCGAGCTCGAGATCGACAAGAAGGGCAAGGTCTTCGTCCGGATCGACCGCAAGCGCAAGCTGCCGGTCACCGTCCTGCTGCGCGCGATGGCCTACAACCCCGAGACCGACGGGTCGGTCGAGGAGTCCGAGGACGACATCCTGCGCCTCGACAACGAGATCCTCGAGATGTTCGAGGGCTCGGCCTACATCCGCAACACGCTCGAGGGCGACGCGGAGAACACGCGCACGAAGAAGGGCGCGCTGATCGAGCTGTTCAAGAAGCAGCGCCCGGGCGAGCCGCCGAGCGTCGACGCCGCCTACGCGCTGCTGCAGCAGCTGTTCTTCGACCCCAAGCGCTACGACCTCACGCGCGTCGGCCGCTACAAGCTGAACTCGCGGCTCGGGCTCGAGATCGACCTCGACACCCGCACGCTGACGCACGACGACATCCACGCGCTCGTCCGCGAGCTCGTGAAGCTCCCGAAGCTCCTGGGCCTCCCCGAGGACCCGGAGGTCGAGATCAAGGACTACGCCGCCGAGGCCGCGGTCATGCCGCGCGAGCCCGTCGCCGAGCACCTCGACGAGTACGAGCACTTCGGCAACCGGCGCCTGCGCACGGTCGGCGAGCTCATCCAGGAGGCGTTCCGCATCGGCCTCTACCGGATGGAGCGCGTCGTCCGCGAGCGCCTCACGACCGAGGACGAGGACACGATCACGCCGCAGACGATCGTGAACATCCGCCCGGTCGTCGCCGCCCAGAAGGAGTTCTTCGGCTCCTCGCAGCTGTCGCAGTTCATGGACCAGACGAACTCGCTGTCGGGCCTCACGCACCGCCGCCGCCTCTCGGCGCTCGGCGCCGGCGGCCTGACCCGCGAGCGCGCGCCCATCGAGGTCCGCGACGTCCACCCGACCCACTACGGCCGCATGTGCCCGATCGAGACGCCGGAGGGGCCGAACATCGGCCTCATCGGCTCGCTGTCGAGCTACGCGGAGGTCTCCGAGCACGGCTTCGTCACCACGCCCTACCGCGTGGTCACCGATGGCGTCGTCACCGAGGAGATCGTCCGGCTGGACGCCACCCAGGAGGAGCCGCGCCTGATCGCGCAGGCCAACCACCCGATCGACGAGAAGACCGGCAAGCTCAAGGGCCCCGAGGTCGTCTGCCGCACGCAGTCCGGCCAGTACGTCACGGTCACGCCCAAGGACGTCGACCTGATGGACGTCTCGCCGCAGCAGATCTGGTCCGTCGCCACGGCGATGATCCCGTTCCTCGAGCACGACGACGCCAACCGCGCGCTCATGGGCTCGAACATGCAGCGCCAGGCCGTCCCGCTGCTGAAGTCCGACGCGCCGATCGTCGGCACGGGCATGGAGCGCCGTGCCGCGCTCGACACCGGCGACGTCCTGATGGCCGAGTTCGACGGCGTGGTCGAGTACGTCGACGCCGAGAACATCACGATCACCGGCCAGGACGAGCGCCGCGAGTACGCGCTGCAGAAGTTCATGCGCTCCAACCAAGGCACGCTCATCCACCAGAAGCCGATGGTGCTCCCGGGCGCCGAGGTCAAGAAGGGCGACGTCCTCGCGGACGGCTCCTCGACCGACCACGGCGAGATGGCGCTGGGCAAGAACCTGCGCGTCGCCTTCATGTCCTGGGAGGGCTACAACTTCGAGGACGCGATCATCCTGTCCAAGCGGCTCGTGAAGGACGACGAGCTCACCTCGATCCACATCGAGGAGTACGAGGTCGACGCCCGCACGACGAAGCTCGGCGACGAGGAGATCACCCGCGACATCCCGAACCGCTCGGAGGAGTCGCTGCGCAACCTCGACGATCGCGGCATCGTGCGCATCGGCGCCGAGGTCGGGTCGGGTGACCTGCTGGTCGGCAAGGTCACGCCCAAGGGCGAGACGGAGCTGACCGCCGAGGAGAAGCTGATCCGCGCGATCTTCAAGGAGAAGGCCCGCGAGGTCCGCGACACCTCCCTGAAGGTGCCGCACGGCGAGGGCGGCGTCGTCATCGACGTCATGACCTTCAGCCGCGACAACGGCGACGACCTGCCGCCCGGCGTCAACGAGCTCGTGCGCGTCTTCGTCGCGAAGAAGCGCAAGATCTCCGAGGGCGACAAGCTCGCCGGCCGCCACGGCAACAAGGGCGTCATCTCGAAGATCGTCGACGAGCACGACATGCCGTTCCTCGAGGACGGCACGCCGGTCGACGTCATCCTCAACCCGCTGGGCGTCCCGTCGCGCATGAACGTCGGTCAGCTGCTGGAGACCCACCTCGGGTGGGCCGCCGCGGAGGGCTGGTACGACGACGGCACCGAGGCGTACAAGATCAGCCGCAGCCACCCGCAGAAGAACGGGCGCCTGGGCAAGGTCTACACCGCCACCCCGGTGTTCGACGGTGCCGCGGTCGCGGACGTCGACAACGCGCTCGTGCAGTGGCAGAAGGAGCACACCGCCGCGGGCGGGCCGATCCGCATGGACGTCGACGAGAGCCGCCCCGAGGGCCGGCGCGCGTCGGGCAAGTTCACGCTCTACAACGGCCGCACCGGTGAGCCGTTCGAGCAGCAGGTCACGGTCGGCTACATGTACATCCTGAAGCTGCACCACCTCGTCGACGACAAGATCCACGCGCGCTCGACGGGCCCGTACTCGCTCGTCACCCAGCAGCCGCTGGGCGGCAAGGCGCAGTTCGGCGGTCAGCGCTTCGGCGAGATGGAGGTCTGGGCGCTCGAGGCGTACGGCGCCGCCTACACGCTGCAGGAGATGCTGACCATCAAGTCCGACGACACGGTCGGACGCGTGAAGGCCTACGAGGCGATCGTCAAGGGCGAGAACATCGCCGAGCCGTCGATCCCCGAGTCCTTCAAGGTCCTGCTCAAGGAGATGCAGTCGCTGGCGCTCGACGTCAACGTCGTCTCCGAGGAGGGCCAGAGCGCCGAGGTGGGCGAGGAGGACGACGACCTCCTGCGCGCCGCCGAGGAGCTCGGCATCGACCTGTCCGGCGTGCGCGCCGCGACGGGCGAGACCTCGGAGGTCGAGGACCCCGAGGTGGATGCCGCCAACCAGCCCGAGGGCGACGCGGACGACGACGCGGACTCGGACATCGACATCGACGTGGACCTGGACGGGGCGGAGGCCTAGTCACATGATTGACATCAACAACTTCGACGCCATCGAGATCGGACTCGCGTCCAGCAAGCAGATCCGTGCCTGGTCCTCGGGTGAGGTCATCAAGCCGGAGACCATCAACTACCGCACGCTGAAGCCGGAGAAGGACGGCCTCTTCTGCGAGCGCATCTTCGGTCCGACCAAGGACTGGGAGTGCTACTGCGGCAAGTACAAGCGCGTCCGCTACAAGGGCATCGTCTGCGAGCGCTGCGGCGTCGAGGTGACGCGGTCGAAGGTCCGCCGTGAGCGGATGGGCCACATCGACCTCGCCGCCCCGGTCAGCCACATCTGGTTCTTCAAGGGCGTCCCGAGCCGCATCGGCTACCTGCTCGACATGGCTCCCAAGGAGCTCGAGAAGATCCTGTACTTCGCGGCGTCGGTCATCACCTGGGTCGACCAGGAGGCCCGCTGGCGCGACCTGCCCCAGCTCGAGGCCCAGATGCAGGAGGAGCTCGACCGCCTGCTCGCCGAGCAGAAGGAGCGCGTCGAGGAGCTCCGCACCTCCCGCGAGGCGCGCCTGGCGTACCTCGACGACGGCAGCCAGGGCGCCTTCGGCGACGAGGACCACCTCTGGGCGGAGTCGCTGGAGATCAACGTCAAGAAGCTCTCCGACGACGAGCGCAAGAAGCTCCAGAACGAGGTCAAGAAGACCTTCGCGACGGACATCGACGACACCGAGGCCTACTACGAGGACGCGCGGATGCGCCTCAAGGAGGTCTGGAAGCTCTTCGCCAACAAGAACGAGCCCGCCGACGAGCCGCCCGCCGAGGGCGAGGAGTGGCCGCTGAACACGTACGTCGAGAAGGCGATCGACAAGGACGAGTTCGTCCCGAAGAAGCTCATCGCCGACGAGACGTTCTTCCGCGAGCTCAAGCACCGCTTCGGCTCCCCGTACGGCTTCGGCGAGTACTTCGGCGGTGGCATGGGCGCCGAGCACGTCCGCGAGCTGCTGCAGACCAAGCCCGCCTACGACGTGGCCGCCAAGCCGCGCGACGTCGACCCGGACCGCACCCCCGGTGACGACCTGCGCCCGCAGGACGCCCCCGGCTTCGTGCTCGAGCACGAGGAGGAGTTCCTCTCCGACCTCGTCAAGAACGGCAAGGGCCAGAAGCAGGCCCGCGCGGTCAAGCGCCTGAAGGTGCTGTCCGCGTTCCTCCCGGACGCCCCGGGCGAGGAGCCGCGCAACAAGCCCGAGATGATGATCCTCGAGGCCGTCCCGGTGATCCCGCCGGAGCTGCGCCCGATGGTCCAGCTGGACGGTGGCCGCTTCGCGACCTCCGACCTCAACGACCTCTACCGCCGCGTCATCAACCGCAACAACCGCCTCAAGCGGCTGCTCGACCTCGGCGCGCCGGAGATCATCGTCAACAACGAGAAGCGCATGCTGCAGGAGGCCGTCGACGCGCTGTTCGACAACGGCCGTCGCGGCCGGCCCGTCACGGGCCCGGGCAACCGCCCGCTGAAGTCGCTCTCGGACATGCTCAAGGGCAAGCAGGGCCGGTTCCGTCAGAACCTGCTCGGCAAGCGCGTGGACTACTCGGGCCGCTCGGTCATCGTGGCCGGCCCGTACCTGCGCCTGCACCAGTGCGGCCTGCCGAAGCTCATGGCGCTCGAGCTGTTCAAGCCGTTCATCATGGCCCAGCTCGTCGAGCGCAAGGCGGCGCAGAACATCAAGGCCGCCAAGAAGATGGTCGACTCGATGATCCCCGAGGTCTGGGACGTCCTCGAGCAGGTCATCCACGAGCACCCGGTGCTGCTCAACCGCGCGCCCACGCTCCACCGCCTCGGCATCCAGGCCTTCGAGCCGGTGCTCGTCGAGGGCAAGGCCATCCAGGTCCACCCGCTCGTCTGCTCCGCGTTCAACGCGGACTTCGACGGCGACCAGATGGCGGTCCATCTCCCGCTGAGCGCCGAGGCGCAGGCGGAGGCCCGGATCCTCATGCTCTCCTCGAACAACATCCTGTCCCCCGCGCACGGCGCGCCGCTGGCCACCCCGACGCAGGACATGGTGCTCGGCGCCTACTACCTGACGCTCGGGCCGGAGCCGGGCGAGCTCGCCGAGCTCCAGGGCAAGCTGAAGTCCGGCGACTGGCCGGCGGGGCAGGAGCGCCCGCACGTCTTCCGCAGCGCGCAGGAGGCCGAGCTCTCCTACGAGGCGAAGGTCGTCGGCCTGCACACCCTCGCGGAGTTCCGCCCGGTCGGGCGTCAGGGCGGTCACGTCCTCACGACCGTCGGCCGGATCATCTACAACGACCGCATCGAGCGGGCGCTGGAGGAGGCCCTCGGCGAGAAGTTCGACCCGGCCGAGTACGCGTTCGTCAACCAGCCGATGAAGAAGCGCGACACGGTGAAGGTCATCGACGCGCTCGTCCAGGCGTACGGCGCCCCGGCGGTCGCGCTGGTCCTCGACGCGTTCAAGGACCTCGGGTTCAAGTACTCGACGCTGGCCGGCATCACCGTCTCGAAGAACGACGTGATCATCCCGCCGAACAAGCAGGAGATCCTCGACAAGCACGAGGCGCTCGTCGGCGAGCTCAACGACCAGTACGACATGGGCCTGATCACGGCCGAGGAGCTCCACGAGAAGGTCGTGGACCAGTGGAACGGCGCGACCGAGGAGGTCGCGGACGCCATGCAGGAGAACTTCGACCAGCTGAACTCCATCTTCATGATGGCCGACAGCGGGGCGCGTGGCTCCTTCAAGCAGATCCGTCAGCTGGCCGGCATGCGCGGCCTGATGGCCAACCCGAAGGGCGAGATCATCGCCAACCGGCCGATCCGGTCGAACTTCATGGAGGGCCTGACCGTCCTGGAGTACTTCATCTCCACCCACGGCGCCCGCAAGGGCCTCGCGGACACCGCGCTGCGCACCGCGGACTCCGGCTACCTGACGCGCCGTCTCGTCGACGTCGCGCAGGACGTGATCATCCGCGAGCCGGACTGCGGGACCAAGGAGTTCATCACCCTCGAGGCGTACACCGCCACGGGCGAGGTCAACGACAACCTCATCGGCCGCATCGCCGCCGAGGACGTCAAGGGGCCGGACGGCACCATCGTCAAGAAGGGCAACGAGATCGACCGGGCCGAGGCGGCCGCCATCGGCGAGGCGTTCACCGCCGAGCTCGAGGCGCACCGCGCGTCGCCCAACCAGGTCGAGGCGCCCCGCATCGCGGTCCGCTCGACGCTGAAGTGCATCGCCGAGACCGGCGTGTGCCAGGCGTGCTACGGCCGCTCGATGGCGTCCGGCAAGACCGCGCAGATCGGTGACGCCGTCGGCATCATCGCGGCGCAGTCGATCGGCGAGCCCGGCACGCAGCTGACCATGCGGACGTTCCACACCGGCGGCGTCGCCGGCGCGGACATCACGCACGGCCTCCCGCGCGTCGTCGAGCTGTTCGAGGCCCGCAAGCCGAAGGGCCTCGCGCAGATCGCCGAGCAGGACGGCGTGGCCCGGGTCGAGAAGTCCGACAAGGAGACCCTCGTCACCGTCACCGACGAGGCCGGCGAGGAGCACCCCTACAAGTTCCCGCCGCGCACGCGCCTGTTCGTCGAGGACGGCGAGTCGGTGAAGGCGGGGCGGCAGCTCTCCGAGGGCTCCCTCTACCCGCACGACCTGCTGCGCCTGCGCGGCCGGACGGAGACCGAGCGCTACCTCGTCAAGGAGGTGCAGGAGGTCTACAAGTCCCAGGGCGTGGACATCAACGACAAGCACATCGAGCTGATCGTGCGGCAGATGCTCAAGAAGGTCCGCGTGGACCAGAAGGGCGACACCGCCTACCTGCCCGGTGCGCTCGTCGACCGCTACGAGTTCCGCGACGAGAACGAGAAGATCAAGAAGGCCAAGGGCGAGCAGGCCCAGTTCGAGGAGATCATCCTCGGCATCACCAAGGCCTCCCTGAACACCGACTCGTTCCTGTCGGCGGCCTCGTTCCAGGAGACGACGAAGGTCCTGACCGACGCGGCGCTCGAGGGCAAGAAGGACACCCTCAACGGCCTGAAGGAGAACGTGATCATCGGGAAGCTCATCCCGGCGGCCACGGGCCTCAAGCGCTACCGCCGGATCGAGATCGAGCCGTCGGAGCCGCTGCCCCGCGCGATGGACGACGTCGGGCTGCTCGACCAGGACGAGATCGCCGCGGAGCTGCTGGAGGGCGACGGCGGCCTCGGCGGCTTCGGCTCCTCGTTCAGCGACGACATCAGCCAGCTCGAGGACATCGGGGTGGGCGGCACGGATCCCGGCTTCGCCGAGGAGCTCGCCGACCTGGACATCCCGTCCGAGGACTGAGCGGTCCGCACGTGACCTGACGCGAAGGCCCGCTCCGGCGGGCCTTCGCCGTTCTAGGGTGGGCGCGTGACCGTCGCGGACCTGCGCTTCCCCGGCACCTGGCGCCGCTACCAGGAGCTCGCGTTCGCGGCGTTCGAGGCCGACCGCGCCGCCGGTCGTCGGCGCACGCACCTCGTCGCGCCCCCGGGGTCCGGGAAGACGGTGATCGGCCTGGAGCTCGTCCGCCGCCGCGGCGGCCCGGCGCTCGTGCTCGTGCCCAACCAGGCGATCCAGGCCCAGTGGGTCGCCCAGATCGGCCGCTGCGGGGGCGCGGGCCTCGTGCGGACCGAGCTCGACCGCGACGCGCCGATCTCCGTGCTCACGTACCAGGCGCTGTGCCGTCTGGAGGACCCGGGGGCTGCGCTGCGCGAGCTCGCGCAGGCCCGCTGGACGGCGGAGCGCGCGGCGGCCACGGGCGAGTCCGAGCAGGCGGTCGCCGCGGCGGCCGCGGACTGGACGGGGGAGGCGGAGCGGCGCCGCAGCGCGCAGGTCTCGCGGATCGTCGCGGCGATCAAGCGCGAGGTGGCCCGCGGGGAGCACCCCGACCTGGCGCTCGCCGACCTGCTGGACCGCGGGGCGCGGGAGCGTGTCGCCGCGCTGCGGGCCGCCGGCACTGCGACCGTGGTCCTCGACGAGTGCCATCACCTCGCGTCGCTGTGGGGCTACGTCGTGCGCGCGGTCCTCGCGCAGCTCGACGCGGAGCTGGTCGTCGGGCTCACCGCGACCCCGCCGGCGGAGCTGACCGCGGCGGAGGGCGAGCTCTACGAGGCGCTGCTCGGCCCGGTCGACTTCTCGGTCCCGACCCCCGCCGTGGTCCGTGACGGCTTCCTCGCCCCGTACCAGGAGCTCGCCTGGTTCTGCGCGCCGCTGGCCTCCGAGCGGGCCTGGCTCGCCGAGCACGACGTCCGCTTCGCCGAGCTCGTCACCGCCCTGCACGACGAGGTCCCGGCGCCCGACGGGGTCCCGGCGCCGCTGTCGTTCCCGGCGTGGGTGCTGCGACGGATGCGCGAGCGGGGAGCGGCCGACGGGGCGGCGGAGGTGCCGTGGGGGACCTTCCAGCGTCGCCGTCCCGCGCTGGCCCGGGCGGGCGTGCGGTTCCTGCTCTCGGCCGGGCTCGCCCCGCCGCCGGGGGCGCCGCGCGGCGAGGCGTTCCGCGAGCCGCCGGACCTCGACGACTGGCTCGTGCTGCTGGAGGACTACGCGCTCGGCGCGCTCGCGGCGGACCCGTCGCCGGCGGCGGCCGCCCGTCACGAGGCGATCGGCGCGGCGCTGCGCGACCTGGGCTTCACCCTGACGCGACAGGGGATCCGGCGCGGCCGCTCGGAGGTCGACCGGCTGCTGACCTCCTCGGCCGCCAAGCCGCTGGCGCTCGTGGAGGTCCTCGCCTGCGAGGACGAGGCGCGCGGGGAGGCCCTGCGCGCCTGCGTCCTGTGCGACGCCGAGCGGGCCGAGCGCCGCGCCGACGGGGCGCTCACCGGGGTCCTCGACGCGACGGCGGGGACGGCCGCGCGCGCGGTCGTCGCGCTCGCGGAGGACCTCCGCACGGCCCCCCTGCGACCGCTGCTGGTCAGCGGCCGGGCGTTGCGCTGCGTGCCGGAGGACCACGAGGCGCTCGCCGCGGCGCTGGACATCGCGCCGGCAGGCGTGCCGGAGCCGGACGCGGACGGCCTCGTCGAGCTGCGGCTGGCGGCGGGGCCGTGGACGCCGCGCGACTGGGTGCCGCGGGCGACCGCGGCGCTGACCGCCGGGCACACGCGCACGCTGGTCGGGACGCGCGCGCTCCTGGGGGAGGGGTGGGACGCGCCGTGCGTCAACGTCCTCGTCGACCTGACGGTCGCCACCACCGGGGTCAGCGTGCGCCAGATGCGCGGGCGCTCGCTGCGTCTGGATCCGCAGCGGCCGGAGAAGATCGCCTCGAACTGGGACGTGGTGTGCGTCGCCGCCGACCTCGCGCGCGGTGCGGCGGACTACCGGCGGTTCGTGCGCAAGCACGCCCACCTGCTGGCGCCCGCGGAGGACGGGGTGATCGAGGCGGGGCCCTCGCACGTGCACCCGCTGCTCGGGCCGTTCACGCCGCCCGCGGCGGCGGAGCTCGCCGTGGTCGACCGGGCGATGCGGGCCCGCGCGGCCGACCACGCCGGCGCGCGCGAGCGCTGGGCGATCGGCACGCCCTACGAGGCGGTGGAGCGGCCGACGATCACCGTCCGGCCGGTGCGCGAGGACCTCGCGGCGGGGGAGACGGCGCGGGACGCGGGCGTGCAGGCGGCCCTGCCGCTGTCGCAGCGCGCCCCCGTGCTGACCGCGGCGGGCGGGGCGCTCGCGGCCGCCGCGGGGACGGCGCTCGCCGGCCCGGTGGGGCTGGCGGGCCTGCTCGCCGTCCCGGGGGCCGGGCTGTGGGCGGGCCTGCGACTGCGCCGCGCGGCCGCGCTCGCGCCGCCGCTGCCGCCGCTGGACGGGGCCGCCCACGCGGTGGTCGAGGCGTACGCGGCACTCGGCGAGCTCCCGCGCGACGTCGCGGACTCGCTCGTCGTGGAGCCGCGCAGCGACGGCTACCTGCGCTGCCGCCTGCGGCGTGGCACCCCGGAGCACGCCGCGCTGCTCGCGACCGCCCTCGAGCAGCTGCTCGGCGTCGTGGAGTCCCCGCGCTACCTCGTGTCGCGGCCGATCCGGGTCCCGGGACGCGGCCCGCTGGGCATGCTCGCCCGCGTCCTGCGCCGGCGCCCGCCCCTGGACGAGCGCTGGCACGCCGTCCCCGACGACCTCGCGCGGCGCGCCGACCGCGCGGAGGCGTTCCATCGCGCCTGGTCCGGGGTGGTCGGCCCGTCGCAGCTGCGCTTCGTCCAGCGCAGCGACGCGGGCCGGGCGCTGGCCGTCGAGGCCGCCGGGGTCGCGGCGGGCTACGAGGTGACGGTGCGTCAGGTCTGGAGCTGAGCGGCCCAGGCATGGAGCGTGTCGCGCTCGGTCCGGGTGAGCCCGACCTCGGGCCGCGTGCGGACCAGCAGCGTCGGGGCGCCACGGGCGGAGCGCTCCCGCGCCCACTCCTCGCAGCCGGCGTCGAGCGCGTCGTCGAGCCAGGCGGCGGGTCGGTCGCCGCAGTGCGCGTCGATCGCGGCGAGCTTCCAGTGCGCGTTGCCCTTGCCCGGATTGCGGTCGAACGACAGCCACGGGAGGCGCGGCAGCCCCAGGAGCGTCGGCAGGTGCTCGTCGGCCCGCTCCTCCCAGCCCGTGCACCAGACGAGCTCGTACACCGACATCAGGTCGAGAAGGTGCTCTGCGGCTTCGCCCGAAAGGAGGTGGGCGACCCCGTCGATCTGGTGCCAGGATCCGGTCGGACAGCTGTCCATGGTGAATCCGAAGAGCGAGATGACCCCGTCGACGTCGACGAGAAGCAGCGGTTTGCAGCGCATCTGTGACCACATGGTGACCTTTCTGCCCCATCGGCGTACTTCTCGTGAGGACCCGCTACCCTCGAATTCGTCGGCCGCGGTCAAGCCGTCGACCGGACCGGTCGATGTAGGGCTTGACCACTCCCACCGCTCCCGAACCGCGGTGGCCCGGCCCACGCTCCCCCCTGTATGACCATTCAGCTCGGAATCCTCCTCGCCCTGCTCTGCGCCCTGGCGGCGAACCTCGGCTTCTTCTACAAGCACCGAGGCTGCAACGAGGTCCCCACCGTCGACGTCCGCCATCCGCTGCGGACCGCGGCCAACCTGTGGCGCTCCAAGTGGTTCGCGCTCGGCATGCTCCTCGGCCTCGTCGGCTGGGTGCTGCACGTCGGCGCGATCGCGCTCGCCCCGCTCTCGACCGTCCAGGTCGTGCTCTCGGGCGGCGTCGTCCTCATCGCCGTGATGGCGGACCGCATCTTCGGCTTCGCCGTCGAGCGGCGCCAGTGGTGGGGGCTCGGCCTCACCGGCGTCGGCCTCGCCGCGCTGGCGTTCACGATGCCCGGTGGTCACGGTGCCGACGGCTTCTCCCTGCAGGCGATGGTCGCCTTCCAGGGCGGGCTCATCGGCCTCGGCGCGCTGCTGCTGCTCGGCCCGCGTGCCGGCGCCAAGCGCGAGCACCACGGGATCATGCTCGCGGCCGCCACCGGCATCCTCTTCGGCGTCTGCAACATCGCCGTGAAGGCGCTCACCGAGCTCGTCGGCTTCGACGGCATCGGCGCGCTGCTCAGCCCTTGGCTGCTCGTCGCGGTCTGCGCGTCGGCCACCGCGTTCTACGCGTCGGCCCGGTCGCTGCAGGACGGCGGCGCGGTCGAGGTCATCGCGATCACCGGCACGGCGGCGAACATCTCCTGCATCGCCGGCGGCATCATCGTCTTCGGCGACCCGATGCCGGGCGACGCGGTCGGCATCGCCGTCTCGGCCTTGGCGTTCCTCATGGTCATCGTCGCGAGCGCGCTCACGCCCGCTCCGATCCGCTCGACCGCCGCGGCCGCCTCCGGGCAGGGCCGCGCCGTCGCCGCGACCGCCTGAGCGGCACGCCCGCCCGTCGCAGTTCTGCCTCCGTGCACACCGGGGGTGGTGGATACCGTCCGCGGACAGTACGTTGTCCAGATCGGCCACCCGATGGCCGGATCGTCCAAAGGAACGCGCGATGGCCACGACGGAGCAGCCGAAGACCAGGGACCTGCAGGAGCTCGCCAAGCGGCACCTGTGGATGCACTTCAGCCGGATGGGCGCCTACGACGCCGGGGCGGAGATCCCGATCATCGTCAAGGGCGACGGCTGCTACGTCTGGGACGAGCACGGCAACCGCTACTTCGACGGTCTGAGCGCGCTGTTCTGCGTGAACATCGGCCACGGCCGCCACGACGTCGCGCAGGCCGGAGCCGACCAGGCGCGCGAGCTCGGCTTCTTCACCACCTGGTCCTACGCGCACCCGCGGGCGATCGAGCTCGCCGCCCGGCTCGCCGACCTCGCGCCCGGTGACCTCAACCGCGTCTTCTTCACCAGCGGCGGCGGCGAGTCCGTCGAGTCCGCGATCAAGCTCGTGCGCCAGTACCACAAGCTCACGGGCAACCCGACGAAGACGAAGATCATCGCCCGCGAGACCGCCTACCACGGCACCACGCTCGGCGCGCTCACCGCGACCGGCATCACCGGCCTGCGCCAGCCGTTCGAGCCGTTCACGCCCGGCGGCTGCCACGTCGCGAACACCAACCTGTACCGGCTCGCCCCCGGCTACGGCGTGGAGAACCTCGCCGAGGCGATCGCCAGGCGGATCGACTTCGAGGGCGCGGACACCGTCGCCGCGGTCATCCTCGAGCCGGTCCAGAACGCCGGCGGCTGCTTCACCCCGCCGGAGGGCTACTTCCAGCGCGTGCGCGAGATCTGCGACGAGCGCGACGTCCTGCTCATCAGCGACGAGGTCATCTGCGCGTTCGGGCGCCTGGGCGAGTGGTTCGGCGCCCAGCGCTACGGCTACCAGCCGGACATCATCACGACCGCGAAGGGCCTCACGAGCTCCTACGCCCCGATGGGGGCGGTGCTCGCCTCCGACCGGCTGATGGAGCCGTTCCTGGAGGGGACCAACAGCTTCGCCCACGGCTTCACCTGGGGCGGGCACCCGATGTGCGCCGCGGTCGCCATGGCGAACCTCGACGTGTTCGAGCAGGAGGGGATCCTCGAGAACGTCCGCGAGCACGAGGGCGACTTCCGGGCGATGCTCGAGTCGCTGCGGGACATCCCGATCGTCGGCGACGTCCGCGGCGCCGGGTACTTCCAGGCGATCGAGCTCGTCAAGGACCGCGAGACGAAGGCGTCCTTCTCGCGCGAGGAGGCCGAGTCGCTGCTGCGCGGCTTCCTCTCCGGCGAGCTGTTCCGCCGCGGGCTCATCTGCCGGGCCGACGACCGTGGGGACCCGGTCATCCAGCTGTCCCCGCCGCTGATCTCCGGACCCGAGCACTTCGCGGAGATCGAGTCGATCCTGCGCCCGGTGCTCGAGGAGGCGTCGACCCGGCTCTGATGCTGACGGTCAGCGAACTGCTCGCCGATCTGGACGTGCGCCTCCTCGCCGGGGAGGAGGCGGTCGACCAGCCGGTCCGCTGGGTGCACATCACCGAGCTGCCGGACCCGACGCCGTTCCTCAGCGGCGGCGAGCTGCTGCTGACCACGGGCATGGCGCTGGGCAGCAGGCCCGCCGCGCAGCGCGCGTTCGTCGAGCGGCTGGCCGACCACGGCCTCGCCGGCCTCGGGGTGGGCACCGGGTTCGGGCACGACGAGGTGCCCGCCGCGATGGTGCAGGCGGCCGCCGACGCGGGCTTCCCGCTGTTCGAGGTCCCGTACGAGCTGCCGTTCATCGCGCTCACCGAGCGGGCGTTCACGCGGCTGGTCAACGAGCAGTACGCGCTGCTGCAGCGGTCGATCGTCGCGCAGGAGCGGCTCCAGCGGATCGTGCTGTCCGAGCGTGGGCTGGAGGCGATCGCCGGTCAGTTGGCGACGCTGATCGGAGGGGCCGCGCTGGTCTTCGACGGCCGCGGGGAGCCGCTGGCCCACCGGACCTTCCGGCGCGACGCGGACGCCGAGCTCCTCGCCTCGCTGGGGGAGGAGCTGCGCGAGCGCGCGCGCCGCGGCGAGAGCCGCGAGTTCCTGCCGACCACCCCGTCGCTCGGCGGTCGCGCCCTCGCGCTCCCGGTCGCGAGCCCGGGTGCCGCGCCGGGCACGGTGCCGCAGGCGTGGCTCGTCGCGGCCAAGGACCAGGGCGGGCTGGCCGAGATCGACCGGCTGATCCTCCACCAGGCCGTCACGGTGGTCGCGCTCGAGCTGCTGCGCGTCCGCGTGGCCGACGCGACCGAGCGCCGGCTCGCCGGGGACGTGCTCAGCGAGATCGTCGCCGGCGAGGTCGATGGGCCGGAGCTGCAGCGCCGCCTCGAGCCGTTCGGCCTGGGCGGCCGCATCACCGCGCTGGCACTCGCGGTGCCCGGCAGCGGGCCGAGCCAGCCCGCCGCGGCGCCGCCCACGGCGGTCGAGAGCGCGGTGGCGGACGCGCTGCGGGCCGAGGCGGTCAGCGGCCTCGTCGCCACGACCGGCCGCTTCGTCGGCGTGCTGCTCCCCGGCTTCCTCGACGAGGAGCTCTTCGACACCTGCGAGCGGATCGTCGCGCGCGTGGCCACCACGCTCGGCCGCGACCCGCTGGCGGGCGCCGGGCGCGGCGTCCCCGCCGGACGCGCCCGCGAGGCCTGGCACGAGGCGCGCTGCGCGCTCGAGGCCCGGGAGCTCGGTGCCGACCCGACCCCCAACCGCAACGGCGCGGCCGGCGGCGAGCCGGGACGCGTCGCGACCTACCGCGACCTCGGCTCCTTCCAGCTGCTGCTCGCCCTCCAGGACACCGACGCGCTGCGGCTCTTCTGCGAGTCGATGCTCGGCCCGATCGAGGAGGGAGAGGGCCACTATGGCGGCGAGCTGATGCGCTCGCTCGAGGCCTTCATCGAGTGCAACGGCCAGTGGGAGGCGGCCGCGCGGCTGCTGTACTGCCACCGCCACACGCTGCGCTACCGGATCCGCAAGATCGAGGAGATCACCGGTCGCGACCTCGGCCGGGCCCGCGACCGCATCGAGTTCTGGCTCGCGCTGCGCGGCCGCGAGATGGCGCCCGCGTCGGCGGGCGACGGCGGCCGGCGCTGACCGGAACGTCGCTCAGGCGACGGGGAAGCGGCGGGAGCGCATGACGATCCGGGTCTCCGTCGCGGCGACGCCGCCGCGCTGGCGGATCGCGCGGACGGTCCCGTCGAGCGCCTCCGGGTCCGCGCACGTGACGCGCAGCTCGTAGTCGTAGCGGCCGGTCACGAACCACATCTCGCGCGCGTCGGGCAGGGTCGCGACGAACTCCTCGAAGCGCTCGGGCGGCGTCGCGGCGAGCAGCCGCACGTCGATGAGCGCCTCGAGGCCGCCGCCGATCGCGGCGTGGTCGACGATCGCGGTGAAGCCCCGGACGACCCCGGACTCCTGCAGGCGGCGCACCCGCTCCGCGGTCGCGTGCGGGCTCAGTCCGACCGCCGCGCCGAGCTCGGTGAAGCTCGCACGTCCGTTCTCGCCGAGGAGACGGAGGAGATCACGGTTGATCGGGTCCAGTGCATCCGGATTCACGGTCAGCGAGCGTAGAGCTTGTCGGGTCCGTCGTCGAGGTCGATGATCACGGACATGACCACCGTGGGCGTCCCGACCGAGATCAAGACCGACGAGTATCGCGTCGCGCTCACCCCCGCCGGGGTGCGCGAGCTCGTCGACCGCGGCCACGAGGTGGTCGTGCAGCGGGGCGCGGGGGAGGGGTCGGCGATCACCGACGACGAGTACGTCGCCCAGGGCGCCCGGATCCTCCCCGACGCCGACGCGGTCTTCGAGCAGGCGGGCATGATCGTGAAGGTCAAGGAGCCCCAGCCGGTCGAGGTCGCGCGGCTGCGGCCCGACCACGTGCTCTTCACCTACCTGCACCTCGCGCCCGACACCGCCCTCACGCAGGGCCTGGTGGACAGCGGCGCCACCTGCATCGCCTACGAGACCGTCGAGGACCCGCAGGGCCGGCTGCCGCTGCTGGCCCCGATGAGCGAGGTCGCCGGCAAGATCGCGACGCAGGCGGGCGCGTTCATGCTGGAGAAGCCGCTCGGGGGACGTGGCCTGCTGCTCGGCGGGGTGCCCGGGGTCGCGGCCGGCAAGGTCGTGGTGATCGGGGCGGGCGTCGTCGGCCTCACCGCCGCGGGAGATCGCGATCGGCATGGGCGCCGAGACCTACGTCCTGGACCGCAACATCGACCGGCTGCGCGAGGTCGACTTCCTCCCTGAACAACCGCTGCTCGACCGTGTTCTCCACGACGCTGAACGTCGAGCGCCTGCTCCCGGAGGCCGATCTGGTGATCGGCGCGGTGCTCGTCCACGGCGCGAAGGCCCCGCACGTCATCACCCGCGAGCAGCTCGGGCTGATGAAGCGCAACGCGGTCCTCGTCGACGTCTCGATCGACCAGGGGGGCTGCTTCGAGACGTCGCGGCCGACCACGCACTCCGACCCGACCTACGAGGTCGACGGCGTGACCCACTACTGCGTGGCGAACATGCCCGGCGCGGTCCCGATCACCTCGACCTTCGCGCTGACGAACGCGACGATGCCGTACGTCGTGCGGCTCGCGAGCGCCGGCGCGCGAGGCGCGCTGGAGGCCGACCCGGGCTTCCTCGCGGGGCTGAACGTCGCCGCGGGCGCGGTCACCTACGAGCCGGTCGCGCGCGACCAGGGCCGCGAGCACGTCCCGGCCGTCGAGGCGCTGGCCGGCCTCGCGGGGTAGCCCGCGGACCGTGGGCTAGCTCGCGTCGGCCGAGCGCAGGGCGACGTCGTCGTCCTCGACCGGTGCGGCACCGGGACGCTCGGGCGCGCGGCGTCCGCGGCCGCCGCGACCCATGAAGGGCAGGCGACCGAGATCGCTGCGCAGGCCGTTGATCTCCCCGAGCATGCGCTCGAGGTTCGGCTCGAGCGAGCCGAGCGACGGCGCGAGCGGCTCGAGCTGCGAGGCGAGCGGCTGCACCCGGTCCCCGATGACCACGACGTCGCGGTGCATGCCCTCGACCTCGTCCGCCATGCGCGTCACGACGGTCGTCAGCTCGCGGATCAGGTCGGGCAGCTCGCCGATGTCCTGCCGCAGTCCCTTGACCTCGCGTCGCATCAGCGTGAGCTGCCGACCGACCGACGGGAGGACCGCCAGCGAGTTGGCGAGCGCTTCGAGCTGCGAGCCGAGGTGGCGGATCGGGTTGGCGGAGGCCATGACCGGTTCTTACCACGCGGAGGAGACCGGCGCGGTCGCCTGGCGGCCCCCTCGGAGGGGCACGGGTCGCCGCCGAACGATCGTTGCTACTCTCCCCGGTCGCATGCCTACGACCAGCCAGCTGATCCGCAAGGGTCGCACGCCGAAGAGCAAGAAGCTGTCCACCCCGGGCCTCAAGTCCGGCAAGGGCCGCAAGAAGAAGACCGCCGCCCCGCAGCGTCGCGGCGTCTGCACCCGCGTGTACACGACGACGCCGAAGAAGCCGAACTCGGCCCTCCGCAAGGTGGCGCGTGTCCGCATCTCCGGTGGCATCGAGGTCACGGCCTACATCCCGGGCGAGGGGCACAACCTGCAGGAGCACTCCGTCGTGCTCGTGCGTGGTGGCCGCGTCAAGGATCTGCCGGGCGTGCGCTACAAGGTCGTCCGTGGGACCCTCGACGCCGCCGGCGTCAGCGATCGCAAGAAGGCGCGGTCGCAGTACGGGGTCAAGAAGAGCAAGTAGGTACCTGATGCCCCGCCGCGCAGCCGCGCAGATCCGGACGATCGAGCCGGACGCCGTCCACCGCTCCCGCCTCGTCCAGCAGCTGATCAACAAGATCATGCTCGACGGCAAGAAGTCCACCGCCGAGCGGATCGTCTACGACGCCCTCGCGATCCTGTCGGAGAAGACCGGCAAGGACCCCGTCGAGGCGCTCGAGCTCTCGATCAAGGCGCTGACGCCGAACCTCGAGGTCCGCTCCCGCCGCGTCGGCGGCGCGACCTACCAGGTCCCGGTGGAGGTCCCGGCCCGCCGTGCGCGCACGCTCGCGATCCGCTGGCTCGCCGAGTTCGCCCGCCAGCGTCGCGAGAAGACGATGGCCCAGCGTCTCGCCAACGAGCTCCTCGACGCCCAGAACAACCAGGGCGGCGCCTACAAGCGCAAGGACGACATCTACCGCATGGCGCAGGCCAACAAGGCCTTCGCGCACTACCGCTGGTAGTCGCCCGCACCATCTGAGCCGGACCGAACGCCGCCCCGTCGCCGGGGCGGCGTTCGTCGTTGCGGGGCGCCCGGCCGCCGCCGCTCCGAGCGCTCGTTCTGGGTGATCTGCGTGCGAGATACGGGCTCGCGCTCACCCAGTTCGGCCCCGGGTGGCCGGGCGCGCGCCCGCCCGGGTCGTCGCGGAGCGTGCCTGCGACGCCCGGGCGAAGCGGGCGCGCGCGGCCAGGCGCGTCCGGCCGCGTCCGGCGCGTCCGGGCGCGTGCGGCGCGGCCAGGCGCGGCGGGGTGCGCGCGGCGGGCCAGGGGCGGGGTAGGTGCGGCGGGCCGGGGGCCTCCAGGTGCGGGGCCGCGTGTGACGTCGCGGGCCCGCCGCCGCTCGGCCCCGCGGTTCTGGGCGATCCGGGTGCCATATCCGGGCTCGAGATCACCCAGTTCGGTCGGTGCGCGCCCGGCCCGGGGCGTACTGGGTGATCTCGAGCCCATATGTGGGCGCCGGATCACCCAGTACGCCGTCGTGGGCGGGAGCCGGACCGGCCGCCGGCGCCGCGAGGCCGGTCAGCGACCGCCGCGCATGCGCCGCGCGCGCTCCCGGGCCTGGCGCAGGCGCTCGTCGAAGCTGAGCGTCCCGCCGGCCGGCGGGGCGTCCGGAGGTGCGGGCCCGTCCTCCGGGGCCTGCCCGGCGGACCGCTCGCGCTCGGCCTGCTCGCGCGCCGCGGCCTCGCGCTCGGCGGCGGCGCGCTCGCGGTCCGCCTGCTCGCGCGCGGCAGCCCCGCGCGCCACGGCCTCCTCGGCGTCGCGGGCGCGGGCGACCGCGGCGGCCTGCTCCTCGCGCTCGGCGGCCTGCGCGGCGCGCTCGGCGCGGGCGGCCTCGCGGGCCCGCTCCGCCTCGGCCCGCTGCGCGCGGCGCCGCGACTGGTCCTCGCGGGCGCGCCGGGCCTTCGCGGCGCCCGCGGCGAGGCCGCCGCCCAGCCGCCGGCCCGCGGACGCCCGTGGCGGCGTCCCGGAGCCCGCGCGCGCGGCGGGGGCGTCCACCTCGTCGTCGATCTGCGGCGGATCCGGGACGTCCTCCGTCGGCTCCGCCGCGCCGCGGACCGCCGGCGCACCCGGCTCGACCGTGGCCCGCGCGGGCACGTCCTGCACCGAGGCCAATTCCGCAGAGTCCTCGGCAGCGACCGCAGGCCCGCCCGGCGATCGCCGACCGGCGATCGCGGCCTGCCCGCCGCCGAGCAGCAGCAGGCCGACGCCCGCGACGGCGAGCAGCGCGCCCCCGAGCGTCTCGAGGAAGAAGCCGATGCCCGCCTGGGCGCTCGTGTCCTCGTAGAGCTCGGCGACGCGACCGGCCTGGTCGAGGTCCGGCGCGTCGCCGAGGACCGCGATCAGCAGGACCGCGACGCCGCACGCGGCGACCGCGAGCGTCGCCGGGCGTGCGCCGCGGACGGCGCCGAGATGGAGCACCCCGGCGAGCGCCCCGAGCAGCAGCAGTGCGACGCTGTGACGGTCGTAGCCGGTCAGGCTCGGATCGAACTCGGCGGTGGCGTTGCCGCCCCCGCCGATGGTGATCTCGATGATCGGGGCGAAGGTCGTGACCGCGACGAGCACCGCACCTGCGAACCCCATGAGGGCGAGCACCAGGCGGACCGCGGCGACACCGCCCGGAGCGACCCGGAGGGCCAGCCTCGATCTGCTATGGTTCCGCGCCGCTTCCGGACTTCTCGCGCTCATGCGCGCGCGGCCCGGCGACGAAGGCTGCGCCCTGATGGAGACCTCTGCCACATAGCGCGACACTCGGGAGACCACCCTGGTGTACGCGCGGGCCCAGTGGGCCCGTTCTTTTTGCCACGACGATCGAGAAGCTGACTCATGCCACGCAAGTATTCCCTCGAGAAGACCCGGAACATCGGGATCATGGCGCACATCGACGCCGGCAAGACGACCACTACCGAGCGGATCCTCTACTACACCGGTCGCAGTCACAAGATCGGTGAGGTCCACGACGGCGCGGCCACGATGGACTGGATGGAGCAGGAGCAGGAGCGTGGCATCACGATCACCTCCGCTGCGACCACCTGCGAGTGGCAGAACCACCGCATCAACATCATCGACACGCCCGGCCACGTCGACTTCACCGTCGAGGTCGAGCGCTCGCTGCGCGTCCTCGACGGCGCCATCGCGACGTTCGACGCCGCCGCCGGCGTCGAGCCGCAGTCCGAGACGGTGTGGCGTCAGGCGGACAAGTACTCCGTCCCGCGCATCGCCTACTGCAACAAGATGGACAAGATGGGCGCGGACTTCGCCATGTCCGTGCAGACGATGGTCGACCGCCTCGGCGCGAACCCGGTCCCGATCCAGCTGCCGATCGGCGCGGAGGGCGAGTTCAAGGGCATCATCGACCTCGTCACGATGAAGGCGACGATCTACAAGGACGACCTCGGCAAGGAGATCGACATCGTCGACATCCCGGCCGAGCTCGCCGACGAGGCCGCGGACGCGCGCGAGAAGATGCTCGACGAGATCTCCAACTACGACGACGAGCTCATGGAGCTCATCCTCGAGGACGGCGAGATCCCGGAGGAGCAGATCAAGACCGCGATCCGCAAGGCGACCCTCGCCATCGCGATCACCCCGATCCTCTGCGGCTCCTCGTTCAAGAACAAGGGCGTCCAGCCGCTGCTCGACGCGGTCATCGACTACCTGCCGAGCCCGCTCGACGTGCCCGCCATGGAGGGCGTCGTGCCCAACCGCGACGGCTCCGACGGCGAGCCCGCGACCCGCACGGCCAGCGACGAGGAGCCGTTCTCGGCGCTCGCGTTCAAGATCATGAGCGACCCGTTCTTCGGCAAGCTCACCTACTTCCGCGTCTACTCGGGGATCCTCGAGTCCGGCGGCAAGGTCCTCAACGTCGGCACCGGCAAGACCGAGCGCATGGGCCGCCTGCTCATGATGCACGCCAACGACCGCGAGGACGTGACCGAGGTCTACGCCGGCGACATCGCCGCGGGCGTCGGCATCAAGCAGATCGTCACCGGCGACACGCTGTGCTCGCCGGAGCAGCCGATCAAGCTCGAGTCGATGGAGTTCCCGGAGCCGGTCATCAAGGTGGCCGTCGAGCCGAAGACGAAGTCCGACCAGGAGAAGATGGGCGTCGCCCTCGGCCGCCTGGCCGAGGAGGACCCGACCTTCGTCGTCGCCACCAACGAGGAGACCGGCCAGACCGAGATCTCCGGCATGGGCGAGCTCCACCTCGACATCCTCGTCGACCGCATGAAGCGCGAGTTCGGCGTCGAGGCGAACGTCGGCAAGCCGCAGGTCTCCTACCGCGAGACCATCCGCGGCACCGCCGAGAAGGTCGAGGGCAAGTTCGTCAAGCAGACCGGCGGCTCGGGCCAGTACGGCGTCGTGCAGATCAACGTCGAGCCGATCCCCGGCGAGGGCTTCGAGTTCGTCTCCCAGATCAAGGGCGGCTCGGTCCCGACCGAGTACATCCCCTCGGTCGAGAAGGGCTGCTCCGAGGCGATGGCCAACGGCGTCAAGGCCGGCTACCCGATGGTCGACGTCCGCGTGACGCTGATCGACGGCAAGTACCACGAGACGGACTCCTCGGAGATCGCCTTCAAGATGGCCGGCTCGATCGCCTTCAAGGAGGCCTGCCGCCGCGCGAAGCCGGTGCTGCTCGAGCCGATCTTCAAGGTCGAGGTCGTGACCCCCGAGGAGTTCCTCGGCACGGTCATCGGCGACCTGTCCAGCCGTCGCGGTCGCGTCGAGGGGCAGGAGCCTCGCGGCAACGCCCTCGCCGTCACGGCCTACGTGCCGCTGTCGGAGATGTTCGGGTACGTCACCGACCTGCGCTCCAACACGCAGGGGCGCGCGTCCTCGACGATGCAGTTCGAGAGGTACGAGGAGGTCCCGCCGAACCTTGCCGAGAAGATCGCCGAGGGCCGGACGGGCACCCCGAGCGCGGCCTGACCCCAGACCGCACGAAACGCAGTTCTGAGATAGCTTTCACTGGTTCGCTGAGGAGTCGGCGGGCCGACCCCAGCAGACGATTTTTCCCCACGAGGAGCGAAGGTAGATGGCCAAGGAGAAGTTCGAGCGCGACAAGCCGCACGTCAACGTCGGGACCATCGGTCACATCGACCATGGCAAGACGACGCTGACCGCTGCGATCACGACCGTCCTGGCGGAGGCCATGGGCGGCGAGGCGAAGTCGTTCGCCGAGATCGACAACGCTCCCGAGGAGAAGGAGCGCGGCATCACGATCGCGACCTCCCACGTCGAGTACCAGACCGAGAACCGGCACTACGCGCACGTCGACTGCCCGGGTCACGCCGACTACGTCAAGAACATGATCACCGGCGCCGCGCAGATGGACGGCGCGATCCTGGTCGTGTCCGCCGCCGACGGCCCGATGCCGCAGACCCGTGAGCACATCCTGCTCGCGCGTCAGGTCGGCGTGCCGTACATCGTCGTGTTCCTCAACAAGGTCGACATGGTCGACGACGAGGAGCTCCTCGAGCTCGTCGAGGTCGAGGTCCGCGACCTGCTCTCCGAGTACGACTTCCCGGGCGACGACATCCCGTTCGTCCAGGGCTCGGCCACGGGCGCCCTCGAGGGCGAGCAGAAGTACAAGGACGCGATCATCGAGCTCGCCGGCCACCTGGACAGCTACATCCCGGAGCCGACCCGCGACCTCGACAAGCCGTTCCTGATGCCGGTCGAGGACGTCTTCTCGATCACCGGCCGCGGCACCGTCGCGACCGGCCGCATCGAGCAGGGCATCATCCACACGGGCGACGAGGTCGAGATCGTCGGCATCAAGGACTCGTCCAAGACGGTCGTCACCGGCGTCGAGATGTTCCGCAAGATCCTCGACGAGGGTCGCGCGGGCGAGAACGTCGGCTGCCTCCTGCGTGGCACCAAGCGCGAGGAGATCGAGCGCGGGCAGGTCCTCTGCAAGCCGGGCTCGATCAACCCGCACGTGAAGTTCAAGGCGGAGGTCTACGTCCTGAAGAAGGAGGAGGGTGGCCGTCACACGCCGTTCTTCACCGGCTACCGCCCGCAGTTCTACTTCCGCACCACGGACGTGACCGGCGTCGCGAACCTCCCCGAGGGGACCGAGATGGTCATGCCGGGCGACAACGTCCAGATGGAGATCGAGCTCATCCAGCCGATCGCCATGGATCCGGGCCTCCGCTTCGCCATCCGCGAGGGTGGCCGCACGGTCGGCTCGGGCGTCGTCACCGAGGTGCTCGTCTAGCGCAGGACCGACTGCGACGGGTGCGTCGCCGGCCTCGGCCGGCGGCGCACCTGGCGCGTCACGCCGTAACCGCAGGACCCGCAGGAGACAGCAGCACGCAGGACCTGGGCGGAACCCGGTCGTGATCGGGATCCGCCCTCAGCGCGCAAGCGCCCGAGAAGAAGCAGTACACCGGACGTCAGACGGAACAGCCGTAGGACCCAGAAAGAAGCTTCCATGGCAACTGCCACCCAGAACAAGATCCGCATTCGCCTCAAGGCCTACGACCACCGGGCCATCGAGTCGGCTGCCAAGGAGATCGTCGAGACGGCGACGCGCACGGGCGCGACCGTCACGGGTCCCGTGCCGCTCCCGACCGAGAAGAACATCTACTGCGTGATCCGCTCGCCCTTCAAGGACAAGGACTCCCGCGAGCACTTCGAGATCCGCACCCACAAGCGGCTGATCGACATCCATCAGCCGACGCCGAAGACGGTCGACTCGCTCCAGCGTCTCGACCACCTCCCGGCGGGCGTCGACATCGAGATCAAGCTGGTCGGCTGACCCATGCCTGCGATCCTTGCCAAGAAGCTGGGGATGACCCAGCTGTTCCTGGAGGACGGCCGCGTCGAGCGCGTCACCGTCCTCGAGGCCGGTCCGTGCCCCGTCACGGGCATCCGTACCTTCGACCGCGACGGCTACGAGGCCGTCCAGCTCGCGTTCGGCGCGACGAAGGAGAAGCACCTGACGAAGCCCGAGCTCGGGCACCTGAAGAAGGCCGGCGCCTCCGCGCACCGCCACCTCGTCGAGTTCCGCGACGAGGCCGGCGAGCTGCAGGTCGGCGAGACCGTCACCGTCGAGGCCTTCGAGGTCGGCGACAAGGTCAAGGTCGCCGGCACCTCGAAGGGCAAGGGCTTCCAGGGCACGATCAAGCGTCACGGCTTCGCCAGCGGTCCCAAGTCCCACGGCTCGCACAACGTGCGCGCCCCCGGCTCGATCGGTGCCTCCGCCTGGCCCGCCCGCGTGATGAAGGGCATCCGCGGCCCCGGCCAGATGGGCAACGAGCGCGTCACCCAGAAGGGCCTCGAGATCGTGCAGATCGACGCTGGCCAGAACCTGCTCCTGGTCCGTGGCTCCGTGCCCGGGCCGAAGAACGGTGTCGTGGAGGTTCGCACCGATGCCTAGCGCTCCCATCCTCGGCGGCACGAAGACCGTCGACCTCGACGAGACCGCGTTCGCGGCGCCCTTCAACGGGCCGCTCGTGCACGAGTCGGTCCGCGCCGAGCTGAACGCCCGTCGCCAGGGCACGTCGTCCACCAAGACCCGCGGCCAGGTCCGCGGCGGTGGCGCCAAGCCGTGGCGGCAGAAGGGCACCGGTCGTGCCCGTGCCGGCTCGAGCCGCAACCCGGTCTGGACCGGCGGCGGCATCGTGTTCGGCCCGTCGCCGCGCCACTACACGTTCAAGGTCAACCGCAAGGAGAAGCGTGCCGCCCTGCGCAGCATCCTCTCCGTGCACGCCGAGCGCGGGTCGCTCGCGGTCTTCGAGCCGGCGTCCTTCGAGACGCCCTCGACGAAGGCCGCGGTCGCGCTGCTCGACGGCTGGCTCAAGGACGGCAAGCGCCGCTCCGTGCTCGTCGTGCTCGCGGACAACGAGGAGCGCGCGTCGCTCTCGTTCCGCAACCTCGAGCGCGTCACCGTGATCGCCGCGTCGAACACCGGCATCGCCGACCTCGTCGGTGCCGCCTCGCTGCTCGTGACCGAGGGCGCGCTCGCGCAGCTCACGGCGCGTGCGAAGGGCGAGAAGGTCACCACCGCCGAGCAGACCGAGGAGGGCTAGGTCATGGATCCGAGCCAGGTCATCATCCGCCCGGTCGTCAGCGAGAAGAGCTACGTGCTCGCGTCGGCCGACAAGTACACCTTCCGCGTCCACGCGGATGCCCACAAGACGCAGATCAAGCAGGCGATCGAGGTCCTCTTCGACGTCAAGGTGGTCGGCGTCCACACGATGAGCGTCAAGTCCAAGCCCAAGCGCCGCGGCATCTCGCGCGGCCGCACGCGGGAGTGGAAGAAGGCCATCGTGCAGGTGCGTCCCGGGGACTCCATCCCGATCTTCCAGGGCCTGCAGGGCCTGGAGGGGTAGCTGAGCCATGCCCGTACGCAAGCCCAAGCCCACCAGCCCCGGCCTCCGGTTCGTCACGTACCCGGACTTCGCCGAGATCACGAAGACCGAGCCCGAGCGCACGCTCGTCGAGGGTCTGAAGAAGTCCGGTGGCCGCAACTCCAACGGTCGCAAGACCGCGCGTCACCGCGGCGGCGGAGCCAAGCGGCTCTACCGCAAGATCGACTTCAAGCGCACCCGTGACGGGATCCCCGCCAAGGTCGCCGCGATCGAGTACGACCCGAACCGCACCGCCTACATCGCGCTGCTGCACTACGTCGACGGCGTCAAGGCCTACATCCTCGCCCCGGCGCGGCTGAAGGTCGGCATGACCGTCGTGTCGGGCCCCGACGCGGACATCGCCGTCGGCAACTGCCTGCCGCTGGCGAACATGCCCACGGGTACCGTCATCCACAACGTCGAGCTGCAGCCCGGCCGCGGCGGTCAGCTCGGCCGCTCCGCCGGCACCTCGATCCAGCTGATGGCCAAGGACGGGGACCTCGCGACCCTGCGCCTGCCGTCCGGCGAGATGCGCCAGGTCCGCACGGAGTGCCGCGCGACCGTCGGCGTCATCGGCAACGCCGACCACCAGAACGTCAAGATCGGCAAGGCCGGCCGCAAGCGTCACATGGGCGTCCGCCCGCAGACGCGCGGCACCGCCATGAACCCCGTCGACCACCCGCACGGTGGTGGCGAGGGCTCGACGACCCCCGGTCGTCACCCGGTGACCCCGTGGGGCGTCCCCACGCTGGGCTACCGCACCCGCAAGAAGAACAAGGCGTCCGACCGCTACATCGTGCGCGGCCGTCGCCGTGGGAAGGGCAAGCGCTAGACATGTCTCGCTCCAGCAAGAAGGGCCCGTTCGTCGAGGAGCGCCTGATGGCGCGCATCGACAAGATGAACGAGGGCACGAAGAAGACCATGGTGAAGACCTGGTCCCGGACCTCGACGATCTTCCCGGAGATGGTCGGGCACACGATCGCCGTGCACGACGGGCGCAAGCACGTCCCCGTGTTCGTCAGCGAGTCCATGGTCGGGCACAAGCTCGGCGAGTTCGCTCCCACCCGTACGTACCGTGGCCACGCCGGCTCGGGGAAGGTCCGATGATCGACGAGAACGAGAAGCCCGACGAGGGCACCGAGGACAGCGGGACGCCGGTCGAGGCCGAGGCCGCCGCAGAAGACACCACGACGACCGACGAGGTCGCCGAGTCTCCTGCTGAGGCCACCGCCGACGACACCCCCGCGGAGCCCACCGAGCAGGAGCCGGTCGCCGAGGCGACCGACACCGCCGACGAGGCCGACGAGGACGAGGACGACGCTCCCGCCGTCGCCGCCCCGGCTCCCCACGTCCAGAAGACCAAGCCCCGCGCCGCCGACGGCGAGCTGCAGCTCGTCCGCGCGCAGGCCAAGTACGTCCGCACCTCCGCGCGCAAGGCGCGGCTGGTCTGCGACCACCTCCGCGGCAAGTCCGTCGAGGAGGCCCGCGCGATCCTCGCGCACGCCAACCGCAACGTCGCGCAGGACTGGAGCAAGCTGCTCGAGTCGGCGGTCGCCAACGCGGAGCACAACCACGAGCTGATCGGCGAGGACCTGAAGATCCACGCCATCTACGCCGACGAAGGCCCCACCCTCAAGCGGTTCCGCCCCCGTGCCATGGGGCGCGCGACCCAGATCCGGAAGCGCACGAGCCACCTCTCGATCGCGCTGACGCCGAAGGAGCAGTAGACCATGGGTCAGAAGGTCCATCCCGAGTCCATGCGCGTGGGGTACATCCACGACTGGAAGAGCAACTGGTTCAACGAGAAGCTGTTCGCGGACTACCTCGCCGAGGACGTCGCGATCCGCAAGCACATCGTCGGCAAGCTCTCCCACGCGGGCCTCTCGCACATCACGATCCGCAAGGACGCCAACGAGGTCGAGGTGAACATCAACACCGCGCGCCCGGGCATCGTGATCGGCAAGTCCGGCAGCGAGGTCGACGCCCTGCGCAAGGACCTGCACCGGATCACCAACAAGCAGGTCAAGGTCAACATCCTCGAGATCAAGCGTCCGGAGCTCGACGCGAACCTCGTGGCCCAGTCGATCGCCGAGCAGCTGCGCAACCGCGTCGCGTTCCGGCGCGCGATGAAGCGCGCGCTCACCAGCGCGATGCGCTCCGGCGCCAAGGGCTGCAAGGTCCAGGTCTCGGGCCGCCTCGGCGGCGCGGAGATGGCCCGCACCGAGTCCTACTCCGACGGTCGCGTCCCGCTGCACACGATGCGCGCGGACATCGACTACGGCTTCTTCGAGGCCGTCACGACCTTCGGCCGCATCGGCGTGAAGTGCTGGATCAACAAGGGCGAGATCATGCCCGAGGGCTTCACCGGCGTGGACCTCACGGACCTCGACGGCCCGAGCACGCGCCAGGACGACCGTGACGGTCGCGGGCGCAACGACCGTGACGGTCGCGGCCGTGGCCGCGGGCGCGGCGGTCAGGGCGGCCGTGGCGGCCAGGGCGGAGGCCCCGGCGGCTTCGGCGGCGGTCGCGGCGGAGGCCGTGGCGGTCAGGGCGGCGGCTTCGGCGGTCGCGGCGGAGGCCCCGGCCGTGGTGGCCAGGGCGGCGGAGGCGGGCGCGGCCCGCAGGGAGGTCGATAGATGCTCGCCCCGAAGCGCATCAAGCACCGCAAGGTGCACCGTGGCCGTCGCCGCGGGCTGTCGCGCGGTCAGACGACCGTGCAGTTCGGCGAGTACGGCCTGAAGGCCCTCGAGGCCGGCTGGATCACCAACCGGCAGATCGAGGCCGCCCGTATCGCCATGACCCGCAAGATCAAGCGTGGCGGCAAGGTCTGGATCAACGTCTTCCCGGACAAGTCCTTCACCAAGAAGCCCGCCGAGACCCGCATGGGCTCCGGCAAGGGCTCGCCCGAGGGCTGGGTCGCCGTCGTCAAGCCGGGCCGCGTCATGTTCGAGCTCGCCGGCGTGCCGGAGGACCTCGCGCGTGAGGCCATGCGCCTCGCCGGTCGCAAGCTGCCCGTGAAGACGAAGGTCATCCTGCGAGAGGAGGCGTAGCCATGGACGCCAAGGCCCTGCGCGACCTCGAGGACAAGGACCTCGTGACGCACATCAAGACCCAGCGGCGTGAGCTCTTCGGGCTCCGGTTCCAGCACGCCACCGGCGAGCTCGAGAACACCGCGTCCCTGAAGACGGCGAAGCGCGAGATCGCGCGCGCCCTGACCGTCGCCCGCGAGCGCGGCATCGACACCGACAAGGCGTAGAGATGATGGTTGACGAAACTCCCGAGACCCCCGAGACCGAGGCCCCCGAGGTCGCGGCCGAGGCCGACGCCCCCGCGGCCGTCGAGGCCGAGGCGCCCGCGCCCGCGGCGGAGCCCGTCCCGCAGCTGACCCCGAAGGAGCGCAAGGCCGCGGCCCGCGCCCGTCGCGGCCAGCGCCGCCCCTCGACCCCCGAGGAGCGCGACGCGCTGCGCAAGGAGAAGGCCAAGGCGCGCAGCCGCCGCCGCCTCCAGGAGCGCGAGAAGGCGAAGGCCGCCCGCACCGAGGTGCCGGCCCCGACGGCCCCGACCAAGGAGCACGGCCCCGGCCGTCCCAAGGTCCGCCAGGGCATCGTCGTCTCCGACAAGGCCGACAAGACCATCACGGTCCGCGTCGACAACGCCAAGCGTCACCGCAAGTACCAGAAGATCGTCCGCTCGTCGACGACGCTCCACGCGCACGACGAGAACAACGATGCGGGCGCGGGCGACACCGTGCGCGTCGTCGAGTGCCGTCCGCTGTCGCGGACCAAGCGCTGGCGCCTGGTCGAGATCCTGGAGCGTGCCAAGTGATCCAGAACGAGACCCGACTCAAGGTCGCCGACAACACCGGCGCCCGCGAGATCCTCTGCATCCGCGTGCAGGGCGGCTCCCGCCGTCGCTACGCCGGCGTGGGGGACATCATCACCGCGACCGTCAAGCAGGCCACCCCGCAGGGATCGGTCAAGAAGGGCGAGGTCGTGAAGGCCGTCGTCGTGCGCACGAAGAAGAGCTTCGGCCGCGAGGACGGGACGTACATCGCGTTCGACGAGAACGCGGCCGTCATCATCGACGCGCAGAACAACCCGCGCGGCACGCGCATCTTCGGACCGGTCGCCCGCGAGCTGCGCGAGCGCAACTTCATGAAGATCGTCTCGCTCGCGCCGGAGGTGCTCTAATGGCCGTGAAGATCCGCCAGGGCGACGAGGTCGTCGTCATCGCCGGCAAGGACCGCTCCAAGACCGGCAAGGTCCTGCGCGTGGACCGCGAGAAGGACCGCGTCTACGTCGAGGGGCTGAACATCGTCAAGCGCCACCAGCGCCCGATGCAGTCCACCGACCCGGTCAAGGCCGCCGGGGGCGTCGTCGAGAAGGAAGGCCCGATCCACATCTCCAACGTCATGCTGCTCGACCCGAAGTCGAAGAAGCCCACCCGTGTCGGCGTCAGCCGTGAGAACGGCGTGCGCAACCGCGTGACGAAGTCCTCGGGCACGAAGCTCGACTAGAGGCCCTGATCATGACCGCCACCGCCACACCCGCCCGCCTGAAGGTCCGCTACGAGCAGGAGATCAAGCCGGCGCTCATCGAGCGCTTCGGCTACTCCTCCTCGATGCAGGCCCCGAAGCTCGTCAAGGTGACCCTGAACATGGGTCTCGGCGAGCACAAGCAGGACTCGAAGGTCTTCGAGCAGGCCATGGAGCAGCTCGGCACGATCGCCGGCCAGAAGCCGAACGTCCGCCGCGCCCGCAAGTCCATCGCCGCGTTCAAGCTCCGCGAGGAGATGCCCGTCGGCGCCAGCGTCACCCTCCGCGGTGCGCGCGCCTACGAGTTCATCGACCGCCTGTGCTCCGTCGCGCTCCCGCGCGTCCGCGACTTCCGCGGCCTGAAGCCCACCTCCTTCGACGGCATGGGGAACTACTCCATGGGCGTCAAGGAGCAGATCATCTTCCCCGAGATCGACTACGACGCCGTCGACCAGGTCCGCGGTCTGGACATCACGTTCACGACCACCGCGAAGACCGACGAGGAGTGCTACGCGCTGCTCGAGGCGTTCGGCATGCCGTTCTCGAAGGAGAACAACAAGTACATCCCCGCCGATCAGTCCGAGGAGGCCTGACGCACATGGCCAAGACGTCTCAGCGCGTGCGTCAGCAGCGCCCGCAGAAGTACAGCACCCGCGAGTACACCCGCTGCCGCCGCTGCGGCCGCTCTCGCGCCGTGTACCGCAAGTTCGGGGTGTGCCGCATCTGCCTGCGCGAGCTCGCGCACAACGGCTACATCCCCGGCATGACCAAGAGCAGCTGGTAGGTGCAGACATGTCGATGACCGACCCCGTCGCCGATTTCCTCACCCGCATCCGCAACGCGATCAACGCGTCGCACGAGACGGTGGACATCCCGGCGAGCAAGCTCAAGAAGGAGATCGCCCGCGTGCTGAAGGAGCAGGGCTACATCGACGCGTTCAGCGTCGAGGCCCCCAGCTCCTCGCACCCGGCCGAGCTCATCAAGATCGATCTCAAGTACTCCGACGACCGCCGCTCGGCGATCAGCGGGATCCGCCGGATCTCGCGCCCGGGCCAGCGCAACTACGTCGGGAACGCGGACATCCCCAAGGTGCAGGGTGGCCTGGGGACCGCGATCGTGTCCACGTCCAAGGGCGTGATGACCGGTCACGACGCGCGCAAGGCGGGCGTCGGTGGCGAGGTCGTCGCGTACGTCTGGTAGGCAGCATGTCCCGTATCGGCCGTAAGCCCATCCCCGTCCCCGCCGGCGTCACCGTCGGCATCCAGCCCGAGCTCGTGACCGTCAACGGTCCCAAGGGCGAGCTCAGCGAGCGCATCCATCGCGACATGACCGTCGCGCAGGAGGGCGAGGAGCTCCTCGTCACGCGCCCCACGGACCGCGGTGAGCACCGTGCCCTGCACGGCCTGACCCGTTCCCTCGTCGCCAACATGGTCGAGGGCGTCACCGAGGGCTTCAGCAAGACGCTGGAGATCCAGGGTGTCGGCTACCGCGCCGTGATGAAGGGCAAGGACCTCGAGCTGGCCCTCGGCTACTCGCACCCCGTCCCGGTCCCCGCGCCGGACGGCATCGAGTTCGAGGTGCCGCAGCCCACGCGCGTCATCGTGAAGGGCATCTCCAAGCAGCTGGTCGGCGAGACCGCTGCGTACATCCGGAAGCAGCGGCCGCCGGAGCCCTACAAGGGCAAGGGCATCCGCTACGAGGGCGAGTACGTCGCCCGGAAGGTTGGTAAGCGCGCATGAGCGTCAAGACCAAGGCCCAGGCGCGCCTCAAGCGCCGCCGCCGCGTCCGCGCGAAGGTGTCCGGCACGCCGGAGCGCCCGCGCGTGTCCGTGTTCCGCTCCAACAAGGGCATCGCCGCCCAGCTCGTCGACGACCTCGCCGGGCACACGCTCGCGTCCGTGTCGTGGACCGAGGCCGAGCTGCGGAACCTGCCGCCCAAGGAGCAGGCGGAGAAGGCCGGCAAGCTGCTCGCCGAGCGCGCGAAGGCCAAGGGCGTGGAGTCCGCGGTCTTCGACCGTGGCGGCTACCAGTTCCACGGAAACGTCAAGGCGTTCGCCGACGGCGTCCGCGAGGGGGGGCCTGGCCGTCTAGGCCGGGCACCAGCAAAGGATTTTCATGGCTGTCGATCGTTCAGTGAACCCCGGCGGGCTCGACCTGCAGGAGCGGGTCGTCGAGATCAACCGCGTCGCGAAGGTCGTCAAGGGCGGCCGCCGCTTCTCCTTCACCGCGCTGGTCGTGGTGGGGGACGAGCAGAGCGTCGTCGGTGTCGGCTACGGCAAGGCGAACGAGGTCCCGCTCGCGATCCAGAAGGCCGTCGAGCAGGCGAAGAAGAACCTGTTCCGCGTCCCCAAGCACGGCTCGACCATCACGCACCCGACCCTCGGCATCTTCGGGTCCGGCCGCGTGCTGCTTAAGCCGGCCTCGCCCGGTACCGGTGTCATCGCCGGTGGTGGCGTCCGCGCGGTGCTCGAGCTCGCGGGGATCCACGACATCCTCTCCAAGAGCCTCGGCTCGCAGAACCCGATCAACCTCGTCAAGGCGACCATCGCCGGCCTCGAGTCGCTGCGCACCCCGGCCGAGGTGGCCGACCTGCGCGGCCTGTCGGTGAACGCGGTCCTCGGCCTGGCCTCCAAGGAGGAGCGCGAGGCGATGGAGGCGCAGACGATCTCCGCCGAGGCGCCCGCCGAGGGCGAGGCCGCCGCCGAGGCGACCGACGCGCCCGCGTCGGAGAGCACCGAGGAGGTCTCCGCGTGAGCACCCTGAAGGCCACCCAGTTCAAGAGCAAGAACGGCTCGGACAAGAGCCAGCTCGACGCCCTGCGCACCCTTGGGCTGCGCAAGATCGGGCAGACCGTCGAAGTCGAGGACACGCCCCAGGCGCGCGGGAACCTGCACAAGGTCCGCCACCTGGTGCGCGTCGAGGAGTCGTAAGCCATGGCCGCGAAGAAGAAGCCGGTGGAGGAGCTGTCCGCGGAGGACGTCGCGCTCCACACCCTCAAGCCCGCCCCGGGCAGCCGCAAGAAGCGCAAGCGCGTCGGCCGTGGGCACGGCTCCGGCATGGGCAAGACCTCCGGCCGTGGCCACAAGGGCGCTGGCTCGCGCTCGGGCGCCAAGGACCGTGCGCGGTTCGAGGGCGGCCAGATGCCGATCCACATGCGGCTGCGCAAGCTGCGCGGCCCGCACATGAAGAAGTCGATGCCGTTCGAGCCGTTCCGCACGCAGACGCAGGGCGTGAACATCGGCGAGCTCGAGCGCCGCTACGACGCGGGCACCGAGGTCACCCCGGAGCTGCTCGCGAAGGCCGGCCTCGCGCAGGCGAAGGACGTGCCGGTGAAGATCCTCGCCAAGGGGACCATCACCAAGCCGATGACCGTGCACGCGCACAAGTTCTCGGGCGCCGCCAAGGAGGCCATCGAGGCCGCCGGCGGCACCGTCGTCGTCATCGAGTCCTAGCCGGACCCGACACCACGTCGTGCCACGGGGCGCCGTCCGCAGGGACGGCGCCCCGTCGTCGTCTCAGCAGCGCGTGTAGATCGCGAACCGACGGCCCGGGCTACGGCCCCGGAACCGCAGCTCCGACGGCACCCGCTGCGTCACCGCGGCCGGTGCCCCGACCCCCGCGGTGAACGACCCGTAGGCCGCGTTGTGCAGCAGCCGGAAGCCCTGGGGGAGCAGCACCACGCCGGGGCGACGCCGCTCGTCGAGGTCGCTGCGGGCGATCACCCGGTCCTCGCGACCGCCGACGAGCCAGCGCGTCACCGGCAGGAGCTTGTGGGTCGGCACCGCGATCGGTCCGCAGGCGCGAGCGCGGCGGACCGCGGGGGTCCGCAGCGCGGCGGCGAGGTCGCGCTCGACCGCCACGCGGAAGCGCAGCTCCGACGCCGCGGAGGCCGGGTGCAGGCGCGTCGCCAGGAGGCCGCCCGCCGTCGCGAGGACCGCGACGGCGGCCAGCGCGACCCCGCGCCGCGCGGCGAGGACCAGTCGGCCGCCGGTCGCGACGAGGTGCCCGGCGTAGACCAGCAGCACCACGGCGAGCACCGCCGCGTAGCGGGGCACCTGCGCGGACACGCCGCCGACCACCAGGGCGCAGAAGGTCAGCAGCCCCAGTGCGCCCGTGCCGAGGAGCACGAGGTCCGTGCGCGACGGGGATCCGCGGCGCAGCGCGAGCACCAGGCCGGCGATCCCGGCCGCGAGGACCGGCGGCTTGAGCACCTCGCGCAGCGCGCCGTACACCGACTCCGGCAGGTGCAGCAGCCCGCGCGTGCGCCCGAGGTCGCTCGCCGCGTCGGTGGTGTATGTGAACGAGAACAGCGGGTTCCCCGTGACCACCAGGTCGGTCAGGGCCCACAGGACGGGTGCGAGGGCGACGAGCACGCCGCGGCGCACGATCGCCGCGGGCGGACCGCCGAGCCACAGCGCGTAGGCGCCCGCCATCACCCACGCCTCGGGGCGCAGCAGGCCGGCGGCCACCAGCAGCACCCAGACGATCCTGCCGCGGCGTGGCCGCTCCGCCTCGAGCGCCGCGGCCCAGATCACCAGGGCCACGAACGGGACGTCGAGGAAGCCGAAGGCCGCGTAGAACCCGAAGTTCAGCCGTGTCAGCAGGAGGGCGGCGGCGACCACCCCCGCGGCCGGCCCGAACACGCGCGCCCCGAGCCGGTACGTCCCGACCGCCAGGGCGACCAGCGCGAGCACGGTCACGAGGGTCATGCCGCGGCCCGCCTGCTCGCCGAGCGGGGCGAGCAGCACCGAGAGGGCCAGCCACAGCGGATGCTCCGTCGGCGCGTGGAAGCCGTCGAAGGCCGGCATGCGCCCGGCGAGCACGTCGCGGCCCCAGACCAGCGAGGCGAGCGAGTCGTAGGTGGGCGCCACCGGGTAGCGGATCCACGCCCACGCCGCCAGCGCGAGCAGGGCGGCCGACGCGAGCGCCGGGGCGGCCCGCGCCGCCCGGGCGCTCAACGCGCGAGGACGCGCCCCAGCGTCCACGGGAAGGCGCTGCGCAGCTCGACGAGCCGGCCGTGGGCGGCCAGCAGGCGCGACGCGTCGGCACGCGAGAAGTGGTGGACGTGGCCCGGGGTGTTGCCCAGCCGTCGCAGGTGCGCGCCACGCGCGACGTTGAGGATCCGCCAGAGCGGCTCGCGCGGCACGGTCACGACGATGCCCGCGCGGCTCACCCGCAGCGCCTCGCGCAGCGCCGCGTCGGCGTCGGGGACCAGCTGGAGCATCTCGACGAGGCACACGAGGTCGAAGGACCCGTCGTCGAACGGCAGCCGGGTCGCGTCGCCGGTGACGAACTCGAGGTCCGGGCGCGCCGCCCAGTGCGGACGCAGCTTCGGCACGTCCAGATCGAGTCCGACCGCCCGCTCGACCCCGGGCAGCGCGGCGAGGTGCGCGGTGACCACGCCCTCGCCGCAGCCGACCTCGAGCACGGTCCGCGGGGCGGCCGGGACCACGAGCCCGTCGAACGCCGTCCAGAAGCCGCGCAGCATCCGCTGCACGAGCGGATTCCGTGACCCGTACTTGTCGTACGCGTTCCCGGAGTACGTGTCCGGTACCGATCCTTCCGTCATCGCCGCGATGATGGCACCATCTGCGCCGTGGGTCGCGCATTGCTGATCGGGGGCGCGGGCTTCATCGGTGCGCACCTCGCCCGTGAGCTCGTGTCCCGCTCCACCGCGGTCGCCGTCCTGGACGCCGACCGCGACTACCGGCCCGGCGGCGACGCCGTGGCCGCCGCGACGCGCGCCTGGCGTCGACGATCCCTCCTGACGGACGTCGACGTCCACCTCGGCGACGCCGCCGACCCGCTGCTCCTCGCCGGGCTGCTGCGGGAGCTCCGCCCGGACGTGGTGGTGCACCTCGCCAACCTGCCGCTCGCCGCGGTCGCCGCCCGCGATCCGGACCTCGCGCGGACGGCGATCGTCGACGTGACCGCCACCGTCGTGCGCGCCGTCGCCGCAGACACCGGACGGCCGCGCCTGGTGTACGTCTCGTCGAGCATGGTCTACGGGGACTTCGTGCACGACCCGCAGCCCGAGGACGCGATCCTGCGGCCGCTGGAGCCGTACGGGCGCGCGAAGCTCCTCGCCGAGCAGCTCGTGCGGGCCGCGCCGGTGCCGTGGACGATCGTGCGCCCCTCGGCCGTCTACGGGCCGGGAGACGCGGGCGGGCGGGTCCTGCAGCGGCTCGTCGACGCGGCACGGTCGGGGACGCCCTTCACGCTGCGGGCGGATCCGCGCACGCGCCTGGACTTCACGTGGGTGGAGGACCTCGCGGTGGGCATCGCGGACGCCGCGACGAGCACCGCGGCGGTGGGGGAGACCCTGAACCTCACCGCCGGCCGCAGCCGCTCCCTCGCGGAGGCGATCGCGGCGATCCGCGACCTCGGCCACGACCTGGAGGTCCGCACCGCCCCCGGCGGGCGCCGGGTGCCGCGTCGCGGGACGCTCGACATCGCACGCGCCCGCGCGCTCCTCGGGTTCGCTCCGACGCACGCGCTCGAGGACGGCCTGCACCGCTACCTGCGTCACGCGGAGCTCGTCGCGTGACCCGGGTCCCGTTCTTCGCCGGCGCGCGCACCTGGGCCGAGCACGGTGCGCGCCACCTGGAGCTGATCGGTGCCGCGCTGGCGGACGGCCGTGCACTCCAGGCGCCCGCGGTCGCCGCGTTCGAGACCGCGCTCGCCGACGCCTGCGGTCGCGAGCACGCGGTCGCCGTCGGGTCGGGCACGGACGCGCTCGCGTTCGCGCTGCTGGCCGCCGGTGTCGGTCCGGGAGCGGAGGTCCTGGTCCCCGCGGTGTCGTTCGTGGCGTCGGCCTCGTGCGTGCTGCGCGTCGGCGCCGTGCCGGTCTTCGTCGACGTCGACGGGCACGGGCTGCTCGACCTCGACGACGCGGCGCGGGCGCTGTCCCCGCGCACGCGCGCGCTCGTCGCCGTCGACCTCTACGGCCAGCCGGTCGACGGCGACGCGTTCGAGGTGTTCGCGGCGGCGCACGACCTCGTCCTCGTCGAGGACGTCGCGCAGGCGCTCGGGGCGCACTGGCGGGACCGCCCCGCGGGGTCCATCGGCGCGGTCGCCTGCTGCTCGTTCGACCCGACGAAGAACGTGTCGGCGCCCGGCAGCGGCGGTGCCGCCCTCTGCGACGACCCGGAGCTGGCCGCCCGGCTGCGCCGGCTGCGCTGGCACGGCCGCGACGCGGACGGCCTCCACGCCGAGCTCGGCTACAACTCCCAGCTCTCGACCGCCTGCGCGGTCGTGCTCCACGACAAGCTCGCGCTGACCGCGGGGTGGACCGAGCGTCGTCGCGCGATCGCGGCCGCCTACGACGACGCGCTCGCCGAGACCGAAGCGCGACCGCTCGGCGTCGCACCCGACCGCACCCACGTGTTCCACAAGTACGTGCTGCGCAGCCCGGACCGCGACGGCCTCCGTGCGCGCCTGGACGCCGCCGGGATCGACACGCTCGTCCACTATGCCTTGCCGCTGACGCGCCAGCCGCTGTTCGCCGCGGGGCCCGGCGTGCGCCCGTGCCCTGCGGCGGAGCGCCTCTGCTCAGCGGCGCTGTCGCTGCCGATCCACGCCTACCTGGACGACGACGAGGTCGCCAGGGTCTGCGCGGCCCTCGCCGCGTAGCCGCCGCGGTCGCCCAGCACGACGAGCCCGCCGCGGGCGGGGGAGACGGTGATGTGCCGGCGCAGTGGCCCCTCGCCGCCGTCGCCGACGGCCTGCACGGTGCGGCGGCGCAGCAGCTCGCGCAGCACGATCCGCATCTCGAGCATCGCGAAGCTCATCCCCAGGCAGCGCCTGCGGCCGCCGCCGAACGGCACGAACGTGTAGGTGCCCGGCGGTCGCTCCAGGAACCGCTCCGGCCGGAAGCGGTGGGGCTGCGGGTAGATCTCGGGGTCGTGGTGGATGAGGTGGACGTTCGCGGTGATCGCGCACGTGCCCGCCGTGTAGCGGCGACCGCCGAGCTCGACGTCGCGATGCACCGCGCGCGGCTGGGCGAAGAGGAGGACCGGGCGCATCCGCAGCCCCTCGTTCAGCACCGCCGTCAGATACGCGTCGTCATCGGCGTCCGCCGCCCGGACCGCCGTCGCGAGCACGTCGGGGGTGCGCGCCAGCCGCTCGAACGTCCACGCCAGCTGCGAGGCGGTCGTCTCGTGCCCGGCGACGAGCAGCGTCATCAGCTCGTCGGCGATCTCGTCGTCGGCCATCGGCCGCCCGCCACCGGCGTCGCCGTGCCGTGCGCCGAGGAGCATCGCGAGGACGTCGTCGCCGTCGTGGTCGCGGTCGGCGCGCCGGGCGCGGATCTCCTCGTGCAGCAGCGCGAGCGCCTCGCGACGGACCCGCAGGAACCGGCCCCACGGGGAGCGCGGCCCGAGATCGCGCTGCAGCGCCGGCAGCATGTTCACGGGCGCCGAGCCACGCTCGAGGTAGTCCGTGAGCACGGTCTCGAAGCGCTCGAGCCGCGGACCGGCGCGCAGGCCGAAGATCGCCCGCAGGATCACCCGCAGCGTCAGCAGCTGCATCCGCGGGTGGAGCGCCACCGGCTCGTCGCGGGGCAGCTCGTCGACGGCGCGCGCGGTCAGCTCCTCGAGCGCCTCCGTGAGCGCGGTCATGCGGTCACCGTGGAACGCCGGGAGCATCATCCGCCGCTGCTCCAGGTGCGCGTCCTCGTCGAGCACGAGGACCGAGTGCGAGCCGAGGATCGGCTCGAGGATCCGGCCGCCCTCCCCGGGGTGCAGCACGTCCGGCGGTGCGGTGAACAGCTCCTTCACGTGCGCCGGATCGGTCAGGCACACGATCGGGGCGCCGACCTTCAGCCGCAGCGTGAACGTCGGGCCGTACCGCTCCCGGCACTCCTCGAACAGCGGGACGGGCGCGCGCAGCCACCGCAACGTCTGGACGAGCGGCGGGGCGGAGGGGCCGGGCGGCAGCATCCGCGCAGGCTAACGCCGGGCGGTGGGGCGGCGACAGGGGCGATTCCCTACCATCCACGGACCGTGATCTCGACGATCCTCAGCACGTTCACCGTGGCGGAGATTCGCAAGAAGCTCCTGTTCACGATGATGATCCTCGCCCTCTACCGGGTGGGCGCGCACATCCCCGTGCCCGGAGTGAACCTGGAGGCCGTGCAGTCGGTCCAGGAGAACTTCGGTGGCGGCGGCGTCCTGAACCTGCTGAACACCTTCAGCGGCGGTGGCCTGTCGCAGTTCGCGATCTTCGCGCTCGGGATCATGCCGTACATCACGGCGTCGATCATCCTGCAGCTGCTGACCGTCGTCGTCCCGTCGCTGGAGAAGCTCTCCAAGGAGGGCGAGGTCGGGCAGGCGCGCATCACGCAGTACACGCGCTACCTCACGGTGGGCCTCGCGTTCGCCCAGGCGATCGGCTTCACGTTCCTGTTCCGCAGCTTCGAGGCGGGCGCCGGGCAGTCGGTCATCGAGAACTTCGACACGCCGCACGTGTTCCTCATCGTGCTGTCGCTCACCGCCGGCACCGTGCTGCTCATGTGGATGGGCGAGCTGATCACCCAGCGCGGCATCGGCAACGGCATCTCGCTGATGATCTTCGCGTCGATCGTCAGCGGCCTGCCGAACGGCATCAACGCCTGGTGGAACAGCCCCGACCAGGTGTTCCGCGTGATGATGCCGTTCCTCGCGCTCGCCGTCATCGCCGCGATCGTCTTCATCCAGGAGGGGCAGCGCCGCATCCCCGTCCAGTACGCCAAGCGCGTCATCGGGCGCCGGATGAGCTCCGGCGGGCAGACCTACCTGCCGCTGCGCGTGAACATGGCCGGCGTCATCCCGGTCATCTTCGCCGCCTCGATCATGGCGTTCCCGCCGACCGTCGGGCAGCTCATCCAGCAGCCCTGGGCGCAGGACCTCTCGACGTTCTTCAACCCGTCGGACGCGCCCTACCTGATCGGCGAGACGATCTTCATCATCCTCTTCACGTACTTCTACACCGCGGTCACCTTCAACCCCGTGGACCAGGCCGAGAACCTGAAGAAGTACGGCGGCTTCATCCCCGGCGTGCGGCCCGGCCGGCCGACCGCCGAGTTCCTCGACCGGGTCCTCGCGCGCCTGACGTTCCCGGGCGCGCTGTACCTCGCGGCGGTCGCCGCGTTCCCGACGCTGCTCATCAACCAGACGAGCGCGAACTTCTTCTTCGGCGGCACGTCGCTGCTGATCGTCGTCGGCGTCGCGCTCGACACGATGAAGCAGCTCGAGGCGCAGCTGATGATGCGCAACTACGAAGGCTTCCTGAAGTAGATAGGGTCCCGCGCCCCGTGACCGAGCTGAACCTCATCCTCCTCGGCCCTCCCGGGGCCGGCAAGGGCACCCAGGCCGAGCGCATCCTCGCGGACTTCCCGCAGATCGCGTACATCTCGACCGGGAACATGCTGCGCGCCCACGTCGCCGACGGCACCGAGCTCGGCAAGGAGGCCAAGTCCTACATGGACTCCGGCGGCCTCGTGCCCGACGAGCTCGTGACGAAGATGGCGCTCGACCGGCTCGCCCAGGACGACACGCGCGACGGCGTGCTGCTCGACGGCTTCCCGCGCAAGGTCACGCAGGCCGAGGCGCTCGCCGGCTCCGGCCGCAAGCTCTCCGGCGTGCTGCTGATCGACGTCGACGACGAGGAGATCGTGCGCCGCGTGTCCGGCCGTCGCGTCTCCAAGAGCGGCCGCGTCTACCACGTCGACTTCGACCCGCCCAAGCACGAGGGCCGCTGCGACGTCGACGGCTCGGTGCTGATCCAGCGCGACGACGACAAGCCCGAGGTCGTCCGCGAGCGGCTCGCCGTCTACCACCGCGACACCGCGCCGCTGATCGCCTACTACGAGGACCAGGGCCTGCTCGCCCGCGTCGACGGCACCCGCCCGCCGACCGAGGTCCACGACCACATCCGCGCGACGATCGCCACCTGGCGGCTCGAAGAGCAGCTCTGACGCGCACGCGGTCGCACCGATGATCGTCACGAAGTCCCGCGAGGAAATCGAGCGCATGGCCGCGGCCGGCGCGATCCACACGCGGACGATGAAGCTGCTCGCCGGGAAGATCCGCGAGGGCGTCACCACCGCCGAGCTCGACGCCGCCGCCGAGAAGTACATCCGCTCGCAGGGCGCGATCCCGTCGTTCAAGGGCTACCGGGGGTTCCCGGGCTCGATCTGCGCCTCGCCGAACTCGATGGTCGTCCACGGGATCCCGGGTCCCTACGCGCTCGCGAAGGGCGACATCATCTCGATCGACATCGGCGTCACCTACGACGGCTGGGTCGCCGACGGGGCGGTCACGTTCCCGGTCGGCCCGGTCACGCCCGTGGCCGAGAAGCTGCTCGACACGACGAAGCGGTCGCTGTTCGCCGCCGTCGACGCGTGCCAGGCCGGCAACCGTCTCGGCGACCTCTCCAGCGCCGTGCAGACCGTCGTCGAGGCCGAGGGCCTGAGCGTCGTGCGCTCGCTCGTCGGGCACGGCATCGGCCGCGACATGCACGAGGACCCGCAGGTCCCCAACTACGGGGAGCCGGGCCGCGGCCCGCTGCTGGAGCCGGGCATGGTGCTCGCGGTCGAGCCGATGGTCAACGCCGGGCGGCACATGGTCCGCATGGGCGACGACGGCTGGGCGATCTACTCGCAGGACGGCTCGCTGGCCGCCCACTTCGAGTTCACGATCGCGATCCTGCCCGAGGGCCCGCGCATCCTCACGCCCTGGCACGAGGAAGGGATCGGCGAGTAGCCGCAGACGGCAGGGGGACCGGACGGCACCGTCGTTCGGACCTTTGCTATCTTGCTCCGTCGGTGCGCCGCTGGCGTCGTCTGCCGCGTGCGCGCTCATCCGCGACTGGTAGCGGCAGCCACCACGGCGGCCAGAGCCAGACTTCGCCGGGACACAGCCGAAAGGGATCATGAAAGTACGACCGTCGGTCAAGCCGATGTGCGAGAAGTGCAAGATCATCCGCCGTCACGGTGCGGTGCTCGTGATCTGCCAGAACCCCCGCCACAAGCAGCGGCAGGGATAGAGGAGCTCCACACGCATGGCACGTATTGCGGGGATCAACATCCCGCTCAACAAGCGGATCGAGATCGGTCTGACGTACGTCTACGGGATCGGCCGCTCGACCTCGAACGAGCTGCTGGCGAAGGCCGGCATCGACCCTGACACCTACGTCCGGGATCTCACCGAGGCCGAGGTCACCAAGCTCCGCGACCTCATCGACTCCGACGTCATCGTCGAGGGCGATCTGCGGCGCGAGCGCTCCCAGAACATCAAGCGGCTGATGGAGATCGGCTGCTACCGCGGCCTGCGCCACCGTCGTGGCCTCCCCGTCCGCGGCCAGAAGACGAAGACCAACGCCCGCACGCGCAAGGGCCCGAAGCGCATGAGCGTCGCCGGCAAGAAGAAGGCAGGGAAGAAGTAGATGCCCGCTCCCAAGCGTCCCGCGCGCGGCCGCCGCAAGCCGAAGAAGAACATCCCCATCGGTCAGGCGCACATCAAGACCAGCTTCAACAACACGATCGTGTCCCTCACCGACCGCGAGGGCAACGTCATCGCGTGGGAGTCCGCCGGCGGCGCCGGGTTCAAGGGCTCGCGCAAGTCGACGCCGTTCGCCGCGCAGGTGACCGCCGACGCCGCCGCCCGCAAGGGCATCGAGCAGGGCCTCCAGAAGGTCGAGGTCTTCGTCAAGGGTCCCGGCTCCGGCCGCGAGACCGCGATCCGCTCGCTGCAGGCCGCCGGACTCGAGGTCACCGGCGTGAAGGACGTCACCCCGCAGGCCCACAACGGCTGCCGCCCCCGCAAGCGGCGCCGCGTCTAAGGATTCTCAGATGGCTCGTGATACCGGTGCCCAGTGCAAGCAGTGCCGTCGTGAGGGGCAGAAGCTCTTCCTGAAGGGCGAGCGCTGCCTGACCGACAAGTGCGGCGTCGAGCGCCGCGCGTACCCGCCGGGCGACCACGGCCGTGGCCGCCAGAAGCAGAGCGAGTACCGCGTCCAGCTGCGCGAGAAGCAGAAGGCGCGTCGCTACTACGGCGTCCTCGAGAAGCAGTTCCGCCTGTACTACGACAAGGCCTCCCGCCAGGACGGCATCACCGGCGAGAACCTCCTCGCGCTGCTCGAGCGCCGCTTCGACAACGTGCTCGTCCGCCTCGGCTTCGCCGCGTCGCGCCGTCAGGCCCGCCAGCTCATCCGTCACGGTCACTGGACGATCAACGGCCGTCGGGTCGACATCCCCAGCTACCAGGTGCGCGAGGGCGACGTCATCGCCGTCAAGGCGAACACGCCCGCCGACCAGATCATCCGCGACGCCACCGAGCTCACCGCGCAGGTCCCGGCCTGGCTGCAGGCCGACCACGACTCCCTCACCGCGAAGGTCCTCCGCGCGCCCGAGCGCCGCGAGATCACCGCGCCGGTGCAGGAGCAGCTGATCGTCGAGCTGTACTCCAAGTAGCAGGTGCGCCCGCGCCGCCGTCGCCCGTTCCCGGGGGCGATGGCGGCGCGTCGCACCAGGCGTGCCCGACGAAGCGCGCCGCCCCTGATTCCCCGACGACGTACTGAGGACCCTGATGCTCGACTTCCAGATCCCCCGAATCACCAGTGAGACGGTCGAGGAGAACCGCGGCACCTTCACGATCGAGCCGCTCGATCGCGGCTTCGGCTACACCTTCGGCAACTCGCTGCGTCGCGTGCTCCTGAGCTCGCTGGCGGGCGCTGCGGTCACGAGCGTCCGCATCGAGGGCGTCGCGCACGAGTTCTCCACGATCAAGGGCGTCACCGAGGACGTCACCGACATCGTCCTCAACCTCAAGGGGATCGTCTGCCGGATGCACTCGGACGCGACCGAGGTCGAGGCGCCGCTGGTCGTCACGGGTCCCGGCGACATCACGGCGAAGGACATCGACCTGCCCGCCGGCGTCGAGGTCCTCAACCCGGACGTCCACATCGCGACGCTTGAGAAGAAGACGAAGCTCGAGCTGTACCTGACGATCGGCCGCGGCCGCGGGTACCGCCCGGCGGAGGAGAACAAGTCCCCCGACCAGCCGATCGGCGTCATCCCGATCGACTCGATCTTCTCGCCGGTCCGGCGTGTCGCGTACTCGGTCGAGCAGGCCCGCGTCGGTCAGAAGACCGACTTCGACAAGCTCACGCTCGACATCGAGACCGACAACTCGATCGACCCGCAGGCCGCGCTGCGCGAGGCCGCCGAGATCCTCATCAGCCAGCTGGCGATCTTCACCGACGCCGACCGGATCGAGGAGCTCCGCGCGGGCCCGGGCGGCGCGCTCGACGCGGGCGCGGCCGGTGCCGGTGCCGCGGCGGGTGCCGCGACCAACGGCGCGGCCGGCGGCCCGATGCACGACATCCTCATCGAGGAGCTCGAGCTCGGCGTCCGCTCCTACAACTGCCTCAAGCGCGCCGGCATCCAGACCGTCGGCGACCTGATCTCGAAGTCCGAGGGCGAGCTCAACGCCATCCCGAACTTCGGCAAGAAGTCCATCGACGAGGTCATCGAGACCCTCCACGCGCGCGGCCTGAACCTGCGCGACGACTAGTCAGCACCGAGGACACACACGCCATGCGTCACCAGAAGACCCGTCACAAGCTGAGCCGCTCGAGCGCGCACCGCAAGGCGCTGCTCGCCAACCTGTGCAAGGAGATCATCCAGCACGAGCGGATCAAGACCTCCGAGGCGAAGGCCAAGGCCGTCAAGCCCGAGGTCGAGCAGCTCATCACGCTTGCCAAGCGCGGCGACCTGCACGCGCGCCGGCAGGCGCTCAGCATCCTGGGCCAGGACAAGTTCACGGTCCACAAGCTCTTCGAGGAGGTCGCGCCGCGCTACGCGGAGCGTCCGGGCGGGTACACCCGCATCCTCAAGCTCGGCCCGCGCCGCAGCGACAGCACCGAGATGGTGTTCATCGAGCTCGTCTAGGCGCGGCCCCGCCGCACCCTCGTCGGTCCGAGGCCGCTCCCGTCCGGGGGCGGCCTCGTCCGTTCCCTCCCAGGCAGATCTCAGGGACGCCCCAGGGGACTCTCGCGCCCGGACCGCAGGATCCGGCGCATGTCCTCCTCCCTCGCCCCCCGGTCCGCGCCGACCGACCGGCCCGCCCCCGTGGCGCCGTCGACCGCCTGCGTGGAGATCGTCGTCCCCGTCCACAACGAGCAGGGGACCCTCGCCGCCTCGGTGCGGCGCCTGCACGAGCACCTGACCGAGCGCTTCCCGTTCGCCTGGCGGATCGTCGTCGCGAACAACGCGAGCACCGACCGCACCGCGGCGGTCGCCCGCGCGCTCGCCGACGACCTGCCCGGCGTCGCGCTCCTGGACCTCCCCGAGAAGGGGCGCGGCCGCGCGCTGCGCGCCGCCTGGACCCGCAGCGACGCCGACGTCCTCTGCTACATGGACGTCGACCTCTCGACCGACCTCGACGCGCTGCTGCCGCTCGTCGCGCCGCTCGTGTCCGGGCACTCCGAGCTCGCGATCGGCACGCGCCTGTCGCGCAGCTCGCGGGTCGTGCGCGGTCCCAAGCGCGAGGTCATCTCGCGCAGCTACAACCAGCTGCTGCGCTGGACGCTCGGCGCCCGCTTCTCCGACGCGCAGTGCGGCTTCAAGGCGATCCGCGCCGACGTCGCCCGCGAGCTGCTGCCGCAGGTGCGCGACGAGGCCTGGTTCTTCGACACCGAGCTGCTCGTCCTCGCCCAGCGCGAGGGCCGGCGCATCCACGAGGTGCCGGTCGACTGGGTCGACGACCCCGACTCGCGCGTCGACATCGTCTCGACCGCCATGGAGGACCTGCGCGGCATCGTGCGGCTCCTCGCGGCCGCGCGGCTGACCCGCTTCCTCGCCGTCGGCGTCGCGTCGACGCTCGCCTACGTCGTGCTGTTCCTGCTGCTGCGCTCGCCGCTGGGCGCCGCGGGCGCCAACGCCGCGGCGCTCGCGATCACCGCGGTCGGCAACACGCAGGCCAACCGCCGCTTCACCTTCGCGATCCGCGGTCGGCACGAGCTCGTGCGCCAGCACCTGGCGGGCGCGATCGTGTTCGTCCTCACGCTCGGCCTCACCAGCGGCGCGCTCGGCGTCCTGCACGGCCTCGACGCCGCCCCGTCCCGCGCGGTCGAGCTGCTGGTGCTCGTCGCCGCGAGCGTCTGCGCGACCGTCACCCGCTACGTCGCGCTGCGGACCTGGGTGTTCGCCCGCGAGGGCCGGCGCACGGTGCTGCGCCGCGCCGTCGGCTCGATCGCCCGCGTCGGTCTCTGACCCGCGCCCGTCCCGTCCTCCGTCGTCCGCTCCTCCGAAAGGCCTGACCACCGTGTCGACCCCGTCCCTCTCCCTGCCGCTGCGCGGCCGCTCCACCACCGACCGTGCGCGCGGCGCCCCTCCCCCTCCGCCGTGCTCGCCTGGGCGCGCCGTCGTCCCGAGCTGCTCGCGCTGCTCGTCCTCGCCGCGGTCCTGAACCTCTGGGGCCTGGACCGCAACGGCTTCGCCAACGAGTACTACGCCGCCGGGGTCCGGTCGATGACCGAGAGCTGGCACGCGTTCCTCTACGGGTCGTTCGACGCCGCCGGCGTCATGACCGTCGACAAGCCGCCGCTGGCCCTGTGGATCCAGGCTGCCTCCGCGAAGGTCCTGGGCTTCAACTCCTGGGGCCTGCTCGTGCCGCAGGCGCTCATGGGCGTCGCGAGCGTCGCGCTCGTGTACGACCTGACGCGCCGCACGTTCGGGCGCGGCGCCGGCTTCGCCGCCGGCCTCGTGATGGCGACGACCCCGGTGATCGTCGCCGTGTCCCGCCACAACAACCCCGACGCGCTGCTCGTGCTCTGCTCGGTCGCCGCCCTGTGGTTCCTCGTCCGCGGCCTGCAGGACGGCGCCACCCGCTGGCTCGTGCTCGCCGGTGTGGCCGTCGGGCTCGGCTTCGAGGCGAAGATGGCCGCGGCGCTCATGGTCGTGCCCGGGATCGCCGCCGCCTGGATGTGGGTCGCGCCGCGGGGCCGCCTCGCCGCGGTCCGCCAGCTGCTCGCCGGTGGCGCGGCGATGGCGGTCGTCGGGCTCGCCTGGCCGGTGCTCGTGTGGCTGACGCCCGCCGCCGACCGGCCGTGGGTGTCCGGCACCTCCGACAACAGCATCTGGTCGCTGATCCTCGGCTACAACGGCCTCGGCCGCCTGTTCGGCCAGGACGGCGGCCCGGGCGGCGGCGCCGGCGGCCCCGGTGGTGGCGGCCCGGGCGGCGGCGTCTTCGGCGGCGAGCCCGGCGCGCTGCGGCTGCTCAACGACGCGCTCGGCGGGCAGGGCGGCTGGATGCTCGGCTTCGCGCTCGTCGCCGGGGTCGCGGTGCTCGTGTCCTCGCGGCTGCGCCGCAGCGACGCCCGCACCGGCTGGCTCGTGGCGATCGGCGGCGCGTTCCTCGTCACCGCGGTTGCGTTCAGCCGCGCCGAGGGGATCTTCCACCCGTACTACGTCTCGCTGCTCGCCCCGTTCACCGCCGCGCTCGTCGGGGCCGGCGTCGGGCAGATGGTCCGCGACCGGGGGACCGCGATGCGGATCCTCGGCCCGCTGATGATCGCCGGCGGGATCGCCACCGAGCTCGTCGTGCTCGGGGACGTCGACGGCCAGTTCGGCCGGCTGCCGCCCGTCCTCGTCGCCGCCGGCGTCGTGGTGTCCGCGCTGCTGGCGTTCGGCGTGCCCCGCAAGGTGCGGGCGATCGCGGTCGCGACCGTCCTCGGCGCCCTGCTCCTCGCCCCGGCGACCTGGGCGTTCCAGACGCTCGGGCACGCCACCAGCGGCACCTTCCCGGCCGGCGGCCCCGCCGGGGTCGGGATGGGCATGGGTGGCCCGGGCGGCCCCGGCGGCATGCGCGGTGGCCCGGGCGGCCCCGGCGGGATGCGCCCGTCCGGCCCGCCGCCCGCGGGCGCCTTCCCCGGTGCGCCGCCGGCCGGTGTCGCACCCTCCGGGGCGCCCGGCGGGACCGCGGCCACCCCGGCGACGCCCTCGGGCACGACCGGGGGCACGGCCCCCGGGACGCCCGGGACGCGCACCGGCGGCGGGCCGTTCGGCGGGAACGCGCAGTCGCTGACCGCGGCGGTCGCCTACGCGAAGACCCACGGGGGCGGCACCGTCGCCGTCGCCAGCCAGAGCGGCGCCGCCGGCTCGCTGATCAGCTCCGGGGCCGACGTCGCGGCCATCGGCGGCTTCTCCGGTCGCGAGAGCCAGGTCACCGTCGCGTGGCTCGCCGACGCCGTCGAGCGCGGGCAGATCCGCTACGTGCTCGCCGACAGCAGCGGCGGCGGCATGCGCAACGACGGCCGCGTCGGGGCGAGCGACGTGCTCGCGGTCGCCGCCCAGGTCGGCACCCCGGTCAGCAGCGTCGACGGGCTCTACGACCTGCAGGGGCTCGCGGACGCCCTGCGGGCCGCCGCCTGACGCGCGACGAGCCGGCGACGGCGGGCGGGGGACGCGTATCCTCGCCCGCCGTATGGCCACGAGCCGCCTGGTGATCGAGTACGACGGGACCGCCTTCCACGGCTGGGCGCGGCAGCCCGGACAGCGCACCGTGCAGGGCGAGCTCGAACGGGTCCTCGCCGTCGTCGCGCGCCGCGAGGTCCCGCTCACCGTCGCCGGGCGCACCGACACCGGTGTCCACGCCCGCGGCCAGGTCGCCTCCCACGACGGGCCGCCGCTGCCGCTGCGCAACCTCAACGCGCTGCTCCCCGACGACGTCGCCGTCACCGCGTCGCTGCCGTGCCGCGAGGGCTTCGACGCCCGCCGCGACGCCCTGTGGCGCTCCTACCGGTACGAGATCTGCACCCGGCACGTGCGGCCCGTGTTCGGACGCACCACGGCCCTGCACCTGCGGTCCGCCCCCGACCTCGACGTGCTCCAGGACTGCGCCGCCCTGCTGCCCGGCACCCACGACTTCACCGCGTTCACGCCGACCGAGACCGAGCACGTGCACTTCTCCCGCACGATCCACGAGGCGTCGTGGACGGCGACCGCGGACGGCATGACGTTCACGATCCGCGCCGACGCGTTCATGCGGCACATGAACCGCGCGCTCGTGGGGACGATGCTCGACGTCGCCGCCGGCCGGCTCACCCGCAGCGCCTTCGCGGCGCTGCTCGCCGGCGCGCCGCGCAGCCACGCCGGGATGACGGCGCCCCCGCACGGCCTGACGTTCACCGGGGTCGGCTACCCGCCCGAGGTCCTGCGGCCCGACTGACGCCGTCGATAGGTTGGTCCGGTGCGCGTGCTGCTGACCAACGACGACGGGATCGAGGCGGAGGGCCTGCACGTCCTGCGGCGGGCGCTGCGCGCGCTCCCGGGCGTGCAGGTGGTCACGATCGCCCCCGACGGGAACCGCAGCGCGATCGGCCGCGGGATCACCACCCGGCGGCCGCTCGTGGTCGAGCGGATCGACTTCGACGACGGCGACCACGGCTTCGCGACCGACGGCACGCCGGTCGACTGCGTGCGGCTCGCGTCGCTCGGGCTCGTCGAGGGCTTCACGGCCGACCTCGTCGTCGCCGGCATCAACCACGGCTCCAACCTCGGGGACGACATCACCTACTCGGGCACCGTCGCCGCCGCGATGGAGGGCGTCGTGCTCGGCCTCCCGGCGATCGCCGTGTCGCAGCAGAGCGACGCGCGCGAGATGGACTTCCGCCTCGGGGACGCATTCGACTTCACCGTCGCCGCACGGTTCGTCGCGCGCGTCGTCGAGGAGCTCGAGGAGATCCCGCTGCCGCCCGCGACGCTGCTGAACGTCAACGTGCCCGCGGGGGAGCCCTCGGGTGTGGAGGTCGCGCGGCTGGGGAAGCGGATCTACCGTGACGAGCTGCGCGAGCACGACCTCGACGACCACGGCCGGCGCCGCTACTGGATCTACGGGACCGACCCGACCTACCACGACGAGCCCGGCACCGACCTGTCGGCGGTCGCCGCGGGGCGCATCACGGTGACGCCGCTGCACCTGGACCTCACGCAGCACGATGGCATCGGGCCGCTATCGATGCACGACCTGTCGCGGCTGCTGGCCCCGGCCAGCCGCGACGTCTGAGGGCGTGACCGCGGACGCGACGACCCGCGCGCGCGTGGCGGAGCTGCGCGCACAGGTCGACCACCACGCGCGGCGCTACCACGAGGACGACGACCCCGAGATCGGCGACGACGCCTACGACGCGCTCGTCGAGGAGCTCCGGGCGCTCGAGGCCGCCCATCCCGAGCTGGCGGCCGACGACTCGCCCGCCCGCCGCGTCGGCGGTGCGCCGGTCGCGCGGCTCGGGAAGGTCGAGCACCTGCAGCCGATGCTCTCGCTCGCCAACGTCCGCGACGCGCAGGAGCTGCGCGACTGGGTCGGGCGGATGCGCAACCACCTCGCGCGCGAGGGGCTCGCCGACGTCCCGTTCCGCTACGTCTGCGAGCCGAAGGTCGACGGCCTCGCGATCTCGCTGCTCTACCGCGACGGGACGCTCGAGCGCGCGGCCACGCGCGGCAACGGGGAGATCGGGGAGGACGTGACCCACAACGTCCGCACGATCGCCGAGGTGCCCATGACGCTCGGACCGGACGCCCCGCCGCTCGTCGAGGTCCGCGGCGAGATCTACATGCGCGTCTCGGACTTCACCGCGCTCAACGAGCGCCGTGCCGCCGCCGGCCGCTCGACGTTCATGAACCCCCGCAACAGCGCGGCGGGCACGATCCGCCAGCTCGACCCGGCGCTCGCCGCCGAGCGGCCGCTGTCGCTGTGGGCCTACGGGATCGGCGCGCGCGACGGCCTCCCGCACGGCGGGCACGAGCAGGACCTCGACTGGCTGCGCTCCCACGGCTTCCCGGTGAACGGCGACGTCGTCGCGCTCGACGACGAGGACGCGGTGATCGCCCGCTGCGCCTGGTGGCAGGAGCGCCGCGGCGCGCTCGACTTCGAGATCGACGGGGTCGTCGTCAAGCTCGACGACCACGAGCAGCGTCGGCGCCTCGGCGCCGTCGGCCGCGACCCGCGCTGGGCGGTCGCCTGGAAGTTCCCGCCGAGCACGGCGGTCACGCGGCTGCAGCGGGTGATCTGGAACGTCGGCAAGTACGGGGACCTCCATCCGTTCGCGGTGCTGGAGCCGGTGGCGGTGAGCGGCGTGACCGTGAAGCTCGCCACGCTCCACAACGAGGAGGACCTCGCGCGCAAGGACGTGCGGCCCGGCGACGACGTCATCGTGCTGCGGGCCGGCGACGTGATCCCGCAGGTCGTCTCGCCCGCCCCGCACGTCGTGGAACGGCCCGACCGGGCGGCGCCACCCCGACCGCCCGACGCCTGCCCGTCGTGCGGCACCGCGATCGTCAAGCCGGGCGCGTTCTCGCGCTGCCCCAACCGCGCCTGCCCGGCCCGGCAGTGGCAGCTGCTCAAGCACTTCGCCTCGCAGGGCGCCATGGACGTCGACGGGCTGGGGGAGCGGCAGGTCGCCCAGCTCCAGGAGGCCGGGCTCGTCGCGTCCGCCGCCGACTTCTACCGCCTCGACGTCGCCGCGCTGACGGCCCTCGACGGCGTCGGCCCGGTGAGCGCCCAGCGGCTCGTCGACGCGATCGCCGCCTCCCGCGAGCGCCCGTTCTCCCGCGTCCTCTACGCCATCGGGATCGAGGGCGTCGGGGCGGTCACCGGACGCAACCTCGCGCAGCGGTTCCGCACGATCGACGCGTTGCTTCACGCCGACCCGGACGCGATCGCGCAGACCCCGGGGATCGGCCCGGTCGTCGCCGCGCTCATCCACGAGCAGCTCGCCGACCCGCAGATGCGCGCGCTCGTCGCCGACCTGCGGGCGCTCGGCCTGGTGTTCGAGCAGGCGGGCGCCGCGCCGGGGGAGGGGACCCTCGACGGCCGCACGGTCGTGCTCACCGGCACGCTGCCGACGCTCACCCGCGAGGAGGCGGCCGAGCGGATCCTCGCCGCCGGTGGGCGCGTCACCTCGTCGGTGTCGGGGCGCACCGACGCCCTCGCGGCCGGGGACGGTGCGGGCGCCGCCAAGCTCGAGAAGGCGCAGCGGCTCGGGATCCCGGTGATCGACGAGCCGACGCTGCTGGCGGTCCTCGCCGGGGACGCGCCGCTGCCCGGGCGCGGCGGGGCCGACGACCCGCCGGGCTAGCGTCCGGCGACCCGCAGCACCCGCGACTCGCCCCGCACGAGCGTGCGCGTCGTCGGCACCACCCGGATCCGGTAGCGGCTCGTCGTGCGCGGCGCGCGGATCGTCACGGCGTAGCGGGAGCGGGGCCCCGCCGGCACGGTCCGCGTCCGCCGGACCGTGACCGCCCGGCCCGACCGGGTGATCTTCTGCAGCGACACGACGGCGTTGCCGCGCGGCGCGACGTTGCCCGAGAACCGCACGCGACCGCCGCGCCGCCGCTGGACGCGGATGCCGACCCGCGGGCGGACGCTCAGGCGCACCGTGCGGCTCTCGACCGCCCGCCCCGCGATCGTGGTGCGGACCCGGTAGCGGGTCGTGCGCTGCGGGTTCACGGTGAAGGTGAAGGCGCCGGTGGCGGACGCGGTGAGCTCCCCGACGCGGGCGAACGGGTCGCGGAACGGGTACGCGGTGCCGACGAGCGTGACGCGCGCGCCGGCCGTCCCGGTGCCGCTGACCGTGCCGATCACCCGGGCGCTCGAGCCCCACGTCACCGGGTCGGGCGACAGCTGCAGGCTCGCGACCGCCGGGACCACGGGGGTGGTGAACGACTTCGTGGCCCCGCGCCGCGTGCCGCCGTCGCTGGTCACCACGAACCGCACGTAGTGCCGGACCGCCGGCGTGAGGCCCGGCACGGCGATCGCGACCGGGACGGCGCCGTCCCCGCTGCCGAGGTCCACCGACGGGGTGCGGCGCCCGAAGCGGGTGCTCGTGCCCCATTCGACGTACGCGGTCGTGCGGCGGCCGTTGGGATCCACGCGCCCGTTGAGCACGGCGCTCGTGGGGGTCAGGTCGGTGACGCTGCCGGTCGACAGGCCCGCCTGCGGAGGAGCGGGCGTCGTGAAGGTGCGGTTGGCGCCGACCGTCTCGCCGCCCGCGTTCGTCGCGCGGACCCGGTAGTTGTAGGTGCGCCGCGGGGCGAGCCCGGACAGTGTGGCGGAGATCGTCCGCGCCGCCGAGTCGGTCCCCGCGTCGATCGCCGCGGTCCGCGAGCCGTACGCGGTGCTGGTGCCGTACTCGAACACCACCGAGGTGCGGGCGCCGCCCGGGTTCACCGACGCGGAGACCCGCGCGGAGGAGGCGGTGACCGACGACGCCCCGGAGGTGCTGGCCACCGGCCGCGGCGGGGTCGCGGCGTCGGTCGTGAAGGTCCGGTCCTCGCCGACCGTCGTGCCGTCGGCGTTGGTCGCGCGCAGCCGGTAGTGGTAGGTCGTCCCCGCCGTCAGGCCCGTCAGGTCGGCGTCGACCGCGAGGTCCGCCGTGCCGTTGCCGGCGTCGCGCGCGCTCGTGCTGGTGCCGTAGCCGGTCGTGGTGCCGTACTCGAACGCGTAGGTCGTCGCGACCCCCGCGGGGTTGACCGTGCCCGCGACCTGCGCGGAGGTCTGGCCGACCGCGGTGGCCGCGCCGGTCGTGGCCGCCGGTGGGCCGGCCGCGAGGGCGACGGTGGCCGCGAGGCCCGTCAGGAGCAGGACGACGGCGGCGAGGGTGCGCAGGAGCGGACGGCGGGAGGTCACATCTGCGGCAACCCGCGCACGCGCCCAGGGTTGCGCCGATCGCTCGCGCGCGCCCGGTTGGGGTTCGCCACGGGCCCGTGGGGTAGGCGATGGACCTGTCCTCCCTGCCTGCCGACCGGTCCGACGACGACGACACCGCCGCCCGCAGCCTCGCCCACTGGAGCGAGGCCGGTCGCAGCGAGATGGAGGCGTTCTACGCCTTCGCCTCGCTCGACTACGAGCTGCTGGCCCGCGCCCTGCCCTGGGATGCGACGCTCACCGCCGTCCGCGACCGTCGGTCGCTCGGCGCCGGCACGCCGCTGCGGCTGCTCGACGTCGCCTGCGGCTCCGGGAAGTTCCCCGCCGCGCTGCTGGCCGGGGCGCGGCTGCGCGACCACCTCGAGGCGGGCATCGACTACGCCCTGCTCGACCCGAGCGCGTTCTCCATCGCCGAGGCGGCCGGTGTGCTCGCCCCGCCGTTCGTCCGCGGGAGCGCGTACGAGACGACCCTCGAGGCCCTCGACCCGTCCGCGGGCCCGTGGGACGTCGTCTGGGCCACGCACGCCCTGTACGCGCTGCGTCCCGACCGGCTCCAGCAGGCGGCCGACCGGTTCGTCGCGGCGATCGCGCCGGGCGGCCTCGGGTTCCTCGCCCAGGGCGCCGGCGGCGGGCACTACCTGCGCGTCTACGAGGCGTTCCTGCGCGGCGTCCGCGGCAGCGGCACGCCCTACCTCGGCGGTGAGCAGGTGGCCGACGCGCTCGAGCGCGCAGGCGCCGCGCGCGACCTGCGGGTCCACCGTCACCACCTCCACTACGAGCACCGCGTCCCGCTCGACGACCTCGGGCTGCTCGAGGGATACCTGCAGCGCTGTCTCTTCGACGACACGCTCGGCCTCGACGAGATGCTCGTCGCCCCGCAGCTGGGCACCTACCTCGCCGGCTGCCGCGACGAGCAGGCCGGCGTCTACCGCTTCGCACAGGACGTCCTGTGCGCCACCGTCCTCCCCGAAGGAGTCCCGTCACCGTGGACAGCCGCATCCTGAGCGCCGAGCACGCCCGCGAGTCCGGGGTCGACCGGCCGTGGGAGCAGACCAACGAGGACTGGTGGGACTGGTACCTCTCGCTCGCCGACGCGCGCGACGGGGCGCCCACCGAGCTCGTCGCGGTCGACCCGCCGGACGCCGTCGCGCTGCCGACGCTCGACGAGCTCCGGGACGAGCTCGCCACCCCGTACGAGCTCGGGTCCGAGGCCGTCGAGCGGTTCGAGCGCGACGGCTACGTGAAGCTCCGTGACGTGCTCTCGCCCGGCGCGCTGGCCGCCGGCCGCACCGAGGTGCTGCGACTGGCCGCCGCCGGGGACGGCCCCGGCCGGTCCGGCTTCCTCAGCATGGACCTGATGTGGCGCAGCGGCTCGCAGGTCCTCGAGCTGTTCGCGCTGTCGCCGCGGATCGGTCGCATCGCCGCCGACCTGCTGCAGGTCGCGGACGTGCGGCTCTACCACGACAACGTGCTCTCCAAGGAGCCCGGCTGCGGGCGCACCCCCTGGCACTTCGACGCCCACCACTTCCCGATCGCCAGCCGCGACGTCGTGACCAGCTGGGTGCCGCTCCAGGCGATCCCCGCTCCGATGGGCCCGCTGGCGTTCGCCGCCGGCAAGGACGTCTGGAAGACCGCCGAGGCCGTCGACTTCTCCTCCACCGACGACTCCTACGACCGCGGCGTCGCCGAGGCGTTCCGGGCGGCGGACGTGCAGGTCGACGACTCGCCGTTCGCGCTGGGCGAGATCTCCTTCCACCACTCCTGGTGCTTCCACTACGCCCGGGCCAACGCGACGACGCAGCCGCGGATGGTCCACGCCTCGACGTACTTCGCCGACGACGCCCGGCTGGTGGACGAGCCGACCATGGTCTCGGGCGACTGGCAGCGCTTCATGCCCGGCGCCCGGCCCGGAGCGGTCATCGACACGCCGCTGAACCCGATCGTCTCCCGGTGAGCCCCGAGCGGACCGCGGCGCCCGGCGCCGACTACTGGCGGGCCCGTGCCCGCGCGCTCGGGGAGCGCGCCGTGATCTCGACCGACCACCCGGACGGGGCGGCGCTCGACGACGTGACCGCCCGGCACCGCGCCCACGTGCTCCCGGCGCTCGCCGCCGAGCTCGACGGCACCGAGCGGACCGTCCTGGACCTCGGCTGCGGCACCGGCCGGCTGACGGCCGACCTCGCCGCCGCGGTCGGCGGCCGCGCGATCGGCGTCGACCCGGTGCCCGAGCTGCTGGCGCTCGCCCCCGCGTCGGCGGCCACGGAGTTCCGCACGCTGGACGTCGGGGAGGCCCTGCCGCTGGCCGACGACGAGGTCGACGTCGTGTTCACCCTCACCGTGCTGGGCGGGCTGCTCCACGACGACGAGCTCGACGCCACCGCCGGTGAGATCCGCCGGGTGCTGCGCCCCGGCGGCCTGCTGCTGCTCGCCGAGTCGGTGTCCGACCTGCCGCGCGTCGAGCACTGGGTGCCGCGGTCGGCCGACGACTACGCACGGGCGTTTCCCTGGGCGGACCTGCGCGTGGCGGCCCGCTTCGACGACGCCGGCGACCCGATCGCGGTGCTGGCCGGGCGCTGAGCGGGCGGCTCAGCCGTCCAGCGAGGCGATCTTCGGGACCATGCGGTCCTCGATGCGCTTGGCGGCCAGCGCGTCGACCGCGTTCTCCAGCAGCGAGAAGTACACGCTGCGGCCCCCGGTGGTCGTGCAGAAGCCGCTCAGCGCGCTGACGCCCCGCAGCGTGCCCGTCTTCGCGCTGCAGCGGCCCTCGGCCGCTGTCCCGCGCATGCGCCCGGCGAGGGTGCCGCTGCGGCCGATCACCGGCAGCGAGGTCCGCCACGCGGTCCGCACGTCGGTCGGCTGACGGTCCATCGCCTGCAGCAGCGTCACGAGCTGGCGCGGGGAGGCCTTGTCGGCGCGCGAGAGGCCCGAGCCGTCGACCATCGCGGTCGGCCGCACCCCGATCCCGCGCAGCGTCGTGCGCATCACCGCGATGCCCGCGGCGGTCGTGCCCGCGCTCCCGAAGCGGGCCCCGAGGCCCTTCACGAGCATCTCGGCGTAGAAGTTGTCCGACGGCTGGTTCGTCGTGGCGGCCAGCTGCGCCATCGGCGGGGAGTCGACCGTGGCCAGCGGCGCGGCGAGGTCGACGTCGGCCCGGGGGAGGGTCTGCACGCGCGGCGTGCGCCCGAGCGTGATCTTCGCCGCGCGCAGGAACGCGTGGAGCCGCTCGGCGGCCTCCAGGGCGGGCCCGCCCGCGGGGTCCGGACGCCCGTGCGACCAGGTCAGTGCGCCGAGCCAGCCGCCGAGGTCGTCGTCGGGGCGGAAGCCGGAGTCGTAGCTGCCGCGGCGCCGGTCGAACAGGGACTCGTCGGCGAGGATGCCGCCGCGGACGCGCCGCACGCCCGCCGTCTTCAGCTCGGCGACGAGTGCCTTCAGCGCGACGTCGTTGAGCGCCGGGTCGCCGGCGCCGACGAGGTGCAGGTCGTCGATCGACCCGTCCTCGACCTCCCCGCCGGGCGGGGCGAGCACGCGCGTCTCGAGCGTCGCGCGCGGCCCGAACTTCAGCAGCGCCGCGGCGGTCGTGAACAGCTTCTCGTTGGAGGCGGGGCTGAGCGACGTGGTCGCGCGGCGCTGGAAGAGGACCTTCCCGGTGCGGGCGTCGACGACGAGCGCGGCGGCCTGGGAGCCCAGGCGCTGGTGCAGCGTCGAGAGCTGCGCCTTGAGCCGGGACTCGTCGAGGGCGTGCGCGGGGGCGGCGGAGAGGGCCGCGAGCACGAGGCCCAGGACGGCCGCGCCGGCGCGGGAGCGACGGTGGGACGACATGCGCGCACCACGGTAGCGACCGGACCCGTCGGCGCGCGCCGGACCGGGCTCCGGGTTGTGGTGCGCTCAGGCGACCGCGGTCTCGAGGGCCCGCGCGACGCGCTCGACGTCCTGCGGGCGGTGCGGCACGGTCAGCCGGATCCGTGCGGGGTCCCCGAGCGGGCCGCCGCTGCGGACCGCGATGCCCGCGCGTTGCAGGTGCTCGGCGAGGTCACCGCCGCTGTGCCCGCGCGCGCCGATCCACAGCACGTTGGCCTGCGACGGGGTGACCGTCAGCGGCAGCCCGGCGACCGCCTCGAGCAACCGCGCGCGCTGCGCGGTGATGACGGCGGCGCGCTGGGCGGGCAGGCCCGCGTGGTGGCGGACGGCCTCGAGCACCCCGGCGACGGCGAGGTCGCCGAGGCCGAGCGACGGCTCGAGCTGCTCCAGCAGCGCGGCGGCGTCCGGGCCGCCGACCGCGTAGCCGCAGCGCAGGCCCGCCAGGCCCCACGCCTTGGAGAACGTGCGGAACACCAGCAGCCGCGGGTGCTCGGCGGTGAGGTGCAGCGCGGCGTCGCGCTCCTCGGCGGTGACGTAGTCGCGCAGCGCCTCGTCGAGCACGACGACGACCCGCTCGGGCAGCGCGGTCAGGAGCCGCGCGAGCTCGCCGCGGCGCAGCAGCTCCCCGGTCGGGTCGTTGGGGTTGGCCAGCGCGACGATCCGGGTGCGCTCGTTGACCGCGCGCAGCAGCGCGTCGACCGAGAACCCCGGGACCGGGACCGCGACGCCCTGCGCCGCCCGGGCGACGATCGGGTGCAGCGGGTAGCCGGGCCACGGCGTGACGAGCTCGTCCCCGGGGGCCAGCAGCGCGTGCGCGGCGGCGGTCATCAGCTGCGCGGACCCGTCCCCGACGACGACGCGCCCGGGCTCCAGCCCCAGCGCGTGGGCGAGCTCCCCGCGCAGCTCGCCGCCCTGGCGCTCCTGGTAGCGGTGCAGGCCGCGCCGCGCCGCGTAGGTGATCGCGTCGACCACGCGGGAGGGCGGGTACTCCGGCCAGGTGGTGACCGAGAGGTCCAGCGGCTCGACGCGCGAGAGCGCGCTGCGTCGCCGCTCCTGCGCCTCCTCGCGAAGGCCGCGGTTGACCTCCTCGGCGGGGACCGCCTCGAACTGGCGGTAGTAGTCGCGGATGCCCACCGTCGGCGCCCCGGTCAGCCGGTCGGGGCCAGCGAGGCCCCGGGCCCGGCGATGAGCAGCAGCCAGCCGATGAACAGCGTCGCGCCGATCGCGGCGGTGATCCCGAAGACGCGGCCGATCACCCCGTCGCGCTGGTCGATGCCCGCCGCGCGCCGCACGAGGATCCACAGCTGGTCGAGCCGCTTGAGCACCATCAGGCCGCCGAACAGGACGGCCAGCAGGACCGCGAAGCCGACGAGCAGCCCGACGCCGAGGTTGTCGGTGCGGAACTGCACCTGCGAGGCGACCCACAGCGACCCGGCGGGGATCGGTCCCCAGTAGAGCGCCGAGATCAGCGCCATCAGCCCGAGGATCGCGGCGGCGAGCAGCCGGTCGATCCGCTGCCGGGACGCGCTGCCCCGCTGGGGCAGCGCGCGGTACTTCACCGGGGCGGTTCCCGGGCGTCGCCCGATGAACAGCCCGCCGTTGTCGGTGGGATCCGTCCTCACACGCGCAGGGTAGCGCGGCGTGCGCGCGCGTCAGCCGGCATACAGGGCGTCGAACCGGTCGGCGTACTTCTCGTTGACGACGTTGCGCTTGACCTTGAGCGTCGGGGTCAGCTCGCCGGTCTCCTGCGAGAGGTCGTGCTCGAGGATGAAGAAGCGCTTGACCTGCTCGACCTGCGCGTACTTCGCGTTGGCCTTGTCGAGCTCCGCCTGGATCAGCGCGTGGACCTCGGGGTGGGCGGCGAGCGCGGCGATGCTCGTGTCCTCGATCCCGGCCGCGGTGGCCCAGGGAACGATCTCCTCCTCGTCGAGCGTGATGAGCATCGACGGGTACGCGCGACGGTCGCCGTGCATCATCGCCTGCGAGACCCAGCGGCTCTGCTTCATGTCGTTCTCGAGGTTCGCGGGCGTGAGGTTCTTGCCGCCCGCGGTGATGATGATGTCCTTCTTGCGGCCGACGATCGTGAGGTAGCCGTCGTCGTCGAGCCGGCCGAGGTCGCCGGTGTGCAGCCAGCCGTCGACGATCGTCCCGAACGACGCGTCGTCGTTCTTGTAGTAGCCCTGGAAGATGTTCGCGCCGCGCACGAGCACCTCGCCGTCGTCGGCGATCCGCAGCTCGACGCCCGGCAGCGCCCGGCCGACCGTGCCGAACCGGTGGTGCTCGATCGTGGAGATCGTCGACGCGGTGGCCGTCTCGGTCATGCCGTAGCCCTCCATGACCGGGACGCCGCAGGCGAAGAAGAACTCGAGGATGTCCTTCGCGATCGGGGCGGCGCCGGTGACCGCCTGGCGGACGTTGCCGCCGAACGCGGCGCGCACGTTGCGGAACAGGCGCTCCTCCGCCTGCTCGAACGGGCCGCGCAGCTCGTCGGGGATCGGCACGCCGGCCGCCTCGAGCTCCCGGACCTTGACGCCGAGCTTCGTGGCGGCCTGGATCAGCGCCGGGTCGCCCTGCGAGGTGACGAGCGTGTAGATCTTCTCGAAGATCCGGGGGACCGACGGCAGGTAGCTGGGCTGGACCTCCTGGAGCTCCCCGACGATCGCCTTGGGGTCGCCGCCGAAGTACGCGATCGTCGAGCCGAGGTCGATGCTCAGCAGCTGGATCAGCAGCGCGAACGAGTGCGCCAGCGGCAGGAACAGGTAGGTGACGTCGCCCTCGTGCAGCACGTCGACCTGCTCGCACATGTCGAGGATCGCGCGGTAGTTGCCGTGGCTGAGGACGCAGCCCTTCGGCGGCCCGGTGGTGCCCGACGTGTAGATGAACGTGAACGGGTCCTCGGGGCGGACGGCGGCGGCGCGCTCGCGCAGCTCCGCCTCGTCGCGCGCGCGGCCGCGCTCGCGCAGGTCGGCGACCGGGATGGCGTCGCCGACGTCCCCGGCGGGGTCGACGACGATGACGTGCCGCAGCGCGGGCAGCCGCTCTCGGACGGCGGTGATCTTCGCAACCTGGTCCGCGTCCTCGCAGACGACGGCGACGGCCTCGGAGTTGCCGACGACCCACTCGCACTCCTGCGGCGAGTTGGTCGGGTAGATCGGGACGACGACCGCGCCGGCGCTCGAGATGGCGAGGTCGGCGTAGGTCCAGTCGGGACGGGTGGTGGCGAGGATCGCCACGCGGTCGCCGCGGGCGATGCCCAGGTCGATGAGCCCGCGCCCGATCTCGCTGGTGATCGCGCCGACCTCGGCGAACGTGACGTCGCGCCACTCGCCGCCGGTCTTGTAGCGGACGAGCGGGCGGTCGGCGAACTGCTCGGCGGCGAGGCCGATGAGGTCCGCGATCGTCGCGGACCCGGTGTTCTCGACGGGGGTGGACGCCTCCATCGTTGCTCCTCTCCTCGGGGACCCAGCCGCCCGCGGGGCGGGCGGTGGATCGATGCTATCCGCAGTCCGCGGGGTCGCGGGGAGGGTGCGGTGCGGCGCGGAGGCTCAGGCGGATGCCGGTGTCGGCCGTTCGGCGGACTGCTGGTGCAGGCTCGCCATGAAGAGGGTCTTGTCGATGCGGCCCTGGAAGATCGGGACCCCCAGCTCGACGCACTTCTCGATCACGTCCCGCCGGCTGAGACCGGTCTCTCGGGCGAGCTCGGTGGGCGTCAGGTGAATGGCCATTCGGGTGGGACCTCCTGGTGGTTCGTGACGATCACGACATGACCGTTCGACCGTACACCCGGTCACGGACACCGGCAACTAAAGGTTTGCTCAACCGCGACGGCCGTCGCGGCGCCCGGTCAGATCGGGTTCCAGACGTCCACGAAGTGGTGCGTGACGCCGTGCCGGGCGGCGAGGTGGTCGCCGAGCGCGCGGACCCCGTGGGTCTCGGTCGCGTAGTGGCCGGCGGCGACGAACGTGATCGCGTTCTCGCGCGCGGCGAGCATCGCCCGCTCGGCGGGCTCGCCGGTGACGAACGCGTCGAGGCCCGCCGCGACCGCCTCGTGCAGGTGGTCGCTCCCCGCCCCCGAGACGATGCCGACGCGGCGCACGCGCTCCGGGCCCGCGTCGAACACCAGCGGCTCGCGGTCGTGGCAGACGCCGCGCACGCGAGAGACGAGCTCCTCGCGGGTGATCCCGTCGCCGGGGAACGTGCCGGCCACGCCGATCGTGCGGCCCTTGTGGACGCCGAAGGCCTCCCATCGCTCGCAGCCGATCCCGCGCGCGAGCAGGGCGTTGTTGCCGAGCTCGAGGTGCGCGTCGAGCGGCAGGTGGTAGGCCGCGAGCGAGATCTCGCGCTCGAGCAGGAGCCGCAGGCGACGCGCGGCGGGCCGGTCGAGCGCCAGCGGCGCGCCGTGCCAGAACAGGCCGTGGTGCACGAGCACGAGGTCGGCGTCGAGGGCGACCGCCCGCTCGAGCAGCTCGAGACCGGCGGACACGCCGGTGACGACCGTCGCGACCGTCCCGCGGCCGGGGACCTGCAGGCCGTTGGGCGCGTAGTCCGGGAACCCCGGCGCGTCCAGCAGCGTGTCGAGATCGGCGAGCAGGTCGTCCAGAAGCGCCATGGCCCGGTACGACACACGGTCGAGGCGCGATTGTCCAGCGGGCCGAACCTGCACGCCACGCCTTGCCCGGGGCCTCCACTGAACGCTAGAGTTCGCGCCCGGTGCGGCGCACGGACGCCGCCGCTGCCGCCACCCGGGTCCAGGAGAACGACCATCGCTGCCACCGCTCCCACGTTCGTCCCCGTCTGCCGGGCGAACACCGACACGACGGACCCCGACCTCGTCGCCGCGGTCCGGCGCGGGGACGACCAGGCGTTCGAGCTGCTCTACGAGCGCTACCACCGGCGGATCGCCGCCTACATCTTCGGGATGGTCGGCGACTACGGCCGCGCGGAGGACATCGCGCAGGACGTGTTCATGTCGGCGCTGCGCCGCATGCGGGAGACCGACCGGCCGATCGCGTTCAAGCCCTGGGTGTACGAGATCGCGAAGAACGCCTGCATCGACCAGTTCCGGCGGTCGCGGCGCACCGAGGAGGTCTCCTACGACGCCGACGAGGGCCTCGGGGCAGTCGACTACGGCAAGCTCGTGACGACCGGGCCCGCCCCCGACGTGGCGGTCGACCAGAAGATGTCGATCGACCACCTGCGCGGCGCGTTCGGCGGGCTCAGCGAGACGCACCACCAGATCCTCGTCATGCGCGAGCTCGAGGGCCTGAGCTACCGCGAGATCGGCGAGCGCCTGGGCATGAGCCGCGCCTCCGTGGAGTCGACGCTGTTCCGCGCCCGCCGACGGCTCTCGGAGGAGTACGAGGAGCTGAGCTCCGGCGAGCGCTGCTCGCGCGTGCAGCTGATCATCGCCCAGGCCGCGGAGACCGCGCTCGGGGCTCGCGACCAGCGCAAGCTCGGCAAGCACGTCGCGCACTGCCAGTCCTGCCGTCGCGAGGCGCACCTCGCCGGCCTCGACCTCGCCGTGCTGCGGCCGCGACCCGTGCGCAGCCGCCTCGCGGCGCTGCTGCCGCTGCCCGCGTTCCTGCGCCGGCGCCTGGAGGGCGACGAGGGGGGGCCTCGGCTCCGGGCTCGCCGCCGGGCACCACGCACCCGCCGTCGCCCAGTGGAGCGCGCAGATGTCCGCTGCCGTCGACCCGGCGGTCGCCGGCTGGGCGAAGGCCGCCGTGGCTGCCGCGACGATCGCCGTCGCCGGGCTCGGCGCCGGTCAGGTCGGGGGCGACGACCGCATCGACCTCCGCGCCGGGCTGCCCGGCAACGCCGTGACCGAGGGGCTCGGTGCCGTGCCCGAGCGCTCGGCCGCCCCGGCGGCGGCGACCGCGGAGCGTCCCGCGGGGACCGCCACGGGCGCCGTCCGGCCCGCGCCGTCGGCGGCCGCGACCGCGACACCCGCCCCGGCGAGCCCGTCGGGCCCGTCGGCCGCCGGCGTGGCCGGCACCACCGCCGACGCCGTGCGCGAGACCTCCCCGGTCGCCCCGCTGCTCGGCGGCGGCAGCACCGGCGACGCGCCGTCGGCCCCGGCCGTCGCGCCCGCCGACGCGCTGAAGCTGCCGCTGCAGACCGGTGACCCGACCGCGACGGCCACCGGTGACGGCCGCCCGCCGTCGAGCCGCCAGGAGGACCTCACGCAGGCGGTCGAGGACGTCGTCTCGGCGCTGCCGTCGGTGCCTGCGCCGCAGACCGTCGTCCCGACGCCGCAGGGGGCGACGCCCGACCCGCGCACCGGGGTCGCGGACGCGCTGGGCGACGCGACGTCCGCCGTCACCGGGGCGCTCGCGCCCTGAGCGTCCCCGGGCCCGTGCCGCGCGGTGACGTGGGGCGGGCCTGGCACACTGACGGCGTGCCCGATCCGACGCTCGCGGACGACGACTTCGCCGCCTCGCTGACCGACTCCAGCCTGTACTCGATCGGCGCGTACTTCTGCGACCGGCACCCCGAGCTCGTCGAGGACGTGCTGGCGCAGAGCGTCGACATCGAGCAGCAGGGGCTGCGCGCCTGGGCGACGACGGAGGGCACGAGCGTCGAGACGGCCTTCCAGACGCTCGTGACCGGGCTGGCGGTGCGGTACTTCTCCGCGGTCGCGGGCGGCGGCTGAGCGGTCAGCCGCCGAGCAGGTCGAGGACCGCCGCCTCGATCGAGCCGTGGGTGGCGAGCACCCCGGGGTCGGGGAGCGCGGCGAGGTCCAGGACCGCCTCGGCGACCGTCTCGCCCGCGGTCCAGCGGTCGAACACGCGCGGGTCGATGTAGGAGGACCGGCACACCGCGGGCGTGTTGCCGAGGTAGCGGGCGACCTCGTCCGCCGCGCGCTTCATCACGCGCTCCTGCGCGCGCCGCGAGGTGCCCGCCGCGGGCTCCGCGATCGAGACCGCGACCGCCGCGAGCACGGTGGCGTTCCACGTCCGGAAGGCCTTGGCGCTGACGTCGTCCAGCCCGGTCGCCTCGCGGATGTACGCGTTGACGGCCTCCGCGCGGACGGGGTGCCAGCCGGTCGCGTCGCGGTGTGCGAACAGCCGATCGCCGCCGCTGCGACGGCGCCGGAGGGTGCCGACGATCTCGGCGGCACGCGCGTCGACGACGTTCTGCACCCGACGCCGCCCGTGCTTGGCGGTGTAGTCGAAGACGAGCACGTCGTCGTGCGCGATCTGCACGTGGCGCTTCTCGAGCGTCGTGAGGCCGAACGTGCGGTTCTTCGCGGCGTAGGTCTCGGTGCCGACCCGGAAGAACCCGCGGTCCAGCAGCCGCACGACGCAGGCCAGCACGGTCGCCTCGTCGCGGTCGTCCCCGGCGATGTCCGCGTCGACCCGGGCGCGCAGGTCCGGCAGCGCGCGCGCGAACCGGGCGGTGCAGTCGAACTTCGCGCGCGACCGACGCGCGACGTGGTCGGGGTGGTAGCGGTACTGGCGCCGGCCGGCCGCGTCGGTGCCGGTCGCCTGCACGTGGCCCTGCGGGTCGGGGCAGACCCACACGTCCTTCCAGGCGGGCGGGATCGCGAGCGCGCGGACGCGGTCGCGATGCTCGGTCCCGCGGATGCGCCGACCCCGCTGGTCGAGCAGCTCGAAGCCCCGCCCGCGGCGACGCAGGCGCCATCCGGGGCCCGACGGATCGGAGCGGCGGACGCGGGGACGGCGGGTGGGCGCGCTCGACGGGGGCACGGCGAGGGCGTGCCCGGCGCCCGGGCGTCGCATGCGCGGCGTGCGCGGCCGCGCGCCAGGGCGGGCGCGGGCGGGACCGCACGGCACCGCAAGGCCCGTCCGTGAGATACTGCAGGCCGATCCCGGGGCGTGGCGCAGCCTGGTAGCGCGCACCGTTCGGGTCGGTGAGGTCCCCGGTTCGAATCCGGGCGCCCCGATCGAGCAGCACAGACCCGAGAAGCACCTCCCCGAGCAGTCGGGGACACCAGGAGAAGAGGCGCCGGAGGACCGTTCAGCACGGATCTCCGGCGCCTCTTCGCGTTGGCGCGGACGACGTGCCCGCCGGCCGCGTCAGCCCTGGATGCTCGCGCGCGCCGCGGTGCAGCGCGACCGCTGCGCCTCGACCCGGCGCGTCGCCGGGCGGGCGGGGCGTCCGGACGGGGCGCCGGACAGCTCGCGCAGGTACGCGGTGATGGTGGCCTCGTCGGCGCGGTGGGCCAGCGCGTTGCGGCGGGCGCCGCGCGTCGTGACCGGGGTGGGGGTGGTGCTGGGGGTCATGCGGTCTCCAGGGTCGGGATGGGCTCCGTGCGCGACACCGGACGGGGGCGCAGCAGCACGGCGGCGAGGAGGACGCCGGTCGCGGCGACGGCCGCGGCGACGGTGAAGGCGAGCTGGTAGCCCGCGACGAGCGAGGGCTTCAGCGCACCGCCGGCCTCGACGAGGCCCGCGGTGTGGTCGTCGGCGATCGTGCTGAGGACGGCGACGCCGAGGGCGCCCGCCACCTGCTGGCTGACGTTCGTGACGCCCGAGCCGAGGCCCGCGTCCTGGCGCGGGACGCCGGCCATGGCGATCGTGAGCAGCGGCTGGAAGGCGCTGCCGATGCCCAGGCCGATCGCGAAGCAGGCGAGGAACACGGTCGGGAAGAACGCGGTCTGCGTCCCGGCGGTGCTGAACAGGAAGAGGCCGACGGTCGCGCTCGACATGCCCCCGAGCAGCACCGGGTACGGCCCGAAGCGCTCGACCAGGCGGGTCGTGACGCCGCGCGACAGGACCGCGACGGTGAGCGTCCAGGGCAGGAACGCCGCCCCGGTCTCGATCGGGCCCAGGCCGCGGACGCGCTCGAGGTACAGGGTGCCGAGGAAGAACGTGCTGTACATGCCGACGACCAGCAGCGACCGCACGGCGTTGGCCTGCACGACGCCGCGGACGGCGAGGATCCGCAGCGGCATGATCGGCTCGGCGATCCGCCGCTCCAGCGACACGAACGCCGCCATCAGCACCGCGGCGAGGGCGGCGAGGCCGAGGACCGGGGTGGAGAGCCAGCCGTGCGTGCTCACCTGCACGATCGCGGCGATGCCGACCATCAGCGAGGTCGTCACGAGGGCGGCGCCCGCCCAGTCGACGTGGTGGCCGAGCCCCAGGCCGCGGTCACGCGGCACGAACCGCCGGCCGAGCAGCACGGTCGCCAGGCCGATCGGCGCGTTGACGAGGAAGATCCAGTGCCAGCTGAGCGCCTCGGTCAGCAGGCCGCCGGCGAGCAGGCCGAGGGAGCCGCCGGCGACGGACACGAACACGTAGGCGCTCATCGCGCGTGCCTGGTCGGGACCGGGGCGGAAGTTCGTGACGATGATCGCGAGGATCACCGACGCCTGGGCGGCGGCGCCGACGCCCTGCAGGAAACGGGCGGCGACGAGCGCGCCGCCGCTGGGGGCCACGGCGCACAGCAGCGACGCGACGGTGAAGACCACGACGCCGGACAGGAAGATCGTCCGCCGGCCGACGAGGTCGCCGAGCCGGCCGGCGAGCAGCAGCAGGCTGCCGAAGCTGATGAGGAACGCGTTGACGACCCAGGTCAGCGCCGAGGAGCTGAAGCCGAGGTCGTCCTGGATGGTGGGGAGGGCGACGTTCACGATCGTCGCGTCGAGCACGATCATCAGCTGCGCGAGGCAGACGGTGGCGAGCATCGCCCAGGGGCGGTCGACGGACGGTCGAGGGGAGGGTGACGGGGGCGGGGTGGGGGTCATGGTGTGCACCGGACCTTGAGACGAGGAGGGGGGAGCGCTAAAATGGAGGGCGCCTCCAGAAAGAAGTGGAGGGTGCCTCCGTTTCGAGACGGACTATATGGAGGCAGCCTCCGTTTTGTCAAGGACGGTTCCGCCATGACCTCGATCGATCCCACGTCCACCGCCGCGCCCGCGCTCCTGCAGCGCCCCCGGCGCGCGGACGCGCTGCGCAACTACGAGAAGATCCTCGCCGCCGCCCGCGAGGCGTTCGCCCAGGGCGGCGAGTCCACCGCGCTCGAGGAGATCGCCCGCCGCGCGGAGGTGGGCATCGGCACGCTCTACCGCAACTTCCCCAACCGGCAGGCGCTGCTCGAGGCGCTCTACCTCGGCGAGGTCGAGCAGGTCTGCCGCGGCGCCGCCGAGCTCACCGCGACCGACCCGTGGGGGGCCCTCGAGGAGTGGCTCGTCGACCGCGTCGCCGCCTACATCGCGACGAAGCAGGCCCTCGCCGGGCAGCTGCTGCAGTACCTCGACGCCGACGCGCCGCTGTTCGCCACCTCGCGCGAGGCGCTCTGGGCCGCGGGAGAGCCGCTCCTGCGCGCCGCCCAGGAGGCCGGGGCCGTCCGCGAGGACGTGACGATCGTCGAGCTGCTGCAGCTCGTCGTCGGGATCGTGAAGATCCCCTGCAGCGCCGAGGCGCAGCGCGAGCGCATCCTGCGGCTCGCGCTCGACGGCCTGCGCTACGGGGCCTGACGCGTCGCGCCCGCGTCGTCGAGGCCGAGCGTCGCCGCCCACATCCCGAGCACCGCGGCGTGCGCCTCGTCCACGCCGACCAGCGGCTCGCGCCCGAACACGGTCGTGAGGTACGCCACGTTCGCGTGGTGCAGCAGCCGTGCGGTCTCGCGGGGTGCCGCGATCGGCGCGCCCTGGGCGGCCGCACGCTCGACCACGCCCGCGACGAGCGCGACGTAGCGCTCGTGCACGCCGTCGAGCACCGCCTCGACCGCGGCGTCGTGGATCGCCGCCTCGCCCAGCGCGCGCACCAGCGGGCCGTGCTCGGCGAACGCCTCGACCGCCCGCCGCAGCCCCTCCGCCAGCGCGGCGCGGTCCAGCGAGGAGAGGGCGACCAGCTCCTCGTGCGCGTCCAGCAGCGCCCCGAAGGCATCCTGCCCGACCCGCAGCACGAGGTCCGGGAGGTCGTCGAAGTGGCGGTAGAACTGCGTCCGCGCGAGCCCCGCGTCCTGCATGACCTCCTCGACCGTCACCTCCCGGAACGGCCGGCGACGCAGCGCCGCCTCCGCGGCGGCGACGATCGCGGCGCGGTTCTCGCCGCGAGCGGCGCGCAGACGGGTCCGACGGACCTCCGGGGCGGGCACCCGACCGACCGTAGCAGGCCGATGTGACAGTGCGTTGACGCCGTGTCACATCCGTGGTTAGGCTCGCCCACCGTGCCCCCGACCGTCACCCCGACCCGGCGCCAGCTGCTGCAGGGAGGCGCCGGTCTCGCCGTTGCCGCGGCGCTGCCTACGCCCACCGCCACGGCGGCCCCGCGCCCCACCGACCGGCGTCCCGACGTCGTCCACCGCGGCCGGTCGATCGCCGTCAGCCCCGACGGGCGCCGCCTCGCCGTCGCGCACGCCGCCCGCCGGACCCTCGAGCTGACCGACCGCCGCACCCGCGCCACACGCCGCGTCACGCTCGACGGGCAGCCCGCGGAGCTCGCCTGGGCGCCCAGCGGCGGCCTCCTCGCCGTCACCACCGCGTTCTGGGACGCCCCCGGCCTCGAGCTGCACGGCCTCGACGGCCGCCGCACCCGCCTGGACGTCGGCCCCGCCCCGCTCGCGGTCGCGATCACCGACCGGCCGCGCCGGATCGTCGTCGCCGGCGGGGAGCAGGAGGGCACCCTCCACGTCCTCTCCGGCCCCGGGTACGCGCAGCGCCGCGTCGTGCCGCTCGGCGCGGTCCCGCGTGGGCTCGCCGTCCACGACGACCGCGCCTGGGTCGCGCTGCAGGCCGAGGACGCCGTCGTGCACGTCGACCTCGCCACCGGCGCCGTGCTGCGCCGCGTCGACGTCCCCGCGCTGCCCGACCGGATCGCCATCCGCCCCGACGGCGCACGGCTGCTCGTCGCCCACGGCGGCCCCGCCCGGGACCTCACCGAGCTCGAGACCCGCCGCGGCGGGCGGCGGCGCACGCTCGCCGCCGCGCCCGCCGTCGGCGCGGTCGCCTACGCGCCTGGCGGACGCCGGCTCGCCGCGCTCCCCGAGACCGCCGCGGTGCTGTCGATCGACGCGCGCGGCCGCCGCCGCCGGCTGCCCACCGTCTCCGGCCCGCGCGGTCTCGCGGTCGCCGGCCGCCACGTCTTCGTCGTCAGCGCCACCACCGGGAAGGTCGGGAGGGTCCGTCCATGAGCATCGACCGCCGCACGCTCCTCACCCGCGCCGCGCAGCTCGGGGCCGCCGCGACGCTCGCGCCCGTGCTCGACGCGCAGGCCCGCGACGAGCGCCCGCCGAACATCCTCATCCTCATGACCGACCAGGAGCGCCACCGCGACCGGCTCCCGGACGACCTCCCGGTCCCCGCTCGCTGCTGGATGGACGAGCACGGCACGAACATCGACCGCTTCCACAGCTCCTCGATGGCCTGCACCCCGTCGCGCGGCTGCCTGTGGACCGGCATGTACGGCCCGCAGACCGGCCTCTACGGGACGTTCATCGTCGGCGCGCAGTTCAACGTCGACCCGTCGATCCCGACGATCGGCGACCTCTTCAAGAGCATCGGCTACCGGACCGCGTTCTTCGGCAAGTGGCACCTCTCCTACCCGGGCGAGATCCCCACCAGCGCCGAGGGCGCGCTCGACACGCTGCAGGGCAACCCGCTGCGCGGCAACGGGTTCGACGACTCCGTCATCTCCCCGCCCTCGGACGTCTCCGCCTACAACGACGGCTACGTCAACGACCCGATCTGGACGCGGCAGGCGCTCGACTGGCTCGACGCGCACGGGAAGGACGAGCAGCCCTGGCTGTGCATCCTGTCGCTGCTCAACCCGCACGACATCCAGTACTACCCGCGCGGCTTCGCCGTGGACTTCGAACGACCCGACTACGGGATGGAGCCCGACCCGTCGTGGTTCGAGGAGCCGAAGCTCGACGACAAGCCCTCGGGCCAGGAGCGGTTCCGCAAGGTCGTCGAGGTCATCAGCGGCACCCCCGCGGGCGGGGCGCGGCGGGAGGGCTACGTGCGCTCGCTGCTCAACCTCTACTGCGACCTCATCGTCGGGACCGACGAGATGCTCCAGGCGATGATCAAGAAGGTCATCGACCTCGGGGTGCTCGAGGACACGGTGCTCGTCCGCACGGCCGACCACGGGGAGCTCGGCGGCGCGCACAGCCTGCAGAACAAGGGCACCACGATGTACGACGAGCAGAACCGCATCCCGTTCACCGTCGTGTACCCGAAGCGGTTCCCGGCGGGCGGGCGGTCGCGCGCGCTCGGGGAGCAGGTCGACCTCCTGCCCACGCTGCTCGAGCTCGGCGGGGTCGCCGACCCGGTGGCGCGGTTCCCGTGGCTGCGCGGCGTGTCGCTCGTGTCCGCGCTCGAGCAGCCCGAGTCGCCCGGCCCGCGCAGCGAGATCCTCTACCGGATCGACGAGTTCGCGATCACGAGCGTCGGCAACGAGAAGCCCACCAACACCCACATCCGGGCGTTCTTCGACGGGCGCTACAAGTTCGCGCGCTACGTCGCGGTGAAGGACGGCTGGTTCGCCGGCCCGGAGTTCGTCGCCTCCCAGGAGTACGAGCTGTACGACACCTGGGAGGACCCGTACGAGATCCGCAACCTCGCCAACGACCGCGGCTACGCCGCGCTGCGCGACGACCTGCTCGCCCGGCTCGGGGAGCTCGAGAAGGCGAAGTGGGGGCCGGTCGGCCTCCCGGCGTTCGGGCCCGGTCAGCCGATCGACGCGCTGCCCGTCGTCCCGAACGCCGGCATCACCCAGGGCGGCGTGCCGAGCCCGTGGCCCGACACCGGACGGCCCGGCTCCTACCTCATCGTCCCCGGCCGCCAGCCGACCCCCACCAGCTGGCTCTACGAGGGCGAGCTGCCCGCCACGATCGGGGGCGGCCCGACACCTGACGGCGTCGAGCTCGCCGCGTTCTTCTGCGAGCTGATGCCGCGGGGCTCGTAAGTCCCGGCGCCCGCGCGCGTTGGAGAGGACATGGGCAGACGACGCACCCGGACCACCCCCGTCTCCTGGGCGGCCTTCGCCACGCAGGACGTCGACGAGGCCCGGGCCGGCCGGCCGTCGGCGGACCTGCGCGCCTACGCGGCCGAGCGCGACCTGCACTTCGGCGGCGACCGACGCCAGCTGCGCGTCCTGGGCGGCGTCCCGCGGTGGAACGAGTACATCCACAACTGCTGCGCCGGACGCCTCGGCGACCGCCGACAGGGCGTCGTGCAGCACGAGCTGCTCGAGATCGGGTTCGCGACCTCCGAGCACTCCGGCCACCGGCTCGCGATGGGCGGCGACTTCGCGAAGGTCAGGCTGCGCGGCGACCTACGCCTGACCGACCTGCTGCCGCTCGCCCACCACTTCAGCGGTGTGCGTGACGCGCCCGGACCGTTCCCCGCGGACACCGCGACGGTGCCGGTCACGGCCGTCGTCCTGCACGTGCCGCAAGCCGCGCTGCTGTCCCGGTTCACCGTGCGCTCCGCCGACCGGCTGCGCAACGCGGACGGGCCGCCGCTGGACCCCCACGGCCTCGCCGGCTACCGGCTGCGCGGCCGGGACGCGTTCGAGCCCGCCGCGTGGGAGCGGCTGCTGCCCCGCGCCGCCGGGGCGCTCGGCGCGCTCGCCGGACCGTACGTCTCGTTCGAGGCGGGGACCGCGCTCGTCGCCCTGCGCGTCGGCGGCTTCGTCGCCGACCCGGGGCGGCTCGACGCGCTCGTCGCACACGCGCTCGCGCTCGCCGACGCGGTGGCCGACGTCGCCGCGCCGCCACCGCACCCGGACACGCGGTTTCACCTCCCGCTGCCGCCCGCGCCCGCCGAGGAGCCGATGCAGGACGCCGACCGCTGGGGCGCGACACTCGACGACGCCGCCGCGCAGTGGGGCCTGCGGCGCGAGGACCCGGACGCGCTGCACCGCGCCTACCCGGCGCTTCCGGTGCCGGGACGCTCCCGCGGCGTGCTCGCCGGCCAGCTCCCCGGCGGCGCGCGCGGTCGCCTGACGTTCCACCAGCACCGCCGCGGCGACCTCTCGCTGCTGGCGGCGGCCCTGTTCGAGCGCCGGCCGGGGGCGCCCGAGCTGCCGCCCGGCGGCGTCAACGACGACGGGTCCGGCATGCGGGTCGCCGCCGTCGGGGACCTCGTCGCGTGCTGGAGCCAGGAGATGGACGACGGGCAGCTCGCGGTGACGGCCACCGCCGAACGCGGGCGGCGGGCGGCGGCGTCGCTCGGGCAGCTCGCCGGGTAGCGGGGGCGGGGCGCCGTCGGTCAGTCCGTGCGCTTGAGGTGCCGGGCGAGCTCCTGCACGGCCGCCGCCAGCTCCTCGACCGCCCGGCGGGTGGACGGATCCTCGATCCCGGCGGCCGCGCTGCGCGCCTTCTGCGCGTGCTCGTGCAGCGACGCCACGAGCGCGCCGGTCCGTGGGTCGGTCATCGCCGCGCCGCCGCGTGCGTGGTGTGCGCCGGCGCAGTCGCGCGCCTGTCGGCCGTCTGCTCGCTCGGTCCCCGCATCGGCACATCCCACAGCATCGCCCCGACGGCTCCCTGCCACCAGGGCTTCGTGAGAGTCCTCTGAGAAGGGCGCCCCGTGCGACCCGCGACGCGGTTGACTGGCGGGCATCCGGGGAACGAGGTCCCCGGGACCACCACCGTCAACGTGCAAGGAAGAGAACCCCACATGAAGCTCCCCCGTCTCGCCGGTGCGCTCGCCGGCGCCGCGGCGCTCGCGGTCACCGCGCTCGGCGCCGGTGCCGGGCCCGCCGCCGCGGCCCCCTACTGTCCCGCCGGCGCGAAGGCCGGCTTCGCGAAGGTGCAGCTGTTCGCCGACGGCAACTGCGGTGGCGGCTCGGTCATCGTGAAGATCGGCGTCGAGGGCGACCGCCCGAACTTCCGCGCCTTCACGAACTACGACGGCAAGGTCTACAACGTCAGCAACACGCGGTCCTCGGTCGCGATCGCGGACGGGTACTGCATCCGCCTCTTCGACGGCCTGAACTACGGCGGCGACCAGTCCAACGTCCTCTGCGCGACGAGCGGCACCGCCTACTACGGCCTCTTCGCGTTCAACGACCGAACCTCCTCGATGCGCGTCTGCCGCGCCAGCGCCCAGGCGGGCTGCGCGCGCGGCGGCTCCGGCTCCACCCCGGCGCCCAACCCGACGCCCGCGCCGAACCCGACGCCGGCCCCGAGCCCGTCGCCGGGCGCCGGCGGCTTCCCGCGCGACGTCACCAAGGCCCCCGACGCGGCGCGCTACGACGACGCCGCCGCCTGGGCCGGCGGGCGCAACTGCACCGGCGGCTTCACCCCGGGCGCCAAGCGCATGCAGGCCTGGCTCCGCGCGAACTACGGCAAGGCGTCGATCGGCGGCTACAACTGCCGTCCGAACACCGCGAACCCGAGCAAGACGAGCATCCACGGCGTCGGTCGCGCCAACGACTGGTTCCGTGACGCGGGCAGCCCCAAGCACCGCAAGCAGGTCGCGGACTTCACCCGCCGCATGAGCGCCAACGGCGCCGCGATGGCGCGCGCCATGGGCGTCCAGTACTGGATCTGGAACAAGAAGCAGTACAGCGTCCGCGGCACCTCGGTCCTCGTCCGCTCCTACGGCGGCCCCAACCCGCACACCGACCACGTGCACCTCGAGATGAACCTCGCCGGCTCGCGCCTGCAGACCTCCTACTGGAAGCTGCCCGGCGCCGCCGGCTGAGCCCCCACCCGACCCCGTCCCACGACCGCGCCCCGGCCCCGCCGGGGCGCGCGTCGTCCCGGGTCGACGTCAGCGCTCGCCGGCGCTGCGGCGCGCCTTCGCCGCGCGCCGCGCGATCGACCAGCGGTGCGTCTCGTTGCTCCCGTCGTAGATCCGGAACGGCCGGACCTCCGCGACCATCCGCCCGAGCGGGTGCGCGAGGATCCCGTCGCTGCCGCACAGCTGGACCGCGTTGTCGACGATCCGGCCGACCGCCTCGCTGACGTGGACCTTCGCGATGCTCGACGCCATGGTCGGGTTGCCGTTGCCCGTGTCGAGGATCCAGGCGGTCTTCTGGATGATCGCGCGGCTCGTCTCGACGTCGATGAGGCTGTCGGCGATCAGCCGCTGGGCGAGGCCGAGGTCGGCCAGGCGCGAGCCGAACGCCTCGCGCTCGTTGGCGCGGTCGATCGCCACGTCCAGGGCGCGGCGCGCCAGCCCGAGCCAGCGCATGCAGTGCGTCAGCCGCGCAGGGGCCAGGCGCACCTGCGCGTAGCGGAAGCCCTCGTCGGGCGCGCCCAGCACCTGGTCGTCGGCGACCCGCACGTCGGTGAAGCGCATGTGCGCGTGCCCGCCGGGGCTGATCCGGTCGATCGTGTCGACCGACTCGAGCACCTCGTAGCCCGGCGTGTCGGCGGGCACGAGGAACATCGTCGCGCCGCGCTCCCCGGTGCGGGCCATGACGATCGCGAACGCCGCGCCCTCCCCGCCGGTGATGAACCACTTCTCGCCGCTGATGCTCCAGCCGCCGTCGACGCGCTCGGCGACCGTGCGCAGCATCGACGGGTCCGAGCCCGCGCCGGGCGGCGGCTCGGTCATCGCGAACGCCGAGCGCGTGCGGCCCTCGGCCAGCGGGCGCAGGAACCGCTCGACCTGCTCGGGCGAGGCGATCTTCTCGAGCATCGCCATGTTGCCCTCGTCGGGGGCGGCGCAGTTCAGCGCCAGCGGTCCGAGCAGCGACTGTCCGGCCTCCTCGAACACGACCGCCTGGCCGCGGACGTCGAGCCCCAGACCGCCGAGCTCCGCTCCGAGGTGGGGGACGAACAGGCCCGCGTCCTTCGCGGCGTCCTGCAGCTCGGCGCGCAGCGCGTCGTCGGGACCGTGCCCGGGCGCCCGGTCGCGGTCCTCCAGGGGCAGCACGACGTCGCGGACGAACGCGGCGGTGCGCTCCTGCAGCGCGGTGAGCTCGGGGGAGAGCGAGAAGTCCATGCCGTCAGCCTATGCACCACGAGTCGCGCGCGGGCGCCCGGGCCGTCATGGCACTGGAGGGTCCTCCGGGCGCGGCGCGTCCGGCCGCGGGCTCCCGTAGCCTCCCGCCCGCGTGACCTTGATCGACGCCCAGGGACTCACCAAGCGCTTCGGCGCGCGGATCGCCGTCGACGCCGTCGACCTCGCGGTCCGACCCGGCGTCTGCTTCGGCTTCCTCCGGACCCAACGGGGCCGGCAAGACGACGATGATCCGGCTGCTGCTCGGCCTCGCGCGGCCCGACACCGGCCGCGTGCTGATCGGCGGGCACGACGTCGCCCAGCGCCCGTCGCTCGCGCTCTCCAGCGTGGGGGCGATCGTCGAGGAGCCGCGCTTCCACCCGCACCTCACCGGGGTCGAGAACCTCCGCGTGCACGCCCCGCTCGTCGGCGACGGCGCGGCGGCGCGGATCCCGTCGCTGCTGGACCGCGTCGGCCTGCCCGGCCGCGGTGACGAGAAGGTCAAGGGCTACTCGATGGGCATGCGCCAGCGGCTCGGCGTCGCCCGCGCCCTGCTCGGCGACCCGCAGCTGCTCGTGCTCGACGAGCCCACCAACGGCCTCGACGCCGAGGGCATGGCGGAGTTCCGCACCCTGATCCGCAGCATGGTCGAGGAGGAGGGCCGCACGGTCTTCCTGTCCTCCCACCTGCTCGACGAGATGCAGAAGCTCTGCGACGAGGTCGCGATCGTCGAGCAGGGCCGCATCATCACCCAGACCACCGTCCGCGAGCTCCTGCACGGCGCCACCGGCACGCGCACCCTGATCCTCGACTGCGACGACCCGGCGCGCGCGACCGACCTGCTCGGCCGCGTCACCGGCGTGACGCGCGTCGCGCCGAGCGCCGGCCCCGACGGGGAGCCCGTCCTGGCCGTGACCTGCGAGGGCGGCCGCGAGACCGCGATCGCGGTCAGCCGCGCGCTGGTCGAGGCGGGGATCGGGCTCGCCGAGCTGCGCGTCGACGCGCTGTCGCTCGAGCGGCGCTACCTCGACATCACCCGTGAGGCGTCCGGGGGAGGACCCGCGTGATCGCGCTCGTCGCCGCCGACCTGCTGAAGCTGCGCCGCCGTCGCGGCCTGTGGTTCACGACGCTGCTGCTGCCCAGCGCGCTCGTGCTGCTGATCGTCCTGCTGACGATCACCGACACGGTCGACGGGGACGGCGGCGGGCAGTTCGTCGAGGACTTCTCCTACGCGACGACGCTCATCGCCACGATCCTCGCGTCGCTCGTCGGCGCCCGCCTGGGCAGCGAGGAGCGCGCCGCCGGGACGCTGCGCTACCAGCTGCTGACCGGCACCTCCCGCGGGCGCCTGTACCTCGCCAAGGTCGGCGCGCTCGTCGCGGTCTGCGTCGCGCTCACCGGCGCCGCCACGCTGACGATGACCATCGGCTCGGTCGTCGTGCCGCTCAACGGCGCGGACGCCACCACCGTCGGGGACGTGCTCGCGGCGTTCTGGGCGGTCTTCCTGCAGTCGTTCGCCTACGGGGCGCTCGCGTTCGGCGTCGGTGCCCTGATGGGCTCCACCGGTCCGGCGATCGCGGTCGCGCTCGTCCTCAGCCTCGTCGGCGTCAACCTGCTGTCGGCGCTGACGCTCATCGACGACTGGTTCCGCCACCTCGTGCTCAGCCTCGGCATCGACCGGCTGACGTTCGACGACGCCGAGCCCGAGGACCGCGTGAGCGTCGTTGCCGCGATCCTCATGGTCGCCGCCTGGTCGGGCGGGGCGCTCCTCGCCGGCTGGCTGCGGATCCGCCGGATCGAGGTCTAGGGGCCCAGGCCCTACCCGGCGGCCGCGGCCGCGACGACGCCGGCCGCGATCCGGTCGACGTCGTAGGGCTCGCACACGTACGGGGGCATCGTGTAGACGAGGTCGCGGAACGGCCGCAGCCACACGCCCTGCGCGATCGCCGCCGCGGTCGCGGCCGCGACGTCGACCGGATGGTCGAGCTGCACCACGCCGACCGCGCCGAGCACCCGCACGTCCGCGACCCCGGGCAGCCCCCGCGCCGGCGCCAGGCCGTCGCGCAGCGCCGTCTCGATCGCCGGGACCGCGCGCCGCCACTCGGTGCCGCCCTCGCGCGCGGGCCGCTCGAGCAGGTCGAGGCTCGCGAGCGCGGTCGCGCACGCCAGCGGGTTGGCCATGAACGTCGGGCCGTGCATCAGCGCGCCGCCCTCGCCGCCGCTGATGCCCTCCGCCACCCGCGTCGTGCACAGCGCAGCGGCGAGCGTCATGTAGCCGCCGGTGAGCGCCTTCCCGACCGTGAGGATGTCCGGGGCGATCCCGGCGTGGTCGCAGCCGAACAGCGCGCCGGTCCGGCCGAAGCCGGTGGCGATCTCGTCGGCGAGCAGCAGCAGGCCGTGCTCGTCGCAGAGCTCGCGCAGCCGCCGCAGGTACGCCGGGGCGTAGGGGTGCATGCCGCCCGCGCCCTGCAGGACCGGCTCGACGACGACGGCGGCGAGCTCGTGCGCGTGGCGGGCGACGAGCGCGTCGAGGTGCGCGAGGTACGCCTCGTCGACGGGGGCGTCGACGCCGCGCGGCGGCCGGTCGGCGAACACGTGCGCGGGCAGCACGCCGGTGAACAGCTGGTGCATGCCGCCCACCGGGTCGCACAACGCCATCGCCCCGAAGGTGTCCCCGTGGTAGCCGCCGCGCAGGCTCAGCAGCCGCGTGCGGCCCGGCCGTCCCGCGGCCCGCTGGAACTGCAGCGCCATCTTGATCGCGACCTCGATGCTGACCGAGCCCGAGTCGCAGAGGAAGACGTGCTCGAGGCCCGCGGGGGACAGCTCCACGAGCCGCTGCGCCAGCCGGATGCCCGGCTCGTGCGTGAGGCCGCCGAACATCACGTGCGCCATGCGGCCGAGCTGCCCGGTCACCGCCGCGTCGAGCACCGGGTGGCGGTAGCCGTGGATCGCGCACCACCACGAGGACATGCCGTCGATCAGCTCGCGGCCGCCGTCGAGCTCGAGTCGCACGCCGCGCGCGCCCACCACCGGCCGCGGGGGCACCGCCGCCGGGATCGGGCCGTAGGGATGCCAGACGTGGCGGGTGTCGGCCGCCAGCAGCGCGGTCCAGTCGGTCGCGGTCACGCGCCGCACGGTACTGCCGGACGGGGCGCGCCCGCGCGCCGGGGGTCCCCGCCGTTCGGGGGGCGACGGGGGCCCGAGCGGGGCCTCCCGGCACCGCGGGGGGCGGCGCAGCAGCGATGATGGGCGACGTGACCAGCACCCCGACCGTCGACGCCCTGCACCAGATGGTCTCGCTGCTCGCCGACGTCGAGCACGTGTCGCCGGGGGCGCCGTTCTACGACCGCCTCGCCGAGGCCGCCTGCCGCATGGCCGGCATGCACCGGGCGATCATCTTCCTCTACGACGACGAGGAGCGCCGCGTGCGCAGCGTCGGCGCGCACGGCATCGAGGCGTCCGCGTTCGCCGACCTCCAGGTGACCGCGCGGACCGTGCCGATCGCGCTGCGCGCCCTGAGCGACGACGCGGTCGTCGAGGCCGGCCCGCAGGTCGAGCGCGACATCCCGCCCGAGCTCGTCGAGCGGTTCAACGCCGAGCACGTCGCCTGCTCGCCGATGTCCGCGGGCGGCAAGTGGTTCGGGGTCGTGCTCGTCGACCGCAAGGACCCGCACCCCCTCCAGGCGCAGGAGCGCGAGGCGCTGTTCCTCCTGGGCAAGCTCGCGGCGCTCGCCGCCGCCGCCCGGCTCGCCACCCGCCAGCAGGAGCAGACGCGGCGCCTGGCCGAGCGGATCGACCTCGCCCGCGACGTCCACGACCACGCGATCCAGCGGCTGTTCGGCGTGTCGCTCGCGCTCGCGGGCGACGGCCCGCTCGACGCCGAGGACCGCGCGCGCTGCGCCGCCGAGGTCGAGACCGCGCTCCAGGAGCTGCGCGACGTCGTCCAGCGGCCGCTCGCGCGCGTGACGCGCCCGGACGCCCCGGGCTTCCAGGACGAGCTCGGGCGGCTCGTCGCCCGCGAGGCGGGGCCCGCGGTCACCGTCGAGCAGGACGGCCCGGTGCCCGCCGCGCTGGACGCGCTGGCCGCGTCGGTGCTGCGCGAGGCCGTCCGCAACGTCCGCAAGCATGCGCGCGCCAGCACCGTGGTCGTGCGCGTCGGCGCCCACGGCGACGCGTTCCGGCTCGAGGTCGTCAACGACGGGGTGCCGGACGCGACGCCGACGGTCCCGTCGACCGGCCTGGGCCTGCGGCTCGCCGCGTTCGAGGCACTGGGTGCGGGAGGTCTCGTGGAGTTCGGTCGAGCGGAGGAGAGCACATGGCGGGTCAGGCTGACGGCACCGCTGCCGTCGTGAACGACGAGGGCAGCAGCTACGACGGGCCGCGCCTGCGCGTCCTGATCGTCGACGACCACGACGTCGTCCACTGGGGGCTGCGGCTGATGCTCGGCCGCCAGCCCTGGGTCCGCGGCTGCCTGCACGCCCGCACCGGCGACGAGGCGCAGGACCTCGCGCGCCGCGGCAGCCCGCACGTGGCGCTCGTCGACCTGTTCGTCGCCGAGGAGTCCGGACCCGAGATCTGCTCGCGGATCCTCGAGGTCTCGCCGTCCACGCGGGTCGCGTTCATCTCCGGGGCGGGCCGGATCAGCGCCGCCGCGGCACGCGCCGCGGGCGCCCGCGGGTTCGTCCCCAAGGACTGGCCGGCCGACAAGGTCGCCGACGCGGTCCGGGCGCTCGGCAACGGCCGCACCGTCTTCGCCGAGGCGCCCGACACGCCCGCCGCGTCGCTCTCGCCGCGCGAGCGGGACGTCCTCGAGCTGATCGCGACCGGCGCCACGAACGCCGAGATCGCCGCCACGCTGCACCTCTCGCCGCACACGGTGAAGGAGCACGCCAGCGCCGTGTACCGCAAGCTCGAGGTCCGCAACCGGGCCGAGGCGGTGCAGCGCGCGCAGCGCCTCGGGCTCGTCGCCTGACCGTCCCCCGCCGTTCGTCGGGTCGGCCCGCGGGCGACCCCCGGACCGGCGGGGACCACACCCGCGGGCCCCGCACCGCGCCCGCCGACGGTGGGAGGTTCGACGGGATGCCGAGCACCGCCATCCTCTTCCCGGGACAGGGGAGCCACACCGCCGAGATGGCCGCGGAGACCGCGGCCCTGCGGCCGGACCTGCTCGCCCACGTCGTCGAGGTCGTGGGGGAGGACCCGTTCCCGCGCGCCGCGGAGAGCACCGCGTTCGCGCAGCCCGCGATCCTCTGCGCCGCGCTCGCGCGCTTCTCGCAGCTGGCCCCGACGCTCGACGGGCCGGTCGTCGCGCTCGGCCACTCGCTCGGCGAGCTCGGGGCGCTCGTCGCCGCCGGGCAGCTCGACGAGCTCGACGCCCTCGCCCTCGCCGCCGAGCGCGGGCGGCTCATGGCCGCCGCGGGCACGGGCGGCATGGTCGCGGTCCTCGGCGGCACGATCGAGCAGGCCACCGAGCTCGCGGACTCCTTCGGGCTCACCGTCGCCAACGACAACGCGCCCGGGCAGGTCGTGCTCGCCGGCAGCGAGGCCGACACGAAGGCCGCCGCCCGCGGGGCGCGTGGCGTCGGGCTGCGCGCGCTGCGCCTCGACGTCACCGGCGCGTTCCACTCCCCGGCGATGGCCGCCGCCCGCGACGGCTTCGAGGCGGCGCTGCACGCCGCGACCTTCACCGACGTGCCCGTCGGCTCCGCGGCGTTCTCGCCGACGACCGTCGCGCCGGTCACCGACCCGGTCGCCGTGCTCTCGCAGGCGCTGACCTCCCCGGTGCGGTTCCGCGAGGCGGTCCTCGCGCTCCACGAGGCCGGGGTGCGCCGCTGGATCGAGACCGGCCCCGGCGACGTCCTCGCGAAGCTCGTCGGCCGGATCCTCGACGCGCCCGACGTCCACGTCCACACCGTGCGGGAGGCCGCCGATGTCGCCTGAGACCGCGACCGCGACGGTCGCCCCGGCGGCGCCCGCCCGGCCCGCCGGGCTGCGCGTCGCGACGATCGGCGCGGCCTGCCACGCGCTCCCCGCCACCGTGCTGGGCACCGACGAGATCGCGGCCCGGCTCGGCGTCGAGGGCGACTGGCTCGTCAGCCGCACCGGCATCCGCTCACGCCGGGTGCTCGCCGAGGGCGAGCTGCTCACCGACCTCTGCGAGGCGGCGGCGCGCGGCTCGCTGGCCCGCGCCGGCCTGACCGCGGCCGACGTCGACCTCGTCCTCGTCTGCACGATCACGCCCGACCAGCGCTGCCCGGCGCTCGCGCCGCTGCTCGCCGACCGCCTCGGGGCGAGCGGCGCGTTCGCGATGGACGTGGGGGCCGCGTGCACCGGGTACCTCGCCGGCCTCACCGTCGCCGCCGCCCAGATCGAGACCGGGCGCGCGCGCACCGTGCTGCTCGTCGGGGCCGACGCGATCCGCACCCGCCTCGTCGACCCGGACGACCGCGCCACCGCCGGCCTGTTCGGCGACGGCGCCGCCGCGACCGTCCTGCGCGCCGCCGACCCGGACCCGGGCGGCGGCCCGGCGGGGGTCGGGCCGGTGCTGCTCGGCGCCGACGGCGCGGGCGCCCCACACATCCACGCGGGCGTCGACACGCCGCTGCACATGGACGGCCACGAGACCTTCCGCACCGCCATCACCCGGCTGTCCGACATGGCGCTCCAGGCCTGCGCCGCCGCCGGCGTGACGTTGCAGGACATCGATCTCGTCGTCATGCACCAGGCCAACCAGCGCATCACCGCCGCGGTCGGCCGCCGCCTCGGGATCGCCGACGACCGGGTCGTCGACTGCATCGAGCACGTCGGCAACCTCTCCGGCGGCTCGATCCCCGTCGCGCTGTCGCTCGCCGCCGACGAGGGCCGCCTGCCCGACGGCGCGCTCGTGCTGCTCGCCGCCTTCGGCGCCGGGTTCACCTGGGGCGGCAGCGTCGTGCGCTGGGGCCTGCCGACCGCCGACCCGACCACCGCCCTCCAGGAGCCCGCATGAGCACCGCCACGCAGACCACGCCCGACCGTCCCGCCGCCCCGGCGGTCGCCGTCCGCGCGCCCGCGCTCGTCACCGGCGGCTCGCGCGGCATCGGCGCCGCGACCGCCCGCGCCCTCGCCGCCGCCGGGCATCCGGTCGCCGTCGCCTACCGCTCCGGCGCCGACGAGGCCCGCGCGGTCGTCGCCTCGATCGAGGAGCTCGGCGGGCGCGCCGTGGCGATCCAGGCGGACGTCACCGACCCCGACGCCGACGTGCGGCTGCTCGACGGGGCCGCCGAAGGGCTCGGCGACCGCGTCCTCGTCCTCGTCAACAACGCCGGGGTGCGCGTCGACGGGCTCACCGCCCAGCTCGACGACGCCGGCTGGGACACGACGATCGACACGAACCTCAGCGCCGCGTTCCGGCTGACCCGCCGCGCGCTCGGCCCGATGCTGCGCGCCCGCCACGGTCGCGTCGTGAACGTCAGCTCGATCGCCGGACTGCGCGCGAACGCCGGCCAGCCCGCCTACGCCGCCGCGAAGGCGGGGCTGATGGCGTTCACCAGCACCGCCGCGGTCGAGGTCGCGCGCCGCGGCGTCACCGTCAACGCGGTCGCCCCCGGCTTCATCGCGACGGACATGACCGCCGACCTGCCGACCGACGAGCTCGCCCGGAGCATCCCCGCGCGCCGCCTCGGGACCCCCGAGGAAATCGCCGCGGCAATCGCCTTCCTCGTCTCCGACGCCGCCGCCTACGTCACCGGAACCACCCTCGTGGTCGACGGCGGACTGTCCGCCTAGACCCGCACACCCAGAGAGCAAAGGAACCCCACATGTCGTCCACCACCGTCACCCCCGAGGCCGTCGAGGCCGTCATCTTCGAGGCGCTGAAGGGCTTCGGCGTCGAGGAGGAGCTGCTGACCCGCGACGCCGAGATCACCGCCCTGGACATCGACTCGCTCGACCTCGCGGAGCTCGCGCAGGTCCTCGACGACGAGCTCGGCGTCGAGATCAAGGGCGACGACGTCAAGGGCATCACGATCGTCGCGGACCTCATCGACCGCGTGGTCGCGAAGGCCGCATGAGCCGCGTCGTCGTCACCGGGGTCGGAGCGGTCACCCCGCTGGGCGTCGGCGCCGCGCAGCTCCACGAGGGCTGGGTCGGCGCGCGCAGCGGGATCGAGGCCGGCATCGGCGCCTGCTCCGACTTCGAGCCGACGACGGTCCTCAGCCGCAAGGAGGCGCGGCGCGCCGACCGCTGCACGCAGCTCGCGCTCGCCGCCGCCCACGAGGCGCTCGAGCAGGCCGGGTTCGCGGCCGGGCTGCCGTACGACGCGTCACGCGTCGCCTGCGTGCTCGGCACCGGCATCGGCGGCGTGACGACGCTCGAGCACGGCCACGACATGCTCCGCGACCGCGGCCCCGAGAAGGTGCCGCCGCTGAGCGTGCCGATGATGATGCCCAACGCCCCCGCCGGGCAGGTCGCGATGCACCACGGCCTGCGCGGCGAGTCCTTCGGCGTCGTGTCCGCGTGCGCGGCGGGCGCGCACGCGATCGGCGCCGCCATGCGCATGGTCCGGGCCGGGGACGCCGACGCGGTCGTCTGCGGGGGCGCGGAGTCCGCGCTCACGCCGCTCACCCACGCGGCGTTCGCCGCGCTGGACGCCACGTCCGCCTCCGGGATCTCGCGGCCGTTCGACGCGCGCCGCGACGGCTTCGTCATGGGGGAGGGGGCCGGTGTCCTCGTCCTCGAGCGCGAGGAGGACGCCCGCGCCCGCGGTGCGGAGATCCTCGGCGTGATCGCCGGCTACGGCGCCACGTCCGACGCGCACCACCTGACCGCACCGCACCCGGAGGGCGAGGGGGGCGGCCGAGGCGATCGCCCGCGCGCTCCTGGACGCGAAGCTCGCCGCCGCCGACGTCGACTACGTCAACGCGCACGGCACCTCGACCCCGCTGAACGACCGCGCCGAGACGCTCGCGATCGAGCGCGCGCTCGGGGACCGCGCCCGCGAGATCCCCGTGTCGTCGCTGAAGTCGGCGATCGGCCACCTGCTCGGCGCCGCCGGGGCGGTCGAGTCGATCGCGACGATCATGGCGCTGCGCGACGGCGTCGCGCCGCCGACGCTCGGCTGGGAGGAGCGCGAGGACGGCATGGAGCTCGACTACGTGCCCGGGCAGGCCAAGCCGCTCGCCGTCCGCGACCGGCCGCCGGTCGCGCTGTCCAACTCGTTCGGCTTCGGCGGCCACAACGCCGTCGTCTGCCTGCAGGGAGCCGCCGCATGAGCACCCCGATGCGCACCGCCGGGATGGCGGAGACCGAGGTCCCGATCGGCCGCCCGCGCGCCCCGTTCCCGGGCCGTCCGCCCGCCGCGGCCGCCGCGCCGACGCCGGCCGCGCCCGCCGCGCCGCTGACCACCGTGCAGCGACTCGAGCGGCTCTGCGACCCGGGCTCGCTGCGCGTGCTGCGCAGCGAGGTCCGCTCCCCGTTCACCGACCGCGCGGGGGACGGGGACGGCGTCGCCGTCGGCTCCGGGGAGATCGACGGCCGCCCGGTCGTCGTCTACGCCGAGGACCCCAAGGCGCTCGGCGGCTCGCTCGGCGCCGCGCACGCGATGTCGATCTGCCGCGCCATGGACATCGCCGAGCGGGCCCAGGTGCCGGTCGTCGGCCTCGTCTCCAGCGCCGGCGCCCGCCTGCAGGAGGGCCTCGCCGCGCTCGCCGGGTACGGCGAGATCTTCCACCGGATCGTGAAGCTCTCCGGGGTCGTGCCGCAGATCAGCGTCGTCTGCGGGCCGTCCGCCGGCGGCGGCGCGTACGCGCCCGCGCTCACCGACCTCGTGATCATGACCCGCGAGGCCGCGATGTTCCTCACCGGCCCCGGGGTGGTGCGCGAGGTCATGGCCGAGGACGTCGACGCGGCCGCGCTCGGCGGCCCGCGCGTGCAGTCCACCAACGGGGTCTGCCACCTCGTCGGCGAGGACGAGGCGCAGGCCGTGCAGCTCGCGCGCCGCGCGCTGTCCTACCTGCCGTCGTTCGCGGGCGGTCCGCTGCCGCAGCGCCCGTACACCCACGAGCACGCCGACCCGGGCCGGCACGTCCCGGCCGAGCACCGCAAGGTCTACGACGTCCGCGACGTGATCGGCGACGTCGTCGACCGCGGCGCGATGCTCGAGCTCGCCCCGCGCTGGGCGCGCAACATCGTCACCGCGTTCGCGCGCGTGGAGGGCTCCCCGGTCGGGGTGCTCGCCAACCAGCCGCGCCATCTCGGCGGCGTGATCGACGCCGACGCCGCCCAGAAGGCCGCGCGGTTCGTGCGCACCTGCCACCTGTTCGGCCTGCCGCTCGTCGTGCTCGTCGACACCCCGGGCTTCCTGCCCGGCACCCGGCAGGAGTCCGCGGGCGTGATCCGCCACGGCGCGAAGCTCGTCCACGCGTTCGCGGAGGCCGACGTCCCGAAGATCACGTTCGTGCTGCGCAAGAGCTACGGCGGCGCGCACATCGCGATGAACTCCGGGGCGCTCGGCGCCGACATGACGTTCGCCTGGCCGGCCGCGCAGCTCGGCGTGATGGGCGCCCCGCAGGCCGTCCAGTTCGTCAACAAGCGCGAGCTCGCCGCCGCGGAGGACCCCGTGGCCGAGCGCTCCCGCCTCGCCGCGGTCTACGAGGAGCAGCAGCTCGACTCGCGGGTCGCCGCGACCGGCGGCTGGGTCGACGAGCGCATCGACCCGGCCGACACCCGCGACCGCGTCGCCTGGGCGATGCGGCTGCTCGCCGGCCGGACCCGCAGCACGCCCCGCGCCCACAACATCCCGCTCTAGGAGGCCTGACCGATGTTCGGCACCGCACCGTGGTTCGACGACCTGCAGGAGGGGGCGAGCGTCCCCGGACGGGGGCGCACCGTCACCGAGGCGGACGTCGTCGCCTTCGCCACGCTCACCGGCGACTTCCACCCCCAGCACGTCGACGAGGCGTGGTCCGCCGACGGCCCGTTCGGCGGGCGCGTCGCGCACGGCATGCTGATCGCGTCCTACGCGGTCGGCCTGCTGCAGCTGCCGTTCGAGCGGATCGTCGCGCTGCGCCGCGTCAAGGACCTGACGTTCAAGCGGCCGGTCCGGCTCGGGGACACGATCCGGGCCGAGGCGACGATCGAGGCGCTGCGCGACCTCGACGACCAGGCCGGCATGGTCACCTGCCGCGTGAAGGTGCTCGGGGCGGGCGGGCAGCTCGTCGCCCGGATGGCGATCGAGGTGCTCTGGCGCCGCGAGCAGCCCGTCGCCGCGCCCGAGGAGCCGTCGGTCGACGACGCGCTCGCCTCCCTGGCCCGTCCCCGGACCCCCGCCTTCGTGGCGATCCCGTTCTGATGGCCGGTCTGCTGGAGGGGCGCCGCCTGCTCGTCACCGGCGTCGTCACGAAGAGCTCGATCGCCTTCCACGTCGCCCGGCGCGCGCAGGAGGAGGGGGCGGAGGTCCTGCTGACCGGGTTCGGCCGCACCCGGCGGATGACCGAGCGGGCCGCCGGCCGCCTGCCGCAGCCCGCCGAGGTCGTGGAGCTCGACGTCACGAACGCCGACGACCTCGCCGCGATCGGCCCGATCGTCGCCGACCGCTTCGGCCACCTCGACGGGCTGCTGCACGGGATCGCGTTCGCGCCCGGCGACGCCATCGGCGGCAACTTCCTCGACGCCCCGGTCGGCTCGACGCTGACCGCCTTCCACATCAGCGCCGTGTCGCTGCGCGACCTCGTCGTGGCGCTGCGCCCGCAGCTGGCCGCCGCCCCCGAAGGCGGCGCGGTCGTCGGCCTGGACTTCGACGGGACCGTCGCCTGGCCGCACTACGACTGGATGGGCGTCGCGAAGGCGGGCCTGGAGGCGGTCACCCGCTACCTGGCGCGCGACCTCGGGGAGGAGCGCATCCGCGTGAACCTCGTCGCGTCCGGCCCGATCGAGACGCTCGCCGCCTCCGGGATCGACGGCTTCGACCGCCTCGCCACGACCTGGGAGCAGGCCGCGCCGCTGGGCTGGGACGTCACCGACCCCGAGCCGGTCGCGGACGCGTCCCTGTTCCTCCTGTCGCCGCTCTCGCGGGTCGTCAGCGGCCACGTGCTGCACGCCGACGGCGGCGCCCACGCCGTCCGCGGCGCATCTGCCGCGGTGCCGGCCGAGGTCGCCCTCCCGGCCTGACCGCCGCCCGCGCCGAACAGGGAGTTGTTCGCCCTCCAGCGGAAGAACTCCCTGTTCAACGCCCGTGGTCAGGGGCGGGGCGCTCACGCCTCGGTGAGCGCCAGCCAGACGATGCCCGCGGCGATCAGCGCGATCGCCGCGAGGCGCGACGGGGTCGCCGCCTCGCCGAGCAACGCCATCCCCAGCAGCGCGGTGCCGACCGCCCCGGTCCCCGTCCAGATCGCGTAGGCGGTCCCGACCGGGAGCCGCTGCAGCGCGATCGACAGCAGCACGACGCTGCCGACCGCCGCGACGAGGAACACGAGCGACGGGCCGAGCTGCGAGAGCCCGTCGGAGCGCTTCAGCGCCAGCGCCCACACGACCTCCAGCGCGGCGGCGGAGAACAACGAGATCCAGACCATGACGAGCACCCTTCGGGACGAGGAACACGGGGCGTCGTCTTGTCGGGTCCGGGTACGGCGCGTCTCGTCCGGTCGCCCACGGGGGCGAGATCCGAGGCTAGCACCGCCCGTGACGATTTCGTGAAGGCGGTGAAACCGGACGCGAACGGCGGCGTTCAGATGCCTCGATGCCCTCCCGTCGTCTCCTCACCCGGCGCGAGCTGACGTTCGCCGGCTCCGGCCTGCTGCTCGCCGCCCAGGTGCCCTCCGCCTGGGGCGCCCGGCTGCTCACCACGAAGGCCGCCGTCGGGCGCGGCACGTTCGAGGACGGCGTCGCCAGCGGCGACCCGGCGCCCGACGCGATGGTCTTCTGGAGCCGCCTGACGACCGAGCAGCAGCGCTCCGGCGCCGAGCTCGTCGTCGCCGAGGACCCCGAGCTGCGCCGCACGGTCGCGACCGCGGTGGTCCCGACCGCCCGTGCGATGGACGGCGCCCTGAAGGCGCGCATCACCGGCCTGAAGCCGGACACGGTCTACCACTACGTCTGGCGCTCGGCCGACGACGTCTCCCCGGTGGGCCGGACGAAGACCGCGCCGGCCCCGGACTCCGACGTGCCGCTGCGCCTCGCGTACTCCTCCTGCCAGAACTGGCCGGCCGGGTTCTTCACCGGCCATCAGGACGCGGCCGCGCTCGACGTCCTGGACCTCTACCTGTTCCTCGGCGACTACACCTACGAGTACGGGCCCGAGACCGGGGTGACGCGCGACCGCGACGTGCCCGCGCCGACCGTCGACCTGAAGAGCTACCGCGAGCGGCTGAAGATGTACCGCTCCGACCCGGGCCTGCGCGAGCTGCACCGGCTGCACCCGGTCGCCCATATCTGGGACGACCACGAGGTCGCCGACAACTACTCCGACAACCGGCCGCGGCCGAGCGATCTGCAGCGCGCCGCCGGCTACCAGGCCTCGTTCGAGTGGCTGCCGCGGCTGCCCAGCGCCGGGGAGCGCTACGGCATCTACCGCACCTACCGCCTGGGCCGCATGGCCGACGTGATCCTGCTCGACCAGCGCCAGTACCGCACCGGGGACGGAGACGGCAAGCCCCGGTCGATCCTCGGTCCCCGCCAGCAGGCGTGGTTCGTCGAGGAGCTGCGCCGCTCGCCCGCGCGCTGGCGGATCGTCGCCAACCAGGCGATGTTCGTGCCGCTCGGGGTCGCCGGACGCGGCGTCAACACCGACCAGTGGGACGGCTACCCGGCCGACCGCGCCGAGATCCTCCAGACGCTGCGATCGGTGCCGAACACGATCTTCGTCACCGGGGACATCCACACGTTCTTCACCGCGAAGGTCCTCGCGGACGGCGGGGCGTCCGGCCCGTCGGTCGCGACCGAGTTCGTCGGCGGCTCGGTCACCTCGTCCGGCTTCCCGGCGCTCGCCGGCGTCGAGAGCCTGGCGATCGGCGCCGCGAACCCGTGGATCACCTACACCAACGGCGGCGATCACGGCTACGCGCAGGTCGACCTCGCCGCCGACGCCGCGACCGTCCGCTACCGCGTCGGGCCGATCACCACGCCGACCGCGACGCTGCGCACCCTCGCCGAGTACCGCCAGCCGCTCGGCGCCAACGACTACGAGACCGTCAGCCAGCAGCCGTCGGGCACGCCGCGGCTCGCCGCGCCCGCGACCGGGCGTGCGCTGCGCTCCGAGCGCGTCGACGGGGCGCTCGCCGCCCGCCGCCGCCGGCACGAGCGGCTCGTCCGACGAGCCCGGCTGCGCGCGGAGAGGAGGGGCCGCTGATGCCCGCCCGCACCCGTCCCTCCCGTGAAGTCGCGCCCGCCCGGACGCGGGCCGCGCTGCGCACGGCGCTGGCGCTCGCGCTGCTCGCCGCGGCGACCGCCGCGGACGCCCGCGCGCAGGCCCCGGCGTCCGACGCGCCGGGCGCCCCCGCGGCGTTCACGACCTTCAGCGCCGAGAACGGCAGCCCGACGACGCTGCAGGCGCAGGCGCCGCTGGCCGGGACGACCGCCGACCCGGGCGTGCCGCGCTGCCTGGGCCCGCGCTCGTTCGCCCGCACCAGCTGGGCGGTCGTGCCCGCCGCCGACCGCAGCCGCGTCGTGCGGGTCAGCGCCCTCACCCCGTCGCTGGAGCCCGACGAGGCGCCGCAGCTCGCCGCCTTCGTCCAGCCCGCCGCCGGGACGCAGACGCGCGAGCCGCAGGCGTGCGACGAGGGCGCCGGGCTGCTGGACCGCAGCAGCGCGGTCGAGCTGCGCGTGCCCGCCGGCCGCGCCGTGCTCGTGCAGGTCGGCCAGCCGGCCGCCGCCCGCGCCTCGCGCGCCGTGCTCGAGCTGCAGACCACCGACCTGCCCGCGGCCGCGAACCCGCCCGGAGACCGCGCCGGGACCGCGCGCACGCTGCCGCTCGGCCGCACCCGCACGGTGCCGCTGGCGGGCGCCACCCTCACCGAAGAGGACCCCGCGCAGCCCGCCTGCCCCGCCGGCGGGACGGTGTGGCGTCGCGTGACGATCCGCCGCGCCGGCACCTACCGGGTCCTCGCCACCGGCCGGACGCTCGGCACGCTGACCGCGTTCGTCGGCTCGCGGCCGCGCGGCGCCGGGGCCCGGGCGTGCGTCAACCGCTCGCGCAGCGACCGGATGCGGATGCGGCTGCGGCTGCGCGCGGGCAACGTCCTGTGGCTGCGCCTCGGCGTCGACCGCTCCGACGCGGGCAACGCGCGGCTGCGCATCGGTCGCTGAGCACCCGGCCGCGCTGGGATACTCGCGCGGCGATGATCGCCGTCCCGCCCGAACGACACCTCGTCCGCGGCCGCGACCTCGCCGACCGCCGCTACGCCGACCCGGAGCTGACTGTCGCGCACATGGCGGCCGCGGCCGGGCTCTCTCGCGCGCACTTCACCCGCGAGTTCCGGCGTGTGTTCGGCGAGACGCCGCGCGGCTACCTGCTCACCCGTCGCATGGAGCGCGCCGCCGCGCTGCTGCGGCACACCGACCACACGGTGGCGGACATCTGCCTGAAGGTCGGGCTGCGGTCGGTCGGCTCGTTCACGAGCACGTTCACCCGGCACCACGGGTGCTCGCCGACGGCCTACCGGGCGGCCGCCCCACCCGCGCAGGTGTACGCGCGGATCCCCGCCTGCGTCGTGCGCGTCCACGGCCGTCCGCGACACCGCACGTTTGGAGAAGACAGCGCGGACGCGCCCGCCTAGGGTCCCGGACATGACCACCATCCGCATGAACGCCACGCAGCTCTGGGTCCACGACCAGGACGAGGCGCTGCGCTTCTACACCGAGAAGGTCGGCCTCGAGCTGAAGGAGGACGTGACCGTCGCCGAGATGGGGAACTTCCGCTGGCTGACCGTCGGCGCCCCCGGCCAGGACGCGTCGATCGTCCTGATGGCGATCCCGGGCGCCCCGATGTTCGACGACGCCACCCAGGGCGAGATCCGCGCCCTGATGGGCAAGGGCTACGCGGGCACCGTGTTCTTCTCCACCGACGACTGCCGCGCCCGCCACGCCGAGATGGCCGCGCTGGGCGTCGAGTTCACCCAGGAGCCGACCGAGACCCCGTACGGCGTCGACTGCGGCTTCCGCGATCCGTCGGGCAACCACCTGCGGATGGTCCAGCCGCCCGCCGGGGCCTGACCACTCGCGGCGGACCGGCCCGGGCGGTTTGCCATGCTGACCGCATGGAGCTCGGCATCTACACGTTCGCGGAGCTGGGGACCGACCCCCGCACCGGCCGCACCGCCACCCCGCAGCAGCGGATGGCGCAGCTGCTTCAGGAGATCGAGCTCGCCGACCAGGTCGGCCTCGACGTGTTCGGGATCGGGGAGCACCACCGGCCCGACTACCTCGTCTCCGCGCCCGCGGTCGTGCTGGGGGCGGCCGCCGCGCGCACGTCCCGGATCCGGCTGAGCAGCGCCGTCACGGTCCTCAGCTCCGCCGATCCGGTCCGCGTCTTCCAGGACTTCTCCACGGTCGACCTCCTCTCCGGCGGCCGCGCGGAGATCATGGCCGGGCGTGGCTCGTTCATCGAGTCGTTCCCGCTGTTCGGCCAGGACCTCGACGACTACGACGCGCTCTTCGCCGAGCACCTCGACCTGCTGCTCACCCTCCGCGAGCAGGAGGTCGTGACCTGGCCGGCCGGGGAGGGCACGTCCCGGCACCGGGCCCCGATCGACCACCGCGGCGTGTACCCCCGGCCGGTCCAGGACCCGATCCCCCTGTGGGTCGCGGTCGGCGGCACGCCGCAGTCCGCGGTGCGCGCCGGCGCGCTGGGCCTGCCGCTGGCGCTCGCGATCATCGGCGGCCAGCCGGAGCGGTTCGCGCCGTTCGCGCAGCTGCACCGGCAGGCGGGGAGGGCGCCGGGCACGGCCGCCTGCCGATGAGCATCAACTGCCACGGCTTCGTCGCCGAGACCTCCCAGGCCGCGCGCGACATCGCGTTCCCGCCGTTCGCGCAGATGATGAACCGCATCGGCGCGGAGCGCGGCTGGCCGCCGCTGCGCCGCCACGACTTCGACGCCAGCACCGGGCTGCGCGGCGCGAACATGGTCGGCAGCCCGCAGGAGGTCGTCGAGAAGATCCTCTTCCAGCACGAGGTCTTCGGCCACGACCGCACGCTCGTGCAGTTCAGCGTCGGCCCGATGGAGCACGCCGACCTGCTGCGCAGCATCGAGCTGTTCGGCACCGAGGTCGCGCCCGCGGTCCGCAGCGCGCTGGCGACGACCGCCGTCGCCTGAGCGCCCCGGGTACGCTCCGCCGCATGAGGAGGAGCACGATCCGGGTGATCGCGGCCGTGGCCGCCGCGCTGCCCGCCCTGGCACCCGGCGGGGCGCAGGCGCGCGACCAGGCGGTCCGCAGCTTCGACGGCACGACGCTGTCGACGTCGTTCTTCCCCGCCGCGGGCCTGAAGCCGGGCGAGCGCGCGCCGACCGTCCTGCAGACCCACGGCTGGGGACTCACGCGCACCACGAACCCCGACGCCACGTCCAACGAGGACGTCGGCTCGGTCGGCGTCGGCGTGCTGCGCCGCGCCGGCTACAACGTCCTGACCTGGGACAGCCGCGGCTTCGGCCAGTCCGGCGGGACCGTCACCGTCGACGCCCCCGAGTTCGAGGGACGCGACGTCATGGCGCTCGTCGACTGGGTCGCGCAGCAGCCCGAGGCGCTGCTGGACGGCGACGGCGACCCGCGCGTCGGCATGCAGGGCCCGTCCTACGCGGGCGGGATCGAGCTCGTCGCCGCCGGCCTCGACCCGCGGATCGACGTCATCGCCCCCGACATCGCCTGGCACTCGCTCACGACCGCCCTCAACCGCGACGGGCTCGCGAAGTTCGGCTGGGGCGCGGCGCTGCTGGCGGTCGGCACGCCGACCTCGCTCGGCCTGGGCCTGTTCAGCCCCTACGGTCCGGAGACCGGGACGCTCGCCCCGCAGCTCATCCGCGCGGCGGTCGACGGCGCCACCACCGGCCGCTTCTCGCCCGAGGTCGACGCGTTCCTCGAGTCCCGCGGCCCGAAGGACCTCGTGCGCCGCATCCGCGTCCCGACGCTGCTGACCCAGGGCACCGCGGACACGCTGTTCACGCCGTCGGAGGCGATGCGCAACTACGAGATCCTCCGCGACGCGCGCGTCCCGGTGAAGATGGTCTGGTTCTGCGGCGGTCACGGCGTCTGCCTGACCGGCAACGTGCCGAGCGTCGAGCGCGCGGTCCTGCCGTGGCTGGCGCGCTGGCTGCGGCGCGACGCGAGCGTGGACACGGGTCCGCGGTTCGAGTGGGTCGCCGACGACGGGCAGCGGCGCAGCGCCGCGGACTTCCCGCTCGCCGCCGGGCCCCCGCTCGCCGCCGAGGGCGCGGGCACGGTGGCGATCACCCCGGTCGAGACGCTCAACGGCCTCGTCGTCGTCGCGCGCCCGGGACTGCAGGGCGTGCGCGTGCCGATCCCCGCGGTCCGCGAGGAGACGGACGTCGTCGGCGAGCCCGAGGTCACCGTCACCTACCGGGCGACCGGCCTCGGCACCGACGACCACGTCTTCGGCCAGCTCGTCGACGAGGTCCGCGGCGTCGTGGTGGGCAACCAGTCGACGCCGATCCCGGTGCTGCTCGACGGACAGGGAGCACACGGTCACGCGGCGGCTCGAGGGCGTCGCGATGCGCGTCACCCCGGGGAGCCGCTACCGCTTCGAGCTCGTCGGCGGGTCGAACCTCTACGGGATCACGCGCGGGACCGCGGTCGTGTCCGTGTCGCGGGCGCGCGTGACGCTCCCGACCGGTGACGCGGCCGCGACCGTCGACCGTGACGCGCTCGGCCTGCCGCCCGCCACGCGCTGCGTCAGCCGCCGGCAGTTCACGATCCGCCTGAGCGCCCCGCGCGGTCAGCGGCTGCGCAGCGCCACGGTCTTCGTCGGGACCAGGCGGGTCCGGGTCGTGCGCGGCCGCCGGCTGACCGCGCGGATCGACCTGCGCGGCCTGCCGAAGGGCACCGTGCGCGTGAAGATCGTCGCCCGCACGACCGCGGGGCGGACCGTCGAGCAGGTCCGCCGCTACCGCACCTGCGCGCCGCGGCGCTGAGCGGCACGCGGTCCCCCCGAGCGCTCCAGCGCGGCCGCGAGCATCGGGCCGGTGGCGGGCTTGGCGACGAAGTCGTCCATGCCGGCGGCGAGGCACGCGCGCCGGTCCGACTCGAACGCGGCCGCGCTGAAGCCAATGACGTACGGGCGCGGCGCGAGCTCGCGCCGGCGCAGCTCGCGCGTGGCGGCGAGGCCGTCGAGCTCTGGCATGTGGAGGTCCATGAAGATCACGTCGTAGGACTGGCGGTCGCACGCCTCGAGCGCCTCGCGTCCGTCGCCCGCCACGTCGGCGCGATAGCCCAGCCGCTCCAGCAGCCGCACCACGACGAGCTGATTGGTGCGGCTGTCCTCGACGAGGAGGATCCGGCGGGGCAGGCGGGCCGCCATGCCCGCGTCCATCCACGGCCGGTCCGGTTCGACGGACGGCGGGGGCGCGGTGCCCGCGGAGAGCGGCAGCTCGAGCACGAACGTCGAGCCGACGCCCACCGTGCTCGTCCCCTGGAGGGTCCCGCCCATCAGCCGGGCGAGCTCGCGGCTGATCGTCAGGCCCAGGCCGGTCCCGCCGTGGTGCCGGGCACTGGCGGCGTCGGCCTGGGTGAACGGCTCGAAGACGTCGGCGAGGCGCTCGGGCGCGATCCCGACGCCGGTGTCCCGGACCACGAACCGCAGCTGCGTGGCGCCGTCGGGGCGGGGCCCCGGCTCGACCCGCACCTCCACCTCGCCCTGGTCGGTGAAGCGGACGGCGTTGGCGACGAGGTTCATGAGGATCTGCCGCAGCCGCGCGCCGTCGGCGACCACGACCGGGGGCAGGGCCGGGTCGACCGTGGCGTGGAGCGCGATCCCGCGGCGGTCGGCGGCGACGCGCAGCACGTCCACGACCCCTTCCACGACGTCGGCGAGCGGCACGTCGGCGGTCCCGAGCACGACCTCGCCCGCGTCGATCCGCGAGAAGTCCAGGACGTCGTTGACGAGCGTGAGCAGGTGATCGCCCGAGGCGCGGATGATCCGGGCGTGCTCGGCGGAGCGGGCGTCGAGGTCCGCGTCCTCAAGCAGGCCGCCGAGACCGATGATCGCGTTGAGCGGGGTGCGGATCTCGTGGCTCATGTGGGCCAGGAACTCCGCGCGCGCCCGGCCCCGCGCCTCGGCGACGCCGCGGGCCCGGGCCTCGCGGGCGTGCTCGTCGCGCAGCGCCCGCTCGCGGGCCAGGAGGCCGCGGAGCTCCTCGATCGTGCCCTGGAGACGGCGACGGAACTGCACGAGCAGCACCGCGATGATCGCGCCCATCGCGGCGGCGCCGGCGAGCTCGGCGCCGTCGAGCAGCCACAGCGGCGCGCCGCCGACCGCCTCCGGCGGCGGGACCGGCCGCCACAGCTGCCGCGAGACGACGATCGCGACGACGCCCGCCCCCGCCCCGGCGAGGACGAGCATCAGGCGCCGGTCCGAGAGGTGCTGCAGCGCGATCGTCGCCACCACGACGCAGCCGAGCACGGTGACGACGGCGCTCCCGGGCAGCAGGACGGCGAGCATCATCGCCCCGCCGAGGAAGACGACGACCGTGACGGTCGCCCCGTCCTCGATCCGTCCGTTGCGCAGGAGCCGCTGCGCGACCGCGGCGAGCGCGCCGAGCAGGATCAGGCCGACACCGACGAGCCGAGCGTCCGCGACCTCGCCGGTGACCCCCTGGACCACGAACACGGTGCCGAACGTGACGGAGGCGATCGCGACGACGAGCATCGTCCGGGCGAGCGGCATCCGCGATGCCTCACGCACGCGCTGCAGGGGGTCGTCGGTGGCGGCCCCGACGGAGGCCGGCGGGCGGCGCATCCGACGATTATGCGACGTGCTGTCGCGGTCAGCCAGTCGTCCGCGCCGATCCGCGCAGGATCGTGCGCGCCGACAGCGCGGGATCGTCGAGCATCGGGAGGTGGCTGCAGCCCGGCAGGGTGATCGACACCGCGTGGGGGACGAGCGCGCGGGCCGGCGGCGTCACCAGCCGGTCGAGCTCCCCCCAGGCGAGCAGCACCGGGACGCGGATGCGCTCGCCGCCCGTGAAGTGGCCGCTGCGCATCGCGCGGTTCGTGGCCGCGAACGCGGGCGCGCTCGCGTAGGCGCTCGCGACCCGCAGGGCGTCCTGCGGGGAGACGTCCCCGGGACGGGCGACGATCCCCAGCAGCGCGGCCCGCCGGCCGAGCCCGGTGCGCATGAGCGCCGGCAGCGCCGGCCGCAGCGTCCGCGCGACCCGGTGCATGACGAACGGCTTGGGCGGCAGCGGTCGCTCCCACAGCGCCGGGCAGAGCCCGGTGACCGAGGCCACCACGTCGCGCCGGGCGAGCTCGAGCGCGATCCAGCCGCCCAGCGAGTTGCCGGCGACGTGGGGTCGCTCGAGGCCGATCTCGCCCAGGAAGCGGGCGAGCTGCTCGGCGATGGCGGCCGGGGTCGGCACGACGTCCTGCGCCAGCGGCGCCGACGCGCCGAACCCGGGCAGGTCGACGGTCACCACCTCGCGCTCGGCGCGGAGGTGCTCGACGACCGCGTCCCAGACCTGCCGCTCCCCGCCGAGGCCGTGCAGCAGGACGACCGGCGGGCCGGTGCCCGTCCGGTCGTACGCGATGCCGGTGGCGCTCACGCCACGTGGCGGGTGTGCGGTCCGTCGTCGGCGAGGTGCAGCGTCGTCACCGGCGCGCTCGTCGGCTGGTCGGGCAGCCCGGGGAGGAGCGCCTCGCCACGGAACCGCGGGCCCGCGAGCAGGATCTGGACGTCCTGGATCCGGCGCTCGGCGAAGCCGCCCTCGCAGTAGGCGAGGTAGAGCGACCAGATGCGACGGAACTGCTCGTCGTAGCGCTGCTCGTCCAGGGCGCCCGCGGCGGCGGCCTGCTCGAAGCGCTCGCGCCACGCGGCGAGCGTCGTGACGTAGTGCGGCGTGATGTCCTCGAGCTGCACGTTGCGCAGCGCGGTGAACGACCCGACGCAGCGCTGGATCTCGCGCACGGACGGCAGGCAGCCGCCGGGGAAGATCAGCTGGTTGATGAAGCTCTTCGTGGCCTTCTCGACGTCGTAGGCGCGGTCGTCGATCGTGATCGCCTGCAGGAGCATCAGGCCGTCGTCGGCGAGCCGCTCGCCGCAGACGCGGAAGAACGTCGGGAAGTCGCGCCAGCCGACCGCCTCGATCATCTCGATCGACACGAGCTTCGAGTACGTGCCGGTGAGGTTGCGGTAGTCCTCGAGCAGGACGGTGATGCGGTCCTGCAGGCCGGCGGCGCGGACGCGCTCGACGGCCAGCGCGTGCTGCTCGCGCGAGATCGTCGTGGTGGTGACGCGGCAGCCGCTGCGGCGCGCGGCGTGGATGGCGAGCCCGCCCCAGCCCGTGCCGATCTCCAGCAGGTGGTCGTCGGGACCGAGCTCGAGCTTGTCGCAGATGCGGTCGAGCTTGCACAGCTGCGCCTCGTGCAGCGTCGCCTCGGGCGTCGGGTAGATCGCCGACGAGTACATCATCGTCTCGTCGAGCATCAGCCCGTAGAGGTCGTTGCCGAGGTCGTAGTGCGCGCTGATCTGCTGCTTGGAGCGGTCGATCGTGTTCCGTCGCGCGGTGGCGACCGCGCCCTGGACGGGGGCGAGCACGGGACGCAGGCGGCGCCGGTACGCGTCGCCGCGGTGGATGTTGCGCGCGGCGATGCGCACGATCCCGACGAGGTCGTCGGCGTCCCACCAGCCGTCGCGGTAGCTCTCCGCGAGCCCGAGGCTGCCCTTCAGCAGGGCGCGGTACGCGCGCTCGTCGTGGATCGTGACCGTCGCCCGCAGCGGCGTGCCGGTCCCGTCCTTCCAGGCGTCCCCGACGGTCGTCGAGCCGTGCGCGTCGACGAGCGTGAGCTCCCCGTCGCGGATCCAGTGCTTGAGGAGACCGTGCAGGACGGTCCGGGTCTTCGATGCGCGCATGTCCTTCACCGGGTGGGGGTGGTAGGGGGCGCCCTTGAGCTTGAGCCTCAGGGCGTTGGAGTAGATCAGCGCGCCGGTGCGGGCGCTCTGGAGGGGGAAGCGGGCGAGCAGCCGTGCCAGCGCGGCGCCGGACAGCTCCTCGCGGCGGAGGTTGAGCGTCGCGTCGAACGCGCTCTCCCCGTCGCTGGCGATGTGGATGCTCCAGGTCGGGCCGGGCCGCGTGAGCCGGAACCGGTAGCGCTGGGCCATGCCCATCAGCGGCGAGACGTGGAAGACCTTCTCGAACGCGAGGTCCTGCACGCGCGCGTCCGGGTCGCAGGCGGCGACGTAGGCGTGGCGCTCGTTCCACGGCGTGTTCTCGACGTCGGCGACGATCGCGACCGGGGCGTCGTCGTCCTGCGGGGAGAAGCAGAGGTAGAAGCTGACGGGGTTGAACGCGCGGCCGAACGTCCGCGGCGTCGTGAGCACGCCGATGCGGCCGGTGGGCCGGGTGCCGAGTCGCTCCTGCACGAGGTCGCGCACGGCGACGTCGAGCGGCACCGCCGGGTCGCCCAGCAGGTCCGCGCGCGAGACGCCGCCGGGTGTGCGGGGCCGGCGCGCCGACCACAGCGGGGCGTGCGCGAACAGCTCGTCGGCCTCCTCGAGGTCGATCCAGAGCATGCCGACGTCGTAGGTGAACGCGTGCGCGATCGGCGTCGTGCGGCGGTGGCGGACGGTGCCGCGGTAGATGGCGGAGCGCCGCGTCACGCGGGCGAACCGACCTGGCTGCGGCCGACGCCCGGCAGCGCCTGCAGCGCGCTGAAGACGCCGTCCTCGTGGAACCCCCAGCGCCAGTACGCCCCGCAGAAGTGGGTCCGGCGCACGCCGCTGATCTCCCCGTGGCGGGCCTGGGCGGCGACGCCCTCGGGGGTGAAGACCGGGTGCGCGTACTGGATGACCTCGACGATCTTCGCCGGGTCGATGCGGTCGGTGAGGTTCAGCGTCACGCAGAAGTCGTGCGGCGCCTCGAGGCCCATCAGGTGGTTCATGCCGTACGTCACGGTCGTGCGGGCCTGCGGCTCGTCGAGCAGGTGGAAGTTCCACGCCTGGCGGGCGGCGGGGCGGCGGGGGAGCATCCGCGTGTCGGTGTGCAGCACCGCCTCGTTGGGCTGGTAGGGGAAGCAGGCGAGCAGCTCGCGCTCCAGCGGCGTCGCGTCGTCCCCGAGGATCGCGAGCGCCTGGTCGGCGTGGCAGGCGAGGATGACCTCGTCGAACCGCTCGGGCTCGCCGCCCACGGGGGTGACCTCGACGTGGGTGTCGAACCGCCGGACGCTCGTGACCGGGGTCGAGGTGCGGACCGGGCGGTCGAGCCGCGCGGTGATCGCGCGCACGTAGGTCTGCGAGCCGCCGGCGATCGTCATCCACGTCGGCCGGTCGCGGAAGCTCAGCATCCCGTGGTTGGCGAAGAACTGCGCCATGAACCGGATCGGGAACGCGTCGAGCTGGTCGGGCTCGGCGGACCACACGGCGCTCGCCTGCGGGACGATCAGCCGGTCGCGGAAGAAGTCCGAGTAGCCGCCCGCGCGCAGGAAGGCGAGCAGCGACAGGTCGCCGCGCGTGTCGGTGGGGTCGGCGACGATCGCCGCGAGCTCCTTGTTGAAGCGCAGCAGGTCGCGGATCATCCGCAGGAACGCGGGGCGCACCGCGTTGCGCGGCTGGCAGAACAGGCCCTTCGGCGTGCCCGCGTACTCGAAGTCCTCGCCCTCGGCGGTGACGCTGAAGCCCATGTGCGTCTCGCGGCGGGCGACGCCGAGCTCGTCCATCATCGCGAGGAAGTTCGGGTACGTGCGGTCGTTGCAGACGATGAAGCCCGTGTCGACGTCCCACGCGCCCGCGTCGGTCTCGACGTGCACGGTGTTCGTGTGGCCGCCGACGTAGGGGCCGGCCTCGAACAGCGTGAGGTCGTGCTCCGCGTGGAGGTGGTGGGCGGCCGTGAGGCCGGAGATGCCGGTGCCGATGATCGCGATGTGCATGCGCTACGGGATCTTCGCGCGAACCGCGGCGGCGGATCAGTTCGCCGCCCCGGCGCCGACGGTCCTCGTGTGATCTCCGTCACACCCCGTGTGACGGACCTGTAACCTGCCTGCTGTCAGGGGGTTTCTCCCGACGAGCGACGCGCCCCGGGGGGGCTGGGACGTGATCGCGATGGACTGGATCGGTCGGGGGACCTGCATCCGGGCCGCCACCCGCCAAGGGGTGGTTCGACTGCACGCACCCGCCCGATCCCGAGAGTCCAGAACATGCACCGAGCGCTGACGGTGGCCCTGACGGCCGCCGCCCTGATCATCGTGCCGGCCGAGTCGTCCGGCGCCCCGATGGACCCCGGCGCCGGCGGCGTCTCCGCCGACGCCCCGGCCGCCACCGCGACCCCCGAGGGCTCGAGCGAGCTCGTCGCCGCGATCGCCGCGCGCCGCGTCCTGCTCGCCGGCCCGCGGCCGCAGACCCTCACCTTCACGGTGCCGGGCAGCGGCACCGCCGCCGTCGTCGTGGAGCTGTACCGCTCCGGGGCCGTCGCGCCCGTCGAGCGCTGGGAGCTGCGCGACGTCGCCCGCGGCGAGGAGCAGCGGCTGCGCTGGGACGGCGGCGCCGAGGACGGCCGCGGCGAGAAGGACGGGCGCTACCGCTTCCGCATCGGCGTCGACGGGGCCGCCCCGGCACCGGTCGCCGAGTCGTTCGAGTACCTGCGCGCGTACTTCCCGGTCCGTGGCCCGCACGTCTACGGGGACGGTCCCGGTGCCGGTCGCGGCCACCAGGGGCAGGACATCCTCGCCGACTGCGGCACGCCGCTCCTGGCCGCCCGCGGCGGCACCGTCGAGCGGGCCGGCTACGACGGCGGCGGCGGGAACTACGTGGTGATCGACGTCGTCGGCTCGCCGAGCGACATGGTCTACATGCACCTGCAGCAGCCCTCGCCGCTGAAGGTCGGCGACGACGTGCACACCGGGCAGCGGATCGGCGACGTCGGCACGACCGGCCGCTCGACCGCCTGCCACCTGCACTTCGAGCTGTGGAGCGGTCCCGGCTACTTCACCGGCGGGCGGCCGATCGACCCGTCCCGGCAGCTGCGGCTGTGGGACGAGCAGAGCGGCGGCAACCGCGACGTGACCGCCGCCAAGCGCCGCTGAGCACCCCTTCCGGGGGCGCCGCCCCCTACCCTGTGGCGCGTGAGAACCCCTCGTAGGACGGTCCGGGCGTGAGCGCCGGGCTCGCCGCACTGCTCGACGACGTCGCCGCGATCGCGCGCGTCGCCGCCGCGTCGATCGACGACGTCGCCGCCGGCGCCAGCCGCGCGAGCGTGAAGGCCGCCGGCGTCATCGTCGACGACGCCGCCGTGACGCCCCGCTACGTGCAGGGCTTCGCGCCCGAGCGCGAGCTGCCGATGATCCGGCGCATCGCGCAGGGGTCGCTGCGCAACAAGCTCCTGTTCATCCTGCCCGCGGCGCTGCTGCTGAGCGAGTTCCTGGACTGGCTGCTGACCCCGCTGCTGATGGTCGGCGGCGCCTACCTGTGCTTCGAGGGCGCCGAGAAGATCTGGGAGAAGGTCGGTCCCGGCCACCACGGGGAGGCGGCCGCCCCGGTCACCGAGCTCGGACCCGACCAGGAGGAGGAGCTCGTCGGCGGCGCGATCCGCACGGACTTCATCCTCTCGGCCGAGATCATGGTGATCTCGCTCAACGAGGTCACCGACGAGCCGTTCCTCACGCGCGCGATGATCCTCGTCCTCGTCGCCTTCGCGATCACCGCGCTGGTCTACGGGGCGGTCGCCCTGATCGTGAAGATGGACGACATCGGGCTGCGGCTCGTGCAGACCCGCGAGGGCTTCGCCGCCCGGTTCGGCCGCGGCCTCGTGCGCGGGATGCCGATCGTCATGGGCGTGCTGTCCACGGTCGGCATCGCGGCGATGCTGTGGGTCGGCGGCCACATCCTGCTCGTCGGCCTCGACGACCTCGGCGTGCACGCGCTCTACGACGCCGTGCACCACCTCGAGGAGGACGTCCACGACGCGCTCGGAGCGGTCGGCGGCGTCGGGGCCTGGCTGACGAACACCGGGGCGTCGGCGCTGCTGGGCGTCGTCGTCGGCGCGGTGATCGTGGCGATCATGCACCGGGTGCGTCCCGGGCACGCCCACTGAGGGCGCGCCCGGAGCGGGCCGGTCCTAGGTGAGGGACCGGCCGACGATCTCCTTCATGATCTCGTTGCTGCCCGCGTAGATCCGCGACACGCGCGCGTCCGCGTAGAGGCGGGCGATCGGGTACTCGAGCATGTAGCCGTAGCCGCCGAAGAGCTGCAGGCACTTGTCGATGACGCGGCCCTGCACCTCGGTGGCGAAGAGCTTCAGCGACGCGGCGCGCTCGACCGTCAGCGTGCCGTTCACGAGCTCCATCGTGCACTGGTCCAGGAACGCCTGCGCGGCGTCGACCTCGGTCTTGCACTCGGCGAGCACGAAGCGGGTGTTCTGGAACTTCGAGATCGACTCGCCGAACGCGGTGCGCTCCTTGACGTAGTCGACCGCCATCTGCAGTGCCGCGGCGGCGGTCGCGACGCCGACGACGGCGACGCTCAGGCGCTCCTGCGCCAGGTTGTGGACCATCTGGCCGAAGCCGACGCCCTCGGCGACGAGCAGGTTCTCGACCGGCACGCGCGCGTCGTTGAAGAACAACTCGGCGGTGTCCTGGGAGTGCATGCCGACCTTCTCGAGGTTGCGGCCGCGCTCGAAGCCGGGCGTGTCGGCCTCGATGACGAGCATCGAGATGCCCTTGTGGCGCTCGTTGGGGTCGGTCTTCACCGCGGTGACGATGAGGTCCGCGTTGATGCCGTTGGTGATGAACGTCTTGGCGCCGTTGACGATGTAGTGGTCGCCGTCGCGGACCGCCTTCGTCTTGATGCCGGCGAGGTCGGAGCCCGCGCCCGGCTCGGTCATCGCGATCGCGGTGATCTTCGTGCCGTCGGCGATCCCCGGGAGCCAGCGCTCCTTCTGCTCGTCGTTGCAGTACTCGAGGAAGTAGGGGAGGCAGACGTCGTTGTGGAGCGTCAGGCCGACCGCGACGCCGCCGAGCGCCTGCCGGCAGATCTCCTCGCCGAGGATGACGTTGAAGCGGAAGTCCTCGACGCCGGCGCCGCCGAACTCCTCCGGGATCTGGGTCCCGATGAAGCCGTTCGCACCCGCCGCGGCGAACACGTCGCGGGGGACGATGCCGTCCTTCTCCCACTGCTCGAAGTGGGGCGCGACCTCGTTGGTGAGCCAGCGGCGGACGCTCTCGCGGAAGTCCTCGTGCTCGTCCTCGAAGATCGCGCGGCGGCTGCTGGCGGGCTGCTCGACAGTGCTCATGCCCTGGACGGTAGCGCTCCGTGACGGCCTCGGACAGGCCGTTCGACTGAACGTCGTCGTTCGATTGGTGACGCACCCGACCGCTGTCCGGGGTATCGTGCGCGCCGCAGCACACGACGGGGTCATCGCACAGCGTCGCCAGCGGCGTGGGAGCCCGAGTGGAGAGCACACAGATCGAGCAGCAGGGAGGAGGGGGAATCGGCGCCGTCGGTCGCGCCGCGATCGCCGCTGCCCTCGCGCTCGTGGCGCTGCTCGCCGTGCTGGTCCTGACCGGGGACGAGCCCTACACGGTCAAGGCCCGCTTCCAGGCCGCCACCCAGATGGTCGAGGGCAACCTCGTCCAGAGCGGCGGCCGCAAGGTCGGGCTCGTCAAGCAGATCGAGCTCACCGACGACGGCCAGGCCGAGCTGACGCTCGAGCTCGACGACGACGTGGCGCCCCTGCGCGAGGGCACGCGCGCCACGTTGCGGCTCGCGTCGCTGTCGAGCATCGTCGGCCGCTATGTCGACCTGCAGATCCCGGAGGAGACACCCGGCTCCCCGCGCGCCACGATCGCCGACGGCGGCGTCCTGCCGACCGCCAGCACGACCTCCGCGGTCGACATCGACCAGCTCTTCTCGCTGTTCGACGACAGGACCAAGCGCGGGCTGCGCGACTTCATCCGCGGCAACGGCACGCTCTACGCGGGCCGCGAGGCGCAGGCCCGGGCGGGCTTCCAGTACCTCAACCCGACGCTGATCGCCTCCCAGCGCCTGTTCGCCGAGGTCAACCGCGACACGCCGCTGCTGCAGCGCTTCCTGCTCGCCAACGCGCGGCTCGTCACCGACATCGCCGAGCGCTCCGCGGACCTCAGCGCGCTGATCGACGGCCTCGCCGACACGACGGGCGCGATCGCGACAGAGGAGGACGACCTCTCGCGCGCCATCGCGCGCCTGCCCGACTTCATGCGGCGCAGCAACACGACGTTCGTGAACCTGCGCTCCGCGCTCGACGACGTCGAGCCGCTGCTCGAGGAGTCCCGGCCGGTCACCCCGAAGCTGCGGCGCGTGCTCGCGCAGCTGCGGCCGCTCGCGCAGACCGCGCGTCCGGTCGTGCGCGACCTGTCGACGACGATCCGCCGGGACGGCAAGGACAACGACCTCATCGAGCTCGGCCGCGCCGTGCTGCCGTTCCGCGACCAGGTGGTCGCGACGAAGGTCCGCAACGGCCAGGAGCGCCCGGGCACGTTCCCGACGACCGCGAAGTCGCTCGCCGGCTCGCGCGAGCACCTCGCCTTCCTGCGCCCCTACGCGGTCGACCTCACCGGCTGGTTCGACGACTTCAGCCACTCCGGCGTCTACGACGCCAACGGCTCGGTGAGCCGCAACGCCCTGACGGTCAACGCGTTCGCGCTCGCCGACGGGGTGCTGCAGCCGATCCCGCCCGCGCTGCGCGACGCGCTGTTCCAGACCACCGCGTCGGTCAGCCAGAACAACCGCTGCCCGGGCTCGGCCGAGCGTCCCGCCGCCGACGGCTCCAACCCGTACGTGCCCGAGGGCTTCGACTGCGACCGCACCCAGGTGCCCCCGGGACGATGAAGCGCGCGCTCCTCGGCCTCCTCGCGCTCGCGCTCGTGGCGACCTTCGCGGTCGTCGGCACCGGCGCGGGCGACGGCGACGGCAACCCGACCTACTGGGTCGAGCTCGACAACGCGTTTGGGCTGATCGAGGGCGCCGACGTGAAGGTCGCCGGGGTCCGCTCCGGCCAGATCAAGACGATGGAGATCACGCGCGACGACTACCGCGCCCGCGTCGAGATCGAGATCACGCAGGACGGGTTCGGCGTGCTCCGCCGCAGCGCCGTGTGCGAGACCCGCCCGCAGTCGCTGATCGGCGAGTACTTCATCGACTGCCAGCCCGGCACCGCCGGGCCCGAGCTGCCGCGCGGTGGCACGATCCCCGTCGCGCAGACGCGCTCGACCGTCCCGGTCGACCTCGTCAACGACATCTGGCGCCGCCCCTACCGCGAGCGCTTCTCGATCCTGCTCAGCGAGTTCGGCGCCGGGCTCGCGGCCCGCGGCGGCGACCTCAACGAGACGATCCGCCGCGCCGTGCCCGCGCTGCGCGAGACCGACCAGGTCCTCGCGAAGCTCGCCCAGCAGCGCCGCACGATCCGCGACCTCTACCGCGACGCCGACACGGTCGTCACCGCGCTGGCCGACAACCGCGACGACGTCGTGCGGTTCGTCCGCGAGGCGCGCGACACCGCCGCGGCGAGCGGGTCGCGCAGCGACGAGCTGCGCGAGCAGTTCCGCGCGCTCCCGACCTTCCTCGCCGAGCTCCAGCCGACGATGCGGCTGCTCGGCCGCGCCGCCGACCGGCAGGTGCCCGCGCTGCGGACCCTGTCCGCGCAGGCGCCGCGCCTGACCCGCTTCCTCGACGCCTTCGGCGACTTCTCGCAGGCGTCGCGGCCCTCGACCGCCTCGCTCGCACAGGCCGCGCGCGCCGGCCGCACCGCGGTCGTCGCGCTGCGCCCGCAGGTCCGGCGCCTCAGCCGCGCGGTCACCGACCTGCCCGAGCTGGCGCAGAACCTCGCGATCACGCTCGAGCACCTCGACGACCCCGCCAACGCCGTCGAGGACGACGCCCGCAACCCGCGCGGCACCGGCGGCTACACCGGGCTCGAGGCGCTGCTGCGCTACATCTTCTTCCAGGGCCAGGCCACCAACGTCTTCGACGGCAACGGCCACATGCTCAAGGTCTCCGCCTTCGTCGACGCCTCGTGCGCGTTCTACTGGGACGCCGCCCGCGCCCGCACCGACAAGGCGCGCGAGCGCTGCTCGACCGCGCTTGGCCCGCGGGCCCCGGGCATCAACGAGCCCGACCCGACGGCGACCGGCACCACCCAGACGCGCGCGTCCGAGCGCGAGGACGACGCCCGTCCCGCGCAGCCGGCCGCCACCCCGACGCCGACCGCGCCGGCCCCGACGGCGACGCCGGCCCCGTCCGCGACGCCGCAGTCCGAGGGCCTCCTCGGCGACCTGCTCGACGGCCTGCTGCCCGACGGCGTGCTGCCGCCCAAGCTCCAGGACCAGCTCGACGGGCTCGGCGGCGCGCTGACCGGCAAGGGCCAGGGCCGCCCGCAGACGCAGAGCTCCGGCCTCCTCGACTACCTGCTGGGGGGCTGAGCGTGTCGCGCAACCGTCCCAGCGTCGTCGCCAACCCGGTCCTCGTCGGCGCCGTCACCGTCCTCATCGTCACGGTCGCGGTGTTCCTGGCGTACAACGCGAACTCCGGGCTGCCGTTCGTCCCGACCACCGAGCTGAAGGTGCGCGTCGCCAGCGGCGCGAACGTCCTGCCCGGCAACGACGTGCGCGAGGGCGGCTTCCGCGTCGGCATCGTGTCCGACATGGAGCCCGTCCGGCTGCCGGACGGCACCACCGGGGCCGAGATCACGCTGAAGCTCGACGACAAGGGCGACCCGCTGCCCGTCGACTCGACCGTCGACCTGCGCCCGCGCTCGGTGCTCGGCCTCAAGTACGTCGAGATCACGCGCGGCACCGCCACGCAGACGTTCCGCGACGGCGACACGCTCCCCGCCGACCAGGCGACCTTCCCGGTCGAGCTCGACGACTTCTACTCGATCTTCGACGAGCGGACGCGGACGTCCGTGCAGCGCAACGTCGAGGGCTTCGGCACCGCGCTCAGCGGCCGCGGCGTCGCCGTCAACGAGGCGATCGCCGACCTGCCGCGGTTCCTCGGCGCGCTCGAGCCGGTCATGACGGTGCTCTCCGACGAGGACACCCAGCTCGTCCGCTTCCTCAAGGAGCTCGGCGACGCCGCGCGCGTCGTCGCGCCGATCGCCGACCAGTACGCCAACCAGTTCACCGCCGGCGCGGACGTGTTCGAGGCCTGGTCGCGCGACCCCGAGAAGCTCCAGCAGACGATCGAGAAGTCCGGCCCGACGCTGCGCACCGGCATCGCGTCGCTCCGCACGCAGCGGCCGTTCCTGCGGGACTTCGCGGCCTTCAGCGGCTCCGTCGAGCGGGTCGCCCGCCAGCTGCCGCGCACGCTGCCCCGCATCACGCCCGCCCTGGAGACCGGTGCGCGCGTCCAGCGCCGCACCCCGGAGCTCAACCGCAACCTGCGCGGCGTCCTGCAGGCCGCGGACCGGCTCGCCCGCGACCCGGCGACGCCGGCGGCGATCCGTGGCGTCAACCGCACGGTCGACATCCTCAACCCGTTCGTGCGGTTCCTCGGCCCGCACATCACGGTCTGCAACTACTTCAACTACGCCTGGACCCACGTCAGCGAGCACCTCACCGAGCCCGACCCGACCGGCACGTCGCAGCGCACCCTGCTCAACCAGGCCTCGCGCACGGTCAACCCGCTCGCCTCGAGCGTCGGGACGCTCGGCGCCGCCCGGCCCGCCAACGGCGAGCCGACCCTCACCGGCTCGCCGATGAACCTGCACCTGACCCCCTACGGCGCGGCGATCGACGAGCAGGGCAACGCCGACTGCGAGTCCGGGCAGCGCGGCTACCACCAGCGCCTCAACGCGTACGGCCCCGCGGACCAGAACATCGTCGTCGACCCGCACATCCCCGGGAACTCCGGCCCGACCTTCACCGGTCGGCCGCGCGTGCCCGAGGGCCAGACCTTCTCGCGCTCGCCCCAGGTGGGCCCGAAGCTGCCGCCGGAGCTCCTGCCATGAGACGCGGCCAGAAGACCGCCGATCCGTTCCGCGTCGGGCTGCTCGTGCTCGTCCTCGCCGTCGTCGGCGTCTACTTCGGCTTCACGAAGGCCAACCCGCTCGCCGACCCGTTCGAGATGAAGGCCGCGTTCCGCGACGCCGCGGGCGTCAAGGCGAAGTCGCCCGTGCGCGTCGCCGGCGTCACCGTCGGCGAGGTCACGAAGGTCGAGAAGCCCGACCCCGGGTCGCCCGGCGTCGTCGTGACGATGAAGCTCCAGGACCGCGGCCTGCCCGTGCACCGCGACGCGCGCCTGAAGATCCGGCCGCGGATCTTCCTCGAGGGCAACGTCTTCATCGACATGACGCCCGGGTCGCCGACCGCGCCGGTCGTCGGGGACGGCGACACGATCCCGCTCACGCAGACCGCGGCGCCCGTCGGCCTCGGCAAGGTCCTCGAGTCGCTGCAGGCGAACACCCGCGAGGACCTGCAGACCGTGCTGCAGGAGTACGGCAGCGCGCTGCAGGACGGCGGTGCGGCGGGCTTCAACCGCTCGATCCAGTACTGGGAGCCCGCCTACCGCGACGGCGCGATCGTCGCCGACGCCACCCGCGGCATCCTCATCCACGACCTGTCGAACTACGTCGACCGCGCCGGCGTCGTCGCCCAGGCGCTCGACCGCGACCCGGCCGCGCTCAAGGGCCTGATCACGAACTTCTCGACGGTCGCGGGCGCCTTCCAGGCCGAGCAGGGCAACCTGCGGCGTGCCGTCGACGTGCTCGACGACACGCTGGAGACCGGCTACCGCGCACTCGGGGAGCTGAACACCGCGCTGCCGCCGCTGCGCCGCCTGGCGCGCGAGCTGCGTCCGGCCGTCCGCGCCGCGGGCCCGTCGCTCGACGCGCAGCTGCCGCTGCTGCGCGAGCTGCGCGGCCTGCTGCGCTCCGCCGAGCTCGGCGGCCTCGCCCGCGACCTGCGCCGCGTCGTGCCCGACCTCGTCGAGCTGAACGTCGGCGGCGTCCCGCTGCAGGAGCAGGCGCGGCTGCTCTCGAGCTGCCAGATCCAGGTGATCCAGCCGACGGCCAACAGCAAGATCGAGGACAAGAACTTCCCGGCCAACGGCAAGGTCTTCCAGGAGGGCGTGAAGTGGCTCCCGGGCATCGCCGGGGAGAGCCGCGGCTTCGACGGCAACGGCCAGTACATCAAGACGACCGCCAAGGGCGGCGCGAACTTCGTGTACTCGATCGGGGCCGGCCGCTTCCTGCTCACCAGCGCCCCGCTCGGCGGCGTCAACCCGCCCGCGAAGACGAAGCACCCGCCGATGCGGCCGGACGTCCCCCTGCGAGACGCAGGAGGCGCCGAACGTGCAGTCGATCCCCGAGGGCCCGCCCGTCGGCCGCCGCGTGCGCACCTCCGGCGAGGCCTACGCCGAGCGCCTCGCGAAGTCCCAGGGCAGCGCGATCACGTGGCTGCGCCGCCAGCTGAAGATCGAGGGCCTCGAGAAGACCCTGAAGGTCGTGACCGAGCCGCTGACGAAGGCCGCCGCCGAGCGTCTCGGCGCGCGCGCCACCGCCCAGCGGGCCGCCGACGCCCGCCGCATCCGGGAGGCGGGCGAGTGATCCGCGCGATCAAGAAGCGTCGCGGCGACCTGTTCGCCGTCATCGGCCTGTTCACCATCGCCGCGATCGTCGGCGGCTACATCCTCGAGAAGCAGCGGCTGCGGTTCCCGCTGATCGAGGAGAGCCCGTTCATCGTCAAGGCCGAGTTCGCGACCGCGCAGGCGGTCACCCCCGGCCAGGGGCAGACCGTCCGTGTCTCCGGCGTGCGGATCGGCGACATCTCCAAGGCGGAGCTGAAGGACGGCCGCGCCATCATCACGATGGAGCTCGACCGCAAGTACGACGACCTCGTCCGCGAGGACGCGAAGGCGCTGCTGCGGCCGAAGACCGGCCTGAAGGACATGTTCATCGAGCTCGACCCGGGCACGAAGGCCGCACCGCTGGTGAAGGAGGGCTGGACCCTCCCGATCGCCTCGACGCTGCCGGACGTCAACCCGGACGAGTTCCTGCAGTCGCTGGACACCGACACGCGCGACTACCTGCAACTGCTGCTGGACGGGGCGGGCAAGGGCCTGAAGGGCCGCGACGACGACCTGCGCGAGGTCCTGCGCCGGTTCGAGCCGACCAACCGCGACCTCGCCGCCGTCTCCACCGCGGTCGCGCAGCGGCGCACCGAGCTGCGCCGGCTCATCAACTCGCTGCAGCGGCTCACCACCAAGCTCGGCGAGGAGCCCGAGGACCTCACCGAGCTCGTGCAGACCTCCAACCGCGTCTTCACCGCGCTCGCGGCCGAGCGCGACGGCGTCCAGGGCACCGTCCGCGAGCTGCCGGGCGCGCTGGAGGAGACCCGCGACGGGCTCGCGAAGGTCGAGCAGCTCGCGAAGGTCCTGCGGCCCGCCGCCGACGAGCTGCGCCCCGTGGCGCGCGCCCTGCGCCGCGCCAACGACCGGGTGCTGCCGTTCGCCCGCGAGGCGACGCCGCTGCTGCGCACCGACATCCGCCCGTTCGTCCGCGAGGCGCGGCCGCTGGTGCGCGAGCTGCGCCCCGCCGCCGCCGACCTCGTCGCGGCCGAGCCGCAGCTGAAGCGCACGTTCACCGTGCTCAACCACCTCTTCAACATGCTCGGGTACAACCCGAACGGTCGTGAGCCCGCCGACAAGCGCGGCCGCGAGGAGGGCTACGCGTTCGCGCTGGCGTGGCTGGGCCACCAGTCGGTGAACCTCTTCAACAACGCGGACGCCAACGGCCCGATGCGCAGCATCACGATCGCGGGCACCTGCAACGTGCTCGAGTCGACGGTCGCGAGCCTGCCCGCCTCGGAGTTCCTGCTCGGCCTGACCGGCGTGCTCACCGACCCGTCGATCTGCGGCGGCGACGGGGCGGCCGCGCGCCGCGCCAAGGTGCGCCGCGACCTGCGCGCCAGCGAGCGTGCCGCCGAGCGCGCGACGAAGCTCGCGCAGACGGGGGAGGCCGGCTGATGGTCAAGCAGGCGCCCACCGTCGGCCGGCTGCTCACGATGGTGCTGTTCGCGCTGTCGTGCTTCGGCCTGCTGCTCTTCCTCTGGATCAGCTTCGGCGGCTCGACGCCGCTGAAGCCCGAGGGCTACCGCTTCAAGGTGGCGCTGCCCGAGGCGACGCAGCTGGCCGTCGAGGCCGACGTGCGCGTCGCCGGCGTGCCGATCGGCAAGGTCCGCGCGAAGGAACGCGACCCGGAGGGCAACGCGACGCTCGCCACGATCGAGATCGACCCGCGGTACGCGCCGATCTCCAGCGACGCGCGCGTCACGCTGCGCCAGAAGACGCTGCTGGGCGAGACCTACGTCGCGATGACCACGGGCACCCGCGACGCCCCGAAGCTCGGGGAGGGCGAGATCCTGCGCCCGCGGCAGGTGCAGCCGACCGTCGAGCTCGACGAGATCCTCAACACCCTCGACCCGTTCACGCGGCAGGCGTTCCGCACCTGGCAGCGCTCCGCCGCCGGGTCGATCCGCGACCGCGGCGACGACCTCAACGACGCGCTCGGCAACCTGCCCGGGTTCGTCACGACCGGCGGCGACCTGCTCGAGGTCCTCGACGAGCAGCGCGCGGCGCTCGGCGGGCTCGTCCGCAACACCGGCCTCGTGTTCCAGGCGATCACCCGCCGCGAGAACCAGCTCGACCGCGTCATCCGCAACGGCAACACGGTCTTCACCGCGATCCAGCGCGAGCGCGAGGCGTTCGCCCGCACCTTCCAGGTCTTCCCGACGTTCCTCGACGAGTCCCGCCGCACGTTCCGCCGGCTCGACCGCTTCGCGCGCGTCGGCCAGCCCGTCGTCGCCGACCTGAAGGTCGCGATGGACGACCTCGCCCCGACGCTCGACGCGCTCGGCGACTTCGGACCCGACCTGCAGCGGCTGTTCACCGACCTCGACCCGCTGATCGACATCTCCCGCCGCTCGCTGCCCGCGACCGCGGAGGTGCTCGACGGCCTGCGGCCGGTGCTCGACGAGCTCGGCCCGTGGCTGGGCGAGCTGAACCCGACCCTCAACTGGGTCGCGCACAACGAGGCGACGCTCGCCGACATGTTCGGCAACCTCGGCGTGGCGACCGGGGCGAAGACCGTCTCGCAGGTGCCCGGCGCGCCCGGCCACTACCTGCGCCAGCTCGGCCCGCTCGGCGTCGAGACCGCCGCGATCCACACCAACCGCGTCAGCGGCAACCGCGGCAACGCCTACCACAACCCCGGGGTGCTCTCGGGCAAGGAGCTCGCCGACACCGGCGCCTACGCCTCGTGGGACTGCAACCACGTCGGCGAGCGGCCCGGCGGGGGGGTGCCCTCGGCTCCCGCGTGCCGCCTCGCGAAGCCGTACACGCGGGCGGGCACGCTGACCGCGCTGCCGCAGTTCCCCGCCGAGTCCTACGACCGCCCGTAGCGGGCGGTGACCCGCCGCGGCCGGGCGCTCAGAGCCCGGCGTCGGCCAGCAGGTGCAGCCAGACCTCGCTGCGGGTCGGGAACGCCGGCACGCTGTGCCACAGGTCCTCCAGCGGGACCGCGCCGACGATCGCGACGGTCGCGGCGTGCAGGAAGTCCTGGACGTCGGGCCCGGTGAACGTCGCGCCGACGAGCACGCCACGGTCGTCGTCGATGACGATCCGCGACTCGCCCGGCGTGTTGCGTCCGTGGAAGGACGCGCCCGCGTTGCCGGAGGTCGTCGCGCGTGCCGAGCGGGCGTTGATGCCCGCCGCCTTCGCCTGCGCGAGCGTGTAGCCGACCGCCGCGACCTGCGGCTCGGTGAACGTGACGCGCGGCGGCGGATCGATGCTGGGCCGCAGCCGCACGTCACGGCCGAGGATGACGTCGCTGGCGATCCGCGCCTGGTGCTTGCCGACGTGCGTCAGCAGCGCCTTGCCGTTGGCGTCGCCGCAGACGAACAGCCACGGGTGGCCGGGCACGCGCAGCTGGTCGTCGACCTCGATCGGCCGGCCCGGCTCGCCGCCGAACGCCTCGATGCCCAGGTCCGCGGTGAGCGACCGGCGGCCGGCGGCCACGAGCAGCTCGTCGGCGGTCACGTCTCCGCCGCCCTCCAGCACGAGCGTCACCGGGCCGCCCGGCTCGGGGCGCTCCACGCGCCCGACCCGCACGCCCGTGCGCAGGTCGACGCCGCGCGTGCGCAGCGACTCGGTCACCAGCGCCGAGGCGAACTGCTCCTCCTTGGAGAGGATCCGGTCCCCGCCCTCCAGCAGCGTCACGACGACCCCGAGCGACCGGTACGCCTCGGCCATCTCGCAGCCGATCGGGCCACCGCCGAGGATCGCCAGCGACGCGGGCAGCTCCTTCGTCGTGGTGACCTCGCGGTTCGTCCACGGCCGGGCCGCCTCGAGCCCGTCGATCGGGGGCAGCATCGCGCGCGTCCCGACGCCCAGCACGACGGCGTCCCGCGCGCGCAGCAGCTCGTCCCCGACCCGGACCTCGCGCTCGCCGGCGAGGACGCCGTGGCCGCGCACGACGGCGATGTCGCGCTCCTGCAGCCACGGCAGCTGGGAGGCGTCGTCGAGGTCGTGGATCACCTGGTCGCGTCGCGCGAGTGTCGCCGCGACGTCGAGCTCGCCGGTGACCGCCTCGGTGGCGCCGGGCACGCGCGCCACCTCGGCCAGCAGCTGGGCCGGGCGCAGCAGCGCCTTGGACGGCATGCAGCCGTAGAAGGAGCACTCGCCGCCGATGAGGTGCTCCTCGACGACCACCACCTCCTTGCCGCCGTCGGCCAGGCGTCCGGCGGCGACCTCGCCGGCGGGGCCGGCGCCGATCACGATCACGTCGAAGGTGCGTTCGCGCATAGGCGCCGAGTCTCTCAGGTGCGCCATGCGGGCCCTCCGAAGTGCGATCCTGCTGGCATGTCCCGGCGACCGCTGCTGCTCCTGACCCTCGGCCTGCTGGCCCCGGCGCTCGCCGCGTGCGGGGCCGACGACGACACCGCGACCGTCGCGAGCTCGACCCCGACCTCGGCGATGCAGGACGCCGCACCCGCCGCGACGACCGGGTCCGGCGCCGCCGCCGCCCAGGCCACCGGCGTGCAGCTGCGGCGCGTCGGCTCCTTCACCCAGCCGCTCTACGTCACCGGCGCGCCCGGCGACCGGCGGCGGCTGTTCGTCGTCGAGCAGGGCGGCCGCATCATGGTCGTGCGCGGCGGACGCAAGCTCGCCGTGCCGTTCCTGGACATCCGCTCGCTCGTCACCGCGGGCGGCGAGCAGGGACTGCTGTCGGTCGCGTTCCCGCCCGACTACGCCAGGACCGGACGGTTCTACGTCTACTACACCGACAAGGCCGCCAAGCAGCGGGTCGTCGAGTACCGCCGCGCGACCGCGGACCGCGCCGACCGCTCGAGCGCCCGGCTGGTGCTCCGCATGGACGACCCGGAGTCCAACCACAACGGCGGCCTCATGAAGTTCGGGCCGGACGGGCTGCTCTACATCGCCACCGGCGACGGCGGCGGGGCGGGCGACGAGCACGGCAGCCGCGGCAACGCCCAGGACCTCGGCTCGCTGCTGGGCAAGCTGCTGCGGATCGATCCGCGCCGCACCGGCTCGCGCGCCTACCGGGTGCCGTCGAGCAACCCGTTCGTCGGCCGCTCGGGCGCCCGCCGGGAGATCTTCAGCTACGGCCTGCGCAACCCCTGGCGGTTCAGCTTCGACCGCTCGACCGGCGACCTCGTGATCGGGGACGTCGGGCAGGGGGAGATCGAGGAGGTCGACTTCGTGCAGCGGCGCGACGGCCGCGCGGCCGGCGCCGGCGCGAACTTCGGCTGGCGGCCGTTCGAGGGCTCGCGCGTGTTCCGCCAGGGCGAGAGCGCCCCGGGCCACGTCAAGCCGGTCATCGAGCACTCCCACGACGACGGCTGGTGCTCGATCACCGGCGGCTACGTCGTGCGCGACCCCGCCCTGACCGCGCTGCGCGGCCGCTACGTCTACAGCGACTTCTGCAAGGGCGAGATCTACGCGGGCGAGCTCAAGGCCTCCGGCTCGACGTCGCGGCGCGTCGCGGGCCTGCCGAAGGTCGAGGGCCTCGCCTCGTTCGGCGAGGACACGGCGGGCCGCGTCTACGTCGTGTCGCTCAACGGGACCGTCTCGCGCCTGGCCGCGAAGTAGCGGTCCCGGCGGGACGGCGGCGGCGGGCCCGCTCGCGCCAGGGCGTGCCCTCGCGCGCGGCGGGCAGGACGCGCAGGGTGTCGAACGCCTGCTCGAGGTCCCGGGCGAGATCGACCGCGTCGGGCACGACGACCGCGTCGGCGGTCACCCCGACGTGCAGCCGCCCGCGGTAGCTCAGCGCCCCGATCGTCAGGGCGTGCCCGTCCAGGCACGGCACCGCCGGGTAGAGCGCGGCCAGCGGGCGGCCCAGCAGCCCGAGGTCGACCGGTGGTCCGGGCACGTTGCTGACGATCGCCGTGAACGAGGCGGCCCTCGCCGCGGTGCGGGTGACCGCGCGACGCGCCGTGGCGGGCAGCACGTCGGCGGCGTCGGCCAGCGCGGCGAGCGGGCCGGCCTCCCCGGCCGCCTTCGCGGCCCGGGTCTGGGCGCGGACGCGGCGCAGCACGCGCACCGGGTCGGTCTCGGCGACCGGCAGGTCGACGCCGACGAACGAGATCTTGTTGCCCGCGGCGGCGCCCTCCGGGCGTGCCGTCGCGCACGTTCACCGGCACGAGGACCTTCACGGTCTCGGGCTGCTCGCCGCGGCGGCGCAGCGCCCGGCCGAGCGCGAGCGCGCACGCGGCCAGCAGCACGTCGTTGATCGTCCCGCCGTGGCGGCGGCCCGCGTCGCGGACGCCCTCGAGGTCGGTGGTGGCGAACGCGACCTCGCGCGCCGGCCCGACCGTCCGGTCGAGGCTCGTGGCCGCCGACGGCCGCGCGAAGGACTCGAGCGCCCCGGCGACCTCGCGCAGCCGGGCGGCGTCGGTGCGCCGGGCCGCCCCGAGCAGCGCCCGCGCGGTCCGGCCGCCACCCCCGACCCGGGAGCGGACCGCGTCGGTCAGCCCGTCGACGAGCGGCACCGGCCCGGCGGGCAGCCACGGACCCCCGTCCGTCCCGTCGGCCGGGGCGGGCGCCTCCGGGGTGAACAGCAGCAGCGCGACCTCGATCGCCGCGATCCCGTCGACGAGCGCGTGGTGCGCCTGACCGATCAGCGCGAAGCCCCCGCCGGCGAGCCCGTCGACGAGGTACAGCCGCCACAGCGGCCGCGCGGGGTCCAGCGGAACGGACAGCAGCGTCCCGGCGAGCTCGCGCAGCTCCCCGGGGCCGCCGGGGGCGGCGAGCCGCAGCGCGTGGACGTGGCGCGCGACGTCGAAGCCGGGGTCGTCGGACCAGCGCAGGTCGCCGAGGCCCAGGCGCGGCGCGGTGACGCGGCGGCGGAAGCGCGGCACGTGGTCCAGGCGCGCCTCGAGGTGGCGGCGCAGCTGCGCGACCGGGGGCGCCGTCCCCTCGAACCGCATCGTCCAGCCGACGTGCAGCGGCGCGACCGCGGTGTCGAGGTCCAGGAACGAGGCGTCGAGGGCGCTGAGCCGGTCGGGCGGGTGGGCCACCCCCTCATCGTGGCGCATCCGGAGGATGGCCGCGACCCTCCCGGCGGCGGAGCGGTCCCTACAGCTCGTCCAGGAGCTTCGTCTTCTGCTGGCGGAACTCGTCGTCGGTGAGCGCCCCGTGCTGGTGCAGGAGCGCGAGACGCTCGAGCTGCTCGAGCGGGTCGGGCGGCAGGACGACCGGTGCACGGCCGGGCACGAGCGCGGGGAACGCGCCCGCGGTCATGCCCGCGAACGGCCCGCCGGCGGGGGCGGGACCGGGGCCCGGGACGGGCGGTGCACCACTGGACCTGGCGCGCCGGGACAGCTTGCTGAACATGGCCGCGGACGCTAGCGGCGGTCCGGGCCCCGGAGGTCTCGACCCGGTATCGGCGGCGGCGTGCGCCCGCGTGCGACGATCCGCCGACGATGGGCACGCTCGAGGACCACGACATCGCGCTGGTGCGCGCCGAGAACCCGGGGCCGTTCACGCTGACCGGCACGAACACCTGGGTGGTCGGTCGCGAGCCGTGCTGGATCGTCGACCCCGGTCCCGAGCAGGCGTCGCACCAGGAGGCGGTCGCGGCCGTCGCCCGGGAGCGCGGCGGCGTCGGCGGGATCGCCCTGACCCACGACCACGCCGACCACGTCGGCGGTCACGCCGCCCTGATGGACCGGCTGCGCGGCGACGGCGAGGTCCCGCTCGTCGGGGCCGCGCGCTTCCCGGCCGACGTCGCGCTCGCCGACGGTGCCGCGTTCGGGCCGCTCACCGCGGTCGCGAGCCCCGGGCACGCGCCGGACCACCTCGCGTTCGTCACCGACGACGGGGTGCTCTTCAGCGGCGACGCCGTCCTGGGCACCGGCAGCGTGTTCGTCGCCCCCTCCCCGGGGGCCCTGACCGGCTATCTCGCCGCGCTGCGCGGCCTGCGGGCGCGCGACCTCGTGCTGATCTGCCCCGGGCACGGCCCGCTGGTGGACGATCCGCACGCGAAGCTCGACGAGTACCTCGAGCACCGCCTGGAGCGCGAGCGCAAGCTCGTGGCCGCGCTCGCGGCGGGCGGGCGGACGATCGAGGGCCTGCTGGACGCCGCGTGGGGCGACGCGCCCGCGGAGCTGCGGCCGGCCGCGGCGATCACGATGGCCGCGCACCTCGACAAGCTCGAGGAGGAGGGCCGGCTGCCCGGGGGCGTCGAGCGGCCGGAGGTCCCGACCTGGCTGCACGGCGCGATCTGAGCCGGCGCGCTACGCGTCGGGCACGGCGAAGTCGTGCTGGCGCCACGCCTCGTACGCGGCGATCGACGCGGCGCTCGTGAGGTTCAGCGAGCGGCGGCCGGGCAGCATCGGGATCGTGACCCGCTCGGTGACGTGCTCGTCGTCGAGGACGTGGTCGGGCAGGCCGGTGGGCTCGGGCCCGAACAGCAGCACGTCCCCGGGCGCGTACGCGACGTCGGCGTAGCGCGTGCCCCCGCGCGAGGTGAACGCGAACACGCGCGCGGGGGCGAGGGCCGCCCAGGCGGCGGCGAGGTCGTCGTGCACGGTCACGTCGGCGAGGTCGTGGTAGTCGAGGCCCGCGCGGCGCAGCTGCGCGTCGGTGAGGTCGAACCCGAGCGGCCGGACGAGGTGCAGCGCACACCCGGTCACCGCGCACAGCCGGATCGCGTTCCCGGTGTTCGGCGGGATGCGCGGCTCGAAGAAGAGGATGCGGAACACGCCCGCAGCATGCCGGGTCGGGCGGCGGGGTGGACCGCCGCGGCCGGGCGCTACCCTCGGTGGGTGTTCGGCATCGGCATCTGGAGCACGATCGTCCTCGCGACCGGGGTCCTGTCGGTCCTCGCGATGTTCGCGTACATGGCGACCGGTCACGGGGTGCGTGGCGACGAGGAGGCCGCGCGCGACTTCTACGACGAGCACGGGCACTGGCCCGACCAGACGCCCGAGGAGGCGGAGGCCGAGCGCGAGGAGGCCCAGAAGTGGGCCCGCGCGCAGACGTCGACCGCCGATCCGGACGGCGTCGTCTAGGCGCCGCCCGCCTCGGCGACGCGCCGACGGGCCAGCGTCATCGCCGCGTCCAGCGGGGTGGATCCCGTCGCGTCGGCCTGCGCGAACACGGTCCGCATCGTCTCGCCGATGCCGCGGACGCGTCGGCGGGCCAGCCGCGGGTCGTAGCCGTCCGGCTCGAGCTCGACGCTGATGTTCACGATCCCGCCCGCGTTGGCGACGAAGTCGGGCGCCCAGAGGACCCCGCGGTCGGCGAGCAGGCCGGCGACCGCGTCGTCGGCGAGCTGGTTGTTGGCGGCGCCTGCGACCACCGGCGCCTGCAGGGCGGCGACCGCGTCGGCGTCGAGCACGCCGCCCAGGGCGCACGGCGCGAGCACGTCGACCGGGGCCGTGAGCGCGCGTCCCGACGCGATCCAGCGGGCGCCGGGCGCGCCGCGTCCTCGCGCCGCGCCGCGACGATGTCGGTGACGAGCAGCGTCGCGCCGGCCCGGGCGAGCAGCCCGGCGAGCGCCAGGCCGACGTGCCCGAGCCCGACCACCGCGACCGAGCGGCTGCGCAGGTCCGCGCTGCCGAACGCGCGCTCGCAGCTCGCCCGGATCGACTCGAGGACCCCGAGCGCCGTCCACGGGGACGGGTCGCCCGAGCCGCCCCGTGCCCGGCTGAGGCCCGCCACGTGCGGCGTGACCCCGGCCATCACCCCGAGGTCGCGCGCGGACGTGCCGACGTCCTCGGCGGTGACGTAGCGGCCGTCGAGGACCGCGACGGTCTCGGCGAAGTCCAGCAGGGCGGCGCGGCGCGCCGCCCCCGTGGGGGCCGGCGCCCCGGCGGGGAGCGCGATGACGCCCTTGCCACCGCCGAGCGGCAGCCCGGCGACCGCGGACTTCCAGGTCATCGCCCGGCTCAGGCGCAGCGCGTCGGCGAGCGCCGCGTCGTGGCCGTCGTAGCGCCACATGCGGCAGCCGCCGAGCGACGGGCCGCGGGCGGTGGAGTGGACGGCGACGACGGTGGTGAGGCCGGACCGCGGGCCGCGGCGCAGCAGCACCTCCTCGTGCTCGAGCCCGGCGTCCGCGGCGGGGGTGCGCGCCACTAGGGGCGGACCGTGCCGGAGGGCCCGGGGCCGCTGGCACCGCCCGGGCCGGCGGCGGGGGCCGCGGCGCCGGCGGGCGCCCCGGTGTCCCGCGGGGGCTCCACCGTGGTCGGCTGCCCGGCGGGCGCGCCGGGCGTCGTGGTGGCGGTCGTCGTCCCGGTCCCGCTGCCCGAACCCGTCCCGGTGCCGTGCCCGGTCCCGGTCGTGGGCGCGGTCGGGCCGGTGTCGGTCGTGGTCGGCGCGACCGGCTCGTCCGGCGCCTGGGCGCCACCGGTCGGGTCGACGACGGGTGCCGCCGCGGGGTCGCCGCCCAGGCCGCCGTCCGCGGTGGGCTCGTCGGCGGTGCCGAGGCCGATCGCGGGGAGCGCGGCGTCGTCGGTCTCCGCGTGCATCGCGGTCCGCCGGCGGTCCTTCTCGGCCTTGCGGCGCTCGCTCGTGGCGCCCGTGGGCCGCTCGGCCGCGCGGCGGGCGGCGGCAGGCGCGGGCGCGGCGACGGCCGCCGCGGCGACCGGGGCGGCGGCCCGCGGAGCGGCGGCACGCTGCCCGCGCTCCTCCTGCTTCTTCGGCGGCACGATGCGGTGCTGGACCTCGGCGGCCCCGCCCCCGACGACCGCTGCGCAGCAGACGATGGCGGCGACCTTGCTCGCCGTCGCGGCCGCGCCCCCGCCGATCAGCGCGACGCCGCCGCCCGACGCGGCGCCCGCGCCCATGGTGGCGGCACCGCCGGCGGCAGCCCCGGATCCGGCGGACCCGATGCCGAGGATCTTCATGACGAGGCCCCAGGGGCCCGCCGACGGGCTGAGCGAGTGCAGGCCGGTGGAGACGCCCTTGAGCGTGTCGCGGTAAGAGCGGCAGGCCGCGCAGTCGCGCAGGTGGCGGCGCGCGCGGCCGGTCATCCGCACGCCGCGGTCGTGCGCCTGGTCGAGGTCGTCACGGATGTCCGCGCACGACAGCGCACGGGCCTCCGCCTGCTCGACGAGGCCCATCCGGGCGCGGACGAGCAGCGACTTCACCGCGGGGACGCTGCACTCCAGCGCCGTGGCGAGCTCGACGTAGCTCAGGCCCTCCATCTCGCGCAGGAGCAGGGCCGAGCGCTGCTGCTCGGGCAGCCGGCCGACGTCGGTGACGAGCCGCTGGAGGTCCTCCCGTCGCGACGCCTCGGTCAGCGGGTCGTGCAGCGCGCTGGCCTGGAGCTCGTCGTGCAGCTCCACGGTCGCGGGCCGCGGGCGACGCAGCTGGTCGATGCAGCGGTTGTGCGCGACCCGGTAGAGCCACGCGCGCACCGAGACGGGCCGCTCGTCCGCCCGCAGCGCGCCATAGGCGCGCAGGAAGACGTCCTGCATCGCGTCCTCGGCGTCGGAGGTCGAGCCGCCGAGCATCTGCCGCGCGTAGGTGAAGAGCCGCTGGCGGTAGCGGTCGTGGAGCACCTGGAAGGCGTCGTCGTTGCCCGCCCGGAAGGACGCGAGCAGCTGCTCGTCCGAGCGCAGGCGCAGCAACGGCCCGCCCCGGAGGAGGCGACGTGCGGCGGGGGCTCTGGTGACGGGGGCGTCCACGGTCTCGACCTAGGGTACTCGCGCCAACGGGCGCCGTCGGCGGGAGTTGCGGTCTTGTCGGCGCTCCGCTGGGGGCAGGACCTGCTCGCCCGCGCGGGCCGCTCCCGGAACCCGCCGGCCGCCGGGGTGCGGCAGCTGCCGCGCCGTCGCGGGGCGCGGCTGGCGGTCCGCGCCCGCGACGGCGGCCAGGGCGCGACCACCGTCCGTCCGGTCCTCCCGCGGCGGCGGCGGTGAACGTCCCGCCGCCGCCGTGACCCCTGGCGCGTCGACGCCCGTAGGCGGGGCATGGCTACGAGACTGGTGGGCGTCGACGAGCTCGGCGAGACGCAGGTGACGATCGTGGAGGACACGCCGCACGGCACGCTCGCCGTGGGCCTCAGCGGCGGCGAGCCGTTCGCGGTGTCCAACCGCTGCCGGCACCTCGGGGCGCCGCTGGGCAAGGGCCGCGTCGACGCGGACGGCTGCCTGGAGTGCCCGTGGCACTCGGCGCTGTTCGACGTGCGCACGGGCGCGATGACCCGCGGCCCGCAGGGCGCGTTCAAGCCGATCGCGGGCGTCGTCAAGGGCACGCTCGGGGCGCGCAAGCTCAAGACCTTCCCGGTCGAGCTGCGCGAGGACGCGATCTGGCTCACCGCCTGAGCCCCGGGTAGGCTCGGCGCGGATGGTCGCGCTGAGCTCCGCCCGCCAACGCACGCTGCTGGACGCCGCGCGTCGCGGCGACGAGACCGCCTACGGGGCGCTCGTCGAGGCCTACCGCGGGGAGCTGCACGCCCACTGCTACCGGATGCTCGGCTCCGCGCACGACGCCGAGGACGCGCTGCAGGACACGCTCCTGCGCGCCTGGCGGGGCCTGCCGCGGTTCGAGCAGCGCAGCTCGCTGCGGTCCTGGCTCTACCGGATCGCGACGAACGCCTGCCTGGACGTCATCTCCGGCACCGGGCGTCGCCAGCTGCCCACCGACTTCGGGCCCGCGACCGACGCGCACGACGGGCCCGGCCCGCCGCTCACCGAGACCGCCTGGATCGAGCCGTTCCCCGACCAGCGCGTCGGGCTCGTCGACGGGCGCGCCGCGCCCGCCGCCCGCTACGAGCAGCGGGAGGCGGTCGAGCTCGCGTTCATCGCCGCGCTGCAGCACCTGCCCGCCTCGCAGCGCGCGACGCTCATCCTCTGCGAGGTCCTCGGCTTCAGCGCCAAGGAGGCCGCGGAGACGCTCGAGACGTCCGTGCCCGCGGTCAACAGCGCCCTGCAGCGCGCCCGCCGTGCGGTCGAGGAGAAGCTGCCCGCGCAGTCGCAGCAGGCGACGCTGCGCACGCTCGACGACGAGGACCTGCGCCGGATCGTCGACGGCTACGTGGAGGCGTGGGAGCGCGGGGACGTCGACGGGATCGCCGCGATGCTGGCGCACGACGCGGCGATCACGATGCCGCCGATGGCGACGTGGTTCCGCGGCGAGCAGCTGTTCGTGTTCCTGCGCGAGTGGGCGTTCAACGGCCGCGTGTACGGGGCGGAGGGCCGCCGGCGCGTGCGGGTGGTCCCGGCCCGCGCCAACGGCCAGCTGGCGTTCGGCACCTACTCGTGGGACGAGGGGGGAGGGCGTGCACCTGCCGACCGTCCTGCAGGTGCTCACCCTCGACGCGGACCGGCGGATCACCGAGATCACCGGCTTCGTGACCCCGGACGTGTACCCGCTGTTCGGGCTGCCGCGCGAGCTGCCGTAGCCGGCACCTACTCCTCGATGTTGCTCATCACGTGCTTGATGCGCGTGTAGTCCTCGAAGCCGTAGGCGGACAGGTCCTTGCCGTAGCCGGACTGCTTGAAGCCGCCGTGCGGCATCTCGGCGACGAGCGGGATGTGGGTGTTGATCCACACGCAGCCGAAGTCGAGGTCGCGGGCCATCCGCATCGCGCGGCCGTGGTCGCTGGTCCAGACGCTGGAGGCGAGCCCGTACTTCACGCCGTTGGCCCACGCGAGCGCCTGCGCCTCGTCGGCGAACTGCTGCACGGTGATGACCGGGCCGAAGATCTCCTCCTGGATCATCTCGTCGTCCTGCCGCAGCCCGGTGACGACGGTCGGCTCGTAGAAGTAGCCGCCGCCGGACGCCGGGTTGCCGCCCGTGGTGACCGTCGCGTGGGCGGGGGCGCGCTCGATGAACCCGGCGACGCGCTCGCGCTGGACCTGGCTGATGACCGGGCCCATGTAGGTGTCCTCGTCGAACGGGTCGCCGTAGCTCGTCCCGCGGGCCTGCTCGGTGAGCGCCTCGACGAACGCGTCGTGGATGCCCGGGCCGACGATCACGCGGGTGGCGGCGGTGCAGTCCTGGCCGGCGTTGAAGTACCCGGTGCCCGCGATCATCTCCGCGGCGGCGGCCACGTCCGCGTCGTCGAACACGACGACGGGGGCCTTGCCGCCGAGCTCGAGGTGCACGCGCTTGAGCGAGTCCGCGGCGGCGGCCGCGACCGCCTTGCCCGCCCGGACCGACCCGGTGATCGAGACCATGTCGACGCCCTCGTGGCGGACGAGCGCCTCGCCGGTCTCGCCGCGTCCGAGCAGCACGTTGAAGACGCCCTCGGGGGTGTGCTTGGCGATGATCTCCGCCATCCACAGCGTCGAGGTCGGCGTGTTCTCCGACGGCTTGAGGATCATGCTGTTGCCGGCCGCGAGCGCCGGTCCGAACTTCCAGACCGCCATCATGAACGGGTAGTTCCACGGCGTGATCCCCGCGGTCACCCCGATCGGCTCGCGCCGGATCTGCGAGGTGTGCCCCGCCATGTACTCGGCAGACGCGAGCCCCTGGAGGTTGCGGGCGGCCCCGGCGAAGAACCGCAGCTGGTCGACCGCCGGCGGCACCTCCTCGCTGAGCACGAGCGCGAGCGGCTTGCCGGTGTTCTCGGTCTCGATGCGGGCGAGCTCGTCGGCGCGCTCCTCGATCTCGTCGGCGATCCGCAGCAGCGCCAGCGACCGCTCCGACGGCGTCGCGGCACGCCACTCGACGAAGCCCTTGCGGGCCGCCTCCACCGCACCGTCGACGTCGTCGCGGGAGGAGACGCCGAGCTGCGCGATGACCTCGCCCGTGGCGGCGTTGTGGACGTCGTGGGCGCCGTCCCCGGACGGGGCGACGGACGTGCCGGCGATGAAGTTCTGGAGCATGGCGCGACGCTACCAGCGCCGATGTGGCGGATCCCATGGACGCTGCGGCGTACGCGACGGGCGCGTGGACGCCCGCGTGGCGGGGCGTAGGGTCCGCGCATGCGCGCCGTCGTCCTGCACCCGCATCCCGACATGGGCGGCACCCGCCACGACCCGGTCGTCACGACGCTGGCCCGGGCGCTCGTCGGGGCCCACACCTTCGACTTCGTCTCGTCCGACCCGCGGCGGGCGGTCGACCAGACGCTGACCGAGCTCGGGGACGGGTCGGTGTGGCTGGCGGGCTACTCGTTCGGCGGCGGGATCGCGTCGCTGATCGACGACCCGCGCGTGCGGGGCTGGATCCTCGTGGCGCCGGCGCTGGCGATGGTCGCCCCGGTGATCGCGACCGACACGCGCCCGAAGCTCGTGCTCGCCGCCGAGCGCGACGCGTTCTTCCCGCCCGCCTCGCTGCGGGAGCTGACCGCCGGCTGGGCGGCGACGACGCACCACGAGATCGCCGGGGCGGACCACTTCCTGCGCGGCCACGAGCGGGACGTCGCCGCGCGCGCGGCCGCGTGGGTCCTACAGTTCGCGCCATGACCAACGTGGTGATCTCCTCCGCCGCCCGCACCGCCATCGGCGGCTACGGCAAGAGCCTCAAGGACGTCAAGCCGACCGAGCTCGGGGCGATCGCCGCGCGCGGCGCGATCGAGCGCGCGGGCATCGAGCCGTCCGCCGTCGAGCACGTCGTCTTCGGCAACGTCATCCACACCCAGCCCGCCGACATGTACATGGCGCGGGTCGTGGGCATGGAGGCCGGCATCCCGAAGGAGACGCCCGCCTACACGGTCAACCGCCTGTGCGGCACCGGCGTGCAGTCGATCGTGACCGCCACGCAGACGATCCAGACCGGCGAGGCGTCGGTCGCGCTCGCGGGCGGCGCCGAGTCGATGAGCCGCGGCCCGTACTGGATCGACAACGCCCGCTGGGGCGCGCGGATGGGCGAGTCGAAGATGACCGACCCGGTCATGGGCGGCCTCACGGACCCGTTCAACCGGATCCTCATGGGCGTCACCGCCGAGAACCTCGCCGAGAAGCACCAGATCTCCCGCGAGCGCCAGGACGCGTTCGCCGTCGCCTCCCACAAGAAGGCCTCCGCCGCGCAGGCCGAGGGCCGGTTGGACCCGTCGATCGTGCCGGTCCCGGTGAAGGTCAAGCGCGAGCTCGTGGACTTCCTCAAGGACGAGCACATCCGCCACGACGCCTCGCTCGAGGCGATGGGCGCGCTGAAGCCCGCGTTCGCGAAGGGCGAGAACGCGACCGTCACCGCCGGCAACGCGTCGGGCATGAACGACGCGGGCGCCGCGGTCGTGCTGATGGACGCCGACCGCGCGAAGGAGCTCGGGGCGCCGGTCCGCGCGCGCATCCTCGGCTACGGCACCTGCGGCGTCGACCCGAAGATCATGGGCATCGGCCCGGTCCCGGCGATCCAGAAGGTGCTCGGCCGCACCGGCCTGACGCTCGACCAGATGGGCGTCATCGAGCTGAACGAGGCGTTCGCCGCCCAGTCGCTGGCCGTGATGATCGAGCTCGGGCTCGACGACCACGACCCGCGCGTGAACCCCAACGGTGGCGCGATCGCCCTCGGGCACCCGATCGGCGCGTCGGGCACGGTCATCACCGCGAAGGCGCTCGACGAGATGGAGCGCGGCGGCCACGAGTTCGGTCTCGTGTCGCTGTGCATCGGCGGCGGCCAGGGCATCGCGCTGCTGCTGCAGCGCTCCGACGACTAGCCTCCCGGTCATGGCCCAGTTCGCTAGCCCCGACGAGCTCCACGCGCAGGTCGGCGGTGTCTTCCAGGACGCCGTCACCGACGAGGCGCTCTACGCGAAGCTCCAGAAGGTCGACACGACCGTCCGCGTGCAGACGAAGTCCCCGGACGGCCAGGTGACCATCCGGGCGGTGGCCGGCGAGCCGGGCCGGGTCGAGGTCGGCCCGTCGAAGCTCAACCCCGAGGTGATCGTCCGCACCGACGGCGACACCGTGCACGGCTGGCTGAGCGGCGAGGTCAACCCGACCGTCGCGCTGTCCAAGGGCGCGCTGCGCGCCAGCGGCCCGGTGGACAAGATCCTGCGGATCGTCACCGCGGTCCCGGCGCTGGCCGAGCAGTACAAGCTCGTCGTCGAGAACGGCGGCCGGCTGACCGAGGCGCCGCCGGAGCCCGAGCCCGCCCCCGAGTCCGCCGCGGCGGAAGATGCCGCCGCGCCGGCGGGCGAGGTGCCCACCGAGGTCGCCGAGGAGCCGGCGCCGGCCGACGAGGCGGCGGCGGCCGAGGCGCCCGCGGCCGACGAGTCGGCGGCGACCGAGGAGCCCGCGCCGGCGCAGGAGGCTGCGCCGTCCGACGAGCCCGCGCCCGCGGACGAGGCTGCGCCCGCTGAGGAGGCTGCGGCCGCCGAGGAGCCCGCGCCCGCGACCGAGGAGATCGCCGCCGCGACCGACGCGACCGTCGCCGAGGTCGAGGCCGTGGTCGAGGAGGTGCCCGCCGCCGACGAGGTCGTCGAGGCCGCCTCCACCGCCGAGGAGATCGTCGACGCCGCCCCGGCCGCGGAGGAGATCGTCGAGGCCGCCCCGAGCGTCGAGGAGATCCTCGGCGACACGCCCGCGGTCGAGGACGTCGTGGCCGAGGCCCCGGTCGCCGAGGAGGTCGTCGCCGACGCTCCGCAGGCGCCCGCGCCGGACGCCGACGCCGAGCCGGCCGTCGCGGAGGCCCCGACCGGCGACCCGGCGGACGTCGACGCCGTCGGCAGCGACGAGGTCGAGAAGTCCGAGTAGCGCCCGTGCACCGCGGCCCCGCCCCGGGGCCCGGCGCGCGTCAGTCGTCGTAGCCCGGCTCGCCGGGCAGCAGGACCCGCGCCGTCTCGCCGGTGACCACCACGCGCGGCTCCACCGGGAGGACCTCGCGGCCGGCCGCGTAGGTGAGGACCTCGTCGGCCGAGCCGAACGCGCTCAGCTGCTCGAGGTGCTTGATCGTCGGGAAGACGAGGAGGATCTCGCCCGCCTGGTGGGCCTCGAGCGCGCCACGGGGCGTGAACCAGCCGAGGTCGACGCACTCCTCGCCGTCGACCTGCGGGACCTCGCCGTCCGGCAGCGGGGCGAGGAAGAAGTGCGTGTCGAAGCGGACGTTCACCTCGGGCGGGGTGATCCAGCGCGAGAACTTCACGACCGAGGCGGGATCGACGTGCGACACCGACGCCTCCTCCTCGAGCTCGCGGACCGCGGCGGCCCGGTGCGCGGCGTCGCCGTCCCCGTCGTGCGCGTCGACCGCGCCACCCGGGAACACCCACACGCCACCCATGAACCGGGCCTTCTCGGTGCGCTTCACGAGCAGCAGCTCGAGCGTCGCGGCGCCGCCCCGCAGCAGGATCACGGACGCCGCCTGGCGCGGCACCGTCGCTTCCCCCGTGTTCAGCGTCGTGCCTGGCTCCGGACCCGTGATCTCCACACGTCGCACCCTACCCTCTGGTGGGTAGGGTGGCGGCCATGAGCGACGAGAGCACCCAGTGGATCTGCGAGTCCTGCGGCTACATCTACGACCCGGCGGAGGGTGACCCCGACGGCGGCATCCCCGAGGGGACCGCGTTCAACGACATCCCCGACACCTGGTTCTGCCCGGTCTGCGGCGCCCGCAAGAAGGACTTCGTCCCCTACGAGGGCTAGACCCCAGGGAACCGGACGGCGCGACGTGGGCAAGAAGAAGGACAAGCGCCGCGCCGCGCAGGCCGCGGCGGCCGGCCGCCCGGACCCCGCGGTCCCGGCCCGGCCCGCTGCGCCCGGACCGGCGCCCGAGGGCGGACCGGCCGGCCCGGCGACGCCGACCGCGGCGCCCGCCGCACCGCCGGCGCCGCCCGCCGCGCCCGCGGTCCCGGTGGCGCCGCCCGCCGCGGTCGCACCGCCCACGCCCGCACCGCCCGCACCCGCACCGCCCGCACCGCCCGCGCCCGGCCGCACGGTCGCGGGCCTCAGCACCCTGCGCAAGCTCGTCACCGGCCTCGACGGCTCGCGGATGTGCTTCGGCGAGCCCGTCGAGTCGGGCGGCACGACCGTCATCCCCGTCGCCCGGGTCTGGGCGGTCGGCGGCGCCGGGTTCGGCCACGGGGACCCCGGCGACGCGCCCGCCGACCAGGGGGAGGCCGGGGGCGGCGGCCTCGGCGGGTCGATCGAGAGCCACCCGGTCGGCTTCATCACGATCGCGCCCGACGGCAGCAGCCGCTACGAGGCGATCCCCGACCCGCAGGGCCGCGCCCGGGCCGCACGGCTCCTCGCCTCCGGCGCGGCCACCCTGCTGACCGCGGTCGCCGCCTCGCGCGCGCTGCGCGGCACCCCGGGCCGGACCCCGCGGCTCGGGCGACGCCGCGGCGCGCGCGGCGCCGGACTGCTGCCCCGCGGCGACTGACGCCGCGCGGATCCCGCCGCCCGCGGTCCGCCGCCGCGGCGTACCGGCCGTGCGCGACGGGTAGCCTGCCTGCGGTGACCGACCGTCGCTCCGGGCCCCCGATCGGCGTCGTCGTCTTCGTCGTGGGAACGGCGAGCCTCGGCGCCGAGATCGCCGCCGCACGCCTGCTCGCCCCGTGGTTCGGAGCTTCCACGATCGTGTGGGCGAACACGATCGCCACCGTGCTGCTGTCGCTCTCGGTCGGCTACGCCGTCGGCGGGCGTGTCGCGGACCGCGACCCGACCCCCGCCGGCCTCGCGCGGATCGTCCTGATCGCCGCCGCGCTCCTCGCGCTCGTCCCGTTCGTCAGCGGCCCGTTCCTGCGCACGTCGGTCGACGCGCTCGAGTCGGTCAGCGCCGGCGCGTTCGTCGGCTCGCTGCTGGGCGTCAGCGTCCTGCTGGCCGTCCCGCTGGTCCTGCTGGGCATGGTGTCCCCGTACGCGATCCGGCTGACCGTCGACTCCGTCGAGGAGGCCGGTCGGGCGGCGGGCCGGCTCTACGCGCTCTCGACGCTCGGCTCGCTCACCGGGGTGTTCGGCGCGACGCTGCTGCTGATCCCGCTGATCGGCAGCCGGCGCACGTTCATCGTCTTCGCGCTGCTGCTCGCGCTCGTCGCGGTCCCCTGGCTGCGCACCCGGCGGCTCGCGGGGGGCGCGGTCCCGCTCGCGATGGTCGGGCTGCTCGCGCTCCCCGTCGGCACGCTGAAGAGCACCGGCGGCGAGCGCGTCCTGTGGGAGCGCGAGACCGAGTACCAGTACGCGCGCGTCGTCGAGACCCCGGACGGCGAGCGCCGCCTGGAGCTCAACGAGGGCCAGGCCGTCCACTCCCTGTACCGCGCGGGCACCGTGCTCACCGGCAACTACTGGGACGAGCAGCTCGTCCTCCCGTTCGCCGGGGCACGGCCCGCACCGCGCCGGGTCGCGATCCTCGGCAACGCCGCCGGGACGACCGCACGGGCGATCGGCCACTACGCGCCCGAGACCCTCATCGACGGCGTCGAGATCGACCCCGAGCTCACGAAGGTCGGCCGCGAGCTCTTCGACCTGCGCGCCCCGCGACTGCGGACCCACACCGCCGACGCCCGCCCCTGGCTGCACGCCACCGACGACCGCTACGACGCGATCGTCGTCGACGCCTACCGCCAGCCGTACATCCCGTTCTACCTCGCGACGCGCGAGTTCTTCGCGCTCGTCCGCGACCGCCTGGAGCCCGGCGGCGTCGTGATCGTGAACGTCGGGCACCCCGAGCGCTCGGACGCGCTCGAGAAGGTCCTCGCCGCCACGATGCGCGCCGCGTTCGGCGCCGACCGCGTCTGGCGGGACCCGAGCGAGCCGGTCAACACGATGCTCGTCGCCACCGCCTCCGCGGTGCCGCCCGCGGACGCCCTGCGCGCGCACCTGCCGTCGCTGCCCGACGAGATCCGCCCGATCGCCGCCGCCACCGCCGACCGGCTCGAGCCCGCCCGGCGCGGGGGCCGGGTCTACACCGACGACGTCGCGCCCGTCGAGTGGCTCATCGACGCGTCGATCGTCGACGTGGCCGCCGACGGCGAGCCGGTCGGCTGAGCACGGGCGGCTCAGGCCGCCGCGGCGCCCGCGCCGATCCAGCGCGCGGGGGAGAGCGCGGCACCCGCCGCGGCGAGCGTCGCGTCGTCGAACGCGGACAGGCGGGGCAGCACCGCGACCTCGCAGCCGGCGAGCGCCTCGAGCGTCTCGCGGTTGGACGCCTCGATCGTCGACGGCTGCGCCGGCCACGGCGTGAGGATCACCGCGCGCACGTCGAGCCCGGCGTCGCGCGCGGCGGCGAGCGTCAGCAGCGTGTGGTTGATCGTCCCGAGCGCGGGCCGCGCGGCGACGACGACCGGCAGGGCGAGCTCGACCGCGAGGTCGCGCACCAGCCAGGTGGGCGTCAGCGGCACGAGCAGCCCGCCGACCCCCTCGACGACGACGAGGTCCCGGGGCGACCGTGCCGCCTGCGCCCGCGCGCCCGCGACGAGCGCCCCGGGGTCGAGGACCGTCCCCGCGAGCTGGGCGCCGAGATGGGGGAGACCGCCGGACCGAACCGCTGCGGGGAGACCAGCGCCGGGTCGTCCCCGGTCACCCGGGCGAGCAGCTCGTGGTCGGCGAGCACGCCGTCCACCGGCTCGTCCAGCCCGGTCACCGCCGGCTTGTATGCGCGCGGCTCGTGCCCGTCGGCGACGAGCGCCGCGGTCAGCGCCGCCGCCACGACGGTCTTGCCGACCTCGGTGTCGGTCGCGGTGACGAGCAGTCCGCGCACGGCGCTCAGGCGGCGCGGACGCGACCGCGGGACGACGGGGTGGCCGCGGCGACCGGACCGCCGCTGCCGGGCCGGAAGCCCGCCTGCAGCGCGGCGCGACCCAGCACGCGCGCCGCCTCGCGCAGCTCGTCCTTCGTGTGCGACGCCATCACGGCGAGGCGCAGCCGGGAGGTGCCGTCGGGCACGGTCGGCGGGCGGATCGCCTGCGCGAACACGCCGTCCTCGATCGCGAGCTCGCAGATCCGCATCGCCAGGGCGGCGTCGCCGACGATCAGCGGCACGATCTGGGTCGTCGAGCCGGCGACGTCGAAGCCCTCGCGGTGCAGCTCGTCGCGCAGCGCGTCGGCGCCCGCCTGCAGCGCCGTGACGCGCTCGGGCTCGGCCTCCAGCAGCTCGAGCGCGGCGAGCGCCGCCGCGATCGCGGGCGGGGGCGGGGCGGTCGAGAAGATCAGCGGCCGCGCCGCGTTCGTGAGCAGCTCGACGACCTCGTGGCTCGCCGCCGCGAACGCGCCGTAGGAGCCCAGCGCCTTGCCGAGCGTGCCGACGACGACGTCGACCTCGCCCTCCAGGCCCGCCTCGGCGACCGCGCCGCGACCGCCGCGACCGGTGCAGCCCGTCGCGTGCGCCTCGTCGACGACGAGCCGCGCGCCGGTGCGCCGGCACAGCTCCAGCAGCTCGACGAGCGGGGCGACGTCCCCGTCCATCGAGAAGACGCTGTCGGTGACGACGATCTTCGGCGCCGACGGGTCGGGGTCGCGCCGCGCCATCGTCCAGGCGAGGTGCTCGGCGTCGTTGTGCTCGTACACGACGGTCTCGGCGCGCGCGAGCCGGCACCCGTCGATGATCGAGGCGTGGTTCAGCGCGTCGGAGTAGATCGTCGTGCGGCCCGCGCCGACGCTCGCGAGCGCCTGCAGCACCCCGACGTTCGCGAGGTAGCCGGAGCCGAACAGGACCGCCGACTCCGTCCCCTTGAACGCGGCGAGCCGCTCCTCCAGGCGCCGGTGCACGGTCATCGTCCCCGACACCAGCCGCGAGGCGCCCGCGCCGACGCCCCAGCGCAGCGCCGCCTCGGCGGCCGCCTCGGTGACCGCCGGGTGGTCGGCGAGCCCGAGGTAGTTGTTGGAGCACAGCAGCAGGACCGGGGTGCCGTCGAGCACCACGCGGCCGCCCTGCGGCCCCGAGATCAGCCGCATCCGCCGGTACAGGCCGGACTCCCGCAGCTCCTCGAGGCGTTGCGCGATCTCGGACACGGCCTGCGGCGCGCTCAGTGACCGAACGGCATGCCGCTGGTCACGGCGGGCTCGGCGGGCCGGGTGCCCTGCGGCCAGCGGTTCGGTGCGCCGTCGGGCCGCGGCGGCACCTTCGCGCCCTTCTTCGCGTAGCGCAGCTGCGACGCGGGATCCCAGAGCTGGATCTCGATGCCCGCGTTCTCCGCGTCGGCGCGCGTGTCGAGGAACTCCTCGATGACGTCCGGGGTCTGGCCGTCGAGCCAGCCGGAGCGGTTGTCCGGCCGCGGGTTCGCGCCGTTGTCCGCGTGGCGGGCGATGTTCAGCCCGAGGTTCTCGAACATCGCGCGGTCCTCCGACGGCGTGTTGCCGAGCGTCGTGAGGAAGTTGCCCATCATCACGCCGTTGAGGCCGGCCTTGACGGCGAGCTGCTGCAGGTCACCGAGGTTCTCGGTGCGCCCGCCGCAGAGCCGGAACAGCGCCTCGGGCAGGATCAGGCGGAAGATCGCGATCCACTTGACGACCTCCCACGGGTCCATCAGGTCGCGGTCCCCGAACTTCGTGCCCGGCCGCGGGTTCAGCAGGTTGATCGGCACCGAGGTCGGGTTGATCGACGCCAGCTGGAACGCCATCTCGACGCGCTGCTCGCGCGACTCGCCGAGGTTGAGGATGCCGCCGACGCAGGTCTCGAGCCCGGCCTCGCGGACCGCGTCGATCGTGCGCAGCCGGCCCTCGTAGCGGACGGTGGTGGAGACCTCGGGGTAGTACGACTCGGCGGTCTCGACGTTGTGGTGGACGCGCTGGATGCCCGCGTCCTTGAGCTGCTTGGCGCGCGCGACGGACATGTGGCCGACGGACGCGCAGCGCTTGAGGTTCGTGTGCTGCGACACGAGCCGGGCCCCCTCGAGGATCTTCTCGAAGTCGCGCTTGGACAGGCCCTGGCCCTGGGTGACCATGCAGAACCGGTGCGCCCCGGCGGCCTCGGCGGCACGGGCGTGCTCGAGGATCTGCTCGGGCTCCATCATCGCGTGCATCGGCGTCTCGGCCTCCGCGAACCGCGACTGCGCGCAGAAGCCGCAGTCCTCGGCGCAGCCGCCGGACTTCGCGTTGACGAGCGAGCACAGGTCGGTGCTGTCGCCGAACGTCTCCAGCCGGGCCGCCCACGCGCGCTCGACGAGCGCCTCGATGTCGGCCGGCGCCTCGAGCTCACCGAGCTGGAGGGCCTCTTCACGGGTGATGAGCGGCGGCATGACCGTGCAGATTATGGGGATCGGCGGATGCCGGTCGCCCCGCCGGGGTCGATCCCGCCGGTCGGGGGCCGGACGATCGGGGGCGACGGACGGACGGTCCCCAGACCTGGGGATGGTGCAGGCGCGGGCGCCCCGGTAGCCTCGCCGGACGGGTCGGGGACGCCCGGCACGGTCCGTCCCCGATCCACCGCCCCGATGCCCGGCTCCCAGCGACCCATCCGCGTGTTCCTCTGCGACGACGTCGACGCGTTCCGCGCGCTCATGCGCGTCGTGCTCGAGGAGGACCCCGCGATCGTCGTCTGCGGCGAGGCGGCCGACGGGGCCGCGGGCGTCGACGGGGTCGACGCGACGCGGCCCGACGTCGTGCTCCTGGACCTCGCGATGCCCGGCATGGACGGGATGGAGGCGATCCCGCTGATGCGCGAGCGGGCGCCGCGCACGCGCATCCTCGCGCTGTCGGGCTTCACCGCCGACCGCCTCGCCGCACCGGTGATCGAGCTGGGCGCCGACGGCTACATCGAGAAGGGCGAGGACGTCGCGGTCATCCGCCGCGCGATCCACGACGCGGCGCAGCGCGTCCGCGCCGCCGCCTAGGAGGACCAGTCGGCTAGCAGCGGGGCGTGGTCGGAGGGCTTCGTGCCCTTGCGGAAGTCCCGTTCGATCCCGCAGCGGGTCAGCCGGCCGGCGAGGTCGTCGCTGACCAGCACGAGGTCGATCCGCAGGCCCAGGCCCTTGTGGAAGTGCCCGGCGCGGTAGTCCCACCACGTGAACTGCTGCTCGCCGGGGCGGACCGTCTCGTGGGCGTCGCGCAGGCCGCCGCGCTCGAGGATCGCCGCGAGCGCGCCGCGCTCCTGCGGTGTCACGTGCGTGGCGCCCGCGAACGCCGCCGGGTCGTACACGTCGCGGTCGGTGGGGCAGACGTTGAAGTCCCCGGCGATCGCGACGGGTGCGCCCGCGTCGCGCAGTTCGGCCGCGCGGGCCGCGAGCGCGTCGAGGAAGACGAGCTTCTCCGCGAACGGCTCGCTGTCGACCGCCTGGCCGTTGACGACGTAGACGCTCGCGACCCGTACGCCCTCGACCGTCGCCTCGATCCAGCGGGCCTGGTCGGGGCGCACCTCGCCGGGGAGCCCCGCGCGCGCGTCGCCGAGCGCGAGACCCTCGCGGGCGAGGATCGCGACGCCCGCCCAGCGGCCGCCGGAGTGGTGCACGGCCGCGTAGCCGGCCTCGCGCAGCGCGTCCTGCGGGAACGCCTCGGGCGTGCACTTCGTCTCCTGCAGGCAGAGCACGTCGGGCGCGACGGTCTGCAGGAACTCGAGCACCCGCGGGAGCCGGGCGTTCAGGGAGTTGACGTTCCAGGTCGCCAGGAGCACGTCGCGCAGGCTAGTGCCCCGCCCGCGCGGCCGTGGCGACCGTCAGGCCGGGGCGCCGAGCGCCTGGCGGAAGCCCTCGCGCCAGGAGGGGTGCGCGGGCGTCCAGCCGAAGGTCTCGCGGAAGCGGGCCCCGGAGTTGCCGCGCAGCGTGGTGGCGAAGTGGACGGCGTGCGGCCCGGCGGCCAGCCGGCCGACGAGCGCCGGCACGCGCAGCGGTCGTCGGGCGCCGAGGCAGGCGGCGGCGTGCGGGAGCCACTGCGCCGCGGCGGCGGGCTCCTCGTCGGTGACGTTGTAGCGGCCGCGGGCCCCGCCCGCCAGCGCGGCGACCGTGGCGTCGGCGGCGTCCTCCACGTGCACGAACGACGAGATCCCGGTGCCGCCCCCGACCAGCGGGAAGCGCCGGGCGCGGATCTCCTGCGCGGTCCCGCCGTCGGGGGCGTAGTACGTGCCGGGGCCGTAGAAGAAGCCGTAGCGCAGCACGACCGGGTCGAGGTCGGTGGCGGCGAGCGTCGTCTCCTCCAGCGCGAGCGTGGCCGCGACCGCGTCGCGCAGCTGCGCCGGCGCGTCGGTGAAGGGCCGGGCGTCCTCGTCGTGGACCGGCGGGCCCTCGGGCGCGGTGATGAACGAGATCGACTGGGCGACGATGCGTCGCGCTCCGGCCGCACGGGCCCCGGCGACGAGGTGGGGGTCGCCTCGGCGCGCAGCCGGTTGGTCTCGCGCATCGCCTCGCGGTAGCGGCGGACGTCCAGCGCCTTGGGCAGCGCGGTGAGCTGGTGCACGACGACCTCGGGGGCGGCGGCGACGCAGGCCGCGACCACGGCGTCGCGGTCGTAGACGTCGGCGACGTGCGCCTGGACCCCGGCGGCGCGCAGCGCGTCGGCGCGGCGCTCGTCGCGGGTGATGGCGGCGACGTCGTGCCCGGCGGCGCGCAGCCGGGGGAGCAGCGGGCGGCCGATGGCGCCGGTGGCGCCGGCGACGAGGATCTTCACGGGGTGGTCTCCTTGCGGACGAGGGCGAGCAGCAGGACGGTGAGCAGCGCCAGCGAGACCGCGTCGGCGATCCCGACCCAGTGGGTGTCGGCGTCCCCCGCGTCGAGCAGGTGGTTGAGGGTGTGCAGCGCGCTCTGCAGCGCGGCGAGCGCGAGGACCGGCAGCCGCCAGGCGGGCCGGGAGGCGGCGAGCAGGCACAGGACGCCGAGCGCGAGCGTCCAGGACGCGACGTCGCGGACGTAGTGGTCGTTGCGTCCGTCGAACGGCCCGAGCGCGGTGTAGAAGCTGCCGGGGTCGACGGCCTGCCACAGCCCGATCGCGAGCTGGAGCGTCCCGTAGGCGAGCAGTCCGGTGCGGACGGGGCGATCGCGGGCGGCGAGCATGCGGCGAACCGTAGACGCGCCAGTGGCACCCTGGGAAGATCCAATCCGATGCCGCTCGAGGAGTCCAATCGCGGTCCGGAGGTCCTCCTGGCCGTCCGCCGCACCGCCGACGCCCCGCCGCTCGGCGCCCAGGTCGAGGCGGGACTGCGCGCCGCGGTCCGCGACGGGCGCCTGCGCCCCGGCGACCGGCTGCCGCCGTCGCGCACGCTGGCGCGCGACCTCGGCGTCTCCCGTCGGCTCGTCGTCGACGCCTACGACCAGCTCGTCGCCGAGGCGTGGCTCGAGGCGCGCGTGGGGGCGGGGACGTTCGTCCGGCGGGCGCTCCCGGCCCACCCCGACGGTGCGCGCGCCGCGCCGCCCGACGACCCCGTGCCGGCGCCCACGGGCGTCCCGGCCACCGCCCGGCCCGACGGCCGGCCGCGGATCGACTTCTTCCCCGGCCACCCCGACCTGGCGGCCTTCCCGCGCGCCGACTGGCAGCGGGCCACCCGTGCGGCGCTGCGGGAGCTGCCCGACGCCGCCCTCGGCTACGCCGACCCGCGCGGCCTGCGCGAGCTGCGCGTCGCCCTCGCCGCGCTGCTGGCCCGCACGCGCGGCGTGGTCTGCCGGCCCGGCCAGATCGTGCTCTGCCAGGGCGTCGTGCAGGCGCTCGGCCTGCTCGTGCGCGCCACCGCCGGGTCCGGACGCCCGGTCCGCGTCGCCGTCGAGGACCCCTACCTGCACGAGCACCGCGACGTCCTGCACCACGCTGGCGCCGAGGTCGTCCCCGTGCCGGTCGACGAGCTCGGCGTCCGCGACGAGGCGGTCGCCGCCGCGCGCCCGGACCTCGCGCTCGTCACCCCGGCGCACCAGTGCCCGACCGGGGTCGTGCTGGCCGCCGGCCGCCGGGCGGCGCTCGCCCGCTGGGCCGAGCGCCACGACGCGCTGCTCGTCGAGGACGACTACGACGCCGAGTACCGCTACGACCGGGCGCCCGTCGCGGCCCTCCAGGCGCTCGCCCCGCGGCAGGTCGTCTACCTCGGCTCGACGAGCAAGACGCTCGCCCCGGGCCTGCGGCTGGCCTGGATGGTCGTGCCCGAGGACCGGCTCGCCGCCGTCGTGCAGGCCAAGCGCTACGCCGACGGCGGCTCCCCGGTGCTCGAGCAGGCCGCCTTCGCGCGGCTGCTCGCCGCCGGCGCCTACGACCGGCACGTGCGCGCCGCCCGCCGCCGCCAGCGCGGCCGCCGCGACGCGCTCGTCGCGGCCGTCGCCCGCGAGCTCGACGGGGCGCGCGTCGACGGCGTCGCGGCCGGCCTGCACGCGCTCGTGCGGCTGCCCGCGGCGGTCGACGCGGCGGCGCTCGTCGCCGCCGCGCGGGCGCGGGACGTCGGCGTCTACCCGCTGAGCGCCTACCGCGCCGACCCGCCCGCCCGCACCTCCGCGGTCGTCCTCGGCTACGGCGCGCTCGGCGAGGCGGCCATCGCCCAGGGCGTGCGCGGGCTCGCCGCGGCGCTGCGCGAGGTCCGCTGAGGTCGCTCGCTCAGCGACCGGTCCAGCGCGCCGGGCGCCGGGCCGCGAAGGCGCGCACGCCCTCGAGCAGGTCGTCGCTGCGGAAGCAGGCCTCGCGCAGCGCGATGAGCTCCTGCTCGACCTCGCCCGGCAGCTCGCCCTCCGCGTCCAGCAGCGCGCGCAGCGCGCGCTTGTTCCCGCGCACGCTCAGCGGCGCGTTGGCGGCCAGCTCGGTCGCCCAGTCCAGCGCCTGCGCGTCGAGGCCCTCCGCGGGGACGACCGCGTTGACGAGCCCCCAGTCGCGGGCGGTCCCCGCGTCGATGTAGCGCCCGAGCAGGAACAGCTCGCGCGTGCGCGGCTCCCCGATGACGTTGAGGAACCGCCGCAGCCCGGTGTGGGAGTAGACGAGCCCGAGCTTGGCGGGCGGCATGCCGAGCTTGATGCCGTCCGCGGCGATGCGGAAGTCGCAGGCCAGCGTCAGCTCCAGACCGCCGCCGATCGTGTGCCCGGTCAGCGCCGCGAGCGTCGGCACCGGGCATGCCTCCAGCGCGTCGATCGCCCCCGTGAAGGGATGCGCGACGAGCTTCTCGGCGCGCTCGGCGAACTCGTCGTCGGGGATGTCGCCGATGTCGTAGCCCGAGGAGAACTGCCCGTCGCTGCCGCGCACCACGACGCAGCGCACGTCGTCGTCGATCCCGGTGACCGCCTCGGCGATCGCGTCGAGGATCGCGTGGTCCAGCGCGCCGCGCTTCTGCGGGTTGGCGAAGGTCAGGCGCAGGACGCCTACGGCGGGCGTGTCGAGGTGCAGCTCTCCGGGCATGGGCGCCGGAGCGTAGAGGTCCGCGGCGCGCCGGGACCGCCCGGTCAGTCCAGCACGACGAGGACGTCGCCCTCGTTGACGGCCTGCCCCTCCTCGCAGAGGATCTCGCGGACCGTGCCCGCGTCCTCGGTCTCGACGGGCATCTCCATCTTCATCGACTCGAGGATGACCATCGTGTCGCCCTCGGCGACCGTGCTGCCGACCTCGACCTCGATCTTCCAGACGGTGCCGGTGATGTGCGCTTCGACGTTCGCCACGGTCTGCCACGATAGCCGCCGCCATGGACGCCGCAAGCGCATCGACGCACCGACCCGACGTTGTGGTGATCGTCAGCGCCTTCAACGAGGCCGACCGCATCGCGGCGACGGTCACCGCCCTGCGCGACGCGTTCGCCCGGGACGGCGAGGAGGTCCGGATCGTCGTCGCCGACGACCACTCCACCGACACCACCGCGCACGTGGTCCTCGAGGCCGGCGCGGAGCTCGTGCGCGCCCCGCGCAACCTCGGCAAGGGCGGGGCGACGACGCTCGCCGCGCGCGAGGTGCTGCCGCTGGTGCTCGAGCCCGACCCGCCCGTCGTCGTGCTGTGCGACGGCGACCTCGCGGACACCGCCGTCCAGCTGCCACGGCTCGTGCAGGCCGTCCGGGCGGGGGAGTGCGACCTCGCGGTCGCCGCGTTCTCCCGGCGCGTGGGCGGCGGCTTCGGCGTCGCCGTCGGCTACGCGCGTGCCGCGATCCGGCGCCTCTGCGGGCTCGAGCTCACCGCCCCGATCTCGGGGCAGCGCGCGATGCGCGGCGAGGTGCTGCCGGCGGTCGTGCCGTTCGCCCCCCGCTTCGGCATGGAGATCGGCATGACGGTCGACGCCGCCCGCGCCGGCTTCCGGGTCGGGGAGGTCGAGCTCGACCTCACGCACCGCGCCACCGGGCGCACGCTCAAGGGCTTCCTGCACCGCGGTCGGCAGCTGAAGGACTTCGTGCTCGTCGAGCTCTCCCGCCGCTGAGCGGCCCATCGACCTGCGGGCGAAATCCGCCCGCGAGCTTGGGACCGGGTGTCGATGGGGGGCCGAGCGGCACCGTCGTACCGTCCTGGCATGGCACGGACGACACACACGGAGCACCGCCGCGTCTCCTCCTGCGACGAACAGGTGCTCCGGTCGACCGGTCTCCGTCCCCACGCCCCCTGACCCAGGGCCGACGGGACACGTAGTACGGCGGACCTGCTCCGGCAGGGCGCGTTCTCCCGCGTGTGACGCCGCCGCTCGGTGAGGAAGGCCGGGGCCAGGGGACCCAGGACCGGGGACGGGACAGCTCCGGCTCTGGGCGGGCCCCGGCCCTCACCGTGCTTGAGGACGCGACGCGGCGGGTAGCACGGCGCTCGTGTCGACCGCCACGAGCGTCCCGTCCAGTCCCGCCCCGGAGGAGACCGAGCTCAAGCGGGCCATCTCCGGCCGGCTGCTGCTCTTCTTCGTCCTCGGCGACGTCCTCGGGGCCGGCATCTACGCGCTCGTGGGCGAGGTCGCCGGGCGCACCGGCGGCGCGGCGTGGGCGGCGTTCCTCGTCGCGCTCGTGCTCGCGGTCCTCACCGCCACCGCGTACGCCGAGCTCGTCACGAAGTACCCCGACGCGGGCGGGGCCGCGCTCTACGCCCACCGCGCGTTCAACCGGCGCACGCTGACCTTCCTCGTGATGTTCGCGGTGATGCTCAGCGGCATGACCTCGGCGGCGACGCTCAGCCGCGCGTTCGCGGGCGACTACCTCGACGCGCTCTTCGACGCCCCCGAGCTGCTCGCCGCGCTCGTCTTCATCGGCGTCGTGGCGCTCGTCAACGCCCGCGGCATCAGCGAGTCGGTGCGCGTCAACGTCGTGCTGACGACGATCGAGGTGCTCGGCCTGCTGCTCGTGCTCGTGATCGGCATCGCGGCGATCGCCGACGGCGGCGGCGACATCGACGGCGGCCGCGCCTTCCAGGTGGAGGAGGGCGAGGCGGTCGCCTGGGCGATCCTCGGCGGCGCCACGCTCGCCTTCTACGCGCTGATCGGCTTCGAGGACTCGGTGAACGTCGCGGAGGAGACGCAGGACCCGCGCCGCAGCTACCCGCCCGCGCTGTTCGGGGCGCTCGGGATCGCCGGCGCGATCTACGTGGCCATCACGATCGTCGCCGTCACCGTCGTGCCGGTCGGCACGCTGTCCGGCTCGTCCGGACCGCTGCTGGAGGTCACAAGCCGCGGTCCGCTCGCCGTCGACGACCAGGTGTTCAGCGTGATCGCCCTGCTCGCCGTCGCCAACGGGGCGCTGCTGAACATGATCATGGCCTCGCGGGTCCTCTACGGCATGAGTCGCCGCGGGATCGTCCCGCCGGTGTTCTCGAAGGTCCTCCCGGGCCGTCGCACGCCGCACGTCGCGATCGCCACGACGACGCTCGTCGCGGCGGGCCTGATCGCGATCGGCAAGCTCGACCAGCTCGCCGACACGACCGTCCTGCTGCTGCTGCTCGTGTTCAGCATCGTCAACCTCGCGGTCCTCGCGCTGCGCTCCGACGTCGTCGACCACGACCACTACCGCGCCCCCACCTGGGCGCCCGTCGTCGGGGTCGCGGTCATCGTCCTGCTGCTCACCCAGACCGACGGATCGGCCTGGACGCTCGTCGCGCCGCTGCTCGCCGCCGGCCTCGCGCTGTCGTTCCTGGTGCGGCCGGGAAGCGAGGCGGATGCGGTTAGGGTCCTCGCTGATGATCCTGGCGATCGATGAGGGGACGACCGGCACGACGTGCCTCGTCTTCGACGACGACGGCACGCTCGCCGGCCGCGCCTACCGGGAGTTCACGCAGCACTTCCCGCGGCCGGGCTGGGTGGAGCACGACGCCGCCGAGATCTGGGAGGCGGTCCACGCGGTCGCGGGCGAGGCGCTCGACGACGCGGGCTGCGGACCCGGCATGCTGCGCGCGGTCGGCATCACCAACCAGCGCGAGACCGTCTGCGTGTGGGACCCGCACACGGGAGAGCCGCTGCACCACGCGCTCGTCTGGCAGGACCGGCGGACCGCCGAGCGCTGCGACGCGCTGCGCGCCGCGGGCCACGAGGCGCTCGTGCGCACGAAGACCGGCCTCGTGCTCGACCCGTACTTCAGCGGCACGAAGATCGAGTGGCTGCTCGAGCACGTCGACGGGCTGCGCGAGAAGGCGCAGGCCGGTCGCGCGGTCTTCGGGACCATCGACTCGTGGCTCGTCTTCAAGCTCACCGGCGAGCACGTCACCGACCAGTCGAACGCGTCGCGGACGCTGCTCTACGACATCGCGAAGGGGGAGTGGGACGACGACCTCTGCGCGCTGCTCGGCGTCCCCAAGCGGGCGCTCCCGGAGGTCCGCCCGTCGATCGGCGAGTTCGGGACGACGACCCCGGAGACCCTGCACGGGCACGTCGTCCCGGTGGCCGGGATCGCGGGCGACCAGCAGTCCGCCCTCTACGGCCAGGCCTGCCTGGACCCCGGCATGGGGAAGAACACGTACGGCACCGGGTCGTTCGTCCTCCTCAACTCCGGGGCGGCGCCGCCGCTCGCGCCGCCCGGCCTGCTCACGACCGTCGCGTGGGGCATCGGGCAGCGGACCGTCTACGCGCTCGAGGCCGCGATCTTCGTTACCGGCGCGGGCGTGCAGTGGCTGCGGGACGGCCTGGGCATCATCGAGCGCGCGGACGAGACCGAGGCGCTCGCCGCCTCCCTGGACGGCAACGACGGCGTGTACTTCGTCCCGGCGCTCACCGGCCTGGGGTCGCCGCACTGGGACCCGTACGCGCGCGGCACGATCGTCGGGCTGACGCGCGGCTCGACGAAGGCGCACCTCGCGCGCGCGACGCTCGAGGCGATGGCCTACCAGACCGTCGACGCGATCCGCGCGATGGAGGTCGCCTGCGGGACGCCGCTGACCGAGTTGAAGGCCGACGGCGGCGCGACCGCCAACGGCTGGCTGATGCAGTTCCAGGCGGACATCCTCGGGGTGCCGGTCGTCGTCCCGGAGGTCGCGGAGACGACCGCGCTCGGCGCGGCGCTGCTGGCGGGCGTGGGGGCGGGGATCTGGTCGCAGGACCACATCGCCCGGACCTGGCGCGCCCGGACCCGCTACGAGCCGCGCATGGGGGAGGACGAGCGCGCCGGGCTGCTGCAGGGCTGGTCCGCCGCCCTGTCCCGGACGCTCTCCTGACACCGTGTTTGGTCTACCCTGGCGGGGCACCGTACGGGTCGACGAAGTGAGAGGGCGATGAGCGGCGAGAAGCTGGCGTCGATGAAGGACCAGGTCTATCGGGACGAGCGGCCGCAGGAGTACTTCGCGCGGTTCCACGAGCGGTCGCGCACGCGCGACCCCGACTGGGTCTACGAGGCCGTCCGGATGATGACGTCGATGTACGCGTTCTCGTTCTTCCGCGCCCGCTGCATCAGCTCCGAGAAGGTGCCGGCGAGCGGGCCGCTGATCCTCGCGCCGAACCACTTCAGCTTCATGGACCACTTCTTCGTCGGCGCGTTCACGCGGCGCAAGGTGCGGTTCATGGCGAAGTCGCAGATGTTCAAGCCGCCGCTGCAGTGGATCTACACGCACGGCGGGGTGTTCCCGGTCCGCCGCGGCGCCCGCGACGACGACGCGTTCATCACCGCGCACTCGGTGCTCGCGCGCGACGGCGCGATCGCCATGTACTGCGAGGGCGGTCGCTCGCGCACCGGCGCGCTCGCGGAGCGGGCGAAGCCGGGCATCGGCCGCCTGGCGCTCGAGTCGGGCGCGACCGTGGTGCCGGTGGCGATCCACGGCTCCGCGAAGGTCCGCAACTGGAAGCGCGGCCAGTTCCCGAAGGTCACGATCCAGTACGGGGACCCGTTCGTCTTCGAGCGGGTCGAGTCGCCGACGCGCGCGCAGTCGCAGCTCGTGTCCGACGAGATCTTCGAGGAGATCAAGACGCTCTACGACGGGCTCACCGAGCACGGCGAGTCGCGCGTGCGGGCACGGGTGCGCGCGGCGCGCCGGGCGGCCCGTCAGGCCGCCAAGCGCACCGCGCCCGCGGCCTGAGGCGCCCCGCGGGTCAGATCGCGATCGTCAGGTTCGCGACGTACCCCTTGCTGACGCTGCCGGTGACGGTGGCGAGCTGGTGGATGGCGCGGTCGTCGCTGAAGACGTTGTCGCTGGACAGCGAGATCCGCGACAGCGCCGCCTGGCTCGTGGGGTAGCGGCTGGTGGCGTAGACGCGCTTGCTGGGCGCCTGCGGGAGCGCGATCTGGGAGGTCTTGACGATCGGCCCGTTGGAGGTCGCCTTCGCGACCGACGAGTAGACCTCGAAGTGGATGTGCGGCCAGCGGCCGTTGTAGCACCCGGGTAGATCGTCCGGAACCAGGCGGTCCCGTTGCTGTTGGTCTTGGCGATGCCGCGCAGGTAGTTCTCGTCGGTGATCCCCGACGAGTAGAGCGAGTAGTTGCCGAGGCGGTCGGCGTGCCAGAGGTAGACGGCGGCGCCGACGACCGGGGCGTAGTCCTTGGACCTGCGGGTCACGGTGAGGTTGACGCGCAGCGGGACGCCGGTCGCGAGGGTGCGGCTGCTGCCGAAGCTGCGGCGGATGTCGTGGCGCACGATCCCGGAGTCGTCGAGCACGTCGATGCCGTTGGAGCCGTCGCCGGGGTAGGGGCCCGCGGTCTCGCTCGGCACGATCGCGGTCGGCGTCTTCGCGAGCGCCGAGCCCGCACCGAGCCCGGCGAGGATCGCGGCGGCGCCACCGGCGCCGAAGAGCTTCAGGGCGTCGCGGCGTGAGGCCATGCGCACGAGGTCCTCGTGGAGGCCGTCGCCGTGGTCGTGGTGGTCGTCGTGGGGCGCGTGGGGGGTGGGCATGGCGGGGAGCTTCCCGCCGGATCCTGGGAGCTTCCTGGGGAGCGCCCGACAGGTTGCCGTGAGCGTCGCCCCGGGCTCCGGTGGGGGCGCGCGCTCGCGACCGCCGTACGAACCCCCGCACCCAGCGCGGGGTTCGTACGGCGGTCGCCCGGGCGCGGCGGCGTCAGGCCGGTGCGCCGTCGGTGACGACGGTGCCCTGGTGGTAGACGACCTGCCAGCCCGCCGGTGCGCGCTGCCACAGCGTGACGCGACGGGTGCGCCGTCCCGCCTGGTCGAGCGCGTAGGTCAGCGCGTAGGTGTCCGGGCCCAGGCGCCGGCAGCAGGGGTCCGTGACCGTCCAGGTCTCCTCGCCGGGCGTCGGGCCGCGCTCCACCACGGTCCGCAGCACGTCGGCGCGCGCGTACACGCCCCCGGACGCGCCGACGTGGAAGTAGTCCTCCACCATCCGCGCGTCGTAGTCCGGGCCGCCGGTGCCGAACGCGGGCCGGTGGAACACGGGCTCCAGCGCGAGCAGCTCCGCCTGCACGGACAGGAGCTCGGGGACGGTGACGCGCGGATCGGGCACGGCCTCAGCGTCGCACGACCTCGCAGTCCGTGGCGACGGTGTCGTCGGCGTCGGCGAAGACGGTGTCGGTGCCCGGTCCGCACGCGACGACGTCGAGCGCGCCGCCGACGACGTTGATGCGGTCGTCGCCGTCCCCGCCCTGGATCGTGTCCGGGTCGAGGTTGCCGAAGATCGAGTCGTTGCCGGGACCGCCGTCGATCGCGTCGGCGCCGCGGTCCCCGGTGATGTAGTCGTCGCCGTCCTCGCCGAAGATGACGTCGTCGTCGTTGCGGCCGTGCATGCGGTCGTCGCCCGGGCCGCCGTGCAGCTCGTCGTTGCCGTTCTCTCCGTCGACGTAGTCGTCGCCCTCGAGCCCGAAGAGGCGGTCGAAGCCGTCGGCGCCGAGCATCGTGTCGGGGCCCGGGGTGCCGTTGAGCGTGTCGTCCCCGGCGGTGCCGCGGACCACGGTCGCGGCCGGTGGCGCGTCGTTGGCCGGCTCGGGCGCGACGGGCACGACGACCTCGCAGCTGCGCAGCGTGTCGCGGCCGGGTGCGTCGCTCTCGACGTACACGGTGTCGCGGCCGCTGCCGCAGTCGACGGTGTCGGCGTCCCCGTCGGCGACGCGGATGACGTCGGCGCCGCGGCCGCCGCTGACGCGGTCCTGTCCGGGACCGGCGACGATCTGGTCGTCGCCGTCGCCGCCGGAGAGGTCGTCGTCCCCGGAGCCGCCGTCGAGCTCGTCGCTGCCGGCGGCGCCGAGCAGCCGGTCGCGGCCGGCGTCGCCCTGCAGGACGTCGTTGCCGTCGCGCCCGAGGAGCAGGTCGTTGCCGGTGCCGCCGTCGACGAGGTCGTCGCCCACGCCGCCGTCCACGGTCTCCGAGCCGGGCCCGGCGAACAGCTGGTCGTTGCCGTCGCCGCCGACGACCTTGTCGGTCCCGCGGCCGCCGTCGACGTAGTCGTTGCCCGGGCCGCCGTCGAGCAACCGGTCGTTGCCGAACCCGGCCTCGACGATCTTGTCGTCGCCCTCGCCGCCGAGGATGGTGTCGTCGCCGTCCCCGCCGTCGAGGTAGTCGTTGTCGGGCCCGCCGTCGAGCTGGTCGTTGCCGGTGCCGCCGAAGCCCGCGTCCTGGCCGGGACCGCCGACGAGCGTGTCGTCCCCGGCCTGGCCGCTCAGGCGGTCGTCGCCGTCCTCGCCCTGGAGGACGTCGTTGGAGGGGCCGCCGATCGCGACGTCGTTCCCGGCGCCCGCGAACACCTGGTCGTTGCCGCGCCCGCCGTTGAGCGTGTCGTCCCCGCCGAGGCCGAAGAGGCGGTCGGCGAGCCGGGTGCCGCTGAGCGTGTCGGGCCCCTCGGTCCCGTAGGTCGTCGCGATCCCGGGCTGGACCGCCACGCCGACCGGCCGGGCGGTGCGGGCCAGGCGCTGCGCGGTGAGGCGACGCAGGCTCGAGGTGCTGAACACCGACACGGTCCCGGCGCCGCGGTCGGCGACGTAGAAGCGCAGCGAGTCGGGGGAGGTCGCGGGGTAGCCCGGCCCGGCGCCGGCCGCGACGCGGGCGATCGTGCGTCCGGAGGCGAGGTCGACGATCGCGGTCGCGCGGCGGCCCTTCGCGGCGCCGACGATCGCGCGGTGCCCGTCACGGGTGACGGCGACGCCGCCGCCGACTCCGGCCTTCAGGCGCGCCGGGCGTCCGAGGCGGCCGCGGCTGACGTCCAGCGGCAGCAGCCGCGCCCCGCGGGGGCCCGCCGTGAGCACGCGGGCGATCGACCCCGTGGGCCCGAACGCGACCCCGGTCGCCCCGGCGAGCTTCAGCCGCCGGGCGAACCGGCCCTCGACGACGTTGACGATCCCGATCTGGCGGGCGCCGGTGACGGTGACGAGCTTCTGCCCGTCGGGGCTGAGCGCCGCGGGCCCGGGGGAGGAGCGCGGGATCGCGATCGACCGCACGAGCGTGAACGTCGCGGTGTCGATGACGTCGACGCCGCCGCGGCGGACCGCGTAGAGCCGCCCGCCGTCCGGGGACACCGCCAGCGCGACGACGACCCCGCGGACCGCGACGCGCCGGGTCAGCCGCCGGGTCTGCAGGTCGATGCCCGCGACCGCGTCGTCGGCGCTCGCGTAGCCGGTCGTGCCGTCGGGGGAGACGGCGCTGGCGCGCGCGACGCCGCCGACGGGCACGCGCACGAGCACGCGGTTGGTGGTGACGTCGGTCAGGACGGCGGAGCGCCCGCCGTCGGCGACGACGAGCACCCGGGCCTGCGCGGAGGGGGCGGCGAGGCCGGCCAGGACGAGGAGGAGGGGCAGCAGCGCGCGCACGGGACGAGGCATCGAACCCCCAACGCCGCGTGGGCGCCGTGGTTGCGGTGCGCGCAGCGAGCGACCGACCTACCGGTCGGTCGGGAGCGCGTAGTGCAGCCACGACGACCGCGTCCCGCCGACGCGGTCGTACACGCGCTGGGCGCGGTGGTTGTCGAGCGCGGTGGTCCACTGCAGCGACGCGCAGCCGCGCGCGAGGGCCCGCTCCCGGCAGGCCTCGATCAGCCGCTCGGCGAGGCCGCTCCCGCGGGCGGCAGGGGTGACGTAGAGGTCGTTCATCACCGCGACGCGCGCGGCCGACAGGGTCGAGAACGTCCAGTAGATCGTGGCGAAGCCGAGCGCCTCGCCGGTCGACGGGTCGCGCGCCAGCAGCTGCACGCCGTCGTGGTCGGGCTGGTCCAGGAGCGCCCGTGAGAGCGCGAGCAGCGCCTCGTCGGTGGGCGGGGTGAACCCGCCGGTCTCCTCGTAGAAGCGGGTGTACGCGCGCACGAGCGGGAGGGAGGACGTCGAGGTCCTCCTCCCGCACCGTGGTGATCGCGACGTCGGTCAGGACATCATCCCGTTGATGACGCCGCCCGAGACGTTCAGCACCTGGCCGTGCACGTAGTTGGACCAGGGCGAGCAGAGGAAGAAGATGCCGCCCGCGGCCTCCTCGACGGTCGCGGGGCGACCGAGCGGGATCATCATCGCGGCCATCGCGCGCATCTGGTCCGGGATGCCGAGCTGGACCTTCTCGCCGTCGATCTCCATGGTGTTGTCGTCCACCTTGGACTGCGTCAGGCGCGTGTCGACGAAGCCGAACGCGACCGCGTTGCAGTTGATCTTGAACTGGCCCCACTCCTTGGCGACGGTCTTCGTGAGACCGACGACGCCGTTCTTCGCGGCGGAGTAGTTCGCCTGGCCGGCGTTGCCCATCGTGCCGGAGATCGAGGCGACGTTGACGATCTTGCGGAAGACCTCGACGCCCTCCTCCTTCTCCTTCTTCGCCGGCTCGCGCAGGTGCGGGGCGGCGGCGCGCAGCACCTTGAACGGCACGGTCTGGTGGATCGCGACCATCCGGTCCCACCAGTCGTCGCTCATCTTGTGGATCGGCGCGTCGAGCGTGTAGCCCGCGTTGTTGACGATGATGTCGATCTTGCCCCAGGCGTCGATCGCGGTCTGGACCAGCTGCTCGGGCGCATCGCCCTTGGTGAGGTCACCGCCGAAGACGGCGGTCTCGCCCGCGATCTCCGACGCGGTCTGCTGGGCGACGTCGGCGTCGAGGTCGTTGATGACGACCTTCGCGCCCTGGGCGCTCAGCAGCTCGGCGGTCGCGCGGCCGATGCCGCGGGCCGAGCCGGTGACGATGGCGACCTTGTCGTCGAGGACTCCCATGTGCTGCTCCTTGTTCGGTGGGGACGGGTGCTGCGGCGCGGATGCTATTGGCAGGAGGCCAAGAGCGCGGGCGGCGCCATGCCCGTGGGGCTCAGAGCCCCATGGTCTTGCCGAGGATCTCCTTCATGATCTCGTCGGTGCCGCCGCCGATCGGACCCAGGCGCGCGTCGCGGGCGGCGCGCTCGATGCCGTACTCCTGCATGTAGCCGGCGCCGCCGTGCAGCTGCAGGCACTGGTCCATGACGTCGAAGCAGGCGCGCTGGGTGGCGAGCTTCGCCATCGTGACCTCGCGGACCGCGTCGTGGCCCTCGTGGAAGAGGCGCAGCGCGTTGTAGGTGATGCAGCGCCCGGCCTCGATCGTCGTGGCGATCTCGGCGAGCTTGTGCCGGCTGACCTGGAAGGACCCGATCGCGCGACCGAACGCGTGGCGCTCCTGCACGAACGCGAGCGTCTGCTCGAACGCGGCCTGCATGCCGCCGATCGCGCCGAGCGCCATGAGCAGCCGCTCCCACTGGAAGTTGGCCATGATCAGGTAGAAGCCCTTGTTGAGCTCGCCGAGCAGCTGGTCGTCGGCGACGAACACGTCCTCGTAGGAGATGAGGCCGGTGTCGGAGGCGTGCCAGCCGAGCTTCTCGATCTTCGAGGTCGTGACCCCGGGGAGCAGCTCGCCGTCCTCGCCGCGGGCGTCGACGAGGAAGAAGCTCATGCCGCCGTGGCCGCCCTCGGGCGTCGTCTTCACGGCGGCGACGTGGACGTGCGCGCGCACGCCGTTGGTGATGAACATCTTCGAGCCGTTGATGAGCCAGCCGCCGTCGACCCGCTTGGCGTGGGTGCGGATGCCCGCCACGTCGGACCCGGCGTCGGGCTCGGTGATGGCGAGGGCCGCGATCTTCTCGCCGCGGATGGCGGGCACGAGGTAGCGCTGCTTCTGGTCCTCGGTGCCGAACTTGAAGATCGGCGGCGTCGCGATGTCCATGTGGGCGCCGACGCCCGCCGCCACGCCTCCGGAGCCGCACCAGGCGAGCTCCTCGGCCATCACGGCCTGGTGCAGGTGGTCGCCCCCCTGGCCGCCGTACTCCTCCGGGTACTTCAGGCCGAGGAAGCCGAGCTCCGCCATGCGGTGGAAGAGGCTGTCGGGGAACCAGCGGTCCTCCTCCCAGCGGTCGGCGTTGGGGGCGAGCTCCGCGGCGACCCAGCGGCGGATCGAGGCGCGCAGGTCCTCGTGCTCCTGGGTGAACGGGGGACGGATCGCGACCGTGTCGGACGTGCGGTACTGGTCGGTGGAGGTGCTCATCACAGCTTCTTTCGGAGGAGGTCGAACATGCCGCGCACCACCTGGCGCTGCAGCGTCTTGCCCTGGCGGGAGTTGAGGAAGTCGCCGATCGCGCCGGTCCCGCCGCCGACCGCGTCGCCGGCCGGGGTGCGCTTGCGGCGGGAGGGCGCCTTCCGGGGGTAGGGGACGTGCTCGGCGTCGGGGGTGGGAGCGGGGGCCGCGGGGGAGGGCTCGGGCGCCGTGGCGTCCTCGATCCGCGCGGCGAGGATCTCGCGGGCGCTCTGGTTGTCGAGCCGCGTGCCGTACTTCGCGTTCAGCGGCGAGGCGGCGACCGCCGCGGCGACGTCGTCGGTCGGCGCCATCCGCGCCCGGGGTGCGCTGAGCTTCGTCTGCACCACCGGGGTCGGCACGCCGTCCTCGTCCAGGACGGTGACGATCGCCTCGCCGATCCCGAGCTTCGGGAGGAGCTCCTCGAGGTCGTAGATGTCGCTCTTGGGGAACGTCCCGACGGTCGCCCGCAGCGCCTTGGCGTCGTCGGGCGTGAACGCGCGCAGCGCGTGCTGCACCCGGTTGCCGAGCTGCCCGAGCACGTCGCCCGGGACGTCCTTGGGGGTCTGCGTGACGAAGAAGACGCCGACGCCCTTGGAGCGGATCAGCCGCACGGTCTGGACGACCGACTGCAGGAACGCGTCGGTGGCGTCGGCGAACAGCAGGTGCGCCTCGTCGAAGAAGAAGACGAGCTTGGGCTTCGGGAGATCCCCGGCCTCCGGGAGCGTCTCGAAGAGCTCGGCGAGCATCCACATCAGCGCGGTGCTGAAGAGCTGCGGCCTGTCCTGGACGCCGGCGAGCTCGAGGCAGCTGATGACGCCGCGCCCGTCGGGTGCGGTGCGGATCAGGTCGGTGATGTCGAACTGGGGCTCGCCGAAGAACTCGTTGCCGCCGCCGGTCTCGAGCCCGATGAGGCTGCGCAGCAGGACGCCGACGGTCGCGGAGGAGAGCCCGCCGATGCCCTCGAGCTCGGCCTTCCCCGCGTCGCTGTCGAGGAACTGCAGGAGCGCGCGCAGGTCGGCGAGGTCGAGCAGCGGCAGCTCGTGCGTGTCCGCGTAGTGGAAGACGAGCTGCAGCGACTGCTCCTGCGTCTCGTTGGCGCCGAGGATCTTGGCGAGCAGCTGCGGGCCGAAGTCGCTGACCGTCGCGCGGACCGGGACGCCCGCGCCGATCCCGCCGAGCGACAGGTACTCGACGGGGAAGCCGGTCGGCTCGAAGGGGACGCCGAGCTTCGCGCAGCGCTTGGCGGCCGCGCCCTCGGGGCTCGGGTCTCCCGGGTCGGCGATGCCGCTGAGGTCGCCCTTCACGTCGGCCACCAGGCAGGCGACGCCGCCGGCCGAGAGCTGCTCGGCGAGCACCTGGAGCGTGCGGGTCTTGCCCGTGCCCGTCGCGCCCGCGACGAGCCCGTGGCGGTTCATCATCGCCAGCGGCACCCGGACCATCGCGTCGGGGTGGGTCTCGTCGTCGAGCACCCCGCGGCCGAGGTCGACGTACGGCCCCTCCACCGCGTAGGCCTTCGTGATGTCGGCGGCGAAGTCGCTCATGCGCCGAACCTCCCGGCGGCCCCGGGGCCGGTCTCGTCGGGCGACGAGACCGACGAGCCCGCGCTCACAGCCCGTACGAGCGCCCGATGACCTCGAGCATGATCTCGTCGGTGCCGGCGCCGATGCGGTTGAGCCGCAGGTCGCGCCAGGCGCGCTCGATGCCGTACTCCTTCATGTACCCGGCGCCGCCGTGGATCTGGATGCACTCGTCGGCGACCTCGACCGCGATCCGCGACGCGTACAGCTTGGCCATCGAGATCTCGCGGACCGGGTACTCGCCGTTCTCGAACCGCCAGGCGGTCATGTAGACCATCTGCCGCGCGGTCTCGATCTTCGTGGCCATCTCGGCGAACTTGTGCCGGGTGACCTGGAAGCGGCCGATCTCGCGGCCGAACGCCTTGCGCTCCAGCGCGTACTGCATCGTGCGGTCGAAGACGCGCTGCGCCCCGGCGACGCAGCCCGCGGCGCCGATCAGCCGCTCGCCCTGGAGCTCCCAGCTGATGTGGTAAAAGCCCTTGCCCTCCTCGCCGAGCATCGCGCTCGCCGGGACGCGGACGTCCTGGAAGGCGAGCAGCGCGGTGTCGGACGCGTTCATGCCGAGCTTCTTGAGCTTCTGCTCGCGGATGACGCCCGGCGTGTCCATCGGGACGAGGAACAGCGTGATCCCGCCGTGGCCGGCGTCGGGGTCGGTCTTCGTCACGAGGACGATCACGTCGGCGCGGTGGCCGTTGGTGATGTAGGTCTTGGAGCCGTTGATGACGTACTCGTCGGTGGCGGCGTCGTAGACGGCGCGGGTCTTGATGCCGGCGACGTCGGAGCCCGCGTCGGGCTCGGTGATGCCGAGCGCGAGGATCGCCTCCCCCTTGATGGCCGGGACGAGCCAGCGCTGCTTCTGCTCCTCGGTGCCGAACAGGTGGATCGGCGGCATCGCCATGTCGGTCTGGACGGCGACGCCCATGGCGAGCCCGCCGCAGTCGGCGTGGGCCATCTCCTCGGCGAGCACGAGGCTCGCGTAGTAGTCGCCGCCCTGGCCGCCGTACTCCTCGGGCATCGCGAGGCCGAGGAACCCGAGATCGCCCATGCGGCGGATGATCGAGTCGGGGAACGTCTGCTCCTCCCACTCCTCCGCGTGTGGCGCGCACTCCTTGATGACGAACGCGCGGATCGACTCGCGCAGGCGGTCGTGCTCCTCGGTGAAGATGAAGTGCTTGCGCGAGCCCGCGTGGTCGGGCTTGAGGACCGTCTCGGTGGTGGCCATGGCGCGACGGTAGCGCCGCCCGCCCCAAAAGTAAACAGTGGCACTTCCCACTTTCCACGCATGGCGGGTCGCCGTCGCCGACCCCGGCGCGCGGCCCCGCCCACGTGCGAGGATCGGCGTGTGACCTACGACACGCTCCAGTACGACGTCACCGACGGCGTCGCGACCATCGCGATGGATCAGCCGGACACGCGCAACGCGATGTCCGACGAGCTCCTGACCGACCTGCTCGCCGCGCTCGCCGCGGCCCGCGACGACGACGCCGCCCGCGTCGTGGTCCTCGCCTCCACCCACGAGTCCACCTGGTCGGCCGGCGGCAACCTCGCCGGCTTCGCCTCCGACGCGCCGCTCGTCCACAAGCACCGGGGCACCGATCGGTTCCCCTCGGTCTTCAAGCTCATCGGCCAGCTCGGCAAGCCCGTGATCGCGTCGATCGACGGCCACTGCCTCGCCGGCGCGTTCGGCCTCGCGCTCGCGTGCGACCTCATCGTCGCGTCGGACAAGGCGACCTTCGGCACGCCCGAGATCAACGTCGGCGTCTTCCCGTTCATGATCGCCGCGCTGATCTACCGCAACGTGCCGCGCAAGACGACCAACGAGCTGCTGTTCCTCGGCGACCGCATCGACGCCGACGAGGCGAAGCGGCTGAACATCGTCAACGTCGTCGTGCCGCGCGACGAGCACGCCGCGAAGGTCGCCGAGTGGGCCGGGCGGCTGGCCGCGAAGTCCCCGCTGATGATGAAGCTCGGCAAGGACGCGATGTACCGCCAGATGGACCAGCCGTTCGAGGACGCCCTGGACTTCCTGCGCTCGCAGCTGACGATCGCCTTCGCGACCGACGACATCCAGGAGGGCGTCAAGGCGTTCTTCGAGAAGCGCGACCCGGTCTGGACCGGCCGGTGAGCGTGCGGGTCGTCGGGCTGCTGTGCCCGACGAGCGACCGTCGCGACTTCGCCGGGGACGACACCGCGGCGCTCGCCTCGCTGCTCGCGCGCACCGCCGGGATGGCGGACGGTCCGCGCCTGATCGGCTCGGCGGCGCAGGCGTCGCCGGCCCGCTTCGAGGACGACCTGCGCGAGCGGCGCGGCTGCCTGCTGGAGGCCGGGGGACAGGTGGAGGACGCCCTGCGCGAGGGGGACCGGCCGGTGCTCGTCGCCGCCTCGTGCAGCGTCTGCACCACGACGATCCCGGCGGTGCTGCGCGAGCGGCCCGACACCGTCGTGCTCTGGCTCGACGCCCACGGCGACTTCAACACCCCGGACACCACGCCGTCGGCCTACCTCGGCGGGATGTGCCTGGCGGCCGCCTGCGGCGTCTGGGACGACGGGCTCGGCGCCGAGCCCAAGCTCGACCCCTCCCAGATCGTGTTCCACGGCGTCCGCGACCTCGACGCCGCCGAGCGCGACCTCCTCGACGGCTTCGCGGTCGAGATCCTCGAGCATCCCTCGCAGGTGCTCGACGCGGTCCGGGGCCGGCCCGTGTTCGTCCACCTGGACCTCGACGTGCTGGACCCCGAGCTGCTGCCGACCGAGTTCCCGGCCGCCGGCGGCCTGACCGACGGCGCCCTCAAGCAGCTGCTGCGCGACGTGTGCCGCGAGGCCGAGCTCGTCGGGGCGGAGATCGCGTCGTTCGCCGCCCCGGACCGGCTCGCGCTCTGCGCCGCCGCGGCCGGCCCGCTGGCCGAGGTCTGACGCGGGGCGGCGGGGTGCCCGCCGCCCCGCGCCGCGCGGCTCAGTGGTGCTCGACGAGCTCGCGCATCCGGCGGTACTCGTCGGCGGTGATCTCGCGCCCGCCGAGGGTCGAGAGCGACGGGTCGCCGTCGACGTACTGGCGCTCGTTGCGCCGCCACACCGCGATGTAGCGGTAGAACGGGACGACCGGGTGCAGGTGGTGGACCAGGTGGTAGTTCTGGTATAGCAGCAGGGGGAGACCCAGCGCTCGCCGCCGATGCGGTTGCGCGTGGTCTTCAGCCGGTCCTCGGTGGGCTTGTGGTGCAGCCCGTGGTGCGGGAGGTAGTCGAACGCGTAGGCGAGCCAGAGGATCGCGACGCGGGACGGCACGAACAGCACGACCAGCCAGGTGACGACGTTGCCGGTCGCGATCAGCGCGACGGGGACCGCGATCCCGAGCAGGAGGAAGACGACGCCCTCGACCTGCTCGGCGCGCTTGCGGGTCCGCAGCTTCGGCAGGTAGAAGGCGACGTAGTGGTAGTCGATGCTCAGCCAGCGCAGCGGCTTCTGCCAGGCGGGCCCGCGCATCGTGTAGTGGTCGGGGTCGTCGCCGTCGTCGTGGTTGGTGAAGCGGTGGTGCTGCATGTGGATGAAGCGCCAGACGGGGAACGCGGCGTGCAGCGCGAACAGCGGCGTCGAGAGTCGGCCCATCAGGTCGTTGAGCCACGTGATGCGCGACGCCGAGTGGTGGCCGGCGTCGTGGGCGACGGTGAAGAGCAGGTACCCGGCGAGCGCGTTCAGCGGGATCGTCGCCCACCAGGCGAGGTCGTCGGCGAGGTAGAGCACCGTCGAGGCGGTCCACAGCGCGAGGCCGCCGACGAGCAGCAGCAGCGTCGGGACCGCGACGGCCGGGACGGGCTCGGCGGGGTTCGGGATGCGGCGGACGGTGACGGGCGATTCGGTGGGGGTGGACATCGGGGTTCGGCGCCTCCTCAGCGGACAGTTGGCACACCGTACGGCGCCTCATGTCCCGCTCGCAACGGACGCGTTGCCCATCACGGTGTGCGGATCGCACACTCTCAGGAGCGCAGGACCGCCGGGCCGAGCACCTGGGCCAGCAGCAGGGCGGCGTGCAGCTCCGCCGGTCGCTCGGTCAGCGGGCGCCCGCGCAGCTCCTCGCCGCGGCGGACCCGCTGCAGCACCGTGTTGCGGTGCAGGTCCAGGGCCCGGGCCGCCGCGGCGATCCCGCCGTCGGGCGCGACCACCGCGGCGAGGGCCTCGCGGGCGCGGCCGGCGGCCCCGTCGTGCGGGTCGGCGAGCGCGCCGAGCTCCGCGGCGACGAACGCCCGCGCCGCCTCGAGGTCGCGGCTGAGCAGGTCGGCGAGCGCCACCTCGGCGTAGGCGGTGAGGCCGGGCCGGCGGTCCGCGAGCTCCGCGATGCGCCGGGCGCGCTCGGCCTGCTCGCGGCTCACGCGGAAGCCGGCGAGCCCGGGGGCCGGGGCGCCGCACGCCACGTGCACCTCGGGGGCGGCGTCGCGTACCGCGCGGGCGAGCGCGTCGGTCGGGACGGGGCCCTGCCCGGCGATCGCCCAGACGCCCAGGACCGCCGGGCCGTCGGGCACGAGCAGCGGCCGGGGCCCGCCGAGCACCTGCGCGAGCGCCTGGGCGGCGCGCTCGAGCGCGGCCGGGTCACCGGCGGTCCAGCAGACGAACGCCAGGTGCGGCGGGGCGAGCGGGTGGCCCAGCGCGCGCTCGGCGGCGCCGGGGTCGACGCGCTCCCCGGCCAGGACCGACCGGACGACGTCGGCGCGCACGAGCGCGGCGCGCCGCTGCAGGCGCTCGCGCTCGGCGATGTGCTCGGCGCCGACGCGCGCGCTGACCTGGTCGATGTAGTGGAACGTGAACGCCGCGGTCTCCTGCAGGGCGACCACGAGCCGGTCGCGGTCGGGGACGGCCGCGGCGAGCGCCGCGCTCCACTGCTCCCAGAGGTGCGCGTGCCCGAGCCGGTAGAACCGCAGGGTCGCGTCGACGCCACGGCCGCGCACCGCCATGCGGCGGGCGTGCTCGAGCGCGGCGACGGGCGCCTCGGTCGCCGACACGGGGATGCCGTGGCGGATCATCGACAGGATCGCCTCGACGTTCGACGCGCACGAGGCGAGCGTCAGGCCGGCGAGGTCCGGCTCGGCGGCCTCGGGGATGTGCTGGACGAGGAACGCGTACATGTCGGCGGCCAGCCGGTCCAGGCCGCGGGCCCAGGTCGCGGCGAGCTCGCGCGCCTCGTCGACGGTGACCTGGGTGGGGGGTGCGTCGGCGGGCACGGGCGCAGCCTCGCACGCCGCGCTCAGTGGCGCTCCTCCAGGCCGACGGCGTCGCGCAGCCGGCGGGCGTGCTCGTGCAGCTCGGGATCCTCGGCGGCGCGGCTGTCCATGAGCGCGCCAAGCGCCTCGGCGAGCGTGTTGAGCTTCTCGTGCGACGCCTCCTCGGAGCGGCGGCCCGCGTTCTCCAGCAGCGCGAGGAGCAGCAGCGAGATGCAGCTGGAGACCACGTGCAGGACGGCCGCGGCGCTCTTGAGGTCGTGGAAGAGCAGCGGGGCGCTGATCGCCCATGCGAGGATGAAGGTCGCCATCGCGGCGAAGAACCACGGGCGCGAGACGTGCTGCTGGGCGGCTTCGACGAAGCGCTCGAACGGACTGCGGTGGTCGGTGTCGGCGCCCTCGGCGCGCGCGGGGCGGTCGCTCATCCCCACGGTGTACCCGATGCGGGCTTGACCCCGACGTCGGACGCGGGCAGAGTGGGAAGTGGAACGTTCTACTCCCAGGAGTCCCCGCCCCATGAGCCTCGACCACCCGGTCGTCATCTGCTGCTCGATCTCCGGATCGATCGCCAACCGCGACCAGTGTCCCGCGATCCCGTACACGCCCGCCGAGTACGCGGCCGAGGCCCGCCGCGCGGTCGACGAGGGCGCCGTCCACATCCACATCCACGCGCGCACCCCGACCGGTGAGCCGAGCTACGAGATCGACGACTTCGTCGCGATCCGCGAGGCGATCGTCGACGAGATCGGCGACGCGGCGATCATCAACTTCTCCACCGGCACCGTCGGGGTGAGCGTCGAGAAGCGCATCGCCTACCTCGAGGCCGGCCTGCCCGAGGTCGCCGCCCTGAACATGGGCTCGATGAACTACGCGAAGTACTCCGCGCGGCGCCGTGAGTTCGTGTTCGACTTCGTCTTCCAGAACCCGTTCAGCGAGATCCTCGCGCTGCTCGAGGCGATGAACCGGCTGGGGATCAAGCCCGAGCACGAGTGCTTCGACGTCGGGCACGTCGGCTCGCTCGCGCCGCTGGTCGAGATGGGCGCGCTGCCCACGCCGCTGCACGCCGACTTCGTCATGGGCGTCACCGGCGGGATCCCGCCGACGGCGCGCAACCTCGCGGTGATGGCCGACAACCTCGCCGAGATCCCGGGCGGCCCGCACCACTGGGGGGTCATCGGGATCGGCCGCGTGCAGTGGACGATGCTCGCGGCGGCGCTGGCGCTCGGCGGCTCGGTCCGCGCCGGCCTGGAGGACAACTTCTACCTCCCGGACGGCACGATGGCCCGCTCCAATGGAGACCTCATCGCCAAGGCCCGCGAGATGACGCTCGACGCCGGCCGCCGTCCCGCGACCGTGCAGGAGGCGCGCGCCGCGCTGCACCTGCCCGCCAGGGCCGGGTCGGTGTGAACGAGGACGGGCTCCTCAAGATGAGCGAGCTGGCCGAGCGCTCGGGCGTCTCGGCCGGCACGATCAAGCACTACCTGCGCGAGGGGCTCCTCGGCGACGACGGGATCGTCCGCACCTCGCGGAACATGGCCTACTACCCGCCGCACTTCGTCGAGCGCCTGCAGCTGATCAAGCGCCTGCAGGAGGACCGGTTCATGCCGCTGCGCGTGATCAAGGGCATGATGGACGCCGACCCCGAGCGCGCCGCGGCGCTCGTCGAGCTGGAGGACCGCATCCTCGAGCGGGCGCTCGACCACGGCGCCCGCGCGCAGCGCATCAGCGCCGCGGAGGTCCGGCGCCGCTACGACGTGCCGGAGAACGTCCTCGAGCGACTCGCGGAGATCGGGGTGCTGAGCCCGACCAGCCGCGGCTACGACCCCGACGACGTCGCGATCGTGGCGGCGTTCAGCCGCTTCCGGGCGGGCGGCTACGACGAGGCGCTCGGCTTCACCGTGTACGACACGGTCCGCTACCTCGAGGCGCTCGAGCCGCTCGTGCAGGAGGAGGTCCGGGCGCTGCTGGACCGGCTCGCCGGCAAGGTCGACGCCGACCGGGCGGCGGAGCTGCTGGCCACCGGGGCCGAGCCGCTGCGCGAGCTCGTCGGGGCGATGCACTCGAAGCTGCTGCTGCGCGAGCTCGAGCGCCAGCGCGGCCGCCGCTGAGGGCGGGCCGCGCGGGCGGGGCGGACGGCGCGCGCCGCCCGCCTGGAGGGGTCCGGCTCAGCCGGCGGTGTCGACGCGCGTGGAGCCCTGGAGCTTCAGCGCGACGATCGAGCTGTCCGAGGCGCGCCACGGGACGTTCGTCACCGAGCAGGTGAGGATCGCGTCGGTCGGCGCGCCGATCGTGCGGGTCATCTGCAGGTTGACGGTCTGCGGGGTCTCGGCGCCGGGGGAGGCGACGACCGTGCGGGCCTTGTCGACGTCGCCGCCGACCTCGAGCGTGCACTCCGCGCTGGCGGTCTTGTTCGGGCGCAGCAGCTCGCCGAGGCCGAGGTCCCCGGCGACGCCGGTGATCGTCGTCTTCGCGGCGAGGAAGTACGTGCCCGGCTGCAGCTGCGTGATGCGGGTGATCGTCGCGCCACCGGCGGCGACGTTCTCCGGACCGGCCTTGCGGACGGCCTCGGTGCCGGTCAGGCCCTGGCCCTGCAGCGTGTTGCGGACGACCGGGGCGAGCTTGTCCGCGCCGATCGTGTTGGCCGCGATCTTCGAGCCGGTGACGGTGCGGTTCTTCAGGTCGGCACCGATCAGCGAGCCGTTCTTCACGTCGCTGCTGGTCACCGCGCCGGTGGCGATCTGCGAGCTGTTCTTGATGAGCACCGAGGCGGCGGTCGCGGTCCCGGCGCAGGCCACCACGAGGGCGACGATCGAGACGATGAGCGCCGGACTCGGACGCGAGATCTTCATGGATGCTCCCCTGCTTCTGATGGACGGTCGTGGACGCGCCAGGATGGCGCGCATGTTCCCTGGAACACACGATACCCCGAGACGGTGCGCCGCCCACGGCCGCGGACGCACCTTCCCGCGGTGTGTCGGGGGCTCACCAGCGGGCGTGATGGCGCTCCATGACCCCGAAGCCGGCGGCGAGGACGTGCCCGCCGGGGAGCGTCCCGGAGACGCTGCCGAACGGCTGGCGGTAGTCGCTGCTGACGAACGGCCCGACGCGGTCGCGGCGGGTGCGCTCGGCCTCGGCGTGGAACCGCAGCTCGTCGCCCTCCGCGAAGGCCACGGTCGCGAGGTCCGCGGCGAAGCGGACGGGCCCGACCTCGGTCGCCACGCCGTCGGCCCAGACCGTGCGCTCGGAGCCCGTCGGCGCGTCGTGGATCCCGGTCACGAGGTTCCAGGTCAGCGCGACGCCGTCGGCGGTCGCGCCGATCCCCGCCGCCCACTCCCAGTCGGTCGTGCGCGCGTGGTAGCCGGCGGAGTCGTCGATCAGCGCGCGCCCGACCAGGTGCCGGGTGCGCCCGTCGATCGTCACGGTGCCGCGGGCGGCAGCGCCCTGCTTGCGCGTCCAGATGTGGGAGCGCCCGTGCCGGGACACCGTCTCGACCGCGTCGCCGTCGCGGTCGATCCGCAGGTCGATCTCGACGCCGCGGTCGCGCACGCCGACGCCGCCGTCGGGCAGCCGCACGCGGGTGGGGGAGAACGACGTGCGCTCGTGCAGCTGCTGCGCCTCGCGGTCCCAGACGGCCCAGAACGCCTGCGGGGCGCCGCCGAGCACGACCCGCCCGGCGCACAGCATCAGCTCCGGTCCGTAGACGCCGACGTAGCGCCAGCGCTTCAGCGGGCGCCGGTCGTGCACGAGTGGCATCCTGGCCGGGGGCAGCAGGCCGGCGGCGACGCCGGCCGCCAGCGCGTCGCGCCCCCGACCCGCCGCGGCGTCACCGGCGGGAAGCACGATCCTGGCGGGCGGGACGGGCGGCATGCGGGCTATTGTTCCCGATGGCGATTGACTCGTCAGTCAACGTCCGACCGCCATGCGCGCCGCCGTCATCCAGCTCACCAGCACCACGGACGTCGCCCGCAACGTCGCCGCCGCGGACCGCCACGTCCGCGCCGCCGCAGCCGACGGGGCGCAGCTCGTGCTGCTGCCGGAGAAGTGGACGGCCTACGGGCCCGCACGCGAGGTCGCCGCGCTGGCGCAGCCGCTGGACGGGGAGGCGGTCGCCTGGGCGCGCGCGACCGCGCGCGAGCTCGGGATCGACCTCGTCGCCGGATCGATGGCCGAGGCGCCCGCCGCGGACGACGCCGACGCCCGGACCCGCAACACGTCCGTGCACGTCGGCCCCGAAGGGGAGCTGCGTGCGACCTACCGCAAGATCCACCCGTTCGACGTCGACGTCGACGGCACGAGCTACCGCGAGAGCGAGCACGAGCGGCCCGGCGACGAGGCGGTGCTCACCACCGCCGCCGACGGCACCGGCCTGGGCATGAGCGTCTGCTACGACCTGCGCTTCCCCGAGCTCTACCGCGTGCTCACGCTCCGCGGCGCGCGGATCCTCCTCGTGCCCTCCGCCTTCACGCTGGCGACCACGCGCGAGCACTGGGAGCCGCTGCTGCGGGCCCGCGCGATCGAGAACCAGTGCTTCGTGCTCGCCGCCAACCAGGTCGGCGAGCACGCCCCGGGCCTGCGCACCGGCGGGCGCTCAACGATCGTCGACCCGTGGGGCGTCGTCCTCGCGCAGCAGCCCGACCGCGAGGGCCACGTCCTCGCCGACCTCGACCTCGACGGGCAGGACCGCATCCGCCGCGACCTGCCCGTCCTGCACCACCGCCGCCCGCACGCCTACGCGTGGCCGACCTAGAGCAGGGGACTTCCATGGCGACCTCCAAGACCACCGCGGCCGAGAAGCGCCGTCTCATCCTGGACGCGGCCGTGCGCGTGTTCGCGCGGCAGGGCTTCCACACCTGCCGCGTCAGCGACATCGCCGACGAGGCGGGCGTCGCCTACGGCCTCGTCTACCACTACTTCCGCAGCAAGGACGAGGTCCTCGACACGCTGTTCCGCGACCGCTGGTCGCTGATGACGGCGCTGATCGAGGACGTCGACGGGCGCGACATGCCGACCCGCGACAAGCTCCGCCAGATCACCTCGTTCATCTTCGACAGCTACCGGCACGACCCCGAGCTGATGAAGGTGATCATCGTCGAGGTCACGCGCGCGGCGAACTCGTTCGGCCAGACGCACCTGCAGGAGATCCGCGGTGCCTACGAGGGCATCGCGCGGATCGTGGAGCACGGGCAGGAGCGCGGGGAGATCCGCGGTGACGTGACCTCCCAGTTCGCCGCGATGGCCTTCTACGGCGCGATCGAGCAGGTGCTCACCAGCTGGATCTTCGAGCTGCTCCCGTTCGGCGAGGCGGAGGCCGAGCAGGCCAAGACGCTGATCGTCGAGACCATCTGCGGCGGCCTCGACGCCCGCTCCGCCTGAGCTCTCCCATAGGATCACCGCAATGGAGAACGAGCTCGTCAAGCGTCTCGCCTGGTCCGGCATCCTCGCCGGCGTGGGTGCGCTCGCCAGCATCGCCGCGCATCGGGTCGCCGCCCTGATCTACCTGCGCGTGTTCGGTGAGGAGCCACCGGAGTGACCATGAGCGACGACCAGACCGACAAGACCACCGAGGAGGAGGCCGCGACCGACGCGGCCGCGGCCACCGAGGACACGGAGACGACGGCGCTGTTCGCCGCGCCCGCGCCCCCGCCGGAGCCGACGCCCGTGCCGCCGCCGTCCGGCGGCCAGCAGGCCGTGCCGCCGCCCTCCGCGGACGGCCCGCCCGCCCCCGAGGGCGGCCCCGTCACGCTGCCGACCGAGAAGCCCGAGGTGCTGATCGGCGGCGCGCTCGCCGGCGGCTTCCTCGCGGCCCTGATCCTCAAGCGCCTGGGACGGCGATAGCCATGGCCGACCAGCAGCCGCAGCAGAGCACCGCCCAGATCGCCCAGGCGATCCAGGAGGTCACCGAGAAGGCCCAGATCCTCGTTCGCGAGGAGATCGAGCTCGCCAAGGCGGAGGTGACCCAGAAGGTCACGAAGCTCGGGCGGGGCGCGGTCATCGGCGTCGCCGCCGGGTCGTTCGCGCTCGTGGGCCTCATGGTCCTCATCCAGGGGCTCGCGTGGCTCCTCTACTACCTGCTCCCGGTCGCGGACCTCGCGTACTTCTGGGGCTTCTTCACGCTGGCCGCGATCTTCTTCCTGCTCGCGGGCGTCGCCGGCTTCCTCGCCGCGAAGCTCGTCAAGGCGGGCAAGGATCCGAAGCCGACGATGGCCATCGAGGAGGCCAAGCTGATCAAGGAGACCTTCGAGAACGCCGGTTCCAAGGACGAGGTGGGGTCGTGAGCGGCCAGCGCACGCCCGAGGAGATCCGGGCCTCGATCCAGCAGAACCGCATGGAGCTCGCCGCGTCGCTCGACACGCTGCGCGCCGAGGTGGCCGAGGTCACCAACTGGCGCAAGCAGGTCGCGCTGCACCAGCGCGAGGTGCTGATCGGCGCCGCGGTCACCGGCTTCGTGCTCGGCGGCGGCATCGCCGCCATCGGCGGGCTGTTCCGGCGGCGCTCCCGCCGCTAGAACCTCCGGCCCCGCCGGGCGTTGGAGCATCCGATGCCCCGTCTCGCCGTCCTGCTCATCGCCCTCGTCGCGCTCGCGGCGGGGGCGATGCTCGTCCTGGGCCGGGACGACGGCGACGGTCCGGGCGGGACGGCCGGGACCGGGCGCGCGACGCCCGCGGTCGCGCTCGGCGGCTGGGAGCACGTCGCCGACCCGCGCGACGTCGGGCTGCGCGCGGGCTGGGCGACCGACCCGCCCGCGATGCGGCCCGTCGCCGTCCCCGGTGCGGCCGAGCGCCGCGTCGTCGGCGGCCGAGCCGGGTTCCGCTCGTTCGCCGGCTCGGTCGGCTGGTGGCGCACGACCCTGACCGTCCCGCGCGCGGGACGCGTCGCCGTGCGCTTCGGCTCGGTCGGGTACCGCGCGACCGTCTGGATCGCCGGACGCGAGGCGTGCGAGCACGTCGGCGCCTACGAGCCGTTCGACTGCGTCGCGGACCTGCCCGCCGGCCGGCACCCGGTGATGCTGCGGGCCGACTGGGAGAACCCGGAGGGCCAGGCCCGCGCCGGCCACGACCGCGCCTGGTGGAACTGGGGCGGCCCCAACTGGGAGGTGACCGCCCGCGAGGTCGCCCCCGTCGAGCTGCAGCTCGTCGCGCTGACCACGCGCGTGCGCCGCGACGGCAGCGCCCGCGCGACGCTCACCGTGCGCCTGCGGGCCCGCGGGGCGGGCCCGCCGACGGGCCCGCGCACCACGGTCCGCGGCACGCTCGGGGACACCCCGGTGACGTTCCCGGCCGTCGCACTGGCGGCGGGCGGGACGGCCCGCACGTCCGCCCGGGTGGACCTGCCGACGCCGGCCCTGTGGGCGCCCGGCCGGCCGCGCCTGCAGACGCTGCGCCTGCGCGCCGACACCGCGGGCGCGGACGCTCCCGGCCTCGAGCGCCGCGTCGGGCTGCGCGACCTGCGCGTCACGCGCGACGGGCGGCTGCGGCTGAACGGCCGGCCGTTCCGGATGCTCGGCGTCGGCCTGCCCCCGGACGCGCGCGGGCACGGCGACGCGCTCACCCCGCGGGACCGCCGCGAGATCCTGCGCGAGATCCGGGCGACCGGGGCCAACACGGTCCGCAGCCAGCATCCGCTCTCCGACGCGATGCTGACGATGCTCGACGAGGCCGGGATCCTCGTCTGGCAGCTCGTCGGCCCGTTCGACAAGGCCGGGCGGTTCTGGGCGCAGACCCCGCAGCGCGCACGCCGCGCGCGGGCGCGGATCCTCCGCGACGTCGACCGCATGGCCGCGCACTCGTCGATCGCCGCATGGTCGCTGACCAACGAGCTCGCCGGCCAGGGGCACCCCGACGGCCAGGCGGGCTTCCTGGAGCGGATGGCAGGCATCCTGCAGCGGCGGACCCCCGGGGTGCTCGTCGCCACGGACGTGTGGGGCACGCACCTCCCGCGCGAGCGCGGCCCCGCCTACGCGCGGCTCGACGCGGTCGGCTTCACCGAGTACGTCGGGATCGCCGAGCTGCCGCAGGAGCCGGTCGCCGTGCAGGACGCCGAGGTCGTGCGCCGCGTCGAGCAGCTGCGGCGCCTGTTCCCGTCCAAGGCGATCGTCGTCACCGAGTTCGGCGCCAACGGCAACGCCCAGAACCCGACCGCGCAGCCGGGCGGCTTCGCCTACCAGGCGGCGCTGCTGCGGCGCCGCATCGCCCTCTACGCGGCGCGCCCGGACGTGGCCGGCATGCTCGTCTGGACGCTGCGGGACTACGCGGTCTCCCCGGGCTTCGCGGGCGGCAGCCTCGGACGCCGCCAGCCGCAGCTGCGGCTCTCGGGCCCGCTGAGCGAGAAGGGCCTGTTCCGCTTCGACGGGACGGCGAAGGAGGCGGTGGGCGCGGTCCGTCAGGCGTTCGCGAGGGTGCCGCGCGGCGGCTGAGGCGCCTCGGGCTCCTCGGGGAGCGGGAGCGGCGCGAGCGCGGCGAGCAGCCGGGACTCCCGCCGGAACTGCAGGTACTCCAGCAGCGCGATCTGCATCGACGCGGCGACCGGGATCGCCAGCAGCGCCCCGAGGACCCCGAACAGGGTGCTGCCGCACAGCACGGCCATGATCACGACGAACGGGTGGATGTCCACCGCGCGCTTCTGGATCTGCGGCTGGATCACGTTGTTCTCCAGCTGCTGGTAGATGACCGACCAGATCACCCAGACGATCGTGGCCGTCGGGAAGTCGATGAACAGCGTCACCAGCGCGACGACGACCGCCCCGATCGTCGCGCCGATCAGCGGGATCAGGTCGAAGGCGCCGACGATGATCGCCAGCGGGGCGGCGAACGGGATCCCGAGGATCCGCAGGACGACGTAGGTGAGGACCGCGGCCACGGTCGCCTGGAGCAGCGCGCCGCCGATGTAGTTGCCGACGGCGTCGGCCATGCGGCGCAGCGTGCGGTCGAGCCGGTCGCGGCGGTGCTCGGGCTGCATCTGCACCACGCGCGCCGCCCACGCGGGCCCGCTGCTGACGAGGAAGATCGACAGGATCAGGATGTTGAACAGCGCGAAGCCGCTGTTCACGAGCCCGAGCCCGAGGTCGCTCAGCAGCGTCGCCGCGTCGCCGACGCGGGCGGGCAGCTTCTCCGCCTCCTCCTGGAGCTTCGCGACGACGTCGTACTTGTCGTCGAGGTCCTGCAGCGTCTCGTTCTCGCTGACGAACTGCTCGATGTCCCGCGCGTACCCGGGGAAGTCCTCGACGAGCTCGGTGCCCTGGTTGACGAACGGCGGGATCACGATCAGCGCCAGCAGCACCGGCACGAGCATCAGCCCGAGGTAGGCGGTGGCGATCGCCAGGCCGCGCTTCATGAACCGCGACAGGAGGTTGACCGGCCCGGACATCGCGACCGCGAGGAACGTCGCGAGCACGAGCCAGCCCAGCGGCGTGCGCAGCAGCCAGACGAGGTACAGGACGCCGACGACCGCGAGGACGACGAGGACGTTGCGGGCGATCTGGCGCCCCGCCGTCAGGCTCGCCAGCGGGGACGGGACGGGAGCGGCTGGCTCGGGCATGCGCCCGGCCAGCATCGCAGCGGGCCCGGACGCCTCAGGCGTGCAGGCGGGCGGGCATCCCGCCGACCCCGAGCATGCCGGGGCCGAGGTGCGTGCCGATGACCGGGCCGAGCTGGCCGACGAACAGCGGCGGGACGCCCATGATCGCCTCGCCGCGGTCGACGAGTTCCCGGGCCTTGTCGGGCGTCTGGATGTGCTGGATGTACCAGCAGTCGGCGCCCGCGTCCTTCAGCTCCTGCAGGTAGCCGACCATCCGCTCGAACATCTTCCCGCTCGTGCGGACGCGCTCGACGGGCTGGATGTCGCCGTCGCAGGTGAGGATCGGCTTGATCTTCAGCGCGCCGCCGATCCACGCCTGGGCGCTGCCGATCCGCCCGCCGCGGCGCAGGTACTCGAGCGTGTCGATCGCGAACCAGACCTTGCCGGCGGCGAGGGCGTCCCGGGCATGCGCGAGGACGGCGTCGACGTCCTTGCCCGCCCGCGCGCCCGCCGCGGCGGCGAGCACGATCCCGCCGAGGCCGGCGCAGGCGCTGCGCGAGTCGAGCACCTCGACGCGGCGGCCCGGGTAGCGCTCCTGGATCTCGTCGCCCGCCTGCCGTGCGGCCTGGGACGTGCCGCTGAGCGCGGCGGACAGGTGCACGGAGACGATGTCGTCGCCCTGCTGGGCGATCGGCTCGTAGACGGCGAGGAAGTCGCCGACGGACGGCTGCGAGGTCGTCGGGACGCTCGTCTGGTCCTTCAGCCGCTCGTAGTAGCCGTCGAGGTCGGTGAGGTCGACCTCGCGGACGGTGGAGCCGCGGTCGTTGATGTAGAGGCTGACCTGCTGGACGCCGTGCGCGGCGAGGACCTCGGCGGGGCAGTAGTGGGTGGTGTCGGTGACGATCGCGACGGCCATGGGGCGACCCTACTCAGCCGCCCCGCCGGAGGCACGCCAGCGCAGGTGCTCGACGACCCGCTTGGAGTCGCAGATCGCGTCCCCGTCGATCACCGCGACCGGCACGTGCCGCTGCCCGGTGAGGGCGGCGACCTCGCCCCGGTCGTCCTTGCGCCAGGGGACGCGGACCTCGGTGACCTCCTCGCCGGCCCGGCGCAGCTCGCGCGCCACGCGCCCGCACGGGCACAGCCAGTCGGTCGGGGTGCGGCAGCGGTAGAGGGTCGCCATGGCGGCGATTATCGCGGCGCCGGCGGGCCGGCCGCGGCAGCGGCCCAGAGGTGCTGCGCCGCGGCGGCGCGGTACGGGCGCCAGCGCTCGGCGTGGGCGAGCAGGCCGCGCGCGTCCCCGGGCAGGCCCAGGGCCTGCGCGGTGCGGCGCAGGACGAGGTCGGAGGCGGGGAACGCGTCGCGGTCGCGCAGCGCGCGCAGGGCCACGTAGTCGGCGGTCCACGGGCCGATGCCGGGGACGGCGAGCAGCGCCGCGCGGGTGGCGTCGGGACGGGCGGGGTCCAGCCGCAGCGTGCCGTCGGCCAGCGCGGCGGCGAGCGCGACGACGGTGCGTCCCCGCGACCGCGGCATCGGGAGCGTTGCGGGGTCCAGCGCGGCGAGCGCCGACGGCGTCGGGAAGGCGTGGGTGAGCGCTCCCGGCGAGCCGGACCCGGCCCGCGGCGTGCCGTGCGCGACGGCGAGCCGACCGGCGAGCGTGCGCGCGGCGGCGAGCGAGACCTGCTGGCCGAGCACCGCGCGCACGGCGAGCTCCGCGGCGTCGACCGCGCCCGGGACGCGCAGCCCGGGGCGGGCGGCGAGCAGCGGCGCGAGCGCCGGGTCGGCCCGCAGGAGGGCGCCCGCCGCCGCGGGGTCCTCGTCGGCCGCGGTGAGCGCGAGGGCGGCGTCGACCGGCCCGGCGTGGTGCACGGCGCGGTCGCGGCCGAGCTCGAGCTCGAGCACGACGTCCGGGCCGAGCAGCCGCCGGTAGCGGCACCCGTCGACCTCCTCGACGCCGGGGACGGCGCGCGCCGCGAGCCAGGCCAGCAGCGCGTCGCCGTCGAACGGCGCCCGGACCGGGAGCGCCGTGCTCACGCGGCGAGCGCGCCCTCGAGCCGCAGCAGGTGCTCCTTGCGCGCGAGGCCGCCGCCGTAGCCGACGAGGCGGCCGTCCGCGCCGACGACGCGGTGGCACGGGACGACGATCGACAGCGGGTTGCGGCCGTTGGCCAGGCCGACGGCGCGGGACGCGGTCGGCCGCCCGAGCCGCGCGGCGAGCGCGCCGTAGCTCGTCGTCCGTCCGTACGGGACGTCGGCGAGCGCGCGCCAGACCTGCCGCTGCCACGGGGTGCCCGCCGGGTCCAGCGGGACGTCGAAGTCCTGCAGCTCCCCGGCGAAGTACGCGTCGAGCTGTGCGCAGACCGCGGTGAACGCGGCCGCGTCGGTCGTCCAGGACGGGTCGGCGGGCGGGGCGTGGCGGTGCTGGCGGAAGTGCAGGCTGCGCAGGCCCGCCGCGCTCGCGACGAGCCGCAGCGGCCCCAGCGGGGAGTGGTGGACGGTGGTGACGAGGCGGCTCATGGTCGGACAACGGCGGGGCGGCCGCGGGCGTGAGGTCGGCTCAGCGCGAGGGGTCGACGACGATCTTCCGCGCGGCGCCGCCGCCAGGCGCCTGCAGCGCGGCGGCGAGCTCCCCGAGCCCGATGGCGGGCAGCAGCAGCTCGCGCGGGTCGACCTGGCCGCGCGTGAGCAGCCACAGCGCCCGGTCGACCTCGAGGCGGTCGTGGTGGAACGCGCCGCGCACGTCGAGCTCCTCGTAGTGCAGCGGGCCGGTGGGCAGCGGCGCGGCGGTGCCCGACGGGCAGCCGCCGACGAGCACGACGCACCCGCCGGGGGCCGCGGCGCCGACGGCGTCGGCCCACGCCTGCGGGCGGCCGACGGCCTCGAAGACGAGGGCGTGCGCGCGGTCGAACCGCTCGACGGCGACCGCCCCGAGGCCGGTCGCCTGCGCGCGGCGCTCGGGGTGGCGGTCCACGAGCGTGACGCGGCGGCCCTCGAGGACGAGCAGCCGGGCGAGCATCAGGCCCATCGTGCCGCCGCCCAGCACCGCGCAGTCCTCGGCGTCGGTCCCGCGCGCGACGGCGTGGATGCAGGCGGCGAGCGGCTCGGCGACCGCGGCGACCGCGAAGTCGAGCCCCGGCGGCAGCGTGTGCAGCGCCGCCTCCGGGGCGGCGATCCGCTCGGCGAAGCCCCCGAGGATCCAGGTCATGTCGCGGCAGATCTGGGCGCGGCCCGCGAGGCACGGCGCGCAGCTCCCGCACGCCGCGGAGTCGCCGACGAGCACCGGGTCGCCGGTGTCCAGTCGCACGCCGGCCATCTCGTGCCCGAAGCGGGCCGGGTAGGGGCCGAGCACGCGGTGGCCGTGGCGGAGCATCTTCAGGTCGGTGCCGCACGCCGTGGCGGCCCGGACCTCGACGAGCACCTCGCCCCGGGGCTCGGGCACGTCCATGACCTCGAGCGTCCCGGGCGCGGTCAGGACCGCGGCGCGCATCAGGGCAGCACCAGGGCCTTCACCGCGCCACCGCCGCGCTGCAGCTCGAGCGCCTCGGCGGTCCGCTCCAGCGGCAGCCGGTGGGTGACCAGCGGCAGCGGGTCGACGGCGCCGGAGGCCAGCAGGGCGAGCGCCGCCCGCATGTCCGCGGGCCCGGCCGAGTAGCTGGCGTGGACCTCGACCTCGCCCATGTAGGTGGCGAACGCGTCGAGGTCCAGGCGCTCGCCCGGGGCGGGTGGCGCGTAGAGGCACAGCGCGCCGCCGGGAGCGACGGCGGCGGCCCCGTCGGCGATCGCGGCCCGGGCGGGGGTGCAGACGAGCGCGACGTCGACGAGCTCGTCGGCGTGCCGGGTGGCGCCCAGCGTGGTCGCGAGCTGCAGCCGCTCCGGGCGCGGCTCGCGGATCCAGACCGCCTCGACGGCGCGGGCGTGCGCCGCGGCGATCGCCAGCAGGCCGCTCGTGCCCGCGCCGACGACCAGCAGCGAGTCGCCGGCCCGCAGCCCGACGCGGTCGAGCGCGCGCAGCACGCAGGCCAGCGGCTCCACGAACGTCGCCCGCTCGACGTCGAGGTCGCCCAGCGGCAGCAGCTCCTCGACGAGGTCGGCGGGGACGCGGACCCGCTCGGCGAACCCGCCGGGGTCCAGCGCCGTCGTGCGGAAGCGGTCGCAGAGCGTCTCGTGCCCGCGGCGGCAGCGGCGACACTCCCCGCACGGGGCGTGGTGGTGGATGACGACGCGGTCGCCGGGCGCGACGGTGCGCACGCCCTCGCCGACCTGCTCGACCTCGCCGCACAGCTCGTGGCCCAGGACGACCGGCACCTTGCGCGCCACCCAGGCGGTGCTGACGTCCGAGCCGCAGACCCCGCACGCGAGCACGCGGCAGACGACCTCGCCCGGGCCGGCGACCGGGTCGGGGCGCTCCTGCACGGTCACGTCGTGGGGGGTGGTGGAGAGCGCGACCCTCATGCGGAGGCCCCCAGCAGCGCGGCGACCGTGGCGCGGTCCACGGGGGAGGCGACGCCCGCCTCGGTGACGAGGGCGGTCACGAGCGCCGCGGGCGTGACGTCGAACGCCGGGTTGCGGGCCGGGGTCCCCGGCGGGGTGATGGCCACGCCGCCCAGGTGCGTGACCTCCTCGGCGGCGCGCTCCTCGATGACGATGCCGGCGCCGTCGGGCAGTGCGGCGTCGATCGTCGTGGTCGGTCCGGCGACGAGGAACGGGATCCCCGCCGCGGCGGCGGCGAGCGCGTGCGCGTAGGTGCCGACCTTGTTGGCGGTGTCGCCGTTGGCGGCGACGCGGTCGCAGCCGACGATCACCGCGTCGACCTCGCCGCGCGCGATCAGGCCGGCGGCGGCGCCGTCGGCGAGGACCGCGTGGGGCAGGCCCAGGCGGCCGAGCTCCCAGGCGGTCAGGCGCGCGCCCTGGAGCAGCGGCCGGGTCTCGCAGGCGAGCACCTCGACGGGCCCGTGCCCGGCCAGCGCCGCGATCACCCCGAGCGCGCTGCCCGCGCCGCCGGTCGCGAGCGCGCCGGTGTTGCAGTGGGTGAGGATCCGGCGCGGCGTGCGCGGCAGCAGCTCGGCGAGGAGCGTGGCGCCCGCGGTGCAGAGCGCGGCGCTGGCGGCGTCCTCGAGGGCGTGGACGGCCTGCGCCTCGGCGCGGGCGGCGGCGGCCATGCGCGCGGGACCGGCGGCGAGCGCGGCGTCCCGCACGCGGTCCACCGCCCAGGCGAGGTTCACGGCGGTCGGGCGGGCGTGGCGCAGCCGCTCCCACGCGGACTCGAGCGTGCCGAGGTCCGGCCGGCCGGTCAGTGCGAGCGCCAGGCCGTACGCGCCCGCGATCCCGATGTTCGGTGCGCCCCGCACCGCGAGCCGCTCGATCGCGACCGCGACCGCCTCCGCGTCGCGGAGCGTCAGCCAACGCTCCTCATGGGGGAGCATCGTCTGGTCGAGGAGCAGCAGCTGCTCCCCGTCCCAGGACAGGGCACGGACGGGGGGCCTCGGCGTGCGGCGGCATCGGCGTGATCCTACGCCTGCACCCGCGTCGCGCCGCCCGCGCAGGCAGTAGCGTGCGCGCCGTGCGCCGACCGATCCTGACCGCCGCCCTCCTGCTCGCCGCGGCGGTCCCCGCCCCGGCGCTCGCGCAGGGCGAGCCGACCATGCCGCTCGACCAGGTGCGCCAGGGGATGCTCTGCCAGGCCTCCTCCGTCGTGCGCGGCACGACGATCTCGACCTTCGACATCGAGGTCCTCGACGTCGTCAGCGGCGACCGCGCCGCGGAGTCCCCGCGGATCCTCTTCCGCGCCTCGGGCCCGGCGATCGACGCGACCGGCATCGGCCCGGGCTTCTCCGGCTCGCCGATCCGCTGCCCGGACGCGGCGGGCACGATGCGGATCATCGGCGCGATCTCCGAGGGGATCGGCGAGTACGGCGGCAAGGTCGCCCTCGCGACGCCGATCGAGCAGATCCTCGGGGAGCCCGTCGACCCGCCCGCCGCGGCCACGCGCAACGCGCCGCTGCTGCGCCGCGCCCGCTCGCTCGACGGCCCGCTGACGATCAGCGGCGTGCCCGCCCCGCTCGCCGCCCGGCTGCGCGCGGCCGCGGCCCGCGCCAAGCGCCCGATCGTGGTGACCGAGGCGCTCGCGCCGCGCTCGGTGTTCGACTTCCCGGTGCAGCCGCTCGTCCCCGGGGCCGCGGTCGCGGTCGGCTACGCCACCGGCGCGGTCACCGTCGGCGCGGTCGGCACCGTCGCCTACGTGGACGGCGACCGCGTGTGGGCCTTCGGCCACCCGCTCGACGGCGTCGGCCGGCGCAACCTGCTGCTGCAGGACGCCTACGTCTACACGGTGATCAACAACCCGGTCGCGTCCGGCGACCTGTCGACCTACAAGCTCGCGGCGCCCGGTCACGCGGTCGGGACGCTCACCAACGACGCCAACAGCGCGGTCGTCGGCCGCGTCGGCGCGCTGCCCACCCGCTTCCCGCTGCGCGTCGTCGCCACCGACCGCGACACCGGCAAGGTCCGCACGCAGGAGACGGTCGTCGCCGACGAGTCGGCGCTCGGCCTCCCGACGGGCGGCTCGCCGCTCGCCCTCACCGCGGTCGCCGCGCTGGGCAACGCGGCCTTCGCGACGCTGAGCGGCGCGCCCGCCCGCCAGTCCGGGTCGCTGTGCCTGCGCGTCGAGGTCCGGGAGCTCCCGAAGCCGATGCGGTTCTGCAACACCTACGTGGGCGGCGGCCCGGGCCCGAACGCGGCGATGCTCGCCGACGTGACCAGCGCGGTCTCGCTGCTCGACTCGTTCGAGTTCGGCACGCTGACGATCACGAAGGTCGAGGCGAACCTGAAGCTCAGCCGCGCCTACCCGCAGGCGTTCATCCGCCGGGCGACCGCACCGGCGTCCGTGCGACGCGGCGGCACGCTGCGCGTGCGGCTGTCGCTGCAGCGCTCGCGTGGGGCGGCGCTCACGCGCACGATCGCGGTGAAGGTCCCGCGCGGCATGCCGACCGGCACGCGCCGCCTGACGCTGACCGGCACCGACCCGGACGCGGGCGCCTCGCTCGGGGACGAGCTGACCGGCGTGCTCGACCTCTCCGACAGCGGCGAGGACACCGAGGAGCAGACGCCCAAGACGGTCGCGCAGCTCGCGACCGCGTTCGGGGCGTTCGGCCGCTACGACGGCATCACGACGAGCTTCCAGCCGCTGACCCAGGAGTCGAGCCCCGAGGACGACCTCGCGGCGCTGCTCGGGGAGGGGGGCGGCTCGAGCCTGCCGTCCGGGCCGGAGGGCGTGGCGCAGCGCCCGCGCGAGACGTTCCGGGATCCGGCGCTGCGGATCGGCGGCTCGGCCACCGTCCGCGTGCGGGTCCTCCCGTAGCCCGACGGCCGCGGGAGGACCGCAGGACCGCCTAGGACAGGCGGTTCTCGATGCCCAGCGGGGCCGGGCCGGCGTCGGCGGCCGGGGCCTCCGCCGGGCCGGCCGGCGCGTCGACGCCGAGGGTCTCGGCGAGCTCGCCGGACTCGTACATCTCGGTCACGATGTCGCAGCCGCCGACGAGCTCGCCGCCGACGAACAGCTGCGGGATGGTCGGCCAGTCGGACAGCGCCGACAGCTCCTGGCGGATGCGCGGGTCGGGCAGGATGTCGACCGCGGCGAACGGCGCGTTCAGCGCCTGGAGGGCGGCGACGGTCCGGGCCGAGAAGCCGCACGCGGGCGCGTCGGGCGTCCCCTTCATGAAGAGGATGACCTGGTTCTCGCGGATCGCCTCGGCGATCGCGTCGCGGATCGGGTTGTCGGACATGGTCACTCCGGGGGTCGGGTCTTGAGCGCCAGGGCGTGGATCGGCCCACCGACCTCGGCGCCGAAGACGTCGTAGACGAGGCGGTGCTGGGCGATGCGGCTGAGGCCCGCGAACTGCGGCGCGACGACCGTCGCGCGGAAGTGGTCCCCGCCACCGGTCCAGTCCTCGACCTCGGCGGTCGAGCCGGGAAGGGCGGCCTCGATGCGGGCCTTGAGCTCATCTGCACTGGGCATTTCTGCGTCCGAGCGTAGCGCAGGCCCGGCGTCGGCCCGCCCCGGGACGCCGGTGCGCGCGACCCCTTCAGGAAGCCGGGAGGGGTCGCTATACTTCGTGAAGCGATGAGCACGACACAGGTCACCTACAACGCCAAGGGCATCACCTTCTCGGAGCTCGGTGCCACGAAGGTCAAGGACTTCCTCGAGCAGCAGCAGGCCGATCTCTCCGTCGCCGGGCTGCGCGTCGGCGTCAAGGGCGGCGGGTGCTCGGGCTTCCAGTACCAGCTCGCCTTCGACGAGCAGCGCGACGGCGACGTCGTGTTCGAGCACTCCGGTCTGCGGATCCTCGTCGACGGCCCGAGCCTCCCGTACGTGGACGGCTCGCAGATCGACTACGTCGAGGCGATGACCGGCGCGGGCTTCCAGGTCGTCAACCCGAACGTCGTGGCCGCGTGCGGCTGCGGGTCCTCGTTCCGCGTCGCGGACGAGGAGGAGGTCAGCGCGGTCTGAGCCGGTTCGCGGGGCGCCTGCGCGCCCTCGCGTCCTGCGCCCTCCTCGCGGGCATCCTCGCGAGCTGCGGGACCACCACGACGGTGGTGCAGCCGCGGCTCGCCCAGCCGACCCCGGAGCGCGTGCCGCAACGGCTCGAGCTCGGGCTCACCGAGTTCAACGCGCCGCTCGTGCGCCCGCCCGGAGACGGGGGAGACCCGGCGTTCACGCCGTTCCGGGAGCGGGCCGCGGCGCTGCGACCGAAGTACATCCGGATCGTCGTCGACTGGTACCGCGTCGGCGCCGCGCTCTCGGGCGACCCCGACCTCGCGATCCCGCAGAACGGCTGCGTGCGCGACATCGCGCCGTGCGAGCCGTTCGCCGGGCTGCGCGACCAGCTCCGCGCGGTCCGCGAGCAGCAGGACGCCGGAGGTGGCTGGGAGGCGGTGGTCGTCATCGCCTGGGTGCCGCCGTGGGCCGCGCTGCCCGCGTCGGGCTGCGAGCGTCCCGGCGCGAGCGAGCGCTCGCGGCCGATCACCGACGCGGGCATGGACGCGTACCGCCGGCTGGTCCGCGCGGTCGCCGCGCTCGGCCGGCAGGAGGGCGTGCCGCTGCGCTGGTGGAGCCCGTACAACGAGCCCAACCACCCCTCGTTCGTCAGCCCGCAGCGCGACGCCTGCGACGCGGCCTCGCCGAGCCGCGCGCCCGCCGTGTACACCCGGTTCGTGCGCGCCGCGCAGGAGGAGCTCGCCCGCCTGGGGGGCGACCGGCGCCTCGTCCTCGGGGAGCTCGCCGGGTTCGCGGGGCCCTCGCCGCGCGGCACCGGGGTCGGGGAGTTCGTGTCCGCGCTCCCCGACGACGTCGCGTGCTCGGGGGCCGTCTGGGCCCAGCACCAGTACGTGCGGCCCGACGGGCGCCAGTTCGACGCGGTCGGCGAGCTCGAGCGCACGCTCGACGCCCGGCCGTGCACGACGGGCAGGCCGGTCTGGGTCACCGAGACCGGGGTCGGCGGCGTGCTCCCCGGCCGCCCGCGCGCGACCGACGACGCGACGCTGCGCGCGCAGTGCCGGGCGCAGTTCGACCAGCTGCTGCGCTGGGACGCCGACGACCGCGTCACCGCGGTCTTCCAGTACACCCTGCGCGACGACCCGATCTACCCGGTCGCGCTGTTCGACCCGGGCCTCACGCGCGCCTGGCCCGTCTACGACGCCTGGCGGGCGTGGGCGGACACGCCCGCGGGCGCGCCGCCGCCGCAACTCCCCCCGTCCTGCAGCTGACAACGTCGTCGCGCGGGGCTACCGTGCGCGCATGGCACTCCGAGATCTGGCCCATCCGTCGACGGCCGTGTCGATCGTCGCGCTCGTCCTTGCCGGCGGGGGCGTCGGCTACGCGGCCGCGACGATCACGAGCGCGGACATCAAGGACGGGACGATCCGCTCCCGCGACGTCCGCGACGGCTCGCTGACCACCGGCGACCTCTCGGCGGCGGCCCGCCGGGCGCTGACAGGGAAGGGGCCGACGGGCGCCGCGGGCCCGCAGGGGCCGGCGGGCGTTCCCGGGGGGACGGGGCCGGCAGGGGCGCCGGGTCAGCGCGGCCCGACCGGGGACACCGGTCCGGCCGGGTCCGCGGTCGCCCTCGAGGCGAGGCGGACCGCGTCGGCGCCGCAGGGCACCGCCCCACTCGTGACGCTCCAGGGCGTCCCCGCCGGGCGGTGGGTCCTGCAGGCGCGGGCGACCGTCGTCACCGACGGCTCCCCGGCCGCCACGCGGACGGTGTCGTGCGTCCTGAAGACCGGGGAGACCGAGGTCGACCGGCAGAACCTGTTCGGGATCGCGTCCAGCTCCAGCGCCTCACCGACGGGCCAGGCGCTGGTGACGCTCGGCGCGCCGACCGACGTGACCTACGCCTGCGAGATCGAGAGCGGCGGCACGGTCGAGCACACGAGCCTGCTGGCGACGCAGGCCCAGACGGTCTCGACCACCGGCAGCTAGCCGGGGACGGCGAGCGTCAGCGCCTCGCCGTCGAGCGCGCTGACCGCCCGCTCGATCGTCGTGTTGATGCAGGTGAAGCTCGGCGTGTCCCGCTCGGTCCAGGCCGAGGACTCGGTCGTCCGCAGCCGCTGCACGAGGTCGAGGAACGCCCCGACGTCGTTCGTGTCGAACGCGACGACGAACTCCTGGTCGTCGAGGCCGAAGCAGTAGGTCGTGTGGTTGTCGACGTTCGGGAACTCCTTCCCGACGCGGATGTGCTCCTGCATGATCCGCCAGCGCTCCTGCGCGTCCAGCGCGTACCAGGCGCGCTGCTTCACGAACGGGTACACGAACAGGTACTTGCCGGTGAACGGGCGCGGCTTCTGGCGCTCCTCGTCGGAGTACTCCGACGTCTTGCGCATCCCGAGGTAGGAGTAGGGGGTGTCGCACCAGCGCATCAGGCCCGACTGCGCGAGCACGACGTGGAACTCGTGGATGCGGTCGAGGTTCTCGGCCTCCGCGACGAGCATCATGTCGGCGTCGCCGCGGGTGCCCACCGTCGAGCACGCCTGCAGCAGGTGGTCCTGACCGAAGTCCTCGCAGGCGGCGAGGAACTCGCGCTTGTGCTCCGCGCGCTCCTCGGCGGGCAGCAGCCGCCAGGCGCGGTCCACCTTCAGGAACGTGTACTTGACGAAGTGCCGATCGGCCATCCTCCAAAAGTACTCCACCCGCGACCGGCCCTATAGTCACGGGCGATGTCCCGCCCCTGCCGCGCGCTGGGCGTCCTCGCCCTCCTGGTCGCGCTCGCGCTGGGGATGGCCGGAGCCGCCGCCGACCCCGCCGCCGCCCAGAAGCCACCGCGGGTCGTGCTGGCCTTCCTGCCGGTCTCGGAGAAGCCCCAGGAGGACCCGGCCGCGCCGCCCGTGTCGATCCTCGACCGGCTCGCCTCGCGGCCGGCGCTCGCGCTCGGCCTGCTGGGCGCCACGCAGGGCACCTACGTGCAGGAGCAGGCGTTCCTGGACATGACCCAGGGGACGCGGACCTCGACGTCGACCTACCGGCCGCGGACGCCGCCCGAGCTGGCCTTCTACCCGGAGGGTCGCGGGGCGCTCTTCCAGCGCTGGCTCGACACGCTCGACCGGGCGGAGACGGCGCCGGCCGAGATCCACCCCGGCCTGCTCGCCTCGCTCGTCCCCGGCGGCGCCACCTACGTCGGCGTGACCGGCCGCCGCCAGCTCGAGGCGATCGTCGCCGCGGACCGTGCGGGCCGCGTCGCGCGGGTGTCGATCGGCAACTCCCGCGACGTCGCCCAGCGGGCCCTGGCCGAGCTGGAGCGCAGCCGCTTCGTCGTCGTCGGCCTGCCGACCGGCCCGCCCGGCGGGATCGCGATGGACGTCCTCATCACCAACCACGAGCCCGGCGACCTGCTGCTCGTCGTGCAGACCCCGCCCGACTACCGCGCCCCGCAGCTGCTGCCCACCGGTGTCCTGGGTCTCGGCACCCCCGGCGGCATCACCTCGCAGACCACGCACCTGGACGGCATCGTCGCCGGCATCGACATCCTCCCGACGGTGCTCGGGCACCTGGGGATCCGCGTCCCCGACGACGTCAAGGGGCAGGACATCACGGTCGGCCGGAAGCTCAGCGCCGGCGAGCTGCAGCAGCTCAAGGAGCGCTTCCGCGTGCTCGGGGCGCGCCGCTTCCCGGCGCTGCAGCTGCTGCTGGTGGTGTGGCTGACGATCGTGCTCGTCGGCGGGGTGATCGCCGACCGGCGCGGCACCCGTGCGGCGCTGCGCATCGGGGCGCTCGGGTTCCTCTGGCTGCTCCCGGTCCTGCTGATCACGGCGTCGCTGACGCCCTCCAAGAGCAACGAGCTGGCGCTGATCGCGATCCTGAGCTTCGGCCTCGGGGCGCTGACCGACCTGCTGGTGAAGTGGCCGCGCGGCCCGATCGTCCCCGGGCTCGTCTGCACCGCCTTCTACACGGTCGACCTGTTCCGCGGGTCCGACCTCATCGTGCAGAGCCTGCTGGGACCCAACCCGCGGTTCGGGTCGCGCTACTACGGGATCGGCAACGAGCTCGAGTCGACGCTGCCGCTGGTCCTGTTCGTCGCGCTGGCGGCGCTGCTGATGGGCCGCGGTCGGTCGCGCACCACGGCGGCGGTGTTCGGCATCGCCGGGGTCCTCTACGCCGGGATCATCGGGGCGGGCCGGCTCGGCGCCGACGTCGGCGGGGTCATCACGATCGGCGTCGGGACCGCGGTCTGCGTCGTGCTGCTGCTCCCCGGGACGCTGACGAAGAAGCGGATCGCGCTCGTGCTCGGCGCCCCGGTCCTCGGCGTCCTCGGCCTGGCCGTCGTCGACCTCCTCACCGGCGGCAACGGGCACTTCACCCGGACCGTGCTGCGGGCGGACGGGGAGAGCGCGATCTGGGACATCGTGCAGCGCCGGTTCGAGCTCGCCGCCGGGGTCTTCGGCCGCGGTCTGATGCCGTTCGCCGCCGGGATCGCCGCGCTCGCCATCGCCTACGCGGTCCGGCACCGCGAGCGCCTCTACGCGCCGCTGGAGGGCGACGAGGTCTGGCGCGCCGGGCTGCTCGGCGGGCTCGGCGCCGCGATCGCCGGCGCGCTGTCGAACGACTCCGGGCCCGTCCTGCTGGTGCTCGGGGTGTTCGTGCTGGCGATCGCCACCGCGTACGTGCGCGGCGATCCGCGACTCGGGCAGCACGACCCGGGTCCGGGAGCCGACGGCGCGACCCGGTAGCATGCCGCGCGATGCGCATCGCGCTCGTGTCCCCCTACTCGTGGACGTATCCGGGGGGCGTGACCCGGCACATCGAGGCTCTGGCGGGGCAGTTCCTGTCGTCCGGGCACGATGTCCGCGTCCTCGCCCCCTACGACCCGTCCGATCGCCTCGCGGAGCGCCTGCACCGCGGGGCCGCACCCGAGCCGCGGGAGGCCCCCGACTACCTGATCCCGCTCGGGCGGACCGTCGGCTTCCCCGCCAACGGCGCGGTGTCGAACCTCGCGGTCACGCCGTACGCGGTGTCGACGATGCGGCGCGAGCTGACCGCCGGGAACTTCGACGTCATCCACGTCCACGAGCCCGTGGCCCCGTACGTCGGCTGGGACGTGCTCTCGCACACGTCGGCGCCGCTCGTGGGGACCTTCCACTGCTACTCGACCGCGCGGGCGACCAACGGCACGGCCGGCACCCTCCTCGGGGCGCGCTGGCGGCTGAACCGCCTGACCGAGCGGATCGCCGTGAGCGAGGCCGCCGCCTGGACCGGGCGCCGCTTCTACGGCGGCCGCTACCGCGTGATCCCCAACGGCGTCGACGTCCCCGCCGAGCCGCTCGCGCTCCACACGGGCCACGCCGACGACGGGCTCCACGTCGTGTTCGTCGGCCAGGCCGTCGAGCGCAAGGGCCTGCCGATCCTGCTGCGCGCCTTCGAGGCGCTGCGCGAGCACGTCCCCGCCCGCCTGACGATCGTCGGCGCCGGCCACGAGGACGTCGCCCCGATCCTCGACGACCTCCGCGGCGTCACCGCGCTCGGGAAGGTCGACGACGCGACGAAGATCGCGGTCCTGCGCAGCGCCGACGTGCTGGCCGCCCCGTCGCTGGGCGGCGAGAGCTTCGGCATGGTGCTCACCGAGGCGTTCGCGGCCGGCACCCCGGTCGTGGCGTCCGACATCGCCGGCTACCAGGACGTCGTCCGCCACGACGTCGACGGCCTGCTCGTGCCGCGCGGCGACGCGGTGGCGCTGGCCGCCGCCCTGCGTGAGCTCGCGCTCGACCCGGCCCGCCGCCGGGCGATGGGCGCCGCCGCGGCCGAGCACGCGCAGCGGTACTCCTGGTCGCGCGTCGCCACCGAGGTCCTGGAGACCTACGAGGACGCAATCGCCCGGCCGGAGCCCGTCACCCTCCCGCAGCGCGTCGGCGTGCGCGTCGGCGCGATCCCCGCCGACCTCGGTCCGCGCGTCCCCGCGCGCCGCCTCGCCTCGATGGAGCCCGCGCCGCCGCAGGGCGCGCCGCGTCGCGGCGCCGTGCTCGCGCGCCGCGCCGCGCTCGCCGTCGCCACCGTCGGCGGCGTCGGCCTCGCCGCGATGGCGCTGCAGCGGATCGGCGTCGAGCGCGTCAGCGCGTCGCTGCTGGACAGCTCGCCGACCTGGGTGCTCGTCGCGCTCGGGCTGATGTGCCTGTCCATGGTCGTGCGCGCGGTCAGCTGGACCGCGATCCTCCGCGCGGCGCTGCCGGACACCCCGGCGCGCTACGCCGACGCGATGCAGGGCACGTTCATCGGCGTGCTCATGTCCGCGACGCTGCCCGCCCGCCTGGGCGAGCCCGCGCGCGCGATGATCGTCGCGCGCCGCCTGGGCAGCGCCCGCGGCACGCTCCCCGCGGTCGTCGGCACGCTCGTCTCGCAGACGCTGCTGAACATCCTGGCGCTCGTGATCCTCGGGATCGTCATGTTCTCGTCGGTCGGCTACTTCCGCGGCAACCAGAGCGCGCTCGTGCTGTTCACGGTCGCCCCGCTGGTCGTGCTGCTCGTCGTGCTCGCAGCCCCTGCGCTGCTGCGGGGCGGCCTGCCGTCGCGGTCCAAGCGGATCGAGACGTTCCTGCTGAAGGCCCGCGGTGCGCTCGTGCAGGTTCGTGGTGGCCTGGCGGTGTTCCGCCGGCCGCGCGCGGCGGCGATCGCCACCAGCGCGCAGCTCACCGCCTGGGTGATCCAATGGATCGCCTGCTACGTGCTGCTCGTCGCGTTCGGCCTCGATGGCGAGGCCGGGATCGGCGCGGCGGCCGCGGTGCTGTTCGCCGTCAACGTGACCGCCGTGCTGCCGGCCACGCCGTCGAACCTCGGCGTGTTCCAGGCCGCGTGCGTCGCGGTCCTCTCCGGCGCCTATGGCGTCAGCTACGCCGACGCGCTCGGCTACGGGCTCGTCCTGCAGGCCGTCGAGATCGCGACCGCGATCATCATGGGCGCTCCGGCGCTCGTGAAGGAAGGCGTCAGCTGGGGCGACGTCCGGATGCGCGCGATGCACGCCACCCCGGTGGAGCTGCCGCCGCTGCCGCACTACGCCCGCAAGGGCGAGACGCTCGAGTTCGAGGTCTGAGCGTGCGCCCGTCGGGCGGGCTCGCGGCGCTCGCGTTCGCGGGGGTGCTCGTGGCCGGCTGTGGCGGCGACACGGTCCGCGTGCTGGACGAGGCCGCGCTCGAGCGGGCGATCGCCGCGGACCTGGAACGGCAGACCGCGGAGCGCCCGGCGGTGCGGTGCCCGGAGGACCGTCCGGCCCGGGCGGGCACGACGTTCCGCTGCGGCCTGCGCCTCGACGACGGCAGCGCGGCGGCGGTGCAGGTCACGGTGCTCGACGGCGACGGGGGATTCCGCTTCGCCCTGCAGCGCCCCGGGACGCCGACCGGCCCGACCGGCCCGACCGGCCCGACCGGCCCGACCGGCCCGACCGGCCTGACCGGCGCCGGGACCGCCGGATGACCGGGCGGCCGGACGCCTGGGTCTACCTCCTGCGCTGCGGGGACGGCAGCCTCTACTGCGGCTGGACCGTCGACCTCGACGCCCGGCTCGCCGTCCACGCCGCCGGTCGCGGCGCGAAGTACACCCGCAGCCGGCTGCCGGTCGAGCTCGTCTGGGCCGCGCCCCAGGAGGACCGCGCGGCCGCGATGCGCGAGGAACGTCGCATCAAGCGCCTGTCGCGAACGGAGAAGCTGGCGCTGCTGGACTCGCCGAGCGGTCAGACGTCCAGAGCACCACATTGCGGGTCAAGTCGCGGTTCCGACGCGCCGATCGACCCCGCATGCGCCGCACCGTCAGGGGACTCCCAGCCATCATCGCCCTCTCGCTCTGCGCGTCCGGGCTGACCGCGGGCGCGGCCGACGCGTCACGCTGCGACCAGCGCGGCACCCGCGGCGTCGACCGCCTGATCGGCGGCTGGAACGCCGACTACCTCTGTGGCCTGGGCGGCAACGACCTGCTGCGCGGCTACACGCACAACGACATCCTCGACGGCGGCTCGGGCGACGATCGCCTCAGCGGCGGCTCCGGCAACGACCGGATGCTGGGCGGCCCCGGCGACGACACGGTCGGCAACGGCGCCGACTTCGCGGCAGAGCGCGGCGACGACCTCCTCGACGGCGGCGACGGCAACGACGTCCTCAACGCCGGCCAGGGCGACGACGTCGTCACCGGCGGGTCGGGCGACGACACGATCCGGATGGGCTTCGGGGACGACGTCAGCGCCCACGGTGGCCCGGGCATCGACCGCATCTACGGCGAGACCGGCAACGACGGCTCGAAGGTCGACGGCGGCGGCCTCTACGGGGGGGCGCAGGACGACTTCATCTCCGGTGGCGGCGGCGACGACCACCTCTACGGCGACGGCGACGACGGCGCCCCGGGCAACGACATCCTCCTCGGCGGCGGCGGCCAGGACGTGCTCGAGGGCGGACCGGGCGATGACCTCCTGATCGGCGGCAAGGGCGGCGACCTCGTCGACGGCGGCGAGGGCAACGACGTCCTCGTCGGCAACTCGGGCGCCGACGAGCTGATCGGCGGCCCGGGAGACGACCTGATCTGGGCGATGGACTTCAAGCCGAACTCCACCGAGCTCATCGTCCCGGGCGAGTTCTCCGCCCCCGGCGACAACCGCATCGACTGCGGCGACGGCAACGACATGGTGATCCTCGACGTGCAGGACACCGACGCCTCGGTGGCCAACTGCGAGTTCTCGATCGTGCTGCGCTCCGACCGCTCCTACTGCTCGCCGGTGGCGCGCTGGCTCGTCAGCGGCCCGAAGAAGGCGGGTGCCCTGTCGCTCGGCCAGTACCCGCCGAACAGCAACAAGGTCCTGCAGACGGCGTCGGCCTTCCCGGAGAAGCCCGCCCTGCCCGTCGACGAGACCACGATGAAGAGCTGCGCGGACTACTCGCAGCGCTTCCTCATGGATCCGACGGAGGACGGCCGGCCCAACCTGCGAGGCACCGACGGCCCCGACGTCCTGTCGGCGCTGCTGCCGAACCTGGCCCGGGCGCTGCAGCCCGACGGCACGTTCCCGCCCGCCCCGAGCCCCGACGGCGCGACGATCTTCAACGCGGGCGACGGGGACGACACGATCACCGGCTCCGAGGGCGCCGACACCGTGCTCGGCGGTCCCGGCGACGACATGATCCGCGCCGGCGGCGGCGACGACGGCTCGCTGGAGGGCGAGGCGGGCAACGACGAGATCTACGGCGGCGAGGGTGATGACCTCTTGTTCGGCAGGACGGGCGACGACCTGCTGTTCGGCGAGGGCGGGGACGACTACCTCGAGGGCGGACGCGGCGACGACGGCCTCTCCGGCGGGGCCGGCGACGACTCGCTGTTCGCGGGCTTCGGCAAGGACCGCCTGAAGGGCGGGACCGGCAACGACCGCCTGTTCAGCTACGACGGCGAGCGCGACATCGTCGACTGCGGCCCGGGCGACGACGTCGCCGAGGTCGACAAGCGCGACGTGGTCCGGGGCTGCGAGACGCTGATCACGCCGACCTCCAAGGCGCAGGCCAGCAAGAAGCGCAAGAAGGCCGCCCGCCGCCGCTAGGCGCCCCGGGGACGCGGGCGGACGGACGGACGGGAGCACGCGCCGTCCGCCGACCCGGACGACGCTCAGGCCCGCAGCGACTCCTTGCCGCCGACAACGACGCGGCGCAGCTCGCCGGTCTCCTCGTCGGGGGCGTAGGCGCCCATCTCGCGCAGGGGCGGCGAGTAGGCGTGGATGGTGACGGCGGGCCCGTCCCCGGCATGCCGGACGCGGTGGATCGCGCGCGACGGCACGGTGACCGTGTCGCCGGGCCGGTAGGTCGTGCCGACCGCGCCCTGCAGCGACAGGCGCTCCTCGCGGACCGCGCCCTCCACGACGGTGATCGCGGCGGCCGCGTCGTCGTGGTCGTGGAAGCCGGTGTCGTGGCCGGGCAGCCAGCAGATGAGCCAGACCTCGACGCTGTCGTCGCGGCGCAACTCGATGCAGACCCGGTCGGCGCCCGGCTCGTGCCGGACGCGGTCGCGCCACCCGTCCGGGGCGGCGGCGAGCTCGTCGACGAGCTGCTGCAGCTCGGCGGGGGAGAGGGCGGTCAGCGCGCTCATGCCGCCACCCAGGCGGTCCCGAGGAGCCGGTCGGCGTTGTCGCCGCGGGCGAGCAGCAGCGCATCGGTGCCCAGGCCGCTCCAGGGGTCGGTGTCCGCCTGCACGACCGGCGCGTCGGTGCCGTGGACGAGCTGCCCGGTGCCGACGGCGCAGGCGATCTGCCGCAGCGCGCGCGGACCGTAGGAGGACGGCTCGTAGAAGCTCAGCGGATCGGTCGCGCCGACCGCGAGGCCGCCAGGCGCGGCGTGCCGCTCGGCGTGCAGCGGGGCGAGACCGGCGAGGAACGACCAGACGACGCGCAGCCGCGGCAGCGCGGGGCGCCCGAACGCGGCGAACGCGTGCCAGGCGTCGTGGACGTCGTGGACGTAGCGGGTCGTCGGCAGCCACCAGGCGGCCTGCACGGTCGCCGCGGGGTGCCCGCGCCAGGGCGCCGGCCCGGGGTGCACGAACAGGGGGGCCAGCCGCGACTCGAGGCGCTCCAGCAGCGGCAGGACGCGCTCGACGCCGACGGGGTCGGCGAGCGCGGAGGCGGGCAGGCAGACGCCGACCGCGCCGGCGTCGAGGACGTGGTCGACCTCGGCCGGGTCGGGCTGGTCGAGGCTGACGGCACCCCAGCCACCGAGCTCGTCGGGCAGCGTGGCGATCGCGTCGGTCCAGGCGTCCAGGAGCGGCCGCGCCTGTGACGCGGGGAGCGACTCGATGCCCCAGACGCTCGACAGCGCCACGAGTGCGCGGTGCAGCCCGGCGTCGCGGACGGCCTGGGCACGGTCCTCGGGCTCGCCGCTGTGCGGGGGCAGCAGGAAGTCGTGCTCGCCCGGGATCGAGACGCGCCAGACGCCGTGGTCCCACCGGGCGCACGGCGGCGTCGTGCGGGCGGCGAGCAGCTCGAGCAGGGGCTCGGGCCAGAGGTGCTGGTGGACGTCGATCCCGGACATGGGACCTAATCTACACAAACATGATTGGAATTGCAGGATTAGGCGCTCCTGCGGGCGCGGGCGGGGTCGGGTCCGCCGCGGCGGACCGGACCCCGGGTCCGACCTCAGGCGCTGGCGGGCGCCTGCTCCTCCTCGACCGCGCCCTCGCGCGGGTCGTCCTCCGGCAGCGCGACGGCGTCCGAGAACAGCGAGGGATCGCGGGGCGAGCCCTTGATCACGTCGTCGGGCGAGCCGTCCGGCAGGAAGCGGCCGTTGCGCATGCCGTAGTAGATCGCCTGCGGGTGGTGCAGCACCATCGCGAGCGTCGACTGCTCCGGGATCGGCGCGTGCCCGTCGGAGATCGACATCCCGACCTGCGACAGCGTCAGCAGCTCGTCGACCTTGTCGTGGTCGCTCTGGTCCGGGATCGCGGGGTAGCCCCACGACAGCCGGCGGCCCTGCGTGGCCGGGATGCCCAGCCAGTTGCGGACCTTCCAGTGCAGCCACTCCGACAGGCCCTCGGCCGTCTGGACCCCGAGGCCGTGGACGAACAGCTGCTCGGCGAACTCGCCGTCCGCCTCGAGCTTGGCCATCAGCTCGGTGACCTCGTCGCCGACCGTCAGCGCCTGCACGGCGATCACGTCGAGCTCGCCGCTCTCCTTGGACCGGAAGAAGTCCGCGGTGCAGAGCCGGTCGCCCTTGGGCTGGCGCGGTGTGACGAAGCGGGTCAGCTCCGTCTCGCGGTCCTGCGGGTCGAGCACGACGATGTCGTTGCCCTCCGCGTAGCAGGGGAAGAAGCCCAGCAGCGCCCGCGGGTGCAGGTAGTCCTGCTCACGCCACATGCGCTCGAGCTTCGGGCGGAAGCCCTCCTCCTCGTCGTCACCGTTGAGAAGCTTCTCCCACGCCTCGCCCTTGATGCCGCGTCCGCCCCAGTGGAGCTTGAACAGCACGTGGGTGTCGAGGTGGGCGTAGAGCTCGTCCATGTCGACCGGGATCTCCTGCACGCCCCAGAACGGGGGCTCGGGGACCGGGTTGTCCTGCGCGACCGGGGAGCGCACGGAGCTGTCGGAGTAGTCGAGGTCCTCGTCCGGGTCCTCGCCCTTCTCGCGGAACGCGATCGCCTCGGTCCGCAGCTTCTCGCGCAGCGCGCGACGCGGCTCCTCCTCGACGAGCTGGTCCATCACGGCGAGGCCCTCGAAGGCGTCCTTGCAGTAGTAGAGGCCGGGCTCGTACTGCTCGGAGGACTCCTTGCCGCCGGGGTGCAGGGCGCGGAAGCTGAACGCGCGGTTGATCGCCGCGCCGCCGATGAGCACGGGGTACTCCAGGCCCTTGGCCTGCAGCTCCTGGACGACCAGCGGCATCTGCTTGGAGGTCGACACCAGCAGCGCCGACAGGCCGATCGCGGTCGCGTCGTGCTCGACGGCCGCGTCGATGATCGTGCCGACCGGCACCTGCTTGCCGAGGTCGACGACCGTGTAGCCGTTGTTCGTGAGGATCGTGTTGACGAGCGACTTGCCGATGTCGTGCACGTCGCCGAACACGGTCGCCAGGACGACGGTGCCCTTCGTGTAGCCCTCGATGCGGTCGAGGTAGTTCTCGAGCTGCGCGACGGCGCGCTTCATGACCTCGGCGGACTGCAGGACGAACGGCAGGATCAGCTCGCCGGCGCCGAACTTGTCGCCGACCTCCTTCATCGCCGGCAGCAGCACGTCGTTGAGCGTCGGCACGGCGCCGATCTGCTCGACCGACTTGTCGATCTGCGCCTCGACGCCGTCGCGCTTGCGCCGCAGGATGTGCCAGTGCAGCGCCTCCTGCGGGGTCATCTCCGCGGTCGGGTCGGCGGCGCCGCCGGCCTCCTCGGACTCGCCCTTGGACTCGAAGTGGTTGATCAGCCGCTCGAGCGCGTCGTCGCGGCGGTTGTAGATCAGGTCGTCGGCGAGCTCGCGCTCCTCCTGCGGGATCTCGCCGTACGGCGTGATGTGGTTCGGGTTGACCATCGCGAGGTCGAGCCCGGCCTCCACGCAGTGGTGCAGGAACACCGAGTTGATGACCGCGCGCGCGGCCGGCCCGACGCCGAAGGAGACGTTGGAGACGCCGAGCGAGGTCTTCACGCCGGGCAGCGCGGCCTTGACGTCGCGGATGCCGTTGATCGTCTCGATCGCCGACGGCTTCCACTCCTCGTCACCGGTGGTCAGCGTGAACGTGAGGACGTCGAAGATCAGCAGCTCGGGGTCGAGCCCGTGGTCGTCGACGCAGATCTCGTAGATCTTCTTGGCGATCTCGACCTTCCGCTCGGCGGTCTTGGCCATGCCGACCTCGTCGATCGTCAGCGCGATCACGGCGGCGCCGTGCTGGATCGCGAGCGGCACGACGACGTCGGCCTTGTCGCGGCCGGCCTCGAGGTTGATCGAGTTGACGATCGCGCGGCCCGGCGTCTGCTCGAGCGCGAGCTTGATGACCTCCGGCTCGGTGGAGTCGATCTGCACCGGGGCGGGCTGGGTCAGCGAGACGCGCTTGACGACCTCGCGCATCTGCTCGTCCTCGTCGGTGCGCTCGGTCAGCGCGACGCAGAGGTCGAGCACGTGGGCGCCGCCCTCGACCTGGTCCTCGGCGACGCGGACGAGGCCGTCGTAGTCGTCGTTGAGGAGCATCTCCTTCGCCGCGCGCGAGCCCTGCGAGTTGACGCGCTCGCCGACGAGCGTCGGCGCGGGCTCCTGCACGAGCGGGGTGGAGGTGATCATCGACGACACGCGCGGCGGGCCCGGCGCCGGCCGGCTGAAGTCGGTGCGCTCGACGCTCTTGGCCGCCTGCGCGATCGCGGTGATGTGCGCGGGCGTGGTGCCGCAGCAGCCGCCGACGACCGACACGCCGTACTGCTCGATGAAGTCCTTCAGCGTGTCCGCGAGCGGCTGCGGCTCCTCGGGGAAGATCGTCTCCCCGTCGGGGCCCTGGAACGGGATGCCCGCGTTGGGAATGCAGTGGATCGGGACCGTGCAGTGCTCGCCGAGGTAGCGGACCGCGTCGCGCATGTCCTCGGGGCCGGAGGAGCAGTTCAGGCCGATGACGTCGACCTTCAGCGCCTCGAGCGTCGTGAGCATCGAGGCGATGTCGGTGCCGAGCAGCATCGTGCCGCCGTTGGGCAGGACGAACGCGGAGACCTGGATCGGCACGGTGCGGCCGACCTTCGCCATCGCGGCGCGGGCGCCGAAGACGGCGGCCTTGGTCTCGAGGATGTCCTGCTGGGTCTCGATGATGAAGAGGTCGACGCCGCCCAGCAGCAGGCCCTCGCACTGCTCGGCGAAGACGTCGACGAGCTTCTGGAAGCTGATGTTGCCGAGCGTCGGGTCGTCGGAGGCGGGGAGGAAGCCGGTCGGGCCGACCGACCCGGCGACGAATCGCTCCTCGCCGACCGCCTTGCGGGCGATCTCGGCGGCGCGCTGGTTGATCTCGAGCGTGTGGTCCTCCAGGCCCCACTCCTCGAGCTTCAGCCGGCTGGCCTGGAAGGTGTCGGTCTCGACGGCCTCGGCGCCGGCCTCGACCATCGAGCGGTGGACCTGCTCGATGACGTCGGGGCGGTTGAGGACGAGCGCCTCGTGCGCGCGTCCGGGCAGCTTGTAGTCGTCCTCGAGGGAGAGGTCCATCTCCTCCAGCAGGGCGCCCATGCTGCCGTCGAAGACGACGACCCGGGACTTGGCGGCGGCGAGGAAGTCACGCATTGCCCCCGACTCTAGCACCGAGCGCCCCAACCTTGACACGATCGCGTCAAGGTTCGCGGGGGTCTCACATCGGTCCCCGATCGCTCCGACGGGCTGGCGTTCCGACGCTCGGTCATGTCTGATCGTCGCGTCCGCAGCACCCATCGTCCGGAGGAGCCATGCGCACCACCCTCAGCAGGAGCGCGCTCGCCGCGCTCGCCCTCAGCCTCGGACTGCCCGCGCTCGCGCACGGAGCGGTCACCGCCACCACGATCACCTCGCCCACCGGCGACGTCCGCGCCCTGACGCTGGCGGGCAACCCGGCGAGCTTCCAGCGCGCCGTCACCGGCACCGCGACCGCCGCCGACGGCGACAAGGTCGACGTCCGCTGCTACGGCAGCGACACCAACGAGCTGCTGGCCGCCGATCTGGTCGTCACCGGTGGCGCCTTCTCCGGCACGCTCGACCTCACGCCGATCGACGACGACGGCTTCCCCTGCACCGCGCGGGCCGTCCCCGACGGCGACGCCTCGCCGGGCGACATCGGCCGCTTCGCCGGACCGCGGATGTTCATCAGCCACTTCGCCGCCCCGGCGCAGGCCGGCATGGCCACGCCGGTCAACGGCGGTGGCACCGCCTTCATCGACACCTACGGCGCCTACGCCGGACCGCGCGGCACCGGGTTCTCCTACGAGCCCGACGACGACGCGCTCTACGAGCTCAGCCCCGTCAACCCGACGACGCTCTTCGCGACCTACGAGTTCGGCGGCTACTACCCGTTCGACACCGCCGCGGACATCGACGACCGCAACGCCGCGAACACGGGCAGCGCGCTGACCGTCGACGGCCACAACGGCTACCTCGCACCGAACATCCCGGTCCTCAACTACGACGGGGTGGGGGGCTCCGAGCTGCCCACCGGCGTGGCGTCGATCACCGCCAACGCGTCGCTGGACGCGGCCGGCACCCTCACGATGACCGAGAGCTACCCGGTCTACCGCTGCGCCGACGCCGGCGGCACCCCGAACGACACGCACCCCGTCACCACGGCCTCGTGCCCGCGCACGGTGAGCGCCGGCGTGCGGCTGGACCGCGTCAAGCGGTTCACCAACGACGGCGCCTCGGTCGTCCTGGCCGACACGTTCGTCAGCACCGACGGGGCGGCACACGACGTCGGCCTCGAGGTCGACGAGGACAACTCGGTCTCCGACTACGTCGAGACCAAGGCGCCCGGCGATCTCGCCTTCACGATCCGCGGCTTCGGTGACGTCCTCACCTACACCTCCGCCCCGGCCACGCTGCTCACCCGGGACAGCCAGTACCCGGAGAGCTCCTACGTCGGCGCGGGCGCGCGGACGGCGCTCGAGCAGCCCGTGCGCACGACCTGGGAGGACGACGACGAGTCGTTCACGCTCCAGCGGTTCGCGGTCCCGGCGGGCGCCTCGGCGACGAGGACCACCGTCTACGCGGTGAGCCTCAGCAGCACGGCCGCCGAGAGCGGCGCCAACGCGCTGGAGGACCAGCAGGGCGCTCCGACCATCGCGATCGCGTCGCCGGCCGCGGGCAGCACGACGACGAGCAACGTCGCGATCGTGGCGGGCACGGCCCGCGACAACAAGGCGGTGGCGTCGGTGAAGGTCAACGGCCAGTCCGTCGCGGTCGCCTCCGACGGCTCCTGGGTCGCGCCGATCGCGCTCCAGCCGGGTGCCAACGCCATCGCGGCGGTCGTCGCCGACGGGGCGGGCAACACCAACCAGGCGGTCAGCAGCATCACCTACACCCCGCCGGCGACCCCGCAGCAGGTGCAGGCCGCCTCGGTCAAGACCTGCCGGATCCCGGCGATCACCCGCGGCTCGACCGTCACCTCGGCGAGCACGAAGCTCAAGAAGGCGGGCTGCAAGGTCGCCACGAAGCGCCGCTCGATCACGTCGAAGACGAAGAAGGGCCGGGTGCTGTCGACCTCGCCCGCGGCCGGCACGACGATCCTGGCCGACAACCCGGTGACGCTCACGACGAGCAAGGGCCGCGCGGCGAAGCGCAAGAAGCGCTGAGCGTCCGGCCGTTCAGGTGATCCGCAGCGCCCGTCGCGACGGCGGGCGCTGCACCACGCCCGCGTCGTCGATGGCGCGGGCGAACACGACGTAGCGACCGGGCGGCAGCGGACGACGCAGCCGCAGCACCCACGAGCGGGTGCCCGAGGCCGCCAGGTACGCCCGGGGGGCGCGGCACGACTCGCGTCGCCGGGAGAACGTGCCCCGCGCCCGCATCGCCGAGCAGGCGTCGCCCCGGCGGCGCAGGACGGCGACCTGCACCTTCTCCACGCGCCGGTCGTCGCCCGCGGTGCCCGCGATGCCGCGGATCGTCGTGGCCTTCGCGGTGGTGGGGAGCTTCAGCACCGCGACGGGGGCGGCGTTGGACCGTCGCGGTGGCTCGGCGTCGGGGGCGGCCGGGGTGAACGTGACCTCGGCCTCGAGCTGCCCGAAGCCGCTGATCACGTCGATCCGGACGAGGTGGAAGCCCGACGCGACCTGGGCGGTGACCGTCTCCGCGGCCTCGTCCCGATCGGACGACGTGACCGGCCGCCGCGGGCGGCCGGTCGCATCCGCCGTGGACAGCTCGAGCGCCACGTCCACCGCGGTGGCGCCGGCCGGGCGGGTCGTGACGGTGAGGGTGCCCGCCGCGCGGAGGTCCAGCAACGTGTCGTCGCACTCGCGCAGCGCGGTCGTGCACTGCGGGGCCGGTGTCCGGCCGTCGGACCAGGAGGCGATGGCCGTCCCGGAGATCTCGTACCGCTCGGCCGACGGTCCGGCGAAGGTGAAGGAGCGGGCGGGCGCGGCGTGGCCGGCGGCAGGGAACGCCAGCAGGCTCAGGACGACGGCGCCCACGACGAGGGGGAAGTGGCGCGGCATCCGCCGACACGGTAGCGGCTCGCTGGCACCGGGACGCTCACCTGGACGGATGCGCGACAGCCGCCGGACCTGCGGCGGGGCGCGCGTCGCCGAGCGGCTCAGGTGCGGACGAGGCGCGCCGCGGCGAACGCCTCGAGCGCGCGGCCGGCCGGCCCGTCGAGCAGGTCCTGCGCGACCGCGTCGAGCGTCGCGAGCGCGGCGGGGGAGGCGTCGTCGAGCGCGACGTCCCGCGGGAGGTCGAGCTGCAGCCGCAGCTGCCGCTCTCCCAGCAGGTGCTCGAGCTGGTACTCCACGGTGTCGGCGACCCCGTCGAAGACGATGTCGATCACCGGCCGGATCCAGCGCGCGAGGCCCCAGCCTCGGGCGTCCTCGTGCCGGATCGGGCGCTGCGCGGAGCCGGTGCCGAGCGACAGCACGACGTGCGGCTCCCCGGGCGCGAGCCGCTCGGCCTCCGCGTAGGCGCACAGCGCCGGGTTCGTGGCGAAGACGCCGCCGTCGACGAGCGAGCGAGCGGGACCGCCGTCGGGTGAGCGCCACGCCAGCGGCTCGAAGTAGGTCGGTGCCGCGGCGGTGGCGCGGGCCACGTCAGTGAGCAGCGCCTCGCGGCCCTCCTCCGCGGTGCGCCAGCTCTTGAACAGGAACGGCTCGCGGGCCTCGAGGTCGTAGGTCGTGACGAGCAGCCGCGGCCGCGCCTGCGACAGCAGCGCCCCGCCCCCGAGGTAGCGCTCCAGTGCATCCTCGAGCCCGGCGGCGTCGTGCCGTTCGTCGATCAGGCCGTCCAGCGAGCTCAGCCGCCGCCCGAGCGAGCGCCGGAAGATCCGGGGTCCCTCGGTGAGGTAGAGCTGCGGCAGCCCGGCGGCCGCGTGCCGCGGACCGCCGTCCGTCGCGCGCGCGGTGAGGGCGCAGGCGAGGATCCCGCCGGTCGAGGTGCCGGCGACAAGGTCGAACAGGTCCGCGACCGGCCGCCCGGTCACGGCCTCCAGGCGGGCGAGGGCGCGGGCGGGGACGAGGCCCCGGATGCCGCCGCCGTCGATCGCCAGGATCCGCACCCGGCGACCGTACCCGTGCGCGCGACGATCGCCAACCGCTCGCGTAAGGTTTCGCCCGCACACCGGTTGAGGGGACGTGAAGACGATCATGTTGGGGACCACCGTCCGCCGCGCCGCGCGCGTGGCGTCCATCGCCGTGGGCTGCGCGCTGGGCGCGGCGCCGGCCGCGCACGCCGGGCTGTCGACCTGGTCGAGCCTGCCCGGCTCGGAGGGCCGCTGGGTGCGCGAGTACGCGACCGGCTCGCCCGCGAGCACGATCTACGCGGCGCTGGAGGGCGGCGCGGGCGTCCTGCGCTCGACGAACTCCGGCATCAGCTGGAGCCCGTTCGAGGCGGGCCTGCCGGGCGGTGACGCGCGCAACGTCCGGGCCGTGATCGCGTCGGGCTCCGACGTCCTGATCGGCACCGGGGTCGGGGTGTTCCGCTCCCAGTCGGGCGGCGCCTGGCAGCCGCTGGGCCAGGGGGAGGAGTCCGACCCGAAGACCCTGAACCGCTCGGTCCAGGCGCTGCTGAACGCGGGCGGCACGCTGCTGGCGGGGACGTTCGCGGGCGGCGTCTTCCGCTCGACGGACGGGGGCGCGACCTGGATCCGTCCGGCGGCGGGCAACGGCATGCCGGCGGGCGAGACCGTCTGGTCGCTGACGTCGTTCGGCCCGCTGGTGCTCGCGGCGACCTCCAGCGGCGTGTACCGCTCCTCGGACTCGGGTGCCTCGTGGTCGCCGGCGAGCGACGGCCTGCCGTTCTCGCCGATCCTGCGGGTCTTCGGCGACGACGCGAACCCGAACATCTACTACGCGGGGACCGCCGGCTCGGGCATGTACCGCACGATCAACGCGGGCGTGACGTGGCAGCCGGTGAATGAGGGCCTCGGCCCGTCGACGATCCGGGACTTCACGACCGTGTTCAACCCGGGCAAGAACGAGACGCGGTTCTACGCGGCGACCCCGGACGGCGCCTGGGCGGGCCGGACCGACAGCGGCCCGCTGCCGGGCAAGGTCCGCTGGAGGAAGGTCACGCAGACGGGCCTGGGGGCGAACACGATCTTCTGGGGTCTGTCGAACTTCCTCAGCACGCCGGGGACGCTGCTGGCGGGCACGCAGTCCAACGGCGCGTACAGCCTGACGTTCCAGCCGCCGGTGAACGTGACGACGCCGCCCGCCCCGACCGGGACCCTGCAGGTCGGCAAGACCCTGACCGCGAGCCCCGGCGCATGGTCGGGGACGCCGACGATCGACTTCACCTACCGCTGGAAGCGGTGCACGGCGGCGGGCGACACGGCCACGTGCTCCTTCATCGCCGGGGCGGAGGAGCCCACCTACGTGCTGGTGGCCGGCGACCAGGGCCGGTTCCTGCGGGTCGAGGTGACGGCGACCAACGACTTCCCGACCTTCGACCTCGTCCGCGAGCTGTCGGCGGCCACCGCGGTCGTGGCGGCGAACCCGGGGACGCTGCCGGGTGCCAACCAGCAGTCCGCCCCCACGATCACCGGCCCCCAGTTCCCGGCGCCCGGTGACACGCTCACCGCCACGGGTGCCGCCTTCAACCCGGCGGCGAGCAGCGGCGTCTCGTACCGCTGGGAGCGCTGCCCGGACACGAGCGGTACCGGCTGCGTCGAGCGCACCGGCGTCACGGGCGCCGCCTACGTCCTCACCGAGGACGACGTCGAGCAGCGACTGCGCGTCACCGCGATCGGCGCGAACTCGGCGGGCTCGGCGGCGACCCAGCCGTCGGGGTTCTCCAACGAGATCTTCCCCCGGCAGGCGCAGAACCTCGAGCTGCCCGTCGTCCTCGGCCAGCCGGTGACGGGGGAGACCCTCGTCGGCGCGGTCGGCACCTGGGCGAGCCCGCGGACGACCTATGCGCGCAGCTGGCAGCGCTGTGACGCCGACGGCGGCTCCTGCCAGACGCTCGGTGGGGTCACCGGCGCGACGTACGCGGTGACCGCCGCCGACCTCGGCAGCCGCCTGCGGCTCGTCGTGGTGGCGGACACCAACGGCCCGAACAAGATCCCGGCCGCCGTCGCGGTCGCCTCGGCGCCGAGCGCGGTCGTGACCGCCCCGGCGGCCGCGGGCACGCCGGGCGCGGGCGTCCCGGTCGGCGGCACGCCGGGCAGCGGCACCCCGGGTGGTGGCACACCGGCGGACGCGACCGCCCCGGTGCTGGGGGCGATCGCCGCCCCGCGGGCCGCGATCACGCCGAAGCGCTCGGCGGCGCTCGTGCTGCGCTCCAGCGAGGCGGGGACGGCCCGGCTGCGCGTCGAGCGGGTCCTCGCCGGCCGTCGCGCGGGAGCGCGCTGCGTGCGCGCGACCGCCCGCAACCGCCGTGCGCGCCGGTGCGACCGCTTCGTGCTCGTCGGCACCCTCTCGCGCCCGGTGGTCGCGGGGACCACGACGGTGCGCCTGACCCGCAGGGTCGGCTCGCGCACGCTCGCCCCCGGCCGCTACCGCGTCCGCGTGACCGTCCGCGACGCGGCGGGCAACGTCAGCGCCGTCCGCGACGTGCGCGTCCGCGTCGCCCGGCGCTAGCGGCACGTCGCGGTCCCGGCAGCCCAGCTCGCGCCCGGCGTGCGCTGCGCTGCCGGCGTCCGGTCACCGCCCGCCGTCGAACCGGTCCGCGTCGACCTGCACGTCCGGCACGATCCGTGCCGCGTCGAGGTCCCGCGGGCCGGGCCCGTGGCCGGCGACGTGCTCGAGCTCCGACAGCAGGCCCCCGGACTGGAACAGCATCAGCCACGACTGCTCGTCACCTTCGACGATCGGCCCGGGCTCGTCGTCCCAGACGTGCGAGGGTGCCCGCGGCGCCTTCGCGGCGTCGACCTCGAGCTCGATCGTCCCGCAGCCGCAACCGCACGCCGCCCGCACGACGGCGTGCGCCACCTGCGCGCGGAAGTGCCCGACCTCCGGGAAGTCCACCGAGAGCAGCCGCTCGATCACCGCGCGCTCGTCGTCGGTCAGGGCTCGACGGTGCTCGATCACGGCCGCCGATGGTCGCAGACGGTGCCGACCGCCCACGCCTGACCCCGCTCGTCGTCGCGGCGAAGCGGGGGCGCCGAAGCTCCCGGGCCGAGCGTCGTAGGACGTCGCTTCACCACGGGTTCATGTCCGGTGTGAGAGGGTCTCGGCACGGCGAGTCCGACAGGGTCTCGCCCGTCCAGGTTAAAGGTTCCAGGAGGTTCTCTTGTCGCGTCAGAAACGCGTCGCCGCGGCGACGTCCGTCGCCGTCCTCGCCGGTGGCCTCGCCGTCGTCGCGAACGGCGGTGCCACGACCCGCATCGTCGGGGGCAGCAACGCCGCCATCTCGTCCTATCCGGCCTACGTCTCGATCGGCTCGCGGAGCGCGGCGTCCGAGCGCACCGCGCACTACTGCGGTGGAACGCTGATCGCCCGCCAGTGGGTGCTCTCGGCGGCCCACTGCTTCGACAAGGAGGACGATCCGGGCAAGGGCACGCCGGGCGGGGTCGCGGCGTCGACGGTGCAGGTCATCCCGGCGCCGGCGTCGCTCAACGCCGCGGACGGCTCGGCGAACAGCCGCGCCATCACCGTCGAGCAGATCGTCGTCAAGTCGGAGTACCCGGGCAGCACGCCCGCCGGTGACGGCGGTCCGAACGACCTGGCGCTCCTGAAGCTCTCGCGCGAGGTGACGCCCGCGGAGATCGCGAGCCCGGCCTTCGTCCCGCCCGCGTCTGCGGACGCCCTGTACGCCAAGGGCTCGCGGCTGGTCGTGACCGGCTACGGCTCGACGAACGCGACCTCGACCGACCCCGGATCGTTCGACGACACGAACTTCAAGAAGCTCGACGTCCTCGCCAAGGACGACGCGGACTGCGGCGGTGCGCCGTTCTCCGCGCCGATCGAGCTGTGCACCGAGCTGACGCCGACCGAGCCGCTCCCCGCCTCCTCGTGTCAGGGCGACAGCGGCGGCCCGCTGTGGGGCACGCTCGACGGCGTGCAGTACGTCGTCGGCGTCGTCAGCCGCGGCCCGTCGCCGTGCGACGGCAGCGAGGATCGCAACGAGGGCACCTACGCGGAGACGCGCGCGTTCCGCCAGTGGATCGAGGACACGACCGGCACGCCGCTCGCGAGCCCGACCACTCCGGCTCCGGCGCCGACGCCGACGCCCACGCCGACACCGACCGGCACGACGCCCGCCGGACCCGGCACGCCCGCGCCGGCGACCCCGGTCGCGACGCCGACGCCCGTGTCGGCGCCCGCGCAGGCCGCGCCGTCGCTCCTGTCCCGGTCGCCCGCCACCGCGACCCGGACGGGTGGCCTCCGGCTCCGATTCGGCTGCAGCCGGGTCCCGTGTCGCGCGACCGTCACGGTCTCGCGCGGCGGCCGGCAGGTCTCCCGCAAGGTCGTCTCGCTCAGCCGCAGCAGCCAGACGATCACGTTCGCCCCGACGAAGGGCCGTGGCCGCTATCGCCGGGGCCAGCGCGTCGTCGTGAAGCTCACGACCGCGGCGGGGAGCACCAGCAGGACGGTCACGATCCGGTAGCGCCCGGCAGCGAACCGCCGTCCCGCAAGCGACGAGGGCCCCGCAACCGCGGGGCCCTCGCCGAAGCTCGTATCGCCGCGAGGCGCTACTTGATGATTGGAGATCGGCTGTCGCCGTCGGTGGTCATCTCTAGGCCACGCCTCGGATCTTGACGACTTCGGCCTCGGCGTCTGTGGCCGTCTCTGGCGGGCTGTCGCCGTCGCTGGCTGCCAGCATCGCTGCCATCTTTGTGCCCTCGTACATCCGCTCGACGTGCTCGCGGCGCACCCGGTCGTCGTTGGCCTCGGCGATCTCCGAGACGTAGGTCGAGATCGTCACCTGAACCGATGCGTGCCCGAGCCGCTGCGACAAGCTGACGATGTCGCCGCCGTCCTTGATCCACAACGAAGCGTGCGTGTGGCGCAGCGAGTGGAAGGACATCTGCGGAAGGCCGGCGCGCTCAAGCGCCGGGTAGAGGCCACGGGCAAGGATGTTGCCGTGACCGATGGGACGCCCGGTCTTCGTGCAGAAGATCAGGTCGTCGTCGGCGGCGTGCTCGGTCTTGAGCTTCATCGCCGCGAACATCGACATGAGGAAGTCCGGCGCTTCGATCACGCGCTCGGACGTCTGCGTCTTCGTCTGAACCAACTCACCCTTGGCGTTGGCCTGGCGCTCGATGCGAACCGTTCTGCGCTCGAAGTCGATGTCGCCCCAGCGGAGGCCCAGCGTCTCGCCCTTGCGTGTGCCGAGCGCCGCAGCCGTGGCTATGGCCTCGCGGTGGGGCGACGCCGCCGCAGCGGTCACCGCGTCGAGCTGCTCGCGGTTGAGCTTGGGCTTCTTGATCTTGCGAGCCTTGTAGCCCGGACGCTCATCGTCCATCAGAGCGCGCACCGGGTTCTCAGCCGTCGTCATGTCGTGGCGCTTGGCGAAGTCGTACGCACGCGACAAGGGGATGAGCACGGACTTCATCGTCTGCACGCTGTAGCCGGTCGTGATCGCGAGGTCCGGTGTCTTGCGCTCCTTCACTCGCTGGTCGACCTCGCGCCGGTACTCGGCGGTCTTCATGGCCGCGACGAAGGCGGACACCCTGCGCACGTTCACGTCCGACAAGCGCATGGCTCCGAAGTACGGAAGCAAGTGGACGTCGAGTCCGTACCGATACACGGCCTGCGTCTTCGGAGCGAGCGACTGCGCCCGCTCGGTCCACCACTTCTCCGCCGCGATGGCGAACGTCAGGTTCCGATCCACCGGGGCGATGTGCTCGCCCTTGCGGGTCTTGGCCCTCGCCTCGCCGAGCGCGGCTTCGGCGTCGCGGAGTCGCGTCCCGACGGTCTGGCGGATCTGCTTGCCCGCCGTGTTGCGGAAGACGATCTCGTAGACCCATGCACCCTTGGCGTTCTTGCGCCGCCAGATGCCTTCCTTCACGCGCTCGCGCGCGACGCCCGTAGGCTTGTTCATGCTGCTCGACCTCCTGTGTCGAAGTAGCCACGGGGCGGGCCGGTTGCAGCCGGTGCCGCCCCACTTGTGTTGTCCACACGAGGCTACCTCATGTTCTATTGAGTCACTAGCGTCTCGTCGAGATCGCCCAGTGTTCATCGGTGATTTCGGGAACGTGATAGCGGCGTGGCAGCGCCGCGTCGGTCCTACCTCCGGCCCGTACGACGGCTCGCGTCCAGTTCGCGACGGTCGAAGAACAACCGAGCACCAGGTCTGTCCTGGTGAGCGGGGATGTCGCCGCGTCGAGCGCGCTTGTAGACCGCATCGACGGTGATCCCCAGATGGCGGGCCGCGCCCTCAGCGTCGAGCCACGGGTCGTCCCCGATTTTGTCCGCATAGGTCATGTACGTCGGCATGTGCCGCGCGATGACCTCGCCGATCAACATGCAGGTGCTCGCGTCGAGGGCGAGGGTGCCGAGCGTGGGCAGGTTAGGTGTCGTGCTCATCGGCTTGGGCCGACGAAGGCGCTCATGAACGGGTTGTCAGGGGCGTCCGCGATCAGACGACGGATCGCGTCGGCACGGGTCAGGCTCTGGCTTCGAGCGAGTCGGTCGAGACGTTCTGCTTCTTCGGGTGCGAGCACCAGGCCGACGACGAGGCCGCCATCCTCCGTCTGCTTGAGGACGGCCCTGGCTGCGCGTGCCGTGGCGTTGCGGATGAACGTGGACGTCGAAACGCCTTGGCGGGTGGCGGCGGCGCGGACAGCGAGCCGCTCGTCTGCGGAGACGCGGACGTGCTCGTGTTCAGTGCGGGCAGGGGTAGACGGCATTGGGCCTCCTTCGGCTCGATGTGGTCTGCGGACCCTGCGGGTCTTCTCGTCCGCGTCCCTGACGAACTCGTACCGGCGCTGGCTGGCGCGCTCGACTCGGGTGCGGTGCTCCGTTACACAGGCGGTGATGACGTTGTGGTCACAAGGTAGCGGCGGTGCCTGACCACGATCAAACGACCGTTGCTGATCCGGGGACCAGCCCCAATATCAGCTCCGCTTATGGTGATAGCCCTCGGGCCTGCGTCCGGCTACTTCTGGCGGAGCTGGTGCGCCTCGCGGTCGCGCTCGTGACGGCGACGCTGGCGCGCTGCCGTGCCGGTGACGTTGAGGCGGGCGGCAATGGTGTCGAGCTTCGCATCGGTGATGTCCTGGGCGACGATCCAGCGACCAGGCCGAACCTCGCGGACGAGCCCGTGGCTTGCAAGCTTGACTAGCTGCTTCCTGATCGACCGGGGCTGTCGGTGAAGGAGGTCCGCAAGCTCTTGGAGGGTCGCCGCCTTGCTGAAATGCTGAAGCGCGTCGAACACAAGTCGGGCTGCGTGATGCAGCCCGTGATGACGGAAAGCGTCGTGGGACGTGACAGTAAGCAAACGACGCCCCCCCATCAAACGTCGTCGGCCTACTGTCCCGTCCGACGGTCGCGAACGCTGACCACGGCGGAATCTCGACGGTCCAGAGGGTGGTGCCCGAGCCTTTCCGACCGTGCTTCGCGAGCCACCCTGCATCTACGAGCCGCGAGAGCGCGGACGTGGTTGCGGTCAAGCCCATGCCTGCATCGTCGGCGACACGCCGGTAACTCGCCGCGAACGGGGCCTTGTTGCTCTTCGTCTGGATGTCGCACATCGTGTTGAGCACGAAGCGGTGGGACGCCGGCTTGAACAGCACCCGGTCCGCGAGGTCTTGAACGTTTCGCACATGGCGATGGAGTCGCCCGACCGTCGTGTCGGCGTGGCGGTCCGTGATCCGTCGCGACATCGCCTCTAGGCCGTCGTGAGCCGTCCCAGGGAACACGGCGTGAAAGCGATCAGCGATCCGCGCGTGGTCGATCTCGTCGCCGGTGATCCCGTCGTTCATGGCCCTGGTGATGAACTCGTGCATGACCGTGCTCACATCACGCCCCTCGACCGGGAGCGCGCCGCTCAGCAGCCGGGTCATGCTGTCGTCAGTCACCGGGGAAGTTCGAGCGTGCCGCGGCGGCCCTTCTGAGGTTGTCCCGTAGCTCGTAGAACTTTGTAGGTGGCGGTCCTTCCCGCCTCGTCCGCTTCCGTTGGGAGCGTGGCGAGTGCGAAGTCATCCACGACGAGGAAGGAAGAACCGCCATGAGGAACGTAGAGCAGGGCCGCGACGACCGCGAACTTGCGCTGCCCCCGGCTGTGCAGGAAGCGCTCGGCGAGCTCGTGAACGCTGCGAAGGACGGGCTGCTGGCCCTGTCGGTCGGGGTCGGGCTCGGCGTGCTGGACACACTGATGGAAGAGGAGGTCACCGAGGTCGTCGGACCGAAGGGCCGACGTGACCCGGACCGTGTCGCGGTTCGTCACGGCCATGAAGCGGGCGAGGTCACGCTCGGCGGCCGGCGCGTCGGCGTGCAACGCCCGAGGGTGCGGGCCGCCGACGGCAGCGGCGAGATCCGTCTTCAGACCTATGCGCACTTCGCCGACCGCGACCCGCTCACCCGGGTCGTGCTCGAGCAGATGCTCGCCGGCGTCTCGACCCGGCGGTTCGCCAGGACCCGCGAGCCGGTCGGCGAGCACGTGACCGCGGCCGAGCGGTCGACCTCCAAGAGCGCGGTCAGCCGCGAGTTCGTCGGCCGCACGACCGAGCACCTGCGCGCCCTCATGAGCCGCGACCTCGGCGATGTCCGGCTGGCGGCGCTGATGCTCGACGGGATCGAGCTGAAAGGGCGCTGTTGCGTCGTCGCGCTGGGCGTCACGACCGACGGGGTGAAGGTCCCGCTCGGCCTCTGGGACGGCTCTACGGAGAACGCCACGGTCGCCCGCCATCTGCTCGCCGACTTGGTCGACCGCGGCCTCGATCTCGACCAGGGCGTCCTCGTCGTCCTCGACGGCGGCAAGGCGCTCCGATCGGCGGTCGACCAGGTCCTCGGCCCGGTCCCGGTGCAGCGGTGCATCCGTCACAAGGAGAGAAACGTCCTGGACCACCTCCCCGAGCAGGATCGCGACCTCGTCAAGCGCAGGTTGCGCACCGCTTGGAAGCAGTCGAACTACGAGCTCGCGCTCGACGGCCTCAACCGGCTCGCCGACGAGCTCACGCGGTCGCATCCCGGGGCGGCCACGTCGCTGCGGGAGGGCCTCCCGGAGACGCTGACCCTGCAGCGGCTCGGCTGCCACGAACAGCTGCGCCGCACGCTCGCCAGCACGAACCCGATCGAGTCGATGATCGAGTTCGTCCGGCGCACCTCGAGGAACGTGAAGCGCTGGCAGTCGGGCGACATGTGCCTCAGATGGACCGCCGCCGGCATGCTCGAAGCCGAGCAGCAGTTCCGCAAGATCATCGGCGTCGACCACCTCGCCAACCTCACCCTCGCCGTCGAACGAGACCTCGCCGAACGCCGCGCGACAGCCACGCCACCGACCCCGTCCACCACGACCCCCGAGCCGGCCGCTACGCTCGCACACGCTCACTGATCACCGGACCGCCACCGAGAAGTTCCACGGCGAACGGGACATCCTCGCCCTTCTCCTGCAAGGCGGCCAGAACGGCGAAGTCCCGCACGGCTGCCCCCATCGCCAAGCCTTGACGTTCGGCCTCCTCTCTGATCACGTCGTACTCGGGGCCGCCGAGCTGGACCGTGAGACGGTGGACACGGCGAAAGCCGGGATGACGAGGGCGACGGCCACGGAAAGGCGGGTTCTGGGGCTCCGGCATAAGGTCATTGTGCCGTCTGCCCCTGACATCCCTGCGATATCGCGGCTATGAGGGCTTTTCGAGCAGCGTGCGTTTCGCGTGCGCGAACTCGTCGTCGGTCAACGCACCTGCCGCATAGAGGTCGGCGAGCTTCTTGATTTCGTCGGCCACGCTGACGGCGGGAGCCGCTGCGGTGGGCGGTCGTAGTCCGACATCGCTCATCGTCTGCTGATGGGCCTCGGTGATGCGCTCTTGCATCCACTGGACCTTCGGGCGGATCTTCTCGTAGAACTGCTTGGTGAACGGCAGCGTGTTCGACAGCGTGTAGGGGTCGTTCGAGTTCGCGTTCCGACCGGAGAACGTGCCGCGCCAGAAGTCTTTGTTGGCGGTGCCCTGGTAGCTCGCGGTGAGGATCTCCAACGAGCCGTTCACGAAGCCGGAGTTGTATTCGATGCCGGTCACCTGCTTGTACGGGAACACGGTGACGCGACCGCCACCGAGCGAGCCGGCCATGAGGTTCGTCACGACCCCCTTCTTGATGACGATGCATCGGTCCTCGAAGGCTGCCAACACGCCTCCGGCTGTCTCGCCAGCGATGAACTCGGGAAGCTCGTCCGGCCTACACTGCCGCCGGATCTCTTCGAGCGCTGGGCGGTTGGCTTTGCCGATGACGCGAGCCTTCAGCGGATCCTCATTAGTAGTCGCCGGGGTGGGCGCTGCGACCGGTCGCCGGTTCCCCGTGTGGTCGGTGAACTTCTCGCCGTCCCACCAGCGGAAGTCGGCCTCGCCTTCGGGATCGGGACGCCACTCTGCGCCGGGTGCCCACTCGGGAGGCGGGCTCGCGTCGTTCTCGGGCATCTACGGCTTCGCGACGAAGCGAATCTCGGTGATGCCGACGATGTTGCCCTTGTTCGTGCCGTCTTTGTCGATGCTCACGGTGATGCTGGCCTTGCCCTGGCACCACTCAGGGGCTTCGGCAAGCTTGTCGTCAAAGGGGCTGAGCGAGAAGGACATGGACTTGCCCTTCTTGGGCTTGCGCTGCGAGTCCTTGACGACGAACGACGAGCAGTTGGAGCCTGATCGTCCGATGAGGGCAACGCTGTAGTGGTAGCCCTTCTTCAGCGTTCGGTCGGTCTTGAACGACACCGTGATGGCATCGTCAACGATGGGCGTCTTCGGAGTGACCTTCAGCTTGACCTTGGCATCGGCTGGGCTTGTGCCAGCTCCGAGGCCAACCGCCAACATCGTGGCGAGCATCGCGCCCTTGCGCATGTGGTTCCCCATCTCCTGAGTAGGCAACGAACAGGACCGATCAGTCCTGGCGGGAACTCTATCCGGACCAGAAAGTCCTGCGGGTGGACGACCCGCTCCCCGCATTCGCTGCACGCCTGCGCGCGCTGCGGGAGGTTGTCCCGTAGCTCGTAGAACTTTGTAGGCGGCGGTTCTCCCGCCTCGTCCGCTCCCGTTGGGAGCGTGACGGGTGCTTGAAGTCCATCCGAGACAGGAGAACCGCCGTGAGGAACGTAGAGCAGGACCCCGACGGCCGCGAGCTCGCGCTGCCGCCCGCTGTGCAGGAGGCGCTCGGAGAGCTCGTCAATGCCGCCAAGGACGGGCTGCTGGCGTTGAGCGTCGGCGTCGGGCTCGGCGTGCTGGACACGCTGATGGAAGAAGAGGTCACCGAGGTCGTCGGCCCGAAAGGCCGACGCGACCCGGACCGCGTCGCGGTGCGCCACGGCCACGAACCGGGCGAGGTCACCTTGGGCGGCCGGCGTGTCGGCGTGCAACGCCCGCGGGTGCGGGCCGCTGACGGCAGCGGCGAGATCCGCCTTCAGACCTACGCGCACTTCGCCGACCGTGACCCACTCACCCGGGTCGTGCTCGAGCAGATGCTCGCCGGCGTCTCCACGCGACGGTTCGCGCGCACCCGGGAGCCGGTCGGCGAGCACGTGACCGCGGCCGAGCGGTCGACCTCCAAGAGCGCGGTCAGCCGCGAGTTCGTCGGGCGCACGACCGAGCACCTGCGCGCGCTCATGTCGCGCGACCTGGGCGACGTGCGGTTGGCGGCGCTGATGCTCGACGGGATCGAGCTCAAAGGCCGCTGCTGCGTCGTCGCCCTCGGGGTCACGACCGATGGGGTGAAGGTCCCGCTCGGCCTCTGGGACGGCAGCACCGAGAACCAGACGGTCGCCCGGCACCTCCTCGCCGACCTCGTCGACCGTGGCCTGGACCTCGACCAGGGCGTCCTGGTCGTCCTGGACGGCGGAAAGGCGCTGCGCGCGGCGGTCGACCAGGTCCTCGGCCCGGTCCCCGTCCAGCGATGCATCCGCCACAAGGAGAGGAACGTCCTGGACCACCTCCCCGAGGCCGATCGCGACCTCGTCAAGCGCAGGTTGCGCACCGCCTGGAAGCAGTCCAACTACGAGCTCGCGCTCGACGGCCTCAACCGGCTCGCCGACGAACTCGCCCACTCCCATCCCGGAGCCGCGGCGTCGCTGCGCGAAGGCCTCCCCGAGACGCTCACACTGCAGCGCCTCGGCTGCCCCGAGCAACTCCGCCGCACCCTCGCCTCGACGAACCCGATCGAGTCGATGATCGAGTTCGTCCGCCGCACCTCCAGGAACGTGAAGCGCTGGCAGTCCGGCGACATGTGCCTCAGATGGACCGCCGCCGGCATGCTCGAAGCCGAACAGCAGTTCCGGAAAATCATCGGCGTCGACCACCTCGCCACACTCACGATCGCCGTCGAGCGCGACCTCGCCGCCCGACGCTCCGCAACCGCCTCGCCGACCATGTCCACCACGACCCCCGAGCCGGCCGCTACGCTCGCACCCGCTCACTGATCACCGAACCGCCGCCGAGAAGTTCCACGGCGACCGGGACATCCTCGCGGTGAGGGCGGCGTGCATCTCCTGGTGGGGGTCCTCGCCGCCGGAGAACCAGATGTCCGCCTGCCGGTAGAGCTCGTCGCTGAGGTCCTCGGTCAGGCGCGCGAGCAGCTCGCGCTTGTCCTTGAAGTAGAAGTAGAACGCGGTCCGCGAGATGCCGGCGCGGGTGGCGATGCGCTCGATCCCCAGGTCGGGGAACGAGGCGCCCTCGGCCAGCAGGTCCTCGGTGGCCTGCAGCACGGCCGCCTGGATCGCGGCGCGCTTGGGGGACGGGTCGTCGACGGTCCGGGCCATCGGCGCGGCAGCCTACCACCGCCCCGCGCGTCCATTGACGGGGTGTCAAGCCGCTTCGAGGTTGCATCAGCGCGACGCGTCGGGAAACATGTCGGCCGCATGCGCCTCCGAAGCCTGTCCGTCGCGGTCCTCGCCGCGCTGTCCCTCAGCGCGCTCGCGGCGCTGCCCAGCCCGGCGTCGGCCAAGCCGCTGATCGGCATCGCCGACCAGAAGCCGGACATGTTCGCCGACCCCCGCTTCGTCGCGCTGCAGCTGAAGACCGCGCGCTACTTCGTGCCCTTCGACGTGAGCACGAACCCGTTCCAGCTCGCGCGCCTCGACGCCTGGATGGCGGGCGCCGCCCGGGACGGCATCGCGCCGCTGATCACGATGGAGCGCTCGAGCAACGCGCGCACCCGCAAGAAGGGCGCCCCGAGCGTCGCCGCCTACCGCAAGGCGGTGCGCTACCTGCGCCAGCGCTACCCGTTCGTGACGGCGTACTCGGCGTGGAACGAGCCCAACGACGGCGGCCAGCCGACGTTCCGCAAGCCGCAGCTGCTGGCCTCCTACACGAAGGTGCTGCAGCAGGAGTGCAAGGGCTGCAAGATCCTCGCGGGCGACCTGCTCGACAACCCGAACATGGTCAGCTACGCGCGGCAGGTCGAGAAGGCGCTGAAGAAGCCCGCGAAGATCTGGGGGCTGCACAGCTACTCCGACGCGAACAACTTCCGCACGACCTCGACGAAGAAGCTGCTGAAGGGCGTCAAGGGCAAGGTCTGGCTGACCGAGGTCGGCGGCGTCGTCGCGCGGCGCTCCGCGTTCTCGAAGGCGACGTTCAAGGGCCAGGGCGAGGCGCACGCCGCGAAGGCGACGTCCTACCTGTTCAAGACGATCGCGAAGCTCAGCCCGCGGATCGAGCGGATGTACCTCTACCACTGGAACTCGGCCTCCCCGAACGACTCGTGGGACTCCGCGTTCATCGGCCCGGACGGCCGCGAGCGCCCGGCGCTGGCCCTGCTGCGCAAGCAGCTCGGGCGCTGACCGTGCACGTCGCGAACCTCGCGGACCGCGAGACCTTCACGACCCTCGACGGGTCCACGATCCGCGAGCTGTGCGGGCCGTCGTGGACGCCCGCGCGCAACCAGAGCCTCGCCGAGGCCACCGTGCCGGTCGGCGGCGAGACGATCGCGCACTACCACCGCACCTCCGAGGAGCTCTACTACTTCACGGCCGGCCGTGGCCGGCTGCGGGTGGGGGAGGAGACGCGCGAGGTCGGCCCGGGGACTGCGCGGTGATCCCGCCCGGGATCGAGCACCAGCTCTGGTGCGACGGCGAGGAGCCGCTCGTGCTGCTGTGCTGCTGCGCTCCCGCCTACTCGCACGAGGACACGGTCCTCACCGGCGCAACCCCTCCGTCCGCCGCGCGTTAGAAGCTGCAGGACCCCGGGCAGGACCGCCGGGGCCCGCAGCCGCATGCCCACGTTCCCCCGTGCACTCCGCTCCGTCGTCGCGCTCTGCGCGCTCGGCCTCGCCCTCGCCGCCGCCGCGGCGACGCCCGCGCACGCCCTGCGCCCGAGCCTGACCGTCGGCATCGGCGACCAGAAGCCGGGGATGTTCACCGACCCGCTGTTCGGGGAGCTGGGCGTCCGCGACGCGCGCATCGTCGTCCCGTGGGACGTCCGCACGATCGACTGGCAGGCCCAGGACGTCGACGCCTGGATGCGCGCGGCGCGCCGCGCGCGCTCGCGCGTGCTCGTGACGTTCTCGAACTCGCGAGGGGAGGGGCGTCGGCGCGTCCTGCCCACGCCCGAGCGGTTCAAGTACGAGTTCCAGCGGTTCCGCGAGCGCTACCCGTGGGCGACGACGTTCGCGGTCTGGAACGAGCCCAACCACTGCGGGCAGCCGACCTGCACCCGGCCGGCGCTCGTCGCCGCCTACTACCGCAAGCTGCGCCAGGCCTGCCCGCGCTGCACGATCCTGCCGGCCGAGCTGCTGGACATGCCGAACATGATCCGCTGGACCCGGCAGCTGCGCCGCGCGCTGAGGGTCGAGCCGAAGATCTGGGGCCTGCACAACTACGTCGACGCCAACCGGATGTCGACGGCGCGCACCCGCTCGCTGCTGCGCGCCGTCAAGGGCGACGTGTGGCTGACCGAGACCGGCGGACTGGTCGCCCGGCGCAACCGCCGCAAGGAGACCGTGGGGTTCACCGAGGGGACGCAGCACGCCGCGCGGGTCACGCGGTTCGTGCTCGACCGGCTGGCCGGGACGAGCCGGCGGATCTCGCGCGTCTACCTCTACCACTGGGACACGATCAGCCCGCAGGACAGCTGGGACAGCGCGCTGATCGGGCCGCGCGGGCCGCGCCCGGCGTTCACCGTCCTGGACGGGCTGCTGCGCCGTCAGCGGGTGCTGATCGCCCGCCAGCGCGCCGCCCGTCGCTGATCGACGGCGGTCCGTCGCCCGGCGCGCTCGCGCCGAGTGTCACAATGTTGTTACAAGCTCGGCGGATCAGGTAGGGTGTGGGTGGCACTCCTCCGCTGTCCCCGAAGGTGGAGTGTCACGGCCCGCGCGCTGCGCGGGCTTCGCACGTCCAGGGAGCAGCGCCGCACCTCCCATGCCCCATCAGGAACTCATGATCGATGCCCCGTCCGACCCGTCGGCCCCCGAGCCGACCCCGGGCGGTCCCCGCCTGGGGACGAGCCCGCTGCGGCTCGCCGACATCGTCCTGATCGTCATGGCGGCGCCGGTCGTCTGCCTCCTCGGGGCGCCCGTCCTGGGCATCCTCGCCGGGGCCGGCGTGTGGGTCCTCAACCGCGTCCTCGAGCTCGCGCTCGCCCGGCGCGCGGCCACCCGCGAGGACGTCCGCGCCGCAATCGGATACAACCTCGGCGGCGTCATCGGACGCGCGTGGCTCGTGGGCCTTACGATCCTCGCCGTCGGAACCGCCGGAGAGCGGGAGGACGGGCTCGCCGCCGCCGTCCTCGTCTTCGCCGCCTTCACGCTCTACTTCGCCAACTCGCTGCTCGCACGCTCGTTCGAGAGGAACGCTTCCCCGTCATGACGACCAAAGCCAAAGTCGGCATCGGCCTCGGCATCTACGTCGGTGTCATCGTCCTGTTCGTCGCGATCTTCGGCTTCTCGCGGACCGACAACGACTTCTTCCAGCCGCAGGAGGAGTTCAAGCTCGACACCTGGTTCGAGCTCGGGCCCCTGGCCTTCAACAAGGCCACGATGTACGTCCTCGTCGCCGCGATCTTCATGTGCGCGACGATGATCTACGTCGCCCGCCGCATGAAGCAGAAGCCCAACCGCGTCCAGACGCTGGTCGAGCTCGCGTACACCACGATGCGCGACAACATCACCAAGCAGAACATGGACCACAGCGTCGCCGCCAAGTGGTTCCCGTTCATCGCCGCGCTGTTCCTGTTCATCTGGTTCTCGAACATGCTCGGCTACATCCCGCTGCCGACGAACACGGCGCACAAGGTCGACATCTTCGGCTTCGACGTCCCCTCCTTCGCCCTCTACGCGGCGACCGCGAACCTCTCGATCCCGCTCGCGCTCTCGCTGCTCGTGTGGATCATCTACAACGCGGTCGGCATCCGGACCAAGGGCTTCGGCGGCTACATGCGGAGCTTCATCCCGGCCGGCGTGCCGAAGGCGATCGTCCCGATGGTCTTCGTCCTCGAGCTGATGTCGAACTTCATGCGGCTGATCTCGCTGAGCGTCCGCCTCTTCGCGAACATCCTCGCGGGCCACCTCATCATCCTGTTCATGGGCGGCGCGCTCGTCGTGCTCCCTCGGCATCGAGGCGCTCGGCATCGTCACCTTCCCGATGGCCGTCGGCCTCTTCATGTTCGAGGTCGGCCTCGTCGCCACCCTGCAGGCCTTCATCTTCGCCACCCTCACCGCCATCTACCTCGGCGGGGCGACCTCAGACCACCACTAACCGACCCCGGGACCCACCTGGGGCGGCCCCGGTCGCCGCAGGCCCGAGACCTCACTCGTCGCACGAAACCCCCAAGGAGAATCAGGACCATGGACCTCAGCACCATCACCGTGCTCGCGCAGGCTGCAGCCGACCCCGAGGCGTACGGCGCCAACGCCGGTCGCGCGATCGCCCTCGGCGTGGGTGGCGGCCTCGGTGCCGTCGGCGCCGGCATCGGCATCGGCCAGATCTTCGGCAAGGTCATCGAGTCGGTGACCCGTCAGCCGGAGATGAAGGACGAGATCACCTCGATCCAGTGGCTCGGCTTCGCGCTCTGCGAGGCGTGCTTCTTCTACGGCCTCGTCGCGGGCCTCATCGCGTTCTTCCTCTAGGTCGCGATGCTCTCCGCCGTCACCACCACGATCCTCGCCGCCACCGAAGGTGGCGCCGAGGCCGCCGAGGGGGGAGGGTCCTTCCTCGTCGAGCCCGGCGTCGGCCTGATGGTGTGGACCCTCGTCATCTTCGGAGTCGCCATGGCGCTGCTCTACAAGCTGGCGTTCCCGGCGATCGCCGAGGCCCTCGACAAGCGGCAGAAGCTCATCGAGGACTCGATCGAGTCCGCCGACCGCACCAAGGCCGAGGCCAACCAGCTGCTGGAGGAGTACCGCCAGCGCCTGGCCGATGCCCGCGTCCAGGCCGACGACATCGTCGCGCGTGCGCAGAAGGCCGGCGAGGAGGAGAAGCGCTCCCTCGTCGAGTCCGGCCGCGCCGAGCGCGAGGAGAAGGTCGCCCAGGCCCAGAAGGACATCGAGCAGGAGCAGCTGCGCGCCCTGCAGGAGGTCCGCAAGGAGGTCGCCGCGATGACCGTCCTGGCCACCGAGAAGGTCACGCGCAAGACGCTGACCGAGGAGGACCAGCGCCGGCTCGTCGAGGAGGCCCTCTCCGAGCTCGACTTCTCCGCCCTCGGCGGGGAGCGGAACAGCTAGACATGGAAGAGATCGCCCGCGTCTACGCCCGCTCCCTGTACGAGGTCGCGCAGGCCCAGGGGAAGGCCGAGGTCGTCCGGGACCAGCTCGGCGCGTTCACGGACGCCGTCGACGGGAACCGCGACCTGCAGGTCTTCCTCTTCTCGCCCTACTTCTCCACCGAGGAGAAGCTGGACGGGCTGCGCCGCGCGGTGTCCGATGCGGAGCCGATCGTGAGCAATGTGCTCGAGCTGCTGGTCGAGAAGCACCGCATGCCGGTGATCTTCCGCATCCGGCGCGAGTACGACGCTCTGTGGGAGGACGCCAACAAGCTCCTTCCCGTCGAGATCACCTCCGCGATCGCCCTGGACGACGCCCTCGTGCAGCAGCTCTCGGCCCGCATCGGCGAGCAGACCGGCCGCAAGGTCGCGCTCACCACCACGGTCGACCCCGACGTCATCGGCGGCATCGTCATGCGCGTCGGCAACAACATCCTCGACGCGTCGATCCGGACGCGTCTCGAATCCCTTCGCAAGCAGGTCGCGACCGCCTAGGTCGCGTCCACTCAGGAGACCTCCCACGTCATGCAGATCAAGCCCGACGAGATCACCAGCATCCTCAAGAGCCGCATCGAGGGCCTCGACGCCGGCTCCGCCGAGCTCACCGAGGTCGGCACCGTCCTGTCCGTCGCCGACGGCATCGCCCGCATCCACGGGCTCGAGAACTGCATGGCGTTCGAGCGTCTCGAGCTCCCGCACGGGGTCACCGGCCTCGCGCTGAACCTCGAGGCCGACAACGTCGGCGCCGTGCTGTTCGGCCCGTGGCAGAAGGTCGTCGAGGGCGACACCGCCAAGCGCACCGGCAAGCTCCTCGAGATCCCGGTCGGCGACGAGTTCCTCGGCCGCATCGTCGACCCGCTCGGCAACCCGCTCGACGGCAAGGGCGACATCACGCCCGCCGAGTACCGCCCGGTCGAGTTCAAGGCCCCCGGCGTCGTCTCGCGTCAGCCGGTGAAGGAGCCGCTGCAGACCGGCATCAAGGCGATCGACGCCATGATCCCGATCGGCCGTGGCCAGCGCGAGCTCATCATCGGCGACCGCCAGACCGGCAAGACCGCGATCGCGCTCGACGCGATCATGAACAACAAGGCGACCGGCGTCGTCTCGATCTACGTCGCCATCGGCAAGCGCATGGCGACCGTCGTCCAGCTCGCCAAGACCCTCGAGGAGGCCGGCGCGCTCGACAACGCGATCATCGTCGCCGCCCCGGCCGACGAGGCCGCGCCGATCAAGTTCCTCGCGCCCTACGCGGGCTGCGCGATGGGCGAGTACTTCCTCTACAAGGGCGGCCACGCGCTGACCGTGTACGACGACCTCACCCAGCACGCGTACGCGTACCGCCAGATGTCGCTGCTGCTGCGCCGCCCGCCGGGCCGCGAGGCGTACCCGGGCGACGTCTTCTACCTGCACAGCCGCCTGCTCGAGCGCGCGGTCAAGCTCAACGACGAGCTCGGCGGCGGGTCCATGACCTCGCTCCCGATCATCGAGACGCAGGCGGGCGACGTCTCCGCGTTCATCCCGACGAACGTCATCTCGATCACCGACGGGCAGATCTTCCTCGAGCCGAAGCTCTTCAACTCGGGCGTCCGCCCGGCCATCAACGTCGGCATCTCGGTGTCGCGCGTCGGCGGCTCGGCGCAGATCGGCCCGATGAAGAAGGTCGCCGGCAAGATCAAGGGCGAGCTCTCCCAGTACCGCGAGCTCGAGGCGTTCGCGCAGTTCGGCTCCGACCTCGACGCGGACACCCGCAAGACCCTGGCCCGCGGCGAGCGCCTCGTCGCGACGCTGAACCAGAACGAGCGCTCGCCGCTGAACGTCGCCGAGCAGACGATCCAGCTGTTCGCCGCCACCAACGGCTACATCGACCGCATCCTGACCAGCCGCGTCCCCGAGTTCCTCGAGGGCCTGCTCCGTCGGGCGCGCGCCGAGGCCGCCCCGCTGCTGGAGAAGATCGCCGGCGGTGACTGGTCGGACGGCACGCAGTCCGAGGTCGACACGCTCGTCGCCGGGTGGTCGAAGGACTTCGGCTACGACCTCGACGAGGAGGGCAACCCGGAGGAGGACGCGGCCACCGTCACGTCCGGTGCCGGCATCGAGTCCTCCGCGTCGGCCGAGCCGGCCGCCGTCTAGGCCCCGGCCCGGTAGAGAGGAGCCCTCCCGACCACCATGCCCGCAGATCTCAAATCGCTGAAGAGCCGCGTCGGCTCGGTCAAGAACATCCAGAAGATCACCGGCGCGATGCAGATGGTCGCCGCGGCGCGCCTGCGCCGCGCCGAGCTGCGCATCGAGGCGCTGCGCCCGTACGCGGGCGCGGTGCGCCGGATGGCCCGGCAGGCCTCCGAGGCCGCGGGCAACGTGCCGAACCTGCCCGTGCTGACGCAGCACGAGTCGGTCGACACCGTCGGCATCCTCCTCGTCACGGGCGACCGTGGCCTGGCGGGCGCCTTCAACTCGCAGATCATCCGCGCCGGCCTGAAGGCCGCCGAGGAGCACCGCGAGCAGGGCAAGCAGGTCGTGTTCTACGCGGCCGGCCGTCGCGGCGTCAGCTCGCTGACGTTCCGCAAGCTGCACCTCGAGGGCGAGTACGTCGGGTTCTCCGACCGTCCCGCCTACGCGAACGCCCGCGAGATCGCCGAGGACCTCATGGCGGCCTACGCGGACGGCAAGCTCGACCAGGTCGAGGTTTTCTACAACGGCTACGTGTCGGCGATGACGCAGCTGGTGCGCCGCGAGGTGCTCCTGCCGCTGCAGCACGCGACGATCGTCGACGAGGCCGAGGTGGGGGAGGACGTGACCGAGGACACGGGTCACCACGCCCTCGTCGAGTACGAGCCCGACCCCGACAAGATCCTCGGGCGCCTCGTCCCCGACTACGTCGAGATCTCGCTGTTCCGCGCGCTCCTGGAGTCCACGGCCTCCGAGCACGGCGCGCGCATGACCGCGATGCGCAACGCCTCCGAGAACGCCGGTGAGCTGATCAGCTCGCTGACGCTCGATCTGAACCGCGCCCGCAAGGCCGCGATCACCCAGGAAATCCTCGAGGTCGTGGCCGGCGCCGAGGCGCTGTAGGACCCGCGAAGCCTCTCCCGACCCTCCCGAAACCGGAAGACATCATGGAAGCCAGCACCCTCACCAAGAACGTCGGCAAGATCGAGGTCATCAACGGCGTCGTCATCGAGGCCTCGTTCGCGGACAAGCTCCCCGAGATCAACAGCGCCCTCGAGGTCGAGCTCAACGGCGCCACCCTCGTGCTCGAGGTGCAGCAGCACCTCGGCGACGACCGCGTCCGCGCGGTCGCCATGGACGCGACCGACGGCCTCGCCCGCGGCGTCGACGTGATCGACACCGGCGGCCCGATCACCGTGCCCGTCGGCCAGGCCACCCTCGGCCGCATCTTCAACCTCCTCGGCGAGGCGATCGACGACGGCCCCGCCGTCGAGGCGCAGGAGCGCTGGCCGATCCACCGTCCCGCTCCGGACGTCGAGAACCTCACGCCGACGGCCGAGATGTTCGAGACCGGCATCAAGGTCATCGACCTCCTCGCCCCCTATGCCAAGGGCGGCAAGATCGGCCTCTTCGGCGGCGCCGGCGTCGGCAAGACCGTCCTCATCCAGGAGCTCATCCACAACCTCGCCAAGGAGCACGGCGGCCTGTCCGCGTTCTGCGGCGTCGGCGAGCGCTCCCGCGAGGGCAACGACCTCTGGCTCGAGATGAAGGAGTCGGGCGTCATCGACAAGACGATGCTCGTCTTCGGCCAGATGAACGAGCCGCCCGGTGCGCGCATGCGCGTCGCGCTGTCCGGCCTGACCATGGCGGAGTACTTCCGCGAGCAGGGCGGCCAGGACGTGCTCCTGTTCGTCGACAACATCTTCCGCTTCGTCCAGGCGGGCTCCGAGGTCTCGGCGCTCCTGGGCCGCATGCCCTCGCAGGTCGGCTACCAGCCGACGCTCGAGTCCGAGATGGGCCAGCTGCAGGAGCGGATCACCTCGACCCGCCAGGGCTCGGTCACCTCGGTGCAGGCCATCTACGTCCCCGCGGACGACCTCACCGACCCCGCCCCGGCGTCGGTGTTCAACCACCTGAACGCGACGACGGTCCTCTCGCGGGCGATCTCCGAGAAGGGGATCTACCCGGCGGTCGACCCGCTCGACTCGACGTCCACCATCCTCAAGCCGGACATCCTCGGCGAGGAGCACTTCGCGGTCGCCAACGCGACCAAGGAGCTGCTGCAGCGCTACAAGGAGCTGCAGGACATCATCGCCATCCTCGGCATCGACGAGCTCTCCGAGGAGGACAAGCTCGTCGTCGGCCGCGCGCGGCGCATCGAGCGCTTCCTGTCGCAGCCGTTCCACGTCGCCGAGCAGTTCACCGGCACCCCCGGCGCGTACGTGCCGATCGCCGAGTCGATCCGCGGCTTCAAGGAGATCCTCGAGGGCCAGCACGACGACCTGCCCGAGCGCGCCTTCTACCTCAAGGGCACGATCGACGACGTCGTGGCCGCCGCCAAGGCCTGACCGTGGCGGGGCACGCGACATTCACGGTCGAGGTCCTGACGCCGGAGGGCGAGGTCTTCGCGGGCGACGTCGAGATGGTCTCGACGCGCACCGAGACGGGCTCCATCGGCATCCGGGCCAACCACGCGCCGCTGCTCGGCATGCTCGCGCCCGCGGAGCTGCGGCTCTACGCCGACGGTGAGGAGCAGCCGCCGACCCGGTTCGCGCAGGGCGAGGGCTACGTGCAGATCGCCGAGGGCAAGGTCCTCATCCTCACCGAGGAGGCGATCAAGCCGGAGGACCTCGACACCGCGGACCTCCAGGCCAAGCTCGACAAGGCCAACGCCGCGTTCGACGCGGCCGAGCCGCAGTCCGAGGCGCAGAAGAACGCCATCCGCGACCGGCGCCGCTGGGAGATGTTCCTCAGCGTCGCGTCGGGCGACGCGCAGTAGCGTCGGCGGACCCATCCACGCAGCACGACGACGGGCGCCCGGTGGGCGCCCGTCGTCGTTCGCGGGATGGGTGGGGTGGAGGTCAGGCGGTCGTGGTCGCCGGGGCGGGACCGGCCTGCGCCCGGGCCTCGGCGGCGGCGCGCTCGGCGGACCGCTGCGCGGCCCGTGCCTGCTCGACGGCGTCGGCGGCCTCGCGGGCGCGCTCCTCGGCGGCCTGCGTCTCCTCGGCGCGCAGCGCGGCCTCGCGCTCGAGCTCCTCGGCGCGGGCCAGGGCGGCCGCCGCGGCGGCGAGGCGCGCCTCGCGGGCCTTGGAGCCCTCCAGCGTGCGGGGGCCGTCGTCGACGCCGAGATGCACGCCGTAGGCCTGCGCGACCGCCGCGAGCTCCTCGTGGGTGACGCTGCCGTCGGGCGCCGGCCCGCCGACGGCGGTGATCGTGTCCTTCGGGTACGGGACGCGCAGGTCGTCGCGCGTGGCGGACGCCTCGCGCAGCGGCACGAGGTGCTGCTTCTTGGAGATCCGCCCGGTGCTGATCTCGCCGACGACCGGCCGGTCGCCGTCGAAGTGCACCTCCGAGAGCTTCCCGACCTTCTCCCCGTCGCCGTCCAGGACGTCGCGGCCGATCCACTGCTCGATGTGCTCGATCTTCATGGGCCGGGTCTACCCCGGTCACGTCCGCTCGATGCCCGCCTCGCGACATCCCTGCTCGAGCGCCTCGAGGCCGAAGCCGTCGGCCGGGCCCAGCGCGCCGGTGCCCTGGAGCCCTGAGGCCGCCGCGGTGACCGCGCCCCAGGCGAGGATCTCCCCGGTGAACGTGTAGCCGTTGACCCCGGTCAGCCGGACGCTCGCGAGCTCGTTGCCGACCGAGTCGTGCGCGCTGGCGAAGATCAGCGACCCGGTCCGCTCGCGGGCCTGCGCGTCCGGGCCACCGGTCGAGCCGGGCACCAGGCGGGCTCCGGCGCGGCGCACGGCGCCCCGCACACCCGGGACGGCGAGCAGCGGCGCGCCGGCCGCGGAGAGCTTCTGGAGCGGCCGCGAGGCAGGGCCGAACCAGCCGAGGAACACCTCGACGTCGCGGACGCCGGCGGCGAGACGCGGCAGCGCGTAGTGCTCGCTCGTGCCGACCGAGACCGCGGACTTCCAGCGCCCCGGGCTCGTCTCGAACCGGGCGACGTGCCGGGCGGCACGCTCGGTCACGATCGCGGCGTCGCGGAACGCGAACGCGGGCTCGGTGAGCGCCTCGACGATGCTCGCCCGCGTCCCGCCGCTCATGTCGTTCGACCCGCCGCGGCCGGTCATGAAGTAGCCGATCCGCACGCGCGAGGCGCGCTCGCCCGCGTCGGCGAGCGCCAGCGCGCCCGCGAGGTTGCCGGGCACCCAGTCGTAGCCGAACGCGGTCAGCAGCCCGACGCCGGCCGCGTCGGCGCGCGGCCCCCAGGACTCGAAGATCCGCCGGATGAACGGCGTCTCGCCGGTCGAGTCGAGGTAGTGGGCGCGCGCGTCGATCGCCGCCTCGACCGCCGGGGCACCCCAGCGCGTGAACGGCCCGACGGTCGAGACCAGGACGTCCCCGGCCTCCACCAGCGCCCGGACCGACGCGGGCCGGTCGACGTCGGCGACCGCCGTCGGCAGGCCCCCGAGCTCGGCGGCGAGCGCCTCCAGCGCGGGGGCGCTGCGGCCCGCGAGGACCGGCCGTGCGCCCCGGGCGACGAGCGCCCGGGCCGTCAGCCGGCCGGTGTAGCCGGTCGCGCCGAACAGGACGATGCGGGCGGACATGACCCGCAGCGTACGGGGCAGCGGCTACCATGGTGCGAGATGGACGCCCGCGCCCTCGCCGAGCGGCTGATGACGTACGACACGTCGAAGCCGGACGAGCTGAACGCCGCGGCCGCCTTCGTGAAGGGCTGGCTGGAGTCCCGTGACGTGCGCGTCGCCCACCGCGACCACCACGGGCTGCCGGTCATCACCGCGGAGGCCGGTCCCGCCGACGGCCCCCTCGTGATCTTCCACGGTCACCTCGACGTCGTGCCCGCGCACGACCACCAGTTCACGCCACGCGTCGAGGGCGACCGGCTCATCGGCCGCGGCGCCTACGACATGAAGGGCGCGCTCGCCGCGATGATGCTCGCCACCGGCGACGCCGCCCGCCAGGACGCCGTCCGGGTGCTGTTCGTCTGCGTGCCCGACGAGGAGAGCGAGGACGTGGAGGACCGCTCGACCGACCGGATCATCGCCGACGGCCTGCGCGGCGACTTCGCGATCACCGGCGAGCCGACCGACCTCCACATCGGCGTCCAGGCCAAGGGCGTGCTGGCGATCCGCTGCGAGGTCGGCGGGCGGGCCGCCCACGGCTCGACGCCGTGGCAGGGCGACAACGCGATCCTCAAGGCGCACGACGCCTACCGGCGCATCGAGACGCTCCCGTTCGCCCGGCAGAGCTCGGACATGTTCGACCGCCCGTCGATCAACCTCGCCCGCATCGAGGGCGGCGACGCGTTCAACAAGGTCCCGGACCGCTGCTGGATCGACGTCGACATCCGCTTCCTGCCGACGCAGGACCCGGGGAGATCCTCGCCCAGGTCCGCACGATCGCCGATCTCGAGATCGTCAAGTGCTTCACGCGCGCTCCCGCGATGGTGAGCCGCAGCAACCCGTACGTCCTGGCCCTGCGCAGCGCGATCAGCAGCGCGATCCAGGGCGACGCGATGTCGGTCGGGCGCGACGGCGCGTCCGACGCCATCTCGTTCCTGGAGGCCGGTGTGCCGGCGGTCGAGTTCGGCCCCGTCGGCAGCGGCCACCACGGCCCCGAGGAGTGGGTCTCGATCTCGTCGCTGGAGCGCTACCGCGTGGCGCTCGGCGACTTCGTCCGCACGCTGCCGGCGCACCTCGAGCAGCCGTCCGCCGGGCTCCGCGCCCTGGAAGGAGGGGGACACGCATGAGCGTCTACCCGAACTCGCCCCTGGCCCCCGACGACGGTCCGCCGCCGCTCGGGCGCAACCAGATCCTCAAGGCGCTCCTGGGCGGCCTGGCGATCGTGCTCGCGGTCGCGGTGACCACGGCGACCGCCGGCCTGCTGCAGATCAAGGGCGTCGCCGACGACATCGGCGGCCTGCCCGGCCTGGACACCGTCATCGGCGAGGGGGACGGCGCGCAGAAGGACCAGGGCGTCGACCGCGCCGAGGCGGGCGACCCGCGCACGTTCCTGCTGCTCGGCTCCGACCGGCGCTACAGCGACCTGAAGAAGAACAACAAGAACCTCCGCCGGTCGCTGCCCGCGCGCTCGGACACGATGATGCTCGTGCGCGTCGACCCCGACGAGGACGTCATCACCGTCCTGTCGATCCCGCGCGACCTGAAGGTCACGATTCCCGGTCACGGCACCTCGAAGCTCAACGACGCGTACTCGATCGGCGGCCCGGCGCTCACGCTCGAGACGCTGCGCGACGTCCTCGGGATCGAGATCAACCACGTCCTGAACGTGAACTTCGGCGGCTTCCGCAAGCTCGTCACCACGGTCGGCTGCGTCTACGCCGACATCGACCGCCGCTACTACCACTCCAACGTCGGCGTGCCGCCGAGCCAGCAGTACGCCGAGATCGACATCGACCCCGGCTACCAGCGGCTGTGCGGCCAGAAGGCGCTGGACTACGTCCGCTTCCGCCACGCAGACAACGACCTCGTCCGCGGTGCGCGCCAGCAGGACTTCCTGCGCGCGATGAAGGACCAGGTCGGGACCTCCGGTCTGGCGGGAGACCGCGACAAGCTGCTGGAGATCTTCAAGGAGTCCGTCCAGGCCGACGGGCAGCTCAAGAGCGTCGCCGGCCTCGAGAGCGTCCTGAAGCTCGCGTTGTTCAGCGCCGGCAAGCCCGTCAAGCAGGTGCCGTTCCCCGGCTCGTTCGCCGAGGAGGGTGGCGTCTCCTACGTCACCTCCGACGACGCGGCGATCGAGCGGACCGTCCGCCGCTTCGAGGACCCGCCGTCGCTGCAGCCGGCGAAGAAGCAGTCCTCCTCGTCGTCCTCGACCGGCGCGAGCAGCAGCGCGAAGAAGAAGCCCAAGCGCAAGAAGGCGGCGAAGATCGACTACTCGCTGCTGCGCAACGTCCGGCGTGAGGGCGAGGACCTCGTCGCCAACACGGTCGCCAGCGGCAAGGTGACCTTCCCGCTGTACTTCCCGACCCGCATCACGAACTCCGGGCGGTTCACGACCAACCAGCCCAACGACCCGAACCCGCGCGTCTACACGCTGCGCGACCGGGCCGGCAAGAAGCACCAGGCCTACCGGATCGTGATGCTCCAGAACCAGCTCGAGGGCCAGTACGTGGGCGTGCAGGGCACCACCTGGCGGACCCCGCCGCTGCTGAAGCGACCGACCTCCACGCGCGTCGTGAACGGCCGCCGGCTGCTGCTGTTCCGCGACGGCGAGCGGCTGCGGTTCGTCGCCTGGCGGACCAAGCGGGCCGTCTACTGGGTCTCCAACTCGCTGACCACGAACCTCTCCAACGACCAGATGCTCGGCATCGCGGCGACGCTCGGCCGCTTCGGCGAGGGCGGCAAGTGAGCGACGGCCCCGACGACGCCCCGCCCGGCGTCGCCTGGGGCCTCTACCGCCGGTTCGCCCTCGGCGGGCTGCTGATCGTCCTGCTGACCGCGGTCGGCACCGCGACCGCGGCGCTGATGGAGATCAAGGGGACGCTCGTCGACCCGCTGCAGCCGATCGTCGACCCGCCGCGCGGCCCGAAGCTCGAGAACGTCCTCGCCGACGTCCCCAGCGGCAAGCCGCAGACGCTGCTGCTGCTCGGCTCCGACATCCGCTACGCCGACCGCGGCACGGTCAAGGGCCTCAGCGACACGCTGATCCTCGTGCGGCTGGACCCCGACAAGGGCGCGACGTCGGTCATGTCGCTGCCGCGCGACCTCAAGGTGCAGATTCCGGGATACGGGACCGACAAGATCAACGCCGCGTACTCGCTCGGGGGGCCGACGCTCGCCGTCCGCACGGTCAAGGCGCTGCTGGGGACCCCCGACCGGCCGTTCGACGTGCACCACGTCGTCAACGTGAACTTCGGCGGCTTCCGGCGTGCGGTCGACCGGCTCGGCTGCGTCTACGCCGACATCGACCGCCGGTACTTCAACGACAACGACCCGCCCGCCGGCGGCGGCCCCGACTACGCCACCATCGACGTGCCGGCCGGCTACCAGCGGCTGTGCGGGCAGGACGCGCTCGACTACGTCCGCTACCGGCACTTCGACTCCGACCTCGTCCGCGCCGCCCGCCAGCAGGACTTCCTGCGCCAGGCCAAGGACCAGATCGGCATCTCCCGGCTCGTCTCCGACCGCGACGAGCTGCTCGAGATCTTCGGCCGCTACACCCAGACCGACATCAAGAGCACGGGTGCGGTCCTGCGGCTGCTGAAGCTCGTGTACCGCGCGACCGGCAAGCCGCTCGCCGAGATCCGCTTCCCCGCGTTCGACGTCGGCGACCATCTCGAGATCGGCGCCGACGACCTCCGGCGCGTGCGCGAGCGCTTCCTGGACGCGCGGGCCGCCCCGGCGGCCCGCGGCCGCACGCGCTCGACGTCCTCCCCGACGCGCCGCGCGCAGCGCCCGCGGTCCGCGCGGCGCAGCACGGTCCCGCGCGGCCTGTTCGCCGACCGCCGCACCGCGGAGGACCTCGGCGTGCGCCTGGGCGTCAAGCTCGCCTTCCCCGTGTACTTCCCGCGCTGGGCGGCGCTCGGGGCGGACTACCGCGCCCAGGACAGCCGCACCTACGACCTGTTCGACCGCGACCGGCGCCGCCACCGCGCCTACCGGCTGGTCGTGAAGGCGCCGGGCGTCGGCCAGTACTACGGCGTGCAGGGCACCACCTGGAAGGACCCGCCGATCCTGCGCTCCCCGTCCGAGACGCGCCGGATCGCCGGCCGCACCTACGAGCTGTACTTCGACGGCAGCCGCCTGCGGATGGTCGCGTGGCGCACCGAGCGGGCCGCCTACTGGGTCCACAACACGCTGCTGCAGTCCCTCAGCAACGCGCAGATGCTGGGGATCGCGGAGTCGCTGACGCGGGTCGGCGCCGACTGAGGCGACGGTCCGTGCGCCCGGGTCGCTAGCCTTCCCCGCCTCATGGCAGAGCGAGAGCCCATCGGCGTCATCGGCACCGGCTACGTCGGACTCGTCACTGCGGCGGGCTTCGCGGAGCTCGGCAGCGACGTCTACTGCATCGACATCGACGCCGGCAAGATCGAGCGCCTCAAGCAGGGTGAGATCCCGATCTACGAGCCCGGTCTCACCGAGATGATCGCCCGCAACCGCGAGCGCATGCACTTCTCGACCGACATCCCGGACGCGCTGGACAACGCGCGCCTGCTGTTCGTCGCGGTCGGCACCCCGCCCACCTACTCGGGTGACGCGGACCTCTCGGCCGTCCACGCGGTCGTCGGGGCGATGCCCGCCTCCGACCGGCACGCGCTGGTCATGAAGTCGACGGTGCCCTGCGGAACCGGCAAGAACATCAAGCGGCTGTTCGAGGAGCAGGGCAAGAGCGGCTTCCGCTACGTGTCCTGCCCCGAGTTCCTCAAGGAGGGCTCGGCGATCGACGACTTCCTGCAGCCCGACCGCGTGGTCGTCGGCGACGACGGCGACTGGGCGGGCGACGCGGTCGTCGAGCTCTACCGGCCGCTGCTCACCGCCGAGCACGGCGGCGAGGGCCCGGGCGAGCTCGTCCGCACGGACATTGCGAGCGCCGAGATGGTGAAGCTCGCGGCCAACGCGTTCCTCGCCACGAAGATCTCGTTCATCAACGAGATCGCCAACGTCTGCGAGGAGACCGGCGCCGACGTCCTCGAGGTCGCCAAGGGCATGGGCCTCGACAGCCGCATCGGCCCGAAGTTCCTGCAGCCCGGCATCGGCTTCGGCGGCTCCTGCTTCCCGAAGGACGTCACGGCGCTCAAGCAGCTCGCGGGCAACTCCGGCTACCACTTCCAGCTGCTGAACTCGGTCATCGAGGTCAACGAGCTGCAGAAGCGCCGCGTGATCGGCAAGCTCGAGAAGCACCTCGGGCCGCTGGTCGGCAAGCGGATCGCGCTGCTCGGCCTCGCGTTCAAGCCCAACACCGACGACATGCGCGAGGCGTCCTCGCTCGTGCTGTCGGCGCGGCTGCAGGCGGCCGGGGCGCTCGTCAGCGCGTTCGACCCGATCGCCGAGGACGAGGCCCGCAAGCTCATCCAGGGCGTCCGCTTCGCCGAGGACGCACTCGACGCCCTCACCGACGCCGACGCGCTCGTGCTCGTCACCGAGTGGGACGAGTTCCGCAGCCTGGACTGGACGCAGGTCGCCCGCCTGATGGCCGGCACCACCGTCATCGACGGACGCAACGCGCTGGACCCCGACGCCGTCCGTGGCGCCGGGCTCACGTACGAAGGCATCGGCCGAGGCTGAGGAGGAGGCACGGAATGCAGGCGGTGATCCTGGTCGGCGGCGAGGGAACGCGGCTCAGGCCGCTCACCTCCGGCATCCCGAAGCCGATCGTCACGTTCGTCGATCGGCCGTTCATGGCGTACATGCTCCAGTGGCTGCGCGGCCACGGGGTCGACGACGTCGTCATGGCCTGCGGCTTCCTGCCCGACGCGGTGCAGGCCGCGCTCGGGGACGGCTCCGACTACGGCGTGCGCCTCACCTACCTGCAGGAGCCCGAGCCGCGCGGCACCGCGGGCGCGCTGAAGTTCGCGCAGGACCACCTGCAGGAGCGGTTCCTGATGCTCAACGGCGACGTCCTCACCGACGTCGACGTCAGCGCGCAGATCGCCCAGCACGAGCGCACCGGGGCGACCGCGACGCTCGGCCTCGTGCCCGTCACCGACCCGTCCGCCTACGGCCTCGTCCTCACGCAGGACGACGGCGCGGTCACCGGCTTCCTCGAGAAGCCCGGCCCGGACCAGCTCGGCGGCATCGACGAGTACCTCATCTCGGCGGGCATCTACGTCCTCGAGCGCTCGGTCCTCGACATGATCGAGCCCGACCAGAACGTGTCGATCGAGACGCAGGTGTGGCCCGCGCTCGTCGGCAACGGCCTGTACGCCTCCGCCGACCGCTCCGCCTACTGGCTGGACATCGGCACCCCGCAGCGCTACCTGCAGGGCACCTCCGACATCCTCGCCGGCAACGTGACGACCCAGGTGCTCGACCGCCTGACCGACGGGCTGGCCGTCGCGGGCGACGTCGCCGACGGCGCCACCGTGATCGCCCCGGCGATCGTCGAGGCGGGCGCCGCCGTCGCGGCCGGCGCCACCGTCGGTCCCGGCGCGGTGATCGGCGCGGGCGCGTCCGTCGCCGCGGGCGCCACCGTCGAGCGCAGCATCGTCCTGGACGGCGCGAGCGTCGCGGCCGACGCGGTCGTGCGCGACGCGATCGTCGCCCCGCGGGCCACGGTCGGGGAGCGCACCGTCGTCGAGCAGGAGGCCGTGCTCGGCGAGGGCACGACCGTCGGCGCGGACAACGTCCTGTCGCGGGGCGTCAAGATCTTCCCGGGCGCGACCGTCGGTGACGGCGCCGTCCGGTTCTGAGCCGCGAGTGCAGCAGGAGGAGAGAGGGATGAGCACGACGGAGCGCACGCCGCTGGACCGTGAGGCGGTCGCCGCGGTCGACACCACCGACCAGGTCACCGACGTCCTCGCGCTGCCCGAGCACCTGCGCGACGCGCTGTGGAAGGCGGAGTCGGCGGGCATGACCGGCTGGGACAGCGCCGCCGGGCTCGTCGTCGCGGGCATGGGCGGGGCGGGCATGGGCGGCCTGCTGGCCCGCGCGATCCTCGGCGACCACGCGGTGCGCCCGATCCTCACCACGCGCGACTACGCGCTGCCGCCGTGGACGACGCCCGACACGACCGTCCTGTGCACGAGCTACTCGGGGAACACCGAGGAGGTGCTGGCCTGCTACGAGGCGGCGGGTGCGCTCGGCGCGCGGCGCGTCGTCTGCACGACCGGCGGCGCGCTTGCGAAGCTCGCCCGCAAGGAGGGCGTGCCGGTCATCCCGATGGCGGGCGGCCTGCGCTCCCGGGCCGCGGTCGGCTACATGACCGTGGCCGCGCTCGAGGTCGCCGCGCAGTGCGGCGCCGGCCCGCGCCTGGCGTCCGACCTCGACGTCGCCGCCGAGCACCTGGAGGAGCTCGTCGACGCGTGGGGACCCGACGGGCCCGAGGACGGCCTGGCCAAGAGCCTCGCCCGCGCGCTGCACGGCAGCGTGCCGGTGATCGCGGGCTGCGGGGTCACCGCGCCGGTCGCGTACCGCTGGAAGAGCCAGCTGAACGCCAACGCGAAGCTCCCGGCGTTCTCGCACGAGCTGCCCGAGCTCGACCACAACGAGATCCAGGCGTGGGAGGGCGCGGCCGGGCTCGGCCCGTTCGCCGCGGTCTTCCTCGACGACTGCGACTCCCACCCGCGGATGGGCGGCCGGATCGAGCTGACGCGCCAGCTCGTGGCGCCGCACGCGACCTCGACCCACGTGGTCTCCTCGGTCGGCACGACGGCTGCGGAGCGGGTCTTCTCGCTCGTGCTCCTCGGCGACCTCGTCTCGCTCTACCTCGCGGTCCTGCGCGGCCAGGACCCGGCGCCGCTCACCTCGGTCGAGCAGCTCAAGGGCGAGCTCGCCGCGCGCTGAGTCCGGCCTCCCCGGGCTTGCCGCGACACCCGTCGCGGCGAGCCGTCATGCTTGCGCCCATGCGGCCGACGGGAGGGACCCTGGGACTGCTCACGGCGGTCCTGCTGACCGTCGGGACCGCGGACGCACGCGCCGCGACGGTCGCGGTCGAGTCCGACCGCGTCGTGGTGCGGACCGCGCCCGGGGACGCGGACGAGCTCGTCGTCGAGGGGTACCACACCGCCGTCCGGGTCGCCCGTGGGGCGACCGGCAGCGACCCGGTGGCGGGCTCGGGCTGCACGAGCTTCGGCATCTCGGTCATCTGCGAGGTCGCGCCCAACCCGGCGCTCGACGCGCCGCTCGCCCGCGTCGAGCTCGGGGACGGCGACGACGTCCTCACCGCGAGCGGCTCGGTGGCGCTCGACGTCGTCGCCGGCCCAGGCAACGACGTCGTCGCCGGCAGCTTCCGGACCGACCACGTCGACCCGGGTCCGGGCGACGACCTGGTCGCCGGGGAGACGGCGCGGACGTGGTCCTCGCCAGCCCGGGCTTCGACGCGATCGGCGGCGGCACCGGCCGCGACACGCTCGACGCCTCCGCCGCCACCGAGCCCGTGCGCCTGGAGATCGGCGGGACCGGCAACGGCGGCGTCGGCCTCGACGAGCGGCTGCGCGACGTCGACGTCCTCGCCGGCGGCAGCGGCGACGACGAGCTCACGGTCGTGGGGGACCGCACCGAGCAGCCCACGCTCTACGGCGGGGCCGGGAACGACCGGCTGCAGCTGCGTCACGAGGGCACCGCGAGCGGCGGCACGGGCGACGACCGGCTCGCCGCCTTCCAGGAGGCCGGCGTCCCGTCGGGGCGCATCACCCTGTTCGGCGACGACGGGAACGACACGCTCGCCGCGACCGGGCTGCGGCTCGACGCCGTCCTGGACGGCGGCGCGGGCACCGACACGCTGCGGACCGAGGGCGGCGCCGACCGCCTCGACGGCGGCAGCGGCGACGACCTGCTCGACGCCGGCGAGGGCGACGACCAGCTCGAGGGCGGCCCGGGCGCCGACCGGCTCGCCGGTGGCGAGGGCGCCGACCGGCTGACCGGCGGCCCCGGTCCCGACGCGCTCGCCGGCGGCGGCGGCGACCGCGACACGGTCAGCTACCCCGACGGCCCCGGGGCGACCGTCACCCCCGACGGCCGCGCCGCCGACGACGGCGCCCCGGGCGAGGGCGATCTCGTCGGCGCCGACGTCGAGCTGCTCGAGGGCGGGCCGGGCGACGACCGCTTCGTCGCGCACCCGGGCACGTCGCGCGGCTTCGCGGGACGCGGCGGCACCGACACCCTCGACCTCTCGCGCTGGCCGACCGGGGTCGTCGCGCCGTTCGGCGCGGGCCAGGCGTCCGGGGACGCGCTGCCGAACACCGTCGGGCTCGACCGCATCGACGGCACCGGCTTCTCGGTCGTCATCGGCTCCCCGCACGACGACGTCCTCCTCGGCACGCCGGGCGCCGACACCCTGCTCGGGGCCGACGGCGACGACCGCCTCTTCGGCGGGACCGGCGGCGACCGGCTCGTCGGGGGCGCCGGTCGCGACGAGGTCTCCTACGCCGGGCGCGGCGCCGGCGTCACCGTGACCGTCGGCGGCGGCGCCGACGACGGGGCGGCGGGGGAGGGCGACGACGTCGCCGCCGACGTCGAGACGCTCGTCGGGACCGCGGCCGCCGACGTGCTCACGGGCGGTCCGGCGGCCGAGGTGCTGCTCGGCGGGGCGGGCGCCGACCGGATCGCCGGCGGCGGCGGCGACGACGCGCTGAGCGGCCAGCAGGGCCGCGACGTGCTGCGCGGCGACGCGGGGGCGGACGCCGTCATCGCCTTCGACGACGGCGAGGGCGACGCGGTCGCCTGCGACGCGGCCGACGCGGTCTCCGCCGACCGCGCCGACGCGCTGCGCGGCTGCGTGCTGCCGCGCCGCCAGGTCGTCGCCGCGCCCCGGCCGGTCGCGCCCCCCGGCACCGCCCCGCGCGCCCGCGCCGCCCGCACCGTGCGCGGCACCGCGCGCGCCGACGCGCTCCGGGGCGGGCGCGGCGCCGACGTCCTGCGCGGCCTCGGCGGCCGCGACCGGCTCTCCGGCGGCCGCGGGGCCGACCGCCTGCTCGGCGGCACCGGCGACGACCGGCTCTACGGCGGGACCGGCTCGGACACGCTCGACGGCGGTCCCGGCGTCGACCTCCTGCGCGGCGAGGGAGGCCCCCGACCGGCTGCTCGGCGGCCCGGACGCCGACGTGCTCGCCGGGCAGACCGGGTCCGACCGGCTCGACGGCGGGCCCGGGTCCGACGCCCTGGAGGGCGCCTCGGGCGACGACCGGCTGCTCGGCCGCGACGGCGACGACACCCTCAGCGGCGGCTTCGGCCACGACACGCTCAGCGGCGGCGCCGGCGGCGACAGCCTCGCCGGCGACGAGGCCCCCGACGTCCTGGACGGCGGCAGCGGCAACGACCTGCTCGACGGGGGCTCCGGGCCCGACACGATCCGCGCGGGCGACGGTGACGACCAGCTGCTCGGCGGCACCGGCCGGGACCGCTTCTACGCGGGCGCCGGTGACGACGTGCTCGCCGCCAACGACGGCGGCAAGGAGGAGCTCATCGACTGCGGCCCCGGCGAGGACCTGCTGTTCGTCGACGTCCCGCGCGGCGACGCCCCGACCGCGACGCCCGCCGCCCGGGAGGTCGCGTCGCCCGCGCTGCTCGTCGGCTGCGAGCGGATCGTCGCCGCCGCCGAGCCGCACGTCCCCGGGCGCGGCGACGTCCACCTCTCCTCCGACACGGGCGGCGACGTGCGCGTCGGCACCCCGCTGGCCGACAAGCTCCTGGGCGGCGCGGGCGCCGACCTGTTCCTCGGCGGCGACGGGGAGGACGTCCTCTGGGGCGACTACCAGCCGGGGACCGCCGCCCCCGACCTGCTGTTCGGGCACGCCGGCCCCGACACGATGTACGGCGGCGGCGGACCGGACCTCGTCGACGGCGGGCCCGGAGCCGACTACGTCCAGGGCGACGCCGGCGACGACGTGCTGCGCGGCGGCGGCGGGAACGACCGGCTGCGCAGCGGCGCCGGGCGCGACGTCATCGAGGCGGGGGCGGGCGACGACCGGGTCTTCGCCGCGGCCGACGGCCGCGACCGCATCGACTGCGGCCCCGGGCGCGACGTCGTCGACGCCGACCCCGACGACACGGTGCGCCACTGCGAGGTCGTCCGCCGCGGGTAACCTTGACACGATCGTGGTAAGGTTGCCCGCGGATGGACGCGCTGACCATCAACGAGGCTGCCGAGACGACCGGCTGGTCGCCCCGCATGCTCCGCTACGTCGAGCGCCTCGGGCTCATCGAGCCCGAACGCTCCAGCGGCGGCTACCGCCTCTACGGACCCGCCGAGCTCCAGCGCCTGCGCACCCTGCGCGAGCTGCTGGGCGAGCACGAGCTCGGACTCGGCGAGATGGGCTTCGCACTACGCCTGCGCCGCGACCGCGACCTGCGGGACGCGGTGGAGGCGTGGTTCGAGGCCACACCGGCGCGCCCCACCGGCGTCCCCGCCAGCGACTGGCTGAGCTGGGAGCAGGACAAGCACTCGAGGCTCCTGGCCGCGGCCGGGGCGCCTCCCACGTGAACGACCACAAGGACACGATGAGCACCACCACCGTTCTGGCCCCGGACGACTACAAGGTCGCCGACCTCTCCCTCGCCGCCTTCGGCCGCAAGGAGATCCAGCTCGCCGAGCACGAGATGCCCGGCCTGATGCGCACCCGCGAGGAGTTCGGCCCCTCCCAGCCGCTCAAGGGCGCCCGCATCATCGGGTCGCTCCACATGACGATCCAGACCGCGGTCCTCATCGAGACCCTCACCGCCCTCGGCGCCGAGGTCCGCTGGTGCTCCTGCAACATCTTCTCCACCCAGGACCACGCCGCCGCGGCCGTCGCCGTCGGCCCCAACGGCACCCCCGACGCCCCCCAGGGCGTCCCGGTCTTCGCCTGGAAGGGCGAGACCCTCGAGGAGTACTGGTGGTGCACCGAGCGCGTCGTCGCCGGCTGGCCCGAGGGCAGCCCCGCGAACATGATCCTCGACGACGGCGGCGACGCCACCATGCTCATCCACAAGGGCAAGGAGTTCGAGGAGGCCGGCGCCGTCCCGGACCCGTCCACCGGCGGCTCCGAGGAGTTCGAGATCTTCCTCACGCTGCTGCAGAAGTCCCTCACCGAGGACACCCAGCGCTACACGAAGATCGCCGCCGAGATCAAGGGCGTCACCGAGGAGACGACCACCGGCGTCCACCGCCTCTACGAGATGCACCGCGACGGCAAGCTGCTGTTCCCGGCCATCAACGTCAACGACTCCGTCACCAAGTCGAAGTTCGACAACCTCTACGGCTGCCGCCACTCGCTCGTCGACGGCATCAACCGCGCCGTCGACGTCATGCTCGCCGGCAAGACCGCCGTCGTCTGCGGCTACGGCGACGTCGGCAAGGGCTCCGCCGCCTCGCTGAAGGCCCAGGGCGCCCGCGTCATCGTCACCGAGATCGACCCCATCTGCGCGCTCCAGGCCGCCATGGAGGGCTACCAGGTCGACACCCTCGACAACGTCGTCGAGACCGCCGACGTCTTCATCACCACGACCGGCAACAAGGACATCATCAAGGCGCAGGACATGGCCCGGATGAAGCACAACGCCATCGTCGGCAACATCGGCCACTTCGACAACGAGATCGACATGGCCGGCCTCCAGCAGACCGAGGGCATCGAGCGGATCAACATCAAGCCGCAGGTCGACGAGTGGAAGTTCCCCGACGGCCACTCGATCATCGTCCTCTCCGAGGGCCGCCTGCTGAACCTCGGCAACGCCACCGGCCACCCGTCGTTCGTCATGTCCAACTCCTTCACCAACCAGACGATCGCCCAGATCGAGCTGTACACGAAGACCGAGGACTACCCGATCGGCGTCTACGTCCTCCCCAAGCACCTCGACGAGAAGGTCGCCCGCCTGCACCTCGACGCCCTCGGCGTCAACCTCACCCCGCTGAGCCAGGAGCAGGCCGACTACATCGGCGTCAAGGTCGACGGCCCGTACAAGCCCGACCACTACCGCTACTAGCCCCAGAGACCCGTCTCGACGTCCGTGCGCGCACCCGGGGCGAAGGGCCCGTACGTCCGTACTTGCCCCACGCCCCGGTCGCCCGCACGGACGACGATCCGGGCCTCTGGGCATTCCGTGTCGACGCCGGTGCGCGCACCCGGGGCGAAGGGCCCGTACGTCCGTACTTGCCCCGCGCCCCGGTCGCCCGCACGGACGACGGTTCGGGCCTCTGGGCATTCCGTGTCGACGCCGGTGCGCGCACCCGCACGGACGACGATCCGGGCCTCCGGGCACTCCCGGGGCAGGCGGTCGCGTGTCTGACGTCGCCGACCTGACGCTCGCGGCCGCCGGCCGGGACCGCATCGACTGGGCCGACGCCCAGATGCCGGTCCTGGCCGCCCTGCGGGAGCGGTTCGCGCAGGAGCGCCCGCTGGAGGGCGTCGTCGTCGCCGCGTGCCTGCACGTCACCGCGGAGACGGCCAACCTCGTCCGGGCCCTCCTCGCCGGCGGCGCCGAGGTCGCGCTCGCCGCCGCCAACCCGCTCTCCACGCAGGACGACGTCGCCGCCGCCCTCGCCGTCGAGGACGGGGCGGAGGTCCACGCCCGCCGCGGCGAGGACCTCGACGCCTACGTCGCGCACGTCGGGGCGCTCGTCGCCCGCAGCCCGCAGATCACGCTCGACGACGGCGCCGACCTCGTCAGCGTCATCCACGCCGCCCACCCCGGCGTCCTCGAGGGGATGCTCGGCGCCACCGAGGAGACCACCACGGGCCTCGTGCGCCTGCGCGCCCTCGAGGCCCAGGACCGGCTCGCCGTGCCCGTCATCGCCGTCAACGAGGCGCTCTCCGAGCGGGTCTTCAACGACCGCTACGGCACCGGGCAGTCCACGCTCGACGGGATCCTGCGCGCCACCAACCTGCTGCTCGCCGGGCGCACCGTCGTCGTCCTCGGCTACGGCTGGACCGGGAAGGGCATCGCGCAACGCGCCCGCGGCATGGGCGCGATCGTCGTCGTCTGCGAGGTCGACGAGCGCCGCGCGCTCGAGGCCCGCATGGAGGGCTACGAGGTCCTCCCGGCCCTGACCGCCGCCGAGCGCGGCGACGTCTTCATCACCGTCACCGGCGTCGCCCGGGTGCTGCGCGCCGAGCACTTCGCGCGCATGAAGGACGGCGCGGTCCTCGCCAACGCCGGGCACTTCGACGTCGAGATCGACCTGCCCGCCCTGCGCGCGGCCGCCGTCGGCCCGCCCGTCCCGGTGCTGCCGCTCGTCGACCAGGTCGACCTCGGCGGCCGGCGGCTCAACCTGCTCGCCTCCGGGCGCGTCGTGAACCTCGCCGCCGCCCAGGGCCACCCGGCCGCGGTCATGGACATGAGCTTCGCCAACCAGGCCCTCGCCGCCGAGGAGCTCGTGCTGCGCCGCGGCGCGCTCGGCCCCGGCGTGCACCCGGTCCCCGAGCGCGTCGACCGCGAGATCGCCCGGCTCAAGCTCGCGTCGCTCGGCGTGCAGATCGACACGCTCAGCGACGAGCAGGCCGCCTACCGCACGACCTGGGACCCCGCGCCGTAGGCGCGTCGGCACGCCCGCCGAAGCCGCGGGGCGGTACCGTCCGTCCCGCATGGAGATCAGAGCACAGGTCCTCGCCGCCGGCCTCGGCACCCGGCTGCGCCCCCTGACCCACGAGATCCCGAAGCCGATGGTCCCGGTCCTCGACCGGCCGGTGATGGCGCACATCGTCGACCACCTGCGCCGCGCGGGCATCCAGGACATCGTCGCGAACCTCCACTACTTCCCCGACACGATCCGCGACTACTTCGGGGACGCGATCGAGTACGTCGAGGAGGAGGAGCTCTCCGGCACCGCGGGCGGCGTGCGCCGCTGCCGCGAGTTCTTCGGCGACGGCACCTTCCTCGTGTTCTCCGGGGACGCGCTCACCGACATCGACATCGAGCGGTTCCTCGCCGCGCACCGCGCGAACGGCGGCGTCGCCACGATCGCGGCCAAGCAGGTCGCCGACACCCAGGAGTACGGGGTGATCGTCCACGACGCGCAGGGCCGCATCAGCGCCTTCCAGGAGAAGCCCCACCCCGACGAGGCGCTCTCCGACCTCGCGAACACCTGCATCTACCTGTTCGAGCCGGAGATCTTCGACTACTTCCCCGACTCCGCGTTCGTCGACTTCGCCAACGATGTCTTCCCGGCGCTGCTCGCCCACGACGTGCCGTTCCACGTGCACGACATCGGCGACGAGTACTGGAACGACGTCGGGTCGCTCGTGGAGCTCAAGCAGGGCACCTTCGACGCGATCACCGGCGGTCTGGACCTGCGGGCCGAGGGCGAGGAGATCGAGCCCGGCCTCGTGCTCGGCGACGGCAGCTCGTTCGCGGGCGTCGAGCTCGTCGAGCCGCCCGTCTGGATCGGCCGCGACGTCACGATCGGCACGCACGTGCGCCTGCAGGGCCCGCTCGTCATCGGCGACGCGGCGGTCATCGGCGACGGCGCCTGCCTGAAGGACGCGGTCGTCTTCCCCGGCACCGAGCTCCCCGCCGGCTCGATCCTCATCAGCGGCATCGCGGGCCACGTCGGCATCACCGAGAACCTCCGCCGGCCGGGGAGCTGACGCGCCCGGCCCGGCCCGCGCGCCTCAGGACGCGGCGCGGGTCTCGTAGCGCTCGGCGCGCTCGTCCGCGCGGTCGGACTCGCCGAGCGCGCGGATGAACAGGAACGCCAGCGCGATCCCCATGACGACCGACTGCTCGATCGCCATGATCGCCCCGGCCAGCGCCTGGTCGTCGGTCGCCGACAGGCCCCAGTAGCGCGGGCCCTCCTCGTAGACGGCGTACAGCGCGCTGGGCGCGAAGGTCAGGAAGATCCCGAGGATCCCGACGAGGACCTTCGTGACGACCATGTAGACGACCGGTCCCAGGCCGCCGAGCGCCAGGCGCGACCGGATCGGGGACAGCAGGTGCCACCAGTACAGGCCCCCGCCGAAGGTGAAGCAGATGTGCTCGAGCACGTGGACGAACGGGTGCTCGACCGCCGCGTCGTAGAGCGCCGGGATGTGCCAGATCCACATCACGCCGACGTACAGGACGATCGCGAAGACCGGGCCGCCGAACCAGCCCGCGCGGCGCTCCAGGGGGTGCAGGCCACGGGTGGCGGGCCGCAGCAGCACCTTCGTGAGCCCGAGGATCAGCAGGATCGGCACGATGTCCAGCAGCAGCACGTGCTGGACCATGTGCATCGCGAAGATCTGCTCGCCGAGGATGTCCAGCGGCGAGAACAGCGCGGCGCACAGGAGCACGATCCCCAGGAGGAAGACGCACAGCCGCCACACCGGGGCGTCGCGCGGGCCGCTGGCGGTCGCCCGGACCGCACGGAACCGCCACAGGTACGCGCCCAGGAGCAGGGCGACGAGGAGCGCGGGCCCGGGAGCGAACGTCCAGGACGTGTCGGGCGACACAGACATCGCACACGATCGTTGCAGGTGGGTGTGGATCCGTGACGCCGGGTCGGGCCACCATGGCGCGATGACCGCCCGCGACCTGCTGCACCTCCTCGTCCCACCGCAGTGCCTCGTCTGCCGCGCGCCCGGCCACGACCTCTGCGGGGCGTGCCGCGGCGCGCTGCCGTGGCTCGTCGGGCCGCGCTGCGCGCGCTGCGGCCTGCCCGCCCCGTGCGGGCGCCCGTGTCCCGCGGCGCTGCACGCCTACGCCGCCGCCTGGGCGCCGCTGGCGCACGAGGGCCCCGCGCGCACGCTCGTCACCGCCCTGAAGTTCCGCGGCGCGACCGCGGCGGCCGACCTGCTCGCCGCGGCGATCGCCGCGACCGCGCCACCGGGCCTGCTGGCGGGCGCGACGCTCGTGCCGGTGCCCGCGCACCCGGGCCGGGTCACGTCGGTAGAAGTGGTGTAGGAGGACACCGGGTCCGGACGTAGTCCGACCACCGTGGTGTCCATGCTCGTCGGTCCCTTCCACAGGATCGATGAATGGAGCACCACGATGGCCGAGGACCGGATGATGACCCCTGCCGATGTCGTTGCGCGAGCGATGAGCGGCGAGCACGGAGATCTGTTGCGCGACGCGGTCGCGCTGGTCGTGCGTGAGTTGATGGAGGCCGAGGTCGCGCAGCTGACCGGGGCGGGCCGCGGTGAGCGGTCCGAGGACCGCGTCGCGAATCTCAACGGGTACCGCCAGCGGGCGTGGGACACCCGGGTGGGGAGCATCGAGCTGGCGATCCCCAGGACGCGGTCCGGGCCGTCGTACTTCCCGAGCTTCCTGGAGCCTCGGAGCCGGTGTGAGCAGGCGATCGTGAGCGTGGTGATGGAGGCCTACGTCAACGGCGTCAGCACCCGCAAGGTCGATCGGCTGGTGGAGCAGCTGGGGATCGGGGCGATGAGCAAGGACCGCGTCAGCCGGCTCTGTCGTGATCTGGACGAGCTGGTGGCCGAGTTCCGTGAGCGCGAGCTCACGGACGCCTATCCGTACCTGTGGCTGGATGCCAAGCACGTCAAGGTCCGCGAGCGCGGCCGGGTTGTCTCGAAGGCGCTGGTGGTCGCCTACGCGGTCAATCAGGACGGGGTGCGGGAGGTGATCGGCCTGGATATCGGCCAGGTCGAGTCGGGCCCGTTCTGGGTGGCGTTCCTGCGCTCGCTGAAAGCCCGTGGGCTGCACGGGGTGCAGCTCGCGATCAGCGACCACCACGAAGGCCTGAAGGCGGCGATCGCGCAGGTCCTGGACGCGCCGTGGCAGCGCTGCACCGTGCACTTCGTCCGCAACATGCACGGCCACTGCCGCCGCAACGAGCGCGGCCTGATCAGCGCTGGCCTGCGCGAGGTCTTCCAGGCCGCCGACGGCACCGAGGCGCGCCGCCGCGTCGGCGAACTGCTCGATCGCCTCGCACCGGTCGCTCCGAAGGTCTGCGAGCTGCTCGATGCTGCCGAAGAGGACCTCCTGGCGTTCTACGCGTTCCCGAAAGCGCACTGGAGCAAGCTGCGCTCGACCAACCCGCTGGAACGGGTCAACAAGGAGATCGGCAGGCGTTCGGATGTCGTCGGGATCTTCCCCAACGACGCGTCCGCGATCCGGCTCTGCGGCGCCGTCCTGATCGAGCAGAACGACGAGTGGCTGACCTGCCGGCGCTACCTCTCCGAAGAGTCGATGGCGGTCGTCCTGGCGGGCCCCATCGAGGACGCCGACGAGGTCCACGACCTGGAGGTCGCGAGCCTTGCGGCCTGACCCCCTCCGCTGGAGGCTGCACGCGTTGGGGGTCTCGCCTCGGCTCGCCCTCCGGGCTCACCTCAGCGACACCCCCAACGCGATCCGAGAGGAGAAGAGCCCCCTCCACACGGCCTGACACGCCGCGATGTACCCGACGAGCGAGCTACACCACAACACGCGACTTGACTCCGGGCCGGCGCCGGCGCCGCGGCTACGACCACGCGGGCCTGCTGGCCCGCCGTCTCGCGCGTCGCACCGGGGCGCCCGTGGCCGCCGGGGCGCTGCGCCGCACCGGGGGGCGCGCGGACCACCAGCTCGGCGCCGGGCGCGCCGAGCGGCTTGCCGGCACGCGGCTGTCGGTGCACGCCCGGCCGGGACGGCTGCCGTCCGGTCGCCGCGTGGTCCTCGTCGACGACGTCCACACCACGGGCGCGACGCTCGACGCGTGCGCCCGCGCACTGCGGCAGGGCGGTGTCCCGGAGGTGCTCGCGGTGACCGCCGTCCGGGCCCTCCGCGGGGCCTGATCGAGCCCTTATCACAGATGGACGCAATGACGTGTTGCGGTTCGGTGCGGGTGGGGCTATGGTCGTCCCACACCGCCAACCCGACCCAGGAGGTCATGGGATGCAGATCGAGTGCAAGGGCCGCAACGTCCCGGTCACGGAGGACCTCCGTGAGCACGTGCGGAAGCGCTTCGCGAAGATCGAACGGCAGGTGAAGGGGGGTGTGCTGGAGGTCCATCTCTCCGAGGAGGCGAATCCCCGGATCCCGGAGCGGTTCGTCGTCGAGATCACGCTCCACATGAAGGGCTGCACGCTGCGGGCGCACGACTCCGCGCGCGACCTGCGCCACGCGATCAACCTCTGCGAGGAGGAGCTCGGCCGCCAGGTCAAGCGCCGCAAGGAGGTCCGCCGGCACCGTCGCGAGGCCCACGCCATGGGCGGCCTCGGCCAGCGGCTCGGGCAGCTGACCTGACCCACACGACCTGAACCCATGCGCCCCTTGCCGGGGGCGTCACGGAGGGCAGCAGGGCGCGGCGCGGCGCCGCCTCGCCGCCAGGCCCAGAGCCCTCTCACCCACAGCGTGCCCGCCGATTCCCACGGGGTCGGCGGGCACCGCTGCGCTGGTACCCTCGCTCCATGGGTCTCCTTGATCGCGCGCTGAATGCAGGCGAGAAGAAGCAGTTCAAGTCCTACGAGAAGCGCGTGGCGTCCATCGGGGCCTTCGCCGAGACGCTCGAGCAGGAGAGCGACGAGGTCCTGCGCGAGCGCTTCCAGGAGCTGAAGGAGCGCGTGCAGGAGGAGGGCGACTCGCTCGACGCCGTCCTGCCGGAGTGCTTCGCCATCACCCGCGAGGCGTCACGCCGCGCGATGGGCATGCGGCACTTCGACGTCCAGCTCATCGGCGGCATGGTGCTGCACTCCGGGCAGATCGCCGAGATGAAGACCGGTGAGGGCAAGACCCTGACCGGCACGCTCGCCGTCGTCCTCAACGCGCTCGCCGGCAAGGGCGTCCACGTCGTCACGGTCAACGACTACCTCGCCCGCCGCGACGCGTCGTGGATGACGCCGCTCTACCACTTCCTCGGGCTGACCGTGGGGATCCTGCAGAACATGCAGCCCTACGAGGAGAAGCGCGCCGCCTACGCGTGCGACATCACGTACGGGACGAACTCCGAGTTCGGCTTCGACTACCTGCGCGACAACATGGCCACGTCGCTGGAGGAGAAGGTCCAGCACGGCGGCCGCTACACCGAGGACGGCCGGCCGCTCGCGACCCACAACTTCGCGATCGTCGACGAGGTCGACAACATCCTCATCGACGAGGCGCGCACGCCGCTGATCATCTCGGGCGCCCCCGAGCAGGCGGCCGAGGACTACCAGCGGTTCGCGAAGCTCGCCAAGGTCATGGTCTCGGGCAAGAAGCCGGAGAACATGGACCCGCGGATGAAGAAGGAGTTCGTCGCGGACTTCGACTTCGAGTTCGACGAGAAGCACAAGACCGTCGCGGTCACCGAGCAGGGCGTCGCGAAGGCCGAGAAGTTCCTCGGCATCGACCACCTCTACCGGGCCGACAACGGGCACCTCGTCAACCACCTGATCCAGTCGCTGAAGGCGCAGTCGCTCTACCACCGCGGCGTCGACTACGAGGTGATCGACGGCGAGGTGAAGATCATCGACGAGTTCACCGGCCGCATCCTCGACGGCCGGCGCTGGTCGGAGGGCCTGCACCAGGCGGTCGAGGCGAAGGAGGGGGTGCGCGTCCAGGAGGAGAACCAGACGCTCGCCACCATCACGCTGCAGAACTACTTCCGCATGTACGACAAGCTCGCGGGCATGACGGGCACGGCGCTCACCGAGGCGACCGAGTTCATGAAGATCTACAAGCTCGGCGTCGTGCAGGTCCCGACCAACCGGCCGATGGTCCGCATGGACCAGAACGACCAGGTCTACAAGACCAAGGACGGCAAGTGGTCGGCGGTGGTGCGCGAGATCGCCGCCCGCCACGAGCAGGGCCAGCCGATCCTCGTGGGCACGATCTCCGTCGAGGTCTCCGAGATGCTCAGCGAGCGCCTGAACCAGCTCGGCATCAAGCACGAGGTCCTCAACGCCAAGCCCGAGTACGTCGCGCGCGAGGCGGAGATCGTCGCCGAGGCGGGCCAGCTCGGCGCCGTCACGATCGCGACGAACATGGCCGGCCGCGGCGTCGACATCAAGCTCGGCGGCAACGCCGAGCACCTCGCCGCCGTCGAGGTGCAGGGCAAGCTCGGGCTGAAGCCCGGCGACCCCGACTACGAGGAGACGCTCGCCCGCGTCCTGCCCGCGCTCGAGGCACGCGTCGAGGAGGACCGCCAGAAGGTGATGGACGCCGGCGGCATGTTCATCATCGGCACCGAGCGGCACGAGTCGCGCCGGATCGACAACCAGCTGCGGGGCCGCGCCGGCCGTCAGGGCGACCCGGGCGAGTCCCGCTTCTTCCTCTCCGCCGAGGACGACCTGGTGCGCCTGTTCGCCGGCGACCGGATCTACAAGATCCTCGACCGTCTCGGGACGCTCGACGCGGACGGCAACGAGGAGCCGATCGAGGCGGGCATGCTGTCCAAGCAGATCGAGAAGGCGCAGAAGAAGGTCGAGGAGCAGAACTTCCTCATCCGCAAGCGCGTCCTGGAGTACGACGACGTGCTGAACAAGCAGCGCGACGTCGTCTACCGCTACCGCGACGACGTCCTCGAGGGCCGCGACATGGGCGAGACCGCCCGTGAGAACCTCGGCGACGTCGTGCAGCGCCTCGTCGACGAGTACACGCCCGGCGACTACGTCGAGGAGTGGGACATCGACGGCCTGTGGACCGCGCTGGAGGACATCTGGCCGGTCTCGATCGACAGCGACCAGGTGATCGCGTCCGGCATCTCCCGCGAGGAGCTCGTCGACCGGCTCGCCGAGGACGCACTGGGCCGCTACGAGGCGCGCGAGACCGAGCTCGGCGACGAGCTGATGCGCGCCCTGGAGCGCTACCTGCTGCTGCAGATCATCGATCAGCGGTGGAAGGAGCACCTCTACGACATGGACTACCTGCGCGAGGGCATCCACCTGCGCGGGTTCGCCCAGATCGACCCGCTGGTCGCGTACAAGAACGAGGGCTTCACGCTCTTCGAGGACCTGATGAACACCATCTGGTCCGACTTCGCGCGCATGATCTTCCACGTGCAGGTCGAGGTCGAGGGCGAGGTCGCCGACCCGGCGCAGGCCGGCGCGGGCGACGGCCCGGCGCTGCAGAACGCGCAGTACTCCGGCGGGGCGGGCACGCAGCAGCCCAGCGCGCTGCAGGAGGCCGCGGGCGGCGGCGAGGTCCTCGTCGACGACGAGCGCGAGCTCGTCCCGGCCGTCCAGCAGCGCCGCCTCGACGACACCGAGACGACCGGGCGCAACGAGCCGTGCTGGTGCGGCTCGGGCAAGAAGTACAAGAAGTGCCACGGCGCCTGAGCCGCTGAGATGCGCCGTCGCACCGGCCCCGGGACGCTCAAGTCCGGGCCGGGCGACGCCGATGGGATCCGCGGATGGCGCCCTCGAACCCCGTAGCCGTGCCGTACGGCACGACACCCACCGAGCGGACGGTGATGGCGCACGCGCTCGCGTTCCTCTACGGGGCGGGCGCGCTGCTGGTCAGCACCACGCTGCTGCTGCCGCACTCCGCGAGCACCGAGGAGCTCGGCGTCGCGATCCCGTGCGTGCTGGCGGTCGGGGTCGTCGTGGCGCTGGTCGTCGGCGCCGGCCGGTTCGGCGTCGGCGTGCTGCAGACGATCCTCGCGCTCGGCACCGTCCTGATCAGCCAGTGCGTGCTGTTCGGGGGCGACGGGGCGGCCGCGTACGCGCTGATGTACGTGTGGATCGCGCTGTACGCCAGCTACTTCTTCCGGATCGGCGCGGCGGTCGCGCAGCTCGCGTTCGCCGCGGCCCTCTACGCGGCCGTGCTGGCGCTGCAGGACGACACGCCCGTGGCCGCGACCTACTGGCTGATGGGCATGGGGACCGTCGGGGTCGGCGGCGTCATGATCGCCCGCCTGACCCGCGCGATCCGCGCCCAGGCGGCCGACCTCGCGGCGGTCGCGCAGATGGCGAGCGGGCTCTCCGACGTGTCGGAGTTCGGCCGCAGCACCTGCGAGGGCCTGCAGCAGTCCGCGCGCGCCGACGTCGTGATCATGCTCGAGCCGCTGGACGACGGCGCCGGGATGCAGGTGACCGCGATGGCCGGGGCGTCCGAGGCCGGGCTCGTGTTCAACGGCGAGCCGGCGCGCGAGGCGCTTCAGGCCGCGTACCGCACGGGCCGGCCGCAGACGATCCTCACCACCGCGACGGGCCGCGGCCGCCACCGCTTCGACGGCACCGTCCAGGGGCTCGCGCAGCCGATCCTGCGCGACGGCCGCGCGGTCGGCGTCCTCGCCCTCGCCTGGACGGCGCCCCGGCGGGGCCTGGCCGAGCGCGTCGGCACGGCGGCGCTGCTGTTCGCCGCCGAGGCGAGCGTGGCCATCGACCGCGCCGAGCGGCTCAGCAAGGACCGCGAGCGCGCGGCCCTGGAGATCAACGACAACATCGTGCAGGGGCTCGTCGTCGCCAAGTACCTCGCGACGGCCGGGAACGTCGACAAGGCCGTCGAGGCGATCGACGAGACGCTCGGCCGGGCGCGGCGGCTGATCACCGACCAGCTCGAGGCGGTCGGGCACGGCGGCGGGCAGATCGCGCCCGGTGACCTCGCACGCCGCGAGGCGTCGAGCGTCGGCGACCCGGCCCGGGCCTGAGCCGCCCGGCGCTCAGCCGCGCGGCTTGCGCTGGCCGCCGCCGGGGAGCCGGTCGGCGACGCGGCCGATCCGCTCGACCGCGCCCTCCAGCGGCATCGCGAGCCCGATCGCCTTCTCGAGCAGCGGCAGCGCCTCGAGCACCTCCCGGGCGCGGTCGGAGACCTCCTGCGCGCGCTCCTCGAGCAGCACGCCGTGGGCGATCAGCTGCTCGCCCTGCGCGCCGAGGTGCTGACCGGTGCGCAGGATCGCGTCGGCGTGGCCCTCCATCCGCTCGCCGAGCGCGAGCATCGCGTCGGTCCGCTCCTCGATCCGCTCGCCGAGCGTCAGCAGGGCGGCGGTCCGCTCGTCGATGCGCTCCCCGAGGGTCAGCAGCCGGTCGATCTGGTCGGACGCGCGGACCGCGACGGTGGCGAGCTGGTGCAGGTCGTCGAGCGCGCGGACGAGGAGCTTCGGCGGCACCACGAGGGGGCTCAGCACGTTCACGCGACCGACCATAGCGCCCGCGCGGTGCTAGCTTCGACGGTCGATGTCGACCCCCACCTCCAACGAGCCCACACCGCAGCGCCTGCAGGCGATCCGCACCCAGTTCGACGAGCTCCGCGCCCACGTGCAGCCCGACGCGCTGGCCGCCCAGCTGACCGAGCTGGAGCAGGAGATGGGCGCCGCGGGCTTCTGGGACGACCAGGAGCGCGCCCCGAAGGTCAGCGCCGAGCACGCGCGCACCACGAAGCGGCTCGAGGGCTTCCGGGCGCTGGAGCGGGACGTCGAGGACCTCGACGGGCTCGCCGAGCTCGCCGACGAGGACGAGGAGCTCGCCGCCGAGCTCGAGGAGCAGATCGCCTCGGTCACCGCCCGCCTGGCGGAGCTCGAGGAGGCGCGGCTGTTCTCGGGCACCTACGACGCCGGGGACGCGCTCGTGACCGTCAACGCGGGCGCGGGCGGCACCGACGCGCAGGACTGGGCGGAGATGCTGCTGCGCATGCAGATGCGCTGGGCGGAGTCGCGCGGCTTCCGGGTCGAGCTGCTGGAGGCCAGCCCGGGGGCGGAGGCGGGGATCACCACCGCGACCTTCCGCGCCGAGGGCGAGAACGCCTACGGCCTGTTCAACGCCGAGAAGGGCGTGCACCGACTGGTGCGGATCAGCCCGTTCGACTCGCAGAACCGCCGGCAGACCGCGTTCGCGGGCCTGGAGGTCGCCCCGATCGTCGACGAGGTCGGGGACGTCACGATCGAGCCGGACGACCTGCGGGTGGACACCTACCGGGCCTCCGGGGCGGGCGGCCAGCACGTCAACAAGACCGACTCGGCCGTGCGGATCACGCACCTGCCGACCGGGGTGGTCGTGCAGTGCCAGAACGAGCGCTCGCAGTCCTCCAACCGCGAGACCGCGATGAAGATGCTGCGCGCGAAGCTGCTCGAGAAGGCCGAGGCGGACCGCAAGGCGGAGATCGCGAAGGCCAAGGGCGAGTCGGAGTCCGCGTCCTGGGGCTCGCAGATCCGCTCCTACGTGCTGCAGCCGTACACGATGGTCAAGGACCACCGCACCGGCCACGAGGTCGGCGACGCGCAGCGCGTGCTGGAGGGCGACCTCGACGGCTTCGTGCGGGCGGAGCTGCTGCGGGCCGCGGGCAAGGCGCCGACCGCCGCGGGCGGCGACGACGAGGTCTGAGCGCCGGTGCTCCACGGGGAGGACCAGCCGCGCGCGCCGTACCTCGACGCGGTCGTCGGCTACGGGTTCCGCGGGCCGGGCCGCTTCCACGTGCCCGGCCACAAGGGCGGGCCGGGCGCCGACCCGGGCCTGCGGCACGCGATCGGCGACGACGCGCTGGCCCTCGACGTCCCGCAGGACATCCACGGGATCGACCTCGGGTCGTCCCCGACCCCGTACGAGCAGGCCGAGCGGCTCGCCGCCGACGCCTACGGGGCGCAGCGGTCGTTCTTCCTCACCAACGGCGCCACGCAGGGCAACCACGCGCTCGCGCTGGCGCTCGCGCCGCTGGGCGCGAAGGTCGTCGCGCAGCGCAACTCGCACGCGTCGCTCGTCGACGGCCTCGTCCTCAGCGGCGGCCTGCCGTCGTTCGTGGCGCCCGAGGTCGAGTCCGAGCTCGGCATGGCGCACGGCGTCGACCCGCAGCGCCTGGACGAGGCGCTGACGCGCGCGGGGGAGGGCGTGACCGCGGCGTTCGTCGTGTCCCCGACCTACTACGGGATGTGCGCGGACGTCGCCGCGCTGGCGCGCGTCGCGCACGCCCACGGCGTGCCGCTGGTGGTCGACCAGTCCTGGGGGCCGCACTTCGGCTTCCACCCCGACGTGCCGCAGAGCGCCCTGCACCTCGACGCCGACGCGGTCCTGACGTCCACCCACAAGATCGTCGGGGCGCTCACGCAGAGCGCGATCCTCCACGTCGCCGACACCGGCCGCATCGACGCGCAGGCGGTCGCGCGGACGCTGCGGCTGCTGCGCTCGACCTCGCCGTCCTCGCTGCTGATGGCCTCGCTGGACGCCGCGCGCCGGCAGCTGGCGATGCACGGCGAGGCGCTGCTGCACGAGACGCTCGCCGCGATCGGCCGCACGCGCGAGAAGCTCGGCACCGTCCCCGGCCTGCGCGTGATCGGCGCGGACTTCGTCGGCACGCCCGGGGTCGCGGACTGGGATCCGCTGCGGATCGTCGTCGACGTGCGCGGCACCGGCGCGACCGGCCACCGCGTGGCGGACGCCCTGCGGCGCGCCTACGACGTGAACGTCGAGCTCGCCACGAACGCGACGTTCGTGCTGCTCGTCGGGATGGCGGAGACGCCGACGGCGCTGGAGCGCGTGGCGGGCGACATCGACGAGATCGTCAAGGTCGTCAGCGTCGAGGGGACCGGGGAGGCGCTCGTGGCGCCGCCCGCGGTCGTCGAGAACGAGATGGTCGTCCCGCCGCGCGAGGCGTTCCTGGGCCGCGCCGAGCGCGTCCCGGTCGACGACGCGGTCGGGCGCGTCTCGTGCGAGTCGATCGCCGGCTACCCGCCCGGCATCCCGGCGCTGCTGCCGGGCGAGCGCATCACCGCGGAGACCGTCGCGTACCTGCGGGCGCTCGCGGCGAGCGGGTCGCGGCTGCACGGGGCCAGCGACCCCGCGTTCGCGCACGTGCACGTGCTCGCCGCGGACTGACTGCCATCCTCCCGGCCATGGAGATCGAGGACCTCGTCCGCGCCGCCCTGGCGGAGGACGTCGGCACCGGGGACGTCACCGCGCTCGCGACCGTCCCCCCGGGACCCGCGCCGTCGCGCGCATCACGCTGAAGGCGCCCGGGGTGCTCTCCGGCTTCGCGGTGGCCGAGGCGACCTTCCGCGCCTGCGACGCGGACGTCGCCCTGGACTGGCACGTCGCGGAGGGGGAGCGCCTGGCGCCCGGCACGCTGGTGCTGACCGCCACCGGGGACGCCGCCGCGCTGCTGGCCGCCGAGCGCACCGCCCTGAACTTCCTGCAGCGCCTCAGCGGCGTCGCGACGCTCACGCGCGCCTACGCGGACGCGGTCGCGGGCACGTCCACGCGGATCCTCGACACGCGCAAGACGACCCCCGGGCTGCGGCTGCTGGAGAAGGCCGCGGTCGCCCACGGGGGCGGCACGAACCACCGCGTCGGCCTCTACGACGAGGTGCTCATCAAGGAGAACCACGCGGCGATGGCCGGCGGCGTCGGCGCGGCGGTCCGCGCGGCGCGCGAGCGGTTCCCCGACCTGCCGCTCGTGTGCGAGGTGCGCGACCTGGCCGAGCTCGACGAGGCGCTGGCGGCGGGAGCCCCGCGGCTGCTGCTGGACAACTTCGACGAGGCGGGGCTGCGCGAGGCCGTCGCCCGCGTCGGCGACCGCGCGGACACCGAGTCCAGCGGCGGCGTCACGCTGGACAGCGTCCGGGCCCGCGCCGCGACAGGCGTAGACTTCATCTCGGTCGGTGCGCTGACCCACTCGGCGCCGGCCCTGGACCTGTCCCTCATCCTGGAGCCCCTGACGTGAACCTTCCGATGGCCCCGGTCCGTGGCGGTGTCGCCGCTCCGTCCCCCGAGGAGATCCACGCCCTGCAGAGCGAGGTGCGCGCGCTGGCCGCCGAGCGCGGCGCGGTGATCCTCGCCCACAACTACCAGCTGCCGGAGATCCAGGACATCGCCGACTACGTCGGCGACTCGCTCGGGCTGTCGCGGCAGGCCGCGGCCTCGGAGGGCGACCCGATCGTCTTCTGCGGCGTGCACTTCATGGCCGAGACGGCGTCGATCCTCTGCCCGGAGAAGACGGTCCTGATCCCGGACCTCGAGGCGGGCTGCTCGCTGGCCGACTCGATCACGCCCGAGGAGCTCCAGGGGTGGCAGGCCAAGCACCCCGGCGCCGTGACGGTCATGTACGTCAACACGACGGCCGAGATCAAGGCGCTGACCGACTACTGCGTCACGTCGAGCAACGCCGTGAAGGTCGTCGAGCACATCTACCGCGAGCACGGCCAGGACACCGAGATCCTCTTCGGGCCCGACATGTTCCTCGGCGCCTACGTGGAGAAGTCGATCGGCCGCAAGATGCACGTCTGGGACGGCGAGTGCCACGTGCACGCCGGCATCCGGCCGTCGGACATCACCACGGTGCGCGAGGCCAACCCGGGCGCCGACTTCCTGATCCACCCGGAGTGCGGCTGCTCGACGAGCGTCATGGAGTACGTGGCCGCCGGGGACGTCGACGCGACCGGCGTCCACATGCTGTCCACGGGCGGGATGCTCGACTACGCGCAGGAGGCCAAGGGGGAGCGGCCGCACGGTCGTCATGGCGACCGAGACCGGCATGCTGCACCCGCTGCAGCTCGCCGCCCCCGACGTCGACTTCGTGCCCGCCAACGCGGAGGCCAGCTGCCGCTACATGAAGATGATCACGCTGCCGAAGCTGCGGGACTGCCTGCGTGACGGCACCGGGGTCGTGAAGGTGCCCGCGGCGATCGCCGAGCGGGCGCGCGTGCCGATCGAGCGGATGGTCGCGATCGGCTAGCGCCCCGGGGCGCGGGCGCGCCGACGTGGCCGTCGGCGCGCGCCCCGTGGACCCGGTCGGGTCCGCTCAGTCCTGCTCGTCGGAGACGACGTCCAGCCAGGCGAAGGTGCCGTCCTCCAGGCCGGAGGCGTGCAGCCAGGTGCCCTTCTGGACCGCGCCGTCCGGGCACGCGTCCTCGTCGGCCGTGTCCGCCGCGTCGCCCTCGTCGGTGGGCGCGTCCTCGGTCGGGACGTCCTCGACCGGCGCGCCGTCGGCCGGGAGGTCCACGAACGGCACGTCGACGGGGGTGCCGTCGTCCCCGGAGCCGTCGTCCTCGGCACCGGCGGACCGCAGCGCCGGGAGCACCTCGTCGACGAGCTCGACGACGTCGCCGACCGCGTCACCGGCCTCGTCGGCCAGGTCGTCCACCAGCGGCAGGTCGAGCACGCCCGAGAGCCAGTCGTCGGCGGTCCCGCAGCGCGACACGGTCTCGTCGGTGACCGTCGCGCGCGCGGTGCGGCCGCCGCCGAGGTCGATCGTCACGGTCGTGCCGGAGACGCGGCGGACCCGGCCGGCGCCCTCGCGGCCGTCCTTGACGCCGTCGTCGTCGGTGTCGGCCTCGCCCGCGTCGTGCCCGGTCGGGCCCTCGAAGCGGTTGCGCAGCCCGTCGCGGTCGCTGTCCTCGCGGCCGTCGGGTCGCCCGTCGCGGTCGGAGTCGCGGCGGCGCGGGTTCGTGCCCGCCTGCCACTCGACGAGGTTCGTCAGGCCGTCGTGGTCCTGGTCGCGGGCGTCCTGCCCGGCGACGAGCGCGAGCTTGTGGCGCTTCTCCCAGGAGTCGGGGATGCCGTCGTCGTTGCGGTCGCGGGTCGCGGCGCCGGCGACCGCCGGCAGCGTGAGCAGGATGGCCGCCGCGGCGGCCAGGGGAGTCGTGCGCAAGGGGACCTCCGTGTCCGGGCGGGCGGGATGCCCGCGCTGCGAGGGGTCTCGGACGCTCAGGCGCCGGGGTTGAGCAGGTCCAGGCCCTGCTCGACGGCTGTCCGAACGGCGGGCAGCGCGGCGCGCTTGCGCTCGAGCTCCACGGGGGTGTAGCAGTGGACCTCGGCGCGGTCGCCCATCTCCTGGGCGTCCCAGAGGCTGCCGGCCTGGTAGACGCGCTCCAGCCACGGGACCCCGTCGAAGCCCGCGGACACGAGGACGACGACGAACTCCTCGCCGCGCTCGCGCTGCAGGCCGGCGCCGCGCCGGTCCGCGACGCGCGCCCCACCGAGGTGCGCGGCGCTCAGCGGCCAGCGGTCACCGACGCGCTGGACGTAGCGGCGCAGCTCACGGTCGTTGATCGCCTCCACGACGGTCACCGCGGGGCAGTGTGGCGCAGGCGGGCCGCCCGCGCCACCCCGGGGATCAGAACTCGTCGGCGTCGTGCGGGCCGACGCAGGCGACCGACAGGGTCTGCGGGTCGACCTTCTTCGCGATCGCCGCCACCTCGTCGAACGTCACGGCGTCCAGCGCCTCGATCGCCCGGTCGGGATCGAGGTCCTCGCCGTGGACGATCGCCTGGTTGGCGGCGTAGCGCGCGACCGCGTTGGTGTTCTCGAACGCGAGGACGCGGCGGCCGGCCGCGTAGGCGCGGGCACGCTGGACCTCCTCCTCGGTGGGGCCGTCGGCGTGCAGCTCGGCGACGATCTCCTTCATCCGCGCGTACGCCTCGCCGCACTTGCTGGAGTCCAGGCCGGCGCTCAGCTGCAGGACCGGCACGTCCGCGTACGCGTGGTCCATCGCGTAGACCGAGTAGCAGAGGCCGCGCTGCTCGCGGATCTCGTCGAACAGGCGGGAGCCCATCGAGCCGCCCAGCAGCGTCGAGTAGATCGTCATCGCGGCCCGCTGCGCACGGTCGTCGACGTCGATGTCGGGCCGGTAGCTCATCCGCAGGTGCGACTGGTTGCTGTCGCGGCGCTCCACGAGCGTCTGCGGCACGAACGCGGGCGCGGGCTCGTAGGGCTCGGGCTCGCCGATCGTGGGGAACCGCTCGAACAGCGCCGCGGTCGCCCCGTTGGCCGCCACGTGGTCGGTGTTGCCGACGATGAACGCGCCGCCGCGCGCACCGGTCCAGCGGCGCTCGCGGAACGCCACGATCGCGTCGCGCGTGAACGTCCGCAGGTGCTCGGCGGGGCCCAGCACGGAGCGGCCGAGCGGGTGGTCGCCGAACGCGGCCCGGTCGATCAGGTGCTCGGCGACCGCGGACGGCTGGTCGTCGTAGCGGGCGATCTCCTGGATGACGACGCCGCGCTCGCGGTCGAGCTCGTCCTGGTCGAGCTTCGGTCGGCCGACGAAGTCGGTGAGCAGGTCGATCGCGTCGGGGGCGCTCTCCGCCCGGACGGTGATGTGGAACGCGACGAGGTCGTGGGAGGTGTACGCGTTGAGCGAGCCGCCCATCCGCTCGGCGGTCTCGTTGACCTTGCGGTAGTCGTCGTACTTCTCGCCGCCCTTGAACACGAGGTGCTCGAGGAAGTGCGCCATGCCGTTCTCCTCGGGCCGCTCGGTGCGGGCACCGGCGTCGAACGCCACGAGGATCGTGGTGGCACGCGTGCCGTCGAGGTGGATGCGGTGCAGCGGGAGGCCGTTGGCGAGCGTCTCCGAGGCGATCTGGGGCATGCACGCAGTGTAGGCAGGGCGCCGTGCAAGGCCCCGTGCACCGGCAGGGAAGACCGCCCGGGTTTGCAAACCTCTTGGACGATGGCCGCCACGGAAGCAGACCTGCGCGCGCGCCGCCGCGCAGCCGCCAAGACGCCCGACACCCGCCAGCGCGCGGCCGTGTCCCCGCCGCCGACGTCCTCGTCGGTGATCGACTTCCGGGGCGTCTCCAAGACCTACGAGTCCGGCGACGTCGGTCTCGAGAACGCGACGTTCTCGATCGACCGCGGGGACTTCGTGTTCCTCGTCGGGCACACCGGCTCGGGCAAGTCGACGATCATGCGCCTGCTGATCAAGGAGCACGAGCCGTCCTCCGGCTCGATCCGGGTCGCGGGTCGCGACCTCGGCGACATCGACGCCAAGAAGGTCCCGTACTACCGCCGCAACCTCGGGATCGTCTTCCAGGACTTCAAGCTGCTCCCGAACCGCACCGTGTACGAGAACGTCGCGTACGCGCTCCAGGTGACCGGCTCGGGCCGCAAGGAGATCCGCGCGAAGGTGCCGGACATCCTGCGCCTCACGGGCCTCTCGACGAAGCTCCACAACTACCCGCACCAGCTGTCGGGCGGCGAGCAGCAGCGCGTCTCGGTGGCGCGCGCGTTCGTCAACCACCCGCCGCTGCTGATCGCCGACGAGCCGACCGGCAACCTCGACCCCGAGACGTCGATCGGGATCATGCAGCTGCTGTACCGCATCAACCGCGCGGGCTCCACCGTGCTGGTCGCCACGCACGACCACGCGATGGTCGACCGCATGCGCCGTCGCGTCATCGAGCTGGAGAAGGGCCGGATCATCCGCGACGAGATCGCGGGCGGCTACCGCCAGCGCGAGGAGTCGACCGCCGAGTTCGGCGCGCTGATGCGCGGCGAGCCGGCGCCCGCCCCGCGCCGCCGCGCGGACGACGACGACTTCGACTCCGCCTTCCGCGACTAGGGACACGCACACGCCATGAAGCTCGGATTCTTCGCCAAGGAGGCGCTCCAGTCGGTGCGCCGCAACGCCGTCCCGAGTGCCGCCGCGGTCGCGTCGGTGCTGCTGACCGTCATGGTCCTCGGCGTCTTCATCCCGATCGTCCAGACCGCCACGGGCGCCGCCAACGAGGTGCGCGGCAAGGTGCTCGTCGACGTGTACCTGAAGAAGGACGCCAAGGACGCGGACGTCGAGCGCGTCCGCCAGGAGCTGACGGAGAACACCCGCTACGTCGGCAAGGTCGAGTACGTCTCGAAGTCCGAGGCGCTGCAGCGCGAGCGCAAGAAGAACCCGGAGGCCTACGAGCTGCTGGGCTCCAACCCGCTGCCCGACGCCTTCCGCGTCACCCCGGACGACCCGGCCAACGCGCCGAAGCTCCGCGACGAGCTGTCCCCGGTCACCGCGTCGGGCGCGCGCTCCACGATCGATCCCGCGATCGACGAGGTCCGCAACCGCAAGGACGACACCCAGAAGCTGCTGACGATCACCGGCGCGATCAAGTGGGTCACCGGCCTGCTCGCCGTGCTGCTGGTGCTCGCGAGCGTGCTGCTGATCTCCAACACGATCCGGCTGTCGCTCTACTCGCGCCGCCGCGAGGTCGAGGTCATGAAGCTCGTCGGCGCGACCGACTGGTTCATCCGCTGGCCGTTCGTCATCGAGGGCATCGTGCTCGGCGTCCTGGGCGGCGGGACCGCCGTGCTGCTGCTGCTCGTCGGGAAGATCGCGATCGTCGACCCGTTCGCCTCGAACTTCCCGCTGATCGGCACGCCGGAGACGCTCGGGTTCGGCGCGCTCGCCGCGCTGCTGCTCGTCGCCAGCGTCGCCGTGAGCGCGATCGGCTCGGGGCTGTCGCTGCGCCGGTTCCTGCGCGTCTGAGCGCGTCCGGGCGCCCACGGTGATCCGCAGGTGACGGGTCAGCCCGTACCCTGGGAGTGATGCTCGACGATCCCCGCCACCAGCCCGGTCACGATCCGGCCGGTGGCCCGCTCCGACCGCCCGCGGGCCTCGGCCCGTTCGTGCGCACCGCCGTGGTGGCGGTCGTGCTGTGCCTCGCCCTGCTCGCCGGCGGCATCTACCTCGGCGGGCACCCGGACAGCCTGCCCGACTTCGCCCGTGACGCGCTCGTCCGCGACCAGGACACCCGCGTGGTCCGCGAGGCGCTCGACACGATCGAGGACCGCTACTACGCGAAGGTCGGGCCCGAGAAGCTCACCGACGCGGCGATCGCGGGCGCCGTCCAGTCGCTGGACGACCGCTTCTCCAACTACTTCACGCCCGCCGAGTACCGGCAGTTCCAGGACGTGCAGAACAGCGAGTTCTCCGGAGTCGGCCTGACGGTCGGCGAGCACCCGGAGGGCCTGCGGATCTCCGACGTGTACGACGACACGCCCGCCGAGCGCGCGGGGCTGAAGGCCGGGGACGTCATCGTCGCCGTGAACGGCCGGTCGCTGAAGGGCCAGAAGTCCGGCCAGGCGACCGACCGCATCAAGGGCCCGCCCGGCACGAAGGTGACGCTGACGGTGTCGCGCGACGGCAAGCGCCGCGACTACGAGCTGACCCGGGCGCGGGTGAGCGTGCCGGTCGTCGCCTCGCGCGTCGAGACGGTCGACGGGAAGAAGCTCGCGGTCATCGGCCTGGCGCAGTTCTCCTCCGGCGCGCACGCCGAGGTGTACGCGGCGATCCGCAAGTCGCTCGCCGCGGGCGCCCAGGGGATCGTGTTCGACCTGCGCCGCAACGGCGGCGGTCTCGTCAGCGAGGCGCAGCTGGTCGCCAGCGCGTTCCTGCCCGACGGGCCGATCGTCAGCACCCGCGGCCGCTCGGTGCCCTCGCGGACCCTCAACGCGACCGGTGACCCGGTCGCCAAGGACATCCCGCTCGTCGTGCTCGTCGACCGCGACACCGCCTCGGCGTCGGAGATCGTCACCGGCGCGCTGCAGGACCGCGACCGCGCCGAGGTCGTCGGCACCAAGACGTTCGGCAAGGGCGTCTTCCAGGAGGTCATCCAGCTCTCCAACGGCGGCGCGCTGGACATCACCGCCGGCCAGTACTTCACGCCCAAGGGCCGCAACCTCGGCGGCAAGGGCGTCAAGCAGGGCGCCGGCATCCAGCCGGACGTGCGGGCGCAGGACGACCTCGACACCACGAAGGACGAGGGGCTCGACCGCGCGCTGACGGAGCTGCGCAAGAAGCTGTGAGCGCCCGCCGCGGCCACGGCCGGCAGCCGCGACGCGGCGGCTCCGGCGGGTCGGGGCGCGGCGGCCGCGGCGGTCCGGGGCGCGGCACGGGTGCGTGGGGCCGCGACGGGGACGGTGCGCCCGCACCGATCCGCCCGTTCCTCGTCGGCACCGTCGCGCGCCGCGGGAAGCTGACGTTCGTCGAGCCGCTGTTCGAGCGCGGCCGGCCGCTGGCGGTGCCGCCCCACCACGACGCCCGGCCGGGCCGGCTCGTCGTCGCGCGCACCGGAGCCGGCGGCGGGCGCGCCGCGAAGCCGCGGATCGACCGGGTGCTCGGCGACCCGACGGTCGCCCGGCACGTCCTCGAGGGCCTCATGGTCCACCGCGGACTGCACCGGCGGTTCCCGCCCGGCGTGACCACCGCGGCCGTCCAGGCGCGGGACCGCGTGCTCGGCGGCGAGGACCCCGGGGCGGGGGCGCGCGTGGACCTGCGGGACCTGCCGACGTTCACGATCGACCCGGTCACCGCCAAGGACTTCGACGACGCGATCAGCGCCCGCGAGCTGGAGGACGGCCGCGCGCGCGTGTGGGTGCACATCGCCGACGTGAGCGCGTTCGTGCGGCCGGGGTCGCCGGTGGACCGCATCGCCATGGAACGCGGCACGAGCGTGTACGTGCCCGGCCTCGTCGAGCCGATGCTGCCGCACGCCCTCTCCGACGAGGCGTGCTCGCTCGTGCCGGGCGAGGACCGGCTTGCGGTGACCGTCGAGCTCGACCTCGACGGCGCCGACGTCGTGCGCGTCGCGTTCCACCGCTCGCTCGTGCGCAGCGACGCCCGCCTGGACTACGACCACGTCGACCGCGTGCTGGAGGGCCGCGCCACCGCAGCCGAGCCGTGGGGCGCGCCGCTGGCCGTCGCGCGTCGCGTCGCCGCCGCCCTGCAGGAGCGCCGCGACGCGCACGGCCGCGCGCTCACCGTCGAGTCCTCCGAGCCGGAGTTCCGCTTCGACCGGGCCGGGCACGTCACCGCGCTGACGCCGAGCGTCGCGTCGGAGGCGCACCGGCTGATCGAGCACCTGATGATCGCGGCCAACGAGCAGGTCGCCCGCACCCTCACCGAGCGCGGGCTCCCGACCCTGTACCGGATCCACGAGCAGCCCGACCCGCCCCGCGTCGAGCGGCTCCTCGCGCAGCTCGCCACGCTCGACGTGCCGGTCCCCGCGGTGCCCGACGACCTGACCCCCGCGCGCGCCGGGGCCCTCGTCGCGGAGGTCTCGCGCCGCGTCGACGAGCACGTCCGCGCGCGCGGCCACGGTCGTGCCGCGCTCACGTCGCTGGTGCTCCGCACGCTCAAGCAGGCCGCGTACTCCCCGCAGCCCACCGGGCACGCCGGGCTCGGCCTGCGCCACTACTGCCACTTCACCTCCCCGATCCGCCGCTCGCCCGACCTCGTCTGCCACCGCGCGCTGCTCGCGTCGATCGGGGCGGGGAGGAGCCGCCGCGCGCCGCGCGGCTCGAGGAGGCCGGCCTGTGGGCGTCCGCGCGCGAACGCGACGCGATGCAGGTCGAGCGCGCCGCCGACGACGTCGCCCGCGCGTTCCTGCTGGAGCGGCGGATCTTCGAGGGCGCGGGCGCCCGCGAGTTCGACGGGGAGGTCGTCGGCCTCATCGGCGCGGGGGCGTTCGTGGCGTTCGGCGACGGCTTCGAGGGCTTCGTGCCCGTGCGCCGGCTCGGCGACGACTGGTGGGAGCTCGACCCGGAAGGCACCGCCTTGCGGAGCGACGGGCGCAGCCGGGCCGTGCGCCTGGGCGACCCGCTGCGGGTCCGGGTACGCGGGATCGACGCACCCCGCGGACGGGTGGACCTGGAGCCGTCCTGAACCCCCTGCCGGGTAGGGTCAGGGGCATGCCGCAGGCGATGAAGTGGTGGGGCTGGGGCCTCGAGGGGATCGAGTTCACACACGAGGACAAGCCGCAGCTCGCCGGCTTCATCCGCGAGCGGATCGGCCTCGACATCACGACCGCGACCGCGAAGCCGGCCCGGTTCGAGGACCTCGGCGTGCCCGAGCCCACCCTCCCCGAGGCGCTGGGCGACGCGCTGCGGGCCGCGGTCGGGGCCGAGCACGTCTCGGTCGACCCGCTGGACCGCGTGATCCACGCGCGCGGCAAGTCCATCCGGGACCTGATCCGCACCCGTCGCGCCGACCTGCCGCGCGTGCCCGACGCCGTCCTGCGCCCGGGCACCGAGGAGGAGGTCGCCGCGGTGCTGGCGGCCGCCCTGGAGCACGACGCGGTCGTCATCCCGTTCGGTGGCGGCTCCTCGATCTCCGGCAGCATCGAGCCGCCCGCGGAGGAGACCCGGCCGGTCCTGTCGGTCGACATGAGCCGCCTGGACCGCGTGCTGGCGATCGACCCGGCGTCGCGGCTCGCGCGCGTCCAGGCCGGCGTGTACGGCCCCGACCTCGAGCAGCAGCTCGGCGCGCAGGGCTTCACGATGGGGCACTTCCCGGACTCCTTCACGCACTCGACGCTCGGCGGCTGGATCGCCACGCGCTCGTCGGGCATGCAGTCCGACCGCTACGGGGACGTCGCGGACATCACCAAGGGCCTGCGGGTCGTCACCCCGACCGGCACGCTCGTGGTGCAGCCCAACCCGACGATGTCGACCGGGCCGAGCATCCGCGAGATGGTCCTCGGCAGCGAGGGCCGGCTGGGGATCATCACCGAGGCGACCGTGCAGGTCCGCCGCCTGCCCGCCGAGCGCACGATCCTCGGCTACCTGTTCCCGACCTTCGCGGCCGGTCTCGCGGCGATGGAGGAGATCGCGGCCAGCGAGTACACCCCGTCGGTCACGCGCGTCTCCGACGCCCCGGAGACGCAGTTCTCGTTCGCCACGCGCAAGGCGTCGACGCTGCTGGACACCGTCCAGTCCAAGGCGCTGCAGCTGTTCCTGAAGAAGCGCAAGGGCTACGACCTCGAGCAGATGTGCCTGTCGTTCATCGGCTACGAGGGCTCCCCGGAGCACGTCAAGGCGCAGCGCAAGGGCGTCGGGCGGATCGTCGGCCGCCACGGCGGCCTCTGCATCGGCGCGAGCCCGGGCGTCCTGTACGACCAGAAGAAGTTCGACACGCCGTACATCCGCGACTTCCTGCTCGACCGCGGGGCCGCCGCCGACGTGTCGGAGACCGCGATGCCGTGGTCGAAGCTGCAGGCGGTCCACACGGCCGTGACCGCGGCCGGGCACGGCGCGTTCGCGCAGCTCGGCGTCCAGGGCTACCTGATGTGCCACCTGTCGCACAGCTACCACGCGGGCGCCTGCCTGTACTTCACGTTCGCGTTCCCGCCCTCGCCGGGCGGCGACATGCTCGCCGAGTACGACGTCGTCAAGCAGGCGATCCAGCAGGCGTTCGTCGACAACGGCGCGACGCTCTCCCACCACCACGCCGTCGGCACCGAGCACGCGCAGTGGCTGCAGGAGGACATCTCCGCGCCGGGCGTGCGGCTGCTCGGCGCGCTGTTCGACGGCACCGACCCGGGGCGCAACCTGAACCCCGGCAAGATCGTCTGACGATGTACGACACGTCCTGGGCGCGGACCCCGCCGGCGCGGCTGGCCCGCGAGGGGGATCGTCTGCGGGGTCTTCGACCCGCTGATCTCCTTCTACTGCCACCGCACCGTGCGCGGGCAGGAGCACCTGGACGGGCTCGACGCGCCGGTCCTGTTCGTCGCCAACCACGCCAGCCACGCCGACACCCCGGTGCTGCTGCGCTCGCTGCCGCCGCGCTGGCGGCGCCGCACCGCGGTGGCCGCCGCCGCGGACTACTTCTACGCCAAGCAGCACCTCGCGGTCAGCGTGTCGCTGGCGTTCGGCACGATCCCGCTGGAGCGCCGCGGCGGCGGCCTGGACGAGGACGCCACCGCGCACCTGCGCCGCCTGATCGACGACCGCTGGTCGCTCGTCGTGTACGCGGAGGGCACCCGCTCCCGCGACGGGTCGGTCGGCAAGCTCCGCACCGGCGCCGCGGTGCTCGCCGCCACCTACGGGCTGCCGATCGTGCCCGTGCACACCGCGGGCACCCACGTGGCGATGCCGACCGGCCGGCGCTGGATGGAGCGGCCCTCGCGGCTCTCGCGCCACCCGATCTCCGTGACCTTCGGGGCCCCGATCCGCGCCACGCCGCAGGACGACCGCTTCGAGGTCATGGAGCAGGTCCGCCTGTTCCTCGAGCAGCAGGGGGCCCGGACGACACCGGACCCGAAGCTCGCCCGTCGCCGCGCGGCCCGCGCGGGCGCCGACGCCGCCGCGTCCGACGGCGCGGGCGGGGGAGAGGCGGCCTGATGGCGCGCGTCTTCCTGACCGGCGGTGGCGGGTTCATCGGCGGGCAGCTCACCCGACGGCTCGTGGAGCGCGGCGACGAGGTCGTCGGGCTGGCCCGCACCGATGACGCGGCCGCCGCCCTGCAGGCGCTCGGCGCCCGGGTGGTGCGCGGCGACGTCCTCGACGCGGCCGCGGTCGCCCAGGGTCTCGCGGGCTGCGACGTCGTCCACCACGTCGCCGGCGTCAACTCGCACTGCCCCAAGGATCCCGAGCGGCTGCTGGCGGTCAACGTCCGCGGGACCGAGACGGTCGTGCGCCAGGCCGCCGCGGCCGGGGTCCGGCGCGTCGTCTTCACCTCGTCGGCCGCGTCGCTCGGGGAGGCGCACGGCACGGTCGGCACGGAGGACTCCCCGCACCGCGGCAGCTACCTCTCCGTCTACGACCGCAGCAAGCACGAGGCCGAGCGGGTCGCGTTCGCGACCGCGCAGCGCGACGGGGTCGAGGTCGTGGCGCTGAACCCGTCCTCGGTGCAGGGGCCGCCGCGGCGGGGCGGCAACGGGGCGATCATCATCGCCTACCTCAACGGCCGCCTGCGCGCGTTCGTCGACACCTACGTGAGCGTCGTGGACGTGCAGGACGTCGTCGCGGCGCACGTGCTCGCGGAGACCGCCGGGACGCCCGGGTCGCGCTACGTCCTCAACGGCGCGACGATCACGTCGACCGAGGCGCTGCTGCTGGTCTCCGAGCTCGCCGGGGTCGGCGGGAAGGTGCCGATGGTGCCGCCCGCGCTCGCCCGCGGCACCGCGACGCTCGTCGAGCGCGCGCTCGCCGTGACCGGCCGCACCTCCCCGATCTGCCGTGCGCGCGTCGACACGATCCTCCACGGGCACCGCTACGACGGCTCGCGCGCGACCCGCGAGCTGGGGCTGCAGTACACGCCGGTGCGCGAGACGTTCCGCCGCACGATGGAGTGGGCGGTCGCCGAGGGGCTCGTGACGCGTCCGCTGCCGGGCGCGGCCACCGCGTAGTCTCAGACGGAGATGTCCAAGGGCAAGCGCAAGATGGCCTCCGGGGACGTGGCGACCAACCGGCAGGCCGCGTTCCGCTTCGACTTCCTCGACACGCTCGAGTGCGGCATCGTGCTGCGCGGCTCCGAGGTGAAGTCGCTGCGCGTCGGCACCGCCCAGATCAAGGACGGGTACGCCGCGGTCTCCGGCGGCGAGCTGTGGCTGCACAACGTGCACATCCCCCCGTACGGTCCCGCGTCCCGCGAGAACCACCAGCCGGAGCGGCCGCGCAAGCTGCTGCTCAAGGCCCGCGAGCTCGAGAAGCTGCAGCTCCAGGTCAAGGAGAAGGGCCTGACGCTCGTGCCGACCCGCCTGTACTTCAAGGGGCCGCGCGCGAAGGTCGAGATCGCGCTCGGTCGCGGCAAGAACGCCTACGACAAGCGCGAGTCGATCAAGAAGCGCGACCAGGAGCGCGAGACCCAGCGCGCCCTGCGCGACGCCGGCTACGCCTGAGCCGCACCCGCGCTCAGACGTCGTCGAGGTCGCGCTCGAGGAACGTCGCGTCCATGCCGACGGCCAACGCCACGAGCAGCGTCACGTACACGGCGGCGACGCGCGCCCGGGTGGCCTTCGGGACGCGGTAGTACTCGCGGCCGCCGGGCTCGGCGCGCCGCTTCCAGCGCGTGTACACGTCGAAGGCGCCGAGCAGCGCGATGAGGACGAGGATCGGGCTGGGGAACGTGAAGACCATCACGAACACGAGCCCGAGCCCGACGAACCACATCCACGGCGTCAGCGCGGCGATCGCGCGGCCGCCGTCCAGCGGCGTGACGGGCGCGAGGTTGAACAGGTTCAGGAAGAACCCGACGAACGCCAGCGCCCGCCAGAACTCGTCGCCGGTCAGCGCGTAGGGGACGAGGCACAGCGCCGCGGCGAGCGACCCGAGCACCGGCCCGGCGAGGCCGACGCGCGCCTCCATCGCCGCGTCCTTGGGGAGGTCCTTCATGGCGATGACCGCGCCCATGAACGGGACGAAGACGATCGGGGACGTCTTGATCCCCTCGCGGCGCATCTGCAGGCCGTGCCCGAGCTCGTGCACGAGCAGCAGCACGACGAAGCCGATCGCGAACCAGATCCCCCAGATCAGCGAGTACGCCGCGATCGACACGAGCATCGACAGACTCGTGGTGAGGAACTTCGCGCCCTTCAGCGCGACGAACGCGACCTTCCCGAACTTCAGCAGGAACGCGCCGACGACCGCGACCGGGCCGACGTAGCGCCGCCAGCCGTCGGGGCGCGGCGGCGGGTCGGACGGGACACCCGCGGGCGGCCCGGGTCGGTCGTCGGGGCCGGTGCCCGCCGCCGCGTCGGGCCGCCGCGCCGGGTCCGGCGCGGCGGCCGGTGGCAGCCAGCCCGCCGGCGGGGTCGGTGGGTGGCCCGGGGTGCTCATCCGCGGGTGGCGAGGACCGCCTCGGCGGCCTCCTCCGCCTCCTCCAGGCGCTGACGCACGAGCCCGAGGCCCGCGGTCCAGAAGCCGGGGTCGGTGAGGTCCAGGCCGGCGATCTTCCCGAGCTCCTCGGGGCTCCTGGAGCCGCCCGCGGCGAGCATGTCGACGTACGCGGGGACGAACGACGCGCCCTCCTCCTCGTAGCGGCGGTACACGCTCAGGGCCAGCAGCTGCCCGTAGGCGTACGCGTACACGTAGCCGGGGGAGCCGATGAAGTGCGGGATGTAGGACCACCAGCTGCGGTACCCGTCGGTCAGCTCGACGGCGTCGCCGAGCAGGTCGTGCTGGGTCTGGTGCCAGAGGTCCCCGAACCGCTCGACCGACAGCTCGCCCTCCTCGCGGCGCGCGGTGTGGACCGCGTGCTCGAACTGGTTCATCGCGACCTGCCGGAACACGGTGGCGATGCCGTCCTCGAGGTTGCCGGCGAGCAGCGACAGCCGCGACTCGGGCGTGTCGGCCTGCCCGAGCAGGCGCTTGAAGACGAGCGTCTCCCCGAACACCGAGGCGGTCTCGCAGACCGTCAGGGGCGTGTGCTGCTCGAACGGGCCGCGCGGGATCGCCAGCGCGGCGTGCAGCCCGTGGCCGAGCTCGTGCGCGAGCGTCAGGACGTCGCGGCGCAGCGACGTGTAGTTCAGCAGCACGTACGGGTGCACGGTCGGCGTCGTGTACGCGCAGAACGCCCCGCCCCGCTTGCCGGGCCGCACGGGCGCGTCGATCCAGCGCTCGTCGAAGAACCGCCGGGCGGTGTCGCCGAGCACGGGGGAGAAGTCGTTGAACGACTCGAGCACGAGGTCCTTGGCGTCCTCCCAGAGGATCTGCTCCTCGTCCCCGGTGACCGACGCGGCCCGGTCGTAGTCGGCGATCCGGTCGATCCCCAGCAGCTTCGCCTTCAGCGTGTACCAGCGGCGCGGGATGTCGTAGGCGCCCTTGACGGCGTCGACGAGCGCCTGCACGGACTCGTCGCTGGCTTCGTTGGAGAGGTTGCGCGAGGAGATCCAGGAGGGGAAGCCGCGCAGCCGGTCGTCGACCGCCTTGTCGTGCAGCAGCGTGTTGAAGAGGTAGGCGCGCGTGCGCAGCCCGGGCTCGAGCGCCGCGGTGACGGCCTCGGCGGCGGTGCGGCGCACCTCGCGGTCCCCGGCCTGCAGGCGGCTGAGCGCCACGTCGAGCGCGACCGGCTCGTCCTGGTCGGGGAGGTGGACCTGCAGGGCGCTGGTCAGCTCGCTGAACAGGCGCGACCAGGCGTCACGGCCGCTGACCGCCTTCTCGGCCAGGAGCTTCTCCTCCGGCTCGGAGAGGAGGTAGGGCCGGTAGGCGCGCGCGGTGCGCAGGTGGTGACGGCACTGCTCGAGGCCGTCGGCCTGCAGCAGCTCCTCGGCGCGCGCGTCGTCGATCGCCGCCCACTCGAGGTCGAAGAACACGAGCGTCGTCTCGATCACGGTCCCGCGCTCCTGCACCTTCTGCATCAGCGCGCCGTGCTCGGGCTTCTGCGTGTCGGCGCTGAACTGCAGCGACGCGTAGCTGCCGGCGCGGCCGACGAGGTCGGTGATCGCGGCCAGCTCGGCCATCGCCTCGGCGAGACCCGGCCCGTCGAGCTGCGCGACCTTCCCGGCGTACCGCTGCGCGAACGCGGAGGCGCGGCTCGTCGCCTCGTCCAGCTGCCGGTCGACACCGGCGGCGCCCTCGCCGTCGACGAGGTCCTCGAGGTTCCAGGCGACGTCCAGCTCAGTGGTGCTCATGACATCCAATCTAGACGACGGCGGGCGGGTCCTTTCGGACCCGCCCGCGTACGTCACCTACATCCTTCGGTGTGCGCCCGAAGTGCTACGAGGCCGGGAACTTGTCCGGGAACTGCTTGGCGATGCCACCCGCGAGGGTGTTGGCGATCATCGGCATGTGCGACGCCGCCGTCTGCAGCAGGTCGAACGCCTTGCCGTCGCCCGCGACGACCGAGTCGATGGCGGCGAACGTCGCCTCGACGTGCGGCTTCAGGGCCTCGGCGACCGCGTCGGCCGGGAGGTTCGGGTTCGCGCCCTCGAGGAACGCGCCGAAGTCCGTGCGGTAGCCGTCGAGCTCCTCGGCGGCCTTCTCGGCAGCGGCGTCGTCCTTCTCCGCCTTGGCCTTCGTGTAGTCCACGAAGAAGCCGATGTGCTTGCGCCACAGGGGCAGGAACGCCTTGGCGGCGTCGTCACCGTAGACCGAGCCGATCGACTCGCTCAGGGCGACGGAGTTCGTGTCCAGCGCCTCGGCGGCGGCCTTGAAGGCACCGGAGTCGAGGCCCTCGGTCACGCCCGTGACGATGGCGATGCCCGCCAGGTACTCATGGCCGACGAGCTGGTCGGTCAGGAGCGCGCGGAGCTCGGAGGCGCCCGCGTCGGTCGCGCCCGAGAACTTGTCGGGGAACTGCTTGACGATGCCGCCCGCGAGGACGTTCGCCGTGTTCGGCATGTGCGACGCCGCCTCGACGATGCGCTCGTAGACCTTCGGCGAGCCGGTGGCCGCCGCGCGGACGACCGCGAAGACGGACTCGACGTGGGGCTTGAGCTCCTCGGCGACCGCCTCGGTCGGGAGGTTCGGGTTCGCGCCGTTCAGGAACGCGCCGAAGTCGGTGCGGTAGCCGTCGAGGTCCTTGGCGGCCTTCTCGGCGGCCGCGTTGTCCTTGGTCGCCTTGGCCTTCGCGTAGTCGACGAAGAAGCCGATGTGCTTGCGCCAGAGCGGCAGGAACGCCTTGCCGGCGTCCTCGCCGTAGACCGAGCCGATGGCATCGGACAGCGCGACCGAGTTCTTGTCCAGGGTCGCCGCGGCGGCCTTGAACTCGCCCGAGTCGAGCCCGTTGCCCAGGCCCTGGCCGATGGCGATCGCGGCGAGGTAGACGTGCTCGTCGAGCGTCGACGTCAGCGTGGCACGGAGCTCGGCGGCGCCGGACTCGGTGCCGAGGGCCGCGTCGGCGGTGCCGCCGTCGGTCTGGGTCGCCGTGCTGGACGACGACGACGAGTTGTCGTCGTCGTCACCGCAGCCGGCGACCACGAGGCCCGTCGCGATGAACATCATCGCGAACAGGCTCAGGAACAGCTTGCGCATGGTGCGTGCGTCCTCCAGGTGGTGTGGTGTGGGGTCTCCCGCGCCGGAGCGCTCCCGCGCCCGGCATGAAGAGTGTTCGCCGCTCATCCTCTACCGGATCACTGCGAGGCGCCAGTTCCTCGTCGCGCTACACTTCGTGGCGAAGGACACTCACCCCGGGGACGACAGGCTTCGACGTGGTCGGTTTCGGGCGGGTGGTTGCGAGTCGAGGTTCCGGGTGGCCTCGTAAAACCCCGGAAAAACCATACGTGCGGACTCTCACGAGTACGCCCTCGCCGCCTAGCACACCGCTAGAGCCGTGAGGTCTCGGCCCCTGCCTGTCGGCCGCGGGGATCGCCGGGATCAGATGCCGACTCACCCGGGGAGGTCCGCTTCCGCCGAACCGGGGACATCTTCAGGGAGCTGGTCCTGAGCAACCCGGCCGGCAAGGCGAGCCCAGGATGAGATCAGAGTGCCGGCTACGCTCGTAGACGCTGCTCGTCCGCGGTCGCGGACGCGGGTTCGATTCCCGCCGTCTCCACTGGGACCCGGCTCGTTCGAGTCGGGTGACGTTGAAGGACAAGACCAGCAGGGAGTTCAGCCGCCGGATCAGGCGGCTGAACTCGTTCTGCGGGGCGTGCCGCCCGAGGCCCGGGGGATGCCGTCCGCGGGCCTGCTGCTCCTTCAGATCCCCAGGTCCCGTCCGATCTCGACGGTGGAGCCGCTGTGGCGTGGTGTCACGGCGCCCGACCCACAGGAGAGACACCCCGACATGAAGAAGATCTCGGCGCCGCTCGTGGTGGCGCTCGTGATGTCGTTGGTCCTCGGCGCCACGGCTGTCGCCGCGAAGCTGATCACCGGCAAGGACATCAAGAACGGCTCGATCGGCCTGGTCGATCTGTCGGCATCGGCGAAGAAGGGACTAGCCGGCGAGGACGGCCGCGACGGTGCGACCGGTGCTCAGGGCGCGAAGGGCGACCAGGGAGCCACGGGCGATCAGGGCGCGGTCGGTCCGGCCGGGGCCGCCGGCCCGCAGGGCCCCGTCGGCGCGAACGGCGCCGCCGGCCCGCAGGGCGCCAGAGGCGCGGACGGCCAGAGCGGCCCGACCGGCCCGCAGGGGCCCACCGGTGCGGCCGGCCAGTCCGGCGCGGCCGGCCCGACGGGCCCGACGGGTCCCGCGGGCACGGCCGGTCAGGACGCCGTGTCACTGTTCGTCGAGGGCGTCACCGACACCGCGACGCCGATCGCGTCGTCGTCGCCGGCTCCGGTCATCGCACCCGGCGCCACCGGCTTCGCCGAGGTCGACTTCCCCGCGAACCTGACCGGCTGCTCGGTGTTCGCGAACACGAAGAAGCTGTCCGTCCGCGCGGGCGCCAACATCGTGAACGAGGCCGATGGCGTCGTCGAGGTCCGGGTCGGCTCCCACGCCGACCTGACGCCCACCGACGAGCAGTTCAAGCTGCTCGTCGTCTGCCCCTAGTCCACGGCGGAACGTCCGGACGCCCGGCGTCCGGGAAGCGCGCATCCCAGCGAGCTCCCGGACGCAGCGGGTCCAGGACGCGCCTCGGGCCTCGGGCGTCCCGCGATGCCTCGTCCCTGCCGCCGCGTCGGCTCCGACGGTCCCGTCCGGCGACGGCGACGTCGCCGCTCAGCAGTGGCGCAGGTCGTCCGCGCCCAGGTCGAGCACCGCGTCGATGTGCTGGACGAGCGCGGAGGCGGCGCCCGTTCCCGTGCCGGCCAGGACCTCACGGCACGCGACGAGCAGCTCGTCGCGGGCTTCGAGCTCGGCCGCGAGATCGTTCTCGAGCTGCAGCATGCGGCGAGTCTGCCGCGCGGGGAGGGCGGCATGCACGAGAAGTTGCAGCGCGGCGACTAGGCTGCGCCCATGAGCTACACGACCGCCCAGGCCCGCGCCGGCATCCTCGAGGAGATCGCGGCCGCGGTCGCGGAGCTGGAGACCGCCATGGGCCAGCTCGGCGAGGCCTACGAGCTGCTGGACGAGCAGACCGCCGACCACCTCGAGGCGGACCTCTTCCGGCCGGTCCAGCAGGCGCTCGGTCGCGCGAAGGCGACCGCCGCGGGCTTCGCCGGCCGCCACGGCCTCGGCCCGGCCGCGGTCGTCGCCCCGGGCACGCCCGGCGTGCACTCGCAGGGGGCGGCCTCGTTCGTCACCGCCGCCGGGGAGGCCGTCGAGGAGGCCGCCACGCTCATCGCCGAGCTGCAGGACTCTATGGCGCCCGTCGAGGTCGGGGACGCCGAGCTGCGCGCCGGGCTCGCGTCGATCCGGGAGATCGCCGAGACCGTGCCCCACCAGGTCCAGGAGTTCCTGCGCCGGCTCGGACGCTGAGGCTCACCGCCCGCCGTCGCCCACGCGCTGGAGCCCGAGCACCGCGAGCCCCGCGAGGAGGCCCCAGAACGCGGCGCTGACCCCCAGCGCCGTGATGCCCGAGGCGCACGTCACCAGCGTCACGACCGCCGCGTCGCGGTGGCGCTCGTCCGCCAGCGCGGTCGCCAGCGCCCCGGCCAGCGCGGTCACGAGCGCGAGCCCGGCGACCGTCTGCACCAGCAGCATCGGCACCGCGGTGATGAGCGCGGTCGCGAGGGCCGCGCCCACGCCCAGGACCACGTAGACGCCGCCCGCGCTCACCGTCGCGATCCACCGGCGCTCCGGGTCGGGGTCCGCCTCCGGGCCCGCGCCGAGCGCCGCCGTGATCGCCGCGAGGTTGATCGCGTGCCCGCCCAGCGGCGCGCCCACGATCGTGCCCAGGCCGGTCCCGGTGAGGATCGGCCGCAGCGGCGGCCGGTAGCCGAACGAGGCCAGGACCCCCATGCCCGGGATGTTCTGCGAGGCCATCGTCACGAGGAACAGCGGCACCCCGATCCCCACGATCGTGCCGGGATCGAACGCGGGCGTCGTCCACACGAGCGTCGGGGCGAGATCCCCCTCGATCGCAGCGCCCGAGCCCGGATCCAGCAGCACCGCCAGCGCGGTCGCGACCAGCGCACCCGGCACCGCGTAGCGGCGCGCGAACCGCATCAGCACCAGCCAGACCGCGATGACGGGCAGCGCCTGCGCCGGCAGCTCCGCCGCCGCGGTCGCGGGCGCCAGGCACAGCGGCAGCAGGACGCCCGCGAGCATCGCGCTGGCGAGCGGCACCGGGATCGCCGCGATCGCGCGGCCCAGCGTCCGCGACAGGCCCGCCAGGACGATCAGCGCACCGCAGACCAGGAACGCCCCGAGCGCCGCCGCGTAGCCGCCGTCGACGGGCCCCGCGGTCGCCAGCAGCGCCGCCCCCGGCGTCGACCACGCGACGCTGATCGGCATCCGGAACCGCAGGCCCAGGACGATCGCCACGACCGCCTGCGTCAGGCACAGGACCGTCAGGCCCGACGCCGCCTGCGCCGGGCTCGCCCCGACGCCCACGAGTCCGGAGAGGACGATCGTGAACGCGCCCGCGAACCCGACGACCGCCATCACCGCGCCCGTGACGAGCGGCTGGGCGTTGGCCCTCACGTCGTCGTCCCGGCCGGCGGGGGGTAGAGGACCCACGAGAGCGCGGTCGAGTCCTCCAGCGCGTGGTAGCGGTGCGGGACGTCGGCCGCGAACCACACCGCGTCACCGGGGGCGAGCTCCTGCTCCTCGCCGGGCGGGCCGACCAGCAGCCGACCGGACAGGCACAGCAGCACCTCCTCGCTGCCCGGCAGGTGCGCGACGCTCGCCTGATCGGTCCCGCGCGGCACGTCGCACCAGTACGCCTCCGAGCGGTGCGGGGCGCTCTTGGCGTGGACCAGCCAACCGGTCATGCCCGAGTCGGCGAGCATCCGCTCCCCCGAACGGGCGTCGATCCGGCGGACGCTCGGCGTCTCCTCCTCGGCCAGCAGCGCGCCGAGCGGGACGCCGAGCGCGCGCGAGAGCCGCCACAGCGTCTCCATCGACGGATTGCCGTGCCCGGACTCGATCCGCGAGACGATCGTCGTCGAGAGCCCCGCGGCGCGCGCGAGAGCACCGAGCGAGAGGCCCTGCGCGGTGCGGTGCAGATGGACGACCCGCCCGACCCGACGCGCGAGGACGTCGAGATCGGGCGGGTCACCGGGGGAACCAGAGCTATCGACCATGATGGATGGTCGACAACTCTAGTGAAGGGCGGAGTCCCTCCCGCCCGCGCTCGCCCGCCTCAGCGGGTGAGCGCCGGCCCGCGGCGCGTACGCGCCTTCGCCGGGTCGTGCCAGTCCCGGCCGGGGGACCGCCGGGTACCGCGCAGGTCCGGCAACGGGGCGAGCTTCGCCACGGGAGTCGGAGTGGATGGCCTGGTTCTGGAGTGCGCCATGCCGGCAGGCTGTCGCACACGAGCCCCCACCGCCATGGCCCGGAGGTCTACGCTCCCGCGCCATGAGGGCGAGGACGACTCCACGGCGCGTGACCACGATCGGGGCGGTCCTCGCGGCCACCGCGGCGCTCGGGGCGCCCGTCGCCGCGGCGGCCGGGCCGCCCGCCGCCCCCGCGGTGCGGGTCGGCGTCGGGCAGGCGGACATCACGCCGCCCACCGGCTCGCCCCTGGGCGGCTGGGTCCGGGCCGACCGGCTCGGCCGCGGGGTCCACACCCGGCTGATGGCCAAGGCAATCGTCCTCGAGCGCGGCGGCACGAAGGTCGCGCTCGTCTCCGTCGACCTCTTCGCGGCCGTCGGCGGACTCGTCAAGGAGGTCGCCGACCGCACCGCCGACCGCGGCTTCTCCGAGCGCAACGTCGTCGTCTCCGCCTCCCACACCCACGCCGGACCGTCGGGCTTCGCGAACTTCTCGACGCTCAACACCGTCGCGCCCAGTCCCGCGACCATCGGCAACCCGTCCTCGTTCGTCGAGTTCCTCGACCCCAAGCCCACGGACCGGCGGCTCTACACCTTCCTCGCGCAGCGGATCGCGCTCGCCCTGCGGCAGGCCGACCGCGACCTCGGGCCCGCCCGCGTCGGCTGGGGCTCCGCCACGCTCCCCGACGTCACGAAGAACCGCTCGATCGAGGCGCACCTCGCCGACCACGGGCAGATCCTCGCGCGCGGACAGGGCCGACCCGAGCTCGACCCCGACGGCGTGCTGCACACCATCGACCCGGACGTCGACGTGCTGCGCGTCGACCGGCTCGTGCGGCGTTCTACGCCGTGCACCCGCCAGGGACGCCGCACGCGCTGCCGCCGCACCGTCGCGGTCCCGATCGGCGGCTGGCTCATGTTCGCCAACCACGGCACCGTCAACCCGTCGAGCTACCAGTACTACAACCAGGACCACCACGGCCCGGCGACCCGCGTCTTCGAACGCGAGGTCCGGCGCCGCGGCAAGGTCCCCGCCGCACGGGCGGTCGTCGGCGTCTACGGCAACGGCAACGAGGGCGACCAGTCCGCCGGGCTCGACGAGCAGGGCCCCGAGCACGCCGAGGAGGTCGGCCGCGCCGAGGCCGCCGCGATGCTGCGCGCCTGGAGCGCCGCGGGCCGGTCGATGACCACCCGGCCCGCCCTGGACCTGCGCTGGACGCGCGTGTGCTTCTGCGGCCAGGACTCCTCCGCCGGGCCGACGAGCGCCCAGCCCATCCCCGGACTGCCGTTCCTCACCGGCAGCGAGGAGGGACGCGGCCCGCTCTTCGACCTCACCGGGATCCCGCTGGAGGACCAGCGCAGCCCGGTCGAGGACGGCTTCGCCGGCCACGGGCACAAGATCGCGGTCCCTGCGTCGAGCACCGACTCCTACCCCAACGGCGCGCCGCTGTTCACCGTCCGCGTCCGCGACCGGATCATCGCCTCGCTGCCCGGCGAGCCGACCGTCGAGACCGGCCGCCGGGTCCGCCAGAGGATCCTCGACGCGATCGGCGGCGCGGGCGTGCGGCGCGTCATCGTCGCCGGCCTGACCAACGAGTTCTTCCAGTACTTCGTGACCCCCGAGGAGTACGCGCGCCAGCACTACGAGGGCGGCTCGCAGATCTACGGGACCAACGCGAGCGTGCTGCTGACCGACGCGCTCGTCGCGCTCGCGCGCAACCTCACCGGTCGTGGCGAGGCGCCGCAGCCCTACGACTTCGACCCGCGCAACGGCGTCGTCGCCGACGGCGAGCCCTACCCGACCGGCGCCACCGACGGGCGGATGCTCGCCCAGCCACCGGACGGCCGCCGCGGCGGCCAGACCGTCCCGTTCTCCTGGCAGGGCGGCCCCGGCGGCTACGACAAGCCGCTCGACACGGCCTTCCTGACCGTGGAGCGCCGCGTCGCCGGACGCTGGCGCACGGTCAGCGACGACCGCTGGATCGACCTGCGCTGGCAGGTCGACGACGCCGGCCGCCACCGCGGCGAGTGGCTCGTCCCCCGCGGCGCCGACGCGGGCACCCACCGCATCCGCATCACCGCCAACGGCTACGCGCTGACGACGAGCCCGTTCGCGCTCGTGCGCTGATCAGTCGTCGTCGCCGTCCCCGTCGCCGCCGCGACCGCGACCCCGGCCCCGCCCGGAGTCGTCCTCGCCGCCGTCGTCGTCGCTGCCCGACGGCGCGACGGTCGCGACCGGGGGCGGCGCGGTCGCCGCGGGCGCGGGTGTCGACGCGGGACGCGGCGGGCGCGTGGGCGCCGTCGTGCGGGTGGGACGGGTGGTCCGGGTCGTCCGCGTCCGGGTCGGACGGGCGGTCGTGCGGGTCGGCGCGGTCGTCGTGCGCCGCTGCACGGTCGCGCCGAGGTCCGCGGGGGAGAGGATCCCCGGCGTGCCGCGCAACCCGATCTGCGGCGACGCGATCCGCGTGGTCAGCAGTGCCAGGCCGACCGCGAACGCCACGCCCCCCAGTACGAGCGCCAGGCCCAGGACGGCCGTGCGCAGACGACCCTGCGGGATCACGACGGCACCTCCAGGGTCGCGACCGCGCCGCCCGCCGGGCCGCGCCGCAACGACGCCGCGCCGCCCCAGCGCTGCGCGAGCTCCCGCGCGATCGCCAGGCCCAGGCCCGTGCCCGGCGTGCGCGAGCCGCCCGCCCGCGCCGCACTGCCCCGATGGAAGCGGTCGAACACCTCGTCCTCCTCGCCGGGCTCCGGGCCCGGACCGTCGTCGAGCACCTCGACCGCACCCGGGCGCGCCCGCAGCGTCACGGTCACCCCGGGCCCGCCGTAGGCCAGCGCGTTCTCCACCAGCACGTCCAGCGCGCGGTGCAGGTCCGCCTCCGCCGCCACCCCGGTCACCGGCTCCCCGTCCGCCAGCACGAGCGTCGCGCCCTGCGCGTGCGCCTGCGCCGACCAGCGGTCGAACGTCTCGGCCAGCACCGCCTCGAGGCTCAGGCGCTCCGCCGGCGCGTCGCGCTCGCCCGCCTGGGAGAGCACCAGCAGCTCGTCGACCGTCCGGGAGAGCCGGTCCAGCTCCGCGATCGCCGCGTCGGCGTCCTCGCGGACCGCGGCCGGCACGTCGGCGTGCCGGATCTCCTCCAGCCGCAGCCGCATCCCGGTCAGCGGCGTGCGCAGCTGATGGGAGGCGTCCGCCACGAACGCCCGCTGGCCGTCCAGCAGGCGGCCCAGCCGGACCGCCATGTCGTTGAACGCCACCGCGACCCGACGCTGCTCCTTCGCGCCCGTCTCGGGGGCGCGGGCCTGCAGGTCCCCGACCGCCAGCCGCTCGGCGGCGGCCTGCAGCTGCCGCGACGGGCGCGCCAGCTGGGCCGCCAGCACGGCGGCGAGCAGCAGGCCCGCCCCGAGCACGATCCCGGACACCGCGGCGATGCCGGTCGTCGCGCGCGTCGTCGCGTCCGCCACCGCGCGCGTGTCCTGGGTGATGCGCACCGCGCCGTCCGGCTCGCCTGCGCGCACGACCGGGACCGCGGTGGCGAGCAGGTCGGTCCCCAGCGTCGAGCTCGACCGCTCCTCCTGGAACCGCCGGCCCGCGAGCGCCGCCGCGATCTCCGGGCGCGCCCCGAAGCCCGCCCCGATCGCGCCCGCGTCCTCGCTGTCGGCCAGCACGACCCCGGTGCGGTCGGTCACCACCACGCGGCCGCCGGTGCGCTCGCCGCCCTGGCGGACGAGCTCGCGCAGCGAGGCGGCGTCGAGCTCGGGCACCGTCGCCGCGAGCAGCGACGCCTGCGTGCTGGCCTGCTCGCGCACCTCCGCCTCGACCCGGTCGTGCAGGTTCACGGTCAGCGGGACCGCCAGCGCGATGATCGCGACCACCAGCGGGTAGGCGATCGCCAGCAGCAGCCGGGCGCGCAGGCTCACGGCACGTCCATCCGGTAGCCGACCCCGCGCAGCGTCGTGATCGGCGGCGCGCCCGGGGGCAGCTTGCGGCGCAGGCCCGCCACGTGCACGTCCAGGGTCTTGCCGGTCCCGAACCAGCCGGTGCCCCAGACCTCGTCGAACAGCTCCTCGCGCCCGGCGACCGACCCGGCGCGGCGCGCGAGCGCGAACAGCAGGTCGAACTCGCGCCGCGTGAGATCGAGCTCGACGTCGTCCACCCGCGCCGTGCGCGCGGCGGGATCGACCTGCAGCGCCGCGACCGTCACCGCCTCCTGCGGGCGTCGCGTGCCCGCGTCGCCCGCGCTGCGGCGCAGCACCGCACGGATCCGCGCGACGAGCTCGTCGCTGCTGAACGGCTTCACCACGTAGTCGTCGGCGCCGAGCTCGAGCCCGACGATGCGGTCGATCTCCGCGCCGCGCGCGGTCAGCATGATCACCGGGGTCTCGCTCGTGCGCCGCAGGTGCCGGCAGACGTCGCGGCCGTCGCCGTCGGGCAGCCCGAGGTCCAGGAGGACGAGATCGAAGCTCCGGCGGTCGATCAGGGCCGTCGCCTCGCGGACCGAGCGGGCGCTCGTCGGCTCGAAGCCCGCACGCGCGAGGGCACGCAGCAGCGGCTGGAGGATCGAGTCCTCGTCCTCGACCACGAGCAGGCTCTGGGCTCCGGGCATGGGGAGGTTCTACCGGGTCCCGGGGCGCGTTACCCGGCGCTTACCCGGTGCTCGCCGGCGGCTGACCGGCGCTCCCGCACAGTGCGGAGCATGATCACCCGCCCCAAGCTCATCGTCACCTCCGTCACCGTCGCCGCGCTCGGCGGCCTCGGCGCCATCGCGCTCGCCTCCCAGCCCGACGCGGCGGACCTCGCCGTCACCGCGGCACCCGCCGCCGCCGTCACCGCCGCCCCGGTGGCGACGCCCGAGCCGGTCGTGGAGGTGCGGACCGAGACCGTGCGCCGCACCGAGACGGTCCCCGCCACCTCGCCCGCGCGCGGGAGCTCGTCCTCGTCCTCCTCGCGGCCCGCGCCCGTCGCGGCGGCGCCCGCGGCCAGCGCCGCGACCGCGCCGGTCCGCGTCGCCCGCGGCGACGACGACCGCTCCGACGACCACGGCGGCGAGCGCGAGCGCGACGACCGCTCCGAGGCCGGTGACGACCGCGGCGGCGACGACGACCACTCCGAGACCGACGACGACCGCGGCGGCGACGACGACCGCTACGAGTCCGACGACGACCGCGGCGACGACCACGGCGGCGAGCGCGAGGACGACGGCGAGGATGACTGAGCGCCGCGAACCCGTCCGCTGGCGCGCCCGCGCCACCCAGACGCTCGGCACGTCGGTGGCGTGCACGGTCGCGGCCGGCGGCTTCCTCGCCGTGCAGGCCGCGACCGGCAACGACCCGGCGCTGCAGCAGATCGCGGCCCGGGAGCACGCCGCCCGGGTCGCCACCCAGACCGCGGCCCGTGACTGGGCGCAGGCCAACGCCCGCGCCCAGGCGGCCGCGGCCACCCCGCGACGGATCGTCGTGATCCGCAAGGTCATCGTCACACGGCGCGTCGTCGCCGGCGCAGGCGGGGGAGGGGCAGCCCCGGTCGTCCGCACCGCCGCGCCGGTCGCGGTCGCCCCCGCCGCGCCCGCGGCACCGGTCGCCGCCGCCCCGGCCCCGGCGCCCGTCCCGGTCGCGCCCCCGCCGCCCGTCGTCAGCCAGGGGTCGTGAGCGACGTGTGGGAGTCGCTCACCGTCCCGACCATGGGCACGCGGCTGACGCTCGTCGGCGGCGCGCAGGACCGGCCCCGCGCAGGCGTCGCCGCCCGCCTGCGGGCCGTCGCCGACGAGCTCGACCTGCTCGCCGCGCGCTGGACCCGCTTCGACCCGGCGTCCGACCTCGAGCGGCTCAACGACGACCCGCGCGACACCGTGCCCGTGCACCCGCTGCTCGGCCGGGCGATCGCCGCCGCGCTGTGGTGCCGCGAGCGCAGCGGCGGGCTCGTCGACCCGACCCTGGGCGCCCAGCTGCGCGCCGCCGGCTACGACCGCAGCTTCGCGCAGCTGCACGCCGCCGACGGCCGCGACGCCACCACGACCGCGCGTGCGGGCGGGCCGCGACCGGGCCGGCCGCACGTCACCGTCACCGCCGACCACCGCGCCGTCACTCGGCCGCCCGGGGTGCGGATCGACCTCGGCGGGACCGCGAAGGGCCTCGCCGCCGACCTCGCCGCGCGCCGCCTGCGCGACCTCGACCGCTACGCCGTCGACCTCGGCGGCGACGTCCGCGTCGGCGGCACCCGCCGCGACCTGCCCCAGCAGGTGCTCGTCGCCGGCCCCGAGCCCGACGCCCCGGCGGTCGCCCGTCTCACCGTCGACCGGGGCGCCGTCGCCACCAGCACGATCGTCCGCCGCGCCTGGCGCGCCGCCGACGGGACCGTCGCCCACCACCTGCTCGACCCGCGCACCGGCGCCCCCGCCGACACCGGCGTCGTGCAGGCCACCGCCCGGGCCCGGACCGCCCTCGAAGCCGAGCTGCTCGCCAAGCAGGCGCTGCTCGAGGGTCCCGCCGCCGGGGCCGCGCTGCTGCGCGCCCACCGTGGCGGCGTCCTGGTCCTGTCCGACCGCAACGTCCTGGAGATCCCCGCATGACCGTCGTCACCGACCACGCCTGGTGGCTCGGCTCCCGCGCCGCCGGGATCGTCGCGCTGCTCGCCATCACCGCCTCCGTGGGCCTCGGCCTGTGGGCGTCGATCCGCGCCCGGCGCCGCCCCGGCATGGCCGTCGCGATGCGCGGCGCCCACGAGCACCTCGCGCTCGTCGGCCTGATCTCGATCGGCCTGCACGGCGTCACCCTGCTCGGTGACCCGTACCTGCGGCCCGGCGTCGACGGGATCGCCGTCCCGTTCGCGCTCGACTACCGGACCGCGTGGGTCGCGGCCGGGATCGTCGGCGGCTACCTCGCCGCGCTGCTCGGCCTGAGCTTCTACGCCCGCAAGCGCCTCGGCGCGAAGCGGTGGCGCACGGCCCACCGCTTCGCGATCCTCGCCTACGTCCTGTCGGTCACCCACACGCTGGGCGCCGGCACCGACGCCTCGACCGCGTGGATGCGGACGCTGCTGCTGCTGACCGGCGCCCCGATCCTCGCGCTGTTCCTGCTGCGGATCACGCAGCCGGCGACGCCGGCCCCGCCGCCGAAGGCCCCGCGGGCACCGCGACCGGCTCCGGCGACACCTGCGTGATCGCGAGATCGATCGGGGTGGGGGCCGCGTGCAGCGCCTTGCGGTCCTCGCCCTTGCGCGGGATGCGGCTCATCGCCAGCTCGGTCATCGCCGTGATCGTCAGCGACGGGTTGACCCCGATGTTCGCGGGCACCGCGGCGCCGTCGCAGACCATCAGGTTCTCGTAGCCGAAGATCCGCTGCTCCTTGTCGATCACGCCGGTCGTCGCGTCCGCGCCGATGACCGCGCCGCCGAGGATGTGCGCGGTCGACGGGATGTTGAAGAGCGCCTCCATCGTGGAGGACTGCGGCACCCCGCCGGTGCGGTCCGCGAACCACTGGGTGACCGTGTTGCCGATCGGGATGAACGTCGGGTTGGGCTTCAGCGGGTCCTGCTCGGTGACGAGCTTGACGCCCTTGCCGAACCGCTTCGGCTTCGCCCGCAGCGCGATCGCGTTGTCGAGCGTCTGCATCACGAGGATGATGATCGCGCGCTTGCTGCCGCCCTTGAAGAACGTCGCCTTCCAGAACTGGCGCGGGTGGCGGATCGCCGTCGCCGCCCACTTCAGCGGCCGCGTCACGCGCGTCCCGTCCCCGGTGAGGATCGTGTTGAGGTACTGCATCGAGCCGCCCGCGTCGCCGTAGACGCACGTCTCGATGTGCGTGTCGGGGTCGGGGTAGATGCTCGAGGTGATCGCGACGCGGTCGGTGATGTCCGCCGGGAAGTCCTCGGGCACGGTGATGCCGAGGATCGCCTCGCTGTTGGTGCGCACGAGCTCGCCGAGCTGGTCGCTGATCGACAGCGAGCCGCGGTGCTTGATGTTCGCCAGCAGGCGGTTCGTGCCCAGCGCGCCGGCGGAGAAGATGACGCCCCGGGCGCGCAGCTCGCGGCGGCCCTTGCGCACCCAGGAGCCGGCGCGCTCGTCGGTGACGACGTAGCCGTCGGAGCCGTCGGCGCGGGCCAGCGGCCGCACGTCGAGCACCATCCGCGACGGCTCGACCCGCACGCCGAGCTTCTCGGCGAGGTACAGGTAGTTCTTCACCAGCGTGTTCTTCGCGCCGTGCGGGCAGCCGACCATGCAGCGGCCGCAGTCGATGCAGCCCGTGCGGTCCGGGCCCTCGCCGTCGAAGAACGGGTCGGGGACGGTGACGCCCGGCGTGCCCTGGTAGACGCCGACGCGGGTCTTGGAGTACGTGTCGCCGCAGCCGATCTCCTCGCCGAACTCCTTCAGCAGCTGGTCGGCGGCGTCGTCCTTCCAGTAGTCGGTGACCCCGAGCATCCGCTCGGCCTCGTCGTAGTGCTCCTCGAGGTCGACGCCCCAGTTGCCCAGGGAGGACCACTGGCCGTCGTTGTAGAACCGCTCGGGTGCCCGGTAGAGCGTGTTGGCGTAGCCGAGCGACCCGCCGCCGACCCCGGCACCGGAGGCGATGAAGATGTCCTTGAAGATCGACAGGCGCAGGATCCCGCGCATCCCGAGCTTCGGCGCGAAGAAGTAGTTGCGCGCGTCCCAGGTGCTCTTGGGGAAGTCCTTGTCCTCGAACCGGCGGCCGGCCTCGAGCACCAGGACCTTGTAGCCCTTCTGCGCGAGCCGCAGCGCGCTGACGCTGCCGCCGAACCCGGATCCGATGACGATCCAGTCGTAGTCGTACTGCCGCTCCACTCCGCTCATGGGGGCGAGCCTAACGGAAACGGTGACGCCTACGTCACCTTTTCCGCGGAAGGCGGCGCGCGACCTTGATCAGGCGGTCAGCGGCCTCCTCGAGACGCGGAGCTTCGGCGGCGCGGGAGCGACCGTCGGCCGCGCCTTCGCGTGCGGCTTCCCGACCGACCGGACGATCGCGCCGCGCCCGCTCGCGCCGGTGAGCTCCACCGCGGTCACGCTCACCGTGGTGCGCGTCGTCGGCGCCACCCCGCGAAGCACCGCCGAGCGCACGGTGCGCTTCACGGTTCGCGTGACGTCGCTCCCGTCCGCGGTCCGCCAGCGCACCTTGTAGGACGCCGCTCCCGGAACCGGGCGCCAGCGCACCGTGACGCGGTCCTTCCCCCGGACGATCCGCGTGCTCTTCGGCGCGGCGAGGCGCGTCGGGGCGGGCGTCGCGAAGGTCGCGATCTCGTAGCGCCGGACCGGTACGCCGTCGCGGGTGACCATCGCGACGAGCGACGTGCGCCGGCGCCGGTCGGTCGCCGGGATCGGCCGGAACCGGGTGCGCGACGTGCGCGTGCGTCGGGTCGCCCCGCTGCGTGACGCGCTCGCCCCGGTGATCACCGACAGGCGGCGGGCCTGGCCGCCCGAGCCGCTTTCGTACAGCTCGACGCGTTCACCCGGAGCGAGCGTCGACTGGATGGAGAACGCCTTCTCCCCGCCGCTCGCCGGCTGCAGCTTCGAGAGGACGCGAGGCGGCGGGACGAACTCGCTCGTCCGGATCCCCGTGACCGGACGCGATCCCGGGATCGGGGTCACGGAGTACTTGCCGGTGCGGAACTTGTCGTCGCGGATGTACAGCGAGTTCTGCCCGTCGGAACGGACGATCGTGATGCCCAGGTTCGGGATCTTCTCCTCCCTCTTGGTCCCGGCGATGAACGTGCGGCCGTCCGGTGTACGGACGACGACCGTCGGTGCGCCGGGCGTCTGGGTGGTCACCGGCTTGCGGGGCTCGGGCTTGGCGTACCCGTCCTTGGCAAGGTCGGCGCGGACCGCGGCCGGCGCCTGTGCGAGGAGGTCGTCGGCCTGTGTCGGGCCCGTGTCGGGGGCCGGGGCCTTGATGCCCGGGGACTCGACCACGATGAGACCGCTCGCCGCCGTCGTCGAGGTGGTGAACGGGATCTCCTGCTCGTCCGGGGCTGCGCGCGGCGTCCCGTCGCGCAGGTCGGCGACGGGGTCGGGGAGTTTGGTGCGCCCGTGGAACCTGGATCCCGTCGCCGGGGACTTGAGGTAGTACTTCGAGCCGCGCAGGTCGCAGCCGCCGCTCAACGAGCCGAAGAGGTCGAACTCCTCGTCCTCCACGGAGTACACCGCGCCGGCGTAGCCGAACAGCAAGTCGGCGCACCCGGCGAAGTACTTGTTGTTCACGAGTCCCTCGGCGCCGGCGCAGACGATGTCGCCGAAGCACGCGTCGATCTTCGCCCAGCCCTGGAAGAAGCCCCCGGGCCACGCGATCTCCGCCTCGGCCTGACCGCGCAGCGACACGACGGCCGCGTCGAGTTCGACGAGCGCGCCGATCTTGATGCTGCCGCCCTCCTGAGGCACGCCGTTCTTTCCAGGCACCTGGTAGCGCAGATACCGCAGGTAGGCCTGCGCCTGGATGAGGTCGAGGATGCTCACCTGCCCCTTGAAGTAGAGGCTGAACATGTCCCGGGGGGCGCGGAAGGAGTAGAACTCGTAGCCCTTCAGGATCGATCGGCGCAGGAACTCGCAGCTCTGCTGGTCCTTCGACGGGGGACAGGCCTTGTCGGCGTTGTCGTACGCCGTGCGTATGTCCTGCTCCTTCACCCCCTTGGGGGCGCAGTAGACGACGACCTGGCCCTTCTTGATCTCCTGGATCTGGACGCAGATCTCCCCGCGCGCGACCGCCGCGCCGGTGGGGACGATGAGCCCGAACCTGCCCTGGAAGAAGAACGGCTTCGTGTTGATCTTCGCCCCGATCTTCACCAGGCCGATCGGCCCTAGCGGGATCGCCTTGCTGTCCGGGAGGTTCAGCGCCGCGCCGCCGTAGAGGAAGCCGTCGTCGTTGATCGCGAAGCCGGATGGCCCTTCGACGCCGCTCTTGCTCGTGAACCCGGGCGGGACGGCCTCGGCCTCGAGCGTCGCCCCGAGGATCTCGAGGTTGCCGCCGCCGGCGAGCAGCCGCTCGGTGACGAACTGCGCACCGCTGAGGTACTTGATGTCCCCGTACTCGAGCGTGATCTTCCGGCCGATCACCGGGCCGAGATTGACCTCGTCGATCTCCAGGCGGAACGTGCCGTCGTCGTTGGCGGTGAAGCGTCCGCCCGGGAACGAGGTCGTGAAGCCCGCGGCCTTCGCCAGGCTCGTCGACGGGGTGACGAGGATCTCGTTCGTGTCGTCGAACGGCTGCGGCAGCCGGGTGTTGAGCGTGACGCGGGACTGCGAACGGCCCATCCCCAGACGTGCCCCCACGATCGGCAGCGGACCGATCGCTCCCTGTGCCGTGAGGGCCGCCTCGGCGTCGAGGTCATCGGGATAGAGCGCCTTGCCGGTCGGCGTCACGCGCGAGAAGGCGCCGACGAGGGCGGAGCCACCGGCGGGGATGGTCGCCGGCAGCTGGGCGGGCCCGGGGGCGGTCGCGAAGCGGACGGGCTCGGGTTCGCCCGGGATCTCGACTGCGGCGACCGCGCCCTTGGTGAGGTTGGAGCTCACGATCCCGCCGGGCTGGAGGAAGAGCGGTGAGCCGATGAACTGCACACCCGCGACCTCCGCGCGCACCCCGGGGTCCGCCCGCAGCGTGCCCGCCGGGTCCATCTGGCGCAGACAGCCGCCGACCGCTCGGGCCTGGAGGTTGCCGACCTTGAAGCCGCCGCAGACCGGGTCGTAGACGGCGACCTTGAACGTGTGGGGCGGGGGTGCCGGGACCGCGTTGTTGAACGGCACGTACTGCACGCTCACGGCGTACGTCCCCGCCTTCGCGTACTGGTGGACGGCGTCGTTCGTCGCGAGGTCCTTCGTCGAGAACTTCGGCGATCCGTCACCGAAGTCCCACATCGCGTAGCCGCCCCGGAAGAGGTAGGAGTCCTTGCGGTCGGAGTTCTTGGTGACCTGCCTCGGGGTCGCCGTCACACCGCGCAGACGGGCCCGCGGCCGGACGGTCACCGAGCCGCCGATCTGGTTCTGGAACGCGGGGATCCGGCTGAACCCGGCGGCCGCCGGACGGATGATGTCGGGCAAGCGGTCGAACACGCGCGGGCGGTCCGCGATGACGTCGACGATCGTGAACGTCGGGACGCGCTTGTCCAGGCCGCCGTCGAGGAGAAACTCGACCGGGACGTCGGTGCTCAGCGGCTCGACCGCGTCGACCGTGATCGGCTTCATCCCCGGCGTGCTCGCCGTGCTCGCCCGCTGCGTGCTCGGATCGACCCGGACGGTCGCGGTCGTCACCACGCTGCGGCCGCGCAGGCTGACCGCCGTGATGCGGACGCTGTAGATGCCGGCGCGCCGGTAGGAGTGCGACGCCCGCCCGTCGGACCCGGACTCGACCCCGGTGATGCGGACGCCGTTGATCGTCCGGGGCGTCGCGCGATGGTCGTCGCCCCAGTCGAACGTGTAGTAGTCGACCGGGGTGTCCTTGTCCATCCGGGCCTTGAGCTCGACGGTGACGGTCTTGCCCACGGTCGCGCGGCTCGGGATGGTCCGGCGGATCTCGGTCGGCGCGGTGACGACCGTCTGCCGCGAGGCGATCGACGAACGGCCGGTCGCGTCCGTGACCTTGAGCGTGATCGTGAGCGGACCGGAGCGCAGCGGACGCAGCACCTGCTGCGGGATCGTCGCGGGGGCGGTGTCGAACGTGCCGTCGCCGTCGAGGTCCCACTCGTAGACGAGCACGCCGGCACCGCGGGCGCGGTCCGCGTTGAGCTGGACGATCTCGCCGATGGGCAGCTCGTCGGCGAGCCCGAACGTCGCCACGGGCGCCGGTGTTGCGGGCGGCGCCGGGGTGGGCGCAGCAGGGGTGGGCGGAGCCGGGGTCGCGGCCGGGGACGGCGGGGCGGGTGGCGCGACGCCGGTTCCGGTGAGCGTGACCGTCGTGTCGCCGGCCGCGGTGCGGACGACGAGCTGGCCCGGGCGGGCGCCCCCGGCGGTCGGCGCGAACGCCGCCCGGACGACACAGGTCCCGGCGGCACCGATCAGCTCCGCGACGCAGCCGTTGGGATCGGACGCCGTCCAGTCGGCGCCGGTGACGTCGAGCGCGGTGACGTCGAGCGCTCCGGCCCCGGTGTTCGTGATCGTCACGTCGCCGGTCGCGGTCGCGCCGACGTCGGCCGTGAGGCTCACGGCCGTCGGGGCGACGGAGACGCCGGGAACGAAGTTGTTGGCGAGCACCGTCAGGCCGTAGGGGAACGCGAACGGCGGAGCCGGGCACAGCGGCGTACCGCTTTCGGGGAAGGGGCAGTTCGTCGCGGCGACCAGGTCGGGTCGCCCGTCGTCATCGATCGCGATGGACCGCACGGCTCGATGGACGTTGGTCCTCGTCGCGTACGGCGCTCCCGGCGCGCTCGTGAATCCTCCGGCCCCATCGCCGAGCAGGGCGGAGACCTGCGTGCCGCTCGCGCCTGTCACGACGTCCGGGTGGCCGTCGCCGTCGACGTCCGCGGTGGCGATCGAGCTCGGTGCGGGTGTGGCCGGCTGCGCACCTGCCGGGGCGAGCGTCACGACGTCCCCTGACCCGTCCCCGAGCAGTGCGGCGACTGTGCCGGCCGCCTCGTCCAGGGTCCCGCGCGAGTAGACGACGTCCCGATCCGCATCCCCGTCGACGTTCGCGAGCTCGACGTTGACGCGCGCGTCCGGGCCGGTGCCGCCGGGCCCGCCGATCGGCTTCAGCGCACCTGGCGCCTCGAACAACCCGGCGGGCGCACCGTTCGCGATCTGCACCCCGGCAGTGCTGCCGATGACGGCCTCGGGGCGCAGGTCTCCCGTGAGGTCCGCAAGCCGCACCGCGGCGGGGGCGTCGGCCACGGTCGACCGCACGATGTCCGCGGGTGCGAACGCCCCGCTGCCGTCGTTGCGCAGGACCACGAGCTCGTCGTCAGCGGGATCGAGCGTCACGAGGTCGCCGTCACTGTCCCCGTCGACGTCCGCGGCATCGAGACTCGCCGGGAGGCCGCTGTCGGCGACCGTGGTCGTCGTCGCAGCCTGCGTGAATCCCCCAGCGCCGTCCCCGGTGTACACCCGCACGTACGGCTGCGGTCCACCGACGGCCGCTGACGAGACGAGGACCGCGATGTCGAGCGCCGGGGAGCCGCCGAGCTGGGCCAGGACGACGGCGCGGACCGGGGACGACTCGTCGGGGCTGAGGGTCGCGCTCGTGAACGACCGCGACCCGGTGCGGCGGTGCACGGCGATGTCGCCGCCCTCGCCGCCGGTCACGACATCGACCGTCCCGTCACCGTCGACGTCGCCTGTCGCCATCGCGAGCGCGAATGGCGCTCCAGGTCCGAAGGGAGAACCGGCGATCTCGGCGAAGCTCGCGTGCGCCGTCGACGGCACGACGAGGGCGAGCGATGCCGCACCGACGCCGACGCCGAGCACGTTGGCCAGTCTTCTGATCCTGCGCACAGGGTCCCCTTGGTCGCTCGGGCGCCCACCCCGGGCGCCCGGCGTATGGTCACGCGTCGGTCTCCCGCGCTCCACGTCATTTGACCATCTTTAGGTGCGCGCGATTGCCGCGGCGTCGGGGGAAGGTCTACTCTGACGTCGATGCGGGGGATCGCAGTGGTGCTGTGCCTGTCCGGCGCGCTCGTCGTGCCGTCCATGGCGCTCGGGAACACCTACACCGTCACGACCACCGGGGATGCGCCGGCGGACGTCGGATGCCAGTCGCCTCCCGGCGACTGCACGCTCCGCGAGGCGATCACCGCGGCCAACGACCACGCCGGGCCCGACCAGGTGAACTTCGAGCCCGTCGCGGTCGGTGTCGGCACCGTCGTCTTCACCTTCCTCTCCGAGCTTCCCGCGATCGCGGACGCGACCTGGATCAACGGGTACTCCGCCGACCCGGAGTTCGACGAGATCGCGGTCGAGCTCGTCGGGGGCGGCGCCGGGTATCCCGGCCTGCGGGTGACCGGGAGCGGCGCGCAGGTCCAGGGGGTCAGCATCCACGGGTTCTCCGAGGGGATCGTCATCAGCGGTGATGGCGTGGAGCTCGACAACTCGCGCATCGGCATCCGTCCGGACCGCGTGGCCTCCCAGGACGCACCCGGCAACGGTGGGGTCGGCGTGCGGGTCGCCTCGGGCGCGACCGGGACGAGGATCGGTGGCGTCGACGGGTACGACGGGAACGTCGTGTCGGGCAACGCCGGGCACGGTGTCCTCGTCGAGCAGGGAGCGATCGACACGATCCTGCAGTTCAACCGGATCGGCACGTCGGTCGCCGGTCAACTTCCGCGCCCCAACGACGGCGCCGGGATCCGGGTTGAGGGCGCCGACACGCTCGTCGGCGGATCGGGAACGAACAACGTCGACGCGAACTTCGTCGCGGCCAACGCGGGCCCCGGCGTCGACATCGGTCCGACGGCGACGGGCACCGTGGTCCGTGGCAGCTACATCGGTCTCGCCGACGACGGGAGCACCGCTTTGCCCAACCTCGGTGACGGCATCCGCGCCGGGGCTCCATCGACCATCGGTGGCCTCGGACTGCGCGAGCACAACACGATCTCCGGCAACGCGGCGGCGGGGATCCGGCTGACGGCCCCGGGGAGCCAGGTGCTCGGCAACCGGATCGGGGTCGACGAGCTCGTCACGGTCGCGCGCGGAAACGCCGGGGGCGGGATCGTCGCTGACGACACGGAGACGACGCTCGGGAACCACCGCGTCGAGGGCGGGATCGTCGTCGCCAACGGGACGGCCGGGATCGTGCTGCGGAGCACGGGGACGACGGTCCGCGACGTCCACGTCGGGCTGCTGCGCGACGGCACGCCCATGGGCAACGCGGGGCCCGGAGTCCGGGTGACCCGCGGCCCGGTGGAGATCGGGGGCGCCGTCGACGGACAGGGCGCGACGATTGCCCACAACGCAGGTGCGGGGATCGCCGTCGCCCCGTCGGCCTTCGGTGTGGCCGCCCGCCTGACCTCCACGTTCCAGAACGGCGGTCTGGGCGTCGATCTCGACGAGAACGGCGTGACGGCCGACGACGGCCCAGGGGACGCGGATGCCGGCGCCAACGGCCGCCAGAACGCGCCGGTGCTGGAGTCCGTCTCGGTCGCGGCTGGCCAGATGGCCTACTCGGGCACGCTGGCGTCCACGGCGACCACGACCTTCGGCCTCGAGTTCAGCCGCAGCACGAGCTGCGATCCGTCCGGCCGCGGCGAGGGCGCAGAGATCATCGGGCGTGGCCTGGTGACCACGGACGCCGACGGCCGGGCGCGCTTCACCGCGAAGGCGCCCACGGGTCTCGCGGTGGGTGACGTCCTGACCGCGACGGCCACCGCCCCCGACGGGAGCACCTCGGAGTACTCGGCCTGCCGTGCCGTCACCGGTCCGACGGATCTGCGGGCGGGCCTGCGAACCCGCGGGACGCCGGAGGTCGGGCGGCAGCTGAGCCTGGTCGGTCAGGCGGTCAACGCCGGGACCGTGACGGCGACCGACGTGGTCCTCGAGCTCACACCGCCGCCCGGGACCGAGCTGCTCGCGGTCAGTCCCGGGTGCGCCGGGCCGATCGACGGGGCCGTCCTCTGCTCGATCCCGGCGCTGGCCGCGGGGGAGACCGCGGAGCGCACGGCCGTCGTCGCGCTCCGACGCGCGGGCAGCGCCAGCGCGGTCGCCGCGGTCCGCGCCGCCGAGCTCGATGCCGCCGTCGACGACGACCGCGCGACTCTGGAGGTCCTGGTCACGCCGCCGCCCGAGGGTGCGACCCCAGGGGCGACGACGGCGATCGACGGTCCGCAGCCGCGGTTCGCCAGCAGCGTCGTGGTCGCGCGCGTCCGCGGCACCGTCGAGATCGTGCTCCCGGACGGGACGACCGCCCCGATCGACGGACCGACCATCGTGCCCGTGGGAACCACGGTCGACGCCGCAGGGGCGAGCTCGCGGCTCACGACGGCCCAGCCGGACGGTGGCCTCGACGTCGCGGACTTCCACAGCGGCCGGTACCGCGTCACCCAGCGCCGCGTGGACGACGGGGTCACCACGGTGCGCCTGACCGCTGCCCTCAGTTGCCCGCCTGCGCCGAAGGCGCGCGCGGCCGCGAAGAGCAAGGCCAAGAAGAAGCGGCGCAGCCGCGGGCTCTGGGGCAAGGGGGAGGGGCGCTTCCGCACGCAGGGTCGGTATGCCGACGCGACCGTCCGCGGCACGCACTGGCTGGTGCGCGACACGTGCACGAGCTCGACCGTGACCGTCCGTCAAGGGGTGGTCCGGGCCCGGCCGCTGAACCGTGCTCGTGGGTCCGCGGCCACCCTCCGCGCCGGCGCGTCCGCGGTCTTCACCCGACGGCGGTGAGCGATGGCCCCGTGGGATCAGCTGCGCCGCCGGCTGCTGGTCGCTGCCGGGGTCGTTGCCGTGGCCACGGGCTTGCTGGTCGAGGAAACCGGTGCGCTGCGTGAGGCGGAGCTCGATCTCCGCGATGCGCTGCTCGGGCTGCGCAGCGACGGGGAGGCGCCCCGGGACGTGACGGTGGTCGCGATCGACACGGACACGGTGACGGCCCTCGGTCGCTTCCCGTTCTCGCGACGCCACCACGCGCGGGTTCTCGACCGGCTGCGCGAGGCGCGCGCTGCCGTGGTCGTCTTCGACGTCCAGTTCACCGAGCCGGCCGAGGATCCCGGCGAGGACGACGCGTTGATCCGTGCAGCCGCCCGACGGCCGGGCACGATCTTCGCGACGACCGAGACGGGACCACGTGGCGAAGCCAACGTGTTCGGTGGTGCCGACGGGCTGCGCGCGGCGCGGGCCGTGGCCGGGCATGCCGGCTTCCCGGTCGACGAGGACCTCGTCGTCCGACGGGTTCCGCTGCGCGCCGGGGGCCTTCCGTCGATCGCGGCGCGCGCGGTCGCCGCCCGCGGCCGTCCGGTCCCGCGGGGGACCGATGGCCATGCGACGATCGACTTCCGCGGGGGCCCCGGCACGGTTCGGACGATCTCGTTCGTCGACGTGCTCCGTGGCCGCGCCCCTGGCGCCGCGCTCCGCGGGCGGACGGTCGTGGTGGGCGCCACCGCTCCCGGTCTGAAGGACACCGTGGCGACGGCCGCGGGCGACGGCCCGATGGCGGGTGCCGAGGTGCACGCCAACGCGATCGCCACCCTCGTGTCCGGTGCCCCGCTGGGACCCGCCGGACGCGGATGGACGCTGCTGTTGACCGCGCTGAGCGGTCTGCTCGCCCCTGCCGCCGCACTGCGCGGGCGGACGCGCGCCGCGGTCGCGGCGGGTCTCCTCGCCCTCGTCGGCACGCTGGGGCTCGCCGGAGGACTGGTCCTCCTGGGTGTCCAGCTCGATGTGCTGGGACCGGTCACCAGCGCGCTCTGCGGTCTCGTGGGAGCGGCGTTCGCGCTCTCGACGGCGTCCACGGTCCGCGCGGCGAGCGCCGAGCGGACCTTCGGCCGGTTCGTGCCTGCGTCGGTGGCGCAGCGACTCCTCGCGCAGGCTCCGGAGCGTGGGCTGCCGGCGGCGACCGCGTACGGGACCGTGCTGGTCTACGACCTGCAGGACTCGGTCCGGTTCTGCCACGACCGCGAGCCGCAGGAGGCGCTCGCGGTGATCGACGACTACCTCAGGGTGGCCGGTCAGGCGGTGCTCGACGAGGGCGGCATCCCGGTCTCCTACCGCGGCGACGGCCTGGTCGCCGCCTTCGGGACCCCGGACCCACTGGACGACCACGAGGCGGCGGCGGTTCGGGCCGCACGAGCGGCGCTCGGGCGTACCCGGGAGCTCTCGGAGGCGAATCGGCGGTCAGGATGCCCGTCACTGCTGGCGCGGGCGGTCGTCCACTCCGGGCCGATCTGGTCCGGGACCGTCGGGGCGGACGGTCGGGCCGAGTTCATGGTGGCGGGGGACGCCGTGAACACCGCGTTCCGCCTCGAAGAGTTCGCGGCCGCCGAAGGACTCGACCTGGTCGTGTCCGCCGCCACGGCGGCGCGTCTCGACGACCACGATGGCCTGCGACCGATGCCCGCGGGGCGCCTGCGGGGCCGCGACGGAACCCTCGAGGTGTTCGGCGGATGACCGGTGGGATTCCGACCTTCTGGTCGCTTCTGGACGAGCCGGCCCGGCAGCTCGTGCGCGAGCACGGGCGCGCCGTCGAGGCGCCCGCGGGCGAGCGGATGCTGACGCAGCACGAGGAGGCCGACGCGGTGATCGTCCTGCTGGCCGGCGCCGTGCGGATCACGGCGCAGTCCCCGGGCGGAAAGGAGATGCTTCTCGGCCTGCGCGGACCTGGCGAGCTGCTCGGCGAGTTGGCGGCGTTGGACGGGCAACCGCGCGCGGGCTCGGCCGAGGCCTTCGCGGACGTGCGCGCGCTCGCCCTCTCCGGCACGGTGTTCCGCCGTCTGGTCCAGGAGCGGCCTGGCATCTCGCGGGCGGTCCTCGTCACCCTCGCAACACGGCTGCGGGACGCCGACGCCAAACGGCTGGAGCACGTCGGGGGGGGACGGCACCGCCCGTGTGGCCTCCAGGCTGCTCGAGCTCGCCGACCGGTTGGGCGAGGACCGGGACGGCGCCGTCGTGGTCCCGCTCCCGGTCACCCAGGCGGAGTTGGCGGGGTGGGCGGGGACGTCCCTGGAGACGACCGTGCGCGCCCTGTCGGCGCTGCGACGTGCCGGGTGGCTCACCACGGGACGCGGGACCATCTCGATCCTCGATCGCGCCGCCGTGGCACGTCGGGCCGGACGCCCCGAAGCCTGACCGGCCCGCCGACGTCACCGGTCAGGCGGGGGCGTGGCGGATCCGGTCCCGCGCCTCTGCGAACCGGACGGCCTCGTACGCGATCATCGCGACGAGGATCGCGGCGATGAGCGTGAGCGTGAAGACGGAGTCCACCTCCTTGGCGAGGGGGATCAGCGCGACGCACGCGGCCGCCGCCGCGATCCGCCGCCACGCCACGGAGCGCACGTTGCGCAGCCGGAAGAGGACGTGCCCGAGGAGGTAGAGCGGGGTCCCGCCTCCCAGCGCCACCGCCGGGATCGTCTTGAGCGGCTCGTCGACGTGCCCGAGCGTCTTCTTGATCCCGAGCGCCAGCAACACGATCCCCGCGATCATGAGGAGGTGGATGCAGCTGGAGGAGTCGCGCGCCATCGCGTTTCGCGCGGCACCGGTCGCCCGGTGCAGGTGCCGCTCGGCGACCTGCGCCACGACATCGAAGTAGACCCACCACAGGGACGCCGTCACGACCGTGCCCAGCACGGCGGCCAGGACCACCAGCCCGGTGAGCTCCTCCTCGGAGGCGCCCATGCCGAGCGCGACGATCGACTCGCCCAGGGCGATGATCACGATCAGGCCGTGGCGCTCGGCGAAGTGCCCGCAGGACGACGCGCGCGACCACCGGTCACGGGTCACCGGTCGTCCGGGAAATCCGGACGGAGTAGGTCCGCCCGACGGGCAGGGGACGGGGCGGCTCGGCGCTGCCGCAGTCCTGGCGGCCACCGTGGCGACACAAACCCAGGCCGGCCGCCCGGGTGCGCGCAACCGGGCGCGCTGGCGGTCGATCCGGGCCGTTCCGGTCGGCCTCCAGGCCGACCGCGCGGGCAATGGCGCGTCGAACCGGGCCACGAGCGTCACCCACCCGGGACGCCTCCAGGACGAGGAGCGGTGGCGCGACGAGCCGGGGCGTGCTGTCCGCCCGGGCGCTCGTGCACCACAGGCCGAAGACCAGGACGACCAGGACCGGGAGGCGGCGCCCGACCCGGAAACGTGCGGGCCGGGGCCGAGGTCACGATAGGTTGCGCCCATGAAGATCCGAGCAGCTGTCCTGGAGGAGTTCGGCGCACCCCTGGTGGTGCAGGAGGTCGACCTCGCCGAGCCGAAGGCCGGGGAGGTGCTCGTCCGTGTCGTCGCGTGCGGCGTGTGCCACACCGACATGTACACCGCCTCCGGCGTCGACCCGTCCGGCTACGCGCCGACCGTGCTCGGGCACGAGGGCGCCGGCGTCGTCGAGCGCGTGGGGGAGGGCGTCAGCTCGCTGAAGGTCGGTGATCACGTCGTCACCCTGTTCGCGCCGCAGTGCCGCGAGTGCGACCACTGCACCTCCGGCAAGACGAACCTCTGCATGGCGATCCGCGCCGAGCAGAACAACGGCTACCTGCCCGACGGGACCACCCGCCTGTCCCGCGACGGCGAGCCCATCCGGCACTTCATGGGCACGTCGACCTTCGCCGAGTACACGGTCATGCCCGAGATCGCGCTCGCGAAGATCAACCCCGAGGCCCCGCTGGACCGCGCCTGCCTGTTCGCCTGCGGCCTGTCGACCGGGCTCGGCGCGGCGATGAACACCGCCAAGGTCGAGGCGGGCTCCACCTGCGTCGTCTTCGGCGCCGGCATGGTCGGCCTCGGCGCGGTCGCCGGCTGTCGCCTGCAGAACGCCGGGCGGATCGTCTGCGTGGACCTCTCCAGCGACCGGCTCGAGCTCGCCAAGGGGCAGGGCGCCACCGACACGATCGTCGCCGACGAGCACACCACCGAGAAGATCCTCGAGATGACCGGTGGCATGGGCGCCGACTACACCTTCGAGGCGACCGGGCTCGTCAAGGTCATGCAGCAGGCCGTCGAGACCGCCCGCATGGGCTGGGGGCTCGCCACCATGGCCGGGGTCGCCGGCAAGGGCGAGACGCTCGACGTCATCCCCCGCTGGCTGATCCAGGGCCGCCGCGTCGCCGGCTCCTCGTTCGGTGGCGTGAAGGGCCGCGACGAGGTCCCGCAGCTCGTGCAGCGCTACCTCGACGGCGACATCGACGTCGACGCGTTCATGTCGCACCGCATCACCCTCGACGAGGTCAACAGGGGCTTCGACCTGATGCACCACCAGGACGGCATCCGCTCGGTCATCGAGATGGGGACCGCCTGAGCGGTCCGGTGCGCGGGGCGTCCGCCGCGGGCGCCCCGCCGCGCTAGATCCCGGCCGCCGGCGGCGGCCAGCCCGGCTCCATCTCGTACTCGTCGTCCTCGCCGAGCGTGATCACCAGCGGGTCGTTGCCGCGGGCCGAGATCGAGATCGGGGTGTCCGGGTCGTTCGTGCGCCACGTGGCGATCACCGCGTCGCGCGGGCCGATGCGGCGGGTCAGGCCGATCACCGCCTCGGCGTAGTGCTCGACGCCGCCGATCATCGCGGCGATCTCCCCGGTCTCCCGGTTGACCTCGAACGGCGGGAGTTGACGGACCTCGGGCACGTCGGGCTCCGGGACGTCGAGCTCGATCGCGTGCGGGAGCTGGAAGACCTGCTCGTCGACGACCACCTCGATCGGGAGCAGCTGCCCGACGTCGACGAGCGCCGGGCCCTCGCCGACCCCGTGCTCCATCAGCGCGATCGCGCGGATCGCGCCGCTGCGGTGCAGGAACTCGCGCAGGAGCGCGACGACCGGGTCGAGCGGGCCGACGGACGCGACGAGCACCGCGGGCTCGTCGTCGTCGCGCTGCGGGTCGGGGCCGGGGGCGTCGTCCATGCTCCCATGGTGCCATGTGGCTTCAGTCGGGCGCCCTTCCTGCCGAAGGAGGTCGAGATGGCGTCTCGTCCCGCCCCGGTTCCCCGCCCCGACGAAGCTGCGAAGCAGCTCGCACTTGCCGACCTGTCCGGGGAGCTGCTCGCGCTCATGCGCCCGGGCGGCGAGGTCGTCGACGCCAACAGCGCCTGGATGGAGCTGCTCGACTTCGAGCCGGGGATGGGCGTCGACCCCCTGCGGCATCGGCTGCACGAGGACGACCGGCTCGCGTTCGAGGAGGCCCGCCGCACGGTCCTCCAGGGCGGCGACGTCCACAACCAGGTCGTCCGCTTCCTCGCCCCCGACGGCCGCTGGCTCGAGCTGGAGTGGAGCTGCCGGCTGCTCGCCGACCACGGCCTGCTCGCGATCCGCGGCCGCGACGTCACCGAGCAGCGTCAGCTCGCCCGCGAGCACGACCGGCGCGCCCGCCACCTGGAGCAGGTCAACGACGAGCTGCGCGAGTTCGCCTACGTCGCCTCGCACGACCTCTCCGAGCCGCTGCGCATGGTCACCAGCTACCTCGACCTCGTCCGTCGCCGCTACGACGAGCAGCTCGACGACACCGGCCGCGAGTTCATCCACTTCGCCGTCGACGGGGCACACCGGATGCGCGCCCTGATCGACGACCTGCTGCGCTACTCGCGCATCGGCGGCGCGCTCCCCGACCACGCGCCCGTCGACCTCGACGCGCTGCTGCGGACCGTCTGCCAGGACCTCGAGGAGACGATCGGGGAGGCCGGCGCGACGATCGAGGCCGCGCCGCTCGGCACCGTCGTCGGCGACGCCACCATGCTCGGGCAGCTGCTGCAGAACCTGCTCGTCAACGCCGTGAAGTTCCGCACCGCCGAGCGCGCCCCGCACGTCACCCTCGGCGCCCGCCGCACCGGCGGCACGCTCGTCCTCGAGGTCAGCGACAACGGCATCGGGATCGACGCCGCGCAGCTCGAGCGGATCTTCCAGGTGTTCACGCGCCTGCACTCGCGCGACGAGTACGACGGCACCGGCATCGGGCTCTCGATCTGCCGGCGGATCTGCGAGCGCCACGGCGGCACCATCACCGCCCGCTCGGTCCCCGGCGAGGGCACGACCTTCGTCGTCACCCTCCGCGACGAGGCGGTGAGCGCGTGACCATCGTCGTCGGCACCGACGGCCGCCCGCGGCCCGCGCGCGACCACGGGCCCGGCGCCGCCGCGCTGCGGATCCTCGTCATCGAGGACAACCCCGGCGACGCCGTGCTCGTCCGCGAGATGCTCCGGGAGACCGCGGAGACCGGCTATGTGCTCACCCACACGCGGCGGCTGCGCGACGGGATCGCCCACCTGCTCGAGGCCGGCGCCGACTGCGTCCTGCTCGACCTCGCGCTGCCCGACGCCGCCGGCCTGGACGCCGTCGCGCAGCTGCGCACGGTCGCCGTCGACCTCCCGATCATCGTCCTGTCCGGCCGCACCGACGAGACGCTCGCGGTCCGCGCCGTCCAGGAGGGCGCGCAGGACTACCTCATCAAGGGCCAGGTCGACCCGCGGCTGCTCGCCCGCTCGATCACCTACGCGATCGAGCGCAAGCGCGCGGAGGTGCAGCTCGCCCACCAGGCCCTGCACGACGCGCTCACCGGCCTGCCCAACCGGGCGCTGTTCCTCGACCGGCTCGCCCAGGCGCTCTCGCGGATGGACCGCCACGACGCGCAGGTCGCGGTCCTGTTCCTCGACCTCGACCGCTTCAAGGTCGTCAACGACTCGCTCGGCCACGGCGCCGGGGACCGGCTGCTCGTCGACGTCGCCGCGCGCCTCCAGGACGCGCTGCGCGGCGGCGACACCGCCGCCCGCTTCGGCGGCGACGAGTTCGCCGTCCTGTGCGAGGCGGTCGACGGCGAACGCCAGGCGATCACGATCGCCGAGCGGATCGCCGCCGCGCTCGACGCGCCCTTCCAGCTCGGGGGCGAGGAGGTGTTCGTCCGCACCAGCGTCGGCATCGCGCTCGCCGGCGGACGCGGCGACGGGGGCCCCGACGCCGTCGTCCGGGACGCGGACGCCGCCATGTACCGGGCCAAGGAGCGCGGCGGCGGCGTCTACGAGGTCTTCGACGACGGGATGCGCGAGCGCGCCCTGCGCCGGCTGGAGACCGAGAACAGCCTGCGCCGCGCCCTGCTGCACGACGAGTTCGTCCTGCACTACTAGCCGCAGGTGCGCATGGTCACCGGCGCGATCACCGGCGTCGAGGCGCTCGTGCGCTGGAACCACCCCGAGCGCGGCCTCGTGTCGCCCGCGGAGTTCATCACCAGCGCCGAGGAGACCGGGCTGATCACGACGCTCGGCGCCTGGGTCCTCGAGGAGGCCTGCCGCCAGTCGGCGGCCTGGAGCGCCGCGCGGCCCGGCCGCCCGCCGATCACCGTGTCGGTGAACCTGTCGGCCCGCCAGATCGCCCATCCGGACCTCGTCGCCACCGTCGCCGCGACGATCGAGCGCACCGGGGTCGACCCGGCCACGCTGTGCTTCGAGGTCACCGAGACCGCGGTCACCGACGACCACGACCGCGCCGCCGGCGTGCTGCACCAGCTCAAGGCGCTCGGCCTGACGCTCGCGATCGACGACTTCGGCACCGGCTACTCGTCCCTGCGCGCGCTGCAGCGCTTCCCGTTCGACGCCGTGAAGATCGACCGCTCGTTCGTGCGCGGGATCGAGACCTCCGAGCAGGAGGCGGCGATCGTCGCCGCGATCGTCTCGCTCAGCCACGCGCTGGGACTGCGGACCGTCGCCGAGGGGATCGAGGACGTCCGCCAGGTCCAGCGGCTGCGCGGCCTGGGCTGCGACACCGCCCAGGGCTACTTCTTCGCGCGGCCCGCGGCGCCTGCGGCGCTCGCCGAGCTGCTCGGCGTCACGCCGGGGTAGCGAGCCGCGTCGGGGCGCTGCGGCCGCGCAGCACGACCGCGTCGCCGAGGGCCCACAGCGCCCGCTCGTCGGCGGCACCCGCCGCCTCCAGCGCCCGCTCGCTCGCGGCGATCAGCCGCGGCTGCTCCTTGGCCAGCTCGGTCAGCCGCGCCGCCTCGTTCACCGGATCGCCGATCACCGTGTACTCGAAGCGGTCCGCCGCGCCGACGTTGCCCGCCACCACCGTCCCGTAGGACACGCCGATCGCCGCCCGCACCCCGTCGACCTCGGCGACGAGGCGATCCTGCATCTCCCGGGCCGCGCCGAGCGCCGCGCCCGCCGGGTCGTCGTGGGCCAGCGGCGCCCCAAACACGCACAGCGCCCCGTCGCCCTCGAACTTGTTCACCAGGCCGCCGTGCGCGCGCGTGACCTCGACCACGACGGCGAAGAACGCGTTGAGGATCGTGACGACCTCCGTCGGCGAGCGGTCGCTGGCGAGCGTCGTCGAGCCGACGAGATCGACGAACAGCGCGGCGGCCTGACGTTCCTCGCCGCCGAGCCGCACGCCCTCCTCCATCGCGCGCTGCGCCACGTCGTGGCCGACGTGGCGGCCGAACAGGTCACGTACCCGCTCACGCTCCCGCAGGCCGCCGACCATCCGGTTGAAGCCCGCCTGCAGGAACCCGACCTCGCTGGCGTCGTTCACCGGCACGCTGACGTCGAGGTCGCCCTGCTCGACCCGGCCGAGCGCGTCGCGCAGCTGCGCCAGCGGATCGGCGATCGAGCGCGCGGTCAGCACGATCGCCAGCAGCCCGATCACCAGCGCGATCGCGCTCAGCGCGACGACCGACCGGGCGAGCTCGACACGCCCCACGTCCTCCTGCCCGAGCGCGACCGCGCACAGCACCAGCGCCCCGGTGATCGGGACCGCGCTGCCCAGCGCCCAGCCGAACACCGACCGCACGGCGACCCCCGGGACGATCCGGTATCGCTGCGGGGCCGCGTCCTCGAGCGCGCGCGCGACGATCGAGCGGCCGAACCGCACCGCCAGCAGCGACGCGACCGCCGCGGTCGCCACCCCGGCGAGCAGCACGGTGATGCCGACCTCGAACGCCCACAGCGCGTCGACCGTCAGGTTCAGGCCGCCGAAGATCACCGCCGCGAGCGCCCACAGGCCCAGCTGCATCGAGAACAGCCGGATCGGCATCGCCACGACCCGGCGCCGCTCGCGCGCGGTCGGCGCCCGGCCCTCGCGCATCCAGACCGTCGCCCCGTCACCGATCCGGCGACCGACCCGGACCCCGACGAGCAGCGCGAACGGCACGTAGATCGCGATCGCCACGAAGTTCCGCAGCGCCGTCCGCGACGCGAACGGGTCGACCGGGAGCGGCAGCACGAGCGTCAGCAGCAGCACGACGATCGCCACGCCGACGAGGCTCGACGTCACGCACGCCGCCACGATGGTCAGCGTCGTGATCCGCTGCACCGCGTCGTCGTGCGTCTCCCCGGGCGTGCCCGCGAGGACCGCGCGCAGGACCGCCAGCCGCTCGCGCAGCATCTACGGCGTGTACCGGTCGATCCGGCCGCTGCGGTACATCGACACGAACAGGGCATCACCGGCCGGGGACAGCGCCACGCCGAGCGGGTCGCGCAGCGCGAACGGGCCCGCCAGCCGGTCCGGCGTCGCGTCGTAGCCGCCGTCGGACCGCGCGGTGAGCCGGATGCGCAGCACGTCGCGGCCGGTCGGGTCCCGCGGGCGGATCGTCGACCCGTTCTGCGCCACGAACGCGGTCAGGCCGCCGCCGTTCCAGTCGGGGGCCACCGCGATCCCGACGGCGCTGGAGTGCGTCGGGAGGTCCAGCAGCGGCGCGACCGTGCCCGCGCACGCCGCACCGCCCTGGCCGGCGCAGTCCGGGAAGCCGTAGTCGCGCACCGGGGCGCCCGTGTCGACGAGGTTCAGCTCGTCCGGCGGCCGGTCGGGGCCGAGGTCGTCGCGGCCGTTGTCGGTCACCAGCAGCCGGTCGGTGCCGGGGATGAACGCCAGCCCGTACGGGTTGCGCAGCCCGCGCGCCTCCGTGCGCAGGCCGCCCCCGTCCGGGGCGAACGACACGATCGAGCCGCTGTAGCGGCGCCGCGAGCGCTCCGCGTCGAACTCGCTGCCGACCCCGAGGTAGATCCGGCCGTCCGGACCGACCGCCATCGAGTCGAGCGTGTGACGCCCGATCGGCAGGCTGCGCACGACGACCTCCTTGCGGTCGAACGAGCGGCCGTTGAAGCGGAAGTAGCGCACGACCCGGCCGGTCCGGCGGCTCGCCGCGTACGAGACGTACAGGCTGCCCCGCAGCCACACGAGCCCGAGCGCGACCGGCAGCCGCTTGACCACGTGGCGGGGCGCGGTGACCCCGGGGCCCGCCGCCAGCCAGACCCCGTCGTTCGGGGAGGCGGCCCCGACCCCGGAGGTCGCCCACAGCCGACCCTGCCCGTCGAACGCGAGGTTCGTGGGGGAGGGGACCTTCGCGACCGTCGTCCGGCCCGCCTGGGCGGCGGCCGGGACGGCGAGGGCGGCGAGCAGGAGCAGGCCGAGGGTGGCGATGCGGCGCACGCCGCGACCGTACTCGACCGGGCGGCGCCGTTCCGCTCAGGCGACGCGGCCGCTGATCGGCCGGCCGTCCGCGTCCCACAGGTTCAGCCGGCCGGCGCCGTCCGGGTACTCGCCCATCGCCGCCTTGTAGGCGCCGTCGTCCCCGTACAGCTCGAGCGTCGCCGGGCCCTCCGCGCGCTGCCCGACCCGGGTGCGCAGCGTCCCGTCGCCGTCCAGCAGCTCGATGCCCGTCGCCCCGTCCGGCCAGACGCCGAGGCCGGCGCGGTAGCTGCCGTCGCGGTCCCAGAACTCGACGCTCGCCTCCCGCTCGGGCTCGGGACCCTGGGCGAGCGCGGCGCGCAGGTGCCCCGCGGCGTCCCAGACCATCGCGCCCGCCGGACGGCCCGGGGCGTGGCCGACGCTCACGCGGTGGTTGCGGGCCTCGTCGAACACGTCCAGGCCGCTGGAGCCGTCCAGCCAGGACCCGACCGCGACCCGGAACGTGCCGGCCCCGTCGGCGAGCTTCAGGGCGCTCGACCCGTTCGGCTCGACCGTCAGCGTGGCGCGCACGAGTCCCTGCTCGTCGGCGAGGTCGAGGGACAACGCCCCGTCGGGCGCGGTGCCCAGCCGGGCGCGGACCCGGCCCTCCTCGTCGACGACCTCGAAGGCGGTGGCGCGAACGGTCTCCATGCCCGGGGTACGGGCCCGGACGCGGGCCCGCTCAGGCGTGGCCCTTGCGTAGCCGGTCGGCGATCTCGCGCGCCCACGGCGACCCGACGGCGTCGAGCGCCTGCGCGCTGGCCTCGTGGTCGTAGGGGACACGGCGCAGCTCGACCCCGTCCGTGTGCACGAGCGCGTAGGCCGCGCGCACGTCACCGTCCAGCGGCATGCCGACGCTGCCCGGGTTCAGCAGCACCAGGCCGCCCGGTCCGGGCCGCTCGAACTGCAGGTGCGTGTGCCCGAACACCAGGCGCGGCTCCTGCACGCCCGCCGCGTTCTGGGCGTCGTGGTCGGTGTGCGTCGGCAGGAACGACGTCATGTCCGACCCGGCGCTGCCGTGCACCGCGCGCGTGGCCATCCCGTCCGGCGGGTCGGGTAGCGCGACCTGCGCGTCGAGCGCGCCGAGCCGCTGCACGACCTCCGCGGGCAGCGCGGCGAGCGCGTGCGCGGCGGCCCCGCCGACGAGCTCGTTGTCCGGCCGGTCGCGGCTTGGGGTCCCGGCCAGCTCGTCGGCGAGCCAGCGGTCCCAGTTGCCGCGGATCCACGTCGTCGCGTCGGCGGGCAGCGCGTCGAGCCGGGCGACCGTCTCGACCGGCCAGGCACCGAAGGCGGCGTAGTCGCCGCCGAGCAGGTAGGAGCCCGCGCCCTGCGCGCTCGCGTCGGCGAGCACCGCCTCCAGCGCGGGCAGGTTGCCGTGCAGGTCGTAGAGCAGGGCCAGCGGCGCGGTCATGCCCACACGAATACCATCGGGCTGGTGGAGGTGCGCGGCCCGACACTCACGCTCCGTCCTCCGACCGCCGAGGACGTCCCGGCGCTGCTGGAGCTGGGCAGCGACCCCGAGGTCACCCGCTGGTTCAGCTGGGGCCCGTACCGCTCCGCCGACGAGCCCGCCGCCTACGTGCGCCGCGCCCGCGCCCGGCAGGACGCGGGCGAGCAGCTCGACCTCCTCGTGGTGCACCGCGAGGCCGGACCGATCGGCGTCACCGGCCTGTCGGAGTGGAGCCTGCGCGACCGGCGCGCCGTGGTCGGAACGTGGTTCGGCCGCGCGTGGTGGGGCAGCGGCGTGAACGCGGAGAGCAAGGCGCTCGTGTTCGCGCTCGCCTTCGCCGGCTTCGGGCTCGCGCGCGTCGGCGCGTACGCCGACGTGCGCCACGAGCGCTCCCAGCGCGCCCTGGAGAAGGTCGGCTTCACGCTCGAGGGCACGCTGCGCGCCTGGCACCGCCACGGCGACACGCAGAAGGACGTCCGCTTCTACGGCCTGCTGCGCGCCGATTGGGAGACCTCGCCGCTGCGCGAGGTCCCGTGCGACCTGTACGGCGACCTGCCGCCCGCGTTCCTCCCCGGCTGAGCGGCGACCCGTCCCGGCGTCGCCCTACGATGGCGGCGATGAGCGACACGTCGGGGACCCGGGTCGACCTCACCGCACCGCTGCCGGGCGGCGACGCGAGCGCGGTGCTGCGCTGGCGCGTCGCGCGCGGCGGCCTGCGCGGCGACGGGGACGCCGACCGGCTGTCCGCCACGCACGCGACGCTCGAGACCGTCGACCTCGACGGTCGTCGCCGCGAGCGCCGGCTGGACCTCTCCGAGGCCGACGCGTACCTCGCCGAGGCCCGCGCGATCCACGAGCGCGCCCGCACGATCAGCGCGGGAGCCGCGCAGCGCAAGGACGAGCACCGCGCCGCCCGCGAGCAGCTCGCCGCGACGCTCGACGTCACCTGCGCGCGCTGCGCGCAGCCACGCGAGTACCGCGGACGGCGACACCTCATGGCGGTGCAGCGACCCGAGCAGTTCGGGCGGCTCGAGGACCTCGGCCTGGCCCGCCCGGGTCTCGTCGTGCACCACGAGTACGCGTGCCCGCGATGCGGGTCGATCGAGCTGTTCGCCGACGGCTTCGTCGACCACCCGGTCGCCAGCGCCGCCCCGGTCAGCTGACGAGCTGCGCGAACGCGCGCCGCAGGCCACCCGGCCCGCTCAACGGCGGTGGGACTCCCAGGAGAAGCCGCGGATCGCGAGCGCGATGCCCGCCACGCCCCAGATCGCCACGACGGCCAGGCCGCTGAGGTGATCCCCGAGCCCGGATCCGTCGACCATCGCCCCGGAGAGCCCGTCGATCAGGTGCGTCAGCGGCAGCGCCTGCGCGATGTCCCGCAGGAACGTCGGGGCGTTCTCCGCGTCGAAGAACACGCCGGAGATGAAGATCACCGGCAGGAACACGATGTTCACGTACGCGGGCGCGGCGTCGAAGTTCGGGATCACGTGCGACCACGCGACGCCGAGCGCGGCGAGCGTCACGACCCCGGCGAGCACGAACACGGCGAGCTCGAGGTAGTCCTTCGGCCAGTCGACGCCGAAGAACGCCTTGCCCGCGAGCACGACGAGCGTCACCTGCACGACGGCGTTCGTCACCGCGTTGGCGAACACGCCCGCGAGGTAGGCGCCGGACGGCAGCGGCGTGCCGCGCATCCGCTTGAGCACGCCCTGCTCGCGCAGGAACGTGAGGTTCATCGCGAGCGCGCTGAACGTCGTCGACATGACGCTCATGCCGGCGATGCCGGGCACGATCACGTCGAGGTTCTCCTGCGAGCCGCTGAAGACCGCGCCGAACAGCATCAGGAACAGCAGCGGCAGCGCGAAGTTGAAGAACGCCGCCGACGGGTTGCGCCAGAACATGCGGCGCTCGAGGCGGTACTGGTGCCAGGCGAGCGTCACGGCGTCAGCCACCGGAGCCCACCTCCTCCGCCGCGGTCTCCGCGGTCAGCTCCAGGTACACGTCCTCGAGCGTCGGCCGGGTGACGCTCAGCTCGCGCAGCGGCTCGTCGCGCGCGAGCGCCGCGCTCGTGAGCTGGTGCAGCAGGGCGGTGGGGTCCTCGGTCTCGCGCGTCTCGAGGTCGCCCGCCTCCGTCCGCCAGGTGACGCGGTAGCGGGAGGAGCCGACGCCGAGCGCCGCGGGCGGACCCTGCGCGACGATGCTGCCCTCCTTGAGGATCGCCACGCGGTCGCACAGCGCCTGCGCCTCGTCGAGGTAGTGCGTGGTCAGCAGCACGGTCTTGCCGAGGTCCTGCAGCGAGCGCACGACGTCCCACGCGGCGCGACGGGCGGCCGGGTCGAAGCCCGTGGTCGGCTCGTCGAGGAAGATCAGCTCCGGGTCGCCGACGAGCGCGAGCGCGAAGTCCAGGCGCCGGGCCTTGCCGCCGCTGAGCGTGCGGACGCGCTGCTCGCCGACGTCGCCGAGGCCGGCGAGCGCGAGCACCTCGTCGACGTCGCGCGGCCGCGGGTAGAGCTTGGCGAAGTGCGCGACCGCCTCGCGGACCCCGATGTGCCGGTACATGCCCGTGGACTGCAGGACGATCCCGACGCGGGAGCGCAGCTCGCGCGGCCGCTGCGCGGGGTCGTGGCCGAGCACGGAGACGATCCCGCTCGTGCGCGTGCGGTACCCCTCCAGGATCTCGACCGTCGTGGTCTTCCCGGCCCCGTTGGGACCGAGCAGGCCGAAGACCTCGCCGCGGTGGACGTCGAAGTCGATGCCGCGGACGGCCTCGTGCGCACCGTAGGCGCGCCGGAGTTCGCGGACGAGGATCGCGATGTCTGCCGAGGGGCTGGCCGGCATCAGTGCCCCGCATCATGTCAAGGTGGGGTCCTTGCGGTGCGCCTGCATCGACATCGGCAGCAACACCACGCGGCTCCTCGTGGCCGAGCCGGACGGCTCGACGCTGCGCGATCTCGACGGTGTCCGCGCGTTCACGCGCATCGGCGCGGCCTGCCGGGAGGACGGCACGATCCCGCGCGAGAAGATCGACGAGGTCGCGCTGACGGTCGCCTCGCAGAAGGCGATCGCGTCCGCCGCGGGCGCCCAGCGGCTGCGCGCGGTGGCCACCGCGGCGATCCGCCGCGCGCCGAACCGCGACGAGCTGCTCGCCGCGATCCGCGAGCGCAGCGGCGTCGAGGTCGAGGTGCTCAGCGGGGAGGACGAGGCGCGCCTGGCGTTCCTCGGGGCGACCGGTTCGTGCCCCGGCGCGGTCGTGCTCGACGCGGACGGCCCGGTCGCGGTCGTCGACGTCGGGGGCGGCTCGACGGAGATCGTCGTCGGCACTCCCGGCGGCACGGTCGACTGGGTGGTGTCGGTGCCGCTGGGGTCGAGCGTCCTGCCGATCGAGCGCCCCGAGCCCGACGGGGTCCCCGACCCCGCGTCGGTCGCCGCGGCGCGCGCCACCGCCCTGCAGGGCTTCGACGGGATCACGCCGCCCGCCGTGACGCGCGCGGTCGCGGTCGGCGGCAGCGCCACGTCGCTGCGGCTGCTCGCGGGCGAGACGCTGTCCCCCGCGGGCCTCGACCGCGCCCTCGACGTACTGCTCGAGCTGCCCGTCGACGCGGTCGTCGAGCGGTTCGCGCTGCACCCCGACCGCGTGCGGATGCTGCCCGCCGGCCTGGTGCTGCTTGGCGCCGCCTCCGGGGCGCTCGGCGGGCGCCCGCTGGAGGTCGGTCGCGGCGGGCTGCGCGAGGGCGTCGTGCTCGAGGAGCTCGAGCGTGGCGGGTGGTCGGCCGCCGGGTAACCTGGGCTCGTGGCCAAGGCACGACCGATCAAGGGCCTCTCCCCGGACATGCGCTTCGGCGACGCGGCCGCGCGCACCGTCCGCGTCCGTGCGCAGGAGCTGATCGACCACAGCGAGGGCGTCCTCGACACGAGCTCGATCCAGCGCGTCCACGCGATGCGCGTCGCCAGCCGTCGCCTGCGTGCCGTGCTGGAGATCCACCGGGCCTGCTTCCCGCCCGAGCTGTTCAAGCCCGTGCTGCGCGAGGTCAAGGACCTGGCCGACGCCCTCGGCGCGCGCCGCGACCCGGACGTGCAGCTCGCGTCGATCGAGGAGTTCGCCGCCGCGCTTGGCGCAGGCGAGCAGGCCGGGATCGCGCTGTTCGCCGACCGCCTGCGCGCCGAGCAGGAGGAGGGCAACCGCGTGCTCGCCGACGCGCTCGAGCGGATGCGCCACAGCGACCTGCCCGCCCGCCTGCAGGAGCTGGCCGACAGCGCCACAACCCCGGAGCCGGCGGTGGAGGACGTCTCCGCGGAGGTGCCGGACGTCCCGGTCGTCGACCCTGCAGACGCCTCCGCGGAGGTGCCGGACGTCCCGGCGGCCGGGCCTGCGGACGCCTCTCCGGAGGTGCCGGACGTCCCGGCGGCCGGGCCTGCGGACGCCTCTCCGGAGGTGTCGGACGTCTCGGCGGCCGAGCCCGTGGCCGTCTCCGCGGAGGTGCCTGACGCCCCGGCCACCGACCCGCCGGCTGGGCGGCCGGCGCTCTGGGACCTGCCGGCGCAGCCCCAGGCCGGTCCCGCCGCCACCCCGCTCGGGGAGCGGCCTCCCCGACCGCCGCGCCCGCCCCGGCCCGCTCCGGCGCGGCCGGACGCCGACCCGGCCGCGGGGGCCGACCTCGCGCCCGCGCCGACGCGGACCGGGCTGCTGCGCGTCCTGCGGAGGTCCCGATGAAGGCCCGCAAGGTCACGGGGCTCGATCCCGACGGCACGCTCGCCGACAACGTCGCGCGGATCGTCCTCACCCGCCTCGATGAGCTCTGCGCGTTCATGCCCCGCGCCGAGGACCCCGAGGAGGTCGAGGCGCTGCACGACATGCGCATCGCGGCCAAGCGCTTGCGGTACATCCTCGAGCTGCACCACGGGAACTTCGGGCCCTACGCCGCCGACGCGGCCAAGCGCGCCAAGCAGCTGCAGTCCGTCATCGGCGAGATCCACGACTGCGACGTGACGATCCCCCGCGTCGGGGAGCTGCTGGACGAGGCACGCCGCGCCGACATCGCCGCGATCCGCGCCCGCGCCGCCGGGCAGGACGACATCGAGCCCGCGCTCGCCGCCGCGACCCCGCACGCCGAGGCCTACCAGGGTCTCGAGGCGATGCGCTCCTACCTGCAGGCCCGGCGCGAGCTGCTGTTCGAGGGCTTCTTGCGCACCTGGCTCGAGCTGCAGCGCGAGGGGTTCCGCCCGCGGCTGGAGTTCGCGCTCGGCGAGCGACCCGCGACGATCACACCGTCTTCACAGGATGGCAACGTGGCGCGGGAGGAGCCGCACCTACCGTCCGGGTGACATGAACGAGCCGCCCAGCACCTCCGAGGCCGTCCAGGAGCCGATCCGCGCCGTCGACACCACGGCCGTCGAGCAGGCCGTCGCGCCGGCGGTTCCGTCCGACCTCGACGCGCCCGCGCTGTACTTCAACCGCGAGCTGTCCTGGCTGGAGTTCAACAACCGGGTGCTCCAGCTCGCCGAGGACGAGGGCCAGCCGCTGCTGGAGCGCGTGAAGTTCGTCGCGATCTTCAGCTCGAACCTCGACGAGTACGTGATGGTGCGCGTCGCCGGCCTGCACGACCAGATCGACGCCGGGCTCGTCGACCGCGGCCCGGACGGCCTGACGCCGTCGGAGACCGTCGACGCGATCCGCAAGCGCGTCGTCGAGCTGTGCGAGCGCCAGACCCGCTGCGTCGAGCGCGACCTGCGCCCGGCGCTCGAGCAGCACGGCATCCGGATCGTCGACCACGCGGACGTCGACGAGCACGACCGGCGCGACCTCGCCGAGCGCTACCGCCGCCAGATCTTCCCGGTGCTCACGCCGCTGGCCGTCGGGCTCGGGCGGCCGTTCCCGTACATCTCCAACCTGTCGCTCAGCCTCGCCGTGCTCGTGCGCGACCCGGTCAGCGGCGTCTCGACCTTCGCGCGCGTGAAGGTGCCCAAGGAGATGCTGCCGCGGTTCGTCGAGGTCGCCGAGCACGTCTTCGTGCCGCTCGAGCAGGTCATCGCCGCGCACCTCGACGCGCTGTTCCCCGGCATGGAGATCGTCGACCACGGCGTCTTCCGCGTCACCCGCGACGCCGACTTCCAGGTCTCCGACGAGGCCGACGACCTCCTGCGGGCGGTCGAGGCCGAGCTGCGCCGCCGCCGCTTCGGCGAGGTCGTGCGCGTCGAGATCGACAGCGCCATGAGCGACGGGCTGCGCGAGCAGCTCGTCGAGGCGCTCGGCGTCGAGCAGCGGCAGGTCTACGTCCAGGACGGCCTGCTCGACCTCGGGGACCTCTGGCAGATCGTGAAGCTCGGCGGCTTCCCCGAGCTGCGCGACACCCCCTGGTCCCCGGTCACCCAGCCGCGGCTGCAGGGCGAGGACGGCCACCGCGCGGACCTGTTCGCCGCGATGCGCCAGGGCGACATCCTCGTCCACCACCCCTACGACTCGTTCAGCTCGTCGGTCGAGCGGTTCGTCGAGCAGGCGGTCAGCGACCCGGACGTCCTCGCGATCAAGCAGACCGTGTACCGGACCTCCGACGACTCGCCGCTGGTGCCCGCGCTGATCCGCGCGACCGAGCGCGGCAAGCAGGCGGTCTGCCTCGTGGAGCTGAAGGCGCGCTTCGACGAGCGCGCGAACATCGCCTGGGCGCGCGAGCTCGAGGAGGCGGGCGTCCACGTCGTCTACGGCCACCCGTCGCTGAAGACGCACGCGAAGTGCGTGCTCGTCGTGCGGCGCGAGGGCGACGGCGTGCGCCACTACGTCCACGTCGGGACCGGCAACTACCACTCGTCGACCGCGCGGCTCTACACCGACTTCGGCCTCTTCACCTGCGACGAGCAGATCGCCGGCGACGTCGCGGACATGTTCAACTTCCTCACCGGCTACGCGCGGCCGCGCGCGTCGCGCCGGGTGCTGGTCGCGCCCAACCACCTGCGTGACGGGATCATCGAGGAGATCGACGCGACGATCGCCGCGCACCACGACGACGCGCCCGCCCGGATCGTCATGAAGATGAACTCGCTGGTCGACAAGAAGTGCATCCGGGCGCTCTACCGGGCCTCCCAGGCGGGTGTGCGGGTCGACCTGAACATCCGCGGCATCTGCTGCCTGGTCCCGGGCATCCCCGGCGTGTCGGAGAACGTCCACGTGACCTCGGTCGTCGGCCGCTTCCTCGAGCACTCGCGGATCTTCGGCTTCGAGCGCGCGGGGGAGCTGCGGATCTACATCGGCTCCGCCGACCTCATGCCGCGCAACCTCGACACGCGCGTCGAGCTCGTCGCACCGGTCGACGATCCCGTGCTGCGCGACGACCTCGCCGACACGCTCGAGCGCTGCTTCGCCGACGACAGCAACGCCTGGGACCTCGACGCCGACGGCACGTGGACGCGCCGCACCCCGGGCCCCGAGCCGCGCTCGGTGCACCGCGAGCTGATGCTCGGCCACCAGGCCCGCGCCGCCGAGGGCCCGGCGGCCTAGCCTCCCGGCGCGGAGCGGCGCCGCGCCGCGTCGCGTCGCGTCAGGCGCGGTCGCGCAGCACCGCCGCGAGGACGTCGACCACGTGCCGCACGCGCGCGGCGCGCCAGCGCGGCGCGGTCGCGTCGATGCCGAGCCCGGCGAGCATCGTGTCGGCGTGCGCGTCGGGGAAGAAGCACAGCCCGACCGTGGTGACGAGCAGCTGGCGTCGCGCAGCGGGCGGCCAGGGCACCGCGAGCCCGTCGAGGACGACGTCGAGCGCGTCCTGCACCGCGGTGGAGTGGGGAGGACGCGCGGGACCGATCCGCCGCCCCTCGTTGAGCGCCTCCCAGGCCATCAGCCGGACGAACGCGGGCCGCTCGGCCAGGAAGCCGACGTACCCGCCGACGATCGCCGCCAGCGCGCGGCGCAGGGTGGCGTCGTCCAGCGGCCGGTGGGCGTCGGCGACGAGCGCCCGCACGCGGTCGGCGACCGGGCGCAGCGCCGCCTCGCGCGCGTCGAGCTCGCGGGCGACGACGGCCTCGTAGAGCCCGTCCTTGTCGCCGAAGAAGTAGGCGGGCAGGGCGGACGACACGCCGGCGTCGGCGGCGATCCGTCCCATCGCGGCACCGTCGTAGCCGTCGCGGGCGAAGGCGTCGCGGGCCGCGTCGAGGATCGCCTCGCGGCTCGCATCGGCGTCGCGGCGCCGCCGCGGACCGGATTGCGTACTTCCTGATTGATCAGTAAGTTGCGCGGCCATGTCCCGAGCATCGCACACCGGCCGGTCGGTCGCCCACGTCGACGGCGTCTGGTTCGACGACGCGCGCGACGCGACGATCGGGGTCCTGGACCACGGGCTCCTCTACGGCGACGGCGTCTTCGAGGGCATCCGCTTCTACGGGCCGGAGCCGTTCGCGCTCGACGCGCACCTCCGTCGGCTGCGCGCGAGCGCCCGGGCGCTGGTCCTCGACGTCCCCTGGAGCGACGAGCGGCTGGGCGCGCTCTGCCGCGAGACCGCCCGGCGCACCGGACTGCAGGACGGCTACATCCGCCTGGTCGTCACCCGCGGGATGGGCGCCCTCGGCGTCTCGCCCGCCTCGTGCGAGCGTCCGTCGCTGATCCTGATCGGCGCGCCGCTGGCGCTCTACCCGGCGCAGGCGCTGGAGCAGGGGGTGGACGTCGTGACGAGCTCGCTGCGGCGCGCGGCCTCCGACGCGCTCCCGCCGCAGGTCAAGTCGCTGAACTACCTCACCAACGTGCTCGCCTCGATCGAGGCCCGCCGGCAGGGCGCGCACGAGGCGCTGCTGCTCGACGCCGAGGGCCGCGTCGCCGAGTGCACCGCCGACAACCTCTTCGTCGTGCACGGCGGTGTCGCGCGCACCCCGCCCGCCACCGACGGCGCGCTGCGCGGGATCACCCGCGACCACGTCGTGGGCCTGCTCGACGCCGCCGGCGTCCCGGTGATCGAGGCGTCCCTCGTGCTCGCCGACGTGTGGACCGCCGACGAGGCGTTCATGACCGGCACCGGCGCGGAGGTCGTCGCGATCCGCAGCGTCGACGGCCGCCCGTTCCCCGCCGCGCCCGGCCCGCTGACCCGGCGCGCGCAGGAGCTCTTCGCCGCCTCCGTGCGCGGCGGCTGACCGGGCGGGCGTGGCGTGCGATGCTCGCCACGCGATGAGTTCCGGCCGCCGTCCCGGTCACACGGGCATGACCACCACGACCGAGCCGGACCTCGCCGCGCGGCTGGAGCGCCACCGCCGCGAGATCCACGTCCATTGCTACCGTATGACCGGGTCCTACGAGGACGCGCAGGACCTCACCCAGGAGGCGTTCCTGCGCGCCTGGCGGCGCCTCGAGGCACCGGACGGCACGCCCGTCGACGCGCTGCGCCCGTGGCTCTACCGCATCGCCACGAACGTCTGCCTCGACGCGCTCGCCAGGCGGCCGCGCACGCCGGGCCCCGAGGGCACCGCCGAGATCACCTGGCTGCAGCCCTACCCCGACGAGCTGCTCGAGCGCGCCGCGGCGGACGCGGCCGACGAGCCCGAGGCGGTCGTCTTCGCGAAGGAGACCGTCGAGCTCGCCTACCTCGTCGCCGTGCAGCACCTGCCGCCGCGCTCGCGCGCCGTGCTGATCCTGCGCGACGTGCTCGGCTGGTCGGCGAAGGACACCGCCGCGCTGCTCGAGATCACGGTCGCGGCGGCGAACAGCGCCCTGCAGCGTGCGCGCAGCATGCTGCAGGAGCGGCTCCCGGAGCGGCGCGAGCAGTGGTCCGCAGAGGCCGACGACGCCGAGCGCGAGCTCGTCGCGCGGTACGTCCGCGTCAGCGAGGAGCACGACACCGAGGGGCTCGTGGCGCTCATCCGCGAGGACGGCGCCTGGTCGATGCCGCCCGAGCCGCTGCTGGTCCGCGGCAACCGTCAGATGATGGAGTGCTGGGAGCAGGGCGGCTGGGGCTCCGCGGAGTTCGGCGACGTCCGCTGCCGCGTCACCCGGGCCAACGGCTGCCCCGCCGTGGCCGTCTACGTGCGCCGCCCCGGCGACGACACGCACCGGGCCCTGGCGATCGACGTGCTGCGCATCGAGGACGGGCTCGTCGCCGAGATCGTCACGTTCGTGCCCGCCGTCTTCCCCTGGTTCGGGCTGCCCGAGACGCTCTGATGGCCCGCGACCGGTTCGCGGTGCGCGAGCTGTCGCTGCCCCCGGGGCGACCGCTGCCCTACGACCCGGCCGACTGGGAGGACGGGCTCGTGGTCGTCGTCCGCGGCGTGCTCGTGGCCGAGGGACGCGACGGGGAGCGGTGGCGGTTCGGGCGCGGCGCGGTGCTGTGGCTCGGCGGGCTGCCGTTCGTCGCGCTGCACGCCGGGGTGTGCCGCGACCCGCTGCTGCGGCTGCGGGTCATCACCCCTCGAGCTGCTCGGAGAGCTCCATCCAGGAGGCCTCCAGCTCCTCCTTCTCCGCCGTCAGGGTGGTGAGCTCCTCCTGCAGGCCGCGGAGGCGGTCGAAGTCCGTCGCCGCCTGCGCCATGTCCTCGTGCAGCTGCGCCTCACGGGTCTCGAGCTTCTCGATCGCGCGCTCGAGCCGGGCGACCTCCTTGCGCGCCGTGCGCGCCTCGCCGCCGGAGAGGCCGGGCTTCTGCGCGGGAGCGCCGGCCCGGGCGGCGGAGGCCACGTCCTTCGCGCCCGCCGCCGCGAGGCGGCGCTGCTCGACGTACTGGTCGATGCCGCCCGGCAGGTGACGGACGCGGCCGTTGGTGCCGAGCGCGTAGACGTCGTCGGTGACCCGCTCGACGAAGTAGCGGTCGTGGCTGACCACGACGAGCGTGCCGGGCCAGCGGTCCAGCAGGTCCTCGAGCGCCGTGAGCGTGTCGATGTCCAGGTCGTTCGTCGGCTCGTCCAGCAGCAGCACGTTGGGCTCGTCCATCAGCAGGCGCATGAGCTGCAGGCGGCGACGCTCGCCACCGCTGAGGTCGCGCACGAGCGTGCGGCCCTTCTCGCCCTTGAAGCCGAACCGCTCGGCGAGCTTCCCAGCGGTGAGCTCCTGGCCGTCGGCGGTCGTCGTGCGGCCCCGGACCTCCTCGAGCGCCTCGATCACGCGGAGATGACCGGGCAGCTCGACGGCGTCCTGGGAGAGGTGCGCGAGCTTGACGGTCGCGCCCCGGATCACCTGGCCGTCGGTCGGCTCCAGGGCGCCGCTGAGAAGGTTGACGAGCGTCGTCTTGCCCGAGCCGTTGACGCCGACGAGCGCGACGCGGTCGCCCGGCCCGAGCCGCCAGGTCGCGCCGCGCAGCAGGGACGCGGTCGCCGTAGGCGAGCGAGACGTCCTCCGCCTCCAGGACCTTGTCGCCCAGCCGCTGCGAGGCGAACCGCAGCAGCTCGACGCCGTCACGGGCCGGGGGCTCGTCGGCGATCAGGGCGTTCGCGGCCTCGATGCGGAACTTCGGCTTGCTCGTCCGCGCGGGCGGGCCGCGGCGCAGCCAGGCGAGCTCCTTGCGCATGAGCTGCTGGCGACGGTCCTCGCGGGCGGCGGCCTGCCGGTCGCGCTCGGCCCGGGCCAGCACGTACGCGGCGTAGCCGCCCTCGTACTGGTGGACGGCCCCGTCGGAGACCTCCCAGGTGGCGGTGCAGACCGCGTCGAGGAACCAGCGGTCGTGGGTGATCACCACGAGCGTGCCGCGGCGGGAGGCGAGGTGCCGGGCCAGCCAGTCGACGCCCTCGACGTCGAGGTGGTTCGTCGGCTCGTCGAGCAGCAGCAGGTCGGGGCTGTCGAGCAGCAGCTTCGCGAGGCCGATGCGCCGGCGCTCGCCGCCGCTGAGCGGGCCGATGACCGTGTCGAGGCCCTGCGGGAACCGGGTGATCGCGACGCCGCCGAGCAGGCCGTCGAGCACGTCGCGGAAGCGGGCGTCGCCCATCCACTCGTGGTCGGCGCGGCCGCCGACGAGCTCCTCGCGGATCGTCTTGGTGCCGTCGAGCTCGTCGGCCTGGGCGATCACGCTCGTGCTGACCCCGCCGGTGCGGGTGAGCTGGCCGGCGTCCGGCTCCTCGATCCCGGCGAGCAGCTTCAGCAGCGTCGACTTGCCGTCGCCGTTGCGCCCGACGATCCCGATCCGCTCGCCCTCGGCGACGCCGAGCGTGACGCCGTCGAGCACGGTCCGCGAGCCGTAGCCCTTGCGGACGTCCTTGAGGTTGACGAGGTTGCGGGCGGGCGGCGGCATGCCCGCTGCATCTTGCCGGTCCGGCGCCACCGGCCGCCCGCCGGCGCCGGTGGACACCAGCTCGCGGGCGCCGCGAGCTGTGGTCCACCGGGCTACGGCGAGGGCAGCGGGCGCGCCCGTGCCGCCGCCGCACGGACGGTGGCGAGGTTGATCTCCACGCCGTCGTGCACGTCGGGCGGGTAGCCGCCGGCGAGCGTGACGACGACCGGGACCCCGGCGGCCAGCGCCGCGTCGAGGACGAGCTCGTCGCGCGCGAGCAGCCCGGCCTTGGTGAGCGACAGGCGCCCGAGGCCGTCGCCCTCCCACGGGTCGGCGCCGGCGAGGTAGAGGACGATCTCGGGGCGCGACTCGCGCACCGCGATCGCCAGCGCCCGCTCCAGCGAGCTGAGGTAGAGGTCGTCGCCGGTCCCGGTCGGCAGCTCGACGTCGAGGTCGCTGGGGATCCGCGTGAACGGGTAGTTGCGCTCGCACTGGAGGCTGAGCGTGTACGCCTCCGGGTCGGGGGTGAGCAGCTCGGCGGTGCCGTCGCCCTGGTGCACGTCGCAGTCGACGACGAGGACGCGCCGCAGGCGCCCCTCGCGACGCAGCTCGGTCGTCGTCACCGCGAGGTCGTTGAACAGGCAGTAGCCCCGCGCGCTCGCGCGGCCCGCGTGGTGCGTGCCGCCGCCGAGCATGACGCCGATCGTCTGGCCGTCCAGCGCGTCGCGGGCCGCGCGCAGCGTGCCGCGCGTCCCGCGCCGGGCGCGCTCGACGAGCTCCGGCGACCACGGCAGCCCGAGCACGCGCGACTCGCGGCGGTCCAGCGCGCCGGTGCGCATCCGCTCAAGGAACGCCCGGTCGTGCACGCGCAGCAGCGCCTCCCAGGAGATCTCCGCGGGGGTGTCCGCGCGCGTCGCGAGGCCGTGCGCCAGCACCGCGTCGCGCAGCAGCGCGTACTTCGCCAGCGGGTAGCGGTGACGCTCCGGGAGCGGGAACGGGTGATCGGCGTGGGTCCACACCCGCAGCACCCACCCATCATGGCAAGCACCGGACCCCGGCCCTGTGCGAGCATGCGCGCCCTGATGAACACGATCGTTCAGGCTCTTCCGCGCCGGCGTCCCGCCCGCCGGGCCGCGCTCGTCGCGCTGCTCGCCCTCGCCGCGGCGCCCGCCGCCGCGTCCGCCGAGCCCGGCCCGGTGATGACCGAGCCGCTGCCGCAGCGCCTGGCCGCGATCAGCTGCCTGGGGGACCCGGCGACCTCGGTCGCGACGCCCGTCCTGCTCGTGCACGGCACCGGCGTGACCGCGCAGGAGAACTGGCCGAGCAACCACCAGCCCGTGCTGCTGCGCCGCGGCCACGCCGTCTGCACGGTCACGATGCCCGGCTTCGGCTACGTCGACGTGCAGCGCAGCGCCGAGTACGTCGCGACCGCGATCCGCGAGGTGCACCGCCGCGCCGGCGGGCGCCGCCTGTCGATCATCGGGCAGAGCCAGGGCGCGTTCCAGCCCGTGTTCGCACTGCGGATCTGGCCGGACCTCGCCGCGATGGTCGACGATCTCGTCGGCCTGGTCGGCGCCTACGACCGCGGCTCGACCGCCATCACCGCCGAGTGCGCGCGTCCCGAGGGCTGCGTCCCGGCGTTCCACCAGATCGCCACGGGCTCGGAGCTCCTCACCGCGCTCGCGCGCCGCGCGCTGCCACCCGGCCCCTCCTACACCGCGATCGGCACGCTCGCCGACGCGACCGTCACGCCGCAGCCGGCCGCCAACGAGCAGCCCGGCATGACCTCGGTGCAGATCCAGGACCTGTGCCCGGGACGGCGCATGCCCACCGGCCAGGACCACATCCTCATGGCGGGTGACGCGGCCGCGTTCGCGCTGACCACCGACGCGCTCGGGCACCCGGGACCGGCGGTCGTCGCGCGCGCGGACCGCAGCGCCTGCGGGAAGCTGTTCTTCGACGGCGTCGACCTCGCCGCGTTCGCGCTCGTCGCGCCGGCGATCCTCACCCGCAGCGGCACGCCGACCCGGGAGATCCCGCCGCTGCGCTGCTTCCTGCGCCCCGACTGCGCGGACCTCGACGGCCGCGGCCGCGTCCTCACCGGGGCCACCGCCCGCCGCACGCGGGACCGCGTGACCGTGACGCTCGCCGCGCAGGCACCCGGCGAGATCCGGGTGCTGGCCGGGACGCGCCGCGTCGTCCGCCGGGTCGCGCCCGGGACGCGGCGGCTGACGCTGACGGTCGGCCGGGCGGTGACCCGTCTACGGATCGACGCCCGGCCGGACGGCTACGTGCCGTGGGTGCGCGAGCGCACCCTGCGGCTCACCAGTGGACGCCCTTCATGACCGTCGCCATCGCGACCTGCTCGATGCTCGCCTTCTCGCTCTCGTCCTTCTCGCCGCGCGCGGCCGCCGAGTCGGGGAAGACCTTGTAGGCCATGTGGAGGATCTGGTCGGAGACCTTCGGGGCGAGCGCGTAGAGGACCTCGCCCGCCGTCCCGAGCTTCGTGTTGATCTGCTTGGGCCGGGAGCGCGCCGCCTCGCAGATCATGTCCGCCGCCTCCGACGGGCTGATCGTCGGGAACGAGTCGTACATCTTCGTCGGGGCGATCATCGGCGTCCGCACGAGCGGCATGTGGATCGTCGTGAAGTGCACGTTGTCGCCGATGACCTCGGAGGACACCACGCGCGTCCACCCGTCCAGCGCGCTCTTCGACGCGATGTACGCGCTGAAGCGCGGGGGAGAGGTCTGCACGCCGATCGAGCTGACGTTGATGACCTGGCCGAAGCGGTTCTTCTGCATCGACGGCAGCAGGCACATGACGAGCTTGATCGCGCCGAAGTAGTTCAGCTGCATCGTCCGCTCGAAGTCGTGGAAGCGGTCGTGCGAGAGGTTGATCGAGCGGCGGATCGACCGGCCCGCGTTGTTGACGAGGATGTCGACGCGGCCGTGGTCGGCCAGCGCGCGCTGCGCGAGGTCCTCGATCGAGTCGAGGCTCGTCAGGTCCGCGCTGTAGACGTGGGCGGTGCCGCCGGCCCGCACGAGGTCGTCGCGCAGCGCCTCGAGCTTGTCGAGCGACCGCGCGACGAGCAGCGGGATCGCGCCCGCGGCCGCGAACTTGCGCGCGGCCTCCTCGCCGATCCCCGACGAGGCGCCGGTGATCATCACGATCTTCCCCCGGACCGCGGCCTCGAAGGAGCGGTCCTTGAACAGCTCGGGGTCGAGGTGGCGCTCGTAGTACTGCCACAGCACGTCCGCGTAGTCCTCCAGCGGCGGCACGGCGATCCCGGAGCCCTTCAGCGCCCGCTCGGTGTCGCGCGTGTCGAACTGGCAGCTGAAGCCGACGTGCTCGACGACCTCCGGCGGGATCCCGACGTCCTTGAGGATGCCGTCGCGGATGCCCTTGAGGGCCGGGAGCTTCAGCAGCATCGAGATCGTGCCCTTGGGCAGCGCGTCGGTGAGCTTCTTGTCGACGCGGATCGCGAACTGCGGGGCGTGCGCAGTGCGCGCGAAGATGTTCAGCACCTCGCCGGAGCGGATCGACTTCGGCGCCGTCAGGTGGAACGCCTGGCCGTCGAGGCCCTTCTGGTGGGCGATGTGGTCCATCGCCTTCGCGACGAAGTCGACCGGCACGATGTTCGTGTGCCCGAGCTCCGGGCCGACCAGGGGCAGCCACGGCGGCATCGCGTCGCGGAGCTTCTGGATCAGCTTGAAGAAGTAGTACGGGCCGTCGATCTTGTCCATCTCGCCGGTCTGCGAGTGGCCGACGACGACGGCGGGCCGGTAGACCCGGAACGGGATCTCCGTCTCGGTCCGGGCGATCTTCTCGCTCTCGAACTTCGTGCGGTGGTAGGCGGACGGGAGCTTCTGCCCTTCGTCGAACATGTCCTCGCGGAACAGGCCGCGGTGCGCGCCGGCCGCGGCGACGCTGGAGGTGTGGTGGAAGATCCCGGCGCCGACCGCGTTGGCGAACTCCACGGCGTGCCGCGTGCCGCCCGTGTTCAGCAGCTCGTTCGTCGCGTCGTCGGCGGTCATGTCGTAGATGGCGGCGAGGTGGAAGACGTGCCCGACCTTCCCCTGGTGCTCGGCGATCCACTTCTTCGACACGCCCAGGCGCGGCTTCGCCAGATCGCCCACGACCGGCTTGACGCGCTTGGCCGCCTGCGGACCCCAGCCCTCCATCAGCGCGGCGAGCTTCTTCTTCGACCCGCTGCGCACGAGGACGTGGACGTCCCCCTTGCGGTTGGCCAGCAGCTCGGCCACCAGGTGCCGACCGATGAACCCGGTCGCGCCCGTCACGACGTACGACATACAGCCTCTCTCTCCCGCGGAACCGACGAACTCGGGCGACCCTATCCGGAACGCCGGTGGTCCCGCCGGGGCCTCGACGCGACGCGCCCCGCAAGCCGGAGGGAGGGGCTTCAGGCGGGGCGCGGAGACTGCAGCGGCGGCCGGGTCGACGAGCCGCACGACAAAGCCTCGCGGAGGATCCGCGAGGCCATGTGAAGAACCTGCTGGGGGACGGGCACGCCGGGCGCGCCCGGGGGCCGGTCTACCAGCCGCCCTTCCAGATCTCGTCGTTGGCGCGGCTCTTGGCCGCCGCCTTCTTCTCGTCCTTGCGCTTCTCCAGCTTCCACTGGATGAGCGACATCGTGAGGATGAACAGCGGGAAGAACGCGATCAGGATGAACCCGAAGTTCGTGACGACCCGGTCGTTGGTCTCGCCGTAGAGCCCCTCGCCGGACGCCTGCGCGAAGGCGGACGGGGCGAGCAGCGCGAAGGTGACGCAGGTGGTGAGGGCGATGCGGGCGAACGCGGTCATGGCCCGGCAATCGTATAGAACGAGGGGGTCATGTCGTCGCTCGCCAGAGAACGCCTCGGCGCCGGGATCGAGATCCTGCGCCTGGACCGCCCCGAGGTCCGCAACGCGCTCGACCGCGCGACGCTGCGGGAGCTGCTCGCGGCGCTCGCCGAGCTGGAGGCCGATCCGGCCCTCCGGGTCGTCGTCGTGTCGACCACCGCGACCCGCGCGCTGTGCGCCGGCGCGGACGTCGGCGAGCAGCTCACGCCCGCGGAGGGCGTCGAGCGGATGGAGCTCTTCGCCGAGGTCTACGCGCGGTTCGAGGCGCTCCCGGTCCCGACCGTCGCGGTGTGCGTCGGCAACGTCGTCGGGGCGGGCGCCGAGCTCGCCGCCGGCTGCGACCTGCGCGTCGGTGGCGACAACCTGAAGCTCGCGTGGGCGGGCGCGCGCCTCGGCGTCCCCGTCGGTCCGGCGCGGCTCGCGCCGCTCGTCGGCCTGTCGGTCGCGAAGGACCTCGTCTTCACCGGGCGCGTCGTCGGCATGGAGGAGGCGGCCCGCCTGCACCTGCTGCACCGCACCGCGCCCGAGGCGCAGGCCGAGGCCGCGGCGATCGAGCTCGCCGAGCAGCTCGTCGCCAACGACGCGGACGGCCTGCGCACGCTGAAGGCGATGTTCCGCGAGTACGAGGCGCTGCCGCTGCCCGAGCGCGTCGCGCGCGAGAACACGCGCCTGGTCGCGTTCCAGCGCGACGGCGGCGGCCTGCCGCAGGCCCCGCGCGGCTGAGGACGCCCCCGCCCGTAGGCTGGGGGGCATGTCCGATCTCGCCGCCCTCGCCGACACCCTCCGCGCCGCGCACCGCCCCGGCGACCCGCTGGTCGTCGTCAACGTCTGGGACGGGTGGAGCGCCCGGACCGTCGCCGCGACGCCCGGCTGCGAGGCGCTCGCGACCGCGTCGCACTCGATCGCGGAGGCGCGCGGCTACGCCGACGGGGAGCAGATCCCGGTCGAGGAGATGCTCGCCGCGGTGTCGGTGATCGCGTCCGCGACCGACCTGCCCGTCACCGCCGACCTCGAGTCCGGCTACGGGGACACCGGCTCGACCGTCGCCGCCGCGATCGCCGTGGGCGTCGTCGGCGCGAACCTCGAGGACAAGGCGGAGGGGATCGACGAGCACGTCGCCCGCGTGATGGCCGCCCGGGCCGCGGGCGACGCCGCCGGGGTCGGGTTCGTGATCAACGCGCGGACGGACGAGTACCTCAAGGGCGACGGGGTCCGGGCCCGCGCGATGGACGCGGGGGTCGCGTACCTCGAGGCGGGCGCGGACTGCGTCTTCGTGCCCGGCGTCCGCGACGCGCAGACGATCGGGATGCTCGCGCAGGCGTTCGAGGGGCGGCTGTCGGTCGTCGCGGGCCCGGCGTCCCCGTCGCTGGCCGAGCTCGCGTCGCTGGGGGTCGCGCGCGTGTCGTTCGGCCCGGGGACCATGGGGCTCGCCGCGCAGGCGCTGAGCGACGCGGCCACCACGCTGCACGCGCGCGGCGCCTACCCGCAGGCCCTGGCGTTCCGCCCGCCGGCGCCCTGAGCGACCTCCCTGAACGGTCGCGTTCGTGAGAGGGTGCGCGCATGCGCGCCGTCGTCTGCCAGAACGCCGAGCTCACCGTCGAGGAGCTGCCCGATCCCGTCCCGCAGCGCGGGCAGGTCCGCCTGGAGGTCCTGCGCTGCGGCATCTGCGGCTCGGACCTGCACGCGCGTCACGGGATCGACGACTGGGCCGACATGACCGCGGCGTGCGGCTACGACCGCTTCGGCCGCTCCGACGAGCAGGTCGTGTTCGGCCACGAGTTCTGCGGCGCGGTCGCCGAGTACGGCCCGAAGACCAAGGCCGACGTCCCCGCGGGAACGCCGGTCGTGGCGTTCCCGCTGCTGCGCGCGGGCGGGGCCGGCGGCGGCGTCGACACCCTGGGCCTCTCCCAGCACGCCCCCGGCGCCTACGCGGAGCAGGTGCTCGTCGAGCGGTCCCTGATGCTCCCGGTCCCCAACGGGCTGGACGTCGAGGTCGCCGCGCTGACCGAGCCGATGGCCGTCGCCTACCACGCGGTCCGCCGCGGCGAGGTCGGCAAGGGGCAGGTCGCGATCGTGATCGGCTGCGGTCCCGTCGGCCTCGGGGTCATCCTCATGCTCAAGGCGCGCGGGGTGCACACCGTCGTCGCCAGCGACTACTCGCCGGGCCGGCGCGCGCTCGCCAGCCGCTGCGGGGCGGACGTCGTCGTCGACCCGCGCGAGACGGACCCGTTCGCCGCCGCCCCGTCCAAGGACCACCTCACCACGATCCCCGAGGCGCTCGAGCTCGCCGTCGGCGCGACCGAGAAGCTCTCGAAGCTGCCGTTCGGCCCCTGGCCCGGCTTCCGCCTCGCCGAGAGGCTCGGCATCGAGCCCAAGCACCCGGTGATCTTCGAGTGCGTCGGCGTCCCCGGCGTCATCGACCAGCTCGTCTCCAGCGCTCCGATGTACTCGCGCGTCGTGGTCGTCGGCGTCTGCGTCGGCACGGACCAGATCACCCCGGCGATGGCGATCAACAAGGAGGTCGACCTGCGGTTCGTCATCGGCTACACGCCGCTGGAGTTCCGCGACACCCTCCACCTGCTCGCCGACGGGAAGGTCGACCCCCGGCCGCTGCTGTCCGCGACGGTCGGCCTCGAGGGCGTCGACGCCGCGTTCACGGCGCTCGCCGACCCGGAGGCGTTCGCGAAGATCCTCGTCGACCCGCGCAGCGACGCCGCCGAGCCCGTCGCGCCCTGAGCGGACTCACCACATCCGGGTCGCCAGCGACTCCACGATCTGGGCCTCGGCGTCGTCGAGGTCCACGTCGTTGCCGTTGCGCGCCGCATGGTCGCGCAGCACCACCGAGAACGGCGCCAGCGCGTCCGGCGCCGGCCAGCCGTCCGGGTCCCACACGCCGCTGCGCAGCAGCGCCTTCGCGCAGTGGAAGAACACCTCCTCGGCGACGACGCCGAGCGCCAGCCGCGGGGAGCCCGGGATCCCCTCCAGCGCCTCCGGGTCCCGCGTCACGCACGCCGACCCGTTGACCCGCAGCACGTCGCGGCGGCCGGGGACCACGAACAGCAGGCCCGCGAGACCGGTCTGCACGACGTTGCGCAGCGTGTCGATCCGGCCGTTGCCGGGAGCGTCCGGCAGCGCGATCCGGTGGTCGTCCAGCACCCGCACCCAGCCCGCCGGGCCGCCCCGAGGCGACACGTCGCAGCGCCCGTCCGCGTCGGCGCTCGCGACGAGCACCAGCGGCGAGGCGGCGATCCACGCGCGTGCGTGCTCGTCGAGCTCGCGCAGCTCCTTGGACCGCGACAGCCGCGTCGCCGGCGGCGGGGGCACGAGCTCGCGCAGCGCCTCCTCCGACGTGATCAGCTCCTGGAAGGCGGGCATCGCCCGACCCTAGCGCCGCCTACCATGGGGGTCGTATGGCCGTGATGATCGCCTCCGACCTCGCGAAGGACATGTCGGGCACCCCGCTGCTGCGCGGCGTGTCGTTCAAGCTCGAGCGCAAGGACCGCCTCACGATCGCCGGGCGCAACGGCGCCGGCAAGACGACGCTGCTGCGGATGCTCGCCGGCGACACGTCGATCGACGGCGGCGAGCTCGTCCTGGAGAAGAACTGCAAGGTCGTGCTGCACGACCAGCGCCCGCCGCGCGACCAGGACGTCACGCTGCGCGACTACGTGCTCAGCGCCTGCACCGAGCCGCTGGAGCTCGAGGCGGAGCTCGCCGCGCTCGAGGCGCGCATGGGGGAAGGCGACGAGAGCGTCTTCAGCCGCTACGCCGACGCCCAGGCGCGCTTCGAGGCCGCCGGCGGCTACGGCTGGCGCGACGCCACCAACGGCGTCATCCACGGCCTCGGGTTCGTCGAGGACGACCTCGACCGGCCGCTGCACACGTTCTCCGGCGGGCAGATCACCCGCGCGTCGCTGGCCCGCGCGCTCGCCGCGTCCCCCGACCTGCTGCTGCTCGACGAGCCCACCAACCACCTCGACATCGAGTCGCTGGAGTGGCTCGAGCAGAAGCTCGTCGCGCTCGACGCCGCCGTCATCATGGTCGCGCACGACCGCTGGTTCCTCGAGGCCGTCGGCACCTGCGTGCTCGAGGTCGAGGCCGGCCGCACCCGCTTCTTCAAGGGCACCTGGCACCAGTGGCGCAAGGAGCAGGCCGCGCGCGAGCTCGCGCTCGGCCGCGCGATCGCCAAGCAGCAGAAGGAGATCGCGCGCATGGAGGCGTTCGTCGAGCGGTTCCGCGCGAAGGCGACGAAGGCCAAGCAGGCCCAGTCCCGGGTCAAGGCGCTCGACAAGATCGAGAAGATCGAACGCGACCCGCGCGACACCCGCGAGATGGGCTTCCAGTTCAAGAAGGCCGAGCGCACCGGTCGCGTCATCTTCGAGCTCGACGGCGCGCACCTCGAGGTCGGCGAGCCGCCGAAGGTGCTGCTGCACGACGCCGAGCTGTGGCTCGAGCGCGGCGAGCACGTCTCGCTCGTCGGCTCCAACGGCACCGGCAAGTCGACGCTCGTCAGCGCCCTCACCGGGCAGCGCGTGTTCGACGCCGGCAAGCTGCGCACCGGCCACAACGTCAAGGTCGGCTACCTCTCCCAGCACGGCGACGAGCTCGAGAAGGACGGGGCCCGCACCGTCGCGGAGGCGGCGGTCAAGCGCACCGGGCTGTCCCCGAACGAGGCGCGATCGCTGCTGGGGAAGTTCCTGTTCAGCGGTGAGGAGCAGGAGAAGCCGCTCGACGGCCTCAGCGGCGGCGAGCGGCAGCGGCTGTCGCTGGCGATCCTCGTCGCCTCCGGCGCGAACGTGCTGATCCTCGACGAGCCGACCAACCACCTCGACATCGAGAGCCGCGAGGCGCTCGAGGACGCGCTGACCGCGTTCGACGGGGCGCTCATCCTCGTCAGCCACGACCGCGCGCTGCTCGAGGCCGTCGGCACCCGCACGATCGCTGTCGAGCGCTACGGCCTGCGCTCCTACGTCGGCGGCTGGCAGGAGTACTTCACCGAGCGGCAGGCGCGGCTCGCCGCCGGCATCGACGACGGCGACCTGCCGCGACCGCCCGCGATGGGCCGCGCGTCCGCGCGGTTCGCCGCCGACGAGCGGCGGCCCGACGGGATGGCCGCGCGCCGCTCCGACGACGCCCCGACGTCCGCGGCCGCGCCGCGCGGCGCTGGCGGTGCCCCGGCCGCCGCCCGCGCCACCGCCGGCGCCCCGACCGGCTCGTCCAACGGCAGCGACGGGGCGGCCGCCACGAAGAAGGCGCCGTCCAAGAACCGGCTGCGGATGCAGCAGAAGCTCGAGCGGGCGATCGAGGACGCGGAGGCCGCGCTGGTCAGCACGGAGGAGGAGCTCGCCGCGCCCGAGGCGTGGGCGACGCCCTACGAGAGCGCCAAGTCGACCGCGAAGCACACCGCGGCCAAGCGGGCCGTCGAGGCCGCGTACGCGGCACTCGAGGAGTTCGAGGCCCAGGCGACCGCCTGAGCCCCGAGTCTCCGCCCGGACCGGCGCCTAGCGCCGCTTCGCCGTCTTCTTCACCTTCAGGGCCTTCGTCACCGCGCCGCCGGAGGCCGCGGCGGTCGAGGCGCGGAACGTCAGCGTCCCGCCCTTGGCCACCAGCCGCTTGGTCACGGCGCGCGAGAGCTTCACGCTGACCTTCTGGGAGCTGCCCGACAGGACCGCGATCCAGCGCGGCTTCAGGACCTTCGTCCCCGCCAGCGAGGCGCTGACCTGCACGACGCAGCCCTTCGCCGCCACCTTCGGGCAGCTCACCGTGAACGACGCCGACTTGCGGCTCTTCGTCAGCAGTGCCTTGCCGATCGTGGCCCGGGCCCGCGCGCTCGCGGCCGCGCCGGGCCGTGAGGTCGAGCCCGGCGTCGTGGCCGACGGCTTCGTCGTCGTGGTCGTCGGCTTCAGCGGCGTCGAGCCGGGACGCGAGCCCAGCAGCGAGGACAGCGTCGAGGCGAGCGTCGTCAGCGCGGGCGTCGTGCCGCTCGTCGCCTGGACGCGGGTCACCGACTCCAGCAGCGGTCCGACGATCGGGAGGTCCGCGACGCCGGTCGTCGTCAGCAGGCCGTTGACCGTGCCCAGGAGGCTGTCGAGCTGCAGCAGGTTCGCCCCGACCGGCAGGCCGGCCAGCAGCGCCTGCAGCTGGGCGAGCGGGTTCGCGAGCCCGGCCGCGCTCGGCGCCGCACCGGAGAGCGTGCCCGTCAGGCCGGTCACGAGCGAGCCGAGCGGCAGGCCGTTGCCGAGCGCCAGCAGCTCCGTGATCTTCGCCGGGTCCAGCGCGCCGACGAGCGTGGTGAGGTCACCGCCCGTCGCCCCGCCCAGGACCCCGGCGAGAGGGGCGGGCAGCAGCGTGTTGACGAGATCCCCGAGCTGGGTCGGGTCGAGCGCCCCGAGCAGCGCGGTCAGGTCGCCGCCCGACGCGCCGGTCAGGAGGTTCGCGACGAGGTTCAGCCCGTCGGTCTGGCCGAGCGCCGTGTCGAGCACGTCCCCGAGCAGCGGCAGGTCGAGCACGGTCAGCGCCTGGGTGAGCGCGTCGAGCGACAGCCCGTCGAGGATCGTCGTGAGCTGCGTCGGGTTCGCGTTGGCGATGATCGTGCCGAGGTCGACCGCGGGCAGCGACTCGAGCGTCTGCGCCAGCGGGGCGGGCAGCGTCGAGGTCACCTGCTGGAGGATCGGGGTGAGCACCGGGCCCAGGACCGGCAGGCTGCCGAGCCCGAGGATGCGCTGCGTGCCGACCCCCGACGGGGTGACGGGCGCCTGGGCGGCGCTGGCCGCCGAGGCGGTCACGCCGGCGGTGGCGCCGATGGACAGTGCGGCGATCGCGGCGACCGTGCCGGAGCGCTTGATCTGATGGTTCATGGTTGTCGGTGACTCCCCTCACGGGCACCGCGACGCTGCTGTGGGACGCGGTTCGGTGCCCTTCTCCGGACCCGGTTGCGGGCCCCTACCGGGGAGCGCATCGGCGCCATCCCCGGTGACCTGAAGGGCCCGCTGGACGGATGTCGTGGGGTGCGAGCCCGGTGCGCCCGGCGTCGCGTCCATGGCCGGTCACACGATCTTCACCGCACGGTCACCGGCCGGTCACGGCAGACCCCGGTCCGGGGAGGACGCTCGATTCATGGACCTGCACGCGCGCATGGGGATCAACGTCCATCGCGAGACGTGGCCGACCACGGCCGCCCTGAAGGGCATCGAGGCCTCCGGCTTCGGCTGGGTGCAGATCCACACGCCCCCGAAGGAGATGCTCTGCGACCGCGAGCGGCTGCGGCTGCACGCCCGCGGCGTCCGCGCCGCGCTCGAGCCCACCGGGCTGCGGCTGCTGCTGCACGGGCCCGACGACCTCGCGCTCGGCGCCCTGGACCACGACCGTGCCTTCGACGGCCTGCTCGACTACGCCGTCGAGGCCCGCGCCGAGATCGTCGTCTACCACGGCCTGAACCACCTCGACGCCGACGGCCCCGCGGGCGAGCGCTCGCGGCTGCGCGCCGAAGGGGAGGAGCGGGCCCTCGCGCGGCTCGGCAAGCGCGCCCACGCGCTCGGCGTCACCGTCGCGGTCGAGAACCTCGCGCCCGTCTTCCCCGGCCCGCCGCGCCTCACCCACGACCCGCTGCGCATCCACGACCTCGTGCGGCGGCTGCGCAACCCGTCGGTCGGCATGCTGCTCGACCTCGGCCACGCGCACGTCACCAGCGGCCTGCACGGCACCGACCTCGAGGCGGTCGTCGCCCGCGTCGCGCCCGAGGTCGTCCTCTTCCACGTGCACGACAACCTCGGCGCCCGCCGTCACGGCCTGGGCTTCCCCGGCGTCGACCCGCTGCGGCTGGACCTGCACCTGCCGCCGGGGGCGGGCACGCTGCCCTGGGACCGCGTCCGCGACGTCCTGCTCGCCCACCGCGCCCCGCTGATGCTCGAGATCGAGCCGTCCCACCGGCCCGCCTCGCTGCCGCAGCTGTTCGAGCAGTCCCGCGCCGTGCTGCGCGGCGAGCGGCCCGCGAGCGTCGGGATCGCCGCCGCGTAGGCTTCGCGGCCGTGACGACGGCCGCCGCCCTGCGCTCCGCCTGCCTCGCCCTGCCCGGTGCGCAGGAGACGTTCCCGTTCGGCCCGCAGACCATGGTCTTCAAGGTCGGCGGCAAGATGTTCGCGCTCGTCCCGCAGGACGCGACGCCACCGACCATGAGCGTCAAGTGCGATCCCGACCTCGCCGCGCAGCTGCGCGAGACCCACGAGCAGGTCCGGCCGGGCTACCACCTCGACAAGCGCCACTGGAACACCGTCGTCTGCGACGGGACGCTCCCCGACCGCTTCCTGCGCGAGCTGCTCGAGGACTCCTACGACCTCGTCGTCGCGAAGCTCCCCAAGCGCGTGCAGCGCGAGCTCGACTGGCCCGGGCTCGCGGGCTGAGCGGCCCCGGCACCCGGCGCGGGTAGCCTGCGGGACGTGACCGACGATCGTCAGCTCCAGGCCGTCCGCGCGCTGCTCACCGCCGCGCGGACCATCGGCCGCGGGACCACCTCGATGCGGGTCGTGCTCGGCCAGGCCCACGGCCTCCTCGCACCCGACCTGCTGCCGCCCGCGGTGCGCGCGGAGCTCTGGGCCGAGCTGCAGGACGCCGCCGACGCCGTGACGCCGCTGCCCTACAAGGAGGTCGAGAAGCTCCTGCGCGACGCCTGGGGCGGGAAGGTCACCGACGAGCTCGACCGCCTCGACGAGACCCCCGCGACGGTCGGTCCCGCCACCCAGACCCACCTCGGGGAGCGCGACGGCGAGCCCGTCGCCGTGACCGTGCTGCGCCCCGGCCTGACCGGGATCGTCCGCGCCGACCTCGCGCTCGCCGACCAGCTCGTCGGGCAGGCCCGCTCCGTGTTCCCCGCCGTCGACGTCCCCGCGATCGTCGGCGAGGTCCGCGAGCGCGTCATGGACGACCTCGACCTAGAGTCCGTCGCCTCCCAGCAGCGCGGCCTGCACCGCGCGCTGCGCCGCCACGACGACCTCGGCGTCGCCGCGCCCGTCACCGAGCTCTCGCACCCCGGGGTCCTCGTGCGCGAGCACGTCCCGGGCACCCCGATCCTCGAGACCACCGGGGCCGACCGCGCCCGCGCCGCCGAGCTGCTCGTCCGGCTGGCGGGGGGCGCCGTGCGCCACGGGACGGTCGCCGCCGACCTGCGGCCCGAGACGCTCGTGCTCGACCGGTCCGGGCGGCTCGTGCTGCTCGAGGCCGGTGCGGTCGCCCGCATCGACGGGGATCGCGCCGACCACGTACTCGCCGGGCTCGACGCGCTCGCCGCCGGGGACGACGCCGCCGGCGCCCGCGCGCTCCAGGCGCTCGGCGCCCTGCCCGCCGAGCACGCCGCGACCGCGGTCGCGCTCGGCCGCGAGCTGCTCGGCCCGCTCCTCGCCGGCGGCCCCGTCACGGTCGACGCGGCCGCCGCGACCGCCGTGCTCGAGCGCCTCGACGACCGGATCGGCGACGCGCTCGCGCTCGCGCCGCACGCGTCGGTCGCCCCCACGGACCTCTGGCCGCTGCGGATGCTCGGGCAGGCCGCGCTGCTCGTCGTGCGTCTCGGCGTCGAGCTCGACTGGCTGACGCTCGCGCGCGACGCGGTCCGCGACGGCTGGGACTGACCCCGGCGCGCTCAGCGCTGCGCGGTGCGCACGTCGCGGTCGGGCGGCAGCGTCCAGCCGTCGCGCGCCGACCAGCGCACCGGGCTGCCGTCCGGCAGGTGCGCCAGCGCGCGCCCGCAGCGCGGCGTGCCCCACAGGGTGGCGACGTGGGGCCGGTCGGCGTCCGCCGCGTCGCCGAGCCCGCGCGCCACGTGCTCGGCGGGATGCGTGACGACGACGTGCCCGTCGCGCACCCACACCGGGATCGTGTCGAGCGGGGCCGGGACCACGTGCTCGCGCCCGCCCTTCACCCGCTGTCCGGACCACGTCTCGATCCAGCGCCCGGGCGGCAGCACCACCTCGCGCTCGCGCGCGCCGTCCTCGAGCACCGGCGCGACCCACAGCGACGGGCCGAGCCCGAACGCGTCGGCGACGGTCCACGCGTCCGCGAAGCCGGGAGCGAGCAGCGACAGCGGCCGCACGATCGGCAGGCCGGTACGGGCCGCCGTCCGCGCCGCCGCGCGCAGGTACGGGACGAGCATCTCGTGCAGCAGCACGCAGCCGCGGTAGCGCTCGAGCGTCGCGGCGTCGTAGCTCCAGGGCTCCTGCTGCAGCCGTCCGTGGGCCTGCATGAGCGGCGTGAACGCCCCGAGCTGCGCCCAGCGCAGCAGCAGCTCCGGCGGGCAGCGGTCGATCCCCTTGTGGCCGAGGTAGCCGCCGACGTCGTGCGACCAGTTCGAGAAGCCGGAGTGCGCGGCGCTGATCGTCGCGGCGACGAGCGCCTGCAACGACCAGAAGTCCGACGCCTGGTCGCCGCCCCAGAGGATGCCGTGGGCCTGCTGGCCGCTCCAGCCGCTGCGGCCGAACAGGACGCCCTCGCCGGGGTGGACCTCGTCCAGCGCGCGCTGCATGCACGCCCGGTACAGCTCGCCCCAGCGCCACGCGGTCGTCGCCCCGGTGCTGCCGTCGGCGAAGCGCACCTCGTCCTCGAGGTAGTAGCCCTCGCCGTCGTCGGCCTTGATGCCGGCGACGCCCATCCGCAGGACCCGCTGCGCCTGCTCGCGCCACCACCGCTCCGCCTCCGCGGAGGTGAAGTCGACCGGGGAGCCGGTGCCCATCCACCACTGCCGCACCAGCGGGCGGCCGTCGGCCTCGCGCACGAAGTGCCCGTCGCGCGCGCCGGCCGCGTAGTTGGAGGCGGGCTCGCGGTGCAGGCGCCGGGAGGCCGGGTCGGGCGGGATCTGGCCGTCGCGCGAGTCCACGTTCGTCCACGGGGTCACCCAGACGACCGTCCGCACGCCCTGCGCGCGCAGCGTCTGCACCATGCCCGCGAAGTCCGGGAACTGGTGCGGGTTGGGGATCCAGGTGTTGTAGTTCGTCTCCCACGGGGAGTCGAGGACGACCGCGTCGAGCGGGATGCCGTGCCAGGCGCAGCCGCGCGCGTCCTGCAGCACCTGGTCCTGGTGCTCGTGGACGTCGCGGGACTTCCAGAAGCCGTACGCCCACGCAGGCAGCAGGCCGGGCAGGCCGGTGCGGCGCAGCTCCGCGCGCAGCCGTGCGGCCGGTCCCGGCCCGGTGAACACGTGCGCGCGCAGCGGGCCCGAGCGCGCGCGGACGCTGACGATCGTCGTGTCGCGCCGGGCGCCGAGCTCGAACCGGGTGCCGTTGCCGTGGGTGTCGAGCGCCACCGCGTACCCGCGGCTGGACTGCAGGAACGGCACGGGCGCGTAGTCGCCCTGCGGGATGCCGCCGAGCTCGAGCATCTCCGGCGGGCAGTCCGGACCGGTGTACCAGCGGTCGGCGCCGAGCTGGATCCGGCGGCCGCGATGGTCGACGTCGTGCCCGTGGCGGGCGCCGAGGCCGGCGAAGTGCTCGCCGGTGCGCGTGTCCCACTCCAGCGCCACGCGCAGCGGGTCGCCGTCGGCGTGGGCCTCGAGGAGCACCTCCTCGTCGGCGGGCAGCGTGATCCGCAGCGTCGCGCTGCGGCCGCCCTGGAGCGTCAGTCCCAGCAGCACGCCGTCCGTCGTCTCCTCGCGCAGCGCGAATGCGACGGTGCGCTCGGGGAAGCCGGTGCGCTCGTCCGGGATCACGCCCTCGGTGTGGCGCACGAAGCGGTCGGCGACGGTCCCCGTGCACGCCCAGACGTGCAGGCCGCGCAGCAGCCGGTGCCCGTCGCGGCGCAGGTGGATGCGGAACGGTCGGTCCTTGATCTCGAGCCGCAGGTGCGCGCGGGTGAGCACGAGGGCATCGCGCTCCGCGTCGATGCGGACCGCGCCGGGGGACGTCGTGGCCATCGCGCGACACGTTCACGGTCGCGCGTGACGATCCCGTGACGATCGGGTGAACGGCCGTCAGGCAGCGTCGGGGGCGCGCGCGTTGCGGGCGGCGCGCTGCGCCAGGGCGGCGAGCTCGTCGCGCAGCTCCTGCGGCTCGCGGACGGTGAACGGCACGTCCATCACGCACAGCCAGGCGGCGATCTCGCGGTAGGACGTGCCGCTGGTGTGGAGCAGGCAGTGGTCGTCGTCGAGCGCCTCGAGCTCGCCCGCGTAGGGGCTCACGCGCGGGCGCAGCTGCTCGAGCGACCCGTCGAGCACGAGCGTGCCCGTGACCCGCCGGTAGAGCGTGCCGATGCCCTGCTGGACGTAGGCGGCGAGGTCGCGCGCGGGGGCGGGGCGCGGCGCGCACCGCCGGCCCGGGACGGGCGGGCGCTGGATCCGGTCGACGCGGAAGGTGCGCCAGTCCTCGCGCGCGCAGTCCCACGCCACGAGGTACCAGCGCCGTCCCGCCGAGACGAGCCGGTGGGGCTCGACGAGGCGGTCCATCGTCTCGCCGTCGCCGCGCCGGTACTCCAGGCGCAGCTGGGTGTGGTCGCGGCAGGCGGTGGCGATCGCCATGAGGACCTCGGCCGCGACGGGCGTCGTGAAGCGGTCGCCCATCGGGACGGTGTACGACTGGAGCACGTTGACGCGGCGGCGCAGGTGGCCGGGCAGCACCTGCTCGAGCTTGACGAGCGCGCGCATCGAGGTCTCGGCGATCCCCTCGACGGAGCCGGAGGTCGCGGCGGTGCGCAACCCGACGGCGATCGCGACGGCCTCGTCGTCGTCGAGCAGCAGCGGCGGCAGGTCGGCACCGGGCTGCAGCTGGTACCCGCCGGCGGCGCCGCGCGTGGCGGTCACGCGGTAGCCGAGCTCGCGCAGCCGCTCGACGTCGCGGCGGATCGTGCGGTGGCTGACCTCGAGCCGGTCGGCGAGCTCGGAGCCGGGCCACTCGCGACGGGTCTGGAGCAGCGAGAGAAGGGAGAGCAGCCGGGCGGAGGTCTCGATCACACCACCCAGGATGACCGGGAACGCGGTCAGTACCTGTCCTCGTTCGCCCACCGGACGCCTCCGCGGAGACGCTTTTCGAGCGCCTATCCGCCATGTTGGCGCGTTCAGGGGAGCTCGACCGAGAACGGGCCGCTCGTCGTCGCGTCCACACCCGCGGCGACGTCGGGGCAGACGGACAGCCGCAGGCGCAGCGTCACGGCGGCGGGGGCGGGGACCGCGAGCGGGATCGCGATCGTGCCCGCGCCGCGATCCAGCGGCCCCTCCGCCAGCCCCAGCGGCGCGGTCGACGCCGCGTCGGACAGGACGACGACCTGCACCCCGCAGGCCGGTGCGCGCGGGTCCTCGCCGGGAGCGAACCGCAGCGTGAGGGTGCGGCGGTCGGCGCTCGTCGTGCGTTCGCGCAGGTCGGCGATGCCGCGCACGCGTTCGCAGTCGGCGCGCAGGAGGTCCCCGACCGCCGGCCCGTCGACGGTGTCCGCGCCGGGACCGCAGCCGAGCGTGCTCGTCGCGGTGCGAGGTGCCCCGGGGTCGGCCAGCGTCAGGGCGACGCGGTCGTCGCCGGGACCCGCGTCGACGCGGGCGCCGGCGGCGGGGCCGCGGACGAGGTCGTCCCCGGCGCCGGCCCGGACCGTGTCGCGTCCCGGGCCGGGGGAGAGGACGTCGTCGCCGGGGGTGCCGGTGAGCCGGTCGGCGCCCGGTCCCCCGTCGAGTCGCGGGCCGTGCAGGCGATCGTCGCCCGCGCCCCCGTGCAGGCCCGCGCCCGTGGCGGTCGCGCACGCAGGGTCGCAGTGCGGGGAGCGGTCGGCCAGCACGTCGGCGCCCGGGCCGCCGTCGACCGCGCGGACGGCCAGGCGCGCGGCGGCGGTGACCGTCAGGGCGTCGTCGCCCCCCAGCAACGCCGCGCGCAGCCGCGACGCCGCCGGGCACGACACCGCGCGCCCGCGGTGACCCGCGGCGCCGGAGGCCGCCCGGCAGCCGTCGCCCGCCGCGAGCCGCCCGCGCGTGGCGGTGACGAGCAGCCGTCCGCCGTGGCGGGTGACCGTCACGGCGTCGCGGCCGGCCGTCCCGAGGATGCGCAGCTCCCGTCGGCGGACGGCGGCGCCCGGCGCGTCCCCCGCCCCGCCACGGACGACGACCAGCCGCACGCGGGCGGCGGGCGCCGGTGCGGCCCGCCGGGCGACGGAGGGGGACGGCGCGGCGGGGGCGACGACCGGCGACCCCGCCCGCGCGTGCAGCGGGGCGGCGACCGCGTGCGGGGTGCCCGTCCCGGCCACGAGCCACACGGCCGCCATGGCGACGGCCCGGGCGAGCGGACGCGGGTGGCGCACCGGCCGGGCGGCTACCGCGCGCGGACGGCGTCGGCGAGCAGGTCGGCGTGCCGCAGCCAGACGGCGACGTCGCGCTCGCCGCGCTCGGTGAGCGCGAGCGTCAGGCCGCGGAAGAGCGTCGCGATCTCCTCGTGGGCGACGTCGGCGCGCACCGAGCCGTCCGCCTGTGCGCGGGCGAGCAGCCGCCGGCCCGCGGCGGTCGACTCGGCCTTCGCGGCGACGAGCTCGGGGTCGTCGCAGTCGCTGATCAGCCCGTGGGTGAGCAGGCCGCGCGCGCGGCTGCCCGCCGCGGCGCGCAGGACCTCCCGCAGCGCGGTCCAGCCGTCGACCGACGCGTCGGCCGACCACTCGTCGGTCATCGTCGCCATCCACCGCAGCCGCTCGGCGGCGACCGCGGCGACGAGGTGCTCCTTCGTCGGGAAGCTCCGGTAGACCGTCGCCTTGCCGACCCCGGCGCGCGCGGCGATCGCGTCGACGCCGACGTCCGGACCCTCGCGCGTGAACAGCTCGGTCGCGGCGCGGACGACGGCCTCGCGGTTGCGGACCGCGTCGGCGCGCTTGCGGACGGGGGTCGGCGACGTGCTCATGCCCTCGACAGGGTGGCAGGCCGCTCGGCCAGCGGCGCCGTCGCCGCCAGCTCCTCGGCGAGGCCGACGCCCGCACGGGAGCGCCCGGGCTCCGGGATCACGCACGACACCGCGGTCGCGACGGCCGCCACGCCGCCCATGACGAGGAACGCGGTGGTGAACCCCGACTCCTGCGGCACGACCGTCCCGGCGAGCGCGCTGCCGGCGAGGATCGACGCCGCGGCCTGCGAGCCCAGCGACGCGCCCGCGGAGCGCACGAGCGCGTTGAAGCCCGTCGCCTCGCCGGTCTGGTCGGGACGGACGGCGGCGACGATCAGGTTGGGCATCGCCGCGAACGCGAAGCCGATTCCGGTGAACAGGACGCAGCCGAACAGCAGCACCTGCAGCTCGCTGCCGTGCGCGACGCCGAGCAGCACGAGCCCGAGGGTGGAGAGCGCGCCGCCGATGACGAGCGGCACGCGCGGCCCGACCCGGCCCGCGAGGGCACCGGCGAACGGGCCGGTCACCAGCATCGACAGCGATCCGGGGAGGAGCAGCAGGCCGGCCTGCGTGGCGTCGAGACCGAAGCCGTAGCCGCTGGACTCCGGGCTCTGCGCGAGCTGCGGCACGAGGATGAACGAGCCGAACATGCCGAAGCCGACGAGGAACGTCGCGACGTTCGTCATCAGGATCGGCGGGCTGCGCAGCGTCTCGACGTCGGCGAGCGGCTGCGCGGTGCGCGCCTCGACGCGGTACCAGACCGCCAGCACGGCGAGCCCGGCGAGCACGAGCGCGACGAGGCGGCTGTCGGTCCAGCCCCAGGTCGTCGCGCGCGAGACGGCGAACAGCGGCAGCACGAGCCCGACGGAGAGGATCGCGGCGCCGCGCAGGTCCACCTTGCCGGGGCTGCGCACCGGGGACTCGGGGACGAGCAGCTGCGCGCCGACGGCGGAGACGACCGCGAGCGCGGCGGCGACCCAGAAGATCCAGTGGTAGGAGGCCTGGTCGACGAGCAGGCCACCGCCGACGATGCCGATGCCGCCGCCGATGCCCGCGATCGAGGCGATGAGGCCGATGCTCGACGGCACCTTCTCGCGCGGGAACTCGTCGCGGATGATCCCGAAGCAGAGCGGGAACACCCCGCCGGCGACGCCCTGCAGGACGCGGCCGGCGACGACGACCTCGAGCGTCGAGCCGAGGGCCGACAGCGCCGACCCGGCGGCGAACGCGACGAGCGAGATGACGAGCAGGCGGCGCTTGCCGAACATGTCGCCGAGGCGGCCCATGATCGGGGTGAAGACGGCGGCGGTGACGAGGTAGCCGGTGAGCACCCAGGCGACCCCGGCGGCGTCGGTGCCGAACTCCTCCTGCAGCGTCGTGAGCGCCGGGATGAGCGTCGACTGGGCGAGCGCGAAGGTCGCGGCGGCCATGCTCAGGACGAGCAGGCTGCGCATGGGCTTGGGGCGGGGGGCGTGGGGGGACACGGGGACTCCGAGGGGGAAGCGGACTGCGGAGTCCGGATGTTAACGGGAAGTGGACTCCGGCGTCCGGTTCCCCGTCGCGGCGGAACCGTTCGGGCCCGCCGCGTTCACCGCCTGGTCACGGGCTGGTGGCAGCCGCTTCACAAACGCCCTGCGTAGCCGGAGGAACCTGCGCCCCATCACCACCGACCAGATGACAGGAGACGCACCGATGACGCTCCACCGCACGAGCCGGGCCGACCTCCACTGCCACAGCACCGCCAGCGTGCTGAGCAAGCTCGGGGTCCAGCGCTCGCTCGGCCTGCCCGAGTGCGCCACGCCCCCCGAGGACGTGCTCGAGCTCGCCACGCGCCGCGGGATGGACTTCGTGACCATCACCGACCACGACACGATCGACGGCGCCCTGCAGATCGCCGACGACCCGCGCGTCTTCCTCAGCGAGGAGGCCACGCTCTGGTTCAAGGGCGAGCCGCAGGCCGTCCACGTCCTCTGCCTCGGGATCACGCCGGACGACCACGAGTGGATCCAGGCCCACAACACGGACGTCGAGCAGGTCGCCGAGTACCTGCACGAGCACGGCATCACCTGCGCGCTCGCGCATCCCTTCTACGCGGTCGAGGCGCCGCTCACCCCGCGCCACCGCCGCCGCCTCGCCCAGCTCTTCCCGATCTGGGAGACCCGCAACGGCAGCCGCGCCCGCGAGCTCAACGCGCCCGCCGCCGTCTACATCGAGACGCACGGCGGCACCGGCATCGGCGGCTCCGACGACCACGCCGGCGTCGACATCGGCCGCACCTTCACCGAGACCCCGTACTGCGCGACCGTCGAGGAGTTCCTCGCCCACATCCGCGCCGGCCGCGCGACCGCCCGCGGCGAGCAGGGCAGCGCCGCGAAGTGGGCGCACGCCGCGATGGGCCTCGCCACCCGCGCGCTCGGCGTCCCCACCGACGACGAGCCCGCCCCGAACCCGCAGATCGTCCTCACCATGATCGAGCGGGTCATGCGCGAGGGCGACGCCCGCTCCGGTGCCGCCGTCGGCGCCGACCTCGGCCCCCAGGACGCCCGCGCGCTGCTGCGCGCCTGGCTCGACGCGATCGAGTTCGACGGCACCGAGGCCGAGCTGCTCGCCACGCTCCAGGACGAGGACTTCAGCCACGCCGACCTGTATCGCAAGGCCCGCCGCGCGCACGAGCGCAAGCTCGCGCGCCAGGTGGACGCGGTCGTCGCGCTGACGTCGGACCCGTCCAAGCGCGCCGCCGACTACCTCGGTGCGGCGAGCGGGTTCTTCGACGCGTGCGTCGCCGCGATCCCCTACGCGCCCGCCACCGCGTTCCTCGGCAAGGAGAAGGCCAAGCTCGTCCACCGCGAGAACGAGCCGCTGCGCGTCGCCCTCGTCGCCGACGCCGTCGGCGGCATGCACGGCGTCACGCACACCCTCGACGAGATCCGCGAGCGCGGCGTCCCCGGCTTCGAGGTCGAGGTCGTCGGCACCGACCACAACACCGACCGGCGCCTCAGCGCGGTCGCGGAGATCGACATCCCGTTCTACGCCGGCCTCCAGGTCGGAGTGCCGTCGCTGCCCGCGGTCGTCGAGACGCTCGCCGAGGGCCGCTACGACCTCGTGCACCTCTGCTCGCCCGGCCCGGCCGGGATCGCCGCGGCGCTCGTCGCGCGGATCATGGAGCTGCCGGTCCTCGGCAGCTACCACACCGAGCTCGCCGCGTACGCCGGCCTGCGGACCGCCGACCCGCTGCTGGAGCACGGCGCCCGCGCCGCGATCGCCGCCTTCTACGGGCAGTGCGATCACGTGCTCACCCCGTCGCCCGCCAGCGACGAGGTGCTGCGCGGCATGGGGATCGCCGACAGCCGCATCGGCCGCTGGGACCGCGGCGTGGACATCGCCCGGTTCGACCCGGCCAAGCGGACCTCGGGCCTGCTCGGCAGCGACGCGATCAACGTCCTCTACGTCGGGCGGCAGACGAAGGAGAAGGGCGCCGACCTCCTCGCCGACGCGTTCCTGCGGGCGCGCGAGACCAACCCGCGGCTGCACCTGAACCTGGCTGGCGGCGGCCCCGAGGAGCACCAGCTGCGCGCGCGCCCGGCGAGCACGCGACGTTCCTCGGCTGGCTGGAGGGCGAGGAGCTCGCCCGCGCGTACGCCAGCGCCGACGTCTTCCTGTTCGCCTCGCGGACCGACACGTTCGGCCAGGTGCTGCTCGAGGCGCAGGCCAGCGGCCTGCCGGTCGTCGCGGTGAACGAGGGCGGCCCGTGCTCGATCGTCGAGGACGGCGTCACCGGCCTGCTGCGCGACCACGACGCCGACGCGCTCGCCGCCGCGGTCAACGAGCTCGCCAACGCCCCGCTGATGCGCGAGCGGCTCGCCCGCAACGGCCTCGCCGCCGTCCGCGAGCGGACCTGGGACGCGGCGCTCGGCCGCCTCGCCGCCGGCTACCACCGCGCGCTGCAGGTCGGCGGCGTCGCCCGCGACGAGACCGGCCGCCGTGTCGCCTGAGGCCGGCAGGCTCCTCGGCGGGGACCACGACGAGGGGCCCCGCCGCCACCTCGCGCTGGTTCCCGACCGGCCGCTGCGTGTCGTCGACGTCGCGCTCTGGTACGGGGAGCGCAGCGGCGGGATCCGCACCTACCTCGACGCGAAGGTCGCGCAGCTCGCCGACCACCCGGACGTCGAGCACCACCTCATCACCCCCGGGCCGGTGGAGCGGCACGCCGGGGGCGCCACGAGCTGCGCGCGGTGCGCCTGGCCACCTCCAACGGCTACCGGATCCCGCTCGGCGGCGGCGGGCTGCGCCGCACGCTGCGCGACCTGCGACCCGACGTCGTGCTGCTCCACGACCCGTTCTGGACGCCCCGTGGGGTCAGCGCCGTCGCCCACGAGGTCGGCGCGCTCGCCGTGGCCGTGCACCACGGCTCCAGCGAGCTCGACGCCGCCGGCATCCCCGGCCCGCAGAGCGCCTACGTCCCGCTGTTCCGTGCCTGGCTGCGCCGCGCCTCGCGCGAGGTCGACGCGATCATGTCGGTGGTCGACACCACCGCCGACTGCGGGCGCCCCGCCGACGTGCCGCTGCGGCTCGGCCTGCACGACGCGTTCCGTCCGCGTCCCGAGGTCCCGCGCGGAGACGAGACCGTGTACGTGGGCCGCCTCGCCCGCGAGAAGGGCGTCTTCGCGCTGCTGGAGGCCGCCGCCCGCAGCGCCGAGCCGTGGCCGCTGCGGTTCGTCGGATCGGGTCCCGCGCGCGAGCGGCTCGCCGCGCGGGCCGCGCGGCTGCGGATCGCCGACCGCGTCCTCTTCGCGCCGTTCGTCGGCGACCGCGACGAGCTCGCGCGCCTGTACGCGGGCGCGCGCTGCGTCGTGATGCCCGGCGAGCACGAGACGTTCGGCCTCGTCGGGATCGAGGCGGCCGCCAGCGGCGCCCGCGCGGTCTGCTGCACGACCGCGCCGTCGGGCCGGCTCTGCGGCACGCTCGTGCACCGCTACGCGCCCGGGGACGTCGACGGCCTCGCCGCCGCGATCGCCGCCGCGCGCGCCGCGACGCCCGACCACGTCGCGTCGGCCGCCCTCGCCCGCCGCCACGCCTGGCCGCAGGTCTTCGCCGCCGAGCTCGACACGCTGCGCCACCTCGTCCGTCGCCCCCGCGTCCGGGCGGTCTGAGCGATGGCCCGGGTGACGCGACCGCTGCGCCTGGCCGTCGCCCTCCACGACGTCGAGCCCGCGACCTACGAGCGCTGCGCGCTGATCCGCGACTGGCTCGACGACCACGGCGTCGACCGCGTCACGCTGCTCGTGATCCCGGCGCCCGACCTGCACCCGTTCCACGACCGGCGCCCCGAGATGGTCGACTGGCTCGCCGACCGGCGCCGCTTCGGCGACGCGATCGCCCAGCACGGCTTCCAGCACCGCCAGACCCAGCCGGGTGCGCCGGGACGGCAGCTGCTCGCCGGCTGGCAGGGGGGGCGCGCCGCCGAGTTCGTCGGGCTCGACGAGGCCGAGACGCGCCGCGCCGTCCGCGCTGGGCGCCGCGTCCTGCGCCTCGCGGGCGTCGAGCCGCGCGGCTTCGTCGCCCCTGCCTACGCGTACACGAACGAGCTGCGCACGACGCTCGCCACGCACTTCGAGTGGTGGGCGTCGCTCTCCCACGTCGTCCACGACGGCGGCCGCCGGGCGACGCTCAACCCCGCGCTGTGCCTCGGCACGACCTCGGTCACCAAGCGGCTGCTGTCGCCGCTGGTGGTCCGCGCCGGCGCCGGGATCGCCGGGGACGTCCTGCGCCTGGACCTCCATCCGGCCGACCTCGACCACCCCCGCCACATCGGTGCCGTCGAGGCGGTGCTGCGCGGCGCGCGGCGGCGCGTCGCGGTCACCTACGACGAGCTGGCCTGCGGGGCGTGAGCCTCGACGCGCTCGCCGAGCGCACGCTGCGCGCCAACTGGCGGACGGGCGTCCGGCGTGGCGTGCCGTACGCCTACACGGTCCCGGCGACGCCGCGCTACCGCCACATGTGGCACTGGGACTCCTGCTTCCACGCGATCGCCTGGTGCCGCTACGACCGCGGCCGCGCCCGGGCGGAGCTGCGCACGGTCCTGCGCTCCGGGGACCCGGACGGCTTCCTGCCGCACACGGTGTTCTGGGATGCGCCCGCGGGCTGGCGGCGCGCCCCGTTCTACGCGACCGAGCGGTCGTGGGGGAGCTGGCGCACGACGACGATCGACCCGCCGCTGCTGCCGCTGGCGTGGGAGCACGTCGCGCGCGCGAGCGCCGAGGAGGACCCGGGCTTCGCGACCGAGGCGCTGCCCGCGCTCGCCGCGCACCTGGACTGGCTGCAGGCCCGCCGCTCCGTGCGCGACGACGGGCTGCTGACGATCGTCCTCCCGGACGAGTCCGGCCTCGACGACGCGCCCGCCTACGACCCGGTGTTCGGTCCGCACGTCCACTACCGGCCCGGCTACTTCCGGCTCGTGCGCCGCTGGCAGCGGCTGGGCTGGGACGCGCACCGCATCGCCGCGACCACCGACCGCCACTGCGTCGACGTGCTGGTTACGACCGCCTACGCGCTGTCCCTGCACGCGATGGCGCGGCTCAGCGGCGAGGCGCGGTGGGCGACGCGCGCCGCCCGCGTCGAGCAGGCGCTGTGCGAGCAGTGCCTCGACCCGGCGACCGGGCTGTTCCTGCACCTCGCGGGTCGCGCGCGCACGCCGGTGCGCGTGTCGACCTGGGCGGCGCTCGCGCCGCTGGCGCTCCCGGGCGTGCCGCTGGACGTCCGCCGGCGGCTCGTGGAGGAGCACCTGCTCGACCCGCGCCGCTACCGCGCCGCCGTCGGCATCCCGTCGGTCAGCATGGACGAGCCGAGCTTCCTGCCCGGCTTCGACCGCTGGCGCACGTGGCGTGGCCCGTCGTGGGTCAACACGGCCTGGTGGCTGGTCCCGGCGCTGCGCGACCTCGGGCACGGCGCGGAGGCCGACCGGATCGTGACGGGCCTGACGGAGGCGGCGCTGCGCGACGGGCTGCGCGAGTACTACGACCCGCGGGACGGGCGCGGGCTCGCGGCCCGCGGGTTCGGCTGGTCCTGCCTCCTGGCCGGGCTGGTCGAGGTACCCTCGGCGGCATGAGCCCGATTCCCGGCGACCCGTACGACCGCAAGCCGTTCGAGCTGAAGACGAAGGACGGCAAGACCATCCGGCTGAAGGTGAACGACGCGATCGAGGGCCCGCCGGAGGTGCAGGGGGCGGTCCAGCGCAACGAGGACGGGCCGGTGGCGCCGGACGTCGCGCCGCCCGAGCCGACCGAGTAGGCGGCCCCTCAGCGGTCGCCGTCGGCGGCCGGGGCCGCCAGGACCTTCGGGCCGAAGCCCTGGACGGCCGGGTCGGCGGCGAGCCCGAGCCGGTCGAGGCCGAACAGGTCCTCGAGCGTGCGGAGCAGCGCGAGGTGGTCGTAGGGCTTGTCCTGCACCGTGCCCGCGGTCACGAACGGGGAGAGGACGACCGCGCCGGTGCGTCCGCCGCCCGGCACGCCGTCGGGGCGGCCGCTGCAGCACGGGCGGGCGTCGGCGAACGGCCCGGTCGCGGGCGCCTGGTCCCAGACGACGATCACGAGCCCGTCCTTGCGGTGGGCTGCCGTGCTGGTGAGCTTCGGCACGAGCGTCGCGAGGAACGCGTCGGCGGCCGCCGGTCCCGACGGGCGCCCGTCCGGGCAGGGGACCTCGATGCCGCTGTCGCAGACATCGGGCACGACGAGCGAGAAGTCGGGGATCGCGTCGTCGCCGGCGGCGAGGTCGCGGTCGAGCTGGCCGAGGTCGACGACGCTGCCGCAGTCCGCCCCGGCCGTGACGGAGGCGAACCACAGGGCGGGGACGCGCGCGGTCGCGAACGCGTCCCCGGGGCGGGGCTGTAGGCCCGCCGGGTCGGGCCGGTCGAGCTCCGGTGCGCGGCACGAGTCCACGCCGGTGGCGCCGAGCGCGCCCGCGTAGACCTTCCACGTGCGGCCCGCGCCGGTCAGCTGGTTCAGCAGCGACGGGGTCGCCTCCGGCAGCACGCACGTGCCCGCGGTCGGGGTCGTGCAGCCGGCGAGCTGCTCCGGGGTGGCGGCGAGGCCGCCCAGGAGCGCGACGCCGTTGCCGATCGCGCCGCGGGTGACCGCGTGGTAGCGCGGCAGGACGAGCCCCTCGGCGGCGAGCGTCCGCGCGACGTACGGCATCGGGGAGTCCGAGCCGAAGGTGCGCTCCGACCGCCCGTCGGCCATCCACACGACCGTGACCTTGCCGACCGTCGGGAGCGCCGGGCGCGCCGGGCCGGCGGTGGTCGGAACGTCCCCGGTGGCGGGGTCCTCGTCGGTGGCGGGGGCGTCCGTCGGCTCCTCGTCGGCGGCGGGCTCCTCGGCCGCCGGGGCCGGCACGTCCGTCGCCGGAGCGCCGACCGCCGGGGCGGGGGCCGGGTCGGCGGTGACCGCGGGCGCGTCCGTGGCGGGGGCCGGCTCCTCCGGGACGGTGCCGGGGGCGGGGGTCGGCGCGGGGGCGGGCGCGAGCAGCGGCGCCGGAGCGGGCGCGGCGGCGAGCGGTCCGGCCGCCGGACCGACCACGACCACCGGGTCGCCGGTGGCGGCCAGCGAGCTGTCCGGTCCCGGCCCGGAGGCCAGGCCGATCCCGATCCCGAGCGCGAGCACCGCGCCCGAGGCGCCCGCCGCCGCCCGGGTCGAGAGCGTCAGGCGCGCCGGACGGCCGGCGCCGTCGGGCGCGTCCGGGTCGGTCGTGGGCGCCCAGGGCCACGCGCGGTCGGGGAAGCGCTGCTCCGCCCAGGCGCGCACGACATCCAGCGGCGGACGGTCGCGGTGCATCGTGATCTGTCCGGCCCGGGCGTCAGCCGTCGTCGCCCGCGCGCACGGGGGCGACCGGGATCGACACGTCCGACGGCGCCGTGGCGACCGAGGGGTTGTCGAGCTGGCCGAGACGCTCGATGAGCGTGGTCCACTGGTTCGGCTTCAGCACCGCGTCGATCTGCTGCCCCAGCTGACCGGTGCCAGCCACCTGCGGACGGAAGCCCACGTGGATGTGGTCGGCGTGGTCGGGGAGCGCGAGCGTGTTGTCGGTGCCCTCGAACGCCATGAGGCTGATGATCTGGTGCGGCTTCATCGTGCCCTGCAGGGTCAGCAGCCGGCGGATCACGAGGTCCGTGACGGACCCTTCGCCCTGATGCCCGAGAACCGGGATGCCGTTGACCGTCGCGATGTCCATGGCGGTCCCCGTAGTGTGCTCGGAGACGTTGCCGGAGCTTGTGTAATACCCGTGACCGCAGCGCAGCGAGGTGATGCCCAGCTCCAGGCCGGAGGCGGCGAGGAACTCGAGCGTCGCCAGCACGCGCCGGTCGACGACCCCGGCGCGGATGTCGTCGCGACCGCACGGGTAGATGTCCAGCCGCCGGTTGTCCAGGACGCGCCGCTGCAGCGCCTCCTTGCCGAGCAGCAGGATCTGGCCGATCGACGGGGTCTTGGCGTCCGGGCCGAACAGCGGGTTCTCGCCCTTGGCCCGGTAGACCGCGGTGGACTCCAGGAGCTTCCAGCCGTCGAGGATCGGCTTGGGGTCGATGCGCGGCGCGCCGCGACCGGCGGGCCGGATCTCGAACCGCAGGTGCGACGCGACCTTCGGCGTCGGACGGGCGAGCACGCCGAGGGTGGAGCCGGCGAGCACGCGCGAGCCCTCCTTGAGCGCGACGCGGACGAGCTTCGTGCCCTGCGCGACCTGCGGGCCGGTGGCACCGACGACGGCCGGGTCGACCTCGGTCGCGGGCGCGGCGTCGGCCGGGGACTGGGCCAGCTGGCGCGCGCCGCCGGCGCGGTACGCGGCGGGCCGCTGCGGGTTGGCGAACAGCCGCTCCTTGCCCGCGGCGGCCTCGGCGCGCACCGGGGCGGCGGGGGCGTCCGCGGTGGCGACGGGCACGTCGGCGGCGGTCGGCGGCAGCGCGGTGGTCGCGACCCCGGCGGCCCGGGCGGCCCGGAGGTTCTCGGCGAGCTCGGAGCGGGCGGGCGCGACCGGCACCGCCGGGGCGACCGACGCGCCGCGGGTGCGGAACGCGGGGACGGACGCCTTCGGCCGCGGGGCGGTGCTCGCCGGTGCGGCGGGCGCCGGGTCCAGCGGCAGCGGCCGTGCGCGCAGGCCGGTGCGGCGGGCGGCGTCCTGCTCGCCCTCGCGCGGCACCAGGTGCGTGGCGGCGACCCGGCCGAGGTGCGCGTAGGTGTACGTGTTGCCGTAGACGTCGCGCAGCTGCACGAACCGGCCCAGGCGCGCGGACCGGCCGATGCGGACGATCTCGCCGTCCTGCACCGCGACGGCGGGCGACCCGGCCTTCGCGAACACGTCGATCCCGCGGCGGCCCGCGGTCGACTCGACGAGCCGCGCGGCGTTGCGGCCGCGGCGGACGCGCTGCGTCGCCTCGCGCTCGGACAGGTCGTCGGCGTAGGTGGCCTTCGCGGCGACCGGGAACAGCCCCTGGGTCAGGCCGGTCAGCGAGCCGACGAGGTCGGCGGGCAGGCCGCCGATCAGCCGGGCGCGCATCAGGACGCTCTCGACGTACCAGTCGGCGTGGTTGTAGGCGAAGATCGCCTTGCGGATGTCCTCGTCGGCCCCGGCGGCCTTGAGGTACCGGGCGGCGGCGAAGATCGCGTCGACCGGGTTGTACGGGTCCTTCGCGCCGTCGCGGTTGGCGTCGACCCCGTAGGCCTTCCAGGTCGCGGGCATGAACTGCATCCAGCCCAGTGCGCCGGCCGTGGAGACGTTGAGGTTGCGGCCGTAGTCGGTCTCGATCTCGTTGATCGCCGCGAGGATCTCCCAGCGCACCCCGTACTCGATCCCGGCCGCCTGGTAGATCGGCAGCAGGAACGGCGGGATCCGGAACTTCTCGATCAGGAAGTTCGGCACGCCCTCGGGCGCGACGCCCGGTAGCGCGAGCGTGAACGTCGGGTTGTCCGTGGACGGGGAGCCGTCGGCGTTGCGGCCCTCGCCGGTGAGGCGCTGCTCCTCGGCGGCGCGGTCGGCGGCCTCGTCGGTCTCGTCCTGCGTGCGCTCGTCCTGCTCGGCGGCGTCCTGCGCCGCCTGCTCGGCCGCCTCGCGACGCTCCGCGGTGTCGCGGCGCGCACGGTCGCGCTCGCGGTCCTTCGCGGTGGGCGTCCCGACGACCGCGGGCCGCTCGTCCTCGCGCTCCGGGCGCGGGGTAGGCGTCGGGTCGGGCGCGCCGACGACCGCGGGGCCCTCGTCGGGCGTGGCGGTCGGCGAGGGCGCCGCGGACGGCGTCCCGGTCGGCCCGGTCGGGGCGTCCTGGGCGAGCGACGGCGCGACCCCGGCACCCAGCCCGGCGGCCCCGAGGAGACCGGCCGCGGCGAGGCCTGCGGTGATCCTGGACCGGTCGCTCACGCCGACATGGTGACACCGGTGGGCAGAAGCTGCGCCCCACACTGCCAGCAGAAGGCCGCGCCGTGCGCGTAGAGCCCTCCACAGCTGGGGCAGGCGCCCGCGGCGCCGGCGTCCTCGAGCCGCACGAGCCGCTCGGCCTCGGCGAGCTGCGCGTCGACCTCCTGCAGGCGCGCGGCGCGCTGCACGAGCACGTCGAGACGGAAGTGGTCGCGGATCGCCATCTCGTAGGTGAGACCGCCGAGGTCCCACTGCAGCTCGGCGACCTCGCGGGCCAGCTCGTCGCGGCGGGCGACGAGCTCGGGCTGGGTCAGCGCGGCGGTGCCGCCCGGGGGCAGCGGGTCGGGCCCGGCCGGCGGGACGCCGCCGGTGATCCGGTCGCGGACGGTGCGCATGGTGTCGGTCAGGGGGCTCATCCGAAGGTCTCCGCGTCGCTGCCGCCGCCGGCGGGCTTGCTGTCCTTGGCGGGGGGCGGCCCCTCGCTCTGGATCTTGTCCGGCAGCTTCTTGCTCTCCTTCTGGAACGTCTCGGGTGCGGCGTTCTCCTGCTGGCCCAGCGTGTCGTCGAGCGGCGCGGCCTCCGGGTCCGCGGCGGGCGCGTCCTCGGTGGTGTCCTGCTCGTCGTCGGCCGTTCCCCCGGCGGCCTGAGCCGCGGAGGCCGAGACCCGGACGACCGTCGCATCGGGGAACGATGCGGTGACGGCGTCGAGCGCGGCCTGCGCGTCCTTGCGCGCATCGTAGACGCCGCTGTAGACGAGATAGGCACCCGGGTCCAGCGACGGGTAGGCGTCGGTGTCCAGCGCCCCGACGGACGGGGCGCCCTTGGCGGTCGCGTCGGCCTTCGCGGCGGCGACCGCCGCCGGGGTCGTGCCGTCCTTCGGCAGCGTCTGCAGCCGGATCGTCCAGCCCTCGGTGCCCGCGGGCCAGTCGGCGGTGAACGTGGCGGGCGCCGCGGCCCCGGTGGGGGCGGCCGCGACGGCCGCGGCGGGCGCGGCGACGCCACCGACGGTGATCACGGTCGGCCGCTGGCCGTCGCCGTCGCCGGCGTTGCCGATCGCCACGCCGACCCCGAGGGCCAGGAGCATCGTCGCCGCCGCGGCGACGAGCGTCACCGGGCGGTCCGACGAGGCGAGGACCCCGCCGCGCCGCGCGGCGGGCGGCGGCACGGCGGCGGCGGCGAGCCGCAGCGTGCCGGGCGGGTCCGGGGGCACGGGCGGCGAGGCGTGCCCGCCGACCGCCGCGGCGGTGCCGGGCTCGTCGAGGAACCGCAGCGGCGCGTCGGCGCGACGGGCCCCGCAGTTCAGGCAGTAGCGCTGGTCGGTCGCCAGCGGCGCCGAGCAGGACCGGCAGGTCTCGCCGGGACGGCCCAGGCGCGGCTGGTGCAGGAGGTGGGTGTCGGTCACGGGAGCACGGTGGGGAGGACGGAGGTCTCGAGCTCCGCGCCGGCGGGATCGCCGACGAAGAACACCTGGTAGGCGACGGTCGCCCGCGCGCGCAGGCGCGGCACCTGGCCGCGTCCGGCGGCGACGATCCGTCCGCCGCGGCGCGCGGCCACGGTCACGATGAGGTTGCGCTGCTCGACGGTGGACTCGTTCGTCACGCGGCCGATCGCGGACGCGCCGCTGGAGGGGTCCTGCTGCAGGCCGCCGGGCGTCAGCCGCAGCCGCGGGATCTCGCCGCTGCGGGGGCGTGCCTCGCCGGCCTTCACGGTGGCGGCGGCGGCTTCGCCGTCGGTGAGCAGCTGGTCGTTGACCCACAGGACGGGCTCGCCCGCGGGCAGCACCGGCAGGCCGGTGAGGGACGGGTCGAGCCCGGGCGCGTCGTTGGCGCCGATCGCCCGCCCGGCCGGGTCGGTGACGGTCACGGCGAGCGGGACGCGGGCGAGCGCGCGGCTGCCGCGGGTGCGGACCTCGACGGCGACCGCGGTCCCGTTCTCGTCCTGCAGCACGGTCGGCTCGCCGAGCCGCACGTCCGGGTTGGACGCGCCGGTCACGGTGACGCCCTGCTGGTTCAGCAGCGTCGCCTTGGACTCCTTCTCGAGCCGGGCGGACACGCTCTGGGTGGACTCGCAGCCCGCCGCGAGGACGGCGAGCGCGAGCGCGCACGACCCCACGACGGCCCGTCTCATCCGAACTCCCCGCTGACGTAGTCCTGGGTGCGGCGGGCCCGCGGGCGGTGGAAGACCTGGTCGGCGGTGCCGTACTCGACGAGCTCGCCGAGGTACATGAAGCCGACGTGGTCGGCGATCCGCTGCGCCTGCTGGAGGTTGTGGGTGACGATCACGACCGCGACCTCCTCGCGCAGCTGCACGATCAGGTCCTCGATCGTCGCGGTCGACTGCGGGTCGAGCGCCGAGCACGGCTCGTCGAGCAGCAGCACCTCGGGGCGCGCGGCGAGCGCGCGGGCGATGCAGAGCCGCTGCTGCTGGCCGCCGGAGAGCCGCAGCGCCGGGTGGTCGAGGTCGTCCTGCACCTCGCGCAGCAGGCCCGCGCGGCGCAGCGCGTCCTCGACGGGCTCGCGCAGCTCCTTCTTCCCGGGCCGCTTGGAGCCCTGCTCGCGCAGGGCGTAGGCGACGTTGTCGAAGACGCTCATCGGGAACGGGTTGGGCTGCTGGAAGACCATGCTGACGCGGCGGCGCAGCCGCGTGACCTCCAGCAGGTCGACGTCCTCGCCGTCGAGGAGGATGCGCCCGGAGCGCGTGGCGGTCGCGGTCAGCTCGGTGAGCCGGTTCAGCGACCGCAGCAGCGTCGTCTTGCCGCAGCCCGACGGGCCGATCAGCGCGAGCACCTCGCCCTGACGGACGGGGATCGTCACGTTGTTGACCGCGACCTTCTCGCCGTAGGCGATCGTCAGGCCGTCGACGCGCATGCGCTCGCGCCCGTAGGCGGGCGCGCTCGGCGTGCCGGTCGCGGTCGCCTCGCCCGGGAGGGCGGGGACGACGCCGCGGTCGGCGGGCGCCGCGGGGCCGCGCGGCACGACGTCCGCGTCGGGGGTCGTGCCGATGCGGCGGATGGGCGGGGGAATCAGCGGATCCACGATGGCGACTCCGCACGGCCGCGCGTGATGCGCGTGACCGCGGCGTTCAGGAACAGGACGATGAGCAGCAGGACGAACGCGGCGGCGTAGGCCTTCTCCGGCGCGTTGCCGTCCCCCCGCGGGGGAGTTCGTGTAGACGTAGCTCGTGAGCGTCGACCCGGTGCCCTGGAGGAACGAGATCACCGGCGTCTCGCCGGCGGGGTCGAACTCCAGGGTCGCGCCGAGCAGCACGACGACGATGGCGGTGTCGCCGATGATCCGGCCCATGCCGAGCGTCGCGCCGGCCGCGATGCCCGGGCGGGCGGCGGGCAGCAGGACCCGGCGGATCGTCGCCGCGCGCGTCTTGCCGAGCGCGTAGGAGGCCTCGCGCACGTGCGAGGGGATCTGCTGCAGCGCCTCGCGGGTCGTGCCGACGACGAGCGGCAGCGCGATGAGGCTCATCATCAGCCCGGCGATGATGAAGCTGCGGCCGAACACGCCGCCGCCCTCGGAGGTGAAGCTCAGCGGCGCGAAGATCCCGTTGCTGAACACGGTCAGGCCGAACAGCGCGAGCACGATGCTCGGGGTGCCGGCGATGACCTCGACGCCCGACTCGACGGCGCGCGCGAGGCCCGCGGGGCGCCCGTACTCGCTGAGCCAGATGCCGACCGCGGCGCCGAGCGGCGCGGCGATCGAGATGCCGATCGTCGTCAGCAGCATCGTGCCGACGAGCGGGTCGAAGAAGCCACCGGACTTCGCCTGGTCGTTGTCGGCGACCGGCGACTCGACGAACAGCCGCGGCTCGAGGTACTGGGCGCCGCGGATCGCGAGGTAGACGAGGATCGTCGCGGTGATCAGCAGCAGGCCGATCCCGGCGACGTAGCAGGCGGCGAGGCCGAGCCGGTCGATCAGCGGCCAGGAGGCGCTGGACTCGACCGGGCGGGTGCGGCGCGCGGGCGGCCGCTGCGAGGGGGGCGGGGAGGCGACGGCCATCAGGACCGGATCCCGTACTTGCGCATCGGCAGTTTCGCGGCGTACCCGGCCATCGACAGGAGCGCGCTGGAGATCAGCAGCAGGGCCCCGAACGCGTAGAGCGTGTCGCCGAGCGTGCCGCGCGAGAGGCCCTCGGAGTTGTCGACGATCGTCGCGGCGAGCGGGCGGACCGGCTCGAAGAAGAAGGTGAGGCCGTCGAGCGGGTTGGGCGCGAACCCGCGCGACCCGGAGACCATCGAGAGCATGATCGCCTCGCCCAGGGCGCGGGCGGTGGCGAGCACGGCGGCGGCGACGATCGCGGGGCGGATCGTCCGCAGCCCGATCTTCGTGATCGTGCGCCAGCGGTTGACGCCCAGCGCGGCGGAGCCCTCCAGCCACGACTTCGGGACGCCGCGCAGGGCCTCCGCGATGATCGCGATCATGATCGGCGAGATCATCACGACGAGGACGAGCGTTCCGACGAGCAGCGAGTTGCCGTTGAGCTGCACGACGAACCCGACGCTCTCGCGGCGCTCGTCGCCGATGAGGTCGTTGACGAACGGGACGAGGATGAGCAGGCCGAGCAGGCCGTAGACGACCGACGGGACGGCGGCCAGGAGCCGGATCGCCGGCTCCATCACGCGCCGCACGCGCTCCGGGGCGAACTCGACGAGGAAGATCGCGGCGAGCGTCGAGAAGACGATCCCGATCAGCATCGCGAAGCCGGTCGTCAGCAGGGTCCCCCACAGCAGCGGCCACGCGTGCAGCGTGTACTCGCCGTCGACGGAGCCGTCGAAGATCGCCTGCAGCTCGACGTCGACGTCGTGGCCGCCCGCGAACCAGGAGAGGCCGTTGTCGCTGAACGACGGCCACGCCTTCGCGAGGACGAAGACGATCATCCCGGCGATCAGCGCGAGCACCAGCGACGAGACGCCGCCGAGGATCGCGCCGACGCGCCGGTCGGACCAGCGGCCCAGCTGTCGGTCCCCCGACGACAAGCTAGGCCCCGGCCTTCAGCGGGACCCACTCGGACGCGATGATCCGCTGCGCGGCCGCGTTGCCCTTGACCCAGCGCAGGAACTTGCCGGTCGCGCCGGCCGCCTTGCCGCGGGTGACCATCCAGAAGTTGCGGACGCCCGGGTAGGTCTCGGCCTTCGCATTGCGCAGCGTGCAGGCGACGCCCTTGTAGGGGACGGCGTGCGTGCCGGCCACGGCCTCGAAGGTCAGGTAGCCGATGCCGCGCGCGTCGCTGGCCACCGCCTGCTGGACGAGGCCGGTCTCCTTCTTCTGCTGGGCGCCCGCGGACACGCGGAGGTTCTGGCCCATGAAGATGTTCTGGAAGGCGTCCTGCGTACCCGAGGAGGGCGTGCGCGCGTAGAGGCTGATGATCCCGGTGACCGTGCTGCCCGGGACGTCCTCCCAGCGCTTGACCTTGCCGGAGAAGATCGCCTGCACGTCGGCCTGGGAGAGGTTCGGCAGCGGGTTCTTCTTGTTCGTGACGATGCACAGGCCGTCACGGGCGATCTTGTTGAAGACGAGGCCGCCCGGGTCGGAGCGCACCGGGTCACGCGAGACGTTGCCGATCGACACGCGGCCCTTCGCGACGTCGGTGACGCCGATGTCCGATCCGCCCTGCAGGAGGCTGAACTGCGCGGCGCCGGGGAAGGCCTTGAGGTAGCCCTGGATCAGCTTCTTGGCGAGCGGCTTGATCGAGGTCGAGCCGCTCATCGTGATCTTCGGCTTGGCCGCCGGGGCGGTCGCCGGGACGACGGCGGCGGGCACGGCGCACGCGGCGGTCGCGAGCAGGACGGCGGGGAGGGGACGGCGCACGGTGCGGTGACTCCTTCGTCGGACGTGGGATGGCGCTGGATGGCTGGACCGGACGGCGCGCACGGGCGACGGCGCTCCGGGCGGCACGGCTGCGGAAGTCTGGGACGGCCCGGGGTGGCGGTCGTGAACAACGGGTGGCCGTCTGGAGAAGAACTGGTGAACGTCCGCGATCCGGTGCGTCGCTTCACCAGAACTTCCCCAGTCGTTCACACCGGACCGGCGGCGGCGCTCCAAGGTCCCGCGTCGCATGCGTGCCGGTCAGCACCGCACCGCCCGCCGGGCGGCCCTCACCCTCGGCTGGTCCCTGCTCGCCCTCGCGGCGACGGCGCCGCCGCGCGCCGACGCGCGGATCACGCCCGTCACCCCGATCGCGGGGCCGAGCACCGCGATCGTCGAGCTCGGCGGCGTCGCCATGGCCCCCGACGGCACCGGCGGTCTCGTCTTCCGCCGCCGCGACGAGGACGGGCGCACGCACGTCTACGCGTCGCGGTTCGACGGGGCCACGTGGGCCGCGCCCGTGCGCGTCGACCGCGGCCAGCGGTTCGACTCCTCCTGGCCGGCGATCGCCGCCGCGGGCGGCGGCCGGCTCGTCGTCGTCTGGGTGCAGGAGTTCGGCGTCGCCACCGACCGCCTGTTCGCGGCCACGCTCGACCCCGGCGCCACCGGCTTCCAGGCCCCGGTCCCCGTCGACCTCAACGTCGGCGAGGCGATCGCGACCTACCCCGCGGTCGCGATGAACCGCGCGGGCACCGCCTACGTCGTCTACCGGGTCGTCAACGCGACCGCCGAGACCAGCGGCGCGCTGCCCGCCGGAACCGTCGACGGGGACTACCGGGTCGCCCGCACCGGCGGTCAGTTCTGGTCCGTCGTCGGCCAACCTGTCGACCGCAACCCGGCGGCACCGCAGGCCACCCCCACCGACGCGAACCGTCCGCGAGTCGGCGTCGACGTCGCCGGGAACGCGGTCGTCGCCTGGCACGAGCCCGACGACGCGCAGATCGACCGGGTCTGGGCACGACGGGTCTTCGGCGGCACGCTCGGGCCGACCCTCCAGGTGAGTCCCTCGCTCCGGGACGGGTTGCCGGTCCGCGGCCGCGTCGATCAGTTCGACCTCGACGTCGCCGGGTTCGGGCAGGCGGTCGTCGGATTCCGCGAGCTCGGCTCCGGGACCGACGCGACGCGCGCGGCGCGGATCTGGACGAACGCGATCCCGGAGTCGTTCAGCCCGGCCGCCGGCGCCTTTGCCGGCGCCCGTCTCGCGGACGGCGGACCGGAGCCCGGACGATTCCTCGACGAGAGCCCCGGACCGGTGCGGGTCGCGACGACCGCCACCGGCGCGGTCGCCGACGCGTTCTCGGCGGGCCGCGCCTCGCTGCTCGTCAGCGGCGACGACCGCGGGGCCGGGCCCGCCAGCCGGCTCGACGACGGCACGAGCACGGTCTCCGGCGACCCGGTCGTCGAGATCGCCCCCGACGGAGCGGCCGCGCTGGCGTGGAAGGCGAGGCAGGGCCGCGTCGGCGGTGTCGTGGCGCGCGAGCGGCGGGCCGACGGCGTGGCGACGACCCGGACGCTGAGCGCTGCTGCGGGTGGCTTCGTCAGCGATCTGCGATCGGCGGGCAGCGGCCTCGGCGACGCGGCGATCGCGTGGGTCCAGGGCGAAGGAGACTCCACGCAGATCGCGGCCGCGATCGTCGATGCGCCCCCGACCCAGTTCGCCGCTTCGGCGCCGATCGGGTGGACGCGGGAGCCGGCGGTCCGCGTCAGCTGGGACGTCGCCGCGCACGCGGTCGGTGGGGTTCGCTACGACGTCACGGTCGATGACGAGCAGGTGCTGGCCGATCAGGCCGGCACGCGCGCCACGCTCGACGCGCGGCAGCTCGACAACGGCCGCCGTACCCTCGTCGTCATCGCCCGGGACAGCGCCGGGCAGGAGACCGAGAGCCTCCCGGCCGAGCTGATGGTCGACCGGCAGCCACCGACGGCCACGATCGTCCTCCGGCGCGGACGCCGACTGGCGGTGTCCATCGGTGACGGACCGACCGGTGAGGGCTCCGGGGTCAGTGCCGCCGCGACGGTCATCAACTTCGGAGACGGCCGTCGGCTGCGCGGACGGGTGAGGGACATCACGCATCGCTACCGCCGGCCGGGACGCTTTCGCGTGACCGTCGTCACGCGCGATCGGGTCGGCAACCGACGGACCATCAGGCGGACGGTGACGGTGCGATGAGCCCGCGCGCCGTCCTCGTCGGCCTCGCCACCCTCGTCGCGGCGGTCGCCCCGGCAGCGGCCGTCGCCGCGCCGTTCGCCCCGGGCGCGGTGGTCCTCTCCGCCTCGCAGGCGAGGCTCGAGCAGGCCGACGACGTGACCACCCAGGTCGCGCTCTCCCGCGATGCCCGCTACGCGATCATCGTCACGCGGGCGACGAACCTGTTCGCGGACGACGATCCCGACCCGCCGGGGCGGTCGAGGATCGGAGGCATCTTCCGCCGGACGATCGCCACCGGTGACCTGGAGCTGGTCGCGGACGGCGATCTCGTCGACGAGCGCACCCGCGAGCTCGTCCGGCGCGGCGCCCGGTCCGCGTCGGTCTCCGACGACGGGCGCTTCGTCGCGTTCGCGACCAACCAGCAGCTCGTCGCCGCCGACACGAACGACAACGCCGACGTCTACGTCCGCGACATGGACCGGCCGGTCCGCGCCCCGGACGCCTTTGTCCTGGCCAGTGCCAAGGACGGCGGGGACGTTCCCGCCAGCTACGCACCTCGCTCGCCGGCGCTCCCCGGTCGCAACCCGGGGTCCGAGGTGTTCGCCGGCTCGGCGATCTCTGGTGACGGACGCTCCGTCGTGTTCCGCACGGGCGAGCTCGCCAGCGACCTGCCGGATCGTGCGTCCGTCGACCTGCCGCCCGATCAGTTGCTCGTCCGTGACCTGCGGGAGCGCCGGACGCGTCTGGTGACCCGCGCGCTCTCGGGAGGTCCGGCGGGCGGCGTCGCCGGACCGTCGGTCATCAGCGCCGACGGTTCGACGGTGGCCTGGGTCGGCTTCAACGCCCCGGCGCAGACGCGGTTCATCGCGGGGGAGCAGGCGGATCCGCAGGCGCCGTTCTACCTCTGGCAGCGCGTCGCGGACGGGCCGGACGCTCCGACCCGTCGGATCACCGGCCTGGCCGATCCCGACGATCCCGCCTGCGGGCCGGGCGAAACGGTGACGAGCGATCCCACCGCCCTCGGTCCGTGCTTCGGGCCGCTGAGCGACACCGAGCAGGGCCGTTCGGACATCACGACCCGGGTTCCCAGTCTCTCGGCCGACGGACGCACGGTCGCCTTCCTCGCGAGCGCCGGGGCCCGGCCGGCGAGCGTCAACACCCCTGGACTGGATCTGTACGTCACGTCGATGGCCCCGGGAGCCTCCCGGAAGGCGGCGACGGTCGAGCTCACCCGTGAGGGACAGCCCGACGACGGGGCGCAATCCTCGCCGATGGAGAGCGCGACGATCACCGCCGACGGTCGCGGCGTCTTCCTCGTCACGTCGCGCATCCGCTTCGTCCTGCCGGTGCTCGGGACCATCGGTGTCGTCCGCCAGGTCGCCGGCACCCGCGATCTGTACTACGTCGACCTGGAGCGCCGGACCATCGAACGTGCGGTGACCGGCGCCGGCGGTGCTGACCCGTCCGCCGACGTCCAGTCGAACCCGAGTCCGAGCGCCGACGGGCGATCGGTGGCGTTCATCTCGGGCGCGAGCAACCTCTTCTTCGGGGACGGCAACCAGCGCGCGGACGCGTTCCTCGCCGTGCGCCCCGCCGACGTTCCGGCCGAGGCTCCCGCGGCCGATCCCGAGAGCGCGCCGCTCGTGGTCACGCAGCAGGAGGAGCCGAGCGGTCCGACGCTCGACGCGACCGTGACGTCGTTGCGCGACGGCCGCCTGCGCGTTCGCGCACGAGCGCCCTTCGCAGGGACGTTGACCGTGTTCGCGCGCGCCGGACGGCCGTTGCGGACCGTCGCGCGGACGACGCGCCGTGCGACACGTCCCGGGCGACTGGACGTTCGCCTGAGACTCACGGCGCGCGATCGCGCGCGACTGCGACGGACCCGTCGGCTCTCCGCGACGGTGCGCCTGCGGTACGTGCCCGCGGAGGCCGGCGTGCGCGCGCTGACGGACGTGGCGGACGGGATCTTCCGCCTCCCGCGGCGGCCGGCGAACGCCTCGCGCACGAACCGAGGCGCGGGATCGTGACGCCTCGCGTGCCCGGCTGGTGTCCGATTGGTGAACGACCTGAGGCCGACCTGTGACGACCGTGTGTCACTCCTGTGAACCAGGATTGCGGAGCGAGCAGGAGGGCGCTGAGGTGCCACCGCCACATCTCAACCGGTTCCCGAAAGGACATCTTCCGCTCATGCTCCAGCTCCCCTCGACGGGGCGCGCGACGGGTCGCGCAGCACTCCTGACGACCCTCGCGGGTTCGGCGCTCATCGCCGGCGCGCTCGCTCCCGCCGCCGACGCGGCGTTCACCACTGCCGCCTGTGGCGGACAGCCGATCACCGCCCGGGGCGCGTCGTTCCAGGCCGGAGCCAACCAGGGCTTCACCCAGATCTTCCGCACGGAGGACTTCTGCGGGACGAGCGCCCCCGCCGTCACGTACGACCCCGCCGGCTCCGGTGCGGGACGCCGCTCGTTCGGGGAGCGCGGCTCCGCGAACCCGACCGGTGCCCGGGACGCGGCGGTGCGCATCGCCGCGACGGACGAGCCGCCGACGCCCACCCAGACCGCCCAGATGGAGGGCGGCGCGATCGACAGCGGGGGCAACGACGTCACCGCGGCCGACAACGGCGACCTCCACGTGATCCCGGTGGCGGTCGGCGCGAACGTCATCGCCGTGAACTTCCCGGACGGCTGCACCCCCCCGTCGGCCGCGCTGGCCAACGACGTCGCCCAGAGCAGCAAGCGCGTGAAGCTCAGCGCCGTCGCGCTGGAGAAGGCGTTCTACGGCGACTCCACGGGTGACACCTGGGGCGAGCTGCTCGGCGGGACGCTCACGGGCGCGCCGACGGACTCGGTCCTGACGGCCGCCGGCATCAACGACTGCAACGCCGTTCCGGTGCGCCGGGTCGTCCGGTTCGACGACTCGGGCACCACGTTCGTGCAGAAGGACTGGCTCTCGAAGGTCAACGGCACGCGCAGCCCGGCGTGGTCGAGCTTCTTCCCCAACCCGAACACCTCGTGGCCGAACACGGTCGGCGAGAGCACCGCCGCCCCGTGCCCGGCCGCGTCGAACCTCTGCAAGAACACCTCCAACGGCAACGGTCCGCTGCTCGACCGCCTCAACACCACCGACGGCGGCATCGGCTACGCGGACGTCTCGACCGCCCGCGCACGCGGCTTCGAGGTCTCGAGCGTCGCCGACGACACCTTCTGGGCCCCGATCGTCCAGGGCAACGGCACCGCCTACGAGCCGACCGCCGACGCCACGGCCTGGCGCCAGAACGTCGGCGCACGCGGCGCCGGTTGCGCCGGCGTGACGTTCGCCGGGGTGCCCTCCTCGACGCTCGGGTCCTGGGCCGCGGTCTCCGCGACGGTGAGCTCGACCGGGACGGTCTACCCGCTCTGCTCCCTGACCTACGCGCTCGCGTGGGACGACTATGCCGCGCCGTACGGGGCGAGCGCCGACAACGAGGCGAAGGCCCGGACCGCGAAGGACTACCTGACGGCTGCCGTGTCGGCGCTCGGCCAGGGCAACAACTCGTCGCGGGACTACGCGCCGCTCCCGGCCGCCCTGCGGACGATCGCCCAGGACGGCGTCGCCGCCATCAGCTACGCCAAGCAGGCGGGTGGCGGCGGTGTTGCGCCGTCCACCCCGCCCGTCACGACGCCCGCGCCGGCCACGCCCGCCCCGACCACCCCGGCGGCCGGCGGCACCACGCCGCAGCCGGCGCCGCAGGCGCCGAGCAACGTGTTCACCGTCGCCTCGGGTCGCGTCAGCAGCACGAACCTGCTGCTGAGCATCCAGGTCCCGGGGGCCGGCACGGTCCGCGCCGTCGCGACCGCGAAGGTCAAGGGCAAGACGGTCCGCGTCGGCAGCGTCTCCGCGACCGCCAGCGCGGCGGGCACGGTGAAGCTCACGATCAAGGCCTCCTCGGCGGCGAAGAAGCTGCTGAAGAAGGCCGGCCTGAAGGTCTCGGTCGCGGTCACGTACACGCCCACGGGCGGCACGGCGGCCTCGAAGTCGAAGGCCCTGACGCTGAAGAAGCTGAAGGCGGCCAAGAAGAAGTAGCCGGACCCGCAGCACCCCGACGGCGGGGCGGACGCGCACGCGCGCCCGCCCCGCCGCGGTCGTTCCATCCACACGAAGGACGTTCATGAGTCAGCCCAGCAAGAGCAGCCGCCCGCACCTCGGGCAGCGGTCCAACCCCGTTCTCACCGTCGCCAAGGACGTCGGCACCGCGCTGCGCACGTTCCTGCTGCGGGACCTGCTCGCGACCTTCCTGCTGCTCGCCTCGATCGCGCTGACGATCACGTTCTTCTCACTGCTGGACTCCACGCGGCCGGAGTCGCCGGGCCAGCGCGCGCCGCTGTCGGCGGTCGTCAACCTCGCCGAGGCGGGCCTGATCACCAACGCGACGCTGCTGGACCACGACTCCGTCGTCGCTGTGCGCACCCGCAGCGACCTGCGCCTCTACGCGCCCTACCCGGCGTCCAACGCGCAGACCCAGTCGCTGTTCCGCACGCTCGACGAGGGCGGCGCCGCCGTCACCGTCGACCAGCAGTCCTTCAAGGGCGAGCGCCAGGTCATCGTCCAGTTCCTCGTCCCGATCCTCCTGCTCGTCGCGCTGTTCGCGTTCTTCACGAAGCTCATGAACGACGGCGGCGCGGGCGGGATCGCCGCGTTCTCGAACATCGGGCGCAAGGGCAAGAAGAAGGGCAAGGGCACCGCCCACAAGGTCACCTTCGACGACATCGCGGGCGTGCCCGACGCGGTCGCCGAGCTGCGCGAGATCCGCGACTACCTCGCCGACCCCGGCAAGTACGTGGCGCTCGGCGCCGGCGCCCCGAAGGGCGTCCTGCTCGTCGGCCCTCCCGGCACCGGCAAGACGCTGCTTGCCAAGGCCGTCGCGGGGGAGGCCGACGCGACGTTCTTCTCGATGTCCGGCTCGGACTTCGTCGAGTCGCTCGTCGGCGTCGGCGCGGCGCGCGTGCGCGACCTGTTCGCCAAGGCCCGCAAGGCCAGCCCCGCGATCGTGTTCATCGACGAGCTCGACGCCGCGGGCCGCAAGCGCGGTGCGGGCATCGGGCAGGGCAACGACGAGCGCGAGCAGACGCTCAACCAGCTGCTCGTCGAGATGGACGGCTTCGGCGGCGACGCCGGTCTCGTCGTGCTCGGCGCCACGAACCGCCCGGACATCCTCGACGACGCGCTGCTGCGCCCCGGCCGCTTCGACCGCCAGGTCACCGTCGACACCCCCGACGTCTTCGGCCGCGAGGCGATCCTCGGGCTCTACGGCTCGAAGAAGCCGCTGGCCCCGGACGTCGACCTCGGCGAGATCGCCAAGCTGACGCCCGGGTTCTCCGGCGCGGAGCTCGCGAACGTCATGAACGAGGCGGCGCTGCTGACCGTCCGCGAGGGCCGCGAGAAGATCGACCAGCGCACGCTCGAGGAGGCGATCGACCGCGTGATCGCCGGGCCGGCCAAGCCGCACGCGCTGACCGAGCACGAGCGCTGGCTGATCGCGATCCACGAGTCCTCCCACGCCGTCGTCACCCGCGCGGTCGGCCAGACCGTCGTCGCGCAGAAGCTGTCGGTCGTCGCCCGCGGCCGCCAGCTCGGCACCTCCGCGGCGATGATGGGCGATCGCGACGCGGTCGTGCAGCAGGAGCCCGACCTGCAGCGCCAGCTCGTGTCGATCGTCGCCGGCGCCGCCGGCGAGCAGATGGTGTTCGGCTGCCTGTCCACCGGCGTGCACGACGACCTCCACGCGGCGACCGCGATCGCCCGCTCGATGGTCACCTCCTACGGGATGAGCGACGCGCTCGGCCCGGTCACGATCGGCGAGAAGCAGGGCCAGGTGTTCCTCGGCGCCTCGCTGCAGGACCTCGGCTCGGTCGGCGCCGCCACCCTCGACCTCATCGACCGCGAGGTCGAGCGGATCGTCGCCGACGCCAAGGCGCGCGCCGAGCACGTGCTCGACCGCAACCGCCAGGCGCTCGACGAGACCGCCCGCGCCCTGCTCGAGCACGAGACGCTCTCCGGGCACGCCCTCGACGCGGTGCTCGCGACCGTCACGCCGATGCCGGTGCAGGAGCTGCGGCACATCACCGCGGCCCGCCCGCCGCAGGAGCCCGCTCGCGACGAGGACCCGCAGCGGGGTGCGTAGGAGCCGCGACATCGCCGCGGCCCTCGCCGGGCTCGCGCTGCTGCTCCCGGCGGCCGCGCAGGCCGAGCCGACCTGGCGCCTGGAGCAGCCCGCGCCGCCCGCCGGGGCGCCGTTCAAGGTGCCGCTCGGCGCGCCCGGCGACCTCGACTTCTACGCGCCCGACCGGGGGCTGCTCTCGGTCGAGGGCAACGGCGCGGTTCCGCGCGGCCTGTTCTTCTACGACGGCGTCGAGTGGCGGCAGCTCTCCACCGTCTGCGGCGGCTCCGGGGACACGTCCCGCATCGCATGGGCGGGGCCGGACGAGTTCTGGGTCGTCACCGAACCGAGCCGACCCCGGGCGGGGCAGGGCCTCGCCCTGTGTCGCTTCCGGGGTGGGGTCGTCGTCGGGTCCTTCTCGACCGCCGACGGCGCCGCCGACCCGTTCCGCCAGATGACGTCGGCCGCCTGCAACGGGCCGGACGACTGCTGGTTCGGAGGAAGCGGATCGCAGGACGCGACGGGGCAGCGTGTCGGGGCCTTCTTCCTGCACTGGGACGGGGCCGACCTGCGGACCGTCTACGACCCCCAGGGACGTGGGGTCAGCGACCTCGAGTGGGTCGGGGACCGCTTCCTCTCCAGCCGGCTCGTGGGTCGACGCCCGGGCGATCCCGCCAGCGCCGACCTCGCGGCGCCCGAGCCCTTCGGACCGCGCCTGCTGCGCTCGTTCGGACCGGGCCGTACCGGGTTCCGCAACGAGTCCTACGCGACGGTGGGCGCCACGCCCGCCGACGCGGAGGGGCGCGAGCTCCTCGCGGTCTCGCACGACGGCGACGACGTCTGGGCGGTCGGCGGCGGTGCCACCTCGGGCCCCGCGTCGGTCGGGGACCCGCCGTCCGCGCGTCCGCCGCTCGCCGTCCGTCTGGCCCCGGCCGGATGGCAGGAGCTGCCGCTCGACCAGGCGCTGTTCGAGCCTGACGAGCTGTTTCTCGACGTCGCCTCGCGCCCCGGCTCGCCGGACGCGCTCGTCGCGGCGGCGACGGCGGCCGAGCGGAGCCAGACGACGGCGAAGGCGCGGGTGGTGACGCTCCGCGCCGACGGTGGTGCCGAGATCACGCGGCTCCCGGTCGCCGGCTCGGGCCGTGGGGCGGCGGCGCGGGTCGCCTGCCCGGCGGTCGACGAGTGCTGGATGGTGACCGTCGCCGGCTGGATCTTCCACCTGACCGACGGGGCGCCCCGAGCGCGCAACACCGACCCGGCGTTCGCGTCGCGGATCGACCAGCGACCGAACGAGGCGGCGGAGCAGTTCGTCCCGGACGCTCCGCCCGTCGATGACTCCCAGCTGTTCGCGCCGCCGCCCGCGGAGGCGGTCCAGCCGGTCGCGCCCCCGACGACCGTGGTGCAGGCGGCCAAGCCCCTGCTCCAGCGCGTCCGCTCGCGGGTGACCCGCAAGCTCGTGCTCATCGTCTCGTTCCGGGTCACCCGGACCGGGCGGGTCGGTCTGGTGGCGACACGTCGGGGGAAGGTCGTCGGGCGCGTCAAGGCCCGCACGCTCCGACCTGGCAACCGTTCGCTCCGCCTGCAGCTCAGCCGCCGCCGCTACCCGACGAAGCTCGCGTTCGTGACGCCCGACGAGTCGCGCCCGGCACCCGACGCCTCCACCGGAGGCGATGACACCGTGACCACGGGTGACACCGTGACCACCGGTGACACCGTGACCACGCGGCGGATCCCGTGAGGCGTCGTCGCGTCCTCCGGGTTGCCGCCGCCGGCACCCTCGTACTCGCGACCGTCGGCGGTGCCGTGCTCGTGCCGTCCGCGCGTCCGCAGGCCGCCGCCGGGCCTGTGGTGTCCCAGCCCGTGCTCGGCAGCGCCGACGAGGCCACCGTGCTCCTCGGCAGCGTCACCGATGGCGGGCTCCCCGGCGAGACGTGGGCGTACCGCGTGCTGCCGTCCACGGCGGCGCCGCCCGCAGCGGCCGGTGACGAGGCGACCTTCGGCGCTCCCGGCGCCGGGATCCGCCCGGACCCGCAGCTCGCCTTCCTTCGTGCCACCGACGACTCCTCCTGGAGCGTCGTCCAGACGCCGCTCGGCCGCGACGGCCGGCCCTCACGGGGAATCACGCCGAACGTGCGGGCGGCCCGCGTCCTGCCGCGAGGTGGCGGCTTCGTCCTCGGTCGTGCGCTCGGCACGCTCACCGCGGGCGACGAGACCCACGTCCTGGTGCGCGATCCCGGGGGCCGCTTCCGCGACGTCCCGGCTCCGGGACCGGACGTGCTGCTGGCCGGCGGCGATCCGCAGCCCGATGATCCGGCCGAGGTGCTGGCCGGCGACCAGGGGCTGGGCGCAGCCACGGTCGCGGGTTGGGAGGACGGCGAGCGCACCAACGTCGTGGTCGCGCCCCGCGGTCGCCCGGTCCAGGACGCGATCCTGCGCTTCGACGGCACGACGTGGTCCCGTGAGCCGGTCGACGTCCCGGCCGCATCGGACGCCGAGTTCGAGATCATCGCGCTCGACGCGACCGGACCCGAGAACGCCTGGTTCGTGGCGCGGACGGACGAGGACCCGGCTCGAGGGATCGTCCTCTTCGAGCGACGCGTGACGCGCGACGGGCCGCGCTGGCAGGAGCGCCCTCTCGTCGGGACGCCGTTCGCGCAGGCGGCCGACCCGGACCGCGGCCTGTCGGCGATCGCGCCGCTGGGGGGTGGGCTCCAGCAGACGCTGACCGTCGACACCGACGGCGTCTGGGTGGACGGCAGCCTCCGCGCCGGCGACACCGAGCTGGACTGGACCGTGCGATTCGACCCGGAGGCCGACGGTGGCGCCGGAGCGGTCACGGGCAGCTGGTGCGATGCGCGCGACGATGGTGGCGAGGCGGTGTGCGAACACCCGCTCGGCCTGCGGTTCTCCCGTCGTACGGGCTACCGGTCGCTCGCGTTCGCCACCGACGGTGTTCCGGGACGGGTCATCACCAACCCGCTGCGTCCGGGCGGCGACGAGGACAGCAACCTGGGGACCTACGTCGTCCTCGACGGCTCCACGTTCCGCCGGCGCCCTGGAGCGGCCGGGAACCTGCGTCGCTCCGCGGCGTTCCGCAGCCCCGAGGACGGCTGGCTCGAGGGCCCGGTCCGCGTGTCGCGGGCGCCGCGCGGAAGCGCCCTGCGCCCGTGGCCGGTCGCGGTGCGGTCGCCGTTCACCGCGGTCGTGCACCAACCCGGCGCGCCCCCCGGGGATCTCGGCACTCAGGCGTTGGCGGTCGGCGCCTCTGGAGCGGTTGCCCGTCACGTCCCGGGCAGCGGCTGGGTCCGCGAGTTCCTGCTGACCTCCAGTGGGGCGGTCACGAGCCCGACGCTCCGGGGGGTCGCATGGCCGGAGGCGGGGCGCGCCTACGCGGTCGGTGACCTCGGCGCCATGTGGCTGTGGCGCGCCGAGACCGGTCTGTGGGAGCGGGACCCCGCCGCCCCGGTGGGCTTCGAGGCGAATCTCATGGGGGTCGCGTTCCAGCCGGGCTCCACGTTCCGCGGGTACGCCGTCGGACGGGGCGGCACGCTGTTGCGCTACGACAAGACCTGGACGCAGGAGCCGGTGCCGGCCGACGTCGCGACGCGGGACCTCACGGCGGTCACGTTCGCGGGTGCCCAGGCGCTCGTCGCCGCCGGCGGCGATCTCCTCGTCAGCGACGGCGGTCCCTGGCGCGTCGACGAGCAGGTGCGTGCGCTGCTGGCGACCCTTCCTGGAGCCGAGGTGAAGCTGCTGACCGTCGCCGGGCTGCCGGACGGCGGCGCGGTCGCCGCCGGGCGTGAGGTCGTGCTCGTGCGCGATCGCGCCGGCGCTCCGTGGCGGTTCGCCGACCAGCCGCTCCCGGGCCTCACCGCGGTCGCCGCGGCGGCCGTGCGGGACGGCGAGGTCGTGCGGCCCGTGCTCTCGGTCGTCCCGCGGCTGGCGTATCCGCCGTCGGAGACCCTCCCGGAACCCGACGCGAACGTGCCGGCGCCGATCCTCCCGCCGATCCCGCTTCCCGGAGACGGCTACGTGCTCCGCGAGACCGCGAACGGGTGGAGCGACGAGCAGCGTCAGGCGTTTGCGGGCGCGAGCGCCGACCGGCCGTCGAAGCCCGACCCGGTCGCCGCCTTCGATCTCTCGCCCACCGGTGAGGGCTGGGCCGTCGGCGGCTGGAGCGGGGAGTTCGACAGCGCGGGCCGCGGGTCCTCGGGACGGAATGCCACCGGGCGCCTCAACCGTCAGCGCGTGCAGACCGCGGCGATCCTCCGCTACGGGACCTCCGCGGCGAACGCGCCGCCGGCAGCGGGCATCAGCGAGGTGCCGCTCGACCCGAACACGGTGACGTTCGCCGTCGCGGGCCACGCGCAGTGCGAGCGCGAGTGCGCGGACCTCGCGGGCCAGGACCTGGCGCCGGATCGGATGCTGGCGACGACCATCGCCCGAGTGGGGGCGCTCGCGCGACGCCCGAACGGCCCGCGGGCGCTGCTGTACACGGGCGGCCGCACCCGGCCCGGGACCGGGATGTCACAGCGGCCTGCCGAGGCCGCCCGCTACGCCGCGCTGCTGGCCGGCACCGGGGAGCTCCCGGTCTTCCCGGCCGTGTCGGCGGGCGACGCCGAGACGGGGACGACCGCGGCCTTCCGGGACGCGTTCGCCGGGTTCGGTGCGCCGTTCGGGACCGGGGCCCCCCGCCCCCGGTGTCGACCCGCTCGGCGGCGCAGGACCGAACGGGGCCGCGACCCACTACGCCTTCGAGTCCGCAGGGCCGACCGGCCGGGTGCGGGTCATCGTCATCGACAACAGCGCCGGGTCGCTCGCCGCCAGCGACCCGCACCAGAACCCGCCGGAGCCTCAGCGTCCGTGGCTGATCGCGCAGCTGGCCGCGGCGCGGGACGCCGGGGTCGTGAGCGTCGTGGTCGGGTCGCGCGACCTGAACACGCGCACGACGCCGGCGCTGAACGTCGCCTCGGACGGTGACGAGATCGCGCGCCTGCTCGTGGAAGGGGGAGCGTCGGCGTACTTCTTCGATCGCCCGGAGGAGAACCGGACGTCCTCGATCCCGGCGGGCGCGCAGCAGCAGATCCCGGCGTTCGGCACGGGCACGCTCGGCTACCGCTCGCCCCTGTCCAACACGACCGACGCGCCCGATGCGCTGTTCGGCGACAGCGGATTCCTGCTCGCGCAGGTCGCCGTGCGCGATCGTGATCCCGTCACGAACCGTGCCCCCGTGGGGGTTCGCCTCATCCCGGTCGTCGACGATCTGGCACTGCAGGCCATCGATGGCACGTTGCTGCGTCGTTCGCGTCCCGCGCTCTTCCAAGGCCTCGGGCGGCGTCCCGTCGCCGGAGACCGGTGGGGCGACGTGTCCGGAGCCGACGGCAACCCGAATCCGCCAGGGGGCGACCCGTACACCGCGTTCCCTCCGGCCCCGTGCACCGGGCCGGGATGCGCGACGCGCATCGTCCCGGAGTACCAGTTCGCGAGCTCGGATCGGGACATCGCCGACTTCGTCCGTCAGGACCCGGCGTCGACCAACCTGCGCAAGCCGTTCATCGGCGCCGACGACCGCGTCGTCACGGACGCGTCGAGCGCGCTGCTCTGCCCCTTCAACCCGGGAACGGCGACCGTCACGGTCGGAGCCGGCGGGCTGGCCTTCACGCAACAGGTCCGTGTGCTGGCGGGCAGTGTCCAGCGTCCGTGCGGTACGCGACCGTTGGACCCGACGCGGTTCACCGCACCGGCCGCCCCGGCGGTCGCGCCGCCCGCCGCGGCCCCGGCGCCGGCCCCGGCGGGCGCGGCGCCGCCTCCCGTGGCACCGCCTCCGCCGCCGCCGGCGCCCTCGGCGCCGCCGACCCCGGCCCCCGCCGTCAAGGCGGTCCCGCCGGTGCAGCCGCTGCCGCCGGCGGCCCCGCCGACGGAGGTGCCGCCCGCGCGCGACCTGACGCGCGCCCAGGTGCCGGCGCCGCCCCCGCCGCCCGCGGGCGGCTTCGGCCGGCCGATCCCGCCCGGTGGCGCGGTCATCCGCGTGCTGGAGGAGAAGCGCGAGGAGGAGCTCGCGCCCGAGTCCTCGCAGGCGTTCGCGGCCTACGACGTCGACGAGGGACCGTCGGTCCCGTACGGGCCGTTCGTGTTCGGGATCGTGCTGCTGGCCGCCTTCGCGGGCGCCTCGGTGCGGCCCGGGCTGCGGCGGCGCAACCGTCGTGCCGAGCACGCCGTCGCGGTCGCCCGCGTCGAACCCGATCCGCTGGACCCCCGCACCCGACACCGGAGAACCCGCTAGATGCGCACCCCGTCCGTCGCGCGCGCCGCGCTCGTCCTCGCGACGTTCGCGCTCGTCGCGTCCACCACCGGCCTCGCCGACGCGGCCCGGTCGTCGATCGCCCGGGTGGTCTCGAGCCCGAAGCCCAACAGCGTCCTGAAGCTCGACAAGAACGCGCGCTTCCCGGCGCGCGCGATCCCGAAGGTGGCGAGCGCGCGGTCCGCGGACCGGGTCGGCGGCAAGACCGACGAGCAGCTGACGGGCAGCTGCGATCCGCAGACCGTGGACCTGGGGACCTGGTGCCTGCAGTCCTCGCCGTTCCCGCTGACCAACGAGGACCAGGGCAAGAACGACTACTTCTTCGCGACGCAGGCGTGCGTGGACGCGGGCGGCTGGCTCCCGACCGCCGCGCAGCTGATCGGGGCGGCGGCGCGCGTGAAGCTCGCGTCGACGATCGGGGACTCGCAGACGACGGCGTCGATCGACATCGACCCGACGGACGGCCTGAAGGACCGCCGCGAGATGAGCGCGACGCTGATCACGACCGCGGCGGGCTCGAGCGCCGCCGGGTCGACCGGGGTCAGCGACGGCTCCCGCGGCGACCCCAAGACGGGGGAGCCCGACCCGGTCCCCGAGCCGGCGAACCCGCGGCCGGAGACGCTCCAGTACGTCACGGTCTACGACAACGGCGACAAGGGCGGCTTCGCGGGCGCCCGACCGGTCGGGACGCCGGAGACGTTCCGCTGCGGCTTCGACAAGCAGGGAGGGTGCCGCGGACGCGGAGGAGGGGTCGTGAGCGCGCCGGCGGACGAGCCGTTCGCGGTCGGGCCGCTGGAGCTGCGCCCGGCCGAGTTCACGGCGCTGGCGGCGGGCCGGCGCGTGCCGCTGACCGTCCGCGAGTTCGAGCTGCTGCACGAGCTGGCGCGTCGGCCGGACCGGGTGGTGCAGCGTGCCGAGCTGTACGACCTCGTGTGGGGCGGGCCGATGACCTACCGCGACCGCTCGGTCGACGTGTTCGTGCGCAAGGTCCGCACGAAGCTCACGTCGGTGTGCCCGGACTGGGTGTTCATCCACACGCACTTCGGGATCGGCTACCGCCTGTCCCCGGAGCGCGTCGTGCTCGGTCCGGCGGCGACCGATCAGGGACGCGACGCGGCGCGCCCCTGAGCGTCACGCGGCGGGCTTGCGGGCACGGACGATCGCGGCGGCGGCGTGCTCGTGCACGCGGTGGGTCTCCCGGATCTCGACGTCGACGAGTCCCGCGGCGGCCAGGCTGTCGCGGAACTGCTGCTGGGTGAGCGCCCCGGCGATGCAGCCGGTCCACTGCGCCATGTCGGCACGGGTCGCCTCGTCCATGTCGGGGTCGGCGATGACGTCCGACACGGCGAAGCGGCCGCCCGGGCGCAGCACCCGCGCGGTCTCGTCCAGGACGCGCTGCTTGTCACCGGCAAGGTTGATGACGCAGTTGGAGATGACGACGTCGACGCTCGCGTCCGCGAGGGGGATCTCCTCGATGTGCCCCTGGACGAACTCGGCGTTCGTGACCCCGGCGGCGTCCGCGTTGCGGCGCGCGAGCTCGAGCATCTCGTCGGTCATGTCGAGGCCGATCGCGCGGCCGGTCGGGCCGACCCGCCGGGCGCTGATGAGGACGTCGGTGCCGGCGCCGGAGCCGAGGTCCAGGACGGTCTCGCCCTCGTGCAGGTCGGCGACGGCCGTCGGGACACCGCAGCCCAGCGATGCGCCGACGGCGTCCGCGGCGGCGGGATCGAGGTCGGCGTCCGCGTAGAGGGCGTCGCCGAACACCTGCGTGCCGGCGTCGTCGGTGAGCAGCACGGGGGCGGGCCCGCAGCAGCTCGCGCCGACGTCGGTGCCGGTGGCGCTGGCCCGGGCCGCGGCGGCGTAGCGCTCACGGACCTGCTCGCGGATGGTGTCGGGATCGGTCACGTCAGCCATGAGGTCAGCTCCTGCAGCCCGCCGGGGGCGGGGAGTAGTAGGTCCAGGTGCCGCTGCGTCGCGCGTCGAGCACGCCGGCCTGCACCAGCACCTTCAGGTGCTTGGACAGCGCGGGCTGCGAGATCGCGAAGAGCGGCAGCAGCTCGCACTGGCAGACGGGCTCGTCCGCGGCGCGGACGACGTCGACGATGCGCAGCCGGGTCGGGTCGCCGAGTGCCTTGGCGATCCGGGCGAGCCGGCCCGTCGCGTCGTCGTCGAGCGTCGGGACGACGGGGGTGCAGCAGTCGGCGGCGACGGCGGCGGCGGGCACCCGTGAAGATTCGCATAACGATCTGGTGATGTCAAAACCATCTGGTTATGCTGCGCGCCGTGCCCGCCACCCGCATCGCCATCAACGGCCTCGGCCGCATGGGGCGCCTCGCGCTCCGCGTCCTCGCCGACCGCGACGACCTCGAGGTCGTCCACGTCAACGAGCTCCACGGGGACGCCGCGACCTCCGCGCACCTCGTCCAGTTCGACTCCGTCCACGGCCGCTACGCCGGCGAGGCCCGCGCCGACGGCGACACGCTCGTGCTCGACGGCCACCGCATCCCGCACACGTCCGCCCCGACCCCGGACGCCGTCGCGTGGGACGCCGACATCGTGCTCGAGTGCACCGGCCGCTTCCGCACGATCGACACGCTGACGCCGTACCTCGACGCCGGCGTCGGCACGGTCGTCGTCGCCGCACCGGTCAAGGACGATCGCGCGCTGAACGTCGTCGTCGGCGTCAACGACGACCGCTACGACCCCGCCGTGCACCGGGTGGTCACCGCCGCCTCCTGCACGACGAACTGCCTCGCCCCGGTCGTCGCGGTCCTCCACGCGGGGCTCGGGATCCGCCACGGCTCGATCACCACGCTGCACGACCTGACCAACACGCAGGTGATCGTCGACGCGCCCCACAAGGACCTGCGCCGCGCGCGCTCCTCGTCGCAGTCGCTGATCCCGACCTCGACCGGCTCCGCCACGGCGATCGGCCTGATCCTCCCCGAGCTGCAGGGCCGGCTCGACGGCCTCGCCGTGCGCGTGCCGCTGCTGAACGCCTCGCTCACCGACGCGGTCCTCGAGGTCGAGCGCGCGACGACCGTCGAGGAGGTCAACGGCCTGCTCGCCGCGGCCGCCGCCCCCGGTGAGCGGCTGCACGGGATCCTCGGGTTCGAGGAGCGCCCGCTCGTCTCCGTGGACTACCGCACCGACCCGCGGTCGGCGATCGTCGACGCGGGCTGCACGCGCGTCATCGGCGGGACCCAGGTGAAGGTCTACGCCTGGTACGACAACGAGTGGGGCTACGTCAACCGGATGGTCGAGCTCGCCGGCATCGTCGCCGCCGGGTCCGCCACGCGATGAGCCGCGACCTGCGCAACTACGTCCTCGTCACCGGGGCCTACTGGGCGGACACGATCGCCGACGGCGCGAGCCGCATGCTCGTGCTGTTCTTCTTCTACGAGCGGGGCTTCTCGCCGCTGGAGGTCGCCTCGCTGTTCCTCTTCTACGAGGTCTTCGGGATCGTCACGAACCTCGTCGGCGGCTGGGTCGCGGCCCGGTTCGGGCTGCGCAGCACGCTGCTGGCCGGCCTCGGGACGCAGCTGCTGGCGCTCGGGATGCTCGCGCTGGCACCCGACGCCTGGCTCGTCGTCGCCTACGTGATGGTCGCGCAGGCGCTGAGCGGGATCGCGAAGGACCTCACGAAGATGAGCTCGAAGAGCGCGGTGAAGCTCGTCGTGCCCGACGAGGGGTCGCTCTACCGCTGGGTGGCGGTCCTCACCGGCTCCAAGAACGCGCTGAAGGGCTTCGGCTTCTTCCTCGGCGGCGCGCTGCTGGAGCTCGTCGGGTTCCGCGCCGCCCTCGGCATCCTCGGCGCGATCGTGGCGACGGCGCTGGTCGCCGTGGTCGTCCTGATGGACGGGGAGCTCGGCCGCCCGGACGCGAAGGCGAAGTTCCGGCAGATGCTGTCGCAGAACCGGGCCGTCAACCGGCTCGCCGCCGCTCGCGTCTTCCTCTTCGCCAGCCGCGACGTCTGGTTCGTCGTGGCGCTCCCGGTCTTCCTGCGCACGGAGCTCGACTGGAGCTTCTGGGAGGTCGGCACCTTCCTGGCCGTCTGGGTGATCGGCTACGGCACCGTGCAGGCGTCGGCGCCCCGCTGGGTGGGCGCGCCGGACGGTCGCAGCGCCGCGATCCTCGCGTTCGTCCTCGCGGCGTTCCCGGCGGGCATCGCCGCGGCGCTGGCCTCGGCGGTCGACCCGGCGGTCGTCCTGGTGGCCGGGCTGATCGTGTTCGGCGTGGTCTTCGCGCTGAACTCCGCGGTCCACTCGTACCTGATCCTCGCCTACGCCGACGGCGACCGGGTGGCGATGAACGTCGGCTTCTACTACATGGCCAACGCGTTCGGCCGGCTCTCCGGCACCGTGCTCTCCGGCGTCGTGTACCAGTGGCAGGGCCTCGAGGCGTGCCTGTGGCTGTCGGCCGGGTTCGTCCTCGCGGCGGGCGCGCTGTCGCTCTCGCTGCCCCGCTCGGCGCGCACCCGCGGAGGCGTGCAGCCCGCCGTCTGACCGGGATACGGTGCCGTGATGACGCGGGCGCAGTGGCAGGTCCTCACGACGGTCTCCGCGGGCACCGCGCTGCTGCTGCTCGACGTCACCGTGGTGAACGTCGCCCTGCCCGCGATCGCGGACGACCTCGGCGCCGACTTCGCGCAGGTCCAGTGGGTGATCGACGCGTACGCGCTCACGCTCGCCACGACCCTCCTGACGGCGGGCGTGCTCGCCGACCGGCTGGGACGCCGGCGCGTGTTCGTCTGGGGGCTGCTCGCGTTCGTCGCGACGTCGGTCGTGTGCGCGCTGGCCCCGGACGCGACGACGCTCGACCTCGCCCGGGGGGCGCAAGGGATCGGGGCGGCCGCGATGTTCGCGACGTCGCTGCCCCTGCTCGCCGACGCGTTCGGCCCCGAGCGGCGCGGCTTCGCGCTGGCGGTGTGGGGCGCCGTGACGGGCGCGGCGCTGGCCCTCGGACCGGTGGTCGGCGGGCTGCTCGTCGACGGTCCGGGCTGGCGCTGGGTCTTCTGGCTCAACGTGCCGGTCGGGCTGCTGCTCGTGCGGGCGACGCTCCGCGTCGTGGCGGAGTCCCGCGACCCGCGACCGCGGCGGCCGGACCTGCCCGGGATGGTGCTGTTCGGCGCGGCGGCGTTCGCCCTGACCCTCGGGCTCGTCCGCGCGCACGCCGACGGCTGGGGCGCGCCGACGGTCGTCGGGGCGCTGCTGGCGGCGGGCGCGCTCGCGGTCCTGTTCGTGCTGGCCGAGCGGCGCCATCCCGACCCGATGCTCCCTCCGGCGCTGTTCCGGGTCCCGGCGTTCACGGGCACGCTCGTGGTCGCGTTCGCCCAGTCGCTGGCGCTGTACCCGCTGTTCCTCTACCTGGCGATCTACCTGCAGGACGTCCTCGGCCACGGGCCCACCGGGACGGGGCTGCGGCTGCTGCCGCTGACGCTCGTGCTGTTCGCGGTCGCGCCGCTGTCGGGCCGGCTGACCGGTCGACTGCCGCTGCGCGTCCCGCTGGTGGCGGGACTGCTGCTGATCGCGCTCGCGCAGCTGCTGCTGCGGGCGGTGGAGCCGGGCTCCGGATGGGAGGTCCTGCTCCCGGGGCTCGTCGTCGGCGGCCTGGCGATCGGCGTGATCAGCCCGGCGCTGGCGGCGGCGATGGTCGCGGTGCTCCCGCCGGAGCGGGCGGGCCTCGCCTCCGGCGTGACCAACACGTTCCGTCAGCTGGGCATCGCCACCGGGATCGCCGCGCTCGGCGTGCTGTTCTCCGATCGCGTCGCCGGCGCACCGGACCCGGCGACCGGGGTCGTCGACGGGCTCGACGCGATCTTCCTCGCGGCCACGGTGGTCGCGCTGGCGGGGGCCGCGCTCGCGTGGCCGCTGCTGCGCGGCCTGCGGGTCAGCGCCGCTTCAGCGTGATGCCCTCGAGCACGTGCGCGACGGTCTCGCACGCGTCGACGGAGGCCTCGAGCGAGGCGAAGATGTCCTTCCAGCGGATCACGGCCATGGGGTCGATCCCGCCGACGAACAGGGCGGCGACGCCGTCGCGCTCGAGCCGGTCGCCCTCGTTCTCGAGCCGGTGGATCTCGACGAGGTGCGTGCCCATGTCGCTGCCCGTCCGCAGGCAGCGCAGCGCCCGCGCGACCTGCTCGCCGGCGCCGACGAGGACGTCGGCGAGCGCGACCGCCTGCTCCATCGGCGCCTCGACGCGGTAGACCGACAGCTCGTCCGCCGTCTGCTCGGCGTAGTCGACGACGTCGTCGAGCGCGGTGGCGAGCGCGTGGATGTCGGCCGGGTCGAACGCCGGACGCCGGCGGCGGGCCGCGCCGTTGAGACGGTGGATGATGTCGTGGGTGATGCGGTCGCCCTCGTGCTCGCAGAGGATGAGCTCGCGCGCGAGCTCGTCGTGCTCGGGGTAGTCCTTGAGGAGGTCGCGGAGCAGGAGACCGGCGCGCTGCACGTTGCGACCGGACTCCTCGAGGAGCCGCAGGAGCTCCTCGTCGGGCGCGGCACGGCGCAGCAGGAGTGGCATCCCCGCGACCCTAGGCGCCACGCCGCGCGCGGACCACGCCGTTTCACCGGTCTTTCACATCCGGTTCACGACTCGGTCACAGGCCGCCGGTCCCCGCGCGTGGAGGATCGCCGCGATGCACGCAGCCGCCTCCCCCGATCCCGTCCTGCGCGTCGGCGAGCTCGAGGTCCGACCCGCGGAGGGCCTGGCCCACGCGGCGGGACGGACGCTCATGCTCTCGGTCCGCGAGTTCGGCCTGCTCGTCGCGCTCGTCGGCCGTGCCGGCCACATCGTGCGCCGCGAGGACCTGTACCGCCAGGTCTGGGGGACGGAGCTGCGGCGCGGCGACCGCAGCGTCGACGTCTACGTCCACAAGCTGCGCGTGAAACTCGAGGAGGCGCTTCCGGGCGTGCGCTCGATCCACACGCACGTGGGCTTCGGCTACCGCCTCGAGCTCGAGCCGATCACGAGCGATTCACACCCTTTTCACAACGAGGGCACACCTCGGTAACAGACTCCGGCGGGCCCGCTGGGAGCCTGCCGAGCGCATGAACAACCAAAAGGAGAAGCAGTGAGGTCACGTTCCATCACCGCGGCGCTCGCCTGTGGCGTGCTCGCGTTCGGCGTCGTCGCCTGTGGCGACGACGACGAGGACACCACCGCCGGGGGCACGGGGACCAACTCCGAGCAGACGGCCGACGGCGGCAGCAGCGCCGACCTGTCCAGCTTCAGCGGCAGCATCCGCATCGACGGCTCCTCCACGGTGCAGCCGGTGGCCGAGGCCGCGAACGAGGGCTTCACCGGCGGCGGCGCCTCGACCGAGATCTCGGTCGGCGGCGTGGGCACCGGCGACGGCATCGACAAGTTCTGCCGTGGCGAGCTCGAGATCGCCGACGCCTCGCGTCGGATCGAGGCCGAGGAGCTCGAGGCGTGCGAGAAGGGCGGCGTCGAGCCGGTCGAGGTCCAGGTCGGCATCGACGGCCTCTCGGTCATCGCCAACCCGAACCTCGCGATCCCGAACGACTGCATCACCACCGAGCAGCTGAAGCAGCTCCTCGACCCGAAGTCGAAGGTCGCCAACTACTCCGAGCTGGGTGACGGGTTCCCCGACACCGAGTTCGCCGCGTTCACCCCGGGCACCGAGTCCGGCACGTACGACTTCTTCACCGAGACGGTGCTGGAGACGGACGCCGAGCAGCGCACCGACAAGGTCGAGACGTCCGCGGACGACAACCAGATCATCCAGGGCATCTCGGGCACCGACGGCGCGATCGGCTACGTCGGCTTCTCGTTCGCCGACCAGAACAAGGACAAGGTCAAGATCCTGAAGGTCGACGGCGGCAACGGCTGCGTCGAGCCGACGGTCGAGACCATCGCGTCCAACGAGTACGCCCCGCTCTCGCGGCCGCTCTTCATGTACCCGAGCGTCGCGGCGCTGGCCAAGCCCGAGGTCAAGGGCTTCCTCCAGTACGTCCTGGACAACAACGAGGAGATCGTCCGCGCGGCCGACTACGTGCCGCTCACCGACGAGCTCAAGACCGCCTCGCAGGCGAGCCTCGACGCAGGCAAGCCCGTCACCGCGGCCGACCTCAAGTAGGGAAGGACCGGGCCGATGGCATCAGGACCCGAGGTCGTCGGCCGCCCTGGCGCCACGAGCATCTCGCTCGTGCGCCAGCGCACCCCGCGCTCCGTCGGCGAGCAGGGCATCAAGCTCCTGCTCGCCGGCGCGGCCGGTCTGTCGATCCTCATCACCGTGCTGATCCTCGCGGCGCTCGTCCGCGAGACGATCTCGTTCTTCGGGGAGGTCCCGGTCGGGGACTACCTCTTCGGGACCGACTGGAACCCGCTCGCGGGCGGCGAGTCGCAGTCCTTCGGCGTGCTGCCGCTGCTGTGGTCCACGCTGTACCTCACCGGCATCGCTCTCACCGTCGCGATCCCGCTCGGGCTCGGCGTCGCCGTCTACCTCGCGGAGTACGCCTCGCCGCGGATCCGCAAGGTCTTCAAGCCGGTCATCGAGCTGCTCGCCGGCATCCCGACCGTCGTGTTCGGCTTCTTCGCCCTGCAGTACTTCACCAAGACGTTCCTCCAGGGCTGGCTGGGCCTCGACGTCAACATCTTCAACGGCCTCAGCGCCGGCATCGTGCTCGGCTTCCTCGTCCTGCCGACGATCGCCTCCGTGTCCGAGGACGCGCTCTCCGCCGTCCCCGCCTCGCTGCGCGAGGGCGCCGCCGGCCTCGGTGCCTCCAAGCGCCAGACGACGATGAAGGTCGTCTTCCCGGCCGCCCTCTCCGGCGTGGTCGCCGGGCTCGTCCTCGGCGCCTCCCGGGCCATCGGCGAGACCGTGATCATCCTGCTGGCCGCCGGCAACGCGCCGAACCTCAGCCTCGACCTCACGATCAGCCACCAGAACATGGCGGCGTTCATCGCCAACACCGCGCGCTCGGACGTCGCGGCGGGATCGATCGGCTACTCGACGCTGTTCGCCGTCGGCATGACGCTGTTCGTCATCTGCTTCACCCTCAACCTCCTGGCGATCCGCTTCGTGCGGAAGTACCGCCAGGTCTACGAGTAGGACCTGACCGCCATGTCGACCGTCGCCGAGACCACCATCGCCCGGAAGGCCGTCACCCGCTCCTCGGGTGGCGAGAGCACGAAGGGCGCGATCTTCCTGTCGCTGCTCTGCCTGACCCTGACGATCTCCGTCGTCTTCCTCGTCGCGCTGATCTTCAGCGTCGCCCAGGACGGCGTCGGCCGCCTGGACACCGGGCTGATCACCGAGTACTCCTCGCGCTTCAACATCGAGAACGCCGGCCTGCGCGCCGCGATCCTCGGCACGCTCTGGCTCATGGGCCTGACCGCGCTGGTCATCATCCCGATCGGGGTCGCCACCGCGATCTACCTCGAGGAGTACGCGGACCCGACCAAGCGCATCAACCGCATCATCGAGATCAACATCCAGAACCTCGCGTCGGTCCCGTCGGTCGTGTTCGGCCTCCTCGGCCTCGCGATCTTCGTCCGCGGCGAGCTGTTCGGCGCGAACTACTCGCTTCCCTTCGGCCTCGCGACCGGTCGGCCGACGCTGCTGGCCGGGGCGCTGACGCTGTCGCTGCTCGTGCTGCCGGTGGTGATCATCGTCTCGCGCGAGGCGATCCGCGCCGTGCCGCCGTCGATCCGCGAGGGGGCGCTGGCGCTCGGCGCGACGAAGTGGCAGACGATCTGGAAGCAGGTCCTGCCGGGCTCCGTGTCGGGCATCGCGACCGGGGTGATCCTCGCGCTGTCCCGCGCGATCGGGGAGACCGCCCCGCTGATCCTCGTCGGCGCCGCGTCGTTCCTGCTGTTCGACCCCGCCTACGACAAGACGTTCACGGCGCTCCCGATCTCCATCCTCTCGTTCACCGGGGAGGCCCGCGCAGGCTTCCTGGATCTCGCCGCGGCCGCGATCATCGTGCTGCTGGTCATCCTGATCCTGATGAACTCCGTCGCCATCTACCTGCGCAACCGCTATGAGCAGAAGTGGTAGTCCCGACCCCGAACCCGACGACCTCGACTCCACGCAAGGACCCGACATGAGCACTCCCGAGGACACCGTGGCGTCCGAGCGCGAGACCGCGCCCGCGGCGCAGACCAAGATGGGCGTCAGCGCGGGCCTGCGCAAGGACACGCGCGACCCCGGCGCCACCCGCAACGAGATCTTCAAGCTCAGCGGGCTGGGCGTCACCTACAGCGGCAAGGTCGCCGTCGAGGGCGTCGACATGTCGCTCTACGAGAACGACATCACCGCGTTCATCGGCCCGTCCGGCTGCGGCAAGTCGACCGTCCTGCGGTGCCTGAACCGCATGAACGACCTCGTCCCGGGCGCCACCGTCCAGGGCACGCTGACCTACCACGACGTCGACCTCTACGCGCCCGAGGTCGACCCGGTCGCCGTGCGCCAGCGCGTCGGCATGGTCTTCCAGAAGCCCAACCCGTTCCCGAAGTCGATCTACGACAACATCGCGTTCGGCCCGCGCGTCCTGGGCATGAAGGGCGACATGGACGAGATCGTCGAGACCTCGCTGCGCAAGGCCGCGCTGTGGGACGACGTCAAGGACCGCCTGAAGGACAACGCCTTCGGCATGTCCGGCGGCCAGCAGCAGCGGCTGTGCATCGCCCGTGCGATCGCGACGTCCCCCGACGTGATCCTCATGGACGAGCCGTGCTCGGCCCTGGACCCGATCTCCACCGGGAAGATCGAGGAGCTCATGCTCGAGCTCAAGTCCCAGTACACGATCGTGATCGTCACGCACAACATGCAGCAGGCGGCGCGCGTGAGCGACCGGACGGCGTTCTTCATCGTCGACCTGTCGGCGGGCGAGTCCAACCGCATCGGCCGGCTCGTCGAGCTGAACCCGACGGAGAAGGTCTTCACCAACCCGGACGACTCCCGCACCGAGGAGTACGTCACCGGCAAGTTCGGCTGAGCGCCAGTCGGACCCCATGGCAGAGTCGCGCACGCACTTCACCGAGGAGCTCGCCCGCATCGAGGAGGCCGGACTCGGCGGCCTGCAGATCGTCGTCGGGCAGATCGACCGCACGCTCGAGGCGCTCCAGCACCAGGACGTCGAGCTGGCGACCCAGGTCATCCACGACGACGACCGGGTCGACGGCCGCTACCTCGAGGTGCACCAGTCGATCCTCTCGCTGCTCGCGCTGCAGGCCCCGGTCGCCGGGGACCTGCGGCTCGTCGCCGCGCTCCTGCACGTCGTCAAGCACATGGAGCGCATGGGCGACCAGTGCGTGAACATCTGCAAGCTCCTGCCGTTGCTCGGCCACGAGCCGCCGGTCGACGAGGAGATCCAGACGAAGATCCTGCGCATGGGCCAGCTCGCCCGGTCCGAGGTCGTCCAGGCCCGGCAGGCGTTCTCGATGCGCGACGTCGGGCTGGCGGAGGACATCCTGCGCCAGGACGAGGAGATCAACCAGATCAACCGCGAGCTGTTCCGCCGCGCGATCCGCATCGGCACCGACGAGGACGCCCGCGAGTGGGGGATGACGATGGCGATGATCGCCCGCGCCCTCGAGCGGATCGGCGACAACGCGGTCGACATCGGCGAGCAGACGGCGTTCGTCGTCACCGGGCTGTTCCGGGAGTTCTCGGACTCCTCGCACCCCACGCAGCGCCTCGATCACTGATCGACCGGTTGCCGGTGCGCGGATGTGTGCGGTTCGGCACACGTTCGCAAGGTCCTGTGAAAATGTCGTGACCAGAGCCCGCAACCCGGTTTTCGCGACGGGGTAGTGGCTACCATGGGCCGCGTCATGCACGACCTGATCCCCTCCGGTGCGGACCCGCTCCGCATCGCGGTCATCGACACCGACTCCGGCTTCCTGCAGGTGCTCGGCAAGCGCCTCGAGCGCTTGGGCTGGGAGCACCGCGTCCTCGCCGGTGCGGTGCCCGTCGAATCGCTCGTCGCCATGCGCCTCAGCGCCGTGGTCGTCGATCTCGCCACGCTCGGCCCCGCCGCGTGGGAGTACCTGGACAAGCTGACGACCGGGCTTCCCGGTCTCGGCGTCATCGTCTGCACCGGGCAGTCGACGGTCGCCCAGCGCGTCCGCGGCCTGCGCCTCGGCGCCGACGACTGGCTCGGCAAGCCGTGCCACCCCGAGGAGCTCATCGCCCGCATCGAGGCGGTCGTCCGCCGCCGCCGCCGCAGCGAGGACCGCTCCGCGGCGCCGATCGCGGCCGGCGAGATCGAGATCCGCTCCGACCGCTTCCAGGCGTTCGTCGGCGACCGCTCGATCGACCTCACCCGCCGCGAGTTCGAGCTCATCGAGCTGCTCGCCGGGGCGGAGGGCCGCGTCCTGGAGCGCGAGGAGATCTACCAGCGGGTGTGGGGCTACGCGATGGCCCGCGGCGACCGCTCGGTCGACGTCTTCGTCCGCAAGCTCCGCCAGAAGCTCGAGAAGGCGTCCCCCGACTGGCGGTACATCCACACGCACTTCGGGGTCGGGTACCGGTTCGCGCCGGAGCCGGTCGACGGCGAGCCGCCCGCGCCGCGGCCGGAGCTCAGCGTCGTCCCGGACCCCGCGTCCGCGGACGCCGAGCGTCTCGCCGCCGCACTGCGGTAGCCGGGGCCCCCGGCGCGGTACGCTCACGACGTGAGCACCGGCCTGCGCAACACGCTGATCGTCTTCGCGATCGCCGCCGCCGTCCACTTCGTCCCGGGCGGTGGCAGCACGGCGGACACCGTCGGCGCGCTGCTGTCGATCGCGATCACGGTCTGCTTCGTGCTGATCGGCGCGCGCCTGTACCGGGAGAACCGGGTCGAGATCTTCTCGCTGGGCGACCGTCACCGCGGCCTGCTGTACGGGGCGCTCGGCGTCGCCGTGTTCGCGATGGCCGCGCGCCGCGAGCTGTGGGAGACCGGGGCGGGCCTGCTGCTGTGGATGCTGCTGATCGGCGGGGCGTCGTACGCGCTCGTGCAGGTCTACCGGTACTACAAGAGCTACTCGTTCTGACGCCGTTTCGGCACAGGATCGTCACACCCTGGTGGTAGCGCCGTGACGCGGCGTCCCGGATCGTCGGTCCCATGGCCGACGACACATCTCCGGGACGCGGACAGGCGGGACAGGCGAGCGTCGAGCTCGTCGCGCTGCTGCCGCTGATCGCCCTCCTCGCGGCCCTGCTCGTGCAGGGCGCGCTGGCGGGCTGGGCGCAGTGGTCGGCGGGGTCGGCCGCCCGGGCCGCCGCCCGCGCGGCGGCGGTCGGCAGCTCGCCCCAGGACGCGGCGCGAGCCGCGGTCCCCGACGGGCTCCGCCGCGGTGTCCGCGTGCGCCCGGACGGCGAAGGCGTCCGCGTCACCGTCCGGATCCCGGCGCTGGTCCCGGGCGTCGGCAGCGTGCACGCGCGCGCCCGCTTCACGCCGCAGGGGGCGGGGTCGTGAGCGTCCGCGACGACCGGGGGCAGGCGAGCATCGAGCTCGTCGCGATCCTGCCGCTGGCGCTGGTGGTCGTCCTCGCCATCGCGCAGGTGCTCGCCGCCGGCGGGGCGCGCGAGCTCGCCGCGACGGCGGCGGCCGCCGGGGCCGCGGCGCTCATCCAGGGCGGCGACCCGGAGACCGAGGCGCGCGCCGCGGTCCCCGGCCGCGACCGCGACGACGTCGACGTGCGGGTCCGGGGTCGCCAGGTCACCGTCAGGGTGCGGCCGCGCGCGGTCGCCGGCCCGGTCGCCGACCTGCTCGTCGCCCAGGCCACCGCGGACGCGGGGGAGGCGGCGGTCCGATGAGCGCCCCCGACGTCTCCCGCGTCGTGCTGCTCGCCGGCGCCGCCGACCCGACCGCGGTCGGTGCCGCGCTGGCCACCGGCCTGCGGTCCGCGCGCGGCGACGGCGTGGCGGTGGTGGCGGTCACGCCCGGATCGGCCTGCGGCACGGGCGCGCCGACCACGGTTCCCGCCCGCGCGGCCGCCCGGCGCCTCGCGGCGTCCCTGCGGCTGCGCGGCACGCACGCCACGGCCAGCGGCCGGCTGGTGCACGTCCGGCTCGCCGACGAGCCGCTCGCGGCCACCGCCGAGGCCGTCCGCGTGGCCGCGACCTGCGACGGCCCGATGGTGGTCGTCGTCGCGGGGCCGCGCGAGCCCGCGCACGACCCCCTCGTCGCCGCGGCCGACGTGGTCGTGGCCGCGGTCCCCGGCACCGTGCCGGACGGTCTGGCGGCCGTCGCGCGGGCGGACGGGATCGCGCACGTCGTCGCGCTCGACCCGTCGGTCCTCGCGCGCGGCCTCGCGCTCACGGGCCTGCCGGTGCTCGCCCCGCTGCGCGCGCTCGGCCGCACGCTCGTCGAGGAGGCCGCGTGACCCGGCTGCGCGACGACTCCGGGCAGGCCCTGCTGCTCGTCCTCGGCGCGGTGCTGCTCGCCGGGGCGCTCACGGCCGCGATCGTGGCGGTCGCCGCCGGCTTCACGGGCCGCGGCGACGACCAGCGGGCGCTCGACCTCGCGGCGCTCGCGGCCGCCGGCGTGATGGCCGACCGCTACGCCGAGGTGACCGATCCGATCGGGGAGCCCGGTCCCGGCGCGCCGCTGCCCGTCGGCCTGGACCTCGACGGCTACCGCGCCGCCGTCCGCGCCCGCGCGGTCGCCACCGCGGCCCGCAACGGGCTGCGGGACGTGCGCGTCGACTTCCCCGGCGCGGGACCGGGCGCGGTGCCGCTGCAGGTCCGGGTCCGCGCGGCACGCGGTGGTGGCGCGGACGGTCCCGGCGCGGCCCTCTCGGCGATGGCGGAGGCGCTCCCGCCCGCCGCCGCGGTCCTGCCCGCGACCGCATCGGGCGCGGGCGCCTACGACGGACCGCTCGCCTACCGCGACGGCAAGCCCATGCGCCCGGACGTCGCCCTCGCCTACGACCGGCTGCGTGCCGCCGCCCGCGCCGACGGCGTCACGCTCGTCGTCGTCTCCGGCTTCCGCTCCGACGCCGAGCAGGCCGTGCTCTACGCCCAGCACCCCGATCCCAGGTGGGTCGCACCGCCCGGCAAGAGCCTGCACCGGCTCGGCACCGAGCTCGACATCGGCCCCCGGCCCGCCTACCCCTGGCTGATCCGCAACGCCCGTCGCTTCGGCTTCCTGCAGCGCTACTCCTGGGAGCCCTGGCACTACGGGTACGTCCGCAACCCGGGCACGGCGTCGGTCGGCTACGGCGCCGCGCGGCCGGGCGGCGGGTCGGGGGACCGCGGCCTGGGCAGCGGCCTGCCGTCCTGGGTGCCGGCGGTCTACCGGCCGATGATCGCCCGGGCGGCGCAGCGCTGGAACGTCGGCGCGGTGCTGCTCGCCGCCCAGCTGCGCACCGAGAGCAACTTCAACCCGCACGCCCGGTCCTCCGCGGGGGCGCTCGGGATCGCGCAGTTCATGCCGGGGACGGCGCAGGAGTACGGCCTGCACGACCCGTTCGACCCGGCGGCCGCGATCGACGCGCAGGCCCGCCTGATGCGCCGGCTGCTGCAGCAGTTCGCAGCGGTCCCGCTGGCGCTCGCCGCCTACAACGCCGGTCCCGGGGCGGTGCAGGCGTGCCGCTGCGCCGCCCCGTACAGCGAGACCCGCGACTACGTCGCCCGGATCCTCGCGCTGATGCTCGGGCAGGGGGACATCGGCGGCCTCGGCGCCGCGCAGCTCACCGTCCGGCTGGTGCGGTGAGCGGCTCGGTGCGGTCCGCGACCTCACCCGCCGGCGCGACGTCCACCGGGATGCCGTTGAGCACCGCGGTCCCGGTGAGCGGCTCGACGACGAGCTCGTCGGTCAGCACGTTGGAGTTGACCCCGGCGTGGGCGCCGGCCACGTCCATCCGCGTCCCCGCCACCCCGTGGCCCCAGCCGTGCGGGATGCTCACGACGCCGGGCATCACGTCCTCGGTGAGCTCCACCGGCAGCACGAGCTCGCCGGTCCGTGCCCGCACGGTCGCCTCCCGCGCCGTCGGCGAGCCCCAGGCGCACGCCGTCGGCGGGGTGCACGTGCAGGGTGCAGCGCGCCCGGCCGCGTACGAGCAGCGGGAGGTTGTGCATCCACGAGTTGTTCGACCGCAGGTCGCGCCGGCCGACGAGCAGCAGCGGGCCGTCCGCGGCGGCGCCCGCCTGCGCGTCGAGCTCGGCGAGCAGCCGGGGGACGTCCGCCAGCAGCGCGGCCGGGGCCAGGTCGATCAGCGCGTCCGGCATCCGCAGCACCTCCGGCAGCCGCTGCTTCAGCGGTCCGAGGTCCACGCCGTGGGGGGCCGCGCGCAGCGCGGCGAGCGACAGGCCGGCCTCCGGGCGCACGTCCCCGTCCGCGACGGTCGCGTCGGCCGGCAGTCCGGGCCCGGGCGCGCCCAGCTCCGGGAAGCCCGCCCCGTACGGCCCGCAGCGCAGCAGCAGGTCCAGCAGCCGCTCCGGCCCCGACTCGACGGCCAGCACCCGACCGACCGCGTCGGGATCCAGCCCGAACGCGGGCGAGCCGACCGTGCCGACCTCGCGCGCGACCGCCTGCGCGGCCACGAACGCGTCGATCGCCGCGACGTCGGCGTCGGGGCCCTGGCCGGTCACCGCGCCCACGAGCCGCAGCAGCGTCTCCCACTCGGCCGGCATGCCGTCGGGGGCCGGGATCGCGGGGGCCGAGTAGTTCGCCACGTCGCGGACCGCGAACGAGTAGAGCAGCACGTCGAAGTGCGAGCGCTCGAACGGCGACGGGACCGGCAGGATCACGTCCGCGTGGCGCGTCGTCTCGTTGAGGTAGATGTCGACGCTGACCATGAAGTCCAGCGAGGCGAGTGCCGCGTCGAGCCGCCCGCTGTTGGGCGTGCTCACCACCGGGTTCCCCGCCACCGTGAACAGCGCCCGGACCTGTCCCTCGCCAGGCGTCTCGATTTCCTCCGCCAGGCAGGCGACCGGCAGCTCGCCGAGCACCTCGCCGAGCCCCCGCACCCGGCTGGCCCACCGCGCGGGCTTCGGCCCGCGGCCGCGCCCCGGACGCTCCGGGTCGGCGCCGCTCGTCGTCGGCCCGCCCGCCGCCGGCGTCGTGAACAGCGCGCCGCCCGGCCGGTCGAGGTTGCCGGTCAGCACGTTCAGCACGTCCACGAGCCAGCTCGCGGTCGTCCCGAACACCTGCGTCGTCGTCCCGATCCGCCCGTACACCGCGGCGCTCGGGGCCGCCGCGAGGTCCCGCGCGAGCTGCACGACGTCCGCCGCGGCGATCCCCGTCGCGGCCGCCGCGCGCTCCGGCGTCACGGTCGCGACCGCCTCGCGCAGCTCGTCGAGCCCGCGGACGAGGCCCTCGGCGCGCCTGAGCTCCACGAGGTCCTCCTCGAGCAGCACGTGCACCATCGCCGCGAGCAGGAAGGCGTCGGTCCCCGGCCGGATGAAGTGGTGCGTGTCCGCCTCGCGCGCGGTGCGCGTGCGGCGCGGGTCGACCACGACGAGCCGCCCGCCGCGGGCGCGCATCGCGCGCAGCCGGCCCCGCACGTCGGGCGCCGTCATCAGCGACCCGTTGGACGCCAGCGGGTTCGCGCCGAGGACGAGCAGGAAGTCCGTGCGGTCGAGGTCCGGCACGGGCACGCTGCCCGCCGTCCCGAACATGTGCGAGGCCGCGACCTGCTTGGGGTACTGGTCCACGGTGCTGGCCGAGTAGACGTTCCTCGTGCCCAGCGCCTTCAAGAGCACGCGGCCGTAGAAGATCCCCCCGAGGTTGTGGGCGAACGGGTTGCCCAGGTACGCGGCGACCGCGTCGCGACCGTGCTCCTGCAGCAGCGGCGGCAGCCGGCGGGCGACCTCGGCGAACGCCTCGTCCCACGACACCTCGACGTGCGTGCCGTCGGCCTGCTTGAGCAGCGGCATCCGCAGCCGGTCGGGGTCCTCGTGCAGCTCGCGCAGCGACACGCCCTTGGGGCACAGGAAGCCGCGGCTGAACACGTCCTGCTCGTCGCCGCGCACGCGCGTGACCGCGCCGTCCTCGATCGTCAGCTCCAGTCCGCAGGTGGCCTCGCACAGCGGGCAGGTGCGGTAGGCGGTCGTCGTCGCTCCCATCGGTCCACCATCCCACACCGGGCGCTCAAGATCGACCGGCGATGGACGATGCAGAGGGAAGCCATGGACGGCACGCACGAGGACTGGACCACCGAGCTGGACGACGCCGCGGCCGCGCGCTGCGAGGCCGCCCTGCACGACCTGGGCCGGCTCCCGGTCTTCGACGGGACGGTCCAGCGGATCCTCGCCGTCGTCGACGACCCCGACGCCACGAACGACCAGCTGATCGCCGCGCTGGAGTGCGACGCGACGTTCGCCGCGAACCTGCTGCGGTTCGCGAACTCCGCCAGCCGCTCCCACCCGATCCGCGCCCGGTCGATCCGGCAGGCCGTGATGTTCGTCGGCCGCGACGCGCTGCGCCGCCTGACGCTCGAGACCGCGACCTACCGGTTCCTCGAGCGCAGCCGCGGCAACGGGCGCGCCGCCTACGGCCAGATGCACCTGCACGCCCTGTCGGTCGCGCTGTCCGCCGCGAGCGCCGCCGACCGCGCCGGCCACGGCGGCGACCTCGCGCACCTCGCCGGGCTGCTCCACGACGTCGGGAAGCTCGTCCTGCCCCGCGCGTTCGGGGACGAGGCCCTCGACGCGATCGCGACCGCGGCGCCCGGCGGCAGCCGCCGCGTCGCGCTGGAGCGCGAGGAGCTCGGCATCGACCACGCGCAGGCCGGCGCCCTGCTCGCCCGCGCCTGGGGGATGCCCGACGCCGTCGTCGCCGCGATCGCCTGGCACCACGGCGGTCCCGCCGGGGACGCGTGCCCGTCGGCGGAGGTCGCGTGCGTCCAGCTCGCCAACGTCGTCGCCACGATGCTCACCTCCGGCGACGCCGACCAGTCCCTGCTCCAGCGTGCGCTCGAGCGCGCCGAGCTGCACTCCGACGTCCTCGACGACCTCGCCACGCAGGCGGCGCTCGCCTCCGCGACGCTCGCCGACGGCGGGACCGCGCAGCGGATCGCCCACCTCGAGCGGCTCGCGCAGCGCGACGACCTCACGGGGATCGCCAACCGCCGCCACTGGACGCGCACGGTCCGCGACGCCCTCGAGACCGAGCACCAGGCGGGCTGCCTGCTGCTCGTCGACGTCGACCGCTTCAAGCAGGTCAACGACGAGCACGGGCACCAGGTCGGCGATCTCGTGCTCGGCGAGGTCGCGCACCTGCTGCAGGGCTACGGGACCGCCGGGCGTCTGGGCGGCGACGAGTTCGCGCTCTGGACCCCGGTGCCGCTCGCGACCGCGCACGCGCACGCGGTCGAGCTGCTCGACCGGCTCGCCGGCGCGTTCGCCGACCGGCCCGAGCTCCCCGCGGTCGGCCTGTCGATCGGCATCGCGCACGCTCCCACGCACGCCGGGCTGCTCGACGACCTCGTCGGGATCGCCGACGCCGCGCTCTACGACGCCAAGCGCGCCGGGCGCGGGCGCGTGGCGCTCGCCCCGGATCCGGAGCCGCTGGCGCAGGCCGCCTGAGCGGGGGCGATCTGCCCGCCCGGCGCGGTTCGTATCCTCGGACGAGGGATGGCCACGCCGACCACGAAGAAGCCCCGCCTGCAGGAGCAGCGCAAGGCCCTGCCCGACGGGCCGGGCGTCTACCTGTTCCGCGACGGGAAGGGCAAGGTCATCTACGTCGGCAAGGCGAAGTCGATCCGCAAGCGGGTCAACTCGCACTTCACGAAGACGTCGGGCCGACCGCAGTCGGCGGGCCACGCGGACATGGTCCGGGCCGTGCAGGACATCCAGTGCCTGCTCGTCTCCAGCGAGACCGAGGCGCTCCTCACCGAGCAGAACTTCATCAAGCAGTACCGGCCGAAGTTCAACATCCGGCTGCGCGACGACAAGAGCTACCCGTACATCGCGATCAGCATGGACGAGCCGTACCCGCGGGTGTACTTCACCCGGGAGCGGCACCGGCGCAACCGCCTGTACTTCGGCCCGTACTCGAGCGCCAAGCGCGTGCGCAACACGCTCGACCTGCTGACGAAGGTCTTCCTGTTCCGCTCGTGCACCGGCGCCGAGCCGGGGCGTCGCAGCGGCTCCCCGTGCCTGGACTACTACATCAAGCGCTGCGGGGCTCCCTGCGTCGGCTACGTCAGCCAGGAGGAGTACCGGGAGTCGATCGACGGGGTCGTCGCGTTCCTCTCCGGCCGCTTCAAGGAGGTCGAGCGCGACCTCGAGCGCAAGATGAAGGCGGCCGCCGCCGCCCAGGAGTTCGAGCAGGCGGCGCTCGAGCGCAACCGGCTGCGCAGCGTGCAGGCCCTGCTGGAGAAGCAGCGCGTCTCCAACGAGGCGGTCGGCACGCTCGACGTCGTCGCGATCGCGCTGGAGGGGACCGAGGCCAACGCCCAGGTCTTCCAGGTCCGCGACGGGGTCCTCAGCGACCGGCAGAGCTTCTACCTCGAGAACGTCGCCGAGGCCGACGTGGGGGAGGTCGCGCTCGAGTTCCTCCTGCAGTACTACGGGGAGGGCATCTCGGTGCCGCCGCAGGTCATCGTCCAGCACGAGCTCGAGGACCTCGACGTCATGGCCGAGCTGCTGGCCGAGCGCCGCGGCGCCGCCGTCGAGGTGCGGGCGGCCGAGCGGGGCGACAAGCGCCGCCTGCTCGACCTCGCGCTGCGCAACGCGAAGCTCGCGCTCGACCAGGAGAAGCTCAAGAGCGAGCGGCGCCGCCAGCAGCGCGTCGAGGCGCTCGACGGCCTCCAGGACGCGCTCGGGCTCGACACGCTGCCGCTGCGCATCGAGTGCTTCGACATCTCGAACCTCATGGGGACCCACACGGTCGCGTCGATGGTCGTGTTCGAGGGCGGTGCGCCGAAGAAGTCCGACTACCGGCGGTTCAAGATCCGCGGGGCGGCGGGAATCGGCAAGCCGGACGACTTCGCCTCGATGAACGAGGTGCTCTCGCGCCGCTACGCGCAGTGGGAGACCCAGCAGGACCTCAGCCCGCACGACCCGGCGCGCAACGAGAGCTTCGCGACCCTCCCGAACCTCATCGTCATCGACGGCGGCAAGGGCCAGCTGTCCGCGGGCGCCGCCGCCCTGCAGGGCTTCCTCGACCGCGGCGTCGCGGTGATCTCGCTCGCCAAGCGCATCGAGGAGGTGTTCGTCCCCGGTCGGCCGCAGCCGATCCTCCTGCGGCACGACACGCCCGAGCTGCAGCTGCTGCAGCGCGTGCGCGACGAGGCGCACCGCTTCGCGATCACCCATCACCGCCAGCGGCGCGACGCGGCGATGACGACCTCGATCCTCGACGACCTGCCCGGCATCGGCGCCGCGCGCAAGCGGACGCTCCTGAACCACTTCGGCTCGCCCGAGGCGGTCCTGTCGGCCACCCGCGAGCAGCTCGAGGCGGTCCCCGGGCTGCCGGGGAAGACCGCGCGCGAGCTGTACACCTTCCTGCACCGGACCTCGGGCTAGGATCCGGGGCGTGTCCGAGCCCGCGCCGCGCCTCGAGGACCTCGTGATCATCACCGGCTTCTCGGGTGCCGGGAAGTCGACCGCGATGAACGTGTTCGAGGACGCGGGCTACTTCTGCGTCGACAACCTGCCGCCGGAGATGATCCGGTCGCTGGTGGACCTGTTCCTGCACGAGGGCTCGAAGGTCGAGCGGGCGGCGGTCGTCAGCGACGTGCGCGGCGGCTCCTACTTCGAGCACCTCAGCGAGGTCCTCGACGATCTCGGCGCGCGCGACATGCCCCACCAGGTGCTGTTCCTGGAGGCGTCGGAGGACACGCTCATCACCCGCTACAAGGAGACGCGCCGCCGCCACCCGCTGTCGCCGCGCGGCTCGGTCGCGCAGGGCATCGCGGCGGAGGCGGACCTGCTCGCCCCGGTCCGCGAGCGCGCGGACGCCGTGGTGGACTCGACCGGCATCAACGGCGCGACGCTGCGCAAGCGGATCGCCGACGAGTTCCTCCCCCGGACGAAGGTCACGAAGCTCGCGGTGACGTTCGAGAGCTTCGGCTTCAAGCACGGTCCGCCGCGCGACGCGGATCTCGCGTTCGACGTGCGGTTCCTGCCGAACCCCCACTACGTCCCGGAGCTGCGCATGCTCACCGGCAAGGACGAGCGGGTGGTCCAGTACGCGTCGCGCGACGGGATCCTCGACGCGTTCTACGCGCACCTGATCCCGCTGCTGGACTTCCTGATCCCGCAGTACCAGGCGGAGGGGAAGACGCATCTGGTGGTCGCGATCGGCTGCACCGGGGGACGCCACCGCTCGGTCGCGATCACCGAGCACCTCGGGGCGCGCTACGGCGAGCGGGACGACCTGTTCACCGAGATCGTGCACCGCGACATCGGCCGCGCCAAGCCGTGATCGCCCACATCGGCTTCGAGGTCGCGGACCTCGCGCGCTCCGCCCGCTTCTACGACGCCCTGTTCTTCCCGCTCGGCTGCCGCCGGCAGTTCGAGGGTCCGGGCGCGGTCGCCTACGGCCGCGTCGATCCGCGGTTCTGGATCGTCGCGCGCGGCCGCGTCCCCGCGCCGGCGTACGGCCACGTGGCGCTCGAGGCGGTCGGCAAGGCGGCCGTCCAGGCCGCTCACGAGGCGGGTCTCGCCGCCGGCGGCCGGGACGACGGCGCTCCCGGTCCGCGCCACCAGTACGGCCCGCGGTACTACGCGGGGTACCTGCTCGACCCCGACGGCTACCGGGTCGAGATCGTCAGCGGCTCGGTCTGAGCGGCGCGCGTCGCGGTTCAGCTGAACCGCGACGCGTCCGATTCACGCCCGCCGGTGCGTCGAGTGGTTCTTCGACGTCGACGGCACGCTGCGCTTCTACGGCCGCCTGGCCGCGGACGCCGGGGCGGCGTTCGTGGAGGCGGTGGAGACCGCCGCGGCGGCGCTGCACCCGGAGCCCGAGCCCGGCGGTGCGCGGCCCTCGCGGGTGGCGCGGCGCGCCGACGCGCTGGCGGAGATCGCGCGCAGCGGCGCCCCGCGCACCCACGTGGTGCTGCACGCCGACCCGGCCGCGCTGGCCTGCCGCGCGACCGGGGACGAGCCACGGGCGGGGGACGTCTGCGCGCTGGAGGACGGCCCGGCGGTCCCGTCGGAGCTCGCGAGGCGGCTGTGCTGCGACGCCGAGGTGTCCGTCCCCGGGCTCGACCTCGGGCGCACCCAGCGGGTCATCACGCCGGCGCTGCGGCGCGCGCTCGAGGCGCGGGACGGCCGCTGCTGCGCCATGCCGGGCTGCGACCGTCGCCACGGGCTCGCCGGGCACCACCTCGTGCACTGGGCCCACGGCGGCCGGACCGACCTCGACAACCTCGTGCTGCAGTGCGCGTTCCACCATCGGCTCGTGCACGAGGGCGGCTTCACCGCACGACGACGTGCCGGGGTGCTCGAGGTCCGCGACCCGCGCGGGCGGCTGCTGCGGGAGACCCCGCACCGCGCTCCGCCGCTCCGACTCGTGGCGTGAGGTCGAAATGCGCACGTCCAAGGTAGGGTTCTGCCCTCGCCGGCACAGTCGTCAGCGTCCCGGCGCTGCCCCGAACGCCCAGACCCCAGGAAGGTCCTGATCCCATGTCCGTACGCGTCGGCATCAACGGTTTCGGCCGCATCGGCCGCAACGTCTTCCGCGCCGCCAAGGCCGCGAACGCCGATATCGAGTTCGTCGCCTTCAACGACCTGACCGACAACGCCACGCTGGCGCACCTGGTCAAGTACGACTCCATCCTCGGCCCGTACCCGGGCACCGTGGAGGCCGAGGGTGACAACCTCGTCATCGACGGCCAGAAGATCCGCGTCTTCGAGGAGCGCGACCCCGCGAACCTCGACTGGAGCTCGCTCGACGTCGACGTCGTCATCGAGTCGACCGGCTTCTTCACCAACCGCGACGACGCCGCCAAGCACCTCGGCGGGTCGGTCAAGAAGGTCATCATCTCCGCGCCCGCGAAGGGCGAGGACGTCACGCTCGTGCTCGGCGTCAACGACGACCAGTACGACAAGGACAACCACCACATCATCTCCAACGCGTCCTGCACGACGAACTGCCTCGCGCCGTTCGCCAAGGCGGTCAACGACGCGGTCGGCATCGAGCACGGCCTGATGACGACGATCCACGCGTACACGGGCGACCAGCGGCTGCTCGACGCGCCGCACAGCGACCTGCGCCGCGCGCGCTCGGCCGCGACCAACCTCGTCCCGGCGTCCACCGGTGCCGCGAAGGCCGTCGGCCTCGTGCTGCCGGAGCTCAACGGCAAGCTGTCCGGCTTCGCGGTCCGCGCCCCGGTCCCGACCGGCTCCGTCGTCGACCTGACGATCCGCACGAGCCGCGACACGACGGTCGAGGAGATCAACGCTGCGGTCAAGGCCGCCGCCGACGGCCCGATGAAGGGCATCCTCGAGTACACCGCCGACCCGATCGTCTCGAGCGACATCGTCACCAACCCGCACAGCTCGATCTTCGACTCGCTGCTCACGGTCGCCATCGACCCGCGCATGGTCAAGGTCGTGTCCTGGTACGACAACGAGTGGGGCTACTCCAACCGCGTCGTCGACCTCGTGCAGCGGGTCCTCTAGAGCCTTGAGGACCCTCGACGACCTCGACGTCTCCGGCAAGGTCGTCCTCGTCCGGGTGGACTTCAACGTCCCCCAGGACCAGGACGGCCGCGTCACGGACGACGCACGCATCCGCGGTGCCCTCCCGACCCTCGCGGAGCTCCGCGAGAAGGGCGCCGCCAAGCTCGTGCTCATGGCGCACCTCGGCCGGCCGAAGGGGGAGCGCGACCCCGCGCTGTCGCTGAAGCCGATCGCGGCGCGGCTGGGTGAGCTGCTGGAGCTCGACGTGCCGGTCGCGGAGAGCCTGGATCCCTCCGCGCTGCCGGACGGCGAGGTCGTCCTGCTGGAGAACGTCCGCTACGAGGCGGGCGAGACGAAGGACGATCCCGCGCTGGCCGCGCAGTACGCGGCCCTCGCGGACGTCTACGTCAACGACGCGTTCGGGGCGGCGCACCGCGCGCACGCCTCGACGCACGGCGTCGCGACGCTGCTGCCGTCCGCGGCCGGCCGGCTGCTGCAGCGCGAGGTCGAGACGCTCCACGGCATCCTCGCCGCGCCGCAGAAGCCGCTCGTCGCGATCGTCGGGGGCGCGAAGGTGACCGACAAGATCGGCGTCATCGACGCGTTCCTCGACACGGCCGACGCGATCCTCATCGGCGGCGCGATGTGCTTCCCGTTCTTCAAGGCCCAGGGGCACGCCGTCGGCGCGTCGCTGTGCGAGGAGGACGGCGTCGCGGTCGCCCGGCGCGCGCTCGACGACGCGGCCGCGAAGGGCTGCCGCCTGCTGCTGCCGACCGATCTCGTGCTCGGGGAGTCCTTCTCCGCCGACACGACGGTCACGCCGCTCGACGGCGTCGACGTGCCCGACGGCCAGATGGGCCTCGACGTCGGCCCGAGGACGGCCGAGGGCTACGCGGCGGAGATCGTCGCCGCCGGCACCGTGTTCTGGAACGGCCCGATGGGCGCCTTCGAGCTCGAGCCGTTCGCGGCCGGCACGAAGGCGGTCGCCGAGGCCGTGGCCGCGTGCGAGGGCACGACGGTCGTGGGCGGCGGCGACAGCGCCGCGGCCCTGGCGCAGTTCGGCCTCGAGTCGCGCGTCACCCACCTGTCCACCGGCGGCGGCGCGTCGCTGGAGCTGATCGAAGGGAAGACCCTTCCCGGAGTGGAGGTCCTGTCGTGAGCCGCATCCCCCTGATCGCCGGCAACTGGAAGATGAACAAGACGGTCGCCGAGGCCGAGCAGTTCATCCAGGCGCTGCTGCCCAAGCTGTACGCCACCGACGGCGCGGACGTCGCGCTCTGCGTGCCGTACCTCGACCTCGAGGCGATGGTCGACTCCACCCGCGGCTCGCGCGTGGAGGTCTACGCCCAGAACATGCACGAGGCCCCCAACGGGGCGTACACCGGTGAGATCTCCGCGGCGATGCTCACGGAGATCGACGTGCACGGCGCGGTCCTCGGGCACTCCGAGCGGCGCCAGTACTTCGGGGAGACCGACAAGGCGCTGGCGCTGAAGGTCCCCGCCGCGCTCGACGCCGGCCTGAAGGTCATCCTCTGCGTCGGCGAGACCGAGGAGGAGCGCGAGAACGGGGAGACCGAGCGTCGCCTGCGCCACCAGGTGCAGGAGGGACTCGAGAAGCTCGACACCGACCGGCTCGGCGAGGTCGTCATCGCCTACGAGCCCGTCTGGGCGATCGGCACCGGCCTCACCGCCACCCCCGAGCAGGCGCAGGACGCGCTCAGCTTCGTCCGCGCGCTCGTCGCCGACCGCTCCAAGGAGCAGGCCGCCCGCACGCGGATCCTCTACGGCGGGTCGATGAACGCCGAGAACGCGGCCGAGCTGCTGGCGCTGCCCGACTGCGACGGTGGGCTGATCGGCGGCGCGTCGCTGGACCCCGCGAAGTTCGTGCCGATCGTCGAGGCGGCGGTCGCGCAGGGCCCGAAGGGCTAGCGGCATGGTCCCGTCGGTCACCCTCGTCGTCCTCGACGGCTGGGGCCTGGCCCCGGCGGGACCGGGCAACGCCGTCTCGCTCGCCGACACGCCGACGTTCGACGGCCTGTGGGAGCGGTTCCCGCACACGCAGCTCACCGCCTGCGGGCGCGCGGTCGGCCTGCCCGACGGGCAGATGGGCAACTCCGAGGTGGGGCATCTCAACCTCGGGGCCGGGGCGATCGTGCGGCAGGACCTCACCCGGATCGACGACGCGGTGCAGCAGGGCGAGCTCGGCGGGAACGAGACGCTCCGCGCCGCCTTCACGGGCTTCGACCGGGTCCACCTGATCGGCCTGGTCAGCGACGGTGGGGTCCACTCCTCCGACCGGCACCTGCAGGCGCTGATCGAGCTCGGCGCGCAGCTGCGGGTCCCCGAGGTCGTCGTCCACGCGTTCACCGACGGCCGCGACACGCTGCCGACCAGTGGCGCCGGGTTCGTCGGCGCGGTCGACGAGCAGTGCGCGGCGGCCGGCAACGCGCGGGTCGCGAGCGTGATCGGCCGCTACTTCGCGATGGACCGCGACAACCGCGAGGAGCGCACGGCGGCGGCGGTCGATCTCCTCGTGAGCGGGACCGCCGAGCACCACGCCGACACGGGTCGCGCCGCGGTCGAGGCCGCGTACGCGCGCGACGAGACGGACGAGTTCGTCTCCGCCACCACGGTCGGGTCGGAGGGCGTCATCCGCCCGGGCGACAGCGTCCTGGCCTTCAACTTCCGCCCCGACCGCATGCGGCAGCTCACGGCCGCGATCGCGCCGCACGTCGCGCGCTACACGTCGCTGACGACCTACGACGAGAGCTGGGACTGGCCGGTGGCGTTCGCGCCCGACCGCCCGACCGTGACGCTCGCGTCCGTCGTCGCCGGCACGGGCCGCACGCAGCTGCACGTCGCCGAGACCGAGAAGTACCCGCACGTCACGTACTTCTTCAACGGCGGGGAGGAGACCCCGTTCGCGGGCGAGCGGCGGGAGATGGCCCCGTCGCCGCGCGACGTCGCGACCTACGACCTCAAGCCCGAGATGAGCGCGCACGAGGCGCGCGACAAGTTCGTCGCGGGCTGGGACCAGGACGGTCCGGCGTTCGGCGTCATCAACTTCGCCAACCCCGACATGGTCGGGCACACCGGGGTCATCCCGGCGGCCGTGAAGGCGATCGAGACCGTCGACGGCTGCCTCGCGGACGTCGTCGCGACGGTGACCGGGAGCGGTGGCGCGGTCATCGTCACGGCCGACCACGGGAACGCGGACAACATGCTCGAGCCCGACGGCTCGCCGAACACCGCGCACTCGCTGAACCCGGTCCCGCTCGTCGTGGTCTGGCCCGACGCGCTCGCGGACGCCGCTCCGGCGCTGCGGGACGGGGGCATCCTCGCCGACGTCGCCCCGACCGTCCTCGACCTCCTCGGGATCGAGCAGCCGCCGGAGATGACGGGCGTCTCGCTGCTGCAGCGCTGATGTCCGAGGAGTACGAGCCGGACAACCTGCTCGACCGGCGCTCCTCCCCGCGGACGCTGCAGCTGCACTACGACTGGCTGTTCGAGCGGGAGCGGCGCCTCGTCGGCCGGCGACTCGACCTCGACGCGGGCGGGGACGTGCTGAGCGTCGGCTGCGGCTGGCACCCGGGTCGCCATCTCTTCCCGGCACCGGCCTGGCGCCTGACCGCCAACGACCTCGACGCCGCCCGCGCGGAGTGGGTGGTGCAGGACGGCCGGGCGGACGCGGCCGCTCCGGGCGCGGCGGGGGAGCTGCACGACCTGCCCGACGCGTCGTTCGACGTCGTCCTCTACCGCCTGGTCCTGCACCACATCGTCTTCCAGGGGCCGCTGGACCCCGTGTTCGCGGAGGCGGCGCGGCTGCTGCGGCCCGGCGGGACCGCGATCGCGGTCGAACCCGGCCTCTGGCATCCCGTGGGCGCGGGCCTCGCGCTCGCCAACCGCGTCGGCCTCGGCACGCGGATCCACGGGACGCCCGACGACGTGCCGCTGTCCCCGCGCGGCCTCGCGCGCCACGCCCGGCGCGCCGGCCTGCAGCCCGAGCTGCACGCCCTCACCTACTCGTGGCGGCGGCTGCCGCCGCGGCTCCAGCGGGCGCTGCACGGCGCCGACAGGGCGGTGGGCTCGATCCCGCCCGCGGCCCGCTGCGGCCACACGCTCCTGCTGCTGGCGCACAAGCCCCGGGCCTGAGTACGCTACGCTGGTCTCACGGGTCGGGCATCCGCTCGACCGACCAGCAGTGTCCGGCGTTACCCGCAGCAGCCTCGCAGCTCCTCCGCGTCTCGCAGTGCACATACCCCCGGAGGGCAGCAACATGGCTACTGGAACCGTCAAGTGGTTCAGCGACGAGAAGGGCTTCGGCTTCATCACGCCGGACGACTCGGGCAAGGACCTCTTCGTCCATCACAAGCAGATCCAGGGCAGCGGCTTCAGGACGCTGGCCGAGGGTGCCAAGGTGAGCTACGACGCCGAGGCGGGCCCCAAGGGCCCCGCCGCCGCGAACGTCGTCGCGCTCTAGCACCACGCTGAAGGACCGTCGAGGGCCCGGGTCTCCCGGGCCCTCGGTCGTGCTCTGACTCCCCCGACCGGAAGGAGCCCCCATGGGCTCGAACGCGAAGAAGAAGACGACGATGGCGAAGCTCCAGCGCGAGCAGCGCAAGCGCGAGAAGCGCCTGGACAAGCAGGCCCGCCGCGCCTCGCGTCCGGAGCCGACCGAGGACGCGCCCGACGTCGAGCCCGAGTACTACGCGCTGCGCACCGCCGGTCGCGAGGGCTTCGAGGACGTCATCCCGCCGACCGGCTCCTGAGCCGGATCCGGCCACGGCCACGGCGTCGTCGTGGCTTGGCCGGACACCGCGCCTGACCTACGCTGGTCCGATGGGCATCGCGATCACCGGCGTCGACTTCGTCACCCTGCCGACCGACGACATCGAGGCGTCCCGCGCCTTCTACGCGGAGACCCTCGGGCTGCCGCTCGTCAAGCACTGGGGCGACGCGCCCGCCTCCGAATACCAGGCGGGCAACCTGACCATCGCGATCATGGACCCCACCGGCTTCGGTCAGGAGTGGCGCGGGCCGCACACCGCTCCGGTGGCGCTCGCAGTGCCGGACGTCGCTGCCGCCAAGGCCGCGCTCGAGGCCCAGGGCGTGCAGTTCGTCACCGAGGCGTTCGACTCCGGCGTCTGCATCCAAGCGATCTTCCTGGATCCCGCCGGGAACGTCCTGGACCTCCACCACCGGTACGCGCCGGCGTGAGCCCGACGGCCTACGGCGCGCTGCGCGTCTTCGTGACCGGCCCGCGGTGCGTCGTGCCGTCGGCCGCGGTCCACTCGACGCGGTAGCGCCGGTCCTTCGGGGCCGACCGACGCGAGGAGAAGTACCCGCGCGCGTCGGTCGAGAGCGTCGTCAGCGTGCGCCAGCGCGACGAGCCGCCGTTGGCGTAGAGGATCCGCACCTTCGTGCGCCCGTCGGCGGGACGCGCGAGGCCCCACAGCCGCACCTTGCCGGCCGCGTACCGGTCGGCGACCAGCGGCAGCCGGAAGCCGTCGTACGCGGGCTTCTTCGTGCCGCCGAACGTCCGCAGGCCGGACTCGAAGCCGCTGAACTTCGACCCGCCGGGCGGGTTGGGGTCCGAGTCGCGCATCAGGTACTGCGAGAACGCCTTCACGCGCTTGTTGCCGTAGGCGATGAACTCGCTGAGGGAGCGGTAGTCGGCCTGCGTGGACAGCGGCACGCCGCTGATGCGGTCGGGGAACGACTGGATGCCGAACTCGGTCAGGTACATCGGCATGCCCTTGCGGATCGCGCCGGCCTTCCCGGCCCGGTCGAGCGCGCGCGTCAGCCGCGAGAGCGTCCCGATCGTGACGTCGTCCGTGTTGCCGCTCCTGAAGTACGGCCCACCGCTGGTCGTGTAGGGGTGGTGCGCCCAGCCGTCGGCGTCGATCTTCCCGCAGCTCTTCGCCTTGCGGTACTTCGAGTCGAGGCAGAGGAACCCGCGCAGGAACGCGAGCGGCGCGACGATCCGCGGGTTGCCGCGCGGCGAGGTCTCGGCCGCGAGGATCGTGTCCTGGCCGTTGCCCGACGCGCCGGGCCGCGCTGCGCGGCGAGGTACAGGCTGCGGTAGAGCTTTGGCGACTGCGGCTTGCCGCCGACGAACTGCGGGGCGAGGAACTGCGGCTGGTTGGGCTCGTTCCAGATCGACCAGATGTCCACGTCGTCGCGGAACTTCGCGCCGAGCGCGGTGGCGAACGCCTGGAACTCGTCCGGATCGGGCCGGGTGATCGCGTCGGTGCCCTTCGCGGTCGCCCAGAACGGGGCGCCGCCGGTGATCGTGAAGAGGACGCGCAGGCCGCGGGCCTTCGCGGCGGCGACGATCGCCTCGTAGGTCGCGAAGCCGTCCCCGTACGCGGCCGGGTCGGACGCGTCGAAGTTCGCGGGCCGCGTCTTCGACGTCGGGGAGGGGGCGACGCGGTTCCAGTTGACGAGGACCCGGATCGCGTCGGCGCCCAGCGCGTCGATCTCGTCGAGGGTGCTGTCACGCTGGGAGGGGTCCACGAGCGCGGACGGGGCCTCGAACATCGTGAACTGCGTCGTCGAGGCGGCGGCGGGCGCGGCGAGGACGAGCGACAGCAGGACGGCGATCAGGATCGTGGGACGCACGGAGCGGCGGCCTCCAGACGGGTGAGGGGGAACAGGGGGAGGGGGACGGCGCCGCCCTGCGGCAGCGCCTCCACCCGTTTAGACGCCCGAGGGGGGCGAAAGTTCCGCTCCCGACCGCTCCGGGAACCGGTCCGCCAGCCAGGCGTGGACCTCGGGGACGACCCGCGGGTCGATCTGGTGGGCGACCGCGGACTCGTGGTAGGTGACGTCGGCGCCGGCCTGCTGGAGCCGGCGGACGGCGTCGCGGCCGAACTCGACGGAGATCACCGGATCGTGGGTGCCGTGCGCGACGAGCACGGGCAGGCCGGCCCGTGCGTCGAGGTCGCCCTGCCAGGCCTCGGTGGTCGGGATGAACCCGCTCATCGCCAGGATGCCCGCGGGACGGGGCCGTCCGGCGCCGAGCCCGAGCGCGTAGGACATGACCGACCCCTGCGAGAAGCCGCCGACGACCGTCGTCGACCAGTCGATCCCGAGCTCGTCGTCGAGGAGCGTCGCGAGCTCGGCGAACGTCGGCCCGAACGTGTGCGGGTCGGGGAACCCGACGCGCGGGACGACGTACCAGTGCCGGCCGACCGGTCCCCCGAGGGCGAGCGGCCCGCCGACGGTGATGCCGGTGAGCCGCCGCTGCGGGTCGAGGACGTCGAAGAGCCCGTAGAGGTCGTGCTCGTCGGCGCCGCGCCCGTGCAGGAGCACGAGCGTGCCGGCCGCCTCCCCGTCCGCGGGGCGGACGAGGTGCGGCAGCGGACCCGGGTGACGGGGCGCGCTCACGCGACCGCCTGCCGGGGGTTCTGGATCGGGGTCAGCACGTCGACGAGCCGGTCGCGGAGGTGCTCGTGCTGCGGCGGCAGCAGCAGCGCCTCGCCGAGCGTCTCCTGCGGCTCGTCGACCGCGAAGCCGATGTCGCGCGAGGCGAGCTCGAACAGGACGCCGCTGGGCTCCCGGAAGTACACCGAGTGGAAGTACTGCCGGTCGATGATCGGCGTCGGGTGCGCCCCGCCGCCGGCCGCGAGGACCCGGAACCGGGCGAGCTCGTCGTCGTCGGCCGCCGACCAGGCGACGTGGTGGATCGTGCCGCCCCCGTCGCGCCCGCGGACGGCGACGGGCGGCGCGTCGTAGTGCAGCTCGGCGTGGCGGGGCGTGCCCTCGCCGGTGACCCAGACGCCATCCTCGCGGCGCTGGAAGCCGAGCGTGACGAGCAGGTCCGCGGAGCGTTCCGGGCGCGACGCGTAGGCGCGCACGCCGTGGAAGCCCTGCAGGGCGTGCTCGGCGGGGATCCCGGGGGAGGCGGTGGCGGCCAGGGGCGCGTCGGGCAGGTCGTCGGCGACGACGAGCTCGATCGCGAGGCCCTCCGGGTCGGCGAACGTCAGGCGGTCGCCGTCGCGGCGGGTGGCGACGCCCTCGTCGGCGAGCCGCCGCTCCCAGAACGCCAGGGCCTCGGCCGAGCCGACGCGCCAGAGGATCGTGTGGACCATGCCGTCGCCGGCGGTGCCGCGGGCGGCGTTGGGGAACTCGAAGAACGTCATGATCGAGCCGGGGCCGCCGGTCTCGTCCCCGTAGTAGAGGTGGTAGACGTCGGGGGCGTCGAAGTTGACGGTCTTCTTGACCATGCGGAGCCCGAGGACGCGGGCGTAGAAGTCGACGTTGCGCGGGGCGTCCCCGGTGATCGCGGTGATGTGGTGGAGGCCTTGGAGGGTCATGGTCAGGTGGTCAGCTTCGCGGCGAACTCGGCGAGCCGGCGGCCCTGGTAGCGGGCGGCGGCGAGGGTCTCGTCGGACATCGGGTTGCCCTGGCCGGCGACGAAGTTCGTGCCGTAGGGGTTGCCGCCCGACGCGTAGAGGAGCGGGTCGGTGTAGCCGGGGGGCACGATCAGCGCGCCCCAGTGGTAGAAGACGTTGTTGAGGGCCAGCAGCGTGGACTCCTGCCCGCCGTGGGCGTTCATGGCGCTGGTGAAGCTCGTGGCGACCTTGTTGGCGAGCCCGCCGGTCTGCCAGAGCGGCCCGAGCGTGTCGATGAACTGCTTGAGCTGGGCGGCGGGGTTGCCGAAGCGCGTCGGGCTGCCGAGGGCGTAGCCGTCCGCCCACGCCAGGTCGTCGGGGGTGGCGACCGGGACGTCCTTCGTGGCCTCGGCGTGCGCGCGCCAGGCGTCCTGGGACTGCACGACCTCGTCGGGCGCGAGCTCGGCGGCGCGGCGCAGGCGGACCTCGGCGCCGGCGTCGGTGGCGCCCGCGGCGATCTCGGTGGCGAGGCGGTGCACGTTGCCGGTGGAGGAGTAGTAGACGACGGTGATGTTCGGCATGAGGACTCCTGGGGGTCGCGGGTGATTGCGTGTGCAACGATACATGAAGTTGCACGTGCAAGCAAATCGGCCCCGGTGGCGCTGGAGCCGCTGGTACCGTTGTGATTGCGCGCGCAAGGGATTCTCAAACCGCGGTCCAAGGAGCAGGTCATGGCCACAACCTCGATCGATGCGCTGAGCCCCCGGGAGCTCGGGGCCTGGCGCGGCATGCTGCGCGCGCACGCGGCGCTGACCAAGGCCCTCGGGACGCAGCTCGAGCGCGACCACGGTCTGCCGCTCACGTCCTACGAGGTCCTGATGAACCTCCACGACGCCCCCGACCGGCGGATGCGGATGAGCGACCTGGCGTGCGCGGTCATCCTCAGCCGCAGCGGGCTCACGCGGCTCGTCGACCGTCTCGCCCGGGAGGGCCTGCTCGTGCGCGAGGCCTGCGGGGACGACGCCCGCGGCGCCTACGCGGTCCTGACCGACCTCGGGGTCGAGCGGGTCGCCGCGGCGCGGCGCACGCACCTCGCCGGGGTGCGGGCGCTGTTCCTCGAGCGCTTCACCCCGGCCGAGCAGGAGCTGCTCGCCGGCCTGTGGGCGCGGATCGTGCCCGCCGACGGGGACGTGAGTGTCCCAGCGCGTGAAGATCTCAGTCCACCCGACTGAGAACTTGACAAGGTTGGACTGAGATTTCATACTCGGGTCACGAGCAGTCCCTCGACTCCCCAGGAGACCTGACATGACCCTTGTGCACTGGAGCCCGCTCTCGACCCTCCTCACCGGCCCCAGCTACCCCACCGCCTCCGTGCGGCGCTGGGTCCCGCCGATGGACCTCGTCGAGGCCCCCGAGCACTACCTCGTCCGCCTCGACCTGCCCGGCCTCGGCCGCGACGACGTCACGATCGAGATCGAGGACCGCGTCCTCACCATCAGCGGCGAGCGGACGGCCACCGCGAGCGGCGAGAACGCCCGCGCCGTCCGCGTCGAGCGGGCCGGCGGCGGCTTCCGCCGCAGCCTCACGCTCCCCGACGGCATCGATGCCGACGCGGTCACCGCCCACATGGAGCACGGCGTCCTGACGGTGAGCGTCCCGAAGCCCGTCGCCGCCAAGCCGCGCCGGGTCGAGATCAGCGCGGGCGCCGCCGCCTGACCGCCGGTCCGTAAGCTCCGGGCGCGATGAGCGCCCTCGAGATCCAGCACCGGGACCCCGGAACGCTCGCGCGGGCCGGGGTCCTGCGCACCCCGCACGGCGAGATCCGGACACCCGCGTTCGTCCCACTCGCCACCAAGGCGACCGTCAAGAGCCTGCTCCCGCACGAGGTCGCCGAGCTCGGCTACGACATGGTCCTGGGGAACACGTTCCACCTGTTCCTCGACCCCGGCCACGAGCGCATCCGCCGCTTCCGCGGCCTGCACGAGTTCATGGGCTGGCGTGCCCCGATCATCACCGACTCCGGCGGCTTCCAGGTCTTCTCGATGGGGCACGGCACCGTCGCCGACGAGGTCAAGGGCCGCGCGCCGATGGGCCAGGAGCGGATGGGCAAGATCCTCGCGATCGAGGAGGACGGGGTCGCCTTCCGCTCCTACCTCAACGGCGAGACCCTGTTCATGGGGCCGGAGACCTCGATGGAGATCCAGGGGGCGCTCGGCAGCGACATCGCGCTCGTGTTCGACGAGTGCACCCCGTTCAACGTCACCCGCGAGTACACGCAGCGCTCGACCGAGCGCACGCACCGCTGGCTCGACCGCTGCCTGGCCTGGCACGACGCCCACGGCCCCGAGGGCCAGCTCGTCTACGGCATCTCGCAGGGCGGCGTCCACGAGGACCTGCGGGTCGAGAGCACGCAGGCGGTCGCGTCGCGGCCCGTCGACGGCATCGCGATCGGCGGCTCGCTCGGCGCCGACAAGCCCCAGATGTACGAGGTCGTCTCGTGGGCCACCGCGGCGATCGCCGACGACCCGCGCCCCCGCCACCTGCTCGGCATCGGCGAGGTCGACGACCTGATCCGCGGCGTCGAGCTCGGCATCGACACGTTCGACTGCGCGATGCCGACCCGGCTGGGCCGCCACGGCGTCGCCGTCGTGAACGACCCCGAGCGGCGCTGGCGCGTCGACCTGACCGCGGGGCGCTTCAAGGACTCCGACGAGCCGCTGCTGGAGGGCTGCCCGTGCCCGGCCTGCGCGCTCGGCTACACGCGCGGCTACCTGCGCTACCTCGTCCACGCCCGCGAGCTGACCGGTCAGCGGCTGCTGACGCTGCACAACCTCGCCTACCTGTCGCGGCTGATGCAGCGGCTGCGCGCGGCGATCGCCGAGGGCACGCTCGCCGCCACCGCGGCCGCCCTGCGCGCCGGCGAGCTGCCGTGACCGTCGCGCTCGCGCTGCTGTCGTCCGCGCTGTGGGGGATCGCGGACTTCCTCGGCGGGCGCGGCGCGCGGCGCCTCCCGACGCTCCTGGTGGTCGGCTGCGTGCAGCTCGCCGGGGTCGTCTTCGCGACCGCGGTGTTCGTGGTCGCCCACCCGCAGGCGAGCGCCGAGGGCGTGCTCTGGGGGCTCGCCGCCGGCTGCGTCGGGGCGCTCGCCATCGGCACCTTCTACGCCGCGCTCGCCGCCGGGGCGATGAGCCTCGTCGCGCCGCTGGCGGCCTGCGGCGCGGTCATCCCGGCCGGCGTGGCGATCGCGGGCGGGGAGAGCCCGTCGGCGCTCGTGTTGGCCGGCTTCGCGCTCGCGCTCGGCGGCGCCGCGCTGGTCGCCCGCGAGCCCGCCGCCGCGGACGCGCCGGCGCTGCACCGCCGGGCGCTCGGGCTCGCGGCAGCCTCCGCCGTGCTGATCGGACTGCTGCTCACGCTGCTGCAGCACGCCGCCGAGCTGGACGGCTCGAGCGCCTGGACCGCGGTGACCGCCGCCCGCGCCGCGAGCGCGGTCGTCGTCCTCGTCGCGCTGCTCGTCGTGCGTCCGCCGCTGCGTGCGGGACGCGCCGACCTGCGGCTGCTGCTCGTCGCGGGCGTCTTCGACACGAGCGCCAACGGGCTCTTCGGCGTCGCGACCGAGCGCGGCAGCGACGCCGTCGCCGCCGTCCTCGGCTCGCTGTATCCGGTGATGACCGTGGTGCTCGCCGCGCTCGTCCTGCACGAGCGCGTCGCGCGCGCCCAGGCGGTCGGGATCGCCGTGGCGCTCGCGGGCGTCGTGCTCGTCAGCGCGGGCTGACCCGCTACGCGCCCGCGGCGCGGTCGCGCGCGAGCTCGGTCGCGTCGTGCGAGCAGAACACGGTGACCTCCTCGCCGTGGCGGGCGCGCAGCTCCGTGAGCCGCTCGACGTTCGCGCGCCGGTCCTTCTCGGCGATCGAGTTGCCCTGATGGTAGATCCGCAGCGCGCGCGGGACCGGGCCACCCTCGATCTCCTCGCGGCGCAGGTACGTGTCGCCGGCGTGCAGCAGCCAGCCGTCGCCCGTGTTCACCGCGTAGCCGGTGTGGCCGGGGGTGTGGCCGTGCAGCGGGATCATCGCGATCTCCACGTCGAGGCCCTCGAGCAGCCGCACGCGCTCGAGGCCGAACCAGGCCTCGCCGGTGACCTCGTGGGTCTGGTACCGCGGCCCGTGCGCGAGCTGGCCGGGGCGGTAGCGGAGCTTGGCCTTCGCCGAGCCGCCGCGCAGGAACTCGTGCTCGCGGCGGTGCAGGTGCACGGTCGCGTTGGGGAAGTCCCCGAGACCGCCCGCGTGGTCGAGGTCGAGATGGGTGACGAGCACGTCGCGGACGTCCGCCGGGTCGTGGCCGAGCGCCCGCACCTGCGCGACGGCCGTCTCCTCGTGGGCGAGCCGGGCGCCGAGCAGGAACCGCGCCGGCCCCAGGCGCGACGGCGTCGCGACGTCCCCGGTGCCGTAGCCCGTGTCGATCAGGACGAGGCCGTCGGCGGCCTCGATCAGCAGGCAGCGGGCGACGAGGTGGCCGGCGTCGCGGTCGACCAGCCCCAGGGCGGTCCCCGCGTGCGGGCACATCGTGCCGCAGTTCAGGTGGTGGATCACGGGCATGTCCCGGGACCCTATCCGCGCGCTCAGCGGGTGTTCTGCTCGACGAGCTTCGTGAGCTCGTCGACGGCCTTGTCGACCTGGTCGTAGACCACGTCGCGCAGCTCGACCGCGCTGCCGGAGTCCTGCGTGGCGACGTACGCGACGCCGAGTCCGGCGACGACGAGCACGAGCGCCAGCAGCATCCCGAAGGTGCGCCGGGCGCCGCCGGGACGGCGGGCGGGCCGCTCGCCGCGACGCGGGGCGGGCGCGGCGCTCGGAGCGGGGCCGGGGACCGCGGCCCCCGGCCGCGGCGGCCGCGGCTGGCGGGCCTGGACGCCGGTGGTCGGCCCGGGCGTGGGGGCAGGGGACGCGACGCGCGTGGCCCCGGTGGCGGGGCCACCGATCGTGGTCGGCGGCTCGCCGACCGTCGTCGCGGCCTCCTCGGGCGCGATGCCGCGAGCGCCCTCGCGCAGCGCGGTGCTCATCGTCTCCGCGCTCTCGTAGCGGGCACGCGGGTCGAGCGCGAGCGCCCGGTCGACGGCGAGCGACAGCGCCTCGGGCACCTCGGGGACGAGCTCGTGCAGGAACGCCGGGGCCTCGCGCTGCTGCTTGAGCGCGAGCTCGGTCAGCGACGCCGCCTCGTAGGGGAGCCGCCCGGACAGCAGCTGGTAGGTGACGACGCCGAGCGCGTAGAGGTCGGCGCGCGGGCCCGCCTCCTCGCCGGTGGCCTGCTCGGGCGCGAGGTAGGACGCGGTGCCGAGCACCGAGCCGACCTGCGTGATCGAGGACTCGTCGGTCACGGCGGCGATGCCGAAGTCGGCGAGCTTGACGACCCCGTCGTCGGAGCGCAGCAGGTTGCCGGGCTTCACGTCGCGGTGGACCACGCCGCCGCGGTGTGCGTAGTCGAGCCCGCGGCAGGCCTGCGTCACGAGGTCGAGCGCCTCGCCGACGGGCAGCCGGCCGCGCTCGCGAAGGATCTCGGCGCCGGAGCGGCCCGAGACGCGCTCCATGACGATGTAGTGGCGGCCGCTGGCCTCGTCGAGGCCGAAGTCGAACACCTGCACGATGTTCGGGTGCACGAGCCGGGCGGCGGCGAGCGCCTCGCGGCGGAAGCGGGACACGAACTGCGCGTCGTCGGCGAGGTGCTCGGCGAGGAGCTTCACGGCGACGCCGCGCTCCAGGCGCCGGTCGAACGCGGTGACGACGGTCGACATGCCGCCGACGCCGAGACGGTCGCCGAGCTCGTAGCGGCCGGCCAGGACGGTGCTCACGGGATCACCTCGTCGGCCCCGGCGCCGCCGGGATCGGGGGTCGGCGTCGCCTGCGGCTCGGTCGGCTCGACCCCGCCCGTGTCGGGCGCGGGCGTCGGCGTCGGCGTCGCGGTGGGCGTCGCGGTCGGCTCCGGCGTCGTCGTGGTCTCGATCGTCTGCGTCTGGGTCTGCGTCTGCGTGTCGGGCGTCGGCGTCTCCTGCGGCTCCTGCGTCGTCACCGTCTGCCCGCGGCACTCGTCGGGAGCGATGTCCGCGAGGTTCGCGACGCCCTCGTCGAGCCGGCGGCGCAGCTCCGGCGCGACGCTCTCGGGCAGGTTCACGACCGCGCCGCGCAGCTGCGCGAGGTCGCTGCCGAGCGCGCGGCACGAGCCGTCGTCGACCTTCGCGCGGATCGACTCGAGCTCGTCGAGCAGGGTCTGGGCGTCGGAGGAGGGCAGCAGGCCGCTGCGGTCCTCCGAGCCGCACGCCGCGACGGCGAGGGCGAGGCCGAGTCCGGCGAGCAGGGCGATGAGGGCGTGGTGGAGACGGGGCAAGGTCACTGACCGTACTGGAGGCGGTCGGCGAGGGAGTGCGGCAGCCGGGCGGCCCTGATCGCCGCCTGCGCACCCTCGATGTCGTAGGTGGTCCGCTGCCACGTGGCGCGTGCGCCCTCGAGGTCGAGCAGCAGCCAGGCAGCCCGCGGGTCGCCGTCGCGCGGCTGGCCGACCGAGCCCGGGTTCAGCAGCCACTCGCCGGTCGTCAGGTCGACCTCCTCGCCGGCCTTGCGCGATGCGCCCGTCGCCGGCTCGCCCTCGGCGCGGTGGAACGCGAGGGCGACATGGGAGTGGCCGATGAGCGCCACGCGCTCGGCCTGCGCGTCGAGGCACATCTCCGCCAGCAGCGTCGAGAGGACGTACTCCCAGACCGGATCGCGCGGGCTGCCGTGGTAGAGCCCGACGCCGCCGCGCTGCCCGGCCGCCGACAGGGTCCGCAGCCACTCCAGGTGCTCGGCGGCGAGGACCTCGCGCGTCCACTCCGCCGCGATGCCCGCGCCGCGCGCGAAGTCGTCGGTGGCGATCTCCCCGGTCACCGCGAGGTCGTGGTTACCGGCGAGCGCGATCCGGGCGTGCTCGGCGACGAGCGCGCAGCAGGCGTCCGGGTCGGCGCCGTAGCCGACGACGTCGCCCAGGCACCAGACCTCCTGGGCGGGACCGTCGGCGACCGCGGCGAGCACCGCCTCGAGGGCGTGACGGTTTCCGTGGATGTCGGACAGGACGGCGACGTGCATCTGCGACAGTGATCCTGATGCTCCGGGGACGCGCCCGCTTTCCGCTCGCGGTCCTGGCCGCCGTCGTGGTGGCGCAGGCCGCGGTGCTCCTGCTGTGGCCGCGCGACGGGGTGATCGATCCCGATCCGGTGCAGCTGGGATCGTACTTCAGCGCGGCGCAGCTCGACCGGGCGCAGGACTTCCGCGGCCCGCAGCAGCTGCTCGGGCTGCTCGCGCTCGCGCTCCAGGGGGTCCTGCTGGTCGTGCTCGCCCGGCGCTCGGCGTGGGTGGCGCGCGTCGTGCTGCCGCGGCTGCCCGCCGGTCCGCTACGGGCCGCCGCGGTCGGCGGCGCCCTGCTGGCGGTGGCGCTGCGGCTCGTGACGCTGCCGCTGTCGGCGATCGGCCGGGAGCGCGCGATCGACGTCGGGCTCGTGACGCGCTCGTGGCCGGGCTGGGCGCAGGACGTGCTGCTGTCGACCGCGATCACCGCGGCGTTCGCGGCGTTCGGGGCCGTCGTCGCGGTCGCGCTGATGCGCCGCCTGCCGCGGGCCTGGTGGCTGGCCGGGACGGTCGGCGTCGTCCTGGCGGCGGCCGGCTACACCTTCGCCGGTCCCGCCGTGATCGATCCGCTCTTCAACGACTTCCGGACGCTGCCCGCGGGCCCGACCCGCGACGACGTGCTCGAGCTCGCGCGGCGCGCCGACGTCGACGTCGGGGACGTCCTGGTGGTCGACGCGAGCAGGCGGACGACCGCGGCCAACGCGTACGTCACCGGACTCGGGCACACCAAGCGGGTCGTGCTCTACGACACGCTCCTGCGGCGCTTCACGCGGGACGAGGTGCGCCTCGTCGTCGCGCACGAGCTCGCCCACGTGCACCACCACGACGTGCCACGCGGGATCCTGTTCGTCCTGCTCGTCGCGCCGATGGGCCTGCTCGCGGTGCGGCGGATGACCGACGAGCTCGCGCCGGTCCCCACGTCGGCCGCGCCCGCGACGGTCGCGGTGCTCCCGGCGCTCGCGCTGTCGCTCGCCGTCGTGGCCACGAGCATCACCTGGGTGAGCAACCAGCTCAGCCGTCGCGTCGAGGCGCGCGCCGACAGCTACGCCCTGCAGCTGACCGACGCGCCCCGGCCGTTCCTGTCGTTCGAGCGGCGGCTGGCGCTGCGCAACGTCAGCGACCCCGACGGCGGACCGCGGATCGTGCGCTTCCTCCTCGGCACCCACCCGCCGGTGCGCGAGCGCCTCGGGATCGGCGAGGCGTACGCGCGCGAGCGTCCGTAGCCGCACTACGATCGCGGCGTGCGCATCACCGTCCTGTCCGTCGGCCGCCTGCGGCCGCCCTACGCGGACGACGTCGCGCACTACACGAAGCTCCTGGGCCGCTACGCGCGGCTGGACCTCGTCGAGGTCCGCGAGGACGAGCAGGTCGCCCGCCGCATCCCCGAGCGCGCGTACGTGAGCCTGCTGGCGCTCGGCGGCGAGGAGTTCGACTCCGTCGGCTTCAGCCGCTTCCTCGAGCAGCGCCGGATGAGCGGCCGCGACCTCTGCTTCGTGCTCGGCGGCGCGTTCGGCTCCGACCTCGAGGAGGACGCGCGGATCGACCACCGCTTCTCGCTCGGGCGGATGACGCTGCCGCACCAGCTCGCGCGGGTCGTGCTGCTCGAGCAGCTCTACCGCGGCCACAAGATCCTCGCGGGCGAGCCCTACCACCACTGAGCGCGCGCGAGGGCCGCCTGCGCGGGCGGGCAGCTAGATTGGGAGAGGCCCATGACCGCGCTCGCCGACCTGCACGCCGCCGTCCGCTCCGCCGCCTCCGCCGTCGCCGACGGCGCCGAGGGCGCGGCGCCCGACAAGGCGAGCCTCGAGCGCCCGAAGCAGGCCGACCACGGCGACTTCGCCACGAACGCCGCGATGGTCCTGACCAAGGCGTTGAAGCGGCCGCCGCGCGACATCGCCGCGGACCTCGCCCAGCGGCTGCAGGACGACCTCGGCGACCACGTCGAGCGGGTCGACATCGCGGGCCCCGGGTTTCTCAACGTCGTGCTGGCCGACGCCTGGTTCACCGCCGCGCTCGCCGGCGTGCTCGCGGCCGGGGACGGCTTCGGGGCCGGGGGCGCCGACCCGGTCCGCGACGTCAACGTCGAGTTCGTGTCGGCCAACCCGACCGGGCCGCTGCACGTCGGCCACACCCGCAACGCCGCGTACGGGGACGCGCTGGCGCGGATCCTCGAGCTGCGCGGTCACCGCGTCTCCCGCGAGTACTACGTCAACGACTACGGCACCCAGGTGGTGAAGTTCGGCGAGTCCGTGCAGGCGCGGGCGCGCGGCGAGGAGGTGCCGCAGGACGGCTACCAGGGCGACTACGTCGCGGAGATCGCCGCCGAGATCCCCGGGGCCGCGGACGCCGACCCGTCCGAGCTCGCGCTCGCCGCCGTCGAGCTGATGCGCTCCCGCGCGGAGGCGTCGCTGCGCCGCTTCGGGGTCGAGATGGATACGTGGTTCAGCGAGCGGTCGCTGCACGAGCCTGCGGGGGACGCCCGCGTCGAGGCGGCGTTCGCGCGGCTGGAGGAGCAGGGCCGCACGTTCCGGCAGGACGGGGCGCTGTGGCTGCGCACGACCGAGTTCGGCGACGACAAGGACCGGGTGCTCGAGCGGTCGACCGGCGAGCACACGTACTTCGCCTCCGACGTCGCCTACTACCTCGACAAGCTCGACCGGGGCTTCGACCTGCTGATCGACGTGTGGGGTGCCGACCACCACGGCTACATGGGGCGGATCCACGCGGTCGTCGACGCGTTCGGCGGCCGCCGCGAGGACTTCGAGCTGCTGATCATGCAGTTCGTCCAGCTGCGCAACGGCGACGACCTCACCGCGATGAGCAAGCGTCGCGGCACCCTCGTCACGCTCGACGACCTCGTCGACGCGATCGGCGTCGACGCGGCGCGCTGGTACCTGCTCGCGCGCTCGCACGACACCCAGGTCGAGCTCGACCTCGCCGCCGCCCGCGAGCAGTCGCGCGAGAACCCGGTGTACTACGTGCAGTACGCGCACGCCCGGATCGCCTCGGTCCTGCGCGATCAGGGGGAGGAGCGGGTCGCGGCCGCGCTGGCCGCGGTCGGCACGCTCGACGGCGTCGCGCTGCACGCCTCCGAGCGCGATCTCGTGAAGGCGGTGCTCGACTTCCCCGCGGTCGTCGCCGAGGCCGAGGAGCGGCGCGCGCCGCACCGGATCGCGACATACGCGACCGAGCTGGCGCAGCAGTTCTCCGCCTTCTACCGGGACTGCAGCGTCAAGAACGCGGAGCCCGAGGAGCTCCGGTCGTTCCGGATCGCGCTGTGCGTCGCGGCGAAGGCGACGCTCGCCCGGTCGCTCGGGCTGCTCGGCGTCAGCGCGCCGCAGGAGATGTAGCTCAGCGCTTCGGCACGACGAGGTCGCCGACCGCGATCTCGCCGCCGACGACGATGTCGGCGCGCAGGCCGCCACGGTGGACCAGCGCCCGCAGGATGCCCGGGGGGCCGAGGCGCTGCAGGTGCGCGCACGGCTCGCAGCGGCGCCGGCCGATGCACTCGGCGGTGCCGAGCAGGAACCGCTCGCCGATCAGGTCGTCGAGCACGATGCCGCTGACCGCGACGTTGCGGCGCGCCTGCACGGGCGTGATCGGCAGCCCGTCGACGCGCGCGACGGCGAGCAGCTCCTCCTCCACGAGCGTGATGTCGCGCCCGTAGCCGGTCCCGCGGGAGAACGTGCCGCGACCCGCCGCGTAGCGGTCGCCCTCCAGACCGCGACCGGGGATCGCCAGCGCGTGGGGCACCTCGACGCACGGCGCCCCCGCGTCCGGGGCGACGACGATCGCGGTGATCGTGCCGGGCTCGGCGGCGCGGCCGCGGCGCTTGACCTCCAGCCGCGGGGCGAGCTGGGCGATCACGTAGCCCTCGAGCAGCTCGTCGGCGGGCCCGTCCTGACGGTCGGGCCGCAGCGGGTCCCAGACGACCCCGGCGGGCGCGGGGTTGCCGAACACGACGACCCAGCGGTGGGCCTCCGGGTCGTGGTCGGGGATCGCGGCGATCCACGGGCCAGCCCATCCGAAGCCCTCCGGGTCGTCGACCGGGACGAGGCCGAGCCCGCGCTCGGCCAGCCAGCCGCGCAGGTAGCCGCTGCCGGGATCGAGCTCGAACGGGTCGATGGCGACGGCCGCGGTGTCGACGTCGAGCACGGTGGCCAGACAGGCCGCGAGCGACGCGGCGGACCGGTCGCTCCAGCCGTCGGGCGGCGGGGCCTGCCTCACAGCGAGTAGATGAAGTCGAGGCCCACGGCCTGCAGCAGGTCCTGCGCCTCGCGGTTCAGCCGGGTCATCTCCCCGGTCAGGATGAGCAGCCCCATGACGATGAGGATCACGCCGCTGACCGCGGTGACGATCAGGTGCCGGTCGCGCAGCCAGCGGAAGACGGTCGTGGCACGGTCGAACGCGACGGCCGTGATGAGGAACGGCACCGCGAGGCCCAGCGAGTAGAACGCGAGCAGCACGCCGCCCTTGCCGACCGTGTCGGAGGTCGACGCCGCCGCGAGGATCGAGGCGAGCGTCGGGCCGATGCACGGCGTCCACGCGACCGCGAACGCGAGGCCGGCGACGACCGGGCCGCCCGCGCCCGCCCGCTGGATCAGCGCCTCGGGTCGCCACTCGGCGTTCAGCCGCGTCACGAACGGCGTCAGCAGGAAGAAGACGCCCATCGCGACGATCGTGCCGCCGGCGAGCCGGTTGAGCAGGTCCTGGTTGTCGCGCAGCGTCGAGCCGATCCCCGTGGCGGTCATGCCGAGCGCGACGAACATGACGGTGAACGACAGGCAGAAGATCACGGCGGGCCAGACGACCTTGCCGATGCCCTGCTCGTGCGTGCGGATGTCGTTCAGCGACACGCCGCTGACCGCCGACAGGTAGCCGGGGACGAGCGGCAGGACGCACGGGCTGATGAACGAGACGAAGCCGACCGCGAACGCGGCGAGCACGGTCGTGTCCGCCTGGGCGGCGAGCGGCAGCAGCGCGCCGGTCATCGGTCGAACGCCGCCAGCTCGGCGTCGAGCCGCGCCCGGTCCTGCGGGGCCAGCTCCGGGCCCGCGTCGGCGCCGGGACCGTCGGCGTCGTCGCGGTTGCGGCGCCAGCGCGGGACCAGGACGGCGACGACGCCCGCGAGCAGCAGGACGACCCCGAGCGGCACGAGGTAGACCGCGAGGTCGAAGCCCTCGCCCTCGGGCAGGGCGAGGACGCGCTTGCCGTACTGCTCGACGAGGCGGTCCTTGATCTGGTCCTTGGTCAGGCCCTGGTCGATGAGGCGCTGGATCTCCTCCTTCTGCGCGTACGCCTGCGGCGACTCGGCGACGTTCAGCACGACGTTGCACGAGGTGCACATCACCTCGTCCTCGACGTCGAAGAGCGTCGTCTTCGGGGTCGCCGCGCCGGCGGTCGCGACCGGGAGCAGGACGAGCAGGGCGAGGAGCGCGAGCAGGCGGCGCACGGTCAGGCCCCCAGCTTCCGCAGCGCCTCGTCGAGGAACGCCTCGCTGACCTGCCCGCGCGAGACCGCGGTCACGCGGCCGGCGGGGTCGAGCACGAACGTCTCGGGCACGCCGGTGCCGCCGAAGCCCTTGTAGAGCTCGGAGTCGACGTCCCGCATGCTCGGGTAGGTGAGGCCGAACTCGCGCTCGAACGCGCGGGCGTCGGCGATCGCGTCGTCGAAGAGGGCACCGAGGACCATGCCCTTCCCTGCGTCGGAGAGCCGCCGATGGATCTTCTCGAGCACCGGCGCCTCGTCCTTGCACGGCTCGCACCAGGACGCCCAGAAGTTCAGGACGACGATCTTCCCGCGCTCGTCGGCGAGGCTGCGCGTGCCGCTGCCGTCGTTGAGCGGCAGCTCGCGGGTGGCCTCGGGGGCGGCCGGACGGTCGCCGCGCGCGACCGCGTCGTCGAGCGTCGTGTCGGTGCCGCCGGCGACGAGCCCGTAGGTCAGGAGCCCGACGAGCAGGGCGGCGACGGCGATGACCAGGGCGGGGACGGCGGGGCGCTTCACGTCTTCCAGGGTAGCTCGCGGCGAGCCCGACCGGCGGCGCACGCTATGCTCCTCGCACTCGCGGGCTTAGCTCATCTGGTAGAGCGTCAGCTTCCCAAGCTGAAGGCGACGGGTTCGAGTCCCGTAGCCCGCTTCCCGGATGGCCGAACGTTCCCTGTGGGTCGACCCGCCGCCGCAGCACCCCGAGCTCGCGCCTCGCGCCCCTCAGCGTCCCGAGCCGGAGCCGCAGCCGCCCGTCCCGCCGGACGATCCGCCCGAGCTGATCCCGGCCCGCACCGCGATCGCCGTCGCGATCGGCCTCGTCGCCGGTGCGACGATCATGGCCATCAGCGGCGACTGGTTCTCCGTCGGGCGGACGGTCAGCTACCTGGCGGCCTGGAGCGGCGCGGTGCTGGGCGCCACGACGCTCGCGCTCGTCGGTGCCTGGATGCTGATGCTCCGCGACGGGCGCGACGCGTCGCTCGCCGTGGGCGTGGCGGCGCTCGTCTGGGCGGGCCAGGTGGCCGCGCTGCTCACCGGACTGGGGGAGGAGGCGCTCGACGTCGGCGCCGGGGCGGCCGCCGCCGCGGCGGGCCTGCCCGCGGCGCTCGCGCTCGCGATCGACGGCCTGACCGCCGGGCGCGTGCAGCGCCCCTCGCGGGCGACGCTCGCCGCCGTCGGCGTGGGGCTCGGCCTCGTCCTCGCGCTCGGCCTCACGCTGCTGCCGCTCGGCGAGCCGCAGCCGCGCGTCATCATCGTGCGCTGAGGCTCAGCGCCGACCGAGGACCTCGACGACGTAGCTGCGACGGACCGCGTCGGGCTGGGTGAGCATCCAGATCGCCTGCCGGTCGCCGCCGCCGGGCTCCCGCCGCAGGACGTCGCGCACGTAGCCCAGGCGCACGTCGTCGGACTGGCCGAGCATCCACGCCATCCGGGTCTCCTCGTCGTCTCCCCGGTCGAGCACGTCGACGACGAAGCTGCGCCGCACGCGGACCGGCTGCTGCAGCATCCACCGCTGGGCGGGGTCGTCCAGCAGGGCGGCGGCGGCGCGCGCGACGAGGTCGGGGGCGAGCATCACCTCGCGCTCGAGGAAGCCGGACATGCCCGCATCCTGACGCAGCGGCTACCGTCCGCGCCATGACCGACCAGGCACAGGACCGCGAGCATGACGTCGTCGTCCTCGGCGCGACCGGATTCGTCGGGCGGCTGACCGCCGCCTACCTGGCGACCGCGGCGCCCGAGGGCACCCGCATCGCGCTCGGCGGACGCTCGCGCGAGAAGCTCGAGCGGACCCGCGCCGAGCTCGGCGGGCGCGCGGCCGACTGGCCGCTGGTCGTCGCCGACTCGCTCTCCGACGCGGACATGGACCGGGTCGCCGCGTCCACGCGCGTGGTCGCCACCACCGTCGGCCCGTACGCGCAGTACGGCCTGCCGCTCGTGCGCGCCTGCGCGCAGCACGGCACCCACTACGCGGACCTCACCGGTGAGGTGCTGTTCATCCGCGACGCGATCGACCTGCACCACGAGGCGGCACGGGCCTCCGGCGCCCGGATCGTCCACACCTGCGGCTTCGACTCGGTCCCCTCCGACCTCGGGGTCCACGCGCTGCACGTGCACGCCACCCGGCACGGGCTGGGGGAGCTCACCGACACGACCTACGTCGTCAAGGCCGCGAAGGGCGGGGTCAGCGGCGGCACGGTCGCGTCGCTGCGCGGGCAGCTGGACATCGCCAAGGCGGACCGGACCAAGCGCCGGATCATGGTCGACCCGTACGGCCTCAGCCCCGACCGCGAGGCGGAGCCGAGCGACCTCGGTGACGAGCGCGACCCGCAGGGCGTCGTGCGCGACGACGCGCTCGGCGGGTTCCTGGCCCCGTTCTTCATGGGCGTCATCAACACCCGGGTCGTCCGGCGCAGCAACGCGCTGCTCGGGTACGCCTACGGGCGGCGCCTGCGGTACCGCGAGCTGATGCTCGGCGGCGGCCTGCCGCTGGGACCCGTCAAGGCGGGTGCGATCGCGGGCGGCCTGACCGCGCTCGTCGTCGGGCTGTCGCTGCCGCCGACGCGCAAGCTGCTCGACGCGGTCCTGCCGGACCCGGGCGAGGGACCGTCGGAGCAGGACCGCGAGAACGGCTTCTTCGCCATCGACGTGCACACCACCACGAGCGACGGCACGCGGCTGGTCTGCGCGATCCGCGCCCCGGGCGACCCGGGCTACAAGGCCACCGCGGTCATGCTCGGCGAGGCGGCGCTGTCGCTCGCGCTCGACGGCGACGCGCTGCCGCCGGCCGCCGGCGTCCTGACGCCCGCCACCGCGATGGGCACCGCACTCACCGACCGGCTCCGCGCCGCCGGCCACGCCTACGAGGTCCGCGCCGCCTGAGCGGCGCCGGGCCCACGCTCAGACGAGCAGCAGCTCGAGGTCGCGCAGCGTCTCGGGGTCGACCGTCTTGATCCCGTGCACGTCGGCCAGCGGCACCGTCGTGTACGTGCCGCCGCGCAGCGCGACCATGCCGCCGAACTCGCCGCGCAGCGCGCACTCGGCGGCCGCGATCCCGTAGCGGGTGGCGAGGATCCGGTCGGTCGAGGTCGGGATCCCGCCGCGCTGCACGTGCCCGAGCACGACCGCGCGCGTGTCGACCTGCAGCTCCTCCTCGAGCGCGAGCGCCAGCGCCTCCCCGATCCCGCCGAGCCGGCGGAAGTGGTACCGACCCGACCCGCCCTCGTGCAGCACCTGGGCGCCCGGGTCGTCCGCGTCACGGCGCAGCAGCGCGCCCTCCGCCACGACGACGATCGAGAACCGCTTGCCGCGCGCGTGCCGCTTGCGGATGGCCGCCGCGATGTCCGCCACGGTCAGCGACAGCTCCGGGATGAGGATCGCGTCCGCGCCCCCGGCCATCCCGGCGTGCACGGCGATCCAGCCGGCGTCGGCGCCCATCACCTCGAGCACGATGATCCGGTCGTGCGAGGCCGCGGTGGTCCGCAGCCGGTCGATCGCCTCGGTCGCCACGTGCACCGCGGTGTCGAACCCGAAGGTCCAGTCGGTCCCGACGATGTCGTTGTCGATCGTCTTCGGCACCCCGACGACCGGCAGGCCGTGCTCGGTCACGAGCTTGCGGCTGATGTGCATCGTGTGGTCGCCGCCGATCGCGATGATCGCGTCGATGCCCTCGTCGGCCAGCGCCGCACGGCAGCGCTCGACGCCCTCCGGCTCCCGCGTCGGGTCGAACGCGGAGGTGCCGAGCATCGTGCCGCCGCGGGTGAGGAAGCCCGACACCGCCGCCAGCGGCAGCGGCAGGAACGCGCGCTCCGCGAGCCCCTGGTACCCCAGGCGCAGGCCGACCACCTCCCCGCCCGCGTCGTGGAACCGGTGCACGATCGCCCGGATCACCGCGTTGAGGCCGGGGCAGTCGCCCCCGGCGGTCAGGACCGCGACCTTCTTCACCGGGCCAGTGTCCCACCGGGTCCGCCGCCCGCAAACCGCCCGGTGGTCCAGATCGACGGACAGGTAGCGTTGCGGCACCCGCCGAACCCGAGTCTGGAACCCCCGCCATGAAGATCATCTACACCTACACCGACGAGGCGCCCGCGCTCGCGACGCACTCGCTGCTCCCGATCATCGAGGCCTACGCCGGCGCCGCCGGCATCGACGTCGAGACGCGCGACATCTCGCTGTCCGGCCGGATCCTCGCCCAGTTCCCCGAGCTGCTCGGCGACGACGCGGTCGCCGACGCGCTGACCGAGCTCGGCGAGCTCGCCAAGACGCCCGAGGCGAACATCATCAAGCTGCCGAACATCAGCGCCTCCGTGCCGCAGCTGAAGGGCGCGATCAAGGAGCTCCAGGGCAAGGGCCTGCCGCTCCCCGACTACCCCGAGAACCCGTCGACCGACGAGGAGCGCGACGTCCGCGCCCGCTACGACAAGGTCAAGGGCAGCGCCGTCAACCCGGTGCTGCGCGAGGGCAACTCCGACCGTCGCGCGCCCGCCTCGGTGAAGGCGTACGCGAAGGCGCACCCGCACTCGATGGGCGCCTGGTCGCCGGACTCGGCCTCGCACGTGGCGACGATGGGCGCCGACGACTTCCGCTCCACCGAGCAGTCCGTGACGATCGAGCAGGCCGGCGCGGTGCGCATCGAGCACGTCGCCGCCGACGGCACCGTCACCGTCCTGAAGGACCGCACCGAGGTGCAGGCCGGCGAGGTCCTCGACTCCTCGGTCATGCGCGTCGGGCCGCTGCAGGCGTTCCTCGCCGCCCAGATCGAGGCGGCGAAGGAGGAGGGCGTCCTCTTCTCGCTGCACATGAAGGCGACGATGATGAAGGTCTCCGACCCGATCATCTTCGGGCACGCCGTCCGCGCGTTCTTCCCCGACGTCTACGCGCAGTTCCCCGACGAGAGCCCGAACGACGGCCTCGCCTCGCTCGTCTCCGACAAGCCGCAGGCGCAGGCGCTCGTCGACGCCCGCCTCGCGCAGGGCCCCGGGATCGCGATGGTCGACTCCGACCGCGGGATCACGAACCTGCACGTCCCGTCAGACGTGATCATCGACGCGTCGATGCCCGCCGCGATCCGCACGAGCGGCCAGATGTGGAACGCGGCCGGCGAGCAGCAGGACACGAAGTACGTGATCCCGGACAGCTCGTACGCCGCCCTCTACGCGGCGACGATCGACCACTGCAAGAAGCACGGCGCGTTCGACCCGTCCACGATGGGCACGACGCCGAACGTCGGCCTGATGGCGCAGAAGGCCGAGGAGTACGGCTCGCACGACAAGACGTTCGAGGTGCAGGCCGACGGCCAGATCCGCGTCGTCGACGAGGCGGGCACGACCCTGATGTCCCACGACGTCGAGGCCGGCGACATCTGGCGCGCGTGCCAGACGAAGGACGCGCCGATCCAGGACTGGGTCCAGCTCGCGGTCTCGCGCGCCCGCGCGACCGGCGCCCCCGCGGTCTTCTGGCTCGACGAGACCCGCGCGCACGACGCGGAGCTGCTGAAGAAGGTCCGTCCGGCGCTCGAGCAGCTCGACACCGACGGCCTGCAGATCGAGATCCTGAACGTCGAGGACGCCACGACGTTCACGCTCGAGCGCGCGAGCGCGGGGCAGGACACGATCTCCGTCACCGGCAACGTCCTGCGCGACTACCTGACCGACCTGTTCCCGATCCTCGAGCTCGGCACGAGCGCGAAGATGCTCTCGATCGTCCCGCTGATGAACGGCGGCGGCCTGTTCGAGACCGGGGCCGGCGGCTCCGCGCCCAAGCACGTGCAGCAGTTCGCGAAGGAGAACCACCTGCGTTGGGACTCGCTGGGCGAGTTCCTCGCGCTGGCGGTGTCGCTCGAGATGCTCGCCGAGAAGACCGACAACCCCAAGGCGCAGGTGCTGGCGGACACGCTCGACCGCGCCACGGGCACGTTCCTCAACGAGAACCGCTCGCCGTCGCGCCGCGTCGGGGAGCTCGACAACCGCGGCAGCCACTTCTACCTCGCGCTCTACTGGGCGCAGGAGCTGGCCGGCCAGGACGCCGACGCCGACCTCGCCGCCGCGTTCGCACCGCTGGCGGAGAAGCTCGCCGCCGCCGAGAGCGCGATCGTCGACGAGCTCAACGCGGTGCAGGGCGAGCCGGCCGACGTCGGCGGCTACTTCCGCCCCGACGTCGCGAAGGCCGACGCCGCGATGCGACCCAGCGCGACGTTCAACGAGGCGCTCGCCTCGCTCTAGGCGGTCGCGCCGCAGGCCCGGACCCGGCGCGTGAGCGTCGTGGTCCGGCCGTCGCGCAGCGTCACCCGCACCGTCACCGCGGTGCGGGCGCCGCGGCGCAGCGCCGCGCGGCGCACCCGCAGGCGCACCGGGGGGCGCGTGTCGCGGGCGACGCGTCGCCCGCCGACCCGGGCGTCGGCGGCGACCACGTCCGTTCCGTCGACCGTCAGCAGCACGTCGCGGCGCGCGCAGCGCCGTCCGCGCGCGTCCCGGCCGGCGGTGAACGCCGTGCGCACGCGGACCGCGGCCCGCGCCCGGCCTGCGACGACGGTGCGCACCGAGGCGCCCACGAGGTCGACGAGGTCGCCCAGGGCGATGTTGACGTCGGTGATGTGCAGGCCCCAGGTCGCGTCCGGGAACGGGTTCAGCGCCCGCGCGGACCCGACCGGGCCGAGGTCCAGGACGTGCGCGCGACCGAGCCGCTCGCAGCGCGCCGTGTAGCGCTCCGCCGGGCGGACCCAGGCGGTGTCGGCGGTGGGTGGCGTCCCGCCGTAGGTGCCGGCCAGGCCGAGCCCGAGGACCCCCGGGTACGGCTCGGTCCGCGCCAGCGAGGTCGTGACCCGGCGCTCGTTGGCGCCCAGGGACGCCGGGTTCGTGCACAGCACCTCGAAGTCGTCCCCGACGGGGAAGCCGGACCGGAAGTCGTCGGTCCGCGGCACGATCCCGAACCGCGCGTCGTCCGGCGGCGTGTCGTCGAAGGTCGAGTAGGCGATCACGCACGACGCCTGCCCGACGGTGGTGCAGCCGGGGATCTGCTGGAAGTCCCCGCCGCGCACGTCGCCGCGGCGGACCGTCACGTTCTGGCCGAGCAGCACCGCCGAGGCGAGCCGCGCGCGCAGCGCGGGGGAGGGGTCGACCTCCTCGCGGACGAGCTTGCGCAGCATCCGGGTCCCCTGCGAGTGCGACAGCAGGACGATCGGGCGTGTGCCGTCGGTCCGCGCGAGGAACGCGCGCCAGGCCTCCAGCACGTCACCGTAGGCGAGCGCGAAGCCGGCGCGACGCGCCTCCACCGACCCGGTGAGGATCGACGCGAGCGTCAGCTGCCGGTAGATCGGGGCGAAGACCCGGCACTCGCGCGAGAACCGCGAGGCCTGGTAGCGGGCGATCGCGACGAGCTCCGGATCGCGGGCCTTGTCGGCGTTGGTCCCGAGCTGCTGGCTGACCGTCGGATAGACGTAGAAGCAGTCCGCGGCCGGGGCGGCGGGCAGCGGCTCGTCGGTGACGCGGCTGGTCCCGTCGGCCTCCTGCACGGTGGTGCGCAGCGTGTCCCGGCACGGGTCGTCGGCGGCGGCCGCGATCGGGTCGCACAGCCAGACCACCTCCGCGGAGGCGGGCGGCGCCCCGCCGCACGCCGCGATCACGGCGGCCCCCAGCAGCGCCACGAGCATCGTCGTCCCTCGACCCATGGGCCGAGCCTGCCAGAGATCAGGCGCGCGCGTTCGCGGTCGCCTTCACGCAGCGGTCCACGAACGTCAGCTTGTCGATGACCGCGGCGGTGATGACGAACGGGTACAGGTCGCTGCGGCCCATCGAGCGGTTGATCGCGTTCATCGCGATGGTGAACGGGATCCAGGCGTCCAGCGTCGAGCGGAAGCCCCACTGGCTGGCCTCGCCCGGCTGGGACATTGGCATCTGCAGCCCGTAGGCGGCGGCCGTCTGCATCGACGCGCTGATGTGCAGGTAGTGGGCCCACGTCTCGGCCCAGTCCTCCCACGGGTGCATCGTGGCGTAGGCGCTCACGTGCTCGCGCGACCAGTCGGCGGGCGGGCCCTGGGCGTAGTGGCGCTCGAGCGCCGCGCCGTAGTCCTCGCGCTCGTCGCCGAACAGGTCGCGGCACTGCTCCAGCAGCTCCGGGAACGGCTCGACGACGATCGGCCAGTAGTAGTGGCCGATCTCGTGCCGGAAGTGGCCGAGCACGGTGCGGTACGGCTCGTCCATCTGCTCGCGTCGCGCGACGCGGTCGGCGTCGTCGGCCTCCGCCAGGTCGAGCGTGATGACGCCGTCGGCGTGGCCGGTGGTCACCGGCTGCTCCTCGCTGGAGAGCAGGTCGAAGACGAGCCCGTTCTCGCGCTCGTCGGCGCCCTCGACCGGCAGCCCGAGCTCGCCGAGCTCGAACAGCAGCCGGCGCTTGGCCGACTCGGCGACCGCGAACTCCTCGAGCCCCTCGCCGTCCCCGTCCCCGGGCCGGGTGCGCGTGAGCGTGCAGCTGCGGCACAGCGCCCCGGGCTCGCGCACGAGCCAGTTGCACTGCGCGACGGTCGCGTTCGCGCACGGGTGCCAGCCCTCGTCGGCGCCGTAGCCGCGCGGCAGCGTGACGATCTCGCGCGCGTCCGGGTCGAAGCCGAGGAACGAGCCGCAGCGGACGCACTGGGTGTTCTCGAAGAACACGAGCTGGTGGCAGACGGAGCAGGTGAAGACGCGCACGGACAGGCCATCATGCCCGGTCCGACACCGCCGCAACCGCCCGGCCGCCAGGACGTCCGTCCTGCCTCAAGTCGGACGGGTGCCGGTCGATCCTCCCGGGCGTGAGCATCCAGGACCTCGACGTGCACAACGCCCCCGCACCGGGCTTCGACGAGACCCTCGACGAGCTGCAGCACCGCCTGCGCAGCCTCGACGAGCACTGCCTCACGAGCCTCGAACAGGGGCTCGGGGCGATGGTGGCCGGCGACTTCACCGTCACCGCCGCGCCCGTGACGGAGCCGATCCACACGCACTCCGACAACCCGCAGATCCGCGGCCTGATCGACCTCTTCAACGCGATGCTCGCCCGGTCGCAGGCGACGCTCGTCGCCTACGAGCAGCTGCGCCAGGACCTCGCCGAGGCCCTGGGCGACCTGTCCTGCCTGCCCGAGCTGTACACCCGCCTGTCGAGCCTCGAGGAGCACTGCCTCACCGACCTCGACGAGGGGCTCCAGGCGATGGTCGACGGCGACCTGACCCGCGCGGCGGCGCCGGTCACGCGCCCGCTGATCCCCGCGCCCGACCAGCGGCTGGGCCAGCTCGGCGAGCTGTTCAACCTGATGCTCGCCCGCTCGCGCACGGCGCTGCACTCCTACGACACGATGCGCGAGGAGCTGCGCGTCGCCCTCGGCGACCGGTCGTGTCTCGACGACCTGCGCGCCAGCCTCGCGAGCCTGCACCGGCACTGCCTGCGGGACCTCGACGAGGGGCTCGAGGCGGTCGCGACCGGCACGAGCCTCACGCGCCGCGCCGTCCCCGCGACGAAGCCGCTGGAGCCCGCGGAGGGCGAGGACCTCGGGGAGCTCGGTGAGGTCTTCAACCGGATGCTCGCGCGCACCCAGTCGTCGCTGGCGCACTACGACGAGCTGCGCCGCACGGCCTTCACCGGGCTGCGCGCCCCGATGCCCGACCGGGACTAGCGCATGCGCGTCGTCGACGAGGAGGTCGAGGCCTTCGCGGCCCTGCTCGGCGCGGGCGACCGCCGCGGAGCGATCCAGCGCGCCGTCGAGCTCGTGCAGGACGGGGGGAGCCTGGGGGACTTCGTCTTCGGGATGCTCGCCCCCGCGCACGTGCTCGTGTGCGAGCGCGCGGCCCGGCAGCGCCGCCTGACCCCGGCGTTCCAGCAGATGGCCACGGACATCGCCGACACGGTCCTCGGGGTCGCGGCGGGCAACGCGCGGCCCGAGGCCGAGCGCAGCCGGCTCGTCGTCTGCGTCACCGAGCGCGAGCACCAGAACCTCCCGGCCCGGATCCTCTGCGAGCTGCTGCGCGCCGAGGGCCACCGCGTCGCGTTCCTCGGCCGTCCGTCGCACACCGCGGGGGTCACGAAGGTCCTCGAGCAGCTCGAGGCGGACGCGCTGCTCGTCTCGTGCTCGCTGCCGATGAACCTCCCGTGCGTCCCGCAGCTCGCCTCCGCCGCGCACGCCATCGGCGTGCCGGTGATCGCGGGCGGCAACGGCTTCGGGGTCGACGAGACCCGCGGCCTGCGGCTCGGCGCGGACGCCTGGGCGCCGCGGATCGCCGACGTCGCCCTGGCCGTCGAGCGCTTCCGCGCGGAGCGACCGGCGCTGCAGGCCGTCGAAGCCGAGATCGCCCAGCAGCAGGAGCTGACCGCGATCCGGCGCGCGCTGACCGAGGAGCTCGCCGATCGCGTCGAGTACCAGTGCGGGCACATGCTCCCGCGCGGTCCCCGGTCGCGCTCGGCGCTGCGCTCGGACCTGCACAACCTGCTGGTGTTCCTCGAGTCCGCGGTCCTCTGCGACGCGCGGATCCTCGCCGACTACGCCGACTGGCTCGTCGGGCGCGCGGCCGAGCAGCACACCCATCCGCGGCTGGTCCCGGCGATGCTCGGGGCGCTCGAGGACCGGCTCATCTTCGACCTGCCCGCGGTCGGCGAGCCGCTGCAGGCCGCGCGCGCCCAGACGGCGATGGCCGCCTGACGAGCCGCGGCCGGCGGGTCAGATCCCGCCGCCCTCGGCGAAGAAGAAGAACCAGATCCCCATCAGCAGCAGCGCGAGCCCGACCGACAGGACCATCACGACGTCGAGGATCGTGCGCGGGTGGCCGGCGTCGCGCTCGCCGCGCATCGACCGGTGCCACGGCAGGACGACCTTGACCTCGGGCGTCGTGTGCGTGACCTCGCCGTAGATGCGGTTGAGCTGCCCCAGGAGCTTGCCGACGATCACCATCGACGCGGGGATCCCGAACAGGAGCAGCACGTAGGGGCCCATCGTCGGCTGCGAGCTCTCGACGGACTTCGAGACCGCGTAGATCCAGAGGAAGGGGACGCCGAGCCACATCATCACGCTGCCCACCGCCATCAGGGCGATGAGCAGGATCGCGGCCACCTTCGTCCCGGGGGAGCCGGCTCCGAGCATGGCCCGAATATTACGGCTCCGTAGCTCTGTGGGGAGCTACCAGGCGAGGTCGCCCGCGCAGTGCGGGCAGCGGACCGTCGTCGTGACGGGCGCGTCGAAGACGAACCCGCAGCCGCAGTGGTACAGCGCAGTGTCCTGCGGACCGCCCGCGCGGCGCATGCGGCGCTCCGCGGCGAGCGCGGGATCGTCCGGGACGAGGCGCAGCCGGCGCTCCGGCCGCGGCGCGGGAGCCGCATGCTCGTCGTGGTGGTGGTCGTGTCGTGTCTGGCGGTGGAGTCTCATGGCTCTTCCTGAAGGACGCTTCGCAGGCCCGAAGGTTTCCCTCTGCATCGTCTCGTGCGGGGAGGTCTTGAGCGGGTTTCCGGTCCGGTGGACGGATCCCCGTGGACCCCGGTGACGCGCCGGGACCGGGTCGGCGACGCGCCGGGACGGGGTCGTCCGGGCCGCCGGTCCTGCATAATCGGGGACGTATGGATCCCGCCCGCAAGCGCCAGATCCGGCTCACGACCGCTCTCACGTGCGCCGTCCTCCTCGCCGGCGCCCTGATCTACACGAGCTTCAGCGCCTCGAGCGAGGCCGTGACGCCGAGCAAGCTGCTCGCCTCCGCGCAGGCCGGCCAGAGCTACCAGCTGACCGGCAAGGTCGTCGACGGCTCGGTGGAGAAGCGCCGCGACGGCATGACCTTCCGCGTGCGCGAGCGCACCGGCACGACCTCGGTGCCGATCGACTACACCGGCGCCGTCCCGGACCCGTTCCGCGACGGACGCGAGATCATCATCACCGTTCGCAAGGGCGAGAACGGCATGTTCGTCGGCGAGCGCGACTCGCTCGTGACGAAGTGCCCGTCGAAGTTCACGAACGAGAAGAAGTCCTCGGACGGCAAGGCGCCGCCCGAGGGCTACACCTACTAGGCGCTCGGAGGCCCGATCGTGGCGACCGTCGGCTCAGCCGCCCTCATCATCGCGCTGGCCGTCAGCGTGTACGGCGTCGCCGTATCGCTCTACGGGGCGAAGACCCGCCGGCGCGACCTCGTCGACTCCGGCCGCAACGCGGCGTACGCGCTCGCCGCGCTGACGACGCTGGCGTTCGTGATCCTCGAGGTCGCGTTCCTGCGCAGCGACTTCACGTTCAAGACGGTCGCCGAGCACTCCTCGACGACCACGCCGACGTTCTACAAGGCGTCGGCCTCGTGGTCCTCGCAGGAGGGCTCGCTGCTGCTGTGGCTGTTCCTGCTGTCGCTGTGGACCGCCGCGATCCTCTACGCCACGCGGCGCCGGATGCGCGACGTCGCCCCCTACGCGACCGCGATCCTGCTGGGCCTCGGCGCCTTCTTCGCCGGGCTGCTCGTGTTCGCGGCGTCGCCGTTCCAGACGCTCGGCGTCGCCCCGTCGGAGGGCGCGGGCCTCAACCCGCTGCTGCGCCACCCGAGCATGATGATCCACCCGCCGATGCTCTACGCGGGGTACACGCTCTTCGCGGTGCCGTTCGCGTTCGCCGCCGGCGCGCTGATCACGCGGCGCGTCGACGCGGAGTGGATCGGCGTCACCCGCCGGTTCTCGCTCGCCGCCTGGTTCTTCCTCGGCGTCGGCATCCTGCTCGGCGCGCGCTGGTCCTACCAGGAGCTCGGCTGGGGCGGCTACTGGGCCTGGGACCCGGTCGAGAACGCGTCGCTGCTGCCGTGGCTGACCGGCACCGCGTTCCTGCACTCCGTGATGATCCAGGAGAAGCGCGGGATGCTGAAGATCTGGAACGCCTCGCTGGTGCTCGCCACCGGCGTGCTGTGCATCCTCGGCACCTTCCTCGTGCGCTCGGGCATCCTCGACTCGATCCACGCGTTCGGCGCCTCGACGCTCGGCGTCCCGTTCGTCATCCTCATCGGCCTGCTGATCGCGGGCTCCGTCGCCCTCGTCATCAGCCGGCGCGAGCTGCTGCGCAGCGAGCACAAGCTCGACTCGGTGTTCTCGCGCGAGTCCGTGTTCCTGGCGAACAACGTGATCCTCGTGGGCGTCGCGTTCGTCGTCTTCTGGGGCACGTTCTTCCCGCTCATCTCCGAGGCCGTCACCGGCACCAAGAGCGCGGTCGGGCCGCCGTGGTTCGACCAGTACACGGTGCCGCTCGTCGTGATGCTCGTGTTCCTCAGCGGCATCGGCCCGGTGATCGCGTGGCGCCGTCAGACGCGGGCGACCGCGCGCAAGAGCTTCCTCTGGCCGACCGTCGCGATGGTCGGCACGCTCGTCGTGCTCGTGCCGTTCGGGGTCCTGGACCGCCCGTGGGCGTGGCTGACCTTCGGGGCCGGCGCGCTCGTCGCCGGGACCGTCGTGCAGGAGTTCGTCCGCGGCACGCGCGCCCGGCGCGCGATGAGCCGCGAGTCGGTGCCGGTCGCGATGGTCTCGCTCGTGCGCCGCAACCGGCGCCGCTACGGCGGCTACATCGTGCATCTCGGCATGGCGGTGCTGTTCGTCGGCGTCGCGGCGAGCAGCGCGTTCGAGAAGGCGCAGGACTCGCGGCTGGACGTCGGCCAGACCGTGACGGTCGACGGGTACCAGATCACCTACGCCTCGGCGACGGCGCGGATCGACCAGCGCGCCGGGCGCATCGAGCGGATCGTCTTCGGCGCGAACCTGCGGGTGCGCAAGGACGGCAAGGACCTCGGCACCCTGCATCCCGAGCGGGGCTTCTACCCGCCGGTCGACCGCGCGTTCCAGATGAACCCGATCGCGAGCTTCTTCGAGGGCGAGGCGACGAGCGAGATCGCCATGGACGCCGGCCTCCAGCGCGACCTGTGGACCGCCGTGTCCCCGGACGTCGCCGCGCTGCAGGGCCGCATCGAGGCGCTCGACGAGGGCTTCACCAAGGGCATCCAGCAGGCGGGCGACCAGCTCGCCCCCGGCCAGATCGGCGCGCTGATCGGCCAGGCGCTCAACAGCATCCTGCGCAGCTACACCGACGATCCGCCGCCCGCGACGTTCCGCGTGCTGTCCAGCCCGATGGTCTCGTGGATCTGGCTCGGTGGAATCGTCGTGTTCTTCGGCGCGATCGTCGCGCTGTGGCCGCCGCCGGGCGGGGCGACCAAGCGCGCGGACGCGCGGCTGCTCGCCCGCGTCTCGCAGGAGCTCGGCCGGGCCTGAGCGGCGGTCGTGGACGTCGTCGCCCTCATCGTCGTCATGGCGCTCGTCGCCGCGGTCGCCTGGGGCGTCTCCCGGCCGATCCGGGGCGGGGCGCAGGCGTCGGCGTCCGCGGACGCCGCGCGGGTCGCGGACCTGCTCGCCGCCCGGGACGCGAAGTACCGCGAGATCCGCGACCTCGAGCTCGACCACCAGACCGGCAAGCTCGTCGACGCGGAGTTCCGCGTCCAGGACCGCGCGCTGCGCGCCGAGGCGATGGAGATCCTCCGCGAGCTCGACCGTTACGAGGCGGAGTCGGCCGCGCCCGTCGCCGCGACGGACGGGGCGGACGAGCAGCCCGGCGAGGGGTCCGAGCCCGCCGACGGTGCGGACGACGCCGAGCCGGCCGCCGCGGGCCAGGCCGCCGGGGTGGCGGCACCGCGCGATCCCGGCGCCTGACCGGCTACCATCGCTCCCAGCATGGAAACGATCCTCTCCATCGTCCAGGTCGGCATCTCGGTCGTCCTCATCTTCCTCGTGCTGATGCACTCCGGGAAGGACGCGGGCCTCTCCGGCGCGTTCGGCGTCGGCTCCGGTCAGGGCTCGCTGGGCGGCGGCTCGATGGTCGAGCGCAACCTCAACCGCTGGACCGTCGCGTTCGCGGTGCTGTTCGTGCTGAACACGCTCGTCCTGCTGAAGCTCTAGTCGCGGGCGCGCCGGCGCCCGCTCAGCCCGTCGTCTGACCGGTGACCCGGAAGCCGCTCGCGCGGAGCGCCGGGACGACGCAGCCGTGCGCCGCGCGGCGGCCGTAGAAGTCCGCCTCGCACACCAGCGACGTCGCCGTGGTGAGCGCCGACGTGCGCTCGAGGATGCCGAGGGCCGCGTCGGTGAACCGCACGTCGCGGACCGGCTTCGTCAGGCGACCGTCCTCGATCAGGAACGTGCCGTCACGGGTCGTGCCGGTCAGCGTGGTCGAGCGCTCGTGGACGACGTTGAGGTACCACAGCCGCGTGACGTAGAGCCCACGCTCGACGCCGGCGATCAGCGCGCCGACGTCCGGGGCGGTGCCGCCGTGCAGCACGAGGTTCGTCGGTGCCGCGCCCCACGGCGATCCGCCCGGGGCGAGGGCGTGCCCGGTCGAGGCGGCGTCGCCGCCCGCGCGTGCCGCGCTGCGCCGGTCGTGGGCGACCGCCTGCGCGACGCCGTCCCGCAGCAGCGTCAGCGGGGCCTTGGCGACCCCGTCGGCGTCGAACGCGCGGGGGAGGCCGCCGGCCGCGAGCGGGTCGTCGACCAGCGTCACACCGGTCGCGGCGACCGGCGTGCCGAGCCGGTCGGTCAGCGCGCCGCGGCCCTCCGCGTGGGCGAGCCCGTCGAAGGCCAGGCCACCGAGCATGTCGAGCAGCGAGCCGACCGCGTCGGGCTCCAGCACGACCTCGTACTCGCCCGGGGCCAGCGCCACGGGGTCGGTGGTCGCGACCCGCGCGACCGCCTGCCGGGCGACGGCGTCGGCGTCGAGCGTCCCCGCCGCGACGCCGGCGGCCGCGCCCCAGCCCGACCGGCCGTGCGCGTCGCGGGCGATCACCTTGAGGTAGGCGTCGGTGACGTCGTCGGCGACCCGCAGCCCGGCGGACGAGGCGATCGCGGTCTCCACGCGACCGGTGGTCCAGATCCCGAACGCCTCGAGCCCGTGCTCGGCGGTCGCGGCGAACGCGGCGGCGAGCGCCGCGCCGCCCGGGGCCGGGTCGAGGTCGGCGGTCGCCGCGTCGAAGCCCGCGTGCGCGCTCGGCGTCCCCGCCTGCGCGACGGTCGGCAGGCCCGGATGCTCGCCGTGACCGCCCGCAGCGTCGGCGGCCGCGCGCGCCGCGTCCCGCGCCCGGGCCGCCGCAGCGCGGAGCCCGTCGTCGGAGAGGTCGTTCGTCTCGACGGTCCCGACGTGCCCGTCGCGTACGACGAGCACCGACACCGAGGTGTCGTCCACCGCGGTCGCCTGCGTCGGCGTCGAGCGCGCGAACCGCGACAGCAGCGAGCGCTCGCGGGTGACGGTGACCTGGGCGTCCCCGTCGGTGAACGCGAGCGCGCGGTCGGCGAGGTCCAGCGGGTCCGTGCTCACGCCACACCCACCTGCACGCCGCGGAAGCGGGCGGGCGCCGTGCCGTGACTGACCGCCATGACCTGTCCGGGCTCGCCCTTGCCGCAGTTCGTGAAGCTCCACGGACGCCACTCCGACGCCGAGCACACCGCGTCCATCGAGCCCCAGAACTCCGGGGTCACCCCGGCGTAGGAGGGGTTGCGATAGAGCCGCCCGAGCTCGCCGCCGCGGATCTCGCGCGCGACCTCGGTGGCGAACTGGAACTGCAGACGGCGGTCGTCGATCGACCACGACCGGTTCGTCTCCAGGTACAGCCCGCTCTCGGTGTCGGCCAGGAGGTCGGCGAACGACCCGGCGCTCCCCGGCTCGAGCGACACGTTCGTCATCCGCACGATCGGCTGCCGCGCGAAGCCGTCCGCGCGGGCGCAGCCGCCGGACTCCTCGAGGCCGATCTCGGCCGCCGACTGGCGTGCCGACAGCGCGGCGAGCAGCACGCCCTCCTCGATCAGCGGGAAGCGGCGGGCCGCGACGCCCTCGTCGTCCCAGCCGAACGAGCCGAGCGCGGCGGGCAGCGTCGCGTCGGCGGTCACGTGCAGGTGCTCGGAGCCGTAGCGCAGGCTCCCCGCCGCGCGCAGCGCGTCGGCCTGGACCCAGCTCGTCCCCGCGTAGGAGGCCTCCCCGAGCAGGATGCGGTCGAGCTCGAGCGCGTGCCCGATCGACTCGTGCACCTGCAGCGCGAGCTGCTCCCCGTGCAGGACGACGTCGCGCACGCCCTCCGGGCAGACCGGGGCGGTGAGCAGCTCGACCGCCTCCGCCGCCACGCGCGGCGCGTGGCCGGCGAGGTCGAGCCCGGTGACGAGCTCCCAGCCGGCGAGCAGCACGTCGCCGTCGTGGGACATCGGGTAGGAGCGCACCTGCGTCTCCTCGCCGTCGGCGGCGACCGCCTGGACCCCCGCGCCGGTCTCCGTGCGCTCCTGCGTGCACGCGGCGCCATCGGTGCTGGCCAGCGCGGTCCGCGTGCGGCGCGAGCGCGTGTGCGCGGACGTCACGACGATCCGCGCGTCCCCGTCGGCGCGTAGTGCGGCCTCCGCCGCGTGCAGGTGGGCGAGCCGCGCCTCGAGCGACAGGGCGAACGGATCGACCTCGCACGGGCCCGCCCAGTGGCCGCGCGCGGGACCGTGCGCGAGCGGCGCGAACGGGCCGGCGGCCGCGACCGGCTGGGCGCGCGCGACCGCGATGGCGCGGGTCAGCGCCGCGTGCGCGCCCGCCGAGGACACCTCGCGGGTTGCGGCGAAGCCCCAGCCACCCCCGACCCGCACGCGGATCCCGATCCCCTCGGCCACGTCGGTGCGGACCTCCGACACCTCGCCGTTGCGGACGGCGAGCGCCTCGTCGCGCGTGTGCACCCAGCGGGCCTCGGCGTGCACGCCGTGGGCCGCCGCGGCCTCGCAGACCTCGACGAGCAGCGCCAGGACGTCGCTCACCAGGCCGCCTCGTAGATGGCGCGCAGCTCGTCGCGATCGGCGCGCGGCGGCGTCAGGTCGAGCTCGGCGCGGCCCGCCGCGGCGTCCGCGCACGCGTCGAGCGCGTCCTGCGGGACCCCGAGGTCGCGGATCCGCGAGGCGTTCGCCAGCCGGGCGAGCTCGACCGCGAGCGCCTCCGCGGCCCCGTCGCCGCCGCCCAGCGCCTTGTCGAGGCGCTCGAGGCGCTCCGGGAAGCGGCGGCGCAGCGCGGCGGTGGTGTGCGGCAGCACGACGGCGTTGGCCTGGCCGTGTCCGGCGCCCCCGACCCGCACCAGCGTCTGCGAACACACGTGGCTGAGCCCGTACCAGTTGCCGTCGATGCTGTAGCCCGCCAGCAGCGACGCGAGCGCGAGCGCCTCGCGGTCGGGCTCCTCCTCGTCCATCCACGCGTCGGCGATCAGCCGCGCCGCGTCGCGGCCCGCGATCGAGGGGACCGGGGAGGACTGCGTGGTCAGCGGCCCCTCGACCGCGTGGGCGAGCGCGTTGGCGCTCGACGCGGCGAGCTGCTGCAGCGGCTGTGACGCGCACAGGTCGGGGTCGTTGATGACGATCCGCGGCCGGACGCCCGGGACGTCCTGGCGCGTGCCGGCGGCGCGCCGGTGGACCGCCGTCATCTCCGCGCTCGACAGCGTCGTCGGGATCGCGGCCGCGTGCCGGCCGGTCGCCGCGGCGACGGCCTTCGCGGTGTCGATGACCCGCCCGCCCCCGAGCGCGACGATCAGCGTCGCGTCGGTGACACCGAGGCGCTCGACGAGGTCCCCGGCCAGCTCGTCGACGAACCCGTCGGGGACATCGTGCGTCTCGTCGGCGGCGTCGACGACGCGCGGCGCCAGCGTCCGCGCGCGGGGCGTGGTCAGCAGCACGTAGCCGGAGCCGAGCAGCTCGGTGGCCTGCGCGACCGTCCCGCGTCCGAAGCGGATCGTCCGCTCGCCGTCCTGCCAGGTGAAGTTCCGCTCGTCGGGCATGCCCGCAACCTATCGGTCCGGGCGCACCCCGCCGTCGGGCGTGCCGCCTCAGTCGACGCGCCGCAGCGTCAGCCGGTAGCGCGCGACGCCGGTGATCCTCACGCCACCCGCGTAGCGGCTGGGAACGGTGCAGTCGACGGGGATCCGCACGGTCAGCGTCCTGGACCGCCCCTTCCTCAGCGGGGTGGTCTGCGCGGCGCTGAGCCGACCACCGAACAGGCCGAGACCGCCGGACGCGGAGACGGCCCAGTTGCGCCGGTGCTGGACCGTCAGGCTGTCGCCGCACGCGCTGAAGTCGTTGCCGTCGGTCAGCGCATCGTCGACGTAGTGCGGGCACTCGCCCCTGCGCGGTCCCGGGTTCGCCGGGCCGAAGAGATAGGTGAACGCGCCGACCGGCTTGAGGTCCAGTCGCATGCCGATCTTCACCGGGCCGCAGCCGTCGGTCGCGCGGGTGACGGGCTCGCCGACCGGCGCGTCGCCGCACGGCGCGGCGGGGAGGTCCTGGAAGCGGCCGCTGATCGTGCCGCGGCCGGTGACCGGAATGCTCGTCAGCAGGCCGATCCGCTTCGTGCCTGCGGAGAACGCGAGGCCCGACCGGTCGCCCTTCACCGTGAGCCTGACCGCGCCCTGGCCGACGCCGCGGCGGACCTCGCACTGGTCCGCGGTGGTGCCGTCGACCTTCCAGCTCAGCTCCTGGGTGCCGCTGAACGTGACGCGGTACTGGGCGGCGTGCGCGGTCGGGGCGCAGACGACGAGGAGCAGGGCCGAGAGGAGGAGGGGGCGCATGGCCGGGACCCTAGCCCGCGTAGCATCGACGGATGTCTCAGATCGGGATCACGGGCGCCACTGGCGCGATCGGCAGCCGCGTCGCGCGGGCCCTCGCCGCGGACGGGGACGAGCCGCGCCTGGTCGTCCGCGACGCCTCGCGGGTCGAGACGGGCCTGCACGGCCTGCCGATCGCGGTCGTCCCGGGCGGCTACGCGGACGAGCCCGAGCTGCGCGGCGCACTGCACGGCGTCGACGTCCTGCTGCTGGTGTCGGGGGCCGAGTCCGCCGACCGGATGGACCACCACGCCGCCGCGGTCCGCGCCGCGCGGGACGCCGGCGTGCGGCGTGTCGTCTACACGAGCTTCTTCGCCGCGGCGCCGGACTGCGTCTTCACGCTCGGCCGCGACCACCACGCGACCGAGCAGCTGATCCGCGACGCGGGCCTCGCCTGGACGTTCCTGCGGGACAACCTCTACCTGGACTTCTTCCCGCTGCTGGCCGGGGAGGACCGGGTGCTCCGCGGCCCGGCCGGTGACGGCCGTCTCGCCGCCGTCGCGCGCGAGGACGTCGCGGCGGTGGCGGCCGCCGCGCTGCTCGACGAGGCGCACGCGGGGGCGAGCTACGACCTCACCGGGCCGGAGGCGCTGACGCTGGCCGAGGCCGCGGCGACGATGACCGACGTGCTCGGCGTCCCGTTCGCGTTCGTCGACGAGACGCTTGAGGAGGCCTACGCATCGCGCGCGCATCACGGGGCGCCGGACTGGCAGGTGCAGGCGTGGGTCAGCACCTACACCGCGATCGCCGCGGGAGAGCTGGACGGGGTGACCGGCGACGTCGAGCGGGTGCTGGGCCGCGCGCCGCTGTCGCTGCGCGACGTGCTCGAGGCCGGCCGCTAGGCCGGGCAGGCGTCGGGGAACGACCGGACGTCCGTGGCCGGCCCGTCCGGGGCCGGGAACGCGGTCGTGAAGGTGAACGCGTACGGGGTCGGGCCGTCGGCCTCCAGCGCGGTCAGCCGCTCCTGCGCCTCCAGCAGCGTCGGGCGGTGACCCTCGGGGACCCACCACAGGCACTGGAAGATCGCGAGCTTCTCGAACCACTCGCGGCGCCGGCGCATCACGGCGCGGTGCTCGCGGTCCCCGTAGACGAAGGCGTGGAGCGCCTCGACGGAGGTCCAGGTCGACATGTTCACGTTGATCGTGTCGTCGTCGGGCCAGCGCAGCGACGTCGCGTTGCCGATCCCGTCGTCCTGCAGGCGCCAGACGAACCCGTCGGACCGCTCGGCCCGGTCGTTGACGACGTCGAGCATCGTCGTGAACCCGATCAGCAGGTCGCTGTCGACCGGGGCGAGCGTCCGTCCGATGTTCAGCTGCGCGAGGTGGTGGCCCATCGCCGGCAGGCTACGCCGCCGAGCGGGTCCGCACGCCGAACGGGCGGCGCATCAGGCGCGCCGGCCGTCGCGGATGCGCGTCGGTCGCGGCGGGGCGGCCGAGGCGTGCGGCGCGGATCTCGAGCATCGAGACGATGTCGGCGGTGTGGCGGAACGGGTCGGCGACCGGGCGGCCGCCACCGACGGGGACGGCGGCGACGACGTCACCGTCGACGACGCCGACGAGCACGTCGCCGGTGGGGACCGGGGCGGTCTCCAAAGCGGCGAGACGGCGCAGCGCCGGGAGGTCCTGCGGGGTCGCGGTGCGGACCGCGACGGTCGGGGTGGACGTGACGGAGGGGGAGATCACGGTGGGCATGCATCCAGTGTGCTACCCCCGAGCAATAAGTTCCAATGACATTCAGCGGGAGCTCATATAAGATCGACTGATGCTCGATGTGAAGCGTCTCCGGGTCCTGCGCGAGGTCGCGTCGCGCGGGTCGTTCTCCGCCGCGGCCGACGCCCTGAGCTACACGCAGTCGGCGATCAGCCAGCAGATCGCGGCGCTGGAGCGCGAGGCGGGCACGACGCTCGTGGAGCGCTCGGCCCGCGGGGTGCGCCTCACCGAGGCGGGCGAGGCGCTCGTCCGCCACACCGACGCGATCCTCGCCCGGCTCGCCGACGCCGAGGCCGAGCTCGAGGCGATCGCGGGCCTGCGGGGCGGACGCCTGCGGCTCGCCGCCTTCCCGACCGCCGCGGCGACCGTCATGCCGCGCGCGATCGCCGCGTTCCGCGAGCGCCACCCGGCGGTCGAGCTGAGCATGGTCCCGATGGAGCCCGACGAGTCGGTCGCCGCGCTGAAGGCCGGCGAGGTCGACATCGCCACCGTGATCCTCGACGAGGGACCGCCCGCCCCCCAGTACGAGGGCATCGAGCTCCTGCACCTGCTCGACGACCCGATGTACGCGATGCTGCCGATCGGCCACGAGCACGCGGGCAAGGCGCGGCTGCGGCTCGCCGACCTCTCGTCGGAGAAGTGGATGCTCGGCGCCACCGGCACGTGCCCGGACACGCAGATCCTCCTGCGCGCCTGCCTGACCGCGGGGTTCCAGGCGCAGATCGCCTTCCACTCCGACGACTACCTCGCGATCCAGGGACTCGTCGCCTCCGGGCTCGGCATCGCGCTCGTGCCCGACCTGGCGCTCGTCGCGGTCCGCGACGACGTCGTCGTGCGGGCGCTCACCGACGCGACACCGGTGCGACGGATCTTCGCCGCGACCCTCTGCGAGGGCTACTGCTCCCCGGCCGCGACGGCGATGCTCGAGCTGCTCGCCGAGGTCGGGGCCGCGTTCTGCCAGGGCCGGCGCGAGCTCGCGCTCGCCTCGTAGCGCGCCTCAGGCCGCGGCGGGGACGAAGCCGACCCGCCGTGCGTGCGCGCGCAGGACGCGGTCGACGCGCGCGACGGTCGCGATCCCCGGGCCCCACGCGGCCGCGGCGCGGCGCGCGGGCTCGGTCACGTCGACGGGCGCGCCGAGGGTGCGCAGGTGCAGGACGCCGAGACCGACGTGCCAGCGCTCGTCCCCCTGGACGCGCGCGACCCCCGCACGGGTCCCCGGCAGGGCGCCGCCCAGCGCGTCGAGCTCGTCCAGCAGCGCGTCCTGGCCGATCGCGAAGACGATGCCCTCGAGCACCAGGTGGTAGAGGCCGACGGCCGCCCCGAACGCGTCCGCGTCGGCGGCGAGCGCGGCCGCCCGGCGCGGCAGGTCGTCCTCGAACAGGCCGACGATCGCGGGACCGGCGAGCGCGCGACGGTCCGCCGGGAGTCCGAGCACCTCGTCGGCCACCCGGGCGAAGAACCGCGCGTGCCGCCGCTCGTCGCCCTGCTGGAGCGCGAAGCACGCGTGGGCGTCGGGATCGACCGCCGCCGACCGCGCGACGTACGGGTCGAGGTGCTGCGCGACGGCCGTCTCCGCGACGCAGAAGCCGGCCACGAGGCGGTCGAGCCGCGCCCGCACGGCGGTCGGCAGGTCGGCGACCGCCCGGGCGTCCGGGGCGAGGTCGATCGCCGCCTCGTCCCACTGCAGCCGCCGGCCGGCGAACAGGAGGTGCTGGTAGCCCGCGAGCATCGGCCCGCAGGCTACCGGCGGCCCGGCCGGGTCAGCCGACGAGCACGCGCGCGGCGGGCTCGGCCACGTCCTCCTGCGCCGGGTCGTGCGCGGGGGCGGGGACGCGCTCGAGCACGACCACGGCGAGCGCGATCGCGGCGACCACGAGCCCGGCGGCGATCGTGAAGCCGAGCTGGTACCCCTCCGTCAGGGCGGTCGCCTCGGCGGCGCCGCGGGCGACGAGGTCCTCGGTGCGGGTGGCGGAGAAGGTCGCCAGCAGCGACAGCCCGAGCGCGGCGCCGACCTGCTGCGTGGTGTTCACGAGCCCGGACGTGAGGCCGGCGTCCTGCGGGGTTGCGGCGGACATCGCGAGCGTCATCATCGCCGGGAACGCCATGCCCGCGCCGACGCCGAACAGGAGCGCCGAGGGCAGCACGTCGGTCGCGTAGCGGCCGTCGACCGGCACGCGCGCGAACAGCAGCAGGCCGCCGAGCACGAGCAGCAGCCCGGTGAGGAGCGTGGGCCGTGCGCCGACCCGCATGATCAGCTGCTCGCTGAAGCCGAGCGACAGCAGGCCGATGCCGAGGCTGACGGGGAGGAACGCCAGCCCGATCTCGAGCTCGTCGTAGCCCAGGACCCGCTCGAGGTAGAGCGTCCCGAGGAAGAACATCCCGAACATCCCGGCGACGAGCAGCACCTGGATCGCGTTGGCGCCGGAGACGTTGCGCGAGCGGAGGATCCGCAGCGGCATGAGCGGCTGGCGGGCGGTGTGCTGGCGCGCGACGAAGCCGGCGAGGAGCGCCAGCGCGACGGCGCCGAGGCCGATCGTCTGCGTCGAGCCCCAGCCGTTGCCCTCGACCTCGACGATCGTGAAGACGCCGAGCATGAGCGCGGCGGTGATGAGGACGGAGCCGGGGACGTCGGCCCCGGCCCGCAGGCCCTGCCCGGCGTCGTCGGCGACGTAGCGCAGCGCGAGGAGCGCGGTGGCGACGCCGATCGGCAGGTTGATGAAGAAGATCCAGTGCCAGCTGAGGGCGTCGGTCAGGACGCCGCCGACGAGGAGGCCGAGCGACGCGCCGGCGGACGCGACGAAGCTGAAGACGCCGATCGCCTTCGCCTGCTCGCGGGGCTCCGGGAACATCGTGATGATCATCCCGAGGATGACCGAGGAGGTCAGCGCGCCGCCGACGCCCTGCAGCAGCCGGGCGCCGATCAGCACGCCCTGCGACTGCGCCAGCCCGCACAGGGCGGAGGCGACGGTGAAGACGACGAGGCCGGCGAGGAAGACGCGGCGGCGGCCGAGCAGGTCGCCGAGGCGGCCGGCGAGGAGGAGCAGGCCACCGAAGGTGATGAGGTAGGCGTTGACGACCCAGGCGAGGCTCGAGTTCGTGAAGCCGAGATCGTCCTGGACGGCGGGGAGCGCGACGTTCACGACGGTGCCGTCGAGGATGATCATGAGCATCCCGGTGCAGAGGATCACGAGCGCGATCCAGCGGAGAGCGCTCCGCGGCGGGAGCGGGGGAGGGGGAGAGCATGCGCGGAACCGTAGCAAATGGTTCCGTACGGAATGATTTCGTTGTGAACGACCGGTTACGCGCGCGGCTGGCGGCGGCGCAGCGGGGTGCAGCCCGCCGGCTCGGCGAGCGTCGTGCGCACGAGCTGCGACAGCCCGTCGAGGAACGCGCGGCGCTGGGACTCGTCGAGCTCCGCGAGCACGGCGGCCTGGGTCTCCTCGACGACCCGCCGGGCCCGGTCCGCGGTGCGGGCCCCCTCCGCGGTCACGGCGATCACGCGGGCGCGCCGGTCGTGCGCCGCGGGCCGGCGCTCGGCGAGCCCGAGCTGCTCGAGCTCGTCCATCGTCGAGACCATCGTGGTCTTGTCGAGCCCGACCGCCTCGGCGAGCTCGCTCTGGTTCCACTCGCGCGCGCGGGCGGTCTGCAGCACGTGCAGCGCGCGGGGGAGATCCCCACGTCGCGCATCGCGACGGCCAGCTGGTGGGCGAGCGCAAAGTGCGCCTGCGAGAGCAGCCAGCCGAGGTCGGAGACGAGGCAGCCGGGGCGGCCGGCGTCGTCCACGTCGGCGCCGACGTCGGTGTCCGTGGTGGCCGTGCCCATGCACGGAGGGTACAGGCGGCCCGGGGCGTCCCGGAACAACGAGAGCCCCGGACCAGATGGACCCGGGGCTCGTCCCAGTGCGCCGGAGAGGACTCGAACCTCCACGATCTTGCGATCACCAGCCCCTCAAGCTGGCGCGTCTACCAATTCCGCCACCGGCGCGGGTGGGGGTCGCGCAGTATGCCAGAGGCCGCGCGGCCGCGTCGTGTCGCCGGGGTGTGCAGGGTTCCGCCTGCACCCGGGTTGATTCCGTCGGGAGCGCGCGCTACGGTGCGAACACGTGTTCGACGCAGTGACATCAGGCCAAGGAGCCCCTCGCATGGACCTCACCAAGCGCCAGCAGGAGATCTTCGACTTCATCAAGCGCTACTCGGCGAAGTACGGGTACCCGCCCACGGTCCGCGACATCGGCAAGGCCGTCGGCCTGGCCTCGTCCTCGACGGTCCACGCCCACCTGGCGAACCTCGAGAAGCTCGGGCTGCTGCGCCGCGACCCGTCCAAGCCGCGCGCGATCGAGCTGCTCGACCGCGTGGGCGAGCGCGTCGGCGAGTCGGTGCAGGAGGCGGTCGACAACGTCAAGAGCCTCGTGCGGCCCGGCCTGCCGGTCGTCGGCTCCGTCGCCGCCGGTCAGCCGATCCTCGCCGAGGAGAACATCGAGGAGTACGTCAACGTCCCGGCGGCCGCCGGCGGCGAGCAGGGCGAGTACGTCCTGAAGGTCCGCGGGGAGTCGATGATCGACGCGGGCATCCTCGAGGGCGACTTCGTCGTCGTCCGCCCGCAGGAGACCGCCAACGACGGCGAGATCGTCGTCGCGCTCGTCGGCGAGGAGGCGACGGTCAAGCGGTTCTTCCGCGAGCCCGACCACGTGCGTCTCCAGCCGGAGAACCGCACGATGGAGCCGATCCGCAGCAAGGATGTCAAGGTCATGGGCCGGGTCGTCGGTCTCTTCCGGAGCGTCTGACCATGTACTCCACCCTGAGCTTCGACACGCTCACCACCCTGCCGGAGACGCCCGCGGTGGGCGTCCAGTCGCTCGACGAGCTCCTCGTCGACGCCTGGGAGGGCCTGGTCGCCCACCGCACCGTCTCCTGCCCGGTCTGCGCCGGGGCGCTGCGGCCCCGGTACGGGGCCGAGATCGGCGTCGTCGCCGGCGGCCGCTGCGCCGACTGCGACACGACGGTCAGCTGAGCGGACGCCGCCCGCGCTCACGCCGCGGCGGCGAGCGCCGCGGCGAACAGCCAGACCAGGTGGAAGCTCTGGTCGATCGCCATCCACAGCGGCGAGCCGAACGGCGTCGAGGTCTTCTTCACCCGCGCCACCCACCGCACGAGCAGTCGCCCGTCGTCCTGCACCAGATGCGTGCCGAGGACGAGCACGCCGACGAGCGCGACGTGCAGGGCGTCGGTCTCCGTGCCGACCCAGACCAGCGCGGCCACCATCGGCAGGGCGTAGGTCGCGATGTGGGTGAGCAGCGCGCGGCGCGCCACCGGATCGCGGCCCAGGCCGCCCGGCTTGCGCGTGGCCTGGAACTCCGTCTGCAGCAGGAAGTCGCCGGCGCAGTGGCAGACGACGAGCACGAGGAAGACCTCCGACCAGACCATCCCCGCGACCGTACCCGTCCGGCCGGGGTCGACGCGCCACGGTGTGCCGAAGACCACAGTGCCGGACGCGCCTGGACCGGCGGTCGGTGCGCTTGCTGCACGCGGTCGAGCACGAGCCGCGGCCCGCGCGCGTTGGCGCTCCCATGCGCGCACGCACCACGTTCGGCGGCCTCCTGCTGCTCGCCGCGGCCCTGCCCGGCACCGCCGCCGCCCACGACGGCACGGTCGCCACGACGACGCTCGCCGCGCGCGCGTACGTCGAGGAGCAGGCGACCCCCGAGGGCCCGATGCGGCTCGCGGTCGGCGAGCACCGCTTCTGGTTCGGCGGCCAGATCGCGGCGGGCTCCGTCGCCGCCCCCGACCTCTGCGACCTGACCGTGCCGTGCCCGCGGTGGACGCTCGAGCTGCCCGCCGGCGGCCACCGGCTGCGGGTCGCGATCGACACGCCCTCGCGCGAGGACGCCTTCGCCGTCCAGGTGCTCGACGCCGGCGGGCGGACCGTCGCGACCGGTACCGCCCGCAACCAGTTCAACGGCGAGGCGTTCCTCGCCCGGCCGCCGGCCGGCCGCTACGTCGTGCGGGTCGTGCCGGAGCAGGTCAGCGCCGCGTTCTTCCGGCTGCGGGCCAAGCTCGAAGCGGCCCCGACCGTCCCCGCCGACCCCAAGCGCGAGCTGCTCCCGAACCTCAAGGCGGTCCCGCCCTACGAGTTCACGTTCACCGCCCCGCTGAACCCCGCCAACGGCCTGTACCCGCCGGACACGGTGAACCCGCCCGTGTCCGTGCTCGGCGCCGAGCCGGTCTCCTGCGCGCCGGACGAGCTGGCGCCCGTCGCGCTCGGCGGGCAGGGCGCGCACGACTGCCTGCGGCTGACCAGCGGCCCGATCAACGTCGGCGAGGGGCCGTTCGTCAAGCGCTTCTTCCTCGCTCGCGACCTCGCCGACGGGGTCGTCGAGCCCGCGACCCTCCGCGGCCCGGCGAGCCAGACGATCTACCACGCCGACGGCAGCACCTCGACGCGGCCCGCCGGCCACCACTCCTTCCACACCACCCACGCGCACTTCCACGACGAGGGCATCCTCACCTACGAGCTGCTGCGCGTCGAGGCGGACGGCACCACCCTGACCCCGGCCGGGGCCGGCACGAAGTCGGGCTTCTGCCCGGCCGACCAGCTGTTCGGCGAGTGGCGCCGGTTCGCGCAGGACCCGACCGGCACCTTCAGCGAGGGCGACTCCGCCACCGGCTCCTGCTTCTCCCCGAGCGACGGGACCTTCGCGCTGACCCGCGGCTGGGGGGACGTCTACCGCTGGCAGCGGCCCGGGCAGTTCGTCGAGTGGCGCGGCAACGGCGACGGCCGCTACGTCGTGCGGACCACCGTCGACAAGGGTGACGTCACCCGCGAGAGCGACGAGACCGACAACAGCTCCTACGCCCTGATCCGGGTGGTCGGGCGTCGCGTCGAGACGCTCGAGCGCGGCCAGGGGACGAGCCACCTCGACCCCCGCAAGGAGGTCTTCACCGGCTACGGGCCCGCCTCGCAGGACCCGGTCGGCGGCGAGCTCCCCGCCACCGCGTCCGTCGACCGGGTCGCCCCGCGGATCGCCGGCCTGCGGCTGCTGCGCGGCCGCGGGCGTGGCGCGCGCGGCGGCACCCTCGTGCTGCGCCTCAGCGAGCCCGCGACGGTCACCGTGACGCTGGCCCGCCGCGACGGACGGCGGCTGCGGCGCGTCGGCACCATGCGGTTCCCGGGCCGGGCCGGACTCCAGCGCCGCCGGCTCAGCGCGCCGATGCGCCGCGCGCTCGCCCGGCCCGGCGTGCTGGTCCTGGGGGTCGTCGCCCGCGACGCGGCGCAGAACCGCCGCGCGGCCCGGCCGCTGACCGTGCGGGTGCGCTGAGCCGGCCGTGCGGCGTCGCGTCGGCGCCCCGCGAGCGCTACCGTGCCGCGTGCACGTCAGGCAACCGCGGAGGTGCGTCGGGGGCAGCGAGCCGACCGTCCGGTCGGCGGACGCCCCGCTTCACCGTCGAGGAAAGTCCGGACATCACAGGGCGCGGTGGTCGGGAAGCCGACCCGGGGAAACCCGCGGGACAGTGCCACAGAAACACACCGCCGATGGCGTCGCGCGTCCGCGCGGGGCGCACAGGCAAGGGTGAAATGGTGCGGTAAGAGCGCACCGGCGCCGTGGTGACACGGCGGCCAGGCAAACCCCACCGGATGCAAGACCGAGCAGGACCGCTCGCAGGCTGCCCGCCGAGGTCCAGGTAGGTCGCACAGATGGATGGTTGCTCAACGACAGAATCCGGCTTATCGACGTGCTACGGGAAGGCCCCGCTCCGGCGGGGCTTTCCTATGTGCGGCTACGGCCCGAGCTCGATCACCTGCTCCCAGGTGCCGCGGTCGAAGAACGGCAGGTCCGGGGCCGAGCCGGCGCCCTGGGCGCCGACGTCGTAGAGCTTGCGCGGGTCCCGCCACGCCGACGCGTCCGCGGTGCCGAACCGCTCGGCCAGCGCGGCGTGCGCGGCCGCCGCGGCGGTCCGCAGCTCGGCGGGCTTCAGCGTCCGCAGCGCGTACGCGGCGCCCGGGGAGATGTCGTACTCGTGGCTGCGGCTCGGCGTGCCGTCGAACCGCTTCACGCCGTCGCCGAGGCGGCCGAGCGCGATCGCCGCCGCGCGGCGCTTGAGCTCCAGCCAGGTCGCCACGCCCGGGTCGATCGTTCCGCGGGCGTCGGTGCGCACGTAGTCGCCGTCCCAGCGCAGGATCGTGTCGAGCACGACCTTCGCGTCACCGGTCGCGCCGCGCGCCGCGGCACGCAGCCGCGTGCGCGTCACCGCGAGCACCCGCTGCTGCGCGGTGCTGCCCGCGCGCTGCACGGTCGCCTTCGCGGCCTCGAAGTCCGGGGCGCGGTGCAGGCGCCGCACGAGATCCATGAGGAACGAGCCGCGGTGGAAGGCGCCGCTGACGCGCTCGGGGGACTCGCCGTCGCCGTTGGTCCAGCTGCGGGTCGGCACGTTGTTCCAGTTCGCCAGCCAGCCCTGCTTCGGGTTGATCACCCGCGGCGTCCTCGTGCGGTCGACGAGGCCGGGCCACTCCGCCTCCCCGGTCCCCGGGTAGGGCAGCCGGTCGTCCCAGCCCTTCGGGCGCTGCTGGAACAGGCCCGGGTGCCAGTAGCCGATGTTCCCCTGGGAGTCCGCGGCCATGACGTTCTCGTTCCACGTCACGAGGTTCATCGCGCGGTCGACGTCGTGGATCGACGCCGCGTCGTTGAGCGCGACGATCCCCTCGAGCGTCTCGACGTCCCGCATCCAGATCGCGTAGCGGCGCGCGTAGGCGACGTCGCCCTCGCGGTGCTGGACCGGCCCGTGGACCGTCCGGCAGATCCGCTCGGTCCGCTGCCCGGCCTCCGGCAGCCCGCCGCCGAGCACCGCGGCCGCGAGGTTCTTGAACTGGAAGGTCTCGTCGCGGCACTCCATCTGCCGCTCCTGGCCCTTGTAGATGTACGTCTCGGGCTTGCCCGGCACGAGCTTCTCGGCGTACAGGTCGTCCTCGTCGCTGAGCCCGGACGTGAAGCCCCAGGCGACCTTGCCGTTGTGGCCGATCCCGATCACGGGGATGCCCGGGGCGGTGACGCCGCGCAGGTCGTGGCCCGGCCAGTGCACCTCGACCTCGACGAACAGCTCAGGGGTCGAGAAGCCCAGCTGCGGCCCGTTGAAGAGGAACGCGTGCCCGTCCTTGCGGCGCACGGCGAACATGTACGAGCCGCCCGTGCGCCCGATCCGGCCGGGCGCGAGGCCCGCCTTGCGGGCGGGGGCGGCGGCCGCCGCGGCGCTCGGACGGGGAAGGGTCTGCGCGAACGCGGCCGACCGCCTGAGCGCGTCGCGCTCCTCGCGGGCGGTGCGCGCGCGGCCCTGCGAGAAGTCGGCGTCGGCGGCCGGGATCGTCGGTCGGCGGCCGGTCGTGCGCAGCGGCAGCAGCTGCTGCAGGGCCCGGACCCCCGACTGCTGCACGGTGCGGAGGTTGGCGAGCTCGTTGCCGTCCCCGGACGGGACCGTGCGGGCGAGGAAGATGCCGACGGCGATCGAGTCGTCGACGGTCCACGGGGTCGGGAGCGTCGCGGTCGCCACGTACTCCGCGGGGAGGTCCGCGGGGGAGAGCCGCACGCGGTCGATCCAGGCGTTGATGCCGTCGCGGTAGGCGAGGATGCGCGTCTTGAGCCGCGGGCTGAGCCGCTCGTACATCCGCTGCCGCTCGGACTCGGTGTAGTAGTCGCGCCGCGACACGAGGTCGTCCGCGAGCGCCCCGGAGCCGGTCAGCTCCGCCAGGCGGCCCTTCGTCGCGTGGCGGAACGCCTCGAGCTGGAACAGCCGGTCCTGGGCGATCGCGTACCCGGCGCCGAACCACGCGTCCGCCTCGTTGCCCGCGCGCACCGCGGGCACGCCGGCCGCGTCCCGCGCGATCGTCACCCCGGGCCGCGGGGTCTCCACGGCGCCGACCGGCCGGTCGATCTGGAACAGCAGCGGCTTGCGCCGGAAGTCGATGTACATCTGGTTCTGGTCGTAGAGGTGCGGCGATCCCGTCCCGCTCGTCAGACCCGCCAGCGACACGAACCCGCTCTGCCCCGGGGGCAGCACGCCCTCGGCCTGCAGTACGCCGGCGGGGGCGGCGCTCGCCGCCAGGCCCGACGCCAGCACCGTGACGGTCGCCGCGAGCGCGGCGCGACCCCTGCTCCCTCGTCCCATGAACGCGAGCGTACAGGCAACGGCCGTCGGTGCCGTCGTGCCGCTTCACACGGTGGACACCGCCCGCGCGGGGCGGGCCGTAGCATCGCCGCCATGCGCTTCGGCCTCCTGCACGAGCACCCGCTGCCCCGTCCCTGGACCCCCGGGGACGAGGGACGCCTGCTGCGCGAGGGCCTCGACCGGATCGCGCTGGCCGACCGGCTCGGCCTGCACCGCGTCTGGGTGGCCGAGCACCACTTCCAGGAGGAGCGCTCCCACGGGGCCGGGGCGCTCGCGGTGCTCGGGGCCGCCGCGCAGCGGACCGCGCGGCTGCGGCTCGGCTGGGGGCCGGTGACGCTGGCCTCGTCGATCCGCCATCCGGCCGTCCTGGCCGCCGGGCTCGCGACGCTCGAGGCGCTCGGCGACGGTCGCGTGGACCTCGCCGCCACGCCCGCGACGGTCGGCGCCGAGGTCGGGGGCTTCGGGGTCGACCGCGCGACCGCCACGCCCGACTGGGTCGAGCAGCTGCGCACGACCGCGCGGCTGCTGGCCCCGGAGCCGTTCACCGGCGCCGACGGGCGCCACGTGCGGATGCCGCCGCGAGCCCTGGTGCCCGCCGGGTCCCGGAGCCCGCATCCGGGGCTGTGGATGGCCTGCGCCCGCCCGGAGGACGTGCGCGTGGCCGGCGAGCTCGGCCTCGGGGTCCTCGCCCAGTGGCTCCCGGAGCCCGAGGAGGCCGCCGAGTGGGTCGCGGAGCACCGGGCGGTGCTGCGGTCGGAGCGGTGCGTCCCGGCGGGTGCCGCGATCACGGCGGGGTTCGCGGTCGTCCTGCCCGCCCACGTCCACGCCGACGAGCGGACCGCGATCGACCGCGGGATCGACGGCGCCCACTTCCACGCGTACGCGCGCGAGCACTACGAGACCTTCGGCGACCACCGCCCCGGCAGCACCGACGTGTGGGACGCGTTCTCCCGGCACCGCGAGGACGTCGGCTTCGCCCGCTCGATCGTCGTGGCCGACGGCGCGCCGCTGCCGGTGAAGCTGCTGCGCGACGGGCGCGCCTCCCTGCGGGGGGCGGTCGGGACGCCCGGGCAGGTGGTCGAGCTCGCCCGGCGCTACGCGGACGCGGGCGTGGACGAGCTCGTGCTCGTGCTCGACGGCGGCCGCACCGCCCACGAGCACGCGGTCGCCTCGCTGGAGCTGCTCGCCGCCGAGGTGCTCCCGGCCTTCGCCGCCGATCCCGCCCCGGCGGACGGGCTGACGGCGGCCGAGCGCGACGCGGCGCTCGCGCGGCGTCGCCCGGCCCCGCCGCTGGACCCCGGGTACGCGTTCGGCCCGATGGACGACGGTCCGGTCGCCGAGGGGCCGGGCGGCGACGCCGGCCCGGCCGCGCCCGGTGCCGCGGGCGACGCGGCCGGGTCGGGGGCGGCCGCGGCCGGGCGGGGGGCGGCCGGCGTGCAGGTGCTCCGCGCGATCGCGCAGGCGCGCGGCGCGCAGGCGTTCCGGACCTTCGTGCGCCGCAGCGACGATCGTCGCCTGGAGCGCACGATCGGCTCGGCCCGGGGGCTCGCCGCGGTGTTCGCCACGATGGCCGCGCGCTTCGAGCCCGACGCGGCGGCGGGCTTCACCGGCGACCTGCGCTACGAGCTGCGCGGCGCCGACGGGGTCGTGCGGACGTGGACGGTCAGCTGCCGGCTCGACGGTGCCACCGCGCACCGCGACGCCCGCCCCGATCCCGCGGTGACGATCAAGCTCGGTCTCGCCGACTTCGTGCGGCTCGCGGCGGGCGAGCTCGACCCGGGCAAGGCGCTGCTGACCGGGCGGCTGGACCTCGAGGGGGACTTCGCGGTCGCGACCCGGCTGGGGGAGATGTTCGGCGAGGTCTGACCCCGTCGGACGGCGCGCTGCCGTCCGACGATCATGCGAACATGTGTTCCCATGATCGTCGCCGTCCTGCTGCCCCGCCTGGAGCTCACCGTCGCCGTCGGCGGGCGCGCCGCCCTGCTGGAGGGGCCCGCCGCCCTGGCGCCCGAGCCTGGCCGCGAGCAGCAGGTCGGGGAGGTCTCCGCGGCCGCCGAGGTCTTCGGCATCCATCCGGGCATGCGCCTGGGGGAGGCGCTCTCGCGGTGTCCCGGGCTCGCGCTCGTGCCGCCCGATCCGCTCGGGGTGGCCGACGCCTGGGAGGCGGCGCTCGCCGCGTTGGAGGACGTCGGTGCCGCGGTCGAGGTGCAGGCGCCGGAGCTCGTCTGCTTCGACGGGGCCGCGCTGCGCCGGCTCCACGGGGGTGACGGCCGGGAGGACCCGGCGGCCCGGCTGCGCGGGCGCCTCGCGGGGCGCCGGCAGCCACCGGGCTGGCTGGACGGCGTCGTCGCCGCGACGCGCGCGGCGGTCGGCCGCCCGGCCCGCATCGGGGCCGGCCCGTCGCGGTTCTGCGCGGTCGCGGGGGCGGTGCGCGCGCGGTCGCGCCGGGCGGAGATCGTCGCGGGCGCGGAGGACCTGGTGGCCGCGCCCGTCGCCCTGCTGCGCCGCGACCCGGCGTGCGCCGGGCTCGTCGAGCCGCTCGAGCGGCTGGGGATCACGACCCTCGGGCAGGTCGCGGCGCTGCCCCGCGCGTCGCTGGCCGACCGCTTCGGCCCTCCGGGGCTGCGTGCCCGGGAGCTCGCGGTCGGGGTCGACACCCCGCTGCGTCCGCGGACCGCGGGCGAGGAGCTCCAGGAGACGCTCGACCTGCCCGAGGCCGCGTCGGGTGCGCAGCTCGGCCGCGCGCTGGAGCTGCTCGTCGACCGGCTGCTCGCCCGGCGTGAGCGGCGCGGCCGGGCGCTGCGCGCGGTGGTGCTCGGGGCCCGCCTGGTCGAGGGCGGCACCTGGCGCTCGCGGGTCGTCTTCCGCGAGCCGCTCGCCGATCCGCGGCGGATGCTGCTCGTGCTCACCGGGCGGCTTGCGACGTTGCCCGCCCCGGCGGAGTCGGTGCGGCTCTCGGTCGAGCGCTTCGGGCCCGCCGCCGCCCCCGACACCGCGCTGTTCGACGACGCCCGCGCGGCCCGCGCCGCGCGCCTGCGCGAGGCGGTCCGGCAGGCGCGCGCGGCGGCCGGACCGGACGCGGCGCTGCGGGTCCTCACCGTCGACCCGGACTCGCGCGTGCCCGAGCGCCGCGCGGTCCTGACCCCCTTCGAGGTATGAGCGCCACGGGGCGCAGCGCCCGGCGGCTCGGCGCGCCGGTCGCGGCCCGGGTGCAGGCCGACCGGGCGACCGGCCGACCCCAGCGCATCGACGGTCGCGCGGTCGAGGCGGTGCGCGAGTCCTGGCTGGTGGAGGACCGCTGGTGGACGACGACGCCGCTGCGTCGGCGCTACTGGGAGGTCGTGACCGCCTGCGGGCGGGACCTCGTCGTCTTCCGCGACCTCCACGACGGCCGCTGGTGGCGCCAGCGGTGACCGTGACGGGAATCGGCACGGATCCGATGCGCAATCGGCACAGCTGCGTCTTTCGCCGTGACCCGCGCCGCGGCACGGTGGGCCGATGCCCCTCCCGCTCCGCGACGACACCGGCCAGGCCTCCCTGGACTACCTCACCGTCCTCGCCGTCGTGGCCGCCGGTCTCGTCCTCGCGGTCGGGGTCGCGACCGCGCACGGGCGTGCGATCGCGGTCTCCGTCACCACCCAGATGGCGCGGGCGCTGTGCATCGTCACCGGCGGCGACTGCTACCGCGACCGCACGCCGTGCGTGGTCGACGCGCGCGAGAAGCGCCTGTCGGGCTCGGTCAGCCTCGCCCTCGTGCGGATCGGCAAGGACCAGCTCGCGATCGTCGAGGAGCGTTCCGACGGGCGCTTCGACGTGACGATCGTCGACGGGTGGGACCCCGGGCTGGAGGGCGGGCTGGGCGGCTCGCTGCGGATCCCGAAGACCGGCATCGCGATCGACGGCGAGCTGCGCGCGGCGGCGCTCGCGCACCTGCGCAAGGGGCGGACCTGGACGGTCGACTCCGCCGCGGAGGCCAAGCGCCTCGTCGACCGGGCGTCGGGGGTCAAGGCGGCGCTGCTGCCCGAGGTCCTGCACGACTCCTCCGCCCGCGACCCCGACATCACGTTCGACGAACGGGGCTGGTCGCTCAGCGTCGGGGCGTCCGCCGAGCTCGGGCAGGACTCGGCGGAGCTCGAGTTCCGCCCCGAGGACTTCGACGGCGCGCGGCGCGACCGGCGCACCGGGCACGTCACCCACTACCTGCGGCGCGCGCAGCGGCTCGGGGCGTCCCTGTCGATCACCCGGCCGGACGGCAGCTACGGCGGCGACGTCGCCCGCGAGGCGGGGCACGTCTGGGCGATCGAGGTCGACGAGCGCGGCCGGCCCGTCGACCTCATGATCATCGAGACCGACGAGATCCGCGGGAGCGCGAGCCTGCCGCCGGGGGTCGCCGAGGTCGCCGGGCGGCTGGGGCTCCCGAGCGAGATCGGGCAGCGCTACGAGGTCGAGGAGCACCTCGACCTCACCGACCCGGCGAACCTGCGGGCCGCGATGGCGTTCATCCGCGGGGTGGTCGGGCCGTTCAACGGCGTCAGCCCCGGATCGGACCGCGTCCCGGTCGCCGCCGCCCTGCGCGAGCGGCTCGACCGCCACGGCACGAAGCACCTGCGCTCCTACACCACCGACGAGGAGTCCGACGGGGGCGGCGGCACCCTCGCGGCCGGCCTCAAGTTCGGCGCGGGCTACGAGACGTCGACCCACACGTCGACGCTCGTCGGGGCGCTGACCCGGGGACCGGGGGGCATCTGGCGGGAGCGGGCCGACTGTCTCACGCGCTGACCCCGTCCGGCCGGTGTGCGAACATGTGTTCGTGTCGTACGTCGAGCTCCACGCCCACTCGGGCTTCTCCTTCCTCGACGGCACGTCGCAGCCCGAGGAGCTCGTGGTGGCCGCGCTGGAGCGCGGCTACGAGGCGGTCGCGCTCACCGACCACGACACGGTCTCCGGCTCGATGGAGTTCGCGCAGGCCGCGAAGTCGCTGGGGCTGCGGGCCCTGCACGGGGCGGAGATCTCGCTCGACGACGGGCGGCACCTGACCCTTCTCGTCCGCGACGCCCGCGGCTGGCGCAGCCTCTGCCACCTCCTCACCCGCGCGCACGCGCACACGCGGGAGGGCGCCGGTGCCGACCGGCGCATCGCGCGCCCACCCGCCGCCACGCTGCAGGACGTCCTGGACCACGCCGAGGGGCTCGTGTGCCTGAGCGGCTGCGCGCGCCACGGGGTCCGGGACGAGCCGACGCTGCGCACCCTGCGGGAGGCGTTCGGCCCGGAGGGGCTGCGTGTCGAGCTCCAGCGGCCGTTCGCCCGCCACGACCGCGCGCGCAACCGCGGGCTCGAGTCGCTCGCCCGCCGGCTCGAGCTGCGCTGCGTCGCCACCGGTGACGTGCACGCGCACACGCGCGAGCGCGCGCGCCTGCAGGACGTGTTCGTGGCCATCCGCGAGCACGCGACGCTCGACGCCTCCGAGCCCGTGCGCCGTGGCAACCACACGCACGTGCTGGCCTCGCCGCAGGCGATGGCGCGCCGCTTCGCCGACCACCCGGAGGCGGTCGCCGAGACCGTGCGGCTGGCCGACGAGCTGCGCTTCGACCTCACCCAGGACCTCGGCTACCGCTACCCCGGCTCCGACGACCGCGACGCCCGTCGCCGGCTCGCCGCGGTCTGCCACGCGCGCTTCGACGAGCGCTACCCGCCCGCCGACCGGGCGCTGCGCGAGCGGGCGGCCGCCCGCCTGGAGGAGGAGCTCGGCCTGATCGACCGGCTGGGCCTCTCCGGCTTCTTCCTGCTGCACCACGAGCTGCTCGAGCTCGCCCAGGAGGTCGCGCTGGAGGTCCGTGGTCCGGCGTCCGCGCGGGCGCTGCTGCCGCCGGGGCGCGGTCGCGGGTCGAGCGTCAGCTCGATCGTGTGTCACCTCACCGGCCTCTCCCACATCGACCCGGTGAAGAACGAGCTGTTCCTCGGCCGCTTCCTCAACGAGGAGATCACGTCGCTGCCCGACATCGACCTCGACTTCCCGCGCGACGTGCGCGCCCGGCTCATCCCGCGGATCCACGAGCGCTACGGGCACCGCCACTCCGCGCTGGTCGCCGCCTTCCCGACCTACCGCGCGCGCGGGGCGATCCGCGAGATCGGCAAGGCGCTCGGCCTGCCGCCGGGGGAGATCGAGCGGGTTGCGCGCTCGGCGGAGGGCTGGGGGATCGGCAACGTCGAGCGCGACGTCGGCCAGGTGATCGGCGAGGAGCGCATGGCGGAGGGGGCCGACGGCGCCCCGGGCCGCTGGCGCTGGCTGGTGGAGCTCGCCCACGAGGCCTACGGCCTGCCCCGGCACCTGAGCCAGCACTCCGGCGGCATGATCGTCGCGACCCGGCCGCTCGTCGACTGCTGCCCGGTGGTGCCCGCCGCGATGGAGGGGCGCCAGATGGTCATGTGGGACAAGGACTCCTGCGCCGACGCGGGCTTCCTGAAGATCGACCTGCTCGGGCTCGGGATGCTCTCGGCGGTCGAGCGCTGCGTCGACCACATCGCCGACCGGCACGGGATCACCGTCGACCTCTCGCGGATCCCGTTCGACGACCCCGAGACCTACGGGGCGATCCAGCGGGGGAGACCACCGGGGTCTTCCAGATCGAGAGCCGCGCGCAGATGGCGTCGCTGCTGCGCACCCGTCCCGCGACGCTCGACGACCTCACGATCCAGGTCGCGATCGTCCGTCCCGGACCGATCCAGGGCGGCGCGGTCAACCCGTACATCGAGCGGCGGCAGCGGCGGCGCGTCGACCCCGACTACCCGATCCCCTACGAGCATCCGTCGCTGGAGCCGGTCCTGAAGGACACGCTCGGCACGATCATCTTCCAGGACCAGGTGATCGAGGTCGCGATGGCGTTCGCGGGCTTCACGCCCGGCGAAGCGGAGGGGCTGCGCCGGGCGATGAGCCGCAAGCGCTCGGAGGCGGCGATCCGCGCGTACCACGAGCGGTTCGTGCAGGGCGCGATGCGCGAGCACGGGGTGGACGAGGCGGCCGCCCAGCGGGTCTACGACATGATCGTCGGGTTCTCCGGCTTCGGCTTCCCCAAGGCGCACGGGGCGGCGTTCGGCCTGCTGGCCTACCAGTCGACCTGGCTGCGGGTCCACCATGCGCCCGAGTTCCTCTGCGCCCTGCTCGACGAGCAGCCGATGGGCTTCTACCCGCCCGACGCGCTCGTCCACGAGGCGCAGCGCCGCGGCATCCCGGTGCTCCCGCCCGACGTCAACGCCAGCGCCGTCGGCTGCACGGTCGTCGACCTCGACCGGGACGCGGCCCGTCGCGCGCTCGAGGGCCGCGAGCCCGAACAGGACGGTGCGCAGGTCGCGGCCGTGCGGATCGGGCTCGGCTACGTGCTCGGGGTCCGCGCCGACGACGTCGCGGAGATCGTGGCCGCCCGCGAGTCCGCGGGACCGTTCCGGTCAACCGGGGACCTCGCCTCGCGGGCCGGTGCGGGCCGCCCGGCGCTCGAGCAGCTCGCCTGGTCGGGCGCCTGTGACGCGCTCCTGCGCACCGAGGTGGCCTCACCCGGCCACCGCCGACGCGCCGCGTTGTGGCGGTTCGGCATCGTGGCGCCCGGGCGCGCGCACGGCCGGGACGGCACCCAGCTCGCGCTGCCGCTGGACGCCCCCGACGCCCCGGACCTGCCCGGCCTGCGGGCGTGGGACGCGATGATCGCCGACTACGCCACGACGGGCCTGACGACCGCCGCCCACCCGATCGGCCTGCTGCGCGACGAGCTCGACCGGCGGGGTGCTGTGTCCAGCGCCGCCCTCGCCGGGCTGCGCCACGGCCGGTCGGTCCGCGTGGGGGGCCTGGTCGTCGCCCGCCAGCGGCCCGGGACCGCCAGCGGCATCGTGTTCATGCTGCTGGAGGACGAGGGCGGCACCGTCAACCTCGTGGTGCCGGCCGCGGTCTACGAGCAGCATCGCCTGATCGTGCGGACCGAGCCGCTCGTCATCGCCGAGGGCGTGCTCGAGCGCCATCCGGCCGCGGGCGGCGGCATCAACGTGCTCGTCCGGCGGCTCGTGCCGCTGGAGGCGCCCGACGACCGGCCGCTCGCGGAGATCCGCTCGCTGGCCGAGGTGCACGACTTCTCGTCGCTGGACGAGCGCGAGCTCGCCCGCCGCGCCGGCGAGCAGCAGCCGGCGGCCACCGGCACCGACGGGGCCGCCTCGGGGTTCCGTGCGGTCGCCCCGCCGGTCATGAGCTTCGCGCAGGGGCGCCGCCGCTGACACGTCTGCCGTCCCGATCTATATCTTTCCGGCCGTGGTCGCTACCGCTGCTCTCATCATCGCGTTCGTCGTCGTCGCCGGGGCCGTCGTCCTGGTCGCCATGAGTGGGGGTCCCGGCAAGGCCCGGGAGAAGCTCCTGCACCGCCAGAGCAACTCCGCCAACCGCGGCAGTGGGCTCGCCATCACGATCGTCATCGCGCTGTTCGGCATCGCGATCCCGGCGGTCGCGATGGTCGGCAACAACGACAAGAAGGAGGCGAAGGGCGGCGTCGAGCTGACCTCCGCCCAGAAGAACGGCCGCGAGGTCTTCGCGCAGCTCTGCTCGACCTGCCACTCGCTGAGCGCGTCCAACGCGGTCGGTCGCGTCGGGCCGAACCTCGACCAGCTCCGCCCGCCGAAGGAGCTCACGCTCAACGCGATCCAGATGGGGCGCGCGCGTGGTCTCGGCCAGATGCCGTCCGGGCTCGTCGACGGCGAGGACGCCGAGGACGTGGCCGACTACATCGCGGCGGTCGCCGGTCGCTGAGCGACCCGGGCGCCCCGCGACGGCGCCCTCGGACATCACGTCCGACCCGTCGGATAGCGTCGCCGGGCATGCAAGATTTCTTGCACATGCAGGCCTTTTCGGGCCTGCTACGATGCCCGGCAGTTCGAAACCGCTCAATCCCCGGACTGCCCGGGGAGCGGGGGACCCAGGATGTGGGGCGAGTCGCCGATCCCGGCGTAGCGCATCTTTCAGCGCGAGCCCGTCAGCTAACCCCGTAGGCCGACGAAAGAGGACACCGAACGCATGTCGCAGCGCGCAGTGGTCGACTGGGGTTCCGAGGATCTGCTCCCGACGAAGGGTCGGCAGATCGACGACTGGACCGCCGGCGACGATCTCGACTTCACCGTCCGCCAGCGCCGTCGCATCACCGGGGACCGCCCGGCCGCGGCCGCGCCCCGTCACCAGCCCGCCGAGCACGACACCCGTCGCACGGTGACCGGCGAGCATCCCGTCCACCGCACCCGGGCCGTGCAGCGCACCGTGATCGTCGAGGGCGACGCCCCGCGTCAGCCCACGCGCGAGCGGGACGAGACCGAGCTGCTGTGGGACGAGCCGCGTCGGGCTCCCGGTCCCGACGGGGAGGACCGCCGCACCGTGGCGATCACCGGTCGCCCCGAGCTGCTCCCCGCGACGCCGCGGCTGCGCGAGGTCGAGCCGCGCCGGCGCGCCACGCGCAGTCCGGTCGACCAGGCGATGTCGCGCCCGGACCGCATCGCGCTCTGGGCCGTGGGTCTCGGCTTCCTGCTGATCCTCATCGCGGCGCTCAGCGGCGGGGCCTAGTCCCCGTCCCGGACGCGGGTGACCGCGTCCGCGCCAGCTCTTCATCTGTGCGTACGTGCCCGCTTCGGCGGGTACTCGTGCGTGGAGCCACAGATCCTTGCGCAAGCAACGTTCTGGGGGTACACTTACGACACGTAAGCGGCTTCATAAAGTGAAGCTAAAGACGTGACGAGCAGCACAAGCAGGACCCGACCCGCCTCTCCCCAAAGGCCGCACATGAAGACAGCGATGAGCAGGTTCCAGATCCACGACGACCTCACGGCACCGGAAGGCTCGATGCCGATCCTCAAGGGCGCGCTCTCGACGGCAGGGCAGCTCCCGAACTTCCTCGGCGTCCTCGCGGGCTCCCCCGCGGCGCTGCGCGGGTACGCGCGGCTGCGCCAGGAGCTCCGGCACGGCACGCTCCCGATCGGCACGCTCGAGCGGCTCGCGCTCGCCGTCGCCGAGCACTACGGCTCCGCGCCCGGCATCGCGATGCACTCGCGCACCGCACGCCAGGCCGGCCTGGGGCTCGACGAGGTCGCGCTGGCGCGCGAGTGGAAGTCCAAGGACGAGCACCAGCAGAAGCTGCTCGACTACGCCCGGGTCCTCGTCGTCGACCGCCAGAAGCCGCCGATGCACCTCCACGAGGAGGCGCGTGAGGACGGCTGGTCCGACGAGCAGCTGCTCGAGGCGATCGCGTTCGTCTCGATGGAGTCCTTCACCGCGATGATCAACGTCGCCGGCGACGTGCCGGTCGACGGCTCCACGGAGAACACCCGGACGCTGCGCGCCGCCTAGCGGCCGCCCCCGGCCCTCGCAGCACCCGCCGCCGCGTGCCATGCCCGGAGAGTCCCCGACCGACCGGGCCGACGCGGCGGCCTGCTGCCCGCACTACCACGAGGCGGTCGAGTTCATCGGGCGCCGCTGGACCGGGGCGATCCTCGAGGTGCTCCTGCGCCACGACGCTCGCCTGCGGTTCAAGGAGCTCTCGCACGCGGTCCCGCAGCTCTCCGACCGCCTGCTCAGCGAGCGCCTGAAGGAGCTCGAGCAGCGCGGCCTCGTCGCCCGCCACGTGGAGCCGGGACCGCCGATCCAGGTCTTCTACGAGCTCACCGCGATGGGTCGCTCGCTCGAGCCGACGGTCGTCGCCCTGAAGGCCTGGGCGCGCGACTGGCTCGCCTGACGGACCCGCCACCGCGTACAAGGGATCCTCGACCGAACGGCGGCCGATGACCGGCTAGGGTGGACCTCTATGCCCGACCAGCCCAAGACCCGTGAGGATGTGAAGGCGCTCGTCCAGGAGCACCGCATCCGCTTCATCCGCCTCTGGTTCACCGACATCCTCGGACAGCTGAAGTCGTTCTCCATCAACTCCGAGGAGCTCGACGACGCCTTCGAGGGCGGGATGGGCTTCGACGGCTCCTCGATCACCGGCTTCAACGCCATCGAGGAGTCGGACATGATCGCCATGCCCGACGCCACGACCTTCTCGATCCTGCCCTGGCGGCCGGAGGAGCAGGGCGTCGCCCGCATGTTCTGCGACGTGCAGACCCCCGAGCGCACGCCCTACGAGGGCGACCCGCGCCACGTCCTGCGCCGCGCCGTCGACCGCGCCAACGCGATGGGCTTCGAGACGTTCAACGTCGGGCCCGAGCTCGAGTACTTCCTGTTCAAGGACAAGAACGGCACCGAGGTCCTCGACGAGGGCGGCTACTTCGACCTCACGACGCTCGACGCGGGCTCCGACGTGCGCCGCGAGACCTCCCTGGCGCTCGAGCAGCTCGGCATCAAGGTCGAGTACTCCCACCACGAGGTCGGGCCCTCGCAGCACGAGATCGACATGCGCTACGCGGACGCGCTGAAGATGGCGGACGACTGCATGACGTACCGCATCACCGTGAAGGAGTACGCCATGAAGTACGGGTGGCACGCGACCTTCATGCCCAAGCCGCTGTTCGCCGAGAACGGCTCCGGCATGCACACGCACATGTCGCTGTTCAAGGACGGCCGCAACGCGTTCTTCGACGCCGACGACCCGTACTTCCTCTCGGACATCGGCAAGGCGTTCATCGCCGGCCAGCTGCGCCACGCGCGCGAGCTCAGCTCGATCTTCGCCCAGTGGGTGAACTCCTACAAGCGGCTCGTCCCGGGCTACGAGGCGCCGGTGTACGTCGCGTGGTCGCGGCGCAACCGCTCCGCGCTCGTGCGCGTGCCGCTCTACCACCCGGGCAAGGAGCAGGCGACGCGGATGGAGCTGCGCTGCCCGGACCCGGCGTGCAACCCGTACCTGACGTTCGCGGCGCTGCTGCACGCAGGTCTCGAGGGCATCGAGAAGGGCTACGAGCTGCCCGAGCCGATGGAGAAGAACCTCTACCACCTGTCGCCCGACGACCGCCGCCGGCTCGGGATCGAGCAGCTCCCCGAGACGCTGGGCGAGGCGATCGAGCTGACCGCCGAGTCCGAACTCGTGCTCCGCACGCTCGGCGAGCACATGTTCAACCGCTACATCGAGATCAAGCGCCAGGAGTGGGAGGACTACCGCGTGCAGGTCACGCAGTGGGAGCTCGACCGCTACCTGCCGGTGCTCTGAGCGCCGGGGACGGCCCCGCGGCGGGCCCGCACGGAGCGGGCCCGCACCACGGCGGGAGGCCTAGCGGAAGACGGTGAAGACCGTCACGCTGGAGCGGTACTGCGGCCGCGTGCTGCGGCTGAACGTGCGCTTGTTGTCGACGTACAGGTCGTACGTGCCGCGGCGCAGCGTGCGCGAGCTGATGCCCGGCAGGCGGCGCTGCTTGGTCGTCAGGCGACCGCAGGGCGCGTCCGCGCGGCCGAGCCGGACGTTGCGCAGCGTCTTGCCGCCGCGGCGGACGTGGACGTAGACGCTCTGCCCCGGCGTGAAGCCGGAGACGCGCCAGGTGGTGCGGCCGGTCGGGCGGCCACGGGTCGACGCGAGCGTCACCAGCAGGTTCACGACGTTGAACTGCGCGGTGGCGACCTCGACGCCGTCCTGCGTCGCGGTCAGCGTGAACGGCTGCGGCACGGTCGTGCGCTTGACGACGATCGGCGCGGTCTCGGTGTTCGAGAGCCAGTTGCCGGCCGCGTCGGCGTTGCCGAAGGCGAACAGCTGGTCGGTCTTCACCGTGTAGTTGGAGTTCGGCGCGAACTGCTGGCCGCCGATCAGCATCGGCTGGTTCTCGACGTAGCACGGACGGTCCGTCGCGATGACGGCGGCGCTGGCCGGGCCCGCCATGCCGAGTCCGGCGGCTGCGGCGGCACCGACCGCCAGGAGGGAACGAGAGGTCATGGAGCGCCTTCTAGCCTTTCGCGTGCCGGTTGAACCATGAGAAATCAGTGAGGCGCGCCGCCTCCGTCGCCGCCGCGCGCCAGCGCCGACGGCCACCACACCTTCGGTCCGACGTCCAGGACGAGTGCCGGCACGAGGATCGACCGCACGATGAACGTGTCGAGCAGCACGCCGAACGCGATCGTGAAGCCGATCTCGGTGAGGAACACGAGCGGCAGCACGGCGAGCACCGCGAACGTGCCCGCGAGCACGACGCCCGCGCTCGTGATCACGCCGCCCGTGACGGCCAGGCCGCGCAGCATGCCGTCCCGCGTCCCGTGCGTGAGCGTCTCCTCCCGCACGCGGGCCATCAGGAAGATGTTGTAGTCGACCCCCAGCGCGACGAGGAAGATGAACGCGAACAGGGGGAAGCTCGGGTCCGAGCCGGGGAACCCGAACGCGACGTCGAACACGATCGATGCGACGCCGAGCGCGGCCCCGAAGCTCAGCAGCACGGTCCCCATCAGCAGCAGCGTCGCGGTGACGGCACGCAGCAGCACGAGCAGGATCAGGAAGACGATCACGAGCGTCAACGGGATCAGCAGCGTGGTGTCGTCGGCGCTCGCGTCGCGCAGGTCCTTCTCGACCGCGGTCGGACCGCCCACCACCGCCTGCGGGTCGCCCGCCCGGGCGGCGGCCCGGATGCCGTCGATGCGGTCGAACGCCGTCGTGGAGTACGGGTCGTCCTCGAGGAACGCGGCCAGCAGCGTGCCCTGCTCCCCGGAGAACGGGGTCGGGCGGACCGCGGCGACCCCGGGGGCCTTCGAGACCGACGCGATGACCGCATCGACCTTCGCCGGGTCCCGGACGACGATGTCCGTCGGCGCGCTCTGCCCGGCGGGGAAGCCCTGCTCGACGAGCTTCTGGCCGGCGATCGCCTCGACGTCGTCGCGGAAGCTGTTGCCCTGCGTCAGGCCGGTCGAGAAGTTCAGCAGCCCGAGGCAGAACAGCGCCAGGATCGCGGCGGTCCCGATCCAGATGCGGCGCGGGTTGCGCTCGATGCGCTCGCCGAGCCGGCGCCACGAGCCGTGCGTGGCGTCGGCGCCCTCGTCCCCGAATCGCGGGACGCGCGGCCAGAACGGCTTGCGGCCGACCGCCACGAGCAGGGCGGGGAGGAAGGTCAGCTGCACGAGCATCGCGGTGAGCACGCCGAGCGCGCCGAGCGGGCCGAGGCCGGCGGTGCCGTTGACCTTCGCGAGGATCAGCGCGAACAGCGCGATCGAGACGGTCGCGGCGGACGCGATGATCGCGGGGCCCGCGGACTTCAGGGCGAGCGCCATCGCCTCGTGCTTGTCCTCGTGTCGCCGGAGCTCCTCGCGGTAGCGGGACACGAGCAGCAGCGCGTAGTCGGTGCCGGCGCCGAGCACGAGGATCGAGGTGATCGACGACGACTGGCCGTTGATCGTGACGCCGAGCTCGCTGACCCCGTAGCCGAGCCCGCGCGAGACGATCTCGGCGACGATCACGCTGAACAGCGGGAAGAACCAGAAGATCGGGCTGCGGTAGATGATGATCAGCAGGATCAGCACGAGCAGCACCGCGGCGCCCAGGAGCGTGCCGTTGATGTTCTCGAAGACCTTGATCGCGTCCGCGGAGATGCCCGCCGGGCCGGTGACCTTGACCTGCAGGCCGTCGGGACGGTCGCGCGCCTGCTCGTCGCTGACGAGCTCCCGGTAGGCGTCGACCGGGTCGATCAGCGTGTCGGACTCCCCGTCGCCCTCGATCGAGTTGGCGATCAGCGCCGTGGTCCCGTCCTGGGAGAGCTGGAACGGCTCGCGCGCGTCCGGGCCCGTGGGGTTGCCGAACGGCGTCGTGTTGCGGAACTTCAGGGCGTTGAGCTTCTCGACGTCGGAGACGATCGTCGCCTTGTCCTGCGCGGTCAGTCCGTCGGCGCGGCGGTACACGATGACCGTGGGCGCCTGCTCGCCGTCCTGCAGCGACTCGACGGCCTTCAGCGCCGTGGTCGACTCCGCGTCGCCCGGGAGGAACGACGTCGACTCGTTCTTCTCCGCGTCGGCGAACTTGCCGGGCAGGCCGGTGCCCATGACGGCGCCGAGGATCACGATCCAGGTGGCGAGCACGACCCACTTGGAGCGGCGGCCGGCGGGGAAGGCGAGGAAGCGGGTCATCGGGTCACGTCCAGGACGGGTGGGGCGGGTGGCGGTGGCGCGCCAGTCTACGGGCCGGACGCGTTCGTCCGGTTACGGGGTCGTGGCGCGTCGGGATCCTCCCGCCGCGAGCGTGCACGCGCCAGCCGGGGATCCCCCTAGGGGACGGCCAGCGCGTCGCGCAGGGCGCCCGGCTTGGTGACCGGGGCACGGCAGGCGAAGCGCTCGCAGACGTACGCGGTCGGGACGCCGTCGGCCGCGGACCGGCCGGCGAGCAGCGGCACGGTCCGGGCCGCCTCGCCGTCGGGGTCGCCGTCGCCGACCGCGAGCACGAGCCCGGGGCGCAGCCGCTCGTGCACGACCGCCACGAGCGCGTCGCGCTCCGGGCCGGCGGGGCCGACGATCGCGACCTCGTGCACGGGCGCGACGACGAGCAGCGCCGCGCGCAGCAGGTGCCCGAAGGCGGCGGGATGCTGCGGTGCGATCGCCGCCAGCAGCGCCAGCTGCCCCTCGGCTGCCGCGCGGTAGCGGTGCTCGCCCGTGAGCGCGGCGAGGCGCAGCAGGCCGTGCGCGGCGGCGGACCCGCCCGCGGGCAGGGGCGCGTCCTCGAGGTCCTTGCGGCGTGTGACGAGCGGCTCGTGGTCGTCGGCGGTCGAGAAGAAGCCGCCGTGCTCGCGGTCGAGGAACCGCGCGAGCAGCTCGTCGGCGAGCTCGCGCGCGGCGGAGAACCAGCGCGGCTCCCCGGTCGCCTCGTAGAGCGTCAGCAGCGCCTCGAGCAGGAACGCGTGGTCCTCCAGGTAGGCCGGGTACCGCGCGGTCCCGCGCGAGAAGGTCCGCAGCAGGCGGCCGTCCCCGTCGCGCAGACGCTCGAGCACGAACGCGGCGGTCTCGCGCGCCGCCTCGAGGTGGTCGGCCCGGCCGAGCACCGCGCCCGAGCGGGCCAGGGCGTCCAGCAGCAGCGCGTTCCACGCGGTCAGCCGCTTGTCGTCGACCCCCGGGCGCGGGCCGGCGTCGCGGGCCTGCAGCAACCGCGCGCGCACGCGCGCGCGGACCTCCGGCCCGGGCTCCGCGCCGCGCGACTCGAGCACGTTGCGGCCCGCGAGCTCGGGGTGCTCCGGGTCGGAGAAGTTGCCCTCCGCCGTGGCGCCGAGCCAGGCGATCGCCTCGTCGCTGGCCGGGTCCCCGTCCAGCGCCGCCTCGAGCTGCTGCAGCGTCCAGACGTAGGAGGCGCCCTCGACGCCGTCCGCGTCCGCGTCGAGCGCCGCGTGGAAGCCGCCGTCCGCGGCGCGCATCTCGCGCAGCGCCCAGTCGAGGGTCTCCTCCGCGGTCCGGCGCAGGAGGTCGTCGCCGAGCAGCTGCCAGCCGTGCAGGTACGCGCGCGCCAGCAGCGCGTTGTCGCTCAGCATCTTCTCGAAGTGCGGCACCGTCCAGCGGGCGTCGACGCTGTACCGGGCGAAGCCACCGCCGATCTGGTCGTTGATCCCGCCGCCCGCCATCGACCGCAGCGTGTACCCGCTCATCGAGCGCTCGCCGAGCGCCAGCAGCAGCTCGATCACCGGTGCCTGCGGGAACTTCGGGGCGCCGCCCCAGCCGCCGTTGACGCTGTCGAAGCTCTCGCGCAGCCGGTCGACCGCGCCGTCGAGATCCGCGCGCGTCAGCTCCGCCCCGGACGCGCGCAGCCGCGCGCCGCCGGAGATCCGGGCGACCATGCGCTCGCCCTGCTCCTCGATCTCGTCCCGCCGCGTCGCCCACGCCTCGGCGAGCACCTCCAGCAGCTGCGTCCACGACGGCATGCCCTGGCGCGGCTCGGGCGGGGAGTAGGTGCCGCCGAAGAACGGCACCTGGTCCGGGGTCAGGAAGACGTTCAGCGGCCAGCCGCCGTGGCCGGTCATCGCCTGCACCGCGTCCATGTAGATCGCGTCGAGGTCCGGGCGCTCCTCGCGGTCGACCTTCACGCAGACGAAGTGCTCGTTCATCAGCGCCGCGGTCCGCGGATCCTCGAAGGACTCGCGTTCCATCACGTGGCACCAGTGGCAGGCGCTGTAGCCGATCGACAGCAGCAGCGGCCGGTCCTCGCGACGCGCGCGGGCGAGCGCCTCCGGACCCCACGGAAGCCAGTCGACCGGGTTCCCGGCGTGCTGGAGCAGGTAGGGGGACGTCTCGTGCTGCAGCGCGTTGGGCACGTCCCGCAGCGTTGCAGACCGGCATCCTCGGCCTGCGCGGACGCGCCAGCGGCGGGCCGCGCGCCGCGTCCCGCCGCGTCGCTCAGCGCGCGAGGCCCGCCAGGGGCCGCGCGACCCGCGGCACGGGACCGATCGGACCGGGCCGCCCGGTGAGCCCGTCGGCCGCGCCGGACCGCCGCGCGGCCAGTGCGCGGGACGCCGAGCCGCTGATCCGCTTCCCGCCGAGCGTGCCGCTGATCCGACCCGACGCGGTGATGCGGACCCGGCCGCGCGCCGCGGCGCTGCCGCTGATCGTGAAGCTCGAGGTGCCGCGGTCGGAGAGGAACCCGGTGATGCGCACGTCGGGCACGTAGGAGACGCGCCGGAAGCGGAAGCCGGTCCGGGTCGCCTCGGCGAAGCCCGCGCGCAGGCCACCCGTGCGCGAGCCGACGCGGATCCCCGTGCCCGCCGCGAGCGCGTCACCGATGAACTGGCGGCGCACGTCGGTGAGCGTCGCGAGCAGCGCGTTGACGGTCCGGGCCGCCTTCGTGCGGCCGCTGACGCGGCTCAGGCGCGTGGGCGGCCGCGAGGTGGGGGAGAACGGGTTGGCGATCGCGGGACAGTCGGCGACCGGCTGCCCGGCGAAGAACGCCTGCACCGCGCGGCCCGCGCAGCCGGCGGGCTCGCCGCCGAGCACCGAGTGCCCGGCGAAGGGGACGTTCAGCAGCCGCGCCCCGGGGAGCTGCTGCGCGACCAGGCGGCCGTTGAGCAGCGGGGTGCGCAGGTCGGTCGAGCCCTCGAGGATGAGCGTCGGGACCGCGGGGAGCGGGCCGGTCGCCGCCGGCGGCGGCGAGGCGACGGGCCAGCTCGAGCACGTCACGGTCAGCTCGCTGCCGAGCGCGACGGCCGGGCTGAACGGGGCGTACGCGGTGGCAGGCAGCCCCGCGATCGCGGCACGGGCCTGCGCGAGGCGCTGGTCGCGGCCGGCGGCCCGGTCGTACGGGAACAGTGACTCCTCGCAGCGGGTGGCGAGGAACAGCGCGTCGTTGTCCGGCAGCGACGCCTGCTGCGACGCGACGCCGGTCAGCCCCCGTGCCCGCACCGCGAGCCGCGCCAGCGGCGTGCGGTCGCCGTCGAGGTAGGCGCGCAGCGAGGCGGGCAGCTCGGCGCGCAGCGCCGGGTTGAGGTCGCCCGCGAGGAGGATGTCGAAGATGTCCTGCTCGGTGACCCGGAACGTGAGCCGACTGCCGTCCGGGGCGGTGACGCGCCCGCGGGCGCTGCGACGCGCCAGCCGCCGCACACTCTGGGACAGCACCCCGCCGATCGAGCCGCGCAGGCCCGGGCAGGCGTTCCCGGCGCAGAGCTCGCCGAGCACGCGCGGGATCTCCGCGAACGTCGCGCGCCGCAGCGTGTCCGGGCCGTCGGCCGGGAGCACGGAGTCGAGCACGAGCGCCTCGACGCGCTGCGGGTACGCCGCCGCGTAGGCGAGCGCGACCTTCGTGCCGTACGAGACCCCGTAGAGCACGAGCTTGTCGTAGCCCGCCTCGACGCGCAGCGTCTCGATGTCCGCGACGGACTCGGCCGTGCGGAAGAACGCGCGGGCCGGGCCGAGCTGGGCGGCGCAGCCGGCGACCGCCTGCGCCTCGCTGAGTCCCTGCCGGGTGAGGGCGCTGCAGCTGAGCGGGGTCGAGCGGCCGGTGCCGCGCTGGTCGAAGACGAGCAGGTCCCGGGTGGTGAGCGCCGGGGCGAGCGCCGCCCGGAACGAGGACGAGAACGGGGTCGCCGCCTGGCCCGGGCCACCGGCCAGCGGCACGACCGCGGTCGCGGTCCGCGTGCCGGGCGTCAGGGGGGCGCGACGGACCGCGAGGGAGATCGTCCCCGGGGTCGCGCCCGCCCGGTCCAGCGGCACCGGGACGGTCGCGCACTCGAATCCCGCGGTGGCGTCGGGGCAGGCGCCGAAGGTCGCGGCGGCGCCGGCCGAGGCGGGCGACCCGACGGCGGCGAGCGCCCCGGCGGCGACCGCGATGAGCAGGGTGCGCGTGCGCGACATCCGCGCACCGTACCCGCGCGAGGCGGGTTGTACGCTGGTCCCGTGTCCGCCCACCGCGAAGTGATCACGGCGCTCGGCGCCCCGGCCGCCGTCGGGCCCTACAGCCACGCCGTGCGCACCGGAAACCTGCTGTTCTGCTCCGGGCAGATCCCCCTGGACCCCGACTCCGGCGAGCTCGTCGGCGACGCGCCCGGCGACCAGGCGCGCCAGTGCCTGCAGAACCTCCAGTCCGTGGTCGCCGCGGCGGGCGCGCAGCTCGCGGACGCGGTGCGCCTGACCGTGTACCTCACGGACATGGACGCGTTCGCCGAGGTCAACGCCGTGTACGAGACGTTCTTCCCGGCCGACCCGCCCGCGCGCGTCGCGTTCGGCGTCGCCGCGCTGCCGGAGGGCGCGCAGGTCGAGATCGACGCCATCGTCGCGCTCCCGGCCTGACTCCGTGACCGTCACCGCCGACGACGTCCGCCGGGCCCGCGCGGCCGTCGGCGGCGTCGCCCGGCACACCCCGGTGCTCCCGTCGGCGACGCTGTCGGAGACGACCGGCACGGAGGTCGTGCTGAAGGCGGAGAGCCTCCAGCGCACCGGCGCCTTCAAGGTCCGGGGCGCGCTGGCGAAGCTCGCCGCGCTCGGCGAGGAGTGCGCGCGGGGCGTGGTGCTCGGCAGTGCCGGCAACCACGCCCAGGGTGTCGCCTGGGCCGCCCGCGAGCGTGGGGTGCCGTGCGTCGTCTACATGCCGGCCGAGGCGTCGATCCAGAAGTCCGAGGGCGCGGCCGAGCTCGGTGCCGACGTCCGGCTGGTGGGGGAGACCGTCGACGACGCGGTCGCGGCCGCGCGCACGCACGCGCAGGAGCACGGCCTCGCGTTCGTCCACCCGTTCGACGACCCGGACATCGTCGCCGGGCAGGGCACGCTCGGGCTCGAGCTGCTCGAGGACCTGCCCGATCTCGGCGCGGTCGTCGTCCCGATCGGCGGCGGCGGGCTCTGCTCGGGCGTCGCGGTCGCGGTCAAGGCCGCGCGTCCCGACGTGCAGGTGATCGGCGTCCAGGTCGCGTCGTGCGCCCCGTTCCCGCGTTCGCTCGCCGCCGGGGAGCCCCTGCCCGCGCTGCGGCCCGCCTCGACGCTCGCCGACGGGATCGCGGTCAAGCGCCCCGGCGCCCTGACCCTCGAGCTCGTCGGCCGCTGGGTCGACCGCGTCGTCGTCGTGCCGGAGGACGACGTCGCCGAGGCGATGGTGCTGCTGATGGAGAAGGCGAAGCTCGTCGTCGAGGGCGCCGGCGCCGTCGGCGTCGCGGCGCTCACGGGCGGGGCGTTCGACCCGGCTGCCGCCGGCGTGCGCGGCACCACCTGCGTCGTCCTCTCGGGCGGCAACGTCGACGCGGGCACCCTCGCGCTCGTCGCCCGGCGCCACGAGACCGAGGCGGGGCGGCGGGTCGTGCTCTTCACCCGCGTCCCCGACCGGCCCGGCGCGCTCGCGCGGCTGCTCGCGTGCGTCGCGGACACGGGCGCGAACCTGCTCGAGGTCGACCACGTCCGCGAGGGCGTCGACCTCCACGTGCGCGAGACCGCGGTGCAGCTCGTGCTCGAGACCCGGGGCGCCGGCCACGCCGACGCGGTGCAGCACGCGATCGCGGGCGCCGGCTACGCCGCCCGGGTGGTCCGCTGAGACCAGAATTCATCGGTTCGGCACACGGATCCCTGCGACGATCCGTCGCATGAGCACCAGCACCCCCGTCCAGATCGATCGCGAGCGCATCCGGGAGCTGACGGAGCGGGAGGAGGCGCGCCTGAACGAGCGCACCGGCGGGTCCGGCGAGACCTACTCCCGTGCCCAGCAGGTGCTGACCGGCGGCGTCGCGTCGTCCTACCAGGCCCGCGACCCGTGGCCGATCTACCTCGAGCGCGGCGCCGGCCCCAAGGTCTGGGACGTCGACGGCAACGAGATGCTCGACTTCCACAACGGCTTCGGCTCGATGGTCCAGGGCCACGCGCATCCGGCGATCGGCCGCGCGATCTCCGAGCGCTACGCGCAGGGCACCCACTTCGCCGCGCCGACGGAGGACGCGATCATCGTCGGGGCGGAGCTCGCGCGCCGCTGGGGCCTGCCGAAGTGGCGGTACACGAACTCGGGCTCGGAGGCGACGATGGACGCCATCCGCATCGCCCGCGCCCACACCGGCCGCGACGACGTGCTGAAGATCTTCGGCAGCTACCACGGCCACCACGACACCGTGATGGTGTCGATCGGGGTCGCGTACGACGCGATCGGCGACCGCGACCACCTGCAGTCGCTCCCGTACGGCGGCGGGATCCCGCAGTCGACCGTCGACCACGTGCACGCCGTGCACTTCAACGACGCCGAGGCGATGGAGCGCAAGATCGTCGCCCTGGACCGCGAGGGCCGCAAGCCCGCCTGCGTGATCATGGAGGCGGCGATGATGAACCTCGGCGTCGTCCTGCCGCAGGACGGCTACCTCGAGGAGGTCCGGGAGATCACGCGCCGTCACGGCGTCGTCCTGATCTTCGACGAGGTCAAGACCGGTCTGTGCATCGCGGCCGGCGGCGCGACCGAGCGGTTCGGCGTGACCCCCGACCTCGTCACGCTCGCCAAGGCGCTCGGCGGCGGACTGCCGACCGGGGCGATCGGCGGCTCGGACGAGGTGATGCAGTGCGTCGAGGACGGCACCGTCTACCAGGTGGGCACCTACAACGGGAACCCGCTCGGCATGGCCGCGGCCCGCGCGAACCTGCTCGAGGTGATGACGCCCGAGGCCTACGACCACCTCGCGATGCTCAACGACCGGATCCTCGCGGGGTGTCGCTCGGTCATCGAGGAGTTCGCGCTCCCCGGCTACGCGGTCGGCATCGGGTCGAAGGGCTGCGTGACGTTCTCCCCGGTCCCGGTCGTCGACTACGAGACGTTCAAGGCCAACCAGGACGCGGAGCTCTGCGATCTCGCCTGGCTGTTCAACATGAACCGCGGGATCTTCATGACCCCGGGCCGTGAGGAGGAGTGGACGCTCTCGGTCACCCACCAGGCGGATCACGTCGACCGCTACGTCGAGGTGTTCCGCGAGATGGCGTCCGACCTCACCCGCTGAGCGCCGACGCGCCAGACGCCTCCGCGGAGGCGTTCCGGGAGCCGCTGCCCGAGGCGGTGGGCCGCGCACTGGGCGGCACCGTCGGTGCCGTCCGACCGGTCACCGGCGGGGACCTCAACCTCGCGTTCCGGATGGTCGTCGACGGCCACCCCGTGTTCGTCAAGACCGCGCCGGACACCTCCGCGGAGGCGTCCTCGGCGTTCCCGGGAGAGGCGGCGGGCCTGCTCTGGCTCGCCGAACCCGGAGCACTGCCGGTACCCGCGGTGCTGGCGGTGACCGAGCGGTTCCTCGCGCTGCAATGGGTCGAGCCCGGCCCGTCGCGGGGCGCCGCCACCGAGGAGGAGCTCGGTCGGGGACTGGCTGCCGTCCACGCGGCGGGAGCGCCCGCCTACGGGGGCGCGCACGTGCTGCGACTCGGCCCGCTGGCTCTCGCGGACGGGCCCGCCGAGAGCTGGGCCGCGTGCTTCGCCCAGCAGCGGCTCGAGCCGCTCATCGGGCGGGCGCTCGACCTCGGCCGTGTGGATCCGGCGGGGGCGGCCGCGCTCGTGCGCGTGTGCGAGCGGATGGACACGCTCGCGGGGCCGCCCGAGCCGCCCGCCCGCGTGCACGGCGACCTGTGGTCGGGAAACGTGCACGTCGACCGCGACGGCCGGCCCTGGCTCGTCGACCCGGCGGCCCACGGCGGGCATCGCGAGGTGGACCTCGCGATGCTGCGCCTCTTCGGCGGCATGTCGGAACGGTGCTTCAGCGCCTACGAGGAGGTCGCCCCGCTCGCCGACGGGCACCGCGAGCGCGTCACGCTGTGGCAGCTGTTCCCGCTGCTCGTTCACGCCGTGCTCTTCGGCGGCGGCTACGGCGCGCGGGCGACCGAGATCGCCCGGCGCCTCGCGTGACCGCGCGCCGCGGACCGCCCGGGCTACTTCACGCGCTGGACGAGCTCGCCCCGAGCGTCCCGCACGGTCAGCGACAGGGTGCGCTCGCTGGTCACCGGGCCAGGGCGCAGCGCCCGGTAGGCGAAGCGGATCTGCCGCGTGTCGAGGTTCAGCGGCAGGATCAGCGTGAGCGCGCCCCCGGCGCGGGTCTTCAGTCCGGTCTTCGTCAGCGACCGGCGCTTCTTGCCCACCAGGTGGTAGACGTCGACCCGCGCGCCCTGGATGCCCTTGCCGGTCCGCGTGCTGCGCAGCGTGCCGCGGATCACCACGCGGCGGCCGTACCGGTTCGTCAGGCGCGTGGACTTCGAGCGGTCGAACCGCATCGACAGCCGCGCCGACAGGATCTCCTCGATCGTCTGTGCCGCGACCGGCGTGCTGCCCGGCGCGACGGGATCGCCGTTGCCACCGCCCCCGTCCACGTTCGGGCGCGGGAACTGCGTCACGTAGGCGGACGTCGCGTTGCCCGCCGCGTCCTCGACGTCGACCTGCACCGTGTGCGGTCCGGCCGCCAGCGCGCGCGAGTCGAGCTCGATCGGCACCCCGGTGACCAGCGGGGGGCACGGCACCGGCACGGTGAACTGGTAGGGATCCGCGTCGGCGGGGGCGGCGTCCGTGCAGGCGCCGCCGCCGAGCGGGGCGGTCGCCTTCAGCACGCCGTCGACCTTCACGAGCGCCCGGTAGACGCCACCGCCCGCGTCGGCCGCGTCGAAGCGCAGCCGCAGGACGCCGCTCGTGTCGCCGTTGTCGATCACCGACACGCCGCTCACCGTCGGCGCGGCGGCGTCCTTCAGCCCGACGGCGACCTGCTCGATGTCCGCGCGCAGCGTCCGCGTGCACGTCTCGTCCCCGCCCTTGGTGCAGACCACCGAGAAGCGCGCCCACGAGGCGTCCAGGCCCTGCTTGTCCACCGGGTCGACGAGATCGCTCGTGCAGGGCGAGTCCGCGGCCAGCGCGCACTTCTCGAGGATCGCGGTGTCGGTGCTGAGCTCGTAGGTGGAGTCGAGGGTCTGCTCGCTCCTCTGCACGCCGCCGGTGCGTCGCCGGGCGCTGACGCGCACGATCCGCGTGCCCGCGGGCGCGTCGAACCGCAGCCGCGCGACCGAGCCGCCCCGGGCGCCCGGGGCGAGCGTCTCCGACAACGCGCCGCCCGCGGCGCACGTGTTCGCGACGTTCGCGTCGCCGATCTGGGCGAGGGCCCAGCCGTCGGCGCCGTTGAGCGCGTTCTCCGGGCCGCGACAGCCGTACACCGTGTAGGTGTCGGCCGCCGCGGGCGCGGCGGGGAGGACGGCGAGGGAGGCGGCGGCGAGCAGGCCGGCGCGGCGCAGGTGCATGGGGGGTGTCGGTCCTTCGGGGTGGGGTGGGAGTCCGGCTGGGTGCTGACCCGGGAGCGTCCGTGCCCCGCGACCGAGGCCCGGTTCTAGCACGCGCTCCGGGGCCCGTTTCCCCTGCAACGAGAGTTGTCCTTGGGTCCTGTTCCCGGTGCACTGGTCGCCGTGCCCCGGGCGGCGTAGGCTCCCGCCATGCCGCTGCCCCCCGGCCCGCGCGGGCCCGTCGCCGTCGTCTCCGCACGGTTCGCGCACCGCCCGCTGGACCGCCTCGTGCAGTGGCACCGCCGCTACGGCGACGTCTTCACCGTGCGGCTGCTGGGCTTCGGGCCGGGGGTGTACGTCGCCGACCCCGACGCGGTCCGGCAGCTCTTCACGGGTGACCAGTCGGACCTCCTGGCCGGGGAGGCGAACTCCGTGCTCATCCCGGTCCTCGGCGAGCACTCCGTGCTCGTCCTCGACGGGCCCCGGCACCTGCGCCAGCGCAAGCTCCTGCTGCCGCCGTTCCAGGGCCCCCGCGTCGCGGGGTTCCGCGAGATCATCCGCGATGCCGCCGAGCGCGAGGTCGACCGCTGGCGTCCCGGTGACGAGCTGGTCCTGCGCGAGCGGATGCGCGCGGTCGGGTTCGAGGTCATCTGTCGTGCGGTCTTCGGCGTTCGCGAGCCCGCGCGCGTCGAGGCGCTGCGGGTCGCGCTCTCCGCGGTGCTCGACACGTCGGCGCTGCTGCTCGCCGACGAGCGCCTGCGCGCGGACCGCGGGCGGTTCAGCCCGGGCGGCCGGTTCGCCCGGCGGCTCGCGGTCGCCGACCGCCTCGTGCACGCGGGAGATCGCCGAGCGCCGTCGGGCGGGCGATCTCGACGCCCGCGACGACGTGCTGTCCCTGCTGCTGCGCGCCCGCGACGAAGACGGCCAGGCGCTGTCCGACGCGGAGCTGCGCGACGAGCTCGTGACGCTCCTCGCCGCCGGCCACGAGACCACCGCCACCGCCCTCGCCTTCGCGTTCGAGTTCCTCCTGCGCGACCCGGCGGCGCTGGCCCGGGCCCGTGCGGCGGCCGCCGACGGCGACGACGCCCATCTCGACGCCGTCGGCCGCGAGACGCTGCGCCTGCGCCCGGTGCTCGACGCCACGGAGCGCACCCTGACCCGTCCGCGCGAGGTGGCCGGCTTCGAGCTCCCGGCGGGCGTGCGGGTCTACCCGGCGATCGCGCTGATCCACCGGCGGCCCGACCTGCACGACGACCCGCTCGCGTTCCGTCCGGAGCGCTTCGCCGCCGGGGAGACGCCGCCCTACTCGTGGCTGCCGTTCGGGGGCGGGATCCGTCGCTGCATCGGGGCGCCGCTGGCGCAGGCCGAGATCGTCGAGGTCCTCCGGGTCGCCCTGTCCCGGGTGGAGCTGCTCCCCCGCGCGGCCCGTCCGGACCCGGTGGTCCTGCGCGGGATCACGATCGCCCCGCGGGACGGCGTCCGGGTCCGGGTCGTGCGGCGGCTCAGCCGCCCTCGCGCAGCAGCGCCCGGCGGATCTTCCCGCTCGTCGTCTTCGGCAGCTCCGCGCTGAACTCGACGATCCGCGGGTACTTGTAGGGCGCCGTCTGCGCCTTCACGTGGTCCTGGAGCTCGCGCGCCAGCGCGTCCCCGGGGCGATACCCGTCGCGCAGCACGACGACCGCGCGCACCACGCTCCCGCGCTCCTCGTCCGGCGCCGCGACGACCGCCGCCTCGGCGACGGCCGGATGGGCCACCAGCGCGCTCTCGACCTCGAACGGCCCGATCCGGTAGCCGGCGCTGATGATGACGTCGTCGGTGCGTCCCTCGAAGAACAGGTAGCCGTCGTCGTCCTGGCGGACCTTGTCCCCGGTGTGCCAGGGCGTCCCCGACGGGTCGGTCGAGGCATCCCGCGCGGGCAGCGACCCGTCCACGCCGAGGTAGCCGAGGAAGAACGTCGGGACGGTGGCCGGGTCGGCGAGCAGCTCCCCGTCGTCGCCGAGCCACAGGCGCACCCCGGGGAGCGCGCGGCCCATCGAGCCCGGGCGCACCTCCGCGCCGGGCGGGACGCCGGTCATCTGGCCGGTCTCCGTCTGGCCGTAGCCGTCGCGGATCTCGAGCCCGGTCGCCGCGCGCCACGCGTGCAGGACCTCGGGGTTGAGCGCCTCCCCGGCGGCCACGAGCCCCCGCAGGTGCGGGAACGCGCGGAGCGTCGCGCGCTTGGCGATCACGCGGTACTCGGTCGGCGCCATGCACAGGACGGTCACCCGCTCGCGCTCGAGCAGCTCGAGCCGCTGCTGCGGGTCGAACCGCTCGTCGTGCAGCAGTGCGGTGGCACCCCGGATCCACGGGGCGATGAAGACGTTGCGGGCGCTCTTGGACCAGCCCGACGCGGCGGTGCACCACACGACGTCGCCGGTCCCGGCGGCCAGCCAGTGCTCGGACTGCACGGCCTGCCCCGAGAGGTACCGCTGCCCGTGCAGGACCGCCTTGGGCTCCCCGGACGTTCCCGAGGTGAACGTGATCAGGCAGGGCGCGTCGGCGGCCAGGTCGACGGCGGGCGGCACGTCGGCCGCGTAGATCTCCGGATCGGGCACCGTCAGGACGATCGGCGGCTGCACGCCCGCGGGGGCCGGCAGCGCGAGCGCCCCGTCGAGTGCGCCCCGGTTGCGCGCGTCGCAGACCACGAGCGCCGGGCGCGCGACGTCGAGGCGCAGCCGGAGGTCCTTCGCGCGCAGCTGCTCGGTGCACGGGAGGACGACGGCGCCGATCCGGAAGCAGGCGACCATCGTCTCGACCCAGACCGGACGGTTGCCGATCAGCGTCAGCACGACGTCGCCGGGGCCGATCCCGTGGTTCACGAGCGTGCCGGCGAGCCGCCCGGACCGCTCGGCCACGTCGCCGAAGCGGTGCTCGGTCCGGCTGCCGTCCCGGGCGAGCTCGATCAGGGCGACCCGATCGGCGGGGGCGGCGTCGACGACCTCGGCGGCGAAGTTCATCCGGTCGCGCAGTCTGCCAGGGACCGTCGGGACCCGCCGCGCGCGTGGTCGGGACGGGGTCCGACGGCGCCCCGGCGACCGTCGACGCGCCTACGCGCGCGCGAGCGCGCCGAATTGGCGGCTCGACACCCGATACCTCGGACGGAGGACGGAGTATCCTGCTCCGGCACGCACGCCGTCGCACGACTTTTTCGAACCAGCAACCGCAGGAGGCCCGCATGGCCATCGCCACCCCCTCGGCGTCCGACTACACGGACGAGCAGAAGGCGATCATCGAGATGGTCCGCCAGTTCGCGGACGAGCAGATCATCCCCAACGCGGAGCACTACGACTCCACGGACACCTACCCCGAGCCGATCATCGAGCAGCTCAAGGAGCTCGGCCTCTTCGGCATCACGATCCCCGAGGAGTACGGTGGCCTGGGCCTCGACCTCACGACCTACTGCATGGTCGTCGAGGAGCTCTCCCGCGGCTGGATCTCCATCTCCGGCGCGATCAACACCCACTTCATCGGCACGTACCTGCTGATGAAGTTCGGCACCGATGCGCAGAAGCAGAACTACCTGCCGCGCATGGCGACCGGCGAGATCCGCGCCGCGTTCTCGCTGTCCGAGCCGGAGCTCGGCTCCGACGTGCAGGCGATCAAGACCGCCGCGAAGAAGATCGACGACGCGACGTACGAGATCAACGGCCAGAAGATGTGGGTCACCAACGGCCTCATGTCGGACCTCGTCTTCGTCCTCGTGAAGACCGACCCGGACGCGCAGCCGCGCCACAAGGGCTTCACCTGCTTCATCGCCGAGAAGGAGGGTGGCGTCTCGGAGAACACCGGCAAGTACGCCGGCCTCACCGTCCCGCCGAAGCTGAAGAAGATGGGCTACAAGGGCGTCGAGTCCACGGAGCTCGTGTTCGACGGCTACAAGTGCCCCGCCGACAACATCCTCGGCGGCGAGGACGCGGGCCTCGGCCAGGGCTTCTCGCAGATGATGGACGCCCTCGAGGTCGGCCGTGCGAACGTCGCCGCCCGCGGTGTCGGCATCGCCCAGCGCGCCCTCGAGCTCGCCCTGCGCTACTCGCAGGAGCGCAAGACGTTCGGCAAGCCGATCTGCGAGCACCAGGCCGTCCAGTTCAAGCTGGCCGACATGGCGACGCAGGTCGATGCCGCCCGCATGATGACCCTGCGTGCCGCGCGCATGAAGGACGCGGGCGAGCGCTCGGACCTCGAGGCCGGCATGGCGAAGCTGTTCGCCTCCGAGGCGGGTCGCTTCTGCGTCGAGGAGTCGTTCCGCATCCACGGCGGCTACGGCTACTCCAAGGAGTACGAGATCGAGCGTCTGTACCGCGACGCGCCGCTCCTCCTCATCGGTGAGGGCACGAGCGAGATCCAGCGCATGGTCATCGGCAAGAAGCTGCTCCAGCGCCACAAGATCTGATCCGTGTCGGGCCCGCCTCGTCGGGCCCGGTGCGCGCACCACGCGGACCGGTGTGGGCCTCCGGCTCAGCCGGTCCGCGTGGGGCAGTCCCGCAGGTGGTCGTTCACGAGTCCGCACGCCTGCATCCCCGCGTACACGGTCGTCGGGCCGAGGAAGCGGAAGCCCGCGCGCTTCAGCGCCTTCGCCAGCGCCGTGGACTCCGGGGTGATCGCGGGGACCTCCGCCCACGTCACGGGTGGCGTCGGTCGCCGCTGCGGGGCGTGGGACCAGATCAGCTCGGGCAGTGGCTGCGGGCCGTCCCGGAGGTCGAGCGTCGCGCGCGCGTTCGCGATCGCCGCCTCGATCTTCGCGCGGTTGCGGACGATCCCCGCGTCGGCGAGCAGCCGCTCGACGTCGCGCTCGGCGTACCGCGCGACGATCTCCGGGTCGAAACCGGCGAACGCACGGCGGAAGTTCTCCCGTTTGCGCAGGATCACCAGCCAGCTCAGGCCGGACTGGAACGCCTCGAGGCACAGCCGCTCGTACAGGCCGCGCTCGTCGCGGACGGGCACGCCCCACTCGTGGTCGTGGTAGGCGGCGTAGTCGGGGTGGTCGTCGCCGAAGCAGCGCATCGCGTGCCCGGTAGGGTGACAGGCATGTCGTCCGATGCTCCCGCGTTGATCGAGACCGCCGTCCACCGCTTCCTCGAGGAGGTGCCCGCGCTGAAGCCGCTGACGATGGTGATCGGCATCGAGCTCGTGGGCGGCCGGTCCGACACGCAGATGTTCCGCCTGGTGATGCCCGACGTGACGGTCACGAAGGACATCGCCGCCGACGCCAAGGTGCGTGTGAACATGCGGCGGGACTTCTTCAACCTGATGGTCCAGCACGACGCGAAGGTCGCGGACTGGCACGAGGCGTTCCACGACGGCAAGGCCAAGGCCACCGGTGTCCCGCAGTACATGCGGCTGATCGCGCAGGTCGTGGAGAAGCAGGAGGAGCGCAACCGCCTCCGCCGCGCCCGGAAGTAGCCGTGACGCCGGAGCGCGTCCGCATCGACCAGTGGCTCTGGGCGGCGCGCTTCGCCAAGACGCGCGCCCTGGCCAACGAGGCGGCCGGTGGTGGCCGGGTGAAGATCAACGGGGCGACGGTCAAGCCCTCCCGCGAGGTGCTCGTCGGGGACACGGTCGAGGTCGTGACCGGTCCGGTCCGCAAGACGGTCGTCGTGCGCGAGGTGGTCCGCCGCCGGGTCTCGGCGGCGGTCGCCGCGACGCTCTACGAGGAGACGCCCGAGAGCATCGCCGCACGCGAGGAGGCCGCGGCGGTCCGGCGGCTGGCGGAGCCCCTGCGCTTCGAGGGAGGCGGACGGCCGACGAAGCGCGACCGCCGACGGTTCGAGGCCGAGCGCGAGGCACGCCGCTCCCGCGATCTGGAGTAGGGGCCCCAGTACGTCTCCGCGGAGGCGTTCGAGAGCGGCAGTGCGCCACCGAGGTGACGGAAGCGTCACGGCTTCGTGCCGATCGACCCACGATCGGGGGCGCAGGGCGATCTCGTGAGTAGAACGCACGTTCGTGTCCTCTTCCGCCGCCGCCCCGCCCCCTCCCGACCCGTCGACGCTGTCCGACGACGAGCTCGTCCTCGAGCTGCAGACCCTCACCGCGCACATCGACGCCGCCAAGGCGCGCTGGCTGCTGCTCGTGGCCGAGGTGCGCGCCCGCGGCCTGTGGGCCGCCCACGGCGCCCGGTCGTGCGCGGAGTGGGTCGCCTGGCAGTGCGGGATCGGCGCCGGGGCCGCGCGGGAGCAGGTCCGGGTGGCCGGGGCACTCCAGGAGCTCCCGGCGGTGGCCGAGGCGTTCGGACGGGGAGAGCTCTCCTACTCGAAGGTCCGGGCGCTCACCCGGCTCGACGAGCTCGAGGACGGCCCCGAGCTGGTCGACCTCGGTCGCGCGCACACGGCCTCCCAGCTCGACCGCGTCGTCCGCGCCACCCGCCGCGTCGACCGCGTCGATGCGGCCGCCGCGCACGTCGAGCGGGCGTTCACGCTCCACGACCGCGAGGACGGCGGAGTCGATCTGCGCGGTCGTCTTGGGGCCGACGAGGCAGCGGTCCTCCGGCGCGCGCTGGAGGCCGCGGAGCAGGTCCTCCGCGAACGAGCCGACGACGACCCCGCGTCCGCCCCGGCGGCGGGGGAGACCGTGGCGCCGCCGGAGCCGGGCACGACGGCCGCCGCCCGCCGGGCGGACGCGCTGCTGCTGCTCGCCGACACGGTGCTCGATGTCGGCCCGCGGCCCCGGTCGGCACCGCGTCGCCACGAGGTCGTCGTGCACGTCGACAGCGCGCTGCTCACCGCGGACACCTCCGCGGAGGCGTCCGGAACTGCCGTCACGGGCGCGGCGACCACGGACGACGGCGCCGCCCTGGCCGCCGAGGTCGCGCGACGACTGTGCTGCGACGCCGGCCTCGTCACGAGCCTCGACGATCCCGACGGCACGCCGCTCTCGATCGGCCGCCGGCGTCGGACGGTCCCGGCGTCGATCCGCCGCGCGCTCGAGCGGCGCGACGGCGGCTGTCAGTTCCCGGGATGTGGCGCGCGTCGGTGGGTCGACGCCCACCACGTCGAGCACTGGGTCGACGGAGGGGAGACCAGCCTCGACAATCTCGTGCTGCTCTGCCATCACCACCACAAGCTCCTGCACGAGGGCGGCTACCGGGGCTCGTGGACCGACGACGGGCCGGGCGGGCGGCGATTCGCCGTCGAGAACGAGCACGGCGTCCGGCTCCCGCCGGTCGTCGCCGCCCGAGCGGGGCACGCCTCGGTCCTGCGCCGCACCTCCGCACCCGACGGCCGGCCGATCGATCCGCGGGCGACGGCGGGGCGCCAGACCGGTCAACGGCTCGACCTGGGGCTGTCCGTCGCGGCGCTGCTGCGGCGCCTCCGCGGGAACGCCCGGCGCGGCAGCGACTAGCCTCATGGGCATGGCCTTCCGGATGCCGGCGGAGTGGGAGCCGCACGAGCGCACGTTGATGACGTGGCCGTGCCGCCTGGACATGTGGGAGGAGCTGCTGCCCGCGGCCGAGGAGCAGTACGCGGGCGTGGCGAACGCGATCGTCCGCTTCGAGCCGGTGACGATGGTCGTCGCGGACGAGCGCGCGGCCGCGCGGGCGCGGGAGCTCCTGGAGCCGGCCGTCGAGCTGCTGCACCTGCCCGCCGACGACTCGTGGCTGCGGGACAACGGTCCCGCCTACGTGCTGGACGGGGAGCGGCGCCAGGGAGTCTGCTTCGGCTTCAACGCCTGGGGCGAGAAGTTCGCCCCGTTCGACGCCGACGCCGCGCTCGCCGCGCGGCTGGTCGAGCACCTGGGCGACGAGGCGCGCGTCGAGGAGCTCGTCCTCGAGGGCGGCTCGTTCGGGGTGGACGGTCGCGGCACGCTCATCACCACCGAGCAGTGCCTGCTGCACCCCAACCGCAACCCGGACCTCTCCCGCGAGGAGATCGAGGAGCGCCTGCGGGACACGCTCGGGGTGCAGCGGATCGTCTGGCTCGGCAACGGGCTCGTCGAGGACCTCGACACCGACGGGCACGTCGACCTCATCGCCGCGTTCACGCGTCCGGGACAGGTGCTGCTGCAGCAGGTCGCCGACGAGAACCCCAACCACGGGGGGATGCTCGAGAACCGGCGCCGGCTCGAGTCCGCCGGGCTCGACGTCCTGCCGTTCCCGTACCTGTCCTACGCCGACGTCGCCGGCGAGCGCGTCGTCGTGTCGTCGATGAACTTCTACCTCTGCAACGGGGCGGTCATCGTCCCCGTCGCCGGCGCCGACCATGACGACGCCGCGCTCGCGACGATCGCCGACGCCTATCCCGGTCGCGAGGTCGTCGGCGTCCCCGCGGAGGTCATCGCCGCCGGTGGCGGCGGGCCACACTGCATCACCCAGCAGGTCCCGGCCGTCGGGGCCCGTCAGCAGGAGGACACCGTCGGATGAGCGCCTACCGTCTGATCACCGCGACCGGAGCGACGCCCCCGTCCCCGGCACGGGTCGACGAGCCCACCCGCGGACCGCTGCGCGTCGGCGCCGTGCAGCACCGCTGGCACGCCGATCCTGACGAGCACCGCGAGGCGCTCGCCGAGGGCGTACGGATGGCCGCGCGCGAGGGCGCGCAGATCGTGTGCCTCCAGGAGCTGACGCTGTCGCCGTACTTCGCGATCCAGCCGGACGGGCCGGCCGCGGTCGGCGCCGCCCCGGAGGACCTCGAGGACGGGCCGACCGTCGCGTTCGCGCGCGACCTGGCGACCGACCAGGGTGTCCACGTGCACGCGTCGCTGTACGAGCGCGCGGACGCACAGGACGGCCTGGGCTTCAACACCGCCGTGGTCGTCGCCCCGGACGGGACGCTCGTGGCGCGCACCCGCAAGCTGCACATCCCGGTGACCGAGGGCTACTACGAGGACCGGTACTTCCGCCGCGGCCCCGCCGGGGAGGACGCGTTCCCGGTCGTGCCCGTGCACCACGGACGGTTCGGCTTCCCGACCTGCTGGGACCAGTGGTTCCCCGAGCTCGCTCGCGCCTACTCGCTCGCCGGCGCCGAGGTGCTCGTCTACCCGACGGCGATCGGGTCCGAGCCCGGGCACCCCGGGTTCGACACGCAGCCGCTGTGGCAGCAGGTGATCGTCGGCAACGGGATCGCCAACGGCACGTTCATGGTCGCGGTCAATCGGATCGGCACCGAGACCATGCGACGCCCCGAGGACCCGCACGGTCCGGCGACGACGATCACCTTCTACGGGTCCTCGTTCATCAGCGACCCGTACGGTCGGGTGCTCGTCCAGGCGCCGCGCAGCGAGCCGGCCGTGCTCGTCGCCGACCTCGATCTCGACGCGCGCGGGGACTGGCTGACGCTCTTCCCGTTCCTGACGACCCGCCGTCCTGACGCCTACGCGTCGCTCGTCGCGCCGCCGGAGGCCGTGGAGGCCGGGGAGTGAGTCTGACCGCGACCGTCGCCGCCGCCGGTCTGGCGATCGCCGGCGCTGCGGCGGCCCCCGGCGCGGAGCGGCCGCCGATCCACTGGGACCCGATCCCCTACGACGCCCGGCGGCGCGCGGACATGCGCGCGTACAGCCGCCGCCACTACGGCCTGGACCGCGCGGCCCTGCGCGATCCGAAGGTGATCGTCGAGCACGTCGCGGTCGCGTCCAGCTACCGCGCGGTCCGCAACACCTTCGTGCCCAACGTCGCCGACCCGGAGCTGCGGGAGAAGCCGGGGGTGTGCTCCCACTTCGTCGTCGACGGTGCCGGACGGATCCACCAGCTCGTGCCCCTGCGGCTCATGTGCCGGCACACGGTCGGCCTGAACTACACGGCGATCGGGATCGAGCACACGGGCTTCCGCGACGGGGACGTGCTCGGCAACGCCCGACAGCTCCGTGCGTCACTGCGCCTGACCGCGTGGCTGCGGGCGCGCGAGGGCATCACGCTGCGCGACGTCATCGGGCACAACGAGTCGCTCTCCAGCCCGTACCACCGCGAGCGCGTCGCGCGCCTGAGGCGCCAGACCCACGGGGACTTCCGTGCGTCCTCGATGCGCGTGTACCGGCGGGCGCTGACCGCACTCGAGCGCGGGGGCTGAGCGCGGCGGCTAGGCTGGGAGCATGAGCACGCAGGACGACGACTTCGACGAGCTCCTCGCCGGCGAACCCGACGGGCGCGGCGGCTCCGGCAGCCCGCTGAAGGCCGTGCCCGGCCTCGCCCGGCTCGCCGCGGGAGCCTGGCTGCGCACCGCGCAGTGGTCGGTCGAGACCGGGGTGCGCTCGTCCGCCCGGCTGCTGCGCGCCGCCGCGTCGGGCGAGTCCGCCGCCGAGCTGCTGCACGAGGTGCGCGAGGGCGCCCGCTCGCAGGCCCGGACGCTGCTCGGCGTCACCGACCTGGAGGAGCGCGTCCGCGGCGTGTCGGACTGGGTGACGCCCGCGGGCGTCGCGCACGCGCGCGAGGAGCGTGCGGCCCGGCATCCGAGCCGGGCGCCCGCACCCGACCCGTCCGAGCTGCGTCTCGCCAGCCTGCGCGACCGCGGCAGCGCGCTGCTCGTCGCCTCCGCCGACGTCCTGCACGAGGACCACACGCATCCCGCATACGAGCGGATCCTCGACGAGCTCGTCCCCGACGAGGCACGGATCCTGCGGCTGATGGCGCTCGAGGGCCCGCAGGCCGCGATCGACGTCCGCACCGCCCGGCCGCTGAACGTCGGCTCGGAGCTCATCGCGCCCGGCATCACGATGATCGGCGCCCGCGCGGGCGTGCGGTACGTCGAGCGCGTCCCGGTGTACCTGAACAACCTCTTCCGCCTGGGCCTGCTCTGGTTCTCCCGCGAGCCGGTCAAGGAGCTGCACAAGTACCAGGTGCTCGAGGCGCAGCCCGAGGCGCTGGAGGCCGCCAAGACGGCCGGTCGCGTCGCGAAGGTCGTCCGGCGCAGCATCGCGCTCACCCCGTTCGGCGAGGACTTCTGCGCCACGTGCCTGCCGGTGGCGTCCCCGATCGAGCCGGTGGCGCTGCTGCAGCGCGGCGAGGGTGACGGGGCCGACCGGCCCGGCGCCGACGTCGACGCGACGGCGCGCAACGGCTCGACCGGCAACAACGGTGGCGGGACCGGCGCCGGGCGCACCCGGCGCTGACGCTCAGCGCGCCGCGGGGCCCGGCTGGTCCTGCGGGCACCACCAGGTGGTGCGACCGCCCACGGTGGCGCGCACGAGCTCCGTCCCGCAGCGCGGGCACACGCGGCCCCGCCTGCGGTGCTCGATCAGGTCGCCCGTGTGGACGCCGCCGCGCTTGATCGCGCGTCGGGTGCTGGCGCGCAGCACGCGCCACAGGTGCGCCAGCTCGTCGGCGTCGAGGTCACCGGCGGGACGCAGGGGGGAGAGGCCCGCCTGCCAGAGCGTCTCGTCGGCCAGGAGGTTGCCGACGCCCGCGATGACCCCCTGGTCCATGATCCGCGCCTTGAGCGGCGCGGCACCCTGCCCGACCCGCGCGACGAACTCGGCGCGCCCGACCTCCAGCGCGTCGGGTCCGAGCGCGTCGAGCGACGGGTCCAGCACCGCGCGGCCGAGGCGCCGCTTGTCGAACAGCAGCAGCGTGCCGCCGTCGGCGAACTCGATCGTGAAGCGCGCCCACTGCGGGTTCGCGCTGAACGCCGGGTCGGGGTGCCCGGCGTAGCCGCTGGCGCCCTGGTCGCCCTCCGGGTCGCCGGCGTAGTGGTCGTCGATGACGATCCGGCCCGCCATCCCGAGGTGCAGGCCCAGCGACGGACCCTCGCCGCCGTCGGTCTCGCACCACATGCTCTTGCCGATCCGCCGGGCGGCGGTCAGCGGGCGCCCGACGAGCGCCGCGGCGATCTCGCCTGGGGCGTGGGGACGGCAGACGTAGCCGTCGCGGTCGTCGACGGCGGCGATCTCGCGGTGCAGGCCGCGGGCCTCGATCAGCGCGCGGGCCGCCTCGACCTCGGGGAGCTCGGGCATCGATCAGGCCACCGGGAGGGAAACCGGCCGGTCGGGCCGCGCGCGAGCGCGGGCACGACCGGCCGACGGGCCGCCTAGCGCAGCGGCGCCCCGTCCTCGTACAGCTTCAGCACGGCGACGCCGCCCTCTGGGGCCGCGTCGTAGCAGAGGCCGCAGAGCACGCACTCGTCCAGGTTCTCCTGCACGATGTCCGCGCCGCTGTCGGTGCCCTTGAAGATCCCGACGGGGCAGACCTCGTCGAGCTTGGCGCCGAGCGCCGGGTCACCGGCGACGGCGTCGGACAGCTCGACGGCGATGAACACGTCGTCCTTGCGCAGGCTCATGCGGCGCTCCTCTCGGCGATCAGCTTCTTGACCATGTCGGGGATCTCGTCGATCCGCTCGACGACCGGGATGCCGGCCTCCTGGAGGCGCGCGATCTTCTCGGTGGCGCTGTCCTCCTTGCCCTCGACGATCGTGCCGGCGTGCCCGAAGGACATGCCCTGCATCTCGTCGTCGTCCATGAACTTGCCGGCCATGAACGCGATGATCGGCAGGCGGGAGTTGTTCTCCTTCACCCACGCCGACAGCTGGGCCTCCATGCGGCCGCCCGGCTCGGTGTAGATGACGATCGCCTGCGTCTGCTCGTCCGCCTCGAAGTACGGCATGAGCTCCGCGTAGGTGGAGCCGATGATCGCGTCGCCGCCGATCGACACCGCGGTCGACACGCCGAGGCCCGCCGCGGTCAGCGTCGAGGAGATCTCGGTGGTCATGCCGCCGGAGCGGCTCATCACGCCGACCGAGCCCGGCTGGTACGCCTGCGCGGCGTTCTTGGCGGGACCGCCGATGCCGCCCATCTTCGCGACGCCGGGGACGATCAGGCCGAGGCAGTTCGGGCCGATGATCCGGGCGCCGTTGCGATCGGCGAGCTCGACCATCGCGGCGACGTCGCGCCGCGGGATCCGCTCGGTGACGACGACGATCGTCTTGATGCCCGCGTAGAGCGCCTCGAAGACCGCGTCCTTCGTGCCCGCGGGCGGGACCGTGACGACGGAGCCGTCCGGCACCTGGCCGCCGTTGTGCTCGATCAGCTGGGCGATCGTGTCGAACACGGGCACGCCGTGGACCTCGCGGCCCTTGCGGCCGGGGGTCACGCCGCCGACGATCTTCGAGCCGTAGTCCAGGCACTCGCGCGTGAGGTTGATCGCCTCACGACCGGTGATGCCCTGGATGATGAACGTGGTGTTCTCGTCGATGAGGATGCTCATGCGCCCGCTCCCTGGATCTTGGCGACGGCGCGACCCGCCGCGTCCCACAGGGACACGGACCGGTCGCAGTACTCGATGCCGTACTTGTCGAGGATCTTGAAGCCCTCGTCCTCCCACGCGCCCGGGATGCGGAAGATCGCGATGGTCTCCGCCGGGTCCTTGCCGAGCTCCAGGCACGCCTTGATGACGCCACGCGCGACGATGTCGACGCGGGTGTTGGAGACGATCGACATCATCACGGCGATCTGCTCGACGCCGTCCTTCTGCAGGACCGCCTTCGCGAGGCCGCACGCCTTCGCGACCGACGGGTTGCCGCCGATCTCCGAGTAGTTCGCGGGCTTGCCGCCCTGCTGGCGGACCGCGTCGGTGAGGGTCAGCGAGCCGCCGCCCGCGCCGATGATCAGGCCGATGTTGCCGTCGAAGCCGTTGTCCTTGCCCTGGATGACGCCACGGTGGTCCGCGGCGTCGACGGCGAGGACGGCCTCCTCGAAGGCGGACGGGACGTAGGTCTCGCGCGTGCCCTCCTCGGGGCCGATGCCGAGCGCCTTGATGAGCGCCTTCTGGCGGCCCATGCCCTCGTTCTCCATCTCCATGTGCGCGTCGAGCGCGACGAACGTGCCGTCGTGCAGCTCGGCCAGCGGGTTGATCTCCGCGAGCAGCATGTCGTTGTCGAGGAACAGCTGGGCGAGCCGGGCGAGGATCGGCGTGCAGCGCTGCAGCGCCTTGCCGGTGACGCCCGCGTCGGCGATGACCTGCTTGGCCATGAAGTCGCTGAACGGCTCGAGCGTGGAGAAGTGCCCGCGACCGACGTGGTCGGGGTGCTCCTCGGCGACCTGCTCGATGTCGATGCCGCCCATGTCGCTGAACAGCATCAGCGGCTTCTTCGCGGCGCCGTCCCAGACGACGCCCATGTAGTACTCCTGCTTGACGTCGGCCTTCGGGTCGACGAGCACGCCGCGCGGCTGCAGCCCGTTGATCTCCAGCTTCAGGATGTCGGCGGCGTGTGCGCGCGCCTCGTCCGGGGTGTCGGCGAACTTCACGCCGCCGGCCTTCATGCGGCCTCCGGTCAGGACCTGGGACTTGATGACCGTCGGGCCGGCGATGCGCTCCGCGATGGTCGCGGCCTCGTCGGCGTCGGTCGTGAATCCGTAGTCGGTGACGGGGATGCCGGCGCGCTTGACGATCTCGCGCGCCTCGTACTCGTAGAACCTCATCGCGCTCCTGGAGAGAGAGGTGGGGGAAACGACGGCGGGGGAACCCTAGTGCGCGACCGCATCGACACGCTGTCAGGTCCCCGCCGCCGCGGGGCGGGGGCTAGAAGCCGTAGGCCGCCTTGAGCTCCGGGTCCTTCTCGGACAGCATCGTCGCGAGGTCGACCATGACCTTGCACTGCTTCCAGGTCGCGTCGTCCTGCATCTTGCCGTCGATCATGTGGACGCCCTTGCCGTCCGGGATCGCCTCGAGGACCTTCTTGGCGAACAGGACCTCGTCGACCGGCGGGGAGAAGACCTTCTTGGCGATGTCGATCTGCACGGGGTGCAGCGACCAGGCGCCGACGCAGCCGAGCAGGAACGCGGCACGGAACTGCGCCTCGCAGGCGGCGACGTCCTTGATGTCGCCGAACGGGCCGTAGAACGGCAGGCAGCCGTTGGTCGTGCACGCGTCGACCATGCGGGCGATCGAGTAGTGCCACGGGTCCTGCTGCGCGGTCACGCGCGCGACGGACGCGTCGATCTGGCCGTCCGCGTCGAGGGTCGGGTCGGACATCGACAGGTAGCCGGGGTGGCCGCCGCCGACGCGCGTGGTCTTCATGCGACGCGACGCGGCCAGGTCGGCCGGGCCGAAGCTCATGCCCTGCATGCGCGGGGACGCGGCGGCGATCTCGTCGACGTGCGCGACGCCCTGGGCGGTCTCGAGGATCGCGTGCACGAGGATCGGCTTCTTCACGCCGGCCTTTGCCTCGAGCTGCGCGAGCAGCCGGTCGATGTAGTGGATGTCCCACGGGCCCTCGACCTTCGGGACCATGATGACGTCGAGCTTGTCGCCGATCTCGCCGACGAGGGTCGTGAGGTCGTCGATGCACCACGGGCTGTCGAGCGCGTTGATGCGCGTCCACAGCTGCGTGCCGCCGAGGTCGATCTCCTTGCCGACGGTGACCAGGCCCTCGCGCGCGGCGACCTTGCGGTCGACCGGGACGGCGTCCTCGAGGTTGCCCAGGACGATGTCGGCCTTCGCGGCGATGTCGGGCAGCTTCGCGCGCATCTTCTCGTTCGACGCGTCGAAGAAGTGGATCATCCGCGACGGCGGGAACGGCACCTCGGTGATGGGGTCCGGGGCGCCGACGCACAGCGGCTTGAGGAAGTCACGGGGGGGAGCGCATAGGCCCGCAACGGTATCCGCACCGGCGCCCAGGACGCCGTGTCAGGCGCCGATCCGGCACCATGGCTCGTCCTATGAGCGAGAACTTCACCACCGACCAGCGTGAGCGCGAGGCCTCCGGGGCCCACGCCTACGGCCGCTACTTCGAGGAGTTCGAGGTCGGCGCGATCTACAAGCACTGGCCCGCGAAGACGGTCACCGAGGCGGACGACCACCTCTTCTGCCTGATCACGATGAACCACCACCCGCTGCACATCAACGACGTGTACGCGTCGAAGAGCCAGCAGGGGAAGAACGTCGTCGTCGGCCCGCTCGTCTACTCGCTCGCCCTGGGCATGAGCGTGTCGGACATCTCCGGCAAGGCGATCGCCAACCTGGCGACCGAGGAGCTCAGCCACCCCAACCCGGTCTTCCACGGCGACACGCTCTTCTGCGAGACCGAGGTCCTCGAGGCCAAGCCCTCCAAGAGCAAGCCCGACCGCGGCGTGGTCAAGGTCCACACGCGCGTGCTGAACCAGGACGGCGTCCTCGTCGCCGAGTTCAAGCGCCTCGTCCTCGTCCCGAAGAAGAACCCCGGGACCTGAAGTCGTCCGGCTGCGGCGGGCGGTACGCTCCCCGGATTCGCCGGGGGTGCTGTCCCGCCCGCCCGGCCATCCGTTCGTTGCCGCCGTCACCCACCGAGGAGTACCCGTGAGCGAGACCACCGTGCCGACCAAGAACGAGAAGCTGCTCGCCTGGGTGGACCAGATCGCCGAGCTGACCCAGCCCGCCGAGATCGTCTGGTGCGACGGCTCCGCCGAGGAGTACGACCGGCTCGCGCAGCAGCTCGTCGACGCCGGCACGTTCCGTCGCCTCTCCGACGCCAAGCGGCCGAACAGCTACCTCGCGTGGACCGATCCGTCCGACGTCGCGCGCGTCGAGGACCGCACGTTCATCTGTGCGGAGAACGAGGAGGACGCGGGCCCGACGAACAACTGGCGCGATCCCGCGGAGATGCGCGCCCAGATGGACGAGATCTTCGAGGGCGCGATGAAGGGCCGCACCATGTACGTGGTGCCCTTCAGCATGGGCCCGGTCGGCTCCGACAAGTCGCACGTCGGCGTGCAGCTCACCGACTCGGCGTACGTCGTCGTGTCGATGCGGATCATGACCCGGATGGGCCAGAAGGCCCTCGACGCGCTCGGCGCCGACGGCGAGTTCGTGCCGTGCGTGCACTCGATCGGCGCGCCGCTGCAGGAGGGCGAGGAGGACGTCGTCTGGCCGACGAACGCCGAGACGAAGTACATCGTCCACTACCCCGCGACCCGCGAGATCTGGTCCTACGGCTCCGGCTACGGCGGCAACGCGCTCCTGGGCAAGAAGTGCTTCGCGCTGCGGATCGCCTCGATCATGGCGCGCGACGAGGGCTGGATGGCCGAGCACATGCTCATCCTCAAGCTCACGAACCCCGAGGGGAAGTCGAAGTTCGTCACCGGCGCCTTCCCGAGCGCGTGCGGCAAGACGAACCTCGCGATGCTCGTGCCGACGCTCCCGGGCTGGAAGGTCGAGACGGTCGGCGACGACATCGCCTGGATGAAGTTCGGCGACGACGGTCGCCTCTACGCGATCAACCCCGAGGCGGGCTTCTTCGGGGTCGCGCCGGGCACCGGTGCGGACACCAACCCGTCGGCGATCGCGACGATCGAGGGCAACACGATCTTCAGCAACTGCGCGCTGACCGACGACGGCGACGTCTGGTGGGAGGGCCTCACGAAGGAGAAGCCCGCGCACCTGATCGACTGGCACGGCAACGACTGGACGCCGGAGTCCGAGACGCCCGCCGCGCACCCCAACGCGCGCTTCACGGTCAGCGCCGCGCAGTGCCCCGTCATGGCCCCGGAGTGGGAGGACGCGGCCGGCGTCCCGATCGACGCGTTCCTGTTCGGCGGCCGTCGCGCGAGCGTCGTGCCGCTCGTGCGCGAGGCGTTCGACTGGGAGCACGGCACGTTCCTCGGCGCCACGATGAGCTCGGAGATGACCGCGGCCGCGTTCGGTGCGGTCGGCCAGCTGCGCTTCGACCCGTTCGCGCAGCTGCCGTTCGCCGGCTACAACGTCGGCGACTACATCCAGCACTGGCTGACGATCGGGAAGACCGAGGGCGCCAAGCTCCCGAAGATCTTCTACGTCAACTGGTTCCGCAAGGACGAGAACGGCAAGTTCCTCTGGCCGGGCTTCGGCGAGAACTCCCGCGTGCTCGAGTGGGTCTTCAACCGCTGCGACGACGCCGCCGAGGCGGTCGAGACGCCGCTGGGCCTCGTGCCCGCCCCGGGCGCCCTGAACATCGAGGGCCTCGACGGGGTCACCGAGGAGGACGTCGCCGCGCTGCTGGCCGTCGACAACGAGCTCGTCAAGAGCGAGCTGCCGCAGGTCGAGGAGTTCCTCGCGAAGTTCGGGGACCGCCTGCCCGCCGAGATGACGGCGCAGCTCGACGCGCTGAAGGCCCGCCTGGGCTAGCCGCCCGTCCACCTCCACGGCCGGCGGGAGTAGTCTCGCCGGCATGGAGGAGACGGTCACCGCGGCGCTCGGGTCAGAGGCGTCGCAGCACGGGATCGACGCCGACGCGCTCCGCGCCTTCGCGGAGCGCTACCTGCGCCGTCGGGCCACCGAGCCGCAGGACGCGGCGGCGGTCGCCGCCGAGGTCCGGGGCGCGTTCCTGCTCGCCGGCGGGCGCGGCACCGCCCCGAGCGCGGTGCGGGCGCACACGCCGTCGGTCTCGCAGGACGGCTACGAGGCGACCGGCAGCGTCCTGGAGACGAACACCGACGACCTGCCGTTCCTCGTCGACTCGGTGGTCGCCGAGATCGAGGCGCAGGGCGTGCCGGTGCGGTCGACGTCGCACCCGATCCTCGGGGTCCGGCGCGACGCCGAGGGCCGCATCGTCGCGGTCGGCGCGCCCGGGGAGGACCTGCACGCCGAGTCGGTCATCCACGTCGCGATGGACCGGCGCCTGACGCCGGAGGAGCTCGCCCGGCTCGAGGACGGCGTGGGCGACGTGCTCGCGGCGGTGGCACGCGCCGTGTCCGACTTCCCGGCGATGTGCGACAGCCTGCTCACGGCGGCCGACGAGCTGCAGGCGGGAGGCGATCCCGACGACGCGGAGGCCGCCGAGTTCCTGCGCTGGGTGGCGGACGAGCACTTCGTGCTGATCGGGCACCGGGGGACCGAGACGGCGCCGCTGGGCCTGCTCGCCGAGGACGCGCCCCGCCGTGTCGCGCTCGACGCGGTCCCGGCCGACGGCAACGGGGCGGTGACCGTGCGCAAGGGGGCGGACCGCTCCCCGGTCCACCGTCGGGTGCGGCTCGACGAGCTGCACGTGCGCGACGCGGGCGTGTTCGTCGGCCTCTTCACGAGCCGCGCGGACGCCGAGCCGGCGGGTCGGGTGCCGCTGCTGCGCCACAAGCTGCGCCGGATCCTCGCCGCCGAGGACCTCGCGGAGGGGTCGCACGACTGGAAGGCCGCCGTCGCGCTGTACGAGTCGTTCCCCAAGGACCTGCTGTTCGGCTCCTCCACCGAGGCGCTGCGCGGGCTCGTGGTCGAGCTGCTCGGGCTTGCCCCGAGCGCGGTGCGGGTTCTCGGACGGCGCGAGACGGACCGGCGGCACGCGGCGCTGCTGGCGGTGGTGCCGCGCGCCTCCTACGACGCGGGCGTGCGCGACGACGTCCGCGAGCTCGTGCGGGGCGTCCTGCGCGCCGACGAGGTCGCGGTCGACGAGGTGCTGGGGGAGGGCGACCACGTGCGCCTGCACGTCGGCGCGTACGCGGCCGGCGGTCTGCCGGAGCTCGACCTCGCCGAGCTCGAGCGCGGCGTGGCGGCGCTGTCGCGGACCTGGGACGACCGGCTGCGCGACGTGCTCGTGACGGCCTACGGCGACGAGCGCGGCCGGCTGCTGCACGCCCGCTGGGCCGGGCGGCTGCCGTCCTCCTACAAGGCGCGCACGGAGCCGCAGGCGGCGGTCGCGGACGTCGACGCGCTCGAGGACCTGCGGCGGCGCAGCGCCGACCTCGCCGTCCACCTGCGCACCGAGGCCGGGATCGGCAACGATCCGACCCTCACGCGGCTCACGGTCGTCCGGCGGGGGGACAAGGCGGAGCTGTCGGCGGTGATGCCGGTGCTCGAGCACCTCGGCCTGCGGGTCGTGGAGGAGCGCCCCACGCGTCTGGTGCACGACGAGGAGGCCTGGCTGCAGGACTTCGGCGTCCTCGGCCCCGATGACCGGCCGCTGGAGCTCGAGCGCTGCGGCGAGCGGGTGGCCGCGTGCGTGCGCGCGGTCCTGCGCGGCGAGGCGGAGAGCGACGACCTGCACCGGCTGGTCGTGCTCACCGACCTGTCGCACGACCGGCTCGAGGCGCTGCGCGCGTACCGGCGCTATCGCCAGCGGATCGGATCGCGCTTCACCGAGGCGTACCAGAACGAGGTCATCGCGCAGAACGCGCAGCTCACGCAGCGGCTCGTCGAGCTGTTCGAGCTGCGCTTCGACCCGTCGCGGGAGCCGGACCCCGAGGCGGAGCGGGCGCTGCGCGCGGAGATCGACGAGCGCCTCGACGCGGTCGTCTCCCTCGACCACGACCGGATCCTGCGCAACCAGCTCGGGGTGATCGACGCCACGCTGCGCACGAACGCGTACGTGCCCGGTCACGGGGCGCTCGCGTTCAAGCTCCGCAGCGCCGACGTGCCCGCGCTGCCGAGCCCGCCGCCGCTCGTGGAGATCTTCGTCTGCGGCGACGAGGTGGAGGGCATCCACATCCGTGGCGGCCGGATCGCCCGTGGTGGCCTGCGCTGGTCCGACCGGCAGGACTACCGCACCGAGGTCTGGGGCCTGATGCGCGCGCAGATGGTCAAGAACGCGGTGATCGTGCCGACCGGCGCCAAGGGCGGCTTCTACCTGCGCCGGCCGCCCGCGGACCCGGCGTCGCTGCGCGAGGCGGTCCGCCGCGGGTACGAGACGTACATCAACGCGCTGCTGGACCTCACCGACGACCGTGACGGCGACCGGGTGGTCCCGCCCGCGCACGTGCGCCGCTACGACGACGACGATCCGTACCTCGTCGTCGCCGCCGACAAGGGGACCGCCACGTTCTCCGACGTGGCGAACGGCATCGCGCAGGACCGCGGGTTCTGGCTCGACGACGCGTTCGCCAGCGGCGGCTCGGCGGGCTACGACCACAAGGCGCTGGGCATCACCGCCCGCGGCGCCTGGGAGTCGGTCAAGCGGCACTTCCGCCAGCTCGGCGTCGACCCCGAGCGGGACCCCGTGACCGTCGTGGGGATCGGCGACATGAGCGGCGACGTCTTCGGCAACGGCATGCTGCTCTCGCGCAGCCTGCGGCTGGTCGCCGCCTACGACCACCGCCACGTCTTCCTCGACCCCGACCCGGGTGACCCGGCGGCCGCGTGGGCGGAGCGCCGGCGGCTGTTCGACCTGCCCGGCTCGACCTGGGACGACTACGACCGGGAGCTGATCAGCCCGGGCGGCGGGGTCTTCCCCCGGACCGCGAAGCGGATCCCGCTCAGCGACGAGATCCGGCGCGCGCTGGCCATCGACGACGTCGAGCTCGCGCCCGCCGACCTGATCCGTGCCGTCCTGCGCGCGCCGGTCGACCTCCTGTTCAACGGCGGCATCGGCACGGTGGTCAAGGCGTCCACCGAGTCCGACGCCGACGCGCAGGACCGCTCCTCCGACGCGATCCGCGTCGACGCCCGCGACCTGCGCGTGCGCGTCGTGGGCGAGGGCGGCAACCTCGGCTTCACGCAGCGGGCGCGCGTGGAGGCCGCGCGGTCCGGGATCCTCGTCAACGCGGACTTCATCGACAACTCCGCCGGGGTCGACTGCTCCGACCACGAGGTGAACCTGAAGATCCTGCTGGGGCTCCTGGAGCAGGACCCCCAGGACGGGATGACCCGACCCGAGCGCGACGCGCTGCTGGCCGACGTCACCGACGACGTCACCGCGCACGTGCTGCAGAACTCGTTCCTGCAGGCGCAGATCATCACCCAGGAGGAGCGGCGCTCCGCCGAGGAGCTGCTGGCCTACGAGGACCTGATGCTCGACCTCGAGCGCGGGGGGATGCTCGACCGGGCGCTCGAGCGGCTGCCGTCCAGCGAGGAGCTCGCCGAACGGCGGTCCGCCGGACAGGGGCTGCTGCGTCCGGAGATCGCCGTGCTGCTGGCGCTGGCCAAGCAGCAGCTCGCGGACACGCTGCTGGCCGACGGGCTGCTCGACGACCCCGCACTGCGCGAGGACCTGCGGGGCGCGTTCCCGCCCCGCGTGCTCGACCGGGTCGGCGACCGCGTCGACGCGCACCCGCTGCGGCGCGAGATCGTGGCGACGCGCGTGGCCAACGACGTCATCGACGCTCACGGCCCGACGTTCGTCGCGCGGCGCGTCACCGAGCTCGGCGTCCCGGCAGCCGACGTCGTGCGCGCGCAGCGCATCGCCCGCGACGGGCTCGGCGCGGTCGCCCTGTGGGAGCGGGTCGAGCGCCTGCACGACCTCTCGCCCGCCGACCAGTGGTCGGCGATGACGCTCGTCGACGAGGCCGTCCGGATCAGCAGCCGCTGGGTGCTGCGCCACGCTCCCGGTGCGGAGATCGGCCCGCTCGCGGCCGCCACCGCGCAGGCCGCGGAGCTCGTCCGCGCGGACGTCGCCGGGATCCTCGGTGGCGACCGGGCCGCCGCGCACGAGCGCCGGGCCACCGCGCTCGCGGAGCGCGGGGTGCCGCAGGACCTCGCGACCGCGCTCGCGTTGCTGCCGGAGCTCGTGCACGCTCCGGCGCTCGTCGGGCTGGCGCAGCGCACGGGCCGGGACGTGCCCGCGGCGGCCGCCGGGCTCGTGGCGGTGCAGGACGCCCTGTGGCTCAGCGCGCTGCACACGGCGGTCGCGCAGCTGCCGCCGTCCGGGCGCGCGCAGCGCTGGGCGGCGCTGTCGGTCACCGACGAGCTGCACGACCTCGCGGTCGAGCTCGCGGGCGTCGCGCTGTCGGAGCATCCCGAGCTCGAGCCGGCCGCCGCGGTCGGTGCGGCGCTCGCCACGCGCGCGGTCCAGGTCGAGCGGTTCACGACGCTCGCCCGGATGGTCGCCGGGGAGGGCGCGGACGTCGCCGGCCTCGGGCTCGTCGCGCGGCGCCTGCGGACCGTCGTCGGCCGCTGAGCCGCGTGCGGCGGCGGCCGCTCAGTGCGGGTCGGCGCCGCCGGAGGCGGCGGGCGGGCGCGACTCCTCGGCCAGCGAGGTGATCGCGATCGGGCCGCGGGCGGCCTCCTCGAGCACGTCGGTGGCCTCGTCCTGCGAGCGGGCGTAGAGCTCGACGAGCAGGTGCACGACGATCGTGCGGTTGTCGTCCTCGTGCTTGTGGAACCGCACGTGCGTGAAGAACTCGCGGGTGCCGTGGTCGCCGAAGGCGGCGTAGGAGAGGGCGTCCGCGGCCTCCGGCCCGGTGCAGGTCTCGACCTCGTCGGTGTTCACCGACACGGTGCAGGACGCCACCCACGGGGTCCCGGCGACCATCCGCTCCCAGCGGTCCTCGATCGGCTCGACGCGGTCCCCGACGAACAGGAGGTGCGGCTGGTCGTGCATGCAGTCGACGCACTGCACGACGGCCTCCTGGATCTGCTCGATCGGCTCGGCGTGCTCACCGGTCTCCAGGTCGATCTTGTGCACGCCGTCGTAGTGCACCTGGACCTCGAGGTCGGTGGACCAGCACCGGTAGCAGCGCAGCCACGGCCGACTGTCGAAGGAACCCTCCATGCCGCCAGTCTACGGCGCGGACCGCGGTAGGCTCGGCCACGTGTCCGGGGCAGGGGGCCAGCGATGAGCGATGCGCGCGCGCCGATGGGCGTGGTGCTCGCCGGTGGGCTGGGTCGCCGCATGGGCGGCGGGAAGGCGATCGTGCTCGTCCGGGGGCGGGCGCTGCTGAACCATCCGCTCGCCGCGCTGCTGGCGGTCCTGCCGGACGTCGCGGTCGTGGCCAAGCGCGACGTCGAGCTGCCCGGCCTGGACCCGCGCGTCGCGGTCTGGATGGAGCCGCCGGTGCCGCGCCATCCGCTGGCGGGGATCGTGCAGTCGCTGCGCCTGGCCGGCGGGCGCCCGGTGTTCGTCGCCGCCGGGGACCTCGCGCTGCTGGACCGCGCCACGGTCCGGCGGATCCTCGCCGTGGACCGGGGGGACGCGGACGCCGTCGTCCCGCGGGTCGCCGGGCGGCTGCAGCCGCTGTGCGCCCTGTACGCGCCGGGCGCGCTCGGCCGGCTCGCCGGGTTCGACCCGACGGTCCGGCTCACGGACGCGGTGCAGGGGCTGCGGGTGCGGGAGCTCGCGGAGACCGACGCGACGCCGTACTTCAACGTGAACACGCCGGACGACCTGCTGCAGGCGACCGCGATGCTCGACCGTCGCGACGGCTTCCCGATCTGACGGGCCGCAGCCCCCGTCCCCGCCTCAACCGAACGTGAACGCGTAGCCGGCGGTCCCGTCGCGGAACCGCAGGGTCAGCTCGTGCTCGCCCGGACGGTCGAGGTGCACGAGGTGGTACAGGCGCTGCGACGGCACGCGGACGCGGCCGCCGCGGACGTCGTCGCCCGCGTCGCGGGCGCGGATCGGGCGGCCGTCGAGCTCGACGGTCACGAGGCCCGCACGCGTGCGCGGCGGGCTGAGGACGAGGTAGACGTCCCGGGCGACGACCCGCGCGCGCAGGACGCCGTCGGCGACCGCGGCGGCGCGCTCGCCGTCCACCCGCCAGCGACCGTCGAGCGCGAAGCCGCTCTGCGGCAGCGCGCCGCGGTAGCGGTAGGCGCGCGTGCCGTCGGTCGGCGGCTGCGCCCACCCCTGCGCGCGCTGCGAGCCGAGGTACGTCTCGGGCGTGGTGCGCTGCGAGGGCGCGTCGCCGCCGGTGGTGCGGACCCCGGCGCCGAGGTCGCGGTCGCCGGCCTCGGCGAGCAGGGCGCGGATGGCGGCCTCGGTCTCCCGGTACTCGCCCTCCCCGAAGTGCGTGTAGCGGACCTGGCCGTCGGCGTCGATGAGGTACTTGGCCGGCCAGAACTGGTTGCCCCAGGCGTTCCAGGTGCCGAAGTCGTTGTCCTGCACGACGGGGTAGCGCAGGCGGCTGCGGCGGATGGCGTCCGCGACGTTCCCGGCGTCCTTCTCGAACGCGAACTCGGGCGTGTGCACCCCGACGATCTCGAGGCCGAGCCGGCGGTACTTCGCGTCCCACGCCCGCAGATGGGGGAGGGTCCGGATGCAGTTGATGCAGGTGTAGGTCCAGAAGTCGATGAGCACGACCTTGCGCTCGCGGCGCAGCTGCCGCAGCGAGAGCGCGCGACCGTCCGGGGTGTTGAACCAGCGCTGCGTGTCCCGGAACTCCGGTGCGGGCCCGAGCACGGGCAGCGGCGGCGTGCGCACGCCCGGGAGCGCGGCGGTGTCGGGGTCCGGGGCGGGACCGGTCGGTCCGGTGGTCGCGGCGGCGACCGCGGGCGCGGCCTCGCGCGCGGCCGCCTGCGAGTCGAACCGCGGCGCGCCCTGCAGGTCCTCGAGCCGGTCGGCGACCGCCCCGGAGCGCTCGAGCGCGCGCGTGGGGTTGACGACCGCGGCGGGCAGGTGGTCGGCGATCGAGGTCTGGAAGCGCACGTCGAGGTCGGCGAGCATCGCGACCGCGGTGAGCACCATCACCGCACCGACCGCCCGCTGGACGGCGGGACCGCGGCCGGCCCGGCGCACGCGGTCCACGACGCGCCGCCCGCCGAGCGCGAGCAGCAGCAGGACGGCCGCCGACCCGGCCGCGTAGGCGAGGCCGATGACGACGGTCTCGCCCGTGGCGGCGCCGACCGCGATCACGGCGGCGAGGATCGGGCCGGCACACGGCGCGTACACGAAGCCCAGCGCGCCGCCGATCAGCAGGCCGGACCGCAGGCCGTCGCCCTCGCGCCCGGTCGGGCCGAACCGCGCCAGCCGCGAGAGCGGCGCCTCGACCCGGTCGCCGAGCGCCGGGACGAGCACGACGAGCCCGAAGCCGAGCAGCGCGACGATCGCCAGCGTCCGCAGCAGCCCGTCGCCGAGCCCGACGCCGTCGACCACCTGGGCGAGGCCGACGATCGTCACCGTGAAGGTGACGGTCAGCCCGCAGACGATCCCCAGCGGGCGGCGGCGGCCGCCGGTGGCGCCCGCGGACAGCAGCGCGGGGAGGACCGGCAGCACGCACGGGCTGACCGCGGTGCCGGCACCGGCGAGGACGGCGAAGAGCGTCAGGAGGAGCATCCCGACCAGGATGTTCGCTCGCCGGTGACGTTTGGATGAACGCTCAGCCGCCGATGGCGCTCATGGAGCGCGGCGGCTGCACGAAGCCCGGGTCGTTGACGCGGTGCTTGAGCTCCTTGCGCCAGACCGCGTCGCGGATGATCTGCACGAGCCCGTCGTCGTCGGTCCCGTCGCGCAGCGGCGTGCGCAGGTCGGTCTCGTTGACCGAGAACAGGCAGGTGCGCAGCTTGCCGTCGGCGGTGAGCCGCAGCCGGTTGCAGTCGTCGCAGAACGGCTCGCTGACCGGGTTGATGAAGCCGATCGTCCCGGCGCCCCGGCCGTCGGCGAAGCGGTAGACCCGCGCGGTGGACGACGGCGCGCGCTCGAGCGGCTCGAGCGGGTGGACCGCGTGGATCAGGTCGTGGAGCTCCTGGCCGGTCAGGACCTGCTCCGGCGTCCAGCGGCGGTCCGCGTCCAGGGGCATGACCTCGATGAAGCGGACCTCGAACGGGTGCTCGCGCGCGAACGCGGCGAACGGGAGCGCCTCCTGCTCGGTGAAGTCGCGCAGCGCGACGGCGTTCACCTTGATCGGGTGCGCCTGCGGGATCGCCGCGAGCGCCTCGAGTCCCGCGAGGACGCGGGGGAGCGCGTCACGGCGCGTCAGCTCGTAGAAGCGGTCGCGCTGCAGCGAGTCGATCGACACGTTGAAGCGGCGCACCCCGGCGTCGACGAGCGCCCGGGCGTCGCGCTCGAGCAGGAAGCCGTTCGTGGTGATCGCGAGGTCCTCGACCCCCGGCAGCGCGGCGACCATGGCGGCGAGCCGCGGCAGGTCGCGGCGCACGAGCGGCTCGCCGCCGGTGAGGCGCACGCCGCCGACGCCCATCTCCGCGAGGAGGCGCACGATGCGCGTCAGCTCCTCGAAGCTCAGGACGTCGGAGCGCTCGAGCCACGGGAGGCCCTCCGCGGGCATGCAGTACTGGCAGCGGAAGTTGCAGCGGTCGGTGACCGACACGCGCACGTCCCCGATGCGACGACCGTGCCCGTCGACGAGTGCCTCTCGACCCATGCAGGGACTGTACTCTGCGGCGCGATGACCGTTCGGACCAGGCGTCTCGCCGCGCTGCTCGCGGCCCTCAGCGCGTTCGCCGCCGGCTGCGGCGGGGAGTCCGACACCGACCTCGTGCGCGACACGGTGCGCAGCTACGGGGAGGCGAGCGCGAAGAAGGACTACCAGCGGATCTGCGACGACCTCGTCGCGAAGGAGCTGCTGCGCAGCGTCGAGGCGGTCGGCCTGCCCTGCGAGCTGGCGTTCAAGCGCGGGCTCCAGGAGGTGAAGAACCCGCGGGTCGAGGTCGGCGAGGTGACGGTCAACAAGTCCAAGGCGCTGGTGCAGGTCCGCTCCAGCGCCGAGGGGCAGCCCGACTCGCAGGACACGCTCGAGCTGACGCTCGAGGGGGGCGAGTGGCGGATCTCCTCGCTCGCGAAGGCGCAGCCGCAGCCGCCCCAGCCCGCCGCGCCCTAACCACGACCGGGCGCGCACCTGGACGTCCGTTCGACGTCGGGGACCGGAACTGAGGAGCGCGCGCTGGACGGCCGACGTGGGGAGCATGTCCTCCCACGAGATCGCCCAGCACACCTCCACCGTCGGCCGTCGCAGCTTCGACGGCGTCCTGCTCGCCTTCGTCGTCGCCGTGATGGCGCTGCTCGCGCTCGGCGGCACGGGCGTCCTCTGAGACCGGCGCGCGCCGTCCGCCAGGAGGCCTAGCCTCCAGGGCTCGATGACCGGCGTGCTCTACGTCCTCGCGGTGCTCACGCCCCTGCTCGTCGCGGGGGCGTCGCTGCTCCTGGCCGGGGTCCGCTGGGTCGACCGGCGGGCCGAGGACCGGGTCCGGGCCGAGCACGGCCTCCCGCCACGCGAGCGGCCGACGACGACCCGCATCGAGGACGTCGAGCGGACCTTCCGCGCGCTGCCGCGCGGCCTGCGCCGGCCCGCGGGACGCCGTCGCGGCGCCGCGGGCGGGCAGACGCCGTCGGCGGAGCTGCCGTGGCCGCTGCAGGACGTCGCCGGGCCGGTCGCGGCCGCGGCGCCCGACGACAGGGAGGCGACCGGCCCCGTCGGCGCCGGAGCGGCGCCCGAGGCACCCGAGCCGCCCGAGCCGCCCGAGCCGCCCGAGGCGGCCGTCGTGCCCGAGGCCGCGGCGCCCGAGCCGCCCCGCGCCGCTGCACCGGCGGCCCCGACCGCGCGGGAGGCGGCCCACGCCGCGCTCGAGCGCGCCGCCGCCACGCTCGCCGAGCTCGAGCGGGCCGCCGAGCAGGCCGAGCGCTACGGTACGAAGGACTGCCCGGCGTGCGCCCGCAGCGTGCGGCTCTCCGCGCGCGTGTGCCCGCACTGCGGCCACCGGATGGCGCCCGAGCCGGACGTCCGGCCGGACGACGTCACGGCCGCTTGACGAGCACCCAGACGAGCACGGCCGCGAACGTCAGCTGACCGAACGCGAGCGCGGTCCCGAGGTTCACGGCCCCGGCGAGCTCGGCGACGACCGTCCCGACGACGAACGCGGCGATCAGGAGGAGCAGGTCGAGCTTCATCAGCGTGGGGTCTCCGCACGGGATTCGAGGGCGGCGACCAGCGCGGGCACGTCGGCGCCCGGGTCCTGGTCGTCGAGGAAGCGCTGCGCCGGCCGCCGCCCGCCGAGCGCGCGGACGCCGCGCTCGCCGTGCTCGACCGTGAAGTCCGCCAGGGCGCTCGCGCGCCGGGCCGCGAGCCGCCGGGACGGCACGTCCAGTCGCCCGCGGTGCTCGTCGAGGGCGTCCACGAGCGTGTCGATCCCGACGACCGGGGCGATCGAGGAGACCGCGACCACCGCGGTGTCGCGCGAGCCCGCCGAGCGCAGCGCCGCGCTCAGGTCCCGACGGGCGCGCAGCGCGATCGACCCGAGGTCCGCCTTCGTCACCACGAGCACGTCGGGGATCTCCATGATCCCGCTCTTGAGGAACTGCAGGGCGTCGCCGGAGCCCGGCTGCACGATCACCGCGATCGTGTCGGCGACCTCGGAGACCTCGGTCTCCGACTGCCCGACCCCGACCGTCTCGATGACGACGACGTCGAACGCGGCGGCCAGCGCGTGCGCGGCCGCGCGCGTCGCGGGGGCGAGGCCGCCGAGGCGCTCCCCGGCGGCGGTCGAGCGGATGAACGTCCGCGGGTCGGTCGGGTCGAACGTGATCCGCGCGCGGTCCCCGAGCAGCGAGCCGCCCGAGCGCCGTGACGACGGGTCGACCGCGAGCACCGCGACCGAGCGGTCGCGCGAGCGCCACTCGCGCACCAGCTCGCTCAGCAGCGTCGACTTGCCCGCGCCGGGCGGGCCGGTGATGCCGACGACGTGCCCGGGCGCCTCCCGGCCGAGCTGCGCGGGCGACACCTCGCGCAGCAGGCGCGCGATCTCCTCGCGCGCCGCCGGCGTGCGGTTCTCGACCAGGTTCAGGACCGCGGGCGCGGCCGACAGGTCGCCGTGCCGCAGCCGCGATCCGAGCTCCGCGCCGTCCAGGGGCACGTGGGGGCTACGCCGCCGTCCCGATGCCGTTGTGGTCGGCGACCAGCGCGACGATGTCGCGCATGATCTTGCGCATGTCGAAGTCCTTCGGCGTGTAGACGGCCGAGACCCCCGCGTCCTTCAGGGGCTGCTCGTCCGCCTCCGGGATGATCCCGCCGACGACGACCGGGGCGTCGACGCCCGCGTCGCGCAGCGCCCGGATGACGTCCGGGATCAGCTCGCGGTGCGAGCCGGACAGGATCGACAGGCCGATCACGTGGACGCCCTCCTGCAGCGCGCTCGACGCGATCTGCGCCGGGGTCAGCCGGATGCCCTCGTAGACGACATCCATGCCGGCGTCGCGCGCACGGACCGCGATCTGCTCGGAGCCGTTGGAGTGCCCGTCCAGACCGGGCTTGCCGACGAGGATCTTCATGCGGCGGCCGAGCGCCTCGCTGACGCGGTCGACCTCCTCGCGCAGCTCCTCGATGTCGGGGTCGTCGCTGCCGGCGGCGGCCTCGCCGACGCCGGTCGGGCCGCGGTACTCGCCGAACGCGTCGCGCAGCGCCGCCGACCACTCGCCGGTCGTCGCGCCGACGCGGGCGGCCTCGATCGTCGCGGGCATGATGTTCTCGTCGGTGCCGGCCACGCGCGTGAGCTCGGCCAGCGCGGCGTCGACCGCGGCCTGGTCGCGCTCGGCCCGCCACGCGACGACCGCGTCGCGCTGCTGCGCCTCGACGGCGAGGTCGACGACCATGATGCCGCCCTCCTCGTCCACGAGCGGCGACTTCTCGCTCTCGGTGTACTTGTTGATGCCGACGACGGTCTGATCGCCGGACTCGATCCGCTTGATCCGCTCGCGGTGGCTGTCGACGAGCGCGGCCTTCATGTAGTCGACGGCCTTCACGGCACCGCCGTGCTCGGCGACGACGGCCATCTCGGCGCGCGCGCCCTCGAGCATCTCGTTCACGAGGCCGTCCATGACGACCGAGCCCTCGAAGATGTCGGGGTACTCGAGCAGGTCGGTCTCGAACGCGAGGACCTGCTGGATCCGCAGCGCCCACTGCTGGTCCCACGGGCGCGGGAGGCCGAGCGCCTCGTTCCACGCGGGGAGCTGGAGCGCGCGGGCGCGCGCGTTGCGGCCCATCGTGACCGCGAGCGCCTCGAGCACGATCCGCTGCACGTTGTTCTCCGGCTGCGACTCGGTCAGGCCCAGCGAGTTGACCTGCACGCCGTAGCGGAAGCGCAGCTGCTTCTCGTCGGTGACGCCGTAGCGCTCGCGCCCGAGCTCCTCCCAGAGGATGCCCATCGCGCGGAGCTTCGCGTGCTCCTCGACGAACCGCACGCCCGCGTTCACGAAGAACGAGATGCGGCTGAAGACCTTCGGCATGAGCGACTCGTCGACGCGCTCGCGCACCGCGTCGAGCACGGCGATCGCGTTGCTCATCGCGTACGCGATCTCCTGCACGGGCGTGGCGCCCGCCTCCTGCAGGTGGTAGCTGCAGATGTTGATCGGGTTCCACTTCGGGACCTCGGTCACCGTGTAGGCGACCATGTCCGCGATCAGCCGCATCGACGGGCCGGGCGGGAACGCGTAGGTCCCGCGCGCGAGGAACTCCTTGATGATGTCGTTCTGCGTCGTGCCCTGGAGCTGCTCCTGCGCGACGCCCTGCTCCTCGGCGGCGACGATGTACAGGCCGAGCAGCCACGCGGCGGTCGCGTTGATCGTCATCGACGTGTTCATCTTGTCCAGCGGGATGCCGGACATCAGCGTCGTCATGTGGCCGCGGTGCGCGACCGGCACGCCGACCTTGCCGACCTCGCCGCGGGCGAGCTCGTGGTCGGGGTCGTAGCCGGTCTGCGTGGGCAGGTCGAACGCCACGCTCAGGCCGGTCTGGCCCTTCGCGAGGTTCGAGCGGTACAGCTCGTTGGACTTCTCCGCGGTCGAGTGTCCCGCGTAGGTCCGCATCATCCAGGGGCGGTCCCGCTCCGGCAGCCGATGGTCGCTCATGCGCAGGATTCTAGGGATGGACGACGGATTCCACCCGTGCGGCGGGGCCCGACGCCGCGGCCCGGGTGGCGTCGGCCCGCACCTCCTCGGGCGTGCGGCGCAGCGCGTTCACCACCGCCCCGGCCAGCAGGATGATCGCCAGGGCGTAGAACCACACCAGCGCGATCAGCGCGAACACGACCGAGGGGCCGACCTCGGCGATCGTCGACACGTTCGTCAGGTACAGCGGGAACGCGTAGTCGACCACGCCGATCGCCAGCGTCGCGCCGAGCGCGCCCGGCCAGACGCGCCGCCACGGCATCGCCCCCCGCGGCACCCGCCAGTACACGAGGCAGAGGGTGGCGAAGAGCAGCACGAGTCCGGCGGCGAGCGTGATCCCGAAGACGATCTCGTGCACGTCGTCGAGCCCGAACGGCAGGCCCGAGGCGCCCTTGCGCAACGTCGACTGCGCGAACGGGATCGCCAGCGACGCGACGAAGAACAGGAACACGACGACGAGCATCGAGACGGAGAACAGCTTCTGGCGGACCCACGGCCGCGAGTCGGTCCCGTAGATGCGGCCGAACGCCGTGTCGAGCGCACCCCAGAACGACGAGCCGATCCACACCGAGGCGACGAGCGCGACGATCCCGGTCGTCGTCGTGCGCTGCTCGATGCTGTTCAGCGCGCTGCGCAGCGTGCTGTCGGCCGCGCTGGGGAAGAGCCGCTGGAGGTCGGCGAGCACCGACCGCTCGAGGTCCTCGGAGCTCAGGACCTGCCCGGCGACGAACAGCGCGATCAGCGCCAGCGGGAAGATCGACAGCAGCAGGTTGTACGCGACCATCGCCGCGAGACCCGTGACGCCGTCGTCGTAGGCCTTGCGCCAGAACCGCGCGATCGCACGCCCGAGGGCGCGCAGGGGATGGGGGCGCCGAGCGAGGTCGATGCGGGCATTGTCCACGAGATCGGATCGACTAGCCTGGGGCGCCCGTGTCCCGCCGAGTCGCCATGTCCGCGCGCCTGCGGGCGCTCGACGTCCGGGACCGCTACCTGAGCCGCCCGCCGCGGGCCGACCGGCTCGTGCCCCCGCGGCGCCTGCAGTTCGTCGGGCACTCGGACTTCGTCGAGACCGGGGAGGAGTTCGCCGGGCACCTCGAGCGGCTCGTGGGCCTGCGCCCGTCCGACGCGGTGCTCGACGTCGGCTGCGGCATCGGCCGGATGGCCCGGCCGCTCACCCGCGTGCTCGACCCGCAGGCCGGCGGCCGCTACGACGGCTTTGACGTCAACGTCGACGGGATCGGCTGGTGCCGGCGCCGCTACCGCCGCCACCCGCACTTCCGCTTCCGCGTCGCCGACCTCTTCAACGCCCGCTACAACCCGGGCGGGACGCACACCGCGGCGGACTACCGCTTCCCGTACCCGGGCGGGTCGTTCGACGTCGTCCTCTGCACGAGCGTGCTCACGCACCTGCTCGAGGCAGAGGCCGACCACTACCTCGCGGAGATCGCGCGCTGCCTGAAGCCCGGTGGCCGCGTCCTCGCCACCTTCTTCCTGCTGAACGACACCTCCCGCACGCTGATCGAGGACGGGGTCGCGCACTTCCCGTTCCTCGACGCGGAGGAGGAGGTCGCGATCCTCGACGAGGCGATGCCCGAGGAGGCCGTCGCCTACGCCGACGAGTGGGTGTTCCGGACGCTGCGCCGTCACGGGCTCACGCTCATCGGCCTGCACCCGGGATCGTGGTGCGGCCGCGAGGAGCACCTGTCGTTCCAGGACGTGATCGTCGCCGAGAGAGAGGCCTACGCATGACCGAGATCCGAGCACTGGACGTCGAGCACATGGGGGCGCGTCGCGCCGTCTGCTGCTACGCCGTGGGGGACGACGTCCTCGTCGACCCCGGCCCCGAGGTCGCGCACGCTACGATGCTCGCGGCGCGCGGGGAGGACCGTCCCGCGCCGCGCCGTATCCTGCTGACCCACATCCACTTCGACCACGCGGGGGCGGCCGGCCGGCTCGTGCAGCGCTGGCCGGACGTGGAGGTCTGCGTGCACGAGCAGGGCGCCCGCCACCTCGTCGACCCCGAGCGGCTCGTCAGCAGCGCGAAGCGGATCTACGGCGCCGACTTCGACCGGCTCTGGGGCGAGGTCGTCCCGGTCCCGCAGGAGAACGTCCGCGTCCTGCAGGGCGGCGAGACGATCGACGGCTTCCGCTCGGCGTACACGCCCGGGCACGCCAAGCACCACGTCGCGTACCTGCACGAGGAGACCGGCACCGCGTTCACCGGTGACGTCGCCGGGGTGCGCATCGAGGGCGGTCCGGCGCTGCCGCCGACCCCGCCGCCGGACATCGACGTCGAGCTCTGGCTGGCCTCGATCGACCTCGTCGAGGCGTGGCGCCCGGAGCGGCTCGCGCTGACCCACTTCGGCTTCCGCGACGACGTCCAGCACCAGCTCGACGAGCTGCGCGAGACGCTGCCGAAGCTCGCCGAGCTCGCGCGCGGGACCGACGAGGACGGCTTCTCCGCCGCCGCACGGGCGCTGATCCACGCCAAGACCGACGACCCCGTCGCGCGCGCCGCCTACGAGGAGGCGTACCGGCCGTCGATGAACCACGCGGGGCTGGCCCGGTACTGGGCCAAGCGCGAGGAAAAGCGCGACGAATCCCGGTAACGTCCGCCGACGTGAGCCAGACGATCGAACTCCCCCGCACGAGCGGGCCCGACAGTGGTCTCGGTGGCGCCTGGCGCGTCATCGTCCGCAACGACGACCACAACACCTTCGACGGCGTCGCGAGCACCCTCGCTCGGTTCATCCCCGGCATCACGCTGGACCGCGGCTACCGGATCGCCGACCAGATCCACAACACCGGCCAGGCGATCGTCTGGTCCGGGCACCAGGAGCTGGCCGAGCACTACTGGTCCCAGCTGCAGGACGCGGGCCTGACGATGGCCCCGCTCGAGAAGGCCTAGGGCCCCGCAGCACGACGACGGGGCGCGGTCTCCCGCGCCCCGTCGGCACATCCTCGGTGGGGGCCGGTCCCGCAGGACCGGCGGACCACCTACGCCTCGGCGGGCTCCACGGCGGGGGCGAACCCGAAGGACGCGACCTCCTGCCAGGTGTAGAGGACCGGGACCTGCCACCAGCCGGAGGTCACGACGCGGAAGCGCGTGAACTCGGGGCCGTTCCAGAACGCGTCCCAGTCCGCCTTCTTCTCGAAGTGGAAGTACTGGGTGAAGCGGTAGCGGTCGTCCATCGAGCGGTAGACGCTGTAGTGCGTCGACCCGTAGCGGGGGGCGATCGCCGAGATCTCCTCGAGCGCCTCCTGGAGCTGGTCGCCACGGAAGCCCGTGGCGTACCAGCCGATCTGCACGGCGCCGGCGGCCATCAGGCACCCACCTCCGCGATGATCGCGCCCTCGCCCTCGGCGGTGCGGCCCTGCCCGGGCTCGGTGGCCCCGACGAGCACGGCGATCTTGCCGAGGTGCTGGTTGTCGCGCATCATCTGGTGCGCCTCGGCGACCCCGTCGAACCCGAGGGTCTTCCAGAGCACGGGGCGGACCTTCGACTCCTCGATGAGCTTGTTCGCGAGGTTGCACTCCCACGCGTTGGCGAAGTGCGAGCCGATGATCTCCTTCTGGCGCATCCACAGGTAGCGGACGTCGAAGTCGAGCGTGTAGCCGGAGGTGGCGCCGCAGATGACGACCTTGCCGAACGGCTTGACCGCGTAGACGGAGGTCGGGAACGTCGCGGTGCCGACGTGCTCGAAGACGATGTCGGGCGCCTCGCCGAGGATCTCGTTGACCGCCTGCGAGAAGCGACGCGACTCGAGGAAGCGGGCCTTCTCCTCCTCGGGCGTCTCGCCGCCCTTGCGCATCATGCCCTTGAAGTCGTTGCGGTTCAGGTAGCCGGCGGCGCCGAGCTCCTTGACGAGCTCGCCCTTCTCCTCGGAGGAGACGACGCCGACGCACTCCGCGCCCGCGGCCTTGCACAGCTGCACGGCAAAGACGCCGAGGCCGCCGGCCGCACCCCAGATCAGGACCTTCTTGCCGGCGGTCAGGCCGCCGCGGTTGAAGAGCATCCGGTACGCGGTGAAGTACGTGAGGCCGTAGGACGCGGCCTCCTCCCAGCTCAGGTGCTTGGGCTTCGGGAGGAGCTGCTGGGCCTGGACCTTCGTGAACTGCGCGAAGGAGCCCCAGGTGGTCTCGTAGCCCCAGATCATCTGCGACGGGGCGGCCATCGGGTCGAGGCCGTGGACCTCGGGATCCTCGTAGGACGCCATGTTGCAGTGGATCACGACCTCGTCGCCCGGCTTCCAGCGGGTGACGCCCTCGCCGACCTTCCAGACGATGCCCGACGCGTCCGACCCACCGATGTGGTGGCCGTACTGCGGGTGGTCGCCGTAGCGGAAGATCGAGATGGGCTCCGCCAGCGCGGCCCACACGTTGTTGAAGTTGACGCCGGCCGCCATCACGCGGACCACGACCTCGAACGCCCCGGGCTCCGGGACCTCGATCTCTTCGACCTGGAAGGCATCGCGCGGCTCGCCGAAGCGGTCCTCGCGGATGACCCAAGCCGCCATCGTGGCCGGGAGCTCGCCGGGCTCGGTGTCGACGACGGACACCTGGGAGATATCGACTGCCATAGGACCGGAGAGGTTACCCGGCCGCAGCGTGAGTTTGCGGTGCCGTCCCGCGGCCGGGCCGCGGGCCCTCAGCGCGGGGGCGTCGCGCCCGGGCCGGCGAACTCCCGCCGGGCGGTGCGACGCAGCGTCGTGGACGCCTTGTCCCACACGTAGTCGCGCTCCTCAAACTTCGAGGGGGCCTGCGGCTCGTCGCCCTTGGCGTACACGGGGGTGCGGACCACGAGCGTGCCGTTGCGCAGCTTGAACGTGGCGCGATAGAGCTGCTGGCTGCGGAAGACCGCGCGCAGCTTGGCGGTCGGCTTGCCCGAGGCGCCGCCGTCGGTCGAGAAGAGGTAGAGGGCGACCGTGCCCGCCTGGCCGGGCATCGTGACGAGGACGATCGCGTCGGCCTTGCCGTCGCCCGTCACGTCGACGAAGCCGCTGCGCGCGTCGACGAAGCCCGCCTTGCTCGACAGCAGGCGCTTGATCGCGGAGCTCGTCTTCGCGTCGGCCTGCAGCTCCTGCGAGAAGAACGCCTGGGGGTTGCTGCTCCCCGTCGTCTCCTGCTCGGGGGTGACCGTGGTCTGGGCGAGCGCGTACGTGGCCGGGGCCCCGGCGGCGAGGCAGGCGGCCAGGATCGCGGTCCGGCGCGGGCGTGGCATCCCCCGATCGTGCCAGACGCGGACGCTCAGGGCTGCAGGAGTTCGTTCTGCGCGCTCGGCCGCTCGGCGCCGACCTCGAGCGTCGCGGCGTCGATCGACCCGGCGCCCACGGACACCCGGTAGGAGCCGCTGGGCACGTCGGCCTTCAGCGTCGCGGTGTCCCGCGGGTTGATCGGACCCGTGCGCTGCGTGATGCCCGGTCCGGAGGACGTGTCGCGGGTCTCGAGCGTCACCTGCTGCGAGGTCTCGGTCTGGTTGGTGACGATCAGGTTGATCGGCCCGGCCCCGAACTTCTCGGGCGACACGGCGACGCCCGACGGCGTGATCGCCGCCGTCACGACGATCGGCGCGGGCGGCCGCTCCTCGTTGGCGTAGTCCTCGTCGTCGCCGCAGCCGGCCGCGGTCAGCAGCACGGTCGCCGCGAGCGCGGTCGCCGTCCGGCGCATCCTCTTGGTCACGTGACGATCGCTCTCCATCCCAGGGCCCTCGAGGGCCCACAGCAGGCCCCCGGAGCGCAACCCTAACCGAACACCCGGCGTTCGGGTCAACGGCGATGAACGGCGACGTTCAGATGCTGCCGGTCGCGGGGGCCGCGAGCGCCTCGCGCTCGGCCTGCACCTCGGCGAGCGTGAGCTGCAGGGCGTCCCAGGCGGCGGGCTCGGCCACGGCGTAGGCGGCGCCGTCGAGCAGCCGGACCTCGGCCTGGTACTGCTCCCACGCGTCGCGCACGAGCGCGTCGAGCTCCTCGAGCCGGCGGAGGGCGTCCTGCTGCGAGACGGTCGTCATGCGCGCTGCCTTTCTCTGGGGAGGGCGGGGTGCTCGCTTTCCACGGTAGCCCTCCGCGCGGTCGGACGGGTGCACGTCGTCCTGCGTGCCGTCCGGGCCGACACGTACACGTGTTCGCATCGTGCACCAGTCGCTGCTCACCCAGGAGTTCCTCGTCGTCGACACCGAGACCAACGGCAAGGCCGGTGACGCCTGCGAGCTCACCGAGGTCGGCGCCGTCCTCGTCGGGGGCGGTGAGCTGCACGACCGCTGGGAGACGTTGTGCGCCGTCCACGCGCCGCTGAGCCGCGGCGTGCAGCGCCTCACCGGCATCACGCAGGCGATGGTCGACGCCGCGCCCGCCGCCGAGACGACGCTGCCCGAGCTCGCCGAGCTGCTCGAGGATCGCGTCCTCGTCGCGCACTCCGCGTCGTTCGACGTCCGGGTGCTGCGACAGGCGTTCGACCGCGCGGGACTGGACTGGCCCGACCCGCCGACGCTCTGCACCGTCGCGATGGCGCGACGGCTGCACCCGCTGGCCCGCCAGCGCAAGCTCGCGCTGCTCGCGGGCTCGCTCGGGATCGACGTCGAGGTCTCGCACCGCGCGCTCGCGGACGCCGAGACCTGCGCGCGCGTGTTCTGCGCGCTGTTCCCGAAGCTCTGCGCCAACGCGATCACCGTCGCGGACGCGGTCGCGCTCCTGCGCCCGGCCCGGCCCCGCCGGGCGCGCGCCGGCCGCACCGACGGCGGCGCGACGCTCCAGGGCGTGCGTCGGCGCGCCCCCGCGATGGGGCACCTGCCCGACGCCCCGGGCGTCTACGTGTTCCGCAACGAGGCGGGCCAGCCGCTGTACGTCGGCAAGTCCGTGTCGCTGCGCCGACGGGCCGCCGCGCACTTCGCCCCGTCCTCGACCGACGGGGACTGGTCGGCGCGGGTCGAGTCCGTCGACCACGTCGAGACGCGCTCGGAGCTCGGCGCCCTGCTGGAGGAGCAGCGCCTGATCGGGGAGCTGCTGCCGCCCGGCAACGTCCGCGACAAGCACCGCGACCGCTTCGTATACCTGCGCTGCCGCTTCGACATCGCGTTCCCCGTGCTCGAGGTGGCGCCGGAGCCCGCGCCCGGCCACGCCGTGAACGTCGGGCCGCTCGCCTCGCGCGCGGGAGCGCTCGAGCTCGTCGAGCAGCTGAACTCGCTGTTCGGGCTGCGGCACTGCGGCCGCTCGCTGCCCCGCCGGCCGCACCCGTCCGCGTACGGGCAGATGGGCCGCTGCGCGTCCCCGTGCCTGGGCGACCTCGACCCCAACGCCTACCGCCGCAAGCTCGACGAGGCGCTGGCGCTGTTCACCCGGCGCGACACGGTCGGCGGCGTGCCGGCGTCCACCCACCCGCTGCTGCGCCACGTCGACGAACAGATGCGCCGGGCCGCGGCCGCCGAGCGCTACGAGCGCGCCGCGTGGCTGCGGCGTCGCCGCGCCCGCCTGGAGGAGCTGCTCGCCGCCCTGGGGGAGGACGTCGCCGCCGCGCACGCCCGGCCGCGGCTCGTGCTCGCCTCCCACCGCGGCGTGCGGGGCTGGGACGCGTTCTGGCTCGTCGGCGGACGCGTCGCCGACCACGGGCCGCTCGACGACGTGCAGGACGGGGTCGCCCGCACGGTCCGGGCGCTGCGCGACACCGGTCCGGGGACCGTGCCGCACCTCGCGCCCGCCGACGTCGGCCGCCAGCGGATCGCCGAGACGTGGCTGCGCGGCCGGGTGGTCCCGACGCTCGAGCTCGACCCGGAGCCGGCCCGGCGGCGGATCGCCGCGTTCCTGCGCGCCCACGGCGTGCCCGAGCCGCCCGCCGACGGCGTCGGGGCGCCCGACGCGCGGCGCGGCGCGCCCGCGGCGCCGCTCAGTCCGCGGGGCCGAACGGCAGCTCGGTGACGACCGCGGTCGTGTCGCCGTCGCCGACGCGCACCACGTCCCCGGGCGCCGCCTCGCGGCGCACGAGCGCGAGCGCGATCGGCCCGTGCTGCGGGGAGTCCGCGACGCTGCCCAGGCGGCCGACCTCGCGCTCCCCGGACTCCCCGGCGAGCACGAGCGCGTCACCGGGCGCGGCGGGCCCGGACAGCCGCAGCCCGCGCAGGTGGCGGTTGGGCTTGCCCTTGTAGAAGAGCCGCGCGACGGTCTCCTGGCCGACGTAGCAGCCCTTCGTGAAGCTCACGGCCCGCTCGTTGAGCGCCGCCTCCTGCGGGATCACGGTGTCGTCGAGGTCGACGCCGTAGCGCGGGACGCCCGCCTCGACGCGCAGCACCTCCGCGGAGGCCTCCGTCACCGCCACGGCGCCCGCCTGGAGCAGTGCGGCGCGGACCGCCTCGACGTCCTCGGTCGCGGTCAGCACGTCGACGCCCGCGCGGGTGCGCACGAGCCGTGCGGGGCGCCCGCCGAGCGTCCCGGCCCGGTGCGCGTGCTCCTCGGCGGGCAGGTCCTCGGCGTCCGCGACGGCCGCCGCGCGCGGCCCGACGAGCGACAGCAGCCCGGTCTGCAGCGTCCGCTTGTGCAGCTGCACGTCGTAGCCGATGCTGAACCGGCGCACGAGGTCGAACAGCGCCTGCAGCGCGACGCGCTCGGTGTCCAGCAGGAGCTCCTCGCCGGTCTCGAGCACCCGCACGTCGCCGAGCATCTTGCCCTTGTGGGTGAGGAACGCCGCGTACGTGCCGCCGCCGGGCTCCAGGGCCTCGATCTCGTTCGTGACCTGGCCGTTGAGGAAGCTGCGACGGTCGGCGCCGGTGAGCGCGAGCTTGCCGCGCTCGGAGCGGTCCACGAGCCCGGCGCCGGTGGTGAGCGCCTCGCGGTCGGTGTCCGTGATGACGAGGACGGTCATGGGGTCGGAGGATGGCAGACGGTAGATTCCTGCTCATGCCGCTCGCCGACACCTTCCAGCGGATCGTCGACTCGCTCCCCGACGACTGGACCGATCTCGAGATCGACCTGCGGATCCACGACGAGGAGCGCTACATCGACGCCGCGGTGTACCTGGTGACCTGCAACGCGCAGCCCTACTCGCAGCACGACTGGCACTGGCGCCTGCTCGTCGCCCACCGCTTCGGGCACGCCGCCTCGGCGCCCGCGGTGAGCACCGCGCTCGGCCTGCTCGACGACGCCGGCATCGCCGGCGAGCTCGCGGTCCGCCAGGTCCGCAGCGGCCGCGTCGAGGTCACGCAGATGTGGGGCCGGCCGCAGTCGGTGCGCGACGAGTTCCGTCGCCTGCGCTCCCAGTAGCGCCCGGGCCGGCCGTCAGGGCCGGCCGAACGCCAGCGCCACGTTCACGGGCTCCTCGGTGATGCCGACCTCGGCCTCCCAGCGGGCCCACTCCTCGACGTCGCGCCGGCCGAACACGCCGAAGCCGACCGAGCTGCCGACGAGCGCGGGAGAGACGGCCTCGAGCTCCTCGAGCACGAGGTCCTGGCGCAGCCCCTCCTGGGCCTCGACGAGCGCGGTCGTCCCGGACTCCGGGTCGGCGATCGCCTCGTCGTAGCCGCGCTTGAGCGCGGTGACCACCGCGCGCACGAGCGGCCGGCGCTCCTGGTAGGTCGAGCGGCTGACCGCGAGCACGAGCTCGGGGTAGGAGGGGGCGCCGTAGCGGTCGAGCTTGAACACGCGCGTGTCGGGCTTCTCGCGCTTGAGCGCCACGCCCTCCGCGTTCCAGAACGCGGTCACGCCGTCGACCTTGCCGCCGAGCAGCGCCTGCACGGCGGTGAAGCCGATCGTGGTCGTCTTCACCCGCTCCGGGTCGCCGCCGTCGCCGCGGACGATCGACCGCAGCACGGCCACGTCGCTCGGCAGGCCGGTGACCCCGACGGTCCGGCCCTCGAGGTCGCGCGGGCGGCGGACGTCCGGCCCGGTGATGACGCTCGCCAGCGGCTGCTGGACGACCGGCATCACGGCGACGAGATCGGCGCCCTTCTCGCGGGCGATCGCGAGGTCGTGGATGTCGAGGATCGCGAAGTCGGTGCGGTTGGCGGTCAGGAGCTTCACCGCGTCGGTCGAGTCCGACGGCGGCTGGATCTCCAGGCGCACGCCCTCGGCCTCGTCGAACGCCCGCGACCGGGCCAGGAAGATGCCCGCGTGCACCGCGTTGGGCGTGAAGTCCAGCAGCAGCGTCGCGTCCTCCTCGGGGCGGCCGTCACCGCCGCTGCAGGCGGCCAGGCCGAGCGCGGCGAGGAGGGCGAGGAGCGGCAGCAGGCGACGGAGCACGCCGCCAGGATAGGCGTCGCCGGACCCGCGCCGCGGAGCCGCGCCGGCCGCCGGGCGCGTCCGCGGCCCTCGACGGGACCGGTCCGGCGACGCCATACACTCCGCTGATGCGCCGTCGCGTCACCTTCTCGCGAAACGTCACGCTCTCGCTCTCGCGAACCTGCCAGTGCTTCTGCAAGTACTGCGCCTTCAAGACCCACAAGGCGCACCTCTACTCGCCCGACGAGGTGATCGCGCAGCTCGACGCCGCCGCGCGCCGCAACGTCAAGGAGCTGCTCGTGCTCACCGGCGAGCGGCCCGAGGTCAACGCCGAGGTCGCCGCGCGGCTCGCCGCGTACGGGCACGAGGACTTCACCGGGTACGTCGTGTGGACCTGCGAGCGCGCGCTCGAGCGAGGCCTGCTCCCGCACACGAACCTCGGCGTGCTCACGAAAGAGGACCTGGCGCGGCTGCGCGAGGTCACCGCCTCGCAGGGGCTGATGCTCGAGTCGATCCGCGACGACCTCGTCGCCCACCAGGGCTCGCCGACGAAGGCCCCGCACCGCCGTCTGGAGACGATCCGCTGGGCGGGCGAGCTGCGGATCCCGTTCACCAGCGGCATCCTCGTCGGCATCGGCGAGACCGCGCAGGACCGGTTCGCGGCACTCGACGCGCTGGCCGCGGTCCACGCCGAGCACGGGCACCTGCAGGAGGTCATCCTGCAGAACTTCGTCCCGCACGACGCCTACTACGGCCGCGAGGTCGCGGAGATCGCCGACGCGGCCGCCCGGCGCGCCTGGGCGACGGGCCTGTGGGACGGCGAGGGCGAGCGGCCCGCGAAGGACCTGCCCGCCTGGGCGACCGGCGTGACGATCGAGGAGATGGAGGACCTCGTCACCCACGCGCGGCGGATCATGCCCGACGTCGGCGTGCAGATCCCGCCGAACCTCGCCGACTGGTGGCCGCGGCTGATCGACGCCGGCGCCACCGACCTCGGGGGCCTGTCGGCCAACGGCGACCACATCAGCCCGGAGCATCCCTTCCCGTCCCCGCACCAGGTCCGCAAGGAGCTCGCCCCGCGCGGCTACGCGCTCACCGAGCGGCTGTGCGTGTACGGCTCGTTCATCGACGCCGGGTGGATCGCCCCGGGCGTGATGGACACGATCCGCCAGAAGTACTGGTCGTTCATCCCGCGCCGCGGGTCCGGGCGGACCGACCCGCCGCGCCCGATCCGCCGCGACCTCGTCGCCGGGGCGATCGCCCGCGGCCGCGACGGTGCGTGGCTGAGCGAGGACGAGCTGACCGCGCTCTTCGCGGAGGACCGGCCCGAGGCGGTCGAGGACCTGCGCCAGGCCGCCGACGAGCTGCGCGCCGAGCTCGCGGGGGACGACGTCACCTACGTCGTGAACCGCAACATCAACGTCTCGAACGTCTGCACGGTCGGCTGCGCGTTCTGCGGCTTCGGGCAGTCCCGGCGCTCCCCGGACGCCTACGAGCACTCGCGGGAGGACTTCGCGGCGCGCGTCGCCGACGCGGTCGCGTTCGGCGCCACCGAGCTGTGCATCCAGTCGGGCATCCACCCGGACTGGCAGTTCGAGGACTACCTCGGCTGGCTGCGCTTCGCGAAGCAGCTGGCGCCGCAGCTGCACCTGCACGCGTACTCGCCGATGGAGATCGACCACATGGCGACGGTCAGCGGCCTGCCGCTGTCCGAGGTCTTCGCGCAGCTGCGCGACGCCGGCCTGGGCTCGACGCCCGGGACCGCCGCGGAGGTGCTCCACGACGGCGTGCGCGAGCGGATCAGCCCGAACAAGCTGCCCGCCGCCCGCTGGGTCGAGGTGATCGAGGCCTCGCACGCCGCGGGCCTGCGCTCGACCTCGACCGTGATGTTCGGGCACGTCGAGGAGCCCTGGGAGCTCGCCGAGCACCTGCGCGTCGTCCGCGCGCTGCAGGAGCGCACCGGCGGCATCACCGAGTTCGTGCCGCTGAGCTTCATCCCGTACATGACGATGCTCGGCCGCACGCACGGCGTCGAGGAGCTCTCCGCCGAGGAGAACCTCAAGCACACCGCGGTCTTCCGCCTCGCGCTCGGCCGGTCGATCAGCAACCTGCAGGCCTCGTGGGTCAAGATGGGCCTGGACGCGGCGACCGAATCGCTGCGCTGGGGCGTCAACGACCTGGGAGGAACCCTCATGGAGGAGTCGATCAGCCGCATGGCGGGGAGCCGTCACGGCGTCCGCCTGGACCCGGAGGACCTCGTCGAGGCCGCGCACGCGGCCGGGCGCCCCGCCGCGGAGCGCACGACGCTGTACGCGGTGCGGCGGCGCACGCCCGTCGGCATGACGCTCGACGGCTTCGACCTGGTGACCGCATGAGCACCCCGGGCGGCGAGGCGATCACCGCGGAGGGCCTGGAGGCGCTCAAGGCGGAGCTGCACGAGCTCGAGACGACCGCGCGGGCCGACATCGCCAAGCGGATCTCCTTCGCCCGCGACATGGGCGACCTGAAGGAGAACGCCGAGTACCACATCGCCAAGGAGGACCAGGGGCACCTGGAGACGAAGATCCTGCGCCTGCAGGAGCGGCTGCGCAACGCGGTCGTCGTCGAGGCCTCCGGCACCGACGTCGTGGGCTTCGGCTCGACGGTCACCGTGCGTGACGAGACCTCCGGGAAGGAGGCGACGTACACGATCGTCGGCCCGACCGAGGCGGACGCGTCCGCCGGAAAGCTCTCCGCGGAGTCGCCGGTCGCGATCGCGCTCGTGGGCGCGAAGGCGGGGGACACCGTCGAGGTGCAGACCCCGCGCGGCGGCCGCCCGATGGCGGTCCTGCGCATCGGCTGAGACGCCTCCGCGGAGGCGCGGCCGTCAGCGGAAGAGGTCCTCCGCGAGCGGCCGCAGCAGTGCCGCAGCGCCGGGGCCGTCGTCGGCGGTCACGTGGTGCCCGAGCCCGCGCAGGACGACCGCGGGCGTGCCGGAGGTCTTGTCGCGGACGAGGTCGGCGGCGGCCGCCGCCTGGTCGGCCACCGCGATCCAGGTGGCGCGCAGCTCGCGGCCGTCCGCGTCGCGTCCGCCGCGCCGATCGTCCAGCGGCTGCAGCCCGGCGACCCCGATCGCCACGTCGCACTGCCCGTGACGCCACGCGCGCCCGAACGAGTCCGTCACCACGACGGCCAGCCGCTTGATCCCGGTGTGCGCGCGCAGCGCGGCGCGCAGGCCGCGGGCCGAGCCGTCCGGGTCCAGCGGCAGCAGGACGAGGGTGTCGTCCTCGCCGCTGTTGGAGGCGTCCACGCCCGCGTTCGCGCAGACGAACCCGTGCCGGGTGCGGGTGATCAGCACGCCGTGGTCGGCGCGGACGAGCTCGGCGGACTCGTCGAGGACCACCTGCACCTGCCGCGGGTCCTTGTCGTGCTCGGCGGCGAGCTGCCGCGCCCGCGCCGAGGGCGTCACGTCGGCGAGGCGCACGGTGCGCCCCTCGCACTTGGAGACCGCCTTGTGCGCGATGACGACGACGTCCCCGTCGCGCCAGTCCGCGACCGCGTCGGCGACGAGCGCGGCAAGGTCGTCCCCGGCGCGCAGGCGGGGCGGCAGGCCCGCGACCGGGGTCGCGAGCAGCCCGTTCACCGGCGCGCGAGCCGGTTCAGCATCCCGCGCGTGTGCGCGGCGCCGCCGATCACCCCGGCGAGCGCGTCGCGCAGCGCCTGCAGGTCCTCGAAGGTGTCGACGTCCAGCGCCAGGGACGGGACCTCGCGCAGCGCGGCGGAGGCACCGGCGGCGCGGGCGAGCTCGACGTGCCGGGCGGCCGACCCGGGACCGAAGGACGGCTCCATGACGTCCGGCGGGCTCAGCAGCAGGGCGTTGGTGCCGGTCCCGTGGCGGTCGGGGATGACGAGGACCTCGGGCGCCTCGCCGGCTCCCTCGATCAGCGCGTCGACCTCCTTGGGGTCGAGGGCCGGGCAGTCCCCGGGCACCAGCAGCACCCGGCGCGCCCCGCGCTCGCGGGCGGAGCGCACGCCGACGAGCGCCGCCGAGCTGTGCGAGGTCTCCCCGTCGGAGTCGAGGACCGGCTCGGCGTCGTAGCCGTTGGCTAGCGCCTCGGCGGCGGGCTCGTTCGTCACGACGATCACGCGGTCGACGCGCTGCGCGCGCCGCAGCGCGATGAGGACGTCGGTGACCATCGCCTCGCTGAGCGCCTTGCGGGTCGGCTCGCCGATGTGGTCGGCCAGGCGCTGCTTGGCGTCGCCGAAGCGCTTGACGGGGACGACGGCGATCGTGCTCATCGCAGACCCTCCGTGAAGTCGAGGGTCTGTCGGGCGAGACGCTGCCGTGCGGCGGCGTCGCCCATCATGGTGTCGGTCTGGAGCATCGGCACGCTGGTTCCGTGACCGGCCTCGTCCGTGACGAGACCGTCGAGGACACCACCGTAGTGCGCGGCGATCCCCGACGCGTTCAGGGGGTGCCCGGCCCACGCGAGGAACGGCTCCGTCGGTCCCTTCACCACGGTGCCGCCGACGATCGGGCTGACCGCGACGACCGCGGCGGGGGAGGCGGCGAGCGCCTCGCGCATCCCCGGGACGTCGAGGATCGGCCGGATCGAGATGACCGGGTTGCTCGGCCCGATGACGATCGCGCGGGCGGCGGCGATCGCGTCGAGCACCTCCGGGGGCGGCGTCGCGGCCTCGATGCCGTCGAACGCGACGTCCTCGATCGGCCCGCGTCCCTGCCGGCGGATCATGAACTCCTGGAACGGGGCCCACGTGCCCTCGGTGCGCACGCGTGTGCGCACGGGCGCGTCGCTCATCGGCAGCACGCGCGCGGTCAGCCCCAGGGCGGCGGTCAGCTCGTGCAGCGCCTCGGTCAGGCGGTCGCCCGCGGCGAGCCGCTCGGCCCGGCGCAGCCCGACGGCGAGGTCGCGGTCGCCGAGGTTGAACCAGACCTCGCGGCCGAGCTCGCGCAGCCCGTCCATGACGTGGAAGGTGTCGCCGTCCAGGCCCCAGCCGCGCGCGTCGATGCGGTCCGCCAGCCAGAACGCGCAGAGGTCCGGGTCGGGCGAGACGTACGCGCCGTAGAGCTCGACGTCGTCGGCCGTGTTGGCGACCACCACGAGGTCGTCACCGACCACGTCGAGCATCCCGCGCGCGAGCTTCGCCCCGCCGGTACCGCCGGCGAGGACGACGACGGGACCGGCGCTCACGCCGACGGCAGACCGGTGATCTTGATGCCGGCGTGCGTCTTGTGGCGCACGTTGATCCCGATCAGCAGCGGGGTGAGCGACTCGACGATGCGGCTCATCTCGAGCTTGCCGGCGTCGACGCCGCGCAGGCCGTCGATCTTCCCGATCAGCTCGATCACGCGGGCCTTGTCGTCCTTCTTGTCGCCGCAGACGAGGATGTCCTCGTCGAGCTGCCAGTCGAGGTCGCCGAGGTGGGCGGCGGCGACGGTGTGGAAGGCGCTGACGACGCGTACGCCCTCCGGGACCATCTCCTGCGCCTGCTGGGCGGCGGAGCCCTGCCAGACGCCGAGGATGCGCGTCGCCTTGCCGCTGACGGCCGCGGCCAGCGGCACGGTCGCGTCGACGACGAGCTGCCCGGGCTGCAGCGTCGTCTTCAGGTTCGTGAGCGTCTCGGACTGGTTGCGGAACGGCACCGACAGGATCACGATCGAGCTCCCGGCGGCCGCCTCCGCGTTCCCGAGCCCGGTGAACGAGCCGTCCGGGACGGCCGCGGCCGCGCGCTCGGCGGCCTCCACCGCGCGCGCCGCGTCGCGGGATCCGATGGTGACGGGGATGCCTGCGCGACCGAGCCGGACAGCGAGTCCGTAGCCCAGTGCACCGGAACCACCGATGATGGAGATGGGGTCGGCCATGGGCGCCGGAGTATAGATTTCGTCGTCCATGCGACTCGACGGCAGGAGAGCGCGGATGGCCCTGGCGGGGGGAGTGGGCGCCACGCTCACCCCTCACCTCGCTCGCCCTCGCGCAGAACACGGCGGCCCCGGCGGCGCAGGACTACCGCACGCTGATCGTGCAGTCGTCCACGCAGAAGGCCCCGGCGACGGTCGGCTACAACTGCGTCCCGAAGGCGGACGGCACCGGCGGCGAGTGCACGCCGGAGGTGAAGTACCCGCTGAAGTTCGCCAACACGGTCACCGTGCGCCCCAACGGGGACGTGACCGTGCTGACGAAGGTCCCGGCGACCTACATCCGCTGGCGCGCCGCGCGCATCGACGGCAAGGGCGAGGAGGTCATCACCGCCCTGGGCGAGGCCAAGCGCGTCACGAAGACCGGCAAGCGCTGGCGCTTCACGCTGCCCAAGCGGCTGAACCGCTCCACCGACCTGCTCGGCTTCGACGTCCAGCACGTCAACGCGTACGCGTCGTTCGAGATCGGCACGAAGATCGGGAAGACCGTGCCCGACCCGCCGAAGAAGAAGACGTCCTCGAAGTAGGAGACCGGCCCGTGAGCGCCCTGCCCGACCTGCCGTCGTCCGTCCACGTCCGCGAGGTCGGGCCGCGTGACGGGTTCCAGAACGAGCCGGAGACGATCGCCACCGCGGACAAGATCCGCCTGATCGACCTGCTCGTGCGGACCGGCGTGAAGCGCATCGAGGTGACCTCGTTCGTGCGGCCGGACGTCCTGCCGCAGCTCGCGGACAACACCGAGGTGCTCGCCGGGATCGACGTGCCCGCCGGCGTGTCGCGCAGCGTGCTGATCCCGAACGAGCGCGGGCTCGACAACGCGCTGGCCGTCGCCGACCTGTTCGAGGAGTGCGGGGTCTTCCTGAGCGGCTCGGAGACGCACAACCGCAAGAACGTCAACCGCTCGATCGCCGAGTCGCTCGCCGGCCTGCAGAAGGTCATCCCGCGGGCGCGCGAGGCGGGCAAGCAGGTGGAGGCGGTCATCGCCACGTCGTTCGGCTGCCCCTACGAGGGGGAGGTGCCGCGCGACCGGGTCCTCGACCTCGCGGTCGCGCTGCGGGACGCGGGCGCGCAGGAGCTGGGCTTCGGCGACACGACCGGGATGGCGAACCCGCGGCAGGTCCGCGAGTTCTTCGTCGCCGCGCGCGAGCGGCTCGGGGACGACGTCGAGATCACCGCGCACTTCCACAACACCCGCGGCCAGGGGCTCGCCAACGCGCTCGCCGCGCTGGAGGCGGGCTGCACGAGCTTCGAGTCGAGCTTCGGGGAGCTCGGCGGCTGCCCGGTCCCCAAGGGCGCGACCGGCAACATCGCGAGCGAGGACCTCGTGTCGATGCTGCACGAGATGGGCGTCGACACCGGGATCGACCTGGCGAAGCTGCTCGAGGCCTCGCGCGCGGTCGCCGAGGTGCTCGGCCGGCCGCTGGGCAGCCACACGCTCGTGGCCGGCCCCGTCGACTGGCACCGCTGAACGCTCGGGGCGGGCGCGCTCCGGGTAGGTTGGCGCGGTGCTGCGCCTCCTGACCCCCGAGCCGTTCCGTGGCGACCAGATCGCGGCCGGCGCGGTCGCGCTGACGGTCCTCGTCGGGCTGCTGAGCCTGCGCCTGCAGGACGACCTCGGGGCGGGCGGCCGACTGGCGATCACGGTCGTGGTGCTGGCGCTGCTGGCGACGATCGCGTGGCGCTCCCCGACCGAGCCCACGAGCCCGCGCGGCTACCAGGTCGCGCTGTACCTGTGCACGTGGTTCCTGACGCTCGTCGCGCTCCGCGACGTGGTCGAGCTGCTCGACGCCGAGCTCGCGCAGGCGACGACGCTGCTGTGGACCTCCGCGGTGCTGATGGCCGTCGCGGTCGTGTGGGCGCGGGCGCGGTACACCGCGGCGCTGACGCTGCTGGCGGCCCTGTCGGGCATCGTGCTCGTGCTCTCCGCCGCCGAGACGGTCGGCGACCCGTCCCCGGCGGGCTACCGGCGGCTGCTGCTCGTCTGCGCGGTCGTCCTCGCGCTCGTCGCGCTCGCGCGACGCGACCGGCGTCCGGCGCACGCCGCCCAGCTCGCCAACGCGGCCGGGGTCGCGGTCGGGGCGATCCTGGCGAGCGCCGCGCTGGAGGGCGTCGGGTTCCTGCTGCGGCTCGCGGGCGGACCGCCGGGCGGCGTCGAGGTGGGGCTCGGGACGGGCTGGGAGCTGCTCAGGCTCGCCGCCGGCTTCGGGCTGGTCGCCTACGGCGCGGTCGACGAGCACCGCGGACCGGTGGTCGTCGGGATCGTGGTGCTGGCCGAGTGGCTGCTCGTCGTCGGGGCCGACGGGGGGCCTCGTCGGCTGGCCGCTCGTTCTCGCCGCCGGGTCGCTCTTCCTGCTCGTCGTCGGGCTGCGACCGGCGACGCCGCTGCCGCCCCCACCGGGGGAGCCGGAGCTGCCGGACACCCCGCTGCCGCTGCCGTGGCGGCGGGACCGCTCCTAGAGCGTCGCGGCGAGCCGCACGAACCAGTCGAGCGCGGCGGGGTTGGCGAGCGAGTCGCGGCTCGCGGCCCGGTCGGGCGCCTCGCCCATGAGGATCCGCTTGACCGGGACCTCGAGGACCTTGCCGCTGAGCGTGCGCGGCACCTCGGTGATCGCGTGGACCTCGTTGGGCACGTGCCGCGGGGAGCAGTCCTCGCGCACGCGCCGGGCGATCCGGCCGATCAGGTCGTCGTCGAGCGTGGCGCCCTCGCGCAGCACGACGAACAGCGGCATCCAGCCGTCGGGGAAGCCCTCGCGGCCGGGCACGTCGACGACCAGCGCGTCGACGATCTCGTCGAGCGCGAGCACCGCGCGGTAGATCTCGCTGGTGCCCATGCGGATCCCGCCGCGGTTGATGGTCGAGTCGCTGCGCCCGTAGATGATCGTGGTGCCGCGCTCGGTCAGCTCGATCCAGTCCCCGTGCCGCCAGACCGGCGGGTCGACATCGAAGTACGTGAAGTACGCGTCGCGGTAGCGGGAGCCCTCCTCGTCGCCCCAGAAGCCGACGGGCATCGACGGGAGCGGCTCGGTGAGGACGAGCTCGCCGACGCGGCCGACGTGCGGCCGGCCGTCCTCGTCCCAGCTCTCGACCTTGCAGCCCAGCGACGGGGCCTGCAGCTCGCCGAGATGGACGGGCAGCGTCGGGACGCCGCCGACGAACGCGGTGCAGACGTCGGTGCCGCCGCTGGTGGAGAACAGCCAGGTGTCCGCGCCGAGCTCGTCGTAGACCCACTGGAAGCCCTCGGGGGACAGCGGGGAGCCGGTCGAGCCGACGGCGCGGATCGCCGACAGGTCGCGCCCCGCGCCCGGGTGCAGGCCCGCCTTCAGGCAGCCGGCGAGGTAGGCGGCACCGGTGCCGAAGGTCGTGGTGCCGGTGCGCTCGGCGACGTCCCACAGCACGCCGAGATCCGGGTGGCCGGGGTTGCCGTCGAAGAGCACGATCGACGCCTCGGTCAGCAGCACGCCGACGAGGAAGTTCCACATCATCCAGCCGGTCGTGGTGAACCACAGGACGCGGTCGTCGGCCTGCGCGTCGAGGTGCAGGTGCTGCTTCTTCAGCAGCTCCAGCAGGATGCCGCCGTGCCCGTGCACGATCGGCTTCGGCAGCCCGGTCGTCCCGGAGCTGTAGAGCACCCACAGCGGGTGGCGGAACGGCACGCGCGCGAACGTCAGGTCGGCGGCCGCCGGACCGGCCGGGAAGGCGTCGTCCCACGCGGTCGCGTCGCGCAGCGGCGCGAGGTCGGGCGCGGGGGAGAGGTAGGGCAGGACGACCGTGTGACGGACGGTCGGCAGCTCCTCCTGGAGGCCGGCGAGCGTCGCGACGCGATCGAAGTCGCGGCCGCCGTAGCGGTAGCCGTCGACCGCGAGCAGCACGGTCGGCTCGATCTGGGCGAAGCGGTCGATCACCGACCGCGCGCCGAAGTCCGGGGAGCAGGAGGACCAGATCGCCCCGAGCGAGGACACGGCGAGGAACGCGGCGACGGTCTCCGGCAGGTTCGGCAGGTAGGCGACGACGCGGTCGCCCTCGCCGACGCCGAGCGCGCGCAGGCCGGCGGCGATCCGGGCGGTCCGCTCGCGCAACTCCCCCCAGCTCCAGGCGTCCAGCGGGCGCAGCTCGGAGGTGTGCTGCAGCGCGAGCGCCTCCGGGTCCTTGCCGCGGAAGACGTGCTCGGGGAAGCTCAGCGCCGCGTTGGGGAACCACTCGGCGTGCGGCATCGTCGCGCGGCCGAGCGGCGGCTCGGCGCTCCCGTCGTGCTGCACGTCGAAGTACTCCCAGATCGCCGCCCAGAACCCGCCGACGTCGTCGACCGACCAGCGCCAGAGGGCGTGGTAGTCGGCCGTCACGGGCACGTCGCGCGTCTCCTGCACCCAGCGCGCGAATGGCGTGAGCGCCGCGCGCGCGACGCGCTCCGGGGACGGGGACCAGAGGACGGGCGGCGCCGCCGCGGGATCGCTCATCGGGCGGTGGGGCTCAGCGCAGCGGGTCGCCGCTGGTCAGCCCGCCGGGGCCGTCCTCGCGCGGCGGCGGGGGCGGCAGGTCCGGCAGGCCGATGTCGGAGCCCAGCGACGTGGACGGGCCGGTGGGGGCGGGCGGGTCCAGCGGGCCGCCCGCGGGAGCCGCGGTCAGCGTGCCGGCGTCGTCGTCGCTGAACGGCGGGTAGCGCTCGGTCAGCAGGTAGAAGTAGCCGTTGGCCTTCGCGTTGTAGGAGAGCGTGAACGACAGCGCGGCGTGGAGGCCCTTGGACTCCTTGCCGGTGATCACGATCCAGAACCAGGCGATGATCGTGACGAACCCGAGGATCAGGTTCATCACGTAGTTGATGATCAGGACGGGGATCCCGACGATGATCCGGAACAGCGCCTTCAGGCGGCTGTACTGCGGCTGGGGCGGGGCGATCGCGAGCCGGACCGGGTAGTCGGTGCTCTCGTCGGTGCCGAACGGCGGGTAGGCGTCGGTGAGCAGGTACATGTACGCGTAGACGCGCGTGATGTAGCGCAGGACGCCGCTGTTGAACGTGTACAGGCCCTGGGGGTAGCGGCCGGTGATCACGAGCGCGAACCAGGCGCCGACGATCGTGAACACCGCGACGAGCCCGTAGACGAGCAGCACGAGCAGATGCGGGATCACCATCAGCGCGCGGAAGAAGGTGGTCAGGCGGCTGCGGCGCTCGGCGACGTCGGCCTCGAAGGTGATCGGGTAGGCCACGGGGGCGGACTCCAGGGACGGGGTGTGCGGGACCCCTGCACCGTAGCTGGCGCGTCAGTCGGAGACGACCAGCGTCGCGCGCATGCCGGCGTCCTTGTGGACGACCGGTGCCGTCAGGGTGCAGAAGAGCGTGTACGTGCCCGGGCGCAGCGTCACGGTCGAGGTCCGCGTCGTGCTCGGCGCGGTCAGCGGGAAGATCGCCGCGCCGCTGCCGTCCTCGTCGCGCAGCACGACGAGGTCGTGCGGATCCTCGCCCGCGTTCTGGACCTGCAGGCGCAGGCGACCGGCGGCCACGGTGGGCCGCGAGAGCGTGGCGCGGTACACCGGGGTGTCGCGCAGGACCACGCCGACCGCCGGGATCGAGACCGGAGCCGGGTCCGGGGTCGGCGTCGGGGTCGGGGTCGCCGTGGGGCTCGGGGAGGTGGTCGCCGCGCCGCCGCCGGTGATCGGCGCGAGGACCGCGGTGACCTGGTCGGTCAGGGCGTCCACGACCGCGGGCAGACCGGTGAGCGGCGCCCGGGCGGCGGGCAGCGGGTCGCGGGTGACGGCGACCGGCGCGCGCCCACGACCCCCGACCCGCTCGAGCACCAGGCGGTCCGCCCGGGCCGCACGGCGCCGGGCCGCGCGGAGGCGGCGGGACGTCTCCGCGGAGGTGTTCGCGCGGGTGGTGCGGAGGCGGCGGGGCGTCTCCGCGGAGGTGCTGGCGCGGGTGGTGCGGAGGCGGCGGGACGTCTCCGCGGAGGTGCTGGCGCGGGTGGTGCGAGGGCGGCGGGACGCCTCCGCGGAGGTGTTCGCGGCACCGCCGGTGCGGTGCCCGGGCGTGCGGGACGCCTCCGCGGAGGTGCCTCCGGCCGCCTCGACGGCGCCCGCGGCCACGGTGGCGCCGGCCACCCGCGCACCGGTGGCGGCCGCGCCGCCGAGCCGGGTTACGCTCGCGCTCGTGCCCCCGTCGGCGGCCACCGCGACGCTCGCCCCGGGGCCCGGACCCGCGACCGTGACGCCGAGGGCGACGGCGAGCAGGGCGGCGACGGGCAGGGCGGAGCGACGGACGGGGAGCGGCACGGGCCCGACCGGCATCGGCACGCCGGCCGGTGCGGCGGGAGTCGCAGCTCGCCGGCTGGACGGTCGTCCGACCCGCGAGCCGGGTCAGTCGTCCTGCGCGAGGCCGCGATCCAGCTCGCCGTCGAGCGCGTCGACCAGGCCGAGGCACAGCTCGCGGCAGGCGTCCATCGCGGCGCGGTCGACGCGGTCGGGCGTGTCCTGCGGGCGGCCGGGGGCGGCCAGCACGTCCCCGTCGGGCAGGCAGCCGATCGCGATGGCGGGCCAGCCGACCCCGCGGGCGGCCCGCGCGCCCGTGCGCCCGCGGCCCTGGACCGGCCGGGCCCCGAGCCGCGGCTCCTGCTGCGCGACCCGCGCCGTCAGCTCGAGCAGCTGCGGGTGGTAGGCGAGCGGCAGGACGAGCCCGTCGCGCGTCCACCACGCCGGCCGACCGGAGCCGCACGCCGCGACGTGGAGCACGACGACCTCCTCCGCGCGGCGCCCGCCGCGCCGCTGCGCGTCGATCCAGCGCGACAGGCCCAGCGCGTGCGCCTGCCCGGCGCCCGCGAGCACGACGTCCACGGACAGGTGCTCGGGCGGACGGCGGTCCAGGGCGGCGGCGAGCTCGAGCGCGACCGCGCACGCGCTGGCGTCCGCGTCCGCACCGGGCCCGCTGTCGCTGGTCCAGTGGTCGAGCGCGACGCCGATCGCCCCGATCAGGACCGCGGTGGGCAGCAGCTGCAGGATCCCGAGGAGGTTCTCGTCGAGGTCGTGCGCGCGGAGCTCGCCCAGCAGCGCGGCGAGCAGCAGCGCGGCCGCGACGAGCCCGAAGCCCCCGGGAGCCAGCGGGCCGAGCAGCCGGCGCAGGCGCGCGGCCAGCCGGGCGACGCGGCCCGCGGTGAGCGCGGTCGACCGGGGCGCGTCGACGGCGGCGGTGATGACCAGCCGCACGGCCCGGTCGCGCTCGTCCAGGGCGATGAGGTTCTGGGTGGCGCGGGCGACGGTCAGCCGCCGCAGCACCGCGAAGCGCCCGGAGAGGTCCCCGGCGAGCAGCGCGAGCGCGACGAGGCAGATCGACGCCCCGATCCGCGGCTCGTCGACGCTGACGACGGTCCCGACGATCCCGGCGGCGCACAGGAGCGCGAGGACCGGTCCCCAGGACGGGCGCACCCAGACGGTCTGCACCCGCACCCGGCGTCCGGTGGCGCGCAGCTCGCGGGCGAGCAGGCGCGCGGCGCGGCGCTCCGCGTCCGAGCCCGCGGTCCGCCCCGGGATCGCGGCGAGCCGCGTGACGAGATCGTCCGGGGTGCCCATGCGGGCGCGATCCTAGCCCGCGACGGGCCGCAGCTGCGGCACGCGTCCGCGCGGCACCGCCGCCGCCCACGGTCGGCCGGGGCGGCAGCGGTCGGTCGTTAGGGTGCCGGGAATGGACGCCACCGACCTCGCCTTCGCCGGCGCCGCCCGGCAGGCGGAGCTCATCGCCCAGGGGGAGGTGAGCTCGCGCGAGCTCACCGAGCTGATGCTCGAGCGCATCGCCCGGATCGACCCGCGGATCAACGCCTACCGGGTCGTCCTGGCCGAGCAGGCGCTCGCGGAGGCCGACGCCGCGGACGCCCGCCGCGCGAAGGCGTTCACGGCCACCGGCCGGCGCCGCAAGGGCTCCGAGGACCCCGGCATCCTCAACGGCGTCCCGCTCGCGATCAAGGACGACGCCGACCTCGCGGGCGAGCCGACCGCCTGGGGGACCGCCGCCCACGGGCCGGCGAAGACCGAGGACGCCGAGGTCGTGCGGCGCCTGCGCGCCGCCGGCGGCGTCGTGCTCGGCAAGACGCACGTCCCCGAGATGACCGCGATGCCCTACACGGAGTCGATGACCTTCGGGGCGACGCGCAACCCGTGGCAGCTCGACCGCACCCCCGGCGGCAGCAGCGGCGGCACCGCCGCGGCGGTCGCGGCCGGGCTCGCCGGCCTGGGCCTGGGGTCCGACGGCGGTGGCTCGATCCGCATCCCGTCCGCGTTCTGCGGCCTCTTCGGCATCAAGCCCCAGCGCGACCGCGTGCCGCTCGCCCCGCACGACGACGCCTGGCAGGGCATGAGCGTCAACGGCCCACTCGCCCGCACGGTCGCCGACGCCGCCCTGTTCCTCGACGCCACCACGACGCTCCCCGCCCCCGAGGGCGGCTTCCTCGCCGCGACCGCGTCCGATCCCGGGCCGCTGCGGATCGCGCTCAGCACCGCGGTCCCCGCCGGATCGCTGCCGCCCTCGCTCGGCCCCGACCAGCAGCGCGGCCTCGCGGAGACCGCCGAGCTGCTGCGGTCGCTCGGGCACACCGTCGTGGAGCGCGACATCGACTGGCCGCTGCGGATCTGGCAGGCGGTGAACCTGCGGATCGTGCGCGGCATCGGCGACGACGTCGCCGACGCGATGCCCGAGCGCCACCGCCTCGAGCGGCGCGTGCGGGCCGCCGCGCGCATCGGCCAGGCGCTCCCGCCCGGGCTCGTGCGCTGGGCGCGCGAGGCGGAGCCGGCGATGACGCGGAAGGTCGCGGCGATCTTCGACGACGTCGACGTCGTCCTGACGCCGATGATGCCCCGCGGTCCGTTCGCGGTCGGCGCGTGGGCGCACTACGGGCTCGCGCGGCTGCTCGCGCAGGCGCCACGCTGGGTGGCGTACGCGGCCGCGGTCAACGTCACCGGCCTGCCCGCCTGCTCGGTGCCGGCGGGCTTCGATGGGGACGGCCTCCCGGTCGCCGTGCAGCTGCTCGGCCCGCAGGCGGGGGAGGAGCGGCTGCTGGCGCTCGCCGGCCAGCTCGAGCGCGAGCGGCCGTGGGCGCAGCACCGACCGGCGATCGCCGCATGAGCGCGCCCGACGAGCTGCTCGACGTCGCCGCCCAGGCCGCACGGACCGCGGGCGGCCTGCTGCTGGCCCGCTTCGGCGCGCTGGACGAGCTGACCGTCGACACGAAGTCCACGAGCACCGACCCGGTCAGCGAGGCGGACCGGGAGGCGGAGGACGCGATCCGCGCGGTGCTCGCCGACCGCCGCCCCGACGACGCGATCATGGGCGAGGAGGGCGAGGACACCCCGGGCACCAGCGGGCTGCGCTGGATCGTCGACCCGCTCGACGGCACGGTGAACTTCCTCTACGGCATCCCGATGTGGTGCGTGTCGGTCGCCTGCGAGGGCCGCGTCGGGGTCGTGCACGACCCGGTGCGCGGCGAGACCTTCACCGTCGTCGCCGGCGAGCGCCCGTGCCTGGACGGCGTGCCGCTCGCCCCGCGCAGCGCCCCGACCCTCGGGCTGGCGGGCACGCTCGTGGCGACCGGCTTCGGCTACGACGCCGCGGTCCGCGCCGCGCAGGCCGACGTCGTCCGGGAGGTCGTCCCGCGGGTGCGCGACGTGCGCCGGGCCGGCAGCGCGGCGCTGGACCTCGCGTGGTGCGCCGCGGGCCGCGTCGACGCCTACTACGAGCGCGGCGTGCAGGCGTGGGACATCGCCGCGGGCACGCTGCTGTGCGAGGGCGCCGGCCTGACCGTGCGCACGCTCGCCGCGGACGGCATCCTGCCCGCCGGGGTGCTCGCCGCGCCCGCGGAGGTCGCGGGCGCGCTGCTCGAGCTCGTCGGCTAGGAGCCGTGGAGCTTCACGCGGTCCGGGGAGATCGCGAACTTCACGCGCTGCTCGCCGGGCTGGCGGAAGGGGTACTCGTCCTGGCCGATGTACTTCTTCGACAGCTCGTTGATGTGCTCGTCGGCGCCCTCGTGGGTGTCGAGCGCCAGCGACCCGGTGATCGACGTGAACTCGTACGGGTTCTCGTGGTTCGTCACCGTCACGGTGATGGTGCCCGTGCGGCGCAGGTTCGCCGGCCAGGCGCGCCCCTCGGCGCTGTTGAGCAGCACGTGCTCCCCGTCGGTGTGGACCCAGACCGGGACGACCAGGACGGTGCCGTCCTCCCGGACGGTCCCGACGTGGGCGAAGTTCTTCGCCTCGATCAGCTCCCGGACGCGACCTTCGATGGCAGGCACGGCGGCTCCTCTCTCGCGGATGGTGTCCCCGACCATACGGCGTGGGCGCGCGGTCCGATGACGGGTGCGGACCGGACCGCGTGTCGCGTGCTGCCGTGGTCCTCGCCGGGGCGACGACCGTCAGGTACCCGGAGCGGGACTCGAACCCGCACACCCGAGGGCAATGGATTTTGAGTCCATCGTGTCTACCGATTCCACCATCCGGGCCGGCCGCCCGGATCCTACCGTCCGCTCAGGTCGCGGGGGCGTGCACGCTGCCGTCGGGGTAGCGCTCGACCTCGACGTTCCAGCCCTGCGCGAAGCCACGCATCGCGAACGCGATCAGCAGCGCCTGCACGGGGATGACGATCACGGTCAGCATCCCGAGCAGCTCCGCGGGGAGGGCGGGGTCGGTGTAGCCGTCCTTGTCGCGCGCGAACCACTCGGGAGCGGCGACCGCGGCGAAGATGAGCATGATGATCGCCAGCGCGGCGGCCACCGGGAGGATCCCGCGGTTCCAGATGCTCACGTAGTAGGCCATCACCAGGTAGATCGCGATGTAGGCGATCTGGACGGACTGCGCGCCCTGCAGCGCGTCCCAGCCGCCGACCGTGATGACCCCGACGAGTCCCGCGGACGCGAGCAGGAGCAGGATGACGGTGGCCTTCGTGGCCTTGCTCGCCGCCTTGTCCCGGTTGGGATGCTCGATGATGACGCTGTCGCGCTTCGCTGACTCAGCCATGGCTCCGGGACCATACCTCCGGTCGCGGCGCCGTGCAGCGGTTTGCGGTGCGACACTCTCCGGGCACGGTCGGCGGGCGTGGTGGAACTGGTAGACACGCCAGGTTTAGGTCCTGGTGGCGCAAGCCGTGGGGGTTCGAGTCCCTCCGCCCGCATCTCGTGCCCCCGGCCCCGTGCGGCGGCGACCGGCGGGTCCGGCCGACACCCGAATCGCTATGCTCCGCGGCCCCTGGGGGAGTGAGTCAATGGCTACACGCGCGGTCTCCAAAACCGTGAATCCGGGTTCGAATCCCGGCTCCCCCGCTCCGCTCCCGGCGACGCCCGCGTCGCCGGCGCGCTAGATTCGACGGACGCTCGCGGGTGTAGCTCAGTTGGTAGAGCGACAGCCTTCCAAGCTGTAGGTCGCGGGTTCGAGACCCGTCGCCCGCTTTCTCATGAGATCGTGTTCGATAGACGCAAGCGTAACGCTCGACGGCTGCAGCAGTTCGATACGGAATCGCCGCCACCGACCGAACTCGTCCTTCTCTCCCCCATACGAGATCAGGCCCACTTCGGCCAGGAGCCTGAGCCAGTTCTCGACCGATCCAGTACGCCGGCGGCCGCTGTCCGTCTCGTAGCCCACGGCAACCTCTAGCTGCGCGCGGGTCGTCGCGATGTGCGCCGTCTGGGTCGCGTGCGCGTGGCGCCACAGAGCGTCATACACGAGCCCCAGATTCTCGAAGAGGTCCTTCCTCGGCTCCGGCCCTTTCGCCAGCTTCTGTCGGCTCGGAGCGCTCGCGATGAACCAGTACAGGTAGGTGCGGTCGAGCTGCTTCGGGAGTGGCTTGCGTGGCGGCTTCGGCAGTCGCTCAGCGGGCTGCCTGCGTCGGGTGGCGGTGCTCACCCTGCAGACCTCGGGTAGCAGATGTAGGTGTACTCGAAGAGCCGTCGCGCGAGGCTCGGCGTCAGCGCCGAGATGAAGTCTGAGACCTCGACCCACCGCCACGTCTGACCTTCCGTTGGCGCCCTGCACTCGGCGCCGTTGACCTCGGGTGGGGAGACCGCGTGGCCATCCTGCTGGCACGCAAGGCGCTGCCGATCGCACACGACGAAGGAGGCGTTTGCCGTCGGGAGAACGGGCAGCGGCGGGACTGTCACCGTTCGGGCGACAGTCTCCGTGGTGGTCTCGGTGACGACGTCGTTGCCCCGGACGACATAGCCGGCGAGCCCGCCGAGAACGACCGCCAAGACCGCGGCGCCGACGCTACGAAGCATCGTCCGACCCTTTGGCTACGGTGCCTGAGGCCCCGTGCTGAGTGTCTGCACCACTCATCGCGGGGCATTCTTGTGTCACGGTCGGACGGATCCGAGACGGCTAGGCAGGGCGGGGCGGTTCGATGTTGCCGAGCAGCTCGTCGTTGGGGGTTCCGGTCCGGCCGGTGTGGACGACGTCGCCGGGGGGGCGGAGGTAGCCGGTTCCGAGGGCGGTGGCGGCGGTTGCGAGCATGGCGAGGCCGGCGTCGTGGTCGAGCACCAGGGCGACGATGAGGCCGATCCCGGCGAGGTAGATCGTCGGGACGAGCTTGGGGGAGAGGCCGAGCTGCATGGGGGCTCCTATCCGGGGTAGTTGACGAGGGCGAAGCCGTGGACCTCGCTCATGGTTCGACGTCGGCGGTAGGAGCCGCCGCCGTTGCTCTGGGAGCCGTTGCGGTCGGGGCTGGTGTTGCCGCCGTCGGTGTCGATGAGCCAGTAGGGGCGCCAGGGCCGCGGGGGGTGGACCTCGCGGACGGTCTCGACGTGGACGCCGCGCCCGCCGATAACGACGAGGTCGGCGCGCAGGACGCTGGCGGGGTTGGTGGTCCAGCCGCGGAAGCCGTTGCGCTTCGCCTTGGCGTCGTTCTCGATGTTCGCGACGCTGGCCCAGCGCCACGGCTCGGCGATCCGGACGCCGCCGGCCAGCGCGGCGTTGGCGGCCCAGACGCCGCACCACGCGAGCCCGACGAGCCACGCGCCGATCCGCTGCTGGGCGGCGCGGATGCCGTCCTTGCGGCGGTCGGTGTTCGAGCCGGCGGGCTGCTCGGTGAGGCCTCGGTGGTTCTTGAGCCAACGCAGCGCGCGACCGCGTGGGGTGAGGGTCTTGGACATGGGCGTGGCTCCTCAGAGTTCGATGATCAGTAGCTCTACGACGACTTGGACGCCGGCCGCTGGGCTCCCTAGGCCGTTGGTCTCGGCCCGGACCCCGATCTCGTTCAGGCTGACGTTCTCGCAGTTGCAGACGCACATCGGGGCGCCGGTGAACCGCTGCGTGGCGATGGCGCGTACCGGGGCGCCGAACAGGTGGGAGAAGTTCGCGCCCGCGGCGAAGGTGCCGCCCGCGAAGGTCAGCGTGACCGAGGCGACCATGCTCCGCTTGGGGGCGGGGTCGGGGGCGTTGCTGTCGAGCTGCAGGAAGGCGCTGCCGCCGGTGCTGGCGATGACCGTGCGTGCCTTGCGCGGGAAGCTGGGAGCGCCGCCCTGGACGGTGACGCGGGAGCGGGAGCCGTCGGCCGTGGCGAGCTGCAGCCGGTTCTCGGCGAACTGGAAGCCGTCTTCGACGCGGGTGTAGTGGTCGGCGCCGTTGGCGGCGGCGCCGACCTGCGCGACGACGGCGCCGTCAGCCTCGCGCAGCCATCGAATCAGGCGGTCGGCGGGTTCGGGGCCGGCGGTCGCGGCCAGGAGGTCGACGCCGCGGGCGATGAGTCGGCCGTCGAACTCGTAGGAGATTTCGCCGTTGGGGCCGACCTTGATGAACGTCGGCTGTGAGCTGTCGGCCATCAGGTCTCCGCGTCGAGGGTGATGCGCGGGGTGTTCGTGGAGCTGGTCGGGGCGACGGCGGCCCTAACGCGGATGGCGTCGATGCGCCGAGCGGATCCGTCGAAGGTGTGGAAGCCGGGAACGCGTAGGACCTCGTCGCGCCAGTCGATGCGGCCGCCGGCGGGGCCGGTGCCGGTCTGGACGTAGACGGCGGCGTTGAAGACGTGGAGATTCCACGAGACGGCGCCGCCTTGCTGCAGCTCGACGTAGGCGCGGGTGCTGGTGACGTCGCGGAGTGGGATCGACGCGCTCATGTGGTGTGGGGCTCCTGGGCGAGGTCGCGACGGCGGTCGCGGGCTTGGTGGACGACCTGCATGTCTGGGGCGCTGGCGACGAGGAAGCCGACGGGTTCGCCCTCGCGGTCGTAGACGATCCGGCGGGGCTGTTCGAGGACGTCGCGGGTCTCTGCGACCTGCTGGCGGGTGCGGCGCTGCTCGCGGGCGAGCCACGCGGTCAGCACCGTGTTGACGACGGAGAAGATGCCCGCGACGGCGGCGCCGGCGACGACGTCCCAGGCGGCCGCGACGACGACGAACGCGCCGAGGGCGAGCGCGAGCGTCATACCTGCAGCTCCATGTGGGTGATCCGGATGTTCGACGCGAGGTTGTTGACCGTGGCGACGATGCGCAGGTCGGCGTAGTTCGTGATGTCGCCGGCTTCGGCGCTCGTGAGGCCGTAGGTGGTCGTCGCGTAGGCGTTGTCGGCGCCGTAGGTCATGGGGATGGTGGCGATGACGGTCGCGCCGTCGCGTAGCTGCACGCTGCTGAAGGTCGCGGTGCCGGCGGACCGCGCCGCGCGGATCCGCACCAAGTGCGCGGAGCGGTTGGAAGGGGTGGGGATCGCGGAGAGCCCGACCTCGAGCGTGTCGGCCGTGCCGCACTGCGCGTAGGTCGCGCCGTCGTCGGGGACGGCTTCGGAGAGGCATTGGTGGATCGTGGGGGCGCCGTTGGCGCTCCAGTTGGTCGAGCGGATCGTGCTGTTCGGTCGCGCGATGACGGGGCCGCGGGGGCGGGATCCGGCGATGCTGCCGCGTCGGGCCGCCCTGGGCATCAGCCGAGGTCTCCGGTCACGAGCCACTCGTCGGCGGCGAGCTTGCGCAGGGACGCGGTCGAGTACTGGGCGCGGAGGGTGAGAACGCCGCCGGCGGCGCGCAGGGTGACGCCGGCGCCGGCGATGGTGACGGTGCCGGCGCCGAGACGGGCGACCTCGATGACGGTTCCGACGGGGAACGCGACGGCCGCGTTGGTCGGGACGGTCAGGGTCTGAGCGGTGGCGGCGGTGAAGTCGATGCTGACGGGGATCGCGGCATCTCCGGCGGTGAGGGTGTAGCTCGCTGCCTTGGCGTTGGCCGTGATCGCGTTGGCGAAGGCGAAGAACGCTTCGAGCTCCGCCTGAGTCGCCATGTCGGCGGCGAACGCGGGGTTGGGGTAGGTCCCGCCGAGGACCCCGCCGGCGGGTCCGGTCGGGGCCCCGCCGCCGGTGCTGGGGAGCGGCCAGGGCTGCAGCTCGGGCATCAGGCGGCCCCCAGGAAGGCGGCCTGGACGGTCTCGTAGCGGAAGATCCAGACGCGCGCGTCGCCGGCGGCGAGGTCGGCCGGGGCGGCCGCGATGTCGAGGTCGCGGCAGAAGAGGGGGAAGACGGCCATCGAGCGGCGCGGGACGCTGAGCGCGCCGCCGCGGGTGCCGAGGGCGGGGTCGCTGCCGTCGTTGCCGACGAACAGGACGATGTCGTTCGGGTTGTAGATCGCGAACGAGAGCGCTTCGAGGCCCTCTCCGACGTCGTCGCGGACCTTGGGGTTCGTCTGGGTCAGGACGACGCTTGCGGAGGCGGGAGGCGTGACCAGGCGCGCGTTCTGGGCCATGAGCGCGTGGGTCAGGTTCTGGACGTCGGCCAGGAGCTGCGTCGCGTGCTCGCGGGCGCCGGGCACGGACTCGGGGACCGGGGCCGTGGGCATGAAGTCGGTCGTTCGCGGCTCGGTCTTCTTCTTCTCGGGCATGGTCGTCAGGCTCCGGAGGGGGTCGGGGTGGCGCCGGTGGCGCGGGTGAGGCCGATGGCGACGAGCGCCAGGCCGGAGACGAGCAGGACGACGTACAGGGCGCCCTTGCCGACGGTGCCTGCGATCTCGTCCCAGATGCGCCCGACGATGCTGCGGGCGACGGAGGCTGCGGCTCCGCCGGCGGCGCCGGCTGCGTCGCCGGCGAGCCCGAGCGCGTCGTCGGCTACGCCGGCGGCGGCGGCGCCCGCGCCGACGGCGGCGCCGAGCGGCCCGGCGGTCAGGCCGACGGCGGCGCCGAGCGCCGAGTCGGAGAGGTCGGGGAGGTTCAGCCCGCCGCCGTAGCCGACGCTGTCGCGCAGCTTGCGCACGAGAAGCGCGGCGTCCGGGCCGGTGCGTCGCGGGCTGTTCCACGACAGGTGCAGGTGCGCGTTCCCGCCTGCGTGCGCGGGGTCTCCATGGCCGGGGGTGCCGTTCCAGCCGACGAAGGGGAAGACGTCGGGGTGGAGCTTGGCGAGCTTGGCCAGGCGGTCGACGTCTTCCCAGGTCCCGCCGCGCCGCGCGTCGGGGACGATGTCGACGGCCAGGCCTAGCGGGTGCTCGCCGTTGGGCGCGTGCCCGGTCGCCGCGTAGCCGTCGGTGATCTTGACCTTGAAGGCCTGCATGAACCACTCGACGTCGGGGAGTACCCGGCTGTCGATGGTCTCGCCGGGCATGCCAGGGATGGCGACTACGGGGCTCATGCGGCGGTCTCGGTCGTCGCCTTGGCTGCTCGGCGGGCGGTGGCTGCCTTGGCGACGCGCCCGACGGGGGTTGCCGCGCTGGCGAGGGACGAGGGCCGTGCGCCGGTCGCTCGGGTCAGGCCGACGCCGATGAGCGCCGCGCCGGCGACGAGCAGGCCGAGCCACAGCGCGGCTCGACCCATGGCGGCCTTGCGGTCGTCGGTCAGGAAGATGGGCGCGTTGTCGACGCCGGCGGTCGCGTTGCCGCCGGCGGCGGTGCCGAGGTCGAGCGCACCGGAGGCCGTGACGCCGGCGATGCCCGTTGCGGCGGCGCCGGGGGTGTCGAGGGTCTTGTAGCTCTGGGAGGCGCCGAGGACCTTGCGCGCGTAGCCGAGGCCGGCGCGGTAGTTCCCGGGGCCGGCGTTGTAGCTCGCGAGCGCCTTGGTCGGGTCGCGGCTGAATCCGAGGTCGCGCAGGTACCGGGCGGCGCCCATGACCTGGGAGCGCTCGCGGCCGGGACGGACGTCCACGTTGTACTGGGCGGCGGTCCCCGGGATGAACTGCGTGATGCCCTGCGCGTTGGCGCTGCTGGTCAGGCCGGGGCGGCCGCCGGATTCGATCTGGACGAGCCCGGCGAGGACGCTCGCCGGGATGCCGTAGGCCTTCGAGGCCTCCTCGTAGAGCCCGGCCCAACGAAGGACGGTGTCGCTCATCGCACGACCGCGCGGACGACGTCCTGCGGTCGGCGCCACAGCACGCGCAGCAGGAACGGGACGGCCAGGACGATCAGCAGCGCGGCCGCGAAGTCGCGGACGTAGACGAGGGTCTTGTGCTCGGGGAGCTTGCCGCCGGCGGGCGCGTGGGCGTGCGTGACCGTCGTGCCGCACGAGGGGCACGGGTCGATGCCCATCGCGCCGAACGCCGTGGCGGCCGGCTGCTGACCGTAGAACATCGGGCTGGGGTCAGCGGTCGGAGGCGCGGACGATCGCGGTCGCGGTCCACGGGCCGATGTGGCGGTCGGCCTGCTCCTGGTCGCCCTCGAACCCGTCGGTGGGCTCGCGGACGCCGTAGGCCTTGCGGAAGGCGCGCACGGCGGCCATCACGGAGCCGTCCACGATGTTGAAGGGGTTCTCACCGCGGGACGCGCTGTTCTCGAACCCGAGGGCCGCGAGGCGCTTGCCGAGGTCGCTGACCGCGATGTCGGCGCTGCCCGAGGTCAGGATCGGGTGCGCGGTCAGCTCGACGCCGCCGTTGTCGTCGGCCTCGAAAGGCTGGTCCGCGGACGCGCGCGAGCCCTTCTTGGGCCAGGTGCTGAAGTCGGGGGTCTTGGTGGTGGTGCTCACGGGGGTTCTCCTTGTGGGGTTGGGTGGTCGGTCAGACCGGGACGACGTCGCCGTTCTCGTAGTGCCGGTAGCTGCGGCCGTTGCCGTGCTTGACGACGCGGTACCAGAGGCCCTTGCGCGAGCCGGAGTCCTGCCGGAACACGTTGCTGCCGTTCCAGTCGGGGCCGCTCGGGCGGGGGCGGTTGTTGGCGGCCGCGGCGTTGGCGGCGGCCTGCTGGGCGGCCTGCTGGTTGGCGGCGGCGGTCGCGGCGGCGGTGGCGGCGGCGGTGGCGGCCTGCTGTGCGGTGGTGCCCCCGGCGGGCGGGAGGACGGCGGGGGTCGTGACGCTGGCCGGGGCCGCGGGCGTCGCGACGCCCGCGGCGGGCTGCCCGACGCTGGCGAGCTGGCCGGGGGCGGCGTTGATGGCGGCGACCTGGGCGCTCAGCGATGCCATCTGCTCGGCAAGCAGCTCCTGTTGTGCGAGGTAGCCGTCGGTCATGCCTTCGAGCGCGCTGCTGAAGGTGCCGAGCGTGTCCACGACGTTGTCCCCGAGGGCGGCCGCGTAGCCGCCGTTGTCCGCGAAGGTGACGGGACCCTCGAACGCGGGGTTGGGGTCGCCGCCCAACGCGGTCTCGCTGATGGTCGACGCGGCGGGGGCCGTGTCGCCGCCGGCCTGCCGTCGGCGCACGAGCGCCAGAAGCACGATGACGGCGGCGGCGCCCATGAACACCTTGCCGTTGCGGCTGGCCAGGAACGCGCGCACGTCCATGGCTCAGTCCCCGAACGGCAGGTGGCCGCGGCGCTTGTTGATGACCGGGCTGTGGGTCACCGAGACGACGGAGCTGGCGAGGTCCTCGTCGGTGTTCGGCCCGGAGGGCATGAAGAAGCGCTGAACCTCGATGTCGAACCCGCCCTTGTAGGTGCGCGTCGCGCGCCCGGTGGTCTCCGCGAGACGGATTCCGGGGTCGCCCATGAGGGAGTCGAGGACGTCGCCGTGCTTGGTGCCGGTGAGGTCCTGCGGCGTCGCTACGGCGCCGATCGGGTGCTGCTCGCGCAGGTGGCGCTGGCCGACCATCAGCGCGCCTGCAGGGTCCGGAAGACCTGAGACGACGCGTCCCCGATCGCGGCGACGGACTTCCCGAAGCCGGTCGCGTTGGAGACGACGAGGTAGAGGCCGATCAGCGCGAACGCGCCGGCGATGAACTGGGTGAGCGTGGCTCGCATGGGGGGGTGGGGCTCCTAGCGGGTGCGGACGGGTGAGGGGGCGGTGGTGCGCGTCGGGCCGTTGGTCGGACGCGCCGGGGACGACTTCGTGGGCTTGGGCTTCGCGCGGTCACCGCTCCACCCGCCGGGCCGGAGCGGGTCGACGGGCGCGATGAAGCCGCGCGCGGCGGCGGCCGTCCCGCGGGCGAAGACCTGCACGCCCTTGGGTCGCGAGACCACGAGGTAGAGGAAGACGAGCCCCATCGCCATGCCCAGGAGGTTGAGCGCGGTCCGGCGCAGCCCGCCGGTGGCCGCGGGCACGCCTGTGGCGCGCCACGCGCGGCGCGCGGCACCCCCGCGGCCGCGGCGCGCGGGGGCGCGGCCGGGCGCCCGCCCGGGGGAGGGGCGGGCGGGCGCCTTGGCCTTGGCGGGCGCGCCGGAGCCCTCTCGGGCGGCGGCGCTCTTGCGGGGCTGCTCCCGGTCGGCCGGCGGGCTCAGGTTCGCCTTGGCGCGGCGCGAGGTCGTGGTCGGCGTGTCGAGCTGGTAGCTGACCTCTTCGGCATCGGGGAAGCGCTCGTTGACGATGCGCAGTGCCTCCTCTGCGTCCTGCTCCCAGCCGGGCGGCAGGTCGTCGTTCAGCGCCAGCTCGGGCGTGATTTCGTTGATGAGCTTGGCGGCCTGCCGGCTTGTGCGGGCGGCGCGTGCTCGGGCGATCGGATCGCGCACGACGGCCATCAGCGTCGTCCCCGTGCGCTCTGGTAGGCGGCGGCGCCCGCGGCCTGCGCGCCTTGGGCTGCCTGGGCGCCGGCGGCGGTCGTGCCACCCGCGTCCTTGTTCGCTTCGATGAGCTGCGCCAGGGCGTCGGCGACCTGCTGGTTGGTGGTCAGGACGCCGTTCAGGTTGACCTTCTCGACCTTGGTGTTCGCGCCGAGGATGCGGTCCACGAGGTTCTCGCCGGCGTCGTCCTTGATGACGGTCCGAGCGATGACGAAGACGCCGATGAGGACGAGCAGGACGGCGCTGCGCATCACGCGACCCGCCCCAGGAACTTCGCGCGGAGCCAGTTGCGGGCACCGGCCGGCCCACCCGTCGCCATGGCGATGAGAAGCGAGGCCGCGACGGCCACGAGGACGATGCCCGCGAACTGGTCCACGGCCTACTTGCCGACCTTCACGCCGAACGAGAGGGACACGAGCCCGAACGCGAGCACGCTCATGAGCGCGATCCAGAAGATGGGACTGTCCCGCCAGTTCATGACGTCGCGCCAGTCGTCGAGCTGCCGCGCGGCGAGGTCGCCCGCGGAGCCCGCGCCCGTGGTGACGACGCGGCTCTTCGCCCCGTCGACGTCGTAGGGCAGGCCGCTCGGGGAGTGTGCTCCCACGAGCGGGTCGGTGGCCGGCATCCCGGTGAGTGCTGCCCACTCACCTTCGCCGGCGCCCCGCACGTCGGTCGTCGCCATGACGCCCGAGACGGGGCCGATGTTCACCATGCCCATGGATCAGCGCCCCGCGTAGAGGGTCTCCTCGACCATGTGCACGCGCGCGTTCGCGTTGATCGTGGTGCCGGTCGCGATCTTGTTGACGAGCTGCAGCTCCGCCAGGCCCTTGGGCAGGACGATGTCCCGGCCCGGGTTGTCGCCCTCGAAGTCGAGGACGCCGTAGACGGGACCGGGCTTGACGAGGCCGTTGTACTCCCGCCCGTTCTTCTCGAGCAGGACGCTCGGCGGGTTGAAGACGCGCGGGATCCGGTTGCCGCCGTACTGCCAGCGGATCTCATCGAGCGCGGCCGGGGAGATCGTCGCGGCCGCGCCGTTCTGGATGTACCAGTAGAGCGCGATGAGCTGGCCGGCGGTGCGGATCAGCGGGGACTTCACGTCGCCGTTGTTGGAGAACGGCACGTCCACGCCGAGGAAGCCGTGGAGCCACTGCATGTCGCCGAGGACGACGATCCGGCCCTGCTGCGTGTCGACGTAGGGGATGTCGAAGAAGGTCAGGGTCGGGTAGATCGTGCCGGTGAACGTCGCCGTGCCGGCGGAGAACAGCTCGCTGGCCTGCGCCGGGACCGCGGTCCACTGCAGGTAGCTCTGGTCGCTCTGGGCGAAGATCGCACCGGTGAGCGTGTTGTCGTTGTGGACGATCGGGACCTCGTAGGCGAGGACGATCGAGTACGTGCCGTTGGAGATGGCGGCGCCGGTGCTGTTGCCGTACGTGTCGGTGGAGGGCGCCGACACCACGGGGTCGATCGGGTTGCGGAAGATCCGCTGACGGCGGGCGCGGAGGTCGTTGCCCTCGCACTGGATGAGCGAGGTCTGACCGTTCGCGTTCAGCGTCACCTTCGAGAGCAGGTTCCACGGCCACCCGGTCGTGGGCGTCAGCGCCGACGTCACGGTCAGCGTGCCGACGAGCGTGAGGCGCAGGTGGGTCAGGACACCGACGTTCGCGATCCGCTGGTCGATCCGCGAGCCGCCGAGGGCGGTGAAGGCCTTCGTCTCCTGCGGGACGTCGTTGCGCTCCGTGTTCTTGGCGAACTCCACGGGGTTCATCACGTAGGAGCCCTGCTGCGGCACGTTGTGGAAGTAGGCCGCGGAGCCCGCGCCCTGGGCGCCGCCGGCGAGCGGGCCGCGGCCCTTGGCGGCGGCCGCCTGAATCCGGGCGTCGGCGATGTCGTAGCCGGCGCGGTCCCACTGGCCGAGGAGCTGCCGCGGGTCGCGGCAGAGGTCGGCGAACGAGACGCCGGTGAGCTGCGCCAGGGCGTCCGCGTCGAGGTTGCCGTCCTGCCCGTGGGGGAGGACGTGGGCGCTCACGCGCCGGCCGTAGCGCTCCGCGTGGGCGAGCGCCTCCCGCTGCTCGGCGGGGAGGTCGAGGACCGCGCCCATCACAGCGCCGCGGTCGTGGCCTGGAGGGCCGGGATCTTGGTCTTCGTGCCGACGTACTTCGCGACCAGGATGAACACGCTGGCCATCAGGCCGACCTTCAGGAACTCGTGGAGGGTGACGCCGCCGAGGCGCATGAGGGGGGTCCTTTCGAGGGGGACACGGGGTGACGAGAGAGACGAGGGAGCACCGGGTCTAGGGCGCTGAGCTGCCGCTGTGAACCCCCCGGGGGCTCGGGACCCCCGGGGGGGTGCGGGGGTCCCGGGTCTTCTCTGCCAAGGCGATCAGGCGTATGCCTTGGCTATGCCACGCGGAGGCCTGTCCCAGGACCCCGAGAAGCGCGCCCGCCAGCTCGCCGGGCTCAAGCGCGGCCAGGAGGCCCCTGCCGCGCGTCTCGCGGACCCCGACTACACGCCCAAGGCGCGTGAGCCCGCGCCGCGAACCGCAACCGAGCAGGTGACCGCCGAGCCCGCCGGCGACGTCCACGTACTGACCTACCCCGATCCGCCGCCGGCCCCGAAGACGCCGCCCGCGGCCCCCGCCCCCGACGAGTCCGCCCCCGAGCCCCAGGAGATTCCCGACCGTGAGCACCACCCCGAAGACGCCCCCAAGCCCCGCAAGCGCGGATTCCTCGACGGGTTCCGCAGCGGCCTCGACTGAGCCCGTCGGCGGGTTCATCGGGGACCCCGGCCCGGCATTCGAGCCGGCCCCCGACGCGCCCGGCCCGGGCGAGCTGCCCGTCGGGCCGCCGCCGGACGTCGCGTGGCGAGAGAAGGACGTGCGCCGGCTGCTGACGATCCAAGGCGGCGTGACGCACACGCTCGTGGGCGTTGGCGATACGGACTGGGTGCACACCGAGGCCGACCTGTCCGCCATCGCGCCGCCGCTGACGCGGATCTTGAACCGCTACCCGGCGACCGCGGCCGCGGCCGTCATGGGGGACGAGGTCATGCTCATCACGGGCGTGGGCGGCTACGCCGTGCGCTCCTACTTGGAGCGCAAGGCGACGCTGGCCGCGCGGGCGGCCGCGCCGGCGGAGCCGCTCGCCGGCACGATGCCCGACGGGCCGCTCGCCGACGGCGCCGCGTCACCGGCCCCGGACTACGCCGCCGGCCCCACGCCGGCCCCCGAGGACCCGACCGGCGGCGAGCTGCCCGACGTCGCGGACCTGGGCGTTCCGTTCGTCCCCGTCGACCTCGGAGAGGTGTCCTGAATGCTGTCTCCGCAGAAGGTCGAGCAGGCCGTCCACGAGCTGCTCGCCGGCGCCGACATCCCCGCGCCGTTCAACCTCCTCGTGCCGCAGCTGCTGCCCACGGTGCTCGGGAACATCCCGCAGGACCCGCAGCAGCTCGACGGCTTCCTCACGGTGCTGGCGCAGAAGGTCCTGGACCTGCGCAGCGACGGCGCCCCGCCGCTGCTCGTGCTGCCGGCCGCGGCCGCCGCCGGGGAGGTCGAGGCGCGTGCGTAGCCGCGTGCACGACCCCAACCGCACGCTGATGCGCGCCGAGGGCAACGCGCTCGGCGCGTTCCTCCTCGTGACCGTCGCCGGGCTGCTGCTCGTGCGCGCCGGCGAGGCCCTGCGCGCCCACCGGCGCGCGGTGCGCCACGAGCTGTCTCGTGCCCGCGAGCGCGCGATCGTCGCGGAGGACGCCGCCGGCGACCTTGCCCAGAAGCTGCACGAGGCCGAGGTCGTCGCCGCCGAGGCCCTCGAACGGTCCGAGCACGCCGACGCGCTCGTGCGCGCGTTCGCCGGGAAGGCCCAGACCGTCGAGGAGCAGGTCCGCGACGAGCTGGGCGTCGAGCCCACGGGGCCGGTGACGACCGATACCGCCGCCGCCGAGGACGATCCCGCGTGATCGGCTACGACGAACGGACCTTCGTGGCCGGCCCGACGGGATCGGGCAAGTCGACCGTCCTCAACGTCCTGTTCTCCGGGCTGCGCAATCAGCGGCTGCTCTACGACACCAAGGACGAGTGGCAGGTCCACGACGTCGAGCCGGTCACCGACGTCGCGGCGATCGACTGGCGCCGGCCGGTGATCCACTTCCGCGGCGACGGCGGCCCCGACGAGGCTCAGGAGCTGTTCAGCGCCGCGTGGCGGATCCCCAACCTGACCATCTGCGTCCACGAGCTCGCGGACCTCTGCGACCACTTGCCCAACCGCACACCGGTCGCCGTGAGGCGGTGGATCACCAAGGGCCGCGCGCACGGCCGCGGCCTGCTCGGCGGCACGCAGCGGCCCGTGGGCATGCCGCGGATCGCGCGCACCGAGGCCCAGCACATCTTCTACGTGCTCCCGCGCCTGGACCCCGAGGACGAGGACATCGTCGTGCGCATGTGCGAAGCCGGCGGGGCCGACGTCCGGGCGGCCATCGCGAAGGCGCAGGACATCGCGCCTGAACACAGCTTCGTGTGGTACGCGAAGAAGACGCGCCGGCTAACGGTCTCGCCACCGATGCCGCGGCACATCCTCGCGACGTCGATCGTCACCGAGGCGCCCAGGCCCGGCCGCCAGGTCGCCCGCTACTGAGCCACCCGTCTGCCTTGGCTAACCGTCCACCTGAGCCTTAGACTTGGCGGGACGAGAGGAACGGTGATCCATGGCCACCACCATGAGCGCGACGCGGCGCCTGGGCGAAGTCGCGGCGGATCTGCGACCCGCCCGGCCGCCCTACTACATGTCCATCCCTGACCCCGGGTCGGAGCCGGCGCCCGGCTGGTACCTCGTGCCGGCCGGCACCGATCACCCGGTGTACCTGGGCCACAACGTCTTCGCGGCGTTCGAGGCCCTCCTATCCATGAAGGCCCACCGAGGAGCTACCGCCGCATGAACGTCCTGAAGCCCGAGCGCCCGATCTGGGAGGCCGGTCCCGCCGGGCCGTGGGCGGCGCGCGTCAAGGTCCGCCCGATCACGCGCGGCCGCGCCGTGCTGTTCGAGGTCGTCGCGAGCTGGGTCGGCCCGCCACAGGTCCAGTTCCCGGCGGACCCTCTCCCGGGCGAGCGCAACGACGCGTACGCGACGCCCGATCGCGCGCTCGCGCTCGAAGTCGCGGCGCGCGCCTTGGAGTCGCTGCGCGAGGGCGAGCGCGGGGCCGACGTCGGCCCCGGCGAGCGCGCTGCAGTTGACCTGCGGGCCATCGCGCGCGACCTCATCCGGCGCGACGACTCGAGTCCCTACGCCGACCCCGGGCTCGGCGCCGCCGCCCCCGCGGCCTGACCGTTGTTCGGGCGCCCCTTGGCGGGACGCCCGAACGGACTAGCTCGTGCCGTAACGCTCCTGCAGGCGCGTTACGGCTACGTGGCGCGACGCGCCGTCCAACGGCCGCAGTCGCGCTCGGCGCCGCGGCGGATCCGGTAGGCGACCTGACGGCACGCGCTGGTGCAGTAGCGGGCCGTCGAGCGCCGCGGCACGAAGGCGCCCCCGCAGGTCTCGCACAGCTTCACGGTCGCGCCGGCGATCGTGAGCTGTCCCGCTGTCGGCGCGCTCATGAGCGAATCTCCGAGAGGACCTCGTCTACGACGTCGGCGCTGTGCAGGAACTTCAGCTTGAGCGCCTTGCCGTCGTCGGCACCTGCGGCGATCGCGTGCACGGCGGCGGCCAGGCCGCCGAGGCCGCGCCGGCGGAGGCCGTGACATAGTGCCACGGTCTCCGCCAGCCACACGACCCGGTAGCCCTTCACCGGGCCGTGCGCCGACGTCACGCGAACGACGCCGCCGGCGGGACGTGCAGTGGTCGCCATCGTCATACCTCCTCGCCGACGTCGGCGGCCAGGCGGTTGATCGTTCGCGTGAGCTTGTTGCGCAGCTCGATCGCCTCGGCGAGGGTTACGTGCAGCTCCTCGCTGACCTCGTGGTGATCGACGCCGGCGCGCAGCACGCCGTCCGCGTCGGGCTCGGTGACGTAGACCGTGCTCATCGTCCGACCCCGCGCGCGAGGCCCTGCGCGATGTACTGGCCCGCGAGGGTGTCGGGGTCGACGCCCATCCGCTCGGCCCGGCTCACGAGCGCCTGATAGTCGGCGCGCAGCAGCGGCACGACCACGCTGGGCAACGCCGTCTTCTTGTCCGTCTGGTCCATGGGGGACCCTCCTTCGGGAGTAGCGTCCCGCGCGGGGGCGGCCGGTCTTGCCCCGGCCGCCCCCACGCAGGACTGACGGGCCGTCGCGGTGCAACGCGGCGGCCCGTCGCATTTGCGGAAACGGTCGCCGCGGCCGTAGGCTGCGGCAACGTTCCGGGCTCGACGGTTGCACCCGTCGGCCCGGTGATCCACCCACGAACGGGAGGCAAGCCCGTGCGCAGTCATGACCCCGCCAGCGAAGGCGGGGAAGTTCTCGTGGACGTCCTCGGACGCCCGTACACCCCGGCGATGCGACCCGAGCTGCGGCGCGGGAAGCCCGCCCCTAACGCGGGCCGGCGGTTCCCCGCCGAGATCCTGACCCACGCCGAGATAGACGCCGTGCTGCAGCACGTCGGCCGACCTCGCGCCGTCCGGGCTCGCAACCGCGCGTTGCTGATCGTGCTGTGGCGCGCCGGCCTGCGCATCGCGGAGGCGCTCGCGCTCGCGCCGCACGACCTGGACCTCGACGCGGGGACGCTCCTCGTGCGGCACGGCAAGGGCGATCAGCGCCGGGCCGTCGGCCTCGATGCGCAGACCGTCGCCGAGCTGCGCGCATGGCTCGACGTCCGCCGTGAGCTGCGGATCCCGCGAGGGTCGCCGCTCTTCTGCACGACCGCTCGCGACGCCGCCGGCCGCGGCCGGCCGGTGAAAGCGAGCTACGTCCGCGGGCTCGTCGCGGAGGCCGCGCGCCGCGCGCGGGTCGACAAGCGCGTTCACCCGCACGGCTTCCGCCACACGGTCGCCATCGAGCTGCTGCGCGAGGGTCACAGCCTCGTGCACATCCAGAAGGTGCTCGGTCACCGCGACTTGGCGACCACCGCGCGCTACGTGGACCACCTGCTGCCCTTGGAGGCCGTCGAGATGATGCGGGGGCGCCACTGGCCGGCCGCGGTGCGAAGGTCGGCCTAGCACGGCGCCACCGCATCAGCAGGGCGACCGCAATCCGTAACGCGCGCCGCACGCCGCTCGGCGGCGGCGCGCCGGCGGGCCGCCGCCCGCCAACGGAAGCCGAGCCGGTGGAGCTCCGGCCACAGCACGCCCAGGTGCCGGGGGAACCCCGTCGGCGGCCGCACGCCGTTGGCCAGGTCCGACGCCAGGCCGTCGATCAGCCGCATAGCGACCTCGGCGCCGGCGCCCTCCCGACCCTCGCCGCCCAGGGCGTAGCGGTCGAGCCGCTGCAGCGCGTACTCCAACGGCCGGGTGTCCCGCAGCGGTTCGAGCAGCTCGGCGCCGTCGAGCCCCCTCAGCCGATCGAAGAAGCCCTGTTCGAGCATCAGCACCACCCGGCGCTGCTCCGGGACGCCGCGGCGCTCCACCGCACCACCCCCCTCGATGCCGTGACCACCCGCCCACCGAGCGCGGCCAGCGGAATCCGACCCCCCAGGAGGCGAGGCCCCGTCCTCGGGGCCGGTGCGCGTCGTCGTCTGCGGCCGCCAGCGGGCGCGGCCGTCGCGATCCGGGCCGCCGCAACCGCGCGCACGCGTCTCTCCCTTCTCCTCATCGCCTGAGGGGGAAGCCCCGTAGGGGCCCCCCTCAGGCTCGGAGGACTTACAACTTAGGTGACGAGGAAAAGCGAATCGCGGGGTCGCGGAGCCACGGCCGGCCTTCCGACGCCACGGCCGCCGGCGGCGCTCGCGCCGCTGAGTCGCGGTCTCGTGCGCGCGGCGCAAGCGTGTCGCTTCGTTGGTAGAGCGTCAGCCTTCCAAGCTGAATGTCGCCGGTTCGAACCCGGTCGCCCGCTTCGAGTGAGAGTCCCGTTCCGTGCGGGGCTCTTGCGCGTCCGCGACGGGGCTCAGAACAGCCGCAGGACCTCGAAGCGCCCGAGCGCGTAGCGCGGCGGCTCCGGGGCGCGGCCGCCGCCCGCGCGGTCGGGGGACGCCTCCGCGGAGGCGTCCGGGGCGGGCCGGGGGCGTCGGCGGCGCGGGACACGGGGGACGACGAACAGGGCGATGCGGCGCGGGTCGGCGAGCCACTCGAGGCGGTCGATCTCGGCGGGGAGCGCGGTGCGCGTCGGCTGCGCGCGCCGCCAGGTGCGGCGCTCGTCCAGGGACGCCGCCCAGCGCACGAACGACGGATCGGCCTCGGCCTCCAGGACGCGGTCCAGCGCGTACCAGCGCATCGGGGACCGGAAGCCGTGCGGGTTGGGCGCCAGCGCGTCGGGCGCCCCGAGCAGCCGCTCGACGAGGCCCTCGGTCCAGCCGCGCTGGCGCTTCAGGTCGCTGGCCGCGACCAGCGGGGTGGGGCGCACCGCGGGCACCCACCGAGGGTAGCCGCCCGCGGGATCCGCCCCGCCCCGGACCCGGGCCTCAGCGGACGAGGCGCTTCTGCAGCGCCGCGAACAGCGGCAGGTGCCGGGCGGGGAGGAGGCGCACGAGGGCATCGACGGCCTTGGCGTCGTTGCCGACGAGCACGCGCGGCCGGTCGGCCTCGACGCCGCCGATGACGATGTCCGCCGCCCGCTCCGCCGGCATCTTCAGGAGCTTCTCGTTGTAGAGGCGGTTGCGCGCCTCCTGCTCGGCCGTGATCTCCACGCCGCTCTCGCGCGCGTGCTCGAGCGCGTTGTCGGCGATCGCGGTCTTGATCCCGCCCGGGTGCACGACCGTGACGCCGACGCGGTGCCCGCCGGCGGCCATCTCCGCCCGCAGCGTCTCGGTGAAGCCGCGGACCGCGAACTTCGACGTGCAGTAGTGGCTCATCTCCGGCTGCGCGAGGTAGCCGTTCAGCGACGAGATGTTGATCACGTGCCCGTCACCGGAGGCGACGACGTGGGGGAGGAACGCCTTCGTGCCGTGGATGACGCCCCACAGGTTGATGCCCAGGACGCGCTCGTAGTCGGCGTAGTCGCTCTCCAGCACGGTCGCCGAGTGCGCGACGCCCGCGTTGTTGTAGATCTGGTGCACGACCCCGTACTCGCCGACGACCTGCGCGGACCATGCCTCGACGGCGTCGCGGTCGCTGACGTCGACCGTCGCGGTGTGCACCGCGGCGCCGAGCGCCCGGACCGCGTCGGCGGTCGCCTGCAGACCCTGCTCGTCGACGTCGGAGAGGGCAAGCTTCGCGCCGCGGCGGGCGAGGCCCGTGGCGAGCGCCCGCCCGATCCCGGAGCCCGCGCCGGTGACGGCGCAGACCTTGCCGGCGACCGCGCTCACGCGACGGCCTCGACCGCGCGCCGGTCGGCGGCGGGCTCGAAGCGGAGCGCCGGGTCGGTGACCGGCTGGTCGCGCAGGTGCCGGACGTCCTCGTTGTAGTCCATGGCGAGGAGCCAGGGGGCGGAGGCGCCCTGCTTGGGCAGCAGGTGCAGGGAGCGCTGCACGTAGCCGGCGGAGAAGTCCAGCAGCGGGCGGGTCGGCATGTCCGGGTCGTCCAGCACGGGCATGAAGGTCCCGAGGCCGTGGGCGTCCATGTGCGCGAGGACGCGGCAGAGGTGCTCGCAGACGAGGTCGACCTTCAGCGTCCAGGACGAGTTCGTGTAGCCGATCGCGAACGCGAAGTTCGGGATCCCGCTGAGCATCATGCCCTTGTAGGCCAGCGCCTTCGTCACGTCGACGACCTCGCCGTCGACCTCGGCCTCGACGCCGCCGAACAGCAGCAGGTTCAGGCCCGTGGCGGTGACGATGATGTCCGCCTCCAGCTCGCCGCCGGAGCTCAGCCGGATGCCGGTCGGGGTGAACGTCTCGATGCCGTCGGTGACGATGTCCGCCGTCCCCTTGCGGAAGGCGCGGAAGAGGTCGCCGTTGGGCACCGCGCACAGCCGCTGGTCCCAGGGGCCGTACTTCGGCTTGAAGTGCACGTCGACGTCGATGTGCTCGGGCAGCTGCTTGTCGGTGAGCGCGCGGATGATCTTGCGCGCCCGGTCCGGGTACTTCTGGCAGAACTTGTAGAGCATGCGCTGCTGGAAGATGTTCTTGCGACGCGTGAGCTCGTGGCCACGACGGTCCCCGAAGACCTTGCGCAGCGCGTCGGCGATCGCGTCCTTCTCCGGCAGCGACATCACGTAGGAGGGGGGAGCGCTGCAGCTGCGTGACCTTCGCGGCGCCCTGCTTGGCGAGCGCCGGGATCAGCGTGACCGCGGTGGCGCCGGAGCCGATGACGACGATCTTCTTGCCGGTGACGTCGAGGTCCTCGGGCCAGTGCTGGGGGTGGACGATCCGTCCGCCGAAGTCCTCGGCGCCCGGGAACGTGGGGGAGTAGCCCTCGTCGTAGCGGTAGTAGCCGCTGGCGCAGAACAGGACCGACGCGGTCATGCGGACGGTCTCGCCGTCCTCGGCGCGCTGCGCCTCGACCGTCCAGCGCTGCTCGGGGGTCGACCAGCTGGCGCGCGTGACGCGGTGGCCGTAGCGGATGTGCTGGTCGATGCCCGCGTCGGCGGCGGTGTCGCGCAGGTAGCGCAGGATGTCGGGGCCGTCCGCGATCGCCTTCTCGCCGGTCCAGGGCTTGAACGCGTACGCGAAGGTGGAGAGGTCGCTGTCGGAGCGAATGCCCGGGTAGCGGAAGAGGTCCCAGGTGCCGCCGCTTGAGTCGCGGGCCTCGAGGATCGCGTAGGTCTTGCCGGGCTGCTTGTCCTGGAGGTGCCACGCGGTGCCGATGCCCGAGAGGCCGGCGCCGACGATCAGGACGTCGACGTGGTCGGTCGCGGTGAGGGAGCTCATGACGGGAAGCATGACCGACCGATCGGTCAGGACCAAGGGCGATCTGCCCCGATGTACGATCCTGTCTGTGCAACCTGCCCATGAGTCGTGGCCGACGCCGTCGCCCGCCGTCCGCGAGCTCATCCGCACGGCCGCCGAAGCGCTCCTCGCGGTTCCCGAGGAGGGCTACGACGCGATCGACGCGGTCACGCTCGCCGACCTCGACCCGGCGATCCTCGGCGACCCTGCGCTCGTCGCCGCGATCCGCCGGACGAACCGCGCGAACCTCACGCACTGGCTGCGGGTCAACGTGCAGCGGCCGGGGGAGCGGGTCCCCCCCGGCACCGCCCAGCGAGACCTTCGGCGTCGCGCGCGACCTCGTGCGCCGCGGCCTGGACCAGACCGCCGTCGACGCGTACCGCACCGGGCAGAACGCCGCCTGGCGGCTGTGGATGGCGCAGGCGTTCGCGCTCACCTCCGACCCGGCCGAGCTCGGCGAGCTGCTCGACGTGACGGCCCGCTCGATCTTCGACTTCGTCGACCGCACGCTGCTCGGGATCGCCGAGGAGATGCAGCGCGAGCGGGCGCACCTCACCCGCGGCACCCAGGCCGAGCGCCTGGAGGTCACGACGCTCGTCCTCGGCGGGGCCCCGATCGCCGCCGACCGGGCCAGCCGGCGCCTGGGGTACGAGCTCGGCCGCACCCACACCGCCGCGGTCGTCTTCACCGACGCCCCGGAGCCCGACCAGGGCGAGCTCGACGCGGGCGCCGAGCTGCTCGCGCGCGCGTCCGGGGCCCGCCGGCCGCTGACCGTGCTGGCCAGCTCCGCCGCCCTGTGGACCTGGACCGCGGGGCAGGACGGCCCCGACCTCGACGCCCTGCGCGCCGGCCTCGCCGGGCTGCCGACCGTGCGGGTCGCGCTCGGCCCCACGCTCCCCGGGGTCGACGGCTTCCGCCGCAGCCACCAGGACGCGCTCGCCACCCAGCGGCTGATGCAGCGCGTGCCCGACGTGCGCCTGACGACGTTCGACGAGGTGCAGGTCGTCGCGCTCGCCACCCACGACGAGCAGGCCGCCGACGAGCTCGTGCGCCGCACCCTGGGCCCGCTGGCCGACGCGCCCGCCGAGCTGCGCGACACGCTGCGCGCCTACCTGCGCGAGGACTGCAACGCCACCCGCGCCGCGCAGGTCCTCTACGCGCACCGCAACACCGTCCTCAACCGGCTGGCCCGCGCCCAGGAGCTGCTCCCCGCGCCGCTGGCCGGCCGCGGCCTGCAGGTCGGCCTGGCGCTCGAGATCGTGCACTGGCTCGGCCCCCGCTGACGGGCGCGCCGTGGGCGTCGGGGCCGCTCAGACGAGCACGGCGTGGCTCGTCACCGCGCGCGCGATCACGCGGTCGCCCTGCGTGATCTCCGCCTCCGCGGAGGCGATCCGGCCACCCGCCCGCAGGCAGCGCCCGCGGCACACCAGCGGCTCGCCGGCGACCGCGGCGCGCACGTACTGCACGGTCAGCTGGACGTGCGGGGCCGCGACCCCGGGCGGCACGTGCGCGTGCACCGCCCACCCGGTCGTGCTGTCCAGCAGGGCGGTCAGGTAGCCGCCGTGGACGATGCCGCCGCCGTTGAGGTGCTCCGGCCGCGGGTCGGCCTCCACGACCGCCCCGTCCTCGTCGGCCCGGATCGGCCGGAAGCCGAGATGGCGGGCGAACGGTCCCGGGCCGATGCGGCCCTCCTCGTCGACGCTCATCGCCCGCACGGTACCCGGCGCGGCGCGCCGCGCCGCGTCAGGCCTCGACCAGGCCGGTGCGGATCGCGTAGCGGGTGAGCGCGACGCGGTCGGAGGTGCCGAGCTTCTCGGCCATCCGCGCCCGGTGGCCCTCGACCGTCTTGACCGAGATGACGAGCAGCTCCGCGATCGCGCGCGAGCTGTGCCCCTCGGCGATGAGCTTCAGCACCTCGAGCTCGCGCGGCGAGAGCCGCGGGTCGTCCGCGGAGGCGGGCGCGGTCTCCCCGCGCAGCGCCGCCATCATGCTCCGCGTCGCCGCCGGGTGCAGGAACGCGTCCCCGCGGACCGCGGCGCGACAGGCGTCGAGGAGGTCGCGGTCGACCGCCGACTTCAGGACGTACGCGCTCGCGCCGCCGCGGACCGCCTCCAGGACGAACCGCTCGTTGTCGTGCATCGACAGGACGACGACCGGCAGGCCCGGACGACGCGCGCGGAGCAGCGGCAGCAGCTGCAGGCCGGTCATGCGCGGCATCGTGATGTCGACCACCGCGAGGTCGACCGGCAGCCGGTCGGCGAGCTCCAGCGCGTGCGCCCCGTCCCCGGCCTCTCCGACGACCTCGAAGTCGCGGTCGCCGTCGAGGATCAGCCGCAGCCCGTGCCGCACCAGCGCGTGGTCGTCGACGAGCAGGACGCGCAGGCTCACGCCGGCACCCCGGGAGCGAGCCGCAGCTCGAGCGCGGTCCCGCCGCCCGCCGCCGCACCGACGGTCACGCGGGCCCCCACGGTGAGTGCGCGCTCGCGGACCCCGCGCAGCCCTGCGCCCTCGACCAGGCGCCCGGTCGGCGGGCCGTCGTCGACGACGCGCAGCACGACGTCCTGCGCGCCCTCCGTCCCGAGCGTCAGCGACACCGTGGTGGCGCGGGCGTGCCGCAGCGCGTTGGTCAGCGCCTCCTGCGCCACGCGGTAGATCGCGGTCTGCCCGTCGGCGGGGAGCGGCGGCAGGTCCTCCTCGACGCGGCAGTCGATCGCCGGGCCGCCGACGACGTCGAGCCGGGAGCACATCGAGCGCAGCGCCTCCGCGAGCCCGAGCTCCTCGAGCGGATCGGGGCGCAGCGCCGAGACGACGCCGCGCACTTCGCCGAGGATGTCCCGCGCGAGCTCCCGTGCGGCGGCGGCCTCGGGGTGGTCGCGCATGCGGTCGAGCTGCATCAGCAGCGCCGTGAGGTCCTGGCCGATCTGGTCGTGCAGGTCGCGGGCGATGCGCCGCCGCTCGTCCTCCAGCGCCGAGAAGGTCGCACCGGCCGCGGTGCGGCGCTCCTGCTCCAGCCGCTGGGCCATCTCGTTGAACGCGGTGGCGAGCGCCTCGACCTCCGCGGGACCGCCGGGGACCTCGACGCGGGTGCCGGGCGCGAGGACGTCGACCCGGCGCATGTCGGCGACGAGCGCCCCCAGCGGACGCAGCGTGCGGCGCACGAGCACCGCGTGCAGCGCCAGGAACGCGGCCACGCCGAGGGCGAGCTGCACGATCTCGTGGCCCTGGACCGTCCGGCTCACGGTCGCGGGCGTCAGCACCAGCGCCACGGCGGCCGCCAGGAACACGCCGGCGCTCGACGCGAGGATCCGCCACGTCACCGAGGTCCGCATCGCCCCATGCTCCCGGATGGGGGATCCCCGCGGGCACCGTCGCGGGTTTCTCCCCCTGTCCCGCGCGGCTGCTCGCCGCCACGATCAGGACCACCACGGCGCCACGGACGTCGCAACCGACCCTGCGCACGATGCGAACACGTGTTCGACAGTGGGGCGAAACGCACGTCGCGGATGTTCGACACCGGGCGAAGGTGCGCCGCGCCGCCGCGCCGCAGACTCCACACGGCAGGACGCAGGAAAACTACTGTCGTTTGACTGAGGAGTTATCGATGCATCGCAGATCGCTCGCGCGCGGCGCCGCAGCGGCCACCCTGGCCTCGTTGCTGCTTCCCGCCGCGGCCCTGGCGCAGGAGCCGACCCCGATCGACGTCGTCGCCGGAGAGCTGAACGTCACGTGGGTGCTCGTCGCCACCGTGCTCGTCTTCTTCATGCAGGCCGGCTTCGCGTTCCTGGAGATCGGGTTCTCCCGCGGCAAGAACGTGGGTGCCGGGGTCGCGAAGATCCTCGTGAACTTCTCGATCGCCGCGATCGCCTGGTGGGCGGTCGGGTTCGCGATCGCGTTCGGTGGTGACGGCACCATCGCGGGGGACAGCGGCTTCTTCTTCCAGGTCGGCCACGAGGTCGCCGGTGAGGGCGCGACCGGGGAGACCGCGTCGTTCTTCATCTTCCAGTTCATGTTCGCGGCGGTCTCGCTCGCGATCGTCTGGGGCTCCACGCTGGAGCGCATCAAGTTCGCCGTGTACCCGATCTTCGCGCTCGTGTTCGCCGGCGTGATCTACCCGCTGATCGCCCACTGGGGCTTCGGCGGCGGGGTGTTCGCCGAGATCGGCGACGGCGTGCAGGACTTCGCCGGCTCGTCCGTCGTGCACCTCACCGGCGCCACCGCCGCGCTCGCCGCGTGCATCTTCCTCGGCCCGCGCCGCGGGAAGTACGGGCCGGACGGCAAGCCGCGGGCGATCCCCGGCCACTCGATGCCGCTCTTCGGGCTGGGCGTGCTGATCCTCTGGCTCGGCTGGTTCGGCTTCAACGGCGGCTCCACGCTCGGCACCAGTGGCAACGCGTTCGCCGAGGTCATCGCGGTCACCAACCTCGGTGCGGCGGGCGGCGTCATCGGCGCGATGATCGCGGTCGCCCTGACCGTGAAGAAGCTCGACGTCGGCATGATCGGCAACGGCGGCATCGCCGGTCTCGTCGCGATCACTGCGCCCGCCGGCTACGTCGAGTTCTGGGCGGCGCCGATCATCGGCCTCATCGGCGGCGTCATCGTCGTCTACGGCATCCTCGCGATCGACAAGAAGATCGACGACCCGATCGGGGCGACCTCGGCCCACGGGCTCGCCGGGATCTGGGGCACCCTGGCGTGCGGCATCTTCACCTCGCCGCGCCTGGCCGAGAACATCGGCATCGGCAAGGAGGGCCTCGTCTACGGCGGCGGGCTCGGGCAGCTCGGGACGCAGGCGGCCGCGGTCGGCCTGACCTTCGTCACCGTGTTCGTGCTGTCGAGCATCACGTTCCTGGCGATCAAGCACACGATCGGCCTGCGCGTGACCGAGGAGGAGGAGATCGCGGGCCTCGACATCTCCGACCACGGCATGTACGGATACCCCGAGCAGTTCATTCCTGAGGCCGAGCTCGTCGGGTACTCCCCGAGCGCCGGCACCCCCACGGAGGCGAAAGCATGAAGAAGGTCGAGGCGTTCATCCGGCACGAGGCGTTCGAGCCGATCCGGATGGAGCTCCTGCAGCTCGGATTCCCCTCGCTGTCGATCAGCGAGGTCAAGGGCTCCGGTCGGCAGAAGGGCATCACCGAGCGCTATCGCGGCGCGGAGCTCACGAACTACCTGCGGCCGAAGCTCAAGCTCGAGTGCGTCGTCGCCGACCGCGACGTGGCGACGGTCGTCGACACGGTGCTGAAGCACGGCCGCTCCGGGGCCGTCGGTGACGGCAAGGTCTTCGTCCTCCCGGTGGACGAGTCCTACCGCGTGCGGACCGGGGAGTCGGGGGAGGAGATCCTCCAGAGCCATCCGGGGGTGGCCGCCGACGTCTGACGGTGCCCGGGACCGTCCGGTCCTGGGTGACGCCGGATGGGGTCGAAGTGCAATTCCGCTCTGTCGGCGTCACCCAGGGCCGGACGGCCTCACCACGAGTCCACGTAGCGGCGCGTCCCCCGGGGCGCGCCGCCGCCGTTCCCCGTGTGCGCGGCCGCGTCGAGCGTCCGCGCGATCAGGTCGCGCGTCTGCGCCGGGTCGATCACGTCGTCGAGCTCGAACAGCTGCGCGGCGTTCAGCGCCCGCGCGTTCTCCTGGGCCAGCGCCGTGACCTCGCGGACGCGCCGCTCGCGCTCCTCCTCGTCCTCGATCGCCTCGAGCTCCTTGCGCAGCCCCAGGCGCACCGCGCCCTCCAGGCCCATCGGCCCGAGGTGCGCCGACGGCCAGGCGACCGTCAGCAGCGGCTCGTGCAGCGAGCCGAACGCCATCGCCTGCGCGCCGAGCCCGTAGCCGCGGCGCAGCACGACGGCGACCGTCGGCACGGTCAGGGCGGCCCCGGCGAGCAGCAGCCGCGACGCGTGACGCACGAGCCCGGTCGCCTCCGCCTTCGGGCCGACCATGATCCCCGGGGTGTCGATGAGCGACACGACCGGCAGGCCGAACGCCTCGCACAGCTGCAGGAACCGCGCGGCCTTGTCGGCCGCCGCGCTCGTGATCGCGCCCGCCGCGTACATCGTGTTGTTGCCGATCACCCCGACGGGACGGCCCTCGATCCGCGCCAGCGCGGTCGCCATCTCCGGCGCGAAGCGCGGCCGCAGGTGCGTCACCGAGCCCGTGTCGGCGAGCGCCTCGACGATCGGCGCGAGCTTGTACGCGCGGCGCGCGCGCTCCGGCACGAGCGTGCGCAGCAGCCCCTGGTCGCCCGCCGGCGCGTCGCGGTCCGGGACGGCGGGACGGAAGTAGCCGAGCAGCCGCCGCGTCACCTCGACCGCCTGCGCCTCGTCGTCGACGAGGACGTCGATCACGCCGTTCTTCGTCTGCACGTCGACCGGCCCGACGTCGTCCGGGGCGACCTCGCCCTGGCCGCCGCCCGCGATCATCGCCGGGCCGCCCATCCCGATCGACGTGCTGCGCGTCGCGACGATCAGGTCCGAGCAGCCCGCGATCACCGCGTTGCCCGCGAAGCAGCGGCCGTGCACGATCGCGATCCGCGGCACGTGCCCCGAGAGCTTCGCCCACAGCGCGAACGCGCGGACGTGCAACGAGGAGACGACCGGGTGGTCGGTGTCCCCGGGACGGCCGCCGCCGCCCTCGGCGAAGAACACGACCGGCAGCGCCAGCCGCTCGATCAGCTCGAACAGCCGGTCCTTCTTCAGGTGCCCGAGCGCGCCCTGCGTGCCGGCGAGCACCGTGTAGTCGTAGGCGAGCACGGCGGCCGGGTGGCCGTCGATCGCGGCGGTCCCCGCGAGCATGCCGTCGGCCGGGGTCGCGGCCTGCAGGTCCTCGACCGTCCGGCGGCCGCGCTGGGCGGCGATCGCGTAGCGGCCGTACTCGACGAACGACCCCTCGTCGACGAGGTCGGCGACGTTCTCGCGCGCCGTGCGCCCGCCGCGCGCGCGACGGCGCGCGACCGCCTCGGGGCGCGCGTCGTCCTCGGTCAGCGCCCGGCGGCGCAGCAGCTCCTCGAGATCCTCCATGCCGGGACTTCTACTGGACCGCGCACCGGCGAGCGGTTTGTGGTGATTCCACAAAAGCCCCGCGTGCTTGAGCCCGCCGCTCCATATCGCGGCCCCGCCCCCGGCGCCTACGGTGCGTCCATCGCGGACCGTGAGGGACGGTCCGGCTGCCCGACACACGACGTGAGGAGAGAGCGATGGGTCTGACGACGGGAGAGTTCCCGCCGGTCGAACCGGCCAAGTTCATGGACATGCCCTACCAGGAGCGGATCAAGGTCCTCTCCCGGCACTGGGCCGAGTACGGGTTCGGTGCCCCCAAGATCACCGCGATCGTCTACATCGTGAAGCTGCTCGTCCTGTACATGGGCGGCGGCATCCTCGTCGGCGCGCTCACGTCCGGGCTCGATCCGTTCTCGCCGAGCGAGTGGTGGGACGCGCCGATCTTCTACCAGAAGGTGGTCCTCTGGACGGCGTTCCTAGAGGCCATGGGTCTTGCCGGCTCCTGGGGTCCGCTGGCCGGCCACTTCAAGCCGATGACGGGCGGCGTCCTCTACTACGCGCGCACCGGCACGATCCGCAACCCGCCGTTCCCGACCAAGGTCCCCGGGACCGAGGGCGGCACCCGCACCGCGCTGGACGCGGGCCTCTTCATCGCCCTGATGGCCGCCTACGTCGTCGCGCTCGCCGTGCCCGGCACCGCCGACGGCGAGACCGGCATCGACCTGCTCCCGGTCGCGGCGATCATCCCGATCCTCGTCCTGCAGCCGCTGCTGGGCCTGCGCGACAAGATCGCCTTCCTGCAGGCGCGCTCCGAGCAGTACCTGCCGGCGCTCGTCTTCTTCGCGTTCTTCCCGTTCGTCGACATGATCGTCGCGGCGAAGATCCTCATCGTCACCGTCTGGTGCGGTGCCGCCTTCTCGAAGTTCGGCCACCACTTCGGCAACGTCATCCCGCCGATGGTCTCCAACACCCCGTGGCTCAGCTCGCGCAAGGTCAAGAAGATGCACTACCGCAACTTCCCGGAGGACCTCCGCCCGTCGAAGGCCGCCGTCCGCATCGCGCACGGCCCGGGCACCCTGGTCGAGTTCGGCACGCCGCTCGTCCTGCTGTTCAGCGGCAACGAGACCCTCAGCGTCGCCGCGGCGATCCTGATGATCTGCTTCCACGTCTTCATCACCTCGACGTTCCCGCTCGCGGTGCCGCTGGAGTGGAACATCGGCTTCATCTTCATCACCGCGTTCCTGTTCATCGGCTGGCCCAACCACGAGGGCTTCGGGCTCGGTGACATGGACACGACGCTGATGATCCTGACGTTCGCCGCCTGCCTGTTCTTCCCGATCGTCGGGAACATGCGGCCCGACAAGGTGTCGTTCCTGCCGTCGATGCGGCAGTACGCGGGCAACTGGGCGTCGGCGATGTGGGCGTTCGCCCCGGGCGCCGAGAAGAAGCTCGACGACCACCTCGTCAAGCCGGCCCTCATGCAGCGCCAGCAGCTCGTCCCGCTCTACGGGGACGACGAGGCCGAGGTCATCATGCAGCAGCTCATCGGCTGGCGGGCGATGCACTCGCAGGGCCGCGGGATGAACTCCGTGATGATCAAGACGCTCGGCGCGGACATGGACCACTACATCCCGCGCGAGGCGGAGTTCTCCTGCAACGCGATCACCGGCTTCAACTTCGGTGACGGGCACTTCCACGACGAGCACTTCCTGCGCACCGTGCAGGAGAAGTGCAACTTCGCCCCGGGCGAGTTCATGGTCGTCTGGGTCGAGTCCGAGCGCGTCGGCGAGGACAAGCAGTACTACTTCGTGATGGACGTCGCGGTCGGCGTCGTCGAGCGCGGCTACTGGAAGGTGACCGAAGCGGTCGCCGAGCAGCCGTGGCTGCCGAACGGGCCGATCGACACGACGGTCACGTGGAAGCTGGACGGCTACGAGCGCGTCCGCTACCCGGCACAGCCGCGACCGGTCCCCGCGGCCGGCGACGACGCGGACACCCCGGCACTGCCGGTATGAGCAGGGCGGTCGTGGTCGGCAGCGGGCCCAACGGGCTCGCCGCCGCCCTCACGCTCGCGTCGGAGGGTCTCGAGGTCACCGTCCTCGAGGCCGCCGACCGACTGGGTGGCGGCACGCGCAGCAGCGAGCTGACCGTCCCCGGCCTCCTGCACGACGAGTGCTCCGCGGCGCACCCGCTCGCACTCGACACGCCGTTCTCGCGGCGCTTCGACCTCGGGGCCCACGGCCTGCGCTGGCTGTGGCCCGAGGTGCAGTACTCCCACCCGCTGGACGGTGGCCGCGGGGCCGCCGCCTGGCGGTCGGTGGAGCGCACCGCTGACGCGCTGCCGGGACGCGACGGGCGACGTTGGAAGGCGATCTTCGGCTGGCTGGAGGGCCGCTTCGACCGGCTCGCCGCCGAGATCGTGCAGCCGGTGCTGCACGTGCCGCGCGCCCCGGTCGCGATGGGCGTCTTCGGCGCGTTCTCCGGTCTGCCCGCCTCGCTGCTGACCCGGGCGTGGGCGACCGAGGAGGGCCGCGCCCTGTTCGCCGGGGTCGCCGCCCACGCGTTCCGGCCGTTCGGGTCGCCGATGTCCTCCGCGATCGGCGTCACCCTCGGCACCGCGGCGCACCGCTACGGCTGGCCGGTCGCCCAGGGCGGCTCGCAGGCGATCTCCGCCGCGATGATCGCGCTCGCGACGGAGCACGGCGTGCGCTTCGAGACCGGGGTCACCGTCCGGTCGCTCGAGGAGGTCGCCGACCACGACGTCGTCATGCTCGACACCTCGCCGCGCGCGGCCGCCGACATCGCCGGGGACCGCATGCCGGCGCGCGTCGCGCGCGCCTACCGGCGCTTCCGGCACGGGCCGGGCGCCTTCAAGGTCGAGTTCGCGGTCGACGGCGGGGTGCCGTGGGCGCACGCCGAGTCGCGCCTGGCGGGCACCGTGCACGTGTGCGGGGACTGGCGCGAGACCGCGGCCGCCGAGCGCATGACCTGCCGGGGCGAGATGCCCGAGCGCCCGTACGTGCTGGTCTGCCAGCAGTCGCTCGCGGACCCCTCGCGCGCCAATGGCGACCTGCATCCCCTGTACGCGTACGCGCACGTCCCGTCGGGCTACACGGGCGACGCGACCGCGGCGATCGAGGCGCAGATCGAGCGCTTCGCGCCCGGGTTCCGCGACCGCATCGTCGGGCGGCACGTCCGCTCCGCCGTGGCGATGCAGGAGCACAACGTCAACTACGTCGGCGGCGACATCGTCACCGGCGCCAACGACCCGCTGCAGATGGTCTTCCGCCCGCGCGCGACGCTCGACCCGTACGCGACCGGCATCGACGGCGTCTACCTCTGCAGCGCGGCGACGCCGCCCGGGGCGGGCGCGCACGGCATGTGCGGCTACAACGCGGCGCTGTCGGCGCTCGCACGGATCGACCCGTCCGCCGCGCGCCGCGTGCGCGACGCGTCGGAGTCGTCGATCCCCGAGCCCGAGTACGCCGGCGGCTGGTAGCCGGGAGCCTGCGATGATGCTCCGCGGGATGGTCGAGGCGGAGCTGCAGGACGTCGTCCGGGCCCGGATCGCGGAGGTCGCGGGCCGGATCGACAGCGCCCGCATGGGCGAGGACATGGCCGCGCAGCTGATGGCGACGATCCCGGAGTTCCTGCCCGCCACCGACCCGGACTTCCGGGCCGGGCTCGTCATGAGCTGCACGGCGAACCTCGTCGCGATCCAGGAGTCGCTCGTCGGCGGCGTCCCGATGCAGCCGACCACGACCGAGGCGCCCGACGACGCGCGCGCCTGGGCGCACGAGCTCGTCCACCGCGGCATGCCGCTGGCCTCGCTGCTGCGCGCGTACCGGCTCGGGCACAGCCTGTTCGAGCGCGAGTTCGAGCAGCGCGCCGCGGAGCTCGAGCTCGAGCCCGAGGTCGCCTGGCGGGTGCTCGCCGACGCGGGCCGCGAGCTCTTCATCTACATCGACGCGGTCTGCACCCAGCTCGTCGACGACTACGAGAACGAGCGCGAGCAGTGGCTGCGCGGTGCGGCCGCCGAGCAGGCGGAGCTCGTCCAGGCGATCGTCGCGGGAGAGCCCGTGGACCACCGTGACGCGGCCGCGACCCTGCGCCACGACGTCGACGGACGCCAGCTCGCGTTCATCGTCTGGACCGAGCCGGGCGCGCGCATCGGCGCGTCCGTGGCGCCGACGACGATCGCGCGCGAGCTCGCCGGCGAGCTCGGCGGGACGCAGACGCTGATCGTGCCCGTGGGGGAGCGGGTCGCGTGGGCGTGGACGACCGGGGACCGGCTCGACGCGCACGCGGCGCCGCGCCGGCCGTCCGCGCTCGGCGGGCGCGCGCGGGCCGCGGTCGGCGCGGTCCATCCCGGGGTCGCGGGCATGTGCCGCAGCCACCGCGAGGCGCGGGCCGCGCGCGAGGTCGGCGAGACGTTCGGCGTCCGGGCCGGCACCCTGATCGGCTACCCGTCGGTCGCGCTGACGTCGCTGGTGAGCGCCGAGCCCGGCCGGGCGGCGGAGTTCGTCGTCGCCGAGCTCGGCGAGCTCGGGGCGGACACCGACGCGATGGCGCGGCTGCGCGCGACGATCCGCGTCTACCTCGACGAGCGCCTGAGCCCGGCGCGGACCGCGCGCCGGCTCGGCATCCACCAGAACACCGTCGTGTACCGGGCCAAGCGCGCCGAGGAGCTGCTCGGGCGGCCGCTGGACGACCGCCGGCTCGAGCTCGAGATCGCGCTGCGGCTGCACGACGGGCTCGACGGGCTGCGCGGGGCCGCGACCGCCGCGGGCTGACCCGCCGCGGTTCAGCGGCGCTTGCGGTCGAACTTCTCGCGCCGCACGGTCGCCTTGCGGCCCTTGATCGTGCTTGAGCGCATCGCCGCGATGACCTCGTCGGCCCGGTTCTCGGGCAGCTCGACGAGCGAGAAGCGGTCGGTGATCTCGATCGCGCCGATCTGCCGGCCGGTCAGCGACGACTCGCCGGTGATCGCCCCGACCAGGTCCTGCGGCCGGATCCCGGCGCTGCGTCCGGCCCCGATGAAGATCCGCGTGGTCGGGCCCTCCGCGTCGAGGCGGCGGCCGCCACCGGGCTTGCCGCCGCCCGCGCCGGGGCGGGCAGGGCCACGGTCGCGGTCGGGCTTGGGGCCGCGGTCGAGCGAGGCCTGCGGGATCTCCTCCTCGTCGTCCTCGTCGACCCCGGCCTGGGCCTGGTGGGCGAGCCGCACGGCGGCCATCGCGACCTGCATCACGTCGAACTCGTCGGCGAGCGTCTCGACGACGACGCGGAAGCGCTCGAGGTCGTCCTCCTGCAGCAGCGACTCCTGCAGCGCCGCACGGGTGAGCTCCAGGCGCCGGGCGTGGAGGTCGGCGATCGTCGGGACCTTCTCGATCTTCACCGGCTGGCGCGTGATCTTCTCGATCGTCTTGAGCATCCGGTGCTCGCGCGGCTGGGCGAGCGTGATCGCGACGCCCTCGCGTCCGGCGCGGCCGACGCGGCCGATGCGGTGCACGTACGTCTCCGGCGACGCGGGCACGTCGTAGTTGACGACGTGGGTGAGCGTGTCGATGTCGAGGCCGCGGGCCGCGACGTCGGTGGCGACGAGCAGCTCGGTCGTGCCGGCGCGCAGGCGCTGCAGCACCTTGCTGCGCTGCTCCTGGCTGAGCCCGCCGTGCAGCGCCTCGGCGCGGTAGCCGCGGCCGTTGAGCGTCTCGGTCAGGGCGTCGACCTCGGCGCGGGTGCGGCAGAAGACGATCGCGGCGGTCGGCACCTCGAGGTCGAGGATGCGCCCGAGCGCCGCGGCCTTGTGGGGGCGGTGCACGACGTAGGCGGCCTGCCGGACCTTCGGCGCCTCGCCCTCCGGCGTCGCGGCGCGCTTGACCTCGATGTGGACCGGGTCGGTCAGGTGCTTCTTCACCATGCGCGCGATGCGCGGCGGCATCGTCGCGGAGAAGAGGACGGTCTGGCGGTCGGCCGGGGCGGCCTCGAGGATCGACTCGATGTCCTCGGCGAAGCCCATGTCGAGCATCTCGTCGGCCTCGTCGAGGACGACGGTGTGCAGGCGCGAGAGGTCGAGCGTGCCGCGGCCGATGTGGTCCAGCGCACGGCCGGGGGTGGCGACGACGACGTCGACGCCGCCGCTGAGCGCGCGCAGCTGCCGCACGATCGGCTGGCCGCCGTAGATCGGGAGCACGCGGGCGCCGATGCCGCGCCCGTACTTGTGCATCGCCTCGGAGACCTGGGTGGCGAGCTCGCGCGTGGGGGCGAGGACGAGGACGCGGGGCGCCTTGTCCTCGGTGCCGCTGGCGGCGAGGCGCTCCAGGGCGGGCAGCGCGAAGGCCGCGGTCTTGCCCGTGCCGGTGGCGGCCTGGCCGAGGAGGTCGCGGCCCTCCAGCAGCGGCGGGATCGTCTGCGCCTGGATCGGCGTGGGCTCCTCGTAGCCGAGGGCGGTGAGCGCGTCGAGGAGCTCGGCGCGGAGGCCGAGATCGGTGAAGAGGGTGGGGGGAGATCGTCCTGCACCTCCTCACCCTGACAGCCAGGGGCGGTTCCCCGCGCCCCGGCTGTTTGTTAGGGTGCCCTTACACATGGGTCGATACACCGGACCAGTCGAGAAGCTCGAGCGGCGCGAGGGCGTCGATCTTGGCCTGAAGGGCACCCGACGCCTGCTCGGGAAGACGTCCCTGGAGCGGCGCGGCGCCGTCCCGCCCGGCCAGCACGGGGCCGCGCGCCGAGGGCGCCCGTCGGTCTACAGCGTGCAGCTGCGCGAGACGCAGAAGCTGAAGCTCCTCTACGGCGTGCGCGAGCGGCAGTTCCGCCGCTACGTCGAGCAGGCCGCCCGCCGCCGCGACGTCACCACCGGCGAGGCGCTGCTGCAGACGCTCGAGCGGCGCCTGGACAACGTCGTCTACCGGCTCGGGCTCGCCAACACGCGCGCGCAGGCGCGGCAGTTCGTCGGCCATGGGCACATCTGGCTGGACGGGCGCCGCTGCGACATCGCGTCCGCGCTGGTCGCCGAGGGCTCGGTCATCACCCTGGCGCCGGGCGCGCCGGTCGAGCCGGTGGCGCGGCAGGCCGCCGAGGAGGTCGGGACCGTGCCGCCCTGGCTGCAGGCCGACCTCGACGCGCTCACCGGCCGCGTGCTGCGGCTGCCCGTGCGCGACGAGATCCACGTCCCCGTGGTCGAGCAGCACGTCGTCGAGCGGTACGCGCGGCGATGACCCCGGCGCCGTTCACCCGCGTGGCCGGGCTGCGCGACCCCGGGCTGGGGGCGCTGCTGCACGCGCTGTCGGGCGCGCTGGACCCGCCGTCCGTCGCCGGCGGCCTGGACTGGATCGCGCCGCTGGCCAACCGCCTGCGCACCGTGTCCACCCGGGATCCCGCGCTGCAGCTCGACGCGCTCGGCGAGCGGGTCGTCGCGTCGTTCGCCGTGCTCGGTCCGCGCGCGGTCCCCGCCGGCATCGACGACCTGGTCCCCGACCGCGTGCTCGCGACCGCCGCCGGGCACGAGCTCGCGGTCGCGCTCGTCGCCGCGGCGGCGGCGCACCGCGCCGGCTGGGCCGTGGACGTCGTGCGGTCCCCGGGCCTCGTCGCCCTCGCCCACCGGGACCTCGATCTGCCGCTGGTGAGCGTCCCGCGCGAGGAGGGCCGGCTGCTCGACGCCCGCGACCTCGACCACGGCGGCGACGTCGCCTGGCTCTGCCCGCACGAGGGGGCCGCCGCGCTGCTCGACCTCGTCGCGCTGCGCGCTCACGAGATCGGCCGCCTGGACCTGCGGGCGCGCGCCCGCGAGCTGCTCCTCGCGCTCCCGCTGCCACCGCGCGAGCACCTGCGCCGCCGCGTCGACGCCGCCCGCGCCCAGTCGGCCTGGAACTGAGCGCGGGCGGCCGCCGGCCCCGCCCTGCCCCGCGCTGGAGGGGGTGAACGGACATTTCCAGCCCCTGGAGGGGCGGAGGATGGACAGCCTGGCGGGTGCTTCGTGACGGCGGGGGCGTGCGGCCTCGGCGGCGCTCCGGTCGGCGGGTGCGCCTCGACCAGGGGTCTGACTGCGGTCCGTCACGATGCGCGTCCGCCGGGGAATCCGGAAACCCATCCGGACTGTCCATCCCCTGCCCCTCCACGGGCTGGAAATGTCCGTTCACCGCCCCCCATGGGTACGGGGGTGCGGCGGGTGGCTCAGGCGTCGTCCTCGCCGCGGCGGTGCACCAGGCGGGAGAGGACGACCTGGGAGCGGGTGCGCACGACGGTGCCGTCCGCCTGCAGGGAGCGGATGAGGCGCTCGAGGTCCGCGTTGTCGCGGGTGCGCACGCGGGCGATCGCGTCGGCCTCGCCGGTGACGCTCCAGGCCTCCACGACCTCGGGGACCGCGCGCAGCGACGCGGCGACGCGGTCCAGCGTCACGCCGGGCCCGTAGAACAGCTCCACCAGCGCCTCGGCGCCGTAGCCGAGCGCGGCGTGGTCGACGACCGCGGTGAAGCCGCGCAGGGTCCCGTCGCGGCGCAGCCGGTCCACACGGCGCTTCACCGCGGGGGAGGAGAGCGACACCCGCCGGGCGATGTCGTCGTACGTGCGACGGCCGTCGTCGGTCAGCAGCGCAAGAATCTGCCGGTCCATGTCGTCCATGCGCAGGATTCTGCCGGACTTCGGCAGCGGATCGGCATTGAGCGTCGCATCGGGCCCGCCTAGCCTTTCCGCATGGCCCTCGTGAACGCCCCTGCCGCCGTCGCGCGCGTCCTCTTCGACGAGTCCCACGGGGAGGCGTGGACGATCTCGCGCGAGCGGGCCGCCGCGCTGCAGCCCGCCCATCCGCAGGACTCGAGCTACGCCGACGCCGCCGACGCCCTGCGCGGCCGCGAGCTGACCGTCGCCGCCCACCGGCACGGTCCGCTCGACGCGCACGCGCTCGCCGACGCCGACGTGCTCGTCATCGCGCACCCCTCGGAGGCGACGTGGGAGAAGACCGACGGCGCCTCCCCGGTGTTCGCCGACGCCGAGATTGACGCCATCGAGGCGTGGGTCCGCGCCGGCGGCGGCCTCGTCGTGCTCGGCGAGACCGAGCAGGCGAAGTACGGCACCAACGTCGACCGGCTGCTCGCCCGCTTCGGCCTGGGCGTCGCCACCACCACCGTCTACGACTACACGCACGCGCACACGGGCAACCCCGCCTGGGTGCTCGCCCAGCGCGCCGCAGCCCGCAGCACCGTCGGCGGCGCCGACCTGCTCGCCCGCGTCGAGCGCGCCGCGTTCTACCGCGCCGGGGCCCTCGAGCTGCGCAACGGCGCCACCGCGCTGCTGCAGACCTCCGCGCAGGCCGACCCCGCGGGCGCGCCGCTGCTCGCCGCCACGACCGCGGGCGCCGGCCGCGTCGTCCTCTTCGCCGACTCCGACCTGTTCGGCGACGACTGCCTCGGCGACCTCGACCACCGCGCGCTCTGGCTCGACACGATCACGTGGGCGGCGCAGTCCGCCTTCGCCGCCGCCGGCGGGACGCCCGCCGCGTCCCCGGTCCTCGCCGACCCGCACTGGGCCACGCTGAAGGCCGAGGTCGACGCGCTGCGGCTGCTGCAGGAGCCCGACGGCTCGGTCGACACCGCCACGCACGACGCCGCCGACCTCGCCGCGCGCGTCGGCCGCATCGCCGACGCGGTCGCCGCGCTCGCCCCGCACTTCCCGCACCAGGCCGCCTACGTCGAGGCGACCGTCGCCGACCTGCACCGCTGGGTCGCCGACGGCTTCCCGCGCCCCGACTTCACCGGCGCGCTCGAGCACTTCCGTCCCGACCTGCACCGCGAGGACGGCATCGAGCACCTCGTCGTGTTCCCGATGTACACGCAGAACGGGTCGCGCGACACCCGCTTCGAGGCGCTCGTCGTGCGCGTGCCGTGGCCGGCGTGGCTGGCCGAGCTCGAGCGCACCCGCTACGACAACCCGAAGTTCGTGCCGGTGACGTTCGTGGACCGCACGGCGGGCTACGACAGCGAGTGCGCGGTCCTCTTCCCGGAGACGTTCTCGACCGGGGAGCGCAAGCCGACCGTCAACCACTTCGGCGGCATCTTCTGCGACCGTGAGGCCGAGCGCTTCCGGCGCGTCTGCGGCGCCGCCGTCGAGGTCCTCGGCGTGAACCTGCCCGCCGACGCCGCGGCGCTGCTGGCCTCGCCGCGCATCAGCCAGGAGGCGTTCGTGCTGTGGGACCTCGTCCACGACCGGGCGCACAGCCGCGGCGACCTGCCGTTCGACCCGTTCATGATCCGCCAGCGGATGCCGTACTGGATGTACTCGCTGGAGGAGCTGCGCTGCGACCTGACCGCGTTCAGCGAGGCGGTCGGGCTCGAGGCGGAGGGCTTCGCGTTCGCCCGCCACGTGCAGACCGCGATCCTCTTCGACCGCCTGTTCCGCTTCCCGGTGACGGGCTCGCGGGTGCGCAACTACGACGGGCTCGGCGGCCAGCTGCTGTTCGCGTTCCTGCACGAGCGCGGCACGATCCGCTGGACCGACAACCGCTTGACGATCGACTGGAACGACGTGGCGGACGGCGTCGTCGCGCTTCGTGCAAAGGTGGAGGCGCTGTACCGCTCCGGCATCGATCTCCCGAAGGTGCGTTACTGGATGACCGCCCACGATCTCGTCAGCTCCTACGTCGCGCCCGCCGTCACGTCGGTGTGGACCGGCGGCGCCCGCGCCCTGCACGAGGAGCCCGACCCGAAGCGGTGGATCGACGCCGTGCAGGACGACGAGTTCCCGCTGAGCGTCTTCTACACGCAGCTGCAGCCGAAGCTCGAGCCGGCCCTGGTGGCCGCGTGAGCGCGCTCGACGGCCGCGTCGTCGCGATCGCCGGCGCGACCGGGGGCCTGGGCCCGGCGGTCGCCCGGGCGCTCGCCGCGCACGGCGCGACGCTCGCGCTGACCGACGTCGACGCCGCGAAGCTCGACGCGCTCGCGGCCGAGCTCGCGCTCCCGGCCGAGCGCGTGGACGTCCGCACGGTCGACCTGCTCGACCCCGACGCGACGGCCGCCTGGGCCGCCGCGCTCGTGGAGCGCTTCGGGACGGTCGCGGGGCTCGCGCACCTCGTCGGCGGCTGGCGGGGCGGCGAGCCGCTGCCGAGCGCCCCGCTGGAGGACTGGACGCTGCTGCACGACCTGCTCGTGCGGACCGTGCAGCACACGAGCCGCGCCTTCGCGGGGCCGCTGCTGGACAGCGGGCACGGCCGCTTCGTGCTCGTCAGCAGCAAGCAGGCGCAGGCGCCGACGTTCACGAACGCCGCCTACGGGGCGGCGAAGGCGGCGGCGGAGGCGTGGACGCTCGCGCTCGCCGACGGCTTCGCCCAGCAGGAGGCGGACGACCCCCGCCGCGCGACGGCGAACGTCGTCGTGGTCGACGCGATCGCCACCGCCGCGATGGTCGAGGGCAAGGCCGACAGCGCCTACCGGACGTTCGCCGACGCGGACGACATCGCCGCCGCGATCGCCTACGTCCTGGGGGACGGGGCGAGCGCGATGAACGGCCAGCGCCTGCAGCTGCACGGCGGGACGCGCCGGTGACGGCGTTCGCCTCGGACAACTACGCGGGGGCGCTCCCGGAGGTCCTCGCCGCGGTCGCGCAGGCCGACGCGCTCGGTCACGTGCCCGCCTACGGGGCGGACCCGGTGACCCAGGACGCGGTCGCGCTCGTCCGCGCGCACCTGGGGGAGGAGGCGCAGGTCTTCTTCGTCTGGGGTGGCACGGCCGCGAACGTCCTGTGCCTGGAGAGTCTCGCGCCGGCGCACCACCAGGCGATCGTGTGCGCGGAGAGCGCTCACATCTACGTCGACGAGGGCGGCGCTCCGGAGCGGCTGCTCGCCCGCAAGCTGCTGCCGGTCGCGACGCCGGACGGCAAGCTGACCCCCGAGCTCGTGGCGCCGCGGCTCGTGCGCTTCGGCGACGAGCACGCGGTGCAGCCGAAGGTCCTGTCGATCACGCAGTCGACCGAGCTGGGCACCCGCTACGCCCGCGCGGAGATCCGCGCGCTCGCCGACCTCGCGCACGAGCACGACATGCTGCTGCACCTCGACGGCGCGCGGATCATGAACGCGGCGGCGGCCGACGGCTGCACGCTGCGCGAGGCCACCCGCGATCTGGGCGTCGACGCGCTGTCGCTGGGGATCACCAAGAACGGCGGCCTGGGAGCGGAGGCGGTCGTGCTGTTCGACGAGGGGCACGCCGACGGGATCGCCTGGCGGCGCAAGGCCGCGATGCAGCTGGCCTCCAAGCAGCGCTACCTCTCCGCGCAGGTGCACGCGCTCCTGACCGACGACCGGTGGCGCCTGAGCGCCGCGCACGCCAACGCGATGGCCGCCCGTCTGGCGGCGGGCGTGACCGGGCTCCCGGGGGTCCGGGTGACGCAGGAGGTCCAGGCCAACGCGGTGTTCGCGATCGTGCCCGAGCGGGTGCGCGAGGCGCTCTGGGCGGACGGCTTCCTGTTCTACGTGTGGGACGAGCTGACCGGCGAGGTCCGGTGGATGTGCTCGTGGGACACGACCGAGGACGACGTCGACGGGTTCGTCGCCGCGATCGCCCGGCACGCCGCCGGCTGAGCGGACCGACGGCCCGGTCCCGCTCCCCCGCGGTCCGGGCCGTCGGCCGGTCCTCTCCGGCGTTCGCGCCGCGGCTCAGGCGGCGGCGGGCTCGTGCGCGACGAACACGCGCGTGGGCGAGTGGTGCAGGACCTCCTGGCTGACGCTGCCCATCAGCGCGCCGACGCGGCTGCGGCCGCGGGCGCCCATGACGATCGCGTCGTAGTCGGTCTCCTGCGCCTCCTGCACGATCTGGGCGGCGGCCTTGCCGTGCCGGACGCGCAGCGTGACGGGCAGGTCCTGCGGGATCTCCCGACCGGCGTCCTGGAGGGTCTCGCGGCCCATCCGGTCGGCGTCGCCCTGCAGGTCACCGGTGGGCAGCGCGGCGGCGTTGCCCCAGCGGGTCGTCTCGGTCAGCACGTCCGGGACGACGGTCAGCAGCGTCAGGCGGGCGTGGTCGCGCTGGGCGGCGCTGACGGCGGCGGCGAGCGCGAGCGCGGAGCCGGGGGAGCCGTCGACGGCGACGAGGAGGTTCTTGAAGCGCAGCTCCTGCATGGGGTGCTCCGTTCTCTAGGCGGGGGTGGGGGTGGGGTCGGACGCCGCGGTCCGGGCGGCGCGCTCGCGGGCGATGTCGATGCCGCTGCGCGAGCCGAGCGGCACCTCCTTGAGCGTCAGCAGCGCGAGGAGCACGACGACGCCGAGCGGGGCGGCGAGGAGGAAGACCTCCGCGATGCCGGTGCCGTAGGCGTGCTCGACGACGCGCCGGGCGGGCTCGGGCAGCGCGGAGATGTCGGGGACCGCGCCGTCGCCGCCGGACGCGCCCGAGCCGATGCTCGTGGCGACGTGGGTGGCGAGCACCGCGCCGAGGGCGCTGACGCCGATGGCGCCGCCGAGGCTGCGGAACATCGCGACGACCGAGCTGCCGGCCCCGATGTCCTCGTGGGCGACCGCGTTCTGCACGACGAGCACGAGGTTCTGCATCAGCATCCCGATGCCCGCGCCGAGCACGAGCATGAAGGCGCTGAGCTCGACGAGGCTCGTGGTCTCGTCCATCGTGCCCATCGCGGCGAGCCCGGCGGTGAGGAGCGCCGCGCCGGTGATCATCCACTGCTTGTAGCGGCCGGTGGCGCTGATGCGCCGGCCGATGAGGGTGGAGGCGAGGAACAGGCCGACGACCATCGGGATCGTCAGCAGGCCGGACTCGGTCGGCGACATGCCGCGCGCGAGCTGCATGTACTGGGAGAGGAACACGGTGGTGCCGAACATCGCGGTGCCGACGCAGATGCTGCACAGCGTGGCGATGACGACCGCGCGGTCCTTGAACAGCGTCAGCGGGATCAGCGGCTGGCGGGCGCGGCGCTCGGTGACGTAGGCGGCAACGAGCAGCGCGGCGCTGAGCGTGAGCAGCCCGGCGGTCCAGGTGCTCAGCCAGGCGAAGTCGTGCCCGGCGAGCGAGACCCAGATCAGGAGCGAGGAGACGCCGCCCGCGATGAGCAGCGCGCCGGCCCAGTCGAGGTGGACCTCGCCGCGGCGGCGCGGCAGGTCGAGCGTGCGCTGGAGCAGCACGAGCGCGATGGCGGCGAACGGGACGCCGACGTAGAAGGTGGAGCGCCAGCCGACCGCGTCGGTGAGGACGCCGCCGAGCAGCGGGCCGACGACGGTGCCGACGCCGAAGACGGCGCCGAGGTAGCCGGCGTAGCGGCCGCGCTCGCGGGGGAGACGAGGTCGCTGAGGATCACCTGGACGAGCGCGGTGAGCCCGCCGACGCCGAGGCCCTGCAGGACGCGGCAGCCGATCAGCCACTCCATCGACTGCGAGAGGCCGCCGAGGATCGAGCCGAGCACGTAGATGGTCAGGCCGGTCTGGACGAGCAGCTTGCGGTCGTAGAGGTCGGCGAGCTTGCCCCAGATCGGGGTGCTGACGGTGAGCGCCAGCAGGGTGGAGGTGACCACCCAGGTGTAGGAGGACTGGCTGCCGCCGAGGTCGCTGACGATGCGTGGCAGCGAGGTGGTGACGACGGTGCTCGACAGGATCGCGACGAACATGCCGAGCATCAGGCCGCTGAGCGCGGTCAGGACGGCGCGGTGGCTCATCGTGGGGGTGGCGTCCGGGCTCATCGGGTGAAGTCCTCCCTGAGGCGTTCCAGACCGGCGGTCAGGGCCTCGATCTCCGGCTCGGTCCAGTCGTCCAGCACGCCCTCGAACTCGCGCACCATGCGCTGGTGGCAGTCGCGCAGCACGGTGGTGCCGGCGTCGGTGGTGGCGATGAGCTGGGCGCGCCCGTCGGCCTCGTCGGCCTGGCGCTCGAGGTAGCCGACCTTGACGAGGGCGGTGACCTGGCGGCTGGCGACGGAGACGTCGACCCCGAGGCGCTGGGCGATGTCGCCGATGCGCAGGGGGCCGTGGGTGTGGACGATGGCGAGCGTGGTGAAGCCGTTGGAGCCGAGCTCCTGCGAGGCCTGGCGGGCGAGCTCGCGCTGCACCATGCCGATGCCGTAGATGCGGCGCAGCAGCAGCTCGATCGTGTCGTGCCTCGTGGCTTTTGTTTGCATGATGCAAGCAACTATACCCGCGAAGGGACGTCCAGGTGCGATGCGTGACGCATGTCACGTGCGGGTGGAGAGACTCGTCCCCGCGTGGGGGCCGGCCGTCGCCGTCAGGAGACCGACTCGCAGTTGCGGTGGCGGTCCGCGCGGTCGACGGCGACCTTGTCGAAGCCGGGGCCGCAGTCGATCACGTCGGCGCCGCCTCCCTTGGCGGTGATGTCGTCGTTGCCCTCGCCGCCCTGGACGTCGTCGTCGCCCAGGCCGCCGTTGAGCCGGTCGTCGCCGGGGCCGCCGAGCAGCCGGTCGGCGCCCGCGCCGCCCTCGAGCTCGTCGGTGCCTTCGCCGCCGTCGAGGAGGTCGTCCCCGGCGTCGCCGAACAGCAGGTCGTTGCCGAGGCCGCCGAAGACCTGGTCGTTGCCGTCGTCGCCGCGGGCGTCGTCGTCGCCCTGCAGGCCGTTGACGACGTCGTCGCCGTCCTGCCCGTTCATCGAGTCGCCGACGACGGTGCCGTTGAGCGTGTCCGGCCCGGCCGTGCCCTGGATCGACGGGTTCTCGGCCTGCACCGCGATCGCCTCGAGGATCGCGGCGCCCTCCGCGCCGCCGGTCGCCAGGCCCGCGTGCGGGGCGCCGTTCAGGCCGTCGAAGCGCGGGTCGCCGCTGGACGGGTCGCCGATGACGATCGTCTCGCAGGTGCCGGTGGCGGCGGCGCCGCGGGCCTCGTTCTCGTCGTCGACGAACACGGTGTCGTTGCCGTCGCCGCAGTCGTAGGCGTCGGGGCCGCTGTCGTTGCCGCCGCCGTAGAGGAGGTCGTCGCCGGGGCCGCCGCTGAGGCGGTCCGCCGAGCCGCCGGTGAGGAGGATGTCGTTGCCGGGACCGCCGTCGACCACGGCGTCGGGGGCGGGGGAGCCGTTGCTCGTCACCTTGCCGTCGGGCGCGCCGCCGGTGCGGATCACGTCATTGCCGTCGCCGCCGCGGACGATCGTGTCGCGGCCGCGGTTGGTGTGGATGTAGTCGTCCCCGGCGCCGCCGTCGACGAGCTTCTCGTTGCCGTAGCGGGCCTCGACGATGAAGTCCGCGCCGTCGCCGCCCAGGAGGGTGTCGTCGCCGTCGTCCCCGTCGATGCGGTCGTTCCCGGCGCCGCCGTCGACGGTGTCGTTGCCGGTCCCGCCCTTGAGGAGGTCGTCGCCGTCGCCCCCGGCGACCGTGTCGTCGCCCGAGTCGCCGCGGGCGGTGTCGTTGCCGGGGCCCGCGTCGAGGCGGTCGTTGGCGAAGCCTCCGGCGAGCTCGTCGGTGCCGTCGCCACCGCTGAGCTGGTCGGCGCCGCCGCCGCCGTCGACGCCGTCGTCACCGGCCCCACCGGAGGCGGTGTCGTCCCCGGTCCCGGCGTCGAGCGTGTCGTTGCCAAGGCCGCCGTCGAGCGTGTCGCCGTTGGTGCCGCCCAGCAGGACGTCGCTGCCCGCACCGCCGTCGAGGTCGTCGTCGCCACCGCCGCCGTCCATCTGGTCGTCGCCGGCACCGCCGAGCAGCGTGTCGAGGCCGGCCTGGCCGAGCAGCCGGTCGCGGCCGGCGCCGCCGTCGAGCCGGTCGGCGTTGGGTCCGCCGTCCAGCAGGTCGGCGCCGCCGAGGCCGGCGATGCGGTCCTTGCCGCCGCGCCCGGAGATCCGGTCGGCCGAGCCGGTGCCGGTCAGCCGGTCGCCCTTGCTCGTGCCGTCGATCGTCCGCGCGAAGGCGGTGGCGGCGAGGGCGCTGACGGCGAGCAGGAGCGCGACGGAGAGGGCGCTGAGGCGGAGTCTGGACACGAGCGGCATGGTAGCCGCGCCACGGGCGGGCCCAGAGCGGTTCTCGGGCCGGGTGTCCGGGTTCGGACCCCGGCCCGGAGCGTCAGATCGACAGCGACGCGGTGCAGACCTCGCCCGAGGGGCTGACGGCGCGGGCGGAGATGCGGTCGGTGCCGGCGGGGTTGGCGATCTTGCGCTCCACGGAGAAGGAGCCGCTGGGCGCGCGGGTGGTGGCGGTGCGGCGCACGACGGTGTCGTCGTTGCGGGTGATCGTCACGGCCCAGGCGGAGCCGACGCGGTTCTCGTCGACCTCGAACTCGACCTCGAGGCGGCCGTCGTCGGGCTTGGCCTTCAGCTTCGCGGTGGAGTCGCCGTCGCAGCTGCCGGTGACGCGCACGCGCGCCTTGCGGGTCTTGCCCTTGCTCGTGGTGGCGTCGCTGGTGCGGTCGTCGCGCAGGCCGCCCTTGTCGTCGCCGCGGTCGTGGGCGGGGCCGTCGTCGGCGCCGTGCTTGGCGAGCGCGGCCGCCGGGGTGAGGGCGGTGGCGAGGATCGTGAGCGCGGCGGCGGTGCGGGTGGTGCGAGACATGGTCCCTCCTGGGGGTCGCTTCGGGATGGGTGGATCGTGGAGCGGCCGCGGTCCGCATCTCAATGGGACCAAGGTCTGATGGCGGCCTGCGACCCGCCCCGCGAGAATCCGGGCCGTGCTCGCGCAGACCCCACCCCCGCGCCTGGGGGCCGCCGTGGCGCGGTTCGTGCTCGCAAGCCTCGTCGCCGTGGCCGTCATCGTCGTCGGCGGGTTCGTGCTGCTGCGCGACGCCGCCGAGCAGGAGGCCGAGCGCGACACGCGCGAGCGCGTCGTGGCGATCGCGTCGCTGGTGGAGACCGCGGGCCTGCAGGACGGGCTGCTGCGCGGCGACCCGGCCGCGCTGCGGCGGCTGGACGACCTCGTGCTGGGCAAGGTGCTGGCCGGGTCGATCGTGCGCGTGAAGGTCTGGACGCGCGACGGGCGGATCCTCTACTCCGACGAGCCAGCGCTGATCGGCCGCCGCTACACGCTCGGGGAGGACGAGCGCGAGCTGTTCGAGACCGGTGGGGCGGAGGCCGAACTCAGCGACCTCGGCAAGCCCGAGAACCGGCTCGAGCGGCCGGAGGGCAAGCTGCTGGAGGCGCACACGACGATCCGCACCCCGAACGGCACGCAGGTGCTGTTCGAGATCTACCAGCGGTTCGGGTCGGTCAGCGCGAGCGCCGAGCGGCTGCTCGGCACGATGGCCCCGCCGCTGATCGGCGGCGTCGTGGTCCTGCTGCTGCTGCAGGTGCCGCTGGCGTGGCGGATGGCCCGGCGGCTGCAGCGCGGCCACCAGGAGCGCGAGGTGCTGCTGGCCAGCGCCGTCGAGTCCTCGTCGCGCGAGCGCGGCCGGATCGCCGCCGACCTCCACGACGGGCTCGTGCAGGACCTCGCGGGCGTCGCGTTCGGGCTCGCGCCGCTGGCCGCGTCGGCCCGGGCACGCGGTGCGGACGAGGAGGCCGGCGTGCTCGACGGCGCGACCGCGACCCTGCGCCAGGGCGTGCGCGACCTGCGCACGCTCCTGGTCGAGATCCATCCGCCGAACCTCTCGTCCGCGGGCCTGGAGGTGGCGCTCAGCGACCTGCTGTCGCCGCTGGCCCGGGCGGGCGTGCAGACCGGCCTGGACCTGCACGGCGAGGTGCCGGTGGCGCGGCAGGAGCTCGTCTACCGGGTGGCGCGCGAGGCGGTCCGCAACGCGGCCGCGCACGCCGACCCGGCGACGGTGACGATCGCCGTGCGCGCGGGGGAGGGCCGGGTGCGGCTCGTCGTGCGCGACGACGGGCGCGGCTTCGCCGACGGGGAGCGCGAGCGGCGGGCGCAGGAGGGCCACGTGGGCCTGTCGCTGCTGGAGGGCCTCGTCGGCCAGGCGGGCGGCCGGCTGGCCGTCACGTCGGTGCCGGGCGAGGGGACGACGGTCGAGCTGGAGGTGCCGCAGGGATGATCCGCGTCGTGCTGGCCGACGATCACGGCGTGATCCGCGACGGGCTCGGACGGCTGATCGCCGCCCTGGAGGACGTGGAGCTGGCCGGGGTCGCCGCCGACGGGCAGGAGGCCGTGACGGTGTGCGCGCAGGTGGCGCCGGACGTCGTGCTCATGGACCTCGACATGCCGGTGCTCGACGGGATCGAGGCGACCCGTCGCATCCGCGCCGCCGGACCCGACGCGCCCGCCGTCGTGGTGCTGACCGCGTTCTCCGACCGTCCCCGGATCATGAGCGCCCTGGAGGCCGGGGCGTGCGGCTACCTGCTCAAGGACGTGGAGGCCGAGGAGGTCGCCGCCGGCATCCGCGCGGCGGCGCGCGGCGAGTCGCCGCTGGACCCGCGGGCGGCGCGCACGATCCTCGACGCGCGCAGCGCCCCCGACCCGCTGGCGGAGCTGTCCCCGCGCGAGCGCGAGGTGCTCGGCCTGCTCGTCGAAGGCCTGCCGAACAAGCTCATCGCCCGCCGGCTGGAGATCAGCGAGAAGACCGTCAAGTCGCACCTGACGCGGATCTTCCGCGTGCTCGGCGTCACCGACCGCACGCAGGCCGCGCTGTGGGCCGAGCGGCACGGGCTGGCGGGATGAGCGCGGTCCGACCAAGGTCCCATTGCCCGTGGGGGGCGGGGCGTGACAGCGTGCAGCACGTGCCGCGCCGCCCGTCGCTCTTGCTCGTCGTTGTCGTCGTCGGTCTCGGTCTCGTCGGGCCGGGGGCGGGCGTCGCGACGGCCAAGGGCGGTGACGGCGACCGCGCCGAGACGCGCGTCAGCGGCCGCTGCTCCGGTGCGGGCACCGCGCAGCTGCGCCTGCGCGCACGGGACGGCGCGATCCGCCTGGACTTCGACGCGCGGCGCGTGAGCACCCGCGCCCGCTGGCGCGTCGTCGTCGTGCAGGAACGCCGCGTCGTCGCCCGCCTCACCGTCCGTCCGTCCTCCAGCGGCCTCAGCGTCCGCCGCACCCTCCGCGACCTGCCCGGCAGCGACGCCATCAGCGTCCGCGCGACCGGCCCCGGCGGCGCAAGCTGCACCGCCGCCGCCACCCTCGCCGGCACCACCGACTGACCGGGACGCGCCCCTCGGCCCCGGGCCGGTACCCTGTGCCACGCACCACGGGGAGTGGCGCAGTCTGGTAGCGCACCCGGCTGGGGGCCGGGCGGTCGCAGGTTCAAATCCTGTCTCCCCGACTACTCGAAAGCCCTGCAAACGCGGGGCTTTCGCCGTCTGGTGGCTTCTCGCGCGGTGGGCGACTTGGTTCCAATTTGGTTCCAATTCGGCGTAGCGGTTTTCCCAAGTGGTTCGGGTCCGGCCGGGCACAGTCCTTGCGAGGGCGGCGAGGGATCCTCCCGTGGCGGCCCTGCGAGACGCCCGCTACGCCCAGGCCTAACGTCGCGTCGTCCGGTCAGAAGCCTAGGCTCGCCATCGACTCAGTGTGGTTAGGATTGAGGAGCAGGTCTGACGTTAGGGTCGGTCCTGCAGGGCGAGATGAAAGGCGGATCTCTTGACGGAGATGGCCAGGCAAGAGACGGCGGAGTTCAATGCATTGAGCGCCGTTTTGAAGGATGTTGCAAGCGCGCGGGCTCAACTGCCCGCAGATGAGCAGGAACGGCACGCCGAAGCGAGCCGCAGCGTTGTAGAGGCACGCCGCAGCGCTGAGACGCACGAAGGACTCCTTCAGGTCTGTTGACAGGTGCTCGCCGGCGTCGATCCTTGGGTCCCGGGGGACACACGGGCCGACGTCGTTGAGCTCACGGCGGATGCGCACTGGGAAGCGCTGGAAGCGGCGTACCCGGCGCGGGGACGAGCCTGGCGGAGCGTTCTGGCCGTCGCTCGAGAGTTGGGATGCTCTTCGGTAGTCGTCGAACATCGCTACATCGACGTTGACTACCGAAGCGAACACGCGGCCTTCTGGGCACAGCGGTTCGTCGTCGGATCTCCGTTCACGCGACGGCTCCACTTCTTCCGGGGTCAGCTTGCTAGCGCGGACTTGCATGCGCTGCCTGCCGACCATGGTTATCTCGGATACGCGGTACTGAGACCGATCGAGGTCGGGCGTGTCGGACGTACGGTCCTGGCGGTCCCCCCACGTCTGGCACAGGCGACCGTGGCCACGGCGACCGAGACCGTGTCGTTGTTCGGCAACGACCTCCAAGTCGTTGGCGTCCCGTTCTGCGAACAGGACGCTGAATATCTTCGTTGTGCGCACGCTGCCGCATGGGTCTGCCACTACTCCGCGAATCGGCGCGGTTTGGTGGGGCGCCAGTCGACGTCGGAGCTCGTCGCTCTAACGCCCGACCTGTTGTCGCAGGAGCGCGCCTTGCCCTCCAAGGGGCTGAGCCTCCTCCAGCTGCAGGCGGTGTTCGGAGCGACGGGTCAGCCCGCTCTGTTCTACGGCTTCTCAGCGCTCCCAAACGTCGTTGGGGTCCCGGGCCCGACGCCCGCATTCGACGAGGACGGGAACGAGCTAGCGCCTGGCTATTGGGACAAGCGCTGCTTCAGCATCATCTGCCGATATCTCAACTCAGGGTTCCCGGTCTTGATCGCGGGCCGTGACCATGCCTGGGTCGTGGTCGGGTGGAAACGTGAGAGCAATGGTCACATCACCTTCGTTGCGTGCGATGACCAAGTTGGACCGTACGAGGAAATCCGCTATCCCTGGGAGCACTACAAATCTCCTTGGCACAGCATCATGGTCCCGTTGCCGCCACGCGTTTTCCTGACCGGAGAAGCTGCGGAGAATGACGCGTTTCTGAGCTTGCGGGCGATTTGGGCGGGCAACGCGGCATCACAGTCGCTGGCCGAGGGACTGCTCGACGGTACGGTCCAGTTGCGAACTCGACTGAAGAGCAACCGCGAATTCAAGCGGGAGATTGCTCAGCAGACTTCGTCCGACGAGGTGCTTCAGGCGATCCGGCTGGCACATCTTCCGCATTACGTCTGGATCGTTGAGGCGCACCTACGAGATAGATGTGGTCACGCGGAGTGCGTGACCGCCACGGTGCTCTATGACGCGACCTCAAGCGATCATGCGCCGCGGGCGTGCGCGATCTCGATACCGGGCGCAGTAGCGACGTATCCACCCGAGAGCGGATCGGACCCGCATGTTGTGCGCGCATCGACCGCTCCCTGGCGCTCGATGCTGCCGGTCCATTAGCGCACCTCTACCGGCAGAACGAGCTGCCCGGCCTCGTCGATGCGTTCGGGCGCCACGAGAGCCGCGCGACACCGCCGCGGGTTTATGACTAGCCGACCAACGAACTCAGGGGGGAGTAGTTCGGCTCTCGCGCGACTAAGAAGGTATGGCAAGTCTTTCCTCCTCGGCACGGCACGCCTCAGGCGGCCGACCCCCGATCGTCGCAATGTTGTACCGCGCGGCGATTCGCAAACTGAGCGAACGGGTAAATCGCGCCGCGAGCAAGGGAGCGGCACCGTGCCGGACGCGTTCACCTGGGAGGCCCGACGGTGGCACTAGCGCCACAGGCCGACGAGCGCCCGGAACTCGACCGAGCGTTCGAGGAGCACCGCGCCGCGATCATGTCGATGCTCCGCCTCGAGTTCGCGGGCGTGGACGACCACGAGGACCTCTACCAAGAGGCCTGGGTCGAGGCGCTGGAGAAGATCCAGCAAGGGACCGAGGTCAAGAACCTCCGCGCGTTCCTCCGGCTGATCGCTTGGCGTCGCGCGAGAGACAAGCTCCGCAACGTCGCAGCGGCACCCGAGGACCCCAAGGGAGATGTTCTCGGCGAGCAGATGGACATAGGCCCGCTCCCCGACGAGATCGCCCAGGTTCACATCGACGCGAAGGCGGTCAGAAACGTCATCGACGCGCTCGACGAGCGACGGGCCGCAGCGGTAAAGATGCGCTTCGACCTCGGCATGACCTCGGTCGAGATCGAGAGCGCGCTCGGAATCAGTCGCAAGCGTCTCGACAAGCTCTTCGGAAGTGCTTACCGGCTGATCGAGGAGCAACTCCTCGCTGACGAGACCGGGGAAGCGCCGTGGACCCGGCGTCAGCGGAGCCTCCTTCACACGTGCCTCTCCGGGATCGCCAGCGAAGCGCAGCGCGCGCGTGCCCAGCACCTCGTCGACACCGATCCGGCGTGCCGAGCGATGCTCGCGCAGATGCGCGCCAGCCTCGACAAGGTCGCAGCCGCGCTGCCGGTGCCGGTCGTCCTCGACGCGCAGACCGATCGTGCTGTGCCGTTCTTCGACCACGTCCAGAACGCGGCCTCCAGCCTTCGGGAGACGGTTGGATCACTGCTCGGGCGGTCCGGCAGCCACGGGTCGACGCTCGAGCCGGTGGCGGGCGGCCTGGCAGGCGCCGGCGCAGCGAGCGCGGCAAAGGTCGTCGTCGTCTGCCTCAGCCTGGGGGCGGGGGCAGCGACGTGCGTCGAACTAGGCGTGGTTGGCGGGGACCCGAAGCCCGAGAACGCCCAAGCGAAGCCTTACGAGAAGCGGCCCGCTCCGAAGGAGGAGCGGGTAGCGGCCGTCGCACCCAGGCCGACGCCGACGCCACGGCCCGCGGCACCGAAACGTTCGAAGCCGAGGGCACCAGCACCAGCCGCGACACCCTCAGCCCCCGTTCCCACGACCAACGGCCCGGCGGCGGCTTCGCCGGCGCCCGCCGGGAGCGTCGAGTTCGGGCCCGGTTCAGTCGGGTCCGTCCCGGCATCGCGCCAGCCGGCGGCGGCCCCTGTAGACGGTGGAGGCGAGTTCACCCCATGACCGAGGAGCGGAGCAAGATGAGGATCGGGCTGGTCAACCTGCTGGTGGTCATGGCCTTGGGCATGCTTGTCGCCCCCGGCATGGCACGAGCTGGAACGTACGACGTGCACGCGTGCAACCCGGCCGTTGCCGGAGGAGCCAACAACGCGTTCTTCCCGCTGAGCAACGCCGGTCTGACGGCGTTCGCCGAATGCCCTGCGGGCCAGGGGATCACGGTGCGCAACGGTTGGGACAACGGCCAGAGCTCGTTCCTGGAGGGCGCGTACATGGTCTTCGACGCACCCGGTGGGAACGTCGTCGAGAGCGTGCACTTCCAAGCGGGCTTCGAACGTCACGACTGCTCGTGGGGAACTGGTGTCGTCGCGAGCGGCTACGACCTGGGCGGGACGCGCGTCTGGGGTTTCGCTCCCGGTGTCGACTGCGGCTCCGGTCAGACACCCGGGCCGACGAACTTCTTCCCGAGCCGGTTCGACTTCGCGATCAACCAACCGCGCGTGCGCTTCGAGACTCGCTGCGGGGCGGGCATTTGCCCACGGACCGGTATCGCTGCATTCCGGGTTCGCGACGTGCTCGTCCGCGTTCGCGACGACGCCGGACCGGCGCTGGCCGGCGGACGCGGCGCGCTGTGGACCAGTGACGGCTGGCTCGCCGGGAGCCACACGGCGGGCTTCGACGCGAGCGACCCCTCGGGCATCCGCGAGATAGGGATCTCGGTCGACGGCAAGCGGGTCGGGACGAGCTCCCCGCCGTGTGACTTCACGCGTCCGACCCCTTGTCCGCCGGCCTCCATCGAGGAGCCGCAGAACACATCCGGATGGGGTGGCGACGGTGAGCACACGGTCACGCTCACCGCAGTGGACGCCGCTGGGAACGCATCGACGTCGAGCCGCGCCGTCAAGGTGGACAACAACGCGCCTGACGCGCCGAAGGACGTCATCGTCGAAGGGGGTGACGGCTGGCGCCCGAGCAATGGCTTCAAGATCAGGTGGACCAACCCCGACCAGACGGCCGCGCCCATCGCCGGCGTGAACTGGGAGCTCTGCACGCCCGACGGCAAGGAGTGCAAGCGCGGCAGCGAGGACAAGGCCGACGTCGAGGCGCTCGACAAGCTCGAGCTCCCTGCGCCGGGCGAGTACCTGCTGAGGCTCTGGCTCCGAGACGCGGCCGGCAATCAGGAGGAGCGGCTCGCCGCACCGTCGATGACGCTGCGCTACGACGACGCCAGCCCGGAGGTCGAGCTGGAGCCGCTCACCGCCGATGACCCGACGCGCGTCACTGCGAAGGTGTCCGACCGCGGCTCTGGTCTGGTGTCCGGGGCGATCGAGATGCGACGGGTCGGAGCGACCGAGTGGACCGCGCTGGCGACGACAGTCGACGCCGAGCGCCTGATCGCGCGCATCGATGACGAGGGCCTGGGCGACGGGCTCTTCGAACTGCGAGCTCGCGCAGCGGACCACGCCGGAAACGAACGGTCGACGACAACGATGAAGGACGGTCGGACCGCCCAGATCACGCTTCCGCTTCGGCTGAAAACAAAGCTCGCCGTCGGCGTCGTCAAGCGGAGCCGCCGTGGGGAGAAGCTCGTGTCCGCGGCCCGCGTCAGCTACGGGCAGCTCGTTCGCGTGCGGGGCCGGATGACGTCACCCGAAGGCAACCCGCTGCAGGATCTCGAGGTCCAGGCCGTCTCGCAGGTCCTCGACGGCGTGACGCCGCCACGCGTCATCGCCACCGTCAAGACCTCGCGCACGGGCAGGTTCTCCTTCCTCGTGCGCAAGGGGCCGAGCCGCAGCATCACGATCCGCTACGCCGGTGCGCCTCAGGTACGGTCGGTCACCCGGGACCTCAAGCTGAACGTTCGCTCGCGTACGACGATCCGGCCGAACCGCCGCTCCTTCGTCAACGGCGACACGGTGCGCTTTCGTGGTGCGGTGACGACGGGGAGAATCCCAGGGGCCGGCAAGCTGATCGAGGTCCAGGTGCTGTCCCGCGGGAAGTGGCGGACCTTTGCGACAACGCGCACGGGAAAGAAGGGCACGTGGCGACACGACTACCGCTTTGACGGAACCAACGGGCGCGTCACGTACCGGTTCCGTGCGCGCGTTCCGCGGGAGAGCGGCTACCCGTTTGTCACGGGCGGCTCGCGCAGCATCCGCGTTCGAGTTCGCGGGTTGTAGGGGAGAGAACCTGCGGCACGCCGCTAGGACGAGGAACGCAAACCATGCGGAACGGAGGACCGACGTGATCGATCGATGCAAGGCCAACCTGAGTTACGCGAACGTCATGGCGACGTTCGCGGTCTTCGTCGCCCTCGGCGGGAGCTCCTACGCGGCGATCACGCTGCCGCGGAACAGCGTCGGGGACAAGCAGATCCGGACCGCGGCGGTTCGGTCGAGCGAGGTTCGGGATCGTTCGCTTGGTGTCCGGGACCTGAGCCTCGACGCTCGAAAGTCTTTGCGCGGGCTGGCTGGACCCGCAGGTCCGGTCGGGGCGCAAGGTCCGGCCGGGCCCGGCGCGGCCAAGTTCTTCGCGGTCGTCGCACCGAGCGGGACGTTCACCCGTGGCAACGCAACGAGCGGCGGCAAAGCCGGTGGATTCGGGACCTACCTCGTGTCATTCCCGAGTCCTGTGAGCGCGTGCGCTTTCTCGGCGACGCTCGCGACAACCGAGGGGGCGCCGGCGCCGGCGGGTCGGGTGACCGTGGCAGATTCGGGGAGTGGCGGAGTGGCCGTGCAGACCTACGACGCGGCGGGCACAGCGGCTGACCTCGGGTTCCATCTAATAGTCGCCTGCTGACCCGAGGCCGACCGATGCGCCAACGAAGAGGGTTCGGCCACGTTCTGCGTCGGCGACAGCGGCTGACGGGCCCTCTAGATCGCCATGCGTGCTTGGTCATCGCTGCGTGTGCGCCGCCGTCGTTCGACCTCGGCGGCGATGCGAGTCTCCAGCCAGCGATTTCCGGCCTCAAGTTCCGCGACGGTTTGCTCCTTCACCGTCCGGCCGGCTGCGCACATCTGACTGGTTTGTGAGTGCAGTTGGCTGAACGGAACGGTGCGATTCAGAATTTCGCCAAGCCGGCGCACGAGAGCGTCGCGCTGGTTGCGCAGCTTCTTGCGGCGCACGTAGTCGGGCTCCTCGGCGATCTCGGTGCTCGTCGACGCGGCCGTGCGCCCGTTCATGCGCCGCCACATCTCCTCGACGGTGACCCCCTGAGCGCGTGCGAGCGCTTCGATATGGAAGGCCGTGTCGGGATCGGGAATCTCGGTGCCGGAAACCATCGCGGCCTGCGGAGCCAAGTCTGCGCCCAGCGCGGCAAACGATCCGGTCGGCTCGTCGCAGGCCCTGTCCTCGTCATTGGTCTCGGGGCCCGAACCGGGGTCCTCGTCTTCAAGACGGTGCTCCATCTCGCGTTCGACGTCGTGAGCGAGTTGCCGCAGCGTCGGGTCGGCGGGAATGAAAACGAAAGAGCAATCGTTGCCGGATGTCGGCGAGGTCCGCACGACCCGTCCGCAGATCTGTCGAAACAGCAATGGTGTCTTCTTCGGCGTCGCGTACACCAGCGCCCGAAGCCGGGGAATGTCGGTGCCTTCAGACACCATGTTCACGGCCACGAGCCACCGCTTGGACGTCCGCGCGAACTCCTCAAGACGCTCCGACGCCAGAGGATCACTGGACACCACAAGCGTTGCCGCCTCGCCGGTGATCTGTGCCACGACCGCAGCGACGGCGCGAGCGTGCTCGATCTCCTCGCACACGATCAGGCCACCGGCGTCGGGCATCGTTTCGCGGACTTGGGTAAGCCGCTCGTCAGCCTCGCGGACAATGCGCTGCAGGCCGTCGGCGAGGTGCGGTGACAGGGAGGTGCGGTGCCGACGCGCCGCCTCCTTCGCCGAGAGTGCGACCGTGAAGTCCGCCTCGATGCGTCGTCCGTCGGACGTCCACACGAGGGGCCCGTTCATCGGCACGAACGCGATCGCGCGGCAGACACCATCGCCGATCGCCTGACCGTAGGTGTAGCTGAAGTCAGGCCGGCTGACCCCGTCCTCGTCGTAGCGCACCCCGGGGATCGGCAGATTGTCGGACCGAAATGGTGTGCCGGAGAGCAGCAGCCATTTGTGCGCCTGCCCGAACGCTTCCGCCCAGGCGCTCGCCCAAGACTTGTCCTGGCCCAGGTGATGCAGTTCGTCGCCGATGACCAGTGTGCGCTCGCGGCCTGATGCGCGGGCGAGGACGAGCGCAGCGTGGGTGAGCTTCGCGTAGGTGATGGCCACACCGTGCACGTCGGCGGGCTCGGTTACGCCGTCCCAGTTCGGCTCCAGGCTGAGGCCGAGCCGGTGGGCGTCGCGCGCCCACTGCCTTGCCAGGTTGGAAGTCGGGCACACCACGACGACCCGGTCGATCGTTCCTGCCGCGAGCAGTTCGTTTGCGTAGACGAGGCTCGGGATCGTCTTTCCTCCGCCGGGGGTAGCGGCAATCAGAAACGCCTGACCGTCATGGACGCGCAGGGCAGCGAGCGCGCGATCCTGCCAATCACGGAGCTTCAGGTCTGCGGGGAGCGCACGAACGCGGGCGCGCCGCGGGGACGGGGACGAGAACGCTGAGGACATCGATGCTCCCTTGCTGAGATTGCAGCGGGCGCAGAGCGCCTGCCCGTTGGTGACGTGAGTGCGCCCGCCCAAGATGTGCGGGGTCTCGTGGTCGGCATGGAAGCCGACGTTCAGCAGGTCGCCGCACAGAGCGCAGCGACCATCCGCGGCCGCAAAAAGCGCAGCTCGCTCGGCTCCGGAGAACCGGCGCCTAGGGTCAAATTCAGACTCGTTCATGGTCTAGAACGGGATGTCGTCGTCGCCGTTCGGCGGCGCGGGCGTGAAGTCAGTCGCGTCGACGGGAGCCGCGAATCCTCCAGCGCTCTGAGCACCGAATCCTTCTGACGGGCCGAGCCCGTACGTAGATTCCTCGAGGACGTACGCGACATGGCCGGGGACGTTGTGCTCGCTGGAGCCGACCGGGCCGATCAGGGTGTAACGGCCCAGCCAGTCCGGCACGATGATCGCTTCGAACTTCCACTCATCATCGTCGGGCCCCCAGTCGGGAACGAGCCGGATCATGTCCTTCGGAAGATTCTCGGCGTCCAGCCAACCGATGGTCACTTTCAGATCGGCCGTGTCGTCGGCGCTTTCGAACCGCGCCTGGACGGCTCGACGCATCCGAAGGGCGGTCTCGCTCGGGGCGGATCGCGGCTTCCAGACCGGCTCGGCGTCCTTCGCCTGGAAGGCGGCGTAGAAGCCGGGCGCGGTGTGCTCGATGCGTTCTTCGAGGTACAGCTTCGTCATACGAAAGCCGTCTTCCAGCCCAATGCGCAACTGCTCGCTGCCGTGCTGCTGTGCCCACCTGAGCATCTCGACCTCGAAGGAGCGACGCTGCGCGGTCAATCCTGCGTGGTGATGGCGAGCGATGCGCACCCAGTCCTGGGCCCACGCTTCGTACGCGGCGACTAGGTCGCTCACGTTGAACGTCTGCGCCGGCAGGGTCGGGCACTTGCCATGGATCAAGTTGGCCGCCTGAACCGACGATGCGTCGATTCCGCCCATGGTCACGCGGTGGAGAAGCAGTGCGCTACGCGCATGCTGAAACGCAGCAAGATCTTTCGTGCCTTCGACAAGGGTGTGGTGGATCTCGCCGGAACCCTCGATCCGATACTGAACACGAGTCTGCAGCTGGTCGGGCGTGAATCCGAAATGGCGTTCGAGATGGTCGGGGTCGTCGATCGATGACGCGTACTTGTCGATCCAGCGTGAGAGAGCCTTTGGGGCGAGTCTGCGGTACTGCGCAACCCAGTTCTCGTAGGCGTCGATGACGGTCGTCGGGTTGGTGGTCGGTCGCGGGATCTCGGGGCAGTCGCCGATCTGCTCACGGATAGGCCAATCCATGTAGTCGACGTCGGGGTCTTCTGCGTGCGGGTCGTCGCAGTAAGCCGATGCATCGATACCGGTGCCGTGGACTAGTACCCGGTTGTCGTGACCGCCCCGGTACACCTGCGCGATCAGCGCTGCTGCGCGGTTGCTCAACTCTCCGTCGAGTGTCGCGGTGTCCAGCGTGAATTCCAGCTCGGCTGGCGGCGTGCGGCCAGCGAGATACTCCTCGGCAAGCCAAGCGCGGCCGAGCCTGCACGGCAAGGAAGTGGAAAAGGAAACGAGCGCCATGCGCTCCTCCTGTATGTAGGCCCTGAACGGTGTAACCGGGGGCGATGAATTTTGGAACGCCCAGAACCGGAGGCTCGTCGGCGGGTGCTGCGTCGGTGCGTGCCCCGAAGAACGAGGCCAGCTCAAGGTACACCGTGGCCAGGTCGGAATCGAGCAGCCGTCGCAAACGAACCGGAAACTGCGAAGAACTCACAGCACTACAAGCCGGTCACGGACGCTTGTAAGCGCCAGAACGAAGGCCGAGTGCCGTCGATCCTTCGCGCTGCGGTCAGGCCGCGCGTGTCAATGTACGCTCGTGCGGGTCACGCGCGAGCCAGGGCGAACCAGGCCCGGATGCGAGCCGGCAAGAACTCGTCGTGCTCACGGGCGAACTGGACGAGCATGTCGGTCGTGATCAATTGGGTGAGCGACCCGGTGTCGCCGTCGTAGTTTGCGCTCGTCGCGTAGGCGTAGGTATCGGTCGGCGCGGCATCTGCCGCAGTGAGTAGCTCGTCGATGTCGACGGGGGTCGCGCCGGTCTTCACCTGCACGATCCCGCGGCGCAGCGTGCTGCGATGCAACATCGACCACTCGTACGCGGGGGTGTTCCGAGCGCGGGCGCGGGGAAACGCGACGTACCCTCGTTCGATCTGCATCCAGACATAAATGAGGTCCTCGACGTCGTACGGGTCCAGGTGCTCGGTCAGGACTTCCTTGGCAGTGATGTCCAGCTGCGGGGGTTCGCGTTCATGGAGGACCTCCCAGAGGTACTCGCTCAGGAGCCGGGCACCGTCCGGAAGCACGCGGCTGAAGCTCGACCCGGTGCCCACGAACGTTCTGATCACCGAGCCAGGGACCTCTAGATCGTTCAGCGGGCGGGGAGCCCAATCGACGCTGCGAACCTGATGGACGTCGACATCGTAGGCAGCGGACGAAGCATCGAATCGCCACGGGCCCGTCACCTTGCACAACAGGTAGCGGCCGGCGGTGTCGCGGGTCCAGACGAAATCGCCGACCAGGAGCTGCTCACCAAATCGACGGATCGTCATGGCCGCCGAGTGGCCCCAGCCATCGGTGGTGTGGGCGTCGGCCCATTGGACGACCTGATCGAGCGTCCAGGACTCGTCGGCCTCGTTGATCCCCCATCCGATTCCTACGATCTGCTGGTCGAGGCAGTGCTGTACCTGCTGGCCGTGATCGACGCCTTCGACAGTCGAGCGGAGCTTCGTGCGCCATATGGTCGTGGCAGTCTCCTTCTCCATGCGACGAGGCTAACCGCGAGCGGCGATCAGCTCGACGGCGGTCACCACTGAAGCTGCGACGGATCCGGGTCGCACAGGGCGTCGGCGGTCTGGCGCCAGCGGTCGAGCATGGGCGTCTCGTCGGCGGCTGCTTCGTCCTGCAGTCCGTTGGCGAACAGGTCCACGGCGGCAAGGTAGTCCTCGAAGAGCGCGTCGATCGCCAGAGGCAGAAGGAGGGTGTCGTGACCCTTGCGGTGCGCGGGTCGAAGGTGCTGAGCCTGGCCGGGGCCGAGGCCTGCGGGGAGCGGCTCGGCGCGCTGCTGCATGAGCAGCCAGCCGAGCTTCGGCGGGTCATTGTCAGCGTTGGAGAGGATCTTCGGGGCACGGAGGTGAACGACGCCGGTCCGGTACAGCTCGTATAGGTGGGATGCCCAGCGGTCATAGCCCTGGCCGGCGGCGGCGTCGTTGACGACCTCGCGGATGAATCTGACGGTCTTCTTCTTCGTGGCGAGCTGATCGCGTCGCGCCCCGTTCCAGCCGTAGTACAGGGCCGCGACGTAATCGAGGTCGGACATGACGGCGCGGACGGCCCCGAAGAACGCCGGCTCGCCCGTGGTCACGAGTCTTCCGGTCTCGGCCCGTGCCGTGTTCGCCACCTCCTTGCGGAGATGCGCGACGGCGGCCGCATGGTCCATGTCTCGGGTTAGGGGAGGTTGTCCCGTAGCTCGTAGAACTTTGTAGGCGGCGGTTCTCCCGCCTCGTCCGCTCCCGTTGGGAGCGTGACGGGTGCTTGAAGTCCATCCGAGACAGGAGAACCGCCGTGAGGAACGTAGAGCAGGACCCCGACGGCCGCGAGCTCGCGCTGCCGCCCGCTGTGCAGGAGGCGCTCGGAGAGCTCGTCAATGCCGCCAAGGACGGGCTGCTGGCGTTGAGCGTCGGCGTCGGGCTCGGCGTGCTGGACACGCTGATGGAAGAAGAGGTCACCGAGGTCGTCGGCCCGAAAGGCCGACGCGACCCGGACCGCGTCGCGGTGCGCCACGGCCACGAACCGGGCGAGGTCACCTTGGGCGGCCGGCGTGTCGGCGTGCAACGCCCGCGGGTGCGGGCCGCTGACGGCAGCGGCGAGATCCGCCTTCAGACCTACGCGCACTTCGCCGACCGTGACCCACTCACCCGGGTCGTGCTCGAGCAGATGCTCGCCGGCGTCTCCACGCGACGGTTCGCGCGCACCCGGGAGCCGGTCGGCGAGCACGTGACCGCGGCCGAGCGGTCGACCTCCAAGAGCGCGGTCAGCCGCGAGTTCGTCGGGCGCACGACCGAGCACCTGCGCGCGCTCATGTCGCGCGACCTGGGCGACGTGCGGTTGGCGGCGCTGATGCTCGACGGGATCGAGCTCAAAGGCCGCTGCTGCGTCGTCGCCCTCGGGGTCACGACCGATGGGGTGAAGGTCCCGCTCGGCCTCTGGGACGGCAGCACCGAGAACCAGACGGTCGCCCGGCACCTCCTCGCCGACCTCGTCGACCGTGGCCTGGACCTCGACCAGGGCGTCCTGGTCGTCCTGGACGGCGGAAAGGCGCTGCGCGCGGCGGTCGACCAGGTCCTCGGCCCGGTCCCCGTCCAGCGATGCATCCGCCACAAGGAGAGGAACGTCCTGGACCACCTCCCCGAGGCCGATCGCGACCTCGTCAAGCGCAGGTTGCGCACCGCCTGGAAGCAGTCCAACTACGAGCTCGCGCTCGACGGCCTCAACCGGCTCGCCGACGAACTCGCCCACTCCCATCCCGGAGCCGCGGCGTCGCTGCGCGAAGGCCTCCCCGAGACGCTCACACTGCAGCGCCTCGGCTGCCCCGAGCAACTCCGCCGCACCCTCGCCTCGACGAACCCGATCGAGTCGATGATCGAGTTCGTCCGCCGCACCTCCAGGAACGTGAAGCGCTGGCAGTCCGGCGACATGTGCCTCAGATGGACCGCCGCCGGCATGCTCGAAGCCGAACAGCAGTTCCGGAAAATCATCGGCGTCGACCACCTCGCCACACTCACGATCGCCGTCGAGCGCGACCTCGCCGCCCGACGCTCCGCAACCGCCTCGCCGACCATGTCCACCACGACCCCCGAGCCGGCCGCTACGCTCGCACCCGCTCACTGATCACCGAACCGCCGCCGAGAAGTTCCACGGCGACCGGGACATCCTCGGTTAGGGTGGGCATCGGGTCAGGCGTCCGTTAGTAGGGCCATCATCCCGGTGGCGATGGCACCGCAGACTGGCACAGCCGTTCTCGTGATCGCAGCATTCGTGCTGCCGGGCTTCGTGACGGTGCTTCTGCGCGAACGGACGTACCACGTGCGCGCCGGGACAGACGCGCTGGAACTACTGCTCACCGCGCTCTACTACAGCGCGATCATCTACGCCACGGCCGCGGTCGGTGCCGTGGTGGTCGGGGTCTTCATAGATCTCGGGGCGGCGCAGGTCCGCGAGCTGTACCGCGGGAATTCGACGCTCGCCGTCTACACCGCGCTGGGGCTCTTCGCCTTTGTGATTGCGCCCGTGCTTCTGATGATCGCCGGCAAACGGTTCGGCGAGTCCGAGGCGAAAGCGTGGATGGTGAAGAAGCTTGGCTTGGATCCATCGCATGCGACGCGCTCGGGATGGGAGCACTTCTTCCGGCAGCGCAGGCACTGTCTCGTGCGGATGACGCTGGCCGACGGGCGTGTCATCGGAGGGTTGTTCAGTGGCGAGAGCATGGCCGGCTACAGCCAGCACGGCCAAGACATTTTCCTCGAAGAACGCTGGATCCTCAATGACGACAGCTGGTTCATCGAGCCGTCCGACAAGACGCTGGGCCTGTACGTCCCCGGGAGCCAGATCGTCTCGCTTGAGGTCTATGACTACCCGAAGACCCCGGAGGATGCGGAAGAGCCCGGACGCGGAGCTGCCGAGGGTTCGGAGACGGCAGCTGATACCGCTACCGTTGAGCAATGAGCAAGACCGAGAAGATGATCCGGCCGTCGGACGGGGTCAAGAAGGGCGGGTACACGCCTACGGGCAGTGTTCCCCGGCCGTCCGGACCGCCGAAGCAGCCGTCGGATTCCAAGCCTTCATCGACGCCGAAGAAGTCCTAGTGGCGGACGAGCGTCGGATCCAAGAGGTCCCGGACGCCGGCGGTCTGCCAGAGCGTGACCTGCGGGAGGGCATGAGCCCGCGTGCCGAGGGGAAGGGCATGTCGGGCCGTCCTCTGGAACATGGGATGACGCCGAGTGCGGGCACCCGGATCCCGCGACCCGCAAGTCCACCGCAGCAGCCGGCTGACTCGGCCAAGGCGTCGCCGCCGAAGTCCTCGGCCTAGTAGGACGTCGGGTCACGCTCGAAAACGCGCCTTCAAGGAAACGGGTCCTTGGGGGCTGAGGCCGGCTGCTACGCCGACCTACCCCAGTGTCGCTTCTGAACGGCCGCGCGGCGGACCTCGGCGCATCGGCGCCGCCTCGAGATCCAGATCGACCTCGAGCGTCCCGACGGCATCGGTCACCACCGCGACGGTGGTGCAGTTCTAATTTCCTAGAAGTGGCGCAATATCCATCTTGGCGTCACAGCGGTCGTGCGTTGATGAGTTCTTGCGCGATGTCTGCAGCATTTTGCGCCTCACCGCTGAAGATCACAGCGGCCCCCCGGTACTCGTGCGTAGTCGAGCCGACGTCGGTGGCGCTGCCGCCGCCGGCCGGACGACGGACGGCCGGCCTGCAGGGCTCAGGGCCTTCTCTATACGGGTCCGAGCGAGAATCAACGATGCTGGTGCGGGGTCGGTGTCCGGTCGCCCTCGCCAACGTGCGCGTATTGGTGCCTGAGCAACTGTTGGTGTCCGTTGGCGCGGTCAGGGAGGATGTCCCGGTCGCCGTGGAACTTCTCGGCGGCGGTTCGGTGATCAGTGAGCGGGTGCGAGCGTAGCGGCCGGCTCGGGGGTCGTGGTGGACATGGTCGGCGAGGCGGTTGCGGAGCGTCGGGCGGCGAGGTCGCGCTCGACGGCGATCGTGAGTGTGGCGAGGTGGTCGACGCCGATGATTTTCCGGAACTGCTGTTCGGCTTCGAGCATGCCGGCGGCGGTCCATCTGAGGCACATGTCGCCGGACTGCCAGCGCTTCACGTTCCTGGAGGTGCGGCGGACGAACTCGATCATCGACTCGATCGGGTTCGTCGAGGCGAGGGTGCGGCGGAGTTGCTCGGGGCAGCCGAGGCGCTGCAGTGTGAGCGTCTCGGGGAGGCCTTCGCGCAGCGACGCCGCGGCTCCGGGATGGGAGTGGGCGAGTTCGTCGGCGAGCCGGTTGAGGCCGTCGAGCGCGAGCTCGTAGTTGGACTGCTTCCAGGCGGTGCGCAACCTGCGCTTGACGAGGTCGCGATCGGCCTCGGGGAGGTGGTCCAGGACGTTCCTCTCCTTGTGGCGGATGCATCGCTGGACGGGGACCGGGCCGAGGACCTGGTCGACCGCCGCGCGCAGCGCCTTTCCGCCGTCCAGGACGACCAGGACGCCCTGGTCGAGGTCCAGGCCACGGTCGACGAGGTCGGCGAGGAGGTGCCGGGCGACCGTCTGGTTCTCGGTGCTGCCGTCCCAGAGGCCGAGCGGGACCTTCACCCCATCGGTCGTGACCCCGAGGGCGACGACGCAGCAGCGGCCTTTGAGCTCGATCCCGTCGAGCATCAGCGCCGCCAACCGCACGTCGCCCAGGTCGCGCGACATGAGCGCGCGCAGGTGCTCGGTCGTGCGCCCGACGAACTCGCGGCTGACCGCGCTCTTGGAGGTCGACCGCTCGGCCGCGGTCACGTGCTCGCCGACCGGCTCCCGGGTGCGCGCGAACCGTCGCGTGGAGACGCCGGCGAGCATCTGCTCGAGCACGACCCGGGTGAGTGGGTCACGGTCGGCGAAGTGCGCGTAGGTCTGAAGGCGGATCTCGCCGCTGCCGTCAGCGGCCCGCACCCGCGGGCGTTGCACGCCGACACGCCGGCCGCCCAAGGTGACCTCGCCCGGTTCGTGGCCGTGGCGCACCGCGACGCGGTCCGGGTCGCGTCGGCCTTTCGGGCCGACGACCTCGGTGACCTCTTCTTCCATCAGCGTGTCCAGCACGCCGAGCCCGACGCCGACGCTCAACGCCAGCAGCCCGTCCTTGGCGGCATTGACGAGCTCTCCGAGCGCCTCCTGCACAGCGGGCGGCAGCGCGAGCTCGCGGCCGTCGGGGTCCTGCTCTACGTTCCTCACGGCGGTTCTCCTGTCTCGGATGGACTTCAAGCACCCGTCACGCTCCCAACGGGAGCGGACGAGGCGGGAGAACCGCCGCCTACAAAGTTCTACGAGCTACGGGACAACCTCCGGTCAGGCTTCGGGAACAGTGAGCGACTCTCCGCGCGACCCCTGTGGCTAAGGGTCCATGTCACCGATACGTTCACCACCCGTGCCAGAATCGACCCACCTCTCAGCCGTTCCATCGCCGCCGAGCGCTGAGCGCGTTCGTCTGCTCGACGCTGCGATCCGTGGCTGGAAGAACCAGCTCGTCGATCTCACCGCCCGCAACAACCTCCTGTACTTCAAGGACTTGCGCGCGGGCACGCTGAATTTTTCCGGCAAGGAGGATCACGTCGATCAGCTGCTCGGCGGCGCCGAGGTTTCGCTTGCTGCCGTTTTCTCAAACGAGACGCCGCGCACCGCGTTTGCCAAACGGGCGCGCACGATCCGCGGCAAGGCGAAGGAGCTCTTTGAGGAGCGCGGGCTGGAGACGATGTTCCTCGCGCACGGCGTAGCCACCTGGGACGAGGATGACGCCGAGCGCCGTCGCTCGCCGGCGGCGCCGATCGCGCTCGTCCCGGTGTCGCTGGAGCCGACCGCTCAAGGGTCATCGGACTTTACGATCCGACTGGCTGGCGAACCGCGCGTCAACCCGACGCTGCTGCGCAAGCTCGAAGCGGCGTTCGGAGTGCCGCTCGCCGCGGAGGAGTTCGACATCGAGCTGATCGACGCGACGAGCATCGCTGCCCTCGAAGCGGTGTTCCCGCGCCTGAACGAGCTGGCGCACACCGTGCCCGGCTTCGCGATCGAGCGGCGAACGATCCTGGGGACGTTCTCGTACGCGAAGCTGCCGATGGTCCTCGACCTTGACAGGGCCCGCGAGGAGCTCGCCGCGCACGATCTCATCGCCGCGTTGTGCGGTGACACCGATGCGCGTGCATCGCTTCGCGACCGCAACGCTACCGGCGACCCGATCCCGATCGACAAGCCGGACCACACGCCGCCGAACGACGAGCACCTCGTCCTTGATGCGGACTCCAGCCAATCGCACGCGATCAACACGATCCTCGCGGGCCGGGACTTGATCATCCAGGGCCCGCCCGGTACCGGTAAGAGCCAGACGATCGCAAACCTCATCGCCGCGCTCGTCGCCGACGGCAAGACCGTCCTGTTCGTCGCGGAGAAGCGCGCCGCCATCGACGCGGTCCATAAGCGGCTCCGCAAGGTCGGCCTTGAGCAACTGCTACTCGACATGCACGACGGCCAGAAGCAGCGCGCGCCGTTCGCTCAGGAGCTGATGGCGGCGATCCAGGCGCACCGCGGCCGCGGCGAACCGGACATCGCTGACGACCAAGCGCGGCTGCTTCGCGCGCGGCAGGACCTCAACGCCCGCACCAGCGCCCAGCCCGCCACCCGCGCGCCCTTCGGCATTAGCGTCTTTCAAGCGCGGGTGCGGCTCGAAGGCCTGCCCGCAGCCGCCCGATCCGACCTGCTCTTCCCGGGCGATTATCTGTCGACGTTGACGTCTGAGGCGATCGCCAAGGCTCAGCGTCTGCTGCGCCAATGGTTCTCACTCGGTGCCGCCGATCTCTTCGCGACGGACTCGCCGTGGTCGCACTCGACCGTCCGCGGCAGTGACGCGAGCCTTCGCGCGCTCGCCGCGGTTCGTGCGGCCGTGCAGACGGTCGTGGCGGTCGGCGACATCCGTCTGCAGCACGCCGAGGAGACCGGCCTGATCGACCCGGCGACGCCGAACGAATGGGCGCGGCAGCTTGCGTTGAGCCAGGCCATCCGCGACAGCACCCGCTACGTCGACGAGTCGATCTACGCCGAGGATCTCGCCGTGCTCTGCGAGCACCTGACCCCAACGACCGAAGGCGGCTGGGCGCGCACGAAGAACCAGCTGGCCTCCGGGGACTACCGCGCCGCGAAGAAGACGGTGAAGGCCGCGCTCACCGCCGACGGACGCGACCTGGACCGCGACGGTCTCTACGCCCAGCTCACCGCAGCTCGTGACCATCAGGCCCGGTGGCGTGCCGCATCGACGGAGAATGCGACTCCGATGCTCACGGCGTCCCTTGACGCCGCGCAGGACGCCGAGCGTCAGCTCGCCGGCGCGCTCGGCGACGTCCTGGCGGTCGCGCCGACGCTGCCGCTCGGCGATCTGCCGTGGGCCGATCTCGTCGCGCTGCTGGACGCGATGGCGCGCGACCCCACTGCGGCGAGCACGATGGGGGAGGTCAACCCGATCCACGACGCGCTCCAGGACCTCGGCCTCAGCGAGATCCTGCATCAGGTCCGCAGCGAGGGTCTCGGCCTGCAGCTCGCACTCGCCCGCCTGGACTACGTGTGGCTGTCGTCGATCATCGAGCACTTTGAGCTGAACGACCGCTGGGTGTCCGCCGTCAAGGGCCCGGAGCAGACCGTCACCGAGTTCCAGCAGCTCGACCGACTCCACATCAGCTCCGGTCCCGCCCGGGTTCTCCGAGCCTGCGCGACCGCCTCGGTCACTGCCCGTGACGCGCATCACGAGCAAGCGGTCCTCGTCGAGCGCCAGGCGAAGCTGAAGCCCCGCTCGCGCAAGCACCTGCCGATCCGCGAGTTCTTCGCCGAGGCCCCGGACGTCCTCCGTGCGCTCAAGCCGTGCTGGGCGATGTCACCGCTCGTCGTCAGCCAGACGCTGCCCGCTCAGCGCGACCTGTTCGACGTAGTGATCTTCGACGAGGCATCACAGGTCACGCCGGCCGACGCCATCCCCGCGATCCTCCGCGGACGCCAGCTGGTCATCGCCGGTGACAGCCGTCAGCTTCCCCCGACCGCGTTCTTCGCCCAAGCCCTCGACGACGACGACGAGGACGACGAGGACATGCCCGTCGATGCGGGCACCGCCGGCTACGAGTCGATCCTCGACGCCCTCGGCGGCCTCATACCCGAGCGGATGCTCACCTGGCATTACCGCAGCCAGGACGAACGGCTCATCGCGTTCTCCAACACGCACATCTACGACCGGTCGCTGACGACGTTCCCAGGGGTGCACACCGACGACGTCATCCGCCACGAGCTGGTGCCGTGGCAGCCCGGGCAGACCGGCGAGGAGGAGTCCTCTGCCCAGGAGGCGCGCCGAGTCGTCGACCTGATCGTCGAGCACGCGCTCACGCGCCCCCGCGAGACCCTCGGCGTCATTGCCATGGGCCTCAAGCACGCCACCGCCATCTCCGAGGAGCTCGCCCGCCGCCGCACCGAGTGGCGTGACGGCCGCCGCGACGGCCCGGTCCCGACCGAGGCGATGGTCGACGACGACGACGAGGACGATGACGCGGACGAGCTGCTCACCGACGTCGAGATCACCGGCCTGCTCGACGAGTTCTTCGACGAGACCCGCGACGAGCCGTTCTTCATCAAGAACCTCGAACGCGTCCAGGGCGACGAGCGCGACGCGATCATCCTCACCGTCGGCTACGCCAAGGAACCGGCCACCGGCAGAATGCTCTACCGCTTCGGGCCGCTGCTCACCGATGGCGGCGAACGACGCCTCAACGTGGCAATCACTCGCGCCAAGCGCCGCATGGTCGTTGTCTCCTCCTTCGACGCCGACGACATGGACCCGGCGAAGCTCAACAAGGAAGGTGCCCAGCTCCTGCGCGGCTTCCTCGGGTACGCCGCCAGCGAAGGCCGCACCCTCGGCGACAGCAGCGAACTGCCGCCCGAGCTGAACCCGTTCGAGATCGCCGTCCGTGACGCGCTCAGCGAACGTGGCCTCGACCTCGCCGCCCAGCACGGCGTCTCCGGCTACCGCATCGACTTCGCCGCCGTTCACCCGACCGAACCAGGCCGCTACGTCCTAGCCATCGAATGCGACGGCGCGAGCTACCACTCCTCGCCGACCGCCCGCGAACGCGACCGGCTCCGCCAGGAGCACCTCGAACGGCTCGGCTGGCGCTTCGCCCGGATCTGGTCCTCGGACTGGTTCAACGACCGCGACCGCGAGATCGCCCGGGTCCTCAATGCTTATGCCGACGCAGTGCAGCACGCCGACCGGGAGGCGGACGACCCTGGCCCTTTTGAGCCAGCGCCAGCGCCAGCACCGGCGCCGGTGCAGACGGCCAGCCGCCCGCGCGCCGGCGCCCGGCCGAGGATCCAAAACACTTACTCGCCCGCCGCGATCCGTCAGCTCCTGCAGTGGATCGAGACCGACACTCTTCCGCGCACCCGGGATGAGCTGTTCGCCGAAGCGCTCCGCGAGTTGGGCTTCGAGCGGGCGGGGCCGAAGATCCGTCCCGCGATCGAAGCGGCCCTCGAACTGCACCGCGGCCCCCTCAGCCCTGCCGAGGTCGCTGAGCGAGCACGCCCGACAGTGACGCCCGCAAGAACAGCGCCGATCGTCCCGCCGCTGCCAGCTGGCATGCCGTACCGCGCCGCGTCTACGCCGCGGGCACCGTTGCCCCTGCCTGCGGCCCTCTCGCCGCAGTCCAAGCCGACGGGAGCGCTCGCCGACCAGGTCGCCGCCCGCATCCGCTACCTCCCCAAGAACGCCGCCGGCCCTGGCAGCGAACGCAACGTCAACCCGCTTGTCATCCGCGGGAACCTCATGTGGGCGTGGTGCCACAAACGCGGCGATGTCCGCTGCTTCAACCTCACCCGCGTCGCCGAGTGGTCGCCGCTGAACCCGGCCGACTGGCCGGTGCCGGAACACGCCGAAGCGTCCGCTGAGAACGCAGCGCAGAGGTTCAGCCCGTCTCGGCGAAGGCGCTGAGCCGGCTGACCCGGGCCGCGCCGCCGGGTTCGAGCGCGGCGGAGCGTCGACGTGTCAGCGGTCGAGCATGCGACGCAGCAGGCCACGGCGCTTGGGCACCGGGGCGTCGGCGGTCGGTTCGGCCTGCTGTGGATCGGCAGCGGATCTCGGGTCTGCGTCGGGGCGCGAAGGCAGTTCACGTTCGCGAGGACTGATGCCCGGGGCCGGCCGCTCCTGCTGGGTACGTCGTTGAGTCGCGTGATCGTGACGGGTCGCCGTTTCTGCGCCGGCGCGTTGCAGGGAAGGGTCGTCGACGACGTTGAGGACGGCGGCCTCAAGCCGGGCCCAGGCAGCTTCAGGTTCAGCACGGTCCAGGAAGTCCGCGCCGCTCTTCCCGCCTTTGACCTGCTTCATCTCCGGGCGGCGGCCGAGAGCCTCCCACGCCTTGACGTACTCGTAGGCGGTGAAGGCTGCGTAGTACCGCGCGGAGTTGTGGTCGCGGACCTTCCGGTGGGCGTCGAGGCGCTCGCGGTCAGCCGAGTCCCAGTCGGACAGGTCGTCCTCGGGCTGCCGGCCGCCGAGCGCGATCTCGACTGCTCGCCCGAACGAGTACGGGTCGCCTGGTAGGCGTCGTTCGTACACCGGTGCGCCAGCAGGCCCCTTCTGCCCGATCGCGGTGAGCAGCTGCCCGATGTCGCCGCCGAACCACCGGTCCAGCGCCGGTTGACCGAGGGTGATCGCCTGGCGGAGTGTCGGAGCCTTGCCGTTGGCGATCAGCCGCCGGTTGTAGGCCTCTGCGGTGGCCCGCAGATCGGTCTGCCAGCGATGTTCAAGCCAGCGGTCGAGGTGCTGCTCCGCCCAAGCGCGGCGGTGACGCGTGATGACGTCGCGCAGCTGCTCGAACCCCGGACGTGGAAGGCGGTCGCGGCCGCTGAACGTCAGCTCGATCGCGAACCCGTCCCGCTCGGCGCGGCTGCGGTGCTGCTCGTGCGCGATCGGTGGCAGGTCGCGCGCGGCGGTTGCCAGTTCCCTGAGGAACGACGCGTCGACGGGGCATCTGGCGGCGGCGAGTTCGTCGAGCCGCGACTGCTGGCGCTCTTGAGCCTCCGAGAGGCCCCATTCCCAGAAGCCGTGGGTCTCGGTGTGCGCAAAGGCGGTGAGCGCGATCTCGTGCCAGAACTGGAGAGCCACACCGAATGCGTCGTAGACACCGTTATGCGGCAGCCATCGGGTGACGAGGCGGCCGGGATCCTTGGATGTCGCCTGCGTGCCCCAGAGCGCGGCGATGTCGTCGTTGAGGTCAGCCGGCAGGACCTCTCGGTGCAGCGCCGTGCGGCACTCGTCGAAGCGCTCGTCGTGAATCTCGTTGCGCTCGTCGAGCACGCCCCAGAGCGTGCCTCGGGCCGGGGTGAGGGAGGCGTGTAGTCCGTCGAGCGCCGCCCAGGCGCGCTTGAGTACGGCGATCCGGCGATCGACCGGGCTTGACGCGTCGTGGCTCCCGAAGAATGAGGCGAGCATCCGCTCGATCTCCGCCTCGTCGATCCCGGCGTCGGCGGCCGCCTGCCGCGCGCGGTCGGCGCCGGTCGCGTAGAGCTTGGGTTCGGGGAGCGACCCAACGATCTCCTCGGACGGGTTGGGCTGCTCGCCGAGGTACTCCAGGAACGCGAGCCAGTCGCCGCCGAACAGGCCCGCCATCGGCCGCCAGTACGCCTTGGTCAACGCCTGCCGGCTGGTCGGCGTTGCCGTCTTCGCCTTGGCGTAGAAGCGATCGACGAGTCCGCCGATCATCCACGCCCGTAGCCGCGCCGCGTACTCATCGGTGGCGTGCCGCGCCCACGCGGCCATGAGTCCGGACCGAGCAGCGGCGTGCTCGGCGGCGCTCATGCGGGGCCAATCCGAGCGGGGCCGGAACGGCGCGAGCTCGTCTGCGAGGTCGAAGCCGCAGTGGGCGAGCAGCGCGTCCAGGGGCTTCCACGCCTTCTCCTGCGCGGCGGCGTCCGCCTTGCCGGCCTTGCTGGAGCGCAGTTCGTGCGGCACGCCAAGCAGCTCGAAAACGGGGCAGACCGCCGCCCACGCGAACGCGCCGTTGGCGTTGCCGCGCAGCGTGACCGTACGGCGGTCGGCGTCGGCGAGCGACCCGCCGAACCGCGGCTGCTGCGCGAGCCACCACGCGAGGTTTCCGGCCCCGGAGGTGACGGTGACGCGGTCGGGTAGCGCCCAGGCGCCCTTGGCCTCCATCGTGTCGATGTCGGCGTGCGACGCGACGAGCGCCGAGTCGGCGTCGGAGAGCCCGCCGAGGGTGATCGTCTCGTCGTCGCGTTGGTCGGCTGCCAGGATGATCCGCTCGCCGGCCAGGCCGCGCTTGAGCAGGTCGTCGATGGTGCGGTCAATGCCGGCAAACGTGTCGCGGCTGCCGGCGTGCGCGTCGAGCGCGAGGCGCGCGGCTGCGCCGTCGGCGGCGAGCAGCTGTCGTCCGTGGGTAGCGGGTATGTCGGTCACTGGGCGAGCTGGGACATGATCTTGGCGTACTGGTCGAAGGACACCGGGTCGTCGGTGCTCTGCACGTAGGCGGCGTAGCGCTGGGCAAGCGCTTGGCGTTCGCGTTCCTTGCGGGCCTGCTCAATGCGGTCCTCGTCGTGGACGACGCGCTGCTCCACAACGCCGCGCTCGAAGAGCACAAACGTCTCGGGGTGCGCGGCGGTCTCCCGGCCGGTCGTTCCGGGCAGCTTTCCGCGGTCGTCGCGGGTCCAGGCGTCCGGGATGACGTGCTCGGTGATGGGGTCCATGTCGTTCTCGGCGTAGATCGTGTCGATGTGCTCGTCGATGCCGAGTTCGGCGTGGTAGATGACGTCAAGGATCTGTTCGCCGGGAGCCACACGGCCGGTGAGGGCCGGGTGGTGGATGACGCGGATGCCGCGGCCTATGAACTGGTAGCACTCGCTGAAGGAGCCGTACGGTCGCATCGGCACGACGACACAGATCGGCGGGAAGTCGTAGCCCTGGCCGAGCATCTTCAGCTGAACGAGGCCCTGGAGGTTCCCGGCGTCGTTCTCGAACGCAGCGCGCGTGTCGCGGATGTGACCTGTGGACATCGAGTGGTGCAGGTGCGCGGAGGGGATGCCGTGCTCGGTCGCGACGCGGGCGATCTGCTCGGCGTGCCGTTCGCCGAGCGCGCTGAACAACACCCGCGGCTTGACGGGGTGGAGCAGTTCGGTCTGGCGGTCGAGTGCGTCCCGGACGATCCGCATGACCTGCCGGATGGGTTCCGTCGACTTGGCCGTGATCCGCGAGAGCTTGCGTTCGTCGCCGAGCACGGCGATCAGTCGGTCCCGTCCGACGATCTCCTCGCGGGCGCCGTCGGGCCAGACCATCTCGTACGTCGTCTGCGCATGGTCGGGCGCGAAGCGGTGGACGCGGAGATTCTTGGCGTTGCCGTCGGCGATCGAGTCGATGAGCCGGTGGCGGTAGACGACGTCGGCGTCGATCGGCTTGCCGTCGAGCCGCTGGAAGCACGCGGACATCAGCAACGCCCGAGCGCTGGCGAAGTGCGCGAAGGTGCGCTGGTAGGACGCTGAAGCTGCGATGTGCGCTTCGTCGACGACAATGAAGTCGATGTCGTTGGGTCGCAGCTTGGTGAGCAGGTGGTCGGGGTCGGTGCCGTCGCCGAGCGAGTGGAAGTTCGTGACCAGGACATCGCAGCTGAGCAGCCGCTCGTGGTCGACGTCACGGATCGGCCCGTCGTCAGCGTCGAGCGTCAGTACCCGCGGGGGCCGGCAGCCGGGAATGAGCGGTCCGCCGGGCAATCCGTAGAGGACGTTGCCAACAGCCTGGTGATCGAACGCCCGGTCGAAGGTCCCGCGGATGACGCTTCCGGGCGTGACGACGAGCGCGCGGCGCCCGGTGAAAGCAAGCGTCGAGGCGACGCCGAGCGCGGTCTTGCCCGCGCCGACGCTCATCACGCAGGCTGCTCTCTCGCCGCCGGATCCGTAGTAGTTGGCGAGCGCCGCGAACGCCTGTGTCTGGCAGTCGCGCAGCGTCTTCTGCTCGATGCGGTCGCGTCCCGCCTCGAAGTACGTCGGAGCGCCCGCGTCGTCGTCGGCTGCCGCGGCAACGCGCCGGGCACGCCGTCCGGGGGCTGGGTCAAGAGCGTGCACCGGGTCGGGGTCCATGTCCGGCGCCACGACAACCGGGTCGGCGACGACATGCTCAGCGAGCGAGGGGTCGCGGGCGAGCAGCGCCTGGAGCTGCGCGATGCAGCGCGCGGTGTCGTGTCGGACGGCGTCGTAGGAGAACCGCACGACGGTGCGGCCGGTCGACTGGACGTCATTCTGGCGCAGTCGGTCGTAGGTGAACGCGTCTCGGGACGAGTGGAACTCGTAGCCGTCGAGCTCGACGGCTACGCGGAACTGATCTCCGGCGATCTCGTAGTCCAGGCGGTAGCGGCGGCCGTCGACCTCGACCTCGCGCTGCGCGGTGACTCGCGGGAGGATGGTCGGCGCGGTCGCGGGCGCGAGCACCCACCGCAGGAACGCCCACTCGAGAAACGAGTCGGCTGGGAGCGCGCAGTGCGGCGGTTCAGGCATGCTCGGCGCGAAGTACCGAGAGGCGTTCGCGGATCCTCGACAGGGCGTGGTCCACGCGCTGGCCGAACTCCTCAGCAGCCGTAACGGCTGCCCGCTCCGCTTCGGCCAGGTCGCCGTTGTCCTCGTAGATGCGGGTCAGCAGATGTGCGGTCGCCATCCACACCGGCATGTTGTCCTCGTCCGGGTAGCGCTCCTTGCGGTTCAGGATCTCCGGGCATGCGCGGACGAGGGCGAATGAGAGTAGGCACAGCCGTTCGCTTTCGGCGATCGCATTCGCCTCGCGCAGGCGGATCTTGTGGAGGTAACTGGCAGCGGCGGAGATGCGGTGCTCGTAGTCCGCTGCCGTCCCAGGCAGCTCAAGCGCCTCGTACATGCGCTGCAGTTCCTCGTCCACGCTGCGCGGTCCGGTGAAGCCGGGGTACTGCGAGGCGGGAGACGACCCCGTGGACCCATCGTCGTCGAAGTCATCGTCGTCGCGACGGCCGGAGGTGTCGACGCTCCAGGTCAGGCCGACGCTCGCGCGGTCATCGCGATCCCGCTCGTAAATGATCGGCCACCAGGTGCTGTCGGAGCCCCAGTCGTTCTCCTGCGGACGAGCATCGTGGCCGCGCAGTGTTCGTCGGTCGATCCCGGGCGGGCAGGGCCAGTCGATGCCGGGGATGTCACCGAAACGCGGATACCAGGGAGGGGATGGGCTCATGAGTAGCTGCCGCGGCCTTCGCGTGGCGGCGCGGCTGCGAGCCTAGTCGACCGAAGCGAGCGGGTTCTGACGCTAAGAACTCAGGGGGGAGTAGTTCCCGAGTCACGCGACTAAGTAAGTGTGACCCCTCCGACCGTAGCGACTGAGAAGCGCGGCTTTCGCATCTCTGGTGACGGCGTCCTCCCCGTCCAGCCAGCGCGACGCCCCGTACCTGCAGCTTCCCACCGCGGGCTCGCGACGATTCTGGCCATCGGCGCGAGCATCGCCGCTGTAGGGCTCGTCGCTACGGGGAGGGGGGGATCACGACCAGCAGGTTCCGTTCTCCATCGCAGCTCCCAGCGGAGAGGTGAGGGTGGAGAATCGGCCTGCCCCCGCCCGCGACTCCCAGCCACGTCTCGTGGAGGCGCGCTGATGCTCGAGGTTGCGACGCAGCGGCTCCAGACGACGCGCTGGCTCGCGCGCGCCGCGCGCGGGGCTCCTCGCAACGTGCGCCGTGCTGAGTGCTGTCGGGCTTCGAGATCTTTTCTCGGCGCCGCCCGTGCCTGCGCCTCGACAGCCGGTGGCGACGAACGCCGACCCCGGGTCCCAGGCCTTTGCCGAGGCGTTCGCTCGCGAGTACCTCACATGGGACCGCGCGGACTCCGAATCCTCGACGACGCTGGCGGCCTACGGCGTCGACCTGATCCCGGCTCGGCCGCCGAGCGGCATCGAGCAATCCGTCCGGTGGACCTCCGTCGCAGGTGCCCGGCGCGCAACTGGAGGCACCGAGGTCGTCACGGTCGTGGCGCAGACCTCGAGCGGGAGGGTCGCGCTGTCCGTGACGGTTCGGCGAGACGCGTCCGGCGCCCGCCAGGTGGTCGGTCAGCCGGCGCTGGTCGGCGCTCTTCCCCGTGCCGAGCGTCCGTCGAGACCAGGAGTCGGGCGCGAGGTCACCGAGCCGCAACTGGCCACAGCGGTCGAACGCGCACTACGGAACTACCTCGCGCGCGACGGCTCGGATCTCCGCGCTGATCTCGCGAGCGACGCGAAGGTCGTGCTTCCCGACCGTGCCCTGCGTGTGCTTTCCGCTGACCCGGTGTCCTGGGTCCGCCCGGGCGCACGGGTGACGACGACCGTTCGCACGACGGACGCCGATCGCGTCCAGATGACCCTGCGGTACGAGCTGTCGGTCACGAAGCAGGCGGGGCGATGGCTCGTACGCGCGATCCACACCAACCCGGAGGTGCAGTGATGAGGCTTGTCCTGATGACCGCGGCGGCACTTGCCGTCTACGCGGCGGTGCCGGCGCTGGCGCTGGCTGAGACCAGTGATGTCGGGCAGAACCTGGGGGAGGAGATCAAGACCTGGGCCACGACCCTCCTGTTGGGGGTTGCGGCGCTCGTGTCGATCCCGGTCCTCGCGAAGCGGGACATCAACGGTGGGCTCGTCCTCGCCTTGCTCGTGATGATCGTCGGGGGTTCGCGTTCGCCCCCGACCAGGTGAAGGGCGTGATCGTTTCCCTCTGGGGCTCGGTCGCAGACTGATGCGCGAGCGCGACGAGATCGTGATCCGCTCGTTCCGGGTCGTCTTCCAGCTCGATCGACGGCTCCACCGGATCGACCGCTGGCGGCTGCCCCTGCCCTACGGGCTGCCACTCCGCAGCCTTGGGTACGCGGCCGGCGCGTTGCTGCTCGTCCTCGTGGCGGGGCAGTTCCCGATCATTGGCATGGTGGTCGGCGCACTGCCCGCACCTGTGCGCCTCGCCTTGATCCCGGGCGCGGCCGCCTACGCGCTGACGTCGATCCAGGTCGACGGCCGGCCCGCGCACGACGCGTTCCTCGCCCTCCTCAAATGGAGGATGCAACCGACGGTCGTGACGGCGTGGAAGCGCGGAACGAAGCCCGGGTGCGAGGTCCGCTGCCTTGATGTCTGCGTCGCGCCCGACGCGAGCGGGCCTCGACTTCGACGAGGAAGGGTCCGCGGGCCGGCGACCGCCGTCGTCCGCGTTGCCGCAACAGCGCACGAGCGCGGTCGCCGACTCACCCTGCGGGGCGAGGAAGGCGCAGCGCTCGAGTCGGGCTTCGAGGTCGCCTTCGATCGGTCACGCCGGCTGGTGATCCGGTGAAACAGCCGATCACCTTCGTTCGCGGCAACCTCGTCTTCGGTGCCGGAGGCGCGGACGACGCTTGGGCGCTCTACCGACTCACCACGCGTTCGTACGCCGGGCTGACGTCCGCCCGCAAGCGGGACCTGCTCGGTGAGATCGCCGGCTTCGCTTACACGATCGCCGCGGATTTCCAGATCCTCCGCGTCAGCAGAGCCACGTCGGTGGAGGCCTACACCGACATGGCCTACGGACTCGCGGCCGGCCCAGAGTCGGAGTCCGCACTCCTCGATCGCATGGTGTCCGCGCAGCGGGCGCGGGTCTCGCTCCTCGCGTCTGCGACCCCAGAGGTGTTCCTGGCGGTCGCGTTGCGTGCCGAGCCTGCGCGCAACCTGCGCTCGAGCGTGTCGCGTGCGCTCGGCCTCCAGGACCCGCGCGCGCTCACGGCGCGCGCGATGGCGAAGCTGACCCATGAAGAGAGCAAGGTCCACGCGCGCGTGGCCGACTTCCTGGACTGCGAGCGAGCCACGACCGGGGATCTGCAGTGGCTCGTCCGCCGAGCCTTCTGCCGAGGTCTGGGCGAGCCAGAGTGCGATCCCCGGTGGCTGCCGCAGGCTCTCGTCCCTGGACAGCGACGACGAGGACGGCGGTTGGCGATTCGAGCCGCTTGAGACGGACCTCCTCCGACTGTTCGACGCACCGATCGAGGTCGGTGCTCGGGCGCTCGTGACGCACTCCGACCTGGGGGAGACCCACCAGGCCCTTCTGGCCGTGGGCGCGCTGCCGGAGACCATGACCTTCCCCGGCAGCCAGGCCGAGATGCTCTTCGCGCCGCTGGAGGCGCTGCCGTTCCCGGTCGACGCGGTCTTCACGGCTCAGTGGCTCGCGAACGACCGAGCGGTCGCGTTGGCCCGGCGCCGGCTCGTCGACGCCGACAACGTCTTCGCGGAGGAGCAGGACGGGCACCACGGCGCGACCGCCCTGACGGCCGCACGCCCGACCGTGGCGCGCGAGCTCGAGGAGTACTTGACCTCCTCCGAGCGTCCGCCGCTCTTGCGATCGACGATCTCGCTCGCGGTCAGCGCAGCGACCAGTGACGCGCTCGAGCATGCGGTGGAGCGCGTCCGCGCGCAGTACGCACCGATCACGCTGCATCGTCCTGCGGGATCACAGCTCGAGCTGTTCACGACGCACCTCCCCGGCCAGCGCGCGGGCACGCGCGCGTACGAAGACGTCCTCCTGTGCGAGCAGCTCGGAGCGATGGTCCCGACCGCGACGCATCAGGTCGGCTCGGACTGCGGCTTCTACATCGGCGCGACGCTGACGGGCGCACCGCATCCGGTGCTGATGGACCTGACGGAGGCACCGCGGACATCAAGGCCGCCGGCGATGCTGTGCTCCGGGACGCTCGGCTCGGGGAAGACCCTGGCGGCGGAGCTGCTCGCGCTTCAGGCGTTCGCCGCCGGCTCCCGCGTCGTCAGCGTCGATCCGAAGGGAGACCACCGGCTCGATGCCGTGGTCGACCCGGGAGACGTCGAGCACATCTCACTGTCGCCGGACCCCGAGTTTCGCGGTCTCCTGGATCCGCTGCGGATCGGTCCGGAGGACACCCGCACCGATGTCGCCTACGGCTTCCTGATCGACATCCTTCCGTCGCCGGTCCCGGCGTCGTGGCAGACCGAGATCCGGCGGGCGGTGGACGCGGTGGGGGAGAGCCTTCTGGCGTCGTGCGCGGAGGTCGTGGACCGGCTGATCAACGGCCGTGACGACGCGGCCGAGGCGGGGCGCGCCCTTGAGACCTACGCTCGAGGCGGGCTGCTTCGACTCGCGTTCGCCGAGGCGGACAGCCCCACACGGCCGGCGCTCGCAAAGCGGCTGACGGTGCTGCGGATCGCCAATCTGGTTCTCCCGTTGCCAGGCACGCCTCGCGCGGAGATGAGTTCAGACGAGCGCACGGGACAGGCGCTTCTGCGCTTGCTCGCCACGTACGCGACGCACCTCATGGCGAGCGACACGAGCCGCCACAAGGTCCTGCTCTTCGATGAGGCTTGGATGCTGCTCGGCGATGCGGCCGGACGCGCCCTCGTCCAGCGCATCAACCGACTGTGCCGAAGCCAGAACGCGACGCCGATCCTGGCCACCCAGGCCCTTGCCGACGTCGGGGACCTCGACAATCTTCTCGGTGCCCTGTTCTGCTTCGGCGTCGAGACCGACCACGAAGCGCGTCAGGTCCTGGACCTGCTCGGCCTCGACCCCGAGGACGCTCCACTTCGCTCGCGCCTGCAGAGCTTCCGGCGCGGGCGCTGTCTCATGCGCGACTACGACGGCCGCGTCGGAGCCGTCCAGATCGACCTCGCTGACCAGGACCTCCTCGCCGTCCTCGACACCTCTCCGGCCCACGCTCGACGATGACCCGGCGGCTCGGAGCCGTGATCCTCGTGGCCGTCGCGCTGACGGCGCCCGCGTCCGCCGGCGCGGATGCGGTCGTCCTCGAAGCCACGCCGCGAGCGGCGGCGACGCCCGACCCGACGCCTGCGCCGACTCCGGCAGCGACCGCGGTTCCGGCGGCACCGACGATGTCGACCTCGAAAGGCGACTACGCCGACCCGCTCTCAGCGCTGGGGGCGGGGTCGCCTGGGTGTCGCCGGCCCAGCGGCGCTCACGCCCGCGCGAACTGCACGAGATCCGGCTCCGTCGCACATTCCTATCCGGTTAGCGCCTACGGCTTCGATGTCCAGGTCGGCTTCTCGGTCACGAACCTCGGCGACAGCTTCTTGGGTGCGCTGCAGAGCATCGCCGCGCTGATCTGGATGGCGTTGGTCTACCTCGTGAAGGCGGTGCTCCTCCTCCTTGAGTGGGCGTTCTCGCTCGACTTGCTAGGCGCCGCGATGACCGATGTCCGCGAGACGCTCGACCGGCTGCACCGTGACGTCTTCGGTGAGTCCTGGTTCATCACGGCGCTCTCGGTCGCCGCCCTGTGGGGGACGTGGCGCGGGCTCCTTCAGGGCAGGACCTCACAGACGATCACGGGGCTGGGCGCAACCGTCGGACTGATGGTGGTTGGGCTCGTGATCGTCTCCAACCCACTCGGGACCGTCGGCCACGCCTCCAAGCTGGCCAACGACGCCGCGGTCGGAATCCTCGCCGCCTCAACCGGAAGCCCGGTCGACGATCCCGAGCGAGCGCTCTCGGATGCCGTCTCAGGGATCTTCGACCAGACCGTTCGCGACCCGTGGTGCGCGCTGCAGTTCGGGTCGGTCGAGTACTGCGATCAGGCCGCGAAGGGCGAGCGGACGATCACAAACGCAGACGTGTGGCTGGAGTACCCGGCGGCCTCACGACAGCGCCGCGGTCTCTACCACCTGCTGAAGGGCGAGGATGCCGAAGGGGGCGGGAGACCAGGCGTCGTCGACGCGCTCGCCGGCCCTCTCGGTGGAGCTGCGCTGGACGCGGTCGGGATCGGGGACGGCGAGGACCCGAAGTTGCCGGACGAGGTTCGCGGTCGCGTCGCGAAGAACCCCGAACGGGCCAGCATGCAGGAGGCGGGAGGGACCGTGCCTCGCTTCGCCCTCCTCGCGCTGATCGCCGTCGGCATGACCGGGGCGATCGTTCTCCTCGCGTACATCGGGGTGCGACTCCTCCTCGCATCCATCCTGACCCTCCTGCTGCTGCTGTTCGCGCCGGTGGTTCTGCTGGCTCCGGCCTTCGGCGAGTCCGGACGGGCGACGTTCGTGGCGTGGGGAAAGCGGCTCGCCGGGGCGCTGGTCGCAAAGCTCATCTACTCCGTGTTCCTCGCGGTCGTCCTTGCTGTCGCGGCGACGGTGGCGCGGCTCGACGTCGGCTGGTTCGGCGTCTGGCTGGTCCAGATCGCGCTGTGGTGGGGCGTCTTCCTCAAGCGCCAGGAGTTGCTCGGCTTCGCGACCGCGGGCACCTCCCAGAAGCTCGCCGGCCAGCAGAGCGGGTCCATGATGAGCTCCGCGTATCACGGCGCCCAGCTCGCCTGGATGGGATCCCGAATCGGCCGCAAGCTTGCGGCGCCGGCGACCGCGCCGGCGTCGAAGCTGGGGGCTCTGGCGGGGGAGCGACGTGAAGCACGCGGTGCAGCGATCGCCGGTCTCGCGTCGGAGGCGCTCGACTCTCAGGGTGAGCGCGCCGTGGCGCAGCAGCAAGCGGTGGCGGCCAAGCGCGTCGGCCGGACGCAGCAGGCTCGACGCGAGCTCCGCGTGATCGATCGCCGGCTTGCGTCCTACGACGACCTTCACACCTCCGCCCGTGCCGAAGGCCTGCCGGTGCCGACACCGGACGCCGACCAGGCGATGCTCCTCAAGCGTCGCGCAGAACTCTTGAAGGATGTCGAGAGCCCCGAGGCGGTCCGTGCCGAGCAGGTCGCACGACGCGCAGCCACAAGCAACGCACAGAGCGGGGCACCCGTCAGTCCGCGCGACCTCACCGAGTACCGGCAGGCCCGCGCTCGCGATCACGCCGCGGGGCTCCCGCTCGACGACGATCGCCACCTCCGCGCCGCCGGCATCGACCCTGTCGCGTACCGGGCGGCCGCACCAGCCGAGCAAGAGGTGCTCCGAGCTTCCGTCCGCGGGCACCTCGATCAGGAGCAGCGACTCATGCGTGCCGCGGAGGGGGAGTGAGGAAGTCCGCTTCGATCCTCAGCTGGTCCGCCGGCGCACGGCGGAAGAACGCGCGCGGATGCGCGCGGACCGGCGCGCCCGGCAGATTCATCCACGGAGAGCTCGGTGAGCATCAGGGCTCTTGCACTGGGGACGGCAGCCGCCGCAGGCGCGGTCACCTTCCTGGCTGCAGTCCTGGTGGCGTGGATGGCTGCGGCGGCCGGTGCTGGAGCGGGGATGCCCGCCAGCGCTTCCGGGGCCTGCGGCGGAGCCGTGAGCGGCGAGGTCCCACCGGAGCTCCGGCCGATCTTCCGAGATGCCGCGGCCCGGTACGAGCTCGGGCCCCGTGGCCCCTCGATCCTTGCTGGGCTGACGAGCGTCGAGTCCGGGTTCGGGCAGAACATGGGGCCGTCGAGTGCCGGTGCGATCGGGTGGACCCAGTTCCTCCCGAGCACGTGGATGGCCTACGGCGTCGACGCGAATGGCGACGGGAAGCGCGATCCGTACGACGCCGTTGACGCGATCCACAGCGCAGCGAATTACCTTCGCGCAAGCGGAGCTCCCGGCTCGTGGCGCGACGCGCTCTTCGCCTACAACCACGCTCAGTGGTACGTCGACAAAGTCCTGCGCGAAGCGGAGCGGCTGAGCGCGCCGGGAGTCGAGCCGACCTGCGAGACCGGCATCGTCACACAGGCGACGGGCTCTCGCCGGATCACCGGCGGCGGACGCATCGTCGGGATCCCGGGGATGCCGGGGGAGAGCATCGACGAACGCATCCTCCCCGACCTCCTCGCGCTCATCGCCGCGTACCGCCTCAAGGTGACCGACGGCTACGCACCGTCCGGGCACGCGGCCGATGGAGAACATCCGCTGGGTCTCGGCGTCGACCTAGTCCCAGGACCGAACGGCTCCTGGGACGACATCGACCGCCTGGCGCGCTGGGCAGAACCGCAGCAGGGCAGGCCGCGTGCGCCGTTCCGATGGGTCGGTTACGACGGCGACCGCAACCACGGTCGCGGGCATCATCTCCACCTGTCGTGGAATCACGCGCCGGCCCCTGCCCGGCGTCCACCCGCGGCGTGGGTCGACGTGTTCGGAACCGATGGCTGATCGAACGGCAGAAGACGATCCGTGGGTGGCGATCGAGATGGCTGCCGTCCTCGGCACCGCGGCCGTGACGCTCGTCGCGATTCCGTTCGCCACCCAGGTCGTCAACGCGAGGGCGGTCGCCGGCCTCAATGTCGTCTCGGCCCTGGTCAGCAGCTTGCGGATCGCGGCTGAAGGCCACTGGGCCGATCCGGCTCAGGCGTTCCCGGCCGAAGCGCGTGGGGCGATGCCAGGACCGATCGTCTGGTGGTTCATCGCTTCCACCGTGATGGTCGCTGCCTGCACCGCCGCCACGCTGACCTGGCGGCGCGTCGATGCATACGTCTCCCGGGCATCGCTCGCGCGCCGACCGTACGACGCGCGGGGGAGCCGGCAGCGGACGTGGGCCCGCCGGCGAGATCTCCGCGACGCGATCGTCCGGTCGCGCCAGCCGGGTCGCTTCACGCTCGGACGCCTCGACGGCAGGCTCATCGCCTCGCATCCTGAGTCCCACGTGGCGCTCATCGCACCAACACGGTCCGGCAAGACGACGCGGTACGTGATCCCTTGGCTGCTGGAGCACGACGGTCCGGCTGTCGTCACCAGCACGAAGCTCGATGTCGTTGAGGCAACCGCCGAGGCCCGTGCGCGCGACGACGGGCGCGTCTGGATCTGGGATCCGTTCGGTGCCGAGTCAGCGACGTGGTCTCCGCTCCGTGGCTGCGATGACTGGAGCTACGCCCTGGCTCAGGCCCAGTGGATCGCTGACGCGGCCGACGGTGGCGATTCGGAGATCGCCGCCTACTGGCGGGGTGAAGCGGCGAAATTGCTTGCGCCGTTGCTGCACGCTGCCGCCCTCGACAAGCAGACCATGTCGACCGTTCTCGCTTGGGTCGATGCGCAGGAGATCCGGAAACCGGTCGGCATCCTGAGCGATGCGGCTCGCGTGGACGCCAAGCGCCAGATCGAGGCCGTCAGCAAACTCGACGACCGCAACAAGGGGACGACCTACATGTCGGCCGGCTCCCTGCTCGCGGCGTATCGGTACCCCGAGCTCGAGCGCGCGGGGGATGAGTTCACACTCGACGAGTTTCTGAGCAAAGCCAAGTCGACGCTGTACGTCGTGGCGAGTGCTCGACATCAGCGTCTCCTCGGGCCGCTGGTCGTCGGTCTCCTGTCGTCGATCCTGCATGAGGCCGCGGACCGGACGCGGCAGCAGAAGCCGCTCGAGCGGAGCCTCCGTCTACTCCTCGACGAGACGGCGAACATCGCGCCGCTACGGGACCTGCCGAGCCACCTCTCGCAAGCGGCCGGGAACGGCGTCCGGATCGCGACCATCTGGCAGTCGCTCGCACAGATCCACGAGCGCTACCCACGAGGGGCGGACGGTGTCCTCGCCAACAGCACGACGAAGCTCTTCTTGGGACCGGTGACCGATGAGAAGACGCGCCGGTTCGTCCAAGGGCTGATCGGCGAAGAGCCCAAAGTCACGACGTCGAAGACTGTTGCCGGCGCATTCGGCGATGCCGCGCGCGCGTCGCGGACACGGTCTCAGCACGCCCGCAGCGCTGCCTCTGCGCCGCAGCTCCAGCAACTTGCGCGAGACCGAGCGCTGCTCGTCGAGGGCGCGCAGAAGCCGGCCACGCTGACTACGGCCGCGTGGTGGGAAGACTGGCCGACCATAGGGTCGTAGCGCGCGTCCCGAACTCGGGCGTCGGGCATACGTTGATGGGTTTTGACGGTTTTGCGTCACGGGTTACATCAGCTATTGACGTTTTTGCGTAACGCGTTACGATCATTAAGGAATGTCGAAGGTCACCGCAGATCGCTCCGTCTCCCGTAAGGTCACGCACCGCGTGCTCGCCGGCGGCGAGCGCGCTTGGTCGGTCTCGGACTTCGACGACCTTGGTACGCCGGACGCGATCAACAGCGCTCTGCGCCGCCTTGTCGAGGACGAGCAGCTGCGACGCGTGCGGCGCGGCGTCTACTGGCGTGGGCGCGAAAGCAAGTTCGGGATGACGCCCACCCCGGGGCATGCCGTCGTCCGCGAGGTCCTCGGCGACCAGGGAGGCCATCGGCGCAGCCGAGTGGAGCGCCACCAACGCACTGGGCCTGTCCACCCAGGTCCCGCGGCAGCTGACGCTTGCGATTTCCACGCGTTCGCCGCGTAACCTGCCGCGCGACGTCAAGGTGGTGCGCCGCGACGCGCGCCGCGGCCGACGCACGTTGGGGCTCAATGAGGCCGAGGTCACGCTGCTGGAGGCCCTGGACGCATGGGACCGCTATGTCGAGGTTCCCGCCGACGAGGCGCTGGACTGCTTCGCCCGCGCGCTGCGCTCGCGCGAGGTCCGCCTCGACCGGGTCGTTCGCGCGAGCGCGACCGAGCCGCCCGCGGTGCGCGAGCGCCTGCGCGCGGTCTTGCAGTACGCCGGGCACACTCATGCGGCCGGGCGGGTTCCGCGCGCCCGCGACAAGCGAACCGCCGACAAGGCGCTGCGGGTCCTGGTTGGATGACGCTGCTGCGCGAGAACTTCGACGACTTCGACGGCGCCGTCGGCCTGGCGGCGGAGCGCACGGGCTACCAGCCCATCTTCATCGAGAAGGACTACTGGGTCTGCCAGGTCCTGCGGGTGCTCTGCGGGCCGGAAGGGTACGGGGCGGACGTCGTCTTCAAGGGCGGCACATCCGTGTCGAAGGGGTACGCGCTGATCGACCGGTTCTCCGAGGACGTCGACATCCTCGTGCAGAAGACCGAGGCCCAGAGTCGCAAAGAGTGCGAGCTGCTGCTCGAGCAGATGTCCGCGCTGGTGGCTGGACGGCTCGGCTTGGATCGGCACGAGGCGCGGCCGCCCGGTCGCGGCAAATGGCCCCACCGCGCCGACATCTTGAGCTACCCCTCCAGGCTGGAGGCGCCGGCTATCGAGGGCGTCATCGCCGGCGGCGTGCAGTTGGAAACCGGCTACGCCGGCGGTGAGTGGCCAAGCCAGGGTGTGGAGATTGCGCCGCTGCTCATGCAGGCCGAGGAGGTCGCTGACGAAAGCTACGAGGACCTCGAGTCGTTCCGAGTCCGGGCGCTGCTGCCCGTTCGAACCCTGCTGGAGAAGCTCTCGGTGCTGCACCACGTCGGCGCGCAGTTCGTCGACGCGTCGACCGCCAACGACGGCCGTTTCGGTCGCCACTACTACGACGTATTCCAGATCCTCGGGTACGCCGACACGCTGGCGCGCCTGGCCGACCGCGAGGCCTTCGTGGGCGTCGTCGAGGACGTGCGCCGGATCAGCTCCAACCACTACGGCGGCTCGACCCCTCGGCCTGACGGTGGCTACGCCGACAGCCCCGCGTTCGCGGCACCCCCTGGCTCCGACCTGCGCGACTACCTCGAAGACAACTACGAGCGCGCCCGGGCGCTTGCCGCGCGTGACGCGGTCTGGCCGAGCCTCGGCGCGATCCTCAAGCGCGTCGCCGAATATCGCGATCTGCTCTGAGTGATCGAGCTATTGGCGCGCGGGATCTCCGACCCGAACGCTCAGGGCGAAGTCGTGCAACTGGAAGCCTTCTGAGAGCACCTCGTTCAGCCGTTCCCACAGCGGGAAGCTGCCGAGGATCGCATCGCAGTGAACGCAGCCGTTGCTCATGTACCGACCCCGGGTGCGTGACCGTCGCAGCTTGATCGGCCCGATCCCGCCGACGCGAAGGACCTCGGGATCGAGCACGTTCGCGAGCGCTTCGGCGACGTCGTCGAACTCACGGAACACGGTGCCCGTAGAACGTGGGGCGAGGACCCCGACGATGCCGCGCGTGACGCCTCCGCAGCGGTAGCACTGCTCGGGAATCGCGACGACCTGGATGGTGTTGGGAAGCATGCTCTCGATAGGCGGCGCCGCGAAGAACTCGCCCCCCTACATCCCAAGGTCAGGACCAGCATCGACTCGCGAAGTTATGTCCGGCGCGTCGACCTCGGGCAAGTCAGCGGTATGAGCGTCCGCCAGGTCGAGACCACGCAGCTCGAGCTCGGCCGCGAACGAGCCATGCCGCCCGAGCGCCTCGTCGACATCGGCCAGGAGCTCAACGCCCCGGCCTCGCCACTCCGAGGTGATCGCCTGCTGTCGCTCCAGCGCCTCGCCAAGAGCGGCCCGCGCTGCCCGCTTCCGCCGCGGGGTCGACTCGAGTTCTGCCGCGAGCTCGCGCTGACGTGCGTCGGCCTCGGCGAGTAGCGCGGCTATCCGATCACGCTCCTCGCTAGCCCGTCGCAGGTCGCGCTCCGCAGCGCGCAGATCGCCGAATGTCCCGACCGGACGTTCGCTCTCGTCGATCTCCTGACCCTTGGTCGAGTCGAGCGCGAGCTGCTTGCGTCGCGAGGGCTTGAGCGCAGCGTTGAGGTCTTCGATGAGCGGGTCCGGATCGGGCTCGACACCGGGGAGGGTGGGCTCGGGTCGACCGAGCGAGACCGTGTAGTAGCGAGCTTCGATGCGATGGCGACTAAGCGCGGTGTAGCCCCACTCGCGGTAGAGGTCGTCCGAGCCGAGGACGAAGGACTTGTCGACGGTGGCGCCCTGCGCGGCATGGGCGGTGAGCGCGTAGCCGTGATCGAGGTGGCCGGCGTCGAGGTACCCGGCATCGAGCTTCACGGTGTCGCCGCCGGCCACGTCCACGAGGACGGCGCGGCGGTCCGGGTCGACGTCCACCACGACCCCGCGCGCGCCGTTGACGATGTCGAGCCGACGGTCGTTGCGCTTGGCAAGGACGCGATCCCCGACGGCGAAGTCGCGGTCGTGCGCGGTCACCTCGGCGTCCCCGAGGCGACCGTCGGCAAGCATGAGCTGCCGCGCGCGGTGGTTGAGATCGGCGACGTCGGTGCGGCGGTGGGCGATCATCACCGTGTCCAGCTGAGGGTCGCGGGCGGCGATCCACCAGTCGGAGACGAGCGAGCGCCGGGTGGTCTCGGCGGTGGCACTCGAGACGATCCGACCGTGGTCCCGGTACGCCTCGGCCCACTCCTCGATCCGCCCGCTCCGAAGGTGCGCCAGAGCCTCTCGGTCCCACTCGCTCTGTTGCCGCATGACGGTCCGCAGCTGCAGCGCGCCGATCCGCTTGGCGATGCCGCTGAGCCCGCCGCCGGCGTCGATCTCCGGGAGCTGATGGTCGTCACCGACGAGGACGAGCTTCGCGTCGGCGCGCTCGGCGGCGGCGGCGAGAGCGGCGAGCTGGCGGGAGCCGACCATGCCCGCCTCGTCGACGACGAGGACGCCGCCCTTCGGCACGCCGTGGCCCTGCGCAATCTGCCGCTGGAGGCGGGCGACGGTGTCGCTGCGGATGCCCGACTGCGACTGCAGCTCGACGGCCGCCCGGGCAGAGAGCGCGCAGCCGACGACGGGCACGCCGCTCTCGGACCACGCCTCGCGCGCAGCGTCGAGCGCGAACGTCTTGCCGGTGCCGGCTGCGGCACGGACAACCTGGACGCCGTCCCCGGAACGGGTGAGCCCGCGGATGACCACCGCCTGCTCCTGGGTCAGTGTCGGTCGGCCGTCGATCGCGTCTTCGACGGCCTCCGGTCGAGCGCGCGCCACGCCCGCCGAGCGCCTTCGGTGGCTGCCGTCGACGAGCTCGCGCTCGATGGCGAGCATCTCCCGTGTGGAGTACCGGCTACCACCGGCCGGGGTGGCAGCCTGCGCGGGGAGGGGGACAGCCGCGTCGGACGCGAGCCAGACGTCGGTGAGCCGCTCGAGCTGCTCGACCGACGCTCCCGAGCGGTGCTCGGTCGCCCAGTCGCGCAGGACATCGCGCCTGTCGAAAGTGCTCGCGTTCCTCGTCACGCCGTGCGGACTGGCGAGCCGCTCTGCGGCTTCGAGGAGAGGACGGGGAGAGTCGTCCTGCGGCCGAGCCTGACCCAACACCGCGTCGATCTCATCGCGTCCAAAGCCGAGCTCTGCCGCACGCGCCCGCCAGACCTGATGCAGTCGGTCGGGCGCCACGGAATAGTCCTTTCGCTTCCGCGTCTCGAGTACGGCGAGCTCACGCGCACGGCGCCCTCGGCTGCCGACCTCGTTGAGGTGCTCCTCGACCTCGTGCGATCGCTGCGAGAAGTGCAGCAGGACGCCTGGGTCGACACCGCGGATCTCGGCCATGCCGTTCTCGACCGCGAGCCACTCCACGCCGAGATCGCGGGTGAGCTGCTCGCGCAGGGCTGCCTGGTAGAGGTATCCGGCAGTCTTCGCGTGGGCGTAGAGCATCCGGCCGTCGAGCGTCGACCAGGTGCCCTCCGCCTTGCCTGCGTTCGCGACGACGGTGTGCGTGTGGAGCTGCGGGTCGCCGGCACGTGACGAGCGATGACGGAACGCAGCAGCGATGACACCAGAAGCCGGAAGCACGCGCTTCCCGCCGGCTCCGCGACGGACCTGGCAAGCCTCGCGCTCGAGGTATCCGAGGGCCTGGCGGACGGCCACGTCGTGTGCGTCGCGGGCGAGGAGGGACACCCGCTCGTCGCCGACGCCGTAGAGAAGCGAGACGGACTTCGGCGCGCTGAAGGTGAGGTCGTATCCGTCGACGGTGACCTTCGCGGTCGTGGGCCGCAGGGACGTCTTCTGATCCGGCGTCGTGCCTTCAATGATCGCCGTGAACTTGTCGGGCTCGACCGTGCCGCTGAGACCAAGTTCGCCGGCGCCCGTCCCGATCCAGGACCCGGGTGCTTCACCGCTCCCGGTGTAGTAATCGTCCTGCCCGTGGGCGACGGATTCGATGTAGTACTGCTCCTTGCCGGCGGCGAGTTTTCCAATCGACAGCACACTTACTTAGTCGCGCGAGAGGCCGTCTACTCCCCCCTGGATTGAGCCCGCACTCAAGGGAGTGCAACTGTATGCCGGTCCAGTTGCTCCTTGGTGCGGAGGCTGGACAGGGTCGTGGTCAGGCGAGGTCGTGACCGTGCTGGCGAAGTGTGGACCGGGCCTTGACGAGCTGCTTGTTGACGGCGGTCAGGGAGAAGCCGGTGGCCCTGGCGATCTCGGTGTAGCTGTGGCCGGCGATGAGCAGGGCGAGGCACTGGCGTCGTCGCTGCGGAAGGCTCGCGGCCGTGGAGAGGAGGTCGCGAAACGCCACCTGCTCGTCGATGTCCGGCGCGGCGCCGAGGTGCCCCGTATCGGCGCGCGACGTCTCGCGGCTGACGGTCGAGCGGTCCTGGGCGACGAGCCGCCAGGCCTCCCGAGTCGCGACCTGCACCAGCCACGGGAACACCGTGTCGCGGTCGGGGCCGTACCGCAGCAGCTGCATCCACGCGTAGCTGCAGGCGTCCTCCACGAGCGTGTGGTCGCCGCCGCGGACGCGGGTGCGGACGACACGATGGAGGTGGTCGGCGTGCTGGCGGTAGAGGGCGGTCTCGTCACCGCGTAGCGCGGTCATGACGTGCCTCCCGCGTTGAGCGCCTCGTAGAACGCGATGAGGTCGCGCATCTGGGCGATGGCCTGGTGGCCGTGCTCGCCCGCGGCGCTGAGGAGGTCAAGGACCTCGGGGGTGGTGCAGTTCGCGCGGCGGGTGACGTAGTCGCCCAAGAGCTGCGCGAGCGCCCGGTCGGCCTCGTCGGCGGCGAGGCGCTCGGCGGGGTCGGGGTAGTCGAGCGGGCTCATGCGGCCACCTGCTCGTCGTCGTCCAGCGGGGTGTCCGGGTAGACGCGGCGGGTGTCCATGGGGATGAGGCCGCTGAGCTCGGTCTGGGCGAGGTAGTCCATGACGACGCCGCGCAGCTCCTCGACGTCGAGGAGGTCGGCTTCCACGAGGTAGGAGTCGCCCTCGCCCGGGGTTGCGGGGAGGTCGTTGAGGCGGTAGCCGCGGTGCGTGCGCGAGGCCTCGAGCACGCGGTGCTCGCCGGCGTCGGTGGTGTAGGTGGCGACCTGGACGACGTCGAGCGGGCTCATGCGTTGCGCTCCTTCCAGGCGGCCGTGCTGCCGTGGCCTTCGAGCTCGTGGTCGCGCACGCGCGCCGCGCCTCCGCGGGTCTGCATGTCGCGCTGGACGTTGCGGATCTCCCGGGTGCGGTCCGACCTGGAGTCGGGCGTGCGGGCCTTGAGCTGTGCGATCAGCTGGGAGGCTTCGGCCTTGGTTGTGGGGGGCGTGAAGCTCACGCCTCTGCTGGTGGCCAGCTGGCGCAGGTAGCGCTGCTGCTTTGGGGTTGGGGGCGGCCCGTCCTTCCGGCCTGCCGCTGGGTGGTGGTTGGTCATGGCCGCTGGCACGCGCCCGAGCCGACGGGTGTCAAGCCCCGGTCCGTCAGGACTCGCCGTAGGCGACTCCGCGGGGCTTGACACCCATAGGCGGAGGGTGCTCGCCTGAAGGACAGGACCGACCACCACCCAGCGACCGGCGCTTGTCCTCCTCTTCGATCCCCGAACTACCTCAAACCGTTGTTTTGACTCGGTTCTCGGTACCTTCAAGCGATGGGAACGGAGACCCTGAGGTTCACGACGTACGCCGGGAGCTATGTCCACGGCCTTGACGGAGGCGAGCGCACGCAGCTCACCTGCACCACGTCGGGACCTGACGGCGCGACCACGGGGACGGTCCTGGCATCAGGTCCTCGTTCGATCCTTGACTGGGAGACAACCGCCGACAAGGCGACCATCGCGACCGCAGTTCTCGGCCACTGGGTCGGTCGCCCGCCCAGCCAGGCGGACCTGCACGAGTTCCTCGACGAGATCGCGGGGGACTGGGTCGCCGGCCAGCCATGGCAGCTGACCGGCGAGCAACTCGAGCGGGCCGGCTTCCAGCCCTGACGGCGGCTACGCGGCCGCGACCAGCGGTGCGCCGGGCGGGTCGCCGACGCAGTCCTCGATGCGCTTGGCGATCTGGTCGACCCAGGCGGCGCAGCGCTCCACGACTTCCATCGGCGTCCGCTCACTCCAGGACGTGAGGTACGGGATCGAGTAGTCGCTGGTGTCCAGCCCTATCGACCCGCACACCGTGTAGGCGACGGACTCCACGACGAGCTCTTCCTGGGAGTAGGTCAGCTCGACCTCGCCCTTCTCGATCGACCAGCGCATCAGCGCGTGCCCGAGCTCGTGGATCATCGTCTTGACCTGGTGGTTCACCGAGTTCGCCTCGTTGAGCGAGATGACGCGCAGCTCGGGCATGAAGCACCCGCCGGTGCCGTCGGGCATCCGCTCGATCACGACGCCGCAGCCGAGTTCGCCGGCCAGCGCGCACAGCCGCGGGAACGCCCAACCGAGTGAGTCGCCCTCGGGCTCGATGATCGGCGGGTCCAGGGGCACCGGCTCGGCCGGCGGCGGGAGCGGCGTGACCTGGGAGCGGTCGAACACCGGCCCCAGCCGGAAGCGGACCCGCGGCTTGTCGTTCGCGGCCCCGCCCGCCTCGAGCCACTCGGCGATCTGCGCTTTGGCCGGCGGCATTGGGACCCACACGCGGATCGCGCGCTCACCCTTCGCCACGCAATAGCCAAGTCGCAGCCACGCGCGGAACCCCGCGACCCGCGATGCCTCCGGCATCTGGAACGCGATCAAAATCTGGTTCGAGAGCGAGTAGCGGTGGAAGTGCCGGCGCAACCCCAGCCACCGCTGCCACCCCTCGCTCGACCGCAACGCCTCTACCGCCTCCTGCGCCCGCTGACGGTCTGCCTCGCGGCGAGCCTGGCGCTGCTCCTCCGTCTCCTTGGACGGGCCCTTCTTTGTACTCGTCGACATCCGACGCCTCCGATGAATCTCGGTGGCCCCGCCCGATGCGGGACCGATCCCCGAAGACCAAGCACGGCAGGGATGCCGTGCCACGATCAGCGGGATCGATCCGCGGCGGGCGAGGCAGACAGACGCCTTCGGCCGGGGCGGGTTACGGCGATAAGAAGTCCGGGCCCTGTGCAGAGTTTAAGTCCGGTAGCGCCGATTCGTCGCGAACTTTCAGCCCGGCGACGAGGGGCTTCGTACTACCGGCTCCCCGGAGCTCGGCCTGCCTCAGGCTGGGCGAACGTCTCGATGACGGCGCGGACGCCGTCCATGCCTGCGAACGCTGGCGGCCAGAGAAGGGTGTGCTCGTAGACGCCCTGCCAGCGTTCTGCGTAGCGGGCGCGGACCTCGTCGGGGGTGCCGGCGAGGGTGATGGCGTCGATCATCTCGTCGGGGACGGCTTGGACGGCGGCGGCGAAGTCGCCGCCGATCCACTTCTCGCGGATCCGTTCGGCGTGGTCCTCCCATCCGTGGTGGCGGTGGACGACGCGGTACGTCTTGACGGTGGAGTTGAAGGCGACGGTCGCGCGCGCTGCCTGCCGTGCGGCGTCGCGGTCCTCGTTGACGCTGCAGGTGAGGTATCCGGCGATGGGGAGTTCGACGTCCCGGCCGGCGTGTTCGGCGCCGGCGGCGAGCGCGGGACGGGCGATGTCGCGGACGTACTCGGCGGTGAACAGCGGGTGGCCGACGAGCCCGTCGCCGACGCGGCCGGCGGCGCGGATCATCCGCGGGTTGACGCCGGCGAGGTAGATCGGCAGGTCTGTCCGCGGGGGCGGCCCGACGGGGAGCGTCGGCTTGACGTGCAGGCGGTAGAACCGACCGTCGTGGGCGATCGGTCCCTCGTTGAGCCGCAGCAGGCGGCGCAGCAGCGGCACGAGCTCCTCCATGCGGGGCGCCGGGTGCTCGCCGTCGAGGCCGTGCCAGTCCTGCTGCATGCGGCGGGTGCCGGTACCGAGGCCGAGGATCAGGCGCTTGCCGGTGAGCTCGTCGAGGTCACGCGCCTCGGCGGCCCAGACGAGCGGGGTTCGTCCGAAGCCGTAGGCGATCGCGCTGCCGAGGGTGATGTTTCGGGTCGCGGCGGCCATGGCCGCCAGGGAGACGGTCGCGGAGCGGTCGTAGAACTCGGTGGTCCACGCTCCGGCGAATCCGGCGTCTTCGGCAAGCGCGGCGGACTCGGCGATGTCGCGGAGCCCCCCACCACCGGTGATCAACAGTGACGGAGCGGCGTCGAAGCCTGGCTCAGGCATCGCGGACCTCCCCGCCCCACCCTTGCCAGCTCTCGGGCAGCGGCTGACCGGAGGCCTCCCAGTGCGAGACGTCGACGTGGATGAAGAGCGCGCGGGCCTCGGCCACCAGGGCGTCTCCGTCCCGGATCTCGCCGCGCATGTGGAGCTTGCGCCCGTCGATCTTCTCGCACCATCCTTCGAGCGTGAGCGTGCGTCCCAGCAGCGCGGGGCCGCGGAAGTCGACGGTGATCGTCGCGGTCACGGCGGGGCGGTCGAGCGGGATGAGGACCTGGCCGAGCAGGTCGTCCATGATCGCCGCGATGGCGCCGCCGTGGGCGTAGCCGGGGGCGCCGCTGTGGCGTTCGTCGAGGCGGACCTCGCCGTGGACGCGTTCGCCCTCGAACCAGACGGAAACGCCGAGGCTGTTCGGGTTCGCCGGTCCGCAGGCCATGCACATCGGGTCGTGGCTGCGGGCGGGAGCGCTGCTCCCCGCCGAGTCATCGCTGACGGCTCGAAGAGTTCGAAGGCCGCGTTCCTGGGGTGACATAGCATCGAGCCTAGCGAAAAGTAACCGAATGGTACAAAAAACCCGACCAGGCGGTACGCTCCGCTCGATGGGAGCTCGACCCGCGTACCACAGAGCACGACGATGATCTGCATCACCGCCTGGTCGGTCCGGCGGCCCTGGCACGCCCTGGGGATCTGGGCGACGGTGACCATTGCGTTGGTAGCGCTCGGCACCCAGCTGACCGGGCATCTCGCGTCGACCTCGATCGAGGTTCCGGGGTCCGGCAGCGCGCGGGCCGCGGCGGTCGACGAGCGCGCGTTCGGGGAGCGCACTGAGGTACCGGTGCTCCTCACGGGCCCCCGGGCGGGGCTCGCCGAGCAGCGTGACGAGCTGATGGCGGCGCTCGCAGCGCTTACGGATGTCGACGTGTCCGCCGTTCCGGCACGGCACCTGCCGCGGTCCGCTGACGGTGGGCTGCAGTCAGAGCTCGTCGTCGCGCGCGTCCCCTCACTGCAGAGCTTCGACGGCAAGGCGGCCGACCGGATCCGCGCGGTGGTCGACCGGACCGTGACAGCGCCGGTGACCGCGTCGGTCACCGGGTTCTCCGCGATCGGCGGCGCGGTCTCGGAGGAGTCCGTCAAGGCGGCCCACGACGCCGAGCTCATCGCGATCCCGATCCTGCTGATCGTCCTGCTCCTCGTATTCCGCTCGCCCGTCGCGGCCGGCATCCCCGCCATCCTGGGCCTGGCGACCGTTGCCTCCGCCTACGGGCTGGTCGACCTCGTAGCCCGCTCCAGGGACATCACCGACGTCGCGACCCCCTGACATCCATGCTCGGGCTCGCCCTCGGGGTCGACTACGCCCTGCTGATGGTCTCGCGGTTCCGGGAGTTCCTCGCCCAGGGCCAATCGGTGACCGATGCCGCCCTGGGGTCCGGCCAGTCCGCCGGACGGACCGTCGTGTTCGCCGGCCTGACACTCCTGGTCACGATGGTCACGGCCATGCTGCTCTCGCCGGGGAGCTTCCTGCTGTCCGCCGCGGTCGGGGTGTCCGCCGCCGGGATCATGGGGATGTTCGGCGCGCTGCTGGCCGTCCCGGCGATGCTCGCGCTCCTCGGGACGAACATCGACCGGCTGCGTATCGGCGGGCCGAGCCGCAGCGGCGGTGCCTGGGCGCGCTACGCCGACGCCGTCCAGCGTCGGCCGATCCCGGCGGCCACCGCCGGCCTCCTGATCCTGCTCGCCCTGGCTCCACCGGCCCTCGGGCTGGACACAGGCCCCCCCGACGTCAGGACGCTGCCGGCCGAGAACCGAGCGCGACTCGACACCGAGGCGACCGCGCGGGCGATCGGACCCGGCTGGATCGCACCGGCCCGCATCATCGCTGCGCCGAACGCGAGCGGCCGAGCCCCCTCTGCAGCGGCCGTCGCGGAACTGAGCGGTCGGCTGCGGACGGTCCCCGGGGTCCGCGCAGTGCTCGGTCCCGAACGCGGACGCGCAGGCGTCTTCGCGCTCACGGTGATTCCGAGCGGAGCAGCCAACTCCTCCCAGACCGACACGCTGATGCAGACGCTGCGCGCGCAGGCTCGCGCGGCGCCGCCCGCCGCCGGTCAGGTTCAGGTCGGCGGCGTCGCCGCGCAGCTGGACGACTACCGTCGCGTGCTGTCCGACCGCCTGCCGGTGCTGATCGCCGCGCTCAGCCTCGTGGCGCTGCTGGCGCTCATCGTCGTCCTGCGCGCCCTGGTGCTGCCGCTGATCAGCATCGTGCTCAACCTCATCACCGTGACCGCCTCGCTCGGTGTCCTCGCGCTCGTGAGCACCGGCGATGACCCGCTGCTCGGTGGAGCCGGGTTCGCCGACATCCTGGCCCTGTTCGGCATGTTCGCGATCGTCTTCGCCCTCTCCCTGGACTACCAGGTGTTCATTCTCGCCCGGATGCGCGAGGCTTTCGACCACACCGGACGCCTGGACCTCGCGATCACTGAATCCATCGACGCGACCGGACGGGTGATCACCGGTGCGGCCGCGATCATGGGCGGGGTGTTCCTCGCGTTCATGACGACCAAGCTCCAAACCGTGCGCCAGCCCGGGGCCGGGCTGGTCACTGCCGTGATCATCGACGCCACTCTCGTCCGGCTCGTCCTTCTGCCCGCGCTGATGCGGCTCTCCGGCAGCTGGTGCTTCTGGCTCCCCGGGTGGCTCGATCGACTCCTGCCGCGCCTCGCCCTGGAAGGACCGGCCCAGCCGGTGGCGCCGACCGATACCCCACAACCCGCGGCCGCCGTCGGCTCGTGAGCACCCCGGCGCACCTGACCGCCAAGGGCGACGCCCGGGCGCGTCTCATCATCGAGGCGACCCTGCGGTGTCTGGCCACCGACGGCTACGCGGGAGCCTCGATCCAGCGGATCGCCGACGAAGCCGGGATCCCCAAGCGGTCGGTCCTCTACTACTACGGCAGCCGCGACCAGCTCTTCTCCCACGTGGTATCGGCCATCGTCGCGCGGCTCGTCGACCGGATTCCGGCTGCGGTCGCCGGACTCGAAGCTGCTCCGGCCATCGTCGACGTCGCGTTCCACGCCATCTGGGATGTGCTCACGCGGGACCGCGGCCTCATGATCGCCTGGTTCGGGTTGCAGACCGAAGCCATCACCAACCCGGCGCTCCAGCCGGTGGTCGCTGCCGCCACCCAGCGCCTGCGTGGGCTCTTCGCCCAGCTGATCACCGAGCATCAGGCTCGCGGCGGCGCGCTGCGTATCCCCTCGGCAACCCTTCAGACCCTGCTGCTCGCAGGCATCCAGGGCCTGGCCCTGGAGTGGCTGGCACGCGGGACCACCCCGGACCTGGAGAACGCGATTGGCGAGTTCCAGGCATGGGTCGTGCATGTCGCCACCTGACGAAACCCGGCCGCGACGAGGCTGAGAGGCAAGATGAGTCGTCGAGGGCCCACCTCACCCTTGGCGTTGCATGGAGCGACCGTTCCGGTCACCGGACGGCCAGATTGGCAGCACGGAAGGCGACAGCGACCGATTACCGGAACGACTGTTACGGTAGTCGGACGTCCAGATCACCTGAGGAGACTTCCATGGCACCTTCAAGCCTTGCCGACGCCCTCGAGCCGCGTCTGCCGCTCGTTCCGACCCAGGAGGAGAAGCTCCTGCGTGAATCGGTACGCGCGATCTCGCTGAAGTACGGACCGGAGTACTTCGTTCGGCAGACCGCCGCGGACGAGCCCCCGACCGCCCTCTGGAACGAGCTCGCGGAGGCCGGCTTCCTTGGGGTGAACATCCCGGAGGAATGGGACGGAGGCGGGCTTGGGATGTACGAGCTCGCCGCGGTCGCGGAGGAAGTCGCGTACGCCGGCTGTCCGTTGCTGTTGATCGTCGTCTCACCCGCGATCGCCGGCTCGATCCTGACCCGCCACGGAACCGTCGCGCAGAAGGACCGTTGGCTGCGGGGCGTCGGCACCGGCCAGACAAAGATCGCGTTCGCGATCACCGAGCCCGACGCGGGCTCCAACTCGCACAGCATCTCGACCGTCGCGAAGAAGACGGACGAGGGCTACGTGCTGAATGGGCAGAAGTACTACATCTCCGGAATGGAAGACGCCGACCACGTCCTGGTCGTGGCAAAGACGAGCACCGACGAGACGACGGGCCGCGGGCGGCTGTCGCTCTTCATGGTCGACGTCGACACCCCTGGGCTGACCTTCCAGCACATCCCGACCGCGCTCCAAGCACCTGAGAAGCAGTGGACGCTCTACTTCGACGACGTCGAGGTCGCCGAAGACCAGATGATCGGCGCCGTGGATCAGGGGTTGAAGGTGGTCTTCGACGGACTGAACCCCGAGCGCATCGCGGCCGCCGTGATGTGCACCGGGATTGCCCGGTACGCACTGGACAAAGCGTCTGCGTACGCGAACGAGCGCGTGGTGTGGGGCGGGAAGAAGATCGGCACCCATCAGGGTCTCTCGCACCCGCTCGCCGAGGCCAAGATCGCCCTCGAGCAGGCGCGACTGATGACCCAGAAGGCCGCGGCGCTGTACGACGCCGGCGCTCCGGGTGCTGCGGAAGCGAGCAACATCGCGAAGTTCGCCGCGGCGGAGGCAGGTATCCGCTGCCTGGACCAGGCAATCCAGGTGCACGGCGGCAACGGCGTGGCGCTCGAGTACAACCTCTCGAACTACTGGTTCGTCGTCCGGCTCCTTCGCACCGCCCCTGTCTCGCGCGAGATGATCTTGAACTACGTCGCCGAGCACTCGCTCGGGCTCCCGCGCTCCTACTGACGGCTCCGTCGGAGAACGACGCCTGGTGACCACTGGCGCGATACCCCCGGTGACCGCGATCGTCACCCGGCGCTGCGTTGACGTTCTCGCGTTGCAGGTCAGACGGGTTCCGGGACCGTGAGGGGGGGTGGGCTCTGCGGGACCCGGGTCCTTGGCGGGGATGGCGGCCATGGCGCGCTCGGTCATGGCCGTGATGGTCAGCGACGGGTTGGCGCCGATGTTGGCGGGCACGGCGGAGCCGTCGCAGACGAGGAGGTTCTCGTAGCCGAACACGCGGTGGTCCGTGTCCACGACGCCGGACTGTGGCGAGGCCCCGACGACAGCGCCGCCGAGGATATGGGCGGTGGTCGGGATGGAGAGGGAGGCTTCGGTGGCCATCGCCTGCGCCGTGCCACCGATCCGGGCCTGGATCCACTCGGCACAACGGTAGGCGGCGGGGAGCTTGTCGGGGTTGGGGTTGTCGGGGTCCTGCTCAGTGGTCAGGACGACGTTCCCGTTTGGCCAGCGACGCTTGACGCGCAGACGCATCGAGTTGTCCAGCGACTGCATGACCAGGATGATCATCGTGCGGCGGGAGAAGTTCTTGATCCGCGCGGCCCGCACGGCCTGTAGCGGGTGCGTGGCCAGGTTGCGCAGCAGGTGCAGCGGCTGCGTCCCTCGCCGGCCTGCCTCGGTCATGAGCGTGAACAGCAGGGACTGCGAGTCACCTCCCTGACCGTAGGTGACGGGCTCGATGTGCGTGTCCGGGTCGGGGTAGATCGAGGAGGTGATCGCGACGCCCTGGGCGAAGTTGCGGGTGTCGTCAGGGGCGGTCACGGCGAGGATCGACTCGCTGTTGGTGCGGACCAGGTAGCCGAGGCGATCGGAGATCCGGGGAAGGGAGCCGCGGAGCTTGCAGGTCGCCAGCAGCTTGTTGGTACCCACCGCGCCGGCGCTGACGACGACGGCCTGGGCACGGAGCTGCCGGCGGTCGCGCCTGAGCCACGAGCCGGTCTTCTCGTGCGCCACGACGTAGCCGTCCGAGCCGTCCGCAGTTCCGATGGGCTTGATGTCAACGACGGTCCGTTCGGGGATGACGTCGACGCCGAGCTTTTCCGCGAACCACAGGTAGTTCTTGACGAGCGTGTTCTTCGCGCCGAAGCGGCAGCCCACCATGCACTGCCCGCAACGCATGCACCCGGTCCGATCGGGGCCCTCACCGCCGAAGAACGGGTCCGGGACGGTTTTGCCCGCTTCGCCGAGGTAGACCCCGACGCGGGTCTTCGCATAGGTGTCCCCGCGGCCAAGCGATTCGGCGTATTCCTTCAGGAGGCGGTCGGCGTCGGTCTCCTGGTCGTAGGTGACGACGCCGAGCATCCGCTCGGCCTCGTCGTAGTGCGGTGCCAGTTCCGCCTCCCAGTCGGCCAGTCCTGCGATCTGCGGGTCCTCGTAGAACCTTGGACGCGCGCGATAGAGCGTGTTGGCGTAGCCCAGTGAGCCGCCTCCGACGCCGCTCCCGGACGCGATGAGGATGTCCTTGAACAGGGTGAGGCGGAACACTCCGCGCATGCCGAGCTTCGGAAACCAGTAGTACCGCGAGGCCTTCCATGTGCTGTCGGCGAACTCGTCGTCGGCAAAGCGCCTGCCGCACTCGAGGATCGCGACCTTGTAGCCCTTCTGCGCGAGCCGCAGGGCACTGGTCGAGCCGCCGAAGCCCGAGCCGATGATCAGGTAGTCGTAGTCGTGCTGTGTCATTCGAAGGGCTCCAGGAGGGCTAGTGACGCCGTGTCTCCGTCCCCGCGCATCAGCGCAGTGCGTCGGGCAGGGTCGCGAGCGGGAAACCTGCGAACGGCTCGGCGCGGTCGGTCGGCACCGTCTGCCAGGTGTGCCGGTGGTTCGGCACGGCCCCGTCGACCCGCACGCACGACCCGGAGATGAACGCGGCCCCAGGAGACAGCAGGAACGTCACGGCGGCGGACACCTCCGCCTCCGTGCCGTACCGGCCGAGCGGGATCTCTGCCTTGAGGCGTCGGAGCTCGCTCTGCATGTCCTCGTCGTAGGTGTCGAAGCCGCTCGAGGCGATCCATCCGGGGGCAACGGCGTTGACGCGCACACCTGAGCTCGCCCACTCGCACGCGCACGTCTCGGTGAGGTTGAGCATTCCGGCCCGAGCCGCGCCGGAATGCGCCATCGTCGGCATGCCGCCCCACATGTCGGCGATGATGTTCACGATGCTGCCGGTGTGACCGGCCATCGACTGCGTGTAGATCTCACGCGATACGAGAAAGCCGCCCGTGAGGTTGTTACGCAGCACCGCGTCCCAGCCCTTGAGGGAGAGGTCCTCGACCCGGGACGGGTATTGGCCGCCTGCGTTGTTGACCAGGCCGCTGATCGGCCCGTGCTGCTCGACGATGGCGGAGACCGCCGCGATCACGGCGGGTTCGTCGCGGATGTCGAAGGGGTGGCAGGTCGCGGTGCCGCCCGCTGCCGCGATCTCCGCCTGCACGGCCTCGAGACGCTCCAGCCGGCGACCCGTGATGGCCACGGTGGCCCCGAGGCTCGCGAGCTCGTGGGCGATGCAGCGTCCGATTCCGCTGCCACCACCCGTCACGACGACGGTCCGGCCCGCGAAGAGGTTGGGCGCGAAGACGGAGCGGTACTCCTCGGTGGCGGTCATGCCCCGGGGGCCGGCTGCGTCGAGGGGAACACCGGCGGCCGCTTCTGCCTGATGGCCGTCACCCCTTCGACCACGTCGTCGTCGAAGAACGAGAGCATCTCCAGCGCGAGCGAGGCGTCGAAGATCGGGCTGGCCTGGCGCAGCCAGTTGTTCAGCGAGCGTTTGGTCCACCGCAGCGCCGCTTGGGGCCCACGGCCGAGGCCGTCGGCGACCCGAAGGGCCGTGTCCACGACCTCGTCGCGCGGGACGCAGCGGCTGACCAGGCCGATCCGCTCAGCCTCGCGACCATCGATGAACTCGGCCGTGAGCAGGTAGTACTTGGCCTTCGCCATCCCGCAGAGGAGCGGCCAGATGATCGCAGCGTGATCGCCGGCGCCGACGCCCAGCCGCAGGTGGCCGTCGGTGAGCTTGGCGTCCTCGGCGATGATGCTGATGTCCGCCATCAAGGCCACGGCGAGCCCGGCACCGACGGCGACCCCGTTGATCGCCGAGATCACCGGTTTCGGGCAGTCGACGATGTTGTAGACGAGGTCCGACGCCTCCTCGAAGATCCCGCGGATCGCCTTGAAGTCGCCGAGTTGCCCCTCGACCATCGCGAGGTCGCCACCCGCCGAGAACGCCTTCCCGGCACCGGTGATGACCGCCACCCGCGTCTCGTCGTCCTTCCCGACGTCCAACCACACGTTGGCGAGCTCCCAGTGGAGTCGCTCGTCGGTGGCGTTGTACACGTCCGGTCGGTTGATGGTGATCAGCAGCACCCCGTTCTCGCGACGCTCGAAGAGCAGATGCCGGTACTCCGAGTAATCCATGGACGGGAGTAGTACCAGACTCGGAACGATCGTTCCGAATGCGCGCACGGGTCAGGCGGGGCGTGCGGCGCGTTCCACCAGCGCCACCAGCAGCGCCGCCAGGTTCTCGGTCTCCAATGCCTCCCTGGGCCAGTGCGCGGCGGAGAGGAGGAGGCCGATCAGCGCATAGGTCGTCGAGGTGAGCTCGGCGTCCGATGCCGTTTCGTCGACGCGGCGAAGCGCGTCGCTCCACCGCATGGCGAACTGCCGCTGGCGGCGATGCACGCGACGGCGGTGCGCCCCGGTGAGGGAGCGGTCCTCGCGGGCGTAGATGCTGAGGAGCTCGCGATCTGCGAGTGCGAACTCGGCGTGGACCAGCGCGAGGTGTCGCAGGTCGGCGTCCGGGTCACCATCTGGTGCTCCGGACCTGGTCATGAGGCGGTCCAGCGCCTCGTCGAACAAGGTGGCGAGGATCTCCTCCTTGTTCTCGAAGACCCGATAGATCGCGGGTGTGGAGACGCCGGCGGCCTCGGCAATCGCGTCGACCCCGACGCCGTCGTAGCCGCGTTCGAAGAACAGCGCCTTGGCGGCGTCGAGGATGCTGCGTTCGCGCATGGCGCAACCGTAGTCGTCCCGAGGAACGGTCGTTCCTCGAAGTGTTTGCACCGATCGGTGCGTTTAGCTAACTTGACACCACGTCAACTAAGAACGACGCCTTGAAACGCTGCGGGTCGCGGACAGCGAGCTGTGGGAGAACGGTCGCCCGCATGAGGTCGTCGCGACCTGCGCAACGCGTGCCCTGTGCAGGTGCCGTCGGCGGTCGAGGAGGCGCTGCCCTTCGACGTCGCGCGCAACCCCGAGCATGACGATCGCCGCCGAGCCGACGTGGGTGGTCTCCCAGTTCTCCAGCCGGCTCAAGCACCTTCCTGTGAGGCTGAACGGATGAGCATGGGGCTCGCCGGAGACGCGCCGCCCGTCAGGATTTCGTGCCGCGGAGCCGCGCCATGAGGGTCTGCCGCCAGTAGGTCATCGTCATCGCCACCGTCTTTCGCACGCCGATCTGGCGGGTCACCTCGATGAGCGTCGCGATCTTCCCTTTGGGGGCCTGCTGGGTGTTCTGGTTCATGGGTCTCCTAGTGTGGTGCCCTGCGCGGGCGTGATGGTTGGACATGGGGGAGTCACCTCGCGCCTTCGACGAGCGAGGCCACGGGGGTGTCGGGGCCGGCGGGTTCGCTCCTCACCGGCGTCGGTCCGCCGCCGCGGACGAGCAGGAAGGCCAGGAGGGCGCCCGCGGCGGCGATCGCGCTCCCGGTGAGGAAGACGCGGTCCAAGGCCAGCCCGTAGGCGTCCTGGACGGCCGCGCTCACGAGTGGCGACGTGCCGGCGCTCAGTGCCCGGACCGTCTCGACATCGCCGAGCGCGTGGTCGAAGATCGCGCCGAGGCCGGCGACGCCCGAGGCGACACCGACCTGGCGGAAGGTCGAGTTCATGCCCGTCGCTGTGGCCGCGCGGTCGGCAGGTGCGACGGCGAGGGTCACCGCTGCCACGGTCGGGTTGGCCAGGCCGAACCCGAGGCCACAGAGGACCAGGCCAGGGAGGGCGATGGTCCAGGAGGAGCCGGGGTCCAGCGCCGTCATCTGCAGCAGGCCCGCTGATGTGGCGCCGAGCGCGACGGTGAGGACGAGACGCGGCGGGACGGCGCCCGAGACCCGGCCGGCTCCGGCGGCAGCGAGGAACGCCACGATGGTGACGGGCAGCAGCCGCAATCCCGCTTCCAGGCCGTCCATGCCTTCGACGCGCTGGAACCACAGCGTGAGGTACACGAACATCCCGAACAGCGATGCGGATGTCGCAAAGGCCGCGGCGGCGCTCCCCGCGAAGGACCGCTCGCGCAGGAGGTCCAGGTCGAACATCGGTTCGGCCTGACGCCGCTCGACGACGACGAACGCGAGGAGTGCGGCGGCGGCGAGGCCGAACAGAGCGGTCGTCGATGCTGCCTGCCACCCCCATTCGCCACCCTGGATCAGGGCCACGACGAGCGCGGCGATGCCGACCGTGAAGGTCACCTGCCCGGGCCAGTCGACCGGTCGCGGGGCCGGATCGCGCGTCTCCTGGACGTGGCGCCGCGCGACGAAGACGGCGAGCGCGACCACGGGGAGGTTCACGAAGAAGATCCAGCGCCAGTCGGCGATCTCGACGATCGCGCCACCGACGAGCGGACCGAGTGCCACGGCCGCGCCGAAGACCGCGCCGAACGCGCCCAGAGCTTTGGCGCGATCCGCGCCAGAGTAGCTGGCCCCCAGAATCGCCAGGCCCGTGGAGAAGAGCATCGCTCCCCCGACACCCTGGATCCCTCGTGCCACGATGAGGGAGGTCGGTGAGCCCGCGAGGCCACACAGCGCTGACGCGGCGCCGAAGACGAGCAGGCCGGCCACGAAGACCCGGCGGCGGCCGACCCGGTCGGCCAGCGCTCCGGTGTTCAGCAGCAGTGCCGCGAGCATGAGCGCGTAGATGTCGATGATGAGCTGCATCGACTGCAGGTCTCCGGACAGGTCCTGCGCGATGTCGGGGAGCGCGACGATCACGATCGTCACGTCGAGCATCAGCAGCATCTGCGCCAGGCAGACCGCCGCGAGCGGGCCCCAGCGCCATCGGTCTGCGTCGATCCCTCGGCTCGTCATCCGCGGCGATCCTACACCAACAGGTGCGTAAAAAGCCACCGTTCGGTACGCTCGCGGAATGAGCCATGACACGAACCTCTCGATCGACCTGAGCGATCTCACGCTCTGGGCCGACGGTCCCCCGCACGACCTCTTTCAGGCGATGCGCCGCGAGTCGCCGGTGCACTGGACCGAGATGTCCACCTACGAGAACGAGCCCGGGTTCTGGTCCCTGACCCGCCACGCGGACATCCGCGCGGCCAACATGGACTGGGAGACCTACAGCTCGTCGCTGGGCGGCATGATGCTGCCCGACGAGTCCGCTGTCCCGATGGATCTCCAGCGGGAGGTCATCATCTCCATGGACCCGCCGCGGCACACGCGGGTGAAGGGCCTGTTCCAGCGCGCGTTCACGCCGAAGGCGATCGACGCCCATGCGGCCGAGGTGCGTCGGATCGTGATCGAGGCGATCGACCGGGTGGCCGCGCAGGGCGGGGGCGACCTCGTGCGGGACGTCGGCGGACCGGTGACGTCCCGGGTCATCGGCTCCATGCTCGGGACGGCGCCGTCGATGGACGAGACGCTGGTGCAGTGGGCCAACGTCGGCCTCGCTTTCGAGGACCCGGAGTATCGCCCCAGCCTCGAGCGCCTCTACGAGCTCGTCCAGGAGGGAGGGGAGTACGTCCTGCCGCTGATCGCCGAGCGTCGCGCCGAGCCCCAGGACGATCTCCTCACCGCCCTCGCGCATGCGGAGGTCGACGGCGACCGCTTCAGCGACATGGAGATCTTCATGCAGTTCGGGATCCTCATCGCGGGTGGCACGGATTCGACGAAGTCCGTCTACACGAACGGCATGCACGCGCTGATGGCCGACCGCGCACAGCTGGACCTGCTGCGCCGCGACCCCTCGCGGATCCCGGGAGCCGTCGAGGAGATGCTGCGGTACTTCCCGGCCTTCGCCTACATGCGCCGCACCGCCTCGAGGGACCTGGTGCTCCACGGTCAGGAGATCCGCCAGGGCGACAAGGTCGCCCTGTGGTACGTCTCGGGGAACCGCGACGAGACGGTCTACCCCGACGCGGACGTGTTCGACGTGACGCGCGAGCCGGCCCATCAGGCCTTCGGCGCCGGCGGCCGGCACTTCTGCCTGGGCGCCGCGCTCGCCAGGCTCGAGCTTCGGATCATGCTCGAGGAGACACTCGCGCGAATCCCGGACCTCCAGCCGGCCGGGGAGCCGACCAGGACGCGCTCGACGTTCCTCAACCAGTTCAAGACCCTGCCGGTGACGCTGTGACTCGCGCCGCCGACGAGCTCCGAGGCGTCGTGGACGGACAGGGGCCGGAGTTCCCCCACCGCCGAGCCGGGCACTGCGGTTCGGGGGCGCTGCGCGATCTCCTCGAGTTCCACGGGCTGGACTACGGCGACGGACCGCTGAGCGAGGGAGCGGTCTTCGGCCTCGCCGGCGGTCTGGGGTGCTTCTACGTCGAGAACTCCGCGTTCACCCCGCCGTTCTATCTCGTCGGCCGTACGGCCGATCTCGAGCGGGACTTCGCGGCGAACCTCGGGATCGGGCTGGAGGTCCGGGAGACCGACGACGCATCTGAAGGCTGGGCGTGGGTCCGCGCCGAGCTCGACGAGGGCCGACCCACGATGGTCTGGGCCGACATCGCCGAACTCGAGTACCTGCGGGTCCGGATGAGCAACACGCGGCACGACATCGTCGTCGCCGGCCATGATCCCGACGCCGGCATCGCGTGGATCGCCGACAACGACCGCGAAGAGCTTCAGCAGTGCTCGATGGAGTCGCTGGCCGCGGCGCGGACGTCCAACGGCTTCCCGGGACCGAACCGCAACACGACCTTCCTCTACTCGTGGCCAGAGCGACTGGTGCAGCCGCGGGAAGCGGTGCACCGCGGGCTCGCACGCGCTGTGGCGAACATGGGGCAGGACGCTCCGAGCGTCGGCGGGCTGCGAGGCGGTCTCGGGCTTGCCGCGGTCGACGCCCTGGCTGACGGCTATCCGGCATGGCCGGAGACGTTCGACGAGGCCGACCTGGAGAAGGCGCTCGGCGGACTCTGGGTCTTCATCGTCAAGGCCGGGACCGGAGGCGCCATGTTCCGCTCCCTGCACGCTCGCTTCCTCCGCGACGCGGCCGCTTGGCTGAGCGACGACCGCCTGACGTCCCTCGCCGAGCACTACGACGAGCTCGCCGCGACCTGGGTCGCGTTGGCAGATGCCGCCAAGCGCGGGGATCACGCTGCCGGCGTCGCTCTCGTGGGTGTGGTGCGGTCGATGGAGCATCGCGGTGTCGAGCTCATGGAGGGGATGCTGTGAAGCCCCGGAGTGACGGGGTGATCCCCCCGCACCAGCCGAACTGCTTCGGCTGCGGTCCCGAGAACGCCGCCGGCCTGGCCATGGCGATGCTCGTCCGTGGCGACCGCGTGCTCGGCGAGGTCACCCTCGACCACCGTCACGAGGGGGCGCCTGGAGTCGCCCATGGTGGAGTGGTCGCGGCGGCGCTCGACGATCTGTTCGGCGGCGTTCTCGTGCTGCTCGAGCAGCCCGCGGTCACCGCGAACCTGTCGGTCGACTACCGCGCACCGGTCAAGCTCGGCGCCCCGCTGCAGCTGCTGGGATGGAGCGAGGGTCGCACCGGTCGCAAGCTGCAGCTTCGAGGGGAGATGCGTCAGGCGGGCGCGCTCGTGGCCCAGGCGACCGCGCTCTTCCTGGCGGTCGACCTCGAGCATTTCCTCCAGTCCGGTGCACCGATCCCGCCGGAGTGGCACTCGTGGCTCTCGTCCAGTGCCACAGGGTGACCGGGCCGTGCCGATCTCCCAAGCCCTGACGCGCAAGGGCAACCTGCGCGTCCGGGAGATCCTCGACGCGACCGTCCGGTGTCTTGCGCGCGACGGGTACGCCGCGACGTCGATCCAGCGCGTGGCCGACGAGGCCGGCCTCCACAAGCGGGTCGTCTTGTACTACTGCGGCTCTCGGGAGGGCCTCTTCGACGCCGTCGTGCGAGATCTCGGGGACCGGCTGTTCGACCCGCTGGGTCGCGCGCTGGCCGAGCTCGAGGACCCGAAGGACATCGTCGAGCGGGGCTACGACACGATCTGGGCCGCGATAACGACCGATCGTGCGCTGCTGGTCGCCTGGTTCGGCCTGCGTGCCGAAGCGATCACCAATCCGATGCTCGCGTCGACGGCCAACTACATCAGCGATCGCTTCCGGGCGCTGATCAGCGGCCTCATCGATCGGATGGTGCTGCTCGGCCGGGTCCTGGTCATCGAGCGACCCTCGCTCGAGGTCATGATCCTGGCCTGCTCGCAAGGCCTCATCCTGGACTACCTCGAGCGTGGCGAGACCGCCGGCCTGCACGAGGCCGTCACCGAGTTCCAGGGCTGGCTCGCCGCGGTCAGTCTGGCGCCACGGTAGAAGGGGAGTTACTCGGGGGCGCGCGCGAGCTTGGGGAAGCGCGTCGGCTCGCCGCCCTCGATCGAGAACGGCTGCTGCTGCAGGCAGGTGGGCGGCGTGCCCAGTGCGAGGATCTGCTGGGTGTTGGACGTGTGCGAGCAGTCGAACGCCTCGTACCCGCCATTCGGGCCGATCTTCGCCTGCGCGCCAGGCGCCGGGTAGGGATTGCTGCGGTTGGTGGGCGAGCGCTCGGAGAAGAACCCGAGCGTCTCGTTCCAGACGGGCAGCAGCAGGCGCAGGTAGTTGACCTGTCGGCCGCTCGCGCTCGGTGCGGTGGGCTGCGTGGCGGCGGCGACCTTGGCCCAGGACTGCGTGAAGTCGTTGCGGTAGGCGTTGAGGAAGCCGGCGACGGGCTCGAGGTCGCGCGAGAACGGTGCGAGGCGGTCGAGCAGCGGACCGGTGGCGTTGAGCAGCGCGGTCGTCGCCGGGAGGCCGCTCCGTGCCGCGGTCAGCACGGGGTCGAGGTCCTTCGACAGACCCCGCAGGTCGTCGCCGAGCGCTGCGCCACCGTCGAGCGTGGGCTTCAGGTCGCGGGCCACGGGGCGCAGCTCGCGGACGGCGGGCAGCAGGTCGCGCGTGAGCGCACGGGTGGACGTCGCCGCCGTCCCGAGGGACTGCAGGAAGCCGGGCAGCGCCCGCACGGTCGCGCGCAGGTCGTCGCGGCGCGCGGCGGTCGTGCGGAGGAGCTCGTCGCCCGCGGTGATCAGCTCACGCGTGGCGACGTCGCGCCGCCCGACCGTGCGGAAGACCGTGCCCGCATCACGGATCAGGCCCTGGACCGCACGCGACTGCGCATCGAACGTGGCGAGCACGTCACCGCCGTCCTGCAGCAGCGGGCCGAGGTTGCCGACCGCGTCGTTGACGTCCTGCGCGCGGCCGTCGACCGCGCCGGCCCAGCCCTGCATCCACTTCTGGAGGTTCTCGCGCGACGGCTCGTCGAACGCCTGGAGCACCTCGTCCAGCTCGACGGTGGCGGCGACCTGCCCGCGCGGGAGCGTGCCGCCCTCGGGGACCTCGGGCGCGGTCCTCGTGCCGGGGGTCATCTCCACGTAGGTCTCGCCGAGCAGTGTCTTCTGCCGCAGGATCGCCCGGGCGTCGGAGCGCAGTGGCGCGTATCGCGGGTCGATCTGCAATGTCGCTCGGGTGCGGTCGCCGTCGCGCTGCTGGTCGACGACCTTGCCGATCGGGACGCCGGACACGCGCACATCGGCCTGCTCGGCAAGCTGGGTCGCCTCGGGGAAGAGGACGTCCGCGCGGTAGCCCTTGGCCTTCAGCGGCGTGGAGCCGCCGAAGCTGACCCAGAGGAACAGCAGCAGCCCGAAGCACGTCAGGGCGAAGACGATCATGACTGCGAGACGCGACCGCGTGAGCTCGGAGGGATTCACTTCGGGCACACCCCGAGATCGGCGAGCGGCTGCAGCAGCGGCACCAGGAGGCCGGCCTGGTTGACGGTCGAGCACGACGCGATGACCTGGCCCCGCCACACCGAGCCGTTGGCGTCCTGGGTGGAGAGCATCGAGTTGACGTTGTGACCGAACCAGGAGAGCCAGAAGAGGTAGCCCTCCTCCTTGCCCGGCGGGTTGTACGCGAGGGTGTTCGCGATCCGGCCCGCCACGACCATGCTGCGGTCGAGATCCGCGGTGAGCGGCGTCAGCTGGGTGATGGCGGCGCTCGTCTGGCGGGCGGTTCCCCGCGCTTCGCGCGAGAGGCCGCGAAGCTGGCGGACCGCGGGGACGCCGGTCCGCGAGAGGGACGACAGGTCGCGCAGCGCGGGCTCCAGGCGACGCGCCGTCGGCTCCAGGCGCGTGAGCGCGGGCTTGAGCTCTCGCGCCAGGGGGCGCGCGGCGGCCAGCGCGCCGTCGACCTCTTGCAGCGTGCCCGGAAGATCGGCGAGGCCACGGCGCAACGCGTCGTCCTCCGCCGCCAGCGCGCCGAAGGTCGCGTTGCCCTGCGACACCAGCGCCTGCAGATCGTCGGACTGTCCGGCGACGCGGCCCGAGAGGGACGCCAGTGACGAGACGAGCCGCTTGAGCTCCTTGCGCCGACCCGACAGCGCCGTGGTCAGCTCCTTCGTTCGCGCAAGCGTCGGCTGGCTCGTCTTGAGGATCTCCCGGAGGTTCAGCGCCCGGTCACCCGAGACGCCGTCGCCGACGCCCTGCACGAGGGCCTGGACGTAGCCGCGCGTGTCGCCGTCCAGACCGGCGAGGACCTCGTCGACATTCACGGTCGGGGTCGCGCGGGAGACCGGGAGGACGTCGTCGGCACCGAGCTTCGGTGCGTTGTCGGTCCCCGGGTCCATGTCGATCGTCATGTCCTGCAGGCCGGTTCGGGGGCGCACCAGCACCTTCGCGTCGGCGTGCACGGCGTCGAGCTTGTCGCGCTCGATGTTCATCCGGACGACGGCGCGGCCGTTCACCAGGTCGACGGCGCCGATCTCGCCGACGTTGACGCCCGCGACCGTGACGGTCTGGCCCTGTCCGGGCGTGATCGCCTGAGCCGTCGGCAGCTCGACCTTGACGCTGTAGATGTCCTCCCACGGCAGCTTCAGCCGCTGGTTGATCAGGATGTACCCGCCGACGACCGTGGCGATGATCAGCAGGCCGATGATCGCCAGGAGCGTCGTGAAATGCCTGCGCAGCTGCCTGGTGAGGTTCATCGTCCGCCCGCCTTCCGGTCCGCGGCGCGCTCGGACTTCAGCGCGCGGCCGAGCTTCTTGTCCGCCGTCAGCGACTTCAGGCGCTTGACCGCGTCACCGACGGACGCACCGAGCGTGCCGGGGGTGGCGGCATTCACCGCGCGCTGCCGGGCGGGCGCAGGTGCCGCGTCTGCGCGGAGGTCGGGGAGATCCTGTGCCGTGCAGTCGGCGCCGGGCGCGAACGGCGGCACCACGTTGGGCGTGTACCGCGGGCGCGCGCCGAGCAGCGGCTCGGGCGTGAGCGAGACGAGGTCGCCGACGCCTGGAAGGGCCGTGCTGACGAGGTTCTCGCCGGCGCCCGCGAAGTACCGGATCGCCGTGCCGTTGGCGTCGAAGTTGCTGCCGGCGGACGCGAGGCCGGGCCCGATCAGCGCGATCTCCTGCCACACCGGCCGGCCCGTCGACAGCGCGCCGTCGTCCAGCGTCTTGGTGAGCGTCGGGACGACGTTCCGCGAGACGCACCGTGCGATCGGCGTGACCTTCCCCAGCAGTGCGTCGAGCGATGGCTGCAGCGTGCGCAACCCGCTGACCGCCGGCCGCAGGTCGCGCACGAGCGCGGGCAGCTCGGGGGACGACAGCAGCGCGCTCGTGGTGCGCACGAACGGCAGCGCGTCGTCGATCGCGCCGGGCGCCACACGCAGCGCCGGCCGCAGCGCGGTCGCGAAGCGCCTCAGGGGCGGCAGCGCGCCCCGCAGGTCCGCCAGAGCGGGACGCGCGGTCGTCAGCGTGCTGTCGAGGGCGCGCAGTGACGCGCCGAGGTCCTCGCGTGCGGACGCGAGCGTGGTGACGGTCGTCGCGAAGTTCGTCACGAGGTCCGCGAGCTCGCCGTCACGCGCGGCCAGCGCGCTGGACACCTTCGCCTGCGCCTGGACGAACCTGGTCAGGTCGCCGGGCTGCGTGCCGCGCGCGGCTTCGCTGACGATCGCGGTGCCCTTGAACGCCCCGGCCCAGTCCTTGAAGCCCCGGTTGACCGCTTCGGCGCCGCCCTCGTCGAACGCGGTCGCGAGGTTCTCGACCGTCGCCTGCACGTCGGCCCGCGAATCGCTGCGCAGCGCGCTGAGCACCTCGTCGAACTGGACGGCGTTGGACGTCTGACCGACCGGGATGGTGCCGCCGTCGGGCACCTCGCCACCGGCGGGCGTCCCAGGACGGACGTCGACGAAGAAGTTGCCCTCGAGGAACAGCCGCGGACGGATCTTCATCGTCGCGTCGCGGTGGATCGGTCGGCCCTTGCTGGCGAAGCGCAGCCGCGCGACCGCCGTGCCGCCCTTGCCGCGTTCGACGTCGATGACCTTCCCGACCTCCACCCCCGCGATCCGCACCGGCGAGCCCGACTTGATCTCGGTCCCTGCGGTCGGGAACACCGCGTTGATCTCGTACTGCGGCTTGAACGGGACGCGGAACTTCGTGAACCCGAGGAAGGTGAACACCGCCACGAACACGAGCGCGAGCGCTCCGGCCCTGAACGGGCTCATGCCCGGCTTGACGCCGCGTCTCATCGTCCCGCCCCCTCGACGAACACCGGCGGCGACGTCTGCTCCGTCGCACCTGGCTGCACGCCCGGGGCCGGCCCGATCTGCTGCCCGGGCAGGAACGTGTCGTTCCCCGGCTCGCACTCCCCACCGGCGCCGGTGTCGGCCACCGGCATGGCGTGCAGCGACGAGGACGCGCGCGCGCCCTGCAGCATCTCCTCGCCCTGGACGATCGGGATGAAGCGGAACCAGGTGCCCATCGCGTCGCCCTCGGAGATGACTCCGGGAACGTTGCGGCCCCACAAGCCGAGGTAGTTGCAGCGCGTCTGGAACGGCACGATGACCTCGAGGGCGCTGCCCAGCGACCGGACGGTCGTCGTGAGATGACGTAGAGCGATCGGCAGCGATGCACGACGGGTCAGCGCGTCGAGTCGCGTCAGGGTGCGGCCCAGGTCGGTGCCCAGGCGCGGCGTGCGGCGGAGGATGGGCGTCGTCGCGTTCAGGCCCGCGGTGAGCCTGTCGGAGGAGCGCCCGAGCACGTCGATCGCGGGGCGCGCGTCGCGCAGCAGCCCGGCGGTCTCGGCGAACAGCGGCCGTGCGTCGCGGAAGGCCGCGCCGGCGTTGCGCAGGGTTGCAGGGGCCATGACGAGGGTCCGGTCGATCGCCGCGTCCTCCGCGCCGAGCGCCTCGAACGTCCGGGCGCCCGCCTCGAGAAGCGAGCCCAGCTGGGGCGTGACCGGCTCGAGCGCGGCTGCCGTGGCGCGTGCGCCCTCGAGAAAGCCGCGGAGGTCGGTGCCGTCGGCCCGGAGGTTCGCGGCCACCGCGCGAAGGTCGCCGGCCACGTCGGGCAGCGCGCCGATCGCGTCGTTCAGATCGGCGCCACGCCCCGCGAGCCCGCCACCAAGCTCGCGCACCACGGTCTGCACGCCACGCCGCGTCGGCTCGTCGAACGCGGAGATCGCGTCGTCGAAGGCGACGACGCCGGTCGCCTGCTTCAACGGGATCTCGCCCCCGGGCTCGAGGCCGCGGTCGCTGCGACCGGGGACGAGCTCGAGGTACTTCAATCCGAGGTTCGACCGTTGGCGCACGGTGGCGCGGGTGTCCGCGGCCAGCGGGCTGGACGCGCGCTCCAGCGCGACGCTCAGCCGGGCCGCCGGAGGACCGTCACCGGTGCCGGGCACCGCTTCGATCTCCTTCACGACGCCGACGCGTGAGCCGCCGATCCGCACCTCGTTGCCCGGCACGAGCTCGGCCGCGTCCGGCACGACGACATCGAGGTCGTACGTCGGGACGAACGGCAGGCCGCTGTTCGCGTTGTACGAGAGGAACACCGCGACGACGACGATCAACGTCGTGACCGCGCCGATCAGCACCGGGTTCGCGGCGAGAGAGGTGCTCTTGCGACGATCCACCGCTCAGTCCCCCAGAAGGAAGTCGAGGAGGCTCTGCTGCGTCGCGCCGGGCGCGGGCTCCTTCTTGCCGCCGGCGCCACCGAGCGGGCCGAGCAGGCCGTCCAGCGTGTCCTGCAGCGCCTGCGGCAGGTTCCCTACGACCTCGGGCAGCGTCGGGACCTTCGGCTTCGCGGCGGGCGCGCCCGGAGTCGCGGCCGGCGCCGGCGTCGGCGTGACGACCGGCGGCAGGCCGTCGCGGATCGGCGGGGCAGGGGTGGACGCTCGCGCGGGGCGCGGGTTGGCCGGGCGGCCCGACTGGCCGGCGCTGGCGTCGAAGTGCGCGTCGCACGCCGCGGTCGTCGTCGTCGCGTAGAGGTTGCAGGTGTCGGTGACCAGCGGAAACGCCGGCAGGATGTGCGACACGCTGTCGAACCGCGCGGTCGCTGCTGTCGCGTAGTAGACGAACCGCAGCACGCCTTCGATGGCGCCCTGCTCGCGCGAGCTCTCCAGGAACGCGGCCAGCTGCGTGCCGGCGGGCCGCGCGGCTTCCGCGAAGCGCCGCAGGCGGCGCACCTGTGGCGCGGCCGGCTTGACCGCCTTGCGCCCGGCGGCCGACGCGCGGCCGAGCTCGCGCAGCGCGGGTCGGGCGGCCGCGGCGAACGGGCTGAGCGCGGTGACGAGCCGGGTCGCCGAAGGCGCGGCGTCGGACAGCTCGGCGACGACCGGGGTGCCGTCCTCCCCGAGCCTGCGCAGCTCGCGGAGCGCCGGACGCGCCTGCGCGAGGAAGCCCGGCAGCTCGCGCACCGTGGCTTGCAGCTCCGCCCGGCGGCGCGCGGTCGGCGCGGTCGCGCGCGCAGCGCCGCTGACGAAGTCGGCGACATCCTCCCGGCGATCGGCGAGCTCGCCCACGACGGTGTCGGCTTCGCTGATCAGCGAGCGGATGGTCTGCCGCTCGCCGTTGACGAGCGTCAGGAGCTTCTCGGTCTCCTTGAAGGCCGGGTCGGCCTGGCGGATCGCCGCGTCGAGGTCGCCGCCCCGGCCGGCGAGTCCGCCGCCCAGCGCACTCAGCAGCAGGGCCGCGCGGGTCGTCGTCGGCTGACGGAACGTCGCCAGCACGAGGTCGAGGTCGATCGGCGAGCGCGTGCCCGACAGCGGCACGGTCGGGACGTCGGAGTCGGTGGGCGTCGGCAGCGTGCCGGCGGCCGGGGTGCCCGGGTTGCACTGCACGAACTTCTCGCCGATGAGCGACTGCGGCTGGATCGTGCAGTCGGCGTCGGCGCGAAACGGTGCGAACTCCGGGTCGACCTTCATGCTGATCCGCGCCTTGCGGTCCTTGGTCAGCGTGACGTCCTCGACGCTGCCCACCTTCGCGCCGGCGATCTTCACGTCCTGCCCGGAGATCAGGAACCCGGCGTTGAGGAAGATCGCGTCGACGCGGTAGCCGCCGGCGTCCTCCTCGCCGCCCGACGCGGCCGACAGCAGCAGGCCGAGGCCGACGGCCAGGATCGCGGTGGATGCCGCGCGCAGCCAGAGCTTCACGGCGCGTCCTGGGGGCGGCAGGGGAAGCCGTCGGTCGGCGTGTTGTTCGGCGACGACGTGACCTGCCGGTAGGCGCCGCCGGCACAGCGGGCGTTGTTCCCGCCTTCGAACGGCAGGTTCAGGCCCTTGGTGAGGCCGGAGAGCGCACCGGTCACGGAGAGCTGCGAGGCGACCGGCGTGATCCGCGCGTACTGCCCGTTGGCGTCGTAGGAGTTGACCTGCGTCCCGCCGAAGCCGGTCACCACGCCGTGGAAGACGTCCGCGAGGTAGGGGCGGACGCCCTGGATGATCGGGTCGGCGTCGGCGAGCGCGGTCCGCGTCGCGGAGAACGCCGGGAGCGCGGTGTCGCGCAGGCCCGGCATACGCCGCAGGACCACGCCCAGGTCGGGCAGCAGCGCGCGTACCGTGTTGAGCGCCGGACCGGAGCGCTGCAGCAGCGGCTGCAGGTCACGGACCAGCGTGGCGGCCTTCGGGGCGACGGGGCGCAGCTCGCGCGCGGCCGGGCGCAGGGCGGTGAAGGTGCGGTCGAGCTCGCGCAGCGTCCCGCTGGCATCGCCCAGTGTCGCGGGCGCACGTCGCAGGATGCTCTCGATGACCCCGCGGTCGTCGGCGAGCTCGCGGGCGGTGGCCGCCGCACCCTCAAGGCCGCGGTCGAGATCGACGTCCCGCGAGGCGACGGCGGAGACGACCGCGGCGGACTGCACGAGGAAGCCACGCAACGCCGTGTCGTCGCGCCCGAGGTCGCGCGAGAGGAGGTCGAGCTGCGAGAGCGCCGGGTTCAGCGCGATCAGCCCGCGGTTGGCGTCGGCGGACGCGCCCTGGTAGACCGCGCGCTGATTGCGCAGGAGGTCTTGGGCGGCGATCCGCGTCTGCGAGTCGAGCGTCGAGAGGAGGCTGTCGATCTCGACGACCGAGGCGGTCCGGCTCGTCGCCAGCGTTCCACCGTCAGCGATCTCGTCGCCGCTGTTGGGGCCCGGGTGCAGCTGGATGAAGCGATTGGCCACGCTCGACAGCGAGGCGACGCGGATCTCGGCCCGGGTGCCCTCGTGCAGCGGCCAGAGGTCGTCGTCGGTGATGGTGACCTTGACCTCGGCGGCGTTGTCATCGGCGAGCGCGATGTCGTCGACGATGCCGACGGCCACTCCGCCGACCTTGACCTCGTTGCCCTTGACGAGCTGCGAGGCGTTGTCGAAACGCAGGGTCAGGCGGCGGTCATCGCCACCGAGCAGCACGATCGTCAACGTCGCCGCCAGGCCCACGAGCGCTGCAGCGGCGACGATCCTGGCGGGACGTCGGGGCGGGTCAGGGTCGGTTCGCAGCACGTCCGCAGAAACGTACCATGCGGTGGTTTACATTGATCTGGCGACCGTCGCGGCCATGCGGTCCGTGCGGTTGAGCGATGTTTCACCGATCACGTGATCGACGTGCTACGGTCGTTCACCGTTCGCATGAACGGCGAATCCAGGAGGGTTGGTCATGCTCAACCAGGCCACGACCAGGAGAACGACATGAGCACCGCGCAGGCTGGTCGCCACACGCCGACGCTGAACGGGGCGAGGGTGGCGTCGGACATGCTGCTGGCGGGATTGACCGCGTTCTCGCGTGTCGCCGATGCCGCGGGCGACGGTGACATCGTGCGGTGGCGCAGCGGCCACCGGCACGTCTTCGCCATCACCCACCCGGACTACATCGAGCACGTCCTCCGCAAGCACGCGGATCGCTACAACAAGTCGGTGGAGTACCAGCTGGTCAGCACCGTCCTGGGACGCTCGCTGTTCACCGACGACGGCGAGACATGGCGCCGGCATCGGATGATGCTGAACCCGCTCATGGGGAGGCGGCATCTCAACGGGGTCGTGGACCTCATGATCGACCCGATCGCCGACTACGTCGACAGTCTCGGAGGCGACGGCGGACCGTTCGACGTCGAGATGGTGGCCGACATGACCGAGTTGACGCTCGACGTCGTCGGAGCGGCGCTGTTCGGACGAGGGCTCGGAAGCGTGGCCCGGAAGATCGGGCCCGCGGTCACGACCGGGTTGCGGCTGGGTGAGATCGCCGCGCGTCTGACGATCGTCGCGGCGCCGCCGGCCTGGTCGGTGCGGGCGTTCGGCGAGCTCGTGCACCACGCGCCTCTGCTGCCGTGGCCCCTCGATCGCGCTCAGACGACCATGAAGGTCATCGACGCCATGATCTGGGACGTCATCCACGACCGCGAGGACCACCCGGTGGAGACCGACGATCTCCTGGGCCTCCTGCTGCGGGCTCGCGACGAGGACGGGACGCTGACTGCCAAGCGGGTCCGTGACGAGGCGACGACGTTCATGGTCGCCGGGCACGAGACCACCGCCAACGGGCTCGCGTGGATGTGGTACCTGCTCGCGCTCAACAGCGCGCATCGCGACCGCATGATCGCCGAGGTCGACGAGGTTCTCGGTGGACGGCGCCCGACCGCGGAGGACATCCCGAACCTGCCGTGGACGACGGCATGCTTCCAGGAGGCGCTGCGCTACTTCTCGCCGGTCTGGGTGATCCCACGGACCGCCGTCGTCGACGACGAGATCGACGGCCACCGCATCCCGAAGGGGTCGACCGTGACCATCCCGGTGAACGCGGTGCACCACGACGAGCGCTGGTGGGACGATCCGAAGGCCTTCGTCCCGTCGAGGTTCCTTCCCGGGGCCGCCACCGACCGCCACCGGTTCTGCTATCTCCCGTTCGGCGCGGGCCAGCGCGTCTGCATCGGCATGTCCTTCGCGCTGATGGAGGGAACGCTGATCGCGGCGATGATGGCCCAGCGGTTCGTGTTCGATGTGGTGCCCGGGCACCCCGTGCAACCGGAGGCGACGCTCACGTTGCGTCCGCGCAACGGCGTCCGGATGACCGGCCGTCCCCGGGAGCCCATGGCAGCCCCGGTCGCCGCGTAGCGGACGCGGCTCAGCCGGCGGAGGGTGCGGGGCGGCTCGTCCCCTCGACATCGAAGGCCGGGAGCGCGCGGTCGAGCCATCCGGGCATCCAGAACGTCGCGCGGCCGGTCAGCCGCAGTGCCGCGGGGAGGAGGACCATGCGCACGATCGTCGCGTCGATCAGGACCGCGGTGGCGAGGCCTATGCCGGTCTGTTTGACGACGGTGAGGTCGGTGAGCGCGAAGCTGATGAAGACGCCCGCCATGATCGCGGCGGCGCCGGTGACGACGCGCCCGGTCCGGTCGATGGCGTGGGTGACCGCGTAATGGAGGTCGCCGGTGTCCTGCCATGCCTCGCGGATCCGGGCCAGGATGAAGACCTGGTAGTCGAGGCTGAGGCCGAAGACGACGACGAACATGGCGATGAGGCTGAGGATGTCCGCGTAGCCGGGTCCTCCGAGCGGCGGGTCTGCGCCCTGGAAGAGCAGAGCCACCACGCCGAATGACGCGCCGACGGTGAGCAGGTTGAGGACGACGCTCAGCGCCGGTAGGACGATCGCGCGCAGGATCGGGATGAGGACGAGGAACGTGATGAGACTCAGCGCGACGACGAGGAGCGGAAGGGTGGAGCCGAGCGCGCGCTGGTAGTCGGTGAGCTGGGCCGCGACGCCGCCGACGTCCACACGGGCTCCGGTGGCGTCCGCCAGTCGGTCCCCTTCGCCCTGCAGCTGGTCGTTCAGGGCGCGGGTGCCGGCTGCGTTGGGTCCGCTGTCGGGGACGATGGTGATGCGGGCGGCCTGTCCACCGCCGTCGAGGCTGACGGCGAAGCCGGCCTGGGTGCGGGCACCAGGGCTGCTGCCGTCCAGGGCGGCGAGGACGAAGTACCCAGAGTCCAGCAGTCGGGGGAGCGGTCGCGCAGCCGGGCGATCTCGTCGCTCTGATCACTTCTTCCGGCCGCGCGTCGGGTCCGGTCGCGAGCGGTGCCCAGGCCGTCCTGCAGCGTCGCGCTGCGGCTCGCGCCCTGGCCCAGGGCGTCGGCGAGCTGGTCGCTGCCGCGTTGCAGCCGCTGGATGCCGTCGGCGAGTCGGTCGGTGGCGCCGGCCAGGGCGCCGAGACCGGAGGGGAGCTGCGCGGTCGAGCGCTCGATGCGGCGCAGGCCGTTCTCGAGGTCGGTGGCGCCGCCGGTGATGCGACCCACGCCGTCATCGAGCTTCAGCGCGCCGCTGCGCAACTTCGTCAGGCCGTCGAGGAGCTGACGCGCGCCGCCGGCGAGCGCGTCGGCGCCGTCGACCGCGCGGCCGATCTGGCCGCCAGCGGCGGTCAGGCTGGCGGGGAGCCCCAGGTAGTCGGGATCGATCTGCCGGCCGTCGCGCGGGTCCTTGCCGGAGAAGAACGCCGACAGGCGGCCGGCGCGCTCGAGCGCCTGCCGATACCGCGGGTCCGTTCGTCCGATGGTCATGGTCGAGAGGCTCTTGAGCAGTTCGTCGACGTCGGTCTGCGCGTCCCGTGACGCGTCGGTGAGTCGCTGGAGCTGTCCGCGGCCCTGCTTCAGGCCATCGCGGAGGGTTGCGGCGCCGTCACGGAGCTTGCGGGCTCCGGGGCGTGCCTGGTCGAGGCCGGCGGCCAGCGCGCCGGTGCCTTTGCGCGCGTCGGTGAGAGCCGCGGTCAGGCGCGTGGAGCCGGCACGCGCCTGGGTGAGGCCGGTGCGCAGCCCGCGGGCTCCGTCCCGTGCGCGGCGCAGCGCCGCGCCGAGGGTCTCGGCCCCGCCCGATCCGGTGCCGGCGCCTGCGGCGATCCGGTCGGCCGCGCTGCGCGCGTCGCGCAGCCCGCTGCGCAGGTCGCCGACGCCGCGCTCGGCCTGGCCGAGGCCGCGGCTGAGCTTGCGGGCGTCGCGGCCGCTCTTGCGGAGGTCAGCGGTGGCGCGGGCGGCGCGTCGGTCGGCGGTGAGCAGCCGGGGCTCCTCCTCGACGATCGCGCCGGGCCCGATGACCGTCCGCACTCCGGGCAGCTTGGCGATCCGTCGCTGCCAGGAGGCCATCGCGCGCAGCCGCTCGGGAGAGGTGATCGGCCCGCTGTCGTCCGAGACGTAGACCTCGAAGGGGGCCGTCCAGCCGGCGCCCAGGACCTTGGCGGTCCGGACGGTGTCGATACGCGCGCGGCTGTCGGACGGGAGCGTCCGCACGTCGGGCGGGCCGGTCGTCAGCCCGAGCGCCGGCGCGGACAGCAGCAGCAGGCCGGCGAGCGCAGGACCCGCCGTCAGGAGCGGCCGGCGCTGGACCGCGTCGGCGAACCGCGCCCAACCGCCGCCCTCCCGCGGTTCGCCGCCGATTCGCCAGCGGTCGATCCGGTGACCGACCAGCAGCAGCAGGGCCGGTGCCGCGAGGAACGAACCGGCGACGCTGAGGAACGCCACGAGCGCGACGCTCGCCGCCGCCGAGAGCAGGAAGTCCCCCGGGGAGAGCGCCATCGCGACGACCATCGCGGCGATCAACGTCACCCCCGCGAAGACGACCGTGCGCCCGGCGCTGTCCGCCGCCGCCGCCGCGGCCTCACGCGGAGAGCTTCCGTGGCGCAGCTCCTCACGGAAACGGGACACCAGCAGCAGCGAGTAGTCGACCCCCAGGGCGAGGCCCATCATCTCCGTCAAGGAGCTCGCAACGTCGGTGATCGGCGTGAAGGTCGCCACCAGGGCGACGAGCCCGAACCCCGACGTCACCGCCGCCAACCCGAACAGCGCAGGGATCGCCGCCGCGATCGGCGACCGGAACACCAGCAGCAGCACCAGCAGCAGCACCGGGACAGCAAGGAGAGCAGCGTCGCTGGCCGCTTGGAGCGACTCCTCCTTCAGATCCCCGCCCACGAGCGAGAACCCGGTGACCGACGCGCGCACCGGGCGTCCGACGGAGGTGTCGACCGTCTCGCGTATCGCCTGCCCCGTCTCGCCCGCGAAGGTGCTCTGCGCCTTGGCGAGCACCAGGATGAGCGCGGCGCCACGCGTCGGTCGCAGTTCGGGGATTCCCTGGGCGTCCTCGTCCCAGGGCGAAAGCACACGCAGCCCGGTGTCCCGACGGAGCGTCCGTGCCAGGGCAGCGCCCTGGCGGTCGACCTGCTGCTGCGGGCCCTCGAGCAGGATCGGGATCGACGCCTCGATCCCGAAGGTCCGCTCCGCCACCGCCTGCGCCCGCGCGCTGGAACTGCCGGGGACATCGACGGTGCTCGGCGAAAGGCGATCCTCGAACGACAGCGCGTTGAGCGACAGCGCCAGCGTGACCAGCACCCAGACGGCGAGCGTCACCTTCGGCCGACGGAGGGCGAGGGCCGCGAGGCGCCTCACGAGTTCGGCGTTGAGGCGACGTCCATCAGAAGAAGGTACCAGGTGGTGGTTTTTTCACCATGCCCGGTCCCGGACCTGTTCACGCGCTGCTGCGGGCCCTCCGGGACGTCCGAGTGCTCGGCGAGATTACGGCCTCGAGTTCTTCGAGGGCTTGGCCCGTGTACACGGCGAGTCGCTGCAGATGGGGGAGCGAGTCGCGGGCGCCGGTGAAGCCGAAATTGAGTGTTCCTGCGTAACTGACGCAGGTAATGTTGAGGGCGTTGCCGTGGAGCAGGAGAGACATGGGGTGCACGGCTTCGAGTCGTGCTCGGTTGAAGTAGAGCGTCTCGGGCGGTCCGGGGACGTTTGAGATCGCGACGTTGAACGGCACGGGTGCGCTACCGCCAAGGCCCGCGAGCAGGCCGGTGATCCACGGGCCGTTCACGAGCAGCGTGTAGTACGGGCGGGCCGGCGCCGGCAGGTTCTTGAGGTGCCGTTTGGCTTCGGTGGTCGACGCGCAGATGGCGGCGAGGCGGGCGCCAGGGTCAGCGATGTTGGTGCCGAGGGTGGCGACCATGATGGCGATGGCAGTTCCGCCGAGCGACTCGTCGCTCGCGTCTCGCAGGCTGACGGGGATGCCGGCGGTCAGGGATCGCGGCGGCAGTTGGGAGTGCTCGGAGAGGTAGCGGCGCAGTGCCGTTCCGCACAGGTACAGCACGATGTCGTTCAGCGAGCAGTCGGCCGTAGAGGCGAGGGCCTTGACGCGGGCGAGGTCGTACTGCTGTGTGGCGAGGCGACGCTGTCCCGCCAGCCGGCCGTCGAGCACCGATCCGACGGTGCGGTACGGAGCCTGGAGATCTTGGCCGCCGATGCTGGCACGGGCAAGCGCAAGGCCCGCCCTGCCGAGGCCGGTGACGCCCGTCGCGCTGCTGCGTGCTCTGTCGGTCAGCCGCCCCAACGCCGATGTCGTGCTCTCACGGCGACGTCGTGTCCCGGCCGGGACCGTCCAGAACGGCGCCATCTCCGTCTCCGTGGGATCGGGCGAGAACGCGCGCATGATCATTCGCATGCCGCTCACTCCATCGATGATCGAATGGTGCATCTTCATGTAGAGGGCGAACCGGTCGTGTTCGAGTCCTTCGATGACGTGCACCTCCCAAAGGGGGCGACGCAGGTCGAGCGGGTGGCTGTGCAGCCGTGAGACGAGCGCACCGAGTTCGCGCTGGCCGCCTGGATGGGGCAGTGCCGAGTGCCGGACGTGGTACTCGGCGTCCAGGTCGCGGTCGTCCTGCATGAGCGGCAGCCGCGTCCCAACGATCGGCCCGTCGAAGAGCCTGAGGTTCCACGGTGGCGGGATCGAACGTGCTGCTCGCATTGCCGCGACCTCGTTGGCGAGATAGTCCGCAGGTGCGTCCTGCGGCAGCGAGAACTCAAACAGCCCAGCTACGTGCATAGGAGTGTCGCGCGACTCGAGCATGAGCCAGGCCGCGTCCAACGGGGACACCTGTCGTAGTGCCATCTCACAACCTCCCGAACGTGAAAGAACGAACGCTATCCGAGTACGTCAGGCCGACCGGGCCGCGGTCGTCTCTCTGCATCCGCGAGCTTCGGCCAAGAGCCTGGGTGGCTCAGCGATCAGAGTGAGCGTTCGGGCGATAAGGTCGCCCTCAGTGCGCGCCGCCGGCGATCTCACCCGCAAGGGCAACCTCCGCGTCGCGGAGATCCTCGACGCTGCACTGCGCTGCCTGGCGCGCGACGGGTACGCCGCGACGTCGATCCAGCGGGTGGCCGACGAGGCGGGTGTGCACAAGCGGGTCGTCCTCTACTACTACGAGTCGCGCGAGAACCTGTTCGACGCGGTGGTGCGGGCGCTGGGCGATCGGCTGTTCGATCGTCTGGAAGAGGCGCTGGCCGGGCTCGAGGAGCCGGCGGACATCGTGGACCGGGGATATACCGAGCTGTGGTCGGCGATCACGACCGATCGTGCGTTGCTGGTGGCCTGGTTCGGCCTTCGGGCGGAGGCGATCACGGACCCCGTCCTCCAGGTCACCGCGCGCTACCTCTCCGACCGGCTCCGCGCGCTCATCGGCGGATTGATCGACGACGCTCTCGGGCGCGGCCGGGTCCTGGTCATCAGCCGATCCTCGCTGGAGGTCCTGATCATGGCCGGACTGCAGGGACTGATCCTGGACTACCTCGAGCGCGGCGAGACGCCCGAGCTCCAGGCGGGCATCCGTGACTTCCAGAGGTGGCTGACGGCGGTGAGCGCACCGCCCCCGACCGATCGCTGAGTCGGCGCCCGTGTCTCGCCGGGGGCCGCTCAGGCGGCCGTAGGTCGAGGACCGCTGACCTGTTGGAAGCTGACACGCGCACCGCCGACCTGCTCGACGCCGCCACGCGCCTCGAGCACGTCGAGGTGCGCGAGCACCTCGCTCACCGCGAGAAAGAGCATGTCCTCCGGCAGGCTGCGCCAGAGGGCGTCGACGAGCGTCCGGGCGGTCGCCGGCCCGTGGGCGAGGTGCGCATGGATCTCGCCCGCGCGTTCTTCGTGATGACGTGTGCGCTGCTCGATCAGGCCGCGGGTCCCGGCGAAGACCGGGCCGTGACCTGGCAGGGCGCAGAGGACGTCCAGCTCCCGGGTCAGGCGTAGCGACTCCAGGTAGTCGATCAGCGGCCGTGACCGCGCCCCCCTCACGGGCCGCCTCCTCGGCGTCGACCGCTCCGGGCGGGAGACTTGCCAAGGGGTTCGAGGAGATCGCGGGCAGCAGATGGTCCCCGGTGATGAGCAGGCCGTCGGCCTCGTCGAAGAACACCAGGTCACTGGGGCTATGGCCGGGGCGGTGCAGCACGCGAAAGGTCCGATCGCCGGCGTCGAGCAGATCGCCGTCGGACAGGCCGATGCCGATGTCGACCGGTGCGGTGAACTCGATCTCCGTTCCCTGCCTACGCGCGAGCGTCTCCAGCTCCTGCCCGCTCATCCCGTGTCGCGCCATCAGGATGCTCATGTACGCCCGTTGGCGCTCCAGCGAGACCGCGAGGTCCGCGAAGTCGCCGATTAGTGGGCCGAACGCCGCGACCCGGGCCCCCGAGCGCCGCGCGATCTCGCCGGCGTTCCCGACGTGATCAGGGTGCTGGTGGGTCAGGACGATCAGCTCGATGTCTCTCGTGCTGACCCCGGCTGACACCAGACCGGCCTCGAGGGCTGTGAGGGCCTCCGGCGTTCGCGGGCCCGTGTCGACGAGCGTGAGCGGCGAGCCGCGGAGCACATACGCGTTGATCGGGCCGATCGGCCAAGGCGTCGGCAGAGGAATCACGCTGATGTCGGAGGGCAGGGCGACCACCGGTGTCAGGTGGCGTACCTCGGTGGCGGGCCGCGGCCCGGTCATGGTGTCCTGGGAGCCACGATCGTGATGGTTCCCTGGCCGGCGCAGACGAGCCGGTCCTGGACTTGGAGCTCACCGCGGACGACAGCGCTGCGCTTGGTCATGGCGAGGACGCTCGCGTGGGCGTCGACGGTGCCGGCCTGCACCGGCGCGATGTAGTTCAGCTTCAGCTCGGTCGTGGCACCCCAGTGCCCGTCGGGCATGAGCGGGTAGATCACGGCGCCGGTGATGTGGTCCATGATGCCGGCGAGGACGCCGCCGTGGACGTTGCCGGAGGGGGTCAGCAGGTTCTCACCGAGCTGGGCGCGCGCGAGGAGCGTGCCCGGTCCGAACTCGACGAGCTCGATCCCGAGGTACTGGGCTAGGCCGGGCATGGCGTTGCCCAGTTCGATCATGGTCTGCGCGATCGCTGGGTTGTAGCGCTCGCTGAAGGTGTCCGGCGTCATCGGGCGGTCGTCCTTGTGTGTGTGGTCAACGGGGTTTCGGGGCCTGGGCCGTGCTCCGGGTCGGACTGCTCGCCGTGGCCGAAGCTCACCGACGGCAGGATCCGACCCAGCCATACCGGCTGTCGCCAGGCGAGCGGGCCGAGCAGGCGCAGCGCCACGGGGAGCACCAGGAGCCGGACGAGGAAGGCGTCGAGGAGCACGGCGATGCCCAGGACGGCACCGCACTCCTTGGCGGCCAGCGAGTCGGCCACGGTGAAGGAGAAGAAGACACCCACCATCACGGAGGCGGCGGCGATGATGACGGGTCCCGAGCGCGCGACGCTCTCGATGACTGCCGCGCGGGCGTCGCCGGTGTTGTCCCAGTGCTCCCGCGTCGCGGAGAGGAGGAACACGGTGTAGTCCATGGTGATCGCGAAGATCATCGCGAAGAACAGGAGGGGGACCCAGAAGTCGATGAAGCCCTGGGGTTGGAAGCCGAAGAGTCCGGAGAGGTGCCCCTCCTGGAAGATGAGGACGGTCACGCCGAAGGCCGCGCCGGTCGACAAGGCGCTCGACGCGGTCGCGAGCAGCGCGACCACGGGCGCCTGGAACGCGACGAGCATGAGCGCGAAGGCGAGGAGCAGCATCACGCCCAGCGCGTAGGGCGTGATCCGGTTCACGGCGTCCTGGAAGTCCTTCACCTCGGCGACGACGCCTCCGACCGAGGCCTGCGCCGGGATCGCGGCGCGAAGTGAGGCGACCGCTCGGCCGGCGTCATCTGAGGTCCGCACGGCGGTCAGCGGTGCCTGCACCAGGACGTTGCCGTCACCGTCGCTTGCCGGCTGGGAGGCCGGTCCGAGAGCCGGCTGCGTCCGAAACGCCTCGATGATGCGAGCGGTCTCGCTCGCAGGACCGATCACCTGGACCGGCCCCAGCGCACCCGGGCCGAAGGCGGTGCGGGCGGCTTCGGCGCCGGTCCGGGCCGGCGCGTCGGCCGGCAGGAGCCCAAGATCTGGGACCCCCACCTTCATGCCGAGTGCGGGCGACGTCAGGGCGAGCATCAGGACGACGGCGGGGACGCCGTAGCGCAGCGGGTGCGCCCAGAGCTGTGCGCCCCACGCCGCCAGGCGCTGGGAGCGGTGCGCTGAGCCGGCCTTCCGCCAAGGAAGCGGGAAGCGGTCGATGCCGTGACCGAGGCGGTTCAGCACGACCGGGAGAAGGGTGAGGACCATCGCGAGCACGAGGCTGACGGAGATGAGGATGCCGATGGCGACGGAGCGCAGCATCGTGTTCGGCACGACCAGGATGACCATGAGGGTGCTGAGCACCGTCAATCCGGAGAAGAGGACGGCCTTTCCGGCTGTGTCCATCGTCGTGGCGACCGCCGAGGTGGTCGGGATGCCCGGGCGCAGCGCGGCCCGGAACCGCATGACGATGAACAAGGCGTAGTCGATGCCGAGCGCCAGCGTGAAGATGGAAGCGAAGTTCTGCGACCAGATCGACAGCTCGCCGAACGCCGCGAGGGCGACCAGCAGCCCGCCGGAGATCGAGAGGCCGATGACGGTCAGGAGGAGCGGAAGGCCTGCGGCGGCCAGCGACCCGAACGCCAGCAGCAGGATCACCATCGTGACCGGCAGCGCGATCAACTCGGCCTTCTGCGCCTCACGTCCATGGTTGTCGTTGAAGTCCGCCCACTGCGCCGGCAGCCCGGTGCGCATCACACGGGCTCCAGGAACGTCGATCTCCCCGAGTCGGTCGCGAAGACGGTCTGCGGCACGGACCATCTCGGCCGTGCCGGCACCGGCACGCCCGACGACGATCGCCGTCCGCCCGTCGGGTGAGATCGTGCCGAGGGCCTTCGGGCTCGAGACGCCTGCGATCGCCGGATCGGCGCGCAGGACGGCGCTCGCACGCCGGATCGCGGTGTCGCGGGCGTTCTCGGCGCCCGCGTCGCTCTGGACGACAGCGAGGACCGCGTAGGACGACGGCACGTCGAAGTCCTCCTCGACGGCCGCGCGGACGTCGACCGACTCGCTGCCGAGTGCCTCCCATCCGGCCCCGGAGAGCTCGTCGTGCAGTCGTGGGAACTGGGTGGCGAGCCCCGCAGCCAGCAGACACCAGATCAGGACCACCATGCGTGCCCGGCGGATGCACGAAAGCGCCAGGGAGCCGACCCTGCCGACCGCGATTGAGGGCGAGTGGTCGCTCACGTGCTGCGAGCGGCGGATTGGGGACGCCACGAGATGATCATGATGCTATTCGTCCTAGAGTAATCGAACGCTCACTGTACGAGCGCAAAGAGTACCGAACGGTGCGAAACATCGTACTACGGGTATCGTCCGGCGCGCCGGTATCGCCAGCCCGACCCTTCTTAGGAGCCTTCGATGAGCAACCTGCCGACTCTCACTTCGACCACCGTCGCCATCACGGGCGGGGCGCGAGGCATTGGCCTCGCCACTGCGCGCGCCGTCCTCGACGCGGGGGCAGGGTCGCCATAGGTGACATCGACGAAAGCGCCGTCAAACGCGCGGGGGAGAGGCTCGGCGGCCGGTGCCTCGCCCTGCAGTTGGACGTGACCGACCCGGTCTCGTTCGAGGGCTTCGTGGATCTCGTCGAGCGAGAGCAGGGGCCGATCGGCGTCCTGCACAACAACGCGGGGATCATGCCCATCGGACCGTTCCTCGAGGAGACGGCGGCGACGGCGCAGCGCCAGATGGACATCAACGTGCTCGGGTGCATCATCGGCATGAAGGCCGTCCTTCCGCGCATGCTTGAGCGCGGGAGCGGGCACGTCATCAACACCGCCTCGGTCGCCGGTCGCGCACCGGTGCCAGGTGGGCTGACGTACGCGGCGTCGAAGGCCGCGGTGGTGTCGATGACGGAGTCCGCCCGTGTCGAGTTCGGCGGTCGCGGGATCTCGTTCACCTGCCTCATGCCGTCATTCACCAACACCGAGCTCATCACGGGGACGGCGGGCACGAAGCTGATCAAGACGGTCGAACCCGAAGATGTCGCGGCGGCCGTCTGCGCGGTGATCCGGGACCCACGGCCCGACGTCTACGTTCCGCGGATCATGGGTCCGCTGCTCCGGGCGCAGCCGCTGCTGGGCCGTCGCCTGCGCGACGCCGCAAACCGGGCCCTGGGGGCCGATCGCGCCTTCCTGCAGATCGACGCGTCCACCCGCGGGGCGTACGAGCAGCGGATCGCTCCGGCCGAGCAGCAGCCGGCCCTCGCGGCACCGGATCCGTCCTCCTGTGACGACGACCTGCCACATATGTGAGCGTTCGTTCCGGGTCCGACGAGGCACGATACGGTTGACGTGCCAGGTGCGGGCTGTCACGCTCCGTTCTATGTCAACTTCTGAAACGATCGCTCTCGAGCAGCTGCAGGTTGCCGATGATGCTCTCTGGCGCGACGGGCCCCCGCACGAGGTGTTCAAGCGCCTGCGCAACGAATGTCCAGTCCACTGGAGCCCCGCCATCGCGCAGTCTCCGGAGGACGCCGGCTTCTGGTCGGTGACGAAGGCCGAGGACATCCTCGCCGTGAGTCGTGACTGGCAGACCTACTCGTCGGCGCAGAACATCATCATCACCGACCACGCGGTGCCGCTACATCTGGTCCAGGGCATGTTCATCGGCATGGACCCGCCCAAGCACGACCGCATCAAGGCGCTGTTCCAGCGGGCGTTCACGCCAAAGGCGATCGCCGCACACGAGGCGGCGATCCGCGAGATCACCGCCGGGGTCATGGACGGGCTTGAAGGTCGCGACGAATGCGACCTCGTCACCGAGATCGCGCAGCCGGTCGTCTCGCGGGTGATCGGGAGCTTCATGGGCCTCGATCCGGAGGACGACGAGCCGTGGGCCGTCGCGATCAACTCGCTCCTGGGCTTCGGCGACCCCAACCTCAACCCGAAGGGCCTCGAGGCGCTGATCGCCGAGGACGTCCCTCTCATGTACGAGAAGTGCATGAAGCTCGTGGCCTCCCGGCGCGCGAATCCGACCGACGACATGCTGAGCGTCCTGGTGTTCGCCGAGATCGACGGTGACATGCTCACCGACGAGGAGATCTTCGCCGGCTTCGTGCTGATGATGGCTGCGGGCAACGACTCGACGAAGTCGACCTACAGCAGCTGCATGCGCGCGATCATGGAGGATCCGACGCAGAAGCAGCAGCTCATCGAGGACCCGTCGCTGGTGCCCAGCGCGGTCGAGGAGGCGCTGCGGATGTTCCCGGCGTTCGCGCACTTCCGGCGGACCGCCACCAAGGACACCGAGCTTGGCGGCTGCCCGATCAAGAAGGGCGACAAGGTGGCTCTGTGGTATCCGTCGTCCAACCGCGACGAGCAGGTCTACGAGAACCCGGACGTCTTCGACGTGACCCGCAACCCCGAGCACCAGGCGTTCGGTGCCGGAGGGCGCCACTTCTGCCTCGGCACGGCGCTCGCCCGTCTCGAGCTGTCGATCCTGATCGAGCAGACCGTGGCTCGGTTCCCGGACATCAGGATCGTTGGTGAGCCGACCTACGTGCTGTCGCAGTTCGCCAACCAGTTGGCGACGCTGCCCGTGCGGCTCCGCTGAGGCCCCCTTCGTCGGCTCCTGGCCTCGGGCCCGGAGCCGACGGACGGTCGTCCGGGCGCGGGTTTTCAGCTCCGCGCGCGCTCCTCCTCGAGCTGGCGCAGCTCGATCCGGCGGATCTTGCCGGTGAGCGTCTTGGGCAGCTCGGTGACGAACTCGATCTTCCGCGGGTACGCGTAGGCGGACAGGCGTTCACGGACGAACGCCTTGATCTCCTCCGCGAGCTCGTCGGCCCCTTCGACGCCGGCGGCGAGCACCACGAACGCCTTGACCACATGGCCCCGGCGCTCGTCCGGGGAGCCGACGGCGGCGGCCTCCGCGACCGCGGGGTGTTCCAGGCACGCGGACTCCACCTCGAACGGTCCGATCCGGTACCCGGCGGCGATGATGAGGTCGTCGGCGCGGCCCTCGTACCAGTAGTAGCCGTCCTCGTCCGCGCTCGCCGCATCGCCCGTGCGGAACCACTCGCCGCCGAAGACGCGCTCGGTGTCCTCGTCGCGCTGCCAGTACCCGAGCGGGTAGTGCGGGTTCGACCGCGCCCTCAGCGCGATCTCGCCCCGCTCGCCGGGCGTCGTAATCGGCTGGGAGTCCTCGTCGAGGATCGCCATCTCCCACCCGGGCATCGGCTTGCCCATCGAGCCCTCGCGGACGTCCATCCAGGGGTAGTTGGCGACCATCGGGTAGCTCTCGGTCATGCCGTAGTAGTCGAGGACCGTGAGGCCGTACTGCTCGCGGAACCAGCGGATCGCCTCCGGGTTCAGCGGCTCGCCGGCGCTGCAGACGACCCGGAACTGCTGCGGGTGCGTCGTGCCGGCGTCGGCGATCGACATCATCGAGCGCATGGCCGTGGGCGTCGTGAAGACGTTCGTGACCGCGTTGCGGCTGAGGAAGTCGAGCTGCTGGTTCGGGTCGAAGCCGCCTTGGCGCTGGAGGACGCACTGCACGGCGCCCAGGCGCCACGGCCCGAGCAGCGGCGCGATGCCGGCGGCCCACGCCCACTCCCCCATGCCGTGGAAGCGCTCGCCGGGCTGGACGTCGTGGGAGTGGACGAACTCGTTGTGCGCGAGGAGGTAGCGGTGGGCGTGGACGATGCCCTTTGCCGTTCCGGTCGTGCCGGACGTGTAGTAGAGCTGGGCCGGGTCGTCGGCGCTCGTGTCGGCCACCACGGGCGTCGCGTCGGCGGCGGCCAGCAGGTCGGCGTCCAGCACCAGCACCTCGTCGACGAGGGAGGCGTCGAACCGGTCGACGTTGGCCGCGTCGGTGACGAGCACCTTGGACTGCGAGTCCTGGAGGCGGTGGCGGATGCCGTCGTCGCCGTAGAGGACCGACATCGAGAGCAGGACGGCACCGAGCTTCCACGTGCCGAAGAAGAGCGCCGCGGTCTCCGGGGTCGGCGGCAGGACGACGGCGACGCGGTCGCCCTTGCCGATCCCGTGCGCCGCCAGCAGGTTCGCGGCCCGGTTGGCGAGGTCCTGCAGTTCGCCCCAGGTCAGCTCGCGGGTCGCCCCGTCGAACCGCTCGTGGACCATCGCGAGCTGGTCGGCGGGGTGCTTGTCGCAGACGTCCCGGGCGATGTTGTAGCGCTCCGGGACCTCCCAGACGTGGTCGGCGACGGCCTGCTCGTAGGACCGGGGGGAGGTGGGCACGACGGGCTCCTTCTTTCCTGAGAGTGGCGAGACGTAAAGTGAATGCTCGCACACTTGAAGGCGCATAGAGACGGTCGTCACCGAACGAAATAGATCGCATCAATAGTGAGTGATCGCTATCGTGAGGCTGACGAAAGCGCGATCCATCGACCGCGCTGTTCCCTTCAGAGAGGCCGCGATGCCCTTCCCCGTCCCCGCTCGATCGAACCCCGACAAGCCCGCGCTCATCATGGCCGGGTCCGGCGAGACCCGCACGTACGCCGACCTTGACGAGGCGTCCGTGAGACTGGCTCGACATCTCCACTCGCAGGGGCTGCGTCCGGGGGATGGTCTCGCGGCGATGCTCGTCAACGAGCCGGCGTTCTTCGAGGTGTTCTGGGCGGCGATGCGCTCGGGACTGGTGATCACGCCCGTGAACAGCCACCTCGCGGCCGACGAGATCGAGTACATCCTGCGCGACAGCGGCGCGAAGGCGTTCATCGTGTCGCGCGACCTGGTCGACGTGGCGTCCGGGGCCGCGGCGGCCGCCCCGGCTTGCAGGGTGCGGATGGTCGTCGGGGGCGCCGGGGAGGAGTGCGGGTTCACGTCCTATGCCGCCGCGCTGGCCGCGGAGTCCTCGGACCCGCTCGATCACGAACCGCTCGGCGACTTCATGAACTACAGCTCGGGGACGACCGGGCGCCCGAAAGGCGTGCGCCGGCCTTCGCCTCCCGGCCAGACGTTCCAGGACGCCGGGGTCCTCGAGCCGCTGCTCGCAGGCCTCTACGGGATCGACGAGCAGTCGGTCTACCTCTCGCCCGCTCCGCTCTACCACTCCGCTCCGCTGGCCTTCTCGACCGGCGCGATGGCGCTGGGCGGAACCGTCGTCGTCATGGAGCGCTTCGACCCGGCAGCCGCGCTCGCCGCGATCGAGCGCCACCGGGTCACGCACAGCCAGTGGGTTCCGACGATGTTCGTCCGCTTGCTGCGTCTGAGCGACGAGGCGCGGGCAGCCCACGACCTGTCGAGCATGCGCGTCGCGATCCACGCGGCCGCGCCCTGTCCACCGAAGGTCAAGGACGCGATGCTCGACTGGTGGGGTCCGATCCTCAACGAGTACTACGGCGCCACCGAGTTGAACTGCATGACCCACGCCCCGTCCGAGGCCTGGGTCTCGCATCCCGGCACTGTCGGACGGCCCGTACTCGGGACGCTCCACATCTGCGGCGAGGACGGGGAGGAGCTCCCGACCGGCGCACCCGGACTCGTGTACTCGGAGCTTCCGCAGGCCCCGTTCGAGTACCACGGCGACCCGGGAAAGACGGCCTCGACCCGCCACCCGCGGCACCCGACGTGGACGACCGTCGGCGACGTCGGCTACGTCGACGCCGACGGGTACCTCTACCTCACGGATCGCAAGGCGTTCATGATCATCTCCGGTGGCGTCAACATCTACCCGCAGGAGATCGAGCACGTGCTGATCGACCATCCCAGCGTCGCGGACGTCGCGGTCTTCGGGCTGCCGAACGAGGAGATGGGGGAGGAGGTGAAGGCCGTCGTCGAGCTGCGTGATGGCGTCGATCCCTCGCCCGAGCTGGGCCAGGAGCTCAGGACGTTCGCCCGGGCCGCCTTGGCGGGATACAAGGTCCCGCGCTCGGTGGACTTCGTCGCGCATCTGCCGCGACTCGAAACCGGCAAGCTCTACAAGGCGGCGCTGCGCGAGACGTACCTGCGCGAGCTCAGCCGCGCAGACTGACCGGGATGCTGAACTGCTGGTTCATGATCATGGACTGCACGCGCCGAGGCGCGCCGTCGAGGCGCATCTCCGGGTAGCGGCGCAGGGTCTCCTCGATCCACAGCTTCAGCTCGAGGCGCGCCAGGCCGGCGCCGAGGCAGAAATGCCGGCCACCTGCCCCGAACGCGATGTGGTCGCCGAGGTCGTGCCGCGTGAGATCGAACCGCTCAGGGTCGTCGAAGACGGTCTCGTCGCGGTTGCCGGAGATGTACCAGAGGGCGAGCTTGTCGCCCTCCTTGATCTGCTGGCCCTCGAGCTCGACGTCACGGGTCGCGGCCCGGGCGAAGTAGCCGAACGCCGGGAAGCAGCGGAGGCCCTCCTCGACGACGGCCGGCACCAGCTCCGGCTTGTCGCGGGCCATCTCGAACTGCTCGCGGTCGCGCAGGAGCGCGAGCATCGTCGACCCGTAGGTGGCCCCGGTGCTGTCGTTTCCGGCGGCCATCAGCAGGCCGAAGAACAACGCCACCTCGATGTCGTTGAGCCGGTCGCCGTCAACCTCGGCGTGGACGAGCGCGGACATCAGGTCGTCCTGCGGGTCTTCCTGCCGGGCGGTCTTCAGCGCCACGACGTACTCGAACATGTCGAGATACATCTGCTGCGAGGACACGTCGATCTCGTCGTTGAGCTCCTGCTCCTCGAAGGCGGTGAACATGTTGGTCCACAACACCAGCTTGTGGTCGTCCTCGGGGGGCGTCCCGAGCAGACTCCCGATGACGCGGGCCGGGATCGGCCGGGCGACCTGGGTGACGAGGTCGCAGCTGTCACCCGCCTCGTCGACGCGATCGAAGACGTCGCTGATGATCTTTCGCATCGCGGCCTCGTGGAGCGCGACGCGCTTCGGTGTGAACGCCTTGCCGACGATCTTCTTGAGGCGGTCATGGCGAGGCGGATCCATCGAGATCATCTGTTGCTGCTGGACGGCGAGCGGCACCCCGACGTCGTCGACGAGCATGATCCCGCGCTTCTCGGAGCTGAACGTCTCGAAGTCGCGGGTGACGGTCCGGAGGTCTTCGTGGCGTGTGATCGACCAGAAGCCGCCCTCGTCCGGCCATCGCTCGTTCGGGCTCCAGTGCACGGGCGCCTCGTTCCGCAGACGGCGGAACAACGCGTACGGCGGGTCGTCCGCCCAGTGGCGTGCGTGGCCGAGATCGAGCGTCGTCAGGTCGATGGAGTCGGTGGACTGCGTGGACACTGTCTGTCCTCTTTCGTCAGGGATGGTCCGGCAGGCACCAGCGGTGGTCGGGCCGCCGAAGCACGAGCCCCTTCAGCCGCAGGTTGTCGAGATGCGCCAGCGTCTCCATGTCGGCGAGCATGTCGTCGATGGCGCTCTCGCGCACGACGAAGAGGGTCCGCGCGAGGTCGCCGACGGCGAGCGGCCCGTCGCGGAGCTCGTGGAGGATCGTGCGTAGCCGCTTGGCGTGGAAGGCCGTGAGCTCGGCGGCCCGCCCGCGATGGTCGATGTACGGCTCGCCGTGCGAGGGCAACACCAGCGAGACCGGCAGCCCGCTGAGCCGTGCGAGCGTCGCCATGTAGTCGGCGAGCGAGTCCTCGCGGCCGGCCGCCGGCTGGATGTTCGGCGTCGCGTCTGGCAGCAGCGCGTCGCCGCTGATGAGCACCCCGTCACTCTCGCGGAACAGGCTGATGTGCGCGGGGTCGTGACCGGGGGTCCATAGGATGCGCCATTCGCCGAGCACGTCGCCGTCCCCGACCGGCCGGACCCGCGGCTGGCCGACGGTCATCTTGCGGAACAGGTGGAACGCGGTGGCCACGGTCTCCGCCGAGAGCACACCCTGGTCGTGCTCGCCGAAGACCCCGGAGTCGAGATCCATGGCCAGCAACGCCGTCAGGGCTTCGTGGCCGTACACCTCGTCCGTCAGGGTCGCGGCCAGGCCCCAGTGGTCGACGTGGCTGTGCGTCACCAGCACGCCCGCGGGCGGGCTGCCGGCGTCCTGCAGACACGAGGCCAGCGCGCCCTCTGATCCGCGCATCCCGGTGTCGACCAGCAGGGGCCCGTCCCAGCCCTCGATGTCCAGCAGGTAGCAGTGGATGTGATCCGGCGTGGTGAAGGGCAGGGGCAGCGTGATGCGCATCACCCCCGGTGCAACCGGCACGGCGGCCGCATCGTCGGCTGCTCCGGGGGCGCGCAGCTCCACGGCTAGTACGACTTCGGCAATCCGAGCGAGTGCTCGGCGACGTAGTTGAGCACCATCTCGCGCGAGACCGGCGCCGTCCGCAGTAGGCGCACGATGAACCACAGGTCGGCGAGTCCGTACTCCCGTGCCATGCCATTGCCGCCGTGGGTCTGGATCGCCTGGTCCAGCACCTTGATCGCAGCCTCGGCGGCGGCGAACTTCGCGATGTTGCTCGCCTCGCCCGCCGGGATGCCCGCGTCGTACTCGGCGCAGGCGCGGCGCGTCATGAGCCGGGCGAGCTCGAGCTCGATCTTCGCCTGTGCCAGCGGGTGGGAGACGCCCTGGTGCTGACCGATCGGCACCCCCCAGACGGACCGCTCGTTCGCGTACTGCGTCGCCTTTGCCATCGCGTAGTCGGCGAGGCCGATGCACATGGCCGCGCCCATGATCCGCTCCGGGTTCAACCCGTCGAACACGATCCGCAGGCCTTCGCCCTCGGCGCCGATCCGGCGGTCCTCGCTGACCTCGACGTTGTCGAAGAAGAGCATCCACTGGCTCTCCGGCGCCTCGAGCACGGTGTCGATGTACTGGCGCTCCAGCCCCGGCGCGTCGGTGTCGACCATGAAGAGGGACAGGCGTCCGCGGCCCTTGGAGTCAACGCCGGTGCGGGTGACGACGAGCATCGCCTCCGCCTCCTCGACGCCGGAGATGTAGGTCTTCGTACCGTTGATGCGGTACCCGCTCCCGTCCTTGGTCGCGACGGTCGAGATCTTGTGGGAGTTCGACCCCGCGTCGGGCTCGGTGATCGCGAAGGCACACTTCTTCTCGCCGCTGGCGAGCCCGCCGAGCCACCGGTCCTTCTGATCGATGGTTCCGTACTTGGCGATGACGTTGCCGACGATCGCCGGGGAGACGACGAGCAGCATGAGCGGGCATCCCGCGCGGGACAGCTCCTCCGAAACCGCGGCCAGCGCGGTCATTCCGAGCCCGCCGCCGCCGTACTCCTCCGGCAGGTTGACGCCGAGGTAGCCGCTCTTGCCCATGGCGTCCCAGAGCTCGTCGGTCCGTTCTCCGGCCTTGACCTTCGCCGCGAAGTAGTCGTGCCCGAAGCCGCCGGCGATGCCGGCCACCGCTTCGCGGATCATGCGCTCCTCGTCGGGGATGATCAGCGGGATGTTGGGGCCGGCGGTCAGGTGTTCGGTCGGTGCGAGGCTCATGATTCTCAGGGCTCCTGGTGGTTGAAGTGGACTGCTCGGGTGTCGTGCGTCAGGCGCCGAGGACGGTGACCGCGGTTGCGGCCGGGCCGTTCCCGAGCCAGCCGCCGGCGTTCTCGGCCACGGCGATCTTCGGTGTGCCGGACTGCCGCTCGCCGGCGGTGCCGCGGAGCTGGTGCGTCAGCTCGACGAGCTGGGCGCAGCCGGTCGCGCCGATCGGGTGGCCCTTGGAGAGCAGACCGCCGCTCGGGTTCACGCAGCACGCGCCGCCGATAGCGGTGTGTCCCGCGCGGAACAGCTCCGGCGCCTGTCCGGGGTCGCACAGCTCGAGCTCCTCGAAGGCGATGAACTCGGCCGGTGCCGCGGCGTCGTGCAGCTCGACGACGTCGACCTGGTCGGACGTGATGCCGGCCATCCCGAACGCCTGCCGCGCCGCCACGGTCACGATGTTCGAACCGTTGTCGTTGCCGGACAGGACGACCGATGCCTTCACGTGGACGGACGGCGTCGCGCCCATTCGCGCGAGCCCGGCCTCGGAGGCGATCACGAGGGCAGCAGCGCCGTCGCCGATCGGCGAGCACATCAGCACGCGCAGCGGATCGGTGATGACCCGACTGGCGAGGACCTGCTCGACGGTGACCGGATCGCGGTACTGGGCGAGCGGGTTCAGCCCCGCGTTGGCGTGGCTCTTGACGGCGATCGCCGCGAAGTCCTCCGCGGTCGCCCCCGACCGGGCCATGTATTCGCGCGACATCTGCGCGTAGAGATCCATGAAGACCGACTGATCGCTGGCAGCGTCGGGGAACGGGGAGTGCTCCACGTCGACCCCTGCTTCGAAGGCAGAGAACGTGCGCGCCTTGTCGGCGTGGCTGAGCTTCTCCGCCCCGACGACGAGCGCGACCTCGGCGCGACCCGCCTGAATGAGCGCGCAAGCGAGGTTGAAGGCGGTCGAGCCCGACGCGCAGGCGTTCTCGACGTTGTAGACGGGCTTCCCCAGCAGCGCCGGAGCGTCGCGCAGCGCACACTGTCCGCGGATCATCTCCTGTCCGGTGATGATCCCGGCGGCGGCGTTGGAGTAGACCACGGCGTCGACGGCGTCCGCGTCGGTCATCGCGTCACTCAGGGCCGCCTCGATCGCCTCGGCGGCGAGGCTCGCGATCGACCGATCCACGAACTTGCCGAAGCGGGTCATGCCGACACCGGCGACAACGATGTCACGACTCATGGGCGCCGCCACTGAGCGCAGGAGGGAACGACGGAGGAAGGAATCATGTGAGCGTACGCTAACGTGGTGGTACGCCTTGAGCAACCCTCCTAATAGGTGCTTCTTTCCGCCCTACGAGAGTGGTGACTCACACGAGTAACTGCGAGAGTACGCCGAGCCGGCGGCCCGACGAAGGTCGCTTCCCCCGACGAGGAGCACGCTCCATGACGACCCTGACCGACACCGACGACGCCCCCGCCGTGCAGCACGAGCTCCGCGAGGGAACGCTCTGGATCCGGCTCTCGCGTCCCGACGCGATGAATGCGCTCGACCTGCCGACGCTCGACGGCATCGAAGCCGGGCTTGCGGAGTCGCTGCGCGTCGGCGCGACCGCCGTCGTGATCACCGGCGAGGGGCGCGCGTTCTGCGCCGGCGCTGATCTGAAGTTCGTCAAGGGCGCCCTGCAGGACCCCAAGGCCATGGAGCGCTTCCTCGAGCGGGCCGGGGGGTGTTCCGGCAGGTCGAGCTCCATCCGCTCCCGGTGGTCGCAGCCGTGAACGGCTTGACGATCGCCGGCGGGCTCGAGCTGGCTCTCGCGTGCGACTTCATCGTCGCGTCGTCGACCGCGAGGATCGCCGACGGTCACGCCACCTACGGCTTGTTCCCCGGCGCCGGCGGGGCGGTGCGACTGCCGCGCCGCATCGGCACCGCCCGGGCGAAGCTCCTGCTCTTCACCGGGCAGTCGCGCACAGCGGTCGAGATGGAGCAGTGGGGGCTCGTCGACGTCGTCGCCGATCCCGACGCGCTGGAGGCCGATGTGCAGGCGATCTGCGCCGAGATCGCGCAGCGCAGTCCGGTGGGGGTGCGGCGGATGAAGCAGGTCGTCAACGACCAGGAATCGCTGCCGGTCGACCGCGGGCTGCGGATGGAGCTCGACGCCTGCCAGATCCACCTCGGGACGGAGGACGTCGCCGAAGGCCTGGCGGCGTTCAACGACCACCGCGCACCGAAGTTCCCCGGACGCTGACCGTCCGCCCCGACACCTCACCACGAAAGAGACCATGAGCACCATCGCGACCCCTGCCCCGTCCGCCACCCACCCGTTGCTGGAGACCGAGGAGCACGGCCTGTTCCGAGAGAGCGTGCGTGCCTTCGCACGCAAGCACTTCGCCGATGGCTATCTCGCGCGGGCCGAGTCGGAGGAGTTCCCCACGGCGGAGTACAAGCGACTCGGCGACCAAGGGCTGCTGGGGCTGCTGGTCGGTCAGGGCCTGGGCGGGCAGGGCGCCGACGAGATCGCGGCCGGCATCGCCTGCGAGGAGCTCGCCTGGGCGGACTTCAACGTCTGCTACCTCGTGTTCTCGGGCGCGGTCACCGGGCGTCTGCTCGAACAGCACTGCCCGGGCGGTCGCGAGTGGCTCGACCGGTCGATCACCGGCCAGGACTTCGTCGCACTGGCGCTCACGGAGCCCGGCGTGGGATCCGACGCCGCCGCGCTCACGACGCGCGCGGAGAAGGTCGACGGGGGGTGGCGGCTGTACGGCGAGAAGAGCTCGATCACCGGAGCGGCCCACGCGTCCGCCGCGCTGACCTTCGCGCGGACCGGCGGCCCCGGCGCCCGCGGGGTGACGGCATTCCTCGTCCCGCTCGACGAGACCGTCGCCCGCCAGACGTTCCGCGACCCCGGCTTCAAGCCGCTCGGCCGCGGAGCGCTGACGTTCGAGGGCACGTTCGTCCCAGACGAGTACCTCATCGGGGAGGTCGGGCGCGGGTTCAACATCGTGATGAACGAGTTCGACTTCACCCGCGCGCTGATCGGGCTCATGGCGATCGGCTGTGCCCAGCGCGCGCTCGACATGACGATCGCCTACACGAGCGAACGCAAGACGTTCGGTCGCACCATCGCGCAGTACCAAGGGGTGTCGTTCAAGGTCGCCGAGCACGACACGATGCTCGAGGCGGCTCGGGCATTGAGCTACCGGGCGCTGGCGCTGCGGTCTGCCGGACGCCCGCACACCAAGCAGGCGTCGATGATCAAGTGGTGGGTCCCGCGCCTCGCCTTCGACGCGATCCAGGACTGCATCGTGCTGCACGGCCACGTCGCGTGGTCGGACGAGCTGCCGTTGCAGCAGATGCTGCGCGACATCAGCGGCATGCAGATCGGCGACGGGACCCCGCAGATCCAGAAGCTCGTCATCGCCCGCCACCTCTACGGGCGCGAGGCGCTCGAGGGGGGAGCGTCGTGAGCGGCGGTCCGTTCGAGAGCCTGCTGCGGCTCGACGGGAAGGTAGCCCTGGTGACGGGTGCGGGGCAGGGCGTCGGTCGGACCGTCGCCCTGATGCTCGCCGCGCAGGGCGCCAAGGTCGCCGTGAACGATTATCACGCCGACCGCGCCGAGGCCGTCGTCGGCGAACTCCGGGCCACCGGCGCGACCGCGATGGCGTGCCCCGGTGATGTGTCCGACTACGGTGCGGTGGCGGCGAACGTGGCGGCGATCACCGAGGAGCTCGGGCCTGTCGGAATCCTGGTGAACAACGCAGGGAACGCCGGTCCTAACGAGTCGCCGCTGGCCCCCGCGCCGCCGTTCTGGGAGGAGTCGCCGGCCACATGGGGCCGGTGGCTGGACGTCAACCTCAACGGCGTCCTCTACTGCACGCACGCGGCGACGCCAGGCATGATCGCCGAAGGCGGTGGGCGTGTCGTCACCGTGATCTCCGACGCAGGACGCGTCGGCGAGCCGCACCTCGCGGTCTACGCCGGGGCGAAAGCCGGGGCCGCCGGGTTCGTGCGCGGGTACGCGAAGGCCGTGGCCCGCTACGGGATCACGGCCAACTGCGTTGCGCTCGGGGCGATTCGCACGCCGCCGGTCGAGGCGGCGATCCAGGACCCGGATGCTCTCAAGAAGATCGTTCGCGCGTATCCGCTCCGGCGGATCGGCGAGCCCGAGGATCCCGCGGCGATGATCACGTTCCTCGCGACGCCGGCCGCCGGCTGGGTGACCGGCCAGACCGTCCCGGTCAACGGGGGGGTACTCGATGGCGATGTGAGGCCCCTGCGGAGGGGCCTCATAGCATCGAGTGGTCCTTCGCGGCGATCCGCAGGTAGCGGGAGACGGCCTCGACGCGGTTGCCGGCGCGCAGCTTGCGCAGCACGTGCTTGACGTGGGATTTCACCGTTCCCTCGGTGATGACCAGCCGCGAGGCGATCTGGGCGTTGGTGTTGCCGTCGGCCATGAGGCGCAGGACGTCGAGCTCGCGCGCGGTGAGCAGGGAGGCAATCCGGTTCTCCGGTGCGAGGACCACGCCCGCGGCGGCCAACTCCATCTCGGACATCGGCGCCAGGGCCGTTCCGCGTGCTCCGCGAGCCCCGTGGCTGTCGAGCGCAGCGTCCAGCGCGGACATGTGGCGGCGGACCTCGTCACGCTGGAACGCGACCCGAGCGGTGAGCTCCGCTCGCTGCAGGCTCATTGACAGCGCCTGGCAGAACAGCCACAGGGCCTCAACTTCGGACTGGCCCACCGCGCACCCCGAGCTCTTCCGGTCCGCGTGAACCATCCCGATGACCGTTTCTCCGTCGGTGACCGGCGCGGCGACGTAGCAGTCGGCGTCGACGTTGCGGCCGAGGACCCCGCCGATCGTGCGCTCACTGCGCCGGGCGTTGACGACGAGGATGGCCCGCTTGCGGCGGATGACCTCCGACTCGACGAGGAGATGGGTGAGCGCCGGTGGTGCGGCCCTCCACAGCTGTCGGACCATCTCCTGCTCCTCCGGGTCGACCCCGTCGAAGTGCAGGCTCTGCAGGGCGAGCGCGGAATCCTCGACGAGCGTGACGATCACGCGCTCGAACAGGGTGTTGGCGCAGAGCACGGCCGGCGCACGCTCGAGCAGCGCTCTGACGCTCGGGATCGACTGCAGCTCGGTGACCGCGCGCCGGACCCCGATGAGCAGGTCGGCCGCCTGCTCGGCGTCCGCCCCGTCAATGAAGACCGCAGACTTCTCCTCCGGGGGAGAATCTTGACCCTGAAGACCCATTGCTCCTCCTCGATGTCGACGTCAGTGTCGCACGTCAGACGCCGGACCACGCCACACTATCCGAACCCCGAGGTCCACTCGGGTGAAAGGGCGCCACATGCCGATCTTCAACAGCGCTGACGAGGTGTACGAGTACGTCGGAGGGGTCTTCCGAGAGGCGGCCTCCCACCCCGATGTCGGCCCGAAGCTCGCAAACGTGGGCGCGACCCTGCAGTTGCACTACACCGACCCGGATGCGCAGATCACGGTCAAGATGTCGGACCCGATCGAGGTCACCACTGGTGAGGCGTCGACCCCTGCGGACATCCACCTGTACATGCGCGCCGACGACGCGGACGCCTTCTGGAGGGGGAAGTACAGCATTCCGATGGGGCTCGCCAAGGGCCAGGTCCGCGCCAAAGGGCCGGTCAACAAGATCCTCAAGCTCGTTCCGGCGACCAAACCGATGTTTCCGATCTACGAGGCGCTGACCGCCGGACGGAACGAGGCGTGAGCATGGAGACGACGATGCAGGGGCTGGTGTTTCACGCCGCCAGGGACGTGCGCGTCGAGGAGGTGCCGACACCGACGCTGGTCGAGGCGACCGACGCGATCCTCCGTATCGACAAGGCGTCGATCTGCGGTAGCGACCTGCATCCGTACACCGGTCGGATGGATGCCGAGGACGGCTTCACGATGGGTCACGAGTACATGGGCACCGTCGTGGAGGCGGGTGCCAGCGTGCAGCAGTTCGAGGTCGGCGATCGTGCCCTCGGCTCCTTCTTCGCCTGCTGTGGCGCGTGCTGGCTGTGCCGGCGCGGAGAGTTCTCGAAGTGCCTCGGGGCTCAGGTCTTCGGGCTCGGCATGGCGTTCGGCGATCTCGGCGGCACGCAGACGGAGTACGCGAGGATTCCGATGGCCGACCTGACGCTGCGCAAGATCCCCGACGATGTCACGGACGAGCAGGCGCTGTTCGTCGGGGACATCCTCACGACCGCGTACGACGCGGTGCGGAAGACCGACCTGCGCTCAGGGGACGTCGTCGCCGTCGTCGGTGCCGGGCCTGTTGGGCTCTTCGCGATGATGTCGGCGCTGGCCCTCGGCGCCGCGCAGGTCGTGGTGATCGACAAGGTCGCGTCCCGGCTGGCCCTCGCGTCATCGCTCGGAGCGATCGCGGTGAACGCCGACGAGGCCGATGCCCAGGACGTCATCCTGGAGCTGACGGACTGGCGCGGAGCGGACGTCGTCGTCGACGCGGTCGGCCACGAGAGCGCACTCAAGGCCGCGATGCCGCTGCTGCGCATGGGAGGGCATTTGACGATCCCGGGCGTCTATATGGACGACGAATTCGAGTTTCCGATCGGCGAGCTGTGGATCCACAACACCACGATCCACATGGGCGTCGCCAACATCCAGGCGCATGTGGACGAGGTCCTCGCGCTCGTTCGCGCGGGGCGCATCGATCCCACCGCGCTCATCACCCATCGCCTGCCGCTCGAGCAGGCGGCGCAGGGCTACGAGCTCTTCGCCAGCCGCGAAGCGCTGAAGGTCGTCCTCGAGCCGGGAGCGACGCGATGAGCGTCGAGTCCGCTGACGCGGTGCAGCACTGGGGCATGCACATCGACGGCCGGTCCGTCGACGCCGACGAGCAGTTCGTCATCATCGACCCGGCGACGGAGGAACGGGTCGCGACCGTGGCACGAGGAGCCGTCGCCGACGTCGACCTCGCCGTCGCCGTCGCCCGCCGGACGTTCGACGAGGGCCGGTGGGCGGCGACCCCGCCCGAGGTCCGGGCGCAGGTGCTCGTCAAGGCCGCCGACCTTCTCGGAGAACGGCTGGAGGAGCTCGCCGAGCTCGAGGGCCTGCAGAACGGGGCGACCGTCCGGCAGGCCATCGGCTTCCACGTCGGGCTCGCGATCGCCCACCTCGGCTACTTCGGGGAACTGGCGGCCCGCTACGTCTTCGAGGAGCCCCAGCCGACCGTCGTCTACCCCACGCTGGCGCGCAACGTCCTGCGACGGGAGCCCATTGGGGTGTGCGCGGCGATCGTGCCGTGGAACTTCCCCTTGGCGCTCGCCGTCTGGAAGGTGGGGCCTGCCCTGGCGGCGGGCAACAGCGTCGTGCTGAAGCCCGACGAGAAGACCCCGCTGACGGTGATCGAGCTCGTACGGGCGCTCGAGCAGTGTGGGCTGCCGCCGGGCGTCCTCAACGTCGTCACCGGCGGCCCGGACGTCGGCGCGCGGCTTGCGTCTCACCCGGACGTGGACAAGGTCTCGTTTACCGGCTCGACCGAGGTCGGCCGCAAGGTCATGGCTTCGGCGTCGGAGACGATCAAGCGAGTGACGCTCGAGCTCGGTGGGAAGTCCGCGGTGGTCGTCCTGGACGACGCCGACGTGCGCACGGCGGTCGACGCGGCGCTCTTCGGCTGCTTCCTCTACTCCGGCCAGGCGTGTGAGTCCGGTACCCGGCTGCTGCTGCCGGATGCGCTGCACGACGAGTTCGTGGAACGCCTGGTCGAGCGCGCGAGGACGATCAAGATCGGCGACCCCCGGGACTTCGACACCGATCTCGGACCGGTGATCTCCCGCGCGCAGCAGGAGCGGATCCTCGGGTACGTGCAGTCCGGTCTGGAGGAGGGCGCCGAGCTGGTCCTCGGCGGTGGCGTTCCCGAAGGCCCCGGCTTCGAGCGCGGGTTCTGGGTCGAGCCGACGATCTTCACCGGCGTGCGCTCCGAGATGCGGATCGCCCAGGAGGAGATCTTCGGTCCGGTGCTCTCGGTCTTGCGGTACGACGACGTCGACGAGGCCGTCACGATCGCGAACGACTCCATCTACGGGTTGGCCGGCGCGGTCTGGAGCACCGACGCCGAGCGGGCGCTGGAGGTCGCGGCTCGACTGCGGACCGGCACCGTGTGGATCAACGACGCCCACATGCTCAACAGCGCACTGCCGTTCGGCGGGTACAAGCAGTCGGGCCTGGGACGGGAGTTGGGCCCGAGGGCGCTCGACGAGTACACCGAGTGCAAGCACGTCCACCTGGATCTCAGCGGCTCCCTCGACCGTCGCGCATACGACCTGCTCCTGAGCGAGCCCCCGAACGACTGAGACCATGACTACCGTGACCGCAGACGATCCGCTCCGCACCGACGGCTCCGCCGACCTGCCGCTCGAGGACAGCGTCATCGGCGTCCAGTTCGACCTGGCCGGTGTGCTCGGCATCGAGCCGGGCCGGTACTACGTGCGCCGAGCCGACGACGCGCCCGTCCTCGAGGCGCTCCTCGCCGGGGCCGAGCGCGACCGCGGCGGGGACGTCCTGATCGTCTCGACCGTGGGCGCCCCGATCCTCCCGGACCGCCGCGGCTTCCGTCGGCGCCCCCGGCGACTGACGTCGCTGGAGGGCGCGGAGGAGATCTGGCTCAACCGGGTCACCTACGTCCGCGGCGACCACATCTTCGCGGAGCCCCGCGACGTCCAGCGCGCTCTAGGGCAGCTCATGGGCAGCCGCGAAGAGCAGGCACGGATGGTGTTCGCGGCCTTCGCGGTGACGAACCTCGCGATCCGCGCCCAGCGGATCGCCGACGGCGACCCCTCGCTCAACGAGGTGCACCCCCATCAGGTGTGGCGAACCCGCATCGGCAGCGCCGGCGCGTCCCAGGTCGCGGCCGGGCTGCTCGACGAGGCGTTCGAGTTTCCGCTGCCGCCCGCGCCGCGCTGGCACGACCGGCTGCCCTCCGCCGAAGCGGTCGCCCGTGCGCTCGGCGGCCGAGAGGAGATCCGGCCGAGTGACGAGCTCCTCGTCCGCGTCGCCGGAGACGTCGGCGCCGGCCGCTACCGGCTCGGTGCCGCACAGCTCCCAGCGGTGGTCGCGCTGACGGCCGACGGTGCCGACAGCCGTCTGGCCGTGCGTGCCACGTCGCTCGCGGACCGCGCGGCCCGGGGAGACATGACCGCGCAGGACCAGACGGAGCTGGCCGACCTGATCCGCGAGCTGTGGTCCACCTCGACCGCGGCGCGCGCCGCGGCCACCGAGTCCCCCGACCCGAGGATCGAAGATGAAGGCTGACGAAACGCTTGCGCCCGCCGCGATGGAGACCTTCATCGCCGCATTCACGGAGGCGATCGAGGACCCGGAGACCTCCGATCGACTCGGGCGGACGGGGACCACCGTGCGGATCAGCCTCCGGGAGACGCCGGACGCGGTGCTGACCCTCCTGCTCGACCGGCAGCCGCCCGAGCTCCATCAGGGGGACGAGAGCACGGTGACGGAGAGCTCTCTGGAGATCGAGGCCCCGGCCCTCGCCGGCATCCTGGATCGCTCCGTCCGGATGGCGGTGGCCGTCATCGACGGTCGCGCGACCTACGACGGCCCGATCCGGAAGTTCCTGCGCATCATGCCGATCCTGATCGCTGCCGCCAATCACGAACACTACGGACACGCTCGCAAGGAGGACGCATGACCAGCACGGAGACGCCCGAGGAGCGGAAGTTGCTCGATGCCGCCGCGGACTTCGAACACCACGAAGGGCCACTGACCTTCTCGGAACGGGACCCGGGGGACTTCTGGTCGATCGAGTGCGTGAACATCCACAAGAGCTTCGGACGCAACGCGATCCTGCGCGGACTCGACTTCTGCGTTCCCGAGGGGACGATCACGGTCGTCCTGGGGCCGTCCGGCACTGGCAAGAGCGTGCTCATCAAGCACCTGATCGGCCTGATGTTCCCTGACCGCGGCGACGTGATCGTCCACGGGCAGTCGGTCCCGGACATGCTCCAGGCCGACCTGCTGGAGATGCGCCGCCGGTTCGGCATCCTGTTCCAGGACGGCGCGCTGTTCGGCTCCATGAACGTCTACGACAACGTCGCCTTCCCGCTGCGTCAGCACACCGACAAGTCCGAGGACGAGATCGACGCCCTCGTCCAGGCACGGCTCGCCGACGTCGGCCTGACGACCGCCGGCACACGGATGCCCGGCGAGCTCTCCGGCGGCATGCGCAAGCGCGCCGGATTCGCGCGCGCACTGGTCATGGAGCCCGAGATCGTCATGTTCGACGAGCCCGACTCCGGCCTCGATCCGGTCCGCACGCTCCTGCTGTGCGACCTGATCCAGGCGATGCACTCGCTCTACGGCGGGACCTACATCCTGATCACGCACGACATCGCCACGGCTCGGCAGATCGGGCAGTACGTCGGCGTCCTGTGGCGCGGGCGGATCGTGCAGAGCGGCGACCGCGACGAGATGTTCGATTCCAGCAATCCGTTCGTGCGCCAGTTCCTCAACCGCGAGCGCGGAGGACCGCTGGGAATGGAATGACACCCCTTAAGAGGGGGGTGTCTGACACCTATTGAGTCTGTTCACCGGCATCTGCCGGTGGGAGTGTTGAGGTCACGGGGGCGGAGTGGGATCCGCCCCTCAACGGGAGAAGAGGCAGAACGTGGCAACGAGAAGCGTGACAGCGCCCGTCTCGGCGCCGCCTGGGCGGGGGGCGCGACTGCGGTCGACGCCACGCCGAGGCGCAGACGCCGGACTGAGCGTCATCGACGAGGTCGGCGGGATGCTGCTGCTGACCGGCAAGACGGTCGCCGCGACGTTCACGCCGCCCTACTCCTGGGTGGACGAGTTCCTCATCGAGAGCACCATCTTCCTCCGCCGCACCCTGATCCCGACGTTCTTCGGTGTGATCGCGCTCACCGCCGGCGCGGGCGGCATCCAGGGCGGCAACCTCCTGAACATCTTCGGATCCGTCGACCGCCTCGGCGCGTTCTTTGCCACCCTGGCGACGCGTGAGGCCGGACCCTGGGCGACTGGCATGATCGTCGCCGGTGTCGCCGGCACCGCGGTCTGCGCCGACCTCGGGGCGCGGAAGGTCCGCGAGGAGCTCGACGCCTTGGCGGTTCTCGGGCTCGATCCGATCAAGACGCTCGTCGTTCCACGGTTCCTCGCCTTGGGAGTGCTGACCGCGACCATGAACCTGCTCGCGATCGCGGTCTCGCTCGTCGGCGGCTGGGCGGCGGCGGTCCTCCTGTTCGGGGAGACGACGTCCGGCTACATGTCGACGATGACGCTGAACTTCACGATGCCCGACCTCCTGGGCAGCATCTTCAAGACGTCGTTCTTCGGCTTCATGGTCGCCGTCGTCTGTTGCTACAAGGGCCTGAACGTGCGAGGTGGTGCCGTCGGGGTCGGCAAGGCCGTCAACCAGGCGGTGGTGATCGCCTTCGTCGCGATCTGGGTCTTCAACTACATGTTCACGGCGACGCTGCTCGCGGCGTTCCCGGAGACGCTCAACCTCCGCTAGGCATGGCGACGACGAACGCACCCACCGGGCCGGACGGCCTGCCGCTGCTCGCGACGGAGCTGGCCCGCACCCGCGCGGTCCGGAACTTCCGGGCGCCGGTGGAGTCGACGCTCGACGAGGCCGGCCGCATGGCCCGCTTCATGCTGAGCGCGGTCATCGAGATCCCCAAGGCGTGGCGTTATGGCGCCGAGGTCCTGCGGCAGGCCGCGCTGCTGTTGCTCGGGTCGTCGATCGTCCTGCTGTCACTGCAGTTCGTGATCGGGCTCCAGTGCGGGACCGAAGGGAACTATGTCCTTCGCGGGTTCGGCGCCTCCGTCTACACCGGCGCGTTCTCGGCGCTCTGCGGCCTCCGCGAGGCCGGGCCCTTCATGTTCGGCTTCATCGCCTCGGCCAAGATCGGTGCGGGACTGGCGGCGGAGCTCGGGACGATGCGGATCAACGAGGAGATCGACGCGATGGAGGCGCAGGGGATCAGCTCGATCCGCTACATCGTCACGACGCGTCTGCTTGCCGCCTGGCTGGTGATCCCGTTCTGGTTCTTCGTCGGGATGGCTCTGAACTTCTTGGGCGAGTACTTCGTGATCATCGTCCAGATCGGCGAGGTGTCGCTGGGCGGCTGGGGGTCCGTCCACTGGGCGTTCATCACGCCGTACGACCTCGCGGTCGGGTTGCTGAAGTTCTACACGATGGGGACCTTCGTAGTCCTGATCGGCATGTACTACGGCTACTACGCCAGCGGTGGTCCGGTCGGCGTAGGCACCGCGACGGCCCGCTCAATGAGTCTCAACCTGATCCAGGTGATGGGCGTCAACGCACTGCTCACCCTCGTCGCCTGGGGCTTCGACCCCAAGATCCCGATCGGAGGCTGACGGCGTGCGTTCCCTCTCCCGAGCCCGCTGGGTCGCGGCCGGCCACCCCTGGGCCATCGTCCTGGCCATCGCCGCCGTCCCGTTCACGATGTGGGCGGTCGGCACGCGCAACCAGGACCATCATGTGCGGGTCGCCTTCCCGGCCGCGGTCAACGTGGTCGCCGGACTCGATGTCCAGGTCGACGGCTTCGATGTCGGCAAGATCTCCAAGGTCTCGCTCGAGGACGGGCAGGCGATCGTCGAGCTCGGCATCGAGGACGAGCGGTTCTGGCCGCTGCGCCAGGGTACGAGGGCGACGCTGCGCTGGCCCTCGCCGGCCGGCAGCGGCACCCGGAAGGTCGAGCTCGACCCGGCGCCCGCCCCGGCGAAGGAGATCGGCGAGGGCGGGATCATCAGCGGAGATGACGCGCGCGCCCCGGTCGAGATCGACGAGGTCTTCAGCACCTTCGACCGGCAGACCCGCACGCACCTGCGCGACGCGCTGAAGAACACCTCACTGACCCTCGGGCCGCGGACGAAGGAGGTCCGCACGGCACTCGGGGAGTTCGACGAGGCCGTCGAAGGATACCGCGACGTCTCCTCCGACCTGTCGGCCGACACGGCGGCGTTGAAGACGCTCGTCGGCTCGGGTGCCCGGCTCTCCACCAAGCTCGCTGCGCGCGACGCTCGGATCAGCGAGCTCATCGGGGTCGCCGCGACCACGCTGCAGTCCTTCGCTGTCAGTTCCAGCGACGTCCAGCGCACGATCGAGCGCGCCCCGGGAACGATCGCCGATGCCCGCGGAACACTCGCCCGGGTCGACGGCAGTGTCGACAAGCTCGACGGTCTCGTGACCCGGCTGCGGCCCGGAGCGGGCAAGCTCGCGTCCTTCGCCACAGCAGCGCGGCCGGCCCTGGCGCAGCTGCGGCCGACCGCGAGGATGGGCGCCCAGGTGGCGCGGACGCTCCGTGCGGCGGCTCCACCCCTGACCACCACGTTGCGCACCGCGACGCCGATGTTCGACGACATCCGCTCGATCCTCACGGACGCGACGCCGATGGTCGAGTGCCTGCGGCCCTACACGCCCGAGGCGGCGGGCGTGCTCGTCAACTGGAACTCGTGGGTGAAGAACTATCTTCCGGTTCAGACGCAGGCGAACCGCATCAACCCGGTCAGCCAGTCCCACTACGCGCGGGTCCTGGTCGTCGCGAGCCCGACGACCCTGCACGCCTACCCGCAGAACACCCCGAGCACCAGCCAGCTGCTGCTGGGCAAGAAGTACGCGATGCCGCGTCCGCCCGGACTCGGCTCGGAGAAGCCGTTCTTCCTTCCGCAGTGCGGCGTCACCGAGGACTCACTGGACGCGAGCAAGGACCCGGAGGACCGAAAGTGACCCGCGTCACCGTCATCGCTGGACTGCTGCTCGCTGCGCTCGGCACGACGATGGTCACCGGCTGCGGCAGCTCCGAGGAGACCTACACCCTGCGCCTGCGGGTCGACGACGCGGCCGGCCTGCTCAAGGACCAGGACGTCAAGATCGACGGCGTCCGCGCAGGCAAGATCACCGCCGTCGAGCTCGACCGTGGTGACAAGGTCCAGGTCGACATGGAGCTCGACGAGGGAGCGAGCCCCGTCGGGAAGGACGCCACCGCGCGGATCAGGTCCGTCAGCGTCCTCGGCGAGAAGTACGTCGACCTGACCCCCGGCAACGCCGACGATCCGGCGGCCCCGGGCTCCTGGGTGACCCCGTCCAAGAACGTCACGCCGGTCGAGCTGGACGACGTCCTCGACACCCTCGACGCGGGTACGCGTGCACGCCTGAAGCTGATCCTCGCCGAGGGGGGCGTCGCGCTGACGGGCCGCGCGGACGAGGTGCGGTCGTTCCTCGAGCTGCTGCCGCAGGGCATGGACGAGGTCGGAGCGCTGCTGGATCAGGCCACGGCTGACAACGCCAGCCTTCGCCAGGTCGTCGACGCCGGGGACAGCGTGATCGGCACGCTTGCCCGCGAGCGCCGCGAGCTCGGCGAGCTCATCGGCGAGGCGTCGGCCGCCTTCTCGACCACCGCCGACCGTCGAGCGGCGCTCGGACAGGCGGTCGGCGAGACCCCGTCGACGCTTGCGCAGATGCGCAAGTCGCTTGCGCTGCTGGAGACCGCCGCGGCCGGCCTCGAGCCCGCCGCCGACCGAATCCGCACGTCGGCGGCCCCGATCGAGGCGGCGCTGAAGGCACTCCCGGGGTTCGCGAAGGACGGCGTCCCGGCGCTGCGTGCCGCCCGCGCTGCAGCACCTGACCTCGACCGCCTCGCGCGGGAGACGCGCCCGACAGTCAAGCGCCTGGCGCCCGTAGCGGCCCAGCTCAGCGAGACCTTGACCGCGGTCGACCCGCTCGTGCAGGACCTCGACAAGGGCCTGATGGACGACGCTCTCTACTTCCTGCAGACGTGGGCCAGAGTGACGCAGCGCGCCGACGGCCTCGGTCACCTCTTCGGTGCGCAGATCACGATCACCGAGGACACGGTCCGCCAGATCGTCGACCGGGTGGTCAGCGAAGGTCAGGCCAACGCCAAGCGGAAGCCGGCCAAGGCTGCCACGCCGGTACCCCGGGTGCCGCCGGCGCTGGCCCGGCCAAAGGCGCCGCCGGTGAAGAGGCCGGCCGAGGTGGTCCCAGCGGTCAAGGACCTCGTGTGCACCGCGGTCGATGGCGTGACCGACGTGGTCGGTGGCGTGGTCGGCGGGCTCCTCGGTGGCGCGAAGCTGCCCGGGCGCGACAAGAGCGCCTGTCCCAAGAGCGCGGCCGAGCAGGAGCAGGCCAAACCGCCGAGCGCGAAGCTGGGCGGCCTGCTGGGCACCTCCAGCAAAGACGGCACCGCCCCGTCGTCCACCGTCGATGCCCTCGTGGACTACCTGTTCGGATCATGATGCCTTCACGACGATCGTCTCCCCGGCGCCGCGGCCGCCCCGTCGGACGCGGAACGCCGGTTCTCCTGGTCAGGGCGGTCGGCATCGCCGGCATCCTCGCCGGGGCCGCGATGGCACTGACCGGGTACTTCGCCCCGACGAAGCTTCCGCTGCGCGACTACTACAACCTCACGGCGACGTTCGAGCGCGCCGACGGCCTCGTGGACCACACCGACGTCAAGATGGGCGGCGTCCGCGTCGGCCAGGTGCTCGACTCGCGCGTCGAGAACCGGAAGGTCGTCGCGCGGCTGCAGCTCGACGGCGGCATCGGACCGCTGCGCTCGGACCTGACCCTTCGCGTGCGACCGCGCGGCCTGCTCGGTGTCGTCTATGTGGAGATCGTCCCCGGTCAGAAGGGCGAGATCCTGCCGGACAACGGCCGCATCCCCGAGTCGCGCTCGGCCAGCACCGTCCAGCTCGACGATGTGCTCGCGACCTTCGACTCCCCGACCCGTCAGCGGACCCAGATGCTCCTCAGCGAGCTCGGCAAGGGCGTCGCGGGCCGCGGCGACGACGTCAACCAGCTGCTGGGACAGGGTCCCGGCTACCTGGAGAACCTCACATCCGTTGCCGGGGCGGTCAACGCGCGTCCCGGATCGCTCACCCGGTTCGTCCAGGGTGCGTCGAGCGCCCTCGGAGCGCTCGACCCCGCGAAGGTCGAGCTGACCCGGACGTTCGAACCGGCCCAGCGCGCGCTCGCACCGTTCCGCACCGAGGCCGGTGACTGGCGATCGACCCTCGAGCAGTCGCCGCAGACCCTTGCCCAGACGCGGGCGAACCTCGCCGTGACGGATCCGCTACTGCGCAGTGTCGACCGCCTCTCACGCCGGCTCGACATCGCACTGCGGCCGGCACCGGCGGCATTCGGAGACACCGCGAAGTTCTTCGCCGAGGCGCAGCCCGTGCTGATGCGCATCCCGAAGACCCTGACCCTGGCCCGCCAGGCGACGTCGCCCACGGTGTCGCTCGCGCGGCGGGTCGACACCCAGCTGCCGCTGCTGGCCCGCGGTCTGGTGCCGGGCCTGTCGATCAGCAAGGAAGTCGCGCCCCACTCGTGCGATCTGCGCAGCTTCCTCGGCCACTGGGCGGAGCACGACGCGCTCGGCGACGAGGGTCTCAACTACCTCCGGGCGACCGTGACGATCGGGTCCCGTGAGTCACTGGGCACCGATCCGGTCCGGCGCAAGGAGATCTTCAGCAACCCCTACCCCGCGCCCTGCCAGGGCGGCTGGGAGCACCTGAGCAAGCCATGAGCCAGCAGACCGCTCGACGCCACCGCTTCCAGAACCGGCCAGGCCGCGCCCGCCCGCGGCACGTCCGAAACGGCGCCATCGCACTTGCTGCGCTCGTCCTGCTCGTCGCGATCGGCGTCAACCGGGGCATCCCGTTCTGGCCCGATGACAGCGACCGCGTCTGGGCGCACTTCGCCTCGGCGCAGTCCCTCAAGTCCGGCAACCCCGTCCGCGTGGCGGGCGTGACCGTCGGCTCGGTCGGCGCCATCGAGCAGGCCGACGGCGAGCGCGGCGCGCTCGTCGAGCTGAAGCTCGACAAGTCCGACGTCGCGGTCCACCAGGACGCGCGCGCCGGCATCTACTGGCGCACGCTGCTCGGCCGCAACCTCTACGTCGAGCTGGATCCGGGCTCGGAGAGCGCGCCGCCGCTGTCCGGCCGCATCCCGGTCTCCAGCACGACGACCCAGGTCGAGCTCGACGAGGTCCTGCAACCGCTCGACGGCGACGGCCGCAAGGGCATGCAGCGGATCATCGCGGCGACCGACGGCGGCTTCCGCGGCGAAGCGGCCGGCAACGCGTTCGACGCCCTCGCAGCTTCGGCGAAGCCGATCGCGAAGGGCCTGCCGCCGCTGCGCGGCACACGGCCCGGCGACGACCTGCCGCGGCTCGTGCAGCGGACGTCGAGATGGATCTCCGCGCTGGACCGTCAGAGGGACGACCTTGCCGGTCTCATCGACAACTCGAACACGACGCTGAGCGTCACCGCGGCCCGATCGGAGGAGATCGCGCGGACGCTCGACGTGCTGCCGCCCGCACTCGACACGACCCGGCGCGTGCTCGTGCGCCTGCGCTCCACACTCCCGCTCCTGGACCGCGTCACGGTCGGTCTGCAGCCCGGTGCCGAGCGCCTGGAGCGCGCGGTCGACCTGACCAGCCCCTTCCTGAGCGAGGCGACGCCCGTGCTGAAGGACGCGCGCGTCTTGTTCACCAGGCTGGACCCGGCGTTGCGCAGTCTGCGCCGGTTGGCGCCGGACGCCACGGCGACGTTCGACGGACTGCGTCGCACGATCGACACGACCCGCAAGGACGTGATCCCGTGGCTGCAGAGTCGCAACGAGAAGATGGACATGAAGGTGCACGAGCTCATCGGTCCGACGCTCTCGTCCGCGACCGGCGTCATGGCCACGTCAGACGCGAACGGCACCTACGTGCAGTTCGAGGCCGGCGTCGGCGAGGCGGCGATCCCCGCCCTGCCGTGCAAGACGCTGCTCACCGATCCCAACGACGAGCGTCTCGCGGTGTGCCAGGACCTGGGCACGTACCTCGGCACGCTCCTGGCACGGCCGGGCGAGCAGCCGGAGTTCGGACCTGAGGAAGACCAGTCGGAGGATGCGGGCGGATGAGACTGTTCCAGAACGATCGACTCCGTTTGGAGATCAGGCGGGCACGGACGCCGTTCATCCTGCTCATCGTCGCGAGCGCCATGGGCGCCGTGGCCGGGGTGGGCATTCTGAGAAACCTGAACTTCCAGAAGCCGTGGGTCGAGACCTACACGGTGCGTGCTGCGTTCGACGACGCCAAGGGCGTCTCGCCGGGCAAGAACCAGGTCCGCCTGGCCGGCGTGCGGATCGGCGTGGTCTCCGACGTCGAGCTGCGCAACGGACGTGCCGTGCTGACGATGAAGATCGACCGCAAACACGGCGCGCTCTACCGGGACGCGACATTCCGGATCCGCCCGGTCTCCCCGCTGGACGACAAGTTCGTGGCGATCGAGCGGCGCGGCACGCCGTCCGCGGGCGAGCTCGACGGCGATGTCGTCGTCCCCGGCCGGCAGACGGCGTCCCCGGTCGACATCTCCCGGGTGCTGCAGGTCTTCAACAAACCGACGCGCGAGAGCATGGCGACGCTCATCGACGAGCTCGGCCGCGGACTGCCCGACGAAGGCGCGGATCTGCGGGCCGCCCTGGCGGAGTTCGAGCCGTTCTTCGCGTCGCTCAAGCGGCTCACCGACGTCACCAGCGAGCGGTCGAGGCTCGTGCGGCGCGTCGTGACCAACACCGGGACGCTGAGCGACGAGCTCGCCCGCCGCGAAGAGCAGATCTCGTCGCTCGTCACCTCGGGCAACGAGGTGATGGGGGAGCTGGCCCGACGCGACACGGCGCTCTCCGGCACTCTGCGGGAGCTTCCCGGGGCGATCCAGGCACTGCGCAGCGCCACCGTCCGTCTGGACCAGGCGCGGAGCCACCTCGACCCCGCACTGCGGGCCCTTGTTCCCGCTGCGGGCGAGCTGGCGCCGGCGCTGGACGCGCTCATCGACGTCAGCGAGATCGGGCGCCCGACCGTCCGCGCGTTGAGCCGGCCGGTGACCCGGCTCACGTCGCTGGCCCAGACCCTGCCGGGCACGACGGCCGACCTGACCCGGGCCGTGCGCACGCTCCGCGGGCAGGTCCCGCCGGTCGACGCCTCGGTGGCGAAGCTGCCGCCCTGCTTCGAGCCGGTCGAGAACTTCTTCGAGCACACGATGTCGCTCACGAAGTTCTACGACGGCTTTCGGACCGTCGCCCGCGCCACGGCCGGCGAGGGGCTGTTCGCGGTCGGCGCACTCGTGAACGAGCCGAGCTGGCGTCGCCTGCGGCCCTGCTTCAAGAACCCGACGACCACCAAGGGCACGCCGTGACCAACCGCCAGCGCTTCCCGAAGATCCTCGCGCTCGTCGTCTACTCGGCGACGGTCGTCGTGGTCTTCGTGACCATGTACACCGTCCTGGCCGGTGGCCGCGTCCCCGGCGTCTCCAAGGCCCAGTACAAGGTGTCGGTGCTCGTCGACGAACCGCTGCAACTGGTGAGCGGCTCCGACGTACGCCGGGCCGGCGTCAAGATCGGCAGGGTCGACGACATCCGCGCCAAGGGCCAGCGCGCCCTGGTGACCATGGACCTGAAGCCCGAGCACCAGAGCATCTACCGCAACGCCCGCGTCGAGACCAGGCTACGCACGCTGCTGGGCGAGAGCTATCTCGAGGTCGACCCGGGAACACCGACGGCCGGCCGCATCGAGGACGGCGGCCTGCTGCCGCCCGACGCCGCCCGCGAGACCGTGCCCCTGGACAAGATCCTCAACACCCTGGACAAGGACACGCGGGCATCGCTGCAGAGCACCCTTCGCGCCTTCGGGCGAGGACTCGACGGCCGCGGCGACGACGTCAACTCGATCCTCTCCGGGCTCACCGACGCGGTCGACCTGGGCCTGCCGGCGACGGTGGCCCTGCGCGAGCAGCGGGACTCCGTCGTCGCGCTCGTCGACGACGGCGCCCGCGTCCTGAACGCCGTCGGACGCCGCGGGGACGCGCTGCGCACGCTGATCCGCGCCACGAACCAGACGGCCACGGCGGTCGCCTCACGCGACGATGCCCTGCGCCGCACCATCCAGGAGTTCCCGCGGGCCCTCCCGCAGGTCCGCCGCACGCTGGCTGCGGTCAGCGCCCTGTCGCGGAAGACGACACCCGTCTCCGACGACCTCGGCACCGCCGCGGCAGCCCTGACCCCGGTCCTGAACGACCTGCCGGCGACGGCGGCCGACGCACGGAAGCTCGTCGCACGGCTCCCGGCCGCGCTGCGCGCCACCGATCCCTTCCTGACGGAGCTCAGGCCGGCGGCCCAAAAGGCGGCCCCGGTCGCCGACACGGTCGGTCCGCTGCTGCGCAACCTCGTGCCGATGCTCGAGTTTCTCGAGCCGTACAAGCGGGACATCTGGGGGGTGGGCGCCGGTATGGGCAGCGTCTTCGCCTTCGAGGGCGAGGGCGAGAAGCCCGGCCACTCCGGTCCGCACGCGAAGGTCGCGAGCGGCCGCGTCCAGCTCCTCGTGAGCAATGCGTCGCTCGGCGCGACACCGCCGTCGTTGGCGAAGCTCGAGGACGCCCTGTTGCAGACCGGGGTGCTCAAGGTCCTGGGCGGGCTGAAGACGAACTACACGCCGCCCCCCGGTTCGGCCGACAACCCGCCCAGGAGGGACGGCTCGTACCCAGTCGTGTCCGCGATCCCGGGCAAGTAGGTGCTAGAGCGCCTCAGGAGCCTTCCCGATCGGCTTGCCCTGGTCGCACTGACGGCGGTTGCGCATCCGCGCCGCGTCCTGCGGCTCGGCATCGCGTTCTCCGTCCTCGCGGTGGCGGGCATGACCCAGCTCTCGTCCGACGCGTCGGTCTCGCTCCTCACGGACCCCGGCGGGGACACGGGGCGTGCGACGCAGGCCGTGGAGTCCGCGTTCGGGAGCGAGCCCGTCGCGCTCGTCGTGACCGGGGCGCTCGGAGACACCCTCTCCGCTCCGGGGATGACCGCGCTGCAGACGCTGGAGAGCAGGGCTCGCAGGGTCCCCGGAGTGCAGACGGCGTTCGGTCCGGCGACGCTCGTGGACACGACCATCGAGCAGATCGCGCGGATCGTGCGCTCCGAGCTCGGACCGAAGGCCGACGCGGCCGAGCGCGCCGCAAGGCGCGCCATCGAGATCGCCAAGGAGCTCGGGGCCGACAAGGCCACCACCGACGCCGCCGCGCGGGAAGCGCGCCTTGAGAGCCTCGGGCCCCTGCGTCAGGAGTACGAGCGGCTCTTCGCACGCTTCGGCGCCGTCGGCATTCCGTCGCTGACCAACCCGGCCTTCGTCCAGGCACTCACCCTCGGGGCCGGCGGTGCGCCCAAGGCGCGGCTGCGATGGATGCTGCCCGACGCCAACCACGCCATCGTCCTCGTCCGTCTCCGTCGGGGCCTTGACGACAGTCAGATCCGGCGCGCGGGCGAGCACCTGCAGACTGCGGCGCGTGACGCGCGCAAGCGGGGCCTGCACGTCGAGGTCGCCGGGGCGCCCCTGGTCGCCGCAGCGGTGTCACGAGATCTCACCCGTCAGCTCGGGATCCTGCTCCCCGTCGTCATCGCGATCATGATGCTGGTGCTGGTCGTCGCACAGCGCGCGGGGCGCCGGCGGGCGCTGCTGCTGGTGCCGGCGCTGGTCGCCACCGCCGTCTGCGCCGGTCTCAGCTGGCCGTTGGGCCTCGGCCTGACGCCCGCAACGCTCGCCGCGCTCCCGGTGATCCTCGGGCTCGGCATCGACTTCGTCATCCAGATCGAGTCCCGCTACCGCGAAGCACGCGCGACGCGGAGGCCCCATCGCGCGGCGGCCGTCGCCGTCAGCGAGATGGGGCCGCTGATCATCCGCGCCGGCTGCGCGATGGCGGCAGGATTCCTGGTGCTCCTCGCCAGCCCGGTTCCGCTCGTCCAGCGGCTGGGCCTCGTGCTGGCGCTCGGCGTGGTGGTGGCGGTGGCGGCCGCGCTCCTGCTGACGCCGGCGCTCCTCGTGGCGCTCGACCGCCGTCGATTGGCGCCCCGCGAGCTCGCGGTGGCGGGGAAACTCGACTGGTCGCGCCGACGCGCCCTGGTCGTGACCGCGATCAGCGGTGTGCTGCTGGTGGCCGGGATCCTCACCGCCCATGGTGTCCGGATCAGCGGCGACCCCAACCAGCTGGCCAGCAGCGGCCTGCCGGAGCTCGAGCGCGCGGTCGACGCCGGCGAGGTCTTCGGCTCGGCGGGGCAGATCCGTGTTGCGGTGCGTGGCCGCGACGTGACCGCGGCGCCGGCCCTGCGGTGGATGAGCGGCGCGCAGACCCGGATCCGCGCACTCGACCCACGGCTGCGGCCGGGGCCCAGCCTCACCGAGCTGGTCACGGCCGGGGGCCGGATCCCGGACGGGACGGAGAGCGCCGCGCTGCTGAAGGTCGCCCCTCCGACGGTCGTAGGCGCCTTCCTGACGCCATCACGTGAACTGACGGAGCTCAGCTTCGGCGCGCCGCTCACGGATGCTGAGGACCTCGCCGGCCTCCAGACGCAGATCGACGCCATCCTCACGACCGCCCCGGCGGGCTTCACGGCGACGGCAGGCGGTCTCGTGCCGACGTTGGTCGACGCCGTCAGAGGCATCCAGGGCGGCCGACCGTGGCTGCTCCTGGCCGCGGTCGGGATCATCGCCCTGCTCCTGCTCGCCCTCGGCTACGGCGCTCGCCGAACGCTGGTCATCGTCGTGCCGGCTGCGGTCGCGAGCGGGGCCTCATCGCTGGCGCTGAGCCTCAGCGGCGTGTCGCTCTCACCGCTCTCGGCCAGTCTCGAGCCGCTGCTCGTCGCGATCACGGTCGAGTTCGCGATCATCGTGGAGATGCGCATCACGGGGGCTCGCCGAACAGCAGGATCGACGATCGCGGCAGCGACGCTGGCCCCGCCTCAGGTCGGCTTCGCCGTGCTCACCTCGGCGGTCACGGCGGCTCTGGGCTTCGCAGTGCTGGTGCTGAGCCCCATCCCGGTCCTGCGGCAGTTCGGTGCACTCGCTGCTGTGGAGGTCCTGCTCGCCGCGGCGGTGATCCTGGTGCTGGTCCCAGCGCTGACGATCGTGCTGGAGCGCCGGAGTCCTCCCGAACGTCCGCTCGGCCCGAACGCGCCCCTGGCACGAGCTGCCGTATGAACCTTCGCGCCACCCACGACGACCGCTTCCAGCAGCTCCGCAGCGAGCGGCGGCTCGGCCGGCTGGTCGGGCCGCTCACGCTTCTGGGGCTGGCGCTCACGCTCGCCGCCGTCCTCGTGTCGGCGGCCGCTGCCCGCAACACCGGCGACACCGAGACGCTGCGGCAGTTCGCCGCCAACCGCGACGACCAGCTGGTGGCCGCGTCGCTGCGCGTCGCGGGCCTGCTGCTCAGCCTTCCGCTGGTGCTGTTCCTGCAGCGCATCCTCGTCGTGCGCGATCCCACCGTTCCTCGAGGGCTGGCGATCATCGGGCTGGCGGCGAGCCTCCTCATCGCCGCGAGCACCATGCTGGGGTGGTTCGCGCTCCGCGACGCGGCCGACGCGTTCGTCGGCCGCGAGTACCGCACCGAGCGCGAGGCGCTGGACGCGAGCGGACTGCTCACCGCGGTGCGGTGGATCGACATCGTGTCGCGGCTGCTCTTCGCGAGCTGGCTGGCCTACGCCTCGCTGCGCGCCAGCCGTGTCGGGCTCATCACGTCCTTCCTGGGGCTCTGGGGACTGATCGCCGCGTTCAGCGGGACCTTCCTCGCCATCGGTGACGCCCTGTACATCGGCTGGGCTGGGAGCGTCGCGCTGCTGGCGCTCGGCTATTGGCCGGGCGGGCGCCCGCCGAGCTGGACATCGGGTCGACCGGAGCCCTGGAACGTCCCGCCGAGCCCGGCGGTCGCGCGACCAGATGACGCGTGATGCGAGCGATCGCTAACATGCTTGTTCTGCGGTCCTAGCTCTTTCGGCCTGATCCGAAACGTCATGCTGATAACGAACACTCTGAACCGATGGAAACGAGGAGCACCATGGAACTCGAAGGCAAAGTCGCGCTGATCACGGGTGCAGGTCGCGGGATCGGCCGCGAGATCGCACTGGCGCTAGCGGCTCGCGGAGCGGCGATCGTCGTCAACGACCTCGGTGGCGACTGGCGCGGCGACGGGACGGACGACAGCCCCGCTGCCGCGGTCCGCGAGGAGATCGTGGCGGCGGGCGGGACCGCGATCGTCGACGGCGGCAATGTCGCGGAGGCCGGCGACGCGGCCGCCATGGTGCAGCGCGCGGTGAGCGAGCTCGGCGGCCTCGACATCGTCGTCAACAACGCCGGGATCCTCCGCGACAAGATGATCTTCTCGATGGCCGACGACGACTGGGACGCGGTGGCCGCCGTTCACCTGCGCGGCCACTTCCTCGTCACGAGGGCAGCATGCGCGTACTGGCGCGCCAAGGCGAAGGAGACCGGCGCACCCGCCGACGGCCGCGTCATCTGCATGAGCTCCGAGGCCGGGCTCTACGGCAACGCCGGGCAGGCCAACTACGCCGCCGCCAAGGGCGGCATCGCCTCGTTCGCGGTCACCATCTCGCGAGAGATGGGCCGGTACGGCGTCACGGCGAACGCGATCGCGCCCCGCGCGCGTACGCGGATGACGGAGGGGACCTTCGGGCAGCTGCCGACCGGTCCCGACGGTGCCGACCTCTGGGGTCCGCAGAACGTGGCGCCGCTCGTGGCCTTCCTCGCGGGCGACGCCGGCGGCCGCTACAGCGGCCAGGTCTTCGTCGCCGGCGGAGGTGTGGCGCAGGTGATCGCTCCGTACACGGTCGCCTCGGAGATGCGCTTCTCCGAGACCCCGACCGTCGAGGAGATCGAGGCGTTCGTCGCCGATGCGCTCGGCGACCAGGCCGGCCCGCCGCCGTTCCCGGATCTCGGGCTCACGCCGGCCCGCTGAGCGGACATGCCGCTGTACGAGTACTCCTGCTCCTGCGGTGCGGAGGTTGAGCTCCTCGCCGCTGCCGGGGCTGCGCCGCCCACCTGCCCGCGATGCGCCGCCGGGCCGATGGGCCGTCGGTGGTCGCGGTTCACGACGCGCGGTCCGGCGCGCAAGCGTTCGGACTTCTCAGCCGTGCCGTTCGAACGCTCCGTGAGCAGTTGCTCGCACCGCGGCGGCTGCGGGTGTCGGCGATGACCGCGCCCGACACGGGCGTGGCTGTCGGGACGCTCGAGGAGGGCCGTGACTGGGTCGGGCGTCGCGGCGAGGTCCGCACGGCGCCGGCACCGGTCTGCGAGCTCGGGATCCGCAACTTCTGCTCCCTCGTGGAGGACGGGAACGCGGCCTACTGGATCGACGGCGTCAGCCCTCCGGGGCTGCTGCTCGGGTACTCGTTCGACCTCCCGTGGCGACCCGGCGGGAGCGAGGACCGCGCGCTACTGGGTCAGGATATCCCGCTACCCGGCCGCTACTTGATCAACGTGGCCTGCGACACGAGGTTCGAGCGCGAACTGCGCGTCGGAGACACGGTGTCCATGGTCGAGGAGGTTCTGGCCGTGAGCGACGAGAAGCGCACGCGTCTCGGCTGCGGTTCCTTCGTCACCACGCGCATGACCTTCTCCAACCAGCGGGACGAGGTCGTGGCCACGAACGACAACGTGATGGTCCGCTATACGCCCGAGATGGCTCCGCCTTCGGACCGTCCGCCGGTGGATGATCGCCGCGACGCGGCGGCCGCGGGCGACGGCGAACGGCTGGCGCCGATCAGGATCCACGTCGACCACCGACGCGTCTGCCACAACGCCGCGGCGACCTGGGACTGGTTCCCAGGACACCACGACCCGGCGTACGCGCGCGATCAGGGTCAGCCGACCATCTACGTCTCGACCGTGTTCTTCCAGGGTCTTCTGGATCGCCTCGTCACCGAGTGGGCGGGCCCGGGCGCGGTCGTCATGCGGCGCAAGCTGCAGATCCGCGCGTCCCTCTTCGCGGGGGAGGACGCCGTCGCCGACGGCCGCGTCGTCGCCCGCACTGTCGACGGCGGCGACGAGATCGTCGAGATCGAGGGGCGTGTGAGCGGCGCGAACGGCTGCTGCGTCACGTCGGAGATCACCGTCCGCCGACCCGGCGGAGCAGGAACCGAACCACGAAGGAGCACCACGCCGTGAGCGACACCAGCACTTTCCGACTCGGAGCCGGGACTGGCTACTGGGGCGACATGCTCGAGCCGTCGCTCGAGCTGCTCGAGCACGGTGACCTCGACGCGATGGGCTTTGATCTGCTCGCCGAGCTGACCGTCTCCGCCCTCTCCCGGGCCCGGATGCGCGACCCGCAGCGCGGCCACATCCCCGACACCAAGGCGATCTTCGAGCAGGCGCTGCCGCCGGCCCGGCGCAACGGCGTGACGCTCGTCGCCAACGCCGGCGGGGCGAACCCGCGCGCTGCCCTGCGGGCGGTCGCGCAGGCCGCCGAGACCATCGGCGACCTCGACCTGATGATCGGCGTGGTCGAGGGCGACGACATCCTCGGCGACCTCGAGGCCATCCGCAGCCAGGGGTGGGCCTTCCAGAACCTCGACACCGGCGAGGCGGACATCGACGCGATCGCCGACCGCGTCGTGGCGGCCAACGCCTACATCGGCTGCGACGGGGTCATCGACGCGCTGGCGGGTGGCGCCGACGTCGTGATCGGTGGACGACTCGCCGACTCCGCCCTGTACTCCGGTCCGCTGCTGCATCACTTCGGCCTGACGCCGTGGACGTGCTCCGACGAGCTGCGCGGTGCCGCGCTGACCGTCGGACACCTCCTGGAATGTGGCGGCGCGTGCAGCGGCGGGATGTCGTCGCAGTGGGAGGTCTCCACGGACCCGTGGCGGCTGGGCTACCCGTTCGCCGACGTCACGCAGAGCGGCGAGGCGATGATCTCCAAGCTCCCCGGGTCCGGCGGCATCGTGAACCAGTGGACCATCAAGGAGCAGATGCTCTACGAGGTCCACGATCCTCGTGACTATCGCCTGCCCGACGGCGTGGTCGACCTCGCCGGGGTCACCGTCACCGAGCAAGGTGCGGACCGCGTCGCGGTCTCGGGCATGACGGCGGCCGCGCCCCCCAAGCTGCTCAAGGTCCAGATCGGCTACGAGGACGGCTACATCGCCGAGGGCCGCGTCATCCAGCCCTGGCCGGACGCCGCCCGCAAGGTCGCCTGGAGCGAGGAGTTCCTGACGCGGCGACTCGAGCACCTCGGCGTCGACGTGCGCGAGATCCGCTTCGACCACGTGGGCGTCAACGCCCTCGCAGGATCGGCTGCGGCCGAGAGCGACCTCGCCGACGCCAACGAGATCGAGCTGCGCGTCGCCGTGCGCACCCACACCCGGCGGGAGGCCGAGATGGCCCGCAGGACGATCGTGCACCTCGCCACCGCGGGCCCGGTGGGGACGGCGATCGGCCCTCCACCGCCGGTTCGGAAGGTCGTCGCGCTCTGGCCGACGCTCGTCCCACGGGAGTGCGTGAAGATCGACGTCGACGTCGTCGCGGCCGGAACGGAGGTGGGTCGTGCACGTGCATGACCTCGCGTTCGTCCGCTCGGGCGACAAGGGCGACATCTCCAACGTCGCCGTCATGGCGAAGGACGCCGACGCGTATGCGCAGCTCGAGCAGGCGCTGGTCCCGGAGCGGATCCAGCAGTACTTCGGCGACGTGGTGCGAGGGCCGATCGTCGTGCACGCGCTGCCGAACCTGCACGCCTTCCAGATCGTCATGCACGGCGCCCTGGGCGGTGGCGCGACCGCGACCCTGCAGTTCGACGGGACGGGCAAGTCGATGTGCGCCGTGCTCTCGCGCATGCGGGTGGACGAGCGATAGTCATGCCGGCCACCGTCCTTCAGACCGCGATCGACACCCGCGGTGAGACCTACCTGGGCAACCGGGAGTCGCTGCTGCGGCAGCTCGACGATCTCGACGCGGCGCACGCCGCCGTCCGCGAGGGAGGCGGGTCGCGCTACGTCGAGCGCCACCGTCAGCGCGGCAAGCTCCTGGTTCGCGAGCGGCTCGACCTGCTCCTGGATCAGGACAGCCCGTTCCTGGAGCTCTCGCCGCTCGCAGGCTGGGGCACCGACTTCCCGGTCGGGGGCAACGTGGTCACGGGGATCGGGCACGTCGAAGGCGTGGAGTGCGCCGTGATCGCGCACGACCCGACGTTGCGTGGCGGAGCCCTCAACCCGGTGTCGTTCCGCAAGCTCATGCGGATGATGGATATCGCGCGGGAGAACCGCCTCCCGCTGATCAACCTCGTCGAGTCCGGGGGCGGCGACCTGCCCACTCAGCTGGACGTCGCGATCCCGGGCGGTGCCATGTACCGCGACCTGGCGAAGCTCTCGCAGCTCAAGATCCCGACGATCGCGCTGGTCTTCGGCAACGCCACCGCCGGCGGCGCCTACTTCCCGGGGATGTGTGACTACACCGTCTTCGTCAAGGGCAACGCGAAGGTGTTCCTCGGCGGGCCGCCGCTCGTGAAGATGGCGACCGGCGAGGAGTCCGACGACGAGTCCCTGGGGGGGGCCGACATGCACGCCAGGGTCTCCGGCCTTGCCGACTTCATGGCCCTGGACGAGCCGGACTGCCTGCGCCTCGGCCGCGAGATCGTCCGTAACCTCAATTGGCGCAAGGCGGGTCCCGGCCCGGTCGCCGAGCCCGACGAGCCGCGGCACGCCCCGGAGGAGCTGCTCGGCATCGCCTCCGCCGACCTGACCATGCCGTTCGACCCCCGCGAGGTGCTCGCCCGCGTCGTCGACGGATCGCGATTCGACGAGTTCAAGCCGCGCTACGGCATCAACCTCGTGACGGGCTGGGCCACGATCCACGGCTTCCGCGTGGGCGTGCTGGCCAACGATCGCGGCATCCTCTTCTCCGAGGAGGCGCGCAAGGCGACCCAGTTCATCCAACTGGCCAACCAGATCGACGTCCCGCTGCTGTTCATCCAGAACACCACCGGGTTCATGGTCGGCGAGCAGTACGAGCAGGGCGGCATCATCAAGGACGGCGCGCGGATGATCAACGCGGTGTCCAACAGCAAGGTGCCGCACCTCACGCTCGTGGCCGGCGCCGCGTACGGCGCCGGCGTCTACGCGATGAGCGGACGGGCCTTCAACCCCCGATTCATGTTCACCTGGCCCAACGCCAAGAGTGCGGTGATGGGGCCGGCGCAGCTCGCGGGCGTCCTGAGCATCGTGGCCCGTGCCTCGGCCGAGGCGCGCGGCGTCGACTTCGACCTGGAGGCCGACGCGGTCCGGGCCAAAGCCGTCGAGGACCAGATCGAGAGCGAGTCGCTGGCTCCCATGATGAGCGGCCGGCTGTACGACGACGCGATCGTCGATCCCCGCGACACCCGCACGGTCCTCGGGTTCGCGCTGTCCTGCTGCCACTCGGCGCCGGTCGAGGGTGCGCCCTTCGGCTTCGGCGTCTTCCGGATGTGATCACCGTGCCGAACCCGCTCCCCGCCACGACCGATGCCCAGGCCCCGGTCACCAAGCTTCTCATCGCGAACCGCGGCGAGATCGCCCTCAGGATCCAGCGAACCTGCCGTGATCTCGGCATCCGTACCGTTGCGGTCTACTCCGACGTCGACGCCGACGCGCCGTTCGTGCACGCGGCCGACGAGGCGGTCTCCTTGGGCGGTCGAAGCCCTGCGGAGTCCTACCTGCGTGTCGACGCGATCATCGACGCCGCGGTCCTCACCGGGGCGGACTCGATCCATCCTGGCTACGGCTTCCTGGCCGAGAACGCGGAGTTCGCCCGGGCCTGCGCCCGCGCCGGCATCCGCTTCCTCGGTCCCGACCCCGAGGCGATCGACGCCATGGGCTCCAAGGTGCGGGCGCGCGCGATCATGGAGGCGGCCGGGGTGCCGGTCGCCCCGGCCGTGACCCTCGAGTCCGGGGCTGAGCACGACGCCGCGGCCCTGGTGGAGCGGGTCGGACTGCCCGCGATGATCAAGGCATCCGCGGGCGGCGGCGGCAAGGGCATGCGGATCGTCCGTGAGGCCGACGAGCTCGAAGCCGGGCTCCGGGCGGCCCGCAGCGAGGCGCTGTCGGCCTTCGGCGACGACACGGTGTTCGTCGAGCGCTACGTCGAGCGCGCGCGCCATATCGAAGTGCAGATCGTGGGGGACCACCACGGCGACGTCCGTCACCTGTTCGAGCGCGAGTGCTCGATCCAGCGGCGTCATCAGAAGGTCGTGGAAGAGGCTCCCTCGGTCGTGATGGACGACGATCTGCGACGACGGTTCACCAGCGTGGCTATCGACGCCGGACGGGCCCTGGGGTACCGCAGCGTCGGCACCGTGGAGTTCTTGTACGCCCAGGAGACCGACGAGATCTTCTTCTTGGAGATCAACACCCGGTTGCAGGTCGAGCACCCGGTGACCGAGCAGGTCACCGGCCTCGACCTGGTCCGCGCGCAGATCGAGATCGCCGAAGGGGCGACCCTGGACGCGGCCATCGGCGACGCGGTGCTCACGGGGCACGCCGTCGAGGTGCGGCTCTACGCCGAGGACGCCGCGCGAGGGTTCCTGCCGGCGACCGGGGTGCTGTCGTGCTTCGAGATCCCCACGCGGGCCGGGCTCCGCGTGGAGGCCGGCCCGGTCTCCGGGGACACGATCTCACCGGACTACGACCCGATGATCGCCAAGGTCATTGCGACCGCCCCGACACGCTCGGCCGCGCTGCGGATCCTGACCAGTGCTCTGCGCGATGCCCGATTGCATGGCCTCACCACCAACCGCGACTTCCTCGTCAGGCTCCTCGAGGACGAGGACTTCGCGCGTGGGGCGTTCGACACGCAGTTTCTCGATCGGCCCGAGGCGCAGCAGCTCGGGCGGCCGCTCGTCGAGACCGAGACTGACCTGCAGGTGTATCTGGTCGCTGCCGCGCTGGCCGCGCAAGCCGCCGAGCGCGCCGGGGCACCGCTCGGGCGGTCACTGCCGTCGGGGTGGCGCAACAACCCGGGGGCGGGGCAGCGCCGCGCCTACCGACGAGGCGACGTCGATCATGAGGTCGTCTACGACATCGGGCGCTCGGCGTTCGCCGTCGACGGCGTCGACGTCGGGGAGTGCACGGTCGTCTCCGCGACGCCCACGGACGTGGTCCTGGTCAGCGGTGGGCGCCGCCGGGCCTTCACGACTTCGACCCAGGGCGGCCGGGTATACGTCAACGGCCCGAGCGGGCAGGTCGACCTCGACGAGTTGTCGCGGTTCGGCGACGGCACCCAGGAGCAGGTGGCCGGGTCGCTCGCGGCGCCGGTTCCCGGCCGGGTCGTCCGCGTCGCGTGCGCGGCCGGAGACGAGGTGGAGGCCGGGCAGGTCGTCCTGGTCATCGAGGCGATGAAGATGCAGCACGAGGTCGTGGCGCCGCATGGCGGCTGCGTCGAGCAGCTCCTGGTCGCCGAGGGCGATCAGCTCGACGCGGGCGCGATGGTCGCCGTGATCCTGGACCCGAACAGCGAGGAACCCGAAGATGCCTGAGACCGAGGATGTGCTCTACACCCGTGACGGGCCGGTGGCGTGGATCACGCTGAACCGCCCCGAGGCGCACAACGCCCTGAGCGCGAGCGTGCGGGACGGCTTGCGCGAGAGGTTTGACCAGTTCGTCGCCGACGATGACGCCCAGGTGCTGGTCCTCACCGGTGCGGGCGAGAAGGCGTTCTGCGCAGGCGGGGACCTCAAGGAGATGTCGAGTCAGAAGCTCGGGCCTCCGCCACCGGACTTCATTCCCCACCTGAACCGCAACATCACGGTCGAGAAGCCCGTGATCGCCGCCGTCAACGGCGTCGCGTTCGGTGGCGGGTTCCTCCTCGCGCAGATGTGCGACCTGTGCATCGCGGCGGACTCCGCGAAGTTCGGGGTGACCGAGGCCCGCTGGGGCCGCGGTGCTCCGTGGGGTGCGCCCTTGGGCTGGATGATCCCGCCGCGCGTGGCGATGGAGCTGATGATGACGGCGCAGCCGGTGAGCGCTCAGCGTGCCTTCGAGCTGGGCCTGGTCAACAGGGTCGTCCCGGCGGCCGGCTTGCGCGAGGCCGCGCAGTCGATGGCGGAGGTGATCGCCGGCAACGCGCCGCTGTCGGTGCGGGCCAGCAAGGCGATGGTCTACGCGACCGCCGAGTGCGGTTGGACCGAGGGCCTGGAGGTCGCCGATCGCATCTGGGACCCGGTCTACCGCAGCAACGACGCCCAGGAGGGGCCGCTCGCGTTCAGCGAGAAGCGCGCTCCTCGCTGGACCGCAACCTGAACGCGATAGGAGCACCATGGACCTGAACGACACCCCAGAACAAGCGACGTACCGTCGGCGCATCCGCGACTGGCTCGACGGCCACCGCGCGCATGCGCCTGCTGTCGTCGGCTCGGTCGAGGACGCCGCGTACCTGTCGGCCCGTCGCGCCTGGCAGCGCGAGCTCGCGCAGGGCGGCCTTGCCGGTGTCACGTGGCCGGCGGAACACGGCGGCTCCGGGCTCGGTCCGATCGAACAGGTCATCGTCGACCAGGAGATCGGCGCTGCCGAGGTTCCCGGTGTCCTGGACGGGATCGGTGTCGGGCTCATGGGCCCGTGCCTCATCGCCCACGGCACCGAGGAGCAGAAGCACCGCCACCTCGGCCCGCTGCTGCACGGTGACGAGGTCTGGTGTCAGCTGTTCTCCGAGCCGTCGGCGGGCTCGGATCTCGCAGCCGTCCAGTCGCGCGCGGTGATGCAGGACGACGGCTCATGGAAGCTCAACGGCCAGAAGGTCTGGACGACCAATGGGCACTTCGCCGCGTTCGGGATGATGCTCGCCCGGACCGACGCCGACGTGCCCAAGCACAAGGGCCTGACCATGTTCATCGTCCCGATGGACGCCGAGGGCATCACGATCCGTGGCCTGCGGCAGATCCATGGCGAGGCGGAGTTCAACGAGGTCTTCTTCGACGACGTGGTGCTCCCCTCCGACGCGGTTGTCGGCGGCGTCGGCAACGGCTGGGGGGTCGCGTTGACCGTGCTCATGTTCGAGCGGTTCACGATCGGACTGGGCGGCGAGGCCCTCGGGTTCAAAGCTGAGCGGTTCGCCCGCGCCGTCGCGTCTGCTCCGTCGTCGACGCACACCGATGCGGTCCTCGAGCGTCTGGGCGACCTGGCCACGGACCTGCTCGCGGTCCGCTTCACGGGGTTCCGGATGCTGACCTCGCTGGCCCAGGGCCAGATCCCGGGGCCGGAGGCGGGGCTCGCGAAAGTGACGACGGTGAACGCCGCGATCGCCGCAGGCGAGCTGATCGCGGACGTCCATGGTCCAGCGGTCCTGGATCCGGAGAACGAGTTCGGCTACATGATCTCGTTCCTGCCGGGGCTGAAGTCCGCCGGAGGGACGGAGGCGATCCTGCGCAACACCGTCGGCGAGCGCGTGCTCGGCCTACCTACGGAGCCGCGGCTGGACAAGGGCATCCCGTTCCGCGAGTTGAAGTCACGTGAGCGGGAGGCCACGGCATGAACCTGGCGCTGTCGGACGAGCAGGAGTTCCTCAAGGAGGCTGCGCAGGGAGCACTCGCGCGGGTCGCGACGATCGAGGCAGCCCGCGCGGCGATCGAGGACGAGGCCCAGCGGCCAGACCTCTGGCCGCTCGCCGTCGGCGCAGGGTGGCCCGGCCTTGTCATCGCAGAGCAACGGGGCGGCGCGGGGCTTGGGATCTTCGAGGCGCTGCTCATCGCCGAGGAGACCGGGAGGGCGCTGGCGGGCGTTCCGCTGCTCGGCCTGCTCCCCGCGACCCTGGTGCTCGACGCGGCGCGGGACGAGACCTGCGAGGCGGTGGCCTCCGGTGAGCGGCGTCCCGTCCACGTGCCTGCCCGGCCGGCGGCGCGAGCCACGGACGAGGCCTGGTCTGTCGATGCGGTGACCGGAGGCGGACGCGGTCCGGCGCTGCGGGCACGGGTCCGCGGAGGGACCGCGGTGGTCTCCGGTGCCGCGGGCCACGTCGTCGACGCCCCAGGGGCGGATCTCCTGACGGCCGTCGCGGTCTCGGAGTCCGGGGCGCCGATCTGCGTCGTGATCGAGGCGGCCGCCAAAGGGGTCTCGGTCGCACCGGTCCGCAGCTACGACGCCACGCGTGCCCTGGCCCACATCACGCTCGACGACGCGCCGGCACGGGTCCTCCCGGTCGACGACGCGATTATGGCGCGGGCCTGGTACTTCGCGCAAGCACTGATCGCGGCGGAGTCGCTCGGCGCGGTTCAGCCCTGCCTGGAGATGAGCGTCGCGTACGCACAGGAGCGGTTCACGTTCGGAAGGCCGATCGGGTCCTACCAGTCCATCAAGCACGAGATCGTGGAGATCCTGCGCCTCATGGACAACGCCCGCTCGCTGCAGTACTTCGCGGGCTGGAGCGGCGAGAGCGCACCTGAGGAGTTCGCACTCGCGGCCAGCGCCGCGCGCAGCGGCGCCGGCCGGGCGCTGGCGTTCGCGTCCCGCGCGCTGATCAACGTCCACGGCGGCATCGGCGCGACCTGGGAGCACGACGCGCCGCTGTTCTTCCGTCGGGCGCAGGTCAGCTCACGGCTCGTTGGAGGGACCCACGACGCGAGCTCTCGCGTGGCGTCCGAGCTGCTCGCGAGCACCGGGACGCCATGAGACGGCGCTGACCCCTCTCACGGTGGACACGGAGATGCCACCTAATCGGGATGTCGGCGCACAACCACCGACCGACAATCGACCGACCACTCCACGAAGGGGATTCATGCACGTTCACACCGAAGACGCCGTCCGCCGGTATACCGCTGCAGGCCATTGGGGTGAGACGACCCTGCTCGACGTGCTCGAAGGGATGGCTCGCGATCGCGCTGATCACCCGGCACTCGACGACCCGCCCGATCGAGCGGAGCTCGTCGGCTCCGCCCCGGCCAGCCTGACCTGGGCCGAGTTCGGCGAGCGCGTCGACAACCTCGCCGCCGCGCTCCACACCCGCGGTGTCGGCAAGGACGATGTCGTGGTGGTCCAGCTTCCCAACGTCTGGGAGCTTCCCGCCCTGTACTTCGCGATCGCCAAGGCGGGCGGACTGATCGCCCCGATGCCCGTGCAGTGGCGCGGCCGCGAGTTGCGGCACATCGTCGAGCTCACCGGGGCGACGATGTACATCGGAGCGCGCGAGCTGAAGGGCGCGCCGCTGATGGCCTACGCGGACGAGACGCTGCCGCCCACGGTGACCAGGCTCGAGCTGGCGGAGGTGACCGCGGCGGCGGAGACGCCCGCCCCACCGGACCTCCGATTGCCGACCATCGATGCCGACGACACGTTCACCCTGTGCTGGACCTCGGGGACCGAGGCCCAGCCGAAGGGCTGTCCGCTGACACACAACAACTGGCTGTTCCAGGGCCGCAGCTTCCGCCAGGCCACGGCGCTCCAGGACGGCTACAAGATCCTCGGTCCCGCGCCGATCGTGAACATGACCGGGGTGGGGATCACCGTCATGTGGCTGCTTTCGGGTGGACACCTGCTGCTCCACCAGCCGTTGAATCTACCGGTGCTGCTCAAGCAGCTGCCCGAGGCGGAGTTCAGCGTCCTGGTGCCGGCGATCCTCATGATGCTGCTCAAGCTCCCGGAGGAGCAGATCCCGGATCTGGCGAAGGTGAGGTCGATCGGGACCGGTTCGGCTCCGCCGCCAGCGTGGGCAATCGAGGGCTTCCGGGAGCGCTGGGGCATCGAGGTGACCAACGTCTTCGGACAGAACGAAGGCACGATCCTCGCGGCGGGGGCCGACGACGTGCCCGACCCCGGGAAGCGGTCCAACCACTTCCCGTGGTGGGGGCGAGCCGGTGCGGAGTGGCCTTCAGGGGTCGCCGGTATCGATGTGCGCGTCATCGACGACGAGGGGAACGAGCTCACCGAGCCTGGTGCGATAGGCGAGCTCGCGTATCGCGGGCCGAACGTCTTCCCCGGGTACTTCCGCTCTCCGCAGCTCAACGAGGGGCTCTTCACCGCTGATGGTCACGTCCGGACCGGGGATCTGTTCACCGTCCTGGACGACCGCCACATCGGGTTCGTCGATCGCAAGAAGGACATCATCATCCGCGGTGGCTTCAACGTCAGCGCGGCGGAGGTCGAGACCGTGGCCAGCGGCCACCCCGGGGTGGCCGACTGTGCCGCGGTGGCCAGTCCCGACGAGGTGCTCGGGGAGCGGGTCTGCGTCTTCGTCGTCCCGCTCGACCCGGACTCGCCGCCGACGCTGGCCGACGTGGTCGAGTACATGTCGGGGCAGGGCATCGCCGTCTACAAGCTCCCGGAGCGGATGGAGCTGATCGACGCGATCCCGCGCAACCCCGTGGGGAAGATCGTGAAGAAGGAGCTGCGCGACCGGCTCAAGGACCTTGCCGTGAAGTAGCGGCGGGTCCGACCCGCGCCGCTGGGCGGACCGCCGCCGCCCAGCGGCGCTCATCGCGCTCAGGCCACGAGCGCCGTCGCCTTGGCGGACATCGCCACGTCGCCGGTCTGACGCGTCACGGTCATCGAGAGCTCGGCCAGCTGCCCGTCAACCGCATCGACATGCCCGGCGAACGTCAGGACGTCCCCGGGCCAGACCTGTCCGCTGAAACGGACCGTGAACGTGCGGATGCTGTTGGGCCCGACCCACCGGGCGAGGCGCGTGCCGAGGATTCCGGCGTGGAGCATGCCCATGCCGAAGACGGAGGGCATGCCCGCGGCGCGGGCGAACTCGTCGTCGTGATGGATCGGATTCAGGTCGCCGCCCGCCCCCGCGTACCTGACGAAGTCCGTTCGCGAGAGCGGACCTACCTGGTTCTCGGTCATCGTGTCGCCGGCCCGGAGGGGGACGGGCGCCGTCGGCAGCGATGCGATGGTCGTGCTCATGCTGGTGCTCCCGTCTCGATCAGGGTGTCGTTTCGGACGACGACGAGCGTGCCGTCCGTGCGTGTGAAACGTGTCTCGATCATCACCATCGTCATCGTCCCGCCGCGCTTGCCCTCGCGGGTCACGACGTCGGACACGGACGAGGTCGCGGTGAGCTCGTCCCCGACCCGGACGGGAGCGTGGTACTCCCACGACGCCTCGCCGTGCAGGATGCGGGCGAGATCCGCGCCGATCGCGTTGGCGGTGCTCAGCGCGCCTCCCGGGCGCCAGTGATCCACGAGCGCGCTGACGGTCGGCGGTACCGGAAGCTCGGAGAATCCGGCTTCGGTGGCGGCCGCGAGGTCGTACCAGGTCGCGTCGTCATCGTGGAACGCGCGGGCGAGCTCGACGAGCTTGCTGCGGTCGATGGGGAAGGACACGGAGTCGAGCTCCTGTCCCTTGATCGAGGGATCGATCATCGGGCCTCCTCATGTCGGGTTGCAGACGCTAAGGTACCTCAAAATAATCACTGATGATTTCGTTCGTCGCCGTTCGGGATCGTCGAGAAGCAGCCGCACACGCGGCTACGAGGAGCGTTCCATGAGCAACCGGACCTTCGTCATCGGCGTCGGGATGACCAAGTTCGACAAGCCGGGCACCAAGGACGGCGACTACCCGGACTGGGCGCGGGAGGCAGGGGAGAAAGCGCTGGAGGACGCCGGCGTGCCGTACAGCCGCGTGCAGGCCGCCTACGCCGGGTACTGCTTCGGCGACTCGACCTACGGGCAGCGCGCCGTCTACCAGTTCGGCGCCACCGGAATCCCGGTCGTCAACGTCAACAACAACTGCGCCACCGGATCCACGGCGCTCTACCTCGCCCGCCAGGCCATCAAGGGCGGGCAGGTCGACTGCGCGATGGCCCTCGGCTTCGAGAAGATGGAACGCGGTTCCATCGGCATGAAGTACACGGACCGCACGCCCGCGATGGACCTCCACATGGGCCGCATGGCGGAGCTCCGGGCGCCCGAGCAGACGCCGTTCGCACCGCAGATGTTCGGGAACGCGGGGCGTGATCACATGCAGCGCTACGGTTCCACGCCCGACCATTTCGCCTGGATCGGCTGGAAGAACCACAAGCACTCCGTGAACAACCCGTATGCGCAGTTCCAGACCGAGTACACCCTGCAGGAGGTCAAGGACGCCCCGATGATCCACGCACCCCTCACCAAGCTGCAGTGCTCACCCACGAGCGACGGCGCCGCGTGCTCGATCCTCGCCTCGGAGCGGTTCGTCGACGAGCACGACCTCTGGGACTGCGCGGTCGAGATCAGCGGCCAGGCGATGGCGACGGACTTCGCGAGCACGTTCGACGACTCGGCCGACTGCATGAAGATCTGCGGTTCCGAGATGGGTGCGGCCGCTGCGCGTTCCGCGTACGAGGAGGCGGAGATCACCGGCCTGGACGTCGACGTCTGTGAGCTCCACGACTGCTTCAGCGCCAACGAGCTCATCACCTACGAGGCGCTGGGGTTCGCCGCCCAGGGCGAGGGCCATCTGCTCGTCGACCGGCAGGCCACCACCTACGGCGGAGACGGGCCGGTCGTCAATCCGTCCGGCGGACTCATCTCGAAGGGCCATCCCATCGGGGCCACGGGGCTCGCGCAGTGCAGCGAGCTGACGTGGCAGCTCCGCGGGACCGCAGGTGCGAGGCAGGTCGCGGGAGCGAAGGTCGCCGTCCAGCACAACCTGGGTCTCGGGGGGCTGCCGTGGTCACGGTCTACAAGCCGCCGGCGGCTGCCTGAGACGGTGGCGTCGCGTGACGAGGGTGCGCAGGGGCCCCAGCAGGAACGCAGCCGCCTGACGCGGCTGCGTCTGCTGGACGGCGCGGTCGAGGTCTTGGCGCGTGACGGCTACGCAGGTCTGTCGACGCCCGAGGTATCGCGGCGCGCCGGGGTTTCGCGTGGCGCGCAGCAGGGCCACTTCCCGACGCGGCTGGAGCTCGTACGAGCTGTGATCCACGAGCTGACGGACCGCCAGACGCGTCAACTCGAGCGATCGCTTGCAGCGCTTCCCGGCAAACGTCCCCGGCCGGTCGAGATCCTCGACATCGCGTACCAGCAATACGGTGGCGAGCTCTTCCGAGCGATCCTCGAGCTCTCGCTCGCGGCGCGCTCTCAGGTCGAGCTGCGTTCGGTGATCGATGATGCAGAGCGCACCGTGGGGAGGGCGATCACCGCCTTGCGCGAACAGGTGGCGGTGCCAACCGGCGGCGAGCTCGACCCGGACCGGTGGGCTACGGCGATCAGCGCCTCGAGAGGAACCGCGCTCCTGAGGTTGCTGGGGCATCCGGTCAAACACGTGGACAGGCAGTGGGCGGCGTCCCGTGAGCACCTTGCCGAGCTTCTGATCGTGCCGTCCGGGGCGGCGTGAGCTACGCCTCGGTGCGACTGATGGAGGTGATCGCGCCCGCGCGCTCGAGTTCGTCGAGGTCCGTGTCGGAGAAGCCCCACTGCTCCAGGGCGGACCGGGTGTCGGTGCCCGCAGGGGAAGGGCCACGACTCAGGGATGCCTCCGTACGGCTGAAGCGCGGCGCCGGCGCCGGTTGCACGATCCCCTCGGCCTCCACGAACGTCCGCCGGGCGACGTTGTGGAAATGGGCGGGGGCCTCGTCCAGTCGCAACACGGGGGTGACGCACGCGTCGGTGCCGTCGAACGCGCGCACCCACTCGTCGAGCGTACGCGTACGGAACAGGGCGGCGAACTGCTCCTTCCCGGCCTCCCAGTCCTGCCACTGCGGGCGCGCGGTTCGCTCGATCCCGAGCACGGCGAGAAGCTCCGCGTAGAACTCGGGCTCCAGCGCGCCTACGGCCAAGTAGCGTGAGTCGGCGGTCTCGTAGACCTCATACCAGTGTGCGCCCGTGTCGAGGAAGTTGGTGCCGGGACTCGTCGGGTCGTACATGTCCCCAGCTCGCAGGCCCCAAAGTGCTGTGGCGAGGAGCGCGGAACCGTCGACCATGGCCGCGTCGATGACCTGGCCAAGACCCGACCTTCCAGCCTCGACGAGTGCACAGGCCATCCCGAACGCGAGCAGCAGCCCGCCGCCGCCGAAGTCGCCCAGGAGGTTGCACGGGAACATCGGCTTCTCACCGACACGCTGCATCGTTCCGAGCGCACCGGAGATCGAGATGTAGTTGATGTCGTGCCCGACCTGCTGCGCCATCGGACCGGTCTGGCCGTATCCCGTCATCCGCCCGTAGACGAGGCGCTGGTTGAGCAGGTGCAGCTCGTCCGGACCCAGGCCGAGACGCTCCATGACGCCGGGGCGGAAGCCTTCGATCAGGCCGTCGGCCTGTTCGGCGAGCCGTTGCACGACCTGGCGGCCACCGGAGGTCTTCAGGTCGATGCCGACGGACGGCCGGCCTCGGTGCATGACGTTGTTCGCGCCGCCTTGGAGATCGGCGATGACACCGCCGCGTACTCGGTCGAGACGGATGACATCGGCGCCCATGTCGGCCAGCATCATGGCGGCGAACGGGCCCGGGCCGATGGAGCCGATCTCGACGATCCGCAAGCCAGTGAGGGGGCCGCTCATCTGAGACGCCTCAGGGCTGTCGTCGACGCGGGGGCAGGGCTGATCATGGGAGACGAGTATGACAGAGATGTGTACGAACGCTACGCCGATTGCTTCTCCAGCAAGTCAATGACCATGCCCATTATGGGCGGCTCGCATGAGCGATCGATCACATGATATGGTGCTCGAACGTCGTTGGATCCGTGCCCGCGACGTGGTCCGGGGCTCTCTCAACCGGCCGGGGCAGCGCCTCTCCCTTTCCAGCTGCCCCGGCCACCCCGGAGCTAGGCGAGCAGGAGTTGCACCTGAAGCTCGCCGACGAGGAACCCGAGAGCAGCGCCCACCGCGACGACGACCCACTCGTCGTCCTTGACCGCAGGGCGCAGCAGATCCTCGTATTGCTCGGGCGACATCTCCCGCATGCGCTCCGCGATCAGCGAGCCCAGATCGAGCGCGCGCTCCGCGTAGCTCTCGGCATGTCTGGCCGTTTCAGGCATAAGTTCGATGACGCGGTCAGCCGCGCTCCGCTTGAGCTGTCGGTACTTGCGGCCGCCGACGGCCGCAACCACGAAGGGACGGGTCAGGCCGGCTTGGTCATCGATCGTGCGCTTGACCTCGCGTTGGACGAGCTCGAACAGCCGATCGGACATCGGCCCGTCCATCAGGCTCGCGAGGATGGCTCGCGGTGTCAGGATCTCCTGAGCGATGAGCGCGGCGTAGTCGGTGGCGACCTGTTCCCGGCGCTTGTGGAACATGCCGTGCCACGGAAGCACGCCAAGGTATCGCCCGGGATACATCGGCCGGAAGATCATCTGTAGCGCGAGGTAATCGGTCAGCCCGCCGGTGATGAGCCCGAAGATCGGCAGTACGAGATGGGAACCGGTCGCGAGCAGCGTCACCGTCTGCACAAGGCCGATCGCGAACCCGAACGCCAACCCTGCCCGGGTCATGAACCGGAACTCGGGCGCGGCGACCTCGCGGAACATGCGGTTCAGCAGCGCCTTGTCGCGGACGAGGTTGGTCACGACCATGTGCTTGATGTCGAACACGCGGTCGATGTCGGCGCGGATCTCGTCGAGGAGCCGCTGCACCGCCGCCGGCGCCTGCTTCTGGACGCGCGAGACCAGGTGTCGTCGCGCTGTGTCTGGCAGTGCGTCCCAGAGCCCCGGGCGATACTGGTCGACGAGTTCCTCGGTCAGGAGCTCGAGTGACTTGCGTAGTGGTACCTCGATCTCGGCCAGGAGCTCGTCGACATCGATTCGCTGGAACAGCTCGTCCGGTCGCAGCAGTTCTTCCGTCAGCGTCTCGACGGCGATTGCCGCCATCTTGCCCGCGCGCCGCGGAATCTGGCCCTGCCACCCGATCCAAGGGTCGAGCGGACCGCGGAACTCCAGCGGCCGGAACAGCATCTCGATGGCAACGAGCTTCGTGAGGTATCCCACGATCGCCGCCCCGAGCGGGAGCGAGATGTAGACCCAGGCCGGCTCGTGGAACGTGAGTAGCGCGATACTCATGACTCGTCGACGGTCGCCAGGCAGATCTCCACCAATTCGCGACCGAGCGGCGTGAGCTCCAGGGATGCGCGGCGAACCCGAGGAGCCAGGCGGCGGGACGTGGCCTGGCGAGCCTCTCGTACGGCTCGACCGGCGAGCAGGATCTCGTAGTCCGTCGAGAGTTGGGGGAGTTCGTCCCCTTCCTGGACGAGACCCAGACTCGCCAAGCGCGCTATGTGATTCGAGGTCTGGTCTTGACGGATGATCCCTGCCCGTCGCCCGATGTTCGAGATGTTCCCGAGGACGACATCGGCGGGGGTTCCAGGGAGTCCCGGCGCGACGACATGCACCACCGCGGCGGGCGGGCCCGTCGCGAGGACGACGAGCATCCGGGCCTCATCTGGAACGAGCTGCGCCACGACTGCGGCTAGGGTCTGCTCCCGCTCCTCGTCTGCCGTCCGGTTTGAAGAGCGGTCGAGCAGCCGCTCGAACCGCAACGCGGCCGTTGTCTGGCTCGCGGCGTCGAGTCGATCGTCGATCTGTGGATTGAGTCGAGGCGGCGCTGCCACGGCGGCCAAGCGCCGGGCAAGAGTCGTGATGAGGGTCCGTTCGATCGGAGCGATAACGTTCTCCTCCAGCGCCTTTGCGCCGGGCACCCGGTGGACGAGCGGAACGAGCCGGGGGAGAGTTCCGGTCGGGTCGAGCCCGGCCCAACCCGAGAGCGGTCCGCGGTGGTCACTCACGCGCCCGAGTATGCCGAACTCGCCGGCATTGTGAGTGTTCGCTAGCTCCGCTCTACCAAGTTCGCCGTGTCGTCTTGATCAGTCACGACAGACAACGCCCCGAGCGCAAGGCGCGTAAGCTTCTCTGGCAGCGCGGGGGCGGACAGAGCCTCGGTGGGCCACTGGACGACCGACACGAGCAGCCCGATCGTCGCATGTACGGCGACCCGGATCTCGGCGTCGTCCGCGGCAGGGTGAACCCTGCGCACAGCCTCGACCCAGCGGTCCGCGTTCTCCCGTTGCCGACGGTGGATCCGTCGCCTGTCTGGTTCAGCAAGAGAGCGATCCTCACGGATGTAGACAGCCAGCTGCGCCGGGTCCTCGAGGACAAACTCGACCTGGCCGGCGACGAGTTCCCGCAGCCCCTCCTCGGGATCCTCGTGTCGCGTCGCTGGAGTGTGCATCAGAAGGCGATCCAATGCGCGGTCGAACAGTGTGGCGAGGATCTCGTCCTTCGAGCCGAAGTGACGGTAGAGCGCCGGCCCGCTCACGCCCGCGCGCTCTCCGAGCTCGGCCACGCCGACAGCTGCGAAACCTCGCTCCTGAAAGAGGGTCAGTGCGGTCGCAAGGATCTGCTCGCTTCGGGACATTGAGCGAACTGTAACCCTTGCTTCTGTCTGGATGTGTCAAGGCGGGCTGACGGACGACGGCGTCGGCGTGCTCCACGAAGCGAGGCCAACTACGAGAGCAGGTGGCCGGCGCCGTCGAGGGCCGGAACCTCGAGATCAACCTTGCAGGGGAGCTGGAGGCCCTTGGTGCTTGCCGCGGTGCCGACCGGCGCCAGCGGCCATCACCGCATCGAACGTCGGCACGGTACGGGCCCGCTCTGGGAGCGATGTCTTCGGTAGCGGACGACGTTCTCGAAGGCGACTACTAGCCGAGAAGACCCGACGCTCGGTCGCCTCGACGCGTCGGTCTCCAAAGGCGTGCCGCAGCGAGCACGGCAGCCGCGCAAACGGCGCCCAGCGCGACGGCGACCGTGCTCAGCCCGAGCCTCGTGCCGAGGACGCCGGCGACAGGGTAGGTCAGAAGCCAGCACGCGTGGGGCAGGGCGAACTGCGCGGCGAACAGCGGCGCGCGTTCGTCTGCGGACGCCGAGCGCTGGATGAGGCGGCCGGTCGGCGTCTGGACGAGAGCGAGACCGACCCCGAGGATCAGCCAGAGAGCGACAAGTTCCAGGTAGGAGGGGCCGACTGCCACAAGCGGAAGCGCACAGGCGAGAAGCGCCCCTCCCGCCAACTTGATCGTCCGGTCCTGAGCCCGACGAAGCAGGGGGAGGGACTGTGGCAGCAGCGGCGACCGATCCGGAGGCCGCAGCAGCGAGCGCGGCGGCAACGTCCGCGCTGCTGAGATCGAGGTCGCTGCGGACGATCACGATGGTGTTGACGATCGTCATCGCGCTCGCGGAGGCGGCCGCGAGGTTGAGGGCCAGGAGTCCGCGGAGGCGCGGGACACTCGCGGAGAGCCGGGCGCCGACCGTGATCCGACTCCAGGTGCGGTCGGACAGGGATTCCTACTGACGGGTGGGGAGGCGGACCCGTGCGACGAGGACGGCGGACAGCAGGAAGGCGACCCTGCTGACGGCGAACAGCGGTTCGAAGTCGATGAGTAGGAGCAGGCCGGCGGCGAGTGCGGGACTCAGGAGCTCGCCGAGGTTTTAGGCGACCCGGGACAGCGAAAGCGTTTCGGTATTCCGACCCCTCGGTCACCGTTCCGGGCGGCTGCGGAGGCTGATGTGAAGCTGTGCGTCAGGGTTTCGTCGCAAGAGACGAGCCGCTCCGACAACGCCGCCACCGCTAGCTCGCCGCCCCCGGGTGGGCGAGCCGACGTCGAGGTGGCTGTGGCGGGCCCACTGAGACGCCCCATCACAGCGGTCGTGTCTGCCGCGACCCGATGCGTCACCGGGGCGCCGACTGCGGTGTGGGAGCGTGTCCCGCTTCCGGTCGGCGCAGCGGGTGACATAGGGGGCCGCGTTAGTCGGGGACGAGGACCGCAGCGTTGAGCGCAGTCCGTCATGCCGGCCGGCTCCGAGCGGCTGGCCGACCTCCTCCGCCAGTGTTCAGCGGCCCAGCAGGTCCCGGGCGATGATGATCCGCCGCACCTCGTTGGTGCCGGCGCCGATCTGCAGGAGCTTGCCGGCGCGGTAGAGCCGGTTGACCTCCATCTCCCAGATGTACCCGGAGCCGCCGTGGATCTGCACGGCCCGGTCGACGCAGCGCATGAGGACCAGGCCGGCCTGCAGGACGACGGCGGCTGCGCGCTTGCTGACGTGCTGGCGGTTGGCGCCGTGTTCGAGGTCGTTGACCTCGGCGCCGACCTGGTAGCAGAAGGCCCGCAGCGACTCGGTCTCCGCGTAGATGTCGGCGACCATGCCCTGCACGAACTGGAAGGTGCCGATCGCCTTTCCGAACTGCTCGCGCGACTTCGCGTAGTCGACGCTCAGGTCGAGCGCGCGTTCGCACATCCCGATCATCATGAACGCCAGGCCGATGCGCTCGAGGTCCAGGCCGCTCATCACGACCCGCACGCCCTTGTCGACCTCGCCGACGACGTTCTCGACGGGCACGCGGCAGTCGTCCAGGACGATCTCGGCGGTCTGGCTTCCGCGGAAGCCCATCTTGATCATCTTCTGCGCGACCTCGAACCCGGGGGTGTCGGTCTCGACGACGAACGCGGTGATGCCGTGCGCGCCGTTCTCGGGGGCGGTCTTGGCGTAGACGAGGACGACGTCGGCGATCGGGCCGTTGGTGATGTAGAGCTTCGTGCCGTTCAGGACGTAGTGGTCGCCGTCGAGCCTGGCGGTCGTCCGCATGCTCCCGAGCGCGTCGGAGCCCGCACCCGGCTCGGTGAGCCCGAGCGCGCCGACGATCGTCCCGTTGCTCATGCCGGGGATGAAACGCTCGACGAGGTCCGGGGACCCGTTGGCGAGGATGTTGTTGAGGCAGAGGTTCTCGTGGGCGAGGACCGCAAGGCCGACAGCGGGGTTCCACTTGGACAGCGCTTGCGCGACCAGCGCGGACGAGAAGAAGTCCAGGCCGGCACCGCCGAGCTCGGTCGGCACCGTGCAGCCGAGGTAGCCGGCCGCGCCGAGCTCCGGGAACGCGTCGGCCGGCCACCACTCCTCGGTGTCCATGCGCTCCTGCACCGGCCAGAAGCGCTCCCTGGCGAAGCGCTCGACCTGCTCGAGGATGAGCTGGTGGTCGTGCCCGAGGGCGAACCAGGGCGAGGAGGTTCCGGTCGACTCGATCGTCATAGGCGGAGCCTACGAGGAGGCCGCGGGCAGACCGCGCCCTGCCGGGGGGACGAGGGCGCTGGTCGCTTCTGGAGCGCTCCACCGATGGTGTGGGCGAACACGGTCGGATTCCTCTCAGTCGGTGATGGGCGCGACGAGCGGTGCACGCCCCCGTCGCTCATCTTCGGCAGCGAGGCCGCTGTCCAGCGCGTGGGCTGCGAAGTCGGCGACGAGTCGGCGTGCGATCGGGACGATGCGCAGCAGCTTCCGGACGGGCCCGCTGTAGGCGACGTGGCCTGCGGCGATGGCCATCGCCAGGTGCATGTCCCCGGTCCAGAAACGCAGGACGTCCTGGGTGTCGATGAACAGCTCGACGTCGGCCTGCCCGACTGCGCCGTGGGCGATCTCGACAGGCGAGCGATCGAACAGCAGGGTGAGCGCCAGTTCCTGGGGGGCGTCACGCAGGTGCACGTGCGCGACGATGTCCGCGAAGCTCAGCCGGCTGCTGATCTCCGAGTGCAGCGTGGCCTTCGTCATCACGTCGACGAACGCGTCGTACACGGCCTGCGCCCGCTCGGCGCTCGGCGGCGTCGCGGCCCGCTCCACGCCGAGACCGGCCCGGTCGGCTCGCCGATCTGGCGTGCTCATCAGGCGCCCTGGCCGATCAGCTGACCGTGCGATGCTGCGGGCCGGTCGGTGCTGCCGGCGCGCACGAAGTCGGCGCAGCGTTCGCCGATCATGATCGTGGGTGCGTGCGTGTTGCCGCGGGTGATGGTCGGCATCGCCGAGGCGTCGGCGATGCGGAGGCCCTCGACGCCGTGGACGCGCAGCCGGGCGTCGCAGGCCCCGTCCTGGGGGGAGCCGATCCGGGCGGTGCAGGCCGGGTGGTAGGTGTGCTCGACCGTGGCGCGGACGTACTCGCCGACCGCCTCGGAGGTCCGGACCCACGGGCCCGGGTTGATCTCGATCCCGCACATGTCGCGGAGTGCGGGCTGGACGGCGACCTCGCGCGCGCGCTCGATCCCGGTGGTGATCGCCATCACCTCGGCGGGGTCGCTGAGCATCCGCAGTTGCACGCGGGCGTTGGCGGTCGGGTCGCTGGAGCGGATCATGACCGAGCCGCGGCTGGTCGGCGCGATGTAGGACAGGCCGATCGAGAACGCCGGCCGGGGGTGCTGGCGCTTGCCGTGCTCCCAGAAGAACAGCGGTGCAATGACGAACTCCATGTCCGGCGCCGGGAGCGACCGGTCGGTGCGGAAGAACGCGAGTGCCTCGCCGACGTTGCTGGCCAGCTTGCCCTTGCGGGTGGCGAGCCAGCGTGCGAGGTGCTTGGGGTGGGAGATGTCGGCGAGCCCGAGGTCGGTGCCGGCGAGCTCCCAGTTGACGAACTGGAACGGGTGCTCCATCAGGTTGCGACCGACCGCCGGCAGATCGATCGCGACGGGTACGCCGACGCTGCGCAGGTGGTCGGCAGGACCGATGCCCGAGCGCTGCAGGATCTCCGGTGTGCCGAACGCGCCGGCGCTCAGGACGATGTCGCCGGCGGCGCGGAAGATCTCGCGGTCCTTGCCGAAGGAGACCTCCACGCCGTCGGCTCGGCCGTCGCGCAGGAGCACGCGGTGCACGAGGGCTCCGGTGCGCACGGTGAGGTTGGGGCGCTTGCGCGCCGGCTGCAGGAAGGCGGTTGCGGTGTCATGCCGAACGCCGTTTCGCTGATTGACCTGCGTGAACGTCACGCCCTCCTGCTGCTCGCCGTTGATGTCGTCGCGCAGCTCGAACCCCGCCTCGACACAGGCGTCGACGACGCGGCGGGTGACCGGGTCCGGCGTCACCGTGCAGACGCTCATCGGGCCGTCGGTGCCGTGATAGGGCCCGGCGAGGTCGGCATTGCGCTCGGAACGGCGGAAGAACGGGAGCACCTCCTCGGCCGACCAGCCGTCGGCTCCCTGCTGGACCCACGAGTCGTAGTCGTAGGCGTTGCCGCGGACGTACATCATCGCGTTCATCGAGGAGCAGCCGCCCAGGAGCTTGCCGCGTGGCTCGTGCAGGCTGCGGCCGAACAGGTTCTCCTCGGGCTCGGTCCAGTACTCCCAGTCCAGCTTGGTGCCGAACTGGCTCGAGAACGCCGCAGGCGCCTTCACCGACAGCCGGCGGTTGTGGCCGCCGGCTTCGAGCAGGAGGACCTTGCGATCGGGATCCTCGCTCAGTCGCGCGGCGACGACGCAGCCTGCCGCGCCGCCGCCAATCACGATGTTGTCGTACGTCTCACCCATGGGAGCTCTCCTCGTGGTGCGGTGATAGCCGGGGGCTCAGGCGGCGGCGCGCCGCACCGGGAGCGTCGTCAGCTGGTTGATGAAGATCGCGGTCGCGTACCGCGGCGTCGCCGCGAACTCCAGGTCGGGGTAGCGCTTGAGCGTCTCCTCGAACAGGACCTTCAGCTCGAGCCGGGCGAGCGCGGTGCCCAGGCAGAAGTGGCGGCCTCCGGCGCCGAACGCCTGGTGCTCGGGATTGCGCTCGACGCGGAACGCCTCGGGCTCCTCGTAGACGGCCTCGTCGTACCCGGTCGCCGGGTACCAGAGCATGACCTTCTCGCCCTTCTTGATCGGGCAGCCGCCCAGCTCGGTGTCCTGCGTCGCGGTGCGGCGGAAGTGCGCGAACGCCGGGAACATCCGCAGGCACTCCTCGACCATGCTCGGGATCAGCGACGGGTCGGCGACGACCTTGGCGCGCTCGTCCGGATTCTCGATCAGGGCCTTGATCCCGCTGGAGAACGTCGCCTTCGTGGAGTCGTTGCCGGCGGTGACCAGCAGGATGAAGCCCATCACGATCTCCCAGTCCGTCAGCACCTCGCCGTCGACCTCGGCATGGACGAGGATGCTCATCAGGTCGTCGGTCGGGTTCGCACGGCGGTCGTCGATGAGGACCTGACAGCGCTGGACGATCTCCGGGATGACCTTCTCGATGACCGAGTCCGGGCCCTCCGGGTTGAGCTCCGCGTCGTCGCCGCCGACGAGCATGTTGACCAGGTGCGCCCACATGGCGTCGTCGGCCTCGTCGATCCCCATGAAGTCGCCGATCACGCGGGAGACCGCCGGCGCGGCGAGCTCCGTGACGACGTCGAACTCCTCTCGGCCCTCGAGCTCGTCGAGCTTCGCGACGACGATCCTGCGGATCTTGTCCTCGTGCTCGGCGATCCGCTTGGGCGTGAAGCCACGCTGGAAGAGCGACTTCAGGCGGCCGTGCTTGGGCGGGTCCATCCCGATGAACATCCCGTTCTGGACCTCGAGCTGCACCCAGGGCATCCCGACCATGCCGCCGAGCTCGGAGGAGTAGAGCTGCCAGTTGCGGCTCACCTCGTGGACGAGCTCCTGGTTGGTCACCGACCAGAACCCGGGCTCGTCGGGAAAGCTCGTCATGCCCGAACTCCAGTGCACGGGACACGTGCCGCGCAGCTGCTTGAACAGCTCCAGCGGCGCGCCCTCGCGCCAGTGCTCCGGATCGGCGACCCGGACGTTCTTCAGATCCGGCGATGACGTAGACATGCGGGGCGGCTCTCCTCGACTCGCGACTTCAGGACGACAGCAAGCCTAACAAAGTACTTTACACGATGTCAAGATTTGCGTCAAGACAAGTGAAAAGTCCGTGGTCGACGTCGTGTATCGTCCCGGCGATGAGCGTGCTCTCCAAGCGTCCAGCGAGCGGTCAGACCGCTGCGGTCAACCGGGACTCGATCCTCGAGGCGACCGTGCAGCTGCTGGGGCGAGGGGTCTCCTACGCCGAGGTCAGCGTCGCCGCGATCGCGGCGGAGGCCTCGATCTCGAGGCCGACCTTCTACGCGTACTTCGTGGACAAGCGCGACCTGATGCTCGCTCTGGGGGCCCGCTTCGAACGACGCACGCACGTCGCTGCCGATGCCTGGCTCGAGCTGCGGGACGACGATCTGCACTCGACGCTGCGCGGTGTGCTCGAGGCGTTCCGCGGTGACCACTCCACGCTCAGGGCGATCGTCGAGGCTTCCACCTACGACCCCGAGGTCGCCGTCTTCTGGCGGGAGTTCCACGCCCGGTTCATCGAGGCCGTGGTCGAGCGCGCCAGCGAACTCACTCCGGATCGTCCGGCCGGCGCCATTCGTGCGGACGCCTTCGCGCTGGTCTGGATGACACAGCGGTCGCTGGCCGAGCATCTCGACGCGCCGCAGGTCGAGGACGAGGACATCCTCGCCGCCCTGGTGCGTCTGTGGCGCTCCGTGCTGCCGGAGATCACCGCCGGCGCGTGACGATCGAGGTCAGCGGGCGATCCAGCGCTCCAGTTCCTCGATGAGCCGGCGCTCGGCCGCCACGACACCGGCGAGGACTTCCACCCCTGTCTCGTGGTCTCCGGACCGTGCGGCGGCCGCCAGTGACCGCCAGCCTTCGGCGAGCCCGTCCGCCGTGCGGGCCGTATCGGCCAGGGTGGGGTCTTCGAGCAGGATCGCGGAGTCCGACAGGAACTCGGCGTACAGGGAGCGGAACAGCGCGCCCCCGGTCCCGGCCTTGACGATGAAGATCGACAGCGCGGACAGGATGGCGGGAAGGTCCTCGCCGAAGGTCTGCGGCCACTGCGCGTAATCCTCGGCGAACCGGTCCACGCCCTCGAGTCCCGCCGGGGCCTCCATGCCGCCGAGCCGGGCCCCGCCCTCGCGCATGTTCCCGATGCTCCCGCGGATCGAGCGCGCGATCGCCGCGGCGGGATCGCCGAGCCGGTCCGGCCAGTCGTAGACGAAGGTGCGGTGGAGGTTGGGACCGGGGAAGCCACCGGAGGAGCGCGCGCGTGCGAGGGATCCCAGCGAGCACGGCTGCAGGCCGTCCCGGTCGTTGTCGGCCAGGAGCGCGACACCGGCCTCCTCGTCGACCTCCACGACGACGATCGCGTGTCGGGTGTTGGACATGCGTACCCGCAGGTACTCGAGCTCGGCGATGTCCGACCACACGATCGGCGGGCGGCCGCGCTCGAGCTCCTCGCGGACCCAGCGCAGCCCGGTCGCGGCGTCGTCGGTGTCTCTGATCGAGAGCGGGACGTCGAGGTTCAGGGCAAAGCTCTCCTCGAGCGCCTCGGTCCTGCCCACGATGTAGATCGGCGGCGTCACCTGCGGGACCGGCGCGTACATGAAGCCCAGACCACTCCCCAGTCCGAAGCACATCCCCTCCGACAGGGGGCCGCGGCCGTAGTCGAGCTCATGGAAGGCGAGAACGTCGCGCAGGCTTCCCGACGCACAGTGGCCGGCCCGGACATGCGTGAAGCGATTTGCGACCGAGCGCACTGCGCCGGTCATGCGGACGTCCGAGCTTGCGCGCGAGGTGAGACGGGCTGGTGTCCGGGGTGTCGCACGGAATCTCCTTGCTTCGAAACGGGCGTCAGGTCCGCCAGACATATAGCCTGACAGAGTGTAAGAGGGGATGTCGACGCACCGTCTGGCGCTCCTCGATCGTCGTGACTGGACATGCTCCTTGCGCTCGAGCGCAGCAACTGCCGATGAACAGCGGAAGAGTGGAGCGATCCTCAGCCGCCGGTGGCGGCGTCCCAAACGAAGGCGAGCTGGGCGACGAGCGCGTCTTCCCCGATCGACGGGCGAAGGACATGCTCGGTGATCGAGCTCTCCGTCATGTAGACGAGCGTGTAGGCGCGGGCGCGGATCGACTCGTCGTCGAGGTCCGGCGTGCCTGCGCGCACCCGCGCCTCGGCTCCGGGGCGAAAGCGCTGGTGGAACGCGCGCCAGAACTCTGCGACCTCCACGTCATAGGTGGATGCCTCGACGAGGGCGCCGAGAGTGGCGGCGTGTCGTTGGAAGACCTCCAGGACGCGTCGGAGGGTGTCGCGGACGTCACCGGCGGCGTTGTCAAGCCACGGCTCCGCGACGCCGGCGAGGTCTTCTTCGAACGCGACGCCGAGGTGCAGCACGAGCGCTCGCTTGTCGCGGAAGTACGAGTAGAACGTCGGACGCGAGAGGCCGGCGCGCCGGACGATCTGGTCGATCGTCAGGTCCGCATACGCGGCGCCCTCGGCGAGGGAGGCCAGGGTCGCCTCGATGAGGGCCTGCTCGGTCGCGCGCCGGGCATCGGAGCTTTCGGAGCGACGAGACAGGAGGGCCATGCGGCTACGGTACACCCCAGGAATAGACGAGTCGACTTGACATCGTGTAAATTATCGGCGTATGGTCATGCCGTGGACGGTCGACGGCGCCCCGCCGCACGACGGCCGTCTCCTCGTGACCTCCAGAAAGGGAAGACGATGGGAACCATCACGTTCGTTGAATACGACGGCACCGCGCACGATGTCGAGCTCGTCGACGGCGAGTCGCTCATGGAGCTTGCGACGGGTAACGGCATCCCCGGGATCGACGGCGACTGCGGTGGCGAGGCGTCGTGCGGGACGTGCCACATCATCGTCGACGACGAGTGGATTGCCAGGACGGGGACCCGGTCGGCCGAGGAGAGCGCGATGGTCGAGATGTCCCCGGAGTGCGCGCCGAACTCACGCCTCGCGTGTCAGATGGAGGCAAGCCAAGAACTCGACGGCCTCACGGTCCGTCTTCCCGAATTCCAGATGTAGACCGAAATCTCGACGACGACAGGCGGAAGCAGAGACCCATGACGACGACCGACAGCGTCCTCGACCGGGCCATGGCCAAGGTGACCAATAAGGTGCAGTCAACCGTGCCGGTCGATCGGCAGGTCCGGGCTGCACATCTCGTGAAGCTGGCCAAGCGCAGGGCCGGCTTCGACAAGCCACTCGTCTTCACCGAGCAGCCGATCCCGGACCCGGCCGACGTGCCGCTGACGGAGATCGACGTCAGCAACCCGTTCATGAACCGTCAGGGCAAGTGGTACCCGTACTTCGCGCGGCTGCGTGAGGAGGCCCCGGTCCACTACCTGGCCGACAGCCCGTTCGGTCCGTTCTGGTCGATCACGCGCTACGAGGACATCCAGGCCGTCGACTCCAACCCGAGGGTCTTCTCGGCCGAGCCGTACATCGTGCTCGGGCAGCCGCCGCTGGAGATCGAGATGTTCATCGCGATGGACCCGCCGAAGCACGACGTGCAGCGCAAGGCGGTTCAGGGCGTCGTCGCGCCGCGCAACCTCAAGGAGATGGAGGGGCTCATCCGTGAGCGCGTCCAGGAGGTGCTCGACAGTCTGCCGACCGACGCGCCGTTCGACTGGGTCGAGCGCGTCTCCAAGGAGATCACCGGCCGGATGCTCGCGACGCTCCTCGACTTCCCCTACGAGGAGCGCCACAAGCTCACCTACTGGTCGGACACCATCAGCGGGACCGCGGAGGGCACCGGCGGCACGACCCACCAGGACGAGATGTTCGCCGCCGCGGAGGAGCTGGCGCGCAGCTTCGTCGCGCTGTGGCACGACAAGGCGGCGCGCCGGGCCGCCGGCGAGCCCGACGGGTTCGACCTGATCACGCTGATGCAGACCTCGGAGGACACGAAGGACCTGATCAACAAGCCGATGGAGTTCCTCGGCAACCTGACGCTCCTGATCGTCGGCGGCAACGACACGACCCGCAACTCGATGTCCGGCGGCGTCTACGCGCTGAACCAGTTCCCCGACCAGTTCGAGAAGCTGAAGGCCGACCCGTCGGTGATCCCGAACATGGTCTCGGAGATCATCCGCTGGCAGACGCCGCTGGCCTACATGCGCCGCGTCGCCAAGGAGGACGTGCACTTCGGCGGGCAGTTCATCCGCAAGGGCGACCAGGTCGTCATGTGGTACGCCTCGGGCAACCGCGACGAGACGAAGTTCGAGGACGCGGACAAGCTCATCATCGACCGCAAGAACGCGCGCAACCACATGTCGTTCGGCTTCGGCGTGCACCGCTGCATGGGCAACCGGCTCGCCGAGATGCAGCTGCGGATCCTGTGGGAGGAGCTCCTCGTGCGCTTCGACCGGATCGACGTGATCGGCGAGCCCGAGTACGTGCAGTCGAACTTCGTCAAGGGCTACGACCGGATGATGGTCCAGCTCACGCCCAAGTCGGCCGGCTAAACCCGGGCGAACGGCGGCAGGCGGGGAGCAACGATGGAGACGAACCGGATGCGGGTGGTCATCGTCGGAGCCAGCCACGCGGGCGCGCAGCTGTGCGCGAGCCTGCGCCAGAACGGCTGGACCGACGAGATCCTGCTGATCGGTGACGAGCCGTCGCTGCCCTATCAGCGCCCGCCGCTTTCCAAGACGTTCCTCGCCGGGACGACGACGCTCGAGGACCTGCTCATCCGCAAGCCGGGGTTCTACGAGAAGGAGCAGGTGGTCTTCCGCCAGGCCCGCGTCACCGGGATCAGCCGTGAGGCCCAGACCGTGAGCCTGGATGACGGAGAGGCGGTGGGCTACGACAGGCTCGTGCTCTGCGTGGGGGCCCGACCGCGTCTGCTGCGCATCCCCGGGATGGACCTCGCGGGCGTCCACTACCTGCGGGACGCCGCCGACATCGAGGCCATCAAGGGCAGCCTCGCGACCGCCGGCCGAGCGGTGATCGTCGGCGCCGGGTACATCGGTCTGGAGGCGGCAGCCTCACTGCGGAAGCTGGGCGTCGAGGTGACCGTCCTGGAGGCGGCCGACCGCGTCCTGGGGCGCGTCACGGCTCCCGAGGTCTCCGCGTTCTACGACCGCGTCCATCGGGAGGAGGGCGTCGACCTCCGCCTCGGGGTCGGTGTCGCCGCGCTGGAGGGCGAGAGCCGCGTCAGCGGGGTCCGGCTCGCCGACGGGGATCTCATCGCCGCCGAGCTCGTCATCGTCGGCGTCGGCGTCCTGCCCAACGTCGAACTGGCCCAGGACGCCGGGCTGGCGGTCGACGACGGCATCGTCGTTGACGCGCACGGACGCACCGAGGACCCGAACATCTTCGCTGCCGGTGACTGCGCCAGTTACCCCGACGCGCGGTACGACCGCCGCGTGCGCCTGGAGAGCGTCGCAAGCGCGGTCGAGCACGCCAAGAGCGTCGCCGCGACGATCTGCGGCAAGGATAAGGCGATCTCCGCCCTCCCGTGGTTCTGGTCGGACCAGTACGACATCAAACTCCAGATCGCCGGACTCAGCACCGGCTACGACGACATCGTGCTGCGCGGCGACCCGACGACCGGCCGCGACTTCGCCTGTTTCTACTTCGCGGGCGAGACCCTGATCGCCGCAGACTGCGTCAACCGAGCGCAGGAGTTCATGTTCAGCAAGCGCGCCATCACCGAGGGCCTCTCGCCGGACCGCTCCGCGTTGGCCGATCTCCAGACGCCGCTGGCCGCGCTGCTCAACGCACCGGGGAGCGGCGTCGCGACCTCCCTCAGGGTAGGCGCCTCGCCCCCGCGTCGGTCCGAAATCCGAGGATATCCGCGAGTCCGGCGGGCGACGCCGCGACGATCAGTCGCAGGACGTCGCGCGTCGCGATGGCACCGACCATTCTCCTCTGCCCGCCGGCACAGGGCTGGTGCCTCGGCGGGGGCGTGCGCGTACACACTGGGATACCTCCTCATCTTCCTGGGCTCAGCCGGAGCCGTTCTCCGGCCAGACAAACCCCCGCGAGGAGCGTCCGGCCACCAGCTTCGGCGGTCAACCCTCCGGGCCGACCGCCTCATAGGGTCTAGCGAGCGGGATCCTAGGCTCCGCTCGACGGTCTCGACAACCGTACGGAAGCAGCGGGCAGCCCTCGGGGGCGTGCTCTGGGGTCTTATTCTGTGTGCTGCACGGAGCAATCCGTGCTCAGTTCGGGACTCTTGAATGCCCGTTCCATCATCTCCCGTTCCTGCAATCTCGGCGCGTAGTCTGCATAGATCAAGGTCGTCTTGTAGTCCCGATGTCCCATCCACTCCTGCAGCGTCCGGAGGGGAACCCCGGCAGCTGCTGCCTGGGTTCCGAACGTGTGCCGGAGGTCGTGGAAACGGATTCGCGCACGCCCGCGCGCGCGAGCGTTTGCTTGAACCGCTTGCGGAGCTTGGAGGCGTCGAGCACCGACCCGAGCTGGGGATGACCGAACACGAGGTCGTCGTCCTCGCGGTACCGCGACTGCTGGTAGAGCCGGTCGAGGGCGCCTTCGGTGCGGTCGATCATCGGCACGGCTCGACTGGAACGTCGGGACTTCGGCGTGCCCCAGGTGCCTCGCGTGTAATTACGGCGCACGCGGATGACGCCGGCGGTCCAGTCCACGTCCCGCCACCGCAACGCGACGAGCTCGCCCTGGCGCAGGCCGCACGTCGCGGCGACGAGGTACAGCGGGTAGTCGACCTGGGTGAACTCGTCGTCGTCGACGGCGCGCAGGAGTGCTTCGAGTTCCTCGTGGATCAGGAAGCGGATGTCCGGGTCGGTGACGTCTTCGCGTGGCCGGTCGACCGCGACGACCGGGTTGGCGCTCGCCCATCCCTTCTTCATGGCGTGGCGGAAGACGCCGTGGAGGAAGGTGAGCTGGTTGCCGACGGTCTTGCTCGCGAGCCCGTCGAGCTGTTTGGCGACGAGGTAGTCGGCGACGAGCTGCGTGTCGATCTTCTCCAAGGACCTGCCCTTGAAGAACGGGACGAGGTGCTTGCGCAGCATGATCTCGTAGTCCTGGATCGTGGTCGGCTTGCGCTTCATCACCTGCTCCAGGTGGACGAGGTAGCGCTCGCCGGCGACCTGGAGATCGATGCGCTCCGAGACGGGGGTGAGGCGCGTGTAGGCCTCGATGAGCTTCTGTAGGGCGCGCTCGGCCTCGGCTTTGGTCATGCCGGTCGACTCGCCGGCGCGTCGCTTCAGGCCGAGCTTCCGACGGATCTGTCGCCCGCCGGCCCGGAAGCGGCCGTAGTAGACCTCGCGGCCCTGCTTGTTCAGCCTCGTCTCGAGGGTGCCGACGCCGTACGCGCGTCGCTGCTTCTTCGTCGTACTCATCGCCGTGGCCCCCGCTCGTGCGAGGCGATCCACTCTTCGAGCGTGCCGCGGCGGAAGCGGCGATACCGGCCGACCCGGACGTGGGGGAGACGACCAGCGCGGGCCTCGGCGTAGACCCAGCTTGTGGGGACGTGGAGGAGCTTGGCGGCCTCTGCTGCGTCGAGCAGAGCGTCGTCAGGCGATGGAAGATGATGCTGGCTGTTGGTAGATGTCATACCTACCAAGTCGCGCGAGACGCCAACTACCTCCCCCCGAGTTTCCGATCGGCGGGGTCTCAATCTAGGTCGCAACATGAGCGAATGTCTCCTGATCGGAGACCCCGCGGGAGCCCTTGAACGCGGCCTACAAGCCTGAGCTGACCTCGTAGATCACGCTCATAACCCGAAGGTCGCAGGTTCGAATCCTGCCCCCGCTACTAGGGATGTTCTTCGGAACATCCCCGACCGGAAGCCTCCTCTCGCCGGGAGGCTTTCGTGTTTCCGAGGCAAGCCGGGCAGGTCGCGCATCTGGGCGATGGCCTGGTGGCCGTGTTCGCCGGCGGCGGTGAGGAGGTCGAGGACCTCGGGGGTGGTGCAGTTCGCGCGGCGGGTGATGTAGTCGCCCAGGAGCTGCGCGAGCGCCCGGTCGGCCTCGTCGGCGGCGAGGCGCTCGGCGGGGTCGGGGTAGTCGAGCGGGCTCATGCGGCCACCTGCTCGTCGTCGTCCAGCGGGGTGTCGGGGTAGATGCGGCGCGTGTCCATCGGGATGAGGCCGCTGAGCTCGGTCTGGGCGAGGTAGTCCATGACGACGCCGCGGAGCTCCTCGACGTCGAGGAGGTCGGCTTCCACGAGGTAGGAGTCGCCGTCGCCCGGGGTGGCGGGGAGGTCGTTGAGGCGGTAGCCGCGGTGGGTGCGTGAGGCCTCGAGGAGGCGGTGCTCGCCGGCGTGGGTGGTGTAGGTGGCGACCTGGACGACGTCGAGCGGGCTCATGCGTTGCGCTCCTTCCAGGCGGCGGTGCTGCCGTGGCCTTCGAGCTCGTGGTCGCGCACGCGCGCCGCGTCTCCGCGGGTCTGCATGTCTCGCTGGACGTTGCGGATCTCGCGGGTGCGGTCCGAGCGCGAGTCGGGGGTGCGGGCCTTGAGCTGTGCGATGAGCTGGGAGGCTTCGGCCTTGGTCTTGGGGGGCGTGAAGCTCACGCCTCTGCTGGTGGCCAGCTGGCGCAGGTAGCGCTGCTGCTTTGGGGTTGGGGGCGGCCCGTTCTTCCGGCCTGCCGCTGGGTGGTGGTTGGTCATGGCCGCTGGCACGCGCCCGAGCCGACGGGTGTCAAGCCCCGGTCCGTCAGGACTCGCCGAAGGCGACTCCGCGGGGCTTGACACCCATAGGCGGAGGGTGCTCGCCTGAAGGACAGGACCGACCACCACCCAGCGACCGGCGCTTGTCCTCCTCTTCGATCCCCGAACTACCTCAAACCGTTGTTTTGACTCGGTTCTCGGTACCTTCGCGTGATGGGAACGGAGACCCTGAGGTTCACGACGTACGCCGGGAGCTATGTCCACGGTCTTGACGGAGGCGAGCGCACGCAGCTCACCTGCACCACGTCGGGGCCTGACGGCGCGACCACGGGGACGGTCCTGGCGTCAGGTCCTCGTTCGATCCTTGACTGGGAGACGACCGCCGACAAGGCGACCATCGCGACCGCAGTTCTCGGCCACTGGTCGGTCGCCCGCCCAGCCAGGCGGACCTGCACGAGTTCCTCGACGAGATCGCGGGGGACTGGGTCGCCGGCCAGCCCTGGGAGCTGACCGGCGAGCAACTCGAGCGGGCCGGCTTCCAGCCCTGACGGCGGCTACGCGGCCGCGACCAGCGGTGCGCCGGGCGGGTCGCCGACGCAGTCCTCGATGCGTTTGGCGATCTGGTCGACCCAGGCGGCGCAGCGCTCCACGATCTCCATCGGCGTCCGCTCACTCCAGGACGTGAGGTACGGGATCGAGTAGTCGCTGGTGTCCAGCCCTATCGACCCGCACACGGTGTAGGCGACGGATTCCACGACGAGCTCTTCCTGGGAGTAGGTCAGCTCGACCTCGCCCTTCTCGATGGACCAGCGCATCAGCGCGTGCCCGAGCTCGTGCACCATCGTCTTGACCTGGTGGTTCACCGAGTTCGCCTCGTTGAGCGAGATCACCCGCAGCTCGGGCATGAAGCACCCGCCGGTGCCATCCGGCATTCGCTCGATTACCACCCCGCAGCCCAGCTCACCGGCCAGCGCGCAGAGCCGCGGGAACGCCCAACCGAGCGAGTCACCCTCCGGCTCGATGATCGGGGGATCCAGCGGCACCGGCTCCGCCGGCGGCGGGAGCGGCGTGATCTGCGAGCGGTCGAACACCGGGCCAAGCCGGAACCGCACGCGCGGCTTGTCCGCCGGCGCCCCGCCCGCCTCGAGCCACTCGGCCAGCTGCTGCTTGGACGGCGGCATCGGGACCCACACCCGAATCGCGCGCGATCCCTTCGTCACCGCGTACCCCAACCGCAACCACGCGCGGAACCCGGCGACCCGCGACGCCTCCGGCATCTGGAACGCGATCAAGACCTGGTTCGAGAGCGAGTACCGATGGAAGTGCCGGCGCAGCCCGAGCCATCGCTGCCAGCCTTCGCTGGACCGCAACGCCTCGACCGCCTCCTGCGCTCGCTGCCGGTCGGCGTTGCGGCGCGCCTGGCGCTCCTCGTCCGTCTCCTCGGACGGTCGCTTCTTCGTCTTCGTGGACATCCGACGTCCTCCACCTCTCGGTGGCCCCGCTCGGTGCGGAGCCGATCCCCAACGACCAGGCACGGCAGGGATGCCGTGCCACGATCGAGAGGGGTCGGTTGTGCACCGTGGCTCGTTCAGCGCCCCCGGCTCGGGAACCCACGCAGGCATCGATGGTGACGTCACCTGTGCCTGCGCTCGAGCCGAACGGCGCCGTGGCCGCAGGTCAGATCAGCGAAACGACCACTGGGTAACCGTAGGCCGCGATGGCTGCCGCCATGATCCCGGCCGGGATGATCCGGAGAGCCTGCGAAGAGTGCCGGCGGCCGAGGGCGAAGCTGGCCGTGCAGAGCGCCGCGAGACTCCCGAGGCCCGCCGTGAGAAAGGCACGTTCTCGAGGGTGTGGAAGGTCTCCCGAGAGGAACCCGGAGGTGTCGAAAGGGGCGATCGCCACGAGAAGGAGAGCTGCGCTCATCGCCCCGATGGCAAGCCAGCCAGCCGCAGTGCCGGCACGCGCGAGCGCGCCGGCGGTAGCGACGGCAAGCAGCCCGGGCAACAGCGGGACGCCATCCTCCCCGGCATTCCCGGGGACTGTTGCCGCGAGGACGCCCAGCAGCGCGAGCCCAATCCCGATGGTGGTCGTCGAGTGCTCGGCGGAGTCGCTCCGGATCAGCAGGCCCGCGCCGGCCAAGACGAGCAAGAAGACGAGACTCGTCCCCCTGTCGTGCGGCAGCAACGTTACGGCGAGCGGCAAGCGGTGACGGTAGCAGTGCCCAATGCCAGAGACCGGGTCTGGTGGCGGACGACCAGCGCCGTCCGCACGAGCCGCGCGATCTGCGCGAGCGCGGTGTCGCTGCCGATCTTGGTCGCCTGGAGGACCAGGCGTCCGCCGACGTTCACGGTGGCGCCGACGACGTCGTCGCCGGGGTGCTTCTCGACCGGAATCGACTCGCCGGTGAGTAGCGACTGGTCGACGGCCGCTGGTGCCCTCTTCGACGGTGCCGTCGGTGACGACCTTCTCGCCGGGGCCCGGGGCGGCGGTCCGTGACCGCTAGCGTCGCACGAGGGTGAGGTCCGTTCCGCGCCGGCTCACGCATGTGAATCCCTGCGCCTCAAGCTGACGGAGCAGCGCGCGTCCCGCGCGCACCCCGTTCGTGTGGTGGAGCTCCACGCACAGAACTCGGACGCCGAGCGCCGCGAGATCCGCGTTGCCGAGGACTTCGTACTCTGATCCTTCGATGTCGAGCTTCAGCAGCTGAGCCTGAGGTGCCTCCAGTTCTGCGAGCAACGAGGGCAGCGTCAGCCCCTCGATCTCGAACGTCTCGCCTTGATGGAGGCCGTGCGCCGACACGCTTCCGGCCACCGAGTCCTGGCGGCCGGTCATCGTTACGGGACCGTCCGTGGCCGTGAGCGCGGCGACCCGAAACGAGTAGCGATGGGACTCCCCGACGCGGTTCCGCGCTTGCTCGGCGAAGACCGCGAATGGGTCGATGCTGACGACGCGGGCGCCCGTGCGCCTCAGAATCTCGCTCTCGAAGGAGACGTCGCTGCCGGCCCCTGCGCATACGCAGATCCAGTCGTCGTCGATCTCATCAGCTGGCACGACCCACCCGCCGTAGTCGTTTCCCCACAGCTCAAGCGTGGACGCCGCTGCCGCCGGGTTGACCGTCTGGCGACGTGTGAGGGCATCAAAGGCTCGCCGTCGAAGCCCGTTCGTGACACGACGGACCACGGCGGGCGACGCGTCGCGGGGTTTCGCACGGACATGCTCTTCAGAGGACCGGTCCGACGCGGAGGGGTGGGTCGACTGGTCCGGCTCCCGATGAGAACTCATGGGAACAGCGTACGGATAATTCCTACATCATGTAGGAGATTGGTCGGGTCGCGGCTCCACCCGGGGCGCCCGATGTCGGGGTCAAGTGTTTCCGCTGCGGTGGGCTCAGCCGATGACGACCGGTGTGCCGACTGCGACCCGCCGGTAGAGGCGCACGACGTCGCGCACACGCATGCGGACGCAGCCATGCGACGCTCGACTGCCGATGGAGCCTTCGGCCGAAGTCCCGTGGATCCCGATGCCGCCGGCCAGTCCCATCCATCGTGCCCGGAGCGGGTTTTGCGGCGATCCGCCGGGGACGACCGAGCCGGCCAGCTCGCCTGCCCACGGTGCGTTGGGCACGTACCAGTTGGGGTTCACCTGCTTGGAGCGGATGCGGAACCGCCCGTTTGGCGTCGGGTAGGCCCGCTGGCCGTGAGCGATCCGGTAACTCGCTGCACGCCGCAGGCCCGTGAACAGCCGCAGCGTGAACGTCCGCTTGTCCACGGTCACGATCGACGGATGGCGGGCGCGCAGCGCGGCGTTGCTGACGGCAGGAGCGAGGCGTCGGACCGCGAAGATCACGCGGCGGTTGCCCGGCGTCACCGCGGCCGCAGCAAGTGCGGAGGCGAGCGTTCGACCGTCGATGGTGATCCCCGGACGGGCGCGGGTCCAGATCACTTCGCGACTCGTGATGCGGCGCAGCCGCGCCGACCGAGGCTTGCGCGACGTGGTGCTCCGGAGTGCATCGACCTTTCGCGCCACGGCCGCCGCGTCAGTCGCGGCGGCCGGGCCGATGTCCAACGGGCTTGCCGGAGTACCCGCGTCCGCCGCGCGACGTGCGGTGGCGGCGGCATCGAACGACGCGCCGAGTGACTCGGCGCTCACCGCGAACCGACGTCCGGCGATCAGGACGTCCAGCGGAGCTGCGAGCGCGGGGGCGAGCTGCTGATTCAGCTTGTCGGTGGCGGCATCGACGGTGAGGCCGGAGAGGTCGACGCCGCCGGCACTGACCCCGGGGGCGATCACCCGGTCGTCAGCGGCTGCGACCGCAGGGAGCAGCGCGAGGATCGCGAGACTGCCCAGAAGGAGGCGAAGCATCTCCTGACGGTAGCAATCACTCCTACGTGACGTCGGAGATACTGCGCCTCAGGGGGATTCGACCGTCACGCTTGCGTGGGGTCGAATGGCCGCCTGGTGGCGGAACATCGCGATCGCGGCGATGCTCGCCGCGACCAGCACGAGGCTCGTCCACTGGGCTTGGCGCAGTCCCAGGCCGATCTCGGGGCTGTCTCGGATGACGAAGAAGATGAGAAAGCGCGACGCCGCGTAGCCGGCCACCACGACGCACGCGAGCACGCCGGGAACGGTGAACCTCCGACGAGCCGCCCATACGACGGCGAACAGCGTCGCGGCCGCAAGGATCTCGTAGAACGCGCCCGCTTGGTACGCGACATCGCGCAAGGGAGTCTCTGAGTCGGGGTGGGGGTAGATGAATCCCCAGGGCGCCGACGTAGGCGGACCGTAGTGCTCACCGGACAGGAGGTCGCCGATGCGCCCGACGGCCATTCCGAGCGGGAAGATCAGCGCGTAGAGGTCTAGATAGTCACGGACCCGTCGCGTGCCACGGAGCACCAACCAGGTTGCGGCTGGCGCCGCGATCATGGCGCCGTAGAACGCGAACCCTCGGGTTCCCAGCCAGGCCGACGGCTGGACGAGGTCAGCCGGTGCGTCCTGCGCGATGAAGAAGAGCCGGGATCCGACGATGCCCGCAACGGCGATGGCCACGGCGCCGTCGAGCGCACGGTCGCGCTCGAGGCCCCGGCCGGGGGCCATGCGTGCGATGAGGAGCGTGCCGAGTGCCATCCCGATGGCGATCATCACCCCGTGCCAGGCGAGCTCGACGGGGCCGAACTCGAATGAGGGGGCGACGTCGAGCGTGATCGCGGCGAGAGGGGAGGGTGCTCCTGTCAGTGCGATCACCGCGTCTCGCCGACCGCGCTGCGCTGCACGTGGAGGTGGTCCAGATGCACGTCATCGGTGAACGAGGCCCGGCCGGGGCCATCGAAGTCCCATGGGCTGCCGAGCTGGCGGACCCCGCTGCCGGCGAAGCTCTGCGCCAGCTGGTGAGCCGCCGTCCCGACGCCCGGTTGACGGACGACGAGTCGTCCGTCAACCGCGTAGATGTCGGCCGCGTAGCCACTCGAGTGGGCGCTGCGGCGGTCGGTCTGCCAAACGTTGCGCGGATGACCGGAACTGAGGACGGCAACGGAGAATCGGTGCCGCTCGGCGGCGCGGGAGAGGGCCTCGAGGAGTGCGGGGTCCACCGCACCCCGGAAGATGTCCCATCGTGCAGTGTCGGTGAGGGTGACGCGGTCGTCGTCCAGGAGCCGGGATGCCGCGTGGGGCAGGTCACGCGGGCGCTCGACTTCGTTGCCGCCGACGGACGCGATCTCCTGCACCGTCCACGGCCCGCCGGAGCGCCGCAGACGGACGTCGACCGTCCTGGTCACTGCGTTGCGACGACCTGCGGCGTCCTGAAGGAGTTGGCGCACGACGACCATTGCGCCGAACGAGGTCGCCGTCGTGCCGGCCATTTGCGGATAGATGACCTCGGCCACGGACGCCGCGTTCGGCTTGACGGCCGCGCCCAGCGACTCGGTCAACTGCCTTGTCGCCTCGGCGCCCAGTCCAAGCCGTGCAGCGATCGCGGCACGCGTCGCACCTCGTTCGTACGTCAGGAGGTTCTGCGCAGCCTGCCCTGCGACCCGCTTGGCGTTGGGGAACCGCTCCTCGGGTCCAGGCTCGTACTGCGCGAACGAGGGCAGCGGTTCGGGCGCCTGTGTGACCACCGGCACGAGCGCGGCCCGCTTTTGCGGTTCGGCGCTCTCGGGTTGCCGGACCGTCTCGTCGGCCCCGCATCCGACGACGAGCAGAGCGAGCACCAGGACGGACGCGCATCCGCGGCTCATGCGCCGGGCTCGCGGCCGAGGGTTCTGGTCCATTCCTGCATCCGTCGTCCTTCCGCTGTGGGGTGGGTGGGTCCGGGATGCCAGCCGAGGCGGCTGTAGAACGGACCGGCGCCGTCGGGTCCGTCGAGGGTGTGCAGGTATGCGCGTTGGATGCCTGCGTCTCGTGCGGCGTCCTCGAAGTCCGAGACAAGCAGCGTGCCTGCACCGGTGTGCCGCGCTCCCTCGAGCACGGCCACGTGGCTGAGCACGGCGACGTCGTTGGTGGGGGTCTCATCGCGATGCGGTGCGGGGGCAGCATCCCGGCGAAGCGCGACGCGGTAGCGCGTCAGTCGCGTCCGGACGAAGTGCCAGGCGAGACCAGGACGCACGGCGAGGGCGGTCGCGCCGGCGAGCGCGAGCCCCAGGCCCCGATTGCGGACCACCCACTGCCGGTGTGACCTCGCTCGGACGGGACCGACGAGGAACCCGACGGGGTGGTCGTCGACCGTTGCGACCATCGCCACCGCGTGAGGCGAGTCGGCGAAGGACTCGAAGTACCGGCGCAGGAACCGGGGTCCCAGGGCAACGAAGAATCCGTGCGGCAGCGCGGATGCGTGCAGCGTTGCGCAGAAGCGGGTCTGCTCCCTGGTCAGATCGCCGACGACGGCTGAGCGGCCGGCAAGGACGAGGATGGGCCGAGGTACCGTCGGGGGTGCGACGGCGGCCCCGATGCTCACCGCGAGCAATGCCGCGCCGAGCAGAGCGAGCAGCATCTCCACCGGAACGTGCTGATCAAGCGGGCCGACGTGGTGGAGGCCATAGCTCGACAACGCTGCGAACGCGGCGGTGACGGCGAGAGCGACGGCCCACGGAGCTTCGGTCGTGGGACGAGGCCCCGCTCGCCGCGTGTGGTGGGAGGGAATGAGTCGCATTATCTCCTACAAAGTGTAGGACATAGGCAGACGAAACTCCCTCCTCGTCGCTACGGTGGCGGGGACGCCCTCGCACAGAGCCGCCGCCGCGCACCACGGACAGTGGGGTGATCGATGAGCTAGCGGGAACCTCGCTGGCCACTCGCTGTCGTCGCCCTGCTCGCCGTCGCGGTGCTCGCTGGCGCGGCGTTCCTCTGGCCCGGTGCCGTGTCCACCCCGGACCAGCCGGCGGCAACCGAGGCCGAGCGTGGGGCAGTCCTCGGCGAACGTGTCATCACCGCCGACGCTGCTGATCCTCAGCGCCAGCGTGGGGCGCTTCGGTGACTCCGTCAACAGTGAACCGGTGGCTCAGGAGGTCGTCGCCATGCTCGCCGGGTCGGTCGGCTTGATGATCGCGGTGCCGTTGACGACCGCCCTGGCTGCCACGCTGACCGTTCGTCTACGACCCGAAACGCTCGCCGGCGTTCACGCTCACACGCACTAGCCAGGTGCGACGACAGAGCAGGGTCAATTCCTACAAGCTGTAGTAGACTGGCTCGGTGGGCATCGCCAAGCCGGAGCGCCTCTGGGAGATCGATGCGCTCCGCACGCTCGCCATCGTCCTGATGGTGGTCTACCACGCGGGCTACGACGTCAACCTGCTGACGCCCGACGTTGCGATCAACCCGTATGACGGCCTGTGGAGAGCGGTGCAGGTGATCTGCGGCTCGCTCTTCCTGGCGATCGTCGGGGTCAGCTTCTGGGTCAGCCACGCCCGCGCCATCTCACGCGGAGTCTCGGGGATGGCTCTGTGGTGCGTTCACGCCCCGCGGGCGCTCGAGGTGCTCGCCGGCGCTGCGGCCGTGTCGCTGGCGACACGAGTGGCACTCGGGCCCGAGGACGCCGTCAGGTTCGGCATTCTCCACCTCATCGGTGTGCTGCTCCTCGTGGTGCTTCCGCTGCTCGTCCGGCTCGGGGCCTGGAACGCGGCGCTCGGCGCTGCGATCGTCGTGACGGGCCTGCTGGTCGAAGCGAAGAGTTCCGTGCCCGGAGCGCTGGTGCTCGGCTTCGTCCCCCCGGAGAACGGCGTCGACTGGTACCCGCTGATGCCGTGGGCGGGCGCAGCGCTGCTGGGTCTCGCCCTCAGCACGCGGCTCTACCCTGACGGCAGCCGCGGCCCCCTGCTGCGACGGCTCCCGAGGGTCTCCCGTCTGGGCACGAAGGCCGGGGGACCGGGCCGCCACTCGCTTCCGATCTACCTAGTCCATCAACCGATCCTCGTGGCGGCGATCGCCGCGATCCTCGCGATCGTCGGCCTCGAGATCGACCCGTCGTGATGGTCGGGGGTAGGTCGAGTGCCGACCGTCGGTGGCATACTCGGAGGTGAGATGAGCGCGATGTCCCCACTGCAGGGAGATCTGCAGGTTCAGGTGATGGCCGTGATGTGGCGCCGTGACGAGGCCACCGTCGACGACGTTCGGCAGGGTCTTCCGCCCCGCTATCGCGGGGCCTACACGACGGTGCAGACCGTGCTGAACCGCCTCGTCGAGCGAGGACTGCTCAAGCGCCGGAAGGCGGGCAAGCTCGTCCAGTATCGCGCTGCGATCAGTGAGGCCACCTACGTGGCCTCGACCGTCGAACATGCGCTGGCGGGAGCGTCGTCCGGGGCCCGTGATGCCGTCCTCGCGCAGCTTCTGGGCTCGATGGACGACGATCAGGTCGACGAGCTTCGGCGACTTCGGAAGGATCTCGACGAGAAGCGCCGATGACGTGATGTTCGTCACCGCCATGGCGGTCCTCGTTGCCTGCAGCCTGGCGATCCCGCACCGCCTCTCACTCTCCCGCGTCCGCCCGCAGCTCGCGATCGCGGTCTGGAGCTCGGCGCTCGTGCTCCGCGCAGCCCTCGCGCTCGGCGCCGCCGTCTTCACGATCCGGTTCCTCCCGGCGACGGAGGCCTTCACGGCGCTGACCCACTGGTGCTGGCACACCGCCCTGCCAGGCCTGTCGACGCACCTCGGCCTCGACGGACACACGGTCGGTGACATCGCGATCGTCCTCCCGATCGCCATGCTCGCCTTCTCACTCGTTTCCGTGGGCCATGGGCTCGTGCGAGCGTCGCGAGCAGTCAGCGGGTTCGTGCGCGGCTCGGCCGTCGGACCCGGGCCCGACGGGTCGGTCATCGTCGGTCAGGCCGGCGTACTCGTGGCGGCTGCGGGCCTGGCTCGGCCCCGGATCATCGTCAGCCCGATGGCTCTGGCAGTCCTGGACGAACCCGAGCTGCGGGCGAGCCTCGACCACGAGCGCGGTCACGTGGTCCGCCGCCACCGGTACCTGCTCCTACTAGCGGAACTCCTCCGCGCGGTCGGGCGCGTCGTCCCGGGCGCCCATACCTGCGTCCGCGAGATCCAGTTCCATCTCGAGCGCGACGCCGACCGCTGGGCGATCGCTCGCGGAGGAGACCGGCTCGCGCTCGCCTCCGCGATCTGCAAGGCCGCCGAGATGCGGCCCGCGACCGGTCCGGCGCTGACTGCGCTGAGCGGGTCGACGGTCGCCGCGCGGGTGCGCGAGCTCATGGACGGGGGCGACGAGGAGCGTGACGACCGCTCCGCGTGGCTGCTTGCGGGGTGGCTGGCCCTCCTGGCGCTCGCCTTTGTCGCGCTGCTCCCGGCTGCGGCGCTGTCCCCGGCCTCGGCGGCGGTCATCGTGCAGCACTGCGTCTGACCAGGCCTGGCGCCGACGAATCTCCGACGGCCTGTAGGATGTGGACGTCGTGTTCGTCTCGATCAACCGCGCGCTGCGTCGCTCCCGTCGTCGCCTGTTGCTCGCGGGAGCCCTGCTGTTCGTCGCGTTCGCGCTCGTATCGGCGCACTCGGCCTTCGGCGGCGGTCACATGGAGCACGACGGACAGGTGACAGACGCCTTGGCGATGTGTCTCGCCATCGGCGAGACCGCCGCAGCGATGTTCGTCGCTGCGGCGCTCGGCCGTCTTGCCATCCGGCCAGGCCGGTGGAGCGTCGTCCTCGAGCCGACCGGACGCTCGGAGCGGCGTGAAGCCCGACCGGGTGCGCGAGCCCGTGCCGGCCCGGTTCTCCAGGTCTTCTTGACGTGATCTTGCGGCGCAGCCGCCCTGACTGACGGCAGCGCTCCCGCGAGAGCGGGCAGTCCACGCAGATCACTCAAGACAAACAGGAGATTCAGATGAAGACCAAGTCCACGCTCCGGCGACCGACCCTCGTCCTCGCCGCCTTGATCGCAGTGCTCGGGGCCGTCGTGGTGTCCGGGTGCGGGTCCGACGACCCGGGAAGCGCCTCGGCCACCGGTAACGGTGTCGACCTTGCGTTCGTCCAGGAGATGGTGCCGCACCACAACTCGGCGGTGGCGATGGCGACCACCGCACAGAAGCGGTCCGACCGGGAGGAGATCAAAGGGCTGGCAGCCGACATCATCAAGAGCCAGAGCACCGAGATCGCGCAGATGGAAGCGATCTCCAAGCGGTTGACCGCCGACGGCGTCAAGGTCGGCGAACTCGGCGTCCCGGAGCACATGATGGGCATGTCCGGGGACGAGACCGCCCTCGAGACGGCCAGTCCGTTCGATCGCGAGTTCATCGACATGATGGTTCCTCACCACCAAGGCGCCATCGTGATGGCGCGTGTGGCTCTCGAGAAGGGTGAGAGCGACGAGGTGAAGGCCTTGGCGCAGGACATCATCGACGCTCAGTCGCGAGAGATCGGCGAGATGAACACCTGGCGAGCGGAGTGGTACGGCGCCGCGTCACCGGCGGGCGGCGTGCCGGAGGAAACAAGCTCGGACAGCACGGAGTCCGAGAGCATGCCCGGTCACTCGATGTAGACGGAGGCCGGATGCGACGAGAGCCCGTCAGCAGCGTAGGGGGAGCGGCGAAACCGCTCCCCCTACTCCGGTGACGTTCGTCTTCGCCGACCTAGTCGGGTACACGGCCCTCATCGACCATCACGGCGACGACCTCGCGGCTGACGTGGCCGTCGGACTCGAAGCCCTCGTGCTCACCGAGATTGACAGCTCGGCGGAGTTCGTGAAGACGATGGGCGACGCCGTCATGCTCCGTGTGGACCGTCCAGCAGATGCGGTGCTGCTCGCACTGCGGCTCTGCGACCGGGTCTGCAACCGCGACCAATGGCCGCAACTCGCCGTCGGGATGGCGCACGGCCCGGCCGCGACTCGCGGACCGGAGTACTTCGGAGCGACGGTGAATCGGGCATCCCGGATCTGCGCGTTTGCCCGCGCGGGCGAGGTCCTCGTCGACCACGCAGCGTTCATGGGCGCGAGATCCCTCGACGCGGTGGGCTGGATAGACATCGGCGAGGTGCCCCTGCGCAACATCGCAAGCCCGGTGCAGCTGTACCGCGCGCACCCCTACAGGTCGGTTAGCCACATTGGGCTCGTGGACCCAGTGTGTCGGATGACGGTGGACTCTGCTCATGCTGTCGTGCTGGAGCACGCCGGTGTGCGTCTCGCTTTCTGCTCCGGTGAGTGCGCCGGCAAGTTCATCGTCGATCCTGGGCGTTATGGACAGCCAACGACGTCCGATGATGCGTAGCCGACCGACGACCACGCGGGCTCGTCTTGCCCGGACTGCATGGAGCGCGCCGTGGTCGCCGGCCTGATCCTCGCGACACTGGCCGGCCTCACTGCGCGATTGATGCTGCCCGCGCCGCGCGCTCCCTTCTTGCTCGCGGTCGCGGCCGGCGTGATCGGAATGGTCGTGGGATCACCGGTCGCTCACCGGATCAGCGGTGGACATGAGTTCCACGCTTTCAAGCCGGAGAGCTTCATCGCGGGCCTCGTAGGGGCGTTGGTGATCCTCTCCGTGACGCGGATCATCACGCGACGGTTCGCCCCTGACGACCGAAGGCTGTTCTCTTGACGTGAGGGCGACGCCCACCAGTTGTCCTACACTTCGTAGGACATGCAGCCAGAATCCAGCAGCGAGAGGTCGTACCGCGTCCGAGCGGCGGTGCGGCGGCTGAACCGCATCCGGTGGAACGCCAAGGCAAAGAGCCTTCGGGCCTATGGAGGGAACGGCGCGTCCGCCAGCGAACGGGCGAAATACGTTCTCTGGGATCCCGAGGTCGGAGACTTCTCCTTTCACATGGCCGATCTCGACGCCGCCGCTGCGTTTCTCGCCGACGGGTTCGGCGTGTCCGCGGCTCGAGCACGGGAGCTGCTGGACGAGCCAGCGTCCGACGAGCAGCTGCGCCGCGACTACGGTCAGCTGCGTCGCTGGTCACAGCTGCGACCGGACATGGCACTCGGCCATCGACCGCTGCTCTGGGCGCTCATCCGACTCCGGCGCCCGACGCTCGTCGTGGAGACCGGCCTCTGGTACGGCCTCGGGGCGATGGTCATGCTGCGGGCGCTCGAGCGCAACGCGGAAGAGGGGCATGGCTGCGGCAAGCTGATCTCCTTCGACCCCGACCCGACCGCCGGCTGGATGGTGCCCCAGCGGCACGCGCCGCACTGGACCTGGGTTCAAGCCACCACCCAGAGCGCTCTTGAGGCCAACCTCCGTGGGCGTCAGCTTGATCTGTTCGTCCACGACACTCCGTCGGAGCCGCAGCTGGAACGTTACGAGCTGAGAACCGCGTGGGCGGCATCGTCTTCGGGCGCGGTCATCTGCTCGAGCAACGGGAAAAATACGCCAGCGCTCGAGGAGTTGTGCTCCGCGCGCGACCTCCGACATCTTCACCACGACTACACCGCTGCCGGACACTTCTATCGGGGCAACGGCGTCAGCTTCGCCATCGCGCGGAGCGTCAGCTGAACGAGTCCCAGCGACGAAGCTCGGGCAGCGGGTCCACTGCGTCGCCCCCCGAGTACCAGCCTGGAGCGGTCCACAGCTCGAAGTGCAGGTGGCAGCCGGACGCCCGACCGGTCTCGCCGACGTAACCGATCCGCTGACCCGCTTGGACGCGCGCGCCCTTCTTGACGAGCGCCCGATCGCGCATGTGCATGTAGGCGTAGGACTGCCCGGTGGCGTCCTGGAGCACGACGTAGTTTCCGGCACGGTCCTGGGTGGCCTCGAACTGCACCACGCCTGGGCGCACGGCGACGAGCGGCGTCCCGCACGCGGCGAACATGTCCTGCCCGCCGTGGCCGCGGCCGCCGCCGAAATTGTTGGTGTCCGACTGCCCGAGGTCGTGCTTTCCGCGGATCGGGAAGATCGCGTCGTGGACGAGCACCGCCGCGGTGCTGGCCTGCGACGCGGTCGCCTGGCCGGCGAGCCGAAGTTCGTAGCGGCCGTCCGGGACCACCGTGTTGTCGACGGTGCCGTCCCAGCGAATGGCGCCGGCTCCTGCGGCGACCGGCCACGAGCGGACGGTGACGCCGTCGCTCAGTCTGACGGCGTCAACGGTCGACGGCGATTGAATCGAGTACTCGAGGACCGCGCGCTTGCGAGAGCCCGCGATCAGCGCCTCGCCCGGACGGAGGTCGACCGCCGGCCCGGTGACGTCAGCCTGCGGCGCGGGTCCAGCGAGGATGCGCAACCGCGTCTTGGTCGTCCCGTTGCCGCCAGCCGGACTCACCAGCCGAAGACGACCGCTGCGGGCTCCGCGAGGAATCACGACGGTCAGCGCGGTCGGACTGGCGGCCCGTGGAACGGCGCGCTTGTCGTCCTTCGCGCCCTTGGTGCCAAGGAAGACCACCGTCTCCACGCCGTCGAGGCCACCGCCGCTCAGCGTCAGGTCCTGCCCGGCCCGGCACGCCCATGCCTCGCCGCTTGCGCACATGGCACTCGTCGCCGACGCGGGGTCGGGAACGCCGACGCCGCCCGGTGAGGGGGCAGCCAAGGCGCCGCCCGGCAACATCAATGCTGCGAGAACGGGTACGGCAACACGCGCCAGCTTGCGGCAGGACAACGGGACTCTCTTTCGTTGGCCTACGGGGTTAGCTGACGGGCTCGCGCTGAAAGAGTTGCGCTACAACCGGCAAGCCGGTCGATTCGCCCCGTGAGTGGGTCCCCCGCTCCCCGTCTCTCGACGAGGACTCGGCGCTCCTATGACGCGTAGGAGAGTAGACGACGGCCCCGACTTATGTCGAGTCGAATCTGCTCAAGACGACGCGCCAGCACTCTTCTCGGCCTGGCAAGGATCTCCCACAGCGCGTAGTACATTGACATCAATGTGGTCTTCGTCGTCCCGCCTTCTCATTCCTCTCTTGGTCGCCGCCCTGCTCGCGGGGTGCGGAGGAGGCGATGACGAGGCAGCGGGGCTCGTCGTCACCGACCCGGTCGGTCACGTCCACGCAGTGGGTCTTGATCCTCAGGATGGCTCCATCCTCGTCGCTGCCCACAACGGCATGTTCCGCGCCGAGAAGGGCGCGACGCGCGCCACCGCCGTCGGGGACGAGCGCCGAGATGTGATGGGCTTCTCCGTCGAGGCGCCTGGGCGCTATGTCGGGTCGGGCCATCCCGATGTCCGTCGCGGTGGTCCGTCGTCCGTCGGTTTCATCCGCTCCACCGACGGTGGGCGCAGTTGGAGCACGATCTCGCTCGAAGGTCAGGCCGACCTGCACGCGATCGAGGTCGCCGGGCAACGCGTCTACGCGTTCGACGCACTCAGCGGCAAGCTGCTGCGAAGCATCGACGCAGGGCTGACCTGGCGCGCGGCAAGCACGCCACCGGTCCTCGACCTGGCGCTCGACCCGCGGAACCCGGAACGGCTTGTGGTCTCGACCGAGATGGGCATCCTGGTATCCCGGGACGGCGGAGAGACGTTCCGTCCGGTGGTCGATCTGCCCTTGAGCCATCTCGCATGGGGGGACCGACGGAATCACCGCGATCGGACAGGATCAGGTCGTCCAGCGAATCGACGGTGACCTGCGCACGGTCAATCAGCTCGGTCGCGCACCGGTCGTTCCTGCGGCGCTCGTGGAATCCGGGCGCGGGCTCCTCGTCGGCGCCGACGACGGAGCTGTCCATGCCAGCAAGGACGGCGGCCGAACCTGGAGCTTGACGCTCGAACCGATCCGGTGATGCGCCACGGCGTCAGTCAGCGACGCCCCAGCTTCGCGAGTCGAGGGACGTCGTGCGTAGAAAAACGCAAGCGGACGACGGTCGGATACCGATGACGCGGTTCGGCCGCGGCTCTACCTTCGGAGCATGAGCCTCCTTCCCGTCACGCCCGCCGCGCCGAGAGGCGAACCGACCCCATCGGCCTGCTGTTGCTCGACGCGGATCGAAGCCGCCCTCGAGACCGACCGAGCAAGCGCAGCGACGGACGCCCCTCGCGACCCGTCGACCGGCTCGTGCTGCGGCTCGACCCCTGCAGAGCCCGAAAGGCCGGCTTGTGGCTGCGGCAGCGGGGCGGCGTCCGCTCGACCGTAGGTGGAGCAGGGTCTGCGCGGCTGCTCAGTGGCTGTCGTGCTTGCGCGCCTCGATGATGAGCTTCGCCAGGACGTCCGGCTGGGTGATCGGGAGCAGATGATCGCCCGGGAGCTCGAGGACTTGGACGCACTCGTGCGGCCATCGGAGGACGTCGCCGGCCGGTGCTCGCGAGTCGTCGGTCGCCAGTACGACCGTCGTGACGCTCGTGGGCTGCGAGATCCACGACGGGAGCGGGTTCTCGTCGAGCAGCGACACGACCGCGTCCCGGTAGGCAGGCCAGGAGTGGTTCACGCTCTCTCGCGCGAGCTCACTCGGCGTCTCGCGAGCGATGTGGGTCACCAGCGCGGCGGCGGGGCCGCGCAGGACGCACATCACGGCGCACGCAGTGCTCGCGACGCGTGATCCGTTGACGATGTGCCGAGCCATCCAGTCGTCGCGCCCGAGTCGCTCTCGCGCGGCCGCGCCGCTGCGGAACACCGGCGGGCAGACCAGGATGAGCTCACGGACGAGCTCAGGGCGGCGGGCGGCGACCCCGACGGCGACCGCGCACCCGAATGAGTGCCCCATGACGACGACCGAGCGTGCGCCGACGGCATCGAGGAGCCGCAGCACCGCGGTCACATGGTCATCGAGGCCGAACTTCGTCCCGATCGATCGCGAGGCTCCGAAGCCGAGTAGATCGGGGCGCAGGTTCGGTGCATCGGCCTCGTCGAGCAGACGGCCAAGGGGCGTCCAGACGCTCCGCGAAGCCGCCAACCCGTGCAGGAGAAGAACCTCGGGCGCCTGATCGGTTGGCCCTCCTCGGGTGTGCGCGAGCAGCACGACCTCCGGGGAACGCTGCGGACGCAGCAAGGCGTCGCCGCCGATGCCGATCCCTGGAGGCATCCCCGCGTCGACCTCTTGTCGGCGCGCGCGGCGCCAGCGCAGCAGCGCCCACACGTAGAGACCAACGAGAGCCGCAGCGAGGCCTATCGCGCCGACCGGATCCCTCGCTCGATCGATCGGCAGCATCGCGGCGAGAGCGATCAGCGCGGCGGTCCACCGAAGGTGATGCTGCATGGGACGCCCTGTCAGCACCAGCCGTCCGCCGGCCAGGAGCGCAGCGGCACCGAGCGCGATCGGTATCGCCGTCAACGGTCGGCGACCGCGATGGAGCGACGGAGCACCAAGGTCACGCAGAGAAGGAGCACCACCACCCAGCCCGCGCTGACAAGGAGTTCGGTGCCCGCTGGAAGTCATCGGCGAACGCGCCATCGACGATCACGCGTCCGGAGGCGTAGCCGGGAAGCACCGCGGCCCAGACTGGAGGCTCGCCGGCACCGAACATCGGGTTCTGCACGACGCCGAGGTCGAGCATCGCGCCGAACAGCACGAGGTACGTTGCTCCGAGCCGACCCACGACGGCCCCGGCCAGGGTGCCGAGCAGGCCGTAGGTGGTACCGACGAGCAGGTTGCCGAGGGCAAAGGCCGACCATTGGCGCGGCGTGAAACTCAGGGCGGTCACCCCGAGCGAGACGACGAGGACGAGCACTGTCGTCGCCGCGACGACCAGGAGCCGCGGTCCGAGGACCTGCGTGGGGCGGAACCCGGCGAGCACCAGGCGCCGATCGGCCTGCAGCGCGGACTGCATGACGAAGACGCCGACCAGCCCGGCCAGGAACGAGATCGTGATCGCGGTCATCACTGCGCCGTGCACGTCGCGCATCGTCGTCAGCGTCGTCGCGCCGCCTGGGAGCTGCACGGTGCGGGGCAGCAGTTCGGTGGCCAGGACCGAGCGTGTGATGAAGAAGAACGGCAGCCCGACGAGCAGCACGAGCAGCAGCGGACGACGTGTCTGCTCGGCGAAGCCCATGCGCGTCGCGGTCAGGACCCGGCTCATGCGCGACTCCGGGATGCGAGCACAAAGGCACCCGATGCAGCGGCCAGCGCCCCGAAGGTGATCAGCGCGAGGCCGACCCAGGCCGACGTGTCGGTCCGGCCGCCGAGGCCGGCGGTCAGCAACACGTCGGCCGCCTTGCGGCTGACGCTGTACGGGGCCGCCTCGGCGGTCATGCCCGGGCCGGAGAACACGTCCAGCAGGAAGATGAAGGTCACAGCGAGCGACCCCTCGAGGGGATCGTCGATCAACGATCCGACCAGGATGCCGATCGCGAGGTAGATGACGGCGAAGGCCAGAACCGCCACGGCCGCGTGCCACGGATGCGCGATGCCGGTACGAGCGAGGAGGGCGAGGAGCCCCGCCGACGCGGCGATCACCGCCAGCATAAGCGAGGCCGTGATCCGTGACGCAGCGACGCGAGCAGGGCCCAGTCCCGTCAGCGCCAGACGTCGGTCTGCCCCCCGCGAGGACGTAGCTTGGAACAGCCCGAGCGTGCCCGCGATGAACGCGGCCGCCCAGCCCGCACCGAGTGTGCTGGCGGCGTCACCGGCCAGCGAGCCCCCGAGCGCTCCGGCGAAGTCCTGCAGCACCTCTGCGGCGGCGACGACGAAGATCGCCGGGACCGCGACGAGGAGCACGAGCGTGGAGGGGTCGCGCAGCTGCTCGCGGACGAAGGTGGCCGTCCGCATCACAGCGTCTTGCAGCGGCCGTCCCGCAGTTCGTAGAGGCGGTCGAGTCGCTCGCGCTCTGCCAGCAGGTGGCTGACGACGAGAATGCCCATGCCCTCGTCGCGGCGCCGCTCGGCCATCTTCCAGAACTGGACGTAGGTCCCCAGTCGAACCCGCTGTAGGGCTCGTCGAGCAGCAGCAGCTGGGGATCGTGCAGGAGTGCGAGCGCGAGGTTGAGCTTCTGCCGCGTTCCACCGGAGAGGTCCTCGACGCGGTAGTCGAGGTACTTGGCGAAGTTCAGGTCGACCAGTAGCGCAGCCTGCGAACCGGCGGCCCGGGCCGGCTCGAGGTCGTAGGCCTCGGCGAAGAGTTCGAAGTGCTCTCGCACCTTGAGCTTCTCCCACAGCAGAGGCAGCTGCGGGCAGTAGCCGAGCCGCTCGGGCCGGTCGATCGTGCCGGCGTCGCGTCCGAGCAGACCGACGAGGATCTGCAGTAGGACGCTCTTGCCCGAACCGTTCTCGCCCACGAGCCCGACGAGCTCGCCGGGCGCAACGGTGAGGCTCGCGCCGCGGAGGACGTCAACGCGTCGTCGTTTCCACGGCGGCCCGCGGCGGAAGCCCTTGCGGACGTCCGAGACCACCAGCACGGGCGCGGGCACGGCTCGGATCGTCGGTGCCGGCGAGACCGATGCCGATCCCTGGGGCATCACGCCCGGCCACGTGGCCGCGGGATGTGCAACCGCTTGAGCATCACGGCGTTGACGGCGACGATGATGCTCGAGTCCGCCATGGAGATGGCGGCGATCTCGGGGCGCAGGACGAAGCCCAGGGGAGCGAACACTCCGGCGGCGATCGGCAGTCCCAGCGAGTTGTAGCCGACGGCCCACCAGAGGTTCTGTCGGACCTTGCGCACCGTCCCGCGACCGATGGTGATGGCGATGACCACGTCGAACGGGTCCGAGCGCATCAGGACGACGTCGGCGGTCTCGACGGCGACGTCGGTGCCGGCGCCGATCGCGATGCCGACGTCGGCCTGCGCGAGGGCCGGCGCATCGTTGACGCCGTCTCCGACCATGGCGACCTTGCGGCCCTGCGCCTGCAGCTCGGCGATCTTCGCGGCCTTGTCGCCCGGCAGCACTTCTGCGAACACCTCGTCGATGCCCACCTCGGCGGCGATGCGCTCAGCGGTGGCCTTGCTGTCCCCGGAGATCATGACCGGCCGCACGCCGAGGTCCTTGAGCGCCTGCACGGCTTCGGCCGAGGTCTCCCGTGTCGCGTCGGCGATGGCGATGACGGCGACCGCGGCGCCGTCGAGCGCGACGAGCACGGTCGTGCGGCCCTCACCCGCGAGCTCGGCCGCACGCGGCCCAAGACCGCCCAGGCTGATGCCTTCCCGGGCCAGCAGACGCGCGTTGCCGACCGCGAGCCGGTGCCCTTCCACCACGGCGAGCGCGCCGTGCCCGGGGACCGCCTCGAAGGACGCGACCACAGGGAGCGTGAGCGAGCGGGCCTGCGCCGCGCGGACAACCGCCTCGGCCAGTGGGTGCTCGCTCTCGCGTTCGACCGCCGCCACCAGGCGGAGCACGTCGTGCTCGGAGGAGCCGTCGGCCGTGGCGATGCTCACCACTTCCGGCTCGCCGCGCGTCAGCGTGCCGGTCTTGTCGAAGACGACGGTGTCGAGCTTCGCGGCCTGCTCCAGGCCCATCGCGTGCTTGAAGAGCACGCCCCGCTTGGCGCCGAGTCCGGTGCCGACCATGATCGCCGTCGGTGTCGCGAGCCCGAGCGCGTCGGGACAGGTGATGACGACCACGGTGATAGCGAACAGCAGCGAGCGTTCGACGTCGCTGCCGACGATCACGTACCAGACGAGGAAGGTGACGAGACCACCGACCAGCGCGACGAGCACGAGCCAGAAGGCGGCCCGGTCCGCCAGCCGCTGGCCCGGCGCCTTGGAGTTCTGCGCCTCCTGGACGAGCTTGACGATCTGGGCGAGCGCGGTGTCCGCCCCGACAGCGGTCGCCCGGGCACGCAGCGTGCCGTTCTTGTTGATCGTCGCTCCGATCAGCTGGTCCCCGACGCCCTTGCGGACCGGCAGGCTCTCGCCGGTCACCGTCGACTCGTCAACGTCGCTCGACCCCTCCTCGACCACCGCGTCGACGGGGAGCTTCGCCCCGGGGCGGATGAGGACCAGGTCGCCGACGACGACCTCTGCGGTGGGCACCTCGACGGGCTCGCCCTCCCGGAGGACAACCGCGGTCGGCGGCGCGAGGTCGAGCAGCTCCCGGATGGCGTCATTGGTGCCGCGGCGCGCACGCATCTCGAACCAGTGGCCGAGCAGCACGAAGGTGGCGAGCATCGCCGACGCCTCGTAGAAGACGTCGCCCTCGATGAAGAACGTCGCGGCGAAGGAGTACAGCCAGGCCGTGCCGATCGCCACAGCGACCAGGACCATCATGTCCAGCGTGTGCGCACGGAGTGCCGCGACCGCGCCGACGAAGAAGATCGAGCAGGCGTACAGGACGATCGGCAGGCTCAGGACCAGCAGCCAGACATCACGGTCCATGCCGAACGGCGTCGCCAGCTCCGTGCCCAGCACCTGCGCGCCCACCATCGACCACAGCACCGTCGGGATGGCGAAGGTCAGCGCCACCAGGAAGCGGTTGCGCATGTCGCGGGCCATGGCGTCCATCGACATGCCGGCGTGCCCGCCGTCACCGTCGCCGTGGGCCTTACCGGCCCGCTCGACCGCCGCGCCGTCCCGCGGGCCCGGAAGACCCTCCTGCGCGTACGGGTCGCAGACGTGCCCCGGAACGGACTGGCCTGCGCAGTGATACCCGCACTCCACGACCCATCCCTGGAGGTCCTCGACGGACGTCAGACCAGGATCGAAGACGACCGTCGCGGTCTGGGCCACGACGTTGGCCTCGACCTCGAGCACCCCAGGGCGGCGTGAGAGCGCGCCCTCGACGATCGCGTCCTCGCCCGCGTAGGACAAACCGCGAGGTTGTCCCGTAGCTCGTAGAACTTTGTAGGCGGCGGTTCTCCCGCCTCGTCCGCTCCCGTTGGGAGCGTGACGGGTGCTTGAAGTCCATCCGAGACAGGAGAACCGCCGTGAGGAACGTAGAGCAGGACCCCGACGGCCGCGAGCTCGCGCTGCCGCCCGCTGTGCAGGAGGCGCTCGGAGAGCTCGTCAATGCCGCCAAGGACGGGCTGCTGGCGTTGAGCGTCGGCGTCGGGCTCGGCGTGCTGGACACGCTGATGGAAGAAGAGGTCACCGAGGTCGTCGGCCCGAAAGGCCGACGCGACCCGGACCGCGTCGCGGTGCGCCACGGCCACGAACCGGGCGAGGTCACCTTGGGCGGCCGGCGTGTCGGCGTGCAACGCCCGCGGGTGCGGGCCGCTGACGGCAGCGGCGAGATCCGCCTTCAGACCTACGCGCACTTCGCCGACCGTGACCCACTCACCCGGGTCGTGCTCGAGCAGATGCTCGCCGGCGTCTCCACGCGACGGTTCGCGCGCACCCGGGAGCCGGTCGGCGAGCACGTGACCGCGGCCGAGCGGTCGACCTCCAAGAGCGCGGTCAGCCGCGAGTTCGTCGGGCGCACGACCGAGCACCTGCGCGCGCTCATGTCGCGCGACCTGGGCGACGTGCGGTTGGCGGCGCTGATGCTCGACGGGATCGAGCTCAAAGGCCGCTGCTGCGTCGTCGCCCTCGGGGTCACGACCGATGGGGTGAAGGTCCCGCTCGGCCTCTGGGACGGCAGCACCGAGAACCAGACGGTCGCCCGGCACCTCCTCGCCGACCTCGTCGACCGTGGCCTGGACCTCGACCAGGGCGTCCTGGTCGTCCTGGACGGCGGAAAGGCGCTGCGCGCGGCGGTCGACCAGGTCCTCGGCCCGGTCCCCGTCCAGCGATGCATCCGCCACAAGGAGAGGAACGTCCTGGACCACCTCCCCGAGGCCGATCGCGACCTCGTCAAGCGCAGGTTGCGCACCGCCTGGAAGCAGTCCAACTACGAGCTCGCGCTCGACGGCCTCAACCGGCTCGCCGACGAACTCGCCCACTCCCATCCCGGAGCCGCGGCGTCGCTGCGCGAAGGCCTCCCCGAGACGCTCACACTGCAGCGCCTCGGCTGCCCCGAGCAACTCCGCCGCACCCTCGCCTCGACGAACCCGATCGAGTCGATGATCGAGTTCGTCCGCCGCACCTCCAGGAACGTGAAGCGCTGGCAGTCCGGCGACATGTGCCTCAGATGGACCGCCGCCGGCATGCTCGAAGCCGAACAGCAGTTCCGGAAAATCATCGGCGTCGACCACCTCGCCACACTCACGATCGCCGTCGAGCGCGACCTCGCCGCCCGACGCTCCGCAACCGCCTCGCCGACCATGTCCACCACGACCCCCGAGCCGGCCGCTACGCTCGCACCCGCTCACTGATCACCGAACCGCCGCCGAGAAGTTCCACGGCGACCGGGACATCCTCCAAACCGCCGACGTGGAGGACGGCGACCGATCTGCGTGCTTCGGCAGACGCGATGTCGTGCTCAGCGATCGCCACGGTCAGACCCGCCCGGCGAACGCATCATCATCCACATCATCCCGCCCATCATCGCCCCGCAAAGCAGCAGCGGCAGGACAGCAAGCGCCCCGGCACCGGTCGACAGCAGGACCACTCCCGCGACGACCAGCAGTACACAGATCACCATGTGGTTCGACTTCATGTCAGGCCTCTCGTCGTTTTGCGTCCCTCGACGCTAGGCGGGCGCGGACGGGTCGGCATCCGTGGACCGGCGCAAGATCGTTGCGGGCTCCTACGCAGTGTCGGTGTTGAGCGTGTCACCGTGCAGGGTCGCTCCGCGGGGCCTGCCCGCGACGAGCGGGGATCGGTCGTCGGTGCACTGCTCTTCGCCCGCTCACGCGATACCGACTGAGCCCCGTGCACACGGACATGCCACCATCGATATTCCGACCGGAGTCCCCTGGGTGAACGCGCTCGAACCTCAGCCTCACGCCCACGGCGGGCACCGGCATACCCACTCGCACGGCGGTCCGCACCGCCACCTCCGCTATCCACACCAGTCCGGTCCCGCGTCGGGCCCGCTGGCCAACCCGGTGTACCGCCGGCTCTTCGCCGCGCAGGTCATCGCGCTCGTCGGGACCGGTGTGACGACGGTCGCGCTCGGACTTCTCGCCTACGACCTGGCCGGCCCGAACGCCGGCGCTGTGCTGGGTGTCGCGCTCGCGCTGAAGATGGTCGCGTACGTCGGGCTCTCGCCGGTGATCGCCGCGCACGCGCACCGCGTCGACCGCAGGAGCCTGCTGGTCGGTCTCGACCTAGCTCGAGCCGGGGTGCTGTTTCTTCTGCCGGTCGTCACGCAGGTGTGGCAGGTCTTCGTCCTGATCCTCGTGGTCAACGCCTGCGCGGCCGGGTTCACCCCGGCGTTCCAGGCCACGATCCCCGAGGTCCTTCCCGACGAGGGGGACTACACGCGCGCGTTGTCGTTCTCGCGGGTGGCTTACGACGTCGGCGAGATTCTCGCGCCGGCGATCGCTGCAGCGATGCTGCTGCTCGTTGACTTCGACGCGCTCTTCGCGCTCAACGGCGTGACGTTCCTCCTCTCCGCGCTGCTCATCGCCGGACTCGCGCTCCCCAAGGCGACCCGCGATGTCTCCGACCGGTCCTGGAGGCGGATCACGCTCGGCGCCCGCCGCTTCTGGACCCTGCCACGGTTGCGAGGGCTGCTGGCGCTGAACTTCGCCGCGGCAGCTGCCAGTGCCACGGTGATCGTCAACACCGTCACGCTCGTCCGTGAGGACTTCGAACGCAGCAGCACCGCGGTCGCCGTCGCCCTGGCTGCCGCCGGGATCGGCTCTGTCATCACGGCAGCAGCGGTACCCCGCCTGCTGCATCGGGTGAGCGACCGCGCGGCCATGCTGACCGGCGGCCTCGTTCTCGCTGCCGGGCTGTCACTCGTCGGCCTGGTCCCCACCTACGGAGCGCTGCTCCTGCTCTGGGTCGTGCTCGGCGCCGGCCTGGCACTGGTCCAGACGCCGGCCGGCCGGCTGATCCAGCGATCCGGGGACCGGGACGACCTGCCTCCGCTCTTCGCGGCGCAGTTCGCGCTGTCCCACGCATGCTGGCTAGTCACCTACCCGGTGGCCGGGGCCTTGGGCGCCGTGGTCGGTATCGGTCCGGTGGCGCTCGGGCTCGGCCTCAGCTGCGCGGTGTCGGTCGCGCTGGCGTCCCGTCTGTGGACGCGCTGACGGCCGACCCCTTCGGCAACGCGCAGGAGCAGCTCGTGCGATCGCGGCGCCCGGCCACTGTGCGATCACCGGCTCCGGGCTGACGACGAGCGCGTCCACGAGCAACTTCGTCCGCCGCGGGAAGTGGCCCCCCGCCTACAGAGGACGGCCGAGGAGCGGCGCCGCTCTCCCGCAGCGTGGCAGCCCGGCCCCGGTTGCAGTTCGTCATTCACCTGCCCGGATTTGTTGCTCCTGGCCGGGCACGCGTGCTGAGGTCCCCGCACTGTCGCCTTGTACTGGCACAAGGCGGTCGGCGAAGAGCTCAGGTGATTCTGCGAAGACGGCAGCGCACGCGGTGGAGCAGAACAACACCGACTTGCCCTCATGGACGAGTGACGCCGGCGCACCGCCGGGACTCACCGGCTGCCACGACGGTGGCGTCGGTCAGAAGTGCTTCGTCGGCCCGTGCCTCGGCCGCCACGCGCGCGGCGATGTTGACCGTGGCGCCGAACCAGTCCGCGCCGCGCTGCACCGCCGGTCCGGTGTGCACGCCGATGCGCACCGCCAGCGATCCGTGCCGGCTCCCGAGTTCTCCCACGGCGCACTCGGCCAGGCATACGGCTCGTGCCGCGTCGCCGATGTGCACCAGCACTGCGTCGCCCATCGTCTTGATCTCCCGGGCCTCGTGTCGCGTCACGAGTCGGCGCATGCCGTCGACGAAGTCCGCGGCGACGTCGGCGGCCCGCTCGTCGCCGTGCGCTTCGGTGAGAGCGGTGAACCCGGCGAGGTCGGCAATGAGGAACGAGTGCATGACGGCGGCGGGAGCGTACTCGACGGGATGGAGCAGGTTCGGAGGCTCAGGCTCACCGGCGGCCGAGTGTTCCGACGCCCGGGACGAACCGTCCGGTGCTCTCGGCGTACGCGCGGTACCCGTCGCCGTGGGCGGCCAGGAGGTAGGGCTCCTCGACGGCTCTGACCTGCAGCTGGATGGCGAGCACGAGGAGGCCGAGGCCGAGGAAGGCCAAGACTCCGGGCACCATGAGCGTCAGGCCGAGCGCGGCGACCACCAGGGCGGTGAAGAACGGATTGCGGACGTGGGAGAACGGCCCGGCACGGACGAGGTCGGTCTGCTCGGTGGCGTCGACCCCGACACGCCAGGTGGCGCCCATGGCCTGCTGGACGGCGAGGGAGCCCGACGCTCCAGCGAGGAAGACTGCCAGCCCGACCCCGCGCAGCACGTCGGACTCGAACACGACGGAGGCACCGAGGAGGTCGGCGACGGGCGCTGCGACTCCCAGGGCGAGCGCGACGGCGAAGAGCACGCCGCCGAACCACGCGGCCGACCCGGGGCGTCCGCTGATGCCGCGCCATCCGGCGGTGCCGGTGGCGCGTTTGAGCAGCAGTGCGCGGCCGAGGAACGCGACGAGGAGGTAGATCAGGAAGAGTCCGAGCGCGAGCGTCGTCATGTGTCAGCCCTCCGCTCGGGCCGCGGCGATGCGGACCAGTCCGTCCTTCGGGAAGACGACGTCGAGCAGGCGTCCGTCGTAGACGACGCCGACGTGTGAGTCGGTCCCGAGCGCGATCAGTCGTCTGCGAGCGTCGGCATCGAAACGCATCTCGTCGCGGTCGTCGCCGGTGCGCACTTCGACGACGTCCTCGCCCGAAGCGATCGGCTCGGTCGAGTCGACGGCGATCCAGCACTCCTTGCCCGCGGGACCGTCCTGCGTGCGGAGCGCGGTGCGGCCAACCTCGGCGCGCGCGGCGTCCTCCGTGACGCACAGTGCCCGGGGACTGGCTCGGGCCCAGTCCAGGACGGTCAGGCGGTCCGAGCGCAGATCGCGGTCGGGAGCGTCACCGCCACAACCGGCGAGCAGCGCGAGCCCGATGAGGGCGGCGAAGGGGGGAGTAGGTCGCATACAACCCCGACGATACACACCAACGAACGTTGGTACATTGTTGCAATGAGTGAAAGCTGCGACCTGCTGTGCCTCGATCTCGACCTGGCTGAGCGCCTGCGCCAAGAGCTGCCTGCGCTGGAGGAGCTCGAGACGATGGCGGAGCAGGTCCGTGCGCTGGCCGACCCCACCCGTCTGGGTCTGGCCATGGCGCTGCGCGACGGCGGCGAGCTCTGCGTGTGCGACCTCGCGTGGGTGAGCGGCCGACAGGAGCGACTGGTCTCCCATCACGTGCGTCAACTCCGCGCCGGAGGGCTGGCGACCTCGCGCAAGGAGGGACGCATGGTCCTCTACTCGCTCACCTCCCGCGGCAGCGAACTGCTCGCGGTCGTGGCCTCGACGAGCGTGCGCGCATGAACGCGCCGGTCGAGCTGCCGATGGCCCAGCCCGCCCCGGCGCCGTCGTCGCCGGCGCCCGTCGGCGTTCATCGCCTGCGTATCGAGGGGATGGACTGCGGGTCCTGCGCGACCACCCTCGAGCGGACGGTCCGGGACGTCGATGGTGTCGAGCGCGTTGCCGTCACGTTCAGCACGGGCGTGATGACGGTCGACGGGCCGGCCAGCGACGAAGCGCTACGCGCCGCGGTTCGCCGCGCCGGCTTCACGGTCCGCGACACGTCGCCGGGCGCGTCCACCGGTCCGCGGCTGAACGCCCGTACCCGATCCACGCTCGGCGCGACCGCGCTGCTCCTCGCGGCCATCCCGACAGCCGTACTGGGTGCGCCCGACCGCGCCGTCGAGGGCCTGACGATCGCGTCGATCCTGCTGGGCGGTTGGCCGATCGCGCGAGCGGCGGTGGCCGGGATCCGCGCACGCCACCTGGATATGAACGTGCTGATGACGCTCGCGGCGGTCGGCGCGCTGGCGATCGGCGAGCACGTCGAGGCGGCGCTGGTCGTCGTGCTCTTCGCGATCGGCACGACGCTCGAGTCGCTGGCGATGGATCGCAGCCGCCGCTCCGTCGAGGCGCTGCTCGATCTCGCTCCCCTGCAGGCCACCGTGCTGCTCGGGAGTGCCGAGCACCGGGTGGACGTGGGGCAGGTACCCGTCGGCGCGCTGGTCGTCGTGCGACCCGGCGAGCGGATCGCGCTCGACGGCGTCGTGCACGAAGGGGAGTCGGCGGTCGACGAGTCGGCACTGACCGGCGAGGCTGTCCCGGTCACCAAGACCGTCGGCAGCGAGGTCTTCGCCGGCACCTTCAACGAGGTCGGGTCCTTCGTGCTGCGTGTGACGGCCGACGCCGAGCACTCGACCCTCGCGCGGATCGCGCAGCTCGTCGCCGACGCCCAAGGCACCCAGGCACCCTCCGAGCGGTTCGTCGATCGCTTCGCCCGCCGCTACACCCCGATCGTCGTCCTCGCCGCCGCGGCGACCGCGGTGCTGCCACCGCTGTTCGGTGGCGACCCGTCGACGTGGGTGTACCGCGGCCTGGCGCTGCTGATCGTCGCGTGCCCGTGTGCGCTGGTCATCTCGGTGCCGGTGAGCGTCGTCTCGGCCATCGGCGGCGCCGCGCGGCGCGGAGTGCTGATCAAGGGCGGTCAGGCACTCGAGGACCTCGGCCGCGTCCGCGTCCTCACGCTCGACAAGACCGGCACACTCACCGAGGGTCGGCCCGAGCTGCGAGCCATCGAACCGCTGGACGAAACCGACCCCGACCACGCGCTCGCGCTCGCGGCGGCGGTCGAGCGGCGCTCCGAGCATCCGCTTGCCCGCGCCATCGTGCGGGCCGCCGAGGACCGAGGCGTCCCCATCCCCGAGAGCACCGCGTTCACGGCGTCGCCCGGACGAGGCGCCCGGGCCACCGTCGAGACACGCGAGCTCTGGGTCGGCGGCCCCCGCCAGGCACGAGAGCACGAGGCGCAGGTGCCGCCGGACGCTCGAGCGATGCAAGACGAGGGGCAGACCGCGGTCATGCTCGGTGAAGGCTCGAGGCTGCTCGCCGTCTTCGGTCTCGCCGACCGCCCGCGCAGCAACGCCGCCGCCGCGCTGACACGCGTCCGCGAGCTCGACGGCGTGGAGCATGTCGAGATGCTCACCGGAGACAGCGACCGCGTCGCCGCCGCACTGGCCGGCGAGGTCGGACTGCGGACCTGGCAGTCCGAGCTGCTGCCCGGGGACAAGCTCACCGCGATCCGCGCGCTGGCCGACGAGCACGGCCCGGTCGCCATGGTCGGCGACGGCATCAACGACGCCCCCGCACTCACCGCAGCGTCGGTCGGTATCGCGATGGGTGCCGCAGGCAGCGACATCGCCATCGAGGCCGCCGACGTGGCGCTCATGGCCGACGACCTCGACCGCGTCCCCGACGCCCTCGCGCACGGGAGCCGCGCCCTGCGGATCATGCGGCAGAACATCGCCGTGTCCCTCGCGACCAAGATCGTGTTCGTCGCGCTCGCGCCGCTGGGCTACGTCAGCATCGTCGTGGCCGTCATCGCCGACATGGGCGTCTCGCTGCTCGTGACCGCCAACGGCCTGCGGCTCCTGCGGATGCGCACCGGAGCGGGGGACCGGGAGGCACGAGAACAGCCAGGCGCCTGAACGCCGAGCAGTGCGTGGCGAGCCGCGCCACGTCACACGGCTGCTGTACTGACGGACGGTATGTCCGCAGAAGCGGTGGTTCGCGCGATGGTGATGTTCGCGGTGACGAACGTCGACGACGTCGTGCTCCTGGCGCTGTACTTCGCGCGTGCAACTGGGCATCACCGAGCGGTTCGCCGCGTCGTCGTCGGTCAGTACGTCGGCTTTACGGGCATTCTCGCGGTCTCTCTGGCCGCCGCGGTGGGGCTCGGCCAGTTCGACGATTCGGTCATTGCCTACCTCGGCTTGGTGCCTCTCGCGCTGGGGCTCAGAGCGGCGCACGACGTAGCGCGCGAAGGCGAGACGGCCCTGACTGGTCCCTCCGCCCCGTCGCAGAGTGGGGTCGCGCCGAGCATGTGGACCGTGGCAGCTGTCACGTTCGCAAACGGCGGCGACAACATCGGCATCTACGTGCCGGTATTCACCGCCGCCTCGACGCCCACACTGACGACCTACGTGGTCGTGTTCCTCTTGGGCGTGGCGGCCGCATGCATCGTTGGCCGGGCTGTTGCAGCCCGGCCACTCGTTGCGCGTGGCCTTGCGCGCTGGGGACACATCCTCCTCCCAATAGTGCTCTGCGTGATCGGCGGTTCGATCCTCATCCACGGTGGGGCGTTCGGCTTGTAGCTGCGGCACGCCCCCGGCCGGCACCCACGGCCAGAGGCGAGACGAGGGTGACGGCAGGCACGACCCCCGGTCACTGCACCACGAGATCGGTGAACAGCACGAGCTCGGTCTCGAGACACAGGATGTCGAGCTCCGTGGGGTGGACTCCATCGAGGCCGCAGAGCGCGAAGGCTTCCTCGGCTCGCCCAGCTTGCGTGTCGACGGCGTCGACGTCGAGGCGACGGCCGGAGACGGAGCGACCTCCGTCTGAAGTGCTCTACGCGACCGACGCTGGTCTGCGCGGTCTGCCATCCGATCGGCTGATCGAGACGGCGCTTCGCCGAGCGATGCGTTCGTTGCGGGTTGAGTCGGGACCAACGTGCGTAGCCGCCGGCGTTGCGCTCTGGGTTCGTTCGCCGACGCTTGCCGTTCCGGACGAGCCAGCAGGCTCCTGCGGCTCAGGGTCGGTGACCTTGTGTCATCGGCGTGAGCCCGTCTCGTGCGAGGCGATCCATTCCTCGAGCGTCCCGCGGCGGAAGCGGCGATAACGACCGATGCACACATGGGGGAGGCGGCCCGCTCGGGCCTCGGCGTAGACCCAGCTGACAGGGACCTGCAGGAGCCGAGCAACCGCTTCTGCGTCCAGCAGGGCGTCCTGCGGTGATCGGAGGTGACGGGGGGTGTTGTCGGAAAGCGTCATGCTTATCCAGTCGCGCGAGACGCCAACTACCTCCCCCGAGTTTCCCGCGAGCGCCGTCGTGGTCTTGCTCGAACCATGCGCCGATCGGGGTGCGAGCGCCGCCGGTGTCAGCTGAACGCGGCGTCGATGGTGTCGGCTTCGTTGTCGGTGGGGGAGTAGTGGGCGTAGATCTGGGTGGTCTTCATGTCGGCGTGTCCCATCCACTGCTGGATGGTGCGGATCGGGACGCCGGCGGCGGCCATCCGGGTACCGAAGGTGTGGCGGAGCTCGTGGAAGGTGACCTTGGGCAGCTCGTTGGCCGCCAGGGCCTTTGCGAATCGTCGCGTGAGCTTGGAGCGGTCGAGGGGGTGGCCGGTCTCGGGGTGGCAGAAGACCAGGTCGCCCGGGGCGGAGTAGTGCGAGCGGTCGCGTAGATCGGAGAGGGCTTGACCGACGTGGCTTGCCATCGGCACGGAGCGGCTCGAGTCGATGCTCTTGGTCTCGTCGAACTCCCCACGAACGTACGGAGAGACCACGCGTACGCGGCGTGCAGTGAAGTCGACATCTCGCCACCGTAGTCCGAGCAGTTCGCCCTGGCGAAGGCCGGTCATCGCGGCGGTGAGGTAGAGCGTTGACTCGATCGTCCCGAAGACATCGTCGGGGAACGTGCCGGCGATGAGCGTGTCGAGCTGAGGCTGATCGAGGAAGCGAATCCGTGTCTCGGACTTCTTGATCTGCGGACGGTCGGCGACCTTCACGGGGTTCGATGCGCACCAGCTCTTGCGGACGCCGATCTCGAAGATCGAATGGAGGGTGTTGACGTGATTGCGGATCGTCTTCATCGCGAGCGTCTTGCTCTTGACCCGGATGTACCGCTCGACGTCGTCGGGCGTGATCTCCGACAGTGCGCGGTCGTCGAAGAACGGAGCGAGATGGTTCTTTAGGTCGGACGCGACGGTGAGCTTGTGGCTCTTCCGGCGCCCGCGGATCTCGAGGCTGGACTTCAGCGCTTCGCCCGCCAACTCGACGGTGATGCGGGAGGACGTGTCTGCCGTTGGCGGGCGGTCGGCACTGCGGACCTTGGCGAACGCCTCCTCCGCCTGTCGACGGTTCAGTCCGTCGGTCACGTCGGTAGAAGTGGTGTAGGAGGACACCGGGTCCGGACGTAGTCCGACCACCGTGGTGTCCATGCTCGTCGGTCCCTTCCACAGGATCGATGAATGGAGCACCACGATGGCCGAGGACCGGATGATGACCCCTGCCGATGTCGTTGCGCGAGCGATGAGCGGCGAGCACGGAGATCTGTTGCGCGACGCGGTCGCGCTGGTCGTGCGTGAGTTGATGGAGGCCGAGGTCGCGCAGCTGACCGGGGCGGGCCGCGGTGAGCGGTCCGAGGACCGCGTCGCGAATCTCAACGGGTACCGCCAGCGGGCGTGGGACACCCGGGTGGGGAGCATCGAGCTGGCGATCCCCAGGACGCGGTCCGGGCCGTCGTACTTCCCGAGCTTCCTGGAGCCTCGGAGCCGGTGTGAGCAGGCGATCGTGAGCGTGGTGATGGAGGCCTACGTCAACGGCGTCAGCACCCGCAAGGTCGATCGGCTGGTGGAGCAGCTGGGGATCGGGGCGATGAGCAAGGACCGCGTCAGCCGGCTCTGTCGTGATCTGGACGAGCTGGTGGCCGAGTTCCGTGAGCGCGAGCTCACGGACGCCTATCCGTACCTGTGGCTGGATGCCAAGCACGTCAAGGTCCGCGAGCGCGGCCGGGTTGTCTCGAAGGCGCTGGTGGTCGCCTACGCGGTCAATCAGGACGGGGTGCGGGAGGTGATCGGCCTGGATATCGGCCAGGTCGAGTCGGGCCCGTTCTGGGTGGCGTTCCTGCGCTCGCTGAAAGCCCGTGGGCTGCACGGGGTGCAGCTCGCGATCAGCGACCACCACGAAGGCCTGAAGGCGGCGATCGCGCAGGTCCTGGACGCGCCGTGGCAGCGCTGCACCGTGCACTTCGTCCGCAACATGCACGGCCACTGCCGCCGCAACGAGCGCGGCCTGATCAGCGCTGGCCTGCGCGAGGTCTTCCAGGCCGCCGACGGCACCGAGGCGCGCCGCCGCGTCGGCGAACTGCTCGATCGCCTCGCACCGGTCGCTCCGAAGGTCTGCGAGCTGCTCGATGCTGCCGAAGAGGACCTCCTGGCGTTCTACGCGTTCCCGAAAGCGCACTGGAGCAAGCTGCGCTCGACCAACCCGCTGGAACGGGTCAACAAGGAGATCGGCAGGCGTTCGGATGTCGTCGGGATCTTCCCCAACGACGCGTCCGCGATCCGGCTCTGCGGCGCCGTCCTGATCGAGCAGAACGACGAGTGGCTGACCTGCCGGCGCTACCTCTCCGAAGAGTCGATGGCGGTCGTCCTGGCGGGCCCCATCGAGGACGCCGACGAGGTCCACGACCTGGAGGTCGCGAGCCTTGCGGCCTGACCCCCTCCGCTGGAGGCTGCACGCGTTGGGGGTCTCGCCTCGGCTCGCCCTCCGGGCTCACCTCAGCGACACCCCCAACGCGATCCGAGAGGAGAAGAGCCCCCTCCACACGGCCTGACACGCCGCGATGTACCCGACGAGCGAGCTACACCACAACACGCGACTTGACTAGTCCGTCGGGGTGTTGCTGGCTCTTGATGTAGCCGATGCGGGACTTGACCCTGGCGCCGGCTTCGTCGCGCCAGAGGCCGTACCAGACCTGCCCGATCTGCTGGAGGGATCCAGTGCCGTAGCCGCGCTTTCCGTTAGATATCGCCACGTCTGCTCCAATCTTGGTTCCAATTTGGTTCCAATATGAGCGTAGACCATAGGCCCGGACGTCCCTAAGCCCTTGTAATAGGCCTGAGAACCTCCTAGATCACGTGGTACCTCCCGGCTGGGGAGTCAAGTCGCGTGTTGTGGTGTAGCTCGCTCGTCGGGTACATCGCGGCGTGTCAGGCCGTGTGGAGGGGGCTCTTCTCCTCTCGGATCGCGTTGGGGGGTGTCGCTGAGGTGAGCCCGGAGGGCGAGCCGAGGCGAGACCCCCAACGCGTGCAGCCTCCAGCGGAGGGGGTCAGGCCGCAAGGCTCGCGACCTCCAGGTCGTGGACCTCGTCGGCGTCCTCGATGGGGCCCGCCAGGACGACCGCCATCGACTCTTCGGAGAGGTAGCGCCGGCAGGTCAGCCACTCGTCGTTCTGCTCGATCAGGACGGCGCCGCAGAGCCGGATCGCGGACGCGTCGTTGGGGAAGATCCCGACGACATCCGAACGCCTGCCGATCTCCTTGTTGACCCGTTCCAGCGGGTTGGTCGAGCGCAGCTTGCTCCAGTGCGCTTTCGGGAACGCGTAGAACGCCAGGAGGTCCTCTTCGGCAGCATCGAGCAGCTCGCAGACCTTCGGAGCGACCGGTGCGAGGCGATCGAGCAGTTCGCCGACGCGGCGGCGCGCCTCGGTGCCGTCGGCGGCCTGGAAGACCTCGCGCAGGCCAGCGCTGATCAGGCCGCGCTCGTTGCGGCGGCAGTGGCCGTGCATGTTGCGGACGAAGTGCACGGTGCAGCGCTGCCACGGCGCGTCCAGGACCTGCGCGATCGCCGCCTTCAGGCCTTCGTGGTGGTCGCTGATCGCGAGCTGCACCCCGTGCAGCCCACGGGCTTTCAGCGAGCGCAGGAACGCCACCCAGAACGGGCCCGACTCGACCTGGCCGATATCCAGGCCGATCACCTCCCGCACCCCGTCCTGATTGACCGCGTAGGCGACCACCAGCGCCTTCGAGACAACCCGGCCGCGCTCGCGGACCTTGACGTGCTTGGCATCCAGCCACAGGTACGGATAGGCGTCCGTGAGCTCGCGCTCACGGAACTCGGCCACCAGCTCGTCCAGATCACGACAGAGCCGGCTGACGCGGTCCTTGCTCATCGCCCCGATCCCCAGCTGCTCCACCAGCCGATCGACCTTGCGGGTGCTGACGCCGTTGACGTAGGCCTCCATCACCACGCTCACGATCGCCTGCTCACACCGGCTCCGAGGCTCCAGGAAGCTCGGGAAGTACGACGGCCCGGACCGCGTCCTGGGGATCGCCAGCTCGATGCTCCCCACCCGGGTGTCCCACGCCCGCTGGCGGTACCCGTTGAGATTCGCGACGCGGTCCTCGGACCGCTCACCGCGGCCCGCCCCGGTCAGCTGCGCGACCTCGGCCTCCATCAACTCACGCACGACCAGCGCGACCGCGTCGCGCAACAGATCTCCGTGCTCGCCGCTCATCGCTCGCGCAACGACATCGGCAGGGGTCATCATCCGGTCCTCGGCCATCGTGGTGCTCCATTCATCGATCCTGTGGAAGGGACCGACGAGCATGGACACCACGGTGGTCGGACTACGTCCGGACCCGGTGTCCTCCTACACCACTTCTACCGACGTGACCGGCTGGGGGCCGGGCGGTCGCAGGTTCAAATCCTGTCTCCCCGACTCTCGAAAGCCCTGGGTCTTCCAGGGTTTTCGGCGTTCTAGGGCCGTCTGAGTTCCGCTCACGGGGTCCGAACGGGGTCCGTGCGGCTGGGTTCTGCTGGCTTTCTCTGGTTTCGATTCGGGGGTGGGCTGACCGTCGCGTCGTCCGCCTTGGACGTTCGACGATGGACGGCCAACTCGACTTCGACGGCGAGCTTCGCCGCTCGCGCGACACGCTCCTGGTCGCCGACGAGGTGGCGGCGATGCTGCGCGTGACGACGTCGTTGGTGTACGCCGAGACGAGGGCCGGCCGGATTCCGTGCGTACGGCTCGGCCGGTACTACCGCTACCGGGCGTCGGCGATCGCCGCGTGGATCGAGGAGGTCGAGCAGCGATGAGCCGACCACGCGGGGCAGGCTCGCTCTACGTCAAGCACGGCGCGTGGTACGGGCGTTGGACGAACGAGCACGGCCGGAAGTTGAATCGCCGGATCGGCTCTACCGAGTTGCTGTCGCGCGCTGAGGCTGAGAAAGCGTTCCGGTTGTTGCAGGGGAGGGAGGACCTACATCCCACGCCGAAGGCTGCCGGCGAATACACGGTCGACGACGCCTGCGCGGCGCTGCGGCGAAAGCTCGCGTACGTCGGCGTCTCGAAGTCCTACGCCGCCGGCTGCGAGCGCAAGCAGCGATTGCACATTGGTCCGGCGATGGGGGAGAAGACTCTCGACCGCGTGACCCGTGGAGACGTCGAGCGGCTCGGCGAGGACATGATCGCCTCGAAAGGCTTGTCGCCGAAGACGGTCCGCAACACGCTCACGTTCTTGCACCAGGTCTTCGAGCACGCGATCGATCTCGAGTGGACGAACGACAACCCGGTGCGGCGCGCCACGCGCCCGCGCCGCCGTCGCAAGGGCGACGCCGATCCAGACCTCCAGTTCCTCACACTGGAGGAGTTGGAGGCCGTGATCCGCGCGATCCCGGACGAGGTCGTCATGCCCGCGCCGAAGCCCTTTCGCAAAGGCCGGCGCGGCCCATCACCACCACCGCCACCCGATGTCCTCGGACCGGTCCTCCGTGTGATCGTCCGCACGGCCGCCCTGACGGGTCTCCGCCGCTCCGAGCTGATCGGACTTCGCTGGCGAGACGTCGATTGGGAGGCTCAGCGCATCCGAGTGCGCAACGCCTACGTCCGCGGCGAACACTCCGGCGACGGCAAGTCCGATCTCTCGCGGCGTCGGTCAGTTCCCATGAGCGACCAACTCGTCGCCGAGCTCAACGCCTGGTCCCGACGCACCCTGTTCACCGGCTCGGACGACCTCGTCTTCGCCCACCCGCTCCTCAACGCGCCACTCGACGGCTCGAAGGTCACCAAGAAGTTCCAAGCGGCGTGCCGCGAAGCCGGCGTCCGAGTCGTCCGCTTCCACGACCTCCGCCACACTTTCGCCACGCGCCTTGCCGCCAAGGGCGTTCCGCTCCGGAACATCCAGGAGTGGCTTGGTCACGCCGACTCCAAGACGACACAGATCTATTCGCACTACGCACCGAGCGCGCACGAGGTCGCGATGGTCAACGACGCGTTCGCTCCCGACGTCATTGCCGCGATCACGCCTCCAGACGATTCCGCGGAATCACCGCCGCAGTTCCCAGGCTTCTAGAAGCGTCCCGTCAGCCGATGCGTGATCCGGCTGAGCGTGTCGGTCAGAACCTCGGCCCGAGCGAGCGCGTCGACGAGTTCTCGCTCCGTGACGTCCTCACGCACCGCCAGGTCACGATTCCATCGCGCGACCTCCGTCTCGACGTACCGGCCGAGGACCTCAGCCACCGACCGGTCGCCGATTGCCCGCTTGAAGTCCGACCACGTCGCCTCGTCTACGCGCACCCGTGCGATTCGTGAGAGCGGCGGCCCCACCGTGACCTCCGCGGTCTGGATTCGGTTGCGCTTCCGGCGTCCCATGTCCTCCTAGGCGGCTGAGCAGCCGGTCGTCTACCCGGGCGATACGCGTAGACGCGTCACTCGCGATCGCTCCTATGTGTCAAGCGGTCTGGATCTGGAGGGTGTTGAAGACCCTGCGGGCGAGGTGGCGCTTGAGCGTGCGCAGCGCTTCGCGGTTGCTCTTGCCTTCGGTCTTGCGGCGTTCGTAGTACTCGGTGGCGGGCGGGTAGACCCGGATCTGCGTGACGGCGACGATGTGCAGGGCCCGGTTCAGTTTGCGGTTGCCGGTGCGGTTGAGGCGGTGTCTCTGTTGGCGTCCTGAGGAGGCGTCCAGGGGTGCGACGCCGGCGTAGGAGGCCAGCTGGGCTTCGGTGCGGAAGCGTCCGATGCCGTCGACCTCGGCGATGATCGAGCCCGCGCAGAGGATCCCGATGCCGGGGATCGCCAGGAGCTCGGGGTGGGTCTGGCGCACGAGCCGGCCGATCTCCTTGCGCAGCTCGTTGGCGTACTTGTTGAGCTCGCGGATGCGACGGACGAGGTCGCGGCAGATCCGGACCTGGGTGACCTGCTCCATGCGCTGCAACCGGCGTCCGACCTTGTCGACGTTGCTGGGGTTGGTGAACCCCTGGGCGGGGATCTCGTACTCCGGATCGAGCTGGTGCAGGTGCCAGCGCAACCGCCGCTGGTAGCCGGTGGACTCCTTGACCAGATCGTCGCGATGGTCGACCAGCAGGCCAATCTCGTGCTCGATCCCGGGCAGCACCGCCGACGGCAGGTTCGGTTCACGGATGGCGGCCCGCGCGATCGCCAGCGCGTCGATCGGGTCGGACTTCGAGAACGTCCGCTCCGACTTGCGTTGGTTGGCCATCAGCTTCGGCGGCACCCGCAACACGTGCTCCCCGGCCTCCAGCAGCGCGCGTTCCAGGCCGCTGCTGAGGATCCGGCAGTCCTCGATCGCCCACACCCGCTGCTCGTCCAAACCGCTCGCCCACGCGAGCAGCTGCGCGTGCCCGTGCTGCCTCGCCTTGACCGTTACGTCGCCCAGCAGCTCGGCCGTCAAGCCGTTCACGGCCGCGGCGGTGTGCGTCGCCTTGTGGGCGTCCACCCCGATCACGATCATCTCTCTCGCACCCTTCTCATGTCGCTGATGAGACGGGCCCTTCGGCGGACATCACTGGTTGGGGGCGTCTAGCCACGCTCCTATCAGGTCACGCCGGAGAACCCTCTGACGCGGCGGGCGACAGGACCCTTTGCAGGTCACTCTCCCTCTCAATCAGGAAGAGGACAGGCAAGTCTGGAGTCAGCCCGCCGCGCCGAGGCTACGACCGGAGCCGGACCCATTCCCGACGCCCGCCACAACAGCACTTTGAACAAGTGAAACTGTGTGCGGGTCTGGTGCTGTTGGAAGTCGCAGGCGAATGCGGGAGAACTGCCGCGCTGGGCGGTGCCGACGGCGGCCGGCGGGCGCCGTGACCGGTGATGGCGCGCGGGATGTCGATACTTCGAACGGTTCAGGTCGAGGTCGTGACCGAGCCGAAGCGGCTGTACCGAGTGAGTGCGTCACGAGAGGCGCCCACGTTCGAGGAGGCCTTCCGGTCGCACTACGAGTTGGAGCGTCCGCCACGCGGACCCGAGAACCGAGCCGCAGTCATCCACATGGCGCTGTCAATGTTTGACTCAGTCGGGGTTGCTCGCCAACTGGCCGCACGCGTGCCGAAACTCGGCGGGCACCTGACGACGGTCGAACTCGTCCCGAGGATGTCCCGGTCGCCGTGGAACTTCTCGGCGGCGGTTCGGTGATCAGTGAGCGGGTGCGAGCGTAGCGGCCGGCTCGGGGGTCGTGGTGGACATGGTCGGCGAGGCGGTTGCGGAGCGTCGGGCGGCGAGGTCGCGCTCGACGGCGATCGTGAGTGTGGCGAGGTGGTCGACGCCGATGATTTTCCGGAACTGCTGTTCGGCTTCGAGCATGCCGGCGGCGGTCCATCTGAGGCACATGTCGCCGGACTGCCAGCGCTTCACGTTCCTGGAGGTGCGGCGGACGAACTCGATCATCGACTCGATCGGGTTCGTCGAGGCGAGGGTGCGGCGGAGTTGCTCGGGGCAGCCGAGGCGCTGCAGTGTGAGCGTCTCGGGGAGGCCTTCGCGCAGCGACGCCGCGGCTCCGGGATGGGAGTGGGCGAGTTCGTCGGCGAGCCGGTTGAGGCCGTCGAGCGCGAGCTCGTAGTTGGACTGCTTCCAGGCGGTGCGCAACCTGCGCTTGACGAGGTCGCGATCGGCCTCGGGGAGGTGGTCCAGGACGTTCCTCTCCTTGTGGCGGATGCATCGCTGGACGGGGACCGGGCCGAGGACCTGGTCGACCGCCGCGCGCAGCGCCTTTCCGCCGTCCAGGACGACCAGGACGCCCTGGTCGAGGTCCAGGCCACGGTCGACGAGGTCGGCGAGGAGGTGCCGGGCGACCGTCTGGTTCTCGGTGCTGCCGTCCCAGAGGCCGAGCGGGACCTTCACCCCATCGGTCGTGACCCCGAGGGCGACGACGCAGCAGCGGCCTTTGAGCTCGATCCCGTCGAGCATCAGCGCCGCCAACCGCACGTCGCCCAGGTCGCGCGACATGAGCGCGCGCAGGTGCTCGGTCGTGCGCCCGACGAACTCGCGGCTGACCGCGCTCTTGGAGGTCGACCGCTCGGCCGCGGTCACGTGCTCGCCGACCGGCTCCCGGGTGCGCGCGAACCGTCGCGTGGAGACGCCGGCGAGCATCTGCTCGAGCACGACCCGGGTGAGTGGGTCACGGTCGGCGAAGTGCGCGTAGGTCTGAAGGCGGATCTCGCCGCTGCCGTCAGCGGCCCGCACCCGCGGGCGTTGCACGCCGACACGCCGGCCGCCCAAGGTGACCTCGCCCGGTTCGTGGCCGTGGCGCACCGCGACGCGGTCCGGGTCGCGTCGGCCTTTCGGGCCGACGACCTCGGTGACCTCTTCTTCCATCAGCGTGTCCAGCACGCCGAGCCCGACGCCGACGCTCAACGCCAGCAGCCCGTCCTTGGCGGCATTGACGAGCTCTCCGAGCGCCTCCTGCACAGCGGGCGGCAGCGCGAGCTCGCGGCCGTCGGGGTCCTGCTCTACGTTCCTCACGGCGGTTCTCCTGTCTCGGATGGACTTCAAGCACCCGTCACGCTCCCAACGGGAGCGGACGAGGCGGGAGAACCGCCGCCTACAAAGTTCTACGAGCTACGGGACAACCTCCTCGTCCCGGACCTGCCAAGACCGGTGGCCCCGCCCACTGGTCCGTCTGGGGGCGTCCGTCTCAACTCCTGGAATGCGTCGTCGATGTGAGTATCGACGCCTAGTGCCTAACCTATGGCGGGAACAGGTGTCGAACCTGGGAACGGAAGATGACCTACTCGATCTTCGACAGCACCGGAAATCTCCTCGACGCGTTCACCGACCGCGCCGCCGCTCTCGACTGCCTCGCCGGCATCGCCCAAGCCGAACCCGAGTCCGCCAACGACGTCTTCCTCATCACGCAGGACGACGATGGCAACGCCGTGGGCGAGACGGTCTACGCGTCGGCAGTTTCCATACCAGCCTGAGCGCCCTCCAGGTCGTCGACGGAGTGGCGGTAGTCGCCTACTCGCCGAGCTAAAGCACATCCAGTTCCTGGAGGAATAGCGACGGAGTCCGTCGGTGCGTTCCAGATAGCTGCGCGAACGTGAGATGTAGTTCGTCCTCGGCTCGGCAGATGCCAACGAAGCACGTGCGACGCTCCTCCCTTAGCGACTCTTCGTCGATGCTCCGATGGTCGGGCAGCATGCCTTGCTCCATGCCGAGCAGGTACACGATCGGCCACTGGAGGCCTTTGGTCTTGTGCAGCGACGCGACCTTGATACCTCCGCCCTCGGTGGGCGCGCGGCCGCCGGATCCGAGAGCAATCTCGGCGAGAAGGTCATCGACCGAAAACTGAGGATCGTGGCGCTCGAAGTTCTGCACCGCTTCGATCACTGGGTCAATCTTGATCGCGCGGGATGCGTCGACGCACTCGATGACGAACTTCGCTCGGGCTACTACCTCGCTGGCCGATGCACCGGCGAAAGCTCGTTCTCTGAGCTGCAATAGCGCTGCGCACGCAGGGTGCTCCATTTGGGCCGTGAGGAAGTCATGCACCGCCATGTCGTCGGCGAGTTCGATCTCAAGGAACTCGCACAGCCGTTGCGCTCGGCGCTGGTTCAGCCTTCCCTTCAACACTGAAAGGACAACGCTGAGGGTGCGACGATCGCCGACTTCGTACGTTTCACCGCGCCAGTCACTGATCGGGAGTTGCCTGCGCGAGAGAGCGGCGACGACGTCATCCGCGCGATAACCGGAGCGAACGAGCACGGCAATCTCGTGCGCCTTTACACGAGAGAGAGCTGATTCGATCGAGGCCGCGACCGCCTCCGCTTCCTCGTTTGTCGTTGAGAACGAATGAAGCTCAACAACGCCGTCGGGCCGATCGGCCCGCATCTTCCGCCCGCTTGCCTTGGGGTCAGCTGAGATGAGGCGGTTGGCTGCGTCGACGATCTTCCGCTTGCTGCGGTAGTTGCACGTGAGGGGGACATTCGACCGCCTCGAGTTTCTCGACGAAGCGGCTGATATTCGCGCTCTCCGCGCCCACGAAGCGGAAGATGGCCTGGTCGTCATCAGCAAAGACACTGATCGTCGACAGGTGGTCGGCGAGTGCCAAGACAATCTGCAACTGAGCAGCGTTTGTGTCCTGGAACTCGTCGACGAGGAGATGCGCGTAGCTCATGCCGTACGCGCGCGCCATCTCTGGATTCTCCGCAAGCAGTTGGGCGGTCAGTGCGACGAGGTCGTCAAAGTCCACCACCCCGGCCACTAGCTTTGCTGCTTGGTACGACTCTCCAAACTCCGCGACTGCGGCGCTTGGCTTCCGCTGACGCATGCGACTCGTTGACCAAGCCCGCGCGTGATTCGCGGTCCCGTTCGCCAGCGCGACCGAAGCGGCGAGTTCGCGCGCTTCGAGTTCGTCGAGAACGTCGAACTCACGGTCGAGCCCGAGTAGCTCGCCATGAGACCGAAGCACCCGCATGCCGAAGTTGTGGAAGGTCCCCGCATCGATTCGGTCGGCGCGGACCGCTGCAACGCCGACAGCGCGAGATTTCATCTCCGCCGCGGCTTTGTTGGTGAAGGTCAGTAGCAAAGCTTTGCTGTCCTGATCGCTTCGAAGGAGATGACGGGCACGGTGCGAGAGCGTGCGGGTCTTGCCGCTCCCGGGGCCGGCGAGGACCGCGATCGCTCGGTCGTCAGCCTCCACCGCGGCCCGCTGCTCGTCGTCAAGAGGTTGATCGTCAGACATGAGTCAACAAGTCATGTATCGGGCTGGGGACGTTGGTCGACGTCACGAGAGCAGAGACGAGTGGTGCCCACCTGGTCTTGGCTTTCCGGAGAAACCCGGCCAACTGGTCGTCTCGTGAGAGGCCAGTGTTCCCCGGAAGCGCGCAGAAAGCCGCAAGCTGGTGGGACGCACCCTCCGCATTGATGACCGCTTCGACTTGGTGCGCACCGACCGCGCGAACAAGCTCAGCTTCAAGGTCCAGATCGCATACAAAGAATCCCGCGGTATTGAACGACGCGCGATCGGTCACCGTAAGGCCTGCCCCGGCGAGCTTGGCGATCCAATCGGCCTCAGCATCAAGATCGCAGAGCCCGCTAACCGCGATGTCGAGGCCTTGCGGTCCCAACAACCGCAAGTACGTCGACAGCAGTCCTGCACCATCGAGCGAGATCACCGCCACTCCGCGCGCATCCAGGTCGACGCCGATCGTCCGGGCGATGACTCTCAGCGCAAGGAGGTCGCTCGCCCCTTCGACAAACAGCACGGTGCTTGCGAAGAAAGCCTCCGCGGTCTCTGCCGTTGCGTAGCGCTGGAGTTTCGTGGAGTCGTCAGGCGTAAGCGTGACTGCGCGCCTCGGCTCGACGTCGGCGGAACCTCGCTTGAGACGGACGACGTCGCGCGGCGTAACGGAACTAATCAAGCTAGACGAGTGAGTCGCGATGATCCCTTGTCCTGCCTTGGCCAAGAGTGCGCGCAACACCGACCGCTGAGCCTGCGGATGCAGCGACATCTCGGGTTCGTCGACCAGCAAGATCGTGTCCCCGTCGAGCAGTTGGAGTCCCACGATGAATGCAGCAAGCTGGGCCAAACCGCTGCTTTGCTTGGCCACCGCGGCGTGCGGCCCGAGGTACGACATCGCGAGTTGAAACTGAGCGAGTAGATCGCGAGGTGACTGAACCGCCGTATCGACGTCGAAAGCGCCGGCGTAGGCGTCAGGTACCAGCGCCGTCAGTTGCGTGTCGAGCCCGCCGAGAAGACCGGCCATGGCAGGGTCGGCCACCACATCGTTTAGGGCCGTCTCAATCGACGCGATGGCTGCGTTCAGGGCTAGATCGAGCGGTAGCGTCGCCAAGACGTCATCCATCAGGCTTCGGGGTCTGGCGAAGGCGACGAGACGCGCGGGATCGCGGTCCGCGGGGAGCCACATGATTTTGACTGCCCCACGCGCAGATCGCCCCACGCGCTGCCAATCAAGCCCGGGAAAGCCCCAAAGTGAGTCGACTTCGCCGGACACGTCATCCCACACCGCCCGCACGCCGATTCGCAGCCGCGCTGCGCCACCGCCAAACTCCACAGCATCGACGAACGCAGCTTGGTCGGACGGGCTGAGTTGATCGAGCGTCGCAATCAGTTCGATCGGGCGCGTCACGTCACGGAAGTCGCCTTTCTCGGTGATCCGCTGACCCGTCAGCGCGGACGCGATAGCGCGGAGAAGGCTCGTCTTCCCGCCGCCATTCGGCGCGACCACCGACACTGAGTCGCCGTTGAGATCGAGGCGGAAGTCAACGAAGAGCCGAAAGTTTCTGATCTCGACGCTGACCAGACGCATGCTGACGAGAACCTAGCCGACGCTGCATCTGTTTGCCGGGTCTGACGTACCGCAGCATGCCACTTAGCTGCGATGGCCTGGCGGTGTCGATTGACCAATAGACAGCGCACGGCGAGCCACCGACAGACGCTTCGCCTCAGCCGATGCGATGCGACGTCTAGCACCGCCTAGCGCAACCTGACACCGTACGGGTGGTGCCCGGGCGGCCGGATCCACAGAGCTACACGAAGTTCCGCGTCTCGGAGGATGTCCCGTTCGCCGTGGAACTTCTCGGTGGCGGTCCGGTGATCAGTGAGCGTGTGCGAGCGTAGCGGCCGGCTCGGGGGTCGTGGTGGACGGGGTCGGTGGCGTGGCTGTCGCGCGGCGTTCGGCGAGGTCTCGTTCGACGGCGAGGGTGAGGTTGGCGAGGTGGTCGACGCCGATGATCTTGCGGAACTGCTGCTCGGCTTCGAGCATGCCGGCGGCGGTCCATCTGAGGCACATGTCGCCCGACTGCCAGCGCTTCACGTTCCTCGAGGTGCGCCGGACGAACTCGATCATCGACTCGATCGGGTTCGTGCTGGCGAGCGTGCGGCGCAGCTGTTCGTGGCAGCCGAGCCGCTGCAGGGTCAGCGTCTCCGGGAGGCCCTCCCGCAGCGACGTGGCCGCCCCGGGATGCGACCGCGTGAGCTCGTCGGCGAGCCGGTTGAGGCCGTCGAGCGCGAGCTCGTAGTTCGACTGCTTCCAAGCGGTGCGCAACCTGCGCTTGACGAGGTCGCGATCCTGCTCGGGGAGGTGGTCCAGGACGTTTCTCTCCTTGTGACGGATGCACCGCTGCACCGGGACCGGGCCGAGGACCTGGTCGACCGCCGATCGGAGCGCCTTGCCGCCGTCGAGGACGACGAGGACGCCCTGGTCGAGATCGAGGCCGCGGTCGACCAAGTCGGCGAGCAGATGGCGGGCGACCGTGGCGTTCTCCGTAGAGCCGTCCCAGAGGCCGAGCGGGACCTTCACCCCGTCGGTCGTGACGCCCAGCGCGACGACGCAACAGCGCCCTTTCAGCTCGATCCCGTCGAGCATCAGCGCCGCCAGCCGGACATCGCCGAGGTCGCGGCTCATGAGGGCGCGCAGGTGCTCGGTCGTGCGGCCGACGAACTCGCGGCTGACCGCGCTCTTGGAGGTCGACCGCTCGGCCGCGGTCACGTGCTCGCCGACCGGCTCGCGGGTCCTGGCGAACCGCCGGGTCGAGACGCCGGCGAGCATCTGCTCGAGCACGACCCGGGTGAGCGGGTCGCGGTCGGCGAAGTGCGCATAGGTCTGAAGACGGATCTCGCCGCTGCCGTCGGCGGCCCGCACCCTCGGGCGTTGCACGCCGACGCGCCGGCCGCCGAGCGTGACCTCGCCCGCTTCATGGCCGTGACGAACCGCGACACGGTCCGGGTCACGTCGGCCCTTCGGTCCGACGACCTCGGTGACCTCCTCTTCCATCAGTGTGTCCAGCACGCCGAGCCCGACCCCGACCGACAGGGCCAGCAGCCCGTCCTTCGCAGCGTTCACGAGCTCGCCGAGCGCTTCCTGCACAGCCGGGGGCAGCGCAAGTTCGCGGTCGTCGCGGCCCTGCTCTACGTTCCTCATGGCGGTTCTTCCTTCCTCGTCGTGGATGACTTCGCACTCGCCACGCTCCCAACGGAAGCGGACGAGGCGGGAAGGACCGCCACCTACAAAGTTCTACGAGCTACGGGACAACCTCGCGTCTCGGTCGGCGTGTTTTTGTGCCTCGCTGCGTTTGCCCTCCCGGGATACGTGCTTCGCGACAACGCCGTGCTGCGAGTGTCTGAGAAGGAGCTGGCTGGCCTAAACGCCACGTCGCGTGATGAACTGGAGCGGCGTCAGCGCCTCGCCAGCGACATCGGCGAGGCAGCACTGCCGATCGCGGTTGTTCTTCTCATGATGGGGCTGGGTGTGCTGCTGTGGTCGGTCCCAGATCTCAAGCTGCAGGAACAGACTGACACTGACCGCGCGAAGGCAGAGTTGCAGGACCTACAGTCACGACTTCGCCGCCAGACCGAGGAGGAGCTCGAGACAGAGGCTCGCCGTGAGGCGGCAGAAGTAGACGCGGCGCAGAGCGGCGTGCGCAACGAGAAGGCTCCGGCGCCGGAGTCCACCAACGCCCGTCGGGAGCGCGTCGATCGGCTCTTGGACATCGAACGCGAGGTCCTCTCCGCAGTTGCCGCCTTGGTGCCGATGCCCTACGCGATGCAGACTCGTGTTGCGTTGCCTGGGAGGATGTCCCGGTCGCCGTGGAACTTCTCGGCGGCGGTTCGGTGATCAGTGAGCGGGTGCGAGCGTAGCGGCCGGCTCGGGGGTCGTGGTGGACATGGTCGGCGAGGCGGTTGCGGAGCGTCGGGCGGCGAGGTCGCGCTCGACGGCGATCGTGAGTGTGGCGAGGTGGTCGACGCCGATGATTTTCCGGAACTGCTGTTCGGCTTCGAGCATGCCGGCGGCGGTCCATCTGAGGCACATGTCGCCGGACTGCCAGCGCTTCACGTTCCTGGAGGTGCGGCGGACGAACTCGATCATCGACTCGATCGGGTTCGTCGAGGCGAGGGTGCGGCGGAGTTGCTCGGGGCAGCCGAGGCGCTGCAGTGTGAGCGTCTCGGGGAGGCCTTCGCGCAGCGACGCCGCGGCTCCGGGATGGGAGTGGGCGAGTTCGTCGGCGAGCCGGTTGAGGCCGTCGAGCGCGAGCTCGTAGTTGGACTGCTTCCAGGCGGTGCGCAACCTGCGCTTGACGAGGTCGCGATCGGCCTCGGGGAGGTGGTCCAGGACGTTCCTCTCCTTGTGGCGGATGCATCGCTGGACGGGGACCGGGCCGAGGACCTGGTCGACCGCCGCGCGCAGCGCCTTTCCGCCGTCCAGGACGACCAGGACGCCCTGGTCGAGGTCCAGGCCACGGTCGACGAGGTCGGCGAGGAGGTGCCGGGCGACCGTCTGGTTCTCGGTGCTGCCGTCCCAGAGGCCGAGCGGGACCTTCACCCCATCGGTCGTGACCCCGAGGGCGACGACGCAGCAGCGGCCTTTGAGCTCGATCCCGTCGAGCATCAGCGCCGCCAACCGCACGTCGCCCAGGTCGCGCGACATGAGCGCGCGCAGGTGCTCGGTCGTGCGCCCGACGAACTCGCGGCTGACCGCGCTCTTGGAGGTCGACCGCTCGGCCGCGGTCACGTGCTCGCCGACCGGCTCCCGGGTGCGCGCGAACCGTCGCGTGGAGACGCCGGCGAGCATCTGCTCGAGCACGACCCGGGTGAGTGGGTCACGGTCGGCGAAGTGCGCGTAGGTCTGAAGGCGGATCTCGCCGCTGCCGTCAGCGGCCCGCACCCGCGGGCGTTGCACGCCGACACGCCGGCCGCCCAAGGTGACCTCGCCCGGTTCGTGGCCGTGGCGCACCGCGACGCGGTCCGGGTCGCGTCGGCCTTTCGGGCCGACGACCTCGGTGACCTCTTCTTCCATCAGCGTGTCCAGCACGCCGAGCCCGACGCCGACGCTCAACGCCAGCAGCCCGTCCTTGGCGGCATTGACGAGCTCTCCGAGCGCCTCCTGCACAGCGGGCGGCAGCGCGAGCTCGCGGCCGTCGGGGTCCTGCTCTACGTTCCTCACGGCGGTTCTCCTGTCTCGGATGGACTTCAAGCACCCGTCACGCTCCCAACGGGAGCGGACGAGGCGGGAGAACCGCCGCCTACAAAGTTCTACGAGCTACGGGACAACCTCTTGCCTGGCGCCAACACCGTCTACCTAGACGGGCTTCTTCTCGATCAGGCCGAGGGATTCGAAGACGTAGTGGTGGAAGTCCGAGCGATCCCGCCCGACGCCACCGAGTCGGTGACGGTGCAGGGCCTTCAGCGCACTAGCCAGATCCTGAACGCGTACCGCGCTTCGGCGCCGGCGCGATCCGCGCGAGGCTGGTTGATCTACGTCGTCGATCCAACGCCGGCGCCCGAGCAATGGGCGCAGACAGTCCACGGCCTTGAAAAGGAGGTTGTCCCGTAGCTCGTAGAACTTTGTAGGTGGCGGTCCTTCCCGCCTCGTCCGCTTCCGTTGGGAGCGTGGCGAGTGCGAAGTCATCCACGACGAGGAAGGAAGAACCGCCATGAGGAACGTAGAGCAGGGCCGCGACGACCGCGAACTTGCGCTGCCCCCGGCTGTGCAGGAAGCGCTCGGCGAGCTCGTGAACGCTGCGAAGGACGGGCTGCTGGCCCTGTCGGTCGGGGTCGGGCTCGGCGTGCTGGACACACTGATGGAAGAGGAGGTCACCGAGGTCGTCGGACCGAAGGGCCGACGTGACCCGGACCGTGTCGCGGTTCGTCACGGCCATGAAGCGGGCGAGGTCACGCTCGGCGGCCGGCGCGTCGGCGTGCAACGCCCGAGGGTGCGGGCCGCCGACGGCAGCGGCGAGATCCGTCTTCAGACCTATGCGCACTTCGCCGACCGCGACCCGCTCACCCGGGTCGTGCTCGAGCAGATGCTCGCCGGCGTCTCGACCCGGCGGTTCGCCAGGACCCGCGAGCCGGTCGGCGAGCACGTGACCGCGGCCGAGCGGTCGACCTCCAAGAGCGCGGTCAGCCGCGAGTTCGTCGGCCGCACGACCGAGCACCTGCGCGCCCTCATGAGCCGCGACCTCGGCGATGTCCGGCTGGCGGCGCTGATGCTCGACGGGATCGAGCTGAAAGGGCGCTGTTGCGTCGTCGCGCTGGGCGTCACGACCGACGGGGTGAAGGTCCCGCTCGGCCTCTGGGACGGCTCTACGGAGAACGCCACGGTCGCCCGCCATCTGCTCGCCGACTTGGTCGACCGCGGCCTCGATCTCGACCAGGGCGTCCTCGTCGTCCTCGACGGCGGCAAGGCGCTCCGATCGGCGGTCGACCAGGTCCTCGGCCCGGTCCCGGTGCAGCGGTGCATCCGTCACAAGGAGAGAAACGTCCTGGACCACCTCCCCGAGCAGGATCGCGACCTCGTCAAGCGCAGGTTGCGCACCGCTTGGAAGCAGTCGAACTACGAGCTCGCGCTCGACGGCCTCAACCGGCTCGCCGACGAGCTCACGCGGTCGCATCCCGGGGCGGCCACGTCGCTGCGGGAGGGCCTCCCGGAGACGCTGACCCTGCAGCGGCTCGGCTGCCACGAACAGCTGCGCCGCACGCTCGCCAGCACGAACCCGATCGAGTCGATGATCGAGTTCGTCCGGCGCACCTCGAGGAACGTGAAGCGCTGGCAGTCGGGCGACATGTGCCTCAGATGGACCGCCGCCGGCATGCTCGAAGCCGAGCAGCAGTTCCGCAAGATCATCGGCGTCGACCACCTCGCCAACCTCACCCTCGCCGTCGAACGAGACCTCGCCGAACGCCGCGCGACAGCCACGCCACCGACCCCGTCCACCACGACCCCCGAGCCGGCCGCTACGCTCGCACACGCTCACTGATCACCGGACCGCCACCGAGAAGTTCCACGGCGAACGGGACATCCTCTTGAAAAGACGCTCAACCGCTTTGACCACCAGATCGAGGTCTCAGTCATTCGGGCTGACGCGATGCGTGCGGACCTCAGCTGGCCATTTTCTCGTTCCTAATCCAGACAGTTGCTCGTTGGTTGAGGCGGACATGGGCGTCGCCGCGACCGCGCGAACGCCTGATGCCTAACTAGTCCCGCGAGGTTGGTCAAAAAGCTTGGACATTCGGACGACGGCCTCGCTGGGCCTCCGCGACGACCTGTTCCCCGGCTGAGAGAAATCCAGAGGGGCGCTTGCGATCCAGTTCGCGAAGCCTTCGCTTGGCAGCCTTGTCGAGCTTCATCGTCGGGGGACGTGCGCCGAACATCCAGGTCCGGTGGAGCGGATCGCTGCGCCCTTCGACAAGAATCGCTTGTCCTCGAATCGACGAGAAGTCGAGCGTTTCTCGGAGGTGCATCATCCACAGGTCGCATTCGTCCAGGAACTCGACGCGCTCGTCCAGGGTTCGCCGTCGCCGAATGAACGATGTGAACTGCGGAGCGTACGTCGAGTTGTCCGCGACGGCGCCAAGGTCATAGAGAGACACAACCCACGGCGGTTCGCCGTCACCGAGCAGCCCCGCTTCTCGGAGCTTCGGGAAGACGAGCCCGACGAACCCCAGCCCTTCGAGCGTGACCACAACACTCTCGACACGAGTCGCAGCCGCGACTGGTATCGCGATCGGTTCGTTCGTGTTGCGATCGAAGAACGAAGGCGAGAGCCCACCGTCAAGTTCCGCGGCGAGCCTCGCGCACTGCTCCGAACTCTTCCCGAGAAGGTCCTGGAGATCGCGCGAGAGGTCGGCCTTGCGACCGCGCCACGACGTCCCCGCCATTGCTCCCGCCTTGGCTTCGACGATCACGCAAAGATCATCGATGACCGCGATGACGTCCGCTTCGTACCGAATACCGTCGAGCCAATAGCACGCGTTGGTCCAGACCTGGTCCGTTTTCAGCGCCTTGGCGACGTGAGCTGCAGCCGTGGTCTCCACGTATCGCGAACGCGTCGCCTCATACCGATGGAACATGGGCGGTGTGCGCTTCAGGGCCTCCTCGATCCGCGGCCGCAACTCCCAGAGGAGGTTGCCGGGCAGGGTCAAGAGATATCGCCCGGTGCCGTCTGAGACGAACGGGCGGCGACGGACCTGGTTCCGACCAGTCATCAGGTTGGTGCCCTTGGTGTCGCCGAATCGGCTTGCAAAGCAATCCAAGAACGCTTCGGCCAACGATTGATCCATGCCCGCCTCCTCAGCCAAGTCGGTCGGGGTGACGAGCAGCGCGTCCCTGAGCTTCACGGAGAAATGTTCGTCGGCGATCAGTCGCATGCCGCGAGCGAACGCGAGACGCGCGTCAACTAGGGCCGCGTCAGTTGCTGATCCGTCGGCGGATCGAGCGATCGACTCGTGCACTTCGTTGGCGAGAGAAGCCGTTCGCTCACCATGTGCATTCATCCGCCGCGTGAGGAGGCGTCCAACTGCGTCTTCGAGTTCCAACGCCTGAGCAATGTCGAAGCCTAGGACTGATTGGAGGCAACTCGCTATTTCGTCGTCCTGTCCCAGATGGGCCAGGAGGGATTCTGCTTGCTGTGCATAGCCCGGCCAGCGTGAGATCGCGTCGTGGACCTCGACTGTTGCCGCGATCGCCTCGATGGGGTCCTGTGCGCTCTTCTCGCGCTCTCGGGCACTGAAGATCGCTTGCATGGTGATCCCGCGAGTGCGATCCAGCGTTTGCTGGATGGCCCGGCTCATTGCCACATCGTCGCCTGGTGATCCAATCGGGTCAGGCGTTCCCCGCTCGAGAAGAATCGACGCGACGTACTCAATCGTCGCCGCCGAATCCGCGTCGAGCTCCGTGTAGATGTCCGGGCGACTGAACATCTCCGTCGCCGCGATGCAAGCCAGGACGTGCATGGCATCGAAGGGCTCGAGGTCGGCGGTGATCGCGCGCTTGATCTGTGAGATCTCGCGTGGCCCAGCGTCGAGTGCCGGGAGGTGGGCGCGCTTGAGCGCGTCCGGCATTCCGGCCTCTGCTCTGTCTCGTGCACGGGACGGAGGCATGGCGCGAAACAAGTCCGCCGCGGTTCTTGGAGACTGGCCCATCGCGTCGATGATCGCTCGCGTGACGGACGTCCGTCCGGTCGCGACGGACCGCGCGCGCATGTCTTGGCCGGGCCGGCTTGGGGTTCGAGTCCGACGTCGCCCCGTCTCCCAGCCGAACCCGTCACCGCGGGGTCCGAACGGGGTCCCAACTAGGCGAAACCGAGGACACCTCAGGTACACTGAACCCCGATGAACACTGGGTTTTCGACCCAGCAGAATCACCAGTCTTGGGCTGGGGGGCCGGGCGGTGGCAGGTTCAAATCGTGTCTCCAGGACTTGCCGAGAGCCACGGAGGTACAGGAGCTTTCGGACCTGCTGAGGGGGGACAGCCGGGCGCAAGTGCTCGTCTTTCGTCGGAACAACTGCGAGGGCGGGCAGCTCCTTGGACTTCGGCGCATGCCGGCCTTGCGACTGCTCGCTGCAGCGCACCGCCTCGGTTAGCGTGACCCGTCATGCCCGGGGATCAGGTACGCGGGGAGTTGCTGGATCGCCTGCAGGCGATCCGGGTCTCGGAGCGCGACGGGATGCGGGCGCCGCACAAGCCGCTGTTGCTGCTGTACGCGCTGGCGCGGGTGCAGACAGGGGAGCCGCGGCTCGTGGCCTTCGCGGGGGCTGAGGGCCCGCTGCAGGAGTTGCTCGACGGCTTCGGCCCGCCGCGTCCCACCGAGCCGCGGTACCCGTTCTGGCACCTACGGAACGACGGGCTCTGGGACGTGCCTGCGGTCGAGGAGTTCGACACGGGGCCGAGCAGCAGGCGTCCCGGGGTCACCGCCCTGCGGGCCGCCGGGTGGGGCGGGTTCGTGGAGGAGTTCGACCGCGCACTCCGCGACGACCCGGAGCTCGTGCGTCTCGCGGCGCACGCCGTCCTCGATCGGCACTTCGAGCCATCGCTGCACGACCCGATCGCGAGCTCCGTCGGGCTCGATCTTGCGGCCGCCGCGACCGTCGCGGAGGTGCGCAAGCGCAAACGCGATCGGGCGTTTCGTCACCGAGTGCTCGTCGCATACGAGTACCGGTGCGCGGCCTGCGGCTGGAACGTCTACCTGGGCTCCGACGCGTTCGGACTCGAGGCTGCGCACGTGCTGTGGCACACGCACGGCGGACCGGACGAGCTCGACAACGGCCTCTGCCTGTGCGCGCTGCACCACCTCGCCCTCGACCGCGGCGCGCTGTCGATCGACGACGAGTACCGGCTGCTCGTCTCCCAGCACATCTCAGGATCGACCGGTGTCGCCGACGGTCTCCACGCGCTCGCCGGACGGCCACTCGGGCGACCGCAACCCGGCAACCCGCCGATCCGTCCCGACCACGCCGACTGGCATCGCGCGCAGGTCTTCCGGGCTCCTGCGCGCGCGGCCTAACGCACCTCGGTCCGGGCCCCCCGGCCACCACCCGGTCGACCCCGCGGTGCCCCACATGCGACGCGCTGTCCAGCGTTCGTGAGAGCACCATGAGGCCCCGGTGAGAACTCCGTGAGAGCGGCGCGACACGCGTCGCGCTGAATTGCAGGATGTCGCACATGCGACGACTTCTTGCACCCATCCTCCTCCTGACCATCCTCGCGCTCGGCCTGCCGGGCCTGGCGGCCGCCAAGCCCGCTCCAGGCGAGGGGCCGAGCACCCCCGCTCCTGGACCGGACCCCACGCACGTGACGGTCCTCAAGCCCTGGGGACCGAACCTGAAGTACCGGATCGTCCGCAACGCGACCGCGTACACGGAGCTCAACGCGCGCTCCGACCCGTACTCCTACCCGCAGAAGGACAGCTGGTTCACGATCGACTGCCAGCTCTACGCGGACACGCAGTCCGGACGCCGGCTCTGGACCCGCATCCCCGGCGTCGGCTGGGTGATCGACAACGCGATCAAGACCTACACCGACGGGCGACTGCAGGGCGTGCCGTCCTGTGCCGACCCCGGCGCCGGGCACGTCTGGTTCAAGCAGCCCTGGGGGCCGCGCAAGGAGTACCGCGTCACGCGTGACGTCCAGCTGCTCGACCGTCCCGGCGGCGCGCCGATCGCGACGACGCTGCCGGCCAAGTCGTGGACCGCGCTGGGCTGCGCGATGACCCACAAGGGCGGCCTGTGGTTCTACGCCAACCCGCGCGGGCGCGGCGCCGGCTTCGTCCCGGCCGACGCCGTCAACCGCTGGCAGGACGGCGTCCCGGCCGGCCTGAAGCGCTGCGTGACCCAGCCGCAGCCGATCCGCACCTACGCGGCGATCGGGGACTCCTACTCCTCCGGCCTCGGGACCGACGCCGCCCAGACCAGCGGCTGCAAGCAGTCACCTGGCGCGTTCTTCGGGCAGCTGCGCGGCGGGCTGAAGCAGGGCATCATCACCAGCGACTTCTACTTCCAGGCCTGCGCCGGAGCGACCTCCAAGGACGTCCTGGCCGACCAGCTGGACGCGCTCGACAGCGGGACCCGCGTGGTGACGCTCACCGCCGGCGGCAACGACTTCAACTTCGAACGGATCGCGAAGTCGTGCCTGTTTCCCGGCGGCAACCCCTGCTACGCGGCCGTCAACCAGGAGATCCAGCGCTCCGCCGTCACGCGAGTCCGTCGCGACCTGGCCACGCTGTACACGGCGGTCCGTCGCAAGGCGCCGAACGCCAAGGTCTACGTCCTCGGGTACCCGCGCGTCGTCCACCCGTCCCGCATCGAGGGCTGCGGTGCGCTCTCCCGTGAGGACGGCCCGGTCCTCCTGCGCGCGGTCCTCACGATGAACCGGACCATCAGGCGAGCGATCGGGCAGCGACGCGGCTTCCGCTACGTCGACCTTACGCGGACCTTTCAGGACCACCCCGCCTGCAACAAGGGCTCGGTCGACTGGCTGAACGGCGTGCACGTCGACTCCTTGGACAAGGACGCGTCGTTCCACCCGAACGATCTCGGTCACCGGGCCATCGCCGCCCGGCTGCGGCAGGTCGCCCCGCAGTACTTCGGCTGAGCCGCGGGATGTGAGAGATCTCTGAGAGGCCCCTCGACCCGGCCCTCGCCGCGCGCGAGGGTCGGGTCATGCCGATCTCCGACACCCGTCGCGCTCTCCGTCCCGCCGTCCTCGCCGTCACCGGCGCGGCGATCCTCGCCGGGGCGCAGGCTCCCGCGACGGCGCAGGCCGCCGGATGCTCGAAGGTCGTCGAGGGGCAGTCCCGCACGCTCGTCGGCCAGCTGACCGAGGACCGCTTCTCCGAGAGCTACAGCAGCGGCGGGATGCCGCGCACGAGCAACCACAAGATCTCGCGGTTCTCGATGGGAACGCTCGCGCTGCGCGTCGCGACCTGCCGCTCCGGCGGGCGCTGGCGCGTCCTGGACCCGGCCTCCCTGTCCCCGGCCTACGCGAACTTCTCCGGTGACTCCGTGCCCTTCGGCGCCACCGGCTACGGCATCTCGCCGCTGGAGATCCGCGGGGGATCGCTGCGCGTCCGGGCGATCCAGTGCCGCTCCAGCCAGATCTGGAAGACCGTCAGCGGCCTCACCGGCGTCCCGGTCCCCGGCCCGTTCCTCCCTCTCGATCGCCCAGTACGTCGGCAACCAGGTGGGCGTGAAGTTCCTGCCGAAGGACCGCACGCGCTGCGCGCAGATCGTCGCCGGCACGGTGCCGTTCGCGTTCACCCGCGGCGGGGCGATCACCGCCCGGTCGTTCACCGCCAGCCGTACCTACCTCGTGCAGGACCTCGGCGACGTCAAGATCAAGAAGACGCTGACCGTCCGCGTCACGCAGCGCTGAACGCGAAGAAGGTTCGGGTAGGCCGTACCTCCGGGTACGGTTAGACTGTACCCGTGGTCAACCCGTTCGTCTTCGACCGTCCGCTGCCCGCCGACCGCGCGGTCGGTCGCGCCGAGCAGCTCGAGCGGCTCATCGCGCTCGTGCAGGGCGGGCAGTCCGTCCGGCTCGCGGCCCCGCGCCGCTACGGGAAGACGACGCTGCTGCAGAACCTCGCCGACGTGGCGTGGAGCGCGCACGACCTCGTGCCCGCGTACATCGACCTGTCGCGCGTCACCAGCCTGCAGGACGTCGCGATCCGCGTCGCGCGCGCCTACGAGCACCGGCTCAGCGCCGGCGTCTGGCGGCACCTGCGCTCCCGCCTCAGCGCCCAGGTGCAGGCCGGGCTGCCGGGCATCGGGTCCGCGTCCGTCACGGTCGCCGCGCGCGGCGGGACGGGGGACGCGCTCGCCGCGCTGCACGAGGTGCTCGAGCTGCCCGCGCTCGTGCACGCCCGCACCGGCCAGCGGTCGCTCGTCATCTTCGACGAGTTCCAGGACCTCCTCACCGTCGGCGACGACCTCGACGGCGTCCTGCGCAGCCACCTGCAGCACCACCTCCAGGTCGCCTCCTACGTCTTCGCCGGATCGCAGCCGTCGATGATGGCCGCGCTGTTCGGCGACCGCCGCCGCCCGCTGTTCGACCAGGCCCGCTCCATGACCCTCGGCCCGCTCCCCGCCACCGAGCTCGGAGACCTCGTCGCCGGCACGCTCGAGCAGGCCGGCCGGCCCGACCTCGTCGAATGGGTCGACGCGCTCGTGCAGCTCAGCGCCGGGCACCCGCAGCGCGCGATGCTGCTCGCCCACATGCTCTTCGAGCAGCCGCCCGACGCCCCGGACCCCGTGACCGCCGCGCTCGCCGCCGCCGTCGCCGAGGCCGCCGACGGGCTCGAGCAGACCTGGCGGTCGCTCACCGGCCACCAGCGGCGCATCCTCGGCGCCGTCGCCCACGGGCACGACCGCCTGCTCACCACCGCGGCGCTGCAGCGCACCGGCCTGGGGAAGGGGTCGCAGGCCGGGGCGCGCGACGTGCTCGTCGACGCCGCGATCCTCGAGCGGACGGGGGAGGGGAGCGCCGTGCGGTTCGTCGACCCGCTCATGCCGCACTGGATCCTGCGCGACCCCGAGGCCTGATCCGCGACGGTCCGCGCAGGGCCCGGACATGCGCCCGCGTATGCTCGCGGGGTGTCAGACGCACCCGCACTCGACCAGCAGCACGCACGACGCTGGGCGATCCTCGGCCTGATCGGGGTCGCGCAGCTCATGGTCGTCCTCGACTCGACGATCGTGAACATCGCGCTCCCCAGCGCCCAGGAGGACCTCGGGTTCTCCACCGGCAACCGGCAGTGGATCGTCACCGCCTACGCGCTCGCGTTCGGCTCGCTGCTGCTCGTCGGCGGCAAGATCGGCGACATCTTCGGGCGCAAGTGGACGTTCGTCGGCGGCCTCGTCGGCTTCAGCGTCGCCTCCGTCCTCGGCGGCCTCGCCCCGTCCTTCGGGGTGCTCGTCGCCGCCCGCGCCCTGCAGGGCGTGTTCGGCGCGCTGCTCGCCCCGTCGGCGCTCTCGATCCTCACCGTCACGTTCGCCGACTCGCCCGAGCGGCCCAAGGCGTTCGGCATCTTCGCCGCGGTCGCGACCGCCGGGGCGTCGGTCGGCCTGCTGCTCGGCGGCGCGCTCACCGACGCGCTCTCGTGGCGCTGGTGCCTGTACGTCAACCTCGTCATCGCGCTGCCCGCCGCCGTGCTCGCCGCCCGGCTGATCGTCAACGAGGCCAACCCGCAGCGCCCGCGGATCGACGTCGTCGGCGTCGCGCTCGCCTGCACCGGCCTGTTCGCGCTCGTGTTCGGCTTCAGCAAGGCCGAGACCGACTCGTGGACCGCCACGATCACGATCGTCTCGCTCGCCGCCGCGGTCGTGCTGCTCACCGCGTTCGTGCTCAGCCAGCGCCGCGTCGCCGAGCCGCTGCTGCCGCTGCACATCGTCTGGGACCGCGCTCGCGGCGGCGCCTACTCGGCGATCATCATCGCCGGCTCCAGCGTCTTCGGCGTCTTCCTGTTCCTCACGTTCTTCCTCCAGAACGACCTCGGCTACTCGCCGCTGAAGACCGGCGTCGCGTTCCTGCCGATGACCGCCCTGATCTTCGTGATGGCCCCGACCATCCAGACGAAGATCCTGCCGCGCGTCGGCGTCCGGCCGCTGGTCATGACCGGCATGACGCTCGGCGCGCTCGCGATGCTGCTGTTCTTCGCGCAGCTCGACCCCGACTCCACCTACGCCGCCGACGTCCTGCCCGGGCTGATGCTGCTCGGGGTCGGCATGCCGTGCATCTTCGCGCCGTCGTTCGCGACCGCCACACTCGGGGTCGCCCGCTACGAGGCCGGGGTCGCGTCGGCGATGGTCAACACCTGCCAGCAGGTCGGCGGCGCGGTCGGCACCGCCGTCCTCTCGACGATCTTCGCCAACGCCGCCAAGGACTACGCGGAGGGCCGCGCGCCCGCGCCCGACCTCGCGCGCGCCGCCGAGATCCACGGCTACACCGTCGCGTTCACCGCGGGCGCCGTGCTGTTCGGGATCGGGCTGCTCGTCGCCGCGTTCGTGCTCCCGCGCGCCGCCGGTCCCGCGCCCGTCGCCGGCCCGGCGGTCGAGGCCGCGTAGGGGGAACCCCTCGCCGCGCGCCCTACCGGGTGACGCGGACCGTCGTGCTGGCGCCGCCCGCCGCGCTGCGGCTCGTCGGGCTCGTGTTCAGCACGATCCGGTAGCTGCCGCGCCGGGCGCCCTTGAAGCTCACGAACACCAGCCGGCGCCCGCAGCTGCCCGCGGGGGAGGAGGGCACCTCGACGCGCCGCAGGCGCTTGCCGTTCGACCCGACCACGTGCAGGTAGCCCTTGCGCAGGGCGCCGTAGCCGACCGCGAGCACGCTCACCGACTCGCCCTGGCGGACGCGCGTGCTGGTCGGGATCACGCGCGGGACGTCGACCTCGATGGTCGTGGTGCGGCCGTCGAAGCCGTAGGAGGTCGTGCCCGCCGCGTCGAACGCCTCGACGCGCGTGTCGTAGGAGAGCACCGGGAGCTTGCCGTAGCTCGTCGCCGCCGGCAGCTGGACCTGCTGCGTGAACGACGGGTCGAAGCCGCCGGGGAACGTCGCCGACGGCGCGTAGGTGACGGGCGCGAACGGGAACGTCACCGCGTTCGCGGGGCGCAGGCCGCCGCTGGTCCCCGACGCCGCGTACACGTTCGGCACGATGATCGTGCGCGCCTGCTGGCGGGTCTGCTGGGTCGGGCCGACCGGGCCGTACTGCGCGGTGATGGTCGTGATCGCGCCCGGCTTGACGCACGACGGGGCCGCCCGGACGCCGATCGCGGCCGGCGCGGCGGCCGGCAGGAGCGCCAGCGCTCCGGTGGCGCAGAGGGCGGGCAGGACGAGCTGGCGCGTCGGCATGCGCGTGAGCCTACCTGCGACAGCTGCTGCGCGAACCGCACCGCCCGGGGCCGCCCGGCACCGCCGGTAGCCTCGACGACGCCGTGCCCGTCCGTCGCGTCATCGCGCACCTCGACGCCGACGCGTTCTACGCGACGTGCCACGAGCTGCTCGACCCGTCGCTGAAGGGCCGCCCGGTCGTCGTCGGCGGCAGCGGGCCGCGCTCGATCGTCACCACCGCCTCCTATCCCGCCCGCCGCTTCGGCGTCGGCAGCGCGATGCCGATGAGCCGCGCGCTGCGGCTCTGCCCCGACGCCGTCGTCATCCCGCCCGACCGCGAGCTCTACACCCGCACCTCCCGCGCCGTCTGGGACCTCGTGCGCCGACGGCTCCTCGACGCCGGCGCCGTGTACGACAGCGAGGAGGACGGGCCGATCGCGCACCTCGAGCAGGCCGGGATCGACGAGGCGTACGCCGAGCTCGTGCAGGTCGACCGGCCTCTGGCGTTCCTGCGCGCGGTCATCGCCGAGGTCCGCGAGACCACCGGCATCCAGCTGTCGGCCGGGGTCTCGCCCTCACGGCTGATCTCGAAGATCAGCTCCGACCTCGAGAAGCCCGCCGCGTTCGTCGTGCTCTCCCGCGAGCAGGCGCTCGAGCGGCTCGCCGACCGCGAGCTGCGCATCGTCCCCGGGATCGGCCCGAAGGCCGCCGAGACGCTCGCCGCCCAGGGCTTCGCCACGCTCGCCGACCTCGCACGCGCCGACCCCGGCGCGCTCGTCGCCACCTTCGGCGAGAGCCGCGGACACTGGCTCGCGCGCGTCGCCGACCTCACCGTCGACGTGCCGCTGCAGCCGGTGCGCCAGCGCAAGAGCATCAGCAGCGAGCACACCTTCCCGCAGGACGTGCCGCCCGACAGCGACGAGTCCGCACCCCTGCGCGACCAGGTCGAGAAGATGGCCGTCGAGGTCGCGCAGGCCGCCCGGCGGCGCGCCTTCCGCGGCCGCAACGTCGCCGTCAAGATCCGCACCGGGGACTGGCACACGTTCACGCGCGCCACCACGCTCCCCGACTACACCGACGACCCCGCACGCATCACCGCCGAGGCGCTCGCCCTCTGGGAGCAGCACCGCCCCGACGACCCGGTCCGCCTGCTCGGCGTGCGGCTCGGCGCCTTCGAGCACGTCGAGCGGCGCGAGCGCGAGCTCGCCGGCGCCCAAGACGCCGGCGGCTCCGCGCAGCTGCAGCTCCCGCTCGACGAGGCCTGAGCGGTGCGCCCCGGTCAGCCCGTGCGCAGCGCCCGCTCGACCGCGCGCGCCGCGGCGACCGGGTCGCCCTGCGGGCGCGTCGGGAACGCGGTGCGGTCGCGCGAGAACCGCTCGCCGATCGCCCACCAGTCGAACCGGGAGGTGACCGTCGCCTGGTCGGCCGGCAGCGGCTTGCCGAGCTCCGCCGACAGCGCCTGCAGGTAGGCGGCCCAGCGCGGCCGGTAGTAGCCGCCGGTCATCCCCGCCCAGTCGCGGTTGGCGTAGTCGTCGATCCGCACGTTGTCGAACACGCTGCCCGCGCGCTGCGCCCAGATCGTGAGGATCGAGCGCGCGTCGAACTCGAGGTCCGCCGCCTCCGCGTCGCTCTCGGCCCACGAGCGCGCGGCCGCGATCCACGGGCCCAGGAGGAACCCGTCGCTCGTCGCCAGCAGCCGCTCCTGCAGGTCGAGCAGCTCCAGGTACGCGGCGCTCAGCCGGTCGAACGCCGCCCGGTCGCGTGCGGCGTACGCGGCGTTCAGCCGGGGGAGCAGCACGCGGGCGCGGTTGGCGAGCACCTGTCGCGTCACGTCCACGAGGTCGTAGCGGTAGGTCGCCGTCCGGGCCAGTCGCGGCGCGGCCGCCAGCAGCCGCCGCCACGCGCCCTCGAGCTCCGCCGGGTCGTACTGCAGGACGTTCGGCGCGGCGCTGCCCGACCGGACCGCGGTCAGCGACGGCCGCGCGTTCAGCAGCGAGTCCGCCCCGCCGTAGGCGCCCGACTGCCCGTTGTCGCGCCCGTACGCGGTGCGCAGGATCGTCGCCCACGCCGCCTGCGCGTCGGGGTCGTCGCGCCCGTAGCGGTTGCGCACGTGCGCGCGCATCCAGGCGCCCGCGTCCACCGGGCCCTCGCGCCACGCGAGATCGGCCAGGAACGACCACACCACCGGGTTGGTGTCGAATCCCTCCGGGGTGATCGCCACGCCCGAGAACGCGCCGCGGGCCGGGTCGGCCGCGGTCCGCGGGATCTGCTCCGCGTACTGCGTCAGCGGGCCGTACAGGGGGCGGCGGCCCCCGAAGTTCGTCAGCACGCCGCGCAGCCACGGCGCGCCGCCGTAGCCGTCGCGGTGCTTCCACGCCTCGCCGGTGAGGTCGACGACCATCAGCCTGGAGCGGTCGGCGACGTCGAGCACCGCCTGCGGCGGCGTCTCGAACAGGTCGCCGCGCTGCTCGGGGAACACGAGGCCCGGCACCGTCTTCCAGCCCTCCAGGTACCAGCGGTAGTCGGGGGACGCGTCGCGCAGCGTCCGCTCGATCGTGCGGGCCACGGCGGCCGCGCCGCCCAGCGCGATCGGCGTGGACTCCTCGTGGAAGACGTTGACCGTGCGCGAGTCGATCCGCCCGAACAGCTCGTTCTGGTGCACGTACAGCCGCGAGGCGAACGCCGCGTACCCGGGCGTGCTCGGGTCGAGCATCGGCGCCGACGGTCCCGCCAGGTAGATCTGCGGGATCGCGACCGTGCCCGGGTTGCGGACCACGTAGTCCCACGGCACGGTGCCCGCGAACCCGGGGATCACCGGGTCGATGCCGAGCTCGTGCATGCGCCGCACGATCCGCCGGCCGAGCTCCGCGCGGCGTTCCATCAGCGACATCGACGGGGCGGGACCGAACTCCATGTGGTTGCCCAGCCACTGCCACGGCTGGTGCGCGGGGAGGACGAGCCAGTCGCGCGCCTCGCGGTCGTCGTAGCCGAACTCGCGCAGCGTCCGGTAGTAGGCGAGCTCCTGGCCGACCATCACCAGCGCCGCGTTGATGCCGCTGTAGGCGAGGTGGTCGAGCTCGCGCTCCCACTCCGCCCACGACCAGTACGGGGTGGTGTAGCCGGCGACCGTGAAGTTGTTCGTGTATCGGACCCGGTACGGGCTCGTGCGGCGCAGCGGCCGGCGGGGGAGCAGCGCCCGGGACGGGACGCGTCGCGCCTCGCGCGAGAGCTCCCCGCGCAGCACGTCCTCGACGTACACGCGCACCGCGCGGACCAGCGCGACCCGCGAGCTGCCGCGCAGCAGCACCCGGCCGCGGGACGCGCGCACCGACAGCGCGTCGAGCCCGTCGGCGCGGGCCGGGGTGAGCCGCAGCGTCAGGCACGGCGCCAGCCGCGGCACCATGCGCCGGACCGCGGCACGCACCGCCGCGGTGCCCGGCCCATCCCCGGCGGCGCGCGTGGCGGTGCACGCGCGCTCGGGCGTCGCGGCCCGCGCCACGTCCGCCGTGCCCACCGTCAGCGCCACCACCAGCAGCGCGACCCGACCCCGTGATCCCCTCACTCCCCGAGTCTGCCGAAGGGCAGGAACGCGGTGCAACCCCGCCGCTCAGGGCAGCGCGCGGACCGTCCCCCGCGGGACGGCGGCGTTCAGCGGATGCATGCCGTGGCGCATCGACCACTGCACGAGGCCCGCGCGGGTGCTGACGCCGAGCTTGCCGTGCAGGCTCGCCCGGTGCGTCTCGACCGTGCGCCGGCTCAGCGACAGCTCGAGCGCGATCTCCGCGTTGGTGTGGCCGAGCACCAGCAGCCGCAGCACGTCGAGCTCGCGCGCGCTCAGCCCGTGCGCCTCGGCGTCCGGCCGCTCCGGGGTGGCGGCCAGGCGCGCCCCGAGGCTCGGGCTCAGGTAGGTGCCGCCGCGCATCGCCGTGTCGATCGCGGCGAGCAGCTCGACGCCCGCCGCCTCCTTCAGCACGTAGCCGTGCGCCCCGTCGCGCAGCGCCCGCCGCGCGTACTCGGGCTCGGCCTGCATCGTCAGCATCACGATCACCGTGTGCGGCGACGCGGCTCGCAGGTCAGACAGCCGGTCGAGGCTCGAGCCGCCCGGCATCGTCACGTCGAGCACGAGCACCGCCGGATGGTGCTGCGCCACGGCCGCGACCGCGGAGGAGGCGGTCTGGGCCTCGGCGACGACGACGATGCCGGGCTCGCCCTCCAGCAGGAGCCGCAGGCCGTCGCGCACCACCGCGTGGTCGTCGGCGAGAACGACCGTCCAGGGCGGATGGCTGGGAGAGGGCGACGACACGGCCCGAGTCTGGCGCCGCGCCACGCGGCGGTCGTCCGGGGGAACCCCGCGACCGGGGTGCGGCGAACTACGGATCGGCGCCTGCGGGCCGCACCGTCCCGTCCGAACCCCGGACGCCCGCTCCGTAGTTCCCCGCCGCAGGCCTGCGGCACCGACCGGAAGAGCGCTCGCGACCGGCGGCGCAGGATCCACGGCATGGACGCCCTCGACCTCGCCCGCTGGCAGTTCGGCATCACGACCGTCTACCACTTCCTGCTCGTGCCGATCACGATCGGCCTCAGCGGCCTCGTCGCGCTGATGCAGACCCGCTGGTACCGCACGGGGGACGAGCGCTACCTGCGCATGACGCGCTTCTGGGGCACGCTGCTGCTGATCAACTTCGCGCTCGGCGTCGCCACCGGCATCGTGCAGGAGTTCCAGTTCGGGATGGCGTGGAGCGAGTACTCGCGCTTCGTCGGGGACGTGTTCGGCGCGCCGCTGGCGATCGAGGGCCTCGCCGCGTTCTTCCTCGAGTCGACGTTCCTGGGCCTGTGGATCTTCGGCTGGGACCGCCTCCCCGCGCGCATCCACCTCGGCACGATCTGGGCGGTCTTCCTCGGCACCAACCTGTCCGCGTACTTCATCCTCGCCGCCAACGCCTGGATGCAGCGGCCCGTCGGCTCCGCGGTCAACCCGGTCAGCGGCCGCGCCGAGCTCACCTCGATCGTCGACGTGCTCACCAACCGCACGGCGCTGTTCGCCTACGGCCACACGCTCACCGCGTCGCTGGCGACCGCCGGGGCGATCCTCCTGGGCATCAGCGCCTGGCACCGCGCCCGCCGCCCCGACCACGACGCCGCGTTCTTCCGCACCTCCCTGGCCTGGGGGCTGCGCACGACGCTCGTCGCCGCGCTCGCCACGATGGTCGTCGGGCACTTCTTCGGCCAGTGGATGACCCGCGTGCAGCCGATGAAGATGGCCGCCGCCGAGGCGCTCTACGAGTCCTCGGACCGCGCCGGCCTGTCGCTGCTGGCGATCGGCGGATTCGAGAAGTCCCCCGAGGAGCTCGCGTTCAACATCGAGGTGCCGCGGCTGCTGTCGTTCATGGCGACCAACAGCTTCAGCGGGCGCGTCCAGGGCATCGACGAGCTGCAGGCGCAGTACGAGCAGCGCTACGGGCCGGGCGACTACGTGCCCGTGCTCGCCGCGACCTACTGGTCGTTCCGGATCATGATCGGCACCGGCGTCCTGCTCGCCGCCCTCGCCGCCGCCGGCCTGTGGCTCGGCCGCCGGGGCCGCGAGCCCGGACGCTGGTTCGCGCGCGCCGCGATCGCCGCGATCTTCGCGCCGCTGATCGCCAACACGGCCGGGTGGCTGTTCACCGAGATGGGCCGCCAGCCGTGGATCGTGCAGGGCCTGCTGCGCACGCAGGACGCCGTGTCGCCGCTGCCCGCCACGACCCTGCTCGCGTCGCTCGTCACCTTCACGCTGCTCTACGCGGCGCTCGCCGTGATCGAGCTGCGGCTGTTCACCCGCGTCGCCCGGCGCGGCCCCGACCCCGCCCCGCAGCCGGTCGGCGCCACCGCCGACGGCGAGGCGCTGCTGCCCGCCCTCGTCTACTGACCCCGTCCGCCGCCCCGACCCGAAAGCGCCCCGCACCATGAGCCTCGTCGACGTCTGGTTCGTCCTCATCGCCGTCCTCTGGGCCGGCTACCTGATCCTCGAGGGGTTCGACTTCGGGGTCGGCACGCTGCTGCACCTCGTCGGTCGCACGCCCGCCGAGCGCGCGCAGGCGCTGCGAACGATCGGCCCGGTCTGGGACGGCAACGAGGTCTGGCTGCTCGTCGCGGGCGGCGCGACCTTCGCCGCGTTCCCCGAGTGGTACGCGACGCTGTTCAGCGGCTACTACCTGGCGCTGACCGTGATCCTCGTCGCGCTGATCGTGCGGATCATGGCGCTCGAGTACCGCAACAAGCACGATGACCCGGCCTGGCGCCGGCGCTGGGACGCCGCGATCGTCGTGTCGAGCGCGCTGCCCGCGGTCCTGTGGGGGGTGGCGTTCGCGAACATCGTCGGCGGCAGCCCGCTCGCGGCCGACGGCTCGTTCGCCGGGAACTTCCTGGACCTCCTGCGGCCGTACACCGTCCTCGGCGGGCTGACGACCCTGTCGCTGTTCTGCCTGCACGGCGCGCACTTCCTCGCGCTGCGCACCGAGGGCCCGGTGCGGGACCGCGCCACGGCGCTCGCCACCCGGCTGTGGGCGCCGACCGTGCTCGTCGTCGCGGGCTTCGCGGTCTGGACGCTCGCCGACGCGCAGGTCGTGCGCCCGCTCGCGGTGGGCGGCACCGCGGCGGCCGCGCTCGCGCTGCTCGCCGTGCTGCCCGCGCACCGCGCCGGCCGGGAGGGTCGCGCGTTCGCGCTCACGACCGTCGCGATCGCGGGCGCCGTCGTGCTCCTCTTCGCCACCCTGTTCCCGGACGTCATGGTGTCCTCCGGGCCCGGCCCCGACCTGACGATGCAGGCGGCCGCCTCGACCGACCGCACCCTCACCGTGATGACCGTGGTCGCCGCCGTGATGACCCCGGTGGTTCTCCTCTACCAGGGCTGGACCTACTGGGTCTTCCGGGCGCGCGTGCGGCCCGAGGGCACCGGCGACGTCCGCACGCCGCTGGACCTCCTGGACCGCCGCGCGGGCGGGGTCGCGTGATGCGCCCCACGCGGACACGCCGCGGCGCCGCCGACGGGCCGCGCGAACCGTCGCTGTTCGCGGCGATCCCGGCGCTGCGCCGGCAGGCCGTCCTGGCCGGGGCGCTCGCGCTGCCGATCGCCGCGGCGATCGTCGTGCAGGCGGCCGCGCTCGCCGCCGCGGTCGACGCCGGACTCGCCGGGCGCGACTGGTCGACCGCCCGCGGCGCGATCGCCGCGCTCGTGGGCGCGGTGCTCGCCCGCGCCGCGCTCACCGCGCTCGCGGAGATCCGCGGCCGCCGCGCCGGCGGCGCCGCGATGGCCGACCTGCGCGCGCGGATCGTCGGCGCGACGCTCCGCGCCGGGGCGGCCGATCGCGGTGCGCGGCGTGCGGGCGAGCTCGGCGTGCTGCTCGTCCAGGGCGGCGACGCGGTCGAGCGCTGGGCCGGCCGGGTCCTGCCGCAGATGGCGCTGGCCGTCACCGTCCCGGGCGTCGCGCTGACCGCGATCGCGGTGCTCGACCCGCTGAGCGCTGCGCTGCTCGCCCCGACGCTGCCGCTGCTGATCCTCTTCCTCGTCCTCGCGGGCGGTGACGCGCGCCGCGTCGCGCAGGAGCGATCGGCCGCCCTGTCCCTCCTCGGCGCCCACCTGCTCGACGTCGTCCGCGGCCTGCCGTTGCTGCGCAGCGTCGGACGCGAGCACGTCCAGTCCGAGCAGCTCGACCGGGCCGGCCGTGCGTACCGCACGGCGACGATGCAGACGCTGCGCAGCGCGTTCGTCAGCAGCTTCGCGCTCGAGTTCGTCGCGATGCTCGGCACCGCCCTGGTCGCGGTCGTCGCGGGGGTGCGCCTGGTCGACGGCAGCCTCGCGTTCGCGCCCGCGCTGACCGTCCTGCTGCTCGCCCCGGAGATCTACGGGCCGCTGCGCCGCGCCGGCGTCGAGTACCACGCGGCCGCCGACGCCCGCGCGACACTGACGCGGCTGCTCGCCGTCCTCGGCACGACGGGGGAGGAACGCCCGCCCGGCCGTGCCGTCCCCGGGCACGCCGAGCGGGCCGTCGTGCGCGTCGAGGGCGCGGTCGTGCGGCCCGACGGGGCGGACCGCGACGTCCTGCGTGGCCTGGACCTCGAGCTGCGCCGTGGCGAGATCGCCGCCGTCGTCGGGCCCAGCGGCAGCGGCAAGTCGACGCTGCTGCGCGTCCTGCTGGGCCTGCAGCCGCTGCACGCCGGGCGGGTGCGCTGCGGGCCGACCGACCTGCAGGACCTCGACCCGGACGCCTGGCGGGCCGGGATCGCCTGGATGCCCCAGCGGCCCGCCGTGCTGCCCGCGACGCTCGCCGAGAACCTGCGGCTCGCCCGCGGCGACGCCGACGACGCCGCCCTGTGGGGTGCCCTGCGCGACGCGGGGCTCGCCACGTGGGCACACGCCCTGCCCGGCGGGCTCGACGCGCGCCTGGGGGAGGGCGGGGTGGCGGTGAGCGCCGGGGAGCGCCGCCGGCTCGCGCTCGCCCGGGTCGCCCTGCGCGACCCGTGGCTCGTGCTCGCCGACGAGCCGACCGCGAACCTCGACCTCGTGACGGCCGCGCTCGTCCGCGACACCCTCGCCCGCATCGTCGAGGGCCGCACCGCCGTGCTCGTCACGCACGAGCCGCAGCTGCTCCCGATCGCGACCGTCACGGTCCGGCTCGACGCCGGGCGCGTCGCCTCCCGCGCGCGGGCGGTGGCCGCATGACCGCGCGCGGCTGGTGGCGCGACGCCAACCGCGACGACCGGCGCCGGCTCGCGCTCGCCGTCCTGCTCGGGACGGCGGCGACGCTCGCGACCCCCGCGCTGCTCGCGCTGTCCGGCTTCCTGCTCGCCCGCGCCGCGCAGGCCCCGCCGATCCTGACGCTCGGCGCGGCGATCGTCGGCGTGCGGTTCTTCGGCCTCCTGCGCGCGGCGGCCCGCTACGCCGAGCGGCTCGTCGGGCACGACCTCGCGCTCGGACGGCTGGGCCGCGAGCGGGTCGCGCTGTTCGAGGCGCTGACGCCGCACGTGCCCGGCCGGCTCGGCACGCGCACGTCCGCCGACGTCCTCGACGGGCTCGTCGCCGACGTCGACCGGCTGGCGGACCTGCCCGTCCGCGTCGTCGTGCCCGCCTGCTCGATCGCCCTCGCGGCCGGGGCGTGCGTCCTGGCCGCGACGCTCCTGCTGCCGGCGGCGGGGCCCGTGCTCGCCGTCGCCCTCGGCCTCCAGGCGCTCCTGCTCGCCGTCCCCGCCCGGCGCGCCGCGGCGCTCGACGCCGACGCGCGGGCCGCCGCGCGCGCCGCGCTGCAGCAGGAGCTCGTCACGACGCTCGACGCGTCGGCGGAGCTCGTCGCCTGGGGGGCCGCCGGGCGGCAGACGACCCGGGTCGCCGCCGCGGGCGCACGGGTCGACGCGCTCGCCGGCCGGGCCGCGCGCCTGGCGTCCGGGGGGACCGCCACGACCATCGCCGCGGGCGCCTGGACCCTCGCGGCGCTGCTGGCCGTCGCGCTGCCCGCCGCGGCCGACGGCCGCCTCGACGGCGTCCTCGTCGCGGCGCTCGCGCTCCTCGGACTCGGTGCCACCGAGGTGCTCGGCGGCCTGCCCGACGTCCTCGTCGCCCGCCGCGAGGTGGCGACCGCCGCGCAGCGACTCGCCGCACTGGTCCCCGACGCGCCACCACGGACGGGCGACGAGCACCCCGCCGACGGGAGCGTCCACGTCCGCGACCTGCGGCTCTCCCGCGGCGGCCGGACGATCCTCGACGGCGTCGACCTCGACGTCGCCGCCGGCGAGCGCGTCGCGCTCACGGGGCCGTCCGGGTGCGGCAAGTCGACGCTCGTCGACGTGCTCCTCGGCTTCGTCGACCCCGACCCCGCGAGTGGTGCCGTGACGGTCGGTGGGGCGGACGTCAGCCGTGCCGACGGCGCCGCGCTGCGACGCACGGTCCGCTGGGCGCCGCAGGACCCGCACGTCTTCCCGACGACGATCGCCGCGAACGTCCGCGTCGCGGCCCCCGACGCCGACGACGCCACCGTCGAGGCCGCGCTGCGCGCCGTCGGCGCGGGACCGTGGCTCGACCGGCTGCCGCGCGGCATCCACACGCGCCTGGGCGAGCTCGGCGAGCACGCCTCCGGCGGCGAGCGCCAGCGGATCGGCCTCGCGCGCGCCCTGCTCGGCGGCGGCCGCCTGGTCGTCCTCGACGAGCCCGCCAGCCAGCTCCCGCGGGCGGACGCGCTCGCCGCGCTCACCGCCGTCGCCGACGCCGACCCCACCCGCGGCGTCCTCCTCGTCACCCACCGCCCCGAGGAGCTCGCGCTCGCCGACCGCGAGGTGCACCTGACCCCGGGCGGCTGACCCGCCGCCGGGGTAGCCTGCCCGCGATGCCCACGCGCAGCCCCGACGCCCGCGCGGCCGCGCTCGGCCGGCTCCTGGAGGTCGGCCGGTCGCTGACCGCCGAGCTCGAGCTCGAGCCGCTGCTCGAGCGGATCCTCGCGACCGCGCGCGAGCTGACCGGGGCGCGCTACGCGGCGATCGGCGTCCTGGACGAGGACCGCCGCGCGCTCGCGCGCTTCGTCACCGCCGGGGTCGGCGCCGAGACGCAGGCGGCGATCGGGCACCTCCCGCGCGGACAGGGGATCCTCGGCCTGCTGATCGACCGGCCGGAGCCGCTGCGCCTCGCCGACGTGTCCGCGCACCCGCGGAGCTTCGGCTTCCCCGCCGGCCACCCGCCCATGCGCGCGTTCCTCGGCGTGCCGATCCTCATCCGCGGCGAGGCGTGGGGCAACCTCTACCTGACCGAGAAGACCGGGGCCGACGACTTCGACGAGGACGACGTCGAGGCGGTCGTCGTCCTCGCCGAGTGGGCCGCGGTCGCGGTCCACAACGCCAAGCTCTACGGGGAGGCGGCCGAGCAGCGCGCCTCGCTGCAGGCCGCGGTCGGCCGCCTGGAGGCGACGATCGACGTCGCGCTCGCGCTCGGCGGCGAGACCGACCTCGAGGCGCTGCTGGAGCTGATCGCCCGGCGCGCCCGCGCGCTCGTCGACGCGGACGCGCTGCTGATCTGGCTGCAGGACGGGCCCGACCTGCGGATCGCCGCCAGCGACGGCAGCGCCCGCGTCCCGCCGGACGCGGCGATCCCCCTGGAGGGCTCCACCTCCGGCCAGGTCATCCGCGACGGGCGGCCCGTGCGCATCGACGACGTGCGCACCGGGCTGCGCGTGAGCCCCGCCGCGTTCGGGATGGCCGACGCGCGCAGCGCGCTGCTCGTGCCGCTCGTGCACCGCGGCCGGTCGTTCGGGCTGCTCGCCGCGTTCGACCGGCTGGGGGACACGGCGACGTTCGCCCGCGACGACGAGCGCGCCCTGCAGTCGTTCGCGGCGAGCGCGGCGAGCGCGGTCGCGACCGCCCGCAGCGTCGAGGCGCAGCGCCTGCGCGACACCATCGCCGGGGCCGAGCGCGAGCGCGCGCGGTGGGCGCGCGAGCTGCACGACGAGACGCTGCAGGGGATGGCGTCGCTCAAGCTCGCGCTGACCGCCGCGTCCCGCACCGAGGGGGAGCGCTCGCGCGAGGTCCTGGCGCTCGCCATGGACCGCCTCGACGGGGACATCGCGGCGCTGCGCGCGATCATCAGCGACCTGCGGCCCGCCGCCTTGGACGAGCTCGGCCTCGTCGCCGCGCTGCGGACGCTGCTGGACCGCACCGCCGCCGACCACGGCCTCGCGGTCGCGCTCACCGAGTCGCTGGGGGAGGCGCGCATCGAGCCCGAGATCGAGACCGTCGCCTACCGCATCGCGCAGGAGGCGCTCAGCAACGTCGCCAAGCACGCGCGCGCCGCGCACGTGACGCTCGGCATCGACCGCGTCGACGGCCGGCTCGTCGTCACCGTCGGCGACGACGGCGTGGGCGGCGTCGCCGAGCGGCCCGGCGGCTTCGGCCTGGCGGGCATGCGCGAGCGGGCCGCCCTGGCGGGCGGCGCGGTGCGGATCCGCTCCGGGGCGGCCGGCACGACCGTGACCGCCACGCTGCCACTGGACTGAGCGCCCGGCGCCCGCAGGGGGTCAAGCCCGGCGCCGCTCGCGCCGATGCGCCACGTACGGACCCCGTCCGCTCGTGCCATGCCGGACCTCCCCGCGACCCTCCCGTCACCGTCCCCTGCCGACCCGCCGTCCGCCCGGGCGCGGCTGCGGGCGGGCCTGCCGACCGGGTCCTCGCTGCCGCCGCAGGAGTTCGCGCGCCGCCACCGGCTGCTGCTCGCCCTGCTGTGGCTGCACGTGCCCGCCCTGCTCACGCTCGGCCTCGTGCAGGGCGTCGGCCTCGCGCACGCGACGGTCGAGGCGCTCGTCGTCGCCGTGCCCGCGGTGCTCGCGACCTGGGTGCTCACCGCCCGCAAGCCCGCGGCCGCGCTCGTCGCGCTCGGCCTGATCAGCGCGTCCGCGGTGACCGTGCACCTGTCGGGCGGCTACATCGAGGCGCACTTCCACTTCTTCGTGATGATCGTCGCGCTGACGCTCTACGAGGACTGGCTGACCTTCGGGATCGCCGCCGGCTACGTGCTGCTGCACCACGGCCTGATGGGCGGCCTCGCGCCCGAGACGGTCTACAACCACCCCGGCGCCGTCGAGCACCCGTGGCGCTGGGCGGCCGTGCACGCCGGGGCGGTCGCCGCCGCCGGCGGGTTCGCGATCGTCGCCTGGCGGCAGAGCGAGGAGGCCCGGCTGCGCCAGCGTCAGGCGCTGCACCGCGCGCTCGTCGCCGAGGAGCGCGCCCGCGCCGCCGCCGCCGACCTCGCCCGCTCCAACGAGGACCTCCAGCGGTTCGCCTACGTGGCCTCGCACGACCTGTCCGAGCCGCTGCGGACCGTCTCCTCGTTCCTCGGGCTGCTCGAGCGCCGCCACGGCGACCGCCTGGACGACGAGGCCCGCGAGTTCGTCCACTGGGCGGTCGACGGCTCCGCGCGGATGCAGCGGATGATCGACGACCTGCTCGAGTTCTCCCGGGCCGGACGCGAGGAGCCGCAGCTCGCGCCCGTCGACCCGGCCGCGCTCACGCACGAGGTGCTCGGGGGGCTGCAGGCCCGGCTCGACGGCACCCGGTCACGGATCGAGGTCGCCGGGATGCCCGCCGTGCTCGCCGACCGCGGCCAGCTCGCGCTCGTGCTGCAGAACCTGCTCGCCAACGCCGTGAAGTTCGCCGACCCGCAGCGGCGGCTCGTCGTCCGCGTCGAGGGCCACCGGCGCGGCGACCGCGTCGAGCTCGCCGTCCAGGACAACGGCGTCGGCATCCCGGCAGAGCACCGCGAGTCCGTGTTCGAGACCTTCGGCCGCCTGCACGGCCGCGAGATCGACGGGTCCGGCATCGGCCTGTCGGTCTGCCGGCGGATCGTCGAGCGCCACGGCGGCCGGATCTGGATCGAGGACCCCGCGACCGGTCCCGGCACCCGCTTCGTGCTCACGCTCGCCGCGGCGCCGGACGCACCTCCCGGCGCGCTCAGCGCAGCGGACGCCACACGAGCGTCCGCTCCCGGAGGTCCACCAGCAGCCACGACGGCCGCGACCCCGTGAGCGCCCCCGGGCACGCGAGGAGCCGCTCCTCGCCGGCCCGGACCACGCCGCGCGTCGCGAGCTTCCGCGCGTGCGGCGCGGTGTCGGTCGCGGCCCACAGCCGCCGCGTGTGCGTGTGCCCGTGCAGCGCCAGCCAGCCCGGCGCGGCGCGCAGCAGCCGGCCCGCCTGCAGCGGCGTCGTCACGAACTCCAGGTAGGGGTCGTCGAGGCTGCCGTGCACGAGGCCGACCCCGTGACGCTCCTCCACCGCCGACCAGTCCTGCACCGCCGCCGCGGTCGCCGCGTCGAACAGGCCCCGCTGGAGCGCCCACAGCTCGTGGTTGCCCGCCAGCACGAGGTCGCAGAGGTCGGTGGCCCGCGCGACCGCCTCGGCGAGGACGGCGGGCGGCGCGCCGAGCAGCGCGTCGACGACGTCGCCCAGGCACCACAGCTCGTCGGCACCCTCCTCGCGCGCGAGCGCCGCGACCCGCGCCAGGCGCGTCACGTGCAGATGGACGTCTGCGCACACGGCGACCAGCACGGCCGCCGACCCTACCCGTCCGGTCGCGCCGGATAGGCTCGCGCCGGTCGCCGCACCCCAGCAGGAGGAGACCTCGTGGGACAGCGCAGGACCCGGCACGCGCTCGCCGTGCTCACCGCCGCCGTCACCGTCGGCGCGGCCGCCGTGCCCGCCGCCGCGCACCTGCCCGGGCGCGCCCTGCCCGCGATCGAGGGACCGACGCTGCCGGCCAACGACCTCGAGGCGCTGCTGTCGCTCACCGGCGGGCAGATCGTGCAGTCCTTCGGCGTGGCCACCCGGGCGCCGGAGCCGCCGCTGCGGCCCGTCCCGCGCGCCGACTGCGGTCCCGGATCCCGGCCCCTGCAGGGCGAGATCCAGGGCCGGGTCTCCCGCGCCGACCTCGACGCCCCCGAAGCCGCCCGCGGCTACACCTGCAACGTCAGCCCGCTCGGCCGCTACCCGACGGCCGGCGGCTTCCGCACCTGGCGCTACGTCGACCCGGCCGGGCACGAGTGCGCCTTCTACGACACGTCGCTGCCCGCGCCCGCCAACGTCGTCTCGGTGGCCGCCGGCCCGACCCCGGGCGTCGTCGTGCTCGACATGAGCGACCCGCGGCAGCCGAAGCGCACCGCGCTGCTCACCACGCTCGCGATGCTCGCCCCGCACGAGTCGCTGAACCTCAACGCGCGGCGCGGCCTGCTCGCCGCGGTCGTCGGCAACGGCCTCACGCTCCCCGGGTCGATGGCGATCTACGACGTCGCCACCGACTGCCGCCGGCCGCGGCTGCTGGCCGAGATGCCGACCGCGTACGGGCACGAGAGCGGCTTCGCCCCGGACGGCAACACGTTCTGGATCGCGGGCGGCGGCGGCGAGGTCATCGCGGTCGACGTGCGCGACCCGCGCGTCCCGCGGACGGTCTGGCGTGGCGTCCTGTACTCGCACGGGCTGAACCTCTCCGACGACGGCCGCACGCTCTTCCACACCGACCCGATCAACGGCAACCTCGGGATCCTCGACGTGTCCGAGGTCCAGGACCGCCGGCCGGACCCGACCGTCCGCCAGCTCAGCCGCATCACCTGGGACACCGTGTCGGTCCCGCAGAACACGGTGCCGCTGACGATCCGCGGCCGCCGGTACCTGCTCGAGTTCGACGAGTTCGCGTTCCGCTTCAACCCGCCGACCGTCGCGAACCGGGCCGGCGCGGCGCGGCTGATCGACATCGAGGACCCGCGCGCGCCGCGCGTCACCTCGAACCTGCGGCTGGAGGCGAACATGCCCGAGACCCGCGCGAAGCTCCTCGCCGACCCCGTCGCGCTGCCGCTCGCGTTCGGCTACGCCGCGCACTACTGCGCCGCGCCGCGCGAGGTCGACCCGGTGATCGTGGCCTGCTCGTTCATCAACTCGGGACTGCGCGTGTTCGACGTCCGCGACCCGGAGAACCCGCGCGAGGTCGCCTACTACGTGGCGCCCGAGGGCGGGGAGGGGCTCGCCGCGACGACGCCCGGCAACCTCGCACTCAGCCAGCCCGCGTTCGATCCCGTCCGGCGGGAGGTCTGGTACACCGACGCGACCTCCGGCTTCCACGCCCTGCGCCTGGACGAGCGCGCCTGGCCCGCCGACCCGCCGCCCGCCCGCTGCGTCTCGCAGCGGACCGTGACGATCACGCTGCCGCGCCACTACGCCTCGGCGCGCGTGACCTACCTCGGTCGCCGCGCGCGCGTCACGCGCACGCGCGGGCGGCTTCGCGCGCGGATCGACCTGCGCGGCCAGCCCGTCCGCACCGTGACGGTGCGGGTCACCGGTCGCTCGAAGGCGGGCACCGCGGTGCGGCAGACGCGGCGGTTCCTCACCTGCCGCGGCCGCGGCTGAGCGGCCGGCTCAGCGGCGGCGCGGCACGCGCGGACGGTCGAGCTCGGCGAGCCCGAAGTAGGTCATCGTGTCGAGCGGGTCGAGCCGCAGGACGTGCAGGATGCCCAGCACGCCCAGGAAGGTGAGGTTGATGCCCAGCAGCACCAGCAGCAGCGCGGTTATGAACACCGCTGCAGGTTCGGCGCGCGCCGCCCGGCTCCTTCCGCGAGCGCCCGTCCTCACGGGCCGAGGTGGCCGGTCTGCTTGGGTAGAGGGATGCTCAGCGTCAACGCCTACGGGGCGCACGCGGCCGACGAGCCGCTCGTCCCGCTCACCATCGACCGTCGCGACGTCGGCCCTAAGGACGTCCTCATCGACATCCGCTACTGCGGCATCTGCCACTCCGACATCCACCACACGCGCGGCGAGTGGGGCCCCGCGCCCCGGCCCGCCGTGCCGGGCCACGAGATCGCCGGCGTCGTCGCCGCGGTCGGCGCGGAGGTGACGAAGTACGCGGCGGGCGACCGGGTCGGCGTCGGCTGCATGGTCAACTCCTGTCGCGTCTGCGAGTACTGCGAGCGCGGTGACGAGCAGTACTGCGTCGAGGGCAACATCCAGACCTACGGCTCCACGGACCGCGACGGCACCGTCACCCGCGGCGGCTACTCGCAGAAGGTCGTCGTTGACGAGGACTTCGTCGTGCGCATCCCCGACGGCCTCGAGCTCGATGTCGCCGCGCCGCTGCTGTGCGCCGGGATCACGACGTACTCGCCGCTGCGCCACTGGGGCGCCGGCCCCGGCTCGCAGGTCGCGGTCGTGGGCATGGGCGGCCTCGGCCACCTGGCGGTGAAGATCGCGGTCGCGATGGGCGCCCACGTGACCGTGCTGTCGCAGACGCTCAGCAAGCAGGAGGACGGTAAGCGCCTGGGCGCGGAGGCGTACTACGCCACGAGCGACCGCGCGACGTTCAAGGAGCTGCGCAACCGCTTCGACCTGATCATCAACACGGTCAGCGCGAAGGTCGACCTGACCGCGTTCATCAACCTGCTGAAGACCGACGGGGCGATGATCAACGTCGGCGCGCCGCCGGAGCCGATGCCGGTCGCCGTGTTCCCGCTGCTGCTGCAGCGCCGCACGTTCGCGGGCTCCTGCATCGGCGGGATCGCCGAGACCCAGGAGATGCTCGACTTCTGCGCCGAGCACGGCATCGCCGCGGAGATCGAGACGATCGGCGCCGAGCAGATCAACGATGCCTGGGAGCGCGTGATGAAGTCCGACGTGCGCTACCGGTTCGTGATCGACACGACCACCCTCTGACGTACCGCTGACCGTGCCGAGCACCGCTGCCGACCTCACCGACGACGCGCTCGCGTTCCTCGCCGAACGCCACCTGTGCACCTGCACGACGCTGCGCGCCGACGGGACGCCCCACGCGACCCCGACGGGGTTCACGTGGGATCCGGCGGCGGGGCTCGCGCGCGTCATCTGCAGCGGCACGAGCCAGAAGGCCCGCAACGTGCGGGCCACCGGGCGCGTGGCGCTGTGCTCGGTCGACGGGCGCCGCTGGCTGACCCTCGAGGGTCCGGCGGTCGTCCGCGAGGACCCGGACTCGGTGGCCGACGCGGAGGCGCGCTACGCCGCCCGCTATCAGCAGCCGCGCGAGAACCCGCGGCGCGTCGTCATCGAGGTCGCGGTCGACCGCGTGCTCGGCTGGCAGGCGTTCCGCGCCGACCGCTGACGCGCCGCGCCCCCGGTCGGCTCGGCTCAGCCGACGCCGATCAGGCCGACCGCGAACAGCAGCGCCAGCACCACGAGCGCAACGAGCGCGACGGTGAACCCGAGCCACTGCCCGAGCGCGACGACCACGACGAGTCCGATCACGATCCCGACCGCGCCGAGCACGAGGTCCGCGGCCCGCGCGAGCGGTCCCTCCGCGTTCAGCGTCTCGGCGGAACGCCGACCGAGCCGGCGGCGCTGGGCGGGCGTCGTGACGCAGCGCAGGCAGTAGCCGCGCAGGGCGGGGCGCAGCGGGCGGCCGCAGTGGCTGCACGGGGTCGGCGCGCTCATCGCGCGCACCCTACGCCTTCACAACCGCCCGCAGCGCACCGGATAGCGTGCGATCGAGATGCGCCCGTCCTCGCCCGCCCTCGCCCTCGCCGTGCTGCTCGCCGGCGTCCTCGCGCTCGCCGCGGCACCGCGGCCCGCGGCCGCCTCCGGCGTCACCACGCACGCCTTCATGGCCGAGGCCGCGATCCCGTTCGTGCGCACCCCGGAGCTGCGGCAGCTGCTCGAAGCCCACCGCGACGAGCTGCTCTCCGGCGCCCACTACCCCGACGGCGGGTACGGCTCGAGCAGCCTGCCCGGCGGCGACTACGGCGAGGTCAGCCACTGGGAGCGGTTCGTGCGCGCGTACGTGCGGCGGCTGCGCGCCCGCACGGACTGCGCCCCGCTGGCCGCGCCCGCAGGCCCGTGCGCCGCGCAGGTCGCGCACCTGCTCGGCACCGCCGCGCACGGGATCGGGGACGAGCGCTGGGACTGGCTGTTCGAGCCGAAGCTCGCGGACTTCGGCGAGAGCCCCGTGCACCCGGGCTACGCGGCGCTGATCGCCACCGGCCTGCCGGGAGCGGGCGAGCTCGCCGCGCTGCCGCCCGGCCAGTTCATCAACACGCCCGAGTTCGCGCTCGACAACATCGGCCTGGTCGAGCACGGGCGCCTGCGGCGCGTGCCGCGCTACGCGCCGCCCGTCGACGACCTGCTCGCGGTCTACCGGGCGCTCGGCCGCGACGACGTCACCGCGGACGGCATCCGCTCCGGGCACGCGATCATCACCGCGGCGGCGCTCGCCGAGCGCGCCGGGACCGCCGCCGAGTACCCGCGGGTGAAGGTCACGATGCCGACCGCCGCCGCCCAGTACGTCGAGGGCTCGGGCGGCGTGCTCGACGTCGCCCGGGCGGCCGCCGGCTACTACGAGGCGGTCTGGACGACCCTCACGACCGGGACCTCGCCGGCGCCGCAGGTCGTCGGCGTGCACCCGCAGCCGGGGGAGACCGGCGTGCCGACCGCCTGGCATCCCGTCCGCGCCGCACCCGGGCCGGCCGGCGGCGGCGCCGAGAACCGCATCCTGGCGTCGATCTCCACGGCGCTGCAGGAGGGCACGGTCGACGCGGGCAGCTTCCGGCTGCTCGGTCCGGGCGGGCGGCCCGTCCCGCAGGAGCCGGGCTTCCCGAAGGCCGGGCCCTACGGCTACGCGGACGGGGCGCACACGTTCCTCGCCTGGCCCGCCGCGGACCTCGCGCCGTGCACGACCTACACCGCCGAGGTCACCACGCGGCTGCGCGACCACGCCGGGGCGCGGCTCCGCGCCCCGTACCGCTGGTCGTTCACCACCCGCGCGGCACCGGGCGCGACCTGCCCGCCCGGGCCCCAGACGACCGGACCGCAGATGACGCAGGACGCGATCGCGCCCGACGGCCACGCCCACGGCGTGCCGGCGACCGCGACCGTTGCGATCCGCCGGCTCGCCCGCACGCCCGGCCGCGGCGACGTCCTGCGGCTGACGCTCAGCTGCATCGGTCCCGGGGACTGCCGCGGGCGCACCGGGCTGCTCGCGCGCGCCGGCGCGCGCAGCTTCAGCCTCGGCGCGCGCCCGCACCGCATCCGCGAGCTGCGGACCCAGGTCCTGTCGTTCCGGCTCCCGCCCGCCGCCCGCGCCGCGCTGCGCCGGCGCGGCCGGCTCGCGGTCGACGTGCGGATCCTGCAGCGCGGCGCGGCGTCCGGGCAGGCGTCGACGACGACGCGGCGGTTCGTGCTGCGCCAGGCGCGCCCGCGCCGCTGACCGCGGCGCTCAGGCCTCGTCGTCGGCGGGCGGCGCGTTGCGCGCCGCGGCACCCGCCACGTCCTTGTGCAGCCGCTTCATCGGGGCGGCGAGGTCGTGGGCGGTGGCGGCGGCCTTGATCAGCGTCGTCTGCCGGTCGCGCTGCGAGCCGCCGAACAGGAGGCTCGCCCCGCCGACGAGGTGCAGCGACCACGCCTTCACCTGCTCCAGCGGCAGCTCGAGGATCTCGTCGACGTCCGCGGTCCCGTACTCGGCGGCGAGCGCCTCGAGCACCAGCCGGGGGAAGTGGTCGCGCGTCAGCTGCTCGGCCGCCTCGGCGGCCTCCTCACCGGAGCGCTTCTCGATCCACCACAGCTGCTTGGGCGTGAGCGGCAGCTCGGTGTCGGGGCGGCGGTGCTCCTTGAACGCGTCGATGATCCGCTGCACCTCCCGCGGCGTCACCGGCTCCCCGGCGACCGCCCGCTCGTAGAACTCCATGATCAGCGGCTGGACGCCGGAGACGTCGGCGTCGCCGTGCAGGCTGACGAGGAGGCCGTGCTGGGCGTCGCTGACCGGACGGGGGCGCATGCGCGGGTTGCGGCTGTTCATCACCGCACAGCCTACGACCCTCGGACTGGCGCTCGCGGTGCCGCTCCGCGACACTCCGGTGTGTCCCGTCGTACACCAGGGAGGTCCGTCGTGCCCACCACCGTCCATCGGCAGTGCAACCTCTGCGAGGCCCACTGCGGCATCGCCGTCGAGGTGCAGGGCACGAAGGTCCTGCGGATCACCGGCGATCCCGAGGACCACTTCTCCCGCGGCTACATCTGCCCGAAGGCGGCGGCGCTCACGGACCTCTACGAGGACCCCGACCGGGTCACCACGCCGCTGCGCAAGACCGCCGACGGCGGCTGGGAGCCGCTGGGCTGGGACGAGGCGCTCGACGCCGCCGCGGCCGGCCTGCGCCGCGTGCGCGAGCAGCACGGCGCCGACGCGATCGCCAACTACCTCGGCAACCCGGGCGCGCACAGCTGGTCGGTCCTCGCGTTCCTGACCCTGCGGCTGGTGCTCGGCACGCGCAACAACTACTCGGCGACCTCGACCGACCAGCTGCCCCAGCACCTCACCTCCGCGGAGATGCTCGGCACGCCGCTCGTCTTCCCGATCCCGGACCTCGAGCGCACCGACCACCTGCTCGTCCTCGGCGCCAACCCGGCCGTCTCCAACGGCTCCGTCATGTCCGCGCCCGGCGTGCGCGACCGCCTGCGCGCCGTGAAGGCCCGCGGCGGCACCGTGATCGTCGTCGACCCGCGCCGCACCGAGACGGCGCGGCTGGCCGACGAGCACGTCGCCGTGCGCCCCGGCGGCGACCCGTACCTGCTGCTCGGCATGATCGGCGTCCTCTTCGCCGAGGACCTCGTCGCGGTCGGGCGGCTCGCCGAGCACGTCGACGGGGTGGAGGAGCTGCGCGCGCTCACCGCCGCGTGGACGCCGGAGCGTGCCGCCGAGCACAGTGGCGTCGACGCCGACACGATCATGCGCCTGGCGCGCGGATTCGCGGCGGCCCCGAGCGCGGTCGCGTACGGGCGCGTGGGCGTCTGCCAGACGCAGACCGGCACCGTCACCCACTGGCTGATCACCGCGCTGAACACGCTGACCGGCAACCTCGACCGGCCGGGCGGCGCGATGTTCACGACGCCGCCGGTGGACCCGACGCCGCTGCTGCAGCTCGTCGGGAAGACCGGGTTCCGCCTGCACCGCACGCGCAACGCGCGCGTGAGCGGCCTGCCGAACATGAACGGCGAGTTCCCGATCGCCGGCCTGGCCGACGAGATCACGACCCCGGGCGACGGCCAGGTCCGCGCCCTCGTGGTCTACGCGGGCAACCCGGTGCTCTCCGCCCCGGGCGGAGCGGCGCTCGACGCGGCGCTGCCGCAGCTCGACTTCATGGTGGCGATCGACCAGTACGTCACCGAGACGACCCGCCACGCGGACATCATCCTGCCGCCGGTCAGCGCCCTGGAGCGCGACGACCTCGACTTCGTGATGCCGGCGGTGTCGGTCCGCAACCACGTGCGCTTCAGCCCGGCGGCCGTCCCGAAGCGGCCCGGTGGCCGCGAGGACTGGCAGATCATCAACGGCCTGTCGCGCCGGCTCGGCACCGGGCTGCGCCGTCGCGGCGTGGCCGGCGCGGTGCACGCCGCGACGCTGCTGAAGCTCGACAGCCCCGCGCGGATCCTCGACCTGGCGCTGGCGATGGGGCCCTACGGCGTGCTGCGGCGCGGCCCGCTGAAGGGCCTGACGGTCGCGCGCGTGCGCGCCGCCGAGCACGGCATCGACCTCGGGCCGCTCGAGCCGCGCCTGCCCGGCATGCTCACCACGCCCGGTCGCCGCGTGCAGCTCGCGCCCGAGCTGTTCGTCGAGGAGGCGCGGCGGCTCGACGCGCAGGCGCGCGAGCAGGGGGAGGCGACCGCCGACGGCTTCGACCTGACGCTGATCGGCCGCCGCTCGCTGCGCAGCAACAACTCGTGGCTGCACAACAGCCGCCGGCTGATGAAGGGCGCCGACCGCTGCGTGGCGCTGCTGCACCCCGACGACGCGCAGGCCCGCGGCCTGTCCGACGGGGCGCTCGTGCGCGTCAGCTCCCGGGTCGGCGCGATCGACCTGCCGGTGCAGGTCAGCGACGAGCTGCGGCCCGGCGTCGTGTCGATCCCGCACGGCTTCGGCCACGGCCGCGAGGGCGTCGGCTGGACGCACGCGGCCGCCAAGCCCGGCGTGAGCGTCAACGACATCACCGACCCGACGGTCCTGGACCGGCTGACCGGCAACGCCGCCTACAACTCGGTCGCCGTCCGCGTGGAGGCCGTCCCGGTCGACGCGGCGGCCGCCGCGGACGACGCCGCGCTCGCCGCGGGCGGTCGATGAGCGTCCCGGTCCTGCTGCTGCACAGCGGCGGCATGTCGTCCCGGCAGTTCGGGCGGCTCGCCGCCGCGCTGCAGCAGGACGGGCGCGTCGTGCACGCCCCGGACCTGCTCGGCCACGGGGACGCCCCCGACCTGCTGGGTGACGGCCCGTTCGACCTCGAGGTCGAGCTGCGCCGCCTGGAGGACCTCGTCGACGGACTGCGCGCCGAGGCGGGCGTCCCCGCGGTCGACCTCGTCGGGCACTCCTACGGCGGGCTGGTGGCCCTGCACCTCGTCCGGCGCCGCCCCGACACCGTGCGCCGCCTCGCGCTGTTCGAGCCGGTCGCGTTCGGCGTGCTGCGCGACCCGCCCGACGAGGAGGGCCTCGCGAGCCTCGCGGTCGTCGCCGAGGACTCCATCTTCCGCGACCCCGACCCGGACGACCTGGAGCCGTGGCTGCGGGTCTTCGTGGACTTCTGGAGCGGCCCGGGCGCCTGGGACGCGCTCGGTGACGCGGGGCGCGCCTCGTTCCTGCACGCGGGCCGCACGCTCGTCGGCGGGATCGCCGCGGTGGTCGACGACCGCACGACGGTCGCGGCGCTCGAGGCGGTGGGCCAGCCGACGCTGCTGCTGAGCGGCGGCCGGTCGCCGCTGGCCGCCCGCCGCGTCGCCGCGGTCCTGGCGGCGGGCCTCGCGGACGCCCGGCTGCACACGATCGAGGACGCCGGCCACATGGGGCCGCTAACGCACGCCGGCGAGGTCAACGACCGCGTGGTCGCCCACCTCGCGGCGTGACCGCGCTCAGACCGGGTAGAAGCGCTTCATCAGCGGGAGCAGCACCGCGCGCGGCGTGTAGCGGCCGCCGAGCGTGACCGCCTTGATCGCGGCGCCGGGCACGACCACGCGCCGGTTGGACTCGAGGCCCGCGACCGCCTGCCGCGCCACCTCGGCGGCGGACACCATCGCGAACGACGGCGCGTTGGCGAACAGCTCCTCGGCACCGGCGACGGCCGCGAACTCCGTCTCGACCGGACCGGGGCACAGCGCGGTGACCGCGACGCCCTTGTCCTTCAGCTCGGTGTGCAGCCCCTCCGAGAACGAGAGGGCGAAGGCCTTGGTCGCCGCGTAGGTCGCCTGGCCGGGGATCGGCTGGAAGCCCGCCGAGGACGCGACGACGAGGATCGCGCCCTCGCCGCGTGCGACCATCGCCGGCACGTACGCGGTGCTCAGCGCCACGACCGCCTCGCAGTTCAGCCGGACCTGGCCGGTCTCCTTCGCGGCGTCGACGGTGCCGATCTCGCCGACGGTCCCGTAGCCGGCGTTGTTGACGAGGATCGAGACCTCGAGGCCGAGCGCCGCGACGCGGTCGGGCAGCGCGTCGCGCGCCGCCGGGTCGGCGAGGTCGCAGGCGAGCACCTCGACGCGGACGCCGTGGGCGTCGCGCAGCTCCTGGGCGACCGCGGCGAGGCGGTCCTCACGGCGGGCGACGAGCACGAGCGCGTGCCCGCGCTGCGCGAGCTCGCGGGCGATGTCCACGCCGATCCCGGAGGAGGCGCCGGTGACGAGGGCCGCATCGCTGGCGGCGGGCTTCGGAAGCGACATGCCGGGGACCGTACACTGGCGCCCGTGCGGCTCCTGCGCGTCCTGCTCCCGACGGTCCTGATCGTGCTCGCGGGCGCGCCCGTCGCCGCCCGGGCGGCCGACGTGCCGTGGACCGAGCGACGGGTCCTGAACATGACCCACCAGGGCGGGGAGGCCGAGCACCCGTCGGGCACGATGTACGCGCTGCGCGAGTCGCTGGCGCTCGGCGCCGACATGCTCGAGCTCGACGTGCAGCCGGCGAAGGACGGCACGCTGATGGTGCTGCACGACCAGAGCGTCGAGCGCACGACGGGCCTGGACCGCTCCGTCTACGACCTCTCGGTGGAGGAGGTGCAGCGCCTCGACGCGGCGTTCCACTTCGTCCCCGGTCGCGGCACCGTGCGGGGCCTGCCCGCCGACGCGTACCCGCTGCGCGGCGTGCGGACCGGGCAGCGGTCCGCCCCCCTGGGGTACACGCCCGACGACTTCCGCATCCCGACACTCGAGGAGGTCCTGCGCGCGTTCCCGGACGTGCCGGTGAACATCGAGATCAAGGGCCGCTCCGACGCCGACCGCGACTCGTTCCTGCGCAACGCCGACCTGCTCGTCGCGCTGCTGCGCCGCGTGCCCGCCGGGCCGCTGGTCGTCGTCTCGTTCAACCAGGACGCGGTCGACCGCTTCCACGCCCAGCTGCCCGAGATCGGGACCGCGCCCGGGATCCTCGGGGCGGCGACGTTCCTGGGGACCGGCCTGGCGCCGGCGGGCACCGTCGCGCTGCAGGTCCCGCCGAAGCTCAACGGGGTGCCGATCGTCACCGCGGACTTCGTGTCCCGCGCGCACCGGGCGGGCCATGCGGTGCACGTCTGGTTCAGCGGGCAGGAGGAGTCCGAGCGCGTCTACGAGGCGATGCTCGACCTCGGGGTCGACGGCCTGATGCCCGCGCGGCCGCGCGCGCTGGAGGCGGTCCTCTGCCGGCGCGGCGTCCCGCGCCCCGCCGGCAACCCGAACCACTGCGGCGGCGGCGCGGCGCGCGCCGCGCAGGCCTGCTTCCCGGAGGTGGCGGCGATCTCGCGCGTGGACCGCGCGGGCCGCGCCACGGTCCGGCTCGCGCGCACGGCGACGACGCTGGACGTGGCGTGTCGCGGCACGCTGCGGCTGCGCACCCGCGGTGGCCGGCGCGTCGCGACCGCGCCGCTGCACTTCCCCTACGGCGTCGCGGCGACGACCACGCGGATCGCGGTCGCGCGCGACGTGCGGCGGCGCCTGGCGCGCGGGCCGGTCGCGGTCGCCGCGCTCACCCGCGTCGACGGCGCGCGGATCGAGCGCGCCCGTCGCGTCACGCTGCGCCGCTGAGCGCGCTCAGGCCGCCGGGTCGCCGCCCGCGGGCGGGGCGTAGCGGTGGTGGAGCATGAGCTGGTTGCCGTCGGGGTCGGCGAAGAACGCCATGTGGCAGACGCCCGTGTCGATCGTGTCGCCGAAGAAGACGACCCCGGCCGCCTCGAGCTGCGCGCGGGTCGCGGCGACGTCGTCGACACCCAGCGGCCACGGGTTGCCCTGCTGCGCGACGAACGGCATGCCCTGCGCCTCGGGCTCCCAGATCGCGAAGCACGTGTCGCCCGCCCACTGCTCGTAGGCGGCGGTCGGGTCGGGGCGCAGGCCGAGCACGTCGCGGTAGAAGGCGCGCGAGCGGTCGACGTCCTGGGAGGGGACGCCGAGGAAGTCCAGTCGCCGCACGAGGGCGCTCATCGGGCGGCGTCCATGTGGCGGCGCAGCGCGGCGCCCATCGCGGGCAGGGCCTGCGCGCCCTCGCCCGCGAGCAGCGGCGAGATCAGGTGGAAGTCGTGCCACAGGCCGGCGAACTCGCGCTCGTCGACCGCGAGGCCCGCGTCGCGGCCGCGCTGCGCGATCGCGCGGCCGTCGGGGGCGAGGAAGTCGTCGCCCGCCACCTGCACGACGAACGGCGGCAGCCCGTCGAGGTCGGCGAACATCGGGGAGGCGAGCGGGTCGCGCGGGTCGGCGTCCCCGAGGTAGCTGGCGGCGAAGCGGCCGATGCGCGAGCGGCTGAGCAGCGGCTCGCGCGGCGCGTCCGGTCGCCCGCCGGTCGCCTCGGGGGTGAGGTCGAGCCACGGGCAGATGAGCCCGAGCGCGGCGGGCTGCGGCAGCCCGTCGGTGCGGATCCGCTGCGCGAGCGCGAGCGACAGCCCGCCGCCCGCCGAGTCGCCCGCGACCACGAGCTTCGCGGGGTCGACGCCCTCGTCCAGCAGCGCCCGGTAGGCGGCGAGCGCGTCGTCGACCGCGGCGGGGAAGCGGTGCTCGTCGGCCATCCGGTACTCGAGCACGACGGTGCGCGCCCCGGCCGCCGCGGCGATCCGTGCGGCGTAGCCGCGGTACGCCTTCGCGGTGCCGGTGCAGTAGCCGCCACCGTGGAGGTACAGCAGCACGCGCCGGTCGTCGGCGCCCGCCGGACGGGCGTCGAAGCCGGGCACGCCGCCCCAGCTGCCGGGGACGATGCGCGTCCCGCGCGGCGGCGGCGGCACGAGCGTCGCGAGCTCGAGCCGCTTGCGGGAGGTCTCCCAGCTGATCCGCGGCGACAGCAGCCAGCGGGCGAGCGGGCGCAGCGAGGCGCGGACGACGTCGGGCGGGAGACCGGGCATGGGCGCAGCCTATCCGTGAGCGTTCCGTGAGAGGGAGGACTGGACACGCGCCCGGGCGGAGAGACTGGCGGGATGACTCCGACCCGCCCGCTTCTCCCGCTCGCGACGATCGCCGCGTCGGCCGCCGCCGTCGCCGTGGTCGCGGCGCCCGCCTCGGCGCTCGCCGCCAAGCCCTCGGTGTCGACCTCTGCGCCGACCCGCGTCGAGAGCGCCTCGGCACGGCTCAACGCAAAGGTCGACCCCAACGGCGCGACGACGACCTACAACTTCCAGTACGGGCCGACCCGCAAGCTCGGCACCTCGACGCCGGTCGCCCCCGCGGGCAGCGGCACCCGGGCGATCACCGCGCGCGCCGACATCGCCGGGCTGAAGGCGAACACGACCTACTACTACCGCGTCGTCGCCAGCAACGCGTCGGGCGTCGTGTCGGGCGGCACCCGCTCGTTCCGCACGAAGAAGGTGCCGCTCTCCCTGTCGCTGACCGCGACGCCCAACCCGGTGACGATCGGCGCTCCCACGACGCTCACCGGGCAGCTCGCGGGCACCGGCGGCGGGGACCGCAGGATCCAGCTGCAGATCAACGCGTTCCCGTACACGTCGGGGTTCGCGAACTCCGGCAACTCGGTCGTGACGAAGCCGGACGGCAGCTTCTCGATCCCGGTGCTCGGTCTGACCTCCAACGCGCAGTTCCGCGTCGTCGCGACCGAGCCCAAGCGGCTGGTGTCGGCGCCGATCATCGTCGGGGTCTCGCCCGTCGTGCGGACGGCGGTCAGCACGACCCGGCCGCGGCGTGGCAGCCGCGTGCGCTTCGCCGGCACGGTCTCGCCGTCCTGGGTCCCGGCCCAGATGGCGGTGCAGAAGCGCAACAGCGAGGGCCGCTGGGTCACGGTCGGCGGCGGGATCACCCGCACGCTGCGCGAGGACGCGTCCCGCTACGCCGTGCGCGTGACCGTGCCGCGGGGCGGCACCTACCGGGTGTTCGTCGGCCTGGCCGACTCCCGCTACGCGCCCGCCGTCGGGCCGGAGATCCGGCTGCGCACGCGCTGAGCGTCCGCCTAGGATCCGGTCGATGAGCGAGCAGCCCTGGCCGTTCTCGTTCGTCGACCGGATCCGCTACGGCGACCTCGACGCGAACCGGCACCTCAACAACGTCGCGGTCCACCAGTTCCACGAGAGCGCGCGGATCGCGTACATGGCGCGCCTGTTCCCCGAGGCCGACGTGACGCTCGGCCACGACTTCCCGGTGATCTTCGCCGAGACCCACGTGCGCTTCCGCTCGCCGGGCCTCTACGACGAGGAGATCCGCACCGACGTGCGCCCCGCGGTGCTGCGCCGCTCGAGCGTGCGCCTGGACTTCCGGATGGTCTGCACGGCCGACGGGCGGCTCGTCGCGGACGGCTGGGGAACGCTGGTCGGGTACGACTACGCCGCCGGGCGGGCGGCCCCGCTGCCGGAGGCGATGGCGGCCGCGCTGCGCGCCGACGGGGCGGTCCCCGCCGCCGCCGAATAGTCCACCGAACGAGTGGGATATCCTCGGACGATGCTCGACGACCAGATCGCCTGGTGGATCGCCGGTCCCGTCATGGGACTCTGCGTGGTCGCCTGCCGGATCCTCTTCAATGCCCGCCTCGGGGTCACCGGCGGCTTCTCGGAGCTGATCGGCAAGGCCGCGGCGGGCCGCCGCGACATCGACTGGCGCGGCTGGTTCGCGCTCGGGATCGTCGGGGCGGGCGCGCTGTTCGCGCTGCTCAACGGCGCGACGAGCTTCGACGGCTACGGCTGGATGACCCGCACCTTCGAGGGCGGGGAGCAGCTGTGGATGGTGCCGCTGCTGCTCGTCTCCGGGGTGCTGATCGGCTACGGCGCGAAGACCGCGGGCGGCTGCACGTCGGGCAACGGCCTGGCGGGCACGAGCACGCTGTCGCCGGCGGCGCTCGCGTCCACCGCGACGTTCTTCGGCACGGCGATCGTGGTCAGCCTCGTCATCCGGGCGCTGATCTAGATGGCCGCCCGTCAGCACGCCGCCGGGGCGTTCATCGGCCTGGTCTTCGGCTTCATGCTCTGCTGGAGCGGCATGGTGGACCCGGACGTCATCCGCCGGGCGCTCCTGTTCGAGGACGCCTACATGTTCTTCTTCATGGGGTCCGCCGTCGGGACCGCCGCGATCGGCCTGCGGATCCTTGCGCGGCTGGAGCGGCGCGCGGTGCTCGTCGACGAGCCGATCGCCTGGACGCCGGAGCGGGCCACCCGCCGGCACGTCGGCGGCAGCCTGCTGTTCGGGCTCGGCTGGGGCGTCTCGGGCGCGTGCCCGGGACCGGTCGCCGCGCAGGTCGGCCAGGGCATCGGCTGGGGCTTCGTGACGCTCGTCGGCGTGCTCGCCGGGGTCTGGCTGTACATGCGCCGCGAGGGGGCGGTGGAGACCGAGCCGGCCAGCGACGCGACGGCCGCGCCCGACCCGTCCGCGCGTGCGGTGGTGCCCGCGTAGACCTGACCGACCGGTCGGTCGTTGTGTGCGCGCTCGCACACCGTGTTCGACGGCGGTGCGGAACACTCGTTCGTGCCTCCTTCACCGGGGGCGAGGAGAGGGATCTACCACCGACTGGAGATCCACATGAGCCCGACCGCCGCCGCTGCCGCCCCCACCGTCCGCTACCTGGACGACCTGAACCTCGCGCAGTGCATCCTCGGTGACGACGTCGTCCTGGACCGCAAGACGCTCACGCTCTACGACGTGAACGCCGAGACCCGCGAGCTGCGCATGATCGGCTCGTACAGCACGCCCGGCGAGGCCCTGGGCGCGCTCGACGTCCTCGGCTAGTCGCCGAGATCCCTCCACGAACAGCGGTGTTCACCGTCCCGGTAGTCTCGCTCGGGTGGACACCGCTCCCCGCAAGCTCCCTCGCGGCCGCCACGGCCTGAGCCGTGAGGAGGTCGCCGCCTCCCAGCGCGAGCGCCTGCTGCGCGCCATGGCCGAGGCCGTCGCCGAGCACGGCTACGCCAAGACGTCCGTCGCCCAGGTCCTGCGCCGCGCCGGCGTCTCCCGCGAGTCCTTCTACGAGCAGTTCGCCAACAAGGAGGACTGCTTCCTCGCCGCCTACGACGAGGCCGCGACCGTCCTGCTGGGGATCATGGCCGCCGGGCTCGCCGCCCCGGAGCCGGAGGCGGACCCGGCGGCCGCCGAGCTGACGGTGCTCGAGCAGCTCTCGCGCGTGCTGCGCGCCTACCTCGCCGCACTGGCCGCCGAGCCCGCGATCGCCCGCACGTTCTTCGTCGAGGTCTACGCCGCCGGGGACGCCGCGCTGCGGCGGCGCGTCGACGTGCAGGCCCGCTTCGTCGACGCGATGGCCCCGCTCGTCGACGCCCGCGACGACACCGAGCGGTTCGCCGTCGAGGCGCTGGTGGCCGCGATCAGCGCGCTGGTGACCCAGCGCGTCTGCGCCGGGCGCTTCGACGAGCTCGAGGCGCTGCACGGCCCGGTCGTCGGGCTCGTCGCGCGCGTGCTGGGGGAGGAGGCGTGAGCGTGCCGCGGATCAGCCCGGGCTCGCGCCGTGACGTGGGCGTCCTCACCTGGGCCTTCGCGCAGGTCGCCGGCCGCGTCACCGGCACGACGCCGCCGAACATCTTCCTGACGCTCGGACGGCACCGCTCGCTGTTCCGCGGCTGGCTCGTGTTCGCCGGGCGGCTGATGCCGGGCGGCACGCTGCCGCGGCGCGAGAGCGAGCTCGTGATCCTGCGGGTCGCGCACCTCGCCGACAGCGCCTACGAGCGCACCCAGCACCGCCGGCTCGGTGCGCGGGCGGGACTCACCGACGTCGAGATGGACCGCGTCGAGCTCGGGCCGCAGGCGCCGGGCTGGTCGCCGCGCGAGCGCGCGCTGCTCCTCGCGACCGACGAGCTGCACCACACCCGCGACCTCGGTGACGAGACGTGGGAGCTGCTGCGCGGGCACCTGGACGAGCGCGGCCTGATCGAGCTGGTGATGCTCGCCGGGCACTACGAGCTGCTCGCGACGGCACTGCACGTCCTGCGCGTGCAGCCCGACCGGCCGCGGCGCTGACCCGGCGTCGCAGGTGCGGCCCTTGACCGTGTGAATCCGGATTCACTACGCTGCGGGCATGGCCACCATCGCCCGCCCCTCGCACGCCACGCACGAGGTCCACAACCAGGCCGCCCCGCTGCGGCCCGCGAACTTCTTCGCGCTCGACCTCGCGCTGCAGGAGGCGCTCGAGCGCGAGGGCGGCGGCTGGGCCTACGACCGCGTCCACGTCCTCGGCGAGCTCGTCGGCCGGCCCGAGACGCTCGCCCACAGCGAGCGGGCCGAGCGCAACGAGCCGATCCTCCGCACCCACGACCGCTACGGGCACCGCGTCGACGAGGTCGAGCTCGACCCGTCGTGGCACGCGCTGCTGCGCACCGCGATCGAGCACGGCCTCGCGAGCGTCCCGTGGCGCGAGGCGCGCGACGGCGCGCACGTCGCCCGTGCCGCCCTGTTCAGCACCTGGGGCCACGCCAACGGCGGCGTCCTGTGCCCGGTCTCGATGACCAACGCCATCGTCCCCGCGCTGCGGGCGGGTGCGCCCGAGCTCGCCGCCCGCTGGGAGGACCGGCTGACGCTCCCCGACTACGACGCGGGCGCGCTCGGCGGCATGGCGATGACCGAGAAGCAGGGCGGCTCCGACGTCCGCGCGAACACGACCGTCGCGGTGCCCACCGGCGACGGCACGTACGCGATCACCGGCCACAAGTGGTTCTGCTCCTACCCGCCGTGCGACGTCTTCCTCGTCCTCGCGCAGACCGACGCCGGCCTCTCCTGCTTCCTCGTCGACCGCGCCGAGGGCGGCATGGAGTTCCAGCGCCTGAAGGACAAGCTCGGCACCCGCTCGCTGCCCTCCAGCGAGGTCGAGTTCCGCGGCGCGGTCGGCCGCCTCGTCGGCGAGGAGGGCCGCGGCGTCAAGGCCATCATCACGATGGTCAACCACACCCGGCTCGACTGCCTGCTCGGCTCGACGACCTCGATGCGCCACGGCACCATGCAGGCGATCCACCACGCCCGCCACCGCGCCGCCTTCGGGGCGCAGCTCGTCGACCAGCCGCTGATGCGCAACGTGCTCGCCGACCTCGCGGTCGAGTCCGAGGCGGCGACCGCCGCCGCCCTGCGCGTCGCGCGCGCCTTCGACGACCCGCAGCAGGGCGCGTTCCGCCGGTTCGCCACCGCGGTCATGAAGTACCACGTCTGCAAGCGCGCCCCGCAGCACGCGGGGGAGGCGCTCGAGTGCCTCGGCGGCAACGGCTTCGTCGAGGAGTCGGGCCTGCCGCTGCTGTACCGCGACGCGCCGCTGCAGTCGATCTGGGAGGGATCGGGCAACGTCGCCGCGCTCGACGTCCTGCGCGCGCTCGTGAAGGAGCCCGAGGGCCTGCCCGCGTTCCTGGCCGAGTGCGAGCTCGCCCGCGGCGGCGACGCGCGCCTGGACGCGCACCTGGACCGCGTGCAGGCCGACCTCGCGACGCTGACCCCGCAGGACGCGGAGTTCCGGGCCCGCCGGATCGTCGAGGACCTCGGCTTCGCGCTGCAGGGCGCGCTGCTCGTGCGACACGCGCCGGCCGCGGTCGCCGACGCGTTCTGCGCCTCGCGGCTCAGCGCCGGCGGCGCCGGGCACGCCTACGGCACGCTGCCCGTCGGGGTCGACGCGGCCGCGATCGTCGACCGGGCCCTCCCGGCGTGAGCGTCGGCGACCTGCAGGCGCTCACCTACGCGGTCGACGGCCGCGTCGCGCGGATCACGCTCGACCGGCCCGAACGCGGCAACGGCATCACCCGCCGGCTCGTGCAGGAGCTCGAGCACTGCGTCGAGCAGGCCGACCTCGACCCGGCGGTGCACGTGCTGCTGCTGTCGGGCAACGGCAAGGGCTTCTGCGGCGGCTACGACCTGGTCGAGAGCGCCGAGGGCGCCGGCCGGCTCGGCGACTCGTTCGCCCCGCCGCCCGCGGGCAGCGCGATCGACCCGCAGGTGATGGCCGCCAACCACGATCCGTCCGGCACGTGGGACCCGATGGTCGACTACGCGATGATGGGCCGCAACGTCCGCGGGTTCATGAGCCTCTTCCACTGCTCCAAGCCCGTGGTCTGCAAGGTCCACGGCTTCTGCGTGGCCGGGGGCACCGACATGGCGCTGTGCTCCGACCTGCTGGTGATGGCCGCCGACGCGAAGATCGGCTACCCGCCCGCCCGGGTGTGGGGCTCGCCCACGACGGCGCTGTGGGCGCACCGGCTCGGCGCCCAGCGCGCCAAGCGGCTGCTGTTCACCGGCGACTCGCTCAGCGGCGAGGAGGCGCTCGAGTGGGGGATGGCGATCGAGGCGCCCGCCCCGGAGCAGCTCGACGAGCGCACCGAGATCCTCGTGCAGCGGATCGCGCGCAACCCCGTCAACCAGCTGCAGATGATGAAGCTGCTCGTCAACCAGGAGCTCTACAGCCAGGGCCTGCACTCCACGCAGGTGCTCGGCACGCTGCTGGACGGCATCACCCGCCACACGAAGGAGGGGTACGCCTTCCAGCAGCGGGCCGCGGAGGCCGGCTTCCGTCAGGCGGTCCTCGAGCGCGACGGGCCGTTCGGCGACGCGGGACCGTCGACCTTCAAGGGCTGAGGCGTGGTCGCGACGACCGGCACGACCCGTGAGCGGCTGATCGCCGCCGCGCAGGCGCTGCTGCAGGAGGGCGGCTACGGGACCGTGAGCGTCGCCGGGATCGGGGCCCGCGCCGGGGTGGCGGCCAGCGCGATGTACCGGCACTTCCCCTCGAAGGCGGAGCTGTTCGTCGAGGTCTTCCGCTCGGTCTGCGGGCGCGAGATCGCCGCGATGGAGCGGGCCGCCGAGGCGGTCGCGGCGACCGGGGCGCCCGGTGTCGCGCGGGTCGAGGAGACGCTCGCGGTGTTCGCGACCCGGGCGCTGGCCAACCCGCGGCTGGCGTGGGCGCTGCTGGCCGAGCCGGTCGACCCGCTCGTGGACGCCGAGCGGCTCGCCTACCGGCAGACCTACCGGGCGTTGCTCTCGGGCCTGCTGGCCGAGGCGGTCGCCGCCGGCGAGATCCCGGCGCAGGACCCGGACCTCACCGCCGCCGCGCTCGTGGGCGCCGTCGGCGAGGCGCTCGTCGGACCGCTCGCCCCCGCCGCGGAGGACCGGCCGGATCCGGCGGCGCTCGTCGCCGCGCTGCGGGTGTTCGCGCGCCGAGCCGTCGGATCCGCGACGGCGACCGCATGATCGGCGGGTCCGGCGGGTCCGGGCTGCCACTACCGCGGCATCGCCCCGTTCACCGTGCCGGAGACGCTCGCCGTCCGCGAGTTCGGGGCCTCGCACCCAGGTGCAGACGTTCGTCATCAACCGCGCGTACACCGACGTCGGGCGGTTCCTGCGGCAGTCGGGCTTCAGGATCCGGGCGACGAGGTCGGTGACACGACCCGGCTGCGCGCCGACGGCGTCCGCGTCGGGCTGCGCGGCGGCGTGCTGCGCGCGGCCCGCCTGCGGGTCCTCGACGGCGCCGGACGGACCGTCCTGCGCAGCGCGGTCACGTCGCTGCGCGCGAGCCGGACGGTCCGGCTGTCGCTCGTGCGCCGCCTGCGCGGCGGTGCGCGGTACACGGTCGTGCTCACGGCCACCGACGGCGCCGGTCGTCGCGTCGTGCGGCGCGCCGCGGTGCGCGTGACCCGCTGAGCGGCGCGCCTCAGACGGGCAGTGGCGCGGTCTCGGCCAGCAGCTTGCGCAGCTGGCCGGGCCGCAGGGGCTTGGACACGTAGTCGTCCATCCCGGCGGCCAGGCAGCGTGAGCGGTCGGACTCCAGGGCGTGCGCGGTCACGGCGATGATCCGGGGCCGACGCTCGGGCGGCAGCCGGCGGTGGATCTCCTGCGTAGCGCGCAGCCCGTCCATGACCGGCATCTGGATGTCCATCAGCACGACGTCGTAGGGCTGGCGCTGCACCGCCTCGACGGCGGCGAGCCCGTTCTCGACCACGTCGGGCTCGTAGCCGAGCTGCCCGAGCGACAGCACGAGCACCCGCTGGTTGACCGGGCTGTCCTCGGCGACGAGCACGCGCAGCGGGCGGTCGCCCGGCTCGACGGGCTGCCCGGGGGACCGGCGCGAGCGGGGCGAGGGCGGCTGCTCGGCCACCGGCGTCGCCTCCGCGGTCCCGGGGCCGAAGACGCCGACGCCGAGCGCGAAGGTGAAGCGGGTGCCCTCGCCCGCCGCGGACACCGCGGTGATGTCCCCGCCCATGAGCCGGGCGAGCCGGCGGGAGATCGCCAGCCCCAGGCCGGTCCCGCCGTGGCGGCGGCTGAGCGTCTGGTCGCCCTGGCGGAACGGCTCGAACAGCTGCGCCATGTGCTCGGGCGTGATGCCGGGCCCGGTGTCCTGGACCTGCAGGACGAGGATCGGTCCCTCGGGCCCGCGGCGCACGTCGGCCTCGACGACGACCTCGCCGCGCTCGGTGAACTTCACCGCGTTGCCGAGCAGGTTCAGGAGGATCTGGCGGATCCGGCGGTCGTCCGCCACGAGCCGATCGGGGACGCCGGGCTGCACGACGGCGTGCAGCCGCAGGCCCTTGGCGCGCGCGGGCCCGGCGACGAGGCCGAGGCACCGCTCGAGCGTCGAGCGCAGCGAGAACGGGACGGCCGCGAGCGTCATCTCGCCCGCCTCGAGCTTGGAGTAGTCCAGGACGTCGTCGATCAGGCCGAGCAGGTGCTCGCCGGAGGACCGGATCGTCTGCGTGAAGTCGCGCTGCTGCGGGTCGAGGTCGGTGTCGAGCAGCAGCGACGTGAACCCGATCACCGCGTTCATCGGCGTGCGGATCTCGTGGCTCATGTTCGCCAGGAACGCGGTGGTGGTGGCGTGGTCGGCCTCGGCCTGGTCGCGCTCGCGCTCGATCTGCGCGCGCTCCCGCGCGAGCCGCCGCTCGTCCTGGCGGCGGCCGGCGACGTCGGTGCCGCAGAACACGAGGTAGTCGGGACGGCCGGTCGCCGGGTCGATCACCGGGTCGCAGGTGAAGTCGAGCACCCGTCGTGTGCCGTCGGCGTGGAGGTAGGCGAGATCGCCCGCCATCCGCTCACCGGTGGCGGTGCGCTCGACGATCGCCCGGACGATCTCGCGCTGCTCGGCGGAGGGCCCCCACCAGGCGGCCTCCCAGAACGGCCGGTCGAGGCTCTCGGCGGCCGCCGGGCCGCCCGCGGCGAGTGCCGCGGGGTTGGCGTCGACGAGCGTCCCGTCGGCCAGCACGATGGCCTTGAACATGCGGCTGTCGCGGTACAGCGCGTCGAAGAGCCGGCGCTGCGGGTCGAGCGCCGGCGAACCCGGGGACCCGGGGGCGGGAACCTGATCGGTCCGGTGCTCATCACCCGGCACTCTAGAGCGTCGGACGCAGGGTCCGTACGCCATCCGTCCCTCGCGCGCCGGGCGCCCGGTCGGGCGCCCGGCTGGCGACGGGGCGGCGCTCAGGCGACGGCGCGACGCGCCGCCTCGCGATCTGCGACACGGGCCGCGCGGGCGAGGCCCGTCGCGAGCCAGCGCCGCGGCGGCGACGACGGTGGCCGTCCCCGCCGGGGGACGGCTCTGTCCTGCGGCTCGGGTCGCCCGCGGGATGCGGTGGCGTCGAGGTACTCCTTCTGCAGCAGCAGATGCACGGCGTGCTCCTTGGTGGTGGTGATCGGTGTGTGCCGACCGCCCGGAGAACGGTGGTGCTGCGTCACGCGTGAGGCGTGCGGAGGACCGGGTCCCTGGGCGGCGAGGCGCCCGCGGGACCCGGAGAGCTTCGACTCAGGACCGGGGCGCGGACGCGGCGCGATGCGTGACGCCGGAGAGGCGTCGGACATCGGGGCGGTTGTGCGTCCGGGACACGGTCATGAGATGAACCTCCCGCGAGTACGGGAGGTGCGACCCTAGCCGACGATCGGCGGCTTGTCGAGCGCCGGATCGGCGGGGGACGGCGGGATCACCGCGACGTCCGGGAGCACGATCTCGCGCTTGGGACGCGGCTTGGGGGCCGGCCGCTCCATGCGCCGGCGCACGTGCTTCTGCCAGAAGCCGACCGCGCCGACCCGCCAGGCGAGGTAGCCCGCCCGGCCGGGGATGATCGAGAAGTCCATGAACCACAGGTGCTGCAGCGCGCGCTTGGCGAGGTACCCGGTGCGGAGCACCATGCCCAGGCGCGGGTACTCCTTCTGCGGCTCGCTGCTCGCCCGCACATGGGTGAGCAGCCGGTCGAACAGCCAGCGCGGCGGGCGCACGATCGCCAGCAGGTAGAGCAGCAGGTTCCCGGCGCGCGGCGGGATCCACAGGTAGGAGGAGGAGATCTCCTCGAGGTCGATGCCCTCCTCCTCCATCGCGCGGGCCAGCTCCGTGTTGGGGATGACCTTCAGCGAGTAGATGAGCAGCGTGTACGGCCGCGGCATCTCGTAGAGCAGCTCGAGCGTGTCGACGACGTCCTGTCGCGTCTCGATCGGGTTGTCCATGATGATGTCGTAGGCCGGGGGGATGTGGTACCGCGGCGAGAACGACGCGATGACCTTCCCGGCGGCCAGGATCTTCGGCGGCGGCGAGGGGCGCTGGTAGAACTTCAGGATCCGCTCGGAGCCGGACTGCACGCCCATGCGGACGCGGTTCATTCCGGCCCAGGTGAGGATCTCGAACTTGTCCTGCTTGACGTAGTTCGGGATCACGCCGTAGACCGCGAACGGCAGGCCGACCTCGTCGTGCCAGAGCTCGGCGAACTCCTCGATCTGCCGGTAGGGGATGGCCATGAACGAGTCGTCCAGGAAGCTGACCTGGCTGAGGTGCGGGAAGCGGCGGCGGACCGCCTTGATCTCCTCGACGATGTACCGCGCGGAGGGGTGGCGGATCTTCTTGTAGGTGCGGTCGTTGGCGATGAACGCCGTGTTGCCGCAGTACGTGCAGTGGAACGGGCACCCGATCGACCACAGCGCCGTGTAGCTCAGGCCGTCGTTGGCGAGGTAGTCGTCGAGGGTCATGTCCTCGAAGCCGTGGCCGAGCCGGTAGATCTGCTCGCCGTCCGCGCCGTAGGAGGGGAACGGCAGCTCCTCCATCATCGCGCTGGTCATCAGCGGCAGGAAGCTGTTGCGGACGACCTCGCCGTCGCCGTCGCGGAACCAGAAGTTCTTCACGTCCGTCGGGCGCTCCCCGGCCTCGAGGCGGCGCAGCAGCTGCTCGAACGCGAACTCGCCCTCCCCGGTGCAGATCGCGTCGACCGGGGCGGTGATCGCGTCCTCGGGGTGGATGATCGGGTGGATGCCGCCCCAGATCAGGTAGGTGTCCGGCGCGGTCTCGCGCAGCCGCTCGATGATGCGGTGCGTGAGCTTCGCGTAGCCGGTCATCGAGCTGAAGCCGACGAGGTCCGCGCCGCGCAGGCCGGCGACGATCTCGTCGATCTGGCCGGACGTCAGGTCGCCCTGGTCGCCCATCGTGCCCTTGATCGCCCCGCGGACCGTGGCCCAGCGGCTCGTCGACACGTAGTACGTCGTGGTGTCCTCGTTGAGCTCGGCGGCGCGGGCCGCGAACTTGCGGAACCCGCAGGCCGTGATCCCGTCCTCCAGCGACACCAGCGCGATCTTCATCCCCACCCTGAATCCCTTCCCCAAGAGACGTCCGTTTCGCGCACAGTAGGGCGTGAAGGGGCGGCGCGCCAGCGTCCACTGCGATCATCCGGGACCCCGATGAGCCTCCGCGCCGACGCATCGCTTTCCCGTCTGACGACGCTCCGCCTGGGCGGGCCGGCCCGCCGGCTCGTCACGGTGACGACCGAGGAGGAGCTCGTCGAGGCGGTCGCGACCCCCGACCCGGAGGGCGGTCCGACGCTGCTGCTGGGGGGCGGCAGCAACGTCGTCGTCGCCGACGACGGCTACGACGGCACCGTCGTGCACGTCGCCACCCGGGGCGTGACGGTGCGCGACGCACCCGGCGCGGACGGGCTCGTGCACGTCGAGGTCGCGGCCGGTGAGCCGTGGGACGCGGTGGTGGCGCGGTGCGTCGCCGACGGCCTGGCGGGCGTCGAGTGCCTGGCGGGGATCCCGGGGGCGACCGGGGCCACGCCGATCCAGAACGTCGGCGCCTACGGGCAGGAGGTCGCGCAGACGATCGTCGCGGTCCGCGCGTACGACCGGGTCGAGCGCGCGGTGGTCGAGCTCGCCGCCGCCGACTGCGCGTTCTCCTACCGCCACAGCCGCTTCAAGGGGGACGACCGCTTCGCGATCCTCGCGGTGACGTTCGCGCTGCGCCGCGATCCGGACGGCGGGGCCGCCCGCTACGGGGAGCTCGCGCGCGCGCTCGGGGTCGAGGCGGGAGCGGCCGTGCCGCTGGCGGCCGCGCGCGAGGCGGTGCTCGGGTTGCGCGCGGGGAAGGGCATGGTGCTCGATCCGGCTGACCACGACACGTGGAGCGCCGGGTCGTTCTTCACGAACCCGATCCTCGAGCCGCAGGCGTTCGCGGCGCTCGTCGAGCGGGCCGGGGCGGACCTCGAGCCGCCGCGCTACCCGGAGGCGGACGGCCGCGTCAAGACGAGCGCCGCCTGGCTGATCGAGCGGGCCGGCTTCGCGAAGGGCTACGCGGGGCCGGCCGGGCTCGGGGGCCGGGTCGCGCTGTCGACGAAGCACACGCTCGCGCTGACCAACCGCGGCGGCGCGACCACCGCGGACCTGCTGACGCTCGCCCGCGACGTGCGGGACGGGGTGGAGGTCCGCTTCGGCGTGCGGCTCGTCCCCGAGCCGGTGCTCGTCGGCGTCACGCTCTGAGGCCCGCCGCCGGGACCTGGCCGGCCGCGGCAGACGCGACTACGATCGCGTCTCGTGAGCCGCGCACGCCCGACCCTGCTCCTCGCCGCCGTCCTCTTCGCGCTCGGCGGCGGCACCGCCCGGGCCCTGCCCGGCGACCCGCCCGTCACGCCGCTGTCGCCCGCGCCCGAGGCGACCGTGCCGACCGCGGCCGCGGGCATCCCCGTGTCGTACGCGTGCCCGCTCTACCGCACGCAGGACTTCGGCGACGGCAACCCGCGGCTGGCGGGGGAGACCGACTACGCGGTGCTCATGTCCGCCTCGCCGGCGCTCGACGCGGAGGGCCGCCTCGCGAACCCCGTCGCCCGCGTCACGGGCTCCTCGACCCCGCAGGACCCGAACACCTGCCGGGCGCTCCTGGGCAGCACCGCCGTCCCGGCGCCGCAGCTCACCCCCGGCACCTGGTACTGGCAGGTCTCCAGGCTGTGCGCGGGATGCGCACCGCCGTTCGAGACCGGGCCGGTGCAGCGCTTCCGGCTCGTCACCGAGGCGCGCCCGGCGCTCGCGCTCCCGGCGCGACGCTACGCGGGATTCCCCGTCATCGCGACCGTGCAGGCCGGGGCGGGGGTGCCGGCCGGGACGGTCGTCGACGTCGAGCGGCGCGCCGCCGGTCGGTGGGTCCGCGCCGGGCGGGGGACGGTCGCCGCGGGCCGCGCCCGGGTGACCACGACCCTTCCCCGCGGGAGCGTGCGCGCCCGGCTGACCGTCGGTGGACAGGTGCTCACGAGCGCGGAGCGGACCGTCGCGGTGCGTTCCGCGTCGGCTCCGCGGACGGCGGTCCGCGCGGGCCGCTGGTCCGGCGGCGGGGTGACGGGCCTGCGGGTCGTGGGACGGGAGATCCGCGACCTGCGCGTCGCCGTGAGCCTGCTGTGCCCGACCCCGGGCCTCGTGTCGGCCTTCACGACGCAGGCGGCGACGGCGCTGGTCCCGCGCGCGCGGATCGCCCCGGACGGGAGCTTCGTCGCCGTCGCGTCGCGGTCGGGCACCGCGACGCGCATCAGCGGCCGGCTCGTCGGCGGGACGCTGCGTGACGGGATCGCCGAGCTCTCCCAGGGCGTCTGCAGCGGCACGGCCCGGTTCACCGCCCGGCGTCGCTGATCCGCCCCGGAACGGGCGAGGCCCCCGGCGGGTGCCGGGGGCCTCGGGCCTGCAGTGCGGATGAGAGGACTCGAACCTCCACGGAGTTACCTCCACGGCGACCTGAACGCCGCGCGTCTACCAATTCCGCCACATCCGCAGGCGAGCGGCGACGATAGCGAAACCGCGCGCGCGACGACGTCCGACGTCACTCTCCAACCTCCGGCCGGGTGCCGCGTTCGGACAGGCGTACCCCACCCGAGGAGTCGCATGATGCGCAAGTCCCCGCTGATCCTGGCCGGCCTGGCCTCCCTGTCCCTGAGCGCCACGGCCGTCGCCGACAAGCCCGAGCACGCCGAGAAGCTCGACGTCAAGCCGGTCAAGACGGCGCCCGTCGGCCACGACCGCCCGGACGACGGCGACCGCGGCGACCGCGGCGAGAAGAAGGGGCATCGCACGCACTGGCACGCGTTCGACGTCCACGGCACGCTCGTGTCGCAGGCGCTGACGGTCAACCCGGACGGCACCGTCGACGGCACGGTCGTCGTGAAGACGAGCAAGAAGGTCCGGACCGCCAAGCGCGGCCCGAAGACCGTCGTGACGAAGGAGACGACCTTCACGCTCGACGACGCGAAGCTCTCCGTGAAGACCGACGACCGCACCGGTGACCAGAAGGTCGACCTCGCCGACGTGCGCGCCGGCGACCGCGTGAAGCTCGAGGGCCGCGTCGAGCACCGCCACGGCCGCAAGGACGCGTCGACCGACGCCCCGAAGGTCGAGCTGCGTCGCGTGAAGTTCGACGACCCGAAGCCGGCGAAGCCCGCTCCCGCCCCGGCGCCGACCCCCGCCCCGACCCCGACCCCCGGGTCGTAGGGCGCCGCGGTCCCCGACCGCGCCCCGAGAGCCCGACGGCGCGGTGCGCCGGGCGTGTCCCACCGCCCGCACCGCGCCGTCGCGCGTCTCTTGCTACTCTGCCGTTCCCCGCGCCGCTATCGTCTAGGGGACTAGGACGCCGCCCTCTCACGGCGGAAACCGGGGTTCGAATCCCCGTAGCGGTACCTCAGAAAGCCCCGGAACACCGGGGCTTTCGTCGTTCTCGGGGAGGCTGCTGCCGGGTGCACGGCAGTCGCCCGCGGCTCGCCGCTCGCGGCGGCATCACACGTCGTCCAGGACCACGCGCAGGCGCACCGGGCCCGCCTGCGACAGCGCGACCCAGGAGATCGACCGCCGGACCGCGGCGCTCCAGGCGCGCACGTGTCCCGCCCAGGTCAGGCGCATCCCGCGCGACCCTGTCGTGGCCCGGAGGCGGGCCCTGCCCGCGCTACGGCGCGACGCGGCGCAGGACGGTCCGCCGGGCCGCCGCCCGCATGCCGACCTGGCGGGCGCACCATCGCAGCGCCGGGGCGAAGTGCATCGAGGCCTCGCACCTCGGTCCCGTCGGTGGCAGACTGCCCGCCGTGCGCCGTCTCCCACTCGTCCCGGTCCTGTTCCTCGTCGGCCTCGGCGCCCCCGGCGTCGCCTCGGCCGGCACGTTCTGCGTCAAGCCCGCCACCGGCTGTGCGGCCGTCGACACGTTCGAGCAGACCGAGCTGCAGAACGCGCTCGACACGGCCGCCAGCGACGGGGAGGCCAGCACCATCCGGCTGGGAGCCGCCACCTACACCAACACGTCCGCCGTTCCGTTCTCGGTCAAGGACGTCAACAACACGGACCCGACGACGGTCGTCGGGGCCGGTCGCGGCCAGACGGTCCTGACGACGAGCAACGCCGCCGACGTCCTGCGGACCGACGTGGCGACCGGGATCACCACGATCCGCGACCTGACCGTCCGCGCGACCCCCGGGGCGATGCACCGTGGCATCGTCGGACCGACCTCCGGAGCCGCCCGCGGGCTGACGCTCGAGCGCGTCGACGTCCTCAACCCCGACCAGCCCGCCGGCGTCGGTGCCGACAACGTCGTCTCGGGCGCGACCTTCCAGTGGATCGGGGGGACGAGCGTCGCCGGCGCGAGCGGTATCGGGTTGCGCCTGACCGGCGGCAACATCAGCCTCGTCCGCGACGTCGCGATCGACGCGGGGATCGGCGTGGCCACCGGCTTCTCCGCCCTGCCGGTCCTGCTCGACCGGCTCCGGATCACGGCCCGGACCACCGGGGTGGTCATCACCCGGGCCGCGACCGTCCGGGACAGCGTCGTGCGGATCGACGCCCCCGCCGCCTCCCTGAGCGGCATCGACGTGCAGAGCGGCGACAGCGGCTACACCGCGAACATCCTCAACACGACGCTCATCGGCCCCCCGGACGGCAGCGCCGCGGCCAACCTCCGTGGGGTCGGCGTCCGCGCAGCGGTGAACAACACCGACACGACACAGGTCTTCCTCGAGCGCTCGATCATCAGCGGCTTCGGACTCTCGATCCGCCGCGAGCAGAGCAACGCCGGCGGGTCCATGTCCGTGACCACCCGGCGCTCCGCCTACGACAGCAGCCCCGCGAAGGTCACCAGCGGCGGCGGCGGCAGCCTCGTCCAGGACGCGCTCGCGCCGAGCTTCGGCTTCGTCTCCGACAGCGACCCGCGGCTCCGGTTCGACTCGCCGCTGATCGACGTCGGCGAGCCGCCCGCCTTCGTCGCCTCGCCCGGCGAGCTCGACCTCGGCGGCGACCCGCGCGAGGTCGGGCCGGCCGCCGACGTCGGCGCGTTCGAGTACCAGCGTCGCGCCCCGGCGGTGGCCGCGACCGTCCCGGCCACGGCCACCGGCGGCCAGGTCGTCACGCTCACCGCGACCGGGACCGATCCCGACGCCGGTGACGCGCTCACCTACACGTGGGATTTCGGCGACGGCACCGGCGGCGCCGGGCCGAGCGTGAGCCACAGCTACGCACCAGGGCAGCGGACGTGGAAGGTCGTCGTCACCGACCCGACCGGCCAGACGGCGACGGCCACCGGCACGATCGACGTCGCCGCAGCGCCGGCACCGCCGGTCGTCGTCACCCCGCCGCCGGTCGTGACCCCGCCGACCACGGCGCCGCGCGCGCCGCGCCTGACCCGCGCGTCTCTCTCCCGGCGCCGCTTCCGCGCCACGCAGGCGGGCCTCGTGCTGCGGTTCACGCTCGACCGGCGGGCGCGCGTCGCGTTCGTGCTGCAGCGACGCCGCGGGACCCGCTTCCGGACCGTCGGGTCCCTGCCGACGACGAAGACGCTGCCGGCCGGGAGCCGTCGCCGGGCGTTCACCCCGAGGCTCAAGGGGCGTCGGCTGGTCCCGGGGAGCTACCGCCTCGTCCTCACCGCGATCGCGGACGGCAAGCGGTCCACGCCGGTGCGGCTGACCTTCGTCGTGCGGCGCTGACGGCGGCTCCGCCGAGCGCCGCGGAGCAACGCCCGGCGCTCAGCCGCCCGACGTCTCGAGGAACGTCGCGCGCAGCTGCGTCGCCTCGTCGGCGAGGGCGTAGCGGTGCGTCGGGCCCGTGTAGATCGCGGGCTCCAGGCCGCCGTCGGCGTAGGCGGTCGCCGGATCGGGCATGTCGACCACCGCGGCTCCCCGGTACAGGGTCGGCAGCGGCAGGTCGGCGCCGTCGTAGGGGCCGCCGATCCAGGCGACGTCGAGGTAGCCGTCCTGCGCCATGCCGCCCAGCGTACGGGGCCGGGCGGCGTGGCGGGACGGCAGCGGGTGGGTCAGGACGCGGCGCCGCGCTCGGCGGCCAGCAGCGCGCGGAGCTGCTCGACGTCCATCTCGATCGTCTCGCCGTGGCCCTCCACGACGAGCGCGTCCTGCGGCTCGGGCTCGGCGTCCGTGGCCGGGCCGAGGGAGGCGGCGGGCTGCGGCGCGGCGTCGGGCGCCTCGACGGCGGCCGGGGCGGAGTGCACGAGCGCGATGCGCGGGCGACCGGCCGGGAGCGCGGGCGCGGGCTGCGCGACCTTGCCGGGGGCGGCGATGTGGGTCTGCACCTCGATCGTCGTGCCCTCGGGCCCGAACTCCAGCGAGAAGCGGCCGCGCAGGCGGGGGCCCATCGAGCCGGCGATCACCATGACGAGGCCGACGACCAGCAGCGGCACCGAGAGCGCCGAGTCGGTGCCGAGCTGCAGCGCCACCAGCAGCAGGACGGCGCCCGCGAGCGCGACCCGCAGGCCGCGACGCTCGGCGAGGCCGCGCCACGCGGCGCGCGTGCCGCGCTCGATGCCCTGGCCGGCCTTGCGCGCGGCCTTCTCCGCGCCGTGACCGGCCTTGCGGGCGGCGCGTTCACCGAGCGACGGGCCGGTGGGCTTCGGCGGCGCGGGCGGGGGCGTCGTGGCCGCGGGCGGCTCGGTCGACGTCGCGGACGCGGTGGTCTCGGCCGGGGCCGGATCAGGCGTCGGCGATGGCGTAACCGATGTCGCTTCCGGGGTCGGGGCAGGCGTCGTGGCCGGAGCGTCGGACGTTGGGGTGGTCGTCGGGGTTTCGCTCATGGACCGGTATTTCCCCGCAACCGGCCAATTCCTACCCCAACTGCGACAATCGGCGCGCAAGCGCGCCAGGGCGCCCGATCAGCGGTTGACCTTCTCGCAGTTGACGGTGCGGTCGTCGCCGCTCACGGTGGCGATGTCGGATCCGGGGCCGCAGTCGATGACGTCGGTGCCGAAGCCCCCGTTGATGCGGTCGTTCCCCTCGCCGCCGAAGAGCGTGTCGTTCCCGCGGCCGCCCTCGAGCACGTCGTTCCCGGGGCCACCGTCCATCCGGTCGTCGCCGAAGCGGCCGAACAGCTCGTCGTCGCCCTCGCCGCCGAACAGCTGGTCGCTGCCGCCCGCGCCCTCGACGTAGTCGTTGCCGCCGCGACCGAAGCAGGTGTCCGCGCCGTCGGTGCCGATGACCGTCTCCGCCGCGCCCGTGCCGCCCGCCGCGCAGGAGCGCACCGGCTGGGTCTCCTCCTTGCGCAGCGTCTCGCAGTTGCGGTAGCGGGTGCGCCGCTCGCTGTTGAGGTTGAAGTAGGCGACGTCGTCGCCCGGCCCGCAGTCGACGGTGTCCGGGGCGCTGCCGCCATAGATCACGTCGTCGCCGGGACCGCCGAAGATCGTGTCCCCGGCCCGGCCGCCGCGGATCACGTCGTCGCCCTCGCCGCCGTAGATCGTGTCGTGGCCGTCGCCGCCCTCGACCGTGTCGTTGCCGGGACCGGCGACGATCTTGTCGTCGCCCTGGCCGCCGTCGATCTGATCCTCGCCGGGGCCGCCGTCGACGTCGTCGTTGCCCGTGCCGCCGTTCAGCCGGTCGTCGCCCGCGAGGCCGCGCAGGCGGTCGTTGCCGCCGTTGCCCGACAGGCGGTCCTCCGCGCCGGTGCCGCCGAGGCGGTCGGGTCCGCGGCCGCCGTCGACGGACTTGGCGACGGCGACGGAGGCGCCGAGCAGCAGGACCACGGCGAGCAGCAGGGTGGAGATGCGGACCATCGGAGCAGTCTGGCAGGACGCACCGCCTCGCGGGGAACTAGGACACGCGGCGCGTGCGGCTCCCCAGCCGCGTCACCGTGCCGTCGGACTGCAGCAGCTCCAGCCCGATCGTCAGGCGGCCGCGCAGGCGCAGCGCCGCACCGAACGCGCAGCGCCCGTCGACCGCGACCGTGCGGCGCGCGACGCGGCGCCCGGAGCGCGTCACGGTCACCCGGACGCGCGCGGCGCGGCAGGTCGTCCCGGTCACGGTGCCGCGCAGCCGCAGCGTGCCGCGGACCCCGCGGGCGCTGACCGTCGCGAGCCGCGCCCGCCCGCTCCCGGTGCCCGCCGCCCCGGACTGCGACGCGGGCCCACCGGCCGCGGCGACACCGGACGCCGTGGTGGTCGTCGCCGTCGCGGACCCGGCCGGGGGGACCCGGCGGGCGTCGACCCCGCGGGCGTCGACCCGGCCGACGCGCCGGAGACCGACGGCGACGCGGCCGTGCCCTCGGAGCCGCGGGCGGCGACCGTCACGACCCGCTCGGCGACGACGACCATCCCGTCGCTGTCGCTGGCGCGCGCCCGCACCGCCTGGTCACCGGCCGCCGTGGGGATCCACGGCGCGCTCAGGCCCGTGGCGTCGTCGAACGCGCCGTCGCCGTCGAGGTCCCAGGCCACCGCGGCGATGCCGCCGCCCGGGGTCGGATCGCTCGCGCTCACGCGGACCGTCGTGGCCCGCCCCGCGACCGCCCCGGCTACCGCGTCGACCGTCGCCTTCGGCGGCGCGCCGGCCGCGGTCGCCAGGAAGCCCTGGATCGCGGCCGCCCCGACCTCCGTGTAGACCCCGTACTTCTGTGGCGCCGCGCAGCCGTCGCCGAACGACACGATCCCGGCGAGCTTCAGCGCCCCGCTCGAGCGCGTCATCAGCGGCCCGCCGGAGTCCCCCTGGCAGGAGTCCTTCCCGCCCTCGGGCAGGCCCGCGCACAGCATCACGTCGACCACGAGGCTGCCCGCGTAGGAGTTCGCGTCGTTGCAGTCCGCGTCGCTCACCACCGGCACCTCGACCTCGAGCAGGCGCGCGGACGCCTGTCCGCCGTCGGTCGTGCGGCCCCAGCCGATGACCACCGCGGGACGGCCGGTCGCGTAGGACGCCGCGTCGACCGCGGGGTCGACGACGCTCAGCGGCTGCTGGGTCGCCGGCTGTGGCAGCGTGATCACCGCGGCGTCGTTGGCCGACGTGCGCGGGTCGTAGTCCGGATGCAGCTGGACGGCGGACGCGACCTGCCGGTCGCCCTGGCCGGCGAGGTCGGAGCCCAGCGACACCGTCACGCGCTCCGGCGCGATCGCGACCGGGCGGGGCACGACGAGCGGCAGCGCGTAGTTCGCCGCGTCGAGGCAGTGGGCGGCGGTCGCGACCTTCGTGCGCGAGATGAGGGTGCCACCGCACGACAGGGATGCCGCGCCGAGGTCGATCCGCAGGTGCGCCTGTGCCGGGTAGGCGCCCGGCGCGGTCGGCCCGCCGCCGACGATCCGCTTCTGGGCGTCCGCCGCGGCGGGCAGGAGCAGCAGGGGCAGCGTCGCGAGGAGCGCGATCCGGGCGAGGGGCATGCAGGCGGGAACGACCGCCGGCCCCGGAACTGGCGGCGATCGTCGCGGATCCGGTCGATCAGTGCACGGGGACGCGCACGACCCCGGGACCGCGGCGGGCGCCCTGCAGCGGCACCAGCGCCCGCGAGCCGTCGGACAGGCGCACGAGCAGCCCCGTCGGGCACGCCGCCCGGTCGGCGATCTGCACCGCCTCCACGCGCCCGACCGGACGGCCGTCGAGGCCCTCCACGCGCGTGCCGACCCAGCTGGGGATCTCGCCGACGCTGCTCATGGACGGGGAGTTCGCGGCGCGTCGGCGTCCCCCTGCGACCGGGCGGGACCGTGCAGGACGCCCGCTACCCTGGAAGGGTGCTCCGTCGTCCCGGACCACCCGCGCTCGGCGCCCTCATGTGCCTCGTCGGCCTCGCCGTCACGGGCGCGATCGCGCTGCTCTCACCGCGCGCCCAGTTCCGCGACAGCGCCACGCTGCAGGGGTTCGTCGGGCTCAACCAGCCCGAGGTCACGCCGATCATCGACCGCATCGCGCACCTCGCCGACCCCGACGCCTACGGCCTCATCGGCTTCTCGCTCGCGCTCGTCGCGCTCGCCCGCGGTCGCGTGCGGCTCGCCGCGCTGATCCCCGTCGTCCTGGTCTGCGCGGGCGCGACCACCACGCTGCTCAAGCCGCTGCTGGCGACCGAGCGCTACGAGGACTGGCTCGGCAACGGGCAGATCGCCGCCGCCTCCTGGCCCAGCGGGCACGCCAGCGCGTCGATGACGCTCGGCCTGCTCGCCGTGCTCGCGATGCCGCCGCGCCTGCGGCCCACCGCCGCGGCCGCGGGCGGGGCGTTCGCGATCTGCGTCAGCTACTCGATCCTCGCGCTCGGCTGGCACTTCCCGTCCGACGTGATCGGCGGCTTCCTCAACGCCGCGATGTGGGTGCTCCTCGCGGTCACCGCACTCGCCCTCGCCGAGCAGCGCCGACCCGAGCGCCGCCCCCGCTGGGCGCTCGTCCGCGACGGGCAGGCGCGGCCGATCGACGCCGTCGGGCCGATCGCGCTCGGCGCCGGCGCGGCCGCAATGGTCGGGGCCGTGGCGTTCAGCCGACCCGGCAAGGTCGCCGAGTACACGCTCACGCGCCCGACGTGGACGGCCGGGGCGATCGCGATCGCCGGGCTCGCCGCGCTGCTCGCCGCCGCGCTCGCACGCACGCTCGGCGGACCGGTCGCCGACGCTCAGGACCAGGCGGCCGCGAGCACCACGTAGGTCGCCAGCTCGACGACCTTGTTGACCGCGCCGAAGCTGTCGCCGGTCACGCCCCCGAACTGCCGGGCCAGCACGAGCCCGCCGCCGAACGTCAGCACTACCGCGACGCCGACCGCCAGCAGTCCCGGCCCGACCCCGGCGCACAGCACCGCGACCGCCACCGCGAAGACCGACGTGACCGCCAGGCCCACCGGCGTCGCGCGCACGAGCGTCCCGGATCCACCCGCGCGCGCGGGCGCCGCGAGCAGCGAGTGGGGGAGGACCGACCAGCGGCCCAGCACGTGCGCGGTCAGCGCGGCCAGCAGCACGTCCTCGCCGGACAGGCCGACCAGGACGCTGAACGGCAGCAGCACCATGAACACCAGGGCCAGGCCCCCGTAGGTGCCGACCCGCGAGTCCTTCAGGATCTCCAGGCGCCGCTCGCGCGTGACGTGCGCGCCGTAGGCGTCGGACACGTCGGCGAGCCCGTCCTCGTGGAAGCCGCCGGTGATCACGATCGCGGCGAACAGCGCCAGCAACGTCGCCGGGGCCGGATCGACCGCGAGGTCGGCGAGCAGCCGGGTGCCGCCGAGCACGCCGCCGACGAGCAGCCCGACCGCCGGGAACCACATCGCCGCCCGGCTCAGCCCGGCGGCGTCGAGCGTCCGGCCGTCGGAGACCGGGATGCGCGTGAGGAACGCGACCGCGGTCCGCGCGTCGGCGAGCGGCCCGCTCACCGGTAGCGGCCGGGCTCCCAGAGGGGCTCGGCGTCGCCGTTGGCGCCGCGCGCGAGGATGAACAGCAGGTCGGAGAGCCGGTTGAGGTAGCGCACGACCTCCGGGTTGGCGTCCGTCACCAGGATCGAGCGGCGCTCGGCGCGGCGGCAGACCGTGCGGCACACGTGCAGGTGCGCGGCGGCCGCGGTGCCGCCCGGCAGGATGAAGCTCTTGAGCGGGGCGAGCGTCGCGTTGACCTCGTCGCAGATCGACTCGAGCCACGCCACCTGCTCAGGGCGCACGCGCAGCCGCTCGCGCGCGGGCGCCTCCCCGTCGGCGGCCGGCTCCGGCTCCGGGACCGACAGGTCGGCACCGAGGTCGAAGAGGTCGTTCTGGACGCGCTGCAGCCAGGCGACGTACCGCTCCGGCAGCCCGTCGACCGTGATCGTCACGCCGATCTGCGAGTTCAGCTCGTCGATGTCGCCGTACGCCTCGATCCGCGGATGCGTCTTCGGCACGCGGCTCATGTCCCCGAGGTGCGTCTCGCCCCCGTCGCCGAGCTTCGTGTAGATGCGGGTGAGGTTGACGGTCATGGCCGCAACGATGTCAGATGCGTCGCGCGCGTAGACTTCCCCGCGTTCAAGGTCGGTGGTGAAGGGAAGTCCGGTGCGAATCCGGCGCGGACCCGCCACTGTGACCGGGGACGCCCCCCGCACGACGCCACCGGGTCATCGACCACGGGAAGGCGCGGAGGGGTAGGCCCGGGAGCCAGGAGACCTGCCTCCGACCACCAGCACACGACCCTCGTGGAAAGGGGTTGCCTGCCATGCAGCACGCCACCCGCGGCCTCCTGGCCGCCACCCTCACCGCCGTCGCGCTCGCGGCGCCGGCCGTCTCCCTCGCGGCGCCCACCGTCACCGTCCGCATCGAGGGCGCCAGCGCGACGCTGCTGGAGCAGACGACCGTCACGCTCGACGGGCGCCCGACGCCCGCCCCGGGGAACTGCCCCGCCAACACGGTCGCCGCCGCCATCGAGAAGGCGACGGCCGGCAACTGGGACCGGCAGGCGTTCACCTCGACGATCCTCGGCGAGAGCCACACCTTCACCCAGAACGACTACTGGGGCGAGTGGCTCAACGAGAAGTACGGCGGCGGCGCGTGCAGCGACGTCGTCGCGGAGGGCGATCGCGTGGTCATGATGGCCGACGTCAGCGGCAGCTCGTTCGAGCCGACCGTCGTCCCGCTGACGCTGACCGGCGCCCCTGCCCGCGTCTCGCCGGGCACCCCCTTCACCGTGCAGGTCGACAAGTACACCGCGCCGACCGGGAGCCCCGGCGAGGGCGTCAAGGCCCCGGCCGGCGGCGCCACCATCCGCGGCGCGGGTGTCACGACCGCCGCCGACGGCAAGGCGACGGTCACGCTCACGCAGCGTGGAGAGACGACGCTGAAGGCGTCGCTGCCCGGCACGCAGACCGGCGGCCTCGTGATCGACTCGCGCTCGCCCGCCGTCACCGTCTGCGTCACCGACGGCGCCGACGGCTTCTGCGGCACCACGAAGCCCGGTCAGCCGCCCGCGCCGCAGCCGACGACGCTGCCCGCCCCCTGCCAGACGCTCGGCGACGACGGGCTCTGCGGCACGAAGGACACCCGCGCCCCCGGCGGCAGCATCGCCTCGGTCACCGAGCAGCAGCGGTTCGCGCGCGGCAAGGGACCGCGCACCCTGGCGGGCCGCGCGACCGACGCCCAGGGCATCGCCAAGGTCCAGCTGCGGCTGACCCGCACCAACGGCCGGACCTGCCAGCGGTTCGACGGGGCCCGTGAGCGGCTCGTCACGACCAAGAAGTGCGGCGCCGCGAACGCGACGTTCTTCGACGCCGGCACCAGCGCCGACTGGTCCTACCTGCTGCCGTCCGCGCTCCCGAAGGGCCGCTACGTTCTGGACGTCCGCAGCACCGACAGCACCGGCAACGTCGACCGCACGCTCCAGCGCGGCCGCAACCGCGTCGTGTTCTTCGTGTCCTGATGACCGTGCGCCCGCGTCCCGTCCGCCGCCTCGCCGCGCTGCTCGCCCTCGTCTGGGCGAGCACGACGCTCGCCGCCTGCGGGCTGGGCGCGGGAGCCACCCCGACCGACACCCGCCTGACGATCACCCAGGACTTCGGCACGAAGGTCCTCGACGAGCGCGACGACCCGCAGTCCCGGGGCGCCGACACCGTCATGCGGCTCCTGCAGCGCAACGCGAAGGTGCAGACCCGCTACGGCGGCGGCTTCGTGCAGTCGATCGACGGCGTCGCCGGCGGCACCCGCGACGGCCGGCCGGTCGACTGGTTCTTCTACGTCAACGGCGTCCTCTCGCAGGAGGGCGCGACCTCCTACGAGGTCAAGGAGGGCGACCACGTCTGGTGGGACCACCACGACTGGGGCCTCACCAACGACGTGCCCGCCGTCGTCGGCACCTACCCGGAGCCGTTCGTGCACGGGGTCGAGGGCAAGCGCCTGCCCGTCCGCGTCGAGTGCGTCGAGCTCGAGAGCACGACCTGCGACGCCGTCCGCGACCGGCTCGTCAGCCTCGGCATCGTCGTCGGCAAGGGCGGCCTGCAGCGCTCGCTCGCCGCCGAGACGATCCGCGTGATCGTCGGCCGCTACGAGCAGATCCGGGCCGACAAGACCGTCCGCCAGCTCGAGCAGGGCCCGAAGGTCAGCGGCGTCTACGCGCGACCCGCCGCCGACGGCAGGTCGATCGCGGTGCTGGACCCGCGCGGCCGGACGACGCGGACGCTCGGCCCCGGTGCCGGTCTCGTCGCCGCCGTGCGCGTCGACGACGCCCCGCCCGTCTGGGTGCTCACCGGCACCGACGACACCGGCCTGCGCGCCGCGACCAGCGCCCTGGACCCGGCGACGCTCGCCCGGAAGTTCGCCTACGCCAGCGGCGGCGGCGCCCCCGACGGCGGTCTGGGGCTGCCCGAGGTCCCGACGACCGCCGCGCCCGCCACGCCGTGACCTACCGGCGGCTCGCGAGCCCGCTGCACGCGACCCGCGCGTCCGCCGGGGCCCTCTTCTGCCTCGTGCTCGCGGCCGGCGCCCTGCTGGAGCACCCGCTCCTGCTCGGCGCCGTCGCCACCGCCGTCCTCGTCAGCGCCGCCGGCGCCGGCGTGCTCGCCGACCTCGGCCGGACCGCGAAGTACGTCGTCCCGCTCGCGATCGTCTTCGGGCTCATCAACCCGCTGGTCGTGCGCGAGGGTCTCACCGTGTTCGCGCGGCTCGGGGAGATCCCGCCGTTCGGCCAGGTCGACCTCACCGTCGAGGCGCTCCTCTACGGGGTGATCCTCGGGGCGCGGATCGTCGTCGTCGCGCTCGCCTTCGCGCTCTTCACCGCCTGTGTCGACCCGGACGAGCTGCTGAAGCTCTTCCGCCGCGTGTCGTTCCGCTCGGCGCTCACCGCGACGCTCGCGACCCGGCTCGTGCCCGTGCTCGCCCGCGACGGCCGCCGCCTCGAGCTCGCGCGCCGCTCGCGCGCGGTCGCTCCGGACGGTGCCGGACCCAGCCGCGCCGACCGCGTGGTGATCCTCCGGGCGGTCGCGTCCGGCGCGCTGGACCGGGCCGTCGACGTCGCGGCGACGCTCGAGGTCCGCGGCTACGGCGCCACGCACCGCGCCCGGCCCGCCCACCGTCCCTGGTCGCGGCACGACCTCGCGTTCCTCGCCGCCGCGCTCGTCCTCGTGCTGCTCTTCGCGGGCTCCGCGCTCGCCGGGATCGGGCGCTTCGAGGCCTACCCGCTGCTGCAGGCGCCCGTCGGGCCCGGCGAGCTCGCCGTCGCCAGCGCGATCGTGCTCGTCAGCGTCCTGCCGTTCCTCGACCGCCGGGGGATCGAGCCGTGAGCGTCCTGCGCGTCGACGCACTCACCTACACGTACGCGGACGCGACGCTGCCCGCGCTGCAGGACGTGTCGCTGACGATCGAGCCCGGCGAGTTCGTCGTGCTCGCCGGCGACTCCGCCTCCGGCAAGTCGACGCTGCTGCGCGCCGCCAACGGCCTCGTCCCGCACTTCCACGGCGGCACGCTCGCCGGACGCGTGCTCGTCGGCGGCCTCGACACCCGCGAGCACGGACCCGCCGACCTCGCCGGGGTCGTCGGCAGCCTCTTCCAGGACCCCGAGTCGCAGACCGTCATGGGCACCGTCCGGGCGGAGCTCGCGTTCCCGCTGGAGAACCGCGGGCACGGCCCCGCCGCCGTCGCGCGCGGGGTGGAGGAGGCGGCGCTCGCGCTCGGCATCGAGGGCCTGCTCGACCGCGCCACCCACGAGCTCTCCGGCGGGGAGCTGCAGCGCGTCGCGCTCGGCGCCGCGCTCGCCGGCCGCCCGCGGATCGTGCTCCTGGACGAGCCCACCTCCCAGCTCGACCCGGTCGCCGGCGACGAGCTCGTCTGGCTGCTGCGCCGCCTCAACGAGGAGTGGGGGACCGCGGTCGTCCTCTCCGAGCACCGGCTCGAGCGCTGCCTCGGGCACGCCGACCGGGTCGTCGTCATGCAGGACGGGCGGATCGCCTGCGACGCCGCGCCCCGCGCGTTCCTGCACTGGGCGGCCGAGCACCACCCGGCGCTCCTGACCCCCGGGGCGCGGCTGTTCCAGCGCGCGGGGCTGCGCCCCCCGCCCGCCGGGGTCAAGGACGCGCGCGGCACCCTGCGCGGCCACGGGCTGCTCGCCGACGAGGAGGCGGTCGGTCCCGCGCCGCTTCCCGACGCCGAAGGCGCGACCGTCGACGCGGGCGGACCGCTCGCCGCCGTCGGCCGCCTGCTGCGCCGCCCGTCCGACGACGGCGCCGCGGTCGCCGCCCGCGACCTCTGGCACGAGCTGCCCGGCGGCCGCACGATCCTCCGCGCCGTCGACCTGCGCGTCGAGCCCGGCGAGTGCGTCGCGCTCATGGGCCGCAACGGCGCCGGCAAGTCCACGCTGCTGCGCCACCTCGCGGGCCTGCAGGACGCCACCCGCGGCACCGTCAGCGCCGCAGGTCGCGTCGCGCTGCTGCTCCAGCACCCGGGCGACTACGTGCTGCACGAGCGCGTCGGTGACGAGGCGCCCGCCGCGGCGCTCCACGCGGTCGGCCTCGACGGCCTCGAGGACCGCCACCCGCGCGACCTCTCCGGCGGCCAGCGCCAGCGGCTCGCGCTCGCGATCGTCGTCGGCGACGGGCCCGCCCCGGCGGTGCTCGCGCTCGACGAGCCGACGCGCGGCATGGACCGGGTCGACAAGGGCGACCTCGCCGAGCGCCTACGGGCGGCCGCCCGCGACGGCGCCGCCGTGATCGTCGCCACGCACGACACCGAGTTCGCCGCCGCCTTCGCGACCCGCGTCGTGCTGCTCGCCGACGGTCGGCCGATCGCCGACGGCGCCCCGCGCGACGTGCTCGCCGGCGGCTGGTACTTCGCCACCGAGACCGCCCGGATCCTGGGCGGGGAGGGCGGCGCGCTGCTGCCCGAGGAGGGCGCCGAGCTGCTGCGGCGCCGACTGCAGACCCTGGAGGTCCGACCATGACCTGGCCGCTCGCCGCGTTCACCATCCTCGGCCTCGCGCTGTTCGCGGGGTTCTGGTGGTACGAGCGCTCCCACCCGACCTCGAAGGTGCTCGCGCTCGTCGCGACGCTCGCCGCGCTCGCCGCGCTCGGCCGGATCGCGTTCGCGCCGCTGCCGAACGTCAAGCCGACGACCGACATCGTGCTGCTCGCCGGCTACGTCCTCGGCGGCGCTCCCGGCTTCGCGGTCGGCGCGGTCGGAGCGCTGGCGTCGAACATCGTCTTCGGGCAGGGCCCGTGGACGCCGTGGCAGATGGGCGCCTGGGGCCTGTGCGGCCTGATCGGCGCGGGCCTCGGAGCGCTCAGCGGCCGTCGGCTGGGCCGCTGGCCGCTGGCCCTGGCGTGCCTGGGCGCCGGCCTGATCTACGGGGCGATCCTCGACTTCAGCGCCTGGGTGTCCTACAGCGGCACGCACACCCTCGACCAGTACCTGGCGATCAGTGGCACGTCGCTGACCTTCAACCTCGCGCACGCGATCGGCAACCTCGTGTTCTGCCTGGCGTTCGGACCCGTGTTCGTCCGCGCGCTGATGCGCTACCGCTCGCGCTTCGAGATCACCTGGCGCCCGGCGGTCCCCGCGAGCGCCGCACCGGTCGTGCCCGCGGCGCTCGTCGCGCTCGTGCTCGCCGGCGGCCTGCTGCTCGCCGCCGGGCCCGTGACCGGGAGCGGCGGGGTCGCGTCGGCGCAGCCCCGCGCCGCGACGCCGACCGCCGAGGGCGGCCGCGAGCAGCGCGGCGCGCCGCGGCGCCACGTTCCTGCGCCGTGCGCAGAACCGCGACGGCGGCTTCGGCGGGGCCCGCGGGCAGGCGTCGAGCCCCCTGTACTCCGGCTGGGTCGTGCTCGGCCTGCGCGCCGCGGGCGTGCGCGCGAGCGCGGTCCGCGTCGGGGGAGGGCGGACCGCCCGCGACTACGTGACCGCGGTCGCCCGGCGCGTCTCCGCCACCGGTGACCTCGAGCGCACGATCCTCGCCGCGCGCGCGGCCGGCCTCGACCCGCGCCGGGTCGGCGGCCGCAACCTCATCGCGGTCCTCGTCGGCCGCCGCGACCGCGATGGCTCCTTCGACGGTCTCACGAACCTCTCGGCGTTCGGCATCCTCGCCCTGCGCGCCGGCGGCCGCAGCGCCGGGGACGGCGCGGTCGTCGGGGCCGCCCGCTTCGTCCTGCGCCAGCAGAACCGCGACGGCGGCTTCTCGTTCGCCCGCAAGGGCGCCTCCAGCGGGATCGACGACACCGCCGCGGCGGTCCAGGGCCTCGTCGCGGCGCGCCGCGGCCGCGGGCGCGGCGGGGCGATCAGCAAGGCCGTCACGTTCCTGCGCCGCCGCCAGAACGCCGACGGGGGTTCCCGCTGTCCCCGGGCAGCGCGTCCAACGCGCAGTCCACCGCGTTCGCCGTCCAGGCGTTCCTCGCCGCCGGGGTGAACCCCGACCGCGTGACCCGCCGGGGGTCCCGCTCGCCGCTGGCCTACTTGCGCTCGCTGCAGGCGGGGGACGGGAGCGTCAGGTACTCGCGCACGCGCGTGCAGACCCCGGTGTGGGTGACCGCGCAGGCCGTCGCGGCGCTCGCGCGCCGTCCGCTCCCCATCCGCTGACAGGGCGTCCCGACGCGCCCTGTCAGGGCCGCCCTGCTCGGACGCTCTGACCGGTCACGGTGCGTGTCCCGCTGAGGGGCGTCGACGCCCCGGTTTCGTTACCCTCGCCGACGTGATGAGGACGTGAATATCGGGGTTCTGAAGGAGGCGCAGGCGGGCGAGACCCGCGTGGCCGCCACTCCGGCGACCGTCGCGCAGCTCTTGAAGCTGGGCTACGAGGTCGTCGTCGAACCGGGAGCCGGAGCAGCCGCGAGCTTCTCCGACGAGGCGTACGCGGAGGCCGGCGCGACCGTCGGCGACCCGCTGGCCGCGGACATCGTCTTCGGCGTGAACACGCCGACGGCGGCGCAGCTCGACGGCCTGAAGGAGGGCGCCACGCTGATCAGCCTGCTGTCGCCCATGCTGAAGCCGGAGATCGTCGAGGACCTCGCGAAGCGGCCGATCACGGCGCTCTCGATGGACGCGGTGCCGCGGATCTCGCGCGCCCAGTCCCTCGACGTGCTGTCGTCGATGGCGAACATCGCGGGCTACCGCGCCGTCGTCGAGGCCGCCCACGTCTTCGGGCGCTTCTTCACCGGCCAGGTGACCGCGGCGGGCAAGGTCCCGCCCGCCACCGTGCTCGTCGCGGGCGTCGGCGTCGCCGGCCTTGCCGCGATCGGCGCGGCGGGCAGCCTCGGCGCCATCGTCTACGCGACCGACCCGCGGCCCGAGGTCGCCGACCAGGTCGCGTCGCTCGGCGGCGAGTACCTCAGCGTCGAGTCCGACGAGGTCGAGGTCAGCGCCACCGGCTACGCCAAGGAGATGTCCGACGACTACAACACGCGGGCCGCGGCGCTCTACGCCGAGAAGGTCCCGGACGTCGACATCCTCATCACCACCGCGCTGATCCCGGGCCGGCCCGCGCCGCGCCTGATCACCGCCGAGATGGTGGCGAGCATGAAGCCGGGCAGCGTCATCGTCGACATGGCCGCGATCAACGGCGGCAACGTCGAGGGATCGGTCGCCGGCGAGGCGGTCGTCACCGACAACGGCGTGACGATCATCGGCTACACCGACCTCGCGGGCCGCCTGCCCGCCCAGGCGTCGCAGCTCTACGGCACCAACCTGGTGAACCTCATGAAGCTGATGACGCCGGAGAAGGACGGGCAGCTCGTGCTCGACTTCGAGGACGTCGTGCAGCGCGCCATGACGGTCGTCCGCCAGGGCGAGCTGACCTGGCCGCCGCCGAAGGTCGAGGTCTCCGCGGCCCCGGCCGCCGCGCCCGCGGCCGCCCCGGCGCCCGCGGCGGAGCCCCCCGCGCCGATGACCGACGAGAAGCGCCTGACGATCGTCGGCGTCGCCGCGCTCGTGTTCTTCCTGATCGTCTCGCAGGCCCCGAACGCGCTGATCAACCAGCTGTTCGTGTTCTCGCTGGCGATCGTCGTCGGCTACTACGTGATCGGGCACGTGCACCACGCGCTGCACACGCCGCTCATGTCGGTGACCAACGCGATCTCCGGGATCATCGTCGTCGGCGGCCTGCTCCAGATCGGGCAGGGCGACGACGCGATCACGATCGTCTCCGCGCTGGCCATCCTGCTGGCGTCCATCAACATCTTCGGCGGCTTCGCGGTCACGCGGCGCATGCTCGCCATGTTCACCAGGAGCTAGACCATGAGCGCCGACATCGCCGCACAGGCCGCGTACATCGTCGCGGCCCTGCTCTTCATCCTCGCCCTGGCCGGCCTGTCCCGTCACGAGACGGCCAAGCTGGGCAACACCTACGGCATCGCCGGCATGGCGACCGCCCTGATCGCCACGATCGTGCTGGCGATCGACCAGGACATCCAGACCGGTGGGCTCGTCCTGCTGTTCGCCGCGACCGTGATCGGTGCGGCCATCGGCCTGCAGCGCGCCCGCGTCGTGGAGATGACCGGGATGCCGGAGCTCATCGCGCTCCTGCACTCGTTCGTCGGCATGGCCGCCGTGCTCGTCGGCTGGAACGGGTACCTGCACGTCGAGAACCACCTCGACGGGGAGGAGGCGCTGCGCCTGGAGGCGCTCGACCTCCTCGGCATCCATCACGCGGAGGTCGCGATCGGCATCTTCATCGGTGCCGTGACCTTCACGGGCTCGATCATCGCCTACCTGAAGCTGTCGGCGAAGATGAAGTCCGACCCGCTGGTCCTGCCGGGCAAGAACTACCTGAACCTCGGGGCGCTCGGCCTGTTCGGCGTCCTGACCGTGTGGTTCACGGCCGACCCGACGCTGGTCGCCCTGATCCTCATCACGGTGCTGGCGCTCGCGCTCGGCCTGCACCTCGTGGCCTCGATCGGCGGCGGCGACATGCCGGTCGTCGTGTCGATGCTCAACTCGTACTCCGGCTGGGCCGCCGCCGCGTCCGGCTTCCTGCTCTCGAACAACCTGCTGATCATCACCGGCGCGCTGGTGGGGTCCTCGGGTGCGTACCTGAGCTACATCATGTGCAAGGCGATGAACCGCTCGTTCATCTCCGTCATCGCCGGCGGCTTCGGCATCGAGGCGCCGTCCGGGGAGGCCAAGGACTACGGCGAGCACCGCGAGATCGACGCGCAGGGCGCGGCCGACCTGCTGACGAGCGCCAAGAGCGTGATCATCACGCCCGGCTACGGCATGGCGGTCGCCCAGGCGCAGTACGGCGTCGCCGACCTGACGCGCAAGCTGCGCGACCAGGGCGTCGAGGTGCGGTTCGGCATCCACCCGGTCGCCGGCCGCCTGCCCGGGCACATGAACGTCCTCCTCGCGGAGGCGAAGGTGCCGTACGACGTCGTCCTCGAGATGGACGAGATCAACGACGACTTCCCGGAGACGTCGGTCGTCCTCGTCATCGGCGCCAACGACACCGTCAACCCCGCGGCCAACGACGATCCGTCGAGCCCGATCGCGGGCATGCCGGTCCTCAACGTCTGGGAGGCCGAGAACGTCATCGTGTTCAAGCGCTCCATGGCGTCGGGCTACGCGGGCGTGCAGAACCCGCTGTTCTTCAAGGAGAACACCGCGATGCTGTTCGGCGACGCGAAGGACCGCGTGGAGGACATCCTCCGCGCGATGTAGCGCCACCGTCGCCCTGCGTCACCCGAGGGGGTGATGCGATCGACCCCGCCGCGCGCGGGGACCGGTCGCATCGCCCCCTCGGTCGTTCCCGCACCCGTGCCCGCCGGACCGCAGCTCGCGGGCCCCGCGAGCTCAGGTCAGCCGTCCGGCGGCCGGTGGGGCGTGGAGGGCGCCGCGCTAGCCTCGAGGCATGGCGACGAACCCGAACCCGACCCTCGACGACGGCGTCCGTGCGCTCCTCGAGCAGCCGAATCTCGCCTTCGTCTCGACCCTGCGCGAGGACGGCAGCATCCTGACCGTCCCGACGTGGGTGGACGTCGACGGCGACGAGGTCCTCCTCAACACCGAGGAGCGGCGCCGCTGGCTGCACAACGTGCGCGACCGCGGCCACATCACGATCACCCTCGCCGACCGCGAGAACCCCTACGAGTACGTGTCGATCAGCGGCGAGGTCGCCTCGGAGGCGACCGAGGGCGCGTTCGAGCACGGCGACCGGATGGCGAAGAAGTACCTCGGCCAGGACCGCTACCCGTTCCACCGCGAGGGCGACGTGCGGGTCCTGCTGCGCATCCGCCCGCAGCGCGTGCAGCACGTGCGCTGACGGCGCCGCCGCCCGCCGGACCCCAGCTCGCGGGCGCCGCGAGCTGGGGTCCGCCGACGGGCGGCGGGCGAGGATGGCGGACGCCAGCTCGCGGGGCCCGCGAGCTGCGGTCCGGCCGGGCTCAGACCGCGACCGGCGCGGCCTCGCCGCGGCGGGCGGCCTCGGCCTGCTCGCGCGAGTCCCGGCTGCTGATGATCGTCAGGCACAGCACGACCGCCACGAGCGCGAAGATCGAGCCGACCAGGAACGCGTCGCGGTAGCCCTCGGTCAGGGCCAGCGGCGTGACCTGCCCGGCCGGTCCGGCCGCGTCGTTGGTCGAGGCGGTCGCGATCGTCGAGAGGATCGCGAGACCGAGCGCCCCGCCGATCTGCTGGGAGGTGTTGATGAGGCCGGAGGCGAGGCCCGCCTCCTGCGGCTTGGTGCCGGTGACCGCGGCGATCGTCACGGGGACGAACGAGAACCCCAGGCCGGCGCCCGCGATGATCGACGGCACGAGCACGTCGGCCGCGTAGGAGCCGTCCGCGGACACGCGCGAGAACCAGAACAGCCCAGCACCGACGAGCAGCAGGCCGATCATCAGCGTGTTCTTGAACCCGATGCGCGTGACCAGCTGCGACGCGGCACCGGCGGCGAAGATGATCGTCAGCGCGAGCGGCAGGTAGGCGAGACCGGTCGCCAGCGCGTCCTTGCCGAGCACGAACTGCATGTAGACGGTGATGAAGTAGAACATCGAGAACAGGCCCATCCCGACGAGCAGGCCGACGATGTTCGCGCCGCGCAGCGTCTTCAGCCGGAAGATCGAGAACGGCACGAGCGGCGAGCTCTGGCGGGTCTCGATGACCACGAACGCCGCCAGGATCGCCAGCGCCGCGGGGATCAGGACCAGCGTCTGCGTGGAGCCCCATCCCGCGCTCTCGGCGTCGACGAGCGCGTAGACGAGCAGCGCGAGGCCGCCGGTGACGGTGACCGCCCCGGCGAAGTCGAACGCCTGGTCACGGCGGCCCGTGAACTCCTGCAGCAGCCGCGGGGTGGCGAGCACGACGGCGACGGCGATCGGCACGTTCACGAACAGCACCCAGCGCCAGGAGAGGAACTCGGTCAGCACGCCACCCAGCAGCACGCCGGCCGCGCCGCCGGAGCCGGCGACCGCGCCCCACACGCCCAGGGCGGTGTTGCGCTCCTTGCCCTCGGCGAAGGTACGGGTGACGATCGACAGGGCGGCGGGGGAGATAATCGCGGCGCCGAGGCCCTGCACGACGCGCGCGATGATCAGCTGCGCCTCGTTCTGGGCGAAGCCACCGGCGAGCGACGCGAGCCCGAAGACGACCATGCCGCCGAGGAACATGCGGCGCGGGCCGAGCAGGTCGGCGAGGCGCCCGCCGAGCAGCAGGAAGCCGCCGAAGACGAGCGTGTAGGAGTTGACGACCCACGTGAGGTTCTCGCGCGTGAAGTCGAGCTTCTCGCCGATCGTGGGCAGGGCGACGTTGACGATCGAGGCGTCGAGCACGACGACGAACTGGGCCATCGCCAGGAGGGCGAGGGCCAGCCACTTCGTGCGGTCCGGGGCGGTGGTGTCGGTCATGGAGAAGGGGAGGGAGGGGGGAGAGGGGAAAGAGGAATCGTGGTTCCGGTTGTGCGGCGCGGGACGATACGGAACAGCGGTTCCGGTTGTCAAGGGGGCGTGCTACCGTCGAGGGATGGCGACCCCGCAGGCCACGGACGACCGCCCGCTGCGCGCCGACGCGCGGCGCAACCGCGAGCGGATCATCGCCGCGGCCCGCGAGGTGTTCTCCGAGTACGGCGGACTCGCGCAGATCGACGAGGTCGCCCGCCGCGCCGGCTGCGGCGTCGGCACCGTCTACCGGAACTTCCCCACCAAGGACGCGCTGGTCGGGGAGCTCGTGCGGCTGAAGTTCGAGCGGCTCGTGGAGCGCGCCACGCACTACAACGAGCTGCCCGGCTCCGCCTACGACAACTTCGAGGCGTTCGTCCGCGAGAGCGCCGAGCACATGGCCAGCGACGTCGCCCAGCAGCGGATGATGTGGGAGAGCTCCGAGGAGGCGTTCGCGCACGCCCTCGACGCCCAGCTGCGGCTGCAGCGGATCGGCGGCGCGCTGATCGAGCGAGCGCAGGCGGAAGGGCGGCTGCACCCCGACTTCTCGGTCACCGACATGCCGGTGATGATGTGCTCCCTGGGCAGTGCGATGCTGATGGCGTCCGGGCCCGGCGGCGAGCGCCACGACTGGCGGCGGCTGCTGGAGATCGTGATCGCCGGGATCTCGCTCCCCGGCTGACGCTCAGTGGGCCACGTAGGCCGGGTCGGTCTCGTGGTCCTGGAAGAACCGGACCATCGCCCCGACGTACTCGGTGAAGCGCGGGCAGCGCAGCCCGTGCTCGGCGAGCAGCGGCGTGGTGCGCGTCGTCGCGAACGTCACCGGGTGGTTGAGGTAGGCGATCGACTCGACCGGCGTGTCGGCGGCGAGGAAGCGCCGCAGCGGCGGGCGGCGCAGCGTGAACTCCACGAGCCCCTGGGGCAGCCGCAGCGACGGGGAGCGGCCGCTGTAGGTCCGCGTCAGCAGCTCGACGAGCTCGGCCGCGGTCACGGGCTCGGGATCGACGAGGTGCAGCGTCTCCCCGGTCATGCGCGGGTCGCGGATGCCCGCGGCCATCGCCTCGACGACGAAGTCGACGGGGACGACGTTGAACGAGGACGCGGTACTGCCGGTCTGGAGCATCGGCAGCGGCCGGCCCGCGTTCAGCGAGATGTACCGCAGCACGTAGTAGGGACCGTCGAACTTCTGCGTCTCGCCGGTGCGCGAGTCGCCGACCACGATCGCGGGCCGGTAGATCGTCGTCGGGATCTCGTCCATCGAGGCGCGGACGAGCACCTCCGCCGCGAACTTCGTCGACTCGTAGTGGTTCTTGAACGCCTGGCCGGCCGCGAGCTCGTCCTCGCGCACGACGCCGGAGCGCAGCCCCGCGACGTACGCGGTGGACACGTAGTCGTGGCGCTCGAGGTTCGGGCACGCGCGGCAGAAGTCGAGGATGTTCTGGGTGCCGGTGACGTTCACGGCCTCGGCGAGCTCGAGCGGCACCGCGAGGTCGTAGATCGCCGCGAGGTGCGCGACGCTCGTGACGCGGCCGGCGAGCTGCGCGTAGCGGTCGGGCTCCAGGCCCAGCCGGGGCCGGGTGATGTCGCCGGGCTCGATCTCCAGGCGCGGCCCGTGCTCGGCGCCGAGCTCGCGCGCGCGGCCGACCATCCGCGGCTCGACGAGCGCCACGACGGTCGCGTCCGGGTCGTCCTGCAGCACGCGTCCGATGAGCCGGGCGCCGATGAACCCGGGGAACCCGGTGAAGAGGACCGTGCGAGCCATGGCGCGGGAATGTACACCGCTGTAGGACCACTACGCTGGTCGCCCGTGCCCGACCCGACCCGCCCGTGACCGCCGCCGGAGGCTGGCTGCTCGTCCCGCTCGTCCTGACGGTCGTGACCGTCGGCTGGGGACTGCTGGTGGACCGCCTGACCGGCCGCGAGCTGCCCGCCGCGGTGCTGCCCGGCGTCGGCCTGGCGGCGATGATCTGCGCCACGGGGCTCGTCGTGCTGCGCGACGGCGCGGGGCCGCTGGCCGCGCCGCTCGCCGCGGCCGGCGCCGTCCTGGGTCTCGTGCTCGGGCGCGAGCGGCTCGCGCGCGCGGATCTGCGGCTCTGGGCCGCGCCGCTGCTCGCGGCGGCGGGCGTGCTGGTCGTGCAGGCGCTGCCGACGCTCCTCGACGGGGCGGTCATCGCGGGCTACGGGCGCCTGGACGACTCCGCGACCTGGCTCGGCCTGACCGACCGCGTGATCGAGCAGGGTCGAGCGGTCACCGGCCTGCCGCCCGGGACGTACACCCGCGTCCTGCAGGACTACCTCGCGCAGGGGTACCCGGTCGGCTCGCTGCTGCCGGTCGGGGTCGGTGCGCGGCTCTCCGGCCAGGACGTCGCCAACGCCTACCAGCCGACGATCGGCATGTACGCGGTCGTCGTGTCGTGCTCCCTCTACGCGGTGGCGCGCACGCTCGTCGCCTCCCGCGTGGCCGCCGCGCTCGTCGGCTTCGGGGCCGCGCAGGCGTCGCTGCTGTACGGCTACGCGCAGTGGGGTGGGGTCAAGGAGCTGGCCGCCGCCGCGCTGCTCGCGACCCTCGCGCCGCTGGTCGCGCGCTCCTGGCGCCTGGGCGGGGAGCGGACCCTTCTCGCGGTCGTGCTCGTCGTCGGCGGCCTCACGGGCACGCTCGGGGTCAGTGCGGGACCGTGGGTCCTGCCCGCGGTGCTGCTGGCGTTCGTCGGCTGGCTCGTGGTCGCGCAGCGGGGCGTGCTGCGCCGCTCGGCGCTCTGGCTGCTCCCGGTCGGGGGGCTCGCCGCGCTCCCGGCGCTGTCGATGGCCGACCTGCTGGTGAAGACGAGCCCGACGACGTTCGGCGCCAACGCGATCACCGAGGCGGAGGGCCTCGGACGGCTGCTCGCCCCGCTGAACCTGCTGCAGGGCGCCGGCCTGTGGCCGCAGGAGGACTTCCGCACCGCCTCCAGCGCCGAGACGCTCGTGACGCTGCTGGCGCTCGGCGTCGTCGCGCTCGCCCTGGCGGCCGCCGTCGTCGGCGTCCGTCGCCGGGCGTACGCGCCGGCGGTCCTGCTGGCGATCGTCGTGCCGGGCACGGTCGGGATCGTCGCGCTCGGCTCCCCGTGGATCGACGCGAAGTCGCTGGCGATCACGTCGCCGTTCGTGCTCGGCTGCGCCCTGGCGCTCGTCGCGCACGAGACGGTGGACCGGGGCCGGCGGTCCGCCGCCGCGGCCGCGGTCCTGCTCGCGGTCGCCGTGGCCGTGTCGACGACGGCGGTCGCCCGCAGCACCCCGGGGGTCCCGCGCGACGAGCTGACCGCGCTGCGCGACATCGGCGAGCGCTTCGACGGGCAGGGACCGACGCTGTTCCTCGGCCACCAGGTCTACGCGACCCGCCACTTCCTGCGGGACATGGACGTGGAGGGCGCCTCCGAGCGCCGCGACCGCTTCGTGCGGCTCGTCGACGGCTCGCTGGCCCCGGACTACACCGAGGTCCCGGTCGACCGCGTCGCCGCCGCCGACCTCGCGGTCTACGCGCTGCTCGTGCGCCGCGTCGGGGCCCCCGGCCAGATGCCGGCCGGCTACACGCGCGTCTGGGACGGGCCGTTCTGGGAGGTCTGGCGGCGTCCCGGCGGCCGCGAGGGCGCCGCGGGCTAGCGGTCGAACGTGCCGCGGTAGACCATGCCGAGGATCACGAGCGACCCGGCGAGCGGGATCAGCCCGAGCGGGTAGCCGAGCAGGACGATCACGACGCCGATGAGGACGACGCCGGCGAGACCGCCGATCGCCGCCGCCTTCGCCTGCCGGCGCTGCTCGTCCGGTCGTCCGCGAGGTGCCATGCCCGGGGGATTCCCGGGACACGGCCGGTGCAGTCGCGCCGGGCGGCGTCTAGCGCCCGACGGTCTGCTTGACGCGCCCGGACACCTGGTTGCGGGCGCTGTCGGCCGCGACGATCCCGACGGAGATCCGCGCGTCCTTGGCGTTGCCGAGCGTGCGCTGCGCGGTCTTGGCGAGCTGCACGGTCACCTTGAGGGTGCCCGCCTGGCGGAAGCCGAGCGTCACGGTGGGGATGTGGATGACCCGCCGCGAGTGCGCGACGGCGCGGGTCCCGCTGCGGGCGGCGGTGGCGCGGGCGACGCCGGGGCGTAGCGTGCTGCTGAAGGCGACGACGCCGGGCTCGTCGGTCGTGACCTGCAGGCGCAGCTTCCCGTCCTTCTGCACGTCCCGGAGCTTCGACAGCACCGTGAAGCGCGCCGTGGGCGCCTGCGCGTCGGCGACGACCGTGCCGTCGGGGGCGACCGCCTGGCCGGTGCCGGTCCCGGCGACCGTCGGGATGCCGAGCGTCTTGAGCAGATTGTTCAGGGCGTCGGTCGGGAGCAGGCCGCCCTTGGCGCCGCCGCCCGGCGTGTCCGGGCCGATGATGCCGCCCAGGCCGCTGTCGTTGAGCACCTGGCCGATGGTGGCGTCCACCGACTCGCTCACGGCGAGCGTCGTGCCGCTGATCAGCCCGCCGACGGAGTTCGTGGTCTCGGTGATGATCGCCCCGACCCCGGGGATCGTGCCGCCGACGATGCCGCCGATCGTGCTGCCGAGCTGCGCGACGATCTTGCCGACGTCGGCGAGCGGCACGCCGAGGGCGCGCTCCTGCGGCTCGGCGGTCGCGGCGCTCGCGACCGGCGCCGCGACGGCGGTGGAGGCGAGTGCCGCGAGGGCGATGGTGCGGGCGGTGCGGGCCGTCATGGCAAGTGGTCCCCTGGGTTCACGTGGATCGGGAGCCTCCCCTGGGCTCCTACGGCGCCTATCGGCAGCACCCCGGCGAACCTGTAGCCCGTCATCGCGATTCGTAGACTCCGAGGGGTGATCGCCCGCGAGACCGCCCTCGCCGCCCTGGCGGCCGACTCCTACGACGTCGTCGTGGTCGGCGGCGGCATCACCGGCGCCGGGGTCGCGCTCGACGCCGCCACCCGCGGCTACAGCGTCGCGCTCGTGGAGCGCGCGGACTTCGCCTCCGGCACCTCGAGCCGCAGCTCCAAGCTCGTCCACGGCGGCCTGCGCTACCTCCAGAACTTCGACCTCGGCCTCGTCCGCGAGGCGCTCCTGGAGCGGCAGGTCATGGTCCGGCTCGCGCCGCACCTCGTGAAGCCGCTGCCGCTCGTGGTCGCCGCGTTCAACGACGAGCGCCTGGACATGAAGGTCGGCGCGGGGCTGAACCTCTACGACGTGATGTCGCTCGACAAGGTGCGGCTGCGTCGCAAGGGCCGCCGCGGCGACGTGGCCGAGGACGTCGACGGGGACGGCCTCGCCGACTGGGCGCCGGACCGCCACCGCGTCATCAGCGGCGAGGAGGTCGTGGAGCGGCTGCCCGCCCTCGCCGACCGCGAGCCGACCTCCGGCTACCTCTTCTACGACTGCCAGACCGACGACAGCCGGCTCGTGATGACCGTGCTGGCCGAGGCGGAGCGGTTCGGCGCGGTGTGCTGCAACGGCCTGGAGGTCACCGAGCTGCTCGACGAGGGCGGCCGTACCGCCGGCGTCCACGTCCGCGACGTGGCGACGGGCGACACGTTCCCGCTGCGCGCCGCGAACGTCGTCAACGCGACCGGGGTCTGGGCGGACCGGCTGCGCCCCGACGAGCTGCACGACGAGGCCGAGGTGCCGCGCATCCGGCCGTCCCGCGGCACGCACATCACGCTCAGCGCCAAGGACGTGCCGCTGGTCAGCGGCGCGATCGTCCCGGCGGGCGGCGGCCGCACGATTTTCGCCCTCCCGTGGCTGGGCAGCACGCTGATCGGCACGACCGACAACGACTTCGACCCGGAGGGCGAGCGGGCGCTCGACCACGTGCAGCCGGCCGCCGAGGACCTCGAGTACCTGCTGGAGGCCACCAACGGCTTCTTCGGGACCTCGCTGGGCGTGGAGGACATCACGGGCGCGTTCGCCGGCGTGCGGCCGCTCATCTCCACCGGCGACCCGGGCAAGTCGGTCGACATCTCCCGCAAGGCCGAGCTCTACGAGACCTCCAGCGGCATGATCACGATCACCGGCGGCAAGCTCACGACCTGGCGGCGGATGGCGAAGATGGCCGTCGACCGGCTGGTCGAGCGCGACGCGCGCGACGCGCCGTGCCGCACGCACGAGATCCCGCTGGGGTTCGCGGTCGGGGCGGACGAGCTGCCGCGCGTCGAGGGCGTCCCCGAGGAGGCCTACGCGCAGCTGGCCGGCCGCTACGGCCACGCCGCGCACGACGTGCTGCGGATCGCCGCCGAGCGCGGCGAGCTCGCCCAGCCGGTCGTCGAGGGCGGCCCGGCCGACCTCCTCGCCGAGGTCGTGCACGCCGCGCGGCGCGAGCAGGCCCGCTCGGTCGGCGACGTGCTGCTGCGCCGCACCCGGCTGGGGCTGACCGCCGCCCGCGAGGTCGCGGCCCCCGACGGCGTCACCGCCGAGCGCGTCGCGCGGGCAATGGCGCCCGAGCTCGGCTGGGACGACGCGCGCGTCGCGCAGGAGGTCTCGACCTTCCTGGCCGAGGCCGCCGCGGAGGGCATCGTCGCGCAGGCCGCGACATCCTCCGAACCCGCGGCGTAACTCCTGGCCCACTCGCCGGTTGGAACCTCGGAACCGGCACGGAGCGACCGCCCCGCATGGCAGCGTACGGGCGGTTCGCGCACCCACTCGGAACCAGCAACGGAGTCACGAACGTCCATGTCACGCACCATCCCCACGCTCATCGCGGCCGGCGCCGCCGCGCTCGCCCTGGCCGGGCCGGCCCAGGCCGGGTTCTTCCCAGGTGAGCCGATCGACGGCCCGAGCGGGGACATCGTCCGGTTCGGCGACCTCGACGTCGCCCGCGACGGGACCGGGGCGCTCGCGTACGTCAAGCGTGACGGCGGCGTCGACCACATCTTCGTGTCGCGGCTGGAGCGCGGGGTCTGGAGCGCGCCGGTGCGCGTCGACGGCGACCTGGGCGCCGCGGGCTCCCAGCCGGTCGTCGCGGCCGCCGACGGGGGCCGGGTGGCGGTGGCGTTCGTGAGCGGCGGCTCGCTGTTCGCGGTCTCGCGGCCCGCCGGCGCCCCGGGGTTCGCGGCCCCGACGCTCGTGGCGTCCGCGGGCTCCAACCCCGCGATCGACATGTCGATCAACGGCGCCGCCTACCTCTCCTTCACCGCGCCGGGCGCCTCCCCGAGCGACGTGCGCGTCGCGCGGCTGGAGCGCGACCAGACCGCGTTCACGGTGCTGCCCGACACGCTCGACATCGTCCCGGGCCTCGAGGCGGGTGACGGTCCGCGCCGCTCGAAGGTCGCGATCTCCGCCGACGGGACCGGCCTGGTCGTCTGGGGCGAGCAGGGGACCGACGGGCGCAGCCACGTCTACGGCCGCCGCGTGTTCGGCCAGCGGATCTCCGCCGCGCCGCAGGACCTGTCGCTGCCCGAGCTCGACGGGCGCGCCGCGCGCGACGCGGACTCGCCCGAGCTGGACATCGAGGACGACTCGAGCTTCGCGTGGGTCGCCTTCCGGCAGGCGTTCGCCGACGGCCTCGGCTCGACCGCGCGCGTGATCACCCGGCGGCTCGTCGGCTCGGCCTTCGAGGCGCCGTCGGTCGTCGACGGGCAGGCGACCGGCAACGGGGAGGCCGCCGGGACGCCGCGGGTCGAGCTGAACGGCCGTGGCGAGGGCATCATCACCGCCGGCACCGTCTCCCAGTTCGGCGCGATCGGCACGCCGGTGCACGACGACAAGATCTTCCCGTCGGTGCGCTTCGACGGCGGCAACGCCGTCGCGCCGCTGCCGGTCCCGGCGTTCCCGGAGACCGGTGACGGCTACGTCACCTGGCTGGAGGGGAGCCCGGTCGGCGCCCAGGTGCGGGTGCGCACGTGGGACATCGACCCGGCCAAGCGCACCGTGCCCGCCCCGGCGCCCGTCGTCCCCCTGAGCAACCCCGACCTCGGCCCGGTCGACCCGGACGGCGGCTTCGACGCGGCCAGCAACCGGGCGGGCGACCTCGTCGCGGTGTTCGTCCAGGGCAGCGGCGGCGACCGCAAGCTGATGTCCGCGAGCTTCGACCGCGCGCCCGGCGCCTTCCGCGTCTACACGACGACGAAGGTCCGCGGGATCGCCCGGCCGACGATCAGCTGGTCGCCCTCGTTCGAGCTGTGGGGCCCGCCGACCTACGAGGTGCAGGTCGACGGCGTGTCGGTCGGCACCACCCAGGACACGAAGCTCACGCCCGCGACGCCGCTGACCGACGGTCTGCACCGGGTCCGCGTGATCGCCAAGGACCGCCGCGGCCAGCAGACCGTCACGCCGCTGAAGAACCTCCGCGTCGACGCGACGTCGCCGACGGTCCGGTTCACCGTCTCGGGGACGCGCCGCGCCAACCGGCTCGTGAAGGTCGCCTTCACCGCGTCGGACGCGTCGTCGACCGGGGCGAAGGCGTCCGGCCTCTCGTTCGTGCGGATCGACTTCGGCGACCGCACCCCGACCGTCACGGTCCGCGGCCGCAACCGCGGCACCGTCGCGCACCGCTTCCGCCGCGGCACCTTCACCGTCCGCGTGAGCGCCACCGACAAGGCCGGCAACGCGGTCGCCGTCACCCGCCGCATCACGATCAAAAAGGCCGGCAGGTAGGACCGATGTCGGTGTTCAGGGCTGAGATCCGGTGGGCGGGGGAGTAGCATCGCGCCCATGTCCGGGGGCCCGCTGGACGAGGGTCGTCTCGCCCGTGCCGCCGCCGCAGGCGACGGTCAGGCCTTCGCGCGCCTCTACGACGCCTACGAGCAGCGGATCTACACCTTCTGCTTCCGGCTGGTGGGCAACGAGCAGGACGCCCAGGACGCCACGCAGGACGCATTCCTCAAGGTGCTCCAGCGCCTGCCCGCGCTCCAGGACCGCGAGCTCAACTTCGGCGCGTACCTGTTCACCGCCGCCCGCAACGCGAGCTACGACGTGATCGGCCGTCGCAAGAAGGCGGACGCGGTCGACGAGATCCCCGAGTCCGGGGCGCGGCCCGTCTACGGCGACGGCGCGCCGCTGGACGTCGACCCGGAGCGCGCCGCGATGCTCGGCGCCCTGCAGGAGTCCGTGCGCGGCGCGAACGAGCGGCTGCCCGAGCGCCAGCGCGAGGTGCTCGCCCTGCGCGAGCTCGAGGAGCTTTCCTACGACGAGATCGCGGCGATCATGGACATGAACCGCAACTCGGTCGCGCAGCTCATCTCGCGGGCGCGGATCAAGCTGCGGGACGAGCTGCGCGGCAGCGCGCTGGCCTCGGTGGCGGCGAGCTCGGCCGACTGCGAGCGCGCGCTGCCGCTCATCGCGATGCGCCAGGACGGGCAGCTGGGCGACGGCGAGGACCGTGACTGGCTGGCCGGGCACGTGGCGGCCTGCGCGACCTGCCAGGTGAGCGTCGAGGCGATGGAGGAGGCGGGCGTCAGCTACCGCGCCTGGACGCCGATCGTTCCCGCGGCGTTCCTGTTCCGCGACACGATGGCCAAGGCCGCCGAGCTCACCGGCAGCGACTGGAGCGCCATCGGGCGTCCGGGAGCGGACGGCGGCGCGGGCGCTGCCGGGACCGGCACGGGTGCGGCCGCCGGGGCCGGTGGCGTGCTCGCCGGGGTCGGTGCCGCGGTCGACGCGGCGGCCGACGTCGCCGACGACGAGCGCCGCCGACGCCGCGGCCTCTTCGCCGGGCTGCTCGCCGCCGCGCTGCTGATCGTGACGGGCACCGTCGCGTTCGTCGCCGGCACCGACGACGAGCCGCAGCGGCTCGTCACCGAGACCCCGGCCAGCGCGATCGGCACGCCGACCCCAGGCCCCACCGGCGCGGCGGCGACGCCCGCGTCCACCACCACCGCCACGACGCCGACGCGCCGCACCGCCGACCGCAAGAGCCGCCCGCGCACGCGGGCCGTACCGGTCGTCGTGGCCCCCGGCGTCACCCAGACGATCCAGATCCCGGTCGCCCCGACCGCCGCGCCGACGACGCCCGTCGCGACGCGCCGCCCGGGGACCCGCCGTCCGTCCCGGCCGGGACGGGGCACGGTCGACACCTCCGGCGGGGGCGGCGGCAGCGGCGGCCAGTCCGGGGGACGCGATCCCCTGAAGGGCACGCCCGCGGCACCCGCCCCGACCGCCGAGCCGCAGGCGCCCGCGCCGCAGCCCGATCCCGCGCCCGCGGCGACCCCGGCGCCGACCGCCGAGCCCACGCCCGCCCCGACCGCGCAGCCCGACCCGACGCCGACCCCGGCACCGTGCCGCCCGACCGCGACCGCGTGCGCGCCGACGACCACCGGCTGCCAGCCGACCGGGGCCGGCTGCTCGCGCTCGCTCGCCCCGGCGCCCGCCCGCGCGCCCACCGCGCCGACCCGCCGACCGTCCTGAGCGACGACCGCCTCACCCCGCTGGACGCGGCCGCCGCGCCGCGTCCCGCCCGCGACGTCGTCGGCGCCCTGCGGCTGGACGAGCCGGTCGGCGACCGCCCGCGCGTGGCGGCGGCGATGATCGTCTCCGCCGACGGGCGCGCGCAGCTGACCGACCGGTCGGTCGGGCTCGGCAACGCGGCCGACCGCGCGCTCCTGCGCGAGCTGCGCACGGGTGCCGACGCGGTCCTCGCCGGCACCCGCACGCTGCACGCCGAGCGCTACGCGACGCTGCTGGACGACGACCAGCGCGAGCACCGCCTCGCGCACGGGCGCGCCCCGCACCCCGTCGTCGTCACGGTGTCCCGTCGCCTCGACGTGCCGGTCGCCGAGATCCCGCTGTTCGACGAGGCGGGCGTCCCGATCGTCGTCGCGACCGAGGAGCAGACCGCCACGCTGGAGGGCTGCGACGCCGACGTCGAGGTCGCCCGCTTCACGCCCGGCACCCTCGACTTCCCGGGCGTGCTCGCGCACCTCGCCGACGCCCACGGCGTGCGCGGTGTCAGCTGCGAGGGCGGCCCGGGCCTGCTGCGCCAGCTGATCGCCCAGGAGTGCCTGGACGACCTGCTCGTCACCGTCGCCCCGAAGCTCGTCGCGGGGGAGACGCTCACCATGCTCACCGGCGACCGCTTCGGCGACACCGGCATCGACCTCGCGCTCGCCGACGTGCACCGCGCCGGCGACCACCTCTTCCTGCACTACACCCGGGAGCACCCGTGAAGGACCACGTCATCCGCTTCCGCGACCGGCGCGTCACCGTGCCCGCGGGCCGCCCGATGCTCATGGGGATCGTCAACGCGAACCCCGACTCGTTCTCCGACACGCGGCGGCTGACGACGCTCGACGCGCAGGTCGAGCACGCGCTCGCGCTCGTGGACGCCGGGGCGGACCTCATCGACGTCGGCGGCGAGTCGGGGGTCACCTACACCGGCGTCACCGCCGAGCAGGTCGAGATCGAGCGCGTGGTCCCGCTGGTGGAGCGGCTCGTCGCGGAGGGCGTGATCGTCTCCGTCGACACCTGGAAGCCCGCGGTCGCGCGCGCCGTCCTCGACGTCGGGGCGCACATGCTCAACGACGTCAGCGGCCTGCGCTCCCCGGAGTTCGCGGACCTCTGCGCGCAGACCGGGGCGGCGCTCGTCCTGATGCACACGCGGGCGGCCCCGAAGGAGGTGCACTTCGCCGACTACGGCGGAGCGGTGGCCGCCGACGTGCGCTCGTTCCTCGCCGACATCACCCGGGTCGCGCGCGAGCGTGGGGTCGCCGACGAGCAGCTCGTGCTCGACCCCGGCCCGGACTTCGCGAAGACCCCGGCCGAGACGGTCGCGTGCCTGCACGACCTCGACGCGCTCCACGCGACCGGCCTGCCGGTCCTGCTGGCGGTGTCCAACAAGTACTTCGTCGGGGCGATCACGGGCCGGGCGCCCGGCGAGCGGCTGGCCGGCACGCTGGCCGCGGTCGGCTGGAGCGCGGACCGGGGCGCCGCGATGCTGCGCGTCCACGACGTGCGCGCCGCGCGTGACCTGCTCGACGTGAAGCTCGTGCTTGACGGGCACGAGCCCGTCCCGGACTTCGACGCCGACGACGACCGCCTGAAGTGGATCCGCGCGTCGGCGGATGACATCGCAGGGGACGGGTAGTCTCGAGGCATGCGCCTGTTCATCGACACCGGATCCGTGGCCGAGGTCGAGGAGATCGCCCGCTGGGGCGTCCTCGCCGGGGCCACCACCAACCCGAGCCTCCTGGCGAAGGAGGACGGCGATCCGGCGGACATCATCCGGCGGATCTGCGAGCTCGTCGACGGGCCGGTCAGCGCCGAGGTCGTCGCCAAGGACGCGAAGGGCATGGTCGCCGAGGGGCGCGCGCTGCGCACGCTGCACGAGCACGTGTGCGTGAAGGTGCCGTTCTCCGCCGAGGGCCTCGCCGCCACCCGCGAGCTGACCGACGACGGCCACCCGGTGAACATGACGCTCGTGTTCTCGCCCAACCAGGCGCTGCTGACCGCCGAGGCGGGCGCCACGTACGTCTCCTGCTTCATGGGCCGGCTGGACGACATCTCCGTGGACTCCACGCAGGTGGTCTCCGAGATCGTCGACGTCCTGCGCCAGTCGGACACCGAGACCGAGGTGCTGGCCGCCTCGATCCGCCACCCGCTGCACGTCGTGACCGCCGCCGCCCTGGGCTGCGAGGTCGCCACGCTGCCCGGCAAGGTGCTCAAGCAGATGCTCGAGCATCCGCTCACCACGTCGGGGATCGCCCAGTTCGAGAAGGACTGGGAGTCGCGCCCGGAGTTCGGCGAGTGGCTCGCCGGCCTGGTCGCGACGACCAACGCCCCTGCGTAGCCGCCACTTCCTGCGCTAGCCTCCCCGGGGCAACGCGTCGCCGGGCCGCTGTCCAACGCGGTCCGGACGCCGACCGACGACCCATCCCCACCGGAGGACCCCATGTCCGTACTGACCCGTGACGCCCTCGAGGCGTCGCCGCTCGCCGACCTGCACGCGATCGCCGCGGAGCTCGGCGTCGACGGCTTCCGCCGTCTGCGCAAGGCCGACCTGATCGACCAGATGCTCGAGGCCGCCGGCGGCGAGGCCGCGCCTGCCGCCGACGCCGACGAGGCGCCCGCGCCGCGCCGCCGCACCCGCGGCGGCCGCAGCCGCGCGAAGGCCGCGAGCGCCGACGCCGATGCCGACGCGGAGGGCGTGGAGGACACGGCCTCCAAGGACGCCGACGCCGACGAGGAGGCCCCGCGGCCCCGCTCGCGGCGTGGCGGCCGTGGCGGCCGCGGCCGTGCGGCGGCCGAGGACGAGGAGTCCCAGGAGGCGCCCGGCCGCGACGACGTGATCGTCTCGGGCGTCGTCGAGGTGCTCGGCAACGGCTCGGGCTTCCTGCGCGTGTCGCCGCCCGACCCGTCCGACGACGACGTCTACATCTCCGCCGCGCAGGTGCGCCGCTGCGAGCTCGTCAGCGGCGACACGGTCAGCGGTCCGCGGCGCGAGCCGCGCCGCTCGGAGCGCTACCCGTCGCTGGTGCGCGTCGACACGATCAACGACCGGCCGGCCGACGAGGTCGCCGAGGGCACCCGCTTCGAGGACCTCGCGGCGACGTTCCCGACCGAGCGGTTCGCGCTCGGCGGCGAGGACGTGACCCTGAAGGCGATCGAGTGGCTGACCCCGATCGGTCGCGGCTCGCGCGTGACGATCAGCGGCGCGGCGCGCAGCGGCAAGACCGAGGCGCTGCTGCGCCTGGCGGGCGCGCTCGCCGGCCAGGACGGCGTCGAGACCTCGCTCGTGCTCGCGGGCGTGCGGCCCGAGGAGCTCGCCTCCGCCCCGGAGGGCGTGGAGCCCGTCGCGGCGCTGCCGTTCAGCGCCAGCGCCGACGCGCGCGGCCAGGCGATCGAGCGCGCGCTCGACGCCGCCAAGCGCGTCGTGGCCCGCGGCGGGCACGCCGTCGTGCTGATCGACACGCTCGACGGCGTGCACGAGAGCGTCGCGCGGCGCGCGCTGGCCGCGGCCCGCAACGTCGTCGACGGCGGCTCGCTGACCGTCATCGCGACCGCGAGCGCGCCGCTGGGCGGCGAGACGACCGTGATCGCGCTCGACCAGACGCTCACGAGCACGGGCCGCCTGCCGGCCCTGGACCTCGTCGCGTCGGGCACGCTGAAGCCGGAGCTGCTGGTCGGCGCCGCCGGTGCCGAGGCGATCGCCTCGGCCCGCGCGAGCGCGCTGGCCTAGCGCCGTGCCGGTGGCGCGGCCCCGGTCGGGGTCGCGCCGCGCACGCGGTGACCGTCCGGTCGCGGCCGGACGGGAGGGGGAGAGGGCGCCGCGCGACCTAGCGGCGCGAGTAGGCGACCCGGCCCCAGGAGGGCTCGGGGGCGAGCTCGACGGGCTCGCCGTCGCGCTCGGGCTGCACGTACGCGAAGGTCTGGGCGTCCGCGTCGAAGCGCACGTCCAGCTCGCCCTCCTTGACGCGCTGGTCCAGCCAGGCGGAGCGGAAGACCAGGCGGCGCAGCCAGTGGACCAGCGAGCGGTCCGAGGGTCCGACGAGCTCGGGCCAGCAGTCGTTGACGTGCTCGCCCAGCGCGGAGGCCGGGTCCTGGATCTCGCCGTTGACGGCGAGGTTCACCAGGTCCTCGAGCTCGTGGTCCTCGAGCCGGCCTCCGACGAAGCCGAGCTTCAGGGCGGCCTGCTCGCAGCGCTCCGCGAAATCGCGTTCGTTGAAGGTGAAGCGGAGCTCCCCGTACTCGAGGACGAAGTCCTCTCCGGAGTCGTAGTTGCCGCGGCGGGTCATGTCCATAGATAGAGGGGCACGGAGGCGGCGGGCATCGCCCCCTCGGTGCGTCGGCATCGTATGGGAGAACCCTGCGCGGACGGACGGAATGCAACCGGTCTTGCACCCCGCGCCCGCGGGGGCCCGGATAGGGTCGCCGACATGGCCCAGGACCTCACCGGACAGGCGATCGCGATCACGGGGGCGTCCTCCGGGATCGGGGAGGCGACGGCGCTCGCGTGCGCCCGCGCGGGCGCGTCGGTGGCGCTCGCGGCACGGCGCGCGGACCGGGTGCAGGCGCTCGCGCAGCGCATCGAGCAGGAGGGCGGCCGGGCGGTCGCGCTGCCGACCGACGTGACCGACGAGCGGCAGGCGCGCGCGTTCGTCGAGCACGCCTACGAGGCGTTCGGCCGCCTCGACGGCCTGGTCAACAACGCGGGCGTGATGCTGCTGGGCGCGGTCACCGGGGCGGACACGGCGCAGTGGCGGCGGATGATCGACGTCAACGTGCTGGGGCTCCTCTACTGCACCCACGCGGCGATCCCGGTGATGCAGCGCAACGCCGACCCGGCGGGCGGGCACATCGTCAACGTCAGCTCGACGGCGGGCCGCAACGCCTCCCTGGGCGCGGCGGTCTACAACCTGACGAAGTTCGGGGTCTGCGGCTTCAGCGAGGCGCTGCGCCAGGAGGTCCTGCACCACGGGATCCGCGTCACCGTCGTGGAGCCGGGCTTCACCGCGTCCGAGCTGCTGGACCACAACACCGACCCGATGGTCCAGGCCGGGGCCGCGCACCGTCGCCAGGAGATCGGGAAGGTGCTCGAGAGCGAGGACGTCGCCGCCGCGATCGTCTACGCGCTGGAGCAGCCGGCGCACGTGAGCGTCAACGAGATCCTCGTGCGGCCCACCGGCCAGCGCACCTGAGCCGCGGCCGGCCGCCGACCGTCACGGATCGGCCCCGGTCCGTCACGGCCGGGGGGAGAGTTCGTGCGCGGTCGCCCTAGTGGCTGTGCCATGAGCGACAACGACCAGACCGCGACGACGATCCTGCTGGTGGAGGACGACGACCTCACCCGCCGGTTCCTCGCCGACAACCTCACCGCCGACGGGTACGACCTGCTCGTCGCCGCGACCGCGACGGAGGGTATGCGGCTCGCGGAGACCCGCTATCCGGACGTCGCGATCCTCGACGTCGGCCTGCCCGACGGCACCGGCCTGGAGCTGCTGGACCGCATCCGCGAGAGCGACGGGGTCGCCAACCGCGTCGACCGCGACCTGCCGGTGATGCTGCTGTCCGGTCGCGCCGCGGAGATCGACCGCATCCGCGGCTTCCAGCGCGGCGCCGACGACTACGTCGCCAAGCCCTACGCGTACGCGGAGCTGCAGGTCCGGATCGCGGCGCTGCTGCGGCGCGCCGCGGTCCGGCGGCGCGGCGGGCGGATGCGGGTCGGGCCGATCGAGCTCGACCCGGGGGCGCGGCTCGTGCGGCTCAACGGCGAGCTGCTGCACCTCTCCCAGAAGGAGTTCGCGCTGCTCCAGGCGCTGCTGGAGGAGCCCACCCGGGTGCGGACCAAGGACGAGCTGATGCAGACCGTCTGGGGCTGCCGGGCGATCGGGACGAGCCGCACGCTCGACTCGCACGCCTGCCGGCTGCGGCACAAGCTCGGGCGCGACGGGGACCGCTTCATCGTGAACGTGTGGGGCGTCGGCTACCGCCTCATCGACGGGCCGGGGCCGTCGTCGTGACCGTCTCGCTGCTCGGCTGGCTGCTCGCCTCGGCGTCGGCGCTGACGCTCGTGGTCTGCCGTGTCCGCGCCCACCGGCGCGACGTCGCGCTGGCCCGCGCCTCGCATGAGGTCCGCGGGCCGCTGCAGGCGGTGATGCTCGGCCTCGCCGGGCTCGACCGGATCCCGCCGGACGGCGTCGGGGAGCGGGCGCGCGTGATCGGCGGCGAGCTCGACCGCGTCGTCGCGGCGCTCGCCGACCTCGACGCCGCACGGGCCCGCCGCGCGGCCGCGCCGGGCCGACACGTCCGGCCCGTCGGCGCCGGGGTCGACCTCGCCGCGCTCGTGCGCCGGCAGGTCGCCGCGTGGCAGCCCGTGGCGGGTGCGCGCGGCCGGACGCTGCGCTGGGAGGGGGCGCAGGCGTCGTGCCCGGTGCCCGGGGAGGAGGTGCGCCTGGCGCAGGCGACCGGCAACCTGCTCGCCAACGCGCTGGAGCACGGGCGCGGCGAGGTCGTCGTGCAGCTGGTCCGCGAGGCCGGCGCCGTGCGGATCGTCGTCCGCGACGAGGGGCCCGGGCCGGGCGTGCCCGTCGAGCGGCTGCTGGCCCGTGCGCGCCGCGGCACCGGCGAGCACGGGCACGGCCTCGCGGTCGCGCACGCCGTCGCGCTCGCCCACGGTGGCCGGCTGAGCGCGCCGCCCGGGGACGGGGTGGCGCTCGTGCTGCCCGCAGCCGTCGCGGACGGGCGGCTGGTCGCGTGAGCCCGCGTCGGCGGGCCGCGCTCCTCGCCGGGCTCGCGATCGTGCTCGGGGTGCTGGCGGCGAGCGACGTGCGCCGCCGCGAGGGGGCGCTGGAGCGGCAGCTGCAGCCCGTGGTCGGGGTCGTGGTGCTGCGCGCACCGGTCGCGGCCGGGGACCCGATCCCGGCGGCGAGCCTCGCGGTCCGGCAGGTGCCGGAGCGCTACGCCCCGCGCGGGGCGTTCGCGCGCCCGCGCGGCCTCGCCGGCATACGGGCCGCCGCCGACCTCGCGGCCGGGACCGACCTCGTCCCCGCGCTGCTGGACGACGGTCGCGCCGACGCGGGACCGGGGGCGCCGGTGCGGCCGGGGGAGCGCGTGGCGGACATCGTCGCCCGCGGCGCGCCCGAGCTCGTGCGGCCCGGCATGCGGGTCGACGTCCTCGTCACCCGGGACGGCCCGCAGGGCGGCGACGGTCGGACCGAGCTGGCCCTGCAGGACGCCGAGGTGCTCGACGCGGCGGCCGTCGACGGGGACGCGCGCGAGCCCGGGGAGCGGGTGCGCGTGTCCCTGCGGGTGACCGTGCGGCAGGCGATGCTGCTCGCCGACGCCGAGCAGTACGCCCGGGAAGTGCGCGTGCTGTCGCGGGCTGCCGGGGACCGCGGTCGCGCGGGATGAGGCGTCCAGCCGGTCTGGACGCCCGGGCCGGGCGCTCAAGGGATCCGGCACCACGCCGATACGGGCAGGGAGGCCCGTTGCTCATGATCCCACGCCCGTTCCCGCCCATCCGCTTCTTCGCCCCGGCGCTGCTCGCGCTCGCGGCGCTGGCGCTCCTGGTGCTCCCCCGCGGGCGCCGGGGCCGCCTCGCGCGCCGCCACGCCGACGAAGCTCTACCCGTCGATCCAGAAGGTCAGCCCCAAGCAGGCGGGGATCGGCGACCGGCTCGTCATCACCGGCAAGAGCTTCCGCAAGGGCCGCAACCGCAACACGGTCGTCTTCAAGCGCGACGGCAAGCGCGCGATCTTCGTGCGCGCCACCGGCACCTCGACGAAGCGGATCTCGGTCCTGCTGCCCGCCAAGCTGCTGCCGATGCTCGCGCAGAAGGCCGGCCAGCCGGTCTCCACCCGCTTCCGCGTGCGCGTCCTCGCCGCTCGCTTCGGTCGCCGCTACACCAGCGCGAAAGCCAGCCCGATGATCGGGCCGCTGCCGCGCAACGTGAAGGTCGCCACCGACGACTGCGACGGCGACGGGCTGAAGAACGCCCGCGACACCGACGACGACAACGACCTCCTGAGCGACACGACCGAGGCGTCGCTGAAGACCGACCCGTGCCTGCGCGACAGCGACAAGGACGGCATGACCGACGGCTGGGAGCACTACTCGGCGCTCGACCGCAACGGCAAGGCCGTCCCCGCCCCGACCCGCAAGCCCTACCCCAACGCGCTCGACGGCGCCGACGGCGCGATCGACCACGACGGCGACGGGCTCACCAACGTGGAGGAGTACATCGCCTGGGTGACGCACTCCGGTGCGCTCAAGCCGCAGGACGACGACCCGTTCACCAGCCGCCTGAGCTACAGCGGCGGCAGCCCCGCCTCGGACGGCCGCAGCCGCCGGCCCGACGCGCTCGCCTACATGGACCGCGACGGCAACGGCTTCCTCAGCGACTTCGAGCGCGACGCCGACGGCGACCAGATCCCGAACATGGACGAGCAGCGCACGACCGCCGACGCGGCCCGCGGGCTGATCGCGGACATCGACGACCCCCGGTTCTTCGAGTACGGCCTGTTCGGCCAGACCTACATGGACAAGATCGCGGCGGTGCAGTCCAAGCAGACGCAGCCGCGGTGCGGCGGGATCAACCAGGTGCCGTTCTACTGCCTGGACTCGCTGGACCAGGGCGCGGTCAAGGTCTCGAAGGTCGACACGCTCGACTGGGTCGACGCCGACTCCGACGGGGACGGCATCCGCGACGACCGCGACGACGTCGACCACGACGACGTCCCCAACCTGCAGGAGTACCTCGAGGAGCTCGCGACCCCGAACGCGGACCGCCGCTACCGGCACCTCGACGCCTGCATCCCGAACTCCGACTCGCGCTACTGCCTGCTCGGCGGCGTCGACATCGACGTCGACGGCCTCGACAACCGCGACGACACCGACGACGACGGCGACCTGATCAGCGACGTCGACGAGCGCCGGATCAAGACCGACCCGCTGGTCGCCGACAGCGACGGCGACGGCGTGACCGACGGCTACGAGTACTACTCGGCGATCGACCTGAACTCCGCCGCGCTCCCGTACCCGGGCAAGCGGCCGTACCCCAACCCGCTCGACGGGGAGGACGGCGCCGGCGACCACGACGGCGACAGCCTGACGCTCGTGCAGGAGTACAAGGCCTGGCGGCTCACCGGCGGCACGCTGCCGCTGAGCTACAGCGCCGGCACCCAGTGGACCGGCGGCAAGCTGCCCGTCGGCAGCTACCCGGTCGGCACCGGCTACGACAACAACGGCGACGGCACCCTCTCCGACAACGAGAAGGACGCCGACCGCGACGGCCTGGCCAACGACGTCGAGGCGAACTCGTCGCTCAGCGACCCGAAGTGGTGGGACATCTGGTCCTCCCAGGAGTCGGTCAAGTGCACGCCCGACTACATGGAGTCCGTGTACCCCGGACCCGCCTACCAGGGCCTGAACTTCGTCGACGCGGACACCGACGGCGACGGCCTGAAGGACGGGGCCGACGACATCGACCACGACGGCTTCACCAACGCGATGGAGCAGGGCCGCCCGTCGGACTGGTGCACGACCTACGTGTCGACCGGCCACCCGGGGACCGACAAGCTCGCGCGGATGCAGCCGTTCAACCCGTGCAAGCCGGTCTACTCCGACGCCTGCCACGTCAAGGCGCCGCTCGCCTACTACGGTCGCAACGAGGACTGGGAGAGCCCGCACCACCAGCAGGGCCCGTAGTCCCGGGGAGGAGGAGTACGGTGCACGTCGCGTGCGCCGCCTCGTCCTCCTCGTCAGCGCCATCGTGCTCGTCGACACGATGTTCTACGCGGTGGTCACGCCGCTGCTGCCGACCTACGCCGACGAGCTCGACCTCGGCAAGACCGCCTCGGGGATCCTCGCGGCGGCCTACCCGGCCGGCACGCTGATCGGGGCGATCCCCGCCGGCATCGTCGCCGCGCGCCTGGGCGCGAAGCCGACCGTGCTGCTCGGCCTCGCGCTGCTCGCGGTCTCGACGCTGACGTTCGGGTTCGCCGGGGACGTCGTCGTGCTCGACGGCGCCCGCTTCGTGCAGGGCCTCGGCGGCGCCTGCTCCTGGGCGGGCGGCCTCGCCTGGCTCGTCGAGGCGGCGCCGCCCGAGACGCGCGGCGCGGTGATCGGCACGGCGCTCGGCGCCGCGATCGGCGGCTCGCTGCTCGGCCCGGTCGTCGGGGCGCTCGCGGAGGCCACCTCGCCCGAGGCGGTCTTCAGCTCGGTCGTCGTGCTCGCGGGCGGTCTGGCGCTGGCCGCGGCCCGCACCCCCGGCACCGGACGGCCCGACGCCCAGCCGCTGCGCGTGCTCGTCGACGCGGTCCGCACCGCGCCGGTGCTCGTGGCGATGTGGCTCGTGGCGCTCCCCGCGTTCGCGTTCGGCATGGTCGGCGTGCTCGGCGCGCTGCGGATGGACGGCTTCGGCGCGGGCGGTGCGGCCGTCGGGGCCGCGTTCCTCGTCGCCGCCGCGGTCGAGGGGGTCGTCAGCCCGCTCGTCGGCCGCGTCAGCGACCGGCGCGGCCGGCTCGTGCCCGTCCGGGCCGGGCTCGCCGCGGCGACCGTCGTGCTCGCGCTGGTCACCGTGCCGCAGACGGCGCTGCTGCTCGGCATCGCGATCGTCGCGACGAGCGCCGCGCTCGGCACGTTCTGGGCGCCCGCGATGGCGATGCTCTCCGACGCCGCGGAGTCCGCGCGGCTGCAGCAGGGGCTCGCGTTCGCCCTCGTCAACCTCGCCTGGGCGACCGGGCAGGTGGCGGGCTCGGGCCTCGGCGGCGGACTCGCCGAGGCGAGCGCGGACGGCGTGCCACTGGGCATCGCGGCGCTGTGCTGCGCGGTGACGCTCGCGGTCCTGCTGGTCCGGCCGGTGCGCCTGGGGGGAGAGTCGCAGGCCGTCGCCCCCTAGTGGGGGCATGGACCCCGTCGAGGACCTCGCCGTCGAGCTGCGCGACCGCCTGCTGCGGGAGGTGGCGATCGACGACGGCCCGGACGACCTGACCGACCGCATCCGGCGGCTGGTCGAGCGCGAGGCGGCGGTGCTGCCGGCGGACACGCGCGAGGCGCTGTGCGCGCGGATCGCGGAGCGGTCGTTCGGGCTCGGGCCGCTGGAGCCGCTGCTGGCCGACCCGGAGGTCGACGAGATCATGGTCGGCGGCACCCGCCCCGTGTGGGTGGAGCGCCACGGCCGGCTCGAGCCCACCACGGTGCGGTTCGCGCGCGAGGACGACCTGCGGCACGCGATCGAGCGGATCCTCGCCCCGGTCGGCCGGCGCGTGGACGAGGCCGAGCCGCTGTGCGACGCGCGGCTGCCCGACGGCTCGCGCGTGAACGTCGTGCTGCCGCCCCTGGCGGTCGACGGGCCGCAGCTGACGATCCGCCGCTTCCGCAGCCGTCCGCTGCTCGCCGACGAGCTCGTCGCGCGGGGCAGCTGGCCGGCCGGCACGCGGGAGCTGCTGCACGCCGCGGTGCGGCAGCGCCTGAACGTCCTGGTCTGCGGCGGCACCGGCTCGGGGAAGACGACGACGCTCGGGGCGCTCTCGGCGTTCGTCGGGCCCGACGAGCGGATCGTGACGATCGAGGACACGGCCGAGCTGCGGCTGCAGCAGCCGCATGTCGTGCGGCTCGAGGCGCGGCCCGCCAGCGTCGAGGGGCGCGGCGAGGTCACGATCCGCCGGCTCGTCCGCAACGCGCTGCGGATGCGGCCCGACCGGATCGTCGTGGGGGAGGTCCGCGGGCCCGAGGCGCTCGACATGCTCGCCGCCATGTCCAGCGGCCACGACGGCTCGCTGTGCACGGTGCACGCGTCATCGACCCACGAGGCGCTGCGGCGCCTGGAGGTCCTCGCGCTGATGGCCGACGTCGGGCTGCCGCACGCGGCCGTGCGCGAGCAGGTCGCCGCCGCGATCGACCTCGTCGTCCACCAGGCCCGGCACGCGGACGGCTCGCGCCGCGTGGTCCAGGTGGCCGAGGTCCGCCGCCGCGACGACGGCAGCGCCGAGCCCGTGGAGCTGCTGCGCACCGACGAGTCGAGCCGGCCGACCTGGCGGCACCCGGAGGACCCGCGCCTGCGGGCGGCGGTCGCGGCGGTGGCGCCGTGAGCCTGACCGTCCTGTGCGCGGCGGGCGCGGGAGCACTGGCCGTGCTGGCGCTCGCCGAGCTCGTGGGGGTCGTGCAGGCCGGCGGCCTCGGGCGGCTCGCGGCCCGGCTCACGGACCCGTGGCGCTCGGCGGGGCGGGACGGGCACGTCACCGACGCGGAGCGCCGCCGGCTCGGGATCGTGTGCGGCGCGACGATCGCGGCCGCCGCCTGGCTCGTGCTGGGCATCGGCCCGGCGCTCGTCTGCGCGGTCGCCGGCCCGTGGACCGCCGGGCGCCTGCTGCGTGCCCGGCGCGAGCGCTGGCGGATCCGGGCGGGGGAGGGCGTGCCGCTGCTGGCCCGCGCGCTCGCCGACGCGCTCGCGGGTGGCCGCTCGTTGCGCGGCGCGGTGCTCGCCGCCGCGCAGGACGGTGCGGTGCGCGGTGCCACCGGTGTCGAGGTCCGGGCGCTGGCCCGCGAGCTCGAGCTCGGCCGCCCGACCCCGGTCGCCCTGGAGGACTGGGGGGCCCGCCTGCGGTCCCCCGGCACGGACGTGCTCGTCGCCGCCGTGCTGCTGCAGCGCGAGTCCGGCGGAGATCTCGCCGGGCTCCTGCGCGACCTCGCGGGCGACCTGGAGGAGGGGCGCCGCGCGACCGCCGACGCCCGGACGGCGACCGCGCAGGCACGGCTGACCGCACGCCTCGTCGCCGGGCTGCCCGTGGGGGCCGCGGCGCTCGCGGAGCTCGCGGCGCCCGGCACGATCACCGGGATGCTCGCCGAGCCGCTCTCGCGGCTGCTCGCCGCGGGTGGGGTGGTGCTGCTGGTCGCGGCGCTCGTGGTCGTGGGGCAGCTCGCCCGGGTGCCGCGGTGAGCGTCGCGGCGCTCACCGCCGGACTGGCGGCCGCGAGCGCGGTCGCGGCGCTCGGGGCGGCGGCGCAGGCCCACGCGGCGCGGCCGCCGCGCGCCGAGCCGGCCGCCGACCGCGGCGCGCCGGCCCCGGGCCCGGCGCTCGCCGCGCTGCTGCGGCTCGGCCGCCGGACCGGCGCACCGCGGCCGAGCCGCGGCCTGGCGGGGCGCCTGGCCGCCGCGGGGCTCGACGCGCGGCTCACCCCGGCGGACCTGATGGCGATCAAGGGCGCGACAGTGCTGCTCGTCGCCGCCGTCGGCCTGACGCTGCTCCCGGCGCTCGGCGGGACCGCGGCGCTGCCGCTGCTGCTGGCCGTCGCGGGCGGAGGCTTCCTCGTCCCCGACCGCTGGCTGGTCCTGCGCGCGCGCCGGCGGGCGGCGGTCATGGCGGTCGAGGTCGCCGACGTGCTCGACCTGCTGCGGGTCGGGGTGGCGGCCGGGCGCGGGCCCGTCCGCGCACTGGCGGAGGTCGGCCGCCGACACCCGGGGCTGCTGGCCGCCGAGCTGCGGCGCACCGCGCGGGAGATCGGGGCGGGTACGCGCCGGGAGGAGGCGCTCGAGGCGCTGCGGGCGCGGTGCCCACTCCCGGCGGTCGCGGCGCTCGTCGCCGCGCTGCGCCGGGCGGAGCGTCACGGGGTGCCGCTCGCCCCGGCGCTGGCGGCGATCGCCGCCGACGCGCGCGCCGACCGCGTCCGGCTGCTCGCCGACCACGCCGCCCGCGCCGCGCCGAAGATCCAGCTCGTGATCGCGCTGCTGCTCGTCCCCGGGGTCCTGCTGCTGGTCGCCGCGGCGATGGTCAGCACGCTCTGAGCGGTCGGCGCCCCCGATCCGGGGCGCCGACCGCGACGCGGACCGGCTACTTCACGGTGAGCACGAAGCGCGAGCGGTAGGTGTCGCCCTCGCGCTTGGCGCCCGCGACGATCGCGCCGAACGCGTCGAGGTAGGGCTTGGCCTGCTGGAAGCTCGGGTCGCTGCCCGCGCCGAGCGCGAGGAACGACACGACGGTCGGGAAGTCGAGGTAGAACGCGGGCTTGATCCCGTCCCCGACCTTCGCGGCGGCGGCCTTGAACGCGGCCTGGTCGCCGAGCCGGTCGCCGGAGCCACCCTCGAGCGTCTTCTGCACGAGCGTCGGGTTGACGCCGACGACGAAGCGGTCGTCCTTCAGCCCGACGAGCAGCTCGAACGGGGCGCCGTCCCCGAGCGGGACGCGGAACCCGGCGTCGGCGCCGGCGGGCGCGCGCTGCACGACCTGCTGGCCGCTGAACCGCTCGATCAGCGGCACGATCTTCGTCAGCGCTGCCTTCGTCTTGGCCGGGTCCTTCGAGGTCACCACGAGCCCGCCGCCGACGTCCGCGAGCGAGCGGCCCTGCACGAACAGGGCACCCTGGCCCATCCAGGAGAGCAGGTCGTCCTCGATCGAGAGGCCGAGCGAGGACTCGAGGCCGCGCAGGAGCGTCTGCGGGTCCTGGCCGGCGACCGGGCCGATCGCCCCGATCTGCTGGATCGCCTGACGCGCGATCGCGCCGATCTCCCCGAGGCCGACACCCAGCACGGTGCCGCCGGGCAGGTCGGCCAGCGCGGCCGCCGGGTCACCGGCCGCCTGCTGCGCGGGAAGGCCCTGCTGGGCGGTCTCGATGCGGATCGCGCCGTCGTCGACCGCGATCGCGGCGGTCACCGAGGTCGCGCCGCCGAGCGCCTGCTGCAGCGGCTCGATCTGGGAGGCGATGAGCGGCTCGCTGGCCGTCAGCGCCTGGACGCCCTTCAGCACGTCGATGTAGACGAAGCCGAGCGCGTCGTCCTGGCTGGTGTTCTCGCGCGCCTTCTTGAAGGCGGCCGCGTCGTCGAGCTGCGAGTCCGCCTTGGCGGCGTCGACCGCGGACTTGTAGCCCGCCTCGGTCCCGATCACGAACGTGTCCCCGGCCGGGCCCGCGACGATGTCGTCGTCGCCGGTCTCGCGCAGGTACTTCTCGCCGTCGTACTCGGCCTCGACGGTGTCCTTGCCGTCGCCCTTGAGCGCCTCGAACGCCTTGTCGTTGTCCTTCGAGGCGATCGCGACGGCGAAGTCGGGCTTCTCCGGATCGCGCAGGGAGGTGATCGCGACGCCGGCCTTGTCCCCGAGCCAGGGGTCGATGCTCTTGTCGAAGCTCGCCCCGTCCTGGTCCTTGACCACCTGGTCGATGGCCTTGGTGATCTCGGCCGCCGGGTCCTGCGTGCGCAGCACCTTCTTGGCGACTGCCTCGACGTCGCTGCGCAGGTCGCCGTCCGGGCGGACCGTCAGCTCGAAGTACAGCGGGGCGCTGGCGGGGATCACCGCGGCCGGGTCGGTGCCCGCGTCGCCGCTCTCGCTGTCGCCGCAGCCGGCGAGGGCGAGTGCGGCGACGGCGGCGCCACCGAGGGCGAGGCGTCGGAGGTCGGGAAGGGTCGGGGCGGGCACGCGGGGCTCCTCGGACGGGGGGACGACGGCCCGCTCATGGTAGTGCCGCCTCGGGACGGTCGCCTCACACCGTTCCCCCTGCGGCCCCCGCGCACACCCGCTCCCACCGCTCCTCACACGATTCCCCACCGGAACGCCCCTCCGACGCACATCCGGCGGACGGAAGCCCCCGGAGGGCCCGCGGGTGGACGGGTGTCAGGCCTGCAACGTCCCGTGCAGGAGCCGGTCGTCCCACGCGGAATCCCCGATGAACACTGAGGTTTTCGCCGCGTCGTCCTCCTTGCACGAACTCCTGTGGGAAAAGTTGCATGAAAGGTGTTGACCGGTGGGAGAGGGTGGGCTAGCTTCCCGGGCCAGCGAACCGGGGTGGAGGGGCTCCTCCCACTCCTCCTCCCCCGGTTCGCGCCTCCTTCACAGGGGCGGGACAGTGCTCCTCCGCGGATCCTTCGACTACACCCTCGACGCGAAGAACCGGCTCACCGTGCCGGCCAAGGTCCGCCACCACTTCGCCGAGGGCGCCGTCCTGGCCCGGGGCCTCACCCGCAACGTCTCGCTCTGGATCCCGGCCGAGTTCGACGCGTACTCGACCGACATGCTCAGCGGCTTCGACCCGCTCGACGAGGACTACGCCACGCTGGACTCGCACCTCGTCGGCGGCTCCCACGACGTCGAGCTCGACAGCGCCGGCCGCATCGCGATGCCCTCGCGCCTCGCGCAGTACGCGGGCATCACCAAGGACGTCGTCCTCGTCGGCAGCAAGACCCACATCCAGATCTGGGACCGCAGCACCTGGGACGCGCGCAGCGAGCGGCTCCCCGACGCCGTCCAGGACATCTCGCGCCGCCGCAAGGGCGCGTCCCGCCTCCCGACCCTCGGCCAGGCGTGAGCCGGCTGCTCGACATCGTGGCCCGCGAACACGTCCCCGTCCTCGCCGGCGAGCTCATCGACCTCCTGGCCCCCGCGCCGGGGAGACCGCCGTGGACTGCACCTTCGGGGCGGGCGGGCACGCCCGGCTCGTCGCCGAGCGCCTCGGGCCGGACGGCGAGCTCATCGCCATCGACCGCGACCCCGAGGCCGAGGGCCGCTTCGCCGCGCTCGCCGCCGAGCTGCCCTGCCGCACCCGCTTCCTGCGCGCGGGCTTCGCCGAAGGGCTCGAGGAGCTCCGCGAGGAGGGCGTCCGCGCCGACCTCGTCTACCTCGACCTCGGCATGAGCTCGATGCAGATCGACACGCGCGAGCGCGGGTTCTCCTACAGCTACGACGCGCCGCTGGACATGCGCATGGACACCACCCAGGAGCTCACCGCGGCCGAGCTCGTCGCGACCTGGGACGAGCGGGCCCTCGGCCGGCTGTTCAAGGAGTACGGGGACGAGCGGTTCTCCCGCCCGATCGCCCGCGCGATCGTCCGGGCCCGCGAGGCCGGCCCGCTCGAGACGACGACCGCGCTCGTCGACGTGATCACCGCCGCCGTGCCCGCGCCGGCGCGGTTCGCCGCCGGCCACCCGGCCAAGCGCGTCTTCCAGGCGATCCGCATCGCCGTCAACGACGAGTTCGGCCAGGTCGACCGCGCGCTCCCGGTCGCGTGGGACGTCCTGCGCGTGGACGGCCGCTTTGCAGGTATCTCGTTCCACTCGGGCGAAGACCGCCGCGTGAAGCGGTTCCTCGCGGACCTCGCCCAGGGGTGCATCTGCCCGCCCGACTTCCCGGTGTGCGCCTGCGGGCGCACCCCGCAGGCCGAGCTGCTGGGACGCGGCGTCGTGCCGACCCCCGGCGAGATCGCCGACAACCCGCGTGCCGCCTCAGCACGGATGCGCGCCGCCCGCAAGCTCCAGGAAGGACCCGTCGCATGACCCCGCCCGCCGCGGCAGCCGCCCGCAGCACCCACGCCCCCGCCCGCCGGCCCGCCGCACGGCCGCGGCCCCGGCCGGTGCCCGCCCCGGCGCCCGCGCGGCGCCCGGGACGGCCCGCCGCCCGTCCGGCGGCCCGGCCCGCCGCCGCGCGCGGGTCCCAGCTGACGCTGCTGGACCGGATCATCCGCGGCCGCCTGTGGATCGTCCTGCTCGCCGGCGCGCTGATGGGCCTCGTGTTCCTGCAGGTGTCGCTGCTGAAGCTCAACTCCGGGATCGGCCGGGCGGTGCAGACCTCCTCGACGCTCGAGCGCCAGAACGCGCTGCTTCGCGGCGAGATCGCGCGGCTCGACGCGGGGGAGCGCATCCAGACCGCCGCGACCGGCCTCGGCCTCGTCATGCCCGCGCCCGGCGACCGCAACTACCTGACCGTCCGCCCGGGCGACGCCGCCCGCGCCGCCCGCTCGATCACCGCGCCCGCACCGGTCGTGCAGCAGGCGCTCGAGCCCGGCGCCACGGGCGTCGCGGGCGCCCCGGCCGCCACCGCCGCGCCCGCGGTCACGCCGGCCGCCGCGCCCACGCAGACCGCCGCCGCGCCGGCCGCGACCGCGCCCGACCCCGCCGCGCAGGCCGCCCAGGCGCCCGCGCAGACCACCGCCGCGCCGCAGACCTCGACCACGACCGCCCCCGCCGGCACGGCCGCGCCCCCCGGCACCCCGACCACGTCGGCGCCCGCGCAGCAGCCGACCGCCGGCGGCGTCGCCGCGGACCCGACGGCGGGATAGCGCCGTGACGATCGTCGACCGCCGCATCTCGCTGCTGTTCGCGGCGTTCCTGCTGCTCCTGACGCTCGCGTTCGTCCGCGCGTTCTGGCTCGGCGCCGTGCGCGGCGACAGCCTCGCGCGCGCGGCGAACACGCAGCAGGTCGTCACCGCCGAGGTGCCCGCCCAGCGCGGGCTCATCGTCGACCGCGAGGGCGTCGACCTCGCGGTCAGCGAGCCGGCCGACGACGTCAGCGCCACCCCGTACCTCGTCAAGGACCCGGTCCGGGCGGCCGCGCGCCTGGCCCCGATCCTCGGCATCCCGTCCGCCGAGCTCACCGAGAAGCTCTCGCGCCGCGACACCGGCTTCGTCTACCTCGCGCGCCGCGTCGCCGCCGACAAGGCCGACCGCGTCGAGCGCCTGAAGATCGAGGGGATCGACCTCACGCCCGGCACCCGCCGCGTCTACCCGCGCGACTGGCTCGCCACCCAGGTGCTCGGCACCGTCGGCACCGAAGGGCACGGACTGGCGGGCATCGAGTACCTCCGCGACGAGCAGCTGCACGGCACCGACGGGCGTCGCCGCACCGTCCGCGACGCCAAGGGCGAGCCGATCGAGACGACCGACCTGCGGACCGCCAAGCCCGGCGAGAACCTCGAGCTGACGCTCGACGCCGCCCTCCAGAGCAAGGTCGAGAGCGTCCTCGGGGACGTCGGCGAGCGCTACCGGCCCAAGAGCGCCACCGCGATCGTCATGGACCCGAAGACCAGCGAGGTCCTCGCGATGGCCAACTGGCCGCGCGTCAACGCCAACGACCCGGGCGCCGCCCCGCCCGAGGCGCTGCAGAACCGCGCGGTCGGCCTGACCTACGAGCCCGGATCGACGTTCAAGGCGTTCACCGTCGCCGGGGCGCTGGAGGACGGCAAGGTCACCCCCGACACCCAGTTCAACCTGCCGCCGCAGATCGTCGTCGCGGACCGCACGATCGGCGAGTCGCACCCGCGCGGCCCGATCACCCTGAGCACAGCGGGGATCCTCGCCCAGTCCTCGAACGTCGGGTCGATCCTCATCGGCCAGCGGCTCGGGAAGGTCGAGTTCGACCGCTGGGTGCGCAAGTTCGGCTTCGGGACGCCGACCGGCGTCGACCTGCCGGGCGAGGAGCGCGGCATCGTGCCGCGCGTGAACCAGTACTCGGGCTCCTCGATGGGCAACCTGCCGATCGGCCAGGGCCTCTCGGTCACGCCGCTGCAGATGACCTCCGCCTACGCGGCGATCGCCAACGGCGGCGTCCTGCGGTCTCCGCAGATCATCCGCGCGGTCAACGGCCGCCGCGTCCCGCGCGCCAAGGGCACCCGGATCATCAGCCGCACGACCAGCGCGCAGATCCGCAGCATGCTCGAGGGCGTCTTCGCCCCGGGCGGCACCGCCGCGGAGGTCGCGATCCCCGGCTACAAGCTCGCGGGCAAGACCGGCACCGCGAACAAGGTCGACACGAAGACGGGCGAGTACTCCAAGGCGAACTACATCGCCTCGTTCACGGGCTTCGCGCCCGCGGCCAGGCCGGAGCTGCTCGTGTCGGTGATCGTGGACGAGCCCAAGGGCGAGATCTACGGCGGCAAGATCGCCGCCCCGGCCTTCGGGAAGATCACCGAGTTCGCGCTGACCCACCTGCGCGTCCCGCCCAGCTGACACACTGCCCGACGCATGACGCTGCGCGAGGTGATCGGCGACGCCGCCCGCGACGCCCCGCACGTCGAGGTGAGCGCACTCGCCTACGACAACCGCACGGTCACCCCCGGGACCGTGTTCTTCTGCGTGCCCGGGTTCACCCGCGACGGGCACGACTTCGCCCCGGACGCCGTCGCCCGGGGCGCGGCGGCGCTCGTCGTGCAGCGGCCGCTGGGCCTCGGGGTCCCCGAGGTCGTCGTCCCCGACGTGCGCGCCGCGATGGCGCCGGCCGCCGCCCGCCTGCACGGCGACCCGACCGCGCGCCTGCGCACGATCGGCATCACCGGCACGAACGGCAAGACCACGACGGCGCACCTCGTCCGCGCGCTGCTGGAGCACGCGGGCACCGCCACCGGCATGCTCGGCACCGTCACCCAGGTCGTCGGCGGGGAGGAGACGGCGTCGGTGCGCACCACGCCGGAGGCGATCGACCTGCAGCGCACGTTCGCGGCGATGCTCGACGGCGGCGACGCGGCCTGCGTCATGGAGGTCAGCTCGCACGCGCTGCGGCTGCGGCGCGCCGACGCGATCCACTGGGACGTCGCGGTCTTCACGAACCTCACGCAGGACCACCTCGACTTCCACCCCGACATGGACGACTACTTCGCCGCCAAGCGCGAGCTGTTCGTCCCCGTCTCGCCCGCCGGCCGCCCGCCCGCGACCGCGGTCGTCAACGTCGACGACCCGTGGGGCGCCCGCCTCGCCGCCGACCTCCCGGGCGTGGTGACGGTCGGGATCGACCGCGAGGACGCGTCGCTGCGCGCCACCGACGTCGTCAGCCGCGTCACGGGCACGACCTTCACCGCCGCGGGCCGCTCCTGGTCGCTGTCGCTGCCCGGCCGCTTCAACGTCCTCAACGCGCTGTGCGCGATCGCCGCCGTGCGCGCGCACGGCGTGCCGGACGAGGTCATCGCCGACGGCCTCGCGGCGTTCGGCCGCGTCCCGGGCCGCTTCGAGCCGGTCGACGAGGGGCAGGACTTCGGCGTGCTCGTCGACTACGCGCACACCCCCGACGCGCTGGAGAACGTGCTCGCCGCCGCGCGCGGGCTCGCCGCCGGGCACCGCGTCCTCTGCGTCTTCGGGGCCGGCGGTGACCGCGACCGCGCGAAGCGGCCGCTGATGGGGGAGATCGCCGCGCGCCTCGCCGACGTCGTCGTGGTCACGAGCGACAACCCGCGCTCGGAGGACCCGCAGGCGATCCTCGCGGACATCACCGCCGGGATCGAGCGCGACGACGCCGTCGTCATCGAGGACCGCCGCGCCGCGATCGCCCACGCGATCAGCGCCGCCCGCACCGGCGACGTCGTCGTCGTCGCGGGCAAGGGCCACGAGCAGGGGCAGGAGCTGGCCGGGGGCGAGAAGATCCCGTTCGACGACGTCACGGTGGCCCGGGAGGCGCTGCGCGATGCTTGACCGATCACCCCAGTGGATCGCCGACGCGGCGGGCGCGCACCTGCGCGAGCCGCAGTCCGCGGGCGACGGCCCCACCCGCGTCGTCATCGACTCGCGCGGCGTCGGCCCCGGCGACCTGTTCGTCGGGATCGCGGGCGAGCGGGTCGACGGCGGCCACTTCGCCGCCACCGCCCTGGAGGCGGGCGCCTGGGGCGTGCTCGTCGAGCCCCGGCACGCCGACAGCCTGCCGCCCGGCACCGGTGGGGTCGTGCTCGCCACCGAGGACCCGCTCGCGGCGCTGCAGCGCCTCGCGACCGCGTGGCGGCGCCAGCTCGCCGCCGTCGTCATCGGCGTCACCGGCTCGACCGGCAAGACCTCCACGAAGGACGTGCTCGCCGCGATGCTGCGGGCCGCGGGCCGGCGCGTCACCGCCACCAGCCAGAACCTCAACACCGAGATCGGGCTGCCGCTGACGGTCCTGTCGGCGCCGCACGGCACCGAGGTCCTCGTGCTCGAGATGGCGATGCGCGGCCCCGGCCAGATCGCCGAGCTCGCGCGGATCGCGGAGCCGGACATCGCGATCGTCACGAACATCGGGCCCGTCCACCTCGAGCTGCTCGGGTCGATCGGCGCGATCGCCCGCGCGAAGGCCGAGCTGCTGGACGACCTGCGTCCCGGGGGCACCGCGATCGTGCCCGCCGACGAGCCGCTGCTGGAGCCCCACCTGCGCGACGACCTGCACGTGGTGCGGTTCGGGCCGGGCGGCGACGTCACCGAGCTCCCCGGCGTCACGCTGCTGTCCGCCGGTCAGCCGCTCACCTCGGCGCACATGGCGCGCAACGCGCTCGCCGCGGCCGCCGCCGCGCGCGCCGCCGGGGTCGAGCCCGCGGGCGAGGTCGACGTCGCGCTCAGCGCCATGCGCGGCCAGCGCGAGCGCCTGCAGGGCGGCGTCGTCGTCGTGGACGACTGCTACAACGCCAACCCGATGTCGATGCGCGCCGCCCTGGACGACCTCGCCGCGACGGCGCCCGGCCGCAAGGTCGCCGTGCTCGGCGACATGCTCGAGCTCGGCCCCGACGGCGGCCGCTTCCACAGCGAGCTCGGCGTGCACGCCCGCGACGTCGGGGTCGACGTCCTCGTCACCGTCGGCCCGCTGGCCGCCTACCTGGGCGCCGGCTCCGGCCTGGGCGCCGTGCAGTCCGTCGAGGACGCCGAGCAGGCCGCGCGGCTCGTGCCGACGCTCGTGCAGGACGGAGACACCGTGCTCGTGAAGGCGTCGCGCGGCGTCGGACTGGAGGCCGTCAGCGCCGCGCTGCGCGCGGCCCGGCCCCCCGCGGACGGGGCGCGCTGATGGGCGAGATCCTCATCGGCGGTACCGCCGCGCTGCTCATCTGCGTCTTCCTCAGCCCCCGGTTCATCGCCGGGATGCGCCGCCGCCAGTTCGGCCAGCACATCCGCGAGGAGGGCCCGGCCGGCCACCACGCCAAGGCAGGCACGCCGACGATGGGCGGCGTCATCATCTTCGCCGCCATCAGCGTCCCGTTCCTGATCCTCAGCGACTACGACTGGCGCTCGATCGGTGTGTTCGGCGTCGCGATCCTCTCGGCCATGCTCGGCTTCGCGGACGACGCCCAGAAGATCTTCCAGCGTCGCTCCCTGGGCCTGCGGGGACGGTGGAAGCTCATCGTCACGATCGGCATCTCGCTGCTGCTGTGGTTCGTCGCCGTCGAGCTGGCCGACCTGCCGCCGACCCTGCGCCTGCGGTCGCTGGACGCCACGATCGACCTCGGCGTCTTCTACCCGGTGCTCATCTACCTCGTGGTGGCGGGCACGACCAACGCGGTCAACCTCACCGACGGCCTCGACGGTCTCGCGGCCGGCTGCGTCGCGATCGTGATGCTCGCCTACCTGGGCATCACGTTCATCACCAGCGGCCAGGAGGACCTCGCGCTGCTCTGCGGCTGCGTGGTCGGGGCCTGCATCGGGTTCCTCTGGTACAACGCCTTCCCCGCCACCGTGTTCATGGGGGACACCGGGTCGCTCGGCCTCGGTGGTGCCGTCGCCGGGCTCGCGGTGATGACGAAGACCGAGGAGCTGCTCGTGCTGCTCGGCGGCATCTTCGTCGTCGAGGCGCTGAGCGTGATCATCCAGGTGTTCTGGTTCCAGAACTTCCGCAAGCGCGTCTTCCTGATGGCGCCGATCCACCACCACTTCGAGATGGCGGGCTGGTCGGAGACGAAGATCATCCTGCGGTTCTGGATCATCGCGTCGGTCTGCGCGGCGATCGGCTTCACGATCTACCAGCAGTCCGTCGCCTAGCCGCGCCGCGCCCGTGCTGCCTCCCGGCCCGTACCTCGTCGTCGGCCTGGCCCGCTCGGGCCTCGCCGCCGGGCGCGCCCTGGTCGCCGCCGGGCACGCGGTCGTCGGCGTCGACAGCGGGCGGCCCGAGCTGCCCGCCGACCCCGGGTTCCCGGTCCACGGCGGCAGCGACGGGCTCGCGCTGCTCGACGCGCACGGCATCGGCGCGGTCGTGAAGTCCCCCGGGGTGCCGCCGCACGCCCCGGTCGTCGCCGCCGCCCGCGAGCGCGGCATCCCCGTGCTGGGGGAGCTCGAGCTCGGCTGGCGGCTCGTCCCGCTCGACGTCGTCGCGGTGACCGGCACCAACGGCAAGACCACGGTGTCGGAGTGGCTCGGCCACGCGCACCGGGTCGCCGGCCGGCCGGTGCACGTCGTCGGGAACGTCGGGACCGCGTACACCTCGCTGATCGACGCGCACGAGCCGGGCGCCACCGTCATCGCGGAGTGCTCGAGCTACCAGCTGCACGACACGCTCGCGTTCCGTCCCGACGTCGGGATCCTGCTGAACCTCGGCAGCGACCACCTGAACTGGCACGGCACGGTCGACGCCTACCGGGAGGCCAAGCGCCACGGCATGTTCGCCCGCCAGCACGCGGCCGACACGGCGATCGCCCCCGGGGCGCTGCTGCCGCTCCCCGGCGACGGCGCGGCGATCGACCTCGACCTCGTCGAGCTGCCCGCCGAGCCGGCGCTGCAGGGCGCCCACAACCGGGTCAACGCCCGGGCGGTCACCGCCGCGTGCCGCGCGCGCGGCATCCCCGAGGAGGCGATCGCACAGGCGCTCGTGACCTTCGCGGGGGTCGAGCACCGCCTGCAGGAGCTCCCGCCCGTCGGCGGCGTGCGGTTCGTCAACGACTCCAAGGCGACGAACGTCGAGTCGGCCCTGACCGCGCTCGCCGCGTTCGACGTCCCGCTGCACCTGATCCTCGGCGGCGACGACGCCAAGCAGGAGGACTTCGGCCCGCTGCGCGCCCCGGTCGCCGCGAAGGCCGCCTCGGTCCAGCTGGTCGGGGCCGCCGCGGGGCGCCTGCGCGACGCGCTCGGCCGCGGCGAGGACCGCGGCGACCTCGAGCGTGCGGTCGCCGCCGCGGCCGCGCTCGCCCGTCCGGGCGAGGTCGTCCTGCTGTCCCCGGCGTGCGCGAGCTTCGGGCAGTACCGGGACTTCGAGGAGCGCGGCCGGCACTTCGCGGCGCTCGTGGCCGCGCGCCACCCGTAGCGAACACCGTCCGCGGCGGGAGGGACCCGTCACGCCGCGGCGAACAGAGGTCCGGATGCGTCGCGTCGCCGCCACCGCGAAGCGCAGGACCCCTGCGCACCCCCTGGAGTACAACCTCCTGATGACGGCGACGCTGTGCCTGCTCGCCGCGGGCGCCGTCATGGTCTTCAGCGCCTCGTCGGCCACCACGCTCCTGGAGGGCCACGGCGACGGCACCTCCTACCTCGTGAAGTACCTCGTGTTCGGGGCGCTCGGGTTCGTCGGCCTGACCGTGCTGTCGCGCGCCTCGCTGCCGCGCATCCTCGCGTTCACCCCGGGCCTGCTGATCTTCTGCTTCGTCTGCCTGCTCGCGGTCCGCACGCCGCTGGGCGTCAGCGGCGGCGGCGCGCAGTCGTGGCTGGGCGTCGGGCCGCTGACGTTCCAGCCGTCGGAGCTCACGAAGCTCGCGCTGATCCTCTACGCGGTGCGGATGCTCGCCGTGAAGCCGGGCCCGCCGCAGCACCCGCGCGAGCTCATGCCGCTCGCGGTCGTCGCCGGCCCGCTGCTGCTGCTGATCGCCAGCCAGCCCGACCTCGGGACCGCGATCGTCGTGTCGTTCACGGTCGCGGCGGTGCTCGTCGCCGCGGGCGTGCCCGTGCGCTGGCTGCTCGTCGTCGTCGCGGTCGCGGGCTTCCTGGCGCTGCTCTACGCGCTGTCGGCGGACTACCGCCGCGCGCGCCTCACGAGCTTCCTCGACCCCTGGGACACCGCGGGGACCACCGGCTTCCAGTCGGTCCAGGGACAGATCGCGCTCGGATCCGGCGGCTTCTTCGGGCTCGGGCTCGGCCAGTCGGTGCAGAAGATCTACTACCTGCCCGAGGCGCACACCGACTTCATCCTCGCGATCATCGGCGAGGAGCTCGGGATCGCCGGGATCGCCGGGATCCTCTTCCTCTTCGGCGTCATCGGCTACGCGGGCCTGCGCGTGGCGAAGATGGCGCGGGACCCGGGCGCCAAGCTCCTGGCCGCGGGCATCACGGCGATGGTGCTCGGCCAGGCCTGCCTGAACATCTTCACGGTCCTCGGGCTGGCGCCGATCACCGGCGTCACGCTGCCGTTCGTCTCCTACGGGATAACGAGCCTGTGGACCGTCCTGGCCTCGATGGGCCTGCTGCTGAACATCGCGAGCGGGGGGACGACCGGGCTGCGCGCCCGTCAGGCTCCCCGCCGCCGACCGAGGATGGACGACCGTGACGAAGGTCGTGATCGCCGCCGGCGGGACAGCGGGGCACGTGGTGCCGGCGCTGGCGGTCGCCGACGCGCTGCGGGCTGAGGGCGCCCAGGTCGCGTTCGTCGGCGGGGACCGCGCGGAGGCTGAGCTGGTGCCCGCCGCCGGGTACCGGCTGCACCGCATCCACGTCGAGGGCATCAGCCGCTCCAACCCGCTGAAGGCCGCGCGCGCGGTCGGTCGCGCGGCGGGGGCGCTGCGCGCGGCGCGACGGATCCTGCGCGAGGAGCGCCCGGACGTCGTGATGGGCGGCGGCGGCTACGTGGCCGGCCCGGTCGGCGCGGCCGCGCTGCGCGCGAAGCTGCCGCTCGTCCTCACCGAGGCCGACAGCCACCTGGGCCTGACCAACCGCCTGCTCGCCGGACGCGCGACCCGGGTCTGCCTGGCCTTCCCGCTGCCCGGACGGGAGGGTGACCGCTACCGCGTCACCGGCCGTCCGGTGCCGCCGCCCGCCACCGACCGGGCCGCGGCGCGCGCCCGCTTCGGCCTGGCCGACGGGGACACGTGCCTGCTCGTGTTCGGCGGGTCGCTGGGCGCCCGCAGCCTCAACGAGGCGACGATCGGCGCGTACGGGACGGCGGCGCCCGCCGGCCTGCGGGTCCTCCACGCGGCCGGCCGGCGCGACCATGACGACCTCGCCGCCCGCCTGGGCGATCCCGCGCCGGCGCACTACGACCTGCGCCCGTACATCGACGGCTTCGGCGAGGCGCTGCTGGCCTGCGACCTGTGCGTCGCCCGGTCGGGCGGCTCGGTCTTCGAGGTCGCGGCGGCGGGACGGCCCGCGGTGCTCGTGCCCTACCCGCACGCGGCCGCCGACCACCAGACCGGCAACGCGCGCTGGATGGTCGACGGGGGTGCCGCGGTCCTCGTCCCCGACGCCGAGCTCGACGCCGACCGGCTGCGCCGCGAGGTCGACGCGCTGCTGGCCGACCGCGACCGGCTCGCGGCGATGGCCGCCGCGTCGGCCGGGCTGGCCCGCCCGGACGCGGCCGCCGCGATCGCGGCCGAGGTGCTGGCCGCCGCCCGCGCGTCGTAGGCTGCGGCGCGATGCCCGCGTCCCGCCCCGACGGTCCCTGGTCCCACCGCCGCCTGCACCTCATCGGGGTGGGTGGCGCCGGCATGAGCGGCTACGCCCGCGTTTGCGCCCAGCTCGGCGCGCGCGTCAGCGGCAGCGACCGCGCGGAGGGCCCGCAGCTGCCGGGCCTGCGCGAGCTGGGGGTGGACGTCCACGTCGGCCACGACGCCGCCAACGTCCCGGCGGGGGACGACGTCGAGGTCGTCTACTCCTCGGCGGTCCCGGCGGACAACCCCGAGCGCGCCGCCGCCCGCGAGCGCGGGCTGCGCGCGGTGCCGCGCGCCGAGCTGCTGGCCGAGCTGAGCGCGCTGCGCCGGACGCTCGCGATCGCCGGGGCGCACGGCAAGACGACGACGACGTCGATGGCCGCGCACGTGCTGCTGGCCGTCGACGGCCCGGACCCGGCGTACCTGATCGGCGGGGCGCTCACGACGACCGGCCTGCACGCCGACTGGCCCGCGGGTGACGGCTGGCTGGTCGTCGAGGCCGACGAGTCGGACCGCTCGATGCTGCGCCTGGACGTCGACGTCGCCGTCGTCACGAACGTCGAGCTGGACCACCACGCCACCTACGGGTCGCTGCAGGAGGTCCGGGAGGTCTTCCGCGAGCTGCTGGACGGCCCGCCGCAGGCGGTGATCTGGGACCGTCCCGATCTGCTCGAGCTGCGCGACCCCGGGACACCGGTCGTCCCGTTCGACGCCACGGACGTGACGCTCGTGCCGGGCGGCAGCCGCTTCGCCTGGCGCGGCCACGAGGTGACGCTGGCGGTGCCGGGCGAGCACAACGCGCGCAACGCGGTCGCGGCGCTGGAGGCCTGCCGCCTGGCGGGGGCCGACGAGGCGCAGGCGGTCGCCGCGCTCGCGACCTTCCGCGGCGCGGGCCGGCGCTTCGACCGGCTGGGGGAGACCGCGCTCGGGGTGCCGGTGATCGACGACTACGCGCACCACCCGACCGAGGTCCGGGCGACGCTCGAGGCGGCGCGCTCCTACGGCTCCCGGGTCGTCGCGGTCTTCCAGCCGCACCTGTTCAGCCGCACGCAGCAGCTGCACCGCGAGTTCGGGGCCGCGCTGGCGCTGGCCGACGTCGCCGCGGTCGTGCCGATCTACCCGGCGCGCGAGGTCCAGGAGGACTTCCCGGGGATCAGCGGCCTGTTGATCGCGCAGGCCGCCTGCGACGCCCGGCCGGGCATGCCGGTCCACTGGCTGCCGTCGCTGGCCGACGCCGAGCGCGTCGTCGGCGCGCTGCTGCGCCCGGGCGACCTCTGCGTCGTCATGGGCGCCGGTGACGTCGACGCCCTCGGGCGCGCGCTGGTGGCCTGACCGCCCGCGCGCCGGGTCGCCCGGGCGTCCACCGCGGGGAGGAGTTGCCGTCCGCGCGGCGAACGCCGAGTCGTGAGTGCCCGCTCCATCCCGCTGCCGCGCCTGCGCGTGTCGGCGGCCCGTCCGGTCGCGCCGCGCAGCCCGCACGCGCGCCGGCGCCTGCTCGCCGTGCTCGCGGTCGCCGGGCTCGTCGTCGCGACGTTCCTGATCGTCCGCGAGTCGAGTCTCGTCGCCGTCCGCGACGTCGAGGTCACCGGGGTCGCCGGTCGCGAGGGGGAGCGGATCCGTGGCGCGCTGCAGTCCGCCGCGCAGGACATGACGACGCTGCACGTGGACGTCGACGCGCTGCGCACCGCGGTCGCGCCGTACCCGATCGTCAAGGACGTGCGCGCCACCCCGGACTTCCCGCACGGGCTGCGCATCGACGTGGTCGAGCACGTGCCGGTCGCGGCCGTGGGGGTCGACGGGCGACGGGTCCCGGTCGCGAGCGACGGCACGCTGCTGCGCGGCTCCAACGCCAAGGGCCTGCCGGTGCTGCCGCTGCGCACCCCGCCCGCCGGCGACCGTGTCCCGGCCGGGCAGACGGCCCGCGTGGTCGCCGCCCTGGGCGCCGCGCCCGCGCCGTTGCGGGAGACGTTCTCCAAGGTCTTCGTCGGGCCGCGTGGCCTGACCGTCCGGCTGACCGCCGGGCCGGCGCTCTACCTCGGCACGACCGAGCGGATCGCCGCGAAGTGGGCGGCGGTCGCCCGCGTGCTCGCCGACCCGAGCTCGCGCGGGGCGACCTACCTCGACGTCCGGCTGCCGGAGCGGCCGACGGCCGGGGGCCTCGAGCAGGTCGCCGCCCAGCAGCAGCAGACCCTCGAGGCGGGGGCGACGGCGCCCGGCGCGGCGGTGACCGGCGCGGCCGGGGCGACCGGCGCGGCCGACCCGGGGGCGAGCTCGACCGACGGGGTGACGCCCTAACCGGCGGCCACGCCCACCTCAACCCTCAACTTCAGGTCGAGCCTCGGCCGAGCCGGAAATCTCCTGCTCAGGTCGAGGGTTGGCCGTCATGCAATGCCCATTGCGGGGTAGGATTCCCGTTGACACCACGCAAAGGGCGCGCGTACCGTGCGTGCCCCCAAGCGGGGGACAGAACACCAAACTCTCAAGTGTCCCTCCAGAGTCGGACGGAATTTTCTTACATGGACAGCAGCGGCAGCTATCTCGCGGTCATCAAGGTCGTCGGCGTCGGCGGTGGTGGGACCAACGCGGTCAACCGCATGGTCGACGCGGGCCTTCGTGGCGTCGAGTTCATCGCGGCCAACACGGACGCGCAGGCGCTGCAGATGTGCGACGCCGACATCAAGCTCAACATCGGGCACGACCTGACCCGGGGCCTGGGCGCCGGCGCCAACCCCGACGTGGGCTTCGGCGCCGCGGCCGAGTCGCGCGACGACATCAAGGAGGCGCTCAAGGGCGCCGACATGGTCTTCGTCACCGCGGGCGAGGGCGGCGGCACCGGCACCGGCGCGGCGCCCGTCATCGCGGAGATCGCCAAGAACGAGATCGGCGCGCTCACCGTCGGCGTCGTCACCAAGCCGTTCTCCTTCGAGGGCTCCCAGCGGATGCGCCAGGCGGAGGAGGGCATCGCCCGCCTGCGCGAGGTCGTCGACACGCTCATCGTCATCCCGAACGAGAAGCTGCTCGGCATCGTCGAGCGCCGCACGACGATCATCGAGGCGTTCCGCGAGGCCGACAACGTGCTGCGCCAGGGCGTCCAGGGCATCACCGACCTGATCACGATCCCCGGCCTCATCAACCTCGACTTCGCCGACGTCCGCACGATCATGGCCGACGCCGGGTCCGCGCTCATGGGCATCGGCACCTCCGGCGGCGAGAACCGCGCCGGCGACGCCGCGAAGGCGGCGATCTCCAGCCCGCTGCTCGAGGACAGCGTCGAGGGCGCCACCGGCATCCTGCTGAACATCACCGGCGGGCACGAGCTCGGCCTCTTCGAGGTCAACGAGGCCGCCGAGATCGTCCAGGGCGCCGCCGACCCCAACGCGAACATCATCTTCGGCTCGGTCATCGACGAGCGCATGGGCGACGAAGTCCGCGTGACCGTCATCGCCACCGGCTTCGACCACGGCCGCGCCCGCCCGCGCACCGCGCGCGAGGAGACCTCCAAGCGCGCCGAGCGCACCACGAAGGACCGCTCGCCGCGCGTCGAGCGCTCGTCGCTGGAGATCAGCGACGACGACATCGACATCCCGCCGTTCCTGCGCTAGCCACCGCCCGACCGGGGGCGCGCCACGACGGCGTCCCCCGGACCGCGCGGCGGCGCCCGCTCGACAAGCCGTCGAGGCGCTCTCCGATACCGTGGAGCGGGTGACCCAGGCGCAGACCCTCAGGCGCACCCCGCTCTACGAGACCCACGTCGCCGCGGGGGCGAAGATCGTCCCGTTCGCGGGCTGGGAGATGCCGGTGCAGTACGCCGGGATCAAGGAGGAGCACCTCGCGGTGCGGACCGCCGCCGGGGTGTTCGACGTCTCCCACATGGGGCAGATCAAGACCTCCGGCCCGCAGGCGCTCGCGTTCCTGCAGCGCGTGCTCTCCAACGACGTCGAGAAGATCGCGGTCGGCGGCGCCCAGTACAGCCTCCTGTGCAAGGAGGACGGCGGCGTCCTGGACGACCTCTTCACCTACCGGCTCGCGCCCGACACCTACCTGACGGTCACCAACGCCGCGAACCACGAGAAGGACCTCGCGTGGTTCCAGGAGCAGGCCCGCGCGTTCCCCGACGTCGCCGTCGAGGACCAGGCCGACCAGCACGCGATGATCGCCGTGCAGGGCCCGCTCGCGCGCGAGATCGTGCAGGCGGTCGCCGACGGCCCGCTGCCGTCCCGGATGACCGCGGGCTCGGCGCGCCTGGCCGGCCACCACGCGCTCGTCTGCGGCACCGGCTACACCGGGGAGGACGGGGTCGAGATCCTCTGCGCCCCCGAGGTCGTGGCCGACGTGTGGGACCAGGTCGTCCGTCGCGGCGCCGTGCCCGCCGGGCTCGCGGCCCGCGACACGCTGCGCCTGGAGGTCTGCTTCCACCTCTACGGCAACGACCTCATGGAGGAGCGCGGGCCGATCGAGGCCGGCCTGGGCTGGGCCTGCAAGGAGGAGACCGGCTTCATCGGCGCCGAGGCCGTCGCGCGCGTCCGCGCCGAGGGTCCCGCCGAGCGGCTCGTCGCGTTCACGATCACCGACCGGGGCATCGCCCGCCAGGGCAACCCGGTGCTCGGCGGGGGAGAGGTCACCAGCGGCACCATGTCGCCCTCGCTCGAGGTCGGCGTCGGCATGGCCTACGTGCCCGCCGACCGCGCCGAGGTCGGCACCGCGCTGGAGATCGACGTCCGCGGCCGGACCCGGCAGGCCGTCGTGTCCGCCAAGCCCCTGTACGCCCGACCGGCCGCGTAGCCTCCGCAGCCGCACCGACCCGCCACACACGAGGAGAGAGACCACCACCATGGCCGACGCGAGCTACCCCGAGGGCCTCCTGTACCACCCCGAGCACGACTGGGCCCAGATCGACGGGGACGTCGCCACCTTCGGCATCACCTGGTTCGCCCAGGACGCCCTCGGCGAGGTCGTCTTCTTCGAGGCGCCCGCGGTCGGCAGCACCGTGACGGCCGGTGAGCCGTACACCGAGGTGGAGTCCGTGAAGGCCGTCTCCGACGTCATCGCCCCGCTGAGCGGCGAGGTCGTCGAGGTCAACGAGGCGCTCGGCGACACGCCCGAGGCGGTCAACGAGGACCCGTACGGCGCCGGCTGGATGGTGAAGGTCCGCCTCTCCGACCCCGCCGAGAAGGACGCCCTGCTGGACCGCGACGCCTACGTCGCGACGCTCTCCTGAGAACCCGACGCACCCGAGGGACAGACCGCCTGTGAGCAGCTACATCAGCACCACCCCCGACGACCTCCGCGAGATGCTCGCGGCGATCGGCGTGGGCTCGATCGACGAGCTCTTCGCCGGCATACCGGAAGGGGTGCGCCTGGACGGCGGCCTGGACCTCCCGGCGGGCCTGCCCGAGCAGGACGTGTACGCGCACCTGCTCGAGCTCGCCCGCAAGAACGTCTCCGCCGAGGACGAGGTCACGTTCCTCGGGGCCGGCATGTACGACCACTACGTGCCGGCGCTCATCGACATGCTGATGAGCCGCTCGGAGTTCCTCACGCCGTACACGCCCTACCAGCCGGAGATCAGCCAGGGCGGCCTCCAGGTGATGTTCGAGTACCAGACCGCGATGACCGAGCTGACCGGCCTGCCGGTCTCCAACGCGTCGGTCTACGAGGGGCCGTCCGCGGTCGCGGCCGCCGGCTACCTCGCGAAGCTCGCCAACGGCAAGGGCCGCTTCGTCGTCAGCGCCGGGCTGCACCCGCACTCCGCGCAGACGCTGCGCACGCTGGCCGTCGGCTACGGCATCGAGGTCGTCGAGGTGCCGCTGAAGGACGGCGTCACCGACCCGCAGGCGTGGGCGGCCGCGATCGACGAGGACACGAGCGCCGTGTTCTTCCAGAACCCGAACTTCCTCGGCGCGGTCGAGGACGCCAAGGCGCTGGCCGACGCGGCGAAGAACTCGCCCGCGGTCGTCGTCGGGCAGTACGACCCGATCACGCTCGGCATCCTCGCCCCGCCCGGCGAGTGCGGCGTCGACGTCGCGGTCGGCGAGGGCCAGGCGCTCGGCAACCGCCTCGACTTCGGCGGCCCGTCGTTCGGCTTCTTCTGCGCGACCGAGGCCTACCTGCGCCGCATGCCCGGCCGCATCGCCGGCGAGACGAAGGACGTCGACGGCCGCCGCGGCTTCGTGCTGACGCTGCAGACGCGCGAGCAGCACATCCGCCGCGAGAAGGCGACGTCGAACATCTGCACCTCGCAGGCGCTCAACGCCCTGGGCGGCGTCGTGTACCTGAGCTGGCTCGGCCGGCAGGGGATCGTCGAGCTCGGCGAGCTGCTGCTGCAGCGCACGCACTACGCGCGCACGACGCTCGCGGCGGTCGACGGCGTCTCGACGCTGCACGAACAGCCGGTCGTGCGCGAGTTCGCGCTGGACCTCGACGTCGACGGCCTCGCGGGCGTCGAGCGGGTCGTGTCGCGCTGCTGCGCGGCGGGCTACAACCCCGGCTACCCGCTCGGCCGCGACGAGGGCGGGCACCCGACGGGCCTGCTCGTCGCCCTGACCGAGCAGCGCACGCGCGAGCAGATCGACCGCCTCGCCGAGGTCCTCGCGGAGGCCGTGGCGGCCGAGCGAGCCACCGCCACGACGAGCACGGAGGTCCCGGCATGAGCGAGCTGCCGTCCGCCCAGACCGCCAGCCAGTTCGCCGACGGCGAGCTCGGCACCGACGCGGGCACCGCGTCGCCCACGGCGCCGTCCGTCCCCACGGCGGAGACGCCGATGCAGCGCGACCGCGTCGTCACGATCTTCGAGAAGGGCGCGCCCGGCCGACGGGCGTTCACGTGCCCGGAGCTCGACGTCCCGCAGGTCGACCCCCAGCAGCTCCTGCCCGCGGGCCTGCGCCGCATGGCGCCGCCGCGGCTGCCCGAGGTGTCCGAGCCGGAGCTCGTGCGCCACTACGTGCGCATCAGCCGCCGCAACTTCGACCTCGACTCGGGCTTCTACCCGCTGGGCTCGTGCACGATGAAGCACAACCCGCGGCTGCACGAGCGCGTCGCGGGCCTGCCCGGCCACGCGCGGCTGCACCCGCTGCAGCACCCGTCGCGGTCGCAGGGCGCGCTGGAGCTGATGTACAACCTCGAGCGCGCGCTCGGGGAGGTCGCCGGCCTGCCGCACGTCTGCCTGCAGCCGTCCGCCGGCTCGCACGGGGAGCTCGCCGGCCTGCTCGTCACGCGCGCCTACCACGAGGACCGCGGCGAGGTCCGCACCAAGGTCCTGACCCCGGACACCGCGCACGGCACCAACCCGGCCACCGTGACGATGGCGGGCTACACCGTCGTGAAGGTCGGCACGAACGCCGACGGCGGCGTCGATCTCGACGACCTGCGCGCGAAGGCCGACGGCGACGTCGCGTGCCTGATGCTCACGAACCCCAACACGCTGGGGATCTTCGACCCGAACATCGAGGAGATCTCGCGGATCGTCCACGAGGTCGGGGCGACGCTCTACTACGACGGCGCGAACCTCAACGCGGTCATGGGCGTGTCGCGCCCGGGCGACATGGGCTTCGACATCGTCCACTACAACCTGCACAAGTCGTTCACGCAGCCGCACGGCGGCGGCGGCCCCGGCTCCGGCCCGATCGCGGTGAGCGACCGGATCGCGCCGTACCTGCCCACGCCGGTGATCCGTCGCACCGACAGCGCGGACGGCCCGGTCTTCGACCTCGTCGCCGAGGGCCTGCCCGAGGGGGCGCCCGGGGCGAAGTCGATCGGGCGGCTGCGCGGCTTCCAGGGCAACTACGGCTGCTTCGTGCGCTCCTACTCCTACATCTGCTCGCTGGGCGGGGAGGGGCTGAAGGAGGCGTCGCAGACCGCGGTGCTCAACGCGAACTACCTGCTGGCCCGCCTGCAGGCCGAGGGCGTCAGGGAGTACCTCCCGCTCGGCTTCGGCGAGCGCTGCATGCACGAGTTCGTCCTGTCGGGCGCGCCGATGAAGAAGGAGCTCGGGATCAAGACGCTCGATCTCGCCAAGCGGCTGCTGGACCACGGATTCCACCCGCCGACGGTGTACTTCCCGCTGCTGGTCGACGAGGCGCTGATGATCGAGCCGACCGAGACGGAGACCAAGGAGACGCTCGACGCGTTCGCCGACGCGGTCGTCGCGATCCTGCGCGAGGCGCAGGAGGACCCCTCGATCGCGCAGAACGCGCCGTACACGACGCCCGTCCGCCGCCTGGACGAGGCCGCCGCGGCGAAGCAGCCGGTGATCCGGCAGCCGCTGCCGGCCTGACCTGGCGCGTTCGCGCGCGCAGAAGTACGCACGACATATGACGTAGTCCTCGACCGCCGAATGGCGGTCGAGGTCGTTGTGGATCACGTCGTTGTGTGGGGTGGGACACGGTGCATGAGCGTCATTCGTCCCGCGCAGGACGTGCGATTCCCCCGCCGCGCGTCCGATACGAGACACCTGGCCCGTCCGACGGACCAGGTTTTCGTGCAGGGAATCCACCGGGACTTGTGGAACGTCGGCGCGAGTCGCTATAATCCGGATCTCCAGTTTCGGACCGCGAGGATGAGCGGCCCGGACCGGAGGTCCAAACATCCATAGGTCAGCCGGGGGCGGGGGACGGAAGTCAGGTGCACGGGTCAGCAATCCGCGTGCATCGACATCGGCGCAGCCCGGAGGGTCCGACGAGAGGAATCTCAATGACGTCTCACCTGAGTCAAGTCGCGTGTTGTGGTGTAGCTCGCTCGTCGGGTACATCGCGGCGTGTCAGGCCGTGTGGAGGGGGCTCTTCTCCTCTCGGATCGCGTTGGGGGTGTCGCTGAGGTGAGCCCGGAGGGCGAGCCGAGGCGAGACCCCCAACGCGTGCAGCCTCCAGCGGAGGGGGTCAGGCCGCAAGGCTCGCGACCTCCAGGTCGTGGACCTCGTCGGCGTCCTCGATGGGGCCCGCCAGGACGACCGCCATCGACTCTTCGGAGAGGTAGCGCCGGCAGGTCAGCCACTCGTCGTTCTGCTCGATCAGGACGGCGCCGCAGAGCCGGATCGCGGACGCGTCGTTGGGGAAGATCCCGACGACATCCGAACGCCTGCCGATCTCCTTGTTGACCCGTTCCAGCGGGTTGGTCGAGCGCAGCTTGCTCCAGTGCGCTTTCGGGAACGCGTAGAACGCCAGGAGGTCCTCTTCGGCAGCATCGAGCAGCTCGCAGACCTTCGGAGCGACCGGTGCGAGGCGATCGAGCAGTTCGCCGACGCGGCGGCGCGCCTCGGTGCCGTCGGCGGCCTGGAAGACCTCGCGCAGGCCAGCGCTGATCAGGCCGCGCTCGTTGCGGCGGCAGTGGCCGTGCATGTTGCGGACGAAGTGCACGGTGCAGCGCTGCCACGGCGCGTCCAGGACCTGCGCGATCGCCGCCTTCAGGCCTTCGTGGTGGTCGCTGATCGCGAGCTGCACCCCGTGCAGCCCACGGGCTTTCAGCGAGCGCAGGAACGCCACCCAGAACGGGCCCGACTCGACCTGGCCGATATCCAGGCCGATCACCTCCCGCACCCCGTCCTGATTGACCGCGTAGGCGACCACCAGCGCCTTCGAGACAACCCGGCCGCGCTCGCGGACCTTGACGTGCTTGGCATCCAGCCACAGGTACGGATAGGCGTCCGTGAGCTCGCGCTCACGGAACTCGGCCACCAGCTCGTCCAGATCACGACAGAGCCGGCTGACGCGGTCCTTGCTCATCGCCCCGATCCCCAGCTGCTCCACCAGCCGATCGACCTTGCGGGTGCTGACGCCGTTGACGTAGGCCTCCATCACCACGCTCACGATCGCCTGCTCACACCGGCTCCGAGGCTCCAGGAAGCTCGGGAAGTACGACGGCCCGGACCGCGTCCTGGGGATCGCCAGCTCGATGCTCCCCCACCCGGGTGTCCCACGCCCGCTGGCGGTACCCGTTGAGATTCGCGACGCGGTCCTCGGACCGCTCACCGCGGCCCGCCCCGGTCAGCTGCGCGACCTCGGCCTCCATCAACTCACGCACGACCAGCGCGACCGCGTCGCGCAACAGATCTCCGTGCTCGCCGCTCATCGCTCGCGCAACGACATCGGCAGGGGTCATCATCCGGTCCTCGGCCATCGTGGTGCTCCATTCATCGATCCTGTGGAAGGGACCGACGAGCATGGACACCACGGTGGTCGGACTACGTCCGGACCCGGTGTCCTCCTACACCACTTCTACCGACGTGACCCTCACCTGCGCCGCGCGTTTGTCGCGGCCGCGGCGGTCGCCGCTGTCGGCGCGGTCGCGCCGGCGGCGAACGCCGCCACGATCACCGCTACCGCCGGTAGCGCGTCGGTCACCCTGAACAACATCACCGACGCTCCGGTGGGGATCAACGACTACTTCCTCATCGGCCAGTCGCCGGCGGGCAACGTCGCCTTCTCCGGTGTCGGTCCGACGACGCTGCAGATCGTCTCCGGCCCGCAGCCGGCCGGCTGCGGCACCTCGGGCCCGGGCACCACGGTGTCGCCGTCCGCGGTCCCGACCACGGCGGGGACGTACCACCTCCGTGTTCTGGACAACAACGGCATCCACTGCTTCGGCCTGAACTTCGACGTCCGCACGTCGACCACGTCGACCACGACCGTCGTCGGCAACGTCGCCCCGGTCCTGACGCTCACCCCGACCAACGTCGGCACCACCACGCTGACCAACTCGGGCTTCGGCGCGTTCCGTCCGAACACCAGCGCGGCCAACGAGGACTACTCGGGCAGCCTCTCGCTGACCATCGTCTCGACCGCCGACCAGGCGTACCTGACCGCTGAGGATGCGGGCAGCCCCGTCGGCAACGCGCGTCGCGGCTTCCTCGTCAACAACAACGTGACGGGCCCGTACACGCTCAACACGCCGCTGAAGATCAGCTCGACCTCGGTCGACCCGAACATCACCGGCACCGTGACGGACGCGTCCATGCAGTCCGACCCGCCGGTCCAGATCGCGTCGATCAACGACCCGGTCACCAACAAGTCGGTCGGCGTCTCGTTCAAGCAGTCGATCGTCCCGAACGAGCCGATCCGCACCGGCCAGTACGCGATGCCGGTCCTGTTCACGCTCTCGACCAGCACGCCGTAATGCATCGCCGGCAGCTCCTCACCGGGCTCGCCGGCGTCGCCTTCGTCCTGCCGCTCGCTCTCGGGCGGCAGGACGCGGGGGCGGCGTCCGGATTGACGCTCTCTCCTTCGATCATCGAGCGCCAGGCGGCCAAGGGTCGCGTGGGTCAGATCACGATCACCAACGGTCTCAGCCGGACCGTGGACGTCCGCGTCGCGGCGCGTCCCTGGCTGCAGTCCCGTACCGGGGCAGTGACGCCCGACCGCAGCCGGTCCCTGACCGGCGTCAAGCTCTCCACCCGCAGCTTCGCGTTGCCCGCCCGGGGCTCGCGGACCGTGCGCGTCGACCTCACGTCGATGCCGTCGACGGGTTCGCTGTACGGCAACGCCGAGTTCATCGCGACCCCGCGCGGCCAGAAGAAGGGGCAGGTCAAGGTCAGCTACCGCCTCATCGGCGCGCTGCGGCTGAACCCGTCGACCGCCCGTCGCCGTCTCCGGGTCCAGGCCGGCACCGCCGCCGTGCGCTCGCGCGTGCTCCAGCTGTCCGTGCGCAACGCGGGCAACACCGCGGCGCCGATCACCGGCACCTACCGGCTCGCCAACGCGGCCGGCAGCCGCAGCGGCTCGATCCAGGCCGTCCGCGTCCTGCCCGGCTACGCCGTCGACGTGCCCGTCCTCAGCACCCGCGGCTTCAACCGCGGCACCTACACCCTCACCGCGCGCCTCAGCCAGGGCGGCCGCGTCGTGGCCAACGTCAAGCGTCAGGTCGTCGTCGGCGGGTAGCCGCCGACCCGACCGTCATCAGGAGAACCAACGATGCGCAACTTCCTCCTCACGGCCCCGCTCGCGGCGGCCATCGCCCTGGCCGCGGCCGGGAGCGCCCAGGCCGGCACGGCCACGCTCTGGGGCTGCCACGGTCCCACGGGCGCCCCGCTCGGCACCGACGGCCTGCTGGCCCTCGGCAACGGCAGCGCCATCGCCAACACCACGGGCAGCGGCTGCTCCGGCTCCGGGGCGAGCGACGGCCTGCGGCTGGCGTTCACCTCCAGCACCCCGCAGAACGGCAGCCTCGCCGCCTGGCGGATCACCTCGCCGGGAGGCGTGACGGTGACCTCCGCGGCGATCGAGCGCACGCTCGGCAGCTTCGGCACCGCGAGCGCGCAGCCGGGGGCCTACCGGCTCCGTACCGGCACCGGCGCGTCCGTCGAGGAGCGCCTGTCCTCGGACGGCACCGCCAACGGCACGCTCAGCACGGGCGGCGCCGCCTCCGGTGACTTCGTCCAGGCCCAGCTCAGCTGCGAGGCCCCGACGACCTGCACCACGGGCTTCCCGACGGTCGACGTGCGGTCGCTCTCGCTCACCGTCAACGACGCGTTCCCGCCCAACGGGAGCGTCTCCGGGCTCACCGAGCCCGCCCGCGGCACCGCGAGCATCAACGTCCAGGCCAGCGACCAGGGCCTCGGGCTCCTCAAGGCCGAGCTCACCGTCGACGGCGTGCTCCGCCAGACGGCCGACCTCGCCGGCGCGTCCTGCGTCGACATCGGCCCCGCCCGTGCCGGCTACGACCTCCCGGTCGGCGTCGCGTGCCCGAAGACCGGGAACACGGCCCTGACGGTCGACACGACGGGCCTGGCGAACGGGAACCACCGGTTCGTCGTCACCCTGACCGACATCTCCGGCAACGCGGTCGAGCTGCTCAACCGCGACGTCCGCGTCGACAACTCGGCGGCGCGCCCCGGCTCGACCTCGGTCGCGATCAACATCGGCGGTGGCCTGCAGGAGGGCCTCGTCGGCGCCGAGTCGCTGCCGCTCACCTCGGCCCCCGGCCGCTGCCTCAGCCCGCGCCTGACGATGGTGCTGTCGCAGCGTCCCGCCAGCCGTGACCGGCGCGGCGTGCCGATCTTCAAGAAGGGTCGCCGCTACCGCTTCCGCGGCAAGCTGACCTGCCTGTCCAACGGCAAGCGCGTCATCGCCCCGCGCGGAACGGCGATCGAGGTCGTCAACCGCATCGGCGGCAAGGCCGTGTCGAAGTCCGGGGCCTCGGTGCGCACGCGCGGCGAGATCACCTGGTTCAACCCGGCGAACTACACGACCCGTGAGATCGAGTTCCGCTACCGCCCGCGTACGGGCTCGGCGGCGCGCGTGACCCAGCGGATCATCGTGCGGTGAAGCGCGGCGGGCTGACATCCCTGCTGCTGTTCGTGGTCCTGGCGATGGTCGGTACCGGCGCTCCAGCGTGGGCGCAGGACCCCGACCCCGCCACGACGGGTCCGACCGGTCCCACCGGCGTCGCCGGTCCGACCGACCCCACGGGGCCGTCCGGGCCGTCCACCGATCCGGAACCGGTCGTGACGCCGCAGCCGACGCCGGCTCCCGACGAGGGCATCAAGGTCACCACGACGCCCGACCCGGAGCCGACGCCCACGCCCACCCCGGTGCCCGAGGGCACCGGCGGGGACTTCGGCGGCGGCGTCGGACTGGTCGTCGGTCGGATCATCGGCGCGGCGATCAGCACGCCCACCAGCTGGGAGTTCACGCCCGACCTCGTCGGTGAGCTGCGGGAGCTGCGCAGCACGCTCGTCGTCCGGGTCACCACGACCGATCGCGTGACGATCGGCGCGGACGACGCGGACAGCACGGGAGCCGCCCGTGGACGGATCGCCACGAGCGCCGGCCGGCTCGGACTGCCGATCGTCGCCGCGGTCGACGGGCGCCGTCAGGCGCTCAGCGAGCCCGTGCGCCCGCCGCTCGTCGAGTTCGACGACGCGGTCACCAACAGCCCGGTGCGGGTCGAGCTCACGCAGCGCGTCCGCAAGGGCCAGCAGGTCAAGGACCTGCGCCAGAAGCACGTCATGGTCACGATCGCACCGCCGGTGCCGTGACCGAGGAGACCAGGAGCAGCATGCCCACACGGACGACCATCGCCGCGCTCGCCGCCGCAGCCCTGCTGCTGGCGCCGGCCGCCACGCACGGACAGACATCGACGACGACCACCGGCACGACCGTCAAGGGGACGGTCTTCGCCAAGCGGCTCGCCGAGCGTCTGACGACGACCTTCCGCATCACCGCCACGAGCGTGAAGTGCAACACGACGGTGCGCTACGCGCCCGGGTCGATCTCGCGGTGCAAGGCGCGTTTCGCCACCGGCGACGCCACGACCATCCGCGTACGGTTCACGTCGACCAAGGGCGGGTTCGTCGCGGCCCCCCTCGGGCTGCTCCTGCGCGACATCGAGTACCGCATCGCCGAGGACCTGGTGACGAAGCAGGGGGCGATCGCCGACTTCACCTGCCCGTTCCGCCGCGCCGTCAAGGCGGGGGACCGCTTCCCGTGCTACGGCACCGAGGCGGCGGGGGACGGGACCACCTCTGACACGGGACGTCAGGGATACATCTACGACGTGACGCAGCTTGGTTCAGGGCGCGTCACGTTCACGCTCAGGGCCTGAGCAGGAAACGGGGACCGATACACATGCGGGAGTTCAACTTCATGAAGCGCACGCTGACTCGAGGTGCCGTCACGGCCATCGTCGTGCTCGCGGCGACCCCTGGGCTGTCGGCAGCGCAGCAGATCCAGGACGGTGACGTCGCAGCTAACGTGAGCGCGAACGGGGTGCTCGGTACGCTGCAGCTCATCAACGGCCGCAACGACCTGTTCCGGGAGACGATGAGCGTGGCCCGGATCGGTGTCGACACCAGCAAGCGCTTCATCGAGTACTCGACGCCCACGGTCTCGGGGTCGACCGCGACCGCGAACGGCGCGCCGTCCGGCGATGCCGGCACGGCCGTCGCCACCACGGTCAGCGTCACCGACGCCGGCGCCACCGGCTACATGACCCGGGCGGTGACGGTCACCAACCAGGAGGCCGTCCCGCGCACCTACGCCTACTACCACTACGTCGACCTCGACATCCCCGCGCGGGAGTCGAACAGCACGGCGGTCGAGGGGGCCAACGGGCTGCGCCAGACCGGCAACGCCGGGTTCTACACCTTCATCTCGGGGCAGACCCCCGACGGCCGCTGGACGGGCATCAATCCCGAGGACTTCACGGCGACCCTGAGCTACGCCGGCCCGGTGCCGACGGTCACCTCGGGCGACGCGCGCATGCTGATCGAGCAGCGCGCCACGATCCCGGCCGGCGGGTCCTTCACCTTCCGGACCCGTGTGGCCGGCGACTCGGTCGCACCGACGATCACCGTCCCGACGCCGACCGCGACGATCTCCCGGCCGATCCTGGGCGAGCGGATCGGCCTCGACCGTCGCGTGCCGATCGACTTCGGCTGCACCGACGCCACGAGCTGCACCGCGACCGTGGACGGCACCCCGATCGCCGACGGCGACCTGCTGCCGACCTCGTCGCTGGGCACCCACAACATCGTCGTCACCGCCTCCAACGGGGGGACGTCGACCACCGCGAGCCGCAGCTACACCGTGGTCATCCCGACGGTGTCGCTGGCGATCAGCGGGAGCGGCGAGCTGATCAACAACGGCCTCGGCTTCCGGCCGTCCGACACGAACCTCGACTACACCGGGTCCCTGACCCTGAGCGTCACGTCGGATGCCGGTCCCTCGACGGTCACCGTGCAGGACCTCGGCGACGACCCGGGCTACCTCATCAACCCGGCCCAGGGCACCCCGGGCCTGCTGCAGAGCAAGCTCGAGGCACGGGTCGGCGCGGCGGGCTACGAGGCCATCGGGCGGGCGCCGCTCTTCCTCACGACCCTGACGGACCCGATCACGGGCCCGACGCTCCAGACGACGTCCGTCGACATCCGTCAGAAGATCGCCGCGAACGAGCCGCTGCGCTCCGGCACCTACGGCAAGACCCTCACGTTCACCGTCCTGGCCACGGGGCCGTGATCGGCACCAGCAACCGATCCGACGACCTCCAGGAGAACCGACTCATGCGCAAGACCCTTCTCGCGGCCCCGGTGGCGCTGGCGATCCTCGCCGGCCCGACCGCCGCCGCCCAGGCCGGGACCGTCACCTACTGGGGCTGCCACGGCCCCGCCGGACAGGCCCTGGGCCTCGACGGCCTCCTCGCGACGAACGCCGGCAACGCGATCGCCACGACGGTCGGCTCCGGCTGCTCCGGGACCGCGGCCGGCGACGGCCTGCGCCTCGCGTTCACCAGCGGGGCGCCCGCCTCCGGCAGCAGCGCGGCCTGGCGGATCACCTCGCCCGGCGGCGTCACCGTGTCCGCGGCCTCGGCGCAGCGTGCGCTGAGCGGCTTCGGCGGGCCCGGCGGCGGTCAGCCCGGGGTGTACCGCTTCGCCTCGTCGGGCGGCGGGATCATCGAGCAGCTCGAGACGACCGCGGCCGCCGGGGGCGCCGGCACCGTCACGGGCGCGGCCTCCGGGCCGTTCGCCGAGACCTCGCTGACCTGCACCTCCTCGTTCCCCGCAGCCTGCTCCGGCAGCGCGGCCGTGGTCGACGTCAGCGCGCTGACGCTCACGGTCAGCGACGACCGCGCCCCGAACGGCTCGGTCGGCAGCCTCAGCGAGCCCGGCCGCAACACGATGAGCTTCGTGGCCACCACCAGCGACGAGGGCACCGGGCTCGAGCGTGTCGAGCTGCTCGTCGACGGGGTGCTGCGGCAGACCGTCGACCTCGCGGGTGCCGCGTGCGCCGACATCGGTCCCGCCCGTCCGGGCGTGGACCTCGCCGTCGGGGTGGCGTGCCCGAAGAGCGCGACCCCGACGCTGAGCTTCGACACGAAGACCGTCGCGGACGGCAAGCACCGCTTCGTCGTCCGGGTGACCGACCTGTCGGGCAACGTCAGCACGATCCTCGACCGCGACGTGCGGATCGACAACTCGCCCGCCGTCAACCGGCTGCCCGACGGCAGCGTGCTCGGCCAGGCGCTCCCGCTCACCGCGGATCCGGGGCGCTGCCTCGTGCCGCGGCTGACGGTCCGCCTGTCGCAGCAGCCGGTCGGTCGCACGTCCTCCGGGGCGGCGATCTTCGCCAAGGGCAAGCGCTACCGCTTCCGCGGCACGCTCACCTGCAGGGACAGGGGCAAGCGCGTCGTCGCGCCCGCCGGGACCGCGGTCGAGGTGCTGAACATCGTCCGCGGCCGCTTCGCGGCGAAGTCCGGCGCCACGGTGCGCCAGCGCGGCGCGATCACCTGGTTCAACCCGACGAACTACTCGACGCGCACGATCCGCTTCCGCTACGTCCCGAGCACGGGCAACGCGGCGCGGGTCAACATCCCGATCGTCGTCCGCTGAACCGGCACCGGCGTCCGCCCGCGCAGGGCGGGCGCCACGACGCGCCGCGCGTCCCCCACCGCGGGTCGGGGGACCGGGCGCGAGGGGTAGGCTGACCGGCCGATGCGCATCTTCAGCGGGATCCAGCCCACCGGCCGCAAGCACCTCGGCAACTACGTCGGGGCGATCCGGCAGTACGTCGCCGGCCAGGAGCGGGCCGTCGAGGCCGGCGGGGACGCGATCTTCTGCATCGTCGACCTGCACGCCACGACGGTCCAGTACGACCCGGCCGAGCTGCGCGAGCGCCTCTACGACACGACCGCGCTGCTGCTCGCCGCCGGGCTGGACCCCGCCCGCTGCGTGCTGTTCCGCCAGAGCGACGTGCAGGAGCACGCCGAGCTCTGCTGGCTGCTGTGCAGCGTCACCGCGCACGGTGACCTCAACCGCATGCACCAGTTCAAGGACAAGAGCGCGCAGCAGCGCGAGCTCGTGTCCGCCGGGCTCTTCCTCTACCCGACGCTGATGGCCGCCGACGTGCTCGCCTACCGCGCCACCGAGGTGCCGGTCGGCGACGACCAGCGCCAGCACGTCGAGCTGATGCGCGACATCGCGCTGCGCTTCAACGCCCGGTTCGCGGCCGAGCGTGAGCCGGTCCTCGTCGTGCCCGAGCACCGCATCCCCGAGGTCGGCGCCCGGATCATGGACCTGCAGGAGCCGACGCGGAAGATGTCCACGTCGAGCAGCAGCATCGAGGGCACGCTCTACGTCCTCGAGGAGCCCGCCGCGCTGGTGAAGAAGTTCAAGCGCGCGGTCACCGACTCCGACAACGAGATCCGCTTCGACCGCGCGGCCAAGCCGGGGGTCAGCAACCTGCTGGAGCTCCTGGCCGTCGCGCGCGGGACCACCATCGCCGACGCCCAGGCGTCGATGGCCGACGCCCGCGGGTACGGCGACCTGAAGCTCGCGACCGCCGAGGCGGTCGACGGTCTGCTCGCGCCGGTCCGCGAGCGCTACGCCGAGCTGCGGCCCGACGAAGCCGCCATCGAGGAGGCGCTCGGCGCCGGGGCGGAGAAGGCCCGCGCGATCGCCTCCGGGGTCCTCGCGGACGTCCGGGAGGTCATGGGCGTCGGCCCGCGCCGCTGACCCGCGGCGTAGGGTCCGTGCCATGGGCGGCAGGGTCCAGCGGCACGGAAGGGTCTCGGTCCTCGCGCTGCTCGTGGGGCTGGCGCTCCCCGGGACCGCCGCCGCCGCGACCGTCGCGGTCGGGGACGGCGCGCTGACCGTGACCGCCGCGCCCGGAGAGCGCAACGACCTGCTCGTCGAGCCGCAGGGCGAGCTCGTGCGCGTGACCGACGCCGCGACCCCACCGGTCGCGCGCGACGGCTGCGCGGCCGCCCCCGACACGCCGCTCGCCGTCGTGTGCGCCGCGGCGCCCGTCGAGGTGGTGCGGGTCGAGGCGGGTGACGGGGACGACCGGCTCGTCACGCGGGTCGCCCGGCCGACGCTGCTGTCGGGCGGCCCGGGCGACGACGAGCTCACGGGCGGCGCCGGCCCCGAGCGGCTCGTCGGCGGCCCCGGGCGCGACACGGTCCGCTACGACGACGGCCGCCACGACGACGGGGTGGCGGTCACGCTCGGCGGCGGCGAGGACGACGGGCGCCTGGGCGAGCAGGACGACGTGCGCGAGGTCGAGGTGGTCGTCGGCGGTGCGGGGGACGACCTCGTCCGCGGGACCGACGCCGACGAGACCGTGATCGGCGGGGGCGGGGACGACGTCGTCGACCTCGGGGCGGGCGAGGACCGATTCGACGGCGGGCCCGGCGACGACGCCTGCCTGCTCGGCGGGCCCGGTCCCGACGTGTGCGACGGCGGCGCGGGGGAGGGGGACGTGGCGCGCCACCTCGGGTCCGTCCCGATGGTCCTGAGTCTCGACGGCCGCGCCAACGACGGACCGCGCGGCGCGGCGACCGGGAACCTCCTGGGGATCGAGGAGCTCATCGGCGGCGAGGGCCCGGACCTGCTCGTCGGCTCCGACGGCGCCGATCGGCTGTCGGGCCGCGGCGGCGACGACGTGCTGCGCGGCGGGGGAGGGGACGACGTCCTCCTCGGGGACCGCGGGGACGACACCGTCGAGGGCGGGGCGGGAGTCGACCGGGTGGCGTACGCCTCGATCTTCGTCGGCGGCCCGGTGCGGGTGACGCTCGACAAGATCGCCGACGACGGCGAGTCCGGGGAGCGCGACCGGATCGGCCGCGACGTCGAGATCGTCGAGGGCACGGCGACCGCCGCGGACCTCCTGGCGGGCGGCATCACGCCGGTGACGCTGCGAGGCCTCGGCGGCGAGGACCGGCTCGTCGGCGGGACCGCCCGGGACGTGCTCGACGGCGGGGACGGCGACGATCGCATCAGCGCCCTCGACGGCGTCCGGGACGTGCTCGACTGCGGCTCCGGGCTCGACCAGGTCGTCGTCGACCCGGTCGACGACCTGCGTGGCTGCGAGGTCCGTGGCCGCCAGCGGCCGGTGCTGCGCGTGACGCGCCGCACCGCCCCGTCACGCCTGCGGGTGCGCTGCCCGCGCGTGTACCGCGCGCCCGTGCGGCCCTACGCCCGGCGCTGCCGCGGTGTCGTCACCGTGCAGCGGGCCGGACGGATCGTGCTGCGCCGGCGGCTCGACGTGCCGTCCGGGCGCGGCCGGGACCTCCGCGGTCCGGCGCTGCGCGGCGGGGACCTCGCGCACTGGCGTCTGGACGGCGTCCGGCCGCCGGTCGCGGTCGCCCGGCTCGCCCCTTGACCGGGGCCGTTCACGTCCGAACCATCACGGTTGCAGGGACTTCCCGAAATGGTTCGCCGCCGTCCGATCGGGCCGTTAGCGTGCCGGGCGTGCCGATCACCGTGGCAGAGCTCGAGCTCGACCTCGACGTCTTCAGCGGGCCGTTCGACCTGCTCCTGACCCTCGTCCTGCGCGAGGAGGTCGACCTGCTCGAGGTCGAGCTCGCCGACGTGGTGCTCTCCTACATCGACCACCTCGAGGCCAAGGGCGAGCTCGACCTCGAGGTCGCCACCGAGTTCCTCGTGCTCATCGCCGCGCTGCTGGAGCTCAAGTCGCGGCTGATGCTCCCGCGTGAGGAGGAGGACCTCCTGGACCTCGAGCCGGGGGAGGCCGCGGAGGAGCTGCTGGCCCGCATGCTCGAGGCCGTCCGCTACCGCCGCGCCGCCGAGGAGCTGCAGCGCCGCCTGGCCGGCGAGCACCACCACCGCTACCGCGAGGCGCCGCTGCCGCGGTGGCTGCGCGAGTTCCGCGAGGACGAGGCCGACTCGGTCTACGACCCGCGACGGCTCGGCAAGGCCATGGGCGGCCTGCTGAAGATGCCCGAGCGCATCAGCCTGCACCACCTGAACATCCCGAAGGTCACCGTCGCCGAGCGGCTGTCGATCCTGCGCTCGCTGCTGCGACGCGGCACCTGCTCGTTCGACGACGCGGTCCGCGGCGCGGACCGGATGACGGTCGCGGTGACGCTGTTCGCGCTGCTGGAGCTCTACAAGCAGGGCGAGGCGACCTGGGAGCAGGCCGAGCCGTTCGGGGACATCGCGATCCGCCCGCCGCGGCAGGACGAGCGGCCGATCTGGGACGCGGTGACCGCATGAGCGACGACCGCCGCGACGAGCCCCGCGCCGTCGTCGTCCCGTTCGGCCAGCGCGCCACCGCGCCCGGCACGACGCCCGTCCCGGTGCCCGCCGCGGACGCGGACCCCGCTCCCGCCGCCGACGGCGCCGTCCCGGAAGCGACCGTCGCGACCGACGACGCCGCCGCGGTCGACGTCGCACCCGACGCGCCGCCCGCCGACGCGGAGCCCGCCGTCTCGTCGGCCGAGGACGTGCCGGCCGCGGAGCCCGAGCTCGTGGGCGACCCGGCGGACGTCGCCCCGGCGCGCGCCGCGGAGATCGGCCGCAGCGTCGAGGCGCTGCTGTTCCTGTCCTCCGAGCCCGTACGCGCACCGCAGCTCGCGGACGCCTGCGAGTGCGAGCCGCACGAGCTGGCCGCCGCGATCGCGCTGCTGCGCGAGGAGCTCGCCGAGGGCCGTCGCGGGCTGGTGCTCCGCGAGGTCGGCGGCGGCTACGCGCTCGCCACCGCGGCGGAGACCGAGTCGGCCGCGCGGCGGCTGCTCGCCAAGCCGCGCACCCCGCCGCTGTCGCCCGCCCAGGCCGAGACGCTGGCGATCGTCGCCTACCTGCAGCCCGCCTCGCGCCCGGAGATCACACGCATCCGCGGCGTCAGCGCCGACAGCGCGAGCCAGACACTGCTCGAGCGCGGCCTCATCGAGGAGGCGGGCCGCTCCCAGTTCGGCGCCGTGCTCTACCGCACCACGCCGCTGTTCCTGAAGCTGTTCGGGCTGCGGTCGCTGAAGGACCTGCCGCCGGTCACCGAGTGGGACCCCTCGCCCGACGAGGAGGCCGACCTGCGCGAGCGGCTGCTGCGCGCCGGCGAGGCCCGTGCCGGCACCACCGCCGTCGCCCAGCCGGGTGACGCGGACACCGGTCCGAGCACGGTTCCCGGGCTCGAGCCCGATCCCGCGCCGTCGCCCGCCGCCTGACCCGCGCCGCGGTCGAGGGGCTCAGGCGGACTTCGCGGCCAGCTGGCCGCAGGCCGCGTCGATGTCGCGGCCGCGCGTGAGCCGCACGGTCGCCTCGACGCCGTGCGCCTCGACCGTGTCGCGGAAGACGTCGATGACCTCGCGCGAGGACCCGTCGTAGGACCCGGTCGGGTTGTACGGGATGAGGTTCACCTTGTAGACCTTGGGGTCGAGCACCCGGGCCAGCTGCACGGCCTGCTCGGGCGCGTCGTTGACGCCCTCGAGCATCACGTACTCGACGAAGATCTTGCGCTTCTTGCGCGCGTAGAAGCGGGCGCAGGCGGCGAGCACGTCGCGGAGCGGGTAGCGCTCGTTCACGGGCATGATCTCCGAGCGCAGCGCGTCGTCGGCGGCGTGCAGGGACAGCGCGAGACGGATCGGCCGCTCCTGCTGCGCGAGCCGGTCGATGCCGGGGATCCAGCCGACCGTGGAGATCGCCTGACGGCGGTGGGCGACCCCGACGTCGGGCAGCCGCTCGCAGGTGGTGAGCACGTTGTCGAGGTTCATCATCGGCTCGCCCATGCCCATGAAGATGACGTTGTCGATCGGCTCGATCCGCCGGAAGTGCAGGGCCTGGTCGAGGATCTCCCCGGCGGACAGGTTGCGGCCGAACTTCATCGTGCCGGTCGCGCAGAACGTGCAGGTCAGCGGGCAGCCGGACTGCGAGGACAGGCAGACCGAGCGGCGGCCGTCCCGGTAGCGCATCAGGACCGCCTCGATCAGCCGGCCGTCCTGCGTGCGGAACAGCGCCTTGACCGTCCCGTCGGAGGCGTGCGCCTCCCGGACGAGCTCGAGCGTCGAGAACGGCACGCGCGCGGCGAGCTCGTCGCGCAGCCCAGCGGGCAGGTTCGTCATCTCCTCGTAGCCGGCGGCGCCGCGCGAGGCCCACTCCCACACCTGCTTGGCGCGGAAGGCGGGCTGGCCGAGGTCGGCGAGCGTGCTGTCGAGGAGCGCGAGGTCCACCCGCCCATGGTAGGTCGGCGGGGCGTCCGAGGCATCGCGGCCACCTCCCCGACGTCACCGGCAGGTCCGGTGGGCCGGTCGATCGACCGTGGCTCGCTCGGCGCGACCCGCGGGCCGGCGCGGCCCGCCGGACCTCAGCTCGCGGGACCCGCGAGCTGAGGTCCGGCAGGCAGGGGTGGAGGTTGTCCCGTAGCTCGTAGAACTTTGTAGGCGGCGGTTCTCCCGCCTCGTCCGCTCCCGTTGGGAGCGTGACGGGTGCTTGAAGTCCATCCGAGACAGGAGAACCGCCGTGAGGAACGTAGAGCAGGACCCCGACGGCCGCGAGCTCGCGCTGCCGCCCGCTGTGCAGGAGGCGCTCGGAGAGCTCGTCAATGCCGCCAAGGACGGGCTGCTGGCGTTGAGCGTCGGCGTCGGGCTCGGCGTGCTGGACACGCTGATGGAAGAAGAGGTCACCGAGGTCGTCGGCCCGAAAGGCCGACGCGACCCGGACCGCGTCGCGGTGCGCCACGGCCACGAACCGGGCGAGGTCACCTTGGGCGGCCGGCGTGTCGGCGTGCAACGCCCGCGGGTGCGGGCCGCTGACGGCAGCGGCGAGATCCGCCTTCAGACCTACGCGCACTTCGCCGACCGTGACCCACTCACCCGGGTCGTGCTCGAGCAGATGCTCGCCGGCGTCTCCACGCGACGGTTCGCGCGCACCCGGGAGCCGGTCGGCGAGCACGTGACCGCGGCCGAGCGGTCGACCTCCAAGAGCGCGGTCAGCCGCGAGTTCGTCGGGCGCACGACCGAGCACCTGCGCGCGCTCATGTCGCGCGACCTGGGCGACGTGCGGTTGGCGGCGCTGATGCTCGACGGGATCGAGCTCAAAGGCCGCTGCTGCGTCGTCGCCCTCGGGGTCACGACCGATGGGGTGAAGGTCCCGCTCGGCCTCTGGGACGGCAGCACCGAGAACCAGACGGTCGCCCGGCACCTCCTCGCCGACCTCGTCGACCGTGGCCTGGACCTCGACCAGGGCGTCCTGGTCGTCCTGGACGGCGGAAAGGCGCTGCGCGCGGCGGTCGACCAGGTCCTCGGCCCGGTCCCCGTCCAGCGATGCATCCGCCACAAGGAGAGGAACGTCCTGGACCACCTCCCCGAGGCCGATCGCGACCTCGTCAAGCGCAGGTTGCGCACCGCCTGGAAGCAGTCCAACTACGAGCTCGCGCTCGACGGCCTCAACCGGCTCGCCGACGAACTCGCCCACTCCCATCCCGGAGCCGCGGCGTCGCTGCGCGAAGGCCTCCCCGAGACGCTCACACTGCAGCGCCTCGGCTGCCCCGAGCAACTCCGCCGCACCCTCGCCTCGACGAACCCGATCGAGTCGATGATCGAGTTCGTCCGCCGCACCTCCAGGAACGTGAAGCGCTGGCAGTCCGGCGACATGTGCCTCAGATGGACCGCCGCCGGCATGCTCGAAGCCGAACAGCAGTTCCGGAAAATCATCGGCGTCGACCACCTCGCCACACTCACGATCGCCGTCGAGCGCGACCTCGCCGCCCGACGCTCCGCAACCGCCTCGCCGACCATGTCCACCACGACCCCCGAGCCGGCCGCTACGCTCGCACCCGCTCACTGATCACCGAACCGCCGCCGAGAAGTTCCACGGCGACCGGGACATCCTCCAGGGGTGCGGCGGCGCTCCCAGGGCGCCGTCGGGGCGGTGCGTCGCAGGGTCGCCCCAGGGCCCGGGCGGGGTACGGTGCTGGGCGTGCGTCTGCAGAAGCATCTCGCCCACGCGGGCGTCGCGTCCCGCCGCGCCTCGGAGAAGCTCGTCTTCGAGGGTCGTGTGATGGTCGACGGGGTCGTCGTGCTCGACCCGGCGACCGACGTCACCGGCACCGAGCACATCACCGTCGACGGCCTGGAGATCGCCTCCCCGACGACGCAGGCCCGCGTGGTCTACGCCGTCAACAAGCCCGCCGGCGTCGTCTCGACGGCGCGCGACACCCACGGGCGCCCGACCGTCGTCGACCTCGTCGACGCCGACGTGCGGCTCTACCCCGTCGGTCGCCTCGACGCCGACACCACCGGCCTGCTGCTCCTGACCAACGACGGCGAGCTCGCCCAGCACCTCACCCACCCGAGCTTCGAGGTCCCCAAGACCTACCGGGCGCGGGTCGAGCACCCGCCCGTCAAGGAGGCGACGCTGCGACGCCTGCGCGAGGGGGTCCGGCTCGACGACGGGATGACGCTCCCCGCGAAGGCCCGGGCGCTCTCGCGCGAGGAGGTCGAGCTGACGCTGCGCGAGGGTCGCAAGCGCCAGGTCCGCCGCATGCTCGAGGAGGTCGGCCATCCCGTGGTCGCGCTCCAGCGCGTCGCGTTCGGCCCGTTGCGGCTCACCGGTCTGGCCGAGGGGCGCGCGCGGCGCCTGACCGCCGCGGAGGTCGAGCGGCTGCGCGCGGCGGGGCGCCCGTCACCGCCGCCGCGCGGCTGATTCAATCCGCGTCCATGCGCCTGTTCGCCCTCCGCGGAGCCTCGTCCGTCGACCAGAACTCCGGCGAGGCGATCCTCGGCGCGACCGACTGGCTGATGCGCGAGATCATGAAGCGCAACGAGCTGACCCCCGACGACGTCGTCAGCTGCATCTTCACGCTCACGCCCGACCTCGACGCCGACTTCCCCGCCGTCGCCGCGCGCGCTCTGGGCTTCGACCGCGTGCCGCTGCTGTGCGCGCAGGAGATCCCGGTCCCCGGCGCGCTCCCGAAGGTCATCCGCGTGCTGATGCACTACTACGCGCCCGACGGCCACGAGGCCCGGCACGTGTACCTGGGGGAGGCGCGCGCCCTGCGCACCGACCTCGACTCCGCCCAGTAGCCGCACGGCGCCGGGACGGCGCGCACGGGCGGTAGCCTGCTGGCGTGGCCATCGAGTTCAACGAGCGCGTCGCGCGCATCCCCGTCTACCCTGCGGCCAGCGCCTACGCGCTGCCCGAGGACGTCGCCCTGCTGGCCTCCAACGAGGCCCCGGACCCGCCGCTCCCGGCGGTCCAGGAGGCGGTCGCCAAGGTCCTCGGCGGGCTCAACCGCTACCCGGACCCGACCAACGCACTGCTGCGTCGCGCGCTCAGCGACCGCACCGAGGTGCCGCCGCACCGCATCGCGATCGGCAACGGCAGCTGCGACATCCTGCTGGCGGCCGGTGACGCGCTGCTCGAGCCGGGCGCCGAGCTCGTCTACGCGTGGCCGAGCTTCAGCGTCTACCCGCACCTGGAGGCGGCCTCGGGCGCGCGTGGCATCCGCGTGCCGCTGAACGACCGCCAGGAGCACGACCTCGACGCGATGGCGGCGGAGATCACCGCGGCGACGCGCCTGGTGATCGTCTGCAACCCGAACAACCCGACCTCGACCGCGATCCCGCTGGCGGACATCGCCAGGTTCCTCGAGAAGGTGCCCCGGCACGTCTGCGTGCTGCTGGACGAGGCGTACTGCGAGTACAACACGCTGGAGGACCCGGACTCGTCGATCGACCTGCTGAAGAAGCACGACAACCTCGTGCTGCTGCGGACGTTCTCCAAGATCTACGGTCTCTGCGGCCTGCGGGTCGGCTACGCGCTCTGCGGCGGTGACGAGTTCCCCACCGCCGTCAACCAGGTCCGCCAGCCGTTTTTCTGCAACCAGGCCGCGCAGGCGGCGGCGATCGAGGCGCTCAAGCACCAGGACGCCGTGGCCGAGCGCGTCGAGCGCGCGGTGATCGCGCGGGTCGAGCTCGAGTCCGGACTCGCCGAGCTGGGCATCACCCCGGCGGACTCGCAGGCGAACTTCGCCTGGTTCGACCTGCCCGACGGCTACGAGGAGAAGGCGATCGTCGACGGCCTCGCCGCCCGCGGGGTGCTCGTGCGCGCAGGCAGCGCGCTCGGTCGCGAGGGGGCGCTGCGCGTCACCTACGGCACGCCGCAGCAGAACGACCGCTTCCTCCACGAGCTCGGGGTGCTGCTCGGCGCCTGACGGACCGACGGCGCCAGCCGTCTGGTCAGGGCGCTTGCCGGATCGCGGGCGGGGGTGGTACGGTCGCCCCGTCCATCCGGTCATGCCCGTGACCAGATCTGCCTCCGGGGAGGAGCGCATGTCCCGCCGACGCGTCCTGGCGCTCGCCGCCGCCCTGCTGTCCGCCGCGCCCGTCGCCACCGCGACCGCCCAGGCCCGGCCCGACGACGACCCCTTCTACGGGGTGCCCGCGGGCATCGCCGGCCTCGCCGACGGGACCGTCATCGACGCGCGACCGGTCACCGCCACCCGGTTCTCGCTGCCGATCGACGCCGACGCCTGGCAGGTCCGCTTCAAGACCCGCGACACGACCGGCGCGCCCTCGGCCTACCTCACCACCGTCCTGCGGCCCCGGACGCCGTGGACGGGGGACGGACCGCGCCCGGTCCTCAGCTACCAGATGCCCGAAGACGGGGTTGGGCTGCGTTGCGCCCCCTCGTGGGTGCTCACGCAGGGCCTGCGCGCGCCCACCAACACCACGCCCGACGCGCAGACGGTCGCCTCCGCCGTCGAGCGCGGCTGGACCGTCGTAGTCCCCGACTACCAGGGCCCGGACTCCGCCTGGCTCGGCGCCGACGGGCAGGCCCGCGGCGTCCTGGACGGGCTGCGCGCCGCCCGTGCCTTCGCGCCCGCCGGGATCGACCCGCGCGCCCCGATCGGCCTCTGGGGCTACTCCGGCGGCGCGATCGCCTCCAGCCCCGCCGCCCAGCTGCACCCGACCCACGCGCCCGAGCTGCCGCTCGTCGGCGTCGCGCTGGGCGGCAACAACGCCAGCATCCGCGAGGGCCTGCGCGCCTTCGACGGGGGGCCCGCCGGCGGCGCGATCGTCATCGGGCTGATCGGCCTCGACCGCGCCTACCCGCAGGCGCGCCTCACCTCGTTCCTCTCCGCCCGGGGACGGGCCGCCGTCGCGCGCAGCCAGGACGACTGCATCGTCGACGCCGCCCTGAAGCACCCCGCGTTCCGGGCGGCGGACGGCCTGACCGACCCGGGCGCGATCGACCGCGAGCCGTTCACCGAGGTCTTCCGGCAGGCCAGCCCGCTCACCTATCCCGGCGTCCCCGCGGTCCCGGTCTACGACTACCACGCGACCGGCGACGAGCTCGCCCCGATCGCCCCCTCGCGGGAGCTGCTGCGCCGCTTCTGCCGGGCCGGCGTGCCCGTGGAGCACGTCGAGCACCCGGGCGAGCACTTCACCGAGGTGGCCGTCGGCGAGCCGGGGGCCCTGCGGTTCCTCGCCGCCCGGTTCGCGGGACGCCCGGCGAACAGCACCTGCACCGTCCCGCCCGATCCCGCCCCGTCAGCCACCCCGGGCGCCCGCCCGCCCGCCGTGGCACCCGGCCGCCCGTGCGCACCACGCCGCACCTTCGCGGTCGCCGTGCGCCGCCCCGCCCGCGGACGCCTCGTCGCCGTGCGCGCCACGCTCGGCGGGCGCCGGGTCGCCGTCGGCCGCGACCGTCGCGGCCGGTCCGTCGTGCGGGTGCGGCTCGCCGGCCGCCGACCCGGGCTCGTGACGCTGCGGATCGTCGCGCGGACCAGCACGGGTGCGCGCCTCGTGCAGACCCGCACCTACCGGGTCTGCGCCCCGCGCCGCTCGTGACCGGGCGCGGGCGCTGCTACGGTTCGCAGCGCCCGTGACGTTCCTCGCCGACAGCAGCAGCACCCGCACCGCCGTCGGCTCTCCCGTGGCCCATCGCGCCGCGTCCTATGCCCGGTCCTGGCGATTTCGCCAGGCGCTCGGCCGTTCGTCGTCCTGACCGGGCGCGAATCGCCCCTCGTTGAGGCCCTCAGGGCCGAGCGCCGCCGCCGCGGAGCCATCCCGGCTCCACCCGCCGACCGTATCCCTGTTGACGAAGGACGCCACCGCCATGACCCACCGCACCACTCCCCGAACGATCGCCGGCCACACCGTGGGAGGCGACGAGCTGCTGCTCATCGCCGGCCCCTGCACGGTCGAGTCGCGCGCCCAGCTCACCGCCGCCGCCGACGCGGTGCTCGCCGCGGGCGCCACGATGCTGCGCGGCGGCGCGTACAAGCCGCGCACGTCGCCCACGAGCTTCCAGGGGCTCGGCCCCGAGGGCCTCGAGCTGCTGCGGGAGGCCCGCGAGCGGACCGGCCTGCCGATCGTCACCGAGTGCGTCGACCCCCGCGACGTCGAGCGGGTGGCCGCCGTCGCCGACGTCGTCCAGGTCGGCGCGCGGAACATGCAGAACTACACGCTGCTCACCGAGCTCGGGCGCGCCGGGATGCCCGTCGTCCTCAAGCGCGGGCTGTCCGCCACGCTCGCCGAGCTCGTCAGCGCCGCCGACTACATCCGCAACGGCGGCAGCGACGACGTCGTCCTCTGCGAGCGGGGCATCCGGACCTTCGAGACCGCCTACCGCTTCACGCTCGACATCCTCGCCATCCCCGTGCTGAAGGGGATGACCGACCTGCCGGTCATCGTCGACCCCTCGCACGCGGCCGGCCGCCGCGACCTCGTCGAGCCGCTGTCGCTCGCCGCGATCGCCGCCGGGGCGGACGGGCTGATCGTCGAGACGCACCCGGACCCGGACGCCGCCGTCTGCGACGGGCCCCAGCAGCTCCACACGCGGGACCTCCCCGCCTACGTCGCGCGACTGCGCGACGCCGCCGCCATCGGCGGGCGCGCGCTGACCGCCGGGTCGGCCATGGTCGCGTAGGGTTCGCCCCCGTGCGTCTGGCCATCCTCGGAGTAGGGCTCATCGGCGGGTCCGTGGGCCTCGCCGCCCGCGAGCGGCTGGGCGCGCAGGTCGTCGGCTACGACCCCGACGGCGACGCGGTGCGCACCGGCCTCGCGGTCGGCGCGCTCGACGCGCCCGCCGACGACCTCGCCGCCGCGGTCGGGGACGCCGACCTCGTCGTCGTCTGCGCGCCGGTCGGCCGCATCCCCGCGGTCGCCGCCGACGCGCTCGCCGCCGCCCGCCCCGACGCGATCGTCACCGACGTCGGCTCCGCCAAGCGCGACGTCGTCGCCGCGCTGCCCGACCCGCGCTTCATCGCCGGCCACCCGCTCGCCGGGGCAGAGACCGCCGGGGCGGCGGGGTCCCGCGCCGACCTGTTCGACGGCGCCCCCTGGTACCTGACGCCGACGTCCGCCACCTCGGGCGTGCACTTCGAGCGGCTCACGCGCTTCGTCGCCGGGATCGGCGCGCGCCCGCAGGCGATCGACGCCGCCACGCACGACCGTCTGATGGCGTCGGTGTCGCACCTCCCGCACGTGATCGCCAACGTCATGGTCGCCCAGGCCGCGCAGGCGCTCGGCGGCGACGGGTCGCTGCCCGCCACCGGCCCCAGCTTCCGCGACGCCACCCGCGTCGCCGGGGCCAACACGACCATGTGGACGGACATCTACCTCGCCAACCGCGACGCGCTCGTCGACCAGCTCGACGACGCCGTGGCGCGGCTCCAGGACGTCCGCGCCGCGCTCGTCGCCCAGGACGCCGGCGCGATCGCGCGCTGGAACGACGCGGCCCGCGCGGACCGCGAGGCGCTGCTGCAGGTCGGGCTCGCCGGCGGCGAGGGACCGGCACGCGAGCTGCGCGTGACCGTCACCAACCGGCCCGGCATCGTGGCCGAGATCGCGCTCGCCCTGGGGCGGGCGGGCATCAACATCAACGACATGACCCTGTCGCCGTCCGCCGACCGGCGGACCGGGGAGGTCGCCCTGTGGGTGGCCGCCGACCGGGCCGGGCGGGCCGCCGAGCTCGTCGCCGGCCTGGGGCTGCAGATCGAGGGGGAAGCGTGAGCGCAGGGAAGGGCACCACCGTCCGGTTCGATCCGGCGGGCCGGCTGAAGGGCTCGATCGTCCCGCCGGCCGACAAGTCGATCTCGCATCGCGCCGCGATGCTCGGCGGCATGGCGACCGAGCCGGTCGTCATCCGCAACTACCTCGAGGCGGCCGACACCACCTCGACGCTCGACGCGATGGGCACGCTCGGCGCGATCGTCCAGCGCGGCCCGGACGAGATCGTCGTCCGCGGCACCGGCCTGCGCGAGTCCTCCGAGGTCGACGGGCCGATCGACGTCGGCAACGCGGGCACGCTCATGCGGCTCCTGCCCGGCCTGCTGGCCTCCCAGGAGGGCCGCAGCTACACGCTCGACGGGGACGCGTCGATCCGCAAGCGGCCCGTCGACCGCGTCGCGATCCCGCTGCGGGAGATGGGCGCGTCGATCGAGGCGACCGACGAGCGCTACCCGCCGTTCACGATCACCGGGGCGCGGCTGCGCGGCATCGAGTACACGCTGCCGGTCGCCAGTGCCCAGGTGAAGTCGTGCGTCCTCTTCGCCGGGCTCACCGCCGACGGGCCGACCACGGTCGTCGAGCCGGTCCCCAGCCGAGACCACACCGAGCGGATGCTCGCCGCCGCGGGCGTGTCGCTGCACCGCGAGGGCGACCGCATCACCGTCACCAACGCGGACGAGCTCGTGCTCGACACGATCACCGTGCCGGGCGACCCGTCGAGCGCCGCGTTCGCGATCGCCGCCGGCGTGCTCGTCCCGAAGTCCCGGCTGCTCGTCAAGGGCAGCGGCGCGAACTGGACGCGCACCGGCTTCGTGCGGATCCTGCAGCGGATGGGCGGCGTCGTCCTGGGCGAGCTCGAGGACCCGGCGGGCGACGGCCAGATCCCCGGGGTCGAGCCGATCACCGACCTCGACGTCGCTCACGGCTCGCTCGTCGGCACCGTCGTCGAGCCGCACGAGGTGCCGCTGGCGATCGACGAGCTGCCGCTCGTGGCGCTGCTGGGCTGCTTCGCCGAGGGGGAGACGGTCGTCCGCGGCGCCGAGGAGCTCCGCTTCAAGGAGTCCGACCGGATCGCGCTCGTCGTCGACGGCCTGCGCGGCCTCGGCGCCGAGATCGAGGCGACCGAGGACGGGTTCGTCGTCACCGGCACCGGCGGCCTGCGCGGCGGCACGATCGAGTCCCACGGCGACCATCGCCTCGCGATGCTCGGCGCCGTCGCGGGCCTCGCCTCACGGGAGGGCGTCACGGTCGTCGGCATGGACGCGGCCGCCGTCTCCTACCCGACGTTCACCGAGGACATCACGGCGCTGCTGCGCCGCTGAGCCGACCGGCCGCGGGGCGCCGCACCGCCCCGCGACGCGGCGGCGTGCCACCATCGGGGCCATGTTGGTCGCGATCGACGGTCCTGCGGGGGCCGGGAAGAGCACCGTCGCGCGCGCCGTCGCCGACGCGCTCGGCTACACGTACCTCGACACCGGTGCCATGTACCGGTGTGTCGGCCTGCGCGCCGACGCGATCGACCTCGCCGACGCGGGCCGGCTCGACATCCGCTTCGACGGCGACCGCGTGCTGCTCGACGGCGAGGACGTCAGCGAGGCGATCCGCACGCCCGAGGCCGGGCAGGCCGCCTCGCGCGTCGCCACCGACCCGCGCGTGCGCGAGGCGATGGTCGGCCGGCAGCGCGCGCTGATCGCCGACGGCGCCTGGGTCGCGGAGGGCCGCGACATCGGCACCGTCGTCGCCCCCGACGCCGAGGTGAAGGTCTGGCTCGACGCCGACCCCGCCGAGCGCGCCGCCCGCCGCGGCATCCCCGTCGAGGACCTGCTCGAACGCGACGAGCGCGACGCCACCCGTGAGCACGATCCGATGGTCGCCGCCCCGGACGCCGTGCACGTCGACACCACCGGGCTGACGATCGAGGAGGTCGTCGCCGCCATCGTCGCGCTCGTCCCGCGCACACCAGGAGCATCCGCATGAAGGTCGCGATCGTCGGCTACCCCAACGTCGGGAAGTCCTCCCTCGTCAACCGCCTGACCGGCACGCGGGAGGCCGTGGTGCACGAGCGCGCGGGCATCACGCGTGACCGCAAGGAGCTGCCGTGCGACTGGAACGGTCGCCGCTTCACGCTCATCGACACGGGCGGCATGGACGCGCTGGACGAGGACCCGATGGGCGTCTCGATCCGCGCGCAGGCCCGGGCCGCGATGGGGGAGGCGGCCGTGACCGTGCTGGTCGTCGACGCGCGCGCGGGCATCCGGCCGGGCGACGAGGAGCTCGCCGACCTGCTGCGCCGCCACGACAAGCCGGTGCTGCTGGCCGCCAACAAGGTCGACAGCGTCGAGCAGGCGGCGGCGACCGCCGAGTTCTACGCGCTGGGCATCGGCGACCCGATCGCCGTCAGTGCCGCCCAGGGTCTCGGGACCGGGGACCTGCTGGACGCGATCACCGCGCTGCTGCCCGAGGAGGACGAGGCCGACGAGGACGACGACGTCATCCGGCTCGCGCTGATCGGCCGTCCGAACGTCGGCAAGTCGACGATGCTCAACCGCTTCCTCGGCGAGGAGCGCGTGATCGTCAGCGACGTCGCGGGCACGACCCGGGACGCGATCGACATGCCCCTGGAGGTCGACGGCCGCAAGCTCATCGTCGTCGACACCGCGGGCATGCGCCGCCAGGCGAAGGTCCAGGAGTCCGTCGAGTACTTCACGACGCTGCGCTCCCAGCGCGCGGTCGAGCGCGCCGACGTCGCGCTCGTGATCTGCGACGCGCAGGACGGCATCACCGCGCAGGACCTGCGGATCGCCGAGCTGGCGATGAAGGAGGGCTGCGCGACCGCGCTGGTGCTGAACAAGTGGGACGCCGCCCCGATGCAGGAGGCCGACCTCGACCACGAGCGCGCGCACGCGACCCGCAAGCTGCGGCTGCGACCGAAGGTCCTCACCGCCAGCGCGCAGACCGGGCGGCACGTCGCCCGGATCCTCACCGAGGCGATCGCGCTCGGGGACCGCATGAAGGGCCGGATCCCGACCTCGGAGCTCAACCGCTTCCTGTCGGACACCGTGCAGGCCAAGCAGCCGCCGGCCAAGCAGGGCCACCGGCTCAAGCTCCTGTACATGGCGCAGATCGACGAGCGGCCGCCGCGGTTCGCGATCCAGGTGAACTCCCGCAACCGGGTGACGCGCGACTACGCGTACTTCGTCGAGAATCGGCTCCGTGCCCGCTACGGCCTGGACGGGGTCCCGGTGATCATCGACTTCAACGAGCGCGACCAGCGGCGCAGCGACCGCTGATGCCCGCGGGACGCCCGCGGCTCCTCGCCGTCCTCGCGGCGGCGCTCGTCGTCGCGGTCGCGGCGGCGCTCGTGCTGCTGCTCACCGGTGGTGACGACGCGCCCGACGCGCCGCCCGCGGCGCGCGCCACCGCGCTGATCCCCGCGGACGCGCTCGTCTACCTGCACCTCTCGACCGACGCGCAGCGCCCCGGGACCCGGGAGGCGGAGGCGATCGCCCGCCGCTTCCCCGGCTTCGCGCGCGTGCGCGACGACGTCGTGCGCCGCCTCACCGCCCCGAGCTGCGGCGTGCGCGCGGCGGACGTCCGCGGCGCCGAGGCCGCGCTCGCCTTCCTCGACACCGGCGGTGGGACGGCCGGGTCGCTCGTGCTGCTCGACACCGGCCGCGAGCCGCAGGGCACCCCGCGCGACCGCCAGTGCGGCCCGGTGCAGACCGCGCGCATCGGTCGGTTCCTCGCGGTCGGGCAGCCGCAGACGCTGCAGCTCGCCCGCGAGCTCGCCCGCGGCAAGGGCCGGTCGCTGGCGCAGCAGGCCCGGTACCGCCGGGCCACCGCGCAGCTGCCCGCCGACCGGGTCGCCGACGGCTGGGTCTCCCGCGAGGGGGTCGCGCGGCTGCTCGCCCCCCGGGGCGGCCTGCTCGGCGGGGCGGGGACCCTGCTGGCGCAGCCCGGGCTCGTCGGGGCGGCGATCGCGGTCAGCTCGCGCGAGGACGGCGCCCTGCTGACGGTCCGCTCCGCCCTGGAGCGGCCGACGGGCGCCGCCGGCACGTTCCGGCCGTTCACGCCGCGGCTGCAGGACACCGCGCCCCGCGGTGCGCTCGCGTACCTCGCGGTCAGCGGCGTCTCCGGCGGGCTGGCGCGCATCGCCGACGTCGCGGGCGGCAGCTTCGCCGGCCTCGGCCCGCTGCTCGTCCGCGCCCGCCGCGAGCTCGCCCGGCAGACCCCCGGCCTGCAGCGCGACCTGCTCGACCTGTTCCGCGGCGAGGTCGGCCTGACGCTCACCCCGGGCCTGCCCGCCCCGACCCTGACCGTCGCGGTCGCCGCCCGCGACCGCGACGCGACCGCCGCCGCGCTGCGCCGCGTCGAGGCGCCGCTGGCCCGCATCCTCGCCCCCTCCGGCGGGCCGACACCGCGCTGGACGCGCGCCGACGGGGTCGCGTCGCTGCGGCTCACCGCGGGCATCGAGGTCCACTACGCGGTCGACGAGGGACGCGTCCTCATCGCCACCCGGCGCGACGGCGTCCTGGACGCGCGGCGCGCCGACGGCGGCCTCGCCGGCAGCGACGCGTGGCGGGCGGTGCTCGGAAACGGCGGAAAGCCGACCACCTCGCTAGTCTTTCTCGACCTCAGTCAGCTTCTGCGCCTCGCCGAGCAGACCGGCCTCAACGATGACCGCGCCTACCAGGCCGTCCGCGACGACCTGGTGAAGGTCCGGGCGATCGGAGCCCGCTCGAGCGGCAGTGCGGACGAATCCACCGCGGAGATCCTTCTCTCGATCCCATGAGCACCTACGCCGACAACGAATACCTGTTCACGTCCGAGTCCGTCTCGGAGGGGCACCCCGACAAGGTCGCCGACCAGATCTCCGACGGCGTCCTCGACGCCGTGCTGGCGAACGACCCGAACCCCGAGAAGGCGCGCGTCGCCTGCGAGGTGCTCGTCAACACGGGTCTGGCCGTCGTCTCCGGTGAGATCCGCACCGACGCGTACATCGACATCCAGAAGATCGCCCGCGAGACGATCCGCAAGATCGGCTACACCGACGCGGCGCTGGGCTTCTCCGCCGACTCCTGCGCGGTCCTCAACGCGATCGACCCGCAGTCCGACGACATCGCCGCCGGCGTCGACGACGCCGCCGAGCACAAGGGCGGCTCCGCCGACGACCTCGACCTCGAGGGCGCGGGCGACCAGGGCATCATCTTCGGCTACGCCACGAACGAGACCCCCGAGCTGATGCCCGTGGCGATCCAGCAGGCGCACCGTCTGGCCGAGCGCCTCGCCGAGGTCCGCAAGAACGGCGACCTCGACTACCTGCGCCCCGACGCGAAGACCCAGGTCTCCGTCCGCTACCGCGACGGCAAGCCGGTCTCGATCGACAAGCTGCTGATCTCCACGCAGCACACCGCGGAGTACAGCGATCAGGCGAAGATCAAGGCCGACCTCTGGGAGCACGTCGTCAAGCCCGTGCTGCCGGCCGAGCTCTACGACGAGAACACCCTGCTGGGCGAGTTCCTCGTGAACCCGACCGGCCGCTTCGTCATCGGCGGTCCCGTCGGCGACACCGGCCTGACCGGCCGCAAGATCATCGTCGACACCTACGGCGGCGCCGCCCGCCACGGTGGTGGCGCGTTCTCCGGCAAGGACAGCTCGAAGGTCGACCGCTCCGCCGCGTACGCGACCCGCTGGGTCGCCAAGAACGTCGTCGCCGCGGGCCTCGCCGACCGCGCGGAGATCCAGGTCTCCTACGCCATCGGCGTCGCGCAGCCGATCTCCATCCTCGTCGAGACGTTCGGCACCGAGAAGATCCCGCACGCGAAGATCAACGCCGCGGTCCGCGAGGTCTTCGACCTCCGCCCGCTCGCGTACCGCCGGCACCTGAACCTGTTCCGCCCGATCTTCCAGAAGACCGCGGCCTACGGCCACTTCGGCCGCCAGGACCCGGACTTCACCTGGGAGAACCTGGACAAGGTCGACGAGCTCAAGGCGGCCGCGGGCGTCTAGCGCCCGCGCCACACCCGCAGCGTCCACGAGGGCGGCCCGGTCGGGCCGCCCTCGTCCGTACTCTGGTCGGTCCGTGCAGTCCGTGGTCCAGGTCGAGCCGCTCACGACCGCCCGCGCACTGCGCGGGCCGTTCGACTACGTCCGGCCGGAGGGCGCCGAGGTCGGGTCGCTGCTGGAGGTCCCGTTCGGCCGCCAGACGCTTCGCGCGGTCGTCACCGCCCTGGCCGACAGCAGCCCGCACGAGCTCGCGGTGCCGCGCCGCGTGCTGCCCGAGGCGATCCCGCCGGAGCTCGTCGCCCTCGGCCTGTGGATGGCCCGCGAGTACTGCTCGACCCCCGCGCGGGCGCTGTCGCTGATGCTGCCGCCCTCCGGGGTGCGCGCGAAGGCCCAGCTGTGGGCGGAGCCGACCGCGGCGGGCCGCGACCCCGGCCCGGAGGTCCGCCTGACCGACAACCAGCGCGCGCTGCTCGCCGCGCTGCCGCGGTTCGCGGGAACCGACCTCGGGGCGCTGCGGCGCCTGGAGAAGCGCGGGCTCGTCACGGTCGCACCGCGGGACCGCCGCCGCGCCCCCGAGCACGTCGCGGTCGGGGCGCGCCGCGACCCGCCCGTCCTCAACCCCGAGCAGGAGGCGGCCGTGCACGCGATCGCCACCGCCGGGCCCGGGGAACGGCTGCTGCTGCACGGGGTGACCGGTTCGGGGAAGACCGAGGTGTACCTGCGGGCCGCCGAGCAGACGCTGCGCGCCGGGGCCGGCGTGATCGTCCTGGTGCCGGAGATCGGGCTGACGCCGCAGATGATCGCCCGCTTCGTCGACCGCTTCGGCGACACCGTCGCGGTGCTCCACTCGGGCCTGAGCCAGGGCGAGCGCTACGACGAGTGGCGGCGCCTGCGCGACGGCGAGGCGCGGATCTGCGTCGGGCCGCGCTCCGCGGTGCTCGCGCCGCTGCGCGGCGTCGGCCTGGTGATCGTCGACGAGGAGCACGACGGCACGTACAAGCACGAGGGCGACCCCCGCTACGACGCCCGCCTCGTCGCCCAGCGGCGCGCCGAGCTCTCCGGCGGGGTGCTCGTCGTCGGCAGCGCCACGCCGCGCCCGGAGTCGGTGCACGCGCTGCGCCGCATCCGGCTGGCGCACCGCGCCGACGGGGCGCGTCTGCCGCCGGTCCAGATCGTCGACATGCGCGCGACCGCGGCCGGCACGGTCCTGCACCGCCGCACCCACGACGCGCTCGTCGACGCCCGCAAGGCGATCGTCCTGCTCAACCGGCGCGGCTGGTCGAACTTCCTCACCTGCCGCTCCTGCGGCCACACGTGGGAGTGCCCGCAGTGCGACGTCACGCTCGTGCTGCACCGCGCGGAGGGCGCGATGTCCTGCCACCACTGCGGTCACCGCGAGCCGGTGCCGCGGGCGTGCCCGGAGTGCGCCTCGGTGTCGCTGGCCCGCCACGGGACCGGCACCGAGCGGCTCGAGCACGAGCTCGCGCGGATCGCGCCCGTCGTGCGCCTCGACGCGGGGGTCGCGAACCCCGGCGAGGCGCTGCAGCGCTTCGAGCGCGCCGACCGGGCGATCCTCGTCGGCACGCAGGTCGTCGCCAAGGGCCACGACTTCGCCGACGTCGACCTCGGCGTGGTCGTCGACGCCGACGGCACGCTGCGGTTCCCGGACTTCCGCGCCGAGGAGCGGACGTTCAGCCTCGTCACCCAGCTCGCCGGTCGCGCGGGTCGCGGCGGGGGCGCGGGCCGGGTGCTCGTGCAGACGCTCGACCCCGACGCCCCGTCGATCATGCACGCCGTCCGGCACGACAGCGACGGGTTCCTCGAGGGCGAGCTCCAGCGCCGCCGCGCGCTGCGCTACCCGCCGTTCGCGACACTCATCCGGATCGTCTGCTCCTCCACCGAGCCGGGCGCCGCGCACGCCGCCGCCCACGCGGTCCGGACCGCCGTGGACGCGGCCGGGGGCGCGGGGGACGGCGCGATGCTGCTCGGTCCCGCACCGCTGTTCCGGCTGCGGGGCCGCGAGCGCAGCCAGCTGGTCGTCAAGGGCCCGGACCGCTACGCGGCGATCGAGGCGGCGGGGGTCGCGGCCGCCGCCGTCCGGGCCGCGAAGGCCCACCGGACCGCGAACCTGTCGGTCGACGTCGACCCGCAGTAGGCCCGGGGCCGCGCGCCGATACCCTTGGGGTGATGTCCGACGTCGACGAGAAGACCGAGCTGGTCCCCGACGAGGAGGCCGACGGCGGCCGCCCGACCCGCGAGGTCCCGCCGCCCGACCCCGAGGCGCTCGCGCGCCGCCGGGAGGCGCTGAAGCTCGTCAAGCAGTTCGGCGACCCGGTCCTCAAGACGAAGGCCCGGGCGATCGAGGACTTCGACGACGAGCTGCGGCTCGAGGTGCAGCGCATGGGCTCGCTGATGGAGGACTCGATGGGCATCGGGCTCGCCGCGCCGCAGCTGGGCGTCCCGACGCGCCTGCTCGTCTACCGGCTGAGCTCCGAGGCGCCGCTCGCGGCCCTGGTGAACCCGGAGATCGAGTGGTCCAGCAAGGAGACCGAGGTCTTCGAGGAGGGCTGCCTGAGCCTGCCCGCGGTCGTCGTCGACGTCGAGCGCCCCGTGCACGTGCGGGTCCGCGCGCTCGACGAGTGGGGCGAGGAGCAGATCATCGAGGCGTCCGGCCTCGAGGCCCGAGTCATCCAGCACGAGATGGACCACCTCGACGGCGTGCTGATCCTCGACCGCACCACGCGCGCCCAGCGCAAGGAGGCGATGCGCGCGCTGCGCGAGGCGCAGGAGCGCGGGGTCCGCGGCCCCGACCTCGGCGACTGAGCCCGGTCCGCGTGCGCACCGTCTACCTCGGCACCTCGGACTTCGCGGCCGCGATCCTCGGCCGGCTGGCCGACACGCCGCACCGCCCCGAGCTCGTCGTCACCCGCCCGGACCGCCCGAAGGGGCGCGGCCGCGCGCTGCAGTCGCCGCCGGTCGCCGACCTCGCGCGCCTGCTGGGCATCCCGCTGGACCAGCCGCAGGACGTCAACGGTCCCGAGGCCCGCGAGCGGATCGCCGCCGCCCGGCCCGACGTGCTGATCGTGTGCGCGTTCGGCGCCCTGATCAAGCAGGAGCTGCTCGACGCGCACGAGATCCTCAACGTGCACCCGTCGCTGCTGCCGCGCTGGCGCGGCGCGGCCCCGATCGAGCGGGCGATCATGGCCGGAGACGCCGAGACCGGCGTGGCGATCATGCGCCTGACCGCGGGCCTCGACAGCGGCCCGGTCGGGCTGCTGGAGCGCGAGCCGATCCGCGAGGACGACACCTACGGGGCGCTCGCCCGCCGCCTGCAGGACCTCGGCGCGACGCTGCTGATCCGCGCCCTCGACGACCCGCCCGTCTACGAGGAGCAGGTCGAGGACGGCGTCACCTACGCGGAGAAGCTCACCGCCGAGGACCGCACGCTGGACCCGGGCGCCCCCGCCGCCGAGCAGGTGCGCGTCGTGCGCGCCCTGAGCCCGCACATCGGCGCGCGCCTGCAGCTGCCCGACGGCTCGTTCCTCGGCGTGCGCGACGCGCGCGTGGGGGAGGACGGGACGCTCGAGCTGCTCGAGGTCCAGCCGCCCGGCAAGCGAACGATGTCCTACGCGGACTACCTGCGCGGCCGCAGCTGAGCGTCCCGGCGCAGGACCTCCGCGGTCGGCGCTGAGGTACCGTCCGGCCCATGTCCGCGGTCAGCCCGGCGCGTGCGACCGCGCTGCGGGTCGTGCGGCGCGTCTTCGAGCAGGGGGCCTACGCCGACCGGGCGCTGCGCGCCGAGGCGGAGGGCCTGGATCCCCGCGAGCGGGCGCTCGCCAAGCGCCTGGTGTTCGGGGTCGTGCAGCGGCACGGCACGCTGGAGTGGATCGTCTCCCGCCACGCGAAGGGACGCCTGCAGCCCGAGGTCCGCGCCGCCCTCTGGCTCGGGCTCGAGCAGCTGCTGTTCCTCGACGGGATCGCCGACCACGCCGCGATCTCCGAGAGCGTCGAGCTCGCGAAGCCCGGCCCGGGCCACAAGGTCGTCAACGCGATCCTGCGCCGCGTCCAGCGTGAGGGGATCGAGCTGCCCGCCGACACCGACCCGCAGGGCGCCGCGATCCGCCACAGCCACCCGGAGTGGCTCGTGCGCCGCTGGTGGGACGAGCTCGGCGCGGACGAGACCCGGGCGTTGCTGGCGGCCAACAACGAGCCCGCGGAGCTCGTGCTGCGGATCAACACGCTCGTCCCCGTCGACGCCTCGCAGCTGCCGCCCGGCCGCCGCGAGGACGACGCGCTCGTGCTCGACGGGCCGTTCGACCTGGCGGGCTCGCCGCTGTTCGCCGCGGGCGCGATCACCCCGCAGTCCCGGGCCGCGCAGCGCGTCGCCCGGTTCCTCGGGCCGCGCCCGGGCGAGCGGGTCCTCGACCTCTGCGCCGCACCGGGTGGCAAGACCGCCCACCTCGCCGCGCTGATGGGCGGGGAGGGGGACCTCGTCGCCGTCGAGCAGCACACCGGCCGGGCCGGGGTGCTCCAGCGGACCTGCGAGCGCCTGCACGCCCGCAACGTCACCGTCGTGGTCGCCGACGCGTCGCGGTTCCAGACCGACCGGCCGTTCGACCGCGTGCTGCTGGACCCGCCGTGCTCCGGGCTGGGCACGCTGCGCTCGCACCCGGACCTGCGCTGGCGCGTGACCGAGGCCGCGATCACGCAGCTCGCCGCGCTGCAGGACCGCATGCTCCAGGCCGCCCGGGGCGCCCTGAAGCCGGGGGGCACGCTCGTCTACTCCACCTGCACGATCTCCCGGGAAGAGGAGCGTCTGGTCGGCGACGAGCGCTTCCAGACGCTCCCGCACCGCGACGGGACCGACGGGTTCTACGTCGCCCGGGAGACCCCGTAGGCTCCCTGCTCGATGTCCGCCGAGTGGGAGATCGGGCCGGCGTGCCCGAGCTGCAAGGAGCCCTGGCTGCGCCCCACGTCGCTGCCGGGCCGCTACCGCTGCGTCTCGTGCCTGCACCGCTTCGAGCTGCTGTCGGTGTGCGCCGACTGCGGCGAGCACGGCACGATCGTGCGGATGAGCACCACGGCGATGACGCTCTGCAACCACTGCGGGGCATCGATGCTCGCCGAGGTGTAGAACCCCCGGTGGCATGAGCTCCATCGAGATCGCCCCGTCCATCCTCTCCGCCGACTTCGCGCGCCTGCACGACCAGGTCGCCACGGTCGTCGAGGCCGGCGCGACGTGGGTGCACATCGACGTCATGGACGGGGTCTTCGTGCCACCGATCACGATGGGCCCGATCGTCGTCAGCGCGCTGCGGGAGGCGTTCGGCGACCGCGTGGTCCTGGACTGCCACCTGATGATCGACCGGCCCGAGCGGCAGGTCGACGCGTTCGCGCAGGCGGGCGCCGACGTCATCACCTTCCACGCCGAGGCGACCGCGCACAGCCACCGCGTCGTGCAGGCGATCCGCGAGCACGGCGTCAAGGCCGGGATCGCCGTCTGTCCCGGCACGCCGCTCGGGGTCTTCGAGGAGGTCGAGGTCGACCTCGCGCTCTGCATGACCGTGAACCCCGGCTGGGGCGGTCAGCCGTTCATCCCGACGTCCCCGGCGAAGATCGAGCGGATGCGCGCGCTCGTCGGTCCCGACGTCGCGCTCGAGGTCGACGGCGGCGTGGACGCCCGCACCGCGCCGGTCGTCGTGCAGGCGGGGGCGGACAAGCTCGTCGCCGGCTCCGCCGTCTTCTCCAAGCCCGACCCGGCCGCCGCCTTCCGCGAGATCGAGGCGGCCGCGCGCGGCGCGGCCTGACGCGCGCGGCGGCGCCGCGGACCGCTCAGACCGACCGGCAGAACGCGACGAACCGGGCGGTGTCGGTCCACACCGGCCCGTGGCCGACGCACACGACCGCCGGCTCGAGCTCCCCAAGACGCCGCAGCGACGCGCGGTTGGTCTCCGGGTCGGGGGTGAACCAGCCGACCGGCTCGCGCGGGCCGCGCGGGAACAGCAGCAGCGAGTGCTGCGTGTTGAGGACGTCCCCGGCGATCAGGACGCGGTCGGACTCGCGCCAGAAGCAGACGTGGCCGAGCGAGTGCCCCGGGGTCTCCAGCACCGTGAAGCCGCCGACCACGTCGCCTTCGGCGAGCGTGCGCGCCACCGGGTGCGCGGGTCCGGTGAAGAGCCGGTCCATCAGCGTGTTGATCGGGTGGGACCGCTGACGCTGCCGGATGAGCGACGGGTCCTCGACCGCGGGGGCGTCGAGCTCGTGCACCCACAGGGGGATCCCGAGGGCCTCGCAGACCGCGTGCGAGGAGCCCTGGTGGTCCGGGTGCGCGTGCGTCAGCGCGTGCGCGGCGACGGTGCGCCCCTGCAGCGCCTTGAGGATCCGCTTGGCGTCGCCCCGGCCCATCGCGTCGACGAGCACGTCCCCGATGAGGAAGCAGTTGACGGCCAGCGGCGGGAAGCCGGTGATCAGGTGGACGTCCGGGGCGATCTCGCGCATCCGCGGACCCTACCCCGGCTCCCCGGGGTGCCGTAGGGGAGGTTCCCGATGGGCGACGACCCGCGCGTCTGCGACGCTGACGGTCATGTCCACCCACCCTTCCGGTCTTGCGGCGCCCACGGCCGCCGACCTCGTCGTCGCCCACGAGCTGACCCGCCGCTACGGGGAGGGCGAGGCGGCCGTGCACGCCCTCGCGGGCGTCTCCGCCACGTTCCCCGCCGGGGAGTTCACGGCGATCATGGGCGCCTCCGGCTCGGGCAAGTCGACGCTCATGCACTGCCTCGCCGGGCTCGACCGGCCCACCGGCGGCACCGTGCGCCTGGACGGCGTGGAGATCACCGCCCTGGACGACGCGAAGCTCACCGAGCTGCGCCGCGACCGCATCGGGTTCATCTTCCAGTCGTTCAACCTCGTCCCGGTCCTCAGCGCCGAGGAGAACATCCTGCTGCCGCTCTCGATCGCCGGACGCCGGCCCGACCGCGAGTGGATCGACCAGCTCGTCGGCATCGTCGGGCTGCAGAACCGGCTCACCCACCGTCCCGCGGAGCTGTCGGGCGGTCAGCAGCAGCGCGTCGCGGTCGCCCGCGCGCTCGCCTCCCGGCCGGCGATCGTGTTCGCCGACGAGCCGACCGGCAACCTCGACTCCAAGACCTCCGCGGAGGTGCTGGCGCTGCTGCGCCGCAGCGTCGACGAGTTCGGTCAGACGATCGTCATGGTCACCCACGACCCCGACGCCGCGGCGATCGCCGACCGGCTCGTCACGCTCCAGGACGGCCTCGTCGTCTCCGACGAGCGCGTCACGCCGCGCGTGCCGACCGGCGCGTAGGGGCCGACGATGCGCAAGGTCGCCCTCCGCGGGCTGCTCGCCCGCAAGACCCGGCTCGCGCTGACCGCGCTGGCCGTCGCCCTCGGCGTCACGCTGATCGCCGGGACCTACGTCTTCACCGACACGATCAACTCGTCGTTCGACCGGATCTTCGCGGCCTCCTACGCGCAGACCGACGCCGTCGTGACCCCCGACGACGAGGTCACCGCCGCCCAGTTCGGGCAGACGGAGTCGATCCCGTCCTCCGTGGCGGACCGCATCCGCACGCTCCCGCAGGTCGCCTCGGTCGGCGGCAGCGTCTTCGACCAGGAGGCGACGATCCTCGACCGCAAGGGCGACCCGGTGTCCTCGGGCGCCCCGAACTTCGTCGCGTCGATCCAGCAGGACCGGCGCTTCGAGTCCTTCGACGTGCTCGAGGGCCGCCTGCCGCGGCGCGCCGACGAGGTCGCGCTCGACCGCTCGACCGCCGAGCGCAAGGGCTTCGAGGTCGGCGGCACCGTCGACATCGTCGCCAAGGAGCCGCGGCGGACCTACCGACTGGTCGGTCTGGTCGGCGTCGCGGGCGTCGACTCCTACGGCGGCGCGGCCGTCGCGCTGATGACGCTCCCGGAGGCGCAGCGCATCACCGGCAAGGCGGGCCGCTTCGACGAGATCGCGATCGCCGCGAAGGACGGCACGAGCCCGTCCGCGCTGCGCGACGCCGTGCGCGCCGCGGTGCCCGACCGGCGCTACGACGTGCGCACCGGGCAGGAGGAGGCGCGCGACCAGACCGAGACGATCAAGGACAACCTGTCGTTCCTGCCGACGGCGCTGCTGGCCTTCGCCGGCATCTCGCTGTTCGTCGGCGCGTTCATCATCTTCAACACGTTCTCGATCACGGTGACGCAGCGCGCCCGCGAGTTCGCGCTGCTGCGCACGCTCGGCGCGTCCCGCGGCCAGGTGCTGCGCAGCGTGCTGACCGAGGGGCTGGCGCTCGGCGCGCTCGGCAGCGCGGTCGGACTGCTGCTCGGCATCGGGGTCGCGAAGCTGCTGAAGGCCCTGTTCTACGCCGTCGGGTTCGACCTCCCGTCGCAGGGCACCGTGCTCGAGACCCGCACGATCGTCGTCTCGCTCGTCGTCGGGGTGCTCGTGACGCTGCTGGCGAGCCTCGCGCCGGCGCTGCGCGCCACGCGCGTCCCGCCGGTGGCCGCGCTGCGCGAGGGCGTCGCGCTGCCGGAGAGCCGCTCGTCGCGGCTGGCGTTCCCGGCCGCGGTCGTCCTGACCTCGATCGGGATCGTGCTGCTCGTCGTCGCGCTCGTCGCGGTCGACGACGCGACGACGGGGCTCTCGCTGGCGGGGGCGGGCGCCGCCGCGACGTTCCTCGGCGTCGGCCTGATGAGCCCGAAGCTCGTCGGCCCGATCGCCGCCGTCGTCGGCCGCGTGTTCGGCAGCGGGGTCACCGCGCGGCTGGCCCGCGAGAACTCGGTGCGCCAGCCGGGCCGCACGGCCGCGACCGCCGCGGCCCTGATGATCGGCGTGGCGCTGGTGAGCTTCGCGTCGATCTTCGCCGCGAGCGCGAAGGAGACCGTGTCGGGCTTCATCGACCGGGGCCTCGCGGGCGACGCGGTCATCCAGCACCAGAACGGCTTCGACCCCTTCTCCGGCGCGGTCGCCGACCGGGTCGCGCGCGTCCGTGGCGTCGAGACGCTGTCGGGCTTCCGCTTCGCTCAGGTGCGCCTGGACGGCGAGGACGAGGACGTCACCGGCGTCGACCCGCGCACGGTCACCCGCGTCTACAACGTCACGAGCGGCGGCGACGTGATCTCCGGGCTCGGGGACTCGGAGGTCGCGGTGTCCCGCGACTTCGCGAAGGACCGCGGCCTGCAGGCGGGCGACACGCTCACCGTGCGCACCCCGCGGCGGTCGCAGCTGCGGCTGCGCGTCGCCGGGACGTTCGAGGACAAGGCCGACCTGCTCGGCGACCTCGTCCTGCCCGACGCCACCGTCGCCCGCGACGTCGGCGTGGCCAACGACTCCTACGTCTTCCTGCGCTACGCGCCGGGGACGGACACCGCCGCCACCAAGCGAGCCGTCGCGCGCGTCCTGGACCGGGCGTTCCCGCAGACCGAGGTGCTGACCGCGAGCGAGTTCAAGGACGAGCAGGCCGGCCAGATCGACCAGCTGCTCGGCATGATCTACGCGCTGCTGGCGCTCGCGATCATCGTGTCGCTGTTCGGCATCGTCAACACGCTCGCGCTGTCGATCACCGAGCGCACGCGCGAGCTCGGCATGCTGCGCGCGATCGGCACCTCACGCCGGCAGGTCAAGGCGATGATCCGCAAGGAGTCGGTGATCATCGCGGTCATCGGCGGCGTCCTGGGCCTCGCGGTCGGGGTCGTGCTGTCGATCGTCTTCACCCAGGCGATCGACGAGATCGTCCTGCACGTCCCGGGGATCTCGCTCGTGCTGCTGCTGGCGCTGTCCGCGCTCGCCGGGGTGCTCGCCGCGGCCCTGCCCGCCCGTCGCGCGGCGCGGCTGAACGTGCTCGAGGCGCTCGCCCACGAGTAGGCCGGTCAGGCGGCGGGGCGCGCGGGCGTCCCGCCGCGGTACACCGCGGTCAGCAGCGCGCACAGCAGCGCGGCGGCGGCCAGGTACCCGGTCTCCGCGCGCACGAGCTGGTCGTCGATCACCGGCACGACCATCCAGACGACGAACACGGCGGCACCGAGCAGCCAGGCGCCCGCGGCCAGGCGGGCGCGGCCGCGCGCCAGGGCGGCCTGGTTCAGCGTCCCGGCGACGAGGTGGAAGCCCATCCCGACCCCGACGGCGGCGAGACCGAGCCGCCCGTAGTCGTAGGCCTCGTCGAACAGCAGGTCCATCGCGAACGGGCCGAGGACGAGCAGCCCGAGCGTGATCGCGGCCGCGAACCCGGTGATCGCCAGCACGGTCACCCGGATCGCGCGGGCGAACGCCTCGCGGCCCTCGGTGGCCTCGAGCCCGGCGAGATGGGGCAGCAGCGAGGTCTGGATCGACTGGAACAGCTGCAGCGGTGCGCGGGCGATCATGAAGGCGTTGAAGACCACGCCCGCCAGCGCGTTGCCCGCCGACGCGGCGACGGTCAGCACCGCGACGTTCAGCAGCGTCTGCTCGGCGAGCTGGACCATCGCGACCGACAGCGCGAAGTCCGCGCCCTCCCGCAGCTCGCCCCGACCCGCAGGCGCGGCGGCCGGGGCCGTGGGCAGCTCGCCGGCGGCCTCCCGGCGGCGGTACCGCACGAGGGCGGCGGGCACGACCAGCAGCGACGCGAACGGCGCGGCGAGGATCCCCAGCGCGACGGCCGTCTGGCCGGACGCGATCCCGACCGCGACGGCCACCGGGAAGAGGATCCGGGCGATCGACTCGAACAGGACCAGGCCGCCGTAGAGCGCGAACCACTGGTGCCCGGCGAAGTAGCCCCGGGCGAAGTACGAGGCCGCGTACGCCAGCGCCGCCCCGACGAAGATCCAGAACAGCGTCTCGGACTCCAGCCGGTCCTCCAGCGTGCCCTTGAACGCGAGCGCGACGACGAGGAACAGCAGCGCGAACGAGCCCTGGATGATCAGCGGGGTCCGCAGCGAGGCGGCCTCGCCCCCCAGCGCCCGGGACGTCGCGAGCGTGCGGGACAGCAGCTGCTCGACCGGTCGGTAGATCACCGACATCACGACGAACAGCACGCTCCAGAGGAACGCGACGGCCCCGTACTCGGACGGGCTCAGGGTGTGCGACGCGACCGCGAAGTACGCGAACGTGAAGACGCCCGTGGACGCGATCCCCAGCGAGAGGATCCGCGCACCGCGGGCGTAGGCGCCGTCGTCGGACGGCGCGGCCGGCGCGGCCGCCACGCGCCCTACTTCGCGAGGCGGACGAGCAGCATCGTCCACGGGAACGGCGAGCGGGCCTGCACGACCTCGCCGTGCTGCGAGAGCAGCTGCACGAACGAGCGCTTGGACCAGTGGTTGATGTGCCCCGGGGTATTGCCGAGGTCCTTGAGGTACGCGCCACGGGCCATGTTCAGGCCGCGCCACAGCGGCTCGCGCGGGACGCTGACCAGCAGCCAGCGGCTGGCGACGCGCGCCATCTCCGCGACGGTGTGCGCCGGGTCCGGCACGTGCTCGAGCACCTCGATCGCGGTCGCGACGTCGAACTCGCCGTCGGCGAACGGGAGGTCCTCCGCCTTCATGATCCTGTACTCGAGGTTCGGCGCCTGGCGCTGGGCCCAGCCGGCCTGGATCGACTCCTCCTCGAGGTCGATGCCGACGACGCGCTTGTCCCCGAGCTTCTGCGCCCACTCGTGGATGAGCACGCCCTCGCCGCAGCCGACGTCCAGCAGCGACTGCGGATCGGCGGCCTCGAACAGCTCGTCGAGGGTCGACTCGAAGTTCGCCATCAGCCGCTTGACGACCGGGTTGGTCGAGCCGTACTTGTCGTACGTGTTGCCGGTGACGACGCCCTCGGCGTCGGTGGTCGTGGAGGGGGTCATACCTTGAGGGCCTCGTGCTCCCCGGTGCGCTGCGCGCCGGCCCCGGCGCCCGTGGTGGGCGGCTGGCCGGTCGGCTTGGCGCCGGGCTCGTAGTGGGACGGGGGGACGCCCAGCTGCAGCTCGATCCGGCGCACGCGCTCGAAGATCCGCTGGGACATGATCCGCTGGGCGTAGAGGAGGTCGCCGATGACGCCGAGGACGGCGACGACGACCGCGGCGTTGAACAGGACGGCGCCGAAGATCAGGGACTGCACGTGCCCGGCGCCGTCGTCCTGCACGTACGCGACGAAGAACCGGATCCAGGGGATCATCGCCAGCAGCGCCAGGACGAGGGCGATCCGCAGGAACACCTTCAGCGGCTCGTACTGCGTGTAGATGCGGCTGATGGCCACGGCGTTGCGCCGCACGTAGGAGCCCATCGACGGGAACAGCCGCGACTCGCGCGTCTTCGGGTTCGTCCCGATCGCGACGTGGTCGGTGGCGACGAGCAGCTTGCCCGCCTGGATGATCGTCTCGAGCGTGTACGTGTACTTCGAGACGACCGCCATCTGGATCGCCGCCTCGCGGTTGTAGGCGCGGAAGCCCGAGGTCGTGTCGGGGACCGTCGTCTCCGACGCCTGGCGCACGACCCACGAGCCCGCCTTCTGGAGCCGCTTCTTCAGCGGCGAGAAGTGCTCGATGTTGTCGGTCTCGCGGTCGCCGACGACCATGTCGGCGCGGCCCGCGACGATCGGCTCGACGAGGCGCGGGATGTCGGCCGCGGAGTACTGGTTGTCGGCGTCGGTGTTGACGATGACGTCGGCGCCGAGCTTCAGGCACGCGTCGAGGCCCGCCTGGAAGCCCGCGGCGAGGCCCTTGTTGTTCGTCAGCTTGACGATGTGGTCGACCCCGCCCGCCCGGGCGACCGCGATCGTCCGGTCCACCGAGCCGTCGTCGATGATGAGCCACTCGACCACGTCGAAGCCGGGCACCTCACGGGGGAGGTCCGCCAGCGTCGCGGGGAGCTGCTCCTCCTCGTTGAAGCAGGGAATCTGGATGATGAGTTTCATAGAGAAGGTCCGCCCGGTCTACCCGCGCCGTCCGCCCGAGTTACTGCCGGAGCGCGTGCCTGCCCGCCGGGGCGCGGGCGGCGGAAGGGTCGGCGATGTGCCGTACACTCGACGCGCAGTATCCCAGAGGGCCCGGCAGCACGCGCTCGCGCCGGTCCTCCGCTCGTCCATGGAATCCGCGACCCTCACCCGGCCCCGGTCCGGACCGCAGGCGCGGTCCGGCCTCGCCGCGCGCCTGCCGGCACGCGGCCGGCGCCTCGTCCCGGCGCTCGGGCTGGCGGGCCTCGTGGTCGCCGTGGTGGTCGGGTTCTTCGTCTACCCGACCTACCCGAACTACGACTCGGTCTACTCGCTGGTCTGGGGTCGCGAGCTGCTCGACGGCACGAACCTGAGCTTCGAGGCCTACCGCGCGCCGACCCAGCACCCGCTGGCGATCCTGTTCGGCGCCGCGCTCGTGCCGCTGGGCGAGGGTGCGGACCGGGTGATGATCGCGTTCACCTGGCTGAGCTTCGTCGTGCTCACGATGGGGATGTACCGGCTCGCCGCGCGCGCGTTCACGCCCACGATCGGGCTGATCACCGCCGCGCTGCTGTGCACGCGCTTCGACTTCCCGTTCCTCGCGGCCCGCGGCTACCTCGACATCCCGTTCCTCGCGATGATCGTGTGGGCCGCCTGCCTGGAGCAGGAGCGCCCGCGCCGCGGCACCCCGGTGTTCGCGCTGCTGGCGCTCGCCGCGATGCTGCGCCCCGAGGCCTGGCTGATCATCGGCCTGTACTTCCTCTGGTGCGCCTGGCCCGCGGACTGGGGCACGCGGGTCCGCTACGCCGTCTGGACCGCGAGCGGCCCCGTGATCTGGGCGCTGACCGACCTGATCGTCACCGGCGACCCGATGTACTCGCTGACGCACACCAGCGGCCTGGCGGAGGAGCTGGGCCGCGCCTCCGGGATCGGCGCCGTGCCCTCCGCGACCGTCGAGTTCCTCACCCGCCTGGACAAGGCGCCCGTCGCGATCGCGGGCCTCGCCGGCTTCGCGCTGGCCGCCTACCTCGTGCCGCGCCGCGTCGTGATGCCGACCGCGCTGTTCCTCGTGGGCCTGGGCACCTTCGCGGCCGTCGGCCTCGCCGGACTGTCGGTGATCCAGCGCTACCTGCTGGTGCCCTCGCTCATGGTCATGGTGTTCGCCGCCGTCGCGCTCGGCGGCTGGACGCTGCTGCAGGCCGGCCGCGCCCGCACGGCCTGGGCGGTCGCCTCCGTGCTCGTCGTCCTCGGCGGCACCTTCTACACGGCGACGCGCGTGAACCTGAAGGTGTTCGACAACGAGCTGACCTTCCGCAGCGAGTACCGCACCGGGCTCGAGGACGTCCTGCGCTCTCCCGCGGTCCAGGCGGGCCTGAAGTGCGGCGTCGTGTCGGTCCCCAACCACAAGCTCATCGCCGACGTCCGCTGGATCCTCGACCTGCCGGCCGACAAGGTCGTCGCGCGGACCGACACCGTCCCCGACAAGGAGACCGGGAAGGGCGGCGACGGACTGCGCCGCGCCGAGCAGGGCGGGGTCGCGATCTACGCGGCCAACCGCTCGGTCCTGATCCGGCAGGTCCTCACCGACGGCATGGACGCGCCCGCCCAGACGTCGATCCTGCCGGGCTACACCTACGCCGCGTCCTCGGACGCCTACGGGGCCTATGTCCGCTGTTGATCACCTGACGCACCGCGACCGCGACCGCGCCCCGGCGTCGCCGCCGCCGGGCGTCCCGCCGCGCCGCCGTGGCGCGCGCGACCGCGCCCGGGCGGAGCTGCGCGACACCGTCGCCCGGGCCCGTGCCTGGCGTCCCACGCGCTGGTCGGCGGCGATCGTCGCGCTGCTGCTCGGGTCGTTCCTCGTCCGCATCTGGGGCGTCGACCACGGCATGCCGTACGCGTACAACGCGGACGAGAACGCGCACTTCCTGCCGAAGGCGATCGGCCTCTTCGGCCACGGCTGGAACCCGCACTACTTCGTCAACCCGCCCGCCTACACGTACGTCCTGCACATCGTCTTCGCGGGCTGGTTCGGCGGCCGCGAGGCGGTCGCCAGCCAGTTCGCCAGCGACCCGACCGAGGTCTGGGTCGTCGCCCGGGTCACCGCTGCGGCGCTCGGCACGCTCGGGATCTGGCTGCTCTACCTGGCCGGCAAGCGGTTCTTCGACCGGCGCGTCGGCCTGCTCGCCGCCGGGCTCATGGCCGTGGCGTTCCTGCCGGTCTTCTACAGCCACCTGGCGCTCAACGACGTCCCGACGCTCGCCCCGATCTGCCTGTCGCTGTGGGGCACCGCCGGGATCCTGCACCGCGGCTGGACCCGCGACTACGTGGTCGCCGGGCTCGGGCTCGGCCTCGCCTGCGCCACGAAGTACACCGGCGGCATCGTGCTGCTGCCGCTGCTGGCCGCCACCGTCTTCCAGATGCTCCAGGCCGGCACGACCGAGGGGGCGCTCGTGCACCTGCGCCGCGTCCTCCTGGCCGGCGTGATGGCGACGATCGGCTTCGTCGCCGCGAACCCCTACGCCGTCCTGGCCTTCGACGAGTTCCGCGACGGACTCGAGCACCAGACGACGGTCTCCGGTGACTCGTTCGGCAAGCTCGGCCTGACCCACGACAACGGCATCGAGTACTACCTCTGGGCCTTCACCTGGGGCCTGGGCTGGGTGCCGATCCTCGCCGCGGCGATCGCGATCGGCGTGCTGCTGGCGGTCGACCGGCGCATGGCCGTCGTGCTCGCGCCCGCGCCGCTGATCTTCCTCTACTTCATGGGCGGCCAGGAGCGGTTCTTCGGCCGCTGGCTGCTGCCGATCTTCCCGATCGCCTGCATCCTCGCCGCGTTCGTCGTCATCTGGGCCGTCGACCGCCTCGCCCGCCGCACCGGCCCGACCTGGAAGCCCGCCCTGATGAGCCTCGGCGTCGTGCTGCTGTGCGGCCAGGGACTCCTCTACAGCCTCCACAGCGGCCTCGTGCTCAGCCGCGACGACACCCGCAACCTGACGCGCGCGTGGATGGTCGAGAACGTCGCGCCGCGCTCGAAGATCGTCGTCGAGCCGATCGTCCCCGACGCCTGGGCCCAGGACGCCGAGTCGATCATGCGCCAGACGACCGGCAACGGGAACCGCTGGATCAAGTTCCCGACGAGCCGCTCGAACATCGCCAACGACGGGTCGTTCATCCCCGACCCGGGACGGATCGTGAACATCGAGGACTACGAGCGCACGCTGGCCCCCGAGCTCATCGACCGCTACGAGGAGGACCAGTACTGCTACGTCGTGTCCGGCTCGACGCAGCGCGGGCGCGCGGAGGCGGAGCCCGAGCAGGTGCCCGGCGCGATCGCGTACTACAAGGAGCTCGAGAAGCGGTCGATCCTCGTCCGCGAGGACTCCCCGTACCGCGAGGGCGCCGACCCGGTCGACTTCAACTTCGACTGGTCGTTCCAGTACTACCCGCTGGCCTACCACCGGCCCGGTCCGCTGATCCGCGTGTACCGGCTGACCGGCGGCCGCTGCGCCTTCAAGGGCCGGTAGGCGCGGCCCCGCCCGCGGCGGGCCACCCGGACCCTGGCCCGAGGCCCGCGGTCCCTATCCTGCAGGTGGCCCCATGCAGCGGACCGAGACCGACCACGTCCACCTGGCCCGCGCCATCGAGCTCGCGGAGCTCGGGGTGGGCCGCGTGCACCCCAACCCGGTCGTCGGCGCGGTCGTCGTGAAGGACGGCACGGTCGTGGGGGAGGGGCACCACGCCGAGTTCGGCGGACCGCACGCGGAGCGCGCCGCGCTCGCCGCCTGCGGCGACGCCGACGTGCGCGGGGCGACGATGTACGTGTCGCTGGAGCCGTGCTGCCACACCGGCAAGACGCCGCCGTGCACCGAGGCGATCGTCGAGGCCGGGATCGCCCGCGTCGTCGTCGCGGCCGACGACCCGAGCGAGAAGGCCGCCGGGCGCGGCCTGGGGATCCTGCGCGACGAGGGCATCCAGGTGGACGTCGCCGGCGGCGAGCTCGCCGCCCGCGCCCGCCTGCAGAACCAGGCCTTCCGCAAGCACGCGCGCACCGGCCGGCCCTGGGTGCTCTTCAAGAGCGCGATGACGCTCGACGGCAAGGTCGCCACGAAGACCGGCGACTCCAAGTGGATCTCCAGCGAGGAGAGCCGCGAGCTCGCGCACTGGTGGCGCAGCACGGTCGACGCGGTCGTCGTCGGCATCGGCACCGCGCTCGCCGACGACCCGCAGCTCACCTCGCGCATCGAGCGCGCCACCCGCCAGCCGCGCCGCGTCGTGTTCGACTCCGAGGCCCGGCTGCCGCTGGACTCCGCCCTCATCGCCGCCGCCCCCGAGCTGCCGCTCTCGGTGATCGTGTCGCGCGCCGCACCGCGCACCGCCACCGACGCGCTCGAGATGGCCGGGGCGGATGTGATCGTCGCAGCGGGCGAGAACGAGCCCGCGCGCGTGCGCTCCGCGCTCGCCGCCCTCGGGGACCGCGGGATCGCCTCGATCCTCCTGGAGGGCGGGCCGCGCCTGGCGGGCGCGTTCCTGGACGCGGGCGAGATCGACGAGGTCCGCCTGTTCCTCGCGCCGCTGCTGCTCGGCGGCCGCAGCGCCCGCGACCCGCTCGAGGGCGAGGGCGCCGAGACGATCTCCGAGGCGCTGCGGGCGCTCACGCTCGAGACCGAGCGGATCGCCGACGACATCCTCATCAGCGCACGACTGCGGGAGTGGTGAAGCGAATGTTCACGGGACTGGTCGAAGATCTCGGGACGGTGCAGGAGCTGCACCAGACCGACGACGGCGCACGGATCGTCGTGCGCACGCGCCTGGCGGCGCAGCTGGGGCAGGGCGACTCGATCGCCGTGAACGGCTGCTGCCTGACCGCGCTGGACCCGACCGCCGAGACGTTCGCCGCCGACGCGATCCAGGAGAGCCTGCGCCGCACCGCGCTCGGCGCACTCGAGCAGGGCTCGCCGGTGAACCTCGAGCTCGCGCTGCGCGCCGACGCGCGCCTGGGCGGCCACATCATGCAGGGGCACGTCGACGGCGTCGCGACCCTGCGGGACATCCGCGAGGAGGGCTTCTCGCGCGTCCTGACCTTCGCGGCCGACCCGTCGCTGCTGCGGTACGTCGTCGAGAAGGGATCGATCGCCGTCAGCGGCGTCTCCCTGACCGTGTCGGCGGTGGACGAGGACTCGTTCGCCGTCTCCCTGATCCCCGAGACCCTGGAGCGCACGACGCTCGGGACGCTGGCGCCCGGGGCGCCCGTCAACCTGGAGGTGGACATCGTGGCCAAGTACGTCGAGAAGCTGGTGGGACGATGAGCACGCAGGAGATCGCGTTCTCCACGGTCGAGGAGGCCCTGGAGGACATCGCCGCCGGCAAGATGATCGTCGTCGTCGACGACGAGGACCGCGAGAACGAGGGCGACCTCGTCATGGCGGCCGAGTTCGTCACGCCCGAGGCGATCAACTTCATGACCCGCCAGGCGGGCGGCTGGATCTGCGTCGCGCTCACGCCCGACCGCTGCGACGAGCTCGGCCTCGAGCTCATGTCGCTGAAGAACGAGTCCGCCTACGAGACGCCGTTCACGGTCACGATCGAGGCGCGCGAGGGCGTCACCACGGGCATCTCGGCCGCCGACCAGGCCACGACGATCCGCACCGCCGTCGACCCCGCCAAGGGCAAGGCCGACATCGTCGTCCCCGGGCACGTGCACCCGCTCAAGGCCCGTGACGGCGGCGTGCTCGAGCGCACCGGGCACACCGAGGCGTCCGTGGACCTCGCCCGCCTCGCGGGCTGCCAGCCCGCCGGCCTGATCTGCGAGATCCAGAACGAGGACGGGACGATGGCGCGCCTGCCCGACCTCGTGCCGTACTGCGCCAAGCACGGGCTCAAGCTCATCACCATCGCCGACCTCATCGCGTACCGGCGCCGCCACGACAAGCTCGTCGAGCGCGTCGTCGCGACCGGCATGCCGACCGCGTTCGGCGAGTTCACCGTGATCGGCTACCGCAGCCTCGTCGACGACAAGCACCACGTCGCGATGGTCAAGGGCGACGTCGACGGCCAGGACGAGGTCCTCGTGCGCGTGCACTCCGAGTGCCTCACCGGGGACGTCTTCCACTCCCTGCGCTGCGACTGCGGCGAGCAGCTCGAGTCGGCGCTCTCGATGATCGAGCAGGAGGGGCGCGGCGTGCTGCTGTACCTCTCCCAGGAGGGCCGCGGGATCGGCCTGCTGAACAAGCTGAAGGCCTACAAGCTGCAGGAGGAGGGCTACGACACGGTCGAGGCCAACCTCAAGCTCGGCCTGCCCGCCGACCTGCGCGACTACGGCATCGGCGCGCAGATCCTCGTCGACCTCGGCCTGTCGTCGATCCGCATCCTCACGAACAACCCGAAGAAGATCCGCGGCCTCGAGGGCTACGGGCTGTCGGTCGCGGCCCAGGTGCCGATCGAGCACGCCCCGAACCCGCACAACGCCGCGTACCTGCGCACGAAGAAGGAGCGGATGGAGCACATGCTGCACCACCAGGGCCTGAACCTCGACGAGGAGCTGCTGCACACCGAGCGCGAGGCCGACCGGGCCAAGCGCGAGACCGGGGACCAGGCCTGATGGCGCGCTACGCGATCGCGGTCGGGACGTTCTACCGCGACCTCGCCGACCGGCTGATCGACTCCGCGCGCGGCGCGTTCGAGGAGGCGGGGGCGGAGGGCGTCGACGTCTTCGAGGTGCCGGGCGCCTACGAGCTCCCGATGGTCGCGAAGTACGCGGCCGAGTCGGGGCGCTACGCGGGCGTCGCCTGCCTCGGCGCGGTCATCCGCGGCGAGACCACCCACTACGACTACGTCTGCGGCGAGTCGGCCCGCGGGATCATGGACGTCCAGCTCGCGACCGGCGTGCCGTGCGCGTTCGGGGTCCTGACGGTCGAGAACCTCGACCAGGCGCTCGCGCGCTCGGGCGGCGGCAAGCGCGACCAGGGCGCGCACGCCGCCGAGGCGGTCCTGGCGCTCGTGGCACTGCGCGAGCAGCTCTCGTAGGGGAATTCGGCGCCGCCGCGGCATCGGGCGCGTTAGGGTCTGACGGACCGTGACCCTCGAAGCAGAAGTCGCCGCCATCATCCTGACGCTCGTCGTGCACGTCATCGGCGCGGTCGTCCTCGTCTGGGCGATGTTCGACGGCGACAACCGGCCGGACTGGCGCAGCCTCTGGCCGGACGACGAGGACGGTGGCGGCGGGCCTGACCCGATCGAGCCCGAGCCGATGCTCCCGGGTGGTCCCGACCTGCTTCCCGAGTCGGCGCCCGCGCGCATCCGTCTGCGCGAGCCCGGCCGCCTGGCCGACGCGCACCCGCGTCCCGCGCGCCGCCCCGACCACGCCCCGCAGCCGGCCCGCGTGCCGGAGCGCACCGGCGCCGAGTAGCTCGCGGGACCGGCCCAGGGCCGGTCCTCGAGCTCAGTCGTCGCCGTCGAGGAAGAAGTCGAGCACGTCGCCCGCGTCGCGCGGCCCGCGACCGCGTCCGCGACCCTTCGGCCCCTGCTGCGGCTGTCCCGAGGCCCCCGGTCCGCCGCCCGCCTCGCTGCGCGCCGCCGCGAGCTCCTGCTCGACGACGCCGCGCTTGAAGTCGCTGACCTGCAGGCGGCGCTCGAGGTACGGGATCGCCTCCGCCGGGCGGCCGAGCCGGCGGAGTGTCGCACCGAGGTTGTAGAGCGCGAACGCGTAGTACTGGTCCTGCGGCGTGCTCTGCAGGCCGGCGAGCGCCCGCTCCAGCAGGGGCAGCGCCTCCGCGTAGCGTCCCTGGTTGAACAGCGCGAACCCCGCGTCGTTGAGGGCCTTCGGGTCCTCGTCCGGGGCCGGGGCCTCGGCGGTCGGGGTCGGCTGCGGCGTGGCGGTCGCCGTCGGCTCCGGGGTCGGCGTCGCGGTCGGCTCGGGCGTCGGGGTCGGCTCGGCCGTCGTGTCGGCCCGCTGCGCGGTGGTCGCGCCCGAGCCGCCGTCCGCCTCCTCGCCACCGGAGGCGAGCACGGCCGCACCGGTGCCGAGCGCCAGCAGGACGGCCGCGACCGGCACGAGCGTCCGGGCGCGCGACCCGCCGCCCGCGCGCGCGGGCTGGTCGGGCGGCGGTGCCGCGGGAGTGCCGGCGCCGCGGCGCGGCGGTCGCGGCTCGCGGGCGGCGACGACCCGCGGTGCGGTCGGCTCGACGTCCCACGCGGCGGTGGCCCCGTCGTCGGTGTCCGGGTCGAGGTCGGGCGCCGGGACCGGCACGGGCAGCGGGGCTCGCGGGCGCGGACGGCCGCGGGCGGCCATCACGGTCGTCGCCTCGTCCCCGTCGTCGGCGTCGAGGGCCCGCTCGAGGTCGGCGACCAGCGCGCGGGCGGACGGCGGCCGGTCCTCCGGAACGGGGGCGAGCGCCTGCGCCAGCGCGGCCTTCACCGGTCCGGGCAGCGACGGGTCGAGCTGCCCGTCGGGCGGGCGCGTGCCGGTCAGCAGCTGGTGCGCGACGACCCCGAGGGCGTAGCGGTCCGTCGCCGCGGTGGCGGTGCCCCCGGTGCGCTGCTCGGGAGCCAGGTAGGCGGCGGTCCCGACGACCAACCCGGTCTGCGTCACCGACGCGTTCCAGGCGGCCTTGGCGATGCCGAAGTCGCCGACCGCGACGCGGTCGCGCTCGTCCAGCAGCAGGTTGGCGGGCTTGACGTCCCGGTGCACCACGTCGGCCGCGTGCGCCGCGTCGAGGCCGTCGGCGGCCTCGCGCAGCCAGCGCAGCGCCGTCGCGGTCGGGGGCAGCCCGTCGTCGCGCAGGCGGTCGGCGACCGTGCCCCCCGAGTACAGGGCCATCACGAGGTAGGCCTGCCCGTCGTGCTCGCCCGCGTCGTAGACGGTCACCACGTGCGGGTGGCCGCTCAGCCGCGCGGCGGCGCGCGCCTCCCGCGTGAAGCGGGTGCGGGCGTCGTCGTCGGCGGCCAGCGCCGGCGAGAGCACCTTGACCGCGACGTCACGGTCCAGGAGGGTGTCGCGGACGACCCACACCGCGGCCATCCCGCCGTTGGCCAGATGGCGCAGCGGGCGGTAGCGTGCAGGCAGCTCGAAGGGGAGATCGGCGGAACCCATCGACCGCAAAGCTTCCCACTGCGGGTCCTCGCTACACTCCTTCGCCTCATGGCAAAGGTCTGTCACAGCTGCGGGAAGGGTCCCGCCTTCGGCCAGAGTCGAAGCCACTCGATGGTCGCGACGAAGCGCCGGTTCGATCCGAACCTCCAGAAGGTCCGGGTCCTCGTGGGCTCCGCGCCGCGCCGCGTGTACGTCTGCACGCGCTGTCTGAAGGCCGGCAAGGTCACCAAGGCCGCCTGACCCGACCGCCCTTCGGCGGTCCGGTTCCCATGTCCGATCGCAGTCTCGTCCGGTTCCGGGCCGTCGTCGAGGGTGCTCTGGCGCACCTCGAGTCGCGGCGGTCGGAGATCAACGACCTCAACGTCTTCCCGGTCGCCGACGGCGACACGGGCGACAACATGGCGCTCACGCTGCGCGCCTGCCTCGAGGAACTCGACGCGCTCGCCAGCGAGGGCGAGGGCCTGATCGACGAGATCGGGCGCACCGAGATCACCGAGCGCGTCGCGCGGGCCGCCCTGCTGGGCGCGCGCGGCAACAGCGGCGTGATCCTCTCCCAGCTCGTCCGCGGCGCCGCGGAGGAGCTCATCTCCCGTCCCGGAGAGCTCATCGACCCGGTGCTCGTCGGTGCCGCGATGGCCCGGGCCGCCCAGCGCGCCTACGACTCGGTCCGCGAGCCCGCCGAGGGCACGATGCTCACGGTCATGCGCGAGATGGCGGCGCGCGTCGCCTCCGAGCTGGCGCACATGCCGGAGACCCGGCTGGGCTCCGACTGGGATCCCGAGAAGCAGAACGCGCTGATCGCCGACGTCCTCGAGCGCGCGATCGAGGCGGGCGAGGAGTCCGTCCGCCGGGGCCCCGAGCTGCTGCCCGCGCTCAAGCAGGCCGGGGTCGTCGACGCGGGCGGGTACGCGGTCACCGTCATCTTCGCGGGCGTCGTCGCGGTCCTCCGCGGCAACGACGCCCCGCAGCTCACGCGGCACGTCGCCCCGGCCCGCATCACGCAGCCCGAGCACGAGAGCTCGACGTTCCGCTACTGCGTGAACTTCGCGGTCACCGGCAGCGGCCTGGAGGCCCAGCGGTTCGTCCCCGAGCTCGAGGCGATCGGCGACAGCGTCCTGGTCGTCGGCGACGCGGTCACGCTGCGCGTCCACGTCCACACCGACGAGCCCGAGCGCGCGACCGGCGTGTTCGCCGGGATCGCGGAGACCTCGCGGCTGGACGTCGCCGACATGCACGCGCAGGTCGTCGACCGCGAGGCGCGACTGGCGGCGGGCGGTGACGGCGGCACCCTCGGCGGTCCGGACGGCGACGCGGCCCCGGAGCGGACCCGCTGCGGCGTCCTCGCCGTCGTCGCCGGCGACGGTCTGCGCGGCCTGTTCGCGAGCCTCGGCGTGCACCCGCTCGACGGCGGCGCCACCCTCAACCCGTCGACCCACGAGCTGCTCGCGGGCATCCACGAGATCGCCGCCGACGAGGTCGTCCTGCTGCCCAACAGCCCCAACGTGATCATGGCCGCCGAGCGCGCGGCCGAGCTCGCGGAGAAGCCGGTCCGCGTCGTGCCCACCCGCTCGCTGCAGGCCGGGCTCGCCGCCGCGTTCGCGTCGCTCGCCGATCTCTCGGCCGACGAGAACGCCGCCGCGATGGCGGACGCCGTCGAGGACCTGCGCACCGGGGCCGTCGCGCCCGCCGCCCGCCAGGACCCCGACGGCCGCTTCGGCATCGGCGACGCCGTCGGCTTCGTCGACGACCAGCTCGTCGCCTGGGGCAGCCCGCAGGACACCTTGCGGGACGTCATGGCCCGGCTCTCCGACGGTGCCGAGCTCGTCACCTGCATCGCCGGTGAGGGGGCCCCGTTGGACGACGCCACCGTCGCCGGGCTCGCGCCCGACGCGATCGAGCTCGAGCAGCCCCGCGGCGGGCAGCCCGCCTACTGGTGGCTGCTCAGCGCCGAGTGAGTCCGCGGCGCACCTGACGGTCCGCCCGGGCCGCCATGATCGCCACGATGTCCGTCCCGCCCCCTCCGCGTCGCCTCGCCGACGGCCGGCTGCCGTCCCGCGCCGAGCTGCTCGCGGCACCGGTGCGGTGGCGGCGTCCGGCGGTGCTCGGCGCCGCGCCGCAGCTCCCGTACGAGAAGGCCCAGGAGGCCGCGACGGCGCTCGGCCTGACCACGGTCGGACGGCTGCTGGAGCACCTGCCGCGCGACCGGCGCGAGGCGCGCACGGTCGCCGGGCTGGTCCCGGGCGAGATCGCGACCGTCGTCGTCGAGGTCCGCACGATCACGACGCGGCCGGTGCGCCGCCGCGGCATGAAGCCGCTGGTCGAGGCGACCGTCGCCGACGAGACCGGCCCGATGAAGGTCGTGTTCTTCAACCAGCCGTGGCTGCAGTCGAAGTACCCCGTCGGCACGCGGCTCGTGCTGCACGGCGAGTTCGAGGCCCGCAACCGCTTCAAGGTCCGCTCGCACGCCCCGACGCTCGAGGCCACCGCCTCCGGGGACGTCGTCGCGCACTACCCCGCCACCGAGGGCCTGTCCTCCACGCAGATCCTCGCGCTCGTCCGCGCGCACCTCGCGGCCGCCGCGGACGCCGACGAGCCGCTCCCGGGCCTCCTGCGCGCCGCCGAGCAGCTGCCCGACCGCTCCGCCGCGCTCGTCGCGGCGCACGTCGGGGACGCCGAGGGCGGCCGTCGGCGCCTGGCGTTCGACGAGCTGCTCCTGACCCAGCTCGCCTACCTCGTCCGGCGGCGCACCCGGGAGCGGGCCGCGCGCGCGACCGCGCTGGACGGACCGCCGACGCTGACGGCCCCGTGGCTGTCCGAGCACCTGCCCTTCACCCCGACCGGGGACCAGCAGCGGGCGATCGAGACGCTGTCGGGCGACCTCGCGCGCGAGCAGCCGATGCAGCGCCTGCTCATGGGGGAGGTCGGCTCCGGCAAGACCGTCGTGGCGCTCCACGCGATGCTGCGTGCCGTCGAACACGGCACGCAGGCCGCGCTCATGGCCCCGACCGAGACGCTCGCCGAGCAGCACTTCGCCACGCTTCAGGCGCTGCTGGGCGGCTGGGGCGAGCTCGCCGTGCCGGTCGCGCTGCTGACCGGCTCCACGCCGGCGGCGCGCAAGCGCGACGTGCTCGGCAGGCTCGCCGACGGGCAGCTGGCGATGGTCGTCGGCACGCACGCGCTGATCGAGGAGCCGGTGCGGTTCCAGCGCCTGACCGTCGCGGTCGTCGACGAGCAGCACCGCTTCGGGGTCCGGCAGCGCGCCGCGCTCGACGCGAAGGCGGGGAGGGCCCCGGACGGCACCCCCTTCGCCCCGCACGTCCTGCACATGACCGCCACGCCGATCCCGCGGACGCTCGCCCTGCTCGGGTACGGGGACCTCGACGTCACCGTCCTGCGCGAGCTGCCGCGCGGCCGCAAGCCGATCCGCACGCACGTCGCGTCCGGGGACCGGGAGCGCGCCCGCGCCTACGAGCGGATCCGCGAGGAGCTCGCGGCGGGCCGCCAGGCGTTCGTCGTGTGCGCGCTCGTCGCCGAGAGCGACGCCCTGGCCGCCCGTGCCGCGACCGCCGAGTTCGAGCGGCTGCGCGACGGCGAGCTGCGCGACCACCGCGTGTCGCTCCTGCACGGCCAGATGCGCCCGGCAGAGAAGCGCGCGGCGATGGAGGCGTTCGCCCGGCACGAGTCCGACGTGCTCGTGGCCACGACCGTCATCGAGGTCGGGATCGACGTCCCCAACGCGACCGTGATGCTGATCGAGAACGCGGAGCGCTACGGCATCAGCCAGCTGCACCAGCTGCGCGGCCGGGTCGGTCGGGGCGAGTACGAGTCGCTCTGCCTGCTGTTCGGGCCCAAGGACGCCCCGCGGCTCAGCGCGCTCGCCGAGCACACGGACGGCTTCCGGCTCGCCGAGATCGACCTCGAGCTCCGCGGTGAGGGCGAGCTGATCGGCACCCGGCAGTCCGGCCTGGCGAGCTTCCGGGTGGCGGAGCTGCCCGCGGACGCCGACCTGCTGGACCGCGCCCGGCGCGTCGCCGAGCGGCTGATGGACGAGGACCCGGAGCTCGACGACCCGGTGCACGTGCTGCTGCGCGACGCGCTGCACCGGTCCCACCCGCAGCTCGACGCCGTCCCGATCCCGGCATGAGGGTCGTCGCCGGCATCTACGGGGGCCGCCGCCTGCACGCCCCCCGGGGCGACGGCACCCGACCGACGTCCGACCGGGTGCGGGAGGCGGTGTTCAGCGCGCTCGGCCCGCTCGACGGCGCCGTCGTCCTCGACCTGTTCGCGGGCACCGGGGCGCTGGGGATCGAGGCGCTGTCGCGCGGGGCGGCCCGCGCCCTGTTCGTCGAGCAGGACCGGCGCGCGCTCGCCGTCCTGCGCCGCAACCTCGCGGACCTGAGCGTCCCGGCGCCAGCGGCGCAGGTCCGCGGCGGCGACGCCCGTACGGCGCTGCGAACCGCACGGGAGAGGGGGGACCACTACAGTCTCGTCTTTCTCGACCCTCCGTACCGGCTGGCGCCGGCGCTCGGGGACGAGCTCACCGACGGCCTCACCGGCCTCCTCGCTCCCGGCGCGCGCGTCGTGGCCGAGATGGACCGGCGGGCCCCGCTGGAGCTCGGACTGCCGTGCGTGCTGGACCGCCGCTACGGCGACACCCTCATCCGCATCCACAGCGCCACCACATGACTCCGCCCGCGAAGAAGATCGCCGTCTGCCCCGGCAGCTACGACCCGATCACCAACGGCCACCTCGACGTCATCTCCCGGGCCGCCGGCCTGTTCGACGAGGTGATTGTCGCGATCGTGAACAACTCGGTCCGCAAGAGCCGGACGCTGTTCTCACTCGAGGAGCGGACCGCGTTCATCGAGCGCGCGACCGCCGACCTCGGCCTGCAGAACGTGCGCCCGCTGCCGTTCAACACGCTGATCGTCGACTTCGCCCGCCAGGTCGGGGCGCAGACGATCGTGAAGGGCCTGCGCGCCATCTCCGACTTCGAGTACGAGTTCGAGATGAACCAGCTGAACCGCCGTCAGGCTCCGGAGATCGAGAGCTTCTACCTGATGGCCAGCCCGCAGTACTCGTTCCTCAGCTCCAGCGGCGTGAAGGAACTCGCGACCTTCAACGGCAACATCGACGGGCTCGTCCCCGAGCACGTCAAGGCGCGGCTGCTGGAGGAGCTGTCCCGCGGGTGAATCGTTGCGGCGCGAACGATTTGCGGCGCGACATGTCTAGACTCGACGGCGCGTGGGCAGGAACCCCCTGCCACGCGGCGAACTGAAGGGTTGCTATGGACGTCCTGGTCCTCATCGACAAGCTCGACGATCTCGTCCACAACGCCAAGGGCGTGCCCATGACCGATCAGGTCCGGGTGGACAAGGAGGAGATCTACGACATCCTCGATCAGATGCGCGCGACGATCCCCGAGGAGATCAAGCAGGCGCGTTGGATCGTCAAGGAGCGCCAGGAGATGCTGGCCGAGGCCAAGCGCGAGGCCGAACGCCTCGTGAAGGAGGCCCGGGAGCGCGGCGAGCGGCTGGTCTCCGAGGAGGAGATCACCAAGCAGGCCGAGCGCGCCGCCGAGGACATCATCGAGGACGCGCGCGCCCGCGAGCGGGAGATCCGCCTGGGCGCCGAGGACTACGCGGACGAGATCCTCAACACGCTCGAGGTGAACCTCTCGAAGTTCATCGGGGCCGTCCAGCGTGGCCGCGAGCGGCTGCAGGGCAAGAGCGAGGAGCTCGACGACGAGGCCGCCTGAGACCGCGGCCCGACGCGGGCCGTAGTCTCTGGGACGTGCCGGGCATCTACCGCCACGTCCCGCCCGAGCGCGAGCCCCGCGGCCCGCAGCTCCCCGGTCCGACGCGACCGGACCGCATCTCGATCTGGCCGGTCGAGGTCGACCGCTTCGGCATCGACGTGCTCTTCCACGGCGCGGCGGGCTTCCGCCGCGCCGAGGTCATCGACCGCCAGCTCCGCGACGCCGGGGTGACGGTGTCGCTCCGCCAGGACGGGGTCGACGCGTGGATCGTGCGCTTCGGGCCGGTGTCGCGCGACGAGATGCTCGAGGTCCTCAACGGCTACGTCTGGTGACGTGGACGCCGACGGCCTCTACGCGCTGCCGCTCGACGCGTTCGTGGCGGAGCGCGCCGCGGCCGTCAAGGCGTTGCGCGCGGAGGGCCGCCGTGACGAGGCCGTCGCGGTGGCCGCGCTGCGCAAGCCGACGGTCGCGGCGTGGGCGGTCAACCAGCTCGTCCGCACCGCGCGCGACGCCGTCCGGGACCTCGTCGCGGCCGGCGACGGCCTGATCGCCGCGCAGGACGCGCTGCTGGCCGGGACCGGGGACCGCGCCGCGACCCGGACGGCGACCCGCGAGCTGCGGTCCGCCCTCGCCGCGCTGGGGGAGCGCGCGGCGGTCCTGGAGGTCGGTCCCGGGGTCGTCGACCGCGTGCGCGAGACGTTCCAGGCCGCCGCGGTCGATCCCGCGGCGCGCGAGACGGTCCTGGCCGGCGGGCTCGTCCGCGAGCTGCGGTACTCCGGCATCGCGGCCGGGGTCGGCGCGAGCGCCGCGCCGGCGCGCCCGGCGGCGCGCAGCAGCGTGGCGGCGACCGGCGAGGCCGCCGAGACCGCGGTCGCGTCGGGCGGGACCGGTCGGGCGGCAGCGAGACCGGCCCGGTCCGCGCGTGGGGCGGCGTCCCGTGGGGCGGCGGCGCGCAGGGCGGCGGCCGCGCGCGACGGCGAGGCGGCGGGTGAGGCGGAAGCGGCAGGCGAGGCGGCGCCCGCGCGTGAGGCGGCGGCCGTGCGTGGGTCGGCGGCCGCGCGTGAGGAGGCGGCGCGTGAGGCGGCGGCGGCGCGTGAGGTGGCGGCCGCGCGTGAGGCCGAGGCGGCGCGTGAGGCGGCGGCGGCGCGTGAGGCGGAGGCGGCGCGTGAGAAGGCGGCGGCGCTCCGGGGCGCGGAGCGGGCGCAGCGGGACGCCGACCGGGCGCTCGAGCGTGCGCGTTCCCGACGCGACCGCGCCGCCGCGGCCCTGGTCACCGCGGAGGACGAACTGGCCGCGGCCCAGGCGACCGCCGCCGCGGCGCGGGACGCCGCCCGCGCCGCCCGCGAACCCTGAGCCGGACTGTCCATCTCCCGCCCCCAGAGGGGCCGGATATGGACAGTCCGGCCCGGGTTCTCGCTCGCGACGGGCCGAGGTCAGGCCGGCAGGGTCGTCGCGGCGCGGATCCGTGATCCGTTGCGCCCGCGCTCGACGCGCAGCTGCGTCGGGATGCGCTGACGCAGCTCCCCGACGTGGGAGACGACGCCGACGGTCCGGCCGCCCTCGCGCAGCGCGTCGAGCGCCTCGAGCACGCCGTCGAGCGTGCCCTCGTCGTCGAGCGAGCCGAAGCCCTCGTCGACGAACAGCGTCTCGAGCCGGACGCCGCCCGTCTGGGCGGCGACCACGTCCGCGAGGCCCAGCGCCAGGGCCAGCGAGGCCATGAACGTCTCGCCGCCCGACAGCGTCGACGGGGACCGCGTCGTGCCGTTCCAGTGGTCGATCACGACGAGGTCGAGGCCGCCGAGCGACCGTCCCTTCGCGGTGTCGTCGGCGTGCTCCAGGGCGTAGCGGCCATCGGTCATCTCCAGCAGCCGGTCGGTCGCGGCGGCCGCGACCTCCTCGAGCCGTGCGGCGAGCACGTACACGCTGAGGCTCATGTTCAGCCGGTTCGCGGCGCCGCGCCCGGTCGCGAGCTCCGCGAGGTCGGTCAGCAGCGCGCGCTGCTCCAGCAGCGGCCGGCTGTGCTCGATCGCCGCGGTCAGCCGCTGGGCCAGGCCGCGCAGCTGGCCGCGACGGCTCACCGCCGCCTCGCGCAGCGCGAGCGCCTCGCCCTCCGCCGCCTTCGCGCCCCGCCATGCCGCCGCGGATGCCTCGACCGCCGCGGGCGGCTGCGCGAGTGCCGCGACGAGCTCGGGCCGCCCGGAAGCCGCGCGCCGCTCCACCAGCCCGGTGTCGTACGTCTCGATGCGCGCGTCGAGCTCCGCCAGCTCGGCGGTGGACAGGAGGGCCGCCCGCAGCGCGGGGAGGTCGTCGAAGCCCGCAGCGCCCGCCGCGTCCGCCGCCGCGTCCTGGGCGTCCTGTGCCTCGCCGGTGGCGCGGACCGCGGCAGCGACCGCGCTCGCGGCCTCGTCGGCGGTGGTCGCGGCCTGCGTCAGCGACGCGACGCGAGCGGTCAGGGACGGTGCCCCGGCACGGGCGGCACGGACCCGTGCGAGGTCGGTCTCGAGTGCCGCGCCGCGGGCGTCGGCGTCGGCCGTCAGGGCCGCGTGCTCGAGCGCCGCGGCACGGATCCGCTCCTCGAGCGCCGCGACCGCCGTGCGGCGCTCGCCGAGCTGCTCGGCCACGGCACCCGCCTGCGCCGCGGTCGCGGTCGCCTCCGCCACCGCTTGCGCGGCCGTCTCCGCCGCGGCCCGGAGCTCCGGCAGCGGCGCGGCGCCCGCGGCCCCCGTCGCGGCGGCGAGGTCGGCGCGGATCGTCGCGAGCTCCTCCGCGCGACGGTCGCGCACCGCGGTCAGCTCGTCGGCGTGCCGCGCGGCCGCCTCGACCGCGTCGGCGTCCACGGACGCGTGGTCGTGCGCGGGGACCGGGTGCTCGGTCGCCCCGCACACCGCGCACGGCTCGCCGTCGCGCAGGCGGGCGGCGAGCACGGCGGCCATGCCGTCGAGGTGCTGGCGCAGCAGGGTCTGGTGTGCCTCGCGGGCCGCCACGGCCCGTTCGCGCGCGTCGGTGTGGTCGAGCTGCGCGGTCCGGACCTGCTCCTCGAGCGCGTCGCGGCGCGCGGCGTCCCGCGCGCGCACCTCGGCGGTCCCCGCGGTCTCGCGGAGCGCGTCGAGCCGGTCACCGGCCGCCTGCGCGTCACGGTCGCGCGCCTCGAGGTCCGCGACCGCCGCGCGCGCCGTGCGCAGGCGTTCCTCGTCGGCGGTGCGCTCCCGCGCCAGCGCGTCCGCACGACGGCGCAGGGCGTCGACCGCGAGCCGCTCGGACTCGACCTGCTCCTCGATCGGCAGCAGGGCGGACGCGCCGCCCGCGTCGGTCCGCAGCCGGTCTGCGAGCGCTCCGAGCGCCGGTGCGACCGTGGCGAGGTCGTCCAGGGCGGGGAGGGGAACGTCGGCGGCGCGCGCGGCGGCGAGCGCGTCCCGGGCCTCCTGCGCGGCCGCGGCGGCGCGGGCGGTGCGGTCCTCCCAGGCGGCGACGAGTGCCTGGGCGGGCGCCGCCGCCCTGGCCGCGTCGCGCCGGACGCGCGCGGCTTCGCGCGCGTCGGCCCGCGCCTCCCAGGCGGCGAGCGCCTCGGCGGCGGCGCGCGCCTGCGCCTGACGCTCGTGCAGGTCCCGGGCGGTGGCGTGGGCCTGCTCGGCCGCCTCGCGGGCCGCGACGGACTGCGCGAGCGCCTCGGTCGCGGTGGTCGCCTGCGCCTCCGCGACGACGGCCTGCTCGGAGAGCCATCCCTCCGCGGCCGCCGGGTCGCGTTCCGCGTCGAGGGGCGGCGCGGCGAGCGTGCCCTCCGGGGCGGTCGCGACGACGTGCGCCGCCGCGCTCACCACGTCGCGGATCGCGCGGACCGCCTGCTCCGCCGCGCGCACCGCGTCGACGCGGCGCCCGTCGAGCCAGCGCTCCAGGTCCCCGAACCGGGCGACGTCGAACAGCTCGCGCAGCAGCGGCTCCCGCTCCTTGGTGGGGGCGTGCAGGAACCGCTGGAAGCCGCCCTGCGGCAGCAGCACGACCTGGCAGAACTGGTCGCGCGTCATGCCGAGCGCGTCCTGCAGCTCCTGCCCGACCTCCTCGTGACGGTTCGCCAGCAGCGCCACGGACCCGTCGGGGTCCACGGCCTCCAGCCGGACCTCCGCCTTGGCGAGCGTGCGCCCACCGCCGCGCAGCGCGCGCCGCTCCTGCTCCGGGCGGCGCGTCACCCGCAGCCGCCGGCCGCGTACCGTGAGCTCCAGCACGACCTCGGTCGGCTCGTCCAGCTCGGCGTGGTCGGAGCGCAGCCGCCGGATCCCGCGCGTGCCGGGCACCTGGCCGTAGAGGGCGAAGCAGATCGCGTCGAGGATCGCGGTCTTCCCGGCACCGGTGCGCCCGGTCAGCAGGAAGAGGCCGGCCTCGTTGAGCGCGTCGAAGTCGACGACCTCGCGCGCGGGGAAGGCCAGGAAGGCCCGCAGCTCGAGGCGGTGCAGCCGCACTACGCCGCGACCTGCTCGGTCCGGTGCGCGACGAACGCCTCGTCCAGCACGCGCGCCTCCTCCGCGGTCGGCGCGACCCCGCGGACGTCGGTGACGAACCGCGCGACGAGCTCGCGGTCGTCGAGGCCCTCCAGGCGGGCCGCGTAGGAGCCCTCGGGACGCGGCGCGGCCCCGACGGGCTCGAAGGCCAGCGCGACCGCGTGCGGGAAGCGGGCCCGCAGCCGGGCCATCGCGTCGCGCGGGGTGACCGCGTCGGTGAGGGTCGCGTGGACCCAGGCGGGCTCGTGCACCGCGAGCGCCGCGTCGCGCAGCAGCTCCTCGAGCGTCCCGCGGAGGCTGGCCAGGGGCCGCCAGACGGGCAGCGGCACGAGGTCGCAGGTGGTGCCCAGCGGCAGCACCTCGACGACCGCGCAGGACTTCGGCCGGGTGGCCTCGGGGAACGAGAACGGCACCAGGGAGCCCGCGTAGCGTCCCGCCGGCCCGGCGGTCTGGGGCGCGTGGAGGTGGCCGAGGGCGACGTAGTCGATCCCGGCGAACGTGCCGGCCGGCACGCAGGCGCTGCCCCCGACCGCGAGGTCCCGCTCGCTGGGCGACGCGTCCGCGCCGGAGACGAAGGCGTGCGCGGTCACCGCGGTCGGGCGCGGGGCCGGTCCGCGCGCGGCGAGGTCGGCGCGCACCCGGTCCATCGCCGCGCGCAGCACCGCCTCGTGCGTGCGCGCGGGCGCGCCGAGCACGGTGGCGGTCAGGTCGGGCTCGAGGTAGGGGAGCGCGTAGAGGAGCCCGTCGGCGACCGGGATCGGGGTCGCCACGTCGTCGACGCGGGTGCGGACGTGCACGCCGCCGCGCTCGAGGATCCGGGCCGCGAAGCCGAGCCGGTCGACCGAGTCGTGGTTGCCGCTGATGACGACGACCGGGCACAGCTCGCTCAGCCGGGCGAGCGCCTCGTCGGCGAGCCGGACCGCGTCGACGGGCGGGAGCGCGCGGTCGTACACGTCCCCGGCGACGACGACGGCGTCGATCGAGGCGTCCCGCGCCACGTCCACGAGCGTGTCGATCGCCCGCGCCTGGGCGTCGAGGAGCGGGTCCCCGTGGAAGGTCCGGCCGAGGTGCCAGTCGGCGGTGTGGAGCAGGCGCATCACCCCGAGGATGTCGCTCGCGCCGGACGCGATCTGACGGTCCTGCAAGCGCGCGTGCACGCGCGCGCCGGAAGGGCCTAGCCCCGGCCCTCCAGGCGTGCCTGCCGCGTCCGCCACCAGCGCCACAGGCCCTCGAGCTGGTGGTGCAGCGGCTGGGCGCTGGGCTTGCGCTCGCGGATGCGTCCGAGCGCGGCGTCGGGCTCGATCCCGAACCGCACCGACAGCGCGGCGGCCGCGACCGTGGCGGACCGCTGCCAGCCGGCACGGCAGTGCACGTACACGGTCTCGCCGCCGTCGAGCCACGGCACGACCTCGCGGGCGCCCTGCTCCAGCGCGCCGGGGAGGACCTCGCCGTAGTCGATCAGCTGCAGCCGGTGCTCGAGGATCCCGTGATGGGCGTACGCCTCGTCGACGGCGAGCCGCTCGCCCTCCTCGTACTCCGCGTCCTCGCAGAGGTTCAGGACACGCGTGACGCCGAGCTCGTCGCGCAGGCGCGCGACGTCGGCGGCGTCCAGCGGGTAGGCGCCGGTCGCCAGCCGCTCGTCGACCAGCGCGAACCCGTACCTCTCGAACCAGTCGGACACGCCGTCAACGGTAGCGTTCGGGGCTCGATGTCCACGGAGCCGCTCGCCGAGGCACTGCAGGAGGCCGGAGGCGTGCGCGCGCCGCGGGAGCACCACGCGCGGCTGCGTGGCCTGCTGTCCGCGGCGCTGGGCGCCGGCGCGGACGAGCTCGCGCTCGCGCGCTCGGGGCAGCGCTCCCCGGTCCCGGTGGGGATCGCCGCCGACGGTTCGGGCCTGCTCGCGGTCGCCCCCGTGGACGCCGCGTTGCGCGCCGATCCCGCGGTCCTGCCGGAGCGCGGCTGGCTGCTCGTCGCCGCGCTCGTCGGGGCGCTCGCCGAGGCCGGCGCGGCGGTGACCGAGCTGCGCGCGGGTGGCCTGGACGGTCGTCTGGTGCTGCGGGCGCCGGGCGCGGGGGACCCGGAGGACGCGGAGCTCGCCGTGCTGGCGTTCGACGAGCAGGTGGCCGCGATCGACCGCCTGCGCGCGCGGGCGCTCGCGCTCCCGCCGGAGCTGCTGGCGACGGGCGAGCTGCGCGCCCCGATCGGCCCGGCGCACCCGCTGCTCGTCGCGGCGACGGTCGCCGCGCACGGCGGCCGGCCCGCCGACCCGGCGTCGGTCGCCGAGCACGAGGACGACGTGCTCGCCGCGCTGGCGGCGCGCGCGGCGGCGTCCGGGGTCGCGGCACCGCGGCCGCACGAGGACCCGGATCCGGTCCGGCGGGTGGCGCGCCGGATCCTGCAGCGCCTCGACGGGATGGGGAAGTGGGGCGGGTACCACACGGAGTTCAGCCATCTGGCCCGCGGGTTCGCCGGCAACGAGCGGGCGTTGGCGGAGGCGGTCGGCGAGGCGCTGCTGGCGGCCGAGGTGCTGCGCGAGAAGCCGAGCGTCGGCCAGCGGCACGTGTTCCTCAACCCGGGCCGGGCGGGGGACATCCGATCGGCGATCGACGACGGCGTCCTGCCCGCTGACGTGATCCTGCCCCCGGCGGAGTGATTGGATACGTCGGGTGAACGTTCTCGGACAGGTGAGCGGCAAGCTCCACACCGTCAAGACGCTCGTGGAGGTCGGCATGGTCCGGCCCGCGCGCCCCGACCGGCTGGTGCGGGCCGGTCTCGCGCTCGCGAAGTGGGGGCCGACCCCGGCGGCGGGCTACTCGGCCAGCGCCGCCCGCTACCCGGACGAGCCGGCGATCATCGACGAGCTCGGCACGCTGACGTTCGCGGAGGTCGCCCGCCGGTCCAACGCGCTGGCGGATGCGCTCGCCCGCCGTGGGGTCGGCGAGGGGGACGGCATTGCGATCATGTGCCGCAACCACCGCGGGTTCATCGACATCACGGTCGCGTGCTCGAAGCTCGGCGCCAACGCGCTGTACCTGAACACGATGTTCGCTGGCCCGCAGATCACCGACGTGTGCGCCCGCGAGGTGCCGAAGGTGATCGTCTACGACGAGGAGTTCGCGGAGCTCGTCGCCGACGCGGTGGTGGACCGTCAGGCCGTCGTCGCGTGGACGGACGGGGAGACGGCGCACGCGGTCCCGACGCTCGAGGAGCTCATCGCCTCCGGCAGTCCGGCGGACCGCACGCCGCCGTCGGAGAAGGGCCGGGTGGTGATCCTGACCTCGGGCACGACCGGCACGCCCAAGGGCGCGAACCGCAAGCAGCCGGACTCGCTGGATCCGGCTGCCGCGCTGTTCTCGAAGATCCCGCTGCGCGCGCGGGAGAACACGCACATCGCGGCGCCGATGTTCCACTCGTGGGGCTTCGCCCACTTCACGCTCGGGATGGGCCTCAGCTCGACGCTCGTGCTGCGACGCCGGTTCGATCCGGAGGGCGCGCTCCAGGCGGTCGCGGAGCACCGCTGCACCGCGCTGATCGTCGTGCCGGTGATGCTGCAGCGGATCCTGGAGCTGCCGCGGGAGACGATCGCCCGGCACGACACGGGCTCGCTGCGCGTGATCGGGGCGTCGGGCTCGGCGCTCCCGGGCGAGCTGGGCATCCGGGTGATGGACACGTTCGGGGACGTCCTCTACAACCTCTACGGCTCGACGGAGGTCGCGTGGGCGACGATCGCGCAGCCGCAGGACATGCGGGTCGCGCCGGGAACGGCGGGCAAGCCGCCGCGCGGGACGATCGTGCGGATCTACGACGAGCAGGGACGGCCGGTGCCGGCGGGAGCCACGGGCCGGATCTTCGTCGGCAACGAGATGCTGTTCGAGGGCTACACCGGCGGGGGCGGCAAGGACGTCATCGACGGCCTGATGTCCACCGGGGACGTCGGGCACTTCGACGAGGGCGGGCGCCTGTTCGTGGACGGCCGTGACGACGAGATGATCGTCAGCGGCGGCGAGAACGTGTTCCCGCGCGAGGTCGAGGACGTGCTGGCCGACCACGAGGCGATCGACGAGGTCGCGGTGGTCGGCGTGCCGGACGAGCAGTTCGGTCAGCGGCTGAAGGCGTTCGCCGTGGTGTCGGAGGGCAAGGCGGTCACCGAGGACGAGCTGAAGGCGCTGGTGAAGGCGAAGCTCGCGTCGTACAAGGTGCCGCGCGAGATCGTGTTCCTGGACGAGCTGCCGCGCAACGCGACCGGCAAGGTGCTCAAGCGCGAGCTGAAGGACGGGTAGGCGGGCGCGGCGGCCCTGTGGCCGCCGCAGCGGGCCCCGCTACGCCTGCGGGTGCGGAGGCGGCCCTGTGGCCGCCGCAGCGGGCCCCGCTACCCTTTCCCCGTGGGCCAGCACACCGACACGTACGACCTCGCGACGTTGAAGCTCAGTCCCGGCGAGGGCCGGCGGCTGGACGGGATCGACGTCGCGCTGGAGCCGTTGGACTTCGGTGGCACGGTGTACGCGGTGGAGCCGGCGGAGATCCCGGTGACCGTCGACGTGTCGCGGATGACCGGGGGCGGCTACGCGCTGCGGCTGCGGTTCGGCGCGGCGTTGAGCGGCCCGTGCATGCGCTGCCTGCAGCCGGCGCGTCCGGAGACGGTGGTCGATGCGCGGGAGGTCGACGTGCCGGGCGAGACCGACGACGACCTGACGAGCCCGTACATGACGGGCGAGGTGCTGGACATCGCGTCGTGGGCGCGAGACGCGTTCCATCTGGCGTTGCCGCCGTCGGTGGTGTGTCGGGCGGACTGCGCGGGTCTGTGCGCGGAGTGCGGCATCGACCTCAACACGGCCGAGCCGGGGCACCATCACGAGCGCGGACCGGATCCGCGCTGGGCGAAGCTGCGCGAGCTCGACCTGTCGTGACGGCGCGCCCGGCGCCCTAGAGGAAGACGCCGCTGGGCAGGTAGGGGCTCATCGGCCCGGTGCGCCCGCGGGTGAAGACCGCGCCGTCGGGGGACAGCGGCAGCCGGGCGGCGAGCACGACCTCGTAGGCCCACTGCTGCGCCCCGGTGAGGAAGTCGACGTGGACGGTCGCGCCGCTGATGCCGCCGAGCAGGCAGCTCCAGAGGAGGTCCTGCGCGGCGGCGGGGGTCCGCGCGGCGAGGACGGTGGGGGAGCCGTCGGCGTCGCGGACGGCCCAGCCCTCCCCGTCGAGCACGACCGGCACGCCGCCGTAGAGGGCGAGGCCGTCGAGGTCGTCGGCGTGGGAGGCGCCGCGCACGTCCCGGGAGACGTCGCGGGCCGCGGCGCGCAGCGCCGGGTCGTCCCAGGTCGTCTCGCGGGCGCGGAGCGTGGCGGGGTCGGGGGCGGCGTGCCGGTCGACGATGCCGCAGGCGGCGAAGGCGGGCTGCAGCGCGAAGCCGGCGAGCGCGTAGCGGCGCATGGCGCGCGGGTCGAGGGTGGAGGCGATGATCCCGCCGTGGCAGCCGTCGGCGTGCGTGAGCGCGGCGTCGAGCACCCGGCGGCCGATGCCCTGGGCCTGCAGCCCGGGGGCGACGCCGAACAGCGACAGGCCCCAGACGCCCTCGCGGCGCAGGGCGAGCGCGGTGGCGACGGGGCGCCCGTCCAGCTCGGCGGTCCAGCAGCCGCCGGGGTCGGTGGCGAGGAAGCGGCGCATGCGTGCGCGGGCGCGCTCGGCGGCCTGCTCGGTGTCGGCGTCGGAGCGGAACTCGACGGGGATGTACGCGCTGATCGCCTCCCAGGCGAGGGCGGCGCAGACCTCGACGTCGTCGTCGGTGATGGGGCGGATCACGGGGGTGGGGGACACCGGTGGGAGTCAAGCAGTCGTCGCGGAGCGCTTTGGTCTACTCTTCCCTGTTCGTTATGGCCGTCCCGAAGCAGAAGCAGTCGCACAGCCGCACGACGAAGCGCCGCGCGCAGCACAAGATGGCTGCTCCGGTCTTCAACGCGTGCCCGCAGTGCCATTCCCCCCGTCGTCCCCATCGGGTCTGCCCGAACTGCGGGACGTACAAGGGCGTCGAGGTCGTCGCGCCGGACGCGCACGACCACGATCACGACCACTAGCCTCCGCGGCCCGGCCTGAGCGTGCCGGACCACGTCACCGTCGCGGTCGACGCCGGCGGGGCCGATCTCGGTCCGGCGGAGGTCGCCGCGGGCGCCGCGATCGCCGCCGAGCGCGGAGTCCGCGTGCTGCTGTTCGGGGACGCGTCGAGGATCGACTCCGTGCCCGCGGGCGTGGAGGTCGTCGACGCGCCGCTGTCGATCGCCAAGGAGGCCGATCCGGCCCGGGCGGTCCGCGGCAATCCGGAGTCGTCGATCGTCCAGGCGGTCCGCGCGGTCGCCGACGGGCGCGCGGACGCGTTCGTCAGCGGCGGTTCGACGGGAGCGGCGCTGGCTGCGGGCCTGTTCACGCTGAAGCGCGGCCGCGGCATCCACCGTCCCGCGCTGGCGCTGCCGATCCCCGTGCCGGGCGCCCCGGTCACGCTGCTGGACGTCGGCGCGAACGTCGAGGTCCGCGACGACCATCTCGTGCAGTTCGCGTTCATGGGCGCGGCGTTCGCCCAGACCGTCCTGGGGGTGGAGCGCCCGCGCGTGGCGCTCCTCTCCAACGGCGAGGAGCCGACGAAGGGGACGGAGACGGTGGTCGCCGCGCACGCGGAGATCGCGCGTCGGGCGCAGGACTCGCCGCTGTTCGAGTTCGTCGGCAACGTCGAGGGGACGGACCTCGTGACCGGGGCGGCGGACGTGGTCGTCACCGACGGCTTCACCGGCAACGTCGCGCTGAAGCTCGTGGAGGGGGTCTCGCAGATGATGATCGGCGCGATCCGCGACGTCGCGACGAGCACGCCGCGCGCGAAGGCGGGCGGCCTGCTGCTGCGTCCGGCCCTGCGCGGCTTCCGCGACGAGATCGACCCGGAGGGGCCGGGGGGGCGCGTACCTGCTGGGCCTGCGCCGGCTGGGAGTCGTGCCGCACGGTCGCTTCACGCGGTTCGGCTTCTCGCAGGCGATCCTGCTGGCGGCGCGCGGCGTGTCCGGGGACGTCGTCGGCCGGACGCACGGGGCGCTCGAGGCGGCCGGTGCGCTGCGTGCGCGTCCGGGCGCCGCGGGCGGGGAATCCCCGCAACGTGCGGGCTCTTCCGGCGATGATTCGGCCCCGTCCGATTCCTCGTCTACGGTGTCCGCGCCATGACTCGTGAAGAGGTCTTCAACCTGATCCGCGACCACCTCGCGGACGAGATCGACGTCGATCCGTCGGCCGTCCTGGAGGAGAGCCGCTTCAAGGAGGACCTGGCCGCCGACAGCCTCGACCTCTACACGCTCGTGCAGGAGCTCGAGGACTCCTACGGGGTGAAGATGACCGACGAGGAGGCGTCCCGCATCCTCACGGTGGGACAGGCCGTCGACTTCGTCCTCGAGCGCGCTGCGGCGTAGCTCCCGATGGAGCTGCTGCGCGAGCTGCTGGAGTCCCTGCCCGACGACCTGTCGCGGCAGGTCTTCACGCACGCGTCGTGGACCGAGCGGTCCGCGGACTCCTACGAGCGGCTGGCGTTCCTGGGGGACTCGGTCCTGGGTCTGGCGATCACCTCGCACCTGTATCCGCGCCTGGAGGCCGAGCGCTACGGCGCGGGCCGGCTGACGAAGATCCGGGCGCAGACCGTGTCGGGCCCGGCGTGCAAGCGCGTCGCCGAGCGGCTCGACGTGCCGGACCGGATGCGCGCGGTGGCGCCGGCGGGGCAGGGCCGCAGCGCGGTGGCGCTCGAGACCGAGCGGGTGCTGAGCTCGGTGACCGAGGCGGTGATCGGGGCCTGCTACCTCGTCAACGGCTACGAGCGCACGGCCGAGGCGGTCGTCGAGGCGTTCGCGCCGGAGCTCGAGGACGCGCTCGCCAACCCCGTGGACTTCAAGTCCACGCTGCAGGAGCGGCTGGCCCAGCGCGGGGCGGTCGTCGTCTACGCGGTCACCGGCGAGCACGGGCCGCCGCACGACCGCACGTTCGAGGTCACGGCCTCGGTCGCCGGCGCCACCGTCGGCACCGGGACGGGCCGGTCGAAGAAGCAGGCCGAGCAGGAGGCCGCGCGCGCGGCGCTCGACGGCCTGGACGCGGCCCGCCGGGTCGCGACGTCCCGGGAGGACAGCTGAGATGCACCTGAAGTCGATCGTGCTCAAGGGGTTCAAGTCGTTCCCCGACCGGACGAAGCTCGACTTCGGCACCGGCGTCAGCGTCATCGTCGGCCCGAACGGCTCGGGCAAGTCGAACGTGACCGACGCCGTGCTGTGGGCGATGGGCGAGCAGTCGCCGCTGGCGGTGCGCGGCCAGTCGATGCAGGACGTCATCTTCGGCGGCGGCCGCGGCGTGCAGGCGCGCTCGAGCGCCGAGGTCGAGATCGTGCTGGACAACAGCGACCAGACGGTCGACCTGCCGCTGGGCGAGATCTCGATCGTGCGCCGCCTCGACCGCAACGGCGACGGCACCTACCTCCTCAACGGCGCGAAGTGCCGCCTCGTCGACGTGCTCGAGGTCCTGTCGGACACGGGCCTCGGCAAGGAGATGCACTCGGTCGTGTCGCAGGGTCGCGTGACCGCGATCGTCTCGTCCAAGCCGAAGGACCGCCGGCTGCTGATCGAGGAGGCGGCGGGCCTGGGCAAGCACCGCAAGCGCCGCCGTCGCGCCCAGCTGAAGCTCGAGCGCACGCAGGACAACCTCGACCGCGCGCTCGACGTGGAGCGCGAGGCGCGCTCGCGGCTGCGGCCGCTGAAGCGGCAGGCCGAGGCGGCGGAGCTGCACGAGCGCCTGGAGCGCCAGACGCTGGAGGCCCGCTGGGAGCTCGCCCGCGACACGGTCCGCGCCAAGCGCGCCGAGAAGGCCGCGGCGGAGGCGACGGCCCAGGAGGCGCGCGCGGCGCGCGACGAGGCGCAGGCGCAGCTCGCGGGCGTGGCGGCCCGGCGCGAGAAGGCCGAGGAGGCGCTGGCCCGGCGCACGGAGCAGCGCGAGATCCTGATGCGGCGGGTGAACGCGGCCCGGTCGAGCGTCGACCGGCTGGAGGTCCGTCTGGAGCGCACCCGGGACACCGCCGAGACGGTCGCCGAGCGGGCCGAGGGCCGCGCGCGACAGCTGCAGCTGCTGGAGGCCCAGGTCGCGGAGGACCAGCCGGACGAGGCGGGCCTCGAGCGGATCGAGTCGCTGGAGGCCGAGCTCGCCCGCCTGGACGACGAGCGCGAGGCGCGCTGGCGCGCGAGGTCGAGGCGCTGGAGGCGCGGCGCGTGGCCGCCGCGGCGAAGGTGGCGGAGCTCGACGCCGAGGTCGAGCGCGTGCGTGGGGTCCTGCGGGAGGCGGACACGGCGCTGGAGCTCGCACGCACGCAGCGCCGGGCGGCGGAGGCGACGGCGGAGAAGGCGCGCCGCGAGGCCGCGAAGCTCGGTGCGGAGCTCGCGTCGGCCAACCAGTTCCTGCGCTCGCACACGAGCGCCCCGGGCGGCGCGAAGGCCCTGGCCGACGAGCTCGAGGTGCAGGAGGGCTGCGAGCTCGCCCTGTCCGCGGCGCTCGGTGCCCGGATGACCGCGGGGATCGTCGAGGACGCCGCGGCCGCCGCGGCGCTCCTGGAGCGCGCCGGCCGGGACGGCGGCAGCGCCCTGGTCGCCACTGCCGAGCCGGTCCCGCCGGCGACGCCGGGCGGCCCCGTCGCGGGTGCGCGGCACCTCGGGGAGCTGGTGCGCGGCCCCGACCGCGCGGTCGCCGTCGCGCGGCGCCTGCTGGCCGACGCGTGGATCGTCGAGGACGTCACGGCGCTCCCGGACGACTTCACCGGGATCGCCGTCACGACGGACGGCCGCGCGTGGTTCGGCGCGACGCGCGAGATGGTCCGGGCGGCGCAGGGCGGCAGCGAGCGCGTGCTCGCCGAGCGCAACCGCCGCGACCGGCTGATCGCGGCCAGCGAGGCGGCGATCCAGGAGGAGCAGGCGGCGCTGAAGGCCGTCGAGGCGGCGGGCGGCGCGATGGCCGCGGCCGACACGACCCGCGACGAGGCCGACCGCGCCGTCCGTGAGGCGGAGCGCGCCCGCAACGCCGCGCGCGAGGACGAGCGCCAGACCGGCCTGCTGATCAAGCAGCGCCAGAACGCGCCGGAGGACGCGGCGAGCGCCGTGCGTCGCGCGCAGGTCGAGGGCGAGCTCGCCGCGGAGCGCCGGGTCGCCGAGCGCGCCGCCCGCGAGCGCGAGGAGCGCGCGCAGCGGATCACGTTCCTGCGCGCGAAGCTCGAGCGCGACAAGGCGCTCGTGCCGGCCGCGCAGCGCCTCGCGGCCGCGCTCGAGGCCGCGCTGACCGCGGTGCAGGAGCGTGTGACGGTGTTCGACGAGGCGCTGGCCGCCGATCGCGCGGCGGGCGAGGGCGTCGCCGCCGAGCTGCGCGCGTGCGCCGCGGAGGAGGCGAAGATCCAGCAGCACCTGCGCGAGCGCGGCGACCTGCTGACCTCCTCGGAGGTCCGGGCGCAGCAGGCCCGCGACCAGGAGCAGGAGGCCGCCCAGGAGCTGACGACGATCGCGCAGACGCTGGGGCTGAGCCCGGAGCCCGCCGAGGAGGCGCTCGACGCCGAGGCGGTCGCGGCGCTGCGTCAGCGCATCGAGCGGCTGGTCAAGCGCCGGGAGCAGCTCGGCCCGGTCAACCCGCTCGCGAAGGCCGAGTACGAGGAGGCCGTCGCGCACGTCGAGGAGATGGAGCGCCAGCGCGGCGACCTGGAGACCGCGCTGCGCGAGCTGCGCGCGTTCATCAAGGACACGGACAAGCAGATCCGTGTCACGTTCGAGGAGACCTTCAACGCGGCGGCGGCGAACTTCGAGGAGCTGTCCGCGCGGCTGTTCCCGGGCGGCAAGGGCCGCCTGCGGCTCGTGCGCGAGGACAGCGGCCCGCGGCCGGTCGTCGGCGGCGGGGAGCCGAAGGACAGCGGCGACGGGGTCGCCGAGGTGCAGGCCGCGGCGGCGGCGGAGGCGGCGGCGGAGGCGGAGGCCGACGAGGAGGCCGGCATCGACCCCGACGACCAGCTCGGCGTCGAGATCGAGATCACCCCGGCGGGCAAGGCGATGAAGCGCCTCTCCCTGCTGTCCGGCGGCGAGAAGTCGATGACCGCGATCGCGTTCCTGTTCAGCGTGTTCCTCGCGAAGCCGTGCCCGTTCTACATCCTCGACGAGGTCGAGGCGGCGCTCGACGACCTGAACATCGGGCGCTTCATCGACCTGCTGGAGACCTACGCCGACCGTGCGCAGTTCATCGTCGTGACCCACCAGAAGCGCACGATGGAGGCGGCCGACACGCTCTACGGCGTCTCGATGGGCGGCGACGGGGTCTCGAAGGTCATCTCCCGCAAGCTCCCGCCGAAGGACCTCGTGGCCGGCGAGGAGCGCGAGCGCAGCGGCGCCGGCATCGGCTGATCCGGCCCGACCGACCACCATGGGCAAGCGCGCACGCAGCAAGAAGGGCGAGGGCCGTCCGCCGGCCGACGACGCCACGACCGCGACGGAGGGCCAGGCGGAGGCGGAGACCCCGGCGGCCGAGCCGTTCGGCCCCGACGGCCGGCTGCGCGAGGTGTCGCTGCTCGTCGAGGAGGTCGACTACGTCTACCAGCTGTACCGCTGGATCATCCACACCGGCGAGGTCCCGAAGGCCCAGGAGTGGCTGAAGAAGGAGCCGTGGCCGCACCCGGACTACGTCATCGACGTGTTCGGCTCGTGGGAGAAGTTCCTGGCCCACGCCGGCGTGCCCGGCTCGCCGCTGCTGGCCCGGGTGCGGGAGGCGGACGCGGAGGCGAAGGACCTCGCCGCTCGCGAGAAGCAGCTGGTCAAGGAGCTGGCGCGCGTCGACGACCTCCGGCGGCAGGTGGAGAGCGCGCGCTCGGGGCGCGAGGCGGCGCAGGCCGAGCGTGACGAGCAGCGTGCGCGGGCCGAGCGGCTGCAGGGCGCGGTGGAGGCGGCGCAGGCCCGGGCGGCCGCGGCGGAGCGGACGTTGCACGACCGCGCGCAGGAGGCGGCGGCCGCCGCGCCGGACGACCCGGACGCCGGGCTCGTCGCGCTGCGTGACGAGCTCGACGCGGTGCGTGCCCACCGCGAGGAGCTGCTCGGGCGCAGCGAGGCGCTGGAGCAGCAGGCGGTCGCCGACGCGCGCACGATCGCGCGGCTCTCGACGCTGCTGGCCGAGGCGGGGGCCGCGACGGCGGACGCGACGAGCCCGGAGGGGGAGGAGGAGCCGCCGGAGACGGTGCTGGCCGCGGTCGAGCGGGCCGCGGCGACCTGCGCGCACCTCGTGTTCACCGACGCGGCCCGCAGCTCGGCGGCGGACAGCCCGTACCGGCGGCCGCAGGACGTGCTCGACGCGCTGCGCCGGCTCGACGAGCTCGGCGCGCTGCACGCCGACCCGGCCGGCTTCGGCCGCTCGCTCACGCAGGCGGCGACGGAGCTCGGCCTCACCTACAAGGGCGACGTGTCGGAGATCGCCCGCTCCCGCAACCCGCACGACTACGCGGTCACCCACGACGGGCACCGGCTGGAGCTCGGTCCGCACGTCGCGCTCGGCTCGGGCTCGGGCGCCGGCTTCATCGCCCGGATCTACCTGCACGTCGCGGACGGGTCCGGGGACGTGCCCCGCGGGATCTACGTCGGCCACGTCGGCCGGCACCTGCCGGACACCACCACGTAGCCGCGGCCCGCGCGCCTCCTGGCGCGTCGACGCTCGTTCTCCCGCGTGATTCGCGGCGCGGTCCGGCGTTGGGCGGACATGACCACGTCACGTACCCGCCGCGCCCTCGCCACGACCGCGCTGGCCCTCGCCCTGCTCCCGCTCGGCGCGTCCGCCGCCGACGCCAAGACCTCCAAGGCGCCGCTCTGCGAGAACCGCGCCGGGACCGACCTCGTCGCCGCGGGCGCCTACCGCGTCCTGCGGACCTTCGCGCCGTCGAAGTCGGACCCCGACGCGGGCACGCTGCGCGTCACCACCTGCAGGCTGGGCTCGCGCTCCGCCAACGTGATCGTCAAGCACGCCTCCTCGCTGGACAGCTTCATGCGCATCAACGACGCCGCGTTCAGCAGCGCCAAGAACAAGGTCGCCCTGGCGATCACCGTCGAGTCCGGCAGCGCCCTGAGCGGGCGCGTCGCGCAGTTCGACCTCAAGACCGGCAAGGAGACCGCGAAGGCCTACGGCTGCGACATCCGCGAGGTCTGGGCGGGCAAGAGCGGCGGCTTCGCGTTCGAGGACGGCGTCGTGAAGATCGCCGACGCGGCGGGCCTGCGGACCGCGGGCGCGATGGGCGCGACGGACTTCGCGCTCGGCGGCGACACCCTCTACTGGACCGAGGTCGACGCGACGACGTCGGAGAAGCTCGGCGCCGCGCCGACGGGCACGCTCGGCGAGATCGTCGACTGCGGCTGAGCGCTCGCGCCCGGCCTAGCGCCCGTCGCCGCGCCGCGCGGCGGCGTCGTCGGGCTTCAGTTCGATCCACGTCGCGCGGCCGGCGGCGAGCACCGCGTCGTCGGCGTCGAGCAGCCAGACGGCGTTCGTGCGCTTGCGTCCCTCGTGTCGCAGGGGCGCGCTGAGGATCCGGTGCTCGGCCCCGCCGGCGGGCACCTCGGCCAGCAGGTCGACCGCGAACCGCCCGAGGACGATCGGCCGCTCACCGGTCGGGTCCTGCGCCGGTGCGCTGCTCGGGCAGTCGAGCGCCGCCCACACCAGGACCGGGTCCACCGCACCGTCCCCGTCCGGTGTCCACGTCACGCCCCAGACCCGGGCGGCCGGGTCGACCTCCCCGGCGAACAGGCACAGGCCGTCGCCGTCGTCGCGGTCCGGTCCGCAGCCGAAGCAGGTGGGGAAGGGGTGGGAGGTCCGCAGCACCTCGCGCGACGGCATCGCCACGCGGATCTCCGCGACGGCCGCGGCGGGCGGTGCGCCGACGTCCACGGTGGTCGGTCGGCCCGACGCGACGTCGCGGTCCCCGTCGCGCAGGACCACGGTCCCGCCGTCGCCGGCCACCAGCTCCATCGCGGTCTCCAGCGGCGGCGGGGCGAGCAGGGTGACCTCCGCCGGCCCGTCGATCGCGGCGCCGAGGAGCCCCGCGGTGTAGCCGCCGTGCGCGCTGGCGGGCGGGCCGTTGAACCGCGCGGCGATCGACAGCGTCGTCACAGCTGCTTCTCGGCGAAGTACGTGGCGACCGGGTTGTCGTTGAAGTTCCCGATCTCGCGGTAGCCCTCGGACTCGTACAGGCGCTGCGCGTGCGGCTGCTTCGGCCCGGTGTCCAGCCGCGCGACCGCGTAGCCCAGGCGCCGCGCCTCGTCCTCCAGGGCGCGCAGCAGCGTCCGGGCGACGCCGCGACCGCGGGCGGACGGGGCGACGAACATCTTCTTGATCTCGCAGGTGCCGTCCGGCAGGCGCTTGAGCCCGCCGCAGCACACGGGCTCGCCGTCCAGCCGGCCGACGAGGAACGCGCCGCCGGGCGGCCCGAGCTCCGCCGGCCCCGCCTTCGGCATCGCGGGGCCGTCGAGCTGCAGGCCGTCGTAGAGCTCGGCGAGCTCGTCACGCATCGCCTGGGCCAGCGCGGCGCCGTCGCCGGCGTCCACCCGCGCGGGGCGGAAGTCGATCTCCGGGGGCATGCGGGTATGTTCGCGCACCCATGCCCCGTGACTGGACCGACCTCTTCCTCACCGACGGACCCGCGGGCGGCGATGCCGCCGCCGCGACCCAGGAGCCCGAGAAGCGGCGCGGGTTCTTCAAGCGCCTGCGGGAGAACATGTCGAAGACCCGGCAGGCGCTGGGCGCCGAGATCCAGGCGACGCTGTTCGAGACGCTCGACGAGGGAGACCTGGGAGCGGCTCGAGGAGGCGCTGATCATGGCCGACGTCGGCGCGACGACGACGGCGAAGGTTGTCGCCCAGCTCGAGGCCGAGGCGGAGAGCGGCGCCGTCGAGGGCGGCGAGGCGCTGACCAACCGCCTGATCGAGCTGCTGGCGTCGATCGCGCGGCCCAAGGACGAGGACGCGGGCCGCATCGACCTGCGGCACTCGCCGACCGTGATCATGGCGGTCGGCGTCAACGGCACCGGCAAGACGACGACGATCGGCAAGCTCAGCTACCACCTGCAGAAGGAGCTCGGCAAGTCCGTCGTGCTCGGGGCGGCCGACACGTTCCGCGCGGCGGCGACCGAGCAGCTGCAGGGCTGGGCGAAGCGCTCGGGCTGCGAGATCGTCATCGGTCCCGAGGGCAGCGACCCTGGCTCGGTCGCGTTCGAGGCCGTGAAGAAGGGTCGCGAGATGGGCGCGGACATCGTGATCATCGACACCGCCGGGCGCCTGCACAACCAGGACCACCTGATGGACGAGCTCTCGAAGATCCGCCGCGTGATCCAGAAGCAGATGCCCGACGCGCCGCACGAGACGCTGATCACGGTCGACGCGACGACCGGGCAGAACGGGCTGCGCCAGGCCCAGCTGTTCTCCCAGGCGGTGCCGGTCGACGGCGTCGTCCTGACGAAGCTCGACGGCACCGCCAAGGGCGGCATCGCGCTGGCGATCTCCGCCGAGCTCGGGCTGCCGGTCAAGCTCATCGGCATCGGCGAGACGCTCGAGGACCTGCGCCCGTTCGACGCCGACGACTTCGCCAAGGCGCTGCTCGGGACGGCCGAGCCCGCGGCCTGACGCCCGCCCGACGCACCACGGAGTCGAGCGTCGGGGGGGACGGATCCGAGACCGGGATGGGACCGTGACCCCCTCCCGGCGCGCCGCCCCGGTGGGTACCCTCCGTCGCAATGGACGACTGGGTGGTCTGGATCATCATCGCCGTCGCGCTGTCGGTGGGCGAGATCCTCAACATGAGCTTCTTCCTCGCGCCGTTCGCCGTCGGCGCGCTCGCCGCGGCCCTGGCCTCCGTCGTCGGCCTGTCACTCGTCCCGGCGCTGGCCGTCTTCCTCGTCGTCTCCGGGGTCGCGTTCGGTGGCCTGCGGCCGATCGCCAAGCGCCACCTGCGCACCCCGCCGCAGATCCGCACCGGCACCGCCGCCCTGATCGGCAAGAGCGCGGTCGTCGTCGAGCGGATCGAGAACCACGAGGGCGTCGGCGCGATCCGGCTCGACGGCGAGATCTGGACGGCGCGCGGCTTCGAGGAGGACGTCGTCATCGAGGCCGGCACGCGCGTGCAGGTGCTCGAGATCCGCGGCGCGACCGCCCTGGTCTCCGAATGACCCCGCTTCCCCCCGACACCCAGACCCGGAGGTCTCCCTCATGGCCGGACTGATCGTCCTCGGCACCCTCGTCCTCTTCGCCCTGTTCGTGGCGGCGAAGACGGTCCGCATCATCCCGCAGGCCCGCGCGGGCGTCGTCGAGCGCCTCGGCCGCTACAGCCGCACGCTCCAGCCCGGTCTCACGATCGTCATCCCGTTCGTCGACAAGGTCAAGCCGCTGATCGACCTCCGCGAGCAGGTCGTGAACTTCCCGCCCTCCGGCGTCATCACGGAGGACAACGTGACGGTCAACATCGACACCGTCCTCTACTTCACCATCACCGACCCGAAGGCCGCGACCTACGAGGTCGCCAACCCGCTGCAGGCGATCGAGCAGCTCACGGTCACGACGCTGCGCAACGTCATCGGCGGCATGACGCTCGAGGACTCGCTGACCTCGCGCGATCAGATCAACTCGCAGCTGCGCACGGTGCTGGACGAGGCGACGGGCAAGTGGGGGATCCGCGTCAGCCGCGTCGAGCTGAAGGCGGTCGACCCGCCCGCGTCGATCCAGGAGTCGATGGAGAAGCAGATGCGCGCCGAGCGCGACCGGCGTGCCGCGATCCTCAACGCCGAGGGCGTCAAGCAGTCGCAGATCCTCACCGCCCAGGGCGAGAAGGAGTCCGCCATCCTCACCGCGCAGGGCGCCCGCGAGTCGGCGATCCTGCGCGCCGAGGGCGAGGCGAAGGCGATCGAGACCGTCTTCCAGGCGATCCACGACGGCAAGCCCGACCAGGAGCTGCTGAGCTACCAGTACCTGCAGATGCTGCCGCAGCTCGCGCAGGGCGAGGCGAACAAGATCTTCGTCATCCCGAGCGAGTTCAACCAGGCGCTCGGCGGCCTCGGCGGCGCGGTCGCGAAGCTCGGGCAGCAGACCCCGCCGCCCGCGCCCCCGGCACCGCCCGCCTGACCTGACGCAACCAACCGGCCGCGGGCACGACCGCGGTCGGACGGGGCATCTACACTCGGTCCGTGTTCGACGCGCTCTCCGAGAAGCTCCAGGCCACGCTGTCCGACGTCCGTGGCCACGGCACGCTGACGGAGGACGACATCAAGAAGGCGATGCGGGAGATCCGCCTCGCGCTGCTCGAGGCGGACGTCAACTTCAAGGTCGTCAAGGAGTTCACGACGACCGTCCGCGAGCGCTGCATGGGCGCCGACGTCATGGGGCAGCTGAACCCCGGGCAGCAGGTCGTCAAGATCGTCAACGAGGAGCTCGCCGCGCTCATGGGCGGCGCCTCGGCCGGCATCAGCTTCTCGCCGCGGCCGCCCACGGTCATCCTCATGGCGGGCCTGCAGGGCTCGGGCAAGACCACCGCGACCGCGAAGCTCGCCCGGCACCTCAAGGAGGAGCACAACTCCTCCGTCGCGGTCGCCGCGTGCGACGTGTACCGGCCCGCCGCGGTCGACCAGCTCGTGAAGGTCGGCGGCCAGGTCGGCGCGACCGTCTACGAGCAGGGCACCGACGCGAACCCGGTCGACATCGCCCGCTGGGCGCTCGATCGGGCCAAGCAGGACGGCAAGGACGTCCTCATCGTCGACACCGCCGGCCGCCTGCACGTCGACGCCACGCTGATGGACGAGCTCGTCCAGATCCGCGCGGCGGTCAAGCCGCACACGATCCTGCTCGTCGTCGACGCGATGACCGGCCAGGACGCGGTCAACGTCGCCGAGCAGTTCGCGGAGGCGGTCAACTTCGACGGCGTCGTCATGTCCAAGCTCGACGGCGACGCCCGCGGCGGCGCCGCGCTGTCGGTCAAGGCGGTCACCGGCAAGCCGATCCTGTTCGCGTCCACGGGCGAGAAGCTCGACCAGTTCGAGCGCTTCCACCCGGACCGGATGTCGCAGCGCATCCTCGGCATGGGCGACGTCATGTCGCTCATCGAGAAGGCCGAGGCGCAGTTCGACGAGGACCAGGCCAAGGACCTCGAGCGCAAGCTGCGCCGCAACGAGTTCACGCTCGAGGACTTCCTCGGGCAGCTCAAGCAGATCCGCAAGATGGGCCCGCTGACCTCGCTGCTGGGCATGATCCCCGGCTTCGCGGGCCAGCAGCTCAAGGGCCTGAAGGTCGACGAGCGCGAGCTCGACCGCATCGAGGCGATCATCCTCTCGATGACGCCGGAGGAGCGACGCCGGCCGGAGCTCATCAAGGGCTCGCGGCGGCTGCGGATCGCCAAGGGCTCGGGCACGAACGTGCAGGCGGTCAACAACCTCGTCAAGCAGTTCGGCCAGATGCGCAAGGTCATGAAGCAGCTCGGCAAGGGCAAGATGCCCGACATGGCGCAGCTCATGAAGCAGCGCTGAGAACGCGCCGCCGAGCGCCGATCGTCTACGCTCCTTCACCGCATTTCCAAAGTTTCTGAGAGGAACCCCGTGGCTGTACGACTCCGGCTCACCCGTGTGGGCGGCAAGAAGGATCCGATCTGGCGCATCGTCGTCGCCGACTCGCGCTCGCCGCGCGACGGCCGCGTGATCGAGACGGTCGGGCAGTACAACGCGCAGACCGAGCCCTCGACGATCGTCGTCAAGGAGGACCGGATCCGCGACTGGCTCAGCCGTGGCGCGCAGCCCAGCGACTCGGTCCGCAAGATCCTGAAGACGCAGGGCATCGAGGCCTAGCACCTCATGGCCGAGGCGGAGGCGCCGCTGCGCGACCTGCTGGAGTCCCTGACCCGGCGGATCGTCGAGCACCCCGACAAGGTCTCGGTCGAGCAGTTCGTGGAGGAGGACGGCACGATCGTCCTCGAGCTCGCGGTCGGCGACGACGACTACGGCCGCGTGATCGGCCGCGGCGGTCGCACCGCCAGCGCGCTCCGCACCGTCGTGAAGGCCGCCGCGGTCCGCGAGAAGCGCCGCGTGCTCGTCGACATCGTCGACTGACGCACGGATGGGCGCCGTCACCGAGCCGTTCCTGAGCGCCGGGCGCGTGGGGAGGCCGCACGGGCTCGACGGCAGCTTCCACGTGACGCGACCCCGCCCCCTGCTGCTCGGTCTCGGCGCGACCGTCCACGTGGACGGCACCGCGACGACGGTCGAGCGCCGGGCGGGCACCGACGACCGCCCGATCCTGCGTCTGGCGGCCGCGACGACCCGGGAGGCCGTGCTCGCGCTGCGCGGGCAGGACCTGCTCGTCGCCCGCGAGGACCTGCCCGAGCTCCCCGAGGGGGAGTACTGGGCGGAGGACCTCGCCGGCTGCGCGGTCGTCGACGGCGACCGGCCCGTCGGGGTCGTCGTGCGGATGCTGCCGCTCCCGTCGTGCGAGGTGCTCGAGGTCCGGCGCGAGGGCGCCCCCGAGCTGCTCGTGCCGATGGTCCGCGACGCGATCCGCACCATCGACGTCGCCGCCCGCCGGGTGGACGTCGACCTGGCGTTCCTCGAAGGACAGGAGGTCTGAGGACCATGCAGCTGGACGTCGTCACGCTCTTCCCCGACTGGTTCGACTGGTTCCGCGACCAGCGCCACGTCGCCAACGCCCTGCGCGGCGGCCACGAGCTGCGCACGCTCAACCCGCGCGACCACACCACGCTCAGCGGCGGGCAGGTCGACGACACGCCGTTCGGGGGCGGGGCCGGGATGGTCCTGCGCGTCGACGTCATGGACGCGGCCCTGCGGTCGTTCTACGACACCGACCCGGTGGAGCTGCGCTCGCAGCGTCGGGTCATCGCCCTGACCCCCGGGGGCCGGGTGCTCGACGACGCGTACGTCGACGAGCTGGCCGCCGAGCCGGCGATCACGCTGCTGTGCGGGCGCTACGAGGGCTTCGACGAGCGGATCGTCCAGCACTTCTGCTCGGACACCCTCTCGATCGGCCGGTACGTCCTGGCGGGCGGCGAGCTCGCCGCGATGGTCGTGGCCGACGCGGTGCTGCGCAAGCTGCCCGGATCGCTCGGGCACGCGGACTCCGCGGTGGAGGAGTCGTTCTCCGCCGCGCTGGGCGGCAACCCGGAGTACCCGCACTACACGCGGCCCGCGGAGTACCGCGGCTGGCGGGTCCCCGACGTGCTTCTCTCGGGGCACCACGAGGAGATCCGCAACTGGCGCCGGGCACGCAGCGACGAGCGTGGGGCCTCCTCGGGCGGCTCTCCGCTACCATGATCCGTCGCGCCTGAGACCGGCCCTGCCTCCAGACGCCCGTCCGTCCCGCGGCCCTTCACCTTTAGCCATGAGCACCGTCATCGACTCCATCGAGCGCGCGCAGCTGCGCCGCGTCCCCTCCTTCCAGCCCGGCGACCGGGTCAAGGTCCACTTCCAGGTGATCGAGGGCACGCGCCGTCGTACCCAGGTCTTCGAGGGCGTCGTCATCAAGCGCCAGGGCCACGGGGCCCGCGAGACCTTCACCGTGCGCAAGCAGTCGTTCGGCGTCGGCGTGGAGCGCACGTTCCCGCTGCACTCGCCGAAGATCGAGAAGATCGAGGTCGCCGCCCGCGGTGACGTCCGTCGCGCGAAGCTCTACTACCTGCGTGACCGCGTCGGCAAGCGCGCCCGCGTCCGCGAGAAGCGCTACGTCGGCCCCGAGCAGGTCGTCGAGGCCGGTCTGCTGCACGATCCCGCCGCGGAGGCCGCCGCCGCGGCCGAGGCGGAGGCCGCTGCGGCCCAGGCCGCCGAGGCGGAGGCCGCGGAGGCCGAGGTCGAGGAGACCGCGGCCGACACGCCCGAGGCCGAGGCGTCCGCGTCGGACGCGCCCGCCGAGGCGCCGGCCGAGGCTGCGGCCGAGGGCGACGCCCCGGCCGACGACAAGGCGTAGGCGGGTCGGCGCCGGTGGCGAAGTCGGAGAAGTCCGCCGGCGGCTCGATCCTCGAGACCGTCGTGATCGTGGCGGTCGCGATCGGTCTCGCGCTGGCGATCCAGGCGTTCATCGTCAAGCCGTACCGGATCCCGTCCGAGTCGATGGTCCCGACGCTCACGGTCGGCCAGCGCGTGCTGGTCAACCGGCTGGGCAACAACTTCAGTGACCCGTCGGTGGGCGACGTCGTCGTCTTCCACCCGCCGTCGGGCTCGGAGTCGAACACCTGCGGCAACCCGCAGAAGCCGGAGGACCAGGCCTGCGACAAGCCGACCGGCGACCGCGCCGACGTGAACTTCATCAAGCGCGTCGTCGGCGTCGGCGGCGACCGGATCTCGATCCGCGACGGCCACGTCTTCCGCAACGGCAAGCGCGAGAAGGACGACTACATCCGGGCGTGCGGTGACGGCCAGGGCTGCGACCTGCCGCGGACCTTCACCGTTCCCGCCGGGCACTTCTTCATGATGGGCGACAACCGTGGAGAGTCCGACGACAGCCGGTTCTGGGGCCCCGTCCCGAAGAAGTGGATCATCGGTGGCGCCTTCGCGACCTACTGGCCGCCCAAGCGGATCGGGCTCCTCTAGGAGCCGGACCGCCGGCCCGAAGCGCACGGGCCGCAAGCTCGTCCAGCACGACCGCGCGATCGGTGCGCGGTTCGTGGCCGGGGCCGACGAGGCCGGCCGTGGATGTCTCGCCGGACCGCTCGTGGCGGCCGCCGTCCTGCTGGACCTCGAGCGCGTCGGCCCGCAGGAGGTCCGCGCGCTCGGCCTGCTCAACGACAGCAAGCAGCACAGCGAGGAGGCGCGCGAGGCGCTCTACCCGGTCGTGCTGCGGCTGGCCGCGCGCAGCGCGGTGGTCTCCCGGTGCGTGCCGGCGCTCGACGAGCGCGGCCTGCACCGCACGAACCTGCAGGCGCTCCGTGACGCCCTGATGCGGGTCGCCCGGCCTGGGACCGTCTGCCTGGTCGACGGGTTCCGCGTGGCGGAGATGCCCTACGAGCAGCGCGCGATCGTGGAGGGCGACGCGACGAGCGCCGCGATCGCCGCGGCCTCGATCCTCGCGAAGGTCTCCCGCGACCGCTTCATGCAGCGCGCCGACGTGCGCCACCCCGGCTGGGCGTTCGCGGGACACAAGGGCTACTCCTCGCCCGAGCACCGGGCGGCGATCCAGCGCCAGGGCGTCTCGCCGCTGCACCGGCTGTCGTTCCAGTCGACGGCCTACCAGCAGCTGTCGCTCGGCTGACGGTCACATCGCCCCCTCGAGGTGCTCGAGGCGCACGAGCCGGTCACGGGAGTCCAGGACGACGCCGATCGCGTCGATCCGCACCGCCGGCACGTGGGGCCGGTCGTGGTCCCCGGCGAGGTAGGCGGACGCCATGCGCCGCACCTGCCGGCGCTTGCGGTCGTGCAGCGAGTCCCACGGGCTGCCCGTGCCGCGGCGCGTCTTGACCTCGCAGATCACGAGCGTGTGGCCGTCGCAGGCGACGAGGTCGATCTCCCCGTGGCGCGTGCGGTGGTTGCGCGCGACGATCGCGTACCCGAGCCGCTCCAGGTGCTCGGCCGCATAGGTCTCCCCGGTCCGTCCGAGGCGTTGGCGCAGGTCGTTCTTGGGCATGGCGTCGACGCTAGGAGCCCCCGGGTGACGGCGCAGCACGGGATCGTCACGGGACCGTGCCGGAACACCGGATCCGTCCGCGGGCCTCGCGACGTCACGGGGTTCGTGGCCGGATCGGCACGGTTGCGCCACGATCCGATGCTGCGCCGCGACGACGACCGCGCCTAGCGTCGGCGGCGTGCTCAGCCGTGTCACCACCTTCCACGTCGACGGGCTCGTCCCGCGGCGCGTCACCGTCGAGGCGGACCTGCGGTCGGGCCTGCCGGCCTTCACGGTCGTCGGGCTCGTCGACCGCGCGGTCCGCGAGTCCCGCGAGCGGGTCCAGGCCGCGATCGGCAACTGCGGCCTGAAGTTCCCGGACAACCGCGTCACCGTCAGCCTCGCGCCCGCCTCGCTGCACAAGCACGGTCCGGGCTTCGACCTGGCGATCGCGTGCGCGATCCTCGCCGCCGGCGGGCAGGTCGAGCCCGCGCGGCTCGCGTCGCTCGGCGTGTTCGGGGAGCTGGCGCTGAGCGGCGAGCTGCGCCCGGTCCAGGGCGCCCTCGCGGTCGCCGAGGGCGCGCGCGACGCGGGCCTCGCCGGCCTGATCCTCTGCGCCGAGAGCGCGGGCGAGGCGGCGCTCGTGGACGGCATCGCGGTCCACGGGGCGCGCACGCTGCAGGACGTCGTGCGGATCCTCGCCGGGGAGGCGGTGGACGCCGGTCCGGCGGCGCCGCGGGAGCTGCCCGCGCCGGACGCCGACCGCCCGCTGGACCTCGCCGACGTCCGCGGGCACGCCGCGGTCGTCGAGGCGCTGACGATCGCCGCCGCCGGGGGCCACAACATCCTGCTCAACGGCCCGCCCGGCACCGGGAAGACGATGCTCGCCCGCCGCGTGCCGTCGATCCTGCCGCCGCTGCGGGGCGAGGAGGCGGTCGAGGTCACCCGCATCCAGGGCGTCGCCGGACTGCGGGTCGGCGGACTGGCGCGTGAGCGGCCGTTCCGCGCACCGCACCACACCACGTCGGCGTCCGCGCTCGTGGGCGGCGGGAGCATCCCACGGCCCGGGGAGGTGACCCTCGCGCACCGCGGCGTGCTGTTCCTCGACGAGCTGCCCGAGTTCCCCAGGCACGTCCTCGACACGCTGCGCCAGCCCTTGGAGGACGGGCGGGTCGTCGTGATCCGCGGACAGCAGACCGCGGTCTTCCCCGCGCGCTTCATGCTCGTCGCGGCGATGAACCCGTGTCCGTGCGGGCACGCGGGGGACGGGGACCGCTGCCGCTGCGGGGAGGCGGACCACCTGCGCTACCGCCGGCGGATCAGCGGACCGCTGCTCGACCGCTTCGACGTCGTCGCCCAGGTGCCGCGGCCCAGCCAGGCCGAGCTGTCGGCGCCCCCGGCGACGAGCTCCGCGGCGGTGCGCGAGCGGGTCGCCCGGGCGCGGTGGCAGCAGGAGGCGCGCAGCGCCCGCACCGGCGTGACGTGCAACGCCGAGCTCGACGCACGGGCGGTGCGGGACTGCGTGCGGCTCGACGCCGACGCGCACGCGCACCTGGACCGCGCCTACGCGACCGGGCGGCTGAGCCCGAGGGGCCGCCACCGCACCCTGCGCCTCGCGCGCACGCTCGCGGACCTCGACGGCCGCGACGACGTGCGGGCGGGCGACGTGCTCGTGGCGCTGGGCCTACGCCACGACCTCGAGGAGCTCGCGGCATGAGCGCGTGCCCGGACTGCCTGCGCCGCACGTGGCTCCCTCGGTGCGCTCGCCCCGCACCTCGAGCGGGCCTCGCGCACGCGGCGGGCGCTGCGCGACGTGCTCGCCCTCGACGACGACCGGCTGCTCGCCGCGCTCGCGGGGGAGCGGCGCCCGGTCTTGGCGGCCGCCCACGCCGCGTTCCGCCCCGAGCGCGCGGCGGAGGAGGCGTCGCGGGCCGGCCTCGCCGTGGTCTGCCGCCACGACCCCGGGTACCCGGGGCAGCTGCTCGAGGACCCGTCCGCGCCCGCGGTGCTGCACGTCCGGGGTGGTCCCGGCGCGCTGGAGCGGCTCGCCGGGACCGGGGACCCCGACACCACGCCCTGCTGCGTCGCCGTCGTCGGGGCGCGCCGCGCCGGCCCCGAGGCGCTCGAGATGGCCCGGGGCATCGGCCGGGCGCTCTCGGCCGCCGGCGTGACCGTCGTCAGCGGCCTGGCGCTCGGCGTCGACTCGGCCGCCCACGAGGGCGCGCTCGAGGCCGGCGGCACGACGATCGCGGTGCTGGCGACCGGGGCGGACCGCACGTACCCGCGGACCAAGCACGCGCTCGGCGAGCGGGTCGCACGGGCCGGCGCGATCGTCTCCGAGCTGCCGCCGGGCACGCCGCCCTTCCGCTGGGCGTTCCCGGCCCGCAACCGGATCATCGCCGGCCTGGCCCGCCTGACGCTCGTCGTCGAGGCGGCCGAGCGGTCCGGGTCGCTGATCACCGCGGACTTCGCGATGCAGCTCGGCCGTGACGTCGCCGCGGTGCCCGGCCGGGCCGCGAGCCCGCGCTGCCGCGGGACGAACCTGCTGCTGCGCGACGGCGCCCACCTCGTGCTGGAGCCCGCCGACCTGCTCGACGGGCTGCTGGGGCAGGCCCTCGCCGACCTGCGCCGGGCGCACGACGGTCCGACCGCGCCGCGTGGCGGTGGCGCTGCCGCGCTGCCGCCGCACCTGCAGGCGGTCCGCGACGCGGTCGCCGACGGGCGCACGACCCCCGGGACGATCGAGCGGGACCCCGCCCGGCTGCTCGAGGTGCTCGCCGCGCTCAGCGAGCTCGAGCTGCTCGGCGAGCTGCGGCGCAGCCCGGGCGGGGCGTACGCGGTGGTGGTGCGCTGAGTAGCCTGCGGCCCGTGACCAGCCCGCGCCGCCCGCCCGTCTGCCTCACGATCGCCGGCTCCGACAGCGGCGGCGGCGCCGGGATCCAGGCCGACCTGAAGGCTTTCGCGGCCTGCGGCACCCACGGCACGAGCGCGCTGACCGCGCTGACCGCGCAGAACACGGTGGCCGTCACCGCGGTCCACCCGGTGCCGGGCGCGTTCATCGTCGAGCAGGTCCGTGCCGTGGTCGACGACCTCGGGGTCGACGCCGTCAAGCTCGGGATGATCGGCAGCCCCGCGACGGCCGCCGCGGTCGCCGAGGCGCTCGACCTCGTCCCCGCGGGCGTGCCGGTCGTCGTCGACCCGGTCATGGTCGCCGAGTCCGGGGCGCGGCTCCTGGACCCCGAGGCGCACGACGCGCTCGTGCGGCTGATCCTGCCGCGGGCCACCGTCGTCACCCCGAACCTGCCGGAGGCGCGGGCGCTCGCGGGCGATGCGACGCTCGACGGGGCCGAGCTCGCCGCGGCCGTCCGGGCCCTCGGTCCGGCGGCGGTCGTCGTGACGGGCGGCCACCGCGACGAGGCCACCGACGTCTTCCAGGACGCCGATGGCACCACGCTGATTCCCGGTCCGCGGCACCCCGACGGGGCCGCCCACGGCTCCGGCTGCACGCACGCCTCCGCGCTCGCCGCCCACCTCGCCCACGGCCACGCCCCCTCGAGGCGGCCCGGGCGGCGCGGCGCGTCGCCGCCCACGCGGTGGCCCACGGCCTGCGCGACCTCGGCACCGGCGCCGGGCCGGTCGACGTCCTGGACGTCCGCTCGCGCACGGCACCGGGCGCGTGAACCGCCCTTGGGCGCTCGTGCCCTTTGCCATAATCGGCGGCCGATGCGGTTCCTGCGGATGAAGCCCGGACACGGCGAGGTGCTCCTCGCCGAAGGTGATGTCGACATCACCGAGGACGAGCAGCGCCTGATCGAGGAGTTCCGGGCGCAGCTCGACGCCGGCATGTGGGCGGCCGTGCCGACCACCGCCGCCGCCGGACGCCGCGAGGCGCGCATGGTCCGCCGCTTCGAGGACATCCCGCGCGACGCCGACCGCGTCATCTTCTTCCCGCGCGCCGCCGGCGGCGCGGCCTGACCGCGAACGCGCATGCTCCTCGCCATCTTCGCCGTCGCCGTCGTGATCCTCGCCCTCATGTGGGAGATCACGCTGCCGCGTTGGGAGCGCTGGGCCGAGGAGCGCCGCCGCCGCCGCGAGCGCACCGCGATCGAGGGCTACGACCCCGGCCGGGAACGCCGCGCCGAGCAGCGCGCCCGCCAGCTCCTGAAGTCCTGCGTGGGCGAGGAGGAGTGGGAGATGTACCGGGACCTCGGCTTCATCCGGGTCTGGGGGCGCCTCGCGGGCGGGCCCGAGCAGGGTTCCGACGCCGCCGTCGCGTTCGGCGCGCCCTACGCGTACCTGATCTACCCGCACAAGCCGGTCGTCTCCTACCTGCCGCAGACGCGGCGGCTGCTCGCCGAGTACTGCGTCGCGTTCCCGGACGAGACCCGGCCCTACGGCTCCGCGCGCCTGCCCGACTCCGACGACGCGCTCGCCAAGTGGATGGCGCTCACCGGCGACGAGAGGCGCCTGCTCGACAGCGCGAACATGCACCTGCCGGGCCGCCAGGTCGACCCGAAGGCCGTGCAGCGCGACCTGTGGCGCCTCAGCGAGTGGGAGCGCGCCCGCAACACGCGGCTGCGACGCGCCGGGCGCGTCGCCACCTGACCCACCGCTCGCTGCGCGCCGACGCGGTCAGCCCGCGAGGAACGCGCGCAGGTCCGCGTTGAACCGCTCGGGCCGCTCGAGCATCGCGACGTGGCCCGTGTCCGCGTAGACGATCAGCTGCGAGCCCGGGATCGCGCGCGCGAAGCGCGCTGCGTCCGCGACCGGCACGAGCCGGTCCCGCTCCCCCAGACCAGCAGCGTCGGGCAGCCGACCCCGGGCAGGCGAGCGCGGATCGAGGTCCGCACGATCGCCTCCAGCGCATCCAGGAACGCGGGCCGGCCCGAGACCCTCAGCTGCTCGCTGGCCAGCGCCGCGGGCAGCAGCTCCGGATGCGCCGCGCTGGCCCGCAGCAGCTGGCGGCGCAGCCCCGCGCGCCGGCTGACGCGATCGGCGCGGTCCGCCCAGAACCGGTTGTAGCCGACGATCAGCCGCTCGGCGCGGCGCAGCGCCACCATCGCCCGGTCGCCGATCAGCCCGTCGGCGCTGATGCCGGCGGGGGAGACCAGCGCGAGCCGGCGCACCCGCTCGGGCATCGCGAGCGCGAGCTCCGCGGCGACGAGGCCGCCCATGCTGTTGCCCACCACGTCGGCCTGCCGCACCCCGAGGGCGTCGAGGACCGCGGCGACCGTCGCGACGTACCCGGGGATCGAGATGCCCGCGGCCGGCGGCGCGCTCTCCCCGAACCCTGGCAGGTCGAGCGCGAGCACACGGTGGTCGCGCGCCAGGTCCGGCAGGTTCTCCAGCCAGTTCTGCCACGAGCCCGACAGCCCGTGCACGAACACGACGGCCGGTCCCTCGCCGAGGTCGACGACGTTGACCGCCCGGCCGTCGACCGCCACCCAGCGCTGGTGCGCCGACCAGTCGACGTCCAGCCACGCGGAGCGCCCGCGCGGCCCGTACTGCTCGATCGTCACGGCGTCCACGACGCGGCCGGTCCGTCCCATCCCGCTCTACAGTACGCCGCAGGCCATGCGGATCGCGATCGACATCGACTCCACGCTGCACCACTACTGGGACGGGCTCTCGGCGGCGGCCAAGCGCCGCTTCGGGATCGACCTCCCGTACGACCAGCAGCTCGACTGGGGGATCACCCGCCTGCGCCCCGAGCAGCTGCAGTGCTGCATCGACGAGACGCACACCGAGGAGGCGATCCTCGCCGGCGTCCCGTACCCGGGGGCGATCGACGCGGTCAACGCCTGGCACGCCGCCGGCCACTTCATCCACATCACGAGCCACCGGGCGAGCTCGGCCCACGACCCGACGGCCCGCTGGCTCGACCGGATCGGCCTGCGCCACGACGAGCTCTACTGCTCGTTCGACAAGATCAGCCGCTGCCGCGAGATCCAGATCGACGTCCTCATCGACGACAGCCCGATCAACATCCAGCAGGCGATCGAGGCGGGCATCACGCCCGCGACGATCCTGCACCCGTGGAACCGCGACGTCGTCGAGGAGGAGGGCGTGGTCCACGCCGAGGACTGGCCGACCCTCGCGGAGCGCCTGGAGACGGCGCTCGAGCCGCTGCGGCGGCGCGCCGCGTAGCCCGTACGCCGAAATCTGGCGTCGCGCCGCTCTCAACTGCGTCTCACGGCACGCTTCACGGGTGGTGGGCGTCGGCCGCGATCCCTACTGTGTGCAGGACGTTCGTCCCCTCCCGGCAGGTTGTTCCCCGTGCGCTCTCGCCCCGTCCTCGTCGTCTCCCTCGCCCTCGTGCTGCTCCTGGGGGTCACCGGCGGCGTGTTCGCCTACGACAGCTCCCGCAAGGACACGATCGCCGAGGGCGTCAGCGTCGGCGGCGTCCCGCTCGGCGGCCTGACCCACGCGCAGGCCCGTGACCGTCTCGAGCAGGACCTCCTGCCGCGGCTGAAGGCGCCGATCATCGTCAACCACGACCGCAGCACCTGGACGCTCGGGGCGCGCGAGGCGCGGATCGCCACGAACCTCGACGTCCTCGTCGACGACGCGGTCCGTCGCAGCCGCGACGGCAACATCCTCGCCCGCACGGTCCGTGGGCTCACCGGCGGCGAGGTCCGCGCGGACCTGCAGCCGCAGGTCGAGTACTCCAAGGCCGCCGTCGTGCGCCTGCTCGACCACGTGCGCCGGGGGATCGAGCGTCCCGCCAAGGACGCGAAGCTGACCTTCACCGCCGCCGGCCTGTCGGAGACCGAGGGCCAGGTCGGCCTCGAGGTCCGGGCCAGCGAGCTGCACCGCCAGATCCGCGCGGCGATCGTGTCCGCGACCGCGAAGCGCCGGTTCGTCGCGCAGACCCGCAAGGTCCAGCCCAAGAACACCGAGGCCAGCCTCGCGAAGAAGAACCCGGTCGTGCTGATCGCCGACCGCACGACGTTCAAGCTGCGCGTCTACCGCAACCTCAAGCTCGAGAAGACGTACGGCATCGCGGTCGGCTCCGAGGGCCACGAGACCCCGACCGGCCTGTACAAGATCGCCAACAAGGCGATCAACCCGGCGTGGACGGTGCCCAACAGCGACTGGGCCGGGGACCTCGCCGGTCAGGTGATCCCGGGCGGCGCGCCGAACAACCCGTTGAAGTCCCGCTGGCTGGGCATCTACGACGGGGTCGGCATCCACGGCACGAGCGACCGCGGGTCGATCGGCTCGAACGCCAGCCACGGCTGCCTGCGGATGCTCGTCGAGGACGTCGAGGACCTGTACCCGCGGGTCCCGGTCGGCGCCCCGATCTACATCGCCTGACGGCCGTCGCCCCGCGGCCGGGCGACGGTCCCGGCCCGGCGGTCAGCCCAGGTCGGGGGCGGGGCTGATCTCCGACGTCGTGCCCGGCAGCCCGATCTCCTCGACGGGCACTTCCTCCCAGCCCTTCTCGAGCAGCAGGGTGTGGTGCGGTTGGTGGCGAAAGACCAACGTGCCGATGTACACACCCTTCTCCTGCTTGCGCATCGCCGCGTACCACATGGTGGTCGCGTCGATCGGCGCGTTGATCGGGAACCACGGACGTGCCGGATCGTCGTCCATGGTCGCCAGCCCCGCCTCCACCAGTTGCTTCTGGGTGGCGATGTGACCGTCCGTCGTGTGGATGTAGAAGCGACCCATGTCCTCTGAGGATACGACCGGCTCCCCGGCGGAGCTGCCGCCCGCCTGGCAGCAGGCGCTGCTGCTGCTCGACCGCGAGCTGCGCGGCCGGGCCGCGGCCGAGAAGACCCGGCGCGCCTACGGCATCGACGTCGAGCAGTTCGCGCGCTGGGCGACCGCCGCCGGCCTCGAGCCGCGCGAGGTCGAGCACCGCGCGCTGCGCCGCTACGCCGCGAAGCTCGGGGAGGACGGGGCGGCACCGACGACGGTCGCCCGCAAGCTGGCGGCGATCCGCTCCCTGTTCCGGTCCCTGCGCGAGCACGGCCTCGTGGAGCAGAACCCGGCGGACCTCGTCGCCTCCCCGAAGCGGCCGAGGACGCTGCCGACCGTGCTGAAGCCCGCCGAGATCGCCGCCCTCCTGGACCGCATCCCGACGTCGACCCCGCTGGAGCTCCGCGACCGGGCGATGTTCGAGCTGGCGTACGCGTGCGGCCTGCGCGCGGAGGGAGATCGTGACGCTCGACCTGCCGAGCATCGACTTCGACGCCGAGCAGGTCCGCGTCGAGGGCAAGGGCGGCAAGACCCGCCTCGTGCCCGCCGGGGAGGCCGCGCTCGCCGCGGTCGCCCGCTACCGGGAACGTGCCCGCCCCGCGCTCGCCGGCGCGGAGCCGGATGCGGAACCGGCGCTGTTCCTCTCGAAGTCCGGCCGGCGTCTCGGCACGTCGGACGTCCGCCGGCGGCTGCGCGTCTGGGTGCGGCTCGCCGAGGTCCAGGGCGGGGTGCATCCGCACGCCCTCCGTCACTCGTTCGCGACGCACCTGCTGGACGGCGGGGCCGACCTGCGCGCGATCCAGGAGATGCTCGGACACGCGAGCGTCTCCACGACCCAGATCTACACTCGGGTAGAGTCAGCGCGTCTCAGGACGGCGTACGCGCGGGCACACCCGCGAGCCTGACACGAGACGGAGACCCAGGGTGGAGACGAACGTCAAAGCGATCGAACTGAAGGACCTCTGGCGGCGCTACAAGACCGCCGGGGACGAGCGCGCCCGGGAGCGTCTCGTGGTCGCCTACTCGCCGCTGGTGAAGTACGTCTCCGGTCGCATGGCGTCGGGCCTGCCGGCGCACGTGGAGGAGGCCGACCTCATCTCCTACGGTCTGGTCGGACTGATCAGCGCGATCGAGCGATTCGACCTCTCGCGCGAGATCAAGTTCGAGACGTACGCGATCACGCGCATCAAGGGCGCGATCATCGACGAGCTCCGCTCCCTGGACTGGGTGCCGCGGTCCGTGCGGGCCCGCGCCCGCGCGATCGAGCGGGCCAACTCGAAGCTCGAGCACAAGCTGCAGCGCGCGCCCACCGACGAGGAGATGGCGCAGGAGCTCGAGATGACCGTCGACGAGTTCCAGGCGGCGCTGCTGCAGATCTCCAACTCGACGATCGCCGCGCTCGACGAGCTGTGGACGGTGTCGGACTCCAGCGGTGACCAGGTGTCGCTCCTGGACACCCTGCAGGACCCGGACGCCCCCGATCCCGCTGCCGTGATGGACCAGACCGACCTGAAGGACCGGGTCGCCGACGCCATCGCGCGCCTGCCCGAGCGGGAGAAGCTCGTCGTGGCGCTCTACTACTACGAGAACCTCACGCTTCGCGAGATCGGCGAGGTCCTCGGGGTCACCGAGTCGCGGATCTCGCAGCTGCACACGAAGGCCGTGCTGCGCCTGCGCTCGCGCCTCACCAGCGACCAGGTCGACTGACCCGCAGCGCCGCTTCACCGGGGGCGGCGTAGCAGCTCGCGGGTGATCCGCGTCGTGCGGGGCCCGCTCGGGACCGCTGCTACCCTCGATCGCCGCGTGACCCGCAAGACCATCTCGACATCCCAGGCCTCCGTGGCGTGCGACGTGTGCGGCCGCACGCTGCTGCGCGGCGAGAACTCCGACGTGTTCCTGCACGGCGGGACCCGCCGCACCGTCTGCGAGCTGTGCACCGGCCGCGCCGTCCACGAGGGCTGGATCCGCGAGGGCATCGACGACGCGCTCGGCCGCAGCCCGCGCGAGGGCGCCGCCCGTGGCCTGCTGACGCGGCTGCGCACCCGGCGTGACGGCGGCCCCGCCCCGGCGGCCCGCCGCGGCGGTCGCTCCGGCGACCACGCCGCCGAGCCGCCCGAGGACGCGTGGGACGAGCTGCCGCCGCTGGAGCCGCTGGAGAACACCCGGACGGTCATCCCGGAGCCGATCGTCCGCGATCCCGAGCCGCCGGCGCCCGAGCCGCAGCCCGCCGCCGACCCGTACGCGGAGGCGTTCCACGAGCCCCGCGGCGTGCACGCGGTGCCGACGAACGCCGAGCTGAAGATCGCCCGGGCGCTCGAGGTCTTCAACGCCAGCCAGCACCCGCGCACCGTGTCGGGCGTGGCGCGGTCGCTCGGCGCCCCGATCGTGTCCGCCCGCCCGTCGCAGACCGAGGGCAGCATCGTGTCGGTCGTGGTCGGGTGGGAGCTCAGCTGGTACCGGTACGAGATCGACCTCGGCGACGAGGCCGCCGGGGTGCGCGTGATCGGCCAGGGGGCGGAGCTCGACGAGCTGACGCCCGAGGAGCGCACGCCCAACGCGGCGGCGGACGACGCGGGCGAGTTGCACCGCGTCGCGGGCGTCGCGTAGGTTCCAGCAGCGATGACCGCCGTGGGGAAGGGAAGCCGATGATCTACTGCGTCGTGCCGGAGGCGCTCGCCGACGAGCTCCTGGACAAGCTGACGGCCTACTACGCCGACGACCCGAACGTGAAGGTCATCGTCGACCGGCGCAAGTCCGAGCGCCGCGCCCGCGGCGCGGTCGCCCCCGAGGGCTCGGTCCGCACGATCCGTGACCGTCGCCGGCCGCGCGTGCCGGGCGACTTCCCGCCGCTCGACGCCTGAGCGGCGTGGCGACCGGCGAGGAGCTGATCGCCGCGGCCGCGGCGCACATCCGCGCGCAGTCCGTCGGCGAGGGCTCCGGGCACGACTGGTGGCACGTCCATCGCGTCTGGCAGAACGCGCGCCTGATCGCGCGCGGGGAGGACGTCGACCCGGTGGTGGTCGAGCTGGCGGCGCTGCTGCACGACATCGCCGACTGGAAGTTCCACGACGGCGACCTCGACGCCGGCCCGCGCGCCGCGCGCGCCTGGCTCCTGGACGCGGGCGCGGAGCCCGCGCTCGCCGACCGGGTCGCCGACATCGTCGGCCGGGTCTCCTATAAGGGTGCGGGCGTGCCGGACGACATGCCGTCGCTCGAGGGCCGGGTCGTGCAGGACGCCGACCGGCTCGACGCGATGGGGGCGATCGGGATCGGTCGCGCGTTCGCGTACGGCGGGCACGCCGGGCGACTGATGTACGACCCGGACGACCCGCCCGTGCGGCACGACACCGCGGAGGCCTACGTGTCCTCCAGCGGGGCGACGCTCAACCACTTCCCCGAGAAGCTGCTGCTGCTCCGCGACCGGATGCACACGGCCACGGGCCGGCGGATCGCGGACGAGCGTCACGCGTACATGGAGGCGTTCGTCGAGCGGTTCCTGGGCGAGTGGCAGGGCGAGGCCTGACCCGGACGTCCGTACGAGCCGGCGCCCGCGACTGGTGAGGCGCGCGGCAGTCCGTCCGTCGACCCCGGGGCGCGCACGTGGATGCGCGTGGGCGCGCGCGTCGATGGAGGGGTGTGCCCGAGCTCGTGATCCCCGATCAGGTCTGGCGCGCCCTCCCGGTGCCGCTGGTCCACGTGACCGCCGACGGCGAGCTGCTCGCCGCCACGCCCGCCTACCTGGCGTGGGCGTCCGCGCATCCCGACGAGGCGGCGCGCGCGCTCGCGCTCGGGGGCCGCAGCGCGTGCGAGCACGCACGGTGCAGCGACGAGCGCCGGACCGCGACCGGCGGTCGGACCGCGGTCTGGAGCCTCGAGGCCTGGCCGGACCCGTCGGGCTGTGGCGCGGTCGTGGAGCTGCACGACGTGACCGATCTGGCGCTGCGCGAGGAGCGACTGGAGTCGTGGGCGCGCGCGGAGCGCCACGCCCTGCGGGACGCCGAGGAGGCGGGCCGCGTGCGGCGCCTGGAGGTCGAGGCGCTGGCCGAGAGCCGCGCCGCGCTGCGCGCGTCCCAGCGCCGCTACCAGCGGCTGGTCGAGCACCTCCCGGCCGTCGTGTACCTGACGGTGGGCACGAGCGGCGGGCTCGGCGGCCTGGTCGAGTACGCGTCGCCGCAGATCGAGGAGCTGACCGGCTTCCCGGACTGGCGCTGGCTCGGAGCCAGCGACCTGTGGCGCTCGCGCCTGCATCCGGAGGACCGCGACCGGGTCGTCGCGCACGCCGACCGGCCGCTGGAGCCGGGGGAGCACCGGGCGATCGAGTACCGGCTCGCGCACGCCGACGGCCACGACGTCTGGGTGCGCGAGGAGCTCGCGGCGGTCGAGGACGGCAGCGGCGCGACCGTGGTGTCGCAGGGCGTGCTGCTCGACGTCACCGAGCGGGTCCTGGCCCAGCAGCAGCACGCGCGCGCGGAAGGCGAGCTGCAACTGGCGCGCAAGCTCGAGGCGGTCGGGCAGCTGGCGGCGGGGATCGCGCACGAGATCAACACGCCGATCCAGTTCATCGGGGACACCGCGGCGTTCCTCCAGGACGCGCACGAGGACCTCGTCGGGGTGCTGGACCACCATCGTGCGCTGGCGTGCACGGTCGACGAGGCGGCCGTCCGGGCGGCGGAGGAGCGCGTCGACCTCGACGACCTGCGCACGCGTCTGCCGCGGGCCCACGAGCGGATCGCCGACGGGGTCGGCCGGGTCGCGACGATCGTGCGGGCGATGAAGCGGTTCTCGCCCGGCGGACCGTCCGGCGAGCTGGCCCCGGCGGATCTGGACCGGATGCTGGCGGACACGCTGGTCGTGGCCCGCAGCGAGTACCGGCACGTGGCGGAGGTCGTCACCGACCTGGCACTGGACCGCGAGGTCCGCTGCAGCCCCGGCGACCTCGGGCAGGTGTTCCTCAACCTCGTGGTGAACGCTGCGCAGGCGATCGCCGCGACCGGTCGCGACGGGCACGGCACCCTGACCGTGCGCACCCGCCGCGAGGGCGACACCGCGGTCGTGCAGGTCGTCGACGACGGGGTGGGGGTGGACGCGGCGACGCTGCCGCGCGTGTTCGACCCCTTCTTCACGACGAAGGAGGTCGGGGTCGGGACGGGGCAGGGCCTGGCGATCGCCCACCGGATCGTCACGGAGATGCACGGCGGGACGATCACGATGTCGAGCCGGCCCGGGGTGGGCACGTGCGTCGAGGTCCGCCTGCCGGTCGGGGGCCCGCGATGAGCGCCACGACCGAACGTGTGCGGATCGTCTTCGTGGACGACGAGCCGGAGATCCTCGAGGGGCTGCGCGATCTGCTGCGCCGCCGCCGCGACCGCTGGGACATGAGCTTCCACGACGGGGCGGCGGCCGCGTTGACGGCGCTCGACGCCGGATCGGTGGACGTGATCGTCACGGACGTGCGGATGCCGGGCACGGACGGCGTCGCGCTGCTGGAGCAGGTCGAGCGCCTCCACCCCGACGTGGTGCGGATCATCCTCAGCGGTCAGGTGGAGCCGCGCAACGCGACGCGGGCGGGGCTCGTGGCGCACCGGGTGCTCGGCAAGCCCTGCGCGGAGCCGGAGATCGCCCGCGCGGTGCAGGAGAGCCTGGAGGTGCGCGCGCGGCTGCGTGAGGAGGGCCTGCGGCTCGCGGTCACGGGCATCGGTGAGCTGCCGCGCGCCCCGCAGGTCGTGCTGGAGCTCTGCGACGCGCTGGCGCACGACCGCACGGGTGCGGCCGAGCTGGCCCGGATCGCGTCCCGCGACGTGATCCTCACCGCGCGGCTGCTGGGCCTGGTGAACTCCGCGTACTTCGGGGTGCCGCGGACGATCGTGCGACTCGAGGAGGCGATCGCGTTCCTCGGGGTCTCCACGGTGGAGGCGGTGGCGTTGGAGCACGGGGTCCTGACGGTCGCCGGGCCGCGGCTGCCCTCGTCGGCGCTCGAGGCGTTCGAGGCGCACGCCCGGTTCACCGGCCGGATCGCGCGGGACGTCGTCGGCTCCCGCGAGCTGGGCTCGGCGGCGTTCGCCGGCGGGCTGCTGCACGACGTCGGCGCGCTGCTGCTGGCGAGCGCCGACCGCGGCGCGCACCGTGCACGCCTGCTGGCCGCCGCCGACGCCGGCCTGGCCCTGCACGAGGTCGAGACACGGGAGCGCGGTGCGTGCCACGCGGCGACGGGCGGGCGGCTGCTCGCCCTGTGGGGCCTGCCGGCCGCCGTCGTCGAGGCGGTCGCGTGCCATCACGCGCCCGACGCGGCGAGCGGCCCGCCGCTGGTCCGGGCCGTCGCGCTGGCGGAGCGCCTGGCGCACCGGCTCGAGGATCCCGGGACGACCGCGATCTACCGGCACGGTGATCCCGCGGTGTGGGGTGCGGACGCGCCGGTCGGGGTGCCCGAGCTGCCGGACGCGCTGACCCGGCTGTGGGCCGAGCTGGGTGGGGCCGTGGCTCCGGAGCGTGCGGCATGAGCGAGCACGATCGCCCGGTCGTCCTCTGCGTCGACGACGAGCCGCAGGTCCTCGAGGCGCTCGGGGACATGCTGCGCCGCAGCTACCGCATCCACACCGCCAGCCAGGGCTTCGAGGGCCTGCGGGTGCTCGACGAGGAGCCGGTCGAGGTGATCGTCAGCGACATGCGCATGCCGGTCCTGGACGGTGCGCGCTTCCTCGGGATGGCCCGCGACCGCGCGCCGGACGTCACGCGGATCGTGCTGACCGGACAGGCGGACGCGGCCGCGGCCGCGAGCGCGGTGAACGACGGCCAGGTCTTCCGCTACCTCACCAAGCCGGTCGCCCGCGACGTCCTGCTGGCGGCGATCGAGGCGGGCGTGCGCCGGCACCGTGAGCGGATCTCCGAGCACCGGGTGCTGCAGGACACGGTCCGCGGCGCGACCGAGGTCCTCACCGAGGTGCTCGGTGCCGCCGATCCGGTGGCGCAGGGTCGCGCGGCACGGCTGACGACCCTGGTGCTCGACGCCGCGCCGTCCCTGGGCCTGACCGACACGTGGACGCTGCAGACCGCGGCCGCGCTCAGCCAGCTGGGGACCTTCGCGCTGCCGGCCGACACCGCCGCCCGGCTGGCCGACAGCCGGGCGCTCGAGCCCGCCGACCGCGACGCGGTCGTCGGCGCGGTCCGTGCCGCGGGCCGGATGCTGCGCCGCATCCCGCGGCTCGACGCGGTCGTCGCGGCGCTCGACCCGCCCTCCGGCGAGCTCGGACCGGCGGCGAGCCTGCTGCGCGGCGCGGTCGCCCTGGACCTCCTGTGCATCGGCCTGGCGCCCGCCGACGCGGTCGCGGTGCTGCGCGCGGAAGGCGCGATCGCCGAGCCGGTGCTCGACGCGCTCGCCGCGGCCGTCGGCGCCCGGCAGGAGTCCTTGCTGCTCGAGCACGGGCTCGCCGAGATCCCCGCCGGCAGCACGATCGCGCAGGACGTGCGGCTGCCCGACGGGACGCTGCTGATCGCTCGCGGCGTGCGCGTGACGCCGGCGATGACCCTGCGCCTGGAGCATCTCGCCGCGCGCCATCGCGGCCTGCGGGCCTACGTGCACGCGCCGTCGCAGGACGAGGACGCGGCGGCCTGACCGGGAGCGGGACGTGCCTCGGAGCGGTGCCCGCTGATTGACCTCGGGCCGAGGCGTCGGCCGCCTTCGCGCCGGCGGAGCTGCACCATCGGAGCCGACGCGAGCGTCCGTGACCGAACGCTCGCCGGCCGGCGTCCGAGAACGCGGCCCCGAGTTTGGGGACCACGTGTTCCGAGCAACGAGAAAGCCCCGCCGGGGCGGGGCTTTCGTCAAGCGGCTGAAGAGACTCGAACTCTCGACCTTCTGCATGGCAAGCAGACGCTCTAGCCAACTGAGCTACAGCCGCAAGGTGGCACGGAGTATAGACGAGCGCGACGGAGCTTGACGGCTCGTGGATGCACCGGGGCTACAGGGCCCGGAACGGCCGATGGCCGCTCGGGGGAGAGCGGCCATCGGTCGGGGGTGGGGCGGCGCGGCGGGGGAACGGCGCCTGCCCCTCGGGGCGCGCTGAAGGGGGTCAGCGCTGCGCCATGCTCCGCTGCGCCACCAGGGGGGTGTGGCGCGGGAGCGCGACGAGGGTGCCACCGGTGGTGGCGCTGCTGCCCGTGGGCGCCGTCACGACGTCGCGACGGGGCAGCAGGTAGATCTCGGCGTCGAGGTCGAGCTGCTCGGGGACGACGATCGCCGGGGACGGCATGCGCACCGCGGGCGTCGCGGCGACCGGGGTGGGCGCGGCGGTCGGTGCGACGGAGAGGTCGAGCGTGACGGCCGTGGCGGGCGTGCTGCCGGCGCGGAAGCCCGTGAGGTTCAGGACGAGCAGTGCGAGCGGCGTGACGATCGCGAAGAGGAAGAGGTACTCCATGGTGTGTCTCCGGGAGGGGGTGGGTGGTCGCCCCAGGCTGCCCCCAGAGCACGAGGCACATACCACCACCGACCGGGGTGCGCGCCCACCGTCGGCCTGGACGGTTCTGCGGTCGAAACCGGGGCCGTCCGCCCGGTGGACCGGGGCCACCCGATCGGATGAGCGTCCGGTCGTCCCACCGTCATGAACGGGCTACGTCAATTTGCCACGGCCCCCGAACGAGCTGCGCGCGGAGCGCCGACGATCCCGCCTGCGCTCCCGCACCGTACCCGGCGCATGGATCGCACGACGGCAGAGGGGATCGCCCGCGCCTGGGCCGACAGCCCGGAGCGGCGGTCGGAGGCGCACGAGGCCGGACTCGGGCTCGTGCAGCGGATCGCGTCCGGCCTCGCCCAGCTGCCCGTCGAGCCGCGCAGCTGGGCGGTCGTCCCGCGCGTGACGCCCGAGCGGGAGGCGGTCGACGGCGACGTCACCGTCCTGCTCCTCACCGACACGGCGCTCGTGAGCTGCGAGATCGACGTGCCGCGTCTGGAGGCCTGGGAGATCGCCCTGACCACGTTTCCGTTCCCGCTCGCCGTCCTGCAGTGGGCCGTCGTCGTGCAGTGGTTCGGCGCCGGCGAGGAGCCGTTCACCGAGCGTCACGTCACGGTGCTGCAGAGCGGCGAGGCGACCGTCGCGGTGCTCGGCGACGAGCGGCTCGAGGGCCGGGAGCCCGACCGCGAGGCACGCGCGTTCCGGGACGCGGTCGTCGCCGCGATCGACGCGGCCGCCCCGACCGGCTGACCGGCCCCGGAACGGAGAAAGCCCCGCGGCTGCGGGGCTTTCCGAGTGGGCGATACTGGGCTCGAACTCTGGCGCACAAAGTCGTTTCGGGACGACGACGTACATCTAGGTACGCGCCAAGGCCTCGAAACACGACCCAGAACGGGCCGGATGTAGCAAAGGTGATGCCACGTTCGCGTGCCGGACTACCATCCGTCGATGGCCAAGATCGGCACCGCCTACGTCGAGATCAAGCCGGACCTCTCCGGTCTGCAGTCGCAGGTGGATCAGGCGCTCGGCCCGCTCTCCGGCAAGTTCGAGAAGTGGGGGAAGGCCGCCGCGGTCGGTGTCGGCGCGATCGCCACGGCCGCCGGCGCCGCAGGCAAGGCGCTCTACGACATCGGCGGGCAGTTCGACGACGCCTACGACAGCCTGCGCGTCACCACCGGCAAGACCGGCAAGCAGCTCGACGGCCTCGAGAAGACGTTCAAGAACGTCGTCAAGACGACCCCCACCGACTTCGGGTCCGCCTCGGACGCGGTCGGGCAGCTCAACGCGCGGCTCGGCCTCACCGGCAAGCCGCTCGAGAGCATGTCGAAGCGGTTCCTCGAGCTCTCGCGGATCACCGAGACCGACCTCAACACGAACATCGAGTCGCTCACCCGGACGTTCGGCGACTGGGGCATCGCCACCGGCAAGCAGGGCGACGCGATGGACAAGCTCTTCCGCGCGTCGCAGAAGACCGGCGTGCCGGTTGCCAAGCTCGGCGACACCCTCGTGAAGTACGGGGCGCCGCTCCGTCAGCTCGGGTTCTCCTTCGAGCAGTCCGCCGCGATGATCGGCAAGTTCGAGAAGGAGGGCGTCAACACCCAGCTCGTCATGGGCTCCCTCCGCGTCGCGCTCGGCAAGATGGCCAAGGCGGGCGAGGACCCGCAGAAGACCTTCCAGCGCGTCACCGGCGAGATCAAGAACGCGGGCACCGCCGGCGAGGCCAACGCCAAGGCGCTCGAGCTGTTCGGGGCGCGCGCCGGCCCGGACATGGCGGCCGCGATCCGCGAGGGACGCTTCGAGCTCGGCTCCCTCACCGGGCAGATCGCCGGCGGCAAGGACACGATCCTCGGCGCCGCCAAGGACACCCAGGACTTCAGCGAGAAGTGGCAGATCCTCAAGAACCGGGTCCTCGTCGGGCTGGAGCCGCTCGCGAGCCGCGTGTTCGGCGCGGTCGGCACCGCGATGGACCGGCTGCCTCAGGTCGTCGAGCGGCTCCGCATCACCTTCGACCGCCTGAGGGGCGCCCTCTCCGGGGCTGGCGGCGAGGGCACCCGCATCCAGAACGTCCTCACGACGCTGCAGGGGTGGATGGACACCTTCAAGACCACGTTCTCGGCGGCCGTCGACATTGCCACCGTGGCCTGGCGGAACTTCGGCGACCTCTTCGTCCGCTACGCGAAGAACCTGATCGACACCGTCATGGGCGTCGCCGACGGGATGCGGCAGGTCCTGAGCGGCCTCAGCGACTTCGTCGCCGGGATCTTCACCGGCGACTGGTCCCGCGTCTGGGACGGGGTGAAGCAGATCTTCGCGGGCATCTGGGACGCCATGAAGGCCGTCGTCAAGGGCGCCTGGGAGCAGATCAAGATCCTGGCCGAGGCCGGCGTCCGCGCGATGCTGACCGCGGTCCGCGCGCTCGGCGGCCAGCTCCTCGAACTCGGCCGCTGGATGCTCGGCAAGATCGTCGACGGCTTCCAGGCCGTCGGCAACGCGCTCGCGAGCGCCGGAGGCTGGCTGAAGAACCGCGTCGTCGACGCCGTGGAGGCCACGGCCGAGGGCTACGCCGCTCTCGGCCGCTGGGTCGTCAACCGGCTCGTCGCCGGGTTCAAGACGGTCACCGAGGCGCTCGGCACGGTCGGCGGATGGCTCGCCAACCGCGTCGTGGAACTCGTCCAGCTCGGCGGCGAAACGCTGGTCGCCGGTGGCCGCTGGGTGGTCAACCGGCTCGCCGACGGCATCACCACGGTCACCGAGGCGCTCGCCGGCGTCGGTGGGTGGATCAAGAACCGAGTCGTCCAGGGCCTCACCGACCTCAAGGAGGACTTCCTCAAGATCGGCGGCAAGGTCATCGGCTGGATCGTCGAAGGCCTCACCAGCGGCGGCAAGGTCTTCCAGGGCTTCGTCAACAAGCTGATCGACGTCCTGAACGAGATTCCCGGCGTCAAGATCCCCAAGGTGAGCCTGTTCCGGAAGGGCGGCGTCGTGGACGCGCGCTCGGTGCCGGGGATGGCGACGGGCGGCGTGGTGCACCACGACGACTGGTTCGCCAAGGGCGGCGAGATCACCCGCCCGATGGTCGTCGTCGGCGAGGAAGCCCCGAAGCACCCCGAGTACGTCATCCCCACCAACCCCGCGTACCGCGGGCGCGCGCTCACGCTCTACGCGCAGCTCTCGCGGCAGCTCGGCGTGCCCGGCTTCGCGCTCGGCGGCGTCCTCGACCGCGCGCTCCCGTCCCCCAAGGACATCCTCGGCGCGCCCAGCGCGCTGCTCGAGCAGGGCGCGAAGTTCATCCTCGACAAGCTCCCCGGCGTCGGCGACCTCCCGGCCTGGATGAAGGGCATGGGCACCTACGTGCTCGCCGAGGTCAAGAAGTGGATCAAGGACAAGGTCGGCGACATCGTCCCCGGGGGCGGCGGCGCGGAGAACCTCGGCACCGGGCTCGTGAAGACGCTGCAGCAGGCCATGACCCTCGCGGTCCGCTCCGGGCTCACGATCACCTCCACCACCGGCGGCCAGCACGCCCCCGGCTCCTACCACTACTCCGGGCGAGCGTTCGACGCCTCCAACGGCTTCGGCCCGACCCCGCAGATGATGCGCTACGCGCAGTTCATGTCGCGCGCGGCGCGCCAGAACCTGCTCGAGCTCTTCTACACGCCGCTCGGCTACTCGATCAAGCACGGCCAGGTCACCGCGCCGATCGCGGCCGCCGGCCACTTCAACCACGTGCACGTCGCGATGGCGAAGGGCGGCGTGCTCGGCGGCACGAAGACGATGACCGGCCCGTTCGTCGGCTCCTACCGCAACGGTGGCGTCATCCCCCGCGACGGACTCGCCTACGTCCACCAGGGCGAGACCGTCACCCCCGCCGGCGCGCCCTCGATCTACGCCGACATCTGGATCGGCGGGGAGAGGATCGACGAGCGCGTCGAGGTCAAGATCCGCGAGAGTTCGCGGACCAGCGCCCTCCAGGCGCGGGCCGGAGTCGTCAGCCGCTGAGAGTTCGCCACCGAACGAATCTGCTGCCAGCGGGCGTGGTAGTGTTACGCGCTACCAGCGACGGGATCTCACAACCCGTAGGCCAACAGGCCGCGCCGACGGCCCGCAACCGGAGCGGGCGACCTCTGCACAGAGGGACCGAGTCCGCGAGGACCGGAACCGGAACACCCCGCTCATCACGGAGGAGTTCCCGTTGGCCGCCCTGCCCATCAGTATCAAGCTTCCGCCCCCGATGAGGGAGCAGCTCGTCGAACTCGCGGCGCAGCACGAGCGCACCCTCTCGGCCGAGATCCGGTACGCGCTGCGCCGCCACCTGAACGACGAAGACCCCGCCAGCACGCAGGGTCTCCGTCACGACACGGGCGCTGGGACCGCCCACACCGATGCACCATAGCCCGCGGACCGGCGGCGCGGCTCGCTGCGCCAACACGCGAGTCCTCCGCGGCCTGCAAGTTGCGGGAGAGCACGGAATCACCGCCTCCGACTGGGTCGACCGGACTCCCGATGGCGGACCGCCCGTCTTGCGCCTCGCCGCGGTGATCTACCGCCTGCGCCAGCGCGGCTTCCACATCGAGAGTTCTCGCCGCCGCGGGTTCCAGGCCGTCTACGTCCTCCGGGAGCACCGCGCGCCCGAGGCTTGCGACTCATGAGCTGGCAAGCCGTCAAGTGGGCGCTCTACTCGGCACCCCTCGACCGGAATCGGTTCACCAGCGACGTCGCCGTCCTTGTGGTCCTCGCGGAGACCGCCGACGAGAGCGGCAACGGCGCCTACCCGTCGCTCGCCACGATCGGCGTCTGTACCGGGCTCTCCCGACGAGCCATCAGGGCCTCGCTCGAGCGCCTCGAGGCCACCGGCGTGATTGTCCGGGCGGGACGGAGCGGGCACGACACCGTGAGCTGGAGGCTCGCTCTCGACCTCGTGGAGAGCGAGTCCGCGATCCGCGGCCGCCGGCGAGAGTTCGTGAAGGCCTGGCGCGGAACCCCGGGCGGGGAACCTGAGGTGCCCGGGGAACCTCAGGTGCCCGGGGAACTTGAGGTGCCCCGGGCACCTGAGGTGGCGCCCGGTGAACCTGAGGTGCCCCACCCGGGGAACCTGAGTGCCGCTTCCGGGGAACCTGAGGTGCCCCGAACCACCCGGGAATCATCCAGGAACCCCCCCCGGAGGAACCACCCACTTCGTCGCGTTCCGCGACCGGGGACGTCGCCCTCGTGTTCGAGGCATGGCGGAAGTCGACGGGGAAGGCGACGGCGAAGCTCGACGCCAAGCGCCGCAAGACCATCGAGAACGCCCTGAAGCTCTTCGAGGTCGAGGAGCTCGTCGCGGCCGTGGACGGCTGGCGGTTCTCACCGCATCACCGAGGGGGAGAACGATCGCGCCACGGTCTACAACGACCTCGGCCTGCTCCTTCGCGACGCCTCGCACATCGAGATGTTCCGCGACCTCGCTCGCGATGGCGGCAAGTCCCGCCGGGCTCGGAGCGGGCAGCATCCGCGCGGCGCGGAGATCATGGCCGCGCACGCCGCCAGGGTGCGGTCCCGGGAGACTCACGAACAGCGCGTCGCGCGCCTCCAGGCCGAGGCCGACGCCTACAAGAGCGCCGAGGCCGCCGCCCGCGCGGACGACGCCGAGTCCACGGACGGTCTTCGATGAGCGCGCCGAAGCTCATCGACGCTGCGACCGCTGGGGAGCGCTTGGGCGTCTCGGCCCGCTGGATGCTGGAGCAGGCTCGCAAGGGCACGATCCCGCACGTCAAGCTCGGCCGGTTCACCCGCTTCGATCCCGTCACGCTCGACGCCTGGATCAGCCAGCAGCACCGCGGTCCCGACGTCCGCTCATCGGAGGCGGCGTGATCTTCGCGCGGCCGCGGCGACCCCTGGGGGGTGACCCCCTCCGACCACCTCCGGGACCGGAGAGGGCTGCCCGTCGGAGGTCTGCAGGGTTCAAAGCCTTCCCGGGCCCCCTGACCCTGCGCGCGGCGATTACGCCGCTTCGGGGCCGCCTCGCCGGCCCGGATCTTCAGCTTGGCGCTCGGGTGGTGCGCCAAGGCTGGCCAGCGTGCCGAGGGAACGTGTTGGCCCCCTCGGGCACCGGCCGCCGACTGTGGGCCGCGGGGGTGCTCGGCATGACCCCCGCGGCACCGCATCCCACCAGCAACCACGACCCCAAGGAGGACCGCCACATGACGGCTGATCCCACACCAACCCTCGGCGTGATCGGCAAGGAGCGCCTGCGCGAAGAGACCGCCGACGTTGAGCAGCTCATCGCCGCCGACTACGACGCGGTCACGTTCTTCGCGTGGCTCCGCGAAGACCCGACGCCGGACCGCGACGCGCACCGACGCGCCTGGCTGGCTCGTCACCCCGACCACGCTCGGAGGCTCGAGGCATGACCGAGCCGCAGCGCTTCAAGCCGATGGACGACTGGACCGTCGACGAGCACCTCGAGCACGAGCGCACCGGCCGCCAGCCGGAGACCGACGAGTACCGCGCCGCCATGAGGCAGCACATCGAGGAGCACGGGACGCCCTTCGGCGGCACCGGGTTCCTCGAGGCGACCGTCGAGGACCACCTCGACTACATCCGACGCAACAAGGAGACCCGATGAACCTCCCTCGCACCCTCACGCTGACCGCGCCGGAGCGCGCCGGCGAGAAGATCCACGACCTCGACAACCCGAACGAGCGGCTCCGGCCTCGCGGCCTGAACTTCGTCGACCCCGCGCACCTGGCCGCCGCGCCGGAGCCGATCCGGGACGCGCACTCGGCGGCACTCGCCGCGTACACCGCCTGGCGGGCCAAGGCCCGCGCGCTCGGCGACGCCTACGAGGCGTGGGAGCGCGCGCCGGCCGAGCAGGCGCACGCCGACCGCGAGGCGCTGCGAGCCGGCAGCCCGATGCCCAAGTCCGACCTCGTCGTGAAGACGCGAGAGGAGCTGACGCGCGCGGACCGGGCCGAGCGCGCGGCGCACGCGCACGCCCTCGAGCTGTACGAGGCCTACCGCGCGCTCCTCCTCTCGATGCAGATCGAGTGGCACGCCGCGCAGTTCGAGGCCGCCGAGAAGGCGCAGGAGTCGATCCGCGCCGAACTCGAGCAGCTCGCGGTCAGGATCGTCGAGATGAACTCGCTGGCCAGCGTCGCGAACGCGCTGCACCAGTTCGAAGGCCGCGAGCTGGAGTTCGAGGCCACCCACCGTCACGGCCGGCAGCTCGAGAAGATCCGGAAGGACATGGCCAAGGAGCCGATGGGTCGAGGCCGTGCCGTGGAGAACGAGGTCGGCGCGCTGCTCGGCGCGCTCGCGCGCGAGCACACGTCGGTGCTGCTGCCGGGACCGCCGGCGCGGGTACAGGCGCGCGCAGCGCGTGACGAGCGCCGCAAGCAGAACGAGGAGAAGGCGGCCAAGCACGCGGAGTTCGAGCGAGCTGCTCGGAAGGCGGCGTGGTGATCGAGCACCCGAAGGCCGTGGCGCTCACGCGCTTCTTCCAGCGCCTCGCCGAGGTCAAGGACCTCCCCGAGGACCAGCTCCGCGAGCCGATGTGGGACGCGGCGAGTGAGCTGTTCGACGCCGGCCACGACTCCGCGCGCGAGTTCCCGGGCTTGCGCGCGGTCCCGGACCGCCCGTAGGATGCGCCACGCAAGTGCCCCCGCGACCGTTGGCGCGGCCCGGGGGCGTGGCACCGAAGGAATGATCTTCGATGCGACCGGCACGCTACCTGACACCCGCGATGGTTCGACCGCCCAGGCGGTCCGCGTGCCCGTCCGCCTCACCCTCCTTCGGTGCTCCGACACCCACCACGAAGGAGCACCATGAGCACCACCACACACCAGCCGACTGAGGCCCCGGTCCCTGAGCATCTGCGCGAGCACCTGATCGCCGCGGCCAGCCGGTATCTCGGCCTCCAGTTGCGGGCGTCGGGCGAGGCGTTCGACGAAGAGCCCGTCGACGCGCCCTCTCTCGGTCGCGTCGACGCGGCGCGCGAGGCGTACGCGACGTTGCGAGAAGGCGGGACGTCGATCGCCGCCGACGTGATGGTCGCCGTGGCCGAGGAAGCCCGCTACTGGATCGCCACCCCGCTCGGGGAGGGGCATGGCCCCACCGGTCCCCGTGAACGAGCCCGCGCGCACCGCGACGTCGCCGACCTCGAGCTTCTGGCCGCCGGCCTCCCGCTGGAGGAGGACGCGAACTCGGCCGGCCACCCTTCGTCCCTGACCGCCGACCGGGCTCGCGCCGGCGACACCACTCTCGTCGTCCCCGCGGAGATCCGGCTGCGCCTCGTCGAGCAGATGCTCTGCGAGATCGAGGACGCCGCGGAAGCCCTCGGCCACGCGGCCGTGCGCGAGCCCGCCCAGCTCGACCAGCACGCCGACGACCTGGCCCGCGCCGTCGCGGTCTACCGAGCGCTGAGGACCCCTGCGCGCTGCTTCGCGGCGTCGGACGTCGCGTTCGCGGCCGCCGCGCTCACCCGGACCCTGATCCACCGGCTCACCGAGGGAGACCCCACCCTCGACGCGGTAGAGGCCATGCTGCGCCGGGCGCGCGCGGCGGAACGCCTGCGCGACGAAGCGCTCGAGCTCGTCGAGCGCGCGGGGGCCGAGCGGTGAGCGCCTCCTACCTCCCGGCAGGACCGTTGGCCGAGTGGCTGCGCGCGAAGGTCGCCCAGGCCGGCGACGTCGCGCACGTGGCGTTGGCCCTCGACCTCGATGAGGCGCTGCTGCGCCGGCGGATGCGAGCGACCGGCCGTGTGACATTGGCCGTGGCCGACGAGCTGTTCATCCGAGCCGACGAGCCCCAGGCGCTCGCGGTGCTCTACCCGCTGACCGAGCGTGCGGCGCCACCGCGGCGGCCGACGTCGCAGGACTGCGAGCTGCAGGCGCTCATGGCCGAGATCCGCGCTGACCACGCGCGTCGAGGGCTGTTCGCGTGAGCCGGCGCAGCTACGGGAGCGGGTCGCTGACGATCCGCAAGAACCGCCGCTCCGGCGAGGTCTGGGTCGGCCAGTGGCGCGACGACGGCCGGCTGATCAAGCGGACCATCGGCCCGAAGCGGCGCCCGGGGACCGCGGACGGCCTGGGACGCGCGGAGGCGGAAGCCCGGCTGCGGGAGCTGATGGCCACCGTGCGCGCCGAGGACGTCCGGTCGCCGGCGCAGCGCCGCGCGCGGCCCGGCGAGATGACGATCGCCGACCTCTGGGCCGCCTACCGCGACGATCGGGGCCGCGAGCTGAAGCCGACGACCTTGCACGACTACGGGGCGTGCGTGCACGGCTGGTTCGTCCCGCACTTCGGTGAGCAGCCGATCCACCGCATCACCCGTGCGGACGTGGACCGCCTCGTCGACGCGATGGCCGCGGGCCGGCAGAAGAAGCGCGGCGACCGAACCGGCCTGGCGCCGAAGAGCATCCGCAACTACGTCACGTTGCTCTCGACGCTCTTCAACTACGCCATCCGCAAGCGCCGCTGGCTGACCGAGAACCCCGCCGCGGACATCACCGTCCCGGCCGACGATCAGCAGGACGCCGACGAGCTGGAGTTCCTCGAGCCGCACGAGGTCCGCGACCTGGCCGCCGCGGCCGCGCGCGACGCGGTCTACGGGCGCGTGGACCGGGCGCTGATCCTCACCTCGGCGATGACCGGCCTCCGGCAGGGCGAGGCGCTCGCGCTGCGCTGGGAGAGCGTCGACATCGCCGGAGGACGGCTCAGGGTGGTCCGCAGCGTCGTCCGAGGCCGCGAGACGACCCCGAAGTCGAAGGAGCGTCGCAGCGTCCCCCTGGCGCCGGACGTCGCGCGCGTCCTCATCGAGCTGGGCGGCGTCGATCCCGACCCCGAGGACCTCGTGTTCCCGCATCCGTTGACCGGCGGGACGCTGACCCGCACCCCCTCATGCGCCGGTACCGCGTCGCGCTCGTCGCGGTCGGCCTCGACCCCGAGTTCCGCTGGCACAGCCTGCGCCACTCGTTCGGCACGAGGATGGCGGCGGCCGGCGTTGACGTCCGGAAGATCCAGGCGTGGCTCGGCCACGAGAGCCTGAAGACGACCGAGCGCTACATGCACTACGCGCCGGCACACGACGACGCCGCGCGCATCGGCGCGGCGTTCGCGGCCGCCGACCCGCGCGACCCGGCGGGGTCCGGTCCGGCAGGGAGCGGCGAGGGGGAGAGGGCTGCCCCTCGCCGTGTGTACGGGTTCCAGGACTCCGCGACTTGATGCCGCGCGGGCCCTGGCATCGCCGCTGAAACGCGAAAGGCCCCGGAGTTCCGGGGCCTTTCTCATGGGCGATACTGGGCTCGAACCAGTGACCTCCTGCTTGTCGAGCAGGCGCTCTCCCAGCTGAGCTAATCGCCCCTGGGGTGCAGGAGAGTAGCAACCCGCGCGCAAACGTGGCGCGCCGCGTGACGCGTGGTCCGGGCGCTAGGCTGTGCGCGCACCTGGCGACGTGGCGGAGTGGCTACGCAGCGGCCTGCAAAGCCGTGTACACCGGTTCGATTCCGGTCGTCGCCTTTGTCGCGGATCACCCTGCATCTCGGCGACATCACCACGGACGGGGAGGCGGACGTCCTCGTGAACGCGGCCAACTCCGGACTGCTCGGGGGCGGCGGCGTCGACGGCGCGATCCACCGCGCCGCCGGGCCGGAGATCCTGCCCGAGTGCCAGGCCCACGGCGGTTGCCCGACCGGGGAGGTGCGGGTGACCTCCGCCGGTCGCCTGCCCGCCCGCTTCATCGTCCACGCGGTGGGCCCGGTCTGGCACGGCGGCGAGCGCGGGGAGCCCGAGCTGCTCGCGTCCTGCTTCGAGCGGGCGATCGCCGCCGCCGCCGAGCGCGGCGGTCGCCGCGTCGCGCTGCCGGCGATCTCGACCGGCATCTACCGCTACCCGCTGGAGCGCGCCGCCCACGTGGCGCTGACCGCCACCGCACGGGCGCTCGCGCGGCACCCGGAGGTCGTCGAGGCGCGCTTCTGGCTCTTCGACGAGCGGGCGCTCGCGACGTTCGCGCGCGTGCGCGACGACCTCGCGCTCTAGGAGGGGCCTCTTCTTCAGGACCCGCCTAGGCGATCGCGGCGAGCAGCCGCTTGAGGTCCGACTGGTCGTTCCACGCGCCGACCGACGCGCGGACCCACGGCAGCCCGGCGAACGACCGCACGGCCACGCCCCGCTCGGCGCAGGCGGCGACGACCGCGTCCGGGTCCTCGGCCTTCCAGCTGACCAGGGTGCTGCGGCCCCGTGGGGCGACCTCGTGGCCCCGCTCGGCGAGCTGGTCGGCCAGGTCGGCGGCGAGCGCGGCGGCACGCGCGTGCACGTCCGCCCAGCCGGCGTCGGCGAGCACGTCGTGCGCGGCCACGCCGGCCAGGTACGCCTCCGCGGAGGTGGCGAACGCGTCGTGGGCGCGCGCGTCCGGCCAGGGCCGCGCCTCCAGGCCGGCCGACGGCTCGGACAGGTGCGCGTAGGTCGGCATGTGCACCATCACCCGCTCCTGCCAGTCCGGGGAGATCCACAGCAGGCCGAGCCCGACCGGGCCGCACAGCCACTTCTGGCCGGCCGCGGCGTAGAAGTCGCAGCGCAGCGCCGCGACGTCGACGGGCACCGCGCCCGCCCCCTGGGCGCCGTCCAGCAGCAGCGGCACGTCCGCGGGCCGGGCGGCGAGGTCCTCCGGGGCGAGCTCCCCGGTGGCCCAGTGCACGTGGGAGCACGCGACGAGCTTCGTGCGCCGGCCGATGTGCGCGGCGATCCTGCGCAGCGGCACGACCTTCACCGTGATGCCGCGCAGGCGCCGGGCGGCCGACAGCGGGCCGAGCAGGCCGGGGTGCTCGTCGTCCGCGGTGACGATCTCGTCCCCCGGACGCAGGTCCAGGCCCGCGATCACCCGCGCCATGCCCTCACTGGTCGAGGCGGTGACCGCGACGTCGTGCGGGGACTGCGCGCCGACGAGCTCGCCGTACCGCGCGCGCAGCTCCTCGCGGGCCTCGCCCAGGCGCGGGTAGTAGTCGGCCGACCGGCCCTCCTCGGCGGCGCGCAGGGCGCTGTCGGCCCCGCGCTGCAGCGCCTCGGCGGCGAGCGGGCCGCAGGTCCCCGCGTTCAGGTAGGCGACCCGCTCGAAGACGGGGAAGTGGGCGCGGAGGGTGGAGGCGTCGGGCACCCGGCGAGCATACGACGGGCGCCCGACCACTCCGGGTGGCTCAGCCGCAGACCGGCCAGGGGGACGCACCGGCGCGCGCGTAGAGCATCGCCGCGCGGCGGTCCTGCTCGAGCTCGGGCGCGGCGGCCGGGTCGCCGCTGCCGCCGACGCTCGCCCACGTGCCCATGTCGAACTGGTACTTGCCGCGGTACCGGCCGCCGCCGCCGATCGCGCGCGGGTTCCCGCCCGACTCGCAGGCGGCGATCGACGCCAGCGCCGCGGGGATCGGCACGGCGGGTGCCCCGCCGGTGCGGCGCAGCGTCCGGATCTGTCGGCGCACGCGGGTGATGCGACGCTCGAGCCGCTCGACCGACCAGTCGTCGATGACCGCCCGGTAGGCGCGGGCGCGGAAGCGGCCGTCGCGCAGCGCGGCCGCCTTGCGGCCGAGGCGCACGGCGCGGTCGGTCAGCACCTCACGCGCGTGGTCCTCGAGCGCGTCGTGCACGACCGTGCCGTCGGGGACGGGCAGGTCGATGAGCGGGACGGTCGCGGTCGCCGGCGCGGTGGCGGCGGGCGCCGGGAGGGCGGGGGCGGCGAGCGCGGCGGCCGCGGTCGCGGCGACGGCGGTCAGGCCGAGGCGGCGCGGGACGGGGTTCGTGGTGGGGGGCATGTGCGCATGCACGTCCTTTCGCGGCCGGTGGGCGGGCATGCGGACGCACGCCGGCCCGGGCCGGTCGGTGGGCGACGGTGCAGACAGGGACGGAGCGTCTCCTCGTGCCGGCGCAGGCCGGCGGCGCTCACGTCCCTCGGATGGCGGCGAGACGGTCGCCGCGACCCGGGTTCTGACCCGTCGAGGGCTCGAACCCTAGCGCAAACCGCGAACACGTGTTCGTACGGGTCCGAACGGTCGTGCGCGCGGGGCGGCGCAGGACGTCCGCCGATACGCTGCCACGACGATGAAGGTCACCCTCCCCGACGGCACCGAGCTCGACCTCCCGGAGGGCGCCACCGGCCTCGACGCCGCCGCGGCGATCGGGCCCGGCCTCGCCCGCGCCGCGCTCGCCGTCAAGCAGCAGGGCGAGGTCCGCGACCTCGCGCGCCCGCTCGTCCCCGACGTGCCGCTGGAGATCGTCACCAGGAGCTCCGGGCAGGACGCGCTGGACCTCGTGCGCCACGACACCGCGCACGTCCTCGCGGCCGCCGCGCTGGAGCTCTTCCCGGGCGTGAAGATCTCGATCGGACCGCCGATCGAGCACGGCTTCTACTACGACTTCGAGTTCCCGGACGGCGTGACCCTCACCGAGGCCGACTTCGCGGCAATCGAGGCGAAGATGAAGGAGCACGTCAAGGCCGACGAGACCTTCGATCGCGAGGAGGTCACGGTCGAGGAGGCGATCGAGCGCTACAAGGCGCAGGACCAGCCCTACAAGGTCGAGCTGATCGAGGACCTGATCACCAACACGGGTGCGCAGACCGTCACGCTCTACACCAACGGTCCGTTCACCGACCTCTGTCGCGGCCCGCACATGCCGTCCACCGGTCGCATCGGCGCCTTCAAGCTGCAGTCGGTCGCCGGCGCCTACTGGCGCGGCGACGCGAACCGCACGATGCTCACCCGCGTCTACGGCACCGCGTTCTTCGACAAGAAGGAGCTGAAGGCCCACCTCGAGCGCCTCGAGCAGGCGAAGGCGCGCGACCACCGCCGCCTGGGTCCCCAGCTCGGCCTCTTCCAGTTCAGCGACGCCGCGCCGGGCAGCGCGTTCTGGCTGCCCGCCGGCACCACCGTCTTCAACGAGCTCGTCGCGCTCTCCCGTGAGATGGGGGAGCCGCGCGGCTACACCGAGGTCAAGACCCCCCAGATCTACGACTCCGAGCTGTGGAAGACCTCCGGGCACTGGGGCAAGTACCGCGAGAACATGTTCGTGACCGGGTCGGAGGGGCGCGAGTTCGGCGTCAAGCCGATGAACTGCCCGGGCCACGCGCACCTGTTCGGCATGCAGCAGTGGTCCTACAAGGACCTGCCCGTCCGCTACTCCGAGCCGGGGCTGCTGCACCGCGACGAGCTCAGCGGTGCGCTGCACGGCCTGCTGCGCGTGCGGCACTTCTGCCAGGACGACGCCCACGTCTTCTGCACCGAGGAGCAGATCCAGCAGGAGATCGCCGGCTGCCTGGAGTTCGCGTTCGAGACCTACCGGGTGTTCGGGTTCGACGACGTCAAGGTCGAGCTCTCCACGCGGCCGGAGAACCGCCTCGGCAGCGACGAGCTGTGGGACCACGCCGAGGGCGCGCTGGAGAGCGCGCTGCGCAGCCAGGGTCTCGAGTACGAGGTCAACGAGGGCGACGGCGCGTTCTACGGCCCGAAGATCGATCTGCACCTGACCGACTCGCTCGGCCGCTCCTGGCAGCTGGGGACCGTCCAGGTCGACTACCAGATGCCCGAGCGGTTCGGCCTCAGCTACGTCGGCGCGGACAACGCCGAGCACCGCCCGGTGATGATCCACCGGGCGCTGATGGGCTCCTACGAGCGGTTCATCGGCATCCTCATCGAGGACACCGCCGGCGAGCTCCCCGTGTGGCTCGCGCCGACCCAGGCGCTCGTGCTGCCGATCGCCGACCGGCACGCCGACACCGCCCGCGCGGTCCGTGACGAGCTCCGTGCCGCCGGCGTCCGCGCCGAGGTGGACGAGCGCACCGAGTCGGTCGGGCGCAAGATCCGGGAGGCCGAGCTGCGCAAGGTCCCGTACATGCTCGTGGTCGGCGACCGCGAGATGGAGGAGGGCACCGTGAGCGTCCGTCGGCACCGCGAGGGCGACGAGGGCAGCGAGCCCGTGGCGGCCGTCGCGCAGCGGATCGCGGAGATCACCCGCGCCCGCAGTGCCTGAGGCGTTATGCTCCTGGCTGTTGACTGAATTCACTGCCCCCGCCGCGCGCACGATCGCGCCGCGTGTACACAGCTAGTGCCGGTTCCGCGTAGGTTCGACCGGCGCCCGCCCGAGCGGGACACCACCCGCATCAACGAGCGCATCCGCGTGCCCGAGGTGCGCCTGATCGACGAGACCGGCTCACAGGTCGGCGTCATGCGCACCGACGAGGCACTCCGCTACGCGCAGAGCCGCGATCTCGACCTGGTCGAGGTCGCCGCCGACGCGCGCCCGCCGGTGTGCCGCGTGCTCGACTACTCGAAGTACAAGTACGAGCAGGCGCAGAAGCAGAAGGCGGCCAAGAAGCACCAGACGCAGATCACGATCCGGGAGATCAAGTTCCGGCCGAAGATCGCGGAGCACGACTACTCGACGAAGAAGGGTCACGTCGAGCGCTTCCTGCGTCACAAGGACAAGGTCAAGATCACGATCATGTTCCGCGGCCGTGAGGTCACGCACCCGGAGCGCGGCGTGATGATCCTCGACCGCCTCGCGGAGGACCTGAAGGAGCTCTGCGTCGTCGAGCAGCGCCCGATCCAGGACGGCCGCAACATGACGATGCTGCTCGGCCCGAGCAAGGCGGTCCTCGCCGGCACGCTCGAGGAGGACCAGGCGCGGGCGGCGGAAGCCGCCGCGGCCCAGGTCGAGGCCGAGGCCGCGGCGGACGCCGCCGTCGCCGAGCGCGACGAGGCCGCCGCGGCCGAGCAGGCCGCCGACGCGGCCCCTGCCGCGGACGAGGTCGCCTCCGAGGACGCCGCGGCGTCCGACGAGCCTGCCGCGTCCGACGAGCCCGCCGCGTCCGACGACGCGGCGCCTGCGAGCTAGACGTTCGGATCCGCGCCACCTCCCGGGGTGGCGCGGGCCCCGCCTCGCGGCTCCGCGGAGGGGCCCGAGCGGGCCGCCGGGGAGGCGCAGGACGCACCGCGGGTCGTCTCTGGCATACTCCCCCGTCGCCCATGCCGAAGCAGAAGACTCATAGCGGCGCGAAGAAGCGCTTCAAGGTGACGGCGAGCGGCAAGGTCAAGGCCCGCCACTCGCACTCGAGCCACATCCTCGAGAAGAAGTCCCCGAAGCGCAAGCGCTCGTTCTCGAACCCGGTGATCCTCAGCGATCACGACGCCCCGCGCGTCAAGAAGCTTCTGGGGGTGGGCAAGTGACCCGCGTCAAGCGCAGCCTCCACGCGAAGAAGAAGCGCCGCTCCACGCTGGAGCGCGCCAAGGGCTTCCGCGGCGAGGCGAACTCCAACTACAAGCGCGCCAAGGAAGCGGTGATGAAGGCGGACGCGTACGCGTACCGCGATCGCCGCAACCGCAAGCGCGACTTCCGCCGTCTGTGGATCACCCGCATCAACGCCGCCGCGCGACTCGAGGGCATGACCTACGGGCAGTTCATCCACGGTCTCAAGCTGGCCGAGATCGAGCTCGACCGCAAGGTGCTCGCCGACATCGCCGTCCGCGACCCCGAGACGTTCAAGCGATTCGTCGCCGCCGCCCGCGAGGCGTCGGCTGCTGCTGCCTAGCCAGAAGCGCACCGACACAGACCTTCACGGGCGTCGACTCCTCCGGGATCGGCGCCCTTTCTGTTTTCCGCACCCCCGTGATCATCACCAGCCCCCACAACGAGACGCTCAAGCAGGTCCGCAAGCTCGCCGCCAAGCGGGAGCGGGCACGGGCGGGCGCGTTCGTCGCCGAGGGGGGAGGACCTGCTCGAGGCCGCCGACGCCGCCGGCTGGGAGCCGCGCGCCCGGCTCTGCGTCGCCGGCAGCGGCCTGCCCGGGGTGGAGGTCGAGGCCGAGCTGCTGCACGCCGTGTCCCAGCTGGGCTCCGGCACCCGCACGCTCGCGATCTACGACCAGCGCTACGCGCCGGCCACGACCGACGGGCTGACCGTGCACCTGCACGGCGTCCACGACCCCGGCAACGTCGGCACCGTCCTGCGCGCCGCGCACGCCTTCGGGGCGGCGGCCGTCTCGCTCGGGCCCGGCACCGCCGACCCCTACGGTCCCAAGGCGGTCCGCGCCAGCATGGGAGCCGTGTTCGCCACCCCGCTCGTGCGCGCACACGGCGGCGTCGGCGACCTCCCGGGCGCGACCGTGGCGCTCGTGGCCCGCGCCGGGACCGCGCTACCGCGGCTCGGCGCGCAGCTCGCCGACGGGCCCGTGACCCTGCTGGTCGGCGCCGAGCGCGACGGCCTGCCCGACGACGTCGTCGCCGCGTGCGACCACGTCGCCCACATCCCGATCGAGGGCGAGTCGCTGAACGCCGCGATGGCCGCCGGCGTCGCCCTCTACGAACTGCGGCGAATCCATATGGTGACGAGCGATGAGTGACGTGCTTGACCGGATCGAGGCGCTGCGCGCCGAGGCCCTGACCGCGATCGAAGGCGCCGCCGACACCGCGGCGCTCGAGGATCTGCGGGTCCGGGTGCTCGGCCGCAAGGCGGAGCTGCCCAACATCCTGCGCGGGGTGGCCGAGCTGCCACCCGAGCAGCGCGGGGCCGTGGGCAAGGCGGCGAACGTCGCCCGCAAGGCGGTCGAGGCCCGCCTCGAGGAGCGCGTCGCGGAGCTCGCCGCCGGGGAGCTCGACGCACGGCTCGTCGCCGACGCCGTCGACCTCACGCTGCCCGGGGCGCCGCCCCGGCCCGTCGGCCGCCTGCACCTGCTGACGCAGACCCGCCGCCAGATCGAGGACGTCTTCCTCGGCCTCGGGTTCCGGGTCGCCGAGGGCCCCGAGGTGGAGTGGGTCCACTACAACTTCGACGCGCTCAACCACGTGCCCGCGCACCCGGCCCGCAGCCGCTCGGACACTTTCTATGTGCAGCCGCCCGACGGGGGCGCCGGACCCGGGCTCGGCTCGCCCGACGAGATCGTCCTGCGCACGCACACCTCGCCGATGCAGGTCCGGTCGATGGAGGCGCAGAAGCCGCCGATCGCCGTGATCGTGCCCGGACGCGTGTACCGGCGCGACAGCGACGCCACCCACACGCCGCAGTTCCACCAGGTCGAGGGCCTGTGGGTCGACGAGGACGTCACCCTCGCCGACCTCAAGGGCGTGCTGCTGGCGTTCGCCCGCGCGCTCTTCGGCGACGAGCGCGAGGTCCGGCTGCGCCCGCACTTCTTCCCGTTCACCGAGCCGTCGGTCGAGGTCGACGTCACCTGCTTCCAGTGCTCGGGCACCGGGGCACTGCCGCGCACCGGCGCCCGCTGCAACCTCTGCAAGGGCACCGGCTGGCTGGAGATCCTCGGCTCCGGCATGGTCGACCCGAACGTCCTGGGCGGCGTCGACGGCTACGAGGACCTGCAGGGCTTCGCCTTCGGGATGGGCATCGAGCGCATCGCGATGCTCAAGCACGGCGTGCCGGACCTGCGCCTCTACTACGAGAACGACCTTCGGTTCCTGGAGCAGTTCGGATGAAGCTTCCCCTCAGCTGGTTGCACGACCACGTCACCCCGGAGCTCGGCACGCGCGAGCTCGCGACCCGGCTCGCGATGACGGGCACGGAGATCGACGTCATCCACCACCACGGCGTCGACGCGCTCGAGCACTTCGTCGTCGGCAAGGTCCTGGAGCGCGCACCGCACCCGGACGCCGACAAGCTGTCCGTCTGCACGGTCGACGTGGGCGAGGCGGAGCCGTCGCAGATCGTCTGCGGCGCGCCGAACGTCGCCGCCGGCCAGACCGTCGCGGTCGGGCGGCCCGGATCGATCATGCCCGACGGCACGAAGCTCAAGACCGCGAAGCTGCGCGGCGTCGCGAGCGCCGGGATGATCCTCAGCGAGGACGAGGTCGCCATCGCCAGCGACCGCGCCGGCGGGATCATGGAGCTGCCGGACGACCTCGTGGCGGGCACGCCGCTCGCCGACGTGCTGCTGATCAGCGACGAGGTCCTCGAGCTCGAGATCACCCCCAACCGGCCCGACTGCCTCGGCGTCTACGGCGTGGCGCGCGAGGTCGCGGCGGCCACGGGCGCCCCGCTCGGGCCGCCACCGTGGGAGGCGCCGGCGGCCCGGCCCGCGTTCGACGAGCTGCGCACCCAGGACGCCGCCGGATCCGGCACCGCCGGGGACATCACGATCACCAACGAGGCGCCGGACCTCTGCCCGCGGATGACCTGGCGGCTCTACGAGGACGTCACGCTCGCGCCGTCGCCGCGGTGGCTGAAGGCACGGCTGACCGCGGCCGGCCAACGCCCGATCAACAACGTCGTCGACATCACCAACTACGTGATGCTGCTCACCGGCCAGCCGCTGCACGCGTTCGACGCCGACCGCATCGCGGGCGGCACGCTCGTCCTGCGGCGCGCCGCCGACGGCGAGACGATCACGACGCTCGACGAGGTCGAGCGCACCCTCGACGACCAGATGCTCCTGTTCGCCGACGGCGACGGCCCCACGTCGATCGCCGGCGTCATGGGCGGTGCCCGGTCGGAGATCCACGACGCCGGGACCGGCGAGCCGGGGACCTCCCGGCCCACGACCACCCGCGTGCTGATGGAGGTCGCGACCTGGAACGGGCCCAACGTCAACCGCACGATGGCGAAGCTCGGCCTGCGCTCCGAGGCGGGCTCCCGGTTCGAGAAGGGCCTCGCGCCCGAGCAGACGCTCGAGGCGCAGGCCGTCGCCCACCAGCTGATGGTCGAGCTGTGCGGCGCCACCCCGGTCGGCGGCACCCTGGACCTCGGCGGCGACGGCCCGGCCCCCGCGGTCATCCGGCTGCGCGACGAGAAGGTCACCGCCCTGCTCGGCGCGCCCGTCGCACGCGACCGCTGCGCCGCCGTGCTCACCACCCTCGGCTTCGGCGTCACGCCCGCCGAGGACGGCCTCGATGTCACCGTGCCCGCCTTCCGGCGCATCGACGTGACCCGCGAGGCCGACCTCATCGAGGAGGTCGCCCGGCTCGAGGCGCTCGACACGCTCCCCTCGACCGTGCCCGAGAACCGCACCGGGCACGCCGCGCAGCTCACGCACGCCCAGAAGGTCCGCCGCCGCGCCGAGGACGTGCTCGTCGGCGTCGGACTGCACGAGGTCTGCGGCTGGTCGTTCACCGAGCCCGCCGTGCTCGACCGCCTGCGGATCCCGGCCGAGCACCCGCTGCGTGCCGTCGTGCAGCTCGAGAACCCGATGAGCGAGGCGCAGTCGATCCTGCGCCCGACCATCCTCGGCTCGCTGCTGGACGCGGCCGCCCACAACCGCGCCCACGGCCACGCCGACGTGCAGCTGTTCGAGAGCGGCTCGGTCTACGCGGCCCGCCCCGCGCCGCCGGAGGCCTGGGCCGGGCAGAGGCCCGCGCCCGCCGACGAGCACCACGCCCTCGCGGTGCTCCTGCACGGTGCGGCGGCGCCCGCCTCCTGGCAGGGTGCGGGCTCCGCGGCCCCCGCCGACGTCTTCACCGCCAAGGGGATCCTCGAGGCGGTGCTCGGCACCCTGCGCGTCCCGTTCTCGATCGGGGACGCCCCGGAGGGCGCGTGGCCGTTCCTGCACCCGGGCCGCAGCGGCGCGGTCCTCGACGCGGACGGCGCCCGGATCGGGTTCCTCGGCGAGGTCCACCCGCTCGTCGCGCAGGCGTGGGACCTCGACGGTCCCGTCGCGGCGTTCGCGGTCGACCTCGGCAAGGTCGCCGCGCTCGCGCCCGAGGTCGTCGGCTACCGCGACCTCACGAGCTTCCCGGCGCTGCGCCAGGACCTCGCGGTCGTCGTCGCCGACGACGTGCCCGCCCAGCGCGTGCTCGACGTCGTCCGCGGCGCGGGCGGCAAGCGGCTCGCCGACGTGCGCGTCTTCGACGTGTACCGCGGCGCGCAGCTGGGGGAGGGGCGCGTGTCGCTGGCGCTGCACTGCGAGTTCCGCGCCCCCGACCGCACGCTGACCGACGAGGACGTCGCGCCGGTGCGCGCGAAGATCGTCGCCGCGCTCGCCGAGCAGGTGGGAGGGGAGCTGCGTGGCTGACAGCCTGGGGCGGGGGCCCGCCGGCGGAGGTCACGTGCGGTCCTCCGGCACCCCGAAGCGCATCCTCGTCGCCGGGGCCGCCGGGTTCGGGGGCGCCATCACCTGCGCGCTCGTGCACCGCCACCCCGGGCTCGAGCTCGCCGCCGCCACCGCGCGCAGCGACGCCGGCGCGCGCCTGGACGAGGTCTACCCGCACCACCGCGTGCCCGTGGTGCTCGAGGAGCTCGACCTCGACCGGCACGCCGACGGCATCGACGCCGCCGTCGTCGCCTACCCGCACGGGGCCAGCGCCCCGGTCGTCGCCGGGCTGCGCGAGCGCGGGGTCCCGGTCGTCGACTTCAGCGCCGACTTCCGGCTGCGCGACCTGCAGACCTACGAGCGGTGGTACGTGCCGCACGTCGCCCCGCAGCTGCTGGAGGAGGCCGTCTACGGGCTGCCCGAGCTGTACCGGGACGAGCTCCGCGGCGCGGGCCTGATCGCCAACCCCGGCTGCTTCCCGACCGCCGCGCTGCTCGCGCTCGCGCCCGTCGCCCGTGCAGGGCTCGTCGCCGACGTCGTCATCGACGCGAAGACCGGCGTCTCGGGCGCCGGCCGCGGCGCGTCGTGGCGCACGCACTTCTCGCGCGTGGACGAGAACGTCGACGCCTACGGCATCGACGGGCACCGCCACCTCCCGGAGATCCAGCAGGAGCTCGGCGTGCTCGGGGCGACCGCGCCCGTCACGTTCATCCCGCACCTGCTGCCGCTCGACCAGGGCGAGCTCGTCTCCTGCTACGTGACCACGTCACGGCCCGTCACCCAGGCCGACGTCGACGAGCTGTTCGCCACCGCCTACGACGCGGAGCCGTTCGTCGAGGTGGTCGCCACCTCGCCCGGCGTCCGCGACGTGCGCGACACGAACTACGCGCGGCTCACCGCCCGGGCGGACGAGCGCACCGGCAAGGTCCTCGTGTTCTGCGCGATCGACAACGTCTACAAGGGCGCCGCCTCGCAGGCCGTGCAGAACCTGAACCTCGCGCTGGGGCTCCCGGAGACGGCGGGGCTGCGGTGAGCGCCTTCTTCGACTCCCGCTGGGTCGCGGCGCCCGAGGCGGTCACCGTGCTCGACGGGGACGCCCTGCCGCAGGGGTTCCGCGCGGCCGGCGTCGCCGCCGGGATCAAGGAGAGCGGCCTGACCGACGTCGGCCTGCTCGTCGCCGACAGCCCCGACACCACCAGCGCCGCCCGGTTCACCCGCTCCGGCGTCCTGGCGGCCCCCGTCGTCGTGTGCAAGACCCGCACGCGGCTCGACGCCATCCGCGCCGTCGCGGTCAACAGCGGCAACGCCAACGCCGCCACCGGCGGGCGCGGCATGGACGAGGCGGCCCGCATGCAGGGCGCCGCCGCGATGGTCTGCGGCGTGCCCGAGGACCGGGTCGCCGTCGCCTCCACCGGCGTCATCGGCGTGCAGCTCGACGGCCGCAAGGTCACCGCCGGGCTGCTCGCCGCCTCCCACGAGCTGCGCGCCGACGGGCACGGCGCCTTCGGCGAGGCGATCCGCACCACCGACAAGTTCGCCAAGAGCGCCCGGCTGCAGGTCGCGCTCCCCGGCGGCCCCGTGACCATCACCGCCCAGGCCAAGGGCGCCGGGATGATCCAGCCGTCGTTCGCGACGATGCTCTGCTTCGTGCAGACCGACGCGCAGCTCGACGCCGCGACCGCCGACCGACTGCTCGGCGACGGGGTGCGGCGCAGCTTCGACCGCATCTCCGTCGACGGGCAGCTGTCCACCAACGACACGGCGATCCTGCAGGCCAGCGGCGCCTCGGGCGTCGCGGTCGCCGCCGGATCCCCGGACGAGGCGATCCTGCGCGAGGCGCTCGACGCGCTCCTGCGCCAGCTCGCGCTGCTGATCGTCCGCGACGGCGAGGGCTCGCGGCGCGTCGGACGCGTCGTCGTGCGCGGCGACGACCGCGACGACGCCGAGCGGTGCGCCCGCGCGGTCGCCAACTCGCCGCTGGTCAAGGCGGCGCTGCACGGCGGCGACCCGAACTGGGGACGCATCGCCCAGGCCGTCGGCCTGGCGATGACCGACCGCGCACCCGTCGACCTCGACATCACGATCGAGGGCGTCCCGGTCTGCGCGCGCGGCGCCGCCGTCCCGTTCGACCAGGCGGCGCTCGACGCGGCCGTCGCCGGCACCGAGGTCGACTACGCGGTCGACCTGCCCACCGCGAGCGGCACCCCGACCGTCGAGGCCGAGGTGTTCTTCAGCGACCTCTCGCACGAGTACGTGACCATCAACGCGGAGTACACGACGTGACCCCCCGGCCCCCTCGCGACCTCGGCACCCTGCTCGAGGCGCTGCCCTACATCCGCGAGTTCCACGGCAAGACCGTCGTCGTGAAGTACGGCGGGGCGGCGATGACCGACCCGTCCCTCAAGGAGGACTTCGCGCGCGACATCGTGCTGCTGAAGTACGTCGGGATCAACCCGGTCGTCGTCCACGGCGGCGGCCCGGAGATCACCGGCTACATGGAGCGCCTCGGGATGGACGTGCGCTTCGTCGACGGGCTGCGCGTCTCCGACGCCGAGACCGTCGAGGTCGCCAAGATGGTCCTCGTCGGCAAGGTCAACAAGGACATCGTCCAGCGGATCGGCCGGCACGGGCAGCCCGCGGTCGGCCTCAGCGGGGACGACGGCCGGCTGCTGCGCGTCTCCAAGCAGCACTCGCCGGGCGGGGCGGACATCGGCTTCGTCGGCAAGATCGACAAGGTCGACGTCGACGTGCTCAACCACATCGCCCAGGACTACATCCCGGTGATCGCGTCGGTCGGCGCGGACCGCGACGGGCAGTCCTACAACGTCAACGCCGACGAGGTCGCCGGTGCCGTCGCCCGCGCGATGGGCGCGTACAAGGTCATGTTCCTCACCGACGTCGAGGGCTGGCTGCGCGACCCCGCGGACCTCGACAGCGTGATCTCCGAGGCGCGCGCCGACGAGGTCGAAGCGGCCTTGACCTCGATCGGCGGTGGCATGCGGCCGAAGCTGCAGTCGTGCCTGGACGCCATCCACGGCGGCGTGTCGTTCGCGCACATCGTCGACGGACGCGTGCCGCACTCGCTGCTGCTCGAGCTGTTCACCGACGCCGGCATCGGCACGAAGATCCGGGCGTCGGCATGAGCGACGCGACCTGCCCCGGCGGCGGCTCCACGGCGGGCGGCGGCCCCTGCCCGCGCGACCGGCACCTGACCGCCAACTACGCGCGCCAGCCGGTGAACTTCGTCCGCGGGCTCGGCGCCCGGCTGTGGGACGCGGAGGGCCACGAGTACCTGGACCTGCAGACCGGTCTGGCCGTCAACTCCGTCGGCCACTGCCACCCGGCCGTCGTCGAGGCGATCGCCGCCCAGTCCGCGCAGCTCATCCACGTCGGCAACCTCTTCTACACCGACCCGATGGTGCGGCTCTCCGCGCGCCTGGCGCAGGCGTCGAAGCTCGGCGAGGGCACGAGGGTCTTCTTCACGAACTCCGGGACCGAGGCCGTCGAGGCCGCACTGAAGTGCGCGCGCAAGCGCCGCCGCGCCGGCACGATCGTCTCCGTGCACCGCGGCTTCCACGGCCGCACCTACGGGGCGCTCAGCGCGACCCCGCAGGAGTCCAAGCAGGCCCCGTTCGCCCCCCTGGTCCCCGGGTTCGTCGCGGTCGAGCCGACCGCCGAGGCGATCACGGCCGCGGTCGACGGCGGGACCGCCGCCGTGATCCTCGAGACCGTGCAGGGCGAGAGCGGCGTCTACCCGCTGCCCGCCGAGGTCCTGCGCGCCGCGCGCGCGGCCTGCGACGCCCACGGGGCCGCGCTCGTGTTCGACGAGATCCAGTGCGGTCTCGGCCGCACCGGTCACCTGTGGGGCTGGGAGGACAGCGGCGTCGTCCCGGACGCGGTCACGGTCGCGAAGGCGCTGGCCGGCGGCCTGCCGATCGGGGCGCTCGTCGCCGGGCCCGCGATGGCCGACGTCTTCGAGCCCGGCGACCACGGCTCCACGTTCGCCGGGGGCCCCGTGCAGTGCGCGGCCGGGCTCGCGGTGCTGGACGTCGTCGGAGACCCGGAGCTGCTGGCGGCCGTGCGGGCCGCCGGTGAGCGCCTGAGCGAGCGGCTGCGTGACCTGCCCGCCGTCACCGAGGTCCGTGGCCGCGGCTACATGCAGGCGATCGAGCTCGACGGGATCGACGCGTTCGCGCTCGTCGGCCGCGCGCTGCAGGAGCAGCGGCTCGTCCTCAACGCCACCTCGCCCTCGACCCTGCGGCTGCTCCCGCCGCTGACCATCGACCCCGCCGACCTCGACGAGGCCACGACCCGCCTCGCCGCCCTCCTCTCCTAGGATCCAGCCCAGAATGACCGAGCCCCGCACCCGCACCGCCAGCTACCTCGCCGAGCCCGACGAGGTCCACCGCGTCCTGCTGCTGTACAGCGGCGGGCTCGACACGAGCGTCATGCTCAAGTGGATCCAGGACGAGTACGACGCGGAGGTCGTGGCGCTCACGATCAACCTCGGCCAGCCCGGCGAGGACTACGACGTCGTCAAGGGCAAGGCCACGCAGCTCGGTGCGGTCGCCGCCGAGGTCGTCGACGCGCGCGAGGAGTTCGCCCGCGACTTCATCGTCCCGGCGATCAAGGCCAACGCGAACTACGGCCTGGACTACCCGCTCTTCACCGCGCTCGGCCGGCCGCTGATCGCGAAGCTCGCGGTCGAGTACGCGCGGCTGCACAACTGCGACACCATCGCCCACGGCTGCACGGGCAAGGGCAACGACCAGGTCCGCATCGAGGCGACGGTCGCGACGCTCGCCCCCGAGCTGAAGGTCATCGCCCCGGTCCGCGGCTGGCAGATGGGCCGTGAGGAGGAGATCGCGTACGCGCGCGAGCACGGGATCCCGATCAAGGGCGGCGCCGAGACGACGCCGTACTCGATCGACGACAACCTCTGGGGTCGCTCCTCGGAGGGCAAGTGGATCGAGGACCTCACGCACGCGCCGGACGACGACGTCTTCCAGCTCGTGACGCGGCCGGAGGTCGCGCCCGACGAGCCCGAGATCGTCACCGTCACCTTCGAGCAGGGCGTCCCGGTCGCCTGGAACGGCCAGGAGATGGGGCTCGTCGAGCTGCTGGAGACGGCGGCCGAGGCGGGCATGAAGCACGGCGTCGGCATCGTCGACCACATCGAGGACCGGATCGTCGGGCTGAAGGTCCGCGACATCTACGAGGTCCCGGCGGCGAAGATCATCCTCACCGCCCACGCCGAGCTCGAGCGGCTCGTCGGCACGATCCACCAGAACCAGTTCAAGGGCGACCTCGACCGCCAGTGGGGCTACCTCGTGTACGCCGGCCTGTGGTGGGAGCCGCTGCGCGAGAACCTCGACGCGTACATGGACTCGGTCAACGAGCAGGTGACCGGCACGATCGGCCTGAAGCTCTTCAAGGGCAACTGCCGCGCGGTGACGCGCGAGAGCCCCAACGCGGTCTACGACGCGGCGCTCGCCACGTTCGAGACCTCGGGCGGCCTCTTCAGCCAGCAGGCGTCCCCGGGCTTCATCGAGCTGTGGTCGCTGCAGTCGCGGATGGCCCATCGGCTGCGCAACCGGTGAGCGGCGCGTTCGCGCAGCCCCGGGGCCGGGTAGGTCGCGGGGCATGAAGCGCTCCGGCTACGAGCTCCTGGGCTTCGCCGTCTGGCACGGCGCGAAGTGGTACGTGCGCCGCCGCTACGGCTGGCTCGTGCCCTCGCGTCGCGTCGTCGCGGCCGGGGTCGTCGGCGGCGCGATCGTCGCGATCGCGGTCGCCGAGTCGCGGCGTGAGAGCGCCGCTGCAGGCGCCTGACCGACCGGTCCGGGGAAAAACCCGCACGGTGCGGGAATTTCGGCGCGCATCCTTGCCGGGCCACCTACCCTTGGGGTGAATGAACCCCGTCGGTCAGCCCCCCGGAGACGAGGACGCCACGGCGTCCGACGAGCGCAGCGTCGTCGACCCGGCGGTGCTCGCCGAACGCCGGGCGCGGCGCGCCGAGATCGCGGAGGAGTCCCTGCTCAGCCGCGTCAACCGCGCCGAGCAGGACCGCGTCCTGCTCGCCACCCGCCTCGCGGAGGCCGAGCACGAGCTGCAGCGCGCGCGGACCGAGCAGGAGACGCTCGCGGCGGAGCTGCAGCGCCGGGAGATCGCGCTGCGCACCGCCGAGCAGCGGGAGTTCGCCGAGCAGCAGCGGCGGGTGGAGGCCGAGGACGAGGCCGCCGCGGCCCGCAGGACCGGCCGCGAGGAGCTCGACGCGCTGCGCCGCCGTCTCGCCGACGCCGAGGAGCGCGTCCACGAGCTGACGGTCGAGCTGGAGCAGGCCCGCCGCGAGGCGGTCGAGGCCGCGCGCGTCGCCGCCCACGAGCGCGCCCGGGCGACCCGTCGCGAGACCGGTGGCGGCGAGCGCCGCGCGCTCCTGGCCGAGCAGGAGGAGGACCTGCGCCGCCGCGTCGCCGAGGTCGAGCGGCTGGAGCAGCAGGCGCGCGAGGCGGGCCTGGAGCTCGACCGCCGGCGCGAGAGCCTCGAGGCCGAGATCGTCGCGCTGCAGTCGTTCGCCGACGAGCTCGACGGCACGCTGCGCGCCGAGCGCGAGCGCCGCGCCGCGCTGGAGGACCAGCTCGCCGCCGAGCGCGAGCGGGCCGCCGCCGAGATCACGCTGCTGCAGCACGAGCTCGACCGGCGCACCCAGGAGCGCGACGCGGCGTCCGCCGAGCGCGAGCGGCTGCTCGCCGAGCTCGAGGCCGTCCGCGGCGAGCTCGCCACCGCGCGCGCGGGGCTGGCCGAGCGCGAGCGGCTGCTGCAGGAGCCGCGGACCGCCGCGGACGCCGTCGCGCTCCAGGGCCGCCTGGACGCCGAGCGGGCCTCGTGGCGGGCCCGCGAGGAGCAGCTGGGCATCGAGCTGGAGACCGCGCGGCAGCGCGGCCGCGACGAGCTGCGCGCCCGCGAGGAGGCGCTGCGGACCGAGCTCGAGGTGCAGCGCCAGGAGTTCGCGCAGCGCGTCGCCGACCTGGAGGCGAGGGCCTCCGGCCTGCACACGCAGGTCCACGGCGCGACCGAGGAGCTCGAGGCGCGCCTCGTGGCCGAGCGGGTCGCCAAGGAGGCGGCGATCGCGGCGCTCGAGCAGGAGCGCGGCCGCGTGGAGGACCGCGCCGCGCTGGAGCGGGAGGCGCTGACCGCCGAGCGCGACCGGCTCGCCGTCGAGGCCGACGCCGCCCGGGCCGAGGCGCAGCGCGCGCGCCAGGACGCGGCGGAGGCGACCGCCGCCCACGAGGCGCTCGTCGAGGAGCTGCGGCGGCGGGTCGAGCTCGAGCACCAGGTCCGCGACGCGATCACCGAGCTGCGCGGCCGCCTGCAGGAGGTCGACGCCCAGGAGGCGGCGCGCGTCGAGCGGGACGCCGCGGTCGAGGCGCTCGTCGCCGAGCTCGTCGACACGGCGGCGACGCTGCGGGCGGGCTTCGAGCAGGAGCTCGAGGAGACGCGCCGGCGCCTGCGGGGCCAGGTCGAGGAGGGAGCGTCTGCGCTTCGCGCACGAGCTCGAGGCGATGGAGGAGCGGATCGCCGCCCTGCGCGGTCAGCTCGGCGGCGCGGCGGAGGAGCTGCGCGAGCAGCTCGAGGCGGAGCGGATCGCCCGCCACGCGCTCGAGGCGCAGCTGGAGGCCGAGCGCGCCGCCCACCGGGAGGACCGCGAGCTGGCGGCCGAGGCGGGACGCGTGCGCGAGGACCTCGAGCGCGAGCTCGCCGCCCGGGTGGCGTCGGAGGCGGCGGCGCGCGAGGCGCTCGAGACGGTGCGTGCGGAGCTCGACCGCGTCCGCGCCGCCCAGGACGCGGCCGAGGCGCAGCGCGCGAGCGCGCTCGGGGCGCCGCAGGCCGCGCCCGAGGAGCCCGAGGCGCCGCTGCGGGCGCCCGCGCGGCTCGACGTGGCGGACCTCGACGCCGACACGGCCGCGCTGATCGGGGACCTGCAGGCCGCCGCCGACCGCCTGCGCTCCCGCGTGGCGCACACGGCCGCCGCGGAGACCCCCGTCCCGCCCGCGGCGCCCGCGGACGAGCCCGCGTCGTCGGACGGACCGGACGCCGCGCCGCCGGTGACCGCCGCGGCGGGCGCGTCGACCCCCGTCTCCGAGGACGCCGTGCTGCGCGAGCTCGAGGAGATCGCCGCCGGCCGCGTCCCCGTCACCCCCGAGCCGCCGACGGCCGCCGCCGGGACGCGCGCGACCGCGGCGCCGGTGGAGGCCCCGCCGGCCGACCCGCCGGCCGTGGCTGACGGCGCCGATCGGGGCGCGGACGAACCCTCCGGCGACGCGTCGTCGCCGCCGCTCGCCGCCGGCGAGGACGGGCCCGACGCGGTCGCGTCGCCCGTCGGCCCCGCGCCCGTGCTCCCGGCCGTCCCGTCGCCGCCCGCGGGCACGCCGCGCTTCGTCGAGCTGGTCGCGGCGGGCGGCCCGCCCGCCGCGTGGCTGGGGCCGGCGCTCGTCGCCGCGGCCGCCACGGACCCGGCGCTCGCCGCCCGCGTGCTGCCCGCCGTCCTGGCGACCCACGCGCAGCGCTCGCGGCGCGACCTCGCCTACGACGTGACCGTCGGCGAGGAGGAGACCTGGCACGTGCGGCTGAAGGCCGGCACGGCGACGGTCGACCGCCGCGACGCCGGGACCGGCGGGGACGTCGACTTCGCCGTCCGTGGCCCGCTCGCCTCGATCGTCGCGTTCGCCGCCGGGGGCATCGGCCGCCGGCCCGGCGACCTGCACGTCGGTGGCCGCCGTCGCCGCCTGCGGCGACTCGTGAAGGACCTGCGGATCCCGGTCGGCATCGCCGAGATCGCCGCCGCTGGCGTCCCGGTCCAGGGCGGCGACCTGCTGCGCCTGCTCGCGGCCGCGGTCGACCCCGCGGCGGTCGCCGGTCCCGCGTTCGCCGTCGACTACGCGCTCGCGGACGGCAGCACGCTCCACGTCGCCGTCGACGGCGCGGTCCGGGTCGACGACGGGCCCGCCTCCGGGGGCGCGGCCGCGCGCGTCGAGCTCGACGGGCGCACGCTCCCGGCGCTGCTCGGCGGGGCCGTCCCGCCGCCCGGCGAGCGGGTCGCGCTGCACGGTGACGGGGACGCCGCCGAGCGCCTGCACGGCCTGTTCCACGCGGCGCAGGGGCTGCGCCGGTGACGGGCCGAGCCGTCCGCTGCGACCCGTACCCTCGCTAGCCCGTGTCCGCCCCGACCGTCGCGCATCTCCACGTCCACTCCGAGTACTCGCTGCTCGACGGGCACTGCAAGATCGACGGGCTCGCCAAGCGCGCCGCCGAGTTCGGGCAGCCCGCCCTCGGGCTCACCGACCACGGCGTGATGAACGGCGCGGTCGAGCACTACAAGGCGTGCCGCAAGCACGGGATCAAGCCGATCCTCGGCTGCGAGATCTACTACGTCGACGACCACGCGCACCGTGGCCGTGGCGAGCGCAACCACCTGACGCTGCTCGCCCGCACGAACGAGGGCTACCAGAACCTCGTGCGGCTCTCCTCGATGGGCTTCACCGAGGGCCTGAACATGGGCAAGCCCCAGATCGACATGGGGCAGCTGCAGACCTACGGCGGCGGGGTCATCGCGCTGACGGGCTGCCTCGCCTCGCGCTCCTCGCAGCGGCTGGTGGACGGCGCCTACGAGGAGGCGCGCGCGCACGTCGGCGACCTCCAGGCCGCGTTCGGCAAGGAGAACGTCTACTTCGAGATCCAGCAGAACGGGATCCCGGAGCAGACGGTCGTCAACGAGGGCGTCGTGAAGCTCGCGCGCGAGCTCGGCGGCCGCCTCGTCGGCACCGGTGACGTCCACTACCTGCGGCGCGAGGACTACCACCACCACGCGGCGCTGCTGTGCGTCAACACGAAGTCGACGCTCGCCGAGCCGAAGCTGTCGTTCGACACGAACGAGTTCTTCCTCAAGAGCAACGAGGAGATGGCCAGCGACTTCGCGGACCATCCCGAGGCGCTCGCGTCGACGCTCGAGATCGCCGAGCGCTGCGAGGTCGAGATCCCGCTCGGCGGCCAGCTCATCCCGCGGTTCCTGCCCGAGGGGGAGGACGAGAAGGCGTACCTGCGCGAGCTCGTGCTCGCCGGGCTGGTCGAGCGCTACGGCGCGCCGATCCCCGCGGACGCGATCGAGCGGATGGAGATGGAGCTCGGGGTCATCGACCGCATGGGCTTCAACGCCTACTTCCTGATCGTCTGGGACTTCGTCAAGTACGCGAAGGACCACGGCATCGCGGTCGGGCCCGGCCGCGGCTCGGCCGCCGGCTCGCTGATCGCGTACTCGCTGCGCATCACCGACCTCGACCCCCTGAAGTACGACCTGCTGTTCGAGCGGTTCCTGAACCCCGAGCGCGTGTCCATGCCCGATATCGACATCGACTTCTCGGTCCGCGGCCGGGAGAAGGTCATGCAGTACGTCGTGGGCAAGTACGGCCGCGAGTCGGTCGCGCAGATCATCACCTTCGGCAAGATGGCCCCGCGCGCGGCCACGAAGGACGCCGCCCGCGTGCTCGGCCACCCGTACCAGGTGGGGGAGGAGATCTCCCAGCTCGTGCCGGAGCCCGAGCAGGGCCGCAACCCGAGCTTCGAGTCCTGCATGGCCGAGGGCGAGCCGCTGCGCGTCCGCTACGACAGCGACCCCACCGCCAAGCAGGTCATCGACGTCGCCCGCGGTCTCGAGGGCGTCGTGCGCAACAACTCGATCCACGCCGCCGCGGTCGTCATCGCCGGCATGCCGCTGACCGACGTCGTCCCGGTGCAGCTCACGGAGGACAAGTCGGGGCCGTCGCTGCCCGGCGGCGAGCGCAACTACAAGCTCGTCACGCAGTTCTCGATGAAGCCCGTCGAGGAGCTCGGCCTCCTGAAGATGGACTTCCTGGGCCTGCGCAACCTCGACGTCATCGAGGACGCGCTGGACATCATCGAGCGGTCCACCGGCGAGCGGCCGGACATGAACACGCTGCCGCTCGACGACGGCAAGACCTACGACATGCTCGCCCGCGGCGACTCGGTCGGCGTGTTCCAGTTCGAGTCCGAGGGCATGCGCGAGGCCCTGAAGAAGGTCAAGCCGACCGTCTTCGACGACCTCGTCGCGCTCGTGTCGCTGTACCGGCCGGGCGCCATGGACCAGATCCCCACGTACGCGCGGGGCAAGAAGGACCCGAGCACCGTCCGCATCGAGGACGAGCGGCTCGAGCCGATCATCGGTCCGACGTACGGGGTCATCCTGTACCAGGAGCAGGCGATGCTCATCTCCAAGGAGCTCGCCGGGTTCACGGGCGCGCAGGCCGACGACCTGCGCAAGGCGATCGGCAAGAAGAACCGCGAGGCGATGGCCAAGCTCAAGCCGGTCTTCTTCGAGGGCTGCGCCAGGAACGGGGTCGACCGCGGGCTGATCGAGCAGCTGTGGACGACCAACGAGAAGTCCGCCGACTACTCGTTCAACAAGTCCCACGCCGCCTGCTACGCCCTGATCTCGTACCGGACGGCGTGGCTGAAGGCCAACCATCCCGCCGAGTACATGGCCGCGCTGATCAGCTCGGTCATGAACACGAAGGACAAGGTCCCGTTCTTCGTCGCGCGCTGCGACGAGATGGGGATCGCGATCCTGCCGCCGTGCGTGAACGTCTCCGACCACGAGTTCGTCGTCGTCGACGGCGCGATCCGCTTCGGCCTCGACGCCGTGAAGGGCGTCGGTCACGGCGCGGTCGAGGCGATCAAGAAGGCGCGCGACGACGGCGGGCCGTTCGCCTCCCTGTGGGACTTCTGCGAGCGCGTCGACTACCGCTCCGCGAACCGCAAGACGATCGAGGCGCTGATCAAGTCCGGCGCGTTCGACCAGACCGGGCACAGCCGCAAGGGCATGCTCGAGGTGCTCGAGCAGGCGCAGGCCGCCGGCCAGAAGGTCCAGCAGGACGCGCAGATCGGCCAGGGCTCGATCTTCGACCTCGGAATGGACGACGGGGTGGGCGGGACCGCCCGGGGCGCCAACCCGTTCGCGGTGCAGCACCCGCCGATCCCGGCCGAGGAGTTCGAGAAGAACGAGCTGCTCGCGTTCGAGAAGGAGGCGATCGGCGTCTTTGTCTCCGCGCACCCGCTCAAGGACGTCCGCGCCGCGCTGCAGGTGAAGGCCGACGTGTCGCTGGGCGACATCGAGAAGGTCAAGCACGGCGACTGGGTGACGGTCGGCGGGATCATCGCCGCGACCCGGCAGCTGCGCACCCGCACCGGCAGCCAGATGATGTTCGTGACCGTCGACGACCTCGAGGGCACGCTGGAGGCGATCGCGTTCGAGAAGACGATCACCGAGTACGGGGACCTGCTGACCGTCGACACGGTCGTGCTCGTCAAGGGCAAGGTCGAGCACGGCGACCGCGGCACCTCGATGGTGATCTCCTCGATGGAGAAGTTCGAGCCCTCCGAGGCGCAGGTCGCCGCCGCCGAGGTGCAGCTCGCCGAGCTGCAGCGCGGTCCCGAGGACATCCGCGTCAAGCTCGACGCCACGCAGGTGCAGGCGTCCGTGATCGACGAGCTGAAGTACGTGCTCGGCAACTTCCCCGGCGAGAGCGAGGTCGTGCTCGAGGTCAGCACCACCTCGGGCCTGCGGCACCTGCGCCTCGGCGCCGATTACCGCGGCAACAACACGCCGACCCTGCGCGCCGAGCTCGACCGGGCGATCCGGTCCTCGGCCGTCTCCACGCCCATCGCCTGACGCCCGCGCCGCCCTCGGCGGCGCGCAGGCCGGTCGGTGTCAGCCGTCGAGTCCGCGGGCGGCGCGCCCCTCGGCGCGCAGCTCCCGGGCGATCTCGAGGTCGCGCGCGACGACGCCCTTGCCCTCCACACCGGGGCCCTCGAAGATCATCGGCAGGCCCTCGAACCGCGGCTCGCTGAAGAACGCGGCGCAGCCGGCGCGCCCGATCTCGCCCTCGCCCAGCGGGGCGTGCCGGTCGCGGTTGGAGCCCAGCGGCGTCTGCGAGTCGTTGACGTGCAGGCAGCGCAGCCGGTCGAGGCCGACGACCTCGTCGCAGTCGTCGAGGACCGCGGTGAGGCCCTCCTGGGTGCGCACGTCGTAGCCGGAGGCCAGCAGGTGGCAGGAGTCCAGGCACAGGCCCAGGCGCTCGTCGCCACCCGACGCGTCGATCAGCGCCTGCAGCTCCGCGAACGACCGGCCGAGCGTGCCGCCGGTGCCGGCGGTGTCCTCGAGCAGCAGGTCGCACCCGGCGGTCTGCGCGAGCGCCTCCTTCAGCGTCTCGCCGCAGCGGGCGATCGCCTCGCCGACGTCCCCGGTCTTGGCCGAGCCCGGGTGCAGCACGACGCCGTCGGCGCCGATCCCCGCACCGATCGTCAGCGCCTGCACCAGCGAGGTCAGGGACTTCGCGCGCAGCTCGGGATCGTCGGAGGCGCTGTTGATCAGGTACACGGCGTGGATGACCACCGACTGCACGCGCGAGGCGGCCATCGCCTCGCGGAACGCGGCGAAGTCGTCCTCGGAGTACGCGGTCGGCTTCCACATCCGCGGCGACTGGTTGAAGATCTGGATGGCGTCGCAGCCGACCTCCTCGCCGCGCTTCACCGCCTCGTGCAGACCACCGGCGGTCGAGACGTGGCAGCCGATCAGCACGTCGGCCTCGTAGTGTCCAGGCTCATGAGGGTTCGCTTCGCTCCATCTCCCACGGGCGCGCTGCACATCGGCGGCGCGCGCGCTGCGCTCTACAACTGGTTCGTCGCCCGCGGCTCCGGCGGCACGTTCGTGCTGCGCATCGAAGATACCGACCTGGAGCGCTCCACCCCCGAGAACGTGGAGCAGATCCTCGACGCGCTGCGGTGGCTGGAGCTCGACTGGGACGAGGGCCCGATCAGCCAGGTCGCGCGCGCCGACCGGCACGGCGAGGCGCTGCAGCAGCTGCTCGACGCGGGCCTCGCGTACCGCACGACCGCGACCGCCGACGACGTCAAGGCCTACAAGGAGCAGCACGGTCACGACCGCGGGTTCCGCGGGCAGGACGAGGGGGAGGGGGCGGTGCGCCTGCGGGTCCCGGACGACGAGGAGCTCGTCGTCCACGACCTCGTGCGCGGTGACACGACCTTCCGGACCGTCCACCTCGACGACCCGGTGATCGCCCGGGCCGACGGTCGCGTGCTCTACAACTTCGCGGTCGCGGTCGACGACCTCGACGCCGGCATCACCCACGTCATCCGCGGGGAGGACCACCTCTCCAACACGCCCAAGCAGCTGCTCGTCTACCGGGCGCTGGGGGCGGAGCCGCCGCAGTTCGCGCACCTGCCGCTGCTGCACGGGCCGGACGGCAAGAAGCTCAGCAAGCGCCACGGGGCCGCGTCGGTGCAGGAGCTCCGCGACGCGGGCTACCTGCCGGCGGCGATCCGCAACTACCTCGCGCTGCTCGGCTGGGGCGACGAGGACGACGAGACGATCATCGCCACCGACGAGCTCGTGAAGCGGTTCGACATCTCGCGCGTGTCGAAGAACCCGGCGCGGTTCGACGAGCAGAAGCTGCGCTGGCTCAACGGCCGCTACCTGCGGGAGCTGTCGCTCGACGAGCTGACCGCGGAGCTCGAGCGGTTCACCGGCCGCGAGGGGCTGCGCGCGGTCGTCGAGATCAGCCACGAGAAGATCCAGACGTTCGCGGACTTCTGGCCGCTCGTCGGGTTCTTCTTCGACGGGCCGACCACCGAGGACGAGAAGTCCCGCGCGCAGTGGCTCGACGACGCGGGCCGGGCGGCGCTCGCCGACGTCCGTGCCGCGCTGGCGGCCCTGCCGCCGGACGGGTTCACCGTCGAGGCGGTCGACGAGACGCTCCGCGGGGTCGTCGCGGCCCGGGAGGCCAAGCCCAAGCAGGTCTTCCAGCCGCTCCGCGTCGCGCTCGCCGGCACGACCGTGTCCCCGGGGATCTTCGAGACCGTCGTGGTGCTCGGCCGCGACGAGACGCTGCGCCGCATCGACGCGGCGATCACGGACTGAACGAGAGCGGCGGCGCGCCATCCCGGCCGGTCGCCCGGGCGATCCTCCGATCCGCGCTCAATCATCCGTCCATCCCTGCCGATAACCGGGACGTCCCCCCTGCACGCCACCGGAGACGTCCCCCGATGACCCTGAGTCCCACCGCCGCCGCCATGTCGCCCGCCACCGCCGAGACGGCCGGAGCGCAGCGCCACCACAACGAGGGCCACGGCCGCCGGCTCACCGCCGCGTTCGAGGCGCTCGAGGCGTTCCCCGCCCTGGCCGAGTCCCGCAACCGCCTCCTCGCGCTCGTGCAGCAGGAGCGCGTCTCGACCAGCGACGTCGTCGCCGCGGTGGAGAGCGACGTCGCGCTCGTGATCGCGGTGCTGCGCCTGGGCAACCAGGTCGAGGGCAAGACCCGCGGCAAGGTCGAGAGCGTCGTGCAGGCGGTCGAGCTGCTCTCCCCGGAGGCCGTGCAGGGCCTCGCGAGCCGCGCCCGCACCTTCGACTTCTTCGAGCGCAGCGCCGTCTGGGACGCGGCGCCCGAGCGCTTCCGGCTGCACGGCGTCGCCACCCAGCGCGCCGCCGACCGGCTCGCCACCGAGGCCGGCTACGAGGACCGCGACCGCCTGATGGTCACGGCGCTGCTGCACGACATCGGCAAGCTCGTCCTCATGCACGCCTACCCGGGCTACCCGGCGAAGGTCCACGGGGACGCCCGCACGCCGGAGGAGCGCATCCACCGCGAGCGGCGTGAGCTCGGCGTCGACCACGCGCTCGTCGGCGGCGTCCTCGCGCGCCGCTGGGGCCTGCCGAAGGCGGTGGCGTCGGTCATCGAGCGCCACCACGCCGACGACGCGACCGGCGAGGCCGCGTTCGTGCGCCTCGCGGACATGCTCGCGCACTACGCGCAGGGCCTGCCCGTGTCGCCGACGGAGCTGCTCAAGACCGCGCGGGTGATCGGCCTCGGGCCGACCGAGCTGCGCGCCGTGATGTACGACCTGCCGTACCCGACGACCGGGCGGACCCGGCAGATCGATCCGTGCCCGCTCTCCGGCCGCGAGGTCGAGGTGCTCAAGCGCCTGGCCGAGGGCAAGGTCTACAAGCAGATCGCGCTGGAGCTGTCGCTGTCGACCTCCACGGTCCGCACCCACCTGCACAACATCTACGGCAAGCTCGGCGCGGTCGACCGCGCGCAGGCCGTGCTGATGGCGACGGAGCGCGGCTGGCTCTGATCGGCCCTCAGGCCCGGCGGACGCGCCGCCAGACGGCGGCGAGCAGCCCGCCGCGCCAGGCCAGCCAGGCGAGCAGCACCCCGGTCGCGTCGATGAGCACGTCGACGGGCGTGCCGTGGCGGCCGGTGACGAAGCTCTGGTGCCACTCGTCGCTGGCCGCGTACAGCACGGTGACGAGCGCGGCCGCGCCCGGGCGCCACGGCCGGCCCAGCGCGCGCAGCCACAGCAGGAACAGCAGCCCGTACTCGGTCATGTGGGCGAGCTTGCGGAGGATCAGGTCGGCGGTGCCGAGCCCGGAGCTCAGGTCCTCCTGCGCCGAGAGGAAGAAGATCAGGCCCATCAGGGCCAGGGGCGGGGCGAGACGGCCGATCAGTGCCATACGATCGTCGCAACGGTAGTCGCCGCCGCCCGCCGATGATCTCCATCACCACCAAGAGCCCGTACGCGCTGAAGGCGCTCGCCGAGCTCGCCCGCGCGGGCGACGAGGCGCCGATCCCGATCGGGGAGCTCGCCCGCCGCCGCGACGTGCCGGTGCAGTTCCTCGAGCAGCTCTTCGCCGTCCTGCGCCGTGCGGGCCTGCTGAAGTCCCAGCGTGGCGTCAAGGGCGGCTACTCGTTCGCGCGCGATCCGTCGACGATCACGGTGCTCGAGGTCGTCGAGACGCTCGAGGGCCCGCTGGGTCGCGACGCCGAGGGCGTCTTCGAGGATGCGGCGGCCGCGGCGCGCCAGGTGCTCGGCGGTCTGACGATCGCCGACGTCGTCGAGCGCGAGGCGCGCGCCGGCGGCCAGACGATGTACTACATCTAGACGCGCCGACCGTCGGACCGGCGGCCGCGAAGCGCTCCTGAGCTCGCTGCGCTTCTCGCGCGGCGCGGTTTCCCGGTCACGTGCGCCGCTCGGGGGCGCCGACGCGCAGGGCTACGGGCGCCTGGGGCGCTGCGGACGGTCCGTCCGTGTCCGGGTGCCGTGCGTCGTGGACCGGCCGCTCGACGGACCGCCGTGCGAAACCCGCGCTCAGCGCGGTGGTTCGTACGGCGGTCGCCGGATGGGCACGGGTGCGCTCGGTCGGGGGAGGCGTGCGAGGACCGGGCGTGCGCCGCAGCCGACCGGCCGGGGCCACCCGGAGCGCGCGACGGCGGATCGCCCAGGCCGCGCGGCCTACCAGTCCTCGTCGTCGTCCTCGTCGGGACCGCGCTGGCGGTCCCGGTGGCGCAGGTAGAGGATCCCGCCGGCGATGAGCATCAGGACGACCGGCGACCAGCGCTCGATCTGATCGGTGACGGACGACGCGGCGAGCGTCAGGAGCAGGGTGGCGAGCAGCACGGGCTCGCCGGATGATGCCAGCTGGACGGGGACCGGGACGCGCCCGGCCCGTCCGGGCAGCGACGGCTCTAGGCCGCGTCGCTGCGCTGCGCGACCGTGCTGGCGAGCAGTCCGTCACCGAAGTAGTCGCGGCGCGTCGCGGTCCGCCCGCGGCGGCGCTCGCGCTGGCCCTCGAGCTGGGCGGGCGCCGCCCCGGCGGTCGCGGGCAGGGCGCCCAGCAGGGCGGCGGGGACGGCCGGGCGCGCGTCGACGTGCGCCGCCGGGAGCACGACCTGCGGCTCGCTGCGCGCGACCGTCGTGCTCGCGCGCTGCGCCGCGGCGATCGGCGCGCGCACCGGCGAGGCGGCCGCGACCACGGGGTCCGCGGTGGCGGCGACGGCCGGCGTGTCGGCGGCGGCCTGGAGCGGCGCGCCGGCGAACCGGTCGGTCCCGGTCCGGCGCGGCCGGAGCAGGTCGACGACGAGCAGGACGAGGGGAAGGGCGACGAGCGTCGCGACGATCACGAGAGCCATGGTGCTGTTCCGGTCGGGAGAGGGGGAGGGTGCTGCCTGGGAGCATCATCGGCAGCTCGCGTCGTCCTGCGGATGGAGCCACGTAGGGAACCGGTATGAGGGCCCGCCCGGCCCACCCTCTAGACTCGATCGCAATGGGGCGAATCCCGATCAACATCGCGGAACACATCGGTCGGACCCCGATGGTGCAGCTCAGCCGCATCGTCCCGGCCGAGCACGACGTGCAGCTCTTCGGGAAGCTCGAGGCGTTCAACCCCGGTGGCTCGGTCAAGGACCGCATCGGCCTCGCGATGGTCGAGACCGCCGAGGCGGAGGGCCGCATCGAGCCCGGCCGCACCACGATCGTCGAGGCGACCTCCGGCAACACGGGCATCGCGCTCGCGTTCGTCTGCGCCGCCAAGGGCTACGACCTCGTCATCACGCTCCCGCAGGGCATGAGCCGCGAGCGCGAGTCGCTCCTGCGCCTCTACGGCGCGCGCGTCGAGATCATCGAGTCGATGGGCGGGATGAACGAGGCGGTCGACGCCGCCCGCCGGCTCGCGTCCGGTCCCGACACCTGGCTGCCCGAGCAGTTCGCCAACCCGGCCAACCCGGCGGCGCACCGCGCCACCACCGGCCCGGAGATCTGGGAGGCCCTCGACGGCGACATCGACGTCTTCGTCGCCGGGGTCGGCACCGGCGGCACGATCACCGGCGTCGCGTCGTTCCTCAAGGACCGCGACCCGACGATCCAGGTCGTGGCGGTCGAGCCGCTGAGCTCCCCGGTCCTCTCCGGCGGCCGGCCCGGCCCGCACCGCATCCAGGGGATGGGCGCCGGCTTCGTCCCACCGGTCTTCGACCGCGAGCTGGTGGACGAGATCCTCAGCTGCCCCGACGACGACGCGATCGAGACCGCCTGGGCGCTCGCGCGCACCGAGGGCGTCCTCGCCGGCATGTCGTGCGGCGCCGCCGTCTGGGGCGCCCTGCAGGTCGCCGCGCGGCCCGAGTCGCGCGGCAAGCGGATCGCCACCGTCCTCCCGGACTCCGGGGAGCGGTACGTGTCGGCCCCGTTCTTCCAGCCCGAGCCGCGCTGACCCCGCGGACCCGGGCGCGGCGCCCCGGCGCCGCTCAGAGCCAGCCGGCGCGGCGCAGGCGCCGGTACAGCAGGCCGCAGATCGTCGCCATGACCGCGATGACCAGCGGGTACCCGTACTGCCAGCGCAGCTCGGGCATGTGCTCGAAGTTCATGCCGTAGATCCCCGCGAGGGCGGTGGGGACCGCGAGGATCGCCGCCCACGCCGCGATCCGGCGCATGTCGTCGTTCTGCCGGACCGACACCTGTGCCAGGTAGGCCTGCAGGGCGCTGGAGAGCAGCTGCCGCTGCGTGTCGATCTGCGAGCTGACGCGCAGCAGGTGGTCGTGGACGTCGCGGAAGTACGAGTGCAGGTCGTCGTGGACCGCGTCGAACTGCCCGCGCGCCAGCCGGTCCAGCGGGGTCGCCAGCGGGACCACCGCGCGCTGGAACTGCAGCACCTCGCGCTCGAGCCGGAAGATCCGCTCGGTCGGGTTGCTCGTGCGGTCGTCGGTGAAGACCTGCGCCTCGACCTCCTGGATGTCGTTCTCGACCCCCAGGACGGCCGGCTCGTAGTCGTCGACGATCCGGTCGACGATCGCGTGGAAGACCGCGCTGGGTCCGAGCTTCAGCAGCTCGGGTCGCGCCTCCAGGCGGCCGCGGACCTCCGAGAGCGGGCTCGGCCGCCCGTGCCGGACGGTCACGATGAACTCGCGGGCGACGAACATGAGGATCTCGCCGACGTCGATCACCTCGTCCGGATCGCGGTACTCCACGGTCTTGAGCACGACGAAGACGTGGTCGCCGTAGACCTCGAGCTTCGGGCGCTGGTGGGCGACCACCGCGTCCTCGATCGCCAGCTCGTGCAGGCGGAACTCGTCGCGGACCGCGTCGAACTCGGCCTCGTCGGGCTCGTGCAGCCCGATCCACACGAACGCGCGGCCGTCGTGGCGGCACGACTCGAGCGCGTCGGCGAGCTCGATCGTCCCCGGGCGGCGGACGCCGTCCTCGTACAGGGCGCAGTCGACGATCACGCGATGAGCCCCTCGCGCTCCCCGAGCACCCATTTCTCGATCGCCGGCCACGGCCCGTAGCCGGCGTCCGGGTTGAGGTGGCCGCCGCCGCGCAGCAGGTCGACGGGCAGCTCCAGCGGCGCGCCCCAGTGCTCGGCGGCCCCGACCCCGGGGCAGTACGGGTCGTTCTCGGCGCAGACCAGCCGCGTCCGGTCGGCCGCGCCGCGGACCTCGTCGGGGCGCGCGTCGGTGGGGAAGAAGCCGGCGAGCTCGGCGACGTGCTCCCCGGGGCACGGCGGGGCGACGAGCAGCACGCGGTCGGCGCGATGCTCCGGGCGCACGCGGCGCGCCTCGCGCAGCCACAGCACGCAGCCGAGCGAGTGGCAGACCACGACGCGCTCGCCGTCGTGCCCGAGCGCTGCGAGCTCCTCGTGCAGCGCGATCCCCCAGCGGTCCGGGCAGGGCGTGTCGCAGTCCGGCAGCTCGGGGTAGCGGACGTCCAGGCCGCGCGCGGCGAGCCGTCCCGCGAGCCAGGTCTGCCAGTGCTCGGGCCCGGAGCCCTGCCAGCCGTGGAGGATCAGCACGTGGGGGAGGTCATCGGCTCGCTACGGTATCCGGCATGTTCGGCCTCGGCACGTTGGCCCGGGTCGCGGGGAGGTCCGCCGCGACGTCCGCGCCGTCCACGAGCGCGACCCCGCGGCGCGAGGCGTCTCGTCGGTGGAGATCCTCGCCAGCTGGCCCGGCGTCCACGCCCTGCTCGCCCACCGCGTCGCGCACGCCCTCGACGAGGTCGGCGTGCCCGTGGTCCCGCGCGCGATCGCGAACGTCACGCGCACGGTCACCGGCATCGAGATCCACCCGGCCGCCCGCGTCGGGCGCGGGCTGTTCATCGACCACGGCATGGGCGTCGTGATCGGGGAGACCGCCGAGGTCGGCGAGGACGTGACGCTCTACCAGGGCGTCACGCTGGGCGGGACCGGGTTCGCGACCGGCAAGCGCCATCCGACCGTCGGCTCCAACGTCACGATCGGGTCGGGCGCGAAGCTGCTCGGCCCGATCACCGTCGGGCACGGCGCGAAGATCGGGGCCAACACGGTCGTCATCCACGACGTGCCGCCGAACTCCACGGTCGTCGGCAACCCCGGACACCCGGTCCGCATCGACGGACGGCGCCCGACCGGGCCGGACGCCGACTGGGTGCACCTGCCCGATCCGGTCGCCGACGCCCTGAAGGGGCTCGCCGCGCGGATCGGCGCCCTGGAGCGCGCGGTCGCCGAGCGGGCGGGGGAGGACCCCGACCAGGCCGAGGTCGGCGAGGTCCGGCCGCTGCGGCCCGTCCGCGGCCCGAACCCGGCCGGCGGCTGAGCCGCTCGGAGGACCCTCCTAACGCCGTCGCGTCGCCCACAGGTGGGCGCGCTGCGGCTCGACGAACGTCCCGACGCGCGCGTCCTTCAGGTCGGCGCGCACGTCGTCCAGCAGCGCGCGCCGCACGTTCTCCGGCAGCAGCCCGACGTAGGAGATCGAGCGCAGGTTCGCCAGCATCCCCTCGACGTCGGTGGTCTTGTCGAAGTCGACGGTCGTGTGCTGCAGCGCGGTGAAGCCCCCGTGACGGTCGAACGCCCCGCGCCCCTGGTCCCCGACGAAGCCCGGATGGTCGCCGCGCAGCCGGTCCATGCGCGCCCACAGCCGCCGCCACCACTCCGGGGCGTCCGGCCACTCGGCCGCCCGCCACACCAGGACGCAGCGGCCGTCCGGACGCAGCACGCGGTGGATCTCCGCCACGGCCGCCGGACCGTCGAACCAGTGGAAGGCGTCGGCGACCACGACCGCGTCGACGGTCGCGTCGTCCAGCGGGATCGCCTCGGCGGTCCCGTCGAGGGTCCGGCGCTCCCCGATCCGTCGCGCGAGGCGCGAGCGCATCGCGGGCATCGGCTCGACCGCCACCACGTCGTGCCCGGCGTCCTGGAGGGCGCCCGCGAGCAGGCCGGTGCCGGCGGCGAGGTCCAGGACCCGGGAGCCGGGGGCGAGCCCGAGCGCGTCGAGCACCACGGGCGGGAACCCGGCCCGGCCGCGCTCGTAGGCCTCGGCGGCGTCCTCGCCGAACCCGTCGACGTTGCGGTGCAGGTGGGCCACGGGGTCAGTAGTACACGCTGCGGCAGCGGTGGCGCGGATGGGCCTTGTACTCCGGCGCCTGCCCGCGCTGCCACAGCCACGTGTCGAGGGTCCGCTCCGGCACCCCGGTGCGGCGGCTCAGCAGCACGCACGCGTGCAGCGCGCAGGCGCGGATCTCCCGCTCCCAGCGACCGGACGGCAGCAGCCTCCCGGCGTCGATCCACTCCGCCAGGCCGGGCGCGTAAACGAGCACGCCGTCGCGGCGCAGCACGTGGGGCACGAGGTTGTCGGCGAAGATCGTCAGCCGGTCGAGGTCGGCGAAGCCCGCCACCCCGGCGAGCGCGAGGTCGTTGGGCACGATCTGGGCGCGCTTGGCGAAGCCCGGGTCGGCGAACAGCGTCATGCCGGTCGCCAGCGTCCGCGCCAGGCGCTCCGCGGATCCGCGGGCGTCCGCGACGACCGCCAGGACGTCCCGGTCGCCGAGGAAGCGCCCGAGCTCGCGCAGCGCCTGCGCGTAGAGCGACAGCAGTTCGTGGTCGGCGCGCTGGCCGAGGATCGCGGCGAGCTCGTCGGTGCGCATCGCCCGCAGCTGCGCGTTGGTCCAGGCGCCGTGGGCGCGGTGGTGGTCGGCGAGGTTCCAGGCGACCGTGAAGTAGCCGCTCACCGGTCGGCCGGTGGCGTCGGTGCGCTTGGCGAGCGTCGGGAACCAGCCGGACCCGAAGTTGATCGCGTCGAGCGTCAGCAGGTAGCGGGCGATCTCCTCGGGCGGGCCGTCGAGGTGGTGGCGCTCGGGGTCGAGCGTCGGCTCGGCGACCTCCTCGGCGGCGGCGAACCGCTCGAGCGCCCCGAGGTCGATGCGCACGGCCTCCGCGTCGCGGGCGATGCGGGCGCACGCGGCGCGGATCTCGTCGCAGAACGACACGCGCCGCAGCCTAGCCGCCCGGTGCGCCGGGCCGGTGCCTATCCTCGGAGAGGATGCCCGACGCGCCCCTGCACCCCGACGTCTCCGGCCTGCTCGAGGGCCTGAACCCCGAGCAGCGGGCGGCGGTCGAGCACCCCGGCGGACCGGTGCTGGTGCTCGCCGGCGCGGGCTCGGGCAAGACCCGCGTGCTCACCCACCGGATCGCGTACCTCGTGCGCACCGGGCAGGCGCGCCCGGGGGAGATCCTCGCGATCACGTTCACGAACAAGGCCGCGCAGGAGATGCGCGAGCGCGTCGAGCTGCTGCTGGGCCGCTCGACCCGTGCGATGTGGGTGCTGACGTTCCACTCCGCGTGCGTGCGGATGCTGCGCGCCGAGGCCGACCGGCTCGGGTACACGCGCGGCTTCACGATCTACGACCAGTCCGACACGCGCCGGATGGTCAAGAAGTGCCTCGACGACCTCGACGTCGACACGAAGCGCTTCACGCCCGCCGCGGTCCACCACCAGATCTCCGACGCAAAGAACAAGCTCCGCGACGCGGACGGCTACCGCCAGCTCGTCGGCGGCTACTTCGAGCAGACCGTCGCGGACGTCTACGAGCACTACGAGCGCGAGATGCACCGCATGAACGCGATGGACTTCGACGACCTGCTCGTGCGCGCGGTGAACGTGATGGAGCTGTTCCCGGAGGTCCGGGCGCGCTACACGCAGACCTTCCGGCACGTGCTCGTCGACGAGTACCAGGACACCAACCACGCCCAGTACCGGTGGCTGCAGCTGCTCGCCGGCGGCGAGGACGGCCATCAGCAGCTGATGGCCGTCGGTGATCCCGACCAGTCGATCTACTCGTTCCGCAGCGCGGACATCACGAACATCCTGAACTTCCAGGACGACTTCCCGACCGCGGACGTCATCAAGCTCGAGGAGAACTACCGCTCCACGCAGACGATCCTCGACGCCGCCAACGGCGTGATCGCCTACAACCGCGGCCGCATGGAGAAGACGCTCTTCACGCAGCTCGGGCAGGGCGACCCGATCGCGCTGCGCGAGCTCGACGACGAGCACGCGGAGGCCCGCTACGTCGTCGGCGCGATCGAGCGGCTGATCGACGAGGGGGTCTCCCGGTCGGAGATCGCGGTCTTCTACCGGACCAACGCGATGTCGCGGGTCATCGAGGACACGCTCGTGCGCCGGGACGTCGGCTACCAGGTGATCGGCGGGACGAAGTTCTACGAGCGCGCCGAGGTCAAGGACGCGGTCGCGTACCTGCAGGTGCTCGCCAACCCGCAGGACGTCGTGTCGTTCACGCGGATCGTCAACTCGCCCCGTCGCGGGATCGGCCAGACCTCGCTGTCGCGGGTCATCGCGCACGCGGAGACGCAGGGCATCAGCGTCTGGGAGGCGGCCGAGGACCCGGCGTCCGTGCCCGGTCTCGGGGCCGCGGCGGTGAAGGCGTTCACGCGGTTCATGGACACGATGCAGTCGCTGCGGGCGCGCGCGCAGGACGGCGTCCCGATCGGGGACCTGCTCGACGCGGTCCTGCACGAGTCGGGCTACATCGACTTCCTCGAGGCGGAGCGGACGATCGAGGCGCAGGGCCGCCTGGAGAACCTCGAGCAGATGGTCGAGGTGGGCCGCGAGTTCGACGCGATGGGGGACACCCGCCCGCCCGGCGACACCGACCTCGCCGCGTTCCTGCAGCAGATCTCGCTCGTGGCCGACGCGGACGCGCGCAGCGAGGACGAGTCGCTCGTGACGCTGATGACGCTCCACAACGCGAAGGGGCTCGAGTACCCGATCGTCTTCATCGTCGGCTGCGAGGAGGGCGTCTTCCCGCACTCGCGCTCGCTCGACGAGGGGACCCTCGAGGAGGAGCGCCGGCTCTTCTACGTCGGGATCACCCGGGCGATGCGCGACCTCACGCTCACCTACGCGCGGCGTCGCGCGGTGTTCGGCAGCACGACGTACGGGCTGCCGAGCCGGTTCCTGTCGGAGATCCCGTCGCACCTGCTCGACGAGGACACCCCGCAGCCCTCCTACGGGAGCGGCCTGGGCGGCGGGCAGGCGACCCGGCCCCGCGCGATGTCGTGGGGCTCGGCGGCATCCGGGTCCGCGGCGGCCGAGCGCGACCGGGGCGGCTCGGGCGGCGCCTCGTTCATGACCGGGGACGACGTCGTGCACGCCGCGTTCGGCGAGGGTGTCGTCACCGGCGTGGAGCCGGGCGGGGTCGTCGTGATCCGGTTCGCGGGCGACGGCTCGGAGCGCAAGCTCATGGCCGAGTACGCGCCGATCACGAAGCGGTGATCCCGTCGGGCCTGGCGCCCGGACATCATCTGCATGGTTGCCACCCTGATCGACCGCGCGCTCGACCTCACGGTCCTGCCCGGCTACACCAAGACCGGCTACGCGCTGCGCCAGCGCGACTGGGCCGAGGACCTGCCATCGCTGACCGGCCGCACGGTCGTCGTGACCGGCGCGACGTCCGGGATCGGTCGCGCGGCCGCGCAGCGGTTCGCGGCGCTCGGCGCGCGCGTCGTCCTGATCGCCCGGTCCCAGGAGCGCGGCGAGCGCGCCGCCGCCGAGATCCGCGCCGCGACCGGCAACGGCGAGGTCGCGGTCGTCGTCGGGGACCTCGCGTCCCTGGCGTCGGTCAAGGCCGCCGCCGCGACGATCGTCGAGCAGGAGGCGGCGGTCGACGTGCTCGTCAACAACGCGGGCGTCCTGCCGCCCGCGCGCGAGCTCAGCGTCGACGGCCACGAGCTGACCTTCGCCACGAACGTCCTCGGCATGGTCGCGCTGACCGAGGGGCTGCTGCCGCGGCTGGTGGCCACCGCGCCGTCACGGATCATCAACGTCTCCTCGGGCGGCATGTACACCGCCAAGCTCGACGTCGACGACCTCGAGGCCGAGCACGGCGACTTCGACGGCGCCGCCGTCTACGCCCACACCAAGCGCATGCAGGTGATCCTCACCGAGCAGTGGGGGAGCGCCTGCGGCCCGCGGGCGTGGTCGTCCACAGCATGCACCCCGGCTGGGTCGCGACCCCCGGGGTCGAGACCTCGCTGCCGCGCTTCAACAAGGTCATGGGCCCGCTGCTGCGCGACGCCGACCAGGGGGCCGACACGATCGTCTGGCTCGGCGCCGCCGACGAGCCGCTGCGCACCACCGGGCGCTTCTGGCACGACCGCCGCACGCGCCCCACCCACCGCGTCCCGATGACCCGCGAACGCGAGGAGGACCGGACGAGACTCTGGGACGCCGTCCATCGCCTCGCAGGAACGGAGCCCGTCTGATGGCCCGCTACGTCGCCACCGTCCCGTCCTCCCGTGACGCGGACGCCGCCTTCGCCTACATGGCCGACTTCACCAACGCCCAGGAGTGGGACCCCGGCGTCGTCCGGGGCGAGCGCCTGGACGACGGGCCGATCGGCCTGGGGTCGCGCTTCAAGATCACCGTGAAGTCGCTGCGCGAGTCCTCGCTTGTCTACGAGATCACCGAGTACGACGCGGCCGCCCGCCGGCTCGTGCTCCGGGGCACGAACGCGCTCGTGATCTCGGTCGACGAGATCTCGGTCTCGCCGTCGGCGGACGGCAGCGGCTCGGAGGTCACCTACGACGCCGATCTCGTCTTCCGCGGCCCGCTGCGCCTGCTCGACCCGATCCTCAAGCTGTCCTTCAAGAGCATCGGGGACAAGGCGGCCGCGGGGCTGCGCGAGACGATCGCCTGACCGCGCCCGCGCCGCCGGGTCGCGTACCCTCGGCGCCACACATGAGCGCTCGCATGATCGACGGCAAGGCGGTCGCGGCCCGGGTCCGCGCCCAGGTCGCGACGGAGGTCGCGGAGTTCACCGCGCAGCGGGGCGGGACCCCGCCCGGGCTGGCCACGATCCTCGTCGGTGACGACGCGGCGTCCGCCGTGTACGTCGGCGGCAAGCAGAAGGCGTGCGCCGAGGTCGGGATCCGCGGCTTCGACCACCGCCTGCCCGCCGACACCTCCCGCGAGGACCTGCTGGCGCTCGTCGAGCAGCTGAACGCCGACCCGGAGGTCAGCGGCGTGCTGTGCCAGCTGCCGCTCCCGGGCCACCTGGACGGCGTCGAGATCACCAACGCGATCTCCGCCGCGAAGGACGTCGACGGGCTGACGATCGCCTCCGCCGGGCGGCTGGCGCTCGGGATGCCGGGGCTGCGGCCGTGCACCCCGTCGGGCGTGATCGAGCTGCTCGCGGAGGCCGGCACCGAGCTGCAGGGCGCGGAGTGCGTCGTGATCGGCCGGTCGAACCTGTTCGGCAAGCCGATGGCGCAGCTGCTGCTGCAGCACAACGCCACGGTGACGATCTGCCACTCGCGCACGAAGGACCTCGCGGCGACCTGCCGTGGCGCGGACGTCCTGATCGCGGCGGTCGGGGTCGCGCACCTCGTCAAGGGCGACTGGGTCAAGCCGGGCGCCGTCGTCGTCGACGTCGGGATGAACCGCCTGGACGGCAAGCTCACCGGGGACGTGGACTTCGCGGCCGCCTCCGAGGTCGCCTCGGCGATCACGCCGGTGCCCGGCGGGGTCGGCCCGACGACGATCGCGTTCCTGCTGCGCAACACGCTGGAGGCGGCGCGGGCGCAGGCGGGGGTCGCCTGATGCAGCTCAACCGGATCCGGGTCGGCGAGGCGCTGGCGCTGATCGGCGCGGCCGTCGTGGTCGTGTCGCTGTTCCTGGACTGGGTGGAGGTCGCGGGCGCGGCAGACTACGTGCTCCGCGGCTACGGCGCTGTCGTGTCGAGCATAGGCGCGTCCGCCTCTGGCTTCGACATCGCCGGCTGGGCGCTGATCGCGCTGCTGCTGCTCGTCGCCGCGCTCGCGCTGACGCTCGTGGTCCTGACCGTGGCGGTCGAGCCGGTCGGCCTGACGATGGCCAGCGCGGTCGCGACCGCGTTCTTCGGGATCCTCGTCTCGGTCCTGACGCTCCTGCGGCTCGCGCTGTTCCAGCCGGACGCCGGACTGGGCGACGAGAACGTCACGCTGCAGCTCGGCGCCTACCTGTCGCTGCTCGGCGTCGTGCTGTGCGCCGCCGGGGGCTGGATCACGATGAAGGACGAGCGCCAGTCCGCGCCCTACAGCGCCGCGCCGGACCTCGAGCCGCGCCCCGCACCGCCCGCCGACGCCGTGGCGTGAGCCGCGTCGAGCTCGCCGTCCGGCTGCTGGCGGTCCTGCTCGTCGGCCTCTGCGTCCCGGAGTGGATCAGCTACGACCTCGACCGGGCGGTGCTCCCGCCGACCGGCACGGCGCAGGAGGGCGGCTCCTTCCTGGTCGAGGGCTCCGGCAGCGCCGTCGCGACCGCCGGGCTCGCGATCGTCCCGCTGGGGCTGTTCGTCATCGCCGCGCTCGCCGCACCGGCCGGCCGGGCGGTCGCGCCGCTCGGAGTACTGGCGCTGCTCGCGCTCGTGCTGCGGTTCGTCGTCGCCCCGCCCGACCTCGGGCTCGGCCGGGAGGTCGTGCAGCGGGAGCCGCCCCTGGCCGTCGCGCTCGCCGTGCTCACGGCCGCCACGGGGCTCGCCGCCGTGGCCGCGTCCCGACGCCCCTGACGGCGGGGCCCCGGTCCGCTCACGTACCCTGCGTCACGCATGATCGATCGTGAGCAGGTCCTCCACGTCGCGCGCCTGGCCCGCCTCGAGCTCTCCGAGGACGAGGTGCAGAAGGCCAGCGGCGAGCTGTCCAAGATCCTCGGCCACATCGAGACGCTCAGCGCGCTCGACCTCTCGGCCGTCGAGCCCACCGCGCACGTCGTCGACGTCGACAGCGCGCTGCGGCCCGACGTCCCGCACGAGTCGCTGCCGCGCGAGGTCGCCTTCTCCCAGGCGCCCGACGTCGCCGACGACGGCTACCGCGTCCCGAGCCCGCAGGCATGAGCGACATCCTCGATCTCAGCGCGGCACAGGCGATCGCCGCGATCGACGCGGGCGAGCTCGATCCCGCGGACCTGTTCGAGGCCTACCGCGCCGCCAGCGCCGCCGAGGACCTCGGCGCGCTGAGCTGGGTCGCGGACGCCGCCCCCGCCGACCTCGCCGCCCTGCGCGAGCAGTCGCTGCGCGGCCTGCCGCTCGCCGTCAAGGACCTCTTCTGCACCGAGGGGGTGCCCTCCCAGGCGGGCTCGAAGATCCTCGAGGGCTACCTGCCGCCCTACACCGCGACGGTCGTGCAGCGGCTCCAGGACGCGGGCTCCAGCCTGCTCTCCAAGACCCACCAGGACGAGTTCGCGATGGGCTCCTCCACCGAGAACTGCGCCTTCGGTCCCACCCGCAACCCGTGGGACACCTCGCGCGTGCCCGGTGGCTCCTCGGGCGGCAGCTCCGCCGCGGTCGCCGCCGGGCTCGCGCCGTGGGCGCTGGGCACCGACACGGGCGGCTCGATCCGCCAGCCGGCCGCGCTCTGCGGCATCGTCGGCCTGAAGCCCACCTACGGCGCCTGCAGCCGCTTCGGGATGATCGCCTTCGCCTCGTCGCTGGACCAGGCCGGTCCGTTCGCGCGCGACGTCACCGACACCGCGCTGCTCTACGCGCACATGCACGGGCGCGACCCGCGCGACGCGACCTCGGTCGGCCTCCCGGAGGCGACCGTCCTGCCGACCGCGCAGCGCCTGGACGGCATCACGCTCGGGGTCCCCAAGGACGTCGAGCGCGACGGCATCGAGCCCGGGGTCCGTGCCGCGTTCGACGCCGCCCTCCAGACCGCACGGGACCTCGGCGCGGAGATCCGCGAGGTCGAGCTCCCGCACGCCGAGTACGGCATCGCCGCGTACTACGTGCTCGCCCCGGCGGAGGCGTCGAGCAACCTCGCGCGCTTCGACGGCGTCCGCTACGGCCTGCGGACCGAGGCGCCGGACCTCCTGTCGATGTACACCCGGACCCGCCACGACGGCTTCGGCCCCGAGGTCAAGCGGCGCATCCTCATCGGCACCTACGCCCTGTCCAGCGGCTACTACGACGCCTACTACGCGTCCGCGCAGAAGGTCCGCACGCTGATCCGCCGCGACCTCGACGCCGCGTTCGCCGACGTCGACCTCATCGTCACCCCGACGACCCCGGGCGTCGCGTTCCCGCTGGGGTCGAAGACCGACGACCCGCTCTCCATGTACCTGGAGGACTACTTCACCGTGCCGTTCTCGCTCGCCGGCGTCCCGGCGATCTCGATCCCGTGCGGCCTCTCGGAGGGCCTGCCGGTCGGGCTGCAGCTCGCCGGTCCCGCGTTCAGCGAGAACCGCATCCTCGACGCCGCGTTCGCGCTGGAGGGCGCGCTGGGCTTCGACGGCTCCGTCGCGCGGAAGGGAGGCGCCGCATGACCGAGTTCGAGACCGTCATCGGCCTGGAGATCCACGTCCAGCTGAAGACCCGCACGAAGATGTTCTGCTCGTGCCTGCTCGGGTTCGCCGAGGAGCCCAACACGCGCACCTGCCCGACGTGCCTGGGCCTGCCCGGGGCGCTGCCGGTGGCCAACGCGGAGGCGATCCACCTCGGCCTGCTGATCGGCATGGCGCTCGGCTGCGAGCTGGCGCCGCGGTCGATCTTCCACCGCAAGAACTACTTCTATCCCGACTCGCCCAAGGGCTACCAGATCAGCCAGTACGACGAACCGCTCTGCGGCGCGGGCGAGCTCGGCGGCGTGGCGATCCACCGCGTCCACCTCGAGGACGACGCGGCCAAGACGATCCACGGGGGCTCCAGCGGCCGCATCGACGGCTCGACGACGAGCGTCGTCGACTTCAACCGCGCGGGCACGCCGCTGGCCGAGATCGTCACCGAGCCCGACATCCGCTCCGCCGAGCAGGCGGGCGAGTTCCTGCGGCTGCTGCGCACGACCCTGAAGACGATCGGGGTCAGCGACGTCGACATGTCCCAGGGCTCGCTGCGCTGCGACGCGAACATCTCGATCCGCCCCGCCGGGTCGACCGAGCTCGGCACGAAGACCGAGCTGAAGAACATGAACTCGTTCCGGTTCATCGAGCAGGGCATCCGCGCCGAGGTCGCCCGGCAGGTCGGGCTCGTCCGCGCGGGCGAGAAGGTCGAGCAGGAGACCCTGCACTTCGACCCGCAGACCGGCAGCCTCACGTCGATGCGCTCGAAGGAGGAGGCGCACGACTACCGGTACTTCCCCGAGCCCGACCTCACGCCGGTGACGATCACGCCGCAGATGCTCGAGCGCGCGAAGGCCGCGCTCCCGGAGCTGCCCGCGGCGCGCACCGCCCGCTTCGAGGCGCTCGGCCTGCACCCCGACACCGCCAAGCTGCTCGCCTGGCGGCCGGAGCTGGGCGACTACTACGAGCAGGCGGCCGCCGCGGCCACGCAGGCCGACGGCGTCGCGGTCGCGAACCTCGTCGCCAACGAGCTGCTGCAGCGCCTGGAGGCCGACAGCGACCCGGCGGACTCGAAGGTCCCGGCCGACGCCCTCGCGGCGCTCGCCGACCTGGTCGCCGCCCGGGCGGTCACGATCACCGGCGCCAAGAAGGTCCTCGACCAGCTCGTCGCGGAGGGTGGCGACCCGGCGCAGGTCGTCGAGGCGCTCGGCCTCGGCGCGGTCGGCGGGGAGGACGAGCTCGTCCCGGTCGTGCAGGCCGCCCTGGACGCGAACCCCGACATCGCCGAGCGGCTCCGAGGCGGCGACATGAAGCCGATGGGGGTCATCATCGGCTTCGTGATGAAGGAGACGAAGGGCCGCGCCGACGGCAAGGAAGTGACGAGGATCGTCCGCAGCACCCTCGGGCTCTGACCGGGGTCCCGCCCGCCGAGGTCGCGATCGACGAGGCGCTCGTCCGGGGTCTGCTGCGCGCGCAGCACCCCGGGCTCGCCGAGCGTCCGCTGCGCCACGCGGGATCGGGCTGGGACAACGAGCTGTGGCGCCTGGGCGACGACCTCGTCGTGCGGCTGCCGCGCCGCGCCCTGGGCGCGACGCTCGTCGAGCACGAGCAGCGCTGGCTGCCGCAGCTCGCCGATCGCCTCGGCGTGCCCGTGCCGGTCCCGCGTCATCTCGGCGAGCCCGCCCCCGGCTACCCCTGGCGCTGGCACGTCGCCCCGTGGCTGCCCGGCAGCACCGCCGACCGGCGGCCGCTGTCGGCCGCCGGGGCACGGCGGCTCGGGGCAGTCCTCGCCCGCCTGCACGCCGCGGCCCCGCCGGACGCGCCGGCCAACCCGCACCGCGACGGGCACGTCGCGGTGCGGCCCGCGCCGCTGCCGCTGCTCGCCGCGGCCGGCGGTCCCGCGCCGGGGACCGACACCGGGGCGCTCGCGCGGGTCTGGGAGCGCGCCTGCGCCGCACCACCCGCGCCGGGACGCCGCTGGATCCACGGGGACGTGCACGTCCGCAACGTCCTCACCGGCCCCGACGGCGACCTCGCCGCGGTCCTCGACTGGGGGGGACCTCTGCGCGGGCGACCCGGCCGTCGACCTCTCCGCCCGGTGGACGACCGTCCCGGCGGCGCACGAGGCCGCGTTCCTGTCGGCCTACGGGCCGGTCGACCCGGCGCTCGAGGACCGGGCACGCGGCTGGGCGCTGGTGTTCGCGACGATCGTGCACGTCGCGCACCGCGACGACGATCCGGCGTTCGCCGCCGTCGCGCGCGCCACCCTCGCGCGGCTGGCCGCCGTCCGGGACTGATCGCGGCCCGCGCCGGCCGCCGCGCGGCCTGCCGTCACCGGCGCACGTGGCGCGGGCGCGCCAGGGGCGTGACGCGCCCGGCCGCGGGGCGTACCATCGGGACATGTCACGACTCGTCCGCATGGACCGCACCGGCCACACCACCCTCGCCGAGTGGACCGCGACCGACGAGGCCGCGATCGAGGCGGCCGCGACCGCCTTCCGCGCCGAGCTCGACCGCGGCTACTACGCGATCGTCTCGACCGGGGAGGGGCACGCCGAGCAGGTCCGCGAGCTGCCGATCGACGCCGACCTCGTGATCATGCGCCTGCCGATCTCCGGCGGGTGAGCACCTCCGCGAAGCCCGCCGACGCCGTCCTCCCGGAGACGGCGTCCGTCTCGTGGCGCCCGCGGGTCGACGAGCGACAGCTCCGCCGCCGCGGGCACGGCTGGACGCTCTCGACGCTCGGCTACGTGATCCCGTTCACCGTCACCGGGATCGTCCTGCTGCTCGTCGAGCCGCTCACCGCGCCCGTGGCGCTGATGGCGTTCGCGCAGGGCTGGATCATCCCCGAGCTCTACGCGCAGCGCGGGGCGAACGTCGTGCGGCCCAAGCGGCGCGCGGCCGACGGCCCGGAGCGCACCGCGCTCGGCCTCCTCGGCGACCTCGTCGGGCACGAGGCCCGCGAGCTGCACGCCCGGACCGGCCTCGTGCTCGAGCGTGGGCGTCTCGGCGTCTGGCTGCTGGGGGAGGGCGGGGCGCTCCTGGTCCGCGACCGCGGCCGGCGCGTGCACTGCTACTGCATCCGGGTCAACCACCCGGACCTGCCGTCCGCCGACCGGATCTCGCACCTGCTGCTCGCCCTGCGCGAGGACGAGGCGGGGTTCGCGACCGTCGCCAACCACTCCTTCTCCGGGGCCCGCTGGCGGGTGCGCCGCCGGATCCCGGCGCCGATGCGGCCCGCGCTCGACGCCGCCGGCGCGATCGCCCGCGCGCACTGACGCGGCGACGGCGTTCGACCGCAGGGCGAAGGACACCGCAGGGATTCCCGACCGGCTGCCCATGCCGCGGAGAGCGAGGTCCCGGCACCATGCTGTCCATGACCTCCAGCAGCCACGCCAACGCGATCAGCCGGCTCCAGCTGCTGGCGGTCACCGAGCAGCAGGACCGCTCGCCGTACGCGCCGAAGATCCGGCGCTACCGGCTCGCGAAGCTCGCCAGCACCCGGCCGGCCGGTGACACCCGGCAGGGCGCTGACCGACGCGAGCACTGACCGCTCTCTCCTCCTGAGGGTGTTGTGGGCCGACCATGGGCCCGCCGTGACGATGATGGGGATCGGCGTCACGGCGGGCCCCGGCCCGTTCCCGGGAGGCCGGGGGGAGCCGCGTAGTACCCTCGATCCATGTCCGAGTCCCGCAGTTCGCTGAAGCAGCGTGCACTCGCGATCCTCGTCCTCGCGGTCGCTGCCTGGGTCCTCTTCAAGATCGTGATCGGGATCGTCGCGGGCGTCGCCACGATGCTCGCCGTGGTCCTCGCGCTCGTCGCCGTCGTCTGGGCGCTGCGGACCCTCTGACCCGGAGGATCGCGTGGGCGGCAGCATCTACATCTTCCTCGCGGTCGCCTTCGGCATAGCGACCGCGGTGATCGGCCGCACGAAGGGCAGCTCGGTGACGCTGTGGTTCATGATCGGGGCGATCGTGCCCGGGATCGGGCTGCTCGTCGCGATGGCCTACCGCAACGACGGGGAGGAGCCGCGGCGGCCGTGCCCGCGTTGCGGCCGCGAGTGCATGCTGCACGACGCGCTGTGCGTCGGCTGCGGCAACGAGCTCGACTACACGACCGAGGTCTCGGCGGCCACGCGCTGAAGCGCGCCGTGCGGGGCGCGGCGACGCCCAAACCCGTTGGTACACTCGTCGCTCTGAGAGCCGCCCCGGTGCGGCTCTCGTCATCTCATCGAGTCCCGCGAGTCATGTCGGAAGGAGGTTGAGCGCAGCATGCGTGCAGTTGACGCAGTGATGGAGTGCTTGAAGGCAGAGGGCGTCGAGGTCGTATTCGGGCTTCCCGGCGGCGCCAACATCCCGACGTACGACGCCCTGTACGACGCCGGGATCCGCCACGTCCTCGTCCGCCACGAGGCGGGCGGCGGCCACGCGGCCGAGGGCTACGCCAAGGCGACCGGAAGGGTCGGCGTGTCCCTGGGCACCAGCGGCCCGGGCGCGACGAACCTGATCACGCCGATCGTCGACGCGATGATGGACTCGGTCCCCGTCGTCTTCATCACCGGTCAGGTCCGCACCGAGCTGCTCGGCACCGACGGCTTCCAGGAGGCCGACGTCATGGGCATGACCATGCCCGGCGTCAAGCACTCGATCATGATCACCCACCCGACGGAGATCCCGCGGGCGCTGCACGAGGCGTTCTACCTCGCGCGCACCGGCCGCCCGGGCCCCGTCGTCGTGGACATCCCGACCGACCTCTCGCGCGTGGACATCCCGTACGAGCCGGTCACCGACGTGCGCCTGCCGGGCTACCAGCCCAACACCGAGGGCAACACCAAGCAGATCCGGCAGGCCGCCAAGGCGCTCGCCGCCGCGCGCCGTCCCGTGATCTACGCGGGTGGCGGCGTCGTCAACGCGAACGCCAGCGAGGAGCTCCGCGCGCTCGTGCGGGCCGACCGCTTCCCGTGCACCTGCACGCTGATGGGCCTCGGGGCGTTCCCGGCGCCCGACCCGCAGTGGCTCGGCATGCTCGGCATGCACGGGACCCGCGCGGCGAACTACGCGATGGACGAGGCGGACCTCATCTGCTGCGTCGGCGCCCGGTTCGACGACCGGATCACCGGCAAGCTCAGCGAGTTCGCCCCGCGCGCGAAGTTCATCCACATCGACATCGACCCCGCGGAGATCAGCAAGAACATCCCCGCGCACATCCCGATCGTCGGGGACTGCAAGTCGGTCCTGGCGAAGCTCGTCGAGGAGTACCGTGCGCTGGACGCCGACAGCGGCCGGCTGGACGAGTGGAACGGCCGGATCGAGGAGTGGAAGACCCGCTACCCGCTGCGCTACGACGACAGCGAGGGCACGGAGATCAAGCCGCAGCGGCTGATCCAGGCGGTCTACGAGGCCACCGGCGGCGACGCGATCATCACGTCCGACGTCGGCCAGCACCAGATGTGGACGGCCCAGTACTACGACTTCCCGGAGCCGCGGCGCTGGATCAACTCCGGCGGCCTGGGCACGATGGGCTTCGGCCTGCCGGCCGCGATGGGCGCGGCGATCGGGTGCCCGGACAGGACCGTCGTCTGCATCTCCGGTGACGGGTCGATCCAGATGAACGCCCAGGAGCTCGCGACCTGCGCCCAGGAGGGCATCCCGGTCAAGGTCGTGATCTCCAACAACGGCTACCTCGGCATGGTCCGCCAGTGGCAGGAGCTGTTCTGGGACCGCCGCTACTCGCAGGTCGACCTCGGCCAGTTCCCGGACTTCGTGAAGCTCGCGGAGGCCTACGGCTGCCACGGCGTGCGCCTGACCGACAAGACCACGCTCGTCGACGACCTCAAGGCGGCCTTCGCGGTCCCCGGCCCGGTCGTGGTCGACGCGCGCGTCACCGCCGAGGAGAACGTCTACCCGATGATCGCCCCGGGCGCCGCGGCGCGGGACATGGTGGGCTGAGCGATGGGTGAGCCCGGAACCAAGGACCAGCTGCTGAGCCTCGAGGAGCTCGAGGCCAGTGGCGGCCTGATGACGGGGCGCAAGCACGTCCTGTCGATCCTCGTCGAGAACAAGCCCGGCGTCCTGACCCGCATCGCGGGCCTGTTCGCCCGGCGCGGGTTCAACATCGACACGCTGACCGTCGGCCCCACGGACGACGACCAGATCTCGCGCGTGACGCTCACCGTCGACGGGGCGCTGCACCCGATCGACCAGGTCACCAAGCAGCTGCACAAGCTCATCAACGTGCTGAAGATCCGCGACCTCGAGCCGGCCGACACGGTCGCCCGCGAGCTCGCGCTCTTCAAGGTCGCCGCCGACGGCACCGCGCGCGCCGAGGTGCTGCAGATCTGCGAGATCTTCCGCGGCAAGGTCGTGGACGTCGGCAAGCGGTCGATCATCATCGAGATCACCGGCACGACCGACAAGGTCGCGGCGTTCGAGCGGATGGTCCGCCCGTTCGGCCTGATCGAGATGATGCGCACGGGCGAGATCGCCATCGCGCGCGGCCGCCAGGAGACCTAGTCCCGCGGCCCGGTCGGGTCGGGGGCCCGCCCCGACCCGCCTGAACGTGACCGTTCACCAGGCATTCACCGCGGCCCCGGGCCGCGGTGGGATGCTGGCCCCATGCCGCACGTCGTCGACCGGCGCGGGTTCCTCCGGGGGACCGCGCTCACCATGGGAGCCCTGGCGATGGGGCCCGCGTTCTGGAGGCAGGCGCTGGCCCAGTCGCCCGCGACCCCGGGCGTCGGACCGTACGGGCCGCTCGGCGCGGCCGACCCGCTGGGGATCGCGCTGCCGCAGGGCTTCTCCTCGCGCCTGATCGCCGCGGCGGGAACCCCGGTCCTCGGGACCACCTACGTGTGGCCGCCGTTCCCCGACGGCGCCGCGACGTTCGCGCAGCCCGACGGCGGCTACGTCCTGACCGTCAACTCGGAGATCCCCGCCGTCGGCGGCGTCTCCTCGGTCTCCTTCGACCGCGACGGCCGCGTCACCGGCGCCCGCCGGATCCTCGCCAACACGAGCACGAACTGCGGTGGCGGCTCGACCCCGTGGGGGACGTGGCTCTCCTGCGAGGAGATCGACACCGGCCGCGTCTGGGAGTGCGACCCGCTCGGCGCCCAGCGCGCCGTCGTGCGGCCCGCACTGGGCGTCTTCACCCACGAGGCGGCGGTCGTCGACCCGGTCGGCAAGCGCCTCTACATGACCGAGGACGAGGGCGACTCCGGCTTCTACCGCTTCACCCCCGACCGCTACCCCGACCTGTCCGCGGGGATCCTCGAGATCGCCACGCCGGGCCGGGGCGAGACGATCCGCTGGGTGCCGGTCCCCGATCCGCTGTTCCAGCGCGGCACCCCGACCCGCCGGCAGGTGCCCGAGAGCCTGAAGTTCCAGCGCGGCGAGGGCATGTGGTTCGACACCGGGGTCGTGTACTTCACCTCGACCCGCGACGACCGCGTCTGGGCGTACGAGTGCGCGACCGAGCGGCTCGCGCTGCTCTACGACGGGGTCGCGATCGGTCCGCAGGCGCCGCTGAAGGACCCGGACGCGATCTGCGTCCACGCCCCGTCCGGGGACCTGTTCGTCGGGGAGGACGCCGACGACCTCCAGGTCGTCCTCGTGACCGCGCAGCGCGAGGTCGCGCCGTTCCTGCAGCTCAGCGGGCCGCTGCACGGCGCCGAGACCGAGATCGCCGGCGTGACCTTCGACCCGTCGGGCCGGCGGCTGTACTTCAGCTCGCAGCGCGGCGGCGTCGCGACCGGCATGACGTTCGAGGTCACCGGCCCGTTCCGGGCGCCGGCCAGCCCGTCCAGTGCGCTGCCACCCTCGATGACCGGGCCGGTCCCGCTCGCCGTGCGCGCCAAGCCCGCCGCCCGCATCACGACGGTGCGCCGCGACGGGCTGCTCGTCAGCGTCGACGCCGACCGTCCCGGCACGTACGCGGTCCGGCTCGTCGCGCGCATCGGCGGCCGCACGGTCACGCTCGCCACCGCGCGCCGGACCGTCACGGCGGCGGGCACCTTCCGCGTGCGGGCCCGCGTGCCGGAGCAGGCGCGCGCCACGCTGGCGCGGCTGCGCGCCCGCCGGACCGAGGCGCAGATCGTCGTGACGACGGGCCGCCGCAGGGCGACGCGCCCGATCGAGCTGACGCGCGCCGCCTGACCCGGGCCGCCGACGGCGGCCTTCTAGAATGTGCAGGGGATGCGCACCGTCCTCGGCCACACCGCCACCGACACCGACGCGAGCCCCTTCCTGCCCGCGCCCGGCGATCGCGCGCGGCTGCAGCACCACCTCGAGATCGCCTGTCGCCGTGCCCGCACCGTCCGCGGTGGGGCGGTGCTCGCCGCCGCGACGTGGGCGCTGCCGCCGGACGTCGACCCGACCGGCACGGTCGTCGCCTCCCGCCGGTCCGGGGAGCCGTGGTTCGTGTTCGAGCAGCCCGACCGCGACGGCGCCGCGCTGACCGCGCTCGGCTGCGCGGTGGCGCTCGAGGCCCGCGGCGAGGACCGGTTCGCGGTCGTGGCCGCCCGCTGGCGGCGACTGGCCGCCGACGCCGTCTGCGACCCGCGCGGGGACGGCCCGCGGGGCAGCGGCCCGGTCGCGGTCGGTGGGTTCTCGTTCGCGCCCGACGGGGGGCGCGCCCCGCACTGGGAGGGCTTCGCGCCCGCGTCGCTGCAGGTTCCCGAGGTCGCGATCGTCCGCCGTGGCGGCGACCTGCGGCTGACCGTCACCGCGCTCGTGCACGCCGACGACGACGTCGCCGACGTGCTCGCCCGGCTCGACGCCCGGCTGCGGGAGCTGCGCGACGCGCCGCCGCCGGTGCTCGACCCGTCGCCCGTGTCACGGACCCGGGTCGCGAGCACGATGCCGCCGGAGCACTACGAGGGAGCGGTGCAGCGGGCGGTCGAGCGGATCCGGGCGGGGCGCCTGCAGAAGGTCGTCCTCGCCCGCGAGGTGCAGGTGCACACCGGTCCGGGCGCCGCCCCGCACGACCCGGGCGGCGTGCTGGGCGTCCTGCGCGACGCGTTCCCGTCCTGCTACATCGTCTGCGCCGGTCGCGGCGACAGCGCGTTCCTCGCCGCGAGCCCGGAGCTGCTGATCCAGCGCGACGGCCTGCGCGCCGGGACGCTCGCGCTCGCGGGGTCGACGCGGCGCAGCGCCGACCCGGCGGTCGACGACCACCTCGGCGAGGCGCTCCTGCGCTCGACCAAGGACCGCGAGGAGCAGGCGATCGTCACGCGCCGCATCGAGCGCACGCTCGCCCCGCACAGCGTCTGGGTGACGTCGGCGGAGGAGCCGATCGTCGTGAAGGTCGCGAACATCCAGCACCTCGGCACGCCGATCCGCGCGCAGCTCGCCTCGCACGTCGGCGTGATCGAGCTGGCCGGGCTGCTGCACCCGACGCCCGCCGTCGGCGGCGAGCCGCTGCCCGTGGCCGCGCCGATGATCCCGGAGCTCGAGGGGTTCGACCGCGGCTGGTACGCCGGCCCGGTCGGCTGGGCGGACACGGGGGAGGACGGTGAGTTCTGCGTCGCGCTGCGCTCGGCGCTCCTGACCGGGGGCGTCGCGCGCTGCTTCGCCGGCGTCGGCGTGGTGCGCGACAGCGACCCGGCCGCCGAGCTGGCCGAGACCGAGATCAAGCTGCAGGCGCTGCTCCCGGTCCTCGCGCTCTGACCGCTAGAGGACGGCGGCCACCGCGTCCCAGACCTGCCGGTGCAGCTCGACGTTGCGCGCGCGGTCGGTGCGCAGGTGCAGCAGCGCGGTGCCGTGGAACTCCAGCGACGCCTCGAGCGCGAGCTTCAGCGCGGCGAGGTCCGGGACGGGCTGGTACGCGAGCCCGTAGAGGTCGGCGACCTTCTCGGGGTCGAGCCCGGTGGGGGTGAGGACGTGCGCCTCGTAGGCGTCCTGCTCTCCGCTGACCGGGAGGAAGTCGAAGATCCCGCCGCCCCCGTTGTCGAGCAGCACGATCGTCAGCGGGATCCCGGTGCGCCGCGCGGTCAGCAGCGAGCCGATGTCGTGCGCGAGCGTCACGTCCCCGACGAGCAGGACGGTCGGCCCGGCGCTCATCGCGCTAACGCCGTAGGCGGTGGCGATCGTCCCGTCGATCCCGTTGGCGCCGCGGTTGGCCAGCACCCGCGCCGGGCTGTCCCGCACGGGGGCGAACCACTCGACGTCGCGGATCGGCATCGAGGCGGCGACCACGAGGGTCGCCTCGGGCGGCAGCGACGCCGTGAGCTCCGCGGCGATGCGCGGCTCGGTCAGCTCCTCCCCGAGCGTGTGCGCGATCGCGCTCGCGGCGCGCGCGTCCGCATCGCGCCACGCGGCGCGCCACGTCCCGTCGACGGGCTCGTCCCGGCCCGCGGTGACGGCGGCGGCGAGCGCGGCGAGCGTCGGGGCGGCGGGGTAGGGGAGCACGAGGTCCGCGACCTGGTCGGGGTCCTGCCAGCGCAGCCGCTCGTCGACGGCGACCTGCACGGCCTCGAGGCCCGCCAGCCAGGCGCGCAGCGGCTTGAGGTCGGCAGGTCGCCGACGCGCAGGACGACGGCGGGCCGGTGCTCCCGCGCGAACGGCTCGTGCCGCAGGAGCGCCTCGTAGTGGGCGATCGCCCCGGGGCCGGTGCGCGCCCCGGAGAGCGGGTCGGCCAGCACCGGCCAGCCGGTCGCCTCCGACAGCGCGGTGACCGCGGCCGCGAGCGGGGAGGGGGAGCGCCAGCCACCCGCCGGGACCGCCTCGTCGCGGCCGGCGACGATCAGGCCGCGGGCGGCGGCGCGCGCGAGGCCCGCGACGGGGGCGACGGCGCCCGAGGGGTCCGTCGGCGCGGTCGCCACGGACACCCAGGCGCGCCCGTCGGCGCGGCCGCCGCCGCCCGGCTCCTGCTCGGGGAGCGGGCCGTCCAGCCCGAGCGGCTCGCGCAGCGGCCAGTTCAGGTGCACCGGGCCGGCCGGGCCGCCCGCGCCGACGCTGACGGCGATCGCCCGGCCCGCGAGCGCGCGGATCCAACGCAGCCGCTCGGGTGTCGCGTCGTGGACGCCGACCTCCTGGAACCAGCGCGCGGCGCTCCCGTAGAGCTTCAGCTGGTCGATCGTCTGGCCCGCGCCCGTGGCGCGCAGCTCCGGTGGGCGGTCGGCGGTGAGGACGATCAGTGGCACGCCCGACTCGTGCGCCTCGATCACCGCGGGCAGGTAGTTCGCGGCCGCCGTGCCCGACGTGCACGCGAGGACCGCGGGGTGGCCGCTGGCCTTCGCCATGCCGAGCGCGAGGAACCCGGCGGAGCGCTCGTCGATGCTCGAGACGCACGGCAGCCGCCCGTCGCGGACGAGCGACAGCACCAGCGGGGTGGAGCGGGAGCCCGGGGAGGTGACCGCGGCGCAGGCCCCGCCGCGGACGAGCTCGTCCACGAAGGCGCGGAGCAGGAGGTACATGTCTACGGTGGCGGTCATGACGATGGTGCTCCTGCACGGGTTCGCCGGCTCCCGGGCGTCGTGGGACGCCGTGCGCGCGGCCGCGGGCGGCGAAGCCTATCCGGCGCTCCCGCTCGACCTGCGCGGGCACGGGGACCGGGCGCACGTCCGTCCGGTCGACGTCGAGGCGTGCGTCGCCGACGTGCTCGGCGCGCTGCCCGACCGACCGGTCGGTCTGTCCGGCTACTCGCTCGGAGGCCGCGTCGCGCTGCACGCCGCGGTGGCCGCACCGCAGCGGTTCTCGCGGCTGGTGCTCGTCGCGACGACCGCCGGGATCGCCGACGAGCAGGAGCGTGCGGCGCGGCGCGCCGCCGACGACCGGCTGGCGGACGCGCTCCTCGCGGGGGGCCTCGACGCGTTCGCGGCGCGCTGGTCGGCGCAGCCGCTGTTCGCCGACGATCCGCCCGCGGTGCGCGCCGCGCAGGAGGCCGAGGTCCGCGCCGGTGACCCGCAGGCCCTGGCGGCGGTGCTGCGCGGCCTCTCGCCCGGTCGCGTGCCCGCGCTCTGGGACCGTCTCGGTGCCCTGGACCTGCCGGTCGACGTCGTCGTCGGTGGCCGCGACGCGAAGTACCGCGCGCTGGGCGAGCGGCTCGCCGCGGCGCTCCCGCAGGCCCGGCTGCACGTGCTCGACGGGGCCGGGCACGGCCTGTTGCGCGAGGCGCCCGCAGCGGTCGCCGCCGTCCTGCGGGGCGGCTGAGCGGCGCGCTCAGCCGAGCGGCCCGTCGACGCCCAGCCCGGGCCCCGGGGGCACGGCGATGCGCCCGTCGACCGGCAGGAGCGCCGCGGGCATCGGCAGGTCGAACGCGTCGAGCGTCGCGAGGCCGCACGGCGTCTCGACGCCCAGCGCGGCCGCCACGTGGACCGCGGCCGCGATCCCGAGCGGCCCGTCGTAGGTGGACGCCAGGTACGGCTCGCCACCGACCGCGCGGATCAGCGCCGCCTGCACGGTCAGCGCACCGATCCCGCCCCCGCGCGAGACCTTCAGGCAGATCGCGTCCGCGGCGCCGGCCCCGACCGCCCCGGGCAGCGCGGCGGTCTCGTCCATCGCGATCCGCACCGGCACCCGCTCGCGCACCTCCCGCAGCTCGGGAACGCCGTGGACCGGCTCCTCGACGAGCTCGAGGCCGACGGTGGCGAGCTCCTCGATCCGCGCGACCGCCTCGTCGACCGACCAGGCGCCGTTGGCGTCCAGGCGCAGCGCGAGCCGGTCGCCGACGGCGGCCCGGATCGCCTGCAGCCGCGCGAGGTCGTCGCCGACCCCGACCTTCACCTTCACGGTGTCGAAGCCCGCCTCGACCGCGGCCGCGGCCGCGCGGGCCGCGGCGTCCGGGCCGTCGGCGCCGATCGTGGCGTTGACGGGCACGGAGGCGGCGGCACGGTCGGTCAGGAGCGCGGCGACCGGCCGGCCCTCGCGGCGTCCGGCGCGATCCCACAGCGCCATGTCGACCGCGGCGAGCGCCTGCGGGAGGTCGACCGCGTCCCGGCACGCGTCGACGAGCCCGGCGCCGCTGCGACCGCGGGAGCGGCGCAGGATCTCCGCGTACTGCTCCAGCGCGGCGGCGACCGCCGGGAACGGCACGCCGTCGTAGGGCTCCAGCGGGGCGGCCTCGCCGCGCCCGACGACCCCGTCGCTGCCGACGATCGTCAGCACGAGGATCGAGCGCGTGCGCAGCGTCCCCCAGGCGGTGCGCAGCGGGGTGCGCAGCGGCAGTTCGACGGTGTCGACCGAGACGTCCAGCACGGTGCGACGAACCTACCCGAGCAGCCCGCTCAGCTGAGCAGGATCCCCGCCGAGAGCAGCACGCAGAACACGAGCTGGACCTGGCCGGTCTGCGCGAGCGCCCCGTTGAGCGTCGGCCCGTCGGTGTGCGTGCGGACCGTCCGCACGAGCGGCACGGCCAGCGGCAGCGCGAGCAGCACGAGCAGCGTCGCGGGGCCCAGCGAGCCGCCGATCCACGGGATGAGCGCCGCCGGGAACGACAGGTAGACCATGGCGGCGAACAGGTCCCGGGAGCGCTCGCGGCCCAGCCGCACGGCGGAGGTCCGCTTCCCGACGCGCTTGTCGGTGTCCATGTCGCGCACGTTGTTGACGACGAGGATCGCGCTGGCGAGCAGGCCGACCGGCACCGCGAGCACGAGCGACTCCCAGGGCCACTCCTCGATCTGCGCGAACGTCGACCCGGCGACCGCGGCGACGCCGAAGAACAGGAACACGAAGACCTCGCCGAGACCCTCGTACCCGTAGGGCCGCGGGCCGCCCGTGTACAGGACCCCGGCGGCGATCGACAGCACGCCGACGACGAGCAGCTCCCAGCCGGCGACCGCCACGAGGTAGACGCCGCACAGGACGGCCAGGCCGAACGTCACGTAGGTCGCCACGAGCACGCGCTGGGGCGGCACCAGGCCACCCGCGGTGACCCGCACGGGACCGAGGCGGTCCTCGGTGTCCGCGCCGCGCCGCGCGTCGGAGTAGTCGTTGGAGAGGTTCGTGCCGACCTGGATGAAGATCGCGCCCAGCAGCGCGGCGACGAACGTCCCGATCCGCAGGTCGTCGGTCGCCTGGACGGCGACGGCGGTGCCGACGAGCACGGGTGCGACGGCGGCGGGGAGCGTGCGCAGCCGGGCCGCCATGACCCAGATGCGCACCGGGCTCATCGAGGTGCTCATGCGCGGCGCGGGAACTTCGAGAAGTCCGGGGTGCGCTTCTCCTTGTAGGCGTCGCGGCCCTCCTGCGCCTCGGGCGCCCCGTAGAACAGGAGGTTCGCGTCGTGCGCGAGCTGCTGGATGCCGGCGTAGCCGTCCTCGTGCGCGTGGAAGCTCGACTTCACCAGCCGCAGCGCGAAGGGGGAGAGCGCGAGCATCTCCCGGCACCAGGCGACGGTCTCCTCCTCGAGGCGCTCGAGCGGCACGACCGTGTTGACGAGCCCCATGTCGAGGGCCTGCTGGGCGTCGTACTGGCGGCAGAGCATCCAGAACTCCTTCGCCTTCTTCGGGCCGACGAGGTCGCGCAGCAGCGAGGCGCCGAAGCCGCCGTCCCAGGAGCCGACGCGCGGGCCGGTCTGCCCGAAGCGGGCGTTGTCGGCGGCGATCGTCAGGTCGCAGCAGAGGTGCAGCACGTGGCCGCCGCCGATCGCGTAGCCCGCGACCATCGCGATGACCGGCTTGGGCAGGCGGCGCATCTGGACCTGCAGGTCGGTGACGTGGAAGCGCCCGACCGACGCGCCCTCCTCGATGTAGCCGGTGTCGCCGCGGACGTTCTGGTCGCCGCCGGAGCAGAAGGCGTGCGGGCCCTCGCCGCAGAGGATGATGACCCCGACCTCCTGGTCCTCGCGGGCGCGCTCGAGCGCGTCGCCCACGTCGATCAGGGTCTTGGGGCGGAACGCGTTGCGGACCTCGGGCCGGTCGATGGTGATCTTCGCGATCCCCGCACCGTCCTTCTCGTAGCGGATGTCCGTGTACTGCGCGTCCGGTGCGGCCTCGGTCCAGGTGACTGACATGCCCTGGAGGCTAGCCTCTGGGACATGCAGATCGGCTGCTGGGTCCGGCGCTCGGCGCGCGCGCGTCCGCACGTGGAGGCGCTCCAGGGCGTGCCGTACGCGGAGCTCGACCGGCTCGCGGGGGCGGCGGCCGGTGCGCTGGCCGGACGCGGCGTGCGGCGCGGCGACCGCGTCGGCCTGCTGCTCCCGCCGGGGCCGGCGTTCGCGGCCGCGTTCTGGGGCGCGCTGCGACTGGGCGCGACCGCGGTCCCGGTGTCGCCGAAGCTCGCCGCCCCGGAGGTCGCGCACCAGACCGGATCGTGCGTCCTGGTCGTCGACGAGCCGCTGCCGACCCGCGTGCTGACCGCGCCCGACCCGCTCGCCCGCGACGAGCACGACGCCGCGGTGCTGCTGCACACCTCCGGCACGACGAGCACGCCCAAGCCGGTCGTCCTGACGTTGCGCAACCTGCTGTGGGCCGCCCAGGGCAGCGCCGCCGCGATCGGGCACCCCGCGGACGAGCGCTGGCTCTCGGCGCTCCCGTTCAACCACGTCGGTGGCCTGTCGATCCTCGTGCGGTCGGCGATCGCCGGGACGACCGCGGAGGTGCACGACGGCTTCGACGCGGAGCGGATCGCCGCCCGCCTGGCGGCGGCGGACGGCCCGACGGTCATCAGCGTCGTCGCCACGACGCTCTCGCGCCTGCTCGACGCCGGGCTGCGCGAGCCCCCGCGGCTGCGCGCCGCGGTCGCCGGCGGCGGCCCGATCCCGCCGGTCCTCGTCGAGCGCGCCCGGGCGGCCGGGGTCCCGGTCGCCCAGACCTACGGGATGACCGAGAGCACCGCGATGGCGACGATCCAGCGACCGGGCGACCCGCAGCCCGACGCGGGCCCGCCGCTGTTCTGCACGCGCGTAACGGTCGCCGACGACGGCGAGATCCTGCTCGCCGGACCGACGGTGTCGCGCAGCGCCGCGGGGGAGGACGGCGTGCTGCGCACGGGCGACCTCGGCCGCCTCGACGGCGACGGACGGCTCACGGTCGTGGGCCGCACCGCGGACACGATCATCAGCGGGGGCGAGAACGTCGCGCCCGCGGAGGTGGAGGCCGCGCTCGAACGGCACCCCGCCGTGCTCGAGGCCGCCGTGCTCGGCCGCCCGGACCCTGAGTGGGGCGAGGCGGTCGTCGCCGTCGTCGTGCCCCGCCCGGGCACCGATCCCAGCGCCGCGGAGCTGCGAGAGCACTGCGGGTCGCTGCTGGCCGGGCACAAGGTCCCCAAGACCGTCGAGCTGCGTCCGACGCCGCTGCCGCGGACCGCGTCCGGGAAGCTGTTGCGGCGCGCGCTGGACTGATCTGCGTTTCCCGGCGCGTTCCGCTGCGGGCGCGGTTAGCATCCCCCGCTATGCCAGGACGGGTCAGCAAGCTCCTCGTCGTCGCCGGCAGCGCCCTCGCGCTGCCCGCCACGGCCTCCGCCGCCACCACCTTCACGGTCGACCAGGCCGCGCCCGCGGGGTGCGCCGGGAACGTCTGCCGGACGATCGCCGACGCGAACGCCGCCGTCGCGGACGGCGACACGATCTCGCTGAAGGCGAGCAGGACGCCGTACGTCGAGGCGCCGATCGTCGTGACGAAGAAGAACGTCACGATCGAGGCGCAGCCGGGCGGCGCGGTCGTCACCAGCTCGAGCACGGCGGCCGGCACGCCGGTCCTGCGGGTCGGCAACGGCACCGCCGGCACGGGCGAGGGCACCGTCCTGAAGAACCTCTTCCTCAGCGGGCAGGCGCAGGGCGGCCCGGTCGTCCGGGTCAGCGCGACCGGCACGACGTTCGACTCCTCGTTCCTCGCGCGCGCCGCCGCCAGCGGCGAGGACGCCCCGGCGCTGCTCGTCGACGACGCCGTCGGCGGCACCGTCACCGTCCGCAAGTCCTTCATCATCAACCAGCCCAGCGGCACCAGCGGCCAGACGCAGGCGGCGCTCAAGGGCGGCGCCGCGTCCTCGCTGCTGATCGAGGACACGCTCGTCATCTCCGGCCCCGAGCAGGGCCCGGCGATCCAGCTCACCGGCGCCGCGGCGGGCGTCCCCAACCGCATCGTCCGCAGCACGGCCAACGCGCAGCGTCCCGCCGCCGACGGCCTGCTCGTCAGCTCCACGGCCTCCAGCGCGGTCGACAAGGTGCTCCGGGCCGACTCGTCGATCTTCTCCGGCGGCACCACGGGCGCGGGCGTGAACGTCACGATCGCCAGTGGCCTGGCCGCCACCGCGGGCGACATCGCGCTCGACCTGCGGCATGTCACCGTCGCCGGGTCGGCCAAGGGCATCGCCGTCGACGCGCAGGCCGCCGCCGTCCTCGGCGGCTCGGTCGGCAACGTCGACGTCAAGGTCGACCGCTCGATCGTGAAGGGCTCGATCACCGGCGAGGCCGCCCCGAGCGTGCCGCTGCTGCTCACCGGCCCCACCGTCGCGATCGACGTGAAGAACTCCGACGCCGCCGCGACGGCGACCTCCGCGGGCGGCGTGACGATCACCGCGTCGGGCAACGAGAGCAACCAGCCCGAGGCGCTGTTCGCCGATCCCGGCAAGGAGGACTTCCACCTGCGCGTCGGCTCGCCGGCGATCGACAAGGCGGGCGCCCAGGTCGAGGGCGAGTCCACGACCGACGTCGACGGCGAGCCGCGCGTCGGCGCCCCGGCCGCCGACCGCGGCGCCGACGAGTACTACAACAAGCCGCCGACCCCGTCGATCGCGGTCGCCAAGACCGACTACGCGATCAACGAGACCGTGACCTTCGACGGCTCGAAGTCGGTCGACCCCGAGGCGCTGGCCGGCGGCGGCATCAAGAGCTACGCGTGGGACTTCGGCGACGGCTCGCCGCGCGTCTCCACGGTCACCCCGACCGTGCAGCACGCCTACGCCAAGGCCGGCTCCTACACCACGCGCCTCGTCGTGGTGGACCGGCAGGACGCGATCTCCACGACCCTCGCCTCCGTGACGGTGAACGTCGGCGGCGCCGGGGCGGGCTCCGACGGCACGCCGCCGACCGTCACGATCGCGGCGCCGAAGGCGAACGCCACGGTGAAGCTCTACACGGTCCGCACGACCACGACGCGCCGCAACGGCAAGACCGTCAGGCGCACGACGAAGAAGGCCCGCAAGGTCGCCTTCTCCGGCACGGCGCAGGACGCGTCGGGCATCGGCGGCGTGCAGATCGCGATCCGTCGCGTGAAGCTCGCCCCGAAGACGACGAAGAAGACGGCCACGAGCGCGCAGTCCGGCTCGTGCACGTTCTTCGACGTGAAGACGGCCGCGTTCAAGGTCCTGTCCTGCAAGAAGCCGCGGTACACGAACGTCGCGGTCAAGGACGGGCGCTGGGCGTACAACCTCAAGTCGACGGCGTTCCCGAAGCTGCGGGCCGGCACGTACGAGCTGCTCGTCCGCGCCACCGACGCGACGGGCACGACGTCCGAGCCGGTCAAGGTCACGTTCACCGTCAAGGTCTCGTGACGCCGCGGTGAGCATCCCCCGGAGGAGGCCGACGCCTTCCGCGCCGACAGCCGCGCCCGCTGGGAGGACGCGGCGGCCGGCTGGGCGGCGGCGCGCGCGGCCTTCCAGGGGGCGGCCGCGCCGGTCTCCCACCGGATGGTCGAGCTGATCCGGCCGCAGCCCGGGCACACCGTGCTCGAGCTGGCGGCCGGGCCGGGGGACACCGGGTTCCTCGCCGCGGAGCTCATCCGCCCCGGCGGCACGCTCGTCTGCACCGACACCGCACTCGCGATGGTCGAGGTGGCGAAGGCGCGTGCCGCCGAGCTCGGGCTCGACAACGTCGAGTTCGAGCCGATGGACGCCGAGTGGATCGATCGTCCCGCCGCGTCCCTGGACGCGATCCTCTGCCGCTGGGGGATCATGCTGCTCGCGGACCCCGAGTCGGCGCTGCGCGAGGCGCGCCGCACGCTCAAGTCCGCCGGGCGCCTGGCGATCGCGACCTGGGCGGCCGCCGAGCACAACCCGTGGAGCATGGGCCGGCTGCTCGTGCGGCTCGGCGCCGTGCCCGCGTCCGGCGGCGGCGAGCCGGGCCCGTTCGCGCTCCCGGACCCCGAGCAGCTCGCCGACCTCCTGTGGGGCGTCGGGTTCGAGGACGTCGAGGTCGAGCCGCTGGACTTCGCGTTCACCGCCGCCGACACCGACGCCTGGTGGGACCAGCAGCTGCACTGCTCGCCGAGCCTGCGGTCGACGACGGCGAAGCTCAGCCCGGCCGAGCACTACGCGCTGCGGGACGCCGTGGACGCCGAGCTGGCGGCCTTCGCCCAGCCCGACGGGTCGCTGCGCATCCCGGCCCGCGCGCTCGTCGCCGCGGCCAGCGCCTGACCCGGCACGGGGACCGCACGCCGCGCGAGGGCCGCCGCCGCATATCCTGCGCGGCATGTACTACGACGACGACGCAGACCTCGGTCTCCTCGACGGCAAGACCGTCGCGATCATCGGCTTCGGCTCGCAGGGCCACGCCCACGCCCAGAACCTGAAGGACTCGGGCGTGAACGTCGTCGTAGGCCTGCGCCCCGACAGCTCCTCGGTCCAGAAGGCCAAGGACGCCGGCCTGGAGGTCCTGTCGATCGCCGACGCCGCCTCGCAGGGCGACGTCGTGATGCTGCTCGTCCCCGACGAGCTGCACCGGCAGGTCTGGGAGGAGGAGGTCCGCGACGGCATCGCCGAGGGCAACCTGCTCCTGTTCGGTCACGGCTTCAGCGTCCTCTACGGCGAGGTCGAGCCGCCCGCGGGCGTCGACGTGGCGCTCGCCGCCCCCAAGGGCCCCGGCCACCTCGTGCGCCGCCAGTACCTCGAGGGCTCGGGCGTCCCCGGCCTGATCGCGATCCACCAGGACGCGACCGGCGGCGCGCAGGCGCTCGCGCTCGCGTACGCCAAGGGCATCGGCTGCACGCGCGGCGGCGTCTTCGAGACGACCTTCAAGGACGAGACCGAGACCGACCTCTTCGGCGAGCAGGCCGTGCTCTGCGGCGGCGCCTCCGAGCTCGTCCAGGCCGGGTTCGACACGCTCGTCGAGGCGGGCTACGACCCGCAGATGGCGTACTTCGAGTGCCTGCACGAGCTGAAGCTCATCGTCGACCTCATGTACGAGAAGGGTCTCGCCGGCATGCGGTACTCGATCTCCAACACGGCCGAGTACGGCGACTACTCCCGCGGCCCGCGCGTCATCACGCAGGCCACGCGCGACGAGATGAAGAAGATCCTCAAGGAGATCCAGGACGGCGACTTCGCCCGCGAGTGGATCGCCGAGAACCGCGCCGGCCAGGAGAACTTCAAGCGCATGCGCGCCGAGCAGGCCGCCAAGCCGATCGAGACGACCGGCAAGGAGCTGCGCAAGATGATGGCCTGGATCGACGACTCCGGGTTCGCCCAGGGCTAGCCGGTCCCGTGCGGCAGCCGGCGCCCCGCCCCGAGCGGCTGCGCCGGCTCGCCGTCCTCCACGCCGCGTCCCTGCCGCCGATCTGGATCGCGGCGGCGACCGGCGCGGTGCCGTACCTGCCGTTCATGGTCGTCGCGGGCCTCATCGCGCTCGTCGCGACCGGGCCGTTCGTGGCGCAGCTCGCGCTCGACCCGCCCCGCACGGGGCACCCGCGCGCCGCGGAGTGGTGGCGGACCGGCTTCTACGTCGGGATCGTCTTCAGCTTCCCGGTCTACCTCCTGTTCTGGTGGGCGTACGTGCGCCCGCGCGCCTGACGGCGGTCACGAGTCGGTCACGTGCGTCGGCGCGCCCGTTCGCTAGTGTTGGCGCCGTCGTCGCGACTGGCGCCGTACGGGTGGGGTTCACCACCGGGGAGCGACGACACCGAGCAGGACCCGTCGCGCGCCTGGGCACCACGTTCGATCCGATCCGATCCCACGAGGAGTGCCCCCAGTGACGCCGCCCGAGATCATCATCCCCGCCGACCTGAGGCCCGCCGACGGCCGCTTCGGCTGCGGGCCCAGCAAGGTCCGCCCGGAGCAGCTCGCCGCGCTCGAGGCGCACCGGGACGTGCTCGGCACGAGCCACCGGCAGGCGCCGGTCAAGGACGTCGTCGGCCGCGTGCGCGACGGCCTCTCGACGCTGTTCTCGGCCCCCGACGGCTACGAGATCATGCTCGGCAACGGGGGCACCACCGTCTTCTGGGACGCGCTGGCCGCCGGCCTCGTGCGCGAGCGCTCGCTGAACCTCACGTTCGGCGAGTTCTCCAGCAAGTTCGCCTCCGTCACCAAGGGCGCCCCGTTCCTGCAGGACCCGGTCGTGGTGAGCGCCGACCCCGGCTCGGCCCCGGCCCCGACGAGCGACCCGTCCGCCGACATCCTCGCCTGGGCGCACAACGAGACCTCCACGGGCGCGATGGTCGACGTCGTCCGCCCGGCCGACGCGACCGACGACCAGCTCGTCGTGATCGACGCGACCTCGGGCGCGGGCGGCCTGCCGCTCGACGCCGCGCAGGCCGACGTCTACTACTTCGCGCCGCAGAAGTGCTTCGCCGCCGACGGCGGCCTGTGGCTCGCGCTCGTCAGCCCGCGGGCGATCGCGCGGATCGAGGAGATCGGCGCCCGGACCGACCGCTGGCTGCCCGAGTCGCTCAGCCTCACCACGGCGCTCGACAACAGCCGCAAGAACCAGACCTACAACACGCCGGCCCTCGCCACGCTCGTGCTGCTCGCCGCCCAGGTCGAGTGGATGAACGACGGCGGCGGCCTCGAGGACTTCGCGGTCGCGCGCTCGCGCCGCTCCAGCGAGATCCTCTACGGCTGGGCGGAGGCCTCGGCGTTCGCCAGCCCCTTCGTGACCGAGACCGCGAACCGCTCGCTGGTCGTCGGCACCATCGACTTCGACGAGTCCGTCGACGCCGCCGCGGTCGCCAAGACCCTGCGCGCGAACGGGATCGTCGACACCGAGCCGTACCGCAAGCTCGGCCGCAACCAGCTGCGCATCGGCATGTTCCCGGCGATCGATCCCGAGGACGTGCAGCAGCTCACCAGGAGCATCGACCACGTCGTGGAGGCCCTCAGCGCATGACCAACCCCGAGATCAAGGTGCTCGTCGCCGAGAAGATCGGCGACTCCGGCGTCGACCTGCTCAAGCAGCACTTCGACGTCACCGTGAAGACCGACTGGGCGGACGGCGAGCTCGCCGCCGAGCTCGGCGGCTACGACGGCGTCCTCATCCGCTCCGCGTCGAAGCTCACCGCCGACGTGCTCGAGGGCGCGACGAACCTCAAGGCGATCGGCCGCGCCGGCGTCGGCGTCGACAACGTCGACGTCCCCGCCGCCACCAAGCGCGGCATCGTCGTCGCCAACGCGCCGCAGAGCAACGTCGTGACCGCGGCCGAGCACACGCTCGCGCTCCTGCTCGCGCTGGCCCGCAACGTGCCGCAGGCGCACGCCGCGCTCGTCGCCGGCCGCTGGGACCGCAGCAAGTACTCGGGCGTCGAGCTGATGGACAAGACGCTCGGGGTCCTCGGCTTCGGCCGCATCGGCCAGCTCGTCGCCGAGCGCGCCCAGGGCTTCGGCATGAAGGTCGTCGCCTACGACCCCTACGTGGCCGCCGACCGCTACCGCGAGATGGGCGTCGAGAAGGCGGAGACCTCCGACGACGTGTACGCCGTCGCCGACTTCATCACGATCCACCTGCCCAAGACGCCGGAGACCGAGGGCTGGCTGAACGCGGAGGCGTTCGCCAAGTGCAAGGACGGCGTGCGGATCCTCAACGTCGCGCGCGGCCCGCTGATCGTCGAGGAGGACCTCGTCGCCGCGCTCGACAGCGGCAAGGTCGCGGGGGCGGCGCTCGACGTCTTCCGCACCGAGCCGATGACCGAGTCGCCGCTGTTCGGCCGCGAGAACGTCGTCGTGACCCCGCACCTCGGGGCGTCCACGGCGGAGGCGACGGACCGGGCGGGCTTCCAGGCCGCCGAGCAGGTCGTCGCCGCCCTCACCGGCGGCGCCGTGACGACCGCGGTGAACGTCCCGGCGGTCGGCGCGGAGGACCTCGAGGTCCTCGGGCCGTTCCTGCCGCTGTGCCGCAAGCTCGGCAAGCTCGCGGTGAGCGTCGCCGACGGCGGCTCCGTCGACCGGCTGGAGATCGAGTTCCTCGGGCGGATCGCCGAGCGTGACACGCGGCCGCTCGTGCTGAACGTGCTGCTCGGCGCGCTGAGCGGTCACACCGAGGAGGACGTCAACGAGGTCAACGCTCCCGAGCTCGCGAAGGAGCGCGGCATCGAGATCCAGGAGTCCAAGCGCGGCAGCGCCCGTGACTTCACCGACCTCGTGCGCGTCACGGTCGTGTCGGACAGCGGCCGCCAGCGCTCGCGCGTGGTCGGCACGACGCTCGGCCGTCGCAACCGCCCGCACCTGCTCGAGGTCTGGGGTGAGCGGTTCAACGTGCAGCTCGAGGACCACCTGCTGCTGTTCCGCTACCAGGACGTGCCGGGCATGATCGGCCGCGTCGGCACCGCCCTGGGGACCGCGGACGTCAACATCGGGCAGGCGGCCGTCGGCCGGACCGAGTCCGGCGACCATCCCGACGGGATGGCCGCGATCGTCATGACGACCGACCGCGCGACGCCCGCGGACGTCCTGCAGCAGCTGCTCGCGGGCCCCGAGTTCGCGACGGGCCGCTCGATCACGTTCTGACGTTCCGGCGCGCCGCGTGGCGCGCCACCGTCCATCCCGGCGCGAAACCGACCACGTGGCGCGCCGGGCTGGACAAGCTGCCCTTGCGTGTCGTCCAACGCGCTCCCTAGGCTCGCCGCCACCGCAGGACGACGAGGAGGGACCACCTGATGAGCAGCACCACGATCGCCCCTGAGGCGAACGAGGAACCCGGCCTGAAGAAGGGGGCCCTCGGCCTCGTCTCGGGCGTCGTGATCGGCGTCGACTCGACCGCCCCGGCCTATTCGATCGCCGCGGTGATCGCCGGTCTCGTCCTCGCGGTCGGCCTGCAGACACCGGGGATCATGCTGCTGGCGTTCGTCCCGATGGTCTGCGTCGCGACGGCCTACTACTACATGAACCGCGTCGACCCGGACTGCGGCACGACGTTCGCGTGGGTGACCCGGGCGATGGGTCCGGTCCTCGGCTGGGTCTCCGGCTGGGCGATCCTGATGGCCGGCGTCATCGTCATCGGCTCGCTCGCCGACGTCGCCTCGCTGTTCACGTACCTGCTGCTCGGGATGGACGGCGCCGCCGACTCCAAGGCGGCCGTCATGGTCCTCGCGGTCTTCTACATCGTGACGATGACCGCGATCGCGATCCGCGGCATCGAGCTCAGCGCGATGACCCAGTTCGTGATGATCGCGCTGCAGATCACCGCGCTCGTCGCGTTCGCGGTCGTCGTGCTCGTCCAGGTCGCCACCGGGGACGCCACCCCGAGCTCGGTCGACCCGGAGCTCTCGTGGTTCTCGCCGTTCGCGGCGGACGGCGGGTCCAGCGCGGTCGTCGCGGGCCTGCTGATCGCGATCTTCATCTACTGGGGCTGGGACTCCGCGGTCGCGGTCAACGAGGAGTCCGCCGACTCCTCCTCCGGCCCGGGCAAGGCGGCGCTGCTGTCGACCGTGATCCTGCTCGGCGTCTACCTGCTCGTGTCCGTCGCGATGGTCGCCTACGCCGGGACCGGCCTCTTCGGGGACTTCGAGGACGACCCGTCGGTCATCGCGGTCATCGCCGACGACGCGCTCGGCACGGCGTTCGGCAAGTTCCTCATCCTCGCGGTGCTCACCTCGGCGCTCGCGTCGACCCAGACGACGATCCTGCCGTCCTCCCGGACCTCGCTGTCGATGGCGCGCATGGGGGCCATGCCCAAGCGCCTGGCCGCGATCCACCCGTCGTGGCAGACCCCGCACGTCGGCACCGTGCTCGTCGCGACCCTCGCGACCCTGTTCTACGTGGTCTTCAACACGCTCAGCCAGAACTTCCTGTTCGACGCGCTGACGTCGCTGGGCTTCCTGATCGCGTTCAACTACGGCATGAACGGGTTCGCCTGCGTCTGGTACCACCGCAAGGAGCTGACCCGCTCGGTCAGCAACTTCTTCTTCGTCGGGCTCGCCCCGTTCGTCGGCGGCGTGTTCCTGACCTACATCTTCGTCAAGTCGGCGATCGACCTCAGCGACCCGGCGGCGTCCGACCTGGGCTCCTCCTGGCTGGGGGTCGGCCCGCCGTTCGTGATCGGCGTCGGCTCGCTGGTCCTCGGGCTCGTCATCGCCCTCGTGCTGCGGGCGCGCAGCGGCGGCGAGGGCTTCTGGGCCCGGCGGCCCGAGGTGGTGGCCCCGGGGCAGATCTCCGGTGTGCCGGGCGACGCCTGACCGTCGGTAGGCTGGCGCGCATGCGCGCCATCGTCATCACCCGTCACGGGGACGCCGACGTCCTGCAGGTCCAGGAGCGTCCCGCCCCCGTGATGCGGCCGGGCGGCGTGCGCGTCGCGGTCCGCGCGGCGGGCGTGAACTTCGCGGACCTGATGGCGCGCCTGGGCCTGTACCCGGACGCGCCCCCGGTCCCCGCCGTCGTCGGCTACGAGGTCAGCGGCGAGATCACCGAACTCGCCGACGACGTCGAGGGCCTCGCGGTCGGTCAGCGGGTCCTCGCGGGCACCCGCTTCGGCGGCTACGCGGAGGAGGTCGTGGTCGGGGCGGGCGACGTCGTGCCGCTCGCCGACGGCCTGAGCTTCGAGCAGGGCGCCGCGATCCCGGTGAACTACGCGACCGCGTGGGCCGGCCTGGTCGGCTTCGGCAGCCTGCGCGCCGGCGAGCGCGTCCTGCTGCACGCGGCCGCCGGCGGGGTGGGGATCGCCGCCACGCAGATCGCCCGCAGCGTCGGCGCGGAGATCCACGGCACCGCCTCGCCCCACAAGCACGAGGCGATCCGCGGCTTCGGGGTGGACGTCGCGCACGACTACACCCGCAAGGGGTGGGAGCGCGGCCTGCCGCCGTTCGACCTGGTCATGGACGCGATCGGCGGCGCGTCGCTGGCCCGCAGCTACGGCATGCTGCGCCCGGGCGGACGGCTCGTCGCGTTCGGCGCCAGCTCCGTCGTCGACGGCGAGCGCCGCAACCTCCTGAAGGCCGCACCCCAGGCGCTGCGGATGATCCGCGGCATCAACGCGATGGACGCGATGGGGGAGTCCAAGGCGCTGATCGGCCTGAACATGCTGCGACTCTGGGACGACCGCGGAACGCTCGAGCCGTGGATCACGCCGCTGCGCGCGCTGATCGACGACGGGACGGTGCAGCCGGTCGTCTCGGACGCGGTCCCGTTCGCGCAGGCGCCCGAGGCGCACCGGATCCTCACCGAGCGACGCAACGTCGGCAAGGTCGTCCTCGTCCCGTAGCACGGTCCGCTTGGCGGCCGGGACCCCCGGTGCTAGCCTCCGTGGCCGGTGCTGCACCTGCTCGACCTCCGACTTCTCCTCCTCCCCCCTCGGGGGAATAGTGCGTGGCGGCCGCTGATGCCGCGAACCCATCTGGAAGAGTCCGAGTACGAGCCCGACAAGGAGCAGTGAACCCACGATGTCCCCCGACGTACCCGAGCGCGACGACACCGGTCGCGTCCTGATCTTCGACACGACCCTGCGCGACGGCGAGCAGTCGCCCGGCATCTCGCTGAACACCACCGAGAAGCTCGAGATCGCCCACCAGCTCGCGCGCCTGGGCGTCGACATCATCGAGGCGGGCTTCCCGATCGCCTCGCCCGGCGACTTCGAGGCGGTCCAGGCGATCGCCCGCCAGGTGCAGGGCCCGGTCATCGCCGGCCTCGCCCGCGCGAACCCGGCGGACATCGACCGCGCCTGGGAGGCCGTCAAGGACTCCGAGCGGCCGCGCATCCACACGTTCGTCTCGACCTCCGACATCCACATCGAGCACCAGCTCCAGGCCACCCGCGAGGACGTCAAGGGCCTCGCCCGCGCGTCGGTCGCGCAGGCCAAGGCGCTGTGCGACGACGTCGAGTTCTCGCCGATGGACGCCACGCGCGCGGACGTCGAGTTCACCGCCGAGGTCCTGCAGATCGCGCTCGACGAGGGCGCCACGACGATCAACATCCCGGACACGGTCGGCTACGCGATGCCGGCCGAGTATGCCGCGTTCCTGACGCGTCTCTACGAGCTGGTCCCGGACCTCCACAAGGCCGTCCTGTCCACGCACTGCCACGACGACCTCGGGCTCGCGGTCGCCAACTCGTTCTCCGGCGTGCTCGCGGGCGCGCGTCAGGTGGAGGGCGCGATCAACGGCATCGGCGAGCGCGCGGGCAACGCCTCGCTCGAGGAGTTCGTGATGCTGCTGCACACCCGCGGCGAGGAGCTCGGCCTGCACTGCGACGTCGTCACGACGGAGATCGCCCGCACCAGCCGCCTCGTCAGCCGCCTCACCGGCTACGTGATCCAGCCCAACAAGGCGGTCGTGGGCCGCAACGCGTTCGCGCACGAGTCCGGCATCCACCAGGACGGCGTGCTGAAGGAGCGCACGACCTACGAGATCATGGACGCGCGGACCGTGGGCCTGGACACGAACTCGCTCGTGCTGGGCAAGCACTCGGGCCGCCACGCGCTCAAGCAGGCGCTGGAGGACCTCGGCTACCCGGTCGACGGCGCCACGCTGAACACCGCGTTCAAGCGCTTCAAGGAGCTGGCGGACAAGAAGAAGCAGGTCACCGCGATGGATCTGGAGGCGCTCGTCACCGACGAGCTGCGCGCCGAGATCCCCGGCTACGGCCTGGAGTGGTTCGAGGTCGAGGCGTCCTCGCAGCGCCCGCCGCACGCCCGGGTCGGCGTCTCCACGCCCGACGGCCGCTCGATCGAGGGCAGCTTCACGGGCGACGGGCCGGTCGACGCGGTCTTCCGGGCGATCAACGCCGCCACGGGGATCGACGCCCGGCTGCGCGAGTTCCGCGTCGACGCCGTGACCGGCGGGCAGGACGCGCTCGGCGAGGTCAGCGTCGTCGTCGAGCTCGGGGACCCCGACGCGGCGATCGCCCACCACACGCCCGGCGTCCTCGCGGGCGAGCGGGTCACCGGCGCCGGGCAGGCGGTCGCGACCGACATCCTCGAGGCCGGCGGCACCGCGTACGTCCGCGCGCTGAGCGCAGCGGTGCGGCGTGCCCAGCTGGCCGCCGACGCCCCGCAGGAGGACCGCGCCGCGCTGCTCTCGACCCCGTGAGCGCGCCGGAGGCCGCCGCGCTGGCGGCCCTGGACCCGGACGAGCTCGTCGCGGACCTCGCGGCGCTCGTCCGGATCCCGAGCGTCACGGGCGACGAGCGCGCCGCCCTCGAGCACCTCGCCGAGCGCGCCCGCGCGCTCGGGCTCGAGACGGCGCTCGACACGCACGATCTCGCCGCGGTGCGCGCCGACCCCGAGCAGCCGGGGGAGGACGGCGAGCGCGACGAGCTGCTCGGCCTGCGCGCCGGGCTGCCCGGGGCGCTCGTCGATCGCGGCCGACCGCGCCTGGGGCTGTGCGCCCACGTCGACGTCGTCCCCGCGGGCACCGCGCGCTGGAGGCACGGCGCGTGGTCGGCGACCGTGGACGACGGGCGGCTGCACGGGCGCGGCTCGGCGGACATGAAGGCGGGCGTCGTCGCGGCGCTGCACGCGCTGGCCGCCGTCCACCGGGCGGGCGTCCGGCCGCCGTGCGACCCGGTGCTGCTCGCCGTCTCCTCCGAGGAGGACGGCGGCCTCGGCGCGTTCGCGGCGCTGCGCGCGGACGCCCGCTACGACGGCTGCGTGATCCCGGAGCCGACCGCCTTCGCGGTCGTCTGCGCGCAGGCGGGGGCGATCACCTTCCGCGGCGAGGTGCGCGGCGTCGGCGCCCACGCCGCGTTCCGGCGCGAGGGCGTGTCGGCGATCGACCGCTACGTGCGCGTCCACGCCGCCCTCGCCGCCCTCGAGGTGCGGCTCAACGCCGCGGTCGACGACCCGCTGATGGCCGCGCTCGCGCTCCCGTACCCGGTGCTCGTCGGGCGGCTGGCCGCGGGCGAGTGGGCGAGCACGGTGCCCGACCGGCTGACCTTCGAGGGGCGAGCACCGGTCCGCGTGGGCGAGTCGGTCGAGCAGGCGCGCGCGACGGTGGAGGCGGCGGTGGTCGCGGCGCTCGACGGTGACGGCCTGCCGCCCGTCACGCTGACCTGGCCGGGCGCCCGGTTCGCGAGCGCCCGTACGTCCCCGGAGCATCCGCTCGCCCGGACGGTGCTCGAGGCGACCGCGCAGGAGCGGGGCGGCGCCGCGCCCGGCGGCGTGCCCTGGGGCGCCGACATGCGGCTGTTCGCGGCGCGCGGCATCCCGACCGTGATGGTCGGTCCGCGCCCGCACGCGATCCACGGCGTCGACGAGCACGTGGTCGTGGCCGAGGCGCTCGCGACCGCCCGGATCCTCGTGCGGACGCTCTGCCGCTTCCCGGGCGGCGGGTGAACTCTCGGGGCCCGACCTGCGAAGAAGGAAGGAGACGGTCACCGCACACGTTCCCCGTCCCCGTTCCCCAGGAGCCCCATGACCCTGTCCTCGCGCGCCCGCGCAACCGCCGCCACCGCTGCCCTCCTCGCCGTCCTCCCGGCCGGCGCCGCCCAGGCGGAGACGATGGTCGGCATCGACGCCAACGATCGGGTGGTCACCTTCGACAGCGCGACGCCCGGGAGCGCGAAGGCCCGCGCGGTCCGCGGGCTCGCCGCGGGGGAGACGATCGTCGGCCTGGACCGTCGGCCGGCGACCGGCGCGCTCGTCGCGGTCTCCTCGGCGAGCCGGCTCTACACGCTGAGCCCGCGGACCGGGCAGGTGACCCCGATCGGGATGGCGGCGTTCACCCCGGCGCTGTCGGGCAGCGCGGTCGGGTTCGACTTCAACCCGACGGTGGACCGCATCCGCCTGACGACGTCCAACGGCCAGAACCTGCGCCTGAACCCGGACACCGGCGCGGTCGCCGCGACCGACGGGCCGCTGAAGTACAACGCCGGCGACCAGGGGGAGGGCACGCCCGCGTTCGTCGGCGGCTCCGCGTACACGAACAACGTGGCCGGGGCGACGACGACGCAGCTGTTCAACCTCGACAGCCGCCGCGACGCGCTGCTGCTGCAGATGCCGCCCAACGACGGCGGGCTGAAGACGATCGGCTCGCTCGGCCGCGCGTTCACGAACCCGATCGGCTTCGACATCAGCGGCACCTCGAACACGGCCTACGCGAGCCTGCGCTCGCCCGGCGCCCGGTTCTCGACGTTCGGGCGCATCGACCTCGCCACGGGGCGCTTCACCGCGACCGGCCGGGTCGGCTCGCGCGCGGTGCCGCGGCTGCTGAAGGCGCTCACGGTCCGGTAGCCCTCGCGCTCGGGGCCGGGCGCTGCGAGACTCGCGGCCATGTCCGACGAGCCCGAGCTCCACCGCGTCCTCCAGGCCCGGGCGGTCGCCCTCGACGGCGACGCCCACCGGGCCTGGATGGACGGGGATCCCGGTGCGGCCCGCGCGGCGTTCGCGCAGGCCGCCCGGACCTACGCGGCGTCGTGGGACGCCGCGCCCCCGGAGGCGTTCGGGCGGCTCGTCGGCCGCGTGAAGGCCGCGGTGCTGAGCGGGGACGAGGTCCTCGCCCGCGAGCAGTCGCGGGCGACGCTCGACGCGCTCGACGCCGTCGGCGGCCCGTCCTCGCCGGCGGCGGGGTGGGCGGCCGCGCTCGCGGCGCTGACGTTGCGCGAGGACGACCGGCTCCCGGACGCGACGGCCGCGATGCGGGGCGGCCCGCCGCCGTTCGCGCGCGCGGCGGACGCGGTGCAGGCGCTGGCGGCACGCGACACGCCGGGCCTGGCGGCGGCGCTCGCGGCGATCGTCGAGGACTTCGCCACGCGCGACGGGCACCTGACCGGGGTGGCGATCGCCGACACGGCGCTCGTGCTGCAGCTGCTCGGCCGTCCCCGCGGACTGACCGCGCCGCTCCCGGCGTCCGCGGTCCTGCCGACGGCCTGATCGGCCCCCGAAAACGGTTGTACGTGATAACGTACGCCGGACCGTGACCGCCGCCCCTGAAGAGCTCGAGCGCCAGGCCCACGTCGGGCCCCGCGTCCGCGCCCTGCGCGAGGCGATGTCGCTGTCCCTGCGCGACCTCGCCGAGCGCTCCGGCGTCAGCGCCCCGATGCTCAGCCAGGTCGAGCGCGGCGAGACCAGCCCCACCCTGCAGGTCGCCGCGAAGATCGCCGCCGGCCTGGACCTGCGGCTCTCGCAGCTGCTGCGGCTGGACGAGTCCGGCAGCGTCACGGTCGTCAAGGCCGGGGAGGGCCGTCGCGGCGGCACCGCCGAGGGCGGGCACCGCTTCGAGGTCCTCACCGCCCCGCTGCCCGGGCAGCGCGCCGAGCTGTCCCGCCACGAGCTGAAGCCCGGCGCCCGCACCGGCCGGGAGGGCGACCCGCCGATGCACGAGCCCGGCAGCCGCGAGACCGCCCTGGTCGAGCGCGGCACCGTCGTCCTCGTCGTCGACACCGAGCGCCACGAGCTGTCGGCCGGCGACTGCGTCACCTTCGACGCCGACCTGCCCCACCACTTCGAGAACCCCGGACCCGACGACGCCGCCCTCCTGGCGGTCCTGTCGGCGGGCCTGCGACGCAGCTAAGGAGAGAGTGCCCGATGGCCAGCACGTTGTTCGACAAGATCTGGGACCTGCACGAGGTCGCGGAGGGTCTGATCTACATCGACCTCCACCTCGTCCACGAGGTCACCAGCCCCCAGGCCTTCGACGGCCTGCGCCTCGCGGGCCGCCCCGTCCGGCGTCCGGACCGCACGCTCGCCACGGCCGACCACAACACGCCGACCGACGGCACGCCGGTCGCTGCGAAGATCAAGGACGAGCTCTCCCGCAAGCAGGTCGAGAAGCTCGAGGAGAACTGCGCCGAGTTCGGCGTCCCGGTCTACTCGCTGGGCTCCGACAAGCAGGGCATCGTCCACGTCATCGGTCCGGAGCTCGGCGTCACCCAGCCGGGCATGACGATCGTCTGCGGCGACTCGCACACCGCCACGCACGGCGCGTTCGGCGCCCTCGCCTTCGGCATCGGCACGTCCGAGGTCGAGCACGTCCTCGCGACCCAGACGCTCGGCCAGAAGAAGCCCAAGTCGATGCTCATCCGCTACGAGGGCGAGCTGGGCCCGGGCGTCACCGCCAAGGACCTCATCCTCGCGACGATCGGCCAGATGGGCGTCAACGGCGCCACCGGCCACGTCGTCGAGTTCGCCGGCCCGGCCATCGAGAAGCTCTCGATGGAGGGCCGCATGACCGTCTGCAACATGACCATCGAGGGCGGCGGCCGCGCCGGCATGATCGCCCCCGACGAGACGACCTTCGCGTACCTGCGCGAGCGCGGCGTCGAGATCGACCCCTCCTGGGTCGACCTGAAGACCGACGAGGGCGCCGCGTTCGACACGGTCATCACCGTCGACGCGAGCGCGATCAGCCCGCAGGTCACCTGGGGCACCACGCCGGAGATGGTCGTGCAGGTCACCGACACCGTTCCCGAGCCGCAGGACGCCGGTGACGAGCGCGCGCTGGAGTACATGGCGCTGCAGGCCGGCACCCCGATGACGGAGATCAAGCTCGACCGCGTCTTCATCGGCTCCTGCACGAACAGCCGCATCGGCGACCTCCGCGCCGCCGCGTCGATGATCGGGGGCCGCAAGGTCGCCGACGGCGTCATCGCGATGGTCGTCCCCGGCTCCCAGCAGGTGAAGAAGCAGGCCGAGGAGGAGGGCCTCGACAAGGTCTTCATCGAGGCCGGCTTCGACTGGCGCGTCGCGGGCTGCTCGATGTGCCTGGGCATGAACCCCGACGTCGCCGCGCCCGGTGAGCGCGTCGCCTCGACGTCCAACCGCAACTTCGAGGGCCGGCAGGGCCGCGGCGCCCGCAGCCACCTCGTCTCCCCCAGATGGCCGCCGCCGCGGCGATCGAGGGGCACTTCGTCGACATCCGTCAGTGGAACCAGGAGGGCTAGCCATGGAGCCGATCAACGTCGTCGAGGGACCGGTCACGGTCATCGACCAGGAGGACGTCGACACCGACCAGATCATCCCCGCGCGGTTCATGAAGCGCGTCGAGCGCACCGGCTTCGGCGAGTACTGCTTCCACGAGTGGCGCGCCAACGGCTACGACCTCCCCGCCAACCCGATCCTCGTGGCGGGCGCGAACTTCGGCTGCGGGTCGAGCCGCGAGCACGCCCCGTGGGCGCTCATGGACTACGGCTTCCGTGCCCTGATCTCCCCGAACTTCGCGGACATCTTCAAGAACAACTGCACGAAGAACGGGGTCCTCCCGATCGAGCTTCCCAAGGAGCAGTGCGACGAGATCGTCCGGCGCGGCAGCGCGAAGGTCGACCTCGAGGCGCAGACCGTCGACGAGTTCCCGTTCGAGATCGACCCGGAGATCAAGCGCCGGCTGATCGGCGGCCTGGACGACATCTCGATCACGCTGCAGAGCGAGGACCGCATCGCCGCCTACGAGGCCGCGCGCGAGCGCTCGGGCCCGGACACCACGAAGGTCTGACGGAGGACCACATGACCAAGATCGTCACGCTGCCCGGCGACGGGATCGGGCCGGAGATCTGCGCCCCCGCCGTCGAGCTGCTCGAGCACTTCGTCCCGGGCGTCGAGGTCGAGGAGCACGTCTTCGGCGGCGCCTCCATCGACGCGCACGGCACCGCCCTCACCGACGAGGTCCTCGCCGCCGCGAAGGCCTCCGACGCGGTGCTGCTCGCCGCCGTCGGTGGCCCCAAGTGGGACACGACCGATCCCAGCGCCCCGCGCCCCGAGCAGGGCCTGCTCGGCATCCGCAAGGCGCTCGGGCTCTACGCGAACCTCCGCCCGGTCCGGCCGCTGCCGGCGCTGTACGACAGCTCGGCGCTCAAGCGCGAGATCCTCGACGGCACCGACATGCTCGTCGTGCGCGAGCTGACCGGCGGCATCTACTTCGGTGAGAAGACCCGCACCGAGACCGACGCGTCCGACCTCTGCCACTACACGGTCGAGGAGGTCGACCGGATCGCCCGCGTCGCGTTCGAGGCCGCGCGCGGGCGCCGCAACCTCGTGCACTCCGTCGACAAGGCGAACGTCATGGAGACCTCGCGCCAGTGGCGCCAGGTCGTCCACGAGGTCCACGGCGCCGACTTCGCCGACGTGCAGCTCGAGGACCAGCTCGTCGACTCGTGCGCGATGCAGCTCATCGCCAACCCGACGCAGTTCGACGTCATCGTCACCGAGAACCTCTTCGGGGACATCCTCTCCGACGCCGCCGCGATGCTCTCCGGCTCCCTCGGCATGCTGCCCAGCGCGTCGCTCGGCAACCCGGACGGCCCGGGCCTGTTCGAGCCGGTGCACGGCTCGGCGCCGGACATCGCCGGCCAGGGCGTCGCCAACCCGCTGGCGATGTTCCTCTCCACCGCGATGCTGCTGCGGCACGGTCTGGCTATGGAGACGGAGGCCGCCGCGCTAGAGTCGGCGGTGGACCAGGCGCTCGACGCCGGCCTGCGGACCCGCGATCTCGGCGGCACCGCCGGGACCGACGAGGCGTACGCCGCGGTCCGCAAGTACCTCTGAAGCCCCGATCCCGACGACCAAGGACGACACGTGCAGCAGGCCGACCTCATCTGGATGAACGGCGAGTTCGTCAAGTGGGAGGACGCGAAGATCCACGTCCTCACGCACGGCCTGCACTACGGCACGGGCGTGTTCGAGGGCGTGCGCTGCTACGACACCGAGATCGGGCCGGCGGTCTTCCGCCATCAGGAGCACGTCGACCGGCTGTACCGCAGCGCCGGGCTGTACTACATGGACATCCCGTTCACGCCGGAGCAGATCCGGCAGGCGACGCTCGAGCTGATCGCCCGCAACGGGATGCGCTCCTGCTACATCCGCCCGCTCGTCTACCGCGGCTACGGCACCATGGGCCTGTTCCCGCTGGAGGCGCCGGTGGACGTCGCGATCGCCGTCTGGGAGTGGGGCTCCTACCTCGGGGACGAGGGGAAGGCCAACGGCGTGCGGGCGAAGATCAGCTCGTGGCGGCGCATCAGCCCCGACTCGCTGATCCCGCAGGCCAAGGCGTCGGGCCAGTACCTGAACTCGGTGCTCGCGAAGATCGAGTCGCACAAGGCCGGCTACGAGGAGGCGATCCTCCTCGACGACAAGGGCCACGTCTGCGAGGGCTCCGGCGAGAACATCTTCGTCGTGCGCGACGGCGTCATCCACACGCCGCCGCTGACCGCGTCGATCCTCGACGGCATCAACCGGCGCTCGGCGATCCAGATCGCCCGCGACCTCGGCTACGAGCTCGTCGAGCGCGACATCGCGCGCGGCGAGCTGTACCTCGCGGACGAGGTGTACGTCACCGGCACCGCCGCCGAGCTGACCCCGATCCGCGAGATCGACGACCACCCGGTCGGCACCGGCAAGCCGGGCCCGATCACCAAGGCCGTGCAGTCCGCCTTCGAGGACGCGCTCTACGGGCGCGCCCCGCAGTACCGCGACTGGCTGGACCCGGTGCCCGCGACCGCCCCGGTCGAGGCCTGACGTGCGGTCCGTGGCGGCGCCGGCGGTCCGGCGAATTCCCGGGGCGGCCTGATCCGGCGCGGGTGATCCGCGCGGGACGACGGCCGCCGCCGCCACCCGCCCGTGACCACCTCCGTACCCCAGGAACCACCGACCGATGAACTCCACCGTCCAGCTCTACGACGCCACCCTGCGCGACGGCATGCAGGGGGGAGGGCATGTCCCTCACCGCACGCGAGAAGGTCCGCGTCGCCCACCGGCTCGACGAGCTCGGGATCGACCTGATCGAGGCCGGCTTCCCGGCGTCCAACCCGAAGGAGCTCGAGCTCTTCGGCCTGCTCGCGCAGGAGCGCTTCGAGCACGCGCAGATCGTCGCGTTCGGGATGACCCGACGGCGCGGTGTGGCGGCGCAGGACGACGAGAACCTCCGGATCCTCGCCGAGTGCTTCGCGCCGGTCTGCACGCTCGTGGGGAAGACCTGGGACCTGCACCTCGAGAAGGTCGTGAAGGTCGGACGCGAGGAGAACCTCGCGATGATCGAGGAGTCGGTCGCGTTCCTCGTCGGGTGCGGCAAGCGCGTCATCTACGACGCCGAGCACTTCTTCGACGCCTGGCGGGCCAACGAGGAGTACGCGCTGGAGTGCCTGCGGGCCGCCGCGCGCGGCGGGGCCGAGCGGGTCGTGCTGTGCGACACCAACGGCTCCTCGCTGCCGCACCAGGTCGGCACCGCGGTCGGCGAGGTGGTCGCCGCGCTCGGCCGTGACGTCGCGGTCGGCATCCACTGCCACAACGACCTCGAGTGCGGCGTCGCGAACACGCTCGCCGCGGTGCTCAACGGCGCCACGCAGGTGCAGGGCACGATGAACGGCATCGGCGAGCGCACCGGCAACGCGAACCTCGTGTCGATCATCGGCAACCTGCAGTTCAAGCTCGGCTACGACGTCCTGCCCGGTGACCGGATCGAGAAGCTGACCGCGACCGCGCACTTCGTCGACGAGCTGCTGAACCTCGCCCCGGACCCCAACCAGCCGTTCGTGGGACGCAACGCCTTCGCGCACAAGGGCGGCCTGCACGTCGCCGGGGTCCGCGCCGACGCCTCGACCTTCGAGCACATGGAGCCCGAGCTCGTCGGCAACGAGCGCCAGCTGATCGTCTCCGAGCTCGCCGGCCGCCACACGGTCAGCGAGAAGGCGGCGGCCGCCGGCCTCGAGATCGACGACGCGACGGCCCAGCGGGTCATCGACCGGGTCAAGGAGCTGGAGGCCGACGGGTACCAGTTCGAGGCCGCCGACGGCTCCTTCGAGCTGCTGCTGCGCAAGGAGCTGGGCGGGCACGAGCCGCTGTTCGTGCTCGAGTCCTGGCGCACGATCGTCGACCAGAACGCCCAGGGCCACGTCGAGTGCGAGGCGACGATCAAGATCTGGGTCGGCGGTGAGCGCTACGTGCGCTCCGCGGAGGGCAACGGGCCGGTCAACGCGCTGGACGCGGCGCTGCGCTCGGTCGTGGCGGAGTTCCACCCGCACCTGCGCGACATCGAGCTGACGGACTACAAGGTCCGGCTGCTGGACCAGCACCATGGCACCGGCGCGACGACGCGCGTGCTCGTGCAGAGCACCGACGGCCGGCGCACGTGGGGCACGATCGGGGTGGCGCAGAACGTCATCGCCGCCTCGTGGCAGGCGCTCGTGGAGTCCTTCGAGTACGCGGAGGCGCCGCGCGAGCCCGCGCCGGCCGCCGACGCGGACGGCGATCCCGCGACCACGGGTCGCCGCGCATGAGCGAGGAGATCCCGGTCGCCAAGCCGGTGATCGGCCGGGAGGAGGAGGAGCGCGTCCTCGCGGTGCTGCGCTCCGGGCAGCTGTCGCTCGGACCGACCGGCCCGGAGTTCGAGCGGCGCTTCGCCGAGAAGGTCGGGGCGCGCCACGCGAGCGCGGTGTCGAGCGGCACGGCCGGGCTGCACCTGGCGCTGCGCGCGGTCGGCGTGCGGGACGGCGACGAGGTCGTGACGTCCCCGTTCAGCTTCGTCGCGAGCGCCAACGCGATCGTGTTCGAGCGCGCGACCCCGGTGTTCGCGGACATCGACCCGGTCACGCTCGACCTCGACCCGGCCGCGGCGGCGGCCGCGGTGACCGAGCGCACGACCGCGGTCCTGCCGGTCCACATCTTCGGCTATCCCGCCGACCTGCCGGCGTTCGAGCGGCTCGGGCTGCCGATCGTCGAGGACGCCTGCGAGGCGCTCGGCGCCCTGGACCGCGAGGGCGTCCCGGTCGGGGGGCGCGGCCATCCCGCGGCCTTCGGCTTCTACGCCAACAAGCAGCTGACCACGGGCGAGGGCGGGCTGGTCACGATGGGGGACGCGTCGATGAAGGCGCGCATCGACAGCGAGCGCAACCAGGGCCGCGCCCCCGACATGGGCTGGCTCGACCACGACCGGCTCGGCTTCAACTACCGGCTCAGCGACCTGCAGGCGGCGGTCGGCCTGGCGCAGCTCGACCGGCTCGACGGGATGCTCGCGGACCGCGCGCGGGTCGCCGCCGCGTACCGGGAGGCGCTCGCACCGCTGGCGGCGGACGTGGGGCTGGGTCTGCCGTGCGAGGACCGCGACCGCGAGCGCCGCGGCTGGTTCGTGTTCGTCGTGCAGGTCCCGCGCGAGCGCGACCGCGACCAGGTGATCCGCGACCTGCGCGCCCGCGGGGTGCAGAGCAAGCCGTACCTGCCGGCCATCCACCTGATGAGCTACTACCGCGAGGTGCACGGGCACCGGGAGGGCGAGTTCCCGGTCTGCGAGGACGTCGCCGCCCGCTCGGTGGCGCTGCCGTTCTTCCCGGAGATGACCGAGGGTCAGGTCGACCGTGTCGCCGCGGTGCTCGCCGAGGTGCTGCGGGGATGAGCGGGCGGGGCTCGGCCGTCGCGGGGTTCGTCCTCGCCGCCGCGCTCCCCGTGCTGCTGTGGCACGACCTCGTGGCGCGGATCGCCGCGAACTTCTCGTTCGACGCCGCGTACCTCGTGAGCGGCTGGACGCCGTGGGTGCTGATGGCGCTCGGGCTCCTCTGCTTCGTGCCCGCCGCGGTGCACGACCACCGGGCGCGCGGCCGCTTCGGCCGGCGCGACAGCGGCGGCTGGGTGGGGTGGGGGACGACCCTGTACCTGCTCGGGTTCGTGCTGGCGACCCAGGTCGCCCAGATCGCCGACGGCTTCGCGCGCGGCTGAGCGGCGGGCGCGGCCCGTCTGCCACTAACCTGCGGCGTCCATGTCGCGCTTCTCGCTGCCCCAGGATCCCGCCTTCCAGGCGATGAACACGTCGCTGTCGTTCGACCGGCGGCTGTGGCCGTTCGACGTCGCCCAGTCCCGCGCGCACGCGCGGATGCTCGCGGCGCGCTCGATCATCGGGGACGACGACCTCACCGCGATCCTCGCGGGGCTCGACGCGGTGGAGGCCGAGCTGCGCGACGGCAGCTTTCCCTTCCGCGAGGACGACGAGGACATCCACATGGCGGTCGAGCGGCGCCTGACGGAGATCGTCGGCGCTCCGGGCGGCAAGCTCCACACCGGTCGCTCCCGCAACGACCAGGTGATCACCGACCTGGCGATGTTCACGCGGGACAGCGCGGAGCGGATCATCGGGCAGCTCGAGGCGCTGCGCCGGGTCGTGCTCGAGGTCGCGCAGGCGCATCTCGACTGGCCGCTGCCGGGCTACACCCACCTGCAGCGCGCCCAGCCGGTGTACCTCTCGCACCACCTGCTCGCGTACTTCTGGATGACCACGCGCGACATCGCGCGCTTCCGCGCGGTCCTCGACGCGACCGCGGAGCTGCCGCTGGGCGCGGGCGCCCTGGCGGGCGTGAACTTCGACACGGACCGGCGGATGGTCGCCACCGAGCTCGGCTTCGACGGCGTGACCGCGAACTCCGTCGACAGCGTCTCCAACCGGGACTTCGCGCTGGACCTGCTGCACGCCCTGTCGGTCTGCGCGACGCACCTGAGCCGCCTGGGCCAGGAGATCGTCCTGTGGGCGAGCACCGAGTTCGGCTTCATGACCCTGTCGGACGCGTGGTCGTCGGGGTCCTCGATCATGCCGCAGAAGAAGAACCCGGACGCGGCGGAACTCCTGCGCGGCAAGGCGCCGCGCGTGTGGGCGCACCAGGCGGCGCTCCACGGCGTGATCCACGCGCTCCCGCTGACCTACAACAAGGACCTCCAGGAGGACAAGGAGCACCTGTTCGACGCGGTCGACACGGTCGAGATCTGCATCGCCGCGGCGCAGGGGATGCTCGAGACGGCGGAGTTCCACCGCGAGGCGATGTCGGCGGCGGCCTCCGACCAGATGATCGCGGCGGTCGACCTCGCCGACTTCCTCGTCGTGCGGGGCACGCCGTTCCGCGAGGCGCACGGCGTCGTCGCGCGGCTCGTCCGCGAGGCGGTGGAGCAGGGACGCACGCTCGCCGACGTGACGGTCGCCGAGCTCGGTGACGACGCCGCAGCGGTGTTCGAGCAGTCCTCGTGGCTGGAGTCGAAGGTCTCCGAGGGCGGGACCGCGCTGGCCCGGGTGCGCGAGCAGCTGGACCTGGCGCGCGCGCAGCTGGCGTGAGCGGCGCGGTCCTCGACGCCGCGTTCTACGACCGTCCGGTCCTGGAGGTCGCGCGCGACCTGGTCGGCTGCGAGCTCGTCCACGGCGAGACCGCGGGGCGCATCGTCGAGACCGAGGCGTACCACCACACGGAGGCGGCGTGCCACGCCTACGTCGGCCTGACGGCCCGCACCTCGACGCTGTTCGCGGCGCCCGGGACCGCGTACGTGTACCGCTCCTACGGGATCCACGCGCTGATCAACGCGGTCTGCGAGGGGGAGGACGTGGGCGCGGCGGTGCTCGTCCGCGCGCTCGACCCGACCGCGGGGGTGGAGCTGATGCGCGCCCGCCGCGGCCCGGTCCACGAGCGCGACCTCTGCAACGGGCCGGGCAAGCTCACGCAGGCCCTGGGAATCGAGCTGACCGAGAACGCGACGTCGCTCGTCGACGGGCCGGTGCGGATCCGCGCCCGGGAGCCGGGAGTGGTCCCGGAGCTCGTCACCGGGACGCGGATCGGCATCACGAAGGCGGTCGAGCTGCCGTGGCGCTTCTGCCTGCGCGGCAGCCGGCGGGTGTCCCGCCCGTACCCGCCGGGGCTGCTGCACCCCGGCACCGGCTGACCCGGGCCCGAGCGGGACGCCGGCGTCAGGGCGTCGGTGGGACGGCTCCCCCGGCGCCGCCGTCGGCCGGGGCGGCCGGGGTGGCGGCGGGCGGCGGGGTCGCCACCGGCGGCGGGGTGGCCGCCGGGGCCGGGGCCGGGTCGGCGGGCTGCGCCTGCTGCTGGCCGGCGCCGGTCTGCGGCTGGGCCTCGCCGCCGCCGTTCCCGCCGCCGGTGTCGCCCTCGGGCTCCGCGGTGTCGGCGTCGGCGGCCCCGGCGCTTCCGGTGGTCGGGGCGGCGGTCCCGGGCGTCGCGACGGGCGGCACCGTGGTCGTCTGGGTCTTCGGCGGCAGGCCCTTGGCCTTGCGCTCCGCGGCGACGCGCTCGTCGATCACGCGGTTGGCGCTGATCATGAACTCGCGCCAGATCTGGGCCGGGAAGGTGCCGCCGGCGACGGGCTCGCCGGCGAACTCCGTCTCCATCGGCTTGAAGGCGTCGGGGTAGCCGACCCAGACGGCGACGGTCATCCGGTCGGTGAAGCCGACGAACCACGCGTCGCCGAAGTTCTCGGTGGTGCCGGTCTTGCCGGCGGCGAACTGGCCGAAGGCGGCCCGCTTGCCGGACCCCTGCGTGACGACGGTCGACATGATCGACGTGGCGGTCTCGGCGACCTCCTCGGACAGGACGCGGCGCGTCTTGCGGCGGTTCTTCTTCACGCAGCGGTCGGTCCCGGCGAGCGTCACGCAGCGTTTCGTGTCGGCGTTCTCGACCTCGCGGATCGCGACGGGGCCCTGGTTGCTCGTGCCCAGCGTGCCGTACACGCGCAGGCCCTTCTCGGCGAACGTCTCGTACGCGTGGGCGAGGTCCAGCGGCGTGACGCCCTGCTTGAGCCCGCCGAGCGTCATCGCGTAGTTGTCCGACACCGGGGTGCGGATGCCCATGCGCCGGGCCAGCCGGGCGACCTTGCGGGTGCCGACCTTGATGCCGGCGGCTGCGTAGACGGCGTTGTCGGAGAAGGTCAGTCCGCGCGCGAGGGTCGAGACCCCGGAGTAGTTGTCGTCGAAGTTGTTGACGACGAACTTCTCCTGGCCGTCGGTGCCCGGCACGGTGAACTCGCGCTTGCGCGACGGCCACAGCGACCCGGGCCCGATCCCCTGGCGCAGGGCCTCGGCGAGGATGAAGGGCTTGAACGACGATCCGGGCTGGCGCTGGCCCTGGGTCGCGAGGTTGAACGGGGCGGTGTCGTAGTCGCGCCCGCCGACCATCGCGCGCACCTCGCCGGAGCGGTTGTCGATCGCGACGAGCGCGGCCGTGGGCCCGGTCGGGTTGGGCAGGAACGCATCCACGGCCCGCTGCGCCTCGCGCTGCAGATCGAGGTCGAGCGTCGTGCGGATCCGCAGCCCGCCCTCGAACGCGCGCCGTGCGCCGAACTTGTCGACGAGCTGCTGGCGCACCCAGGAGGTGAAGTAGGGCGCCTTGGACTCGACCCTCGGCGGGGCGACCTCGCCGCCGTAGAGCGGGGCCGCGACCGCCTCGCGGTGCTGGGTCGCGCTGATGCGGCCCTGCTCGAGCATCTTGTCGAGGACGATGTTGCGGCGGGTCTCGGCGTCACGCGGGTTCACCGTCGGGTCGTAGCCGGATGGTGAGGCGACGACGCCGGCCAGCAGCGCTGCCTCGTGCGGCTCGAGCTCCTTCGCGCACGGGCGCTTCTCGGTCCCGCAGCCCTGGTGGTTGGGGTCGCTGCCGAAGTAGGTCCGCGCCGCGGCCTCGACGCCGTAGGCGCCGTTGCCGAAGTAGATCGAGTTCAGGTACTCGCGCAGGATCTTGTCCTTGGACCACTTGCGCGTGAGGTGGTAGGCGAGCGCGGACTCGCGCAGCTTCTGGAAGACGGTCCGCTCGTCCTGCGCGTCCATCGCGTTCTTCACGAACTGCTGCGTGATGGTCGAGCCGCCCTGGCGGGCCCCGCCCTTGATGACGTCGTTGACGAACGCGCGGCCGATGCCGCGCAGGTCGACGCCGGAGTTCTCGTAGAACCGCTCGTCCTCGACTGCGATGATCGCCGACTTCATGTACGGCGAGATGTCGCTGCTGTCGGTGAGGATGATGCGGTTCTGGTTGCTGGCGAGCAGGCCGAGCTCGCGGCCGCGGATGTCGACCATCACCGAGTTCCGGGCGCCGCCCTTCTCGCGGTACTCGGGCCGGTTCTCGAGGTCCGGCAGGTCCGACGCGACGGCCATCATCATCCCGAAGACCGTGGAGACGACCGCGAGCAGCCCGAGCGGCACGAGCAGCAGCAGCAGCCGGAACCACTTCACGCGTGGGCGGCGCCGGCGGCCCGGGGCGGGCTCGACCGGAAGCGGGGTGATGTTCGTGCCCTCGAAGTCGCTCATCGTGGGGTGCTCCGCGACGTCGCGCGCCACGCGTGCGCTCGCGCGGTCGGTCGGGGGAGAGGCGTCGGAACGTGGGCGGCAACCGGCTCCGGCGGAGCGATGAGTCTACCATCGGGGCCGATGCCCGATCCCGCCTCCGACGCCGCGTTCCTGACCCGCAACACCGTGGCAGCGCTGCCGGACGGTGCGCTGCAGCGCCGCCTGGAGGAGGCCGCCCGCGAGGGACGCCAGCTCCGCGTGAAGCTCGGGCTGGACCCGACCGCGCCCGATCTGCACCTGGGGCACACCGTGGTGCTGCAGAAGCTCCGCGAGTTCCAGGACCTCGGCCACCGGGTGGTGCTCATCGTCGGCGACTACACCGCGCGCGTGGGGGACCCGAGCGGTCGCTCGTCGACCCGTCCCGCGCTGTCCGGCGAGGAGATCGACGCGAACGCGCGGACCTACCAGGAGCAGGCGTTCAGGGTGCTGCGCGAGGACCCGGACCTCCTCGAGGTGCGGTTCAACGGCGAGTGGCTCGACATGAAGATGGAGGAGCTCTTCCGGATCGCGCGGACGACGACGGTGGCGCAGCTGCTGGAGCGCGACGACTTCGCCAAGCGGTTCGCCGCGCGCCAGCCGATCTCGGTGCTCGAGCTGCTCTACCCGCTGATGCAGGGCTACGACTCGGTCGCGATCCGTGCCGATGTCGAGCTGGGCGGCACCGACCAGACCTTCAACCTCCTGCTCGGGCGCGACCTGCAACGCCACTTCGGCGTGCCGGAGCAGAGCATCCTGACCCTGCCGATCCTCCCGGGGGTCGACGGCGTGGACAAGATGAGCAAGTCGCTGGGCAACCACATCGGGGTGACCGAGGCGCCCGACGAGATGTACGGGCGCACGCTCTCGATCCCGGACGAGGCGATGGCGACCTGGCGTACGCTGCTCGCCGTGCCGGACCCGCCCGACGGCACCGGTCCCCGAGACGCGAAGCGCGCGCTCGCGCGCGCGATCGTGGAGCGCTTCCACTCCACGGACGCCGCGGTCGCGGCGCAGGAGCGCTTCGACGCGGTGTTCGTGGCGAAGGCGGTCCCGGACGACGTCCCGACGTTCTCGGTGGCGCCCGACGCGGGAAGCGTCCATCTCCCCGCGGTGATCGCGGAGGCGTTCGGGCGCTCACGGGGCGAGGCCCGGCGACTCCTGGCCGGCGGCGGCGTGAAGCTGGACGGCAGCGTGGTGCCCGCGGACGGGCTCGATCTGCCGGCCTCCGATCTGGACGGGAAGGTCCTCCAGGTCGGAAAGCGAGCGTTTACGCGCCTGAAACTCACGGATTAGCCCCGTGGTAGAGCCGTCTTGGCCCATCGGGCCCAAGAAATCGGCCTCACCCGGAACGCACGCTGGAAAACCCCGTGCTACCTTTCCGCTCCGCCGTTGAGACGGCGCGCCGCACACACCGGGCGAAGTTGACCCAAAGTGTCGGAGCGTGATAGTCTCCTCGGCCCCGTCGCCCCGGGGGAACATCACCGGGGCGAGCGTCTGCAAGAGGGAGTCCCCCTCACTGCGAGAGGCGCAGCGGTCTTTGACAACTCAACAGCATGCGTACCTTTCGCTCTGGTCTAGCCGGAGTTGGAATGTACGTCCAGGTTCGACCCGCCGGGGTCCTTCGGGACGGCCGGTGGGCAACAAATAGAGAAGTGCCAGTAGTAACCCTGTCAGACGGAGCCGCATTTGTGTATGGCGGCTCCAGAACATGTCAGACAGACTCTTAGTGAAGTTCTTCACGGAGAGTTTGATCCTGGCTCAGGACGAACGCTGGCGGCGTGCTTAACACATGCAAGTGGAGCGACGAAACCGGGCTTGCCCGGTGGCAGAGCCGCGAACGGGTGAGTAACACGTGGGTAACCTGCCCCGATGATTGGGACAACTCCGGGAAACCGGAGCTAATACCAAATGTGCTCTCTCCCTCTAAGGGGAGCGAGGAAAGGAAGCTTCGGCCTCCGCATCGGGATGGGCCCGCGGCCCATTAGCTTGTTGGTGGGGTAACGGCCTACCAAGGCGACGATGGGTAGCTGGTCTGAGAGGACGATCAGCCACACTGGGACTGAGACACGGCCCAGACTCCTACGGGAGGCAGCAGTGGGGAATCTTGCGCAATGGGCGAAAGCCTGACGCAGCAACGCCGCGTGGGGGAAGAAGGCCTTCGGGTTGTAAACCCCTTTCAGTTGGGACGAAGCTTCGCCGGTGAATAGCCGGCCGGAGTGACGGTACCTTCACAAGAAGCACCGGCTAACTACGTGCCAGCAGCCGCGGTAATACGTAGGGTGCAAGCGTTGTCCGGAATCATTGGGCGTAAAGCGCGTTTAGGCGGCTTGGTAAGTCAGCTGTGAAAGCCCAGGGCTCAACCCTGGGATGCCGGTTGATACTGCCAAGCTCGAGTCCGGAAGAGGAGTGTGGAATTCCTGGTGTAGCGGTGAAATGCGCAGATATCAGGAGGAACACCAATGGCGAAGGCAGCACTCTGGGACGTGACTGACGCTGAGACGCGAAAGCGTGGGGAGCAAACAGGATTAGATACCCTGGTAGTCCACGCCGTAAACGATGGGCACTAGGTGTGGGAGGTGTCGACTCCTTCCGTGCCGAAGCTAACGCATTAAGTGCCCCGCCTGGGGAGTACGGTCGCAAGACTAAAACTCAAAGGAATTGACGGGGGCCCGCACAAGCAGCGGAGCATGTGGTTTAATTCGACGCAACGCGAAGAACCTTACCTGGGCTTGACATGTACCTGACCGCCCTGGAAACAGGGTTTCTCTTCGGAGCAGGTTCACAGGTGGTGCATGGCTGTCGTCAGCTCGTGTCGTGAGATGTTGGGTTAAGTCCCGCAACGAGCGCAACCCCCGTCGCATGTTGCCAGCATTTAGTTGGGGACTCATGCGAGACTGCCGGTGACAAACCGGAGGAAGGTGGGGATGACGTCAAGTCATCATGCCCCTTATGTCCAGGGCTACACACGTGCTACATTGGCGCGTACAGAGGGCTGCGATACCGCGAGGTGGAGCGAATCCCTTAAAGCGCGTCTCGGTTCGGATTGCAGGCTGAAACTCGCCTGCATGAAGGTGGAGTTGCTAGTAATCGCGGATCAGCATTGCCGCGGTGAATACGTTCCCGGGCCTTGTACACACCGCCCGTCACACCACGGGAGTGAGCAACACCCGAAGCCGGTGGGCTAACCCGCAAGGGAGGCAGCCGTCGAAGGTGGGGCTCGTGACTGGGGTGAAGTCGTAACAAGGTAGCCGTACCGGAAGGTGCGGCTGGATCACCTCCTTTCTAGGGAGTGCCTTCGGGCACCCGATCGGAAACGCGCTCAAGGCCGGCGTCACCGCTCTTCGTGAGCACCGACGTCTGGACCGGCCAGCTACGCCTGATCGGCCTAGCATGTCGACCGAACCTGGCCTGCCCTGATCGGCAATACCGCTCGATCACGAGGCTTGCATGCTGTTGAGTTGTGAGAGACCGGCGCCCGTCGGCCAGCCACCGTGCTGCGCCGGCCTGGCACCAGCCCTCTCGGCGGTCCTTGAAAACTGCACAGTAGCCACAAGCCCGATGCTTCGATAAGCGCATCGGGTTTACGGGTATCACCAGCCGAACGGGGACTAACCCTGTCCGTTCGGTTGATCACCGTCAAGATAGTAAGGGCACACGGTGGATGCCTAGGCACCTAGAGCCGATGAAGGACGTGAACGACTGCGATAAGCCGCGGTGAGGCGTTGAATAGCCTTTGACCCGCGGATTTCCGAATGGGGAAACCCGGCGCTGGTAATGCGGCGTCATCGCTGGCTGAACACATAGGCCAGTGGAAGGTAAGCGGGGGAAGTGAAACATCTCAGTACCCCGAGGAAAGTAAATCAACCGAGACTCCCTGAGTAGTGGCGAGCGAAAAGGGATCAGCCCAAACCGGGCTCGTGTAAGCGACCATGCGTTGCGTGTCCGGTGTTGTAGGGCGCTTGTTCCTGGTCATGGTCGGCCAGGCAGCAGTTACAAAGTCATGTGGTAGCGGAAGCACGTGGAACCGTGCACCAGAGAGGGCAACCGTCCCGTACGCGAAACCTCATGACCTGCTGTCAAGCGTTCCTGAGTAGGTCCACACACGTGAAACGTGGACTGAACCTGGGGGGACCACCCTCCAAGGCTAAGTACTCCTAGGTGACCGATAGCGGACTAGTACCGTGAGGGAAAGGTGAAAAGTACCCCGGAAGGGGAGTGAAATAGTACCTGAAACCGTGTGCCTACAAGCGGTCGGAGCATCCTCGTGATGTGACGGCGTGCTTTTTGCATAACGAGCCAGCGAGTTGCTCGTGTGCGGCAAGGTTAAGCGATGAGCGGAGCCGTAGCGAAAGCGAGTCCTAATAGGGCGTCTTGAGTCGTACGCGGCAGACCCGAAACTGAGTGAGCTACCCATGGGCAGGTTGAAGCGGGGGTAAGACCTCGTGGAGGACCGAACCGACCTAGGTTGAAAACTGGGCGGATGACCTGTGGGTCGGAGTGAAAGGCTAATCAAACTCAGTGATATCTGGTTCTCTCCGAAATATATTTAGGTATAGCCTCAGGTAAATTGCATTGTGGCCGTAGAGCACTGTTTGGACGCGGGGCCCCACCAGGTTACCAAATTCAGGCAAACTCCGAAGACCATTATGTCTACCCTGGGAGTCAGTTGCTGGGGGATAAACTTCAGCGTCGAAAGGGAAACAGCCCAGACCGCCGGCTAAGGTCCCAAAGTGTTAGCTAAGTGGCAAACGATGTCCGAGTGCATAGACAACCAGGAGGTTGGCTTAGAGGCAGCCACCCTTGAAAGAGTGCGTAACAGCTCACTGGTCAAGTGTTCGGGCGCGGATAATGTAACGGGGCTCAAGCTAACCACCGAAGCCGCGGGTGCGATCTTTGATCGCGCGGTAGGAGAGCGTTCCTATGCCAGTGAAGCGGCGGCGTAAGCCAGCCGTGGAGGCATGGGAAGTGAGAATGCTGGCATGAGTAACGAAAGAGGGGTGAGAATCCCCTCCGCCGATTGCCCAAGGGTTCCTGGGTAAAGTTCGTCTGCCCAGGGTTAGTCAGGACCTAAGGCGAGGCCGAAAGGCGTAGTCGATGGCCAACAGGTTGATATTCCTGTACCACGTCGTGATCGTTTGACCGATGGGGGGACGGGGAAGGCTAGAGGATCCCAGGCGATGGTCGTCCTGGGGTAAGTGCGTAGGTTGGGCCCTAGTCAAATGCGGGGCCCTTTAAGCCGAGACACGATGCCAGCTGGCTTATGAGCCGGCGAGTCCTTGACGCCATGCCTCCAAGAAAAGCCTCTAGGGAGATTGCGCGTGCCTGTACCAAAACCGACACAGGTGGGCAAGTAGAGAATACTAAGGTGATCGAGATAACCCTCGTTAAGGAACTCGGCAAAATTGCTCCGTAACTTCGGGATAAGGAGCGCCCCAGTAAGGTGAAGCCCCTCGCGGGTGGAGCCTGAGGGGGCCGCAGTGAATAGGTTCAAGCGACTGTTTACCAAAAACACAGGTCTCTGCTAAGTCGAAAGACGACGTATAGGGGCTGACGCCTGCCCGGTGCCGGAAGGTTACGTGGAGATGTTAGGGCTTGCCCCGAAGCATCGAAGCTAAGCCCCGGTAAACGGCGGCCGTAACTATAACGGTCCTAAGGTAGCGAAATTCCTTGTCGGGTAAGTTCCGACCTGCACGAATGGCGTAACGACTTGAACGCTGTCTCAACGAGGGGCTCGGTGAAATTGCAGTCTCGGTGAAGATGCCGAGTACCCGCGGCTAGACGGAAAGACCCCGTGAACCTTTACTACAACTTGGTATTGGTGTTCGGTCCATTTCGCTCAGGATAGGTGGGAGGCTTTGAAGCATCGGCTGCGGCTGGTGTGGAGCCATCCTTGAGATACCACCCTTGGTGTATTGGACATCTAACTCCGCTCCGTGAATCCGGGCGGGGAACAGTGCCAGGCGGGTAGTTTGACTGGGGCGGTCGCCTCCCAAAATGTAACGGAGGCGCACAAAGGTTCCCTCAGCACGGTTGGAAATCGTGCGAAGAGTGCAAAGGCAGCAAGGGAGCTTGACTGTGAGGCCGACAGGTCGAGCAGGTGCGAAAGCAGGTCTTAGTGATCCGGCGGTAGCAAGTGGAAGTGCCGTCGCTCAACGGATAAAAGGTACTCCGGGGATAACAGGCTTATCGGGCCCAAGAGTCCACATCGACGGCCCGGTTTGGCACCTCGATGTCGGCTCGTCGCATCCTGGGGCTGAAGTAGGTCCCAAGGGTTGGGCTGTTCGCCCATTAAAGCGGTACGCGAGCTGGGTTCAGAACGTCGTGAGACAGTTCGGTCCCTATCTGCCGTGGGCGTTGGAGAATTGAGTGGATTTGCCCCTAGTACGAGAGGACCGGGGTGAACGGACCTCTGGTGTAGCTGTTGTTCTGCCAAGGGCATCGCAGCCTAGCTACGTCCGGATCGGATAACCGCTGAAAGCATCTAAGCGGGAAGCCGGCCACAAGATGAGTTCTCCCACCTCCTTGAGAGGGTAAGACCCCTGGTAGACCACCAGGTTGATAGGCCGCATCTGGAAGCGCCGTGAGGCGTGAAGGTGAGCGGTACTAATGGGTCGAGGGCTTGACGGATATTTTTTCAGTGGTACCCGTAGTGTGGCGAACTGTGCAGTTTTGAAGGACCCCGGGTGGGTGCTCTCACGAGTTTCCGGTGGTTATGGCGAGGGGGAAACACCTCTTCCCTTTCCGAACAGAGCAGTTAAGCCCCTCAGCGCCGATGGTACTTGGCCCGCAAGGGCCTGGGAGAGTAGGTCGCCGCCGGTTTAAATTGACGCAAAGGCCGTCCCGAAAGGGGCGGCCTTTCGTCGTTCCTGGGGTCAGTTGTCTCTTCGTGGCGGTGGTCGGGGGTGTGGGGTGCGGTCGTTCGCTGCGGCACGCGGCCTCCGGCCGCGCACCGGATGTCGCTCACGACCGCACCCCACACCCGGGCCGTGTTCCGGCTGTGCGTGCGTTCCGGCCCGAGGTGGGGCACTGCACGCCTTCGTCGCCTGGGCAGGCGTACGCCGCTGCAGCGCTGGGCGGCGGCAGCGGCACCGCACCTCGCGCCGCAAGGGCGGCTGCTCCACGCCGTCGTCGTGCGGTGGCATCAGGGCACGCTCCCCGCCCCGCAGGCGCGTTCGGCGGTGCAGGCGGAGCTCGGTGACGAGGGTGAGGGGCGGTGGCGGCAGCGCGGTGTTCTCGGTGACGGTGTGGGGTCCGGCCGCTCGCTGCGGCACGCGGCCTCCGGGCGCGCACCGGATGTCGCTCACGACCGCACCCCACACCCGGACCAAGCACACAGCGCGCCTTGGTGATCGGCCGGTTGGGGCCGGTGCGGTTCCGCGGCGGTCGAGGCGAGCCCGAGCAGGGGCGGTGGCGTGCCGGCCGGTCCGGCGGCGGGCATCCTGGGCTTGTGGTGGGAGGGCGTGCTCGAGGTCGGGGCCCGGGCGCCTTCGGAGTGCTCGTCGACGGGCGATGCCGCCCAACGTCGAGGTCAGCGGCCGGTGCGCTGCCCGGCGGACGACGAGGTACGTGTCGGCGGCCGAGCCGACAACGACGGAGGGCCGCCCCCACGGCGGCCCTCCGGCACAGCGTTCTGGATCTCCGGTGGCCCTCCCAGGCCACGACGTCACACGGGGACGTGTGGATGTCGCTGCCGCGACCGGGCCGAGGACGGCGCGGTGCAGTGCTGCTCGGCCGCGAGAGGCGCACCCGGGCGCCGGGGACGATCACGGCGCGGGGCGGACGGCCCCGGGCGGCGCGAGCGCTCGCGATGGTCGACGATGACGGGCGGGCTCTTCGGATCGTCGAGATCCTCGAGCAGGGCGAAGCTCACGACCGCGTCGACGGCCCGGCGCACGACGCTCCGCAGGGAGCTCGTGGCGGCGGGGGTTCCAAGCGTGGGGGAGAACATGTGTTCGCAACGGTACGGCGGTGGGCGGACGGAATGGGGCGAACGGATGTTCCCCGTGGTCTGATCGCTCGTTTTTGGCTTGTCCATGCGGATTTCGCCCTGCGAAGCTGCAACGGATCTTGCGCGGAAGTACGCTGTTTGCGTGGTTCATCTCCGGCTGGTCGTGCCGCACGGGCGCGTCGACGACGTTCTCGAGGTCCTGGAGTGCACGCCCGCGGTGACGAGCATCATCGTCCTGCCCGGAGCGGCGCGCAGCCCCGTCGGGGACGTCGTGCTCTGCGACGTCGCACGCGAGGACGCGAGCGTCGTCCTCTCCGACCTGCGCCGGCTGCGGATCGACGAGGACGGCTCGATCGCCGTCGAGATCGTCGACACGGCGCTCTCGCGCGTCGCCGAGGAGGCGGAGCGCATCGCGCCCGGCAGCCCATCCGACGCGGTGATCTGGGAGGACGTCGAGGCCAAGACCTCCGAGAGCGCCACCCTCTCCGGCGTGTACCTGACCTTCATGGTGCTCGCGTCGCTGATCGCCGCCGTCGGCATCTTCCTCGACAGCCCGATCCTCATCGTCGGCGCCATGGTCGTCGGCCCCGAGTTCGGGCCGATCGCCGGCTTCAGCGTCGCGTTCGTGCAGTGGCGACAGCGCCTCGCGCTCAAGTCGCTCGGGGCGCTGCTCGTCGGCTTCCCCGTCGCGATCGTCGCCGCCTACCTCGCCTCGCAGGCGTTCCGCCTGACCGGCGTGACCCCCGACGTGTTCTCCGAGGCCGACCACAACCTGTCGTCGATCATCTCCAACCCCGACTTCCTCGCCTTCTTCGTCGCCGCGTGCGCCGGGGCTGCCGGCGTCCTGTCGCTCACGACGCAGAAGTCCGGCGCCCTGATCGGGGTCCTGATCTCGGTGACGACGATCCCCGCGGCGGCGAACATCGGCATCACCGCCGCGTACGAGGACTGGGACGGCTTCTCGGGGTCCGTGCAGCAGCTCGCCGTGAACGTCGCCGGCATTCTCCTCGCCGGTGTCGTCACGCTCTACCTGCAGCGCAAGCTCTACCACCGCCGACGCCGGCGGCACCTCGCCTCGGTCGAGGTCCAGCGCGCCGCGCGGCTGCGCCGACGGCGCCGCTAGACCGTGGAGCCCAGCGAAGACCAGACCTCGATCTTCGTGCGGATCCGGGCGATCACGTCGCTCGTGAACTCCGTGGTGCCGACATGGCCGCCCAGGTCCGGCGTGCGCACCCCGGCCGCCGTCGCCTCGAGCACCGATTCGTAGATCGCGCGCGAGGCCCGCTCCGCCTTCGCGCCCGCGCCGGCCGTCGAGGCGTGGTGCAGCACCGCGGCGCAGCTCAGGATCATCGCCATCGGGTTCGCGACGTCCTTGCCCATCAGCGCCGGAGCGGTGCCGTGCGGCGCCTCCGCCATCGCGACCGTCGTCGTGTAGTCCTCGTCGAAGGCCAGCAGCACGCTCTCGGCGCCCGCGATCGACCCGAACATCGGCATCACCAGATCGCTCAGGCAGTCGCCGTCGCGGTTCAGCGCCGGGATCACCAGCGGCGTCTCCGTCGCGCCCGACACGAGCCCCGCGTACGTCGCGTCGATCAGCACCGGGCGGTAGGTCACGTCCGGGTAGCGCTCGGCCGCCGCGTCCATCTCCTCCTTGAGCATGCCCTCGTAGACGGGGGAGACCGTCCACTTCGGACCGCCGTAGACCTTGCCGCCCATCTTCCGGGCGGTCTGGAACGCGTAGTCGGACACCGCGCGGCACACGCTGCGGGAGATCCGCTCGGTGCGGAACGCGACCTCGTCGGGCGACCCCTCCTCGCCCTCGCGCCACTGCTCGGCCCCGTACGCATCGCCGACCGCCATGCGCACGACGCTGATCGGGTGGTAGGTCCCCCCGACGGGCGTGATGCCCGGGATCCGCCGCCCGGTCCGCACGATCACCTTGCCGTCGATCCCCTCGCGCAGCAGCCGGTTCGGGGAGCCGACGTCGTCCTTGCCCTCCGGCGTGATCGTCGCCGCCTTGATCCCCAGCCCGCACTCGCGCATCGCCTGCGCCGCGTCGGAGACGACCTGGTTGTCGGTGGCGCGCCGATGCTCCAGCGACAGGTCGAACCGCTCGAGGTCGAGCTCGAGGTCCACGACGTCGGGAGCGAGCACGCGCACGGCCTGCTCGAGCAGCTCCTGACCGGTCTCGTCGCCCTCGAGGATGATGATCTTCAGCCGGTCGCTCATGGCGATCCACCCTAGCGAGGCGCCTCGGCGCCGGACAGGGACGGAGCGGCGACCAGCGCTCGACGCCGGGTCGTGGCCAGCGCACCGCCCGCCAGCGCGACGATCGCCGCGGTCAGCACCGCGGCCCGCCAGCCCGGCCCCTCCGCCAGCGCGCCCGCGACCGCGTTGCCGCCCGCGATCCCGCCGACGAGCGCCATCGTCACCCACGTGTAGGCCTCCGTCCCGACCCCCGACGGGGCGAGCCGCCCGACGAGCTCGTTCCCCGCCGTGATCGCCGGGGCGATGCAGCAGCCCGCGACCATCGCCAGCGGCACCATCACGGCGACCGACGGCGCCAGCGCGAGCGGCAGGAACGTCACGCCGCACCCCAGCAGGAGCAGCGGCCAGCGCTGCGCCACCGGCGACGTCCACGACCGCGCCCCGTAGGCGAAGCCGCCCGCGGCGCTCGTCAGCGCCCATGCCGCCAGCAGCAGGCCCGCGGCGTCCGGGGCGCCCTCCGCGCGCGCGAACGCCGGCAGCGCGACCTCCGTCGCCCCGAAGCAGAACCCGGCGGGCACCGTGCACAGCACCACCGCGCGGACCCCCGGTGCCGCCATCGCGCCCAGCAGGCCGTGATCCCCGGTCCGCACCGACGGCCCCGTCGCGCGCGACGCCGGCTGCGCCACGAATGCGACCGTCCCCGCGAGCGTGAGCGCCGCCCCGAAGAGCAGCGCCGCCTCGGGCACGAGGACCGCGGCCGCGGCCGCCACCAGCAGCGGACCGGTCACGAAGATCAGCTCGATCGCGATCGCGTCGAGCGCCAGCGCGGCCGGCAGCAGCTCGTCGCGCTGCTCGCCCAGGAGCGTCGGCCACAGGGCGCGCAGCGCGCTCGACAGCGGCGGGACGGTCGCGCCGGTCACCCATGCGACCGCGACCAGCACGGCGGGGTGGACGTCCGCGTGCCCCAACGGCACCAGGCAGGCCATGCTCGTCGCGTGCACGACGGCGAGCGGGAGGAGGACGGGCCGCTGGCCCAGCCGGTCGATCAGCCGTCCCAGGAACGGCGCGACGAGCCCGGTGCCCAGCGCGTACCCCGCCGCCGCCAGTCCGGCGACCGTGAACGATCCGGTCTCCTCGCGCAGGAACAGGACCAGCGCGATCGTCACCAGCCCGATCGGCACGCGACCCAGGACGGTCAACGCGTACAGCGGGGCGACCCCCGGAGTCGCGAGCACCCGCCGGTAGCGGGCGCCCCCGAGCGTCACGACCCGGCGTCGCCCTCGAGCTCGAGCTCGGCGGCGTGCGGCTCCAGCGCGCCGATCACGAAGCGGATGTGATCGTCGAGCTCGACGCCCAGGGCTGCCGCGCCCTCGCGGATGTCGTCGCGGCTCACCGCCGCCGCGAACGCGGGCGTCTTCAGCTTCTTCTTCACGGACTTGGCGGTCATGCCGCGCAGGCCCTCCGGCCGGACGGCCGCCACCGCGACCACGAAGCCGCTCAGCTCGTCGACCGCGAACAGGGTCTTCTCGAGCTCGCTGTCGCGCGAGACCCCGAGGAAGTCGGCGTGCGACGCGATGCCGCGGACGAGCTCCGGCGGCGCGTCCAGCTCCTCGAGGACCCGCAACGCCGTTCGCGGATGGCCGTCGGGCGCGTCCATGTCCGGATGCCGCTCGTAGTCCATGTCGTGCAGCAGGCCGGTGACGGCCCACAGCTCGACCTCGGCGTCGTCGAGGCCGCGCTCGCGGGCGGCCGCGGTCATCGCGAGCTCCACGCAGCGGCAGTGACGGCGCAGGGACGGCGACTGCACCCACTCGCTCAGCAGGGACCAGGCGGCGTCGCGCGAAAGGGGCACGGACATGGCTGTTACCCTAGCCCAGCCCGCGGGCTCCCCCTTCCCCGCGCAGGCCCCTCGCACCATGGAGAAGTTCGTCATCGACGGCGGCGTCCCGCTGTCCGGCACGGTCGTGCCGGCCGGCAACAAGAACGGCGCCCTGCCCATCCTCGCGGCCTCGGTCCTCACCTCCGAGGAGGTCGTCGTGCGCAACGTTCCGCGCATCCGCGACGTCGAGGCGATGCTCGCGGTGCTCGCCGGGCTCGGCGTCACCGTCGAGTGGCGCGGCGCCAACGAGGTCGCGCTCAACGCGGCCGCCGTCACCGCGGAGTCCGCCATCGACCGCGAGAACGCGGAGCGGATCCGCGCCTCTTTCCTGCTCGCCGGACCGCTGCTCGCGCGCTTCGGCCGCTGCGAGATGCCGCCCCCGGCGGCGACGTCATCGGCCGGCGGCGGCTCGACCCGCACCTCGACGCGTTCGTCGCGCTCGGCGCCCGCTACGACCACGACCGCGACATCGTCCTCGAGGCGACCGGCCCCGAGGGTCGCCTGCGCGCCGGCGAGGTCTTCATGGACGAGCCGTCGGTCATGGCGACCGAGAACGCGCTGCTGGCCGCCGCCCTGACCCCCGGGGTCACGGTCATCGGCAACGCCGCGTGCGAGCCGCACGTCCAGGACCTCGCGCGGATGCTCCAGAAGATGGGCGCCGACATCCAGGGCGTCGGCTCCAACGTCATGATCGTCAGCGGCCGCGACGAGCTCGGCGGCTGCACCCACGAGGTGTCCCCGGACCACATCGAGATCGGCTCCTTCATGGCGCTCGCCGGCGTGACCGGCGGCGAGATGCGGATCGTCGACACCGTTCCGGACGACCTGCGGATGATCCGCCTCGTCTTCGAGAAGCTCGGCCTGCGCAGCGAGGTCGACGGGGCGGACGTGCTCGTCCCCGGCGGCCAGAAGCTCATCACCGGCCGGGACGTCGGCGAGCACAAGATCAAGGTCCAGGACGGCCCCTGGCCCGCGTTCCCGGCCGATCTCACCTCGATCGCCGTCGCGCTGGCCACCCAGTGCGAAGGCTCCGTGCTGATCCACGAGTGGATGTTCGAGAACCGCCTCGTCTTCACCGACAAGCTCGTGCTCATGGGCGCCGACATCACGCTCTGCGACCCGCACCGCGCCATCGTCGCCGGCCCGGCGCGCCTGCGCGGCGAGCGCGTCGAGAGCCCGGACATCCGCGCCGGCATGGCGATGCTCATCGCCGCCCTGTGCGCCGACGGCCGCAGCGAGATCCACAACATCCGGCAGATCGACCGGGGGTACGAGCGGATCGACGAGCGCCTGCGCGAGCTGGGTGCGAAGATCGACCGCGTGCCGGTCGAGCCCCACCATTCGTCCTGAACCGTCCGAGCCCCACGTGGACCGGGAGGACGGTGCGCGCGGGCGCCCGTCACACTCCGAGGTCCCCATGATCCACCCCCTTCCCAGCGGCACCCGCGACGTCCTCCCCGACGAGAGCCGGGAGCTGCGCGCCATCACCGAGGCGATGCGCGGCGTCTTCGAGCGGGCCGGCTACGGCGAGGTCTGGACGCCCGCGATCGAGTACGAGTCCGTCGTCGGCCGCGTCGACGGCGGCCGTGGGGTCTACCGCCTGTTCGACGACCACGGCGAGGTGCTGCTGCTGCGCTCCGACCTCACCGTCCCGATCGCGCGCCTGGCCGCCACCCGCTACGCGCCCGCCGCGTTCCCGCTGCGGCTCAGCACCTTCGCGCACGTCTACCGCGGCGTGACGCCGCACCGCGGCCAGATGCGCGAGACGCTCCAGGCCGGGATCGAGCTGCTCGGCGCCGGGGCGCCCGGCGGCACCACCGAGGTCCTCAACGTCCTCTGCGCCGCGCTCGACGCCACCGGCCTGCGCGATTACCGCATCGGGCTCGGGGACGCGACGCTCTACCCGGCGCTGCTGGAGGCCTACGCGGTCCCCGAGGAGGCGCGCGACGGGCTGCTGGACGCGCTCGTGCGCCGCGATCTCGTCGAGCTCGGCTCGCGCGTGGCGGCGCTCGGCCTGCCCGCCGAGAGCGCCGACGCGCTCGCCCGCATCCCGCAGCTGCGTGGCGGCGCCGACCTGCTGGCCGACCTGCCGGCCGGGCCCGCCACCGACTCCGCCACCGGCCTGCGCGGCGTCCTCGACGGCCTCGACGCGCAGGCGGCCGACCGGGTCATCTTCGACCTCGGCCTGCTGCGCGACCGTGGCTACTACACCGGTGCGGTCTTCGAGGTCTACGCCCCCGGCGTCGGCATGCCGCTCGGTGGCGGCGGCCGCTACGACGACCTGCTCGCGCGCTTCGGAGCCGACGCGCCCGCCGTCGGCTTCGCGCTCGGCGTCGACAAGGTCCACCTCGCCCTGGTCGCGGAGACGGAGGCCACCGCATGAGCCCGAACAACGGCCTCACCATCGCCGTCCCGCGCGGCGCGCTGATGGGGGACACGCTCGACCTGCTCGATGCCCTGGGCGTCGACACCACCGAGGTCCGCGAGAACGACCGCAAGCTGCTCTTCGAGGACGTCGGGATCGTCACCATGCGGCCCAGCGACGTCCCCACCTACGTGGAGGCCGGGGCGGCGGACATCGGCATCACCGGCAAGGACGTCCTGCTCGAGCAGTCCGAGCGCGAGGTGTACGAGCTGCTCGACCTCGGGTACGGGCGCTGCGAGATGGTCGTCGCCAGCGTCGACGAGCCCGGCGGCGACCCGATGGTCGAGGCGCTGCGGCGCCTCGGGGTCACCCGGATCGCGACGAAGTACTACGCGATCGCCCAGCGCCACTTCGAGGAGACCGGCCGGCAGGTCGAGATCGTCGAGGTCAAGGGCGCCGTCGAGCTCGCGCCGCTGACCGGGCTCAGCGAGGCGATCGTCGACCTCACCGCGACCGGCACGACGCTGCGCGAGAACGGCCTGGTCATCCGCGAGCGGCTGTTCGTCGCCACCGCGCGGCTGATCGCCAACCCCGTCGCGCACAAGCTCAAGGCCCAGGCCATCGACGACCTCGTGGAGCGGATCCGTGCGCGTTGAGCGGTTCACCGCCGGCCCCGACCACCGCGCCACCGTCGAGGCGATCCGCGCCCTGACCCCCGGCGCGGCGTCGGTCACCGGCCTCGTCGGAGAGATCGTCGCCTCCGTGCGCGACGGCGGCGACGCCGCCCTCGCCAAGTACGTCGAGCGGTTCGACCGCCCGCCCGCCGAGCCGGCCCCGCTGCCGCAGGACGTCCGCGCGGGCCTCGAGGTCGCGATCGCCAACGTCCGCGCGGTCGCGCGGGCCCAGGTCGGCAGCGGCACCAGCGTCACGCTCCCGCAGGGCCACACCGTCGAGATCCGCGAGCTGCCCGTGCGCCGCGCCGCGATCTACGTCCCCGGTGGCCGCAACCCGTACCCGAGCACCGTCGTCATGGGCGTCGTCACCGCCCAGGAGGCCGGGGTGGAGGAGATCGTCGTGTGCGCGCCCGGCATGCACCCCGTGATCCGGGGCGCCTGCGAGCTGCTCGGCGTCACCGAGACCTACGCGATGGGCGGCGCCCACGCGATCGCCGCGCTCGCCCACGGCACCGAGACGATCGAGCGCGTCGACGTCATCGCCGGTCCCGGCGGGCTGTGGGTGCAGGAGGCCAAGCGCCAGGTCTCCGGCGCCGTCGGCATCGACGGCTTCCTCGGCCCCTCCGACGTCGTCGTCTGCGCCGACGGGTCCGTCGACCGGCAGCTCGTGCTCGCCGACCTGCGGGCGCAGGCCGAGCACGGGGAGGGCACGATCGTCGTGCTGGTCTCCGACGACCTCGCGCTCCTGGACGAGCTGCACGCGGAGCTCGGCGTCTTCGAGACCGAGGCGGTCGCCGCGACCGTGCTCGCCCACGACGCCGCCGACGCGATCGCCCTGAGCGAGGCGTTCGCGCCCGAGCACCTCGAGCTCGTCGGACCCAGCATGGAGGCGCTCGTCGACGACATCCGCTGCGCCGGCTGCACGTTCCTGGGAACCGCCGGGGGCACCGCCTTCGGCGACTACGTCGCCGGCTCCAACCACTCGCTGCCGACCGGCGGCGGCGCGCGGTTCGGCAGCGCGCTCGGCCCGCGGACCTTCCGGCGGCGCATGAGCGTCGTGCGGATCGGGGACGCCGCCGACGCCCTCGCCGGGCCCGGCGCGGCGATCGCGACCGCCGAGGGCTTCACCGAGCACGCGCGATCGATGACCCTGCGACAGAATGGACGTCCGTGAGCGAGCGCCGCGCCGAGATCAGCCGCAGGACCGCCGAGACCGACGTCACGCTCGCGCTCGGCCTCGACGGGTCGGGGCAGGGCACGCGCGTCACCGGGGTCGGCTTCTTCGACCACATGCTCGACCTGCTCGCCCGGCACGCACGCCTGGACCTCGAGGTGCAGGTGACCGGCGACCTGCAGACCGGCGCGCACCACACCGTCGAGGACACGGGCATCGTGCTCGGGCAGGCGCTCGACCGCGCGCTCGCCGACCGGCGCGGCATCTACCGCTACGGCCACGCGGTCGTCCCCATGGACGAGGCGCGCGCGAGCTGCACGCTCGACATCTCCGGGCGGCCCTACTGCGCCTTCCACGCGATCCTGCCGCCCGGCGGCATCGGGAACTTCGACCACGACCTCGCGGAGGAGTTCTTCCGCGCGGTCGCCGGGTCGGCGAAGCTGACCCTGCACCTGCAGGCCGAGGCCGGCACCAACGCCCACCACATCATCGAGGCGCTGTTCAAGGCCTTCGCCCGGGCGCTGCGCGCCGCGATCGCGATCGACCCGACCGAGCCCGGCGTCCCGTCCACGAAGGGCACGCTCACCGGATGACCCCGCCCGTGCCCGCGCCCACCATCGCCGTCGTCGACCACGGGATGGGCAACCGCCGCAGCGTCGAGAAGGCGCTCGAGCGGGTCGGCGTCCGTGCGCGCATCACCGGGGACCACGACGAGCTGCGCACCGTCGACGGCCTGCTCGTGCCCGGCGTCGGCGCGTTCCCCGCCGCAATGGAGCGGCTGCGTGCGCTCGGCCTCGTCACGCTGCTGCGCGACCTCGTCGCCGGCGGCACGCCGCTGCTCGGCGCCTGCCTCGGCATGCAGCTGCTGTTCGAGCGCTCCGTCGAGCACGGCGGCGCCGAGGGCCTCGGACTGCTCCCCGGCGAGGTCGTCGCGCTCGACCCCGGCCCGGCGCACCCGCAGCTGAAGCTCCCGCACATCGGCTGGAACGAGGTCCGCTGGGAGCGGCCGTCCCCGATCTCCGCGGGCCTGCCCGACCCCGCGACCTTCTACCACGTGCACAGCTACGTCCCGCGGCCCTCCGCGCCCGACGTCACGCTCGGCACCAGCGACTACGGCGTCCCGTTCGCGAGCGTCGTCGGCCGCGACCACGTCTTCGGGGCGCAGTTCCACCCCGAGAAGTCCTCCACGCACGGCCTCGCGATGCTCGCGAACTTCGCCCGCCTCTGCGCCCCGTCGGCGCAGCCGAATCCCCCGGTCCCCGCATGATCCTCTACCCCGCCATCGACATCTACGGCGGCAAGGCCGTCCGCCTCAAGCAGGGCGACTTCGCCGACACCACCGTCTACGACGACGACCCGCTCGACGCGGCGCGCGCCTGGGTCAAGGCCGGCGCCCGCTACCTGCACATCGTCGACCTCGACGGCGCGAAGTCCGGGGCGCCGCAGAACCTCGAGCACATCGAGCGGATCACCTCCGAGATCCAGGTGCCCGTGCAGCTCGGCGGCGGCCTGCGGTCGCTCGCGTCCGTGTCCGCCGCGCTCGAGGCCGGGGTCGAGCGCGTGATCCTCGGCACCGCCGCGTTCACCGACGTCGACTTCCTCGACGACGTGCTCGGCGCCTACCGCGACCGGGTCATCGTGTCCGTCGACACGCGCGGGGGCATGGTCTCCACGCACGGCTGGCAGGAGACGACGACGATCCCCGCCGAGGCGGTCATCGAGCAGCTCCAGAACCGCGGCGTGCGCTCGTTCGTGTACTCGAACGTCGACCGCGACGGCATGCTCCAGGGCCCCGACCTCGACGAGGTCAACCGCATCGCCGCCGTCGTCAAGGGGCGCTTCATCTACTCCGGCGGCATCGGCAAGGTCGAGGACCTCTCCGCGCTGGCCGGCCTGCGCCAGGTGAACCTGTTCGGGGTCATCGTCGGCAAGGCGCTCTACGAGCAGAAGTTCACGATCGCGCAGGCGCACGACGCGCTGGTGCCGCCGCGCCGTGCGTCCGGTCCCGGCGGTCGCACCGATCTGTTCCAGCCCGGCCGGGACTGATGCACCTCAAGCGCGTGATCCCGTGCCTGGACGTCGACGCCGGGCGCGTCGTGAAGGGCACGAACTTCGTCGACATCCGCGACGCCGGCGATCCCGTCGAGCTCGCGGAGCGCTACGACGCGGCCGGGGCCGACGAGCTCGTCTTCCTCGACATCACCGCCACGCACGAGAAGCGCGACACGATCGTCGACCTCGCGCGCCGCACCGCCGACAACGTCTTCATCCCGTTCACGATCGGCGGCGGGATCCGCTCGGTCGCGGACGCCCAGGGGGTCCTGGACGCGGGCGCCGACAAGGTCTCGATCAACAGCGCCGCGGTCGCGCGCCCCGAGCTGATCGGCGAGCTCGCCGACGTGTTCGGCGCCCAGTGCGTCGTGCTCGCGGTCGACTGCAAGGCCCGCGCGGACGGCACCGGCTGGGAGGTGTACGTCGCCGGGGGCCGCACGCCCACCGGCCGCGACGTCGTCGACTGGATCCGGGAGGGCGTCGAGCGCGGGGCGGGGGAGATCCTGCTCACGAGCATGGACCGCGACGGCACCAACGACGGCTACGACCTGCCGCTGACGGCGGCGGTCAGCGCCGCGGTCGGCGTGCCCGTCATCGCCTCCGGCGGCGCCGGGACGCTCGACCACCTCGTCGACGCGCTGCAGGCCGGCGCCGACGCGGCGCTCTGCGCCTCGATCTTCCACTACGGGCAGCACACCGTCGGCGAGGCCAAGCGCCACCTGCTCGACGCGGGCGTGCCGGTCCGCCCGCCCGTCGACTGACGGTCTTCGCGCCGCTACCCGCGGCGCGCGCGGCAGACCTTGCGGCCGTCCGCGTCGGTGAAGCAGACGACCGGCCGGCGCGCCCGGCAGGTCGTGCGGCCGTCCGCGCCTCGCACGCACACCAGCGGCTCGGGCACCCGGCAGACCCGTCGGCCGTCCGAGCGGAAGCAGAACCGCACCCCGCGACGGCGCAGGTCGTTGCGGCGGGCGACCGCCGCCCGTCGGGCGGCGACGCGCCGGGCCAGCGCGCGGGCCTGCGCCTGCTTGCGCCGCGCGACGCGCCGGCCGATCACGCGGCGCCGCTCGGCGGCCGTGAGCGGCCGCGCCTTCGGCGCATCGCCCGAGGAGGAGCCCGGGCGACCGTCGAACGCGAACATGCTCGTCGAGCCCATCACGAACAGGCCGCGCCCGGTCGACACGACCGGGTTGAACTTGCCGCGCCCGAACCGCCAGATCGTGCGGCCCGACCGGGCCGTGACCGCGGTCGTGCGGCCCTCGAGCGTCGAGGAGAACACGAGGTCCCCGATGACCGTCACGCCCCCGGAGATGCGGCCGCCGACGTTCTTCGTCCAGCGCGGCCGGCCGGTGCGCGCGTCAAGCGCGTAGAGCTTCTTGTCGTAGGAGCCGATGTACACCGTGGGCCGGGTCCCCGGGACCTCCGCCACGGCGGGGGAGGAGTAGACGAACCCGCCGGTCTCCTTGCGCCACGCGAGCTTGCCGGTCCGCGCGGAGAACGAGTACACCCCGCCGTCGGTGTTGCCGACGTAGACGCGGCCGAACGCGACCGCCGGCGTCGAGTAGAAGTTGCCCGCCGAGAGCCCGAAGCGCCCGCCGCGCGTCTCGGTGCGCCACAGGCGCTTGCCGTCGCGCAGCCGCAGCGCCTGCACCGCGCCGCCGTAGTCGGCCATGAACAGCCGGTCGCCCTCCAGGGCGAGGGCGCCCTTCACCGCGCCCGCGGCCTTCGCGGTCCACTCGACGCTGCCGTCGGAGGCGTCCAGCGCGTACACGGTGCCGTTCTCGGTCCCGAAGTACAGCGAGCCGCGATGCAGCAGCGGGGAGGACTCGGCGCGGCTGGGCAGCTTGCGCGACCAGCGCGTGCGGCCGTCCTTGGCCGAGACCGCGACGACCCGGCCCTTGCGGATGCCCTTCCCGCGCTCGAGGATCACCGAGTAGACCGTGTTGTGCGCGACCGCCGGCGAGGAGGCGGCGAGGTGGCCGAGCTTCGTCTTCCAGCGGACCTTGCCCGTCTGCCGCGCCAAGGCGTAGAGCGCCGCGTTGTTCTTCAGCAGGTACATCGAGCGGGCGCCGAGGACCGGCGGGAACTCGAGCAGGATCTTCCCGCCGAGCTTCCAGCGCCGCTCGAACGGCGGCCGCAGCGGCTTGTCGACCGGCAGGTACTGGGTGCGGGACTTCGTGAACCCGTAGACCGGCCAGTTGAACGCCGACGGCCCCTCCGAGGCGGGCGCGCGCACGGGCGGCGCCTCGGGCGCCTCGTCGCGGAACTCCACGTCGGTGTTGACCACGTCGCCCTGCTCGCCGCCGCCGAGCAGCAGCACGGCGAGGCCGCCGCCCCCGACCAGGACGGTGAGCGCGGCGAGCACCGCGAGGACCAGGCGTCTCCGTCGCCGGGGGCGCGAGGGCATCGGCTCACCGTAGCGGGGACACTTCGTGCGTGCGCCCCCCGGCCGACGTCCTCGAGGCCCTGCGCGCCGCCCCCGGGGCGGCGCCGCTGCTCGACGCGCTCGCCGACGTGCCGGGCCTGTGGGTCGTCGGCGGTGCCGTCCGCGACGTCCTGCTGGACCGGGTGCCGCGCGAGCTCGACCTCGTGGTGGAGGGCGACCCCGCCGCGGTCCTCGCCGCCCTGCCCGGCAGCGTCGTGCAGCACGACCGCTTCGGCACCGCGACCGTCGTCCCGGCCGGGGCGACGCAGGCCCACGACGTCGTCCGCGCCCGCCGCGAGACCTACGCGCACCCGGGGGCGCTGCCGGAGGTCCAGCCCGCGTCGATCGACGAGGACCTGCTGCGCCGCGACCTGACCGTCAACGCGCTTGCGCTGCGCGTGGGAGCCGGGAACCCGGAGCTGCGCGGCGCCCCCGGGGCCGTGGAGGACCTCGAGGCCGGCGTCCTGCGGGTCCTGCACGACGCGAGCTTCCGCGATGACCCCACGCGCCTGTGGCGCACGGCGCGGTACGCCGCCCGGCTCGGCTTCGCGGTCGAGCCGCACACGCGCGCGCTCGCCGCCGCCGCCGACCCGACGACGGTCAGCGGCACGCGGACGGGCAACGAGCTGCGCCACGCGCTGCGCGAGCCGGACCCGCTCGCGGTGCTCGCGCAGGCCCGGGCGCTCAACGCGCGGCTGCTGCCCGACGCGCTCACCACGGCGCCGCCGCGCCTCGCCGACGCGCTCGCGCTGCTGCCGCCCGACGGCCGCGCCGACCTGCTGACCCTCGCCGCGTGCGTCGAGCCGATGCCGGCCGCCGAGGTCGTGCGGTGGCTCGACGAGCTCGCGTTCCCCGCCGCGGACCGGGACGTCGTGGCCGCCGGCTCCCGCGAGATGGTCCGCACGCCGCTGCGGCGCGCCCGGACCGCCACCGAGATCGGCCGCGCCGCCCGCGGCGTGCCCGTCGAGGTCGTCGCGCTCGCCGGCGGCGACCAGGCCCGCCGCTGGATCGACGACCTGCGCCACCGGCGCCTGGCGATCAGCGGCGCCGACCTGCTCGCCGCGGGCGTCCCGCAGGGCCCGGAGCTCGGCGCCCGCCTCGCCGCCGCACTCGACGCGTGCCTGGAGGACGAGGCGCCCGACCGGGCGTCGCAGCTCGCGGTCGCGCTCGGCACTAGGCTGTCGCGGGAATGAGCGAGCTGCCGGCGCCGTTCCGCTGGAGCGGCGACCACATCACCGCGGACCTGCCGGGGGGCCACGTGCTCTTCACGACCCGGCGCGGCGGCGTCAGCCACCCGCCGTACGACAGCCTCAACCTCGGGCCGTGGACGGAGGACGACGCGGCGGCCGTCGACGCCAACCGCGCCGCCGTCACGCGGCTCGTCGGGCGGCCGATCGCCTCCGCGCGCCAGGTCCACGGCACCGCGGTCGTCTCGATCGACGCGCGGCCCGGCCGCGCCGCCGACCCGCGCCAGGACCCGCCGGAGGCCGACGCGCTCATCACCGATCGCCCGGACGTCGCCGTCGCGGTCCTCGCCGCCGACTGCCTGCCGATCCTCGTCCTCGGCCACGGCGCGGTCGCCGCCGCGCACGCCGGCTGGCGCGGGCTCGCCGCCGGGGTCGTCGACGTCGCCGTGGAATCGGTGCGCGACGCGCAGGTCGCCGACCACGCCCCGATGGTCGCCGTCATCGGGCCCGGGGCCGGGGGCTGCTGCTACGAGGTCGGGGACGAGGTCCGCGAGGCGTTCGCCGAGCACGGCGACGCGGTCCGCGACGGCCGCCGCATCGACCTCAAGGCGATCGCCGCCGAGCGGCTGCGGGACGCGGGCGTCGCCACCGTCCACGACGTCGGGCTGTGCACGCTCTGCGCGCCCGCCGGGATGCTCTTCAGCCACCGTCGCGACGGCGGCACCACCGGACGACAGATGGGGATCGCATGGCGGACCTGATCCGCGGGCTCGACGCCGACCGCGTGCGCGCGGCGGCCGACGGCGTCCGCGCCGAGATCGCCGACGCCTGCGCGCGGGTCGGGCGCGACCCGTCCGAGGTGGAGCTGCTCGCCGCCGTGAAGTACGTGGCCATCGAGGAGCTGCCCGTGCTCGCCGCCGCGGGCGTCACCGTCCTCGGGGAGAACCGCGCGCAGGAGCTCGAGCGCAAGGCACGCGCCTGGGAGGAGCAGGGCCTGGGTCCCGTCACGTGGGACTTCATCGGGCACCTGCAGAGCCGCAAGGTCAGGGGCCTCGCCCCGCTGGTGCGGCGCATCCACTCGGTCGGCAGCGACAGCGCGCTGCGCGAGCTCGGCAAGCTCGACGCGCCGGTCGGCGTGCTCGTCGAGGTGAACATCGCGCGCGAGGAGGGCAAGAGCGGCATCGACCCGCAGGAGCTCCCCGCGTTCCTCGCCCGCTGCCCGCTGCCCGTCAGCGGCCTGATGACGATGCCGCCGCTCGCCGACGACCCCCAGGAGAGCCGCCCGTGGTTCGCGGCGCTCGCGGCCCTCGCCCGCGAGCACGGGCTGCGCGAGCTCTCGATGGGCACCACGCAGGACTTCGCGATCGCCGTGGAGGAGGGCGCGACCGTCGTGCGGGTCGGCACCCGCCTGTATCGCTGAGCCCGCGTGCAGGGAAAACGCGAGCGACCGCGTACTCTTGGGGAGCTATGGCTCTTCGCGACAGCTGGCACCGCACGATGGTCTACTTCGGTCTCGCCGAGGAGCGCGATCCCGCGTACGACGACGAGATCGTCGACGACTACGCGCCCGAGGCGGAGCTCGAGGAGCGCTACCGGGAGCGCCCGAACGTCCGGCGCCTGAACAGCCGCCGGCGCCGCGACGACTTCGACGACATCTTCAGCGACGACGAGCCCGCGGGCCGCGCGCCGAAGACGACGCAGCTGCGGGCCGTCGGCGGCAGCAGCACGCGCAGCCGCGACGTGCGCGTGCACCTCGTCATCCCCAAGAGCTTCAACGACGCCCAGCAGGTCGCCGACAAGTTCAAGGACGGCATCCCCGTCGTGCTGAACCTCCAGAGCACCGACAACGACCTGAACAAGCGGTTGATCGACTTCGCCTCCGGCCTGACGTACGCGCTCGACGGCGGCATGCAGCGGATCGCCGACAAGGTCTTCATGCTCACGCCGCGCAACGTCGAGATCAGCGCCGAGGAGCGCGCCGAGCTGATCGAGAAGGGCTTCTTCAACCAGTCGTGAGCCCGCTCGTCGGGCCCGGCCCGGTCACGCGGTCCTGGATCCATCCCTCGCCGGCCTGGATGCAGCGCGCCGGGCACGCCGTGCTCGCCGGCGGTGGCGTCTGGCTGATCGACCCGCCCGACGGCGAGGAGGTCGAGGCCGCGGTCGCGGAGCTCGGCACGCCCGCCGGGGTCCTGCAGCTGCTGGACCGCCACCCGCGCGACTGCGCCGCGATCGCCCAGCGCCTCGGCGTCCCGCACCTGCGCGTGCCGCTCGACGGGGCCGCCCTGCCGTTCGAGGTCCTGCCGCAGTGGCACCTGCCGTTCTGGAAGGAGGACGCGCTGTGGCTGCCCGAGCACCGCGTCCTCGTCGTCGCCGAGGCGCTCGTCGGCGCCCCCGACTTCGCGGCGCCCGGGGAGACGGTCGGCGTGCACCCGGCCCGCCGCCTGCTCCCGCCGGGCGCGCTCGGACGCCTGGAGCCCGAGACGCTGCTCATGGGACACGGGCCGCCGCTGCACGGCGCCGCCGCGCGGGCCGCGATCGACGACGCGCTGCACGGCGCGCGACGGCGCCTGCCGCTGCTGCTCGGCGCCCAGGCCGTGCGCGCGGTGCGCGGGCGCTTCCGCTGAGCGCCGCGCCACCCGCGACCCGTACTCTTCGCGAGCGATGCAGATCGGCCTGATCGGATCCGGGAACATGGCGGGCGCCATGGCGCGCGGCTGGGCACGGCCCGTGCTGTGCAGCGACGCCCTGCCCGAGCGCGCCCGCGCGCTCGCCGCGCAGACCGGGGGCGAGGCGATCGCCTCGAACCTCGAGCTCGCCCGCCGCGCCGACGTCGTCGTCCTCTGCCACAAGCCGGGGCAGCTGCGCGAGGTTGCCCGGGAGATCGCGGGGGAGGCCCGCGCGATCGTCTCGATCCTCGGCGGGGTCCCGCTCGCCGACGTGCGTGACGCGTACCCCGACCGGCCGGTCGTGCGGCTGATGCCCAGCACGCCGGTCGAGGTCCGCGCCGGTGTCGTGCTGCTCGCCGACGACGGCGACGGCGCGCTCGACGACCCGCTGGGCACCGCGGTGACGGAGCTCGTCGCGGAGCTCGGCACCGCCGTCCGCGTCCCCGAGGCGCAGGTCGACGTCGCCATGGGCCTGATGGCCAACGCGCCCGCGTACATGGCGCTCGTCGCCGAGGCCCAGATCGACGCCGGCGTCCGCGCCGGCCTGCCCGTCCACGTCGCCCAGGAGCTCGTGGTGCAGACGATGGCCGGGACCGCGGCGCTGCTGCGCCACAAGGACTACGACACGCTGACCGTCCGGCGTGAGGTCACCTCGCCCGGCGGGTCGACCGCGCGGGGGCTCGACGCCCTCGAGCGGGCCGGGCTGCGCACCGCCTTCTCCGACGCCCTCGACGCCGTGCTGCAGAAAGAACGCCGATGACCGCCACCCTCGTGCTCGCGACCATCCAGGAGGAGATCGGGGGGTTCATCCGGACCCTGACCTACGTCTACGTCCTGCTGATCATCGCCTACATCCTCACCCAGCTCTTCTTCGGGTTCGGGGGACGGATGCCGTACAACCGCACCGGCAGCGCGATCCTCGGCTTCCTCAACGACACCGTCGGGCCGTACCTCAACCTCTTCCGGCGGTTCATCCCGCCGCTCGGTCCGCTGGACCTCAGCCCGATCGTGGCGATCTTCGTCCTGCAGATCGCCGGGAACCTGCTCGCCGGCATCGTCGAGCACGCGTGAGCGGGGCCGCCGCCCGATCCTGGCGCCTGGCGGGCGTCGTCCTGCTCGCGGTCCTCGCCGTCGACCAGCTGACGAAGGTCCTCGTCCGCCGCGGCGTCGAGCAGGGCAGCAGCGACCCGATCTTCCCGCTGCTGAAGCTCGTCCACGTCGAGAACCGCGGCGTGGCCTTCGGCGCCTTCGCCGGCGGCGGCCAGACGGTCGTGATCATCGTCATCGCGATCGCGCTGGGAGGCCTGCTCGCGTACTTCGCGACCCATGCCCATCAGCCCGGCGTCTGGCTGCCGACGGGCCTGCTCGTCGGCGGGGCGGTCGGCAACATCATCGACCGGGTCGCCCTGGGGGCCGTGACGGACTTCCTGAAGCTGCCGTCGTGGCCGGCGTTCAACGTCGCCGACATGGCGATCACCTGCGGTGTGATCGCGCTCATCGCCGTGGTGGAGATGAGCGACCGACGCCGCGACGAGGAGCCGATCGAGGCCGATGGAGCAGCTGGTCCCGTCTGACTGGGAGGGGGGAGCGCCTGGACGCGTTCCTCGCCGAGCCGCTGGGCTCCCGCAGCCGCGCCACCCGCCTGATCGAGGCGGGCGCGGTCACCGTCGACGGCGCGGTCGTCCGCAAGCGCCACCGGGTCCGCACCGGGGAGCGCATCGCCGTCGACGTCGCGCAGGACCCCGTGCGCGAGCCCGTCCCCGACGATGAGGGGCCGCCCGCCACGTTCGGCGTCGCCTACGAGGACGACGACCTGCTCGTCGTCGACAAGCCGCCCGGCGTCGTGGTGCACCCGGCGCGCGGCAACCGCCACGGCACGCTCGCCCAGGCGCTCGCCGGGCGGGCCGCCGGCGGCGAGGAGGCCTGGCGCGCGGGCATCGTGCACCGACTCGACAAGGACACCAGCGGCCTGCTCGTCGTGGCCAAGAGCGACGAGACGCACCGCGCCCTGAAGGAGCTGCTGCAGGAGCGCGAGATCACCCGCGAGTACCTCGCGCTCGTCGACGGCCGGCCGCCCGCGCGCACCGGCACGATCGACGCGCCGATCGGCCGCGACCGGCGCGTGCGCACCCGCATGTCCACCGACAGCGCCGACGCGCGCGAGGCGCGCACCCACTTCGAGCTCGAGCGCGCCCTGCCCGCCTCGTCGCTGCTGCGCGTGCGCCTGGAGACCGGTCGGACCCACCAGATCCGCGTGCACCTGCAGGCCATCGGCCATCCGGTCTGCGGCGACCCGGAGTACGGTCGCCCCGGCCTGTACGGGCTCGACCGCCAGTTCCTGCACGCCACCCGGCTGCGCTTCGTCCACCCGGGCACGGGGGCCGAGGTCGACGTCGTCTCACCGCTTCCCGCGGACCTCGAGGCCGCGCTCGCGCGCGGCCGCCACGGCCTGATCGCCCGCGTGGTGCGGCGGCGCGCCGCGAGGGCGCGCCGCCGGTCACCGCGGCTCATGCGGGCCGGTCCGCCGGAGGTAGGGGAAGGGGGGCCGACCCGCACTCTCCCCAACGACCGGCGTGAGCAGAACTTGCGTACACTTGCGCTTCTTCGATTCCCGACCCCGTCGGGAGCCTCGCGGCCGCCCTGCCCGGCAGACCATCACGCCGGGTTCGTGCCGCGATCCGACGGGCGCAGCACCGACCAGTACCTCGAACCACAAAGGGAGCAGCACCCATGGCCGACGTCGGCATCAAGGAGCTGCTGGAGGCCGGAGTCCACTTCGGTCACCAGACGCGCCGTTGGAACCCCAAGATGCGCCGCTTCATCCACGGTGAGCGTGGCGGCATCTACATCATCGACCTCCTCAAGACGCAGAAGCTGCTCGCCGACGCGCAGGAGTTCGCCGGGACCGTCGCGCACCGCGGCGGCGTCGTGCTCTTCGTGGGCACGAAGAAGCAGGCCCGTGACGGCATCAAGGAGATCGCGGAGTCCTGCGGTCAGCCGTACGTCAACCACCGCTGGCTCGGTGGCCTGCTGACGAACTTCCAGACCATCAGCAACCGCATCAAGCGGCTGCACGACCTCGAGCGCTACGAGGCGGAGGGCCAGCTCGCGCTGCTGCCGACCCGCGAGCGCATGGCCGCGCAGGCCGACCTCGAGAAGCTGCGCGCCAACCTCGGCGGCGTGAAGAACATGCAGCGTCCGCCGGACGCGATGTTCGTCATCGACCTCAAGGTCGAGGAGATCGCGGTGAAGGAGGCCCGGCGCCTGCGGATCCCGATCATCGGCATGGTCGACACCAACTGCGACCCGGACGGCATCGACTACGTCGTCCCGGGCAACGACGACTCGATCCGCTCCTGCGTGGCGATCACGAAGGCGATCGGCGACGTCGTCGCCCAGGGCCGCGGCCAGTTCCAGGCGGCCGAGCAGGCCCGTCAGCAGGCCGAGGCCGAGGAGCGCGCCCGTCGCGAGGCGGAGCTGCGCGCCCGCAAGGAGGCCGAGGAGGCCGCCAAGGCCGCCGCCGAGCAGGCCGCCGCCGCCCCGACCGCCCCGGTCGCGGCGCCCGCCGCCGAGGCCACCCCGACCCCCGCCCCCGAGAGCGCGCCCGCCGCCCCGGCCGCGCAGGAGAACCCGAATGGCTGAGTTCACCGCCCAGGACGTCAAGGCGCTGCGTCAGAAGACCGGCGCCGGGATGATGGACTGCAAGAACGCCCTGACCGAGGCCGGCGGCGACGCCGCGAAGGCCGAGGAGCTGCTGAAGGTCAAGCTGGGCAAGAAGCTCGGCAAGCTCGCGGACCGCGAGGCGGCCGAGGGCACCGTGCAGTCCTACATCCACAGCAACGGCAAGGTCGGCGTCATCGTCGAGGTCGACTGCAACACCGACTTCGTCGCCCGCAACGAGGACTTCGTCGCGTTCGCGCGGGAGATCGCGATGCACGTCGCCGCGTCCCCGACCGCGAAGTACGTGTCGCGTGACGAGGTGCCCCAGGACGTCAAGGACGCCGAGGCCGCCATCTTCGAGCAGCAGGTCGCCGACAAGCCGGAGAACATCCGGCCGAAGATCGTCGAGGGCATGCTGAACAAGTGGCTCGCCGAGATCGTGCTGCTCGACCAGGTGCACGTGAACGCCGACAAGTACGACGGCAAGACGATCGAGCAGCTCCGCGCGGACCTGTCGACGACGACCGGGGAGAACGTGGTCATCCGCCGCTTCGCCCGGTTCGCGGTCGGCGAGTAGCCCGGGTAGGTTGCCCACACCGTGACCGACGCCGCGACGCCCGCGTTCAAGCGGATCCTGCTGAAGCTGTCGGGGGAGGCCCTCATGGGCTCCCTCGACTACGGCACCGATCCCGAGCGCCTGCAGGCCGTCGCGGCGCAGGTCAAGGCGATCCACGACCGCGGCGTCGAGGTCGCGATCGTCGTCGGCGCCGGGAACATCTACCGCGGCATGACCGGTGCCGCCGCGGGCATGGACCGTGCGACCGCCGACTACATGGGCATGCTCGCGACGGTGCTCAACGCCCTGCCGCTGCAGGACGCGCTGGAGAAGCTCGGCATCCACGTGCGCGTGGTGTCGGCGATCACGATCGCCGAGGTCGCCGAGCCGTACCTGCGTCGCCGCGCGATGCGCCACCTCGAGAAGCACCGCGTCGTGATCTTCGCCGCCGGCACCGGCAACCCGTTCTTCACGACCGACACCGCCGCCGCCCTGCGCGCGCGGGAGATGCACGCCGACGCGCTGCTGATGGCCAAGAACGGGGTGGAGGGCGTCTACTCCGGGGACCCGCGCACCGACCCGGACGCGACGTTCATCCCCGAGATCTCGCACATGGAGGCGCTGCAGCGCGGCCTCAAGGTCATGGACGCCACGGCGCTCACGATCTGCATGGAGCAGCGGCTGCCGATCCACGTGTTCAACATGGACGACGAGTCCAACATCGACCGGATAGTGTGCGGCGAGCGCGTCGGAACCCTCGTCGCGACGGAGGGCTGAGGAACGCATGAGTGAGCTGATCGACGAGCTGCTGGCCGACGCGCGCGAGCGCATGACGAAGTCCGTGGAGGCGACGACCGGCCAGTTCGGCACCGTCCGCACGGGCCGCGCGAGCCCGGCGCTCCTGGACCGCATCGTGGTCGACTACTACGGCGCGATGACGCCGCTGAAGCAGCTGGCGACCGTCAACGCGCCCGAGGCGCGGCTGCTGACCGTCCAGCCGTTCGACCAGTCCTCCATCCCCGCGGTGGAGAAGGCGATCATGCAGGCCGACCTCGGCCTGACCCCGAGCAACGACGGCCGGCTCATCCGCCTGAGCGTGCCGGAGCTCAACGAGGAGCGCCGCCGCGACATGGTCAAGCTCGTGCGCAGCATCGCCGAGGAGGGCCGCGTCGCCGTGCGCAACGTCCGCCGCGACGTCATGCAGGACCTCAAGGAGCTCAAGGACGAGGGCGAGGTCGGCGCCGACGACGAGCACCGCGGCGAGGGCGAGCTGCAGAAGCTCACCGACGCGAGCGTCGCGCAGCTGGACGCGGTCCTGAAGGCCAAGGAAGCCGAGATCCTCGAGGTCTGATGCCGGGCGCAGCCGTCGCGCCGCGGTACGTCGCGATCATCACCGACGGCAACGGGCGCTGGGCCGAGGCCCGGGGGCTGCCCGTCAACGACGGGCACAGCGCCGGCGCCGACACCGTGAAGGCGCGGCTGCGCGACGCGGCCGAGTGGGGCATCGAGGAGCTCACGGTCTACTCGTTCTCGACCGAGAACTGGACGCGCTCCGCGCAGGAGGTCACCGGCCTCATGCGGATGTTCGCCCAGCGCATCCAGACCGAGACGCCGGAGCTCAAGGCCCAGGGCGTGCGGATGCGGTTCATCGGCCGCCGCGACCGCATCACGCCGGCGCTGCTGGAGCTCATGGACTGGGCCGAGGCGCAGACCGCGGACAACACGCGGATCACGCTGTTCATCGCGTTCAACTACGGCGGCCGGGCCGAGATCGTCGACGCGGCCGCCCGCTTCACCGGCGGCACCGAGGAGGACTTCGCCAAGCTCCTCTACGCGCCGGAGATGCACGAGCCGGATCTCGTCATCCGCACCTCGGGCGAGCAGCGCCTCTCGAACTACCTGCTGTGGCAGTCCGCGTACTCCGAGCTCGTCTTCGCCGACGAGCTGTGGCCGGACTTCGACCGCGACGCGTTCCGCCGCACGCTGGACCAGTACAGCGACCGCGTCCGGCGCTTCGGGGGGCGGTGAGCGTGGCGAGCCGCGCCGCCCGCGAGCGGCCGCAGCGCAGCGACCTGACGGCGCGGATCATCGTGGCGATCCCGGCGATCATCTTCGCGATCACGATCGTCGCGCTGGGCGACATCTTCTTCACGCTCGGCCTGATCGGGCTCGGGCTCGTCTGCCTGCACGAGCTGTTCCAGATGTTCGACAAGGCGCACCCGTCGCGCCTGGGCGGCTTCATCGGCGTGATCGCGCTGTCGCTCGCCGCGTTCTTCGGCGACTCGACGCACGTGATGATCGCGCTCGTGGCGACCTTCCCGGTCGTGTTCGTGCTGACCGCGGCGCAGCCGAAGGGCGGGGCGCCGGCGATCTCGGTGACGATCCTCGGGGTCACGTGGATCGGGCTCGGTCTCGCGCACGCGATCCTGCTGCGCGACCTCCCGCACGGCGGCGCGATCATCGTCGACGTGCTCGTCGGCACGTTCCTCGGCGACACGGGCGCCTACCTCGGCGGCCGCCAGTTCGGGCGCCGCAAGCTCGCGCCGGCGATCTCCCCGAACAAGACGGTCGAGGGCCTGGCGATCGGCTTCGTCACCGCGATCGTCGCCACCTGGGCCGCCGGGCTCTACCAGGACTGGCTGTCCGGCACGGACGCGCTGATCCTCGGCGCCTGCGTCGGCCTCGCCGCCCCGGTCGGCGACCTGTTCGAGAGCTACCTCAAGCGGGACGCGGGAACGAAGGACACCGGGACGCTGTTCGGGGCGCACGGCGGCGCGCTCGACCGTCTCGACGCGGTGCTCTTCAGCATCGTCGTCGGCTACTACGTCTGGCTCGCGCTGATGTAGCCCGACACCCGGCATCGAACAATTTGTTCGTTTGTCTGTACACGGTGTTCGATTCTGGTTAGGCTCGCGCCCATGAGCGCGACCAGTTGGTGGAACGAATGGAACCCGTTGCTGGGTGAGGAGGGCTACCCGCCCAACGTCATCCCCTCGGATCAGCCGGCACTCGACCCGGCCAGCGGCGGTGCCGAGATCGCCTTCTTCTTCATCGCGGGAGCGGCCGTCGTGCTGTTCGCGCTGCCGTGGGCCATCCGGTCCGCCCGTCAAGGGCACTGGCTGCCGATCATCGTGATCGTCGGCGGCTTCATCTGCTCGTTCGAAGAGGCGATGCTCGACATGCTCGGGCACCTGCACTGGGCCCCGAACCTGCAGATGGTCTACACGAACTTCGGGGTCTCGGTCCCGCTGTTGATCCCCCTCTGCTACGTCGCCTTCCTGGGCCTGATGTCGTACTTCTGCTATTTCGTCATCAGCAACGGGGCGAAGCGCAAGCACTACTTCATGCTCTTCGCCATGGGCGGGATCCTCGACGCCGTCATGGAGACCATCGGCATCAACCTCGGGGTCTACACGTACTACGGCATCCAGCCGTTCGAGTTCCTCGGCTTCCCGTACTGGTGGGCGTTCATCAACAGCGCCTCGTTCGTCGCGGTCGGCTCGATCCTCGCCTACGGCGTGCCGCGCCTGAAGGGCGGCCGCAAGTGGCTGCTGGTGATGGCTCCGTCCTACGGGATGGCGGCCACCTACTTCACCGTCGGCTGGATCCACCTGATCGCGCACAACTCCGGGATGCCGGAGGCGCTGCGCTGGATCGCCGCGGCGATGATGATGGTGGAGGCCTGCTTCTTCATCGCGCTGCTGCACTACCTGCAGGGCGTGAAGGACGACGAGCCCGCGCTGGCCTGGACGCTGCCGCGGATGTTCCGCTACGTGGCGGTCCCCGGGCGCTCGCGCGACGAGCTCTGGGCGACGATGCGCCGCGAGGGCGGCCTGGACGTCGTCCCGACGCCCGCGCCGGTCCGCGAGCCCGCGCTCGTCTAGATCCCCGGCATGCCCCGGCCATCACGGCCGGGGCACCGCCGACCGGCCCGTGACGGGCCGGTGACGGCCGGGCTGCCATCATCCCTGGGGTGTCCCGCCGCATCCTCCTGCTGGGGTCCACCGGGTCGATCGGGACCCAGGCCCTGGACGTGATCTCGCGCTCCGACGACCTCGAGGTCGTCGGGCTCAGCGCCCAGACGAACTGGAGGCAGCTCGTCGAGCAGGCCGTCCAGCACGGGGTGCCGCGGATCGCGGTCACCGACCCGGACCTCGCGGCGCAGGCCGCGGAAGCCTGGACCGACGGCGAGGTGCTGCGCGGCCCCGAGGGTCTCGTCCAGCTGGTGCTCGAGTCCGGCGCCGACCTCGTGCTCAACGCGCTCGTCGGATCGGCGGGGCTCGGGCCGACGGTCGCGACGCTCGGCGAGGGCATCGACCTCGCGCTCGCCAACAAGGAGTCGCTCGTCGTCGGCGGCGAGCTCGTCATGGCGCTCGCCGAGGCGACCGGCGCCCAGATCCTGCCGGTCGACAGCGAGCACTCGGCGATCCACCAGCTCGTCCACGGCGAGCACGCCACCGGCGGCCTCGACTCGATCGAGAAGCTCGTGCTCACCGCCTCCGGCGGCCCGTTCCGCGGCCGCAGCCGCGCCGAGCTCGAGGGCGTCACGATCGAGCAGGCGCTTGCGCACCCGACCTGGGCGATGGGCGGCAAGATCACGATCGACTCCGCCACGCTCATGAACAAGGGCCTCGAGGTGATCGAGGCCCACCACCTGTTCGGCACGCCGTACGAGCGCATCGGCGTCGTCGTGCACCCCCAGTCGATCGTCCACTCGCTGATCACGCTCGTCGACGGCGCGGCGCTCGCGCACCTCGGCCATCCCGACATGCGCGCCCCGATCGCCTACGCGCTGCACCACCCGCAGCGCGTGCCGCTGCCGCTGCGGCCGCTCGACCTCGCCGAGGTCGGGTCGCTGACGTTCGAGCCGGTCGACACCGAGGCGTTCCCGTGCCTGCGGATGGCGATCGAGGCCGGCACCGCGGGCGGCACCGCGCCCTGCGTGCTGAACGCGGCCAACGAGATCGCGGTCCACGCCTTCCTCGGTGGCCGACTCCCGTTCCTCGGGATCCCCGACGTGATCGCCGGGGCCCTCGACGCGCTCGGCAGCGCCCCGATCCGCGCCTTCGAGACGCTCTACGAGGCCGACCGCGAGGCCCGCGCCGTCGCCGCCGAGCTCGTCGAGAAGGTCGCCGCGTGAGCTGGGTCATCGCCTTCGTCGGCTTCGCCGCGCTGATCGTCCTGCACGAGTTCGGGCACTTCGCCGCCGCCAAGGCCGTCGGCATGCGCGTCGAGCGGTTCGCGCTGTTCTTCCCGCCGATCCTCGCGAAGGTCCGCCGCGGCGAGACCGAGTACGGCATCGGGGCGATCCCGCTCGGCGGCTACGTGAAGATCACCGGGATGAACCCGGAGGAGGACGTGCCGGAGGAGGTCGCCCACCGCGCCTACTACCGCCAGCCCGTCTGGAAGCGGATCGTCGTCATCGCCGCGGGCCCGCTGATGAACGTCCTGATCGCGTTCGTCGTGCTCACCGGCCTCTATGCGACCCAGACCCTGCTCGAGCCGACGACACGGGTCGAGGCGATCGAGCCCGGCGCGCCCGCGCAGGGCAAGCTGCAGCCCGGGGACCGCGTCGTCTCGGTCGACGGGCGGCCCGTGTCGAGCACCGAGGAGATCTCCCGGCAGGTCTCGACCCACCGCTGCCCGGCCCAGCAGATCACCGGCTGCTCGGCGGCCGAGCCGGTCGCGCTCGTCGTGGAGCGGGACGGCCGCCGCGTCGCGGTCGAGGTGACCCCCGCTACGACGGGGCGCTCGAGCGCACCCGGCTGGGCTTCGGCTTCGGCACGCAGGAGAAGACGTTCGGCATCGGCGGCGCCGCGAAGGAGGGCGTCACCGACATGTGGAACATCACCACCGGCACCGTCGAGGCGATCACCCGGCTGTTCTACGACGCGGAGGCGCGCAAGGAGGTCTCGGGCGTCGTCGGCTCCTACGAGACGACCCGGCAGTCGGTCGAGGTCTCCTGGGTTCAGACGGTGAACATCCTCGCGATCATCTCGCTGTCGCTGGCGATCGTGAACCTGTTCCCGTTCCTGCCGCTCGACGGCGGGCACATCTTCTGGGCGACCGCGGAGAAGATCCGGCGCAAGCCGATCCCGTTCAGCGTCATGGAGCGCGCGAGCGTCGTGGGCTTCGTGCTCGTGATCTTCATCTTCGCCATCGGCCTCACGAACGACATCGGGCGCCTGCGCGGCGAGGGGTTCGGCATCAACTGACCGGACGCCCTGTCCGGGCAAGGTGACGCCTGCGTCATCTTCGTGACGGCGGACCCCGGGCTCCGGTACGCTGGCGGCCGAGAGCGGGGGCCGCGTGGCGGCGTCCCGGACACGGAGAGGGAGCACCCACATGGAGAGCAGCACCGCCGGCCGGCGGGCCGTCGACGCCCGGTCGATCGCCGAGGCCTTCCGGATCACCGCCACGCAGCGCGCGGGGGAGACCGCGATCCGCACGATGGGCGACGAGGTCGCCTGGACCTGGGGGAGCTGCAGCAGCGCGTCGACGCCCTCGCCGGCGGCCTCGCCGGACTCGGGGTGCGCAAGGGCGACAGCGTCGCGATCCTGCTCATCAACCGCCCCGAGTTCCACCTCGTGGACGTCGCCGCGATGATGGTCGGCGCCACGCCGTTCTCGATCTACATGCAGTACACGCCCGAGCAGATCGAGTTCGTCGTCTCCGACGCGAACGCGCGCGTGCTCGTCACCGAGCAGGCCTTCCTGCCGCAGGTGCTCGAGGCGCGCAAGAGCCTCCCGAGCCTCGAGCACGTCATCGTCATCGACGGCGACGCCCCCGAGGGCACGACGCCGCTGTCCGCCGTCGAGGGGTCCAACCCGGACTTCGACGTCGAGGCGTCCGTCGCCGAGCTCGACGGCGACGACGTGCTCACCCTGATCTACACCTCGGGCACGACCGGCCCGCCCAAGGGCGTGCAGCTGGCGCACCGCAACCTCCTCGCCGCCGTCGTGGGCATCGAGGCGCTCGTGCAGTTCCCCGAGGGCGCCCGCGTCATCTCGTGGCTGCCCGCCGCGCACATCGCCGAGCGCGCCGCGCACCACTACCTCCCGATCGTCTTCGGCTTCACGATCACCTGCTGTCCCGACCCGCGCCAGGTGCTCGGGTACCTGCCGGAGGTGCGGCCCAACTGGTTCTTCGCCGTCCCGCGGATCTGGGAGAAGCTGAAGTCCGGGCTCGAGACGCAGATCGCCTCCCGCGAGCCCGAGGAGCGCGCCAAGGCGGAGGGCGCCCTCGCCGCCGCGATCCAGAAGGTCCGCCTCGAGCAGGCGGGCGAGCCCGTCCCCGAGGAGCTCGCCGCCGCGGTCGCCAAGGCCGACGAGGCGATGTTCGCGCCGATCCGCGCGATGCTCGGCTTCGACCAGATCAACGCCGTGAACGTCGGGGCCGCCCCGACGCCCGTCGAGGTCCTCGAGTTCTTCCACGCGATCGGCATCCCGCTCGCCGAGCTCTGGGGCATGAGCGAGACCTGCGGCGCCGGCACCTGCAACCCGCCCGACAGGATCAAGATCGGGACCGTCGGCCCCGCGGCGCCCGGCGCCGAGATCCGCATCGCCGAGGACGGCGAGGTGCTCGTGCGCGGCGGCATGGTCATGCTCGGCTACCGCAACCAGCCCGAGAAGACCGCGGAGACGATCGACGCCGACGGCTGGCTGCACACCGGCGACATCGGCACGCTCGACGAGGACGGCTACCTGAAGATCGTCGACCGCAAGAAGGAGATCATCATCAACGCGGCCGGCAAGAACATGTCGCCCGCGAACATCGAGGCGACGCTGAAGAGCTCCTCGCCGCTGATCGCCCAGGCCTGCTGCATCGGGGATGCGCGCCGCTACAACACCGCGCTGCTCGTCCTCGACGCCGACTTCGCGCCGCTGTGGGCCTCGCAGCAGGGGATCGAGGACACGTCGCTGGAGGCCCTCGCCGGGAACGAGCAGGTCCGTGCCGCGGTCGAGGAGGCCGTCGCCCAGGCCAACGAGAAGCTCGCCCGGGTCGAGCAGATCAAGAAGTTCACGATCGTCCCGGGCGACTGGCTGCCCGGCGGCGACGAGCTGACCCCGACGATGAAGCTCAAGCGCCGGCCGATCGACGCGAAGTACGCGGAGACGATCGACGCGATGTACGTCGACTAGCGACCGCGACCGCTCAGGGCGCCAGGTGGGCGGCGGAGACGTCGCCCGGCCCGGGCGTCCCGAGCAGCGTCATGCCCAGCTCGAGCTCCGCGCGCAGGAGCTCGAGCACATGGGCCGCGCCGTCCTCGCCGTCGGCCACCAGCCCCCAGAGCATCGGGCGGCCGACGAGCACCGCGCGGGCGCCGAGCGCCAGGGCCGTGAGCACGTCGGTGCCGCGGCGCACCCCGCCGTCCATCAGCACCTCGACGCGGTCGCCGACCGCGTCGACCACCGGCCCGAGCATGTCGATGCTCGCGGGCACCCCGTCGAGCTGGCGGCCGCCGTGGTTGCTGACGATCACGCCCGCCGCCCCGTGCTCGACCGCGCGGTCCGCGTCGGCCGGGTGGTGGATGCCCTTGACCAGCACCGGCACGGGGCTGTCCTGCACGAGCCGCTCGAGGTCCTTCCACGTGAGCGTCAGGTCCATCAGCGAGAAGAACCCTGCCGCGTCGATCCCGGTGGTGGAGCCCAGCGCCGCCGACACCGCCGGCATGTCGATCCCGGGCGGGACCGAGAAGCCGGCCCGCAGGTCGCGCTCGCGCCGGCCCGCGCGCGGCGCGTCGACGGTCAGCACCAGCGCGCGGTAGCCGCTGTCGATCGCCTCGTCGACCAGCGCCCGGGTCACGCCCCGGTCCTTCAGGACGTACACCTGGAACCAGCGGGGCGCGTCGGGCGCGGCGGCGGCGACGTCCGCCGGGCGCGTCGTCGCGATCGTCGAGACGGTCATGATCGTGCCCGCCCGCGCCGCGGCCCGCGCCATCGCCTCCTCGCCGTCCGGATGCGCCAGCTTCTGCAGCGCGGTCGGCGCGACGAGCACCGGCATCGACACCGGCGTGCCAATCACGGTCGTCGCGGCGCTGACGCCGCTGACGTCCACGAGGCACCGCGGCAGCAGGCGGTGACGCGCGAACGCCTCCTGGTTGTCGCGCAGCGTGCGCTCGTCCCCGGCGGCGCCCGCGTAGTAGGCGTGCGGTCCGGGCGGCATCCGCTCCGCGGCCAGCGCCTCGTAGTCGTGGAGGTTGACGGGCTGCGCGGTCATCGGCCGAGACCCTAACGGGCGTACACTGGGCATATGGCTTCCCAGCGCCAGATCCACGTCGGCGGCGTCCCGATCGGGGGCGGCGCCCCCGTCGCCGTCCAGACGATGACCAAGACGGAGACGGCGAACCTGCCGGAGACGATGGCGCAGATCCGCCGCGTCGCCGAGGCGGGGGCGGACCTCGTCCGAGTCGCCGTCCCGCGCGACGAGGACGTCGAGGCCCTGAAGACGATCGTCGCCGAGTCGCCGATCCCGATCATCGCCGACATCCACTTCAACCACACGCTCGCGCTCAAGGCGATCGACGCGGGCGCGCACTGCGTGCGGATCAACCCGGGCAACATCGGCGGGCCCGACAAGGTCGCCGAGGTCGTCGAGGCCGCCCGCCGCGCCGACGTCCCACTGCGCGTGGGCGTCAACTCCGGGTCGCTGCCCAAGCACCTGCGCGAGCTCGAGTTCACCAACCCGGTCGACGCGCTCGTCGCCGCGGGCCTCGAGACCGTCGCGCTGATGGAGTCGCTGAAGTTCGAGAACTTCAAGCTGTCGATGAAGTCGACGAGCGTGCCGAACACGATCGCGTCGAACCGCATCATGGCCGAGAAGATCCCGTACCCGCTGCACCTCGGCGTCACCGAGGCGGGCACGAAGTGGTCGGGTTCGCTGAAGAGCGCCGTCGGCCTCGGCACGCTGCTGGCCGACGGCATCGGCGACACGATCCGGATCTCGCTCTCCACCTTCCACGCGGAGGAGGAGGTCAAGGTCGGCTGGGAGATCCTCAAGGCGCTGAAGCTGCGCGAGCGCGGCCCGGTGCTCATCGCGTGCCCGACCTGCGGGCGGCTGCAGTTCGACATGGACTCGGTCGTCGCCGAGGTCGAGCGGCGCCTGGAGGCCTACGCGGACCCGATCGAGGTGTCGATCCTCGGCTGCGCGGTCAACGGCATCGGCGAGGCCCGCCACGCGGACTTCGGGATCACCGGCGCGAAGGACGCGGCGATGATCTTCTCCAAGGGCGAGCCGCTGAAGAAGGTGCCGACCGACCGGCTCGTCGAGGAGCTGTTCGCCGAGATCGACCGCTACTACGAGGCGGGCAAGACCGTCGTCGTCGACGAGCGCGCCGCCGCCGAGGCGAAGCAGTGGCTGGCCGAGAACGAGGACGCGGAGGCGATGACGCCCGAGCGGCTCGCCGCGCTCGAGGCCGAGCAGGCCAAGAAGGAGGCCGAGGAGGCCGCGGCCGCGGTCGACGAGCAGAGCTCGCCGACCGCAGGCCGGCGCTTCACCCGCGCCTAGGGGCCTGTCGGTCGTCAGCGCGTCCGCGGCCGGACGCCCGCCGGGCGCAGCGCGGGCGTCGTCCGCCGCAGCGGGGTCGCCCGGCCGGTCACGGCGGGCGGCAGCACGTAGCGGAACGCGTACGTGTCGCCGCGGCGCGCACCGCGCCGCGACAGCGACGTGGTCCACACGCCGCGGCGGTCGGTCCGCACCCGCGCGACCGGTCGGGCGGTGCGGGACCCGGCGCGCCGGCGCAGCACGACGACGCCGGTGCGGCCCTCGCCCGGCCGGACCTGGCCCCACAGGCGCACGCGCGCACCGCTCGTGAACGCCCAGAGCGGGTTCGGGAAGACGGCGAGCGCGGGCTTGCGGCGGCCGTCGGCGAAGAGGAGCCCGGACTGCCACGAGGCGTACGCCCGTGTCCCGGTCGGCGCCTTGCGCGAGATCTTCTCGTCGCGCCACTCGTAGTGGGCGAGCGTGCGCACGCGCGGGTCGCGCCACGCGAGGTAGGAGGACTGCGCCAGCCAGCGGGCCTGCTTGGCCAGCGACACGCCGATCGCCCGGTCGGGCGGGTTGGTCTGGTACGCGTACTCGGTCAGGTAGAGGTCCAGCGGGCGGCGCCGCGACGGGCCGCGCAGGATGCCCCGGGCGACCGACCGGTCGAGCGCGGCCTTCAGCCGCGGCAGGTCGGCGAGCCCGGCCTCGTCGCGCTGGGGGTTGCGCTGGTCGGGGGGCGCGCTGCACGCCGTGCGGGTGGTAGGCGAGGCCGTCGGTGCGCAGCGCCCCCTGCCGCGGACAGCCGCCGCTGCGCAGCGCCCCCTGCCGCGGACAGCCGCCGCTGCGCAGCCGCCGGTAGCTCTCGGAGACGCACGACATCGCGCGCAGGAAGGTCAGCGGGCGCATCGCGGCGTTCGGCCGGCGCGGGTTGGAGCCCTTGGGCGCGAGCGCCCCGGTCAGCACCTGCGCGCCGGGGTCGACCCGCTTGACCGCGTCGTACGCGGCGCGGTACAGCCGCCGGTAGTGGTGCGGGGAGAACGGGGCGCACCGCCCGCTTCGACAGGTGAACTGCGGCTGCAGCCAGGCCGCCTGGTTGGGCTCGTTCCAGACGATGTAGCGGTGCACCCGGCCGCGGTAGCGGGTGGCGACCGCGTGCGCGAACGCCGCGAACTGTGCCGGATCGGGCTTCCAGCGGTGGTTGCCCCGTCGGGGCTCGAGGCTGGTCCACAGGGGCCCGGACCCGGTGATCGAGACCATCGGCCGGATCCCCGCGGCCCGCAGCGTGTCGACCGCGAGGTCGAGTGTCGCCCAGTTGTAGCCCGGGTCGGTGTGCGCCGTCGCGTTGAAGCCGCGCGGCGGGCGCCGGTCGTGGGGGCGGGGGGCGATGACGATCCAGCGCGCGTGGACGCGCGCGACCTCGACCCCGAGCGCCTTCCAGCGGCGCACGATCCGCGGGGCCTGCGCCGGACGGTGCAGGAAGACCGCGTCGTCGGCGATCCCGACCTCGAGGTCCCGGGCCGCGGGCGCCGCCGCCGGCACGGACAGGCCGGTCAGCAGGACGAGCAGCAGCCCGAGCGCGGCGCGCAGCCCGGACCGCCCCATCGCGCGCCCGTCAGCCCCCGACGCGAGCCACGCGCGAGGTGACGGTCGCGCCGCCGTCCTTGGGGGTCCAGCGCAACCGCCAGGTCCCGCCGCGCGACGGCACGCGCACGTCGATGAAGCCCTTGGCGTCGGTCGTCTGCACCGTCTCCACGGTGCTGAAGTCGCCGCTCCCGTCGGGGTCGTTCTGCACCTCGACGTCCTCCAGCGCGTCGTCGGCCGCCGGGCGCACCTGGCCCCAGACGCGCAGCCGGCCGCCGGTCGAGCGGGCCACCCAGATCGGCAGCCGGTACGCGGCGAACGCGGGCTTCGGGCGGCCGTCGTTGAACCGCAGGCCGGTCTGGAACGAGGCGAGGTTCGCCTCGTCACGCAGCTCGTACTGGGCGACCGAGCGCACGGCGCGGTCCTGGTAGGCGAGGAAGTCGCTCTGGTTGATGAACCGCGCCTGCTCCTCGAGGGACACCCCGAACAGCTCGTCCGGCGGGTTGGTCTGGAAGCCGTACTCCGTGTACCAGATCGGCAGGCCGCTGCGCAGGCGCTGCTGACGGCCCGCGGCGGTCAGGATCGCCTTCAGGCGCGACGCCGAGGACATCGTGATCTCGGTCGGCAGACCCTTCGCCGTCGGGGGCTGGCTGCCGCCGCGCGTGTACGGGTGGTGGCTGACCCCGCTGACGCCGATGCGGGTGAAGCCCCGGCAGTCCATCGTCTGTGCGCGGCTGCCGGTGAGCTTGCGCCCGCGCGCGTCGAGGCACAGCAGGTCGCGCAGGAACTCGGTCGGCGGCGTCGGACGGGTCGACAGCGAGCCGGTGCGACGCCCCAGCGGCGCGGTCTCGCCGAGCAGGATGTCGTCGGAGCCGTGCCCGGTCTGCTGCAGCGCCTTCAGCGCCGAGCGCACGAGCCCGCGGTAGATCACCGGGCTGACGGACACGACGCGGCCCTTGACCCGCGCGTACTGCGGGGTGAGCCAGCCGCCCTGGTTGGGCTCGTTCCACACCGACCAGCGGGTGACCCGCGGGAGCGTGCCGCGACCCTGGTTCTCGTCCGCGTACTCGCCGGAGTAGCGCGTGCCAAGCGCAGCGACGAAGCGCTTGAACTGCGTGAGATTCGGGCGGCAGGTGCGGCGCAGCGCCAGGCGCGTCGTCGGGCAGCCCGACGCCCACGAGGGGATCGGCGCCGACGGGCTGAGGATGAGGTCCATGCCGCGCACCGACGCGCCGCGCACGAGCCCGTCGTACTTGTCCCAGAACTCCGCGGGATAGGCCGCCGGGTCGCTGCCGTCGAAGCCGCTGGGCCGCCGCCGGGAGGTCGGGGCCGGGGCGATCTTGTGCCAGAAGGCGACCGAGTGGATCGTGTCCACCCCGAGCTCCTGCAGGTCGTCGAGCGTCCGCTCGCGCGTGCTGTCACCGGACAGCACGAGCAGCCGGTCGTCCTGGAAGACCGACAGCTGCTGCTTGCCCGCCTGGCTCGGGGTCGCGATGGTGGCGGCGACCGCGCAGGCCGCCGCCAGGGAGATCAGGAACCGCTGCATCGAAGCTGGAACGCTACGCGGTCCCCCGGATTGCGGAGTTTCAGCCGATCTTGCCGATCGTGCTGACCGCGACGAACGGCTTCTCGTTCGGGTTCGACCACACCGCGCGGATCGAGCCCGGGCCGGGCGTCTGCACCGCCGCCTGGAAGTAGCCGTGGCCGTTGGTCACCGTGACCGGGCCGGGCCCGACCGGCAGCCAGCCGCTCGTGCCGTCCGCCGACAGCCACTGGATCGTGACCTGGTCCTGGGCGCCGGCGGGCCGGTCGTTGGGCCGGAAGCGCAGCATGCCCCACACGGAGACGTCACGCAGGCCGGTGGCCGGGTCCACGACCGCGGTGGTGAACGCGGTCAGCGGGAACGACCACGCGCCCGCCGCGGGCTTCGCGGTGCCGGTGCGGTTGAACAGGCCGGACTGGTAGGTGAACCAGTAGGCCTTGGAGTCCTTCTTGTGCTTGCGCACGGGCGACACGTCGCGCAGCAGGAACTGCGAGTGGCCGAGGATCCGCGGGTTGTTGTACGTGAGGAACTCGCCGAGGACGATGTTCTGGGCCTGGTCGGCCAGCGAGATGCCCTGGAACGGGTCCGGCGGGTTCGTCTCGTAGCCGAACTCCGTCGACATGATCGGCAGGCCCTGCTTGACCCGGCCCTTCGCGGCCGCCTCGTCGAGCAGCGCGCCGAGCTCGTCGATGTTCGCGAGCGTCAGCGCCTCCGGGTCGGACTCGCGCTGGAACGGCGCGTTCTTCTTCGTGTACGGGTGGTGCGCCCACGCGGTGGCCTGGACCGGGCCCTCCTTGTCGAAGTCGGTGCAGCCGGCCCCGTTGCCGTCCAGGCAGAAGAACTCGCGCAGGAAGCGCTTGGGCCGCATCGGCGACTTCGCGGTCTGCTCGGCGACGCCGATCGGCGCCGTCTCGCCCGCGAGGATGAGGTCGCCGCCGTGCCCGGTGGAGGTCAGCGCGCGACGGCCGAAGAACCACAGCTTGCGGTAGAGCGCGGGGGAGGCGGGCTTGTTGTTCTCCCACTGCGGCGCGAGCCAGCCGGCCTGGTTGGGCTCGTTCCACAGCGACCAGAGCTGGACCTTCGGGAGCCGCTGGCGCCCGTCGTTCTCGTCCTTGAACTTGCCGCTGTAGCGCTTGCCGACCGCCTGCACGAACTTGTAGTACTCGCGCTCCTTCGGCTTCCAGGCCTTCGCGACCGCGGACTTCGTGCCGGCCGGCGCCTTGCCGTGACCCCACTTCGGGCCGGGACCGGTGATGTTGAACAGGACGCCGATCTTCAACGTCTTGCCGGCGCGCACGAGCCGGTCGTAGCGGTCCCAGTTGAGCTTCGGGTAGGCGCGCGGGTCGTCGGCACCGAGCTTGCGGAACCGCTTGTCCAGCGCCTTCGTGTCGCGGGCGCCCTCGGCGACGCGATCCCACAGCAGGGTGACGCGCACGACGTCGACCCCGATCTCCTTCATCTGCCGCATCGCCGCGTCACGCGTGGCGTCGTCGCGGTACACGAGGAGGTCGTCGTCCTGGATGATCCCCAGCTGGTTCTGGGCGGCCTGGGCGCCGGACGGCGCGAGCAGGCCGAGGCCGACGAGGCCGAGGACGAGGCTGCGGCGGGCGGTGGTGCGGCGGTGGGACATCGGGCTCCGGCTTCAGGTCGGGTGCTCGGACGGGCGGGCGGCCTGGAGCGACCGTTCCCGCGGGTCGGAACACGAGAGTAGCGTCGGAGTTCCGGGGGCGCGCCGCCGCCCCGCCGGGGTGGACGGACGGCGCGCGATGTCCGGGACGACTGCTACTTCGCGGCGGCGAAGCGCTCCGCGACCTTCGCCCAGTCGACGACGTTCCAGAACGCCTTCAGGTAGTCCGGGCGCTTGTTCTGGTACTTCAGGTAGTACGCGTGCTCCCAGACGTCGTTGCCCAGCAGCGGGGTCTTGCCCGCGGTGAGCGGCGAGTCCTGGTTCGGGGTGCTGGTGACCGCGAGCGTGCCGCCGTCGAGCACGAGCCACGCCCAGCCGGAGCCGAACTGGCCGACGCCGGCCGCCTCGAACTGCTCCTTGAAGGCGTCGAACGAGCCGAACGCCTCGTCGATCGCCGCGCCGAGCTCCCCATCGGGGGCGCCGCCGCCGGAGCCGCTCAGCGACTCCCAGAACAGGCTGTGGTTGTAGTGGCCGCCGCCGTTGTTGCGGACCGGGCCCTTCTTGTCGTCGGGGAGGCTGTCGAGGTTCGCGACGATCTCCTCGATCGACTTGTCGGCCCACTCGGTGCCCTCGACCGCGGCGTTGAGCTTGTCGACGTAGGCCTGGTGGTGCTTGTCGTGATGGATCTCCATCGTCTGCGCGTCGATGTGCGGCTCGAGCGCGTCGAAGGCGTAGGGGAGCGGGGGGAACGGTGAAGGCCATGGAGTTCTCCTGGAGGTGTGTCGGGTGGTACGCACGCCAAGCCTATCCCTCGGCGTCGCGCTGCCCCGGACGCCGCCGCGCGCCGACCGGGCCAGCGGTCATCATCCCCGGCCGATGGGGGTCCCACGCATCGCCTTCCGCGCCCGTCCGCTGGCGCTCCTCCTGGCCGTCGCCGCGGCGGTCCCGGCGGCCGCTGCCGCCGCCGAGCCGGTCGGGCAGCCGACCCTCGTCGCGGTCGCCGGCGCCGGAGGGCAGCCGTGCCCGGGCGCCGACGCGACCGCCTGCACCGTCGCGCTCGTCCGCGACGCCGCCGGCCGTCCGGCGGGCATGCCACGCGACGGCGTCCTCGTCGCGATCCGGCTGCGGGCCGCCGCCGGGGCCACCGACGAGCTCCAGGTTCGCGTCCTGCGCCCGGACGGGGCGGGCCTGCTGCGCCCGGTCGCCGCCGCCGCGGGCCGGGCGCTCGACGGCGGCACCGGGGTCCAGCGCTGGCCGGTGCGGCTCGCGGTCCGCGAGGGCGACCTGCTCGCGGTCCGCGGCGCGACGCTGCCGCCGATCGCCGTCGCCTCCGCGGTCACGGGTGCGGCCGCGGTCGTCGCGGAGCCTCCGGCCTGGCCGGTCGGCGCGCCGTCGCGCGCCCCCGACGCGGCGGCGGGCTCCCCGGGCGACCTCCAGCTCGCGGGCGACCTCGAGCCCGACGCCGACGGGGACGGCCACGGCGACCTCACCCAGGACGACTGCCCCGCCGATCCCGCGCGCGTCGGCGCCTGCGCCATCGACCTCGTCGCGAGCGCGTCGGCGCCCGCCTACGCGGTCGCCGGGCGGCCGCTGAGCCACGTCTACGTCGTTCGCAACCGCGGCGCCAGCCCCGCCGAGGCGGCCGTCCTCGACCTCGAGTCCGTCGAGGGCGCCACGCCGACCGCCGTGGACGCCCCCGGGGCGTGCGCGCCGACGGCCGACGTCGTGACCCGCTGCGCGCTCGGCCGGCTCGCGCCCGGGGACGCCGTCAGGGTCACCGTGACGCTGTCCGGGCCCGTCGACGCGGTCGCCCGCACACAGGCGCGCGCGAGCGCGCGGGGGACCGAGCTCGTCGCCGGCGACGAGTCCGCCGCCGCGCAGACCCGCCTCACCGCCGAGAGCGTCGCGCCCGCCGCGCGCCCGTTCACCGTCGCTCCGTGCGCGAACGTCCAGACCGGGACCGGGGACGACGAGGTCCTGAACGGCACCGGCTTCGGGGACCGGCTGATCGGCCGGGCGGGCCGCGACCTGCTGCGCGGCGGCGACGGCCCCGACTGCCTGGAGGGCGGGCCGGGCAGCGACGTCCTGGACGGCGGCACCGGGGACGACCGCCTCGCCGGGGCCGCCGGGAACGACCGGCTGGAGGGCGGCCCGGGCGCCGACACCCTGCGCGGCGGGCTCGGACGGGACCGGCTGCTCGGCGGCGCCGGGGCGGACCTCCTGCTGCCGGGCCCCGGGGTGGACCGCGTCGAGGCCGGCGACGGCGACGACCGCGTCGACGCGCGCGACCGCACCGCGGAGACCGTCGACTGCGGTCGCGGTTCGGACCAGGCCCGCGTCGACCGCCGCGACCGCGTCCGCGGCTGCGAGCGCGTGGCGCGCGGCTGACGCCGTCGCAACGCGGATACGCTTGCCCGGCCGATGACGCGTCTCTCCAGCCTGCTCCTGCCCACCGAGCGCCAGCCGCCCGCCGACGCCGAGGCCCTCTCGCACCAGCTGATGGTGCGCGCCGGGCTCGTGCGGCAGATCGGCGCGGGCCTGTGGAGCTGGCTGCCGGCCGGCTGGCGGGTCCACCAGAAGATCGTCCAGATCGTCCGCGAGGAGATGGACGCGATCGGCGGGCAGGAGATGCTCATGCCGGTCCTGCTGCCCGCCGAGCTGTGGAAGCGCTCCGGCCGCTACGACACCGTCGGCGCTGAGCTGATGCGCCTCCGCGACCGTAAGGACGCGGACATGGTGCTCGCGATGACCCACGAGGAGGCGGTGACCTTCCACGTCGCCCAGGTGGTGAAGTCCTACCGCGAGCTCCCCAAGGTCCTCTACCACTTCCAGACGAAGGAGCGCGACGAGCCGCGCCCGCGCGCCGGCGTGCTGCGCACGCGCGAGTTCGTCATGAAGGACGCCTACTCGTTCGACCGCGACCAGGCGGGCCTCGAGGAGACCTACGAGCACCACCGCGGCGCCTACGCCCGCATCTACGACCGCTGCGGCCTGGAGTGGGTCGAGTGCCGCTCCGACGTCGGGATGATGGGCGGCACGATGGCGCACGAGTACATGGCCCCGTGCGCCGCGGGGGAGGACGACGTCGTCATCGCCGGCGCCTACAGCGCGAACCTCGAGATCGCCAGCGCCGACGCGCAGGTCGTCGAGCTGCCCGCCCCGCTGGACGCCCCGGTCCGCGTCGAGACGCCCGGAGCGCGCACGATCGAGGCCGTCTCCTCGCTGCTGGGCATCCCGCACGGGGCGCAGATGAAGTCGTTCCCGGTCGTCGCGGGGGAGGACCGGTTCCTGCTCGTGCTCGTGCGCGGCGACCACCAGATCTCCGAGACGAAGCTGCGCAACCACCTCGGCGCGCCGTGGCGGCCCGCCACCGAGGAGGAGATCCGCGAGCGGCTCGGCCCGCCCGGCTCGCTGGGCCCGGTCGGCGCGCAGGTCGACGTGCTGCTCGACCTCGCCGTCCGCGACGACGACGGCGCCTCGTACACGACCGGCGCCAACGAGGAGGGCGTGCACCTCCAGGGCGTGCGGCCCGGCCGCGACTTCGGCTTCACGCGCGGGGACGTGCGCGAGGTCGTGCTCGGCGACACCGTCGACGGGGTCCCGGTCCGCATCGAGCCGGCGATCGAGATCGGCAACATCTTCCAGCTCGGCACTCGCTACTCCGAGCCGCTGGGCGCCACCTACCTGGACCCGGACGGCAAGCAGCAGCCGGTCGTCATGGGCTGCTACGGCATCGGGCCCGCGCGGATCGCCGCCGCCTCGGTCGAGCAGTTCGCCGACGAGCGCGGGATCGCGTGGCCGAAGGCGATCGCGCCGTGGGACGTCGAGCTCGTGTCGCTCGGCAAGGCCGGGTCGCCCGAGCGCGAGGCCGCCGACGCCCTCTACGCCGAGCTGCAGGAGGCGGGCATCGAGGTCGTGTACGACGACCGTGACGGTGGCGCCGGCGCGAAGTTCGCCGACGCCGAGCTGCTCGGCTGCCCGCTGCGGCTGACGCTCGGCCGCCGCTCGCTGGAGTCGGGCCGGCTTGAGGCGCAGGGTCGCCGCGGCCAGGTCGACCACGAGGAGGGCGTCCCCGTCGCGGGCGCTGCCGAGGCGGTGCAGGAGCTGTGGGCGACCCTCCCCTGACGCCGCGCGAACGCGTCGAGCAGGCCCGCGAGAACACGCGCGAGCGCGTCGAGCAGGCGCGCGACACCGCGCGCGGCCGCGTCGAGCAGGCGCGCGAGACGACGCTCGAGCGCACCGAGGACATCCGCATGACCGCGCGGCGGCTGTTCGGGCTCGACCGCTCGGGCCCGCCGCCCCGCGCCACGCTCGAGGACGCGCCCTGGAACGTCTGGACGATCCCGAACGCGATCGGCTTCGTGCGGGCCCTGCTGATCCCCGTGTTCCTCGTCCTCGCGCTCGGCTCCGAGTCCGGGACCGACGCGCTGCCGGCGATCATCTTCGCGGTCATCGGCTGGAGCGACTACCTCGACGGGTTCGCAGCACGGATCACCGGTCAGTACTCGCGGTTCGGCGCGCTGCTGGACCCGATCGTCGACCGGATGCTCGTGATCTCCGGCGTCGTCGTGGTCTGGAACTTCGAGCTGCTGCCCCGCTGGGCGCTGGCGCTCGTCGTCGCGCGCGAGGTGCTGATGCTGTTCGGCGGCCGCTACGCGCTGAAGCGCGGCGCGACGCTGCGGATCAACTGGCCCGGGCGGCTCGCGGTCGGACCGACGATGGGGGCGATCTTCTTCGCGCTCGTCGACCTGCACTGGCTGGCGGTGGCGAGCCTCGTGCTCGGCCTCGGCCTGGGCTGGACCGCGACCGTCCTGTACATCCGTGAGGCGCGCCGCCAGATCGCTGCACGGAACGGTGCACCCTCAAGCTCTGGTTGACCCTTCGGAGCCCGCTGGTATGCTCGCGCGGCCGCGGACACCTTCCACCCACCGCGCGCAGGAGCGAGATCACGCATGGACACCTTCCCGGACCTCGGGTCCCTGTCGGACCAGGAGCTGAAGGACCTCATCCAGCAGCTCACCGAGGAGGAGATCGACATCTCCTACAAGCGTCGGATCCTCCACGGGAAGATCGACATCCTCCGCGCCGAGCTCGTCAACCGGCTGCGCAAGAAGCACGAGACCGGTGAAGAGGTCATCACCGGGGCCGACGTGCAGCGCCTGACCGACATCCTCGCGGGCCGCGCCGCCGGCGAGGACACGGGCGTCTAGCCCCGAGCCCCAGGGAGGGAAGCGAGCAACGTGGCCGTCCACTGCCCCGAGTGCGCCTTCGTCAACGCGGAGGGCGCGAACTACTGCCAGAAGTGCGGCGCGTACATCGGCGCGACCGGCACCGCGGAGTCCGGGGAGTCCCAGACGGCGACCTACCGCGTGGGGGAGACCGGGGAGTTCATCCCCGTCGACCTCGACGACGTCGTCGCGCAGGGCGCGGCGCTCGTCATCCGCGCCGGCGGCGGGCGGGTCGGCGAGAGCTTCCCGCTCGACGGCGAGCGCCACTCGATCGGCCGTCGTCCCGACTCCGCCGTCTTCCTCGACGACGTCACCGTCTCCCGCGACCACGCGCTCGTCGTCCGTCGTGGCGCCGACTGGCACCTCGACGACCTCGGGTCGCTCAACGGCACCTACGTGAACCGCCAGCGGATCGAGAGCCAGCGCCTCGCCGACGGCGACGAGCTGCAGATCGGCAAGTACAAGCTCACGTTCCTCACCCGTTGATGTCGGTGGCCGAGCCGCACCTCGACCCGATCGGTGGTCCCGGCGAGCCCGACCCCGAGCCGTCCGAGCGGCCGCGCAAGTCGATGACGATCGGGGCGGTCTGCAAGTCGCTGCAGACCGAGTTCCCCGACATCTCGATCTCGAAGATCCGCTACCTCGAGGACCAGAAGCTGCTGCAGCCGCGGCGCACGCCCGGCGGCTACCGGCTGTACAGCGCCTCCGACGTCCAGCGGCTGCGCACGATCCTGCGGCTCCAGCGCGACGAGTTCCTGCCGCTGCGCGTCATCCGCCAGGAGCTCGCCTCCGGCCGCGCCCAGGAGGACGAGCGCGCCACCCCGGCCCCGTCCGGCCCCGGCGCCGACCCGCGCGCCCGCCGCCGCACGAGCGTCACCGTCAGCCCCAACGCCCCGATGTACTCGCTCGCCGACGTCGTCGAGGAGACCCGCGCCGACCCGAAGCTCGTGCAGGAGCTCGAGGAGTACGGCGTCATCCGCGGCGACCTCCGCGCCGGCACGAAGTACTACGACGAGACCGAGCGGGAGATCGTGCGCGCCGTCGCCGAGCTCGCCCGCTACGGCGTCGGCGGGCGCAACCTGCGCGTGTTCCGCACCTCCGCCGACCGCGAGGCCGCGCTGCTGCAGCAGCTGCTCGCGCCGGCGCTGCGCTCGCGCAACGTCGAGCGCCGCAAGGAGGCGCTGGAGGCGCTCGAGAACCTCGCCGCGGTCACCACGCACCTCAAGCACCTGCTGCTGATCCGCGACCTGCGCAAGATCGCCGGGTGAGCACGCCCGACCCGAAAGCCGTCGACCTGCGCGCGGCGATCCGGGAGATCCCGGACTTCCCGTCGCCCGGCATCGGCTTCAAGGACATCACCACGCTGCTCGCCGACCCCGTGGCGCTCGACGCGGCCGTCCGCGGCCTCGCCGCGGCGGCGCGCCCGCTGGCCCCGGACGTCGTCATCGGGGCGGAGGCCCGCGGCTTCCTGCTCGGACCGGCGCTCGCCCGCGAGCTGGGCTGCGGCTTCGTGCTCGCCCGCAAGCCGGGCAAGCTCCCGCACACCACCGTCCGGGCCGAGTACGCGCTCGAGTACGGCACCGACGCCCTGGAGCTGCACAGCGACGCCGTCGCCCACGGGGCGCGCGTCCTCGTCCACGACGACCTGCTGGCCACCGGCGGGACCGCCCGCGCGCTGTGCGAGCTCGTCGAGCAGCTCGGCGGCACCGTCGCGGGCTGCGCGTTCCTCGTGGAGCTCGCGTTCCTGCCCGGCCGTGCCGCGCTCGAGCCGCGCCCCGTCCACGCGCTGGTCACCTACGAGAGCGAGTAGCCGCCCGTGCCCACGACCAAGCGCTCCCGCGTCATCCCGGCCACCCCGCAGGAGCTGTGGACGATCGTCGGCGACCCGTACCACCTGCCGCGCTGGTGGCCGCGGGTCCTGCGCGTCGAGGCGGTCGACGACAGCTCCTTCACGCAGGTGATGACGACCGAGCGCGGGCGCAGCGTGCGTGCGGACTTCCGGCTGACGGCCCTGGACGAGCCGACCCGCGCCGGCTGGGCGCAGGAGGTCGAGGGCACGCCGTTCGAGAACCTGCTCGAGGCGTCCAGCATCGAGGTGCGGCTCGACCCGCAGTCCGCCGGCACGAAGGTCACCGTCGTGCAGACGACGAGGATGAAGGGCGTCTCGCGACTCGGCGGCCCGATGGTCCGCAAGGCGTCGCGGACGCTGCTGGACGAGGCGCTCGACGGCCTCGAGCGGCTGCACGCCGACGCCGCCTGAGGCGGCGCCGGACGCGACCGGCCCGGGCGGCTAGTTGCCGCCGAGGTCGAGCTGGCCGCGGAGCACGATCGTGCCGGGCTTGCTCGGGCGGTCCACCTTCTCCTTGGTGATGACGAGCTGGCGGAACTTCGTGGCCTCGGTCGGCACGGGCGCCAGGCCGCTGAGGCGACCGTCGTCGCCGACCGGCGGCGCGAACCCGAGGAACTGCGCGTCCGACGGGGAGTTGTAGAGCCACACGACGTAGCGGGAGCTGGGCTGCAGGTCCTGCGCCGTGACGGCCAGCGCGCGCTGCCCGTCCTGGGAGAGGACCTGCGCGACGCCGAGGGCCTTCGAGCCCTGGACGGCCGCCGTCAGGTTGATCTGCGCGTCGACCGACGGGCTGCCGGTCGGGCCGGTGGACGCCGCCTGCGTCGTCGTCGGCGTGTCGTCGCTCTCGTCGTCGCCACCGCCGATCAGCAGCACGCCGCCGACCGCGATCGCGACGCCGACGCCGATGAGGACGAGCAGCCCGCCCAGCCGCGAGGACTTCGCGCGCTCCTGGCGGGCGACCTTGCGCGCCTCGAGCGCGTCGAACGCCTCGTCGACCTCGCGGCCGCCCGCCGGGATGTCCGGGAGCGCGTCGCCGCCGATCGGGCGCAGCTCGGCCGCGACGACCCGCGCCCACGCGCGCCCGGCGGCCGAGGTCTCGAGGAACTCGCGGGTCGCCGCGCGCTGTGACGCGGTCTGCTGCCCGAGCAGGAAGTCGGAGATGTCGTCCTGGCGCTCGGACTCGAGGTCGCCGGTGTCGTCGGGACCGAGGCTGTCGAGGGCGTCGAGCGCACGGTCGCGGACCCCCGCACCGTCGAGCCGCAGCAGCGCCGCGAGCTCGTCGTAGGTCTTGCCCTGCTTGAGCAGGAGCTGGATGACGGCCTTCTGATCGGCCGGCAGGTCGTCCACGCGCGCCATAGGGCGCGGAGCCTAGCGGGACGGGCCCCCGCCGCGCGTCGGACCCGGCCGCGCCGCACCCCCGGGGCGGGGGAGGCGGTGAACTAGGGTGCCGGGGATGAGCGATCTCCCGACCCCCGTGGCCTACGAGCGCACCTTCGACGCGCTCTACGGCCTCGTCGTGGACGAGCAGCGCGACGACCTCGTGCGCGCGCACGTCGACATCCAGGACCACCACAAGCAGCCGATGGGGCTCGTCCACGGGGGCCTGCTGGCGTCGATCGCCGAGGCGATCACGTCGATGGGGACCGCCCGGGTCGTCATCCACGACGGCGAGATGGCGCAGGGGCTCTCCAACCAGACGAACTTCCTGCGACCCGTGTTCGGGTCGGTCATCCGCGCGACCGCCACACGCCGCCACCGTGGCCGCACGACGTGGGTGTGGGAGGTCGACATCACCGACGAGCAGGACCGCCTGTGCGCGATCATCCGCATGACGATCGCGGTCCGGCCGATGCCGCCCGAGGTCGCCGCGCGCGTGCGCGAGACGCACGGCGACCCGGCCTGACCGGCGCGGGGCGCCGGCCGGTCCGGCGCCCGCTCAGCCGCCGTAGCGGTTGGTGATCGGCAGGCGCCGATCGCGCCCGAGCGCGCGCGGCGTGATCTTGATGCCGGGCGGCGACTGGCGGCGCTTGTACTCCGCGAGGTCGACGAGCCGGATGACCCGGTCGACGTCCGCCGCGGGGAAGCCGCGCGCGACGAGCTGCTCGCGGCCGAGGTCGCGCTCGACGTAGCCCTCGAGGATCGCGTCGAGGATCTCGTAGGGGGGCAGCGAGTCGTCGTCGCGCTGGTCGGGGCGCAGCTCCGCCGACGGCGGCCGGCTGACGATCGACTCCGGGACCGGGTCGGCGGCGTCGCGGCGGCGCCGCCACGCGGTCAGCGCGTAGACGAGCTGCTTGGGGCAGTCCTTGATGACCGCGAAGCCGCCGGCGCTGTCGCCGTAGAGCGTCGAGTACCCGACCGACATCTCGGACTTGTTCCCGGTCGTCAGCACGAGCCAGCCGAACTTGTTCGACAGGGCCATCAGCAGGTTCCCGCGGATGCGGGCCTGGAGGTTCTCCTCGGTGAGGTCCGGCTCGCGGTCGGCGAAGGTCTCGGCGAGCAGCTCCTCGTAGGCGACCATCGGGCCCTGGATGGGCAGCTCGAGCTGCCGCACGTCGAGGTTGGCGGCGAGCGTGCGGGCGTCGCCCTGCGTGCCGTCGGAGGAGTAGCGCGAGGGCATGACGACGCAGCTGACGCGCTCGGGGCCGAGCGCGTCGACGGCGACGAGCAGCACGAGCGTCGAGTCGATGCCGCCGGAGAGCCCGAGCACGACGTGGCGGAAGCCGTTCTTCTCGACGTAGTCGCGCGTGCCGAGCACGAGCGCCCCGTAGACCTCGGCCTCGGCGTCCAGCGTCGCGGCGACCGTGCCGTCGGGGGCGTCGGCGGGCGCGGCCGGGCCGCCGGTGGCGTCCGACGGGGCGGCCGTGGTGAGCGTCGCGATCGTCTCGACGGTCGGCCGGTGCTCGCGGACCGCCAGGCGCGGGCGGGTGTCGCGCAGGCGCGCGTTGCCGGCCGCACGGGTGTCGACGGTGGCGAGCAGGAGGGTCTCCTCGAACTGCGGCGCGCGGGCGACGACGCGGCCCTCGTGGTCGAGCACGACGCTGTGGCCGTCGAAGATCAGCTCGTCCTGGCCGCCGACGAGCGCGCAGAACGCGACGGGGGCCAGGTGGTCGCGGGCGCGCTGCTGGAGCATCCGCTCGCGCTCGGCGCCCTTGCCCGCGTGGAAGGGGGAGGCGGAGAGGTTGACGATCAGGCGCGCGCCGGCGAGCGCCTCGTCGGTGGCGGGCGGGCCCGGGACCCACAGGTCCTCGCAGATCGTGAGGCCGACGGGGACGCCGTCGACGTCGACGATCATCGGGCGGTCCCCGGCCTGGAAGTAGCGGACCTCGTCGAAGACCCCGTAGTTGGGCAGGCGCATCTTGCGGTAGACGCCCTGCACGGCCCCGTCGGCGAGGACGGCTGCGGCGTTGTAGACGTCGTCCGCCCGCTCGGGGAAGCCGACGATCGCGACGATCCCGCGGGTGCGGGCGGCGAGCCGCTCGACCGCCGCGCGCGCGTCCGCGAGGAAGTGCTCCTTGAACAGGAGGTCCTCCGGCGGGTAGCCGGTGATCGCGAGCTCGGGGAAGAGGACCAGCTGCGCCCCGGCGGCCGCGGCCTCGTCGATCGAGCGGGCGATCCTCTCCTCGTTGCCGGGGAGGTCGCCGACCGTCAGGTTCAGCTGGGCGAGTGCGATCCGCATGGGACGCGAAGGATCGCACGGCGTCCGCAACGCGAAACGTTTCACAAGCCTTCAACAACAAATCACGAATCTGTTGAAGGTTCTGTGCATGGTTGTGTAAGGTGGCGGGTAGTTCCGCACCACGCCCCCCAGCTGAACGAAAGCCGCCCGCCATGAACCTCGCCGATCAGACCACGTTCTCCCGCATCTACGAAGAGCACCACCGTGGTGTCTACGGTGCCGCGTACCGCATCCTCGGCAACGACGCCCAGGCCCAGGACGTGGCCCAGGACGTCTTCCTCCGCGTCTGGCGCAACCCGGGCAAGTACGACGCCCGCCGTGGCGAGCTGGGCAGCTACCTGCGCCTGATGGCCCGCAGCCGCGCGCTGGACCTCTGGCGCGAGTCGCAGGCCGCCGGCCGCGCGACGGACCGCCTCAAGGTCGTCGTCTCGATGGACGCCCCGCGGTACGACCAGCGCCCCGACCAGGTCGCCGAGCGCGAGGGGGACCGCCGGATCGTCCGCGATGCCCTGCGGGTCCTGCCCGACGCCCAGCGCGAGGCCGTCGTCCTCGCCTACTGGGGCGGGCTGACCGCCGACCAGATCGCCCGCCGCGCCGGCGTGCCGCTCGGCACGGCCAAGAGCCGCATCCGGCTGGGGCTCGCCAAGCTCCGCGACGAGATCGGGCGCCAGCTCGAGCCGTCGTACGCCGCCGCCTGAGCGCCGGCGCCGGCACCCCGGACGACCGCCCGGGCGGCCGTCCCCGGCGGAAAACCCCTGCACCTGGCGATGTGCAGGCTCGTGGACTGTGTGCGCCCCGTCACATCGACGGGGCGTTTCTGCTGTACTCTTGCGAACGATTGTTCGATCGCCGAGTCGTCTCCGCCCACTGCGGGGACGAGCGGGGGACCCACTCGCCACCGCCGGGAATCCCGGTGGAGGCTGGGGCGAATCGGCCGCTGATGCAGCCGTAGCGTCCTGTCGAGGAGCGTCAGAAGCGCTCCCGGCGGGCTGCGAGCCCGACAGCTAACCCCGTAGGCGGCAGAAGCGTTTCGCAGGAGGTCAACGGCGATGAAGCCGTCCATCTCGCGTTCCCGCGCCGTCACGGCCGCGGGCGCGCTGTCCCTCGCCGTGGTGCCCGCCACGGCGTCCGCGCAGTCCCCCCAGACGACCGCGCCGCAGGCAACCGCCAGCGCCGCGCCCGTCTCCGCCTCGCTCCACGACTCCCACGTCCGCTACGGCTCCCGCGTGACCGTCAGCGGCCGGATCGCCCAGAGCGGCACCGTCCAGCCCGTCGTGCTCGAGTACCGCCCGCGCGGCGGCCAGTGGAGCGCCGTCGCCCAGGACGAGACCGACAAGGCCGGGCGCTACCGCCTGCGCGCCACGGTGCGCCGCAACGGCGCGCTGCGCGTCGTGCTCGCCGGCCGGCCCGCCACCGCCGTCGCCGCCGGCCCCACGGCCGCCGCGCCGACGACGAGCCGCGAGCTCGCCGTCCGCGTCGCCGCCGCGCTGCGGACCACCAAGGTCCGCCGCGACGTCGTCGCGGGCCGCGCCGCGACCGTCTCCGGCACCGTCCTGCCCGCCGCCGCCGGCCGCGTCGTGCGCCTGCAGGTGCGCCGCGGCGGCACGTGGCGCACGGTCGACCGCGACGCCACCTCGCGTGGCGGCCGCTACGCGCTGTCCTGGCGGACCGCGCGGATCGGGCGCATGTCGATGCGCGTGCGCGTCGGCGCCGACCGCGCCACCACCGCCACGCGTCGCACGCTCGGACGGCTCAACGTCTACCGGCGCGTCTTCGTGTCCTGGTACGGCCCGGGGTTCTACGGCGGGCGCACCGCCTGCGGCCAGACGCTCGGCTACGGCACCCTCGGCGTCGCGCACAAGTCGCTTCCGTGCGGCACGAAGGTCACCTTCCGCCTGCGCGGGCGCAGCGTCACCGTGCCCGTCATCGACCGCGGCCCCTACGTCGGCGGGCGCGAGTACGACCTCACCGGCGCGACCAAGCGCGCGCTGGGCTTCGGCTCCACCGGCACGGTCCTCTCGACCGTCTGACCGCCGGGCCGGGGCGACCCGGCCGGACCCGACGGGACGGGGACACGTACGTGTGTTCGCATCCCGTCGGGTCCGCGGCGTACCATCGGCGGCGACGTGAGCCGCCGGATCGCCCACCTGGACATCGACGCGTTCTACGCGTCGGTCGAGCTGCAGCGCCGCCCCGAGCTGCGCGGCCTGCCGGTCATCGTCAGCGGTGACGGTCCGCGCGCGGTCGTCACCACCGCCAGCTACGAGGCGCGCCGCTTCGGCGTCGGCTCGGCGATGCCGACCGCGCAGGCCCGGCGCCTGTGCCCCGACGCGGTGCTCGTGCCGCCGGACTTCGAGGCCTACCGGGCCGTCTCCCGGACGGTGATGGGCCTCGTCCGGGCCACCGTCGACACCGTCGAGGTCGTCGGGCTCGACGAGGCGTACCTCGACCTCACGGGCCTGTTCTCGCCGAAGGCCGAGATGCGCCGCCTCGTCCAGCGCATCCGCGAGACCACCGGGCTCAGCGCGTCCGTGGGCATCGGGCCGAGCAAGCTCGTCGCGAAGGTCGCCTCGGACGCCGAGAAGCCGCGCGGGTTCCTCGTCCTGGAGCGGGAGGAGGCCGTCCGGCGGTTCGCGGACGCCTCGCCCGGCCTCGTGCCCGGCATCGGGCCGAAGACCGTGGAGCGGCTCGCCGCGCTGGGCATCGAGACGCTCGCGCAGCTCGCCGCGACGCCCGACGAGATCCTCGCCGACCGCTTCGGCACCAACCAGGGCCCCTGGCTGCGACGGCGCGGCGCGTTCCTCGACGACGCGCCGGTCAGCGAGGAGCGCATCGCCGTCAGCGAGTCCCGCGAGCGGACGTTCGACGTCGACGTGCGCGAGCCCCACGAGATGGAGGAGCACCTGCGCCGCATGGCCGCCGAGCTCTGCGACGGCCTGACCCGCCAGGACCGCCGCGCCCGCACGATCGCCATCAAGGTCCGGCTCGACGACTGGACGACCGTCACGCGGGCGCGCACGATCCCCGAGTACACCGCCGAGCCCGACCGCGTCGCGGGCGTCGCCGTCGAGCTCCTGCGCGCCTACGCGCCCGCCCGGCCGGTCCGCCTGCTCGGCGTGCGCATGGCGTCGTTCGCGCACGAGGCCGCCGCCAACGCGGGCCGCGGCGACCAGCTCGCGCTCGAGGTCTAGGGTCTGCGGCATGAGCGAGCGCATCCCGATCGGCGACCGGACCCTCCACGTCGTGCAGCGCGGCAGCGGCGACCCGCTGCTGCTGATCCAGGGCATGAGCGGCACGCACGCCTCCTGGGGCGAGCCGTTCCTGTCCGCCCTCGATCCCGCGCTCGCCACGATCTCCTACGACCACCGCGGGATCGGCCGCTCCGACCCGGCGGCCGAGCCGTTCTCGATCGTCGACCTCGCCGACGACGCGCTCGCGCTGCTCGACGCGCTCGGCCACGCCTCCGCGCACGTCATGGGCATCTCGATGGGCGGCATGGTCGCGCAGGAGCTCGCGCTGAAGGCCCCCGAGCGCGTGCGCTCGCTCACCCTCGGCTGCACCTACAGCGGCGGGGAAGGCGCGTCGCTCGCCGCCCCCGAGACGATCCAGCGGCTGTCCGAGGGCATGATGTCCGGGGACCGCGAGCGCGCGATCCGCACCGGCTACGAGATCAACGTCTCCCCGACGTTCGCGGCCGACGAGGCGCACTGGCCCGCGTTCCTGGCGATGGCGACCGCGACGCCCGCCCCGATCGCCACGATCATGCTGCAGATGCAGGCGGTCGGGGCGCACGACACGCTCGCCCGGCTCGGCGCCATCACCGCCCCGACGCTCGTCGTCCACGGCGACGCCGACCTGATGCTCCCGGTCGCCAACGGCGTCCTCATCGCCGACGCGATCCCCGGGGCGCGCTTCGAGCGGTTCGCGGACGTCGGGCACCTGTTCTGGTGGGAGCGGCCCGAGCAGACCGCCGCGCTCGTCACCGCCCACTGCGCGGGCGCCACCAACCCGGCCTGAGCGGGCGGCTCCGGCGGGCTAGTACAGCGCGGCGGCGAGCCGGCGGCGCCCGTCGCGCGCCAGCGGGTGGTCGACCCCGAGCGGGTCGAGGATCCCGATGACCGCCTGCCGCAGGTCGTCCTTGCGGTCGGGCGCGACCGCCATGCCCTCAAGCAGCGCGGTGAGCGCCGTCTCGGGGTCGCCGCCGTCCAGCGCCGCCCACGCGGCGTCGAGCTCCAACGGGCCCGGGTCCTGCTCGAGCCGGATCCGCGCGGCCAGCCCCTCGGCCGCGAAGTTGCCGCGGACCTGCTCGAGGATCCCGAGCGCCTCCTGCGCGTCGCCGCGACGGTGCAGCAGCCCGCCGAGCGCGAGCGCCGCGTCGGCGCGACCCGGCTCGAGCTCGAGGGCGCGGCGCAGGTCCGCCTCGTCGCCGCTGCGCGCCAGCGCGTCCGCCTCCGACGGCACGAGCTTGCGGAAGAACCGCTCGACGATCGCCGGGCTCTGCGCGCCGACGAACTCGTCGACGACCTGCCCGTCGCGGAACGCCTTGACCGCCGGGATGCCCTGGATCTGGAAGCTCTGCGAGATCCCCGGGTTGGCGTCGGTGTCGATCTTCGCCAGCACGACCTGCCCGCCGTGCTTGGCGGTCTCGCGCTCGAGGATCGGCCCGAGCTGCCGGCACGGCCCGCACCACTCGGCCCAGAAGTCGACGACCACCGGGGTCGTCGCGGAGCGCTCGACGACCTCCGCCTGGAAGGTCGCCTCCGTCACGTCGATCACGGTCATGCCTGCAGACTACGCTGCGGTGATGCCCGGTCCGGACCTCCACGTCGTCTCGGCGGGCGACGGCCCCGCCGTCGTCCTGCTGCACGGCCTCACCGCCACGCACCGCTACGTCGTGCACGGCTCGCGGGCGCTCGAGCGCGGCGGCTTCCGGGTCGTCGCCTACGACGCGCGCGGCCACGGGGCATCGGATCCCGCACCGTCCCCGGACGCCTACACCTACCCGCTGCTCGCCGAGGACCTCGGCCGCGTGATGGACGAGGCCGGCCTCGACCGCGCCGTCCTCGCCGGGGCGTCGATGGGCGCGCACACCGCGCTGCGGTTCGCGCTGGACCACCCCGACCGCGTCGCCGGGCTCGTGCTGATCACCCCCGCACACGACGGCGCCGCCCCCGAGGCGTCGCGCACGAAGGACCTCGCGCGCTGGGACCGCCTCTCCGACGGCCTGCGCAGCGGCGGGGTGCAGGGGTTCGTCGCCGCCTACGGCGACCCCGGCGTGAAGCCCGAGTGGCGCGAGACCGTCCTGAAGGTGCTGGAGCAGCGGCTGTCCCGCCACGAGCACCCCGACGCGCTCGCCGACGCGCTGCGCGCCGTCCCGCGCTCGGCGCCGTTCGACACGCTCGCCGACCTCGGCTGGATCGGGGCGCCGACCGTCGTCGTCGGCGACCGCGACAGCGCCGATCCCGGCCACCCGCTGGCGGTGGCGATCGCCTACGCGGACACGATCCCCGGCGCCGAGCTCGTCGTCGAGGAGGAGGGGGAGAGCCCGATCGCCTGGTCCGGCGGGCGGCTCTCGAAGGTCATCGCCGACCTCGCGCGCACCGCGCGATGAGCACCACCCCGGCCGGGTACTCCGGTCGCCCGCTCGCCCAGAAGCTCGCCATCAAGGCCGGGCACGTCGTCTGCGTGCTCGACGCGCCCGCCGGGTTCGTCGAGCACGGGCTCGGGCCGCTCCCCGCCGACGTCCGCCTGCACGCGACGCTCGTGGCCGCAGCGGACGTCGTGCTGACCTTCCGCACCGAGCGCGCCCGGCTCGAGGCCGACCGCGAGCCGGTCACCCGGACGATCTTCCCCGCGGGCGCCTGGTGGGTCTGCTGGCCCAAGCGGGCCTCGAAGGTCCCCACCGACGTCACCGAGGACGTCGTCCGCGAGATCGCGCTACCGCACGGTCTCGTGGACACGAAGGTCTGCGCGGTCGACGCGACCTGGTCGGGCCTGCGGCTCGTCGTCCGACGCGAGCGACGCGGCGGCACCGTGGAGGACCTGCTCAGCGGATAGCGTCCCGGGCGATGAGCCCGCTCACCGACCTGACCCTCGAGCGCCACGGCGGCGTCGCCGTCCTCACGCTCGACGCCCCCGACCGCCGCAACGCCCTCACCATCGCCATGGCCCAGGCCATGATCGACACCTGCGAGGAGCTCGACGCGGACCCGACCGTCGGCGCGGTCGTCGTCCGCGGCGCGGGCGGCTACTTCTGCGCCGGCGGCGAGCGCGCGACGCTCGCCCGCGCCGGGGAGGACCCGGCGGCGCCCGACGCGTTCACCGGCATGGGCACGATCTACCGGGCGTTCCACCGCGTCGGGGAGCTGCAGGTCCCGACGATCGCCGCGATCCACGGCGGCGCCGTCGGCGCGGGCATGAACCTCGCGTTCGCGACCGACCTGCGGATCGTCGCCCGCGACGCGAAGCTCGCCTCCGGCTTCATCCCGATCGGGCTGCACCCCGGTGGTGGGCACGGCGTGCTGCTCGGCCGCACCGGGGCCCGCGAGACGACCGCGGCACTGGCGCTGTTCGGCGAGCGCATCACCGGCGAGCAGGCCGTCGCCGCCGGGCTCGCCTACGAGGCGCTCGACGCCGACGCGGTCGACGCGCGGGCCCTCGAGCTCGCCGCCGTCCCCGCCCGCGACCCGGAGCTCGCGCGCCGCACCACCCTGTCCCTGCGCACCGAGCTCGGGCCGCCCGCGCTGCCCTGGGGCGCGGCGCTGGAGATGGAGCGCTCGGCGCAGATGTGGTCGATGCGCCGCAAGGCCCTCGGCGCGCAGGACGCGTGACCGAGCCGATCTTCACGCGTGAGGGCGGCACCTACGTGCCGTCCGGGCACGCCCGCGGCCCGTGGGACGACGCGCAGCTCCACGGCGGCGCGCCCGCCGGCCTGCTCGCCCGGGAGATCGCCGCGGTGCCCTCCGGCACCGACGGGACGCGCATGGCGGTCCTGCGGCTCGCCTACGAGTTCCTCGGTCCCGTCCCGCTCGCCCCGCTGACCGTCTCCGCCGCGCTGGTCAAGCCGGGCCGTCGCTTCCAGCTCGTCGAGGCGCAGCTCGCGGTCGCGGGCGGCCCCGTCGTGCTGCGGGCGCGAGCGGTGCGCCACCGCGTCGCCGACCCGCCCGTCCCGGTCCCCGACGCGGCGCGCGCGACCGGCCCCGTTGAGGTCCCCGGCGGCCCCGACCCGCTCGCGCACCCGCTCGCGCCGATGGTCCCGATGGGGGAGGCGGACACCGGCTTCGGCGTCACGGGCATGGAGCTGCGGTTCGTGCACGGGGACTTCCTCGAGCCCGGTCCCGCGGTCACCTGGTTCCGTGCCGCCCGGCCGCTCGTCGACGACGAGGCGGCCTCGCCGCTGGCGCTCGTCGCGATGGCCGCGGACTTCGGCAACGGCGTCTCGAGCGCCCTGGACTTCCGCACCCACCTGTTCGTCAACACCGACCTGACCGTGCAGCTCCAGCGCGAGCCCGTGGGGGAGTGGGTGCAGCTCGACGCCCGCACGGTGATCGACGGCGCCGGGATCGGGCTGGCCGCCTCGCGGCTCTCCGACCTCCACGGCGCGCTCGGCACGAGCGCCCAGTCCCTCTACGTGGAGGCCCGATGACCCCGATCCGCACCGTCCGCCGGTCGCTCCTCGCCACCGCCGGCCTGCTGGCGCTCGCCGCCCCGGCCGCGCAGGCGATCGACCGCTGCCCCGAGGGCGCCGCGCCCGCGACCCCGGTCCTCACCGGGCAGGGGGTGCTCGAGTCGGCGATCGTCGACGCCGACGGGCGCCTGTACTACACGGACACCACCGCCCGCGAGCTGCGCCGCCTCGACGCGCCCGGAGCGGCACCCGAGACGATCGCCGGCGGCATCGACGCGCCCGGCGGGCTGGCGATCGACGAGCGCGGCCGGATCCTCGTCGGCCAGGGCGACGGGCTCGTGCCCGGCCTGCAGGGCAACCTGCGACCGGTCGCCCGGCTGCTGCGCGTCGACCCGGCCACGCGCGTGGTCGAGACCGTCGCCGCCGGCCTGCAGATGGTCAACGGGATCGTGCGCGCAGACGACGGCGCCGTGTACGCCTCCAGCGACGTCGGGTTCGGCATCGACCGTGTCGGCCCCGACGGCACCGTCCAGCTGCGCTGGGCGTCCGTGTTCAGCGCCAACGGCCTGGCGATCGACCGTGCGCAGCGCCACCTCTACGCCGCCCAGACCTTCCAGCCCGCGGCGATCACGCGGATCGACCTGCGCGACTCCTCGCAGGTGCGGACCTTCGCCACCCCGCCGCTCGACGGGGTCGCCGCCGGCCTCGACGGCATGACGATCGACGGCGCCGACCGGCTCTACGTCGCCGCCCAGGTCCCGGGGGAGGTGTGGCGGGTCGACACGGCCGCGCCGCGGTTCTGCGCGATCGCCACCGGGCTGCGCACCCCGAGCGCCGTCGCGTTCGGGCACGGGCGCAGCGGCTTCTCCGCCGGGCGCCTCTTCAGCGTCGGCTTCGACGGGGTGATCGCCGAGCTGCCGTCCGCGCGCGTCACCGGCGCCGCGCTCGCACCCGTCCCCGCCGCCGGCGCGGCGGCGACGCCCGCCGACGGCCCGACCGCGCCGCGCGTGCTGCTCACGCCGGCGCGCGTGACCGTCCGCGGCGGCCTCGTGCGGTTCACGCCGCGGCTGGTGCTGCTCGCCGCCGACGGGACCCGCCGCAGCGTGACGCGGCGCCTCGTCCTCCCGGGCGGGCGGACGGTCCGCAGCGGCCGGGCGGTCACCGTGCGGGTCGCGCCCGGGGCGCGCACCCTGACCGTGCGGTTCGTGCTGCGCGGCGTCCGGCGCACGCGCACGATCGCGCTGCGCCGCCCCTGAGCCGCGCCGCGGAGGTCAGGCCGGGCGCACGGTCGTGTCGCCCGGCGCGACCGAGAACGCGGCCTGCCGCACCGGCCGGGCGGCCGGGTCCAGCGCGTCGACGGAGTGGTACTCCACGCGCAGCCCGTCGGTGCGGGCCTCCAGCCGACCGAAGCCGCGGTGCTGGAAGTCCGCGTAGGAGATGTGCGGGTTGGTGGTGCGCAGCGCCGCCTTGATCGTCTCGCGCGCGGTGGCCTCGGGAATGATGTCCTCGAACCCCAGCGAGGTGATCGAGCCGCCGACGAACTCCGTCCCGACCGCCGGCGTGTTCGCGCGGCCGTTGGTGTGGACCGTCCCCGCGAAGAACGTGTGGATGTCCCCGGTGATGAACGTCAGGTCCCGCACGCCGCGGGCCCGGAAGTGCTCGAGGATCTCGCGCCGCTCCGCGCCGTAGCCGTCCCACGCGTCGACGTTGATGGTCGTGCCGGGGACCGAGTCGACGGCCATGATCATCAGCTGGTTGGCGACGACCTTCCACTGCGCCCGCGAGTCGGTGACCGCACGCTTGAACCACGCCTTCTGCTCGGCCCCGAGGAACGTGCGCCGCCCCGTCTCGGCGTCCGGGCACGGCACGACGATCTGGCCCGTGCACGCCTGCGGGTCGCGGTACTGACGCTGGTCGAGCAGGAACAGCTCGGCGGTGGCGCCGAGCGGCACGCTGCCGTAGATGCGGAAGTCGACCGGCTTGGCGCGCAGCCGCGGCATGTACTCGAAGAACGCGAGGTAGCCGTTGCGGCGCCGCTCGCGGATGTCGTACGGGGCGTCCTGGCCCTTGGCGGTGTCGCGCCGCTCCCCGGCGTAGTTGTCCTCGACCTCGTGGTCGTCCCAGATCGCGATGAACGGGTGCGCCGCGTGGAGCTTGCGGAGGTTCGGGTCGGCCTTGTAGAGGCGGTACTTCTCCCGCCACTCGGGGAGCGTCAGGACGAAGCCGTCCTTCGCCGCGCCGAGCGTGTCCTTGCGGTCGGCGGGACCGTCGTAGAAGGTCTGCTCGTAGACGTAGTCCCCCAGGCAGACGACGAGGTCGAGGTCGTCCTGCGCGGCGAGCGCCGCGTGCGCCGGGTAGTAGCCCGCCTGGTAGTCCTGGCAGGAGAAGAACCCGATCCGCACCGGCTCGCGCGAGTCGGCCGGGCGCGCGGTGCGGAAGCGGCCGACGTCCGACGCGGTCCGCCGCGTGGTGAAGCGGTAGTAGTACTCCTCGCCGGGCCGCAGCGGCCCGCCCTTCAGCCGCGCGTGGACGGTCGCGTCGCGCACGACGGGCACGCGCACGTCGCGGCGCAGCACCGTGCGGCGGAAGTCGGGATCGCGGGCGACCTCCAGGCGGACGCGGCTGTTGCGCTCGACGCCCTCGACGCGCGTCCACAGGGTGATCTCGTCGGTGCCCGGGAAGCCCGAGCCGACCCCGAGGTGGAAGTTGCCGTCGGTGAGCAGCGGCTCGCGGATGCGGCGGCGCGGCGGCTTGGCGGCGAGCGCGGCAGGGCCGCCGAGGAGCACGGCGCCGCCGGTGGCGAGGGCGCCGCCGACGACGGTGCGGCGGGTGACGGGGGAGGAGAGATCGCTCACGGGCGCGGGAACCTGTCAGAGAGGGCGGGGGACCGGGGTGAACACCGGGTGAACGCCGGCGTTCGGCGGAGGCTAACCGTCGGCGCCGCGTCCTGTGGCAGCATCGCGGCCGTGAGCACCACCTTCGAGCGCCGCGACACCGCGCGGATCATGGCCGCGGTCGCGCTCGCCGCCTCCTTCACGCCGTCGCTGCTGCGCCGCCGCCGCCGCGACCAGGCGGCCGTGACGGTCGGCGCGGTGGTCCTCGGCGCCGGGGCGGGCGCGGTGACGGAGGTCGCGGTGCTGCGCCTGGCCGAGCGGCTGGGCAGCGAGTCCGAGGCCCGGCTGGCGGTCGCCGGGATCGGGGCCGCGGCGACCCTCGCGGAGCTGCCGTCCAGCCCGTCGGACCTCGTCGCCGCGGTCGGCACGGGCGCCCGCGTCGCCGGGATCGGCGCGCTGCTCGGAGCGCTCGCCCCCGTCCGCGAGCGACGCGAGCCGGTCGACCGGGTGGCGCTCGCGGGCGCGGTCGCGCTCGGCGCGAGCGGCTGGTGGGCGTGGAAGCGCACCGACCCGCGCCGCCACCGACCGCGGATGACCGCCTACCCGCCGGTGGGCGGCGCGTTCCTGCCGACCGTCTCCGGCGGCGCGGGGAGCGCCGTCCCGCGCGAGGGCCTGGACTTCGAGGGCACGCGGTTCCTCGCCTGCGCGGTCCCCGCCGCGGACATCCGCGCGCTTCGGCCCGACGGGGGCCCGGCGGTCGATCCCGTCCGGGTGTTCGTCGGCGTCGGCAGCGCCCCGACCGTGCAGGAACGCGCGCGGCTCGCGATCGACGAGCTCGAGCGGCTCGGCGGCCTGGACCGCGGGCGGGTCGTCGTCTGGTCGGCGACCCTGCGCGGGTTCGTCAACCCCGTGCCGCTGGACGCCGAGGAGGTGCTCTGCCGCGGCGACGTCGCGAGCGTCTGCGTCCAGTACTGGGACCGCCCGACGCTCGCGATGCCGTTCAAGGTGCCGGTCGCGCGCGACACGCACCGCGCCGTGCTGGCCGAGCTCGCCGCCCGGCTGGCGGACCGGCCGCACCGCCCGGAGGTCGTCGTCTACGGCGAGAGCCTCGGCGCGTGGGCCAGCCAGGAGGTCTTCAAGGACGGTGGCGTCGCCGCGCTCGACGCCGCCGGGGTCGACCGCGCCCTGTGGGCCGGCACGCCGTTCTTCTCGGGGCTGCGCCGCGCGTTCCAGAAGGACCGGGTGCCCCGCGACGAGCGGGTCGCGCTCGTCTCCACGCGGGAGCTGCTCGACGCCGACCCGGCCGCTGCCCGCGCGCTGCGCTTCGCGTTCCTGGACCGGCGGGTCGACCCGGTCGTCCTGTTCAGCGGCTTCGACGTCCTGTGGCGGCGCCCGGAGTGGCTCGACGAGCGCCTGCACGAGGACGGCGGCCCGGACGGGCTGCGCTGGGTGCCGGGCATCACGTTCCTGCAGCTCGTCTTCGACCTCCTGCGCGCCACCCGTTGGACGTCCGACCTGCCGCAGGCCGCCGCGCACGACTACCGCGTCGAGCTGCCGCTGGCGGTCAACCTCGCGCTCGGCCACCACCTGCCCCCGGACGCCGCGCAGCAGCTCGCCGACCGGCTGATCGAGCGCGAGGTCGCGCGGGGCGCGCGGCTGCGGGCGCTCAGGCGGGGCGAGCCGGATCCGGCGTCGGCGACGGTCCCGGCGCCGGGCTGACGCGCCGCAGCGCCAGCACCACGATCCCGCCCGCGAGCAGCACGGCGATGCCGATCTGCCCGGCGCGCCCGGTCGCGGACTCCAGCGCGTCGGAGAACGCCCAGCCGATCGCCAGGTACGTGCCCGCCCACAGCGCGATCCCGACCACGTCGAACGGGAGGAACTTCCGGTAGCGCATGCCGCTGGCGCCGCACAGGAACGGGGCGAGCACGCGCACCGGGCCGACGAAGCGCCCGGCGATCAGCACCCAGCCGCCGCCCCGCGCCACGCGCGCGGCGACGCGGTCCACCCGCGCGGGCGTCAGCCCGATCCGCCGGCCGATGCGCGGCAGCGCGGCCTGCCCGTAGCGGCGGCCGAGCGCCCAGCTGAGCGTGTCGCCCGCGACGCCGCAGCACCAGGCGACCGCCACGAGCACCACCGGGTCCAGGACGCCCGCGGCCGCCGCCGCACCCGCGACCGCGATCACGGCCTCGCCGGGCGAGAGCATCCCAAGCCCGACGCTCGTCTCCAGCAGCACGACCGCCCCGACGAGCAGGTAGGTCCAGGCGCCGAGCTCGTCGACCGCGTCGCGCGCCGCCGGGTACGGGTCGGGCAGCGGCAGCACCCCGGCGAGGACGACGATCCCGGCGGCCCCGGCGAGCGCGAGCGCGAGCACCGGGAGGTGTCCGAGGGACCGCATCCCCGGCAGGCTGGCAGGCGCACGACCGGATCTCGTGAACGCTAGGTTGCCGGGGTGCCCCGACCCGACCGGCTGGAGCGCCTGCCCCCGCAGTTCTTCACCGGGATCCTCGCCGCGGTGGCCGCCGCGCGCCGCCACGCCCGGCCCGCCGGTGATCGACCTCGGTCGCGGCAACCCCGACCTGCCGCCGCCGGCCCACGCGCTCGCCGCGGTCGCCGAGGCGCTCGGGCAGACCGCCACCCCGGCGGTCCACGGCTACCCGCCCTTCGACGGTCAGCGCGCCCTGCGCGAGGCGATCGCCCGGCGCTACGCGGCCGACCACGGCGTAACGCTGGACCCCGACCGCCAGGTCGCGGTCGTGCCCGGCACCAAGACCGCGATCACGCTGCTCGCGCTCGCGCTCGCGCAGCGCGGCGACGCGGTCCTGCTGCCCGACCCCGGCTACCCGGACTACCCCAGCGGCGTCGCGCTCGCCGGTGCCCGCGCGGTCGCACTGCCGCTGGAGCAGGGCGCCGGCTGGCAGCCCGACTGGGACGCGGTCGCCGCCGCGGACCTCGCCGCGGCGACCGTCGCGGTGCTGAACTACCCGTCCAACCCCTGCGCGGTGCTGGCGACGGACGCCACGCTGCGCACCGCGGTCGAGCGCGCGCACGCGCACGGCCTGACGCTCGTGCACGACCTCGCCTACGGGTTCCTCGCCTTCGACGGGCGCCGGGCGCGGAGCGTGCTCGAGCTCGACGGGGCGGCGGACGTGGCGGTCGAGCTGTGGTCCGCCTCCAAGGTCCACGGCATGGCGGGCTGGCGGATCGGCTTCGTCGTCGGGAACGCCGAGGTCGTGGCGCGCGTGCAGCTGCTCCTGGACCACGTGCACGCCGGCGTCTTCACCGCCCTGCAGCAGGGGCTCGCGGCGGCCCTCGACGGCGACCAGTCGACGGTGACCGATCGCGCGGCCGTCTACGCGGCGCGCCGCGACCGGCTCGTCGCGGCCGGGCTTCCCGGGATCGAGGCACCGCAGGGCACGTTCTACGCGTGGTGGCGGCTGCCGGAGGACTGGAGCGCCCGGCGGCTGCTCGACCGCACGCGGGTCGCGGTCGCACCCGGGGAGGGGTTCGGGGCGCGCGGGGCGGGCTGGGCGCGCCTGTCGCTGGCCCTCCCGGACGCCGAGCTGGACGAGGCGCTCCGGCGGCTCGGGCACGCGCTCGGGTAGAGGTCGTCCGCGCCAATCCGGAGGTCCTGGCCGTCCCGACCTCCGGGTCTGGTCAAATGTCGCACGATGCGCGCGGTCAATCCGGACGAGCCACCGCCGCGGCCGCTGCCCCGCGGCCGGCACTCTCCTGGCGGGGAGGTGGTCGCGAGCTCGCAGCGCACGCGCCTGCTCGACGCCCTCGTGGAGCTCGTGGCCGAGCACGGCTACGCGGGCGTGAAGGTCGGGGAGATCGCCCGGACGGCCGGGGTCTCGCTGTCGACCTTCTATGCGCACTTCCCCGGCAAGGAGGAGTGCTTCCTGGAGGCGTACGAGTCGGTCGTGCAGGCCCTGATGACCGACCTCGGGCGGTCGCTGGCGCAGGTCACCACGCTCGAGGACGGGATCGAGCAGGCCGCGGTCGCGTACTTCGCGTGGTTCGCCGGGCGCCCGACCGCGGCGCGGACGTTCCTGATCGAGATCCGCGGCGCCGGGAACGTCGCCCTGCAGCGGCGCGCCGAGGCGCTCGACCAGTTCCTCGTCGTGTTCGCCGCCGCGCTCGAGCGGGTCGGCCGCGCGGACCTGCCACCGCCGCGGGCGCGGCTCCTCGCGCTCCTCGGCGCCGTCGAGGCGCTCGCGTACGACCGCGTGCTCGCCGGCCATCCCGAGCAGCTCTTGGACCTCGCCCCGGACGCGGTCGACGCGGCGATGCGGCTGCTCGCGCCCTGACGACCGACGCAGGCCGGGCGGGCTGTGGGCGGGTCCCGGAGGACCCGCCCGGCGCCCGACGATGGCCACCTCGAACTACAAACGTCCCAGGACTGATGATCGTGTCTGCCTGGGCGGCGTGACACTCCCGACCACCGGACTGGCCACCCGGCACGAGGCCGGGTGCGTGGCGCGGTCGGACCTCGAAGGTCCAGGTCGAGTAGGCGGCCCGTCGTTCCCCAAGGGTACAGGCCCGCCACGCCGGGCCGTCAGGGATCATGTGTCCATGCCCGCACGCCGCGTCCTCGCCGTCCTGCTCGCCGCGCTCAGTGGGACCGCGGTGGCGGCCTGCGGCTCCGACGAGGACGGGGGCGGTGACCGCGCCCCGCGCGGACCCGCCTCGGCGACGCTGCGGGCCGAGCTCGCGAAGGCGACGAACGTCGACGTGTCCCGCTTCCCGCAGGCCGACGGCCGCACGCTGCGCGAGCTCGCCGACGGCCTCGACGGGACCGGCACGACGGTCGGGCTGGCGACGACGATCTTCCCGACGCCGAAGCCGCGGCTGGCGTTCGGCGTCATCGACGGCGAGAACGCGTTCGTCTACGCGCCCACGGTCGTGTACCTCGCCCGGTCGGAGAACGCGAAGGCGATCGGGCCGTTCCCGGCGCCCGCCGACCTGCTCGTCACCGACCCGCCGTTCCGCAGCCGACAGGCCGCCAGCGAGAAGGACCCGTTCGCGGCCGTGTACACCGCGCAGGTGCAGGCCGCGCAGCCCGGGGCCTACCGGGTGCTCGTGGTCAGCGAGGTGAACGGCGACCTGGTCGGGGCGCCCTCGCAGATCGAGGTCATCGACCCGGCCAAGGACCCGGTCGTCGCCCCGGGCGAGAAGGCGCCGGCCGTCGAGACCGACACCGTCGCCTCCGCCGGCGGGGACGTCGCGTCGATCGACACGCGCATCCCGCCGTCGGACCTGCACGACGAGTCGCTGAAGGACGTCCTGGGCAGGAAGCCCGTCGCGCTGCTGTTCGCCACGCCGCAGCTGTGCCAGTCGCGCGTCTGCGGCCCGGTCGTCGACATCGAGCTGCAGCTCAAGGCCAAGTACGGGGACCGGATGGCGTTCATCCACCAGGAGGTCTACGTCGACAACGACCTCGCCAAGGGGCTGCGCCCGCCGCTGGAGGCGTTCGGCCTGCCGACCGAGCCGTGGCTGTTCACGATCCGCCGCGACGGCACGGTGGCGGCTCGCCTGGAGGGCTCGTTCGGCTTCCGCAGCTTCGAGACCGCCATCCGCGCGGCGCTCTGACCGAGCCCGGCCCCGGGGCGCGCGGTCAGGTGCCGAGGGCGTCGCGCACGAACGGGCCGAGGAGCGCGCTGACCTGCGCGGCGGTCATCGCCGACGGGCCGCTCGGCAGCGTGGCGTAGCTGATCGCGAGGCGCACGACGGCCTCGGACAGCAGCCGCGCCTGCGCCGGGCGCAGGCCGTCCCAGTGCTCGAGGACGACCGCCTGCAGCTGCTCGGTGGCGCGCTGGAGCACCGGCTCGCCCTGCGTGGTGACGAGCGCGAGCAGCTCCTCGCTCCCCTGGCCGGTGAGCACCGCGCGCACGAGCGGGTCCTCCTCGGCGGCCAGCAGGAACACCTCGAACGCGGCGGCGAGCGCCTTCACCGGGTCCGCGGCGTTGGCGCGCACCGCCTCGTGGACGGCGGCGACGAACCGCTCGGCCTCGCGCACGACGAGCGCCTGGGCGAACTCCTCGCGCGAGCCGAACTCGTTGTAGACCGTCTGGCGGCTGACCCCGGCCGCCGCCGCGATCTGCGCCATCGTGACGTCGGCCCAGTCGCGCTCGGCGAGCAGCTCGCGCGCACCGTCGAGCAGCGACTCGCGCAGCAGCTCCTTGGCGGCCTGCGCGTACGGGGCGCGGCGCGTCACGCCGCGGGCTCGAAGTCGGCCTTGTCGCGGACCGCGCAGTCCGGGCAGGCCCAGTCGTCGGGGATCGCCGACCACGGCGTGCCGGGCGGGAACCCCTCGCGCGGGTGGCCGGTGGTCTCGTCGTAGACGTACCCGCAGCCGGGGCAGACGTGGCGGCTCATGCCCCGTACCGTGCCAGGACCTTCGCCCGCCTGCGCGGGTGGATGTTCGCGCGCGTCACGTCGCCGTCGTAGTGGGCGAGGACGCGCGGGTCCATGACGCGGCGCCACAGCGGCGGGATCGCGGCCAGCACGATCATGCCCGCGTACCCGGTGGGCAGCTGCGGGGCCTCCTCGAAGTGGCGCAGGGCCTGGTAGCGGCGGATCGGGTTGGCGTGGTGGTCGCTGTGGCGCTGCAGGTGGTAGAGGAACACGTTGGAGGCGACGTTGTTGGCGTTCCAGCTGTGCTCCGGGGCGGTCCGCACGTAGCGGCCGTCCTCGCGCTTCTCGCGCAGCAGGCCGTAGTGCTCGAGGTAGTTGACGACCTCCAGCAGCGAGAAGCCGAGCACCGCCTGGACCAGCAGGTAGGGGAGGACGACGGGGCCGAAGGCGACGGCGAGGCCGCCGAACAGCACGACGGTCATCAGCCACGCGTTGAGGATGTCGTTGTGGATCGTCCACGGACCGCGGCCGGTGCGGGCCAGGCGCTCCTTCTCGAGCTCCCAGGACGAGCTGAACGAGCCGGCGACGGTGCGCGGCAGGAACGCCCAGAAGCTCTCGCCCAGGCGCGAGGACGCCGGGTCCTCGGGGGTGGCGACGCGGACGTGGTGGCCGCGGTTGTGCTCGATGAAGAAGTGCCCGTAGAACGTCGGGGCGAGCGCGACCTTGCTGAGCCAGCGCTCGAGGCTCGCGCGCTTGTGGCCGAGCTCGTGGGCGGTGTTGATGCCGATGCCGTTGACGAGGCCGACGGTCCAGGTGAGGCCGACGAGCGCGGCGGGACCGAGGTCGCCCGAGGACCACAGGGCGCCGGCGAGGATCAGCGCGCCGTACTGCAGCGGCAGGAACGCGTAGGTGCACCAGCGGTAGTAGCGGTCGTTCTCGAGCCACTTGATGACGCTGTCGGGCGGGTTCTCCTCGTCGGTGCCGATCGCCGTGTCGAGGATCGGCATCAGGACGAACACGAGCACCGGGCCGATGAACCAGATCGCCGGGACCGACCAGGCGGCGTCGACGCCCCAGGCGATGAACGGGGACAGCGGGACGATCAGCCCGAGCAGCCACGCGTAGCGCTTGCCGTCGGTCCAGGCCGGGGTGGGCACTGCCTCGGCGTCGTCGTGGTGGTGGTGATGGTGGTGGTCGTGGGTGGCGGTGGCCATCGGACGGCTGCTCCCTCGCTTGGACAGATGAGCCGCTCTCCGTCGGCCCGCTTGACACTGTACCCCACTCGTGTAAGTCGGTTGCAGGAATCCTTCACGGCCGGTCCCACGGGTCCCGTAACGTCAGAGACCGTGAGCGAGCCAGACATCGACCCCCAGGAGACGCAGGAGTGGATCGAGTCGCTGCGGGACGTCGTCGCCCGCGACGGCGCCGACCGCGCCCGCACGCTGCTCGACGCGGTGCGCAACGCCGCGCACGAGGCCGGCGTCCCCCTGCGCAACCACCTGAGCACGCCGTACGTCAACTCGATCCCGGCCGCCGCCGAGCCGCCGATGCCCGGCGACCCGCAGGTCGAGCACGACCTCCGCTCGCTGATCCGCTGGAACGCGATGGCCCTCGTGCTCCGCGCCAACGCCGAGTCCTCCGAGCTCGGCGGCCACATCGCCTCGTTCCAGTCGGCCGCGACGCTCTACGAGGTCGGCTTCAACCACTTCTGGCACGCGCCGTCGGCCGCGCACGGCGGCGACCTCGTGTACATCCAGGGCCACTCCTCTCCCGGGATCTACGCGCGCGCGTTCCTCGAGGGCCGCATCCCCGAGGAGCGGATGCTCCGCTTCCGCCAGGAGAGCGACCACCGCAGCCCGGGGCTGTCGTCGTACCCGCACCCGTGGCTGATGCCGGATTTCTGGCAGTTCCCGACCGTCTCGATGGGCCTCGGCCCGCTGATGGCGATCTACCAGGCGCGGTTCATGAAGTACCTCAGCGGCCGCGGCTTGAGCGACACGACCGCGCGCAAGGTCTGGGCGTTCATGGGCGACGGGGAGATGGACGAGCCCGAGTCGATGGGCGCCCTGTCCCTCGCCGGCCGCGAGAAGCTCGACAACCTCGTCTTCGTCGTCAACTGCAACCTGCAGCGGCTCGACGGCCCCGTACGCGGCAACGGGAAGATCATCCAGGAGCTCGAGACGAACTTCCGCGGGGCCGGCTGGAACGTCATCAAGGTCATCTGGGGGTCGCGCTGGGACCCGCTGCTGGAGCGCGACACCGACGGGCTGCTGCGCCGCCGCATGCAGGAGGCGCTCGACGGCGACTACCAGGCCTACAAGGCGCGCGACGGCGCGTTCGTGCGCGAGCACTTCTTCGGCGCCTCGCCGGAGCTGCGCGAGATGGTCAAGGACATGAGCGACAAGGAGATCTGGGCGCTCAACCGCGGCGGGCACGACCCCGCGAAGATCCACGCCGCCTACGCCGCCGCCGTCGCGCACACCGGGCAGCCGACCGTGATCCTCGCCAAGACCGTCAAGGGCTACGGGATGGGCAAGGCCGGCGAGGGCCAGAACATCACCCACCAGCAGAAGAAGATGGACGACGAGGCCCTGCTGGCCTTCCGCGACCGCTTCGACCTGCCGATCAGCGACGACGACGTCCGCCGCAAGGTGTTCGTGAAGCCCGACGCCGACGAGCCGACGATGCAGTACCTCGCCGAGCGCCGCAAGCTGCTCGGCGGCAGCCTGCCGGTCCGCAAGCCGACCGGCGAGCCGCTGGAGGTCCCGGACCTCGAGGCGTTCCGCACCGTCCTGGACGGCAGCGGCGACCGCGAGATCTCCACCACGATGGCGTTCGTGCGCGTCCTCGCCGCGATCGTGCGCGACAAGGCGCTGGGCCGTCACGTCGTGCCGATCGTCGCCGACGAGTCCCGCACGTTCGGCATGGAGGGCATGTTCCGCCAGCTCGGGATCTTCAGCCAGGTCGGGCAGCTCTACCAGCCCGAGGACGCCGACCAGCTCATGTTCTACAAGGAGGACAAGGCCGGGCAGATCCTCCAGGAGGGCATCAACGAGGCCGGGGCGATGGCCTCGTGGATCGCGGCCGCGACCTCGTACGCCAACCACGGCGTCCCGATGATCCCGTTCTACATCTACTACTCGATGTTCGGGTTCCAGCGGGTCGGCGACCTCGCCTGGGCGGCCGGGGACAGCCGCGCGCGCGGCTTCCTGCTCGGCGGCACCGCGGGCCGCACGACGCTCAACGGCGAGGGCCTGCAGCACGAGGACGGCCACAGTCACCTCGTCGCGCACACGATCCCCAACTGCGTCGCGTACGACCCGGCCTACGGCTACGAGGTCGCGGTGATCGTCCAGGACGGCCTGCGCCGGATGGTCGCCGAGCAGGAGGACGTCTTCTTCTACATCACGCTGATGAACGAGAACTACCCGCAGCCCGCGCTGCCCGAGGGCGCCCGGGAGGGCATCCTGCGCGGCATGCACCGGGTGCGGGAGGCCGACGGTCCCGCCGCCGTGCAGCTGCTGGGCTCCGGCACGATCCTGCGTGAGGTGCTCGCGGGCGCCGAGCTGCTGCGCGAGCAGTACGGCGTCGAGGCGGACGTCTTCAGCGTCACCTCGTTCACGGAGCTGGCCCGTGACGGCTACGCGGTCGAGCGCCACAACCGCCTGCACCCGACCGACGAGCCGCACATGTCGTTCGTCGAGGAGACGCTCGGCACCCCCGACGTGCCGGTCGTCATCGCGACCGACTACCAGCGCGCGGTCCCCGACCTCATCCGGCCGCTGCTGGACGGTCGCCGCTGCACGGTCCTGGGCACCGACGGCTTCGGCCGCAGCGACTACCGCCGGGCGCTGCGCCGGTTCTTCGAGGTGGACCGCCACCACGTGGTCGTCGGGGCGCTCCACGCCCTCGGCCGCGCGCAGGACGCGGCGAAGGCCATCGCCGAGTACGACATCGATCCCGACCTGGAGGTCCCGTGGCGTCGCTGACCGAGGTAGCCGTCCCCGACATCGGGGACTTCTCCGACATCCCGATCGTCGCGATCCTCGTGGCCGTCGGGGACACGGTCGCCGTCGAGGACCCGCTCGTGGAGATCGAGTCCGACAAGGCGACGCTCGAGGTCCCCGCCCCGATGGCCGGGGTCGTCAAGGAGCTGAAGGTCGAGGTCGGCGACACGGTCTCCGAGGGCACCGTGCTGCTGATGCTCGAGCCGTCCGACGGGGCCGCCGACGCACCGGACGAGACGCCGGAGCCGGAGCCCGAGCAGGCCGCCGAGGCGGCGCCGGCGGCCGCGTCCGCGGACTCCGCCGCCCCCGCGCGAGCGGCGGCGCAGCCGCAGGCCGAGCCGGCCGACGACGCCGACGTCCACGCTTCCCCGATCGCGCGGCGGGTCGCCCGCGACCTCGGCGTCGACCTCACGACCGTCAAGGGCTCCGGCCGCGGTGGCCGGATCACCCGCGACGACGTCGAGGCGGCCGGGGTCGGCACCGGCACGACGCACGTCCGCACCGACGTCGCGCCCGGGGAGGTGCAGCGCCTGGAGCTGTCCCGCATCCAGAAGGCGTCGGCGAAGAACCTCCAGGGCGCGTGGCAGACGATCCCGCACGTCACCCACCACGAGGACGCGGACATCACCGAGCTCGAGGCGTTCCGCAAGCAGCTGAACGCCGAGCAGTCCGACGTCAAGGTGACCATGGTCGCCCTGCTGCTGAAGGCGACCGCGGTGTCGCTGCGGGCGTTCCCGAAGTTCGCGTCCTCGCTCGACGGCGACGAGCTCGTCGTCAAGCCGGACCTGCACATCGGCTTCGCCGCCGACACCCCCAACGGCCTCGTCGTCCCCGTCGTCCGGGACGTGCCGCACAAGGGCATCCTCGAGCTCGCGGGCGAGCTGACCGAGCTGTCGGGGAAGGCCCGCGCCGGGAAGCTGTCGCCCAAGGAGATGAGCGGCGCGGTGTTCACGATCAGCTCGCTCGGCGGCATCGGCGGCACCGGCTTCACGCCGATCGTCAACCCGCCGCAGGTGTGCGTCCTGGGCGTCGTGCGCAGCGCGATGAAGCCCGTGTGGGACGGGGAGGCGTTCCAGCCGCGGCTGATGCTGCCGCTGTCGCTCTCCTACGACCACCGGGTCATCGACGGAGCGGCCGCCGCACGGTTCTGCGCCCACCTCGCGGGCGTGCTCGGCGACCTGCGCCGCGCGCTGCTCTGAGCCGGCCCGCGGGCCGACAGGGCCGGGCGGGCGTCAGCGCGGCGCCCGCACGATCCGCGTCGTGCTGCGGAACCGCTCGCCCGTCCACGAGATCCGCCGCTCCCGTAGCCGCGACGGGCAGCAGTTCGGGTCGCCCGCCGCGTAGACCGGCGTCCGCTCGACGAGCGTGCGGCGACGGCCCGGGGAGAGCCGGAACACCGGGTCGGAGAGCCGCGCGTAGGCGATCGCGAAGCGCCCGCCGTCGTTGCGCAGGACCGCGAACGGGGACGGGGAGGACACCGTGCAGCAGCGCAGCAGCGCGAGGCGGTCGACGTCGCCGTCCCCGTCGTAGTCGGCGCACAGCGCCTGCGAGGCGGTGGTGTAGACGGTCGACGGGCGCCTGGGGTCGAGCAGCTGCGTCAGCCGGCGGTCCGCGTCCAGGCGCGCGGGCAGACCGGCCTGGACCGCCGCCTCGGTGGTGGCGGCGCGGCCGCAGTCCGACCACGACCGCGACGCCGCGGAGGCGGGTGTGGGGGCGAGGGCCGCGCCGGCGAGAGCGGCGGCCGCGAGGACGAGCGAGGAGGACCGGTGGCGCATGGGCGCGGCATACCCGAGGCGCACGCCGGTCATGCGACCGGCGCGATACCGTCCCGGGCGATGGGAAAACGCTCTCGCGCACGTCGTCCGCCCGGTCCGCGTCCGCCACGCGAGCCGCGCCCCGACCGGTCGCAGCCCGGGCGTGAGAAGGGCCTCGGACGGCTGCCCGCCCCGCGCCGCGTGCTGGCGCTCTACCTGGGGGCCGCGACCGTGGTCGCGCTCGTCGCGCTGCTCGGGATCGCGCTGATCGGCGGGACGGCCGGTCCGTTCCTCGTCTTCGCGGTCGTCGCCGGGGCCAGCGGCCTCGTCTACCGGCGGGCGCAGCGCGCCCTCGTCGGCCTGGGTCTCAGCGACGAGGACCGGCTGCTGCAGACGATGGCCGCCGGCCTCCTGCTGATCAGCTCGCTGCTGGCGCTCGTGTCCGTCCTGGCGACCTCGCTGAGCTGACGTGCAGGACGCGCTGCGACCCGACGGCCCGGGCCGGCCCGACCCCGACCGTGGCGTCGGCGCGACCGTGCTCGTCGCCGCCGGCGCGGCGCAGGAGCTCGACGCGCACCTCGCCGACCTCGCCGCGAGCGCCCGCAGCCTGTACGACACCGCGCCCGACCCGGAGCTGCGCTCGCGCATGCTCGGCCTCGGCGCCGCCGGGGCCCGCGCGCGGGTCGTCGTCCTCCCGGACGGCCGCACGCGCGTGAGCTCCCGCCCGTTCCGGCCGCCCGTCCCGGGCGGCCCGCCGGTGCGGCTCGTCCCGTTCGTGCTGCCCGGCGGTCTCGGGGCGCACGACTGGGCCGACCAGCGCCTGGCCGACGACCTGCGCGAGCGCGCGGGGGAGGGGGCGCTGCCGCTGCTCCTGGACGAGGACGGCGAGGTCCTCGAGCCGGTCGGCGAGACCGTGCTGATCGTGCGCGACGGGACGCTCGTCGGCCCGCCGCTGGACGACCGCCGCCGCCACGCCGTCGCGGCGGCGCGACTGCCGGTCGCGCGTCGCGAGCGGCTCGAGCTCGAGACCCTGCGCCGCGCCGACCAGCTCGTCGTCGTCGGCTCCCTGAACGGTGTGCGCGCCGCCGAGGTCGCCGCGTGAGCCGCACGAGCCTGCGCACCGTCCTGGGCCTCGTGCTCACGCTCACGGTCATCGTGGTCGCCGCGGTGTCGGGGGGCGACGACGGGCGCCGCACGACCACCACGACCACCGAGTACGCCGTCCTGCCGCCCGAGGCGACCGCCGTGCTCCGCGCGATCCGCACCGGCGGGCCGTTCCGCTACCGCCAGGACGGCAGCGTCTTCGCCAACCGCGAGGGACTCCTGCCCGAGCGCCCGCGCGGCTACTACCGCGAGTACACGGTCCCGACCCCGGGATCGCCGGACCGGGGCGCCCGGCGGATCGTCACCGGCGGCGACCCGCCGGAGGTCTCCTACTACAGCCGCGACCACTACGACAGCTTCACCCCGATCGCCAGCCAGCAACTGCCATGAGCGTCCTCACCGACCCCGCCACCGCCGCGACCTCCACGCCCGTCCCGGTCCTGCAGGACCGGCTCGACACGCTGCGCGCACAGGCACACGAGCTCGGCTTCACGATCGTCGACGTCGACCTGCACGACCACCCGGGCAGCGCGGACCTCGTCGCGCGCTTCGCCGGGCCGCTGCAGTTCCCCGACTGGGTCGGCTCGACGCTCGACGCGCTCACCGACGCGCTGCGCGACCTCTCCTGGCACGAGGCGCCCGGGTACCTCGTCGTCGTCGACGGGCCGCGCGACCCGCGGCTGGCCGGCGTGCTCCAGGACGCCGCCGAGTTCCAGGCGCAGGACGGGATCCCGTTCTGGGGCGTCTGGGTCGTCCCGCCGCCGCAGACCGGGCCGTGACCGCGACGCGGCTGCCCGACGGCTTCCTCGTCGGCCACTGGACGCACCCGGCCGGGCACACCGGCTGCACCGTGGTGCTCGCGCCCGGCGGCGCCACCGCGGGCGCCGAGGTCCGCGGCGGCGGCCCGGGGACCCGGGAGACCGACGTGCTCGCGCCCTCCAGCGCGCCGCGCGACGTCCACGGCGTCCTGCTCACCGGCGGCAGTGCCTTCGGGCTCGCGGCGGCGGACGGCGTCGTGCGCTGGCTGGCCGAGCGCGACCACGGCCACCTGACCCGCAGCGGCGTCCGCGTCCCGCTCGTGCCCGCGGCGGTCGTGTTCGATGCGGGGGCGCTGGACCCGGCGGGCCGCCCGGACGCCGCCGCCGGGCGCGCCGCGTGCGACGCGGCGAGCGCCGCAGTCCCCGGGCGCGGCCCGGTCGGAGCGGGAGCGGGCGTGGCGGCCGGCAAGCTGCTCGGGCCCGAGGGCTTCACCCGCACCGGGATCGGCGTCGCCAGCGACGACAGCGCCGGGGCGCTCGTCACCGCGATCGCGGTGGCCAACCCCGTCGGGGAGATCGTCGCCGCGGACGGCACCGTCCTGGCCGGGGCGCGCGACGCCGCCGGGCGCACGCGGCGGACCGTCGAGCTGCTGCGGGAGGGGGCGGCGTTCCAGCCGCCGGGGGAGGGGCGGGAGGCGACCGTCCTGGTCTGCGTCATGACCGACGCGGCCGTCGACCGCACCGGCGCCTGGCTGCTCGCCCGCGCCGCCACCTCGGGCGTGGCGCGCGCCGTGCACCCGGTCGCCACCCCGTACGACGGCGACGTCGTCTTCGCGCTCGCCCACGGGACGGTCGTCGCCGACCCGTTCGCGCTGCAGGTGAGCGCCGCCGAGGCCGCGGCCGCCGCGGTCCGCGACGCGGCACCGCGCTGAGCGGCCTCATCCGAACGGCGGGTCCTCGGCCCGCAGGCCCTGTCACGGCCGCCCGCGCCCTGATAGCCGTGGGCGGCACATGACGCCTGCCAGCGCGCGCGAGCGCGAGATCCTGCTCACCGGCGCGACCGGCTTCCTCGGCATGGAGCTGCTCCACCGCCTGCTGACGCGCACCGACCGGACCGTCCTCGCGCCCGTGCGCGCGGCCGACGACGCGGCCGCCGAGGGGCGGCTCGACACGGTGCTCGCCACGCTCCTGGGTCCGGACGCGGGCGCGCTGCGCCACCGCGTGCGGGCGGTCGCCGCCGACCTCGAGCAGCCCGGCCTCGGCCGCAGCGAGGCGCAGCGCCGGGCGCTCGTCGCCGGGGTCGACACGGTCGTCCACTGCGCCGCGTCGGTCGCGTTCACGCTGCCGCTGCCGGACGCGCGGCGCAGCAACGTCGACGGCACCCGGACGGTGCTCGAGCTCGCCGCGCTCGCGCCGGACCTCGACCGCGTCGTGCACGTGTCGACCGCGTACGTCGCCGGTGACCGTCCCGGCGTCGCGCACGAGCACGAGGGGGACGTCGGCCAGACCTCGCGCAACACCTACGAGCGCACGAAGCTCGAGGCGGAGGCGGTCGTCGCCGCCAGCGGCCTGCCGCACTGCGTGCTGCGCCCGAGCATCGTCGTCGGGGACGCGCACACCGGCTGGACGCCGGCGTTCAACGTCATCTACTGGCCGCTGCAGGCGCTCTCCCGCGGCCTGCTGCCCGTCATCCCCGGCGACCCTGGAGGCCGTGCCGACGTCGTGACCGTCGACGTCGTCGCCGACGCCCTGCTGCGCCTGGCCTGCCAGGAGCGCCGGACGGGCACGTTCCACGCCGCCGCGGGCGAGCTCGCGCCGACCGCGCAGGACCTCGTCGACCTCGCGGTCGGGCACTTCGGGATCGAGCCGCCGCGGTTCGTCGCGATCGGGGAGGCCCCGGACATCGAGCGGTACGCCGGCGCGTTCCTGCCGTACTTCCGGGTGCGCGGGAGCTTCGACCTGTCCCGCGGGCGCACGATCGGCGTCGCCCCGCGGCCGGTGCCGGAGGTGTTCGACACGCTCATGCGCCACGCCGTGCGCGCGCGCTGGGGTCGCACGCCGGTCGCGCGCTGGGAGGCGCAGGAGCTGCGCGCCGCCGCCTGAGCGGCGGCGGGCCTCAGGCGCCCTCGAGCGCCTCGAGCGGCCGGTTGCGGGCGACCGCCTCGCGGGCCGCCCGCGCCCGGGCATCGTCGAGCTGCTCGTCGAAGTCCTCGGCCGACGGGTCGAGCTCGGCGAGGATCAGCGGCGGTCCCGGGGCGCTGGCCGGCGGCAGCAGCGCGAGGACGACGAGCCCACCGGACTCCCGCTCCCCGATCGTCCAGTACGGGGAGCCGGTGCCGAGCTGGCGCCCGGCGAGCACGCGGGTGACGAGCAGTCCGACGGCGCCGCTGACGACCAGCAGCGCGAGGACGACGAGCAGGCCCTTCATCGGACGGGCGGGACGGGTCGGTGACACACGATCATCGGGTCCGTCGACGGTAGCGCGTCGCGGCCGCGACGGTGCGCCACGCCCGCCCACCGCGCGGGCTGCCACACTTCCTCCCCGATGCTCGGCGTCACCGTCTTCGGCCTGTCCATCACCGAGATCCTCCGTGACCTCGGCTACCTCGGCCTCGGCCTGCTGATGTTCGCCGAGACCGTGTTCCCGCCGATCCCGTCCGAGGCGGTGCTGCCGCTCGCCGGGTACCTCGTGGCGATCGACGAGTTCGGTCTCGTGCAGGTCGTGCTCGCGAGCACGCTCGGCTCGGTCGTCGGCGCGATGCTCCTGTACGAGGCGGCCGCCCGCGGCGGCCGGCCGTTCGCCGAGCGGTTCCTGAAGGTCGCCCGGCAGGACCTGCGCCGGCTCGAGCACGCCGAGGAGTGGTTCGAGCGCCGCGGCGCGATCGTCGTGGTCGTCGGCCGCTGCATCCCCGGCGTGCGCAGCCTCGTGTCACTGCCCGCGGGCGTCCTGCGGATGGGCCGCGTGAAGTACGTGGCGCTGACGACGCTCGGCTCGCTGATCTGGAACTGCGTGCTCGTCGGCATCGGCATGGCGCTCGGCTCCCGCTGGGAGGAGGTCGGCGACGTGATCGGCCCGCTGAGCAAGCCGCTGCTGGCGCTCGCGGTGCTCGGCACCGCCGCGTTCCTCCTGTACCGCGGGCTGCGCGCCCGGCGCGCTGCCGCCGGCGCGGGCGCGAGCTGAGCCGGACCGCGTCGGCGGCCCGGCGGGGCCCGTCTCAGTCCTCGGCGAGGACGATCAGCTTGTCGCGGCCCGTGCAGGGGAAGAGCGCCGACTTCGGCGGGCTGATCCGCACGCCGTAGGCCTCCGCGGCGTCCTCGGCCGCGGACGCGTCGCGGTAGCCGATCGCCGTCTCGCCGCGCTCCCGCGCGGCGGCCACGAGGGTCGCGAACGACACCGGCTCGCCGGGCGTCACGTAGGTGGAGGCGTCCCGCAGGTACACCTCCGAGCCCTCCGCGCTGAACAGCACGTCGAACACCTCGGCGAGGTGCTCGTTCTCGCTGATCTGGGCGAGCATCAGGCTGACGATCTGCTCGCTGACGATCACGTCGTCGACCTTCGTGACCTGGGCGAGCTCGCGGTTGCCCTCGTCGAGCATCTCCGACGCGATCGTCACGTGCTTGTCGGCCTTGTCGGTCAGCTCGCGCAGATGCAGCAGCGTCACGAGCGTCCGGGCGTCCGCGCGCTGCGGCACGAGGTCGTCGTCGCTCATCACGATCACGTGGTCGTAGGAGGGGACGTCGACCGCCTCGAGCGTCGAGCGGTCCGTCGGGACGCCCTCGATCGTGGAGGTCGTGAGGTTCGTCATCGTGCCCGCCCGGGCGATCGCCCGGACCATGCGCTGCTCGTCGGGGCCGAGCAGCACGACCTCCGAGCCCGGCGCGGAGAACGCGTTGAGCTCGCGGAGCACCGGGGCGGTCCGCCGGTTGACCCCGATGATCAGCGCCCGCCGGGGGACTCCGGCGGGGACTCCGCCCGTACGACGCGCGCCTCGTCCGGCGCGACGGTCGGCGCCTGCGCCGCGACGAGCACGCTGTCGTCGTCCGCCAGCGCGATGAGCTCGTCGCCCGCGCCGATGACCGTCGCGGCGTCGGGGTTGATCGTGACGCCCTCGGCCGTGCGCACCCCCATCACGGCGCACTCCTCGTACGCCAGCAGCGCCTCCCCGTAGGTGCGGCCCGTGAACGACTGGTCGTCACGGAAGTAGATCTCGGTGCCGTCGAAGTCCAGCAGCTCGACGTAGACCGCGGCGGCGCCCGCCTGCCGCGATGCCTGCACGATCAGCCGGGCGATCGTGTCGCCCTTGTCGACGATGACCGCCTCGTCGCCGCCGACGAGGTACGCGGCCTCGATGTTCGAGGGGTGCTCGATCTCCGCGACGATCCGGTACGGCTCCTCGCGGCGGTCCGGGCCGCGGGTGAGCGCGAGGATCGTCTTGATGACGCTCGTGTCCGGGTCCTCCTCCTCGGGGGACAGGACGATGATCGAACGGCAGTCGTGGTGGTTGACGATCGCGAGGTCGCGCAGGTTGATCGGGCTGCCCGTGCGGCAGACGATCTTCGTCCCGCGCATGTCCTCGATGCGCTCGCGGATCGCGTCCTCCATCTCGACCTTGTCCTTCTCGGCGAGGATGACGACGACCGGGTCGCGCTCGCTCTCGTTGGCGATCGACAGCTCCGAGAGGATCGTGAAGATCGTGTCCGACCAGCCCAGGATCAGCGTGTGGTCCTTCTCGAGGACGCTCGAGCGGCCCTTGCGCAGCTCGGCGAGCCGCTCGTCGAGCGTCGTGGCGAGCACGCCGATGAACGCGCTGAAGATCACGATGCCGCCGGCCGTGACGAAGAGTCCGAGGATGATGTAGCCGGTGCCGGTGTCGCCCGCGACCGTGCCGGAGTCGATCGTGTGCAGCAGCGCGTTGTACGCCGCCGTGATCGGGTTGTCCGTCGGGCCGGCGCCGAAGATCAGCGCGACCGCCGCGGTCACGACGACCATCAGCAGCACGGCGAGCCCGAGGTAGCCGATCAGGGCGCTCGGGCCGCGCGACATCGACGCGTCGAACGCGTACCGCGCGCGCTGGCCGAAGCTCGGCTCGGGTCGGGGTTTGGCCGGCCGGCGGAGGGGCGTGGAGGCGGCTGCCGCCCGCTGACGGCGGAGACGAGATGAGGAGGACAAGGCGCGACATTCTAGGGCGATGGGCCGCGGGAATCCTCGGACTTCTGTCCAACGGCAGCGCTCAGCGGCGCCAGCGGCGCTTCTTCCCGGGCTGCGGGCCGTCCGGCCCGACCTGCAGATCGCCGTCGATCAACTGCTTGGCGAGCCCGAGCGCCTGCGACCACATCGCGTCGAGCTGACGGCGCAGCTCGGCGTCCTGCGGCTCGTCGCCGGCCCGCAGCGCGCGCGGCGCCTCGGCCCCGACCGGATCCACGTACAGGTAGCGCCGTCCGCCCGGCCAGCTCACCGAGATGAGCACGCGATCGTCGGCGCGCAGCGCGGTCGCGAGCGCCAGGTCGTCGGTGGCCGCGATCGTCTGCTCGGCGGCGAGCGCGTGCTCCTCCACCCAGTCCGGGGGCCACTGCGGGAGCTCGGTCATCGCCGCGAACGCTAGCCCACCGGACGGTCTGGGACACTGCGCGCGTGCTCGCCATCGGTCTCACCCTTCTGGCGGTCGGCGTCGTCGCCGCCGTCGTGTGCTTCTTCTGGAAGCGGTCCTCCGACAAGACGGCCGGCTGGTGGACCGCGGTCGCCGCCGTCGACATCGAGACGGCGCTCGACGCCGGCGACGGCATCGCCGTGGCGGTCACCGGCACGACCGTCGCGCCCGCCGGTCCGGACGGCGCGCCGCAGAAGGACCCGACGCTCGGCACGCCCGCCGCCTGGTGGCGCGAGACCGTCACCGAGCACTGGGAGGAGCGCGTGCGGGTGAACCGCAGCGGCAACGACAGCGGTCCGGACCATCGCTGGGAGGAGCGCTCCAACACGATCTCCAGCCGCGAGAGCACCGCGCCGTTCGTCGTGCGCGACGGCGGCCGGGACCTCACGATCACCTTGCGCGACCTCGACGTCGAGGGCGATCTGCTGCAGTCGCGCGCCGACCGGGTCGCCGCCTCCGCCGGGGCCGCCTCGGGCGAGGGCGGGCTGGCGGCCACGATCCTCGCCGGGCTCACGCAGATGACCGCCGACCGCCGGGACCACTACGTCGAGACCCGGATCGACGTGCTGCCCGACGGGGTGCCGGTCCTCGTCGCCGGACGGATGGCGGGCACCACGCTCGTGGCCGACGCCGAGCACCGGCTGCAGGTCTGCGAGGGCACCGTCGAGGAGCGGCTCGGCGAGAGCCTCAAGAGCGCGGGGCGCGCCCGGCTCGGCCTGATCGCCGCCGGCGTCACGGCCGGGATCGGGGCGCTCCTGTCGGTCGTGGGCGCGATCGTCGGCTGAACGCCGACGCCACGATCCCCCCGGTCGGGGGTCGGCCGGTAACCACGTCCGGGCCGCGGGATACCGCAGCTCATGCCGCTGCGTGCTCCCGTCCGTCCCCGCACCGCCCGCCCGCGGGTCGGGCTCGTCCTCGGAGCGGGCGGCATCACCGGGATCGCCTGGCTCGCCGGCGCCCTCCGTGCCCTGCGGGAGCACGGCTACGACCCGGCGGACGCCGACCTGATCGCGGGCACGTCCGCCGGCGCGGTCGCCGCGACCGTGCTCGCCGCCGGACACGACCCGTGCGACCTGCTCGCCTTCGCCGAGGACCCCGGGCTGCTGCGCGAGGCGATCGTCGCGGCCACCGCGGGCCGCGGCCCGGAGGGCCTCGCGCTCCCGCTCCCGGGGTCCCTCGGGCTCGCCTCCAGCAGCCTCCTGCGGGGCGGCCCGCGCGGGCGGCTCGGCGCGCTCACCGGCCTGCTGCCCCGCGGCGTGCGCAGCAGCGACGAGATCCGCGGGCTCACGCACGCGGCGGCACGTTCGGGCTGGCCTGCGGACCGGCGCCTGTGGCTGCACACCTGGGACGTGCGCGCCGGGCGGCTCGTGACCTTCGGCCGGGACGGGGCGCCCGCGGCCACCGTCGCCGACGCGGTCGCGGCCTCCTGCGCCGTGCCGTCGTACTACCGGCCCGTGACGATCGGCGGTCGTCGCTACGTCGACGGCGGGATCCGCTCGCTGACGAACGCGGACCTGCTCGCCGGGGAACCGCTCGACACCGTCCTCGTGCTGACGCCGTTCTCCGCCCGCGAGCGCGGGCCGCTGCTCGACACGGCCGTCTACGGCCTGGCCCGGACGGCGACCGCAGCGCGGACCGGCCGCGAGCTCGACCGGCTGCGCGCCGCGGGGATGCACGCGGCGCTCCTGACGCCCGCCCCCGCGGACCTCCGCGCGATGGGCCTCAACCCGATGGACCGGGGCCGCAGCCGCCGCGTGCTCGAGACCGCGCACGCCTCGGTCGCCGCCCGGCTCGACGCGACGCTCGACGGCGTCCCGCTGCCCGCCGCGCGCCGGCGGCGGCGCCGCCATCTGCGCCTGGCGGCGTAGCCGCGGCCGGCTCCCGGACCCGTCCCGCCGGTGGCGGTCGGTACGGTGCGGGACGTGGTCCGCCCGACCCCACCCAGCCCGACCCCGCGCCGTCCACGCCCCGAGCCGTCCGCGTGACGCTGCTCGACGCGCTCCCCGACGAGCCGACCCCCGACGCGCTCTACGACGCCTTCACCGCCTGGGCGGCGGACGAGGGCCTGGAGCTCTACCCCCACCAGGACGAGGCCGCGATCGAGCTGTTCAGCGGCGCGAACGTCGTCCTCTCCACACCGACGGGCTCGGGCAAGTCGCTCGTGGCGGTCGCCGCACACGCCGCCGCCCTCGCCGAGGACCGGCGCACGTTCTACACCGCCCCGATCAAGGCGCTCGTGTCGGAGAAGTTCTTCGCGCTGTGCCGCACCTTCGGGGCCGAGAACGTCGGGATGCTCACCGGTGACGCGTCGGTCAACGCCGACGCCCCGGTGATCTGCTGCACCGCCGAGGTGCTCGCGAACATCGCGCTGCGCGAGGGCGCGGGAGCGGACGTCGGACAGGTCGTGATGGACGAGTTCCACTTCTACGCCGACGGGCAGCGTGGCTGGGCGTGGCAGGTGCCGCTGCTGACGCTCCCCGACGCGCAGTTCCTGCTGATGTCCGCGACGCTCGGCGACGTCCGCGCCATCGCCGACGACCTCACGCGCCGCACCGGCCGCGAGACCGCGCTGATCGCCGACGCGCCGCGGCCCGTGCCGCTGACGCACCGCTGGTCGCTGGAGCCGCTGCACGAGCTGCTCGAGGACCTCGTCGCCGAGGACCAGGCCCCGATCTACGTCGTGCACTTCACGCAGGCCGCCGCGATGGAGCGCGCCCAGGCGCTCCTGTCGGCGAAGCTCTGCAGCCGCGAGGAGCGCGACGCGATCGCCGACGAGCTCGGCGCGTTCCGCTTCACCGCGGGCTTCGGCCGGACGCTGTCGAAGCTCGTGCGGGGCGGCATCGGCGTCCACCACGCGGGGATGCTGCCGCGCTACCGGCGGCTCGTCGAGCAGCTCGCGCAGCAGGGGCTGCTGAAGGTCATCTGCGGCACCGACACGCTCGGGGTCGGGATCAACGTCCCGATCCGCACCGTGGTCCTCACGAGCCTCGCGAAGTACGACGGCACGAAGTCACGGCTGCTGAAGGCGCGCGAGTACCACCAGATCGCCGGGCGCGCGGGCCGCGCCGGGTTCGACACCGCGGGCACCGTGGTCGTGCAGGCCCCCGACCACGTGATCGAGCGGTACCGGGCGCTGCAGAAGGCGGGGGACGACCCGAAGAAGCGCCGCAAGGTCCAGACGAAGAAGCCGGCGGAGGGCGAGATCTCCTGGACCGAGGAGACGTTCGACCGGCTGCGCGAGGCCGCACCCGAGCCGCTGCAGTCCAAGCTGCGCGTCGACCACTCCACGATCCTCAACGTCGTCCACCAGCCGGCCGACCCGATCGAGGCGATGCGCGTCCTCGTGACCGACAACCACGAGGACGAGCGCGGTCGCGCGCGCCTGCTCGAGCAGGCCGTCGCGCTCGGCGACGAGCTGCTCGCCGCCGGCGTGCTCGAGTGGCTGCCCGAACCCGACGAGGACGGCCGCACGCTGCGCCTGGCCGTCGATCTCCAGGAGGACTTCGCGCTCAACCAGCCGCTCGCGTCGTTCGCGCTGCACGCGTTCACGCTGCTGGATCCCGACGAGGAGACCTACTCACTGGACCTCGTCTCGGTCGTCGAGGCGATCCTCGACGACCCGTTCCCGGTGCTGAAGGCGCAGGCCGGGAAGGCGCGCGGCGAGGCGATCGCCGCGATGAAGGAGGAGGGGATCGAGTACGAGGAGCGCATGGCGCTGCTGGAGGAGGTCACCTACCCGCAGCCGCTCGGGGAGGGCCTGCGCGACGCGCTGCGCGCCTACCGCGAGACGCGACCGTGGCTGCGCGAGTCCGACCTCTCCCCGAAGTCCGTGGTCCGCGACATGTGGGAGTCGGGCCGCAGCTTCACCGAGCTCGTCGCCGCCTACGGCCTGGCCCGCTCGGAGGGGCTCGTGCTGCGCTACCTCAGCGGGGCGTACCGGGCGCTGCGCCAGACGATCCCCGACGAGCTCGGCACCGCGGAGCTCGACGAGCTGATCGACTGGCTCGGCGAGACCGTGCGCCAGACCGACTCGAGCCTGCTGGACGAGTGGGAGGCGCTCACCGACCCGGACGCCGTCGAGCGCGCGGCGGCCGGCGCCCCGGCGCCGCCCCCGCGACCGATCACCGGCAACGAGCGGGCGTTCACCCGGATGGTCCGCAACGCGCTGTTCCAGCGCGTGCAGCTGATCGCGCGCGATGACGCCGACGGGCTCGCGGCGCTGGAGGCGGCGGCCGGGCAGCTGACCGACCCGCCGACCCGGCCGACGGTGACGCGCGCCGACTTCGCCGCGGGTCTCGACGCCCTCTGGGAGGAGTACGAGTGGATCGAGACCGGGCCGGACGCCCGCTCGCCCGAGCTGCTGCTCGTGACGCGCGGCCCGCAGGAGTGGGAGGTGCGCCAGATCCTCCTGGATCCCGACGCCAACCGGGACTTCTCGCTGCTCGTGCGCGTCGACCTCGACGCCTCGGACCTCGCGGGAGAGCCGGTGGTCCGGACCGTCGCGTTCGGCCGGACCTGAGCGCGACGGAACGGCCGGGCGCTAGGCGGAGCGGTCGCCGAGGGTCGGCTTGACCGGCGAGACGAGGTCGCAGACGAGCAGCAGCAGCGGGGCGACGGTCAGCAGCACGACGACGATCAGGGCGAGCGACACGGGGAGACCTCTCGGAGGGGGAACGGTGGTCGGTGACCGCCGGGCTGGTCGTTCCGGCCGTCCCTGCCGGTGTCGGCAGCCGCCGGGCGAACCTTGAGCGCTCGTGGAGTCAGAGCACGCCGACGACGCGGAGCGCCGTCACGAGCACGGCCGCGAGAACCGCCAGCAGGGTGACGCCGACGGCGACCGAGCCGACGACGAGCACGGTGCGGGTGCGGCGCGCGACCGTGCGCCCGCGGTGCCGCACGACCGCGGGGAGCCGCTGCTCCTCGACCAGCTGGACGAGCGCGCCGCGCGCCCCGGTGCCGAACCGCCGGCGCTCGAGCTCGTGCACCCGCGCGGTCCAGCGGACCACGTGCTGCTGCGCCTCGCGGCGGCGGCGCCGGTGGCGCGGGCCCCGGCCGGTGGCACGCAGGCGCCGCTCCCAGTAGCGGAGCGAGGAGCGGGCGTCCTGCAGCTCGTCCTCGAGGTCGTCGGGGGTGCGGGCGGCGAGGCTGGCGATCATCCGATGGTACGCGACGGTGGACGGGGGCCGGCCCGGTCACCGGACCGGGCCGACGAGGGGCTCAGCGGCGGCGACGGCCGCGGCCGTGGTGCCGTCGCCCGGTGATCGCGGCGCCGACCGAGTGCTTGGCCAGGCCGCTGAGGTCGAGCCGGTCGACGAGCCGCTGCAGCTGCCGGCGGTCGCGCGCCGAGAGCGTGCTCGGGCGACCGCCGCTGCGCTTGACGAGCTCGAACAGCTGACGCCGCTCGGTGGGGGACAGGCGCGAGGTGACGTGCGAGTGGGCCTCGCGGCCGACGTCCAGGGCGATGAGCCACGGGACGACCCGCTTGGCCGCGACCCGCGAGGCGGGACGCCGCAGCAGGCTCACCGCGCACCCCGCGCCGTCACGCGGCGCAGCAGCGAGCGGCGGGGCGGGTGCTCGCCGGTCAGGCGGTACTGGAGCTTGCGCGCCAGGGGCGGCGCGACGAGCTTGAGGATCTTCCAGGTGATGCGTCCGAGCAGCTGGTACATGGTGGCCTCCTGATGGGGGAAGAGGTGGCGGGCGGCGACGCCGGACGGGGCGCCGCCGACCCGGGACGACGGGCTACTTGCCGAGGACGTCCTTGACCTTGTCGGTGACCTTCTCGGCGGTCTCCTTGACCTTGTCGACCGCCTGGTCGACCTGGCCCTCGCGCTTGAGATCGTCGTCACCGGTCAGCTTGCCGGTGGTCTCCTTGGCCTTGCCTGCGAGATCCGTCATGGGTGCTCCTTCGGTGTCGTGATGAGGGGGGATGCGACGATCGAGGAGTACCCGCTTGCACGCGCAACCAACCGGGGTGGCGGGCGTCGATGGCGCGTCGGCGCGCCCCGCGTCCGCGACCCTGGAGGGATGAGCGCGTTTCCTCCCGGGTTCTTCGACCGGCTCGACCCGTCGCCCGACGCGGCGTTCTACCTGCCCGAGCGGCTCGTGCACCACATCGACGACGAGGCGGTCCGCGCGGTCGGCGACCTGTACGAGGAGCTCGGGGTCGATCGCGGGACCGTGCTGGACCTCATGTCCTCGTGGGTCTCGCACTTCCACGTGCCGCCGGAGGAGCTCGTCGTGCTCGGGATGAACGAGGCGGAGCTGCGCGCCAACGGCGCCGCGTCCCGCTGCGTCGTGCACGACCTCAACGCCGTGCCGGACCTGCCGTTCGACGCCGACAGCTTCGACCACGCGGTCTGCTGCGTGAGCGTCGACTACCTGACCTCGCCGCTGGAGGTCTTCGCCGAGGTCGCCCAGGTGCTGCGACCCGGAGGCCTGTTCGTCTGCACGTTCTCCAACCGCTGCTTCCCGACCAAGGCGATCCGGGGATGGCTCGCCGCGCGCGAGTCCGAGCGCGTCGCGATCGTGCGCCGCTACTTCGAGCTGACCGACGGCTTCGGGCCACCGAGCGCCGACCTGCGCACGCCACCCCACGGCGACGGCGACCCGCTCTGGGCGGTCTGGGCGGCCGCCCGCTGAGCGGGGCCGCTCAGCCCGGCGGGTGCAGCTCGCGGACGCGCGCGTCCGCGTCGGTGGCGACCTGCGCGCTGGCCTGCGCCACCTCGCGCAGGCGCTCGCGCAGCGCCGGATCGGTCGCGCCGAGGATCCGTGCGGCGAGCAGCCCGGCGTTGCGGCCGTTGCCGACCGCGACGGTCGCGACCGGGACCCCGCCGGGCATCTGCACGATCGACAGCAGGCTGTCGAGGCCGTCGAGGTAGCGCAGCGGCACGGGCACCCCGATGACCGGGAGGACGGTGACGGCCGCCAGCATGCCCGGGAGGTGCGCGGCGCCGCCGGCCCCGGCGATGATCGCCTCGAGGCCGCGCGCCTCGGCCTGCTCCCCGTACTCGATCATCGCCTGCGGCGTGCGGTGGGCGGACACGACCCGCACCTCGTGGGGGATCCCGAGCTCCGCCAGTGCGACGGCGGCCTTCTCCATGACCGGCAGGTCGGAGTCGCTGCCCATGACGATCCCGACGCGCGGGGCGCTCATGCCAGGGCCTCCGCGGCCGCACGGGCCGTCGCGAGGGCGGTGTCGGGATCGGGGCCGGTGGCGTTCACGTGGCCGAGCTTACGGCCCGCGGCCGGCGCCTTCCCGTACAGGTGCACGTGCGCCCCGGGGACCGCCAGCGCGTCGGGGAGGCCGCGCGCCGGGTCGCCACCGTCCGCGGGGCCGAGCACGTTGACCATCGCGGCGGCCGGCGCGACGAGCGCCGGGTCGCCGAGCGGCCAGTCCAGGACGGCGCGCAGGTGCTGCTCGAACTGGGAGGTCACGCAGCCGTCGATCGACAGGTGCCCGGTGTTGTGCGGGCGCAGCGCGAGCTCGCAGATGAGGAGCTCGCCGCCCTCGTCGAACAGCTCGACCGCCATCAGGCCCTCGAGACCGACCGCCTCGGCGAGGCGCTCGGCGAGCGCGACCGCGGCGGGCTCCGCGTCGCCGGCGGCGGCGACGACCTCGCGGCAGATGCCGTCCTCCTGGTAGGTGCGCAGGACGGGGAAGGTGGCGACCTGCCCGCCCGGTCGGCGGGCGACGATGACCGCGATCTCGCGGTCGATCGCGACGAGCCGCTCGGCGAGCATCGTGCGACCGACCTGCTCGAGCACGCCGGTCGCCTCGGCGAGGTCGTCGCAGACCCACACGCCGCGCCCGTCGTAGCCGCCCGTCGGGGTCTTCAGCACGAGCGGCCAGCCGAGCGTGTCGCCGGCCGCGGCGAGCTGCTGCGCGTCGTCGACGAGCGTGTGGTCGGGCACCGGGAAGCCGAGCCGCACGAACTCGGCGCGCGCGTGCGCCTTGTCGGCGGCGAGGCGCATGACCCGCGGGTGCGGTCGCACGACGACGCCCTCCTGCGCGAGCGCCTCGAGCGCGTCGAGGTCGACGTGCTCGATCTCGTAGGAGACGACGTCGACCGCCTCGGCGAGCGCGCGCAGGTCACCCGCGTCGTGCCCGGAGCCCTCGATCAGCCGGGCGCCCGCGGCGCCGGCGGCGGAGTCGGCGGCGGAGCCGAGCGCGACGACCTGCACGCCGAGGCCGATCGCGGCCTGGTGGGACATCCGGGCCAGCTGTCCGGCGCCGACGAGTCCGACGCGGGCGGTGGGCGGGGCGGAGCGCTTGGACATCCGCCCGATCTTATGGGGGGCCTAGACCACCTGCGCGGCGGCGTGCCCGGAGGCCCACGCCCACTGGAAGTTGAAGCCCCCGAGGTGCCCGGCGATGTCGAGCACCTCGCCGACGAAGTAGAGGCCGGGCGCGCGGCGCGACTCCATCGTGCGCGGGGAGATCTCCGCGGTGTCGACGCCGCCGAGCGTGACCTCCGCGGTGCGGTAGCCCTCCGTTCCGGCGGGGACGACCTCCCAGTGCGCGAGCCGCCCGGCGATCTCCCGCAGCTCGGCGGGCGTGTGCTGCTTCATCGGGCGCGAGCCGAACCAGCGGTCGGCCAGCTGCGCGGCCATCTTCTTCGTGAAGACCTCCGCCAGGACGGTCCGCAGCTCTCCGTCGGGCCGGGCGGCCTGACGCTCCTGCAGCCAGTCGAGCGCGTCACGGTCGGGCAGCAGGTCGATCTCGACGGCGTCCCCGAGGTGCCAGAACGAGGAGATCTGGAGGATCGCCGGCCCGCTGAGGCCGCGGTGGGTGAAGAGGACGTTCTCGCGGAAGCTGTGCTCGCCGCAGCGCACGACGGCGGCGACCGACGTGCCGGTCAGCTCGACGCACAGCTCCTTGAGCTGGTCGGTGATGATGAACGGCACGAGGCCCGCTCGGGTGGGGAGGACGCGGTGCCCGAACTGCTCGGCGATCTCGTAGCCGAACCCGGTCGAGCCGAGCGTCGGGATCGACAGGCCGCCGGTCGCGACGACGACCGACGGGGCCCGCACGGGGCCGAGGTCCGTGTCGAGCCGGTAGCCGTCCTCCTGGCGCTCGATCCGCTGCACCGACGTGGAGACGTGCAGCTCGACCGCGGCGCGCCGGCACTCCTCGAGCAGCAGGCCGAGGATGTCCTTGGAGCGGTTGTCGCAGAACAGCTGCCCGAGCTTCTTCTCATGGTAGGGGACGCCATGCTCGGCGACGAGCGCGACGAAGTCCCAGGGCGTGTAGCGGGCCAGCGCGGACTTGCAGAAGTGCGGGTTCTCCGCCTGGGAGAAGTAGTTGGCGGGCTCCGCGTACATGTTCGTGAAGTTGCAGCGCCCGCCGCCCGACATGAGGATCTTCTTGCCGGGCTTGTTGGACCGCTCGATCACGAGCACGCGGCGGCCGCGCCGGCCGGCGGTCAGCGCGCACATGAGACCGGCCGCGCCGGCCCCGATGATCACCACGTCGACGTCGCGCACCCCTGCATCATCGAGGAGCGGGTGGGCGGGCGCGCGCCCGCCCGGCGCGCCTAGGAGCGGCGCACCACGGCGCGCCGCAGGATCGACCGGCCGCCGCGCGGCGTGAGCTTCACCGCGACCCGGCGGGCGCGCCCGGAGCCGAGGCGGCTGCGCCCGCCGGGGCCGACCTTCAGGGTCACCGTGGACGCGCGTCCGGCGGCCAGGCGGTAGGTGCGGGTCGCGATCGTCCGCGGGCGGGTGCCGCGCGTGCGGACCGTCAGCCGCCCCACGCACGTCGTGACGGCGGTGCAGCGCAGCGCGACGCGGATCCGGCGGCTCGAGGGCCGGCGCAGCGTCGTGGAGCGCAGGACGATCCCGCCGGTCGCGGTCGGGGTCGTCCCGGGGCCGGGCAGCGGGGTGGCCGCCGGGGGCGGCGTCGGCACGGTCGCGCGGTCGATCGTCTCGCAGGTCGTGCCCTGGTCGCGGTCGTTCTGGTCGGCGACGAGCACGTCGGTGCCGGGCCCGCAGTCGGCCGTCTCGCCGACCCCGTCGCGCAGCTCGAGGCGGTCGTTGCCCTCCTGCCCGGCCGGGGTGTTCGGTCCGTCGCCGAAGACAAAGTCGGAGTCGGGGCCGCCGATGATGCGATCGTCCTGGCCCTCGCCGATCAGGGAGTTGCGGCCGGCGCCGCCGTCGAGCGTGTCGTTCCCGGCCCCGCCGATGAGGTTGTCGGCGCCGCCGGCGCCGACGAGCACGTCGTTGCCCGCGGCCCCCTCGGCGTAGTCGTCGGCGTCGGTGCCGACGATCGTGTCGTCGAACTCGGTCCCGGTGACGCGCTCGAAGCCGGCGAAGACGTTGTCGCCGTCGGGGGTGTCGCCGGGCTTGCCGTCGAAGGTCAGCGTCAGCGGCTGGCCGGTCGCCGTGTAGACGAGCTCGTCGCGGCCGTCGCCGGGGATCAGGGTGTCGGCGCCGCGGGTCGGGGGCACGACGGTCGACCCGACCCCGTTCTCGGGATAGAAGGTGTCGTCGCCCGGCCCGCCGTCGAGGACGTCGGCGCCGCCGTAGGAGGCGAGCGTGTCGTTGCCGGGGCCGCCCGCGATCGCGCCCGGGTCACCCGGGCTGGTGAGCGTGGCGGCGTCGTCCATGTCGCCGAGGTCGATCGCGAAGCCCGGGTGGACGTTCGGGTTCGTGCCGAACTGGCAGCGCATCGAGCGGCCCGACGGGGAGGCGTCGGCCGCGCAGCCGCTGCCCGCGGCGGGCGTGATCGGGTTGGTGTCGTTGATCACCACGTCCCACTGGCCCCGGGAGAACGTCGTGTAGGCGCTCATCTGGTTCGTCTCGCCGGGCGCGGCGGTGAAGGTGTAGACGTTGCCGCTGCGGCTGAGCGTGCCGGCGGAGGCGGGGGCGACGGCGGTCAGCAGCGCGGCGCAGACGGCGAGGGAGACGGCGAGGATCGAGCGCATCCGGGCCGATCTACCCCGATCCCCGGTCGTCCGACACCTGCGGCGCGGGCGACGTGGCGCACGCGCCCGCCGCTCAGCGGCCGTCCCAGAACGACGTGCGCATCGCGGCGCCCTTCTTGTTCAGGCCGATGTGCACGCTGCGCCGGTGCGGTGAGCGGCCGCGGTAGCGGCGCAGCTGCCGCGTCGGGTTGGCCGAGGACCAGACGCGACCGTCGTAGATGATCTCCTGCACGCCCATGCGGCGGGCCAGGGAGTAGTCGTCGGCGAGCAGCTGCTCGATCAGGTCGAGCGCCCCCGCCTCGGAGGTCGGGACGGCGTCGACCGCCCGGCCCTCGGAGTGCAGGTCACGGCGCTGCCCCTTGCGCGGCCGCTTGCCGCAGCGGTAGATCTGCTCGATACGGCGGATCGGGACGCCGCTCTCCTCGCGCAGCCAGGTCCGCAGCGCGCGGGCGCCGGAGCTCGACCCGCCGCGGCAGCCGCGGCCCGGCCGGTCGAAGCGCAGCCCGTCGTTGGGACCGAGCTCCTCGGTGCTTCCGGGGTCGGTCCCCGGGTCGCAGGAGGGGTCGGCGCACGGCGGGCTCTCGCAGACCGTGGGGTCCTCGAGGCACGGGTCCGGCGGGACCTCGCAGACCGTCGGGTCGGCGCACGGCTCCGGCGTGGGGGTGGGGGTCGGCTCCGGCTCCGGGGTGGTGTTGCTCTTCGGGACGCGGTTGCAGAGGCCGCGGTCGGTCTCGGGACAGACGCGCATCGACGACGCGCGGTCGTTGAGCGCCCCGATGTCGAAGTAGGTGGTGCGGCCGACCGCGCAGAACGAGCCGGTGTCGCCGTCGCCGTAGTTGAGCGGGTCGAACAGCCGCGCGCACCAGCCGCCCGCGACGCCCAGCGAGGAGGGGTCGTTGTTGACGTTCCTCGTCTCGCCGGAGCGCGCGAGGAACGCGCGGAAGTCGGGCCGGTCGTCCTCCCCGGTGAAGCCGACCTGGATGGTCTGGCCGCCGCAGCCCTTCTCGGCCCAGAGCTGGACCTTCGCGGCGTCGCTCTTGGAGCCCTGGGTACAGGCGGCGCCGGCAGGTGAGGCGGTGCCACCGGCCGCGAGCAGCAGCAGGGCGGCGAGGAGCAGGAGCGGGAGGGGGCGTCGCATCGCGGGCGCCATACCCCGACGGGGCGCCTCTCACGCCATTCATACCGTCGTCCTGCCGTCCGACGCCCGAACGCGTGCCACGCTGCGGCGAGCGGACCGTCCAAGCGGCCGCGGTCCAGATCATGCTCCGACTCCTTCTCGCCCTCACGGGCACGACGTGCGCGTTCGCGCTCGCCCTCGTGCTCTCGTCCGCGCCCGCTTCCGCCGTGGCGCCCGACTGCCTGGCGGGCTCCACGCCGCTGGGCGCCGCGACGGGCTGGACCGAGTTCGTCGCCGGCGACGGCCAGCGCGGCTCGGAGTCGGAGGGATCGATCGCCTACGGTGGCAACCTGCCCGCCGGAGGGATGACCGTCGGCACGCGGCTGACCGGCGGCCCGTCGGTCCCGACGCTCGTCGTCGCCGGGACGGGCGGCTCGTTCAACCTCCAGCGCGGCAGCGCGTTCATCGGCACCCGGACCGGGAACGTCAACTTCAACGGTGGCGGCTCGTACCTCGCGACGAACCCGATCGACTTCGCCGCCGCCTTCACCGACCTGCGCGCGCGATCCGACGCCTGGGGCGCGCTCGCCGCGACCGGGACGGCGGACGTCGTCGACTCCGTCACGACGGGCACCGCGCTGGGCGGCAACGTGCTGTGGCTGCGCGGCAGCGACCCGCGGCTCAACCTCTTCCGCGTCACCCCGGCGCAGCTGACCGGGATCCGCGCGACGTTCGTCGACGTGCCCGCCGGTGCGACCGCGCTGATCACGGTCGTCGGGGCCGGGTCCGTGACGATCGAGGGGGAGACCCGCTTCCGCGACGGTGCCACGTTCCGCCAGCCCGACGACGCGCCGGTCGCCAACCGCGTCGCGCGGACGATCTGGAACCTGCCCGACGCCACCGCGGTCGACCTGCGGACGGGCTCGGCGTTCGGCGGCACGGTCCTCGCACCGCGCGCCGCGGTCGTCGCGTCCGCGGTCGGGCACAACAACGGACAGGTCATCGCCGCGTCGTTCCGCTCGAACTTCGAGACGCACCGCTACGAGTTCCCGGCCTCCGGGTGCGTCCCGGAGCTCGCACCCCCGCCCCCGACGCCGACCCCGACCCCGACGCCGACGCCGACCCCGACGCCCGTGGCGCAGGCGGTGCTCACGACGACGAAGGTCGCCGACCGCTCCTCGGTGCCCGCCGGCGAGACCGTGACGTTCACGATCACCGTGCGCAACACGGGCACCGCCGACGCGACGGACGTGCGCGTCGCCGACGACGTGCCCGACGGGCTGACGGTCACCGCCGTCTCGGCACCCTGCACCCGGACGGCGAACGCGGTGCGCTGCGCCCTCGGCACGCTCGCGCCCGGGGGTCGCGGGCCGTGACCGTCACCGCGCGCGCCGACGCGCTCCCGACCGGCGGCGCCGGGGACGAGCTGACCGTCGCCAAGGCCGAGCAGCACGTCTCCGTCGCCGGCGGGTCGACCGCCACGGCGACGCTCGGGTGCGCCGCGGGCAGCTTCCCCTCCGACGCCGCCTTCCGCCTCGACGCGACCGACCAGGGCGCGGGCGCTGCGGCGGACGTCGCGGTGCTCGGCCCGACGCTCGGCAGCGACGGCCGCTACACCGTCGAGGTGCGCAACGGCACCACGGGGCAGGCGCAGGGCAAGCTGCTGGTCGTCTGCCTGCCGCAGCGCACGACGGGCGGCCGGGCACTCGTCGTCTCGGCGCCGGTCGAGGTCGCGCGCACGCTGCCCGCCGGTCGCGCGACGGTGCCCGTCGCCTGCGACGCCGGGCAGATCGCGATCGCCCCGTCGGTGCGCGTGGTGAGCGGCACCGCGACGGTCGCGGCGTCGGTGCCCGACGGGCTCGCCGGGCGTGTCCTGCACCTCGACGTCGCGCCCGCCGGTGCGACGGTCACGGTCTCCGTGCGCTGCCTGTCGCCGACGACGACCGCGGTCGACAGGCGGACGGCGACCCTGTCCCTGCGGCCCGTGACGCAGCCGGTCACCGTTCCGGCCGGCGCCCGCCGCGACGTGACGGTGTCCTGCGGGGACGCCGAGAAGGGCATCGTGGCCGGCTGGCGGCTGGACGACGGGCTGCACGCGCTGGGCAACGACCCGCAGCCGAAGGTCCGCGTCTTCCGCCTCGACAACCCGGGTGGCGTCGAGCGCTCCGGCACGCTGCACCTCCTGTGCCTCGGGGTCCGCACCGTCGACGGCTCGCCCGCGTCCCGGACCGTCACGAACACCGCCACGGTCACGACCACCGCCACCGCCGGCCCCGGCAGCGTCCTCGGTGACACGGCCACCGTCCAGGTGCTGCCGCCGACGGTCGGCCTGCGCTCCGCGCGGCGGACCGCCACCGGCGTCACGACGGCGGTCAGCTGCCGCCGCGCGTGCCGCGGCCGGGTCGAGGTCCGCACGACCGCGGGGCGCCGGCTCGCCGCGCGTCCGTTCCGGGCCTCCCGCGCCCGGACCGTGACGGTCCGCTTGCGGGTTCCCCGGCGCCACCGCACGGTCCGGGTCGTCGTCCGCGACGTCCGCGGCCGCACGGTGGCCAGCCGGATCGTGCGGCGCGCCCGCTGAGGCGCCGCTAGGCGGCCGTCCCGTCCCGCCGGGCCTGCGCGAGCACGGTGGCGAACAGCTGCGGTCCGTCGATCCCGGCGGCCCGGGCCATGACGGCGAGCACGCTGCTGCGCGCGAACGAGCAGTACAGCCCGGCCTCCAGGAACCACGGCTCGCCCGCCGGGTCGATCCGCAGGTCGAACAGCCCGTAGTGGCGGCAGCCGAGCGCCCGGTGGCAGCGGCGGGCCGCCTCGTGCACCGCCGGGAGGACCGGGTCGTCGGCGGCGACGATCCACGCCCGGTCCTCGGTCTTCGCCATGAGCGCCAGGTCGCCGTCGTCCCGCCGTCCGAGCTTGTCGTCCGCCGTGCGGATCTCGTCCAGCGCGTACTCCTCGACCGGCAGGACCACGAGCTCGCCGTCGCGGACGAGCGTGCCGCAGCGGACCTCGCGGCCGAGCGGCACGTACGCCTCGACGAGCACCTCGTCGTCGTGCGCGAAGGCGGCGGCCACCGCCCCGGCCAGCTCGTCGCGGTGACGGACGAGCGCGACGCCGTGCGAGTTGTCGGCCGCCGCGGGCTTCACCACCACCGGCAGCTCCGGCAGCCCGTCCAGCGGATCGCCGGCGCGCAGCGCGACCCCGGCGGGGACGCGCACGCCGGCGGCGGCGACGACCGCCTTCGCGCGGGCCTTGTCGGCGGTCAGCGCCATCGCCTCCGGCGGGTTGCCGAGCACCGGCACGCCGAGCACGCGCAGCAGCGCGCGGTGGTCGGTCATGCCGCTGCGGCAGAACATCTGCGGGACGGCGACGTCGGGCGCCAGCTCCGCGATCTGCGCGAGCGCGCGGGCGACGGGCAGCGCCGGGGCGGCGGCGAGCGCGTCGGGGTCGAGCGTCGCGCCGGGGAACCGCCACGACCCGTCCGGGGCGACCGCGGCGACGTGGTGCTCGTAGCCGGGGACGTCGAGGACCTCGAGGGCGTCGCGCGCGTAGAGGTGCGAGAGCTCCTGCAGGAACGGGCTCTGCGCCGAGCCGACGAGGTGCAGGACGCGCACGGGCACCGGGTCAGTCCCCGGCGGGCTCGACGAGCTTGCCGATGTTGAAGTCGATCCGCACCCACGGCCGGTGCGCGCGGAGGTTGCCGAGCAGCAGCGACGGGATCTGCAGGTGGTGCACGAGCAGGAACGGCAGCGGGTCGTCCCAGTCGAAGATCGCGTCGGTGCCGCGCCACAGGGTGCGCAGGCGCTCTGGCGCGGTCCGCGGGCGGGACAGCAGCCGCCACAGCTCCCAGTACAGCCAGTAGGTGGGGCGGCTGCCGGGCAGCGGCCGGACCGGCGGCAGGTCGTCGTCCTCCAGGTAGGCGCGCGCCACGTCGGGGTGGTCGTGCAGCATCGTGATCGCCGAATGCGTGCGCGGGTTGCACTCGATCGCGTACACGCGACCGTCGGTGCGCGAGCGCAGGAAGTCGAACGAGTACTGCCCGGTGAGCCGCAGCCGCCCGACGAGCTCGCGGACCCACGCGTCGATCTCGGGCACGTCGGCCATCTCGTAGTTGAGCTGGAACGCGGAGGACTCGCAGCACAGGTGCACGCGCACGCGACCGTCCCGCACGGTCGTGTGGGTGCAGTACTCCTGGCCGTCGACGAACCGCTGCAGCACCCAGGGCTGCTCCGGGGAGATCGGGAGGTCGGCGACGAACGCGCGCGTCTCCTGCCGGGTGGGGCGCGGCAGCGGGGTCAGGTCGAGCCGATGGACCGGGTCGTAGGGGATGCTCTTCAGGACGTAGTGGCCGCCGTCCTGCGGGGCCGGCACGTCGAGGACCTGCGCGGGATCGGTGATGCGGTGCGCCTCGGGGACCGGCAGGCCGAGCGAGGCGGCGAGCTCGGTGAACGACGCCTTGTCGTCGAGGCCGGCGATCGTCTCCTCGTCGCCGTGGACGACCTCGCAGAGCCCGTCCAGGGCGGCCCGGGCGCGCGCGTCGTGCAGGCTCGACACCGGGCTGCAGACGGGCACGTACACGTCGACGCCCTCCTCGCGCACGACCTGCACGAGCGCGTCGACGTAGCCGGGGTCCTCCGGGGGCGGGACGGTGCGGAAGACGTCGACCGCGGTGGAGAAGCGGTGGCCGCTCCAGCGGTACTTCGGGGCCTCGACCAGCACGACGCGGTGCCCGGCGGCGTGGAAGGAGCGGGCCAGCTGCAGCGCCTTCGTCATCTTCCCGCCGCTGAGCAGCACCGTGCGCGGCTGGGCGGCCGGTGTCGCCCGTGGTGGTGCGGGGACGCCGCGGGCCCGGCGGATCGCGCCGCGGGCGAGCGCCGCGCCGGTCAGCGCGGCGTTCAGCGGCAGGGCGAGGGTCAGCAGCCCGAGGGTCGCCGCGGTGCGCGCGTCGGTGCGCAGCGTGCCGCTCACGCCACCCGGCGGATCAGCGTGACGCCGTCGCGCAGCGGCACGAGCACCTGCTCGACGCGCGGGTCGGCGGCGACCGCGGCGTTGAACGCGGCGATCGCCGCGCCGTTGGGCGAGGCGTCCGCGCCATCGCGGGTCCACGGCTCGCCCTGCATGAGCGTGTTGTCGACGCAGACCAGTGCGTGCTCGGCGAGCAGGTCACCGTCGAGCAGCGCGTCGAGGTAGGCGCGGTAGCCGCCCTTGTCGGCGTCGACGAACACGAGGTCGAACCGCTCGCCGGCCCGGGCGAGGTCCGCCAGGCCGTCCGCGGCCGGTCCGACCCGGACCTCGATCCGCGCGCCGGCGGGGGAGGCCGCGAAGCACTCCCGGGCCAGCGCCGCGACGCCCGGGTCGAGCTCGAGCGCCACGAGCCGCCCGTCCGCCGGCAGCGCCTCGGCCATCGCGAGCGCCGAATACCCGGTGAAGAGCCCGACCTCGAGGATCGAGCGGGCGCGGGTCGCGTGCACGAGCGTCCTGAGGAACTGCCCCTCGACGTGCCCGGACAGCATCTCCTGCTCCAGCGGGCCGTCGAGGGCGTCCCAGTCGTGCTCACGGGTGCGCCGGGCGAGCGCGGCGAGGGCCGGGGACTCCGGGGTGGTCACCGCCTCCACGTACGGGTCCAGGCCGGCCGCCAGGTCGCGGAGCTCTCGCAGCTCGGCGAGCAGCGCGTCGTCCTGCCCGCCCGACGCCGCGACCCGCTCGCAGACCTCCGCGAGCCGGGCGGCGAGGATCCCGCCCGGCGTGACGGGGCGCGGTGCGGTCGCGGCGTCGGTCCGGCCGGTCATCGTCGGGGCCCTACCGTGCCCCGCCGGCGGGGGCGGAGGTCCACATCTCGACGCCGTCGCCCTCGCGCGGGAGCGCCGCGCAGAGCTCGCGGTGCACGTGCAGCATGCGGGTGAGCTCCTCGTGGGTGACGTCGTTGAGGAAGAACGTCGTGCCGATCGGGCTCGGGAGCGCCGCGCGCAGGAGACCGTCGCGGGTCTGGATGATCGACTCGGTGCCGCGGGCGATGAGGTCGGGCGTCAGGTACGGGCTGTCGATCGCGAGGCCGAGGCCGCTCATGAGCGCCAGCACGCGGTCGCGGTCCTCGACCGTGATGTGCCCGAGCTGCTGCGCGACGGTGGCCGAGTAGGCCATGTCGATCGTCACCGCGTGGCCGTGGAACATCGGCTCCTGCGGCGCGAGCTCGAGCGTCGGGCTCCAGGTGTGCCCGTAGGCGATGACACGGTCGAGGTCGAGCTCGTGGAGGTTCGGGACCTCGAGCTCGAGCATCGCGTGGATCGCGTCGTAGGTGACGCGATGGCCGATCTCGCGCAGCTCCGGCGTCCCGCCGACGAACCCGAAGTGCGACTCCAGCAGCGCCTCGCCGTGCTCCTCGAGCATCTGGAAGAGCGGCTCGTGCGAGACGACGGCGATCTTGACGAGCTCCGCCATGCCGTTGCGGATCTGGTCCTCCGGCAGCGTCGCGAGGAACGAGAAGTCGAGCAGCACCTGCTGCGAGGCGTGGTAGGCGCCGAGCCGGTTCTTGTAGTGCCCGTGGTTGACCGCGACCTTGATCGCCACGCTCGCGTCGACGAGGCCGATGAGCGTCGTGGGGATGCGGATGTAGTTCGTGCCGCGCCGGTACGTGGCGCAGGCCAGGCCGGCCACGTCGGTGGTGAGGCCGCCGCCGACGACGAGCACCGGCTCCTTGCGCAGCAGCCCGAACTCGCCGAACGCGTCGACGATCCGCTCGAGCGTCCGCAGCGACTTCTCGGTCTCGCGGATGCCGACCGGGACGAGCGTCAGCGCGATGTCGTGGTGGGCGAAGTACGCGTCGATCTGGTCGCGGTAGAGCCCGAGGACCTTCTCGTCGATGACCATCAGGCAGCGCCCGAAGGACCGGTAGGTGTCGGCCAGCTCGGGGTTCTCGGGGGAGAAGACCCCGTCGACGTAGAGGAGGCTGAAGTCGATCCGCTCGTAGCCCTCGACGTGGAAGGCGCGGTCGGTCGCGGTGAAGGTCGCCTGCGGCGTGCTGCTGCTCATGGTGGGGGGCTCTTTCTCGAGGGGGAGAGGGAGGGTGGGGTCAGGCGGGGAGGAGGGCCCGCAGGTCGTCGAAGGCGAGGTGGTCCACGACGGCGGTCGCGGCGGTGAAGTCGTGTCCGGCCGTGTTGGCGTTGGGGAACGCGGCGCAGCGCACGCCGGCGTCGGCCGCGGCGGCGACGCCGCCGACGTTGTCCTCGATCGCGAGGCACTGCTCGACGGGCTCGCCGAGGGCGCGCAGCGCGTGCCGGTAGGCGTCGCCGTCGGGCTTGGGGTGCTCGACGTGCGAGAGGTCCAGGACGACGTCGAACCAGGAGGCGGGCAGGTCCGCCTCCACGGCGGCGAGGACGGCGGCGACGTTGGCGGCCGAGGTGGTGGTCACGAACGCCACGCCGAAGCCGCTGGCCTTGGCGTCGCGGATGGTCTCGGTGACGCCGGTCCGCGGTCGCAGCTGCGCCTCGGCGAGCAGCTGCTGGAAGCGGGCGGTCTTCGTCGCGTGGACGGCGGCGGCGTCGACGGTCTCGCCGCTGGCCCGGGCCTGGTCGGCGATGCGCTGCTCACCGCCGCTGGAGGCGAGCAGCTCGCGGTAGGCGTCGCGGTCCCAGTGCCAGTCGAGTCCGTGCTCGCGGAAGGCCGCGTTGAACGCCTCGCGCTGGATCTCGGACGTGTCCGCGACGGTGCTGATGGAGCCGAACAGCAGGGCCGGCATGTGCTCTCCTCGGGAACGGCGGGACGGAATGGCCCGGGTACGGCGCGTCCCGGAGGGCGGATCGCCCGGACGTTGCGCGGTGGTGGACGGACGACGCCCGCCGACGGCCCTGCGCCCGGGGGCGGGCCGAGGACGCGCTCGCGGTCCTCACGGGTGCCCGGGGATGCGGGGAGGGCGCGAAAACTGTCGTCGTGGTCGACGCTTCCGCCCTGCGGGACGACCTGTCCGGACGATCTGTACGGCCAGGCGGTGGCGCGACGACCCGGACGACACACCGGTCTCCCGACCGGTTCGTCACCTGGCGCATCGACGGCCGTCGGTGTCGTCGCGACGGGCCCGCCGGGAGCCTCAGCTCAGCGGTCGTTGAGCAGCGGGCGCAGGTCCTCGAGCTTGTCGTAGGCCCACCAGAGGTAGTGCTCGGTCCCACCCTCGCGCAGCGGGTGCAGGTCCTCGTGGTCGGGGTCGGCCTTGAACGCCTCGAACGCCGCGGCGCTCGGCCACTCCACGAGCACCATGGCCTGGCGGGGCGGCACGTCGCCACTGCTGGCGGTGTCCTCGGAGAGCCGGCCCAGCGCGACGACCCGCCCGCCGTGCTTGCCGACCGCGTCGACGGAGCGCCGCGAGTACGCCTTGTAGTCGTCGTTGGGAGCGAGGTCGAAGAGGTTCAGGGCGTAGACGGGAGCCATGGCGCGACCCTACCCCGGCCTGGCCGCCCCGGTCACCGGCCAGCCCCGCGTGGACGGCCCGCCGATCCCGGTCCGGGCCACGCCCGTATCCGCCTGCGATGGACGTCTCGTTCGCCGCCGCCGCGATGGAGCAGGTCGACGCCGCCACCCACGACGGCTGGCCCGACCCGCTCGTCGCCGCGCTCGCGCTCCACGCCGACGCGGGCGCGGTCCAGCTGACCGCCGCCGCGGCCGTGCTGGGCGGCGTGCTGGCCGCCGACGGCGTGTCCGCCGGGACGCGACGCACGGTCGCCGAGCAGCTCGTGTGGACGGCGATGCGGTGCGCGGCCCCGCCCGCGCCCGGGGCGCTCGAGGACCGGGTGCGCGCCGCGCGCGAGGCGGTCGCCGAGGGCCGCTGGGTCCCCGGGGAGGACGAGTCGCCCGCGGAGGCGATGGGCGAGCTGTTCGCGCTGGCCGCCGACGCGGCCGGCACCCACACGGGCTGAGCCAGCCCCCGCGCAGATGGCGCGTCAGCATCCGTCGGCGACCGCGACTCGCTGCGCAAAACGGGGTTGTAGCGTGCCGACCAAACCACGTGAGAAGGAGCTCAGGTGCCCACCTGTTCCCCCATCCGCCGCGCGGCGCTCGCCGCCGGCATCCTGACCCTCGCCGTCCCCGCCGCCGCCTCCGCGACCGTCACCCAGCAGGTGCAGAACGACGGCAGCGTCTACACGAACATCACACCGGGCCTCGCGATCACCAACGTCGAGCCGCGGGTGACGATCGTCGCGGCCAGCGAGGACCTGCCCAAGTACTACAAGTACACGGTGGTCGGGCCGAACGGGGCGCCGGTCGCGGTCGACAACGCGTGCCTGAAGCTCCAGTTCGGGCCGATCGCCCGGCTCGTCCAGTACGTCGGCAACGGCACGTACACGATGACGACGACGCTCTACAGCGACAACGCGTGCGCGACGCCCACGACGGGCGGCGCCACCGGCCAGTTCACGATCAACGCGGCGGCCGCGATCCAGACGCCGACGACGCCGCTGCTGACGCGCGACCCCGGCTCGTTCGCGCGCAAGACCTACTCGTTCCCGACCGGCGTGACCGTCAACGCCCGCCAGGAGATCCTCTACAAGAACTTCGGCGTCTTCGACCCGACGGTCGGGATCTCGGGCGCCACGCCGACCGACTCGCTGTTCTCGCTCAACGGGGCCGCCCAGGTGACGTTCCCGGCACCCGGCCGCTACACGTTCACGACCCGCGCGAAGGGCGGCTCCACGCCGGCGTACACGCCGTGGACGGCGCCGCAGTTCGTCGACGTGAAGGGCCCGTTCGACCTCGACTCGACCCGCTACATCGACAACCGCGGTCCGAGCTACCGGATCCGGCTGAAGTTCCGGGAGAACGTCAACGGCAAGGTCCGGCTGCGACTGCGCAAGTCCGGGAAGTACCGCACGATCGGCACCGTCACGGCGAAGAACGGCGTGCTGACCAAGCGCTTCACGGCGCGGTCGTCGGGCCGCTACCAGCTGCGCGCGGAGTTCCAGGGCTCGGCGCTCGTGGCCCCGGGCACGATCACGCTCGGCTTCCGGGTCACCCGCCGCTTCATCTAGCCCGGCGGTGCGGCGGGGCTCCGGTCGCCCGGGGTCCCGCCGGCGCGCGGTGCGGCTCAGCCGCCGGTCGCCGCGTCCCACATGAACGCGAGCTGGGTGATGAGCGCGTCGGCGTCGACCGCCGGACGCAGCACCTGCGTCGTGATCGAGCTCTCGGTCATGTAGATCAGCGTGTACGCGCGGGCGCGGACCGACTCCTCGTCGAGGTCCGGGTTGCCTGCCCGCACGCGCGCCTCGCCGCCGGGGCGGAAGCGGGCGTGGAAGGCGCCCCAGAACTCGGCGACGTCGGGGTCGTAGGTCGCGGCCTCGACCACGGCGCTGAGCGTCGTCGCGTGCTTCTGGAAGACGGCGAGCACGCCCTCGAGCGTGTCGCGCACGTCCCCGTCGGCGGACTCCAGCCACGGCACCGCGACCTTCGCGAGGTCCTCCTCGAACTCGACGCCGAGCCGCAGGACCAGCGCCCGCTTGTCGCGGAAGTACGAGTAGAACGTCGGCCGCGACAGGCCGGCGCGCTTGACGATCTGGTCGATCGACAGCTCGGCGAAGGGCAGGCCCTCGGCGAGCAGGCTGAGGGTCGCCTCGAGGAGTGCGTCCTCGGTCGCGCGACGCGCTCCGGCGACCTGCGCGCGACGGGAGAGAACGGCCATCGGTAGAGCGTACTGCCCGGCTTGTCGCAGTGACAAGACGGGGTGTCAGATTGCGGCGGCGCTCAGCCGGCGCCGGCGGCCGGGGCGCGCAGCAGGGCGGCCAGCGCGGTGTCCGGGTCGGCGAGCTCGGCGGGCTGCGGCGAGAGGCCCTGCCCGATCGCGCGCTTGCTGAACATGAACTCCTGCGGCCGGTTCACGCAGTCGGCGGCGATCAGCGCACCGCGGCGGTAGTAGAAGCAGGCGAACGACCGGCCCTCGGCAGGATCGCCGCGCAGCACGACCTCGTCGTAGCCGGTGCTGAGGCCCGCGATCTGGAGCTTCAGGTCGTACTGGTCCGACCAGAACCAGGGCAGGGCCCCGCCGGGCTTCTCGATGCCGCAGATCGCGCCCGACACGAGCTTGGCCTGCTCGACGGCGCTCGGCACGCTCTCCAGACGCAGGCGCCGGTCGTAGCGGGCGTGGAAGCCGCTCGCGCAGTCCCCGGCCGCGAACACGGCCGGATCCTCGGTGCGACCGTGCGCGTCGACGGCGATGCCGTCGTCGACGGCGAGTCCGGCGTCCCGGGCGAGCTCGACGTTCGGCACCACGCCGATGCCGACGATGACGAGCTGGGCGTCGAGCGTGGAGCCGTCGGAGAGCCGCACGCCGCGCACGCGGCCGTCGCCCTCGAGCGCCTGCACCGCGGTCCCGACGCGCACGTCGACCTGCTCCTCGCGGTGCACGCGCTCGTAGAACGCGGAGACCTCCGGTGCGGTGACGCGCTGCAGGACCCGGTCGGCGACCTCCAGCACGGTCACGTCGACGCCGAGCTTGCGCAGCGACGCGGCCGCCTCCAGGCCGATGTAGCCGGCGCCGACGATCACCGCGCGCCGCGTGTCGGCGAGGCTCCCGCGGATCGCCTCGATGTCCGCGGCGTCCCGCAGCTGGTGGACCCCGGCGAGGTCGCTGCCGGGGATCGTCAGGCGGCGCGGCCGCGCGCCGAGGCACAGCACGAGCCGGTCGTAGGCGAGCGTCCCGCCGTCGTCGAGCGCGACCGTGCGGGCCGCACGGTCGATCGCGGTGACGCGGCCCTGCCGGAACGTGACCTGCTGCTTGTCGTAGAAGTCCGCCGGGCGGATCAGCAGCTCGTCGAGGGTCGTGGCCCCGGCCAGGTACGTCTTCGACAGCGGCGGTCGCTGATAGGGGAGGGAGGGCTCGTCGCCGACGAGCAGGATCTCGCCGGCCCAGCCGTCCTGGCGCAGGCTCGCGCACAGCTGCGCGCTGGCGTGGCCTGCGCCGACGACGACGATCCGCTCCGCGCCCATCGTTGCTGCCCTCCGTCGACGGCGCCGCTCAGGCGGCGGCCGGCTCCTCGGCGGGCTCGGCGCTCTCCTGCGGCGCGCTCCGGGCGGTCAGCTGCACCATCATCTTCGAGTAGCCCTTGACGAAGTTCGACTGCACGTACTCGGGCTCGCCGACGACGTCGATGCGGTCGAACCGCGCGAGCAGCTCCTCCCAGAGGATCCGCAGCTGCATCTCGGCCAGGCGGTTGCCCATGCAGCGGTGCACGCCGAAGCCGAACGACATGTGGTTGCGCGCGTTCGGGCGGTCGATGAGGAAGGCGTCGGGGTTCTCGAACTTGCGCTCGTCGCGGTTGCCCGACGCGTACCACATGATCACCTGGTCGCCCTTGCGGATGAACTGCCCGCCGAAGTGGACGTCCTCCTTGGCGACGCGACGCATGTAGGCCAGCGGGGTCTGCCAGCGGATGATCTCCGAGACCATGTTCGGGATCACCGACGGGTCGGCCTTCAGCTTCTCGAACTGGTCGGGGTTCTGGCTGAGCGCGAGGACGCCGCCGGTCATCGAGTTGCGCGTGGTGTCGTTGCCGCCGACGATCAGGAGCGTGAGGTTGCCGAGGAACTCCATCGGCTTCTTGATCAGGTCCTTCGTGTCCTCGGAGGTCTGCATCAGCGTGATGAGGTCGAAGCCGTCGGGCTCGCCCGCGGCCCGGCGCGCCGCCTTGTCGTGCCAGAGCGCGACGAAGCTGCGGGCGAGCTCCTCGCCGGCGGCGAACATCTCGTCCTGGTGCGTGGTGCCGCCCGTGCCCTCCGCGGTCCCGCTGATGGTGTCCGACCAGTAGGTGAGCTTGCGGCGCTGCTCGTAGGGGAAGTCCAGGAGCGTCGCGAGCATGCGGCCGGTGATCTCGATCGAGACACGGTCGACCCAGTCGAACGGCTCGTCGGTCGGCAGGGAGTCGAGGACCTCCTGCACCCGCTCGCGGATGAGGCCCTCCATCTCCTTGAGGTTGCGCGGCGCGACGACGCCCTGGACGGCCTTGCGCTGCACGTCGTGCTTGGGCGGGTCCATCGCGATGAACATCTCGATCTCCAGCGGCGGCTGCCCGAGCACGATGTACGGCTCGGCGGAGAAGACCTTCGGGTTGGAGTCGACGGCCTGGATGTCCGCGTACCGCGTGATCGACCAGAACGGGCCGAACGGGCTGTCGGCCAGGTAGTGGACCGGCGCCTCGTCGCGCAGCCGCGCGAAGTACGGGTACCACTTCCCCTGCCGGTTCATGAACGGGTTGCTGAGGTCGATCTCGGTCAGCGGCACGTCGGCGGGGTCGGGGATCGGCTCCTCGGTGAAGACGAGCGGGGTCTCGAGACCCGCGAAGCGCTTCGCCTTCTTCACGAGGTGCGCCGCGCGCACCTGCCGGTCGACGGGGATGGTCGCCTGCACCTTGTCGGTGACGCGGGTCAGCGCCTGGTCGAGCACGGTGTCGATGGGGGTCATGTCTGCGTTCGCCTGCCTCGGTCGGGGTGCCGTTGCGCTACATCTGGAACTCGGGGAGGCGGACCGTCAGACCGTCGAGGTCCGGGGTCGCCGTGATCTGGCACGCGAGGCGCGAGTTCGGCGCGCACTCGGGGGACATCTCGATCATCTGGCTCTCCTCCTCAGAGCGGGTGCCGGTCCTCGCGGCCCACGCCTCGTCGACGATGACGTGGCAGGTGCCGCACGAGGCCTCGCCGCCGCAGTCGCCGTCGATGCCGGGGACGCCGTTGCTCGTCGCGAGCTGCATGAGCGACGACCCGTCGACGAGCTCGATCTCGTGCGTGGTGCCGTCGTACTCGACGAACGTGATGGTGCCCATCGTCTCCCTCTCTCGCTGGTCCGTGCCCGCACGGTGCGGGGCCTCTCCGCGGCAGACGCTACAGCTCGACTTTCCACCGTGTCAACTCGTTGCGTCAAGGTGGTGGGGCCGGCTCCCGGGACGGGCCCGGAGGCGGCGCTCAGCGCACGCGGACGGTCAGCCGGAAGCGCTGGTCGACGGTCCCGTCGGGGCCGACGAGCCGCAGGGCCAGCCGCGTCGTCCCCCGGCCGGTCGCGCGGTAGCGCACGACCTTGGTGCTGGACCCACCGACGACCGGCGGACCGTCCTGCGGCTGCTCCGGGGTCTCGACGCGGGAGGAGCGGAACCGCAGCACCGACGGGTCGGGGCGCCGCACGGTCTCGTAGCGGAAGCCGCAGCTCGCCAGGCAGGCGGTGAGCCGCAGCTCGAGGGTCCGTCCGCGCGCGATCGTGACGACGTCGCCCGAGCGCGCCTGCGTCACCACGGTCGTCCCGGCGGGCGCCGCCGCGACCGCGGGCCCCGGGGTCGCGACGCACGCGAGCGCGGCGGGGAGGGCGAGGACGACGAGACAACGGGCGAGCCGGGCGGTCATGGCGCCGACCCTAGCCGCGTCTGCGCGATGATGGGACCGCGATGGACGATCTCGACGAGGCGCTGGACGCGGCGATCGCCGCCGCCAACCCGGGCCGGGCACTGCAGGACCTGATCCGCGCCCGGCTGGACCTCGGCGACGGTCCCGACGAGCTCGCGGCCGCGCTCGCCGCGCACGCGTGGACGCTGGGGGAGGAGACCCCGGCCGCGCGTGGGCTCGCCGCCTACGCCGACCGGCTGCGCGCCGGCTGGACGCCGCCCCCGGCCTGAGCGGGTGGCCGCGAGCGCCGACGCGCCCGGCACCGGTGGCCGGGGCGTCGATGGCACGCCGCGCATTCCGGTGTGATGGAATTCACGGTGGTGCACCGACCCGCAGGGGTGCGGTCGGTGTGGTCGGTTCCAACCAGGGGGTTCCATGTCGTCTCTTCGTCGCGGCGCGTCGCCGACGCGTCGTCTCGCCGTCCGCGCGCTCGCGCCACTCGTCGCGCTCGGTCTCGCCGCGCCCGCGCCATCCGCTGCGGTCACGCTGGAGGGGCCGCCCACGCTGCTGAAGGACTTCCGGCTCACGCCCCCGGGGTCGTCGGACCCGTCGGGGTTCGCGAAGCTCGGCACGCGTCACGTCTTCGCCGCCGGGATCCCGGGCGGGGACCGGGGCATCTGGATCACCGACGGCAGCGCCGCGGGCACGACGCTCGTGAAGGCGATCGGCACGGGGACCGCGGCCGCGGACCCGACGTCGTTCGGCACGGTGACCACGCCGTCCGGGGACGTCGTCTACTTCGCCGCCAACGAGGGCACGGGCGGCCGCGAGCTGTGGCGCACCGACGGCACGGCCACCGGGACCTTCCAGCTGAAGGACCTCGCGTCCGGCGACAGCAACCCCGACCAGTTCACGGCGCTCGGTGACGGCTCGACGTTCGTGTTCGCGGCCGAGGCGCCGAACGAGGGCCGCGAGCTGTGGATCAGCGACGGCACGGCGTCCGGCACGACGCCACTGCCGGTCCGCACCGGCCCCGACGGCTCCGGGCCGCAGGACCTCATGCGCATCGGCTCGAAGGTGTACTTCACCGCCGACGACGGCACCAACGGCCGGGAGCTGTGGCGTACCGACGGCACCGCCCCGGGCACCGAGCGGCTGACCGACATCAACCCGGGACCCGGCTCCAGCGACCCGAGCAGTCCCGTGGTGCTGAACGGCGTCCTGTACCTGAACGCCAGCGACGCGCCCAACAACAACGAGCTCTGGAAGGTGGACGGGCTCGCCACGACGACGCCGACCGTCGCGCTGGTCAAGGAGATCCGCCAGGGTCCCGACGGCGGTGACCCCCGGTTCCCGGTGGTGCTCCAGGGCAAGCTGTACTTCCACGCCGGGGACGAGACGACCGAGCGGGAGCTGTGGACCTCCGACGGCACCGCGGCCGGCACGACGCTCGTCAAGGACATCAACCCGGACGTCGGGGCGTCCAACCCGGAGAGCCTCGTCGTCGTGGGCGACAAGCTGTTCTTCCTCGCCAACGACGGCACCGGCGTGCGCCTCCACGTCTCCAACGGCACGTCCGGCGGCACGACGACCGTCACCTCGGTGGCGTACAACCCGACCCCCGACTTCGGTCAGGGTCGTGCGCTGTTGGCGGTGCCCAACGGGGTCGTCTTCGCGGCCGAGGGTCCGACGGCCTCCGGTGGCCTGTGGTTCAGCGACGGGACCGCGGCGGGGACCCGCCAGCTCGACCCGTCGGGGGCGCCGCGGGCCGCGGTGAGCTTCGGCGATCGCGTCTACTTCCGCACCAGCACGCCGTCGACGGGCGGGGAGCCGTGGGTCTCCGACGGGACGACGGCGGGCACGCGGCTCGTGCGCGACCTCAACCAGCGGACGCCGTCGACCTTCCGCGACGGCGTCGACCCGTTCCTGACCACGGCGGGCGACAAGGCGTACTTCGTCGCCGACACGGGCGGCCTCGGCCCGGAGCTGCACGTGACCGACGGCACCGGCGACGGCACGAGGCTCCTGCGGGACATCCGGCCCGGAGCCACCGGGAGCGACCCGCGGCCGCTGCGGGCGGTCGGGTCGAAGCTGTTCTTCACGGCCAACGACGGCGCGACGGGGACGGAGCTGTGGGTGACCGACGGCACCACCGACGGCACCCGCCTGGTCGCCGACCAGGTTCCGGGCGCGCAGAGCCCGAGCATCACGTCGTCCGTCGCCTTCGACGGCAAGCTCTACTTCGGCGTGGTCGTCCCGGCCGTGCCCAGCGGCTCGCAGGTCGATCTGCGCGCCAGCGACGGCACGGGGGTCTCGATCGTGAAGAGCGTGCCGCCCGCGGCACCGGCGACCTTCGGGTTCTTTCCCATCTCGCTGACGGTCATGGGCGACGCGCTGTACCTCTTCGGCTCCGACCAGACCGACGCCGCGGCCTTCTGGAAGCTGCCGAGGGGCGCGAGCGAGCCGGTCAAGATCAGGCCCATCCAGCGCCCGACCGACGCGGGTCCCGTGGCGGCCGGGAGCGGGGAGATGGTGGCGGTCGGGTCGACGCTCTTCTTCGCCTCCGCCGGTGACGGCCTCGACGGGCGCGACACCGAGCTCTGGAAGAGCGACGGCACCGCGGCGGGCACCGTGCGCGTCAAGGACATCCGCCCCGGGGTGGGCGGGTCCAGTCCCTACGAGCTCGTCGCCGTCGGCTCGACGGTGTTCTTCGCCGCCAACGACGGGGGGCCAGAGGGCTGGGAGATCTTCAAGAGCGACGGGACCGCCGCCGGGACCGTCCGCGTCACCGACATCCCGACGCCCACCGCCGGGACCTTCCCGGGCTCCCTGACGGTCGTCGGGGACCGGCTCGTGTTCCTGATCCGCACCCCGACGGCGGGCAGCGAGCCCTGGGTCACCGATGGGACCGCGGCGGGCACCTCGCTGCTGGCGGACACCGCCCCGGGCACGACCGACGGTGGCGTGACCGGCCTGCGGGTCATCCGTGACCGCCTGCACTTCGGCGCCCGCACGGCCGCGGTCGGCGAGGAGCTGTGGACCAGCGACGGCACGCCCGCGAGCACCACCCCGACGGACATCCGTCCGGGGAGCGAGTCCTCGACCCCGCGCGGCTTCGCGCAGGCGGGTGACCGCGTGGTCCTCGTCGCCACCCAGGACATCCCGGGCCGCGAGCTGTTCACGGTGCCGGCGCGGGTCCCGCCGGCGCCGCCCGCGCCGCCGACCCCGCCGACCGATCCCGGGTCCGGCACGGGCACCGCCACCGGGTCGACCCCGGCCGGTGGCGGCGGCACGACGCCGGGCGGCGGCACGACGACCCCGCCGCGGACGGCGTTCGCGTTCGGCGGACCGTCGACGCTGCGCCTCGACGCGCGCAACCGCGCGGCGGTGGCGCTGCGGTGCACGGGCACGACGGCCTGCGTGGGCATCGTCACGCTGACCGTCCGCGCCACGCAGCGGGTGAAGGGCAAGCGGCGGACCGTGCGGGTGACGGTCGCCCGGGCCGCGTTCCGGGCGGCGGCCGGCGGCACGGTCAGCGTCCGCCTGACGCTGAACGCGCAGGGCCGCAAGCTCGTGCGCGCCGGGCGGACGACCGCCGTGACGGCGACCGCGACCATCGGGAGGACCAGCGTGACCCGCACGCTGAAGCTCCGCCGTCCGGCGGCGAAGCGCCGGTAGCCGCGAGCGGGCGGCGGGCGGGCGAGTCGCCCGCCCGCCGCGCCGCCGCGTCAGATCTGCCCGTGGTTGGGCGGGACGCGCCCGTCCACGAGGTACCCGCCGAGGTGGTGGTACTTCCAGGCGACGGGGTCGTGCACGCTGTGCGTGCGGGCGTTGCGCCAGTGCCGGTCGAGGCCCAGGCGCCGGTCGGTCGCCGACGTGCCACCGATCGCGAACAGGTCGTTGGCCGCCTGGACGGCCGCCTCGCTGGCGAACGCCTTGACCTCCGCGACGGCCAGCGAGCCGACCGCCGCGGTGGTGTCGTCGGCGGGGCGCAGCGGGATCTCCTGCAGGCGCCGGGCGGCCCGCTCGAGCAGCGCCTCGGCGGCGCTGGCGCGGGCACCGTGCTCGCCGAGCCGGTGCAGCGCGTACGGGTCGTCGGACGCCCTGGTGACCAGGCCGCGCGCGACGGCCTCGGAGAACGGCCGGGCCTTCTCGCGCAGGAACCAGGCCGCGTCGTCCACGGCGGCCCGGGCGATGCCGACCTCGATGGCCGCGTGCACGAGCTGGGCGCGGGCCCCGACCACCTGGGGTGCCGCGAACAGGGCGGCGTAGTCCAGGACTTTAGTGGCGGGGACGGCGACGTCGTCGAGCACGACCCCGCCGCTGACGGTGGCGCGCTGGCCCATCGCGTGCCAGACCTCGTCGAGCGTGACGCCCGGGGTCTCGCGGGGCACGAGCGCCATCCGCAGGCGGTCGTCCTCGTCCAGGGCGGAGATCGCGATCCACGCGGCGGTGAGGGCACCGGTCGCGTAGCCCTTGGTGCCCGTCAGCCGGTAGCCGTCCGCGCCGTCGGCGCGCAGCCGCGTCTTCAGGTCCTGCGCGTGGGCGACGCCGCGTTCGGCGAGGGCGTTCCCGATCCGCCGTCCGGCGAGCACGTCGGCGAAGAGCCGGCGGCGCTGCTCGTCGGTGCCGATGGCGGCGAGGACGTCGACGAACAGGAAGTGCGCCTGTGGTCCCTGGGCGACGGCCGGGTCGGCGACCGCGAGACGGCGCACGACCTCGGCGAGCAGCACGGGGCCGCCGCCGATGCCGCCGTGCTCGCGCGGCACGGTGATCGCGAGCAGGCCGCTGGCGTCGAGTGCGGCGAGGGCGGCGCGGGGCACCTCGCCGCTGCGGTCGCGCTCCGCGGCGCCGGTCGCGAGCTCGGCGGCGAGCGCGTCGGCGGCCGCGAGGACCGCGGGCTCGTCGGCCAGCCGCGGGACGGTGCCGGAGTCGGTCGTCGTGTCGCTCACGGCAGCAGGCCGCGGTCGCGGAGCACCGGGACGACGCCCTCGCCGACGCGGTAGGCCTCCTCGAGGTGCGGATAGCCGGAGAGGATGAACTCGTCGATGCCGAGGTCGTGGTACTCGGCGATGCGGTCGGCGATCTGCTCGTGCGAGCCGACGAGCGCGGTGCCCGCACCACCGCGGACGAGGCCGACGCCCGCCCAGAGGTTCGGGGAGACGACGAGGTCGTCGGTCCGTCCGCCGTGCAGGGCGGCCATGCGCGCCTGCCCGACGGACTGCGAGGCCCGCTGGATCTCCTGGGCGCGCCTGATCTGCTCCGGGTCGAGGCCGGCGAGCAGCCGGTCGGCCTCGGCCCACGCTTCCTCCTCGGTGTCGCGGGCGATGGCGTGGAGGCGGATCCCGTAGCGCAGCTCGCGGCCGGCGGCGTCGGCCGTGGCCCGGACGCGGTCGAGCTTCTCGGCGACCTGCGCGGGCGGCTCGCCCCAGGTCAGGTACACGTCGGCCCGGGTGGCGGCGACCTCGAGGGCGGCGGGGGAGGAGCCGCCGAGGTACACGGCGGGCTTGACCGCGTGGGGGATGACCTGGGCGTCCTCGACGTCGAAGAACCGGCCGCGGTGCGTGACGGGCTCGCCGTCCCAGAGACGGTGGAAGATCTCCAGGAACTCGCCCGCCCGCGCGTAGCGGTCGTCCTTGACGACGTGGTCGCCGAAGCGGCGCTGCTCGGCGTCGTCCCCGCCGACCACGACGTTCAGCAGCAGCCGCCCGCCGCTGAGGCGCTGGTAGGTGGCCGCCATCTGGGTCGCGAGGGTCGGCCCGAGGAGGCCGGGGCGGAACGCGACGAGGAAGCGGAAGCGCTCGGTGAGCTGCGTGAGCGCGGCGGTGGTGACCCACGCCTCCTCGCACCAGGAGCTCGTCGGGGTGAGCGCGCCGGTGAAGCCGTGGGCCTCGGCCGCCCGGGCGATCTGCCCGAGGTAGCCGAGGTCGGGTGCGCGGTCGCCGGACCCGCCGGCGCGCCCGCTGTCGATCCCGACCGCGTTGCCGAGGCTCAGGTCGCTGCGGGAGTCCCCGTTGGTCGGCAGGAACCAGTGGAGCGTGACGCTCATGCGCCGGCGGCGTCGTCGAGCGCGCGCAGCAGCACGGCGGGCTCTGCGCGGCGCCGGAAGTCGCCGTCGATCGCCGCGTGGAGGATCGTGCCGTCCTGGCCGATGACGAACGTGCCCGGGGTCGGCAGGCGCCAGCTGCCGTCGGCGTTGGAGCCGGCCACCTCGATCCCGGCGGTGACGAACGGCTCCTGTTCGGTCGCTGTGATCTCGAAGGCGAGGCCGTAGTCGGCGGCGACGGCGGCGCCGGCGTCGGTGAGGACGGGGAAGCCGAGAGCGGCGGCGTCACGCAGCGCCTCGCCCTCGTCGGGACGCTGCGGGGACACCGCGACGAGGCTGGCACCGCGGGCCGCGAACTCGGGCAGGGCCTGCTGGTAGGCGCGCAGCTGGACGTTGCAGTAGGGGCACCAGGCGCCGCGGTAGAAGGCGAGCACGACGGGGCCGTCGGCGAGCAGCTCGTCGAGGGAGACGGTGGTGCCGTCGGAGGCGGGGAGCGTGAAGCGCGGGGCTTGGTCGCCGACGCCGGGGGCGTCGGGTGCGCCGCGCTGCGCGAGCGCCTCGGCCTGGCCGTCGAAGGCGCCGAGGAGCTCCGGCGGCACGTTGGCCTCGAGCTCGAGTCGGACGGTGGCGACGCCGTCGGCGATCGGGGTGGCGGTCTGCTCGGGAGAGGACATGCGGTAATCCTGGCAAACTCGATCGAACTACCAGGGAATATGGCGCCGGGGGACTCCGTCGGGCGCGGGTGACGATGCCCGTTCAGCGTTGCCGGGCCTGGAGCTGCTCGGCGTACAGCCGCCGGATCTCCGGGGCGGCGGCGCGCACGCCCGCGCTGAGCGCGCGCGTGTGCGCGACGGGCCGCAGCGCGTGGGCGAGCCAGTGCACGCGCGGGAACACGAGCCGCGCGCGGCGGTGCTCGAACGCGCCGACGATCTCGGGCACGATCGCGTCGACCGGGTGGATCGTGTTGAACGGCGGGCGGACGGCCTCGCGGAACCGCCGGAAGGCGGGCTGGTGGTCCTCCTTCTCGGCCACGAGCGAGGTGGCGATCCAGCCCGGGTGGAAGGTGCCGACCCGGACCCCGGTGCCGGTCAGCTCGCTGCGCAGGCTGTCGCCGAGCGCCTCGAGGCCCGCCTTGGACGCGGCGTAGGCGGTGTGCCCGGGCTGGTGGACGAACGAGGCGACCGAGCAGGTGAGCGCGACGTACCCGCGCGCCTGCATCACGGCGGGCAGCGCGGCGCGGACGAGGTTCGCCGCGCCGCGGAGGTTGACGTCCAGCACGGCGTCCCACGTGTCGGCGTCGACGAGGTCCAGTGGCCCGTACACGGAGATCCCGGCGTTGGCCCAGACCGCGTCGAGCCGTCCGTGCGCGGCGGTCACGGCGGCGACGACGTCGATGCAGGCCGACCGGTCGGTCACGTCGAGCACGTGGGCGCTCGCGCCGGGAAGCTCGGCGGCGAGCGCGCGGACGGCGGCCTCGTCGCGGTCGGTCAGCGCGAGCAGGACCCCGCGCGCCGCGAGCGCGCGGGCGGTCGCCGCGCCGATCCCGCCGGCGGCCCCGCTGACGAGGAGCACCTGGCCGGAGAGCGGCGGGGAGGGGAGAGGTCGATGTCGCACCGGCCGATCGTAGGGCGCCGGGGAGGTTGCGACGGGTCGGCGCTCCCCGGCGCGCGGTCCGGCCAGGCCGTGTGCCGGACGACGGCTCGCGATCGTCCGGAAGGTGGGCCTATAGTGCGCGGGTGCGCCTTCTCCCGAGTGCCGGTCCAGCTCTCGCCGCCCTGCTCCTCGCCGCGCTCGGCGTCGGCGACGCCCCGGCGTCCCCGGCCGCGTCGCACGCCCGGGTGGTCCCGGGGACCAATGGGAAGATCGCGTTCACCTCGAACCGGGACCACAGCGGTCGCGAGCTGTACACGATGAACGCGGACGGCACGGGGCAGACGCGGCTGACGACCAACACCGCCGACGACTTCTCGCCCCGATGGTCGCCGGACGGGACGAGGCTCGCGTTCCAGACGACGCGAGACGGGAACCGCGAGATCTATACCGTCGCGGCGGACGGCTCGGCGCCCGTGAACGTGACCAACCTGCCCGCTTCCGCGGAGTTCTCGCCCAGCTGGTCGCCCGACGGGTCCCGCATCGTCTTCTACTCCAACCGCACGGGCAGCAACCAGATCTACACGATCGCCGCCGACGGGACCGACCTGCGGCAGCTGACGGACAGCCCGGGATCCAACGAGAACCCCACCTGGTCGCCCGACGGCTCCCGGATCGCGTTCATCTCCGACCGCCTCGTCGCCGGGAACTACGACATCTGGACGATGGACCCGAACGGGGGAGAGCTCCACCACCTCACCCTCACGGCCGGCTACGACATCCACCCGGCGTGGTCCCCGGACGGCACGAAGCTCGCGTTCACCAGCGAGCGCAACGGCCCCGACTACGACGTCTTCGTGATGAACGCCGACGGCACGAACCCGGTCGACATCACCAGCAACGCGTCCGACACCGACTTCGAGCCGTCGTGGTCGCCGGACGGCAGGAAGATCCTGTTCTCGTCCGATCGCGACGGCGACTACGAGATCTACGCGATGAACGCCGACGGCACCGGCGTCACGAACCTCACGAACAAGCCGATCGCCGGCGACTTCCAGCCGGACTGGCAGACCGCGGAGCGCAGCGCGCTCCCGACGCCGCCCGCGCCGTCGCCGCAGCCCACGCCCGGCCCGGGCGCCGACCCGGCTCCGGGCCCCGGACCGACGTCGCGTCCGCCGGCTCCCGCCTGCCCGTCGGGCGTCAGCCTCTGGGTGCCCGGCGCGTACCGCACCGACTTCGCGGTCGGCGACCGAGAGCTCGAGGTCGACATGGACGTCGCCGGGATCGGCTGGCGGATCTCGGGAGAGGTGACCGCCAAGGGCCTCGGGACGCTCGCGAGCGGCTCGATGATCTCGACCGGCGACGGGGAGGAGACCCTGACCCTGCCGCTGAAGGCCAGCGCCCGCAAGCGGCTGGCCGGCCTGACCGAGCCGCTGAGCGTCAAGCTCGCCCTGAAGGCGTCGGCCGAGGGCTGCGCGCCGGTCGAGGGCAAGCCCGTGACCTTCAGCTTCCTGGACCGCCAGCCCGCCCGGGCCAGGAGCCGCAGCGTCCGGGCGCGGGCCTCCGGCTTCCGGCCCTACCAGGGCAACGCGTCGGACTTCGAACCCAGCGGCTACTGCAGCAACCACGCCAACTCGTACGGCACGCCCGAGCAGTCCGCGCTCTTCTACCGCCGCTGCGACCGCAGCAGCGGCCCGGCGCGCAAGACCACCTGCGAGGAGTGGGACAAGACCAAGAGCGTCCAGCTCGGCCCGATCGAGGCGTTCTCGGACTGCTTCATCTTCGACCCGGAGAAGGCGAGCTACGAGTCCCCGACGCTCGTGCGGCTCAACGGCCTCGAGCTGGTCCCGCAGTCGGGCCGGATCGTGCTGAACCAGCAGGGCGACACGCTGAGCTCGACGGGACCGGTGCGCATCTTCCTGCGGGCGATCCCCGGCGACTATCCGGTCGACGCGAACAACAAGTTCCCGGTGATCTCCACCGATCGGGGCGTCCGCATGGAGCTGCCGTTCAGCCGGCGCCTGAGCGGGATCCCGCTGACGTCGGGCCGCACCGTCGAGCTGCCGATGCCGCCGGTGAACACGAAGGACCTCGTGCAGGCGCCGGCGCCCGGGGGGAAGGTCGGGTTCTTCAAGAGCATGCTGCTCACGAACGTGCGACCCGCGTTCGAGTTCACCCATGACGGCGCCTACGGCACCGGCCGCGTGTCGCTCACGGTCGGCGTCACGCCGCCGCTGCCCGAGAAGGTGTTCGGCGCGAAGCTCCCGACGGGCCTCGAGCTCGGTACCGAGGTCACGATCCTCGCGACGAACGCCGGCGGCGTGGACCTCAAGGGCAAGGTGGGGTTCAGCGGCCCGACGACGCGCTTCGCGCGCATCTCGATGGGAACGCTCGAGCTGCGTGACGCGTCGATCACGGCCTCGACCGACCTCAGCGCCACCGTCCGGGCCGAGGTGGCCGTCCGGGCGCCAGGCACCGCACAGGCCGTCCTGGACCGCTCACCGACCGTCACCGGGACGTGGGAGTTCGCGAACTGGGGCCTGAAGGGCGCGTCGGTGCAGCTCGACGGGCTCAACAAGCCGATCCCGTTCGCCGCGCCGTTGCCGATCTTCCTCCAGCGGCTCGGGATCGGCGCCACCGTCGACCCGTTCTCGCTCACGGGCTCCGCCGGGGTGACGTTCGGGCCGTCGATCTTCTTCCGGCCGGTCGGGGCGCGGCTGGAGGTCGCGAGCCTCGACGCCTCGGTGACCGCCGGGTACCGCAAGAGTGACGGGCCGATCCCGAGCGAGCTGACGTTCGGGCCGGCCGTCCTGAAGCTGGGCCTGTTCACGATCGCGCAGGGCCGCCTGGCGATCACGCCCGAATCGACCTCGTTCAGCGGCGGCTTCGGCTTTCCGCCGCAGGTCCTGCGGCTGGGCTTCCTCCCGTCCCTGGATCTCGAGGTCCGCGGGTACGTCACCCCGAAGGCGTTCTTCGGGGCCGGCACCGGCAAGGTGACGGTCTTCGGCGTCCCGATGGCGGTCCACGTCCGGATCAGCGACAAGGCGCTCGTCTCCTGTGTCGGCCCGGTCGGCTTCCAGGCCGGGTCGGCGTACATGTGGGAGACGGGGGAGGTCCGCGTGATGTCGCGGGCGTGCGGGATGCGCCCGGCCAAGCGCCGGCCGGCACGCGCCCGCGCCGCCCAGGCGGGGCCGACGCCGCTCACCGTGGCGGCCGGGCTCGACGCGAAGACCTTCGAGTTCGTCGGCGCGACCGCGCCGCCGCGCATCGCGCTCGTCGGCCCCGGCGGTCAGCGGGTGGAGACGCCCGAGGCGCCGGACGGCGGGGTCCTCGACGGCCGGTTCATGCTCGCCAAGGACCCGGCCAACCGGGCGACCGTCGTCACGCTGTTCAAGCCGCAGGCCGGCACCTGGAACGTGGAGCTGCTTCCCGGCTCCGACCCGCTCGCGAGCATCGGCGAGGCCGAGCCCGCTCCGGAGCCCGAGGTCGACGGCCGCGTCGGGCTCGGCAGCGACGGGGACGCGAAGCTGACGTTCGCGGTCGAGAAGGGCGAGGGGCGCCGGCTGCGGTACGTCGAGCGCGTCGGTGATCAGCAGCAGGAGCTGGGGACCAGCACGCTGGCCAAGAGCAGCCGGACGTTCACGCCGCTCCCGACGACCGGGCTGCACACGGTCGTGGCGCTCGTCGACGACGCAGACGGCGTCCCGCAGTACGAGGTCCCGGTGACGCGGTTCCGCCTGGGACGCGTCAGCGAGGTCGATCCGATGGAGACCTGCCGGGTCCGTCGGCGCGGCTCGACGATCCGCCTGACCTGGAAGCGCGAGGACGACGATCTCGTGCGCGTGTCGGCCCTGCTGAAGCTGAAGGACGGGCGCACCACGAGCCAGTCCGTGGACATCGACGAGCGCACCGCCGTCTTCACGGACGTGCCGCGTGAGCAGAACGCGGTCGTCGGCTGCACGGGCGTGGACGGACGGGCGCGCTTCTCGAAGCCCGTCTTCTTCCAGACGAAGGGCAAGCCGATCACGTTCACCGGTCCGGCGCCGGTCAACAACCCCGACGCGGAGCTCGGCTTCGGGCTGATCGAGTGACCGTCGTCGCGGTGGGGGTCGGTGTCGGTCGTAGGGCCGCGACACAGGTCTCCGCCGGGATCACCCGGGGATCGATGACTACTGTGCTTCGGTTACCACGCTCGATAATCGATGTTATGTAACGCCTCGACGGAAACCAGTGCCCGTGTGGCGCCACAGCCGAGTCGGGCCGCCTCCGCCGAGATCACCAGTGACGCGTGACGGGGTACTGGTCGAACTGCTCGTCACTACTGATGATCGACAGACCTTCCGTGCACGCTTGCGCAACGAGAAGCCGGCCAAACGGGTCCTTGTGCGGCCCGACTGGGAGGTCTCGAACTGCCCAGGCGTGCGCTGGAGTGACCGCGAGCGACTGGAAGCCCTCGGCTCGCACAATGCCCGGCAGGTCGTCCGGGACAACGACCTTCCCGAGCGCCGACTTGATCGCAATCTCCCACAAGGATGCCGTGCTCACCAGCAGCACCTCGGCCCCGGATTCCATCGTGGTCTTCGCGGCGGCCGAGAGGTTCGAGTCGTCGGCCAGGAACCACAACAGCGCGTGAGTATCGACGAGCCAGGCGCTCACGTTAGGTCGTCCTCGAACCCCTCGGGGATCTCCTTGAAGTCCGACCCAATCGTGATCTGGCCTTTCAGAGCGCCAGCGCGGCGCTCCGTCGCTTCGGAGTACGGAACGATGCGTGCCACGGGAAGGTCACCGCGCTGCACCACGACCTCCTCACCCGACTCCACGAGCGCGATCAGTCTCGAGAAGTTGGTCTTCGCTTCATGCATCTTCACCGGCTTCATCGCCCCAGGATACTTCTGCTAGTCCACCTAGTCCGGCACGCGCGGCGAGGGCTCCGGACGCGAACCTGCCGTCAGGGGCGCGATGCGAGCGGCAGGTCAGTTTTCACGCGGCGCGCCGACACCTAACCCCCGTCGCGAAAAATGGGAGCCGGCGCGCCCGGCCGATGAGATTCTGCGGGTTCGGCAGTCCTGACTCTCGACCGCCTCACCGACCGAAGGAGCCCTTCCGCATGATGTCCCGTTCTGCTGCACCGCGTCCGCGCAGGTCCGTCTGATGTTGCTCGTCTCCATGGGCGTGTCCGTCGACGGCTTCATCAGCGACCGCGACGGCGCGATCGACTGGTCCGTCCCGAGCGACGAGCTGTTCGCCTTCCATCTCGAACGGGTCGGTGAGCTCGGGGCGATGCTCCTGGGTCGGCGGCTCTACGAGACGATGCTGGTCTGGGAGACCGATCCCGCGATGCGACGGACCGCGGCGGACGCGGCGTTCGCCGACACGTGGGCGGCGCTCCCGAAGGTCGTGTTCAGCCGCACGCTGGATGCCGTGCAGGGCACGAACACGCGGTTGGCGGCCGGGACACTCGAGGAGGAGCTCGCCCGCCTGACGCAGGAGACCGGTGGCGACGTCGAGATCGGCGGTGCGGATCTCGCCGGACAGGCGTTCGCCCAGGGGCTCGTCGACGAGCTGCGCCTGTTCCGCGGTCCCGCGGTGCTGGGCGGCGGGACCCCGCTGCTGCCCGCGGTGGACCGCCGCGTGCCGCTCACCCTCGTCGAGGTCCGGACGTTCGACCAGGTGATCTACGAGCGCTATCGCGTCGCCCGCCCGCCGGCCGATCGGGGCGGCGTCTCCTAGCGGGAGCCCGCTCAGGGCTGGGCGACCAGGCCCAGGAGCGTGCCCGCGTACACGGTGGCGACCCGTCGCGCCTCGCGGAGGGTCGCCTCGTCACCGGCCGGGTCCAGCAGGAAGGCGCCGCGCAGCAGACTCGACACGACGCTGATCAGCACCCGCCAGCCCGGCGCGGTCTCCGGCTCGGCGTCCGGCGCCTGCGCGATCTGGCGCAGGTGCCGCGCCAGGTCGCGGGCGAGCTGGTCGTCGGCGGCGTCGGCGAGGCTGACGGTGGCCGCTTCCAGGGTGCTGTGCAGCCACAGCACGCGCATCGCGGGCTCGCGGCGCAGCAGCTCGGCGAAGCCGTCGACCACCGCCGGCAGCACGGTGCGCCAGTCGCGGTCCGGGCGCGCGAGCGCCGCGCCGAGCACGTCGGGCGTGCGGTGCACGTACCGCACGGCCAGGGCCTGCAGCACGGCCGGCTTGTCCTCGAAGAACTGGTAGAGGGTCCCGGTCGGCACGCCCGCGCCCGCAGCGATGTCGCGAACCGTCACCGCCTCGCGGTCGCCGTCGGCGAGCAGGCCCGCGGCCGCGTCGAGGATCGCCTCGACACGAGCGCGGCTGCGCGCCTGCGTCGGCTCGCGCTTGAGGAGATGGCGGTACGGCAGCGGCGCGGTCACCCGGCCACGGTACCCGCGGACTCCTCGCGCAGGACGAGCACCCCGAGGACCGCCAGCAGGACGGCACCGCACGGCCCGAGCACGAACGCGCGCGTGGAGAGCGTGCCGCGGCGGTACTCGTCGAAGCCCGCGATCGCGTCGACGGAGTCCACGAGGACCCCAACGGTGGTGGCGGCACGCAGGTGCTGCGGATCGGCCGCCAGGACCGACGCGCCGAGCGCGAAGTCCCGGGCGCCGAAGAGTCGGCTGACAAAGCGGTCGTGGCGCTCGCGGTCGATGCCGAAGACGGTCACGGTCTGGTCCGGGGCGGTCCAGGCGGCAAGGCCGACGAGGGCGCGGGTCGCGCCGAGGGCGAGGCGGGTGGTGCTCATGGCGAGGTCTCCCCTGGGTCGGGCGCGGCGCTGATCACCGCGCAACAACATGAACATACACAACGTTCATGTTATGCCCCAGGTGGAGTTCCCGGGAGGGAGCGCAGCAGGTCCCGTGCCTCCTGGTAGAGCGTGACGAGGTCCGCCTCGCGGCCGGCCTCGTGCAGGACCGCCCAGCGGCGGAACGCGACCCGCGCGCTCGCGCCGACCACCTCGACGACGAGCTCGGGCCGCAGGTCGCGCTCGTCCGTCCCCAGCGCCTCGCGCAGCCGGGCGGCGAGCGCCCGCGCCCGCTCCTCCTCGTAGGCCACGCCCGCGGCGCGGAGCGTCGGCTCGCGATCGACCAGCCGCCACATCCGCAGGACCCGCCGTCCCCCCGGGCTGCGCCCGTTGTCGTAGGCGGCCATCGCGGCCGCGTAGATCGCCTCGACCTGTGGCAGCAGCGGCGTGCCCGGGTCCAGCGTCGCCGCCATCCCGTCGACGAGCTGCTCGACCTCGGGATCCGAGCAGAACGCCGCGCGCTCCTTCGTCGGGAAGTAGCGGAAGAACGTGCGGGGCGAGATGCCGGCCTCGCGCGCGATGTCCTCGATGCGCGTGCCGTCGACGCCGACCGACTCGAACAGACCCAGCGCCGCGTCGCTGATCTCCCGCGCCGTCTGCAGGCGCCGACGCTCGCGGAGGTCGAGGGAGTCGACGGCGGCCATCCCGGGGATCGTACCGCAGCCCCTGCCTACTTGGCACAGTGTGCCATCATGGCGCGCAGCGTTATGAGTCCCTCCGCCGCCACCGCCCCCACCGACGCCCCCGAGCTGCCCGCCGGGCACAAGCGCCTGATCGCGCTGCTCGTCGCCTCGACGTTCGTCGTGATCCTCAACGAGACGATCATGAGCGTCGCGCTCCCGCGCCTCATGGACGATCTCGACATCCCCGCCACCACGGCGCAGTGGCTGACGACCGCGTTCCTCCTGACCATGGCCGTCGTCATCCCGGTCACCGGCTTCCTCCTGCAGCGGTTCCACGTGCGCACGGTGTTCCTCGGCTCGATGATCGCCTTCAGCACCGGCACCCTGGTCGCCGCGCTCGCCCCCGGATTCGTCGTCCTGCTGGTCGGACGGATCATCCAGGCGATCGGCACCGCGCTGATGATGCCGCTGCTGATGACCACGATCCTCAACCTCGTGCCGGAGGCCCGGCGCGGCGCGATGATGGGCACGGTTTCGATCGTCATCTCCGTCGCCCCCGCGATCGGCCCGACGATCTCCGGCCTCGTCCTCAGCGGCCTGGACTGGCGCTGGATGTTCTGGATCGTCCTGCCCATCTCGCTCCTGTCGCTCGCCCTCGGCGCGCGCTGGGTGGAGAACGTCACCGAGCCGCGCGTCATGCGCATCGACGCCGTGTCCGTCGGCCTGTCCGCGCTCGGCTTCAGCGGGATCGTCTACGGGCTCTCGAGCATCGGCGAGCAGGCGCAGGGCGAGACGCTGCTGGCCCCCTGGATCCCCATCACCATCGGCGTCGTCGGCCTGCTCGGCTTCGGGATGCGGCAGCTGGCGCTGCGCGAGCGGGCGCTGCTGGACATCCGCTGCTTCACCAACCCGATCTTCTCGGTCGCGACCGCGCTGATGGCCGTGAGCATGATGGCGCTGTTCGGCGCCGTCATCCTGCTGCCGATGTACCTCCAGGACGTGCAGGAGGTCTCCACGCTCACGACCGGCCTGCTGCTCCTGCCCGGTGGCTTGGTCATGGGCCTCCTCTCCCCCGTCGTCGGACGCCTGTACGACCGTGTCGGCCCGCGGCCGCTCGTCATCCCCGCCGCCGTCGTCGTCAGCGCCTCGCTGCTGATCATGACCACCCTGGACGAGGGCTCCTCGCTCGCCGTCGTCGTGCTCGCCCACGTCGTGCTCAGCGCGGGCCTGGCGATGATGTTCACCCCCCTGCTGACCACCGCGCTCGGCGCCGTCCCGCCGCAGCTCTACTCGCACGGCAGCGCGATCGTCAGCACCATGCAGCAGGTCGCCGGTGCCGCGGGCACCGCGATCTTCATCACCGTGATGACCCGCCGGGCGACCGCCGTCTCCGACGCCGGGACCGCCAACCCCGACGCGCTGTCGGAGGGCATCCAGCGCGCGCTGACCTACGGCGTCGGCCTCACCGTCCTGGCGATCGCCGTCGCCGTCTTCCTGCGCCGGCCCCCCGCCCCGCAGATGGCGCCCGCGGCCGACTCCGCCGCCGTGCCCGCGTAGACGGGCACGCGCCGCGGGCCCAGCAGGGCGGCGCCGCCGGCGCCGGCGGCGCGCGCGGCGACGACGGTCCGGCGGGGCACGGCGGCGGCCTGGCGCCGCAGCCCGGCGGCACGATGGCGGTCAGCGACAGCACCATCACCGAGAACCGCGGGGTCGACATCGTCCCGGCGGCCGGCCAGGTTCCCGCGCGGCCCGCCGGTCTGGGCGACGGCGCGTACGCGGCCGGCACCCTGACGCTCGACGGCACGACCGTGGCGTACAACCACCGGCCCGGCTCCACGACCGTCGGCTCCGGCATCCACGTTCCCGCCGGCGGCAGCGCCACGCTCCGCGCGGTCCTCGCCTCCTCCAACGGCGCCGCGAACTGCGATGGCCCCGTCCCCGTCGGCCTCGACGGTCCGAGCCTGAGCTTCCCGGCGTCGTGCGGGGCGCCGATCTCCACCGATCCCCTGATTCCTGCGACCGCCGACCCGGTGCCGCTGCTGCGCCCCGCGCCGGGGAGCCCCGCCCTCGACGTGGTGCCGGAGACGGACCCGGCCTGCGGAGGCCTCGACCGACGCGGCGCCATGCGCCCGCAGGGCACTGCCTGCGATCTCGGCGCCGTCGAACGGCTGCAGGACGCCGACGTCGCCGCGACGGCCGTCACGACCTCCGGCGCGACGCTCACCGGCAGCGCCACCGACGAACGCGCCGGGACCGCCCGGCTCTACGTCGGCACCAGCCCGGATGCGCTCTCCCCGGTCGGTGAGTCCGCCACGGTCGCAGCCGGGTCGGTCGTCTCGCCCGCCCTCTCCGCGTCGCTGACGGGCCTCGCGCCCGGGACGGTCCACTACGCGCAGGTCCGGATCGAGCGGCCCGCCTCCGGGTCCGACCCCGCCGACACCTTCCGCGGACCGGTCCGGACCTTCACCACGCTCACGCCCACGCCCGTCACCCCGGTGGGGCCGCCCGCCAACGACGGCGGGCCCACGCCCACGCCTGCGCCCGTGGTCGTCCCGACCCGGCTGGGACTCGTGCGGCTCTCCACCACCCCGAAGACCGTCCGCGTGACCCTGCGGTGCAGCGCGGCGGCGGGACGGACCTGCAAGGTGGCGCTGAAGGCCACCACGCGTGAGCGTCGCCGCGGCGACACGGTGATCGGTCTGCGCGCCCGCCCGAAGGTCCGCACCGTCACGGTCACCGTCGCCCGCGCGACCCGGACGCTGCAGCCCGGCCGCAGCACCGTGGTGACGCTGAAGCTGAGCAAGCGCTCGCGGCAGCTGCTGGGCCGCTTCCACAAGCTGCCCGTCACGGTCACGGCGAGCCTTGCCGGCCGGCGGGCCGCGAGCGGTCGCGTGACCGTCAAGCCCGCGCGCTCGGCCAAGGCCCCCCGCCGGCGGACCTGAGTCCCACGGCCCCGGTGCGCCAGGCGCGCCGGGGCGCCCGGGAGCCCCGAGGGGCGGCCCGCTGCGCCTAGACTCGGTGCGGTGAGCGCCGCGCCCGTCCCGTCCATGCCCGATGCGACCCGTCCCGGTGCGGGATGCCGCACGCCCGGGAGCGACCGGTGAGCGTCGCCTCGACCACCGCGCTCGTCGCGCTGCTCAACCGTCTCGGCGGACGCACCGACGCGGTCGCCGCCAGCCGGGACCTGATCGGGCTCGCGCCCGTGCACCTGCCGCTCGTGCTCGTCGAGGACCTCGGCCCGGAGGGCGTGCGCGTGTCCGCCCTCAACGTCGAGGAGCTCATGGCGCGACGCCTGGACGAGGAGCAGGAGGCGATGGCGCTGCTCGGCGAGGTCGTCCGGCTCGGCGGGGTGCGCGAGCCCGACCCGGCCGGCGGTCCGCCCGCGTTCTGGAGCGCGCGCGACCCGCGCGACGTCGCCCGCCAGGCGCTGCAGTGGGCGCTCGACCACCCCGAGCTCGAGCTCTCCGGGGCCGCGTTCGCCGTCGCGCGCGGCGTCCTGGACGCCTGATCCCACGGCGCCGCGGCGCCGCTCAGGCGCTGCCGCGGGCCGGGGTGACGAGCGCGCCGCCCGTCTCCGCCGGGATCGCCACCGCGACCGTCGTGCCCGCACCTGGCGCGCTGTCGATCCGCAGCTGACCGCCCAGCACGGCGACCCGCTCGCGCATCGTCTCCAGCCCGAAGTGCCCGTCGAAGCGGGCGGCTGGGTCGAACCCGCGCCCGTCGTCCTGCACCGTCACCGTGACCCACGGCGGCTCGCCCGCCGTCGCGATGTCGACCGTGATCCGCTCCGCGTGCGCATGACGGGCCGCGTTGCCCACCGCCTCCTGGATGACGCGGAACAGGTGCTCCTCCACCGCCTCCCCCACCGGGATCCGCTCGGCGGGCGCCTCGACGACCACCGCCACGCGATGGCGCGAGCCCACCGCGGCGGCGTGCTTGCGCACCGCGCTGACGAACCCCTCCTCCACCAGGGCGCGCGGGCGCAGCTCGAAGATCAACGCCCGGATCTCGGCCAGGGCGCCGCGCGCGAGATCCGCGACGTCGGTCACCGTCCGGCGCGCAGGGGACTGCGGGTCGAGCCCGGCGCGCTCCAGCTGCAGCTGCGCGGCACGGGACTGCAGCGTCATGGAGAACAGCGCCTGCGAGACCGAGTCGTGCAGGTCGCGGGAGATCCGCAGCCGCTCCTCGCTGGCGGCGTCCTTCTGGTCGCTGATGTCGTGGAACGAGAGGACGATCCCGCCCACGTCCGGGTTCGCGGTCAGGTCGACGACCCGCAGGTGGATCCAGACGTGCCGGCCGTCGGCGTGCCGCGCGCGCAGCTCCGCGCTCACCGGCGTGCCCGGCATCGCCCGGACGCGCCGGGCGAGCTGCAGCACCGTCGCACGGTCGTCGGGATGCACGAGCCCCAGCCAGTCGTCCCCCATGCCCGTCGTGTCCGCGTGGCCGAGCACCCGGCCGAGCGCCGGGCTGACGAACTGCACCTCGCGGTCCGGGCCCACCAGCACGATCACCTCGGCCGCGTCGCGCAGCAGCGCGCCGAACCGGCGCTCACGCGACTGCAGGACCGCGGACGCCCCCTCCGCGGCGCGCAGGCCGTCGGCCAGACCGGTCGCCAGCGCCCCGACGAGCAGGACCGCGGCCGCGGCGGGCGCGGCCACGGACCACGGCGCGGACGCCGCCGCCAGGACCGTCGTGGTCGTCGCCGTGATCAGCGCCACGTAGAGGCTCGCCAGCGGCGGGCGGCCGTGGAACGCGGGTACCGCGACCGCGAGCGTCATCCACGTCCATGCCGCCTGCGCGTCCTCGTCGCCCGCCAGCACGACGAGCGTCGAGCACGCCAGCAGCAGCACGACGCGCAGCGGCCAGTCGACGATCCACGCCCCCGCCAGCGACGGCGCCGTGACGGCGACCAGCGCCGCCACCAGCACCCAGCCCCAGCCCGGCACGGCGCCACCGACGACCAGCAGCGCCGCGTGCAGCGCGGTCAGGCTGAAGCCGAGCGCCTCGACGCGGTCGATCGCCGCCCGTCGGCCCGCGGTGGTCCCGGACCGCGCGACACCGGGAGCTTCAGGTGTCGCGCCGGCCAAGCGCTTAGACCTCGACCAACCCGGCCCGCACCGCGAACAGCGCCGCCTGCGTGCGCGAGTGCAGGTCGAGCTTCGCGAGGATGTTGCTCACGTGCGTGCGCGCCGTCCGCTCGCTGATGTCCAGGTCCGCAGCGATCTGCTTGTTCGCGAAGCCCCGCGCGACGAGCGCGAGGACCTCGCGCTCTCGGTCGGTGAGCTGGTCCAGCGGCTTCGGCGCCTCCGGCTCGCGGAGCTTGCCCATCAGGACCTTCGCCATCGCCGGATCGATGTGGATCTCGCCGCGCCGCGCCGCCCGGATCGCCTCCGCGACCTCGTCGGCCTCCGCGTCCTTCAGCAGGTACCCGGTGGCGCCCGCGTCGAGCGCCTCCACGACCTTCGACTCGTCGACGAACGACGTCATCGCGATCACGTCGATGTCCCGGTGACGCTCCTTGATCGCCCGCGTCGCGGTGATCCCGTCCCCCGGGCTCATCAGCAGGTCCATCAGAACCACGTGCGGCGCGTTGCCGGCCGCGGCGAGCGCGTCGACCAGCGACACCGCCTCGTCCCCGTCCGACGCCTCGCCGACGACGTCGAATCCCCCGACCGCGCCGAGGAAGCTGCGCAGCCCCTCACGCACCACTTTGTGGTCGTCCGTCACCACGACGCTGATCGCGCCGTCGAGCGCCCTACCGCCCGTTGCGTCCTTCATGGTTGCCCCTTCGTGTGAGTCGCCCCCAACCCCCGGGGACCGGGACAAACGTACTGGTTCACGGCCGAAATCGCGACGAAATGCCCTGCACAGGGCGCTTCGCCGCGGCCATCGGCTAGAGGCCCGGGGGGTGTCGGACGACGTAGCCACCCGTGGGACGCATCTCCGGCTGCCAGCGCGACCCGGTCTGCCAGCGCCCGGTCGTGTCGTAGCGGCGGCCGCGGATCACCATGAACGTGTGTCCCGGGTTCGCGTAGATCGTGATGTAGCGCCCCGGCCCGGGCGAGCCGTAGGACATCAGCGCGCTCGAGTCCAGCGGCGCCCGCAGGCGGCCCGCGCCGCGCAGCACGTAGGAGACCGAGCCCGAGCAGTCGTACGCGCTGTCGGTGAAGCTGCGATGCCCGCCGCCGTAGCGGTACGGGTAGCGGGCGATGCGGTTCGCGGCCGCGATCGCGCGCAGGACGGCGACCGGCACCCCGGGACGGCCCGCCGCGCGGCCGCGGCGGCTGCGCTTGAGGACCGGACGCCCCCGGACGCCGAGCGCCTGCCAGGTGCCCGGACCGACGACCCCGTCCGCGGTCAGCCCGCGCCGGCGCTGGAACCGCTTGACCGCCCGCTCGGTCCCGGGCCCGAAGACCCCGTCGGCCGTGATCCCCAGGCGCCGCTGCAGGATCCGCGTGGCCCGGCTGCGGCTGCGCGACACGCCCTGTCCGGCGCCGGCGCTCGCGCGGGCCCGGGCGCGGCTGCGGGAGCGACGTGCGTCACGGGCGCGGCGCAGCATCCGCCACGTGCCCGCGCCGACGATCCCGTCGGCGGTGATGCGGTGACGGCGTTGGAAGCGCTTGACCGCCCGCAGGGTGCCGGGTCCGAAGACGCCGTCGGCACGCAGCCCGAGCATCTGCTGCAGCTTCTCCACCCGATCCCCGCGGTCCCCCTTCTCCAGGGGCTTGGCCTGCACGGCCGGCGACCCCACCGCGAACGCGGCGAGGACGGCGAGCAGCAGGGCGAGGCCGTGTCCGCGACGGGCGGACCGATGGCTGGCGGCGGCGGGGATCATGCGGCGGTCGGCGCCGCGGCAAGCCCGGCGCCGCGGCGAACCTAGCAGCGGCGAATCGCCCGTTTTGCAGGATCTCTTGCACCGGCAGGGACCGCACGCGGCCCTGCGACGCGCCGGTCAGCCGCGCCGCGGGTCGGGCGTGAGGAAGGCGAACGGCACCGGCAGGCCGGCCTCCCGGCGCACCGTCAGGATGCGCCGCCCGGGCTGCACGGCGTCCTTCGGCGTGCCGACCAGCCGCGGGCCGAGCTGTCCCGCGAGGGCGTCCACGTCGGGCACCACGGCGACCAGGCCCCAGAACCGCGCGGGCCCCTCGGGCGGCACGTCGCCGACGACCTCGAGGATGACCTCCCCGAGCCGATAGAAGCCCTGCTGCAGCGGCCGGTCCGGCGTGCCGGCGTCGCGCGTGCGGCGCAGCTCGAGCCCCGCGTCGCCGAGCGCGCCGGTGGTGCGCTGCAGCGACGGGGTCATGACGACGACGTGGTCCAGGCGGGTCGCGCCGTTGGGGTGCAGCGTGGCGCGCAGCGGGCCGGGATCGTCGATCCAGGTCGTGCGGAGCCCGTCGAGCTGCGCCGGGCCCTCCCCGACGAGCGTCCAGCCGATGATGCCCGCGGCCGCGGGCTCGAGGTCCAGCGAGGTCGTCCCGATGTCGAGTCCCGGCACGAGCGGCTCGGGGCGGACGGAGAACCCGAGCGCGGTCCAGGGGGCGGTGGTGCCGGCGACGCGCAGCGCGCGCAGGCCGATCACGCGACCACCGCGCCGTCGGCCGTCCCGGCACGGGCGGCGAGCGCGGCGTAGCGGCCGCCCGTGGCGAGCAGCTCCTCGTGGGTCCCGAGCTCGGCCAGGCGTCCCCGGTCGAGCACGGCGATCTGGTCGGCGTCGCGCACGGTCGAGAGCCTATGCGCGATCGCGATGGTCGTGCGACCCTCGGCCAGCCGGTCGAGCGCCTCCTGCACGAGCCGCTCGGTCTGGCTGTCCAGCGCGCTGGTGGCCTCGTCGAGCACGAGCACGGGCGGGTTGCGAAGGATCGTGCGGGCGATCGCGATGCGCTGCTTCTCGCCCCCGGAGAACCGGTAGCCGCGCTCGCCCACGACGGTGTCGAAGCCGTCGGGCAGCGAGTCGATCAGCTCGAGGATCCGCGCGGCAGCCGCGGCCTCGCGCAGGTCCTCGTCGGTGGCGTCCGGGTTCGCGAAGCGGAGGTTGTCGGCGATCGACGCGTGGAACAGGTACGTCTCCTGCGAGACGATCCCGACCGTGCGGGCCAGCGACGCGAAGCTCAGGTCGCGCACGTCGACGCCGTCGATCGTCACGCGCCCGGTCTCGGCGTCGTAGAGCCGCGCCACCAGGTAGCCGAGCGTCGTCTTGCCGGAGCCGGTCTCCCCGACGATCGCGAGCGTCGTGCCCGCCGGCACGTCGATGCTGACGCCGTCGATCGTGGGTGCGGCGTCCTCGTCGTAGGCGAACCGCACGTCCTCGAACGTGACGTGGCCGGTGACGCGCCGCCCGTCGGCCCCGAGGTCGACCGGCTCGTCGGCCTCCTCGATGTCGACCCGCAGGTCGAGGTACTCGAAGATGCGGTGGAAGAGGGCCAGGGAGCTCTGGACGTCCACGGCGACGGACAGCAGCGACTGGATCGGGAAGAACAGCCGCGTCTGCAGCTGCGTGAACGCGACGAGCGTGCCGATCGAGATCGTCGCCGAGCCGGACGCCAGCGACTGCCCGGCGAACCAGTAGACGAGCGCCGGCATGATCGCGAAGCTCATCTGCACGCTGGCCATGCGCCAGCGGCCGGCCATCCGGGCGCGGACCTCGAGGTCGGCGAGCTCGGCGGACTCGCGCTCGAAGCGCTGCGCCAGCTCGGGGCCGCGGCCCATGGTCTTGCCGAGCAGGATGCCGCTGACGCTCAGCGACTCCTCCACGAGCGAGCTCATGTCCGCCATGCGGCCCTGGCGCACCGCGGTGATCCGCTTGCGCTCCTGGCCGACGCGGCGGGTCAGCCAGACGAAGAACGGCAGGAGCACGAAGCTGAACGCGGCCAGGCGCCAGTCGAGCAGGATCATCGCGACGGTGACCGCGAGCACCGTGGTCACGTTCGACACCAGCGAGGTCGCCGTGTTCGTCACGACGTTCTGCACGCCGCCGATGTCGTTGGCGATGCGCGACTGCACCTCGCCGGTGCGGGTCCGGGTGAAGAACGCCAGCGACAGCCGCTGCAGGTGCCGGTAGACCGCGGCGCGGAGGTCGTGCATGACCCGCTGGCCGACGACGTTGGACAGCCAGGTCTGCGCGACGCCCAGCGCCCCGGTGACGATCGCGATGACGACCATGCCGACCACGAGCCAGGTGAGCAGCGTCGTGTCCGCCTCGGGGATCGCCTGGTCAAGGATCTCGCGCAGCAGGAACGGCGAGACCATCCCCAGGCCCGCGGAGACGGTGATCAGCCCGAGGACCGTGGCCAGCCGCGCGCGGTACGGGCGGAACAGCGCGGCGATCCGGCGCAGCTCCCCGCGATCCGGCCGCACGGGCGCCCCGTATCGATCGACGGCGGGGGGACCTTTGGGCTCGGGGAAGGGTCGGGGCATCGTGGCCCCGCATCATGGCAGAAACAGTTGAGGACTTCAACCGTTGACTGCGCACCTACTTCCGCTTCGGCCGGTTCTTCTTCCGTGCCGCGCGCTGCGTCTTCTGCTTGCCCTTGCGCTTGCGGTGCTCCGCGCGCCGGTGCTCGGCATCCCCCTGCGCCGCCCGGCTCGGCCGCAGCTCCTCCTCGGTGACCGGACGACGACGCCGCGCGTCGACCACGATCGCCACCGCGATCCCCGCCAGGAGCGCGAAGCCGCCCAGGAAGATCAGCGCCTGCTGCCACGTCTCGAGCCCGTCGTCGTCCTCCGGGACCGGGGCGGGCACGGGCGTCGCCTCCTCGGGCGCCACCAGCGGCGCCGGCGGCGTGAACGGGTTGGACTGCCCGGACGCGGCCGGGACGGCCACCGCCAGCGTCAGCAGCGCGGCGAGCAGGGCGAGGACGGAGCGCGGGAGCGTCATGGGCGCGCAAGTGTAGATTGCGGTCCATGGCCAAGCAGCGACAGGTCCGCATGGAGCAGAAGAGCCCCATCGCCCAGATGCAGGCGCTCGAGTCCAAGACGGACGACGAGCTGCTGCGCGAGCAGAAGTACCGCTCCGCCGCGCTCGCGATCCTCGGCGCCCGCGCCGCCGAGCGCTACGACCCGGTCGCCGCCCGCGAGTACTTCCGCAAGGCCGTCGCCGCCGCGCGCCCCCAGGAGCGCATGCAGCTACGCCGGATGGCCGACGCGTCGATCGCGATGGCCGAGCGCCGCCCCGACGACCTGAAGGCCGCGATGGAGAAGCTCGGCCAGCAGGCCCCGTCCAGCCGCCAGCTCTTCCTGCTGCGCATCGCCGGCCTGCTCGCCCCGCCCCCCGGCGCCCCGCGCAGCGCCCGGATCCGCGGGATCTTCCTGCTCATCCTGCTCGTCGTCGTGCTGCTGACGATCGGCTTCCTGCTCGCCAAGCTCGTCGGCCTCGCGTTCGGCGGCATCTCGACCGCCGGGGCGTTCTTCCTCGGCCTCGTGATCATCGCCCTGATCCTCGGCGGGCTGACGTTCTTCGGCCGCAAGCGGCAGAAGAAGGCGCTGGCGGCCCGGGCCGCCGGCAACGGGTAGCGCCCCGCCGACCGTGTGCGGGCGCTACACGCTCGCCGCGACCAACCCGGCGCTCCTGTGGGAGCGCTTCGCGGTCGCGAGCGACATCGAGATCCGTCGGCGCTTCAACGTGGCGCCGACCGACGACGTCGTCGCCGTGACCACCGACCGCGAGGGCACCCCGCGCGGCTCCGTGCTGCGCTGGGGGCTCGTCCCGTTCTGGGCCAAGGACCCGAAGATCGGCGCCCGGATGATCAACGCGCGGGCCGAGAGCGTCGCCGACAAGCCTGCCTTCCGCGACGGCTTCGCGCAGCGACGCTGCCTGATCCTCGCCGACGGGTTCTACGAGTGGCGGCCACCCGACCCCTCCGACGCCGGATCCCGCAAGCAGCCGTTCCACATCACCCGCGCCGACGGCGAGCCGTTCGCGTTCGCCGGCCTGTGGGCGACCTGGCGTCCCGCGGGCGCCGATCCCGAGCTCGAGCCGCTGCGCAGCTGCACGATCATCACCACCACCGCCAACCCGCGGATCGCCGACATCCACGACCGCATGCCCGTGATCCTGCCCTCCCGGGAGGCCGAGCGCACCTGGCTGGACCACGGCACCCCGGCGCCGGTGCTGCACGAGCTGCTCGCCCCGCTCCCGGCGCCGCAGACGGCGGCGCGCCCGGTCGGCTTCGCCGTCAACGACGCCCGGCACGACGCACCGGACTGCCTGGACCCGCCGCCGCAGCAGCCCGCCGACAGCCTCTTCTGAGGTCCGTCGCGTAGCGCCGCCCGCGGAGGGCGGCTAGGAGACCTTCAGGGTCGCCTTCGAGATCACGACCGGCGCCAGCGGCACGTCGCCCGGACCGACCGGGACGCTCTCGATCCGCGTCACGACGCCCAGGCCCTTGGTGACCTTGCCGAGCACCGCGTAGTCCGGCGGCAGCCCGGCGTCGTCACCGCTGACCACGAAGAACTGGCTGCCCGACGTGCCCGGGTCCTCGATCTGCGTCTTGGCCATCGCCACCACGCCCTTCGTGTACCGCGCCGAGGACTTCGGCGCCTCCACGACGCTGTAGCCCGGGCCGCCCTGGCCGTCGCCGAGCGGATCGCCGCCCTGGATGACGAAGCCCGGCACGATCCGGTGGAAGGTCAGGCCGTCGTAGAAGCCGTCCTTCACCAGCGCGGCGATCGAGGCGCTCGTCTTCGGCGCGCCGCGCACGTCGAGCCGCACGTCGAACGCGCCGCAGTTCGTCGTGAACGTCACCGTGTACGTCTTCCCGGCGTCGAGCCGGTCCTTCGGCGCGTCGAGCGACTGCTCGCCCTTGGGCTGCGGCGCGTCGACGTCGGTGCAGCCCTCGGGCAGCGCCGAGGCGGACTCCGCCTCCGGCGTCGCGGTGGCGTCCGCGGTCGCCGTCGTCTGCGCCGCCGTGCTGGTGGTGCCCGCGTCGCCCTCCTCGACGGTGCCGTCGTCCCCGCAGGCCGCGAGGGCCAGGGTCGGCACGATGAGCAGGGCGATCAGGAGTCGGCGCACGGCCGCCGAGGATACCGTCCTCGACCGTGAGCCTCTCCCCCCTCCTGCGCGGCTACGACCACGTGCTGCTCGATCTCGACGGCTGCGTGCGGATCGGCCGCGAGCCGACCCCGCGCGCCCCCGAGGCGATCGACGCCCTCCGCGCCGCCGGCAAGCGGATCGCGTTCGTCACCAACGCGACCGAGCACACGCCGGAGGACCTCGTGCGCTCGCTGTGGCGCTCCGGGATCCGCGCGTCGGTCGAGGAGATCGTCACCGTCGGGACCGCCGTGCAGTTCCTCGTCGCCGACCGGCCGCAGTGGCGGACCGCCTACGTCATCGGCCCGCCCGCCATCTGGCGCCACGTCCAGGACGCGGGCGCGCGGATCGTCAACGGCACCGAGGAGGCGGCGGTCGCCGACGTCGTCGTCGCCACCGGCACGAAGGACCTCGCCTTCGAGGAGCTCAAGGGCGCCACGCAGGCGCTGCTCGAGGGCGCCGACCTGCTCAGCGGCGGCCGCGACCGCACCTTCCCCACCCCCGACGGCCCGTGGCCCGGCACCGGGGCGGTCGCCGCGTTCCTCGAGTACGCGGCCGAGGTCACGGCCGAGATGGTCGGCAAGCCCGACCCCGGCATTTTCCGCACCGCCCTGGACCGGCTCGGCCCCGGGCGCGCGCTGATGGTCGGGGACCGCCTGGACAGCGACCTCGACGGCGCGCACGCCGCCGGGATCGACGGGGCGATCGTGCTCTCCGGCGTCACGACCGCCGCGCAGGCGGCCGCCGCCGACCCGCCGCCCGTCGCGGTCGCCGCGACGCTCGCGGATCTCGTGCTCGGCGGCTGATCCGCCAAGATGCCGTCCGTGGACCGCCGCGTCGCGCTCATCGTCAACCCGTCCTCCGGTGGCGGCCGCGCACTCAAGGCGCTGCCCCGTGTGGAGGCGCGGCTGCGCGAGCTCGGCGTGCCCTTCCGCACCGAGCCGACGCGCAGCCTCGAGCACGGCGCCGAGCTCGCCCGTGCGGCCGCACAGGCCGGCGAGGTCGCGGTCGCGCTCAGCGGCGACGGGCTCGTCGGCGCGCTCGCCGGGGCGCTGCGCGGCGTCGACGGCGCGGTGCTCGGCGTCGTCCCTGGCGGCCGCGGCAACGACTTCTGCCGCTCCAGCGGCATCCCGCAGGACCCGGTCGCCGCCTGCGACGTCCTCGCCCACGGCGTCGAGCGCGACCTCGACGTCGGCGACGTCGACGGCCGCACGTTCATCGGCATCGCCTCGCTGGGGTTCGACTCCGACGCCAACCGCATCGCCAACGAGGCCCCGGCACGGCTCGGCAACCTCGTCTACGTCTACGGCGCCCTGCGCGCCCTCGCCGCCTGGAAGCCCGCCCGCTTCACGATCGAGGTCGACGGTGCCACCCGCACGTTCAGCGGCTGGAGCGTCGCCGCCGCGAACGCCAGCGCCTACGGTGGCGGCATGTTCCTCGCGCCCGGGGCGAGCCTGCGCGACGGCCTGCTCGACGTCGTCACCACCGCGGACATCCCCAAGCGCCGCTTCGCCGCCTCGCTGCCGAAGGTCTTCAAGGGCACCCACGTCGACGAGCCGAGCGTCGACGTCGTCCGCGGCCGCGAGATCCGCATCAGCGCCGACCGGCCCTTCACCGTCTACGCCGACGGCGACCCGATCGGCGAGCTGCCCGTCGTCGTGCGCGCCGTCCCCGCCGCGCTGAAGGTGCTCCTGCCCGAGGGCCCGCGCTGATGGCGGGCCGCGCACTCGACGCGAAGATCGCGGTGGCCCGCGCCGCCGGGGCCGTGTCGCGCCGCGCCGGGCGGGGCGGCGGCACGAGCCTGCCGGGCAAGGTCCTGATGCGGTTGCAGCCCGACGCGATCGGCCGTCTCGCGGCCCGCCTGCCGCACGGCAGCGCCGTCATCTCCGCCACCAACGGCAAGACCACCACGGCCGCGATGGTCGCGTCGATCCTCGAGCACGGCGGCGCCCGGCTCGTCCACAACCGCGCCGGGGCGAACATGGCCGGGGGCATCGCGGCGACCCTCATGGGCGCGGCCACCCGCGGCGGCCTGGACGGCGACACCGGCCTGTTCGAGGTCGACGAGTTCTGGCTCGACCGGGTCGTCCCGCAGCTGCGCCCGCGCGCGCTGCTGCTCGCCAACCTGTTCCGCGACCAGCTCGACCGCTACGGCGAGCTCGACACCATCGCCGACCGCTGGGCGACGCTCGTCACCACCGTCCCCGACACGACGCTCGTCCTCAACGCCGACGACCCGCTCGTCGCCGACCTCGGGCGGCCCCGCGCCGACGGCGTCACGTACTTCGGCGTGCAGGACACCGCGGTGGCCCGCGAGACCCTGCAGCACGCCTCGGACTCCACCCACTGCCGCACCTGCGGCGCCGCGTACGTCTACGACGTCGTCTTCCTCGGGCACCTCGGCCACTACCGCTGCGAGCGCTGCGGGGCTGCCCGGCCGGCGCCCACCGTCACCGCGCACGACGTCGTGCTGCGCGGCGTGCGCGGCGCGAGCTTCCGGCTCGTCACCCCCGAGGGCGAGGCGTCCGTCGCGCTGCCGCTCCCCGGCCTCTACAACGTCTACAACGCGCTCGCCGCCGCCGCGCTCGCCGGCGCGCTGGGCGCGCCGCTCGCCGACGTCGTCGCCGGGCTGGAGGCCGTCGGCGCCGCGTTCGGCCGCGCCGAGACCGTCACGATCGCGGGCCGCGAGACCACGCTCATGCTCGTGAAGAACCCCGCGGGCGCCAACGAGGTCCTCCACACGCTCGCGCTCGAGGACGGCGAGCACGACCTCTTCGCCGTGCTCAACGACAACATCGCCGACGGCCGCGACGTCAGCTGGATCTGGGACGCCGACTTCGAGGTCCTGGCCCCGCGCGTGCGGCGCGCCACCTGCTCGGGCACCCGCGCACCCGAGATGGCGCTGCGGCTGAAGTACGCCGGGGTCCCGACCGACCGCATCACGGTCGTCGACGGGCTCGCCGCCGGCCTCGACGCGGCCCTGGACGGCGGCGAGGGCCGCCTCTTCGCCCTCCCCACCTACACGGCGATGCTCGCGCTGCGCGAGGAGCTCGTGCGCCGCGGCGTCGCCGGGAGCAGCTTCGGATGACCGCCGCCACCCCGCTCACCGGCGACGCGCTCGTCGTGCTCTGGCACGACCTGGAGTGCGGCGGCTACGACATCGACCTGCCGCTGTGGCGCGAGCTGGCGAGCGCCGCCCGCGGCCCGGTGCTGGACGTCGGGGCGGGCACCGGCCGCGTGAGCGTCGACCTCGCCCGCCACGGCGTCGACGTCACCGCCCTGGACCTCGACCCGGTGCTCCTCGCCGCCCTGCGCGAGCGCCGCGGCGGCATCCCGACGGTCGCGGCGGACGCGAGCGCCTACGCGCTGCCCGACCGCCCGCCGTTCCACCTCGTGCTGGTGCCGATGCAGACGCTGCAGCTGCTGCCCGGCCGGGCCGCGCGCGCCGGGTTCCTCGCCAGCACGCGCGCCGTGCTCGCCCCTGGCGGCACGGTCGCGATCGCGCTCGCCGACGCCATGGACGCCTACGACGAGGAGCACACCGAGCCGCCGCTGCCGGACATGCGCGAGCTCGGCGGCGTCGTCTACGCCAGCCGGCCGGTCCGCGTGCGCGACCTCGGCGACCGCCTCGCGATCGACCGCATCCGCGAGACCGTCGACGGGGCCGGCCGCCGCGCCGTCGTCGCGAACACCGTCGTGCTGCACCGCGTCACGCCCGACGAGCTGGCCGCCGAGGCCCGCGAGCACGGCTACGAGCCGCTGCCGCACCGCGCGATCCCCCAGACCGACGAGTACGTCGGCTCCACCGTGGTGGTGCTCCGTGGCTGACCGGACCCTGCGCGTCTGCGCGCTCTTCCCCGACCTCATGAACATCTACGCCGACCGCGGCAACCTGCTGCTGCTGCAGCAGCGCTGCGCCTGGCGGGGGATCGGCTTCACGCTCACCGGCGCCGGGCACGGCGACGAGATCGACCCCGACGGCCACGACCTCCTCTACCTGGGCGGCGGGCAGGACCGCGACCAGCAGCTCGTCGCCGAGGACCTCGCCACGCACAAGCGCGACGCGGTCCACGCCCACGCCGCGCGCGGCGGCGCGATCCTCGCGGTCTGCGGCGGCTACCAGCTGCTCGGGCGCTCCTACGAGCTCGGCGAGGAGGAGATCCCCGGCGTCGGGCTCGTCGACCTGCACACCGTCCGCCACGACGGCGAGCGGCTCATCGGGAACGTCGCGATCGAGGTCGACCTGCCCCCCGCCGGCGGGATCGGCGGCCGCCGCGTGCTCGCCGGGTTCGAGAACCACGGGGGCCGCACGCACCTCGGCCCGGCCGCGACCCCGCTCGGCCGCGTCCTCAAGGGCCACGGCAACACCGGCACGAGCGGGCACGAAGGGATCCTCCACGGGCACGCGGTCGTCGGCACCTACCTGCACGGTCCGCTGCTGCCCAAGAACGTGTGGTTCGCCGACTGGCTCGTCGCCCGCGCCCTGGGCATCGAGGAGCCGCTGGCGGCCCTCGACGACACGCTCGAGGACGCCGCGCACGCCTCCGCGCGCCGCGCCGCGGGCGTCTGAGCGACGTCTCGCGCAGGAATCACCACCGGACCGGTGGGTAGGGTTGGATTCGTGCCTGCCGCGACCCTCGAGCTCCGCAACGTCAGCAAGCGCTACCCCGGGGCGGCCGAGGCGGCGATCGAGGACCTCAGCCTCGAGGTGCCCGCGGGCGAGATCTGCGTGCTCGTGGGCCCGTCCGGCTGCGGCAAGACGACCGCGATGCGGCTCGTCAACCGGATGATCGAGCCGACCGGCGGCGACATCCTCCTCGACGGCCGCTCGATCCTCGACCGCGAGCCCGCCCAGCTGCGCCGCGAGATCGGGTACGCGATCCAGCAGATCGGCCTGTTCCCGCACCAGACGGTCGGCGAGAACATCGCGACCGTCCCGAAGCTCCTGGGCTGGGACCGCGCGCGCATCGCGGCGCGCGTCGAGGAGCTGCTCGAGCTCATCGGGCTCGACCCCGCGGAGATGCGCGACCGCTACCCCGCGCAGCTCTCCGGCGGCCAGCGCCAGCGGGTCGGCGTCGCGCGCGCGCTCGCGGCCGACCCGCCGCTGATGCTCATGGACGAGCCGTTCGGCGCGATCGACCCGATCAACCGCGAGCGGCTGCAGAACGAGTTCCTGCGGCTGCAGGGCGAGATCGGCAAGACGATCGTGTTCGTCACCCACGACATCGACGAGGCGATCAAGATGGGCGACCGCGTCGCCGTCCTCCAGAAGGGCGGCCGCCTCGCCCAGTTCGCCACGCCCGCCGACCTGCTGATGGCGCCCGCCAGCCCGTTCGTCGAGGACTTCGTCGGCGCCGACCGCGCGCTCAAGCGCCTCGCCCTCCAGCGCGTCCGCGACATCGACCTGTGGCGCGCCCCGATCGTGCGGGTCGGGCAGCCGGTCGCCGAGGCGCGCGCGCTGATCGAGGACTCCGACCTCCCCTACCCGCTGCTCGTCGATGAGGACGGCCGCCCGCTCGGCTGGCTGCGCGACGCCGCGCTCGCGGGCGACACCGTCGCGGCCGAGCCGCGCTCGCGCGCCACCCCGGTGCTCGACATGGACGACGTCCTGCGCGACGCCCTGTCGGACCTGCTGGCCCACGAGACGCAGTACGGCCCCGTCGTCGACGCGCAGGGCCGCGTCACCGGCGTGCTCAGCGTCGAGGTCATCTCCCACGCGCTCGCCGCCGGATCCCCGGCGACCGTCCCCAGCCCGGCGGAGCTCGCCGAGTGACCTTCGCGATCCCGCTCGCGCAGGTCCAGCTGCGCGACCGCTCGCAGGGCACGTGCGAGTCCCGCAACGGCTTCTGCCCGGACTGGATCGCCGACAACTGGGACAGCTACGTCGACCCGGCGGTGCGGCACGCCCTGCTCGTGGCGCTCGCCGTGCTGTTCGGCTTCGCGATCGCGTTCGGGCTCGCGCTGCTGGCGCACCGCCGTCGCGCGCTCGTCGCACCGATCACCGCGGTGACCGGGGTGCTCTACACGATCCCCAGCCTCGCGTTCTTCCTCGTGCTGCTCCCGGTCACGGGACGCGGCATCACCACCGCCGTGATCGCGCTCACGGCGTTCACGCTGCTGATCATCTTCCGCAACATCATGCTCGGGCTCGACAACGTGCCCGAGGAGGCGCGCGACGCCGCCGCCGGGATGGGGATGACCGACCGCCAGGTGCTGTGGAAGGTCGAGCTGCCGCTCGCCGTCCCGGAGATCGTCGCCGGGCTGCGCGTCGCCGCCACGACCTCGGTGGGACTCGCCGCGCTCGCCTTCTTCGCCGGCGCCGGCGGCCTGGGCGGCGCGATCTACGCGGACCTCACGTTCAAGAGCAACATCGTCGTGGCGGGCGGCCTGTGCCTGCTGCTCGCGGCGCTGTTCGACGCGCTGTTCGTCGGGATCGAGCGGCTGCTCACGCGCTGGCGGCGGGCGGTGCCCGCATGAACGACTTCGCCGACGCGATCGAGTTCATCTTCCGCAGCCGCGAGTCCCAGACCGGCGGCGTGGAGATCGGCGGCAGCCAGCTGCTGGACCTCCTCGGCAAGCACCTCGAGCTCAGCGCCGTCTCGATGCTGCTGGCGGTGCTCGTCGCGGTCCCGCTCGGCCTCGTCATCGGGCACACGGGGCGCGGCGCGTTCCTCGCGCAGTTCATCGCCAACGCGGGCCGCGCGGTCCCGAGCCTCGCGCTGATCGCGTTCTTCGTCGCCTACGTCGGCGTCGGCTTCACGAACGTCACGCTCGCGCTCGTGCTGCTCGCGATCCCGCCGATCCTCGGCAACACCTACGTCGGCGTGCGGCAGGTCTCGCCCGACGTCGTCGACGCCGCGCGCGGCATGGGCCTCACCGAGCTGCAGGTGCTGCGTCGCGTCGAGCTGCCCCTCGCCGTCCCGACGATGTTCGGCGGCATCCGCAACTCGGCGATCAACGTCGTCGCGACCGCCACGATCGCGCCGCTCGCCGGCGTCGTGACGCTCGGCGACCCGATCATCAACGCCTCGGTCTACGGCGACGCCGGCCGGCTCGGCGCGGCCATCGTGGTCGCCGTCCTCGCCGTCCTCGCCGAGCTCCTCTTCGCGATGCTCCAGCGTCGCGTCACCCCGCGCGGCATCCGCAGTCCGGATCGCCGCGCGCCGCAGGTCCGTCCATCCAGCAGCAGGAAGGTGTCGGTCACCCCATGAACACGTCCACCACGCGTCGCCTCCTCGCGGCGCTGCTCGCCCTCGTCGCCGTCCTGGCGTTCTCGGCGTGCGGCGACGACGAGGACGACGGCTCCACCCCCGCCTCCAGCGGGACCACCTCGACCGAGAGCGCGACCGCCGCGAAGGCGATCGTCTCCAACCCGGCGAACGCCTCGACGCCCGAGATCACGGTCGGCTCGAAGAACTTCACCGAGCAGTTCATCCTCGGCGAGATCTACGCGCAGGCGCTCCAGGCCGCGGGCTACAAGGTCAAGAAGGAGCTGAACCTCGGCTCCGAGCAGATCGCGTTCAAGTCGGTCAAGAGCGGCGAGGTCGACGCGTACCCCGAGTACACCGGCACGGCGCTCACGTCGTTCTTCGACGTCAAGACCGACGACATCCCCAAGGACGAGCAGGCCGCCTACGAGGAGACGAAGAAGGGCTTCGCCGAGGACGGCCTGACCGCGCTGGCGCCGACGCCCTTCACCGACGCCAACGAGGTCGGGATGACGAAGAAGCGCGCCGAGGAGCTCGGCATCACCACGATCAGCCAGCTGGCCGCCAAGAGCGGGGAGCTGACCATGTCGGGCTCGCCCGAGTGCCGCCAGCGCACCGACTGCCTCCTGGGGCTCGAGCGCACCTACGGCGCGAAGTTCAAGAAGTACCTGCCGGTCGACCTCGCGCTGCGCCACGAGGTGCTCACCAAGGGCCAGGCGGACGCGTCGATCCTCTTCACGACCGACGGCCAGATCGCCGCGCAGGACCTCCTCGTGCTCGAGGACGACAAGAACCTCTTCCCGCCCTACAACGTGACGTTCGTGGTCCGGGACGAGACGCTGAAGGCCGCCGGGCCGGACTTCGAGAAGGTCATCACGCAGGTCCAGGAGGGCCTGACCGCGGAGGTCATGCAGGAGCTCAACTCCCGCGTGGACCTCGACAAGGAGAAGCCCGAGGCGGTCGCCAAGGCGTACCTGACCGAGGCCGGCTACCTGCAGTAGCCGTCGCGGCGGTGCCTACGTCACCCGACGTAGGCACCGCCGTCTGAGCAGGGGTTTTCGCCCGGCGCGGCGTGCCGTCTGTACAAGGGTGTACAACCCCCGGCGTGATGCACGGACGCCTGCTCCCCCTCCTGGCGCTCCTCGGCGCGATCCTGGCCACGGTTCCGGCCACGGTCAGCGCGGCCGAGCCGCCCAACCAGAATGACCCCTGCTCCCGCGCCGGACGCAACGTCTGCGACACGCTCGGGGTCGGCAGGTACGACACCTACCGCTACGGCCTGCGGTGGTTCGGCGACTACCGCGGCGCCGTCCCGGGCGTCAAGGGCGCGACCTGGTGCATCGACCTGCGGTTCTGGTACCCGTCGGCCGCGTTCGGCTACGAGAAGCGCTCGACCGCCGGGCTGAAGAACCGGGAGGGCGACGCGGTCACCAGCGGGACGCTGCGCCGCCTCTCGTACGCCACCTGGGCCTACGGGCGCACGCAGAGCGTCGTCGACCAGGCGGCGGTCATGCTCTACGTCCACGCGCAGATGGGCGACGGCGCTCCCGGCGAGGCCTCGCCGGCCGCGGCCGGCCCCGCCGTCGAGCGGCAGGTGCAACGGATCGCGCGCGACGCACGCCGCTACGCCGGCCCGTACACGGTCAAGGCGGAGCTCCCCACCGGCGGCCTGACCGTCGGCAAGGCCACGAAGCTCCGCGTCCGCGTGCTCTCCGGCACCGGGGTCGCGGTCCCGGGCGTCACCGTCCGGCTCGCCACGCGTGGCGTCGACGGCCTGCCCGCCACGGTCGACACCGGCAGCCGTGGCGACGTCCGCGTCGCGTTCACGCCGGCGAAGGCGACCGACGAGCTCGAGATCCGCGCGACCACCGAGGAGCTCGCTGCCCCCACCCCCGCGCTCTACGTGCCGACGCGCGGTGCCGCGCAGCGCAGCGGCCAGCGGCTCATCGCCGCCCAGTCCGCGACCGTGGCGGGGGCGGTCACCGCGCGCGTCGCCCCCGCGAAGGTCGCGGTCACGACGGCTGCCGCCCCGACGACGATGCTCGTCGGCGAGCAGAGCCGTGACACCGTGAAGATCTCGGGCGCGCCCGCCTCGTGGCGCCAGCAGGTCGAGGTGCGCCTCTACGGCCCGGCCCGCAGGCAGTCGGAGATCAGCTGCGACGGCCTGCCCGTCGCCACGCACACCTACGAGGCGGGCAACGGGGACTCCACCACCCCGCCCACCACGCTGACCCGACCGGGCTGGTACGGCTACCAGCTGACGGTGCCCTCGACGCCCGACGTGCAGGGGCTCACGACCCCGTGCGCGCTGCCCGAGGAGTCGGTGAAGGTCGAGACCCAGCCGCGGGTCCGCACGCAGGTCTCCGCGCCCGCCGTCGACCCCGGTGCGGCGGTGACCGACACGGTCGTCGTCGAGGGCCTCGCCGGCGAGGCCGTCACGGTCAACGCCGCGCTCTACGGGCCCTTCCCGTCCCGCGACAAGATCACCTGCGACGGCCCCGCGGTGTGGACGGGCAGCTTCCCGGCCGCCGCCGACGGCGAGTACGTCACCGACCCGGTGACGCTCACCCAGCCCGGCTACTACACCTACCGCGAGACGATCCCGGCCACCGAGTTCACCCGCGCCGCCGACCACCCGTGCGCCGAGGTGTCCGAGACGACGATCGTGCGCGGCCGGCCCGCGATCCGCACGCAGATCAGCGCGCAGGAGACCGCGCCCGGCGCGCAGGTCACCGACCAGGTCGTCATCACCGGCCTCGGCGCGCTCGCCGCGACCGTCAACGTCGAGCTCTGGGGCCCGTACGAGCGGCGCGAGGACATGACGTGCACGGGCACGCCGATCCACACGAGCCAGTTCGCCGCCGCCGGTGACGGCACCTACACGACCGCCCCGGTGACGCTGCCGCGGGCCGGGCTCTACACCTACCGCGAGTCGATCGTCGCCTCCGAGGCCTACGAGGGCGTCCTGACCGCCTGCGGCGAGGCGGCCGAGACGACGCTCACGAAGGCCAGGCCCGAGGTCGTGACCACCGTCTCGAACGCGGTCGTCAAGCCCGGCGCGTCGATCTTCGACACGCTGAAGGTCACCGGGCTCGGCCAGACGCCCGCGAAGATCACGCTCGAGCTGTTCGGGCCGTTCGAGACCCGCGGCGAGATCAGCTGCGAGGGCACCCCGTTCTGGAAGGGGACCGTCGACGTCCCCGGTGACGGGTCGTTCACCTCCGAGAAGGTGAAGGTGACGAAGGCCGGCTTCTACAGCTACCGCGAGAAGATCGCGTCGTCGCCGCTGATGAGCGCCGAGCAGGGCCGCTGCGGCGAGGAGGCCGAGACCTCGCTCGTCGCACCGCTGATCCTCACCGGCCGCGGTGACCCGCGCGTCGCGAGCTCCGGTCGCCTCGTCACCGGGAAGGCGGCGCAGAGCCTCCCCAAGCCCACGCACATCACGATCCGCACGCTCGGCGTCGACACCGCGGTGCGCCCGGTGACGATCGACACCGGCAGCGGCGCGCTCGCGGTGCCGAAGGACATCTCGAAGGTCGGCTGGTGGCGGGACGGGGCGACCCCCGGTGACGCGACCGGCACGACCCTCATCGCCGGGCACGTGGACAGCGCCAAGCGCGGCGCGGGCGCCTTCTACCCGCTGCGCAGCGCGCGGCGCGGCACCCGCATCGTGGTCCGCACCGAGGACCGCCGCGAGCGGACCTACCGCGTCACCGGTGTGCGGACCGTCCGCAAGGAGGCGCTGCCGACCGGCATCTTCACCCGCGGCGGTCCCAAGCGGCTCGTGCTCGTCACCTGCGGCGGCCCGTTCGACCAGCAGAGCGGCCACTACCGCGACAACGTGATCGTCACGGCGGTCCCCGCCGCGTAGCGGTTCGCCCGTCTCAGCGCAGGCCGCTGGAGCCGAACCCGCCCGCCCCGCGGGCGGTGTCGTCGAGCTCCGTGGTCTCGACGACCTCCGGCAGGGCCGGGCGCGTGACGACGAGCTGCGCGATCCGGTCCCCCGCCTCCCACGACCAGGCGGCGACGCGGTCGGTGTTCAGCAGCAGCACCTGCAGCTCGCCGCGGTAGCCCTCGTCGACGAGGCCGGGCGCGTTCACCAGGGCGATCCCGTGGCGTACCGCGGTTCCGCTGCGCGGCAGCACGAGCCCCGCGTGGCCGCGGGGCAGCGCGATCGCGATCCCGGTCCGCACGAGCGTCCGCTCGCCGGGGGCGAGCGTGCCGGCGTCGAGCGCCCGCAGGTCGTAGCCGGCGTCCCCGTCGTGGGCGCGCGAGGGCAGCTGCGCGCGCGGGTCGAGCCGGCGGACCCGCAGCTCGCCGTCGTTCATGCGGACGGCGCCACGGCCCAGCGGCCGTAGCGCTCGGCGACCGTCACCGGCAGGCGGACGTGGACGCGGACGCCCTCGGCGGTGTCCTCGCGCGCGAGGTCCCCGGCGATCTCGTGCAGCTCCGCCAGGCGCGCGCCCTCGCTGTAGGGCAGCAGCAGCTCGACGTCGCGCAGGCGGCGCTCGAACTCCTCGGCGACGCGCTCGGTCAGCGCCTCGATGCCCTCGCCGGTCCGGGCGCTGACGAGCACCGCGTCCGGGTGGGTGTGCGCGAGCTCGGTGCGCCGCTCGGGGCTCGTCGCGTCCGCCTTGTTCAGCACGAGCAGGCGCGGGCGCTCCCCGGCCCCGATCTCCTCGAGCACGTCCTCGACCGCCCCGAGCATGACGAGCATCTCCTCCTCCTCGACGGACCCGTCGACGACGTGGAGGATCAGGTCGGCCAGCACGGTCTCCTCGAGCGTCGCGCCGAACGCCTGGACGAGCTGGTGGGGCAGCTTGCGGATGAACCCGACGGTGTCGGTGAAGAGGTACGGGCGACCGCCGAGCTTCGTCGTGCGGGTCGTCGGGTCGAGGGTGTGGAAGAGGCGGTCGCGGACGCCGACCTCCGCCCCGGTCAGCCGGTTCAGCAGCGTCGACTTGCCCGCGTTGGTGTAGCCGGCCAGGGCGACCTGCGGCAGGTGCGCGCGGTCGCGCTCGGCGCGCATCGTCGCGCGCGAGCCCTTGACCTCCTCGAGCCGGCGCTTGAGCGCCGCCATGCGCGTGCGGGCGAGCCGACGGTCGGTCTCGATCTGGGACTCGCCCGGGCCACGGGTCGCGAACCCGCCGCTGGACACGCCGCCGAGGCGCTCCAGGTGGGTCCACAGACCCCGCATGCGCGCCATGTTGTACTGCAGCTGCGCGAGCTCGACCTGGAGCTTGCCCTCCGCCGAGTTCGCGTGCGAGGCGAAGATGTCGAGGATCGTCGCGGTGCGGTCGACGATCGGGATGCCGATCGCCTCCTCGAGGTTGCGCTCCTGCCGCGCGGTGAGCTCGTCGTCGCAGACGATCACGTTCGCGTCGGCGGCCTTGGCGAGCGCCTTGACCTCCTCGAGCTTGCCGGGCCCGAGATAGGTGTTGGGGTGCGGCGCCTCGCGGTGCTGGACGGTCTGCCCGACGACCGCGACCCCGGCGGTGCGCAGCAGCTCGCGCAGCTCGGAGAGGTCGTCCCCGGACTCGAGCGCGGCGATGCAGTAGGCGCGCTGCTTGGCCCGCTGGCCCGCGACCGCCCCACCCCCCGCCTTCTGGGTCTGCTGCGTCCGGCCGTGGCGACTGCGTTCCATCTCCACCAAGGGTCGCACACCGCGCGGGCGCTGCGGGATAGGATCAATCCACCTATGCATCACCTAGGCACTCGCGCGGTCACGCGCCTCTCCTTCCTGCGCGCCGGGGCGGCCGCCGTCGCCGGCGCCCCGATCCTCGCCGCCACCCCGGCCGCGGCCCGGTTCGGGCCCGCCCCGGTCGGCGACGACATCGCCTGGATCCAGCTGCTGGCCACCGCCGAGCTGGTCAACCTCGCACTGCTCGACCGGGCCGCCGACGTCCCGGGCCTCACCGGCCGCGACCGCGCGCACCTGCGGGCCTGGCGGGCGGCGGACGCCGAGCACCTCAAGCGGCTGCGCTACCCCCTCCAGGACGAGGCCCCGCGCAAGGACGACTTCGAGATCGTCCTGCCCCGCGGTGCGCTGGCGTCGCGTCGCGCGTTCGCCGACGCCGCGATCGCCCTCAAGCAGCTCGTCGTCGGCGCCGCGCTGGACGGCAGCGCGTTCGCCAAGGACTCCGGCACCCGGCTGCTGCTGGCCCGGATCGCCGCCGGGGAGTCCGAGCAGCTCGCGGGCCTGCAGCGCCTCGGTGGCCGGCCACCCCGGGCCGGAGCGCTCCCCGCATCGCTCGACCTCCAGGCCGCCGGAACGCGCCTGGACGCCTACCTCGTCTCGACCGTCCCCAGCTGACCGCAACGCAGGAGTCCCCGTGTCCCGCCGCCACCTCGTCCCGCTCGCCGCCGTCCTCGTCACCGGCTCGGTGCCGCTCGCGCTGCCGTCCGCCGCAGGCGCCGTGACCGTCTACGGCGCCGCCTCGCTGCGCGAGGCGTTCCCCCGCATCGACGGGCGTCCCCGGTTCAACTTCGCCGGCTCCAACCAGCTGCAGCTGCAGATCGAGCGCGGCGCGCCCGCCGACGTCTTCGCGTCCGCGAGCCAGCGCGAGCCCCGTGCGCTGGCCCGGGCGGGCCGCTGCTCCACCCCGCGTACCTTCGCCACCAACAAGCTCGTGATCATGGTCCCGCGCGGCAACCCGGCGAAGATCCGGTCGATCTACGACCTCACCCGCGGTGGACTGCGCGTCGCGATCGGGACGCCCGGCGTGCCGATCGGCGCCTACACCCGCCGGATGCTGCAGCGACTCGCGCTCAGCGACGACCTCGCGAAGAACCGCGTCAGCAGCGAGTCGAGCGTCACCGGGATCACCTCGAAGGTCGCGCTCGGGTCCGCCGACCTCGGCCTCGCCTACGTCACCGACGCGCGCATCGCCGCCGACCGCGTCCAGCGGATCAACCTGCCGACGTTCGCGCAGCCGCCGATCCGCTACGACCTCTGCATCGTGCGCCGGCCGGGGGCCGACACGAGCGGCGCCCAGGCGTTCGTCAACCGCGTGCTCTCCGACCGCGGACGCCGGCTCCCTGCGCGCCGAGGGCTTCGGGGTGCCGGCCAAGCCGAAGCAGCGCTCCGCGCGGGGCTAGGCTCCCGCCCCGGTGGATCTCGCGCAGCTCGCACGCCGCACGGCGTTCTCGATCGTCTGCGGCGTCTGCCTGCTCGCCGCCGCGCTGCTCGTCACGATCCCGGTCGTCGCACTGCTGGTCGAGGCGCCGCTGCGTCGCGTCCCCGCCCTGCTGGGCGACCCGCTCGTGAAGGACGCGATCGGGGTCACCGTCCGCACGAACCTGATCAGCAACGCGCTGATCCTCGGGCTCGGCACCCCGGCCGCCTACCTGCTCGCCACCCGCCGGTTCCGCGGCCGCGCGCTGGTGATCACGCTGCTGGAGCTGCCCGTGGTGCTGCCCCCGGCGGTCGCGGGGATCGCGCTGCTCGCCGCGTTCGGGGCGACCGGGCTGGTCGGCGGCGACCTCCAGCAGGCCGGGATCGTGCTGCCCTTCACGGAGTGGGCGGTCGTGCTGGCGATCACGTTCGTCGCCGCGCCGTTCTACCTGCGCCAGGCGATCAGCGCCTTCGAGGGCGTCGACCCGGCGCTGCTGGACGCCGCCCGCACGCTCGGCGCGGGGCCCGCCCGGACGTTCGCCCGGGTCGCCCTCCCCCTGGCCATCTCCGGGCTGATCGCCGGCTGGGTCCTGAGCTTCGCGCGGGGCGTCGGCGAGTTCGGGGCGACGATCGTGTTCGCCGGCAGCGTCCGCGGCGAGACGCAGACGCTGACGCTCGCCGTCTACGAGACGCTCGACGCGAACTTCGACGCGGCGCTCGCGATCGGGGTCCTGCTGGTCACCCTCAGCGCCGTGGTGCTGCTGGCCTACAAGGGGGTGGGCGCATGGCGGGGCTCGACGTCGACTTCGCGGTGACCCTCCCGGACCTGCGCGTGTCCGCGCGGCTGCACGCCGACGCCGAGACCGTCGCGCTCGTCGGGCCGTCCGGGGCCGGCAAGTCGACGATCCTGCGGGCGATCGCCGGCCTGCGACGCATCGACGACGGACGCGTCGCCCTCGGCGACGAGGTCTGGGCGGACGCGGCCCGGCGGCTGCATCTCGCGCCCGAGCGCCGCAGCACCGGCTACGTGTTCCAGGACTACGCGCTGTTCCCGCACCTGACCGCGCGCGCGAACGTCGCGTTCGGCGGCGGCGCGGCCGGTCGCGCCGACGAGCTGCTGCAGCGCTTCGGGATCGACCATCTCGCCGGCGCGCGGCCCGGCCGGCTGTCGGGCGGCGAGCGCCAGCGCGTCGCGCTCGCCCGCGCGCTCGCCCGGGAGCCCGCCGTGCTGCTGCTGGACGAGCCGCTCTCCGCGCTGGACACCGACACCCGCCTGCGGGTCCGCGGCGAGCTCGCCGACCTGCTGGACGCGCTGCGCCTGCCGACCGTCCTCGTCACGCACGACCACCGCGATGCGCTCGCCCTGGCCGACCGCATCGGGGTGATCGTCGGCGGGCACGTCCTCCAGGTCGACACCGCCACCCGGCTCGTCGCCGCCCCGCAGCACCCGTTCGTCGTGACCTTCACCGGCGGCGACGTCTGCGAGGGCCGCGTGGACGGCACCACGGTCGCGCTCCAGGACGGGGCGCTCGCCCGTGGGCCCGTCCGACCAGGGGGACGTCACGCTCGGGGCGCACCCCTGGAACCTGCGGCTGCACATCGGGGACGGCGCCGGGCTCGACGACGCCTGGCGGGTGACGGGTCCGCTGCAGAGCGCGCTCGACGACGGCGGCCGCACCCGCGTCCACGTCGGCGGGCTGAGCGCGTTCGTCCCGGCCGGCGAGGCGGTCCCCGCGCGTGGCACGATCGTCACGCTGCACGGCCCGGCCGACAGCGTCCACGCGTTCCCCGCTTCCCAGGAGCCGACACCATGAGCCTCGACGAGCACGTCCCGATCGGCACCGCCGCCACGGCGTTGGGGGTCAGCATCGACACGCTGCGCCGCTGGGAGAAGGCGGGTCGCGTCCGCTTCGAGCGCGGCCCCGCCGGACGGCGGGTCCTCCCCTCCGCCGAGCTCGCCCGGCTGCTGAAGGAGCGCTCCGGCGCCGCGGGACGCACCAGCGCACGCAACCGCCTCACCGGGGTCGTCATCTCCGTGCAGCGCGACGGCGTGATGGCCCAGGTGGACCTGGCGTGCGGCCCCTACCGGATCGTGTCGCTGATGTCGCGGGAGGCGGCGGACGACCTGGGCCTCGAGCCCGGCGTGACCGCGTCCGCCGTGGTGAAGGCGACGACGGTCGTCGTCGAGCGGTGAGGCACGCTCACGCTCAGGCGAGCGCGGCGCGCTCGGGCGGCGGCAGCTTCTCGTAGCTGTCGGCGAGCTCCGGGACCGGCAGCAGGATCACGCCCTCCCGCGGGTCCCCGACCCACGAGCCCGCACCGGTCGCCAGCGTGTACGCCGCGTACGCGGCCGCGCAGGCGTCGAGCTCGTCCAGCGTGCGGTGCCACAGGCCGCCGTCGGCGTCGACGACGCCGCGGAGCTTCAGCGCCGCGATGCGCTGCTGCAGCCCCCAGGGCGTGCGCTTGGGCGACGGGCGGTGCCCGAGCAGGGCGCAGAACACCGCGTCGGGGTAGGTCTCGACCACGCGGCCGTGCTGCACGGCGCCGTCGCCGACGGGCGCCATCACCCGCCCGTGCGCGGGCGGCCGGTAGATCCCCAGGTCGGTGAGCGCGTCGAACAGGGCGAATCCCTGCGTCATCCACGTCTCCCACTGCGCGAGCGCCTGGCCGACGGCGGGCACCGGGTACAGCGGCAGCTTGCGCTGGAACAGGAGCGCGTCGCACACGCGGGAGCGCTCGTACCGACCGGTCGGTAGGGCGAGCTGCTCGCGCAGCGGCTCGCCGGCGGCGAGCAGGTCCAGGCGCGGCCCGACGGGCGCGTCGATCGCCACGACGACCTCGCCGCGGCCGAAGCCCAGCACGGTGCGGACGACCGCGTCGACGTCCCCCGGGGCGTAGAACGTCGTGACGAGCTCGACGGTCCGGTCGGTGGCGCGCCGCTCGTGCAGGGTGACGAGCTGCTGGTTGCCGGGCTTGGCGGACACGTCGATCCCGCAGTACCGCATCGACCCCCAACGATAGAGTGGCGTCGTGCTCCACGGTTCGTCCGACGCCGAGCTCGGCGAGCGTCTCGCCGCCCGGCTGCTCGAGCTCATCGACATCCCCTCGGAGTCCCGGGACGAGGCCGCGCTCGCCGCCCACGTCCTCGCGGTCCTCCAGGAGGGCGACGTCCCGGCCCGCGACGCGCAGGACACCTGCGTGATCGGCGAGCCGCCCGGCCCGGCGGACGGGCCGCTGCTGCTGCTCGGCGGGCATCTCGACACCGTTCCCGCGCAGGACAACCGGCCCGGCCGGCGCGACGCCACCGCCGTCCACGGGCTCGGCGCGAGCGACATGCTCGGCGCGCTCGCGGTGATGATCGAGCTCGGCCGCGACCTCGCCGCCGACCCGGCGCGCGCCGCCGCCGCGCGCGCCCGGGTGCGGCTGCTGTTCTTCGGTCGCGAGGAGCTCCCCGTCAGCGAGAGCGCGCTGACGCCGCTACTGGAGCGCGAGCCGGGCCTCGCCGAGGCGGACCTCGTGCTGATGATGGAGCCGACGGACAACCAGATCCACGCCGGCTGCCTGGGCAACGTCAACGCCACCTGGACCTTCCACGGGCGCAGCGGCCACTCCGCCCGCCCCTGGCAGGCCGACAGCGCGATGACCCGGGCGGCCCGCGGGATCGTGCGTCTCGACGCGGTCGACCCGATCCGCCACGACTTCGGCGGCCTCGTCTTCACCGAGGTCGCCTCGGTCGTCCGGATCGCCGGCGGCATCGCCGACAACGTCATCCCCGATCGCGTCGACGCGCACGTGAACATGCGCTACGCGCCCGGGCGCAGCGCCGCCGACGCGGACGCGCTGCTGCGCTCCTGGTGCAGCGGCGAGGGCGAGACGCTCGAGATCCTCTCCAACGCCCCGTCCGCGCCCGTGGTGGCGGTCGACGCCAACCCGCTGCTCGAGCGCCTGGTGGCGGTCGGCGGCCTGGAGGTCCACCCCAAGCAGGCGTGGACCCCGGTGGCGGAGTTCGCGCTTCACGGCCTGGACGCCGTGAACTTCGGGCCCGGTGACCCGTCCTACGCGCACCGCCGCGACGAGCTCGTGACCGTCGCGGCGCTCGTGCGCTGCTACCGGACGCTCGACGCGCTCCTGTTCGGGCCGTGAGCGCGTCGCTGCCGCTGAACCCGGTCCTCACCGGCCTGGGCACCTATCCGTTCGTCCGCCTGGGCGAGGCGCGCGCCGCCGCGGTCGCGCGGGGCGTCGACGTCATCGACCTCGGGGTCGGCGAGCCGCGGGAGGAGACCCCGGCGTTCCTGCGCGAGGCGCTCTGCGACGCGGTCCGCGCCCACCCCGTCGCGGGCTACCCGCTGGCCGTCGGCCTGCCGGAGCTGCGCGACGCGATCGCCGCGTGGATCGACCGGCGCTACGGCGCCACGGTCGACCCGGGTACCGAGATCGTCCCGACGCTCGGCTCCAAGGAGCTCGTCTTCTCGCTCGCGGAGGTCTGCGCGGGCGGTGGCCGCGACCTCGTCGCGATGACCTCCCCGGGCTACCCGGTCGCCGAGCGCGGGGCGGCGTTCGCGGGCTGCGAGGTCCTCGAGCTGCCGCTGACCGCGGAGCGTGACTTCCTCCCCGACCTGGACGCGCTGACCGCCGAGCAGCTATCACGGCTCGCGATCCTGTGGCTGAACTACCCGAACAACCCGACCGCCGCCGTCGCGCCGCTCGCCTTCTACGAGCGCGCCGCGGCGCTCGCGCGCGAGCACGGCTTCGTGCTCGCCAGCGACGAGGCGTACAGCGAGCTGTGGTTCACCGGCGATCCGCCCGCCAGCGCCCTGCAGCTCGACTCGCTCGAGAACGTGCTGGTCTGCAACACGCTCTCCAAGCGGTCCTCGATGCCGGGCTACCGGTCCGGGTTCGCGGCCGGGGACGCCCGCCTGGTCGCGGCGCTGCGCCGCTACCGGCCGAACGTCGGCGTCGCGCCGCAGGAGTTCGTCCAGCGCGCGGCGGTCGCCGCGTGGGGCGACGAGGAGCACGTCGTCGCGGTGCGCGCGCTGTACCGCGCCAAGCTCGCGGTGCTCGCTCCGGGCCTCGAGGCCGTCGGGCTGCGCGACGCGGGCGGCCCGGCGACGTTCTTCCGCTGGCTGGCCCTGCCGCAGGGGGTCACGGGCTCGGAGGACTTCGCGACCGAGCTGCTGGACGAGACGGGCCTGGTCGTCACGCCGGGCGCGTACTTCGGGCCCGCCGGCGAGGGGTACGTGCGCGTGGCGCTCGTCCCCACGCTCGAGCGGTGCACGGAGGCCGCCGAGCGCCTGCGGCGCCGCGGCGGCCGACCCGTCTAGTTCGCGTGCAGGGCCTCGTTGAGGCCGCCCCAGGAGCCGCTGCGCGGCAGCACCTCGAGCGCGCCCGACTCGCTGTTGCGACGGAACAGCAGGCCGTCGCGGCCGCTGAGGTCCTTCGCCTTGACGACCTCGCCGTCCGGGGTCGTGACGCGCGCGCCACCGGTCACGTAGGTGCCCGCCTCCACGACGCACTCGTCGCCGAGGCTGATCCCCAGCCCCGAGTTGGCGCCCAGCAGGCAGCGCTGCCCGATCGAGATGACGGTCGAGCCGCCGCCCGACAGCGTGCCCATGATCGAGGCGCCGCCGCCGATGTCCGAGCCGTCGCCGACAACGACCCCGGCGCTGATGCGCCCCTCCACCATCGAGGAGCCCAGCGTCCCGGCGTTGAAGTTCACGAAGCCCTCGTGCATGACGGTCGTGCCCTCCGCCAGGTGCGCGCCGAGCCGCACGCGGTCGGCGTCCGCGATCCGCACGCCGGACGGCACCACGTAGTCGGTCATGCGCGGGAACTTGTCGATGCTCGTGACCGTGAGGGTGGCGCCCATCGCGCGGGCGCGCAGGCGCGCCGCGCCGATCTCGGCCGGATCGACCGGGCCGAGCGTCGTCCACGCGACGTTCGTCAGCAGCCCGAACTGGCCGTCGAGGCTGAGGCCGTGCGGGACGACGAGGCGGCCGGAGAGCAGGTGCAGCCGCAGGTACGCGTCGTAGGCGTCGGCGGGTGCGGCGGCGAGGTCCGGGAGCACGGTGAGGACCGGGACGACCCGCACGCCGCGGATCGCGTCCTCCCCCATGCTGCCCGCCAGGCCGCCGCCACCGAGCGTCGTCGCCTGCGCGAAGTTCAGCGGCTTGGTGCCGGTGCCCTCGTGCTTGGCGGTCGTGACCGCGGCCTGCGCGTCGGCGGACCCGGCGTCGAGGTGGAAGCGCGTGAAGAGGGTGTCCAGGACGCGCCCGTCGGTCGTCAGGGTCGCGAGGCCGACGCCCCAGGCGCTCTGCTGCGTGTCAGTGCTCATCGACCCGGCAGGCTAGCTCAGCGCGCAGGCGTACGAGGGTCCCGCGCGGGGAACACCCGGCCGTGATGCGCTCCGCCGACAACCGCTCCGGAACCGCGCTCGACGTGGTCGTCTGCGTCGGGATCGGGCTGCTGGCGACCGCCGCGGGGCTCCTGGCCGACGCCGCGGGCGCGAGCGCGGAGGGCAGTGGCGGCGTGACGCTCGGCGTGGTGGCGCTCGGGCTGCTGCTGGACCGGTGGCAGCGCGGGCGTCCTGCGGTGGACGCGGTCGGGCTCGAGGGCCGTGTCGGATACTGGCGCCTCGTCGCCATCCGCACCGTGCCGGTGCTCGGCCTGGCGACGTGGGTCATCGCGGTCAACCAGGCGCTGCTCGGGCTGCGTCTCGGGTCCGACGGCGCCCAGGATCTCGTGCCGCTGGCGGGTGGCCTGGTGATGTGGTCGGTCGCCGATCGGGTGGTCGCGCGCCGGGCGGCCGCCCGTGCCGACGACGACGAGCGCGCGCTCGGACAGGAGATCGTCCAGGAGCTCCGCCTCGGGGCCGCGTCGACGAGCAGCTTCGCGTGGCGCCGCGACCGCCAGATCTACCAGCTCGTCGGCTTCCTCCTGCTGACCGCACTCGGGGTGGCGCTCGTGCCCGTCGCGAACTTCGGCGGCAGCGTCTTCGGCGTGCCGCTGGTGGCGCTCGGGGCCTTCATCGTGTGGAAGCTGGTGCCGCAGCTGCGCAGCCCCGTGGCGATCGCGATCGATCCCCGCGGGCTCACGGTCGGGGCGTGGCCGACGGTGCCGTGGGACGCGGTCGAGAGCGTGCTGGTCCACCGGGTCCAGTTCCAGCATCGTCTCGAGGTCCTCGTCGACCGCGCGCGGGTGGCCGACCCCGTCCTGCACCGGATGCTGCGACGCTCGAAGAACGCGATGAGCTTCCCGCTGCACCTCGTCGACGCCGAGCCCGGCGAGGTCCTCGCCGCGATCCGCGGTGCGCGCCCGGAGGTGCCGCTGATGTTCCCCGAGGGTGGCGGACGGCTCGAGGTCGTCTGACCGCGCGGGCGGTCGGCCGCTCAGCCCGCGGCGAGCTCGGCGAGCAGGTCGCCGCTCAGCTCCCCGGTGTAGACGGGGACGGCCCAGCCGGCGAGGTCGACGTGCAGCGCCTCGGAGACGGTGACCGTGAGCTCGCCGCCGTCGAGGTGCACGGTGACCTCCTCGTCGCCGCCCTGGAGCACGTAGGCGACCGCGGCGCCGCTGGCCCCGGTGCCCGAGGACATCGTCTCGCCGACGCCGCGCTCGTAGATCCGCGCCCGGATCACGCCCGGCTCGAGCTCGCAGAACCACGAGACGTTCGTGCGGTTGGGGAAGATCGGCGCGTGCTGGATCCCGGGCCCGATCGCGGGGAGGTCGAGCGCCTCGAGCTCGGCGACCGACCCGACGCGGATCGCGCACTGCGGGTTGCCGATCGACACGTGCTGGAAGGCGAAGCCCGCCACCTCGCCGCTGCCGTCGGCGGGCCCGTCCGGGTAGTCCTTGGAGGTGAGGTGCGCGCGGCCCATGTCGACCGTGCACGTCGTCTCGCCGGTGATCGTCGGGCGGATCTCGCCGGCGACGGTCTGGATCGAGAACCGGTCGGCGGTCGTCCACCCGCGGCGGCGCAGGTACATGATCGCCTCGCGCGCCCCGTTGCCGGAGAGCTCGGCCTCCGAGCCGTCGGGGTTGAAGATCCGCAGCCGGGCGACGAACCCGGGCTCGTCCGGCGCGGAGAGCTCGAGGATGCCGTCGGAGCCGAGCCCGACGTGCCGGTCGCACAGCCGCCGCACGCGCTCCGGCGTGAGCGGCCACGGCAGGTCGGTCGCCTCGACGATGAGGTAGTCGTTGCCGAGGGCCTGCCACTTCTCGAAGCGCATGCCCGGACCCTACGGGAGCAGCTGCGCGGCCACGTCCGCGGCGGCGCGGCCGGTCACGTCGACGACCTCGGTGCCGGGCAGCTTGCGCAGCCAGGTGAGCTGCCGCTTGGCGTAGCGGCGGGTCTGGGCCTTCATCCGGTCCACGTCCCCGTCGAGCAGCGCGTCGAAGCCGATCGCGCGGCGCGCGGTGGCGGACGCCCCGGCTGCGTCGGCGTCCCGGACCTCCCGCGCGGCCCCGGCGGCGACCATCGCGTCGACGCGCGCGTCGATCTGCGCGTAGAGCGCCTCGCGCTCCATCACGAGCGCCACGAGCCGTGTCGGGTGCCGCGTGCGCGCGGTCCAGAGCTCGCTCTCCCCGGTGCGCTGCGGCAGCGCGCCCATCGCGTGCAGCTCGAGGCTCCGCACGACGCGCGTGGTGTCCCGCGGGTCCACGGCCGCGGCGCGCTCGGGCGCCACGCGGGTCAGCTCGGCGTGCAGGGCGGGGAGACCCTCACGGGCGACGCGGTCCAGCAGCCGCTCGCGCAGGCCGGGCGGCGGGGCGGGCGCGAGGTCGAGGTCGGCGAGCGCGGCGCGCAGGTAGAGGCCGGTGCCGCCCACGACGATCGGGGTGCCGCCGTCGGCGAGGATCGCGTCGATCTCGGCGTGCGCGAGCCGCGCGTAGCGGGCGGCGCTGCAGGTCTCGGTCACCGGGAGCACCCCGACGAGCCGGTGCTCGAGCTGCTGCTGCTCGGCGGCGTCGGCGGCCCCGGTGAGGATCGGCAGGCCCGCGTACAGCTGCAGGGCGTCGGCGGAGACGGCGACGGGCCGCTCGCCGCGGTCCCGCAGACGACGGGCGAGCGCGAGCGCGAGCCCGGTCTTCCCCACCCCGGTGGGACCGAAGATCGCCAGCAGCTCCCGGGACACGGGACGCAGTATTCCGCCGTGGCAGAATCGGCGCCGTGAACCTCCACGGGAAGACCGTCCTGCTGACCGGCGCGACCGGCGGCATCGGCCATGCGATCGCGCGCCGCCTCCACCGGGAGGGCGGCACGCTCGTGCTGACGGGCCGCCGCACCGACGTGCTCGAGCCGCTCGCGCAGGAGATCGGGGGGCGGGCGATCGCGGCCGACCTCGCCGATCCCGCGGCCGCCGAGCGCCTCGTGGAGGAGGCCGGGGACGTCGACGTCGTCGTCGCCAACGCGGGGCTGCCGGGGACCGGGGAGATCACCTCGTTCTCGCCGCAGGAGATCGACCGCGTGCTCGACGTGAACCTCCGCGTGCCGATCCTCATGACCCGCCACTACACGGAGCGGCTGGCGGCGCGCGGCGGCGGGCACTTCGTGTTCATCTCCTCGCTCGCGGGCAAGACCGGCTCCCCGTACTCGTCGATGTACAACGCGACGAAGTTCGGCCTGCGTGGCTTCGGGCAGGGGCTGCGGCACGAGATGGCGGCGAAGAACATCGGGGTCTCCGTGGTCTTCCCCGGGTTCATCCGCGACGCGGGCATGTTCGTCGACGCGGGCGTCGAGCTGCCGCGGGGCGTCGGCACGTCCAGCCCGGAGGAGGTCGCCGACGCGGTCGTCACCGCGATCGTCCGCAACCGCGGCGAGATCGACGTCGCCCCGCTGGGCATGCGCGTCGGGACGCTCGTCGCGGGGATCGCCCCGGCGACCGCGGCGCGCGTCAGCGAGCTGGCGGGCGCGTCGAAGATCGCGGGCGAGATGACCGCCGGGCAGGTCGACAAGCGCTGACCCGGGGGCGAATCCCCGCTCCCGGGACCTAGTGGTGGGACACCCACCACCGACGGAGGTCCCATGGCAACGAAGAACATCAACCGCGTGCTGCTCGAGGGCGAGCTGCTCGCCGACCCGCGGCCGCTGGACGGTCGCTGCCGCCTGCGCCTGCTCGTGATGACGGTCCAGAAGGTCAAGCCGAAGGACCCGGAGGAGGAGCCGACCTGGGTCGGGCGGCGCAACGAGTTCGACGTGCTCGTCTGGGGCGCGCTCGCGCAGCGCTGCGTGGCGGAGCTGCAGGAGGGCGCGCCCGTGCTCGTCGAGGGACGGCTGGAGTGGATCGCCGGGACCGACGGGGTCGAGGGCCGGATCTTCCCGCGGACCGAGATCGTCGCCGACGACGTCCGGGTCCTGTCGGCGCCCGCGCGGCCCGCCCCGCCCGCGGCGCTCGTCGCGCCGGAGCCCGCCCCGCCGGCTCCGGGCGAGGAGGCGGGGGCCGCGGCGCCGCACGTCGCGGCGGCCTGAGCGCGCGGGCGCGGCCGTCAGCGCACGCCGAGACGGCGCGCGATCGCGTCGGCGATCGTCGCGGCCGCGTCCGGCGCCACGCCGAGGAACAGGCACGGCTCGATCAGCTCGACCTCGATGACGCCCGGGCGGCCGTCGAGGTCGCCGACGAGGTCGACGCGCGCGATCAGCGGTGCGGTGCCCTCGCGCGCGGCGACGGCGGCGACGGCGAGCGTCGCGAGGTCGAGCTCGTCGCGGCCCGGCTCGACCCGGGTCGCAGTGCCGCCGTGCTCGACCTGGACGCGGAAGTCGCCCTCGGCCGCGGTCTTGCGCACCGCGTGGGTCAGGGCGCCCTCGCAGAAGAAGACGGACGTCTCCCCCGCCCCGGCGACCGCGGGCAGGTACGGCTGCAGCATCGCGCCTCCGGTGCTGCGGGCGAGCTCCCGGACGTGCTCGATGAGCGCGAGCGTCTCGCTCTGGCTGTCGCGCACCCCGGTGAAGCGGCGCAGGCCCGATGCGCCCGCCCCGACGACGGGCTTGGCGACGACGTCGTCCCAGCCGCGGTCGCGCACCGCGGCGACGGCCGCGACGGGGTCGTCCTGCGGGCCCGCCCAGACGGTCGGGAGCGTGCGGATCCCGCCGGCCTCGAGGCCGCGCAGGTAGGACTTCTCGGTGATCCACGTGACGAGGTCGGCGCCGGGCCACAGCCGCACGCCGGCGTCCTCGAGGCGGTCCGCCCAGGCGACGAACGCGTCGCGGCGGTCGACGTAGTCCCAGGTGGAGCGGACGAGGACGGCGTCGGCGTCGGCCCAGTCGACCTGCGGGTCGTCCCAGGCCGCGACGCGGCAGGCGACGCCGCGATCGTGCAGCAGCGGCAGCAGCGGCGTGCTGTCGGGGTCCAGGCGCGGGAACTCGGCGCAGCTGGCGAGCAGTAGCTCGGCCATGCTCAGCGCGCCGAGGCGGTCGCGAGCAGCGAGGCCTCGCCCGCGAGCGTCTGGCTGGTCGCCGCGGTGATGTGCACGGGCACGATGTCGCCGGGCGTGGCCACCCCGGTGAAGTTCACGACCTTGTTGTGCGGGGAGCGGCCGCGGAGCTTCGTGGGGTCGTTGCGCGACGGGCCCTCCACGAGCACGTCGAGGGTCCGGCCGACGAACCGCTGCGCGCGCTCGGTGGCGCGACGCTGCACGACCTCGACGAGCCGTTCCATCCGCTCGATCTTCACCGGGTGCGGGACGAGGCCCTCGGTCATCTCGGCCGCCTCGGTCCCGCGCCGCGGGGAGAACACGAACGTGAACGCGCTGTCGTAGCCGACCTCCTCGCAGACCTCGAGCGTCTGCTGGAAGTCCTCCTCGGTCTCCCCCGGGAAGCCGACGATGATGTCGGTGGTCAGCGACGTGTCGGGGACGTGCTCGCGGATCAGCGCGACGCGGTCGAGGTAGCGCTCGCGCGAGTAGGTGCGCCGCATCGCCTTGAGGATCCGGCTGGAGCCCGACTGCAGCGGCAGGTGCATGTGCGGGCAGACGCCGGCGAGGTCGCGGTGGGCGAGCACCACGTCCTCCTTCATGTCCTGCGGGTGCGGGCTGGTGTAGCGGATGCGCTCGATCCCGTCGACGGCGTCGACGGCGTGCAGGAGCTCCGCGAACGTGCGCCGCTGCGGCCGCAGGTCGCGACCGTAGGCGTTGACGTTCTGCCCGAGCAGCGTGACCTCGCGCACGCCGTCGGCGGCGAGGCGCGTGACCTCCTCCACGAGCCCGTCGAAGGGCCGGGAGGACTCGCGGCCGCGGGTGCTCGGCACGATGCAGTACGAGCACTTCATGTTGCAGCCGACGCTGATCTGCAGCCACGCGTGGAGGTCGCGGGCGCGCTTGGTCGGCAGCTGCGCGGGGAAGTCCTCGAACTCGAAGAAGCCCTGGGCGGTGAGCGAGTCGCTGGTGAGGAACTCGGCGAGCTTGTGGATCTGGCCGGGACCGAACGCCACGTCGACGAACGGGAAGCGCTGGAAGACCTCGTCCTTGACGGACTGCGCCCAGCAGCCGCCGACGCCGATGAGGACGTCGGGGTTGTTGCGCTTGTGGCGCTTGGCGTGCCCGAGGTGCGCGATGAAGCGCGAGTCCGCGGATTCGCGGATCGAGCAGGTGTTGAACAGGATCAGGTCGGCCTGGTCGGGCTCAGCGACCTCCGCGTACCCGAGCGTCTCGAGCATGCCCTTCATCCGCTCGGAGTCGTGCTCGTTCATCTGGCACCCGAAGGTGGTCACGTGGTACCGCTTCTGCACCCGCCCAGGGTAGCGAGGGGTCAGCGGGCGTAGTCGACCGCGCGCGACTCGCGGATCACCGTGACCTTGATCTGGCCCGGGTACTCGAGCTCCTGCTCGATCTCGCGGGCGATGGTGCGGGCGAGGTCGGTGGCATCGAGGTCGGTGATGGCGCCGGGCGCGACGATCACGCGGACCTCGCGGCCGGCCTGCATCGCGTAGACCTTGTCGACGCCGTCGTGGCGGGCGGCGAGCTGCTCGAGCTCGCGCAGGCGCTTGACGTACTGGTCCAGCGATTCGCCGCGCGCGCCGGGACGGGCGCCGGAGAGGGCGTCGGCGGCCTGGACGATGACGGCCTCGACGGTCTGGGGCTCGACCTCGTTGTGGTGGGCCTCCATCGCGTGCGCGACGGCCTCGGGCTCCCCGTGCCGGCGGGCGAGGTCGCCGCCGACGAGCGCGTGCGGGCCCTCGATCTCGTGGCTGACGGCCTTGCCGATGTCGTGCAGCAGCGCGGCGCGTCGAGCGGTCTTGGCGCTGGCGCCGAGCTCGTCGGCCATGAGCGCGGCGAGCTGCGCGCACTCGACGGAGTGCGCGAGGACGTTCTGCCCGTAGCTGGTGCGGAACTTCAGGCGGCCGAGCGTGCGGGTCAGCTCGACGTCGAGGCCCTGCACGCCGGCTTCGAGGACCGCAGTCTCCCCCGCCTCCTGCATGTGGGACTCGAGCTCGGATTTGGCCTGGTAGTAGGTCTCCTCGATGCGCGCCGGGTGGATCCGGCCGTCCTGCAGGAGCTTCTCCAGGGTGAGGCGCGCGACCTCGCGCCGGACGCCGTCGAAGGCGCTCAGCACGACCGCCCCGGGCGTGTCGTCGATGATGAAGTCGACGCCGGTGAGGTTCTCCAGGGCGCGGATGTTGCGGCCTTCGCGGCCGATGATGCGGCCCTTCATCTCGTCGCCGGGGAGCTGCACGACCGACACGGTCGTCTCGGCGGCGTGCGAGGCGGCGAGGCGCTGCATCGCGACCGAGAGGATCGAGCGGACGCGGCGCTCGGCCTCGTGCTTGGTCTCGTCCTCGATCTGGCGCAGCAGGCGGGCGCGGTCGTGGCGGGCCTGGTCCTCGACCTCCTTGAGCAGCGCCTGCCGCGCCTGGCCGGCGGTGAGCCCGGACAGGCGCTCGAGGGCCGCGACGCGCTGGGCGACGAGCTCGTCGAGGTCGCGCTGGCGGGCGGCGACCGTGTCGTCGAGCTCGCGGCGGCGGGCGGCGAGCGCGTTCTCGAGCTCGCGCTGGCGCGTGTCGAGCGTGTTCTCGAGCTCGCGGCGTCCGGCGGCGAGCTGGTTCTCCACGTCGCGCTCTTGGATGTCGAGGGCGGCCTCGCGCTCGCGCAGCGCGCGTTCGCGGGCGTCGAGCTCGTCGAGCCGGCGCACGAGCGTGTCCTGTACGGCGGCGCTGGACGCGGCTGGCTCCGTGCCGGTGGCGGCGGGGCGCCCGCGTCCGCGTCCGACGACGAATGCGCCGACCACGATACCCGCCGCGAGGACGATCGCGCCGATGACGAGTTCCATGTCCGTTCCTCCCCCGACCTCGCGGGAACGTCGCGTGGCCGGTCTCCGGTGTGACGTTCAGGCGACGGACGGGCCTCGGGCCCGGGCGAGTCGGTGGGGTCGGGCGGCGGTGCCGCTGGCTGGTTCGGGTGTCTGGTCCTGCGGGTGTCGGGTGCTGCGGTGGTGCGTGGGTCAGGCGGGTCGCCGGCGGTCCGGTACGTCGCACCGCCGATGCTACCGCCCGGCCTCCCGCCGCTGGACGAACCGTCGCCCGGACGCGCGTTTCGTCTCCGCCGAGTGGACACCTGGTCCTTCCGGGAAGGGTGCGCGGTCCACGACGCGTTCCGGCGGGCACCGTGTGGCGCGGGCCCGGGCGCGCACGTGCGTGCCGCCTGCGACCGGCCCGGGGGCCCGCTCACGCGGGCGACGCGGCTCGGGACGGCCTCGGTCGCCGCCCGACGCACCCCGCCGGGACGGGCGCGGCTCGACGTACGCGACCGGCCGGGGCACGGGCGTGGCATCGCGCCCGCGTCGTGGACGCCTCATCCATCCGGGGAGGATCAGCGGCCCACTCGCCACCGCGGGCAATGGTGGCCGTCCGCGGCATGGATCCGGCGGGCTGGCCGCGGCCACGCCCCGCGCCCGTGGACGCCTCGTCCTTCCGGGAAGGATCAGCCGTCCACTCGAGGACCTCGCCGCCGCGCAAGCCGCGCGTTCATGACGCCCCCGCCCCGCCCCGCCCCGTCCTGATCGCGGCGCACGACCCGCCGGGCGCCGCCGCGCCCGCGACCGCGCGAACCTGGCCCGCCGGCGTGCGACCCCGCCCGCTCGGCTGTGCGGTCGCCTGCAGGCCCGGCGTCAGTCGACGAGTCGGTCGCGCTCGAAGGCGCGCACGGCGTCGTAGGCGAGCTCGAGCGCGTAGCCCTTGCGGACGAGCATGCCGAGCGCGCGTTCGCGCTCGCGGTCGGTCTCGGGGGCGTCGCGGTAGCGGCGGCGCAGGAGCGCGACGGCAGCGTCGAGCTCCTCCTCCCCGTCCTGCGCGGCGAGCGCCGCGGCGATGTGCTCCGGCGAGACGCCGGCCTGCAGGAGCTTGCGCTCGATCCGGTCGGCGCCCCACGCGTCGAGCGTGCGGCGGTCCTCGGCGAACCGGACCGCGAACCGCGCGTCGTCGACGTAGCCCTGGACCTGCAGCTCCGCGACGACCTCGTCGATCGTGCGCGGCTCGACCCGCTTGGACTCGAGGTGGCGGCGCAGCTCCACCACCGTGCGGTCCCGGTACCCGAGGTACCGGTACGCGAGGTCGATCGCGTGCTGGAACCGGGCGGCCGGGTCCAGCACGCGGGCGGCGGTCTGCTCCTGCTCGGGGGTCACGTGCGCGGGTGCCCCGGGACTACTTCGCGGTCGCCTCGAGCCCCTCGTGGACGCCGGACTCCTCGGCGGCCAGGCCGGCGTCGACCGGCTCGTCGAGCGGCGCACCGCTGCCGTCCCGGTCGATGCCGAGCGCCGTGTAGATCTTCGCCTCGATCTCCATCGCGATCTCGCGGTGCTCGTCGAGGAACGCCTTGGCGTTGTTGCGGCCCTGTCCGAGCCGCTCGCCGTTGTAGGAGAAGAACGAGCCGGACTTCTGGACGATGTCGTTCTCGATGCCGAGGTCGAGGATGCAGCCCGAGGTCGAGATGCCCTTGCCGAACTCGATGTCGAACTCCGCCTGGCGGAACGGCGGCGCGACCTTGTTCTTGACGACCTTCACGCGGACCCGGTTGCCGACCGCCTCGGTGCCCTCCTTGAGGGTCTCGATGCGGCGGATGTCCAGGCGCTGGGACGAGTAGAACTTCAGCGCGCGACCGCCCGGCTGCGTCTCGGGCGAGCCGAACATGACGCCGACCTTCTCGCGGATCTGGTTGGTGAACAGGATGATCGTGTTCGTCCGGTTCAGGTTGCCGGCGAGCTTGCGCATCGCCTGGCTCATCATGCGGGCCTGCAGGCCGACGGTCGTGTCGCCCATCTGGCCCTCGAGCTCGGCGCGCGGCGTGAGCGCGGCGACCGAGTCGATCGCGATGAGGTCGACCGCACCGGAGCGGACGAGCATGTCCGCGATCTCCAGCGCCTGCTCGCCGTAGTCGGGCTGCGAGACGAGCAGCTCGTCGATGTCGACGCCGATCCGCTGCGCGTACAGCGGGTCCATCGCGTGCTCGGCGTCGATGAACGCGCAGACGCCGCCCATCCGCTGGCACTCCGCGATGACGTGGTACATCAGCGTCGTCTTGCCGGAGGACTCCGGACCGAACACCTCGACGATGCGGCCACGCGGGACGCCGCCGATGCCGAGCGCGAGGTCCAGCGACAGCGCGCCGGTCGGGATCGCGTCGACGCGGACGCGCGCGCCCTCGTCCCCCATGCGCATGACGGAGCCCTTGCCGAACTGCCGCTCGATCTGGGTGAGGGCGCCCTGGAGGGCGTCGTTGCGGGCCTTCGCGGCCTTCTCGTCAGCAGTTGCGGGCATCTCGGTGAAACCTCTCGTCGCAGTAGGGCCCGAGGGACTATGGGCCTCGGTTCGGACGGAACTGAGGCTAGGGACCGGGACGTGTCATGGAAACACGTGTTCGCATCGATTCCGTGCCGATCCTGCGGACGCGGGCGCGCAGAAAGCTGGCGCGTCAGGACTCGCCGAGGAGGGCGCGACGCACGAGATGCAGGCCCACGGTCGTCGCGCGATCGCGGACGTCCGCGCGCGAGCCGGGGATCGTGATGCTGCGCGTCAGCCGCTGCCCGTCGCCGACGGCGACCGACAGCCACACCAGGCCCACCGGCTTCTCCTCGGTCCCGCCGCCCGGGCCGGCCACCCCGGTGATCCCCACCCCGACGTCCGCGCCGGTGACGCTCCGCGCCCCGTCGGCCAGCGCCTCGGCGACCTCCTGCGAGACCGCCCCGACGCGCTCGATCAGCGCCGGGTCCACCCCGGCGACCGCGGACTTCACCGCGTTGGCGTACGCGACGACCCCGCCGAGCACGTAGTCCGACGAGCCCGCGAGCTCGGTCAGCCGGCCGAGCAGCAGCCCGCCGGTGCACGACTCCGCGGTCGCGATCGTGCGTCCCGAGGACCGCAGCAGCTCGGCGACCTGCTGGTCGACCGAGGTCCCGTCGTCGGAGAACAGCGTGTCGGCGTGCCGTTCCCGGACCGCCGCGTCGAACGCCGCATACGTCGCCGCGGCCTGCGGCTCGTAGCGCGTCACGATCTCGACCTCGCCGCGGCGCAGGCACGTCGTGATCTCCAGCGCGTCGAGGTCGACGCCCGCGTCGCGCGCCTGCCGCATCGTCTCGGCGATCTCCGACTCCGGGATGCCGAACAGGCGCAGCATCCGCTGCTCGTAGACCGTCGCGCCCGCGATCGCCGCCCGGAACAGCGGGTCGGCCTCGGCGTCGCGCCACATCGGCTGCAGCTCGCGCGGCGGGCCCGGCAGCACGACGACGGTCGGGCCGGCGGCCCCGTCCGGGGGCGGGACGACCAGCCCGGGCGCGGTCCCGACCGGGTCGAGGACGTTTGCGCCGCGCGGCACCATCGCCTGCTTGCGCGCGGACTGGCGCAGCGCGTCCTGGTCGAGGCCCGGCCAGCGGGAGAGCAGGCCGCTGACCACCGCCCAGACGCGCTCCTCGAGCGCGGGCTGATGCTCCAGCGGCCGGCCCTGGAAGTCCCCGACGACCTGGGCGGTGAGGTCGTCCTCGGTGGGACCGAGCCCGCCGCTCGTGCAGACGACGTCGACGCCCTCGGCGGCGAAGAACCGCAGGGCGGCCTCCACGTCCCCCGGGCGGTCCCCGACGACCGCGATGTGCGCGAGGTCGACCCCGAGGTCGCGCAGGCGCTCGGCCAGCCACGGGCCGTTGCGGTCGACCACGCGACCGGTCAGCACCTCGGTGCCGGTGACGACGATGCCGGCGCGGGGCATCAGCCGTCGCAGACCGGTCGGTTCTCCGGCGAGAGCGTGCGGCGCTTCCCGCCCGGCGTGATCTCGTACCCGATGCCCTCGGCGTTGTCGGCCACGTCCCGGTCCTTTCCGTCGATCCGCAGCCGCGCGGCCGCGTTGCCGAGCGTGATCCGGAACCGCGAGGAGCGGAACGTCCGGGTCTGGCTCGTGGTGTCGAGGATCTGCCCGTCGATCAGCGTGCGGCCGCCCGCGGCCGTCAGGCAGACGAACACCTGCCCGGTCGGAACCACACGCAGCCGGACGGTCCGCGCGGCCGGGGTGGCGGTCGCCGTCGCCGCCGGGGTCGCGCTGGGCGCGGGGGTCGCGTCGGCCGCGGGGCGCGTCGCGTCGGTCGTCGTGCGCTGCTGCGTCGTCGTGGCGACCGCGGGCTCGTCGTCCCCGCCGCCGCGGCCGAGCAGGTACAGCGTGCCGAGCAGCAGCACGACGACGAGGCCGACGACGTAGCCGCGGGGCACGCCGGTCGGCTGCGGGCGCGGGCGCCGGCGGCCGGGCTGCGGCGCCCCGATCGGCCGCAGCTCGGTGAGGTTCGGGCGCTCGTGGCGGAGCTTGTACTCCTCCACCAGGAGCTTGGAGTCGAGGCCCAGGACGTCCGCGTAGGTGCGCAGGAACGTCTTGACGAACGTCGGCCCCGGCAGCAGGTCCCACTCCTCGTTCTCGAGCGCGCGCAGGTACTTCGCCCGGATCTTGGTCTCGGCCTCGATCTCCGAGATGTCGATCCGGGCGCGCATGCGCGCCTCTCGCAGGGTGGCCCCGATGTCCGCCATCGGCCCTGCAGGCTACCGGTGCTCAGTCCCCGAGCATCTCGCCGGCGTCCGGGATCTCCGCCACGTCGGGTCCGCCGCCCGCCGGGGACGGTCCGCTGGGCGTCTCCTGCGCCCCCGCGACGTCCCCGCGCTCGGCCAGCGCCGCGAGCACGCGCGGCAGGTCGCCCTCGGTGACGAGGACCTGACGGGGCTTGGAGCCCTCGTAGCCGCTGATGACCCCCCGCCGCTCGAGCATGTCGATGAGCCGGCCCGCGCGCGTGTAGCCGAGCCGCAGGCGCCGCTGGAGCATCGAGGTCGACGCGGTGCCCATCTCGACGACCAGCTGGATCGCCTCGCCGAGCAGCGGGTCCTCGTCGGGATCGAACCCGTCGTCGGCACCGCCGGCGTCCTCCTTGGGCTCCTCCTCGACCTCCTCGAGCAGGTCCTCGCGGATCTCGGGCTCGCCCTGCCGGGCCCACCAGCCGGTGATCTTCTCGATCTGCGCCTCGTCGATGTAGGCGCCCTGGATGCGCTGCAGGCGGCTCGAGCCGACCGGCGAGAAGAGCATGTCGCCCTGCCCGAGCAGCGACTCGGCGCCGTTCTGGTCGAGGATCACGCGCGAGTCGGTCTGCGAGGACACCGCGAACGCGATCCGCGACGGCACGTTGGCCTTGATCATGCCGGTGATGACGTCCACGCGCGGGCTCTGCGTCGCGAGGATCAGGTGGATGCCGACCGCGCGCGCCTTCTGCGCGATGCGGATGATCGAGTCCTCGACGTCGCCCGGGGCGACCATCATCAGGTCGGCGAGCTCGTCGATGACGCAGAGGATGTACGGGAGCTGCGCCTCGCCGTTGTGACGGCGGTGCTTGTTGAGCTCCGGCAGTGAGCGGGTCTTGGCCATCGCCATGATCCCGTAGCGCCACTCCATCTCCTTGACGAGGTTCTGGAGCGCGTTGGCCGCCTTGCGCGGCGACGTGATCACCGGCGTCAGCAGGTGCGGCACCGACTCGTAGTGGTTGAGCTCGACCTGCTTGGGGTCGACGAGCACGAGCCGGACCTCGTCCGGGGTCGCGCGCAGCAGGATCGAGGAGAGCATCCCGTTGACGCAGGCGGACTTGCCCGCGCCGGTGGTGCCGGCCACGAGCAGGTGCGGCATCTTCGCCAGGTCGGCGGGGATCGCCTTGCCGGAGACGTCCTTGCCGAGCCACACGGTCAGCGGCGAGAAGCTGTCGGGCGCGTCCTCGTAGACGTCACCGAGCGTGACGACCTGCCGGAGCTTGTTGGGGACCTCGACGCCGACCGCGGTCTTGCCGGGGATCGGCGCGAGGATCCGGATCTCGGTGGCGGCGAGCGCGTACGCGAGGTCGTCCTTGAGGTTGGCGACCTTGCTCATCTTCACGCCGGGCGCGAGCCGCAGCTCGTAGCGGGTGATGTGCGGGCCGGAGACCGTGCCGACGACCTTCGCCTCGATCCCGAGGTGCTGCAGCGCGACGATCAGCGCCTCGGCGGTCTGCGCCTGGCCGGCGTGGTCGGGGCGCTGGCTCTGGGCGCTGGAGCGCTTGAGCATCGCCGCGCGCGGGCGGTGCCACTCGATCTGGCCGTCCTCGAGCGCGAGCGCGGCCTGCTCGCCGACGGGCAGCTCGTCGACGTCCTCGTCCTCCTCGACGACCGGCTCGGCCGCGCGGGGCGCGCGCGGGGCGGGCACGGGCGGCGCGGGCTCGGGCTCGGGGTCGAGCTCGGCGAGCAGCTCGGGCTCCACGTCGGCGTCGAGGTCGACCGGCGGCGCGGGCGGGCGCTCGTCGACCACGGTCGGCTCGACGCGGATCGGGGCGTCCTCGTCGCCCCACAGGTCGGGGTAGCGCAGCGCTCCGTCGAGCTGGCCGGTGCGGTCGTCGCGCACGGCGGGCTCGCTGTCCTCGGGCTCCGGGGGCACGATCGGGGCGACCGTGCGGTCGCGGCCGGCGGTCGTGCGCGCGCTCCCTGCGCGGCCGCCCCGGGTGGCGCCCGTCCCGGTGGAGGTCCGGTCCCGCGCAGGCGCCGGGGCCGGGGTGGTGCGCAGCGCGCGGGTCGTGTCCGCGACACCGCTGGCGGTGGCCTGCACGACGCCCGCGACCGAGGCGCCCGTGAGCAGCAGGATCCCGGCCAGCAGCAGGAACAGCGCGATGATGTGCGCGCCGATCGAGGAGAACGCGCTGGAGGCGCCCCAGAACAGCACGGATCCGAGGATGCCGCCGCGCTCGCTGTAGATCGCGGCGTTCCAGACGTCGCCGTTCGGGCCGTCGGGGCCGAGCCCGAGCGTGCCGGCCGCGAGCATCAGCGTCGTGGCCAGGAGCAGGCAGGCGGCCCCGGCCTTGAACGGGCGCATGCCGCTCGGCAGCACCGGGCGCAGCACGAGCACGATGCCGGTGGCGGCGACGGCGACCGGCGCGAGGTAGGAGACCTGGCCGACCAGCCGCTCGATCCCGTCGACGACGGCCTCCCCCGCCGCGCCGCCGTACCACTCCAGGTACAGCGGGAAGGCGAGGAACACGCCGGCGGCCACGAGCGCGAGCCCGATCAGGTCGACGTGGTGCTGCTCGAGCATCGGCGCGCGCGGCGCGCGGCCGCCCGCGCGACGTGCGCGGGGCTTCGCCGCGCCGCTCTTGGCGCGCGGGCGCGCGGCGGCGCCGGACTTCGCCGAGGAGCGTGCGCCGGCGGACGTGCGCGCGCCCGCGGCGCGGGACTTGGGATTCTTCGTGGCGGCCATGGGTCGTGCGTCGTGGGTTCGACGTGCGCGGTGGGTCCCCTGCCCGCGACGTGCCGTCGGCGAGCGCCTAAATCCTCGTAAAGCGCGGGGTTTCCGAGGACCGGCCATCTACCATGGGGAGGTGACCGAGACCGACCGCCCGGCCCGTGTGCTCGTCGTCGAGGACGACGAGGAGATCGCCCAGGTCCTCCAGCGCTCGCTGCGCATGGAGGGCTACGAGGTGCGCACGGCGGCCGACGGCGAGGCGGCCCTGGACGCGGCGAGCGCCTACGTCCCGGACGTCGTGATCCTCGACCTCGGCCTGCCGAAGCTCGACGGCATCGAGGTCGCCAAGCGGCTGCGTGGCGCCGACGACGTGCCGATCCTGATCCTCACCGCGCGGGACGCGGTCGAGTCGCGCGTCGAGGGCCTGGACTCGGGCGCCGACGACTACCTCGTCAAGCCGTTCGAGCGGCAGGAGCTGCTGGCGCGCATCCGGGCGCTGCTGCGCCGCCGCCCGCCGCGCGGGTCCGCGTCCCTGGTCGCCGGGGACCTGACGCTCAACCCGGACACGCACGAGGTCGCCCGCGGTGAGCGCATGATCGAGCTGACCCAGCGCGAGTTCGAGCTGCTCGAGTACCTGATGCGCAACGAGCGGATCGTCGTCCCGCGCCAGCGGCTGCTCGAGGAGGTCTGGGGCTACGACCCGTTCGCGACGACGAACACCATCGAGGTGTTCGTCTCGAACCTGCGGCGCAAGCTCGAGGCGGGCGGCGAGCCGCGGCTGCTGCACACGATCCGCGGCGCGGGGTACGTGCTCCGCGCGTAGGTGCCCGTGCTCGGCTGGCTCGACCGGATCCCGATCCGCTGGCGTCTGGCCGGCGGCTCCGCGGTGCTCACGCTCGTGATCCTCACGTCGTTCGCGGTGCTGATCGGGCACCTGACGACGACGCGGATCCGCGCGGACTTCGACGACCAGACCGAGCGCGCGGCCGACCAGCTGCGCAACAGCATCGAGGCGACCTACGACCTCGGGACCGGGACGGTCCGCTTCTCGCGCCCGAACCTGCAGTTCTACGCGAGCGCCGACAACGCGGTGATCCGCGTGCTGACGCAGGACGGCACGCGCGTGAAGTCGTTCCCGCGGCGCACGCCGGACTTCGGGCTGCAGCCCGAGGGCGGCACCGACGTCGCCGGCTACCGGGTCGAGACGCGCCCGTTCCCGCTGCTGGGCGGCGGCTACATCCTCGTGCAGTACGCGCGCAAGCTCGCCGAGGTCAACGCGACGATCGACCGGGTGAAGTTCTTCCTCCTGACGGGCGTGCTGGGCGGCGCGGCGTTCGCGCTGATGGCCGGCCTGCTCGTCGCGGGGAACGCGATGCGGCCCGTCCGGCGGCTCACCGAGACCGCCCGGGAGATCGCGCGCACCCGCGACCCGAACCGCCGCATGCAGGTGCCGGAGGCCACCGACGAGGTCGCCGAGCTCGCCCGCACGCTCGACGAGATGCTGCTGGCGCTCGAGTCCAGTCGCGCGGAGACCGAGGAGACGCTGCAGCGCCAGCGCGCGTTCGTCGCCGACGCCTCGCACGAGCTGCGCACGCCGCTGACGAGCGTGCTGGCGAACCTCGAGCTGCTCACCGAGGTGCTGGACGGCGAGCGCGGCGAGGCGGCCCGGTCGGCGCTGCGGTCCTCGCAGCGGATGCGGCGGCTCGTCGCCGACCTGCTGCTGCTCGCCCGGGCCGACGCGGGCCGGGAGGTCCGGCACGTGCCGCTGGACCTCTCCCAGGTCGTCGTCGAGGCGGCGGCCGAGCTCGGGCCCGTCGCCGGCGAGCACGAGCTGGCCGTCGACGCCCCGGCGGGCGCGATGGTGTCGGGCGCCCGCGACGAGCTGCACCGCCTGGTCCTCAACCTCATGGAGAACGCGGTCAAGCACACGCCCGACGGCACGCGGATCGACGCGATCGTGGAGCGGGACGCGTCCGGGCGGCTCGTGCTCGTCGTGCAGGACGACGGGCCGGGCGTGCCCGCGTCGGTGCAGGGCCGGCTGTTCGAGCGGTTCGTGCGGGGCGAGGGCGATCGCGGCGGCTCGACGGGCCTGGGGCTGGCGATCGTCCGGGCGGTCTCCGAGGCGCACGGCGGCGGCGTGCGCCTGGAGGACCGGGAGCCGCACGGCACCCGGTTCGTCGTGACGCTCCCGGCGCTGCCGGTCGAGCCGGCGGCGCCCGAGCAGGACGAGGAGCCCGGGGAGACCTCGCTCCTCGGACCCCCGGTGCGGCCCGCGGGCTAGACCTCGACGACGACCGGCAGCACCATCGGCCGCCGGCGGAGCTTGCGGAAGACGAACGCCGCGAGGTCGTCGTGGAGCTGCTGCTGGAGCAGGTCGATCTCGCGCACCTGGTCCTTGGCGGCCTTCTCGAGCGAGTCGTCGACGACGTCGCGCAGCTCGTCGAGGAGCTCGTCGGCCTCGTCCTTGAACGGCACGCCGCGGAAGATGACCTCCGGGTCGGCGACCGAGGTGCCGTCCTGCTCGCTGATCGTGGCGACGACGACGAAGATGCCGTCGGCCGACAGCATGCGGCGGTCGCGCAGCGCGGCGTCGGCGGGCTCGCCGAGGTCGACGCCGTCGACGAAGATGACGCCGCTCTTCTCGGGCTCGCCGAAGCGCGCGCCCTGCTCGTCGATCTCCAGCGGCAGGCCGTTGCGGCCGCGGAACACGTTCTCCGCGGGGACGCCGACGGCCTGGGCCAGCTCGCCGTGGAGCTTGATCCGCTTGTGGTCGCCGTGGAACGGCATCACGTAGGTCGGCTTCGTCAGGTTGAGCATCAGCTTGATCTCCTCCTGGTAGCCGTGGCCGGAGGCGTGGATCGGGGCGTCCGCGGTCGTCACGACGCTGCAGCCGATCTGGTACAGCCGGTCGACCGTGTCGTTGACGGCGCGCTCGTTGCCGGGGATCGGGGTGGCGCTGAAGACGACGGTGTCGCCGTCGTGCAGCTCGATCTGGTGGTGGTCGCGGTAGGCCATGCGGCGCAGCGCGCTCAGCGGCTCGCCCTGGGACCCGGTCGAGACGATGACGATCTTCTCGTCCGGGAAGTCGTCGATCTCGCGCGGCTGCACGAGCATCCCCTCGGGCACGTGGATGTGCCCGAGCGACCGCCCGATGTTGATGTTCTTCTTCATCGACCGGCCGATGAGGCAGACCTTGCGGCCGTTGGCCTTGGCAGCGTCGACGACCTGCTGGACGCGGTGGATGTTCGACGCGAAGCAGGTGACGACGATCCGGCCGTCGCAGCGCGAGAAGACCTCGGTGAGGTGCGGGCCGGCGACCGACTCCGACGGGCTGAAGCCCGGCCGGTCGGCGTTGGTGGAGTCGCCGCACAGCAGCAGGACGCCGCGCTTGCCCAGCTCGGCGAGCCGCTGCACGTCGGCGGGCTTGCCGTCGACCGGGGTCTGGTCGAACTTGTAGTCCCCGGTGATGAGGACGGTGCCGAGGTCGGTGGTCAGCGCGACCGCGCGCATGTCGGGGATCGAGTGCGTGAGGTGCACGAGCTCGAGGTCGAACGGGCCGACCTCGAGGACCTCCCCGGGCTTGACGTCGTGGCACTCCACGAGCTTGCCGAGCTTGTGCTCGTCGAGCTTGGAGCGGGCCATCGCCATCGTCAGCGGGCCGCCGTAGATCGGCGGGGCGTTGTCGGCGCCGAGCTCGCGCAGCATCCAGGGGAGCGCGCCGAGGTGGTCCTCGTGGCCGTGGGTGATGACGATCGCCTCGATGTCGTCGACGCGGTCGCGGAGGTAGTTGAAGTCCGGCAGGACGAGGTCGATGCCGACCATCTCGGCGGTCGGGAACCGCAGGCCGACGTCGACGACGACGATGTGGTCGTCGTACTCGACGACGGTCATGTTCTTGCCGATCTCGCCCAGGCCGCCGAGCGGGAGGACGCGAAGGACAGGGGTGCTGCTCATGTGGATGTGGTCTCCAGGAGGTTGCGACGCTCGAGCATCGCGCGAATGGTGGCGGTCTCGTCGGCGCTCGCGGCCACGTAGGGCAGGCGCGGCTCGCCGACGGGGCGACCGAGAAGGTTGAGGGCGGCCTTGGTGCAGACCGCGGCGGGCGCCACGCTGAGCGCCTCGAAGACCTCGACGAGCGAGGCGTGGATGGCGGCGCGCTCGGCGGGCTCGGCGACCATGCGCTGCATCTCGGGTCCGACGACGTGGCTGGCGACGAGGATGCCGCCGGCGCCGCCGAGGTCGAGGGTGAGCGCGAGGACGTCGTCGTTGCCCGCGTACAGCTCGAGGCCGTCGACGAGCGCGAGGTTGTCGTTGTTGGCCTGCTTGACGCCCTCGATGTGGTCGAGCTGCGCGAGCTCGGCGAGGAGATCGTTGGGCATGTCCGATCCCGTGCGCTGCGGGATGTTGTAGAGGATGATCGGCCGGTCGGCGGCCTGCGAGACCTCGCGGTAGTGCGCGACGATCCCGGCCCGGTTGGGGCGGTTGTAGTACGGGTTGACGCTCAGCAGGGCGTCCGCGCCGAGGGCGCAGGCCTGCTCGGTGAGGTGGATGGCGTGCCGGGTGTCGTTGGAGCCGACGCCGCCGACGACCGTGAAGTCCGGCCGGGGCCGCTCGGTGACCGCGAGGCCGATGAGCGCGAGATGCTCCTCGTCGTTCAGCGTCGCGGCCTCGCCGGTGGTCCCGGCGACGACGACCCCGTCGGAGCCGTTGTCCGCCAGGTGACCCATGAGGGCGACGAAGGCGTCCTCGTCGACGCTGCCGTCGGCGGCGAAGGGGGTGACGATCGCGGTGAGGATGGATCCGAGCCCGGCCATGCGCCCAGTATCGCAACCCTGACCGGGGAACCGGCCCCCGGCCGTCTAGCGGCCGAGCGGGTCGCCGTCGGTGACGGCCGGCGGGACGTCCTGCGGGCGCACGGCCGGGCGCCCCTGCGCCAGCGGGTCGCCGGAGGCGTGCGCCGGGGCCGCCGGTGTGGGCGGGGCGGCCGCGGCCGGCGGCGCCGGCGCGGGCGACGGCTCGGCGGCGGGCGGCGGCGCGGTGCTCGCGGCGGGCTCGAACCCCTCCGCCGGAGCCGTCGCGGGCGGCGTCGGGACGGGCGCGCCGGCCTCCGTGCCCGCCGGCTCCACGGGCACCTTGCGGCCGTGCTGGTCGTAGCGGAACGCGGGCGCGTCGGACGGGGCCGTCGCCTTCGCGGCTTGCTGCTCGTTGAAGCTCCGCTGCGCCTCGTCGAGCTTGGCCTGCGCCTGCTCGGCCACCGCCTTGGCCTTGTCGAGGAATCCCATGGCGCCAGCGTATCCGTCATCCTGCCGCGCGTGGACGAGCGCTCTCTCTCCCCCGCCCTCAAGCTGCGACTGCTGGCGCGGCGCACGCTGGCCCTCCGCGGCGCGCCGCCGCGGGCCGCGCTCTACCTCCTGCGCGTGTACGGGCGCGCGTTGCGCCGCGGCGACTGGTTCAGCCTGCGGTCCTGCACCCCGGCGCAGGACGTCGTCGCGCTGCTGGCACTGGCCGACGGCCGCCGGGAGGTCGTCGAGCTCGGGACCGCCACGGGCTGGACGACCGGGGCGCTGGTGGCGGCCGACCCCGCCCGGCGGGTGCTGTCGTTCGACCCCGTCGAGCAGGACGGTCGCGCGGCCTACCTGGGCTGCCTGCCCGCGAACGCCCGCGCACGACTGACGCTCGTGCAGGCAGCGGGCGCCGACGGGGCGGCCGATCCCCGGGCCCCGGCCCGGGTCGAGCTGCTGTTCGTCGACTCCAGCCACGAGGAGGAGCCGACGGTGCAGGAGGTCGGGGCGTGGCGCCCGCGGCTGGCCCCCGGGGCGCTCGTCGTGTTCCACGACTACGAGAACCCGGCGTTCCCGGGCGTCGCGGCCGCGGTGCGGCGGCTCGGCCTCGACGGCGAGGTCCGCAGCGGCATGTTCGTCTGGCGGGCCTGAGCCCGCCGGGACCGCCGCTACCCTCGACGGGTGCCGGACCCCGTCGCGCCGCCCTCCCCCGACACGATCACCGCCGAGATCGTCGCGGTCCGCTGGCGCGCCGACGACGGCGACTTCGCGGTCGTCGTCGGCCGCACCCCCGACGGGGAGCAGGCGACGATCACCGGGCCGCTCGGGCACGTGCACGAGGGCGAGGCGGTCGAGCTCGGCGGCGACTGGCGGGAGCACCCCAAGCACGGCCGCCAGTTCCACGCCCGGCGCGTCGTCGTGCAGGAGCCGGTCAGCGGCCAGGCGATCCGCGCGTACCTCGGGGCGATCAAGCACGTCGGTCCCAAGGGCGCGCTGTGGCTGCACGAGCGCCACGGCGACGACGTCCTCACCGTCGTCGACGCCGACCCGCGCGCCCGGCTCCTGGAGGTCCCCGGGATCGGGCGGGCGAAGGTCCGTGAGGCCGTCGCCTCCTGGGAGGACCAGGGGGCCCTGCGCGCGGTGCGCCTGTTCCTCGAGACGCACGGCGTCCCCGCGTCGGTCGCGGCACGGATCTACCGGGTCTTCGGCGCGGGCGCGATCGAGCAGCTGCGCGCCGATCCCTACGCGCTCACGCAGATGGACGGCATCGGCTTCCGCACCGCCGACGCGCTGGCCCGCGCGCTCGGCACGCCCGCCGACAGCGAGGGGCGCCTGGACGCCGGCCTGCTGCACGCGCTCGACCTCGCCGAGCTCGACGGGCACTGCTACCTCCCGCGGGCCGCGCTGCTGGCGCGCGCCGCCGAGCTGCTGGACGTCGACGCCGCCGCCCGCGTCGACGTGCTCGCCGCGCAGGGCCTGATCGAGATCGACGAGGACGACCGCGTCGCCGAGGCGCGGCTCGCCGCGATCGAGCGGCGCCTCGCCCGGCACGCGCACGAGCTCGCGACCGCCGAGCCCGTCCTGGAGCTGCGCGAGGAGCCGGTCCGGCCGACCGGCGGGCCGTTCACGCCGACCGACGAGCAGTGGGGTGCCGTCGAGCTCGCGCTCGCGCACCGACTGTCGATCCTCACCGGCGGGCCGGGCACCGGCAAGAGCTCGGCGATGCGCGCGCTCGTCGACGTCCTGCGCGAGGGCGCCGCGAAGGTCCGCCTGTGCGCGCCGACCGGCAAGGCGGCGCGCCGGCTCGCCGAGGTCGCGGGCGTCGACGCGACGACGATCCACCGGCTGCTGGAGTACGTGCCCGGCGAGGGCTTCACGCGCGACCACGAGGATCCGATCCCGGGCGCCGACGTGCTGATCGTCGACGAGGCGTCGATGCTCGACGTGCGGCTCGCGGGCGCGCTGTTCGACGCGGTCGGCCCCGCCACCCACGTGCTGCTCGTCGGCGACGTCGACCAGCTCGCCCCGGTCGGTCCGGGCCGCGTCCTGGAGGACCTCATCGACTCCGGCGTGGTCCCGACCACGCGGCTGACCGCGATCTTCCGGCAGGCCGCCCGCTCGCTCATCGTCCGGGCGGCGCACGCCATGAACCACGGGGAGCCGCTGCCGACCGTGCCGGGCGAGGGCGACCTGCGCGACTTCTTCCTCATCCAGCGACCGCAGGCGGCGGCCGCGTTCGCGGAGATCTGCGATCTCGCCGCCACCCGGCTGCCGTCCCACTACGAGCTGCACCCGGTCGGGGACGTGCAGATCCTCGCCCCGATGCACAAGGGGCCGCTGGGGATCGACGCGTTCAACGAGGAGCTGCGCCGCCGCCTGAACCCGGACGGCAAGGCGATCCCGGGGACGGCGCTGCGGATCGGCGACCGCGTGCTGCAGACGAAGAACGACCACGAGCACGAGCTGATGAACGGCGAGCTCGGGGTGCTCGTCGACAACGACACCGAGCGCTCGCTGGTGATCATGCGCGGCGACGACGGGCGCACGCTGAGCCTGCCGGTCGCGTCGGTCGGGACGCTGAAGCTCGCCTACGCCACGAGCGTCCACAAGGCCCAGGGATCGCAGGCCAAGGCGGTCGTCGTGCCGCTGTTCCGCGGGCACGCGATCATGCTCACGCGCAACCTGCTGTACACGGCGATCACCCGCGCCGAACGGGTGTGCGTCCTGGTCGGCGACCCGTCGGCGCTGCAGATCGCGGCGGGTCGGCGCGACGCGACGACGCGGCACACGCGGCTCGCCGGTCTCGTCGCCGCTTGACCTCGAGCGCACTCGAGGGCGTACCGTTGTACGTGCAATGACTGCTCCCCCTCCCCCCGCCCTGCGGATCACCGACCTGGTCAAGACGTACAAGACCGGCACCCAGGCGCTGAAGGGCGTCTCCCTGGAGATCCCCGACGGCGAGTTCTTCGGGCTGCTGGGTCCCAACGGCGCCGGCAAGTCCACCCTCATCCACTGCACCACCGGGCTCGCGACGCCGACCGCCGGTGACATCCGCGTCTTCGGCCACGACGCGGTCCACGACTACCGCGAGGCGCGCGCCGCGGTCGGCCTCTCCCCGCAGGAGCTGAACATCGACTGGTTCTTGACGCTCGAGGAGACGCTCGACTACCACGGCGGCTACTTCGGGATGAGCAAGAAGGACCGTCGCGAGCGCACGAAGGAGCTGCTCGACGCGTTCTCGCTCACCGCGAAGAAGGACGACCGCAGCCGCACGCTGTCCGGCGGCATGAAGCGCCGGCTCGTGCTCGCGCGGGCGCTGATGCACCGCCCGAGGCTGCTGATCCTCGACGAGCCCACCGCGGGCGTCGACATCGAGCTGCGCCTGGAGCTCTGGCACTACGTCCAGAAGATCAACGCCGAGGGCACGACGATCCTCCTGACGACCCACTACCTCGAGGAGGCGGAGCAGCTGTGCAACCGCATCGCCTTCATCAACGGCGGGGAGATCGTCGCCGAGGGCACCCACCAGGAGCTCGCGCGGCAGTACGAGACCAGCTCGCTGGAGGACGCGTACCTGAAGCTCGTCGGCCGGCAGGAGCTGTCGCGCAGCGCGGGCGCCGAGGCGGTGCTGCGATGAGCACGGCGCAGATCCGCTTCTTCGCGCTGCTGCGGCGCGAGGTCAACCGCTTCATGAAGATCAAGCGCCAGACGCTCGGTGCCCCGCTGCTGGAGACGTTCCTCTACATCAGCGTGTTCGGTGCGGCGCTCGGGTCGCGCATCGACCAGCTGCACGGCGTCGACTACGTCGTCTTCATCGTGCCCGGCCTGATCATGATGGCCTGGGCGATGAACGCCTTCTCCAACAACTCGTCGTCGATCCTCCAGCAGAAGATGCAGGGCGCGATCGACGACCAGCTCTCCTCCCCCGCCTCCCCGCTGGAGCTCCTGTTCGCGTTCACGTTCGGGGGCTTCCTGCGCGGGATGCTCGTCGCGTCGCTGACGTTCCTGGCGAGCTCGATCCTCATCGGCATTCCGATCGAGCACCCGCTCGTGCTGATCCCGTCGCTGTTCCTGGTCGGGATGTTCTTCGCGCAGCTCGGCGTCCTGGTCGGCGTGCGTGCCGAGCAGTTCGACGACGTGTCGTTCGCCCAGACGTTCGTGCTGACGCCGCTGATCTTCCTCGGCGGGGTGTTCTACTCCGCGTCGCTGCTGGACGAGCCCTTCCAGACGCTCACCCACATCGACCCGGTCTACTACATGATCAACCTCGTCCGGTACGGGTTCATCGGCTACTCGGAGGCGAACATCGCCCTGTCGCTCGGGCTGCTGACGCTCGCGGTCGCGGCGCTCGTGACCGTGAACTACCGCCTGTTCCGGTCCGGCTACAAGCTGCGCGCCTGACCCGGCCGGGCGTTTGCGGCGCGGCGAGGAGGGGCACGACGGCGGCATGCGCCGCCTGCTGCTCCTCGCCGTCGCGACCGCGGTCCTCGCCACCCCGGCGGGCGCGGCCGCGCAGGACCGCTCCTGCGGGTCCGTCAAGCGCCCGTTCACCGACGCCCGCGTCGCGGTCTCGGTGACGAAGGGCTCCGTCTCCTGCCGCACGGCCCGCGCCGTCCTCGGCCGCTACTGGCGCTCGAGCACGACGGCGTTCTCCCGCCCGGTCACGGTCAGCTACCGGGGCGTGCGCTGGCGCTGCCGTCCCACCGCGGTGATGAGCGGCGCGAACGCGTGGGGCTGCTCCACCCCCGGGCAGCGGTCGATCGTCGCGGGCGTCGAGGTCGGCTGACGGGCCGGTCCCGGACCGGTCAGGCCGGGATCGCCAGCAGCGTCAGCAGCCGGCGGCCGAGACGCAGCGGTCCGTCGAGCTCGATGCGCCCGTCGGCGAGCCGCGCGACGGCGGCGCGACCCCGCGGACCGGACGGCAGCGGCAGCCCCGCGGTCTGCGGGACGGAGACGAGGAGCAGCACGTCCGGGAGGCGGCCCGTGACCGTGAGGTCGACCGACCGCGGAGCACCGAGGATCTCGTGGTCGCCGACCGTGACCGACGCGCCGGTGAACTCCAGGCGCACCGCCGGGAACCCCTCGAGGAAGCGCAGCACGACCGTCGCGTTGAGGTCGCGGGCGAGCGCGGGCTCGCGGGCCGTCCCGGCGCGGACGAGCGCGAGCACGGCCGGGGCGAGCGACTCCGGGGCCAGCGCCCCGAGCCGCACCTGCGGCTCAGCGGCCACGACCCCGCCCGCGGTCCTCGGGGCGACGGTCGTCGACCACGTGATCGGTGTCCTTCAGCGCGTCGGTGAACCGGCGCGGCACGCGCGGGCCGCCCGCGGGCCCCGCGGCGTCCGGGTCTTCCCAGAGCGTGATGACGAGCAGCTCGCCGTCCGCGTCGCGGCAGACGTAGAGCACGCCGCGGTCGCGGGCGTCGCGGACGTAGTGCGACCCACGTGCCCCGGTCGCGCCCGCGGGCGCACGGTCCAGGACCCGTCCTGCCGCCCAGGCGCGGGCGACGCGCGCGACGACCTCGGGCTTGACGTCGACCGCGCCGGTGCGGCTGCCGACGCGCTGGCGGAAGCGCTCCGCGGCGTGGTCGGTCACCGCGACGAGCGGTGTGCCCGCCCCCGGCCGCGGGAGCGCCGGGGTCACGCCAGCGGCTCCAGCCGGTAGCGGACCTCCGGCACGCGAAGGACGCCGTGGTCCGGGACCGCCTCGATGTCCTGCACCCAGCCGTGGCGCTCGTACATCTCGCGGGCCAGCGCCGCCTCCAGCGTCCACAGCACGGCGCCGTCGAAGCCGCGGAAGCGCAGCGCGCCGACCGCCTCGCGCAGCAGCAGCCCGCCGATCCCGGCGCCCTGAGCGGTCGGGTCGACGAACAGCGCGTAGATCTCCCCCAGCCCGTCGTTGCGGGCGTCCGGATCGCGCGCCAGGCCGTAGGCGACGAAGCCCCGGACGACGTCGGCGACGTCCACCGCGAACCCGGCGACGTCGGCGGTCAGCGCGACCGTCCACGCCTCCGTCTGGTCGGCGACCGTCGGCGTCTCCTCGGGCAGGACGACGTCCCCGAACGCGTGGTGCCACGCACGCACCTGGATCCGCGCGAGGTGCGGCGCGTCGGCGACGGTGAGCGGGCGGGCGACGGTCACAGGACGTGCTCGAGGCCGACGACCGGGGAGCTCGTCAGCCCGCCGACCTTCCGGACCGCGAGCAGCACGCCCGGCATGAACGAGGAGCGGTCCAGCGAGTCGTGACGGATCGTCAGCGTCTCGCCGACGCCGCCGAACAGGACCTCCTGGTGGGCGACGAGACCGGGCAGGCGCACCGAGTGGATCGGCGGCGCCTGGCCCCCGGTCGCCTCGGCCATCATCCCGGCGGTCCGCGCCGCCGTGCCCGACGGGGCGTCGAGCTTCTTGTCGTGGTGCAGCTCGACGATCTCCGCCTTGACCATGTGCTTCGCGGCCTCGGCGGCGAACTGCATCATCAGCACGGCGCCGATCGCGAAGTTCGGGCAGAACAGCGCGTTGGGCGTCACCCCGTTGGCGGCCTCCTGGCGACCGTGGTCGACGAGCGGCTGCAGGTCGAAGCCGCTGGTCCCGATGACGATGTGCACGCCCGCCCGCAGGCAGGCGAGCGCGTTGGCGGTCGCGGTGTGCGGCTGGGTGAAGTCGACGACGACGTCGACGTCCCCGAGGATGTCCTCGAGCGCCACGCCGAGGGCCGGGTCGGCCTGCCCGGCGAGCACCATGTCGGGCGCGCCCTGCACGGCGGCGACGACGGTCGCCCCCATGCGTCCCGCCGCGCCGGCGACGCCGACGCGGATCGGGTCGGCCGCAGCGGTCACGCCGCCTCCGCCAGGCTCGGGGAGACGTGCGCGAGGCCGGCGCGGAACGTCTCCCTCGCTGCCGCCGACGCCGGCGGCGCTGAGCCGCGCCGGGTCCAGGAGCTCGCCCGCGAGCGCACGCAGGTCCTCGACGGTGACCGCGTCGAGGCGCTCGATGATCTCGTCGAGCGACAGCAGCGGCATATCGGCCAGGACCGCGGAGCCGAGCCGGTTCATCCGGGCCGTCGTCGACTCGAGCGACAGGCCGATGCGGCCCTTCACGTTCTCCTTCGCGCGCTGCAGCTCGGCGTCGGTGGCCGGGTCCTCGATCGCGCGCGAGAGCTCGTCGCCGATGACCTTCAGGGCCTTCTCGACGTTGTCCGGCCGCGTGCCGACGTACAGGCCGAACTGGCCTGCGTGCGCGTACGCGGAGGAGAACGTCGAGACCGAGTAGGCGAGGCCGCGCTTCTCGCGGACCTCGACGAACAGCCGCGACGACGAGCTGCCACCGAGGATCGTGTCGAGGATCCGCAGCGCGTAGCGGCGGTCGTCGTCACGGGCGATCCCGTGCGTGCCGAGACACAGGTGGTACTGCTCGGTCTCCTTGGCGTGGAAGCGCAGCCGCTGCTCGGCCGCGCCCACGGGCGGGGCGGACGGCACCGGCCCGCCCGCCGCCACGCCACCCTCGGCGGCGCGGACGAGCTCGACGATCGCGTCGTGGTCGACCGCACCCGCGGCGGCCACGACGACGTTGCCGGGCGTGTAGCGACCGGCGTGGAAGGCCGCGAGGCCCTCCGCCGGCGTGCCGGAGACGACCTCGGCCCGGCCGATGATCGCGCGGCCCAGCGGGTGGTCGCCGAACACGGCGTCGCCGAGCACGTCGAAGACCTTGTCCTGCGGGTCGTCCTCGTACATGGCGATCTCCTCGAGCACGATCTCGCGCTCGGCGTCCAGCTCCTGCGCGTCGAAGCGCGGGCGCCAGACCATGTCCGCCATGACGTCGAACGCCGTCCCGAAGTGCTCGTCGAGCACCCGCGTGTAGACGGACGTCGTCTCCTTGCCCGTCCCGGCGTTCAGCTCGGCGCCGAAGCCGTCGAAGATCTGGTCGATCTCCAGCGACTCGTAGCGGGAGCTGCCGCGGAACAGCATGTGCTCGATGAGGTGGGACAGGCCCGCCTCGTCGTGGGTCTCCCCCGACGAGCCGGTGCCGATCCAGAACCCCAGGGCGGCGGACCGGACCGAGGGCAGGGCCTCGGTCACGATCCGCACGCCGGAGTCGAGCGTGGTGAGCCGGTGCTCGAACGTGGTCACGGGGACCGGGTCCGCCGCCTCAGCCGCGGTCCGGGTCGCTGTCGCCGCGGCTGCGGTGGCGCGGGCGGCCGGAGCCCCGGCCCTCGCCGCCACGGTCGCCGCCGCGGTCGCGGTCACGGCCGCCACGGCCGCCGCGGTCGCGCCCACCGCCACCGCCGCCGCGCGAGGGCTCGGCCTTGATCGTGGCGAGCTCCTCCTTGGACTTGCCGGCGATCTCCGGGTCGTCGGCGAGACGCAGGCCGATGCGGCCGCGCTCGCGGTCCACCTCGACGACCTTGACGCTGATCTCGTCGCCCTTGTTGAGGACGTCCTCGACCGTGTCGACGCGCTGGCCCGGGGAGACGTTGCTGATGTGCAGCAGGCCGTCGGTGCCCTTGGCGAGCTCCACGAACGCGCCGAACGTCGTCGTCTTGACGACCTTCGCGGTCGGGAACTCGTCGCCGATCTCGACCTCCTTGGTCATCGACTGGATCCGCGCGACGAGCGCGGTGGCCAGCTCGCCGTTGGCCGAGTAGATCAGCACGGTGCCGTCGTCCTCGACCGTGATCTGCGAGTCGAACTCGTCGCAGAGGCCGCGGATCGTCTCGCCGCCCTTGCCGATGAGCAGACCGATCTTGTCCTGGTCGATCTTGATCTTCTCGATGCGCGGCGCGAACTGCGAGAGCTCCTCGCGGGGCGCCTCGATCACGGCGGCCATCTGGCCGAGGATGTCCTCGCGGGCCTCCTTGGCCTGGGCGAGCGCGTCACGCAGGATGTCGAAGGTCACGCCCGTGATCTTGATGTCCATCTGCAGGGCGGTGATGCCGTCCTTGGTGCCGGCGACCTTGAAGTCCATGTCGCCGAGGTGGTCCTCGACGCCGGCGATGTCGGTGAGGACCACGTAGTCGTCGCCCTCCTTGATCAGGCCCATCGCGATGCCCGCGACCGGCGCCTTGATCGGCACGCCCGCGTCCATCAGCGACAGCGAGGAGCCGCAGACCGACGCCATCGACGAGGAGCCGTTGGACTCGAGGATGTCGGACACGACGCGGATCGTGTACGGGAACTCCTCGATCGACGGCACGACCGCGGCGAGCGCGCGCTCGGCGAGCGCCCCGTGGCCGATGTCGCGGCGCTTGGGGCCGCCCATGCGGCCCGCCTCCCCGACCGAGAAGGGCGGGAAGTTGTAGTGGTGCCAGTAGTACTTGTTGGTCTGGAGGCCGAGCGTGTCGAGCCGCATCTCCTCCTTGAGCGTGCCGAGCGCGACGACGGACATCGCCTGCGTCTGGCCGCGCGTGAACAGCGCCGAGCCGTGGGTGCGCGGCAGCGGGCCCGCCTCGATCGTGATCTGGCGGATCTCCTTCTCGCCGCGACCGTCGGGGCGCTTCTTGTGGACGGCGATGCGCTCGCGGATGATCGACTTCTCGAGCTTCGCGGCCGCGGCCTTCGCGGCGGCCTTGCGCTCGGCGTGGTCGTCGGCGGACTCGTCGCCGCCGAACTCCGCGACGATCTCCTCGATGACGGCCTTCGACGCGTCCTGGCGCTCCATCTTGTCGACGATGGAGGTCGCGGCGTCGAGCTTGTCGGTGTACGCGGCCTTGACCTTGGCGTAGAGGTCCTCGTCGACGCCCTTGGCCTCGAAGACGACCTTCTCCTTGCCGCACTGCTCGGCCAGCTCGCGCTGCGCCGCGCAGATCTTCTTGATCGCGTCGTGGGCGATGTCGAGCGCGTCGAGGATCTCGGCCTCGGGGATCTGGTCGGCGCCCGCCTCGACCATGAGGATGGCGTCCTCGGAGCCCGACACGATGAGGTCGAGCGTCGAGTCGCCGTCGTCCTCGAGGGACGCCTCGGGCGGGTTGATGACGAAGTTGCCGTCGATCTTGCCCATGCGCACGGCGGCGACCGGGAACGGGATCGGGATGTCCGAGAGCATCAGCGCGGCGGACGCGCCGTTCATCGCGAGGATGTCGTAGGGATGCTCGTGGTCGATGCTCATCGGCACGGCGACGAGCTGCGTCTCCCGGTGCCAGCCCTTGGGGAAGAGCGGGCGCAGCGGGCGGTCGATCATGCGGGCGGTGAGGATCGCCTTCTCGCCCGCGCGACCCTCGCGCTTGAAGAACGAGCCGGGGATCTTGCCCGCGGCGTACTGGCGCTCCTCGACCTCGACCGTCAGCGGGAGGAAGTCGACGTCGCGCTCACCGCCGGCGGTGGCGGTGCAGAGGACGAGCGTGTCGCCCTGGGTCACGAGGACCGAGCCGCCGGCCTGCTTGGCCAGGCGTCCCGTCTCGAACGAGATCGTGGAACCACCGATCTCGACGGTGACCGTGGTGGCAGCGAAGCTGCTCATATGTGGTACGTCCCTTCTGGCCTCGCCCTTCGGTCGGCGGGCCGCGTCTTTGCGTCTCTTTGGATCCGAACCGCTTAAGCGTAGTCGGTCGGGCGGCGCAACGTGCGCAACCACGCGCGTTCCGGAGCACCGGGATGCAGCGTGCCGTCGACCACGAGCGTCGGGGTCGCGGTCACGCCGGCGCGCAGCGCCTCGGTGACGTGCGCGCGGACGCGGGCGGCCACCGCGTCGGAGCGGCGGTCGGCCTCGAAGCGGTCGAGGTCGAGCCCGAGGTCCTGCACGTGCGCCCACAGGTGCGGGTCGTCCTGGCGGCCCTGGTCGGCGTACAGGCGGTCGTGCAGCTCCCAGAAGCGGCCCTGGCAGGCCGCCGCCTCCACGGCGAGCGCCAGCGGGACGGCGCGCGGGTGCTTCGTGCGCAGCGCGAAGTGGCGGAACACGAGCCGGATCTCCGCCTCCCGCAGCCGCTCCCAGGCGACCGCGCATCGCGGGCAGGAGAAGTCGGCGTACGCGATCACCAGCGGTGCGTCGGCGGGCCCCCGGACGTGGTCGTCCTCCCGCGGCCCCGGGGCGGGAGCGCTGCGCAGGTCCGTCATCGGCCAGAGCCTAGAGGCCGTAGCCTGCGGGCATGCGCATCCACACCCTGCAGCGGCGCCAGGTGCTCGACGGGACCCCGGCGGAGGTCTTCCCGTTCTTCGCCGACGCCACGAACCTCGAGGCGATCACCCCGCCGCTGCTGCGGTTCCGGGTCATCACGCCGGCCCCGATCGAGATGGCCGTCGGCACCCTGATCGAGTACCGGCTGCGCATCCACGGCCTGCCGATCCGCTGGCAGACGCTGATCCAGCGCTGGGACGCCGACGCGCGCACGCCCTCGTTCGTCGACACGCAGCTGCGCGGGCCGTACGCGCTGTGGCACCACACCCACACCTTCGAGCCGGTCGGGGACGACCGCACCGAGATGACCGACACCGTCCGCTACGCGATCGGGTTCGGCCCGCTCGGGGACCTCGCGCACACGCTGTTCGTGCGCCGCGACGTCGAGGCGATCTTCGAGCACCGCGCGCGCGTCACCCCGGCGCTGGTCGCGGCGGACATCGCCCGCCGCGCCGCGGTCCCGGCCTAGGCGGAGACGGCGTCGAGGCCGTCGAAGATGAGGTTCGCGCCGGGCAGGTCGCCCGGGGAGTCGGCCAGGTGCGACCAGGCCACCACGCCGTCCGGCCCGATCACGACGAGCGCGCGGTTCGTCATGCCGGCGGGCTCGAAGTAGGCGCCGAGCTTCTTCGCCGTCTCGCCCTTGGGCTCGAAGTCCGACAGCATCTCGATGCTGACGCCGAGCTTCTCCTTGAAGGCGCCCTGCGACCACGTCGCGTCGGTCGAGACCCCGTAGAGGGTCGCGCCCTTGGCGGTGAACTCGTCCAGGACCTCCTCGTAGACCTGGAACTGGTCGTTGCAGACCGGGCTGAAGGCGAACGGGTAGAAGACCAGGACGGTCGTCTTCCCCTCGAGGTCGGCGTTCGTGAAGTCGCCGCCGTCGCCACGCTTGAGCGTGAAGGCGGGGACCGGGGTTCCGGGTGCGATGATGGACACGCCCGCAACCTAGCGGAGCGGGCGGGTGGACGGCCGCCCGGCGGGCGGCCGCGGCCTACTTGCGCAGGCCGAGCTCCTTGATGAGCGCGCGGTACCCCTCGAGGTTCTTCTTCTCGAGGTAGTTCAGGAGGTTGCGGCGCTGACCGACGAGCATGAGGAGCCCGCGGCGCGAGTGGTGATCGTGCTTGTGGGTGCGCAGATGCTCCGTGAGGAGGTTGATGCGCTCCGTCAGCAGCGCGACCTGGACGCGGGTGTTGCCCGTGTCCTGCGGGTTCGCGCCGAACTGCTCGACGATCTGCTGCTTGCGCTCGGGGGTCAGGGTGCTCATATGCGACGGGGGAGGCTAGCAGCCTGGGCGTCAGGAGCGCTGTGCGGCGACGTCCCGCGCCCGGTCGACGTCCGCGTGCATCTGCTCCACGAGGGTCTCGACGGAGTCGAAGCGCTTCTCGCCGCGCAGCCGCTCGAGGAACTCGACGCGGATCCGCTGGCCGTAGAGGTCGCCGTCGAAGTCGATGAGGTACGCCTCGATCAGCTCGCCGAGCCCGGTCTCGAACTGCGGGCGCACGCCGACGTTCGTCGCGGCGGCGTGCCAGCTGCCGTCCGGCAGCCGCACGCGGCACGCGTACACGCCGTGGCCGGGGACGACGTAGCCGTCGGGCGGCACGAGGTTCGCGGTCGGGAAGCCGAGCGTGCGCCCGCGCTTCTCGCCGTGGGAGACCTCCCCGTCGAGCACGAACGGCTCCACGAGCAGCTGGTCGGCGTAGCGCACGGCGCCCCCGAGGATGAGGCCGCGGATGTGGCTGGAGCTGACGATCTCGTCGCCGACCTCCAGCAGCGGGACCACGCGGGTCTCGAACCGCGGGTCGGCCTCCAGCTGCGCGGTCGTGCCCTGGGCCTTGTGGCCGTAGGCGAAGTTCTCCCCGACCGAGACGTGCGTGGCGCCGAGCGCCCCGACGAGCACGTCGTCGACGAACGACGCGGCGCTGCGGGACGCGAAGTCCCGGTCGAACGGGATCACCACGAGCTCCTGGACGCCGAGCCCGCCGACGAGCTCGGCCTTGCGCTCAAGGGTCGTCAACAGCGGCGGGACCGCGTGCGGGGCGACCACCGAGGACGGGTGCGGGTCGAACGTCAGGACGGTGTCGGCGCCCGCGATGACCTCGCGGTGGCCGCGGTGGACGCCGTCGAACATGCCGACCGCGACCCGGCGCTCGCGGGGCTCCGCGTCGGGCAGGTGCGTGACCTTCATCCCCGGAAGCCTACGACGGGCTTGAGCAGACCGCCGTCACGTGGCTGCGCGACGGCGATCGGGCCGTCCTCGTTGGTCAGCAGCACGTGCGGCGCCCCGTCCGGCGCCGTGCCCTCCACCGCGACGCCGTGGCCGGCGCGGCGCGCCCGCTCGGGGTCCAGCGGCACCTGCGGCAGGACGCGCGCGAGCACGTCGCCGAGCGGCAGCAGCCGCTCGGGGTCCGCGTCCCGGACCGAGAACGGCCCGATCGCGGTGCGCCGCAGCTCCAGGCAGTAGGCGTCGCCGAGGTCCATGACCAGGGAGCGCACGTAGGTGCCCGAGCTGCAGTCGATCGCGAACGCGGCGCGGTCCCCCTCGCGCCAGAGCTGCTCGAACCGCGTCACGGTGACCGTGCGCTGCGGGACCTCGACCACCTCGCCGCGCCGTGCCTTCGCGTAGGCCCGCTCGCCGCCGATCTTGATCGCCGAGTACGCGGGCGGCGTCTGCACGACACGCCCCACCGGGAGCTCCGGCGGGTCCGGGGGGACCGCGCCCGTCTCCACGATCTCCCCCTCCGGGTCCCCGGTGGTCGAGGTGGCGCCGAGCCGCGCGACCGTCTCGTAGGACTTCGGCAGCCCCATCAGGAACTGCTGCGCGCGCGTCGCCCGGCCGACGAGGACCAGCAGCAGGCCGGTCGCGAACGGGTCGAGCGTGCCGGCGTGCCCGGTCTTTGCCCGGTCGCGGGAGCGGCGCACGCGCGCGACGACGTCGTGGCTCGTCACCCCGGCGGGCTTGTCGATCAGCAGGACGCCGTCGGCGGGTGGCGGGGCCGGCACGTCAGGCGAGCTGCGCGGCGACCTGCCCGCGCAGGAACGCGACCAGCTCGTCGTCGGACATCGTCGTCGTGAAGCCCGCCGCCTGCCGGTGACCGCCGCCGCCGCCCGCCCGCGCGATCACGGACACGTCGACCGTGCCGTCGGTGGAGCGCAGCGACACCTTCTTGCGCAGCGGCGGGACGTTGTCGGGCGCCAGAACCTCGCGCGCCACGGCCGCGACGCGGGTGCCCTGCACGCAGCGCAGGTGGTCGATGACCCCCTCGGAGTAGCTCTCCTCCGCCCCGGCCGCCTCGTAGTCGGCGCGGCTGAGGCGCGTGAAGGTCAGCGACCCGTCGTCGAAGCGCTGGATGTTCGCGAGGCCGCGCCCGAGCAGCTCGAGCTTCGCGTAGGGCATCTCCTCGTAGAGCCGCCGGTAGATCGCGTTGACGTCCACCCCGGCCTCGATGAGCTCGGCGGCCATGACGTGCGCGCGCGTCCCGGTGTTCTCGTACATGAACTTGCCGGTGTCGGTCACGAGGCCGACGTACAGGGCGTCGGCGATGTCCGGGGTCGGGGTCACCCCGAGCGCGCGCATGAGGTCCCAGACGATCTCCGCGGTGCACGACGCCTGCTCGACCACGAGGTTGACCGTGCCGAAGCGCGTGTTGTCGTGGTGGTGGTCGATGTTGAGGATGTGCGCGTCGGCGCGCTTGACCACGTCGGCCGGGTTGCGGTCGATGTTGCCGCAGTCCAGGAACACGACCGTACGCTCCTCGACGTCGTCCGGCGGCGTGGAGATCAGCCCGTCGAGCTGGAAGAACCGGTACTCGTAGGGCAGCGGGAACTCGTCGGCGTCCATGAACATCGCCGAGTCCTTGCCGAGCGCCACGAGCACGCGGTGCATCGCGACGAGCGAGCCGAGGGCGTCGCCGTCGGGGTTCTCGTGCGTGACGAGGATGAACTTCTCGGCGTCGCGCAGCTCGGCGAGCGCCTGGTCGCGCGCGGTCGGCTCGGCCGCCACGGGCTGGGGCTCGGCGCTCACGCGGCCGGCTCCGGCGGGTCCTGCATCAGCGCGTTGAGGCGCTCCACGCGGTCGAGCGTGTCGTCGTGGAAGAAGTCTAGCTGCGGTGTGTTCTTGATCCGCAGCTGCGCGGAGACACGCCGCTGCAGGTAGCCGTGGGCGGACCGCAGACCCTCGATGGTCTGCGACCGCACCGTCTCGTCCCCGAGCACGCTGACGAACACCTTCGCGTGCCGCAGGTCCGGGCTGGTCTGCACCTGGGTGACGGTGACGAAGCCGATCCGGGGGTCCTTCAGACCCCCGGTGAGAGCGTCCGAGAGGACCTCGCGGACCGCTTCGTCCACGCGTCGCATGCGGCCCGCGCCCATCGGCTACGCGAGCGTCCGCTCGACCTTGCGCGTCTCGTAGACCTCGAGCTCGTCGCCCTCGCGCACGTCCTGGTAGTTCGTGAGCACGATGCCGCACTCGTACCCGGACGTGACCTCGCGGACGTCGTCGTTGAACCGCCGCAGCGTGTCGACCGTCGTCGAGTGCACCACGGTGCCGTCGCGGATGATCCGCACGCGGCCGCCGCGGGTGACCTTGCCGTCGGTGACGTAGCAGCCGGCGATCGTGCCGACCTTGGAGGCCTTGAACGTCGCGCGGACCTCGACGGTGCCGACGGTCTCCTCGACGTCCATCGCGTCGAGCATGCCCTCCATCGCGTCCCGCAGCTCGTCGAGGGCCCGGTAGATGACCTCGTAGTTGCGGATCTCGACGCCCTCGCGATCGGCCGCGGCCCGGGCGTCGCCCACCGGGCGGACGTTGAAGCCGTAGATGATCGCGTTGGAGGCCGCGGCGAGCATGACGTCCGACTCGGTGATGCCGCCGACACCCGACAGGATGATGTTGACGTGCACCTCCTCGTGCGGGAGCTTCGCGATCTCGTCCTCGAACGCCTCCAGCGAGCCGGACACGTCCGCCTTGAGGATGAGGTTGAGGTCCTTCGTCTCGCTCGTGCGCGCCGCCTTGAAGACGTCGTCGAGGCTGCGCTTGCGACCCGAGCGCCGGGCGATCGCCTCGGCCTTCAGGCGCACCGCGCGCTCGTTGGCGAGGCTGCGCGCCTGCCGCTCGTGGTCGACCACGCGGCAGTACTCGCCCGCGGACGGGACGCCGTCGAACCCGAGGATCTCGACCGGGTCGCCGGGACCCGCGGAGCTGATGCGCTGCCCGTGGTAGTCGTTCATCGCGCGGACCTTGCCCCAGACCGGGCCGGCCACGACGGCGTCCCCGACCTTCAGGGTGCCGCGCTGCAGCAGCACGGTGGCGACCGGGCCGCGGCCCGGGTCGAGCTTGGACTCGACGACGACGCCGGAGGCCTCGGTGTCGGCGTTGGCCTGCAGGCCATCGCCCTCGTTCATGCCCTCGGCGGTGAGCAGGATCGTGTCGAGGAGGTCCTCGAGGCCGGTGCGGGCCTTGGCGGAGACGTCGACGAACTCGATCTCGCCGCCCCACTCGACGGGCTGGAGCCCGTGCTGGGTCATCTCCGTGCGGACGCGCGTGGGGTCCGCCCCCTCCTTGTCGATCTTGTTGACCGCCGCGATGATCGGCACCTCGGCCGCCAGCGCGTGGTCGATCGCCTCGATCGTCTGGGGCTTCACGCCGTCGTCGGCCGCCACGACGATCACCGCGATGTCGGTGACCTTCGCGCCGCGGGCACGCATGGCGGTGAACGCCTCGTGACCCGGGGTGTCCAGGAACGTGACGACCTTGTCGTCGTGGTGCACCTGGTAGGCGCCGATGTGCTGGGTGATGCCGCCGGCCTCGCCGCCGACGATGTCGGCGCTGCGGATCGCGTCCAGCAGCGACGTCTTGCCGTGGTCGACGTGACCCATGATCGTGACGACCGGCGGGCGGTCCTCGAGGTCCGCGGCGTCGTCGTCGAAGGTCGGGATGTCGTCGTCGGCGTCACCGGCGCGGACGATCTCGATCTTCTTCTCGAACTCGTCGGCGATCACCTGGATCGCCTCGTCGGACAGCGTCTGCGTGAGCGTCGCCATCTCGCCGAGAGTCATCAGCTTCTTGATGATCTCGGGCACGGCCACGCCGAGGTACTCCGCGACCTCCTTGACCGAGGACCCCGAGTTGATCTTGAAGACGTCGGTCTGCTTCTGCGCGGCCTCGTCCAGCGGGCGGACGGTGTCGTCGTAGGTCCCGCGACGGCGGCGACCGCGACGCTGGCGGCGCGGCGGACCCTGACCGGGGCCACCGGGACCGCCGGGGCCACCGGGACCGCGACGGGCGGCCTGCGAGTCGATGACCACGCGGCGACGGCCGCCGGGGCCGGTCGTCGGGAGGTTCTTCGACTCGTCGCGCTTGGGCTTCTTCGGCGGCTCGGGGAGCGCCAGGATCTTCGGGCCGGCGCCGGGCGCGGGCTTCTCGCCGATGACCGGCTGCTGCGGCACGTCCGCGCGCGGCGTCTTCACCGGGCGGGTCGGGGCCTCGCCGGACGGCTTGCCCTTCGCCTCGGTCGTCGTGGCGGCGGGCGCCTGCGCGGCGGGCTGCTGCGCGGTGGCGGGCGCCTGGGCGGCGGGCTGCTGCGCGGCCGGGGCGGCCGGCGCGCTCGGGGCCGAGGCCGCGACGGCGGGGGTCGCCGGCGCCGCCGGAGGCGCCGGGGTCGGCGCGGGCGTCACCGGCGCCGTCGGCGCGGGGGCGGCCGCGGGCGGTGCCGCCTGCGGGGTCGCGGGCGCCGGGGTCGGCGCGGCCGGCGGCGGCGTCTGCGCCGCGGGCGCCGGCGTCGGGGCGGGCGCAGGGGTCGGCGCGGGCGCCTTCGGGGCGTCCGGCGTCGAGAGGATCTTCGGGCCCTTGATCGGCTCGGGCTTGGGCGCCTGCTTGGGCGCCTCGGCCACCGGCTCCGGGGTCGGCTCCGGCTCGGGCGTCTTCGCGACCGGCTCCGGGGTCGGCTCGACCTCCGCGGCGGCGGGCTCCGGCGTGGGCTCGGGCTCCGGAGTGGGCTCGGGCTCGGGCTCCGGGGTGGGCTCGGGCTCCGGCTCCGGCTCGGGCGGCGGCGGGGGCGGCCCCATGATCCGCAGGACGTGGCGGTCCTCGACCGTCGACTGGGCGGCCCGGACGGCGATCCCGCCACCGGACAGCGCTTCGATGACCTCCTTGGAGGTCATCCCGCGCTCCTGCGCGATTTCGAACACACGTCTCTTAGCCATCAGCCAATCGATTCTACGAGGTCTACGGGAATGGCCACCTTCTGACGGAACGCGCGCGGCAACGCGCGGCGCTTGACGGCCTGCTCGAGGCAGGCCGCTCCGCAGACGTACGCCCCCCGGCCGGGCAGGGCCCGGGCCGGATCGGGGACGACGTGGCCCCCGTGCGCCGCGAGGCGCACGAGCTGGTTCTGTGGGTGCGTCGACCGGCAGCCGACGCAGGTGCGGATCGGGCTCCGGGCTACGACGACGATCCCTCGCCCTCGGCGGCCGGCTCCTCCTGCGCCTCGGGGGCGGACTCCTCGGCGGCGGGCTCGTCGGCGACCGCGACCGCGGCCTCCTGCGGCTCCTCGGCGGCCTGCGCCTCGTCCGCGACGCCCTCGGGCGCCTCGTCCGGCAGCGGCTCGTCGTCCGCGACGGGCTCGACCGGGGTTGCCTCGGCGTAGGCCGCCTCGGCGCGCCCGACGATCTCCGCCACGTCGTCCTGCGACTTCTCCGGGTCGGCGAGCGACGCGACGTCCGCGTCGGTCAGGCCCGTGAGGACCGCGACCGACGAGGTCGTGAACCGGCTCAGCGCCTGGTGCAGCTGCAGGCCGCAGTACGGGGAGCCGCCCAGTGCCGCGTTCGGGCAGCGACGGCCGTTGGTCAGGACCGCCGCGCAGCGGCCGCCGTCCTGGACCTGCTCCTCGAAGCCCTCGTCGTCCGCGGTCGACGCGAAGTCGGTCTCGGACTTGATGTCGATCCGCCAGCCGGTCAGGCGCGCGGCGAGCCGCGCGTTCTGGCCCTCGCGGCCGATCGCCAGCGACAGCTGGTCGTCCGGGACGATGACGGTGGCCTGACGGGCCTCGTCGTCGACGATGACCTCGCGCACGCGGGCGGGCGACAGGGCCTTCGCGACGAAGCGGGCAGGCTCGTCGTTGTAGGGGATGATGTCGATCTTCTCGCCGCGCAGCTCGGACACGACCATGCGCACGCGGGAGCCGCGCGGGCCGACGCAGGCGCCGACCGGGTCGACCCCGTCGGCGTAGGAGACCACCGCGATCTTCGACCGGTAGCCGGGCTCGCGCGCGACGCCGGCGATCTCGACGAGGCCGTCGGCGATCTCGGGGACCTCGAGCTCGAACAGCGCCTTGATCAGGTCCGCGTCGCGACGCGAGACGATGATCGACGGGCCCTTCGTGGAGTTCGAGACCTCCTTGATGACCGCCTTGACGCGCTGGTTGTGCTCGTAGCGCTCGCCGTCGACCTGCTCGCTCTTGGGGAGCAGCGCCTCGACGCGGTCGCGCAGCTGGATCAGCGTGTAGCGCGAGTCCTTCTGCTGGACGACGCCGGTGATGAGCTCGCCGACGCGGTCGCGGAACTCCTCGAACATCATGTCGCGCTCGGCCTCGCGGATGCGCTGCAGGATGACCTGCTTGGCGGTCTGCGCGGCGATGCGGCCGAAGTCCTCCGGCGTGTCGTCGATCTCCTCGATCTGGTCGCGGTACTGCTCGAACTTCGCCGCGTCGATCTCGGGGTCGGCGGGCTCCACGCGCTCGCCGGTCTCGGGGTCGATGTACGACTCCTCCTCGACCGTCTGCACGAGCAGCTCCTGCTCGAGGTCCTTGGGGATGCGGTAGCGCATCACGATGAACTCGCCCGTCTCCGGGTCGACGTCCACGCGCGCATAGCGGGCCGCCCCCGGCAGCTTCTTGTACGCCGAGAGGAGCGCGTCCTCCAGGGCGGCCATGAGCTTCTCGTCCGAGATGTTCTTCTCGGCGGCGAGGCCCTTGATGGCTTCGATGATCTCGCGTGACATTCGCTACTCCTCCACGAGGTTCGATCGGTGGATCTCGGTGTACGGGATCGCGACGACGCCGGTCTCGGCCGCGATCGTGACCTCTCGGTCGTCGGCGCCGACCAGCTCGCCGGTGAAGCTCTTGTGGCCGTCCCGCGCCTCACGGGTCCGCACGCGGGCGCGGCGGCCGAGGAAGCGGCGGAAGTGGTCGGGCTTGACCAGCGGCCGGTCCCGGCCCGGCGAGGACACCTCCAGCGCGTACTGCTCGCGGAGGTCCTCCAGGGCGCGGGTGACCTGCTCGCAGAGCGCGAGGCTCACACCGTCGGGATGGTCGACGAACAGCCGCAGCGTCCCCCCGGCGACGACCTCGGCGAGCAGGACCTCGACGTCGGGCATCGCCGACGCGAGCGTCGTCTCCACCTGCGTCTGGATGTCCTTGGTCACCGGCTGATCCTCCCTGGGAAACAAAAAACGTGGGCGAGCGCCCACGTTCCGAAACTGCCGCCGGCACCGGGCCGGCACGGAAAGCTGTGCTGCGACTCTACCAGCATGGACTCCACGCTGACCGCGATCGTGCACGAGACGCTCACCGACCTGGGCGTGCCGTTGCGGCGCGTCGCCCCCGGCGAGTGGGGCCTGGCGGTCGACTGCGCCGGCTGGCCGCTGCACGTCGGCGTCGCGCTGCGCGGCGGGCTGCTGCGCGCCCAGGCGGAGGTCGTCGGCCCCGGGCGCGTCGACCCGTCGGCGCTGCTGCACCGCAACCGGCTCGGCTCCCTGGTCCGCTTCGCCCACACCGGCGAGGGCGCCGTCTGGATCCACGGGGACCTGCCCGCCGTCGCCGTCCAGGAGGCGGAGATCGACCGGCTGCTCGGGCTGCTCGTCGAGGAGGCCGCCTGGGCCCGCTACGCCGCCGGGCCGGCGCCGGGCTCCGCGGACGGCGGGGCGTCGTCCCCGGCGTGACGGCGGGCGGCGTCGCGGTAGCGGCGGTAGTCCGCGCGCTCCGGGCGCAGCTGGGCGGCGAGCGCCAGCGGCCGTCGCGCCTCCGCGTGGCGGCCGCACAGCTGCAGCGCCCGGCCGAGGCAGAACAGCGCGTAGTCGTTGGTCGGCGCGTGCGCGGCGACCGCCGCGAACTCGGCGGCGGCCTCGCGGTAGCGGTGCGCGCCGAACAGCGCGCGGCCGAGCGCCTCGTGGATCGAGTCCTCCCCCGGGGAGAGGTCCCGGGCTCGCATCAGCGGCACGGTCGCCGCGTGGAAGTCCCCCTCGTCGAGGAGCCGCGAGCCGTTGCGGAAGAGGGTGTAGACGTCGTCCATGCCGCCCCGGGAAGTCTACGCCCGTCGGCCGCGCCGGCCCACGGGTCGTGGCGGCAGCGCCCACCAGGCGCGCAGGCGTCCCCCCGCCCCCAGGCCGTCGGCCAGCGCCGTGCGCAGGGCGGCGCGTTGGGCCCGGCCGGGACCCGTCGCGGACGGCGCGTACCGCTGCGCGCGGACCGCGCGCAGGTAGTCGGCGGCCTGCGGGGCGTGCCGGAACCGCTCCTCGAGCTGGCGCAGCGTCGTGCCCGTCGCCGGCGGTCGACCGGTCAGGCGCAGCGCCTGCAGCAGCTCGGCGAGCTCCGGCGGGTCGTCGGCCCGGACGCCGACGCGGCGGCGCACGACGAACGCCACGAGCACCCCGGCGGCGAGGACGACCAGCAGCGGCGGGCCGAGCGACAGCGACTCGTCCCCGGGGCTCGCCGCGGGCGCGCCCGGACCGCCGCCCAGACGCGCGTCGGCCGGCGCCCCGGCGGGGCCCTCGTCGGCGTCCTGCTCCTCGGCGGGCTCGTCCGGCGTGGTCGCGGGCTCGTCGTCGTCACGCAGCTGCGAGCGCGGCGGCGCGGCGGCCGGCGTCGGGTCGAACGCGACCCAGCCCTGGCCGGGCACGTACGCCTCGACCCACGAGTGGGCGTCGAGGTCGCGTACGACCCACTCCTTGCGGGCGTCGTCGTAGGTGCCGGCGGTGAAGCCGGAGGCGACCCGGGCGGGCACTCCGCCCATCCGCAGCAGCAGCGCCATCGCGCCGGAGAACTGTTGGCAGTAGCCCTCGCGGCGGTCGAAGAGGAAGCCGTCCAGCGGCGCGCGCGGGTCGACGCGCGGCGTCTCGGTGTAGGTCGCGTCGCGCATGACCCGCGCGCGGACGTTGCGGATGAAGTCGTACGGGGTCGCCGACGCCGCGCGCAGCCGCTGCGCCAGGCGGTAGGTGCGCCGGTAGGGCGAGGCCAGCAGCTGCTCCTCCCCGTCCGAGCGCGGCGGGGCGCCGAGGGCGTAGCGGAAGATCGACTGGCTCTCGCCCCAGCGCGGGAACAGCAGCACCGACCGCTCGCTGTCCGGGAGGCCCATCGACAGGAACCGGCGGGTGAACAGCGGGTAGCTGCTGCCGGCGTCGCGCATCGTCTCCGGGGACGGCTGCGGCACGTACACCTCGGCGCGGTAGGCATCGCCGCGACGCAGCGGGCGCGACCCCGTCCGGAAGGTGCCGAAGCCGCTCTCGATCGCGAGCCGTGGCGACGCGGCGATGCTGCGGGTCGAGCCGGCGGTCACGTACTCCGGGGAGCGCAGCCCGGCGACGACGACGGTCAGCTGCTGGCGGTAGCCGGGGTCCTCGGCGATCTCGGTGTCCGGCGTGCGGATGTCGACCGCGTCGGTCGTCCGCCAGGCGCGACCGTCGAACTCGGGCAGGACGGCGGCCTTCCAGTAGGTGCCCTGCCGGGCGCGGATCCGCAGGACCTCGCGGCCGGTCCGCGTCCAGTTCAGCGGGCCGTAGCGGTGCTGCCAGGAGAACGTGCTCGTGTTGCGGCCCTGGAGGCTGTCGGCGACGAACGACTCGTAGTCGAACAGCGGCCGGTCACCGTCCAGGCGCGGGGCGAGCACCGCGGCCGCGACGGCCGCGACCGCCAGCAGGATGGCCGCCGGACGCGCCTGGCCGCGCGGCAGCCGGTCCCCCCACAGCAGGACGGCGAGCAGCACGGTGACCGCGGTGCCCTGCAGGAACGGGTGGTCGGGTGCGCGTTCGACGACCGGGACCGCGTACAGCGTCGCGAGCAGGCCGGCGGCGACCAGCGGGCGGCCGGTCGCCGCGCCGCGGGGGACGAACGCGACCCAGGCGGACACGAGCACCAGCAGCGTGCCGCCGAGGACGATCGTCGCGCGGGTCCACTCGTCGAGCCCCCGGTACGGGACGCGCACGCCGGGCAGCGCGCCGAGCCCCTGGCCGATGCCGGCCGCCAGCTCGCCCCAGGCGTCCGGCAGCAGGAGGCGCAGCGGGACGCCGCAGGTCGCCAGGGCGAGCACGAGCGCGCCCAGCGCGAGGCCGTCGACGAGCAGCAGCCGCCGCCGGCGCGACGTGACGCGCGGGGCGAGCAGCAGGAGCGCGCCGATCGCGCTGCCCAGCAGCACGCTCGCGGTCGCGGCGGCGCGCGAGGCCGGGGCGACCTGGTCGGCCCACGCGTGCGCGGCCAGCAGCGCGAGCAGCGTCCAGGCGGCGAGCCGCAGGCCGCCGCGCGCCGGCGCCACGACGGGCGCGGGTGCCGCCGTGCGTGGCGCCCGGCGGGCAGGACGCTCGCGGCGCGGCGCGGGTGCCAGGGTGCTCACGCCGACCTCGCGGCGTCGAGGCGGTCGGCGAGCTCGTAGCCCGCGCAGCCCGCGACGGCGAACGCGGGCCGGCGGCCGGCGATCGAGCCCGGGACGACGAGCACCTGGCCCGCCCCGTGCTGGGCCAGCGCGCGCGGCGGACGCTGCACCCGCCGGGCGGAGACGTGGACGATCGGGCCGGTGCGGCCGCGCAGCTGGGCGGTCGCGGGCGCGGGCCCCGCCTCCACCAGCGCGAGGCGCACGTGCAGCCGGGCCCAGCCGCCGAGGGTCGCGTCGAGCTCGGTGGGCCGGCGGTCGCCGGGCAGCAGAACCTCGCAGCCGCCGCGCCGCGCGAGGTGCACCGCCAGCGAGGCGACCGCGCGCACCGCCGCGTCGAGGTCGTCGGCGGCGCCCTGCGGATCGCCCGGGTCGGGCGACGGGTCCAGGACCACGACCGGCAGGCGCCCGCCGTCGGCGTGGAGGCGACGCTCCTGCGGCTCGGCGCGGCGGGCGATCGACGGCCAGTGGATCCGCGAGGCGGGTGTGCCCGGGCGCAGCGGACCGACCCCGTCGACCTCGACCTCGGCGCTCGTCGGGCGGTGACGGCGGCGCAGGCCCAGCCCGGTGCCGTCGGCGCCCGCCGCGGTCACCACGACCGGATCGACGCGCGGCAGCACGAGGACCTCGGTCGGCTCGCCGCCGCCGACCGTGCGGGCGGCGAGGCCGAACGGGTCGCGCACCAGCACGCTGGGCGGCGCGACGAGGCGCCGCCCGCGCCGCGGCAGTCGCGCCGTCGCCTGCACGACCTGGCGGTCGCGCCCGAGCTGCAGCGGCCGCGCGCGTCGCAGGAGCGGGTCGCGGATCTCGCCGGTCGGCAGCCGCAGCACCCCACCGACGACGGTGACCGTGACGGGCAGGGGGTCGTCCTCCTGGACGCGGCCGCCGGAGACGGTGCGCCGTACCCGCAGGCCCGCGGCGGCGAGCCGCACCCACAGCAGGCAGAGGACCGCGAGCAGCCCGAACGCGACGCCCGGCACGTAGAGCGGCTCGGCGTCGAACGCCGCGGCCGCGGCGAGCAGGGCGAGCGCGAGCAGCAGCGTGCCCGCCGCGGGCCGGCTGCCTCCGTGGTCGCGGTCGCCACGGCGCATCGCCCGGACCTCAGAGCGCCGTGGTCTTCGCGAGGGCGTCGCGCACGACCTCGCCGCCACGGGCGCCGTGCGCCTCCGGCGCGAGCACCAGGCGGTGCGCGAGCACCACCTCGGCGAGCGCCTGCACGTCGTCGGGCAGCGCGTGGTCGCGGCCGTGCAGCAGGGCGCGGGCCTTCGCCGCGCGCAGCAGCAGCAGGCCCGCGCGGGGGCTCGCGCCGAGCTCCACGCGGGCGTCCTCGCGGGTGCGGGTGAGCAGCGCCACCACGTAGGCACGCAGCGCCTCGGAGGTGTGCACGCGCCGCGCGAGGTCCTGAGCCTGCAGGACCTCGGCGGGCCCGCCCGCGGCGTCGAGCGCGGCGACGCGGTCCCCGAGCTCGTGCGCGAGGAGCATCGCGGCCTCGGCGTCCGCGTCGGGGTAGCCGAGCGACAGGCGCATCATGAAGCGGTCGACCTGCGCCTCGGGCAGCGGGTAGGTGCCCTCGAACTCCACCGGGTTCTGCGTCGCGAGCACGACGAACGGGCGGGCCAGCTCGTGGCTGTGCACGTCGACGGTCACGCGCCGCTCCTGCATGCACTCCAGCAGGCCCGACTGCGTCTTGGGGCTCGCGCGGTTGATCTCGTCGACGATGACGACGTTGGCGAAGATCGGGCCGGGCCGGAACTCGAAGCGGTCCTCGCGCTGGTTGAAGACGTTGGTGCCGACGACGTCCGCGGGCAGCAGGTCGGCGGTGCACTGGATGCGCGCGAACTCGAGCCCGAGCGCGCGGGCGAGCGCGCGGGCCAGCGTGGTCTTCCCCACGCCGGGAAGGTCCTCCAGGAGGACGTGCCCCTCGGCGACGATCGCGACGAGCAGGTCGTCGAGCACCTCCTCGCGGACCTCGACCCCGTCGCGGACGGTCGCCCGGATGCGGGCGGCGAGGCCGACGGCGGCGTCGATCTCGCCGCGGTCGAGCGGGGCGTGTGCGGCGCCGTCGAGTTCGCTCACGTCGGTGTCCGCACGGCGGCGTCGCGCAGCCGGTCGACGACCGCGAGGATCGCGTCGGCGACCGCGGCCTTGTCCGCCTTGGCGATCGGCTGGTCCCCCGTGCGCGTGATGACCGTGACCTCGTTCTCGGGCGTGTCGAAGCCGATGTCCGGCCGCGAGATGTCGTTGACGACGATCGCGTCGAGCCCCTTGCGCTCGAGCTTGTCGCGCCCGTAGGCGAGCGCGCCGTCGCCGTGCTCGGCGGCGAAGCCGACGAGGACCTGCCCGTCGCGGCGGGTGCCGGAGAGGGACGCGAGGACGTCGACCGTCGCCTCCATCTCGACCGTGAGCTCGCCGCGGCCGGTCTTCTTGATCTTGTGGTCGGCGGGGCCGACGGGCCGGAAGTCGGCGACGGCGGCGGCCATCAGCAGCACGTCGGTCTGGGCGAAGGCGCCGGCGCAGGCGTCGGCGAGCTGCGCGGCGGTCTCGACGTCGAGGTAGCGGACCGCGGGGTTGCGCGGGAGCGTGACGTTCGCGGCGACGACGGTGACCACGGCCCCGCGGGCGGCGGCCGCGTCGGCGAGCGCGAAGCCCATCCGGCCCGAGGAGCGATTGCCGACGTAGCGCACGGAGTCGATCGGCTCCCGCGTGCCCCCGGCGGTGACGAGGACGCGCAGACCGTCCCACGGCCCGGCGGTGGGCCGGCCGGCGAGGACCGCCTCGATGCGGGCGAGCAGGTCGGCGGGCTCGGCGAGCCGCCCGACGCCCCACTCCCCCTTGGAGCCGAGCGCGCCCGTGCCCGGGTCGATCACGACGACGCCGCGGTCGCGCAGCGTCGCGAGGTTCGCCTGCGTGGCGGCGTGCTCGTACATCGCGTTGTTCATCGCGGGCGCGACGAGCACCGGGCAGGTCGCGGCGAGCGCCGCCGAGGTGAGCAGGTTGTCGGCGAGCCCGTGGGCGAGCTTGGCGATCGTGTTCGCCGACGCCGGGGCGATCACGAGCACGTCGGCGTTGGCGACGAGCTCGAGGTGGCTCAGCGGGTCGTGCTCGGGGGGCGCCTGGTCGGGGAACGCGCCGCGTGCCGGGTCGCGCTCGAACTCCGAGACGAGGACCGGCGCGCCGGTCAGGCCGGCGAACGACATGGCCCCCACGAACTGCTGCGCGGTGGGCGTCTGCACGACGCGCACCGCGTGGCCCGCCTTCGTGGCGAGCCGGACGAGCTCCAGCGCCTTGTAGGCGGCGATGCCGCCGGTGACGCCGATCAGGACGCGCGCCATCGCCGGAGCTCCGGCCGGTGCGGCCTAGCGGTACTGGTACTTGACCTTGCCGCCCGCGACCTCCTCGAGGGCGATCGTCAGGTAGTTCTTCGAGCTCGAGTCCACCATCGGGGGCGGGAACTCGTCGAAGGTCCCCTCGCCGAGGTTGTGGTAGTACGAGTTGATCTGCCGCGCACGCTTGGCGGCGACGATCACGGACGCGTAGTTCGAGTCGACGTTCTCGAGCAGCGTGTCGATGCGAGGGTTGATCATCGACCCAGTGTAGCGGTGGGTCGGCGGGGCCGATCCGGTCGGTCAGCCGTCGAGGTGCGTGCGGACGATCGCCACGAGCTCGTCGATCGCGTCCTCGAGCCGGTCGTTCTCGACGACGTGGGCGAACTCGCCCTGGGCGGCGAGCTCCTCCTCGGCGACCTGCAGGCGCCGTTCGATCTCGGCGTCGCCGTCGGTGCCGCGGCCGACGAGCCGCGTGCGCAGGACCTCGGCCGACGGCGGCGCGATGAAGATCCGCACGGCCTCGGGCAGCGAGTCGAGCACCTGGCGGGCGCCCTGCACCTCGATCTCCAGCAGCACGGGGGCGCCGGCGTCGGTGCGCTTGCGCAGCTCCGAGCGCAGGGTCCCGTAGCGGCGCCCGGAGTACTCGGCCCACTCGACGAAGTCGCCCTCGTCGACGCGGCGGGCGAAGTCCTCGTCGGAGAGGAAGTGGTAGGCGACGCCGTGCTCCTCGCCGGGGCGGGGCGCGCGCGTCGTGGCCGAGACGCTGAGCTCGAGGCCGGGCACGCGGTCGAGCAGCTGGCGGATGAGCGTGCCCTTGCCGACCCCGCTGGGGCCCGTGATGACGAAGACACGCGACATGGGCGCGTGAGCCTAGACCGCGGGTCGGAGGGACCGCCCGGGACCGCCGGCCGGCCTAGCGCTTGAGCGACTCGACGAGCTCGTTGCGCTGGCGCTCGGAGAGGCCGCCGATGGTCTTGCTCGGGGAGATGCGGCAGGTCGTGAGGACCTTGTTCACCTTCACGCGGCCGTACTTCGGGACGGCGAGGAGCATGTCGAAGACCTTCGCGGTCTCGACGTACTCGGGCGGGTCCGCGAGGAGCTGGTGGATCGACACGCGGCCGGCCTTCAGGTCCTTCTTGAGCTGCGCCCGACGGCTGCGGATGTCGTTGGCCCGCTGGAGCGCGTCCATGCGCTGGTTCAGCGAGCGCTCGGGGGCCGTGGTCTTCGAAGCGGTGTCAGGGGCAGCGGTCATCGGCGTGGGCGAGCATACATCGTCGGGTTGGCCATCGCGGGCCCGATACCCACATTCGACTCAAGCTCGACCTCAGGTTGAGGGCTGTCGAGCGTGGTCGAGCGTTTTCTCTCGATTTGCAGCGGTTTTCGCTTGCCCAAGCCTCAGGGCAGGTGCGTCAGGGTGCAAACTTCCCCGCTTTTTGCGTGATTTCGGCGACCGATCCGAGACCCGCCGCGTCGAGCCTCCGCGAGAGCCCGCGATGCATCTTGCAGGGCCACAGCGGGCCCCCGTAGACGAAGCCCGTGTAGGCCTGGACGAGCGTCGCACCGGCTTGTAGGCGATCCCAGGCGTCCTGCGGCGTCTCGATCCCCCCCGACGGACACCAGCACGACCTCCTCCCCCACCCGGGCCCGCAGCCGCCGCAGCACCTCCAGCGACCGCGCGGCGACCGGCGCCCCGGACAGCCCGCCCGCGCCCGCGGCCTCGACCTCCGCGACGGTCGAGCGCAGCCCGTCGCGGGTGATCGTCGTGTTCGTCGCGATGATCCCGTCGAGCCGCTCGGCCAGCGCGAGCTCGGCGACCGCGTCGACGTCCTCGTCGCTGAGATCGGGCGCGATCTTCACGAGCAGCGGCCGCCCGTCGAGCACCGGCCGGACCGCCCGGACGAGCTCCCCCAGCTGCGCGACGGCCTGCAGGTCGCGCAGGCCCGGCGTGTTGGGCGAGGAGACGTTCAGCACCACGTAATCCGCCAGCGGCGCCAGGCGGCGCGCGGACGCCACGTAGTCGGCGACCGCGTCGGTCGCGAGCTTCGTCTTGCCGAGGTTCACGCCGACGACCGCGCCGGTCCGCCGGCGCGCCCGCAGCCGTCCCTCGGCGACCGCGGCACCGCGGTTGTTGAAGCCCATCCGGTTCACGAGCGCCCGGTCGGCGGGCAGCCGCACGAGCCGCGGGCGCGGGTTGCCCGGCTGGCCCTCCGCCGTGACCGTGCCGACCTCCACCGACCCGAAGCCCAGGGCCAGCAGCCCGTCGACGAGCTCCGCGTCCTTGTCGAAGCCCGCCGCCAGGCCCACCGGCGACGGGAACGTCAGCCCGAAGGCCCGCACCTGCAGCCGCGGGTCGCGCGGCCCCAGCAGCCGCGCCAGGCCCGGCAGCCGGCCCGCCAGCCGCAGCGGGACGGTCCCGAGCCGGTGCGCGGTCTCCGCGTCGACCCGGACGAGGACGAGGCGGAAGAGCGCGCGCCAGATCACGGCCGGCCTACGCGGTCGCGCCGTCGCGGTCGTGGATCTCCTGCAGCGACAGCGGCTCGGGCTCCCCCGTGCGGGCGGCCGCGATCGCGCGCGCCGCCGCCAGGCCACCCGAGAGCGTCGTCAGGCACGGGATCCCGCGGGCGATCGCCGCGCTGCGGATCTCGTAGCCGTCGGTGCGCGCCCCCGAGCCGGTCGGGGTGTTGACGACGAGCTGCACGTCACCGCGCTCGATCCAGTCGACCACGTGCGGGGACCCCTCGCCGATCTTGTTGATCGCCTCCGCCGGGATGCCCATGCGGGCGATCGCCGCCGCCGTCCCGGTCGTCGCGATGATCTTGAAGCCCTGGTCGTGCAGCGTCTGGGCGATGGCGACCGCGGCCGGCTTGTCGGTGTCGGCGACCGTGATGAACACCGTGCCCTCGCTCGGCAGCGACGCGCCCGCCGCCGCCTGCGCCTTGGCGAACGCCGCCGGGAAGTCGCGGGCGATGCCCATGACCTCGCCGGTCGAGCGCATCTCCGGACCCAGGAGCGCGTCCGAGCCGTCGAAGCGGTCGAACGGCAGGACCGCCTCCTTGACGCTGACGTGGTCGAAGACGCGGTCGTCGGCCGGCAGCTGCAGGTCGGCGAGCGACTCGCCGAGCATCAGCCGGCAGGCCATCTTCGCCAGCGGCACGCCGATCGCCTTCGACACGAACGGCACCGTCCGCGACGCGCGCGGGTTGGCCTCGATCACGTACAGGCGCCCGCCGTGCACCGCGAACTGCACGTTCAGCAGGCCGACGACACCGAGCCCGAGCGCGATCCCGCGCGCCTGCTCGCGCAGCTGCTGGAGCATCTCGCCGCCCAGCGAGTGCGGCGGCAGCACGCAGGCCGAGTCGCCGGAGTGGATCCCGGCCTCCTCGACGTGCTGCATGATCCCGCCGACCCACACGTCGGTGCCGTCGCACAGCGCGTCGACGTCGACCTCGATCGCGTTCTCGAGGAACCGGTCGAGGAAGATCTCGCCGCGCTCCACGCCCTCCGGCGGGGCGTGCCGGGCGAGGTAGTCGCGCAGGCCCTCGACCGAGTAGACGATCTCCATCGCGCGGCCGCCGAGCACGTAGCTCGGGCGCACCAGCAGCGGGAAGCCGACCTGCTCGGCCGCCTCGAGCGCCTCGGCGACCGAGTGCGCGGTCGCGTACGGCGGCGCCTCGTAGCCCAGCTCGGTCAGCAGCGCGCCGAAGCGACCGCGGTCCTCGGCAAGGTCGATCGCGTCGACGCTCGTGCCGAGGATCTGGACCCCGGCCTCCATCAGCCCGGCCGCGAGCTTCAGCGGCGTCTGCCCGCCGAACTGCACGATGACCCCCTCGGGCTGCTCGAGCTCCAGCACGCCGAGCACGTCCTCGAGCGTCAGCGGCTCGAAGTAGAGGCGGTCGGAGGTGTCGTAGTCGGTGGAGACCGTCTCCGGGTTGCAGTTGATCATCACCGCGTCCCGCCCGGAGGCCCGCACGGTCATCGCCGCGTGCACGCAGCAGTAGTCGAACTCGATGCCCTGCCCGATCCGGTTGGGGCCCGCGCCGAGGATCACGACGCTGCGGTTCGTGCCGCGGTCCACCTCGTGGCGCGGCGCGCCGTCGGCGGTCGGCCGCTCCCAGCCGGAGTAGAAGTACGGCGTGCTGGCCGGGAACTCCGCGGCGCAGGTGTCCACCGACTTGAACGTCCGCACGCCGGCGAACGCCGCGTCGGGCTCGTGCGCGAGCTGCTCGAGCTCGGCGAGGAACCACGGGTCGATCTTCGTCACCGCGTGGATCTCCGCGGTCGACGTGCCGCGGCGCAGCGCCTCCATCAGCACGTCGTAGCGCTCCGAGGACGGGCGCTCCAGCGACGCGACGAGCTCCTCGGTTGAGCGCTCCGCCAGGTGCGGGATCGCGTCGAGCTCGCGCGAGCGCATCGCCTTCGCGAACGCCTGGCCGAAGGTCCGGCCGATCGCCATCGCCTCCCCCACGCTCTTCATGTGCGTGGACAGCTCGGCGTTGGCGCCCGTGAACTTCTCGAACGCGAACCGCGGCCACTTCACGACGACGTAGTCGATCGTCGGCTCGAAGCTCGCCGGGGTCGACATCGTGATGTCGTTGTCGATCTCGTCGAGCGCGTAGCCGACGGCGAGCCGCGCCGCGATCTTCGCGATCGGGAAGCCGGTCGCCTTCGAGGCCAGCGCCGAGGACCGCGACACGCGCGGGTTCATCTCGACGATGAGGATCTCCTCGGTCTCCGGGTTGACCGCGAACTGCACGTTGGAGCCGCCGGTCTCGACGCCGACCGCCCGGATCACCTGGATCGCCTGGTCGCGCAGCTGCTGGTAGAGCGCGTCGGTCAGCGTCTGCTGCGGGGCGACGGTCACCGAGTCGCCGGTGTGGACGCCCATCGGGTCGACGTTCTCGATCGAGCACACGATCACGACGTTGTCGCGGTTGTCGCGCATGACCTCGAGCTCGTACTCGCCCCAGCCCAGGACCGACCGGTCGATCAGCACCTGCGTGATCGGGGACGCGTCGAGGCCGCGCTCGACGATCGCACGGAACTCCTCCGGCGTCCGGGCGATGCCGCCGCCGCGGCCGCCGAGCGTGAACGCCGGGCGGATGATCGCGGGCAGGCCGATCCGCTCCTGGAAGGTCAGGGCCTCCTCGATCGTCGTGGCGATCTCGGACTCCGGCATCTTCAGGCCGGCCTGCTCCATCGCGGCCCGGAAGAGGTCGCGGTCCTCCGCGCAGCAGATCGCGTCGTAGTTCGCGCCGATCAGCTCGACCCCGAGCCGGTCGAGCGTCCCGTCCTCGTACAGGGCCTTCGCGAGGTTCAGCGCGGTCTGGCCGCCGAGCGTCGGAAGCAGCGCGTCGGGCTTCTCCTTCTCGATGATGCGGGCGACCGGGCCCGGCAGCAGCGGCTCGACGTACGTGGCGTCGGCGAACTCCGGGTCGGTCATGATCGTCGCCGGGTTGGAGTTCACGAGGACGACCTCGTAGCCCTCCTCGCGCAGGACCTTGCAGGCCTGCACGCCGGAGTAGTCGAACTCGGCCGCCTGGCCGATGACGATCGGGCCGGAGCCCAGGATCATGATGCGCTTCAGGTCGTTGCGGCGGGGCATCGGGCTACGCCTCCCGGACGGCGTCGAGGAACCGGTCGAACTGGTAGAGCGCGTCGTTGGGCCCCGGACCGGCCTCGGGGTGGTACTGGACGGTGGCGCTCTCGACGTCGAGCAGCTCGAGGCCCTCGACGGTGCGGTCGTAGAGGTTGACGTGGGTCAGGGCCGCGGCCCCGAAGTCGGTCTCCCAGCGCACCGGCTCGTCGACCTCGATCCGCACGCCGCCCGCGGGGGCGGTGACCGCGAAGCCGTGGTTCTGGGAGGTGATCTCGATGCGCTGCGTGCGGAGGTCCTTCACCGGGTGGTTGCCGCCCCGGTGCCCGAACGGCAGCTTCGTCGTCTCGAGGCCGACCGCGCGGCACAGCAGCTGGTGCCCGAGGCAGATGCCCCAGACCGGCTTGCGGCCGATCAGCCCGCGGACGGTCTCGACGACGTGGTCGAGCGCCGCCGGGTCGCCGGGACCGTTGGCGAGGAAGAACGCGTCGGCGTCGGTGGCCAGCAGCTCCTCGGCGCTGACCGTGCAGGGGTGCAGCGTGACCTGCGCGCCACGCTGGACGAGGTGGCGGACGATCGAGCCCTTGATGCCGGTGTCGATCGCGTGGACGCGCACGAGGCCCGAGGGATGCGGCGCGCCGCCGTGCACGGTCGCCTCCGCGGGGGTCACCTCGCGGGCGAGGTCGCGGCCGGTCATCGGCGGCTCCGCGGCGATCCGCTGGCGCGCCTCGTCCTCGCTCATCGACGCCGGGAAGACGCCGCCCGGCATCGACCCCGCCTCGCGGATGTGCCGCACGAGCGCGCGCGTGTCCACGTCGGTGATCGCCGGGACGCCGCAGTCGACGAGCCAGTCCAGCCAGCCGCGCTCGGCGGTCGGCGCGTCCTCGGTGTTCGTGGCGGCGCGCATGATGACCGCGCGCGCGTGGATGCGGTCGCTCTCCATCGCCGCCTCGCACACGCCGTAGTTGCCGATGTGCGGGTAGGTGAACGTGATGAGCTGGCCGGCGAACGACGGGTCGGTCACCGACTCCTGGTAGCCGGACATGCCGGTGGTGAAGACGACCTCACCCACGGCGTGGGGTGTCGGCGCCGCAGGCGATCCCGTCGAAGCGGGTGCCGTCGGCGAGCAGGACGTAGGCGGTGGCGGTGGCGGTCACGAGCTGGTGGTCTCCGGGGTCCGGTGGACGACCGCGCCGGCGGCGACGGTCAGCAGGACGCGACCGTGCAGGCGGCGTCCGGCGAAGCAGTTGTTGGCCGAGCGGGAGTGGTAGCCGTGCTCTCCCACGGTCCACTCCTGCGCGAGGTCGAGCAGCGTGAGGTTGGCGGGAGCGCCGACCTCCACGCGCGGGGTGAGCAGGTCCAGCAGCGCGAGGCCGCTGGTGAGCTTCTCGACGACGAGCGCGAGTGGCAGCACCCCGGGCAGCACGAGGTCGGTGTAGACCGAGGCGAACGCGGTCTCCAGGCCGGTCGTGCCCATCGGCGCCTGCTCGAACGGGACCTCCTTCTCGTCCCGGGCGTGCGGCGCGTGGTCGGTGGCGATGCAGTCCACCGTGCCGTCGAGCAGTCCGGCGATCAGCGCCTGGCGGTCCTCCTCGGTCCCCAGCGGCGGGTTCATCTTCTTGGCGGTGTCCAGCGACTCGCGGATGCTCTCGTCGGTGAGGCAGAGGTGGTGCGGCGACGCCTCGCACGTGACCTGCACGCCGCGGGCCTTCGCGTCGCGGATCGCGCGGACCGAGTCGATCGAGCTGAGGTGCTGCATGTGCACGCGCGCGCCCTCGTAGCCGGCGATCGCGCAGTCGCGCGCGACCATCGTCGACTCCGAGATCGACGGGATGCCGCCGACGCCGAGCAGCGCGCTGACCGCGCCCTCGCGCATCGAGCCGCCCGCGCTCAGGGTCGGGTCCTCCTCGTGCAGCGCGATCACGCCACCGCAGAGCTTCTGGTACCGCAGCGCCTTGCGGAGCATCCCGGCGCTGACGACCGGCCGGCCGTCGTCGGTGAACCCGACCGCGCCCTCTTCGCGCAGCTCGGCCATGTCGGTGAGCTCGTGGCCCTCCATGTTCCGCGTGATCGCGGGCATCACGCCGACCGGGATCCGCGCGTGCCGCGCCGCCTCCTCGCGCAGCGACCGCAGCAGCGGCGCGCTGTCGAGGACCGGCGTGGTGTTCGGCATGCAGACGAGCGCGCAGTAGCCGCCCGCGGCACCGGAGCGGGTGCCGGTGTCGAGGTCCTCCTTGTGCTCCTGCCCGGGGGTGCGCAGGTGCACGTGCGGGTCGACGAACGCCGGGAACAGGTGGCGGCCGGTGCCGTCGATCTCCTCGGCGCCATCGGGGACGACCGCGAGGCCGGGCTGCGCGATCTCCGCGATCACCCCGTCGCGCACGAGGACGTCCATCGGCGCGTCGATGCCGGTGCGCGGATCGAGGACGTGCGCGCCGCGGACGACGAGCGTGGCGGCCGGGCCGGCGCGGTGGACGAGTGGCTGGGCGGTGCTCACGAGGCGACTCCCTGCTGGGTGGACGGCACGGGCGCGACCTCCGGCGGCTGCGGCGCGCGCGAGCCCGCGAGCACCTCGTAGAGGACCGCCATCCGCACGACGACCCCGGCCTCCACCTGCATGGTGATCACGGCCTGCGGGGAGTCGACGACCTCGCCGCTGAGCTCGACGCCGCGGTTGACCGGGCCGGGGTGCATGACGATCTGCTGCGGGTCCAGGCGCCGCGCGTTGATCTGGTACTGGGCGGCGTACTCGCGCAGCGACGGCACGTAGCTGTCGTGCATCCGCTCGTTCTGCATCCGCAGCGCGTAGATGACGTCCGCCTCCTCGATCCCCGCGAGCGTGTAGGAGACCGCGCACGGGAGCGCGTCCTCGATGTCGCGCGGCAGCAGCGTCGGCGGTCCGCAGACGGTGACCTGCGCGCCCATCTTCGCGAACGCGAGGATGTTCGAGCGGGCGACGCGGCTGTGCAGGACGTCGCCGACGATCCAGATGCGGCGCCCGTCGAGGCTGCCGAGCCGGCGGCGCAGCGTGTAGACGTCCAGCAGCGCCTGGGTCGGGTGCTCGCGCTTGCCGTCGCCGGCGTTGACGATCGACGCGTCGGTCCAGCCGCTGACGAGGTCGGCGCTGCCCGCCCACGGGGTGCGGATGACGATCGCGTCCGGCTTGTGCGAGGAGAGCGTCAGCACCGTGTCCTTCAGCGACTCGCCCTTCTCGACGCTCGAGCCGCTCGCCGCGAAGTTCACCACGTCGGCGGAGAGGCGCTTGGCGGCGAGCTCGAACGAGCTGCGCGTCCGCGTCGACGCCTCGTAGAAGAGGTTCAGGACGGTCCGGCCGCGCAGCGCCGGGACCTTCTTGATCTCGCGGTCGCCGACCTCGGCGAACGAGGCGGCGCGGTCGCAGATGCGCTCGATCGCGGCCCGGTCGAGGTCGTGGATCGACAGGAGGTGCTTCATGAGGGGTCCTCCGTGGTGATCGTGACGCCGTCGTGGCCGTCGAGCTCCTCGACGGCGACGTTCACGCGCTCGCTGCGCGCGGTCGGCAGGTTCTTCCCGACGTAGTCGGGGCGGATCGGCAGCTCGCGGTGGCCGCGGTCGGCGAGGACCGCGAGCTGCACGCGCGCGGGGCGCCCGTAGTCGAACAGCGCCTCGATCGCGGCGCGGACCGTGCGCCCGGTGAAGAGGACGTCGTCGACGATGACGACGCTGCGGCCCTCCATCGGGAAGTCGATCTTCGACGCGAGGATGACGGGGCCGCCGTCGCGCGTGGCGACGTCGTCGCGGTAGAAGCTGATGTCGAGCTCGCCGAGCGGGACGTCGGCGTCGAGCAGGTCGGCGAGGAGGCGCTGCAGCCGGGCGGCGAGGACGGCGCCCCGACGGTGGATCCCGACGATCGCGAGCCGGTCGGGCTCGCCGTGCTTCTCGACGATCTCGTGGGCGATCCGCACGAGCGTGCGGCGCATGGCATCGCCGTCGAGGACGACCTTCTGCGGGTGCGGCATGAGCTCCTTCCTGGCCTCACGGGACCGGGTTAAAGGACGCCCCGGACCCTACCAGCGGTCCAGGCGGACCGCCCGCCGGCGCAGGCGCCGCGGCCGCACCGTGCGGGTTTCAGCGACGTTCGATCGCGACCTGGACGGTCGAGCCCTGCTCGAGCTGGCCGCCCGGCTGCGGCGACTGCGCGACGACCTGCCAGTTGGACTCCTCGATGACGCCGAACAGCCCGCCGCCCTCGACGTCGGTGTCGAAGCCGGAGCGCTCGAGCCGCTGGCGGGCGACGTCCAGCGGCTGACCGACGACGTCGGGGACCGCGGTCGTGACGATCACCGTGCCGCCGTTGGTCACCGGCCCGGGCACCGTCCGCGTGACGGTCGTCGTGCGCGCGACCGTGACCGTCTCGGTCGACCGGCCCTTCGCCCCGCCCAGCGCGGCGACGAGCAGGATCCCGACGAGGAACCCCGCCGCGCCGGTGAGCACGAGCCCGAGCGTCGAGAAGCGCCGCTCCGGGGGCGGCTGCACGCGGGTCGGCTCGGTCATGCGGCGGTCTCCTGGGGCGTGGCGGGCTCGGGGCGCGCCGCGCGGACGAGCTCGGGCGGCCCCTTCTCGGGGAACGGGACGACGACGTGGTCGTGGTCGCGCGGAAGCTCGGTGCGCGCGAACACCGCGCGCGCCTCCTCGCGCAGCGCGCGCGGGTGGTAGCGCTGTGAGACGTGCGTGAGCGCGAGCAGGCCGACGTCCGCCTCGGCCGCCAGCTCGGCGGCCTGCCGGGCGGTGGTGTGGCCGGTCTCGCCCGCGCGCGCGAGGTCCTCGTGCAGGAACGTCGACTCGTGCACGAGCAGGTCGGCGCCGGCGGCGTGCGCCCGGACCGCGTCGCACGGCCGCGTGTCGCCGCTGAGCACGATCCGCCGGCCGCGACGGTCCTCGCCGATCACCTGGTCGGGCGTGACGCCGTCCACGGTCTCCCCCGCCTGCAGCCGCCCGAAGTCGGGCCCGGGCCGCACGCCCAGGGCGACCGCGCGCTCGGCGTCGAACCGGCCGGGGCGGTCCTCCTCGACGATCGCGTAGCCGAACGCGCGCCCGCGGTGCTGGACGTTGAACGCCTCGATCTCGTAGCCGTCCCACTCCAGGACGTCGCCCGCCTCGAGGTCGGTGATCGTCAGCGGGTAGCCGAGGCGCCCGTAGGTGGGACGCACGGACTGCAGCAGCGCCGCGGTCCCGGGCGGGCCGTAGAGGAGCAGCTCGCGGTCGCGGTCGCGCAGGTCGAACGACTTGAACAGGCCGGGCAGGCCCAGCCAGTGGTCGATGTGGTGGTGGGTGAGGAAGATCGCGTCGAGCTCGACGAGCCCGACCGAGCGGATCAGCTGCCGCTGGGTGCCCTCGCCGCAGTCGAACAGGATGCGGTCGCCGCCGGCGCGCAGCAGCGTCGCGGGCAGGCCGCGCCGCGCGGTCGGGACGGAGCCGGCCGTGCCGGCGAAGTGCAGGGAGAGGTCCACCGCCAGCGAGCGTAGCGACGCCGCGGCGGCGGTGGACCCGCCCGGGGTGCGTCGCCTACAGGCCGCGCTCCTGCTGGGCCTTGAGCAGGTCGCGGATCTCCGTGAGCAGGACGGTCTCGTCGGTGGGGGCCGGCGAGTCGCTGTCGGCCTTCTTGCCGCGCTCGGCGAGCGTCTTCATCGGCAGGACGATGACGAAGTAGATGACGGCGGCGACGATCACGAAGTTGATCAGCGCCGTGATCGTGGTGCCGATGATGATCTTGCCGTCACCGATCTCGATCCCCGCGGTGTCGAAGTTCGGGGTGCCGCCGATGACGCCGATCAGGCCACCGATGAAGTCGTCGGCGAACGCCTTGACGACGGCGCCGAACGCGGCCCCGATGATGACCGCGACGGCGAGGTCGATGACGTTGCCGCGCATCAGGAACTCCTTGAAACCCTTGACCATGGTGCACCTCCGGTGTGCTGTGGGGAACGGTCTGTGGTTGGGGTGGCGCGACCCTATCCGCCGTCCCGGTGGACCGTGTGGCGGAATCGTGGCCGCGCCGTGGCGGTGCGGGCGCGCCGCTCGCGGGCTGCTCGCCGACGGGTGACAGGTACCCTGCCCCGCGTGCCGTCCCCTTCCCCCGACGTCCGCGAGCGCGTCCTCGCCCATCCGGCCTGGTACCACACGCTCGAGCTCGCGCCCGACCTCGTCACGCCCGGCTTCTGCGACCTGCGCCCGTTCGCGCCCGAGGCGCTGCCCGCCTCGACGGCGGGCCTGCGCTGCCTGGACGTCGGCACCTTCGACGGCTTCTGGGCGTTCGAGCTCGAGCGGCGGGGAGCCGCGTCGGTGCACACGCTCGACCTGCCGGACGGCACGCAGGCGGACTGGCCGCCGAACACGCGGGCGCTGAACCTCGCCGACACGGAGGCGTCCGGCCTGCAGTGGGGCACCGGCTTCCTGCTCGCGCACGAGGCGCTCGGCTCGTCGGTGCAGCGCGTGCTCGGCACGGTCTACGAGCTCGAGCAGGCGTGGACCGACGGCCCGGTGGACCTCGTGCTGTGCGGGACGATCCTGCAGCACCTGCGCGACCCCGTCGGCGCGCTGGAGCGGATGGTCGACGTGCTCGCCCCCGGCGGCGAGCTGCTGATGATCGAGGCGTACTCGGTGCCGCTCACGCGTCGCCACCCCCGCCGCGCGGTCGCCGAGTACCGGCCGATCGTGCCCGGCTCGCGCTACACGTGGTGGCTGGGCAACCTCGCGACGCTCCGCGGCTACGCGGCGACCGTCGGCCTCGAGCCGATCGGCGACGGCAAGCCCGTCACCCACCGGCCGCTGCGCGGCGCCGGCAAGGGCGACCACGTCGCCCGCCTGCGGTTCCGCAAGCCCGCCGCCTAGCCCGGCGGTCCGGCCTCCTCCCGGAACGGCGAAACCCCGCACCGAGGCGGGGTTTCGACGAGGCGCGCCCGGTAGGATTCGAACCTACGGCCTCCGCCTCCGGAGGGCGGCGCTCTATCCAGCTGAGCTACGGGCGCAGAGCGACGGCGACAATAGCGGATCCTTGCCGCGAACCCCGAGACGAACGTATGTTCCGTCCGGTCGGTGCGGGATCGTCGTCCGATGAACACCCGCCAGCGAGGAGACGCCGCAGAAGCCGCGGTGCTGTCCGCGCTAACCGCCGCCGGCCTCGCCGTCTGGCTGCCCTGGAGCCAGTTCGGAGCGTGCGACCTGATGGTGGAGACGCCAGGGGGACAGCTCGTGCGCGTCCAGGTGAAGTGCGGCCGCCTGCGCGACCGCTGCGTCCTCGCCAACTGTCGCAGCACCGACCACGGAGCCGGCCGCCAGAGCTACGTCGGCCTGGTCGACGTGCTGGCGATCCACGTTCCGGAGCTGCGCGCGCAGTTCGTCGTGCCCGTGGACGAGGCACAGGGGTTCGAGGTGCGACTGCGGCTCGAAGCCACGCGCAACGGGCAGGCGCGGCGGGTGCGCTACGCCCGGGACTACTCGCTCGAGGCATGGGCCGCCGCACTGGTGTCGCCATCGGTCAGCCCGACGGCTTCGGATGACGCGAGTCCCCGGAGGGCGCATGCAGCCCACGAAGCGACCCGGTGAGCGCTCAGCCCCGAGCGCGTCGAGCCCGCGTCAGGTCGCGACGAGCCGCAGCTCCTCGCCGTTCACCACGACGAGGTCCCCCGGGACCAGCTGGCGGCCCCGGCGGCTCTCGGGCTCCCCGTTGACGGTGATCTCCGCCTCGTCGAGGAACCAGCGGACCTCGCCGCCGCTGTCGACGAGATCGGCGAGCTTCAACAGCTGGCCGAGCCGGATCATGCCGTCACGCAGGGGGATCTCGCGCATGCCCGCAGCATGGCACGCCGGCGCGCGCAGACCCCTTGACGAGAGTGCGAACATACGTTCGCTCCATGACGTCCAACGGTTCCGCCTACGCCCGCTTCCGCCGCGCCCTGCAGAGTGGCAACCTCACGCTCGTGCGCACCGCGGCGGCCGAGCTGCCGAACGTGTCGCTGGACGACGCGCTGCACGTCTGCGTGCTGCTGCGCGACCGCGAGCCCGAGCGCTACGAGCGCGCCGCGGTCCGCTGGATCGCCCGCTTCTGCGTCGAGCGGCGGGACGTCTCGATCGAGGACGTCGACCAGGCGTCGCAGGCGTTCGCGCTCATGCGCGAGGACCCCGAGCGTGCGCTGCTCGCCCTGCAGGCGCTGTGCGCCGGCGTGTAGCGCCGGCGCTAGACCGCGGGCAGCTCCTGGTCGAGGGTCAGGACGTCGGCCCACACGTCGCCGAGCCGCGCGACACGGGCGAGCACCTCGTCGGGGCCGAGCAGGAACGCGTCGGGGTCGCCCGCGTCGAGCAGGTCCTGCAGCTCGTCCCAGGTGAGCGGCGCACTGACCGTGGGACGGTCGTGCGCGGCACGCACCGAGTAGACCGACACGGTCGTCTTGCCGTGCTCGTTCTGCAGCCAGTCGACGAGCACCCTGCCGCGCCGCTCGGCCTTCACCTGCCGCGAGACGACGAGCCCCGGCTCCTCGCGGGCCAGCAGCTCGGCCACCGTGCGGGCGAACGCCTTCGTGCGCGCGTACGGGACGGCGCCCGCGTTCAGGGGCACGTAGACCTGCAGGCCCTTCGATCCGGAGGACTTCACGAACGCGTCGAGGCCGAGTCCGGCGAACATGCCGCGCAGCAGGAACGCCACGCGCGCGCACTCGACCGCCGTGGCGGGCGCGCCCGGATCGAGGTCGAAGGCGAGGATCTCCGCCGTCCCGTCGGCGGCGGACAGGCGGTGCAGCGGCGTGTGCAGCTCGATCGCCGCGAGGTTGCCGAGCCAGGCGAGCGTCGCCGGCTCCTGGACGAGCAGCTGCGTCGCGGCGACGCCGTCGAGCGTCACGTCGGCCACGGCGACCCAGTCCGGACGGTGGCCGGGCGCGCGCTTCTCGAAGAACGTCGGGCCGGTCACGCCGTCGGGCCAGCGGCGCATCGTCAGCGGCCGCCCGGCGAGGTGCGGGACGAGCACCGGCGCGATCTGGGCGTAGTAGCCGATCAGCTCGCCCTTCGTGGTGCCGTCGGGCCACAGCGGCTTGTCGAGGTTCGTGACGCGCAGCTCGCGGCCCGCCGCGGTGACGCGCGTGCCCTTCCCGGCCCCGGGGGCCGCCGGGCCCGCCCCGTCCCCCTCGGGCGCGACGAGCCGCACGAACACGGGATGGCGCAGCACCCCGTCCGGCGTCCAGCCGGTGAAGCGGACCTCGCAGCGCAGGCCCGGTCCGGTGAAGCGCGAGCCGCGCGGCGCGACGGTCCCGCCGCTGGAGGGCGCCAGCGGATCGGCGTCGACCTCGCGCTGTGCGAGCGCGCCCGTCAGCTCGTCGAGGGTCCGCTCGTCGAGGCCGCTGCCGACCCGTCCGACGTAGCGCAGCGGGCCCCCGTCGGGATCGGGCAGGCCGAGGAGCAGGGCGCCGGGGCGGCCGCGACGCCCGCCCTCCCCGGCGGTCCAGCCGGCGATCTCGAACGTCATCTCGCCCGTGAGCTTCACCTTCGTGAAGGCGTCGGAGCGGACACCGGGCAGGTACGGGGCCCGGCGGCGCTTGGCCATCACGCCCTCCAGCCCCAGGGCGCGGACCGCCTCCAGCAGCGCCTCGCCGTCCGCCTCCGCCTCCGGCGCGGTCACGACGCCCCCGCTGCGCCGCTCGAGCTCCAGCGCCGCGAGCCGCGCGCGCCGCTCCTCGTAGGGCAGCGCGCAGCGGTCGTGGCCGTCGAGCCACAGGAGGTCGAAGACGACGTAGCGGACCGGCTGCTCACGCACGAGCCGCCGCACCCGTCCCTCGTCGGTGACGTTCAGGCGGCGCTGGAGCGCCGCGAAGCTCGGACGTCCTTCCTCGTCGAAGGCGACGACCTCGCCGTCCAGCACGGCCCGGTGCTCCCCCAACGCCCGCTGCAGCGCCCCGAGCTCCGGGAACTGGCCGGTCACGTCGTTGCCGTTGCGGCTGCGCAGCCGCAGCTGCCCCGGTCGGCTGTGGGCGAGCACGCGCGCGCCGTCCCACTTGATCTCGAACCGCCAGTCGTCCCCGCGCGGCAGCGTGCCGGGACGGGCGAGCATCGGCGCCACGCGGTCCGGGAGCGGCTGGGCGTCGGGATCCTGCGGGGAGCCCATCCGGTGGACCATCCACTGCGCCCCGTCGCGCTCCGGGTCGAGCGTGCGGTCGCGGTCGATGACGAACAGCGCGAACTGCGCGTCGTGGCGCTCGCCGTGCAGGTGGACCTCGATCTTGCCGGGATCCCACTTCAGGACCTCGTAGGTCCCGCGGTCGCTGATCGTCATCGTGCCGGCGCCGTAGCTGCCGCGCGGGATCTCGCCCTGGAAGTCCAGGTACGCCAGCGGGTGGTCCTCGGTGCGGATGGCCAGGTGGTTGGTGCCGAGGTCGGGCGGCAGGCCGTTGGGGACGGCGAAGGAGACGAGCACGCCGTCGCGCTCGAGCCGCAGGTCCCAGTGCAGGCGCGTGGCGTGGTGCTCCTGCAGGACGAAGCGCCGGCCCTCCTCCCCGTCCGGCCGGCCCTCGTCCTCCCCGAGACCGGGCTCGGGCGTCCCGGCCGCGTCGCGCTTGGCGCGGTAGCCGCCCAGCCGGTCCGCGGGCGGCGTGCTCACGTCGCCGCGTGCGCCCCGTCGGCGAGGGACTTCAGCACCCGGGCGGGGATGCCGCCGAGGATCGACTGCGGCGGATAGGTGCCGCCGTTGACGACGGCGCCCGCGGCGACGACGGAGTTCTCGCCGATGACGCTGCCGCGCAGCACGACGCCGTTGGTCGACACGAACGAGTTGGCGCCGACGAGCACCGGGGTGCTGCGCACCGGCTGGTCCATGAAGAACGTGTCGCTGCCGTCGAACCCGTGGTCGGAGTCGATCACCGTGACGCGCTCGGCGAGCCCGACCTTCGCGCCGAGCTCCAGGCGCTCCTCGCAGTGCAGCGTGACGTTGCGCCCGCAGATCGCGCGCTCGCCGAGGATGAGCTCGCCGGCGGACTTCAGCTCGCAGCGGTCGCGGATCTGCGCGGCGACGCCGAGGCGGATCGCACCGCCCCAGGGCTGCAGCCGCACGCCGTTCTGGAACACGACCCGGTCCCCGAGGTCGATCGTGCCGTCCTTGCCGTGCGCGAGGTCGATCACGAGCCCGGACCCGAGCTTCACCTCGCGGCCGATCCGCAGCGTCAGCGTGCCCGGGTAGCCGTCGATCTCGACCGTCGGCAGGCCGAGCAGCCGCGGGACCTCGTCGACCTCGAGGACCAGGCGCCCGCCGAGGCGACGCAGACGCGCCGCGGTCACCACCGCCCAGAGGCGGAAGCGCGCGGCGCGCGAGAGCTGCAGGAGGCGTCCGACCATGCGGGTCGGGACGCTACCGGGAGTCGGGGGTCAGCAGCCGCCCGCGACCGCGGGCAGGACCTGCACCTCGGCGCCGTCGGCGACCTTCGTGTCGAGGCCGTCGCCGAAGCGGATGTCGTCGCCGCCGACGTACACGTTCACGAACCGGCGCAGCGACCCGTCCTCGTCGGCGAGGCGGTCCTTCAGCTCCGGGTGCACCTCGTACACGGCGGCGAGCACCTCGCCGACGGTGGCCCCGTCGACCTCGACGCTGGAGGCGCCGCCGGCGGCGGCACGCAGCTGGGTGGGCAGCTTGACCTTGATGCTCATCTACTTCGCGGCTCCAATCGCGAACGCGTCCTCGAACGCGTCGAACGTGGGATCGATGGTGTGGGTCTCGAACGTGTCGCGGACGGCGTCGAGGGTCTTCAGGCCGTCACCGGTGATCACGATGACGACGCGCTCGTCGCTGCCGATCTCGCCCTGCTCGGCGAGCTTCTGCAGCGTGGCGGTGGTGACGCCGCCGGCGGTCTCGGTGAAGATGCCGGTCGTCTCGGCCAGCAGCCGGATGCCCGCGCGGATCTCGTCGTCGGTGACGGCGGTGACGCCCCCGTCGCTGCGACGGGCGAGCTCGACCGCGTACGGGCCGTCGGCCGGGTTGCCGATCGCCAGCGACTTGGCGATCGTGTCCGGCTTGACCGGGCGGCAGACGTCGTGGCCGGCCTCGTAGGCCTGGGCGACGGGCGAGCAGCCGGTGGCCTGGGCGCCGTTCATCTTCGGCAGCGAGCCGGTGATGAGGCCGAGCTCCAGCCACTCCTCGAAGCCCTTGGCGATCTTCGTGAAGAGCGAGCCGGACGCGATCGGCGACACGATGCGGTCCGGGGTCTCCCAGCCGAGCTGCTCGGCGATCTCGTAGGCGATCGTCTTGGAGCCCTCGGCGTAGTAGGGGCGCATGTTGACGTTCACGAACGCCCAGCCCTCACGCTCGCCGCTGACCTCCGTGCAGAGCCGGTTGACGTCGTCGTAGTTGCCGTGGATGGCGACGACGTTCGTGCCGTACACGCCCGTGGCGAGGATCTTCTGCTCCTCGAGGTTCGCCGGGATGAAGACGTAGGACTCCATCCCGAGCGCGGCGGCCTGGGCGGCGACGGCGTTGGCGAGGTTGCCGGTCGAGGCGCAGGCGAGCACCTCGAAGCCGAGCTCGCGGGCCCGGGCGGTCGCGACGGACACCACGCGGTCCTTGAACGAGTGCGTGGGGTTCGCGGTGTCGTTCTTGACCCAGACCTCCTTGATCCCGAGCCGCTCGGCGAGCAGGTCCGCCTTGATCAGCGGCGTGCAGCCGGCCGGCAGGCCGACCTGCGGCGGGCCGCCGGCGAGCGGCAGGAAGTCCGCGTAGCGCCAGACGCTCTGCGGGCCGGCCTGGATGCGGCGGCGGGCCTCCGCCACGTCGGTGACGGGCTTGTGGGCGTAGGAGACCTCCAGCGGGCCGAAGCACCGCTCGCAGACGTAGTGGGCCTCCAGCGGGTACTCGGTCTTGCACTCCCGGCACTTCAGCGCTTCTGCAGCCATCAAAAAACCTCCGTCGGGTGGCGGAGGTTCCGGGAGGCGGTGCCTTGGAGCTCCGGCCACATCTGTCAGGAATTGGCACCTTTCGCGAGCGCTGCGCGAGCCGCTCTCGTGGTTGCCGGGGTTTCATCGGGCCAGTCCCTCCACCCCTCTGGATGTGTCCAGCTATGTGGCGCGGAGTCTACACACCGTCGCGGGCGGGACCAAGCCCCGCGGACCGGCGGCCCGCTTCACCGCTCGTTCACGCCCGGGGGTTCAGGCCGGGACGGGACGGCGGTAGGATGGACGGCGGTGCCCCCGATGACCGACGAGCCCCGAAGTCCCGATGCCCAGCCTGCCCAAGCCCCGCCTGCGGCGGCCGGCTCGCGGTCGCGGCTCGGCCGTCGCGCACGCTCCGGAGCCTGAGACCCCCAACGTCGAGGTCGTCGAGCACGACGGCCTGCGCTGGGTGAACATCGTCCAGCCGCGCCAGGTCGACCGGGCGTGGCTGGAGGAGCACTTCGCCTTCCACCCGCTCGACTACGAGGACGTCTTCTCGCGCAACCAGCGCCCGAAGGTCGACGAGTACGAGGACTACCTGTTCGTCGTCCTGCACTTCCCCGCCTTCGACAAGCAGGTCGGCCGTCTGAACGCCGCCGAGGTCGACGTGTTCGTCGGCCCCGACTTCGTGATCACGCTGCCCAACCAGCCGATCCAGCCGCTCGAGTACCTCTTCACCCAGGCCCAGCAGCGCGACGACGTCCGCGCGTCGCTGTTCGGCAAGGGCGCCGGCTACCTGCTCTACAAGATCGTCGACGACTGCGTCGACGCGTCGTTCCCGATGCTGCGCAAGATCGGCAACAAGCTCGAGCGGCTCGAGGAGGACATCTTCGAGGGCCGCTCCGGGGAGATCGTGCGCGACCTCTCCAACGCCAAGCAGGAGATCATCAACTTCCGCAAGATCGTGCGGCCGCAGCGCTCCGCGCTCGCCGACCTCGAGCGCACGAAGCGGTACATCCCCGACGACCTCGACATCTACTTCGACGACATCAACGACGCGTCGGAGCGGATCTGGGACATGCTCGAGAACTTCAAGGAGGTCGTCGAGGGCCTCGAGAGCACGAACGAGTCGGTGCTCTCCCACCAGCTCAACGACGTCCTGCGCGTGCTCACCGCGTTCAGCGCCGTGATGCTGCCGCTGACGTTCGTGGCGAGCATCTTCGGGATGAACGTGCACGTCCCCGGCCAGGACTCGATCACCGCGTTCTGGATCGTGATCGCGTTCATGGTCGGGCTGCTCGGCGGGATGTTCTACCTGTTCCGCCGCCGCGGCTGGCTGTGACCGCCCGGTCGCTCAGGCGGCCTTGACGGCGCGCTCGAGCAGGTACTGCGTGCCCTGCCCGCTGCGGTGCTCGCTGCGCAGCCCGGCGTCCGCCAGCGCCTCGTCCAGCTGCTCGAGCGTCACGGCGGACCCGAGCCAGGCCGGATCGTCGGTGCCCTTCGGCACGCGGCCGAGCAGCCGGTCGCGCAGCCGCGGACGCGGCACGTCCGCACGGTCGGACCGGTGCACCGATGGGTCGTTGCTCAGCTGGATGCACAGCCAGCCGCCCGGGCGCAGCACCCGACCGAGCTCGCGCACGTAGCCGAGCGTGATCCGCGGGTCGGGGATGTGCTGGAAGACGACGAACGAGATCGCCACGTCGACGCTGGCGTCCGGCAGCGGCAGCGACACGCCGTCCCCCTGGTGCAGCTGCACGTTGGCGTGGGAGCCCAGCAGCCGGCGGGCGCGGTCGAGCATCTCCGCGCTGACGTCGACGCCGTGGACCTGCACCGAGCGCTGCGCCAGGACGCGCGTGAACCGGCCGACGCCGCAGCCGACGTCCAGGGTCGTGGCGCCCGGGTCGATCGCCGGGGCGCCCGCGCGCGTGAAGAGCTCGTCCAGCAGCCGCTCGCCCTCCGCCCAGAACCAGGTCTCGTCGCCCTCGGCGCGCGCCGGGTCGTAGCGCAGGCGGTCGTCGACGAAGAACAGCGCGTCCTCGCGGGCGCGCTCGTCCCAGAACTCGGCCATGTGGCGGGGGTCGGACATCACGGCCACCGTACCGAGCGCCGCGCCGCCGGGTACCGTCCCCCGCGCGATGAGCCCTCGGACCGTCAGCGTCGTCGTGCCCGCGCGCAACGCCGCCGCGACGCTCCCCGCCCTGCTCGACGCGCTCGCCGCGGTCCGCGCACCCGAGGGCTGGACGGTCGAGCACGTGCTCGTGGACGACCGCTCCACCGACGCCACCGCGGCGCTCGCGGCCGCGCACCCGCTGCCGGTCACGGTGCTCGCGAGCACCGGGGTCGGGCCCGCCGCCGCCCGCAACCGGGGCGCCGCGCACGCCCGCGGCGAGGTCCTCGCGTTCACCGACGCCGACTGCGCCCCCACCCCCGACTGGCTCGCGGCCGGCCTGCGCGCCCTCGAGGACGGCGCCGAGCTCGTGCAGGGCGCGGTCGGCCCGCCGCCCGACGTGCCGGTCGGCCCCTTCGACCGCACCGTGCGCGTCGGGCAGCCGACCCAGCTGTACGAGACCGCGAACCTGCTCGTGACCCGGGCGCGGTTCGACGCGCTCGGCGGCTTCGAGAGCTGGCTGGGCACCGCCACCGCCAAGGAGCTCGGGGAGGACGCGTGGTTCGGCTGGCGCGCGGTCCGCGCGGGCGCGCGCGTCGCCTTCGCCCCCGACGCGCTCGTGCACCACGCCGTGCTGCCGGGCACGGCCCGCTCGTTCGTGCTCGAGCGGGCGCGGCTGCGGTTCTTCCCCGCGCTCGTCGCCCGCATCCCCGAGCTGCGTGACGGCCTCTGCTTCCGGCGGCTGTTCCTCAGCCGGCGCAGTGCCGCGTTCGACCTCGCGGCGCTCGCGACCGTCGCCGCCGTCGTGCGGCGGCGCCCGTGGCCGCTGCTGGCGGCCGTCCCGTACGTGCGGATCCTCTGGCCGTACGTGCGGCCCTGGGGCGTCCGGCGCGGGCCGGCGGTCGCCGCCGCGAACGTCGCAGCGGACGCCGTCGGCGCGGCGAGCCTCGCCGCCGGGTCCGTGCGGGCCCGCACCCCGCTGCTCTAGCCCGTAACGCGGGCGCGCGACGGGAGTAGGTCGAGACGTGGCCGCCCCGCTCCAGCTCCAGTCGCTCGAACGTCTCGGTGACGCGTTCGCCAGCGATCGCCCGGTGCAGCGCAAGCGCATGCTGGTGATCGTCAACCCGTACGCGACGACGGTCAGCGACCGCCTGCGCAACCTCGTCGTCTACGCGCTGCAGGGCCGCTATGACGTCGACGCGATCGACACGCAGAAGCGCGACCACGCCACCGAGCTGTGCCGCGAGGCGGCCGCCGAGGGCTACGACGTCGTCGTCGCGTTCGGCGGGGATGGCACCCTCAACGAGGCCGCCAACGGCCTCGCCGGCTCCTCCACCCCGCTGACCACGCTCCCGGGCGGGGCGACCAACGTCTACTGCAAGATGCTCGGCATCCCCGGCGACATCGTCGACGCGACCGAGCACCTGCTGCGGATCGCCGACACGTGGGCGCCGCGCAAGGTCGACCTGGCGAAGGTCAACGACCGCTGGTTCACGTTCTCCAGCGGCGTCGGGCTCGACGCCAGCGTCGTCGCGCGCGTCGACGCGCACCCGCGGATGAAGCGCCGCTTCGGGCCGTTCTACTTCACCTACGCGGGCGTCACGACGTTCGTGAAGGACTACGTCGTCAGGCCGCCGCGGCTGGAGGCGGTGCTGCCGGACGGGACCGTGCACCCGGGGGTCACCGCGATCATCCAGAACAGCGACCCGTTCACGTTCTTCAAGGACTACCCGATCGCGCTCGTGCCCGGACAGCGGCTCGACTCCGGGACGCTCAGCGGCATCGTGCTCCAGCGCACCACGCCGACGGTCATGCCGGGGATCATGTTCCGTCTCTTCTCCCCGCGGGCGCAGATCACCGGTCACCGGGCGGTCAGCAGCTTCCAGTCCGTGCCGACGGTGACGATCCGCAGCACCGACGACCGCCCGCTGCCGCTGCAGGTCGACGGAGACTCCATCGGCGTCGTGGACGAGGCCGTCTACGCGCTGACGCCCGGCGCGCTGACCGTCGTCGCCTGACCCGCTCCCGAAGCGGGGTCCGGTCGCGCGGCGGCGCACGCGTCGAGCTCTGCCTGCAGCGCCACCGGGTCGAGGTCGGTCCCGATCACGACGAGGCGGCTTCCCCGCGCCGAGACGGGACCACGGGCCTCCTCGAGCGCGACGCCCTGCGGCGTGCCCTGCACGATCACGGGACGGCGCCGTCCGCGGACCGCGACGACACCCTTGAGCCGCAGGACCCCGGGGCGGCGCACCGCCTCGCGGACCCAGATCTCGAGCCGGTGGGCGTCCGGCGGCGTCGCGACGCGCAGCGCGTGCGCGGCGAACCCGTGCCCCTCGCCGGCCGCGGAGGAGGCGGACGGCTCGGACGCCGGCGGCGCGTCGATGACCGGCGGCGCGACGGTCGCGCCGGGCGCGAGCACCGCGGGGTCGTCCAGGCCCGCGACGAACCCGGCGTGCGGCGCGTGCTCGCGGACGCGCCGCCGCACGGCGGCGACGCGCGGCCCCGAGACGCCGTCGGCCTTGGTCAGCAGCACCTGGTCGGCGAAGCGCAGCTGGCGCCCCCAGACGTGGGGCAGCAGGTCCGCCGCCGCGACCGCGGGCACGTCGACGACGCACACGGTCGCGGCGATCCGGATCGCGCCACGGACCGCCGCGACCTGGAACGCCTGCGCGATCGGCACGGGATCCGCGATCCCGGAGGCCTCCACCACGACGAGGTCGAGCTCGTCGATGCGCTCGGCCAGCAGCTCCAGCGCCGACGAGAGCGCGCCGCGGACCGTGCAGCAGGCGCAGCCGCCCGCGATCTCGACCACGCGCGCGGCCCCCTGCAGCAGGTCGCCGTCGACGCCCTCGGCGCTGGCCTCGTTCTCGATCACGCCCACGCGCAGGTCGGGCCGGGCCGCCAAGAGGGTGTTCAGCGCGGTCGTCTTGCCCGCACCGAGGAAGCCGGTCAGGAGCAGCGCGGGCAGCGGACGGGTCGACGCGACGGATCCCATGATGAGACATCGTCTCATCATGGGGTGCTCGGCGCTCAGCCGGCGGTCGGGGCGCGCGGAAGGTCGCTGGGCAGCAGCGAGAGCAGCACGAGGTCGATGCGCTCGCCGCGGTGCTCCTGCATCGACCGCATCACGCCCTCGCGGACGTAGCCCGCGCGCTCCCCGGCGGCCAGGGACGGCGCGTTGCGCGGGTCGATCCGCAGCTCCAGCCGCGCGAAGCCGCCGTCCGTGAGCGCCCAGCGGCTCAGGAGGCGCAGCGCGCTCGTGAGCACGCCGCGCCCGCGGCCCCACGGCGCCAGCCAGTACCCGACCTCGGCCCGGTGCTCCTCGAGCACGACACGCAGCAGCGAGATCGAGCCGAGGAAGCGGTCGTCGACCGGGTCGGCCAGCGCGAACACCAGCTCCGCGCCGTCCGCCTGCGCCCGTGGCTGCCCGTCGAGGTAGCGGCGCACCTCGTGCGGCGGGTTGCCCTCCGGGATCCGCGTCCACCGGGGCACCTCCGGGTCCTGCATGCCGAGGTGCACGTCGGGCAGGTCCTCCGCACGCCACCGGCGCAGGACGACCCGCTCGTCGCGCAGCGGCCCCGCCGGGCGGACGAGCCGCTCAGGCACGCCGCTGCCCACGCCACCAGGTGACGTAGGCGGACTGGGCGAGCACCGCGAGCCCGACGCCGAGCAGAAGGTGCTCCTCCCCCAGCGCGCTCACCACGAACAGGAACGGGAAGGCGATCAGCAGGTAGCGCAGGGCGGGCGGGCGCTCCAGCGTCGCGACCGACACGCCCGCCGTCCGCGCGGTGCGGACCTCCTGGTAGGCGGCGAGCGCGAGGCACAGCAGCCCCGCGAGCGAGGTGACCAGCGCGGCCATCTAGTCGATGACCAGGCCCAGCTGGATGCTCACGACCTTCTTCGACGTCTTCCCGATGCGGAAGTCCGTGACGGTCTGCCCGGGCGTGAGGCGCCCGACCATGCAGATGCGGAACCGGCCCGCGTACGTCGAGCAGCGCAGCCCCCTGACCTTGCGGCGCAGCGTCTTCTCGGTCGTGCCGACCCCCACCCCGGAGCTCGTGCGCTGCTTCTTCGAGGTCGTCGAGATCGAGAACACCGATCCCTCCTCGCCGCCGCTGATCGACACCGTGGTCAGGCCGTAGCGCAGCTCGTCGTACGAGCCCATGATGTCGTCGGGCCGCGTCGTGACCCTCTGCGGGGCGCCGAGGACCGCCTCGACCTGCGCGCGGGTCATGCCCGGCGAGATGCCCGCCAGCGACTGCTGCACGACGAGGTCCGCCCCCGCGGGGGTGGCGGCGAGGGCGCCGGCAGCGGTCAGGGCCGCGAGGGTCGCCACGGTGGTCCGGCGGGTGGTGCTCATGCTCATCCTGCTCCCGGTGTGACGCGGTACGCGTCGAACACGCTGTCGATGTTGCGCAGACGGGTGATCGTGGCCTTCAGGGCCTTGGTGTCGCCGACCTCGACGACGAAGCGGTTCTGCACCATCGGGGGGCTGACGATGCAGCGGGCCTCGACGATGTTCAGCCCACCCTCGGCGAAGGTCCGCGAGAGGTCCTCCAGCAGGCGGTGGCGGTCCCATGCGTCGACCTGCAGCTCGACGCGGAACGAGCTCTCGTGGTCGCCCTCCCAGTGCACGCGCACGAACCGCTCCGGGTCCTTGCGCAGCGCCGCGGAGTTCGGGCAGTCGTCGCGGTGGATCGTGATGCCACGGCCGAGGCTGACGTAGCCGACGATCGGGTCGCCCGGCACCGGCCGGCAGCACTTCGCCAGCCGCAGCTGCACGTTCTCGACGCCCTCGACCACGATGCCGTAGCTCGAGGACGTCCCGGTCGGCTGGCGCCGCTGGCGCCGGGTGGAGATGAGCGACTCGGCCGCCGTCTCCTCCCCCTCCGCCGCCTCGCCGGCCTTCAACCGCGCGAGCACCTTGTTGGTGACGACCTTCGGGCTGATCTTCGCCGCGCCGAGCGCGATGTAGAAGTCGTCGGCCTTCTTGAAGCCCATCTCGCGGATGACGTCCGCCAGCAGGGGTGATCCGGTGATCTTCTGGGCGGGCAGGCCGGCCTTCTTGAACTGCTCCTGCAGCAGGTCGCGGCCGGTGTGCTCGGTGTCCTCGCGTGACTCGGCCTTGAACCAGGCCTTGATCTTGTTCCGCGCACGGGTCGTGCGCACGAGCGCCAGCCAGTCGCGGGACGGCCCGCGGTCGCGCTTGGAGGTGAGGATCTCGACGATGTCGCCCGAGCGCAGCTCGTAGTGCAGCGGCACGATCTTGCCGTTGACGCGCGCGCCGACGCAGCGGTGCCCGACGTCGGTGTGCACCTCGTAGGCGAAGTCCAGCGGCGTCGCCCCCGCCGCCAGCGACTTCACCTCGCCCTTCGGCGTGAAGACGAAGACCTCCTCGGTGACGAGCTCGGCCTTCACCTGCTCCATGAACTCGCGCGGATCGGCGTCGTCCTGCTGCTCGTCGAGCATCGAGCGCAGCCAGTCGAGCTTCTCCTTGCCGTTGGCCGAGACCGGCGGACCGACCGGTCGGCCGCCGTCACGACCCTGCTTGTAGATCCAGTGCGCGGCGACGCCGAACTCCGCCATCGCGTGCATCTCGACGGTGCGGATCTGGATCTCCAGCGGCAGGCCCTCGGGCCCGATCACCGTCGTGTGCAGCGACTGGTACATGTTGAACTTCGGCATCGCGATGAAGTCCTTGAAGCGGCCCGGCAGCGGCTTCCACAGGCTGTGGATGACGCCGACCGCGCCGTAGCAGTCCTTCACCGACTCGACGATGACCCGCATGGCCGTGAGGTCGTAGATCTCGTTGAACTCCCGGCCCTTCTTCGTCATCTTGGTGTAGATGGAGTAGAAGTGCTTGGCGCGGCCGGAGATCTCCGCGTCGATGCCGAGCGCCTCGAGCTCGCGGGCTAGGTAGGCGCCCGCCTTCGAGACGTACGTCTCACGCTCGTCGCGCTGCTGGTTGACCAGGCCCTTGATCTCCTGGTACTTGCGCGGGTGCAGGGTCGCGAACGCGAGGTCCTCGAGCTCCCACTTGATCGCGTGGATGCCGAGCCGGTGCGCGATCGGCCCGTAGATCTCCAGGGTCTCCTTCGCCTTGTCGATCTGCTTCTGCTTCGGCATCGCGGCGATCGTCCGCATGTTGTGCAGGCGGTCGGCGAGCTTGATCAGGATGACCCGGACGTCCGAGGCCATCGCGACCATCATCTTGCGGTAGTTCTCGGCCTGCGCCTCGTCGCGCGACTGGAACGTGATGCCCGTGAGCTTCGTGACGCCGTCGACGAGCGCGGCGACCTCGTCGCCGTAGCGGACGCGGACCTCCTCCAGGGAGGCGGACGTGTCCTCGACCGTGTCGTGCAGGAGCGCGGCGACGAGCGTCTCCGTGTCGAGCCGCATGCCCGCGCAGATCTTCGCGACGCCGACCGGGTGGACGATGAACTCCTCACCGGACTTGCGGCGCTGGTCGGCGTGGTGCTCGCAGGCGAACACGAACGCGTCCTCGACGCGCTCGCGGTCGACCGCGACGGCCGCGTCGTCCGCGTGCTCCTCGACGATCGCGAAGAGGTCGGAGAGCAGCCGCGTCTCGGTCTCGGTGAGGTCCTTGCGGTCGACCGACGGGTGGGTCGCCGGGTCGGCGACCGCGCCCACGGGACGGCGCTCGCCGATGTTCGAGCGGTCAGTCACGCGGCGGCGTACGGGTCGTCGTGGCGGTCTCCATCCGGCCCCAAGCGTAGCTCAGGGGTGGGCCGGATCCGATACCTGCCGACGGTCCAGGCGTCCTGCCCGCCGGTCGGGGCCCGGACGGCCACCGGGCCGGTCAGGCGGCGACCGGCTCGCGCGGCGGGGAGAGCGGCGGCGTCGCGCGGTCGGCGACGGCCGCCCGGCGCTCCTCGCAGGCGCGGAAGCAGGCCGACACCGACAGGTCCACGCGGCCGCTGGGCAGGAGCTCCGCCGTGAGCGCGGCCCGGTCGACCCGCGCCAGGCCCGCCTCCTCGAGCACGAGCAGCAGGCGCGCCGCGAGCACCGCGTGACGCGGGCGCTCGCCGTCCCCGCGCAGGGCGTCCCGCAGGCCCGTCCCGGCCCGCAGCGCCCGGTAGACGTCGGCGAGCGGCTCGCGCAGGGTGTGGAGGTGCTCGTGGACGCGGCCGGCGAAGCCCTCCTCGGTGGGCCCCCACGCGTGGTGGACGAGCTGGTCGGCGCTCCCGGCGTGCAGCGCCTCGAGCATCGCCGGATGCGCCGGCGGGTCGAGCAGCACGAGGTGCCGGTGCGCTGCGCGCAGCGCCGGGTCGGCGAGCGCCGCCTCGTGCGAGGCGAGCGTGAAGCCGCCGATGCGCCCGCGCAGATGGCGGTGGCGGCTGGCCGTGTCGGCGGTCAGGACGAGCACCGGCTCGCCGCTGGCGACGAGCGCCGCGACCGTGCCGAGCAGGCCCTGGCCGCGCCGGTCCAGGACCGTGCGGCGCGTCGCGGGCGGGGCGAGCGTCGCGTACGCCGCCGGCGCGCCCCCCGTGAGCGCGGCGCGCAGCGCCGGCTCCCAGTCGTCGGCGTCGTCGACGCAGGTGATCGGGGCGCACGCAGGAGCGGTGGCATGGCGCAGCTGCAGTTGCGGCTCGACCGCGCCGTTCCAGCGGTTGACCGTCAGCGAGAAGGTCGCGTCCACGGCGACGGGGGCGCCGTCGGGCAGCTCGCTGCGACCGAACGCGACCGCGCGGGCCGACACGCCCCCGGCGTGGACCGCGAAGCGCAGGTGCCGCCCCTCGCCCATCGGTCGCACGTCGAGCATGCGGCACGCGGGCAGCAGCAGCGACGGCTCCGGGTTGCCCTCCCCGAACGGCGCCAGCCGCTGCAGCTCCTCGGCGAGCTCGAGGCCGAGCTCGATCCCCGCGACGACCGCGTCGACGCGGGCCACCGGCACGAGATCCTCCGGGCGCAGGACCGCGGCGGCGTGCGCCTCGAACGCGGCGCGCAGCGCCGGGAGGGCGTCCGCGGCGACCGTGCAGCCCGCCGCCGCGCGGTGCCCGCCGTGGCGCAGCAGGTGCCCGGCGCACGCGTCGAGGCCCGCGAGCAGGTCGAACGCCGGGATCGAGCGGCCGCTGCCCGTGCCCTCCCCGTCGCGGACGGCGACGAGCAGGACGGGCCGGCGGTGGCGCTCGGCGATCCGCGAGGCGACGATCCCGATCACCCCCGAGTGCCAGTCCTCCCCCCCACAGCACGTAGGCGGGACGCTCCCCCAGCTCGGCGATCTGGCGCTCGGCGTCGAAGCGGATCCGCTCCTCGGTGTGGCGGCGGTCCGCGTTGTGGCGGTCGAGCTCCTCGGCGATCCGCTCGGCGCGGTCCTCGTCGGGCGTCAGCAGCAGCTCCAGCGCGGCGTCGGGCCGGGCGACGCGCCCGGCGGCGTTCAGCCGCGGCGCGAGACGGAAGCCGATGTCGGTCGCGTCCATCGTCGACGGGTCCACCCGCGCGACGCGCATCAGCGCGCGCAGGCCCGGCTTGCGGGTGGTGGCGAGCGCGCCGAGCCCCTCGCGGACGAGCCGGCGGTTCTCGCCGTGCAGCGGCACGCAGTCCGCGACTGTCGCCAGCGCGACGAGGTCGAGGTCCGCGTCGGCGCGCGCCGGGTCGCCGCCGGCGGCGCGGTGCACGGCGACGGCGAGCTTGTGGGCGACCGCGGCCGCGCAGAGGTCCCGGAACGGGTAGCCGCAGACCCCCGGGTGGACGAGCAGCGCGTCGGGCAGCACGCCGTCGGCCCGGGGCGTGTGGTGGTCGGTGACGATCACGTCGATCCCGGCCGCCCGGGCGGCGGCGACCTCGTCGACCGCGGTGATCGCGCAGTCGACCGTGATCAGCAGCTGCGTCCCGCGGGCGCGCAGGCGGTCGATCGTGGCGTGCGTGAGGCCGTAGCCGTCGGCCTGCCGGTCGGGCAGGAGGTGGTCGACCGTGGCCTGCCAGGTGTGCAGGGCGCGCAGCAGGATCGCCGTCGAGGTCACGCCGTCGACGTCGTAGTCCCCGTGGATCGTGATCCGCGAGCCGGCCCGCACGTGCAGCAGGATCAGCGCGACCGCGTCGTCGATCCCCGCGAACGCGGACGGATCGTGGCGCTCCTCGGCGCGCAGCCAGGCCTGTGCGACCTCCGGGTCGTGCAGGCCGCGTCGCACGAGGATCTGCGCGACCGCGTCGCTGACCCCGAGCTGCTCGCGCAGCGTCCGCACGGCGTCGGTCGGGCAGGCGGGGATGTCCAGGCGCGCGTCCATCGACGCCGCCCACGGTAGGCCGCGGCGAGGACGGAACCGGCGGCCGTTCCCGCAATCTGCGGGGATTCAGCGCAGGGGACTCGGGCGGTGCAGGACGGGGAACGCGGGGCTCACGGAGACCGTCCCGTCCGCGGCCGTCACGCGCATCCGCACGAGCGAGCCGCGCGCGATCCCGGCCGCCGGGAGCGTGCGGGTGACGACGCCGCTGCGGGTCCGCACCGTCCCGGGCAGCCGCCGCCAGGTGCCGCGCGGCGCGCGCGCCTCGAGGACCACCGTGCGCAGGCCCGTGCCGGTGCGCAGCCGGCCCCAGACCGCGAGGCGACGTCCCGTCCGGTCGGCGGGGCGCACGAACAGGCCGGCGGCGAACGCGGCCGCGGCGGGCTTGTCGGTGCCGTCGGCGAACAGCAGCCCGGACTCCCACTGGCCGAACGCGCGCCGGTCGCTCTGGCCCTGCACGGAGGCGGCCGGCGGGAGGTCGCGCAGCAGGAACTGCGCGAACGCCCGGACGCGCGGCTGACGCCAGGCGAGGTACTCCGCCCACGGCAGGAACCGGGCCTGGTCGTCCAGACCGAAGGTCGTGGTGCGCGCGGGCGGGTTGGTCTCGTACCCGTACTCGGTGATCCACACGTCGCGCAGGCCGCGCGAGAGGCGCCCGGCGCGGACGAGCCGGTCGAGCGTGTCGATCAGCTTCGGCAGCGCGCCCAGCGGCGTGTCGTCGGGCTGGGAGGCCGAGGGGCGCGCGTCCGGCGGCGTGCTGAGCGAGTACGGGTGGATCGTGAAGCCGTCCCCGGGCACGGGGCGGAAGTCACGGCAGGCCGCCGTGCGCAGCGGGCGGAGCTTCCCGTCGACGCAGGCGAGCTCGCGCACGAACCGCAGCGGCGCGATCCCGCGGCCGTTCGTGCCCTTCGACGCCAGACCTCCGATGAGCACGGTGGCGTCGGGCTGCACCGCGCGGATCGCCGCGTCGGCAGCCCGCACCATGCGCCGGTAGAGCGCCGGGCTGCCGTTGGCACTGCGGGCGGTCTGGGGCAGCAGGAACGCCGGGTGGTTGGGCTCGTTCCAGAGGCTGAACCGCGCCACGCGCGGCAGCGGGCCCGCCGACGGGGCGCTCGCCGCGGGGGGCGGCGCGGTCCCGAACAGCTGGTCCAGCAACGAGCCGTCGGCGGTCGGCGGGACCGGCTCCACCGCGGGGGGCGGCGTGAACGTGCCGTCGTAGCGGCGCGCGAGCGCCGTCGCGAAGCGCCCGTAGGCCTGGGCGTCGACGCCGCGCCGGGCGCGCGGCATCGGCTCGCCCTCCTCGCGGCCCGCCGCCCACTGCGGCGCCCAGAAGGCGAGATCCAGCAGAACGCGGAGCCCGCGCTCGTCCGCGAGGCGGATCGCGGTGTCCAGGCCGGTGAAGCGGGCCTGCTCGTAGGCCGCGGGGTCGGTCTGGTCGAAGTCCGCGGGGATCGCGTCGGTGTCGGCGTCACGCGTCAGGACCGACCAGCCCGCGGTGATGCGGACGGTGTCGACCCCGAGGTCGCGCAGGCGGTCCAGCGAGGCCGCGACCTGCTCGGGCGCGCGGTGCAGCAGCTGCGCGTCGTCCTGGACGATCGTCGCGAGCGGGCCGCGCGCCGCCTGCGCGGGCGCCGCGCCCGCGCCGAGCGCGCCCGCCAGCGCGGCGAGCGCCGCCAGGCCGGCGGCGCTGCGACGGTGCCGGGCGATCGTCCGTGACCGCGCCACTGTCCCCCTGCGGTCCGCCGGCGCTAGGGCGCCAGCGGCTCCGGCTCGGGCTCGACGTCCTCGGTCCGCAGACCGAGCGCGTAGGTGATCGCGAGGCCGATGAACGCGCCCGGGATGGCCTCGGCCGCGGTCAGCAGGTCGGTGTCGTTGCGGCCCGGCACCGAGAAGCCGTGCAGCAGGACGCCGAACACCGCAGCCCCGGCGACCGAGCCGATCAGCGCGCCGATGATCCCGCCGGCGAAGCGGTCCGGCACGAAGACCGTGAAGTGCCAGAGCGCCAGGCCCATCGTGACCCAGGTGAGCATGCCCATGACGTGTCTCCTATCGGGGGCGCCCGTGGCGCTTGTTGCGGGTGCGGCCGGACTTGTCGCGCTGCGGCTTGTCCTTCAGCACGAGGTCCTCGGGCGAGGCGTCGGCGGTCGGGTCGGCCGTCGCGACCGGCGGCGACTCGACGTGCAGGTCGCGGACCATCTGGTCGAACTCCTGCTTGCTGACGCCCTGGGCGGGATCGTCGGACAGCCGGGCCGGGGCGCGCTTGCGTGCCTTCTCGACCGGTGCCTCGATCGCGGCCGCGCCGTCGGCGTACGGGGGCACGACACCGCCGTTGGCCGCGGCGATCCGCGCACGGCGACGGCGGTACACGGGCTCCCGCTCCTTCCACGCGGTCAGCACCGGCGAGGCGATGAAGACCGACGAGTAGGTGCCGGAGAACGTGCCGACGATCAGCGCGAACGCGAAGTCCTGCAGCGTCTCGCCACCGAAGAAGTACAGCGCGAGGATCGGCAGCAGGGCGCAGAAGCTCGTCGCCAGGGAGCGGACGATGACCTCGCTCATCGAGCGGTTGACGATCTGGGAGAACGCGGCCCGCGGCATCCGTGGCACGTTCTCGCGGACACGGTCGAACACGATGATCGTGTCGTACAGCGAGAAGCCGAGGATCGTGAGCAGCGCCGCGACCGTCGACGTCGTCACCTCCCGGCCGACGAGGGCGTAGACGCCCGCCGTGATGAGGATGTCGTGGCTGACCGCGATGAGGATCGGCAGCGTGTACTTCCACTCGAACCGCAGCGCGATGTACGCGGTGATGACCAGCAGCGACGCGATGATCGCGATCACCGCGCTCTCGGCGACCGCGTTGCCGAACGTCGGGCCGATCGACTCCGTGTTCGGCGCGCCGCGGATCTGGAACTCGTCGTCCAGCGGGGTCGTGATCTTCTGCGAGACCTCGTCGGGCGCGAGCTGCTCGGTGCGGATCTGGAACGCGTTGTCGCCGAGCTCCTCGTCGGTGACGCGCTGGATCTTCGCGTCGCCCAGGCCCTCGCGGTCGAGGACGTCGCGGATGCCGGCCTCGTCGGTCTTCTGCACCAGCGCGGCGGTCACGCGCGTGCCGGAGTCGAAGTCGATGCCGAACTGCAGGCCCTTGCCGCCGAGCGCGAGCGCGCCGATGACGAGGATGACGCCGGAGGCGGCGAAGAACTTCGGGGCGTTGCCCGCGTAGTCGAAGCGCCAGCGGTTCTTGTGCTTGGACGGGTCCTTCTGCCCCAGGGCGGACGGGGACTGCAGCAGCGAGGACCGGCTCGCGACGCCGAGGATCGCCTGCGTGAGCAGGACCGCGGTGAGCATCGAGACGATGACGCCGACGCCGAGCACGAGCGCGAAGCCCTTGACACCCGCGGTGGCGAGGATGAAGAGGATGAACGCGACGAGGAACGTGACGACGTTCGCGTCGATGATCGCGCTGAGCCCCTTCTTGTAGCCCGCCGCGATGCCGGCGGCCATGGATCTGCCGGCGCGGATCTCCTCCTTGACCCGCTCGAAGATGACGATGTTCGCGTCCGCGCAGACGCCGATCGTCAGGATCAGGCCCGCGATGCCCGGCAGCGTCAGCGTGACCGGGATGAGCTTGATCAGCGCGTAGAAGTAGATCGCGTAGACGGTCAGGGCGGTCACGGCGATGACGCCGAGCACGCGGTAGAAGACGAGCAGGAACAGGGCGACGATGACGAAGCCGGCGATGCCGGCCACGAGGCCCTCGTCGAGCGCCTGCTGGCCCAGCGACGCGGACACCTGCGACTGCGAGATCAGGTCGAGCTTGATCGGCAGCGCACCGGTCTTCAGGAGGTTCGCGAGCGTCTGCGCGCTCTTGATCGTGAAGCCGCCGGAGATCTCCGAGCCCGTCCGGGCGTCGATGCCGTCCGGGTTGCGCTGGAAGTCGATGTACGGCGTGGAGATCAGCTGGCCGTCGAGCACGATCGCGAAGTGCTGCGCGGCGCTCAGCGGGTCGGAGCCCGGCAGGAACTGGTTCTGGCCGCGCTCGGCGATCTCGCGCGTGACGTTCTGCCAGATGCGACGGCCGGCGTCGCTGAACTCGAAGGTGACGTTCGGCTGCCCGGTGCCGCCGGGACCGTTGTCGAACTGCTGCTCCGGGTTCTTGATGTCCTTGCCCTGGAGCGCGTAGTTGTCGTTGAGGACGTAGTAGCAGTCGCGCTCGGTGTCGTTGTCGTCGCTGCCCGGCGGCTGCTCGCCGCGGACGATGATCGTGCCCTCCTTGATCTCCCGGACCTGCTCGTCGGCCGCCAGGCGACCCTCCGGGCGGGCGTTCGCGGCGCCCGAGCCGGCGCGGTCCGCGGCCAGGCTCTTGAGGACGGCCTCACGGGTCTCCTGCGGGCCCTCGAGGACCTTGCGGGTCTTGTTGTCCGTGACGTAGAACTGGTTGCCGGCCGAGGTCTTCTGGTTCGGCATCGCCGCGCGACGCGAGGCGCGGGCCAGCGCGTCGAACTTCGGCAGGCAGCCCGCGGAGCCGGCGGACGCGCCACCGGTGATGTCCGCATTGCTCGGGTCGGGCTTGAGGTCCTGCCCGAGGACGTTCGTCTCCCAGTCGTAGAAGTACAGCTGGGCGACGGTGCCGACCTGGTCGATCGCCTCGTCGGCGTTGTCGACGTCGGGCAGCGAGACGATGATCTGGTCCGCGCCCTGGCGCTGGATCTCCGGCTCCGCGACGCCGAGCTGGTCGACGCGCTCGCGCATGACCTCGATCGAGCGATCGACGGCCTCCCCGGTGACGGTCGGGACCTCCTTGGTCGGGCTCGCCTGGTAGACGAGCTCGACGCCGCCCTTCAGGTCGAGGCCGAGCTTCGTCTGCTTCGTCGCGACGACCGCGATCGAGGCGGCCAGCAGGCCGCCGACGAGCAGGAGGATGAAGAGATTGCGACGGCGTTCGGACACGAGCGCGGGGACCTTACTTCTCGGGGGTGAGGACGAGCAGCAGGCCGCCGTCGTCGTCGTACGCGGGGAACAGATCGGCGGTCGCCCTGGCGGGCAGGTCGCCCTCGGCGTTCACGCTGACCGGCTTGTCCAGCTGGCGGACGCCCCACTCCAGCACGGTGGCGACCGCGTCGGGCTGGTCGCCCCACTCCAGGCCGAGCACCTCGCTCACGGGGCGTCCGATCACGCGCTCGTCGTCGAGCCCGGTCAGCTCGAAGCTCCCGCGACCGCAGGCGATGACGTTCCCCTGCTGGTCGCACGCGAAGAACGCGGCGTCCGGGGCCGGGTAGTAGTCGTCCAGCAGCTCGAACAGGAACCCGAAGCCGCACTTGGCGCAGCCCTTGGGGGTCGAGCGGAAGCCGGCGGTGCGATCGGTCGCCGTCGAGCGGGCGCCGCAGTTGGGGCAGATGAAGAGGTGGGCCATCGTGGAACTCCGACAGGGTACGCGAGCCTGGGTCACCGCTGCGTCACGCTCCTCGCAGGCCGGCTTCAGGAACGGTAGGGACCTGCCGACGAAGAAGCATGAGGTCCATGGTTCCCCACCCCGACGACCAGCCCGTCAGCCTGCGCGACGCCGAGACGGCGCGCCACATCGCCCGCGCCGCCGCGCGGGGCGGTCAGGCCGAGCGACGGCCCACCCTCGACCAGCTGCTCGCCGCGTTCGGCGCGGATCCGGCGGACCCCGCGGCCCTGCGCCGCGTCGAGGCCGCGCTGGGTCTCGCGGGCGTGGAGCTCCCCGACGGTGGGCTCGCCACCGCCGCGCCGGGCGCCCGCGTCGAGCTGCGCGTCCGGGCCGTGGACCCCGGGTCGCGCGGGACCACCGTGCGCCGCGCGGTCGTCGGCGTCGGCGCGCTGGCCGCGCTCGTCGCCGGGGTCGCCGGCGCCTCCACGGTCGTCGGCGGGGCCGACGGCGCCGGCACGCGCGTCGCCGACGCCCTCCCCGCCGCGACCACGACCGACGCCGCCCGCGGCGCCGCCGCCACGACCGGCGCGCGCGGCACCACCGGGGCCCGCGGCAGCGCCGCCACCGGTGCCCGCAAGGCCACCGCCACCACGACGGGCCCCACCGGTCCGAGCGCCGCGGAGCGCCGCGAGGCCGCCCGCAAGGCGGCAGCCGAGAAGCGCCGCGCGGCCGAGAAGCGCCGCGCCGCCGACCGGCGCGCCGCCCGCCGCAAGCGCGAGGCCCGCCGCCGCGCCGCGGCACGCAAGCTCGTCACCGTGCGGCTCACCCCGGCGGCGGCCACGTACCTCTGCGTCGACGACGGCGCCGGGCGGCAGCTGTTCGCCGGCACGCTCAGCGGGCCGCGGACCTTCAAGGGCCGCCGCGTGCGCCTGAACGTCGGTCTCGCCTCGACCGCCGTCACGGTCAACGGCAAGCCGTACCGGCTCAGCGGCTCGCCCGCGGGCGTCGACATCAGCCGGGCGGGCGTCGTGCCGCTGCCGCTGGGCAACCGGCCCTGCTGAGCGCGGCGGGGTCGACCGAGCCAGGCCGTACTGGGTGATCCGGGACCCGTATCCGGCACGCGGATCACCCAGAATCCGCCCAGGGGGCGCACCGGGGCTGCGTTGCGGCCGGGCCGCTCAGAACAGCGAGGAGGCGTCGGCCGGCCCGGCCGGCGGTGGCTCGAGGCCGAGGTGCGCGAACGCACGCGGCGTCGCGACACGGCCGCGCGGGGTCCGCTTGAGGAAGCCGCACTGCAGCAGGTAGGGCTCGTACACGTCCTCGAGCGTGTCCTGCTCCTCCCCCACGGTGATCGCGAGCGTGGACAGGCCGACCGGCCCGCCGTCGAACCGTTCGCAGACCGCGCGCAGGATCTCCCGGTCGAGGCGGTCGAGCCCGAGGTGGTCGATCTGCAGCAGGTCCAGCGCCGCGTCGGCGACGTCCCCGGTCACGACCCCGTCGGCGCGGACCTCCGCGAAGTCGCGGACGCGGCGCAGCAGCCGGTTGGCGACGCGCGGGGTGCCGCGCGAGCGGCGGGCGACCGCGGCGGCCCCGTCGTGGGCGAGCTCGACGCCGAGGATCGTCGCGCTGCGCCGGACGATGTCGGCGAGCTCGTCGAGGTCGTAGGGCTCCAGCCGGTGCTGGATGCCGAAGCGGTCGCGCAGCGGCGAGGTCAGCAGGCCCGCGCGCGTCGTGGCGCCGACGAGCGTGAACGGCGGCAGCGGCAGCGTCATGACCTTCGCGCCCGCCCCCTGGCCGACGGTGATCGGCAGCTGCCGGTCCTCCATCGCCGGGTAGAACGTCTCCTCCAGCGCGCGCGGCAGCCGGTGGATCTCGTCGACGAAGAAGATCGAGCGCGGCTCCAGCGCGGTGAGGAACGCCGCGACGTCGCCCTTGCGCTCGAGCGCCGGGGCCGCGGTCATGACGAGCGGCACGTCGAGCTCGGCCGCGAGGATGTGGGCCAGCGACGTCTTCCCCAGGCCGGGAGGGCCGGCGAGCAGGACGTGGTCGAGCGCCTCGCCGCGAGCGATCGCTGCCTCGAGGCTCACCGCGAGCTGGGCCTTCAGCCCCGGCTGGCCGACGAAGTCGTCCAGCGTGCGCGGCCGCAGCGACGTCTCCTCCACGTCCTCGTCCGGGAGCCAGCCGGGCGTCTGGATGCGGATCTCGTCGCTCACCGGCGGGCCCCGCGCAGCGCCTGCGCGATCAGCTCCTCGGGCGTGTCGCCCGTGAGTCCGCGCAGCAGCTCCTCGGCCTCCGGCAGCGACCAGCCGAGCTCGACGAGCCCGTCGCGGGCCAGCAGCCGCGGGTCGTCGGCGCGGTGCACCGCGATGTCGTCCCCCGGCACGGCGGTGTCCCAGTCGCCCAGGCCGACCTTGTCGCGCAGCTCCCCGACGATCCGCTCGGCGATCCGCTTGCCGATCCCGGGCACCGCCTGGAAGCGCGCCGCGTCCCCGGCGATGATCGCGCCGACGAGCTGCCGGGCGCTGCCGCCGCCGAGTACCGCCTGCGCGACCTTCGGGCCGACGCCCTGCACGCCGATCAGCTGCAGGAAGAGGTCCCGCTCCTCCTCGGCGTGGAAGCCGTAGAGGACCAGCGCGTCGTCGCGGACGATCAGGTGGGTGTGCAACGACACCGGCTGGCCGACCGCGGGGACGTGCTTGAGCGTCTCCGCGGAGACGCCGAGCCGGTAGCCGACGCCCGAGGCGGTCTCGATCACGACGTGGTCCGGACGCCGCACCGCGACGTCCCCGGCGACGAGCGCGATCACCGGACCGCGGGCTGGGTCGGACGGGCGTGGCGCCGGGCGGCGACCGCCGCGGTCAGCGGCGCGTGGTTGGCGTGGCAGATCGCGACGGCGAGCGCGTCCGCGGCGTGGTCGGGACGCGGCAGCTCCGGCAGCGACAGCAGCGCCTGGACCATCCGCTGGACCTGGTCCTTCTCGGCGCGGCCGCTGCCGCAGACCGCGCCCTTGACCTGCTGGGGCGTGTAGTCGGTGGTCGTGAGACCCTGCGCACCCGCGGCGAGCAGCACGACGCCGCGTGCCTGCCCGACCGCGAAGGCCGAGCGCGCGTTCTGGCCGAAGTACAGGGCCTCGAGCGCGACCGCGTCGGGCTGGTGCTCGACGAGCAGCTCGAGCACGCGGGCGTGGAGCTTCACGAGGCGCCGCTCCATCGGCATGTCGGACGCCGTCGTGATGACGCCGCCGTCGAGCGCCGCGAGCCGGCCGCTGCGGCGCTGCACCACGCCGTAGCCGGTGTTCGCGAGACCGGGATCGATGCCGAGGACCTTCACCACCGCAGGGATTCTGCGCGTCGGGCCGGATGCCTCCCCCGCGGCGCGGTCCCGCCGACCCGCGACCGGTCCGGGGCGAGGCCGCCGGAGCCGGCGCGCCGCGGCCCTCATCGAACTCTCACGGTCCCGCGCCGCCCGGCGGGTAGGCACGGGGTGACCGTCCACCCCACACCGAGGAGCACCTCCGATGCCGTCCACCCGCCGTTCCCTGCGTTCCACCGCGCTCGCCGTCGCCGCCGGTGCGCTCGTCGCCCTCACCGGCGCTCCTGCCGCCCAGGCGGCCGCCCCGCTGGAGATCGACATGGCCACCTCCTCGGAGGTCCAGGACTTCTACGGCTGTGACGCCAAGGTCGGCGACACCTACTCGATGGGGTGCTTCAACGACAACGGCGACGTGTTCTACACCGCGGACTGGGAGCGCGACAGCATGCGCGCCGCCGTCCACTGGCGTCTCTCGGACGGCTCGCGTCGCGGGCTGTGCATCACCACCAAGGGCCCCGCCTGGGTCCCCACGGTCGGCTGGGTCGGCACGCGCCTGGCGTGTGACAAGGACCTCCCCGAGGGCAAGCGCGTCGAGATCCGCTCCGGCCGCTGCGACGGCACCATCAACTCGTGCAAGAAGCTCAGCCACTACCAGGACTGGACCGCGTGGGACGCGGCCACGGTCTGAGGCAGGACCAGCTCATGCGCTGCACCACTGCACTGCTGACCACCCTCGCGGTCGGCCTCGTCCCGGTCTCCGTCGCCTCCGCCGAGGAGATCCAGATCGGCCAGAAGGTGAAGGGCCCCGGGAAGACCTGCGCCGGCAACGTCGCCGAGAACGACAACGTGAAGGTCTGCTTCCGGCGCGACGGCGAGTACCTGTACGTGCAGGACAAGGCGGCCGACGGCCGTTCCGCCTACGGGCAGCTCGCCGATCGGGACCGGCACTGCCGCAACCCGTACGGCAAGGGCACCTGGGTCCGGTGCGACTACTCCTACCGCGAGGGCAGCACCGTCGCGTTCCGCGGCTACACCCGCGACAACGAGGGCTCGATCAACATCATGCGCAACGAGACGCGCTACACGACCGAGCTGGCCTAGGCGTTCGCGCGCTCGCCGAGCCGCTGCAGGCCCACCCACGCGAACTCGATCACCCGGTCCACGAGCTCCTGCCGGGGCACGTCCGGGTGGTCGTGCCACCAGCTCGCCAGGCCCTGCACCGCGCCGGCGAGGAGCTGGGCGTGCTGGGTGATCTGGTCCTCGCTGACCCGGCCGCCCGGCGGGCGCTGCGGATCGGTGGACATCAGCACGGCGATCACCCCGGTGACCTGCTGCTGGACGGCGGCCGTCACGTCGGCCACGTCCGGGTCGGCCGCGTCACGGAAGAACACCCGGTAGGCGACGCGCCGCTCCTCGACCCAGCCGAGGAACGCGTCGACCCCGCCGCGCAGCCGCGCCTCGCCGGTCGCGCCGCTGCGCGCGTTGGCGTGCAGTCGCGCGAACAGCTCCTCGACGTGGAACTGCAGCAGCGACGCGTGCAGGTCCCGCTTGGACGCGAAGTGCTCGTAGATCAGGGCCTTGGAGATCCCCGCCGCCTGCGCCACCTCCTCCAACGACGTGCCGTGGTAGCCGCCGCTGGCGAACGCCTCCTGGGCGGCGTCGAGGATCGCGCGGCGCCGCTCGGAGGCGGACAGGCGACGGCGGGGCTCACGGTCGGGCACGGGCACAGGGTACGACGCCCGGTAGCGTCCGGCGCGATGAGCGCTCCCTGGCACGGCTTCCTGGACGGTCTGGAGGGCCGCGCGCGGGAGGAGCGGGTCGAGCTGCTGGAGTGGCTCGCCGACCGCGGGTTCACCGACGCGGAGCTGCATCGCGCGCACGCCGAGGGCCTGCTCGCCTTCCTGCCCGCGGAACGCGTGGTGATGGGCGGCCCGCCGACGCTGACCGCGGCGCAGCTCGCCGACCGGGCCGGCGTGCCGCTCGAGCTGCTGCAGGCGGTCCGCGCCTCGCAGGGCCTGGCGATCGCCGACCCCGATCGGGTCGACTTCGCCGAGGCCGAGACGCGCGCGGTCGAGCTCACCGCCCGGTTCGCGGAGCTCGGCGTGAGCGAGGCGCAGATGGTCGCGATCGGCCGCGTGCTCGGCCGCGGCCTCGCGCAGGCGGCGCAGGTGATGCGCCGCACCGTCCTGGAGCTGACGCTCGAGCCCGGGCTGCGCGAGCGCGAGCTCGCCGAGCGCTTCGAGGCGACCGTCGAGGTCGTCCTGCCCCACGTCGGGCCGCTGCTGGAGTCGATGGTGCGCATGCACCTGCGTGACATGGTGCGCGGGGAGACGCTCGACCTCCGGGCCCGGGAGGAGGGCGCGATCCCCGGGGCACGGGAGGTCGCCGTCGCCTTCGCCGACCTCGTCGGCTTCACGCGGCTCGGGCAGGAGGTGCCACCGCAGGAGGTCGGGCGCGTCGCGGAGCGGCTCGAGGTGCTCGGCGCGGCCGTCGCGACCGGGCCGGTCCGGCTCGTCAAGACGATCGGCGACGCCGTGATGCTCGTGAGCGACGAGCCCGCCGCGCTCGTCGTCGCCGGGCTCGCGCTCGTCGACCTCGTCGCCGCGGAGGGCGAGGAGTTCCCGCAGGTGCGCGTCGGGATCGCGCAGGGACCGGCCACCTCGGTCGGCGGCGACTGGTTCGGCGCCCCGGTGAACCTCGCCAGCCGGATGACGTCGCTGGCCCGGACCGGGAGCGTGCTCGCGACCCAGGAGGCCCACGACGCGGCGGCCGACGACCCGCGCCTGGCGTGGTCGTTCGCGGGCGAGCGGCGCGTCAAGGGCGTCCGCGGCGGCGTCAAGACGTTCCGGGCCCGCCGGGCGCCGGACCCGGAGCGCGCCTGAGCGACCGCCGGGCGGGCCGGGGCGCGGCCGCCCGTCAGCGGGCGTCGAGGACGAGCTGCGACAGCTTCGCGGCCTCGGCGGCCGCGTCGGCCTCGCGCAGCACGAGCTCGCGGCCCGCCGCACCGGCGGCGGCGCGCGCGTCCGGGCCGAGCGCCAGGGCGGCCGCGAGACCCTGCGCCAGCGCCGCCGGGTCGCCGGGGGCGACGAGCGTGCCGGCGGGCGGCCGGACGATCTCCGGCAGGCCGACCTCGTCGCTGGCGACGACCAGCAGCTCCATCGCGAGTGCCTCCTTCACCACCACCGGCATCGAGTCGCGGTCCCCGTCGGCGGCCACGACGCACGGCATCGCGAGCAGGTCGGCGCGGTCGAGCACGCCGCGGACCGTCGCGGCGTCCTGCGCCCCGAGGAACCGGTACCGACCGGTCGGGAGCAGCTCCGCGGCGCGCGCCTCGAGCGCGGCACGCAACGGCCCGTCCCCCACGATCACGAGCTGCTCCAGGCCCTGGCCCTGACGCTCGAGGATCGCCGCCGCCTCCAGCAGGTGCGCGAAGCCCTTCTTCTCCACGAGGCGGCCGACCGCGACGACCCGGCGTCCACCCGGGAGCGGGCGCGTGCGGCGGAAGGTCGCCGCGTCCACCCCCATGACGATCCGGTGCACCCGGTCGGCGTGCCCGGGCCCGGCGATCCGGCGCAGGTCGGCGACCGTGTAGTCGCAGCCGCTCGTGCTGAACGCCGCGTCGCGGAGCTTCTCCGCGAGGTTCTCGGGCCGCTGGTAGATGTCGTAGGCGTGCGCGGTCACCGACCACGGCACGCGCAGGAGGCGGGCCAGCCGCAGCGCGTCGAGCGCGGCGCCCGCCGCGAAGTGCGCGTGCAGGTGCTCCACCCCGGCGGCCTGCAGGCGCGCGAGCGGCTCCAGCAGCTCGCGCAGCGGCGGCACCGCCTCGCCGCGGCGCCAACGCTGCCGGGCGACCCGGTCGGCGACCGTGGCGCGCGGGCGCCCGACGAGCAGCGGCAGCGCCGAGCCACGTGACACCGCGACGTCGTCCTGCCGCCAGCGGACCGTCACCCCCGGGATCGGCTCCGGCTCGTGGTCGCCGCGCCGGGTCGCCTCCACGTGGATGCGGTGGCCCAGCGCGGCGAGCTCGCGCAGCTCGGTCGTGACGAACGTCTGGCTGCGCAGCGGGTGGACGTCCAGCAGGACGCCCAGGACCGGCGGGTCAGCCGGCGAGGCGCTCGAGGACGTCGTCATCCACGTCGAAGTTCGCGTGGACGTCGCCGACGTCGTCGTTGTCGTCCAGCACGTCGATGAGCCGGAACAGCTTCGCGGCGGTCTCCTCGTCGAGCTGCACGCGGGTCTTCGGCCGCTGGGTCACGTCGGCGCTCTGCACCTCGATCCCCGCGTCCTGCAGCGCCGCGCGCACCTGCGAGAGCGTCGACGGCTCGGTGACGATCTCGAACACGTCGCCCTCCTGGGCGATGTCCTCGGCGCCCGCGTCGACCGCGACCATCAGGTCGTCCTCGGAGTACTTCTCGCCGTCGACGACGATGATCCCCTGCTTGTCGAACAGGTACGCGACCGAGCCGGGCTCGCCGAGGCTGCCGCCCGCCTTGGACAGCGCGTGGCGGACGTCCGCGCCCGTGCGGTTGCGGTTGTCGGTCAGCGCCTCGATCAGCAGCGCGACGCCGCCCGGACCGTAGCCCTCGTAGAGGACCTCCTCGTAGCTCTCCGCGTCGGCGCCCTCCCCCGTGCCGCGCTGGATCGCCCGCTCGATGTTGTCCTTCGGCATCGAGGCGGCCTTCGCCTTCTGGATGGCGAGCGCGAGCGCCGGGTTGCCGTCCGGGTCACCGCCGCCCGCCTTCGCGGCCACGGTGATGTGCCGCGCGAGCTTCGTGAACGCCTTGCCCCTCCGGGAGTCGACGATCGCCTTCTTGTGCTTGATCGACGCCCATTTCGAATGTCCGGCCATGACGCGATTCTGTCAGGGCCGCCGCCAGCGCGCCCGGCGAGGGGACGCGACCGGGGTCGCCCGCTCCCCCGCGCGCGCCAGCAGCCCGCCGAGCCAGCCGTCGAACTCCTCGGCGCCGACGAGGACCTGCTCGCCGAACGCGAACGAGCCCTCCCACCACAGCTCCAGCACGAGGTCCTCGGGCGCCAGGCCCGCACAGCTGCCCGCGGGCAGGTGGCGTCCCGGCTCGACGAGCAGGTGCGGCTTGAACGTGAAGCGCAGGCCGTCCCCGTCGAGCTCGCTGATCCAGTGGTGGTGGCTCCAGCCGACCCAGGGGCCGTGCACGCCGTAGGTGAGCTCGTGGACCGGGGCGGGCACCTCGACGTAGCCGGCGCGCGCGACCCGGACGAGCTCCTCGCAGACGCGGACCGGGTCGCGGACGTCCTCGAGCGTGTGCGAGCAGACGACGAAGTCGAACTCGTCGTCGGCGTACGGCCACGGCCCGCTCGCGCAGACGTCGCGCTGCGTCCAGGTGGCGGCGGTGAACCGCTCGGCCGCCGGGTCGACCGGTAGGCCGTAGAGGCCGCGCGTCTCGTACGGGAACAGGTCGATGACCGCGTCGGCGCGGGCCATCGGGGCGGCCCAGCCACCGACGTCCAGGACGCGGGCGGTGTCGGGGAGCTCGGCGATGCGCTGCGCGGCGGAGTCCAGCACGGACCGGCAGCCTATCCGCGCCCGGCGCGCGAGATCGCCGCGCGGACCTGCTCGTGGAAGCGCTCGTGGGTGTGGGCGGCCGCCGTCGCCGCGCCCGCGGTGCGCAGCCGTCCGCGCAGCGCCGGATCGGCGGCCAGACGCCCGACGGCCTCGGCGACCGCGTCCGGGTCGTCGGGCGGGACGACCAGCGCGTTGACGCCGTCGCGCAGGTACTCGGCGGCACCGCCGCGGGCGGTCGCCACGACGGGCCGTCCGACGCCCATCGACTCGAGCGGCACGAGCCCCCACGGCTCCTCCCAGCGGACCGGGAAGACCGTCGCGTCGTGGGCGGCGTAGAGGGCCGGGAGGTCGCGGCGCGCGACCGGGCCGAGGAGCCGCACGCGGTCGGCGACGCCCGCCGCCGCGGCCGTCTCGCGCAGGCGGCGCGCGTAGTCGGCGTCGCCGTCGCCCGCGACGGTGAGGGTCGCGTCCGGCAGCGCGGCGAGCGCCGTGACGGCGACGTCGGCGCCCTTGCGCTCGTCGAGCCGGCCGACGACGAGCAGCCGCCCCTCCCACGGACGCTCCGGCGCCGGGTCGAGGAAGCGCGGGTCGATGCCCGAGTGGGCGATCGCCGTGCGCGCGAGGGTCCACGCGCCGTGGTGCAGCGCCCGGTCGCGGGTGTGCTCGCTGACGAACACCCACTCGGCCGCCGGACCCAGGTCGCGGGCGAGCGGCACCCCGGCGAGCCTCCGCAGGGGGCCGGGGGTGGCGAGCCAGAGGTCGCGGCGCGGCGCGTAGAGGATCCAGTCGTCGTGCACGAACGCGACCGCCGGCAGCCCGCGCCGGCGCACCGCGTCGAGCAGCGACAGGGACATGCCGCCCATCGACCACCACGCGACGACGTCGGGCCGCGCGCGCTCGAGGACCGCGGTGAGCGCGGCGGCGTTGTGGCGCTCCAGGCGGGCGCGCTCGCGCAGGCCGAGCGTCGGCCAGTCGTGATCGTGCCAGTACCAGCGCAGCGTGCGGTGGACGTCCGGCTCGTCGCCGTCGGGGACGCCCGGCTCGCGGTGGTCGGTCGTGAGGACCGTGACCTCGTGCCCGTGCGCGCGCAGGTCCGCGACCGCCGCCCGCCAGACGAGCTCGTAGCCGCCCTGGTGGTGCGGCGGGTACATGTTCCCGACCGTCAGGACCCGCACGCGCTCACCGCCGGGCGGTCAGGTCGGCGTAGAGCGCGAGGTACGCCTCCGTCGTGCGGTCGGTCGAGAGCTCGAGCGCCCGCTCGCGGCAGCGCGCGGCGGTCGCCGGGTCGGCGGCGAGGTCCAGGGCCGTGCGCAGCGCGACGGCGAGCTCCCGCGGGTCGTCCCCGTCGAACAGCGCGCCGATGCCGTCACGGTCGACGACCTCGGGGATCGCCCCGGCCGCGGTGCCGACGACCGGGGTGCCGCACGCGAGCGCCTCCGCGAGCACGAGCCCGAACGCCTCGCCCACCGACGGGAGCGCGGCCACCCACGCCTCGCGGTTGGCGGCCGCCAGCACCGCGCGGTCGTCGAGGTCGCGCTCCTCCACCCCGTCGGGCAGCCGCCCGGCGAGCGGGGCGCCCGGGACCCGGGAGAGCACGAGCCGCGCGTCGGGACGCTCGCGGCGCACCAGCGCGAACGCCTCCGCCAGCAGCGCCACCCGCTTGCGCGGCTGCGTGTGGTCGGCGGCACAGAGGATCGTCGGGACCGGCGCCCGGCCCTCCCCGGGCGCGAACGCGGTGACGTCGACCCCGGGCGCCACGACGTGCGCGCGTACCCCGAGCCAGCGCTCGAAGCCGTCCGCGGCGGTGCGGCTGAGCGCGACGACCGCGTCGGACTCGCGGGCCGCGCGCAGGACGATCTCCTTGCGGCCGCGTCGGTTGGCGAGGCCGACCCGGTGCGGGATCCCCATGTAGGAGAGGACGACCGGCGCGCCGCCGCGGCGGTCGCGGGCGCGCAGGGCGGCCAGGGCGTCGGTCGGGTAGAGCGCGTGCGCGACGTCCGGCGGGTCGGCGGCGAGCTCGCGGTAGGCGGCCGGCAGGTGCAGGAGGTGGTCCTCGTAGAGGCGGCGGCGCAACCGGTCCTCCCCCGGCAGCCGCGGCACCCGGACGACCGTCACCCCGTCCTCGACCGCGACCGTCCGCCGGCCGCGACGGGAGGTCTGCAGGGTCACGTCGTGGCCGCGGTCGCGCAGGCCGTCGGCGAGCTCGCGCGCGAACCGCTCCGAGCCGCGCCGGACCTCCGGCCAGAAGACGGGGTTGAGCAGGCGGACGCGCACGGCTAGAGCAGCAGGGTGCGATAGCGGACGCTGCCCCGGGCCAGCGCGGTGAACTCGGCGACGTCGAGCGCGAACCGTCCGGGCAGCTCGCTCACCGACCGCGCGACGCCCCGCGGGTCGCGGCCGTAGCGCGGCGCGGCGGCCAGCGCCCACGGCACGACCGCGGCGACCCCCGCCCCGAGCAGCCCCGGGCGGCGGCGCGCCAGGGCGGTGGCCGCGAGCGTCACGCCCGCCGCCGCCGCGGGCAGGCGCGCGTGCGCGGGCTTCCAGCACGTGCCGAAGCCCGGGAGCCCGTCGCGGACCTCCGGGTGCGCGCGCACGACGAACGGCAGGTGCTCCCAGCGCTGCACCTCCCGCATCCGCGCGAGCAGCGTCGCCGGCTCGACGCAGTGGAAGGTCAGCACGTCGGGCGCCGCCTCGTAGGGGGCGCCGAGCGCGCGGGCGCGCAGCGCGAGGTCCGTGTCCTCCCCCGCCGCCAGCGGCAGGGACTCGTCGAAGCCACCGGTCGCCTCGAGCACCGCGCGCGGGTAGAGGATGTTGCAGGTCTGCGCCCACGGCACGGGCGGGTCGACCTCCTGGCTGCGGGCGTGCGGCACGCGCTGACGGACCGCCAGCTCGTCCGGGTCGATCGTCGTGCGGCCCTGCAGGATCGCGTCCGGGCGCGCGAGCGCCGCGGCCAGCCCGTTGGCGACCCAGTCGCGTGGCGGCCGGCAGTCGTCGTCGGTGAACAGGATCCGCGGGGCGCGCGCGGCACGCCACCCGGCGTTGCGCTTGACGGCCGGCCCCGGTCCGGGGTCGAACGTCAGGTGGCGCAGCACGCCGGCGGCCGCGAGCGGATGGGTGCGCAGCAGCTCCTCCGTCTCCGGGCCGCTGGAGTCGTGCGCGACCACGACCTCCCACTGGGCCGGGTCGAGCGTCTGCTCCTGGAGCGCGTTGAGCAGCCAGCGCAGCCGCAGCGGCCGGTCGTGCGAGGGGACGACGACCGAGATCGCGGGGACGGCGCCGCCGCCGTCGCTCACGCCGAGAGCGCCTCGGGGTGCGCCCGGTACCACTCGACGGTGCGGCGCAGGCCCTCGCGCAGGTCGACCTGCGGGGCCCAGCCGGTCAGCTCGCGCAGCTTCGTCGAGTCCACGTACTGGCGGTCGATCTCCCCGTCGGGGACGCCGGCGCCCTGGTAGTCGGCGACGACGTCGGAGCCGACCACCTCGATCGTCAGGTCGACGATCTCGCGAACGCTGTGCGGCGCGTCGCCGCCGGCGTTGAACGCCTCGCCGCCCGCGCGGCCGGCCGCCAGCTCGTCGGCGATCGCCAGGTAGGCGGCGACCGCGTCCTCGACGTAGAGGAAGTCCCGCTCGGGCGAGCCGTCGGAGCGGATCACCGGGGCGCGGCCCGCGAGGATGCCCGAGACCATCTCGGGGATCAGCCGGGACGGGTTGAGGTCCCCGCCGCCGTAGATGTTCGCGAACCGCGTCACGGCCACCGGCAGGCCGTAGGTGTGGAAGTACGAGCGGGCGATGAGGTCCGTGGCGGCCTTCGAGACGTCGTAGGGGAACTTCGGCTGCAGCGCGAAGTCCTCCTTGTAGGGCAGCGTGTCGTGCGGGCCGTAGGCCTTGTCGGACGCGGCGACGACCGTCTGCGAGACCTGGTGGTGGCGGCAGGCCTCCAGCAGCGTCCAGGTGCCGCGGATGTTCGAGTCGAACGTCGAGGCCGGGGAGCGGTTGGCGGTGCCGACGATCGTCTGCGCGGCGAGGTGGAAGACCGCGTCGACCTCGTACTCGCCGAGCGCCCGGTCCATGAGGTTCGCGTCGACGAGGTCGCCGCGGACCACCTGGCAGCGGGCCTCCAGCCCGTCGAGGGCCAGCGCGGACGCGGCCACCTGGTCGCGCTTGAGCACGACGACGCGTGCACCGTGGTCCAGCAGCCCGCGCACGAGCCACGAGCCGAGCATCCCGTAGGCGCCGGTGACGAAGGCGGTCTTGCCGGACAGCTGCTCTCCGAAGGTCATGTGCTGCTCAGTCTCTCAGTCGTTCAGGACGGTCGGCGGGAGGCGATCCCGGCGTACCAGCCGGTCATCGCCTTGGAGGACGGCGGCCGCAGGAAGCAGGTCCGCCGCACGTCGACGAACCCGGCGGCCCACGGCATCGCCTTGAGCATCGACAGGTTCGGGTACCACCAGTTGAAGTCGCTCACCAGCGGCTGGAAGTGCGCGACCGGGGTGCGCGGGGCGCGCAGCGTGTTGCGGATCGAGAACGGCTCCATCTGGACCAGCTCGCCGCCCGGGCGCAGGCACGACAGCACCGCCTCCAGTGCGCGGACCGGGTCCCGCAGGTGCTCGGTGATCGCGCCCATGAAGACGAGGTCGAACGGGCCGCCCAGCCGGTCGGGCGCCGCGTCGTAGACGTCGCAGACGATCCGCTGCACCGACGAGCCGAGCGCCTCGTGCGCGACCGCGAAGCCGCGGCCGAGCTCCATCCCCCACTCGGCCGCCTGGCGCTCCAGGCGCGGGCGGTTCAGCGGCGGCCACTGCGCGCTGTCGAGCGCGTCGACGTCGATCGCCACGACCTGCGCGCCGCGGCGCTCCAGCTCGAACGCCCAGAAGCCGTCGAACGTGCCGACGTCCAGCGCGCGCCGGCCGGTCAGGTCGTCCGGCAGGAGCTTCGCGGCGCTCGTGCGCAGGTCCACCTGACCCGGGGTCAGCACCCCCGGGGCGACCTCGATCGTGTGGTACCAGAACGGGACGCCGGCGACCGCCGTGCGCGCGTCGCTCACGCCCAGACCTTCCACGGGGCCGTACCGGAGGCCCACAGGTCGTTCAGCGTGATCGAGTCCTTGTAGGTGTCCATGCAGTCCCAGTAGCCGGTGTGGCGGAACGCGTGCAGCGCGCCGTCGGTCGCCAGGCCCTCCAGCGGCTCCCGCTCGAGGATGCTCGACTCGCTGAGGTAGTCCAGGACGCCGGGCTCGAAGACGAAGAAGCCGCCGTTGATCCAGTGCTCGCTGCGCGGCTTCTCGCGGAAGCCGGAGACGCGGTTGTCGCCCTCGATGACCGTGACGCCGAACTGCAGCTCGGGGCGCACGACGGTCATCGTCGCGAGCTCGCCGTGTCCCTCGTGGAAGGCCAGCAGGCCGGCGAGGTCGACGTCCGCGACGCCGTCGGCGTACGTGGCGGCGAAGCGCCCGTCGCCGAACGCGCCCGTGGCCGCGGCGCGCTTGATCCGCCCGCCCGTCTGGGTGTCCAGGCCCGTGTCGACGCAGCGGACCTCCAGGCCCTCCGGCCACGCCGTGTCGCGTGCGAACGCCTCGATCATCTCGCCCTTGTAGCCGGTCAGCAGCACGAAGCGGTGGAAGCCCTGGGCGGCGTAGACCTGGATCACGTGCCACACGATCGGACGGCCCCCGATCTCCACCAGGGGCTTGGGGATGTCGACGGTCTTCTCCTGCAGACGGGTTCCCCGCCCTCCGCAGAGGATCACGACAGGCTCTCGGCGTGGCATGCGGCGCGTAGTATGCCGGTCCTGTGAGCACCCTGGAGCGCGCCAAGTCCATGAGCTGGTACCACACGCTCGAGCTGCCGGAGGGTCTGGTGACCCCCGGCATCTTCGATCTGCGTGATCAGGTCCCGCACTACCGGCTCCCCGAGCGCCTGGACGGCAAGCGCGTCCTGGAGGTCGGGACCTGGGACGGGTTCTGGGCCTTCGAGCTCGAGCGCCGCGGCGCCGAGGTCGTGGCCCTGGACCTCGACCGCGAGGAGGACCTCGACTGGCCCGCCCGCCGCCGGCCCGAGACCTTCGCCGACGTGCAGCGCGGGCAGGGCTTCGCGGTCGCCAAGGAGCTGCTCGGCAGCAAGGTCGAGCGCGTCGTCTGCTCGGTCTACCACGCGCTGCCCGAGGACCTCGGGCAGTTCGACCTCGTCTTCTGCGGCTCCGTGCTCATCCACCTGCGCGACCAGGTGCTCGCGCTCGAGCGCATCGCCGCCCTGACGAAGCCCGGCGGCATGTTCGTCAGCGCCGAGGAGTACGACCCGCGACTGGACCTCCTCCCCTGGCCCGTGTCCCGCTACCGCGCCGACCGCGACGCCGCGGTCGTGTACTGGATGCCCAACCAGCGGGCGTGGCGCTCGATGATCTGGGGCGCCGGGTTCGACCACGTCGAGCGGGTCGCGAAGTTCTCGATGAAGGCGACCGACGGCTGGGCCGTCCGCCACGCCGTCTTCCACGCCCGCAAGAACGGCTGATGGTCCCGGGGCCCGGTGGCGGCTTCGACGTCCTCGCCGCCGCCTACGAGAACGACCGCCCGGAGGTCCGCGCGCTCGTCCCGCCGCGCCCGCGGCGCGTCCTGGACGTCGGCTGCAGCTCGGGGGCGCTGGGCGCCGCGCTGAAGGCCGACGGGGCCGGGACGGTCGTCGGGCTGGAGCGCGATCCCGCCTACGTGGCGATCGCGCGCGAGCGCCTCGACGCGGTCCACGCCGTCGACCTCGACGCCGACGTGCCGCTGCCGGAGGAGCCGTTCGACGTGATCGTCTGCGCCGACGTCCTGGAGCACCTGCGCGATCCGGAGGCGGTGCTCGCGCGGCTGGTGCGCGCCCTGGCGCCCGGGGGCACCGTCGTCGTCAGCCTGCCGAACGTCCGCCACTGGGAGACGTTCTGGCAGCTCGGCGTGCGCGGCACGTTCCCGCGGCGCAGCATGGGGATCTTCGACCGGACGCACCTGCGCTGGTTCACGCTCGCCGACGCGTACGGCCTGTGCGCCGCCGCCGGCCTCGAGGTCGTGGAGGTGCGTCGCGTGCTGCGCCCGCGGCCGACCGGCCCGTCCGACGGGCGTCTCGTGCGGCTGCTGGCCCGCGGGCCGGGGCGCACGTTCCTGACCTTCCAGCACGTGCTGGCCGCCCGTCGCACCGGCGAGGCGCCCGCGTCCTGAGCGCGCGCGACCGTCCCGGTCAGGCGCTGCGGCGCGCGGCGCGGCGGGCGCGCAGGACGCCCGGGAGCTCGCGCACGAGCGAGCGGGCGAGCTGCCCCGGCGGGACGCGCAGCGGTCCGACCTTGACGCCGGTCGCCGGGTCGTCCCAGACGCGCTGCAGCGCGACGACGCTCGGCAGCCTGGCGAGGTCGAGGTCCCCGAGCGAGCGGCCGTGCACGCCGATCCCGAACACCTCGCGCGGGATGTCCGGGTCGCCGATCCCGACCACGCGGACGTCGTCGAAGCCGCTCAGCAGCTCGCGGAAGCCCTCGGGGGTGAAGCGGAAGTAGTCGTTGGGGTAGCCGTGGATGCCGAACAGCATCACCGAGCTGATCAGGCAGACGCCACCGTCGCGGCGCGTCACCCGGGCCAGCTCGCGGCACGCCTGCGGCGGATCGGCGCAGTGCTCGAGCGTGTCGAGGCAGATCGCGGTGCCGACCTCGCCGTCGCCGAACGTCAGCGCCCGCAGGTCCTCGACGCGGTCGACGCCCGGCCCCTCGCGGAAGTCGGTCCCGGTGAACGGCCGTCCGGCGAAGAAACGGCGCAGGTCGATGTCCTGCGCGGCCTCGACCTGCAGGGAGCCGAACTCGACGACCGGGTCGGGCAGGTCGACGACGGCCATGACGTCCCGGAGGACCTGACGGGTGATCGGCTGGGCCATCGCCCCGGACCCTAGCCGCGCCGGGCGGCGAACGCCCTGCGCACCGCGGCGAACGCGGGCTTGCGGCGGCCGTCGGCGGCGATCAGCCCGTAGTTCTGCTGCGGATCCGCGGGCGCCTGGCGTGGATCGCGCAGCCGGTACACGAACACCGACTCCGGGAACCCCAGCGCCGTCCCCGGGGCCTGCAGGCGCGCGAGGGCCCGGCCGAGGTAGGCGGCCTGCTCGGCCTCGCCGACCCCGTCGTTGAACGGCTCACCGCGCTGCGTGCTCGTGTTCCAGCCGATCTCGGTCACCCAGACGGTGCGCCCGGCGTCCCGCCGGTCCACCACCCCCTTGACCGCGAGCAGGCCCTGCCGGAACGCGGCGCGCGCGAAGCGGGCGGGCAGGCCCCGCTCGGGCGGGCGGCCGTCGTTGTACGCGTGCACGGACAGGACGTCGATCTCGTCGGCGAGGCCCTCGCCGTAGAGCTGCTCCAGGAACGGGGCGTCGCCGCCCGCCAGCGCGCCCGCGACGAGCGGCAGCCGGGGCGCGACGCGCAGCAGCTCCTGCCGCGTGGCGCGGACCAGGCGGACGTAGTCGCGCGCCGCGTCCTGCGGGGCCCAGAAGCCCGGGAGGTTCGGCTCGTTCCAGACCTCCAGTCCGGCCAGCGCGTCGCCGTAGCGGCGGGCGAGCCGGCCGGCGAAGCGCGCGTAGTCGGCGGGATCGCGCGGGTGCGTGGTCTGCACCTGCTGCGCGGCTGCCGGGGAGGCGCACGGCGCACCGCCGGCGGCGTCGACCGCCCAGCACGGCGTGAACACCGGGGTCAGCAGGACCTGCAGCCCCGCGCGCCGCGCGCGCGCCACGAGCCCGTCGAGCCGCTGCACGTACCAGTCGGCGAGCTCGCCGGCGCGCAGCGGCTCCATGCCCGCCCACTGGACGGCCACGCGGATCGCGTCGGCGCCGAGCTCGGCGGCGGCGTCGACCTCCGCGAGCTCCGCCGAGGCGGGCGTGCCGAAGACGATGTCGACCGCGACGCCCCGGTGGGCGGGCGGGTCGAGCGTGCGGACGGGCTGCTCCCCGCCGCCGCAACCGGCGAGCGCGGCGAGGGCGGCGGCGCCCGCGACGGCCGCCAGCCGGCGCCGGGCCCGCCGGCCGCTCACGTCCCGGGCTCTCCGTGCCGGTTGGAGGCGGCGAGCGGGACGACGCCGCGCGGCGTGACCATCCGTCCGGGCGGCACGTCCCGGGTGACGACGCAGTTGGCGCCGACGATCGAGCCCTCGCCGATGCGCACGCCGCCCATCAGCACGGAGCCCGGGTACACGGTGACGTTGTCCTCGATGATCGGCCGACCGGGACCGCGTTCGCCCGCGAGCGTCACGTTGTGGCCGAGCCCGACGTTGGCGCCGATCTGCGCGTCGGCGGCGAGCAGCACGCCGATCGGGTGCGGGATCTCGAACCCGGGCCCGATCTCGAGCTTGCCGCTCCAGTCCATCGAGTGCAGCCGGACGAAGAAGTTCCGCCAGATCCACCACGTCCAGCGCGGGCTCGCGTTGGCGATCCGCAGCACGAGGACCGCCTGCAGCGACGGGTTGACCAGCAGGCGGGGCAGCGCGAGCAGCCGGCGGCGCTCGCGGGACTCGGGCGCCTTGTGGCTGCAGTGCGCGACGTAGTCGGACCAGTAGAGCGCGCGCACGCCCTTCGGCCAGGAGGCGCGGCGGTCGTCGGGCGCGGGCTCCATCAGGCGGTCAGCCCCCCGTCGACCACGAGCGTCTGCCCGGTCATGAAGCTCGCGGCGGGCGAGCAGAGGAACAGCACGACGCCGGCGATGTCCTCCGGCTCGCCGAGCCGGCCGGCCGGGGTCCGCCGGGCGATCTGCTGCAGCTGGCTCTCGTCGAGGCCGTGCGACATCTCGGTGCGGAGGTACCCGGGCGCGACCGAGTTGACCGTGATCCCGCGCGCACCGAGCTCGCGGGCCAGCGAGCGGGAGAAGCCGTCGAGGCCGGCCTTCGTCGCCGAGTACACCGACAGGCCGCGATAGCCGGACAGCCCGACGATCGAGGAGATGTTGACGATCCGGCCGCTGCCCGCGAGGAGCATGCGCCGGGCGACGAGGCGGGTCATCGTGAACGTCGCCTTGAGGTTCAGGTCGAGGACCGTGTCGATGTCCTCGTCGGAGGCGAGGCCGATGACGCCGTCGCGCGCGATGCCCGCGTTGTTCACGAGCACGTCGATGCGCCCGAACCGCTCGAGCACCTGCGCGACGAACGCCTGCGCGGCCGCGACGTCGACGATGTCGACCGGCGCGAACAGGAACCGCTCCGCGGTGGCGGGATCCGCCGCCCAGGCGTCGGTCCGCGGCGTGGCGGAGCGGCTGCAGGTGGCGACGACATCGCCGGCGTCGAGGAACGCCTGGACGATGCCGGCCCCGAGCCCGCGGCTCCCGCCGGTGATCACGACGACGCGACTGCTCATTGCTGCTCCTGGGTTGTGGTGCGGACGATCTTGTCGCCGCGGGTCTCGAGCGCGTCGACGAAGCGCAGGCGCCGCGGCCGGCCGGGCGCGGGAAGCACCGAGCAGGCGGCGTACACGGCCTTCTTGACGACGGCCTCGTCGGCGCCCGGCTCGAGGACGACGTCGATCGCGACGATCTGGCCGGTGATCGCGTTCGGCGCGCCGTAGACGGCGGCGACCGCGATCCCGGGCACGGTCGAGACGAGCTCCTCGATCGGGAGGGGGTGCACCTTGGCGCCCCCGACGTTGATGATCTCGACCGTGCGCCCGACGAAGTGCAGGCGCCCGTCGCGCTCCTCGACGAGGTCCCCGGTGGCGATCCAGCCCTCGTGCTCGGCTGCCCCGTGGTAGCCGCGCATGGCGTGCCGGGAGCGCACGTGCAGCTCGCCGTCGACCACACGGAAGCGCACGTCGGCGTCCTCCCCGCGCTCGAGCACGGAGGCGGGCAGGCCGGGCTCCCCGTCGGTGATCGCGATCGCGGACCCGAACTCGGTGCCCGCGTAGACGTGCGTGATCCGCGCGTCCGGGAACACCGCGCGCAGCCGCTCGATCAGCGGACCCGGGGTCGCCTCGCCGCCGAGCGTGATCTGCGCGAGCGCGGGCGGCGGGCCGTCGGCGGCCTCCGCCTGCCCGGCGAGCAGGCGCCAGAACGTCGGCGTCGCGCTGACGTGGGAGACCTCGTGGGCGACGAGCGCGTCGAGCGCGTCGCGGGCCTGGCTGCTGCGCGGCACCACGAGCGTCGCCCGGTGGACGACCGCGTGCAGCAGGACCTGGAAGCCCGCGAACTGGTTGAGGTTGTAGGCCAGCAGCCAGCGGCGACCGATCGCGTCCGCCCCGCGCGGCACCGCGGCGATCAGCCGCCGCCACTCGTGCCGCACGCCCTTCGGCGTGCCGGAGGTGCCGGTCGTGAGGATCAGGACCGGGGCGTCCTGCGGCTGGGGCGGCAGCGCGCCGTCCTGCTCGAGCTCGGCGGGGACCAGCGCGGTCGCGGCCCCGGTGTCGCGCGGCGCGTCCACGACGACGAGGTCGTGGCCGAGGCGCTGGGCGGACTCCGCGACCCCCGCGTCGTCCAGCGCGCGCGGGTACACGCACGCCTCCGCACCGATCCGGGAGGACGCGGCCAGCAGCGCGACGACGGCGAGCGGGTCGTGGCAGGCGACCGCGAACCGCTCGACGCCGCGGGCGGCCAGGCCCGCGGCCAGGCGCTCGGCCCGGGCGACGAGCTCGGCGTAGCCGATGCTCCCGTCCGGGCCGATGATCGCGGTGTCGGCCCCCGCCTCGGCGGCCGTCCGCAGGACGTCGATGAGCACGGGCCGCTCGCGCCGCCCGCTAGCCGAAGTAGGCGACGAGCTCGCCGACCGTCGCGGGGACGATGCCCTCGCTGTACGGGTCGCGGCCGAACGCGTCCTCGAGGCCGGCGGAGAGCTCGGCGAGCTCGAGCGAGTCGAGGTCGAGGTCGGCGGCGATGCGCGACTCCGGCGTGATCTCCGGCGGCTCGTCGCCGCGGCGCTCGATGAGGCCCTTGATGAGCTCGACGATGACCTGCGTGGGCTCTGCCATGAACGTCCCTGGGTTGTGGATCTCGGGGTGGTGGACGGCGGTCCGCGGTGGCGGGTCGCCGTTCGCGGCGGGGATGGTAGCGGCTGCGCCGGTGGGCGCCTCCGGGCTCACGGCGAGGGGCTGCCCGCCGCCTCCTTCGCGCCCGCGGCGCCGTCGACGTCCGCCAGCGCCGACTCGTAGTAGCCGACGCCCGCCGTGCTCTTGCGGCCGCGGCGGATGCGCATCTCGTGGTGCACGCGGAAGAGCGGGAGCATCGCCTTCAGCCAGCGCGGACGGCGGTGGTCCGTGCGCGCGCGGCGGCGCAGCCCGGCGAGCCAGAGATGCTCGTCCGGATGGCCGAGGTGGCCGAGCGTCAGCGACTCGTCGTGGATCCGGTACCAGCGGGCGATCTCCCGCAGCATCACGATCCGTCCGCGGACGGTCAGCGACGACGCGAGCGCCCAGTCCTCGAAGAACGCGATGTCGCTCGCGAAGCCGCCCGCGTCGCGGACCTCCGCGGTGCGCATCAGCGCCGGACCCGTCGTGGTGAACGGGCAGTAGACCTGCGCGATGATCGCGAACAGCCGCGGTCGGCGGCACAGCGCGTACATCACGCTGCGCGGCCACGGCCAGCGCTCGCCCGGCCCGGTCTCGGGCGTCCAGCGCACGCTGTCCATCGTCACGGCGACGACGCGCGGGTCGCCGTCGAGGACCTCGCACAGGCGCCGCAGCGTGCCGGGGAGCATGACGTCGTCGGCGTCCCAGAACATGATCGCCGGGGCGATCGCCGCGTCGAGGCCGGCGTTGCGCGCACCGCCGACCGGCAGCCGCTGCGGCGTGCGGATCACGCGGACCTGCGGCGGCAGCGGCGGGACCGGCACGTCGGAGGCGTTGTCGACGACGATGATCTCCGTCCGCGGCCCCTCCTGCTCCAGCAGCGACTCGATCGCCGGCGGCAGGTAGGTCACGTGCGTGCCCCAGGCGGGGATCACGAGCGAGACGTCGGGCGTGCTCATCGGGCGGCCTCCACGTAGCAGTCGGCCATCTGGGCGATGACCCGGTCCAGGCGGTAGCGCTCGCGCTCGCGCACGCGCGCCGCGGCGACGAGCGCACGGGCGCGCTCGGGATCGTCCAGCAGGTCGGCGACCGCGGTCCCGAGCGCGACGTGGTCCCCCTCCGGCACGACGACGCCGACGTCCCCGACGACCTCGGGCAGCGCGCCGTTGGCGTAGGCGACGACGGGCGTCCCGACCTGCATCGCCTCGACGACGGCGAGGCCGAAGCCCTCGCGCCAGCCGCCGCGCTCCTGCAGGCGGCTCGGCTGCACGAGCACGTCGCAGGCGCTGACGACCGACACCGCCTCGGCGGGCATGTGCCCGGCGAGCCGGGCGAAGCAGACGGCGTCATGGACGCCGAGCCCGCGCGCCTGCTCCTCGAGCGTGGCGCGGTAGCCGGGGTAGAACGAGTCCTCGACGCCGAGCAGCAGCAGCGTCGCATCGGGATGGCGGGCCAGCACGGTGGGCATCGCGGCGACCATGTCGGTCTGGCCCTTGCCCGGGCACAGCCGCCCGGACAGCGCGATCACCGGGCCGTCCGCGGGCCGGTCCATGACCGCGGCGAGCGCGCGTGGCCCCTGGGCCTCGGCGTCCGGGTACTCCGGGACGCCGGCGTACACGACGCGGGCGCGACGCCGGGTCAGGCGACCGAACGTCTCGTTGACCGCCCCGCTGATGCCCACGACCATGCGCGAGCGCAGCGCCACGAACGCGGCCATCGCGCCGTCCCAGCCGAAGTCGTACTTCAGCCACACGACCGGCGGGCCGCCGACGCCGCGCGCGAGGACCGCGACGAGCGCCGCCTTGATGCCGTTGGCGTGCACGACCGCCGGCCGGGTGCGCCGCAGCTCGCCGCGCAGCCGTCGGGCCGCGCCCAGGACGCTCGTCCGGCCCTCCGCGGGGAGCACCGTGACCTCGTGGCCGCCGTCCCGCAGCCGCTGCACGAACGGCCCGTCGTGCAGCGAGACGATGCCCGCGCACCACGCCGGGCCGAGCCCCTCGACGATCGAGCGGAGGTAGCCCTCGCCGCCGCCGAGCTGGGCGTGCGAGGAGACGAACAGGACGGGCACGGGCTCGGGCCCCGGGCGGGCGCTCCGGGCCTCTCCGGCACTCGCGGTCACCGGCAGGAGTCTACCGCCGGACCGGACGGGGACCGCGCGGTGCGACACCCCTTCCGCGGTCGATGCACCGCCGTTAGGATCGACGGCATGACCGTCGAGCGGGGCCGGCCGCGCGCGCTCCTCCTTTCCTCCTGCGCGGCACTGCTCCTCGCCCCGTCGGCGGCCACGGGCCGCGAGGCGCCGGTGCGCCCCGACGCGTTCGGGATCAACAACGGGGTCCTGTGGCCCGACGGCCTCGGCGAGCTGCCGACCGCCCGCCACGCCGACGCGATCGGGCGCACGGGCCTCGCGAGCGTCCGCGCGATCCCCTACTGGGACCAGATCGAGCCGCAGGCCCCGAACCCGCGGACCGGGGAGCACACCTACGACTGGACCCGCCCGGACGCGATCGCCCGCCACCTCGCGCGCAACGGGCTGCGCTGGGACGCCCTGCTGGGCTTCTCCACCCCGTGGGGCGGCGAGGTCCCCGGGACGACCGGTGGCGCCCCGCGCATCGGGCCGTTCGTCAGCTACGCGACCGCGGTGGCCCGCCGGTACGGGCGCGACGGCGCGTTCTGGCGCCGCAACCCGGACCTGCCGTACGTCCCGATGACGCAGTTCCAGGTCTGGAACGAGCCGAACCTCAGCGGATCGGTGCTGGCGATCCGCCCGACGCACTACGCCGACCTGTACCTCGCCGTGCGTCGTGCGCTGCTGGAGGTCGACCCGCACGCCCGCGTCGCGATCGGCGGGCTCGTGCACTCGGCGCGCAGCGGCACCGGCAACGCGGCCGGCTTCCTGCAGGACATGTTCGCCGCCCGGCCCGCGCTCGCCGGGAACGTCGACGCGGTCGGCGTGACGATCTACCGCCAGAACCCCGAGCAGGTGCTGGAGCAGGTCCGCGGCCTGCGGGAGATCCTCGACCGGCTCGGGGAGCGCTCCACCCCGATCGACATCCACGAGACCGGCTGGGCGACCCGCGGGACGGTGCTGCTCACCGACATCGCCGCGGTCAGCGAGGAGCGGCGCACCGCGATGCTCCCCGAGCTCGTGGACCTGCTCGCCGCCTCCGACTGCGGCGTCCAGAAGGTGACCCCGTTCGCGTGGGTCACCCAGGAGAGCCTGAGCGCCGACGCCGCCGGCTGGTTCGGCCTCGCGGACCGCCGCACCGCGGAGCTCAAGCCGTCCGGTCGCGCGTACGTCGACGCCGTCCGGCGGGTGACCACGACGCCGGTCGCCCCGGCGGTCCGCTGCAACCGCCCCGACCTCCCCCGGCTCGTCACACCCGACGCCGCGCGCCGCGCCCCGCTCGCCCCCGTCGCCTCGCGGCGCTGCTCGCGCGGGCGCTTCGTCCTGCGCTTCGGGCTCGGCACGACCAGCGAGCCGTACAGCCGCCTGGAGGTCACGCTCCCCGGCGGACGGCCGCGGGTGACCGGTGATCCCGACGGCGGCGGACCGGCGACGCTCCCCGCCCGGCTGACGCTGCCGATCCCGCGGCGGCGCGGGACGATCACGGTCGTCGCGAAGGACGCGCTCGGTCGCGAGCAGGACCGCGCGACGCTGCGGCTCGCGCGCTGTCCCGCGCCGCGCGTCACGCGGCGCTGAGCCGCCCGGCGGTCAGCGGCCGCCCAGCGCCGGGACCGCGGCGATGAGCTCGCGGGCCGCGGCCCGCCAGGTCCAGCGCGCCGACTCGGCGATCGCGCCCGCCCGCAGCGTCGCGGTGCCCTCGCGGTCCGCGAGCGCCCGCGCGAGCACGGCCGCGAGCGCCCGGTCGTCCTGCGCGTCGTAGGTGCGGCCCGTGACGCCGTCGGTCACGAACTCCGCCGACGCGCCGTCCGCCGGGCAGATCGGCACCGATCCGCACGCCATCGCCTCGAGCATCGTCAGGCCGAGCAGCTCCGGTGGCGCGGCGCCGGCCCCGCTGCCGTAGCGGCGGACGTCGATCGGCACCTGGACGGTGTGCCGCGCGCGACGGTAGGTCGCCACGAGCTCGGCGTCGCTGACGTCGTAGCGGACCTCCACCCCGGCCTCCCGGGCCGCCGCGGCCACCGCGGCGAGGTAGTCGGGGTCCACGGAGTCCGACGGTCCGACGAGCACCGCGCGCGCTCCCGCGGGCAGCTGCTCGAGGAACCGCAGCTGGCCCTTGTACGGGACGAAGCGGCCGACCATGAGGAAGTCGATGTCGGGCTCGACGTCCTCGGCGGGCGCGAACCGCGCGTCGTCGATCCCGCCCCGCACGACGCAGTGGCGACGGGCGCCGATCGGGGAGATCCGCTGCTCGAAGACGCTCTGGTGCGCGCCGACGTCCGCGCCGGGCAGCGGCGTCCACGACAGGACGTAGCCCAGCCGCGTGCCCGCCCCGTGGTCCATCGACACGAGCGTCGTGCCGCGCAGCAGCCGGCAGGCGGCGCGCAGCGTCGTGGCCGAGCGCGTACGCCACTGGTGGCTGAGCACGACCGTCGGGCGGCGCGCGAGCACGCGCGCCACGTCGAGCGGGCCGATCGCGTCCCCGGCGGAGACGCGGCCGGCGAGCCGGCCCTGCACGGCGCTCCAGCCGTCCGGCAGGTGCTCGGCCGCCCCGGCGCTGACCGCGACGAGGGCGCGGTGCTCCCAGCCGGGCAGCTCGGCGCGCAGGGCGGCGTGCAGCTCCACCGCGTACCGCTCCGCGCCGCCGCGGGCCCGTGCGAGGTCCGACGGCAGGATCGAGACGAGCGACGGCACGGGGCGCGCGCTCAGGGGCGCGACGCGGCGATCAGCCCGTAGCCGAGCGTGCCGTCGTCCCAGAACCCGGCGAGGACGTCGCACGAGTCGCGGAACGCGGTCCAGGCCCGCTCCCCGATCAGCTCCACGACCTCGGTGCGGTACCGGTCGGCGTTGGCGCGCCAGGCGTCGAACGTGGGACGGGTCGCCGCGGTCAGGTCGACCTCGTGGTCGACGGTCAGGCCCTCACCCTCCATCAGGGCGCGGTAGTCCCCCAGGCCCTCCATGCGCGCGTCGCCGAACACCTCGCGCAGCAGCGCCAGCGGCTCCCGCAGCCGGCGGACCTCGGCGAGGTCGAGCGGCCGCTGGCGGGTGATGTCGCACAGGACGACCCGACCGCCGGGCTTCAGGACACGCGCGGCCTCCCCGATGAGCCGCTCGCGGCGGCGCATGAGGTGCGAGGACTCGAGGATCCAGACGCGGTCGAACGACGCGTCCGGCAGGCCGTTGTCGGTGCCGTCGCGCAGCTCGAAGGAGGTCTGCGCCACGAGCCCGGCCGCCTTCGCGCGCTCCTGCGCGGCCCGGATGCCCTCCTCGCTGGTCGTGATGCCGGTCACGTGCGCGCCGAACTCCTGCGCCAGGCGGCAGGCCGGCGCCCCGGTGCCGCAGCCGACGTCGAGGATCGACACGCCCTGCTCGATGCGGCCCCCCCTCGATCATGCGGCGGGTCAGCTCGCCGGTCGCGACGGCGAGGTCGGTGACGCCCTCGTCGAAGACGCCGTAGTGGAGCTCCTCCCCGAGGAGGTAGCGCCAGGCGGCGGTGACGCGGTCGTAGTGCGCGGCGGGGGCGTGGCTCTGGCTCACGGGTGGACCTCGGATTTCCGGCCCTGGACCGGGTAGTTCTTCCAGTTGATGCGCCGCTTCACGACGCGGGTGCGGGCGGGGGCGGCGAGCCCCCCGTCGGGCACGTCCTCCTCGAGGACGACGTTGGCCCCGAGGATCGCGCCGTGGCCGATCCGGATCGGCCCGACCGCCACCGCGCCCGCCAGGAGCGCGGCGTGGTTGCCGACGACCGGCTGGCCGGTGGCGCCCATGTCGGAGCCGAGCGTGACGTTCTGGCAGATCGTCACGCGCTCCCCGATCAGGACCTGCCCGCCGATCCCGATCCCGTAGGGGTGCGGGAGGTGCAGGCCGGGACCGATCCGGGCGCCGTAGACGACCTCGCTGGAGTGCAGCGCGTTCAGCAGCGAGCGCCAGAACCAGTGCGACCAGCGCGGCGCCGCGCAGGTGATGCGGAACAGCACGCCCGCGCGCAGCGACGTGTTGATGACGAACCGCACCGGGGCCTTGCGGCGCCGCACGGCGCGCGGCTCCTCGTGGAGGTCGCAGTAGAACTCGTAGTCGGAGCGGATCAGCTCTAGCAGGCCGTAGCGACGCTCCGTGACGCCGGCCGCCGGCCGCTGCTCCTCGTCGGGCTTCTCGGGGGTGCTCACCGGGCCGCAGACTACCCCGCCGGGCCGACGTCCGCGGTCGGTCATGCCCCGCGGGGACGCGCCAGCCGCAGCCGCACCGCGTCGTCGGGGTGGCGCCGGCGCTCGACGGTCACGAGCACGACCGCGAAGGCTGCGCCGGCGAGCGGGATGCCCCAGGCGTGGGCGCCGGTCGCGACCGCCACCGCGATCATCGCGAGGCCGCCCAGGAGCGGTCCCTCGACGGTCCGCAGAACCGGCACGCGGCCCGCGTCGCGCAGCACCGCGACGAGCAGCATGGCGGCCAGGACGGTCGTCGTCGCCGCCCACGACCAGGCCGCGCCCTCAGCGCCCATCGAGGGGATCAGCGCGAGGTTCGCGGCGACGTTCAGGACCGTCGTGACGACGAGCGCGACCACGATCGGCCGCTGCGCCTGCTGGCTCGTCAGCACGAACGCCATCAGGCTGTAGATCCCGGTGGTGATCACGAGCACGCCGAGGATCTGCAGCGTCCCGGTCGCGTCGCGCAGCCCGTCGCCGTAGATCGCCACGAGCACCGGCTCCGCGTACGCGACGAACCCGACGGCCAGCGGCACGGTCGTCACGAGCACGGCCTTCGTCGTCAGCGCGACCGCCTCGCCGAGGCTCGGCGTCGACGTCCGGGTGAGTCGCGACAGCGCCGGGAACGCGGACAGCGCCAGCGCGCTGGTGATGAAGAAGGTGCTCTCCATCAGCCGGTAGGCGCCGCCGTAGAGCGCGACCGCCTCGCTGTCCTTCAGCGCGCCGAGCAGCACGATGTCCAGCCGCGAGAGCGCGGCGCCGAGCACCGCGGCGAGCCCGAGCCCGAGCGAGTCGGTCGCGACCGCGCGCAGCCCGGCCCGCGTCACGACGAACGGGTGCCGCAGCCCGGCGCGGCGCGCGCGCAGCAGCGTGTACGCGAGGCCGGCGAGCGCGCCGAGCAGCCAGCCGACCGCGACGAGCAGGATCGACCCCCCGGCCAGCAGGACGGCGACGCCGAGCACCGAGAGGAGCCCCCGGTACAGCAGCAGGGCCAGCGCGACGGGCCGCAGGTCCTCGTGGCCGCGGAAGACCGCGTGCGGCGTCATCGTCGTGAGCTCGACGATCATCGCGAGGCCGAGCACGGCGGTCGTGGCGACGACGCGGTCGGAGTACGGGCCGAGCGCGGCGATCCCGCAGACGACCAGCAGGATCGCCGTGCCGCCGGCGAGCTTCAGGAGGACCGCCCCCCAGATCGACGGGCCGACGTCCGGGTCGCCCTGGGCGACGAGCCGGGTGACCCGGAAGTCCATGCCGAACGCGGCCACCATCACGAGCACCGACAGGGACGCGGCGGTCGTGAAGTCGCCGAACGCCGCGACCCCGGCCTCGCGGGCCAGGACGGCGTAGAGGACGATCGTGCCGAGCTTCCCGAGCCCGTCGGCGGCCGCCTGCAGCGCGGTGTTCCCCGCGATGCGGCGGGTCGCGTTCCCCGCGGCGGGCGTGCTCATCGACCGGGCGCGGGACGGACGGCGCTGCTCAGGGGAGCAGCAGCAGGTCGGCGAACACGTCCGGGCGGTCGTAGCGGGTCGCGAGCGTCGCGACGTCCGCGGCCGCGATCACCGTCGGCGGCTCGTCCGACCACGGCGGCCCCATGTCGACGACGCGGCTGAAGTGCCGGCGGATGCTGTCGTGCAGCAGCTCCAGGCCCTCCGCCCGGTCCAGGCCGTAGCGCCAGTACTCGAGCACGACCGGGATGCCTCGCGCCAGCACGGCGTCGGCCCCCGCGAGGACGTGGCCCTCGTGCCCCTGCACGTCCATCCAGATCAGCCCGAGGGCGTCGGCGTCGATCTCCCCCTCCTGCGCGAGCGTGTCGAGCCGGCAGGCACGCACCGACAGGAGGTCCCGGCGCTCCTCGCCGATCAGCCCGGGCGCCGCGCTCGCCGCCCCGGTGCGGACCCGGTGGTCCCCGGAGTTCTCCGGGGAGAGCTCGAGCTGCACGGTGCCGTCGCGGTCGCTGAGCGCGAGCTCGAGGATCCGCACGTCGTCGGTGGCGCCGTTCTCGTGCAGGTTCAGCCGCAGCAGCCGCAGGTTGCTCGGGGCGGGTTCGACGGCGATCGCGGCCCGTGCGCCGTAGCGGCGCACCGCGTACAGGCTGGTGGTCCCGATGTTGCCGCCGATGTCGAGGAGCACCTTGTCGCGCAGCGGCTCGGCGACCCCGGTGTGCTCGGCGAGCGCCGCGACCAGGTCGGCCATCGCGCGCTCGTCGAGGCCGCGCTCGCCGAAGATGATCCGTCCCTCCTCCTCGGCGGTGGAGACGTGGAACCGCAGGTCCCCGCTGTCGACCGCGAGCATCGGCGTGAACCGGCGCGACAGCGTGAAGAAGTACTCGCGCAGCAGCCGCTCGCGCTGGCCGCGGTGGTCGATCGCGATCTTCACCGCGTTCTTGGCGTTGCGGGCGACGGCCGTGCGGCGCTGGGTCCAGACGGAGGGTGCGTTGTTCATGTGACCGCGTCGATCAGGTAGTAGGGGGCGAGGTTGCGCCGGTCGCCGGTGACCGCCCACTCCTCGTAGGCGAGGTAGGGCGCGCGCAGCAGCGGCGACCACTGCAGGTACCAGCCGCCGGTGAACAGCGGGATGACCTCGGCGGTGCTCCACGCGTCGTCGGTGACCTCGCGCAGCGCGTCGTACCAGCAGTGGTCGTAGTGCGCGCGGAAGACGGTGTCGGGCACGCGGCCCCACAGCCGCTGCATGATCGGCTTGGCCAGGCGGTGCGGGACGATGCGGTTGAGCACCGCGTGCATCGAACGGCCGCCGGCGAGGTAGCCGAGGAAGCGGCCGTCCTCGGCGAGGTAGCTGCGCAGGTTGCGCAGCGCGTCCGGCACCGGCTTGACGTGCTCCATGGTCAGCCAGCTGAGCACGAGGTCGAAGCGGCCGACGAGCGCGGGCTCGCGGATCGTCAGGTCGCCGACGACCATCTCGTCGTAGCTGCCGGGGGGCGCCTTGCGCAGCTCCTCCCCGTCGACGTCGAAGCCCACGTAGGTGACGCCCGCGGGACGGTCGGCGGGCGCGACCATCGGCCGGGCGCCGGCGCCGACGTCGAGGATCCGCATGCCGGGGCGCAGGGCGGCCTCCAGCCGCGGCTGGAACGGCACGTGCCAGGTGTCGGTGGCGTAGCGCGGCGGCAGCTTGCCGCGCGGGGACTCGCGCGCCGCGCGGACGATCCGCTTCCAGCGTCCGGCGGGCGGGCCGGGCTCCGGGGTCCAGACCGCGATGCCCAGGCCGTCGGCGAGCTCGTGGAGCTCCTCGGCCGTGCGGCCGTCGGGCCCGGCGTAGGGGGCGACCTCGCGCGCGGCGTTCACGCGCCGGTCCCGTCGAAGCGGTAGGCGGTCGTCACGATCGTGCCCTCCTCGTGGTCGACGCGGCAGATCTCGCGGGCCTCGTCGGCGACGAACGAGAACGGCGGGTCGGCGAGGACCACGCCGGAGCGGCGCTCGGTGCGGATGCCGGGCCCGGCGACGATGTCGAGGTTCGGGACGAACCGCGGGTCGTCGGAGACGTGCTCGGTGATGAGCACCCACCGGTAGCGGCGCAGCTTCGGCAGCACCTGCTGGATCTGCGCGTTGGAGAGGTGCTGCAGGACCTGCCGCACGAAGGCGACGTCGCCCTCGGGCAGTGGCTCGGTGAGCATGTCCAGGGCGCGGAAGTCGACGTCGAGCTCGGCCGGGTAGTGGCCGCGGTTGCGCTCGATCACGCTCGCGGCCACGTCGCAGGCGACGTAGCGCCCGCACGCGGGCCGGATGCGCGAGCCGACGTTGAAGTCGCCGCAGCCCAGGTCGACGGCGTCGGGCCGAGCGGGAAGCTCCTGCAGGAACGCGGTGACCGCGGCGACGTACGGCTCGACGATGGTGGCGTCGTGGCTGCCGCGGCCGGAGGTCGGCTCGCCGCCGGCCTCCCCGCCCCACAGCCCCTCGCGGTAGATCGTCTCGAAGACCTGGTCGGTGGGCATCCCCGCGAAGCGCCGGGTGGCACGCGCGTTGCGGTAGCGGTCACGGGTGCGGAACGCCCAGGCGGGCGTGACCCGCTTCGCGAGCGACTTCAGGGTCATGTTGGGGTGGTCTCTCCGGTGGGTCGTGCGGCGGACGCGCGGCGCTGCTCGTCGAGCGACAGGCCGATCACGCAGCCGAGGGCGAGGAAGAACGCGACCCCGATCGGCGTGACGCCCAGGGCGTCGTCGACGAGGCCGCTGACGAAGAAGCCGGTCAGGGCGGCGGCGAGAGCGTACGCGAGCGCGGCACCCTCCCCGGAGGCGGTCCGGATCACGCGGCGCATCGCGGCGAGCGCCGTCGCGAACATCGCGAGGAACGCGGCGAGGCCGAGCAGCCCGTTCTCGATCGCCGTGTTGAGGATCAGGTTGTGCGCGTGGTCGGGCACGCCCTCGGGGAAGCGGATGCCGTAGACGCTCGCGTAGTAGCCGAAGTGCAGGGCCCCGACGCCGAAGATCGGGTGGTCGGAGAGGATCTGCGGCGCCTTGCGCCAGACGACGAGCCGCGGGTTGCTCGAGCCGGCGGTCTGGACCTCGGTGAGCCGCTCGACGACCTTCCCGGCGATCGGGGAGGCCGGGTTGCTGCCGACGAGCGAGACGACGAGGACGACCGGGAGCAGCACCGCCGCCATGCGCCGCACGGGCGGCCACAGCGCGAGCACCAGCAGCGCCGCGCCGAGCCCGACGAACGCGCCACGCGAGACCGACAGGCCCATGCCGACGAGCGAGACGACGAAGCAGCCGGCGGCGACCGCGCGCACGATCGGATGGCCGCGCAGCGCGAGCACGACCTGGATCGGCATCGTCAGGACGAGCAGCGCGCCGAGCGCGTTGGGCGAGCCGAAGCCGCCGGTCGCGCGCGTGACGTCCCCGCCGCCGAAGACGTAGCCGGTCAGCGGCTTGGGATCGATGATCGCGACCGCCCCGGCGAGACCGCCGCAGACCGCGAGCGCGAGCATCACGAAGCGGACGTCGCGACGCGTGGCCGTCAGCGCGAAGCCGCCGACGACGACCAGCAGCGTCATCCACACGACGAGCTGGCGGCCGACGTCGACCGGCGAGACCGCGAAGACGAGACCGGCGGCGTTGACGACGACCAGGACGAAGAACGCGATCAGGGCCGGATGGCGCGGCAGCCGCAGCGGCGTGGTGCAGACCCAGCGGATGAGCACGCCGATCGCCGCGAGGCCGATGACCGCGGCCGAGGGGCTGATCGCGCCGGGCCGGAACGCCTCCAGCGGGACGGCCAGGGCCGCGCCCGCGACCATCAGCGTCGGGTGGGCGATCGCGACGTACAGGGCGACGACGCCCGCCGCAGCGATCAGCGGCAGGATCGCGCTGCTCGGCGCCGCGTTGACCATCGCGGCGGCGAGGAGGCCCGCCAGCAGGACCAGCGCTCCGGTGAGCGCTACGCCGAAGGCGCCCGGCGGCCGCGACGCCCGGTGCGCCGTCGGCAGCATCACGCCCGCTCGGAGGCCGGCAGGCTCGTGTACGCGTACGAGCCCGCGTAGTAGGGACGCTGGCTCTTGTCCGCGGCGGTGAGGACCATGCCGACGGTCGCGTCGGGGAAGCGGTCCAGCGCGTTGCGCGCCGCGGTCGCGTCGTCGCGCGTGGTCTGCCCCAGGCGCAGGCACAGCAGCACCGCGTCGACCTGCGGGAGCAGGCCGATCGTGTCGCTCACGGGCAGCAGCGGCGCGCTGTCGAGCACGATCCGATCGTAGACGTCGGAGACCTGGGCGAGGAACTCGCGGAAGCGCTCGGAGACGAGCATCTCGGCGTGGTTGCTCGTGTGGCCGCCCGCGGTGATGACGACGAGCTTCGATCCGTCCCCGGCGTCCACGGTGTGGAGGATGTCCGCCGGCTCGGCCTCGCCCGCGAGGAACTCGGTGAGGCCGGGGCTGGCCGGCAGGCCCAGGCGCTTGGCGACCGTGGGGCGGCGCAGGTCGCAGTCGACGAGCAGCGTCGCCCGCGAGGCGACCGCCTCGGCCCACGCGAGGCCGGACGCGGTGGTGGACTTCCCCTCCTCGGGCAGCGGGCTCGTCACGAGGACGACCTTCGGCGGCCCGGCCGGGTCGAGGAACCCGACGTTCGTGCGCAGGATCCGGAACGCCTCGGTGTCCTGCTCCTTGGGCTTCTTGTCCCCGCTGCCGGGGAACGCGACGTGGCCGAGGGCGCGCGTGGTCAGGAAGCCGGCGATCGGCAGGTCGATCTGCTCGCGGACCTCGTCGACCTCGCGCAGGCGACGGTCGAAGGTCTGCCGCAGGAAGACCAGGCCGGCCCCGAGGATCGCCCCGAGCAGCGCGGCGAGCACGCCGTTGCGCACGGGCTTGGGCGAGGAGGGCCCCTCCGGCACCTCGGCGGTGCGCACGACGTCGACCGGGGTCGCGAAGCTCGCGAGCGCCAGCAGCCGGGCGGCCTGGTCCTCGAAGACGGCGCGGCGTGCGAGGTTGCGGTCGCCCTTGAGGCGGTTGGCGCGCCGCTGCGCGGCGCGGCCCCCCTCGCGGTACCGGGCCTTCACCCGGTCGGTGGCGTCGTCGCGGACCGCGGCGGCCAGGCCGTTGGCCAGGCGGGCCGCGAGGTCGGCGGTCGGTGCCTCGACGATGATCGAGACGAGGTTGCTCGCCGGGTCGACCTGGGTGCTGACGGAGTCCTGGATCTCCTGGACGCTGAGGTCCACGCGCAGCGTCCGCCGGACCTCGGCGATGACGTCGGGGCGCGTGATCCGCTCCGCCTGGGCGGCCGCGGCCTTGTCGGGCTGGAAGTCCGGGGACGCCGGGATCCCGAGCGCCTGGAGGTCGGCGGAGTTGTCGTTGAACGCCACCGCCGACCGTGCCTCGTACACCGGATCGGTCGCGGCCGAGAGGGCCACGGAGGTCCCGACGGCGAGCCCGATCGTGAAGAGGATGATGGCGGCGTTGCGGCGGACGACCGCGTACAGCGCCGGGAGGGTGATCGAGGTCGAGGCGTCGTTCATGAGATGGAGAGAGCCGCCACGCGCCGGTGGCGGCGGGCGAACATAGCAGTGGGTCGGGGCGTTCCATACATCGGCAGGTCCCCCTGCAACCAGGAGCGGGTCACGACGTGGCGGCCGCCCCGCGACCGCGTCCGCGCGACCCCTCGCCCCCGCCCCGGCCGCCCGGGAGCGAGCTGTGCAGCGCCGCCGCCAGCACGAGCGCCGGGAGCGTCACGCCCGCGAGCTGCCAGTCCCAGTCCAGGGCGGCGTGCACCACCCAGACGGTCACGGCGCCCCCGCCCGCCGCGGCCTGCGCGCGCGTCAGGCCGCGCGTCCGCACGCGCACGGACCGCAGGCCCGACAGCAGGCCGGCGAGGATCATCGCCAGGATCGCACCCCCGACGAGCCCGAGCTCCGCGAGCGTCTCCAGCGGCAGCGAGTGCGCGTTGCGGATGCTCTCGGTGATCTCGCGGCGCTCGAACCACGCCACGCGGTAGCCGCCCGCGCCGACGCCGACGAGCGGCGCGTCGGCGAACGTCTCGCGCGCGACACGGAAGGACTCCGAGCGACTGGACCGCGACTCCGACAGGCGCTCCTGCCCACGTGCGGGCGCCGCGCTCGAGTCGAGGAACTCGTCGTACTGGCGGTCGACGAACGACCGCGCGCCGAAGACGCCGTCGGCGACCCGTCCCTCGAGCCGCTCGCCGGCGGCCGCGTAGCCGGCGGCGCCGACCAGGGCGAGGACGAGGCCCGCGACGATCCCGACGACCGGGACGCGCTGCGCCCCGACGGGGACGTGACGACCGCGGGACCGGGAGCCGGTCGGGCGGGTGCCGGGCTCGAGGGCCGCGACGACCCACTGCACGGCGGCGGCGCCGGCGGCGAGCGCCACGAGGACCGCGAGGGCGCGCCCGCCCTCCCGGGACTGCACGTCGAGGGCACCGGGCATGTCGACGAGCTCCGGCGACCCGCGCACGACGAGCACCGCGACGGCGCCCGCCGCCCCGATGATGGCGGCCGACCCCAGGAGCCGCACGCGGCGCGGCGAGAGCACGGCGAGCACGAGGAGGCCCAGGAGCGCGGCGGCGATCGACGCGCGCGAGAGCGTGAGGTACAGCGCGAGCGTGGCGACGGTCCCGCCGGCGGCGGCCAGCGCCCGCTCGACCCGGCGGCCCTGCGGGTCGCAGGCCAGCGCAGCGGTGGCGACGATCGCCATCGCGGCGATCGCCCCGAGGCCGTTCCAGTAGCTGATCGGGTACGAGAGCCGCCCGCCCGCGAAGGAGACGAGGCCGGGATCGGTCGGGATCAGGAACGGCCGCAGGCGCGAGAGCACCGCGGCGACGCAGATCGCGACGAGCACGAGCACGACGAGCCGCACGAGCAGCGCCGCGTGGCGGCCCGTCCCGGCGGCGAGCAGCGCGAGGGCGAAGACGGCGGCGTAGGCGCCGGCACGGATCATCGCCTGGGTCGCCGCGACCGGGTCCGGGGACCAGGCGGCGGACAGGCCGCTCCAGGCGGCGAGGGCGACGATCCCGGTGAGCGTCAGCAGCCCCGGTCCCGATGGGACCGCGACGCGCGGGAGGACGAGCACGAGCAGCGCCAGCCCGACGAGCGCGACGACGCCGATCAGCGCGACGTCGGTGGGGAAGTAGCCGCCCGAGGTCCAGGCGGCGAGCACGAGCAGCCCGGCCACGAGGACGCAGGCCAGGACGTGGAGGGGCTCCAGCGGCACCCGTCCGCCACCCCGACGCGTCCGCGTCCGCCCCTCGCCCCGTCCTCCGTGCACCGCGGCAGCGTAGTGCACGATGTCGGCGGAACGTCGCGCTAGGATCGCGGGCCGTGGACGCCGTCGCGCTCTCCCGACCGATCCGAGGAGCGCTCGCGTGCGCGTTCCTGGCGGCCGCGTTCGTGCTCGCGCTGTCGCTGCAGCAGGAGCGGCGGGTCGACCGGGCCGAGTCGGCGCTGGAGCGCGGCAACGGCGAGCAGGCGGTCGCACTGGCCCGCCGCTCGGACGGACCGACGGTGCGCCCGCGCGCGCTGCGCATCGAGGCGCTCGCGGCCCTGCGCCTGGGCGAGCTCGTCCCCGCCGAGCGCGCGTTCCGCGCGGCGATCGACCGCTCTCCGGAGGATTGGACCCTGCGCTACGACCACGCGATCGTCCTGCGGCAGCTCGGTCGCGAGGACGCCGCGGCCGCCGAGATGGGTCGCGTGCTGCAGCTCAACCCGCTCGCGGCGCTGCCGCCCGGGTTCGTGTCCCGCACGAGACGCTGAACCCCCTCGTGCAGGGGATTCTGCGCCGCTCGCTCGCGTTACGTCCGGATTCCGGCTAGCCTTAGCACGGTCCGGCGCAGGGGTGTTGCCGGGATCACACCAACGTGTAGTGCATCCAGATCGGGGAAGACGGTGCGGAAGCTGATTGCAGGCGTTGTGGCGGCGGTCGTCGCGGGGCTCTGCTTTGGGGGTGTCGCGTACGGCCAGGGCGCCGGCGGCGACCAGTACACGCCGGGCAACGGCGTCAACACGACGCCGGTCGGCGGCCAGGGCACGACGCCCACGGCGACGCCGACCCCGGCGCCGACCACCGAGGACCCCGGCACGCCCGCCGAGGAGCAGCCCACCGACTCCGGTGGCACCGAGAACGAGAACCAGGCCGGCGAGAACGCGGCCGAGGACGACGGCGCCTCCGAGGGCGACACGGCGTCCGGTGGCGACGCCGCCACCACGACCGGCTCCGGCGACACGTCCGCCGCGCCGACCGGCTTCCCGACCAACCGGGTCACGGTCCTCACCTGGGGTCTCGCGTCCGACGACCTGCTCGAGGACATCCGCCAGGCGCTCGAGGGCGCCGGCCTGCAGGTGCTCTTCGAGGGCGACGCCTCGAGCAAGACGCTGAAGGAGTTCCTGGAGTCCGACGAGGCGAAGGCGCTCTCCTCCGAGGGCCCCCGCGCGATCGGTCGCGCGTTCGGCGCGCAGCTCGTCAACCCGACGCCCGCGCTCACCGACGCGCTGCCCGTCATCTTCAAGAACGACCCGCTGTTCGCGCCGGTCATCCGCGCCGTGCTCACCCGCCGCGCCGGGATCAGCAAGGACGCGGCCGAGCTCCTCGAGGGCGTCGCCGAGGGCCTGCGCTCCACCGGCATCCCGGTCGCCTACGTCGAGATCAGCGACACGAAGCCCTCGTTCGTCGAGGACTACGAGGACCTGAAGATCCCGGTCGTCGACAACGTCGACACCACCGAGGGCAAGCAGAAGCTCGGCGCGATCATGCTCGGCGAGGGCTCGACGACCGAGTCCGTCACGCCGGACAGCGCCTCCGCGCTCGGCGCGGCGCCCCAGACCGACGACGGCGCGCCGACCGGGTCGATCGCGCTCGTGCTCGCGCTGCTCGGCTGCGTCGCGCTGTTCTTCATGAACCAGGCGCGTCGCGCCCGTCGCTGACGCGTCCGTCGCTCCGGTCGCCGCACGGTGACCGGAGCGCCGCAGTTCCGGCACGCCGCCCGCGGACATAGGATGCGCGCATGAGCGTGCCTCCCGAGATCTTCAAGGCCTACGACGTCCGCGGCCTCTACGGCGAGCAGATCACCGGTGACGTCGCCGAGGCCATCGGCCGGGCGTTCGCCCGGGTCATCGCCGGACTCGAGGGCAAGCCGGTCTCCGACGTCCGTCTCGGTCTCGGGCGCGACATGCGTCTCACGGCGCCGGAGCTCGCGGGCCGATACCGCGCCGGCATGGTGGCGGAGGGGGCGTCGGTGCTCGACGCCGGCCAGGTCGGCACCGAGATGCTCTACCACCTCGTCGGCTCGCGCGAGCTCGACGGCGGCCTGATGTGCACCGCCTCGCACAACCCGAAGGCGTACACGGGCGCGAAGCTCGTCAAGCGCGGCGCGATCGCCCTCAGCGGCGACGAGGGCATCCAGGACATCCGCCGGCTCATCGAGGAGGGCCTCGGCGAGCCCGCCGCCCAGCCGGGCACGGTGCAGGACGTCGACCTGTACGCCGAGTTCTTCGACAAGGCGCTCTCGTTCATCGACCCCGCGAACGTGCGGCCGCTGAAGGTCGTCGTCGACGGCGGCAACGGCATGGCCGGGCCGATGGTCGGCCCCGTCCTCGATCGCCTGCCGATCGAGCTGATCGAGACCTACTGGACGCCGGACGGGAACTTCCCCGACCACGAGCCCAACCCGCTGCTCCCCGAGAACCGCGAGTTCATCATCGCCAAGGTCAAGGAGACCGGCGCCGACCTCGGGATCGCCTGGGACGGTGACGCGGACCGCTGCTTCTTCATCGACGACACCGGCGAGTTCGTCGACGGCGACTTCCTCACCGCGATCCTCGCCGAGCACCTGCTCGCGAAGTCCCCGGGCGAGGCGATCCTCTACGACGCGCGCGCCTCCTACGCGGTCGCCGACACCGTGACGGCCGCGGGCGGCACGGCGCACATCAACCGCGTCGGCCACGCCTTCTTCAAGGGCCGGATGAAGCGCGAGGGCTCGCTGTTCGGCGGCGAGGTCTCCGGCCACTACTACTTCCGGGACTTCTACTGCGCGGACTCCGGCACGATCCCGGCGCTGCTGATCCTCGAGAAGCTCTCCGTCGAGGCGAAGACGCTCAGCGAGCTGCTCGCCCCCTACCGCGCGAAGTACTTCATCTCCGGCGAGGTCAACTCGACCGTCGCGGACGGGCCCGCCAAGGCGAAGGAGATCGAGGAGCTCTACGGCTCCCGGCCCGGCGCGACCGTCACGCACGTCGACGGCGTGTCGGTCGACTTCGACGACTGGCACTTCAACGTGCGGATGTCGAACACCGAGCCGCTGCTGCGCCTGTGCCTGGAGTCGCTCGTCTCGCACGCCGACATGGAGGCCAAGCGCGACGAGGTGCTCGGCGTGATCCGCGCGTGAGCGGCGACCCGTGGGCGGGCGCCCGCGCCGTCGGCATCCACGCCCTCCCCATCCCGACCCCGTTCCTCGTCGGACGGGTCAACTGCTACCTGATCGAGGACGAGCCGCTGACGCTCGTCGACTGCGGGCCGAACTCCGGCCGCGCGCTCGACGAGCTCGAGCGCGCGCTCGCGGCGCTCGGCCGGCGCGTCGAGGACCTCGAGCGGATCGTCATCACCCACCAGCACGCCGACCACCAGGGGCTCGCGGGCATCCTCGCCCGCCGCTCGGGCGCGGAGGTCTGCGCGCTCGACGCCCTGGCGCCGTGGCTGGCCGGGTACGCGCAGGAGACCGTGCTCGACGAGGAGTTCACGCAGCTGCTGCTCGCGGCCCACGGGGTGCCCCGACCGGTCGCCAACGCGCTGGCCGCGGTCTCCCATGCGTTCCGGGGCTGGGGCGGCGCCTGCCCGGTGGACCGCCCGCTGTCGGACGGCGGCACGCTCGAGTTCGCGGGGCGCACGCTGCGGGTGCACCACCGGCCCGGGCACAGCCCCTCGGACACCGTGCTGCTGGACGAGGCGCGCGGGGTGCTGCTCGGCGGCGACCACCTGCTCGCCCACATCAGCTCCAACCCGCTGATCCAGCGGCCGCTCGGCCGGCCCGCCGACGCGCCGCGCCCGCACGCGCTGGCGACCTACATCGCGTCGATGCGGACCACGGCGGCCACCGACCTGGAGCTCGTGCTGCCCGGTCACGGCGAGCCGTTCGCCGACCATCGCGCGCTCGTCGCGGACCGCGAGCGGCTGCACGAGCGCCGCGCCGCGAAGATCGCGCGGCTCGTGGAGGACGAGCCGCTGAGCGCGCACGAGGTCGCGCGCCGGATGTGGGGCGACGCGGCCGAGAGCCAGGCGCTGCTGACCCTCAGCGAGGTGCTCGGCCACACCGACCTGCTGCTCGCCGACGGCCGCGTCCGCGAGGACGTCGGCGACGACGGCGTCGTGCGGTTCAGCGCGGCCTGAGCGCGATCGCGGCGTGGACCGCCGCGGCGGTGGCGTCCCAGCCGCGACCCGCGACGTGCGCGAGCCCCCGGCGACGCCACGGCGCCGGATCGGCCAGGACGTCCAGCAGCGCGGCCGTGAAGCCCTCGTGGTCGTCGGGGTCGACGAGTCGGGCCGCGCCGCCGCAGGTCTCCGGCAGCGCGGCGGCGCGCGCGGCGACGACCGGTGTCCCGCACGCCATCGCCTCCAGGCACGGTAGGCCGAGGCCCTCGTAGCGGGACGGCAGCACGAACGCGCCCGCCCCCGCGTAGAGCCCGGGAAGGTGGCCGTCCGCGACCGGGCCGAGCTCGCGGATCCCGGCGACCGCGGGCTCGGCTCGGAACTGCGGCCGGTCGCCGCCGACCGCGACGACCGTCACCCCCTCCCCGGCCAGGCGCCGGGCGGCGGGCCCGAGGGCGGCGAGGTTCTTGCGCGCGGTGCGGCTCGCGACGGTCAGCACGTAGGGCGCGCCGGGCTCGAGGCCGACCGCCGTGGTCGCGGCGGCGACCGCCGCGTCGTCGACGGGCCGGAACGCCTCCCCCACCCCGCCGGGCACGACGGTCGCGTCGACCCCGAGCAGCTCGCGCAGCTCGCGCGCCGAGAAGGCGGAGACGGTCAGCACGCGCGCCGCTCCCGCGACGATCCGGGGCAGCAGCAGCCGCTGGAGGCGGACGTAGGCGGGGCTGTACCAGGACGGGTCCCGGAGCGCCGCCGCGTCGTGGACGATCACGGTCGTGCGCGGCGACCCCAGCGGAGCGAGGTTCGCGGGGCACAGCAGCGCCTCGTGACGGGCGGCCCGCAGCGGCAGCCACGCCTGCTCCCAGACGTGGCCGGCGCGGTGCGCGAGCGCGGCGGGCGGCGCCAGCACCCGGTAGCGGCCGGGCGCGTGCGCGGGCAGCCGCGCGACCAGCTCGCGGGCCCAGCGCTCGACCCCGCCGAGCTCGGGGCGCACCGCGGCGCGCGCGTCGATCGCGATCACGCGGCGAGTATGCCCGAGGGCGCGCCTGCGAGGATGGGCCCGTTGTCCGCGCACGCCGCACCCGCCGTGACCGTCGCCGTCGTCTCGTGGAACACGCGGGACCTCCTCGACGCGTGCCTGCGCGCGCTCGAGCCCGAGCACGCCGCGGGGCGCGCCGCGGTCGTCGTCGTGGACAACGGCTCGGGTGACGGCTCCCCCGCCCTCGTCCGCGACGCACATCCGTGGGCGGCGCTCGTGGAGCGGTTCGACAACCCCGGGTTCGGCACGGCCGCGAACGTCGCGCTGGCCGGGGCCCGGACGCCGTACGTGGCCGTCGCGAACGCGGACACCGCGGTGACGCCGGGGGCGCTCGACGCGTTGCTGGCCGCGGCCGCCCGGCACGGGGACGCGGTGCTCGCGCCGTGCCTGCGCACCCCGGGCGGCGGGATCCAGCACAGCGTGCACCCGTTCCCGTCGCTGCGGCAGGTCGCGGCGGTCGACCTCGGCCTCGCGCGGGTCCTTCCGGGCGAGGCGCGGCGGCTCGCTTTGGAGGGCGCCTGGGATCCGGGTGCGGGGCGCACCGTCGACTGGGCGCACGGCGCGTTCCTGCTGCTGCCGCGCGCGCTGTGGGAGCGGCTGGGCGGCTTCGACCCGTCGATGTGGATGTACGCGGAGGACCTCGACCTCTGCTGGCGCGCCGCCCGGGCCGGGGCCCCGACCCGCTACGTGCCCGATGCGGTGGTCGAGCACCACGTCGCCGCGTCGACCACGCAGGCGTGGGGCGCCGGGCGACTGCAGCGCAGCCAGCGCGCGGCGCACGCCTGGTCGCGCCGCCGTCTCGGGCCGGCGCGCACCGCCGCGTGGTGGGGCCTGGCGATCGGCGCGGGCGTCGTGCGGTCCGCCGCGCTCACCGTCGCGGCGCGCCTGGCCCCGGTCGGGTACGGCTGGCGGCGCGACCGCGCCCGCGCGCTCCTGGCCGCCCGTCTCGCGGCCCGTCGGGAGGGCTCGTGAGCAGTCCCGGCTCCCAGCGCTTCGACCTGCGCGGCCGCAGCCTGCGGGTCGTCGCGGCGCGCGGCACGCTCGTCAACAGCGTCTTCCTCGTCGCGCTCGCCGCGCTGGGCCTGCTGCGCGGCGTCATCCTCGCCCGCTTCCTGGAGCCCGACGACTACGGGATCTGGGGCGTGCTGATCATCTCGCTCGGCACGCTGCTGTGGCTCAAGCAGGTCGGGATCGGCGACAAGTACATCCAGCAGGACGATCCCGACCAGCAGCTCGCCTTCCAGAAGGCGTTCACGCTCGAGCTCGCGTTCACGGCCCTGTTCACGCTCGTGCTCGCCGGCGCGATCCCGGTGATCGCGGTGACGTTCGCCCCGTCGGAGATCGTGCTGCCCGGCTACGTGCTGCTCTGCGTGATGCCCGCGCTGGTGCTGCAGGCACCGCTGTGGATCTACTACCGGCGGCTGGAGTTCCTCAAGCAGCGGCTGCTGCAGGCGGTCGACCCGCTCGTCTCGTTTGTCGTGGCGATCGCGCTGGCGATCGCCGGGGCCGGCTACTGGGCGCTCGTGCTCGGCGTCGTGGCGGGCGGATGGGCGTCGGCGATCGTGAGCGTCCGCTCGTGCCCGTACCCGCTGCGCCTGCGCTACGACCGCGGGACGCTGCGCAGCTACGCGTCGTTCTCGATCCCGCTGCTGCTCGCGTCCGGCAGCGCGATCGTCATCGCGCAGGGGACGATCACCGCGACGACCGCGCACCTCGGGATCGCCGCGGCCGGCGTCGTGACGCTCGCGGCCTCGATCTCGCAGTTCGCCGACCGCGTCGACCAGATCGTCTCCGGCACCCTCTACCCGGCGATCTGCGCGGTCGCCGACCGGACCGAGGTGCTGCAGGAGGTGTTCACCAAGGCGAACCGGATCGCGCTGCTGTGGGCGGCGCCGTTCGGGCTCGGGCTCGCGGTGTTCGCCGGGGACCTCGTGCACTTCGTGCTCGGCCAGGACCGCTGGGGCGACGCGATCCCGGTCCTCGAGGCGTTCGGGGTCGCCGCCGCGATCAACCACCTGGGGTTCAACTGGGACAGCATCCTGCGGGCCCGGGACGACACGCGGCCGATGGCCGTCGCGGCCGGGCTGACGCTCGTCGCGTTCCTCGTCGTGACGCTCCCGCTGATCCTGCTCGAGGGACTCGAGGGGCTCGCCGTGGGATTTCTCGTGCAGACCGTGGTCGTCGTGCTCGCCCGGTTCTGGTTCCTGCGGCGCATCTTCCCGGCGTTCCGGACCCTGGCGCACTGCGTCCGCGCGTTCGCCCCGGCCCTCGTCGCGACGGCCGTCACCCTCGGGCTGCGGCTGCTGGACGGGGCCTCCGAGCGGGGTCTGGTGACGATCGCCGAGCTCGCGACCTTCGTCGCGGCCACCGCGGTCGCCACGGTCGCGCTGGAACGCGACCTCGTCCGCGAGGCGCGCGGGTATCTGCGCCGCGACTGATCCACGAGCCGGACCGATGCAGACAGCCGCCCGACGTGGTTGCATTCACGGGATGAGCGGGGCAGAGCACACTCCGCGCGCGGCGTCCCCCTGGGTCCCGCGCGCCGACGAGCCGGACGGGGCGACGGCGACGGCTGCGGCCGCGACGCCCGCCACGCCCTCCGGCCCGCAGGCCACGTCGACCCCGTGGCTGCCCGCCGACGCGGCGCGGCCGGCGTCTGCGCACGACGCCAGCAGCTGGGTCGTCGCCGACGCGGTGCCGGCCGCGGCCGTCGACGCCCCGGCCCCCGCCGTCGCGGCCGACGGTGGCGAGCCCGCCCGGTCCGGGAACCCGTGGGCGGTCGCCGCCGCGGCCGCTCCCGCCACGTCCGCGAACCCGTGGGCGACCGCGGCTCCCGCTTCCGTCGCCGCGGCCGACGCATCCGACGCGTGGGCACCTGCCGAGGGCGCACCGGTCGCCGTCGTCCCTGCGTCGACCGTCCCGCGATTCGCCCCGATCCGCGCGACCCGCAACCGCTCGACCCTCTACGCGGGCGGCGTGGCCGTGGTCGCGGTCGCCGCACTGGGCGTTGCCGCCGCGGCCGGGACGTTCTCCTCCGACGAGCCGGCCGTCACCGTCGCCGCCCCCGCGGACGTCGCGGGCACGACCGGGTTCACCGAGCAGACGATCAGCCAGCAGGAGCGCGGCGCCGCCGCCGAGAACCGCGCGGCCCGCCGCAGCGCCGCCCGGGCCGTCAGCCGCTCGCGCCGCGCGGCGCGTCGCGCCGCCGCGGCCGCCGCCCCGGCCACCGGGGGCGGCGGGGCCGCCGTCGCCGCCGCCCCGGTCGTGTCCGCGCCCGCGGCCGCCGCGCCGAGCGCCCCGGTGCGGCAGCCCGTCCGGACCCCGCAGCAGCCGTCGCGCCCGTCGCGGCCCGCGCCGTCGGCCCCCGCCGCACCGTCGACCCCGGTCGCCGAGGCGCCCGCCTCGCCGGACGTCCCGCAGGGCGCCGAGCCGTCGGCCCAGCCCGGACGTGAGGCGCCGGGCTCGTGATCGCCGTCCTGCGCCGGCATCCGCGCCGCACCCTCCTCACCGTCACCGTCGCCCTCGGGGTCCCGCTGGTCGGCGTCGCCCACGGCGCGGTCGTGCAGCCGCGGACGCTGCAGATCTCGACCCAGTCCGGCGGCGTGCCGGCCAACGGGTCGAGCGCCGAGCCGTTCCTCAGCACCACGGGGCGGGTCATCGCGTTCACGACGACCTCCACCGGGATCGTCCCGGGCGACGAGCTCAACGGCCCGATCGCGGACGTCGTCGTCCTCGACGGCGTCTCCGGTGAGCGGCGCCTCGTCTCCGCCACCCCGGACGGCACGGGCGCCGACGGGGCCTCGACCGACCCGGCGATGTCCCGTGACGGACAGCGCGTCGTGTTCACCTCCGACGCGACGAACCTCGTCCCCGGGGACGGCAACGGCGCCTCCGACGTGTTCGTCCGCGACGGGATCGGCCGGGTCCTCCCGGTCAGCGTCACGCCGTCGGGCACGCTCGGCAACCGCGCGTCGCGCAACGCGGACATCTCCGCCGACGGCCGCTACGTCGTGTTCGAGTCCGACGCCTCGGACCTCGTCAACGGCGACTCCAACGGCCAGACCGACGTGTTCGTCCGTGACCTCCTCACCGGGCAGACCGAGCGGGTCAGCGTCAGCACCGACGGCGAGCAGGCCCGGTTCCGGTCCTCGACGCCCGCGATCAGCGCCAACGGCCGCGTGGTGTCGTTCGAGTCGGCCGCCAACACGCTCGTCGACGAGGACACCAACCGCCAGGCCGACGTGTTCGTGCGCGACCTCGTCCGCCGCGAGACCTCGCGCGTGAGCGTCAGCACCAACGGCCGCCAGCAGAACCGGGCGGTGACCGCGCCGTTCCGCATGGTCAGCGACCTCGACGCGACCGGTCGGCTCGTCGTGTTCGACTCCGAGGCGTCGAACCTCGTCCCCAACGACATCAACCGCCGCTCGGACGTCTTCGTCCGCGACCGCCGCGAGGAGACGACCCGGCTGGTCAGCTCGAGCAGCTCGAGCGTCCAGGGGAACAACGACTCGGTCTCCCCCGTGATCACGCCGTCCGGGCGGCATGTCGCGTTCCAGTCGTTCGCCACGAACCTCGCGCGGGACGGCGACGGCGTGGGCGCCGACATCTTCGTGCGCGACCTGCGCACCTTCACCACGACGATCGCCTCGGTCGCCAACGACGGCGGCCGCCGCCAGCCCGAGCTGACCGGTCAGCTGCTGCAGCGCCCGACGATCACCAACGACGGGGAGACCGTCGGCTTCGTCAGCACCGCCACGAACCTCGTCCCGGGGGTCCCGGACGCGCTGGCGGACGTGTTCGTGCGCCGGCTCGTCCCCGCGCGCACCTCGAGCGTCGACCGCACGTCCCGCTCCGTGACGGTCGGCGCGGACGACCCCGGCGCGACGCGGTACCTGTGCCGCGTCGACCTCGGGGTGCCGTTCACGTGCGGGCCGACCGTGTCGCTGCGCCGGCCCGGCCGCTCGATCACGATCCGGGCCACCGGGCCGGGCATCCTCCCCGATCCGATCGGTCGCACCTTCCGTCTCACGCTCGACCGGATCCGGCCCCGCGCACGGATCACGAGCGTCTCGACCTCGCGGTCGCGCCGCACGATCCGCGGCGTCACGACCGACCGCGGCGGCTCCGGGATCCTCAAGGTCGAGATCGCCGTGACGTACGTCAACAGCGTCGGTCGCTGCTTCTTCCTCGACGGCGACCGCTTCCGCCCGACGTTCAACTGCCAGCTGCGCGCGTTCCGCAACGTCGCGGTCGGCAAGCGGTCGTGGCGGTTCAAGATCGGGCCGCGGCTCCCGCCGGCGTTGCTGCTCGTCGCTGCCCGGGCCGTGGACGGCTCCGGGAACGTCAGTCGCGTGTCCTCGAAGATCACGATCCTGCCCTGACGCGGACCGCTTCCACGGGCCGTCAGGGGCGGGCGTCCCGTCCGGGTCCACCCACTACTCTCTGGTGCACGTGACGACGTCCTCGACATCCCGCGTGACACCGCAGGGGGTGCGGGACGGCGACCCCGAGGCGCTCGTCGGCCTGGCCGAGCGCCGCAGCGGCGCCGTCTACGCGTACGCGCGGCTCGTCTGCGACGAGGCGGCGGCGCTCGACGCGACCGCAGAGGCGTTCGCGCGGTTCCGCGGCGCGGTCGCGGCGGCGGACGACCCGGCGGACCTCGCGCCCGACGCGCTGCTGCTGTCCTGCACGCGGCACTCGGTCGCGGCGCTCTGCCCGGTGCGCGGCACGCGGCCCGAGTGCCCGGCCACCCCGTTCCTGGCGGTGTCGCGGCTGGAGGGGATGAACGCGGTCTCCGAGGAGGCGCGGCTGACGAAGCACCTCGTCACCTGTGCGGTCTGCGCGGAGCTCGCCGAGTCCATCGACGCTGCGGAGGCGGCGTTCCGCCGGCCGCAGACGGAAGCCGCCGACGCGGCCGTCGTCGCGCGCGTCGTGGCCGCGCTGACGTCCGCCGCCCCGGTCCTGCACCGTCCCGCGATCGACGAGCCGGTCCCCGTGGCGCCCGAGCCGGTCGTCGACGAGGCCCCCGCGCCGCCCGCGCCGGAGGCCGTGGCCGCGGTCGAGACCGTCGCCGACGCTCCGGTCACGCCCGCCCCGGTCGTCCCGGAGGCGGCGCCCGAGCCCGAGCCCGAGCCGTTCGAGGACGACCCGGCCGCGTTCGAGGAGCCCGAGGCGGCGGAGGTCGTGGTCATCGACCTGCACCGCGACGCCGAGGAGCCGCAGGACGACCCGTTCGCGCCCGAGGACGAGACCGCGGTGCTCACCGTCCTGCCGCCGCACGACGCGGACGGCGAGCGGGCCGCCGACGGGCCCGCGCCCGCCCAGGAGCCTGCGCGCTCCGGCTCGCTCGTCCCGCGCGTCGTGGTCCCGGCCGTCATCGTCACCGCCGCGGTCGTCACGGCCTCCGCGATCGCCGGCGTCTTCGGCGGCACCGCGCCCGAGCCGCCCGGCGGCGTTCCCGGGCCGCCGAACCCGGCCCCGCCCGCCCGCCGCCCGCCGGCCGACGATGCGATCCAGCGCCGCGCCGCCGAGGCCGCGCGCGCGGCGCTCGCACGGATCGAGGCGTCCGACCGCCGCACGACGCGCGAGGCCGCGGCGCAGCGGGCCGCCGAGCGCCGTGAGAAGGCGCAGGAGGAGGCCGAGGACGAGCAGGACGGCGCGGCGACGCCGACGACCGCCGCTCCCGCGGCTCCCGCCGACGAGTCCCCGTCGTCCGGCAGCACCCGCGGGCAGGGCGACAGCGGCAGCAGCGCGCGACCGCAGAGCGACAGCGGCCAGCAGGACGAGGCGCTCACCGAGCCGCAGGACTCGAGCTCGGGCAGCGGCGACGGCGGCGCCCCGGGCTTCGAGCCCGCCGCCACGCCGACGCCCGCGCCCTGAACGACCTCAGTCCCGCGCCGGTTGCACCCAGCCGCCGGCGCCCGGGTCGAACCGGCGCACGACGCGCGCCGGGTTCCCCGCCACGACCGCGTTGGGCGGGACGTCGCGGTCGACGACCGCACCCGCCGCGACGAGACTGCGCGCCCCGACCGTCACGCCCGGCAGCACCATCGCGCCGGTGCCCAGGAAGACCCCGGCCCCGATCCGCACCGGCCGCGGCGTGGAGGGCACCGGCCCGTCCGGCCCGGGGATCAGCTCCGTGTCGGCGAGGTACAGCCGGTCGGAGCCCATCACGTCGTCACCGATCTCGACGAGCTCGTGCGCGACGATCGTCAGGTCCCGCCCCAGGTAGGTGCCGGAGCCGACCGTGATGCGGCCGGTCGAGCCGCCGCCCGACCCACCGGTCAGCAGCTGGGCCCCGCTGAGCACGTAGGTGGAGTCGCCGACGTGCACGTCCTCTCGGCGCGGGGCGTGCAGCGGCGGGTGGACGACCGTCCCCGAGCCGTAGGCGCCGAACGCGGCCGGGCGGACGTGCCGCTCGATCGACGAGCGGAACCGCCGGGCGACGATCCGTCGGCGCAGGTCCACGCCCGCCAGCCTATCCCGGCGTGCCGGCGGCCGCGCGGGCGACGAGCGCGGCGTGCAGCCGGTCGTCGCCGGTCAGCTCCGGGTGGAACGACACGCCGGTGACCGCACCCTGGCGGACCGCGACGGGATGGCCGTCGACCGTGGCGAGCACCTCGACGGCCGGCCCGTGCTCGGCGACCCAGGGCGCGCGGATGAAGACCGCGTGCAGCGGCCCGCCGTCGAGGCCCGCCACCTCCAGGTCCTCCTCGAAGCTGTGCAGCTGCCGCCCGAACGCGTTGCGGGCGCACCGCAGGTCGAGCACGCCGAGCCGCTCGCGGTCCAGGACGATGAGGCCCGCGCACGTCGCCAGCACCGGGCGGCCGGACGCCGCGAACGCGCGCAGCGGCTCCGCGAGTCCCTCCCGCGCGATGCCGAGCATCATCGTCGTGGACTCGCCGCCCGGCAGGACGAGCGCGTCGAGCCCCTGCAGGCCCGCGGGCGTGCGGACCTCCGAGGTCCGGGCACCGCAGCGGTGCAGTGCCCGGGCGTGCGCGGCGAACGCGCCCTGCAGCGCCAGGACGCCGACCCGCGGGCCGGCGCCGGCGGGGTCGCTCACCAGCCGCGGGTCGCGAAGACCTGGTCGGCGGGGAGCTTCGAGGTCTCGAGGCTCATCATCGCCGGGCCGAGGCCCTCGGACGCCTTGGCGATCCGGTCCGGGTCCTGGAAGTGCGTGGTCGCCTCGACGACGGCGCGGGCACGCCGCTCCGGGTCGGAGCTCTTGAAGATGCCCGAGCCGACGAACACGGCCTCGGCGCCGAGCTGCATCATCAGCGCCGCGTCGGCCGGGGTGGCGATGCCGCCCGCGGAGAACAGCGGGACGGGCAGCTTGCCGGTCGACGCGACCTCGCGGACGAGGTCCAGCGGCGACTGCAGCTCCTTGGCGGCCGTCGCGAGCTCGGCGTCGTCCAGCCGGGTCAGGCGCTTGATCTCGCCGCGGATGCTGCGCATGTGGCGGACCGCCTCGACGATGTCGCCCGTGCCGGCCTCGCCCTTGGAGCGGATCATCACGGCGCCCTCGCCGATGCGCCGCAGCGCCTCGCCGAGGTTCGTCGCACCGCAGACGAACGGGATCTTGAACGCCCACTTGTCGATGTGGTGCGCCTCGTCGGCGGGCGTCAGGACCTCGGACTCGTCGATGAAGTCGACCTCGAGGGACTCGAGCACCTGGGCCTCGACGAAGTGCCCGATGCGGGCCTTCGCCATCACCGGGATGGTGACGGCCTGCTGGATGCCGCGGATCATCTCCGGGTCGGACATGCGCGCGACGCCCCCGTCGCGGCGGATGTCGGACGGGACGCGCTCGAGCGCCATGACCGCGCACGCTCCCGCCGCCTCGGCGATGCGGGCCTGCTCCGCATCGACGACGTCCATGATGACGCCGCCGGAGAGCATCTCCGCCAGTCCGACCTTGACCCCGAACGTCGCTTCGTCGCGCATGCACCGCAGTGTAGAGCCACGGGGGCGACGGCCCCGCGCCGCGTCGTCGAAGCTGGCGCCCGGCGGCAGGCCGGTCCGGCTACTTCAGGCGGAACGCCTTGATGCGATCGGCGTACTGCTCGGCGTCGCGGGCGTACACGCCGTAGGCGAGTCCCTGGATGACGCTCAGCAGCGCGGTGTGCGAGCGCACGTAGGCGGGGCTGTCGCTGGAGTAGTAGAGCCGGATCTGGGCGAGCTTGGCGACCTCGGACAGCGTCGCGTCGGTGATCGCCACGGTCCGCGCCTTGCGGTGGCGGGCGAGCTTCAGGGCGCGGACGACGAGCGGGTGCGGCCGGCCGGCGCTGAGGCCGACGACGAGCGTGCGGTCGTCGATGCGCCCGAGGCGGCTGAGCGCCTCCTGGGAGGGGCTCGCGACGATCTCGGCGCGGAGGTCGAGCAGCATCAGCAGGTGCCGCATGTAGCTGGCGAAGAACGCCATCTGGTCGGTCCCGGCGATCAGGACGCGGTCGGCGCCGGCGATCGCGTCGATCGTGGCGTCGATCTCGCTGCGGGACGCCTTGCGGGCCGTCTCCTCGACGTTCGCGTGGTCGGCGGCGACCGCGGTCTCGAACGCGGAGCGGTCCAGCGAGAACAGCGGCTCGACGGTCGTGCCCCGTCCCCCACCGTTCTCGTGGCGGCGGCGGTACTCCTCGCGGGCGGCGTGCTGCAGCTCCGGGAAGCCCTCGAAGCCGAGCGCCTGCGAGAACCGCACGACGGTCGAGCTCGACGTGTTCGCGCGGCGGGCGAGCTCCTCGGCGGTCTGGAACGCGACCTCGTCGAGGTGGTCGACGATGTACTGCGCGACGTCCTTCTGCGAGCGCGAGAACTCGTCGAACCGCGACTGCACGTAGTCCGAGAGCGATTGATGCCCGTGCGCCTCGTGCGGCGGGGCGATGGTCTGGGTCGACGTCCTCTTCATGGGCGACACGGGATTCGACGCCCGTCCGGCGTCCCCCTTCCGCGTCGTGCACGACCGCGGGCCGACCCGGCTCGCAGCGGCCCGGTCAGGCGTCCGCGACGGTCCCCGCGGGTGCCGGGCGGCCGGTGAGCTCCTCGACGGTCTCCACCAGCCGGCGCCGGAAGGTGGCCGCGGAGAACCGGTCCGCCTGCGCGCGCAGGGCCGCGGCGTCGGGCTGGGCGACGACCTCGTGGGCGAGCGCGGCCGCGATCGACCTGGCGCTGACCTCGTCCAGGAGTACGCCGGTGACCCCGTCCAGGACGGTCTCGGCCGCGCCACCGCGCCGCGGCGCGACGACCGGGGTGCCGGACGCCTGGGCCTCGACGGCGACGATCCCGAACTCCTCGTAGGAGGGGACGACGACCGCGCGGGCCTGCGCGTAGAGGACGGCGAGCTCGGGGTCGGAGACCCGTCCGGCGAACCGCGCGGTCGGGAAGTCGCGGGCCAGCCGCGCCTGCTCGGGACCGGTGCCGACGACGACCGCGGGCCAGCCCGCGCGCTGCGCCGCCTCGAGCGCGAGCTCGACGCGCTTGTGCGAGACGAGCTCGCAGACGACGAGGAGATGCTCGCCGCCCGCGGTCGGCGTGAACCGCTCGACCTCGACGGGCGGGTGCACGATCGGGGCGTCACGCCCGAACGCGGCGGCGATCCGCTCGCGCGAGATCTCGGAGATCGCGACGTAGTGGTCGACCCGCGCGGCGACACGCACGTCCCAGCGGCGGATCTGGTCGAGGACGAGGCGCAGGGCGGGACGGGCGGGCGCGGGCACCTCGCGCAGCGCGGTCGCCCGCTCGTGCCAGGCGTAGCGGAACGGCGTGTAGCAGTAGCAGACGTGCGGCACGCCCTCGGGCACGCGCATCCCGTGCGCGAACGCCGACGAGGACGAGACGACGAGCTCGGTGGCGTCGATCCGCATCCGCGACACGGCGGCCGGGAACAGCGGCAGCAGCCGGCGGAAGCCGTTCTGCCGCACGCCCGTGCGCTGCAGGACCGACGTGTGCACGTCGCGACCGGCGAAGCGCGGCATCGCCTCCGGGTCGTAGAGGGCCGTGTGGATCGGCGCGGTCGGCCAGCAGGCCGCGATCTCCGCGAACGTCCGCTCGGCGCCGCGCATCACGAGGAGGTAGTCGTGCGCGAGGCCGACCGCGGGCGGGGATCCGGGCTGCATCGCGCGGCATCCTATCCCCGACCCCCGGCGTTCCCGGGCTCCGGGCCCGTCAGCCGCGGCGCGGCGCGCAGAGCCGGTAGCGCTGCGTGCGCACCACGCGGCGGCCGTCCGCGAACCGCAGGTGCAGGCGCACGCGGACGGTGCCGCGCGGGCGACCGCGCAGGTCCACGCGGGCGCGCGGACGGGTCCGGGTGAGCCGCGCCACGACGCGGTCGCCGACGGTCACGGTCGCGGAGCGCAGCCGTCGCCGGTCGCCGCGCGGGACGGTGACGGTGACCGTCCGGCGCGACCGGCAGGCCGGCGCGGGGCTCGCGGGCGCCGGGTCGGGCAGCTCGGGGACGAGCAGCCGCGAGCCGCCCGCCCCGCCGATCGTCACCGTGTTCAGGCCGGGCAGGTCGGGGACCGAGGCGAGCGATGTGCCGACGAGGTGCAGGCGGAGCCGGTGACCGGCCCGGAAGCGGTTGCCCAGCGGCCACAGCTCGACGCGGTAGCGGCGGCTCGTGCCCGGGGTGGCAGGCCGAGGCCGGTCGTAGCGGCCGTAGGGCTGCACGACCGCGCCGTCGGCGTCGGTGCGGTCGCGGGCGGGGTCGGTGTCCGGGAAGTCGGTCGAGAGCCGCCCGACCCCGAGCGGCTTCGGGATCCCGGATGGACCGACGTCGGACACCACCGCCCAGATCGCGGCGCGTGGCGTGGTCGTCGCGAGGTCGAGCTCCAGCGCCGCCGGCCCCGCCGCGACGAGGTCGCGCGCGAGCGGCGGGGTCGTGTAGGAGAGCCCGAGCGGCTCGGCCAGGCGCATGTCCCCGAGGGCGGGCAGCGCGTCGGTCAGCGCGCTCGCCCCGGCCGCGTCGATGATCGCGGCGTTCGGGACGTCGGTCATCGTCGGCACGCTGACGAGGCCCGGGTAGCGCTGGCGGACCGGCCGCTGCGCCGGGCGGTCGGCGAGCGTTCCGTCGTTCAGCGAGGTGGCGCTGCCGCTGCGTGCGGCGTCGAGGTAGAGGGAGCGCCAGCGCGTGCCGGGCACGGGCCAGTCGGTCGCGTCGCGCCGCACGAACCGGCCCTTGGCGTAGCTCGCGCGGTCCCCGTCGGACAGCCACAGCTGCACGCGCGGGTGGTCGTCGACGCCGTTGTCGATGCCGCGGACGTTGCGGTCCATCCATGCGCGCATCTCCCCCAGTCCGCCGTCGGTGCCCGCGGGCCGTGCGTCGTGGGCGCCGATCACGAGCAGGTGGGCGCCGTCGTCGCGCAGCGCGCGGTAGCCCTCGAACGCTCCACGCGACTCGACGTCGGAGAAGCCGGCGACCGCGAGGACCGGGAGGCCCGGGTTGCCGTTGCCGCGGTAGCCGCGCTCGCGCCACCAGCCGTCGAGCGTCGGGTGCTGCAGGACCTCGGTCCCGGAGCGCAGCAGGCCGAGCAGGGCGTCCGCGGCGGTCGCCGGGTCGCGCTGCAGGCCCTGCGCGAGCGCGATGCCGCCGATGCCGGTGAGGACGACCGCGCCGGGGACGATGTTCTGCACGCCACCGGGCACGAGCAGGTCCCGGTACAGCTCGTGCGTCCCGGACTTCAGGACCGCGGCGCGCACGCACGGCAGCTCGAGGTGCAGCGCGTTGTAGACCGCGATCGCGCTGGCGGAGAAGCCGGCGAGCCCGAAGCGCCCGTCGCTCCAGGGCTGCTTGCAGGCCCAGCCGAGCGTCTCGGCGAGGTCGGCCTGCGTGCGTGGGCCGAGGACGTCGAAGCGCCCGTGGCTGTCGCCGGTGCCGCGGAGCTGCACGAGCAGGTGGTTGTACGCGGGACCGGCGTCGAACGTGCCGCTGTCGCGACCGTAGGGGCTGAACTCGACGATCGTCGGTCGCGCGACGAGCGGGGCCTGGCCGGTGAGCGTCGTCTGCAGCGCCACGCCGTCCGACGCGACGAACTGCTCGCTGCGCCGCTCCGTCGCGGCCCCGGCGGGTGGCGCGGTGGCCGTCGCCAGCAGCACGGCCAGGGTGGCGAGCACGGTGCGGCGTCGTCCCATGCGGCGAGCCTACCCGATGGCGAACATGGCTGTTCGTGGATAGTGTGGCGCGGTTCAGCCGGACCGCACCGCGCCGCTCGGCCCGGACGCTCGAGTGCGCACGAGCTCACCAGAACGATGAGCTGGCGCGCAGAGGACCGAGGTCCACGCGTGGCTCCGCTGACGTCCTGACCGACCCTCGCGATCCGGGCGTCACATCGCGGGCGTGCTCGACCGCGAGAGCGCGCGCACCACCGAAACCGTTCCGGTCTGGCAACTCGCGCTCCCGCGCGTGCCACCGGCGAATCGCTTCGGCTTCGAGGTCGCTGTAGTGGTTCATCAGCCCCATCGCGATCGCGAGAAGCCCGGGAAGGATCGGGCCGTGCCCCAGGAGCGGAAACACGCGCTGCACCAGACTGGACAACCCGAATTCGTCAGGGTGGCCCGACCGGACCCGTGTCGTTGCTCCCGAGGTCGTCGTCGGAGTCCGGCGTGAGGTCGGCAAGCAGCCACCCGGCGGGGACGAGCAGTACGCCACTCGCCCACCATGTCCAGTCCATCGGCTGAACCAGGTACAGAACGATCGCGCCGATCGCCAGGAGAGCGCTGATCGCCCACAGCACGAGATAGGTGCTCTTGATGACGTGAGCTCGTGGTGCGAGGAACACATCGCCAGCCCTGGCCAACCACGTCCGCATGCTCGCAATGGTTCCGGGCGATGCGCGGCCACGCAAGCGTCAGTCCTCGCGGTCCGTCAGGCGGGCAGCCTGTGGGTCGACGTTGGTCATCTCTCGCTAGCGCGTTCACGCGAGGCTGTCGCACACCGTCTTGATGCTGCGGGCTCGCTGGTGCCAGAATCGATCGATGGCACGCGGTCGATATCGCTGGCGCACCGCGGCCCGTCGTCGACTGCCCTGGTTCTTGGTGAATCTTGGCGTGCTGCCGAAGGGGCGGAGCGACTGCGGTGCGCACGAGTTCTACAACGCGGATGGCGTGGTCGAGCGCTGCTATCACTGCAGCGTGGGCGAGCGTCCGTTCGACGCGGACCATTTCCCACGGTCTGGCTGACGGCCGGCGGCGGTGGGCGTCCAGAGCCACGCCGAGGATCCGCTCACCGCGCTCCATGCCCCAGTCGTCGCGCCAGCTGCGCTCGGCGCGCCGACGGCGCTGGCCGGCGGTCGTGGGGTCGCGGCAGATCCCGCATGCGGCGGTCCCGCAGTCCCACGGGCTCGCATTCGCCAGCGCCCCGTGGCTCAGGCGACGACGAATCGCGGGGTCGAGGCGGTCGGGGCGGCAGCCCACGACGCGCAGGTACCGGGCACGACGTGCCGCGACGATGCGGTCGGTGTGAAACCGGCGGCGGTGGCGGGTGCGGCGCACGGGGCGCTCCTCGGGTGGGCCCCGCCCCCACCACGGCGGTGAGGGCTAGAGCGTCTCGGGAAACGCGCGTCGCATCGGTCAGAGGGTATCCGGCCCGGAAGCGTTCTGCCTGCGCGTCAGCGGTCCTTCACCAGTAGGCCGGCCTGGACTCGAACCAGGATCTGACGGATTATGAGTCCGCTGCTCTGACCATTGAGCTACCGGCCCGCGGGCGTCACGGTACCGGCCCGCCCGGCCGCCCCGGCGGCCCCCGGGTGGACCGCACGTCGGACGGGACGCGGACGGATGTTCGACCGCGGGGCCACCCGGGTCTGTGCAGGCAGGCCGGGAGATCCCCGTCATAGCGCGCTTCAATCGTCGTGCCCGGCGTGTCCAGACCGTTCCAGCCGGGGCATCAGCGACCGAGATCTGCCCGGAGGGCACTCCATGATCAGCAGCACACGCACCACGGACGTGGGCGGTCAGCCGCGCCTGCGTCCATCCATCACCGGCCGGACCACGATCGAGGACCCCGTCCGCGTCAGCGTGATCATCCCGACCCTCAACGAGGCGGAGAACCTGCCGCACGTCCTGTCGCGCCTGCCGAAGGTGCACGAGGTGATTCTCGTCGACGGGCACTCCACCGACGGCACCGTCGAGGTCGCGCGCCGTCTGCGTCCCGACGTCGTCGTGGTCGACGAGCAGCGCCGTGGCAAGGGGGCCGCGCTCGCCGCCGGGTTCGCGGCGGCCACCGGGGACATCATCGTGATGCTCGACGCCGACGGCTCCGCCGACGGGGCGGAGATCCCCCGGTTCGTCGAGGCGCTGCTGTACGGCGCGGACTTCGCGAAGGGCACGCGGTTCGCGCACGGGGGCGGCTCGATCGACATCACCCCGATCCGTCGGGCGGGGAACCTCGCGCTCTCCGGGCTCACCAACCGCGTGCACGGCACCCGGTACACGGACCTCTGCTACGGCTACAACGCGTTCTGGACGCGGTGCCTGCCCGCGCTCGACGTCGACTGCGACGGCTTCGAGGTCGAGACGCTGATCAACATCCGCATCCAGCGCGCGGGCCTGAACGTCGTCGAGGTGCCGAGCTTCGAGTTCGGGCGCCTGCACGGGTCGAGCAACCTGCGCGCGGTCCGCGACGGGTTCCGGGTGCTCGGCACGATCTTCCGCGAACGGCAGCGGGTCCCGGCCGAGGCCGTTGCCGCGTGAGGCCTGCCCTGGACGCCACCGTCGAGCTCGACCGGACGGTCGCCACCGACCTGTCCGAGCGGATCCTGCTGGTCACCCCCGGCTACCCGCCGGACCTCGGCGGCATCGAGCACCACGTCGCCCAGCTCGCCCGCGGGATCGTCACCGGCACGAGCTGCGAGGTCGTCGTCGCGACGTTCGGGAACCCCGGGGACGAGGAGCCGCGCGTGGAGCACCTCGACGGGGTGACCGTCCACCGCTTCCCGCTGACCGTCGCCCGCCCGGCCTACCGGTACTCGCGCGACCTGCACGCCTGGCTGCGCGCGCACGGCCGCGACTTCGGGATCGTCCACAGCCACGGGTACCACGCCCTCCCGGCGCTCGCCGCGTCGCGGATCCGCGGTCCGGTCACGGTCTTCACGCCGCACTACCACGGCACCGGGCACTCGCTCGTGCGCCGCTACCTGCACCGCGTGTACCGGCCGGCGGGGCACGGGATCATGCGGCGCGCCGACGCGATCCTCTGCGTCTCCGAGGCGGAGGCCGCGCGCGTGCGCCGGCACTTCCCGAGCACCGGCTCGAAGATCCACGTCGTCCCCAACGGCGTCGATCCGCCGTCCGCGTTCACCCCGCCGATGACCAGCCGCGAGACCGTCGTGCTGTGCAGCGGCCGGCTCGAGGCCTACAAGGGCGTCGACCACCTCGTCGCCGCCGCCGCGGAGCTCGGGGACGACTACCGCGTCGTCGTCACCGGGGACGGCCCGCACCTCGCGACGCTGCGCGAGCTCGCCGCCCGGCTCGGGGTCCAGGAGCGCGTCCTGCTCACCGGGATCCTGCCGGTCGAGGAGCTGCAGCGCTGGCAGCGGGCGGCGGCGGTGTACGTGACGCTGTCCACCAACGAGGCGTTCAACATCGCCGCCTACGAGGCCGCCGGTGCCGGGGCGCGGATCGTCGCCTCCGACATCCCCGCGCACCGCGAGATGCTCGACCGCCTGCTGCCCGGGACCGTCGTGCTCGTCCCCGCCCGCCCCGACGTCCCCGCGCTGGCGCGCGTCATCGAGGCGAGCGCCGGACTGGAGCGGGTGACCGCACCGCAGCCCGTCCCGACCTGGACCGACGCGGTGCAGCGCGTCGTGTCGATCTATCGCGAGGAGCTCGCATCCCCGTCCCGCGTGCGCGCCTCGTGATCGCCCGCCGGTCCCTCCTCGCCGCCTGCGCGGTGGCGCTGGCGCCGCTCTGCGTTCCCGCGCCCGTGACGGCCGCCGTCCCCACGCGCATGGTCGCGTTCCCGTCCGCGCACGCCGAGATCGTCGTCGCGACGACGAGCATGCGCGACCTCGTGGCCGGCCGCGCGGTCCGGTTCGTCTACATCGCCGAGCGCGGCGCGCTCGTCGGCGTGCGCGTCACCGTCCGCCAGGGGACCCGCAGCTGGGTCGCGACGCGGACCGCCATCCCCGCCGCGGCCGGCGGCCACCCGTCCGGCGTCGCACTGCCGCCCGCCGCGGTCCGCGCCGTGGCGACCTGTCGTCCCACCACGGTCACGGTCGCCGCGTTCACCACCCGCCGCACGCCGGTGGCCGTGGACCGCGTCACGCTGCTGCGCGACGCGGCACGCTGCCCGGACCGCCCGCCCCGGCTCACGGTCCCGGCCCGGCCGTCCGCGACGACGAAGGGCATCGCCGTCCCGGCGACCTTCCTGCAGGAGTCCCCGGCCCGGATGGCCGCCGACCTCAACGCGGTGCGGTCGCTCGGCGCCGGGTTCCTGCGCGTGCCGATGGACTGGCCGAAGGTCGAGGCGCGCTCCGGCGTGCGCCGCTGGACGGCGCTCGACGCCGCCGTCCGCGGGACCACCGCCCGCCGGATCGGCACGCTGGGCCTCCTCACCGCCGCCCCGCGCTGGGCCTCCCCCGAGGGCACGAGCTACCCGCGCGACCCGGTGCGGTTCGCCGCGTTCGCCGCGCGCACGGTCGCCCGCTACGCCCCCTACGGCGTGCGCCACTGGGAGGTCTGGAACGAGCCCAACTTCGCGCTCTTCTGGGCCCCCGCGGTCGACCCGGCCTCCTACGCGCGGCTGCTGCGCCTGACCTCGATCACGATCCACGCGGTCCAGCCGCGCGCGGTCGTGATCAGCGGCGGCCTGGCCCGCGTCGACTTCGACTCGACGAGCCTGCCCGCCAACGTGTTCCTCGAGCAGATGCTCGTCAGCGGCGTGGTGCCGCAGACCGACGCGATCGGCCTGCACCCGTACACGTTCCCGTTCTCGCCGCTGGACCCCGACGACAGCACCCGCAACGCCTGGCGGCTGATCGAGCGGCCGCTCGACGGGATCCTCGCGCTGCTGCGGCTCGCCGACCAGGAGTCCAAGCCGCTGTGGATCACCGAGTACGGGGCACCGGACCGCGGGTCGGGCGCGGCCACCGGATCACCCGACGGCGTCGGCGAGGCCCGGCAGGCGCAGCTCGTCACCGACCTGTACGCGGCCCTGCGCGGGCGCGCCTGGGCCGGTCCGGCGTTCTGGTACGCGCTGCGGGACCGCACCGACATCGCGGCCTCGTCGGTGGAGTCCGCGTTCGGCCTGCTGCACGCCGACGGGCGCCTGAAGCCCGCCGGGACCGCCTACCGGGCGCTCGCGCCGTGACCGTCCCCGCTCGCCCGGGTCGCGCGGCCCAGCTGGGTCTCGGCCGTCACCTCGCCGATCGGCTTGGCGGGCACGCCGGCGACGATCGTGGCCGCCGGCACGTCCCGGGTCACGACCGCGTTGGAGCCGACGACGCTGTGGTCGCCGATCGTCACGCCCGCCTGGATCGTCGCCTTCGCGCCGACCCACACGTTGCGTCCGATGACCACGGGCGCGCTGTCCCACGGCCGCTGCAGGAACGGGGTGTCGTCCAGGCCCGCCCGGTGCTGACCATCGTGCACGGACGCCCACTCGGCCAGGCCCGACGCCTCCCCGACCTCGATGCGCTCGCTGGCGTCGAGGTAGACGCCGCGGCCGAGGATCACGTTGTCCGCCAGGCGCAGGTGCCCGTGGACGTGCAGCGTCACGTCGGGGTGGATGACGACGCCGCGACCGATCTCCAGCCGGCCGTGCGGGCCGATCTGGATGAGCGCCCCGTGGTCGATCCAGAACAGCGGCCAGCGCTGACGCGGATTGCGCACCCACCAGCCCGCCCAGCGCAGCAGGCCAGCCACGTGGCGGAGGGTCACCATCTGCAGGATGCGGCGCATGGGCACGGATTCAAGCGGACCGGTCAAGCCGCGCTCTGCGCCGTGCTGGCCGCGCTGACGCTCGCCGCGTGCGGTGGCGACGACGGCCCGTCGGGCCCGACCGTGTCCGACGACCGCACGATCGACGTCGCCCTCGGCTACGGGCCGGTCGTGCCGCTGCGCGCGCGGCTCGTCGGTCCGCTCGACGGCAACGCCTGGGTCTTCACCCGTCCCGGGGCGGGGCGTCCGACCGGTCCGCCCGTCGTGTTCGTGCACGACTGGGGCGCGACCGACCCGACGACCCACGGCCCGTGGATCGCGCACCTCGTCGCCGCCGGCCGGACCGTCGTGTTCCCGCTCTACCAGACCGGTCAGGGCGACCGGCCGTCGCGGGCGCTGCCGCAGGCCGCCACCGGCATCCGCAACGCGCTCGAGCTCCTCGGGGTCAGCCCGCGCCGCGCCTTCTACCTCGGCTACGGCGCGGGCGGCGCGCTCGCCGCGGACATCGCCGCGAGCGCCGGCCCGCTCACCCTGCCACGGGCCGCCGGGGTCGTCGCCGCCTACCCCAGCCGCACCGTGCGGCCGCTGCTCACCGACGAGGGCAGCGTGCGGCTGCCCGCGCCCGCCGGCCGGCGACTCGCGCCCGGCACGCCGCTGCTGGCGCTCGCCGGCGCCGACGACAGCCCCGAGACGCGGACCGTCGCGCGGACGCTCGTGCGCGCCGCCGGGCCGACCGGCCGGCTGCGCGTGATCACCGATCCGCGGATCTCCGAGCACACCGGCCCGATCCAGACCGACCCCGTCGCCCGGCGCACCTTCTGGGCGACGGTCGACCGACTCATCGACTCCGAGGACGACGCCTGAATGGCCCTGACCGTCGACCAGCCGACGATCCCCCGATCCCCGAGCAGGACGGCGGCGAGGCGCGCCGCTGGCCGCGCCGCCTGACCTGGGCGAGCTTCGTGGTCGCCCCCGCGCTCATGGCCTGGTCGTACTCGATCGCGGCGACGAGCCCGGCGGACGACCAGCTGCACTACTCGGTCTTCTGGCTCGGCATGCTGTCGGTCCTGCTGCCGGTCGGCGCGCGGCTGCTCTCCCCCGCCCCCGGCCGCGACGAGCGGCTCCTGCTCGTCATCGCCACGGGGCTCGTCCTCTACGTCCCGAAGTTCCTGCGGGAGACCAGCGGGATCGTCTTCCACGACGAGTTCGCGCACGCCCGGCAGGTGCAGCTGATCACCGACAACGGCCGCCTCGGCGACCTCAACCCGCTGATCCAGATCGTCCAGTCCTTCCCCGGCCTGCACAGCATCACCGCGACGCTCCAGGAGGTCTCCGGGATCGGGCAGCCCGCGACGATCGCGCTGCTCATCGGGCTGCTGCACGCGTTCGGGCTCGTCGGCCTGTTCCTCCTGGCCGAGAGCGTGAGCGGGTCCTCGCGGATCGGGGCGCTCGCCGGGTTCCTCTACACCGTCAACGCCAGCTACCTGTACTTCGACGCCCAGTTCTCCTACGAGAGCCTGTCGCTGCCGCTGCTGTTCTGGACGCTGGTGTGCGTGGACCGCGCCCGCCGCTCGCTCGGGGACCGGGGCGCGTGCCTGGGCTGGTGCGGCCTGGCGATCACGATCGGCGGCGGGCTCGTCGTCACCCACCACCTGACCGCGTACGTGCTCTGCATGCTGCTGCTCGGCGTCACCGTGGTCGGCGCGGTCCGCGCGCTGCGGGGCCGCGCGGCATGGCCGCCGGTGCGGCTGACCTTCGCCCTGTTCGTCGTGGCCACCAGCGCGTGCGTCTTCTGGGGTGTCGTCCGCGCCCCGCTGGTCAAGCAGTACCTCGAGCCGCGGATCACGCAGGGCTTCAGCCAGCTGTTCGACATCGCCAGCCGCAACAAGGAAGGCCGGGAGCTGTTCGCGCAGAGCACGCTGCCGACCTACGAGCGCGTGCTCGGCTTCCTCGTCGCGCCGATCGCGCTCGTCGCCACCCTCGGCGGGCTGTGGCTCGTCTGGCAGGCGATCCGTCGCCGGCGCGAGCGGCTGGACGACATGCACCTGACGTTCGTCGGCCTCGGGCTGCTGTACCTGCCGTCGTTCCCGCTGCTGCTGTCGGTGGCGGGCAACGAGGGCGCGCGGCGCAGCTGGGCCACGAGCTACATCGGGCTGGTCGTGCTCGTGTCCCCGGCGGTCGTGCACCTGTGGGACCGTCACCGTCGCCGCCCCGGCCGCCCCCCGGGCCCGCCGGGCCGACGGCGACGGCCACGGCCGCTGGTCGTCGGTGCCGCGCTGGGTGCCGCGTTCACCGCCAGCGTGATCGGCAACACCGCCATCGGGCTCAACGAGACCTACCGCTTCCCGGGACCGTACGTGTACGGGTCGGACACGCGCTCGGTCACGCCCGAGCTCGTCGACTTCTCCCGCAACCTCGACGACACCTACGGGCCGGGGAACCGCGTCGTCGGCGACCGCTACACGACGCTGCTGACCGGCACGATCGGCCGCCAGTCCACCTCGCGGCCGTCCGCGGGCTTCCCGGTCTGGCAGATGTACTTCGACCCGTTCCCGACCGACGCGCTGCTCAACCAGCTGAAGGGCTCGGAGTGGAAGTTCCTCGTCGTCGACCGGCAGATGGGCCTGTTCACCCCGCGGATCGGCGTGTACTTCGAGCCGGACGAGCCGCTCGCGCAGATCCGGACCGAGCCGCCGTCCCCGGAGTTCCTGGACAAGTACGAGCGGCTGCCGTTCACGCTGAAGGTGAGCCAGTCGGACAACCTGAACCTCTACCGGTTCGACTTCGGGGCGCTCGACGCGCAGCGGGCGGGTCTGCGATGAGCGTCGCGACCGAGCCCCGGCCCACGCCGGCCCCCGCGCCCGCGCTGCGGCTGACGTCCGTGCTGCTGATCGCGGCCGGCCTGTTCCTCGCCATCGCGGCCGACCTGCCGCAGCCGCTGCGGGCGCTCGCCGCACCCGTCGCCGTGTTCGCCCCGGGTCTCGCGCTGCTGACCGTGGCGCTGCGCGCCGACCAGCGGCCCGACCCGATCGTGCGCGCGGTCCTCGCCGCGATGCTCTCGTTCGCGGTCATCGCGCTGACCGTCATCGTGGTCGACCCGCTCGTCGACCGGCTCGACCCCGGGGTCTTCGGCCGCTCGATCGGCGGTGTCGTGATCGTGCTCGCGCTGATCGGCTCCCTGCGCTCCCCTGGGCCCGACGTGCTGCGCGACCCGCTGGACCGCGGCTCGGTCGGCACGTTCGCCGCCGTCGTCGCCGCCGCGATCGCGGTGATCGCCCTGTGCCTGCAGGTGCTGCCCAAGCCCGACCCGATCCCGTACTTCCGCTTCGGGCTCGCGGGGCCGTGGGCGCAGCTGGACCGCACGGTCGAGCCGGTCGGGGACCAGCTGCGCGTCGACCTGCAGCTGAAGAACGACGGGCCGCGCGCGCAGTCGTACACGATCGTCCCGACGCTGCGCGGGGCGCAGCGCTGGGAGCGGCGCACGGTCACCGTCCCGGCGGGCGAGACGTGGCGCGGCACGGTCAGCGGACCGGTGCCGACGTCCCGGGAGTGCTTCAACCGCATGGCGATCGCGCTGCGCCGCGGCGCCCGGACCGACCACGTCGCGGTCCTGACGTTCTACGTGCGCGGCACGCGGTCGATCTGCCCGTCGCTGCCGGTGAGCCGCCGGTGAGCGCCCTGCGGGGACCGGTGACCGAGGCGGTGGCGCGCGCCCGGGCGGCGCTCGCCGATCCGCTGCTGCGCAACGCCCTCTACATCATGGGGACGACCATCGTCACCGCGCTCGCGGGGTTCGTCTTCTGGATCGTCGCGGCCCGCACGATGGCCACGGACGAGGTCGGGGTCGGGGCGGCGCTCGTCTCGACGATGCTGCTCGTCGGGCTGCTGACGAACCTCGGCTTCGGGCACGTGTTCATCGCCCGGCTCGCCTCGCGCGCACCGGGCGCGGAGTGGTCGCTGACCGTGTGCGTCGGCCTGGCGACGACCGCCGCGGCGAGCCTCGCCGCCGGGCTCCTCGCCGCGCTGCTGCTGCCGCTGATCGTCGAGGACGTGCGCCGCGGCACCGGGCTGGAGCTGTTCGTGCTGCTGCCGCTCGGCGTGACCGGGGCGGCGTGGTCGTTCCTATTCGACTACGCGTGCATCGCCGAGCGGACCGCCGCTCCCGCGTTCTGGCGCAACGGCGGGATGGCGGTGCTGCGCGTCGCGGCGCTCGCCGCCGTGCCGCTCGTCGGGGCGGCCGGCAACGGCTGGGTGCTCGGCGCCTGGGTCGGGGCGTTCGCGGTCTTCAGCGTGCTGGGCCTGGCCCGGACCCTGCCGCGGCTGGAGCGCGACTTCTCCCCCACGCTGCGCGGCTGGCGGCCGGAGCTCGCCGCGATGCGCGGGCTGCTGGCCGGGCACCACGTCATCAACGTCGGCGGCCAGGTCGCCCCGTTCGTGCTGCCCGTGGTCGTCTCCGCGCAGCTCGGCGCCGAGGAGAACGCGCACTTCTACGCGACCTGGATGGTCGCGACGGTGATCTTCCTCATCGCCCCGTCGCTGAGCAACGCGCTGTTCGCGGAGGGCGCGCACCACCCCGAGCGCGTCGAGGACGACCTGCGCCGCGCCGTGCGCCAGTTCACCGTGCTGGCGATCCCGACCGCGGTGCTGCTGGTGGCCGCCGGTCCGCTCGTGCTGCGGGTCTTCGGGGACGCCTACAGCGAGGACAGTCGCGCGCTGCTCGCGCTCCTGGTCCTCACCGCGGCCGCCGACGCCGGGCAGTCGATGAGCGTCGCGGTCCTGCGGGTCCGCGAGCGGCTGCGCGACGCGGCGAGCGTGACGCTGACCTCGGTCGTCGTCGGGGTCGGTGCCACCTGGGTGCTGCTGCCGTCGCTGGGCGTCGGCGGCGCGGCGATCGGCCTCGGGATCGGGCGGCTGCTCGGCCTCGTGCTCGGCGTCCGCGCGATCCGGCGCGGCGCGCTCGCGCCCGCGCTCGTCCCGGCCCGGCCGGCGGTCGAGACGTGAGCGCTCCGCTGCGCGTCCTCGCCGTCCAGGAGGCCTACCCGCCGGTCGTCGGCGGCCTCGAGCGCCACACGCGGACGGTCTCACACGAGCTGGCCGCGCGCGGGCACGCGGTCACGGTCGCGGTCACCCACCACGACGGGCTGGCGGCGTCCGACGGGCCCGTGCGGCTCGAGCGGCTGGAGATGCTCGCGGCGCGCCTGCCCAGCGACCTCTCCCGCGACCACATGCCGTTCGTGCAGCACCCGCCGCTGCCCGACCCGCTGACGGTCCGGTCGCTGCGGCGGCTGATCGCCCGGGACCGCCCGGACGTCGTGCACGCCCGCAGCTGGATGGTCCACTCGCTGCTGGCCGCCGTCCGCGGGCTCGCGCACCCGCCGAAGGTCGTCGTCAGCGTGCACGACTACTTCCCGGTCTGCGCGAACCGCTCGCTGATGCGCGACGGGGTGCCCTGCGGCGGCCCACGCCTGGCGGCGTGCGTGACGTGCAGCGCCCGGGTCTCGTCGGCCCCGGTGGGGGTCGCGAAGGCGCTCGGCGTGCACGGCGGCCGGCGACGGCTGGCCGCGATCGACCGGTGGCTCGCGGTGTCGGAGACCGTCCGGCAGGCGATCGCTCCCGTGGTCCCGGGCGGCCTGCGCGCGATCGAGGTGGTCGGATCGACCGTCCCGGACGCGGTGTTCGACCCGCTCGACCCGGCGGTCGCCCCGCCGCTGGACGGGCCCTACGTCCTGTTCGTCGGGTCGGTCCTGCCGTTCAAGGGCGTCGACGTGCTGCTCGACGCGCACGCACGCCTGGGCGCGGCGGCGCCGCCGCTCGTCCTGCTGGGCTCGGGGCGCCCCGACCGGCTCGGGCCGCGGGTGCACGCGGTGGGTCCCCGCCCGCACCCGGAGGTGATGGCCGCGTGGCGGCACGCGCAGGTCGGGGTGATCCCGAGCCGGTGGCCGGAGCCGTTCGGGCAGGTCGCGGTCGAGGCGATGGCCAGCGGCGTGCCGCTCGTCGCCTCGGACACCGGGGGGCCTGCGCGACATCGTCGTGGACGAGCACACCGGCCTGCTCGTCCCGCCCGGCGACCCGGTCGCGCTGGCCGCGGCGCTCGCGCGGCTGCTGGCCGACGACGCGCTGCGCGCCCGGCTCGCGGCGGCGGGCCCGGTGCGGGCGCGGCGGTACCACGTCGCCCGGTTCGTCGACCGGCTCGAGGAGATCTACGCGGACACGGTCGCCGGACCGGCCGCCGGGAACTCCCGTCCGGTCGCGCTCGCGCGCTGAGCGGCGAGCTCACGGCGCGGGCGTCTCGCGCCGCACCGCGGCGGCGAACGCCGCCACCGCGGGCTTGGCCGTGAAGTCGAAGCGGAAGAGGCCGAACGACCGCTCGCGGTCCCCCGGGATCGGGGACAGGTCGCGGTTGGCGTACCAGAACACCGGGCCGAGCCGGCGCGAGCGGCGGGCGAGCGCGTACCCGTCGGCGAGGATCGCGGCCTGCTCCTGCTCGGTCACGCCGTCGACCCCGCCCGTCGGCGCGCCGAACTCGGTCACCCAGATCGGCAGCCGCCCGCGGCCCGCCGCCCGCAGCTGGGCGCGCACGCTGTCGGGGCGCAGCCCGAGGTCGGGCCAGGCGTTGCGACGGTCGGTTGTCGGGACGCTCGCGCGCAGCGGGTAGGTGTACGGGTGGACCGCGACCGCGTCGACGTCCCCGAGCCCGCCGCTGCGCAGCACGCCGCGCAGGAACCGCAGGGCGGTCAGGCCGCCGCTCGAGTCGACCGTCCGGGCCAGTCCGCCGCTGAGGATCCGCGCACCGGGATCGACCGCGCGGACGATCGCGGCCGAGGGCCGAAGCAGGCTGCCGTAGCGGCGCGGCGACACCCGCGGCCCCCAGAAGCGCGGCAGGTTCGGCTCGTTCCAGATCTCCCAGTCGCGCACCCCGCGCGTGCGGAAGTGCGCGACCGCCCGACCGACGAACGTCGCGAACTCCGCGGCGCTGCGCGGCTCCGGGCCGGACGGGACCCGCCGCGCCCAGGCGGGCGCGTAGGTCGGCACCAGCAGCGTGCGGATGCCGCGCGCGGCGGCGAGGTCGACGACGCGGTCGAAGCGCGAGAAGTCGACCGCTCCCGGCGTCGGCTCGACCCGCTCCCAGTCCAGCGCGATCCGCAGCCACCGCACCCCGGTCGCCGAGAGGAGCGCGAGATCGCGGTCGACGACCTCGGCGGGCAGGTCGACGAGACCGCCGGAGGTGGCGACCCCGGGGTGCCCGCCGTGACGGCGGCGGGCGGGGCGGACCGCACGACGGTCGGCGTCGCGCACGGGGCGCCGGCGCGCTGCAGCGTCGTGGCCGTCTCGCGGACGGTCCGGGTGGTGCGCAGCCGCAGGGTCGCCACGAGCGGATCGCAGCCCGCCAGCAGCGCCCGGGCCGCCTCGTCCAGCGGCAGCCGCACCACGGTGCCCGTCGGGCGGGCGACGACGCGCCCGCGCGAGCGCAGCGTCGCGCCGCCCGCGGCACCGGTGAGCCGCACCGCGACGCGGACCCGCCCCGTGGAGAGACCGACCAGCGCGACACGGACGGCGTCCCGGGCCAGCAGCCGCTCGGGCGCGGGCTCCACGAGCACCCCGGCGACCGTGGCCGGCGCCGCGGCGGGGGCGGCGAGCGCGAGCGCGACGGTCCCGGCGACCGCCACCGTGCTGCGACGGATCAACGCGCGGCCCATCGCTCCTGGGCGGTGCCGATCACGTAGCCGGCGACGGTGAAGGCGAGCCCGAGCACGATCATCGCCGACCGGCCGAGCGGGGCGACGGTGCGGGTCCGCAGCGCCTCGCCGACGCCGCCGAGCACCCCGGACGGCAGCGTGCGGGCGACGTAGTCGCGCTCGGTGCTCGTGCCCGCGTCGCTGCCGACGTGGGCGGCCAGCGCCGCCTTGCCGGTCCCCTCCAGCCAGCAGCGGCGCAGGAAGTAGCGGGGCTCGGTGCGCCCGGCGGGCACCGCGTGCCAGACGGCCGCGGTCGGCTCGAAGCGCCACTGCGCGTCGGGCCACCGCTGTCCCGCGCGGATGCACAGGTCGGTCTCCTCCGGGGCGGAGCGCGTCCCGACCTTGCCGAAGCCGGTGCGGAAGCCGCCGAGCTGCTCGAAGCGGTCGCGGCGCATCGTCATGTTCGCGGCGATGAGGTTGCGGACGGTCGCCGCCTCCTGCGGCGAGCCGCGGAACGTGCAGCCGACGACCCAGTCGAACTCGGGCGGAAACCAGGCGGGCCGCGCGGTCGCCCAGTCCGGGCGGATCGGCCCGCCCGCGCCGAGCACGGTCGGGTCGGCGAAGAGCTCGTGCAGGGCGGCGAGCCAGCCGGGCGCGACGTGGACGTCGTCGTCGATGAACGCGAGGACCTCGCCGGTCGCGACGGCCGATCCGGCGTTGCGCGCCCCGCCCGCCCCGGCGTGGCGGTCGTTCTCGACGGCGATGACGTCGGGGAGGGTCGCGCGCACGCGCTCGAGCAGCTCGGGGTTGCCGTCCACCGCGACGATGATCTCGTGCGGCGCCGGCTCCTGCGCGCGCAGCGACGCGACGGCCCGCTGCAGGTCGTCCCAGCGGTCGAGGGTGTAGGCGGCGATGACGACGGAGAAGCGGGGGTCCCGGTAGGCGGGCACCGGGCCCGCGGTGAGCACGGCGGCGGGGTCAGGCATCGGGATCCTCCGGGAGGTCGGGGGCGTCGAGGCCCATGAGCGCGGCGAGGCTGCGGACCTGGTCGGGCCGCATCGGCCGGACGGTCGCGGGCACGCCGCTGGCGATGTGGAAGTCGGGGACGTCGTCGATGACGAGCGCCTTGGCGCCGATCGCGCACAGGCGCCCGACCCGCACCGGTCCCAGGACCGCCGCCCCGTTGCCGACGAGCACGCCGGGACCGAACGTCGGTGGACCGTCCGGCTCGACGAGGCGGTGCCCGAGCATCGCGGCGGGCGCGATGACGATCGGGCCCTCGAAGCGGCAGTCGGCGTGGATCGCCATCCCGAGGCCGTTGTGGAGCAGCACGAGCTGGCGGGGCCAGCGGATCCCCGCGGGCAGGTCCGCGCCGAACACGACCCGGGTGAGGATCTGCAGCAGCGTCGGGACCAGCGGCACCCGCCGCCGCGCGAGCCAGGCGGCGAGCCGGACCGGCCCGAGCACGAACGAGTGGGTCGGCTCGAAGCGGTCGCGCAGCGTGTTGGCCGTCCTCACGCCGCCACCCCGAGCGCGGGCGACGCGGCCAGCAGCCGGATCACGGTGGCCGCCCCGACCAGGTCCGCGACGAGATCGGACGCCGTGTCCGTCGCGCCCAGCGACATCTGCGTGCCCAGCCACGCGTCCGCCAGCGCCTCCGCGCCCTCCCAGGCGACCCCCACGAGGCCGACGAGCAGCAGCGCGAGCAGGCCGTGCCGGGCGACCGGCGCCGGGGTCCGCGGGAGCAGCCCGCGCAGCAGCACGAGCGCGAGCAGCGCGCTGGCGACGCCGTGGACGACGAGGTCGCCGCCGAGGTGGTCCGGCAGCACCCCGAGAGCGGCGAGCGCGAGCAGCCCGCAGAGGCCGCCGGTGAACAGGAGCTCCTCCCGCGGCGGCGCCAGGCGGGCGAGCAGGCTCGCGAGGAGCCCGGACAGCAGCAGCACCGCGGCCGCGGGATCGGCGGAGCGCAGGCCCGCCCACGCGCCGACGACGAGCCCGACCCGCAGGGCCATGCTCAGCGCGCGCACGTTCAGGCCACCGCCGCCCGGCGGGCCGTGAGCCGAGCGTGCCCGCGCTGCAGCCGCCCGTAGCCGGGGAGCCGCTGGCGCCGGCCGACGAGCACCGGCCGCTCCACCGCCCCGAACTTGCGCTTGTACGCGACGATCCCCGGGGTCGGCGCGCCGACGAGGTCGACCGCGTCGAGCCCGCGCGCCGCCGCGTCCTCGATGGCGTCCCAGTAGAGCAGCGCGTGCGGGTCGATCCCGTCGCGACGGTGCGCCGCCCCGAGCCACAGGTGGGTCCGGGTGCCGTGGTGCAGCGCGATCGTCACGGCGACCGGGGTGCCGTCCGCGTCGACCGCCGTCGTCATCCGCGCGTGCGGGCTCGCGGCCAGCCGCTCCCACGCCAGGGCGGTGGTCCGCCGCGCCGGCCAGCCGGTCTCCCCGCCGCGGGCGTGCAGCGCGTCGAGCATCGCGGGCAGGTGCGTGCAGACGTCCTCGCGGGTCGCGGCGCGCACCGTCAGCCCGGCGTCGCGCGCGGCGCGGACGTCACGCCGGCCGTTGCCGCGCAGCGCACCCCAGCAGGCGGCCGCATCCCGGCCCGCGATCGGCACCTCGAGCGTGCGGTCGTCGTGGAGCGTGAACCCCGCGGCGCGCAGGGCGGGCGCCGTGGCCGCGCCCGGGTCGCGCACGGCGCACTGGACGAGCACGGCGCGGCGGCGGCGCGCGGCGGTCAGGAGCGCGCGCAGCGCGCGCGGGAGGTCCCCGTCGGCGGCGAGCGGGCCGAGGTACGGGAACGGCACCCAGCCGACGGTGCTGACGGGGCCGCGGCGGCGCTCCAGCACCGGCAGCAGCACCGGCGGGTCGGTGTCGGGGAGCGCGAGCGCCGCGAAGCGCCCGCCGAGCGCGGCGGCGGCGAGCTCGAGGACGTCGTGGCGGTGGAACGCCGTGGCGGCGGGATGGGCGGCGAGCGCGGCGTCCCAGGTCGCCCGGTCGACCTCGACGGCGCTCATGCCGCGGGCACCGTCCGCACGGCGGCGCGGGCCCGCCGCAGGTCGGCGAGCGCGCGCGCCCCGAGGTAGGCGCCGAAGGTCATGCGGGCCGCCCGGCCGGTGCCGCCGATGAGGAACTCGTGGTGGACCTCGAGCCGCTCGCTGAAACGCAGCTTCGCGGTGTCGGGGCCCGCCCCGACGTTCGCGACCCGGTCGCCGCGGGCGATCGCGCGCTCGATCGCCGTCGCGGTCAGCAGCGTCACGCCCGAGAGCTCCCACCACTGCGGCGCCACCCCGGACCAGGCGAGGTAGATCGCGCCCGGGGCCCGCAGCACGAGCCGGGCGGCCGCCGCCTCGTCCCCGACGCGCAGGACGTGGAGCTCGACCGCGCCCGCGGCGGCGAGCCCGGCGACCGCGTCGCGCAGGAACGCGGCGGCGGCCGGGTCGTCGAAGCGGCCGGGATGGTGGACCTTGCCGGGGAGCGCGGCGCGCGCGGCGTGCAGCGCGAGCAGCGTCGGGAGCGCCGCGACCGCGTCCGGGCCCTCGTGGACCTCGACGCTCCAGGGCAGGCCGGTGCGCCCGAGGCGGTTGCGGGCCCGGCGCAGGCTCTCGCGCAGGTTGCGCTTGCGCGTCGCGTGCCACGCCTCCACGGTGTCCGGGAGCGGCTCGACGACGCACGCCCGCACCGCCTTGTGCACCACGGTGCCCGGCCCGTCCGGTCCGCCCGCGAGCCAGGCGGGCTCGACCCAGCCCTGGTCGGGGGCGAGCGGCAGCTCGATCCAGCTGAGCGCGTCCGCGCGCTCCCACGCCCACGCGACGACCGCCCGGACCGCCCGCCGCGGGTCTGGGCCGGTGACGATCTGCGGCAGCTCGACGAGCGCGGACTCCGGCCCGGTGCCGAGTGCCCGCAGGACGCGGGTGCCGCGCAGGCCGCGGTCCTCGTGCAGCGGCGCGACGGCGACGAGCTCCTCCCCGCGCCGGACCGCGAGCACCCGCAGCGCGCCGGGGGCGACCCAGCGGGCGGCCCACGGCAGCAGCCACGCGGGGTGCGCGAACGGGTTCGGGCACCCCTGGGCGTGCAGGGTCGCCCAGGCCGGGGCGAGCGCCGCGAGCTCCAGCGGCGTGCGCACGACCTGCACCGACAGGTCAGCCATCGGCGAGCAGGCGGCGGTAGAGCGCCTCGTGCGCGCGGGCGACGTCGGCGGCGGCGTACCCGCGCGCCCGCTGCCGCGCGGACTCGCCGAGGCGGCGGGCCAGCGGCTCGTCGTCGAGCAGCCGGCGGATCGCGCGGGCGAGCGCGCGCGGATCGGCCGGCGGGACGAGGAGCCCGTCGACCTCGTCGCGGATCGAGGTCCGCAGCCCGCCGGTGAGGGTCCCGACGGTCGGGGCGCCGCAGGCCATCGCCTCCAGGGCCGAGAGGCCGAGCGGCTCCTGCCAGACCGACGGCACGACCGCGACCGCGCAGGACCGCCACGCGGCGACGATCTCGGGGTGGTCGCGCTGCACGACCACCGTCGTGTTGGGGGCGTTCCACGGGGCGGCGGCGGACGGCCGGGTCGCGCAGATCAGCAGCGGTGGCTCGTGGCCGAGCAGCGCGTGCGCCTCGGCGAGGACGTCGATGCCCTTGTGGGTCGACGCCTCCCCCGCGAACATCAGGTACGGCCCGTCGGGGACGAACGCGGGACGCGGCCCGGTGGCGGGCGCCAGCGCGTGGTCGGACACCGGGGACGGGATCAGCTCGACGACCGCGCCCGCCGGGATGGCCGCGCGCGACACCTCGAGCACGGCGCGGCTGATCGGCACGAACGCGTCGACGTCCCCGAGTCGCCGCCCGCCGGTCCGCAGTCCCGCGGTGAGCGCGGCCGCACGTGGCAGCCCGTACTGGCCCGTGGCGCAGGTCACGCAGCGCACCGGTCCACCGACGCCGCAGCTCGCGCCGGCGCGCGTGTTGTTCTTCTTCGGGCAGGTCAGCGAGTAGTCGTGCAGCGTCACGACGAGCCGCACGTCGGGCCGCAGCCGCCGCGCGGCGATCGCCGAGTGCAGGATCCAGCCGTGGGCGTGCAGGACGTCGGGCCGGAACTCGTCGATCTGCGCGACGAGCCCCTTCACCACGGTCGGGTCGGGGATCGTCGGGTGGAACGGGCGGTGACGGTCCTGGTAGAGCGGGCCGAACGTCTCGTGCCAGCCCGCGAGCCGGATCACGTCCAGCGCCCCCGACCGGTCGCGGCCCGGCAGGCCCGGGATGCTCAGGGTCGCGACGCGGACGACGTGCCCGCGGTCGCTGAGCGCTTCGCCGAGCGTCGCGACGGCGCGCTCCAGGCCGCCCACGGCGGGCTCGAAGAGGTCGGTCGCCGCGAGGACCCGGAGGGTGCCCACGGGGACGTCGACCCCGGGCTCTCCCGTGGCTGTGCGCGACACCGGCTGGTCGACCGCGGGGACGATACGGCGACGCTAGCGACGGGATCCACGTCCGTTCTTCGACTGCCGGGAGGACATTCCGGTGCGACGGTTCGACCGCCCGACCAAAGCGGTCCCGGACCCGTCGCCAGGGGCTCTTTCGGGGGTATCGTCGCCGCGGATGACGCCTGTCGTTCGACTCGCCGTGGCCGTCGCCGGCGCCGCGGCTCTCGCGGTTCCCGCGACCGCCACCGCCGCCCAGATCCTGACCGTGGACCCCGCCGCGCCCGCCGGGTGCGCGGGCGGCACGTGCGGGTCGCTCGGGGACGCGCTGGCCGCCGCCACCGCCGGGGACACGGTCTCCGTGCGCGCCGGCACCTACCGGGAGGGCGGCCTGGCGGTGCCCGACGGCGTGCTCGTGCAGGCGACGCCCGGGACCGTCACCGTCACCGGGGGCAGCGCTCCGACCGCGCTCTCGATCGGCGCGAACGCGACGGTCGACGGGCTCGACCTCGGGGTCGGCGCCGGCGTCACGGCGATCGCGGTCACCGGGACCGGCGCCGTCGTCGACCGGGCGGCGGTGCGTCGCCAGGGGACGACCGCCGCGTCGGTGCCGCTCGTGCTCGCCCGCCCGGGCAGCGGCGTCGTCCTGCGCCGCCTCGCGGTGCTCGACGGCGAGACGCGCACCGGGTCGTTCGCCGCCCCGACCGTGCTTGGCGAGGCCGGCGCGGCGGTGCAGCTGACCGACAGCCGGGTGCTCGGCGGCCCCAACGCCGCCACCGCGGTCGAGCTGCGCGGCGGGGCGTCCGGTCCGGTGGTCGGCGGCAGCGTGATCGCCTCCCCCACGTCCGCCGGGACGGCGCTGGCGCTCGTGTCCGCCGCCGACGACGCGGCCGCCAAGGTCGTCACGGTGCGCTCCTCGGTGCTGGCCGCCGGCGCCCAGGGCGTCGGGCTGCTCGCCGCGAGCCGCGCCGCGACCGGTGGGCCGAGCACCGCCGGGGCGCTGGCCGTGACGCTCTCCCGCGTCACGATCCCGCGGGCCGGTCGCAGCATCGTCCTCGACGCGGCGGCCAACGGCGCGGTCTCGCTCCTGGACGGCCTCAGCGGCGGCGGCACCGGTGTCGGGGACGTCGCGGTCGCGGCGACCGGCTCGATCGTGCACGGGCCCGCGCGCGTCACCGCGAACGTCGGCGGGCTGGGCTCGGCACCGAACCGCGCCGCGCTCGTCGTCTCGGACAGCGACACCGACGTCGTCGCCGCGACGGGCAGCAACGGGCGGGCGACCACGCGGCTGACCGGCACGCGGTTCACGCCCGACGCGCAGCTGCTCCTCCCCGCCACCGCCCCCGACGGGCTGGCCGGCGGGCGGCTGCGGGCCGACGCCCCGGTGATCGACCAGGGTCCCGGTGGCGCACCCGCCGCGGAGACCGACGTCGACGGGGACCCGCGGACCGTCGGGCCGGCCCCCGACCTCGGTGCCGACGAGTTCCGCAACCGGCCGCCGTCCGCGCGGATCACCCGCACCCCGGTCTCGCCGCGGCAGAACCGCGAGGTGACGTTCGACGCGACGACCTCGACCGATCCCGACGGCCCGCTGGGCGACGCGATCGTCCGCTACCGCTGGGACTTCGGCGACGGGGTCACCCAGACCACCACGACCCCCACGGTCACGCACCGGTACACGGGCATGCAGACCTACGCCTCGACGGTCACCGTCACCGACCGGGGCGGGGCGACCGGCACGTCCGGTCCGCTGTCCACCCTCGTGCGCGACGGCGTCGGCCCGAAGGTCGTGATCACGCAGCCGACCCCGGACCGGCGGCTCGTGCGCTTCGCGACCGTGACCCGCACCGTCCGCGGCCGCGCCCGCGCGGTCCGGACCCGGGCGCTGCTGCGCTTCGCCGGTACGACGCAGGACACCGCGTCCGGCACGGGCCCGGTGGCGCTGTCGCTGCGGCTGACGCAGCGGTTCGGCTCCGGCCCGCGGCCGACGAAGAAGACCTGCCGCTACCTCGACCCCGCGCGTGGCGGGATCGTCGGTCGGTCGTGCAAGCGCCCGGTGTACTTCGACACCGCCGTCGCGTTCGGGGTCTGGAGCTTCCGCACCGGGCGACGGACCGTCCTGGCCCCCGGCCGCTACGTCATGACCGTCCGCGGCACCGACGCGACCGGGAACACGACGTTCACCTCGCGGCGGTTCTCGGTCCGCTGAGCTCCGTCGGGCGCGCTCAGCGGACGCGCTCGACGGCCCGCTCCAGCTCGGCGACCGAGAACGCGCCCTCGAACCGCTCGCGGACGATCCCGCGCCGGTCGATGACGAACGTCCACGGCTCGGTCGGCAGCCGGTAGGCGGCGACCTGCGGGCGGAAGCCCTTGGAGAGGTCGTTGTCGCGGTAGATCTCCATGTGCACGAACCGCACGTCGTCCCCCGCGCGCTGCTGCACCTGCGCGGCGACGTCGACGACCGGGCCGCAGACGCGGCTCTGGCACAGCTGCGGCGTGGCGAACACCAGCACGACCGGCTCCTTGCCGAGCACGTCGGCCAGGTCGGTGTCGTGCAGCGAGCGCAGCGGCGGCACGCGCGTGTCGATCGACTCGAGATCGCCCGCGACGTCCTCGAACGTCGGCGTGTGCACGCGCGGGGCGCGGTCACCGACCTGCGGCGGCCCGCTGCCGGTCCGGCCGATGCGCATCGCCGTCGGGGAGGTCCGCACGAGCCGGCCGTCGAGCCGCGCGACGGCGGTCACCGCCCAGCTGCCGCGTGACGGGAACGCGAGGTCCGCGACGTACACGTGGTTGGCGGCGTCCGGGTCCTGCGCGGTCTGGCGGCTGCGAAACTGCGGCTTCACCGTCAGCGACTCGCTGCGCGCCGGGAACGGCCCGCGCAGCGACGACCCGTCGGTGCGCGACAGGTAGAGCGCGACGGGCGCGCCGCCAAGCTGCTTGCGGGCGGTGTCGAAGAGGCCGAAGCCCACCCGGCTCGTGCCCCGCTCGACGAGCGACACGGTCGGCGAGAGCACCGGGCCCTCCGGGATCATCGACTGCAGGTCCGCGAGCGAGCGGCCCGTCGTCGACGGGAAGTCCTGCGCCTTGGCCGTCGGCATCGCGAGCGCCGCGGGCGTCGTCTCCTCCTCGTCCTGCGAGCCGCAGGCGGCGGCCCCCGCCGCGAGCGCCGCGAGCGCGGCGCAGCACACGACGGAGCGACGGGACGGGGAACGCATCGCGGGCATCCTACGGGCGTCTGATTGACTGCGCGCCGCACCGTTCACGAGAGGGAGAACTGACATGGCTGACCGCGCGGCGATCATCACCGGGGCCTCCAGCGGCATCGGACTCGCCATCGCCCACATGCTCGGGCAGGAGGGCTACGGGCTCACCGTCGCCGCCCGCCGACCGGACAAGCTGACCGCGGCCGCCGACGAGCTGCGCGCCGCCGGACACCGGGTCGTCGAGTACGCCGGCAACCTCGGCGACGAGGAGGCGATCGACGCGGTCGTCGCGCTGCACGAGCGCACCTACGGGCGCCTCGACGTGCTCGTCAACAACGCGGGCGTCGGCATCGGCGAGTTCGTCGGCGAGCTCACCACGAAGAAGGTCGACCTCCAGCTCGACCTGAACCTGCGGTCGATCTTCCTCTTCTACCGGGCGGCGGTGCCGCTGCTGCGCGCCGCCGGCGCCGAGCACCGCAACGCGCTCGTGGTGAACACCTCGTCGATCTCCGGCAAGGTCGGCGAGCCGTGGCTCAGCGTCTACTCGGCCACCAAGCACGGCGTCGTCGGCTTCACCCAGGCGATGAACAAGGAGCTCGCCAAGGACGGGATCAAGAACACCGCCCTGTGCCCCGCGTTCGTCGACACGCCGATGACCGACTTCGTCAAGGGCGCCGTGCCGGCCGAGAAGATGATCACGACGCAGGACATCGCGGAGTCCGTCCGCTTCCTCATCCGGACCTCCCCGGGCTGCGTCGTCCCGGAGATCCAGTACGTCCAGCCCGGCGGCGGCGACCTGCCGGGCGTGGACGAGGTGTCCGTCTAGACGGTCTCGAGCTCCCGGGCGCGGCGCTCCAGCAGGGCGTCGCGCTCGGCCTCGACGGCGGCCAGGGCCGCCTCGTACTCGTCGAGGCGACGGAACGGGCGCAGCCAGTGGCGGCCCTTCGTGTCGCGGCCGCGGTACGCGTCGCCGGGACGCGGCGCGTTGGGCTGGCGGCGACGCGTCGCCTCCTGCTCCGCGCGCTCGGCGGGCCGGGTGGCGAGCAGGTCGCGGTGGTCGCGGATCGCGCCGGCGAGGTCCACGCGGTCGTCGGCCAGCAGGCTCGCCTCGAGGTGGCTGCGCAGGATCGCGACCTCGCGCGTCGTGGCGCGGCGCGCCCGCTTGGACGCGGCGAAGCGGTCCCACGCCTTCGCGAACGAGATGAAGTTCGTGCGCCCGCCGCAGCGGTGCGCGGCGAGCATCGGGCAGACGCCCCCGTCGCGGTCGGTGTACGCCCCGACGATGATGTCGTTGGCGTTGATGCCCTCGAGCATCGCGATGCGCGTGCGCTCGGGCAGGCAGTCGATCGCGGTGCGAAGGTCGTCGATGGGCGAGCGGTGACGTCGTGACATAGGATCTCGCCCCTCCCGAGGGCGTGGGGTCAACCTAGCAACGACCCTCTGCACCGTCCACGGAACTCCTTCCCGCTGAAAGGAACGTTGCAATGAAGCTCGGAGTCCACATCGGCTACTGGGGCCTCGGCCTCACCCGCGAGGATCAGCTCGAGATCGTCCAGGAGGCGGAGAAGCTCGGCTACGACTCCGTCTGGACCGCGGAGGCCTACGGCTCCGACGCCGCGACGATCCTCGGCTGGATCGCCGGCCAGACCTCGAAGATCCGCATCGGCTCCGCGATCTTCCAGATCCCCGGGCGCACCGCCGCGATGACCGCGATGACCGCGGCGACGCTCGACCAGCTCTCCGACGGGCGGTTCATCCTCGGCCTCGGCACCTCCGGCCCGCAGGTCTCCGAGGGTTGGCACGGCGTGCGCTTCGGCAAGCAGCTCGCCCGCACCCGCGAGTACGTCGACGTCCTGCGGATGGCGCTCGCCCGCGAGCGGGTCGAGTACCACGGCGAGTCGATCGACCTGCCGCTCCCCGACGGTCCCGGCAAGGCGCTGAAGCTCACGATCGCGCCCGTCCAGGACCGGATCCCGATCTTCATCGCCGCGATCGGCCCGAAGAACACGCAGCTCGCGGCCGAGATCGCCGACGGCGTCATCCCCACCCTGTTCTCGCCCGAGCACGTCACCGTGATCCGGGACGAGCTGCAGATCGGCGTCGACCGCGCCGGCAACGGCAAGACGATCGACGACGTCGAGATCGCGCCGACCGTGCAGGTGTTCGTCGGCGACGACATGACGGAGGCGCGCAACCTCATGCGCCCCTTCCTCGGCCTCTACATCGGCGGCATGGGATCACGCGACAAGAACTTCTACAACCAGATGGTCCGCCGCTACGGCTACGACGACGCCGCCCAGGAGATCCAGGACCTGTACCTGGAGGGCAAGAAGGACGAGGCGATGGCGGCGATCCCGGACGACCTGATCGACACGGTCAGCGTCTGCGGTCCCCGCGACCACGTCAAGGAGCGCCTGCGCGCGTACAAGGACGCCGGGGTCGGCACGCTCGGCATGACGCCGATGGCGTGGACGAAGGAGGCCCGGATCCAGCAGCTCCGCGAGGTCGCGCAGCTGCACTCGGAGATCTAGGCGCGCTTGCGGGTCCTGCTCGGAGCATTCGGGGACCCGGGGCACACCTTCCCGGTGATCGCGCTCGGCCGCGCGCTCCGCGCGCGCGGCCACGAGGTCGTCGTGCAGACCTGGGTGCGGTGGGAGCCGCACGTCCGCGCGGAGGGCCTGGGCTTCTCCGCCGCGCCGGAGTACGACGTCTTCCCGACGCTCGGCCGGCACCTCAAGCCCTACGAGGCGGTCGTGCGCGCGACGCGCGACACGCTGCCGCTCGTGCAGGAGGTCGAGCCCGACGTCGTCGTCGCGGACATCCTGACGCTCGCGCCCGCGCTCGCGGGCGAGCTGAGCGGCGTGCCGGTCGCGACGCTCGTCCCGCACGTCGACCCGCGTCCCGATCCCGGCTTCCCGCCGTACTCGATCGGCGCCCGGCGCCCCCGCACGCCGGTGGGGCGGGCGCTCTGGGGCCGCGTCGACGGGCTCGTCTCGCGCGGCCTGCTGCAGGGCCAGCGAGAGCTGAACGAGACGCGCGAGCTGCTCGGCCTGCGGCGCCTGGACCACGTGCACGGCGGCATCAGCCGGGACCTCTGCCTCGTCGGGACGTTCCCGCAGCTCGAGTACCCGCGCACCCGGCGGCTGCCGGGCACGCACGTCGTCGGGCCGCTGCAGTGGGAGCCGCCCACCGCGCAGGACCCGCTCCCGCCCGGGGACGCGCCGCTCGTGCTCGTCGCGCCGTCGACCTCCCAGGACCGCGACCACCGGCTCCTGCGCGCGGCGCTCGCCGGGCTCGCGGAGCTGCCGGTGCGCGTGCTCGCCACCTGGAACCGGCGCGTGCCCGACCCGCCCGTGGAGGTCCCGCGCAACGCGACGCTCGTCGAGTGGGTGTCCTACGCGCGCACGATGCCGCGCTGCGACGTCGTCGTCTGCCACGGCGGCCACGGCACGGTCGTGCGGGCGCTCACCAGCGGCGCCGTGGTGGTCGCCGCCCCGGCGGCCGGGGACATGAACGAGAACGCGGCCCGCATCGACTGGGCCGGCTGCGGCGTCCGCGTCCCGCGGCTGGCGGTCGGCCCGCGCGCGCTGCGGCTCGCGACCGGCCGGGCGCTCGGCGACCGGCGCCTCGCGACCCGGGCCGCCGATCTCGCGGCCTGGGCGGCCGCGCACGACGCGGGCGACCGCGCCGCGACGCTCGTGGAGGAGCTCGCGGCGACCGGTCGCCCGGTGCTCAGCGCCTGAAGGTCGCGGTCTTCGTCGCGATGCCAGTGTTCCCCGCGGCGTCGCGCGCGACCGCGAACGCCCGCGCCCGGAACGAGCGGGCGGCCGTGAGCAGCGCCCGGCCCTTGGCGGTCGTCGACAGCGTCAGCGTGGTGCTGGCCCCGCCGGCGAGCGCGAAGGTCCCTCGGGCCAGGCGCACCTCGCGGCGCAGCGCCTTCGTCTTCGCCTTCGGGACGACGACGTTGAACACGTTGACCGTCCCCGTGCAGCGGATCTCGGTCGCCGGGCAGGTGACGGTCAGGCGGACCTTCGCGCCGCTGCGCCGGTAGGCGAGGCTCGCCAGGCGCACGACCGGCTGGGTCGCGTCGACGCTCCCGCCCGGGATCGTCACCGTCCCGCCGGTGCCGCCGCCGGTCCCGGTGTTGCCGCCCGTCCCGGTGCCGGTGCCCGTACCCGTTCCCGTCCCGGTCCCGGTTCCCGTGCCGGCGGCGTCGTCGTCGATGATCGCGCCGAGCGCGATCGCGGTCCCGATCGTCGCGCCGACGGGCTCGGCCAGCGCGATCGCGAACGCCTCGTCCGGCTCGCGGACGGCGTCGGCGACGACGCCCACGGTGACGGTCTTCGACGTCTCGCCGACGGCGAACGTCAGCGTCGTGTCGATCGGCGCGTAGTCGCCCGGCGCCTTGGCCTGCACGTCCCCGGTGAGGACGCGCACCGTGACCGGTACGCGGCCGGCCTTCGACAGCGCGACGGTGAAGGTGAACGGCGTCGGCGTCGCGGCGGTGCCCTCGCGGCCGCTGACGCCCGTGATGCTCACGACGGGCGCGTCGTCGTTGACGACGGTGCCGGTCGCGGTGATCCCGGTGCTGAGCGTCGCAGTGCCCGCCAGCGGGGTGCCGAGCGTGACGGTGAACTGCTCGTCCGGCTCGTCCACGTCGTCGCCGACGGTCGGGACGCGGACCTCGCCGCTGGCCGCCCCGGCGGGGATGACGAGCTGCCCGGCCGTCGCGTCGATGTCCTCCGGCGCGGTCGCGGTGCCCGGGGCGACGGTGTACGGGACGGTGACCGCCTTGCCGCTGGGGGCGCTGAGCGACGCGACGAGCGGCACGAACCCGGCGGTCCCGGTGCCCTCCGGCGCCGCGCCGGGCGCGAGCGTGACGCTCGGCGCCGCGTCGTCGTCCACGATCGTGCCGGTGCCCGACGCCTCGGCGGCGCCCGTGGGCGTGCCGGCCGCGTCGAGGATGACCGTCTCGTCGTTCTCGTCGAGCGCGTCGCCGACGACCGCCACGGTCACGGTCGTGCTGCAGCCGAAGCCGAGCAGCCCGGTCGGGATGTCGACCGCGAACGCCGTGCGCGGCACGTAGTCGGCGGTCGCCGTCGCGGTGCCCGCGCGCGTCGTGACGTACGCGGTGCCGCCGCAGGACAGGCCGGAGTCGGTGAGCGTGAAGCTCAGCGTGGCGCCGGCCGTCGGGCCGGTGCCCTCGGTCACCGTCGGCGAGGAGACCCCCAGCGCCGCGTGGGCGCTCGGCGCCAGCACGAGTGATGCCACCGCGGCGGCGGCGACCGACAGGACCTGACGGGTTCCCTCCCGTCCCTTCTGCGCGAACCTCATGGCGGGACGGTAGCGGAGGACCCGGAGGTACCTGGCCGTTCCAACGAGGGACGGCGCCCATCATGGGCGCCGTCGAGAGCTCGGGGGTGGGACTCGAACCCACAACGACTCGGTTAACAGCCGAGCATTCTGCCGATTGAATTACCCCCGAAGGTTCGGCTCGTCGGAAAGCTTATCGAGGAGGACCGACGGAGGCAGTTCGACCTCCCCCCGCCTCCACGCCGGCGTGGCAGTTGGCACAGAGCAGCACGCACTTCGCCGCCTCTTCCCGGAGACGCTCGTACGAGCGCGTCAATCCCCGCGCGCCGATGGCGAAACGCTTCGTGCCGGGATCGAGATGGTGGAAGTGCAGCGCGGCATCGAAGGCGTCGAATCCGCAGCACCGACACCGACCCCCCATCTCGGCGACCAGCCGTGCCTTTGCGCGACGGCGCCAGTCGCGAACGGCGGCCGCCCGGCACTGCAGACAGACCGCAACCCCGTCGGGTCGACGGACGTGCTGGGCCGTGCCGTGCGTGGCGCAGACCGCGGAGAAGCGCGGGAGGCGTCGGCGCTTGGTTCGCGCTGCGTCGGTGATCGCCAGATCGTGGCGCCGCAGCCAGTGGCGCACCGTCGCCTCGCTGCGCCCCAACTGCTCGGCGATCTCCGCAACGGTGTGGTCCGCGGCGACCAGCTCCGACAACCGCCCTGCATCGATACCGTCCGAGCGCCGCATGCGAACACGAACACTAGTTCGCCTCACGGACGGATCGCGCGGGGTCAGTCGGGCTTGGCGGTCTCCGCCATCGCGCGCTCGAGCGCGCGGTGCTGCGCCGCCTGGAGCTCCTGGCGGCGGCGGGCGAGGTCGGCGACGCCGCCGGTGCCGCGGGCGCGGCTCTGGGCGATCAGCCGGTCGACCATCGCGAGCTCGACCTTGCGCGCCTCGGCCTCGAGGATCGCGCCGGAGGCGCCGAGCTCGCCCGCGCGGACGGCGAGCTCCGCGGCGAGGGCGGCGAGCTCTTGGTCCTCGGGGTCGATGCCCGTCGTCGGCTCGCCCGGGTGCGCGAGCAGGTGCTGCGCCGCCCGGCGGTGCAGCGGGCTGGTGAACGCCACGTCGAGGTCCAGGCGCTCGAGCTCGGTCGTGCCGGACTGCGGCAGGGCGACGACCGCGGCGAGGAACGCGCGCTCGGACTGCACCGCCGCGTCGAGCCCGGCGCGGACCGGACCGCGGCCCCGCGCGGGTCCCGGCGCGCCGCGCCCCGCGGGACCGGCGGGCGGGCCGGGGTCGCCGAACGCCGGCGCGGCAGGCTCGGGCCGCGGGGCGGGACGGCCCGGTCGACCGGCCGACGCGGGCGCAGGCGCGGGAGCGGCGAGCCAGCCGCTGACCAGGGACGGCTTGACGTCGAGGCGCTCGGCGACGGTCTGCAGCAGCTCCTCGCGCAGCACGCCGGGTGGCAGCTCGGCGAAGACGGGGCGCAGCTCGTCGATCACCGCGTCCTTGCCCTCGGCGTCGGAGAGGTCGCCACCGTCGAGCGCGCGGCGCACGCGGAACGCGACGAACGGCAGCGACGCGGCGACCCGGTCGCGCATGTCCTGCGCGGAGGCGGCGACGACGTCGGCGGGGTCCTGGCCGCCGGGCAGCTGCACGACGCGCAGCGTGACGCCGCGCCCGCGCGCGACGGTCGCGGCCTTCAGCATCGCGTTCTGGCCCGCCTCGTCGGCGTCCAGGGCCATGTGCACCGTGGGCGCCAGCCGCGACAGCTCGCCGACCTGGTCGGGCGTGAGCGCGGTGCCCATCTGCCCGACCGTGTTCGTCAGGCCCGCCTGGTGCAGGGCGAGGACGTCGGTGTAGCCCTCGCAGAGGATCACCTCGCCGGCGCGGGCCGCGGCGCTGCGGGCGAGGTCCGCGCCGTAGAGGTGCTGGCCCTTGTGGAAGACGGCGTTGTCGTTGGAGTTCAGGTACTTCGGGCCGTCCTGCGAGGACAGCGTCCGCGCGCCGAAGCCCAGGACGCGCCCGCGCCGGTCGCACAGCGGGAACATGACGCGGCCCCGGAAGGCGTCGTAGATGCGACCCTCCCCCTGCGCGCGCTTGGCCAGGCCCGCGTCGTAGCACTCGCGGTTGGAGAAGCCCGCCTTGCGCGAGGCCATCAGCACGGTGTCCCAGGCCTTGGGCGAGTAGCCGACGCGGTAGGTGCGCAGGACCTCCTCGCCGAGGCCGCGCTCGGCGAGGTACTCGCGGGCGCGCCGCGCCTCCTTGGACTCCCAGAGGTAGCGGCTGTAGAACGTCGCGGTGCGCTCGAGCAGCTCGAGCAGCCGCTCGCGCTCCTGGCGGCGGCGGGCGGCCGCCGGGTCCTCGTCCTCGAGCTCCAGCTCGACGTTGTAGCGGGCGGCCAGCCACTCCATCGCGCCCTTGAAGTCGAGCCCCTCGAGCTCCTCGACGAAGCGGAAGCAGTCACCCGAGGCGCCGCAGCCGAAGCAGTGGTAGACCTTCTTCGCGGTCTCGACGCTGAGCGACCCGGACCGCTCCTCGTGGAACGGGCAGCGGCCCATGTAGCTCGACCCGCCGCTCTTCTTCAGCTCGGTGCGGGTGCTGACGAGGTCGAGCATGTCGACCGCGTCGCGGACCTTCTCCTTGCTGTCGGCGGTGTAGCGGGCCATCGGCGCAGGTCGGAGCCTAGAGCGGCAGCGACGCGGGGACCGCGAGCTGCTCGAACGTGCGGATGCAGTAGCGGTCGGTCATGCCGGCGAGGTAGTCGGTGACGCGTTGCGCGAGGTCCGCGTCGGGGGCGCCGCCGCCGTCGGGCGGACCGTCGGGCAGGCCGACGTAGTGGTGGAAGAGGGTGCGCAGCACGAGGTCGATCCGCTCGTGCTCGCGGCGGGCGACCTCGCCGAGGTAGACCTCGTCGAACATGAAGGCGCGCAGCGCGGCCATGGCCTCCCCCGCCTCCTCGCCCTGCACGACGTCCCCGGCCCGCGAGCTGTGCTCGACGAGGTCGTGGACGAGCCGGTCGATCCGGACCGACCCGGTCTCGCCGAGGACCGCGATCGCGTCCTGCGGCAGGCGGCGGACGTCGAGCACCCCGGCGCGGACGGCGTCGTCGATGTCGTGGTTGATGTAGGCGATCCGGTCGACGAGCCGCACGATCCGCCCCTCGAGCGTCGCCGGGGTCGGCGAGCGGCCCGAGTGGCAGCGGATGCCGTCGCGCACGTCGGCGGTGAGGTTGAGCCCGCGGCCGTCGCGCTCGAGCACGTCGACGACGCGCAGCGAGTGCTCGAAGTGGCGGAACGCGCGCCCGAAGCGGTCCTGCAGGCAGCGGTCCAGGACGTCCTCGCCGATGTGCCCGAACGGCGGATGCCCGAGGTCGTGGCCGAGGCCGATCGCCTCGGTGAGGTCCTCGTTGAGGGCGAGCGCCCGCGCGACCGTCCGCGAGATCTGCGTGACCTCGAGGGTGTGCGTGAGCCGCGTGCGGTAGTGGTCGCCCTCGGGCGCGACGAAGACCTGGGTCTTGTGCTTGAGCCGCCGGAACGCCTTGCTGTGCACGATCCGGTCGCGGTCGCGCTGCAGCGGGCTGCGCAGGCCGCAGTCGTCCTCCTCGTGGACGCGGCGCGCCGGCCACGACCGCGCCGCGAGCGGCGAGAGGTTCGCCTCCTCCCACGCGCGGCGCCGCGCGTGGAAGTCCTCGCCGACGGGTCCGGGGTGCAGGTGCGGGTCCACGTCCGGATTGTCGCAGCGGCGCAGGCGGGGGCGGTGGCCCGTGACGGTCCCGGCACGGATCCGTGTGCCGCGCGATGCGGGCTACGCGGGATCCGTGAGGAAGACCATGTCCGCGAGCGGGCGGTAGCCGACGCGGGCGTAGATGCCGTGGGCGCGCTCGTCCCCGGGGCTGAGGACCGCGAGCTCGACGCCCGCCGCGAACGCCGCGGCGGTGATCGCGGACGTCAGCGCGGTCCCGAGCCCCTGTCCGCGGGCGCGCTCGTCGACCCCGATCGCGGTGATCTCGCTGACGCCCTCCTGCGGGACCATCGCGAACCCGGAGCCGACGACGCGGTGGAACGCGTCGCGGGCCGCGACGAGCCCGCCGTCGAGGACGATCTCCGCGACCCGGGCGACCTCGTCGTCGGTCACGTCGACCGCCCCGGCGAACGCGGCCCGCCCGGCCTGCAGCGCCTCGTGGACGATCTCGTCGTCGGCGGAGCTGGGGATGTGCTCGATCCCGATCCCGGCGGGCGGGTCGACGGCGACGAGGTCCTGCGGGGCGCAGACGAGCAGCGGCACGCGCGCCTCGACCTCCAGCCCGAGCGCGACGAGCGCGTCGGCGACGCCGGGCACGTCCTGCTCGACGAGCTCGACGCGCAGGCGCCGGCCGCGCGCGGCGAACGCGTCACGTGCCCGTGAGAGCACGCGGGCGTCGACGTCGGCGGGCGCGACGCCCGCGGCGGGCACCGCCACCGACCCGTAGTAGCGGTCGCTGGCCGGGTGCAGGCCCAGCAGCAGCGGCCCGACGTCCTCGCGGTCCTTCGCGGCGAGCGCCGCGGCGCGCAGGCCGCGCGCGACCCGCGCGACCGCGTGTGGCTCAGGCCCAGACACCGGCGGGCGCGCCGATCGCGGCCTGCGCGGCGGCGACGCGCGCGATCGGCACGCGGAACGGCGAGCAGGAGACGTAGTCGATCCCCGAGTGGTGGAAGAAGTCGATCGAGTCCGGGTCGCCGCCGTGCTCGCCGCAGACGCCGAGCTTCAGGTCCCGCTTCGTCTTGCGGCCGAGCCACGCGCCCATGCGGAGCATCTGCCCGACGCCCGGGGAGTCGATCGTCTCGAACGGCGAGCGGTCGAGGATGCCGACGTCGATGTAGCGCGCGAGGATGCGCGCCTCGATGTCGTCGCGGCTGAACCCGAGGCCGGTCTGCGTGAGGTCGTTGGTGCCGAACGAGAAGAAGTCGGCGTAGTGGGCGATCGCGTCGGCGAGGAAGCAGGCGCGGGGCAGCTCGATCATCGTGCCGACCGTGTACGCGCCGTCCGGCACGCCGGTCTCCTGCGCGACGCGCTCGATCAGCGCGCGGACGAGCTCGAGCTCGCGCTCGTAGTCGACGAGCGGGACCATCACCTCGACGTTCGCGCCGTCGACCTTCGCGGCGGCGGTGAACAGGGCGCGGACCTGCATCTCGTACAGGGCGGGCATGAGGATGCCGAGCCGCACGCCGCGCGTGCCGAGCATCGGGTTGGCCTCCTGCAGCGACTCGACCCGTGCGCGCTCGGGCGAGCCCTCGGGCAGGTCGTGCGGGTGCGGGAGGAACTCGTGCAGTGGCGGGTCGAGCAGCCGCACGGTGACGGGACGGCCGGCCATCGTGCGGAGGATCTCCTCGAAGTCGGCCTCCTGCAGCGGGCGCAGCGCGTCGATCGCGCGGGTGCGGGCCTCGTCGTCGGCGGCGAGGATCACGTCGGCCATCAGCGGCTGGCGGTCGCCGAGGAACATGTGCTCGGTGCGGCACAGGCCGATGCCCTCGGCACCGAACTCGATCGCCTTGGCGGCGTCCTGCGGGGTGTCGGCGTTCGTGCGCACCCCGAGCGTGCGGAGCTCGTCGCACCAGCCCAGCACGGTGAGGAACTCGGCGCTGATCTCGGGCTCCACGAGCGGGACGTCGTCGGTGGTGATGCCGCCGGTCGTGCCGTTGATCGCGATCCGGTCGCCGGCGCGCAGGACGACGTCGCCGACGCGCATCTCCCCGGCCGCGAGGTCGATCTCGACGTCGCCCGCCCCGGTGACCGCGGGCCGGCCCATGCCGCGGGCGACGAGCGCCGCGTGGGAGGCCTTGCCACCCTCCGAGGTGAGGATCCCGCGGGCGGCGTGGAAGCCCGCGACGTCGTCGGCCTCGGTGAAGGGCCGCACGAGCACCACCTCGCGGCCCTCGGCGGCGGCGGCCACGGCCTCCTTGGCGGTGAACACGATCTCGCCCTTCGCGGCGCCCGGGGAGGCCGCGACCCCGCGGGCGAGCACCGTGTAGTCGAGGTTCCCGAACGTCGGGTGCAGGAGCGCGTCGAGCGAGGCGGCGTCGATCGTCGCGATCGCCGCGCCACGGTCCAGCAGGCCCTCGGCGACGGCGTCCACCGCGAAGCGCACGGCGGCCTGCGCGGGCCGCTTGGCGTTGCGGGTCTGGAGCATGTAGAGGTGCCCCTCCTCGACCGTGAACTCGGTGTCCTGCATGTCGCCGTAGTGGCGCTCGAGCGTGCGCAGGATGTCCATGAGCTGCTCGTGGACCGCGGGCTGCCAGTCGGCGAGCTCGCGGATGTCGCGGGGCGTGCGGACGCCGGAGACGACGTCCTCGCCCTGGGCGTTGGGGAGGAAGTCCCCGGACGGCTCGGGGGATCCGTCGACCTCGTCGCGGGAGAACGCGACGCCGGACCCGGAGGTCTCCCCCTTGTTGCCGAACACCATCTGCTGCACGTTCACCGCGGTGCCCCACGAGTCGGGGATGCGGTTGAGCCGCCGGTAGGTGACCGCGCGCTCCCCGGTCCACGAGTCGAACACGGCGCGGATCGCCCCGTCGAGCTGCACCTGCGGATCCTGCGGGAAGTCCTCGCCGGTCGCCTCGCGGTAGAGGCCCTTGAAGGTCGTGACGAGCTCGCGCAGGTCGTCGACGTCGAGCTCGGTGTCCTCGGTGACCCCGCGGCGCGCCTTCAGCGCCCGGATCTCCTGCTCGATCCGCTCGCCGCTGACGCCGTGGACGACGTTGCCGTACATCTGCACGAAGCGGCGGTAGGAGTCCCAGGCGAAGCGCGGGTTGCCCGTGCGGGCGGCGAGGCCCTCGACCGACCGGTCGGTCAGGCCGAGGTTCAGGACGGTGTCGAGCATGCCCGGCATCGACTCGCGGGCGCCGGAGCGCACCGAGACGAGCAGCGGGTCGTCGGCGTCGCCGAGCGTGCGGCCGGACTGCGCCTCCAGGCGGGCGAGGGCGTCGGCGACCTGGGCGTCGAGCCCCGCGGGCGTCGCCCCGCCCGACTCCATGTAGGCGACGCACGCCTCGGTCGTGATCGTGAAGCCGCCGGGGACCCGGTCGGCCCCGAGGATCCGGGTCATCTCGGCCACGTTCGCGCCCTTGCCGCCGAGCAGGTCGCGCATCTCGCGCGAGCCGGTCGCGAAGTCGTGGACCCATACGCGCTGGTCGCTGGTCACCGCCGGATCCTATGGAGCGACCGGACGGGCCGAGCGCAGGTGCACGCCGGCGTGGTGCTCGACGGTCTCCCCGATGGCCCGCTCGGCCTGGGCGAGCGCGCGGGTCGGGGCCTGCGGCGCGCGGGCGAGCGGGGCGGCGAGCGCGTCGGCGAGGAAGCCGTAGGCGTCCTGGGCGAGCGGGAACGCCCCCGCCTCGCAGGACGAGCAGACCACACCGCCCGCCGCGCCGCTGAAGCCGGAGAGGTGGTCGACCTCGCCGCACTGCGCGCACGAGGTCAGCTGGGGGGCGAAGCCGCCCGCATGGAGGAGCTTCAGCCGGAAGGCGAGCTGGTTGGCGTGGTGGTCGAAGCCGGCGGCCGCGGCCTTCTCGGGCGCCGCGGCGGCGCGGTCGAGGATCGTCAGCTCGTGGCAGAGCAGGCGGTAGACCTCGGGCTGTGGCTCGGCGTGCTCGAACAGGCGGGCGACCGCGTCGCAGGCACGGCCGGCGGCGTCGAGCGCGCGGCCGTCCTCGCGCAGGACGCGGTGCGGCTCGAGGATCTGCGCACCGGTGACGGTGAGCAGGTCGCTGCGTCCCTCGTGCAGGACGAGGTCGACCCGGCCGAACGGCTCGAGCCGGCCGCCGAAGCGGCTGCGGGCGCGCCGCACGCCCTTGGCGATCGCCCCGACCCGTCCGCGACCGGGCGTGTAGAGGTGCAGGATGCGGTCGGCCTCCCCGAAGCGCATCGAGCGCAGGACGACGGCCTCGGTCTTGACCGGACCGGGCACTCAGCACCCACCCGCTATACTTTGTGAAGTCATGGCTTCGATCACGGTGTACACGACCGACATGTGTCCCTACTGCGTCCGCGTCAAGCGGCTGCTCGACAAGCGCGGGCTGCAGTACGAGGAGATCAATCTGGCACGTGACCCGGAGGGACGCTCCGCCCTCGTGGAGCGCACCGGCCGGATGAGCTTCCCGCAGGTCATCATCGGCGACACGGTCGTCGGCGGCTACGACGAGACCGCGCGCGCCGACAAGACCGGCGAGCTCGACCAGCTCCTCGCCGCCGCCTGACCGCCCGATCGGGCAGGATGCGGCCGTGGCCACGCTCCTGCACCTGTCCGACACGCACCTCGGTGCCACCCCGGGTGGCCCGGTCATGGCGTGCGACCCGGACGCCCGGCTGGCGACCGTGCTGGCCGCCTGGACCGCCCGCGGGGAGTCCGCCGACCTCGTCGTCCACAGCGGCGACGTGACCGACGACGAGCACCCGGACGCGGTGCGGCGCGTCGACGAGGCGCTCGCCACGCTGGGAGCCCCGGTCCTCGCCGTGGGCGGCAACCACGACGCGCCGACGGTGGCGCTCGGCGGTCCCGACACCGCCGAGGTCGGCGCCTGGCGCGTCCTCGGCGCGCGGACCGCCCGCCCGGGGCAGATCCACGGGACGCTCGACGTGCCCGCCCTGCTGCACCGCCTCGACGCACTCGACGACCGCCCGACCGTGCTCGTCGTCCACCATCCGCCGCGCTCGCGCAGCACCCACGAGTGGTTCCAGCTCGACGGCGCCGACGCGCTCCTCGACGCGCTCGCCGCGCGACCGCACGTCCGCGCGGTCCTCAGCGGTCACCTGCACGACGCGTTCGCGCTCCCCGGCCCGGGCGACCTGGTCCTGCTCGGCGGTCCGTCGACCGCGCAGGCGATCGCGCACGAGGGCGAGGCGATGCGCTTCGGCGAGGGCCTCACCGGGGCGCGCGTCGTGCGCCTGCACGACGACGGTCGCCTCGAGCACGAGCTGCTCGAGGCCTGAGCCGCCCGGCGCCCCGCTCAGCCCAGCAGGATCGCGAAGATCAGCGCGCCGAGCAGCGCGCACAGCGTCAGCAGCACGGCGTCGTGGAAGCGGCGCTCGGTCGCGCGGAAGAGCGCGAGGATCAGCCCGACGAGCGGCAGCGCGGCCGCCAGGATGAAGGGGAAGGCGATCGCGATCCGCTCTCTCATGGCCGGGATCCTACGCGCGCCGGGCGCGCGGACGCGGCTGGCAGCGCTCGCACACGTACGTGCCGCGCCCGCCGACGACGAGCTTGCGGATCGTCGTGCCGCACGTGTCGCACGGCTCCCCCTTGCGGAGGTGGACGAGGAACTCGTGCTGGAAGCCGCCGTAGACGCCCTCGACGTTGCGGAAGTCGTCGATCGTCGCGCCGCCCGCCTCGAGTCCGGCGGTGAGCGCCGCGACGATCCCGTCGGCGATCGCGTCCCACTGCTTCGGGGTGATCCGGTCGACGGGCCGCAGCGGGTGCACGCCGGCCCGGTGCAGCGCCTCGTCCGCGTAGATGTTGCCGACGCCCGCGACGCGCCGCTGGTCCAGCAGGAACGGCTTGACCGGGGCGCGCCGCCCGCGGGCCTCGGCGCGCAGGCGGGTCCCGTCGAGCTCGCCGTCCAACGGCTCGACGCCGAGCCGCGGGGCCAGGAACGCCGCGAGACCGGCGTCGCCGAGCGCGAGCTCGCCGGTGCCGAACCGGCGCGGGTCGCAGTAGCGCAGCAGGCGACCGTCGTCGAGGTGCAGGCGCACCCGCTGGTAGCGCTCGTCCTCGTCGGCGTCGACGAGGAACGTGCCGGTCATGCGCAGGTGCACGAGCAGGTGGATCTCGTCGGTGAACGTCCAGATCAGGTACTTGCCGCGGCGGCCCAGCCGCTCGATCCGGCGGCCGACGAGCGCGTCGACGACCTCCTCCGGGGCGCGCGGGAGGCACCAGCGCGGATCGAGGATCTCCAGGCGCGTGAGCGTCCGTCCCTCGACGAACGGCACGAGTCCGCGGCGGATGGTCTCGACCTCGGGCAGCTCCGGCACGGACCCTCCGCGGACGGCTCAGGCGGCCGACGGGTCGACGGGGGTCACGAACGACGTGCCGGGGACCGACCGGTCGGTCGGGACGCCCAGCCAGGCCGCCGCGCTCGCCCCCACGTCCGACAGCGGGCCGTCGTGCCGGCGGCCGCCGTGGTCGGCGAAGACCGCCAGCAGCGGGGCGTGCTCGCGCGTGTGGTCGGTGCCCGGCGTGGTCGGGTCGCAGCCGTGGTCGGCGGTGAGGACGAGCAGGTCCCCGGGGCGCAGCAGCGCCAGCCACTCCCCCACCGCGTCGTCGATCGCCCGCAGCGCCGCCGCGAAGCCCGCGACGTCCTTGCGGTGCCCGTAGGTCTGGTCGGTCTCGACGAGGTTCGTCGCGATCAGGCCCGCGGGCACGTCGCGCAGCAGCGCGGTCGTCCGCTCGAGCGCGACCGCGTTCGTCGCCCCCGGGTGCGTGTCCGAGAAGCCGCGACCCGCGAAGAGGTCGGCGACCTTGCCGACCGCGTGCGTCGGCAGGCCGAGGTCGGCGATCAGGTCGACGTGGCTCGGTCCGGGCGGCTGGACGACGAGGTCGCGGCGCCCCTCGGTGCGCCGGAACCCGCCGGGCTCCCCCGTGAACGGGCGCGCGATGACGCGGCCGACCGCGTGCTCGTCGCGCATGACCTCCCGCACCCGCGCGCAGATCGCGTACAGCTCCGCCTCGGGGATGACGTCGACGTGGGCGGCGATCTGGAGCACCGAGTCGACCGACGTGTAGAGGATCAGCTCCCCGGTCGCCCGGTGGTGCTCGCCGAAGTCGTGGATCGCCGCGATCCCCTCGTACGGGGCGTTGCAGCAGCAGCGACGGCCCGCCGCCAGCTCGATGCGCCCCAGCACCGCCGGCGGGAAGCCCTCCGGGTAGGTGGGCAGCGGGGCGTCGGCGACGACGCCGAAGAGCTCCCAGTGCCCGGTCGTGGAGTCCTTGCCGGGCCCCGCCGGGTGCAGGCGCCCGTGGAGCGCGCCGGGGCGCAGCGCGGGCGGCACCCCGAGCAGGGAGCGGACGTTGCCGAGCCCGAGGCGCCCGAGCACGGGCAGCTCCAGGCCGCCCACCGCCTCGGCGAGGTGCACGAGCGTGTCGGCGTCCGCGTCCCCGTAGGCGTCCGCGTCGTCGGTCGCCCCGGCCCCGCACGCGTCCATGACGACGACGATCGCGCGCCGCGCCTCTGCGTGCCGGTCGGTCACGCGGTCGGCGCGCGGAGCTTCATCGAGCGCAGCAGCGGCCGGAAGAACGTCGCGTCCACCTGCCGGAAGCTGTCGTTCGGGGCGATCATGTCGACGACGACCTCGGCCCCGAACGCGTAGGCGTGCACGGACCGCACGGTGCGCGGCACCCCGGCGACCGTCTGCGTGGCGCGGATCTCCAGCGCCGGGTGCCCGTCGAGCTTCGCCCGGGCGCTCTTGATCGGCATGAACGAGGCGTCGCGCGCCTTGGCCGCGGCGAGCAGGTCGTTGAGGGCGCGGTCGAGCGCCTCGCGGTCCTTCGGCAGCGGCTCGGTCCGCGGGTAGCGCAGGATCGAGACGATCGCGGTGCCGCTGGAGATCGTGGAGACGACGGGCGCGGCGCCGGCCGCGACGGTCCAGCCCGCGGGGGCCACCAGCGAGAACCCGGCGCGCGGGTCGGAGATCGGGTTGTCCCCCAGGCGCTGCGTCGGCGCCCCGACCTCGGGGACCGGCGTGCGCTCGTTGCCGCACCCGGCGACGGGCACGGCGAGCAGCGCCAGGACGGCGAACAGCGGCAGCGGACGGGACATCGGCAGGCAGATTCTGCCGGACCGGCGGACGGATGCGCTAGGTGACCGGGTCCGACGGTGCCGCGGGCGCCGCGGCGGTGGCGCGCGGGTGGGCGCGGAAGTACACGTCGCGCAGGCGCTCGGCCGACAGGTGCGTGTAGATCTGGGTGGTCGCGATGTCCGCGTGGCCGAGCATCTCCTGCAGGGCGCGCAGGTCACAGCCACCGGCGAGCAGGTGCGTCGCGAACGTGTGACGCAGCGTGTGCGGGCTCATGCGGCCGTGCAGGCCGGCGGCGCGCGCGTGGCGCTGGACGATCTTGTACAGGCCCTGCCGGGTCAGGCCGGTGCCGCGCTGGTTGACGAACAGGTGCGGCTCGTCGCCGAGCCCCACGAGCACCGGGCGCGAGCGGGCCAGGTACGCGCGGGTCGCGTGGATCGCCTCGCGGCCGATCGGCACGAGCCGCTCCTTGTTGCCCTTGCCGCGGGCGCGCAGGACCCCGGCGTCGAGGTCGACGTCGCGGACCTCCAGGCCGACCGCCTCGCTGGCGCGCAGGCCGCACGCGTACATCAGCTCGAGCAGCGCGCGGTCGCGCAGCGCGCCCGGGGTGCTGCCGCGCGGCGCGGCGAGCAGCTGGGTGATCTCGTCGCGGCTGAGGACCTGCGGCAGCTTCTGCGACTTCTTCGGGGCGCGCAGCTCGGCGGTGGGGTCGCTCTGCAGGAGGTTCTCGCGACGCAGGTGCCGGTAGAACGAGCGCAGGCACGCGGCCTTGCGCTGGATCGTCGCGGGCGCGACGGGCGGGCGGCCCTCGCTGCCGGTGGCGAGGTCGTGCAGGAAGCCGGAGAGGTGCTGGTGCTCGGCCTGCAGCACCCCGACGCCGATGCGGCCGAGGTAGGCGCCGAGCTGCAGCAGGTCGCTGCGGTACGCCTCCAGCGTGTTGCGCGACAGGCCGCGCTCGAACTCCAGGTAGGCCAGGAAGTCGAGGACGTGGTGCTCGAGGGCACGGTCGACGGGCGGGGCGGGAGCGAGAGCCATGACGTCCCGGGGTTCCACCTCGGCGGCCGCGGTCCTCGCCGGTGCAAGCCGCGCTGCGCCGCGCACGATCCCGTGCAGGCCGCCTTCCGGGCCGCGCGACCCGCTAGGGGCCGGTCAGACCGTGACGGTGAACGACGCCACGTCGATGAGGAAGTAGGCGGTCACCGCGGACCCCGTGTAGGCGGCGCTCACCAGCCCGGCGACCGCGGCGCGACGCCCCAGCCGCCGGATCCCGGTGCTCGTCGCGGAGCGGTCGGCGGCGACCGCGAGCGCCGCCGCCGCGCCGAGGACCGCCTCCGCCGGGAGCACGTAGAGCGCGACCCCGGCGACCTCGCTCGCGCGGCCGGTGGGCTCCCAGATGCCGATCGTCGGGGCCAGCAGCTCGGCCCCGGCGAAGATGCCGAGCGCGAGCCCGGCGGCCCGGCCCGGCCGGCCGTCCGCCCCGATGACCGCGACGGCGAGCGGCACGACCCACAGACCCGCCATCGCGAGCGTGATCGTGTCCCCGAGCCGCGGGCCGCCGATCGGGTCGAACTCGAGCGTGCCGACGAGCCCGGCGAGCACCCAGTCGGGCAGCACCTGCAGCACCGAGACGGGCAGCAGGACCGCCCAGACGGTCACCCAGTCGTCCCGGCCGACCGCCCGGGCCGCGAGCGGCAACGCGACGTTCGCCGCGACGACGACCGCGAGCACCAGCCAGCCGCGCGCCGGCGCGTCGAGCTGGGTGCTGAGCGCGATCCCGGCGGCGAGCAGCCCCAGCAGGCCGCCGACGACGCGCAGCTCGCGGCTCACCGCCGCGGCTCGATCGTCCCGTAGTCCATGCCCCCGTGCTGGTACGTGGCGCGGATCGGCCACTGCAGCCGCACGTTCGTGAGCTCCGAGGACGGGATCACCTGCCGCCAGCGCTCGTCGCGCGGCGACGGGTCGGCGAGCGTCTTCTCGAGCACCATCGAGTCGTACTGGTCCTGCGGGTCCTCGAGCGTGTTGGCGTTCGGCACGACCTCCCGGCCGTAGAACTCCGCGTAGCGCCGCACGCCCGGGATCCGAGACCGGTCGGGCTGCCAGTTGTCCAGCGAGACGCCGTTCTCGGAGCTGACCCAGACGCCGTCGGGGGTGTTGACGACGAGCGAGTGGTTGCCGTCGGTGTGGCCGGGCGTCCAGACGATCGCGACCCCGATCCCGAGCTCGACCGAGCCCTCCAGCCGGCCGAACCGCTCGGTCTGCGCGTGCTCGAGCGCCCCGGGCACATACCAGGCCCACTGCATCGGATGGAGGTCCTCGAGCGTCGCGATCTCGCGGTCCTGGGCGAGCACGAGCGCGTTGGGGAACAGCGGCGCGCGCGGCGCGGTCTCCCCCGGGATCGGCGCGGTGGTCCCGAGGATCATCCGGGCGTCCTGGACGTGCAGGTGGTCGAAGCTCACGTAGTCGACGTCCTCGGCCCGAAGGCCGCAGGCGCGCAGGGCGCCGTCGGTGTCGTTGCGGTAGCGGGCGAAGACGTTGTCGGCCAGCCAGTCGCCGCGCGGCACGCGGTCCAGGAGCGCCCGGGTCTGCCGGTAGAACGGCGCCTTGGCCGACCCCTCCGGGACGGTCGGCTCCCACACGAGCGTGCGCGGCACGCCGTGGAAGTCCTCGTACTGCACGATGACCATGCGGTTGGTGATGAAGATGTAGGGCACCGGCAGTGGCACCGCGTTGTGGAACGCGAACCCGGTCGGGTACGGGGCGACGACGAGGTCGACGCTGCGCACGCCGAGCACCTCGCCCTGGGCCTTGAACCGCGCCTTGAAGGTCTCCGCCCCCTCGCGCAGCGCCGCGAGACGGCGGCCGCGCGGCCAGACGGCGCGGGCCTCGTCGAGCTCGGAGATCGGCCGCAGTCCGGCGGCGTCGAGGGTCGGGGTGGCGACGGTGATGGCCATGGTGGTCCTCCGGGTCGGGATCAGCGGGGGTGGCGGTCGGCGAACGCGCGCTGGCGGCGCCGGGCGTCGGCGACGATCGCGGGAAGCAGGTGGGCGGCGGCACCCGGGAACGCGGCGCCGACGCGCAGCACGCCGCGCCAGCGCGGGTGCACCCGCACCATGCGCGGGCGGTCGAGCAGCCGCACGGCGACGTCGGCGACGTCACCGGGCTGCATCATCCCGCCCTGCCACGACGGCCAGGCGTCGGGGTCGCGGGCGAGGTCGTGCAGCATCGGGGTCCACATGCCGTCGGGGCACAGCGCGCTGACGTGCACGCCGCGGTGCCCGGTGATGCGGAGGTCCAGGGCGGTGCCGATCGAGTAGGCGAGCGCGGCGTGCTTGGTGGCGCCGTACACGGTCTCGTGCGGGGCCGGGGTGATCCCGGCGGTCGAGACGACGTTCAGCACGTGGCCGGTCCCGGCGGGCAGGAAGCGCCGCAGCGCGGCCGTGGTGCCGTTCATCGTGCCGTGGAGGTTCACGTCGACGAGCAGCCGGCGACGCTCGTGCTCGGTGCTCCAGGCGGGACCGACGGCGAGCACGCCCGCGTTGTTGACCCAGACCCCGAGGTCGGGGAGGTCCTCGGCGAGCGCCAGACACGCCTCGGCGTCCGCCACGTCGAGGCGCACCGCGCGGCCGCCGAGCTCGTCGGCGAGCGTCGCGGCGGCGCCGTCGTCGAGGTCGGCGATCACGACGTGGTGGCCCCGGGCGGCCAGCCGCCGGGCGATCTCTGCGCCCAGCCCCTTGGCACCGCCGGTGACGACGGCGCTGGACCGGGAGCTGACGGACGGGGACACGGCTCGATCGTCGCCACCCGCGAGCCCCGACCACTGTGATCCGGTCACAACGGATACGGTGTCCGTTGTGAGTCCGTCGGTTCCGCTCGCCACCCAGGCCGCCGCCGACCGGGCGCTCGTCGCCGTCGCCGGCCAGCTGCTCGACGACGCCGACGCGGTCGCCGCGGTGCTCGTCGAGGCGCTGCTGCGCGAGGTGCCGGAAGTCTCCGGCGATCCGCTGAGCACGGAGGAGACGCGCCGGTCGGTGCGGGCCGCGCTCGTGCTGCTCGTCGGGGCGTGGCGGCGCGGCGCACCGCCGGAGCGGGTCGCCCCGCCCCCCGAGGTCCAGTTCCAGATCGGCGTGATGGCCCGCGACGGCATCCCGATCGGGGCGCTCCTGCGGATCGGGCAGGTCGCCCACGGCGCGTTCGCCGACGTGTGGGACGAGCGCCTCGCCGGGCTCGGCCTGCGCGCGGAGGTGCTCGCGGTCGCGATGCGCCGCGCCCACCAGCTGACCTTCCAGTGGTTCACCGGCCTGACGCGGCAGCTGTCGGCCGTGTACGAGGCCGAGCGCGAGCGGCTCGCGCGCACGCCGGAGCGCGTGCGGCGCGAGGCCGTCGACGCCGCGCTCAGCGGCCGCACCGTGGACGTCGACGCGCTGAGCCGCACGGCGGCCTACGAGTTCCGCCGCCGCCACGTCGGCCTCGTGCTGTGGCGCGACGCCCCGGTGCTCGACGGGGTGCCCGCCGTCGCCGACCCGCAGCCGATCTTCGCCGGGGTGTCCCGCGCGGTCGCCGACGCGCTCGGTGCCGCCCCGCCGCTGGTGGTGGCCGCCGCCAGCGGCGTGGCGTGGGCGTGGATCGCGCTGCGCGACGACCCCGACCCCGCGGAGCTGCGCGACGCGCTCGAGGTGGCCTGCCCGCCGGAGCTGTCGATCGCCCACGGCGACCCGGCCCCCGGCCTGCCGGGCTTCCGCGCCACGCACGAGGACGCGCTGGCCGCCGCGGGGATCGCGATGGGCAGCGCCACGCCACGCGACCGGGTCGTGTCGTTCGCGGCGGTCGAGCTCGTCGCGCTGGCCGGCGGCGACCGGGCGCGGGCGCGGCGGTTCGTGGCCCGCCATCTCGGGCCGCTCGCGGCGGCGGGCGCCGAGCCCGCCCGGCTGCGCGCCACGGTGCGCGTGCACCTGCAGGAGCACGAGCACCGTGGTGCGACCGCCGCCCGGCTCGGCGTGCACCCCAACACGGTCAGCAACCGGGTGCGCGCGGCGGAGGAGCTGATCGGCCGGCCGCTGCGCGAGCGGTCGCTGGAGCTGCGCGTGGCGCTCGAGCTGCGCGAGCAGCTCGACGCCGACTTCGGGTGAGCGCGCCGTACGGGCGCCGGTGGTCGCGGTCAGGCGTGGGCGGCGCGCTCGGCCTTCAGCCAGAGCAGCGCGACGAGCGTCTTCGAGTCCCGCGTGGCGGCGATCGCGCCGTCGAGGTCGTCCAGCGGCCAGGCGACGAGCTCGATCCGCTCGTTCTCGCCGGAGTCCTCGAACGGCACGTCGCGCAGGCCGGTGGCCCGGTAGATCGTGACGACCTCGCCGAGCACGCCGACGGCGGCGTACATGTCCTTGAGGTGCTCCCAGTGGTCGGCGGCCTTGCCGATCTCCTCGGCGAGCTCGCGCTTGGCGCACTCCAGCGGCGGCTCGCCGTCCTTGTCGCGGCGTCCGGCGGGGATCTCCAGGACGTCGGGGTCGCCGACCGCCTCGCGGGGCTGCCGCACGAGGTGGACGACGTCGTCGTCGACGGCCAGCACCGCGACGGCCCCGGGATGGGTGATGACCTCCCGCTCGACGGTCTCCCCCGTCGGGGTAGCGGAACCGGTCGCGGCGGACCGAGATGATCCGGCCCTCGTAGATCAGCTCGCCGCCGACGTGCTCGAAATCGCGCTCGCTCACGGGGTGATCCTCGCAGCCAGGGCGGCGCCACAGGCGAGCGCCGCCGCGAAGAACGGCGCGTCCTCGTCGATCGAGCGGCCCATCGTGCGGGCCGGCAGGCCGCTCGCCCGGTAGCCGTCGAGGTCCGTCTCGAGCTCGGTGACCGTGTGGCCGAGGCCGGTGACGCGCGCCACGGGCAGGACGCCGTCGGCATCCGGGGTGCGTGCGGGCCCCACCGGCAGCGCGACCTCGACGGGCGCCAGCAGCAGCCGCAGGACGGTCGCGGTGTGGTGGCTGAGCCCCTGGTGGCGCGGCCGCGGGTCCCCGCTGCTCATCCGCGCGCAGAGGACGACGCGGCAGCCGAGCGCCAATCCCGTGTGCGCGCTGTCGAGCGCGATCAGGCCGCCGTGGCCGAGCGCGCTGCCGGAGCCGAGGATGCCCGGGCCGGGACCGACGACGGCGGCGTCCCAGCCGAGGTCGTGCAGGCCGTGCTGGAGCGCCCCGGCGGTGGTGATCGCCTCGCCCTGCCCGCCGAACGCGGGCGCCGCGGTGAGGTGGCCGGCGAGCAGGCCCTCGTCGAGCATCCGGGCGACGACGCGGGAGTGCCCGCCCGGCAGCGCACCGCCCGCGGTCTGGACGTAGCCCAGGCGCCCGCCGGGGGCCGTGCGGGAGAACGCCCAGGCGATCGGCGCGAGCTGGCCGTGCAGGCCGAACACCGCGGCGGGCCGGCCGAGCGGGACGTGCAGGTCCTCCCCCTCGACCGGGAGCACGGCGTGCTGCAGCGACGTGTAGTTCAGCTTCATCACGTGCGCGCCGGGCACGCCGGACCGGCCGAGCCCGCGCGTGAGGTTCACGTGCAGGACGTCCGCCCCGCCGCTGCCGAGCGCGAGGTCGACCGCCTGCGTGTTGACGACGACGTCGTCGCCGGCGGCCGTCTCGCCGTGCAGCGCGACGTCCCCGAAGGCGCGCCGTTCGCGGCCGTCGATCTCGACGGTGAACGCCTGCTGGGTCCCCTCGGGGGGATCGGCGTGCAGGACGGTGCCGCGGCGCAGGACGAGCATCGCGGCGACCCTACGGGATCGCGCCGCTCAGGCCGCGCGCCCGCGGCGGGCGTGTCCGCGGCGGTCCGCGCGTGCCGCGGCGCGCGCGGCCGCCCGGCGCTCGGCGCGACCGGGCCGGCCCGCACGCGCCCCGCCGGGGGCGACCGCGTCGCACGCCTCGCAGCGGGCGGGCTCGAGCGTCGCGGCGGTCTGGGACAGCAGCGGGCCGACGTGGTCGAGCGCGTCGAGCGGCACGAGCATCGCGACCGGCGTGCCCGCGAGGACGACGAGGGCCTCCTCGTCCCGCACGTCACGCACGTCGTCGGCGAGGTGGACGAGCAGCAGCGTGGCCGGCCCGTGCTCGGGCGGCTGGTGGTCGGCGGCGTCGGCGGGCATCGCGAGGCCCTCCGGGTCGGGCGGCCCCGCCTCCCGGAGCACCTCGTCGGGGTCGGGGACCGGGTAGGGGCAGCCGCAGACGAAGCAGCGCGGGTCGTGCCCGGCCTGCCCGCGCCGGCGCAGCGACGCGCGGAGCATCCGCAGGCCCGAGGCGACGTCGTGCGCGGGGCCGTCGATCCGGATCCGCGCGATGTCGTTCCAGCAGTAGAGCGTCGCCACGCCGGGCTTCGCGATCGGTCGGCACTCGTGCGTGCCCGGGGTGAGGATGGCGAACCACATGGGCGCACCCAAGCACCGCTCGGGCGCGCCGGCGGCCGCCGTCACGCGATCAGGGGTGCGCTGTCACGCTTCCGGCGCGAACCGGGGGTCCGCCGCGGCGTCGAGCAGCGCGAAGGTGAGGTCGAGCATGTCCTCGAGCGCCTGGTCGCTGACGCGCTCGGAGGTCTGGTGGTTGCGCTCGGTGCCGTTGGCGAGGTTCACGAACGGCGGCCCGCCGGCGGCGATGATCGCGTTGGCGTCGGTGCCGCCCCCGGTGACGATGTGGCGCGGCGCGTAGCCGCACGCGCGCAGCGCCTCCTCGGCGATGCGGACCGCGGGCAGGTCGGGCGCCTGCCGGTAGCCGGCGAAGAGGCGGGCGACCTGCAGGTCCAGGTCGCACGGGGCGTCCGGGTCGTTGGCGGCGTCGTGGAACGCGTCGACGACCTGCCCGACGACCTCCTCCGCCCGGGCGGCGTCCAGGGAGCGGACCTCAGCGAGCACCGTGGCGTGCTCCGGCACGACGTTCGTCGCCCCGGCGGGCCCGCCGCGCACGTGCCCGGCGTTCGCGGTGGTCTGGTCGTCGAGCCGGCCGTGCGGCATCGCGACGATCGCCCGGGCCGCGGCCCGGACCGCGCTGCGCCCCGTCTCGGGACGGATCCCGGCGTGGGCGGCGGCACCGAGGAAGTGGCCCTCGATCCGGTAGTAGGTCGGGGACGCGAGCGCGATCTCCCCGATCGGGGACGCGTGGTCGTAGACGTAGCCGAGGTCGCAGCGCAGCGTCGAGACGTCGAACGCCGAGGCGCCCAGCAGTGCGGTCTCCTCCCCGGCGGTCAGCAGCAGCTCGACGCCGACCGGGGCCCCCTCGGCCACCAGCCGACGCGCCGCGACGAGCAGCACGGCGAGCGCGGCCTTGTTGTCGGCCCCGAGGATCGTCTCCCCCGCGCTCTCCCACCCCCCGTCCACCCGGACGGGCTCGACGACCCCGTCGTGCGGCACGGTGTCCAGGTGCGCGCACAACCCGACCGACCGGTCGGTCGGGTGCGCCGCGGGGATCCGGACCAGCAGGTTGCCGCTGCCCAGGCCCGTCTCCGCGGCCGTGCCGTCCTCGTGGACCGCGAGGCCCAGGCCGGTCAGCTCGGCCGTCACGCGGTCGGCGATCGCGCGCTCCTCGCCCGTCACCGAGCGGATCGCGCACAGCTCGCCGAAGAGCGCGTGCAGGCGCTCGCGCTCGGCCGCGTCGGCGCGCCGCACGGCTCAGGCCGGGTGCGCGGCGGAGCCGCGCGAGACCTGCACGTCGCCGTCCGGGTGCTCGGACCGCGCACGGCCCATGGCGGCGCCGACGAACTCGCGGAACAGCGGCGCCGGACGCTCCGGGCGGGACTTGAACTCCGGGTGGTACTGGGACGCCACGAAGAACGGGTGGTCCGCCAGCTCGACCACCTCGACGAGCCGCTCGTCGGGCGACGTGCCGGACACGACGAGCCCGGCGGCCTCGAGCCGCTTGCGCAGGCTGATCGACACCTCGTAGCGGTGGCGGTGGCGCTCGTAGACGACCGCCTCCCCGTACAGCTCGCGGGCGCGCGTGCCCTCGTGCAGCTTCACCGGGTCGGCGCCGAGGCGCATCGTGCCGCCGAGGTCCGCGACCTCCTTCTGCTCGGGCAGGAGGTCGATCACGGGCCACTCGGTCTCGATGTCGAACTCGGTCGAGTTCGCGCCCGGCATGTCGGCCACGTGCCGCGCGAACTCCGCGACCGCGATCTGCATGCCCAGGCAGATGCCCAGGTACGGGATCCGCTGCTCGCGCGCCACGCGCGCCGCGCGGATCTTCCCCTCGACGCCGCGGCCGCCGAAGCCGCCGGGCACGAGGATGCCGTCGTGGTCGCCCAGGCGCTCGCGCGCCACGGCGTCGTCGGTCAGCGTCTCCGAGTCGACCCAGTCGAGCTCGATCTTGCCGCCGTGCAGGATCCCCGCGTGGCGCAGCGCCTCCGCGACCGACAGGTACGCGTCCTCGAGCTGCACGTACTTGCCGACGAGCGCGATCCGCACCGGCTGCGTCGCCTGCTTGGCGCGCTCGACCACGGCCTCCCACTCGGCCAGGTCCGCGTCGCGCGGCGGCACGATGCCGAGCTGGTCCATGACGAACGTGTCGACGCCCTGGTCGTGGTACCAGAGCGGCACCTCGTAGATGTCGCTGACGTCCTTGGCGGAGACGATCGCCTCGACCGGCAGCGACGCGAACAGCGCGATCTTCTTGCGGATGTCCGACGAGAGCTCCGACTCCGACCGGCACAGGAGCATGTCGGGCTGGATCCCGATGCGACGCAGCTCGTTGACCGAGTGCTGCGTCGGCTTCGTCTTCAGCTCGCCGGCGTGCCCGATGTACGGCACGAGCGTCAGGTGCATGAACAGGCAGTTGCGCCGGCCCACGTCGACCGGGAACTGGCGGATCGCCTCGAGGAACGGCAGCGACTCGATGTCGCCGACGGTGCCGCCGATCTCGGTGATGACGACGTCGACGTCCGAGGTCTCCGCGATCAGCTTGATCCGGTTCTTGATCTCGTCGGTGATGTGCGGGACGACCTGGACGGTGCCGCCGAGGTAGTCGCCGCGGCGCTCGCGCCGGATGACCGAGTTGTAGATGCCGCCGGCGGTGACGTTCGAGGCGCGCGACGCGTTCGTGTCGGTGTAGCGCTCGTAGTGGCCGAGGTCGAGGTCCGTCTCGGCGCCGTCCTCGGTCACGAAGACCTCGCCGTGCTGATACGGCGACATCGTGCCCGGGTCGACGTTGATGTACGGGTCGAACTTCTGCAGGCCGACCGTCAGGCCGCGGGAGACGAGGATGCGCCCGATCGACGCGGCGGCGATCCCCTTCCCGAGCGACGACACGACGCCGCCCGTGACGAAGATGTACCGGGTCTTGGATGTGGTGTCAGGCACGGTGCACTCTCCCGAGCGAGTCTAGGTGACGGAATCCTGGGGTGCGTTCGACGAACGCGGAAATTGAGCGGAATTCGCCGTACGCGGTCAGCGCCAGCAGGACGGCGGCGGCGAGCAGCAGCCCGGAGGTCGAGTCGAGCGTGCCGACGAGCCAGACGCCGGCGGCCGCCCCGATGGCGTTGGAGCCCGTGTCGCCGAGCATGCCCCGCTCGCGCAGGTCGAAGAGGCCGCAGACGACCACGACCGCGGTGAAGGTGGACATCCCCTGCAAGAGCGCCTCGTCCCACGCCAGCACGGCGCAGCCCGCGACGACGAGCAGGTACGCCTTCACCGCGCGGCCGGGGCGCAGGTCGACGAGGTTGAAGAGGTTCGTCGCGAGCGTCAGCACGAGCGCGCTCGCCAGCCAGCGGGCGTCGTCGTCGCCGTAGGCGCCGTACGTCGTCCCCAGCGCCAGGCCGGCGATCCCGACCGCCTTCAGGGCGCCGGTGGAGAACTCGCCGCGCAGCGTGGCCCGCAGGTGGCCGCGCAGGCCCCGCGAGGCGCTCGAGAACGCGTCGTCGGCGAGCCCGAGGACCGACACGAGCACCGGGAACACGAAGCCGCTGAGGGCCAGCACCTCCGGGTCGGCGCCGAGCACGACCGCGGCGCAGAGCGGCACGAACGCCACCGACAGGGCGGCCGGGAACAGCAGGCCCAGCGGGCACGGCAGCGGCACGCCTCGGTAGTTGGTGACCGTGAAGCCCCCGTCGGCGAGGCTCCGCAGCAGCGGGCCGGCGATCACCGCCGCGACGGCGGCGGCGATGACGAACGACACGAGCAGCTCCGGCACGGACGGGCAACCTAGCTGAGGGCGCGGACGACCCGCCCTGCGGCCCGCCCGGGATCGCTCAGGAGCCGGGGCGCGGCGGCTCCCACCCGGCGGGCGGGCGGGGCGGCGGCGGCAGGTCGGTGAAGCCGGGCGGCTGCCAGGGCGCCTCGGGGGCGCGGAAGGCGTCGTCCTGCGACGGTGCGGTGCCCGGCCCGGCGCCGGACGGCCCATCGGCCGCACCGACCCCGGTCGAGCGGGCGACGAGCGTGAAGAACAGGACCGTCGTGGCGAGCGCCTGGAAGGAGAGCGTGAACGGCTCGACGATGATCGCGGCGATCAGCAGCGGCAGCGCGCTGTCGCTGCTCTCGGCCAGCCCGACCGCCGGCAGCGTGGCGATGCCGCCGACGATGCCCGCGAGCAGGTTGATCACCAGCAGGACGCCGAGCGTCCACCAGGCGTTGCCGCGCACGAGCTCGAACGAGCGGCGCAGCGCCTCCCCGCCGGTGCGGCCCTCGACCGCGACCACCTGCGCGGCGACCGCCAGGTGCGTCAGCAGGTAGATGCCGGGGATGATCAGCGCGAGGAAGCCGAGGATCGTGACGAGGCCGGCGAGCACGACGACGACCAGCAGCGGGGTGAAGACGTCCAGGCCCTCGCGGACCGCCTCGCCCGCGGTCGGGGTCCGTCCCTGCTCGATCGCGAGGATCGCGCGGACCTGCATCGCCGTGATCAGCGGCACGGTCACCAGCGCGGAGACGGCGCTGGGCACGAGCGTCTCGGCGGCGGAGGGACTCTCGTCGTAGCCGGCGGTGAGCTGCCCGAGGCCGATCCCGCCGACGATCAGGTCGACCGGGATGACGACCCCGGCCGCGAGCAGCAGGAACAGCCCCAGGTGCGCGCGGTAGAGCGCGAAGGACGTGTCGAGCAGCTGTCCCAGCGAGCGGTCGCTGGTGAGGTTCATGGTGTTCCTCCCACCACGTCGGGCAACAGGGCGTCGGCGCTGTCCTTGATGCCGAAGGTCCCCTCGGCTCCGGCCAGGGTCAGGACGAGCCCGGCCCGGCCCTCGATGCGGTCCAGCGCGTCGACGCTGGACAGGTCACGGTCCTCGTACCAGCCGATCTGGGACGGGTCGGCGTCGGAGTCCTCCGCGCCGACCACGCGCATCGCGGTCTCCCGCAGGCCCTGCACGAAGCCCTCCTCGAACCCGGCGCGGGTGCGCTCCGGCGCGCCCTCGAGCTTCGGCGGGCGGCGGATCAGGACGACCATCGTGACGTCGTCGAGGGAGCCGTTGAGGGTGCGGAAGAGCGTCGGGCGCAGGCGGCCCAGCAGCTCGCCGCCGGAGACCAGCTGGACGCCCATGCGGACGCCGAGCGCCTGCGCGAGGTCCTCGTCGCCGACCGCGAGGTTCTCGTAGCGGGTGTCGGCGGCGCGCTGGGCGAGCTGCGGCACGTCCAGCGGCTCGCGCACCACGCCGACCGCCACGACCCGGCCGCCGGTGTCCTCCAGGGCGGTGCGGACGTCGTCGGCGAGGTCCTCGGAGCCCTCCCCCAGGAAGAGCACGGCGACGCGCTGCCCGAGCAGCCGGTCGGCGACGAGCGGCGCGTACACCTCGGAGGCGAACCGCTGGCTCTCGGCGACGTCGGCGCGCAGCTCGTCGGCACGCCGGTTGGCGTCGGCGACGTCGGAGCGCAGGTTCGAGCGCAGCTGGCGCTCGGCGCTGGAGACGAGGCCCTCGTCCCCGATCGCGACGCCGAGGAGCAGCCCGATGAGCAGGGCGACGAAGACGGCGACGAGCGAGAGCGCGTGGTAGCGGAAGTCGAACACGAGGCGGCCGGGAGGCTAGCGATCGGAGGTGGTCACAGGTCGAAGCCCAGCAGGACGCGGAGCTTCAGCCACAGCAGGTCGGCGACCTCGCGCAGCCCGGGCGTGAGCAGCACGACCGCGACGAGCGTCACGAACCCGGTGAGCAGGACGAGCCAGATCGGGGCGGCGCGCGGCAGCGGCCGGTACAGCCGGCTGACGCCCTTGGCGTCGACGATGATCTCGCCGAGCCGCAGGCGGGTGAGGAACGTCGAGCTCATCCCCCGCCGGTTCTTGTCGAGGAACTCCATGAGGTTGAGCTGGGCGCCGACCGAGACGATCAGCTCCGCGCCCTTCTCGGCGGCGATGAGCATCGCGACGTCCTGGCTCGTGCCCGGGGCCGGTACGACCTTGTGCGCGAGCCCGAGGCTCTCGAGGTGGTCGCGGCCGGGCGCGCGGCCGTCGCTATAGGCGTGGACGACGAGCTCGGCGCCGCAGCGCAGCGTGCGCTCCTGCGCGGAGTCCATGTCGCCGACGATCATGTCGGGGCTGAAGCCCGCCTCGAGGATCGCGTTGGCGCCACCGTCGACCCCGACGAGCACGGGCTTGACGTCGCGGATGTACGGCCGCAGCGCCTGCAGGTCGGACTGGTGGTCGACGCCGCGCACGACGATCAGCGCGGGCCGGTCGCGGAAGTCGGTGTCGAACCGGGGCAGCTCGATGCGCCCGGAGAGCAGCTCCTGCTCCTCGACCATGTGCTCGATCGTGTTGCGCGCGAACGCCTCGAGCGCCTCGCCGATGTCGGCGCGCGCCTGCTCGTTGGCGGCCCGGACGTCGGCGGGCTCCTGCACGGTCCCGGTGGCGACGACCTCGCCGTCGATGAGGACGGTGCCGCCGCGGACCTCGATCGGGTCCCCGTCGTCGACCGCGTCGAAGATCCCGTCGCCGTCGAGGTCCACGAGGTGGATGCCGGCCTGGACGAGCAGCAGGGGTCCCATGTTCGGGTAGGTGCCGCTGCTCGACGGGCGGCAGTTGAGGACCGACACGACGCCGGCGGCGATGAGGTCCTCGGCGCCGACGCGGTCGAGGTCCTTGTGGTCGATCACCGCGACCTCGCCGGGACGCAGGCGCTTGACCAGCATCTTCGTCTTGCGCCCGCGGCGCACGGGCCCGCGCACCACCCGCACCCCGGAGGGGTCGGGCGAGCCGCCAACGGGCTGGGATCCGGTCGACCGGCGGCGCAACGCCATTGCGCGCGAGTCTACGGCGCGCCCCCGTCGGGTCGCCGTCCGCGGTCCCTCCCGCGGGCCGCTCAGGCGGCCTTCAGCAGCTCCTTGGCGTGCCGTCGCGCGGCGACGTCGTCGGCCTCCGCGCCGAGCATCCGGACGAGCTCGCCGACGACCTCGCGCTGCTCGAGCGTCCGCACGGTGGTGCGCGCGGGCTCGACGCTGACGTCCTTCTCGATCGAGAAATGCCGCGCGGCCAGCGACGCGATCTGCGGCAGGTGCGTGATGCAGACGACCTGGCGCCCGGCCCCGAGCTCGCGCAGCTGCTCGCCGACCGCCCGGGCGGTGACGCCGCCGATGCCGGCGTCGACCTCGTCGAACACGAGCGTCGCGCCCGACCCGTCGTTGGCGACGCCCATGATCGAGAGCATCACGCGGGAGAGCTCGCCGCCCGAGGCGATGTCGCGCAACGGGCCGGCGGGCACGCCGGGGTTTGCCGCGATCCGGAACTCGACCGCGTCGGCGCCCGTGGCGGTCGGCTCGCGCTCGGTGACGACGACCTCGAACCGCGCGGCCTCCATCGCCAGCGCCCCGAGGCGCTCGCGCACGGCCTGCGCGAACAGCGGAGCCTGCGCCTCGCGGGCGGCGCGCAGCTCGCGGGCGCGGGTGTCGAGCTCGGCCCGGGCGGCGTCGAGCGCCGCGGTCGCGTCCTCCATCGCCACCTCGGCGCCCTGGAGCTCGTCGCGGCGGGCGCGGCAGGTCGCGGCGTGCTCGAGCACCGCCTCGATCGACCCGCCGTACTTGCGCTGCAGCCGGTCGAGCACCGTGAGCCGCTCCTCGGTCGCCTCCAGCGCCTCCGGGTCGGCGTCGAGGCCGTCGACGTAGCGGCGCAGCTCGCCCGCCACGTCCTGCGCCTCGTAGCCCAGCGCCCGGACCCGCTCGGTCAGCCGGTCGAGCTCGGCGTCGACGCCGCCGACGCCCTCCAGGCCGGCCGCGCCGCCGCCGAGCAGCGACACGACCCCGTCGCCGTCCTCGGGCGCGAGCGCGTCCGCCGCCTCGTGCGCGGCCAGCCGCAGCGCCTCGACGTGGCGCAGGCGCTCGCGCGCGCCGCGCAGCTCGGCGGCCTCGGCCACGTCGGGCGCGGCCGCCTCGATCTCCGCGAGCTCGAACTGCAGCAGGTCGAGCTCGCGCTCCCGGGCGCCCGCGACCTCGCGCAGCTCCTCCAGCCGCCGCTCCAGGCCCCGGGCCCGGGCGTGGACCGCGCCGAACGCGGCCCGGCGCTCGAGGTGCTCGGGCCCGCAGGCGCTGTCGAGCAGGTCCAGCTGCGCGGTCGCCAGCGTGAGCTTGCGGTGCTCGTGCTGCCCGTAGAACGAGATCAGGCCGGCCGCGATCTCCTGCAGGTCGGAGACCGTCGCGGTCCGCCCGCCGACGTAGGCGCGGGTGCGCCCCTCCGCGCTCACGCGGCGCGCGAGCACGAGGTCCTCCGCGTCCTCGGGCAGCCGGTCCCCGATCGTCGCGCGCAGCGCGTCGGGCAGGTCGAAGACCCCCTCGACCCACGCCTCGGACGCCCCCGGGCGCACGATGCCCGCACGGGCCTTGCCGCCGAGCAGCAGGTCGAGCGCGTGCGCGAGCACGGTCTTGCCCGCGCCGGTCTCCCCGGTCAGGACGTTGAGGCCCGCCGTGAGCCGCAGCTCGGCCCGCTCGATCAGGAGGAGGTTCTCGACGCGGAGTTCGTGGAGCACGCCGCCGAGTGAACCACCGGCCACGGACGGAACCGGGGCGAACAGACGTTCTAGGAGGAGAGGCGGCCGAACTTCTCCCGCAGGCGGCGGTAGAAGCTCGTGCCGGGCAGCTGCGCGAGGTCGGCCGCCTCGCGCACGAACCGGGCGGTGATCCGCTGCCCGGGGCCGAGCTCGCCCACGGGCCGGCCGTCCACCGAGAGGTCGACCGCGCCGAGCGAGCGGTTGAAGATCGTCAGCTCGTCGTCGGGGGCGACCACGAGCGCCCGGGCGGTCAGCGAGTGCGGCGCGATGAACGAGACCGCGAAGCCCTCGACGCCCCAGGCCATCACGGGGCCGCCGTTGGCGAGGTTGTAGCCGGTCGAGCCCGCCGGGGTGGCGACGACGAGGCCGTCGCAGCGGACGCTGCCGACCTCCTCGCCGTTGCTCGCGTAGGCGAGCGTCGCGACCCGCTCCCCGACCTTGCGATGGATCGAGATGTCGTTGATCGCCGCCTGCGGGCCACCGGGCAGCTCCAGTGCGATCGCCGGGAGCGTCAGCGTCTCGAAGTCGCCGCGCAGCGCCTGGCGGAACGCCTCCGCGCCCCCGTCGTCGTCGGGGTCGACGGTCGCGAGGAAGCCGACCTCGCCGAAGTTCACGGCGAACACCGGGACGCTCGTGCCGGCGTAGCGCCGCAGGGCGCGCAGGATCGTGCCGTCGCCGCCGAGCACGATGCACAGCTCGACGTCGTCGATCAGCGGCGCGTCGACCGCGACGACGTCCTGGGCGGCGAGGTGGTGCTTGCGGGTCTCGTCGGGGTCGAAGCGCAGCAGCACCCCGGCCTCGCGCGCGACCTGGACGAGCGTGTCGAGCACCGAGCCGGTCTGCACGGGCCGCTGGTGCGTGAGCACGGTGACGGAGCGGCGCGGGGTCACGGCTCGACCTCCCGGGCGGCCGCCTCGAGGTCGGTCACGGCCCCGTCGCGGCCCGGCTCGGCGAGGTGCACGAACGTCTCGCGGTTGCCCTTGGGGCCCGGCAGGCCGGAGGACGCGAAGCCCAGGACGGTGGCGCCGGAGCCGTCCCGGGCGGCGGCGGCGACGGCGACGAGCGCGGCGCGCCGGTCGTCGGCGTCGCGGACCACGCCGCCCTTGCCCAGGCGCTCGCGGCCGACCTCGAACTGGGGCTTGACCATCGCGAGGACGTCGTGGCGCGCCGGGTCCAGGCAGGCGAGGACCGCCGGCAGGACCTTCGTCAGCGAGATGAACGAGACGTCGCAGACCACGAGGTCGGGAGCGTACGGCAGCTGGTCCGGGGTCAGCGCGCGGGCGTTGGTGCGCTCGACGACCGTGACCCGCTCGTCCGTGCGGACGTTCCAGTGCAGCTCCCCGTAGGCGACGTCGAGCGCCACGACGTGGGCGGCGCCGCGCTGCAGCAGGCAGTCGGTGAACCCGCCCGTGGAGGCGCCGACGTCGAGCGCCCGGCGCCCGGCGACCTCGATCGCCCGAACGTCGAGCGCGTTGGCGAGCTTCACGCCGCCGCGGGACACGTAGCGCGGGGCCTCGTCGACGGTGACGACGGCGTCGTCGGGGACGAGCTGGCCGGGCTTCTGCGCGCGGGCGCCGTCGGTGCCCAGCCGTACCTCGCCCGCCATCACCGAGGCGGCGGCGCGGCTGCGCGACGCGAACAGGCCGCGCTCGTGGAGCAGGGTGTCCAGGCGGACCTTGGGCATCGGCGTGCGACACCGTAGCGCCGAACCCGCGCCGCCCGTGCAGCGGGACGCCCAGCCCGGGGCGAACGGCCGTTCGGGTGTGTGCCTGGTGTCACAGACGAACGTCCGTCCGCCCGCCACGATCCGGCGGCAGATGACCGCGTTCCGCCTCATCCCCCTCCAGGCCCACGGCGCCCTCGAGATGCTCGTCGGCATCCTCACGATGGTCGCGCCGTTCGCCCTCGGGTTCGACCCGGCGGGCACCGTCCTGGCGGTCGTGGTCGGCGCGGCGCTGGTCGGCCTCGCGCTCGGCTCCACCACCGACGAGCGCGGTGTCCCGGCCGTCCCGGTCGCCACGCACCACGCGGCGGACTACGGCCTGGCGATCGGCGTCGGCGGCGCGGCCCTCGTGCTCGGCGTCGCCGGGGACGCGGTCGCGGGCTTCACGCTCGCGGGCATCGCGGCGCTGCAGCTCGCGCTGAACCTCAGCACCCGGTACAGCGCGCGCGCCTGACCGGCACACAGACTTCCCTCAGAGATCCACGCACGACCCACATAGCAGTATCTCTCCTCCCCGAAAGCGGCCCGCCTCCCAGCGGGCCGTTTTCTTGCCCGGGCGGGCTAGCGTCCGCCGACGCCGTCGGGGTCCGGGATCCGCACGTGGAGGTGGTCGTCGTGGTGGGGCAGCTTCGACACGCGACCCTTCGGTCCGCGCAGGCGGACGTTGCGCCCGACGAACACGAACTCCGCGCCGCGCGCGAGGAAGCGGTCGACGAGGTCCTGGCTGAGCCGCCGGTCGACCTGGGAGGCGCGCGCGGCCTCGATCGGGAGCCGGTCCTTGCGGGGGTAGTAGATGTCCACGTCGAGGCCGTTCTGGTGCGAGGCGTGCCCCAGCCCGCCGTAGCGCTGGTCGAAGATGCCGCCGCGCGGGCGGCTGAGGTCGCCCACGAGGATCGGTGGCGACTCCGGGTGCGCGGCGCGGTGCTCGGCGAGGACCTGGAGCACGGTGGCGACGAGGACGTCGGTCCCCCACCGCCGCCAGGCGCGGCTGGGGCTGCGCTGCAGCGGCGCGTCCCAGGTGCGGTGGCCGGGGCCCTGCGCCGGGAGGAGGACGCCGTTCTCCAGCCGGCCGTCGCGGAACGGGCGGCCGACGGCGCGGGACGCGGGCGCGGTCCCCATGGAGGGCGGGGTCGGGACCGGGGTCGGGGTGGCGGCGGGCGTGGGCGCCGGGACGGCCGGGGCCGGGGCGAGGGCGGGCGGCAGCGGCGTGGCGCGGGCGACCACGGAGCCCGACGGGGCGGCGGTCCGCGCGGTAAGGCCGGGCGGACGCAGGCCGTCGCTGCGCTCGGTCACCGCGGCGACCGCGGCCCCGGCGCCGAGCACCACGGAGGCGAGGAGGAGCAGGAGCGGTCCGCGCATCGGTCCTGCAGGATGCCGGATGCGACGGTCGTCGCGCGCCGCCCGCAACGGCGACGCGGACGCGGGCGACGGCCGCGACTCAGCCGAGCAGGCGGCGGGTCTCGCGGCCGAGGTCTTCGAGGAGCACGAGCGCCTCGTCGACCGCGCCACCCCAGCGCAGGAACCCGTGCGCCATCCCGGCGTGCACGCGCGTGGACGCCTCCACCCCGGCCTCCTGCAGGCGCTGCGCGTAGCGCAGGCCGTCGTCGCGCAGCGGGTCGATCTCCGCGACGGCGACGTACGCGGGCGCGAGGTCGGCGAACGAGGCGGCGGCCAGCGGCGCGAAGTCGGGGTCCCGCAGCCGCGCGCCGGCGTCGCCGCCGGCGTACGCGTCGAGGAACCAGCGCATCTGGTCGGCGCGCAGCATGTCGCTGTCGGCGTGCTCCGTGAACGACGGGCTCGCCCCGGTCGGGTCGAGCGCCGGGTAGACGAGCACCTGGCCGTGGAGCGCGAGGCCGCCGTCCCGCGCGCGGCCGCGCACGCGGCGGCGAGGTTGCCGCCCGCGCTGTCGCCGCCGACGGCGACGCGGCCCTCCTCGATGGCGAGCATCTCGGCCCCGTCGGGCCCGGCCGCCCAGCGGACCGCGCTCCACGCGTCGTCGAGACCGGCGGGGAACGGGTGCTCGGGCGCGAGCCGGTAGTCGATCGAGAGGACGGCGTGCCCCGAGGCGGCGCAGATCGCGCGGCAGGCGGGGTCGATGCCCGCGAGGTCCCCCATCACCCAGCCGCCGCCGTGGAACCACACGAGCACCCCGGCGGGGCCGTCGGCGAGGTCCTGCGGCAGGTAGTAGCGGGCGGGGATGCCCTCGGTGTCGGGTCCGTCCTGGCGAGGCACGCGGAGGTTCTGGACGTGCGCGACGTCCTCCGGGGGCCCGCCGAGCGCCCGGGCGGTCTCGGCGTAGCCGGCGCGTAGCGTGTCGAGGTCCAGCGGCCCGTCCGTGGGGGCGGTGACGAGCGCGGCGACCTGCGGGTGCAGGCCGCCGCCGGGGCCGGCGCTCATGCGGTGCCGACGGGCGTCCCGGTCGACGCGCCGATCGCCTCGAGGACGCGCCGGGCCACCGCCTCGCCGGTGAAGCCGATCTCCTCGTGCAGCAGGGCGGGCTTGCCGTGGGTGATGTAGCGGTCGGGCACCCCGATCCGCAGGATCCGCGCGTCGGCGCCGGGCGTGGGGTGCTCGTTGAGGGCCTCCCAGACGGCGCTGCCGAAGCCACCGGCGAGCACGCCCTCCTCGAGGGTGACGAGCAGCTCGTGGTCGGTGGCGAGCCGCGTGGCGAGCTCGAGGTCGATCGGCTTGGCGAACCGCGCGTCGGCGACGGTGACCTCGAGTCCGTGCTCGTCGCGCAGCCGGTCGGCCGCGTCGAGCGCCTTCTGGACCCCGGTGCCGTAGCCGAGCAGCGCGACCCGGGTGCCCTCGCGCAGGACCTCGCCGCGACCGATCTCGATCGGGCGGATCTCCTCGGGGGTGGGCAGCGGCACGCCGACGCCCTCGCCGCGCGGGTAGCGCAGCGCGATCGGGCCGTCGTGCAGCAGCGCGGTGCGCAGCATGTGGCGGAGCATCGCCTCGTCGCGCGGCGCCATGCAGACGATGTTCGGCAGCGACCGCAGGTAGGCGATGTCGAAGACGCCGTGGTGGGTCGGGCCGTCGTCGCCGACGAGCCCGGCGCGGTCCATGGCGAGGACGACGTTGAGCTCCTGCAGGCAGATGTCGTGGACGATCTGGTCGTAGGCGCGCTGCAGGAACGTCGAGTAGATCGCGGCGACGGGCTTGACGCCCTCGAGCGCGAGGCCGGAGGCGAACAGCAGCGCCTGCTGCTCGGCGATGCCGACGTCGAAGTAGTGCTTGGGCTCCGCCTTCTGGAGGATGTTGAGGCCGGTGCCGGAGTTCATCGCGGCGGTGATGCCGACGACCCGGCGGTCACGGCGGACCTCCTCGACCATCGCGTCGCCGAAGACCTTCGTGTACTGCGGCGGGGCGGGCTTGGCGTCCGCCGGGGCGGGCTTGGCGGCGACGGGGCTGCCGTTGGCGATCGACTTGGGCTTGGCGGCATGCCACTGCTCCATGCCCTCGAGGCCGCCCTCCTCGGCGGGGGCGAAGCCCTTGCCCTTGACGGTCGCGACGTGCACGACGACGGGCCGCTCGGCGGCGAACGCCTGCTTGAGCGCGACGCGCAGCGCGCGGACGTCGTGGCCGTCGATGACGCCCATGTACGCCCAGTCGAGCTCCTCCCAGAGCAGGCCGGGAGCCCAGAAGGCCTTGATCGACTCCTTGAACTGCGGGCCGAGCTTCTCGATCGCGGCGCCGAGCCCGCCGGGCAGGTCGACGAGGTTCTTCTCCATGCCCTCGCGCGCGTGCCAGAGCTTGGGGTGCAGCCGCACGCGGTTGAAGTAGCGGGAGAGCGCGCCGACGTTCGGCGAGATCGACATGCCGTTGTCGTTCAGGACGACGACGAGCGGGGTGCCGAGGCCGCCGGCCTGGTGGATCGCCTCGAACGCGACGCCACCGGTCATGGAGCCGTCGCCGATGACGGCCGCGACCTTGCCGACCTGCGGCTTCTGGCCGCGCAGGAGCATGCCCTCCTTGAGCCCGACGCCGTAGCCGATCGAGGTCGAGGCGTGGCCGGCGCCCATGATGTCGTGCTCGGACTCGAACGTGGCGCAGAACGGGGCGAGGCCCCCGTACTGGCGGATCGTGTGCAGCTCGTCGCGACGGCCGGTCAGGATCTTGTGCGGGTACGCCTGGTGGCCGACGTCCCAGAGGATCTTGTCGCGCGGCGAGTCCAGCAGCGAGTGCAGCGCGACGGCGAGCTCGCACGTGCCGAGGTTCGCGCCGAAGTGGCCGCCGATCTCGCCGACGGTGTCGATGATGTGCTCACGGACCTCCTGCGCGACCTGCGCGAGCTGCTCCTCGGTGAGGCCGTGGAGGTCCTGGGGGCGGTCGATGCGGTCGAGGATGCGAGTCATGCGGTCCTGGTCAGGATGAAGTCGGTGATCTGCTCGAGCTCGTCGGCTCGTCCGTCGTGGGCGGCGGCCGCCGTGGCGAGCGTCGTCCGGGCGTCCTGGTGGCAGCGGGCTGCGAGCTCCCGCGCGCCGTCGAGGCCGAACTCCGACACGTACGTGCGCTTGCCGTGTCGTTCGTCGCTGCCCTGGGGCTTGCCCAGGTCCGCGTCGGTCCCGGTCACGTCGAGGATGTCGTCGACGATCTGGAAGAGCACTCCGATCTCGGTGGCGTACTGGCGATAGGCCATTGTCGCAGGTTCCTTGATGCCTCCTAGAAGCAGTACGCCGACGACCGAGGCGCCGATCAGGCGGCCGGTCTTCAGGGCGTGAAGGGCGCGGAGCTCCTGCGCGGTGGTGGCGGTGCCGGCGACGTCGATGTACTGCCCGCCGACCATCCCGTCGACCCCGGTGGCGGCGGCGAGCTCGGCGGCCGCCGCGATGACGTCGGCGGGGTCCATCGCCCCGACGGCGGTGGTGCTGCGCAGGAGCAGGTGGAACGCCTCGGCGTAGAGCGCGTCCCCGGCGAGGATCGCGACGTCCTCCCCGTACTTGACGTGGCAGGTCGGGCGGCCGCGACGCAGGTCGTCGTCGTCCATCGCCGGCAGGTCGTCGTGGATCAGCGAGTAGGTGTGGACGAGCTCGAGCGCGGCGGCGTACGGGAGCACGGCCTCGTGCGGCAGGCCGACGGCGCGCGCGGTCGCGAGCGCGAGCACCGGCCGGATCCGCTTGCCGCCCGCGAGCAGGCTGTAGCGCATGGCCTCCTGGAGCCCGTCGGTGCCGCCGGGCGGCGCGAACGACAGCCCCTCCAGGTAGGCCTCGACCTCGTCGCGCAGCGCGTCCGGGTAGCCCATCTAGAGCAGCTGGTCCTGACCGGGGAGCGGCTCGGAGGCGGCGACGCGGGCGAGCCGCTCGAGCTCGGCGGAGGCCTGCGAGGCGAACGTGGCGCACTGCTCGACGACGGAGGCGGCCTGGTCGGGGTCGAGCTCGCCGGTGCGCAGCTGGTCGGCAGCGGTCTCGAGCCGCTCGATCAGCCGGTCGAGCTGTTCGTGGGTGTCGGGCGCCTCGCTCATCGCGTCCCGATCATCCCGCATCGCCGTCGGCGTCGGCGGGCGCGGCGCGGTGCTCGCGCAGCGCGGCGTCGAGGATGCCGTTGACGAACGACGGGGCCTCGGCCCCGCAGAACGTCTTGGCGGTCTCGACCGCCTCGTCGATCGCGCCCTCGGCCGGGATCGGCTGGTCGCCGGGCGCAGCGTCGGGGTGGAGCATCTCGAGCAGCGCGACGCGGAGGATCGCCTTCTCCAGCGGGGCGATGCGGTCGACGGTCCAGCCGGTGGCGTGGCGCTCGACGATCGCGTCGAGCTCCTCGGCGTAGTCGGCGGTCGCGTAGGCGAGTGCGCGCGTGAACTCGCTGGCGTCGCGCTCGAAGACGTCGTCGAGCTCGCGGCCGGTGAGCTCGTGCTGGTAGAGCGCGAAGACCGAGGCGCGCCGCTGGTCGGAGCGGCGGCTCACACGCGGGACATGTACTGGCCCGTCTCCGTCTGGACCTTCACGCGGTCCCCGACGTTGACGAACAGCGGCACCTGGATCTCCGCACCGGTCTCGACCGTCGCGGGCTTGTTGCCGCCACCGGAGGCCGTATCGCCGCGCAGGCCCGGCTCGGTGTGCGTGATCTCCAGCTCGACCGAGGCGGGCAGCTGGATGTCCGCGGGCTGGCCGTCGATGAACAGCAGGTCGACCGTCTCGTTCGGCTTGACCCAGCGGAGCTTGTCGCCCAGCGCCTTCTCGGGGATAGCGGTCTGCTCGAACGTCTCGGCGTCCATGAAGTGCGCGTCGGCGCCGTCCGAGTACAGGAAGGTCTCCTTGCGGGCCTCGGTGCGGACGCTGCGGAACTTCTCGCCGGCGCGGAAGGTCTTGTCGATGATGTTGCCGTCGGTGGTGCGGCGGAGCTTCGTGCGCACGAACGCGGGCCCCTTGCCCGGCTTGACGTGCTGGAACTCCACGACCTTGTAGATGACCCCGTCAACCTCGATGTGGTTGCCGTTCTTGAGCTGGTTGGTGCTGATCACGGTCCCCAGAGCGTAGTGCCGCGCGGCGTGTCGTGACGACCGGTCCGTGTGCGGGCTTCGTGACGGCTTCGTGCCGATCCGGTGCCGATCGCGGGGTCCCTCCCCAACCCCACCCGACCGACCGGTAGGTCTGGGGCATGGACCAGAAGGACATCGACGCGCTGTTCGACCCGGACCGCACCGAGCGGCTCCTGTTCGGCAAGGTGCTCGACAAGCCGCGCGACCGGCGGGCGCGGCGGGCCGCCCGGGTCACGGGGGCGCAGCGGCGGGTCCAGATCTTGGAGGCGGTCATCCCGGTCTTCGCGGCGCGCGGCTACGCGCGGGCGACGTTGCGGCGCCTCGAGGCGGTCTCCCCCGTCTCGCGCCCGACGATGTACTCGTACTTCCCGTCCAAGGCGCATCTGTACGCAGCCGCGCTGCGGCACGAGGCCCAACGCGTCGAGGCGGTGCTCGGCCCGCAGCTCGTGGGCGCCCACGCGCACGAGTTCCTCGGCCCGGCCGTGCTCGCGGCGGGTCGAGGCGGCCACGTCGGGGCCGTCGACACGGTCGCGGCCGGCCCCGCACCGACGGGCTGGGAGCTCGAGCCGCTCCCGCGCGTCGTCTGCGCGCTCGTGCGCTGGGCACGGCGCAACCCCGACAGCGCCCGCCTGCTGCTGCACCGGCCGATCGAGGAGGAGGCGGTCATGGCGGTGCACGCCGAGGTGCGGCGGACGGTGCTCGACCGGGTGGTGGCGGCCCTGCGCCGTGACCGCAGCGTCCGTGCCCAGCGCGGCCTGAACCGCCGCTTCGCCCTCGAGCTGCACGCCGAGATGCTCGTCGGCGCCGCGGAGGCCGTGATGCACTGGGCGCTCGCGCACCCGCTCGTCGCCGCGTCGAACCTCGCCCGCGCGTGGACCCGGCCGCCACGCGCGGACCTGCGGCGCGGCGAGCGCACCCCGCCGGGCGCGGATCCGTCGTGGCCGGCCCGCCCGCGCGGCGGCGACCTCGGGCGTGACCCGCCGGACCTCAGGCCGGGGTGACGATGCTCGCCCAGCGGTCCCGCCGGGCCGTGCGGGCCGCGGAGCCCTCGTCGAGCACCGGGATCCCGGGCGGGAGCAGCACGACGTCGCCGGCGCCCAGCGTTCGCAGGACGCGGGGCGCCCCGGTCGCCGCGCGCAGCCCGGCCAGCCGCTCCAGCGCGGGCGCGAGGTCGTCGAGGTCGGTCACGACGAGCGTCGCGCGGCCCCGCGAGGCGAGGACCGCGGCCGCCAGCGGCGCCACAAACGCGGCGAGCAGGCCGAGCTCACCGGTGCTGGCGTCGATGCGCGCGTCGAGCAGCAACGGCTCGGCGGCCGGCGCGTCGGGCGGCGGCAGGAACGCGGTGCCGCGCAGCTGCGGCTCCTTCCAGCGGCGGACGCGCACCCCGTCGGCCAGGAGCCGCCGTTCGAACGTGCGTTTCGCGCCGCGCCCGTCGGGCGCCTCGGCGTGCACGTCCAGCCGCACCGGGTGCAGGGAGCCCAGCGCGGGCACGCGGCCCGTTCCCGGCTTGGACGGGGCCAGACCGGCGGGCAGGTGCTCCGGAGCGTCGGCCGCGGCGCGCCACACGCGTCCGTCGTCGTCGCGCAGGCGCGCACGCCACAGGACACCGCCGAGATCGTCCTCGTCGTCGAATGCGGCCGCGACCTCGCCGAGGCCGCGCAGCCGGACGTCGAGCGGCTCGTCGATGAGCGCGACCTGGTGCCCCGAGAGCTCGAGCATCAGTCGACGGTGCGTAGCGCCTTGGGCAGCGACGAGAGGACCTCGTGCCCGCCCTCGGTCACCGCCACGAGGTCCTCGATCCGGACCCCGACCGCGCCCGGCACGTAGATGCCCGGCTCGACCGTCACCACGTGGCCCGGGGCGAGCGCGACCTCGCCCTGCTTGGAGAGCCGCGGACCCTCGTGGACCTCCAGCCCGACACCGTGGCCGAGGCCGTGCCCGAAGTGCTCGGCGTGCCCGGCCTCGTCGATGATCGTCCGGGCGACCGCGTCGACCTCGCGGCCCGTGGGCCCGGGCCGCACCGCGGCGAGCGCCGCCTCCTGCGCGGCCAGCACCGTGTCGTAGACCGCGCGGTCACGCGGGTCCAACGGCCCGGTGGCGACGGTGCGCGTGCAGTCCGACGCGTAGCCGTCCATCTGGGCGCCCCAGTCGATGACCACGAGCGTGTTCGCGGGGATCGGGACGTCGCGCGGCTCCGCGTGCGGCAGCGCGCCGTGCTCGCCCGCGGCGATGATCGGCGGGAACGAGACCCCGTCGGCGCCGCGGCGGCGCATCGCGATCTCCAGGTCCAGGGCGACGTCGCGCTCGGTCCGGCCGACGAGCCCGGCGGACACCACCTCCTCGAACGCCTCGTCGGCGACCTTCGCGACGGCCCGGAGCTTCACGAGCTCCGCCTCGTCCTTGATCGCGCGCAGGTCCTTGACGATCGAGCCCGCCGGCTCGAGCTCGACGCCCTCGCCGACCTTCGCGAGCAGGTGCTGGTGCTGGTGCACCGACAGGTCGTGCTCGTCGAAGCCCGACCGACCGGTCGGTAGGGCGTCCGCCACCGAAGCCAGCAGGTCCTGGCGGATCAGGCGCTCCCAGCCCGCGTCGACCTGCGCCTCGACCTGGCTGAGGTAGCGGAAGTCGGTCAGCAGCAGCCGCTCGCCCGCCGCACCCACGAGCGCGACCGCGTTGGAGCCCGTGAAGCCCGTCAGCCAGCGGATGTCCACGAGGTCCGTGACGAGCAGGGCCGCTCGGCCGTCGAGGGCCGCCGCCACGCGGTCGGCCCGGGTCATGTCGATGCCTGCGCTCATCCCTGCAGCTCCTCGCTCAGTCGGTTCAACGCGTCGCGATACCCGTCCACGCCCCTGCCGCTCACCGTCGCGACGCAGATGTCGGTGATCACCGAGTGCCGGCGGAACGCCTCGCGCGCCTGGACGTCGGAGAGGTGGACCTCCACCGCGGGCAGCTCGGTCAGCTCCAGGGCGTCGCGGATCGCGTAGCTGTAGTGCGTCCACGCCCCCGGGTTGAGGACGATGCCGTCCGCCGTGTCCCGGATCTCGTGCAGGTGCTCCACGAACTCGCCCTCGTGGTTGGTCTGGAAGAACCGCAAGCTCAGGCCGAGCTCCCGCCCGAACTCCTCGATCCGGTACTGCAGCTGCTCGAACGTCAACGACCCGTAGTGGGCGGGATCGCGCCGGCCGAGCTGGTCGAGGTTCACGCCGTGCAGGACCTCGACGCGGTTGTGGGTGCTCACGGGCGGGGTCACCCGTGCAACTCTGCCACGGCCGCGAGCACGTCGGAAGGCGCGACCACCGCACCGTGCCGGACGTCCCCCGGACCGTGGATCAGCACGAACGGCGTGTGCTCGCCCAGCCGCTTCTTGTCCTTCGCGGTCGCCGCGACGATCTCCGCGGCGTCCAGCTGCGGGTCGAGCTCGACCGGCAGGCCGACCCCCTCGAGCAGGTCCCGCACGTGCGCGCGCAGATCCTCCTGGCCCGACAGGCGCAGCGCGGCCAGCAGGCCCAGGCCCACCGCCTCGCCGTGGCGGTAGCGCGCGAAGCCGCTGACCGTCTCGATCGCGTGGCCGACCGTGTGGCCGAGGTTCAGGACCTGCCGGCGGCCGCCGTCGCGCTCGTCCTCGCGGACCACCGCGAGCTTCGTGCGCGCGCAGCCGAGGATCGTCGCGTCGTCGACCGGAACGCCCGAGGCGACCTGCTCCCACAGCGCGCCGCCCGCGATCAGCGCGGTCTTCACGACCTCCGCGTAGCCCGCCGCGTGCTCCTCCGGCGGGAGCGTCGCCAGCGTCGCGACGTCGACCACGACCGCGGACGGCTGGTGGTACGCCCCGACGTAGTTCTTCGCGGTCGGGAGGTCCACCCCGGTCTTGCCGCCGTAGGCGCTGTCCACCTGGGCGACGACCGTCGTCGGCACCTGGATGACCGGCACGCCGCGCTGGTACGCCGACGCGCAGAACCCCGCGAGGTCGCCGACCACGCCGCCGCCGACCGCCACGACGTGGTCGGCGCGGGTCGCGCCCTGCTCGACCAGCGCCTCCCAGACCCGCTCGGCCGTCGCGAGGGTCTTGTGCTCCTCCCCCGCGCCGATCTCGATCAAGCCTGACACCTCACCGACCAGGCCCGCGTAGAGGTCGCCGACGTTCGCGTCGCTCACCACGAACCGGCGCCCGCCCAGCGGCCACGGGACCTGGCCCAGCAGCCGGCGGCCGACGAGCACCGGGTAGTCGCCCGAGGCGGCGGTCGCCCACAGCAGCTGCGTGCCCGCCGGGGCGTCCGCGAGATCGCGCAGCGCCCGCGCCGCCCGGCGGCCCACCTTCTTGTCGGCGGGCGGCAACGTCGCGCGGGCGACCGACCGGTAGGTCGAGGCGCGCTCCGCGTACCGGGCCTCGAACACCGCGCGGTCGCGGGCCAGCGGCCGGCCCTTGCCCGCGGCGCGCGTCCACGCCGTCTCGAGGTCGACCTCGACGTGCACGACCAGGTGGCGGCCGAGCGCCTCGCGGACCCGGGCGCTCGCGAGCGTCCCGCCGCCCAAGGCGATCACGTCACCGTCCGCGGCGTCGAGCAGGCGCAGGACGAGCGCCTCCTCGCGCTCGCGGAACGCCGCCTCGCCGTGCGCGTCGAAGAACGCCTCGATCGTGCTGCCGAACTCGGCCTCCAGCAGCCGGTCGCTGTCGTGAAGTCGGGCGTCGAGGACCGCGGCGGCCTCGCGGGCCGCCGTGCTCTTGCCGGCCCCCATGAAGCCGACGAAGACCAGCGCGGGCGCGGGCATCGCGCGGGCCCGCTACCCCTGACGCAGGCGGGCGCGGTACGCGTCCACCGCGGCGCGCACGTCGTCCACGTGGTCGCCGCCGAACTTGCGCCGGTACGCGTCCGCGAGGACCAGGGCGACCATCGCCTCGCCGACGACGCCGGCCGCCGGCACCGTGCACGAGTCCGTGCGCTCGCGCAGCGCCTGCGCGGGCTCCTTGGAGTCGATGTCCACGCTCTGCAGCGGCTTCGTCAGCGTCGGCAGCGGCTTCATCGCCCCGCGCGCGTGCAGCGGATCGCCGGTCGTCATGCCGCCCTCCAGACCACCGGAGTGGTTCGTGGAGCGGTGGTAGCCGCGCTCGGCGTCGTAGAAGATCTCGTCGTGGGCCTGCGAGCCCGGACGGCCCGCGACGTCCCACGCGTCCCCGATCGCGCAGCCCTTCACCGCCTGGATCGAGCAGATCGCGCCCGCCAGGCGGCCGTCGAGACGCTCCTCCCACGACACGTGCGAGCCGAGGCCCGGCACGAGGCCGAACGCCACGACCTCGAACACGCCGCCGATCGACTCGTTCGCCTTGCGCTGCACGTTGATGTGCTGCACCATCTCGCGGCTCGCGTCCCCGTCCAGGCAGCGGACCGGGTCGTCGTCGATGCCGTCGAAGTCCGCCAGCGTCAGCTCGCGGTCGACCGCGGGCGCGTGCACGCTGCCGATCTGCACGACGTGGCTGACGACCTCCACCCCGAGCGTGCGCAGGAACGCCTTGCAGACCGCGCCGCCCGCCACGCGCGCGGCCGTCTCGCGGGCGCTCGCGCGCTCGAGGATGTCGCGGACGTCCGTCAGGCCGTACTTCTGCGTGCCGACGAGGTCGGCGTGCCCGGGCCGCGGCAGGTGCACCTCGGGGACGGTCGCCTCGACCGGCCACGGGTTCATCCGCTCCTCCCAGTTGGTGTAGTCGCGGTTGGCGACCTGGAGGGCGATCGGCCCGCCGAGCGTGCGGCCGTGCCGCACCCCGGCGGTGACGTACGCGCGGTCGGTCTCGATCTTCATGCGGCCGCCGCGGCCGTGGCCGAGCTGGCGACGCGCCATGTCGCGGTCGATCGCGTCGCGATCGAGCTCCAGGCCCGCGGGCAGGCCTTCGACGAGGCAGGTGAGACCGGGCCCGTGGGACTCCCCGGCGGTGACGAGCTTGAGGGTCATGCGGCGCCGGAGTCTACGCGGCGGGACGCCGTGGCCCGCGCCAGACCCCCGGGCTCAGGGCTGCGGGACCGCGTCGAGGACCGCCGCGGTCCGCTGCGCCGCCTGCGCCGTCCCGGCCGCGAGCTGGCGCAGGTACTCCAGGTAGACCGCGAGATACCAGGCCCGGTACTCGGCCGCCGTGTGTCCCGCGACCGCCGGGGCGTCCTGCGGCGCCGGCGTGCGCGTCGCGGCGGGCGCCGACCGGGCGGCACGCGTGAGCTTGCGACGCACGAGCACGCCCCGCTCGTCGTCCCAGCGGTACAGGTCGGTGAGGTCCTCGGCCGCCTCGTCCTTCGCGGCGGACTGCCGCTTCTGGGAGGTGGAGGCTCCCTCCTTGGCCGCGACCGCCTGCGCGCTGGTGCGGCGCGTCACCGACAGCAGCTCGAGCTCGTACTGCGTGATGCCGTCGGCGGTCTCGCGGTCGAGGAACACGGTGTCGCCGGTGCCCATCTCGACGGTCTCGCAGTTCGTGCGCGACGGGCGGCACGTGCCGTCCCCCGTCACCTGCGCGTCGGCGCCGACGAGGAACACGGCCTTCTTGCCGCCGGCGAGGACGCCGAGGAAGACGAAGAACGGCTGCTCGGCGTTCGGGAGCGGGCTCAGCCGCGAGACGTTGCGCAGCGTGCGGCGGCGCTCGTCGGTGCCGAACCGCAGCGCGACGCGGTACACGTCGAGCGGGTCGAGCTTCGGGACGGTCGTGGTGCCGGCCGTCGAGGACGGGCCGCTGGTGCCGCTCGGCCCCGTCGTCGCCGCGACCGGGGAGCTCGGCGTGCCGCCGCTGACGTCCTTCACCGGGTCGACCGTCGCGACGCCGGTGGCGCCGGTGACCGCCCCGTCGACCGCGCCGGTGGCCTTGCGCACGTACTGCTGGCGGAAGGGGTCCCGGGTCGCGCCGGCACGGCGGCGCAGCGCGGGCTGCTCGACGGCGACCGCGACCTCGGCGGTCGCCGGGGCGCCGCCGGGCGCGACCGCGGCGGTCGCGCCGGGGTCGGCCGGGGTGCTCTGCGGGCTGCCGCCGCCCCCGAGGGCGACCGGCACGGCGACGAGCGCGAGGACGAGCAGGACCGCGAGCGGCCACAGCTTCTTCTCGACGAGGTCGTGCCCGATGGCGCGCAGGACGGTCACGGGGTGCCTCCGGAGGTCGTCACGGTGGTGGGCGTGGCGCCGGGCGCGGCCGGCAGGCCGGCCTGGTCGCCCGGCAGCAGGTAGGCGGTCGCCTTGATCGCCGCCTCCATCTGCGGGAACCCCTTCGGTCCCGCGGTGAGGTTCACCGCGTCGATCGTCAGGAGGCGGCCACGGACGGCGATCGTGCTGCCCTTCATCCGCGTGAACGCGGTGAGCTGGTCGAGGAACTTCTCCAGGCCGGCGAACTCGCCCTGGAACGCGAAGCTGAACGGCATCGTCGGGAAGCCCGCCGGGCCGATCGCCGCGCCGGGCGGCAGCACGGCGGCGGCCGCCTCGGTGGCGGGTGCGGCCGCGGCGGCCGCCGGGTCCTTGCCCTTCTCGGCCGCGCCGACCGCGGCGACCGCGGCGCTCGGCGTGGCGGCCTGCGGGGCGACGGTGCCGGAGGACTCCAGGCGGATCGTGCGGAAGTCGACCTCGGCGTCGTCGGCCGCCGCCTCCAGCTGCACGAGCAGGGAGGCGACGTCGTCGTCGGCGGGCACGGCCTTGCCGAGCCGCGCCACGACCGCGTAGTCGCGGGCGTACTGGGCCTTCGCCTGCTCGGCGCTGCGCGCCCCCTCGGCGGCGACCTGCAGCTCCTGCCGGGCGGTGGCGATGCGGGTGTCGAGCGCGGCGACCTCGTCGCGCTTGGGCGAGATCGCCAGGAACCAGAAGCCGAGGACGAGGGCGAGCAGCCCCACGACCATCAGCACGGTGCGGTCACGGGCGGTCACCGGTCCTCCTCCTGCGTGGCGAGTGCGGCGTCCTTGGCGGCCTGGCTGCCTGCAGCTGCGCGGTCGCCGTGGACGGGGCGGCGCCGGTGGCGCCGGTCGGGCCGGTGACCGCCGCCGGGGCGGCCGTCGCGGTCCCGGGCGTGGCGGGAGCGACGCCCCCGGCCGGCGGGTCGAAGAACAGCACCATCGAGAACTGCGGGAAGGTGTCGCGGCCCTGGCGGCAGTCGCCGCTGCCGGAGGAGCCCGCCTGGGCGGCGTCGCCCTTCTCGGAGCTCGCGAGCGTCACGCGCTGCACGCCGTCGATGCGGCGGAAGGCGGCCATCGCGCGGGCGACCCCCGGCTGGCTCGTGGTGCAGCCGGTCAGCTCGATCGCCGGGACCGCGAGCGCGCTGCGCAGCGTGCTCGCCCCGGTCCCGCCGCCGCCGGCCGCGACGCCGGGCGCGGCCGTCGCGTTCAGCTGGGTCAGCCAGACGTCGCGCGGGACGACACGGGAGACCTCGTGCAGCGCGGCACCCCAGTCGAAGCGGCTGTTGGCGAGGCTCGTGACCGTCTGGACGCGCGCCTCGCGCAGCGCCCGGAACGTCGCGTAGGCCTGCAGCTCGGCGGCGCGGGCCTGCTCGGCGGCGACCTGCTGCTGCACGGACGCGAGCTCGGCCTTGCGGTCGTCGATGCGCTTGCCGGTGACCGTGAGCGTCGCGAGCGCGATGACGACCATCGCGAGCGCGCCGAGCAGCACGTAGACCGCGCCGCCGGACCGGCCGGCGGCACCGCCGGCGCCGCGGCGCTCCTCGAGCGGGATGAGGTTGACGGCCTTCATGCGGCCTGGGCCTCCGGGATCGCGAGGCCCGCGGCGACGGCCATCCGGGCGTCGAGGCCCAGGGGCGCGCCGGCCACGGCGCCGGGGTGGACGGGCAGGCCCAGCTCGACCGCGAACGCGGCGACGAAGCCGGGGACGTCGGCCGCCGGACCGGTGAGCACACAGTGCGTGACCGGCCCGGAGCTGCCCTGCATGTGGTGGAAGTCGACGCTGTTGCGGACCTCCCCGGCGATCCGGCGGGTGCCCTCGTCGAGCAGCGCGCGGGTCTCCGCGACGATCTCGGGGTCCCCGTCGAGCAGCTCGAGCGGCTGCTCGAGGCCGACCTGGGCGAACCAGGCGCGCGCCTGGTCCAGCGTCAGGCGGCGCCGCTCGGCCAGCTCGACGGCGAGCTGCTCAAGCCCGGCGCCGACGACGCGCGTGAACGTGCAGGTGCGGCCCTGGGCGACCGCGATGTTCGTGAGGCCGCCGATCGACACGTAGAGGACGACGTCGTCCGGGCCGGCACCGGCGGCGAGCGCGGTCGGCTGCAGCGCCCGGACCATGCCGAACGCGGAGAGGTCGATGCCCTCGGGGCGCAGGCCCGCCGCGCGGGTGGCGGCGAGGACGCGGTCGATCATGTCGCGCCGGGCGGCGACGAGGACGATGCGCTGGCGGCGGCCCTGGTCGGTGTCGACGATCCCGAGCGTCTGGAAGTCCAGGACGGCGCTGTCGAGCGGCATCGGGATCTGGTCCTGGGCCTGGAAGCGGACGGCCTGGGCGAGCTCCTTGGGGTCCTCGATGACCGGCAGCTCGATGATCCGCACGACGATCTTCTGGTTGGCGATGCCGACCCGGACGCGCTTGTCCAGGCCCTTCTCGTCCTGCCAGAGGCGGCGCAGCGCGTCGGCGAGCGCGTCGACCTCGGCGACCTCCCCGTCCCGGATGACGCCGGGGTCCAGCGGGGCGGTCGCGGCGTGCTTGATCTCGAGGCGGCCGGAGCCGGTGACCGCGACGGCGGTGACGCCGCTCGGCTCGAGCTCCAGTCCGACGATGGTTGCGGGCTTCTTGGCCATGGGTCTCGGGGGCGGATCGGCCCGTCCGGCTCGCGGTTCGAGCGGGGGGCGCCTCCACTCCCCTCTTCGTCCAGACGGGCTTCAGACTTGAGCGTCGGCGGCGAGATCGTGGACGCCGACGCGGCGCGCTAGAACGTGTCGACGTAGGAGTCGACGAGGTCCTCGCCGACGAACAGGGCGAGCACCGCCCCGAGCGCGAGGAACGGGCCGAACGGCACGGCGACCTTGCGGCCCGCCTGCGCGCCGAGTCGGCCCATGATCACGGCGCCGACGAGCACGCCCGCGATCAGCCCCGCGAAGATCGCGGGGGCGACCGCGCGGCCGAGGTACAGGCCCAGGACGCCGACGAGCTTCACGTCCCCCATCCCCATCCCCTTCGGGGAGGCGAGCGCCACGAGCAGGAACGCCGCGAACGCGGCCGCCCCGGACAGCAGCAGCTCCGGGAGCAGGTCCGGGTCGAGCGCGAGCGCGATCACCGGAGCGAGGACGGCGAACGGCGCGAGCAGCACGTTGGGGATCGTGCGCGTGTCGAGGTCGATGAACGTCATCGGGACGAGCAGCGTCACGAGCGCGATGCCGAGCGCGACGTCGACCGGCTCGTCCCAGCGGGCGAGGACGACGGCGGCGTAGAGCAGGCCGGTGAGCGCCTCGACCAGCGGGTAGCGGCGGCTGATCGGCTCCGCGCAGTGGCGGCAGCGGCCCCGCAGCACGAGCCACGACAGCACGGGCACGTTGTCGTAGGGGCGGACGGGCTGCTCGCACCCCGGGCACCGCGACGGCGGGTGCACGAGCGACTCCTTGCGGGGGAGCCGGTGGATGACCACGTTGAGGAACGACCCGACCGCGAGGCCGAGGACGAGGGCGAGGAGCGCGACGGCGATCATGACGCCCGGAGCATCGGCCCGGACGGACCCCGGCTTGAGCGGCCGGGGGTCCGTGCCGCGGCGGTCAGGTGCCCTTGATCTCCCGCCAGGTGTTCTGGACGATGCCCGCCGAGCCGTAGGACTGCACGCGGTCGAACGCCCCGGTGTCGAGCCGGATGTTCAGCTTGGAGGAGCCGACGACGGTCGTCGCCATGCCGTCCACGAGGACGCCCCCGGTGACCGTCGCGTTGCCCTGGGTCTGCATGATCTGCCCGGTGCTCCCGTCCTCGTTGGCGTGGTAGAGGATGCCGTAGAAGTTCGTGGTCCCGCCGAGGTACAGCGAGCCGCGGGCGATGAGGACCATGCCCGGGGCGCTCGGCGAGTTGAACTGGGTGTTGGCGGTGTACGAGCAGGTGCCGTTCTCGATGTAGACGATCGCGCCGGTCAGGCCGGCGGCCGACGGGCAGCCGGACGCGTAGTAGGTGCCGTTGGCGATCGCGGTCGCCTTCAGCCGGGCGCGGCCCTCGGCGCTCATCGCGGGCGTGTTGGCGTACCCGGTCTGCGTGATGTTCGGGCTGATCTGGAAGCTCAGCAGCCCGTTGAGGGTGGCGAGCGCGGTGCCGAGCACGCCGCCGCTGAGCTTGTGGCCCAGGCACGGGGTGAGCTCCAGCAGCGCCGGGACGCAGCGGACCGCGACGAGGCCGCTCTGGGAGGAGCCGCCCTGCGCGTCGATGAGGACCTTGCGGCCGTTGTTGGAGATGTCCAGCCGCCCGGTGATGAGCGCGCCGCGCGGCAGGTCCTCGGCCTGCTGCTGGGCGCGCACGAGCGCGACGAGCGTGCGGGTGCGCCCGCGGGCGGTCGCCTGCGCGCGGACCCACAGCTGGCCGTCGCCGTTGGCGTCGTACTGCGGCGCGGTCTGCGCGAGCTGGTCGGAGTAGAAGCTCGCGTTGTCCGGGCTGACGTTGTCGCGCACGGTCGTGGACCACTGGGTGCCCGCGTCGATGTCCGGGGAGGTGAACAGCGACAGCAGCTGCGCGGAGTCGGGGCAGCGCGCGGCCGTGCTGGTCCGCGTGCAGACCGGGTACGGGTTCACCGCCGACCCGCCGCCCGGCCAGTCCCGGGCGAGCTGGAAGATCTGCGCGGACATCGCCGCCTCGGCGAGGTTGAACGAGGACTCGCGCTGCCGGGTCGCCCCGGACTCGGCGCTCTGCACGTCGACCGACGACATCGTCGCCAGGCCGATCCCGACCATGACGGCGAGCAGCACGATCGCGGTGACGATCGCGGTGCCGTCCTCGGCGCCCAGGCGCCGTCGCAGCCGGCGGGTCATGCGACCACCGCCTGCGTGGCGGAGACGCCCTCGAGGCCGGCAGGGTCGCTGACGCGCAGCTGGATCGTGTGCGAGGTCCCGGCGGCGGCGGGCGCCGTGAAGGTGATCCCGGTGCCGACGAGCGCGCCGTTGTCGTACCAGCGGTACGTGAGCGACTCGCCCTCCGGGTCGGAGGAGGTCGAGCCGTTGAGGAGGATCCCCTGGGCGCTCGGGGTGGCGGTGAACGCCGCGGTCGGGCGGCGGTTCTGGTTGCGCAGGAAGACGCCGGTGCTCATGGTGGTCTCCGGGGGGTTGCGGGCGGTGTCGAGGTCCACGAAGAGCTCCGCGTGGACCGCGCTGATCGCGGTGAGGTCGGTCGAGTTGACGAGGAAGACGGGCCGGTCGCGGCCGCCGGCGCGGTTCACCAGCGCGGTGGCCAGGACCGTGGTCTGCGGCCAGCCGCTGCCGGGGCAGGCGGTCGTGGAGGGCACCGCGGGCGGCGTCGCGGTCGTCCACGTCTGCGTCTGCGCGACGAGCCGTGCCGCCTCGGGCTTGGCGACGTCCAGGCAGTAGCGCATCCGCTTGACGTTCAGGGCGTTGCTGCCGGCGTTCGGCCCGTTGGGGTCGACGGTCTTGAAGACGAGGTCGTAGGGCCCGGCGGCGTCGAACGCCTGCGGCTGGTCGGGGGTCGGGCTGGAGAGGTTGCGCAGGTCGCGGGCGAGCCGGTCGATCGCGGCGCGCGCCGCCTGCTGCGCGTCGATGACGTCGGAGGTCTGCCGCTGGCCGCGCGAGTAGGAGTCGTAGGTCGTGAGCGTCGCGGTGAGGATGAACGCGAAGATCACGATCGCCACCAGCAGCCCGGTGAGTGACATCTCGCCCCGCTCGGCGGCCAGGCGCGCCCGGACGGTCGCCGCGGCGCTCATCCCGACACCGGTCCGACGATCGTGCTCTCGGCCATGTACTGGTCGACCGCGGTGATCCGGTAGCTGTGCGCGACGCCGCCGGACTGCGTGTCGGTGTAGGTCAGCTCGGTGCCGGTGGCGGTGCGGTCGTAGCGGTCGGCGACGAGCGCCCCGTCGCGGTAGATCCGGTAGTAGGCGATCGAGTCGCCGAGGTCCGGGTCGGCGACCGCGGGCGCGGTCCAGCTGAGCACGCGGTTGCCGGCGCTGACCGACAGGGTCAGGCCGGTCGGTGGGTTCGGGGCGCGGTTGCCGGTGACGACGACCGCGTCGGCGGAGGCGGCGCCCTCGCGGACCGCGCCGCCGGTCGTGCGGTCCAGCGCAGCGACGTAGTAGCTGAGGGTGGGGAGCGCGGGCGGCGCGGTGTCCTGGCAGGTCGTGGTCGTGACCGGGCCGCAGACGAGCACGGGCGCGCCGACGGCGGGACGGCGGTAGACCCGGTACCCCTCGACGTCGCGCTCGGCGTTGGGGCGCCACTCGAGGTCGACGACGGCCCCGTTGCGGCCGGCGTCGAGCTGGCGCGGCGCGTACGGGGCGCGCCGGTTGACCGTGACGGTGAGCTGGCGGGCGGTGCTGAACTGCCCGAACTTGTCGAACGACTTCGCCCCGACGAGGTAGGTGCCGTCGAGCACCTCGTCGGCGTTCGGGGTGCTGCCGGAGGACACGGTGCCCAGCGGCCAGGTGAACGTCCACGCGGTCCCGGCGCCGGCCGCGTTCCCCTTCGCGGTCCCGTCGATGTACCAGGCGGCGCTCGCCGCGGCCGAGGAGGTCGTGGCGTTGAAGCCGAGGCTGGTCGCGCTCGTGACGGGGACGCTGCCCGCGGCGTTCAGCGCGGTGACGCTCGGCGCGGCGGCCATGCCGGGGTTGGCGATCGTGGTGGCCTGCAGCGCGTAGCGGCTGCCGCCGCCGGTCGCCCAGCGCACGAGCACGACGACGCGCTTGTAGTCCGAGGGCATCGCGTCGGTCCCGGCCCCCGGGCAGATCAGCAGGCAGAGGCCGACGCTGGCCTCGGTGAGGTTGTCGACCTGGCCGTCGAGGTTCAGGTCGATCCCGCAGTCCCCGACCGCGGCCCCGGCGGTGGCGGCGGCGGGCGTGCCGCTGATCGCCCCGCTGATCCCCAGGAGGGTGCCGCAGGTGGCGCTGCTGGTCGTCCCGGCGCCGGTCGCGCAGAACTGGCCGCCGTCGTGGGTGCCGGTGCCGTCGCGCGCGTCGTCGACCGCGCAGACGCCGACCGCCACGGTGTAGGTGGCGCCGCGGCGGCGGATCGTCCAGCCGCCGGACCCGAGGTTGGAGTCCGTGAGCGAGCCGGAGGCGCGCACCGCGGGTCCGACCCCGCCGGGCGTCAGCTGGTCGTACGGGACCGCACGGACCGCCTCGATGATCTCGCGCTGCAGCGACACGGCCTGCTCGCGCGTCTTGCTCGTGGTGGTGACCGCCTGGGCCATGTCGAGCATCGAGAGCGTGGCGAGCATGCCGACGAGGAGCAGCGCGGCGGCGACGAGGACCTCCACGAGCGTGAAGCCGGCCTCCTCGTCGCGCAGCCTCATGGCAGCTCCGCGAGCCGCGACTCGAGCAGGCTCGTCCGCTCCTCGGTGGTGTGCACGGCGGCGCGCGCCTTGTGCTCCTGCCCGACGAGGGCGGGGATCGCGATGCCCGCGAGGACACCGATGATGAGGAGGACGACGAGGAGCTCGACGAAGGTGAAGCCCGCCTCGTCCATGAGGGGCAGGGGCCGGTCCATGGCACGTCTGGCGTCGGCGGTCCGCGGGCGGCGGCTGAGGGGCGCGCAGTCACGTCGGCGGGCGGCCGATGCCGGCCATCCCCAGAAGTGAGGAGGCGTGCGGCCAGCGGGACGGACGCCCGGTCGCGGCGCCTATGCTGCGCGGGATGCCGGCCCGCGCCCTGACGATCACCGCCGTGCTGGCGGTGGTCGCGCTGACGCTGCGCGCCGCGATCGGCATGGAGCCGGGCCTGGACTACTTCACCGACGCGAGCCAGGCGATCGACCTGCTCGCCGCCGGGAACGTCTCCGGCTTCCTGCAGATCCAGCCGCTGATGGGCAGCTTCTCGCTGATCGTGCGCGCCCCGTTCGTGCGACTCGTGCTCTACGAGGACCTCGACGTCGTCTACTACGTCGGGGCTCTGCCCTTGCTGGCCGGCGGGATCGTGCTCGGCCTGGCGCTGCGCCGGCACCTCGAGCGGGTCGGCCAGGGGCCCGCGGTGCAGTGGCTCGTGGCCGCGCTGGCGATCCTCAACCCGCTGACGTTCCGGGCACTGCACTGGGGGCACCCGGAGGAGATCCTCGCCGGGGCGCTGTGCGTCGGGGCGGTGCTCGCCGCGCTGTGGGACCGGCGGATCCTGTCCGCGGCGCTGCTCGGCCTGGCGCTGGCCACCAAGCAGTGGGCGCTGCTGGCGGTCCTGCCGGTGCTGATCGCCACGCCGTCGCGGCGGCTGGGGGTCCTGCTCGTCGCCGGGGTGATCGCGGCGGCGCTGACGCTCCCGGGGATCCTGTCGAGCCCGCAGGCGTTCTCGTCGGTGAGCCAGAACGCGGCGCTGCAGACCGGCAGTGACGGCGTCGCGACCCCCTACAACGTGTTCTGGCCGCTGGGCTCGCGCGAGCCGACCCCGCAGGGCGACCGCTACTTCGTGCCGATCTGGGCGTCGACGATCTCGCACCCGCTGATCGTGCTCGTCGCGCTGCCGCTGTCGCTGCTGCTGTGGCGCCGGCCCGACCGCCGTCGCGACGACGCGCTGCTGCTGCTCGCGCTGCTGTTCTCGCTGCGCTGCGTGCTGGACACCTGGAACATCGACTACTACGCGGTGCCGTTCGTGCTCGCGCTGCTGTCCTGGGAGGCGGTCCGCCGGCCGGGGGTGCCGCGCCTGACGATCGCGGCGATCCTGCTGCTGTCGGTCTCCTACTGGGGCGAGCACGTCCGCTTCTACGGGCAGACGCTCGAGGACGCGCCGTGGCTGTTCGCGCTCTACATGGCGTGGGTGCTGCCGCTGACCGCCTGGCTGGCGCGCACGCTGTACCGGCCGCGGACGTGACACGGGGGCGGGCCCGAAGGCCCGCCCCGTGGAGCGACTCGGTCCTGCCGGGGGTGGGGCTACCAGCCGCCGGTGCTGTTGCAGCCGCCCTCGCCGGAGGTGTTGCAGGTGCGGGCGAAGACGCCGATGCCCGTCTTGGTGATCGTGAACGAGCGACCGTTGGAGGTCTTCGTGACGACGTAGGTCTCGGGGGTGCCGTCGTTGGAGCCGGTGACGGTGACGCCGGTGGGCAGCCCCTCGGGGTTGTCGCAGTTGTTCGGCGCCTCGGTGAGGCAGGACTCGACCATCGTCACGGCGTTGCGGACGTCGGACTTCGTCGAGGCGTCCTGACCCTTCTTCTGCTGACCGAGGAACGTCGGCAGCGCGATCGCGGCGAGGATGCCGATGATCAGGATGACGACGAGGAGCTCGATGAGCGTGAAGCCACCCTCGTCGTTGCGGAGCTTGTGCAGCATGTGGAGTGATCCTCCTGGGATCGATGGACCTGTGGTTGTGCGCGCCAGTCCGCGGGTCTTGCCGGCGGGTCCATCGTGGCCCCGGTGGCGGCCCAGCGTCCTCGTCCCGTGCTGCTGGTCGAGGCCTGTGGCTTTGCGTCCCGCCCTCGCGAGCGGTTTGCCCTTGTCACCGTGGAACTGGCTCGCTGTCCGTATCGACGGCGCGGCGCCGCTCCTTGAGCCCAGAACTGGGTATGGACGGGTGTTCTAGTCACATCGCCGAGGCCGGCGTGCCCGTCCGGCCCCGGAACGCCGACGGGGCGGGCCCGAAGGCCCGCCCCGTGGGACGACGTCGATGTCGGATGCGGTGCGGTGCTACCAGCCGCCGGTGCTGTTGCAGCCGCCCTGGCCCGAGGTGTTGCAGGTGCGGGCGAACACGCCGATGCCCGTCTTGGTGATCGTGAACGAGCGACCGTTCGCGGACTTCGTGACGACGTAGGTCTCGGGGGTGCCGTCGTTGGAGCCGGTGACCGTGACGCCGGTGGGCAGCCCCTCGGGGTTGTCGCAGTTGTTCGGCGCCTCGGTGAGGCAGGACTCGACCATCGTCACGGCGTTGCGGACGTCGGACTTCGTCGAGGCGTCCTGACCCTTCTTCTGCTGACCGAGGAACGTCGGCAGCGCGATCGCGGCGAGGATGCCGATGATCAGGATGACGACGAGGAGCTCGATGAGCGTGAAGCCACCCTCGTCGTTGCGGAGCTTGTGCAGCATGTGGAGTGATCCTCCTGGGATCGATGGACCTGTGGGTTGCCCTGCGTGCCAGCTCCGCGGGTCGATGCCGAGGGGCCCAAAGGTCCCGGTGGCGGCCCAGCGTCCTCGCTTGCGGTCGAGGCCTGTGGCTTTGCGTCCCGCCCTCACGAGCGGTTTGCCCTTGTCACCGTGGGTCTGACGAGGCTCGTATCGACCGGCCGTGCGTCGAGCTTGAGCCCAGAACTGGGTATGGACGTTCGTCCTAGTGCGCGGACCCGATCGTCGGCGGACATCTGCGACCATCGGGGCGTGCTCGCGCGTCGGCTGCTGCTGCTCCTCTCGATCCTGCTGCTGACCGCCGCGCTGAGCAGCGCGCTGACGGCCTCCTCGCGCGACGACGGCGACGACGCGCCGCCGCTGCGGCTGACGCCCCCGACCTCCCCGGACGACCGGGTCACCGCGAACCTCCCCGCCGAGCGGGCCGTCCGCGCGCGCGTCGGGGACGTCGTGGTGCTGCGCGTGCGCTCCGCCGACGCCGACCGGGCCGAGATCCGCGGGCTCGGCGTCGACGTGGCCGTCGGCTCCGGCCTCGACGGGGAGCTGCTGCTCGTCGCCGACCGGCCCGGCCGGTTCCCCGTGACGCTGCGCTACAGCGGCCGCGAGATCGGGACGCTGGCGGTCGCCGACCGGTGAGCGGGGCCACCCCCGACGTCGTGCGCCCGGCGGCGCGCGACGCCGCCCTGGACGGGCTGCGCGGGATCGCCGCCGGCTCGGTGCTCGTCTACCACGCGTGGCTGTACAAGGCCGGGACCGACCCGATGTCCTCGCGGCGCGCCGGGTTCGTCGACGGGGCGCTGCACGAGCTGCGCCTCGGCCTCGTGCTGTTCTTCGTGGTCAGCGGCTTCCTCCTGTTCTCGCCCTGGGTGCGCGCCGCGCTGGAGGGACATCCCGCGCCCCGGCTGCGCGCGTACGCGATCCGCCGCGTCGGACGGATCGTGCCCGCGTACTACCTGGCGATCCTCGGCTCGATCGTCCTGCTGTGGCCGCACGACGGCTCCCCCGGGGGTGCGCCTGCCGCCCGCCGAGGACCTCTGGCTGTTCGCGGTCTTCGGGCAGAACCTGCAGTCCTCGACGCTCCTGAAGCTCGACCCGCCGATGTGGACGCTCGCCGTCGAGGCGACGTTCTACGCGGTGCTGCCGCTCCTCGGGTGGCTCGCGCTGCGCCGGCTGACGGGGCTGTCGCCGCGCGCCGTGCTGCTGGCGGTGTGCGGCCTGTTCTTCGCGGTCGGCGTCGCGTTCAACGCCTGGCTGGTGGCGAACCCCGACCTCGACGCCTACGTGCTGTCCAAGCAGCTGCCGGCGTTCGCGACGTACTTCGCGCTCGGGATGGCGGTCGCCGTCCTCGCCCACGGCCGGACCGTCGGGCCGCGCGCCCGGGCGGTCCTCCTCCTGGCCGGCAGCGCCGCCGTCGTGATCGGGGCCTGGTGGGCCGCCGACTTCGGCCGGCTCGACGACCGCCGCCAGTGGCGGGACACCGGTGCCGCCGCCGGGTTCGCGCTCGTCCTGCTCGCCACGTGGTGCGCCGCCTCGCGCGCCCGGCTGCTCGCATGGGCGCCGCTCAGCGCGCTGGGCCGGCTCTCCTACGGCGTGTACCTCTGGCACGTGCCGCTGATGGTGTGGCTGCGGTCGGTCGGGCTGCTGCCGAGCTCGACCCTCGGCGCCACCGTCGTCGCGCTGCTGCCCACGCTGCTGGTCGCCGCGGCGAGCTGGCGCTGGGTCGAGCTGCCCGCGCAGCGCTTGGCGCGCGCCGCGTCGGCGCGCTGAGCGTCAGCCCGCGGCCGCCTGCTCCTCGGCGGCGCGCCGCGCGGCCTGCGCGTCGTGCTCCGGGATCTGCACGCCGGTCCCCTCGCACCAGGGGCAGACGACCTCGTGCGGGCTGCCCCCGAAGTTCGAGATCAGCTTCCCGGTCCCCCGGCAGGGGGAGCACGGGACGGGCTCGGGCGCTGCGGCCTGGTCGCTCACAGGTCGGCAGGCTAGCGGGCGCGGCGCCTCGTCCGTTCGTCCAGTTGGCCTCCCCCACTTGTGGTGAACGGCGAACGCGCCGATATCCCTGGTGTGCGGGACCGGATCACACACGCGCGACGGGACGAGACCGGCTTCACCCTGGTGGAGGTGCTGGTCGCCGCGACCCTGCTCATCGGCGGGCTGCTCGCGACCCTGACGCTGCTCGACAGCGGCAACCGCACGACCGCCACCTCCAAGCAGCGCGACGTCGCCAACGCCCTCGCCCAGGAGATGATCGAGCGGGCGACCGGCGGCCGGAACTCCCTGGCCCGCAACGACATGACGGACATCGACCGGCTCGCCGCCACCCCCGGTCCGGCGGACCGCCTGCGGGTCGCGCTGGACCCCGACGGGGACGCCGCCAGCACCGGCGTGACGCCGGCGACGCCGACCGCCGCGGGCGCCGCGCCGCTCAGCACGCCGCAGTCCTGGACGCTGCGCCGGCGCGGCACGACCTACACCGTCTCCTACCGTGCCTGCACCCTCTCCGACGCGTACCAGAACGTGTCCATCGCGGGCCCGTTCGACTGCCTGCGACCCGCCACCGGATCCGGGGGCTCGGGGACCGGGACGGCGGGCAGCTGCTCGCTCGAGCTGCTGCAGCCGCAGCAGCTCAATCCGATGGACCCCGGCACCCTGACGGCGCGGCTGCAGCTGCTCGGCATCACGGGCCTGAACGCGTGCGTCGGCGCCCTGCTCCCCGACCTCAGCACCGCGCTGTGCTCGGCGGTCGGGTCCAGCAACCTCGTCAACACCGTCTACAACGGGCTGCTCGGGGCCGGTGGCGGGGTCACCGGGCTGCTCGACGTGCTCGGCAGCGGCGCGAGCGTCGGCCTCTGCCCGCCCACGCAGGTCGAGACCGCCCTGAGCGGCGCGCAGGCGTCGATCGCCACGACCACCCGGCTCGCGGTCACCGTCGCGTGGACCGGCTTCGACGGGCGGGCCCGCTCGATCTCCCAGACCGCGCTCGTGCGCCGGCCGGTGTCGTGATGCGCGCGCGACTGCGGGACGAGCGCGGACTCACCCTCGTCGAGCTGCTCGTCGGCATGACGCTCGGCATCCTCGTGCTCGGCGCCGTCCTCACCGGCTTCGAGCGGTTCGCCGGCGCGCAGCAGACCGCGAGCGAGGCGACCGCCGCCCAGGACACCGCCCGTGCCCAGGTCCGCGCGACCGTGGCCGAGCTGCGCGAGGCGCGGGTCGCCACCGGGCAGATCGGCCCGATCCCGGCCGGCTGGACGGTCACGCGCAGCGACCTCGTCTTCGCCACCTACGTGCCGTCCGGGGCCACGAGCGTCCCCGGCTGGGTGCGCTACTGCACGCTCACCAGCGGCACGACGTCCTCCCTGGTGCGGGCCAGCCGCGCCGGCGACACCTGGGTCGCCCCCGGAGCGTGCGCCGCGACCGGCGGCACCGGCGGATGGACCCACCAGGTCGTGCTGCGCGACCTGCTCCAGCAGCCCGGCCAGCTCTTCGACTACGCGTCCGACGCCTGCGTCGGCGCGACCTGCCTGCCGGCCGCCGCCGACGTGCGCGCCGTCGGGATCCGCGTCGCCGTCGCCCGCAGGGTCGGATCCACCGGGCTCGGCACCGTCGTGCGCGGCGCCGTCTCGTTCCGCAACCGTCCCGCCACGTGAAGCAGGAGTTCCCCGTGCCCGCTGCTCTCCCCCACCGCCTGCGCGACGAGTCCGGGATGGCGCTCGTCCCGGTCATCTCGCTGCTGGCCGTCATGGTCATGCTCGGCCTCGCGCTGCTGGCGCTCACCGACACGCAGACGCGCGAGGCGCGCGCCCAGCGCGGCGCCGACGCCGCCCAGGCGCTCGCCGAGGGCGTCGTGGCCGCCACCGCCGGGGCGCTGGCGAGCAACTCGACCGCCGCCGACTGGCCGACCTCGGGCAGCTGCCAGAACGTGACCGGCACGCTCGCCCAGACCACGACCGCGTCCGCTGCCACGCTCGAGGGCCGCATCACCACCGCGGTCCGCGACCGGTTCGCGTCGAGCTCCGCGGACTACGACGGTGCCGCGTTCGGCACCACCTGGCGGGTCAGCGTGTGCCCGGTCGCCGGGACCCTCGTCGGCGGCCGCATCGACCAGGACGGCGAGCGGCGGTGGGACGAGTCGTTCCTCACCCGGACCGTCCCCGCGCTGTCGGGCCGTCGCCCGGCGCAGGTCGCGCTGTGGGTGCGCGCGCAGGCACGCGTGGCCCGCACCGGCACCGGGACGCTGGCGCGCGCTCGCGCCGTCGCGACGAAGATCCGCCAGGGGGACCGCGCCGTTCTCCGTCCCGCTCGGCTACGCCGTCGGCACGGGCTCGTTCTCGACCGAGGCGACGACCTCGGTGAACAACATCGCCTCCGGACAGCTGCTCGGCTCGGTGCTCGGCACGAAGCCGCTGATCGCCCCGACGAGCTCGAAGATCGGCATCCGCTGCGGCCTGCTGAACACGCTGAACAACCCGAGCTCGGTGTGCCTCAGCGGCACGCTGTCCGGCGTGCAGGGCGCCACCAACGCCCTCGGGCTCTCGACCCTCAACGGCCTGCTCGGGATCGACCGGTCGCTCACGCTCGGCACGTGGGCGATGGCGCCCGCCGACGCCCAGCAGGGCTACCGCGACGCGGCGACGCTGACGAAGGACACGGTCGCCGGCGGCGGCAGCATCGCCACGAAGAGCGCGTCCGGGGCGCCCGAGTGCTTCACCGAGACCACCGACCAGAACTCGATCGTCTATCTCGGCCAGGTCGGTGACGGCAACCAGTACTGCACGCTCAGCACGGCCCGCACGTTCAAGATCCTCGTGGTCGGCCGCGGCGGCGTGCGGATCACCGGACCGGTCACCGGCGTCGTCTACGCGCTGAACCTCCAGGAGTGCGGATCCGATGGCGTCTGCTCCCAGAGCGAGCGCACGAGCGCCGCCGTCCGCGAGGTCGTGCGGATCGAGGGCAACACCGGCAAGGTCACCGGGTCGGTGTGGGCCGACGGCGCCGGCGGGGCGGTCGGCATCTACCCGTCGCTGACGAGCCAGAGCACCGCCGCCCCCGCGCTGCTGGGCGGCGCCTGCTCGATCCCCGTCCTCGGACCGGTGCTGAACGTCCTCGGCAGCACGCTCGCCGGGGTCGGCCAGCTGCTCGGGCAGACGCTCGGGCTCGTCGCCGGCGTGCAGGAGGAGGTCCGCTACCCGGGCGGCGCCTCCTCGCTGACCGGATGCCAGGCGCTCACCAACCAGCTCGGCACGCTCACCAACAGCCAGCTGCTGAACCTGTTCGCGACCGGCGGCGACGTCGCCGTCCCGGTCTCCGAGCGCCGCACCCGCACGTGCAAGACCTGGCTGGTCGTCTGCCTGGAGTGGAACGCCTGGTCGTCCTGGACGACGAAGGAGACCCAGACGGTGTCGCTGCCGGCCCTGACCTCCGACGTCGTCGGGGCGCTGACCTCGGTGCTCACGAGCTACACGGCGATCCAGTACGACGAGAACGTCGTGAAGGCCGCGTCGGTCGGCTTCACGGTCGGCGGCGGCCCCGTGTCGGGCACCTACCGCAACGTCGCGCCGAACTGAGCCGGGCGGGCGTAGCCTGCCGGACGTGCCCGCCCCGCACGACGGCCGCTACGCCCCCAGCCCCACCGGGCCGCTGCACCTGGGCAACCTGCGCACGGCGCTGCTGGCCTGGCTGTTCGCGCGCAGCGCCCGTGCACGGTTCGTGCTGCGCATCGACGACCTCGACCCGGGACGCTCGCGCCGCGAGCACGAGGCCGGGCAGCTGGCCGACCTCGCCGCGCTCGGGCTCGACTGGGACGGGCCCGTGCCGCGCCAGTCCGCCCGCGCCGACCGCTACGCCGAGGGACTCGCCGCGCTGGAGGCGCAGGGGCTCGTCTACCCGTGCTGGTGCACCCGCGCAGAGCTGCGCGAGGCCGCCAGCGCCCCGCACGGCGCGCTGCCGGAGGGCGCCTACCCCGGCACGTGCCTGCGGCTGACCGCCGCGCAGCGCGCCGAGCGGGAGGCGCGCGGCCGCCCGCCCGCGCTGCGCGTGCGCGCCGACGCGGCGGTCGTGACGGTCGAGGACCGGCTGCTCGGCCCGTCCACCCAGGTCGTCGACGACCTCGTCGTGCGTCGCGCCGACGGCACGCACGCCTACAACCTCGCGGTCGTCCTGGACGACCACGACCAGGGCGTCGGGGAGGTCGTCCGCGGCGCCGACCTCGCCGAGACGACGGGTCGGCAGGTCTGGCTCGCTCGGCGCCTCGGCCTGGCGGTCCCCGCCCACGCGCACGTCCCGCTCGTCCTCGGGCCCGACGGCCGGCGGCTGGCCAAGCGCGACGGGGCGGTGACGCTCGCGGACCGGTGCGCGCTCGGCGAGCGCCCGGAGCAGGTCCGTGGCCTGCTCGCCGCGAGTGTCGGGCTCTGCGCACCCGGCGCGACGCCCGCCATGGACGAGCTCGTGGCGGCCTTCGACCCGGCGCGCCTGCCGCGCGAGCCGACGGTCCTGCGACCGTGACGCCGCGTTCCGGGCGCCCCTCGGCGGACGCCGTGCCGCCCGCGCGGGTAGGGTCACGGCGATGGCCAAGGTCGATGCGCACATGATCGCGGCCCGCGCACGTGACGCGGGACGGCTGGGCATCGACACGGAGTTCATGGGCGAGGGCCGCTACCGGTCGCTGCTGTGCCTCGTCCAGGTCGCCGTCGACGACGGGGACGGTGCCGCCGACGTGTGGGTGCTCGACCCGCTGGACCGCGACGGGTTCGACCCCGCGCCGCTGGCGGAGCTGCTCGCCGACCCGGCCATCGAGATCGTCCTGCACGCCGGCCGCCAGGACGTCGCGCTGCTGCGCCGCGTCTGGGGCACGACGATCACCAACGTCTTCGACACGCAGATCGCCGCCGGCTTCGCCGGAATGCGCGCCCAGATCGGCTACGAGGGCCTGCTCTCGGAGCTGCTCGGCGTGCGGCTGCAGAAGTCCGCGAGCTTCACGAAGTGGGACGCGCGCCCGCTCAGCCCCGAGCAGGCCGAGTACGCCCGCGAGGACGTCCTGCACATCCTGCAGGCGACCGACGCGCTGAAGGACCGGCTCGAGCGCAGCGGCCGCCTCGAGTGGGCGCAGGAGGAGTGCCGCGTCCTCGAGACGATCACCGACGACCGCGACGTCGACGCCGTGTTCGAGCGGCTGCCGCGCATCGCCGGCCTCGACGGCGGGGTCCGCGCGATCGCCCGCGAGCTCGTCGCCTGGCGCGAGGAGACCGCGCGCGAGCAGGACAAGCCCGTCTCCAGCGTGCTGCAGGACGCCGCGCTCGTCGAGATCGCGCGGCGCAAGCCGAAGTCGATGGAGCGCCTGTCCCAGATCCGCGGCCTGCACGAGGGCACCTTGCGGCGGCGCGGCAAGTGGATCCTCGACGCGGTCGAGCGGGGCCGCGAGCAGCCACCGATCCCCACCACGAGCGAGCGCAGCCCGGGCCCGTCGCCCAAGGACGCCCCGCTGATCGCGCTGTCCGAGGCGCTCGTGCGCGCCCACGCGCTCTCCTCCGGGCTCGCCTACGAGCTGCTCGCCACGCGCGCCGACCTGCAGGCGGTCGTGACCGCCGTGCGCGAGGGCCTGACCGAGCCCGACGTGCGGACGCTGCGCGGCTGGCGCCGCGAGCTCGTCGGCGACGAGCTGCTCGCGCTGCTGCGCGGGGAGCGCGTGCTGTGCGTCGGCGACGGCCTGCGCCTGGACGTCACCGCGCGCTGATCGCGGTCCGCCCGGCCGCGTGGTCGGTCCGGGGCGCTCGTGCGTATCCCGATGGATGGCTGATCGCACCCCGACCTCCCGCTTCGGCCGCTCCGCGCGCATCGGCGGCCTCGTCGCCGGGCAGGGCGCCCGCGTCGCCGGTGGCAAGCTCCTGGACAAGGCCCGCGGCGACGAGTCGCGCGAGCGCGCGCAGCGCAAGCGCACCGCCGCGGTGGTGGAGCAGGTCGTCGTGCAGCTCGGCTCGATGAAGGGCGCGGCCATGAAGTTCGGCCAGGTGCTCTCCACGATCGACCTGCCCGGGCTCGAGCAGGAGGACTCCGAGCGCATCAAGGCCCGCCTGGCGGAGCTGCGCGACAACGCGCCGAAGGTCGAGTTCTCCAAGATGGAGAAGCTGATGGCGGCCGAGTGGGGGCAGCCCGTCGACAAGGTGCTGCGCGAGCTGGACCGCGAGCCGATCGCCGCCGCGTCGATCGGGCAGGTCTACCGGGGCGTCACCCACGACGGCGACGAGGTCGCCATCAAGGTGCAGTACCCGGGCATCGCGGAGGCGGTCGACGCCGACCTGCGCAACATGAAGATCCTGCTGCCGCTGATCGGGCGTCTCGCTCCCGGCCTCGACACCAACGCGGTCGCCGAGGAGCTGCGCGAGCGCGTCACCGAGGAGCTCGACTACGAGCTCGAGGCCCAGAACCACCGGCGGATGGCGCGCGCGTGGCGTGGCCACCCGTTCGTGCGGATCCCCGCGGTCGACACGTCGCTGTCGACCCGCCGGGTGCTCGTGACCGAGATGATCCAGGGCGGCCAGCCGTTCTCCGCGGTCAAGGAGCTGCCCGAGGCCGACCGCGACGCGTTCGCCGAGATGGTCTTCCGGTTCTTCTACGGCTGCGCGACGCGCCTGGACCTGGTCTGCGGCGACCCGCATCCGGGCAACTTCCTGCGCCTGCCCGACGGCACCGTCGCGTTCTTCGACTTCGGCATGATGCGCCAGCTGCCCGCGGGCTACTCCAAGCGGGAGAGCGTGATCTTCTCCGCGGTCCGCGACGAGGACGCCGCCGGCGTCGCCCGGGGCCTGCGGGACCTCGGCTACCTGCCCGACTCGTTCGACTTCCCCGACGAGCTCGTCTACGAGCACATGCGCCGCACCGGCGCGTGGATGTTCGACTGGGAGCCGCCGGTGCGGCTGTCGGGCGAGTCGGCGCACCGGCTGATGGACGACGTGCTCGCGATCGGCGGCGAGTGGCGGTCGATGGTCCGTGGGTTCGACATGCCGCCGGAGGCGCTGCTGATGCGGCGGATGGAGAACATCCTCTTCGGGGTCGCGTGCGACCTGCGCGCCGCCGCCGACTGGGGCGCGCTCTGGGCGGAGTTCTTCCTCGACGAGCCGTACGACACCGAGATCGGCCGCCTCGAGCGCGAATGGGCGCTCGACCGGGTCGCCTGAGGGCGACCGCCCCGGTCAGCCGACGGCGACGCGCATCGCGCGGGCGAGGTCGCCGCCGATGCTCAGGTCCACCGACGGGAACCGGACGGTGAGCGGCCCGCCGAACGGCTGACGGTCGAGCACCTCGACCGCGTCCCCGATCTGGATGCCGCGCCCGGCGAGGTAGCGGAGCATCTCCGGGTCCTCGTCGCTGATCCGCACGAACCGGCCGGACGCCCCGGGCTCCAGCGCCGACAGCGACACGCTGTCGCCCTCGTCGATCCGCAGGTCCGCGTCGGGGATCGGGTCGCCGTGCGGGTCGTGGGTCGGGTGGCCGAGCTTCGCGGCGATCCGCGCCTCGAGGTCCTCGCTGATGACGTGCTCGAGCGCCTCGGCCTCCTCGTGCACGCGGTCCCACGGGACCCCGAGGTGCTCGTGCAGGTACAGCTCGAGCAGCCGGTGGTGGCGCATGACCTCCAGCGCGACCTTCTCCCCCTGCTCGCTCAGCGTCACGCCCTTGTACGGCGCGTGGGAGGCGAGACCGAGGTCCGCCATGCGCTTGACCATCGCCGACGCGGAGCCCGCGGTCACGCCGAGCCGGTCGGCCAGCTCGTTCGTGCCGACGGTGCCGTCGCCACGCCGCTGCAGGGCGTAGATCGCCTTGGCGTAGTTCTCGACGGCCTCGCCGTGCTGACGATTGCCGGAAGGGGTCGCCATCGTCGCCAATCCTCGCACGTCGCCCGGCGCGGGACCGCTCAGCGCGTCGCGGCTCCCCCGGACGGCGGGCCGTCCAGCCAGGCGTCGACGAGCGCCCCGATCTCGTCCGGGCGCTCCAGGTGCAGCCAGTGCCCGGCGCCGGGCACGACCGCGAAGCGGCTTCCCGGGGCCAGCAGGTCCTGTGCGCGCTCCCCGATCGCCGCGAGCATGCAGCCGTCGTCCTGCCCGTGCAGCGAGAGCACCGGCGCCCCAGCGCGCAGGCCGAACAGCCGCGCGAAGCCGCGCGTGAGGTTCTGGCGGTAGTAGGCGAGCGCGGCCTCGCGCTGCGCGCGCGTGGCGAGGGCGGCGCGGACGTGCGCGAGGTCCTCGGTCGCGTCGTACCCCGGCGACCAGCTGCGCCACAGCGCCGGGATCATCCGGTGCAGGAGCGTCCGCTCGACGAACGGCAGCTGGTTGTAGAGGAAGTACCAGCTGCGGCGGGACTGTCGCAGGCCCAGCCGCAGGTCGCGCGGGGCGTGGGTGAGCGGGCGCAGCAGCGCGGCCGGCGGCGGGATCGACAGCGCGACGTGCCGGGCGAAGCGCCCCGGGTCGCGCGCGGTGACCGCCCAGACCTGGACGGCGCCCCAGTCGTGCCCGACGAGCACCGCGCGGTCGTCGCCGTCCAGCGCCGCGTGCAGGGCGAGCAGGTCGCCGGCGAGGTCCTCGACGAGGTAGCGGCCGTCCGGTGCGGGCCCGGTCGGCCCGTAGCCGCGCGTGTAGGGCGCCACGACCCGGTAGCCGCGCGCGGCCAGCCGGGGACCGAGATGCCGCCAGGTCGACGGCGCGTCCGGGTAGCCGTGGACGAGGACCGCGAGCGGCGCGTCCGCCGCGGCAGCGGCCGGCGCCCAGGTCAGCGCGTGCAGGCGCAGCCCGGGCAGGTCGACGGCGATCGGCTCGGGGGCGCGCATCCCGCGACCGTACCCGGCGGCGGGCGTGCGCCGCGTGATCGGGCCGGGCGCTCAGGCGGGCAGCGGGACGCCCTCGGGCAGCCGGAACCGCACGCGGGTCCCCGCGGGCGCGTCCTCGAGCCAGATGCGCCCGCCGTGCGCCTCGACGATCGCGCGGGCGATCGCCAGGCCCAGCCCCGCGCCGCCCGCCGTGCGGGCCGCCCGGTCGCCGCCCTGGAAGAACGCGTCGAAGACCCGCTCCCGGTCCTCGGCCGGGATGCCCGAGCCGGTGTCCGCCACCTCGATCTCGACGCCGTCCCCGACCGGCTCCGCCCGGACGACGACGCTGCCGTCGGCGGGCGTGTGGCGGATCGCGTTCTGGATCAGGTTGAAGAGGACGCGCTGCAGCTGCTCCGGGTTGGCGCGCGCGGGCACGAGGCCCGCGGCGAGGTCCGCGCGGACCTTCACGCGTCGCTGCTCGGCCTGCGGGCGCATCGCGTCGACCGTCTCGGCGACGAGCGCGTCGAGCGGCACGTGCTCGGCCGTCCAGCGGATCTCGCCGGCCTGCAGGCGCGTCAGCTCGAAGAGGTCGTCGATGAGCGCGCCGAGCGCGCGCACGTGCGTGGTCATCCGCGCGAGCTGCTCGCGGCGGCGGTCGGGCTCGAAGATGTCGTCCTCGAGGCCCTCGGCGATGAGCTGCAGCGCGGTGATCGGCGTGCGCAGGTCGTGCGAGACGGCGGCCATCAGCTGGCGCCGCGCGTCCTCCTCGCGCGCGATCCGCTCGACCATCCGGTCGACGTCGGCGGCGAGACGGGCCAGCTCGTCCTCCCCGGCGACCCCGGTGCGCACGTCGCGCCGGCCGGCGCCGACCGCGTCGAGCGTGCCGCTGATCGCGTCGAGGTCGGCGAGCGCACCGCCGCCCAGCAGCCGCGCGAGCCACAGGCCGACCGCGCCCGCGAACACCACGACGACGACGGTGAAGAACGCGTCGTGGGCGTTGAAGAACATCTGCTGGACGAACAGCGCGACCGCGACCAGCGCCTGCGCCCCGACGAGCACGGCGATCGTCGCGAGGTGCCGGCGCAGCGACCGGCGCGGCCGACGCTCGGCGAGCGCGTGGCCGACGAGCACGGTCAGCACCCCGACCGGGCCGAGCAGCACGAGCACGAGCCAGGCCGCGTGGCCGCCGTAGGGCAGGGCCGACACCGCGGCCAGCAGGCCGGTGAGCGCGGCGACGAACAGCAGGCTCGTGGCCCGCCCGCTCATGCCGCCGTCCCGAAGCGGTAGCCGACGCCCCACACCGTCTCGATCCAGCGCGGCTGCTCGGGGTCGACCTCGATCTTCGCGCGCAGCCGCCGGATGTGGACGGTGACCGTCGAGGTGTCGGTGTAGAACGAGTACTGCCAGACGCGGTCCATCAGCTGGTTGCGCGTGAACGCCCGGCCCGGGTGCCGGGCGAGGAACAGCAGCAGGTCGAACTCGCGCTGGGTGAGCGCGACCTCCTCGCCCGCGGCGAGCACGCGGCGACCGACCGGGTCGATCGTCAGCCCGTCGAGCTCGATCGCCGGCTCGTCCTCGGGCGTGATGTCCAGCCGGCGCAGGACGGCGTCGACGCGGGCGACGAGCTCCGCCGGGCTGAACGGCTTCACGACGTAGTCGTCGGCGCCGAGCCGCAGGCCGGTGATGCGGTCGCTCTCCTCCCCCTTGGCGGTCAGCAGGATGATCGGCGTGCGCCGCCGGTGCTGCTCGCGGATGCGCCGCATCACCTCGAGGCCGTCGATCCCCGGCAGCATCAGGTCCAGGACGATCAGGTCCGGGGCCTCGCGGGCGGCCGCGTCGACCGCGGCGAGGCCGTCGGCGGCGAGGCGGGTGCGGTAGCCCGCCCGCTGCAGGTAGCGGGAGACGACGTCCCCGATCGTGGGTTCGTCGTCCACCACCAGGACGGACCCGCGGGAGTGCTCGCTCGTCGTGCTCACCGGCCGAGTGTGGACCGCCGGGACGGCGCGGGCAAGGGCGCGCGGGGCGCGTTCACCGACCGTTCATCGGCCGGACGTCGCGCGCAGCGGCGCGTGCGCGAACTCCGCCATGCCGACGAGGAAGTCCTCCCGGGCGGTGAACCCCAGGACGGTCCGGGCGCGCGCGGGGTCGGCGACGACGTGCCGGACGTCCCCGAGGCGGTACTCGCCGGTCACGACCGGGTCGGGGGCGTCGCCGTGCGCCGCCTGCAGCGCGCGGGCCATCTCGCCGACGGTGCGCGGCTCCCCGCTGCAGACGTTGAACGCCCCCGGCACGGGCTCCGCGGCCAAGAGCGCGAGGACGTTCGCGCGCGCGACGTCGCGGACGTGGACGAAGTCGCGGCGCTGCCCGCCGTCCTCGAAGACGCGCGGTGCGCGCCCGGCGGCCAGCGCGCTGGCGAAGATCGACGCGACGCCCGCGTACGGGGTGTCGCGCGGCATCCGCGGGCCGTAGACGTTGTGGTAGCGCAGCGAGGTCACGGGGACGCCGGTCTCGCGCGAGAACGCCTCGGCGAGGTGCTCCTGGTGGAGCTTCGTGGCGGCGTAGACGTTGCGCGGGTCCGCGGGGGCGTCCTCGGGCACGAGCTCGGGGGTGAGCGGCGCCCCGCAGGTCGGGCACGGCGGCTCGAAGCGGCCCGCGTCGAGGTCGCTGCGCCGCCGCGCACCGGGGCGCACCACGCCGTGGGTCGGGCAGCGGTAGCGCCCCTCCCCGTAGACGACCATGCTGGACGCCTGGACGAGCCGCGGCGGGGTGCGCGTGCGGGCGAGCTCGCGCAGGAGCACGGCGGTGCCGAGGTCGTTGTGGGACACGTAGTCGGCGATGTCGCCGATGTCGGTGCCGAGCCCGACCATCGCCGCCTGGTGGCAGACGGCGTCGACGCCGCGCAGCGCCGCCGCGACGACGGCGCCGTCGCGCACGTCGCCGCGGACCCACTGCGCGCCCTCGGGGACGAGCGGCTCCGCGTCGGTCGCGTGCGCGGCCGGGTGCAGGTCGTCGAGCAGCCGGACGTCGTGGCCGGCGGCGAGCAGCGCCTCGGCCACGTGCCCGCCGACGAAGCCGGCGCCGCCGGTGATGAGCACGAGGGTCACGGGGTCCTCCCGGAGGGGTCGACGAGGTGCAGGTCGCGAGCGCCCGAGACGAGCAGCCGGCCGTCGCCGAGCCGCACGACGCCGTAGCGGCAGTCGCGGTCGAGCACGCCGGTGCGCCGCCACGGCGCGTCGGGCGTCGGCTGCTCGAAGCGGTCGAGCCGTCCGCTGACGACGCCGCAGACGGCCAGCCGCCGCTCGCCGAGCGCCGCCACGCCGGACGGGGCGATGCGCCCGGGCAGGTCGGTCACGGGGCCGCCCGTGCCGTCGCCCGGGCCGATCCGCTCGGGGCGGCTCCCGGGCGCGTTGTCGGCCACGAGCAGCCGTCCGCGCGGGGTGCGGTCGAACGCGAACGGGTTGTTCCAGCCGCCGGACAGGACGCGCGGCCGCTGGTCGGGCGGGCCGTCGGGGTCGAGGGCGAGGAGCTTGCCGTTGAGGGCGCGCGGGTCGCGGACGCGCGGCGGGTCCTGGAGGTCGCCCACGCCGACGACGAGCCGGTCGCGGTCCGGGTCGTGCAGCAGGTGTCCGCCGGTGGCCAGCGCGGTGCCGACGGGCCCGGTCCAGACGCGCGTGCGGGGGGCCGGGCGCAGGCGCTCGACGACGAGGCGCCCACCGTCACGCGCCGACGTGTACGAGGCCCAGACGGTCCGGCCGTCCGGGGTCGCGGCGAGCCCGAGCAGGCCCCGCTGTCCGCCGGTGCGCACGGGCAGCCGCGCGAGGACGGTCGCCCCGGGCTCGCGCCGCACGATCCCGGAGGCCAGCTCGCCGGTGAGGTAGCCGCCGTCCGGCAGCGCGGCGAGGGCGGCGAGGACCGGGGTCGCGGCGGCGGGCTGCCGCGGGTCGGCCTGGGTGCGGGTCGGCTCCTCCCCGCCACCGCAGCCGGCGACGGCGAGCGCGACCAGCGCCAGGGCCGCGAGGGGACGCCGTCGGCTCACCACGGGGACCGCGCTCCGAGCTGGACGCAGAGCCCGAGGGCGGCGGCGCTGGCCAGCCAGCGCCGCGACGACCCCAGGGCGCAGGTCGCGAGGACGATCCAGGGGGCGAACGGCAGCCAGATCCGCTCCGTCTCGCCCCGGGACAGGCCGCTGAGCGCCGCCGCGCTCAGCGCGACCGCCGCGCCACCGGTGAGGATCCAGGTGCCGCGGTCGCGCAGCCGCACCAGCCCGACCGCCGCGGCGGGCCCGACGACGAGGCAGAACGCGGCGAGGTCGATGAGCAGGAACTCCAGGTACGGGCGGCGGGAGGCGACCCCGGCCTCGTAGAGCTCCCGCGTGGCCGCGAGCCCGTCGAACCACCAGAAGCCCGCGCTCGTGAAGACCGCGAAGACGGCGCCGACCCCGACCGCGGCGAGCACGAGGACGCGCCAGGCGCGCCGCCACAGGACGATCGCCAGCGGGATCGCGCCCAGCGGCGTGATCCCGTAGCTGAGGTGCAGGGCGGTGCCGAGCACGAGCCCGGCGGCGATCGCGCACCCGTCCGCCCGCCGGCCCGCGGGCCCGCTCGCCGCCACGGCCATCAGCGCGATCCCGACGGCCGCCACGCCGGTGAACAGCGCGTCGGCGGAGGTCCCCATCCACACCGCCCCCGGAAGCAGCACCAGGAACGGCGCCGCCCGGCGTGCCGCGCGCTCCCCCGCGAGGGCGCGGTGCGCGACGAGCGCGGCCGGCACCGCGAGCGCGCCCCCGGCGATGACCAGCACGGTCGCCCAGCCGGCGCCGCCGAGCCCGACCGCGTCCATCCCGGCGAGCAGCAGCACGAGGCCCGGCGGGTGGCCCTTCACGTGCGTCGGGTAGGTCGGCAGCAGCTCGGTGAAGGTCCGCAGGAAGCCGCCCGGGGAGCCGACCCGGTCGACCGCGGCGAGGTACTCGTAGCGGGTCTCCAGCGGCGCGGTCAGCGCGTCGGGCCCGTCGGTCAGCGCCAGCAGCACGATCCACGTGGCCGCGGCGACGGTGGCGGCGCCGAGCAGCACCGGCCAGCGCAGCGCCGACGCGACGCGCTGCCCGGTGGCGACCGCGACCACCGCGAACGCCACGGCGGCGAGCGCCCACGCCCCGAGGCGCAGGTCCGCGGTCCCGACGAGCGGGGCGTTGCCGATCCGCACGAGCGGGTCGTCGTCGTAGAGCGCCCGGCCGACGAGCGCGCCGGCCACGAGGACCAGCGCCCACCCGCCGACCGCGGCCACGGTGCGCGGGCGGTCCTGCATCGGTCCCCGACGCTAGCGCCGACGGACCCGGACGGCGAGCGCGGACGACCCTGTTTCGTGGTTCGTCATCACTCCGGGGGCCCCGCGGCCCTACCGTGGTCCCCCATGACCGACGTCGTCCTCCCTGTGCTGAACGAGGCACAGGCCCTGCCCTGGGTCCTCGAGCGCCTCCCGGCCGACCACCACCCGATCGTGGTCGACAACGGCTCCACGGACGGCAGCGGCGACCTCGCCCGGCGGCTCGGCGCCCAGGTGGTCGTCGAGCCCGTGCCCGGGTTCGGGGCCGCGTGCTTCGCGGGGCTGACCGCGGCGCGCGCCGAGCACGTCGCGTTCATGGACTGCGACGCGTCGCTCGACCCGCGCGACCTCCCCACGGTGACCGGCCCGGTCCTGCGTGGCGAGGCCGACCTCGTGCTCGGCGCCCGCGACGCGCAGCCCGGCGCCTGGCCGGTGCACGCCCGGCTGCTGAACCGGCTGCTGGCGCTGGAGCTGCGGCGCCGCTGCCGGGTGCCGCTGACCGATCTCGGCCCGATGCGCGCGGCGCGCCGCACCGACCTGCTCGCGCTGGGCATCGCCGACCGGCGGTTCGGCTGGCCGCTGGAGATGGTCCTGCGTGCCGCCGCCGCGGACTGGCGGATCGCCGAGGTGACCGTCCCCTACCTGCCGCGGGCGGGCCGCTCGAAGGTGACCGGCACCGTGCGCGGCACGGTCCGCGCGGTCCGCGACATGACGGCGGTGATGACGTGAACCTCATCGTGATCGCCAAGGCCCCGCGGGCCGGGGTCAGCAAGACGCGCCTGTGCCCGCCGTGCACGCCGGCGCAGGCCGCGGCGCTCGCCGAGGCCGCCCTGCGGGACACCTTGCACGCGGTGCTCGCGACGCCCGCGGACCGGCGGGTCGTCGTGCTCGACGGGACCCCCGGACCGTGGCTGCCGGACGGGTTCGAGGTGCTGCCGCAGCGCGGCGACGGGCTGGACGAGCGGCTGGCCGCCGCGTTCGCGGACGTCGGCGGTCCCGCGTTCCTCGTCGGGATGGACACGCCGCAGCTCACGCCCCCGGACCTCGAGCACGGCATGGACGCGACCGCCCGCCACGGCGCGGCGATCGGCGGCGCCCCCGACGGTGGCTACTGGGCGATCGGCCTGCGCGACCCCGACCCGCGCGTGTTCGCGGGCGTCCCGATGAGCGCGGCCGACACCGGCGCCCGTCAGCGCGCGCGGCTCTCCGCGCTCGGGCTCCCCTACGCCGAGCTCCCGGCCTTGCGCGACGTCGACCACTTCGACGATGCGGTCGCCGTCGCCCACGAGGCGCCCGACACCCGGTTCGCGGCCGCCGTCCGCTCGCTCGTGGCCGCGGGCGCGGTGGCGTCGTGACCGTGCTCGCACCGGCCGGCGCGCCGGTCGCCCCCGGCGTCCTCTACGCCCGCGGGCTGACCGGTCGCAGCCCGGGTCTCGTCATCCGGCACGCCGACGGGCGCACCGTCCCGGTGCCGCTCGACGGATGGCTCGGGGCCGCCAGCGGCGCGGACCTGCACGTCCTGGACCGGGCCGTCGGGCCGGTCCTCGACGTCGGCTGCGGCCCCGGCCGCCACGTCGCCGCGCTCGGTCGCCGCGCGGTCACCGCGCTGGGCATCGACGTGTCGCCCGAGGCGGTGCGTGCCACCCGGGCCCGCGGTGGGGCCGCCGCGGTCGCCTGCGTGTTCTCCTCCGTCCCGGCTGCGGGCCGCTGGCGCACCGCCCTGCTGCTCGACGGCAACGTCGGCATCGGCGGCGATCCCGTCGCGCTGCTGCGCCGCTGCGGCGAGCTCGTCGCCCGCGACGGCACCGTGCTGGTCGAGGTCGACGCCCCGGGGAGCGGGACCCGGCGGGCGGTCGTGCGGCTCGAGGACGGGCCGCTCGTCAGCCGCTGGTTCGCCTGGTCCTCCGTGGCCGCCGACGACGTCGCCGGGATCGCCGCGGACGCCGGCCTGCGCCTGACCGCCCTGCACCACGAGGAGGACCGATGGTTCGCCGACCTCGCCCGAGCCTGAGCGAGAAGCTCCTGGCGGGCCGCTCCGTCGGGGACGCGATCGACGAGGAGCTCGGGCACCTGCGCGCGGGCCCCTTCGACGAGGACGCGTTCCCGTCCCGCCTGCACGACGAGCGGGTCGCCGCCCTGCTCGGCATCGCCCTCGGGGTCGCGTTCGCGACGTGCTTCCTCACCGGCCTGTACTCGCACTTCGCGCAGACCCCGCTGTCGATCGGGTTCCTGTCGATGCCCGCGAGCCCGGCGTGGCTGTACCGCGTCACGCAGGGCCTGCACGTCGCCAGCGGCACCGCCGCGATCCCGCTGCTGCTCGTGAAGCTGTGGGTCGTCTACCCGCAGCTGTTCGCGTGGCCGCCGGTGCGGGACCTCCCGCACGCGCTCACGCGCCTCTCGCTCGCCCCGCTCATCGCGGGCTCGATCTTCCTGCTGTTCACCGGCCTGCTGAACACGGCGCGCTGGTACCCGTGGGAGTTCGGGTTCCGCGAGACCCACTACTGGGTCGCGTGGGTGACCGTCGGGTCGCTGCTCGTGCACGTCGGCGCGCAGCTCGTCGTCCTGCGCCGCACCGTCGGGCCGACGGCCCGCCGTCGCCTCGCCGTCGAGGCGCCCGAGCCGCCCGGGGACGGCCTGAGCCGCCGCGGCCTGCTCACCGCGACGGCCGCCGCGGTGGGCGCCGTGACGCTCGCGACCGTCGGGCAGACGGTCCGCCCGCTGAAGGACCTCTCGGTCCTGGCCCCGCGGCTGCCCGACGTGGGACCGCAGGGCCTGCCGGTCAACCGCAGCGCCGCCGGTGCCGGGGTGCTCGACCTGATCCGCGACCCCGAGTACCGGCTGACCGTCACCGGCGCGGTCGAGCGCGAGCTGTCGCTGACGCTCGCCGAGCTGCAGGCGCTGCCGCAGCACGACGCCGACCTGGCGATCACCTGCGTGGAGGGCTGGAGCGCCGGGGCGACGTGGAGCGGCGTGCGCGTCCGGGAGCTGCTCGAGCTGGCGGGCGCGTCACCCGACGCGGAGGTCCGCGTGCGCTCGTTGCAGCGGCGTGGGTCGTTCCGCAGCAGCGAGCTGAACGTGCCGCACGCCCAGCACCCCGACACGCTGCTGGCGTTGCGGATCGACGGCGAGGAGCTGCACCCCGACCACGGGTTCCCGTGCCGGCTGATCTCGCCGAACCGTCCCGGGGTCCAGCAGACCAAGTGGGTCACGCGTCTGGAGGTGCTCTGATGGCACGCCGCATCCTCACCGCGCTCGGGCTGGGCATGGTCGCCTTCGGGATCGCCGGGCTGCTGCGCAACGCCGAGGCGACCGAGCCGCTGAACGCGGCGCTGTTCCTGGTCGGCGGGCTCGCGCTGCACGACGGCCTGGTCGCCCCGGCGGTCATGGTCCTCGGCCTGGTCCTCGCGCGGCTCGTGCCGCGCCGGTTCCGCCCCACCGTGCAGGGAGCGCTGATCGTGAGCGCGGCGCTGACGCTCGTGGCGATCCCGCCGTGGACCGGTCGCGGGCGCCTGGCGAACAACCCGTCGCTGCTGCCGCAGGACTACGGCCAGGGACTGCTCGTGGCGCTGGCGGTCGTCTGGGCGGTCGCCGCGCTGCTGCTCGTCCGCGCCGCCGTGCGTCCGCCCGCCCCGGCCGTGCCGGAGCCCGAGCCGCTGCCGGAGCCGCGCCCCGGGTGGTGAGCGCGGCCGGGCCGGTAGCGTCCGCCGCGCCGTGCCCGACCGTCCCGACCTGCCGCTGGACCGCCTCGCGCCCGACCGCGCGCTGGAGGTCGTGACCTTCGACGGCGGCGCGGTCGGCGGCCCGCGGATGCGCGAGCCGCACCGCCACGACTACCACGAGCTGCTGTGGTTCCGCGACGGCCGCGGCACGCACCGCGTCGACGGCGCGCAGCTGCCGGTCGTCGCGGGCGCGGTCACGATCATCGGCCGCGGCCAGGTCCACCAGTTCGAGGAGGGCCGCGGGCTGCACGGCGCGGTCGTGCGGTTCGGGGAGGACCTCGTGCCGCCGTCGGCGTCGTGGCTGCTCGCCGCCCGCCAGGAGCGCACCATCCCCGTCCCCGCAGGTGCGGCGACGGACCGCCTGGACGCGCTGCTCGCGACTCTGCGTGCGGAGGTCGTCGGGCCGCGCGACGCCCGCAGCGGCGCACTGGAGGCGCACCTGCTCGCCACGCTGCTGCTGTGGCTGGAGCGGTGGTACGACGGCGCGCACGCCGAGCGACCGGAGCCCGACGGCCCGGAGGTGGCGCTGCACCGGCGGTTCGCCGCGGCGCTCGAGGAGGACTTCGCCCGCCACCACGACGCCGCGCACTACGCGCAGCGCCTCGCGGTCCCCGCCCCCGCACTGTCCCGCGCGCTGGCCGTGGTGACCGGCCGCGGGACGAAGGAGCTCGTCACGGACCGCGTGATGCTCGAGGCCCGCCGGCTGCTGCGCTTCACCGACCGGTCGGTCGGGGAGGTCGCGCACGCGGTCGGGTTCGACGATCCGCTGTACTTCTCGCGGGCGTTCAAGCGACACGCCGGGTCCGCGCCGCAGGCGTGGCGCGACGCGACGCGGCACGCCGGGATGTCCATGCATCCGTGAGGTTCTGCCATTCCGCGGGAGCGGGACGGGAGCGAGCATGTCGAGCATGAGCACGCCGAGCACCGCCCCCTCCTCCACCCCGACGCTGCCCGACGCCCTGCGCCTGGGCGCCGCGCACCTGACGGTCACCGATCTCGACCGGTCGGTCGCCTGGTACCAGGACGTCGCCGGGCTGCGCCAGCACGGCCGTGACGGGGCGGTCGCCCGCCTCGGGGCGGGCGGCGAGGACGTGCTCGTGCTGCACGAGCAGCCGGGCGCGCGGCCCGCCGGCCGCCACGCGGGGCTCTTCCACGTCGCGCTCCTGTACCCGTCGCGCCTGGAGCTCTCGCGCACCACCCGGCGCCTGGCGACGAACCGGCTGCCGCTGACGGGCGCCTCCGACCACGGGGTCTCCGAGGCGCTGTACCTGCGCGACCCGGACGGCAACGGGATCGAGCTGTACGCCGACCGTCCGCGCTCGGCGTGGCCGGCGCCGACCGAGGCCGGCCAGCAGGTCGGCATGTACACGCGGGCGCTCGACGTCGAGGACCTGCTGCGCGTCAGCGACGGCGAGGACGTCCGGCGGCACGCCGCCGAGGGACTGGCGGTCGGGCACCTGCACCTGCACGTCGGCCGGGTCGCGCAGGCGGTCGCGTTCTACCGCGACCTCGTGGGTTTCGCGGAGGTCACGACCTACCCGGGCGCGTCGTTCCTGTCCGCCGGCGGCTATCACCACCACCTCGCGGTCAACGTCTGGGCCGGTGAGGGCGTGGGCCCCGCCCCGGCCGACGCGGTCGGGCTGCGCGAGTGGAGCGCGGTGCTGCCCGACGACGCGGCGGTCGGCGCGGTCCGCGCCCGGCTGGAGGCGGCGGGCGTGGCGGTGGCCGACGAGGGCGCCGCGGGCGTCGTGCTCCGCGACCCGTGGGGCATCGCGCTGCGGCTCGTCACCGCGCGCTGACCGGCGACCGTCCGCGCGGCGCGGCCGTTCACTAGGGTCCGCGCCCATGCCCTCCCCGCCCGAGACCCGCCTGACGATCCCGCTGCGCTGGCGGGACATGGACATGCTCGGGCACCTCAACCAGGCCGTGTACCACGAGCTGCTGGAGGAGGCGCGCGGCGCGCTGCTGCTGGACCTCGCCGGGCGCGGCACGCAGCAGGTGCACCACACCTACGTGCTCGCCCGCGTCGAGCTCGACTACCGCCACGAGGTCCGCAAGGACCACGGCACGGTCGACGTCACGGTCCGGGTCGGCCGCGTGGGCACGAAGTCGATCACGCTCGAGCACGAGGTGCTGCTGCCGGACGGCACGGTCGCGGCGCAGGGCAGCACCGTGCTCGTCGGCTGGGACATGCAGGCCCGCGGGGCGCGCACGCTCTCCGACGAGGAGCGCGCGGTCCTCACCGGCACCTGAGGCTCAGGCCCGTCCGGCGGCCTGGAGCGCCACGGCGGTCTGCGGGTCGGCGGGGAAGAACGACTCGATCGCCAGCTCGGCGACCGTGATGTCGGTGGCGGTCCCGAAGCTCGCGATCGTCGAGAAGAAGCTCCAGACCGATCCGTCCTGACGCCGCAGCCGCATCGGGACGAACAGCAGCTCGGCCGGTTCGGCGGCCATCGACGTCGCGGCCGCCTCCTGCGCGGCCGGGTAGCCCCGGAGCTCGTCGAGCAGCGCGGCGACCGCGGGGTCCCCGGAGAGCAGCGCCTGACGTTGCAGGCGCAGCAGCAGGTGCCCGGCGTGCTCGGCGAGGTTCTCGATCCGTGACGCGAGCCCGTCGGGGTGCAGGGCGAGACGCATCGCGTTGGGGGCCTCGAGCAGCGCCGCGTCGACCCCGGCGAGGATCGCGAGCGCGGGCTCGTTGGCCATCAGCACGTTCCAGCACCCGTCGACGATCAGGGCCGGGTACGGGGCGTGGCCCTCGAGGATCTTCTCGAGCGCCGCGCGGACCGGGGCCATCCGCTCGGCGTCCAGGGCGGTCTCGCGGAAGACGGGCGCGTACCCGGCCGCGAGCAGCAGCGTGTTGCGCTCGCGCAGCGGCACGTCGAGGTGCTCGGCGAGGTGCAGGACGAGGTCGCGGCCGGGCCGCGAGCGGCCGGTCTCGACGAAGCTCAGGTGCCGGGCGGACACCGCCGCCTCGAGCGACAGGTCGAACTGGCTGATGCGCCGACGGCGACGCCAGTCGCGCAGCAGCTCGCCGACGGTGGGGGTGGCGCTGGCCGTGCTCATGCGGCCAACCTAGCCGCGCCGCGGGTCGCGGTCGCTTACCCCGGAGGTCATTGCCGCGCTTCCCCCGAGCGCGCAGGCTGGTCGGCATCACCCATCCCGATCCGAGGAGTCCACCATGACCGCCACCCGCAACCGCCTGCGTCTCGCCACCGCCGCCGAGGCCGTGTTCGCCCTCCTGCTCGTCGTCGCGCTGCTCGCCGGCGCCCCGACCTGGGAGGTCGTCGTGCTCGCCGTCCTGTTCTGCGACGCCGCCGCGTACGGGCTGTGGCAGATGGTCGCGCTGCGGCGCGCGCCGTCGGGCCCGCGCGCCGCGGTCACGCAGGCCTGAGCTGCGCCTCGTCGCATCCGCGCAGGCGGGCGACGGCGTCGGCCTCCTCCTGCACGTCGGGGAGGTCGGCGCCGTCGAGCGTCTCGAGGCGCACCTGCAGCACCGAGCCCGCCTTGCGGGCCCGCCAGAGCCCGACGAGCCGCCCGTCGTGGAGGAGCACGCCGGGCCGTCCGACCGACGGGAACATCCGCCGCGCGAGGGCCCGGTCGGGCACGAGCGTGGCCCGGTCGGGCTGCGCGACGTAGGGATCGAAGCCGCCGAGCAGCCGGACGCCGCGCGCGGCCGGCGGGTCGTCCAGGACGGCGGTCTCGTCGGCGAGGACCCAGCGCTTCCTGCCGGCGAGGAGCACCTGCTCGACCGCGTCCCCGAGATCGGCGATGAGACGCCGCGCGTGCCGGGTGGACGTCTGCGTCCAGGTGGCGAGCTCGCCGTGGGTGGCGGGCCCGAAGCAGCGCAGGAACCGGCGCGCGAGCTCGGCGCGGGCCTGCACCGGATCGGCGGTGACCGGCGGGTCGAGCAGCGACCAGGTCGCCTTCGCGGGCATCTCGGTGATCCCGAGCCGACCGAGGGTGCGCCACAGGCCGCTGCGCAGGTGGTGGCTCTCGCAGCCGGGACACCAGGCCAGGAGCGCGTCGGGGAGCCGCTCGCGGAACGCCTGGTGCAGCTCGTCGCGGCCGAGCGGCCCGTCGGCGAGGGCGTCGCGGGCCGCGTCGCCGACGCGGTCGAGCGCCTCGCGGATGCCGTACCCGGCGTCCGCCAGCTCGGTCGCGACGAGCCGTCCGACGACGGCCGCGAGCTCGTCGTCCGGGGGGATCGCGGCGAGCGTGAACACTGCGACGTCCGCGCGCGGCACGAGGTGCGGCGCGTTGCGCATGGCGTTGACCTGCACGACCGACCGACCGGTCGGTCGGTCCTCGTGGCTGCGGGCGTGCAGCGCGACCGCCGCCCAGCCCGGCGGCGAGTCCTGGATCCCGCAGGCACCGATCGCCGTGAGCGCGTCGGTGCGCCGGTGCAGGTGGTGCCCGACCAGGCGGTAGGCGAGAGCCTGCTCGGGCTCGACGGTCCTCACGCCGTGGTCTGCTGCTCCTCGCCCGCGCGGGCGTCGAGGTCGCGCAGCACCGCCTGGGTCTTGGCGTCCCGGACCATGAGCGTGTCCAGGAGCGGGTTGACGATCCCGCGCGCGACCGAGTACGCGGTCCAGCGCCGCGGGTAGATGATCCGCGGCTGGCGCCGCTCGATCCCGCGGACGATGCCCTCCCCCGCCTCCTTCGGCGGCAGCCGCTTGAGGAACGGCTTGGGGACGGCGGCGAGCAGCCGCTCGGCGAGCGGGTCCGCGTCGAGTGCCTTGTGGACCATCTCGGTGTCGATGAAGCCGAAGTAGGCGACGCTGGCCCCGGCGCCGTGCTGGGCGAGCTCGACGCGCAGCGCGCGGCCGAACTGCTCGACGCCCGCCTTGCTCATCGCGTACGGGGTCGTGCCGATTCCGTTGACGAACGCGTACACGGACGCGACGACGACGACGTGGCCGCGGCGCGCGACGATCTGGGGCAGTGCCGCCTCGACGGTCCGCACGACGCCCATGAGGTTGACGTCGATGACGCGGTCGAACGTCTCGGTACCGAGGGCGCGGAACGTCGCGCCCTTGTGGGCGATGCCCGCGTTGGCGACGACGACGTCGACGCCGCCGAGCTCCTCGACGGTCCGCGCGACCGCCTGCTGCATGCTGCCGCGGTCGGTGACGTCGGCGGCGATGCCGATCGCGCGCCCCTCCCCGAGTCGGGCCGCGGCGGCGTCGCACGCCTCCTGGTCGAGGTCGATGACGGCGACGCGCGCGCCGCGGGCGACGAGCCGCTCGCACGTCGCGAAGCCGATGCCGCGGGCGGCACCGGTGACGAGGGCGGTCTTGCCGGAGAGGTCGAAGGAGGCCATGGCGCGGACTCTACGATGCCCGGCATGCTCGATCTCGCATCCGTCGACGCGCTGACGTTCGACTGCTACGGCACGCTGATCGACTGGGAGCGCGGGATCGCCGATGCGCTCGGCGCGGTCCTGGCCGCCCATGGGGTCCCGGCCCCGGGGGACGACGCGCTGCTGGAGCGGTTCGCCCGGCACGAGACGGCGGTCGAGGCGGGCCCCTACCGGCGCTACGCGGACGTCCTGGGCGCGGCGCTGGTGGCGATCGGCGAGGAGCTCGGGTTCGCGCCGACCGACGACGAGGTCCGCGCGTTCGGGCGCTCGGTCGCGGACTGGCCCGCGTTCCCGGACTCCGGGGAGGCGCTGCGCGTGCTCGGCACGCGGTTCCGGCTCGGTGTGCTGACGAACTGCGACGACGATCTGTTCGCCGCGTCGGCGCGGCGGCTGGGCGTGACGTTCGACGCGGTGGTGACCGCCCAGCAGGTGGGGGCGTACAAGCCGGACACGCGCGGGTTCGGGGTCCTGGAGGAGCGGCTCGGGCTTCCGCGTGAGCGGATCGTGCACGTCGCGCAGAGCCTCTTCCACGACCACGTTCCCGCTCGCGCGCTGGGCTACGCGACGGTCTGGGTGGACCGGCGCGCGGGCCGGCCGGGGTTTGGGGCGACGCCCGCGGCGACGGCCACGCCGGACCTGGTGGTGCCGGACATGGCCGCGCTGGCGGCCCGGCTCAGCCCTGGGTGATCTGCTGGCAGGACCAGCCGTTGCCGTCCGGGTCGGTGAAGCGGACGAACCGGCCCCAGGGCAGGTCGATGACGTCGGTGCAGTCGACGCCGCGCTCGCGCAGCGCGGCGCAGGTCGCGTCCGCGTCCTCGATCACCAGCGTGATGCCCTCGACGGAGCCGGGCTCCTTCTCGCTGAGTCCGCGGCCGATCGCGATCGAGCAGCCGGAGCCGGGCGGGGTGAGCTGCACGAACCGCAGGTCGTCGCTGACGGTGTGGTCGTGGTCGGCGACGAAGCCGACCCGGTCGACGTAGAACGCCTTCGCGCGGTCGACGTCGGAGACGGGCAGGATGAGCAGCTCGAGCTTCATGGTGGAGGTCATGGAGCCCAGGCTACGGCCGCTTGCGGCCGGCTTCTGTCCTAGTTCGCGGCGCGTTCGAGCTGCTCGTCGACCGCCATCAGGACGCCTTTGCGCGCGCGGTGCGTCTGCTCGTAGAGCTGCACCGCCGCGAGCGTCGCGGTGTCGGCGAGGACGAGCCGGTCGGCGATGTCCGGGACGGTCATGGCGGTGTAGCCGGGCCACGGCTCGTCGACGTGCAGCGTCGCGCCGACCTCGTCCTCGGCGCCCGCGTCGGCCGACGAGTAGACGACCTCGCGCTCGTCGTCGACGTGCGGGGGCTGGAACTCCGGCTGCTCGGTGTCGGCCGGGGCGGTCGACGTCCCGGAGGGGACCACCCCGGACGGGCCCGCGACGGGCGTCGCGGTGGGCGCGGGAGCCGGGCGGTCCGCCGTCGGCCGGTCGGCCTGCGGTCGGATCGGCGTGACGTGGACCGCCGCGTCGCGGTCCTGGTCGGGGCGGGCGCGCTGCGCGGCCACCTCCGCGAGCTCGAGCGCGTGCCGGAGCACGTGGTGGCCGACGTGCAGCGCGAGGCGGGCGGGGGCGGTGACGGTGCGGATGAGGCTCATGCCGCAGGGGTACCCGCGGCCGGGCGCCCGACACGTCACGCCGTCCCGGCCAGTCGGGCCGTGAGCCGTGTGGACGTCAGTCCGTGCACGAGGATCGACGTCATGATGCAGGCCGAGGTCGTCCAGTAGAGGAGCTCCTCCTCTCCGTCCGACAGGACGCCGGCCCCGATCGCGACGGCCACGTAGTAGAGCGACCCGATGCCACGCATCCCGAACCAGCCGATGAAGGCGGCCTCCCGGACGGGAAGTCCCGCCGGCACGAAGGCCAGCAGGCACGCCGCGGGCCGCACGAGCACGAGGAGCGCGACGACGAGAACCCAGCCGCCGACGCCCGGGGCCTGCAGCCCCGCGAGTGTCAACGTGCTGCCGAGCAGGAGCACCAGCGCGAGCTCGGCGACGTGCTCGACGACCTCGCCGCCCTCGTGGACGCGGGCGTGCAGCTCGTGTTCCCGCTCCGCGCGGCGGAACGCGAGTCCGGCGACGAACGCGGCGAGGAATCCGTAGGCCCCGAGCATCTCGGTCGCGCCGTAGATCGCGAGCACCGCCGCGACGGCGAGCCATCCGTCGAAGCGCACGTGGATCGTCTCGCGGCGACGGAGCCGCATCGCCACGGACGCGAACAGCCGCCCACCAGCCGCGCCGGCCAGGACACCGACGCCGATCGCGTACAGCACGTCGGCGAGCACCCAGGTCCCGACCCAGTCGCCACCGTCCCGGGCCGCGACGAACAGGCCGAGGAACACGAACGGGAACGCGAGCCCGTCGTTCAGTCCCGCCTCGGCGGTGAGCGCGAAGTGCGGCTCCCGCTCGCGCTCCTCCCCCGGCGGACCGACCTGCACGTCACCGGCGAGGACCGGGTCCGTGGGGGCGAGGATCGCGCCGAGCAGGATCGCCGCGCCCGCGGAGAGCCCGAGCAGCTGCGTCCCGAGCAGCGCGACGGCCGCGATGCAGGCGGGCATGACGACCGCGAGGAGCAGCGTCGGGGTGCGCCACTCCCGCCAGCTGAGCGCCCGGTCGAGCTTCAGCCCAGCGGTGAACAGCGCGATGATGACGGCGAGCTCGGCGAGGTGCTCGATCAGGCGTGGGTCGGCGAGTGGGTCGATCGCCTCGATCCCCACGCCCGCGAGGAGCGCGGCGATGGCGACCCCGAGGACGAGGTAGACGACCGCTGCGGTGAACGCGTGCTCCTGCTCCTGGGTGAGGGCGACCACGGCGGCCAGCAGCGCGAGTCCACCGAGCAGGAGGACGAGGGCGTACGGGTCCGCGAAGGCGAACCCGCGCTCGGCGGCGAACGGCATCCCGGGCGGCTACCCGGGACGGTGCTCCGCATCCGTGACGTGCGCCGTGATCGCCTCGGGCACGCCCGGCGCGACCATGATCCCGTAGTGGTTGCGGTCGACCGCGTGGAGGGTCGCGGTGGGAACGCGGGCGAGGAACTCGTCGCGCACGTCCTGCGGGACGATCAGCCCGCCGCCGAGGTCCTGGGAGGCCCAGACCAGCAGCGTCGGCATCGTCAGGTCCGCCCACAGCGGCGTGAAGTCGCGGCCGGCGACGTCGAGGTCCTCGAGGACCGCGGACCGACTCGTCGACGGCGACAGGCCGCCGTCCACGGGCGCGAGCTCGTAGGTGAAGTACACGTCCCAGAACGGGTCCCAGGGGTCGAAGACGCCGGAGGCCTTCAACGCGTCCAGGTACGGCTCGGGGGTCGGCACGACGGCGTCCAGGCGCGCGGTGCCCGCGCGGACGGCGGCGATCGCCGCGTCGTCCATGCCGCCGACGGCGTCGAGCAGCGCCAGGCGCGGGATCCGCGCGCCCGCCCGCGCGACGACCTCCAGGCCGGTGAGGGCGCCCATCGACCAGCCGACGTAGGCGAACGTGTCGAGTCCGAGCGCGTCGGCGACGCCGACGACGTCGTCGGCGTGGCGGTCGAGCCCGTAGGTGCCCGGGCCGGTGTCCGCGCTGCGGCCGCGCCCGCGCAGGTCGATCGCCACCATCTGGCGCCCCGCGGCCAGCAGCGGCTCGCGCAGCGCGTCGAACGAGCGCAGGTTGGCGGTCAGCCCGTGCACGCAGACGACCGCGGGCGCGTCGGCGGGACCGGAGCGCTCGACGCGCAGCCGGCCGTTGGGGAGGTCGAGGTCGAGCAGCTCGGTCATCGGCCCGACCCTCCCACGCCGGGACGACCGCGCGCTTGTGGCGAGCCACCGAACGCCCATGCGCCGAGGGGCTCGATCACCCAGCCCGTACCGCGACCGGCGACGCGGTACTAGGGTGGGTCGTCATGCTGCTCCCCAGACTCCCGCGTCGCCTCGCGGCTGCGCTCGCCCTCGCCGTGCTCCTCGTCCCCGTCGGCGCGGCCCGGGCCGCCCCCACCTGCGGCCGGGTCGCCTGCGACATGCAGGTGCTCGACAACCCGGGAGGCGACCGTGGGGTGGCGATGATCGTCAACAGTGGCGGCTGGTTCAGCGGAACGATCAAGGCGGCCCAGTGGCGCAGCGCCGCGGCGCCGTGGGCCGCCGAGGGGTGGACGACCGTCGTCGTCTCGCACACGACGGGCCCGGGAACGGGCCGGCAGGCGATCGACGACGTGGTCGCCTGGGCGCAGACGCTGCGCCGGCGCCACCCGAACCGGCCGCTCTGCGTGTTCGGCCGGTCCTCGGGTGGGCACCTGGCGCTGATGGCGGCTGCGCGCGGCGACATCGGGTGCGTCGTCACCGAAGGGGCCCCGACGGCGCTCGACGCGCTGGGCGGCTACGCCCGGACCCGGGCGGAGAGCGTGTTCGGGGCGCGGCCGAGCACGCTCGCCGCGTTCAGCCCGGCGGGCCGCCCGGGCCGCTACGCCGGCAAGCGCGTCCTGATGGGCCACCTGGAGGACGACCGGATCGTCCCCGCGTCGCAGATGGTGCGCTTCCGCCCGTCGGGCACCGCCCTGCTGCGCAAGCGCACCCCCGCGGCCGGGGTGCGCTGCGGCAGCGCGCCCCCGACGCCGTCGAGCGGCGGTTCGCCCACAACTGCCAGGCCCAGCCGCGACGCTCGCCGTCCGAGCTCACCGGGATCACCGACACGGCGCTCGAGCGGTGGCGCGGAGAGATCCGCGCGCTCGCCCGGCGCCTCGACGGCTGACCCGCACGCGGCGATCGGGGAGGATGGGCGCCATGGGACTTCTCGGACTCGCCCTCCTCCCCGCCCGCACGGCCGTCGCGACCGCGGAGCTCGTGCTCTCGGCCCGCGATCTGCTCGCGCCGGAGGGGCCGGTCCGTCGGCGTGACGGGATCATCGACCGCGTCGACCTGCTGCTCGAGGAGGGCGGCGCGCTCGAGTCGCTCGCGCGCCTGAGCGACCCCAACGGCCCGCTCGCCCGGATCGAGCAGCTCGCCCGGCTGACCTCCGACGACCAGCCGCTGGGTCGCGCGCTCGCCGCGGGCGGTCCGCTCGACCGGCTCCTGGCCGAGGGCGGGCCGCTGGACCGGCTGCTGGACGACGGCGGCGCGGTCGACCGGCTGCTGATGGCCGGCGGTCCCGTCGACCGGCTGCTCGCGGTCGGCGGGCCGCTGGACCGGCTGCTCGCCGACGAGGGGGCGCTGGACCGGCTCACGATGCCCGGCGGCACCCTGGACCGGGTGCTGCAGCCGGACGGGGTGCTCGACCGGATCTTCGAGGCGGACGGTCTGATCGACCGGCTGCTGGACCCGGACGGCACGATCACCGCGCTGCTGGAGCCCGACAGCAGCGTCAGCCGCGTCATCGAGCACGACGGCCCACTGGACCGGCTGCTCGCCAGGGACGGACCGGTCGAGCAGCTCGTCGCGCCGGACGGTCCGCTCTCGCAGCTCGGCGAGCTGTCCGTCTCGCTCGGCCGCCTGGCCGACCTGACCTCCGTGCTGGAGGCGCTCGCCGACCGGCTCCAGACGCTGCCGGAGCTGCCCGCCGACATCCGCGCGGTCGAGCAGCAGGTCGCCGGGATCGCCGGGCAGCTGCAGCAGGTCGAGCCGTCGCTGCGGGCGCTGAGCGCAGTCGTCGGCCGCCTGCCGGGCGGCAAGCGGCGGGCGCGGCTGGAGAGCGGCGACGGCCCGGCCGCGTAGCGCTACTCCCCCCTCACCCTCGCCCTGGAGGATGTCCGGGGTGATCGCGTCCTCGATCGCGCGCTCGGCCTCCTCCTGCGCGGCCCCGACCGGATCCTGGACGGCGTCCTGGACCCGGTCGACGTTCTCCTGCAGCTGGTCGACCCGGTCCTGCGCGTCCTGGAGGCCCTCGACGCCGTCGTCGCCGCAGCCGGCGATCGCGAGGGTGGACAGCAGCACGGGAGCGAGGGCGGCGAGTCGGCGCATGGTGCGCCGGATGGTGCCAGCCGTGCCGTCACCGAGGCGTCATCCGGTGAGCGGCGCGCCGAGCTCGCGGAGGATCGCGCGGCCGATCGTGGTGCGGGCGGCGAGGTGCTCGGGGCGCGTGACGTCGAGGTTCAGCGCGAACGTCCAGGTGCGCTCGCCCGCCTGCACCCAGCCGACCCACCAGCCGACCCGCGGCGTCGTGGTGAAGACGTAGCCGGTCTTGCTGCGCACGACCGTGCCGGCGGTGTCCTCGGTGATCATCATCCGGCGCACCTCGTCCATCGTGCGCGCCCGCAGCGGCAGCCTGCCGGTGCGCAGACGCTGCAGGAAGCGGACCTGCTCGCGGGCACTGATCGCGAACGGGCCCTCGAGCCAGAAGCGGTCGGCGAGCGCCGGGTCGAGCCGCCCGTTGCCGTAGCGCAGGGCGCGCAGGTCGCGGCGGTAGGCGTCGAGGCCGATCTCGCGGGCGATCTGCTGGTAGATCGGGATGCAGGAGAACCGGAAGGCGGTCGCGAGCGTCAGGTCGCCCTCGCACTGGGCGGGCAGCAGCGGGGCGCCGTCGAGGATGACGTTGGGGTGCGGGCCCGGGTAGGGCTCGTCGGCCCCGGAGGCGACCCCGCGCTCGATCGCCAGAAGCGAGTTGGGGATCTTGAACGTCGAGGACGGCAGGTAGCGGCGGGCGCTGCGGGGCGCGCCGACGATCGTCGTGCGCTCGCGCCGGCCCCCGCGCTCCTGGACGACCATGGTGCCGACGGTGCCGGCCTGCGCGAACAGCCGCTGCAGGTCGGGGCGCCGGTCGACCCGCGCGGACGCGCTCGGGAGGGGCAGCAGCACCAGCGCGACCAGCGCCAGCAGGACGGGACGGAGCAGACCGGGACGGGGCATCCGCGGTCGATGCCCACCCGAACGCGCCGCGAAACGCGCCGCACGTCGTCTTTACGCGGTCTTCTCCGGTTGATCACCAGGCGTTCACGAGCGGGCCGCAGACCGCGCCTACGGTGGCGCCCCATATGCAGACCGTGGACGACCAGACCCTCGTCGGCAAGCTCACCGGCGACCAGACCCGACGCAGCTTCATCAAGGCCGTCGCCGCCGCCGGTGCGAGCACCGTGGCCGCCCAGGCGCTCGAGATCGCGGGCGTGACCGACCTGATGACCGACTCGGCCCTCGCCGCCGGGGACGCCACGCCGTTCTCCGAGTTCACCGCCCTCGCCGCGTCGAGCCTCGACCGCTTCGAGGTCCCGCCCGGGTTCCGCGCCGACGTGCTCATCCGCTACGGCGACACCTTCGCGAACACCGACGGCACGAGCTGGACCTACGGGTACAACAACGACTACCTCGCCTACTTCCCGCTCGACGGCGAGAACGAGGGCCTGATCTTCGTCAACCACGAGTACCCCGCCCCGTTCTTCCAGAACGGCTACAAGCAGACCGGGGTCGAGAACCCGGCCGGGGCGCCCGCGGCGAAGCACACGAAGACCGACGCGGAGATCCATCAGGAGATGGAGTCGGTCGGCAACTCGATCGTGCACATCAAGCGCGGCGCCGACGGGATCTGGAAGGTCGTCTCCCCCTCCCGCTACAACCGCCGGATCTTCGGTGGCGACGTGCCCGGCAAGCCCGACACGCCGCTGACGTTCACCGGACCGCTCGCCGGCGCCCCGGGCACCGTGCTGCAGGCCGGCTCCGGCGGGACGGTCGGCACCGCCGGCGTCCGCGGCCCGCGGATCGCGGTCGGCACGACCGCCCCGGGCACGATCGGCAACTGCTCGGGCGGCATCACCCCGTGGGGCACCGCCCTGTCGTGCGAGGAGAACTACGACGGCTACGGCTTCGCGCTGGGCAACCAGGACTTCTTCTACGGCTGGGGCCAGGTCGCGGGCAACGAGTACAAGGCCGACACCGGCGCCGTCGGCGAGTCGCAGCGCTACGGCTGGGTCTGCGAGCACGACCCGCACGACCCGGCGTTCGTCGGGCGCAAGCACACCGCGCTCGGCCGCTTCCGCCACGAGAACACGGCGTTCCGTCAGGCGCCCGGCAAGAAGTTCGTCCTCTACATGGGCGACGACCAGGCCAACCAGGCGACCTACAAGTTCGTCTCCACCCGCGCGTTCGTGCCCGGCGACCGGGCCAACAACCTGCAGATCCTGACCGAGGGCACGCTCTACGTCGCCCGCTGGGCGCCGGAGGGCCGCCGCCGGTTCAGCGCGATCAACGGGCCGCTGCTGACCGCGACGAGCGGCACCGGCCAGTGGGTGAAGGTCGAGGACTGGGAGCTCTACGACACGCGCCTGTCGCTCGGCGGCTACACGACCTCGACCGCGGGCACGCGCCGCCCCAAGCAGGGCACCACCACCGGCGACACCGACCCGACGAGCGCGAACTACGCGGGCCGCTTCAACCGCGACATCGACACCGGCGGTGGCGTGCTGGCCAACGAGTGGCTCACGCACTTCGCGATGAACCGGCCGGAGGACGTCGAGGTCGACTCCGACGGCACCGTCTACATCGCGCTGACGAACAACTCCGGGGTCAACGACGTGCACGGCTCGGTCCGGCGGCTCACCGAGGCCGGCAACGACCCGGAGGCGCTGACGTTCACCTGGCAGGACTACGCGTCCGGCGGGGTCACCGGTCGGCCGGCCGAGGGCGAGAAGGGCTTCTCCAGCTGCGACAACCTCGTGTTCGACAGCGCGCACAACCTCTGGATCGTCACCGACATCTCCTCCGCGTCGCTGCGCGGCTCGACCAACGCGGCCCCCCCACTACGACTACCACGCCAACAACGCGGTCTTCATGATCCCGCGCAGCGGCCCGAACGCCGGGATCGCGTTCCGCTTCGCGAACATGCCGATCGAGGCGGAGGGCACGGGCCCGTACTTCACGCCCGACGAGCAGACGCTGTTCATCAACGTCCAGCACCCGGGCGAGGTCACGGCGACGCGGACCTCGGCGGTGTTCGGCGACGTGCAGACCTACTCGTCCTGGTGGCCGGACGGGGACCGCACGGCGAACTTCACGCCGTCCACCCCGATCCCGGCGACCGTGGCGATCACGCGGGTGCGCCCGCCGGCGCCCGGCTCCCCGTCCACCCCGCCGCCGAGCCAGACGATCCCCGCGGGGATCCCGGCGACCCCCGGCGTGCCGGGCAGCCCGACCCCGGCGGACACGTCGCGGCCGGTGCTCACGCGGCTGGCGCTGAAGAAGGTCAGCGCCGCGGGCTTCCGCCGGGCGGGCGCGCGGGTGACGTTCGCGGTCAGCGAGCCGGCGACCGTGCGGATCCGGCTGCTCGCGAAGGTCGGCCGGCGCACGCTGACGGTCGGCTCGCGGACGCTGAAGGTCAGCCGGGTCGGGTCGAGCACCGTGACCGTGCGCCCGTCGAGCACCGGCAAGGCGGTCCTGCGGCTGCGGTCGCGGCTGAACGTGACGCTCGAGGTCCGGGCGACCGACCTCGCCGGCAACGCGCGCACGACGAAGAAGAGCACGCGGATCGGCTAGCCGCGCCCGTCCTCACGGGTGGGCGACCGCGGCGCGTCGCCGGTGCCACGGCCACCGGCGACGGCCGCCGACCGGCGCGTCGGCGACCGTCCGCGGCACCGGTGCGGACGCCCGGGCGTCCGCACCCTCCGGCGGGGTCGCGGCCCGGGCGATCGCGTCGTGATGGCGGGTGTGCTGGAGCTGCTGGTGCAGGAGGCTCGGTCCCATGCGGCGGACCGTAGGCGCGCCGGCGGGGCCGCACCGCTCGCGCGCCAAAACCCTGGTCATCGGCGGCGCTGGCGTACTCTCAGGGCATGGTGCACTCTGCGAACGTGCTGACGCCCGGGACCGGCGGCTACGCGGTCCTCAAGCTCGGAGCGGTCGGTGGACTGCTCGGTCTGCGCTACCTCGCCGCACGGCGCTCGAGCGCCCAGGCGCGCGAGCAGGTCGCGTCGGTCGAGCCGAGCCCGACCGAGACGGCCGGTCCCGCCCGCTCCCATTCGGTGAGCCGGCGCAAGCAGCAGCGCCGCAGGCGTCGCTGAACACCCGTCGCGGATCGCGAAGTACGCCGCCTGTCGGAGTACGCTCGCGGGCATGGTCCAGGACGCTCCCGCGCCGCGCGCGCGTCACCCCCGCCTGCGCGAACGCGAGACCGAGCTGCGCGCCGTCGCCGCGGCGATCGGGGCGCTGCGGGCCGGCCGCGGCGGGCTGCTGGTCGTCACCGCGCCCGCGGGGCTGGGCAAGACCCGGATCCTCGACGCGATGGCCGCCGGAGCCCGCGCGGGCCGGTGCACGGTCTGCAGGACCGCGGGCACCGAGCTGACCCGGCCGCTGCCGTTCGGCGCGGCGTCGGCGCTGCTGCGGCCGTGGCTGGCGGCGGCCGATCCCGACGCGCGGGACGCGGTGCTCACCGGCGCCGCGGCGGGCGCGGGAGCGCTGCTGGCGGACGGGTCGCCCGTCGTCGGGGCGGTCGCGGAGCTCGACGCGCAGATGACCGTCGTGCACGCGCTCCAGCGCACCGTCGCGAACATCGGCGAGCGGGAGCGGCTGGTGCTGCTCGTGGACGACCTGCACTGGGTCGACGAGCCGTCGCTGCGGTTCGTGGCGTCCCTCGCCCGGCAGGCCACCGGACTGGGGATCCTGCTCGGCGTCGCCCTGCGGCCCGGGGTCTCCCCGGCCGCCGAGACCGCGGTCGCCGTCCCCCACGCGCGCGTCCTGCGCCCCGCCGCCCTGAGCGCGCCCGCCGCCGCCTCGGTGGTGGACGAGGTCCTCCCTGCCGCCCCGGGCACCGCGTTCGCAGCGGCCTGCACGACGGTGACGGGCGGCAACCCGCTGCTGCTGCGCGAGCTGCTGCACGCCCTCGTCGAGGAGGGCGTGCGCGGCGCCGACGCGGACGCCGGCCGCGTGCACGACGTCGGGGCCGAGCCCGCCCGGTGGATCGTCCGGTCGATGCTCGGGCAGCTCGACGGCGACGCGGTCCGGCTCGCGCGCGCGGTCGCGATCCTCGGCCCGGGACCTGTGGCGGACGCCGCGACCGTCGCCCGGCTGGACGCGACGACGGCGACCCCGGCGCTGGCCGCCGGCCGCCGCTGCGGGCTGCTGACCGACACGGGCCCCGTCGACGTCGTCCATCCGCTGCTGCGCCACGCGGTCCTCGCCGAGACCCCGACCGGCGAGCGGTCGCGGCTGGAGCTGCGCGCCGCACGGCTGCGCGTGCTCGCCGGCGATGCCGCGCTGGCGGGCGCGCACCTGCTCGCCGTCCCCCCGGGCGGTCGCGCCTGGGTGGTCGACGCGCTGGCCGACGCCGCCCGGCACGCGCGCAGACGGGCGGCGCCGAGCGAGGCGGCGCGGCTGCTGGACCGGGCGCTCGCCGAGCCGCCCCCGCCCGCCCGGTCGGTCGGCACGCTGGCGGCGGCCGCCCGCGCGCAGGCCGCCGCGGGCCGCACCGACGCGCCCGGGACCTTCGAGGCCGCGATCGCGGCGGCCCCGGGGGACGACCGGCCGCGGCTGCTGCTCGAGCTCGCCTGGGTCCATCAGGCCCACGGGCGGTTCGACGCGGCCGCCGACGCGGCGCAGCGCGGCCTGGACGCGGGCCCGCGCGACGAGGAGCTCGGGGTCGAGCTGGCCGCGATGCACGACGCCACCCGCCTGTGGAGTCCCGGCCCGGCGGCCGCGGTCGCGTCGGCGGTCGCGGCGCGCGTCGGCCGCCCGGTCGGCGGTCGTGCGGAGCGCGCCGCGCTGGCCGACGCCGCCCGCCGGCACATGTTCGCGGGGGACGACCACGTCCTGACCGCGGAGCTCGCGCTGCGCGCCTGGGACGACGGCGCGCTGCTGGCCGAGTCCTCCGCGGACGACCCGGCCGGGGTCCGGGTGGCGTTCGCCCTGCTGGGCGCCGACCGCTACGCCGAGGTGCTGGCGATCGCCGACGCGTGCCTCAAGGACGCGCAGCGTCGCGCCTCCCCGATGGCGCACGCGACCTGGCGGCACCTGCGCGGGCACGGCCTCGCGCAGGCCGGGGTGCTCGACGAGGCCGAGGCCGACCTGCACCAGGCGCTGACCGCCCACGAGCACGGGTGGGGTGCGCTGCTGCCCGGGACGACCGCCCTGCTGGTCACCGTGCGGCTCGAGCGCGGCGACGTGGTCGGCGCCCACGAGGCGCTGGCGATCGCGGACCGCAGCGACACGCATCCCCGGACGAGCCCGATGTGGGCGGTGACCGACGCGGCGCGCGGGCGGCTGCTCCTGGCGCAGGGCGACCCCGCGGCGGCGGTCGAGCTGCTGCTGGCGGCGGGCCGGCGCGGGATCGAGGAGCTCGGGGCGCTCAACCCGGCGCTCGGGCCGTGGCGGGCCGACGCGACCCGCGCGCTCGCCGCGCTCGGCCGCGACGACGAGGCCCGCACGCAGGGTGACGCGGAGGTGGCCGCCGCGCGGCGGTTCGGCGCGCCGCGGGCGCTCTCCCAGGCGCTGCGGGCGCGGGCGACCGTCGCGTCGGACGCCGTCGAGCGCCGGGCGCTGCTCGAGGAGGCCGCCGCGGTCAGCGCACCCTCGCAGTCCCGGATCGAGCACGCGTGGGCGCTCCTGGAGCTCGGCGAGGACCTGCGCCAGCGCGACACGGTGGCCGCGCGCGAGACGCTGCGCCTCGCGCTGGACGCCGCGGACCGCTGCGCCGCGGACGGGTTGGCGAGCCGCGCCCGCGCGCAGCTGATCGCCGCGGGCGGTCGTCCGCGCAGGCGGCGGCTGGCCGGCCCGGAGTCGTTGACGGTCGGGGAGCGGCGCGTCGCGCTGCTCGCGCGCGACGGGCTGTCCAACCGGGCCATCGCCGACGAGCTGTTCGTGACTCCGAAGGCCGTCGCGTTCCATCTCGGCAACGCGTACCGCAAGCTCGGGATCGGCAGCCGGCGCGAGCTCGACGCGGTCCTCTGAGGGACCGCGTCGTCGGAGTACCAGGGTTTTGCGGTGCGGCGTGCCACGCGGTCGCGGCGCGCCTACGGTGCGCGCCGGGACGGGACGTGGTCCAGCGGACGTCACGACTTCCGGCGTCCCGTCCCGATCGCGCCCGGGGCCGCCGCTTATGGGATGGCGGTGGCTCCGGTGCGCGGTCGGCACGGCGACCCTCGGCCGGCGACGGCCGACAGCCGGCCACGGGCAGCTCGCCGCCGAGCGCGCGGGGTGCCCCGGGCAGGATCCCCGGCGGGCCTTCACGCGATCTTGACGCTGCCGCGGGCGAGCCTCACGTGGTCTTGACGGGACGGGCGGGACGCTGTCCCCATGGCCGTCCCCACCTGGTTCCTGATCCTGCGCTGCACGTTCCTGCTGGCGGTCGTCGCGGTCGTCGCGCTCTGATCCCGGCGTCGCGACGCCGATCAGGCGTCGCGACGCGGCACGGTCACGGTCCGCGTGACGACGTTGCGGGCGCCGTCGGTGTCCGTGAACGACACGGTCAGGCGGGCGCTGCCGCCCGCGGTCTTCGCCGGGACGAGCAGGTCGAGCGCGCGGGATCCGGGGGCGAGCGTCACCGTGCGCTTGGCGATCGTGCGGCCCGCGCGGCTGAGACGCACCACGGCGGTGACGCGCTCGTCGACGTCGAAGCCGAGGCGGAGCGCGGGCGACGACGCGTCGGTGTCCCGGCCGGTCACGGGCACGGCGCTGACGCGCGAACCGGCCGAACTGGGCGGGTCCATCCCCAGATCCGGGCTCGGGCCCACCCAGGTGCGGTAGGGAGCTGCGGTCAAGGCTGGAGCGGGCGCTCGGCGTGCCGCCGTGACCGCCTGAGGGCGCCGCAGCTCGCGCTGAGCGCGGCCTGGGGTGCCGCGCGACGGCCCGCATCGCGGCGGGGGCGCGTGGTCTGGAGGGCGGCCGCGGCCGATCGGCGCGAGGCAGTGCGCGAGCCTCGGCCCTGGCGGTCGTTGCCGCGACCGCCGGTCAGCCGGTCGGTGCCGCGCCGCCAGCCACGCCGTTGCCGAGCCCGGTCGCAGCAACGGTACGACCATCGCAGGCAGGCGCGACGCAACTTCCGTGGCCGGGCGACGTTCTCGGGCCATGCGCAAGCTGCTGATCCCGCTCGTCGCCCTCGTCGTCGTACCGCCCAGCGCACTGGCTGCCGACACCCGGCCCGGCTCGGCTCCCATCCGCGATGCCCGCGCGCTGAAGTCCCACCACACGACGTTCACGCTGACCGGGGCACGGTGGGCGCAGGTGGTCGGCGCGCTCGCCGGGACCCCGATGCTCGGGTCGTACCGCTTCGACACCCCGATGCCCAGCGGCTACCAGTGCAGCGTCGGCCTCTCGGTCCGCAGCACCCTTACGCGGGTGCGGCCACGTCGCACCGGCAACGTCGTCGACCCGCGCCCGGTCGGAGACGGCGGAAGCAGCGGACAGCAACTCCGGATCTCCAGGAGCGGGCGTCACGGCGGTGTCACCTGGTGGACCGGCGTGATCTCCGACGACGCCGCTTCAGCAGCCGCCTACCAACGAGCCCCGAAGGCCCTGCGCCGCGACGGCAAGCGCTGGATCGTGCATCAGGTGAACGTCGGTTCGTCGGCCAACCCGGTTGACGAGGCCGCGTGCCGCAAGATCGCACGCAGGACGGGGTCGATCGCGGTCCTGCGAGTCGCACGCACGCTCGGCGTGACCGCCGGCCCGCCGGTCAGCGCCCCGCCCTACGAGATCGCCTGAACGCGACAGACGGGAGCGGCGACGCGCCCCGGGGATCCACGAGCTCGCGCGCGCTCGCATCTCAGACCGCCGACGCGACTCCGGCCGCAACGTCCTCTGCACGCCAGCTCATCTCTTTGGTGAGCTGGCGCGCACTCGAGCGGCCTCGGGCCGAGCGGGGCGACGGTTCAGCTGAACCGCCGGTCACGAACGCCGGGAGGCAGTCCGGTGCTACCAGGCGACAGCGGCCCCGTACGCCTGCAGCGCGGGATCGCGGGAGAGCACTGTCGCATCCTCGGTCAGCGCCTGGGCGACGAGCAGCCGATCGAACGGATCGCGGTGATGCTCCGGGAGGTCCCCGACCTTCGCGGCGTGCCGCAGGGTGATCGGAAGCTCGTGGGCGCCGCCGGAGAGCAGCGTCTGGCTCCAGTTCGGCGGGACCGTGAGCTTGCCCAAGGCCTGCTTGACGGTGACCTCCCACATCACCACCGCGCTGAGCAGGACCTGAGCGTCGGCGTCGAGCACCAGCCGTTCAGCGGTCGCGCCGAAGCGATCGTCGCCGGAGACCCACCACAGGGCGGCGTGCGTGTCCAGCAGCAGCTTCACGGCGCCTCAGCCGAAGGCCTCGGCGAATCCGTCGGGCAGATCGTCGAAGTCGTCAGCCATCGTCACCTGGCCGTGCAAGGCACCGCGCACCGCGGCCATCGACGAGGTCGAGGTCACAGGCGTCAGGCGCACCACGGGCTTGCCGTGACGAGCGATGACGATGTCCTCGCCGGCCTCCGCGCGCTCGACCAGCTGCGAGAGCTTGGTCTTCGCCTCATGCATGCCGACCTGGGCCATGCCGCCACGATACCCGCTCTAGCTAGACCTGGCTAGGCGTCGGCGCGGGCCGATCCGGGGCGCTACTGGATCTGGTCGTACACCTTGAACAGCGGGAGGTACATCGAGATGACGATGAACCCGACCATGCCGCCGACGATGACGATCATCACGGGCTCGAGGATCGAGGTGAGCTGCTTGACGGCGGCGTCGACCTGGTCCTCGTAGAAGTCCGCGATCTTCGAGAGCATCGTGTCGAGCGCGCCGGTCTCCTCGCCGACGCCGACCATGTGGCTGACCATGCCCGGGAACACCGGGGAGGTCTTCAGCGGCTCGCTGATCATGCCGCCGGCCTTCACGTTGGCGATCACGTCGGTCATCGCCTTCTCGACGACGAAGTTGCCCGCGGTCTTGCCGGTGATCTCCAGCGCCTGCAGCAGCGGCACGCCGGCGCTCACCAGCGCCGACAGCGTGCGCGACCAGCGGGCGAGCGCGACCTTCTGGACGATGTCGCCGATCTTCATCGGCACCCGCAGCTTGAAGCGATCCCACTGCGCGCGGCCGGAGTCCGTGGACTTCCACTTGCGGAACGCGAAGACCGCGGCGACCGTCACGCCGATCATCGCCCACCAGTAGCCGGTCATGATGTCCGACAGGGCGACCGTGAACTTCGTGATCAGCGGCAGGTCGCCGCCGAACTGCTCGAAGACGCCGACGAACACGGGCACGAGGAACGTCACGAGCGCGATCAACGTGATCAGCGCGAAGCTGATCACGACCGCCGGGTAGGCCATCGCCGACTTGATCTGGCGGCGCAGCGCCGCGTCCTTCTCGAGCTGGTCGGCGACGCGCAGCAGCGACTGGTCGAGGACGCCGCCCGTCTCCCCCGCGCGCGTCATCGCGACGAACAGCGGACCGAACACCTTCGGGTGGCGCTCGAACGCGTCGGACAGCGGCAGGCCCGCCTCGACGTCCTTGCGGACCTGGACGAGCGTCTCCTTGAGCTTGTCGCTCTCGGTCTGCGCCTCCAGCACGTACAGCGCGCGGAGGATCGTCATGCCGCTGCTCACCATCGTCGAGAGCTGGCGGGTCATGATCGTCAGGTCGTCCGGCTTGACCCGGTCGAACAGCTTGATGTTGATCTCGCGCGAGCGGTGCTTGTCGGCGATGTCCAGGACGATCAGGCCGCGCTGCTTGAGCTGGTCGCCGACCGCCTGCTTGCTCTCGGCCTCGACCTCACCCTGGGCCTTGGCCCCGGTGACGTCCATCGCCTTGAAGACGTAGGTGGCCATGGGCTACGCCGCCATCGAGGACCCGAAGCCGCCACCGAGCAGCCGGCGCAGCTCGTCGGGCGTGGAGGACCGGGTCTCCGCGACCCGCTGCGTGATCTTCCCGGAGCGCACGAGCCCCGCCAGGGCCGCGTCGAGCGTCTGCATGCCGTGCGCGCTGCCGGTCTGCATCGCCGACGGGATCTGGTGCGTCTTGCCCTCGCGGATGAGGTTGCGCACCGCCGGGGTCGGCACGAGCGTCTCGCACGCGACGACGCGCGCGGACCCGTCCGCGGTCGGGATCAGCGTCTGCGTGATCACGCCCTGCAGGGCGATCGACAGCTGCACGCGGATCTGCTGCTGCTGGTGGGGCGGGAAGACGTCAATGACGCGGTCGATCGTCGACGGGGCGCTCTGCGTGTGCAGCGTGCCGAAGACGAGGTGCCCGGTCTCCGCGGCGGTCAGGGCCGTCGAGATCGTCTCGAGGTCGCGCATCTCGCCGACGAGGATCACGTCGGGGTCCTGGCGCAGCGCCGCCTTGAGCGCCGCGCCGAAGGACTGCGCGTCCCCGCCGAGCTCGCGCTGGTTGACGATGCACTTCTTGTGCCCGTGCAGGAACTCGATCGGGTCCTCGATCGTGAGGATGTGCTCCTCGCGCGTGTCGTTGATCTCGTCGATCATCGACGCCAGCGACGTCGACTTGCCCGAGCCGGTCGGGCCGGTCACGAGCACCAGGCCGCGCGGCTTGGTGCACAGGTCGTGCACGACGGGCGGCAGGCCGAGGTCGTCGATCGGCACGATCTGCGCCGGGATCAGGCGGAACGCGGCGCCCAGCGCGCTGCGCTGGAAGTACGCGTTGACGCGGAACCGGGCGTGCCCGGGGATCGAGTACGCGAAGTCCAGCTGCCAGTCCGTCTCCAGCCGCTGGCGCTGGTCGTTGGTGAGGATCGAGTACACGATCTCCCGCGTGTCGGTCGCGTCGAGGACCGGGTAGTCGTCCATCGGCGTCAGCCGGCCGCGCACGCGCACCATCGGCTTGCTCGCCGCGGTGAGGTGGAGGTCGGAGGCGCGCCGGTCGAGCACGTCCATCAACAGATCCGCGAAGTCGAACCGCATCGTGCCGGTCGTATCGGCGCACCGCGGGCAAAGCTGAAGCCCGGCCCGCAGGACCGGTCGTCCGTCCGCCGGTCAGCCGACGAGCTCGCGCAGCAGCCGCGCGACGACCGCGTCGGCGTCCTCGCACAGCCCCGTGTGCACGGGGCCCGCCTGCACGATCGTCGAGGACGGCGCGACGAGCCAGTGGAACCGCTCGGACCGCTCCAGCGCCGCGACGGCCCCGGCGGTCGGGTCCCCCGCGGCGACGCGCGCGAGGCCGTCGAGGTGCTCGCGAAGCGCGTCGAGGTCGAGGTCGGGGGCGAGCGCGCGCAGCCGCGCCTCGTCGAGGCGGATCGCGACCTCCAGGAACCGCAGGCGCCGCGCGTGCACGACCACGCCGACGTTCAGGCGCTCGCCGCGCTCGATCGACGGCACGACCTGCAGGACCGCGTACTGGAAGACCTCAGGCACCGGTCCGCGCCTCCTCCGCCCCCGCCACCCACGGGCGGTCGCCGTCCAGGCGCGCCAGCAGGTCCTCGACGTAGAGGCTGGCCGGGACGTCCCCGAGCCAGTCGGTCGGGACGAGCCCGACGACCCGCTCCAGCAGCGCCCGGTCGACCCGGGGCCGCAGCCGGCCGTCGGCGTCGGCGATCGACGCGGCGACCGGCAGCAGCACGTGCTGGGCGCTCAGCGGGAAGCGGCCTCCGCCACCGCCCAGCCCGTCGGGCTGGTGCTGGCGGTACAGGGCGGCGCCGTGGTCGATCAGCCAGGGCGCCCCGTGCCAGACGACGAGGTTCGGGTTGCGCGGGGTCCGGTCGACGTTCTCCGTCCAGGTGTCGAACCAGACGATGTCCGCGGCCTGCTCGGGCGTGGGCTGCACGCGACCGACCGGGGTGTACGGCAGCGCCCCGGGAAGGAAGTCGAGCCCGAGGTTGAGGCCCGCACTGGCCTGCAGCAGCTCCTGGATCTCGGGGTCGGGCTCGGCGTGCGAGAGCTCGACGGGCAGGTCGACCAGGGCGAGCTCGGGCACCGGCAGGCCCAGCGCGCGGGCGAGCTCACCGCAGATCACCTCCGCGACGAGCGCCTTCGGCCCCTGCCCCGCCCCCCGGAGCTTCGTGACGTACAGGCCGTCGTCGCTGGCCTCCACCAGGGCGGGCAGCGAGCCGCCCTCCCGCAGCGGGGTGACGTAGCGCGTGGCGGACACGGTGCGCAGCACGCCGCGAACCCTAGTCGGGAGGCGAAAGGGGCAATCCCCCGATGGCACCCCGGCAGCGCGGCGGCAGGCTGCCCACCATGCTCTCCACCGCCTCCTCCACGACCACCATCGCGGCGCTCGCCGCCGCGCTCGCGCTCATCCCGGCGACCGCCGCCCACGCCACGACCGTCGAGGTCCGGGGCGACAAGGTCGTCGTCACCGGCACCGAGGGTCCCGACGCCATCGACTACCAGATCTACGACGGGCTCCTGTACGTCCGCGGCGCCCCGATGATCGCCCGCGCGGGCTGCAGCGGGGACGAGCACGAGAAGGAGGTGACCTGCCCGATCCCGTCCGGCGGGATGACCGTCGACCTCCTCGGCGGCGACGACCGCGTGAACGGGAACCTGTACGAGACGACCGCGCCGTTCGCGACCGTGCACCTCGGCCCCGGCAACGACTCCCTCGAGACCACGGGTGCCGACGTCGTCTTCGGCGGCGACGGCAACGACGAGCTCGTCGGGTGGCGCGACGGCATGGACAACGTCTTCGACGGCGGCTCCGGCAACGACAAGCTCACCGGCGGCGGCGGCGCCGACGTCCTGCGCGGCGGTGACGGCAACGACGAGCTCGTCGGCGAGGGCCAGACCACCACCCGCAGCGCCGACGTGCTGGACGGCGGCGCGGGCGTCGACAAGGTCGTCGACTGGATGCACCAGGACGCCTACGACCTGAGTCCGGCCACCGTGACCCTCGACGGCGTCGCCGACGACGGCATCGAGGGCGAGCAGGACAACGTCACGAACGTCGAGGTCGTCCAGAGCGGCAGCAGCGTCCGGTTCCGTGGCACGGACGCCGCCGAGCAGATCCTCCCGACCGAGGTCGGCGGCCACGGCGAGATCCTCGCCTTCGGCGGCGACGACGTCGTCAGGGGCACCGACGGCGACGAGGTCATCGACGGCGGAGCCGGCAACGACGACCTCAGGGGCGGCTATGGCAACGACACGATCACCGGCGGCCCCGGCCGCGACCGCATCGAGGCCGACCGCACCGGCCGCTGCAACGAGTACCACTGCGACCTCTCCCCCGGGTCCGCCGCCGACACCGTCGACGCCGTGGACGGCGAGGCCGACACGATCTCCTGCGGCCCGGGCGTCGACGCCGTCAGGGCCGACGTCATCGACACCGTGGCCCCGGACTGCGAGACCGTGACGCGCGTCGGCGGCGCCGCAGGCGGCGGCGGTACCCCGGGCCAGAACCCCGGCGTCCCGGCTCCCGGCAGCGGCGGCGGGTCGGGCGCGAGCGGCGCGAAGATCACCGTCGCCGGCGCCCGCTCGCTCAGGACGCTGCGCGCCAAGGGCCTGGCCCTGGTGCTCATCGGGCGCAAGGCGGGCGAGAAGGTCACCGTCAGGGCGCTGCGCTCCGGGAAGACCGTCGCCACCGGCAGCGGACGCGCGGACGCGGGCGGCACGGCGACGGTCACCCTCAAGCTCACCAAGACCGGGCGCCGCGCGCTGCGCACGGCGAAGCGCGTGACGCTCGCGGTCGTCGCCGGCAGGACCCGCGCATCCGTGACGCTGGGGCGCTAGAGGACCTGGCCACGGTCACGGCCGCGCGGAGCGGGTTTCCCTCCTGGACGAGGGGGTAGCCCGAGGGTGAGCAACGCAAGGAGTTCCCCCATGGCACCCGTCCGGCAGTACGCACACGTCAAGGTCCGGGAGGTCCGTCGGGACCGTACCCGGGACGAGCTCTACGACGAGGCCCGCGAACTGGGCGTCGACGGACGATCGAACATGACGAAGGACGAGCTCGTCCGCTCGATCGCCGGCCGCAAGGCGGCCCGCACCCGGGCGCCCCGCAAGCGGCGCGGCTAGTCCCCGCCGCGCTCAGTTCGTTCCGGTCACGCGCGCGACCTCGGAGATCGAGGTGCGGCCCAGCCGCACCTTCTCCAGGCCGTCCTCGCGCAGCCGCCGCATCCCCTGGGCCACCGCGGTCTCGGCGATGCGGTCGGCCGAGGCGCGCGCGATCGTGAGATCGCGGATCTCCTCGCTCATCGTCATCACCTCGTAGAGCCCGATCCGGCCCTTGTAGCCGGTGTTGCCGCAGCGCGCGCAGCCGACGGGCTCGTACCCCTCGACGTCCGCACGGGCCGGGAAGCCGCTGTCGCGCAGCACCTCGCCGCTGAGGATCACGCGGCGCTTGCAGTGCGAGCAGAGCGTGCGCGCGAGCCGCTGCGCGACGATGCAGTCCAGGGCGCTCGCCACGAGGAACGGCTCGATGCCCATCTCGATCAGCCGTGTGATCGCCGTCGGCGCGTCGTTGGTGTGCAGCGTCGACAGCACGAGGTGGCCGGTCAGCGCGGACTCGACCGCGATCTGCGCGGTCTCGCGGTCGCGGATCTCGCCGACCATGATCACGTCGGGGTCGGCGCGCATCATCGACCGCAGCCCGGTCGCGAAGCTCAGGCCCGCCTTCGGGTTCACCTGCACCTGCGTGATGCCGGTGAGCTGGTACTCGACCGGGTCCTCGATCGTGATGATGTTCTTGTCCGGCGTGTTGACCTCGCCGAGCGCCGCGTACAGCGAGGTCGACTTGCCCGAGCCGGTCGGCCCGGTCACGAGCACCGCCCCGTAGGCCTGCTGGTAGGCGCGACGGAACCGCTGCAGCTCCCCCTCCGCCATGCCGAGCTTGTCGAGCTCCATGACGACGCTCGACTTGTCGAGGATGCGCATCACGATGCTCTCGCCGTGCACGCTCGGGAGCGTGACGACGCGCAGGTCGACCGCGTGTCCGTCGATCGTCAGGCCGACGCGACCGTCCTGCGGGACGCGCCGCTCGGCGATGTCGAGGTCGGACATGATCTTCACGCGGCTGATCACGCCGTTGACCATCCGGCGCGGGACCGTCGTCGTCTCGGTCAGGACCCCGTCGACGCGGAACCGCACGCGCAGCTGGGTGCCGTCCGGAGAGAGGTGGATGTCCGAGGCGCCCTGCTCGACCGCCTGCGCGACGATCTGGTTGACGAGCTTGATGACCGGCGCGTCGTCGGCCGACTCGCGCAGGTCGACGATCTCCGCGGCCCCGGAGGCGTCCTCCTCGTCCTGCGCGAACGTCGCCGAGGCGACGACGTCGTCCAGCCGCGTCAGGCGCGACACGAGCGCCCCGATGTCCTCGCGGCTGGCGACCGCCGCGCGGACCTCGTAGCCGGTCATCAGCGCGATGTCGTCGACGGCGAGGACGTTGCTGGGGTCGGCCATCGCGACGAGCAGCCCGCGGTCCCCGAGGAACGCGACCGGCACCGCGTCGTAGCGCTTGGCGGCCGCGTTGTTGATGAGGTTCGCGGCCCCCATGTCGACGGAGAACGCCGTGAGGTCGAGGTGGTCGAGGCCGAACCGCTCGGCGATCGCGCGGCTGAGCGCCTCCTGCGTGATCGCGCCCTGGTCGACCAGCACCTGCTCGGGCGTGACACCGGAGCTGCGCGCCGTCTCGATCGCCTGGTCGACGCGGTCGCGGTCGCACGCCCCGATCTCGACGATCACGTCGGTGAGGAACCGGCCCGTGCCGCCGCGCGTGACCGGCCGCGTGATCCCGTCCCAGCCGGGGCCGCGGGACGGCTCGGACCCTGCCGAGGTGTCGGCGTCCACCGGTCGCAGGTGCGCGGGTTCAGGCATCTGGGCTTGGTCTGGTGTCTGCAGGTCCACGGGCGCCTTCCCGCATCGCGTCGAGCGGTGCCGTCGTCCCGGTCCAGCGCTCGAAGCTCAGGGCTCCCTGCCGGACGAGGATCTCCAGCCCGTCGACCACGACGCATCCGGCCCGTCCGGCCGCCAGCAGCAGCTCCGTGCCGCCCTGGCGGTAGACGAGGTCCGCGATGCAGCGGAAGTCACCCAGGCCATCGGCATCCACGGGCAGATCCTTGAACGTGCGGGCCGGATCGTGCAGCCCGACGGCGGTGCAGTTGACCAGCAGCTCCGCCCCACCGGACGGGATCGCGGTGAGCGCCTCGACGTCGAGGTCGGCCGCCAGCTCGCGCGCGCGGTCGGGGCTGCGGTTCCACACCGCGGTCCGGGCACCGGCCTCGCGCAGCGCCCACACGACCGCGCGGGCGCTGCCGCCGGCGCCGAGCACGATCGCGCGGGCGCCGGCGAGCGCGAGGTCCTGCGGCAGAGCCGCGATCGTGCCGGGCGCGTCGGTGTTGTCCGCGTGGATCGCCCCGTCGGGCCCGAACGTCAGGGTGTTCGCGGCCCCGATCGCGCGGGCGCGCGGCGTCGCGTCGGTGGCGAGCGCGAGCGCCGCCTCCTTGTGCGGGATCGTGACGTTCGCGCCGACGAACCCGGTGGCCGGCAGCGCCCGGACCGTCTCGTCGAACAGCGCGGGCGGCACCGGCAGCAGCTGGTAGGTCCAGCCCTGCGCGTCGAGGCCGGTGCGGCGCAGGGCCGCACCGTGCATCGCGGGCGAGCGGGAGTGCGCGACCGGCCAGCCGAGGACACCGAGGCGGGGCATGCCGCGGACCCTACGCGCGGCGGGCGCTCAGCAGCGGCTCGGGTCGCGGCCGCCGCGCTTGTCGCGCTCGCGGTTGTAGGCGGCGACGTCCTCCTGGAACTCCGCGTCGGTGGCGCTGAACGCGTGCGCCCCGTTGCCGCACGGCTTCACGACGTAGTAGAGCGCCTTCGTCTTCGCGGGCTTCGCGGCGGCGCGCAGCGACTTGATCCCGGGGTTGCCGATCGGGCCGGGCGGCAGTCCCTGCCGGGTGCGCGTGTTGTAGTCGCTGTCGATGTTCAGCTCGCTGACCTTCAGCGGCTGCGTCCACTGGTTCAGGCGGAAGCGGATGGTCGCGTCGATGCCGAGCGGGATGCCCTGCTTCAGCCGGTTGTAGATGACGCCGGAGATCAGCGACCGCTCCTTGTCCAGCGCGGCCTCCCGCTCGATCATCGAGGCGATGATGAGGACGTCGTAGGCGCTGAGGTTCTTCGCCCGGGCGGCGCGCAGGTCGAGCGTGGCGAACTGCTCCTGGAAGGCCTCGAGCTGCTTGGCGACGAGGTCCTTGACGTTCGCGCCCTTGCGGAGCTCGTAGGTGGCCGGGAACAGGAACCCCTCGAGGTCGCGGACGCCCGACGGCGCGCCGTACAGGCGCCGCGGCGAGAAGCCGTCGACCTTCTTCGTGGCGTTGAGGTAGCCGCCGCGCAGGCCGGACTCGCGGATGATCGGGACGGTCTCGCGCCGCGAGCGGCCCTCGGGCACGGTGACCGTGATCGTCCGCACGACCGGGACGGGCTTGGTCAGCTCGGCCAGTGCCGCCTCGTAGGTCATGCCCTCGCGCAGCGTCGTGAACGTGGCGGCGCGGAGCTTGTCGCGGTCGCCGCTCATGCGGGCGCGCAGGCTGAAGAAGAACCCGGAGTCGACGACGCCGCGCTCGGCCAGCAGGTCGCCGATCTCGCTCGCCGACGCGCCCTCGGGGATGCGCACGGTGACGCGGTCGCCGCCGTCGCCGGCGAACGGCTGCCAGAGCGCGTTGGCGAACCAGGCGCCCGCACCGATCACGAGCAGCAGGACGACGCCGACGAGCCGCACCGCGAGGCGGCGCGGGCGACGGAACGCGGCCGCGGGCGCGCCCGCGGGACGCGCGGGACGGGCGGGGCCGCCCGGCGTGCCGGCCGCGGCGGCGGCCTGCGCCTCGCTGACGCGGCGCACCCCGACCGGGGCGTCGTCGTCCTCGTCGGCGTAACGGGCGCTCGCCGGGAGCGCGTCGTGCTCGTCGGTGAAGATCCGCTGCGGCCGGCGGGGCGGCGGGGGCACGGAGGAGCGGCGCCGGGCCGGGGCGATCGGGGCGGGCTCCGGGGTCATCGGCGGCGCGGGCTCGTCGCGACCGAACGTCGGCTCGGGTCCGTCGCCGGCGGGCGCGCGGTCGGGGACGTCCCAGGTGCCGGTGTCCTGCGCCCACTCGACGGGCTCGGGCTCGCGTCGCGCGGTGGGCTCCGGGGCCGGCGGGACGGCGGGCTCGGGCACCGGGGGCGGCGTCGGCTCACGCTGCTCGCGCGCGACCGGCGGCGCGGGCGGCGCGGGCGTGTCGGCGCCGTCGAACCAGTCGGGCTGTGGTGCGGCGGTCGGCGGCACCTCGGCGGCGGGCGCGGGATCGGCCACGGGCGGCGCGGTCGGCTCGGCCACGGGCGGCGCGGGCGCGGGCGCCGCGGCCCGGGCCGACGCCCCGTCGAGCTCCGCGAGGCGGGCCAGCACGTCGGCGGCCGGCCGCTCGCCGGCGCGCTCGGCGCGCCGCACCTCGCGCTCCAGCCGGGCCCGCTCGCGCTCGTGCGCGTCGCGCGGCCCCCCGCCGGTGTCGCCCTTGCCTCCGAACAGGCCCATGTCAGACCCCCTCCCCCGCTCGCGCGGCGTTCGCGGTCAGCCAGTCCTCGAGCAGCACGGCCGCCGCCCGGGAGTCCTCGCTCGTGGCGCCGCCGCGCTGGGCGGCGATCGCGGTGGTGTAGCGCTCGTCGTACAGCTCGACCGGGACGCGGACGGCGTCGGCGAGCTTCGCGGCGAACGCGCGGACCTCGGCGGTCTGCGCGCTGTCGGTCCCGCGCAACGTCACCGGCAGCCCGACGACGACCCGCTTGATCCCGCGCTCGCGCACGACGCCGAGCACGCGGCTGAAGCCCTTGCGGGTCCCGGGACGCAGCACCTCGTCGATCGGCGTGACGATCGTCCCGGTCGGGTCCGTCACGGCGCAGCCGCAGCGCGCGCTGCCGTAGTCGAGGGCGAGCACCCGCATCAGCCGCCGAGCGCCCCGGTGATCGCGGCCCGCGCGGCGTCGAGCGCCTCGCCGAGCTTCGACGGGTCCTTGCCGCCGGCCTGCGCAGCGGTGTCGCGGCCGCCGCCGCCCCCGCCGGTGATCTGCGCGGCGAGCTTGACGATCTCCCCCGCCTTCACACCGCGCTCCACGAGCGACGGGGTGACGAGCGCGACGAGCCCGACCTTGCCGTCCGCGGCGCTGCCGAGCACCACGGCCGCGTCCTCCCCGACCTGGCCCTTGACCTTGTCGGCGAGCTCGAGCAGCGCCTTGCCGCCGACGCCCTCCACGGCGGTGACGAGCACCTTCGCGCCGCCGACGTCCTGGGCGCCCGCGGCGACCTGCGCCGGGTCGACCCCGGCGGCGGCGCCGGCGGCCTGCGCCTTGGCGGCCGCCTTGACCTTCGCCTGGAGCGCGGCGATCGCGTCCGGCACCTGGTCGACGGGCGTGCGCAGCGCGTCGGCGCTCGCGCGCAGCAGCGCGTCGTGCTCGCGCACGAGCGTGACCGCGGCGGGCCCGGTGACGGCCTCGATGCGCCGGACGTTCGACGCGCTGGAGCCCTCGCTGGTGATCTTGAACAGGCCGATCTCCGCGGTGCTGCGCACGTGCGTGCCGCCGCACAGCTCGCGCGAGAACGAGCCGTCCCCGACCGACACCATCCGCACGACGTCCCCGTACTTCTCGCCGAACAGGGCCATCGCGCCGAGCGCCTTGGCCTCGTCGAGCGTCGTGGAGATCGCGCGCACGGGGTGGTTCTCGAGGATCCAGCCGTTGACGTCGTCCTCGACGGCCTGGAGCTCCTGCGGGCTGAGCCGCTGCCCGTGGCTGAAGTCGAAGCGCAGCTTGTCCGGCTGCACCGCCGACCCGGCCTGGCGCACGTGCGTGCCGAGGTGCTTGCGCAGCGCGGCGTGCAGCAGGTGCGTGGCGGTGTGGTTGCACTGCGTGGCGTGCCGGGCGGTCGGGTCGACGCGCGCGACGACGCGCTCCCCGTCCTTCAGCGTGCCGGTGCGCAGCTCGACGGTCACGGCCTGGTCCTCACCGGCGCGCAGCACGCCGGAGACGACCGCCTCGCAGTCCCCGTCCTCGCAGGCGATCGTGCCGACGTCGGAGACCTGGCCGCCGCCCGCCGCGTAGAACGGCGAGGACGCGAGCTTCACGTACGTGACGCCGTCGCGCTCGGTGACGCCCGCGACGGTCGTGTGCTCCTCGAGGTGCTCGTAGCCGGTGAACTCGGTCGGGGTCTCCGACAGGGCGCGCACGACGTCCGCCGCCCCGCCGACGCGGGCCTTGCCGCCCCCCGCGCCCCCGGCGCTGCGGGCGCGCTGCTCGTCCATGAGCGCGTCGAAGCCCGCCTCGTCGACCTCGAGGCCGCGCTCGGCCGCGATCTCCTGGGTCAGCGCGAACGGGAACCCGTACGTGTCGTGCAGCTGGAAGACGGCGGCGGCGTCGAGGCTGCCCGCGGCGACCTTCTCCTCGAGGATCTTCAGGCCCGACTCGAGCGTGCGGCCGAAGCCCTCCTCCTCGGCGCGGACCCACTTGAGGATCGTGTCGCGCTCCTCGACGATCTCGGGGTACGCCGTCCCCATCGTCTCCATGACGACGTCCACGTAGCGGGGCAGGAAGCCGCCCTCCATGCCGATGCGGTGGCCCTGCTGGATCGCCCGGCGCATCAGGCGCCGCAGGACGTAGCCGCGGTCCTCGTTGGAGGGGACGACGCCGTCGGCGATGAGGAACGTCATGCCGCGCGTGTGGTCGGCGAGGATCCGCAGCGCGCGGTCGTCCGCCTCGCCGGTCGCGAGCTCGCGGCCGAGCGCGATCAGCGGCACGAACTGGTCGGTGTCGAAGATCGTCTCGACGCCCTGCTGGATCAGGGCCATGCGGTTGAGGCCCAGGCCGGTGTCGATGTTCTGGTTCGGCAGCGGCGTGAGCGTGCCGTCCGGCGCCTGGTCGAACTGCATGAAGACGAGGTTCCAGTACTCCAGGAAGCGCTCGTTCTCACCGCCGGGCAGGTCGTCGGGGGAGCCGTACTCGACCCCGCGGTCGAGGTACAGCTCGCTGCACGGGCCGCAGGGACCGGTCGGCCCGGCCTGCCAGAAGTTCTCCGAGCGCGGGCACGGGACGATCCGGTCGCGCGGGACGCCGAGCGCCTCCCAGGCGGCGACCGCCTCCTCGTCCAGGCCGATCCCGAGCGCCGGGTCGCCCTCGAAGACCGTCACCCAGATGTCCTTGGGATCGAACCCGAAGCCGTTGAGCGAGAGGTCCCACGCGAACTCGGCGGCCCCCGCCTTGAAGTAGTCGCCCAGCGAGAAGTTGCCGAGCATCTCGAAGAACGTCAGGTGCCGGGCGGTGACGCCGACATTCTCGATGTCCGGGGTGCGGAAGCACTTCTGGCAGCTGGTCAGGCGGTCCGCCGGCGGGGCCTCCAGGCCCATGAAGTACGGCTTGAGCGGGTGCATCCCCGCGGTGGTGAGCAGGACCGACGGATCGAAGCTCGCGGGCACCAGGGAGCCGCTGCGCAGCCGCTTGTGGCCGTGCTGCTCGAAGAACGACAGGTACGTCTCGCGGATCTCGTCGGAAGTCACCGGGCGATTGTCGCGCATCCCACGACGACATCGCCCTGCAACAGGCAGGCGACCTGCCCGGGCGCCGCGCCGTGGACCGGCTCGTGCAGCTCGACCGCGCCGTCGCGCAGCGTGCACGGCAGGGCGTGGGAGCGGTAGCGGAGCCGCACCCGGTCGACGCGCTCGGGCGCGCGGTGGAGCGTCACGTCGCGCAGCGGCACGTGCGTGGTGGCCAGCGCGTCGCGCGGCCCGACGACGACCGTGTTGGTCGCGGGGTCGGTGCGCAGCACGTGCAGCGGCTCGCCCGTGCCGCCCGTGAGGCCCAGGCCCTTGCGCTGCCCGACGGTGAGGTGGTGGTGGCCGCGGTGCTCGCCGAGCTTCGTGCCGTCCCGGTCGACCACGTCCCCCGGGACGTCGCCCAGCGCGGGGCCGCCGTGACGGGCGAGGAACCCGGCGCGACCGACGCCGGCGAGGAAGCAGAGGTCCTGGCTGTCGGGCTTGCGGGCGACCGGCAGCCCCGCCTGCGCGGCGAGCTCCCGGACCTGCGGCTTGCGCAGCTCGCCGAGCGGGAACCGCAGCCGGGCGATGGTGCCGGGCACGAGCGCGGCGAGCATGTACGCCTGGTCCTTGCCCTCGTCGACGGCCTGGCGCAGCAGCCCGTCGGGGGTGATCCGCGCGTAGTGGCCGGTCGCGAGCGTCGCCGCGCCGAGGCGGTCGGCGTAGTCGAGCATCGCGTCGAGGCGGACGTGCCCGTTGCAGCGCACGCACGGGTTCGGCGTCAGGCCCCGGGCGTGGTCGGCCAGCCACGGGTCGACGACCCCGGCGCGGAACTCGGCGCGCAGGTCGAGCGTGAAGTGCGGCAGGCCCATGCGGTGCGCCAGCGCGCGGGCGCCGCGGACGGCGTCGGCGCTGCAGCACGACTGGGTGCCGTCGTGGCCGTCGTCGGCCCAGAGCTCGAGCGTCACCGTCGCGACGTCGGTGGCGTCCCGCGCGCTGAGCAGCGCGGCGACCGCGCTGTCGACCCCGCCGCTCATCGCCACGAGCGTGCGGCCGCCGCCGTCCGGGCGCGGGGCAGGGACCGCGGCCTGCGTGCGCACCGCCCGGCCGAGCGCGCGGTGCAGGGCGTCCGCGGCGAGGTCGGCGGCGTGGAGCTTGCCGACGCTGAGGCCGCCCAGGGCGTCGGCGACCTGCGTCGTGCCGATCCGGGCGGCGTCCAGGACGTGCGCGTCGTCGAGCAGCTCGACGACCGCCGAGCCGGCCGCGATCGTCGCGCCGCAGCCCTCCGCGTCGAACCCGGCGTCGGCGATCCGGTCGCCCTCGATCCGCAGCCGGATGGTGACGAGATCGCCGCACAGCGCGCCTCCGGCGTTGCCGGCGACGGCGTCCGCGGGGGTGTGTCCGCGGCCGCGGGGGAAGCTCAGGTGGTCGGCGAAGCGCTCGTCCGGCACGCCCCGGGAGTGTGGCACGGGAGAATGTCCGCATCGACGCTCCTCCACCGTTCTTCGCCGACCTCGCCGCCGAGTTCCAGCCGCGCCTCGACCTCCTCGTCCTCGCGATCGCGGTCGAGTTCGGCCGGGTGGACGTCGGCGGCGCCCTGACGCGCCTCGACGCGCTCGGCGCCGAGCTCGCGGAGGACCCGGAGGTCGCCCGCGCCGACGCCGACGCGGGCGCCCAGGCCGCGGCGATGACGCGGCTGCTGGGCCGCGCGCACGGGTTCGCCGGGGACACCGACACCTACGACGACCCGCGCAACTCGATGCTCGACCGGGTGCTCGAGCGGCGCCGCGGGCTGCCGATCCTGCTGAGCGTCGTGTACGCGGAGGTCGCGCGCCGCGCCGACCTGCCGGTCGTCGGGGTCGGGCTGCCCGGGCACTACGTCGTCGGGCACTTCGGGGCGGTGCCGCCGCTGCTGCTCGACCCGTTCCACGGCGGCGCGCCGTTCCGGGCGCAGCCCGCGGCGCTCCCGCACGTGCGGCCGTGGACCGCGCACGAGACGGCGATGCGGATCCTCAACAACCTCGTCGGCTCGTTCATGCGCCGCCGCGACCGGGTCGCCGCCGTGCGCGCGGCGGAGCTGCGGCTGCTGCTGCCCGCCGACGACGAGCTGCGCGGCGTGCTCGAACGCGAGCTCGACGCCCTGCGCCGGGCGGGCTGAGCGCGCTCAGCGGCCGCGCGTGCGGCGCAGCGTGTCGTCGACGAGCTGCTCGATCTCCGCGGTGCCGGTGAACCCGACGATCGTGCGCGCGGCCCGGTCGCGACCGATGACCAGGACGGTCGGGGCGGCGAGCACCTGCACGCCGCGCGTGATCGCCTCGTAGCGGCCGACGTCGGCGATCGGGGCGGAGACGACGCGCACGCGGCCGTCGCGACGGGAGACGGCGCGCACGGCGCGACGGACCTCGCGGTCGTCGGCGGCGTTGCGCTCGGAGAAGAGGACGACGGCGACCGCACCGCGGGCGACCGCGTCGAGGATCGGGCGGGACGGGTCCTGCGGGGTGGCCTGGCCGGCGGGCGCGGGCGCGTCCGCGGCGGGGGCCGCGGTCGACGTCGGGGCGTCCGTCGCCGGGGCGCTCACCGGGCTCGCGGGCGCCGGGGTCGCCTCGCCGGAGGCCTGCGCGGCGGCCTGCTGCGTCGCCGCAGCCGCGGTCCCGCTGGTGGTGACGGCGTCCTGGGCGCGCTCCACCGCGTTGCCGAGGCCGGCGACGCCCGGGGCGGCCCCGGCCGCGGGGGCGGTCTGCGCGGCGCCCGGTGCCCCGGGGAGCGGCGGCTCGGCGGACACGGAGTCCGACGGCCGCAGCACGAGCAGCCACAGCACGCCGAAGATCAGGACCGCGCCGAGCGCGAACTGGTAGGGGCGGGAGACCTGGCTCACCTGGGGAGCATCGGCACGCCCCCGCAGGACTTGAGGCCCGCCCTCCCCGGGCGGACGGCCGCGGGGGTCGGCAGACCTCATCCCCAGGGTCGTGGCCGCCCGCGCGCCGGGCCGCGAGCCTCTCGCCCATGCTCCCCCGCTCCCTGCCGTGCGCCGTGCTGCTCGCCGCCGCGATCACCGTCGTCCCGGCCGCCGCCGCGCCCGCTGCCGGCCCGGTCGCCCCGGACACGACGGTGCTCGTCTCCGGCCAGGACGACCTCGCCACCCCGCTGCCCGAGCCCGACGGGGACGCGGCCACGATCTCGCGTCGGGTGCAGTCCGACGACGGGCGCTACGTGCTGTTCTCCTCCAGCGGCGAGGGCCTCCCCGGCGCGGTCCCCGGCGGCCAGGACGTCTTCCGCAAGGACCTCCAGACGGGCGCGGTCGTGCGGGTGAGCGTGCCCGGCGGCGTGGCGGCGGGCACGCTGCGCGCCGAGCCCGTCGGGCTGAGCGACGACGGCCGTCACGCCGCGTTCCTCACCTCCGCGTCGGCGAGCCCGCTGGACGCGAACACCGGCCCGGACATCTACGTCCGCGACCTCCTCGCGGGCACGACGACCCTCGCCTCCCGGGTCAGCGGCGGCGGCGCGATCGGCGACATCCAGGACGGCGACCTCTCCGGCGACGGCACCACCGTCGCCTTCACCACCGACTCGACCAGCCTGGACCCGTCGGTGACCGACACCAACGCGACCTTCGACGTCTACGCCACCACGGTCGCCACCGGCGCCACGCAGCTCGTCTCCCGCGGCGCGGCGGCGACCGCGGTCACCGGCTACGACCCGTCGCTGGAGGACGACGCCAGCAGCGCGACCTTCGTCACCGACGCGCCGATCGCCGGGGCCCTGGACACCAACGGGCAGACCGACGTGTACCTGCGCGTGCTCGCGCTCCCGGCGTCCACCCAGCTCGTGTCGCGCGTCGACGGCGGTGGCGGCGCGCCCTCGACCGGCTCCTCGTACCAGGGCGTCCTCTCCGGCGACGGGTCGACCGTCGCGTGGGTGAGCTCGTCGACGACGATCGGGGACGGCGACGTCACCCCGTTCCCGGACGTGCACCGCAGCGTCATCGGGTCGGGCACCACGTCGCTGGTCTCCCGTCGGGCGGGCGGCACGCCCGGGGACGACGAGTCCTCCGACCCCGCGCTCAGCGACGACGGCCGGACGGTCGGGTTCCTGTCCCGCGCGACGAACCTCGACGCCGGCTACCCCGACGCCAACGGCCTGACCGACGCGTTCGTGCGGCGCGTCGTCGGCGACCAGACCGAGCTCGTCACCCGCACCGGACCGTCGGACGCCCAGGCCTCCGGGGTGACCGTCGACGTCGACCTCTCCGGCGACGGCCTGCACGCCGCGTTCTCCGTCGACGCGTTCGCGGACGACCTCGACCCGCGGTTCCAGCACACGGTGCAGCGCGACCTGACCGTCGTCCCGCGCGTCACCCGCACGGTGTCCCGCCCGGCGGGCACGGCGGCGATCGTGAACCCCGGCGGGGCCGCGACGAGCACCGCGGGCACGGTCTCCCGGGACGGGCGGTTCGTCGCCTTCACCGCCGACCAGCCCGCCCGTGGCCTGGCGCCCGGCGTCCCCGCCGCGGTCCGGCGCGACCTGCGCACCGGCACCGTCGTCGTCGCCGGCCGCGGGCCCGACGGCACGATCCCGCCCGCGAGGACGGAGGCCCAGGCGCTCAGCGCCGACGGCACGAAGCTCCTCTTCAGCACCGCGGTGGGCCTGGACCCGGCGGACCTCAACGGGATCACCGACCTCTACCTGCGCGACGTCGCCGCGGGCACCACGACCTGGGTGAGCCGGGCCGACGGCGCCGCCGGCGCGGCCCCGAACGCGATCGCGAACGTCCCCGGCGCGGTCCTCAGCGCGGACGGCCGCCGGGTCGCCTGGGTCACGGCGGCGACGAACCTCGGCGACGGCGACACCTCCCCCGTCCCCAGCGTGCACGTGCGGGACGTCGCCGCCGGACGCACGCTGCTGGCCTCTCGCGGGCAGGGTCCGACGGGCGCGCCGAACACGCTCTTCGTGTCGTCCCCGCAGCTCGACGGCACCGGACGGCGGGTCGCCTTCACCGGGGCCGGCGCGGACTTCGGCGACGGCGGCAGCGGCCCGCTCGTCCAGGCCCACATCCGCGACCTCGACACGGGGGTCAACCGCCTCGCCGTCGAGAAGCCCGGTGGAGGCCCCGGCAACGGCAGCAGCGGCCCGGGCATCCTCAGCGCCGACGGGTCCACGGTCGCCGTCGTGAGCCAGGCGACCGACCTGACCCCGCAGGACACCGACGCCGCCCCCGACGTGCTGGTCCGCGACCTGACCAGCGGCGCGATCACGCTCGCCAGCCGGGCCGACGGGCCCGCCGGCGCGAGCCCCGCGGTCGCGGTCGGCCTCGTCGGGCTCTCGGCCGACGGTCGGCGCGTGCTGCTGACGACCTCCGCGGTGCTCGAGCCGGGCGCGCCGAGCGCGCTCACGAACCTCGTGCTCCGCGACCTCGACGCGGGCACCTCCCGGCACGTCTCGCGGCTCGCCGACGGCACCGCGGTCACCGGCCAGCGGGCCGCGCTGTCCCCCGACGGCCGCTGCGTGACCTTCGGCGTCGCGCCCGCCGCCAGCCTGCAGGTCGCGCTGCGCGCCGCGGGCGCCACCTGCGCCCCGGCCGACCCGACGCCGAGCGAGCCCGGCGCTCCGACCGGTGGCGGCACCACCGGTGGCGCGCCCGGGAGCGGTGGGGCGCCGGGGGCGACGGACCGTCGCGCGCCGCGCGTCACGGGCGTCACCGTCACGCCGACCCGCCCGCGCCGCGGCCGGCCGCTCGACGTGCGGCTGCGGCTCGACGAGGCGGCGCGCGTGACGCTCACGCTCTCCTCCGTGTCCACCGGCCGCCGGGTCGGCACGACCTGCCGCAGGCAGACGTCCCGGAACCGGCGCCGCAAGGCGTGCGAGCGGCTGACGCGGCGCTACGCGACGACCAGGGCGCTGACCGCCGGCAGCCGCTCGATCCGGTTCGGCGGCCGGGTCCGCGGGCGCGGGCTACCGACCGGTCGGTACGTCGCGACGGTGGTCGCCGTCGACGCGGCCGGCAACCGGTCGGCGCCCACGAAGCGGCGCTTCACGGTCCGCCGCTGAGCGACGGTGCCCCGGGGTGCGTCGGCACCCCGGGCTCGATCCGGGCGTCCGCCCGCCTACGCGGGCGGCGCCGCCTCGATCAGCGACTTCACGCCGAGCTCGCGCAGCTGCGGCGCGTCGACGGGCGCGGGCGCCCCCGTCAGCGGGTCACCCCCGCTGGCGGTCTTCGGGAACGCGATCACGTCACGGATCGACTCGCGCCCGGCGCACAGCGCGACGATGCGGTCGATGCCCATCGCGATGCCCCCGTGCGGCGGCGCCCCGTACTTCAGCGCGTCGAGCAGGAACCCGAACCGCGCCTGCGCCTCCTGGGCGTCCAGACCGAGGTGCTCGAACACCTTCGCCTGCACCTCGGGGGTGTGGATGCGGATCGAGCCGCCGCCGATCTCGGTGCCGTCGAGCACGAGGTCGTAGGCGCGCGAGCGCAGCGACGCGGGATCGTCGAGGTCCCCGGACGGCGCGGTGAACGGGTGGTGCAGCGCGTCGTAGCGGTCGTGCTCGGGATCGTGCTCGAACATCGGGAAGTCCACGACCCAGAGCACGTCGTGGGTCCCGGGCTCGACGAGACCGAACCGCTCGGCGAGCTCCAGGCGCAGCGCGCCGAGCGCGGCCGCCGCGACCTTCTCGCTGTCGGCGACGAACAGCAGCAGGTCGCCCTCGGTCGCCTCGAGCTCGGCGTTGACCGCGTCGATCTGCTCGCGGCTGAAGAACTTCGCCAGGTTGCCGACCCAGCCGGCCTCCCCGCCGACGTAGATCGGCGCGGTCGCGAACGCGCCGTGACGCTTGACGACCTCGTTGAGTCCGTCGAGCTCCGAGCGGGACATCTCGCGCCTGCCGGCGTTGAAGGCGCGCACGACGCCACCGCCGTCGATCTGACCCTGGAAGACCTTGAACGACGAGCCGGCCACGAGCGCGCCGACGTCGTGGATCTCCATCCCGAAGCGGGTGTCCGGCCGGTCGATCCCGTACTTCAGGACCGCCTCGTCGTAGCCCATGCGCCGCCACGGCGCGGGCGGGACCGCCATGTCGGCGACCTCGAACACGCGGGTCATCACGCGCTCCATCACGCCGATGACCTCGTCCTCGGTCACGAAGCCCATCTCGAGATCCAGCTGCGTGAACTCCGGCTGGCGGTCGGCGCGCAGGTCCTCGTCGCGGAAGCACCGCGCGACCTGGAAGTAGCGCTCGTAGCCGCTCATCATCAGCAGCTGCTTGAACAGCTGCGGGGACTGCGGCAGCGCGTACCAGGAGCCCGGCTGCAGCCGCGACGGCACGAGGAAGTCGCGGGCGCCCTCGGGCGTGGAGCGGGTCAGCACGGGCGTCTCGATCTCGAGGAAGTCCTCCCCGTAGAGCGTGTCGCGCATCGTGCGGACGATCTCGTGGCGCAGGACCATCGCGTCGCGCATGTGCTCGCGGCGCAGGTCGACCATGCGGTGCGTCAGCCGCGTGTTCTCGTCGACCTGGGTCGACTCGTTCACCGGGAACGGCGGCGTCTGGGCGCCCGCGAGGACGTCCATCGACGCGACGGCGATCTCGATCTCGCCGGTCGCCATGTTCGGGTTGACGTTGACCTCCTCGCGCGCCAGCACGCGACCGGCGACGCTGACGACGTGCTCGGAGCGCAGGTCCTCCGCCGCGGCGAACGCGGCCCCCGAGGAGTCCGGGTGGAAGACGAGCTGCACGAGCCCGGAGCGGTCCCGCAGGTCGATGAAGATCAGGCCGCCGTGGTCGCGACGGAAGTGCACCCAGCCCGAGACGCGGACCTCGCGGCCCTCGTCGGCCTTCGTGAGCGTGCCCGACCAGGTGTCCCGGTAGGCGTTCGCGGCCGGCGCGGAGGTCATCGCCCCGGCGCTCACAGGGTGCCCCCGCGGAGCACGTCGTGGACGACGGCGTCGACGCCGCCCGTCACCGGGTGCTGCTCACCGCTCTCCATGTCCTTCAGGCCGATCTCTTCGGAACGCACGACCGCAACGTATCGCGCGCCGCTGCGGGCGGCCTGCTTGAGCTGCCCCTTCATCGAGCGTCCGGCCAGCTCGAGCTGCGCGTTGAGGCCCGCCGCGCGCGCCCGCTGGGCGAGCTGGAAGCCGGTGACGCGCAGGTCGCGCTGCTCCCCGTCGATCGCGACGTAGAGGTCGAGGACCGGCTCGGGCTCGGGCCGGTGCCCGGCGCTCAGCAGGATCCGCTCGATCCCCGCCGCCCAGCCGGTGCCGGGGGTCGCGGGACCGCCGAGCTGCTCGATCAGCCCGTCGTAGCGCCCGCCGCCGCCGACGGCGGACTGGGCGCCCAGGGCACCGCTGGTGAACTCGAAGACGGTCCGCGCGTAGTAGTCCAGGCCGCGCACGAGCGTCGGGTCGAGGTCGTACGGGACCCCGGCCGCGTCGAGGTGGGCGCGGACCTCCGCGAAGTGCTCGGCGTCCTCGGCGGCCAGCTCGTCCATCAGCAGCGGCGCGGTCCGCATGACCTCGCGGGTGCCGGGGTGGTCGGCGTCGAACGCGCGCAGCGGGTTGAGGTCGATCCGGCCGCGGACCTCCTCCGAGAGCCGGTCCTCGTTGGCGCGCAGGTGCGCGACGAGCTTCTCGCGGTAGTCGGCGCGCGTCTGCGGCGTGCCGAGCGACCCGAGCCGCAGGTGCAGGTCCTGCACGCCGAGCTCGGTCAGCACCGTGTGCAGCAGCACGATCGACTCGGCGTCGACGACGGGCTCGGCGCTGCCGATCGCCTCCGCCCCGATCTGCCAGAACTGCCGGAAGCGGCCCGCCTGCGCGCGCTCGTTGCGGAAGAAGCTCGACAGGTACCAGAGCTTCACCGGCTGCGGCAGCTTGTGCATGCCGTGCTGCAGGTAGGCGCGGGCGACCGGGGCGGTGCCCTCCGGGCGCAGCGTGATCGACCGCCCGCCACCGTCCTCGAAGGTGAACATCTCCTTCTGGACGATGTCGGTGGACGCGCCGACACCGCGCGCGAACAGCTCGGTCGCCTCGAACGTCGGGGTCTCGACGCGCCGGTAGCCGGCGCCCTCGAGGACCTTCCGGGCGACCCGCTCGACGGCCAGGCGCGGGGCCGCGTCGGCCGGGAGCACGTCGTGCGTGCCCTTGGGGGACTGCAGCTTCTCGGGCATGGCTCAGCCTTGGAGGAAGGGGTTCGTCGCGCGCTCGGCGCCGAGCGTGGTGACGCCCATGTGGCCCGGATGGACGCGCGTCTCGTCCGGGTAGGTGTCCAGGAGCGTCTGGATCGAGGCGCGCAGCGTCGGCCAGTCGCCGCCGGGCAGGTCGGTGCGCCCGACGGACTGCTGGAAGAGCACGTCGCCGCTGAACATCGCGAGCTCGTCCGGGACGACGAACGTCACGTGGCCGGGGCTGTGGCCGGGCGTGAAGACGACGTCGATGTCGAGGCCCGCGAGCGACAGCGTCTCGCCGCCGGCGACGGTGTGGTCGGCCTCGTAGTCCTCGAACGGGCCGAAGCCCGGGAAGCGCATGTAGTCGTTGATGTTCGCCAGCACCTGCACCTCGAGCTCGGGGCAGTACACGGGCGCCCCGGTCTCGCGGGCCAGCGGCGCGACCGCCCCGACGTGGTCGAAGTGCGTGTGGGTGAGCAGGATCGCCTCGACGGTCGCCTCCATGCTCTCGATCGCCTGGAGGATCCGGGGCAGCTCGTCGCCGGGGTCGACCACCAGGAGCGTGTCGGCGTCGGGCCGCTTGAACAGGAAGCAGTTCTCCTGCACCGGGCCGACCGTGAGCATGCGGACGTCGAGCGCCACGGGTCAGGCCTTCCCCGCGGCCTTCTGCTTCATCCGCCGGCGGTAGATGAAGAGGTCGGTGTAGTAGCCGAGCGGGATGTAGACGAGGAACATGAACGCGGCGAGCGCGATCGTCGGCGCGACCGCCTGCCCGAACAGCAGGAACAGCGCCACGCCGAAGATCAGGGACGCGATCGCGGCGCGGTTGGCGGCCGAGCGCCAGTTCGGGGGCGTCTCCAGCCGCTGCAGGCGCCGCTCGGAGGCGGTCATCTTCGCCTGCGCCTTCTTCTCGGCCTCGCTGAGCGGCCGGCCGGTGCGCCCGCGCGACTCGACCATGCCGGCCGCGTTGCCGCGGTGCTTGGTCGACCGCTTCTTCTTCTGCTTCGTCGCCATGGGTGTCCTCAGGATACGCGCGCGAGCGCGTCCTCGACCGTGCGCCGGTTGCGCACCGGCACGGCGGCCGGGAAGTCGGCGAACGCGGCCTGCGGGGCGAGCCCGACGAGCTCCGCGGCCGCGACGGGCGCGTGCGCGGCGATCGCGGCGACGACGTCGCGCAGCGGCAGCGCGAGGTGGTCCTCGACGTTCATCGAGACCTGGGCGACGCCGTCGCGGTGGGCGAGCTCCAGGCCGATCGCGCGCAGCCCCGGGAGGCCGTCGGGACCGCCCTCGCGGATGCGGGCGGCGATCGCCTGCGCGTCGGCGAGCGTGGCGGGCGCCGCGAGCTCGACGTTGAACGCCACCAGCGGTGGCCGGGCGGCGAGCAGCACCGCCCCGGCGCCCGGGTGCAGGTCCTCGCGCGGCCCGAAGTCGGGGACGACCTCGCCGGCGCGCACGCGCGCGGCGAGGCCCGCCGGGCCGCCGCGCCGCAGGTCCGCGCGGGTCCGGCCGCCGCCGAGCGGCCCGTAGAGGACGCACGGCAGCCCGAGCTCCCCCAGCAGCGCGCCGGCGTGCAGCGCCTCGGCGCAGGCCGCCCCGCGCCGCGCCGGGTCCAGGTGCACGAGCGGCACCACGTCGAGCGCCCCGACGTGCGGGTGCAGGCCCGCCCGGGCGGGATCGCGCAGGTCGACGTGCTCGAGCACGGCGGCGGCGCCGTCGCGCAGCGCCGGGGCGAGCTGCCCGGGCCGGCCGGCGAGCGTGAAGACCGTGCGGCCGTGGTCGGCGTCGGCGTGCACGTCGAGCAGCGTCGCCCCGCCGGCGGCGGTGAACGCGGCGCCGATCGCGTCGAGGATCGCCTCGTCGGCGCCCTCGGAGACGTTCGGGATCGCGAGCAGCAGGTCGTCGGCGGTGGCGGTCACGCGCGCAGGATCGCAGGCCCGCCCGGACCTTCCGGCGTCAGTCGCCCCGGGCGATCGCGAGCAGCGCGCCGACGTGGCGGCGCACCTGCGCGGTGCTCGGCGCCGCCGGGCCGAGCTCGACGACGAACGCGCTGGTGCCCGGCGCCCGTCGGTTCTGCCAGCCGGTCGCGGTCCCGCGGGAGCGCGGCAGGCCGCGGGCGGGCAGCCGCACCCGCCGCGCGTAGGCGCGCACGAGGCGCCGGTCGGCGCCCGGCGTCAGGTGCACGAGGCCGTAGGGCTGGTGCAGCCACACGGTCACGTCGGGGCGCACGGCCCGCACGAGCCGCTGCACCCAGCGGGTCTCCGGCTCGCTCGCGGCGCGCGGCCCGGGGAAGTACCGCCCGCGCGGACCGGCGCGCCAGTCCCCGGGGAAGTTGCGGTTGAGATCCACCCCCGCGCGTTGACGCGCGTGCGCGCCGCCGCCCCGTCGGGGTTCGCGGAGAGGACGGTCACGATGCGCGCCCCGGCCGGGACGGACGCGCGGCGCAGCGCCGCCACGACCCGCCGGCCGCCGGGCTCGTCGCCGTGCACCTGGCCGACGACGAGGACGACCCGCCCGGCCGCCGGATCGCCGGCCGCGAGCGCCCGCAACGGCCGGCCGCGCACGCTGCGCCCCGCGGGCAGCGCCGCCCGGGCCACGACCGCCGGCGTCCCGGGCTCGGGCGGTGGCGGCGGCGGTTCGGCGGCGAGCACGCGCGCAGCCTACGCCCGCGCGACCCCGCCGCCGCCGTTGCGCGTAGAATCCACCGCCCCGTGGCTGGGTAGCTCAGCTGGTTAGAGCGCACGACTCATAATCGTGAGGTCGGGGGTTCGAGTCCCCCCCCAGCTACTGGTCGTGCGGCCCGCCCCCCGGCGGGCCGTCGTCGTTCCGGGTCCGGACCGGCCGCTACCGGGGTCGTCGCGCGGCGACATGCGGCCGCCGCGCCAACCCCGCCGTTCCACGACTCCGGACGCAGCACTGCTCCGGGACCTGGAGTGACGCCGGGGGTGCCGTGGCACTACAGTGCGTGCCACGTGCAGGCCGATCCGCTCCTCGATCTCGCCGGCCCGCTGCGTCCCGCCTACGAGGCGGTCGACTGGGCCGCCACCCCGCTCGGTCCGATGGCGGACTGGCATCCCGCGCTGCGGCACGCCACCGCGATGGCGCTCGACTCCGAGTTCCCCATCACGCTGCTGTGGGGGCCCGATCGCGTGATGGTCTACAACGCCGGCTACGTCGAGCAGATCATCGACAAGCACCCCGCCGCGCTCGGCCGCCGGGTGCAGGACGTCTTCCCCGAGGCGTGGGACGCGATCGAGCCGCTCGTGCAGCAGGTCTTCGACGACGACCCGCCCGGGCTGCTGGAGGACCAGTTCTTCCCGCTGGACCGCAACGGCTTCCTCGAGGAGACGTACTTCACGTTCGCGTACTCGGCCCTGCGCGACGCCGACCACACCGTCCTCGGGGTCATCGACATCAGCTCCGAGACCACGACCCAGGTGCTCGCGCGCCGCCGCCTCGAGCTGCTCGGCCTGCTCGGAGACCGGCTCGCCGGGGTCCGGGGCACGGCCGAGGTGCTCGGGGTCACCACCGAGGTGCTCGCCGAGGGCGTCGCCGACATGCCGGTCGCCGAGGTCTGGCTGCCCGGCCTCTCGCAGCGGACCTCCGGCGGCGTCCTGCCCGAGGCGCCCCTCGACGAGCTGCCCGCCGGGGAGCTGCTCCTCACCGAGACGCCGACGGGCCGCGTCGCCTGGGTGCCGCTCGGCCCCTACGACGAGGAGGCCGGGGCCCAGCCGCTGCTCGTCGTCCGCCTCAACGACATGCTCGCCCCGGACGACCCGTACCTGGGCTTCCTGCGGCTGCTCGGCTCGACGATCCGGCAGGCGCTCGAGCGCGCGCGGGTCAGCGACGCCGAGCGGCGGATCAGCGAGACGCTCCAGCGCAGCCTGCTGCCGCAGCCGCCCGAGGTCCCCGGCCTGGTGATCGCGGCCCGCTACCTCGCCGCCGCCGAGCAGGCCCAGATCGGGGGCGACTGGTACGACGCCTTCGTGCTCGCCGACGGCACCACGGTCGCGGTCATCGGCGACATCGCCGGGCACGACCAAGACGCCGCCGCCGAGATGGCCCAGGTCCGCTCGCTGCTGCGCGGGGTCGTGCTCACCGCCGGGTCCTCCCCCGCCTCCGCGCTGGAGCAGCTCGACACCGTCGTGCAGGGGCTCGACCTGGGGACGGTCGCGACGCTCGTCGTGACCACGATCTCCGCGCCGGCCACCGACGGGCACCGGACCGTGCGCTGGTCCAACGCCGGCCACCCGCCCCCGGTCCTGATCGGCGCGGGCGGCGGCGCGCGCCTGCTCGAGGCCACCCCCGACGTGCTGCTCGGCCTGATCCGCGCGCCGCGCCACGAGCACGAGACCGACCTCGCCCCCGGCGAGACGCTGCTGCTCTACACCGACGGGCTCGTCGAGCGGCGCGGCATCTCGATCACCGACAGCCTCGGCTGGCTGCGCGACGTGCTCGACCGGTCGCCGGCCCGCGCCGCCGAGCCGCTGTGCGAGCACCTCGTCGCCGGGCTCTCGCCCGCCCTGGACGACGACATCGCCCTGCTGGCGATCACCGCCGGTGGCGTCGCGGCCTGACGCCGCCACGTCGCCCGACCTGCGAGGCTTGCCGCGTGAGCATCAATCCGGATGACCTGCTGTCCGACGCCGCGATCCGCGCCGCCATGGGTGCGCTCGCCTCGCGCAACAGCCACCACCTCGACGGGATGACCGAGGAGGAGCAGCAGAACGCGCTCCAGCACTGGCACGAGCTCGTGACCGACGTGCTGACCGCGGCCCGCGCCACGCTCCAGGGCGACCCGGACGTGCCCGTCGTCGAGGGCGAGCTGCCCGGCCGCGCGGTCATCGTGCTCCAGGACGCCGGCGGCGAGGACGTCAACGTCCACGCCACCTTCCACCCCGAGCTCGAGGACCTCGGCAACGAGGAGGTCGGCGGCACGCCCGCGCAGATCACCGCGGTGATGCTGCTGCAGTCGCTCGGCGGCGAGGACGGCGAGCCGGAGCCCGGCCAGGCCTGATCCGCCGGGTCGTCCGTCTCAGTGACGGACGACCTTCTCGCAGTCCCCGGACGTGCGGTCGTGCTTGTCGAGCTCGACCACGTCGAAGCCCGGCCCGCAGGTGATCGTCGCGGGCCGGCTCGCGTACGCCTGGATCACGTCGTTGCCGGGCCCGGCGTCGATGACGTTGCGGCCCGCCCCGCGGACCCGGATGCGGTCGTCGCCGTCCCCGGCGCGGATCGTGTTGCTCCCCGAGCCCCCCGTTGACCTCGTCGTCGCCGGGGCCGCCGTCGAGCTCGTTGCGCCCCGGGCTGCCGTAGATGACGTCGGCGCCGTTGCCGCCGAACACGCGGTCCAGGGCGGTCGAGCGGTCGCCGTGCAGCCGGTTGGCCCAGAGGATGTCGTCCCCGTCGTCCCCGTAGATGCGGTCGGCGCCGTGGGAGCCCAGGAGCGTGTCGTTGCGCGCCGTCCCGTGCTTGCTCGCCCCAGCGTAGGGCGCGAGCCAGGTGATGCCCGCGCGCGGGTCGCGGGCCGGGGCGGCGACGAGCAGGATCCGCTCGCAGTTGCGCACCCGGCCGCCGCGGCGCAGCTGCCGGTCGGAGATCCCGCCCTGGTCGTCGACGCGGTCCATCTCGACCGTGTCGTTCCCCGGGCCGCAGTCGATCAGCTCGTCCTTGCCGCGGTCGTTGGCGTGGATCAGGTCGTCCCCCGGGCCGCCCAGGAGCGTGTCGCGGCCGCTGTCGCCCCACAGCTCGTCGGCGCCCGTGCCGCCGAGGACGACGTCGTGCCCGGTGCCGCCGTGCAGCAGGTCGTCGCCGCTGCCGCCCACGACCCGGTCCTGGGCGGCACCGCCGTAGAGGAGGTCGGCGCCCGACCCGCCGTTGAGCGTGTCGTGGCCGAAGCCGGCGGTCAGCAGGTCGCGGCCGGTGCCGCCGAGCAGCACGTCATCGCCCGCCGCCCCGTCCAGCCAGTCGGTGCCGGGCCCGCCGAGCACGCGGTCCGGCCCGGTCTCCCCGTACAGGGTGTCGTCCCCGCCGCGGCCCGAGACGAGGTCGTGCCCGCCGCGGCCGTAGAGCGTCTCGTCGACCCCGCCGCCGCGCAGCCGGTCGGCCCCGGGGCCGCCCACGCGCACCCGCACGCGGCCGGTCGTCGGGAGCGGGCTCTGCGGCGCGGTGGGGCTCGACAGGTCGTGGGCCGGGTCGACGTTCGCCGGCACGCGCGACGGCGCGGGGACCGGCGTGGGCGTCGGCTCGGGCGTCGGCGTCGGGGTCGGCTCGGGGGTGGGGGTCGGCTGCGGGGTGGGCTGCGGCTTGGGGCAGAGGATCGGGATCAGGCACGACTGCGCGGCGGCAGGCGAGGCGGGGGAGCCCGACCGCCATCAGCGGGGTGGCGAGCGACAGCGCGAGGAGGGAGGCGGCGGGCCGACATGCTCTTCCTGTCGGCGGATGTCCGCCCGGACTGAAGACATTCGTCGCGGTGCCGAAGCGCGTCGCGCCAAGTCCTCGGTTTTCGTGTGCACCCACGTGCCGCTTTCGCGGGTTTCGCGGTACAAAAGCGTCACAAAACCGTGTCGTCGCCGCGCTGGTCAGCGCACGACGAGGACGATGCCGTCATCGCACGAGGCGTGCGATCCAGTGGGTGGGGGCCCACCGGGACAGCGAGACAGGGGGTTTCACCGATGGAGCAGGACCAGGGATCCGCGGAGCGTCCGCGGAGCATCGCCGGGACGGCGACGGGCGGAGCGACGACGTTCCAGCGCGCGCTCCCGTTTCTCGTGGCGCTGATCCCGCTGGCGATCGCCATCGCGGTCGTGCCGGGACGCACGCTCGCCGCCGACGCGTGCCCGCCTGGCGGCGAGGGCCTGCTCGGCTGCCAGATCCAGAAGGGCTGGGCGCCCTACGTCACCGCCGTCAGCCTCGTGTGGCTCGGCCTGTACGTCGCCGGCCAGATCGTCTTCCTCGGCGGCCCGCGGCTGCTCGCCCACCTGCGTGCGGGCGACCGCCTGCGGCGCGCCCCGCGGCTCACCGGCACGGCGGGCCACAGCGACCCGGCGCTGGCCGCCGCCTCCTGGGGGCAGGCCGCGAGCGCCACCGAGGCCACCAAGGTCATGGGTGGTTTCGCCTGGTCGCAGGCCGCCAGCCGCGCCGCCCGCGTCACCGCCACCCCCGAGCTGCTCGGGGCGATCGCCCCGCGGGAGACGCACCCGCCGCTGCGCCCCGCCCCTGCAGCCCCCGCCCCGCCGGCGCCCGTCGCCGACGTGACGACCGCGGCCCCCGCCCCGCGCCCCGTGTCGCTGGCGGGCGGGACCGCCCTGCACGTCTGCGGCACGTGCCTGCGCATCGTCGAGGGCGACCCACAGGCGCAGGGCCTCACCTGCGCCGGGTGCGGCACGCTCGTGCTGCCCCAGGCCCGGGTGCGCAGCGCGGCGCCCGTCCCGGCCGCCGACGCCCCCACCCGCATCGTCCTGCTCGCGGGCGTCCTCGACGCGCGCGGCGTGCAGCGGCTCGAGCAGGCGATCGTCCGGCGCCCGGGCGAGCCGCGCCGCATCGTCGTCCTGCAGCTCCCGAGCGGCCGCGCCGTCGACGGGGCGGCCCGGAGCGCCGTCCTGCGCGCCGTGGCCTCCGCGCACGCCGACGACGGCGAGATCGTCCTCGCGGTCACCGACGCCCAGCTGCGCGGCGAGCTCACCGCGCTCGGCCTCACGGTCGCCCCGACGACCACGGACGCGATGACGCTCGCCGCCGAGCTCGACGTGGCGCGCCCGCACCTGAGCCTCGTCCCCCGCCAGGTGGCCGGCTGATGTCCGTGCTCGCGATCGTCCTCGTCGCCTGGCTCGTCCTGGCCGGCGTGGCGCTCGCGACCGGGTGGGCGCTGCTCCACGCCGCGCGGCGCACGGACGAGGCCGCCGACCGCGACCTCGCCCGGGCGCTGCGCGATGCGCCCTCACCGGCGGCGGCCCCCCGGCGGGCCGCCGGGCTCTCCTGAGCCGCCGACTGGACGGCTGTTCGATCCCGGGTGGCACCCGGCCTGCCGACCCTCAGGTCGTGCCTTCATCCCTCCCCGCCGTGACCTGCCTCGACTGCGGCTTCACCTGGAACAGCGCGGCGATGGCCGACGGCCTGCGGCTGCTCGGCACCTGCGCGCGCTGCGGCACCGGCACGCTCGCCTTCCGCGACGCGCCGCCGTCGGCGCCCGCGCCGCAGGCGCGCGCGACCGCCGACCACGACGGCGCGCCGCACCTGGTGCTGGGCGTCCCACGACGCTGACCCGGCCGTCCCGTCGGCCACCTGGACCGGGCGTCGAAACCGGTTCGGACCGCGTGCGCAATCCCGTCGCGCCCATGATCCGAACACCGCTCCGGGGCGCAGTACGCTCCCGCCATGAGCGTCCCGTCCAGCAGCTCCGTCGGCCCGGCGAGCCGGTCCGACAGCGACGCCCTCGCCCTCGCCTGGCGGCGGCTGGGCCGCGCCGCCACCGCGGTCGCGCTGCTCACCTCGCCCGCGTTCTTCCTCACGCTCGTCGTCGTCAACGACTGGCCGATCTGGGTCGCGGTCCTCGTGACGCTGTTCGCGATCGCCGCGTTCCGCGGCCTCGTCGACCTGATCTGCCACCGGCTGATCGAGCGTCCGTCGCTCTACAACGCCTCCGAGCGCACGAAGGCCGAGGACGTCGTCTTCCGGCGGCGGCGCTGGTACTGGCGCACGCGCTTCCGGCGGCTGGTGCTCTACGCGTTCATCGCGCTGGTCGCCCTGCTGCTGGCGCAGCTGTTCGTCCGGCTGCTGCTCGGCACCGGCGCCCCGTTCTTCACGCCGCTGTCGGCCTTCAACGAGGTCTTCCCCGAGGAGCAGCGCGTCCAGCTGGCGCTCCAGAACAGCCTCATCTTCTTCCAGCTGCCGCTGCTGTTCTTCGTCAACTTCATGATCTTCTTCGGCCCCCTGCTGATGTTCGGGGTCATGCAGATGAAGGCCTACGAGCCCGGCGAGTCCGACTGGGGCGTGCGGCTCGAGGACGTCCGCGGCCAGGCCGACTCCAAGCAGGAGGTCGAGCGGGTGATCACGCTGTGGGCCGCCGGCGAGGAGTTCAAGAAGGCCGGCGGCAAGCCGGAGCGCGGCCTGCTGCTGATCGGCGCGCCCGGCACCGGCAAGACGATGCTCTCCAAGGCGATCGCGACGAGCTTCAACTCGCCGATCATGACCATGCCGGGCTCCGGCTTCGCGCAGACGTTCATCGGCCTGGACGTCGTCATGGTGATGATCCTCATCGCGCGCGCCCGCCGCCTCGCGCGCAAGTGGGGCGGCACCTGCATGATCTTCATCGACGAGATCGACGCGGTCGGCATGCGGCGCAACGCGCTCGCCGGCGGCTACGGCGAGTCCTCCCCGGGGGTCCGCCGCACCGAGGACGTCCTCTTCTTCGGCGACTGGGGCGACATCACCCCGACCGGCGACCTGCGCCTCGAGACCGCCGCCTGGCGCGAGCGGATCTTCGCCCAGCGCGCCGAGGCCGAGCGGGCCCTGCGCGACGAGCGTCAGCCGCGGATCATGCGGATGATGTTCCCGGGCATGGGCGGCGGCATGGCGCTCAACCAGCTGCTCGTGCAGATGGACGGCATGGACAACCCGCCCGTGCTGAAGAAGTTCTTCACGAAGAAGTGGAACACGTTCCTGGACGCGATGTACATCGTGCCCGGCTCGATCTTCGGCCGCTCGCTGCGCCGCAAGCCGCCCCGCCCCCGTGCCGAGCAGGTCTACTTCATCGGGGCCACCAACGTGCCGCTGAACGCCCTGGACCCGGCGCTCGTGCGCCCCGGCCGCATGGGCCGCCACATCTTCTTCCGCACCCCGACCAAGGACGACCGCCAGGACGTCTTCGACCTGTACCTCGGGAAGGTCGCGCACGACCCGGACCTCGACCGGCCCGAGCGCCGGGACGAGATCGCCCGCATCACCGGCGGCTACTCCCCCGCCATGATCGAGCAGGTCTGCTCGATGGCGCTGACCTACGCGCACTCCGACGGGCGCAACGCGTTCCACTGGGACGACCTCATCGAGGCGATGACGACGATCGAGGCCGGCACCGCGTCGGGCTTCGAGTACATCCCCGACGAGCTGCGCGCGGTCGCCATCCACGAGGCCGGGCACGCGGTCGCCTCACACGTCTACATGGACGGCGTCCTCTCCACGCGGCTGTCGGTGAAGGCCCGCGGCGCGTCCGGCGGCCACCACCAGGCGATCGAGACCGAGGAGCGGCTCATCCGCTTCCGCCACGAGCAGGTCGCCCGCATCGTCTGGGCGCTCGGGGCGATGGCCGCCGAGCGCGTCTTCTACGGCGAGAACTCCCAGGGCGTCGGCGGCGACCTCCACGCCGCGACCACCGAGGCCGCGCTGATGGTCGGGCAGTGGGGCATGGGCGCCGAGCCCGTCGACCTGAACGGCCACGGGCCCGCCGACCCGACCGAGCGGGCCGAGCTCGAGTGGCAGATCGGCCGCCGCTTCGAGCGCGTCGGGCGGGAGATCATGAACCGCTCCAGCGCCGAGGTCGGCGACACCCTCAGCACGCCCGCGAAGGTCCGGCAGGCCGCCCAGATCCTCGGGCAGGCGTACATCACCGCGTACTGCCTCATCGCCCACAACCGCGAGGCGGTCGCCGAGGTCGCCGACGCGATGGTCTCCCGCATCGAGATCCACGGCGACGAGGTCGTGCGGCTGCTCGACTCCGTCGGCCTGGAGGCCCCGGAGATCGACCTGACCGACGACGCGATCTGGCCGAAGGCGGCGCTCGTGGAGGACGAGCCGCCGTCCGTGATCCGCGCGCGCCTGCAGCGCGGCAGCACCGAGGACTGACATGAGCGAGTCGCCGAAGCACACCGACCCCCGCGAGCGCCCGTACGACCCGGCGGGCACGCGTCCCCGCCACGACCCGAAGGACATCGTCCCGCGGGCCCGCGACATCGACCCCGACGCCGAGGCCCGCGGCGAGTCGCTGTGGTCCACCCGGCCCGACGACACGCCGGCCCCCGACGCGCCGCCCGCGCACGACCGCCCGGACGGCGCGGTCCTGACCGCGGCGACGTCCGCCGCCCCGCACCTCGACCGCCCGGCCCTCGACCCGCTCGCGATCCAGGACGCCGCGCCGCCCGCCGGCACCCCGCGAGCGGCCGGCGCCCGCATGCAGATCGTCCTCGGGGCGCTCGTCACGATCGCGGTCGCCGCGCTCGCCGCCGCGGTCCTGATCACCGTCTCCGGCGGCGAGGACGCTCCGTCCGGGCCGCGCTGGTCGGCCTGGATGCCCGACGGGGACGCCGGCGAGCGCATCCAGGAGATCGCCACGCGCGTCGGTCGCCAGTACCGCGGCAGCGACGGCAGCCAGCTCGTCGTCGTGACCGGCGGGCCGCTGGAGGTCGCCGGGCTGCCGCTCACGGTGGCGCTGCGCGAGCCCGTCGCCCAGGGCGGGGACGTCGAGATCGAGGAGGGCAAGGGCGTCCTCTACCGGCTCTGCGGACTCGGGGACCGCTGCGCGATCGCCGCCGGCAAGCCCTCCCGCGAGCGGCACCTGCTGCTGCGCCGTGAGGCGCTCGAGCTCGCGCTCTACTCCTTCCACTACACCGACGTCGACCAGGTCGTCGTGTTCATGCCGCCCCCCCAAGGGCAAGGACCCCGACGAGGCGCTGTTCTTCAAGCGCAGCGACCTCGAGCCGCAGATCAAGCGGCCGCTCGCCGAGTCGCTCACGCCCAGCACGCCGTCGGTCGCGTCCGTGACCCGGTCGACCGACGCCCCGTTCGTGCAGGACCTGACGCTCGAGACGCTGTTCAAGTTCAGCCTCACCCAGGGCAACTCCGACCAGCGGGCGTTCCTCGTGCTCGACCCGCTGCTCGCGAAGACCCCGTGAGCGCGGAGCGGCGCGCCGCGATCGAGCGCGCCGCCGCCCGGCTGCGGACGCTCGACTGGTACCCGCGACCGGTGGACACGCGGCGCGTGCTGCTGCTCACCACCCCGTGGGTGTTCCGCCTCCCGGGCATGCGGCGCTTCCACGGCTACGCCGCCTGGAACCTGATCCTGCTGAAGCGGCCGCTGGCGCAGGTCTCCGACGACCTCGTCGTCCACGAGCTCTGCCACGTCTGGCAGATGCAGCACCACCCGGTCGCGATGCCGCTCTCCTACGTGCTGCGCGGCTACTCGCACAACCCCAACGAGCTCGAGGCCCGGCGGGCCGCCGCGATCACCGCTCGGGCGTGACCTCCGCCGGCTCGTAGCCCGGACACTCCCAGACCGGCAGCCGCGGATACTTGGCGTACTCGGTCTCCCCCGTGAGCTTGGCGCGCTCGCACATGGAGAACACCGATCCGCGGGTGTTCCCGACGACGCGCTGGAACGCGCAGATGTTGCAGAGGCCAGCGGGCGGTCCGGGCATCACCCCGCAGCCTGACAGGATGGGAGGTCGGGTCATGCACACGTTCCGTCGCCTCCTGCAGTTCCTCGCCCCCTACCGACGCGGTGTCGTCTGGTCCGGGGTGCTCGCGCTCGCCGCCATGGTGATGACGATCGCGATCCCCTACCTGACCGGTCGGGCGGTCGACGCGCTCCAGCGCGACGACCAGGACGACCTCGTCCTGCTCGGCGTGCTCGTCGGCGTCGCGGGCCTCACCCGGTTCGTCCTGATGATCTTCCGGCGGCTCGTCGCCGGGCGCGTGTCGCTGGGCGTCGAGCTCGACCTGCGCGACCGGCTCTACACGCACCTGCTGTCGCTCGAGCTTGCGTTCTTCGACCGCCAGCAGACCGGGCAGCTGATGTCGCGCGCCACCGTCGACCTGCAGGCCGTCCGCTTCTTCCTCGGCTACGGGCTCGTCTTCATCATCCAGTCCGGCCTGACGCTGCTGCTCGCCGCCGGGGCGATGGCGCTCATCGACCCGACGCTCGCCGCCGTCTCGCTCGCCCCCGTCCCGTTCGTCGTCTGGGCCGCCATCCGCTACGGGCTGCGCGCCCGGCCGGCGCTGCAGGAGGTCCAGCAGCGCATCGCCGAGCTCACCGCCGACGTGCAGGAGAACGTCGGCGGCGTCCGCGTCGTGAAGGCGTTCGCGCGCGAGGAGCGCCAGTACGAGCAGTTCGTGCGCAGCGTCGGGCGGGTGTTCGACCAGTCCATGGTCTCCACGCGCCTGCAGGCGTTCTACAACCCGCTGATCGGCTTCCTGCCGCAGCTCGGGCTCGCCGCGATCCTGCTCGTCGGCGGCCGGCGCGTCATCGACGGCGACCTCACGACCGGCGAGTTCACCGCCTTCTACACGTACCTGCTGATGCTGCTCGCCCCGATGCGGATGCTCGGCGTGCTGCTCGGGATGGCCCAGCGCGCGACCGCCGCCGGCGCCCGCCTGTTCCAGATCCTCGACACGCTCCCGGCGATCACGCCGCCCGAGCACCCCGTGCCGCTCCCGGACGGCCCCGGGCACGTGCGCTTCGAGCGGGTCGGGCTGCGCTACACGGGCGCCACCGAGCCTGCCCTGGACGACGTCACGCTCGACGTCGCGGGCGGCCGCACGATCGCCGTCGTCGGAGGGACCGGCTCGGGCAAGACGACGCTCGTGCAGCTGCTCTCCCGCCTCTACGACCCCACCGAGGGACGCGTCCTCGTCGACGGGGCCGACGTGCGCACCGTCGACCCGTCGGCGCTGCGGCGCGCGATCGCGTTCGTCACCGACGACCCGTTCCTGTTCTCCACCAGCGTGCGTGAGAACATCGCCTACGGGCGCCCCGACGCGACCGACGCCGAGATCGAGCAGGCCGCCCGGCGCGCGCAGGCCCACGACTTCATCAGCCGCCTCCCCGACGGGTACGACACGCGCGTCGGCGAGCGCGGCCTGTCGCTCAGCGGCGGGCAGCGCCAGCGGCTCGCGATCGCCCGCGCGTTCGTCGCCGATCCGCGCATCCTCGTCCTCGACGACGCCACCAGCGCCGTTGACGCCACCACCGAGCAGGCGATCAAGGACGCGCTGCGCGAGGTGATGGCAGGCCGCACGACGTTCGTCATCGCCCACCGGCTCTCCACGATCGCGCTCGCCGACGAGATCGTCGTGCTGCAGGAGGGCCGGGTCGTCGCGCAGGGCGACCACGACCAGCTGCTCGACCGCAGCCCGCTCTACCGGGAGATCGTCGAGAAGGGCCTGCCCGACCAGGTGTTCCTCACCCGCAAGCCGCGCGAGCCGGAGACCGCCGGGCTGTGAGCACGCCGACGCCCACCCGCCGCGACGACGTGCGCCGCCGGCTCGCCCGCACATCCGGGCGCGGCCGCAAGCTCCGCGGCCTGCTCGTGCTGCTGCGCCCCTACCGGCTGCGCCTCGCGGGCATGTTCGTCGCGCTGCTGCTCGGCACGGCGGCCGCGCTCGCGCCCGCACCGCTGGCCCAGAAGGCGATCGACGACGGGATCCTCGCCAAGGACACCGGCACGCTGACGCTCGTCGTGGTCGTCTTCGTCGCCAGCGCCCTCGTCGTCTGGGGCGCGACGTTCCTGCAGACGTACCTCACCGGCTGGGTCGGCCAGCGCGCCCTGCAGGACCTGCGCCTGTCGATGTTCCGCCACCTGCAGACCCAGCCCGTCGCGTTCTACGAGCAGCGGCCCGCCGGCACCGTGATCTCCCGGATGACCAACGACGTCGAGGCGCTCAACCAGCTCGTGACCGAGAGCGTCGTGACGCTCTTCAGCGCGTCCCCTCACGCTCATCGGGTCGATCGTGATCCTGCTGACCTTCGACGTCGAGCTCGCCCTGCTGACGTTCCTCGTCTTCCCCGTCCTGGCGTTCGGGTCGTTCGCGTTCCGCATCGCCAGCGCCGACGCGTACGCGCGCACCCGCGAGACGATCGGGGCGATCACCGGCTCGCTGCAGGAGTCGCTCTCCGGCATCCGCGTGGTCCGCTCGTTCGCGCAGGAGGACCGGCAGCGCCGCGACTTCGCGGTCCTCAACACCGAGAACCGCGACGCGAACATGAAGACCGTCTACCTGAACGCCGCGTACTTCCCGGCGGTCGAGTTCGTCAGCGCCGTCGCGACCGTCGGCATCCTCCTCTACGGCGGCAACCAAGTCCTCGACGACGAGCTGACGATCGGCGTCCTCGTCGGCTTCATCGCCGCGATGAACGGGTTCTTCGACCCGATCGGCCAGCTCTCCCAGGTGTACACGACCTACCAGGCCGGCATGGCGGCGCTCGACAAGATCTTCGAGCTGCTCGACGTCGACCCGGAGATGACCGACAAGCCCGACGCCGTCGACCTGCCGCGACCGCTGCGCGGCGAGATCGCCTTCGAGGGGGTGTCGTTCGCGTACCGCTCCGCCGAGGACGGGGAGATCCGGTACGCGCTGCGCGATGTCGACCTGCGGATCCCGGCCGGGCAGACCGTCGCGCTGGTCGGGGCGACCGGGGCGGGCAAGTCGACGTTCGCGAAGCTCGTGTCGCGGTTCCACGACCCGACCACCGGGGCGGTCACGATCGACGGGCTCGAGCTGCGCGACGTGCGGGCCCGTTCGCTGCGCTCGCAGATGGGCATCGTGCCGCAGGAGGGCTTCCTGTTCAGCGGCACCGTCGCCGACAACATCGCCTTCGGCCGCCCCGACGCGACCCGCGAGGAGGTCGAGGCCGCCGCGCGCGCCGCCGGGGCCGCGGACGTCGTCGCGCGCCTCCCCGCCGGGCTCGACACCGAGGTCGGCGAGCGCGGCGTGCAGCTCAGCGCCGGGCAGCGCCAGCTCGTCGCGTTCGCGCGCGCGCTCGTCGCCGACCCGCGCATCCTCATCCTCGACGAGGCGACCGCGAACGTCGACCTCCACACCGAGACCCGGCTCGAGGAGGGCCTGCGGCGCCTGCTGCACGGGCGGACCGCGATCGTCATCGCCCACCGGCTCTCGACGATCCGCCAGGCCGACCGCATCGTCGTCCTCGACGGCGGCCGGATCGTCGAGCAGGGCACCCACGACGAGCTCGTCGCGGCGCAGGGCGCCTACGCGGACCTGTACCGGGACTGGGCCCGTCAGGCCGCCGCCTGAGCGCCCGGCGGCCGCCGCCGCCCCGCGAACGTGTCCGTCTGGCTGTGGCAGTTGGGGCACAGCAGCTGCAGGTTCTCGAGCCGGTTGTCCGCCGGATCGCCGTTGCGGTGGTGCAGCTCGATGGCCAGCGGCGCGCCGCGCCAGCGTGCGATCCCGCACTGCTCGCAGGCGTCGTCCTTCAGGCCGGCCTGGATGAGCCGCTGCTTGACGTGCTGGCGGTTGCGCGGGCGGGCGAGCAGCTGCTCGAGCGGCATCGCCTGCGGGCGGGTGACGACCTGCCCGCGGCGCACCGCCGCGCCGAAGGTCGCCCGCGCCATGCCGAACTGCGCCTGGCAGGCCGAGATCGAGTTGCCGGCGTCGTAGAACGCCTGGACCGCCGCCCAGTCGTAGCGCCGGTTGGCCCGGGCGTCGATCGGGATCCCGAGCGCGCGCGCATGGTACGACGCGGTCGGCTTGCTGACCCCGAGCCGCCGGGCGATCTCGGCGAGCGAGTGCCCCTCCTGCAGGAGCGCGGCGACCGCCGCACGGGTCGCTCCGGGTGCTCGCTTCGGCTGCGCCATGGGAACACATGTTCGCATGGCGGGCGGACGTCCTCGTTCCCGCGCGTTTCCTATACTGGGTCTCCGCGCAGCCGCGCGAACCATCTCTGCCGGATGGTGTAATCGGCAACACGACGCGCTCTGGACGCGTTATTCTAGGTTCGAGTCCTAGTCCGGCAGCCTCCGACGCGCCCCCTTCCCGGGGCGCGTTTCTCGTTGCGGCACACTGTGTGGGAGCCGCTCGGCGGCCGTCACCGTGAGCACGCTCGTCATCTCCGACCTCCACCTGGGCTCGCGCCTGCAGCGCGACGTGCTGCGCCGTCCCGCGGTGCTGGAGATCCTCCTCGCGCAGATCGAGCGGGTCGACCGGCTCGTGCTGCTGGGCGACGTCGTCGAGATGCTCGAAGGGCGCCCGCGCCAGGCGATGGAGGAGGCGCAGCCGGTCCTGGAGGCGATCGGCAACGCGGTCGGCCGCGACCGCGAGCTGCTCGTCGTGCCCGGCAACCACGACCACCGTCTCGTGCGCCGCTGGGTGCGCGACCAGGCGCGGCACGGGCGCCCGCTGGAGCTGACCGCGGAGATCCCGGGGTCCTCTTCCCCCGCCCTGTCGGCGCTCGTGCGCGCCCTGCGGCCCGCCCGGCCGCAGGTCCACTACCCGGCGGTGTGGCTCGCCGACGGCGTGCTCGCCCACCACGGGCACTACGTGGACCGGGAGCTCATGGCGCCGCGCCCGGAGCCCGGCAGCCGTCCGCCCTATCCGCAGGAGGCCGACCAGCGCCTCGAGGACTACGAACGCGGCCCCGGGGCGTCGTTCGCCGCGGTCCAGCTCGCGCTCGGCTCGACGCTCCCGCGCGGGGTCAGCGCGGCGATCGACCGGGCCGCGGCGGCCGCCCGCACCGCCGGCATGGCGGCGGCTCCCGCGCTGGACGCCGCCCTGCCCGCGCCGATCCTCGCGCCGTTCAGCGCCGGGCTGCTCGGCCAGCAGTTCCGCCGCGCCGGGCTGCCCGCGATGGCCACCGCGGCCGGACGGCTGGGCGTGGACGCGCGCACGATCGTCTTCGGGCACCTGCACCGCGCCGGCCCGCTGCCGGACGACGACCGTGCCGAGTGGACGCCGCTAGCCGGCGGACCCCGACTGCTCAACACCGGCTGCTGGGTCTACGAGCCGATGCTGCTCGCCGGGGCGAAGCCGGGGCATCCGTACTGGCCGGGCGGCGCGGTGCGCATCGACGCGCGCGGGCGTGCTCGGACGGTCACGCTGCTCGACGACCTCGAGCCCGCACAGCTGCTGCCGTAGCGCATCCGCGACAGATGGTTTGCCCGGCATGCCGGTTTCCGGCATGCTGCCCGCGATGCGCTACGAGAGAGGAGCCCTCGGCGCCGCGGTCGCGGCCTGCCTGGTCACGCTCGCGGGCCCGGCGGCCGCGCAGGCGGCACGGACCTGCGGCCCGCCCGGCCCGACCTGGCCGACGGCGTCCCCCGCGCAGGCCGGACTCGACCAGGGCGACCTGGACCTCGCGCTGCACGCCTACCAGGACCGTCGCTCGTTCGCCGTGCGGATCTACCGCCACGGCTGCCTCGTCGCCCAGGACACCGTGCTGGGCAGCACGGTCACGCAGCACGAGAGCTGGGAGATCACGTCGTCGGTCCTGGCGCTCGTGGCGCTGCGCCAGCGCGCGCAGGGCCTGCTCGACCTCGACGACCGCGTCGGGGCGCTCCTGTCCGAGGCGGACGCCGCGCACGGCGCGATCACCGTTCGCGACCTCCTGCAGCGGACCTCGGGCATCCGCCCGACCCCGGACAACGCGTTCCGCGAGAACGTGCTCCTGCAGGCCCTCGCGACGCCGGTGACCCGCCTGGCCGGCGCCGCCTTCGGGGACGCGCCCGCGGCGCGCGACCTGCTCGTCGCCGTGCTCGAGCGCGCGGCCGGCGAGGACCTGCAGCGCTACGCGGCGCGCGAGCTGTTCGGCCCCGTCGGCATCGCGCGGTTCAGCTGGCTGCGCGACCGGCGCGGCCAGACACGCGGCAGCTTCGGCCTGCGGCTGACCGCCGACGACCTGGCGCGGCTCGCCGAGCTCGCGCGGCTCGGCGGCCGCTGGGGCGACCGGCAGCTGCTGCCCGCCGACGACGTGGCCGCGATGCTCTCGCCGCAGGCCAGCCGCTGCCACGGGTTCATGACCTGGGTGAACGCCGCCCCGGGCTGCGCCGGCGACGACGGGCGGCTGCTCCCCGGTCTCCCCGCGGACCTGTGGTCGTGGCGCGGGCGCTTCGACCAGCGCGTGGTCGTGCTCCCCGCGCTCGGACTGGTCGTCGTCCGCTACGGGGCCACCGGGGGTGACGCGCGGTCGGGCAGCGACCCGCGCGCCTGGGAGCGCGGGGTCCTCGAGCGGCTGATCGCCGCCGTCCGCGACACGCCCGTCATGCGCACCCCGGGCGCGGACCGGCTGCCGCCGTCGACCGACACGGACTGGCGCGACGACGCGGCCGCCGCGACGGCCGGGCCGCCGTCACCGCCCGGGCCCGGGCCGCGCCGCACGCGCGTGCCGCGGGTCGAGCCGGTCCGCACCACGGTCGGGCGGTCGCGCCTGGTCTCCGTGCGGATCAGCTGCCCGGCGATCGGCGGCGTGCCCTGCAGCGGCACGGTCGCGCTCGACGGCGCCAGCGCCCGGCCCCGCGCCTGGTCCGTGCCCCGCGGCGAGCACCGCGAGGTGCTGCTGCGGCTGCGCCGGCGGCCGGCCGGGCCGCTGGACGTGACCTTCCGCGTGACCGCCCTGGACGACGCGGACGGCGTCCGCGTCGCGGTGCCCGCGCGCCTGACCCGCTGAGGGAGGGCGCCGCGCCGCCGCGCTCAGGCGGGCGGCGTGGTGAAGACCTGCGTGATGCGCTCCTCGAGGCCCGGGTCGAGCACGAGGAGGACCTCGTCGCCGCCCTCGATGACCGTGTCGACCTTCGGCACGAAGCCGTCGCCGCCGCGCAGCACGGAGATGATCAGCGCGCCCTCGGGGATGCTGATGTCGCTGACGGCCTGCCCGTCGGCGGGCGAGCCCACCTCGACCTCGATCTCGATGATCTCGAGCTTCTCGTCGCGCAGGTCGAGCAGGTGGACGAGGCCGTAGGACGGGACCTCGTGCTCGATCAGGCGCAGGATGAGGTCGGTCGCGCTGACGACCGGGCTGACGCCCAGGAGCTCGAACCACTGCCGGTTGCGCGGGTTGTTGACGCGCGCGATGACGCGGTCGCAGAGGTACTTCTCCTTCGCGACCTGGCAGATCAGCATGTTGTCCTCGTCGTCGCCGGTGACGGCGATGACGAGCTCGGCGCGCTGGATGCCCGCGCGCTCGAGCACCCACAGCTCGGTGGCGTCCCCGTACTGGACGGCGTGCTCGAGCTCCTGCTCGATCGTGAGGTAGCGGTCGCGGCGGTTGTCCAGGAGGGTGACCTCGTGGCCCTTGCCGATCAGCTCGCGGGCGAGGTTCCAGCCGACCTTGCCGGCTCCGGCGATGATCACGTACACGCCGTCAGACCTCGCTCAGCGCCTGCTCGAACATCTCGATGGCCACCTTCGTCGGGGAGATCGTGCGCAGCCCCTGCTCCTGGTACCAGTCGGCGCGGGCGGGGTCCATGACCCGTGCGATCACGCTGCGGACCTGGAACTTCTTCTGGGCGATCTGGGAGATCAGCAGGTTCGTGTTGTCGCCGTTGGTGGAGGCGATGAACACGTCGGCCTGCTCGATCCCCGCCTCCACCAGCGCCTCGATCTCGATGCCGTGCCCGACGGTGAAGCGGCCGCCGGCCTCCTCCCACGTCGTGTCGAGCCCCGCGTCGAGGCGCTCGTGGGACAGCGGGTCCTCGTCGAGGACCGAGACCTGGTGGCCGGACGCGAGCATCGAGCGCGCGACCGCGGAGCCGACGCGTCCGGCTCCGACGATGAGGACGAACATGGGCGAGGAGACTATCGGTCGGGGGACGGGTCCATGAGGGGGTCGTCGGCGGGGGGCGCGGTGAGGATGACCTGGCAGTGCGCCTTGGCCAGCACCTGCTTGGTGACCTCGCCGACGAAGTTGTCGCGCGGGCCGCCGCGGCCGCCCAGCAGCGCGCCGCCGCGGATGCGGGTCGGCTCCTCCGCGGCGAGGACGATCGCCTCGACGCCGCGCCGCCGGGCCTCGTCGACGATCGCCGTGCCGGCGCGCCGCGCGCGGATCGTCGCGGTGGCGACCTCGACGCCCTCGTACTCCTCCCCCACCGCCTTCGCGCGGCGCAGCGCGGCGCGCGCGGTCTCGAGCTGGTGGTCGGGCAGCCGCGCGTCGAGCGGCAGCGCCATCGGGATCTCGAAGACCCACAGCGCCTCGATCGTCGCGCCCTCCTCGCTGTCGAAGTCGTCGTGCCAGTTGCCGGCCAGCCGGCCCGCGGTCTGCACGATGTCGTCGTCCAGCGGGGTGCCGAAGATCGGCACGAGGATCGAGCCGTACTCGACCGACGGCGCGTCCACGTGCCGCAGCGCCGACGCGGGGACGAGCACGCGCTTGAAGATCGGCTTGCCCTCGGCGCGCCGGTAGGCGACGTAGAGGACGAGCCCGGTGAGCATCCAGCCCAGGCCGACCCAGCGGGCGCCCGAGTGGAACAGCAGGACGCTGACCCAGGCGGCGAACGACAGGACCGCACCGACGATCGCCGGCACCGGCAGCGAGGCGCCGCGCACCGTCACGTTCAGCGGGACGGCGTACGGGCGGCGCAGGTCGGGTTCGCGCACGCGCAGGGCGACGATCGACACGTGCGCGATCGTCAGGCCGAGCAGGGCGCCGAAGGCGTAGATGCCGACGAGGACGTCGAGGTCCTGGGGCAGCACGAGCACGGCGGCGAGGAGCGCGCCGAGCGTGATCGCCACGTAGGGGGTCGAGCGGGTCGGGTGCAGCCGGCCGATCCGCGCCGGGATCTGGCGGTTGGTCGAGAGGTTGTAGGCGAGCCGCGAGAGGCCGAGCATCGCGCTGTTGGCCGCGGCGATCAGCGTGACGGTCGCCGCGGCGGCGAGCACGTACTTCAGGCCGTCGGACAGCCACGCCTGGTCGAGCGCCGCGACGACCCCGAGCATCGGCGCCTCGACGAACGTGTCGCCGAGCGCGGTGCGCCCGTCCACCACCGGCAGCGCGGTGAGCGCCACGAGCGCGATGCCGACGTACAGGAAGAGGATCGATCCGGACGCGCTGAGCAGCAGCCGCTTGAGCTGCCGGCGGCCGGCGCCGACCTCGCCGGCCAGGCCCGACGCGGACTCCAGGCCCGTGAACACGACGGTGGCGACGCCCAGGGCGAACAGCGTGTCCTCCCACCCCGGGCTCGTGCCGAGCTGGATCGGGTCGAGCAGCAGGTCGGCGTCGAAGACGGTGACGAGGCCGACGACGATGATCAGCGCCTGCAGCACGAGGTCGGCGACCACGAGCAGCGACAGCCGCGACACCCGCTTGGCGGTGAAGCCCCGGATGTTGCGCAGCGCGACGTAGGCGATGATCGCGAAGGCCAGGACGATCTCGGTGCCGCCGCGGCCCAGCGGCGCGTAGAACGCCGCCGCGTAGTTCGTCGCGGTGAACGCCGTGACCGCGATGAGGATCACGTAGTCCAGGAGGATCGCCCAGCCCGCCACGAAGCTCACGAGCTCGTTGAACGCGTACCGCGCGAACACGGTCGAGCCGGCCTTGTCCTGGTGCAGCGAGGCGCCCTCGACGTACGTCATCGCGGCGAGCGCGAACAGCAGCGCGGCGACGAGGAAGACGACCGGGGTGAGGCCGAGCGCATGGTCGGCGACGACCCCGAGCGAGAAGTAGATCGCCGAGGCCAGCGACGTGTAGAGGACCACGAAGATCGCGGGCGAGCCGAGCCCGCGCTTCATGATCGTGTCGGCGACCTCGAGCCGCTGGGGGGTCTGCTCGTCGCTCATCGGTCCTGGCTCCCCGATCGGGCGATGAAGATGCGGCCCGCGCCCACCGCCACGAACATGACGCCGAGGATCGTCCCGAGGGCCAGCGGGCCGCCGCCCCGGGCGAGCGTCGACACGAGCATGGCGACGCCGAGCACGACCATGACGGCGCTCATGACGCTCGTGGCGGCGTGGTGGACGTCGCGCGGCTCGGGCATCAGGCCTGTCCCACCGGCGCGGTTCGCGGAGTCGGGGTGCCGGGGTCGGACTGGATGATCACGCGGCACGGGCGCTCGCCCAGGACGGTCTCGAGCGTCTTGCCGAACACGGTGCCGCCGGCGACGCCTCGGGGCGGCAGCGGCATGACGATCGCGGCGGCGCGCATCTCCTTCGCGGCCTCGACGATCCGGCGGCCCGCCTGCCCGGCGCGGACGCGCTCGACGTGGCCGCTGACGCGCCGGCCCGCCTGGAGCTTGGCCTGCTCGATGATCGCCCAGGCGGCGAGCTCGTGGTCGGGCAGCTCGGCGTCGATCGGCTCGCTCGTGGGCACCGTGATCGTGACGACGACGTGGATGCCGCGCCGGCGTCGGGCCGCGACCTTCTGCGCCATCGCGATCGCGCCCGGCGAGTAGCTGCGCCATTCCAGCGCGACCAGCACGCTCTCGTACTCCGCCTCGTGGTCGACGACGGGCTTGGGCACCGCGACCTTCGTCGTCGTCACGAGGTCGAGTCCCTGGCGGCGCCGGTAGACGATGTACACGACGATCCCGAGCGCCAGCCAGCCGACGCCCGCGACCGCGACGTCGAGGTGCAGCAGCGCCACGGTCAGGAACGCCAGGCCGGTGCCGAGCCCGCCGACGAGGGCGAACAGCGGGTAGGCGCGCCCGCGGATCGTCACGTTGCCGGGCCCCCGGTAGGGCCGCTCCACATCGGGCTGGGTGAGCCGCAGGCGCGCGACCGCGATGTGCGCGATCGTGAACGACAGCATCGCCCCGAACGCGTACATGTTGCCGAGGAAGTCCGCCTGGCCGGGGAGCAGCATCAGGCAGGCGATGCCGCCGAAGACGAGGATCCCGATCCACGGCGTGCCGAACCGCGGGTGCAGCTGGCGCATCCGGTCCGGCATCTGCCGGTGCAGGCCCATCGAGTACACGAGCCGGCTGACGCCGATGATGCCCGCGTTGGCGGCGATGAACAGGATCGTCGCCGCGAGGATGCCGACGTACAGCTCGCCCGCGCCCTGGAAGATGCCGAGGTCGATCTGCTTGACGACGCCGAGGATCGGGTCGCCCGCGAAGCCGCCCTCCTCCTCGGAGAGCCCGAGCTTCGTGACGTACTCGCCGTCGGGCTGCTGGTAGACCGGCAGCGCGCTCAGCGCGACCGCGGGCAGCAGCGCGTAGATCGCGAAGACGGCGATCACGACCCGCTTGATCGCCGCGGGGATCGTCGTCGCCTCGTCCTTGGCCTCCTCGGCCATGTTCGAGATCGTCTCGATGCCCGTGTAGGCGATCATCCCGACCGGGATCGCCACGAGGAAGTCCTTCCACTCCGGCGCGACGCCGAACGAGACGTTGTCGACGAGCGTCGACGGGCTGAACACGAGGAACAGCCCGACGACGACGAGCAGCAGCTGCGTCGCGAAGTCCACGACCGCCAGGCCGATGTTGACGCCCGCGGACTCCTCCGCCCCGCGGATGTTCACCAAGCACAGCAGCAGGATCACGCCGATCGCGAAGACGATGTCCCCCGGCGCGGTCTTCAGCGGCTCCCAGAACAGCGACCCGAGGTAGTGCGGCACGAAGAACGCCGAGATGGCGATCGTGATGACGTAGTTGAGCATCTGCGCCCAGGCGGCGAAGAACGAGACGAACTCGTTGAACGCGCGCCGCGCGAAGCTCGAGGAGCCGCCCGCCTCCGGGTACATCGCCGTGGCCTCGGCGTACGTGGCGGCCGTCAGGTAGAAGATGAAGCCGGTGATGATGAACACCACCGGCGTGAGGCCGAGCGCGTAGCTGGCGACGAGCCCGAGCGCGTAGTAGATCGACGAGCCCACGTTGCCGTAGGCGGTCGAGAAGAGGGCGTTCGTGCCGAGGACCCTCTGGAGTCCGTGGAGGCGGCGTTCTGCCATGTGCGCCGCGGGAGTCTACGCCTCCCGCGGGCGCGTGCCGTGCGGCCCTACTGGCCGGGGACCCAGAGGCGGCTCGGCGGGGCCTGGCCCGCGCCGCCGCCGGCGTCCGGCGTGGCCTCCGGGGCGGTGCCGCCCATCTGCACGTAGGCCATCTGCAGCTGCGACAGCGCGTCCTTCAGCGACGCGGCGTCCGGGCCCAGCTGGTCCTCGACGAGCGCGAGCAGCGCCCGCGAGCCGTCGATGGCCATGCGCAGCTGCTCGGGGTCGCGCTCGTCCTCGGTCCCGGGCGCCAGGCCCGCCTTGCGGCCGGCGAGGTTGATCAGCGACACGAGGGTCTGGACGACGACGTCCTCGACGCGCAGCTGCTTGAGCTGGGCCTCGTAGGCGGCGCGCAGCTCCTCCTCGGAGACGGGCTCGCCGTCCGGGCCGAGCGGCATGTCGGGTGGGGTGCTCATGCGGACGGTGCCTCCTGGGGCGTGTTGGCGTAGGTGTCCTGCGTCTCCTGCACGGAGGCGCGGAAGGCCTCCTCCATCGTGACCCCCTGCGCCAGCAGGGCGCGCTGGCGCTGCGCGCCGTTGCGCGCGGGGAGCTTCAGGTCGGTGAGGCCGATCTCGGCGCGGACCGGGGCGGTCCACTCCCACAGCCGGTCGCGGGCGGCACCCGCGGGCTCCTCGACGAGCCGGTCGAGGTCCAGCAGCCGGCCGTCCATGCCGAAGCGGATGGCCCGCCACATGTTCTCCTCGACGAGCCGGGCCGGGAGGTCGGGGCCCCCGGCGGCGGGCCGGCCCTCGTCCTCGTCGCGGGCGGCCTGGGCCACGCAGGCGACGACGAGCTCGGTCAGCGCGTCCGCCTCGGCGGCGTCGGCCTGCGCGTCGCAGATGCGGACCTCGACGGTGCCGAAGCTGAAGTGCGGGCGCACCGACCACCAGATCTGCGTGTACTCGACGATCGAGCTCGTCCGCACGAGCAGGTCGATGTAGTCCGCGTACGCCTGCCAGGAGCCGTACGCGTCCGGGATCCCGCAGCGCGGGAACGTCTTCGTGAACGCCTGGGTGCGCGCCGAGTGCAGCCCCGAGTCGCGCGCGTCGAGGAACGGCGAGTTGGCGCTGATCGCCAGCAGCGTCGGGAGCACGCCGCGCAGCCGGTCGCAGACGCGGATCGCGCGGTCGGCGCCGTGGACGCCGACGTGCACGTGCAGCGAGAACGTGTTGTTGCGCCGGGCGACGTACTGGAGGCCGTCGACGACCCGGCGGTAGTGCTCGGTGTCGATGTTCGGCTGCTCGCGGTAGTCCGCCCACGGGTGCGTGCCCTGGGCGGCCAGCAGCGCGTCGTGGCGGCCCGCGAGCGCGAACAGGCGCCGGCGCGCGTCGCGCTGCCGCGCGAGCGCGTCGTGGACGTCCTCCCCACGCCCCGAGCGGATCTCGATCTCGCTGGAGATCAGCTCGCCGCTGACCGACGCGGCGAGCGGCGCGTCGTCCTGGCAGGCGGCGAGGAGCTCCTCGTAGCGCGGGGCCAGGTCGAGGCTCGTGGGGTCCAGGATGGCGAACTCCTCCTCGATGCCGACCGTGCGGTCGACCGAGGTGGCGTACGCCTCGTAGGCGGCGGCGACGTCGATCACGTGAGGTAGAAGTACAGCGCGTAGAGGAGATCGACCGCGGGGCTCGAGGTGTGCACGGTCACCTCCGGCGGGACCTGCAGCAGCGTCTCGGAGTAGTTGAAGATGATCTTGACGCCCGCCTCGACGAGGTCGTCGGCGAGCGCCTGCGCGGCGGCGGGCGGCACCGCGAGGACGCCGACGACGACGTCCTCGTCCTCCACGACCGCGCGCAGCTCGTCGACGTGGCGCACGCGCTGCGGGCCGACCTCCATGCCGACCTTCGACGGGTCGGCGTCGAAGATCGCCACGACGCGGAAGCCGTGGTCGGCGAAGATGTCCGAGGACGCGATCGCGCGGCCGAGGTGCCCGGCGCCGAACAGCGCGATGTTGTGCTGGCCGGCGGTGCGCAGGATGCCCCGGATCTGGGACACCAGCGACTCGACGTTGTAGCCGACGCCGCGCTTGCCGAACTTGCCGAAGCCGCTGAGATCGCGGCGGATCTGCGTCGAGTTGACGTGCGTGTAGTCGGACAGCTCCTGCGAGGAGATGGTCTCCTTGCCCATCTTCTTCGCCTGCGTGAGGACCTGCAGGTAGCGCGAGAGACGCGCCGCCACCCCGAGGGTGAGGCGCTCGGGGGTCATCCCGTCCGGCGTGGCCGCATCCGTGGGTTCCGTCGTGCTCATCGACCCCCCAGTCTATGACGGAGCCTGCCGCGGAGGTCCGCCTCGTCGACGAAGAAGTCGTAGAGCTCCTCGCCGTCGAGGCAGATCACCGGGATGCGCTCGAGGTAGCGGCGGTGCAGGTCGTCGTCGGCCTCGATGTCGACGACCTCCAGCGGCTCGCCGTGCTCGGCCGCGAGCGGGCGCAGCAGCGCCAGCGCGTCGTCGCACAGGTGGCAGCCCTCGCGGACGTGGACGGTGATCACGCCAGCGTGCCCGTCGGGTAGGCGTCGAGCGCGAGGTGCGCGCCGACCGGCAGGCCGGGCCGGTGCAGCGCCGCGGCGGCGATCATCGCCGCGTTGTCGGTGCACAGCTCCACCGGCGGGACGTTCACCGCCACCCCGAGCGTCGACAGCCGCTCGCGCAGCGGGCCGTTGGCGGCGACGCCGCCGCCGATCGCCAGCCGGGTCGCGCCGGTCTCGCCCAGCGCCCGCTCGACGCGGACGGCGAGCGTCTCGACGATCGCGTGCTGGTAGCTGGCGGCGAGGTCGGCGTGGCGGCGGCGCGCCTCCTGCTCCCCCAGGTCACGCACCGCGTACAGCAGCGCGGTCTTCAGGCCGCTGAACGACAGGTCCAGGCCCGCGACCTTCGCCGCCGTCGGGAACGCGAACGCGCCGGGGTCGCCGTCCTGCGCCGCGCGCTGGAGGTGCGGGCCGCCCGGGAAGGGCAGGCCGAGCAGGCGGGCGCCCTTGTCGAACGCCTCCCCCGCGGCGTCGTCGAGCGTGCGGCCGAGCACGGTGAAGCCGTCGTGGTCGGCGACGTGCGCGAGGAACGTGTGGCCGCCGCTGGCGATCAGGCACAGGAACGGCGGCTCGAACGGCTCGCGGTCCCCGATGCGCAGGAAGTTCGCCGCCACGTGGCCCTGCAGGTGGTCGACCGGGGTCAGCGGCAGGCCGCGGACGGCGGCGAGCGCCTTGGCGTGGCAGAGGCCGACGAGCAGCGCCCCGACGAGCCCCGGCCCCTGGGTGACGGCGATCCGCTCGATCCCGTCGAGCGTCACGCCGGCGCGGCGCAGCGCGTCGTCGACGACCGCCGTGCAGCGCTCGAGGTGGTGGCGCGAGGCGATCTCGGGGACGACGCCGCCGTACGCGTCGTGGATGCCCTGCGAGGAGATCACGTTGCTGCGGACCTCGCCGTCGGCGGTCACGACCGCGGCGCAGGTGTCGTCGCAGCTCGTCTCGATCGCGAGGATCACCGGCGGCCCCCCGGGGGCGGCACGGTGCCCGGGGTCGGCTGCACCGGCCCGGCGTTGGGGACGTCGTCGAGGCGGCCCTCGAGCGTCGCGGCGGTGCGCCACATGATGTACGCGTCCTCCCCGTTGTCCTGGTAGTAGCGCTTGCGCACGCCGGCGATGAGGAAGCCGTAGCGCTCGTACAGCGCGATCGCGGGCAGGTTGCTCTGCCGCACCTCGAGCGTGAACTGCGCCTCGGGGTCCGGGAGGCGCGTGAACAGGTCGTCGAGCATCGCCGTCGCGACCCCGCGGCGGTGCAGGACCGGGTCGACCGAGATGTTCATGATGTGCCAGATCGTGTCGTAGCGGCTGCAGATGCAGTAGCCCGCCAGGGCCTCCTCGCTGCGCCACGCGCCCAGGCACACGCCCGCGGTCTTGCTCAGCTCGAGCACGAACATCGCCAGCGACCACGGGGCCGGGAACGCCCGCCGCTCGATCGCGATGACCTGCGGCAGGTCCTGGTAGCGCAGCCGCTGGATGCGGAAGCGCGTGCTCTCCGCGCCGGTGCTCACCGGCCACCCCGCAGCGCGGTCGGCACGGCGTCCGGGCGCCGCACGTAGGCGGGCAGCACGTCCGCGCCCGGGGTCGCGCGGGCCGCGAGGTCGCACAGGCGGGCCGGGTCGACGGCGTGCTGCGCGTCGTCGTCAGGGGCGACGAGGGCGCCGGCGGCGGTCAGCGCCTCGCGGTAGCGCACGGCGCCGTCCCCGACGACGCGGACGCCCGCGAGCGCGACGAGCCCGCCGAGCTCCGCGGGCGGCACGGCGACCGGCGGCAGCGACGGGGCGGCGCCCGTGGCCGCGGCGGTCGCGTCGTCCCAGGCGGCGGCGAAGACCTCGCGGCGCCGCGCGTCGAGCGCGGCGACGACCCGGCCGGCCGGGGCCGCGGCGGCGAGCGCGGCCAGGGTGGGGACGCCGACGAGCTCGGCGCCGCCGGCGGCCGCCAGCGAGCGCGCGCTCGCGACCCCGATCCGCAGGCCGGTGAACGTGCCGGGCCCGACGCCGACCCCGATCCGGGCGACCGCGTCCCAGCCGACCCCCGCCTCGTCCAGCAGCTCGGTGAGCAGCGGCAGCAGCTGCGTGACGTGTCCCGGCCGCTCGCCGTCCGCGGGCCGGTGGCGACGCCCGAGCGTCGCGCCGTCGGCGGTGCGCAGGCCGACGACCGTGTCCGGCGTCGCGGTGTCGAAGGCCAGCAGCACGCTCACGGCGCCACCGGTCGGATCGTCACGTCGCGCTCGGTCGGCGTGACGTGCTCGAGCGTCACCGCGTAGCGGACCCCGTCGAGCGCGTCGGCGGCGAGCTCCGGCCACTCGACGAAGGCGACCGTCGCCGGGGTCACGTAGTCGTCCAGCAGCGCCGGGTCCTCGTCCTGCAGCGACACCAGCCGGTGCAGGTCGAGGTGCGCGACCGGCGGGGTCGCGTCGTCGTAGCGGCGGCCGATCGCGAACGTCGGGCTCGTCACCGGGCCGGTCGCCCCGAGGGCGCGCGCCGCCCCGCGGACGAACGTCGTCTTCCCGGCGCCCATCTCGCCGCGCAGGAGCACGACGTCACCCGGCCGCAGGTCACGTGCGAGCTCGGCGGCGAGCGCCTCGGTCTCCTCGGCGCCGGAGGTGCGGACGGTGCGCGACGACATGCCGGGCACAGGCTACGCCGACGAGGGTCCCGCCGTCCCGAGCCGGGCGGGTCAGAACCGCTCGGGGATCGTGCGCAGCCGCAGGCCGATCCCGGCGAGCAGCAGCGCGACCCCGAGGGCGAGGAACAGGCGGGCGTCGATCCCGGTGTCCGCCAGGCGCTGCGGCCGGTTGGCCGTGTCCTGCGGCACGTCCTGCAGGTCGCCCACCGCGGGCGGCGCGGTGATGTCGGGCGTGATCTGGGGCTCGTCGGTGAGCGTCGAGCCCGGATCGGCCTGCGGCTCGGGATCCGGCGCCTGCGTCGTCGTGCCACCGCCCTGGGTCTGCCCGGTGGTCTCGCCGAACGGATCCTGGTACTGCTCGTCGCCCGCGCTCTGGCCCAGCGCGACCGCCGGGGCGGTCAGCAGGCACAGCAGGCACAGGAGCAGGGTGAGGGGTCGCATCCGACGCACGCAGCAGGGCATTCTAGGGACGGGGTCGGTCTTCCTCCTTCCCGGACGCCGTCCTGCAGACACGTGGGACGGGGCACCCGGGCTCTGCGCTACCGTCGCGCGGTGCCGACGGCACCCCCCGACACCACCCCCCGCCACATCCTGCTCCTGACGGACCGGGACTGGGCGCACCCGCAGGGCGGCGGGACCGGCACGAACCTCTTCGGGCAGGTGTCGCGCTGGATCGCCTGGGGCCACCGGGTCACCGTGATCGCTGGCGCGTTCCCGGGCGGCGCCGCGGTCGAGCGGCCCCACGAGCGGCTGGAGATCCACCGCATCGGCAGCCGCCTGACGGTCTTTCCCGGCGCGGCGTGGCGGACCCTGCGCGGGGTCGGTGCGGACGCCGACGTGTGCCTGGAGGTCGTCAACGGGATCGCGTTCTTCACGCCGCTGTGGTGGTGGCTGCGGATGCCGCGCGTGACGCTCGTGCACCACGTGCACGCCGACCACTACGTCGCGGAGCTCGGGCGCCGCGGCCGGGTCGCGGCGCTGCTGCTCGAGGCGCTGCCGCTGCGCACGCTCTACCGGCCGTCCCCGTTCCTGACGATCTCACGGTCCGCCCGCGACGACCTCGTCGCGCTCGGCGTGCCCGGCGAGCAGGTCCACGTCGCGCACCTCGGGGTCGACGCCCCGCCCGACCCGCCGTCGGTCGACGCGGCGCAGCCGACGCTCCTGTACCTCGGCCGGCTGAAGGCCTACAAGCGGATCGAGCACGTCCTCGACGTCCTCGAGGCGATCCCCGCGGCGCGCCTGGACCTCGCCGGCGAGGGTGACCACCGCGAGGCGCTCGAGGCGGAGATCGCGGCCCGCGGCCTGACCGACCGCGTGACGCTGCACGGGCACGTCGACGAGGAGCGCAAGTGGGAGCTCTACGGGCGGGCCTGGGTGAACCTCACCGCCTCCAGCGCCGAGGGCTGGTGCCTGACGGTCATGGAGGCGGCGTCGTGCGGGACCCCGAGCGCGGCGCTGCGCGTCGGCGGGCTGCCCGAGTCGATCGTCGACGGCGAGACCGGCGTCCTGGCCGACACGCCGCAGGAGCTCGCCGCCGCCGTGCGCGACCTCGTCGCCGACCCGGCCCGGCGCCGCGCCCAGGGGGACGCCGCGCGCGAGCGCGCCGCGACGTTCACGTGGGACGCGACCGCCGCCGAGAACCTCACCGTGCTCGAGGCCGCCACCACCGCGCCGCGCCCGCGGCTGCGCGACGCGCTCGCCCGCTCCGGGACCGGTGCGGCGGCCGGGCTCGCCGGTGCGACGCTCGCCAACAACGCGATCCAGCTGCTGTTCACGATCGTGGTGACGCGCCTGCTGGGCACCGACGGGTACGGCGCACTCGCCGCGATCATCGGCGTGTTCCTGATCCTGCTCGTCGGCGGCCAGTCGGTGCAGGCGGCCGCCGCCCGCGAGACCGCGCTCGGCGCGCTCGGCGACCGCCAGCTGCTGCGCACCACGCTGCGCGCCTGGACCGGACGGCTGCTGCTGGCCACCGCGGTCCTCGCGCTGGTCGGGGTGCTCGTCCGCGAGCCGCTCGCGACGCTGACCGGCACGCCGGAGCACCCGTGGGCGGTCGCCGCCATCCCCGCGACCGGTGCGCTGTGGATGCTGCTGTCGCTCCAGCGCGGCGTGCTGCAGGGCCTGCACGCCTATGGGCCCGTCGCGCGCAGCCTCGTGCTCGAGGCGGTCGGACGGCTCGTCACGGGCGTCCTGCTCGTGCTGCTCGGCGCCGGGGTCGCCGGAGCGTTCCTCGGCACCCCGCTGACGATCGCGATCACGGTCGGCGCGCTGTGGCTGGCGATCGAGCGGCGCCTCTCCGACGACCGGGCCGCCGCGACCCCGGCGGTGCCGGACGCGCAGGCGATCCGCACGCTCGGGCGGCTGGTCTCGGGCGGCTGGGTGCCGATCTTCGGCCTGCTGCTGCTCGCGGTGCTGCAGAACGTCGACGTGATCATCGCCCGGCACGAGCTCGACGCCGACCGGGCGGGCGCCTACGCGATCGCCGCGGTGGCGGCCAAGAGCGTCGTCTGGGTGGCGATCGGGGTCGGCCTGCAGCTGCTGCCCGACGCGACACGCCGCCACGCCGCCGGCGAGGACCCGCGGCCCGTGCTCGTGCGGTCGCTGACCGTGCTCGTGGCCGTCGCGGCCCCGGCGCTGCTGATCTTCGCGCTCGTGCCCGAGCTGCTGCTGACGCTCGCGTTCGGCCCGGACGGCGCCGACGGCGCCGACGCGCTGCTGCTGCTCGGCGTCGCCATGACGCTCCTGGCCGTCGCGTACCTGACCGTGCAGTACATGCTCGCGCTGCGCGCCACGCGGTTCCTGTGGGTCCTCGCGGTCGTCGCGGTCGCCGAGGTCCTCGTGCTCTTCACCGGGGACTTCGGGATCGTGACGTTCGCGTCGATCGTGCTCGGCGTCCAGGTGCTCGCCGCCGCGGGCGTGCTCGCGCTGGGGCTGCGGATCGTGCCGCGCGGCGGTCCCCGGACCCCGGTCGCGACGTGAGCGACACGGACGACACGGGCGCGCTGCGCGACGCGGACGCGGCGCTCGCCGCCGTCGCCGAGGTCGACGGCTGGATGACCGACGCCCAGGGCCGGCGGCTGCACGCGTGCGCCCGCGCGCTGGCGCCCGGGGCGACGATCGTCGAGATCGGCTCGTTCCGCGGGCGCTCCGCGATCGTGCTCGCGCTCGCGGCGCCCGCCGGGACCCGGATCGTGTGCATCGACCCGCACGCGGGCTCCGACCGCGGCCCACAGGAGTTCGCGCCCGACGCGGCGCTCGGCGACGCGGACACCGCCGCGTTCGCCGCGAACCTCGCGGCGGCCGGGGTCGCGGACCGCGTGGAGCACGTCCGCGCGTTCTCCGACGCGCCCGCCGCGTTCGCCGCGGTCCCCGGGCCGGTCGAGCTCCTCTACGTGGACGGCGCGCACCGCTACGGCCCCGCGCTCGCGGACCTCACCGACTGGGGCGCGCGCGTCGCGCCGGGCGGCACGCTGCTGGTCCACGACACGTTCTCCTCGGTCGGGGTGACGCTCGCGACGCTGCGGCGGCTGCTGCCCGACCCCGCCTGGTCCTACGCGGGTCGCGACGGCTCGCTGGCACGCTGGGTGCGCACCGCGGGCGGACCGCCCTCGTGGGCCGCGCGCGCGGCCGACGCCGCCCGGGTGCTGGGACAGCTGCCGTGGTTCGCGCGCAACGTGCTGCTCAAGGCGGTGCTGCTCGCGCGGCTGCGCCCGCTGGCCCGGCTGCTCGGCCACGGCCCCGCCGACGGGCCGTGGCCGTACTGACCGCTCAGGCGGCCGCGGGCACGGTGGGCGTCGCCGGCTCCTGCTGGTCCTCCTGCCCCGGGTGGGCGGGCAGGTAGCGGGCGACGAGCACCGCACCGACGACCGCGACCCCGGCGGCGACGAGGCAGCCCGCCTGCAGGCCGTCGAGGAAGCCGTCCTGGGCGACGGCCAGCACGGTCGCGTCCCCGGTCGCGCGCGCGACCGCGCCGGCTGCGCCGAGCGACTCCTGCGCGGTCGAGACGATCCCGTCGGGCAGGCCCGAGGAGGCGAGCGCGTCGCGGTAGAACGAGAGCGCGACGCTGCCGATGACCGCGACGCCGAGCGTCCCGCCGAGCTCGCGGGTCGCGTCGTTGACGGCGGAGCCGATCCCCGCCTTGGCGGCCGGGACGACCCCCATGATCGCCTCGGTGGCCGGCGCCGAGGTCAGGCCCATGCCGGCCCCGACCATGACCATCTGCAGCGCGATCGCGAGGTAGCCGGTGTCGCTCTGGACCGTGGAGATCCAGACGTAGCCGCCGGCGAGCAGCAGCAGCCCGGTCGTAACGACCGCCTTGGCCCCCAGACGGACGGCGAGCGCGGTGCCGACGACCGAGGTGACCGCGACCGCGAGCGCGACGGGAATCTGCCGCAGGCCGGCCTCGAGGACCCCGTACTGGAGGATGAACTGGAAGTACTGGGTGACGAGGAAGATGAACCCGAAGAGCGCGAAGAACGCGAACGTGACGGCACCCGAGGCGGCGGTGAAGCGGAGGTTCGCGAACAGCCGCACGTCGAGCATGGGGTCGTCGGTGCGCCGCTCCCACCAGGTGAACGCGGCGAGGATCGCGACCGCGACGGCGAAGCCGGTGAGCGACGTGCCGGAGCCCCAGCCACGCTCGGGCGCCTCGATGATCGTGTAGACGAGCGCGCCGAGGCCGGCGGTGCTGAGGGTCAGGCCGACGAGGTCCAGCCGCGGGGTCGTCGGGTCGGCGCTCGTGGGCACGAGCGCGAGCGCGAGCACGATCGTCACGGCGGCCAGGCCGGCGCAGAGGACGAACGTGGAGCCCCACCAGAACTGCTCCAGCAGCGCGCCGCCGACGATCGGGCCGAGCGCGATCGAGATGCCGGTCGAGGCACCCCAGAGGCCGATCGCCCGGGCCCGCTCGCGCCGGTCGGGGAAGACGTTGGAGATGATCGACAGCGTCGTCGGGAAGCCCATCGCGGCGCCGATGCCGGCGACGACGCGGAAGGCGACGAGCACGTCGGGCGAGCCGGCCCAGGCGCTCGCGAGGTTCGCGGCGAGGTAGACGGCGAGGCCGGCGACGAGCGCGCCACGCCGCCCGAAGCGGTCGCTGAGCGAGCCCATCGCGAGGACGAGCGCGGCGAAGGCGAGGTTGTAGCCGTCGACGATCCAGAGGAGGTCGCGGGTGGAGGCGTCGAGCTCGGCGACGAGGGTCGGGAGCGCGATGTTCGTGATCGTGGTCGCGAGGTTGATCGTGAACACCGCGAGGCAGAGGACGGCCAGGACGGCCCGGGGCGAGGAGGACGTGCGCATGAGTTGAGAAAATAAAGTGCTAAGTGGATGAATGCAAGCGTTCGCGCTAGGATCCGTCCATGCGCTCCTACGGCCAGTACTGCGCGGCGGCCCGTGCGCTCGACGTCGTGGGCGACCGCTGGTCGCTGCTGATCGTGCGTGAGCTGCTCCTGCGCGACTGCCGCTTCGCCGACCTGCGCACCGGCCTCCCGGGCATCGCGACGAACCTCCTGACCGACCGCCTGCGCGCCCTCGAGGGCGCCGGCGTGCTCGAGCGCCACGCCGCCCCGCCCCCGGTCGCCACCGTGCTCTACCGCCTGACCGACCGTGGCCGCGCGCTCGAGGGCGTGCTCGCCGAGCTGGCGCTCTGGGGCGTCGCCGACATGGCCCGCGGCGCCGAGGGCGACGTCGTCTGCGGCCACTGGGTGGCGCTCGCCGCCCCCGTGATGTTCCGCGGCGCCGACCTCGCCGCGCTCGCCCCGCTCACCGTCGCGCTGGACGCGGAGGGCACCGCGATCACCCTGACCGTCGAGCCCGACGGCATCCGGGCCGCGCTCGGCGCCCCCGAGGGTCCCGCCGACGTCCACCTCGCCGGCACGATGCACGCCGTCATGGGCACGCTCCTGGGCGCCCCCGGGGCCGAGGGCCTCGCGCAGATCGACGGGGACCGCGACGCGCTGCGCCGGCTCGCCGCGCGCAGCACCGCGCCGCTGGGCCTGCGGGGCTAGCCGGCGTCGTCGGCGCGGCGCAGGCGCCGGTCCGCCCGCAGCCAGCGCACGAGCGCGAGCAGCAGCAGCGCGACCGCCCCCGTCGCCACCCAGTGCGCGGCGATGTGGTGGACCGCGTAGCCGTAGTCGTAGCCGCCAGGGTCGTCCGCGCCCCCCAGGACGTGCGCGACCGGCACGCCGACCAGCAGCAGCAGCCCTGCCCAGAGCACGAGCGTGCGGTTGGCCACGCCGCGCCACAGGACGAACGCGACCACCGGTCCGAGCACCGCCCCCGCCCGCAGCGCGAACAGCGCGCCCAGCACGCCCGACGCGAGCAGGCCCATCGCCAGCGCGCGCAGCAGCCCCCAGCGGGCCGGCCGGTCGGCGCCCACGTCCAGCGGCCCTGGCGGTGCGGTCACCGGGTCGCGCTGGCGGACCCGCTCGCCGCGGCGCAGGAGCAGGTAGGCGAGCAGCAGGAGGATCGCGATCGCGCTGACGACGTACCCGGCGGTCAGCGCGCGCTGCGGCCCGAAGGAGAGCGACACGCGCTCGCAGCCCGGCTCGACCGGCCAGGCGTTGGCGTAGCCCTGCAGCGGCACCGGGCGCCCGAGGTCGCGGCCGTCGCAGCTGGCCCGCCAGCCGGCCGCGTAGGACTCCCCGTAGACGAGCCAGGACGGCTCGCGCACGTCCACGCGCACGCCGTCACGACGGCCCTCCCCCGGCGTCCCGGCGGCGAGGACCCGACCGCCCGCGCCCGGCAGCACGAGACTCTCCGGCGGGGCCGAGAACAGGCGCAGCCGGTCGGCGCGGAACGCGCCCGTCCCGGTGTCCCGCAGCAGCGTGCGGTCGGCGGGCAGCGACAGCGGTCCGCAGCCCTCGGCGCGCAGCGGCAGGCCGGCGTCGAAGCGCCGCAGGTCCTGGGCGGGAACGCGCAGCCGCAGCGTGCGGCCCGCGGCACGCAGGACCACCGCCCCGCACGGCGCGGCCGCGCGACCGCTGCGGGGCGCCGGGACCGGCTCGACGCCCGCGCCGCGCAGCTCGCCGATCCCGACGGCGCGGCGCTGCCGCAGCCGCGCCGGGGTGCCGGCCGGGAACGCGGCCTCGAGGACCTCCAGGCGGAAGCGGCGCCCGACCAGCGGGGCGGCGAGCCGCACGAAGCCGTCCGCGCGCACGGCGACCGGGGCGCTCACGCCCCGCTCGGAGCGCAGGCGCACGCGGGTCGGGCGGCGCACGCGGACCGCGGGCGGCACGAGCCGCAGGCGGCGCAGCGTCGCGACCTGCGGCGTGCGCCAGGACAGCCAGGCCGGGCGGCCCGCGATCCACTGGCCGATCCAGGCGCGCGCGGTCCCGCCGTCGAACGCCCCGGACGCCCGGTGCCGGGGCCGGCCCTCCAGACGCGAGGCGGAGCGGGCGACGAGCCGGGCGGCAGCCGGGCTCACGAGCCCGTCGAGCACGTCGTCCGGGGTCTTCGGATCGACGCTCACCCAGGCCTCGGCGCCGTAGCGACGCGCCGTCGGCGGGTGGATCGTGCGCTCCAGCCGCGGCTCGGGGTCGCGCGCGTCGGCGAGCAGCCCGGCCTGCGCCGGACCCGCCAGGCGACCCCGGACCGCGGGGGCGTCGGCCGTCGTGCGCTGCAGCAGGTAGGTGAGCGGGCTGCCGGACAGGTCCTCGGAGCGCAGCGCCTGCTCGAGCACGACCGGCGGCCGCAGCGTCTCCCGCACGCGCACCCCGGGGATTCGCAGCTCGCGGATCCCGCCGCCGCCGGCGGTCGCGCGCTCGGGCCGGCGCATCGACGCGATCCGCACCGACAGCCGCCGCACCTTCTCGAGCCCGACGCGCAGCGTGTTCCAGCCCGGCCGGACCGCGAAGCGGCGCCCACCGACCTCGACCGCGGTGACCGTGCCGCGACTGTCGCCGTAGGGGTACAGCTCGATCGTCCCGACGTCGCGCGGCTCGGGGAACGTGACGTCGAGGTGGCGGCGGCTCTCGGCAAGGAAGCGGTCGGCCAGCCACGCGGTCCCGAGGTCCCCGTCGAGCGCCGCCGCCGGGCGGTGCTCGGGGAACTGCGTGACCTGCGGGCTGTACGGGGCGCTCACCGCGACCGCGCCGCGGCCGCGCAGGACCGCGACGGTCTGGGCGGCGGGCCGGTCGCCGTCACCGGAGAACGGGTCCAGGCGGGTGCCGTCCTCGCTGACGTCGCGGTCGGCCGGCAGCGTGGGTCCGACGTTGCCGCGCAGGCGCGCGCTGACGAACGCGCGGCGCCGCACGCCGTCGGCGATGACGAAGCCCGCCCCGTCGCGGACCGCGGCGGCGAGCGTCTCGCCGTCGAGGTCGGGGGCGTAGGCGAGCGGCCGATCGGGGCGCAGGTCGCCGAACGCGGCGAGGTCCATGACCCCCTGCGCGCCGCCGTCGACGATCGTCATCGGGGCGCGCGGGACGACGCGCACGATCCCGCCGGTCCGCGCCGGGCGCAGCTCCAGCGGCGCGCGGCGTACCGGGCCGGCGAGCCGCGCGGCGGCGGCCGGCAGCAGCTGCGGCGTGCCGAACGTCTCGCGGCGCACGCCGGAGACCGGCCGCTCCCCCGCGATCCCCGCGCCGCCGCCGAGCGCCGGGTCGATCTCGGGGGCGCCCAGGCCCGTGTCCAGGCCGGTCGCGGCGAGGCCGCCGCCGGTGGCGTCGGGCTGCGTGCCGAGCACGCGCGCGACCTCGGCGGGACCGAGCTCGCCGCTGCGCGAGCGGTCGCCGTCGGTGGCGAGGACGACCTGGCCGACGCCGAGCAGGTCCAGCAGCGGCGCGAGCTGCCCGGGCACGAGCCGCTCCTGGTTGACGAGCGCATCGACGCCCCACTGCAGCTCGGTGGCGCGCGGGTCGGAGAACGGCACGATGTAGCGGTTGGCGACCGGGTGGTCGGTGAGCGCGGGCAGGACCGCGTCGATCGTCTGCCCCCAGCGGTAGCTCGCGAACAGCTGGCCGGGCAGCAGCAGCGCGCGGGTGTTCGGGTCCGCGTCGTCGAGCCGGTCGGCCGCCTGCTGCCACCAGGACGGGACGTCGTAGGCGAGCTGGCGGTCGGGGGCCCGCCCGCTCGTCAGCGGCCAGGCGGCGACCGCGACGACCCCGGCAAGCGCGACGGTCCCGAGCGCCCGCAGCCGTGGCCGTCCGGCCGCGCGGGCCCAGGCCCACGCGAGGCCCATGCCGCCGAGGGCGGCCAGCGCCAGCGCCACGAGCGGTCCCGCCTTGTAGGTCGTGCGCAGGAACCGCACGGCCTCGACCTGGTTGTAGGTGAACGTCGCCGCGCGGCGCAGCGGCGAGCCCTCGGGGAAGCCGACCGCCATGATCAGCAGCCCGACGGTCAGCAGCAGCACGAAGAACGGGGCGTACCGGGCGCGCCACGAGACGCGCAGGCCGAGCACCACGAGCGCGGGCACGAGCATGCTCGCCAGCACCACCGGCAGGGAGAACAGGTACGCGGGCCCGTGGGTGGCGAACGGGCGCAGCTCGCCGCCGAAGCCGACGCCGATGTAGCTCGTCCAGAAGCCCAGCAGCCGCAGCGACTCCGCCAGCGACGTCGTCCCCCAGATCGTCCCCGGCTGCTCGGTGAACGGCAGGAAGTCGAACCCCTGGGAGGCGTGCACGGCGAGCGGGACGACCCACCAGGCGCCCGCCAGCGCGCCGGTGAGGACCGTGCGGCCGAGCCACGGCACGAGCGCGGCGCGCGGGACGCCACCCCAGCCGAGCTCGTAGAGCACCAGCAGCGCGGGCGCGACGAGCACCCAGCCGGTCACCGCCGCGTTGACGCCGCCGCCGGTGCTCGTCAGGACCAGCGCGAAGGCGGCGGGCCACCACCAGCCGCGCGGGTCGCGCAGGCCGCGGTGCACGCACAGCAGCAGCCACGGCAGCGCCGCGTAGGCGAGCAGCGCGACGCTCGTGCGGTCGGCGTACACGGTGACGTACGGGTTGACGACGTAGAGCACGCCCGCGCCGACGTGCAGCGCCGAGTAGCCGTGTTCCGCGTGCCCGGGGACGAGCACGCGCAGCAGCCGCAGGATCCCGTAGGCGGCGACCGCCAGCAGCGTGCCGAGCCAGAGCCGGTGCACGACCCAGTCGGGCAGTCCGAGCGCCTCGCCGGCGGCGAAGAACGGGCCCATCGGGAAGAGGTAGCCGCCGTACTGGCCGGCCCAGACGTGGCCGAGTCCGGCGGTCGGCGTCCACGCGCTCGCGACGTCCCCGAGGAACCGGGCCGCGTCGAGCTGCAGGTGCACCTTCGTGTCGGCGATCGTCTCCCCCGGCCGCTGCACGAGCGCGAGCAGGTACGCGCCCAGGACGAGGCCCAGGGGGGCCGCGTGGGGGCCGATCCGGCGGCCCGCGCGGGCCCGCAGCTGCACGATCGTCGAACGCACCAGGCGCGGAGGGTACGCTGACGCGCCGATGCGTTCGCCGTCACCCGCCGTCCCGGCCCTCGGCCTCCTGCGCGGTGGGCTGCTGGCCGGACCGGTGGTGCTCGCGTTCTTCTCCGGCGGGTTCTTCGACGGTCCACGTCTCTGGGCATTGGCGGGCTGCTGGGCGCTCGTCGTCGCCGCGGCGGTGCTCGCGCCCGCCCCGCTGCCGCGCCGACGCGCGGGCCTGCTGGCCGTCGCCGGACTCGGGCTGCTCGTCGCCTGGACGGGGGTCTCACGGGCCTGGGCGCCGCTGGACGACCCCGCCGGCGACGACCTCGAGCGCACGCTCCTGTACCTCGGGGCGCTGCTCGCCGCCGCGATGCTGCTCGGCCGCCGGCGCGACGCCCGGACGGCCGAGCTCGCCGTCGGGGGCGGCGCGCTGCTCGTGACGCTCTACGGGCTGTCCGGCCGGCTCGTGCCGTGGCTCGTCGAGCAGTCCGCGTCGGTCAGCGCCGGCGGCCGGCTGGAGCAGCCGCTCACCTACTGGAACGCGCAGGGCGCGCTCGCGGCGATCGGCGCGGTCGTCGCGGTGCGGGTGGCCGGGGACCGCACGCGGCCCGACGCGCTGCGCGCCGCGGCCGGCGCCGCGGCGGCCCCCTGGCGGCGGGCGTCTACCTGAGCTTCTCGCGCGGCGCGGTGCTCGCCCTGGGGTGCGGGCTGCTCGTCCTGCTGGCGTGCGCCCCGACGTTCGGACAGCTGCGCGCGCTCGGGGTCGCGGCGCTGACCAGCGTGCCGCTGCTGGTGGCGTGCGCGCTCTCCGACGCGGTCCGCGCCCTGGAGGGCGATGCGGGGACCCGGGACGCGCAGGGCGCGATCGTCCTCGCGGTGCTGCTCGGGTGCGTCGTGGCGGCCGCGCTGCTCACCGCGACGGTCGCGCGGCGCGAGGCCGCCGACGGCGCGCGGTCGGGCCGGCTGCCGCTGCCCGGGCGGGGGCTCGGCGCCGCGGTCGCGGTGCTGTGCGTCGTCGCGGTCGTCGTGCCGGTCGTCGTCGCGCCGGGCGGCCCGCAGGACCCGGCCTTCGGCGCGCAGACCCAGCGGTTCACCGACGTGGGCTCCAACCGCGACCGCTACTGGGACGTGGCGCTGCGCGCGTTCGCCGACCATCCCGTCGCCGGGGTCGGCAGCGGCGGCTTCGCAGTCGAGTGGCAGCGCGAGCGCGACGTGCCCGACCCGGTCCGTGACGCGCACTCGCTGCCGCTGGAGACCGCGGCGGAGCTCGGGCTCGTCGGGCTGCTCGCGCTCGCGCTGTTCGTCGTGGGCGTCGCCCGCTGCGCCCGCACGGTGCAGCGCGAGGACCCGGCGCTCGCCGCGGGGGCGTGCGCCGCGCTGACCGTGTGGGCGGTCCACGCCTGCCTGGACTGGGACTGGGAGATGCCCGCACTGACGCTGCCGGTGCTGCTCCTCACCGGCAGCCTGATCGCCCGCGCGGACCGCGCCGAGCCGGGGCCGGTCGCGTCGCGCTGACGCCGCCGCGGTCCCGGCCTATGCTCTGGCCCGCATGGATCGCGCCGCCGTCCCCCCCGCGCTTCCCGCACCTCGACGGGGTGCGCGCCATCGCCGCGCTCAGCGTCCTGGGCGTCCACACCGCGGGGCTGACGACGTTCACGACGAGCAACGACCTGCTCGGCCCGCTGACGGCCCGGCTGAACGTCGGCGTGGCGATCTTCTTCGTCCTCTCGGGCTTCCTGCTCTACCGGCCGTTCGTCGCCGCCCGGCTGGCCGACCGCGACGCGCCGCGGATCGGCGGCTACCTGCGACGACGCGCGCTGCGGATCGTCCCCGCCTACTGGCTGGCGCTGACGCTGCTGGCGATCTGGCCCGGCCTGAACGGCGTCTTCACGAAGGACTGGTGGGTCTACTACGGGTTCGCGCAGAACCTCCGCGGAGGCTGGATCCTCCAGGGCATCGGGCCGGCGTGGACGCTGCACGTCGAGCTCACCTTCTACGCGCTGCTGCCGTTCCTGGCGCTCGCCGCGGCCCGGTGGTTGCGCGGCCGTCCGGTGGCGCAGCAGCTGTGGCCGGAGCTCGCGGCGATCGCCGTGCTCGGCCTGCTGTCGCTGGCGCTGCGCGCGTGGCGGTCGGTCGCCGGGTCACCCACCGAGGTCGGGGCGAACCTCCTCCCCCAGCTGTTCCTGTGGTTCGCGCTCGGGCTCGCGCTCGCGGTCGTCAGCGCGCACGTCGCCGACCGACCGGTCGGTCGGCGGCCCGGCTGGGTGCGGTTCGTCGGCGCGCACCCCGGGGTGCCCTGGGCGGGGGCGGTCGCGGTGCTGCTGCTGTCCACGCAGGTGGGCCTGCCGATCCTGCCGCTGGCCGACTACGACACCTACGAGCTGCTGTGCGAGCACGTCCTCTACGCGCTGATCGCGGTGCTCGTCGTGCTGCCCGCGGCGATCGGCACCGACGGGGGCGGCCGCGTGCGCGCGCTGCTGGCGTCCCGGCCGCTGGTGTGGCTCGGCCTCGTCTCCTACGGCGTGTACCTGTGGCACCTGCCGCTGGGCGAGGAGATCAACGCCCGGCTCGGGCCGCGCGTCGCGGACCTCGGCTTCCCGATCATCACGCTGGCCGTGCTGGCCGCGTCGCTGGTGGCCGCGACCCTCTCCTACACGCTGGTCGAGCGGCCGCTCATGCGCCGCTTCCGGGGCTCCCCGGCGCCGCGGGCGGCGGAGCGCCCGGCACCGGTCCACGCGGGTTGAGCGCGCGGGCGCGCTCGCGCTGCACCTGCGCCTCCTCCGGTCGGCCGCGGGCCTCGAGGACCTCGGCGAGCGCGGTGCGGGCCGCGAACGCCTCCGGGTCGCGGTCGACCGCGGTCGCGGCGAGCCGCTGGGCGCCCGCGAACGCCCCGATGCGCACGAGCGCCCGCGCGGACAGGGCGAGCGCCTCGCTGCCGCGGCAGTGGTCGACGACGTCGGCGGCGAGCGCGCGGCCGCCGTCGGGCAGCGGCTCGGGCTGCGGGGCGAGCGCCGCCCCGAACGCGGCGCCGCGCGCGTCGTCGCAGGACCGCACGTCGGCGCCGCGCTGCAGCGCGAAGGCGACGACGGTGACGCCCGCGAGGACGAGGAGGAGCCGCAGCGCGGTCACGGGTCGGGATCGTAGCCGCGGCGCAGCAGCACCACGAAGCTCGGGTCGCGCGCGACCTCGCGGTAGTCGCGGGCGATGACGCGGTCCAGGACGTCGGCGCCGTCGAGGCGCCCGCCCCCGTTGGGCTCGTCGCGGCGGGCCGCGGGCGCGATCCAGCGCACGACCCACGGCGTGCGGGTGCGGGCGAGGTCGCGGGCGATCTCCTCCTGCACGTCGCGGTCGGTGACCACGCCGGGCTGGACGACGTCGTAGCGGGACGGGTTGGGCCGCCCCAGCAGGACGTTCAGCAGCGGCGCGCCGAAGCGCACGCGGGCGTAGCGCGGCGGCGCGACGAGCACCGGGCCCGGGACCGCGCGGACCGTACGGGCGACGAACGCCGCGCCGCGGGCGAACGCCGCGTCGGCCCGGACGCCGTCGGCGGCGGGGCCGGGCAGCGCGACGAGGTCCCCGGGGTGCAGCAGCCGTCCCGCCTGCCGCTCGGCGCCGTGCAGCGCGACGAGCGCGCAGACGGCGAGGCACGCGCCCCGCACGCCGCGCCGGTCGCTGCGCGCGCCGACGACCCCGGCGAGCGCGGCGAGCGCGAGCGCCAGGCCGAGGAGGTGGAACTCGTCGGTGCGCGCCAGCAGGTAGGCCAGGCCGCCGGCCACGAGCGGCGCGAGCGCCCACGCCTCCCGTCCCGCGCCACCCCGGCGGGCCGCGAACCAGGCGGCCGCGCCGGCGGTCGCCGCGACGAGCAGCGCCGGGTAGGCGGCCTCCAGCAGCTTGTTCGGGTCGGGGAACGCGTCGGCGACGGGGAACGGGAACGGCAGGCGCTGCAGGTCCTGGATGCCCAGGAAGCCGACGGTCTGGTCGGCCAGCTCCGCCGGGGCGAGCAGCGCGAACGGCAGCACGCCCATGGCCGCGACCGCGCCGGCGGCCGGCAGCGCGCGGCGGGCGGGCGCCCCGCCCAGCACGATCCCGGCGGCCGCCGCGAGCCCGATCTCGGGCCGCCACAGGCCGGCGAGGCCCGCCAGGGCCCCGGCCAGGCCGGGCCGCTGCCGGCGGGCGGCGAGCAGCGCTCCGAGCGCGAGCGCGAGCGCCGGCGGCCCGGGTCCCGCGTTCGCCGGCCAGGCCAGCGCCCCGGCGGCGGCGAGGCCCGCCGCGAGCGGCCAGCCCAGGACACGCGGATCGTCCCGCCCCTGCTCGGGCTCGACGAGGCGGGCGACGAGCAGCACGACGGCGACGTCCAGGACGAGCCGGGCGATCCGCCAGGCCAGCAGCGACGGGCCGGTCACCCAGGTCAGCGCGCCGAGCGCCAGCGCCTGCCCGGGACCGTAGTTCCACCAGAAGTCCCGGTAGGGCAGCTGCCCGTCGGCCACGCGGTCGGCGGCCGCGAGGACGAGCCCCTCGTCGTGCGGGCCCGCCTCGAGCAGCAGCGTGCAGCCCGACAGCAGCAGCGCCGCCGCGGCCAGCAGCAGGTCGCGACGCACGGCGGTCACTCCGGGCTGTCCGGATGGCCGCCGGCGGTCGGGCCACGCCACGGGACGGGCGCCACGACGTCCTCGATCCGGCGGACCGCGACCCGGCGCAGCGCGGCCCGCTCGCGGAGCATCACCCCGAGCAGCGGCAGCGCCGAGGCGAGCCCGCCGAGGTGGGCGCGCAGGCGGCGCTCGCGGGCCGCGTGCAGCGTCCAGGCGAGCTGCCGGTAGACGACCGGCCCCGCCCACCGCCACGGCCACGCGCGGGCGACGAGCAGCAGCGTGTTGCGGGCCACCCAGCCGCTGACCGGGCGCGCGAGCTGCCCGCTGGAGCCCCCACCCGCGTGGCGGGCGACGGCGGGCTCGTAGCCGCAGCGCCAGCCGGCGAGCGCCAGGCGCAGCCCGAGCTCGACGTCCTCGAGGTAGGAGAACAGCCGCTCGTCGAAGCCCCCGACCGCGAGCACCGCGTCGCGGCGGTACAGGGCGGCGCCCGCGCAGGCGCTGAAGACCTCGCCGGGGACGTCGAAGCGACCGTCGTCCGGGCGTCCGGCGCCGCGCTGCTCGCAGACCCCGTCGCGGCGCAGCCGGTCGCCGGCGTCGTCGACGGTCCCGGGATCGTCCAGGCGCACGAGCTTCGACGCGACGCTCGCCAGCCGCGGGTCGCCGTCGAGCCGGTCGGCCAGGCGGACGTGCCAGTCGGGGGCGAGCTCGACGTCGGTGTTCAGCAGGGCGATGCGCTCCCCGTGGGCGGCGGCGATCCCCCGGTTGGCGGCGGCCGCGAAGCCGCGGTTGCGGTCCTCGCGGAGCACGACGACGTCCGGCCGGGTGGCGGCGAGCCAGTCGGCGGTCCCGTCACGGGAGCCGTTGTCGACGATCACGAGCTCGTCGAACGGCCGCTCCTGGGCGTCGATCGACGCGAGCAGGCCGGGCAGCCAGCCGCGACCGTTCCAGGCGGGGACGACCGCGGTCGTCCTCACGACCGCCGCGCGCCGGGGCCGGGGCGGCGACCGCGGGCGCGCGGCCGGTCGGCCGCCGGCGGGCGGCGCGCGGGGACCGGGGCGTCGCGCGCGTCGCGGATCGCGGCCTCGACGGTCGCGGCGAACGCGGCGCGGAAGACCTCGACGTCGAACCGCCGGGCGTTCTGCACGCACACGTCGGGGTCGACGGAGAGCGGGTCGAAGCGCCGCACCGCGGCGCACAGCGACGCGACCGTCGGCTCGTCGTAGAACGTGCCCGTGCGGCCCTCGATCACGGTGTCGCGCACGCCGCCGGCGCGCAGCGCGATCACCGGCCGTCCGGCGGCCTGCGCCTCGACCGCCGCGATCCCGAACTCCTCGGTCGCGGTGACGACGAGCGCCCGGGCAGCGGACAGCCGCCGGGCGACCTCGGCGTCCGGGAGGTGCCCGACGACCTCGACGGTCGGGCCGGCGAGCCGGCGCAGGCGGCGCAGGTCCGGGCCCTGGCCGATGACGGTCAGCGGCAGCCCCATCTGCGAGAACGCGCGGACCGCGAGGTCGATCCGCTTGTGCGGCATCAGCTGCGAGAGCACGACGTAGCGGTCGCCGACGGGGCCGGGGGCGAACCGGGCGGTCTGCACCGGGGGCGCGACCACGACCGCCTCGCGTCCGAGGTAGCGGGCGATCCGCAGGCGCGTCGTCGGCGAGTTCGCGACGTACGTGTCGACGCGCTGCGCGGCGATCCAGTCCCACTGGCGCCATCGGGCGAGCACCGTGCCCAGCACGGCGCGCCCGATGGGCCCGCGGGCGCCGAGCGTCTCCTCGCGGGCGTTCCACGCGTACCGGAACGGGTTGTGGCAATAGCAGACGTGGACGGCGCCCTCGTCGGGGATGACGCCGTGCGCCCAGGCGCTCGAGCTCGACACGACGAGGTCGTAGCCGCGCAGGTCGAGGCCCTCGACCGCGGCCGGGTAGAGCGGCAGCAGCGCCCGGAACCAGCGCGCGGTCGGGCGCAGCCGCTGCAGCCAGCTGGTGGTCACGCGGCGGCGGGCGAAGCGGCCGCGCGTGCCGCGCTCGTCGTAGACGGCGGTGAAGAGGTCGGCGTCCGGATACAGGTCGCAGAGGACCGCGAAGACGCGCTCGGCGCCGCGGGCGTCGAGCAGGAAGTCGTGCACCAACGCGACCCTCGGTGGTCGAGACCCCTCCATCCGCGGCGAGTCTATGCGACCGCCCGGGGGGCTACGGTGCGGAGGATGAGGGTCGGCGTCGACGCCCGCGCGCTGGCCGGACACCGGGGCGTCGGGCGCTACGCCCGCGCGCTGCTGGACGCGATGGCCACGGCGTTCCCGCAGGACGAGCACCACGTCGTCGCCCACGGGGCGGCCACCCCGTCGCCGGGTCGGACGATCGTCCACCGCACGCGGCTGCCGCGTCGGGCGGCCTACGCGACGGCGGCGCTCACCGGGCGCCCGCGCCTGGACCGCCTGCTCGGCGGCGACCTCGACGTGGTGTGGCTCCCCGCCCCCGCCCCGGTCGCCGTCACCGCCGGCGTCCCGGTCGTCCTGACCGTCCACGACCTGTCGTTCTGGGAGCGTCCCGGCGACTTCACCCGTTACGAGCGGGCCTGGCACGTGCTCGCGCGTCCCGACCGGCTCGTCGCGCGCGCCGACCGGCTGCTGGCCGACAGCGCCGCCACCCGGGACGCGCTGCTGGCCCGCCGCCCCGGGCTCGCCGACCGGGTGGTGGTCGTGCAACCGGGCGTCGCCGCCCCGGCGGCTCCCCGCCCGGGCCGGTGCGCGACCGGCCGTTCCTGCTGTGGGTCGGGGCGCTCGAGCCCCGCAAGGCCCCCGACGTCCTGGCGCGGGCCTGGGCACTCGCCCGCGCGGGCGGGCTGGACGCCGACCTCGTCGTCGTCGGCGAGGGCCGCCGGCCGATCCGCGGCCCGGGCGTCGTCGCGCTCGGCCGGGTCGACGATCGGACGCTCGCGGGCCTCTACCGGGACGCGCTCGCGCTCGTCGCGCCCTCGTGGCTGGAGGGCTTCGGCTTCCCGCCGCTGGAGGCGGCCCTCCTGGGGACGCCATCGGTCCTGAGCGACCTGGCCGTGCACCGCGAGACGCTGCCCGACGCCGCGCTGCACGTCGCACCGGGGGACCCGCGCGCGCTCGCCGACGCGCTCGTGCGGATCGCGGCCGACGCCGCGCTGCGCGAGGACCTCGCCGCCCGGGCGCGCGCGGCGGCCGACCGGCTGACCTGGGAGGCGGCGGCCCGCGCCACGCGCGCCGCGCTCGCGGACGCCGCGGGGGCGTCGCGGTGAGCGTCACGCTCGTCGTCGTGCTGCACGACAGCGCCGCGCCGCTGGAGCGGCTGCTGGCGTCCCTGGAGGCGCACGCGGGGCCGCTCGCGCCGCAGCTCGTCTGCGTGGACAGCGGCTCGCGCGACGGCGGGGCCGGGGTCGCGCTGGCCCGGGCGCACGGCGCGGAGGTGCTCGTGCTCGACGGCAACCCGGGCTTCGGGACGGCGAACGTCGCCGGGCTCGCCCGCGCCCGGCACCCGGTGACCGTGCTGCTGAACCCCGACGTCGAGCTGCTCGACGACCGCGCGCTCCCCGCGCTCGTCGCCCACGCGGCGGGGCACGACGCGCTGCACGTGCCACGCCTGCTGACGCCCGCGGGCACGGTCGAGGACAGCGCCCATCCGCGGCCGGGGTCGCCCGGCCACGCGCTGCTGGCGCTGGCGCACCCGCCGCTGCTGCCGCGGCGGCTGCGCGAGGCCGCACAGCCCTGGCGGGCCGACCGTCCACGAACCGTCGGCTGGGCGATCGCCGCGTGCGTGGCCGCGCGGACCACGACGCTGCGCGAGCTCGGACCGTTCGACCCGGCCGCGTTCCTGTTCTTCGAGGACCTCGACCTCTGCCTGCACGCGGCCGCGACGGGCCGGCCGACGGTCCTGCACCCGGACCTCGCGCTGCGGCACGCCGGACGCCACAGCACGGGACCCGCGTTCGGCGGCGAGCCGGTCGCGCTGCTGGCCCGACGGCGCCGCCACGTGGTCGCCACCCGGCTCGGCGCCCGCGGCCTGCGACGCGACGACCGGCTGCAGGCGGCGACGTTCGCGACCCGGCTGCTGGCGGCCCGCCTGCGCCCGGGCGCGGACGCGACGCTCGTGCGCGCCCGCCGCGACGCGTTGCGCGCGGCGCGCCGCGCCGCCCCCGACGCGCGCGCCGTGCTCGCGGCGGACCCGGCTCAGAACAGGCCGAGCTGACCGTCGGGCGGCGGGCCCGCCGCGGGATCCGGGGCGACGGGCGGCAGCGGCGCCGCCGGCGGCACGACGACCGGCCGGGGCTGCTCGGGCAGCGGCAGCGCCAGCAGTCCGGGCAGGCGCGCGAGGTCGCGGCGCAGCAGCTCGAGCGTCTGCGGCCGGTAGAGCGCCGCGGCCGGGTGCAGGACCGGCAGGACGCGCACGCGACGGCCGGCGAGCTCGACGACCTCGGTGCGCCCGTGCACCCGCAGGATCGGCTCGGCGACGCCGCGCACCACGCGGGTCGCGACCGTGCCGAGCGTGCAGACGACCCGCGGGGCGACGAGCTCGACCTGCGCCAGCAGGTGCGCGCGGCACCGCTCGAGCTCCGCCGGGGCCGGGTCGCGGTTGTCCGGGGGCCGGCACAGCAGCGCGGTGGTCGTCCACACCGCGGCCGGGTCGATGCCGGTCTCGCGCAGCAGCTCGTCGAGCACGCGGCGGGGACGGCCGAGCAGCGGCACGCCCCGCTCGTCCTCCTCGCGGCCCGGGGCGTCGGCGACGACGAGGAGGTCCGCGTCGGGGTCGCCGCTGCCGAACACGACCTGGGTGCGCGTGGCCGCGAGCTGCGGGCAGCGACCGCACCCCCGGGCCCGTGCGGCGGCCTGCGCGATGGCGTCTCGGCGCTCGTCGGGAGACGACACGCGGCGATCGTACCGTCCGCCCGGGGGATCCCCGTCGACCGTCGGGGAGACACCGGTGAGGCAGGTGTTGCGCATCGAGGCCCGGTGTGTACTCTCCGTGACGAGGCCGTCACCGATGCCCGGGACGGACCTCGGCAGTCCCCGCAGGACCAGGCAGCACACCCCTCACCACACGCGACCGGTACCCCCCTTCCGGGGACTGGACCGAGATCTCCCATGGAGACATCCCCCACTTCCGGGGCCGACCAGGGCCCCTGCCGCTGTGCGCTGATCGGCGCCGGCCGCGTCGGCTCCGCGCTCGCGCGGGCCCTGCCCGCCGTCGGCGTCGCCGTGCACGGCCCGCTGGGCCGGGAGGCGACCGTCCCCGCCGAGGCGACGGTCGCGCTGCTGTGCGTCCCCGACGCGGAGATCGCCCGGGCGGCCGCCGCGATCACCCCCCGCCCCGGCCTGCTCGTCGGCCACTGCTCGGGCGCGACCGGGCTCACCGCGCTGACCGGCGCCGGGCACGAGGCGTTCTCGCTCCATCCCCTGATGACGGTCGCGGGCCCGGACGCGGTCTTCGCCGGCGCGGGCGCCGCGGTCGACGGCAGCACCGACGCGGCGCTCGCCACCGCGCGGGAGCTCGCCCGGACGCTCGGCCTGCGGCCGGTCCGCATCCGCGACGAGGACCGCGTCGCCTACCACGCGGCCGCCTCGATCGCCTCGAACTTCCTCGTGACGCTGCAGGACGCCGCCGAGCGGCTGCTGGCCACCGCCGACGCGGACCGCGAGCTGCTCGTCCCGCTCGTGCGCGCCACCGTCGAGAACTGGGCCGCGCACGGTCCCGAGCGCGCGCTCACCGGCCCGATCGCCCGCGGCGACGTGGCGACCGTCGCGGCACAGCGCGACGCCGTCGCGGACCGCACCCCGGAGCTGCTCGCGCTGTTCGACGCGCTCGCGGACGCGACCCGGTCGCTCGCCGACCGCCGGACGGTGGTGACGGGCTGATGCGCACCGTCCGGACCGTCGCCGAGCTCCGCGCGCTGCTGCTGCCCGACCGTCGGGCCGGCCGCCGCATCGGCCTCGTCCCGACGATGGGCGCGCTGCACGACGGGCACCTCTCGCTGCTGCGTCGGGCCGCGGCCGAGACGGAGGTCGTCGTCCTGTCGCTGTTCGTCAACCCGACCCAGTTCGACGAGGCGTCCGACCTCGCCGCCTACCCGCGCGACGAGGCCGCCGACGCGGCCCTCGCCGAGCAGGCCGGCTGCACCGTCCTGTTCGCCCCGTCGGTGCACGAGGTCTACCCCGACGGGTTCTGCACGACCGTCACGGTCGACGGTCCGCTCACCGGCACGCTCGAGGGCGCGCACCGCGGCGCCGAGCACTTCCAGGGCGTCGCGACGGTCGTCACGAAGCTGCTGAACATGGTCGGCCCCGACGTCGCGTTCTTCGGGCAGAAGGACGCGCAGCAGGCGCTCGTCATCCGCCGCCTCGTGCGCGACCTCGACATCCCGGCGCGCATCGAGGTCTGCCCGACCGTCCGCGAGGACGACGGCCTCGCGCGCTCGAGCCGCAACGTCCGCCTGCACGGCGAGGACCGCGACCGCGCGCTCGCGCTGCGCGCCGCCCTGCGTGCCGCCGAGGACGCGGTCGCCGGCGGCGAGCGCGACGCCGCCGCGGTGCGCGACGCCGCCCGCGCGGCCATGACCCCCTTCTCCGTCGACCCCGAGTACCTCGCGGTGGTCGATCCCGACACCCTCGTCCCCCGGACGGCGATCGACGGCGACACGCTCGTCGCGGTGGCCGCGCGGGTCGGCGAGGTCCGACTCATCGACAACACCCTCATCCCCTCTCCCCGTTGAAAGGCACCTGAGCCCCCATGCAGCGCGTGATGCTGAAGTCGAAGATCCACCGGGCGACCATCTCGGACAGCGATCTGCACTACGTCGGGTCGATCACGATCGACGCCGACCTGCTGGACGAGGCGAACATCCTGGAGCACGAGCAGGTCCACGTCGTGGACGTCGACAACGGCGCCCGCTTCGAGACCTACACGATCGCCGGCGAGCGGGGCTCGGGCGTCATGCAGGTCAACGGCGCCGCCGCCCGCCTCGTGCACAAGGGCGACACGATCATCGTCATCTCCTACGGGCAGTACGACGAGGCCGACCTGGAGCACTACGAGCCCCGCGTCGTCCACGTCGAGAAGGGCACCAACCGCGTCATCGACGTCGACACCGCCGTCGCGACCCTGCTCACCTGAACCCACGAGGATCAAGGACTCCCCCTCATGTCCACCTTCCCGCAGGTCTCCGTCCCGGCCGACGCGTCGCGGCTGCCGGTCACGCTCCCCCGGCTCATGGAGAAGCGCGCGCTCGGCGAGCCGATCGTCATGGTCACCGCCTACGACTACCCGTCGGCGGTCGCGGTCGACCGGGCCGGCGTCGACGTCGTCCTGGTCGGTGACAGCGGCGCGATGACCGTCCTGGGCTACGACTCGACGGTCCCGGTCTCGCTCGACGAGATCCTCATGCTGGCCAAGGCCACCCGCCGCGGCCTGAAGACCCCGTTCCTCGTGGGCGACCTGCCGTTCGGGTCCTACGAGATCAGCGACGAGCAGGCGGTCGCGACCGCGATGCGGTTCGTCAAGGAGGCGGGCTGCGACGCGGTGAAGCTCGAGGGCGGCGGCCCGACCTCGGTCGCGCGCGCCCGGGCGATCGTGTCGGCCGGCATCCCGGTGATGGGCCACGTCGGCCTGACGCCGCAGACCGCGACCGCCCTGGGCGGCTACAAGGCGCAGGGCAAGAGCGCGCTGGCCGCCGAGCGCGTCGCGCGCGAGTCGTTCGCGCTGCAGCAGGCGGGGTGCTTCTCGATCGTCTTCGAGGCGATCCCGAGCGCGGTCGCGGAGATGATCCACGAGCGGCTCGAGATCCCGGTGATCGGGATCGGGGCGGGCCCGAACGTGGACGGTCAGGTGCTGGTGTTCCACGACCTGCTCGGCATCCGCGAGGGGCGCGGCGCGAAGTTCGTGCAGCGCTACGCGGACCTGCTGGACGACATGGCGGCGGGCGTCGGCGCCTACGCGGAGGACGTGCGGACGGGGCGCTACCCGGGTCCGGAGCACGGCTACGCGATCGAGCCGGTCGAGCTCGCGGAGCTGCGCGAGCGGCTCTAGCGCGCCCCGCGGCGACCTGCGGCCCGTTCGTGCGTTCCCGCACGAGCGGGCCGCGCGCTTTCACATCGCGTTAACCCGCTAGCCTGCCCGGGCCATGGCGCGACTGTCCTTCATCTTCGCCCCCAAGGACCGCGAGTTCTTCGACATGTTCGAGGAGGCCGCCGTCAACGGGGTCCGGGCCGCCGACCTGCTCGACCAGATGCTGCGGGGCTGGCCGGACACGGCCGACCTCGCGCGCGAGATCCTCATCTGCGAGCAGAACGGGGACCGGATCACGCACGACATCATCAAGCGGATCAACGAGACGTTCGTCACCCCGATCGACCGGGAGGACATCCTCGAGCTCGCCTCCAAGCTCGACGACATCGTCGACCACACGGAGGAGGTCGCCGACATGCTGGGCCTCTACAAGATCGAGGCCCCGATGGAGCAGGCCCAGCGCCTCTCCCACATCCTGCTGCAGTCCACGCGCCAGCTCGCGGAGGCGATGCCGCGGATGCGCGACTTCCAGGACATCAACCACTACACCGTCGAGGTCAACCGCCTCGAGAACGACGGGGACCGCATCTCGCGCGACGCGATCGCGTCCCTGTTCGACGGCGGCATCGACCCGATGGTCGTGATCCGCTGGAAGGACATCTTCGACGGTCTCGAGGCCGCGATCGACGCCACCGAGCACGTCGCGAACACGCTCGAGGGCATCGTCATCAAGAACGCGTGAACGAGCTCGGGGGCCCGGCTCGCCGGCCATCTGGCCGGCTGCGCCACCCCTAGAACGACCCAAGGAACATGGACGGCGACATCATCCTCGTCATCGTCATCGTCACGGCGCTGGCGTTCGACTTCACCAACGGCTTCCACGACACCGCCAACGTCGTGGCCACCGCGATCTCCACGCGCGCGGTCGCCCCTCGGGCCGCCGTCGCGTTCGCGGCGATCCTGAACTTCATCGGCGCGTTCCTGTCCCTCGAGGTCGCGGCGACCGTCGGCAAGGCGATCGTCGAGGCCGACGCGATCACCCCGACGATCGTGTTCGCCGGCCTCGTCGGCGCGATCGCGTGGAACATCGCGACCTGGTGGTTCGGGCTGCCCTCGAGCTCCTCACACGCGCTGATCGGCGGCCTCGTCGGCGCCGCGTTCGCCGCGAAGGGCCCCGACGCGATCCTCGGCGAGGGCCTGCTCGGCAAGGTCGTCATCCCCGCGTTCGTCGCGCCGATCCTCGCGTTCCTCGTCGCCGGGCTGTCGATCCTGCTCGTCTACCGCATCGTCGGGCGGCTGCGGCCCGGCCCGGTGACCCGGGGCTTCAAGGCGGGCCAGCTGCTCTCCGGCGGCCTGCTCGCGCTCTCGCACGGCACCAACGACGCCCAGAAGACGATGGGCATCATCACGCTCGCGCTGGTCGCGCACGGGGACATCCCCGCCGACGACTTCCACGTGCCCTTCTGGGTGGTGTTCGCGAGCGCCAGCGCGATCGCGCTGGGCACCTACTCGGGCGGCTGGCGGATCATCAAGACGCTCGGCACGAAGATCATCAAGATGGACTCCGCCCAGGGCTTCTCCGCCCAGGGGGCCGGCGCCGCGGTGATCCTCGCCGCCTCGCACGCGGGCTACCCGCTGTCGACGACGCACACGATCTCCGGCGCGGTGATGGGCGCGGGCGCGGCGAAGCGGCTGAGCGCGGTGCGCTGGGGCGTCGCCGGGAACATGGTGCTCGCCTGGGTGCTGACGATCCCCGCGGCCGGCCTGATCGGCGGCGCCTCGTACGGGCTGACCGCGATCTTCGGCGACGGCGCGATCGGTCCCGTGATCGTGATGACGCTGCTCGTCATCTCCCTGTCGGTGGTGTTCGCCAAGCGCGCGGAGGGCAAGCACGCATGACCCCGATGCTCGCGAAGATCGTCGACGTCGAGACGCTGTGGCAGACGATCTGGTCGGCGACGCTCACCGGCGTCGGCGTCTCGGTCGTCTTCGCGCTGACCGTGGTCGGCTTCACCCGCTGGACCGACCTGCGTCGTGACGGCCGCACGGCGCCCGCCCTGGCCTACGGGCTGCTGGCGCTCGCCGGGGTCGCCGGGACCGCCGGGTCGATCGTCTACGCGATCGTGCTGATCACGTCGAAGTAGCCCCGCCGGACGGTCAGGACCGGCCGCGCGGCGTGCGACCGTCACCGCGGATCGGCGGCGACGGGGACGCGTAGCGGCCGCGGACGGGCCGCTCCTGCGGCTCGCCGGCGTCGGGCGTCCCGGACGGGGTCGCTCCGCCGGCCGGGCCCGGGGCGGGCCCGTCGGGACGGGCGGTGCGGCCGTCGCCCGCGGCGGCCTCCGCGGCGAGGATCCGCGCGACGCGCTCGGCGATCTCCTGCGCGGCCTCGTCGGTCTCGGGCCCCTGGGTGCGCAGCCGCGACTGCACGGCGCCGACGGTCGTCGCGTCCGCGATCCGCTTGTGCGCCTGGCGCAGCTCGGCCTGCACGGCGATCCCGAACTCGCGCAACTGGTCGGTGGCGGCCTTGACCGCCTCCTGCATGGCCTGGCCCTCGGCGCTGGCCCGGTCGGCCTGCTGCACCGCCTCGCGCAGCAGCTGGTCGGCCTGCTGACGGACCTCGCGCTGCGTCTCGCGCGCGTTGCGGCGCGCCTCGACGAGCTCGGTCTCGCCCTGGGCGCGCAGCTCCTGCGCGGTCTGCTCGGCCTCCGCGAGCAGGCGCTGCGCCTTGATCTGCGCCTCCTGCAGCACGCGCCGCTCGAGCTCGGCGGCGCGCTGCTCGCGTGACGCGTCGAAGCGGGCGCTCTCGGCCTTGGCCTCCTCGAGCTTCTGGGTCGCGGCCGCGCGGATGCGCTCGGCCTCCTGCTGGGCGGCGCTGCGCACGGCGGCCGCCTCCTGCTCGGCCTGCGCGCGCAGTCGGCCGGCGTCCTGGCGGTCGACCGCCGCCTGCTCGCGCAGCTCGACGAGCTCCTGCTCGGCGGCGTCGCGGGCGGCCCGGAGCTCCTGCTCGACGGTGAGGCGACGCGCCTCGAGCTGCGACTCGGTCTCCCGGCGCAGCGCCTCCGCATGCTCCTCGGCGGGGCGGCGCAGCTCGGCGACCTCCTGCTCGGCGTCGGCGCGCAGCTGGGCGATCTCCCGGTCGGCGCCGTCGCGCAGCGCGGCGAGCTCGCGCTCGGTGTCGCGGCGCAGGTCGGTCAGCTCCTGCTCGACCGCGGCGCGCGTGGCGGCGGACTCCTGGGCTGCGTGCACGCGCACGGCCTCGGCCTGGGTGCGCAGCGTCTCGGCCTGCTCGCGCGCCTCCTCGAGCTCGGCGCGTGCCTCCTGCAGATCGGCGTCGAGGCGGGTCGCGGCCTGCGCGGTCGTCTCCTGCGCCTCGGTGCGGGCGGCGTCGAGCATCGCGGCCGCGCGGGAGCGCGCGTCCTCCAGCGCGGTGGTCGCCTCGACGCGAGCGGCCTCGAGCAGCTCCTGCGCCTCACGGCGCGCGTCGGGGACGGCCGTCTCGGCCTCGGCCCGGGCGGCGGCGACCTCGGCCTGCGCCTCGCGGCGCAGCGCGGCGAGCTCGTCGCGGACGGCGGCGACCTCGGCGTCGACGTCGGCGCGCAGCGCGGTCACCTCCTGCTCGGTGCGCTCGAGCGTCTGCGCGGTGTCGCGCTCGGCGCCGAGGCGCAGCTGCGCGGCGTCCTGCTCGGCGGCGGCACGGACGCTGGCGGCGGTGTGCTCGGCCTGCGCGATGATCGCGGCCGCGTCGCGCTCGGCGACCTCGCGGATGGCGGCGGCGCGCGCCCCGGCCTGGACCTGGAGGTCGTCGGCGGCGCGCCGGGCCTCCTCGGCGATCCCGGCCGCCTCGGCACGGCGGCGGGCCTCCTCCTCGGCCTCGGCGGCGAGACGGGCCTGCTCGGCCGCCTCGCGGCGCTCGGCCTCGGCACGCTCGGCGGCCTCGCGGGCGGCCTGCTCGGCGGCGGCGCGCTCGGCGGCCTCGCGCTCCTCGCGGGCGGCCTGCTCGGCGGCGAGGCGCTCCCGCTCCGCCGCTCGGGCGCGGGCGGCCTCGTCGGCGCGGCGGTCGGCTTCGGCCTGCTCGGCCGCGCGACGCTCGGCGTCGGCGCGACGCTGCTCCTCGGCGCGGCGCTCGTCGTCGGCGCGCCGCTGGGCCTCGGCGGCCTCCTCGTCGGCGCGGCGACGGGCGTCGGCCTGCTCCTGCTCGCGGCGGCGGGCGTCCTGTGCCGCGCGGTCGGCGCGGGCGCGATCATCGTCGCGGCGGCCGTTGGGCGCGGTGACCGGCGGGAGGTCGGAGACGAAGGTGCGGTGGCGGACCGTGAGCTCCCAGCCGGTGCCGCCCTCGGGCAGTTCGACCGACCGCTCGCGCACGACGTCGACCTTGCCGAACCGGACCGTGAGGTTGGCCAGCAGCGTCCCCCGATCCGGGCCGCTGACCGTGACGAGGTTGGCGTCGGAACCCATGAACCCTGAACGTACCGGACGCGGCCGTCGCGAAGGGGTCCGAACCCTCAGTTTGCGGAGGCTTCCACCGTCTTCAGGACCTTCGCGGGGGCGCCCGCCGCGATCGAGAACGGCGGCAGGTCGGTGGTGACGACGCTGTTGGCGCCGATGACGCAGCGCTCCCCGATCGTGACGCCGCTGGTGATCACGACGTTCGCGCCGCACCAGACGTTGTCGCCGACGACGGTCGGCCCCTTGCTGGTGAAGCCCTGCCACGGCACGGGCTTCTCGAGGTCGTCGAAGCGGTGGTTGCCGTCGGTGACGAGGCAGCCGTTGGCGAACATGCAGTGGGCGCCGATCTCGACCCGGTCGACCGCCGCGACCTGCACCCCGAGGTTGAGGAAGGTGCCGGTCCCGATCGTGATCGTGCCGCTCCCGGTGAGCCACACCCCCGGCTCGAACAGGACGTGCGGCCCGAGCGTCAGGCGCCCCTCGCGGAGCATCGCCAGCGCCTCGCCGTGCAGCGGCCCCTTCGCGAAGCACTCCCGGCGCGCCAGCTCGGCGTGGAGCCGGGCGATGCGCCAGGGCAGACGGTCCCCGCGGTAGTAGCGGAGCTTCTGCAGCCACAGCACGGCCTGCGCACGGGTCATCACGGGAGCCTCGCAGACCCGCGGGAGGCGGTGGGGTCGGCCGGCGCGGTAGGTTGCCCCGCGCGTGCTGCTGCGACTCTTCTCCTACGCCTACTGGGCGGTCATCGGGATCACCTGCCCGATCTTCTTCGTCGGGGCCGTCCTCGTCTGGCTGGTGACGCTGCCGTTCGACCGGCGCAAGGTCGTGCTGCACATGTACTCGTGCGCGTGGGCGCTGTTCTACGTGACGCTCAACCCGATCTGGCGGCTCGACGTCCGCGGGCGGGAGCACCTGCCGTGGCGGGGCCCGGCGGTGATCGTCGCCAACCACGCGTCGCTGATCGACATCCTCGTCCTGTTCGGGCTGCTGCGCCCGTTCAAGTGGGTGTCCAAGGCGGAGAACTTCAAGATCCCGTTCGTCGGCTGGAACATGACGCTCAACGGCTACGTGCCGCTGGTGCGGGGCGACCGCGCGTCGGTGATCGACATGCTGGCCACCTGCTCGCGGCTGCTGCAGCGCGGCAACCCGGTGCTGTTCTTCCCCGAGGGGACGCGGTCGAAGGACGGACGGCTGCGCCCCTTCAAGGACGGAGCGTTCGAGCTGGCGATCCAGCACGGCGTGCCGCTGATCCCGGTCGCCGTGGACGGGACCGCGCAGGCGCTCCCCAAGCACGGCATGGTCCTCGAGGAGCACGTCCGGGCGACGGTGCAGATTCTCGAGCCGATGGACCCGGCCGACTACGCCGACGTCGCCGCCCTGCGCGAGGCCGCCCGCGAGCGGATCGCCACCGCGCTCGGCCAGCACTGACGGACGAGCCGCCGCCCCGGCCCCCCACCCTGCCCCACCGTGCCCCGCCGCGGGGGGTGAACGGACATTTCCAGACCCTGGAGGGGCTGGAAATGGACAGTCTCGAGCCCTTGTCGGGAATCCGGCCTCCACGCTGTCCATCTCCCGCCCCCGGAAGGGATGGAAATGTCCGTTCACACCCGGCAGGACTGGCGGGCGGCACAGCTGGTGGGCGGCCGGTCCGGCAGGCGGCAGGGTTGGCAGGCGGCAGGGTTGGTGGGCGGCAGGGGCCGCCGGGTCCGGCCGCGCCGCCCGGCCCGGTCGGGCCACCGAGCCAGGTCGACCTGCCGGTGCCGGTGGCCCGCCAGTTCCGGCCCGCCGGAACAGCACGACCAGCCGCGCCACCCCGGGCCGCCACCCGGCCGGCCCGCCACGGACCCGCCGGGATGCCCGCCGGCCTCAGGCGGCCGCGCCGGCGGGCTTGCGGCGCGCCGGCTTCTTCTTCTTCTTCGCGGCGGCGGCCGGGGCCGCGGGGCTCGCGGCGGGGTCGAGCAGCTCGGCGAGGAACCTGCCGGTGTGCGAGGCCGGTTCGGCCGCCACGTCCTCCGGGGTGCCCTGGGCGACGACCTGGCCGCCCTCCTCCCCGCCCTCGGGCCCCATGTCGATCAGCCGGTCGGCGGTCTTGATCACGTCGAGGTTGTGCTCGATCACGACGACCGAGTTGCCCTGGTCGACGAGGCGGTGCAGGACCTCGAGCAGCTTCTGCACGTCGGCGAAGTGCAGGCCGGTCGTCGGCTCGTCGAGGATGTACAGGGTCTGGCCGGTGCCGATCTTCGACAGCTCGGTCGCGAGCTTGACGCGCTGCGCCTCGCCACCCGACAGCGTCGTCGCGGGCTGGCCGAGCCGGATGTACCCGAGGCCGACGTCGTTGAGGGTCTCGAGCCGCCGCCGGATCTTCGGGATGTTCTCGAAGAACACGACCGCCTCCTCGACCGGCATGTCGAGCACGTCGGCGATCGACTTGCCCTTGAAGCGGATGTCGAGGGTCTCCTTGTTGTACCGCTTGCCGTGGCACTGCTCGCACGGCACGTACACGTCCGGCAGGAAGTGCATCTCGATCTTGATCTGCCCGTCACCGGCGCAGACCTCGCAGCGGCCGCCCTTGACGTTGAACGAGAACCGGCCCGCCTTGTAGCCGCGGGCCCGCGCCTCCTGCGTCTTGGAGAACAGGTCGCGGATGACGTCGAAGAGGCCCGTGTAGGTCGCCGGGTTGGAGCGCGGCGTCCGGCCGATCGGCGACTGGTCGACCTGGATGATCTTGTCCAGCGCGTCGAGCCCGAGCACCGCCGTGTGGGAGCCCGGCCGGTTGCGCGCCCGGTGCAGCTTGTTGGCGACGGCCTTGTAGAGGACCTCGTTGACGAGCGTCGACTTGCCCGAGCCCGACACGCCCGTCACGCACGTGAGCGTGCCGAGCGGGACGCGCACGTCGACCCCGCGGAGGTTGTGCTGCTTGGCGCCCCGGATCTCGAGGTGCCCGCTGGGCGTGCGCCGCTGCGCCGGCACCTCGACCCGGCGGGTGCCGGCGAGGAACTGGCCGGTCAGCGACTTCTTCACCTTCGCGACCTGGGCGGCGGTGCCCTGCGCGATGATCGCCCCGCCGTGCTCGCCCGCCCCCGGTCCCATGTCGACGACGTGGTCGGCGGCGATCATCGTCTGCTCGTCGTGCTCGACCACCAGGACGGTGTTGCCGAGGTCGCGCAGCCGCTCGAGCGTGGCGATGAGCTTCGTGTTGTCGCGCTGGTGCAGGCCGATCGACGGCTCGTCGAGCACGTAGAGGACGCCGACGAGCGCCGAGCCGATCTGGGTCGCCAGGCGGATCCGCTGCGCCTCGCCGCCGGAGAGCGTCGACGCCGCCCGGTCCATCGAGAGGTAGCCGATGCCGACGTTGTCGAGGAACCGCAGCCGCTCCTCGATCTCCCGGAAGATCAGCCGCGCGATGTGCCGCTCGGTGTCGGTGAGCTCGACCTCGTCGAGCCACACGAGCGCCCGCTTGACCGACAGCGCGCAGAACTCGTGGATCGCGTAGCCGCCCACGAGCACCGCGCGCGACTCGGGCCGCAGCCGCGAGCCCTTGCACGCCGGGCACGGGCGCATCGACATGAACTCCTCGATCTTGTCGCGCGACCACTCCGAGTCGGTCTCGCGGTAGCGCCGCTCGAGGTTCGGGATGACCCCCTCGAACTTCGTCGCGTACGACCGCTTGCGCCCGTAGCGGTTCGTGTACGTCACGCCGACGGCGGTGCCGCGGGTGCCGTGCAGGAACACCTCGCGCGCGTCCTCGTCGAGATCGGCCCACGGGGCGTCGAGGTCGATGTCGTAGACCTCGCTGAGCGCGATCGACATCTGCTCGTAGTAGCTCGAGCTCGACCCCGCCCACGGCGCGATCGCGCCCTCGTTGATCGACAGCGACGCGTCGGGGACGACCATCTCCGGGTCGATCTCCATCTGATGCCCCAGCCCGGTGCACCGCTCGCACGCGCCGTGCGGCGAGTTGAACGAGAAGATCCGCGGCTCGAGCTCCGCGATCGACGCCCCGTGGTCGGGGCAGGCGAACTTCTCCGAGTAGAGCGTCAGCACGGGCGCGCCGTCACCCTCGCGCGGGACCGTCTCGATCTCGACCATCCCGTCCGCGAGCGCGACCGCGGTCTCGATCGAGTCGGCGAGCCGCTTGCGGATGTCGGGGCGCATGACGAGCCGGTCGACGACGACCGAGACGTCGTGCTTGAACTTCTTGTCGAGGACGATCTCCTCGTCGGCGAGCTGCCGCAGCTCCCCGTCGATCTTCACGCGCGCGAAGCCGTCGGCCTGCAGCTCCTCGAAGACCTTGCCGAACTCGCCCTTGCGGCCGCGCACGATCGGGGCGAGGACCATGAAGCGCGTGCCCTCGGGCTGCTCCATGACCTGATCGATGATCTGCTCGGCGGACTGCCCCTGGATCGGCTTGCCGCAGATGTGGCAGTGCGGCCGCCCGATCCGGGCCCAGAGCAGCCGCAGGTAGTCGTAGATCTCGGTGACGGTGCCGACGGTCGAGCGCGGGTTGCGCGACGTCGTCTTCTGGTCGATCGAGATCGCCGGCGACAGCCCCTCGATCGAGTCGACGTCCGGCTTGTCCATCTGCCCGAGGAACTGGCGCGCGTAGGCGCTCAGCGACTCGACGTAGCGGCGCTGCCCCTCCGCGTAGATCGTGTCGAACGCCAGCGACGACTTGCCCGAGCCCGAGAGCCCCGTGATCACGACGAGCGCGTCGCGCGGGAGCGTCACGTCGATGTTCTTGAGGTTGTGCTCGCGAGCACCGCTGACGACGATCTGGTTGCGCTGCGCCATGGACACATAAGCGTACCGGAGCGAACAGATGTTCCCCCAGGTGTCCCGGCGACCTGCGACGCTTGTCGGGATGCGCACCGGTGTGCTGTTCGGCGTCGCCGCCTACGGGCTGTGGGGCCTCTTTCCCCTGTACTTCCCGCTCGTCGACCGTGCGGGCCCGGTCGAGCTGCTCGCCCACCGGATCGGCTGGTCGCTGCTGTTCGTCGGCGCGTTCCTGGCGCTCCGGCGGCAGCTCGGCCCGGTCGGGGCGCTGCTGCGGGACCGGCGGCGCCTGCGCCTGCTGACGCTCTCGGCGGTGATGATCGCCGGGAACTGGGGGCTCTACATCTACGCCGTGACGACCGACCGGGTGATCGAGGCGGCGCTCGGCTACTTCATCAACCCGCTGCTGAGCGTCGGCCTGGGGCTGGCGCTGTTCGGGGAGCGGCTGCGGCCGGCGCAGACGGCCGCCCTGGGGCTGGGCACCGTGGCGGTGGTCGTCCTCGCCGCCTTCTCCGCGACCGGGTTCCCGTGGATCGCGGTCAGCCTCGCGGTCCTCTTCGCCGGCTACGGGCTCGTGAAGAAGCTCGCGGACGTCGGGGCCGCGGAGGGCCTGATGGTGGAGACGCTCGTGCTCGCCGGGCCTGCCGCGCTGTTCCTCGGCGTGCTCGCCGCCCGGGGGGACGGCACGTTCACCACCGAGGGGGTCGGGCATGCGCTGCTGCTGGTGGCGGCCGGGCCCGTGACGGCGATCCCGCTCGTGCTGTTCTCGGCCTGCGTGACCCGGGTGCCGCTGTCGACGGTCGGGCTGCTGCAGTACCTCGCCCCCGTCCTGCAGTTCCTGATCGGCTGGCTGGTCGCCGGGGAGACGATGCCGGCGGCCCGCTGGGCGGGCTTCGCGCTCGTGTGGACGGCGCTGGTGGTGCTCAGCGCGGACGCGCTGCGGGCGTCGGCCGCCGGGCGCCGAGCGGCGACCGGCGGCGACGCGGAGCCTCAGCCGATGGTGGCGTAGACCTCGTCGAGCAGCGCGGCCCGGTCGGCGAGGTCGAAGTTCTCGCTGAGGTACGTGTCGGTCTCCTCGCGGCTGGAGCCGTTGAGCGCCATGTTCAGCGCGATCAGCCGGGCGCCCTCGACGTCCCCGCCCTCGGCGGGTGCGGCGTCGGCCTTCGGGGCCTCGGCGGGCGCCGCCGTCTCGGTGGAGGCGAACAGGCCGGGCGCCTCCTCGGCGGCCGCGGGCTCCTCGACGGGCGCGGCCTCCGGCTCGGCCGCCGCGGCGGCGGGCTCGGGCTCCGGGTCGGCCGCGACCGGTGCGGGCGCCGGGACCGGCGGCAGCGGCTCCACCGTGGAGCCGGCGGCCCCGTAGAGCTCGCCCATGTTGCCCTGCAGCAGCGTGAGGTCCGCGTTGAGCCGGTTGGCCCCGGTGCGCAGGCTCTCGATCAGGGCGCCCAGCTCGCTCTCCATCGCGTCGACCCGCTGCAGCATCAGCTGCGTGGACTCCGCGACCTTGCCGACGTGCTCGGCGCTCTTGGCGACCGCGTCGTCGCGGGTGCCCTGCGCGTCGCTCTGCGCCTCGGCGCGGATGCGGGCGGCCTCGTCCTGCGCGGCAGCCTCGATGGCGGCGGCGCTGGACTCGGCGGCCTCGACGATCGAGCGGACCTGCTCGGACGCGGCGAGCGCCAGCGACGCGGCGCCGGCGGACGCGGGAGCGCCCTTGGCGCGCTTCAGCTGCTCGACCTCGGCGCTGATCGCCGCGAGGTGCGCGTCGACGGCCTCGGGCTCGTAGCCGCGGCGGCCGATGGGGAAGTCCTTCTTCTCGATGGACTGCGGGTCCAGTGCCAAGCCTTCTTCACCTCTGAGGTTTCGTTGCGGGGTGGCGGGCGCGGGCTAGGCCTAGCGCGCCGCGCGGCGTCGGGCCCCCGCCTCGCGGCCAGCGACCGACCGGCCTCGGGGCAGGCGACCTCAGGGCAGGCGGACGTCGTCGCCGTCCCGCACGACGAGCCCGTCGCGCACGAGGCCGTCGAGCGCGCGGCGCAGCCGCTCCGGGTCCATCGCGGGCAGCGGCCCGCCTGCGGCGAGCGCCTCGACGATCCGGCCCCGGGCCCAGCGGTTGGTGTCCTCGAACCGCTCGCGGGTCCCGCCGCGAGCGCGCGGCGCGATCTGCACCCGGCCCGCGGAGGCGCACCGCTCCGCGACCGGGCAGCCGTCGCAGGCGGCGTCGCGCGCCCGGCAGACGGTGGCGCCGAGCTCCATCATCGCCTGGTTCCAGTCCGCGGCCCGGCCGGGCGGCAACAGCGCCTCGGGCTCCCCCCGTCCGAGCCGCTGCGCGACGCGGCGCACGTTCGTGTCGACGGCCGCGACCTGCTCGCCGAACGCGAACGACGCGACCGCGGCGGCGGTGTACGGGCCGACGCCGGGGAGCGCCCGCAGCCCGGCGGCGGTGCGCGGCCAGCCGTCCCGGGCGACCACGCGGCAGGCCTCCTGCAGGCGCAGCGCGCGGCTGTTGTAGCCGAGGCCGACCCAGGCCGCGAGCACCTCGGCGGTCGGGGCGGCCGCCAGCGACGCGTCGTCGGGCCAGCGGTCGAGCCACGCCTCGTAGCGCGGCACGACCCGCGCCACCTGGGTCTGCTGCAGCATGACCTCGCTGACGAGGATCGCGTACGGGTCGCGGGTCCGGCGCCACGGGAGGTCCCGGGCGACGCGGCCGTACCAGTCCAGGACGGCCGCGTGCAGGTCGGCCTGCGCCACGCCCGCTCAGGCGCCGGCGGGCGCGTTGTTGCGCGCGGTGGCGAGCTCCCGGTTGAGCCCGCGGATCTCGTCGCGCAGCCGGGCCGCGTACTCGAACCGCAGCTCCTCGGCGGCGGCGAGCATCTCCTCCTCGAGCTCGGCGATCGCCTTCTCGAGCTCGCCGGCGGACATCCCGTCCGTCTTGAGCTTCTTGCGCTCGCTGCGCTTGCGGCCCTTCGGCGTCTTGCCCTCGGCCATGAGGAACTCGGCGATGTCGCTGACGCCCTTGACGATCGACGCGGCGGTGATGCCGTGCTGCTCGTTGTAGGCGAGCTGGATCTCGCGCCGCCGCTCGGTCTCGGAGATCGCGGCGTCCATCGCGGCGGTGCGCTTGTCGGCGTACATGATCACGGTGCCGTCGGCGTTGCGCGCGGCGCGGCCGATCGTCTGGATGAGCGAGGTCTCCCCACGCAGGAAGCCCTCCTTGTCGGCGTCGAGGATCGCGACGAGCGACACCTCGGGGATGTCGAGGCCCTCACGCAGGAGGTTGACGCCGACGAGCACGTCGTACTCGCCGAGCCGCAGGTCGCGGATGATCTGGATGCGCTCGAGCGTGTCGACCTCGCTGTGGAGGTAGCGGACCTTGAAGCCCATCTCCAGCAGGTAGTCGGTGAGGTCCTCGCTCATCTTCTTCGTCAGCGTGGTGACGAGGACGCGCTCCTCCTTCTCGACCCGCGTGCGGACCTCGTTCATGAGGTCGTCGATCTGGTTCTTCGTCTCGCGGACGTCGATGTGCGGGTCGACGATCCCGGTCGGCCGGACGATCTGCTCGACGACCTCGCCGCTGTTGCGCCGCTCGTACTGGCCGGGGGTGGCGGAGACGAACACGATCTGCGGCGTGATCGAGAGGAACTCGTCGAACTTCTGCGGGCGGTTGTCCATCGCCGACGGGAGCCGGAAGCCGTAGTCGACGAGGGTCTGCTTGCGCGAGCGGTCGCCCTCGAACATGCCGCCGATCTGCGGCACGGTCTGGTGGGACTCGTCGAGGAACACGACGAAGTCGTCGGGGAAGTAGTCGACGAGGCAGTACGGCCGCTCGCCGGGCCGCCGTCCATCGAGGATCCGCGAGTAGTTCTCGATCCCGTTGCAGAAGCCCATCTCCTTGAGCATCTCCATGTCGTACTGCGTGCGCTGGCGCAGCCGGTGGGACTCCAGGAGCTTGCCCTCCGCCTCGAGCTCGGTGCAGCGCTCGTTCAGCTCGCGGCCGATCTCGGCGACGGCGGCCTCGATCTGCCCCTCCTTGACGTTGTAGTGCGTCGCGGGCCAGATCGAGACGTGCTCGAGGTCGTCCTGCAGCAACTCGCCGGTGAGCGGGTCGAAGTGCTGCAGCCGCTCGACCTCGTCCCCGAACAGCGTCGCGCGGTAGGCGGACTCGGCGTAGGCGGGGAAGATCTCCAGCGACTCGCCGCGGACCCGGAACGAGCCGCGGCCGAGCGCGGTGTCGTTGCGCACGTACTGGATCGACACGAGCTTGCGCAGCAGCGCGTCGCGGTCGATCTCCTCCCCCTTGCGCAGCGTCTGGAGGTTCTCGTCGTAGGTCTCGGGCGAGCCCATGCCGTAGATCGCGGAGACCGACGCGACGATGAGGACGTCGCGGCGGGCGAACAGCGCGGCGGTGGCGGCGTGGCGCAGCCGGTCGATCTCCTCGTTGATCGCCGAGTCCTTCTCGATGTAGAGGTCGCGGCTCGGGACGTACGCCTCGGGCTGGTAGTAGTCGTAGTAGGAGACGAAGTACTCGACCGCGTTGTCGGGGAAGAACGTGCGGAACTCGTTGCACAGCTGGGCGGCGAGCGTCTTGTTGTGCGCCATCACGAGCGTCGGCCGCTGGAGCTTCTCGATCGTGGCGGCCATCGTCATCGTCTTGCCGGTGCCGGTGGCGCCCAGGAGCGTCGTGAAGCGGTCGCCGCGCTCGACGGCCGCGGCGATCTTCTCGATCGCCTGGGGCTGGTCGGCGGCGGGGCTGAACGTCGAGTCGAGGCGGAAGGGCGGCACCGACCGAGGGTAGCGAGCGCCCCGACCGGTTCCTGTCCTAGATGCCGGCCCCGACGCGGGCAGGTGCCGTCCGCCCCGCTTCTGCGACACTCCGCGCGGGGGTCCACCGCACGACGAAGGTGCAAGGACGTGGGACGACGAGGGAGCCGGACCCGGCGGCAGGAGGCCGCGCCAGCACGATGAGCCTGCCGCGACCCATCCCACCCGCACGCGACACACCGATTTCAGGGCCGTCATCGGACCCCGCCCCGGTCCGTCATGACCGCCGTGCCCCGGGTCACGGCCGTGCCGCAGGGATCGCCGCGCGGCTCTCGGCGGAGCCCGGGAGCGTCGACGAGCTCACGCGCCGGGAGGGCGCCGTCACGCTCGCGCGCGGTCGCCTGGCCCTCACCACGGCCACCGCGGCCGCCGCGTTCCTCGGCCCGACCCGCGAGGACGGCCTGTGGGTCCTGCTCGTCCTCGGCGTCGCCTGGACGGTGTGGACGAACCTCCGCGTCCTGCGCCACCGGCGGCTGCCGCTGCCGCTGCTGTGGTGCTCGCTCGTCGACGGACTGTTCGTCGCCGCCGCCTTCCCGCTGAGCGGCGGGACCGACAGCCTCGTCGCCGTGCCGCTGATCGCCATCCCGTCGCTCCTCACGGTCCTGTACACGCCGCGCGAGACCGGGCTGCTCCCGGTCGTCCCGTACCTGGCGTTCCTCGCCTGCGCGATCGTCGAGATCGCCCGCGGCGACGGGGACGCGGCCCGCACCCTGCTGGTCGTCACGCTCGCGCTCGCCGCCACGATGGTCATCGCCGTGCTCGCCAGCCGCGTCCGCGTGCGGGCCGCGGCCCGCACGAGCGAGCTGTACGCGCTGCGCCGCGGTCTGCTCGCGCAGGCGCTCGCGGCCGAGGAGCGCGCCAGCCGGCGGCTCTCGGAGGCGCTGCACGACCACGCGCTGCAGACGCTGCTGGCGGCCGCCCAGGATCTCGGGGAGGTCGTGCCCCGGGACGACGCCTCCCGCGCGACGCTGCTGCACGCGCAGCGCAACCTCGCCGACGGGATCGGCGACCTGCGCCGCACGGTCCGCCAGCTGCACCCGATCACGCTGTCCAGCGGCGGCCTGGCCGGGGCGATCGCGCGCCTGGCGCACGAGCAGGCCGAGCGCACCGGCTTCGAGGCCCGGGTCGACGTCGACGAGGCCGCCTGCGGACGCCACGACGAGCTCGTCTTCTCGCTCGTGCGCGAGCTCGTCACCAACGCCGCCAAGCACGCCGACGCCGACCAGGTCGTCGTCCGCGTCGAGGCGACCGACGGCTGGATCGACCTCGAGGTCGTCGACGACGGCGTCGGGATGGCCGACGGCCGCGAGCAGGAGGCGGTCGGCGACGGGCACATCGGCCTGGCGTCCACGCGCGAGCGGGTCGAGGCCGCGGGCGGCTGGCTCGTCGTCGAGTCCGCGCAGGCGCGCGGGACCGCGGTGCGCGTGCGGCTCCCGGGCTGACGGCGGGCGCGCGCCGCGCGCCGCTACAGGCCGAGCTCGGCCGCGTAGCTCGTGCGGTAGTCGCGGCGGGCCTGCTGGACCTTCGCGACGTAGGTGCGGGTCTCCGGGAACGGGATGTCCTGCACGCGCAGCTGCCCGCCGCGCTCGGAGCGCCAGCGGTCGACGTTCCCCCTCCCCGCCGTTGTAGGCGGCGAGCGCGAGCGTCGTGTTCCCCTCGTACTTGTCGAGCAGGTAGCGCAGGTAGTACGAGCCGTAGGAGATGTTGACCTGCGGCGTCGAGAGGTCCCCGGTCTCGAACGTGACGCCGCCGGACTTGTCGGCGATGTAGTGCGCGGTCGCGGGCGTGAGCTGCATCAGGCCCTTCGCCCCGGCCGAGGACGTCTGGTCGCGGAAGTGCGACTCGGCGAAGATCACCGCGGCGATCAGCGCCGGGTCCAGGCCCTTGTCGGCGGCCTGCTGGCGGATGATGTCCTCGTGCTTCAGCGGCAGGGTGATCTCCTGCACCGCGTCGTTGAACGTCGGCGCGAGCAGCGTGCCGCCCCCCGCGAGCGACAGCAGCGCGGTGACCACCAGCGCGGCACGACGCCGGCGCAGCTGGCGCCGGCGGGCGGCGGCCGCCCGCCGGGCCGCGAGCGCGTCGACGCGCCGCCGCTGGGCGGTGCGGGCCCGCGGGGCGGGGCGCGGGGCGGCGCGGTGGGTGGCGGTGGCGGGACGCGGGCTCATGCGGCGGCAGCACGGAGTCTGACGTGCGGGCCCGACGTCTGCGTGACTTCAGGCCCGTCCCCCTTCTCTACGCCGCCCCGGCGGGCGTTCCTGCCGGCGGCGGTCCTTCAGGCGCCGGACGCCGCGGTGACCGCGGCCAGCACGGCGGCGAGACGGTCCTCGAGCTGCGCGACGTCCCCGTCGTTGACGACGTGGTGCGTGGCGCGCGCGGCCTTCTCCTCCTGCGTGAGCTGCCGGGAGGCGCGCTCGTCCACGGCGGCGTGGCCGCGGGCGGCGGCCCGGGCGGCCCGGACCTCCTCGGGCGCGGTGATCGCGACCGTGGCGTCGTAGGCGCCCTCCATCCCGGCCTCGAACAGCAGCGGCGTCTCGACGACAGCCGCGACGGGCGGCGGGTCGGCGTCCTGCGCCGCCTGGCGGAACGCGACGACGCGCGCCCCGACGCGCGGCCACAGCAGCTGCTCGAGCCACTGGCGCTCCTCGGGGGCGGCGAAGGCGGCGCGCGCGACCGCCTGGCGGTCGACGACGCCGTCGGGGGCCACCTCGGGGCCCCAGCGCTGCACGACGAGGTCGCGGACCTCGTCGTCGGCGTAGAGCTCGTGCACCACCGCGTCGGTGGAGAGGGTCACGGCGCCCAGCCGCTGCAACGCGGCGAGCGCCGTGGACTTCCCCGCGCCCAGTCCGCCGGTGAGACCGATGAACGGCACCGGCGCCGACCCGGCGCGGGGGTCCGACACGCTGCTAGGCCTGCTCGTCCGTCTCGGGAGCGGGGTCCTGCGGGGCCGCCTCGGCAGCCGGGGCCTCGGCGGCCGGGGCCTCGGCGGCCGGGGCCTCGCCCGCGAAGACGTCCTCGCTGAGCCCGAGGTCCGGCACGTCGTCGAGGCTGCCGGCGCCGGCACCGTCGATGTCGTCGATCCACTCGCGACGCGGGAGCTCCTGCCCCTCGACGCGCTTGACCGACAGCGAGAGCCGACGGCGCTCGGAGTCGATCTCGAGGATCTTCACGCGCACGTCGTCGCCCGGCTGGACGATCTCGCGCGGGTTCTCGACGTGGTGCGCCGCGAGCTCGGAGATGTGCACGAGGCCCTCGACGCCGTCGAGGATCTCGACAAAGGCGCCGAACGTGACGACCTTGGTGACGGTGCCCTCGAGCTCGTCACCGACGTTGTACGTGTCGACGACGCGCTGCCACGGGTCCTCCTGGGTCTGCTTGAGACCGAGGGAGATGCGCTGGCGGTCACGGTCGATGTCGAGGACCTTCACCGCGACGGTGTCGCCGATGTTGAGGATCTCGGACGGGTGGTTGACGTGCGACCACGACAGCTCGGAGATGTGGATGAGGCCGTCGATGCCGTTGAGGTCCACGAACGCGCCGAAGTCGACGATGTTCGAGATCTGGCCCTCGACGACGAGGCCGGGCTGCAGGCGGTCCAGGATCTCCTGGCGCTGCTCCTTGCGCTCCTCCTCCAGCACGGCGCGGCGCGAGAGCACCACGTTGTTGCGGGAGCGGTTGAGCTCGATGACCTTGCACTCGATCGTCGTGCCCATGTACTGGTCGAGATCGGGCACGCGGCGGATGTCGACGAGCGACGCGGGCAGGAAGCCGCGGACGCCGAGGTCGATGATCAGGCCGCCCTTGACGACCTCGATGACGTGACCCTCGACCGGCTCGCCGGACTCGGCGGCGGCCTCGATGCGACGCCAGGCCTTCTCGAAGCGGGCGCGCTTCTTGGAGACGATCAGGCGACCGTCCTGGTCCTCCTTGGTGAGGACGAGCGCGTCGATCTCCTCGCCGAGGGTGACCTCCTCGTTGGGATCGACGTTCTTGCGGATCGAGAGCTCGTTGTTGGGGATGACCCCCTCGCTCTTGTATCCGATGTCGACGAGGACCTCGTCCTTGTCGATGCGGACGACGATGCCGGAGACGACTTCGCCCTCCTCGAAGGGCGAGAAGGTGGCGTCGTAGTTCGGAACGATCTGCCCGTCGATCTCGAGCAGCAGGCCGTCAGAACCTTCGACGACCTTCGCGTCCGTAGTGGGGTCGGTAGTGATGGTGGTCATTGGTCCGGCAAGGGTAGCGCGATGGTGCGGTCTGCCGCTTGCCGGCCACCCGCGGGACGGAGCCGTAGAATCCGGACCCTCATGCCCGTCAGAGCGACCAAGCGCGGCGACGACCGCACCCCCTCGGCGGCGAGTACGACGTGCTCGTCTGCGGCGCGAGCTTCGCCGGGCTCGCGACGGCCCGCGAGCTGTCCGGCTCCGGGGCCCGGGTGCTGCTGATCGACCGCTACGAGATCGGCGAGAAGCAGACCTCCGCGTGCGCCGCGCCGACCGAGTGGCTCGAGAACCTCGGGCTCACCGGCGCGATCCGCCAGACGTTCGACGACCTCGTCATCCACCGAGCGCGCGCGTTCGGCGGTCGCGACACGACGAAGACCTACCGCTGGCACCTCCCGTGGTCGTTCTCGACGTTCGACTACCGCGAGATCTGCGACCTGCTCAAGGCGCAGTCGCCCGACGTGCCGTTCGAGACCGCGAAGGTCGAGGGCCGCACCGGCGAGACCGTGCACACCGACCGCGGCGACCTGACCGCGCCGCTGATCGTCGACAGCCTCGGCTGGCCGCGCTACCTCAGCGAGTCGGGGCAGCGGGTCACGCCGCCCAACGCGCGCGTGTCCCGCGGCCTGGAGGTCCACCCCCGGGCTCCGACGAGGACCTCGAGCTGTGGCTCGACCCGAAGTACGTCGAGGCGGGCTACGCCTGGAACTTCCCGGCCGGCGACGAGCTGCGGATCGGCGTCGGCTCGTTCGACCCGCACAAGCACGTCAAGCGCCAGACCGTCGAGCTCGCGCAGGAGCTCGAGAAGCCCGCCGACCGCTGGCAGGGCAACTGGATCCCGCACCAGATGCGCGCCCCGACCGACGGGATCGTGTTCTTCGCCGGGGACAGCGCCGGCCACTGCTTCCCGGTCACCGCCGAGGGCATCCGTCCCGCGCTGTACTTCGGCCTGGCGGCCGGGCGCGAGCTCCGCAAGGTCGTCGAGGGCCGCCAGACCCGCGCGCAGGCGCTCGACCGCTACGCGGCCTTCTGCGACGAGCACCTGTGGGCGTTCCGCTGGCTGCTGCGCACGCAGCACCTCGTCGGCCGGACGAACCGCTACCCGATCCTCGACACCGTGCTGGACGTCATGGACCGCGACCGCGTCATCCACTGGGCGTTCAACCACTACCTCGACATCGCGCCGCCCTCCTACGCGCTGGAGGGCCCGCACGGCGACCGCTTCGTCACGCCGCTCGGCAGCGCCCCGGCCGCACCGCCGGTCGTCGCCGCCGCGTAGCCGGCGATCGCGCCCCGGCGTCCCGCCCGTACCCCGGGCGTGACGCCGACCCGCGCCGACCGCCTCAGCACCCCGCTCGTCGCGCTGGACGCGCCCGCCAACGCGATCAGCGACGTGCTCAACGACGCGATCCCGTGGCTGTGGTGGCCGCTGCGCGTGCCGGCGCGCGACGCGCCACTGACCGCGCCCGCGCACGCGCTCTACGCCGTCCACGGGACCGTCGCGCTGCTCGCCGCGCGTCGGCTGTCGGGCCGCGCGCTGCCGACCGGTCCGTCGCTGGCGCTCGGGCTGCTGTCGTGGCTGTGGTTCACCGGCGCCTGGGACCGGCGTGCGCGGCGGCTGGCGGCGCGGGCCCGCTGATGGCGAAGATGCGCCGCAAGGGCGATCTGCCGTCGAAGGTCTGCGCGACGTGCGGGCGCCCGTTCGCGTGGCGGCGCAAGTGGGCGCGCGACTGGGAGTCGGTGCGCTACTGCTCGGAGCGGTGCCGGCGCACCGGGCCGCGGCAGGACGGCGGCGCGGACGGCTGAGCCGCCGTCCGGCTCAGCCGCGCACCACGAGGCCGACCCCGGCGACGAGCAGCACGATCCCGACGACCTTCGTCGCGGTGATCGGCTGCTGCTCGGCCCCGAGCCAGCCGAAGCGGTCGATCAGCACGCTGATCGTCAGCTGCGACGCGATCGTCGCGGCGGTGACCCCGCCGGCCCCGAGCTCGCGGACGGTGACGAGCACCGACGCGACGTAGACGGCGCCGAGCAGCCCGCCGGTCACGTAGTACCAGGGGAGCGTGCGGGCGTCGCGGATGGCGTCCAGGCCGCCGGAGGCGAGCGCCGCGATGCACGCGAGCGCCACCGTGCCCAGCGCGAACGAGAGGAACGCCGCCTGGAACGTGCCGACCGTGCGGCCGAGCGTCGAGTTGATCGGGGCCTGCAGGGCGATCAGGCCGCCGGCGACCACCGTCAGCACGAGGGCCGCCGAGCGGTCCACGCTACTTCGCGTCCAGCCAGGTCGTGCCGACGCCGGGCGCGACCGCCATCGGCGGGTCGTGCGGCCACGGCGCGACCATCTCGCGGATCGCGAGCTCGCGGACGCGCTCCATCTCCTCCGGCGGGCCCTCGAACAGCAGCTCGTCGTGGATCTGCAGGATCAGCCGGGTCGTCAGGCCCTCCTCGCGCAGCGCGCGGTGCGCGCCGATCATCGCGAGCTTGATGACGTCGGCGGCCGTGCCCTGGATGACGGTGTTGACCGCGAGCCGCTCGCCGAGCGTGCGCACCTGGTAGTTGCGCGCCTTCAGCTCCGGGATCTGCCGGCGACGCCCGTACAGCGTCGTGACGTGCCCCTGGTCGGTGGCCTGCTCGATCGTCCCGGTCATGAACGCGTGGACCGCCGGGAACCGCTCGAGGTAGGTGTCGATGAACGCCTTGGCCTCCTCGCGCGGGATGTTCAGCCGGTCCGCGAGCCCGTAGTCGCTGAGGCCGTAGACGATGCCGTAGTTGATCATCTTCGCCTTGGAGCGGTCCATCGGCGTGAGCTCCTCGGCGGGCTTGCCGAAGACCTGCGAGGCGGTGGCGGTGTGGACGTCCTCGCCGCGCAGGAAGATGTCCTTGAGCACCTGCTCGCCCGCCGCGTGGGCGAGCACGCGCAGCTCGACCTGCTCGTAGTCGGCGCTCAGCAGCACCATGCCCTCGGCGGCCTCGAAGCAGCCGCGGATCTCGCGGCCCAGCTCGGTGCGGACGGGGACGTTCTGCATGTTCGGGTTGGTCGAGGAGAGCCGCCCGGTCTGCGCGACGGCCTGCAGGAACGTCGTGTGGATCCGCGACTCCTCGTCGGTGAGGTTCGGCAGCACGTCCAGGTAGGTCTTGGCGAGCTGGTTGAGCTCGCGCCAGCGCTCGATCTTGGGGACGATCTCGTGCTCGTCGCGGATCGCCTGCAGCACGCGGGCGTCCGTGGAGAAGCCGGTCTTGCCGCGCCGCTTGCGCGACAGGCCGAGCTTCTCGAACAGGATCTGCCCGAGCTGCTGCGGGGAGCCGAGCACGAACTCCTCCCCCGCGAGCTCCCAGACCTCGCGCTCGAGCTGCCCGATCTCGTCGTGCACCCGCTCGCGGATCGCTGCGAGGCGCGGCTTGTCGAGCTTGACGCCCGCGACCTCCATCGCGCGCAGCACGTCGACGAGCGGCAGCTCGATCTCGTCCATCAGGCCCTGCAGGCCGCGGTCGGCGAGCTGCTCGCGCTGCCAGCCGGCCAGGGCCGCGCAGAGGACGGCGGCGGCGCCCGCCGGGTCCTCGACCGCGGTCCCGAAGCCGCGCTCCTCGCAGAGCTCGGCGAACGGGTAGCCGCGCCGGGCGGGCTCGAGCAGGTAGGCGGCGAGCATCGTGTCGAGCGCGAGGCCGGGCGGCACGAGGCCGAGCTCCTTCGCGTCGTGGGCCACGACCGGCCGGTCGCCCAGGGCGGCGACGAGGTCCTCGGGCCGGGCGGCCTCGCCGACGAGCACCTCACGCGCGTCGTCGGCCGTCGGGAAGACGCCGAACCGCCAGGTCGGCTCGGCGGCGAACAGCTCGCCCTCGGCGACCTCGGGGGCGTGCACGGCGATCGCGACCTCGGCGCCCGCGGGGAGCGCCGTGACGTCCTCGAGCGTCGCCTCGCGCACGACGGCGCCGACCTGCGACTCGGTGGGCGCGGCGGGCGCCGCCTCCTCGCTGGAGCCGAGCGCCTCCTCGAGGCGGCGCAGCGGGTCGCGCAGCTCGAACTCGCGGAACACCTCGCGCAGCCGTGAGCGGTCCGGCTCGCGCGCCGCCGCCTCGGTCGGGTCGAGGTCGACCTCGACCTGCCGGTTCATCCGGGCCAGGTCGCGGCTGATCCGCGCGTCCTGCGCGTGGTTGGTCAGGTTCTCCTTGCGCTTGGCGCCGCTGATCTCGTCGATCGAGGCGAGCACGGTCTCGAGGTCGCCGAACTGCTGCAGCAGCGTCGCGGCGGTCTTGTCCCCGATCCCCGGGACGCCCGGGATGTTGTCGGAGGTGTCCCCCTTCAACCCGTAGAAGTCGGGGATCAGCTCGGGCGGGATGCCGTACCGGTCGATGACCGCCTGCCGGTCGTAGCTCTTGGTGTCGGTGATGCCGCGGGCGGTGGCCATGATCGTGACGAGCCCGTCGTCGTCGATCAGCTGGAAGGCGTCGCGGTCGCCGGTGACGATCGTCACCGGGACCGGCGGTTCGGCGTGGCGGGCCTTCTCGGCGATCGACGCGATGACGTCGTCGGCCTCGAACCCCTCCACGCGCACGTTCGCGTAGCCGAACGCGTCGACGATCTCCTCGAGGTGCGGCCACTGCTGCTTCAGCAGCGACGGGCGCGAGGTCCGCTGCGCCTTGTACTCGGGGTAGACCTCCTTGCGGCCCGAGTGCCCGGCGTCCCAGACGACCACGGTGGGCTTCTGGCCGTGCTCGGTCATGATCTTCACGAGCATCGACGCGAAGCCGAAGATCGCGTTCGTCGGGAACCCGGTGGAGGTCGCGATCGACTCGGGGAGCGCGAAGAACGCCCGGTAGGCGAGCGAGTTGCCGTCGATGAGGAACAGGTCGTCGGGCATCACGCCCAACCTAGCGGCCGGGCGTGACCGACCCGGACCGCGCGGCTCAGGCCGATGCGGCGACGCCGGAGCCGGCGAACTCGAACGTGACGCCGGTGAGCGCCTCGCTGGCGTCCCACAGGCGCCGCGCGGCCGCCGGGTCCTGGGCCGCCCCGCTCATGCCGACGAGCTGCGGCGCGCCACGCATCTCCCCCGGGCCGTCCGGCCCGACGTACGCGGCGCCGGGCAGGTCCTGGGTCGCCGCGTAGAGCGTCGGCAGCGCGCCCCGCTCGGGCGACTGCGCGACGACGCGGTTGAGCAGGCCCATGACGCGGTCCTGGACGGTCTCGGTGTGCGCCTGCAGCCCCGTCGCCGCGTAGCCGGGGTGCGCGGCGACCGCGCGGACCGGCGCGTCGGCGGCGGCGAGGCGGCGCTGCAGCTCGAGCGTGAACAGCAGGTTCGCGAGCTTCGACCGCGCGTAGGCCTTCCAGCGGTGGTAGCCGCGCTCCCACATGAGGTCGTCGAAGTCCATCGTCCCGAGGCGGTGGAAGCCGCTGGAGACGGTGACGACGCGGTCGGTGATCCGCCCGAGCAGCAGGCCGGTCAGCGCGAAGTGGCCGAGGTGGTTGGTGCCGAGCTGCATCTCGAACCCGTCGGCGGTCAGCCGGTAGGGCAGCGCCATCACGCCCGCGTTGTTGACGAGGACGTCGATCGGGCCGTCGAGCGCGTCGACGAAGCCGCGCACCGACCCGAGGTCCGCGAGGTCGAGCGCGCGGACGTCCACGTCCCCCGTCATCGTCGCGGCGGCGGCGCGCCCCCGCTCGACGCTGCGGCAGGCCAGCACGACCCGGGCGCCCGCGCGCGCGAGCTCGCGCGCCGTGACGAGTCCGATCCCGCTGTTGGCCCCGGTGACGACGACGGTCCGCCCGTCCTGTCGCGGCAGGTCCGCCGCGGTCCATGCGCTCATCCCTGGACCGTATCGACCGGGAACGTCCGCGATCACGGACGCTTGTACAGTTCGCCGCCCATGAGCGTCACCCCATCCGCCCAGTACAGCCTCACGATCCGCGTCGAGATCGCGCACAAGCCGGGCATGCTGGGCCGCGTGGCGTCGGCGATCGGCGACGCCGGCGGCGTCATCGGCGCGGTCGACCTCGTCGAGGTCGCCGACGAGACGCTGGTGCGCGACATCACCGTCGACGCCGCGGGCCCCGACCACTGGGACGCGATCACCGCCGCGATCGAGGGCCTCGACGGCGCGCACGTGGTCGACACGACCGACCGCACCTTCCTCATGCACGTCGGCGGCAAGATCGAGCAGGCGAACAAGGCGCCGCTGAAGACCCGCGACGACCTCTCGATGGCGTACACGCCGGGCGTCGCGCGCGTCTGCCAGGCCATCGCGGACGACCGCGACAAGGCGTTCCAGTACACGATCAAGCGCAACACGGTCGCCGTCGTCAGCGACGGCACCGCGGTCCTGGGCATGGGCGACATCGGCCCCGAGGCGGCGATGCCCGTGATGGAGGGCAAGGCCTGCCTGTTCAAGGAGTTCGCGGGCGTCGACGCGTTCCCGATCTGCCTCGACACGAAGGACACGGACGAGATCGTCCGCACGGTCAAGCTGCTCGCGCCGACCTTCGGCGGCGTGAACCTCGAGGACATCTCGGCGCCGCGCTGCTTCGAGATCGAGGACCGGCTGAAGGCCGAGCTCGACATCCCGGTCTTCCACGACGACCAGCACGGCACCGCGATCGTGACGCTCGCCGCCCTGCTGAACGCGTGCAAGATCACCGGCCGCGACCTCATGGACCTGCGCGTGCTCGTGACCGGGCTCGGCGCCGCCGGCGTCGCGGTCACGAAGATCCTCATGGAGGCGGGCGTGCGCCACGTCATCGGCGCGGACTCGCGCGGCGTCGTGAGCACCAAGCGCGCCGACTACCAGGACGGCTCGATGAACAGCATGAAGCGCTGGTACGCCGAGCACTCCAACCCGGAGAAGATCACCGGCACCCCGGCCGACGCGATCGACGGCTGCGACCTCTTCATCGGCCTCTCCGGCGCCCGCATCTTCCCGGCCGAGACGCTCGCGAAGATGAACAAGGACGCGATGGTGTTCGCGATGGCGAACCCGAACCCGGAGGTCTCCCCGAGGAGGCCGCGCCCTACGCGCGGATCATCGCCACCGGCCGCAGCGACTACCCCAACCAGATCAACAACGTGCTGGCCTTCCCCGGGATCTTCCGCGGCGCGCTGGACGTCCGCGCCCAGCAGATCACCGAGGAGATGAAGATGGCCGCGGCGCGCGCGATCGCCCAGATCATCCCCGACAGCGAGCTGCGCGAGGACTACATCGTCCCCTCGGTGTTCAACCGCGAGGTCGCCCCGGCGGTCGCCGAGGCCGTCGCGCAGGAGGCCCGCCGCACCGGCGCGGCGCGCGTCGACGACCACGCGATCGGCTTCGCGGCCGGCGACGTGGACCGGCTGCTGTCCTGAGCGGGACGGTCTGAGCCGGGCGCGTCCGCGCTCCGTACCCTGGGCGTGAACATCACCACTCCCAGGAGCTGCTGAACATGAAGGTCACCGTCACCGGCGCGAGCGGCCTCATCGGCACGAAGCTCGTCGCCGCCCTGAAGGCCCGCGGCGACGACGTGCTCGTCCTCTCGCGCTCCCCCGAGAAGACCTCCGAGAAGCTCGGCGTGCCCGCGCTGGCCTGGGACCTCCTGGCCGGCCCGCCGCCGGCCGAGGCCGTCGACGGTCGCGACGCGATCGTCCACCTCGCCGGCGAGCCGGTCGCGCAGCGCTGGAACGCCCAGCGCAAGCAGGCGATCCTCGAGTCCCGCGAGACCGGCACCCGCAACCTCGTCGCGGGCATCGCCGCGGCGACCGCCAAGCCGTCCGTCCTCGTGTCCTCGTCGGCCGTCGGCTACTACGGCAAGCACGGCGACGAGAAGGTCCCCGAGTCCTCCCCCGCCGGCGACGACTTCCTCGCCGACGTGTGCGTGCGCTGGGAGCAGGAGGCCGAGAAGGCGTCCGCCGCCGGCGTGCGGGTCGTGCTGCTGCGCACGGGCGTCGTGCTCGACCAGGCGGGCGGCGCGCTCAAGACGATGCTGCCGCCGTTCAAGGCGGGCGTCGGCGGCCCGGTCGCGGGCGGCAAGCAGTACATGCCGTGGATCCACGTCGACGACATCGTCGGCCTGTACCTCAAGGCGCTCGACGACAGCGCCTGGAGCGGCGCGTACAACGGCAGCGCCCCCGAGCCGGTCACGAACAAGGCGTTCTCCAAGACGCTCGGGAAGGTCCTGAAGCGTCCCGCGTTCTCGCCCGTCCCGGCGTTCGCGCTGCGGATCCTCTACGGCCAGATGGCCGAGATCGTCACCGAGGGGCAGCGCGCCGTGCCCGAGCGGCCGCTGGCGGAGGGCTACAGCTTCCGCCACACGGACCTTCAGGCGGCCCTCGCCGACGCGCTCGGCAAGGGCTGAGCCACCCGCGTCGCGGTCCCGTCGCCTCCAGGGCGACGGGATCCGGCCGCGCCCGCCGGATCGCTCAGGCGGGCTCGAGCCCCAGGCCGGTGCCGGACTCGGCCCCGACCTCGTCGTCCTCGTCCGGCGACTCGTGCGCCTCGAGGTCGGAGGCGCGGATCCGGTCGACGCCGGCCGCCGCGTACGCGTCGTCCTCGTCGAGCGTCTCGCGCCGCAGCAGCTCGCGCGTCAGCGACTCGAGCTGGTCGCGGTGCTCGGTCAGCAGCATCGTCACGTCGTGGTGCGCCGTGTCGACGATCCGCCGGACCTCCTGGTCGATGAGCTCCTGCGTGGCCTGCGACACCTGGCTGGCCCCGGGGAGCAGCATGCCCTGGGCCTCGCGCGGCTCGACCGCGACCGGCCCGATCGCCTCGCTCATGCCCCAGCGCGTCACCATGCCGCGCGCGATCCCGGTCAGGTGCTGGATGTCGGACTCGGCCCCGGCGGTGATCGTGTCGTACACGACCTCCTCGGCGACCCGGCCGCCCAGCGCGACGAGGATCTTGCCGCGCAGGTACTGCTGGTCGTAGTTGTAGACGTCGCTCTCCGGCGCCGAGACCGTGACGCCGAGCGCCTGGCCGCGCGGGATGATCGAGACCTTGCGGACCGGGTCCGCGCCCGGGGTGAGCATGCCGACCAGCGCGTGGCCCGCCTCGTGGTAGGCGGTCCGCTCGCGCTCCGCGTCGCTCATCACGACGCCGCGCTCGGTGCCCAGCAGGATCTTCTCCAGCGCGTCGGTGATGTCCGACATCACGATCGTCTCGTGCTCGCGGCGCGCGGCGAGCAGCGCGGCCTCGTTGACGAGGTTCGCGAGGTCCGCGCCGACCATGCCCGGGGTCGTGGCGGCGACCGCCTCGAGGTCCACGGAGTCGTCGAGCGGCATGCCGCGCGTGTGCACCTTCAGGATCGCCTGGCGCCCCACGACGTCCGGCGGCGCGATCTCGACCCGGCGGTCGAAGCGCCCGGCGCGCAGCAGCGCGGCGTCGAGCACGTCCGGCCGGTTCGTCGCCGCCAGCACCACGACACCGGCCGAGGGGTCGAAGCCGTCCATCTCGGTGAGGATCTGGTTGAGCGTCTGCTCGCGCTCGTCGTGGCCGCCGCCTCCGAAGCCGCCGCCACCCGACCGCGAGCGGCCGATCGCGTCGATCTCGTCGATGAAGATGATCGCCGGGGCGGCCTTCTTGGCCTGGTCGAACAGGTCGCGCACGCGGGAGGCGCCGACGCCCACGATCATCTCGATGAACTCCGACGCCGACGCCGTGAAGAACGCGGCGTTCGCCTCGCCGGCGGTGGCGCGCGCCAGCAGCGTCTTGCCGGTGCCGGGCCGGCCGGACAGCAGCACGCCCTTCGGCACCCGCGCGCCGAGCTTCTTGTAGCGGTCGGGGTTCTTGAGCATGTCGACGATCTCCGACAGCTCGCGCTTGACCTCGTCGATGCCGGCGACGTCCGCGAACGTCGTGCGGATCTGCTCCTCCCCCACGCGCTTGGCCTTCGAGCGGCCGAACGCGGCCATCGGCCCGCTCTGCCCCTGGGCGGCGCGGCGCATGAGGTAGAGGAAGCCACCGAGCAGCAGCAGCGTCGGGAGCAGCGCGACCATGAGGTTCGCCAGCAGGCTGCGGCCCTGGCGCGGCGGCGACGCGTTGATCTCGACGTTCTTCTCCAGCAGCAGCGCCGAGAGCTTGTCGGCGTCGGCGAACGTCGGGATCTCGGTGGAGAACCGCGCGGTCGGGCCCGCCTCGCCCGGCGGGTCGACGTCCTTCTTGAACTCCCCGCTCAGGGTCTCGCCGCGCGAGGAGATCGACTGCACGTTGCCGCGGTCGAGCTGGAGCAGGAACGTCGGGTTGTAGGAGATCCGCGTCGGGCGGTCCGCTCCGGGCAGCAGCGTCGTGAGGAAGAAGTTCAGCGCGAACAGCGCCAGCAGGATGATCCCGAAGCGCCGCCAGGAGATGCCGCTCTTCATCGGGCCCTTCGGCGGCGGACCGCCGCGACCGTCGGGCGCCGGGCTCACGCGCCAGGGCGGCTTCTCCTGCTCGCCCGGACGCTCGCGCGGGACCGGGGTCCGCGGCCGCTGCCCCGTCTGGGTGTCGTTGGCGGCGCTGCGGCTGCCGCTGGTCGGATCGGAAGGCTCGGGCATCGCTCGTCACCAATGGTACGGAGCAGGGAGGTCGGGGTCCCACGGTTCCCCTGCGCCGGTGCGGCTGGCGCCGTCCGCGCGACCCTGCCACGTTGTCGAAGCGGCCCCGACCGAACGGGGTTGCGCTGGGTGGGCGGGTCGTTAGAGTGCCCGGATCGCGCCCCGCTGGGGCGCCCGAATTCGATCGTTGGAGGCGCGTGTGCGCGCAAGCCCGGCGGTGCTCCTCGCGCTGCTCTTGACGTTCATCGCGGTCCAGGCCAGCCCTGCCGCAGCATCATCAGAGGACTCGATCGCCGTCACCGGCACGCTGCTGGACACCCGTTCGACACCGCCCAAGCCGGTGCCCAACGTCCAGCTGAGCGTCGACAGCGGCGGCCAGCAGATCGCGCAGACCCGCTCCGGCGCCGACGGCGCGTTCACGATGCCGCTGCCCGGCTCGGCCGACGACCTGCTCGGCGAGACCATCACGGTCAAGCTCGACACCGCGACGCTGCCGTCCGGCACCGAGCTGACCGAGAAGGACAAGACCTCGTTCGAGATCGTCGTCAAGACGAACGCGGACATCCCGATCAGCTACCGGATCGGCCCGGAGGCCCCCGCCGGCCCGTCCGGGCTGACGAAGGCCGCGCAGTCCTTCATCAACGGGATCTTCCTCGGGCTGCTGCTCGCGGTCACCGCGATCGGCCTGTCGCTCGTCTTCGGCACCACCGGCCTGACGAACTTCGCCCACGGCGAGCTCATCACGTTCGGCGCCCTGATGGCCTACTTCTTCCAGGACTCCTTCAGCTGGGCGTTCATCCCGGCGCTGCTCATCGCGGTGCTGCTGTCGGGGGTGTTCGGCTACGCCAACGACAAGGTGCTGTGGAAACCGCTGCGCGACCGCGGCACCGGGCTGATCGCGATGATGATCGTCAGCATCGGCCTCGCGATCTTCCTGCGCAACGTCTTCCAGTACCTGTTCGACGCCGACAACCACCAGTACACCGACGTGCCGATCCCGCGCGAGCCGTGGCAGATCGGCTCGATCGACATCTCGCAGCGCACGTTCTGGACCGGCCTGATCTGCGTCGTCATCCTGCTCGCGGTCTCGCTCGCGGTGCAGCGCACGCGGCTGGGCAAGGCGACCCGCGCCGTCTCGGACAACCCGTCGCTGGCGGCCTCCTCGGGCATCGACGTCAACGGCGTCATCCGCACGATCTGGATCTTCGGCGGAGCGCTCGCCGGCCTCGGCGGCATCCTCTGGGGCATGAACTACGGCTTCGACTACCAGGTCGGGTTCAAGATCCTGCTCGCCGTGTTCGCGGCCGTCACCCTCGGCGGCCTGGGCACCATCTGGGGGACGATGGTCGGCGCACTGATCATCGGCATCCTCACCGAGATGTCCACGCTCGTGATCGCGCCCGAGCTGAAGTACGTGACTCCGCTCGTGGTGCTCATCCTGATGCTGTTGATCCGACCCCAGGGCCTGCTCGGCCGAGCCGAGCGCGTCGGCTAGAAAGAGGAACGTGCGATGAGCTGGATGGACGTCCTCTCCGGAGCGATCGAGCAGGCCCTCGGGCCGCAGGCGATCGTCTTCTGCCTGGCCGCGATCGGCCTGAACATCCACTTCGGATACACCGGCCTGCTGAACTTCGGCCAGGCGGCCTTCATGATGGTCGGCGGCTACGCCATGGCCTCGCTGGTGCAGACCTGGGGGTGGAACCTCTGGGTCAGCATCGTCGTCGGCCTGCTGCTGAGCATCGTGCTCGCGCTCGCGCTCGGCGTCCCGACGTTGCGGCTGCGCGCCGACTACCTCGCGATCGCCACGATCGCCGCGGCCGAGGCGATCAGACAGACGCTCGGCGCCTCGAGTCTCAACGACCAGTTCGGCGGGCAGGACGGGCGCTTCGGGTTCGCCGACTCGATGAAGGACATCAACCCGATCTCGAGCAACGTCGACATCTTCGGCTTCCTCGAGTTCCGCAACTACGACTTCTTCATCATGCTCGTCGGCTGGTCGCTGGTGGCCGTGCTGTGCGTGCTCGTGTTCCTGCTGATGCGCAGCCCCTGGGGCCGCGTGCTGAAGTCGATCCGCGAGGACGAGGACGCCGTGCGCAGCCTCGGCAAGAACGTCTTCGGCTTCAAGATGCAGGCGCTCGTGATCGGCGGCATGATCGGCGCGCTCGCCGGCATGATGAGCGGCCTGGCGACCGACAACGTCGCCCCGTCGGACTTCGCGACCGACACGACGTTCTTCACCTACACCGTGCTGCTGATCGGCGGCGCGGCCCGCGTGCTCGGCCCGGTGGCCGGCGCCCTGATCTTCTGGTTCTTCCTCAACGGGCTGGACCTGTTCTTCGACAAGGCGACCGGACCGGACGGGTTCATCCCCGAGGCGATCATGTCGCCCGACCAGGCGAGCCTCATGCGCCTGATCGTCATGGGCCTGGTGCTGATGCTGTTGATGATCTTCCGCCCGCAGGGCATCTTCGGAGACCGAAAGGAGCTGGCGATCGATGGCCGCTGAGCCGACCGCCGAGAGGACCGACGCGATCCTCGTCGCGGACAACGTCAGCCGCACGTTCGGGGGCCTCGCGGCCGTCGACGTCGAGCACTTCGAGATCCAGCGGGGCAAGATCACCGCCCTCATCGGGCCCAACGGCGCGGGGAAGACGACGTTCTTCAACCTGCTCACCGGCTTCGACGAGCCCGACACCGGCACCTGGGCGTTCAACGGCCAGCAGCTCGCGGGCGTCCCGCCGCACAAGGTCGCCCGCCGGGGCATGGTCCGGACGTTCCAGCTGACGAAGGTGCTGTCGCGCCTGACCGTCATCGAGAACATGCGCCTGGGCGCGACCGGGCAGCGCGGCGAGCGGCTGCTGCCGAGCCTCGTGAAGAGCCTGTGGTCCGGCGAGGAGGACGCGAACACCAAGCGCGCGGACGAGCTGCTCCAGCGGTTCAAGCTCGACGCCAAGCGCGAGGACTTCGCCGGCTCGCTCTCGGGCGGGCAGCGCAAGCTGCTGGAGATGGCCCGCGCGCTGATGGTCGACCCGGAGCTGATCATGCTCGACGAGCCGATGGCGGGCGTGAACCCGGCGCTGAAGCAGTCGCTGCTCGGCCACGTGAAGTCGCTGCGCGACGAGGGCCGCACCGTCCTGTTCGTCGAGCACGACATGGACATGGTCCGGGACATCTCCGACTGGGTCGTCGTCATGGCGGCCGGGAAGATCGTCTCCGAGGGCCCGCCGGACACCGTGATGTCCGACCCGGCGGTCATCGACGCCTACCTCGGCGCGCACCACGACATGGACCTCGACGGCGAGGCCGAGGCGACGATCCTCGCCGACGCCGAGGCCGAACTCGAAGAGCAGATCGCCGAGCAGGAGAGCGAGAAGAGCGAATGACCGTCGACGTCACCTCTCCCGAGGGCGCGCTGCTGCGCGCGGACAACCTCATCGCCGGCTACCTGCCGGGCGTGAACATCCTCAACGGTGCGAGCCTGCACTGCCACGAGGGCGAGCTCATCGGGATCATCGGTCCCAACGGCGCGGGCAAGTCCACGTTCCTGAAGGCGCTGTTCGGGCTCGTGAACATCCACGAGGGGACCGTCACCCTGCGCGGCGAGAGCATCACCGGGCTGCGCGCCGACAAGCTCGTCGCCGCGGGCGTCGGGTTCGTGCCGCAGACGAACAACGTCTTCCCGTCGCTGACGGTCGGCGAGAACCTCGAGATGGGCGTGTACCTCGACCCGTCGAAGTTCGAGCAGCAGTACGCGTACGTCAGCGAGATCTTCCCCCGCCTGGCCGAGCGGCGCGACCAGCGCGCCGGCTCGCTGTCCGGCGGCGAGCGCCAGATGGTCGCGATGGGCCGCGCGCTGATGATGAGCCCGTCGGTGCTGCTGCTGGACGAGCCGTCCGCCGGCCTCTCCCCCGCCCTGCAGGACGAGGTGTTCCTGCGCACGAAGACCATCAACGAGGCGGGCGTCTCGGTGATCATGGTCGAGCAGAACGCGCGCCGCTGCCTGCAGGTCTGCGATCGCGGCTACGTCCTGGACCAGGGCAAGGACGCCTACACGGCCAGCGGCCGCCAGCTCATGAACGACCCGAAGGTCATCGAGCTGTACCTCGGCACCCTCGCCAAGAGCGTCTCCTAGCCGCGCTCGCGGCCCCCGCTTCCAGCGCCCCGGCCCGCTCCCGCGGTCCGGGGCGCCGTCGCGTCCGGGGGCCGGGAACGGGCCCGGGAACGGCCGAGGGCCCGGGAGACCCGGGCCCTCGTCCACTGCTGCGGGTGTCGCGTGACTACTCGACGACGCCCGTGATGTACTCGAGGTTCTTGTAGTTGTTGTCGTCCTCGTACTCGAAGATGCCGATCGTGGCCTTCGAGGGCGAGCCCGTGTCGTTGAGGTCCACCGGGCCGGAGACACCGTCGTAGTCGATGTCCTTGCCGTCCGCGAGGAGCGCCTTGCAGGCCTCGAACGTCTCGCACTTCTCGCCGTCACGGGAGATCGCGACGAGCTGCGACGCGATGCTCTTGCCCGAGTCGTCCTTGGCCGCCTCGGCCGCGAGCGCGGTCATGATCGTGGCGTCGTAGGACTCCGGCCCGTAGGTGAAGTCCTTGAGCTTCGGGTCGACCTCGAGCATGCGCTCCTTGAAGTCGTCCTTCAGCTCGGCGCCCGGGTAGGTGGCCTTGATGCCGCTCAGCGTGCCCTTGGGGAAGTCCTTGCCGTAGTCGGCGGTGTTGCCGTCGACGAAGTAGGTCTGGACGTCCTGCGGCCCGATGCCCGCGGACTCGAAGCCCGGGATGATCTTCGTGGTCTCGTTGAACGCGATCAGGACGATGGCGTCCGGCTTGGCGTCCTTGATCTTCTGGATCTCGGACGTGTACGACGTCGCGTCGACGCTGTACAGGACCTTCGCGGCGACCTTGCCGCCCTGGTCGGTGATGGTCTTCTCGACGTTGTCGGCCAGCGCCTCGCCGTACGCCTCCTGGCGGGCCAGGATGGCGACGTTCTTGGCGCCGTCCTTCAGGACCAGGTTGCCGAGGACGTTGCCCTGGAGCACGTCGGACGGCGCGGTCCGGAAGTAGAGGCCCTTGTCGTCGTAGGTGTCGAACGCGGTCGACGTGTTGGCCGGCGAGAACTGCACGACGCCGGCGCTCGTGATCTTGTCGATGACCGACAGGGAGACGCTGGAGCTCGCGGCGCCGATGATCGAGTCGGCCTTGCCCGCGAGGAGCTTGTCGACGGAGCCCGGAGCGATCTTCGGGGTGCCGTCGCCGGAGTCCGCCTTCACCTGCGTGACGTCCTTGCCGAGCACGCCACCAGCGGCGTTGATGTCCTTGACCGCGAGGTCCACGCCCGCGAACTCGGGCGGCCCGAGGAAGGCGAGGTCGCCGGTCGACGGGAGCAGCGTGCCGACGACGAGCTGACCGTCGCCCTTGCTGGTCTCCGCGGCCGCCGTCGAAGTCGTGCCGGTGCTCGCGGTCTCGCTCTCCTCGTCATCGCCACAGGCGGCGATTCCGAGTGCTCCCACGGCAAGGACGGCGGCGATGTTCGCCGTACGGAAACTGCGCTTCATAGATCCTCCGGATCGGAACGAATGGAGTGTCCGCGCCGGGACCCCGGCGAAGACGCCCGCAGTATCTTTGTTTCGCGGGTGTGAAGCAACCTCCCGCGGCGGCAGATCGGTCCACACCGGTTTGTACACCGTGACGGTCCCCGGTCCGCTTGTCCCGCGCGGGACGCGGCGACGTCCGATGTCAGTCGCCGGACGGCAGGACCGCGTCGACGACGAGGCGCTCCCCGTCGAGGCGGCGGACCGCGAAGCGGTCGAGCGTCGTGTCGCCCGTGCGCGTGATCGAGTACGTCCCGAGCGCCGAACGGCGGTCGCGGACGTCGAGGATCGCGTCGATCACCGCCTGGCGGTCGTTGCCGCGCTCCCCGGCGGCCTCGATGCCCAGCAGGACGAGCTTCATCGCCTCGTAGCCGTAGATGGCGGCCGGGTCCGGCTCGCGCCCGTACCGCTCTCGGTAGGTACGCAGGAACGCCCGCCCGGAGGCCGGGAGGTTCTCCGCGTCGAGCTCGGGGCTCGTCAGCACCAGCCGCTGCGCGACCGCGCCGAGCCGCGCGACGACCTCGGCCTGCGGCGCCCCGGTGGCGAACAGGCGCACCGACGGCGCGCGGGTGCCGAGCACGCGCAGCAGCGCGACCGCCCGGCGGTCGACCTCGCCGCCGTAGAACAGGCAGTCGGCCCCGGACTCGAGCAGGCGCTCGGCCTCGTCGTCGGCGACGTCGCGGTCGAGGTCGACGTCCTCGGTCTTCGCGATCTTCAGCTCCTGCCGCGGCGCGGCGAGCGTGACCGCGTCGGCGATGCCGCGGCCGTCGAGCGAGCGGTCGTGCAGCACGAACAGGGACGTGCACTCGCGCTCGGCCAGCAGGCCCGCGGCGGCGTCGGCGTGGGCGGCGTCGTCGGGCACGACGCGCGCGAACGTGCGACGCCCCGACGGGTAGTACTTGTCGGGCTCGCCCTTGGCGGCGCCGTCGGCCTGCGTGAGGCCGGTGTAGCTCGCCAGCGGCGAGACCTGCGGGACCGTCGCCTGGTTGAGGACCGGGATCGAGACCGCGGAGGACGCCCCGTCGAGGCCGCCGAGGAAGGCGATCGCCGTCTTGTCGCGGGCGGCGGTCTGCGCGTTGGCGATGACCTTCTCCGGGTCGGAGCCCGGGCCGTCGGTGGAGCCGTCGTCGGTGCCCACGTACTTGACGGTGAAGCCGCCGACCCGCCCGCCGGCCTCGAGCAGCGCGAGCTTCTCGCCGCGGCTGACGGAGGCGGCGCGCTCGCCGGCCTCACCGGTCAGCGGCAGGCTCGAGTAGACGGTGAGGCTGTCGGAGCCGGTCGAGGTGCCACGGTTGGGCTCGTCGTCGGAGCCGCCGCAGGCGACGAGCCCGACGGCCCCGGCGCCCACCGCGAGCACGGCGAGGGTCCGCCGGAGCACCGACGGACGCTCGCGACCGGCCGGGAGGCCGGGGCGCGGGGACGCTTCGGACGGCACGACCGGCGGCGCCCGCTGGCTACTGGCGTCCGTTGGACGGCAGGTACTTCGTGCCGATCTGCACGAGGCAGCCGACGAGGACGATCAGCGTCGTGATCATGAAGGCGTCGATCCCCTTGGCGCCGATCGACCAGAGGACGAGCCAGACGACGAGGCCCGCGGTGGAGGTGAGGACGAGCTGCATGCGCGAAGGGTATCCGAGGCGGTCCCGGCCCCGCGTGCCGACCGTCGCGCGCAGGCGCCCGGCGCGCCTGCTGGCGCGCCGGCGGTGGCGCCGGTCAGTGCTCGAGGCCGTCCGCGAGCCCGCGCACGACCGCGCGCACGGCGGCCGCGGGGTCGGCGGCCTCCCCCGCCTCGCGCACGAGGCGGCTGCCGACGATCACGCCGTCCGCACCCGCGTCGGCGGCCTGGCGGGCCTGCTCCGGGGTGGCGATCCCGAAGCCCAGCGCGACCGGAACGTCGGTCGCGGCCTTCGCCCGCGCGACGATCGACCCGAACTGGTCGGCGAGCGCGGCGCGCTCCCCCGTCGTGCCGACGACCGACACCGTGTAGAGGAAGCCGCGGGCCTCCGCGCCGATGCGGCCGAGCCGCTCGTCCGGCGTCGTCGGGGCGACGAGCGGCACGAGCGCGATGCCGTGCTCCTCGCAGGCCGGCAGCAGCGCCGCCGCCTCCTCCATCGGCAGGTCGGGCACGATCAGGCCGCTGCCGCCCGCGTCGGCGAGCTGCCGCGCGAACGCGTCCGCGCCCCGCGCCAGCACGAGCTGCGCGTAGCACATGAGCACGACCGGGACGCGCGGGGCCAGCGCCTCGCACTGGCGCAGCACGGCGTCGACGGTCGACCCGGCGGCGAGCGCCCGCGTGCCCGCCTCGTGGATGACCGGGCCGTCGGCCAGCGGGTCGCTGAACGGCACGCCGAGCTCGACGAGGTCGGCGCCCCCGTCCGCGTAGGCCTGCCCGATCGCCCGCGCGGTCGCGTCGTCGGGGAAGCCCGCCATCAGGTACGGCATCAGCGCCGCCCGGCGCCCGTGCTCGCGGAACGCGGCGGCGATCCGCTCGGCGCCCGCGTTCGTCGTCGTCGTGCTCACGCGCCCGCCCCCGGATGGTCGCGGCGGTGCAGGGCGTCCGGCCCCTCGAGCTCGCGCAGCTGGGCGATGACCTCGGCGAGGTCCTTGTCGCCGCGGCCCGACAGGCAGACGACGTCGAGGGTCGAGTCGGTCGGCTCGGTCAGCACGTAGTGGAGGGCGTGGCTGGGCTCCAGCGCCGGGATGATGCCCTCCAGCTGGGCGACGGTCCGGAACGCGCGCAGCGCGTCGTGGTCCCCGACCGCCACGTAGGTCGCGCGTCCCGACTCGCGCAGCCACGCGTGCTCGGGACCGGAGCCGGGGTAGTCGAGGCCGGCGCTGACCGAGTGCGCCTCGGTGACCTGCCCCTCCTCGTCCTGCATGATCAGGCTGAGCGACCCGTGCAGCACGCCGGGGCGGCCGCCGACGGTCAGCGGCGCGCCGTGACGGCCGGACTCCAGGCCCTCCCCCGCGGCCTCGACGCCGATCAGCGCGACGTCCTCGTCGTGCTGGAAGCCCGCGAACATGCCGATCGCGTTGGAGCCGCCGCCGACGCAGGCGATCACGCGGTCCGGGAGCCGGCCCTCGCGCTCGAGGACCTGCGCGCGGGCCTCGTCGCCGATCAGGCGCTGCAGGTCGCGCACGATCGACGGGTAGGGCGCCGGGCCGACCGCCGAGCCGATGATGTAGTGGGTGTCGCCGACGTTGGTGACCCAGTCGCGGATCGCCTCGCTGACGGCCTCCTTCAGCGTCCGGGCGCCCGCGGTCACCGGGGCGACGCGCGCGCCGAGCAGCTCCATGCGCTCGACGTTGGGCTTCTGGCGGCGGATGTCCTCCTCGCCCATGTAGACGATGCACTCCAGGCCCAGCAGCGCGCAGGCGGTGGCGCTCGCGACGCCGTGCTGGCCCGCCCCGGTCTCGGCGATGATCCGCGTCTTGCCCATGCGGCGCGCCAGCAGCGCCTGGCCGAGCGCGTTGTTGATCTTGTGCGCGCCGGTGTGGTTGAGGTCCTCGCGCTTGAGGTAGATCGTGCGCCCGGCGACCTCGCTGAGCCGCTCGGCGAGGTACAGCGGCGTGCTGCGCCCCACGTAGTCGCGCAGCAGGCCGTCGAGCTGCTCCCGGTAGCCGGGATCCAGCCGTGCCTCGATCCACGCCTGCTCGAGCTCCGCCAGCGCGGGCATCAGGGTCTCGGGCACGTACTGGCCCCCGAACGGGCCGAAGCGATGCTCGACCGACGCGACGTGCGTGCTCACGACGCCACCTCCTGGGTCTCGGTGTCGGGTTGCGGATCGTCCAGCGCGACCGTCGCCGCGACGGCCTGCGCGAACGCCGCGATCCGCTGCGGGTCCTTCACGCCGGGAGCGACCTCCACCCCGCTGGCGACGTCGACCGCGAACGGCCGGACCTGCTCGATCGCCGCCCCGACGTTCTCGGGCGTCAGGCCACCGGACAGGATCAGCGGCACGCGCGAGCGGCGCCGCGCCACGAGGCCGTGGTCGAAGGTCTGCCCGGTGCCCCCGACCTCGCCCGGGACGTGCGCGTCGAGCAGGTGGAAATCGGTCAGGTACGGGTTGAGCGCGGTGATGTCGCCCTGGTCGCGCACGCGCGCCGCCTTGATGACCTTGGCGCCCGTGCGACGCGCCACCTCGGCGGCGAACGACGGGCCCTCGTCCCCGTGGAGCTGGACCATCGTCAGGCCGACGGTGTCGACCGTCCGCGCGATCTCGTCCAGCGGCGCGTTGACGAACACGCCCGCGACCTGCACCTGGCGGCGCAGGGTGCGCGCGACGAGCTCGGCCTCCGGCAGCTCGACGAACCGCTTGGAGCCCGGCCACAGGATCATCCCGATGGCCCAGGCCCCCGCCTCGACCGCCGCCTGGGCGTCCTCGAGGCGGGTGATCCCGCAGAACTTGATCCGGGGGGCGCGTTCGCTGCTCACCCGTCCATCGTAGGCCAGCGGTGGCGCGGGCCGTCAGCCGGCGAGCGCCGCGTTGGGGCGCGAGCCGAGCTCGACCTCGACCGTGCGGCGCTCGTCGCCGCGACGGACGGCGATCTTCACCTCATCGCCCGGCTTCTTGCGCGCCACGAGGCGCCCGACGTCGTCGGAGCTGCGGACCGTCTCGCCGTCGATCGACTCGATGACGTCGCCGCCGAGCTGGATCTCGTCCCCGCCGAGCTGCGCGGTGATGTCGCCGCCGCGCAGGCCCGCCTTCGCGGCCGGGCTGTCCTGCGCCACCGACTGCACGAGCGCGCCCGTGCGGACCGGCAGGTTCAGGGCGTCCAGGGACCCGTCGACGGTCAGGCTCGTCACGCCCAGGTAGGCGCGATCGACGCGCCCGGACGACTCGAGCTGGGGCAGGATCTCGCGGGCGGTGTCGATCGGGACCGCGAAGCCGATGCCGACGTTGCCGCCGCCGTCCCCGCCGGTGGCGATCTGGGAGTTGACGCCGACGACCTTGCCGGTGGCGTCGATCAGCGGGCCGCCGGAGTTGCCCGGGTTGATCGCCGCGTCGGTCTGGATGACGTTGGAGATCTGGAAGCCGTTGGGCGCGTCGATGCGGCGCTGCAGCGCGCTGACCACGCCGGTCGTCAGCGTGCGGTCGAGCCCGAAGGGGTTGCCGATCGCGATCACCGGGTCACCGACCTGCACCTCCTTGGAGGTGCCGAGCGCCAGCGGCGTGAGGTCGAGGCCGTCGGGGTCGACCTTCAGCAGCGCGAGGTCGGAGGAGACGTCCTTGCCGACGACGCGGGCGGAGACCGTCTTCTTGTCCTGGAACTGGACGGAGACCTTCACCGCCCCCTGGATGACGTGGGCGTTGGTGAGGATCGAGCCGTCGCCCTTGATCACGAACCCCGAGCCGGTCGAGGTCGACTGCTGCTCCTGCGGCAGGCCGAGGTCGAACGGGGACGCGGTCCGCTGCACGACCTGGGCGCGGATGAACACGACGCCGGGCGCGTCGCGCTCGTAGAGCTGGCGCGGGGTCAGCGCCGCGCCGTCGGCGGTCGTGCGCGCCGGACCGGTCGAGGCGCCCAGCGGCGCCTGCTGCACGATCGTCGTGCTCGTGCCCCCGCCGCGCCCGACCCCGGTGACCTCCACGAGGGCGACGGCGGCGATGCCGCCGGCCAGGGCGGAGACGAGGACGACGGGCAGCAGCTTGCGCGACATGGAGCGGATCGTCCGGCGGCGCCATGAAGCGCGCCCGAACGCGACCTAAATTCTTGCTGAACGCGGGCGGGTCAGGCCGGCGCGTGGCCGGTCAGCTCGCGGCAGGCGGCCTCGGGGTCCTCGGCACGCATCAGGCTCTCCCCGACGAGCACGGCGTCGACGCCGACCCGCTCGAGTCCCTCGAGCTGCTCGCGCGTGTAGAGCCCGGACTCCGACACGACGAGCTTGCCGGTCGGCACGTCGGAGAGCAGCTCGTAGGTGCGCTCGACGTCGACGGTGAAGTCCGCGAGGTTGCGGTTGTTGATCCCGATGAGGTCCGCGTCGATGACCTCGAGCGCGCGCTGGAGCTCCTCGGCGTCGTGGACCTCGACCAGCACGTCGAGGTCGAGCTCGAGCGCCAGCGTGTTGAGCTTCGCCAGGCGCTTGTCGTCGAGCGCCGCGACGATCAGCAGGATCGCGTCGGCGCCCGAGACCGCGGCCTCGACCACCTGGTAGCGCTTGACCATGAAGTCCTTGCGCAGGATCGGCAGGCCGCAGGCGCGGCGCGCCTCCTGCAGGTCGTCCAGCGAGCCGCCGAAGTGCGGGCCCTCCGTCAGCACGGACAGCGCCGACGCGCCACCGCGGTCGTAGCTCGTGACGATGTCGGTGACGGTGGCGCCGTCGCGGATGACCCCGGCCGACGGCGAGCGGCGCTTGTGCTCGGCGATGACCGCGATCCCGGGGCGCGTCAGCGCCTCCGCGAACGGGCGGTCCTCGGAGCGGGCCTCCAGGCGCGCCTCCAGCTCCTTGAGGGGCACCTGCTCCTGGCGGCGGCGCACCTCCTCCTTGGTGGAGTCGACGATCCGGTCGAGCACGCTCATGTCAGGCGGCCTCCCCGGCCGCGAGGTCCTGGGAGAGCGCCACGTAGCGCTCGAGGGTCTGGAGGGCCGCGCCGGAGTCGACGGCCGCGGCCGCGGCCTGCACGCCGGCCCGCAGGTCGTCCGCGCGGCCGCCCGCGTAGATCGCGGCGCCCGCGTTCAGCACGGCGAGGTCGCGCGCAGGCCCGGGCTCCCCGGCGAAGATCGCGCGGGTCACCGCCGCGTTCTCCTGCGGGGTGCCGCCCGCGACCGCCTCGACGGGCGAGCGGTCGAGCCCGAGCTCCTCCGGGGTCACGGTGAAGCGGTGCAGCTCGCCGCCGTCGACCTGCACGACGTGCGTCGCACCGGAGGTCGAGAGCTCGTCCAGGCCGTCCTCGGAGGACGCCAGCAGGGCTCGGTCCACGCCGAGGCGTTGGAGGGCGCCGGCCATCACGTCGAGCATACCCGCGTCGCTGACCCCGATCAGCTGCCGCCGGGCTCCCGCGGGGTTGGTCAGCGGGCCGAGCACGTTGAAGATCGTGCGCACCGCGAGCTCCTTGCGGACCGGCACGACGAACCGCGTCGCCGCGTGGTGCATCGGGGCGAACATGAAGCCGAACCCGACCTCGTCGACGCAGCGCGCGACCGCGTCGGCGGGCAGGTCGATCCGGGCGCCGAGCGCCTCGAGGACGTCCGCGGAGCCCGACAGGCTCGTCGCCGAGCGGTTGCCGTGCTTGGCCATCGCGCAGCCGGCGCCGGCCGCGATCAGCGCGGCGGTCGTCGACACGTTGAAGGTCGAGCGGCCGCCGCCCGTGCCCGCCGTGTCGACGAGGTCGGTGCGCCGCGTGCGGACCGGGGTCGCGAGCTCGCGCATCGTCCGCGCCAGGCCGGTGACCTCGGCGACCGTCTCCCCCTTCGTGCGCAGCGCGATGAGGAACGCGGCGGTCTCGGTGTCCGAGGCGTCCCCGGCCATGATCTCCGCGAGGACCGCGGCGGTCTGGTCGGTGTCGAGGTCCCGGCGGGACGCGAGGGCGTCGATCGCCGCGGTGAGGGCGGGGTTCGGCATGGCTGCGGCGATGCAGGGTATCGGCCCGGGGACCGGTGCGCCCGGATCAGCCGCCGCGCAGGAAGTTCTCGAGCAGCTGCTTGCCGCCGTCGGTCAGGACCGACTCGGGGTGGAACTGCACGCCCTCGGCGGGCAGCTCGCGGTGGCGCAGCGCCATCAGCACGCCGCCGCCGCGCGCGGTCGCCTCCAGGCAGTCCGGCAGCGTCTCCTCCTGCACCACCAGCGAGTGGTAGCGCCCGACGGTGAGCGGGTTGGGCACCCCGGCGAACAGCGTCCGGCCGTCGTGCTCGATCGCCGTCGTCTTGCCGTGGACGGGCACGTGGCGCACGACCGTGCCGCCGAACGCCTGCGCCATCGACTGGTGCCCGAGGCAGACGCCGAGCGTCGGGATCCCGGCCTCCGGGAAGCGGCGGACGACCTCGAGGCTCACGCCCGCCTCGTTGGGCGTGCACGGCCCGGGCGACACGACGACGCGGTCCGGCGCGCGCTCCAGCAGCTGCTCGACCGTCTCGACGTCGTTGCGGACGACCTCGAGCTCGGCGCCGAGCTCCCCGAGGAACTGGACGAGGTTGTAGGTGAAGGAGTCGTAGTTGTCGACGACGAGGCATTTGATCAACCGTTTGCCAAACTCGGCTGGCTCTCGTCGGGGCTCGTTCACGCGTCGTATTGTCGCGCACGAGCAGCGAAATCGAGGCGTCGTTCTTCGCCGACCGCCGCCATCGTCCACCCGAAGGTGTCGTAGTAGGCCGGTTCAGTCGGCATCGGCCGGGATGCCAGCGGCCCGCGACCTGCGCTCCGCCTCCTCGTGCGCGAGCTTCGGGAACGTCGTCTCGTGCTCCTTTGCGCGCTCGTGCAGCGTCCCGTAGTTCGGCAGTCCGTGCACTCGTGCCAACGCCTTGTATCGGCTGACGGTCACTCGCTCGCCGGGCTCGACCAAGTCGAACGCGGCGGCGATCCCAGCTCGCAGATCATCGAGCGTGAACGCCTGCCCGGCGGTGCGTTTGCGCGGGTAGACGGCGGCGAGATGCTCGATGCGCGCCGCGTCGACCGGTGTCGTCTGCCAATCGGTGGGGCGTCGGCCTCGCGGGACGTCGACGGGGAACCACCGTCCCTGCGAGGTCGCCGCGGCCCGAGCCTGCTCGATCGAGTCGGCGTGGCTGATGGCTCGCTTGTTTGCGAGCTGGATGCCGTACTCACGCCCGAACCAGTCAAGGTCGTTCGAGCGAGGCAGGAAGCCGAACGCTTCGAGGAATACGAGGACCGCTTCGGCACGGGGCAGGCTCGGGGCGTATGTCGTATCCGGCGTGCGGAGCCCCGCCGCCTGCACGACCCGGGCGAAGCCGTGCGCGTGGTGGATGACGTCGGCGGACGGCATCGGTGTGAGGTGCCGTCCGTGGCGGTGGCGTCGTCGACCTCGTTCGTCGAGTGCGCGGCGGGCGTCCTCGTACGACGCGGCCGTCAGTTCGTCGGCGTCGAGCGCGGACGCGGCTCGACGGACGGCACTGATCGCTTCGGGCAACGTGAGGACCCGTCGCCGATGCTGGCGCGCGGCCTGGGCGACGGAGTGGCCGGGATTGGCACTCGTGAGGGCGATCGCGCGTAGGCGAGGCCAGCTCACGCCGAAGCTCGCAACGAGCTTGTCGGCCCTCGGGCTCGCTGAGTGCCCGGCGCTTGCTCGCGCGGCGTCGTAGGCACGCTGCGTAACTGTCTCGGGTGCGTCCGGTGCAGCGGCTCGAAGTACGTGCGCGACGACGGCGAGCAGCACCTGTGGATCGCGCGTCGTCTCGAACCTGCCCAAGGATCAGACGATACCGGCGGATTTCCTGGCGCTGAGCCTTGACTTCGCCCGGATCTGTGGTTGAACTCGGGTATGTACAAGCGAGCCGCCGGAGGTGCGTAGGTCCTGGGTTCCCGCCCGGTTGACCGGAGCGATCGACAACACGCTGGCCCGTTGGCAAGACCTGCTTGACGTCATCGAGCAGCACCCGCCGCTTCTCGACGGAGTGCGGAGCGCCGACCTGCTGACGAAGACCGAGGGGCGACCCCGAGGCAGCGGCGATTGGGTCCTCGCCTACCTTCTGTTCGTCAACAGCGCCGAACGCGAGCTGACGCGCTGGCATCGGAGCACCTCCGACGAGCTGTGGCAGCGGATCGGCTTCGACACGACCCCGAGCTACGCCGCGGCCTACAAGAACTTCAAGGCGCTCGAAGAGCACGAGTCGGCCTTCCGTACGATCGCGGCACGACTCATCCACGTCGCGCGCGAGCGCTCCGACGGCAAGGTCGGTCACGCGGTCCACGTCGACGGTACGGAGGCCGAAGCTCACTCCCGGCTCATCCACGACTGCGACGGCGACGAACTCGCCTCGTGCTCAAAGCAGGCCCAGCTCCCCCGTCGGGTGACAAACGCCGACGCGCGTCAGGAGCGGCATCGTCTGGTAGCCGAGCAGCCGACCGACGACCCGCTGTACGGCGCGGCCGACGAGATCGTCGAGGACGAGCGGGGCAAGCGCGTCAAGGTCAACGACTGCTGGTACCTGCTCTCGGACGTCGACGCGGGCATCCGCGCGTACACCGCCAAGGACGGCAGGCTGCGTCGCTTCTGGGCGGGCTACTACTCGATCAAGGCGATCGACCACTACACCGGCGGCGTCCTCGCCGTCCATGTCGTCGACGCGTCGACGCAGGAGCACGTCGCCTACCCGGACGTGTTCGACCAGCTCTGCGAGCAGCTCGGGACGTCGCCGAAGGCGGTCGTCGCTGACCGGGGCTATTCGCTGCCGTCGGTCTTCGAGCTGCACACGCGCGCCGACGTGGCGACCGTCATCCCGTGGCGCACCCACCACACGGCACCGAAGCGCGAGAACTTCCCGCGCTTCGACCGCCACGGCATCCCTCGCTGCAAGTACTGCGACGGCGAGACGACCTACGAGCGGTTCCAGCACGACAGCGGCCCGAAGGACGAGCCTCGGCTGTGGTTCCGTTGCGCGCGTCCGGTGAGCCCCGGGTGCGAGCGCTCGCAGACCATCTTCTGCAAGGAGAACTGGCGGCTGCTGCTTCCGCTCTGGCGGACGGCTCCGGCCTACCAGGTGCTGCGCGCGACCCATGGCGCCTACGAGTCCGCCCACCACCGCTGGCGTGAGCGCTACGCGGTCGCCGGGGACACGAAGGCGGACCGCCCGAAGCGGCGTGGCCTCGGCGTCCAGCAGTTGCGCGGGTCGGCAGCGCTCGTCATCGAGTGGCTCACCATCTGCCATCGGCAGGGATGGCTCGGCGGTCCCGTCTTGAACGCGCGGACGGAGTCGGTCATCTCGCGCGACGAGGCGGATGGATACTGCGCTCGCATCGTCGCTCGACGGCAGGCGCTCGGCCTCAGCGGCGTCGAGCCCGAGCTGATGGCCGAGCATCAGGCAGCAGTCGCCAATGCCTACGGTGGCGGCGCGTCCGGCATGGGCGCGGGGAGCGCCTACGGCAAGCTCGTCACGACGATGCTCGAAGAGGAACCGCCACCGATCCCCGAACCCGAAGAATGAGGTCAGACGACGCCGAACAGCGTGCCGTCGTCGACCTCGGGCCAGTAGCGGTACAGCGTCCGGGCCTGGTCGTAGACGACCTGCGTGAAGTAGTCCATCGGCGATGAGCCTCCTCCACCATGCGCGGGCGGCGTAGGCGGCTTGTAGCCACGCTGGCGCAGCACGCGTTTGATGATGCGGCGAACCGCCGCCTGGCTGTGCGGGTGCTCCGTCCAGTCGACGCGCAGCCCGTCGCTCTTGCGTAGCGCGACGACGATCTCCTGCGCGATGGCGGCGAGCTGCGGGTCGGCCTTGACGTCCTCGGTCGATCCGGCGAGCGCGTCGTAAAACGACGCCTCCTCTGCTGACAGCCCGAGCTGCTCGTGACGATGCCGCGCGTCGCGGATCTTCTTCGCTAGCTCGACCAGCTTCTCGACGACCTGCGCGCTCGTGAGCTGCCGGTTCGCGTACATCGCGAGCAGACGCTCCATCGCCTCGGAGAACTCCTTGGCCTGCGTGCGGTTCGTGCGCAAGCGGCCCTTGATCTCGTCGTTGAGCAGCTTCTCCAACAGACGCATCTGCAAGTTCGGGTGCTTCTGGTGTGCGCCGAGGTTGTTGAGGAAGTCGTCCGAGAGCACCGACAGCTCGGGGCGGTCCTTGTCGGCGATGCCGAACACGTCGACGACATCTCCGGCGGCGAGGCCGGTGGAGAAGAACTGCTTGACCGCCTGCTCGGCGATCTGGCTCGGCTGGCCGTTCGGCGGCGTGTACTTGCGGATCGCCCCGGCGAGGACGGCCGCGAAGGCGACCTGGTTCTTGACGGCGATGGCGTCCTTGTGAGTGCTCGCCAATGCGTACCACTTGGCCAGCGCGGCCTGCTCGTCGAGGAACGTCTTGGTCAACGTCTCGTCCTTGACGAGGTGGTTGTGCGAGCCCCCGAGGAAGTTCGCCCGATCGACCTCGCTCATCGTGTCGATCGTCGTGAGGTCGCCGACCGAGTGCAGCATGTCGGCGAGGATCTCCAACTTCTCCTGCATCCCGGAGAGCGCCTGCTTGGTCGAGATGATCGGCTCGTCGTCGAAGTCCGCGTCGTCGTACGCCTGCAACGACGCGCGCAGGTCCTCACCAATGCCGATGTAGTCGACGACGAGCCCACCCGGCTTGTCCTTGAAGACACGGTTGACACGCGCGATCGCCTGCAACAGCCCGTGGTCGCGCATCGGCTTGTCGACGTAGAGCGTGTGCATGGCCGGAGCATCGAAACCGGTCAGCCACATGTCGCGCACGACGACGAGGCGAAGCTCGGAGTCGGGGTCCTTGAAGAGGACAGCCAGGTCCTCCTTCTCCTTCTTCGAGCGGCGGAACTTCGACAGCTCCGGCGGGTCGGTCGCGGCAGCCGAGATGACGCAGTCGACAGCCTTGTGGCCGAGGCGCTCGCGGAGCATTTCGGTCATGCGCGCCGCGATGGTGCGCGAGTAGCAGACAAGCATCGCCTTGCCCGCGAGTGCCTCGCAGCGGGTCGTGAAGTGCTCGGCGAGGTCGTCGGCGACCTTGACGAGACGGTCCTCCTGGCCGACGACCTTTTCGAGGTGCGCCCATTTCGTGACGAGCGTGTTGTTGCCCTCGACCTCTTCGGACTCCAATACCGATGCCACCGCGGCCAGCTCGGAAGCGTCGACTTCGACGGGCACCTGGCGGCTCTCGTAGTAGATCGGCACCGTCGCGCCATCGGCCTGCGCGTCGCGCATCCGGTAGACGCTGATGTAGTCGCCGAAGACGAGCTGCGACGAGCGATCCGCCTTCTCGATCGGCGTTCCGGTGAAACCGATGCGCGAGGCGTTTGGCAGCGCGAGCGTGATGTTCTGCGCGAAACCGTCGTACTGCGAGCGATGCGCCTCGTCGGCAACGACGATGATGTTCCTGCGCTCGGAGAGCACCGGCATCTTCGCCTCGCCCTTGGGCGGACGGAACTTCTGGATGGTCGTGAAGACGATGCCGCCCGCCTGCTTGGCGCTGAGGATCTCATGGAGGCCCGTCGGCGAGCCCGTGATCTCCTCGGCGCGCTCGACCGAGTTGAGCAGGTGCCACTGGCGCAGGAAGTTGCCTTCGAGCTGATCGTCGAGATCGACCCGGTCCGTGACGCAGACGATGGTCGGGTTCGAGAAGCGAGGGTCGCGACGCAACTTCGTGACGAGGAAGACCATCGTGTAGCTCTTGCCGGAGCCCTGCGTGTGCCAGACGACGCCACCCCGGCCATCGTCCTCCATCGCGCCGAGCAGCGTGTTGACGGCCGCGTTGACGGCGTGGACCTGGTGGTACTTCGCCATCACCTTGAACGTCTTGCGACCGTCGCTCTCCAAAGTGACGAAGTTGCGGATGAGGTCGAGAAACCGCGCGGGCTCGAAGACGCCTTCGAGCATGACCTGCAACTCGGTCCGGCCCGACTGGTTCGTCGGGTCGTCGAGGTCCTTCCACTCGGCGAAGTGCTCGGCAGGCGTCGAGATGGTCCCGACGCGCGCGGTGAGCAGGTCGGAGACGCCGATGATCTCGACGAAGCGGTACAAGCCCGGGATCGTCTCCGTGTAGTGGCGTACCTGGTTGACGGCCGACTCGGCGGTCGCGTGCTCGTGACCCGGGCTCTTCAACTCGATCTGCCCGAGCGGCAGGCCGTTGACGAACAGCAGCAGGTCCGGCCGTCGGTTCTTCTTGCCGTCGATGATCGTGAACTGGCTGACGACCTGGAACGTGTTGTTGCTCGGCTCGTCGAAGTCGACAACGCGTGCGATCTTCGTCACTTGCTCGTCGCCGTCGCGGAACGTGACGATCGCGCCGCCGAGCAGCAAGTCGTGGAAGTTGAGGTGGTCCTCGATGACCTGCGGCGACGACTGCGTGCGGATCTGGACGACCGCTTCCTCAATCGCCGCCGGAGGCAGGTCCGGGTTCAGTCGAGCAAGCGCGTCACGCAACGTCGCACCGAGGATGACCTCGGAGTACTCGCTGCGCTCGACGGTGCTCACCTCCGGCGAGAGCGTCGCTCCGTCAACGTGCGTCCATTGCAGCGCGCCTGGCCGTTCCTTCGTCAACCACGCGATTGCGGGCTGCTCGGCAAAGCTGTCCTCGGGTCCGGGCATGGTCCACCTCTATCCCACGAACGCCGAAGCGGCATCGGGGTCGTAGTCCTCCGAGACACGCAGCCCCCCGGTCACAAGCTTCGGTACTAGCTCGTCACGGATTGCGGAATGGTGCCGAGCCAGGTCCCACGCAGCCTTACTGCGTGCAAATGCAGCCTCAATGAATGCGGCTTCGCCTGACCACACGGAGAGCGTTTCGGGAACCGTCAATTCAAGGGTCTCGAACGCATCGGGCGGGACTCGTTGTCGGCCCGAAGAGCCCACCATATGGCGGATCAGATGCTCTCGAACCGAAGGCCAACGCGAAATCAAGAAAACGGACTCCGGGGTGAGGCGGTCTCCTGCACGAAGCACCAGGAACTCGGTAGAGCCAGCCGCCGGTCCAGGCAAATAGTCGACGAACCCACCTTTCCCGTGTTCGATGCATCCCGTGATCTTTGCAAGCAAGGTGTCGCCGGGTTCGAACTTGCTGCCCCCCGAGAAAGGTCGTGAGCCGATGGACCTTGGCCGAACCGCCCAAGGGTCTGTTGCGGCCATTTCCAGGAAGGGTGTGGGCTGCCCCTTCTTGATGACTACCTTTGGGTTGATGTCGATGAGATGACTCGCAGGCACCGCGGTTGCTCCGCTGGCGCGGGCTTCCTCCACAACCCCGGCGAACATGTGGGCGGCTGTTTCCAGCAGTCGGTCGCTAAGCCTCGCCTCAGCACGAACCTTTGAGTCGAGCGCACCAAGGACACCGGCAATTCGTCGCTGTTCTACGAGCGGCGGAAGCCGAACAGTGATCGTGGCTTGGTCACGCAAGCTGATGTAATCGGCCATGTCCGTTTGACCCTTCAACGCGTTGAACTGGCGAAGACAGTCTGGGCCGTGCATCCAGTAGTAGAGGAATTCCGAGTCGATCAGATCCGGTGCGGCGCTTCTCCAAAAACATACTTGCGGCGAGTAGACGACCTGCGGATCGTCGTCTCGAACGAACGCGAACCGACCGACGGTTCCCTTCGAGGTGAAGATCACGTCCCCAGGTTGACTCACCTTTCCGCCCGCGCGTTCGACGCTTGAAGTCGAGAGCAGATCAGCACCGTCGACATTGATCCCACCACGAATGTTCCCAGCCCTCGCGAACGGGAGGCCCTCGGCGGCCATTTCGCTGTTCTTCGCGCGGTACCCATCACCGATGATTAGGCTCCCGTCTGCGATCAGATCGGCAACGACATAAGTCGTCCACGACGTCGCGTTATCAGACGTCATAGCCGACGGCCCCCAGTGCGCTTCTCACTTCTGCGGTCAATTCGTCAGCGAGAGAGAGATCCAAGGACAGGCGCTCGATCAATTCGATCATGCGCGTCTCGAAGGCAACCTCGTCATCTACGGTCTCCGCGGCACCGACGTAGCGCCCTGGTGACAGGCCAAACCCCTGAGCTTCGACCTGTTCGAGGGTGGCGGCACGGCAGAACCCCGGACGGTCTTCATACTCTCCCGCCTCGGGCTGTCCTCGCCAGGCGTGGTACGTCCGAGCGATCTCAGCGACGTCTTCGTCCGACAGTCGGATCTGCTTTCGGCTGACGGCCTCCCCCATCTGCCGCGCGTCAATGAAGAGGATCTCCCCGCGACGATCCCGCTCGCCCGATGAAGCCTTGTCCCGGTCGAAGAACCACAAGCAGACCGGGATGCCAGTCGAGAAGAAGAGCTGGGGCGGGAGCGCGACGATGCAGTCGACGACGTCGTCTTCGATCAGGCCCTTGCGGATGTCACCCTCGTTGTGGGCGGTCGTCGTCATGGAACCGTTCGCCATGACGAAGCCCGCACGGCCGTTCGGCGCGAGGTGGTGGAGGAAGTGCTGCATCCACGCGTAGTTGGCGTTCGAGTCAGGCGGCGTGCCGTACTTCCAGCGGACGTCGTCCTTGACCGCGCCCGCGCCCCACGGGTCCTGGTTGAAGGGCGGGTTGGCGAGGACGAAGTCCATCTTCATGTTCGAGAAGGCGTCATCGAGCAGCGACCCGTTCTCGGTGTACTTGATGGTGCCGTTGAGGAGGATGTCCCGTTCGCCGTGGAACTTCTCGGTGGCGGTCCGGTGATCAGTGAGCGTGTGCGAGCGTAGCGGCCGGCTCGGGGGTCGTGGTGGACGGGGTCGGTGGCGTGGCTGTCGCGCGGCGTTCGGCGAGGTCTCGTTCGACGGCGAGGGTGAGGTTGGCGAGGTGGTCGACGCCGATGATCTTGCGGAACTGCTGCTCGGCTTCGAGCATGCCGGCGGCGGTCCATCTGAGGCACATGTCGCCCGACTGCCAGCGCTTCACGTTCCTCGAGGTGCGCCGGACGAACTCGATCATCGACTCGATCGGGTTCGTGCTGGCGAGCGTGCGGCGCAGCTGTTCGTGGCAGCCGAGCCGCTGCAGGGTCAGCGTCTCCGGGAGGCCCTCCCGCAGCGACGTGGCCGCCCCGGGATGCGACCGCGTGAGCTCGTCGGCGAGCCGGTTGAGGCCGTCGAGCGCGAGCTCGTAGTTCGACTGCTTCCAAGCGGTGCGCAACCTGCGCTTGACGAGGTCGCGATCCTGCTCGGGGAGGTGGTCCAGGACGTTTCTCTCCTTGTGACGGATGCACCGCTGCACCGGGACCGGGCCGAGGACCTGGTCGACCGCCGATCGGAGCGCCTTGCCGCCGTCGAGGACGACGAGGACGCCCTGGTCGAGATCGAGGCCGCGGTCGACCAAGTCGGCGAGCAGATGGCGGGCGACCGTGGCGTTCTCCGTAGAGCCGTCCCAGAGGCCGAGCGGGACCTTCACCCCGTCGGTCGTGACGCCCAGCGCGACGACGCAACAGCGCCCTTTCAGCTCGATCCCGTCGAGCATCAGCGCCGCCAGCCGGACATCGCCGAGGTCGCGGCTCATGAGGGCGCGCAGGTGCTCGGTCGTGCGGCCGACGAACTCGCGGCTGACCGCGCTCTTGGAGGTCGACCGCTCGGCCGCGGTCACGTGCTCGCCGACCGGCTCGCGGGTCCTGGCGAACCGCCGGGTCGAGACGCCGGCGAGCATCTGCTCGAGCACGACCCGGGTGAGCGGGTCGCGGTCGGCGAAGTGCGCATAGGTCTGAAGACGGATCTCGCCGCTGCCGTCGGCGGCCCGCACCCTCGGGCGTTGCACGCCGACGCGCCGGCCGCCGAGCGTGACCTCGCCCGCTTCATGGCCGTGACGAACCGCGACACGGTCCGGGTCACGTCGGCCCTTCGGTCCGACGACCTCGGTGACCTCCTCTTCCATCAGTGTGTCCAGCACGCCGAGCCCGACCCCGACCGACAGGGCCAGCAGCCCGTCCTTCGCAGCGTTCACGAGCTCGCCGAGCGCTTCCTGCACAGCCGGGGGCAGCGCAAGTTCGCGGTCGTCGCGGCCCTGCTCTACGTTCCTCATGGCGGTTCTTCCTTCCTCGTCGTGGATGACTTCGCACTCGCCACGCTCCCAACGGAAGCGGACGAGGCGGGAAGGACCGCCACCTACAAAGTTCTACGAGCTACGGGACAACCTCCCGTTGAGCCCGTGGATGGCGAGGTTCATCTGCCCGAGACGCCACGTCGCCTGGTTCATCTCCTGGCCGTAGATCGTGAGCTGGTTGGGCGACTTGCCGTGCTCTTCGAGGAAACGGGCCGACTGGATGAAGAGGCCGCACGAGCCACAGGCCGGATCGAAGATGCGGCCCTCGTACGGTTCGAGCATCTCGACGAGGAGCTGCGTCACCGACTGAGGCGTGTAGAACTCGCCAGCGCCCTTGCCCTCGGCGGCGGCGAAGCGGGAGATGAAGTACTCGTAGGCCCGGCCGAGGTAGTCGCGCGCCTCGCTCGTCGACTCGAACGGGATGTTGCCGATCGTCTCGACGAGGCTGCCGAGACGCTCCGAGGAGAGCGGCGCCCGCGCGTAGATCTTCGGCAGACGCCTTTGAGCGTCTCGTTCTCCTTCTCGATCAGCTCGAAGGCGGTGTCGATGCGCTGGCCGAGCCCCGGGAGCGATGCGGCCTGCAACAGCCCGAGCTTGGCCGGGTCGTCGCTCTCGGCGCTCCACCGAGCGCCCAGCGGGACGAAGAAGACATTGCTGCCCTGGTACTCGTCGCGGTCCTCGATCTGCTCCTGGCGAGCGTCCTCGTCAGCGATGTAGTCGTCGCTGGCTGGGTCGCTCAACTCGGCTTCGAGCTTCTCGCGGTGTTGCTCGAAGCTCTCCGAGACGTACTTCAAGAAGAGGAGGCCGAGCACGAGGTGCTTGTACTCGGCGGCGTCGACGCTTCCTCGCAGGAGGTCGGCGGACTTCCACAGGGCTGACGGATCGGGCAGGTCGGACACGTAGTCATTACTCACGCGATGAGAGTGCGTCGCGCAAGCCCTTGCTAGCGGGTTTCTATGGGCACAACGAAGCGTATGCGCTGTGTGAGTCGCCCGCTCGCAATCAGTTCTGACGCTGCCGAAATGGCGGTTTCAGCCAGCGACAGCAGCGCGGATCGCGCGGACGAACGGGTCGTCCTGCTCTTGCGCCGCGTCGTCGAGAGCGACGAAGGGGACGATGGACTCGTGGTCGCCCTCCCCACGCCCCAGCATCCAGACGGACCACGCATCGTGGACGTCCGCGGCGCTGACGTCTCGCCCCCGGACAAGAGCGAGCAGCGCGTAGAGGCGGAAGAGCTGTCGAACCTCGCTCTCCCCAGCGTCGTCGGGAATGAGGTCGCTCGGCGTCGCCTCCCGGATGCGGGCTGCGAGGGTATCGACGTACGTTGGCTCGGTCACGCTCGCGTCGCTTCCGTTCACGTCGCGAGCAGGATGCCGTGGAGGCCGATGAAGACGAGCGGGACGGTCTGCTCGATCGTGGAGAGCGCCGTGTACCGCTGCCAGAGCTTCTGTCCCGGCCTGTCGAGGATGTCCCACTCGTCCTTGAACGGCTGTACCGGCAGCCGTGCCTCCATCGCGTGAATGACGTCGAACTTCGCCCCGTTGAGCGTCTTGTAGCTGCGCAGCAGACGGAACCACGCGACGGCGACGATGATCCCGGCCACGGCGATCGGCCACGTCCGCTTGTCGGCGAGCGTCACCGTCGCCACGAGCGCGCTCTCGACGGTGAGGAAGAACGAGTTGGCGAGCCCACGCCGGGCCGAGAGGCGGTCCGACATCTCAGCCATGAGCTTGTACTGGTCGAGAAGCCCCTCCGGCAGCGGAGGTGGCGCGGGCGGCGTAGAAGACGCCGCCATCTACCGAGCCCCGGCGATGAGGTCCTTCAAGTTCTCCCAGGTCCACTTGTACATCTTGTCCGCGGAGAGGGCCGTGGCGGGCTTCTTGTTCCCGCCGTCGCTGTACCCGGCGAGCAGGAAGTACGGCTTCTCCAAGTCCTGAGCGATCGTCACCTCGGCGGCGACGCCCGTCGCCTTGTCCGTGTTCTTGCCGCAGATGACGGCGACCTGGTCGGCTCGGTCAATCCGGCCCTTGACCTTGTCCTTCCAGTCGCCGGTCAGGTGCGCCTTGACGCTCGCGTCCGTGAACTCGAACGGCGAGTCCGGCTTCTTCGACTGCTCGACGAGCGCCTCCTTCAAGAAAGCGTCGTTGTCGTAGTCGTACGAGATGAAGAGCCGGACCTTGGTTGCCATGCCGAACATGGTGGCGTGTCCGGCGGACGTCGCCAGACACGCGCCAGACTCAGGACGCGACGAGGTCAGGCAGGCGGATCGTCGAGCGCTGGGGCTCCTCGTCGACGCTCACCCGTTCGACGATCGTCAGCTCGAAGTCCTCGTCGAGCACGGCGAGGATGCGCTGCAAGACCGGCAGTCCCGGCAGGTGGCCTCCCTCAACCCGGGAGATGAACGAGTGCGAAGTCCCGACCGCCTCGGCCACCTGCTGCTGGGTCATGCCCAGCTCGTAGCGGCGCTCGCGGATGTGCGCGGCCACCGGGTATTGCTTGGCCAGCTCGCGGATGGCGGCGTACTCGGCTCGGGCCTCGCGATAGGCGGGATCGCGCTCGGCGCGCGAGCGGGCGCCCTCAGCAGCCGTGCGGCCCTGAGCACGAGTAGGGGGCGTGTCGGAAGCCAGGCGACGCATGAGAGGAGCTTACCCGATCAGGTAAGAGTCGTCACCTTTCCACCGATCGTGTCTTTGGCGGGGCGTCATGCCCCGCCGCTCGCGGCTTGCGCTTCGGAGTTGCGTTCATCGCTTCCAGGTAGTCGGCCATCCGATCCTTGGCCGTAGTCTTGTCCTGCTCTGAGACCTGGCCGGTGCGCTTCTCGAACGCGTGCAGCAGGACGATCAGGTTGTGCGAGCGCTGGTACAACACCCGGTAGTGCGTCCGGGCGAAGCGCACACGCAACTCGCGCAGCGGCCCCTCGATCTGCGACGTGATCGGGAACGGAGGCGGCGGTGCGTCCTCCGGCTGGCCGTTGAGGTGCTCCTCGATCGCGTCGTCGATCTTCGCTGCCGCCAGCGCGGAGTCCAGCTCGTCAATGAAGACGTCGACCGGCTCGACACCGTCCGCATCGCGGTAGTAGATCGCCTGGGTCCAACCCACAGGAGGATCATGCCCGTGTGGGCGGCGTCGCGCCGGTTCCTCCAACCTGGTCGCGCTGTGTGCAGTTTCCGTGGGGGCAGGTGTGCAGTTCGCTCGCTGGCCCTCGCGGAACGCCCGTCGTAGCGGGCTCTACGAGTTCGTCAAACGCTCCACGACGAGGACGCGCATGCTCATGGCCAGTCGGGTTGCTCGGCGGCCAGCTCGATGGCGGCCTTGACGCCGCGGGCCTTGTTGACGGACTCCTCGTACTCGTACTCCGGCAGGGCGTCGGCGACCGTGCCGCCACCGGCCTGGATGTGCGCCCGCCCGTCCTTCATCACGACGGTGCGGATGTGGATGCAGGTGTCGAGGTCCCCGGTGTAGGAGAGCCAGCCGATCGCGCCGCCGTAGCCGCCGCGCTTGACCGGCTCGAGCTCGTCGATGATCTCCATCGCCCGGACCTTCGGCGCGCCGCTCAGGGTCCCGGCGGGCAGGACCGAGCGCAGCGCGTCCATCGCGCCGACGTCCTCGCGCAGCGTCCCCGACACGTTGGAGACGATGTGCATGACGTGCGAGTAGGTCTCCACGACCATGAAGTCGTCGACGTTCACGCTCCCGAACTCGCTCACGCGCCCGAGGTCGTTGCGGCCGAGGTCCACGAGCATCACGTGCTCGGCCCGCTCCTTCTCGTCCTCGAGCAGGCCGGCGGCGATCTGCGCGTCCTCCTCCGCGGTCGCGCCGCGCGGGCGCGTGCCGGCGATCGGGCGCGTCGACACCCGGCGGCCGCTGACCGTCAGCAGCGGCTCCGGGCTCGCGCCCGCGATCTGGAAGTCGAGGAAGTCCAGGTAGTACATGTACGGCGACGGGTTCACGACCCGCAGGCCGCGGTAGACGCTGAACGGGTCGATGTCGATGTCCGCGCTCCAGCGCTGCGACGGCACCACCTGGAAGGCGTCCCCCGCGTGGACGTACTCGACGATCCGCGCGACGGTCGCCTCGAACTCGGCGCGCTCGTGGTTGGAGGTGAACTGCGGGACCTCGCGCGCGGCCCGGTTGGCGGCGGGCACCGGGACCGGGCCGGCCAGCAGCCGCCGGACCTTCGCGATCGTCGCCCGCGCGTCCTCGTAGGCGGACGCGACGTCCTCCCCGTCCTCCGCGTACACGTTCACGAGGATCGTCAGCGTGTGCTTGAGGTGGTCGAACACCACGAGCACGTCGCTGAGCATCAGCGCCATGTCGGGCAGGCCGACCTCGTCGGGGTTGGGATCGCCCAGCGTGGTCTCGACCGTGCGGACGAGGTCGTAGCCGAAGTAGCCGACCGCCCCGCCCGCGAACGGCGGCAGGTCCGGCAGCGGCGCCTGGCGCCAGCGCGCGACCTCCTGCTCGGCCAGCGCGTACGGGTCGCCCTCCTCGCCCAGCGACCAGCGCAGCACCGACCGGGGTCGCACGCCGATGAACGAGTAGCGGCCCACCCGCTGGCCCTGCTCGGCGCTCTCCAGCAGGAAGCCCGGGGACTCGGGCGTCTCCCCGCGCAGCTTCAGGAACGCGGAGACCGGCGTCTCGAGGTCGTCGATGAACGTGTGGCGCAGCGGGACGAGGTTGTGGTCGGCGCTCAGCGCGCGGACCTCGTCCAGCGACGGCGCGACCGGCAGGTCGGCGAACGCGTCAGCCGCGGCGCTCACGCAGCACCTCCTGCACGTCGCCGAGCACGCGGTCGCGGCCCGCCAGCAGCACGAGCAGGTGGTAGAGCACGTCGGCCGCCTCGTTGTCGACACGGTCGTCGGTCTCCTCGCGCGCGGCGCGGGTGACCTCCTCGGCCTCCTCCTGCACCTTCTCGCCGGCCAGCGCCGGATCGTCGAGCAGCGTCACCGTGTACGAGCCCGCGGGGCGCTCCGCCTTGCGCTGCGCGAGCACCCGCTCGAGGTCGGGCAGCACCTCGTGCGGCGCCAGCAGGTCGGTCTCGCCCTCGTGGAAGCACGTGCGCGCCCCGGTGTGGCAGGCAGGGCCGGCCGGCTCGACGAGCGCGAGCAGCGCGTCGCCGTCGCAGTCCAGGCGCAGCGCCCGGACCTTCTGGACGTTCCCGGAGGTCGCGCCCTTGTGCCAGAGCTCGTCACGGGAGCGCGACCACAGGTGCAGCTCCCCGGTCTCCCGGGTCTTCTCGATCGCCAGCGCGTTGGCGTAGGCGAGCGTGAGCACCTCCCCCGTGTTCCAGTCCTGGATGACGACGGGGACGAGGCCGGCTGCGTCGAAGGCGATGTCCACGCGCCGCAGTCTACGAACGACGGCGCTCAGACCGCCGTCGCGTGCGCCGCGGGGCGCGGCAGCTCGCCGACCGCCGACGGCGGCGCCTGCTCCAGGTACCAGCCGAACGCGCGGTCGATCCGCTTCGGCCGGTCGAGCACGCGCAGCACGAGCGCCAGCACCCGCGGCGGCAGCGCCGGGACCAGGCGCTGCAGCGCGAACGCGATCCGGTACGCGCGGCCGTGCCCGGCGCTGAAGGCGTGGTAGCGCGCCAGCGCGTCCTCGCGGCGGCGCCGGCCGGCGTGCACCTCGCGCAGCTCGCGGCCGGCGGCGAGCCCGAAGTGGAAGGCGGTGCGGATCCCCTCACCGGACAGCGGGAAGCAGTGCCCGGCGCTGTCGCCGCAGAAGAACACGCCGTCCTCGGTCGCGTCGCGCAGGCGGTGCGGGAACCAGTTGCCCTGGTAGCGGACCTGCTCGTCGCCCAAGCGCTCCGCCAGCCGGACGGTCGGCTCCTTGACGTGATCGCGCGGCTCGTAGCTGCCGACCCCCACCCGGACCTCCTCGCCGGCCGGCACGCGCCAGCCGTAGCCGCGACGGATCAGGCCGCGCTCGACCCAGCAGTCCAGCGCGTCGCCGTGGGCGTGCGTACGGTGCGGGTGGACCTCCAGGCCGCGCGACAGGTACGCGTCGGGCGGCTGGATCGCGGGCTCCGCGCACGACAGCACGCGCCGCCAGCCGAGCGCGTCGACGACCAGCGGGCTGCGGATCGTGCCGCGGTCGGTGTGGACGACGTGGTCGGCGTCACCGCCGGCGTGCGGCTCGCGCCGCTCCACCTTCGCGGTGACGAACCGCGCGTCGGTCTGGGCGAACAGCAGCTCGCACAGGCGCCGGTAGTCGAACGAGGACCACGACCACGGCAGCCGGTACCGGACGCTGCCGTGCGGGGTGGTGAACGACATGTACGGCAGCTCCTGCAGGACCGCGTCCTGCAGGCCCATCGCCTCGAGCCACGGGGTCGGCGCGGCGCAGGCGCTCGTGGCGCGCTCGCCGATCTCGTAGCGGTCGATCACCAGGACGTCGGCGCCGCTGCCCGTCAGCGCCCGGGCGACCGCCAGGCCCGCGAAGCTCGCGCCGCAGATCAGGACGTCGGGCCGCTCGTCGCCCAGCGGGGTGCGCTCGGCGCCGCGGGCGGTGCGACGGACCGTCACGTCGCGCCCCGCGGCGAGGGCAGCGTCGGCCACAGCGACCCCGCGCCCGGGCGCAGCACGTCGAAGTTGCGCGCCTCGATGCGGTCGAGCACCCGCAGGTATACGGCGCGCGCGACGCGGACGCCGGGACGCATCGCGGGCCGCAGCTCGTCGGCGACCGCGGCGGTGCGCGCGAACAGCGCCCGGGCCCGCGACACGTCGCGGGCGACGGTCTCGCGGACGCGGTCGGTCACGAGCCCGCGGGCGAGGTCCTCCTCCGGCAGGCCCGGCAGGTAGACGCGGTCGAGCGTCCAGTCCTCGGCGACGTCGCGGACGAAGTTCGTGAGCTGGAACGCGATGCCGAGCGCGGCGATCTCCTCGCGCAGCTCCGCGGGCGCCTCCAGCAGCGGCGTCATCAGGCGGCCGACCGCGGCGGCGCTGCCGTCCATGTAGCGGTCGAGCGCCGCGCCGTCCGGGATGCGGACCGGCCCGCAGTCCACGCGCATCGAGTCCATGTAGGGGCCGAGCTGCTCCAGCGGCAGCTCGACGCGCTGCGCCGCGTCCACGAGCGCCGCGATGACCGGGTGCTCGCTGCGGCCGGCGACGACGCCCTCGCGCAGCGTCTGCTCCCAGCGGTCCAGCGCGCGGCGGCGCTCCTCGGGGTCCTGCGGGGCGCCGGGGCCGTCGACCAGCTCGTCGGCGCCGCGGACGAAGCCGTAGAGCGCGTGGACCGCCGGACGGGTCCGGCGCGGCAGGCAGCTCGTCGCCACGTAGAAGGTCGGATCGTGGCGGCGCTGCAGCCGCCGGCAGCGGGCGTAGGCCTGGCGGAGCGCGGGGTCGGTGGCGGTGATGTCGTCCACGTTACCGCGGGCTACGTATGGTCACGCAACACGGATGACCAATCTCCTGGACCGCTCCCTCATCGTCGTGACCGGCAAGGGCGGCGTCGGCAAGACGACCGTCGCGGCCGCGCTCGGCCTGCTCTGCGCCCGCCGCGGCGGCCGCACCATCGTCTGCGAGGTCGGCGCGTCCCAGCGCCTGCCGGGGCTCTTCGGCGTCGCGGCCGGGGCCCCCGGCGACGAGGTCCGGCTCGCCGACGGCCTCTTCCAGACCTCCGTCGACCCGATGCTCACGATCGAGGAGTGGATCGGCCGCCAGCTCGGCTCGCGCTCGCTCACCCAGGTCCTGGCGCGCTCCAACGCGTTCCAGTACTTCGTGGCGGCGGCCCCGGGCGCGCGCGAGGTGCTGACGATCGCCAAGACCTGGGAGCTCGGCCAGGACGAGCGGTGGGACCGCAAGGCCGCCGGCTACGACCACGTGATCGTCGACGCGCCCGCCTCCGGGCACGGCATCGGCCTCCTGCGCGCCCCCGCCACGATGTCCGGCGTGACCCGCGGGATCGGCCCCGTCGCCACCCAGGCGGACCTCGTCACCCGCACCCTGAAGGACCCGGCGGCCAGCGCCTACGTGGCGGTCGCGCTGCCCGGCGAGCTCCCGGTCACCGAGACGATCGAGCTCGACGGGCTGCTGCACGACGCCGTCGGCCGCACGCTCGACCACGTCGTCGTCAACGCCGTCCTGCCGCGCCGCTTCGCCGGCGAGGAGCTCGAGGCGCTCGCGGCGGCCGACGGCGCGGTCCCCGAGGCCGTGCGCCGCGCCACGCTCGGCCAGGCGGGCCGCGTCCGCGAGCAGCAGTCGCAGCTGCGTCGGCTGCGCAAGCACGCCTCCGCCCCGGTCAGCACGCTGCCGTTCGTCAGCTCCCCCGAGCTGCACCTCGAGGACGTGCAGGCGCTCTCCGACGAGCTCGGCCGGCGGCTCGAGGGCTGAGCGCTACTCGATCCCGAGCCGGTCCAGGAGGCGGTCGTCGCCACGCCAGCCGTGCCGCACGCGCACGGTGAGGTCGAGGTGGACCTGCATGCCCATCTCGCGCTCGAGCTCCTTGCGGGCCTTCGTGCCGATCGCCTTGATCATCTTCCCGCCGGTCCCGATGAGGATGCCCTTCTGGGACTCGGTCTCCACCCACATGAGCGCCCGGACGCGGACGAAGTCGTCGCGCTCCTGGAAGATGTCGTCGATCACGACCTCGACCGCGTGCGGCACCTCCTGGCGGGTGCGGCGCAGCACCTGCTCGCGGACGAGCTCGGCGAGCAGCACGTGCTCGGCCTGGTCGGAGGTCTCCTCGGGGGAGAAGTAGAACGGGCCCTCGGGCATCAGGCCGCGCAGGTGCTCCAGCAGCGCCACGACCCCGTCGCCCTTGTGCGCGCTGATCGGGAAGATGTCGTCGGCGATGCCGAGGTCCTCCGCGTCCTTCAGCGTCGTGACGACCTTCGTGCGGTCGCAGCGGTCGAGCTTGTTGACCGCGACGACGACCGGGACCTTCGCACCGCGCAGCGCCGCGGCGATGAAGCGGTCGCCGGGCCCGACGCCCTCGACCGCGTTGAGGACCATCAGCGCCGCGTCGCTCTCGCCGAGCTCCTGCTCGACGCGGCGCTGCATCCGCTCGGTCAGCGTGTCGCGCGGCCGCTGCACCCCGGGCAGGTCGGTGAGGACGAGCTGCGTGTCCTCGTGCGTGACGACCCCGCGGATCGCGCGGCGGGTCGTCTGCGCCTTGTCGGAGACGATCGCGATCTTCCGGCCCACGAGCGCGTTGACGAGCGTCGACTTGCCGACGTTGGGCCGACCGGCGATCGCGACGAACCCCGAGCGGGTCACCAGCTGAGGATCTCCGCCTGCACCGCGAGCATCTCGCCGTGGTCGGTCTCGTGGTCCATGCCCGTCAGGTGCAGCACCCCGTGGACGACCGCCTCACGCAGGTCGACGGTGTGCTCCGGGCAGATCACCACGTCGCCGAGCTCGCGCGACTCCGGCGGACCCGGGATGTCCTCGAGCTCGTCGACCGGGAAGCTCAGGACGTCGGTCGGCCCGTCCTTGCCGCGGTGCTCGCGGTTGAGCTCCGCGATCCGCTGCGCGTCGACGAACGTCACGGCCAGGTGGCCGTGCTCGATCCCCGCGGAGCCGGCGGCGAGGCCCGCCAGCCGCTCGATCTCCGGGGGCGGCAGCTTCGTCACCAGCCGCTCACCACCGATCACCTCGACCTCCAGCACGTGCGCTCGTCGCCGTCCGCGCGCCTAGGCGCGCTTGCGGTCCGTGGCCGGGCGCAGGCCCGGGGCCTGGCGCTCGGCGTGGTCGGCGTACGCCTCGACGATCCGCTGCACGAGCCGGTGGCGCACGACGTCCTCGCCGCCGAAGCGGATGAAGTCGATGCCGTCGACGTCGGTGAGGATGTCCCCCACCGCGATCAGGCCGGACTGGTGCTCGCGCGGCAGGTCGACCTGGGTGACGTCGCCGGTGATGACCATCTTCGAGTTGAAGCCCAGCCGCGTGAGGAACATCTTCATCTGCTCGGGCGTCGTGTTCTGTGCCTCGTCGAGGATCACGAACGAGTCGTTGAGCGTGCGGCCGCGCATGAACGCCAGCGGCGCGACCTCGATGACGCCCTTCTCGAGGTGGGCGGTCACCTTCTCCGGCTCCATCATGTCGTGGAGCGCGTCGAATAGCGGGCGCAGGTACGGGTCGATCTTCGCCATCAGGTCGCCGGGCAGGAAGCCCAGGCGCTCACCGGCCTCGACCGCGGGGCGCGTGAGGATGATGCGGCTGATCTCGCGCCGGTGCAGCGCCGCCGCCGCCGCGGCGACCGCGAGGAACGTCTTGCCGGTGCCGGCCGGGCCGACGCCGAAGGTCACCGTGTTCTGCCGGATCGAGTCGACGTAGCGCTTCTGCGTCACGGTCTTCGGCGCGAACTTCCGCGACCGGTGACGCCAGACGACGTCCTCCAGGACCGCCGACGGCGACTCGTGCTGCTCCAGCGCGTTGCTCACCGTCCGGATGGTGCCAGGTCCGATCTCGTGCCCGTGCTTGACCAGCTCGTCGAGCTCGCGCACCACGGTCGTCGCCGCGGCCAGCGCCTCGGCGTCGCCGTCGAGCGTGATGAGGTTCCCGCGCAGGAAGACGTCGCAGTCGACGTGCCCCTCGAGCGCTCGGAGGATCTGATCCCCGCTGCCGCTCAGCGCGGCCGCGACCTCGTTGGACACTTCGATCTGACGCCTCAAGTCCTCAGGACCTCCTGCACGATGGTGGACACCCGCTTGCCGTCCGCCTGGCCCGCGACGCGCGCCATGGCGGCCTTCATCACCAGCCCCATGTCCTTCGGGGACGTGGCTCCGACCTCCGCGACGGCCTCCCGCGCGATCTCGCGCAGGCGGTCGTCGTCCAGCTCCGCGGGGAGATAGGCCGTGATGATCTGCGCCTCCGCCTCCTCGGCGGCGGCCAGCTCCTCACGGCCGGCGTCCCGGAAGGCGGTGGCCGACTCGACGCGGCGCTTGCGCTCGCGGCGCAGCACCGTGGTCTCGTCGTCCCCACCCTCCTTGGCGGCCTTCTGCAGCTCGCTCAGCACCATCCGCAGCGCGGCGACCCGCTCCTTGTCGCCCGCCTTCATGGCGGTGACGAGGTCCTGCTTGACGGTGTCGGCGACCGGCACGGGACCGATCATACGCCCGGTCCGGACGGCTCCTCGGTCGCGGACGCGGTGTCGGGCGCGGGCGCGCTCGTGGCGGTCGGGGGTTCGAGTCTGGCCGGGTGGCCCAGGCGTCCGAGCTCGGACGTGTCGCGCCCGAACAGCAGGCCGACGTTCCAGTCCAGCAGCAGCCGCAGACGGCGCTTCGTGCCCGGCATCGCCATCAGGTGGTAGGTGCGCGCCAGCCACCAGGCGGGCAGCCCGCGCCACTTGATGCCCATCGTGCTCGCCACCGCCTGGTAGCGGCCCATGTCGACGAAGACGCCCTTCGTCTTGAACGTGAACGGGCGCACGCGACCGGTGCCGAGCGCCGCGGCGACGTTCTTCGCCACCCGTCGGCCCTGGCGGATCGCGTGCTGTGCGGTCGGCGGGCAGGCCTCGCCCTTGCGGGCCGGGTCGGGCACGCCCGCGGCGTCGCCGATCGCCCAGACGCCGTCGACGCCCGCGACCTTCATCGTCGCGTCGACCTCGATGCGGCCGCCCTTGCCCAGCGGCAGGCCGAGCTCGGCCACGACCGGCGCCGGCTTGACGCCCGCGGTCCACACCACCGTGCGGGTGCGGACGACCTCGCCGTCGGACAGGCGCGCCGTGTCGGCGGTGACCTCCTCGAGCGTCGTCGAGGTCCGGATCTCGATCCCGCGACTGCGCAGCTCGGTCTCGGCGAACGACGCGAGGTCCCGCTGGATCTCCGGCATGACCTGCTCGCGGGCCTCGACGAGGATCCAGCGGATGCCGTGCGTGCGGCAGCGCGGGTAGAGCTCCAGCACGTCGGCCGCGAAGTCCTGCAGCTCGGCGAGGCCCTCCAGGCCCGCGTAGCCCGCGCCGACGAAGACGTAGGTCAGCCACGCCGCGCGCTCGCTCGGGTCCTCCGTCGACTCCGCCGCCTCGAGCGTGCGGATGACGTGGTTGCGCAGCCGGATCGCCTCGGGCAGGTCCTTGAAGCCCATCGCGTGCTCCTCGAGGCCGGGGACCGGGAGCGTGCGGTTCACGGCGCCGAGCGCGACGATCAGCTGGTCGTAGGGCAGCACCTCGCTGCGGCCGTGGACCGATTGCACGGTGATCGTCTTCTCCGCCGGGTCGGCGGAGGTCACCCGGCCGAGCCGCAGGTCGGTGCCCTCGCGCAGCTCCTCGCGCAGCGGCACGACGACGTGCCGCGGCTCGAGCGTGCCCGCCGCCGCGCCCGGGAGCAGCGGCGTGTAGAGCATGAAGTTCTGGTCGGTGACGACCGTGATGCGCGCGCTGTGCTTCGGCAGGACGCGCTCGAGGGTGCGGGCGGCGGCGAATCCGCCGAACCCGCCCCCGGCTATGACGACGTTCCAGGCCATGTGCTCACCATAGGCCTCCTCCTACCCGTGAGGCCAACCGCACAAGCCTGTCACAAGCTCAGGCCGGCGCGGCCGCCTCCGTCGCCTCGCCGCTGGTCGGCTCGCCGAGCCCGAGGTGGCGGCGCAGGAACGCGACCTGGTCGGCGCTGGACCGCTCGAAGCCGTCGCCGACGTAGATCTCGAAGTGGCCCATCGGGTAGCGGATCAGCTCCCCGTACGGCGCCTTCTCCGCCGCGGCGATCGCGGGACCGGGCGGCGTGGTGTGGTCGTCGTCGCAGACGCAGTAGAGGATCGGGCACGGGATGTCCTGCGCCTTGGCCCCCGGCCGGTACAGCGCGATCCGCAGCGCGATCCGGGCGCAGACCTCGTTGCGCCAGCGCGAGTGCGGCGGGGCGATCGCCTCGAAGCCGGGCTTGGCCTCCGCGGCGGTGAGCAGCGCGAAGCTCCCCGGGTCCCCGACCACCGGCATCATCTTCGGCGACCGGCCCAGCAGCGCGGCGGCCTGGTCGGCGAGCCCGGCGGCGGTGGCCTTGGCCAGGTTGACCGGGGGGATCTCCTTCAGCGCCGCGAGGCCGTCGACGTACGGGGCCTGCGCGATCACGCAGGCGATCGCCGACGGGCCCGTCGCGCCGTGGCGGATCGCCAGCGCCTGCGCGTGCCCGCCGCTGAACGAGGAGCCCCACAGCGCGATCCGGGCGGGGTCGACGCCGTCCAGGCGCCGGGCGAACGCGATCGCCGCCTCCCAGTCCTCGTGCTGCTTGCCGATGTCCAGGAGCTGCCGTGGCTCCCCGGTGCTCGCCCCGAAGTACCGGTAGTCGAACACCACGACGACCATGCCCGCGGCGGCGAACCGCTCCGCGTACTCCGGCATCCGGTCGTCGCGGGTGGCGGAGAAGCCGTGGCCCATCACCACGCAGGGCGCATCGCCCTGCTGGTCCTCGGGCCGGTAGACGTAGGCGGCGCACTGCTCGCCGCCGGACGGGAAGGTCGTGTCGATCCGCGGGTGGGCCATGGGGCGATGCTACCCCGCCCGACGCCGCGGATGTGGCGGATCTGCGCCGTCAGGCGCGCTGCAGCAGCAGGGCGGCCCACTCGCCGCCCTCGCGGCGGTCCGCCTCGACGAGCCCGAGGCGCTGCGCGAACGCGTCGGCGACCTCGTCGGCCTCCGCGCGCAGCAGCCCGGAGGCGATCAGCCGGTCCGGGACCCGGTCCTGCGCGAAGCCCTCCTGCGCGACCCGCAGCAGCAGCGGCCGCAGCAGGTTCGCGAGCACCAGCGGCGCGTGCGGGGACGGCCCGTCGTAGACGAGGTCGTGGCGGTGCGCGGCGACCGCGACGCCGTTGACCGCGGCGTTCTCGCGCGTGGCCTGCACCGAGGCGGGGTCGTGGTCGACGCCGACCGCCGGCCCCCAGCCGAGCGCGACCGCGGCGATCGCGAGCACCCCGGAGCCGCAGCCGACGTCGACGACCGCGCCGCGCTCCACCATCGGGTCGTCGGCGAGGCCGAGCAGCAGCTCGAGGCACAGCCGGGTCGTGTCGTGCGCGCCGGTCCCGAACGCCTGCCCGGGGTCGATGACGAGCTCGCGCACCGGCGGCTCCCCCGGCGCGGCGGCGTGCGGCGGGCACCACGGCGGGCGCACGTGCAGTCGCCCGCCGACGAGGATCGGCTGGTGGAAGGCCCGCCACCGCTCGGACCAGTCGTCGGCGACCTCCGTGGTGCGGATCTCGACGAGCGCCCCGCCCGCCGCGGCCTCGAGGTCGGGCAGCTCGGGGATCTCCCCCGGCGCCCCGTAGATCGCGAACTCGACGACGTCGGCGGAGATGTCGGTCTCCTCCACCCCGGACGGCGCGAAGGTCAGGAGGTCGGCGAGCGCCAGCTCGGCGTCCGCGCGGCGGACCCGGACCGCGAGCCGGATCACTGGCCCATGAGCCGGCGCAGCTTGCCGACCATCGTCTCGTCGTCGCGGAGGTTGTCCTCCGTGATCGTCCCGGCGAGCTGCTCCAGCAGGCGCTTCTGCTCCTTGGAGAGCCGGCGCGGGATCACGACGTTGACGACGCCGCGCAGGTCCCCCGCCCGGCCCGGACGGCGCAGGACCGGGACGCCGCGGCCGCGCACGGACAGCACCTCGCCCGGCTGCGTGCCGGCGGGCACGGTGAAGGTCACCGGGCCGTCGAGGCCCTCGAGCTCGATCGTCGTGCCGAGCGCCGCGCGCGGGGCGGGCACGTCGAGGACGGTGACGAGGTCGTCGCCGTCGCGCAGGAAGCGGTCGTGCGGGCGGACGACCACGAGCACGTAGAGATCCCCGGCGGGCCCGCCGAGCTCGCCCGCGTGCCCGCGCCCGCTGACGCGGATCCGCTGCCCGTCCGCGATCCCGGCCGGGATGTCGACGTCGAGCTCGCTGAGCGTCACCTCGCGGCCGCGCCCGCGGCAGGTCGTGCACGGCTGCTCGGGCACGCGACCGTCCCCGTGGCAGGTGTCGCACTCCACGGTCTGCACCACCTGGCCGAACGGGGTGCGGCGCACGGCCTGCAGCCGCCCCGCCCCGCCGCAGCGCTCGCACGCCCGGATCGGGGTGCCGGGCGTCGCGCCGTTGCCGTGGCAGGTGCTGCAGGTCCCGACGACCTCGAAGCTGACCTGCTGCTTGACGCCGGTGAACGCCTCGGCGAGATCGATCTCGACCTGCACCGCGACGTCGCCGCCCGCGGCCGGACCGCCGCGCCCGCCACCGCCGCCGAACGGGCCGCCGCCCCCGCCGAAGAACGCGTCGAAGAGGTCGCTGATCGAGCCGAAGCCGTCGAAGTTCGGGGCCGCGCCCGCCCCGCGCAGGCCGTCGTGGCCGTAGCGGTCGAACGTCGCGCGTCGCTCGGGGTCGGAGAGGATCTCGTAGGCCTCCGCGGCCTCCTTGAACTTCTCCTCGGCCTGCGGGTCGTGCGCGTTGACGTCGGGGTGCAGCTCGCGGGCGAGCCGGCGGAAGGCCTTCTTGATGACCGTCTCGTCCGCGTCGCGCGCGACCCCGAGGATCTCGTACGGGTCGCGCTTGGTGGAACTGCTCATTCGTAGACCTCTTCGATGAAGCGGGAGAGCTGGAAGGCCGCCTCGCGGACGGTGTGGATCGCGGCGCCGTAGTCCATGCGGACCGGGCCGATCACCGAGACGGTGCCGAGCTTGCGGGCGGGCAGGCCGTAGCCGGAGGCGACCACGGCCAGCGAGCGCAGCGCCGGCGTCTCGTTCTCCTGGCCGATGCGCACGAGCACGTCGCGCTCCCCGAGCGCGGACTGCAGGACGCCCAGCAGCGACACGCGCCGCTCGAGCATCGTCAGCAGCTCGTTGATCTGGGTGAGGTCCTGGACGCCGTGCTCGGCGAGCAGCCGGGCGGCCCCGTCGACGTAGAGCGTGTCGTCGGCGGTGGCGGCGAGATCGGTGAAGACCGGGCTGAGCGCCTGCAGGAACGCGCGCTCGCCCGGCCCGAACGACGGGTCGTTGAGGCGCTGCGCGAGCATCCGCGCACCGAGGCCCATGCCGACCAGGCGGCCGTTGAGCTCGTCGGCGGCCCAGGACACGAGGCCGCTGTCGACGGGCGCGTCGAACGAGAACAGCCGCTTGGTGACGCCGCCCGTGCTGGTGATGACGACGACCATCAGCACGGTCGGTTGCAGCGCGAGCACCTCGATGTGCCGGATCGTCGCGGTGTCCAGCGGCGGCGCGGAGACGATCGCCAGGAGGTTCGTGACCTGGCTGAGCGTCTCGGTGGTGACGCGCATCGCCTCGTCGACCTCGCGCCGGACGAGCTGGAGCTCGAGCGGCTCCTGCGGCGCGGGCAGCGGCAGCTGACCGCCGAGGAGGCGGTCGACGACGTAGCGGTGGCCCGCCTCGGTCGGGACGCGGCCGGCCGAGGTGTGCGGGTGCGCGAGCAGGCCGTGCTCCTCGAGCAGCGCGAGCTCGTTGCGGATCGTGGAGGGCCCGCAGTCGAGGTCGGGGTCGGCGGCGAGCGCCTTGGAGCCGACGGGCGCGGCGGACACGAGGTACGCGTCCACGACCTTGCGCAGGATCGTCTCTTGGCGGGGTCTCAGCACCACCCCCACATGGTAGGAGACGTCGCGGAGCGTGCGGGCCCCGGAGGCCGCTCAGCGCAGGTCGAGCTCGGCGACCGCGTCGCGGACGATCGGGCGGTCCGCCTGCGTGGCGACGGCGTCGACGGTCGCGATCCCGTCCTCGACGGTGCGGACGGTCCCGGTGACCGTGATCTCCTGCTCCGGGAGCCCCATGCCGCGGAACTGCACCGCGAGGCTCCGCAGCGTCGCGGGGCCACCCGCCGCCTCGGTGTGGGCGCGCGCGACCTGCGCCATCGTCCAGAGCCCGTGGAGGATGCGTCCGGGCAGGCCGACGGCGCGGGCGAACTCCTCGTCGACGTGGATCGGGTTGAAGTCGCCGGAGGCGCCGGCGTAGCGGACCGGCAGGAGCTTGTCCGGGGTGACGACGAGCTCGGGGAGCGGCTCGCCGGGCTGCAGGGGGCTCACGGGTCAGGCCTCGCGGACGACGTTCGTCCACGTGCCGACGCAGACGATCTCGTCGCGCTGGTTCGTGGAGGTGGACACGAAGGTGTAGAAGCCGCGACCGTCCCGCTCGGTGATCTCGTGCACGGTCACCGTGGTCGCGATCTCGTCGCCCGCCACGACGAGCGGTCCCCAGCGGAACTCCTGGCCCGCGTGGACCATGTGCGCGAAGTCGATGCCGACCTCGGGGTCGAACAGCGCGGGGCCCAGCGCAGGGGCGGCGTAGACGGCGACGAACATCGGGGGCGCGACGAGGTCGGCGTAGCCCGCCCCGCGCGCCGCCTCGAGGTCGTGGTGCAGCGGGTCGGTCTCTCCCACCGCCAGCGCGTACTCGCGGATCTTCTCGCGGCCGACCGCGTAGGTGGCCGCGGGGAAGGTCCTGCCGACGGCGCGGGTGGAGACGGGCACGCCCCGACCCTAGCCCACGGCGCGGTCCGCCCGGCCGTGCGGGTGCCCGCCGGCCGCCGGTGCGGCGGGCACCGGGCGGGGCGACCGGCCGGGCCCCGGGGCGACCGCGACGGCGGCTGGGACCGGGGTGGGCGGCGGGATCCGCTCGACGCGGGCGCGCTGGGTGGCCACGACGCAGGCCAGGACCCCCAGCGCCGCGGCCGCGGTGCCCGGGCCGACGGCCTCACCGAGCACGAGCGCCGACCAGCCGAGCCCGAGCAGCGGCTGCGCGAGCTGCACCTGCCCGACCTTCGCGACACCGCCCCGGGCGAGCCCCGCGTACCAGGCGAAGAAGCCGAGGAACATCGAGAAGACCGAGACGTACGCGAATCCCGCCCAGGCGGTCCCGGGGACGCCGGAGACGGGCGTCGAGGCGAGCGACGCCGCGGCGATCGCGGCCGTGAGCGGGAGCGCGAGCACGAGCGCCCAGCAGATCGTGCGCGCCCCGCCGAGCTCGCGCGCGAGGGCCCCGCCCTCCGCGTAGCCGAGCGCGCAGGCCACGGTCCCGAGGGAGCATCAGGCCGTCGGCGCGGGTGGGGGCGCCACCGCTGGTGGCGAGCGCGAAGCCGCCGACGATCAGCAGTCCGGCGGCGGCCGCCAGCCAGAAGCGGCCCGACGGCCGCTCGCCCGCGCGCAGGACCGCGAACGACGCGGTCAGCGCGGGCAGGACGCCGATGACGACGATCCCGTGCGCCGCGGTCTCGGTCTCGAGCGCCAGCGAGGTCGCCAGCGGGAAGCCGACGACGACCCCGGCGGCGACGACCAGCAGCCGCCGGGTCTGGGGGCCCGTGGGCCGTGGAGCACGCCCGGCGGCGAGCACGGCGACGGCCAGCAGGGCGGCGACGGTGGCGCGGCCGAAGGCGACGAGCCACGGGTCGAGCCCGCCGTCGACGGCGACGCGGGTCGCGGGCAGGGAGAACGAGAAGGCCACGACGCCGAGCGCTCCGAGGAGCAGCCCTTGCGTTTCTCGACCGGGCGCAGTAGCGTTACTGTCATCTCTCATGCACAACGATAACACTGAGCACCGCGTTATCGAGGACGTGAGGGCGGCTGCGAGGCTCCTCCCACCTGGCAGCCGCCTTCCGTCCGTGCGGGAGCTGACCGCCCGCCACCGCGCCTCCCCCGTGACCGTCCAGCGCGCGATCACCCGGCTGGCCGCCGAGGGGGTCGTCGACCCCCGACCCGGCAGCGGCACGTTCGTCGCCGAGCGCGCGGCCTCCCCCGCCGCTCCGTCGTCCGGCGACGGTCCCGCCGACCTCTCCTGGCAGGAGGTCGCGCTCGGCGGCCGCCCCACCCACGCCGGCGCCCTCGACGAGCTGCTGCGCCTCGCCGGGCCCGGCGAGCTGCCGCTGAGCACCGGATACCTGGAGCCCGCGCTCCAGCCGCGAGGCGCGCTGGCGACCGCGCTGGCCCGCGCCGGGCGCCGCGAGACCGTCTGGGACCGCGGCCCGACCGCCGGCCTGCCCGAGCTGCGCGCCTGGTTCGCGCGCGACGCCGGCGGCGCGTTCACCGCCGACGACGTGCTCGTGACCGCGGGCGGGCAGGCGGCGCTCGCCACGACCTTCCGTGCGCTCGCCCAGCCCGGCGAGCTGCTGCTCGTGGAGTCCCCCACCTACCTCGGGGCGCTCGCGGCCGCCCGCGCCGCCGGCCTGCGCGTGGTGCCCGTCCCCAGCGACCGCGACGGCGTGCGCCCCGACCTCCTCGCCGACGCGTTCAGCCGCACCGGCTCACGGCTGTTCTACGCGCAGCCGACGTACGCCAACCCGCACGGGGCCGTGCTCGCGCCCGACCGGCGCGCCGCCGTCCTGGACGTCGTCGCCGCGGCCGGGGCGTTCCTCGTCGAGGACGACGCGGCGCGCGACCTCGCGATCGACGGCGACCCGCCCCCGCCGCTGGCCGCCGACGACCGCCACGGCCACGTCGTGCTGCTGCGCTCGCTGACGAAGTCGGTCGCCCCGGGCCTGCGGGTCGGGGCGGTCGCCGCGCGCGGGCCCGCCGGCAGCCGGCTGCGCGCCGCGCGGCTGCTCGACGACTTCTACGTGTCCGGCCCGCTGCAGCAGACGGCCGTCGACCTCGTCGGCTCACCGACCTGGCGACGGCACCGCAAGCAGCTGCGCAGCGGCCTCGCCGCCCGCCGCGACGCGCTGCTGGCCGCCCTGGCCGCCACCCTCCCCGATGCCGTGCACCTCGGCCGGCCCGCCGGCGGCTTCCACGTCTGGGTGCGTCTGCCCGACGGCGTCGACGACGTGCAGCTCGCGCTCGCCGCACGCGCCGCGGGCGTCGTCGTCAGCCCCGGTCGCCCGTGGTTCGCCGCCGAGCCCCCCGCCCCGTTCCTGCGCCTCACCTACGCCGGCGCCCCAGCCCGCGACCTCACCGCGGCCATCACCCGCCTCGCCACCCTGATCTAGCGGCCGAACAGGGAGAACGTCGGCTCCACGGCGAACTTCTCCCTGTTCGACCGCTTAGAGGATGGTGGCGACTGCGCCGCCGTCGACCGACCAGGCGGCGCCCGCCACGCTCGCGGCGCGCTCGCTGCAGAGGAAGACGACGACGTCGGCGATCTCCGCCGGGGTCGACATGCGGCCCAGCGGCGCCTTCGCCGCGCGCGCCGCGATCGCCTCCTCGCGGGTGCCGCCGTCGCGGCCCGCGAGCTGGTCGGCCATCCCGCCCTCCCCGACCCACAGCTCGCTGGCCGTGATCCCCGGGGCGACCGCGTTGACGAGCACCCCGCGCGCCGCGTAGGCGTCCGCGAAGGCCCGCGAGAGCGACAGCTGCCCCGCCTTGCTCACCGCGTAGGCGGCGTTCATCGGGGACGGGCGCTTGCCCGCCGAGGAGGTGACGTTGACGATCCGCCCCCAGCCCCGGTCGGCCATCCGCGGCGCCAGCGCCTGCATCAGCCGCATCGGGGCCATGACGTGCAGCTCGTGGTTGCGGTGCCAGTCCTCGTCGGTCAGCTCCTCCAGCGCCCGCACGTAGGACGTGCCCGCGTTGTTGACGAGGACGTCGACCGCCCCGAAGGCGTCGTGCGCGGCGTCCAGCACCCGCGCGGGCGCCGCCGGGTCGGTCACGTCCGCGACGCACGGCACCACGCGGCCCGGCCCGGACGCCGCCTGCGCGACCGCGCCCAGCGCGTCCTCGCGGCGGGCCACGGCGAGCACGTCGGCGCCCTCCGCCGCCAGCCGCAGCGCGATCTCGCGGCCGATCCCCTGGGAGGCGCCGGTGACGACGCACGCACGGCCGGTCAGTCCGAGGTCCATGGGCGGGAGCCTACGAGGACCCCGTCGCGGGCCGGCCCGCCCGCCCGGTCTGCCAGCATCCCGTCCGTGTCCGGCACGGTGCTCAGCGTCAACGTCGGCCGCGCCCGCGAGCACGGCTCCAGCCGCGGGCGCCCGGTGCGCAGTGCGATCCGCAAGGCCCCGCAGGCGGGCCGCGTCGCGCTCCACGGCGAGGCCCTCGCGGGCGACGAGCAGGTCGAGCGCCGCTACCACGGCGGCCCCGACCAGGCCGTCTACGCCTACGCGTCGGAGGACCTCGCCTGGTGGGCGACGGAGCTCGGGCTCGACGCGATCGCGCCGGGCACGATCGGGGAGAACCTCACGACCCGGGACGTCGACCCCAACGGCGCGGTGATCGGCGAGCGCTGGCGGGTCGGCCCGGTGCTGCTGGCGGTGACGGCGCCGCGGATCCCGTGCGCGAAGCTCGGGCGCGTCTTCCCGGGGACCGGGATCGTGCGGCGGTTCGCACACGCGGGCCGCACCGGGGCGTACCTGCGCCTCCTCGAGCCCGGGGACGTCGGTGCCGGCGACGCGGTCACCGTGGTCGACCGGCCGGCGCACGGCGTGACGGTCGCGGACGTCGCGCGGATCGTGCAGCACGAGCGCCACCGGGCCGCCGAGCTGCGTGCCGTGCCGGAGCTCGCGTCGCGCCTGGCCGCCTGGGCGGCCGACGCGGACTGACGGCGCCCGCGTCGCGCGGCGCCCGCCGACGGCGCGGCTACTTCGCGTCGCCGAGCTCGAGGACCGCGAGGAACGCCTCCTGCGGCACCTCGACGCGGCCGACCTGCTTCATCCGCCGCTTGCCCTCCTTCTGCTTCTCCAGCAGCTTGCGCTTGCGGGAGATGTCGCCGCCGTAGCACTTGGCGGTGACGTCCTTGCGGAAGGCCTTGACGGTCTCGCGGGCGACGATGTGGGAGCCGATCGCCGCCTGGATCGGCACGTCGTACTGCTGGCGCGGGATCTTCTCGCGCAGCTTCTCGGTGAGCGTGCGGCCGACGCCGTAGGCCTTGTCCTTGTGGACGAGCATGCTCAGCGCGTCGACGACGTCGCCGGCGAGCAGCACGTCGAGCCGCACGAGGTTCGAGGCCTTCATGCCGGTGACCTCGTAGTCCAGCGACGCGTACCCGCGGGTCCGCGACTTCAGCTGGTCGAAGAAGTCCATGACGATCTCCGACAGCGGCAGGTCGTACATCATCTGCACGCGGTCGGCGGACAGGTAGGTCATGCCGTCGTGCTCGCCGCGCTTGTCCTGGCAGAGCTCCATGATCGTGCCGACGTACTCCTTCGGCGTGATGATCGTGGCCTTCACGTACGGCTCGCGGATCTCCTTGATCCGGGCCGGCTCGGGCATGTCGGACGGGTTGTAGACGTGCAGCTCCTCGCCGTTGGTGAGCGAGACCTCGAAGCCCACCGAGGGCATCGTGCACATGAGGTTGAGGTCGTACTCGCGCTCCAGCCGCTCGCGCACGATGTCCATGTGCAGCAGACCGAGGAAGCCGCAGCGGAAGCCGAATCCCAGGGCGTCGGAGGTCTCGGGCTCCCAGTGCAGCGCCGCGTCGTTGAGCGTCAGCTTCTCGAGCGCGTCGCGGAGGTCGCCGTAGTCGTCGGCCTCGATCGGGAACATGCCGCAGAAGACGACCGGCTGCACGTCGCGGTAGCCGGGCAGGGCCTCCTCGGCCCCGGCGCGCTTCGTCGTGATCGTGTCGCCGACGCGCAGCTTCGTGACGTCCTTGATGCCGGTGATGACGTACCCGACCTCCCCGACCGTGAGGTGGTCGGCGCTCGTCATCGCCGGGGTGAAGTAGCCGATGTCGTCGATGTCGGCCTCGGTGCCGGTCGCCATCGCGCGGATCGCCTCGCCCTTGCGGAAGGTGCCGTCGACGACGCGGATGTAGGCGACGACGCCGCGGTACTGGTCGAACTCCGAGTCGAAGATCACTGCGCGGGGCGCCGCGTCGGGGTCCCCCTCCGGCGGCGGGACCTTCTCGACGAGCTCCTCGAGGACCTCGAGCACGCCCTCCCCGGTCTTGCCGCTGATGCGCTTGATCGCGTCCGCGGGCTCGCCGAGCAGCTCCGCGACCTCGGCGGCGACGCGCTCGGGCTCGGCGCCCGGCAGGTCGATCTTGTTCAGGCACGGGATCAGCTCGAGGCCCGCGTCGACCGCGAGGTACGTGTTGGCGAGCGTCTGGGCCTCGACGCCCTGCGAGGCGTCGACGACGAGCAGCGCGCCCTCGCACGCCGCCAGCGACCGCGAGACCTCGTAGGTGAAGTCGACGTGGCCGGGGGTGTCGATGAGGTGGAACTGGTACGTCTCGCCGTCGCGCCGGGAGGTGAAGTAGACGCGCACCGCCTGCGACTTGATCGTGATGCCGCGCTCGCGCTCGAGCTCCATCGAGTCGAGCAGCTGCGCGCGCATCAGCCGGGGGTCGACCGTCTGCGTCAGCTCGAGGATGCGATCGGCCAGCGTCGACTTCCCGTGGTCGATGTGGGCGATGATCGAGAAGTTCCGGATCTGCGACTGGTCGGCCATGGGCGGCACACAGGATCGCACGCGGCCCCCGGCGGCCGCGTGCCGAGGCGCCCCGCGGCCCCCGTCCGGGTCAGCGGCCGCGTCGCAGGCGGCCGGCGAGCAGCCGCTGGATCTGCGCGGCCTCCCGCACGTCGAGCAGCAGGACGATCCCCACGTAGATGATCGTGCCGGCGGTCAGCGCGCTGCCGACGCTGACGATCTGGGCGGGGATGCTGCGCCCGAGGACCTCGTCCAGGCCCCACCACGTCCAGTAGGCCAGCAGCCCGAACGCGACGGCGGCCCCGACGATCTTCGCGATCGCCACCGCGGTCTCGCGGACCTCGAGGCGGTTGTCGAGCTCGCGGCGCAGGCAGTACATCTGCGCGGCGGTCATGAACGCGCTCGACGCGACCGTGCCCGCGACGATCCCCGGGATCCCGAACGGCCCGTAGAGCGCGGCGCTGACGACGACGTTGACGAGCAGGTTCAGGCCCGCGAGCTTCGTCGTGATCCACGGCCGCTGCAGCGAGAAGAACGTCCGCGTCAGCAACAGGTTCACGCCGCTGAACGGCAGGCTGAACGAGAACCAGAACAGCGCGCTGGAGACGAGCTTCGTGGAGTCCGGTCCGAACTCGCCGTGCTCGTAGACCAGCCGCGTGATCGGGGTCGCGAGCGCGATCGTCGCCGCGGCCGCGGGCACGAGCAGCAGGAAGATCTGGCGGAAGCCGTTGGCGGTCAGCGCGCGCAGGCCGTCGTGGTCGCGGCGCGCCGCGAAGCGGCTGAGGGCCGGGTACAGCACGGTCGCGACCGCGACGCTGAACATGCCCTGGGGCAGCATGTAGATGCGGAACGCGGCGTCGATCGCGCGCGGCGCCTGCTCGCTGACCAGCGCGCCGAGGAACGAGTTGATGAGCAGGTTGAAGTTGATCAGCCCGAGCCCGATCGTCACCGGCAGCATGAGCTTCAGCACCTGGCGGACCCGCGGGTCGCGCCAGCGGAAGTTCGGGGCGATGTTGAAGCCCATCCGCCGCAGTGCCGGGACGGCCATGGCGACCTGGACGACGGTGCCGACGAGGACGCCGATCGCGTAGGCGTAGAGCTCGTCGTCGCCCGCGAAGAACGGCTTCGTCGCGACGAGCAGGACGAGGATCACGATGTTCCAGATCAGCGGCGACAGGGCCTGGATCGAGAACTGGTCGTAGGCGTTGAGGATCCCGACGAGCAGGCCGTTGATGCCCAGCAGCAGCACGATCGGGAACAGGACGCGGCTGAGGCCGACCGTCAGCTGGTCGAGCTCGCTGGTGAACTCGCCGCCGGTGAACAGCGGCATCAGCCACCCCGCGCCGAGCATGAACAGCGCGGTGATCGCCCCGAGCACGCTGAGCACGAGCCAGAACAGCGTCGACGCGAGCCGGAACGCGTCCTGCTTGCGGTCCTGCTCCAGCAGCTCGGTGAAGACCGGCACGAAGGCCGCGCTGAGCGCCGCGTCGGCGAAGAGGCTGCGCACGACGTTCGGGACCTGGAAGGCGATCGTGAACGCCGAGAAGGCGCCACTGGTCGCGAAGTAGCTGGAGGCGACGATCTCGCGGATCAGGCCGGCGATGCGCGACAGGCCCGTCAGGGCGCTGAACAGCAGCGTGTTGAGGGCCATGGCGCGACCGCCGCCGCCGGGCTTGGCGGGGCTCGGCGGGGGACCGTCCTGTGCGGGGACCTGGGGCGTCACGCGCCGGGAGACTACGGACCGCTATCATCCGCCGCCGCCCATGGCCAACATTCACTCTCAGAAGAAGCGCATCCTGCGCGCCGAGCGGGAGCGTCTCGAGAACCGTCGTTACACGACGAAGATCAAGACCTACTTCCGTCGCCTCGAGGCCGCCGTCGCCGCCGGTGACGACGCGACCGCCGACACCGAGCACCTCGAGCTCGTCCGCACGATCGACAAGGCCGTCAAGCGCGGCGCGCTGCACAAGAACACCGGCGCGCGCAAGAAGAGCCGCGCCGCCCGCACCCGCGCGGGCCAGCCCGCCGCGTAGCGCACCCCGGTCGCCCCGCGCGATCGTCGGTCCAGGCCCGCCCCACCGGCGGGCCTTTTCGCGTTCCCGGACCGCCTCAGGCCGCCCGGCCGGTGATCCGGCCGATCGCCAGCAGCGCCGAGGTCTCCTGGTCCAGCGTGCTGCCCCCGCGCGTGTCGAGCTCGAGGTCGGCGAGCGTCTCCAGCGCGACGCGCAACCGGTCGGGGTCGGCGCCGCGCGCCTCCTTGATCCGCTTGTCCGCCGCCCACGGGCTGCCCTTGAAGCCGGCCTTCACCTGCGCCGGCGAGGCGCCGGCGGCGAGCTGCTGCGCGATCCCCAGCACCTCGCGGATGCGCTTGGCGATCATCGGGACGAGCCGCGGCAGCGACTCCCCCTGCTCGCGCAGCGCGAGGTACTCGCGAACCGCGCGGCGACCGTCCCCGCCGGCGACCGCGTCGACGAACCCCCAGATCTGCGTCTCCGAGGAGGAGGCGGCGAGGACGCGGACATCGTCCTCCCCCAGGCGCGCGCCGCGGCCGTGGTAGAGCGCGAGCTTCTCGAGCTCGCGGACGAGACGCTGCTGGCGCTCCCCGACCTCGCCGACGAGCGTGGCGGCGGCGACCCCGTCGAGCTCGATGCCGTGGCGGCCCGCCTCGCCGCGGACCCACGGAATCATCTCGCGGCCCTTCACCGCCGTCTCCGCGCGCACGACGCCGCCGGCGGCGGCGACCGCCTTGCCCAGCGACGCCGGGACCTTCGCGCGACCGTCCTCGCGGCCGAAGAACGCGACCGTGGTGTCCGGGCCGATCGCGGCGAGGACGGGCACGAGGTGCCGCTTGACGGCGTCGTCCTTCCAGCGCTCGACGCCGTCGACGACGAGGAAGCGGCGCCCGGTCGCGAACGTCATCGCGCAGAGGGCGCCGGCGACGATCTCCGGCTGGGCGTCGTCGCCCTCGTAGAGCTCGATGCCGCCGCTGTCGGACTCCGCCTCGGCGCGGGCGCGCAGTCCGGAGCGGCGCTCGGTGATGCGACCGTGGTCGTCCCCGTGGATGAGGTAGGCGGGCTTCCAGACGGCGGCGGGGGTGCTCACCGCTCCCAGGATAGGCCGCGCCCCGGATGCGCCGCCGGGCGTCAGCGCAGCGTGCGGACCAGCGGTCCGCCGGCGCGCACGTCGACGACGACGGTGCCGTCGCGGTCGGTGCGGCGGACCGCCAGGCCCGGCCGGGCCGCGAGCGCCCGGACGGTGTCCGGGTGGGGGTGCCCGAAGCGGTTGCCGCGGCCCGCGCTGACGACCGCCAGGTACGGGTCGACGCGCTCCAGCAGGCGCGGGAGGGCGTCGTCGGCGCTGCCGTGGTGGCTGACCTTCAGCACGTCGGCGGCCCGCAGGTCGGGCAGGCCGAGCAGGACCGCGGACTCCGCGTCGGCGGGCAGCAGCGCGCGGAACGCGCCGGCGACGAGCTCGAGCACGATCGCCCGGTCGTTGGGGTCCTCGCCCGCATGGCGCGCCGCGGGCTCGGCCACCGGGGAGAGCACCCGCAGCGTGATCGGCCCGGCGCGCACGAGCTGGCCGCGGTCGGGTGGGCGGCGCGGCACGCGGCGTGCGCGGGCGGCCGCGACGAGCCGCGGCCCCTGGGCGGAGGGCTGTCCGTCACGGCCGTCGAGCACGAGCCCGACCGGCAGCGCGTCGAGCACGGCGGGCGCGCCCCCGTCGTGGTCGTCCTGGGCGTGCGTCACCACGAGGACGTCCAGGCGCCGCACCCCGAGCTGCGCGAGCCGCTCGACCACGCCCCCGTCGGGCGGTCCGGCGTCGACGAGGATCGCGTGGTCCCCGTGCTGGACGAGCGTCGCGTCGCCCTGCCCGACGTCGAGGAACGCGAGGCGCAGCCCGGCGGGCCGCGCGAGCACCGCCTCGGGGCGCGGGGCGAGCGCCAGGCCGAGCGCGACGAGCGCGAGCAACAGGCCCGGCGTGGCGGCGCGCACCCGCGGCCAGCGGATCGCGGCCAGTCCCAGCCCGCACACGGCGGTGACGAGCGCAGCCGGGACGGCGGCGGTCGCCCCGGGGATCGCGGCGGCGCGCACGCCGACGGCGACGAGCAGCTCCAGCGGCAGCGCCGCGAGCGACGCGACCTGCGCGCCGATCGCGGGCAGGCCCTGACCGAGCGTGGCGGCGACGAAGCCCGTCCACATCACCGGGGCCACGAGCGGCGCGGCCAGGACGTTCGCCGGCAGCGTGACGAGCGACGTCTGACCGAAGGTCAGCGCCAGCAGCGGGGCGGTCGCCAGGGTCGCGGCGACCGTGGTGGCGAGCGCGTCGGCGAGCGGCCCGGGGACGCGGCGGCGCACGAGCGCCGCGCGCAGCGGCGGCGCGGCGACCAGCAGGCCCAGCACGGCCAGGAACGACAGCCGCCAGCCGACGTCGCCGGTGGCGCGCGGGTCGAGCACGAGCGTCGCGGCGGCGGCCAGGAGGACCGCGTACCAGCGCGACGCCGGGCGGCCCGCGAGCGCCGCCACGAGGCCCGCGGCCCCCATGACCCCGGCACGCTGGATCGAGGGCCCGGCGCCCGCGAGCGGCACGTAGAGCGCGACGAGGACCAGGGCGACCCCAAGGCGCGCGGACAGCGGCAGCCCGAGCGCGGCCCCGACGAGCAGGACGAGCGTGGCGAGCAGCACGACGTTCTGGCCGCTGGCCGCGACGAGGTGCGCGAGCCCGGCGTCGCGCAGCGCGTCCCGCAGCCGGTCGGGCAGGCCGCTGTCGTCGCCGAGGACCATGCCGCGCAGCAGCGCGCCCGCGTCGGGACGCAGCGCGGCGACCAGCGCGGCCTGCGCGCGGTCGCGCACGCGGTCCAGCGCGCCCGGCACGCCACCGCGGCGGCGTCCGGTCGGCGCGACCGTCGCGGCCCGCAGGACCGCGTGGGCGCGCAGCAGGCGGGCGTGCCGGTCCGCCGGGGCCAGCCGCCCCCGGATCGCGAGGACCGTGCCGACGGTCGGCGCCGGCCCCTGCGCCGGCCCCGGCAGGCGCAGCAGCACGGGCTCGCCGCGCAGCCGCACGAGCGCGGTGCGCGAGCCGCGCGCCCCGGTCCGCACGGGGGCGAGCAGGACGACGTCCTGCACGACCGTGAGCCCGGCGCGCGCCGGCCCGGCGAGCGCGGTGCGCTCGAGCGCCGCCGTGCGCGCCTGGGCGACCCAGGCCCCGCCGAACGCCGCCACCACGACGAGGGCGACGAGCGCCCGCCGTCCCGCGAGCAGTGCGGCGAGGACGACCGCCGCGACCGCGGCGGCGAGCGGGCCGCCGGCCAGTCCCGAGACGACGGCGAGCAGCGCGACGTGCCGCGGGTGCGCGAGGAGCGCCGCCCGCATCACACGCGGACCCGGTCGCGCAGCGCCTCGAGCCGCTTGGGGCCGATGCCGGGCACGTCGCCGAGGTCCTCGACGCTGCGGAAGCCGCCGCGCCGAGTGCGCTCGTCGAGGATCTTCTGGGCGGTCGCCGGACCGACCCCGTCGAGCGTGTCGAGCTGCTCGAGTGTCGCCGTGTTGAGGTTCAGCGGCACCCCGGGCGCCGTTCCCGCGGGCCCGGTCGCCGCCGCCACGCCGGCCGCCGCGGTGCCCGCGCGGGCGGGCACGAGCACCTGCTGGCCGTCGGCGACCTTCGCGGCGAGGTTCACCTGGTCGAGGTCCGCGCCCCCGCGACCGCCGCCCGCCCGCCGGACCGCGTCCCCGACGCGGTCGCCCTCGCGCAGCCGATAGACGCCCGGCCGGCGCACCGCCCCGGCGACGTGCACGACGACGCGGCGACCGGCAGGCGTGCGCACCGCGGGCTCCGCGGACGACGTCTCCGCGCTGTCCGACGGGTCGCGGCCGCCGGCGGTCGCCGGGGCGGCCGGGGCCGCGGGGTCCGGCAGGACCTGCGGGCGCAGCGCCCGGGCCCCGAGCAGCGCGACCGCGGCGACGACCAGGACGTACAGCACGACCTGCGTTCGCGGCACCTCGGTCACGCGCACGCACGCTAGGCGCGACCGTGTGACGGCGCAGCACGGGACCGTGACGGTCCCGTGCCGGTTCAGCGCACGACGATGTTCACGAGCTTCCCGGGGACGACGATCTCCTTGACGATCGTCTTCCCCTCGAGGTACGGGGCCAGCTTCTCGGAGCCCAGCGCGAGCGCCTTCAGCTCCTCGGGCGTCGCGCTCGACGGCGCCTGGAGCCGGTCACGGACCTTGCCCTGCACCTGGCAGACGAGCTCGAACGTGTCCTCGTCGAGGAAGTCCGGGTCGGCGGCAGGCCACGGCTCCTCCCACACGCGATCGCCCGTCAGCCGCTCGTAGGCGTCCGAGGCCGTGTGCGGCGCGAACGGGAACAGCAGCGACGCGGCCGTCGCCAGCGCGAACCGCAACGGCCCGGGCGACGGCGAGCCGACGTTGTAGGCCCGCGAGCACTCGTTCGTCAGCTCCATCACGGCGGCGATCGCCGTGTTGAACGCGAACCGGCCCGCCATGTCGGCGGTGACCTTCTCGATCGCCCAGTGCGCCTTGCGCATCAGCGCCAGGTCGTCCCCGGACAGCTCGTCGGGCACCGGGTGGTCGGGCAGCTCCTGCGCGACCGTGGCCGACAGGCGCCAGAGCCGCGTGAGGAAGCGGTGGACGCCGCCGACGCCCTCGATGTCCCACTTGGCGTCCTGGTCGGGCGGGCCGATGAAGAGGACGTAGCAGCGGGCCGTGTCGACCCCGAACTCCGCCGCGATGTCCCGCGGCGAGACGACGTTGCCGCGCGACTTCGACATCTTCTCGCCGTCCTCCCCCAGGATCATGCCCTGGGTGAACAGCCGCGAGAACGGCTCGTCGTGGGAGACGTGGCCGAGGTCGTGCAGCGCCTTGACGAAGAACCGCGCGTAGAGCAGGTGCAGGATCGCGTGCTCGACGCCGCCGATGTACTGGTCGACCGGGGACCACTGGGCGACGATCCGCGGATCCCACGCGGCCTCGTCGTTGCGCGGGTCGCAGTAGCGCAGGAAGTACCAGGACGAGTCCACGAACGTATCCATCGTGTCGGTCTCGCGGCGGGCCGGACCGCCGCACGTCGGGCAGGTCGTCGCGACCCAGTCCTCGGCCGCCGCCAGCGGCGACCTCCCCTTCGGCGCGTAGTCCTCGACGTCGGGCAGCTCGACCGGGAGCTCGTCCTCCGGGACCGGCACGATCCCGCAGGCGTCGCAGTGCACGATCGGGATCGGGCAGCCCCAGTAGCGCTGGCGCGACAGCAGCCAGTCGCGCAGCCGGTAGTTCACCGACTGGTGGCCCTTGCCCTCGCGGTCCAGCCAGTCGACGATCGCGCGCAGCGCCTCGCGGTTCGGCGTCCCGTCGAAGTCCGGATGCGAGTTCACCAGCGGACCGTCGCCCGGGTAGGGCAGGCCGTGCTCGTCACCGCCGTCCTCGGGCGTGCCCTCGACGACGCGACGGATCGGCAGGTCGTACGCGGTCGCGAAGTCGTAGTCGCGCTGGTCGTGCCCGGGGACCGCCATGATCGCGCCGGTCCCGTACTCCATCAGCACGTAGTCGGCCACGTACATCGGCAGCTGCTCGCCGTTGACCGGGTTGGTCACCGTGCGGCCGAGGAACACGCCCGTCTTCTGGCGGTCGGCGTCGCCGCGCTCCTCCTTGTCGCGGGTCAGCGAGCGGTTGACGTACTCGCGCACCGCCTCCTCGTTGCCGCTGCCCTGCGCGAGCCGCTCGATGTCCGGGTGCTCGGGCGCCATCACGAAGAACGTCGCGCCGAACAGCGTGTCGGGCCGCGTGGTGAAGACCGGGTAGTCGATGCCGAGGTCCTCGCAGCGGAAGTTGACCTCGGCGCCCTCGGAGCGGCCGATCCAGTTGCGCTGCATCGTCTTGACGTGCTCGGGCCAGTCGATCGTCGACAGGTCCTCGACGAGCCGGTCCGCGTAGTCGGTGATGCGGAAGAACCACTGCTCGAGCTGGCGGATCTCGACCTCGTGGCCGCAGCGCTCGCACCTCCCGTCGACGACCTGCTCGTTGGCGAGGACGGTGGCGTCGTTGGGACACCAGTTGACCGCCGAGTCCTTGCGGTACGCGAGGCCGTGGTGGAACAGCTGCAGGAAGATCCACTGCGTCCAGCGGTAGTACGTCGGCTCGTGCGTGCCGAACTCGCGCGTCCAGTCGATCGAGATGCCCCACTCGCGGAACTGCCGCTGGAAGGAGGCGATCGACTTCGCGGTGCTGTCGCGCGGGTGCTGCCCGGTCTTGATCGCGTTGTTCTCCGCGGGCAGGCCGAAGGCGTCGTAGCCCATCGGGTTCAGCACGCGCTTGCCGGCGCGGCGGTGGAAGTGCGCGACCGCGTCCCCGACGGAGTAGACCTTCAGGTGGCCGATGTGCGGCTCCCCGGAGGGGTACGGGAGCATGACGAGCACGTAGCTCTTCTCCCGGTCGTCCTCGTCGTTTCCGACCTCCCAGGTGCGCTCGGTCTCCCAGATCTCCTGCCAGCGCGGCTCGATCTCCGACGGGGTGTAGGTCAGCTCGGTCATACCTGCGCTCAAGAATAGGCTTCGCGGGGTGACGGACCTGCTCTCCCCCACGGCCTTCGACGTCCACGTCTCCGAGGTTCGGACCGGGGTCTCCCTGGCCTACGTCCGGGAAGGGGTCGGTGGGTACCCGCTGCTGCTCGTCCACGGGTGGCCGGAGACCAAGCGGATCTGGTGGCGGAACATCGCGCCGCTGGCCGCCGCGGGGTTCGAGGTGATCGTCCCCGACCTGCGCGGCTTCGGGGACAGCGGCATCCCCGACGACGGGTTCCACGACCTCGCCGCGCACGCGCGGGACCTCCACGCGCTCGTGCACGACGTGCTGGGACATCCGCGGTGCTCGACGGTCGGGAGCGACCTCGGCGGCGGCGTGATCCAGGACCTCGGGCTGCGCTTCGACGGGTTCGTCGAGCGGCAGGTCCTGTTCAACTCGATCCTCCCGAAGCTGCCTGTGGAGTACGAGGCCGCGGGGCTGTCGAACGAGGTGTCGCCGCAGGTGCGGGCGGCGGCGGACTACTACGTCCGTCAGGGGCGGGACGCGGACGGGCTCGCAGCCGAACTGGACACGCCGGAACGGCGCCGGGCGTACGTCGCGCAGTTCTACGGGTCCCGCCTGTGGGGCACGCCGGGCGGGTTCCGGCGCGCGGAGGTCGACTTCATGACCGAGCCGTTCGCGTCCGCGGAGCACCTGCGCGCCGGGTTCGGGAACTACGAGAGCGGCATCGGGGCGCTTCGCGTCTCCGAGAAGCCGCGGTGGTTCGAGGTCTCCGACGTCCCCACCCTCGTCCTGTACGGGCCCGACGACCACGTCATCTACCCGGACTTCATGGAGCGCTGCGAAGTGGCGTTCCGCGACCTCGTCGGGCCGTTCGTGGTGCCGCGTGCCGGGCACTTCCTGCAGTGGGAGCGCGCGGACCTGCTGAACCGCACCGTGACCGCGTTCTTGCGGGATCGTCTCTGAGGCGGTCGTACCCTGTGGCTGTGACCCAGCCGGGCGACTCCGCGAGCCTGCCTGCCCGCGTGCAGGCCATCATCGACGCCGCCGAGCAGGCGGCCGCCGAGCTGCGCGCCGAGACCGAGCAGCGCGTCCGCGAGCGGATCGCCGAGGCGGACCGCGCGGCCCAGCACCGGGTCGACGCCGCCGAGGAGGAGGCGAAGGAGATCCTCGCCCAGGCGCGCGAGCAGGCGCGCAACATCGTCGGCGAGGCGCGCGTCGCCGCACGCGAGGTCATGGACCGCGGGGAGCGCGCCAGCCGCGAGCTCGAGGAGATGGGCGGTTCGCTGCGCCGCAACGCGCAGACGATCCTGCGCGACGTCCAGCGCACCCACCGCGAGCTCGTCTCGCAGCTCGACGCGGCGACCCCGGACGGCCCGCAGCCCGCGCGGTCGCTGCCCGCCGCCCCGGCCCGTCCCGGGATCGTCGATGCCGAGGCGCTCCAGCCGATCCGCGCCTCGCGGCGCACCCCGTCCTCCGACGACACCCCGGCGCTCGACCCGGCGGACCTGCCCGCCGAGATCGAGATCCCGGAGTTCAGCCGCGACTACACGCCGCAGCGCCACCGTCGGCGTCGCTGACGCGCCCTTCACATCCGCTTCACGGCGGTCGCTCCCGGACCGTGAAGCATCCGGGGCATGACCGCTCCCCCGTCCCCCGGGCTGACCCGTCGGCGGCTGCTCGTCGCCGGCGGCGCCGCGCTCGCCGGTTCCGGCGCATACCCGCTCACGTCCGTGGCGGCGCGGGCGCGACGGAGCCCGCTCGCGCGCGCCGGGAGGTTCGGGAGCGGGGTCGCGGCCGGCCTGCCGACCGAGCGCGGTGCCCTGCTGTGGACGCGGCTGGACGAGCTCGGCGAGCGGACCGCCCCGGGCCGTGAGCGGCTGCGCTGGGAGGTCGCCGACGACCCGGGCTTCGGCCGCGTCCTGCTCGACGGCGTGGTCGACGCCTCGTCGCTGCGCGACGGCACCGCGCGCGTGCAGGTCGCCTCCCCGCGGCTGGAGCCCGGCCGCCCGTACTGGTACCGCTTCGCGACCCGCACGACGAGCTCCCGGATCGGGCGGTTCACGACGCTGCGCCCCGCCGACAGCGCCGAGCCGGTCCGGATCGCGTTCTTCTCCTGCCAGCGCTACGAGCACGGCTGGTTCACGCCGCAGGCGCTGCTGGCGCGCGACGACGTCGACCTCGTGGTGTCGCTGGGCGACTACCTCTACGAGGAGGACGCGACCCCGATCTCCCCCGAGCGCCGCGACATCTCCGGGCTGCCCAACGGGCACGTCGAGACGCTCGCGCAGTTCCGGGCCCGGCACCGCACCTACCGGTCGGACGAGCGGCTGCAGGACATGCACGCCGCGCACGCGGTCGTGTCGATCTGGGACGACTGCGAGGTCGAGGGCAACTGGGCCGGCGAGGGCCCGTCCTCCGGGCCCTCGCCCGTCGGGGAGCGGGCCGTCCCCTTCGCGGAGAAGCGGCGCAACGGGATCCTGGCCTACTTCGAGTGGATGCCGGTCCCGCGCCCGCGCGGCGTCGACCGCTTCAAGGTCTACCGCTCGCTGCGCCTGGGCCGGCACGCCGAGCTGTTCCTGCTCGACACCCGGCAGTACCGGGACCCGCAGCCGTGCGGGGACGTGAGCTTCGACTCCGGACCGCCGTGCGCGACCGTCGACGCACCGCGCAAGCGCCTCGGCGACGCGCAGAAGGCGTGGCTGAAGGACCGCGTCCCCGCCTCGGACGCGACCTGGAAGGTCCTCGGCAACGCGCAGATGATGATGGCGCTCGACGTCGCGCCCGGCCTGCCCTCCCAGGTCGACGACTGGGCGGGCTACGGCGCCGAGCGCCGCGAGGTCCTCGAGCACTTCCGCGCACGCGGCGTGCGCAACCTCACGAGCATCGTCGGGGACGTGCACAGCTACTTCGCCGGCGACCTGCACACCACGGGCCGGATCGACGGGCGGCGCGTCGGGACGGAGTTCGTCGGCGCGTCGGTGAGCCACCGGTCGCTGACGCTGCCCGGGCTGAGCAAGGACCAGTCCGACCTGATCACGGGCAACCTCACGCTGACCAACCCGCATCTGCGCTTCGCCGACTTCCGCCGTCACGGCTACGCGGTCCTCGAGGCCCGCGCCCAGGAGCTGCGCGTCGACTTCAAGGGCGTCTCGACGGTCCGGTCCCCGACGGCGGACCCCGTCGCGGTCGCGTCCTTCCGCGTCGCCGACGGCCGGCCGGTGGTCGAGCGCACCGCCTGACGCCGTCCGCCCTCGATGCGAACATGTGTTCGTGCATTCGGGAGACAAGGGCGCCGTCGCCGAGCTGAGGATCGCCGCCGAGGCCACGCGGCTCGGCGTGGTCGTGTCCCGGCCGCTCTCCGACGGGCGCCGCTACGACCTCGTCTTCGACGTCGCGCACCGGCTCTACCGCGTGCAGTGCAAGTGGGGCCGCCTCTGCGGGGACGTGATCGTGGTCCGGACGGGCACCTGCCGGCACTCCCCCACGCGCGGCTACGTGCGCACGACCTACGACGCGTCGGAGCTCGAGCTGTTCGCGGTCTACTGCGGCGCGCTCGATCGCGTCCTGCTGGTCCCGGTCGCCGAGGCGGGCGGCCACCACGAGCTCCGCCTGCGGATCGCACCCGCAAAGAACAACCAGCGCGTCGGTGTTAGGATGGCGGAGCAGTACGACCTGCCCGGGGCTATAGCTCAGCTGGAAGAGCGCGTGACTGGCAGTCACGAGGTCGGCGGTTCGAGCCCGCCTAGCTCCACTCGCACGAAGGCCGCCTGAACGGGCGGCCTTCGTCGTTCCCGGCGGTGCCCGTCCAGGAGGGACGGGCGCGCGGGTCAGGCGTCGGCGTCCGGCTCGTCCACGGCGGGGCCGCTGCCGAGCACGGCGGGATCGATCTCGATCCGCGGCACGTCGCCCCAGAGCTGCTCGAGCCGGTAGTACTCGCGCGTGTCGGGCGTGAAGACGTGCACGACGGCGTCCCAGTAGTCCATCAGGACCCAGCGGGACTCGGTCAGGCCCTCGACCCGCCGGGGGAGCATCCGGTGGTCGTCCTTGAGGCCCTTGTGGATGCTGTCGTGGATCGCCTTGACCTGGCGGTCGGTGTTGCCGGTGCACACGACGAACACGTCGGTGAACCCGCTGACCCCGCGGAGGTCCAGGGCGACGATGTCGGTCGCCTTCTTGTCCGCGGCGAGGCCGGCGATCGCCGACGCCAGGAGCGTCGGGTCCTCGAACGGCTGGTCGTCGGTCACGGCGTTGTCGGTGCTGGTGGGCGTCACGTCACCCTCCAGGGTAGGGGTTCCGCCGGTAGAACCCGCGCTCGTCGATCCGCCGCTCCACCGCGGCGGGCACGAGATGGCGGACCGTGCGGCCCTCGGCGAGCCGGCGGCGCAGCAGCGAGGAGGACAGGTCCATCCGCGGGACGTCGAAGAAGCGGACCCGCTCCGCGGCGCCCGCGAGGCCCGCGACCCGGTCCAGGACGTCCTGCCGCGTGATGCCCTCCCGCTCGGCCACCGCGAGGGTCGCGAGCGCCAGCACGCCCTCGGGCTCGCGCCAGGTCGGCAGCGACTGCGCCATGTCACCGCCGACGATGAACCAGCGCTCGTCCTCGGGACGGGCGTCCTGCAGGGCCCGGAGCGTCTCGACGGTGTACGACGGGCCGCCGCGCTCGACCTCCAGGGCGCTGACGCGCAGCCCCGGGTCGTCGGCGACCGCCAGCCGGCAGAGCTCGAGGCGCTCCTGCGGGCCCGGGTCGTCGGTGACGGTCTTGTGCGGCGGGACGAACACCGGCATGAGCACGACGTGGTCCAGGCCGAGCTGCTCGCGCGCCGACGCGGCGCAGACGAGGTGGCCGATGTGCGGGGGGTTGAACGTCCCGCCGAGGATCCCGACGCGGGCCACGCGCGCGGCCGGCCTACCCGCGGACGTGGCCGTCGCCGGTGACGACGTACTTGAAGGCGCAGAGCTCGCGCAGGCCGATCGGGCCGCGCGCGTGGAGCTTCTGGGTGGAGTTGCCGATCTCGGCGCCCATGCCGAACTCGCCCCCGTCGGTGAAGCGGGTCGAGGCGTTCACGTACACGCAGGCGGCGTCGACGCCCAGCTCGAACGCGCGCGCGGCCGCGGCGTCGTTCGTGACGATCGCCTCCGAGTGCCCCGAGCCGTGCCGGTTGACGTGCGCGATCGCCTCGTCGACGGAGTCGACGACGCCGACCGCCAGGGTGAGGGCGAGGAACTCGGTGTCCCAGTCCTCCTCGCCGGCGTCGAGCAGGCCGGCGGCGAGGTCGGCGCCCGCGAGCGCCCGGGTGCGGCCGTCGACGCGCAGCTCGACCCCGGCGTCGCGCAGGGCGCCGAGCGCGGCGGGCAGCACGGCCGGTGCGGCGTCGGCGTGCACGAGCAGCGTCTCCGCGGCGTTGCAGACGCCGGGCCGCTGCGTCTTGGCGTTGAGGACGATCTCGACGGCGGTCGCGACGTCGGCGGACGCGTCGACGAACACGTGGCAGTTGCCGGACGCGGCGTAGATGACGGGCACGGTCGCGACGCCCTTCAGCGCGTTCTTCAGGCCCTCGCCGCCGCGCGGGATGATCAGGTCGACGATGCCGGTCTGGGTGGCGAGCTCGGCGAGCTCCTCGCGCCCGCCGCCGGCGACGAGGCCGATCGTGCCGGCGGGCAGCCCGGCCTCCTCGGCGGCCTGCGCGGCGATCCCGGCGAGCACGGCGTTGGAGTGGGCGGCCGACGAGGAGCCGCGCAGCACGATCGCGTTGCCGGACTTCAGGCACAGCGCGGCGGCGTCGATCGTCACGTTCGGCCGGGCCTCGTAGACGACGGCGACGACCCCGAGCGGGACGCGGACCTTCTTGACGTCGAGGCCGTTGGGCAGGCGCTTGCCGTCGATGACCTCCCCGACCGGGTCGGGCAGCGCGGCGATGTCGCGGACCTGGGCGGCGATCGCGGCGACCCGGTCGGCGTCGAGCAGCAGCCGGTCCAGGAGCGCGGCGTCCAGGCCGTTCTCGCGGCCGGCGTCCATGTCGCGGCCGTTGGCCTCGAGGATCTCCGGCGTGCGGGCCACGAGCGCGTCGGCGATCGCGTGCAGCGCCCGGTCCTTGGTGGCGCTGTCGGTCGCGGCGAGCTGCCGCGAGGCCTCCTGCGCCGCGAGGCAGATGTCGGTGACGCTGCTGGTCGTCGTGGCCATGCCGGAAGGGTACGTCACCGGCCCCGGGCGGCCCGTGCGGTGCGCCTACCGCACGCGCACGGTGCTCGCGCGCCCGAGGCGGCCGCGCCGGTCGCGGCCGGTCACGGTGACGGTGAGGCGGCCGTCGTCGGCGCTGACGCCGGTGATCCGGACGCTGCGGGAGCGGCTCCCCAGGACGCGGGCGAGCGTGCGGCCGGAGCTGCGCCCGCGCACGCGCACGACGTAGCCGGTGGCGCGGGCCGCGGCGCGCCAGCGCACGGTGACCGCGCCGCTGGTGCGCCGTGCGCGCACGCCGCGGACGGTCGCGGGCCGCTGCGGTGCGGGCGCGGTGTAGGTCGCGACGACCGGGGCGCTCAGCGGCAGGTCGCCGCGGCTGACGAGCGCGACGATCTGCCGGCGGCCGCCCGGGCCGTCGGCCGGGGTGAACGCCAGCGTGCCGCGGTCCCCGGTCGCCGTCCCGAGCGAGGCGACCGCGGCGCGCGCGCCCTGCTCGGAGAAGCGCACGACCGCCCCGCCGCGGTCGGCGATCCGGTAGCGCAGGACGCGGCGGGCGCCGCGGCGCGTGACCGTGGCGGTCACCTTCACCGGCTTGGCGTCCCGGGCCACGAGCAGCTCGGTGATCGCCGGGGAGTCCGGGGCGGGCGCGACCGTCCAGACGCCGGGCTTGGGGTCGTTCAGGACGACCAGGGTGCGGGCCGCGTCGGGCAGCGGCAGCGCGACGGCGGGACCGGCGAAGGAGCCGGTGGTGCGCGCGTCGGCCGGTGTGACCGTGGCGCCGTCGGGCCCGATCAGCGTCACCGCCGGGCTGCCGGCCGCGGCGTTCAGCTCGACGTTCTGGATCTTCGTGCCCGCGGTCACCGTGAACGTGCGCCCCCCGGGGACCTGGCGCGGGGCGAGCCGCAGGCCGGGCCGTTCGATCGTGAAGGCCGTGAGGTCACAGCCGACGCCGATCCGCACGCCCGAGGGGATCGGCTTGTCGAACAGGTAGCCGACGTAGGCGCCGGCGCCCGCCACCGTGTAGCAGGCCCCGAACCCCTTGTTGGAGATCGCGGCGCGCGAGCCGGTCGCCGGGAGGAACCCGGCGAGCTCGACGTCGGCGCTGCCCTTCGCGCCGAACTGCCCGCGGCGGCCGTCGAGGAACCCCTCGATGCTGCCCTTGACGCGGACGGCCTTGAGGTCGACGTCGTAGCCGGCGGTGAGGTCCGCGTACCCGTCGGTGGTGGCCTGCAGCGCCGCGGTCGCGAGCGAGATCCCGGCGATGCTGCCGCGCCCGTCGAAGCGCAGCAGGACGCTGCCGCCGTCGATCGTGAGCGTGAGGTCGCCGTCGACGCCGACGGTGTAGGTGGACGGGGGCGCGATCGGGAAGGCGCCGAAGGAGGCCCCGACCTTGATCTGCACGGGGTCGAGCGCGAAGCCGCCGCGGACCTCGGTGAAGTACGTGTTCGGGGCGATGAGCACGCCGGGGAACGGCGGGCGGACGCGGAAGTCGCCCATCGTGAAGCGGCCGCCGACGAACGTGACGTCCGCGCCGAGCGCGGCGCCGCCGGGCAGGACGACGAGCGCCGCCCCGCGCCAGGTCTCGGTGCCGCCGCTGTAGGAGATCAGCAGGTCGCGGACCTCGAGCGGTCCGACCGGCGCCCGCTTGACCGCGAGCTTCACGCTGTCGAGCGTGACGCCCTTGCCGAGCTCGGCCAGGAGCGTGGCGTCGCCGGTGATGCCGCCGAAGGCGCCGGGGAGCGAGAGCTGGACCGGGATCCGCACGCCGGTCCTGGTCAGCAGGACCTTGATGCGCCCGGAGATCGGGAAGCCCGCGAGCTTCACGTCGGCGGGGTCGAAGTCCAGGAGCGTGCCGCCCTCGCGCGTGTCGGGGAACTGGATGTGCAGCTCCTCGTGCAGCAGCGTGACCTCGAGGCCGGCGCCGCGCAGCAGCACCCGCACCTTGCCGGTCGTGTCGAGGCGGGCGCGGCGCGGGTCGAGCAGGATCCGCACGCCGGGGTCCGGCCGCAGGATCAGGCCCATGAGGTCGACCTCGCCCTCGGAGACGGACGCCCCCGGGTACTTCGGGTCGACGCTCGGCAGCAGGCAGCCCTGCTGGGGGCGGATCTGCAGGTCGCCGACGCGCACGCCGTCGCAGCCCGCGGTCGCGCCGGGGATGCCGCCGCCGGCGAGCGCCCCGAGGCCGGGCACCCCGGTCGGGGAGAGCGTCCCGAAGGCGCTGAGGCCGATCGTGCCGCTGGTCAGGCCGGTCGGGTCCTTGCGGTACACGGTGACCCCTCCCCCGTCGGCGGCGGCCGCGGAGCGCAGGCCGTCGAACGCCCCCTGCGCGATCGCGGCGGTCCGGGGCGGCGACCAGGAGCGGCCGCCGTCGGTGGAGTCGCTGGCCAGCAGCGTCGTGCCGATCGCGTCGGCGAAGACGGCGTGGAGCGCCCCGGCCGGGTCCTGCGCGAGCTCGCGCTGGCTGCCGGTGGCGAGGTCGGGCAGCGCCAGCGGGACGGGCGCACCGACCGCACCGCCGGTGAGCGGGCGGACCTCGTAGGGGGCGCGCAGGCCCGCGCGGCTGAGCAGGAACGGCCCGCGGGGACCGCTCGCCAGGCGCGGCTCCTCGGCGCCCGGCACGACGGTGCTGGTCCAGGCGGCGGCGTCGGCGGGGTCGGCGCCCGCGGGCAGGCGGCGCACGATCGTGTTGCCGGACAGGTCGGCGAACGCGGCCACGGGCTGGTCGCCCTCGAGCGCCAGCGACCCGTCGTAGGCCTGGTCGCCGGGCCCGAGCAGCGCGGTGGCCCGCGAGTACTGGCCGGGGACGACCGACTGGAAGACCGTGCCGCCGGTCTGGGTGTCGGAGATGACCCCGAGCCGCGGTGCGGCCCCGCCGAAGACGACGGCGTCGCCCGACGCCTCCTGCGTGCCGACGATCGTCGGCGGGCTCCACGTCTGCCCGCCGTCGGTGGAGGTGTAGGCGTAGAGCGTGCGGTCGCGGGTCTGTCCGTCCGGGTGCTGCACGACGGCGGGGTAGCGGGAGGTGAGGACGACGAGCCCGTCGCCGACCTGGAGGATCCGCGGACCGGCGAAGTCCGCCGACGGCGTGAGGGCCGGGTCGAACGGCGTCGTGTTCGGGTTCGCGCAGGCGGTGGCGCCGCGCGGGAGCCGGCAGTAGGAGATCTGGTCGTTCCCGGGCGCCGGCGCGTTGGTGACCCAGACGACGTGGGCGGTGCCTGCCGCGTCGACGAGCACGTCGGGCTTCCAGCCGTCTGCGGAGAGCGCGACGGACGGCGGCGCGGGTGCGGGACCGGTGCGCGGGAGCGTCCGCGTGCCCTTGTACCCGGGGGTCGAGTAGACGCCGCCCTTCTGGACCGGGCGCTTGGCCGGCGAGCGCTGCGCGTCGGCGGCCGGGACCACGCAGGCGGCTGCGGTCGCGACGGCGAGGAGGACACCCGGGAGACGGCCGCGCCCGCGCGCCGTCGTGCGCTCGATCATGGGCGCGCAGCCTACTCGCGACAGGCGTCGCCGGAAAGGGGTGGATCCCTATCCGAGGACGAGGTAGTCCCGGTGGACCGCCTCGTCCGCGGCGCCGCCGAGCCGCTCGCGCACCGTCGCGGTCTTCTCCCCGGCGACCGCGGCCAGCTCGTCGCGGCTGAACGTGCTGATCCCCTTGCCCACCGGCTCGCCGGCGCGCGTGACGATCTCCACGGCGTCCCCGGCGTCGAAGCTGCCCTGCACCGCGACGACCCCGACGGGCAGAAGCGAGGCGGCGCCGTCACGCAGCGCGCGGGCCGCGCCGTCGTCGATGACCACGGTGCCGCGCGTCGGCTTGGCGTACTTCAGCCAGAGCTTGAACGAGGAGTAGCGGGCCGGCCGGGCGGCGAACCGCGTGCCCGCCCCCTCGCCGGAGAGGACGGCCTCCAGCGCGCCGGGCAGGATGCCGCTGCAGATCGTCGTCGGGATCCCGGCGGCGGTCGCCATCTCGGCGGCGACGACCTTCGACCGCATCCCGCCGGAGCCCAGCGCGCTCGTCTCGTGCCCGATCGACAGCGCCTCGAGGTCGGCGACGTCGGCGACCTCGCGCACGAGCGAGGCGTCGGGGTCGATCCGCGGGTTGGCGGTGAACAGGCCCTCGATGTCGGTGCACAGGACGAGCTCGTCGGCCCCGACGAGCACCGCGACCTGGGCCGCGAGGAAGTCGTTGTCGCCGAAGCTGATCTCGTCGGTCGTCGTCGTGTCGTTCTCGTTGATGACCGGCAGCACGCGCCACTCCAGCAGCTTGCGCAGCGTCTGGCGGGCGTTGAGGTAGTGCAGCCGCGCGCTCATGTCGAAGAACGTCAGCAGCACCTGCGCGGTCGTCACGTCGCGCTCACGCAGCAGCTCGTCGTAGACGCGGTAGAGCTTGCCCTGCCCGACCGCGCTGGCGGCCTGCAGGTCCTCGATCGCGGTCGGCCGGACCGGCAGGTCCATGATCCGCATCCCGCGGGCGATCGCGCCGCTGGTGACGAGCACGACGTCGTCCCCCGCCGCGTGGCGGTCCGCGAGGGCGGTGCAGATCCGCGCGATGACCTCCGCGCGCAGGGTTCCGTCGTTCTCGGCGACGACGCTGGATCCGAGCTTGACGACGGTGCGGGCCATGGGCGGCCGCAAGCTTACGGACCGGCCGGGTCGGGCCTCAGCCCGGGTCGAGCTCGAACACGACGCCGCCGATCTCGACGTCGTCGCCGGGCTCGAACCCCTGCTCCTCCAGGGCACGGATCACGCCCATGCGGTGGAGCTTGCCCTCGACGTGGTGCAGGGCCTCGTCGTTCTCGAGGTCGTGCCGGAGGATCAGCCGGTCGACCGCATCGCCGCTGACCCGCCACTCGCCCTCGCCGATCTCCTCGACGGTCCAGCCCTTGTTGCGCGCCGGCCGGAAGACGCGGTGCTCGGCGAGGTCCTGCGCGTCGGCGAGCCCGAGGTCGGGCGCGGTCTCCGGGGCGGCGAGCGGGACCCGGCGGAACAGCTCCTTGGCGAGGTCGTCGAGCCCGAGGTGGGTCGCCGAGGACGTGATGACCACCGGGGTGGCGACCTGCGGCGGCCGGTCGTCCCACTCCTCGCGCTCGGGCAGCTCGGCGGCGAACCGCTCGCGCCACAGCTCGGCGACGACCTCGGCGTCCTCGGGGGCGACGAGGTCGGCCTTCGACAGCGCCAGGATCCGCGGCAGCCGCGCCAGGCGCGGGTCGTGCAGGGCGAGCTCGCGCTCGATCGTCTCGTAGTTCGTCTCCGGGTCCGAGCCGTCGAGCGGCTCGAGGTCGAGGACGTGCACGAGCAGCCGCGTGCGCTCGACGTGCGCGAGGAAGTCGTGGCCGAGGCCGACGCCCTCGGAGGCGCCCTCGACGAGGCCGGGGATGTCGGCGAGGATCAGCTGCCGGCCGTCCGCCTCGATCGTCCCGAGCTGCGGCTCGAGCGTCGTGAACGGGTAGCTGGCGATCTTCGGCGCGGCGCGCGTCATGACGCTCAGCAGCGAGCTCTTGCCGGCGTTGGGGACGCCGACGAAGCCGACGTCGGCCAGCAGCTTCAGCCGCAGGTCGATCCAGCGCTCCTCCCCGGGCAGACCGAGCTCGGCGAACCGCGGCGACTGGCGGGTGGAGGACTTGAAGCGGCGGTTGCCGCGCCCGCCGAGCCCGCCCTCGGCGACGACGACGCGCCGTCCGGGGACCGTGAGGTCGTGCATCGTCCCGTCGTCGAGCCGGACCTCGGTGCCGGGCGGCACGCGGACCTCGAGCGTCGGCCCGTCGGCCCCCTCCCGCTGGGAGCCCTCGCCGTGACGGCCGCGCTGCGCCTTGTAGTGGGCGCTGCGCTTGAACACCTGCAGGTCGCGCAGCGAGTCGTCGCAGACGAGCACGACGTCCCCGCCGCGGCCGCCGTCGCCGCCGTCGGGCCCGCCCTGGGGCACGTGCGCCTCGCGGCGGAAGCTCATGCAGCCGTTGCCGCCGTCGCCGGCGTGAACGTGGATGCGGGCCTTGTCGTAGAGCATTGCGGGTAGAGGAGGATCCGCTCGGGCGGACTTCCCCGCCCCATCGTGACACGACGAAAGGTCCCCATGGCTTCCGACAAGGTCTTCCTCATCACCGGCGCGAGCTCCGGCATCGGCGCCGAGACCGCGCGCCTCGCCGCCGCGGCCGGCTACCGGCTCGTGCTCGGCGCGCGCTCCACCGACAAGCTCGAGGCGCTCGTGGAGGAGCTCGGCGGCACCGACCGGGCGATCGCCGTCGGCGTCGACGTGACCGAGTGGGACCAGGTGCAGGCGTTCGCCGCCGCGGCCCGCGACACGTTCGGCCGCATCGACGTCGTCTTCGCGAACGCCGGCTTCGGGGCGGCGCGCGGCTTCCGCAACGAGACGCCCGAGCACTGGAAGTCGATGGTGCTCACGAACGTCTACGGGTGCGCGCTGACGATCCGGGCGACGATCGATGACGTGGAGGCCAACCGCGGCCACTTCCTGCTGACCAGCTCGATCGCCGGGCGGCGGGCGCTCCAGGGCAGCCTCTACAGCTCGACGAAGTGGGCGGTCACCGGCATGGGCGAGTCGCTGCGCCAGGAGCTCAACGGGACCGGTGCGCGCGTCACGCTGATCGAGCCCGGCATGGTCGACACCCCGTTCTTCGACAACGGCGCCCCCGGCCAGGACGCGCTGCAGGCGGTCGACATCGCCAACGCGGTCATGTACGCGGTGACGCAGCCGCCGCACGTCGACGTCAACGAGATCCTCGTGCGGCCGACCGCCCAGGAGGGCTGAGCGGCCGCGCGGCGGCGGTCAGGCGCGCTTGAGCGCGCCGGCGAGCGCGAAGCTCGCCGCCGCCGCGCCGCCCGCGACGGCGATCATGGCGGGGTACTGGCGCGGCAGGCCGTCGCGCGCGGCGACGGTCGCGGCGCAGTCGACGAGGTCCGCGACCCCGCACGTGGCGACCCAGCGCGGGCCGACCTCGGGGTGCTCCAGGGTGTGCAGCGTGATCGCGCCGAGGATCGCGTCGCGGATCCCGAGGGCGCGGACGGCGACGTGGCCGCCCGGCGTGTCGGCGACGTCGCCGAGCCAGGCGCCGGTCGCCCGGCCGGGCGCGGCGACCATCGCCAGCCCGAGCGCGAGACGGCCCGCGGCGATGCCGCGGGCCAGGGTCTTCGGGGACAGCGCCACGGCGCCGGTCCTCGCTACTCGGCGGCGGCGGGCTGGACGCTGACGACGCGGCCCTTGCGGCCGACGTCGAAGGACACGGTGCCCGCGGCGCGCGCGTACAGCGTGTCGTCCTTGCCCATGCCGACGCCCTCGCCGGCCTTGAAGCGGCTGCCGCGCTGGCGCACGATGATCTCGCCACCGGTGACGGTCTCACCGGCGAACACCTTCACGCCGAGGCGCTTGGCGTTGGAGTCGCGGCCGTTCTTGGAGGACCCGAGGCCCTTCTTGTGTGCCATCTCGTAACGCTCCTACTTGGCCTTGATGCCGGTGATCTCGATGCGGGTCAGGTCCTGCCGGTGGCCGTTCTTGTTCTTGTAGCCGCGCTTGGGCTTGAACTTGAACACCACGAGCTTCGGACCGCGGACGTGCTCGACGACCTTCGCCGAGACGGACGCCTTCTCGAGGCCGGCCTTGTCGAACACCGACTCGTCACCGCTGATCAGGAGCGGCTGGAGGGCGACGGTGTCCCCGGGCTCACCGGCGAGCTTCTCCACGAGCAGGGTCTGGCCCTCTTCCACGCGGTACTGCTTGCCACCGGTCTTCACGACTGCGTACATAAGAAAATTCACTCCGACGAGGACGTGTCCGCCGCCTTGGCAGCGGAACGGCGCCGTCCGCCTCTGCGGCCACGGCGCCTACGCTTCGATGGTACGGCATCGCCGTCCGGGCTGCCTTCCGCCCCCGGCTCGACCGCCGGGAGGTCGCTCTCGTCGACGAGGACCGCGGTCGCGGCGGTGCGCCCGGCGTCCTCGATGCGCACGAGGCGCTTCTCCCCCACCAGCCGGCCGGCGCGGCGGATCGAGACGATGTAGCCGTCGATCTTCGCGACCGCGGCGTCGGCGTCGTACATGTGCGGCTCGACGATCTGGACGAGGACCTCCTCGCCCGGGCGGAACGGGACCGCCTTCTCCTCGACGTCGGCCTGCGACCCCTCCATCGTGATCTGGAAGTGGTCGAGCGGCAGGCCCTCGGAGCCCTCGAAGTGGAAGAGCTTGCCGGTCTCGGCCTCCAGCGCGCGCAGCACGCGGCCGCCGTCCCCGGTGAACTCGGCGGTGACCTTCGGGTTGATCTGCACGAGGTAGGCCTCGGTGGAGCGCGGGGCGCGCGAGGCGATCTCGCGCAGCTGGCGCTCGATGTCGATCGCGATCGTCTCCTCGGACCGCACGACGCCGTCGCCGTGGCAGGTCGGGCACTCGCGGGAGATGATCTCGCGCACGCCCTCGGTGACGTTCTGGCGGGTCATCTCGACGAGGCCGAGCTTCGAGATCTCGGCGGTGAACGTCTTCGTGCGGTCCTCGCTGAGCGCCTTGCGCAGCTGCTTCAGCACGGCGTCGCGGTTGCGCGCGCGGGCCATGTCGATGAAGTCGATGACGATGATGCCGCCGATGTCGCGCAGCCGCAGCTGGTTGACGACGGCCTCGGCGGCCTCGAGGTTCGTCTTCGTGATGACGTCCTCCAGGCGGGCCTGCTTGCCGCGACCGACGTAGGAGCCGGTGTTCACGTCGATGACGGTGAGCGCCTCGGCGTAGTCGATCATCAGGTAGCCGCCCGACGGCAGGTCGACCCGCTTGGAGAACAGGCCGTCGATGACCTTGTCGACGCCGTAGCGCTCCATCAGCGGCTGGCTGTCCTGGTAGAGCTCGACGCGGTCGACGAGCTCGGGCGCGGTGCGGGTGAAGAACGACACGAGCCGCTGGTGCTGCTTCTCGTCGTCGACGACCGCGCGCTCGAAGTGGTCGCTGAAGATGTCGCGCACGACGCGCACCGAGAGGTCGGCCTCCTGGAAGACGAGGCCGGGCGCGGGGGTCGTCTCGACGCGGTCCTGGAGGACCTCGTGGAGCTTGTAGAGGTACTCGACCTCGCGCTCGAAGTCCGCCCGCCTGGCGCCGTGCGCGGCGGTGCGCACGATCGCGCCGCCGCCCTTGAGGTCCAGGCCCTTGACCTCCTTGCGCAGGCGGTCGCGCTCCTTGTCCTCCAGGCGCTTGGAGACGCCGACGCCCTCGCCGGTCGGCGTGTAGACCATGTAGCGACCGGCGACGGTGAGCTCCATCGAGAGCCGGGCGCCCTTGGTCTTCAGCGGGTCCTTGACGACCTGGCAGACGATCTCCTGCCCGGGCTTGATCAGGTCGGTGATCTTCTTGCCGGAGCCGTCCCCGCGCCCGCGGCGGACGGTCTCCACCCCGGGGATGACGATCTCGTCGACGTGCAGGAAGCCGTTCTTGTCCAGGCCGATGTCGACGAACGCGGCCTCCAGACCGGGCAGGACGTTGTCGACCTTGCCCTTGTAGATGTTGCCGACGATCGAGCGGTTGCCGCAGCGCTCGAAGTACAGCTCGGCGACGCGGTAGCCGGGCGCCGGGTCGGGACGGCCGCCACGGGCGCCGCGGCCGCGCCGCTTGGGGGCGCCGGGCGCCGCCTCCGACGAGGTGACGGACTCCATCAGCGCGACCCGGGTCTCCCCGCGGTCGACGCTGACGAGCACTTGCTTCTTCACGATGGTTCCTCTGGATCTAGAAGCCGAGGACGCGGCCCTTCATCGCTGCCGATGCGCGCGCCTGCGCGTAGATCGACTGAAGGAGGCCGACGGCCAGGAAGGTGGAAAGGACGGAGGATCCCCCGTAGGTCATGAGGGGCAGGGGGATCCCGGTGATCGGCATGATCCCCACGTTCATGCCGACGTTGACGAACACCTGCGTGAGGAGCATCGCGACGATGCCGCCGGCGATCAGCGCTCCGAGCAGGTTCTTCGCCATGGTGAGGATGCGTATCGCGCGCCAGACCAGCAGCGCGTAGAGCGACAGGACGAATCCGGCTCCGACGAAGCCCCAGCGCTCGCCGACCGTCGCGAAGACGAAGTCGGTGTGGTCCTCGGGGAGGAACCGCAGCGTGGACTGGGTGGAGCGATCGCCGCGTCCGGTCTTCTCCCCGGAGCCGATGGCGATCTTGGACTGGCCCTGCTGGTAGCCCGCGTCGCCGGGGCTCGCGGAGGGTTGCAGGAACGAGGTGAGGCGGTCCTTCTGGTACCCCTCGAGGACGGTCACGCCCATCGCCGGTGCGGCGACGAGCACGACCACCACGCCGGTGACCCCGAGCGCGATGATCGCCGAGAGGTGCCGGCCGGGGGTCCCGGCCAGGAACAGCATGGTGAGGCCGATCGCGATGTAGACCAGGCCGGAGCCGAGGTCCTGCGCGATCACGAGACCCGCGGGGATCAGCGTGAGGAGCATGATCCGCGCCGTGGTGTCCCGGTCCTGCAGACGCCGGGCGCGGTCCACGACGAAGCCCGCGAGGGCGACGACGAGGAGGATCTTGCCCAGCTCCGAGGACTGGAAGCTGAAGAACGGCAGCTGGATCGCGAGGCGGGAGCCGCGCGTCACGGAGCCGAACGCGAAGACGAGCAGGATGATCCCGATGAGCAGCGCGTAGAGCCCGATCTTCAGCTCGCGCAGGCGGGAGTAGTCGACGAACGCGGCGACGAGCGCGAGCACGCCGCCGACGGCGAAGTAGAGCGCCTGCCGCTTGACGTAGGTGTTGGGGTCGACGAGCCCGTCGCCCTCGCTGGCGGCGCCGATCGCCATCAGCGACCAGACGCACAGGCCGATGACGGCGAGCAGCAGGATCGGGTCGAACGGCAGCGACAGCCCCGCGGGACGCGAGCGCGCCGCGGGCTGGGAGCCCTCGGAGGGCCGGCTGACGGTCGGCGCGATGCTCACAGCGTCGTCGACTCCCCGACGCGGAACTTGCCGACCCGCCCGAAGTAGAACTGCTCCATGATCTGGCGGACCACGGGCGCGGCGGCCGCGGCGCCGTAGCCGCCCTTCTCGACGGTCGCGACGACGACGATCGGCCGCTTGGGGTCGGGCACGTAGGCGGCGTACCAGGACTGCTCGAACTCGCCCTGCGCGTTCTTGATCACCGCGGTGCCGGTCTTGCCGTGGACCGGGAAGCGGGCGTGCGGCCAGCCCTGGAAGACGTCGACCGACGTGCCCTCCGGGCCGCTGGCGGCGAGGCGCAGGCCCTCGCGCACGGCGGCGAGGGCGCCCTGGTCGATGTCGTAGCGCTTGGTCGACGGCTTGGACAGCGTCTGCAGCTCGCGGCCCTGGTCGTCCTCGACGCGCGCGGCGAGCTGCGGCCGCACGATCTTGCCGCCGTTCTCGATCGCCGCGTAGGCGACGGCCATCTGCAGCGGGGTGGCGCCGACGTCGCCCTGGCCGATCGCCAGGTTGAGGTTGTCGCCGAAGGTCCACGGCCGCATGTCGGAGATCCCGCAGGAGGGGACCTTGCGCCGCTTGCGGCAGTCGGCCTCCTCCTCGCCGACGCGCTTGCGCCAGGCCCGGTCGGGGACGCGGCCCTCGGCCTCGCCGAAGATGTCGATCCCGGTCCGGTGGTCGAGCCCCAGGCGCCGGGCCCACTTCTGCAGCGGCTCGGCGGTGCTGTCGAGCCGCTGGCCGAGCAGGTAGTAGTAGATGTTCGAGGACACCTCGAGCGAGCGCGCCATGTTCACGGCGCCGTGCACCGCCTTGTTGGCGTTGCAGCGCTCCTCCTTGTTGGCGCCGACCTCGATGCAGCCATTGTCGTTGATGACCTCGCCGGGCGTGATCTTCCCCGCCTCGACGCCGGCGATCGCGGTGATCGGCTTGAAGATCGAGCCGGTCGGATACAGCGCCTGGGTGGCGCGGTTGAACAGCGGCTTGTCGCCGTCCTCGCTGAACAGCTCGTCGTAGCGCTGGTCGCTGATCGGCCGGGCGAGCTCCGCCGGGTCGTAGGAGGGCAGCGAGCCCATCGCGAAGAGGTGGCCGTTGCGCGGGTCCATCGCGACGAACGCCCCGGCGCGCGAGCCCTTGCCGGCGGCGCTGTCGATGCCGCGCTGCAGCGCGGCCTCGGCGGCCTTCTGGAGCTTGATGTCGAGCGTCAGCCGCACGGTGCGGCCGACCTGCGGGGCGCGCGAGGTCGCCTGCCCGCGGTTCTCGCCCTGGGCGTTGACGACGATCCGCTCCTGGCCGTCGCGGCCGCGCAGGAACTCGTCGTAGGCGTACTCGAGGCCGGACTGGCCGATCACGGTGCCCTGCGCGACGCCGCGGTAGCGCTCCTTGTCCTCGAGCTGGCCCGGGCTGATCTCCCCGGTCGTGCCGATGAGCTGCGCGGCGAGCGAGCGGTCGGGGTAGTCGCGCAGGTAGCGCTCCCCCACGTCCACGCCGTCGAACTGGTCGATGCGCTCCTGGATGAACGCGCTCTGCGCCTGCGTGACGTCGGCCTTCAGCGTCACGCGGGCGTAGGGCACCTGGGCGATCGAGCGGACGGTGCGGCGCTGCAGCTCGCGGACCGAGATCCCGATGATCGGGCTGAGGCGCTCGAACAGGCGCCGCATCTGCGCGGTCTGCACGGCCGGGATCGGGACGCCGAAGCGGCCGCGCTGCCCCTTGGGGCGCTGCAGCCGGGCGGTGACGCGCTGCCCCCACTCCAGGGCGGCGGTCTTCTCCTCCTCGGGGATCTTCTCCGGGTCGAGCTGGATCAGGGTCGCGACGCGGTTGCCGACGAGCGTGCGGCCCTCGCGGTCGACGATCGTGCCGCGCGGCGCCTGCACGCGCTCGACGCGCACGCGGTTGCTCTGCGCCTGCGCGAGGTAGCGATCGCCGTCGAGGACCTGCAGGTACCAGAGGCGGAAGAAGACGATCCCGAACAGGATGAAGGCGAGACCGCCGACGACCGCCACGCGCAGCGCGAGCTGCGGGGTGATCGGGGGCGTCGGTCGTTCATGGGTTCCATCATGCGCGAGAGAGCGGCGACAGACCGCCGGTCGTGTACGCCCGCCGGCGGCGCCGGCGGGGGTCGTCGGGCAGGGCGGGCAGCAACCAGCGTCGCACGAACGCGTGGACGGGGACCGCCACGATGACGTTCACGACGACGGTGAGGAGCACCTGGCCGAGCAGCAGGAAGCTCACGGGCGCGTCGACGCCCAGCAGGAACTGCAGCAGCGCGTAGCCGCCGACGCCGATCGCGGTGGCGGCTCCGCCGACGGCCATCGGGATCGCCGCGCCCTGCGGGTCGCGCATCTCGCGCAGCCGCCCGGCGAGGTACCCGACGGTCAGCAGCAGCAGCGAGTTGACGCCGAGCGTCTGGAACAGGGCCATGTCGACGAACAGGCCGGCGAAGAAGCCGAGCGCGGCGCCGTTGAGCGAGCCGCAGAGCAGCCCGACCGAGGCGACGGTCAGCGGCACGATGTCGGCGTTGACGCCGACGATCTGGATCTGCGTGACCGCGGAGACCTGGAGGATCACCGCGACGACGCCGAGGAGGGTGAGCCGGATGGCGAGCTGGGGGCTGACGCCGATCACGACGGAGGCCGGTTCCCGTCCGCCGCCTCGGTGAGCACCTGCACGAAGTCGATCCGCCCGACGTCGACGTAGGGGCGCAGGTGCACCTCCTGGGTGTCGGAGCCGGGCTCGTCGACGCGGGTGACGCGCCCGATCTGGATGCCGGGCGGGTAGAGCGACTGCAGGTCGTCGTCCTGGGTGCGGGTGCCCGCGGTCATGATCATGTCGCCGCGGTCGACGCGGTCGGAGGCGCGGGTGCCCTTCATGATCAGCTCGCGCGGGTTGCCGACGGCGGTCTGCACGACGCCGGTCTGGCCCTTCGCGGTGATCGCGGAGACGCGCACGCGCGGGTCGGTGATGAGGCGCACGACGGCGTAGCCGCGGCCGACGACCGCGACCTTGCCGACGAGCCCGGCGCTCGTGACGACCGGCTGGTCGACGCGGATCCCGGCGCTCGAGCCCTTGTCGATGTTGATCGTGGCGGTCAGCACGAGGCCCGAGCGCGTGTTCACGCGGGCGGTGACCGGCCGGTAGCGCGCGAGGTCGGCCTCCTGGTCGAGCTTCAGCAGCCCGCGCAGCGTGCGGTTCTCGATGATCGCGGTCTTGCCCTGCGCGACCTGCGCGAGCAGCTCGTCGCGCTCCTTGCGCAGCTCCTCGTTCTCGCCCTTGGCGTCGGCGGTGTCGCCGACCCAGCCGAAGAGGTCGCGGAACGGCTTCAGCGCGCGGCTCGCGCCCTCCTGGATCGGGGACACGACCTCGACGACGCCCCGCTGGATCGAGGTCAGCGGTCCGCCGCTCTCGCCGAAGGAGGCGGTGAGGAGGATCAGCGAGCTGACGACGAGCAGCCCGAGGACCGCGCGTCGTCGGCGAACCGTCTTGGCGTCGTACACGGGAAGAAGTACTCCAAAGCGTGAGGGGAATTGCGCCGGTCGGCGTGCTGGCGGTGCACGGTCAGACCCTCCGGCGGCGGTTGCGCGAGGTCTTGCTCGTGCGGTGGATCACCTCGAACTCCTCGAGGGAGCGGCCCGAGCCGACGGCGACGCAGGTGAGCGGCGACTCGGCGAGGTGGGCGGGCATCTGCGTCTCCTCGCGCAGGCGCTCGTCGAGCCCCTGCAGCAGGGAGCCGCCGCCCGCGAGCATGATGCCCCGGTCCATGATGTCCGAGGCGAGCTCGGGCGGCGTGCGGTCCAGCGTCTCCTTGACCGCGTCGAGGATCTGGGCGAGCGGCTCCTCGAGCGCCTGCCGGATCTCCTCGCTGGTGAGAACGACGGTCTTCGGCAGTCCGGAGACCATGTCGCGGCCCCGGATCTCGGCCTGGACCTCCTCGTCCATCGGGTAGGCCGAGCCGATCTCGAGCTTGACCTCCTCGGCGGTCTGCTGACCGATGAGGAGCTTGTACTCGCGCTTGGCGTAGTTGATGATCGCCTCGTCGAGCTCGTCGCCGCCGATGCGGATCGACTGGCTGACGACGATGCCGCCGAGCGAGATCACCGCGACCTCGCTGGTGCCGCCGCCGATGTCGACGACCATCGAGCCGGTCGGCTCGCCCACGGGCAGTCCGGCCCCGATCGCGGCGGCCATCGGCTCCTCGATGAGGTACGCCTGGCGAGCGCCGGCGGACAGGCAGGCCTCCTCGACCGCGCGCTTCTCGACGCCGGTGACGCCGGAGGGCACGCAGACGACGACGCGCGGGTGCGCCCAGCGGTTCTGGTGGACCTTCTGGATGAAGTGGCGGAGCATCTCCTCCGTCACGTCGAAGTCGGCGATGACGCCGTCCTTCAGCGGCCGGATGGCCTGGATCGTCCCGGGGGTGCGGCCGAGCATGCGCTTGGCCTCGATCCCGACGGCGTGCACCTCCCCCGTGCGCGAGTCGATCGCGACGACGCTCGGCTCGGAGAGCACGATGCCGCGCCCGCGCACGTAGACGAGGGTGTTGGCCGTGCCGAGGTCGACGGCCATGTCGCGGCCACCGAACCCGGTGAGATAGCTGAAGATGCCCATGAGTGGTCGGGTGGACGGCGGCGCCCGAGGTGCTCGCTCCGCGCGGAGATGCGCTGCGCGGAGCCGGGACAGATGGCCGCGTCCGTGGTCGAGTGTAGCGGCTCCCCCGGCCGGACCGCTGCCCCGCAACGAGGATTTCGCGCACCTGGACCTCAGGTCGAGGTCGAGGCCCTGTCCCCGTCGGGTCCGGGAGTTTCGTGGGTCCGGATCGACTCCGGAAAGATCCCTCGACCCGGGGTCGAGGGTCAGTGCAGGAGGCCGGGACGGCGGTCCAGGAGCAGGCTGACGGGCAGGCCGACGACGTTCTGGTAGTCGCCCTCGATGCTGCGCACGAGCGCGCCGCCGGCCTCCTGGATGGCGTAGCCGCCGGCGCGTCCGCGCCACTCGCCGAGCGCCAGGTACCAGTCGATCGTCGCCGGGTCCAGGCGGCGGAACGTGACCCGGGTGACCGCCGTCGCCGCCTCCACGACGTCGCCCTGCACCAGGGCGAGCCCGCTGACGACGTCGTGCGTGGCCCCCGAGAGCGCGCGCAGGGTCGCCCGCGCGTGCTCCTCGTCGGCGGGCTTGCCGTAGATGACGCCGTCGAGGGCGACGAGCGTGTCGACGCCCAGGACCAGCGCGTCCGCCTCCGGCGGCGCGAGCGCCGCCGCGACGGTCCGCGCCTTCAGCAGCGCGTTCTCGCGGGCGACGGCGTGCGGCTCCCCCGCGGCCAGCTCCTCGACGTCCGCGGGCCGGACGTCGAAGGCGACGCCCAGCCGGGACAGGATCGTGCGGCGCTGCGGGCTGCCGGAGGCGAGGACGAGCACGAACGGCGGCGGGGCCGCGGTCCTACAGCTCCGGGAACCAGATGCCGATCTCGCGCTCCGCGGACTCGGGCGAGTCGGAGCCGTGCACCATGTTCTCGCCGACGAGGGTGGCGAAGTCGCCGCGGATCGAGCCGGTCGCGGCCTCCAGCGGGTTGGTCGCGCCGATCAGCTGACGCGACGCCTTGATCGCGTCGTTGCCGCTGAGGATCGCGGCCACCAGCGGCCCGGAGGTGATGAAGTCGACGAGCTCGCCGAAGAACGGGCGCTCGGCGTGCTCGGCATAGTGCGTCTCCGCGGTCTCCCGCGGCGTGTGCACGAGCTTCAGCGCCTCGATCGTGAGGCCCTTGCGCTCGAAGCGCGCGAGGATCTCGCCGGTGAGGTTGCGCGCGAAGGCGTCGGGCTTGACGAGGATGAGGGTCTTCTCGGCCATAGTGGCCCGACCCTACTGCGGTCCGGCCGCCTGCTGCTCCGTGGGCTCGTTCAGCGACTGCCGGCGGCGACGGCGCGTCGGGGTCTTCCCCGGGATCTCCGTCTCGCAGTAGGGGCAGATCTTCCACTCGGGGTCCAGCGGCTTGCTGCAGGTCGTGCACGCGTCCTTGAGCTTGCGCAGGCACGACGGGCAGCGCAGGAACTCCTTCTCGACCTCATAGTCGCAGTGCGGGCAGAGGAAGTAGTTCAGCTGGTGCAGCCGCGCCTCGGCCGCCTGCATCTCGAGCTCGCGCTCGCGCACGTCGTCGAGGTACTCCGGCGGCCGGACGATCATGTAGACGATCGTGCCGACGAACGGGAACAGCGACGCGGCGGTCGCGCAGCCGATGACCATCGGGTCGGCGATCCGCCGGCGCGCGTCGGAGTAGGTGTAGTAGACGAGCGCGAGCCAGGTGACGAAGAGGAAGAGGATCGTCAGGTTGGCCGCGGTGTTCAGCGGACCGGGATCGATCCCGAAGACGGCGAGCTGGGTGTGCATGACTGGTGAAAGCCTATCCGGGGCGCTTACAGGAACTGCCGGCCGAAGCCGTAGCCGATCCCGAAGAACACCAGGATGACCAGGGCGACGAGCACCGCGACGGCGGCGATCATCGCCAGGACGGAGGGGCCTTCACGGTTCACGACCCCGGGAGCGTACCCGCTGGGGCGGGCGGTGAGCGGCGCCGACTCAGCGCAGCGTCGCGGGGGTGCTGCCCGCCCCGGTGGTCCCGACGACGTCGCGCAGCTCGTGTCCGACGACGATCGGGGTGCGCCGCCCGCGGGCCAGCAGCCGCCGTCCCTGCGCGCCGACCGGCACGCGCACGGTGACCGTCCCGGCCCGGTAGAGCGGCGCGACGGTCTGCCCCAACACGCGGCCCGCGCGGTCACGGACGCGCAGGAGCAGCAGGCCCGGCGCCGTGGTCCGGACGCGAACGCGGACGCGACGCGCGCTCGCGCCCGCGGTCGCGCGCTGCGCGGGCACGCGCACGCGCACCGCGGTCGGTCGCGGCGGGCTGCCGAACGCCGGGTCGGGCTGCAGTGCCGGGGTCAGGCCGGCGACCGCGAACCAGGCTCGGCTCGCCCCGCGGCCGCGGGTGACGAAGCGGATGACGCGGGTGCCCCCGACCGCCAGGACGCCGCCGTCGGGGCGGCGCACGAGCGTGGAGGCGACGAAGCCGTCCTGGGCGACGCCCCCGAGCAGCAGCCGGCCCGAGCGGCCCGGGCTCGCGTAGCCCCCGCCGAACCCCAGCGGCGGGGCGGCCACGGGATCGACGGTCCCGTCGCGGCCGACCCGGCGCACGGTGAGACCCGGGTCGGTCGCCAGGCGCGGCTCGAGCGGCGCCGGACGGGCGACGAGCGTCGTGCCGGCCGCCCCCGCGAGCATCCGCGGGCGCGGGGCGAGCGCGCCGCCGCCGGGGATCGGCACGGTGCCCGTGCCGCCGAACGCCGGGTCGGGCCGGCCGTCGGGCGTCAGGCGCGTGAGCGTCGCCGCCCCGAGGACGTCGACGCTGCCGTCGTCGCGGACGAGCAGGCTGCCGTCCGGGCCGTCGTCGAGGCGCCGCGCGCTGCCGTCGGCGAACCCGGGATCGGGCAGCCCGGCGGCGGTGAGCGCGCGGACGAGCAGCCGTCCGTCGGTCCCGCGGGCCAGGACGACGATCCGCCCCGTGGCGGTCGCGGCCACGGCGACGACGCCGGCCTCCCCGCCCCCCGCGGCCTCGGCGACCGCGGCGCGCCCGGTCGCGCCGAAGCCCGGGTCCGGTCGGCCGTCGGGGTCGAGCCGCACGACCGCGCCGACGCCGCCCGCGACCCCGCCGACGACGGTCGAGCCGTCGGGCAGCAGGGTGGCGGCACCGCAGCCGCCGCAGTCGACGCGCAGCCCCGGGGCGGCGACGCCGTCCGTCCCGAACGCGGGGTCGGGACGGCCGTCGGCGGTCAGGCCGAGCAGGCGCAGCGACCCCGCGGCCGGGTCGATCGCGAGGGCCAGGAGCCGGCCGTCCTCGCGGCGCAGCAGCTGCCCGACGAGCGGGCCGCCGGGCACCGCGAGGCGCCGGACCCCGCCCGGCCCGAAGGTCGGGTCGGGCGCGCCCGCCAGGCCGATTCGGGCGAGCAGCAGCCCGCGGCCGGGGTCCGTGCCCGCGAGGACGGCGCCACCGTCGGGGAGCGCGACCGCGGCGGTCGCGCCACCGGTCTCGGCGTTCGGGCCGGCCGCGACTGCGGTGCCGGTCAGGACCGTGCGCCCGGGCGCGGTCAGCGCGGACAGCGCGGACGTGTCGTCGGCCGCGTACGCCCCGGCCGGGGATCCGGCGAGGAGCGCGAGCAGCGACAGGAGCGCCGGCCGGGCGGCGGACGGTGCGCGGAGCGGACGGGACATCGCTCCCGTAGAACGCGCGCGGGGACGCCGTGTTGTGGGGTTGCCCGGCCGGGACGCGCGGCGGCGGTCCGCCACGGCGGCGGTCAGAACCGCGAGCGGTTGGCGATCGCGCCGGGGGCGTGCAGCTCGCGCACGAGCGAGGTCGTGCCCGTCACGAGCACCGCGCCGTCCGGCCCCGCGGCCGCACGCGCGAGCGCCAGGGCCTGCGACGGCGTCGCCGCCTCGTGGGCCGTCGCGCCGTGGGCGCGCGCGGCCCGCGCGACCGCGGCCGCGGGGAGCGCGCGCGGGCTGTCCGTGGTCGTGGCCACGAACGAGTCGCAGCGCTCCGCCAGGAGCGCGAGGATGCCCGAAGGGTCCTTGTCGTCGAGGAAGGCGACGACCGCGACCGTCGGCCGTCCCTGCGCGACGCCGTCGAACGCGGCCAGCAGGGCGCGCGCCGCCTGCACGTTGTGCGCGGCGTCGACCACCACGAGCGGCTGCCGGCCGACGACCTCGAGCCGCCCGCGGATCGGCAGCCGGTCCTCCCCCGCCCCGACGAGCGCGGCGTCGGTGACGGACCGGTCGGCGTGCGGGACGCGCGCGAGGACGGCGCGCGTCGCCGCGAGCGCCACCCCGAGGTTCTGCCGCTGGAACGGGCCGACGACCGCCGGGTCGCGGACCGCGGACTCCGGGACGGCCTCGGCCCGCACCACGGTGGCGTCGCGCTCGGCGGCGATGCCGGTGGCGAGCGCCAGCACGGTCGGCGTCAGGCCCGGGGCGAGCACGAGCGTGCCGCCCGGCTCGACCACCGCGAGCTTCTCCAGCGCGATCTCCTCGACCGTGTCCCCGAGCCAGCGCTGGTGGTCCAGGCCGACGCTCGTGAGGACCTGGACGTCGGAGCGGACGGCGTTGGTGGCGTCCAGGCGCCCGCCGAGCCCCGCCTCGAGCACCTGGACGTCGGCGCCGTCGCGGGCGAACGCCAGCAGCGCGATCGCGGTCAGCGCCTCGAACTGGCCCGCCCCGTCGGGCAGCGTCGCGACCGCCGCCCGGATCTCGCCCGCCAGGCCCCCGAACGCGGCGTCCGTCAGCGGCGCGCCGCCGACGTGGATGCGGTCCGCGAACGACTCCACGTGCGGGCTGACGTACGCGCCCGCGCGCAGGCCGGCGCGCTGCAGCATCGCCGTGCACAGCAGCGTCGTCGACGTCTTCCCGTTGGTCCCGACGAGATGGACGGTGGGCCGGTCGGGCAGCGCCAGCGCCGCGAGCAGCGCGGACATCCGGTCCAGGCCGGGCCGGATGCCGAAGTTCTCGAGCGCCAGCAGCCAGCGCTCGGCGTCGGCCGCGGCGGCCGACGCGCTCATGCCCCGCCGAGGTCCGCGAGCTCGGCCTGCAGGCGCGCGAGCTTCTCGCGCTCGGCCGCGACGACCGCCTCGGGCGCCTTGGCGACGAAGCCCGCGTTGCCGAGCTTGCCCTCCGCGCGCGCGATCTCCTGCCGCAGCTCGGCGATCCGCGCGTCGCGCTTGGCCGCCTCCTTGGCGGGGTCGACGTCGTCGGAGGCGAGGATCTCCACGAGCCCGCCCGGCACCGGGACGGCGGCCGCGGCCTCGCCCTCCTCGGTCCACTCCAGGCGCGCGAGCCGGGCGATCAGCGCCGGCGCCCCGTCGGGCAGGTCGGCCCGCAGCCGCGCCGGCAGGAACGCGCCCGGCTTGATCTGCGCGCCGTCGCGCCAGCCACGGACCGCCTGGACCGCCCCGATGACCGCGGCGATCGCGGCGTCGGCGTCGGGGTCCCGGCGGGCGAGGTCGGCGGCCGGCGCCTCGGCGGCGGCGAGCAGGCCGTCGGCGCCCGGCACGTGCGCCCACAGGTCCTCGGTGACGAACGGGATGAACGGGTGCGCGGTCGCGAGCGTCGTGCGCAGCACGTGCGCGAGCAGCGCCGAGAGGTCGGCGTCGACCTCGCGGGCCTTGATCAGCTCGAGGTACCAGTCGCACAGCTCGCCGTAGACGAAGTCGTAGAGCCCGAGCGCCGCCTTCGAGAAGTCGAACGCGCGCAGGTGCTCGTCGGTCTGCTCCTGGAACGCGGTGAGCCGCGAGAGGATCCAGCGGTCCTCGAGCGTCACCGGTGCGGGCGGGTGCTCAGCCGGGGCCTCGCCGACCTTGGAGAGCACGAACCGCGTCGCGTTGAAGAGCTTGTTCGCGAGCTGCTGCCCCTGCTGGACGCGCTCCTCGCTGAAGCGCACGTCCTGCACCGAGGACATCGCCAGCAGGCCGAAGCGCACGGCGTCCGCCCCGTAGGCGGGGAACTCGCCCGGGTCCTCCCCCGGCTTCTTCGCGAAGACCGGCGGGCGCGGGCCGCCCTCGATCAGGTCGAGCGGGTTGATGCCGGTGCCCAGCGACTTGCTCATCCGGCGGCCGTCGGGCGCCTGGATGACCGAGTGGATGTACACGTCGCGGAACGGCACGTCGCCGGTGAACCGCAGGCCCATCATCACCATGCGGGCGACCCACAGGAAGAGGATGTCCCGCGCGGTCGAGAGCACGTCGGTCGGGTAGAACGCGGCGAGCTCGGGCGTCTCGTCGGGCCAGCCGAGCGTCGCGAACGGCCACAGCGCCGAGCTGAACCACGTGTCGAGGACGTCGGGGTCGCGCTCCCAGCCCTCCCCCTCGGGCGCCTCGAGCCCGGCGTGGACCTCGTCGCCGCGGTACCAGACCGGGATCTGGTGGCCCCACCACAGCTGCCGGCTGATGCACCAGGGACGGATGTTCTCGAGCCACTCGACGTAGCGGCGGGCCTGCGTCTCGGGGTGGATGCGCACCGTGCCGTCGCGCACGACCTCGATCGCCGGCGCGGCGAGCTCGTCCATGCGCATGAACCACTGGAGGCTGATCAGCGGCTCGATCCGCTCGCCCGAGCGGTGGCTGAAGGGCACGGTGTGCGTGTAGGGCTCCTCGGCCCGGACGAGGCCCTGCGCGCGCAGGTCGGCGACCATCGCCTCGCGCGCCTCGAGCGCCTTCAGGCCCGCGTAGGGGCCGCCGAGCTCGGCGACGATCCGGCCGTCCTCGCCGATCGCGGTGAGCTCCTGCAGGCCGTGGCGGCGGCCGATCTCGAAGTCGTTGGGGTCGTGCCCGGGCGTGATCTTCAGGCAGCCGGTGCCGAAGTCGGTCTTGACGTAGTCGTCGGCGATGATCGTCAGCTCGCGGTCGGTGAGCGGAAGCCGCACCGTCCGCCCCACGAGGTGCGCGAACCGCTCGTCCTGCGGGTTCACCGCGACCGCGGTGTCGGCGAGCATCGTCTCCGGCCGCACCGTCGCCACGACGACCTCGCCGCTGCCGTCCGTCAGCGGGTAGGCGATCGAGTAGAGCGTGTCGGTGACCTCGCGGTCCTCGACCTCGAGGTCGGAGATCGCCGAGCCGGAGCCCGGGTCCCAGTTGACCATGTAGAGGTCGCGGTAGATCAGGCCCTGCTCGTAGAGGTCGACGAAGACCTTCAGGACGGCGCGCACGTACTGGTCGTCGAGCGTGAAGCGCTCGTCGTCGTAGTCGCACGAGGAGCCGAGCCGCTCGAACTGGCCGACGATCGTGCCGCCGTACTGCTCGCGCCACTCCCAGACGCGGCGCGTGAACTCCTCGCGGCCGACCTCCTCGCGGCTCGTGCCCTCGCGCACGAGCAGCTTCTCGACCTGGGTCTGGGTGGCGATGCCCGCGTGGTCGGTGCCGAGGATCCACTTCGCCAGGCGCCCGTGCATCCGCTGCCAGCGCACGAGCGTGTCCTGGATCGCCCCGTTGAGGGCGTGGCCCATGTGCAGCGCGCCGGTGACGTTCGGCGGCGGGATCGCGATCGAGTAGTTCGACGCGGACGTGCCCTGCGGATCGGGGTGGTGCAGGCCGGCGGCCAGCCACGCCTGCGTGATGCGGGGCTCGACCTCCGAGGGCTCGAAGCGCTTGCGGTCCTGAAGGGCGGTCATCGGGGGCGGAGTCTACGTTCCGCCCGCGCCCCGCCGCGCGCTCAGCGCCGCTTGCCGCGCCGCGCCTTCAGCGCGAACGGGACGAGCTCGCGGGCCAGGGAGCCGACCTCGAGGCGCCCGAGCAGCAGCCGCAGCTCCTCGCGCTCGCGCGGCGTCAGGTTGGCGGGCAGGCCCTTGGACTTCTTCAGGAGCTGCGCGATCCGCTCCCGGTCCCCGACCGGGAGGGTCTTCCAGTGCTTGTTGGCCGTCAGCCCGGCCTGCGCGAGCAGGAGCCAGGGGGACGGTGCGGACACGGCTGAGTTTCGACGCCACTGCCCGTGAATCGTAGAAGGTCGCTCCGGTAGGATCGCCGTGATGACGACCGCGCACCGCTGGGGCGTCGCGCTCCTCGCCGTGGCCGGCGGTCTGCAGGTGGTCTACGGTCTCGCCGCCGTGTCGGGCTACGGTCCGTTGCGGGAGAGCGTCCGCGACATCGAGTCGAACCCCAACTACGGCAAGCTCTACTTCAGCCTCGCGGTCTGGGGCGTGCTGCTGCTGCTCGTCGGCTCGGCGTGCGTGTGGTCGGCCCGCAAGCTGCAGCACGACGCCCGTCACGCCCGGATGGGCGGGCTCTGCGCGGCGCTCGTCGGGCTCGGGCTCGCGTTCTTCACGCTGGCGATCTTCCACGTCGCGTCGCTGGTGTCCGTCGTGCTGCTGCTGATGACCCTGTACGTCCTCTCCTACCGGGTCGAGGACCCGCCGGACACGCGCGGGCCGTTCGGCTAGGAGGGTCCTAGCGCGGCACGACGCCGCGGAGCACGACGGTGCCGGGGCGACGCGGGAACGCCGCGGCCGACGTGCTCCCGTCGCCGAGCCGCTCGACCTCGCGCTGCAGCCGCGACAGCCGCCCGGCGTCGGCGGCGAGCAGCTCGATCGCGCGGCTGCGACCGAGGACCGGCGCGAGCGCCGGCGGCAGGTCGTAGCGGCGGGCGAACCGGCCCTGCCCGCCGGCGTCCTCGACCCCGACCGGGAGCGGGAAGCCGCGCCCCTCCCCCGTGTCCGCCCACAGCAGGAAGACGCGCCCGCGCGGCGCGGCCGGGAGGTCGTCGAGCTCGAGGTCGAGGTAGGGCTCGAACCGCACGGTCGAGCCGATCGTGGCGCGCCCCGCGTCGGTGGTCGCCCCGGGCGCGCGGAGCGCGATCAGCACGGGCGCCGGGGTCGCGGCCGGGTCCGGTCCCGCTGCCCGCTCGGCGTCGTCACCGCCCGCCAGGCGACCGGTGGCCGCGAGGACGACGAGCACCGCGGCGACGACCGCCCCGCCGACGAGCGCCCAGGTCCAGGTCCGGCTGCCCGGCCGGGGCGCCGGCGCACGGCCGCCGTCGGCGTCGACGCCGGGCTCGGGGAGGTCGGGCGCGACGTAGCCGGGCCAGCCGACCTGGAGGGTCTGCGCGATCCGCGCGGCGCGCTCCCGCGCGACGGGGTCGGCGGCGAGCGCCGCGCGGGCCCGCCGCTGGGCGTCGGGCGTGGCGTGGCCGAGCAGCAGCGCGGCGACGTCCTCCCCCGGGTCGGCGTCCCCGATCGCCGCGAGCGCCCCGTGCGCCCGGGCGCGGACGTCCGCGACCGGCACCCGGGTGAGCTGCGCGATCCGGTCGAGGTCCAGGCCCCGCCCGAGGAGCAGGTCGAGGACCGCGCGCTGCTCGCCGCTCAGCGCCACCGCGCGATCCCGCCCGCGGGCGCTACCGGCACGGCGCCTTCGGGGTGCTCCGGGGCGGCACCGTGCACGGCACGATCCGCGGGTAGTCGCCCGTGAACGGCTTGGGGTCGAGCGCGTCGTCGGGTCCCGGGTACGGGTTGCTCGCGCCGGTCTCCGGCCCGTCCGCCGTCTCGTTGAGGTCGATGCCGAAGCCGACCCGCGCGTAGCGACCGCCCGCGTCCCGGTTCTTCAGGGCGCCGGCGAGCAGCGCGTAGCCCGTCGCGATCGACTTCGACCGCGGCGTCAGGTACTCGAGCGCGGGGACGAGGTTCCGCGCACCGGGCACGCCCGCCTGGACCACGGGGAGCAGGTCCTTCAGCAGCGGCTCGAGGCGCCGCAGCGTCGGCTGCGCCTCGGCGTTCAGCGGCTTCAGGCCGCGGAGGATCGCGTTGAGGTCGTCGACGACGTCCCCGAGCGGGACGCGGGCCTTCGGATCCAGCGCCCGAGCGAGCGCCGGGGCGGCGTCGCTGAGCTTGAGGAACACCGGGCGCGCCTCGGTGAACAGCGGCTGCAGCCGCGTCAGGGAGGTGCGTCCGCTGTCCAGCAGCCGGGGCAGCTCGTCCAGGCCGCGCTCCAGCGAGGCGGTGTTCGAGCCGAGCGCCTCGAGCGTGCTGCGCCCGCCGGTGACGATCCGGCGGATCGACTGCTCCCGGTCCCCGAGCGTCGTCAGCACCGTGTTGGCGCTGCGCACGAGCTCCGCGATCTGCGGCTCCTGGCCGCGGACGGTCTTCGTCAGCGTGTGCAGCTCGTTCACCGTCCGCGAGACCCCGGCGAGCGTGCCGTTCAGCCGCTCCCCGTTGCCGGGCGCGTTGGTGGCCTGCGCGACGGTGGTGATGAGCGAGCGGACGCGGCGGCGGCCCTCCTCGTCCAGGAAGGCGAGCGCCTCGTCGAAGTCGACGCTCGTCTCGGTCCGCTCCACGATCTCCCCGGAGCGCAGCTCGCGCGCCCCGGCGCTGCCGCGCGAGTCGACCGCGAGGTACGGGTCGCCCAGGAGGCTCCGCGCCCCGATCCGGATGACCGCGTCCTGCTTGAGGCGGAAGTCGGGGTCCAGCGTGAACGTCACCACCGACTCGCGGCGGCCGCGGTCGTAGTCGACGCGCGTCACGGTGCCGACGTTGATGCCCCGGAACAGGACGGGCTGCTTGGTCGGCAGCGTCTTGTTGTCGGTGAAGCGCGCCTTCAGCTCGTAGGGGTTGCGCAGGAACGCGGTCGGGTCGGGGCCCTGGAACCGCTGGTTGAGGAAGATGAAGGTCAGCAGCGCCCCGAACGCGAGCAGGATCGAGATGACGACGCCAACCTTGGGGATGCGATGGTCCACGTCAGCCTCCCGTGCCCGTCCGCGGCTTCAGCTGCGCGGTCCGCGGCAGCCCCGGGAGCTGGAAGCGCAGCCCGCACGCCGAGCGGCTGCCGTCGCGGCAGCTGTACTCGAGCATCTTCGCGAGCATCACCCCGAGCCGGGTGCTCGACCCGACCCGCTGGCGTGCCTGCGCCGCGGTCAGGCCCAGGCCCCCGGCGGGCAGCTCGAGCTTCACGATCTTCACGTTCGCGGCCGGGCCCGCGTTGCGGACGGTGGAGACGGCGCCGCTGAGGTTCACCGCGGTCTGCACGATCCCGTTGCGGTAGTCGAACAGCAGCTGCGACAGGCGACCGAGCTCCTGCAGGGCCGGGATCTGGTCGCGACGCACCCGCGCCTCCTGCCCGCGCAGGCCCTCGGCGAGCTGGCCGACCGGGGTCGCGCCGACGTCGATGACGCGCTTGCCGGAGGCGAGGAAGCGGTCGAGCTCGGGCGTGAGCGTCCGGAGCTTGTCGGCCGTCGGGGCCAGCTTGCCGGTGACGGGGTTGAGCGCGTCGAGCGCCGGGACCAGCGAGCCGGCGAGCCGCCGGGTGGAGGCGAGCGTCGCCTGCGTCTGGCGGAGCGTCGGCGCGAGCTCGCGCGTGGTCTGCTCGAGCTCGGGGGCGCGCCGCTGCGTGACCGCGAGCGTGCGGCTGCCGAGGTCGACGGCGGCGGCGAGCTGACGGCCGCGATCCCCGGTCGTGCGCGTGAGCTTCTCGAGGTTGACGGTCAGCGACGAGAGCAGCCGGCGGCGCTCGGCGAGCGCCTGCGCAAGCGGCGTCACGCCGTCGGTGAGGCGGCCGAGCTTCGTGAAGATCCGGCGGATCTCCTTCTCGCGGCCGCCGAGCGCGTCGGCCGCCTGGTTCAGCACGACCTGGACCTGCGCCTGGGTGCCGGGGTCGAGGATGCCGGTGAGGTCGTCGATCGCCACGAAGCCGCCGGTGCGCGACGCGGGGATCACCTGGTCGTCGGGCAGCGCGCCGGTCCGCGGGTCGCCCGGGGAGATGTTCACGATCAGCGTCTGCAGGATGCTCGTCGGACGGACGAACGCGCTGGCGTTGCGGAAGATCTTGCCCTTGAGCTGCGGCTCGAGCCGCAGCCGCAGCCGCGCCTGGCCGTTCTCGACGGTCGCCTTGACGACCTTGCCGACCGCCACCCCGGCGACGCCGACCGCCGGCTCCTTGCTCGGGAGCAGGCCGCGCGCGTCGGGCATGACCATCTCGACGTAGTAGGGCTCGTCGGTGAACGGCAGCTGCACGTTCTTCTTCACCAGCGTGTAGCCGACGAACACGCAGGCCGCGGCGACGAGCATGAGGAACATCGTCCGCGTGAGCGGGATCCGCCCGGCCTTCAGCTGCGGGTCGATGAACGACCACGCGCCGCGGGCGAGGCGCACCGGCAGGAATCCGCGCGACCGGCTCATCGGCAGCCTCCCGCCGCGCGGACGACGGCGACCGCCTCGGGCGAGACCCGCCGGACCTGCTCGCAGGCGGCGGCGCCACGGGTCGCCGCCCCGCCGCCCAGGAGGTCGAGCAGGCCGGTGGTGACCGCGTCGTCGCCGCCGTTGACGTTGACGCGCAGCCGGTGCCCGGGCGCCGACGGGTTCTGGGCCGGGGTCTGGAAGCTCGACACCGCGCCGTCGAGCGCGGTGAACGCGCCCGCGACGAGCTGGAACGCCCCCGAGGACGCCCCGAGCGACGTGCGGGCGTTGAGCGCCTCGAGGGTCGGCGGGAACGTCTTCAGCGCCGGCTGCAGCGCGTCGAGCATCTCGGTCAGGCCCCCCTTGGCGGCGGCCAGGCGGCTCGCGACGAGGCGCGCGTCGCGCACGACGGGCGTGCCGTCCTCCAGGATCGGCGCCGAGCGGGTGAGGATCGGCGTCGTGGCCTTCAGGGCGCGCGCGACGGCGCGCGGGGCGGTGGCGCCCAGGCGCGAGCTGAACGTCGCGAGCCGGCGGACCGCGAGGTCGAGCGCGGGAGCGTCGCCGTTCAGCCGCTCGAGCGTCGCCGGGAGCTCGGCGAGCGCCGCGTCCAGCGGCGCGCCGCCGTCGACCGACAGAGCGGCCATCGTCGCGTTGACCCGGCGGGTCAGCGGGATCAGCTGGTCGCGCTCGGACGCGAGCGCGTCGGCGGTGCGGGCCAGGCCGCGGATCGAGCCGACCAGCTCGCGGCGCTGCGGGCCCTGCGCGGCGCGCATGGCGGGCGCGAGCGCCCGGGCCATCGCCGGAGCGTTCTTCAGCGTCGTCTGCAGGCCGGTGATCGCCTCTCCCCGGAGGGTCTCGCCACCGACGCGGGCGAGCCGTCGCAGATCGGTGCGGATCTCGGGCCGCAGGACGCGCAGCGCCTTGTCGAGCGTCACGTAGTTCGTGGTCTGCCGGACCGGGATCTCGCCGCCGTCGCGCAGCAGCGGGGCGCTCGGGCTGCCCGGGGCGAGGTCGATGAAGTTGGAGCCCTCGAACAGGGTGTGCGGCCGCATGTCGGCGCGGGCGTCGGTGTGGACCGGGTAGTCCTCGCTGAGCTTCAGCTCGACGCGGACGTCGTCGCCGACGCGCTCGACCTTGCCCACCTCGCCGAGCTTGACCCCCGGCGATGCGGACGTCGCGGTCGATGGCGCCCAGTCCGTGGACGGTGTCGAACACCGCCCAGTAGCGGTAGGTGTCCTTGACCGGGTTGGGCTTCGTCACGCCGAGCACGATCGTGAGGCTGATCACCACGAGCAGGGCGACGCCCGCGAGCCGCTGCACCCCGAGGCTCATCGTCCGCACCCCGTCGCGGTCTGGGCGTCGTTCTGGGCCTCGCCGGGGGCGGGCAGCGGGTTGCGGCACGGGTGCGCGGTGAGCACCGGCACGAGCCGCAGCGCCGGGGCGCCGGGCTTGCTGCCGGAGTTCGGCCGCGTGCTGGTGGCCTCCTGCAGCCAGAGGCCGGCCTGCCGGATCTCCGGGAGGTACGGGTCGATCGTGGCGAGCAGCTGGTCGAGCGAGCGGTTCAGCGGGCCGACCGCGGTCTGGATGCCGAAGAGGTCACGGACGACCGGCCGGGCGGCGATGAGGACCTTCTCGGTGATGCCGTCGGCCGCACCGACCGCGCCGCCGCTGCCGCCGACCCCGCCGCCGCCCGCGCCCCCGGCCCCGCCGCCCAGCAGCGCGGCGAAGCCGTCCCGCAGCTGGTCGCCGCGACCGGCGAGCTCGGTGAGCCCCGGGAGCTGGGCGTTGAGGTTGCGGACCGCGGGGGTGAACGCGGTGGCGCCGCGGGAGATCGCGTCGAAGGCACGGGTCGCGCTCGGGGTGGTGCGCAGGACCGCGTCCTCGAACGGCCGCAGGAGCTCGATGGTGCGGCCGAGCGACGCGCTGCGCCGCGCGGTCGCGCCGAAGGTGCGGCTGCCGCCCGCGATCAGGCCGGCGAGGTCGTCGCCGCCGTCGCCCTTCAGACCGCGGGCGGTGTTCGCCGCGCCGAGCACGAGCCCGCCGAGCGCCCCGTCGGTGCTCGTGGCGGCGCGCAGCTGGTCGCCGAGGTAGCTCGCGGTGGCGGGCAGGTCGCGCAGGGCGCCGTTGAGCTCGACGCCGCGACCGGCCACGCCGAAGCCGGTGTTCACCAGCGTCTTGGAGAGGTTCTCCCGGGCGGTCCGGTCGAACAGCTGGACGACCTCGAGCAGGTCGGTCCCGGAGGTCGCCTCGGCGCGCAGCGTGTCGCCGTCCTTCAGCGTCTGCTTCGAGGTGCCCGGGGTCAGCGCCAGGTAGGTGACGTAGACGATCGACTTGACGCGCACGAACGCGGTGGTGTCGACCGGCAGCGGCTTGTACTTGCCCTTGCTGATGCTGATCTCCACGAGCGTGCGGTCGTTCGCGGGGTCGGGCTCGACCTTCTGGATCAGACCGGCGAGGGAGCCGCCGACGCGCACCGCCTGCCCCTTGCGCAGGGAGGGGGCGTCGCTGGGGACCTTGACGGTGATCCGGTACTTCGGCAGGAACGGCGGGCCGGTGGTGGCCTTGAACGCGGTGTAGCCGAGGAAGGCGACGACGGCGAGGACCGCGAGTCCCAGCGGCGTGCGGTAGCGGTCGATCCGCTCGCTGGCGCGCGAGACCAGGGCGCTCATGCCTCCGCCGAGCGTGCGGCGCGGGGTGCGGGTCGGGCCGGCCATCAGCGCAGGAGGTAGTCCAGGAGGGAGGTGATCGTGTCGCCGCCGGGGGCGTCGCCGCGACCGCCGGCCGGGGCGCCCTGCCGGCCGCCGAGCACGCCGAGCGCCTCCTTCACGGGAGCGAGGAGGTCGGGGCCCGTGGAGCCGGTGCCCGAGCCGCCGGAACCGGCGGCGGGGCGTCCGCCGTCGCCGGTCGCGGGCCGCGTCAGCGACGGCAGCTTCACCGTCGGCAGCTTCGGGAGCTTCGGCAGCGGGGTCGTCTGCTGCTCGGCGCGCTGGGCGCGCTCGGCGCGCTGGAGCAGGCCGGCGAGGCAGCCGGGGCCGTTGGTGCCGCCGAACGCCTCGCAGTTCAGGAGCGCGGTCACGCGCAGGAACTTGCGGTCGGTCCAGTCGGCGGGGAACCCGGGCTGGTTGCCCGGCTCGGTGGTCGCGGCGCCGAGGCCGAAGCCGTAGCCGGGCCGGCTCTCGGGACCGCCGTCCTTCTCGTCCCCGAAGAACGCGCGGATGGTCTCGTCGCCGCCGAGGATGCCCTTGAGCAGGTTCGACACCGCGGGTGCGAGGTCGAAGGCCCCGGTGACGACCCGCTGCGGGTCGGCGGCGATCGTCGGCGCCCCGGAGACGAGGAGCTTGCGGGTCAGCTCGAGCGTCGGGCCGCTCTGGCGCAGCGCGAAGCGCAGGTCGTCGAGGAAGCCGGGGGCGCGGTCGAGCAGCCGGCCGAGCCCGGGAGCGCCGGCGCGCAGCTGGTCGGCCAGCGGGCGGGTCTCGTCGGCGGTGCGCCGCAGGCTCGCGAGCATCGTGCGCAGCTGCCGCTGGGTCTCGGGGAGCGCCTGCAGGCCGCGGTCCAGCGCCCCGGTGCGGGCGGCGGTCGTGTCGAGCGTGCGCGCGAGCCCGTCGATCAGCGTGCCGAGCTCGCGGCTGCGGGAGGCGCCCTGGCGGCTGACGTCCTCCATGTCGGTGATGAGCCGCTTGAGCGCCGCGTTCTGCCCGTTGACCTCGGCGAGCGCCTTGTTGGCGGCGTCGAGGGTCGGCACGAGCCGCAGGGCCGCCCGGTTGACGTCCGCGCCGCGGCCCTCGAGCGCCTGCGAGAGGCTCTCGATGATGAGCTTGACGCCGGCCTCCTCGGGCGGGCCGAACGCGTTGATGAGGTCGTCCAGGCGCGGCGCGGCGAGCGTGTTGGTGCACGGCGCGCCGGGCTCGGGCGCGTCGCAGGTGACGGTCGGTTCGCCGTCCTTTTTCCGCAGCGGCTCGGGCGCGGTGCCCGGGTCGAAGCTGATGTAGCTGTCGCCGGTGCTGTCGAACTGGCGGATCGTCGCGGTCGCGTCGGCCCGGGGTGCGGGCAGGTCCTTGTCGAGCAGCAGCGTCACGCGGGCGAGGCCCTCGTCGTTGACGGTCGTCTTGCCGACGGAGCCGGCGGGCGCCCCGTTGCTGCGGACCGCCATGCCCTCGAGGATCGGGAAGGCGTCGCGGAACTCGGCGACGACCTGCCGGGAGTCCGACGGCGGCCGGGAGGTGATGACGAGCACGCCGATCACGCCGACCAGCAGGCCGCCCATGATCACCGCCATCGCGCGGGCGAGGACGTCGGGCATCAGCGGCCCCGCTCCACGCCGACGTTCGTGGACGCCGCGTCGGCCCACGGCTGGCAGGCCAGGGTGCCGGGCAGCCGCGTGTACGGCTTCTCCAGCGAGCCGGGACCGCAGTCGCCGGGCCCGAGCCGCTTGCCGGTGCTGCCGGGCGGCGTCGGGAACAGGCCGACGCCGAGGGTCAGCACGTGTCCGTTGGCGTCGTAGGTCCCCAGCGTCGAGCCGAGGTTCTGGAAGAACCCGACGGTCTCGGGGATGTACGCGCGCAGCGCGTTGCCCAGCGGCAGGATCTCGTCGATCAGCGGGGCGAGCGGCGGCGCGACGCGCGAGGCGCTGCGGATGATCGGCCGGAAGTCGCGGAGGTTGCCGGGAGCCTGGCGCACGAGCCGGCGGGTCTCCACGAGGAACGGGCCGGCCGCCTCCAGCGCGGGCGGGAGCGCCTTCGCGAACGGCTCGATCTCCTCGGCGACGGGCTCGAGTCCCTGCACGAGCGTGCGCAGGCGCGGCGTGGCGGTGGCGAGCGAGGCGAGCGCGGTGCGGCCGCGCGCGAGCGACGGGCCGAGCAGCTGCGTGCTGCGCCGCAGCTCGGCCTGGCGGCCGGCGGTTACCGACAGCAGCGTCGCGGTGCGGTCGGCGGCCGCCCCGAGGTCGGCGGGGCTGGCGGCCAGGGCGGACGTCACGCGGCTGCCCTCGCGCACGAGCGTGCGGACGGCCTGCCCGTCGCTGTTGACCTGCGCGAGCAGGTTCGCGGTCTCGTTGAGCGCCGGGGCGCTGCGCCGCAACGTGCGGTCGATGTCGCGCCCGCGGCCCTTCAGCGAGCGGTCGAGGCCGACGAGGAACGCCTTGATGTTCGCGCGGGTCGGCGCGTCGAGCGTCTCCGCGGCGTCGTCGAAGTTCACCGGCTGGTCGGTCTGCGGGCCGCGCAGGACCGTGCCCGCGCGCAGGCGGGGCTTCGTCGGGTCGCCGATCGTGAGCTCGATCGTGCGGTTGACCGCGCCGGCGTTGGAGAACAGCTGGATGTCGGCGGTGGCGCCCTCGCGCAGCACGTAGTCGTCGTCGATCTCCATCGTCACGACGGGCCGGTCGCCGACGAGCTCGACGCGCTTGACCGTGCCGACCGGGACCGCCGCCGCGCGCACCGCGCCACCGGGGATGAGGCCGCGGACGTCGTCGAACTGCGCCTTGACCTCGTAGCTGCCGCGGGTGCCGCCGAGGATCGACGCGACGGCGATCGCGGCGAGCGCGAGCGCGAGGATGGCGATGATCCGGCTGGAGTGCTGCCGGAGGCGTTCGATGACGATCCGCACGGTGGCCTACGCGATCGGTAGCCGCGGGTTGAAGCCGAAGAACAGGAACGTCATCGTCATGTTCAGGACGGTCACGAGGATCAGGTTCACGGCCATCGACTGCGCGGTCGCCGTCCCCACCTCCACGGGACCCCCGCGGACGCGGTAGCCGAAGTAGAGCGCGACGGTCACGACCCCGGCGCTGATCACGAGCCCCTTGATGAACGAGAAGACGATGTCCATCGGGTTGGTGACCGTGTAGTAGACGAACTCCCAGGTGCCCTGCGAGACCGTCTGGCTGCGCACGTACGAGCCGATCCAGGAGGCGCCCTCGGCCGCCCCGAGCGAGATGAGATAGAGGATCGGCAGGACGATCGCGGAGGCGAGCATCCGGGTGGAGACCGTGAAGGCCAGCGACGGGATGCCGATGATCTCCATCGCGTCGACCTCCTGGTTGACGCGCATCGCGCCGAGCTGGGCGACGATGCCGCCGCCGACCTTCGCGGCGAGGATGAAGCCGAAGAGGAACGGCACGATCTCGCGGTTCACGCAGAACGAGCTGAAGATCGGCCCGGTGACGCTCGCGCCGATCGCCTGCCCGATCGACTCGGCGGCGATGCCGCACGCGGCGCCGACGATGAAGCAGATGAAGATGATGACGAGGGCGCTGCCGGCGACGAGGAAGCCGACCTGGCGCAGCACCTCGGCGGTGAACTTCGGCAGGTGGCGGAACGCGGCGATCGCGCGGACGACGAACGTCGCGTACTCGCCCGCGGCGTCGATCACCGGGACCTTGCGCGGCTTCTCGATCGCCTTCATCAGCGGCGAGCGGGGCGGCTCCGGGGTGACGCTCATATGAGGAAGTTCACCTCCGGGAAGAACGCCTCGAAGAGCGTCGTGTAGACGAGCGTCACGACCCCGACGACGACGAGCGACGAGACGACGGACTCGTTGACCGCCTTCCCGACGCCCTCGGCGCCGCCGCCGACCTGCATGCCCTTGTAGGCGGCGATCAGGCCGATGAGGATGCCGAACAGCGTGAGCCGCACGACGCTGCCCCACAGGTCGAGGAAGTGCGTCAGCAGCAGCAGCTGGTCGAAGAACGCCTGCGTCGTGTTGCCGTACAGGAACACGGTCGCGCAGTAGGTGCCGGCGACGCCGGCCCAGAACGTCAGCAGCGCGAGCACGGGCATCCACAGGGCGAGGCCGACGACGCGCGGCATGATCAGGTTGCGGATCGGGTTGACCCCGAGCACCTCGAGCGCGAGCAGCTCCTGGCGGATCTTCCGCGCCCCGATCTCGGCGGTGATCGTCGCGCCCAGCGTGCCGGCGACGATCGCGGCGGTGAGGATCGGGCCGAGACCGCGCAGGAACGCGATCGGCGCCGCGCCGGAGATCCGGTCGACCGCGCCGAACGCGGCGGCCAGCGAGCCGCCCTGGATGCCGATCGTCGAGAAGCCGACGACGAACGAGACGATCATCGCGGGCAGCAGGGTCGCCTGGAAGGCGAACACGTACTGGCGCACGAACTCCGTCCGCCACGAGAGACCGGGCGTGAAGATCTGCGCGGCGACCTTGATCCCGAGCGCGGCGGTGCCGCCCGAGTTCTGCACCCACGATCCGGGTGGGATGTCCGTGCGCGTGAACGCCTTCCTGGCGGCCGCGACCGGACCGGTCATGCCTCTCCCCTGAGCACGGCGAGCATCCTAGACACTTGTGTACATACGACGCAACGTGGACGTGTCACCGCGGGTCGCGGACTATGCTCGGACGGTGAGCGAGCCGAACCCCGAGTGGCTGATCCTGGCGATCACGCTGATCGCGCTCGCGATGGCGCCGCTGGCCTCCAAGCTCGTCCGTGACGTCGGCGACCGCGTCTCCGGCGAGTCCGGAGGCGGAGCCCCGACCGACGAGGCGGCCGAGCGGCGCGCCCGCGACGAGGAGATCGGCCAGATGCTCGAGGCGCGCGCCTACATCCGCGCGCGCCGCGGCGAACAGGACGGGACCGCCCAGGACGCCGTCGCGCCTCCCGCCGCCGACGACGGGCTGCGCGAGGAGGTCCGGCAGGTGGTCGTCGCCGGGAACGAGCGGCGGGCCCGGATGGGCGAGCCGCCGCTGGACGTCGAGGCCGAGGTGGAGCGCCGGCTGGCGCGACTGCTCGGCGGCGCCGACGCGGGCTGACGCCCGCGTCCCGGCGGCGATCAGTCCATCGCCAGCGGCCCGGTGGGCGCCGCGTTGAGGAACTGGTGCACGAACGGGTTCTCGGACTCGAACAGCTCGTCGGCGGGCCCGGACTCGACGATCCGGCCGCGCCACAGCACCGCGATGTAGTCGGCGACGGTGCGGGCCGTGCCGAGGTGGTGGCTGATGATCACGTAGCAGCCCTTGTTCTCGGCGTGGATCTCCTGCACGAGCTCGCACAGCAGCGCCGTGCGCACCGGGTCCAGGCCCGAGTCCGGCTCGTCGAAGAAGACGATGTCCGGGTCGAGCACGAGCGCGCGCGCGAACCCCGCGCGCTTGCGCATGCCGCCGGAGAGCTCGTTGGGCATCTTCTCCGCGGCGTGCCCGAGCCCGACCTCCTTGAGGCGGCGGTTGACGATCGCGGCGATCTCGTCCTCCCCCTTGTCGGTGTGCATCCGCAGCGGGAAGGCGGTGTTGTCGTAGATGTTCATCGAGCCGAACAGCGCGCCGTCCTGGAACAGCAGGCCGAAGCGCTTGCGCAGCTCCAGCAGCTCGTCCTCGCGCATGTTCGGGACCGACTGCCCGTGCACGAGGATGTCGCCCGCGTCGGGGCGCATGAGACCGACGATCAGGTTGATGAGGACCGACTTGCCGGTGCCGGAGGGGCCGAGCAGCATCGAGACCTGGTCGTCGGGGAACGCGAGGTTCAGCCCGTTCTGGATCCGCATGCGCCCGAACTGCTTGACGACGTCGACCACCTCGATCGCGTCGCGGCCCGTGTGCTTGCGCTTGGCCCCGGTGTGCCACGAGTACGGGTTGGCGTCACCCGGCTCGATGCCCGGCACCGTGTAGTCGACGTGCAGGCGCGTGCCCGGGATCGGCTCGTAGTAGGCGCCGGAGTCCTCTTCGTGCTGCTCAACCACTTCCCTGTCCTCCCCGGACGACGAAACGGCCGCGCGGATGCGCGATCGCGCAGACGATACCCGAACCCTCCGTCGATGTTCACTGGTGTACGTTAGGCCGCGATGCGGGAGCGAGCGGGAGAGCGCGGCGCCGGTCGGGGACCGGTCCCCGGGGTCGTCGCGGCCGTCGGCTGCCTGGTGCTCGCCGGCTGTGGCGCGCAGCCCAGCGGGGACGTCGACGAGCGCGCGGCGACCTACGAGGTCGAGGTCGTGCGGGCCGCGTTCCCGGAGCAGCAGCGCGTCTCGCTGACCTCCGATCTGGTGCTGACGGTCCGCAACCGCGGCGACCGCGACCTGCCCGAGCTCGCCGTCACGGTCTGGACCGGGAACGCCGGCGTCGAGGCGCCCAAGCCCGAGAAGCCGTTCTCCCTGCCGGCCGCCGACGCCCGCGCGGGCGATCGCGCGGTCGCGGTGTGGGTGCCGACCCCCGGCTTCCCGAAGATCCGGCCCGCGGGCGCAGCGGACGACGCCGCGCTGGCACGCCGGCCGGACGGCGGCGCCGAGGTCGCGCAGACCGACACGTTCGCGTTCGGGCCGCTGGCGGCCGGGGCGACCCGCACGGTCGTCTGGCGGGTCACCGCGGTCCGGGCCGGGCGCTACCGCCTGAACTACGCGGTCGCCGCCGGCCTCGCCGGCCGTGCCCGCGCGGTCGACGCCACCGGCGCCACGCCCGCGGGCCGGCTGCCGGTCCGCATCACCGCCGCACCGTCGGGCTGCGTGGTCGACGACAGCGGACGCACCAGCGGCGACTGCGACGACTGACCGGGCGGCCGCGACCGACGCCCCGACACGGCCGCGGGTGAGCGGCTCCTCAGGTCGTGCGCACCACGAGCACGTTGCACGGCGCGTGGTGGGTGATCTTGTTCGGCACGCTGCCCAGCAGGAAGCGCGCCGCGCCGGTCATGCCCTTGTTGCCGACGACGATCAGGTCGGCCCCCTGCTCGTCGGCGATCCTCAGGATGGCGTCCGCCGCCTCGCCCTCGCGCGCCAGCGGCGTCACGACCGGGATGTCGTACTCGGCGACGCTCGCCACGTCGGCCTCGAGGCCGGCGAGCGCGTCGCCGCGCGGGCCGACCGGGCGGGCGACGTCGGCGGGCAGGCCCGCCGGGCTGCGGTCCTCGAGCGTCGGCTCGTACGCGGTGGCGGAGTCCCGGGGCTCCCTTGCCGTAGTAGGCGCGGACGATCAGCAGCTCGGCCCCGGTCACGGCGGCCAGCTCGGCGGCCTCGCGCACCGCCTCGCGCGCGGTGGGCGACCCGTCGGTCCCGACGACGATCTTCTTCGGCATGGCGCAACCCTACCCCCGGCCCGCAGGCCGGGATGAGAGCCGCGTCACAGGCCGCCCGCGGGGCGGCGTCAGGCCGACTCGGCGGCGGGCGCGTCGTCCTCGGGCGCCGCCTCGGTGACGAGCGTCGGCGCGCGGCCGGCGTCGATCGTCTCCTTCGTCACGACGCACTTCTTCACGTCGCGACGGGACGGCAGCTCGAACTGCACGTCCAGCAGCGTCTCCTCGATGATCGACCGCAGGCCGCGGGCCCCGGTCTCGCGCTCGAGCGCCTTGTCGGCGACCGCGGTGAGCGCGTCGTCGGAGAAGACGAGCTCGATCCCGTCGAAGGAGAAGAACCGCTGGAACTGCTTGACGAGCGCGTTGCGCGGCTCGGTGAGGATCGTGATGAGGTCCTCGCGCGTGAGCTGGTGCACCGCGCTCACGACCGGCAGGCGGCCGATGAACTCGGGGATCAGCCCGTAGTTGACGAGGTCCTCGGGCAGGACCTTCGCGAACACCTCGGGGTTGGCGGCCTCCTCGGCGCGCTCCAGCGAGGCGCCGAAGCCGATGCCCTTGTTGCCGATGCGCCGCTCGATGACCTTGTCGAGGTTCGCGAACGCGCCACCGCAGATGAACAGCACGTTCGTCGTGTCGATCGACAGGAACTCCTGGTGGGGGTGCTTGCGTCCCCCCTGCGGCGGCACCGAGGCGGTCGTGCCCTCGAGGATCTTCAGCAGCGCCTGCTGCACGCCCTCGCCCGACACGTCGCGCGTGATCGACGGGTTGTCGGCCTTGCGGGCGATCTTGTCGACCTCGTCGATGTAGATGATCCCCGTCTCGGCCTTCTTGACGTCGTAGTCGGCCGCCTGGATGAGCTTCAGGAGGATGTTCTCGACGTCCTCGCCCACGTAGCCGGCCTCGGTGAGGGCGGTGGCGTCGGCGATCGCGAACGGCACGTTGAGGATGCGGGCGAGCGTCTGCGCGAGCAGCGTCTTGCCGCAGCCGGTCGGACCGAGCAGCAGGATGTTCGACTTCTGCAGCTCGATGTCCGAGTCCTGCGCCTGCATCATCTGCACGCGCTTGTAGTGGTTGTAGACCGCCACCGAGAGGGCGCGCTTGGCCTCGTCCTGCCCCACGACGTACTCGTCGAGGACGCCGAAGATCTCCTTCGGCTTGGGGAGGTTGTCCAGGTCGAACGTCGGCGGTGCCGTGAGCTCCTCGTCGATGATCTCGTTGCAGAGGTCGATGCACTCGTCGCAGATGTAGACGCCAGGCCCGGCGATGAGCTTCTTCACCTGGCGCTGCGACTTGCCGCAGAAGCTGCACAGCAGCTGTTCGTTCGAATCGGTCGGTCGAGCCATGCTCTCTCTCCCTCGCGGTGACGGCGGGCGGGTGCCCCGGAGCTAGTGCTCCGAGATCACCCGGTCGATGATCCCGTAGGCGGCGGCCTCTTCGGAGGACATGAAGTAGTCGCGCTCGGTGTCGTTCTTCACCTTCTCCAGGCTCTGCCCGGAGTGGTGGGCGATGATCTCGTCGAGCTTCGCGCGCAGGTCGATGACCTCCTTCGCGTGGATCTCGATGTCGGTCGCCTGGCCCTGGAAGCCGGAGGAGACCTGGTGGATCATGACCTTGGAGTTCGGCAGCGCCATGCGCTTGCCCTTGGCGCCGCCGGAGAGCAGCAGGGCCCCCATCGACATCGCGATGCCGACGCAGATCGTCGACACGTCGGGCTTGATGAACTGCATCGTGTCGTAGATGGCGAGGCCCGCGTACACGGAGCCACCCGGCGAGTTGATGTACAGCGAGATGTCCTTGTCCGGATCCTCGCTCTCCAGGTGCAGGAGCTGCGCGACGATCAGGTTCGCGATCTGGTCGTCCACGGGCGTGCCGAGGAAGATGATGCGCTCGCTGAGCAGACGGCTGTAGATGTCGAAGGCACGCTCGCCTCGCGACGTCTGCTCCACGACCATGGGGACAAGGGGACTCATGTTCCTCGCTTCTGTTTCGCTCGTACCACCGGAATCCTCCCGCCGGTCGACGAGATTCTGCGTTCCGATCGGATCAGCCTAGCAACGGGCCACCGGCGGTCCGGCAGCCCTGTCATCGGCCCGGACCGGCCGGGACTGAAGTCCGCTGGCGCGGGCGGTCCCGCCGCCGCGTCTCAGGCGTCGGCGGAGGCGTCCGGCTCGTCCGCCGGGGCGGGCACCGGGGTGGCGTGCTCGACGAGGAAGTCGAGCGCCTGGCGCTGCGCCAGGTCGTCCTTGATCTCCGCCAGGCGGCCCTGCTGCTCGAGCTTGTCGCGGAGCTTCTCGACCGCCATCTTCTCCTGCGCGGCGCTCGGCCCGAGGACGTCCAGGACGTCGCCGTCGGACGGCTCGATGCCCTCGGCGGCGACGACCGCGGCGATCACCGCGTCGCGGCGCAGCGCCTGCTCGGCGTCGGGCTTGGCCTGCTCCAGGACGGCCTCCTCGGACTGGCCGGAGATCTGCATGTACATCTCGCGCGAGATGCCCTGGTGGGAGAGCGAGTGGAGCATGCGGTCCCACATCTCGCGGGCGCGCGCCTCGATCAGCGCGTCCGGGACCTCGACGGTCGCGTTGGCGACGACCGCGTCGAGGACCGCCTCGCGGTACTCGTTCTCCGCCCGCCCCTCGGCGGCCTCGGTGATCTTCTTGCCGAGGTCCTCGCGCAGCTCGGCGAGCGAGTCGAAGCCGGCGGCGTTCTCGGCGAACTCGTCGTCGAGCTCGGGCAGCTCCTTGGCCTTGACCTCCTTCACGGTCACGGCGAAGACCGCGTCCTTGCCGGCCAGGTGCTCGGCCTGGTAGTCCTCGGGGAAGGTCAGCTCGACGGACACCTCGTCGCCGGCGGAGGCGCCGGTGAGCTGGTCCTCGAAGCCGGGGATCAGCTGGCCGGAGCCGAGCTCGATCATCTGGTCGCGACCGGCGCCGCCCTCGAACAGCTCGCCGTCGATCGAGCCCTCGTAGTCCATGACCACGAAGTCGCCCTCCGCGGCGGCGCGCTCGACGGTCTCCAGGCGCGCCATGCGCTGGCGCAGCTGCTCGACCTCGGCGTCGATCTGGGCGTCGGTGGCCTGCGGGTCCTTCTTCGGCGCCTCGACGCCCTTGTAGTCGCCCAGCGTGGCCGTCGGGCGCACGCCGATCTCGACGGTGAAGGTCAGCGCCTCCCCGTCGGCGGGCAGCTCGCCGAGGTCGACCTGCGGCTCGCCGATCGGCACGACGTCGCCGGCGTCCAGCGCCGCGACGTACCAGCGGCTGAGCGAGTCGCGGATGGCCTCGTCCAGGACGGCCTCGCGGCCGAGCTGCTTGATCACCAGCGCGGGCGGCACCTTGCCCTTGCGGAAGCCGGGGAGCCGGAAGTCGCGGCCGAGCTTGCGGGCGGCCTGGTCGACCCGCGCGCTGACCTCCTTCGCGGAGACCTCGGCCTCGATCTTCACCCGGGACTCGGGGAGCTCGGAGACGGTGGCGGTGACAGGGGTGCTCTTCGTGGCGGCCATGGACCTGACAAGGTACCCGGGAATGGCGTCCCGGCACCCGCTGACCCTCCCCGAGCGCGCGGCGGCGCGGCTGCTCTGCGGCCCGGTCGGGCACCTCGCGGCCGGTCTCGTGGACTGGGTCGTGCTGCTCTCGCGCTACGCGTGGGCGCGGGCGCGCGGCCGCACGCTCGCCTAGACGGACGGCGTCGTCGCCGGGCCGCGGCACTCAGCGCTCGAGCGCGAAGAGCGGCCAGCGGCCAGGGACGCCCTTGAGCTCGTGGTCGCCGCGCGGCTCCCACGAGAGCCCGGCGCCGACGACCGTGCCGTAGGTCGTGCCGGAGGCGAGCACCTCGTCGGCCGCCGCCAGTGCCGCGACGCGCGCGGCGATGTGGACGGCCATGCCGCCGACGTCGCCGCCGATCCGCTCGCACTCCCCCGTGTGCAGGCCGGCGCGGACCTGCACGCCGAGCGGGCGGACCGCCTCGACGATCGCGGCGGCGCACCGCACGCCCTGCGACGGGGGCCCCTCGAAGACCGCCAGGAACGCGTCCCCGATCGTCTTGACCTCGCGGCCGCCGTAGCGGTGCAGCTGCGCGCGGACGGCGGCGTCGTGCTCGGCGAGCAGGTCGCGCCAGCGGCCGTCGCCGATCCGCGACGCGGTCCCGGTGGCGTCGACGACGTCGGTGAAGAGCACGGTCAGCAGGTCGCGGTGCACCGCCGCGCCGGTGCGCCCGCCGGTGAGGAACTCCTCGACCTCCCCGATCAGGACCTCGCTCTCCCCCGCGGCGGGCAGCGAGTCCTCCCCGGGCAGCTCGACGAGCCGGGCCCCGTAGATCCGCTCGGCGGCGTAGCGGGAGTGGCGCACGTCGATGAGGCGGTCGGCCGTGCGGTGCAGCACGAGCGCGGGCACGCGCACGTGCGCGAGCAGCGGCCGCACGTCGACCTCCTGGAAGCGGGCGAGCGCGTCGCGGAAGCGGCCGGGGCTGGCCGAGGAGCGCTCGAGCCGGCCGAGCCACTCGCGCAGGCGGTCGTCGTCGACGTGGCTCGGCGCGATCCGCTCCAGGTTGCCGCCGGTCCCCCACCACTCGAGCAGCTGCGCGCTGCGCTCCTCGCGCTCCCGGGCGCTCATCGCCCACGTGTAGTCGTCGTCGGCGATCGCCCGGTACATGCACGCGTAGAGGACCAGGCCGCTGATGCGCTCCGGGTGGGCGACCGCGGTCTGCACGGCCAGCGGCCCGCCCGCCGCGTACGCGAACACGGCGGCGCGCTCGCTGCCGACCGCGTCCAGGACGGCGAGCAGGTCGCCGATCTCGGTCTCCAGCGGCACGCCGGGCGGCGCCGGGTCCGACAGACCCAGGCCGCGCCGGTCGACGAGGACGATCCGGCAGAAGGAGGACAGGCGCTGCAGGTAGCGCTGGATCAGCGGCGACTCGAGCAGCACCTCGACGTGCGAGATCAGGCCGGGCAGGAAGACGACGTCGGTGGGACCGTCGCCGACCACGCGGTACGCGACGGTCGTGTCGCCGTTCGTCGCGTACCGGGTCCCCGAGTCCTCCACGGCGCAGAAGGATAGGCGCGGCCGGGCGGGCGCTCAGTCCATGGTGAAGACGATCTTGCCGAAGACGTCCCCGTCGACCATCGCGCGGAAGCCGCGGGCGGCGTCGGCCAGCGGCATCGTCTCCTGGATCACCGGGCGCACGCCGCTGGTCGCGCACAGCTGCACGAGCCGCGCGAGCTCCTCGCGCGAGCCCATCGTCGAGCCGAGGACCCGCAGCTGCAGGAAGAACACGCGCATCAGCTCCGCCGAGGGCGCCTCGCCGCTGGTGGCCCCGGAGACGACCAGCGCACCGCCGGGCTTGAGGCTGCGCAGCGAGTGCGCCCAGGTCGCCTCGCCGACCGTCTCGAGGACCGCGTCGACGCGCTCGGGCAGCCGCGCCCCGATCTCGAAGACCCGGTCGGCCCCGAGCTCCAGCGCGCGGGCGCGCTTCTCCTCGCTGCGCGAGGTCGCCCAGACGCGCACGCCGGCGGCCGCGCCGAGCGCGATCGCCGCGGTCGACACGCCACCGCCCGCACCCTGGACCAGCACCGTCGAGCCCGGCTTGGCGTCGGCGCGCACGAACAGCATCCGGTAGGCGGTCAGCCACGCGGTCGGCAGGCAGGCCGCGTCCGCGAAGGACAGCTCCGCCGGCTTGGGGATGAGGTTGGCCCGCGGGACCGCGACCTGCTCGGCGAACGTGCCCGGATGGCGCTCGGACAGCAGCGAGCGGCGCGGGTCGAGCGTCTCCTCCCCGGACCAGGCCGGGTCGCCGATCACGCCGTGGACGACGACCTCGTTGCCGTCCTGGTCGACCCCGGCGGCGTCACAGCCGAGGATCATCGGCAGCTGCTCGGCCCGCAGGCCGACGCCGCGCAGCGACCACACGTCGTGGTGGTTCAGCGACGCGGCCTTCACGGTCACGGTCGTCCAGCCCGCAGGCACCTCGGGCTCCGGGCGCTCCCCCACCTCCAGGGCGGCGAGCGGGTCGGCGTCGTTAGCGGTGGCGGCGTAGGCGGCGAGCATGGCCCCAGCCTATGAGAGGGTGGGCGCCGACATGAGCTCGCCCGAGATCCCCTTCGCCAACTACCAGTACGAGATCTACCTGCGCGGCAGCATGATGAACCAGCGCCCGCGCCGGCCGCTGGACTGGCAGCGCCTGGAGGAGCAGGCCGCCGCGACGCTCGCCCGCGGCCCCTGGGGCTACATCGCGGGCGGTGCCGGGCGCGGGGACACGATGCGCGCCAACCAGGCGGCGTTCGACCGCTGGGCGCTGTCGCCGCGGATGCTGCGCGACGTCGCGCAGCGCTCGACCGCGCGGACCGTCCTGGGGACGCCGCTGCCCGCCCCGGTGCTGCTCGCGCCGATCGGGGTGCAGACGCTCGCCCACCCCGACGGCGAGCTCGCCACCGCGCGTGCGAGCGCGCGCACCGGGGTGCCGCTCGTCACGTCCTCGGCGTCGAGCTTCACGTTCGAGGAGATCGCCGAGGCAAGCGGGGACACGCCGCGCTGGTACCAGCTGTACTGGCCGAAGGACCGGACCATCGCGACGTCGTTCATCCGGCGCGCCGAGGCCGCCGGGTACGGCGCGCTGGTCGTCACGCTCGACACCTGGCTGCTCGGCTGGCGGCCGATGGACCTCGACGAGGGGTTCCTGCCGTTCCTGTGGGGCGAGGGCAACGTCAACTACCTCCAGGACCCGGCGTTCCGGGCGCTCCTGGCCGCCCCGCCCGAGGAGGACATGCAGGCGGCGATCGGGCAGTTCGCGTTCCAGTTCTCCAACCCGGCGGTCACCTGGGAGGACCTCGCGTTCCTGCGCGAGACCACCGAGCTGCCGATCGTGCTCAAGGGCATCCTGCGCGCCGACGACGCGCTGCTGGCCGCCGAGCACGGCGTCGACGGGGTGATCGTCTCCAACCACGGCGGCCGCCAGGTCGACGGGGCGATCGGCGCGCTCGCCGCGCTGCCCGAGGTCGTGGACGCGGTCGGCGACCGGCTCGAGGTGCTCTTCGACTCGGGCATCCGCGGCGGCTCGGACGCGCTGAAGGCGCTGGCGCTCGGCGCCCGCGCCGTGCTGCTCGGCCGGCCGTACATGTGGGGGCTGGCGACCGGTGGCGAAGACGGCGTCGTCGACGTCGTGCGGTCGCTGCTGGCCGAGCTCGACCTCGCGATGGCCCTCACCGGCCACCGCACGATCGACGACGTCGACCGCAGCGCCCTGGTCGCCACCCCGTGAGCGGGAGCCCGCCCGCGCACGTCCGCGAGGTCCTCACCACCACGCGGGTGTGGGCGGTCGTCGGCTGCTCGCCCGACCCGTCACGGGACTCGCACCGGATCGCCGCGCTGCTGCAGTCGCGCGGCTACGAGGTGATCCCGGTGAACCCGCGCGAGCGCGAGATCCTCGGACAGCGCGTCTATCCGCGCGTGACCGACATCCCGGCCGAGCGCGGCGTCGAGGTCGTCGACGTGTTCCGTCGCAGCGAGGACGCGGGCGCCCACGTCGACGAGGCGATCACGATCGGCGCCCGCGCCGTCTGGCTGCAGCTCGGCGTGGTCGACGAGGCGGCCGCCGCGCGGGCGACCGCGGCCGGGCTCACGGTCGTGATGGACCGCTGCCCGGCGATCGAGCTGCCACGCCTCTGACCCGTCACGGCTCAGTCGTGCCGCTCCGGGGCGCAGCGCGTCCGGGGCGGCACGGACCGGCCGTCAGGTCGCGGGCACGACGCCCGCCTCCACCGCGGCGGCGCGGTAGACCTCCGCGAGCGACTCCACGGTGGCGTGCGCGTTCAGGCCGCTGGGGTTGGGCACGACCCACAGCGGCGTCCCGGCGAACGGTCCGTCGAGCCGGTCGGGCTGGCGGCCCGCCTGCGCACGGCGCTCCCCGAACGCGTCGCGGTACGCGGTGATCCCGGCGATCGCGACCACGGCCGGGCGGCGCTCCCGCACGAGCCCGAGCAGGCGCTCCCCGCCGGCCCGCAGCTCCTCCGCGGTCAGCTCGTCGGCGCGCGCGGTCGCGCGGCGCACGAGGTTCGTGATCCCCACGCCGCGCTCGACGAGGTGGGCGCGGTCCGCGTCGGACATGCCGCGCGCCCGGTCGATCTCGTGGGCGGTGATCCCGGCACGGTGCAGCGCCGGGTAGAAGCGGTTGCCCGGATGGGCGAAGTGCGTCTGCACCGCCGCGGTCCACAGGCCCGGGTTGATGCCGACGAACAGCAGCCGCAGCCCCGGCCCGAGCAGGTCGGGCACCTCGGTGCCACGGAAGGCGTCGAGCTCGGCGCGGGAGAACGAGGGACGGGCGCCCGGCACGCCGCTCAGGCGCCGTGGAGCTCGGCCAGCCGCCGGTGCGCGAGCGCGACGGCCGCCGCCCCGTCCCCGACCGCGCCCGCGACCCGCTTGGTGGACCCGGAGCGCACGTCCCCGGCCGCGAACAGGCCCGGCACGAGCGTCTCGAGGTGCAGCGGGTCGCGGTCCAGCGGCCAGCCGTCCGGGCGTCGCCCGTCACGCAGCAGGTCCGGGCCGGTCAGCAGGTAGCCGGCGGCGTCGGTCGCGACCCCGTGGTGGGAGGCCCAGCCGGTGCGCGGCGTCCCGCCGATGCAGAGGAACAGCGCGCGGGCCGGGACCTGCTCGGTGGCCCCGTCGCGGTGGCGCAGGGTGACCGCGGCGAGCGTGCCGTCGTCGGCGGCGTGCACCGCCACGACCTCGGTGCGCAGCTGCACGTCGATCAGCGGATGCTCGGCGATCCGGTCGACGAGGTACTGGGACATCGTCGCGCCGAGCCCCTCACCGCGCACGGCCATGCGCACCCGGGCGCCCGCGTTGCCGAGGTCCATGACCGCCTGCCCGGCGGAGTTGCCCGCCCCGACCACGACGACGTCGTCGCCACCGCAGTGGCGGGCTTCGCTACGCCCCGCCCCGTAGTAGACGCCGCGCCCGAGCAGCTCCTCGACGCCCTCGACCTCCAGGCGCCGCCAGAGCATGCCGGGGGCCGCGATGACGATGTCGGCCGTGACCGCGAGGCCGCCCTCCAGCTCGAGGGTCGTGCGTTCCCCGGGCGCGAAGCGGCTGCCGACGACGGGACGCAGGAACGACAGCTCCGCGCCGAAGCCCTCCGCCTGCCGGCCGGCGAGACGCGCGATCTCCGCCCCGCCGATGCCGCCCGGGAAGCCGAAGAAGTTCTCGATCAGCGAGGTGTGCGAGGCCTGCCCGCCCGGCACGTCGCGCTCGAGCACGACGGTGGACAGCCCGTCGGAGGCGGCGTACACGGCGGCGGCGAGCCCGGCCGGACCGGCCCCGATCACCGCGAGCTCGTAGTGGTCGCGCGCGGGCGGCGCGGTCATCGCCCACGCCTCGACGAGCCGCTCGACGGTCGCGCGCGTCACCGTCTCGCCGCCGCAGCGCACGACCGGCAGGGCGACGTCGGCGGGCAGGTCGGCGAGCAGCGCGTCCGCCTCCCCGGACCCCGCCTCGACCCAGCGGTGCGGCTGCGCGGTGCGGGTGAGGAAGTCGCGCAGGCGATGGTCCTCCGGGTCGTGGCGTCGCCCGACCACGACGACGTCGTCGCGGACGGGGCTCATCCGCCGACCGCCCGGAACATGACCGCGTCGACGTAGCACCAGCTCCAGTCCTCGCCCGGCTCGACCGAGCGGGCGACGGGGTGGCCGGTCTCCTCGTGGTGGCGCGTCGCGTGCGTGCTCGGCGAGCTGTCGCAGCAGGCGACGTGCCCGCACTCCTGGCACATCCGCAGGTGCACCCAGGTGCCGCCGACCGGAAGGCATTCGGCACACCCCGGGACCGGGTCGGGCGGATCCACGATCCGCAGCTCGTCGGCGTGCGCGCAGCGGGGCATGCGCCCAATCTACGGACCCTGTCCAGCCGCTACGGTCGGCCCGTGCCCGGACCGCCCGACGACGCCCTGCTGAGCCCGCCCGAGGTGGCCGCGTGGCTCGACGTCGACGAGGCGTGGGTCGCGCGCGCGATCGCGCGCGAGGACCTGCCGGTGATGGGCTTCCGCTCGTGCGGCACGCCGGTCGTCGCGGTCGGGGAGGTCCGCGCCTGGCTGCGGCGGCCCGACCCGCACGGCGACGAGACCTGACCGGCCGGGTGGCCCGGTGGCGCTCCGCGGCCGTATCCGGGTGGATGCCCCGCCCGATCGAGCACCGCGCCCACCTGCCCGCCGACCCGGCGGTCGTGCACGACCTGCTGGTCGACATCGCGGCCTGGCCGGCGTGGTCGCCGCACGTCGCGTCCAGCGAGCCGTCGAGCGGTCGCTGCGCCGCCGGGATGACGGTCGTGACCCGCGCGTTCTTCTCCCCCGGTCGCGACCCCGATGCACGTCGACTGGGTCCGCGAGGGCGCGGGCATGGGCTGGCACTCGCGGGCCCTCGGGCACGTGCTGCGCTACGAGGACCGCGTCGTCGCGGCGGTGGGCGGCGGCACCGACGTGCACTTCGTGGCGCGACTCGAGGGCCCGGCGGCCGGGCTCCTGACCGCGCTCGCCCGGCCGTTCAGCACGCTCGGGATGCGCCGGCGGATCGAGCGACTCGGCCGTGTCGCGGCGGCGGTCGGACCGCGGCGGGACACGCGGCGCGGGGTGGCGGCGTGAGCGTCGCCGACGCGTCCGCGCCACGTCCGGCGACGGCGCCGGTCGCGGTCGCGTGGACCGCGGCGGTCGCCGCGACGGCCGCCGTCGGGGGACTCGGGACCGACGTGTCGTCGCGCTGGTACCGGCGCCTGGCGCTGCCGTCCTTCCAGCCGCCCGGGCCGGCGTTCGGGATCGTCTGGACGGTCCTCTACGCGCTGATCGCGATCGCCGCCACGCGCGCGACCGTCGCCGCCCGCGACGGGGACGAGCGGCGCCGGATCGTCTGGGCGTTCGCCGCGAACCTGCTGCTGAACGTCGCCTGGACCTGGATCTTCTTCCGCGGCCACCGGGCCGGCGCGGCCGGCGTCGAGATCCTCGCCCTCCAGGCCAGCACGCTGCTGCTGATCCGGCAGCTCGTCGCGGTCGACCGCACCGCCTCGCGCCTGCTCGTCCCCTACGCGGCCTGGGTCGGCTTCGCCACCGTGCTCACCTGGACGATCGCGATCCGCAACCGCTGAGCACCCCGGCCGGGCATTCGGCCTCTGCACGACGAAGTCCCCGCCGGAGCAGGGACCTCAAGAGGGGTGAGCGACGGGACTCGAACCCGCGACCGCCTGGACCACAACCAGGAGCTCTACCAACTGAGCTACGCCCACCACGCGTGCCGCCAGTCTAACCGTCACCGGCGCACGGTGACGGCCGGGCAGAAAAGCGCCCTCGCGACGAGTGGCTCGTCCGAGGGCATGTCGTCCCCGGCGGGTAGAGGCCCCCTGGGAACGCCGAGACAGGGTAGCGCGCACTCAGCGGGCGCGTTCGGCGGCCGGCGGCCGGCCGTGACCCAGGCGCCGGGCGGCCACCGCGAGCTGCAGCAGCAGCACGTCGGCCGGATCGCGGAACGACAGGCCCGTGAGTCGGGCGATCGCCGCGAGCCGGTGGTCGACCGAGTTGGCGTGGAGGTGCAGGACCTCGGCGGTCCGTCGCCGGCGGAGGTCCAGCTCCACGTGCCGCTGGAGCGTCTGCACGAGGTCCACGCCCCGGGAGGCGTCGTGGTCCTCCAGCGGCCCGAGCACGCTGCGCTGGAGCGCCCGGCGAGGTCCGGCCGGGCCAGCAGCAGCAGCTCGAGGAGACCGTCGACCGGGTCGAGGATGCCGCGCCGTCCAGCCGCGAGGGCGACGTCCGTGAGCGACACCAGCGGCGGCACCTGCGCCGCCAGCTCGGGGACGCCGGTGAGCTCCCCGACCGCGGCCACCCCACGCAGGCCGGCGAGCCCCTGGAGCGTCGGCTCGGCTCCCTGCTCCTCCCCCGCCCAGGCCCAGGACCACCGCTCCGCGGGCGATCGCGACCCGCCCCTCCCCGCGGAGGTCCATCGCGACGGACCGGGCGAGGGAGGGCGTGACGGCGCGGTACACCACCGGCCGCACGAGACTCCCGCGCGCGAAGCCGGCCGCCGCCGCGAGGCCCTCCACGATCCAGGGCGACGGCTCCCCCGCCAGGAGCGCCTCACCGAGCGCCTCGCGCGGCGCCTGCGCGACCGTCTCGCCGTCACCGACCCGCCGCGCGAGCGCGGCCAGCGGGACGAGCGCGGTGCACCGGTCCGCCGGCCGGGAGGCGCGCTCCGGGCCGGCCGCCGCCCAGCGGCCCTCCAGCTCGGCGCCGACCGCCCGCAGCAGCGCGCCGCCCGACGCGCTCGCGCCTGCGCGTGCCAGCGCGTCGGCGAGCAGGTCGGCCGCGACCGAAGCCCGGGCGCCGCGGCGCGCGGCGGCCAGCGCCTCCACCCGCTCGCCGAGGGACACGGGACCGCGGTCGCCGCGCTCCGCGACGGGGCGGCCCGCGGGAACGGTCGGCGGCTCGGGCAGCCGCTCCGACCGCACGGCCAGCAGCAGGGCCGTCCGGCCGCGCCAGGTCCGCAGGTCGACCCCGAGGGTCGACCCGAGCCGTCCCAGCCGGTAGCGCACGGTCTCCCGGTGCAGTCCGAGCGTCTGCGCCGTCGCCCGGACGTCGCAGCCCTCACGCAGGTACACGCGGGCGGTCGCGAGGTCCGCCTCGGGCGCGCCCCCGGCGAGCACCCGCCGCACGCGCGCACGGATCGCCCGATGGACCTGCGGACAGGAGAGCAGCAGCCGCTCGGCGACGTGGTCGCGCTCGTCGAACACGAAGGACGGGTCGGTCGGATCCGCGCGGCGCAGGACCTCGCGCAGGCGCGAGGCGCGGGCCGGGACCGCATCCGGATGGCTCGTCGTCTCCGCCGCGAGCAGGACCCCCGGCCCCGGGGACGGCAGGCCGGCGGCCGGGACCCGCGCGACCACGTGGTCGGCCAGCAGCGTCGCCTCGACCCCGGCCGACCGCAGCTCGGCGGCCAGCGCCGCGTGCTCGCGCACCCCTCCCCCGGGCCGCAGCGCCACCGCGAGCCGCGCGGATCGCGGATCCGCCGCCGGTGCGGCCACCGGCACGGCGGCGGCCAGCAGCTGCTCCCGGGACCGGCGCTCCTGCGTCCCGGTCCCCACCGCGGGATCCGCCAGCCGGTCGAGCACCGCGGCGACGATGCCCGGGACGGCGCCCAGCGGTCCGGCCGCGGCGGCGAGCGCGGGAAGCTCGTCGATCCGGGCGGCCGCGACCAGGCACTCCCAGACGGCGGCGGCCTGCAGGGCGGGGATCGCCGCGACGACGTCGGCGGGGAGGCCCAGCAGCGCGACGAGGTCGACCGCCGCCTCCGCCGGCACGTCGGTGTCCCCGGGCGCCAGGCGGCGCTGCTCGACCAGCAGGTCGACCACCAGGACGCGCACGGCCCGCGCCAGCGCCGGGACACCGGCCGTGAGCGTCGCGGTCGGGAGCGGGGCCGCAGCGGGCATGGCGGCGCAGATCCGGTCGATCGCGCCGCGATCCACGTCGTCCCAGCGCACCTCGGACGCCAGCCGGCCCACGAGCTCGCCGCGGTCGACGGTCGGCTCGACCGCCTCCGCCCCGCCCCTCCGGCAGCGTCACAACGAACCGCCCGCCGGGGAGTGACGTCGCCGCAAGCTCCGGCACGCCGCCGCGCCTATACTCGCTCCGCCGCACGGCGCCCTCACCCGCTCGCGCCCGTCCTGCACCGGCACCCCGCGGCCCCGCCGTGCGCCCGTCCCATGCCGTCCCGCGCACCCACAGACACCCGCTCCGCCGGACGCACGAGCGCCCAGCGGCGCGGATCGGGACGGTGGCGAGGACGACGCGGCACGGTGTCCCGGAACCCTGTCGTCCCGCCGCGTGCCCCGGGCTGGCCCGCGGCCCAACGCCGGCCGGACCCGTTGTGCAGCGGACCAACGGCGGCCGGCCCGTCACGGAGCGCGCGGTGAGCGAGCTCTCCCCGGACGCCCGAGCGGCGATCCGCGATGCCGCACGGGCGATGGCGAGCCGGCTGGACGAGATCCACGGCGCGGTCGTCGCCGCCACGCTCGAGCGGGTCCCCGTGGACGCGGACGGCTCCCACCTCGTGACCAGCCTCAGCGACATGGTCACCGCCAACCTCATGGCGTTCATCGCCACCGTCGGCGGCCGCCTGGAGGTCACGGCGCACGAGCCACTGCCGGAGGAGCGCAAGTGGGCGGCGAACCTCGCCCGTGCCGGCCGCGAGCCGTCCGATCTGCTCGCCGCGCACCGGACGATCCAGGCCGAGCTCGAGGCGCAGTGGCGCCGCGGTCTGCGGGAGCAGGCGTCCGACCTCGAGACGTTCGCGGACGCGGACGCGGCGACCGCGCAGGTGCTCTTCCAGATGGTCGACCGCGTCCTGCCCGAGCTGATGGCCCACCACGCCGCCACCTCGGCCGCCGACCCGCCGGTGATCGCCCTGCGGCGGGGCTCGACGATCCGCAGCCTCCTCGCGGGCCACGACGTGGACGTCGCCGAGGCGAGCGCACGACTGCACTACGAGCTGGACCGCTGGCACGTCGCGCTCGCCGCACGGGTCACGGACGACGCCACCGCGGGAGGAGCAGCTCGAGCGGGTGGTGGGCGCCGTGCGGGCAGCCACCGGCCGACGGCCGCTCGCGACCCGGGCGGGCTCCGACGTCATCCACGTCTGGGCGGGCTTCGACGGCGAGCCCGAGCGGGTCGCGATCCCGCCGGTCGCCGGCGCGGTCGTGGCGCTCGGCCGAGCGGCGCGGGGGCTCGACGGCTTCCGTCGCAGCCGGCACGAGGCCGTCCGGGCGCTCGATCTCGCGATCGACCTCGGTCGCGCACCCGGGACCGTGACGGACTACGCGGAGGTCGAGGTGCTGTCGCTGCTGTACGCGGACCGGCCCCAGGCGCGGCGGTTCGTCGACGAGGTGCTCGGCCCACTGATCGAGGCCGACGCGACCGGCGCGCTCGTGACCACGATGGAGGTGCTCTACGACGAGCACCTCAACTCGGCGCGCGCCGCCGAGCGCCCGGCGTCCACCGCAACACCATCACCTACCGTCTGCGGAAGGTGCTCGAGCTGACCGGCGCGTCCCACCCCCTGACGCTGCGCCTGCGGGTGGCGGTCGCGCTCGCGCCCGCGGTCCTTTCCGGCGTCCCCTCCCCCTGCGTCGCGGGGAGCACCGACCGATGAGCCGGTCGGGACGCCCGCAGGACCTGCGGTGGGCCGCGCGACGGCTCCTGCGCGACGTGTCGCGGGCGGTCCGGCGGCCGCCGGCGCCCACGGGACCGGCGCGCGCCCCGATGGGCGACCCGGTGCTGGCCGCGCTGCGGGTCCGACGATCCTGACCGGCGCGCCGGTCTTCCTGGCCCTCTTCCTGCTCTTCCTCGTGACGTCGCCGACGCCGGTGCGCGTCCTGCCCGCGCTCCTGATCGCGGGCACGATCATCCTCGGCCCGCTCGCGATCGGCGTGCAGCACGTCCGCCACGGCCCGTACCCGCGCAACCGGGCCTACCAGTCCGCCGCGGTCGGCTTCACGGTCGCGGCCGGCGCCGCGATCGCCGCGCTGGGCCCCGGGCCGTCGACCGCGTTCTCGGTGACGATGTCCTTCGGGGTGATCACCCTCATCGTGCTCGCCCTCGACGGCCGCTGGCTCGCCGGCGCCGCCCTCGGCCACGCCGCGGCGTGGCTCGGGACCGGCTGGCTGCTCAACGACCCGGGGACGGACGCGCTGCTGACCGGCGCCGTCGTGCAGGGCGGCGCGCTCACGGTGCTGCTGCTCGCCGGGCGGATCTTCTCCGATCACGTCCTCGTCGCCGCGACGGCCAACGAGGCGGCGCGGCGCGCCCAGGCGGAGGCCGAGCTCGCCCGGGTCCAGGAGCGGCAGCGGCTCTCCGAGGCGCTGCACGACCACGCGCTGCAGCTCGTGATCACCGCGCTGCAGGACCTCGCGGAGGCCGAGACCGACGACCCCGCGGTCCTCGAGGCCCACCAGCGGATCGACGACGCCGTCCGCGCGCTGCGCGGCCTGAGCGTGACGATGAACGAGGGGCTGCTCGCGGAGCTCGCGCCGCGGGTCGCGCTCGAGTACGTGGTCGCCGAGGCCCGCGGCGACGGACGTCTGGAGATCGACCTCGACGTCGAGCCCGACGTGCACCGTCGGCACACGGTGCTCCTCGTCGAGTCGGCCCGGGAGCTCCTGGCGAACGTCCGGCGCCACGCCAACGCGAGCCGGGCGACGGTGCGCGTGGCGCTGCGCGACGGCGAACTGGAGCTGGCCGTCGAGGACGACGGGGTGGGCTTCGACGAGGCGGCGGTCGCCGCGGCCGGCGACGCCGGGCACGTCGGGATCTGGCGCCTGCGGCGCCACGCCCGGGTCCTCGGCGGGGCCTTCACGTTGTCCCGCCGCCCCGGTGGCGGGACGCGCGCCGCGCTGCGCGTCCGCGACCGCCGCTGACGGCCCCGTCGGGGTCCGCACGGGCAGCGGCCCGTCGACCACGCACGCGGACCGTGCCGCCGGACGCCCCGATCTCCAGTCCCGTCCCCCGCCGTCCGGCCGCGTGCTCGCACGCCCGCGCGACCGGTCGGGCGGACCGTCGGCGCGCGACCGCTGCCGCCCGAAGCCCTGGAGTCGCGACCGCCGTGGGGGCCGACGGACCCGCCCCGGGAACGACGGCGGCCCCGCCGGGGGAAGCGGGGCCGCCATCCTTCGTGCAGTCCTACCCGGCCGCCCGGAGGCGGCCCGCCCGATCAGGGGAAGTCCACCCCGCGGATGAGGGTGTACGTCGGGTAGGTCTTCGGGTTGCTGCGCGTCTTGCGCACCCGGGTCTCCAGCCGGTAGATCGCCGAGTCGACGCGCTCCGGGGCGGCGAACGTCACCGTGAACCGGCCGTCCGACGCGGGCTTGATCCGGGCGACGACCTTCGCCGGCGTCCCGCACTCGGTGCGCTCCCGCACGGTGATCGTGGCGACCGGCGCCGCCAGCGGGCGGCTGACCCGACCGCTGATGCGGATCTCCGAGCCCTGACGCAGGCCGGTGATGTCCATCCGCCGCGCGAGCTTGAGGTTGAGCGACCGCTCGCCCTCGAGCTCCGCCCGGTACCGGGCGCGGTTGGTCGCCCGGACCCGGGCGCTCGGCAGGCTGACGAACGCCTCGAACGTCCCGTCACGCTGGACGGTCGGCCGCGCGACGATCGCACCGGTCGCCTGGAAGCGCAGTGCGACCCGCTTCCCGGCCTGCGTGGCCCGCGTGACGCCCTGCAGGCGCACCCGGTTCCCGACCCGGCGCACGTCCACCAGGACGAGCGAGCGCTCAGCGCAGTCGAGCATCAGCTGCCCGGAGGTCCGCCGCACGCGGTACGTGGACGTCGACGTCGTCGTCTGCCCGAGGACGCTCGTCGTGGTCACCGTGATCGTGTGCACGCCGGGCTGGTCGGTCGGCAGCGGGGCACCCGACGCCACCGGGACGGTGGTCCCGTCGGGCTTCGTCACGGCCGCCGTGCAGACCGTCGACAGGACGACCCCGGAGCACGTGTAGCTGACCGGGAGGGTCTCGCCGAGTCCGACGACGTGCCCGTCCGCCGGCGCACCGACGACCGGGCGGTTCGGCGCGGCCACCACGTAGCTCGTGGTCGTCGTCGTGCTCTGGCCGAGCGCGTCGACGCCGGTGACCGTCACCACGTACGTCCCGGGGACGTCCGTCGGGAGCGGCGCCCCGCTGGCGATCGGGACGACGGTCCCGTCCGGGCGGGTGACCGTCGCCGCGCACGTCACCGGGGCGGCGGCGCCACCGCAGCTGTAGTTCAGCGGACGGTTGGCGCCCTGCGGCAGCGTCGTGCCGTTGGGGGAGGTCCACCGCCGGAGCGGTCGGCGGCGGCGCCAGCGACGCCGTCGCCGTGTCGTTGGTGGACGTCGGGTCGGCGTCCTGGCCCTCGACGCGGGCGGTGTTGTCGACGCGACCGAGCGTGCCGACCACCCGGCCGGTGACGGCGATGCTCGCCGTCGCACCGGGCGCGAGCGAGCCGACCAGGCAGCGGACCGTGCGACCGTCGACGGTGCAGCCCTCGGTCGCCGTGGCGACGTCGGTCACCGGCGCCGGGAGCTGGTCGGTCACGACCGCCCCGGAGCTCGCGGTCGTCCCGCGGTTGCTGACCGTGATCTCCCAGGCGAGCGTGGAGTCCGCCCCCGTCATCGCGGTCACGCGACCGGTCTTGGCGATCGCCAGGTCGGTCTCGGCGCCCTCGCAGTAGGTGCCGTCGACGTTGCCGTTGACGGCCTCGGTGCGACCGACCGACACGAGCGAGAACGTGGGCGTGGCGGTGTCCGCCCCGGCGATCCGGACCTGCCGGATCTCGCTGCTGGAGTTGAACACCAGTCCGAGGTCGCCGTTGCCGAACTTCCAGGCCCCACCGGCGGCCTGGACGAGCCCGCCGGGCACGACGCCCGTGGCGGGGAACGCGTCGACCTGACCGGTGGTCGGGTCGATGCGCATGATCGTGGCCTGGTCGTTGTGCTTGCCCCAGAGCCGCCCGGCGATCAGCGCGAAGTCGGAGACCTTGGCGGGCGCCGAGAGCCCGACCTCCGTCGCGAGGCGGTTCGCCACGTCGATGCGGTACATCGTCGTGCCGTCCAGCGGCTTGACGTAGTACGCCCCGTCGGGTCCGAAGGCGCCGGCCGCGTAGGTACCCGCGGGCAGGTTGGAGACCGCCCCGAGGTCCGTCGTCGCGGCGTCCTGGACGCCGAGCTTCAGCAGGTGGCCGTTCTCGGCGACCGCGTAGACGAGGCCGTCGGCGGCGTTGTAGCCGATGCCGTTGTAGGTGACCGAGCCACTCGCGTCGATCGCGGAGGTCCGGTATCCGCCGGTGTCGGCGACGACCCGCAGCAGGTCCGCGGGCGAGTTGCCCGAGACGATGATCTGCCCGGGCGTGCAGCGCTTGGGCCCGGAGCCGTCGTTGCACGCGGGGACGCCCGGGGTGCTCGCCGGCGACGCGTTGCCCGCCGCGTCCGTCTGGGTGGCGGAGACGGTCGTCCCGCAGGCGAACGGTCCCTCGACCTGCCAGGTGCCGTCGTCCTGGACCGGGGTCGTGGCGATCGGGCTCGCGTCCTGGTCGAGCACCGTGACGGTCGCCCCGGGCTCGCCCTCACCGGAGAGCGTGCCGACCTGGTCGATCGCGATCACGGTCGGGGGTTCGGCGGGCTGGTGTCGGGACCGACCTGGAACGGCGCCGAGTACTGCGACGAGCGTCCGGCGGCGTCCTGCGTCTGCACGCGGAAGTTGCCTCCGGTCTTCGTCGTCGGCAGCGTCACGGTCGTGGTGGCGCTGACGTCGTCGATCCGACCGACGTACTCCTCGGCGTTGTCGTCGGCCGTCCAGAAGACGTCGACGTCGACGGGCGTGGTCGGTGCGGTGTTGGCGCCCAGCGGCGGCGTCACCGGCGCGACCGTCAGCTGCACGGACACGCCCGGGTCGAGGACCGCGGCGGTCGGACGCCAGGTCTGGATGCGGCTGTTGGCGCGGCCGCCGTAGTTCGTGACGAACCAGCCGGACTGCGCCTCGCTCTGGATCGGCGAGGTCGTGCCGCGGGTGTTCTGGTCGAACGTGTTGCGCTCCATGCGCGTGCGGCCGTTGCCCAGGGCGACGATCGGCCCCGACGCGGCGGCCTTGTAGCCCTGGACGCTGTTGCCCGTGAAGGACCAGCCGGTGTCGGCGCTCTCGGCGACGTTGGCCTGGCTGTAGATCGCCCAGCGGTTCTGGAAGACGCCGTCGTCCTGGCGAAAGACGTTGTTGCGCACGACGTTGTTGGTGCCGGGCTGCCGGATCCAGACGGTCGTCAGGCCGTCGCCGCGCTGGTTGATGAAGTCGTTGTCCTCGATCACCGCGTCGGTGTACGTCGCGTCGACGAAGTCGAGCACGTGCTGGAAGACGTCCTCGAAGCGGTTGTCGCGCAGGACGAGGCCGTCGTGCGCGCTGCCGCCGTGGTCGACGAACGCCCAGCGGGTGCCGTCGAAGGTGGAGTCCTCGACCCGCAGGTCGGTGGTGTCGCTGTTGGGGTAGGCGAAGATCGCGAACGCGTTGTCGGCGACGAAGCGCGAGTTCGTGATCGCGAGGTCGGTGGTCGAGCTGCCGCTCTGCAGGCCGACGGCGTACCCGGCCGGGCTGTCGAAGTCGGAGTCCTCGACGGTGAAGCCGTCGATCTTCGCGTCGAGCTCCACCCAGAGGTCACCGAACTGCTCGGTGCCCTTGCTGTCCAGGCGCGTGATCGCGACGTTCGAGACGGGGTCGTCGCCGGCCTGGGCGCGATCGACGAAGATCGGGAAGCGGAACACGCTCACCGCGTCGAGGTCGGTGATGGTCACGTCGGACGCCTCCGAGATGATGCCGACGCAGACCTCGAGGATGGGGTCGTCGGATCGGCGCAGGTGCCGTTGACGATCGTCGTGTTCTGCGTGCCCTTGTCGACGACGATGCTCGAGTCGCCGCCGCGGAGGTTCTGGAAGTTGCGGATCGTCACCCCGTCGCTGCTGACGAGGAAGATCCCGTTCGGGGCGTCGTCGGCGGACTCGATCTTGATGTCGTTCCCGAGGTCGACGGTGACCGGACGGTTCGCGTCGATCTGGAAGAAGTAGTTGCTGCCGAGGTAGTCGTTGCTGATCCCGTTGTGGAGACGCCGCCGGCCTTCATCTTCAGGCCGTTGGCGGGCAGGGTCAGCGTGCCGGAGCCGGCGAAGACGATCGCGATGTCGTCACCGGGGGACGCGGGGAGCGCGTTGGCCTGCTGGATCGCGGCGCGCAGCGTGCACGTCGCGTTCGCGGTGGCGCAGATCCCGTCGGCCGTGTTGGCGTCCGAGCTGGCGGCGGCGACGCTCGTGTTGACCAGGGAGTCGACGGTGAACGTCGTCGTCGCGGCGTGGGCGGCCTGGGGCAGCGCGAGCAGCGCGAGGACGGTGAGGACCGCTCCCCGGACGCGGGCACGCCGCCGCCGTGGACGTTCGGGCGGGGGCGGCGCGACGGCCACCCGAGGGGGCGCACCGGGACACGCGGATGGTGCCTCCTTGCAGGGAGGACGTTCGATGCTGACTCGCGTTCTAGACACCCGGGCGACGCTAGATCAGCGACGGGTGTCGAACGTTCATGCGCCATCAGATTCCGGCGGGCGACGACTGGGACATCGCCGCAACCGCGACGGACGGCGAGAGGCACCCCAGGTTGGATTCGAACCAACGACCTGCCGATTAGAAGTCGGCTGCTCTATCCAGCTGAGCTACTGGGGCACGGGACGCGCGCGGACCGTACCGCAGCGTCTCCTGGCGCACGGCGGCCCGCCGACGATCGGGGCGGCCGGATTCGAACCGGCGACCCCTGCTCCCAAAGCAGGTGCGCTACCAGGCTGCGCCACGCCCCGATGGCCCCCATGGTGGCAGCGCCGCGCCCGGAGCGCCATCGGCAGCGACGCGGCCGGGCGCCCGGGCGTCCGACGAACGTCCACCCGGACCCTCCCCAGCTGGTGCGTCCTGGTGCGACGGCCGACGCAGACCGTGACCGGGGCCCCGCCCCCGTCGCCTCCCTCAAGCCCTCATGCCCAAGCTCCCGCGCACCTCCCGCGCGGCGGTGATCTGCGCCCTCGTGGCGAGCGCCGCCGCCATGCTCCCGTCCCCCGCCCGCGCGGCGGACGCGATCCTCCCGTCGCTGCCGATCTGCCTGGACACGGTCGTGCTGCCACCGATCGGCACGTGCGTCCCGGCCCCGACCCCGACGCCCTCCCCGACGCCGGCGCCCGAGGAGCCGGCGCCCACGCCGCCGGCGAGCCCGGGCGCTGCGCGGACCGCAACCTGCAGCCGACCGCGGCGACGATCGCGCGCGTGGAGCGGGCGACGCTCTGCCTGCTCAACCGCGAGCGCACGAAGCGCGGCCGCGCACGCCTGCGCGCGCAGTCGACGCTCGCCGGGGTCGCGGACCGGTACGCGGCGCAGATGGTCCGCGAGCGGTTCTTCGCGCACGTGTCCCCCGCCGGCACGACGATGCTCGCGCGGATCCGGCGCACCGGGTACCTCGAGGGCGACATCGCGCGCTGGTCGGTCGGGGAGAACCTGGCCTGGGGCACAGGGAGGATCTCGACGCCCGCCCGCATCGTGAAGGCCTGGATGGCCTCCCCGGGCCACCGGCGCAACATCCTCGACCGCAGCTACCGCGAGATCGGCGTCGGGGTCGTGCTCGGCGTCCCGGAGGATCCCCGCGCGGTGCGACCTACGTCACCGAGTTCGGGCACCGCGTGCGCCGCTGAGCCCGACGGCGGGCCACGCGGGTCGCGGGGCGTAGCATCTGGGACATGAAGGTCATCTCGACGCGCTCCGGCACGTTTAAGCAGACGGTGAAGATCCGCGGCCACCAGCTCGTGGCCGACGAGCCGACCGATCTCGGCGGCCAGGACGCCGGCCCGACGCCGGAGGAGCTGCTGGCCGCGGCGCTGGCCTCCTGCACCGCGATCACCATGGAGATGTACGCGCAGCGCAAGGGCTGGGACGTGGCGGGCCTGGAGGTCAGCTGCGAGTTCCAGGCCTCCGAGCGCGGCAAGCCGACGACGTTCGAGCTCGATCTCCGCATGCCCGCCCATCTCGACGACGAGCAGGTCGAGCGCCTGCGCGTGATCGCGGCGAAGTGCCCGGTGCACCGCACGCTCGACGGCGAGGTCATGTTCGACGAGCGTGTCTCCCGCGCCTCCCTCGCCTGAGGCGCCGGACGCGGGGCGCTCCCCCGCGCTGCGCTCCCGGCTGCTCGACCCGCGCGACGCGGCCGGCCTGTCCGTGCACGGTCGCACGACCGCGGCCGTGCTCGTGCCCCTGTACGTGCAGGACGACCGCCTGCACGCCGTCTTCACGCGCCGCCGGGACGACCTGCGCCGCCACCCCGGGGAGATCAGCTTCCCGGGCGGCCGCCGCGACGACGCCGACGCCGACCTGCTGGTGACGGCGCTGCGCGAGGCGGAGGAGGAGATCGGGCTGCCGCGCGAGGACGTCGAGATCCTCGGCGCGCTGCAGCCGACCCCGACGATCGCCACGAACTACGCGGTGTATCCGTTCGTCGGGCTGATCGAGCCCGGGCACGTGTGGACGCCGAGCGACGGCGAGGTCGCCGAGATCCTCGAGCTGTCGCTCCCGGATCTCGTCGCCGGGCACGGTCGCGAGCGGCTCGTCCGCCGCGGGGTGCCGTTCCGCACCGACGTGTACGTCGTCGACCGGCACCTGATCTGGGGCGCGACCGCGCGCATCCTGCACGACCTGCTCGAGCGGCTCCCGGCTGCGGTCGTCTGACGCCGCGGGGCGGATCCCCGCGGCGCCGGGTGCCGGACGCCGACCGCTCAGCGGCGGACGACGAGCACCGCGGTCCCGGTGAGCGGCCGGCCGCCGTCCCGCGCCCGGACCCGGGCGGTGACCGTGAGCCTGCCGGTGCGCCGGACCTTGCTGCGCGCCGCGCCGACGAGTGGGACGACGATCGTGGCCGCGCGCCCGGGCCGCAGGGCGAAGCTCGCACTGCCGACCGTGGACGCGGTCGTCCCGCGCAGGATGCCGCGCAGCGTCACGGTGCCGCGGCAGATCCCGGTGGCGCTCGCCGGGCAGAGGACCCGGAAGCGCGCCGAGCCGGCCTTCGTCATCCGCGTGCGCAGCGACGGGGCGGCGAACGCGACGGTGACCGGGGCGTCCTGGGCGACGACCGGGGCCACCGGGATCGGGGTCGGAGCCGGCGGGTCGGGCGTCGGGCTCGGCGCCGGCGGCTCGGGCGTCGGGGTAGGGGTCGGGGTCGGGGTCGGAGCGACGCCGGAGCCGGTGAGCGCGGTGGTCGCCGGACCGCCCCCGCCCTTGGCGGTGTACGCCAGCGTCAGGCCGCCCGTCGCGTCGCCCGCCGCGGTCGGCGCGAACACGAGCACCACGGTGCAGGTCTCGTCGGGGGGCGAGCACGAGCCCGTCGGCGCAGGTCGTCCCGGTCGGCCGGATCGCGAACCCGGAGCCGGTGACCGCGGGAGGCGCGAGCGTGACCGGGTTCTCCCCGGAGTTCGTCGCGGTCACCGTCGTGGTCCTGGTGGTGCCGAGCGTCACCGGGCCGGCGGCGTAGCTGCCCGGGTCGACCGACAGCGGCACGTAGCCGGCGGGTGGCACGACGCGGACGGTCGACGTGACCGTCCGGGTCTGGTTCGAGGCGTCGGTGACGACGGCGGTGAACGTCACCGTGTCGCCGAGCTGGTCGAACCCGGGGGTGTAGGAGAAGGCGTCGTACGGGGCCTTCCCGTCGACCACGGGGGTGTCGCCGTCGACGCTCAGGGCGACCGACTTCACGCCGAAGTCGTCCGCCGCGACCACGACCGGCGCCGCGTCGACCCCGGCGACGATCGTGCCGCCGCCGAGCGGCTCGTCGATCGAGGCGGTCGGCAGCGCGTCCGCGGTCACGCCCGGAACGGGCCCGCCCTGGAGCGCGGTCAGGACCTGCTGGGTCGTGCGGGTCGCTCCGCGCCTCGATCGAGGCCGCCGGGGTGGTGTCGTCCCCGGAGATCCCCTGGCAGGTCGCGCTGCTCGGCGCTCCGACGATCGGGCCGGTGTTGCAGCCCCACCAGTTCTCCAGGCCGAGCGTTCCCGGCGTGAAGGCGGCGGGCGCGCCCTGGCGGACCGCGTCGTTCGTCGCGTTGGCGTTGAACGCGCCGTAGCCGTTGCCGGTGAACACGTTGTCGTAGACCGTGAGCGCCCGGACCGTGGGGTTGGACGGGTCCGGTCCGGTCTCCGCGTCGGTCAGCAGCACGCCGACGGACTGACGTGCGTCCGGCGTGTAGGAGTTGCCGGTGATCACCGACTTGGTGACCTCGCCGCGGTGTCCGGCGTGGTAGCGGATGCCGGTCTGCGGGATCAGCGTGTCGGGGCCGGAGCCGGTGACGGTGGACTGCACGACCCGGCCGTAGGCGCGGATGCCGGACCGCTGCGCGGTCGTGGCGGAGCCGTCGGTCCCGCGGGCGTCGTCGAACAGGATGCCCCGGCCTGGTAGCCGGTGACGAGCGTGCGCTCGACCGTCACCTCGCGGCGGATCGTGCCCTCGCTGGCCCCGACGAGGTGGTTGGTCTGGACGATGCCCCAGCCGTGCGGCCGGGCGGCGAGCTCGGTCGCGTCGGCGGCGCGCAGCAGCGGTCCGACGCGGCTGTTGCGCACGACGCCCGAGGTGTTGAAGAAGGCGATGCCGGCCTCGGCGTAGATCGTCGGCGACTCGACGGTGACGCCGGAGATCGTCGTGAAGTTCTCGTCGAAGTCCGAGGAGCCGCCCGCCTGGCGCGAGACCGTGATGACGTTGCCGCCGCCGTCGCGCAGGTACGGCGCGGTGCCGGCCAGCGTGGGGCCGAGCGCCGCCGCCGGCCGGATCGTCACCTTGTCCGCGCCGGCGCCCAGGAGCGTGAGCGGCTTGGTGATCGTCTGGCCGTTGCGCGACCCCGTCTGGGAGGGGGAGTTCGCGCCGGAGGCCGGGACGGAGCTCCAGGTAGAGCCCGGCGCAGATCACGACCGTGTCGTGGGGACGCCTGCTGGACCGCGGCCTGGATCGAGGTGAAGCCGGCGTTCGGGCAGTCGAGCCGGTCGTCGTCGACGGTGTAGGTCGACGCCGCCGCGACCCTGGGGAGCAGCGCGGCGAGCGCGAGGACGCGCCGCGGCGCGGGGAGTCGGGAGAGCACGGGTGGTTCATGGGGTGGTGAGACCTCGGTCGTCGATGGGGGCGGACCGCGCGCGGGCCGCTCGCCGCCCGAGCGGGCGGCGACGAGCACGGTATGGACCGGGTGGCTTCCCCTCTCCGACCGACGGGCGAAGGTAGTCACGACTACATCCGACCGGCGGTCGGAGATTCGCACCACGTGGCGCACCTAGTGTTGCCGCCGCCTCACCGGTTGCGGCCGCGCAGTGCGCGTGGGCCGGTCCGGTGGCGTTCCACCCCTCCATCAGGAGCCCCTTGCACACCGTCCGCACCCCCCCGTCGCACCCGTCTCGCCCTCGGCGTCCTCGCCGCGCTCAGCGCGCTCGGCACCCCGGCCGCCCCCGCCCTCGCGCAGCTGCCCGACCCCATGGTCCGCGGGTCGCTCGGCGTGGAGACGAAAGAACCCCTACACGCTGGGAACCGTCACGCTGCAGGAGCCCAACGCCGGCGGCGGCGCCACCACCGGCTCGGCCGCCGGCGACGCTCCAGGTGCGCGGGACCGCCTACCTCCCGAAGGACAAGCCCGGCCCCGCCCCGGTCATCGTCCTCGTGCACGGCAACCACACCCAGTGCGACTCGGGGACCTCGCCGAACTGCACGGCGTTCAAGCGCAACGACCTCGGCTACGGCTACCTCGGCGAGAACCTCGCCAGCTGGGGCTACGCGGTCTTCTCCGTCGACCAGGACCAGATGATGGCCTTCCAGGACGGCCTCGCGCGCGGCATGCACCAGCGCCGCCTGCTGATCGCCGCGACCCTCGACGCGCTCTACAAGGCCAACCAGGAGCCGCTCCCGGAGGGCCCCAACAGCAACGTGGGCGCCGACCTCGTCGGTCGTCTGGACTTCTCGCGCATCGGCCTGATGGGCCACTCCCGCGGCGGTGACGCGGTCACGAGCTTCATCGACTACAACCGCAGCCGTCCCTCCCCCGGCCGCCGCTACCCCGCTGCGCGCGGTGATCTCGCTCGCCGGCACCGACTACGAGCGGCGCGCACCGTACGGCGTGCCGTACTCGCGCACCTGCCGCTTTGCGACGGCGACGTGTCGAACCTGCACGCCGCACGCAACTTCGAGCGGGGCCAGTACATCTTCCCCGGGGACCCCTTCCCGCGCGTCCAGTTCGCCATCCACGGCACGAACCACAACTGGTACAACAGCGTCTGGGACTTCGACGGCGAGGACTCCAACACCGGCGACCAGGCCTGCACGATCACGGCCCCGACCACCTCGCCCAACCACGTCCGTCTCTCGCGCGGCACCTACGACTCCGCCAACCGCGGATCGGGTGACCCGGCCCGCATGGGCGACCAGGCCCGGATCGGCCTCGCGACGATGTCGAGCTTCTTCCGCCGCGTACGTCGGCGGCGAGGTCGACTTCGAGCCGTTCATCACCGGCGAGACGCAGGAGGACGGCACCACGCCGGTCGTCCCCGCCAGCGCCTGCCCGCAGGGCGGGACGACCAACGCCACGTCGGGTGGCACGCGCATCCCGTGCGTCGAGCGGATGCTCACGAGCTACTTCGGGCGCCGGCGAGCGTTGGGACGTGCTCGACCCGGACCCCGACGAATCGCTGACGGTGAGCGCCATCGGCACGTCGATCACCGCGTCCAGGTTCGCGAACCCGTACGTCAGCGGCGCGGCGTGACCCCGCAGCCGGCGACGACCGCCACGGGCATCGACTGGTAAACCTGACCCGAAGAACTTCTCGGACACCGCGCTGGGCGGCCCGACGCCGAACCTGCCGCAGGGCGACAAGCCCTGCCCGGTCCCGGCGATCGGCGCCCTCGGCGGGCAGAGCGGCACGCGCGAGAACTCGCCGGTGAACAACTCCTACGGCCTGCAGCTGGCCGTGGCGTGGGACAACCCGCTGGGCACCGGCGGCGCACCGGCGACGCTCGCCACGCGGGATCCCCGCAGGCCGCCGGTGACGTCCGGGGCTTCAAGGCCCTGGCCCTCGCCGCGGCGGTGAACTTCTTCGACCCGCGCAACCTGGACCGTACGCTTGGCGACGGCGCCGCGCTGTGGAACCCGGCGGCCAGCACGCAGGACTTCACGATCGCGCTCACCGACGCGTGGCGGGTCGGACCGCCACGGTATCCGCGGCCGACCCGTGGTTCGGCAACGCGCTGCACCCGACGGTCGGCTCGACCACCGAAGGTCCACATCCTGCTCAACGAGATCCGTGCCGCTGTCGGTGTTCGCCGGGCAGGGCCTCGACCCCGGCGCCGTCCGTAAGCTCGAGCCAAAGCTTGGCGAGTGGCAGTTCGCGACCGGCTCGATCCAGCTTGCCGACGTGCGCGCTTCCAGGAGGCCACCACCGGGCTCCCCCGGTGTTCGCCGAGACGACGCGGCGGAATGTAGTTCTGCTTCCGGCCCGACCTGCGGCCCGGACCCGATGGCGATCATCGACGCGACGCAGCGCGTCAGCACCGCGGTGGCCGGTGACGTGATCGGCCTCTCCGGCGCGGTCCGCACGGGCGCGGCGTGCACCGACCGGGTCGCCCCGTCGCTGGCGCTCGGCCGGATCGCGGTCACCGGTGGGCATGGATGCGCGGCACGGCCCGTGACCGCGGCTGCCGCTCCACCGCGCCGCGCACGGTGCTCGTGTCGCTGACGCGGGGCGGCCGGGGCGGGCCGCCGCCGCTTCGTCACCCCGTCCGGCCGACTCTTGCGGGTCCCGCCGTGCGGCCTGGCGAGCTCGTTCGTCGCGACCGGCACGCGATTTTCCGCCTGAAGTTCGCGCGCCGGCTGGGCGCGGTCGCCACGGTCACGGTCCGGGCGCTCGACGCAGCGGGGAACGCGTCGCGGCCCGCACCGTACGGGTGACCGTCCGTTGGGCGGAAGCCGGCGGTCCGGGGTCGCCCGCGGCGGGCGGTCCCGGACCGTCGCGGTTCAGCGCTGGGGCGTGGCGCGCACGGCGGTGCGCAGCGAGTCGATCGCCCTGCGCGCCCGCGGGCACCCAGGCGTCGACGTCGCGGCCGTCGGCACGCAGGTACGCGGGATCTTGTTCTTCTCGCCCGTGCTTGCCGCTGGCGAGCAGCTCGTCGGCGACGGTGCCGGCGTCCTCGAAGACGACACCGCGCACGGTGGTGTCGGTCGTCTTCCAGCAGCATCTTCAGCCGCGAGCCGAACAGCGCCTCGAGCTTCGGGATCCTCGTGCTCGGCGGTGCCGAGCAGCCAGCAGAGGACGGTGACGTTCTCCAGCGCGAACCGGATCGTGCCGACGACGTCGGGCGTGCCGACGTAGCACTCCGCGCCGACCGCCTTGATAGTCTCCGCGGCGCGCCCTCGCGCGACACGATCCATAGGTGGCTCCTCGGCGGTCAGGGGCGAGCGGGCCAGCGCGAGCCCGCGCTCGCTGCCGCCCCCGATCATCAGCACACTCACAGCTCGTCTTCCTTCGATCCGGGCCCGGTACTCCTCGGCGCTGATCGGCGGCAGGCCCTGGCCGTGCGGCGTCTGTTCTTCACCTCGAGCATCCGCTCGATCTCGAGGCCGGCGAGGTACTCCTGCTGCGGCGGGTACGTCCGGCGGAGGACTCCTGGACCCGCGGTTGGTCGAGCGTGCCCAGGGTGAGCTCCTGCTGCCCAGACGGCGCCGCTGCCGGTTGGCGACCCGCATCAGCGTTTCGAGGTCGTCGACGCCGTTCTGCGCCTCGACCTCGGGGGAGCGCGTCGGCTTCCAGTCCACGACGTCGGCGCCGGAGCCCAGTAGCGGCCGAGGAGGCGGAGGGCCACGACCACTCCGGCGCTGCCGCCGAGCATGATCACCGCGAAGGGATCCACCGCCTGAGTGTGGGGTGCCCGTGATCGGGACGGTGTGTCCGATACGGTCCGGCACATGGACTTCGACCTCTCTGACGAGCAGCTGCTCGTCCGCGACACCGCCTGGGAGTTCGCCGAGCGGGCAGGTCGCGCTGCGGGCCTGGGACAACTCCCGCAACGAGCACTTCGACCGCGAGCCTGGTCGGCGAAGATCGCCGCCCAAGGCTACCCGGCGCGATCGTCCTGCGGGTGCGGGGGCGCCGGGCTCGACTACGTCACCTACGGGCTCGTCGTCGAGAACGTCGCCCGCGCGTGCAGCGCGATGTGGACGGCGATCAGCGTGCGGACGTCGCTAAGTCTGCTCGGTCCTCGTCACGTTCGGCACGGAGGAGCAGAAGCAACGCGTTGCCGCCGCAGCTGTGCAGCGGCGAGATCCCTCGGCTGTTTGCGCTGACCGAGCCCGACACCGGCTCCGACGCCGCGAACCAGAAGACCCAAAAAGGGACAGCGGTCGACGGCGGTTGGACGCTCAACGGGTCGAAGATGTGGGATCTCCAACGGCAACGTCGCGAAGCTCGCCTGGTAACGCAGACCGACCCGTCGCTCGGCCAAGCGGGCGTCGCCTCGGGCTTCCTCGTCGACAATTTAGACCAGGATTGCTTCGTCCCATCCCCATCCACGGGAAGATGGCACAGTACGTTGGCCGACACCGCGTCGATCGCGCTCTCGACGACTGCTTCGTGCCCGACGATACGGTCCCCATGGAGGTCGGCCAGGGCTTCAAGATCGCGATGACCTCGTTGACTCGGCCGCTACTCGGTCGCTGCGGCCTGTGTCGGCATCTTCGCCAGGGGGTCCCTGGGAGGAGTCCGTGAAGTACGCGCAGGGAGCGCCGCCAGTTCGACCGGCCGATCGCGTCGTTCCAGCTCGTGCAGGCGATGATCGCCGAGATGTGCGTGAAGACCGACGCCGCCTCGCACGCTGCGCGCGGGCTGGCTGAAGGACCAGGGGCCGCCCCAACACGACGGAGACGTCGATCGCCAAGCTCTTCGCCACCGAGGCCGCGGTCTGGTGCGCGAACGAGGCTATCAGGTCCACGGGGCGCTGGCTACGTCGACGACCACCCCGTGGAGCGCTACTTCCGGGACAGTCGCGTGACCACGCTCTACGAGGGCACCTCCCAGATCCAGAAGCTCATCATCGGCCGCGCGGAGACGGGGCATCAACGCCCTGGTGCCGTCGTGAGCGCCTTCGCCCCCATCGGCGTCGTCGGCGCGGGCACCATGGGTGCCGGCATCGCCAGGCCGCCGCCCGCAACGGCGTCCCGGCGATCCTGCCGACCCGATTCCGGAGGCGCTCGAGCAGGGCCTCGCGCGGATCGCGAAGAGCGTCGCGCGGTCCGTCGAGAAGGGCCGCATCGACGCCACCGAGGGCGACGCGATCGTCGCCCGCGTCACGGGCGCCGGCGAGATCGGCGGGCTCGCCCCTGCCGCTGATCATCGAGGCCGCCCCGGAGCGCCTGGAGCTCAAGCACGCGATCTTCGCACAGCTCTCCGCCGGTCGCCCCGGACGCGGGCTCCTGGCCTCCAACACGTCCTCGATCCCGATCACCGCGATCGCCCCGCGCCGCCGCACG